>NZ_CP088150.1:880000-5680000 GCF_023375135.1 Bradyrhizobium sp. C-145 | reverse complement strand
AAGCTGCGCGCTGGCAAAATATCTGGAGGCGCGCATTCTGGCCGAGCCGCGGCTGGAATTGCTGGCGCCGGTGAACCTCAACATCGTCTGCTTCCGGTATCGCGCAGGCGACGCGGTCAACCGCGAGGTTGTCGCCGACATCCAGGAGTCCGGCATCGCGGCACCGTCGAGCACGACGCTGGACGGCAAGTTCGCGATCCGCGCGGCGATCGTCAATCATCGCACCGAGGAAACAGACATCGATGCGCTGGTTGCGGCCGTGCTCAAGTTCGGCGCGCAGCGCAGCGGCGGCCTGATCGAGGTCGAGGCGCCGCCGCTCGCGGCGCAGTGACCACGAAACGCCGATGAAAACGAACCCGGAGCTGATCCGGGCCATTGTCGTTCAGGCAGGATGCGGCTCGATCAGGCGGCCGAACTGACGTCGCCGTTCGGATGGGTGGCTTTGTACTGATCGCGCAGCTTGTCTTCATAGGCGATCAGCTTGCGGGCCTCCTTGAGGGCCCGATAGAGGTCGCCGCTCATGATGTTGTTGTTGATGCCTTCGATGATCGGCCAGGAGCTCGGCACCGCGGTGACGATGTCACGCACGAGATTGAAGTAAGTGCCGTGCTGGGTCTGCGGATCCGGCGAAATGTACATCAGCTGAACCGCCAGATAGACGAGCTTGGCGGGGGTGTCGGCGGTCTCCGGCGTGAGGATGTCGCGCTCGCGCAGGATCGGCACGTTCTCGCCGTCGATCAGAAGACGTGCGCGCTGGTCCGTGTTGGTGATCACGGAGTTGCCGACGATGATCCGTTCGTGCGGTTTAAGCTCGACCTTGAGAGCCATGCCTGTTCTCCATCAATTGTTTTGTAACGAACTCCTGCGCGCCCACGCGATGACGGCAGTCGGCTCTGATTTGGAGCTGATCCTTGCCGAATGTGGTTAACGGGTCGTAAACGCCGGAAATTGCGGTAAAAAACTTAGCATTTTCAGGTGATTGAGTGCTGTCGAGACCGCGGCGGGGAAGCTCTCGATAGGCCGATTTGGGGCGCGACGCGAACAAACCGGAGATTTCATTTCACGGATTGTTAGAGGCTTGGACGCACGGTCCGCCGGTCGTTTGATCAATCTCGGTCAAGCAGGACGCGTAGCTACCAGAAAGGTAACAGTATGTCCGGTATCGTTCTCTCCTCCTCGGTTCGCCAGAACCTGCTCTCCCTCCAGTCCACCGCCGACCTCCTCGCCACCACGCAGTCGCGTCTGTCGACCGGCAAGAAGGTGAACTCGGCGCTGGATAACCCCACCAACTTCTTCACCGCCCAGTCGCTCGACAATCGTGCCAGCGACATCAACAACCTGCTCGATGGCATCGCCAACGGCGTGCAGGTGCTGCAGGCCGCCAACACCGGCATCACCTCGCTCCAGAAGCTGCTCGACTCCGCGAAGTCGATCGCCAATCAGGCGCTGCAGACCACGGTCGGTTATTCGACCAAGTCGAACGTCTCGACCACGATTGCTGGCGCGACGGCCTCCGACCTGCGCGGCACCACGACTTACACCAGCACGACCGCGCTCTCCAACGTGCTGTTCTCCGGCGCTGCCGGCGGCGCGACGGTTGCGACCGGAACGACGACGCTCGGCGGTGTCTCGGCTGCCCTGACCGGCTCGGCTGCAGTTGCCGGCGACGGTACGACCGCCTTCAGCGGCGCCTTGAAGCTGGCCGGTACCGCCGGTGCGACGACCATCGCCGCCAACGGCGCTCCCACCGATGGCGAAACGCTGACCGTGGATGGACACACGATCACTTTCAAGGCCGCGGACGTTCCGACCGGGGCGAATATCCCGTCGGGATCCGGTACCATCGGCAATGTCCTCACGGACGGTAACGGTAACTCAACCGTCTATCTTGGCGCTACGGCTGCGACGGGTACTGCGCAGGACCTGCTGAATGCCATCGACATTGCCAGCGGAGCTCAGACGGTCTCGATCGCCAGTGGCGCTGCGACCCTGAGCGGCGGCGCAACTGCTAACAGCATTGCTGCCGGCAAGGTCACCCTGAACACGGGTACCGGCGCTGACCTCAGCATTTCCGGCAGGTCCGACCTTCTGAAGGCCCTCGGCCTGACGGGCGCGGCGGGCAGCGGCCAAGTCACCGTCACCCAGGCGCGCTCGACCGCTTCGACCACGCTCGGAACCCTGATTCAGGACGGATCGACGCTGAACGTGGACGGCAAGACGATCACGTTCTCGAACGCGAAGACGCCCACGACAGTCGCAACGGGCTCCACCCAGGTCGGCAATCTGGTCACGGATGGAAACGGCAACTCGACCGTTTACCTTCAGGCCGGCAACGTCAACGACGTTCTGAATGCCATCGATCTCGCGACCGGTGTGCAGACCGTCAAGACGGCGGGTGCTTCCGGTGCCCTGCAGACGACCGCAGGCGCCAAGAACTCGTCGATCGTGGCCGGCGCGCTCAACCTCTCGACCGGTGCGAACGTGGATCTATCGATCACTGGCACCAAGAATGCGCTGTCGGCGCTCGGCCTGACGGGCTCGACCGGCACCGGCACCGCCTTCACGGCGAGCCGTTCCGCGGCGTCGGGTGGCATCTCGGGCAAGACCTTGACCTTCTCCTCTTTCAACGGCGGCGCGGCGGTCAACGTCACCTTCGGCGATGGCACTGGCGGCACGGTCAAGACGCTCGATCAGCTCAACACGCAGCTTCAGGCCAACAACCTGACGGCCACGATCGACGCCAACGGCCTGCTCACGGTCTCGGCCACCAACGACTATGCGTCCTCGACGATCGGATCTGCCGCCGCTGGCGGCACCATCGGCGGCACGATCACTTCGACCCTGACCTGGTCGAACGCGACCGCGCCGGTTGCTGATGCTGTTGCCCAGGCGACCCGCACCAACCTGGTGTCACAGTACAACAACATCATGACGCAGATCGACACGACCTCGCTGGACGCGTCGTTCAACGGTGTCAACCTGCTCAACGGCGATCAGCTCAAGCTTGTGTTCGACGAGACCGGCAAGTCCAACCTGAGCATCACCGGCGTGACCTTCAACTCGAAGGGTCTGGGTCTGGCTGGTCTGGTGCAGGGCACCGACTTCATCGACAACGCCGCGACCAACAAGGTGCTGACCAAGCTGAACACGGCCTCGAGCACGTTGCGCTCGGAAGCCTCGACGCTCGGTTCGAACCTCTCCGTCGTGCAGGTGCGTCAGGACTTCAACAAGAACCTGATCAACGTGCTCCAGACCGGCTCGTCCAACCTGACGCTGGCCGACACCAACGAGGAAGCGGCCAACAGCCAGGCGCTGTCCACCCGCCAGTCGATCGCGGTCTCAGCGCTATCGCTGGCCAACCAGTCGCAGCAGAGCGTGCTCCAGCTGCTCCGCTAATAAGCGTCTGAAATCGCAATCAAGTCATGGCGGCGGGGCTTCGGCCCCGCCGCTTTCTTTTTGCGCAGCCGATCGAGAGGTGGTCTGGCGGCTCTGAAAAAGTAGCTGTTGGTTATGGTTAACAGGGAGCAAACGCCGAAAAAACGTGAAGAGTTTCAGGTCGATCGTCACCGGCATCGACTCGCTTCCGCTGCCTTATGGTGAATCGGCGCTTACGGCTCGTGAGCAGATTTCATCCTTTGTTAGCCATGTCCGCGCAAGCTGTGCCCGTCACTCGATCCGAAGCGATCGAACGAAGACGCGTAAACCAGAAGGGTAAGAGTTATGTCCGGTATTGTTCTCTCTGCGTCGGTTCGCCAGAACCTGCTCTCTCTCCAGTCCACCGCCGACCTCCTCGCCACCACGCAGTCGCGTCTGTCGACCGGCAAGAAGGTGAACTCGGCGCTGGATAACCCCACCAACTTCTTCACCGCCCAGTCGCTCGACAATCGTGCCAGCGACATCAACAACCTGCTCGATGGCATCGCCAACGGCGTGCAGGTGCTGCAGGCCGCCAACACCGGCATCACCTCGCTCCAGAAGCTGCTCGACTCCGCGAAGTCGATCGCCAATCAGGCGCTGCAGACCACGGTCGGTTATTCGACCAAGTCGAACGTCTCGACCACGATTGCTGGCGCGACGGCCTCCGACCTGCGCGGCACCACGACTTACACCAGCACGACCGCGCTCTCCAACGTGCTGTTCTCCGGCGCTGCCGGCGGCGCGACGGTTGCGACCGGAACGACGACGCTCGGCGGTGTCTCGGCTGCCCTGACCGGCTCGGCTGCAGTTGCCGGCGACGGTACGACCGCCTTCAGCGGCGCCTTGAAGCTGGCCGGTACCGCCGGTGCGACGACCATCGCCGCCAACGGCGCTCCCACCGATGGCGAAACGCTGACCGTGGATGGACACACGATCACTTTCAAGGCCGCGGACGTTCCGACCGGGGCGAATATCCCGTCGGGATCCGGTACCATCGGCAATGTCCTCACGGACGGTAACGGTAACTCAACCGTCTATCTTGGCGCTACGGCTGCGACGGGTACTGCGCAGGACCTGCTGAATGCCATCGACATTGCCAGCGGAGCTCAGACGGTCTCGATCGCCAGTGGCGCTGCGACCCTGAGCGGCGGCGCAACTGCTAACAGCATTGCTGCCGGCAAGGTCACCCTGAACACGGGTACCGGCGCTGACCTCAGCATTTCCGGCAGGTCCGACCTTCTGAAGGCCCTCGGCCTGACGGGCGCGGCGGGCAGCGGCCAAGTCACCGTCACCCAGGCGCGCTCGACCGCTTCGACCACGCTCGGAACCCTGATTCAGGACGGATCGACGCTGAACGTGGACGGCAAGACGATCACGTTCTCGAACGCGAAGACGCCCACGACAGTCGCAACGGGCTCCACCCAGGTCGGCAATCTGGTCACGGATGGAAACGGCAACTCGACCGTTTACCTTCAGGCCGGCAACGTCAACGACGTT
Source organism: Bradyrhizobium sp. C-145 (assembly GCF_023375135.1). Classification (NCBI taxonomy): domain Bacteria; kingdom Pseudomonadati; phylum Pseudomonadota; class Alphaproteobacteria; order Hyphomicrobiales; family Nitrobacteraceae; genus Bradyrhizobium; species Bradyrhizobium sp. C-145. The sequence continues at coordinate 5,675,086 of NZ_CP088150.1, read as the reverse complement.
CTGAATGCCATCGATCTCGCGACCGGTGTGCAGACCGTCAAGACGGCGGGTGCTTCCGGTGCCCTGCAGACGACCGCAGGCGCCAAGAACTCGTCGATCGTGGCCGGCGCGCTCAACCTCTCGACCGGTGCGAACGTGGATCTATCGATCACAGGTTCGGGCAACGCATTGTCCGCACTCGGCCTGACTGGCTCGACCGGCACCGGCACCGCCTTCACGGCGAGCCGCGCCGCGTCGGCCGGCGGCGTCTCGGGCAAGACCTTGACCTTCACCTCCTTCAACGGCGGCACGGCGGTCAACGTCACCTTCGGCGATGGCACCGGCGGCACGGTCAAGACGCTCGATCAGCTCAACACGCAGCTTCAGGCCAACAACCTGACGGCCACGATCGACGCCAACGGCCTGCTCACGGTCTCGGCCACCAACGACTATGCGTCCTCGACGATCGGATCTGCCGTCGCTGGTGGCACCATCGGCGGCACGATCACGACCTCACTGACCTGGACGAACGCGACGACGCCGACCGTCGACGCAGTTGCCCAGGCCACCCGCTCGAACCTGGTTGCCCAGTACAACAACATCATGTCGCAGATCGACACGACGTCGGTGGACTCCTCCTTCAACGGCGTGAACCTTTTGAACGGCGATCAGCTCAAGCTGGTGTTCGACGAGACCGGCAAATCGAGCTTGAACATCACCGGCGTGACCTTCAACTCGAAGGGTCTGGGTTTGGCTGGCCTGGTGCAGGGTGTCGATTTCATCGACAACGCCGCGACCAACAGGGTGCTGGCCAAGCTGAACGCAGCCTCGAGCACGCTGCGTTCGGAAGCCTCGACGCTCGGTTCGAACCTCTCCGTCGTGCAGGTGCGTCAGGACTTCAACAAGAACCTGATCAATGTGCTCCAGACCGGCTCGTCCAACCTGACGCTGGCCGACACCAACGAGGAAGCGGCCAACAGCCAGGCGCTGTCGACCCGCCAGTCGATCGCGGTCTCAGCGCTATCGCTGGCCAACCAGTCGCAGCAGAGCGTGCTCCAGCTGCTCCGCTAATAAGCGTCTGAAATCACGGAACTAAAACCGGCGGCGGGCTTCGGCCCCGCCGCTTTTTTCGTTCGTGCAAAAGCTCGATGGAGCCCGTGTTCCGAGCCGGTGAGGGCGCTAACCCTGCATTAACCCTATCCCTTAAGTCGCCGTTAACCATACTTTAAAGGACAGCCCCTAAAACTCGACAAAAGCCCGCTTTCCAGATCGGCGAGCCCGATTCGTATCCGGTTCAAAAGGAAGACCGCCAATGTCCAACATCGTTCTCTCGGCGTCAGTTCGCCAGAACCTGTTGTCGCTGCAATCAACGGCCGACCTGCTCGCCACCACCCAGTCTCGACTGTCGACCGGCAAGAAGGTCAACACGGCGCTGGACAACCCCACCAACTTCTTCACCGCGCAGGGGCTGGACAATCGGGCGAGCGACATCAGCAACCTGCTCGATGGGATCAACAACGGTGTGCAGGTGCTTCAGGCGGCCAACACCGGCATCACCTCGCTGCAGAAGCTGATCGACAGTGCCAAGTCGATCGCCAACCAGGCGCTCCAGACCACGGTCGGCTACTCGACAAAGTCGAACATCTCGACCACGATCCCCGGCGCGACGCCCGCGGATCTGCGCGGCACCACGAGCTACACTTATGCGACGGCGACCGGCAACGTCGTCACCAACGGCACGGCCGGCGGTACGACTCCGATCACCACTGGCACCACGCTCGGTGGCATTTCGCAATCCCTGACCGGTAACGCCGCTCCCGACGGTGCCGGCACCGCTGCCAGCCTGGCTACGGGTCTGACTCTGCTAGGTACACCGAGCGCCACTACCATCGCGACGAACGGTGCTCCATCGGACGGCGACGTCCTCATCGTCGACGGCAAGACCATTACCTTCAGGGCCGGGGCTGCACCTGCGGTCGCCAACGTTCCCGCCGGCTCCGGCAAGAACAACAACGTCGTCACCGACGGTAATGGCAACTCCACGGTTTACCTCGGAACAAACGCTTTGCCGGCTGCAACTGTCCAGGATGTGATGGATGCGATCGATCTCGCAAGTGGCGTGCAGAAGGCTGCGATCGCGGGCGGCACCGCAACCCTGTCGAACTCCTCGGGCACCAACGCTTCCATCGCCGGCGGCCAACTCACGCTCACCACCGGCACCGGCGCCGATCTCAGCATCACCGGCAAGGCCGACTTCCTCAAGGCGCTGGGCCTGACGACCGCGACCGGCTCCGGCAATGTCAATGTGACCAAGGCGCGTCTGACCACCTCAGCCACGCTGGGCACGCTTGTTCAGGACGGCTCCACGCTCAACGTCGACGGCAAGACAGTCACGTTCAAGAACGCGGCCGTCCCTGCCGCCGCGCCGACGGGGTCGACCAAGATCGGCAACATCGTGACCGACAACAATGGCAACTCCATTGTCTATCTCCAGGGCGCAACCGTCCAGGATTCGCTGAACGCGGTCGACCTGGCATCGGGCGCCGGCATCGTCAGCGCCGGCGCTGTGGTCGCGGCGAGCGGATCGTCGCTGTCCTCGGTCGTCAACGGCGCTCTCAAGCTCAGCACCGGCACCACCGCAGATCTGTCGATCACCGGAACGGGCAACGCGTTGTCCGCGTTCGGGCTGACCGGTCCGACCGGCACGGGCACCGCCTTTACCGCGGGCCGCTCGCCGGGTCCGGGCAGCATTTCCGGCAAGACGCTGACCTTCACCTCCTTCAACGGCGGCACGCCCGTGAACGTCACCTTCGGCGACGGCACCAACGGCACGGTCAAGACGCTCGACCAGCTCAATAACCAGCTTCAGGCCAACCACCTGACGGCGACGATCGACGCCAACGGCGTGCTCACGATCACCACCGTCAACGAATACGCCTCTTCGACGCTCGGCTCGGTGACCGCCGGCGGCGCCGTCGGCGGCACGATCACCGGCACGGTTGCCTTCACGACCGCGCAGCCGCCGATCCAGGATCCCGTGGCGCAGACGGCGCGCTCCAATCTGGTCAACCAGTTCAACAACATCCTGGCGCAGATCGACACCACCTCGCAGGACGCTTCGTTCAACGGCGTCAACCTGCTAAACGGCGACACGCTCAAGCTCGTCTTCAACGAGACCGGCAGCTCGACGCTCAGCATCAACGGCGTGGTGTTCAACGCGGCCGGCCTCGGCCTCAGCAACCTCGTCAACGGCGTCGACTTCATCGACAACGGTGCGACCAACAAGGTGCTGGCGAGCCTGAATGCGGCCTCGAGCACGCTGCGCTCGGAAGGTTCCGCGCTCGGCTCGAACCTTTCGATCGTGCAGGTGCGCCAGGACTTCTCGAAGAACCTGATCAACGTGCTGCAGACCGGCTCGTCCAACCTGACGCTGGCCGACACCAACGAGGAAGCAGCCAACAGCCAGGCGCTGTCGACCCGCCAGTCGATCGCGGTCTCTGCGCTGTCGCTGGCCAACCAGTCGCAGCAGAGCGTGCTCCAGCTGCTCCGCTAATCTCGCAGCGCAGGACAATGAACGGGAATATCGCGGCGGAGCTGATGCTCCGCCGTTTTTATGGAGATCGCTAAGACAGGATTAGCTGAGATCGATGCGCATCATGCGAGACGTGTTTACAGCGCGCGTGTGCACATCTAGCTTCGCGATGGAGAGCGACTCTGCGCCCCGTAATAAACCGGAGGGCTTCCAAGCACACACGTAAGCAAATCTTAAGCGGTGCTGCCTAGGGTTGGGAAAGAAATCCTTAAGCGCGTTCAACGGGCTAGGTAAACCTCCAAGGTGTGATTGATGTCGAATTCTGCTGCCTCAGCTTATGCGCGCGTTGCAACGACCACCGCATCTCCTCGCGACATCGAGGCGCAGACTCTGCTCAAGGCCGCGAACAAGTTGCAGGATGCCGTCAACAGCGCCGATCCACTCAGCGAGCAGACCATGCAGGCCCTGATGTTCAACCGCAAGCTCTGGACGATCTTCTTGAGCGAGGCCATGCGTGACACCAATCCGCAGCCGCTCGACGTCCGGCAGAAGATCGCCAACATCAGCGTGTTCGTGCTGAGCCAGACCGCAGCATTGCAGATGAGCCCGCAATTCGATCACTTCCGTCCGCTTATCGAGATCAACAGGAATATCGCTGCCGGTTTGTCCGGCCGACCGTGATCGCGAACATCATGAGCTCTCGACCGTCGTTCTCACAGGCCAAGCTCGACGCCTGAGCGTCAGGCGCTGCGGTCGGTGCTGAGCGGACGCGAGTGTTCGGACTTCAGATCAAGCGCATGGAAATAGGCCCGCCGGCGCAGCATCGCTTCGTCGGGAAACTGATTGACCACCGCGTCGGTCCTCTCGTTGACGACCTGGAAGACGAAGGATGCGGCCGCCTGGTCGAACACGACCTGACGCGAGACATTCTCGTGGTGCGGCAAATCATTGCGCACGGGCGCGCCCGTATCGCTCGCGGCGACCGTCTGGCTCACCGGCAAATCAGTTTGCACAGCCTCGTTCGCCGCCGCGTTCGACGTCGTTACGATCTGCACGGGGGCCGGGATCCCCACCGGCCGGATGCTGAAATCTGTACTCATGGCAGCCTCCTGGTTGCCTTGCTTGAGTCAAATCCCAACCCCTCTAATCGCGCAAGCATGGAACACCAAGCCTGAAGCTCCGGTTAGGGAACATGCCTAACCGCGCGACGACATCGCCGCGCGGTTTTTTATAAAATTGTCTCTTGTTATTGCGGGCGCTCAGAGCGAGCGGCTGACCGCGAGCGGTGTGATGTGGCGCGGGCCGGGAGCCGCGCGACGACCGGCCGCGGTATAGGTGTTCGGCACGTTGCGCTTCTGGATCTCGGCATTGACGCCGCGCACGACGCTCTCGGACACGGCGTGTGCGGTGGCGAGCACGGTGAGGTTGACCTGAAGCATCGCGCGGAACGCATCGTGGTGGCGATGCAGCGTCGAGAGCAGCTCGGGCGCGGATTTCGCGAGCTGGACCTGGTTCGCCTTCAGCTGGCTGACGGCGCCGACATAGTTTCGCGACAGCTCCTGCTTCTTGCCCTCGAGCGTCATCGCCTCGTGGACCTTGCCGGCGCGCACGAGCTCGGTCTCGCGCTCGATCAGTCCGAGCAGGGCGCTCATCGCATCCATCAGGTTCTCCGCGAGCTTGCGGGCCTCGGCGCTGCCGGGCGCAATATTCGGACGCTGCGCTTGCATCGGCTGACGTGAGGCGTTGAAATGGTTCATCTCGTTTAACCTTATGCCGTGCGGATCGTTTTCGCCTGCTGCATGATCAAGGTGCGGTAGACTTCGTTGGCGATGCCGACGCCGCCGGCCTTGGCGAAGTTCTTGGAATATTGCTCCGTCAGCATCGAGCGCCACACCCCGGTGCCAGGCGTGTCGCCGAACGGGCCTTCGCCCTTCAGGCCGGAGGTCATCTGCGAGAACATGCTGTTGAGGAACATCGCCTCGAAATCGGTGGCGGTCTTCTGCGCCTTGGCCTGCTGTTGCGGCGAGACCTTTTGCAGGGCGCTCGCGAGCTCGAAGTCCGGCCGGCCGTTGCGGCTCTCGACCGAGAAGGCCGAAGAGGTGGCGACGCGCGGGGTGTTGATCGTACTGGTCTGCATCACATCACCTCGATGTCGGCTTCGATCGCACCGGCGGCCTTGATCGCCTGGAGGATGCTGATCATGTCGCGGGGACCAATGCCGAGACCGTTGAGGCCGTCGACGAGCTGCTGGAGCGACACGCCGTCCTTAACCACGGCCAGCTTCTTGCCGTCCTCGGTGACAGTGACGGCGCTGCGTGGCGCGACCACGGTCCGTCCCCGCGACAACGGGTTGGGCTGGCTCACCTGCGGGCTCTCGGAGATCGTGACGGTGAGGTTGCCTTGCGCGACCGCGACGGTGGCGACGCGGACGTCACGGCCCATCACGATGATGCCGCTCCGCTCGTCGATGATGATCTTGGCGGCGAGATCGGGATCGACCTGGAGCTGCTCGATCTCGGTGAGAAAGGCGACGACGTTGCCCTTGAACTCCGGCGGGATCGACAGCTGCACCGTCGAGGGGTCGATCGGCTCGGCGGTCTTGACGCCGAGATAGTCGTTGACGGCGGCCGCAATGCGCTTGGCGGTGGTGAAGTCGGCATTGCGCAGGGCCAGACGCACGTTTGGCAGGCGATTGAGTGCGAACTCGATTTCGCGCTCGATGATGGCGCCGTTGGCAATGCGCCCCACGGTCGGCACGCCGCGCACGATTTTCGCCGCTTCGCCCTCGGCCTGGAAGCCGGAGATCGCGAGCGAGCCTTGTGCGACCGCATAGACGTTGCCGTCGGCACCTAACAGGGGTGTCACGAGCAAGGTCCCGCCCTGCAGGTTCTTGGCATCGCCGAGCGCTGAGACGGTGACGTCCATGCGCGTGCCCTGTGTGGCGAACGCCGGCAGGTTGCCCGTCACCATCACGGCGGCGACGTTGCCGGTGCGGATGGTGGCGCCGCGGATGTTGACGCCCATGCGCTCGAGCATCGCTTGCAGCGACTGCTTGGTGAACGGGATGTTGTTGAGCGTGTCGCCGGTGCCGTTGAGGCCGACGACGAGGCCGTAGCCGATGAGCTGGTTCTGCCGCACGCCCTCGATGTTGGCGAGGTCCTTGATTCGCGATGTCGCGCTTGCAGGCGTGACCGAGAGCGCCAGCGCTGACAGCGCGGCACAGGCCACCCCAACAATCCTCACCCACCGAACGCCTGACATCCTCTGCTCCCCAAGGCTCCTAAAAAGGCTCCTCAAATCGAAGGACCGGCTGCGACACTCCCATGACGAGCTGGTCCGGCGCTTTCCTTGCGAGCGCTGTGCCAACCCGGGGCAGCGAGGGTAGGTGGCTGAATAGGTTGAATAAATCTGTTTCGATCGGTGTCAGCCGACGTTCGCCCTGAGGAGCGAAACTGCCGCCTGTCGGCAGATTTTGCCGAGCCGTTTACGCGCCGTTAACCATAAAACGGCGAAGGTGAGGCATCGATCACCCGGATTGCTGCGATGCGCATCTACGGACCGAACGGCACCACGCTTGGAGCGCCGGCCAGCCAGGCCAGGCGGACGGGATCCGGCACCTTCGTCCTGCCCGACACCTCGTCGGCGCAGGAGACGCGGAGTGCTGCGGCGCCGAAAGCTGCCGCCAACATCGATGCGCTGCTTGCACTGCAAGGCGTCGACGAGGATCCGGTCGAGCGCCGCAAGCGCTCGGTCGCCCGCGGTAGGACCGCACTCGACGTGCTCGACGATCTCAAGATGGGGCTCCTGTCCGGCAATCTCGACGCGTCGACCGTGATGCGGCTGCGCGATGCCGCAGCGAACCTCAAATCGTCGTCGGGAGATTCCGGTCTCGATGCTGTGCTTTCCGAGATCGAGCTGCGCGTCGAAGTCGAGCTCGCCAAGGCCGGGCAGGCGTAGCCCTTACGCCGCTTCCTCCTTCTGCTGTGAATCGTAGCGGCGCTGGGCGGCGAGCACGTCCTTCAAATTCTGCTCGGCCCAATCGCGCAGGGGATCGACCGCCGCCGCCAGCGTCAGCCCGAGCTGCGTGATCGAATATTCCACCGTGACAGGCACGGTCGCGATGGCACGGCGCCGGAGCAGGCCGTCGCGTTCGAGCGATTTGAGAACCTGACTCAGCATCTTCTGTGAAATGCCCTCGATCGTGCGGCGCAATTGATTGAAGCGCATCGGCTCCTCGCGCAGCAGCAAGAGGATCAGCACCGCCCATTTGTCGCCGATGCGATCGAGGATCTGGCGCGTCGGACAGTTCGCTGCATAAACGTCGGGTTTCATCGTCGGGTCCTCGGATTCCATTCTGACCGTTTGCGAATAGGCATGCCGGTTACTCCAGCGTTATCAGGTAAGCACAAAGTGCTCTCTTAACACCAGCATTCTTTGCGATATCTAGTAACCACTAGTTACTATAACAGCAAAGGAGCCTTCCATGAAAATCGCAGTCGCCGGCGCCTCGGGCCGGGCCGGGTCGGAAATCACCAAGGAACTGTCCCTTCGTGGCCATACGGTTACTGCTATTGCCCGCAATCCGGAAAAGATCGCGGCCCTGCCGAACGTCACGCCCACCAAGGGCGAGGTGCTCGATCAGGCCGGCCTCGCGAAGCTGTGGGCCGGACACGACGTCGCCGTGAGTTCCGTGCACTTCCTGAGCAGCGATCCGCTCAAGCTGATCGGCGCGGCGAAAGACTCGAAGGTGGGCCGTTACATCGTCGTCGGTGGCGCTGGCAGCCTAGAGGTCGCTCCGGGCGTGAAGCTAGTCACGACTCCCGGATTTCCCGCCCAGTACAAGGCCGAGGCCGAGAAGGGTTCCGCCTTTCTGGACCTGTTGCGGCAGGAAAAGGACCTGAACTGGACCTTCATCTCGCCGTCGGCGCTGTTCGTCGAGGGCGAGCGGACGGGCAGGTTCCGGCTCGGGACCGACCAACTTCTCGCAGATGCGAACGGCAAGAGCTGGATCACCTTCGCCGACTACGCCATTGCGCTCGCCGACGAGATCGAGCGGCCGGCCCATCTGAGGCAGCGTTTCACGGTCGGTTACTGAGCCGGCAGCCGCCCCCGGGTCTTTGCGGATAAACGTTCTTGTGCAAGGACTTGGGGGTGGCCCCCGAGCGATCAGGGAAATATTGTCTGTCATAGGAGGCCGCTATATAAGGCCCCGCTCAACGGACCCCGTTCCGTTTGCGAGTCGTTGCTTAGACAGATAGGCCACCCTTGGAAAAGTTGAAAAACTACCGACCGACCGACAAAGAGCCTTTCATGAACGACCGGCAGAAGGAGTACTTCCGATTGAAGCTCCTCGCCTGGAAGGATGAGATCCTCAAAGAGTCCAAGCTCACCCTGCAAGCCCTGCAGGAGGAGAACGTGAACCACCCCGATCTTGCCGATCGGGCTTCGTCCGAAACCGACCGTGCCATCGAACTCCGCGCCCGCGACCGCCAGCGCAAGTTGATCTCCAAGATCGACGCCGCGCTTCAGCGTATCGAGGACAACACCTATGGTTATTGCGAGGAAACCGGCGAGCCGATCTCGTTGAAGCGGCTCGAGGCCCGGCCCATCGCGACGCTCTCGGTGGAAGCGCAGGAGCGCCACGAGAAGCGCGAGAAGGTCTATCGCGACGAATAGAGCCCGAGCCGCAGAGTTGCGGCTCTTTGTTTTTGGACGCAAGGCGCCTTTGGGCGTCGCGATTGGCGTTTTGCCTGTCGCTTGAAAGCCGCGCGCTTCAATGCGAGGGCGCAATCGCGAAAAGAGAATCGCGATCAACGCTCTAGATTCGATTCCTCCGGGCTCACGTGAGGTCGGATGAGAAACAGCCTTCACTTCAGGTGCGGGAGGTTTTGCGAGTCGCATCAACGAGATCGACTCGGATGTTGAGGCGTTGATCCAGCAGCATCAAGGATCGCTGTAATCACGATTCGGGCGCCGGTCGCGGGGGCCCGCAAGGCGCGCGCCCCATAAGGCCCAGACCAATTCAATATTTCCTTAAACGCGGGGAGCAGCCCGTCAGCCGACCGCCGCCCGCGCTTGTCAGGCCGGAGCGGGGATGCTGAAGTGTCGCCATCGAATGCGTAGCGTGGGAGGCGGCGCCGATGGACAGGATTCTCGAAGCCGCAAAGGCGATCGCGCTGGCGCGCCGCAACCATGCGCCGCTCGCGGCGCTGAAGCGTCCCCCGGCCGATGAAGCCGAGGGCTATCAAGTCCAGCGTGCCCTGCACGATCTCCTGCTGCCCCATGTCGGGCCGCTCGTCGGCTACAAGATCGGTTGCACCAGCCAGGTGATGCAGGACTACATCGGCATCCCGCATCCCTGCGGCGGCGGCGTGTTCCAGAATGGCGTCCACGAGAGTGGCGCGAAGCTCGCCGCCTCCAACTATGTCCGTGTCGGCGTCGAGTGCGAGATCGCGGTCCGGCTGAAGCGTGACCTTGCCGCCGGCGAGGCGCCGTTCACCGCCGAATGGGTCGGCGAGGCCGTCGAGGCCTACCATCCCGCGATCGAGATCGTCGACGATCGCTACGTGAAGTGGGAGACGATGGGCGCGCCGACCCTGATCGCCGACGATTTCTTCGCCGCCGGCTGCGTGCTGGGACCCCTGGTTCCGCGCTCGTCCGTGCCGGATCTGATGGCGGTGAAAGGCCGCGCCATCGTCAACGACGAGGAGGTGAGCCAAGGCACCGGCGCCGACGTGCTCGGTCACCCCCACAACGCGCTCGCCTGGCTCGCCAACCACCTTGCCGCCGAAGGCAAGGGCCTGCACGCGGGGCAACTCGTGCTCACCGGCAGCCTGGTGAAGACGCTCTGGCTGAAAGCCGGCGACAAAGTGCGGATCGAGCTGGACGGGCTGGGGACGGTGGAGGCGGAGTTTACGTGAGGCGTTGCGGCACCCTCCGCAGTCGTTCCCCGCGAAGGCGGGAAATCCCGTAGGCCAAGGCCTTTCGGTTCATCACTGATGTCTCGGAATACTGGATCGCCCGCCTTCGCGGGCGATGACAGTTGAGAGAGCAGACCGCGGTCGGCCAAGCTCGTCATTGCGAGGAGCTCTTGCGACGAAGCAATCCAGGGTCTCTCCGCGGAGACAGTCTGGATTGCTTCACTGCGCTCGCAATGACGGAGTATGGGAGCACGACTTCGTTCTTTCCATTGAGACCACGCCTTCTCATCCTCGCGGCATCTTCCGCCCGAGTCTTGCAATCGTCTCGCCCTCCTGAAGAAGGCGCAGGGAAGGCCGGGCGCCGGCTGGCACCCGCAATCCCGTGTGCGAAGGATACGCGCACGGGTGGATCACAGGTGACGCCGGGGACATCCCGGCCTTCCCTGCGCGAATGGTTTTAACGGTGTCCTTCGTGCTCTCCTCGGGGAGCCATGCACTATTGCCCCCGTCGCCTTGCGGATGGCTGATGCGCGCACCCGGTCGGGCAGTTCGCATCACCGCACGGCTTGACGCACAGACCCCGGGCGTCAGGACCACACGACTTCTCCGTCCGCGCGCATCCTCGCCGGACCCTCGATGGCTGGCGTGCGCTCACCATCGAGACCTGCGCGAAAACGCTGTCAGCGTCGTGTCGTATCGCCCACCCGGCTGCTCACGGAATTCCCGCCCTGCAACCAACATTGCGCGCCGACGCCGTCGCGGCCACCGCATTCCATCCCGCGTTCCGTGACGATCGCGATACGCCCTCTTGTGGGTGGAACAGAACAAGAACATAATGAGGCGACCGGAGCGAGTCAATCAGGAATTTTCAAAAATCCGAAATTGCGGAGGGGCGATTTGAGCTTTGATAGCAAAACTGCTATAAGTCACGGAGCGGGAAATGACCGGCCGTAAGCCGACAATTTGGATTGGCTCGTCCCTGCACGATCTGCGCGCATTTCCGGACGAGGTTCGCCGCGTCATGGGATTTGCGATCGACGATGCGCAGAACGGTTCGGAGCATCCGCGCGTCAAGGCGTGAAAGGATTTGGTGGGAGGAGCGTGCTTGAAGTGGTCGATGACTTCGACGGCGACACCTTCCGGGCGGTCTACACGGTTCGCTTTGCCGGCAGGATCTATGTTCTTCATGCTTTTCAGACGAAGTCGAAGAGGGGAAGCGAAACGCCTAAGCATCACATCGACCTCATCAGGGCGCGTTTGAAGCTCGCCGAGGCTCACTACCATGAGAATTACGTCAAGGAAGACCGCAAATGAGCGATGACAAGAACATCACAGTCGGCAGCGATAATGTGTTTGCTGATCTCGGCTTTGCCAATCCCGAGGAGGAACTGCTCAAGGCCAAGCTCGTTCGTGAAATTCGCGATATCCTCAAGCGTCGGAAATTCACTCAGGCAAAGGCCGCAGCTTTGTTGGGTCTGAAGCAGCCCGACGTTTCCAGCCTTGTCACCGGGCGTGTCGGCAAGTTCTCGATCGAACGTCTGGTGCGCTGCCTGGATCGGCTGGACTACAAGGTCGATTTGGTCGTGCGTCAGAAGCCGCGGCGCGGCTCGTCGCGGCAAGCCGCTGCTTGAGCAATCAACTGAGTGTCTTTCCGCGGCGACAGTCTGGATTGCTTCGCAATGACCGAGGCTGAGGCCGAGCTTGAGTGCACCAACTGGCCGTAAAGCCATGGGCTCGCAGCCGCCTTTCGCAAAATACATGCGGCCCTCGCCAGGGGAGCTAGCGAGGGCCGCGTCGTACATCGTCGTTCGCGCCTAGGTTCGCGAACACGATGTGGGAGCTCTTGAGGAAGGCTTAGAAGGGCAGCAGCACGTCCATGACCTGCTGGCCGTAGCGCGGCTGTTGCACGTCCATGATCTGGCCGCGGCCGCCATAGGCGATGCGGGCCTGCGCGATCTTGCTTGAATCGATGGTGTTGTCGCTCTGGATGTCTTCGGGGCGGACGATGCCGGCGACCACGAGCTCGCGGATCTCGTAGTTGACACGGATCTCCTGCTTGCCCTCGACCACGAGGTTGCCGTTCGGCAGCACCTGCGTCACAACCGCGGCGACGTTGGTCTGCAACGCTTCCTGGCGGTTGACCGAGCCCTTGCCGTCGGCCGAGGACGTCGAGTCAGTAGTGAGGAGACGTCCGGGGAGAACCTTGAGCGGCTGCGTGACTGTCTGGCTGCCGATGAAGTCCGTAATCCCTGAGTCTTCCTTGCTGGTGCGGCTACGCTGGGTCTCGTTGGAGAGGTTGGCCTTGTCCGTGATGTTCACGGTCACGGTCAGGAGGTCGCCGACCTGGCGGGCGCGCTGGTCCTTGAAGAAGGCGCGGCTGCCGTTACGCCACAGCGAGTTCGGATTGTAGGAGGCGACTTCCGGCTTTGGCATCGGCATCTGCACCGGCTTGTAGCCGGGCTGCGTCGTCGGATTGTCAATCGCCGATAATTTTGGTTGCTCGCCGATCTGCGACAGGCGGTCGATCGAGGAGCAGCCGCTCGCCAGCGCGCAGGTTGCGAGCAGCAGGGCAGAGATCGCGATGCGACGAAGACGGGAAGCCGAACTGAACGGAGACATGACTTACTCTGACTTGGCTGGAGCTTGCGAGACGCGAACTTGCGGAATCTGGGCTTGTGCGATCTGGGCGGGAGACGCCGGCGCCTGGATCAGGCTCTGCGCCAGGGCTGCGGCCGCCGGCACATCGTCACGCTTGAGCGACGAGGTCTGCTCGACCGCGGGCGCCATCGGTGCGGACTGGCTTGCGCCCTGGACCGTGACCTGGCCGCGGCCGGTGACGACGCCGGTCAGCGTGCGCTTGGATTGCGGATTGAGCACGCTGACGGTGTCGCCCTCGGCACCGCTCTCGATCGCCTTGCCGCGCGTGGTGAGATAGAGACCGGGCACCTGGTAGATGATGGTGACGGTCTGGTCGCGCACCACGAAGTCGGGCTTGACGATGTCGGCGACGCGGATCGGCATGCCCGCGCGCATCGGCCGGCGCAGCTGCATGCCGACGGTACGATCGCGCGAAGCGGGCTCGCCGGTGACCTCGGCCTTCGGCCGGCGCTCCAGCGAGACATCGGAGGATTTCAGGAGCTCGGTGCGGTCGATGTCGCGCGTCAGCACGGCCACTTCTACCGTCTCGATCGCGGTGCCGGTGAAGCGGAGCTTGGTCGGCGTTGGATTGTTGTCGTTGTTGATCTCGAAGGCGACGTCGAAACGGCCGCTGCGGGCGTCATAGCGGGTCGAGACCGGCTGGAGCGCACCTGTGTTGGAGGCGTCGAGCCGCATGTCGGAGATGCCGCGGTCGAACGTGACCGTGATGTTGGCGGCGTCGCCAAGTCCGAAGCGGCGCTCGAGCGTGGAGGCGACCGCGGCTTCGAGGTCCTTGCTGACGAGCGTGCGGGCGAGGCGGGTGACCTGGACCTCCTTGATATCGCCCGTCATCACGCCGATCACCTGTTTCGCGCGGAGCACCGACAATACCTGCGCGACCGTCAGCGTGCCGGTGGTGCCGAGATCGGGCGAGCGGTAGACCGGGATCAGCGCGGCCGATCCTGCGTTGTCGATGAGATCGCCGACCCGCACCACGTCCGAGGTCACGCTGACGCTCGCGCGCAGCGTCGGCGCTGCGATGAAATCGTCGGCTGCCGCCGCCGGCAGTGCCAGCGCGAGAAGAGCGGAGATCGTGGCGAGGGTGGTCCGGATCATCGTCATCACCTCAGCGGAACAGCGCCGTGGTCGATTGCATCATCTGGTCGGCGGCGCTGATCACCTTGGCGTTCATCTCGTAGGCGCGCTGGGCCGCGATCAGGTCGCTCATCTCCGAGACGACGTCGACATTGGCCTGCTCGAGGCTTCCTTGCGTGATGTTGCCGTAACCTTCGGCCGTCGCGGTGCCGTCCTGGGGCGGGCCGGAGGAAGGCGTCTCGGTGAACTGATTGCTGCCGACGGGCTGGAGGCCCGCCTTGTTGATGAAGCGGGTCAGGCCGATCTGGCCGAGGATGGTCGAGGTCGACGAGCGCGGCAGCGTCACCGAGACCTGGCCCTGGACGTTGACGGTCAGGCCCGAGGCGTTGTTCGGGATCGTGATCGTCGGCTGCACCGGGTTGCCTTGCGCGGTGACGATGCGGCCCTGATTGTCCATCTGGAAGGTGCCGTCGCGGGTGTACTGGTAGGTGCCGTCGGGCATCAGGATCTTGAAGAAGCCTTCGCCTGAGACCGCGAGGTCGAGATCGTTGCCGGTCTGCGACAGCGTGCCCTGCGTCATGCTGCGCGGCGTGCCGACGGTCTTGACGCCGCCGCCGATGTCGACGCCCACCGGCAGGATGGTGCCCTGGTCGGACGACTGCGCGCCGACGCGGCGGACGTGCTCGTAGATCAGATCCTGGAACGCCGCGGTTTGCTTCTTGAAGCCAGTGGTGCGCAGGTTGGCAATGTTGTTGGAGATCACCTGAACGTTGAGTTCCTGTGCCGCCATTCCGGTCGCTGCGGTGTGAAGCGCCTGCATGTCAGTTCTCCCTCAATCAGGCCGGAACGTCGGCGAGCTTCTCGATCGCCGATTTGTGGAGGTCGCTCTGCTGCTGGAGCAGATTGGCGATGGCGGTGTAGCTGCGCATGACTTCCACCATGCGGCTCATCTCGCCAACGGCGTTGACGTTCGACTTCTCGACGTAGCCCTGGCGCACGCTGGACTTGGTGTCGGCCTGCGGGACGGCGGAGCCTACGTCATAGAGGTTGGCGCCGAGCTTGGTCAGCTTGGTCGGATCGTCGAACGTGGCCATGCGGATCTTGCCGCGGATCGAGTCGGTCTTCGCCGTGCCCTCGAGCACCGTGATGGTGCCGTCGGGTGCGACGTTGATGTCGTGGTCGGTCGGCTGGAAGGTGATCGGGCCGGCGGTGCCGAGCACGAGGTTGCCGTCGGAGGTGACGAGCTGGCCGGTGCTGTTGAGCGAGAATTTGCCGTCGCGGGTGTAACGCTCGCCGCCATTGGCCTGCACCGCGAAATAGGCGTTACCGTCGATCGCCATGTCGAGTGGGTTGTTGGTCGGCTCCATCGGCCCCTGGCCGACGTCGCGGAAGGTGCCGCGGTCCTGCACATAGGAGACCCGGCGGTCGGAGCCGATGAAATTGTCCTCACGCGCGTTCGAGTTGAGGAACTCCTCGAACAGCGAATGGTCGGCCTTGAAGCCGTTGGTATTGGCATTGGCGACGTTGTTGGCGATGACATCCATCTGCCGTTCCAACGTCATCTGCCGTGACAAGCCGATCAGAAGCGCGTTCTGCATCGGAAATCTCCCCTGAGTGAGATCTGCCACCTCGCTCTCCCAAGCGCCTTGGCGGACCCCGTGAACGAGACCGTCTGGTTCTCCCAAACCGTCAGGTCTCGGCTCTTTCTCAGCGAAAGCCGTGCCAACTCGAAAAAGTGTGTAATTTCAAATTGTTGATGAATTCTCGGGGCGCGGGAGGGCGGCAGAAAGGTTCTGTTAGCCATGTTTGCCCGGCAGATTTTTCCTAGCGGAGGCCCAATCGAAAGATTCCGTTAACCATTATTACCGTAGCGTTTGCCATGAAGAGGAGCGCATTGCGCCGGGGGCATTTGTATCGCGTCACTGTCTGAGGCTTCGCTCTATCGACCCCTTTGAGAGATCCGGGCGCGGCGACTATGGCAGAGAACGAAGCGGAAGGCGGTGCAGCCGCCGAGGGCGCGGAAGCCGCTCCGCCGAAGAACAAGCTCAAGCTCATCATCATGGCCGTCGGCCTGCTCGCCGTCCTCGGCGGCGGTGCTGCGACCTGGTTCTTCTTCTTCCGTCACGGCGATGACGAGCACCATGCCGAGGCGGCGCCGCCGCCAAAGCCGCCGGCTTTCGTCGACGTCCCCGACATGATGGTCAACCTCGCCGGCGCGCCCGGCGAGCGGGTGCAATATCTGCGGCTGAAGATCGTGCTGGAGCTGAAGGAAGAGAAGCAGATCGAGGCGATCAAGCCGACGATGCCGCGCGTCACCGACCTCTTCCAGACCTATGTGCGCGAACTGCGCCCCTCCGACCTCAACGGTTCCGCCGGCATCTTCCGCCTCAAGGAGGAGCTGACCAAGCGCGTCAACGCGGCGGTCGCCCCGATCCAGGTCAGCGCGGTGCTGTTCAAGGAAGTCGTGGTGCAGTGAGGGTAGTGAGCTAGCACCATGGCCGGCAACGAGCAGATGGACCAGGATGCGATTGCCGCCCAATGGGAGGCTTCGCTCGATTCCGAGGATCCTGCGGAGGCCGCGAAGGCTGCCGCCGAGAACGAATTATCCGAGACCATGGCCCTGCAATGGGCCGCCATGGTCGAGGACGGCAGCCGCGATCTCGGCACCGGCAAGAACTCCGGCGAACGGGTGCTGTCGCAGGAGGAGATCGACAATCTCCTCGGCTTCACCGTCGGCGATGTCACGCTCGACGACCATTCCGGCATTCGCGCGATCATCGATTCGGCGATGGTCTCCTACGAGCGTCTGCCGATGCTCGAAATCGTCTTCGACCGCCTGGTGCGGCTGTTGACGACGAGCTTGCGCAATTTCACCTCCGACAACGTCGAAGTCTCGCTCGACCGCATCACCTCGGTGCGCTTCGGCGACTACATGAACTCGATCCCGCTGCCGGCCGTGCTCTCGGTGTTCAAGGCCGAGGAGTGGGAAAACTTCGGCATGGCGACGGTCGATTCCAACCTGATCTACTCGATGATCGACGTGCTGCTCGGCGGTCGCCGCGGGACGAGCCAGCTCCGCATCGAGGGGCGGCCATACACCACGATCGAGACCGAGCTGGTCAAGCGGCTGGTCGAGGTGGTGCTGGCCGACGCCGAGCAGGCGTTCCGGCCGCTATCCCCGGTGACCTTCACGATCGATCGGCTCGAGACCAATCCGCGTTTCGCCGCGATCAGCCGGCCCGCCAACGCCGCGATCCTGGTGCGCCTGCGCATCGACATGGAAGACCGCGGCGGCAACATCGAGCTGCTGCTGCCTTATGCGACCATCGAACCGATCCGGGGCGTCCTGCTCCAGATGTTCATGGGCGAAAAGTTCGGCCGCGACCCGGTCTGGGAGGGGCATTTCGCCACCGAGATCGTGCAGGCCGAGATCGCCGTCGATGCCGTGCTCTACGAGGCCGACATTCCACTCAAGCAGCTGATGCGGCTCAAGGTCGGCGACACGCTGCCGCTCGAGATGCGCGCGGATGCCAACGTGTCGGTGCGCTGCGGCAGCGTCACGCTGACCGAAGGGCGGATGGGCCGGGTCGGCGACCGCGTCGCGATCCGCGTGACGAAACCCCTGCGCAAGCCAAGTACGACACTTGCGATGTTCGAGAAGGTGGACGAGCAGAACAAGATGATGGAGGCCCCATGAACCACTCCCTGGGAATGGCGATCGAGTCGTTGGTGGCTATCCTGCTGATGCTGACGATCGTCTATTGCGTCATGCTCAACAAGCGCCTGACGCGGCTGAAGGCGGACGAGCATTCGCTGAAGGCGGTGATCGGCGAGCTGATCACCGCGACCGAGATCGCCGAGCGCGCGATAGGCGGGCTGAAGCTCGCCGTGCGCGACGTCAACGAGAACCTCGGCAGCCAGCTTGCGGCGGCAACCCAGATGTCCGACCAGCTCTACAAGCAGCTCGGCGAAGCCGACAACGTGGTGCGGCGCCTGTCCAAGATCGCGATCGCCGCGCGCCCCGTGACCAATCCGGAAATGGTTGCCGCGCCCGCGGCCAAGCCTTCGTCGGCGAAGGCGGTGGCGGCGGCGGCCGAAGCTTTCTCCGAGCGCCGACGATCCAACGGCCTTGCCGCATAAAGTCAGGGTATGAAGTCCTTTCGTAACATCCGCGTCATCCCGGTCGTCCTAGTCGCCGTCGCAGGTCTCGCGACGCTGAAGGTCGCGGGTCTCGTGATCAATGGCGGCTATGTGTTCGACTACAAGCCGAACCAGGCCAAGAAATCCTGGGCGCAGGAGAATCTGAACTTCCCGACCGGTCGCGAGGACCCTGATATCACCGGATCGACCCATGGCGCGCCGAAGGAGGCGCCGAAACCGGCTGCTCCCGAGACCAAGCCCGAAGGCACCGTGGTCAAGATGGACGAGGCCCAGCCGCAGGTCTCGGCCTCCGAGCGCGCGATCCTCGAGCGGTTGCAGGCACGCCGCCAGGAGATCGAGGCCCGCCAGCGCGAGATCGACATCCGCGAGAGCCTGCTCAAATCGGCCGAGAAGCGCATCGAGAACAAGGTCGAGGAGATGAAGGCGGTGGAAACCCGCATCTCCGCGACCCAGGCCGAGCAGAAGGCGGCCGAAGCCCAGCGCATGAAAGGCCTCGTCACCATGTATGAAGGCATGAAGCCGAAGGATGCCGCACGGGTGTTCGACCGGCTCGAGATGGGCGTGCTGATCGAGATCGCCTCGGCCATCGCGCCGCGGAAGATGTCGGACATCCTCGGGCTAATGTCGCCCGAGGCCGCCGAGCGGCTCACGGTCGAAATGGCCCGCCGGGCTAATGGCGGCGGGGATCAGTCCGCCTTGGCCGGCGATCTGCCCAAGATCGACGGCAAGCCGACGCAAAAGCCGAATTGAGACGCCTTGCGTGTCTAGTTCGCAAACGCCTGTTGCGCCCTGCGAACAGGCGGGCGCAACGGCTTCTCAACGCGAGGAAGAGTTTTGAGCTGCTGCTTGATCAGCGCGGCCTTTGTGACCCGAGTCACGAGCTGCAGCGTGCTATGGCAACAGGAGCATTCATATACTTTCAGGGCATATCCTCTGGCGATCGGAACGATCGCTACGACCGCTCTTGCCCTGCTACACACAATGCAACCGGCTTCTCCGCTCATTGATTACCCCCAAAGCTAACCAATCGATTCGTATCGCCGAGATCACATCTGATTCAGAGTCGCGTGCGAAGCGCAACGCCTCGAAGGTTGTGAGTGCGCGTGCTCAGCAACTCGTCAAGGCAGCACATCCAGCTCCCGTTGCGGATGCAGCTGCGGCAGGTGGCATCTTCTGAGGCTGCGGTGAGTTGACGCGCGCAGGTGTGAAGTGGCGGACAGTGACGCCCAAGGCGCCGTCGTAGGCTTCGGCCATTCGCAATCAGCAGCGCAGGAGGAGGAGGCCATGAACTACTCGTCCGCAGCAGAACGCGTAATCGAGGCCGTCAACAGGCTCCTCCTAGCGGCGATGACGTTCGCCTGGACATCCGCGCTAAGCCATCAGCATGCAGCGCCGCCCGAGGGCGACGACGGCAACGATGATGAATCTTCTCTCGGTCAAGAGAGCTCCTCCGCGCCGGATGGCGCCGGCAATCGACACTGAAGACGCCATCGGCTTGCGGGCGTCACACGACCAGATCGTGCAACACATGGCCCTGAACTGTACCTGCTCCGTAAGCTGGATCAACATCAGGTGGGGATGTTTCATGCACGGACGCCAGCTCGGACCCGTGGAATGTCCCAGCGTGGTCGTGATGACCGGCGAGGTCTGAGAGATGATCCAGCCCCGCGCTGTGCTGTGAACGCTGCGAAGCGTCATCCTTGAACTGGAACGAGTCGCCGAGCTGCTGCGGATTGGCGGGCTTTAGCCCGGACGCTCCATGGGGCGGGTCGTGCTGCTCGGCCGCCTCGCTTGAGGGCGAATGGTTGGCGCCAGCCGTCGATGACTTCAGTAGGCCGGGGTTGAGCGTCGTCTTTGCCGTGTCATCGCTGGGATGACCAGGCGCCTGGGCGGCGTTTCCCGGGGGCGAGACGCCGTGATTGCCAGCCTCGCTCCCCAGCGCAAGCCCGTGCCCGGCGTGCAGTTCGGCGGCGTTGTGGGCAAAATTCAGCGCGGCGATGGCGATGTCAGGCATCTGACCGCTTCCGGAAATCGCGCCATCTTTGCCAGCCGTCGTGTCGGGCGCCGCCAAGTGGCTGAAGACAAAACTGACCTCCGTCGGTGCGGCCATGTGCTGCAAGATCGTAGACGGTCCGCTGGCTGAGGGAGCTACCGCAGTTTCGGTC
Source organism: Bradyrhizobium sp. C-145 (assembly GCF_023375135.1). NCBI lineage: Bacteria > Pseudomonadati > Pseudomonadota > Alphaproteobacteria > Hyphomicrobiales > Nitrobacteraceae > Bradyrhizobium > Bradyrhizobium sp. C-145. The sequence continues at coordinate 5,654,597 of NZ_CP088150.1, read as the reverse complement.
GCGTACATTTGCACGTCGTCTGAACTGGAGAGGCTGGAATATTCGGTCCCTTCGGTCTGGTCCCAGCTCCAATTCAGGCTGTAGGTCGCCTCGCTTGACTGGATTGTGGAACTCCCATCGGCGGAGATCGTGCCGTCGCCGCTCCCGGAATCGGAGGAGACCTCGGAGGTGGTCGTCGTCACGGCAGTCGCGTCACTCTGCGCGGTTGCGGTGAGGTCGAGCAGTTCGCTGGCGGCCGCCATCACAGGTGCCGCAGCCGGCGCCAGGATGAAGTCCGACGCGTCGATGGTTGCAATTCCCTGCAAATGGACTTCGAGCAGACCGGAATCGCCGATGTGCAAGGTCTGGTCCGTTGGATTGACGTACACGATGGTTTCATTCGCCGCGCTGTCATAGAGCCAGGCGATGGTATGTGCCGGCACGGCCGTGCTGGTTGAGCTCAAAGCCAAGATGACGAACCCAAGCGCGCCAAGAGCGGTCAAGTCGATCTTATCGGCCCCCGAGGCGAAGTCGGTGATGGTGTCGAACTGGCTTGCGTTGGAATCGGCTACGAACAAATAAGCGAAACGGTCGTTCCCATTGCTGCCGGTGAGTTGGTCCGCACCAAATCCACCGATTATGGTGTCGCTGCCATTGTTGCCGTTGATCGTATCGTTGCCCGAGCCCCCGTAGATGACGTCATCCCCATCGTTGCCTTTGATCGTGTCATTGCCGGAGCCTCCGTAGAGAACGTCCGCTTTGCCGGTGCCATTGACGGTATCGCTGCCGGCCCCCGCGTAGATGATCTGACCTGTGTCGCCGCCGCCCGCGATGGTTTCGCTCCCCGGCGTTCCATACACGTTGGGGGGATCGGAGATCACGACGGATCCGGTCGCCAGGTTATCAAAATCGTTGGGGTCTGCGTCACTGGCGCCATGGATGGCGATGGTCACCGCCTGGGTCGTGCCATCGATGGCAGTTACCGTGAAAGTGTCGGTCAACGTGTCGCCGACATCGAGCGCCTGAACCACGCTATTGTTGTTGTCGAGTGTGTAAGTCCATACGCCGGCCGCCGTCATGGTGAAGGTGCCATATCCGTCGTCGCTCGCAGTAGGCGAAGAGACAGCGGTGAAGGTGTTCGGCGCGTTGTCGACGTCTGTATCGGTGAGCGTGCCGGTCGCGACGGGAGCGCCGGGCGAGAAAGTTCCTGCCTCGATCACTGAGCCGGTTGTCGTGCCCGAAATGATGGCCGCGTCGTTGGTGCCATTGATGATGATCGTCACCACCTGCGGCGTGCCGTCGAGGGTTGTGACAGTGAAACTGTCAGTGAGCGTGCCGCCGACATTGAGCGCCTGCACCGCGCCGTTGGCGTTGTCGAGCGTGTAGGTCCACACGCCGGCGGCGGTTATTGTAAAAGTGCCATAGCCACTCGTGCTTGCCTTGGGCGAACTCACGGTTGTGAAGGTATTGGACGCATTGTCGACGTCGGCAGCAACCAGCGTGCCCGTTGCGCTCGGCGCCCCTGGTGTCGCGTTGGCAACGCCTCCGGCCTCGGTCACCGAGCCGGCCGTGGTGCCGGAAATGACGGCAGCATCGTTGCTGCCATGGATGGTGACCGTCACCACTTGGGCGGTTCCGTCGAGCGTGGTCACTGTGAACGTGTCGGTCAGTGTCTGGTCGGCACTGAGCGCCTGCACTGCAGCGTTGGCGTTGTCGAGGGTGTAGGTCCACACGCCCGCTGCCGTCATGGTGAAGGTGCCGTAGCCGGCGGCGCTTGCCGTTGGCGAGCCGACCGCCGTGAAAGCATTTGCGGTCGTGTCGACATCGGTGTCGGTGAGCGTGCCGGTCGCGGTGGGCGTGCCGGGGTTTGCATTGGCGATGCCGCCAGCCTCGATCACTGTGCCGGTCGTCGCGCCGGAGATGACCGCCGCGTCACTCGCTCCGTGGATGGTGATCGTCACCACCTGGGCGGTGCCTCCGATCGTGGTCACCGTAAAGCTGTCGATGAGTGTGTCGCCGGCATTGAGCGCCTGCACAGCGGCGTTGCCGTTGTCCAAGGTGTAGGTCCACACGCCGGCCGCCGTCATCGTGAAGGTGCCATAGCCACCGGCGCTCGTTGTTGGCGAGCTCACCGTCGTGAACGTATTAGGCGGATCGTCGACGTCGGTGTCGGTGAGGGTGCCGGTCGCAATTGGCGCGCCTGGCGTTTCGTTGGCGATGCCGCCAGCCTCGATCGTCGATCCAGTCGTGGTGCCGGAGATGATTGCGGCGTCGTTGACACCGTTGATGGTGATCGTGAAGGTCTGATTGACGGTGGTATCTCCATCGGAGACCGTGATAACAAAACCGTCGGTCGTGGGCGCCTTCAGCGCGTTGATTGCGGCGTCATCAGGCACGAACGTATAGGCGCCGCTCGTGCTGTTGACATAGAGTGTCCCGTAGGGGCTTGTCTTCGACAGATCGTACGTCACTCCATTCAGGACCGTATTGCCGGCGCTCGCCCCGATGACGCCGAAGATCAGCTGGCCGCTGCCGTTGGTGCTACTGGCACTGAAAGTCCCTGTCGTCGCAGTGAATGTGTCAAACACCACCGTGTCGAGTTCAGCGGGCCCGGCTCCGGTGCTGAGCGTCGGCGGTAGACGTCCCAGAGGCTCGATAATGGCGAATGGCAACACAGTCGGCAACGTCTGCAGCTCCGGCGCGTCAGGCGGAACGAAGTTGATCGGCTGCAGCAGCTGGGATTTGACGAAGGGAGGCGTGCTCGAGCCATGCGGCCCTTGCCCTTGTGCTAGATTGGCGAGCACGTCCTGTTGCTCGGCACGCAACTCGTCCATCCGAGCGGCAGTGTTCGTGACCTGGTTGACACTGATGCTGGATCCCACTTTTTTGAGGATGATCGTCTCACCAGGATCTTCGACGATGATGTGTCGTGGGATCGGTTCCTTGGTCACGAGCTCAAATGCGCCGTGCGCAAGATCCTTGTAGGTGATGGAGTCGTCATCCAGGACTGTGACATCCGGATCCGCGGCCTCGGCATTTTGCGCGGCCGAGAAAGTCAGTGCTGCAAGCGTCAGCATCCCGAAACCGCCCGCATGGCCTCGGGTGCGAATGCCTGCAATCGGCGTATTCAGCCGGAGAGACCCGGCTTCTGCCAGCCGGCCCAGTACGAAACTGAAGCTCCCTCGGGTCACGTCGAACAACGCTGCATGTGACATGCCTTCGATTTCGAAGACGAAGTCGCTCAGCGCGACGTGAGTGCCGCAGGAGATGTTGAAAAGAGTACCGTCGATGAAGCGAAGTGTGATCTGTCCGTCGGCATCGGTTTCGATCACGTCGGCCCTGTAAACAGGCGCACCAGCTACGGCCTGTGTGGCGACGCCGCTCGCTCGCGTGAGCGTACCGCAACCGATCACCGTATGAATGTGGCCGATGATCTGGACGGGCAGGGACGTGGCGGCCCCGTTACCAACCTGGATGTCGGACGCAACTGACATGGTTCGACCTCGCCTGGGTGATCGATTCAGGCTCGGCGTGCTGCCAGGGACTTGCTCGGGGCGCCCTCGCCAATGGACAAAATATCCTGGGCGCTGGCAGCCCGAAGGCTTGCCCGCCGAAATAATCAAGTCTGCTTTAGAGAGAGAGACGCATTGCGCGGGGTACAGCGACGCGTACCGCCATTCCCGCCGTGCCCCCTCCCGCCAATGTGATTAAATTGACAAACGAGACGTATTTAATATGTGGCGTTTACTTAACGTTGAGGATAAATTAGGCCGGTCGAGAAGATTAAACAACAATTATATTTTATTGCAGCTGCGCTTCGCGGTTCAAAAATGGGCCAACGATAGCGACAGATCCTTCTCAGAAAGGGGGGATCATGTGCAGACCTACGACAGCCGCATTGGTGACCAGCTTCGTTTTGGCGCTTGCCAGTTTCTTGCCGAGTGCCGCTCGAGCGCAAATCGATTCCGCTAAGCCCGCCGTCGCTGACTCGTCATCCAAACCCATTGGCAAGGTGGTGGCGGCCACAGGCTCGGTCACGATCGAACATGCGGGCGCAGTGATCGTTCAGGCGAATGTCTCGGGTGAGCCCGGTCGGGCCAACACGGGTGATCCCGTGTATCTCGGTGACGTGGTGCGGACCGGGGCCGACGGCCGAGTCGGCATCAACTTTACCGATGGCACCTCGTTCAATCTATCGAGCAACGCCCGTATGGTGTTGGATCATTACGTGTATGAACCGGACGGCAAGTCCAATGCGACCCTGTTCAATCTCGCCAAGGGAACGTTCACTTTCGTTGCTGGCAGCGTCGCAAAGACCGGCGACATGAAGGTCGAGACTCCCGTCGCCACGCTAGGGATTCGAGGCACGACGCCGCATATCGAGATTTCGGATGATGGGTCGGTCAAGTTTTCGACCCTGATCGAAGAGGGCGAAAGTAAGCTCCTGAAGAAGCCGCCGGCGTCCGCGGCGCCAGGGCCCGATCGAAGCAGCAACCGCAGGCTCAACATCTGTCGGGGATGCTGAGAACTTTGCTTGGCCTAAGCCGCCGTGATGCCGCCGCAACGCAGCCGGGCAGAGAAGACTGGGATTAGCGCTTCGTTCGTTCTCGGAGTTGGACGCCTGCTGTGAAAATGATCGCAACAGCCAGTGTCATCAAGGCCGTGATGCTCATTCTCATCATCGTGCTGTCCGGCTCGTCGGCCTTGGCGCAGAAGCCGGAGAAGGGCAGCTCCCTCAAGAATGTTGAACTGTGTAACGGCTCAGATCGCGTGTCGCCCGAAGCTCGGATCGATGGCTGCACGGCGTTTATCGATGCGGGCGAGGGGACTGCGAACGGCTTCGCTGTCGCCCACAACAACAGGGGCAATGCCTATAGCGCCAAAACCGACTACGAACGCGCGATCAAGGACTTCGTCGAAGCGACCAGGCTTAATCCAAATTATGCCAAAGCCTTCAACAACCTCGGCGTGGCCTATCTGAGGAAGGGCGCGCACGACCTGGCCCTGGGCGCTTTTGAGGAGGCGCTCAAGCTGAACCCAAACTATGGGGCTGCTTTTGCCAACCGTGCGGCAGCCTACCTGAAGAGGAATGCGTACGAGCGTGCAGCGCAGGACTATGACGAGGCAATTCGCCTTGATCCGAATCTGGAGGCGGTGTGGAGCGGACGCTGTTGGGCTCGAGCCGTCCTCGGCGCCTTGCAGGCTGCGCTGGACGACTGCGACAGGGCGCTTCGATCGGAAGCAAACAACGCCGCAACATACGATTCGCGAGCTCTGATAAATCTGAAAATGGGGCAACTCTCCGCGGCTATCGATGACTACAACTCAGCGCTGCGGTTCGCGCCCAAGCTTGCGAGCGCGCTCTACGGCCGCGGGGTCGCCAGGCTCAAGCTCGGCGACAGAGCCGGCGGCGATAGCGATATTTCGGCGGCAAGACGGATCGACGCTGCAATCCGCGAGAACTTTGCCCGCTATGGAGTGCCGTCGAACGATTGACCGATCGCGGCAGCGCTGTTGTGCAGGTGTTAACAACTCCTTAACCGCCTGCCTCTCAAATCCAAAGCTGGCGGACCTGCCCACGCTCGATCCGGCACCGCGTGCTGCCCCCAGAGCAAATCAAGATATAGCATTAACAAGTCCTTAATTGGCGAGACCTACAGTCGACGGCACCGGCCGGCGCCATTGCCGGCATGGATTGTCGGACCGGAAGAAATGCCGCCATTGGCGCGAGAGGCTGCCGCTGGATTGTTGACGCGAGCCCGCGCCCTGGCGCGGCAATTGTCGCGTCATGTCCGCAAGGTGCCTGTGCTCGCGGCTTGCCTGCTGATCGGCTTCGCGGCGCCTGCCCGGGCGGCCGATCCCGTCAGGGGCGAGGCGAGCTTTTCCGCGGGCGGCGGTTTTGCCCGTCTCGTGATCAAGCTCGGCGAGGACGTTCCCTCCGAGGTGACCACGGCCGGCTCCATTCTCGTGATCCGTTTCGATCGGCCCGTCGACGTACCCGTCGATCGCGTTCCGGAAGGCGCGCCCGACTATGTCAATTCCGCACGGCGCGATCCCGATGGCGGCGCCATCCGCCTATCGCTGGCGCGCCGGGTCACCGTCAACACCATGAATGCCGGCGAGCGCACCTTCATCGACCTCTTGCCCGAGGGGTGGAAGGGGCCGCCGCCGAGCCTGCCGATGGAAGTGGTCAAGGAACTGGCCGAGCGCGCCCGCGTCGCCGAGCGTGCGCTGCGTGCGCAGCGCGCCGCCGCCGAGGCCAAGAAGCGTCCGCAGATCCGCGTCCGCGCCTCGGTGCAGCCGACCTTCGTCCGCTTCGTGTTCGAGATGCCCGACGGCGTCGGCGTGTCCTCCGTGCTCAATGAGCAGAAGCTCACGCTCGCGTTCAACGCCAACCTCAATTTCGATCTGGCGGACGCGGTCGTCGCCGCGCCGCCGAACGTCGCCTCGATCAAGCAGAAGGCCGACATCGACCAGACCAGTGTCGAGATCGCGCTGATCGGCGATTCCGACGTGCATTCGTTCCGCGACGAGAAGAACTACGTCGTCGACATCGCCTTCCAGCCGGACAGGGGCAGGGCGGCGGCGACGCCCGAGGCGGCGATCGCGCAGCTCAAGCCCGCGGGTCACGGACCTGGGCCTGCGCCTGAAAAGCCGGCGGCCGAGAAGCCGAAGGACGCTCATCGCGAGATCGCGGCACCGACGTCCGAGACAATCGCGCGCGAAGCCAGGATAGAGGTGAAGCCCGAGGTGAAGCCGGAAGCGCCCGCCGCGATGCCGGCCATCGAAGTGCCGAAGCCGGCGCCGGCGACTGAGGCTGCGCACGCTCCAGCAGCACCCATGGAAGCCTCCAAGCCGGCGCCGCCCGTTGCCGAAGCCGCCCCTGAAGCACCGCAAGAGGCCGTGAAGGAAGCTGCGAAAGAGCCAGTCAAGGAAGCTGCCAAGGAAGTTCCCAAGACTGCTCCTGCGTCGGCGCCGGCGGCGGTGCAGTCCGGTGTTGCCAGCGTCGATGCGCGCCGTGACAGCGACGGCCTGCGCGTGACGTTCCCGCTTCAGGTCGCAACGCCTGCGGCGGCGTTCCGCCGCGGCGACACGGTCTGGCTGGTGTTCGATACACTGAGGCCGATCGATGTCGAGGCGATCCGCGCCAAGGGCGGCGCGATGATCGGCGAGGTCGGTCGCGTGCCGCTCGACAAGGGACAGGCGGTTCGCATCCGCCTCACCCGTCCGCTGGTCTACTCGCTGACGAGCGAGGAGGTCGGCAAGGAGACCAACTGGCTGCTGACGCTCGCCGACAAGATCCAGGCGACGCCGCTGCCGCTGATGATGTCGCGCAACATCACCGATCCTGCGCTCGCCAACATTGCGATCCCCTTCGCCAATCCGGGCGTTCTGCACAAGCTCACCGATCCCGATGCCGGCGACACGCTTTATGTCGTCACCGCGCAGCGGCCGGTGCGCGGCTTCATCAAGCGGCAGGACCTCGTCGATCTCTCGTTGCTGGAATCCGCGCACGGCATCGCGATCCGGCCGAACTCCGACGAGGTCGGCGTCGAAGTCGGCGCCGACAAGGTCATTCTCGGCAAGAAGGGCGGGCTGACGCTGTCGCCGGTCGACATCTCGGCCGAGCGCGCCCCGACCGCGGTGCGCCCGGTCTTCAGCCCCGAAGGCTGGCGCAAGGGCCAGTCGGAGAATTTCTGGACGCGCCAGAGCGATCTGATGACGGCGATCTCGGCGGTCGATCCCGCGCTGCGTTCGCTGCCGCGGCTCGACCTCGCGCAGTTCTACATGTCGCGCGCCATGTATCACGAGGCCAAGGCCGTGACGGACGTGATGCTGAGCGATCCCCTCAACAAGGAGGAGAGCGGCGCGCTGATCATGCATGCGATCGCGAACATCCTGATCGGCCGGCCGGCGCAGGGCCTGAAGGATCTCGCCAATCCCGTGATCGGCAACAGCCACGATTCCCAGCTCTGGAAGGCGCTCGCCTATGCGCGCCAGGGTAAATGGGCGGACGCGCGCGAGAAATTCAAGAACGTCGAATTCGCCATCGCCTCGCTGCCGCTCGACATCCAGCGCATCGTGACGATGGATGCGATGCGCGCCTCCCTCGAGGTGAAGGACTATGCCGGCGCCTCCAAGCGCCGCAGCGAGCTCGAGGTAGTCGGGGTCTCGCCCGAGGCTGCGCCCGGCTTCGCCGTGCTGCGCGGCCGGCTCGCCGAGGCGCTCGGCCACGACAAGGATGCGCTCGACGACTACAAATTCGCGGTCGCCTCAAGCGACCGGCCGGCTGCGGCCGAGGCCAAGCAGCTCGAGGTCGCGCTGCGTCAGAAGCGCGACGAGATCGGCAAGGAAGAAGCGCTGCGCGAGCTCGAGACGCTGTCGATGACCTGGCGCGGCGATGCGATCGAGGTCAAGACGCTCCAGATGCTGTCGCAGCTCTATGCCGAGAACGGGCGCTACCGGGACGCGCTCACGGCGGCGCGCACCGCGACGAAGCTGCAGCCGAACGCAGAAGCCTCGCGCCAGGCGCAGGATCTCGCCTCCGACCTGTTCACGCAGATCTTCCTAGGGCCCAAGGGTGACGAGCTGCCGCCGGTCGAGGCGCTCGGGATGTTCTACGAGTTCCGCGACCTCACGCCGATCGGCCGCCGCGGCGACGAGCTGATCCGCCGTCTCGCCGACCGTCTCGCCTCGATCGATCTGCTCGACCAGGCCGCCGAGCTCCTGCAATACCAGGTCGATCACCGCCTCGAAGGCGCCGCCCGCGCCCAGGTCGCCGCGCGCCTTGCCATGATCTATCTGGCCAACCGCAAGCCCGACATGGCGATCACCGCGCTGCGCGCGAGCCGCATCAGCGACCTCTCCGGGGAGCTCAGGCAGCAGCGCCTGCTCCTGGAAGGGCGGGCGCAGAGCGACGTCGGCCGTCACGATCTCGCGCTCGACATCGTTTCCAACGTCTCCGTGCGCGAAGTGCTCCGCCTGCGCTCCGACATCTTCTGGGCGGCGCGGCGCTGGCGCGAATCCGCCGAGCAGATCGAGCTCTATTACGGCGAGCGATTCCGCGACTTCAAGCCGCTCAATGCGGTCGAGAAGAGCGACATCATCCGCGCCGCAGTCGGTTACGCGCTCGCCGACGATTCGATCGGCCTGTCACGCTTCCGCGAGAAATACGCGCCGCTGATGAGCGAGAGCGCCGACCGTCTCGCCTTCGACATCGCGAGCAAGCCGGCCGCGGCCTCCAGCGCCGAATTCGCCGAGATCGCCAAGCTGGCTGCCAGCGTCGATACGCTCGACGGCTTCCTGCGCGAGATGAAGCAGCGTTTCCCCGACGCCACCGCCCGCGCCCCAAGCGCGCCGCAGGCCAACGACGAGTCCGACCACACCGGCTCGCTGCCCACGATTCCGGTCGTGCGACAGATCAAGATGACGCGATAGGGCTCTGCTGCCGCGCGAAGCGCGGCCCGGAACGGCGCCGCATCCTCCGTTATTGCGAGCGCAGCGAAGCAATCCAGAGTCTTTCCGCGGCGGCAGTCTGGATTGCTTCGTCGCAAGAGCTCCTCGCAATGACGGGGAGGGGCCGGAGGCTATCGCTGGGAGCGGAGAGGATGCCACCTTCGCGGGGCATGACTGCGGATGCATCGGCCTCACCCCCCGTAGCTCTGCACCAGGCTTCCCGCCACCAGCGACCAGCCGTCGACCAGGACGAAGAAGATCAGCTTGAACGGCAGCGAGATCGTTGCAGGTGGTAGCATCATCATGCCCATCGACATCAGCACGGAAGCGACGACGAGGTCGATGATCAGGAAGGGGAGAAACAACAGGAAGCCGATCTCGAAGGCGCGCTTCAGCTCGGAGATCATAAAGGCGGGGACGAGGATGCGCAGTGCGAGATCGTCGGGCGTCGCCGGCGGCTGTTCGCCGGAGAGATCCAGGAACAGCTTGAGGTCCTTCTCGCGCACGTTCTTCTGCATGAAGCCGCGCAACGGCACCGAGGCGCGCTGAAGTGCGTCCTCGACACTGACCTGGTTGGCGACGAGCGGGCGGATGCCCTCGTCGTAGGATTTCTGCAGGACCGGCCCCATCACGAAGAAGGTGAGGAACATCGCGAGCGCAATGATCACCGAGTTCGGCGGCGCGGTCGCGGTGCCCATCGCGGTGCGCAGCAGTGACAGCACGACCACGATGCGCGTGAACGACGTCATCATGATCAGGATCGACGGCGCGATCGACAGGATCGTGAGCAGGGCGATGAGCTGGATCGCGCGCTCGGTAACGCCGCCACCGCCAGCGCCGCCGCCGAGATTGATGCTGATGTCCTGCGCATGCGCAAGCCTCGCGAGCGAGGCCGCGCCGACCAGGACAGAAAGGAAAAGAACTCTACGCGGGAGGGCCGGCAACCTCACGAAGACGGCTTCGGACGGCCGAGCAGCGAGGCCATCTCGTCTTCGAGATTTTCAAAGCTGGTCTTTTCCGCGGCGGGCTTTGCAGGCGGGGCCGGTGGCGCCGGCGGCTCGCTGCGTCCCGCGCGCGGGGGAGCGGCCGGCGGCTCCGGCGCAACCGGAGGGGCGACCGTTTCGCCGGCTGGGCGGCGCAGGGCAGCTTCGAGCCGCTGAGCCATTTCGGCGAGATTCTGCTCGGCGCTCGAGGGGATAGCGGCCGGCGCCGGTGGCGGAACAGGCGGAGCCTGGGGAATGGGGGGAGGCGGCGGCGCGGCTGCGCGCTCGGCGCGCACCGGCGGCATCTTCGGCGGCTCACTCTGGCGCGGCGGGCGCGGCATCAGCGGCGGCTCGCCGCGGGCGATGCGCGGCGGCAACGGCTCGGGCCGTGGCTCACGCTCGGGTCGCGGCGCGATCGGTTCGGGCGGAAAGCCGGCGAGCGGCGGCTCGCTGCGGCGTTCGGCCAAAGCGGGCGCAGGCCGGCGCACTTCATCGGCGAAGGACGGGCGCGCGGGCCGCGGCGGCGGCTCGGGCATGTGAGGCTCGGGATGATCCAGCAGCTCGGGTCGCGGCGCTTCGTCGGCCCAGCCGCCGGAATCGGGCATGGGGGCGAGGCGCGGCGGTTCCGCGGCGCTGGGACGCTGCGGAAGCTGGTCGCGGCTGGACGCGGCGCGAACGATGTTGGGCTCGACGACGATGTCCGTCGGGCCGCCGATCATGAGGAGATGCTCGACATTGTCACGCCGGACCAGCACCAGGCGGCGCCGGCCGTCGACGGCGGCGGCATCGATCACGGCGAGCCGAGGCATCCTGCCGCGCTGGGTGTTGGCGCCCAGCCGGCTGCCGGCGAATCGGCGAACCAGCCATGCAGCGACGCCGATCAACGCCAGAACGACGATGAACGCGACGATGAAGGTGATAGGGCTGCCTTGCATACTTGTCCCCGACAAATGGCGCTTTTCTCGTGCCCGTGGTCAGACGCGCCAACCACCGGCCTACGATGCCCCAAACTGCGATCTCTTAATGTTCCACGGCAAGTTTTGCCGTCCCCAACTCTTAATAACCTATGAATCGCTCGATCCAAAACGACTTCTTGGCCTGTATACGCGCCGCCAAACGGTTGGGTTAATGCCACTTTTGGCAGCGTCGAATCACAACGCGCGCATATCGTGTCCCATCGGGGAACAAGTGCCCGTGACATCTTTAACCAGCTGTTAACCATACAGGCGGCAAATTCTGCCTAGCTTCGGACCTCAAGGTCCGGAAGGGGCGGAAGGAGCCGCAACGATGTCCATCAACGACCTCCCGGTGCTGTCGGCGCTTCGGACCAAGATGCAGTGGCACCAGGAGCGCCAGCGCGTGCTGTCCGAGAACGTCTCCAACTCCGATACCCCCAAGTTCCGGCCGCGCGACCTGGTCGAGCCGAAGCTCGACAAGACCGGCGCCGTCACGGGCTCGATGGGGCTTCTGGCCCTTGTCCGCACCAGCGCCTCCCACATGACGCCGTCAGGCGCGGCTTCCGCATTCGACCAGAACAAGAATGCGGGTTTTGAGACCCGTCCTGCGGGCAACGCCGTCAATCTCGAAGAGGAGATGATGAAGGCCGCCAGCAACCAGATGGACTACGCGGCGGCGACCTCGCTCTATTCGAAGAGCCTGCATCTGCTCAAGACCGCGATCGGCAAGGGCTAGACCTAGAGGAGCCCCGTCATGGCGAATGACAGCAGCGACTTTGCCCGCTCGATGACGATCGCGACCTCCGGCCTGCGGGCCCAGGCCGGGCGCATGCGGGTGATCTCGGAGAACATCGCGAACGCGGATTCGACCTCGCAGACATCAGGCGGCGATCCCTACCGGCGCAAGGTGCCGACCTTTTCTTCCGCGCTCGACCGCACGCTCGAGGCGCAGGTCGTCACCCTCGGCAGGATCAAGCCCGACCAGTCCAGCTTCCGCGTCAAATACGAGCCGAACAATCCGGCCGCGGATGCGAGCGGCAACGTCAAATATCCCAACGTGAATTCGGTGGTCGAGATGACCGACATGCGCGATGCGCAGCGATCCTACGAGGCCAATCTCAACATCATCAGTGCGACGCGCCGGATGATCCAGCGCACGCTCGACATCCTCAAGAGCTGAACAGGACATTTGAGCCATGGCATCACCGACAATCGCCGCCAATGCTTACGCTAGTCTCGCCCGCGTGCTGGAGAATAGCGGCGCCGGCAAGGGCAGCGAGCCCAGCGGACAATCCTTCGCTTCGCTGCTGAAAGACGCTGTCGGCAGCGTCATGGAGTCCGGCCGCAAGTCCGATGCGCAGACGGTGGCGATGGCCGCCGGCAAGGCCAACGTGATGGACGTTGTGACGGCGGTCGCCGACACCGATGTCGCGGTGTCCACGCTGGTCTCGGTCCGCGATCGCGTGATCGCGGCCTATGAAGACATCATGAAGATGCCGATCTGATTTGGGAATGGCGCTCGCCCCAATCGTCATTGCGAGCGCAGCGAAGCAATCCAGAGTCTTTCCGCAGGCGCCAGTCTGGATTGCTTCGCTGCGCTCGCAATGACGGGGATAGGTCTTCGCACCGCTTCAAGCGCGTGAGGAGGCGAGGAACGAATAAAGGAAGTTTGCAATGACCGGACCCGAAACCCTCGACGTCGCGCGCGATGCGATCTGGACCATCGTGATCGTGTCGTCGCCGCTGATGGTGGTCGGCCTCGTGGTCGGCGTCATCGTATCGCTGTTCCAGGCGCTGACGCAGATTCAGGAGCAGACGCTGATCTATGTGCCGAAGATCCTGGCCATCTTCGCCACGATGCTGTTGGCGCTGCCGTTCATGGCCGACTCGCTCCACGCCCACATGCTGCGGATCTCGTCGCGAATCATCGGCGGCTGAGGCAAGATGCGTAAACCATGCGCATCGACGTCTCGCTGCTGCCGGCGCTCGCCGCTTCCTTCATGCTCGCCTTCGCCCGGGTCGGTGCGATGGTGATGCTGCTGCCGGGCCTGGGTGAGACCAACATCCCGACGCGGATCAAGCTGTCGATCGCGCTGCTGCTCACGCTAATCATCCTGCCCCTGCACCGCAATGCCTATCAGGTCGACATGGGCTCGCTCGCGCCGCTCCTGGTCCTGATGCTGCATGAGATCGCGATCGGCATCGTGCTGGGCGCGACCGCCCGTGTGACGCTTTCGGCTCTGCAAGTCGCCGGCTCCGTGATCGCGCAGCAGATGGGGCTCGGCTTCGTCACCTCGGTCGATCCGACGCAGGGACAGCAGGGCGTGCTCGTCGGCAATTTCCTGACCATGCTGGGCGTGACCTTGTTGTTTGCCACCGACAGCCACCATCTGGTGATCGCGGCGCTGAACGACAGTTACAAGATCTTCTCGCCGGGCGAGACCGTCTCGAGCGGCGACATCGCCTCGCTGGCAACGCGGGCCTTTGCAGCCGCGTTCCGCCTGGGCTTGCAACTCTCCGGACCGTTTCTGGTGTTCGGCCTCGTCTTCAACATCGGGTTAGGTGTGCTGGCGCGGCTGATGCCGCAGATGCAGGTCTATTTCGTCGGCGTGCCGCTCTCGATCTTCGCGGGCTTTCTGGTCCTCGCCGTGGTGCTCACGGCGATGATGGGTACGTTTCTCGACTATTTCATCGGTGTCATGCACCAGATGATGCCGCTCAAATAGGTGATCGATGGCTGAAGACAACGATCCCGAGAGTCAAACAGAAGACCCGACGCAAAAGCGCCTTGACGATGCGCTCGAACGCGGCGACGTCGCCAAGAGCCAGGAGATCAACACCTGGTTCATGATGGCGGGCGGCACGCTGGTGGTCTCGACCTTCTCGGGCTCGGTCGGCAGCGGGCTGCTGACGCCGATGCGCAACCTGCTCGCCAATTCCTGGATGATCAAGACCGACGGCAAGGCTCTGCTCGCGCTGATGCAGCAGATCGAGTTCGCCGTGCTCACGGCAATCGGCGTGCCCCTCTTGATGCTGGTGCTGGCGGCGATTGCCGGCAACATGCTCCAGCACCGTCTGGTGTGGTCGGCCGAATCCCTGAAACCCAAATTCAGCAAGATCTCGCCCGGCGCCGGCTTCAAGCGCATCTTCGGCAAGCAGGCGGCGGCGAACTTCCTGAAAGGCCTCGGCAAGCTGATCGCGCTCAGCGTGGTCATGACCATGATCCTGTGGCCGGAGCGCCATCGCATGGAGGCGATGGTCAAGCTCGATCCGGCCGCGATGCTCGGCGCCACCACCAGCATGACCATCCACCTGCTCGGCGCGGTGGTGGCGGCGCTCGCGATCGTCGCCATCGCCGACTATTTCTTCCAGTACCGCAGCTGGTTCCAGCGGCAGAAGATGTCGCTCCAGGAGATCAAGGAAGAGTTCAAGCAGTCCGAAGGCGACCCCCATATCAAGGGCAAAATCAGGCAACTCCGGCAGCAGCGCGCCAAGAAGCGCATGATGGCGGCGGTTCCCAAGGCCTCCGTGATCATCACCAACCCGACCCACTATTCGGTCGCGCTGTCCTACGAGCGCGGCATGTCGGCGCCGATCTGCGTCGCCAAAGGTGTCGACAACCTCGCCTTCAAGATCCGGGAGATCGCGCGCGAGCACGATATTCCCATCGTCGAGAACGTGCCGCTCGCCCGTGCGCTCTACGCCACCGTCGACATCGACCAGGAAATCCCGACCGAGCACTACCATGCGGTCGCCGAAGTCATCGGCTACGTTATGCGGCTGAAGCGCGGATTCGGCGCCGGGCGGGGATAAAATGCCGGAAAAGTACCGGAAATGGCCGTAATCTGGGAATCAGCGTACCTTTCGCTGCTGCCGCTCTTGCACCTTTGGGTCCGATTCAGGCAGGGAGGACCCCGTGCGCGCCGTAGCGCGTTGATTCTCTGCCGACAGGCTGCGCCAGCTTGAGATGACTGCTGAGACCGACCACGACCTCACACGCGAGCCCGTAGCGGCGCACGAGCCGTCGCCGCGCTCGGGTAGCATCGCGCTGGTGCTGCTGGTGGCCGCCGGCCTCGTCGCGGTCGCCGTCGGGCTGATGACGCTCGGGCGCGCGCAGGCGCAGCCCTATATCCTCGGCATCCTCGCCGTGCTGGCGATGGTCGGCCTGTTCAACTTGTTCGCCTTCGCCGCCGGCATTATCCGCTTCGCCGACCGTAATCTCGACGATCCCATCATTGCCCGCATCTCCGATCACTCGTTCGACGGGCTCGCGGTCACCGATGCGCGCGGGCATGTGGTCTATTCCAATGCGGCCTATCTGACGCTGACCGGCGCCACCGGCCCACAGGACGTGCGTCCCGTCGAGCGCGTCTTCATCGGCAACCCTGACGTCTCCGAAGCCGTGTTCCGCCTGCTCAAAGCCGCCCGCGAGGGCAAGCGGCAGCAGGAGGAGGTGCGCATCTCCGGCCAGGACGGCAATCAGGGCCGCTGGCTGCGCATGCGGGTGCGCCCGCTCGGCACCGGCAAGCGCGAGGCGAAATATGCGGTGTGGTCGATCGCCGATATCACCCGCGACCGCGAGCGCCAGGAAGACGTGTTCCAGGAGCTCCAGCACGCGATCGAATATCTCGATCACGCGCCTTGCGGCTTCTTCTCGGTCAATCCGGCCGGCGAGCTCGCCTATGTCAACGCGACGCTGGCGAACTGGCTGGACTACGACCTCGCCGAGATCGGCTCGGGTGGATTGAAGCTCACCGACATCGTCTCCGGCGACGGCGCCTCGCTATTGACCTCGATCGTGGCGGTGCCGGGCGAGGTGAAGACCGAGGTCTTCGACATCGACCTGCGCATGCGCACGGGCAGGACCATGCCGGTGCGGCTCTATCACAAGCTCGCCTTCGGCGCCGACGGTGCGCCGGGGCCGTCGCGCACGCTCGTGATCAGCCGCGCCCGCGACGAGCGCAGCGATCCCGACCGCGCCGCCGAAGTGCGCTTCATGCGCTTCTTCGACCACACGCCGATGGCGATTGCGACCGTCGACCGCGGCGGCAACGTCGTGCGCGCGAATGCGCGCTACGCCAAGCTCGGGCAGGCGCTCGGGCTCGAGAGCGCCTCCAAGTCGATCTTCCGCGCGGTCAATTCGCGCGATCGGCACCTGTTGATCGCGGCCATCAACCAGGCCGCCGAAGGCCAGGCCGACATCGCGCCGGTCGAGGTCGCCTTGGAGGGGACCAAGGAGCGCTGGGGCCAGTTCTTCGTCACGCCGGTCGATGCGGCCGAGAACGAGGCGGAAGCCGCCATCGTGCACATGCTCGAGACCACCGAGCGGCGCGCGCTGGAGAACCAGATCAACCAGTCGCAGAAGATGGAGACGGTCGGCCAGCTTGCCGGCGGCATCGCCCACGACTTCAACAACGTGCTCTCCGCCATCATGATGGCGAACGATTTCCTGCTGAACGCGCACAAGCCGACCGATCCGTCGTTCCAGGACATCATGCAGATCAAGCAGAACGCGACGCGCGCCGCGACGCTGGTGCGGCAGCTGCTGGCGTTTTCGCGTCGGCAGACGCTGCGGCCGCAGGTGCTCGATCTCGGCGATGCCTTGAGCGATCTCACCATGCTGCTGCGCCGGCTGATCGGCGAGAAGGTCAAGCTCGACCTCGTCCACGGCCGCGATCTCTGGCCGGTGAAGGTCGACGTCTCCCAGTTCGAGCAGGTGATCGTCAATCTCGCGGTGAACGCGCGCGACGCTATGCCTGATGGTGGCAAGCTGATCATCCGCACCTTAAACGTCAGCACCGAAGACGCGGGCAAGCTCGCCTACAAGGGCATGCCGGCCGCCGACTATGTCCGGATCGAGGTCGCCGACACCGGCACTGGCATCCCCGCCGACATCCGCGACAAGATCTTCGAGCCGTTCTTCTCGACGAAAGAGGTGGGCAAGGGTACCGGGCTCGGGCTTTCCACCGTCTACGGCATCGTAAAGCAGACCGGCGGTTTCATCTATGTCGATTCCGAACCGGGGCAGGGCACCTCGTTCCATATCTTCCTGCCGCGCCATCATGCTGAGCCGGAGGTGCAGGTCGAGCAGCCCGCAGCTTTGGTCAGCGCGGTCAATGGCGCCGCGAAGGAGGCCACACCGGCGGCCGAGGCCAAGCCGCGCACCGATCTCACCGGGCAGGGCACCATCCTCTTGGTCGAGGACGAGGAGGGCCTGCGCGCCCTGAACGCGCGTGGCCTGCGCTCGCGCGGCTACACCGTGGTCGAGGCCGAGAACGGCGTCGAGGCCATGGAGGTGCTGGAGGAGGAGAGCGGCGCGATCGATCTCGTCGTCTCCGACGTGGTAATGCCGGAGATGGACGGCCCGACGCTGCTGAAGGCGATGCGGGAGAAGAACCCGGACATCAAATTCATCTTCGTTTCCGGCTACGCCGAGGATGCGTTCGAGAAGAGCCTCCCCGAGGGCCAGCAGTTCGACTTCCTGCCAAAACCGTTTACGCTCAGCCAGCTCGTGGCGGCGGTGAAGGAGACGATGACGAAGGCGGGGTGAGCGTTGTGCCCGAGAGATTGCACTGACGCGCGACAACCTCGGCCGTCGTCCTGGCGAAAGCCAGGACCCATACCGCGTGATCTCTCGGTTGCGCACGCTGCCAATCCCGAACGACCAGCTTTCGCCAAATTGCCTCTCGGGGTAATGGGTCCTGGCTTTCGCCAGGACGACATCGGGAGTGTATGCGCGCGACTGCTTCAACACCGTCATTGCGAGCCACCGGGTCCGCGCAAAGCGCGGCCCGATGACAGGCTCCGCGAAGCAGTCCAGACTGTCTCTTTGGAAAGAGCCTGGATTGCTTCGTCGCAAGGGCTCGTCGCAATGACGTGGTGGGAGAGCTGCGCTCGCAATGGCGAGGAAAAGCGGAAATCCCGTCGCAAAGGCGCCGGTATCCCGCGACCTCGGTTCCCCGCGCGGCCAAACCCCCGCCAAATGCGGCCAAACCCCCGCCAAATATGGGATTTTGCCACATCCCCGCGACTGAGGGCCGCAGCAATAGGTTCCGAAATCGGCTTCACTTTTCGGGAAGTCTGCCCATCTTAAGCGCACGTCCCCATGCCGGGGATTTGGGAAACGCACATGACTTTCTCGCAACGCTCCCGCAGTCTCTTCAAGACCATTGCCGTCGTGCTGGCGCTTGCGCTGCCGACTGCACTGGCGATCTCGTCCGCTGACGCCCGCGTCGGCGGCGGCTTCTCGTCGGGTTCGCGCGGCTCGCGCACCTATTCGGCGCCGCCGTCGACCACGACTGCGCCGGGCTCGGCCTCGCAGTTCAACCGCACCTACACCCAGCCGGGCGCAGGCATGAATTCGGCCGCGACCGCGCCGGCGCGCGGCGGCCTGTTCGGCCGCGGCGGCGGCTTCCTGGGCGGCCTTGCGGCCGGCTTCCTCGGCGCCGGCCTGCTCGGCATGCTGTTCGGCGGCGGCCTGTTTGGCGGCCTCGGCGGCCTGTCCTCGATCCTGGGCCTGATCATTCAGATCGCGCTGGTGGTGCTCGTGGTGCGGCTGGCGATGTCCTGGTGGCAACGCCGCCACACGCCGCAGGCGGCCTATGCCAATGCTAATGCGGGCGCAGGTCAGGGACCGCAGCCGAACTATCGCAGTGGTCTTGGTGGCTTCGGCTTCGGCGCCAACAGCGCGCCGCTCGAGATCAAGCCCGACGACTATGAGGCGTTCGAGCGCCTGCTCGGCGAAATCCAGACCGCCTGGTCGAACGAGGACGTGGCCAAGCTGCACACGCTCGCGACGCCGGAGATGGTCTCCTATTTCGAGCAGGATCTGGCCCAGAACCGTTCGCGCAACGTCGTCAACAAGGTGACCAACGTCAAGCTGTTGCAGGGCGACCTCGCGGAAGCCTGGCGTGAAGGCGAGACCGACTACGCCACGGTGGCGCTGCGCTTCGGGCTCATCGACAAGACGGTCGACCGCAACACCGGCGCAGTCGTTGCCGGTAGCGAGCAGCCGGGCGAGGCGACCGAGATCTGGACGTTCGCCCGCCGGCCGAGCACCGGCTGGGAATTGTCGGCGATCCAGCAGACCAACTGATCGCTTGCGACACGAGGAACCAAGGCGTCGTGCTCCCGCACGGCGCCTTTTTCTTTTGGGCGCCTCTTCTTTTGGGTACCCCGCATCGCCGCATCGGAATAAGCGGGCGTGCGTTGGGTTGAAATCAGGCGGCCAACGACAAGCACAACCGGAGGACAACATGATCCGCACCGAGAGATCCGTGACGATTTCAGGCCTCGCGCTCGCAATGGCCTTGCTTGCGGCGCCATCGGCGCAGGCGCAATCGGCCGACATGACATTCTTCGTGACGTCCAACGGCCCCGGCAAGGGTGCCGATCTCGGCGGCCTCGAGGGAGCCGACGCGCAATGCCAGAAGCTTGCACAAGCCGCGGGCGCCGGCACCAAGACCTGGCGCGCCTATCTCTCGACACAGGCGGCGGACGGCAAGCCGGCGGTCAACGCCCGGGATCGCATCGGCAAGGGACCGTGGCAGAACGCCAAGGGCGCGGTGATCGCCAGGGATGTTGCCGACCTGCACGGCGCGGCCAACAACCTCACCAAGCAGACCGCGCTCAGCGAGAAGGGCGAGGGGATCAATGGTGTTGGCGACCAGCCAAACCGGCATGACGTGCTCACGGGATCGCAACCAGACGGCACCGCGTTTGCCGGTCCGGACGATCGCACCTGCAAGAACTGGACATCGAGCACGCAAGGCGCCGCAATGGTCGGCCATCTCGATCGACGGGGTCTGCGCGACGACGAGCCTTCGAAATCTTGGAACAGCTCTCACCCCTCGCGCGGTCCCGACGGCGGCTGCTCGCAGGCCGATCTGAAGAGCACAGGCGGCGACGGCCTGCTGTATTGTTTCGCGGCGAATTGAGGCGCGAGCTGTCTCTTCCATCATTGGGAGGAGCGTAGCGACAAAATTGCGTAGCAATTTTGCGCTGAAGCGACGAAGCAATCCAGAATCTCTCCGCGGAGACAGTCTGGATTGCTTCGTCGCAAGGGCTCCTCGCAATGACGGAGTGTGTGGTACCGCCGCTCCGTCTCACTCCGACGGAACTTTCGGCTACGTGTTACATTGGTCCCGTCGCCCGCAACGCTCACGGACACCTCCCATGAAATACGAGCTCTATTACTGGCCCGAGATCCAGGGCCGCGGCGAATATGTGCGGCTGGCGCTGGAGGAAGCGGGCGCCGCCTACGTCGATGTCGCGCGCGGACAGCGCGGGACAGCTGCGATGATAAAGATGATGGACGCGCATGGGGGCACGCCGCCCTTCGCCCCGCCATTCCTGAAGGCGGGCAAGCTCGTCATCGGCCAGACCGCCAACATCCTGCTCTATCTCGGCGCCCGCCATGGTCTTGCGCCGAAGACCGAAGGCGGCAGGCTTTGGGTGCACCAGCTCCAGCTCACCATCACCGACCTCGTCGTCGAGATCCACGACACCCATCACCCGCTCGGGCCCTCGCTCTATTACGAGGACCAGAAGCCGCCGGCGAAGAAGCGCACCGCCGATTTCTGGAGCGAGCGCGTGCCGAAATATCTCGGCTATTTCGAGCAGCTTCTCACCGAGAGTGGCGGCACCTATGTCACGGGACGCAGACTGACCTATGTCGATCTCTCGCTGTTCCAGATCGTCGCGGGGCTCCGCTATGCCTTCCCCAAGCGCATGAAGGCGTTCGAGACAGATATCCCGGGCCTCGTCGGCCTGCACGACCGCATCGCCGCACGGCCCAACATCAAGGCCTATCTCGACAGCGACCGCCGCATTGCCTTCAACGAGCAGGGCATCTTCCGCCGCTATCGCGAACTGGATGCTTAGCCGGCTCAGACGGGAGAGTGATCTGCCCTCACCAAACGCCCGGCACCAGGCGGTAGCGCACCCGCGCCGCATAGTCGGCATAGCCTCGAAGGCCCTCGCGCAAGGTGCGCTCCTCGATAGGGATGCGGACCGCGAACAAGGCAATGAAGAGCGGTATCATCGCAAGTCCCCACCACGACCCAAGCAACAACGGCACGCCGGTGAAGAACAGGACCATGCCGCTGTACATGGGATGGCGGACATAGGCGTAGGGACCGGTCGAGATCACGTGCTGCGCGCGCTCGGTTTGCAGCTTCACCACGGGCGCGGCGAACGAGTTCTCGCGGAAGACCCACATCGTGAACAGTGTCGAGGCCAGGAACAGCACGAGGCCGAGGACCTGGAACGCAACCGGCATCTCGGAGGATTGAATGCGCCGGTCGAGGCCCATCGCGCACAGCCAGGCCAGCATCGCCACGACAAAGACCGTCATGAACATTTTGTCGGCGGCGGGCTGATCCCGTTGCAGGACCGGCCGCAGACGTTCGGCGAGCAGAGCCGGATCGATCCGGTAGAGCCACCAGCCGCAGAGCGGACCGAGCAGGGCGGAGGTGGCGAGGAGCACCCAGGCCGAAGGCCAGTGCAGCGTTCCAGCGGACGCGAACAGCAACGCGCCCATGCCGACGACGAAGATCGTGTTCTGCAACAGGAGGCGTGCGATCATGCGCAGGGTCCCGGGATGACCGCGCACGACAGTGGTCCTGCTATCCGGCAAAGATGCGGCCGGATGCGCAAAAGGCCCGATCGACCGGATCGGGCGCTTCAGCTTTGGCAAGCCTGATCAGGCGAGCTGATCGATCCGCGTGCCCTGACCCGGGGGCAGCGGCGCGGGCGGCTGCGGCTTATAGGTCGGATCGTCGTCGTTGACCTTGGCCTGATCGTCCTGCTGCTTGGTCGTGTCGTAGCTCGGAACCACGATCGCGATCGGCGGCGGCGCAACGGTGGAAACCTTCATCCGCAAATCCTCACACATGGAGACAATTGAGCCTGCCCCGCGAGGAGCGAAGTTTCCTTCAAGGCAATCGTTAAAATGCGAGGGAATGAGTTAGGTGGGATTGGGGCTGCCTTTGCAGTGTCACTGCGCCCATCTGCGTGAGACGACGAGACCTCTCCACGTCATTGCGAGGAACTCGCGACAAAATTGCGTAGCAATTTTGCGCTGATGCGACAAAAGCAATCCAGTCTGTCTCCGCGGAAAGATCCTGGATTGCTTCGCTGCGCTCGCAATGACGGAGTACGTGGCCAGCTGCGTCGCGCCACATGAGCACTGCGTCCGTAGCAAGAGCGGGGGGAGCCTCGCGCCTATTCGTCCTTGCCGCGCGTGATCGCGATGGACGCATCCGCCTTTGTGCGGGTGCATTCCATGTTGAGCCGGCGGTAGCGCATGTTGATCTTGTCGCCGCGCAGGAGGCCCATACGCTTCAGGCAACGTGTCGCGCCCGACGTGGTGTCGTCCTTCGTCACGGTGAAAACAATCGCGGCCATCGACCCCACCAGCGCATAGAACTCCGGCTTGGGCTTGCGATCGCCCTTGGCATAGAGCTCGATGGAATATTTGTCGCCACGGCAGCCGACGGACAGCTCCTTGGCCGCCGGGTGTGTCAAATACACGATGTTGGCGGCCCGGAAATTCACCTTGAGCCGATCGATCTGGTTCGCCAGCTCCTTGGCGCTGTCGTCGCAGCGGTCGGCGCGCGCGGGGGAGGTGAGGGCCACAAGGCCGGTGATGGCGGCGGCGACCAGGATCGCGCCGCGGACGTTCAAGTTCAATGTCATGATGAAAAGCCCCTTAGGGCGCGCATTCAAGCGTCGGCGGACGCGAAGCGCAAGGGTGGGAACGGGCCTTTCCACGTGCTGTGCCAATGCCTTCCCGAGCCCTAGCCACCCTCTCCCATGCGCTCCGGTCCCTTTCTTTTCTGCCGGAAATGGGCTTAGAACGCTTCTACGCTGCGGACCCGCGCGAGGCCCCAAAACCCCGAGATCGACCCATGAACGCTCCCACCGCCTTTCCCGACCAGTCAAAGCCTGTTCCGCCCTACAAGCACACTCCGCTGTTCCCGCTGGGCAAGGACGAGACGCCTTACAAGAAGATTTCGTCCGAGGGTGTCAGGGTCGAGAAGGTCCTGGGCAAGGACATGCTGGTGGTGTCGCGCGAGGCGCTGCGGGCGCTGTCGGAGGCGGCTTTCGGCGACATCAACCATTACCTGCGGCCTGGCCATCTGAAGCAGCTTCGCGCGATCCTCGAGGACGGTGAGGCGAGCCCGAACGACAAGTTCGTTGCGCTCGACTTTTTGAAGAACGCCAACATCGCCGCCGGCGGCGTGTTGCCGATGTGTCAGGACACCGGCACTGCGATCATCATGGGCAAGAAGGGCTGTAACGTCATCACCGATGGTGACGACGAGGCGGCGCTGTCGGAGGGCGCGCGCGATGCCTATCTGCGCCGCAATCTGCGCTACTCGCAGGTCGCGCCGCTCTCGATGTACGAGGAGAAGAACACCGCCAACAACATGCCGGCGCAATGCGAGATCTACGCCGAAGGCGACGACGCCTACAAGTTCATGTTCATGGCGAAGGGCGGCGGCTCCGCCAACAAGAGCTTTCTGTTCCAGGCGACGCCTTCCGTCCTGACCAAGGACCGGCTCCTCGCGTTTCTCAAGGAGAAAATACTGACGCTAGGCACCGCGGCGTGCCCGCCCTATCACCTCGCGATCGTGATCGGCGGCACCTCGGCCGAGCTGTGCATGAAGACGGTGAAGCTCGCCTCGGCGCGCTATCTCGATGCGCTGCCGACGCACGGCTCGCCCGATGGCAACGCCTTCCGCGACGTCGAGATGGAGAAGGAAATCCACAAGATGACGCAGTCGCTCGGTGTCGGCGCGCAGTTCGGCGGAAAGTATTTCTGCCACGACGTCCGCGTGATCCGCATGCCGCGCCATGGCGCCTCGCTCCCGATCGGGCTTGGCGTGTCCTGCTCGGCCGACCGCCAGGTGCTCGGCAAGATCACGAGGGACGGCATCTATCTCGAGGAGCTCGAGCACAACCCGGCGCAATATCTGCCGCAGGTCGAGCAGTCGCTCGGCGGTGAGGTCGTCAAGATCGATCTCAACCAGCCGATGAAGGACATTCTGGCCACCTTCTCGAAATATCCGATCAAGACCCGGGTCTCGATGACCGGCACCATGATCGTCGCGCGCGATAGCGCCCATGCCAAGCTGCGCGAGCGGCTGGAGAGGGGCGAGCCGCTGCCGGATTACTTCAAGAACCATCCGGTGTATTACGCCGGTCCCGCCAAGACGCCCGACCGCTACGCCTCCGGCGCGTTCGGCCCGACCACGGCGGGTCGCATGGATTCCTTCGTCGACCAGTTCCAGGCTGCCGGCGGCTCGATGGTGATGGTCGCCAAGGGCAACCGGGCGCCTGCCGTGCGCGAGGCCTGCAAGAAGTATGGCGGCTTCTATCTCGGCTCGATCGGCGGCGCCGCGGCGAACCTTGCCGAGCACTGCATCAAGAAGGTTGAGGTGCTCGAATATCCCGAGCTCGGCATGGAAGCGATCTGGCGCATCGAAGTCGTCGACTTCCCCGCCTTCATCATCATCGACGACAAGGGCAACGACTTCTTCAAGGAATTGAATTTGGGCTAGCTGCTTCATCCCCACTTGCGTGCGGGTGATCGCAGCTGTGCTTTACGAAAGATCGTCATGCCCGGGCTTGTCCCGGGCATCCACGTTCTTGGTACGGCGAACAAGACATGGATTGCCGGGACAAGCCCGGCCATGACGATGCGGAAGCTTCAACTACAATTCGTAACCTGGTTGGAGCAGAGCGAACGCCACCAGCCGCGCACACCGTCGTGGCTCTCGACGAGACCCCAATATCCGCTACAGGCAAGCAGGCGCTTCGGGCCGCCGTCACCGTCAATCGGGCCGCCGAGCTCGCGTTGCGCCGGCATCCATTTGGCGTCGACGAAGGGGGCCTGGAACAGCCCGCCCGCGCGCGTGTAGCCGTTGGCGAAATTCGCGCCGACCTTGTTGGAGGCGACCCAGCCGCGTCCGGCATAGGGCTTTGGCGCATTGCGCGGATATTTTTTCTCGTCCTCGTAATCCTTGCCCGGCGGTTTCGCGCCTTCGATCAGAAACCAGCCGTCCTTGAAACCGACGATGCGGAATTCGGTGAGCCAGCCGCCCTCGGGCGTGTTCTCGCTGCCGCCAAGCCTTGGTCGATACGGCGGCGGCAGGGTGCCGAGCACGCGCGCCCTCACCGATGGCTCGGTCCGCACGTTGAGTCCGTTCGGATCCTTGTCGATGGACCAGGCGCCGAGATCGCAGGGCTCCGTGCCCTCGGGCAGGGGTGCGCGCTTGCCCGCCAGCTCGGCGTGGAGCTTTGCATAATCGCCGTCGTCATCGGCTGCATCGGCCTCGACGCGCGGTTTCAATTCGGCCGATACCGCGCGCTTCTCGTCTGGTGTCAGCGCGACCACGAGGGTCTGGCGCGCAGCGAACACGCTGGCCGGCGACTTCGGGTCATTCGACGTCGCCGGATAGACGGCGAGGTAACCAGTCGAGGCTTCGGTGCGGTAGGCCGTGCCGGCGACATAACCCGCCGGCACCAGGGCGAGCGCGCTTGCGCGCCACACCGGTTCGGTGTCATCCGCGCGCGCCGCTTGTGTCGCGACACACAGGATCGTTGCCGCGATGAGACGGAGCACGCGCATGATTGCTGCGCGGCCTTATGTCCGCGCGCCCGTGAACGGGAAGCTGCCCATCGGGCCGATGCCCATCTCGCCGCTGATGCTGTCGCCGGAGACGGTGCCGGTGAATTCGAGCGTGAGCGGCATCGGGTTGGTGATCGAGACCTTCCAGGAGACGTTGTCGCCGCTGACGGTGCCATCGAAAATCTCGGCGGTATTACCTTCCGCGCCTTGCGTGCCCGTGAGCGCGCCGCCCGCGGCCTTCAGGCTCAGCGTCGCCTGGCGCTCGCCCATCGGCGTCGTCATGGTCAGATTCCAGTTGCCGTCAACGGCCATTCCCATCTCCCGAACAAATCCCGGCGGGCCGCGACGATCCGCGGCCAGTCCTGGGCGAGCCTATAACCCAACTCGCAGCGCCTGCCTAACGCTGCATTGGAGGCGTAGAAGCATGATCCGGAAAAGTGTGTAGCGGTTTTCCGAAAAGATCATGCTCAAACGACAACCTAAAGCGCGGTCACATCGCGCTTTAGGCGCGGGCAGCGGCGCGCCGGCGACTGGTGACGATGAGGCGCAGAACGACGTACTGCACGGCAAAAGCCAGGATCTTGGCGCCGCCTGCGACGACCGTGAGGTAGAACGCCCACAGCTTCAGATCGCCGGTCGATGCGACGGCGATCACGCCGACGCCGATCACGAACATCAGCACCGCCCAGGCATAGCCCGCAGCCGTCACATATTCCGGAACGGTCTCGACGACGATCGGCGGCATGTAGCGCAGCATCCAGCCGCGCTTGAGCATGATGAGTCCGATCGCGAAATGCGCGATCGCGGGCTTTGCCAGCATAAAGCGGGGATCATTGGTCAACAGCGTGATCGCGCCCAGCACGACCACGAGCGCGAGGCTCGCATAGGTCATGTAGTTGAGCTCTCGTCCCTTGACGCGGGCATAGATCACCTGCGCAATTGCACCGGCAATCGCCACCGACGTCGCCAGGACGACGTTGTCGGTGATGAGGTAGATGATCAGGAAGACGATGGCGGAAAGGAAGTCGGAGGCGAGGCGGGCGAATACGCTCTTCATCGTCGATCCTGTTCAGCGGGCGTTGGGCAATGCGCGGGCGGGCGCACCGTACTTGATCTCGCGATACTCGGGATACCACTTTGTGAAGTACATTGCGCTGTTGCGGGCGGCGAAGGCGACCGCAAGGCTCGACCAGAGCGGCAGTCCGGGGACGTAGAGTAGCACGAGATTGGCGGCTGCCATCAACAGCGCGGCTGCGGTCCAGGCGCCGGTTATGACGTAATTGGCGCGGAGGAAGCCGGGCATCGCCGCGGTTTCGGCCGGGACCGATTCGAGCGCATATTGCAGCGTGAAGGGACGGCGGACCAGCATCGAGCCGAGTGAGATGATGAAGATGCCGAGATCGACCGACAGCTTGACGCCGAGCGTGCCGAGCGCGGGATCGAGCAGCGCGAGATAGAGGCCGATTGCGGCGAACACGATCGCCGAGCCCGTGGCCAGGATCTTCACCGAGCGGCCGCGCATGACATCGATTGCGACCGTGGCGAGGCAAATTGCAGCGGCCGCAAACACGCTGATCGTGGCGGAGGTCACCAGCATCAGCAACGCGAAGGCGCCGTAGGGCGCGAGGATCAGGAAAATCGCCATGAGCCGCCTCGATCGGGTCAAATCTTTACAGTGTAAAGATAAGTAATCGACGGCGAAGGTCGGGTCAAGCGAAATCTTTACAATGTCAAAATGACGTAAGCGACCTCTAAAAGATGAAGTCCTGCAACGACTTGGTCGGAGGCTTCGCCAGCCAATTCCGCCCAGGGCAGCCGCGACAGGATCGGCAGCGCGGAGGCGATCAAAAGGCCGATGGTGAGCAAGATGCCGCCGTTGAAGAAGGTAAGGCTGCTTCGCCGCAGCCGGATCGTCTGCAATGTGAATGCGGCGCAGGCCAGGGCCAGGACGGCGAGGCAGTCCGCGGTGATCGAGGGTATGTGCATGTGGAATCTCTTTGGTGACACATCCGCGCTGTCATTCCGGGGCGACGCGAAGCGTCGGAATCCATTGAGCGGCAGAACACGCGGCGAAATGGATTCCGGGCGCGCTAACGCGCGCCCCGGAATGACGAGGTGAGAACTACGCCCCCACCCAATTGCCGTGAAAGCCGTCGGGCACGCGGTGGCCGAGCTGCACCAGCGCGACGGGACCGGCCTCGACATCGGTGGCGTTGAACACGGCGAGGTCGCTGCGGTTCTCCCGCGCGCGCCAGACCACCGCGAGCAGCCAACCGTCGCCCTCGGCGGCATCCTTCGACCCCTCGACGAACACCGGCTCGGAGATGGTGTCGCCGGCCGGCAGTAGATAATGGCCGAGCCGTTTGCCGTTGCCGTCGACATGGACGACGCCCGAGAGCGCGCCGAACATCGGCAGCCTCGGATTGGCGCAGGCGTACCAGCCGTGGCGGCTCCTCAGCCCGGCGCGGCGATCGTCGATGCGGGGGAATTCGCCGGTGAGATCGTCGAGATAGGTTTGCTGGAAGCGGTCGGTATTGCCCGAGAGATCGAACGTCCAGCGGCAGTGGCGGGCGCGTGACTTCTCTGGATCCGTCGGCCGGCCGTCGGGATGCGGAAACAGCGGCGCCTCCTCGAACTGCATGACGTCGGCGATAATGCGGTGATCGTCTTCCCACGCATTCATGACGTGGAAGACGTAGCAGGCCTCAGCTCGAAACCAGACGATGTCCTTTGCCGTGCCGTTGCGCTTCATCACGCCGACATAGGCGCCTTTGTCCGGCTCCCAGGCATAGGGCGGCCGTCCACTCATCGCGCGCTCCACGCTGCCGGTGATGGGAAGGATCGGAAACAACACATGGTTCGCGGTGACGATGAAGTCATGCACCATGCTGGCATAGGGCGCTTCGAAACGCTCGAAGCGCGTCGCCTTGCCCGACGCATCGATCGATCCGTAGGAGAGGGCAGGCGTCAACGGTCCGGCGGCATTGTAGCCGAAGAACACCAGTTCGCCTGTGATGGGATCGATCTTCGGATGCGCGGTAAAGCTGCCGGCGACGCGGCCCTGGTAGTTGTGATAGCCGCGCGTTGCCAGCGTGCCAGGCTCGATCTCGGTCGGCAGATGCGCTTCTTCCAGCGCCAGCAGCTTGCCGGCATGGAAGATGATGTTGGTGTTGGCGACGCCGCCATCGGTGAGGTTGGCCGGGGCATCGGGCAGCTTGCGGCCGAAGCCGCCGAACAAGGCGCGGCCGGCGTCGTGCTCGGCCATCCATTTCGGGGTGCGGACCCAGCGATTGCGGTAGCTGGCGCGTCCGTTCTCGAGGTGGAAGGCGTGCAGCATGCCGTCGCCCACGAACCAGTGCGCACCGGGCGAAGAGAACTGCGGATTGGGGCCGTTGCGATAGAGCGTGCCGTTCAGCTCGCGCGGCAGTTCGCCGATGATGTTGAGGAATGGCGCGTCGGCCTCGAACGGGATCGGCGCGATGTTGTTGCGGCGCTCAATGACGGCGTCCTGCTGCACGGCGAATCCTTCCCTATCTTTACATCGTAAAGATTGGATAACGCTAATTGCCGTTCCGGTCAAGCGAAATCTTTACACTGTCAATATTGCGCTCTATAGCTTGTCCATGGGCAAGAGCGAAACCAGGGTCGCGCACGGCGTGCGCCCCCCGAAGAAGACACCATCGGCCTCGCGTGCGTCTCCGCGTCCCCCGCGGCGCCCGGCGGTGGCGAAGACCGAGACACCCTATCACCACGGCGCCTTGCGCGAGGCGTTGCTCCAGGCCGCCGAACGGGTGCTGGAGCGTGATGGGCTTGCCGGCCTGACATTGCGGGCGGTGGCGCGCGAGGCGGGCGTCTCGCATGCCGCGCCGACCCATCATTTCGGCGACCTCACCGGGCTGCTCAGCGAGCTTGCGGCCGTGGGCTTCCGCCAGTTCAACGCCGCGATGGCCTCGTCCTGCGATGCTGCCACCACGCCGCTAGAGCGCGCGCTGGCGCGGCCGAAGGCCTATGTCGCTTATGCGCAGGCCCATCCCGGCATGTACGGAATCATGTTCCGCACCGAACGGCTCGATTATTCGAGGCCCTCGCTGCATGAGGCCGCCGAGGCCTCCTTCGCCGGGCTTGCCAATGCGATCGGCATGATGCGGCAGGAGCAGATCAGCGAAGACGCGCTGACGCTGAACCAGGGCGCCGCGATCGCCCGCGCCTGGTCGATGGTGCACGGCTTCACCACGCTGCTGCTCGACGGGCGGCTCAAGGATATTTTGGAGCGGCTGCCCGAGGGCACGACGGCCGAACGGCTACTCGAGGCGATGCTGACGGCGCCTGTGACCACCAAACTTCCAGTGTAGCGGGCTGTGGAGCCGCAGAAGAGCCTAAATCGCGATGGGATTAGGATGAATCGTCATCGCGGTGAGGATGGGATCATGATGGCGGCTCGATGTAGCTGGAACTTCGTAGCATCAGACGCCTTGATTGTGGGCAAGGCTCAAAAGCGCCATCAGGCACCTGACAGCGGCGCGGAATCGTTCTAGAAGAGCGGCTTCGCTTGGGTCATCCGGCCTCGTTCGCGTCCATTTTCTCTTGATCATGCCAGCCATCTCTTCGAACAAACCCTATCGCGTCGGCCGCTCCAAAACCGGGCTCGGCCTTTTCGCCACCAAGCCGATCAAGAAGGGAACCCGGATCATCCGCTATTTCGGGCCGATCCTGGATTCGCGGATTCCGGCGCACGACGAGATCGAGAACAAATATCTGTTCGAGCTCAACGGCCGCTGGACCATCGACGGATCGGTGCGCAAGAACTTCGCCCGCTACATCAATCATTCCTGCCGGCCCAACGCCGAGTCCGATGTTCGCCCGCGCGAGCGCAAGGTCTTCATCCGCGCCATCAAGAACATCGAGCCGGGCGACGAGATCAACTACGACTACGGCACCGACTATTTCAAAGCCTATCTGAAGCCGATCGGCTGCAAGTGCGACTCCTGCGAGAAGAAGCGCAAGAAGCTGCGCGCCGAGGCGCGGGCCGAACGCGCCAAGGTGAAGGCGCGAGCCGAGCGCAAGGCCACGAAGGCGGGCGCCAGGAGTCCGAAAAGCAAGGCCGCGAAAAAGAAGAAGCTCAACGGCCACGCCATCGGCAAGGCGAACGGCCGCGCGCGGGCCTGAGCTTGGGCCTTCAACTCAGCTGTCATGCCCCCGGCTTGCCGCCTTCGCTAAAGCTTCGGCGGCCGAGCACCCTTGTGGCCCCGGCGTAGCCTTGGCGGAGCCGGGACCGGGGCATCCAGTACACGCCGCGGCGTCTCCGTATCCATTTACTGTCTCTGGAATACTGGGCGCCCGGTCAAGCCGGGCGACGACAGCATGTATGTGGCCTCACGCCGCCACCGCACTCGCGCTCCTTCGCAGCCCCACATATTGCAGCTCGGCGAACACGCCGGTCGCAATCGCCTGCGCCACGACCATAAGCTCGCCCGCGAGATTCGGCGACACCGCGCTCGAAAGCAGCAGCGCGATGCTGCCGGCTGTCCAGGCCGCGTTACCGATCACGACCAGCAGCACCAGCGCCTTGGATACGGATGCACGCGCGGCGAGCCAGCCGACCAGCGCGCTGTAGGCGATCAGGAACAGGCCGGTCTCACGCAGCAGCGCTTCCGGCAGGTTGAACAGCGAGGCGAACGCGCCTGCGCCGAAGGTGAAACCGAGCGCGGCGACGCTGCTGAAGAGGGCATCGGCGAGCAGTGCACGGCGCAGGAAAGTGGATGCTTCGATCATCGTGGTTCTCCTTGGTTGAGGTCGGGGGAAATCACCGCAATCCGCGCCACCAAGCGCGGACAATGCGGGCGAGGCGGAACGGGCACAGGCTCCTGCCGACGCCGTGCTCGAAAGCGATGACCTGCGCGACGACATAGTCGCCGGTCGAATGCACCAGCGGCTCCGGCATGTTGAGGCTGCGCGCCAGCATCCGGGTTGCGAAGGCCATGGCCCAGGGCAAGACGTGTTCTGCGATGGTCCGGTAGAGCAGCAGCGCGATCATGGTCATCTCCTGTTTCGACCGAGGATGCGCACGTCCGCGCGCCAATTCGATTACCTCGCGGGTAATGGAAGGGCCGAAATCGGCGTGCTAGGTTTTCGATCATGAACGCACATGCATCCACGGCACGCGCCGAACACAGCCAGCCGGTCCATATCGGCGACCATTTGCGCGAATGGCGGCAGCGCCGTCGCATGAGCCAGCTCGATCTCGCCGGCGAGGCCGAGGTCTCGGCGCGGCACTTGAGCTTCGTCGAGACCGGCCGCGCAGCGCCCTCGCGCGACATGGTGCTCAGGCTCGCCGAGCGTCTCGACGTGCCCTTGCGTGAACGCAACGTGCTGCTGGTCGCGGCCGGCTATGCGCCGGCCTTCCCGCAGCGCACCCTGGAGGATCCTGCCTTGAAATCAGCGCGCCAGGCGATCGACCTCGTTCTCAAGGCGCATGAGCCCAATCCGGCCGTGGCGGTGGACCGGCATTGGAACCTGGTGTCGGCCAATCGCATGGTGGCGCCGCTGCTCGACGGCATCCCGCAGCGCCTGCTCGGCCAGCCCTTCAACGTGCTGCGGCTCGCGTTCCATCCGGAGGCGCTGGCGCCGCGCACGGTCAATCTCGCGGAATGGTGCGGGCATCTGCTCGAGCGGCTGCACCGGCAATGCGAGGCGACGGCCGACCCTGAGTTGATCAAGCTCTACAATGATCTGAAGAGCTACCCCATCCCGGCGCGCGCGGCGCCGCTGTCGAGCGACAATGTCGCAATTCCCTTCAAGCTGCGCCACCAGGGCGAGATCCTGAGCTTCTTCTCCACCACCATGGTGTTCGGCACGCCCGTCGACATCACATTGTCGGAGCTGGCGCTGGAGACCTTCTTCCCGGCGGACGAGCGCACCGCCGAACGGCTGAAGCAGATGGCGGCTAGCCTTTCCTAGCGGCGTTTACAGGGCGCAGCTGCGCTCGCATAATCCGCAGATGGACACACGTTCCTCCCGACCCTTGCGGCCGGCCAATCCGGTCGGGGATCTCCTGCGCGCCTGGCGCACACGCCGTGCGTTGAGCCAGGCGGAGCTGGCGTTCGAGGCCGGCATTTCGGTCAAGCATCTGAGCTATGTCGAGACCGGCAAGGCGGCTGCCAGCCGGGACATCCTGCTGCAACTCGCCTCCGCCCTCGATTTGTCGCTGCGTGACCGCAACGCGCTGCTCGAGGCCGGCGGTTTCGCGCGGCAATATGGCGAGCGAGATCTTGCGGCGCCGGAGCTTGCTGATGCGCGACGTGCCATCGATCTCCTGCTGCGGCGGCACGAGCCGTTCCCCGCGATCGTGACCGATCGGCGCTGGAACGTGAAGCAGGCCAATCGCGCCGCCTCACGCCTGATGACCATGCTGCTCGGGCCCGAGCGCATGCAGCGGCCGCTCAACCATATGCGCATGTTCCTTGCGCCAAACGAGCTCAGGCCGTTCGTCGAGAACTGGCCGGGCGTGGCGGCGGCACTGTTGTCGCGCGCGCGTCATGAAGCCATGGCCGCGCCGCTCGATGAGGCCGTGCAATCGACCTGGCGCGAGTTGATGCGCTTGCCGGAGCTTCCTGCGCCTCAGTTCGAGGACTACGCCGTGCCGGGGCCGCTCTGCGAGGTGCGCCTGCGCAGGGGCGAAGTCGCAATCGGCCTGATCGGTGCGGTTCTGACGCTCGGCACGCCACAGGACGTGACGCTTCAGGAGCTCCGCGTCGAGATGTTCATGCCGGCGGATGCCGCGTCCGAGGCCACCCTGGTCACGCTTGCATCTCAGGACGCCTGAGCTTGCACGGCGTCACGCCGCTCGAAGCTCATGGCCTGCATCACCTCGGCGAACGGACCGTTGCGGTCGCTCAACGTCGCCGTGGTGAGGCCCGCGCCATTGGCGCCGACGCGCGTGGCGGCACGGATCAGGATCCATTCGCCCTCGGGCGGCCGAAAGAAATAGAGGCTGATCTCGGGATTGATGAAGGTCCAGTCGTGCATGTCGACGATCTGCGCGACGCCGCTGGAAAAATCCGCGGCCTGCACGGCCTGGAGCATCGGAGTGTTGGGCTCGCCTTCGACCAACGCCGCGTCGAGCCGCATCCAGGCGGCCGCGGGACCCGGCTTTTCCAGCGCACCCTCGATCAGCCGCACCGACACGTTCTGGAAATAGCGGCTCCATTTCTGCGCGAAGGCCGGCGGCGGACTGCCTGCCTCGGGTGCCTTGTCGAGCGTTGCGGGCCCGGCGAAAGGATCGGCCGGCGATTCTCCACTCTGCGCTGTCAGCAGCGCCGTGCAGCGGCCGATCTCGGTCTCGCCGTCCATTAGCCGCACCTGCGCGGTCTTGGCCTTGCGGCCGTCGCGCAGCAATTCGGCGATCGTCCTGAAGGCGCGCAGGCCCGCCGGTCGCCAGAGGTCGAAGGTCAGGCGCCGTACCGCAAAGCCTGATTCGGTCGCGAACCGCTCGACTTCACGGGCCATGAGGGCGGTGGTGGCGCTACCCTGCAACATGTCCGGCGACCACGGACCGCCGGCATGCTCGGTGGCCCGGAAATGATGACCTTCCGGCCTGAAAATGGCTGTCATTGCAGTCTCCCGCTGGTCCGATCCTGGCCGCGAGTATCGGGGCGGGGCGCACCTTTCACAATAACCGCAGAGGTGAAGTCGTGAGCTATGCGGGACGGGCGCCTTGCGCGGCCCCGGGCTCGGCTTATCTTCCGACGGACCCGTAGAATGCCCGAAGGAGGCGCCCATGAGCACGCTGAAACCGCTCCAGATCGACGTCGTCTCCGACGTGGTGTGCCCTTGGTGCTATATCGGCAAGCACCGGATCGAGAGCGCGTTGGCGCTCGTGCCCGATGTTCCGGTCAAGCTCAATTTTCGCCCGTTCTTCCTCAATCCCTGGGTGCCGCGCGAGGGCATCAGCCGTGAGGATTATCTCACTAAGAAATTCGGCTCGGTCGAGGCCTACAAGGGCATTGCCGGGCGGGTCGTCGCAGCTGCGAGCGAGGAGGGCCTCGTCTACCGGCCCGAGATGGTGGCGCGTCAGCCCAACACGACCGACTGCCATCGCCTGATCCTCTGGGCCGAGGCAATCGGCAAGGCGCCCGAGATGAAGCAGCGCCTGATGGAGCTCTATTTCCGCGACGGCGGCGATCTCACCGACGTGAACGTGCTGGCGCAGGCAGCCGCTGACATCGGTCTCGACGCCGACGATGTGCGCAAGCGCCTTGCCACCGACGAGGACGTCGCGCGCGTTTCGGCGGACGCGCAGGAGGCCGCCGAGAAAGGCATCTCCGGCGTGCCGACCTATGTGTTCGCACAGAAATACGCCGTCTCCGGCGCGCAGGATCCCAACTTGCTCGCCCGCGCGATCCGCCAGGTCTCGGCGGAGATCAACGCGCAGGCGGCGGAGTAGCTTTCCCTTTGCGGAGCCGATGGACCACGCGTCGCGCGGCCTGATGCGCGACGTTGAGCCCGGTCAGCGCAGCATGAATGAGCGCGACGGCCGGATCATTCCGCCGCAGCGGGATCAGCACGTCACCGATTGCGAAGCGTCCTCGCCAGATCGGATTGATCATGGGGTGATCGGCGCACGCCATGGAATCCGCGCTGGCGATGGCGGGATCGGCGCAGAGATGGCGGGTGAGGTCGAGCGTGAGCTGCACGCCGGGCGAATATTTCGCAAAGCGCTCGTCGATGCCGAGCTTGAAGAAGAAGGCGCGGTCCTGATGGCGCAGCACAATGCCGGCGGCGACCGGTATCGTTCCAGCGCGTAGCGTGATGATCTCGCATTGCGCGGTTTCCGCCAGCGTCGCGACGGCGCGGCGGATGAAGCTCGCATCGCCCGCATGCTGGATCAGCGCGGTGCCGCGCTCGCCCTTCCAGCCGCTGGCCTCGAGTTGCAGGAACGTTTCGAGCGCCGGTCCGATCTCGTTGCGCCCTCGCGCGACCTCGAACGCGACGGGGCCGGTTTCTTCGAGCCGATGGCGCTGGCGCCGCAGCTCCTTGAGCTTCCTGGCACCGAGTGCCTCGCGCAAGAGCGTCTCGCCGTCATGCGTCGCATCGAGGCTGGCGCGGATGTAGGAGCTGAGCAGGCGCGGCTTCAGGCCATCACGATTCAGAACCTGATTGAGAGCGGTCATCGCAGCGCCGTCGAGCGCGACGTCATTCAGCACGAGCGCATGGGCTCCGGCCTCGCGCGCCTGCTGCAACAGACGCGTGGCGGCCTCGATTGGGGCGTCACGGTCGATCAGCGGGCTGCACAGCGTGCCATAGGGATGCGCGCTCACCAGCGCGGGCAGGGGAATTTTCCAGGCGCGCCAGAGCGAGATCACCGGCATCAGCCCGATCAGTCGCGTCGAAGATGCGTCGAGTGCGGCAAGCGCTGAGGCCTCGGTGCGGCCGCGCGCGGTCGCGCTGACGGCAAGCTCCCAGCCCGGCAGGTAATAGCCGTTCGGTTCGATCGTGCGTTGCGCGAGCGCACGCCATTGACCGGGGTCGATGGAGGTGAGCGGAACGCGCGCGCGTGCGGCATCCCATGTCGATGCCGGATTGATCGCTGTCTCCTGCGCGATGTCGACCACGTCCAGTCGTCCCCGTTCACGCGGTCCAAGGCCGCGTTACGGCGATGCTTAGCGCAAAGATTGGAAAATACCGTTGGGACGCTGCCTCAATTCGAGCGGTAGCGTTAACGTCTCGTTGAGCATCTGAGCGGTGGCGAGCCGTCGGGTGCGTTGCCGGAGGCTTGCTACTGGTCACCCGGGACGAAATGGTCGCGGGCGCTTGCCCGTCCGCCCCCGGCGGTGTCCGAGATCGTGATGTCGATGTCGCGGGACGTCTGTGGCAAATGTGCCGGGCCGACCTGCACGGATAAGCGCACCTCCCGGGTTTGATCCTGGCCGACCGCGACGACCGGCTTGCCGTCCGGCCCGGCCTCGATGCCGGCGACGCGACTGGTCGCGCCGGGCAGTCCGGAGATCTCGAGCACAAACGATCGTTCTGCGCCCTTGTTGAGGATGCGCACGATATAGTCGTTGCGCACCCCGCCATCCGAGAGCTGGACGAAGAGGGGATTGCGCTCGTGCAGCACGTTGACGTCCATGGTCGCGCGGGTCGCGAGTGCGTAGAGCATGATGCTGCCGACGATTGCGATTGCTGCCGCGTAGATCAGCGTGCGCGGGCGGATGATGCGATAGATCGGCGGCTTGCCGTCGCGCCGGCGCTGCATGTTGATGTCGGTGTCGTAGCCGATCAGGCCGGCGGGCCGACCGATCTCGCGCATGATGTTGTCGCAGGCATCGATGACAGGCCGCACTGGATGCAGCCGAGCTGGATTCCGTGGCGGATATCCACGCCTGTCGGGCAGACATTGATGCACTGGTGGCAGTCGACACAGTCGCCGGCGACGTCGCCATGGGCGCGGGCGACTTCCGCCTTCTTCACCGACATGCGCGGCTCGCCGCGGTCTCGGCGATAGGTGACGTTCAGCGCCCATTCGTCGGTTAGCGCCGCCTGGATGCGGGGCCACGGGCACATGTAGATGCACATCTGCTCGCGAGCATGGCCTGCGAAGACATAGGTTGTGGCAGTCAGGATGCCGATCCAGAGATAGGCGATGAATGGCGCCTGGAACGTCGCGAGCTCCTTCACCAGCGTCGGCGCATCGGCGAAATAGAGCACCCAGGCGCCGCCGGTCCACCAGGCGATCATGATCCAGAGGAAGTGCTTCAGGGCAACTTTTCGGATGTGATCGAATGTCCAGCCGCGCTTGTCGCCCTGCATGCGCTCGCGCCGGTCGCCCTCGATCCAGCGCTCCACTGCGTAGAACAAGTCGGTCCACACCGTCTGCGGACACATGTAGCCGCACCACAGCCGGCCTGCGACCGCGTTCATCAGGAACAGCGTCATCGCCGCGATGATCAGCAGACCGGTGAAATAGTAGACTTCCTGCGGCCACAGCTCGATGAAGAAAAAATAGAATCGGCGATGCGGGAAGTCGATCAGCACGGCCTGATCCGGCAGGCCGGGGCCGCGATTCCAGCGTACGAACGGCAGCAGATAATAGGTGCCGAGCGTGACGCAGAGGATCGCCCATTTAATGCGGCGGAAGGGCCCGCGAACCGACTGCGGATAGACCTTCTTGCGCTTCTCGTAGAGAGGTCCCTCGATGAAAGTATCGTCGGTCATGCCGCGCTCCCGGCGTTATTGCCAGCGAAGATCTATTCCGGTGCGCAGAAGAGGCGGTACAGAGTCTCCAGCACCGAGCGGACCTCCTGGCTCGCGATGCTGTAGTATATCGTCTGACCCTCCCGTCTGGGTTTGACCAGGCTCAATGCACGCATCTTTCCGAGATGCTGGGATAGTGCCGCCGACGACAGGCCCGCGATGTCGGCGAGCTCGCCGACGGACTTTTCGCCATCCAGCATGTTGCAGAGAACCAGGAGCCGTTTTGGGTTACCCATGGCGGCGAGGAGGCGGGAGGCCTCCTCGGCCTTCTCCTCCAGAGCGAGCAATTCTTGATTCCGGGGCTTGCGCTTCATGGATGCTATATATATTAGTATATTCGAAAATAAGAAATAACTAAATCGTTTGTGCGAGGGTTCCTGAAGGTGCTCTCGCTGCGGAGGGTTCTGATGGTTTCTACATCATTTACGCCGATCGCCTCCCTCGTCGGCGGTGCACTGATCGGGTTGTCCGCCGTTCTGCTGATGTGGGCGAACGGACGCATCGCCGGCGTGAGCGGCATCGCGGCACGGCTGTTTCCGCCTTACGAGGACGGCGAGTTCGCTGGCCGGCTCGCCTTAGTCGCCGGTCTCGTCGCCGCACCCATGCTGGTCCTGTTTGTCACCGGAAGTCTTCCGGCGCAGACGATCGCGGCCGGGCCGGCCGTTTTGATCGTCGGCGGGTTGCTTACCGGTTTCGGTTCAGTGTGGGGCAGTGGCTGCACCTCCGGCCATGGCGTCTGCGGCCTGTCGCGGCTCTCGGCGCGCTCACTGGTTGCGACCATCACCTTCATGGCGACCGGCGTTGCGACAGTCTTCGTGATGCGGCACTGGACCTGACGCCGATGGCTATCCTGGTTCAATTCGTCGTCGGCCTGATCTTCGGTCTCGGCCTCATCGTGTCCGGCATGTCGAACCCGGCCAAGGTTCTGAACTTCCTCGACATCGGCGGCATTTCGGCGGGAACGTGGGATGCGAGCCTTGCCTTCGTGATGGCCGGTGCGATCGCGGTGACCTTCATCGGCTTCAACCGCGTCCTGAGGCGTGCGCGTCCGTTCTTCGCTGAACGGTTTTATCTTCCCACGCGAAGGGACATCGATCCCAGGATCATCGCAGGTCCCGCGATCTTCGGCATCGGCTGGGGACTGGCAGGCTTCTGTCCGGGACCGGCGCTGACCGCGCTCGGTTTTGGATCGGTGTCCGCCGTGATCTTTGTCGCGGCGATGAGTGCCGGCATGGTGCTGGCGCGCTTCATCGCCCGCTTGCCGTCGCTGACGCGCTTCGTCACGCCTGCCGATCCGCTCGAAACCTGAAGTAACCCGGAGTGTAAATCATGGACAAGAATTATCCCGAGATCACCCGGCAAATCTCGGCCAACATGCGCAAGCTCCGGAGCGACATTCCCGAGACCATGAAGGGATTTGCCGCACTCGCTCAGGCGGCCACGCACGACGGCGCGCTCGACAAGAAGACGAAGGAGCTGATCGCGCTGGCGCTTGGCGTCGCTGCGCATTGCGACGGCTGCATCGGCTTTCACGCCGAAGCGCTCGTCAAGCTCGGCGCGACGCGCCAGGAGATCGAGGAGACGCTCGGCATGGCGGTCTATATGGGCGGCGGTCCGTCGCTGATGTACGCTGCGGACGCGATCGCGGCCTACGAGCAGTTTCAGCAGCAATCGGTTGTCGCCTAGTTGCGGTCATTCGATACGATCATGCGAACGGGACCGGGCGACTTGTCTCGTCCGGTCCCGGCCATCAAGACTTTATCGATTACCAGCGGTCGTCGACACCGACGCCAACGCTGACGCCAGGTGCGCGAATGCCGACGCCGGCGCGCGGGCCGTCATCCCAATCGCGATGGTAGGTCCGACGTTCATAATAGCGTTCGCGCGGCATGTAGTCATAGGAATCTCGCACGATCACACGCGAACCGCTGCGCGTGCGATAGCAGCGGCCGGCGTCGTCGCAGACAAGTCGTACCTGCTGGACGAGATCCGGATTGGTGTACTCGCTGCTCGTGTAGATGTC
Organism: Bradyrhizobium sp. C-145; assembly: GCF_023375135.1. Classification (NCBI taxonomy): domain Bacteria; kingdom Pseudomonadati; phylum Pseudomonadota; class Alphaproteobacteria; order Hyphomicrobiales; family Nitrobacteraceae; genus Bradyrhizobium; species Bradyrhizobium sp. C-145. The sequence goes on along the minus strand of NZ_CP088150.1, from coordinate 5,614,313 downwards.
GGAAGCCTTCGCACTCGATGCGGCTGCCAAAGCACCAACGCCCGCCAACAGCGCAACAGTCAACGTCCTCATCATGTCCTCCTCGAAACTGCCCTCGGCGGTAACAAGAAAGGGAGGCCGTGTTCGTTCCCGTCGGCGATGCTGGTTTTTCCCCGGAACCGCAGCTTCGTTAGAGCGATTTGTTCCTAAATCGGCTGGTAAGTCTCGGTCCCACAGATGTCGTCGGCTTCCGCACGCCGGCGGTCGACGACCCTTCCACCGGTGATGGTCACGATGTAGGTCTGGGCGCCCAGCGACGTACCGGTCGCGGAGGTGAGCTGCGCGCGGACGCAGGCCGTCCAGCCCGGTCCTCGGACCTCGCGATGGGGCGGGGCGACGTGCACCTCACGCGGATAGGACGTGTTCAGGAAGACCACGTCGATCTGCTCGCGCACCACGCGCTTGACGTCGGGGGCCGGCTCGGGTGGCGGTTGCTCGGCTTCCTTCATGCGCATGAACTCGGGCACCGGCGCGCGGCTGTCGGCAAAGCCGCAGGCACCGAGTGCGAGCGCGCCGGCGAGCAGCGCCGCATGAGCAATGATCCGCAACATACCTGAAGGTCCCCCCTGCGCGCCAACACATAGGCACGAATGCGATCAGGCGAAGTCCCGCCCGATCAAGATTTGCTAAGTCTTGGAACCCGCGGCATTTGCTATTACGCGATTGCAGGCTAGCTTGTACCCCAGGCGAGGGGGATTGCATTCATGAGGATTCTGGTGATAGCGGCCGCGGTGCTGGCGCTGGCGGGAAGCGTGGCTCAGGCGCAGATGAGCCCCGGCAGCAAGCGCCATGGCAACGACGCCAAGGCGGACAACAAGCCCAAGGTCGACGAAAAGGCCTACAAGGTCGCGCTCGAGCGCATTCCCGAGCCCAAGGAAAAATACGATCCGTGGGGTGGGGCCCGCCCCAGCGAACCTGCCAAGAAGTCGAAATAGAACGAGGCGGGCGTTGCGGATCCACCTGCGCGTTGCTGCCGCATTCGTTACGCTCCTGTCGTTTGCCGCGCCGCCGTCTTTCGCCTGGGAGAGCTGGGGCGGCGATCCCGGCGGTTCGCGCTTCTCGCCATTGCGGGAGATCTCGCCGGGCAATGTCGGCCAGCTCGTCCGCGCCTTCGAATATCACACCGGCGATCTCACGGCACGCTCGCCCGAGCTGATGCGGCGAACCAAATTCCAGGCGACGCCGCTGTTCGTCGAAGGCAGCCTGATCTTCTGCACGCCCTTCAACGAGGTCATCGCGCTCGATCCCGGCACGGGCGCGCAGAAATGGCGCTATGATCCGAAGATCGCGATCAACCAGCGCCCCGCCAATCGCTATGTCTGCCGCGGCGTCACCTATTGGGTCGACGATACGGCACCGCCGGATGCCGCCTGCCGCGCGCGCATCTTCATGGGCACGAACGACGTCCGCCTGATCGCGCTCGATGCGAAGACAGGCGTTCCCTGTACCGGTTTTGGCAATGGCGGGGAGATCAAGCTCGATATCGGAATGGCCCTGGAATGGCCGGGCGAATTCCAGATCACCTCGCCGCCGGCGGTCGGCCGCGGTGTCGTCGTAGTCGGATCTGCGATCGGCGACAACCGCCGTGTCGACGCGCCGAGCGGCGTGGTGCGAGCGTTCGATGCGCGCAGCGGCCAGCCACGCTGGACCTTCGAGCCGCTCGAGCGCGAAGGCATCGAAGCCGGTCACGCCAATGTCTGGGCGCCGATGTCGGTCGATGACGCGCGCGGACTCGTATTCCTGCCGACGTCGTCGCCCTCGCCGGATTTCTGGGGCGGCAAGCGGCCGGGCAACAACGAGCACGCCAATTCGGTGGTCGCGCTGCACATCGAGACCGGCGAACTCGTATGGGCCTTTCAGATCGTGCATCACGATGTCTGGGACTACGATCTGGCGGCGCAACCGACGCTGGCGCGCCTCGACACGGGCGAGGGCCAGCGCGACGTCGTGATCCAGCCGACCAAGCAGGGTTTTGTCTTCGTGCTCGATCGCGACACCGGCAAGCCGGTCTGGCCCGTTGAGGAGCGCGCCGTGCCGCAGGACGGCGCGGAAGGGGAAAGATTGTCGCCGACCCAGCCGTTCCCGACGCACGTGCCCGCGCTGACGTCGCAGACGATCTCGACCGATGATGCGCTCGCGCTATTGCCTGCGCTGCGTCGCTCGTCCTGCGAGCGGCAATTCGCGGAGGCGCACAATGAGGGCCTGTTCACGCCGCCTTCGAGGCAGGGCACGCTGTTGTTTCCATTCACCGGTGGCGGGGTGAACTGGGGCAGTGCGGCCTTCGATCCGGTCAGCCAGATCCTCTACGCCAACACCAGCCGCGCCGTGCATCGCGTCAAGCTGATCCCGCGCGCGGAAGCTGTCGGGTTCAATCCGCCGCCCGGTCATGATTTCGGCCAGCAGCGTGGCACGCCGTTCGCGATGACGCGCGCGGTGGTGATGTCGCCGCTCGGTTTGCTCTGCAACAAGCCGCCCTGGGGCGAGATGGTCGCGGTCGATCTGAAGGCCGGAAAAGTCCTCTGGCGTTCGACGGTCGGCACCACCGAGGATCTTGCACCGCTCGGCGTGCCGCTGCCGTGGGGCGCGCCGCTCGTCAACGGGCTCGCGGTCACCGCAGGCGGGCTCGTCTTCACCGGAGCGATGGACGCCTATTTGCGCGCCTTCGATGCGCGGAGCGGCAGGGAGCTGTGGCAGGGCCGGTTGCCGGTCCCGGGTGTCGCCAATCCCATGACCTATCTCTGGCAGGGCGAGCAATATGTCGCGATCGGCGCCGGCGGCCACTCCGAGGCAGGCACTTCGATCGGCGACAGCGTCGTTGCGTTTCGCCTGGCGCGGCCCGGCGAGGCACCATCGCTATGGTCGCGCACCATCGATCGTCCCGGCGGACGATTTCTTGCGGCGTCCTCAGTGATCGCGCTCGCGGTCGTCGCGTTTGCGATTGCAAGCCTGCGCTGGCGTCGCCGCCGTCGTATCGCGCGATCATGATCGTGTTGTGGATGCGATGCGAACGATCGTTCACATCGCGCGCGCTATTGCACGAAAGCAAGGCCGACGCGTTTGTCGCTGCGCCACACGGGGCGGCAAGTCCGCACGAAATTGTCGCACGAAATCGATAACTTGAAGCTCTGCGGCAGCGTTGTGGGGGCGTCGAGATCGACGGCAGCGCCGCCGGTCGATATGTTTCTCACCGTGCATGCGATTCCGCTATTTTCAAAGGTGATCCTGCCCCCCTTGAAAACGCGGTGACGCTGCGTTGCACGCCTCTCAATCATCTGCGTTCATCCACAATGACCATTGTGAAATAGCGCATAGAAATTACCTTGAAATCAACTCAATACTGGCGCTACTTGCACAGCGCTTCAGACTTCGTTTACCACGTTGACGCGGACGATCTCTCCGCCGACTTTCCTGACAAGCCCTTTATGGCGTTCGCGCCGATGAAGATACTGATGAAGACCATGCTTTCGATTCTGTTCGCTGCAGCGCTCTCGCTGTCGTCCATGCCCGCCCACGCCATCAAGTGGGACCTCTCGACCATGAGCTGCAAGCAATTCCTCGAGAGTGGCGAAGACAACATCCAAGTCGTACTGACCTGGATGGACGGCTGGTACAAGGGCGACAAGGACAACGCGATCATCGACACCGACGTGTTCATCGAGAACGCCAAGAAGTTCGGCGCCTATTGCGGAAAAAATCCGAACGTCAGCATCGTGACCGCGGCCGACGAGGTGCTCGGCAAGTAACCTCGCGTGCGTGATGGCCGAAGCGCGATCGTAATCGCGTTTGCTGTCTCGACATGACTCCATTGAGAGCCGCGGTGCGCCTGGCGCTACCGCGGCTCTCTTCTTTTCGTAGCACGGTCACCCCGGCAGCATCGCGAACGCGCTCGACACCATCGCAATCGGCTTGTTGTCGGAGGCCGAGAGCAGCGTGACGCGGCCAAAGCTCATGGTGCGCCCGAGCCGCACCACGCGCGCGTCCGCCAGCACGTCCGAGGAGGAGGCTGCGCGCATGAAATGCGTGGTCTGGTCGACCGTGGTCATCGGACGATAGCCGCGGTTGGCGGCGAGGATCGCGATCACCATCGCGGTGTCGGCGAGCGCCATCAGCGCCTGGCCGCAGACCACGCCGCCGTTCCGGCACAGCCGTTCCGAAAACGGCATGCGCAGCAGGGCACCCGGCTGCCAGTCCGGCGCATCCGCTGGCTGTGCGTGCTCGATGCGCTCGATCGAGAGGTCGAGATCCTGGACCCAGGGCGCAAAGACCTCGCCGAGGATGCGTTTGGCGTCAGTGATGCCGAACTCGGCGTCTGGCTGCGTTTGCATTGCTGTCGTTCCCTCCATTATGGCCGGATGTTTCGCCTCATTCTGCGCGCATCGGCGCGGCAAAGTCACCCGGTCTGGCGCCGGTCTCTTCGGCTTGAAAATGCCCGACTTCGCCCGATATGATGGCGCGCTTGGGTACGGGTGGATGATGTTGCGTCGATGTGTCCTGGTCTTTTGTCTGGCTGCGCTCGGCCTTGCGCTGAACGGGTGCACCAAATGCGGCCCGATCTGGGACGACTGGCTGCATGCGCCGAAATCGTGCAGATCGGACCGGCTCTAGCGGCCAGGCGGCGCTGAGGTCGCGGTCGGCCGCGACAAGGATGACGAGGCGCGGGCGATCCGCGCTTCATGGATGATCAAGGAGTGGATGATGAAGCTTTTCCGTTTGGCCGCGGTGCTGGCCGTGCTGGCGGGACCGGCCTACGCGCAAATGCCCAATCTCAATTTGCTGCAGGAAGGCCCGGGCAAGACCCCCGAGGAGAAGGCCGCGGACGCCGAGCGTGAAAAGGCCTACAAGGAAACGCTGAAGAAGATTCCGGACTCCAAGGCGTCCAACGATCCCTGGGGCGGCATGCGCGCCGATCCGCCGAAACAATCGGCGGCGCCGAAGGCCTCGGCCGCGACCAGCGCGTCGAAGAAGAAATCCGGCACAGCCGCCAATTGACCTGCCACCGCCCGGGGGCGGGCCTCCGGGTGGGACTCCTCTTTGCCCTGCCGGCCTCCTACATCTCGCAAGAGAGTATTGCGTAGAGGAGGACGGGACATGGCCGATCGTCCGCGGGATCTCGCCGAACGGATGGCGCGCCGGCGCAAGATGGGCGGCAAGCCGGATCATGCGACCGGCGACGGCTATCTGCGCGAGACCTTCACGCTGCCGCGCGCAGCGGCACGGGCAAGGGCGGAGGCCTTCTTCGCCCGCTACCCCAAGGCCGGCTATATGAGCGCGGTCGAGACCTGGCGCGAATTGCCCGGTGGCGACATCGAATTCACCATGCGGCGGTTGCCCAGCGCGGATTAGAGCATGATCCGGAAAAGTGTGCAGCGGATTTCCGGAAAGATCATGCTCAAACAAGAGCCTAAAGGGTGATGACGATTCGTCCTAATCGCATCGCGCTTTAGGGTCTCACCTTTTCGATCGTTTCTGCGACGATGCGGATCCGGAATACGGGCTCCTTGGCCTCGTCCAGCAGCTCCATGTGCCATTCGGAATTTTGCTGGAGCTTGCGGGCGATGCCGGCGGCCATGTCGGCGCAGACGCTGGTCATCTCCTTCCAGGCCGAATCGCGATCGTCAAATTCGCTTGCCTGGTCCGCGCAGCCGGAATAACGGCCGTTCCGGATTCGAAAGAAGTAGAGCGGCATGGCTGGCACCGATCACGCGTGACGGCCCAACCCCAAGGCCACGGGCGCGTAGTGCAATCCCAAACCTCGATCAGATCAATTCCGGGCGGCTACGGGATAAATCCCCTGGGGCGCTGCGCCGCCGCTGATCTCACCCAGACGGGCGGGTTCAGGCCGTCTTGCTCAGGCCGTCTTGCGCTCGATGGCCTTCAGCTCGCGGTCGATACGCAGCTGCACCCGCCGGATCGCCAAGAGGTCGATCTTCGTCTCAGTTCTGCCGGTCTTGATTTGGTCGCCGATTCGGAACTGCCACTGCCAAATTCCCGGAACGGCCGTCTTGGCGACGGTGAACTCGACGCCCCTGTGATTCATGGTCACCTCCCACGATTCACCTTCCATGCCCGTAACATGTTGGGCGTCATCATATGCCCGCGACAAGTGAAATCTGTCGATAAGTCCCGGACCGTTGACGGAAACCGCGAGGGCGCGCATTCCGAAGCAAACGAGGTCGGATTCGGCGCCGCTTGCGCGCCGCCCCGGAACTCTGTTCATGGTCGGAGAACCACGGAGCAATCCGCGCGCGACGGCATGGGCCTTGCTTGGCCCGATGACGGCAAGCAACCATGGGCGCCTCATGCTCGGCATTCCCCGCCGCTACTCTCACTTCGTCTTCGGCATTATCCAGTCTGGACTGACCTCGCTGATCGCGGCAGGCATCGCCAGCCTTCCCGCAGGCAGCGCGATGGTCTTCCTCGGGCACTGGATGGTGTCGTGGCTGATCGCGTGGGCCGCGATGCTGCCGATCGTGCTGCTGGCGGCGCCCGCGATCCGCGCCGTCTCGCTGTGGCTGACGCGGGAGGAGCGGGACCTGCGAACCGGTAGCTATGAAAAAACCCCGCCTGGGGAGAGCCAAGCGGGGCAAAGAGTTGTTGGAGGCTGAGGTGCTGGGCTGCAACACCATAGCCAAGAGACCCTAACTGGTTCGACTTACGTCAGCCTGACAGGGGACCAAAGCGGAGCGGGGGCCGGCGTCCCGTTCGTCGCGCCGCGTTCGTCCATGCCCGCAAACAGAAAACCCCGCTCGCGGGGAGCGGGGTCGTCGGCTGGGTATGGAGACCCGGTGTTGGTCCACCGGGCACGACGAGACTAGGCGATCAGGCTTACACGCGCCTGACGGTGTCTGTGCAAGTCGCGATCGCGCGGGCCGCAGACTGGCCTCGCGCCCGTCCCAATTTCGACATCCGGCCGCACAACTGGCGACACACGGGTCGGCAAGATTCCACACCGTCCGGCGCAGCCATGGGGGAAACGTGGCGCGGCGGCAACGGGGTGGCATCATGGATAACGTAGAGCGGTCTTTCGCCGCCGCGACGGCGGCTGGCTTCGTCGTGCTGGTGATCGGCCTCGTGCTGCTGGCGCTGCTGTAAGGCGGCATCAAGCGCAGGTGCGGGGAGGCGGCCGGAGCTCCGCGCCGGCGCGCTTCGCCGATGGTGAATGGGCACCAAATCTTTCAAAAAGGAGGAAAACAACCCCATGCACAGTAGGCTGTGAGGCGATTTCGTCATTCCATCAATGGCTTACTGGAAGTATTTAGATACCATAATCACGCGGGATGCTCAGCCAAGGGTATCCCGGCGCGCGATGCTAGATTCCCGCGCGGTCAACGGCGGCCGCTCGCGGCGGTCAGGTTCTGCAACGTGCCCGGGCGCTACCGCTCGCCGTCGTGGGCCTTAGTGGACCTTGATCTCGCCGAGAGGCAACCGCAGCTCGGCGGCGCGCTCGTCACGGTCCTTCTTGCGAAACTCGTTTTCCTTGCGCTCGAACTTGATCATCTCCTCCTGCGCGGCCTCCAGGAGGTGGTTGCGCCTGATGGCGCCGTGGTGTGTGTCTTCAGTCATGCCAGGGGTCCCCAGAGTTGCGGTCCCATCCCGAAGAAGGCCACAGACCGCGAAAAGGTTCGGTGCCTCAGGATTAAGGATTTATGACGGCGCTTGGGCCCTGCGTCTTTGATGCGCGCCAGCTTCGGACGAGGATCCCATCGTGGCAGAGCAGACGCTCACAGCGTTCATGCCGAGGGCAAATGCGCGTGCACGTCTGAATCAGGACGCGCGCGCCGACGAAAGCGACGATCGCGCTCACCCGATCTCGCAGGAATGATTCCAAGCATGGCGTGAAACGAAAGAGGCCGCCGAGGCGGCCCTCGGCGGCTTCATCTGCTGGCATGCTAGAGCATGATCCGGACCCGAAGGGCCGCGTTGGCGCAAAGCGTGCAGCGGTTTTTCCTCGCGACAAAGGTGGACCGCGTTTGCGCGGAGATCATGCTCAAACAATAATCGAAAGCGCGATGACGATGCTTCGTCATCTCATCGCGCTGCTAGAGCATGATCCGGAAAAGTGTGCAGCGGTTTTCCGAAAAGATCATGCTCAACCAATAACCTAAAGCGCGATGACGATGCTTCGTCATACTTATCGCGCTTTAGTGGCAGGGCTTGCCAAGCATCTGCGCGTACCGGCTGTGGCAACCGTCGTGCAATTGCGATTTCTTCGTAATTTTTGCACCGACTTTCGGAGCGCCCGATGAGATCGGAGTGTTCGATGTCTGCGCTTGCGTCGAGGCCGAGCCGACGAAGATGGCCAGGGCCACAACGATCTTGAGAACCGATTTCATCACGCCTCCTGGATTAAAGGGTACGAAATATAACGCTACGTATATTAGCGTTACAAAACGTAGCATTTCAAGCCGCGAAACGCCAATTAGGACAGTGCTACGAACGGTAGTTGCCCGGAATCCACTTGGCATCTGGACACCGGTACGGTGCCTCCCGCCGGGGCTGGAATTTCATCCCGAAACGAGATTGCAACCGGCAAAGGGGTCGCTGAAGGGCGGCCCCTTTTCGATTCAGGCACGAGCAAGGGGATTGGGACAGCCGCAAAGAACATATTGCGAACCGAGAACAAATGGGGTACATTATTTTTATCGCCGGCCCGCCCTCTCAATCGTTTGTCCCCCTAGCGAATCCTCGCCATAAGGAGCACGACCCAATGTCCGCCACTGCCCTGCGTATCGTCGAAGGATCTTCCATGGACAAGAGTAAAGCCCTGGCTGCCGCGCTCTCTCAGATCGAGCGCCAGTTCGGCAAGGGATCGGTGATGAAGCTCGGCAAGAGCGACCGCTCCATGGACATCGAGGCGGTGTCCTCGGGCTCGCTCGGGCTCGATATCGCGCTCGGCATCGGCGGCCTGCCCAAGGGACGCATCGTCGAGATCTACGGGCCGGAATCGTCGGGCAAGACCACGCTGGCGCTGCATACGGTGGCGGAAGCGCAGAAGAAGGGCGGCATCTGCGCCTTCATCGATGCCGAGCACGCGCTCGATCCGGTCTATGCCCGCAAGCTCGGCGTCAACATTGACGAGCTGCTGATCTCGCAGCCCGACACCGGCGAGCAGGCGTTGGAAATTTGCGACACCTTGGTGCGCTCCGGCGCGGTCGACGTGCTGGTGGTCGATTCGGTTGCAGCGCTGGTGCCGAAGGCCGAGCTCGAGGGCGAAATGGGCGATGCGCTGCCGGGCCTGCAAGCCCGCCTGATGAGCCAGGCGCTGCGCAAGCTCACGGCCTCCATCAACAAGTCCAACACGATGGTGATCTTCATCAACCAGATCCGCATGAAGATCGGTGTGATGTACGGTTCGCCCGAGACTACGACCGGCGGCAACGCGCTGAAATTCTACGCCTCCGTCCGCCTCGACATCCGCCGCATCGGCGCGATCAAGGAGCGCGACGAAGTCGTCGGCAACACCACGCGCGTGAAGGTGGTGAAGAACAAGCTGGCGCCGCCGTTCAAGCAGGTCGAGTTCGACATCATGTATGGCGAGGGCGTCTCCAAGATGGGCGAGATCCTCGATCTCGGCGTCAAGGCCGGCATCGTCGAGAAGTCCGGCGCCTGGTTCTCCTATGACAGCCAGCGCCTCGGCCAGGGCCGCGAGAACGCCAAGGCGTTCTTGAAGGGCAACCCCGACATCACCGCCAAGATCGAGACCTCGATCCGCCAGAACTCCGGCCTGATCGCCGAGCAGATTCTCGCCGGCACCCCGGAGCGCGACGCCGACGGCGAGGAGCCGGCGGAGTAAGCCTTAAAGCAGTAGAGATTTCGCGAGGAGCGGGCGCTGAGGACGTTGAGTTGCCGACGTCTTCGGTGCCCGTTTCGTTTTGGGGTGGGGTGGGATGCGTCCGCGATGAAGCGTCTGATCTTGACCAGTTCGTCCGGATTTGGGCTCGCCAAATCGGGATTGGCCGAAATTGTCGTTGCGTTTTCTTTTCAGTGGGGACCCTTGCCTTCACCTGAAATGCTTGCGGCCTATTTTGCGGCGCGTTCGGAGACGCTTTCACCCGGTGATCACTGGTCCGACTGGGGCATCCGCTGGCCTAGTGCCATCCGAAACCGCAAGGATTTGTCCCTTATCGAGTTCTGCGAACCCTACGATGCGATCGAACTCTGGTTCGACCCGAGTCCCGAAGATCAGTTGCAACTGATTTGGTTGCTCGATCACCTCAGATCTCATTCCGGGCCGGCGCAAAACGCCTTGTGGCGGACGATCTGATCGTGATGAGGGGCGATCGCCTGTGGCGGTACGGCCTCGGTTTGACGAAACCGTGAGGCTGCGAGGATGACGCGGCTCATCGTGACAACAGATTCATCCGCTGCCGGCGCTCTGCTACGCGCGGACCTTGCCGATCTCGTCATCGCGATCGAGCGCCGGCTCATCTGGGGGCCGCTGCCGTCCGATGAGGAATTGGGGGCTTTCTTTGCGCCGCGCACGACGCAGCCTTGCGGTCTTCATTGGTTGGACAACACGCCGTCCTGGCGTCTCGAAGGGTCGGGAGTGAAAGACCGTGGACTGATCGAGCTGCTGTCGGAATGCGACTCGGCCGAATTGTGGATGGGGCCAGAGCCGAATGCGCAATTGATTCTGCTCTGGTTGCTCGACCATTGCGGCAATGAAAGAGCGGCGGTTTCCAAACTCGTGATACGTCAGCTGGACATTGCCGTTGGTCGTGTCGATCTGGAGCGGCTTGCCAAGCTGAACCCGCCGATTGTTGAGCTCACGCCCGATCACCTTGAAATCGCAGCTCGTGCGTGGCGGGCCTATCGTGCGCCGACGCCGCAGGATTGGTTCGGCCTTCTCAAAACGGATTTGAGTTTGCTTCCGCAGCTTGAGCGGGGCGCCGTTGACCTGCTCGAAGAGCTTCCGAGCGTTGCCACTGGTCTCGGAGCCACTGAGATGCGGATTCTTGGGTTGATCGCACCAGGCAACGTGCAGCCCTTCGATGCCTTCCCAGGCCATCAGAAGCCCAACGAGCGTCGCGTATTCGACTACTGGGAAGTGGGCGCGCTGCTTGATGGGCTCGCGCGATGTCCGGTGCCGGCCGTAGCAGGGCTGGACGAGGGGCCATTCTCGCTCGACATGCATGACGATGCTCTCCGTCACGCACGATACAAGCAATCCCGCTTGTCGCTTACAGATCTGGGGAAGGCGGTGCTGGCAGGCGATGAGGAATTTCTGCCGCCATAATCCGATCGCGCGCTGGTGGGGCGGCACGCTTGTCACCACCGAACGGCTCTGGCGGTGGGATCGCGAAAGCCGCTTATTGGTCCCGCCGGTTTAATGCGTATCGCTCAGAGTGTTGGGTAATCAATTTAAGACGCGATCGTGTCTCGTTTTTGGAGTAGGACGCCGGGGCTATGAAGCGTGTGATCTTGACCAGTTCGTCCGGCGTTGGTCTCACCTATGCCGGTCGTGCTGACATGGTCGTCGTCCCCTTGATCTTTCGGCAAAAGTGCCCCTGTATTACGTATCAATTTGAGATGCGATCGTGTCACATCTGATCCTGGCCACGAACGATCTTGCGGCAAACACGCTTCGCCAATCGGGTGCGGCGAACATCGCGCTCGGATTCTGTCTACGCTTCGTCTCGGGGAAATTACCTTCCGAGGAGCAACTTTTGATGGGGCTGGAGCGGCGATCGGAAAAGCACCGTAATCCAGGCGATCATTGGCTCGACGACGTTTGTCGCGGCTCGCTGGAAGGTTTCGGCACGCGCGATATCGGTTTCTTTGAGCTGTGTGCGAAGTTCGACTCAATCGAAGTATGGGTCGATCCCCTGCCCAATGATCAGCTTGTGCTCGTCTGGCTGCTCGACCTTCTTCGCCCCTACAAGGAGATCACGACGAAGCTGAGCTTGGTGCATACGGATGACATTGTTGCGAACTATGCTCCGCAATCGGTCGCAAAATGGAAGCTGCCGGCCTTCAAGGTGGTCGACAATCATTTGATGACGGCAAGCCGCGCCTGGCGGGCCTATCGGGCGTCGACGCCAGAACCCTGTTTCGATCTGCTGATGACGGATCTGATGATCCTGCCGAGACTTCGATCGGCGCTCATTGCGATGCTTGAAGAGCTTCCGGACAGGTTGACGGGGCTCGGAGCCAGCGAAATGGACATGCTGGACTTTGTGAACGACGGGCACCGGGCCAAAGCGCGTCTGTGAGGCGAGGTGGCTTCGTGATGTGCTCGAAGATGGCGAAGCGAGCGATGCTTTGATCGAACTGGCGCAACATTCGGCACCGCCCGTCCTGCTGGGCGATCCGTCGTTCGACAATGAGGCCCGCTACCGCGGCGAGAGCGAGTGGAAGGTCACGCTGACTGAACTTGGACGTTCACTTGTCGCGCGCGAAGACGACATGTGGCATCACAACACGATCAAACGTTGGTGGGGCGGTACCGAACTGACCAACGAACGGCTCTGGCGCTGGGACGCCGAGACCCGCTCGTTGATCGCGCCGTAAGTGCCGTAGGGTGGGCAAAGGCGCGCAAGCGCCGTGCCCACCATGTTTCAATAAAGGCAAGGTGGTGGGCACGCTTCCGCCTTCGCTCTTCGAGCTACGGCGGACAAGCCGCTTTGCCCACCCTACGAGACCTCCGTCGCGTCTTACTCCGCCGCTTCCGCGTAATCGCTCACCGGCGGGCAGGAGCATACGAGGTTGCGGTCGCCGTAGACATTGTCGACGCGCCCGACCGGGCTCCAATATTTGTCGGTACGCGAGACGCCGTCGGGGAAGCAGCCCTCGGCACGGGTATAGGCGCGATTCCACGCATCATCCGCGATGTCGTGCACGGTGTGCGGAGCGTGGCGCAAGGGCGAGGCCTCGATTTTGAAGCGACCAGCTTCGACCTCGGCGATTTCTTTCCGGATCGCGATCATGGCGTCGCAGAACCGGTCCAGCTCGGCCTTCGATTCCGATTCGGTCGGCTCGATCATCAGCGTGCCCGGCACCGGGAAGCTCATGGTCGGCGCGTGGAAGCCGTAATCGATCAGGCGTTTTGCGATGTCGTCCACCGTGACGCCCGACGTCGTCTTCAGCGGACGGGGGTCGACGATGCATTCATGGGCGACGCGGCCCTTGGCGTTCTTGTAGAGCACCGGGAAGTGCGGATCGAGGCGCGCTGCGATGTAATTGGCGTTGAGGATCGCGATCTCGGTCGCACGCTTCAGGCCTTCACCGCCCATCATCAAGATGTAGATGTAGGAGATGGTGAGGATCGAGGCCGAGCCGAACGGCGCGGCCGAGACCGGGCCGACCGGGGCGTCCGCCTTTGTTGCGGGATGGCCGGGGAGGAACGGGGCGAGATGCGCTCTTACGCCGATCGGGCCCATGCCGGGGCCGCCGCCGCCATGCGGAATGCAGAAGGTCTTGTGCAAATTGAGGTGGCTGACGTCGGCGCCGTAATCGCCGGGCCTGCTAAGGCCGACCTGTGCGTTGAGGTTGGCGCCGTCGAGGTACACCTGGCCGCCATGGCCGTGCACGATGTCGCAGATCTCGCTGATGTGCTCCTCGAACACGCCATGGGTCGAGGGATAGGTGATCATGACAGCGGCGAGATCGTCCGAATGCTTTTCCGCCTTGGCGCGGAGATCGTTGACATCGACGTCGCCGTTCTTCTCGCAAGCGACCACCACCACGTCCATCCCGACCATCGCGGCCGAAGCTGGGTTGGTGCCATGGGCGGAGGAGGGGATCAGGCAGATCTTGCGCTGGCTCTGTCCGCGCGACGCGTGATAGCCACGGATTGCGAGCAGGCCGGCATATTCGCCCTGCGCGCCCGAATTCGGCTGCAGCGAGATCGCGTCATAGCCGGTGATGTCGCACAGCCACTTTTCAAGCCGCGCGAACAGTGCGTGATAGCCGGCGGCCTGCTCGCGCGGAACGAACGGATGCAGCGTCGCAAACTCCGGCCAGGTCAGCGGCATCATCTCGGTGGTCGCGTTCAGCTTCATGGTGCAGGAGCCAAGCGGAATCATGGCGCGGTCGAGCGCGAGGTCGCGATCACTGAGCTTGCGCATGTAGCGCAGCATCTCGGTCTCCGAGCGATGCGCGTGGAACACCGGATGGGTGAGGAACGCGGTGGTGCGCTTCAACTCGTCCGGCAGCGCCTCGCGCGTCTCGGCGTCGATCTCGGCATAGGCGAGGTTGCCGCCGAAGGCGCGCCAGACCGCTTCCACCGTTGCAGGCGTCGTGGTCTCGTCGAGCGCGATGCGCAAGCCGCTATCGCCGATTCCAAGATTGATCTTTTCGGCAGCGGCGCGCGCGACGATCTCGGCGCGCTTGGCGCCGGCATCGACGCTGAGCGTGTCGAAGAAGCTGTCCGACTGGAGCGCAAAGCCGAGCTTGCGCAGGCCGCTCGCGAGCACCGCGGCGCGGCGGTGCACGTTGCGCGCGATCTGCATCAAGCCCTCGGGGCCATGATAGATCGCATACATCGAGGCGATCACGGCGAGCAACACCTGCGCGGTGCAGATGTTGGAGGTCGCCTTCTCGCGGCGGATGTGCTGCTCGCGAGTTTGCAGCGCCAGGCGATAGGCCGGTGCACCGCGCGAATCCACGGAGAGGCCGACAATGCGGCCGGGCAGCGAGCGCTTGAGCGCATCGCGCACCGCCATATAGGCCGCGTGCGGTCCGCCATAGCCCATCGGCACGCCAAAGCGCTGCGCGGAGCCGATTGCGATGTCGGCGCCCAGCTCGCCGGGCGAGGCGAGCAGCGTCAGTGCCAGCAGGTCAGCGGCAATGATCGCCAGCGCGCCCTTGGCCTTCAGCGCCGCGATCGCGGGCCGCAAGTTCCGCACCGCGCCCGAAGAGCCCGGATATTGCAGCAGCGCACCAAGCACGTCGCTCTTAGCGAGATCGGTGACGGGGTCGCCGACGATCAAATTCCAGCCCAGCGGCTCGGCGCGGGTGCGCATCACCGCGAGCGTCTGCGGATGCACGTCTTTGTCGACGAAGAACGCCTTTGCCTTCACCTGCGAGTGCCGCTCGGCCAGCGCCATGGCTTCGGCCGCCGCGGTCGCCTCATCCAGCAGCGAAGCGTTGGCAACGTCGAGACCGGTGAGATCGCAGATCATGGTCTGGAAGTTGAGCAGCGCTTCCAGGCGGCCCTGGCTGATCTCGGGCTGGTAGGGCGTATACGCCGTGTACCAGGCCGGATTTTCGAGGATGTTGCGCTGGATCACCGCGGGCAGGATCGTGCCGGAATAGCCTTGGCCGATCAGCGAGGTGAAGACCTGGTTCTGCCGCGCCAGCTCGGCCATATGCGCAATCGCCTCTGTTTCGCTCAATGGCTTGCCGAGATCGAGCGGGGCGGCCTGCCGGATCGAGGCCGGCAGCGTCTCCGCCATCAGCGCTTCGACGCTCTTGGCGCTGACCGCCTCGAGCATCGCGGTGACGTCGCCTGCCGAGGGGCCGATGTGGCGGCGAACGAAGCTGGTTGCGATGTCGCCATTGGATTTGCGGTGCGCGGTCATCATTGGGTCCTCGCTTTAATCATCTGACGCCGTCATGCCCCGCGAAGGCGGGGCATCCAGTAGTCACCGGCAGCGGGAATTGAACCGAGAAGCTGCGGCGTACTGGATCGTCCGCCTTCGCGGACGATGACATCGAGAATGAGGTTACAGTTCGCTTCATCTCACGCCGTATGGGCCTTGTACGCAGCTTCATCCATGAGGCCGCCGAGCTCGCTTTTGTCGGCGATCTTGATCTTGAAGAACCAGGCCGCGCCCTGCGCATCCGAGTTCACCAGCGCCGGCTCGGCGGCGAGTGCGGGGTTGATCTCGAGCACCTCCCCCGAGACCGGGGCATAGACGTCGGAGGCGGCCTTGACGGATTCCACGACGGCGGCAGCTTCCGCCTTCTTCAGCACGCGGCCGAGCTTGGGCAGTTCGACGAACACGACGTCGCCGAGCTGCTGCTGCGCGTAGTCGGTGATGCCGACGGTGGCGACGTCGCCCTCGATGGCGAGCCATTCATGGTCGGAGGTGTACAGCGTCGTGGTCATTGTCGAATCCTCAGCGTTTGTAGGTGTTTTTGACGAAGGGCATGGCGGCGACCTGCAAAGGCAGGCGCTGGCCGCGCACTTCGGCGAACAGCTTGGTGCCGGGCGCGCTCTGGCTCGTGGGCACGTAGCCCATCGCCACCGGCGCGTTCAGGCTCGGGCCGAAGCCGCCCGATGTGACCTTTCCGATCGGCTCGCCCGCCGTCGCATCCGCAAACAGCAGCGCGCCCTCGCGCACCGGCGCGCGCCCCTCGGCGCGCAGGCCGACGCGGCGGCGGTTGGCGCCTTTATCGAAATGAGCGAGGATCGCATCAGCGCCGGGGAAGCCGCCGGGGCGCATCCCGCCGGTGCGGCGGCTCTTTTGCACCGACCATTCCAGCGCGGCCTCGACCGGCGTGGTCGTGGTGTCGATGTCGTGGCCGTAGAGGCAGAGGCCGGCCTCGAGCCGCAGGCTGTCGCGGGCGCCAAGCCCGATCGGCATCACGTCGGGGTTTTCGAGCAGCGTCTTGGCGAGACGCTCGGCATCGCCAGCGGGAACAGAAATCTCGAACCCGTCCTCGCCGGTATAGCCCGAGCGCGAGACGAAACAGGGCAGGCCGGCGACCTCGTGAGGGCCGGCGTCCATGAATGTCATGGAGGGCGCCGCTGCACACAATTTCGCCAGCGCCGATTCCGCCTTCGGGCCCTGGAGCGCGATCAGCGCGCGGTCGGCAAGCGAATCGATGACGCAGTCGCCGGAGAGATGCGCGCGCAGATGCGCCTCGTCCGCGTCCTTGCAGGCGGCGTTGACGACCAGGAACAGGTGATCGCCGAAATTGGCGACCATCAGGTCGTCGAGGATACCGCCATCCGCATTGGTGAACTGGGCATAGCGCTGCCGGCCCGGTGCAATCGCAAGGATATCCTGCGGCACCAGCCGTTCCAGCGCGCGGGCGGCGTCCTCGACCCTGCCGGACTTCGGCCGAAGTGCGATCTGGCCCATGTGGGAGACGTCGAACAGGCCGGCAGAGGCGCGGGTATGGAGATGTTCCTTCAGGACGCCCGCGGGGTATTGCACGGGCATGTCATAGCCCGCGAACGGCACCATCTTGCCGCCAAGCGACACATGAATGTCGTAAAGGGGCGTTCGTCTGAGGGGGGCGTGGTCGTCGGGTGGAAGCATCACAGGGGCCCTCGGCGGTTCCCCGGGGGAGATTCCCCGGGAGCAACCAGTCGAAGCCCCATCTGTCGCTGTGCCTGAGAGTATTATCCCGTCGGCGGACGCTATCCGGGCCACCCCTTCTCAGAGAAGGTATTTGCCCGTCGGCGCCTCTTTCCAGATGTCGTCAAAGCCACGCGGTCCTTTTGCCTGAGAGTTTCCGGGGCGGTTGCTCCTTCGGCGCCGGCTGCCTAAAGCCGATCTCTCCCGACGTGGCCGTACGATATAGATAGGTAAAGACCACAGAGCGGCCAAGCCTGTCAACGCGGCGGCTTCGGCTTTCAACCGGGATTGCTACGGGATTGCGCGGCGGCAACCCACTGATCTGCTTGCACAGTTTCTGGACAGCGAAGCTGGCCTTGTCTAAAAGCGCTTTGGCCCGCAGATATCAGCCTTAACGTCCGGTTTTTATGGCGAGAAGTGCGGGTCCAAGCACACCCGATTGGATGAACATGAGCGGCGTCAACGAGATCAGGTCGACCTTTCTGAACTTCTTTGCCGAGAACGGCCACGAGATCGTGCCGTCCTCGCCACTGGTGCCGCGCAACGACCCGACCCTGATGTTCACCAATGCCGGCATGGTGCAGTTCAAGAACGTCTTCACCGGCGTCGAGAAGCGGCCCTATCAGCGCGCCACCACGTCGCAGAAATGCGTGCGCGCCGGAGGCAAGCACAACGATCTCGACAATGTCGGCTACACCGCGCGCCATCTCACCTTCTTCGAGATGCTCGGCAACTTCTCGTTCGGCGACTATTTCAAGGAGCGCGCGATCGAACTCGCCTGGAAGCTGATCACTGCCGAGTTCGGGCTGAAGAAGGACAAGCTGCTCGTCACGGTCTATCACACCGACGACGAGGCGGCCGGCCTGTGGAAGAAGATCGCCGGCTTCTCCGACGACCGCATCATCCGGATTCCGACCTCGGACAATTTCTGGGCGATGGGCGACACCGGCCCGTGCGGCCCGTGCTCGGAGATCTTCATCGACCGCGGCGAGCACATCTGGGGCGGGCCTCCGGGCTCGCCGGAAGAGGATGGCGACCGCTTCCTCGAATTCTGGAATCTCGTGTTCATGCAGTACGAGCAGGTGACGAAGGAAGAGCGCGTAGGCTTGCCGCGTCCCTCGATCGACACCGGCATGGGCCTGGAGCGCATGGCCTGCATCCTCCAGGGCGTCGAGAGCGTGTTCGAGACCGACCTGTTCCGCAATCTGATCGATGCGACGGCCTCCGCGCTCGGCGCCGGCCCGACCAAGCAGAACGCCGCCTCGTTCCGCGTCATCGCCGACCATTTGCGCTCCTCGGCCTTCCTCGTCTCCGACGGCGTGCTGCCCTCGAACGAAGGCCGCGGCTATGTGCTGCGCCGGATCATGCGCCGCGCGATGCGCCATGCGCAGCTGCTTGGCGCGAAAGAGCCGCTGATGCACCGCTTGGTTTGGGCGCTGGTGCGCGAGATGGGCCAGGCCTACCCCGAGCTGATGCGCGCGGAGAATTTGATCGAGGAAACGCTGCGGCTGGAAGAGACCCGCTTCCGCAAAACTCTCGCGCGGGGCCTTGCCATCCTCGACGAAAAGAGTGCGGGCCTGAAGAAGGGCGACATGTTCGATGGCGACGTCGCCTTCACACTCTACGACACCTACGGCTTCCCGCTGGACCTGACGCAGGACGCGCTGAAGTCGCGCGGCATCGGCGTCGACCAGGCGGCCTTCTCCGATGCAATGGAGCGCCAGAAGTCCAAGGCGCGCGAGTCGTGGAAGGGGTCGGGCGAAGCGGCTTCCGAGGCGATCTGGTTCCCGCTGCGCGAGAAGCTGGGTGCGACCGAATTCCTCGGCTACGAGACCGAAAGCGCCGAAGGCGTGGTCGCGGCGCTGGTCAAGGACGGCAAGGAGGCAGACAGCCTCAAGGCCGGCGAGACCGGTGCGCTGGTGCTGAACCAGACGCCGTTCTACGCGGAATCCGGCGGCCAGGTCGGCGATACCGGCGTGCTGCTCGGGGAGGGCGGCATCAAGGTCCGCATCACCGACACGCAGAAGAAGCTTGGCGATCTCTTCGTCCACATCGGCACGGTCGAGAGCGGCGAAGTGAAGCTCGGCACCGCGCTCCAGCTCGAGGTCGATCATGGGCGTCGTTCTTCGATCCGCGCCCATCACTCGGCGACGCATCTCATCCACGAGGCGCTGCGTCAGGTGCTCGGCGATCACATCGCGCAGCGCGGCTCGCTGGTCGCGCCCGACCGCCTGCGCTTCGACTTCGTGCATCCGAAGCCGATCACGGCGGAGGAGCTGTCCCGCATCGAGGACATCGCCAACGACGTGGTGCTGGAGAACGACGAGGTCACCACGCGTATCATGGGTGTCGATGAAGCCCGTGAGGCGGGGGCGCGCGCCCTGTTCGGCGAGAAATATGGCGACGAGGTCCGCGTCGTTTCCATGGGCAGGACCGCGCGCGAGCGCGGCGCCAACGCGCTCGGCTGGTCGGTCGAGCTCTGCGGCGGCACCCATGTGAGGCGCACCGGCGACATCGGCCTGATCACGCTCACGAGCGAGAGCGCGGTCGCCTCCGGCGTTCGCCGCATCGAGGCGCTGACCGGCAATTATGCGCGCAAGCACGCCAATGACACCATGGCGCTGGCCAAGACCGCGGCGAACGAGCTGCGCACGTCCATCGACGACGTGCCGGCGCGCATCACGGCGCTGATGGAGGAGCGCAAGAAGCTCGAGCGCGAGCTCTCCGACGCGCGCAAGAAGCTGGCAATGGGCGGCGGTGCGTCGTCCAGCAACGGCGCGGCGGCAGGCGTGCGCGAAGCCGGCGGCGTCAAGCTGATGGCGCGTGCCGTCGAGGGCATCGAGATGAAGGATCTCAAGAGCCTTGCGGACGACGGCAAGAAGCAGATCGGCTCCGGCGTCGTCGCCATCGTCGGCGTCACCGAGGACGGCAAGGCCGGCGTCGTGGTCGGCGTCACGCAGGATCTCACCGCGCGCTTCAACGCCGTGAATTTGGTGCGCATCGCCTCCGAAGCGCTCGGCGGCAAGGGCGGCGGCGGCCGGCCCGACATGGCCCAGGCCGGCGGCCCTGACGGCGCCAATGCGGCCGCGGCGCTCTCGGCGATCGAAAAAGCGATGGCAGGCGCTTAAAGCCCCATGTCCCCCGTTCCGCGAGGACGTGGGCTTCGCGATCCCGATTTGAGGGATCGCCTCTTCGAATTGCTGGAGCACGATCCGCTCGCCTATTCGGTCGGGTCGCGCTTCATCCAGGTGATCATCGGCGTCATCGTGATCAACGTGGCGGCGATGATCCTCGCCTCGGTGCCTGAGCTGGACGCGCAATTCGGCACGCTGTTCGCAGGCATCACCATCCTGTCCGTGATCGTGTTCGCGCTGGAATATGCGGCGCGGCTGTGGACCGTGGCCGGCCACACGCAGCGCAAGGCGTCCGCGCTGTCCGACCGGCTCGGCTACGCCTTCTCCGCGCTCGGTATCATCGACCTCATGGCGTTCCTCCCCGCAGCGATCGTGCTGGCCACGGGCCGGCATGCGACGCTGGCAGCTCTCGGCGTACTGCCGTTCTTCAAGCTGATCCGCTATTCGCCGGCGATGCGCTCGCTGCTTGCCGCCGTGCATGCCGAGCGGCGCGCGCTGATCGGCTGCATCGTCATCCTGGTCGGCGTGGTCTTGACCTTTGCTTCGCTGCTCTACGCCATCGAGCGCGACGTGCAGCCGGACAAGCTCGGCACCATCCCGCAGGCGATGTGGTGGGCGATCGTGACGCTCGGCACCGTCGGCTATGGCGATGTCGTGCCGGTGACGCCGCTCGGCAAGTTTGTCTCCACCTTCGCCATCGTCAGCGGCTTCGCCATGATCGCGCTGCCGGTCGCGATCATCTCCACCGCCTTTGCCGAAGAGGTGAAGCGGCGCGATTTCGTCGTCACCTGGGGCATGCTGGCGCGGGTGCCGCTATTCTCGCATTTGTCGGCCGCCGAGATCGCCGACATCATGCGGCTGCTCAGGGCACGCACCATCGAGCAGGGCGAGATCCTGGTGCGGCGGGGCGATGTCGCCTCCTCGATGTATTTCATCACCGCCGGCGAGGTCGAGATCGCGCTGCCGAGCCAGGAGGTGCGGCTTGCCGACGGCACCTTCTTTGGCGAGATCGCGCTCTTGCACAAAACAAAACGCAGCGGCACGGTGACGGCGACGCGCAAGACCAGGCTGCTCGTGCTCGACGCCCAGGATTTCCACGCGCTGATCGCGCGCATGCCGACGCTGGCCGCCCACGTCCACAACACTGCGAAAGCGAGGCTCGCCGACACCGGCGATCTCGCCGCGGCGGAGCTGGCGCAGGCGGAGAAGGAAGATGGGGGCAAGGCGCGCTGACGAGGTCCGCCGCGGGTTAGCCCTTCTTCAGGAAAACATACTCGGCGGAGTAGGGCACGCTCCTGAACTCGCCAGCCCTGTCGCAAGCGCCGTCGAGCTTGCCGCCACGGGTGTTGATGCGCTGGACCGTGGTCACGTGCGTCAGCACGCCGCTGCCGCGGTGAGCGGTCACTTCCAGCTTCAGCCAGGGGATATCACTCGCCGTTGCGCCCGGCGCATTGCCGATGGCCTTGCCGACCACCGCGCTGCCGTCGGCATGCTCCCAGTTCGGGCCGGCATAGTGGCGGCCGATGGTCTTGCCGTCCGCGAGAAGCGTCGCGATCGGCTCGCGGAAGGTCCAGGCGAGCTTGCCGTCGGTGCCGGCCTTGCACTCATAGACCTGCGCGCCCTCGGCGTGCACGCTGAGCACGACGCTCTCGCCCGGTGCGGCGATGGCCGCCGGAAGAGGCTCGGCGGCGAGCGCGGACGTGCTGGTCAGCGCGAAGGCCACGAATGCAAGGCTCTTGAGGGACGGCATGATGCTACTTTGGGTGCATGTGTCGTCATTGCGAGGAGCTCGCGACAAAATTGCGGAGCAATTTTGCGCTGATGCGACGAAGCAATCCAGACTGTTTCCCCGGAGAGATTCTGGATTGCTTCGCTACGCTCGCAATGACGCGTGGAGTTGGCAGCTTACGCCGCCAGCGCCTTGGTCAGGTTCTCGGCGACCTTGTCGAGGAAGCCGGTGGTCGAGAGCCAGCGCTGGTCGGCGCCGACCAGGAGCGCAAGGTCCTTGGTCATGTAGCCGGCCTCGACGGTGTCGACGCAGACCTTCTCAAGCGTGTTTGCGAACTTGGCGAGCTCGGCATTGTTGTCGAGCTTGGCGCGATGCGACAGGCCACGCGTCCAGGCGAAGATCGACGCGATCGAGTTGGTCGAGGTCTCCTTGCCCTTCTGGTGCTCGCGGTAGTGGCGGGTCACCGTGCCGTGGGCAGCCTCGGCTTCGACCGTCTTGCCGTCCGGGGTGAGCAGCACCGAAGTCATCAGGCCGAGCGAGCCGTAGCCCTGCGCGACCGTGTCGGACTGCACGTCGCCGTCGTAGTTCTTACAGGCCCAGACATAGCCGCCGGACCATTTCAGCGCCGAGGCCACCATGTCGTCGATCAGGCGGTGCTCGTAGGTCAGGCCCTTGGCGTCGAACTCCTTCTTGAACTCGCGGTCGAAGATGTCCTGGAAGATGTCCTTGAAGCGGCCGTCATAGACCTTCAGGATCGTATTCTTGGTCGACAGATAGACCGGATAACCGCGCAGCAGGCCGTAATTGAAGGAGGCGCGGGCGAAGTCGATGATGGAGTCGTCGAGATTGTACATTCCCATCGCGACGCCGGCATCGGGGGCCTTGAACACTTCCTTCTCGATCACGGTGCCGTCCTCGCCGACGAACTTCATCGACAGGGTGCCCTTGCCGGGGAACTTGAAATCGGTGGCGCGGTACTGGTCGCCATAGGCGTGGCGGCCGATGATGATCGGCTTGGTCCAGCCGGGAACCAGGCGCGGCACGTTCTTGCAGATGATCGGCTCGCGGAAGATGCAGCCGCCGAGGATGTTGCGGATGGTGCCGTTCGGCGACTTCCACATCTGCTTGAGGTTGAACTCCTTCACCCGGGCTTCATCCGGGGTGATGGTGGCGCACTTGACGCCGACGCCGACCTTCTTGATGGCCTCGGCGGCGTCGATGGTGACCTGATCGTTGGTGTGGTCGCGGTGCTCCATGCCCAGGTCGAAATAGAGCAGCTCGACATCCAGGAACGGAGTGATCAGCTTGTCCTTGATGTACTGCCAGATGATCCGGGTCATCTCGTCGCCATCGAGTTCGACGACGGGATTGGATACCTTGATTTTTGCCATGATCGGGGAAGCCTCTTGGGAACGGCGCTTGTGGTGCGCCATGGGAATATCCGGCGCCTCTTAGCACCGCCGCGCGGCGGGCGAAAGCCAAGGGATTATGCACTTTTAGCTCATCCAGCTTCCGCAGACGGGCAGCGGCAGCCCGCCCTCGGCCGGGCCCGGGTCATGTTCCAGGCGAGATTCAAAAGTCGAATCCAACCCGTTATTTCCCTTGAGAATTTTGTCAGGACAGGCAAACGACAGGCGGCGGTGCGGCCGGCCCGGTGGGCCGGCTTGAATCAACTCCTGAAGTGGCCTCTGCAAGGCCTTGAGAGCCAGTGTGAAAGCGAAGCAGATGTCGGGGACTGACAAGAGCAAGGCGGGGCTTTCTCTCGACGGTCCCATCGTGATCCTGGTCGAGCCGCAGCTCGGGGAAAACATCGGGATGGCCGCCCGCGCCATGGGCAATTTTGCCCTGAGCCGGCTTCGCATCGTCAATCCCCGCGACGGCTGGCCCAACATCGCGGCCCAGCGCGCCGCCGCCGGCGCCGATCACATTCTGGAAAAGGTCGAGTTGTTCGAGACGGTCGAGCAGGCGGTCGCCGACCTCGACCTGTTGTTCGCCGCCACCGCCCGCGCCCACGACCAGGCCAAGCCGGTGGTCGGGCCGGAAGCCGCCGTCGCCGAGATCTCGGGGCACATCGCCACCGGGGGCAAGGCCGGTATCCTGTTCGGCCGGGAGCGCTGGGGCCTGACCAACGAGGAGGTCGGGCTCTCCAACCGCATCATCACCTTCCCGGTCAATCCGGGCTTTGCCTCGCTCAACCTCGCGCAGGCCGTGCTGCTGGTCGGCTACGAATGGTTCAAACGAGCCACATCCGGCGAGCTGCCGCACGCCATGCCGGAGCGGTCCGAGCGCGCCTCGCAGCACCAGATGCAGGCCTTCTTCGACAACCTCGTGCGCGAGCTCGACAAGGTCGAATTCCTGCGCCCCGCCGAGAAACGCGACACCATGCTGGTCAACCTGCGCAACATCTTCAGCCGGATGGAGCCGACCAAGCAGGACATGCACACGCTCCACGGCGTGGTGATGGCGATCGCGGAAGGGCGCAAGGGCCCGGCCAAGGGCGGCGTGCTCGACGGCGAGCAGGCCACGCGCCTGCGCGCGCTCTTGGCCGAGCATGGGCAGGGCGGCGGCGTGCCCGACAGCGGCTCCACCGTGCGCGGCCTCGCCCGCCTGCTCCGCCGCAACCCGACCGATGCCGAGCGCCTGCTCTGGCATGCCCTGACCCGCGACCGCCGCTTCGCAGGTGGGTTCAAGCGCCAGACCCCCGTGGGGCGGCACATCCCGGATTTCGTCTCATTCCCGCACCGGATCGCGATCGAGCTGGTCAACCCGGGCGAGGGGGAGACCATCGCCGCCGACCGTGCGTCGCGGCGTGCGTGGCTCGAAGCGCGGGATTATCGTGTGCTGGAGATCCGGGCGGCGGACGTCGAGCGCGATCTGGAGGCGGAGCTGGTGCGGCTTGCTGGGATGATGGCGCAGAGCGCGTAGGTCTCGTCGCGCATCGGTCTTGTAGGGTGGGCAAAGCGCAGCGTGCCTACCATGTCGATCAACGCAGCTGAGACAGAATGGTGGGCACGGCGCTGCGTGCCTTTGCCCACCCTACGAATTTGGACCTACACTGCCTCTAGCTGGTCCGCCGCGCGCTTCTTCTTCGCCTTCGCCTGGCTGAGCAGGGGACCTGCCGCAAGCGCGGCGGTATCGGCAACGCCCGGATCGCGCGAGATCATGGCCGCGACGATGGCGCCGTCGATGATGAGGCCGAGCTGATGTGCGAGCACCGCGGGCTCGCTGGAGCCGAGCTCGCCGGCGAGTTTCTCGATGTGGCCGAGCACGATCTTCTTGTGCTTCAGCGCGATGCTGCGGAACTGCTTGGAGTCCTTGTCATGCTCGCCGACGGCGTTGATGAAGGGGCAGCCGTAGAAGCGTTCTTCGGCGAACCAGCTCTTCAGCGCGGGGAAGATGCGCGTCAGTTTCGCCTGCGCGTCGCCGCCGCCTTGCTCCATCGCGCCAATGAACCATTCGCGCCACTGCTTGCCTTCGCTCTCCAGCACCGCGTTGACGAGGTTGGTCTTGGAGCCGAACAATTTATAGAGCGTGGTCTTCGCGGTGCCGGCTTCCTCGATGATCGCATCGATGCCGGTGGCGTTGATGCCGTTCTTGCAGAACAGATGGGTCGCGGCGCTCAGCAAACGCCCGCGCGCGGACTCGTCGTCGCCTGCGCCAGCACCGGCGTGCGGCGAATTCGATCTTTTCTTCGATGACGTCTTAGCCATGGACTCGAACTTACCCGCAGCTGCGCCGCATCAGCAAGCCGCATCTGTTCCGCGCCGAAAAGATTCGCATGCGCAAGCGCATCTGCTTCGCCTTTAAGCAAGCTGCGGCTGATCAATCCGCAGGCAGGACACCTAAGCGGCTCCAATGCTTCGCGTTTTGTTTTCGGCTTGCTCTGGCACGCTCCATGCAGGGAAACAGACCGTTCGGTATCCTGCCGATTTCCACTTCTGCCAGGGAGAAGACTGATGACTGCCGTCGTTCAGAAGACAGTGCTGACGGGGTGCCTCGCGCCCATCGACAAGAATGGGCTCGAGCAACTGATCGCGAGCGGCAAGGCCAATCCGAAGGTCGTCAAGACCTTGAAGTGCAAGACGGTCGCGGAGGGAAAATTCCGCCACGCCAACTACATCCGCAATTTGCCGCCCTACATCGTCGACGAGCCGCCGGGGCTGCTGGGCGACGACACCGCGCCAAACCCGTCGGAAGCCTCGCTCGCCGCGCTCGGCTCCTGCCTTGCGGTCGGATTACACGCCAATGCCGTGCACCGCGGCTGGATCGTCAACAAGCTCGAGCTGGAGCTCGAAGGCGACCTCAACATCACCGCGGTCTGGGGCACCGGCGACACCTCCGACAAGCCGGTCGGCTTCACCGATGTCCGCGTCAAGGTCGACATGGAGTGCGAGGGCATCTCGCCGGACGAGATCAATGCGCTGGTCGCCCATGTGAAGAAATGGTCGCCAGTCGCCAACACCTTCACCCGCCCGGTCAATCTCGAGGTCGGCATCTAGCAGACGGCAATCAGGACAAGGTGCGGGAGACGATCATGGGTTCACTGGCTTTATCGCGGGCCGACATTTTGGATCATCCCGCACCGTCCATTGCAGGAGAGGTGGCGCGGATCGCGCGGGAGCAGCTCGCGCCGCTCGCTGCCGGCATCGACGCCGGCACGGTCTATCCGGCCGAGGTGCTGCGCAAGTTCGGCGCGGTCGGCGCTTGGGGCAGTCACGTCCCGCACGAAGGCCCCGCGGATCTGCGCTGCGCCATCCAGGCGATGGCTGTCATCGGCGAGGTCTGCGGCGCCACCGCCTTCATGGCCTGGTGCCAGAACACGCTGGTCTGGTACGCCGCGAACTCAACAAATCTGAAGCTGGCAAAACGCTTCGGCGATGCCTTCTCCACCGGCCGCGTACTCGGCGGCACCGGGCTCTCCAACCCGATGAAGAGCTTCTTCGGCATCGAGAAGCTCAAGCTGAAAGGGCGCAAGGTCGAGGGTGGCTACATCGTGCGCGGCGCGCTGCCTTGGGTCTCCAATCTCGGTCCTGACCATTATTTCGGCACGATCTTCGAACGCGAGGACGATCAGGGCATCGCAAAAGGCGAGCCTGGCACGGTGATGTTTCTGGCCGACTGCTCGGACCCAGCGATCACGCTGACGCCGTGCAAGCCGTTCCTCGCTATGGACGGCACCGGCACCTATGGCGTCCAGTTCCGCGACGTCTTCGTGCCGGACGAGCTGATCCTGGCCGATCCCGCGGGTCCCTTCGTCAAGAAGATCCGCGCTGGCTTCATCCTGCTTCAGGCCGGCATGGCGCTCGGCGTGATCAAGGACTGCATCAATATCATGGACGAAGTCGACAGCCCCCTTGGCCATATCAACCGCTATCTGCCGCAGCAGCCGGTGCATTTTCGCGATCTCGCCGCCGAGCTCGAGACCGAAACGATGGCGCTGGCGCGTGATCCCTACAACGAGGAGGAGACCTACTGGCGCAAGGTGATCGCACTCAGGCTTCGTGCCGGCGAAGCCAGCGTCGCGGCGGCGCATGCGGCGATGCTGCATTGTGGTGCACGCGGTTATCTCAAAAGCCACCGCGCTCAGCGGCGACTGCGCGAGGCCTATTTCGTCGCGATCGTCACGCCTGCCACCAAGCAATTACGCAAGATGCTCGCCGATTCCTGATCTTCACGAGTCCACCCGAAGACTACTGCCAAGACGACTGCCAAGACCGCCACCAAGACCCCACCAACCTCAACGGAGAGGCTGCCAATGACGGACGTTCTGATCTCTGCCAGCGAACTTGCCGATCTCTTGAAGACCGAGCCCTGTGTTGTCATCGACACCCGCAATCCCGACGCCTACGGCGCCGGGCACCTCCCCAATGCCGTGAACGTGCACGACATATTCACCTATCTTGCGACCTCGACGCCCGAGGGCATCAACGAGCTCAAGACCAAATTTGCCGACGCCTTTGGTGCCGCCGGTCTCTCCGGAACGGAGACAGCGGTGGTCTATGAGCAGTCGATGAACTCCGGTTTCGGCCAGTCCTGCCGCGGCTATTATCTCCTCACCATGCTCGGCTATCCCAGGGTGAAGGTGCTGCATGGCGGTTTCGATGCCTGGGCAGCAGCCGGATTGCCGGTCACCAAGGACGTGCCGACGCCGGCGAAGGCATCGTTCACGATCGTGCCTGAGGCGGGCGAGATCCTGATCGACGCCAAGACCATGCTCGGGGCCATCGGCAAGCCCGGCATTGCCATCCTCGACGTGCGCGATGTCGATGAGTGGATCGGCGACAGCTCGTCCCCATACGGCAAGGATTTCTGTCCACGCAAGGGCCGCATCCCCGGCGCGGTCTGGCTGGAATGGTATCGCATGATGAAGCCGACCGCTGAGGGCCCGCGCTTCAAGTCCAAGGACGAGATTCTGGCCGAATGCGCCACTGTCGGCATTTCGCAGACGACGCCGGTCTATCTCTACTGTTTCAAGGGCGCGCGCGCCTCGAACACGTTCCTGGCGCTGAAGAATGCCGGCGTGAAGGACGTGCGGATGTACTTTGGCTCCTGGAACGAATGGTCGCGCGATCCGTCGCTGCCGATCGAGCAGGGATTGCCTGTTGCGTCGGAGGTCACGACCAAGGCGGCGTGATAGCGTGCCGCTGCCGTAAGGCTCGGTCCGACCTCTCCCCGACGGGGAGAGGTCGGATTGCGCAGCAATCCGGGTGAGGGGGCGTTGCCTTTGGTGAGACCGTAAGCCCTCACCCGGATCGCACCTCTCGGTGCGATCCGACCTCTCCCTACGGGAGAGGCGAACCGAGGCGCGCGACCGTGCTTCGCCACATTCTAGCCGTTGAGACCCGCCCGTGGACGAGGCGCGATTCCCAGCGCCTTGATCCGCGAGGCCAGCGTGGTCGGCTTGATATCGAGCATCTCGGCCGCGCCGCCGGGGCCGAAGACTTTCCCTGCGCAGGCTTCGAGCGCCGCCAAAATGTTGGCGCGCTCGTGATCGCGCATTTCCGATGACGTCATGACCGCGGGGCGCACATCGGCTTTCGGGCGTGCAGCGCCGCTCGGAGCTTGCGTGCCGGAGGGGTCGGGCAGATCGATGCGCAGCCGCCCGTTCTGAGACAGAATTGCGGCGCGCTCGATCACGTTCTGCAATTCGCGGACATTGCCGGGCCAGTCGTAGCGGGTCAGCCGCCGCGCATCGCCTTCGGACAGACGCAGGTTCGACTTCAACGCCTTGCTCTCGCGCGTCAGGAAATGCTGGGCCAGCAGCGGAATGTCCTCGCGTCGTTCGCGCAAGGGGACGGTCTCGATCGGGAATACGTTGAGACGGAAATAGAGATCCTCGCGAAACCGACCGCGTTGCACCTCCTGCTTGAGATCGCGGTTGGTCGCGGCAATGACGCGCACGTCGACCGCGCGCGTGCGCTCCTGGCCGACGCGCTCGAAATTGCCTTCCTGCAAGACGCGCAGCAGCTTACCCTGGAGTTCGAGCGGAATCTCGCCGACCTCGTCCAGAAACAACGTGCCGCCGTCGGCAAGCTCGAACCGGCCGATGCGGTCGCGCGTTGCGCCGGTGAAGGCGCCGCGGACATGACCGAAGAACTCGCTCTCGAACAATTCGCGCGGGATCGCGGCGCAGTTGACGCGGATCAGCGGCCGGTCGCTGCGACCCGAGGCTTCGTGGATGGCGCGCGCGATCAGCTCCTTGCCGGTGCCTGATGCCCCGGTGATCATCACCGCCGCGGTGGTCGGGGCCACCAGCTTGACCTGGCGCAGCGTCTTCTGGATCGCCTCGCTCTGGCCGATGATGCCGCGGGGATTGGTCTCGATGCGGATTTCTTCCTGGAGATAGGCGTTTTCGAGCTCGAGACGCTCGCGCAGGCGGTCGACCTCGGCAAGCGCGGCATGCAGCTTCTCGTCGGCCTCGCGGCGCTGGCTGACATCGCGAAACACCACGACCGCGCCGACCACCACGCCGCGGTCGCGGATCGGAGTGGAGGTGTATTCGACCCAGGCCGGCGAGCCGTCCTTGCGCCAAAACACCTCGCCGTCGACCTGATGCACGGCACCGTCGCGGAACGCCGCATAGATCGGGCAGTCGTGGTTGTGATAGTGCCGGCCATCATGGTGGGTATGGTGCACGATCGGATGGATTTCCTTGCCGACCAGCTCCTCGGCGGTCCACCCGAGCATCCGCTCCGCCGCAGGGTTGACGAAGGTGGTCTTGCCCTCGGCGTTGACGCCATAGATGCCTTCGCCGGCCGCGCGCAGGATCAGCTGGTTCTCGCGCTCGATGTCCTGGAACACGCGTTCGACCCGCTGCCAGGTCGAGATGCCGCCGCGCATGTGGTCTTCGGCAGCAGCGTCGACGTTGCGCCGGCGGCGCGCTTCGAGATCGGTGAGGGTGAGCAGCACCAGCGTGCGGCCGTCATGGGGCAGGATGCAGCCGGCATATTCGAGCCTGAGATTTTGGCCGGCGGCATGGCGCGGGGTGAGCGCCGTGGTCCAGTAGGCGCCCTTGTGCAGCACGGCCTGGGTGAACACGGTCAGCGCCGGGAGCTGGCCGGCATGAAGGGTGCTGGCCCTGGTCTGCCGCAACAGCGTGCGGTCGTAGCCGAGCAGGGTGCAGGCCGCCGGATTGGCGTCGATGATCTGATCGCGGGAGGGATCGACCAGCAGCGTCGCCTCCACTGAGGACTCAAACGCCGCGGTGCGCAGATCGATGGATTCGGCCGCATCGTCGCGGCCGGGCATTGGCGTCATTGCCATTACGAAATCTCGTCATTTGACTACGAGTTTTCGTTTATCACGACTTTTCGTAGCGACCAAACGCGACAGAAAGTGCTGCGCCATCAACGCACTGCACGACGATCCGACGATGGCATGCTCCTTGCGTAATCCCTTCTGCAATGACGCGCAGGAGGTCCGATGTCCACATTCGACAATCCGTTTGATCCCGATCGAAACCTTCGAGCCGGTTGTGTCTGTGGCCAGCACCGATCGGCGGCGGAGCACGAGCAGGCCAGCGCAGCCCTGCGCTGCGACCCGACGGACAGCGAGGAGACGCGTTACGCGGGCGTTGTCGCCTCCGCTGTGATGCGCGCGATGTTTCCGCAAGATATGGCACGGCGCGCGTTTCTGAAATCGGTTGGGGCCTCGACGGCGCTGGCGGCGCTATCGCAGTTCTTCCCGCTTCAGACCGCAACCGAGGTGTTTGCCGAGACTGGCGCGCCCGAGAAGAAGGACCTCAAGGTCGGCTTCATCCCGATCACCTGCGCGACGCCGATCATCATGGCGGCCCCGCTCGGTTTCTATGCCAAGCACGGCCTCAACGTCGAAGTGGTCAAGACCGCCGGCTGGGCCGTGATCCGCGACAAGACCATCAACAAGGAATACGACGCGGCGCACATGCTGGCGCCGATGCCGATCGCGATCTCGCTGGGGCTCGGTGCGAACGCCATTCCCTTTGCCGTGCCGGCGATCGAGAACATCAACGGGCAGGGCATCGTGCTGGCGGCCAAGCACAAGGACAAGCGCGATCCCAAGGACTGGAAGGGGCTGAAGTTCGCCATCCCCTTCGATTACTCCATGCACAACTATTTGCTGCGATATTATCTCGCGGAAGCCGGTCTCGACCCCGATACCGACGTGCAGCTGCGCTCGGTACCGCCGCCAGAGATGGTCGCGAATTTGCGCGCCGACAACATCGACGGCTTCCTCGCGCCCGACAACATCTGCCAGCGCGCGATCTATGACGGCGTCGGTTTCATGCATCTCTTGTCCAAGGAGATCTGGGACGGCCATCCCTGCTGCAGCTTTGCTGCGAGTCGAGAGTTCATCACGACGGCGCCGAACAGCTTTGCGGCACTGACGCGGGCCATCGTTGATGCGACGGCCTATGCGTCGAAGACGGAGAACCGCAAGCAGATCGCGGAGGCGATCGCGCCGGCGAACTACATCAACGCACCGGTCACGGTGCTGGAGCAGGTTTTGACCGGCACCTACGCCGACGGCCTCGGTGGCGTGAAGACCGACGCCAAGCGGGTCGATTTCGATCCGTTCCCCTGGCAGTCCTTTGCGGTGTGGATGCTGACGCAGATGAAGCGCTGGGGCCAGATCAAGGGCGACGTCGACTACAAGACGGTCGCCGAGCAGGTGTACCTGGCGACCGATACGAAGAAGCTGATGACCGAGATGGGGCTGTCGCCGCCCGTGAGCAGCTACAAGTCGTTCGCGGTGATGGGCAAGACATTCGATCCGACCAAGCCGGAGGACTATTTGGCCAGCTTCAAAATCAGGAAGGCGTCGTGAGTAAACTTCTCTCGCTACCGTCGTCCCGGCGAAGGCCGGGACTCATAACCCCAGGGAGATGTTTGGCGAAGACTCGTCGTTCGGTACTGCTGCCGATGGCGATCGATAGATTCCGCGGTATGGGTCCCGGCCTTCGTCGGGACGACATGTGGAGAGGTCTTGCGCAATGAACTCCTCCCTCCGCCTCCGCGCCGGCCTCGTCTCTATCGCGCTTCTCGCCGCATTCCTCGGCATCTGGCATCTCGCCACGCGCTCGACCGGCACAACGACAGCGATGAGCCCGGAATACGCCAAGCTGATGGGGCTGACCGCGACGCAAGGCAAATCCGCGATGCCCGGGCCGCTCGATGTCGGCGCAAAGCTCTGGGAGCACCTGAGGCGGCCGTTCTATGATAACGGGCCGAACGACAAGGGGCTCGGCATCCAGCTTGCCTATTCGATCGCGCGCGTCGGCACCGGCTATCTGCTGGCGGTGATGGTCGCCATCCCGCTCGGCTTCCTCATCGGCATGTCGCCGCTGCTCAGCAAGGCGCTCGATCCCTTCATCCAGGTGCTCAAGCCGATCTCACCGCTGGCCTGGATGCCGCTCGCGCTCTACACCATCAAGGATTCCTCGGTCTCGGCGATCTTCGTCATCTTCATCTGCTCGATCTGGCCGATGCTGCTCAATACCGTCTTCGGCGTTGCCGGCGTGCGCAAGGAGTGGATCAACGTCGCGGGCACGCTTGAGGTCGGCACCGTCAGGCGCGCCTTCACCGTGATCCTGCCGGCGGCGGCGCCGACGATCTTGACCGGGATGCGCATCTCGATCGGCATTGCCTGGCTCGTGATCGTCGCCGCCGAAATGCTCGTCGGCGGCACCGGCATCGGCTATTTCGTCTGGAACGAGTGGAACAACCTGTCGATCACCAATGTCATCATCGCGATCCTTCTGATCGGGATCGTCGGCATGCTGCTCGACCAGATCCTGGCGCGCTTCACGCGCATGGTCACGTTTCCGGAGTAGGGCAGTGATCGATAAATTCATCTCCATCGAAGGCATCGCGAAGCGCTATCCGGGCGCGGGCGGCGCCACCACGAGCGTGTTCGAGAATCTCTGGCTGTCGATGGCCCGCGGCGAGTTCTGTTGCGTGATCGGCCATTCCGGCTGCGGCAAGACCACAGTACTCAACATCCTTGCCGGCCTCGATGCGCCGAGCGAAGGCGCCGTCATCGTCGACGGGCAGGCGATTTCCGGCACCAGTCTCGACCGCGCCGTGATCTTCCAGAGCCACGCGCTTTTGCCCTGGCGCACCGTGCTCGCCAACGTCGCCTATGCCGTCAGCTCGAAATGGCGGAGCTGGGATCGCGCGAAGGTCAGGGCGCACGCGCAGAGTTTCATCGATCTTGTCGGCCTCACCGGCTCCGAGCACAAGCGTCCCTCCGAGCTGTCGGGCGGCATGAAGCAGCGCGTCGGCATCGCCCGCGCGCTCTCGATCACGCCGAAGATGATGCTGATGGACGAGCCGTTCTCCGCGCTCGACGCGCTGACACGCGGCACGCTCCAGGACGAGGTGCGGCGCATTTGCCTCGAGACCGGGCAGACCGCGTTCATGATCACCCATGACGTGGACGAGGCGATCTACCTCGCCGACAAGATCTTTCTGATGACCAACGGTCCGGGCGCGGTGCTCGCCGAAGTCGTCGAGAACCCGCTGCCGAGGGATCGCGGCCGCACCGATCTGCACCGCCATCCGCTGTACTACGCCTTGCGCAACCACATCATCGATTTCCTGGTGACGCGCAGCAAGACCTTTGCCGCCGAAACACCCGGTCACGATCCGCGCAACGTGCCGGTGGTTCAGATCGGCAAGCCCGGACTAACGATCGCGTCGAATGGCGAAGAGCAACGACAGCCATGGATATCCGGGCCCAGCCCCGGACTCACTGCGTGATTTTATAGACGCACGATCTACGGAAAACCGCTTCACACTTTTCCGGATCATGCTTTTGAAGAGGAGACCCTGACATGAAACGCGAAGACCTCACCGAGAAGCTGCTCGACATCAAGCGCGAGAAGGGCTGGAGCTGGAAGCACATCTGCGACAAGATCGGCGGCTATTCCGAGGTGCTGATCGTTGGCGCGATCCTCGGTCAGATGAAATTGACCAAGCCGCAGGCCGCGAATGCCGGCGAGCTGTTCGGCCTGTCGAAGGCGGAAGTTGCCATGCTGAATGAGGTGCCGATGCGCGGCACCGGCACGCCAATGCCGCCGACCGATCCGCTGATCTACCGCTTCTACGAGATGGTGATGGTGAACGGCCCGGCCTGGAAGGCGCTGATCGAGGAAGAGTTCGGCGACGGCATCATGTCGGCGATCGACTTCGACATGGGCATCGAGCGCGTCGCCAATCCGAAGGGCGACCGCGTCAAGATCACCATGAGCGGCAAGTTCCTGCCGTACAAATATTACGGCGCCAGCGGCAACGTGCCGGAGTACGGCTTTAGGGAGGAGTGACCGCGGCGAAGGCGGCGCGCAGCTCGCCGACCGCCGCCATGTCGCGAACATAGGTGAAGGATCCCTGATCCTTCATCTCACGTGCACAGTTCAGGAACGCGGCGAGCGCGTAGCGCGACATGGCCCCGCCGACGCTGATGCGCTTGACGCCGGCGGCGGACAATTGCCCGATTGTCAGCGTCGGGTCGGCAAAGCCCATCACGTGGTTGAACGGCTTGCTGAGCGAGGCGACGACGGTCCGGATCGTGGCGAGATCGTAGAGGCCCGGCGCATACAGGACATCGGCGCCCGCGGCCTCGAAGGCCTGCAGGCGGCGAATTGTGTCGTCGATGTCCTTGCGGCCGTGCAGGAAGTTCTCGGCCCGCGCGGTTAGCGTGAACGGAATCGGCAGCGCGCGCGCCACTTCGACCGCGGCCTGGACGCGCTCGACGGCGTGGGAAAAGTCGTAGATGGGGCGATCGCGGTCGCCGCTGAAATCCTCGATCGAACCTCCGACCGCGCCAGCCTCAGCGGCGCGCTGAATCGCTTGGGCGGCACGCTTCGGCTCATCTGCGCCGCAATTCTCGAGGTCGACGCTGACCGGCAAGTCGGTGGCTTCGACGATCGCGCGCGCGTTGGCGAGGATGACGTCGAGACTGACGCCGCCGCTGCCGAGCATGTTGGCCACCCCGAGGCTCGTGGTCGCCAGGGCCTCGAAGCCCATCGCCGCGAGCAGCTTGGCCGTCCCGGCGTCCCACGGATTGGGAACGATGAAGGCTTCGGGCCGCTCGTGCAGCGCGCGAAACGCCGTCGCCTTGTCCAGCTGGCTCGTCATGGCTCGTCTCCGTGTTGTTCGTGCACGCAGCCTTAGGAGCATTTCCGTCATCCGCCAAATTTGTTATTCCTTCGGATATCATCAGTTTTTTGCATGAGCTCGCGATGGACAGTGACGCCCTCAACACCTTCCTGGCGGTTCATCGCCGGGGTGGGATCTCGAACGCCGCGAAATTCCTGCACCGTTCGCAGCCGGCGATTTCGCGCCGTATCGCCCTCTTGGAGCAGGAGCTCGGCGTGCCCCTGTTCGAGCGGGTGGCAGGCCGCACCCGGCTCAGCGATGCCGGGCGCGTGCTGATCCCCTATGCCGAGCGCGCCGTTGCCGCGGCGCAGGACGCCGAACAGGCGATACGCGCGTTGACCAAGCAGAATTCGGGGCCGGTTTCGCTGGCCGTCACCGGCACGCTGGCCGACGGCCGCCTCTCGACCATCATGAAGCGGTTTGCGAAGGAAAATCCCGCCGTCACGCTGGCGCTGCAGACAGCGACCAGCGCGGAGGTCAGCGATCTCATCCGGCGCGGCGAGGCCACGATCGGCCTGCGCTACAACACCGACCGCTCCGGCGATCTCGCCTGCGAGCAGGTGCTGAGTGAGGCGTTGCAGGTCGTCTGTGCGCCCGACCATCCTCTGGCCGGAAAGCGCGTGAAGCGCCTCGCCGAGCTGCGCGGCGAGCGCTGGATCGCATTCCCGGAGACTCGCGGGCGTCGCGAGATCGCCGCCGCTCACGTGTTCGCGTTGTTTCTGACGCAAGGGCTTGGCGAAATCGAGTGGACGGCCGTGGACAGCCTCACCGCTCAGAAGCGGCTCGTGGAATCGGGCTTTGGCCTTGCACTCCTGGCGAGAAGCCACGTGGCGGAGGAGCTGCGTGCGGCCTCGATCGCGACGATCGCCGTGGGCGATCTTGCCGCGAACCAGGACATCGTCCTTGTCACGCGTCGTGGCGGCTTTCTGAGCGCGGCCGCCGAGCGCCTGCTCGAGACCATCCGCCGCCACTATGCCGGGCTGGATGTCTCGACCACGCGGGACGCCAGAAAGCGGTCGCCGGCGCGCAAGGGAATTGCGCGCCGGCGACTCGCCTGAACCAGTTACTTCCCGGCCTTCACCTCGGCGGCCGCCACCGCGATCAGCTCGCTCATCTTGGCGCGAATCGCCTGCTCGGTGACGGCGACCTTCTTGGCGGCGAAATCGGCCATGACCTTGCGCAGGACGTCGCCATCGCCGGCCTCCTCGAAATCGGCCGCGACCACCTCCTTGGCATAGGCGGTGGCGGCGTCACCGGTGATGCCGAGCTGTTCGGCCGCCCACAGGCCGAGCAGCCGGTTGCGGCGGGCCTCCGCCTTGAATTTCTGCTCCTCGTCGAGGGCGAACTTCTTCTCGAAACCTTCCTCGCGCTTGTCGAACTCGCTCATGCTTTGTTCCAAATCCCTCTGAATGGAGTGGGAGCCTTCCGTTGCGGCGACCCGGCTGCATGCCTACATAGAGAGCAGAAATAGGCAAAACAACGGGCCGTTAAGCCGCAGGCAAGACGGTATAAGTTGGTGCCGGACGGCCGGATCGATTGTGCTTGGACAGCCAATCGGATAGGTTGCCTAAGGCTTGGTTCCCGTTCTGTTTCCAAAGATTCGAGACGGGTTCCCAGCCGTTCACGGCAGCTCCGCTGTGGGTCCTAATCCTAGTCAACCGGAGCACACCAAATTCATGGATTTCAACAAAACACGGTACATCCCAATGAGCCGTCGGCGTCGCATTTATGAAGGCAAGGCAAAGGTTCTCTATGAAGGCCCGGAGCCCGGTACCCTGATCCAGCACTTCAAGGACGACGCCACCGCATTCAATGCGAAAAAGCATCAGGTGATCGAGGGCAAGGGCGTCCTCAACAACCGGATCTCGGAGTACCTGTTTCAGCACCTCAACGACATCGGGGTGCCGACCCATTTCATCCGCCGCCTCAACATGCGCGAGCAGTTGATTCGCGAGGTCGAGATCGTGCCGCTGGAGGTGGTGGTGCGGAACGTTGCCGCCGGCTCGCTGTCGCAGCGCCTCGGCATCGAGGAGGGCACCCAGCTGCCCCGTTCGATCATCGAATTCTACTACAAGAACGACCAGCTCAACGACCCCATGGTGTCGGAAGAGCACATCACTGCCTTCGGCTGGGCGACGCCGCAGGAGATCGATGACATCATGGCGCTCGCCATCCGCGTCAACGACTTCCTCACCGGCCTCTTCCTCGGCATCGGCATCCGTCTCGTCGACTTCAAGATGGAGTGCGGCCGCCTGTTCGAGAACGAGATGATGCGGATCATCGTCGCCGACGAGATCTCGCCGGACTCCTGCCGTCTGTGGGACATCAAGTCGAACGAGAAGCTGGACAAGGACCGCTTCCGCAGGGATCTCGGTGGCCTGCTCGAGGCCTATACCGAAGTCGCAAAGCGCCTCGGCATCCTCATGGAGAACGAGCGTCCGCAGGGCTCCGGCCCGGTGCTGGTGAAGAGCTGAGAGAGGATCTTTGACGTGAAGGCACGTGTCACAGTTACCCTGAAGACGGGCATCCTCGATCCGCAAGGCAAGGCAATCGAAGGCGCGCTGAAGTCGCTCGGCGTCGACGGCGTCGCCAGCGTCCGCCAGGGCAAGGTGTTCGACATCGAGCTCGCCGGCGCCGACAAGACCAAGGCGGAAGCCGTGCTGAAGGAAGCCGCCGACAAGCTGCTGGCGAACACTGTGATCGAGAATTATCGGGTCGAGATCGTCTAACGCGCGGGCGGCTTACAGCCATCCGGCACGACGGAATCGCCAGTACAGCGCGCCGCATGCCGTCAGCATCACGCCGAGCAGCATGTAATAGCCGTACTCCCATTCCAGCTCCGGCATGTGCTTGAAGTTCATGCCGTAGATGCCGGCGAGTGCGGTCGGGATCGCGATGATCGCGAGCCAGGAAGCGAGCTTCTTGGACACCGCCGTCTCCTGAGCCTGGCCGACCAGTAGGCTCGCCTCGAAGGCAAAGGCCAGCACCTCGCGCATGGAATCGATCCGCTCCTGGATGTTGCGGACGTGGTCGGTGACGTCGCGGAACAGTGGCTGCATGGCCTGCCGCACCATCGACAGCTCGTCATGCTCCAGCCGGCGGCAGACCTCCACCAGCGGTCCGATTGCGTTGCGGAGCCGCAGGAGGTCGCGGCGCAGCATATAGAGCCGCTCGATCTGCGCCTTGGTGATCGCGTGCGCGAGCACGTAGTCCTCGATCTCCTCGATCTCCTCGTGAATGCTCTCCAGCACGGGCGAGTAATTGTCGACGATGAAATCGAGAATGGCGTACAGGATGTAGTCCTCGCCGCGGGCGAGCGCCCGCGGGCAGCTTTCGCAGCGTTCGCGCACCGGTGTGTAGGAGGTCGAGGCGCCGTGGCGCACCGAGACCAGATAGCCATCGCCAACGAAAATGTGCGTCTCGCCGAAGGCGATCCGGCCTTCGACCAGTTGCGCGGTGCGCGCAACGATGAACAGAGCCTCGCCGTACTGCTCGATCTTGGGCCGCTGATGGGCGTGGTTGGCGTCCTCGATCGCGAGATCATGCAAATCGAACTGCTTCTGCACCGCGCCGAGCAGCGCCATGTCCGGCTCGTGCAGGCCGATCCAGACCACATGGCCGGGCTTGGCCCGCCAGCTCGAGGCCTCGCTGATGGCGATATTGGCGACGCGCCGGCCGTCGACATAGGCGCCGGCAGCGACGACGCCCTCGGTGGGCACCGGCTCGGAGGGGGATGCGGGCAGCGACGGGATATTCATGGCTTCAATCCCGGGCAAATCGAGCGGTCAGACTGCGTGCGACCAGAGCCTGTGTACAAGGCCCTTTGCCAAGGCTAGCACTGGTAAAATCCCCGTCAAATGGTTATGTCTCTTGGCGAATTGGCCCCTCCGTGCCACCCCGATTCCAGCCACCGTCGGAACTTAAGCCATGAAAGCCGCCATCCTCGTCTTTCCCGGAATCAATCGCGAGCGCGACATGGCGCGTGCCTTGAGGCTGATCTCCGGCAGCGAGCCCGCAATGGTATGGCACGCCGAGACCTCGCTGCCTGCCGGCACCGATCTCGTGGTGGTGCCGGGTGGCTTCTCCTATGGCGATTACTTGCGCTGTGGCGCGATTGCGGCGCGGGCACCGGTGATGGACGCTGTGCGCGACTATGCGGCCAAGGGCGGCCTCGTGCTCGGCGTCTGCAACGGCTTCCAGATCCTCTGCGAGTCCGGCCTGTTGCCGGGCGTCCTGATGCGCAATGCGCGGCTGAAATTCATCTGCCACGACGTGCATCTGCGGGTCGAGCGTTCCGACACGCCGTTCACCCGCGGCTACAATGCCGGGCAGGTGATCCGCGTGCCCGTCGCCCACGGCGAGGGCAATTACGAGGCGGATGAAGAGACCATCAAGCGGCTCGAAGGCGAGGGGCGGGTGCTCTATCGCTACTGTTCTGCCGAGGGCGTGATTGATGAGACCCATAACATCAACGGCGCGGCGCATTCGATCGCCGGCATCGTCAACGACAAGGGCAACGTGCTTGGCATGATGCCGCATCCCGAAAACCACGTCGAAGACATCATGGGCTGCACCGACGGCCGCGGCCTGTTCGCCGGCCTCGTCCAGCATCTGGAAAAAGCCGCGTGATCTCGTTCATGCTGAAGCGGTCGCTCGCCGCGCTCGCGGCGCTGTCGTTCGCGACCGCTGCGTTCGCGCAGGATTATCCCAAACGTCCTGTTACCATGATCGTGCCGTTCGCGGCCGGTGGCACCTCGGACGTGATCGCGCGAACCGTCGCCGAGCAGATGGGCATCGCGCTCGGCCAGACCATCGTGATCGAGAACGTCGCCGGCGCCGGCGGTTCGACCGCGCTGGCACGCGCCTCTCGCGCCGAGCCCGACGGCTACACCATCGCGATCGGCAATGCCGGCACCAATGCCGCGACCTACACGATCTATCCAAAACTGCCGTTCACGCCGGACTCGTTCGTGCCGATCGCCATGGTGGCGAAGACGTTCGGCATCATCGGCGTGCGCAAGGATTTTCCGGCGAAGGACCTGAAGGAGTTCATCGCCTACGCCAAGGCCAATCCGGGCAAGATCAATCTCGGCCATGCCGGCGTCGGCTCGTCGAACTATTTGATCTGCAAGAGCTTCGTCACCGCCGCCGGGATCGACGCGACGCTGGTCGGCTATCGCGGCGCCGCGCCCGCGCTGACCGATGCGGTCGGCAGTCAGATCGACGGCGTCTGCGATGCGGCCGCCTCCGTCTCTCAGGCGATCAACGAGAAGCTGGTGAAGGGCCTCGTGGTCGGCTCCACCGTGCGGCTCGCGACGCTGCCGGATCTGCCGACGTCGGCCGAAGCCGGGCTGCCCGAGTTCGAGGCGCAGGGCTGGAACGGCCTGTTTGCGCCCAAGGGCACCCCGCCGGCCGTCATCGCCAAGCTCAACGCCGCCGCGCGCACGGCGGTGGAAACCGACGCGGTGAAGAAGCGCTTTGCCGACCTCTCGACCGTTGCGCCCGACCCCGACGAGCACACGCCCGAGGTGCTGCAAAAGCTCGTGACGCGCGACGTCGAGAAGTACCGGAAGATGCTGGCGGACGACGCCAAGCAATAGCTTCATTCGGCTGCGATTTCACGAACTTGCATCGCGTTTGAGGCGACTGACCCTCGTCGCAACGCTGGACGATCTCCAGAAGCAATGGCCGGACTTCGATTCCGCCGACGCGCATCTGCTCTACGCCCGCGCCTGAAATGGGAGGACGTGGAGTACGACCCAAATAGTCTAGCCGTGCGGGTGCGCCGCGAGATGGAAGCGGGCTTCCGGCAGCCGAACGTGGCTGCTTGATTGACGCTCGCAAAAAGCGCTTCACGCTATCGTAGCTTCAGCCGCTCCGCCGGCACTGTCATGGCCGCAACGCCGGCCATGACCAGCAGCAGCCCCAGCGCCAGGTTCGACGGCACGTTCTCGCCGAGCAGCAGCACGGAGAGGCCGACGCCGATCGGGATGCGCAAATAGCCTTGCGCGTTGGTGGTCAGCGTGCCGAGCCGGGCGAGGCAGACGTAGAACAGCATCAAGCCCAATGCGCTCGACACGATGCCCATGACGATGGTGGCGATGATCGCGGTCGGCGTCGGGTGCAGCGTCCAGGGCTGATCGATGACAAGCGAGGGCGGCAGCAGGATGATGCCGCCGAACAGCAACGAGCCCGCCGCCACCACCATCGGGTCGTA
The DNA here is from genome assembly GCF_023375135.1 of Bradyrhizobium sp. C-145. Lineage (NCBI taxonomy): Bacteria > Pseudomonadati > Pseudomonadota > Alphaproteobacteria > Hyphomicrobiales > Nitrobacteraceae > Bradyrhizobium > Bradyrhizobium sp. C-145. The sequence continues at coordinate 5,572,308 of NZ_CP088150.1, read as the reverse complement.
GTCGGACAGCCTGAGGCCGAAGATCGTGGCGCAGGCAAAGGAGATGGTGGCGAGCAAGATCGCGATCTCCGCGACGATCTCGCTGCCAAAGCCGCGTAGCGCATCGAGGCCGACGATGAGAATCGTGCCGGCAAGGCCCAGGATCGCGCCCGCGAGCTTGAGCAGCGTTGCCGGTTCGTGCCGTGTGATCAGCGAGGTGATGAGGAAGGCGAAGATCGGCGTCGTCGACGCCAGCACCACCGTGTTCGATGCCGGCACGTATTGCTGCGACCAGGTGATGATCAGGAAGGGGAAGGTCGAGTTGATCAATTGCTGGGTCGCGAACAGCTTCCAGGCCTTGGCGTCGGTCGGGATCGTGACGCCGCGCATCCACAGGATCGCGAACAGGAACGCGGCCGCGATCAGCGAGCGCGCCGCGATGAAGGTGATGGGCGGAATCGTGTCCAGCGCCAGCTTGGCCAGCGGATAGGTCGAGCTCCAGCAGCAGGCGAGCGCGAACAGCAACGCATAGTCGCGCCAGTTGCGCGCGCCGGTGGCGGCCATGGACGGCGACGGCGTTGATGCGGACGCCATCGCGCGACCCGCCTCAGATGTGCTCTGCGGCACCTTGTTCCTGCTCCCCGGCGCACAAGCGCTTGGTGCAACTCTGGGCGAGGGGGCGTGAAAAGGGAAGGCGTCGAGCTATGCGTTTGGCTGGGGCTGCGGCTTCCGCTTCATCCGCTTGATCGTGCCGGAAAAGGTGAGCAGCAGCCGCTCGCCGGACATCATCTTGCCGCGCAGGAAGATCAGCGAGCCGCCGGCGCGGCTGACCTCGCCGGTGCATTCGATCAGCTCGCCCTCCCGCGCCGCGTCCAGGAATTCGCAGGCAAAGTTGGTCGTCACCGCCCGGCTGTCCAGGACGTGGGTGGCGATCGCGAACAGGGAGTAGTCGGCAAAGGCCATGTAGCAGCCGCCATGGACGTTGCCGGAGCCGTTGAGGTGCTTCTTTTCGACCCGGAAGGCGCTGCGGACGCCGCCGTCCGCCTCGATCCGGTGCCAGAAGGGGCCGACATGGGACTCAAAACTGTCCCGAATCCAGGTCCGCCAGCCCTTAAATTCTCCCTCGGTGGCGACATGGAGGTCGGGGCGGCGGGGAGCGGGCGCTTTGGTCAATTCGTGCAAGGAAATGGGCCTTCAATTGCGGGTCTTTAGCCCTTAAATCCGATCCGTCCGCGCCGTGCAATTCCTGTTCCCGCGGGGCCCCCGCCGCAAAACGTGGGACAGCGGGAAAATGCGCCATAAAGGGCTTTTCCAAGCCCTCCGATGTTCCTAAGAACGGCCAAAGCCCGCCGAAAGCCCCGAATCCATGAAGAATGAACCCAAGATCACCCCCGAACTGGTTGCCGCCCACGGGCTCAAGCCCGACGAGTATGAGCGCATCCTCAAGCTGATCGGGCGGGAGCCGACCTTCACTGAACTCGGCATCTTTTCGGCGATGTGGAACGAGCATTGCTCGTACAAGTCGTCGCGTATCCATCTGCGCGGCCTGCCGACCAAGGCGCCCTGGGTGATCCAGGGCCCGGGCGAGAATGCCGGCGTAATCGACATCGGCGATGGCCAGGCCGTGGTCTTCAAGATGGAGAGCCACAACCACCCAAGCTACATCGAGCCCTATCAGGGCGCGACCACCGGCGTCGGTGGCATTTTGCGCGACGTCTTCACCATGGGCGCGCGCCCGATCGCTTGCCTCAATGCGCTGAGCTTCGGTGCGCCGGAACATCCCAAGACGCGGCACCTCGTCTCCGGCGTCGTTGCCGGCGTTGGTGGCTATGGCAATTCCTTCGGCGTGCCGACGGTCGGTGGCCAGGTGCGCTTCCACACCCGCTATGACGGCAACATACTCGTCAACGCGATGGCGGTCGGCCTCGCCGATGCCGACAAGATCTTCTATGCGGCCGCCTCCGGCGTGAACATGCCGATCGTCTATTTGGGCTCCAAGACCGGACGCGACGGCATTCACGGCGCCTCGATGGCGTCGGCCGAGTTCGACGACAAGTCCGAGGAGAAGCGCCCGACCGTGCAGGTCGGCGATCCCTTCGCCGAGAAGCTGCTGCTGGAAGCCTGCCTCGAGATCATGGAGAAGGGCTGCGTCATCGCGATCCAGGACATGGGCGCGGCGGGCCTGACCTGCTCGGCGGTCGAGATGGGCGCCAAGGGCGATCTCGGTGTCGATCTCGATCTTGATGCGGTGCCGACCCGCGAGACCGGCATGAGCGCCTACGAGATGATGCTCTCGGAGAGCCAGGAGCGCATGCTCATGGTGCTCAAGCCCGAGAAGGAAAAGGAAGCCGAGGCCATCTTCACGAAGTGGGGCCTCGATTTCGCCGTGGTCGGCTACACTACGCCGAGCAAGCGTTTCGTGGTCAAGCATGGCGGCGACGTCATGGCCGACCTGCCGATCAAGGAGCTCGGTGACGAGGCGCCGGTCTATGACCGCCCGCATGTCCCCTCCGCCGCGTTGCCGATCGTGCACGCCCGCGACGTTGCGACGCCGATAGGCCTCGGCGCGGCGCTGGAGAAGCTGATCGGCACGCCCGACATGTGCAGCAAGCGCTGGGTCTGGGAGCAGTACGACCACGTCATCCTCGGCAACACCATGCAGCGCCCCGGCGGCGATGCCGCCGTGGTGCGCGTGCAGGACGGGCCGAAGGGCCTGGCGCTGACCGTCGACGTCACGCCGCGCTATTGCGAGGCCGATCCGTTCGAGGGCGGCAAGCAGGCGGTGGCGGAAGCCTGGCGCAACATCACCGCGGTCGGCGGCAAGCCGCTGGCGATCACCGACAACCTCAATTTCGGCAACCCTGAAAGGCCCGAGATCATGGGGCAGTTCGTCGGCTGCCTGAAGGGTATCTCGGAAGCCTGCCGCACGCTCGACTTCCCGGTCGTCTCCGGCAACGTCTCGCTCTACAACGAGACCAACGGCCGTGCGATCCTGCCGACGCCCTCGATCGGCGGCGTCGGTCTGCTCGACGATTTCACCAAATCCGCTTCGCTCGCCTTCAAGGCCGAGGGCGAGGCTATCCTGCTCGTCGGCGAGACCCATGGCTGGCTCGGCCAGTCGGTTTACTTGCGCGACATCTGCGGCCGCGAGGAGGGCGCTCCGCCGCCGGTCGATCTCGCCGCGGAAAAGCGCAATGGCGATTGCGTGCGCGGCATGATCCATGCGGGCACTGCGACGGCCGTGCACGATCTCTCCGACGGCGGTCTCTTGATCGCGCTCGCCGAGATGGCGATGGCGAGCGGCATCGGCGCAAAATTGCTCGCCGCGCCGACCGCGCTTGTGTCGCAGGCCTATTGGTTCGGCGAGGACCAGGCACGCTATCTCGTCACTGTGCCGGAAACGGAGGCCGGCCGCGTGCTCGCCAAGATGCGCGGATGCGAGGTGCCCTGCGTGCGGATCGGCACCACCGGGGGCGATGCGATCGCCATCGCGGGCGAGGCGCCGGTGGCGATCGACACGCTGCGCAAGTCGTTCGAGCGCTGGCTGCCGGAGTATATGGGCGGGAAGGCGGCGTAAGCCGTTCCCCCGCTCTCCGTCATTGCGAGGAGCAAAGCGACGAAGCAATCCAGACGGTTTCCGCGGAGGGACTCTGGATTGCTTCGTCGCAAGGGGCTCCTCGCAATGACGAGTTGAGAGACCTTGGCCTCACGATAAGTCCCGTAGCCCGGATGGAGCGTGCGCTCCATCCGGGCTACTGGGTCACAGCACCTTCGTTGCCCCGGGGATCTGGCGCAAGGCGCGCGTTAGCGCCCAACTGAACGCGACTGTCAGCACGAACCCGATCGTCGCCTTGACGATCGCTGGCAGCTCATAATCAAACAGCCAGTATTGCAGCCAAAGCGCGATCGGGTAGTGCACCAAAAACATGCCGTAGGCGTCCGACTGCATCGGATCGAGTAGCTTTGCTGAGCCTGATTGTCTGAACCTCTGGAAAAAGGCCAGGATTAAAAACATGATAGCCACGCTGAAGACAGCGAAGCAGATGGCATAGAGCCCCTCATACCAGTTCGGCAGCGGCGACGGATTTCCCAGTATTTCGCGCTTGATGAAGATCAGCCCCCAGAGCAGGCAATACGGAATGATCGTCAAGACCATCCAGTCCCAGCTGACCTTCGCCATCCGGCCGTCTGCCGCGAGCAGGCCGCGATCCATATTCGCGACGCCAATGCCGGCACCGAAAAAGAAGTAGCTCGCATAGAGCATCACACGCCCGTGCTGCACCGAGAACGGCCCGAACTCGAACCAGTTGCCTGGACCATAATACATCAGCCCGGGAACATAGAACGCTGCGGTGACGGCAAGCATGACCGCGAAGAACACGGCGGGCCGACGGCGACCGTGCAGCGAGAGGCGGTTGATCGGATCGAGCAGGGTGGGTGACAGCCGATGCAATATGCAGGCGACCACGTCGAATCCGAGCAGGACCCAAAGGAACCAGATCGGCCCGCTCGGCCACGGGCCCTTCGTGATCATATTCCACCAATATTCCGAAAAGCCGATCTCGGGATGGTGTCTGAGCGAGATGGCGTAATAGGCGAGCGGAATGATCGTGAATGCGCAGATCACGAACGGCAGGCCAAGCCGAAGCAGGCGATCGGCCAAATAGTTCAGCGGTCCCTTGCGGGCGATGCCCGACCACGCAAACAAGCCCGACAGGAAGAAGAACATCGCCATGAAGAAGCTGTCGGTGGCGAGCACGATCATGTCGAAGCCGAAGAAGAATTTCGGGTCGGTATGACCGAAGTAAGTATAGGGGATGACGGCATGGTGCAGCAGCACCACCAGCGTCAGGAAGGTACGGGCACGATCGAGCGACAAATTGCGCGTCTTGGCCTTGGGTGCGGCATGTGCCTCTGCGCCGATCGTCGCCGAATGTGACATCGTCATCATGATTGCCCCGCGCTCCCGCCCCGGCTGGACTGTGCCGCCGGGAACCTGATTCAGCAAGGGCCGTTTGGGTCGCTCTTCAGTCCCCGGACCCCTTAGGAACCAGTTCCGCGTAACGAAGTTAGGGTTCGCGAAAAGAGCGTGAGGCCGCGAGGGGCGGCACCAATTCGGAGCTGGCGATGACGATCCTGAAGTGGGCGCTGATCTTCTTACTCGTTTCGATCGTGGCCGGTGTGCTCGGCTTCACCGGCATTTCGGCCGCCTCCGCCGATATCGCCCGCTTCCTGTTCTACGTCTTCGTCGTGATCTTCCTGGTGCTGCTGATCCTGGGGCTCACGATCTTCAGGGCTTAGCTTAGGTTCGTGTCAGCACCAGACCCGGAATCTCGAGATTCTCAGGTGCGCAACTGCGCACCAGGGTTCGGTCCTGCGGACCGCCCCGGAATGACGGCATCCAAAACTACCCCACTTCCTCGATCTTCACCTTGTCCGGATAGAAGGCCAGATGGCCGGAAATCTCCGTCATCGCGGGGAAGGGCGTCTCGTAGGTCCAGATCGCGTTGTCCAGCGTCTTGCCGTCGGTTTTGACGCTGTAATAGTTCGCATCGCCCTTGTACGGACAATGGGTGACGCGGTCGGTGCGCTCGAGCAGGGCCATGTTGGTGTCCTCCCGTGGCACATATTGCACCGCCGGATATTTGGCCTCCTTCAAGGTCAGCGCTTTGCTGGTCTCGGCGATCACGATGTCGCCGGCCGTGACGCGGACGCGCCGGGGATTTTGGGTGATGGTGATGGGATGGTCGGGCCCTGGAAGCTTCATGATGTCACGCCTTTTCGATCAACCTGCCGCGCGCGGCACTTTGTCGTGCCTTCCTGTCGGGATCAGGGATATAGTGCCTGAGTGCGTGACGGTGAAGGCCGTTCACGCTAAGTTTGGCCGTGCCGGTGAGGGGACCCCGGCAAGCGATTCGAGACCAGAAGGAGCGAGACCAGAATGCCCATGGACGCCCACGATATCGAGGCGATGATCAAGGCAGCAATCCCCGATGCCGAAGTGACCATCCGAGACCTCGCCGGCGATGGCGACCACTATGCTGCGACCGTGATCTCGGAATCCTTCCGCGGCAAATCCCGCGTCCAGCAGCACCAGATCGTCTATCAGTCCCTGCGCGGCCAGATGGGCGGCGTGCTGCATGCGCTGGCGCTGCAAACCGGGGTACCCGGCGGGCCGGGCACTTGATCTGACGGGCACCTGATCCAAGCGCGACGGGGCACGAAGATGGCTGCGGAGAATCCGCGCGGCGCGATGTTTCGCGTCATCGGTCCGAACCAGCACAGCCGTGTCACCAATGCCGAGCTGTTCTTCGACCTCGTCTTCGTCTTTGCCGTCACACAAGTTTCGCACACGCTGCTGCACCATTTTACGCCGCTCGGCGCGGTGCATGTCGCGGTGCTGTTTCTCGCGGTATGGTGGGTGTGGGTCTACACCGCCTGGGTCACCAACTGGCTCAATCCCGAGCTGACGCCGGTCCGCATCCTGCTGTTTGCGATGATGCTCGGCGGCCTTGTGCTGTCGACCACGATTCCGACCGCCTTCGAGGGGAGGGGTCTGTGGTTTGCGATCGCCTATGCGACCATGCAGGTGGGGCGTACCGCGTTCTGGCTGTTCGCGACCCCGCATCACCGCACCGCGGTGCGGCACAACGCGATTCGCATCCTGACCTGGCTCTCGATCTCCGCGGTGCTGTGGATCGCAGGCGGCCTCTCCGAGGGTGATACGCGGCTATGGCTGTGGATCGCGGCGGTGACCTGGGAGTACATCTCCCCGGCGGCGCGCTTCTGGGTTCCGAAGCTGGGCTTCTCGTCGGTCGAGGCCTGGGCCGTCGAAGGCGCGCACATGGCCGAGCGCTGCTCTCTGTTCGTCATCATCGCGCTCGGCGAGGCCATCGTCGTCAACGGCGCCACTTTTGCCGAGCTGACGTGGAGCGCGGACAACATCCTCGCCTTCGTCTCGGCGCTGGTCGGCGCCATCGCGATGTGGTGGGTCTATTTCCACAAGGGCGCGGAGGCCGGCTCCGAGCGGATCTCGAAGTCCACCGAGTCCGGCCGGCTGGCGCGGCTCGCCTACACCTATCTGCACATGCCGATCGTCGCCGGCATCATCCTGACCGCGGTCTCGGACGAACTGGTGCTGAAGCATCCCACCGGCCATTCCGACCTGCGGACCATCGTGAGCACGATCGGTGGTCCCTTGGTGTTCCTGGTCGGCGCCATCCTGTTCAAGCACGCGATCCGCGGCTTCCTCCAGCTCTCGCACGGCATCGGCATCATCCTGCTGCTGGTGCTGAGCTGGTTCGCGTCGGAGCTATCGCCGCTCTGGCTTTCGGTCGCAACGACCGTGATCATGATCGTCGTGGCGGTGTGGGAGTCGGTGTCGCTGGGAGCGGCAACCGAGGAGTAGGCGCGGAGGCCTACTCGGCCACCTCCAGCGCGTGCACGGAGAACATCTTGGCCGCGTCTGTCCAGCTTTCGCGCACACGCCAGCCCGCGCCCTGTGCCAGTGATGCGAAACGCTCGATACTGTATTTGTAGCTGTTCTCGGTGTGGATGCTCTCGCCGGGGCGGAACGAGAAGGTCGTGCCGAGCAGACGCACGGTCTGGCTCTTCTTGCTGATCAGGTGCATCTCGATCCGGTGCCGCTCGCGGTTGTAGATCGCACGATGGGTGAAGGCGGAGAGGTCGAAATTGCCGCCGAGCTCGCGGTTGATGCGCACCAGCACATTGAGGTTGAAGCGCGCGGTGACGCCGGCGGCATCGTTGTAGGCGTCGTGCAGTACCCGCTCATCCTTCTCGAGATCGGCGCCGATGATCATCTGCGCGCCCTTACCGAGGATCTTGCGGGCGCTCTTCAAAAAGGCTTGCGCTTCCTGCGGCTCGAAATTGCCGATGGTCGAGCCCGGGAAGAAGCCGACCTTGGGCATGGATGCGACCGCCCTGGGCAGCTCGAACGGCGTGGTGAAGTCGGCGGCGACCGGATAGATGCCGAGCGCGGGAAAATCCCGCTTCAGGCCGTTTGCCTGCGCCTTCAGGAAGTCGCCGGAGATGTCGACGGGCACATAGGCCGCGAACTTGCAATGGCCCAGCAGCAGGCGGACCTTCGTCGTCGCGCCGGCGCCGAACTCGACCAGCGCCGCATGCTCCGGGATAATCTTCGCGATGTCGCTGCCGCGCTCCCTCAGGATCGCAAGCTCAGTGCGCGTCGGGTAATATTCCGGCAGGCGCGTGATCGCCTCGAACAGCTCTGACCCCGTCGCATCATAGAAATATTTCGGCGACAGCTTTTTCGGCTGCTGCGAGAGGTCCTCGATCGCCTCGCGGGCGAAGGCAGTCGTCTGCTCGTCGGGGAGATGGGCTTCGGCCAAAGCGCTGGCGTGCACATTCATGATACTCTCCTGAACGCGCTGTCCGGCGCGCATTTGTCGTCGGAATTTTTAGTCGTAGTCGGCGAGCCGCAGCCCCGTGAACTGCCAGCGGTGGTGCGGGTAGAAGAAGTTGCGATAGGTGATACGGCTGTGGCCTTCAGGGGTTGCAAGCGAGGAGCCGCGCAGCACCAGCTGGTTGACCATGAATTTGCCGTTGTATTCGCCGAGCGTGCCTTCAACGGCGCGGTAGCCGGGGTAGGGCGCGTACGAAGAGCGGGTCCATTGCCAGACGATGCCGAAGGCATCGTTGAGCTGGCCGGCGCGCGCGGCGACCTCCCATTCCATCTCGGTCGGCAGGTGTTTTCCAGTCCAGCGGGCGAACGCGTCCGCCTCGTAATAGCTGACGTGGCAGACCGGCGCGTTCGGATCGATCGGCTTGAGGCCGGCAAGCGTCATCACGTGCCACGCGCCATCGACCTCGCGCCAGTGGCCCGGAGCCTCCCAGCCCTCGTTGCTCACCGTGGCAAAGCCGTCCATCAGCCACAGCGTTGCGGTCCGGTAGCCGCCGTCGCGCATGAAGGCGAGCCATTCACCGTTGGTGACGAGATGGCGGGCGATCTTGACCGGGCCAACGAGGGCGCGATGCGCCGGCTTCTCGTTGTCGAAATGGAAGCTGTCGTCGACATGGCCAACGGTGTGGATGCCTTCGTTCAGAGACAGCCAATCCTCGCCGGCACGGGTCGCGGCCGGGAAGCGCCAGTCCGGATCATAGGTCGGGGAAACCGGATTCTGCGCGAAGGCGTGCAGGATGTCGGTGAACATCAATTCCTGATGCTGCTGCTCGTGATTGAGCCCGACCTCGACCAGCGGCGCGATCTCGCGCAGCTTGGCCGCGCTGGCTTCGCGGAAGAATTTGACGACGGCCGCATCGACATATCTGCGATAGGCGCCGACCTGGTCGGCGCTGGGACGGGTGATGTCGCCGCGGCGATGCCGAGCATGACGCGGGCCGGCGCTGACGTAATAGGAATTGAACAGGAATGCGAAATCGGGGTGGAAGGGCCGGTAATCAGGGCAATGTTCGCCGAGCAGGAATTGCTCCCAGAACCAGGTGGTATGCGCCCGGTGCCATTTGATCGGGCTCGCATCCGGCATGGACTGGATCTGCTGGTCCTCGGGTGAGAGTGGCGCCGCCCGGCGTTCGGTCTCGTTGCGGACGGTGAGAAACGCGTCTCCCAGCCGCTGGGCGAGCTTGCCCGGGTCGGAGGACGGTGACGAAAGCGGAGCGGGGGCCGTAGCGGAGGCTTGTTTCGTCACGTTTTTCTCCAGACAGGACAAGAGAACGTTGTTGGCGCTACCCGGTTCCAAAACCAAGGTTCGTCCTAGATAGGGGCTCCGTTACGGTATGAAAGTCCTCTCCGGCGATGATATTGATGTCATCAGCCTATGGACCGGCGGGGCTCTGACCGGCCGCCCAAGTCCAGGACGAGGGCCCTTCGCCGCCATTTTACTTTGGATGCACAACGGTTTGGGCTACATATATGGGCAGATGTCGGGTTAGATCGGCTGAGCCGGCCCGAGACAATTGGTGGGGGCTCCGCCCCGGAAGGACATGGAAATGAGCATCGAGGAATTCATCGCCAACGAAGTGAAGTCGAACGACGTCGTTCTGTTCATGAAGGGCACGCCGCAATTTCCGCAGTGCGGGTTCTCCGGCCAGGTCGTCCAGATCCTCGACCATATCGGCGTCGGCTATAAGGGCCTCAACGTCCTCGAATCCGCCGAGCTGCGCAACGGCATCAAGGAATATTCGAACTGGCCGACCATCCCGCAGCTCTATGTGAAGGGCGAGTTCGTCGGCGGCTGCGACATCGTCCGCGAGATGTTCCAGGCCGGCGAATTGCAGCAGCTCTTCTCCGAGAAGGGCGTCGTCGTCGCGGCTTGATGCATGACCCAGCTGACGCGCCGTGTCAGTGGCGCCGAGCTCGAGGTCATCGTTGCCGACATCACCACGCTCGGCGTTGACGCCATCGTCAACGCCGCAAATTCGTCTCTCCTTGGCGGAGGCGGCGTCGATGGGGCGATCCACGACGCTGCCGGTCCCGAGCTTCTCGCCGAGTGCCGGACGCTCGGAGGATGCCCGACCGGCGATGCCAAGATCACCAAGGGCTATCTTCTGTCTGCGCGCCATGTGATCCATGCTGTCGGCCCCGTCTGGCATGGCGGCAGCCACGGCGAGGCGAAGGCGCTGCGCTCGTGCTATCGTCGCGCGCTCGAGCTCTGTCAGGCCAATGGGCTGAACTCGCTGGCCTTCTCCGCGATCTCCACTGGCGTTTATCGTTTCCCGGCCGGGCAGGCCGCGAAGATTGCGGTTCATACGACCATCGACACGTTGCCGGCCGCGCCCTCGGTCAGCCGTGTCATATTCTGTTGTTTCTCGGAGCGAAGCGCCGCCCTTCACATGGACGTGTTGGCGCGGTACGGCAGCCCTTGTGCGTGACGACGCGGTCAGTACACTCCGCCGGACCATGTTCCGGGGAGGGGGTATGATTTCACAATCTGGACTGCGCGCGCTGGTCTGCGGCGCGCTGGTGTCGCTTGGCGCGATGTCGTCCGCGCATGCGGAGGGCACCTACGAGATTCCGGCCGGCGCGCATTTCAACCAGGACAAGCTCGCGAAGGTCAGCGAGTTCTTCAAGAACGAGGTCGCCACCGGCAAGATCGCCGGCGCCACCGTGCTGATCAAGCAGCACGGCAAGCCGGTCTACCACGAAGCCTTCGGCGTGCAGGACGTGGTCAGCAAGGCGCCCATCACCGACAAGACGATCTTCCGCCTGTTCTCGATGACCAAGGCGATCACCTCCGTGGTCGCGATGCGATTGATCGAGGATGGCAAGGTCAAGTTAGATGATCCCGTCTCGAAATACATCCCGTCCTTCGCCAATGTGAAGGTCGGCGTCGAGAAGAAGGCGGAGGACGGCACCAAGTCGCTCGAACTGGTGCCGCCCAACCGGCCGATGACCGTGCTCGACCTGATGCGTCACACCTCTGGTATCACCTATGGGTTCTATGGCGACAGCCTGGTGCGCAAAGCCTATCGCGAGGCCAATATCTATGCCGGCGATTTCGACCTTGCAGAGTTCGCCGAGCGGATCGCAAAACTGCCGCTGCACAATCAGCCGGGTGCGCTTTGGCAATATGGCCATTCCACCGACGTGCTGGCGCGTGTGATGGAGATTGCGGCCGGCAAGCCGCTGATCGACATCATGCGGGAAAAGCTGCTCGACCCGCTCGGCATGGTCGATACCGGCTTCTTCGTTACGGCACCCGAGAAGCAGAAGCTCCTGGCGCAGCCGGTGCCGAACGACAGCGATTTCCGGGTCGGCCGAATCAACGATCCGACCACCGTCAAGAAAATCCAATTCGCCAGCGGCGGCATGGTGACGACCATGGCCGACTATGAGCGCTTTGCGCAGATGCTCCTCAACGGCGGCAGCCTCAACGGCAAGACCATCCTCAAGCCCGAGACATTCAAGCTGATGGTGACCGATCAGGTCGGCCCGAAATCGGGCGTCGACCGCGACTATTTCTACTTCCCCGGTGACGGTTTTGGCTTCGGCCTCGGCCTCGCAGTCCGCACCGATCCCGGCAATGCCAAGCCGCCGCCACCCGGCGATCTCGGCGAATTGAAGTGGGACGGTGCCTCCGGCTGCTATTTCGTGATCGACCCCAAGCAGGACATGTTCTTCGTCCTCCTGGAGCAGACTCCTACCGAGCGCCAGCGGGTGCAACGGACATTGAAGCAGTTGGTCTATGAAGCCATGGAGAAGTGATGTGCGCGGGCGCCGCGCGCTGATCGCGGCGCTCGTTGTTCTGTTTGGCGTGGTCGGTGCGCGTGCGGGCTCCGAGCGCGCTGCGCACAAATTCTCGCCTGAAGGCCTCGCAAAGGTCTCCGACTACATCCGGAACGAGATCGCCACCGGTAAGATTCCCGGCGCCATCCTGCTGCTCCAGCAGCACGGCAAGCCAGTTTATTACGAGAATTTCGGCGTCCGTGACGTCGCGACCGAGATCTCGATGAGCGCGGACACGATCTTCCGCCTCTATTCGATGTCGAAGCCGATCACCTCGGTCATGGCGATGATGCTGGTCGAGGAGGGCAAGCTTTCGCTCGACGATCCCGTCTCGAAATACATTCCGGCCTTCGCCAAGATGAAGGTCGGCGTCGAGACGAAGGCCGAGGACGGCAAGGTCGCGCTGGTGCTGGAAGCGCAGAATCGTCCCGTCACGATCAAGGATCTGCTGCGCCACACCTCGGGTCTGCCTTATGGCTATCATGGTGGCGGCATGGTGCGCGAGCTCTATGCCGAGGCCAATCTGTTCCAAAGCAATCTCAGCAATGCCGACTTCGTCGCGAAGATCACCACGCTGCCGCTGGTCGAGCAGCCGGGCACCGCGTGGGATTACGGCTTTTCCACCGACGTGCTCGGCCGCGTCGTCGAGGTCGCTTCCGGCAAGACGCTGCTCCAGTTCGAGAAGGAGCGGCTGCTCGATCCGCTCGGCATGACCGAGACCGCGTTCTTCGTCGCCGATCCCGCCAAATTTCCGCGCGTTGCCGAGCCGATGCCGGAGGACCGCAACATCAACCCGACCACGCCGGTTCGCGACATCAGGCGGCCGTCGAAGTGGGAATCGGGCGGCGGCGGCATGGTCGGCACGATCGGCGACTACGCCCGTTTCGCGCAGATGCTGCTGAATGGCGGCATCTACGAGGGACGGCGTTATCTCAAGCCCGAGACCATCGCGCTGATGGCGTCCGATCATATCGGACCTGAGACGAAGATCGCGCGCGACCAGAACTATTATCCGGGCGACAGCTCCGGCTTCGGCCTCGGCTTTGCCGTACGCACCGCGGTGCCGCCGGGTACGGCGTGGCCGCTTGGCGAGTATCGCTGGGACGGCGTCGGCGGCACCTTCTTCTTCATCGATCCCGAAGACGATCTGTTCGGGATCTTCATGGTGCAGACCCCCTCACAGCGCGGCCGGATCCAGCTGGCGCTGAAGACGCTGATCTATCAGGCGATGGGGCGGTGAGCTCGACCATTACGCCCCTCGGGCTACCTGACTTACGCTCCGCGCACGATCTCGCGCACGTATCCGATCGTCTCCTCGATCTGGCTCGCATTGACGTCGAGATGGGTGCAGGCGCGGATGCGGCCGTCCATCATCGCAAGCGTCACGCCGCGCTGGCGTAGCGCTGCGACCATCTTGTCGCCGGGAATGCCGGCGCCGTCGGGCTTGAAGAATACCAGATTGGTCTCGGGCTCCTGCACCTCGATGCCAGAAATCTGCGACAGCCCGCGGGCGAGCGCGCGCGCATTGGCGTGGTCGTCGGCAAGGCGCTCGACGTGATGGTCGAGGGCGTAGATGCAGGCCGCGGCGCAGATTCCGGCCTGCCGCATCGAGCCGCCGAGGCGCTGCTTCCATTGCCACACCGCGTCGATGAAGGCGCGTGAGCCCGCAAGCACGCCGCCGATCGGCGCCCCGAGGCCCTTGGAGAAGTCGATCCAGGCCGAATCCCATCCAGCGGTCATGTCGCGCGGCGAGATTCCGCTCGCCACGGTGGCGTTGAGTAGGCGCGCGCCGTCCATGTGGGTGATGAGGCCATGCTGCTTCGCGATCGCGACGATCTCGTCCAGCGCCGCCTTCTTCCAGATCGTGCCGCCGCCGATATTGGCGGTCTGCTCGACGCTGACGACGGTTTGCGGCGGCTGGTAGCGCGTGCGCGGATGCAGCGCCCTGCGCAATGTGTCGGGCGTGAACTGGCCGTCGGCGCCCTTCAGCTGCGTGACCTGGAAGCCGCCGATCGCCGCATGCGCGCCGCCTTCGCGGGCGATGATGTGCGCGGTCTCGTGGGCGAGGATCTCGTCGCCGGGACGGCAATGCACCAGCGTCGCGGTGACGTTGCACATCGTGCCAGAGGGCATGTACACCGCGGCTTCCTTGCCGAGCAGATCGGCCACGCGCTCGCACAGCGCGTTCACCGTCGGATCGTCGCCGACCTGCTCGTCGCCGACCTCCGCCCGCGCCATCGCCTCGCGCATCGCAGCGGTTGGCTTCGTCTGCGTGTCCGAGAGCAGATTGATGCGCACCGGCGGCGCCTTGGGATCGACGGGGGGAGGGGTGTAGAGCATCAACTTGCTCCCTGAGGGATTGGCATTCGCTCGCGGTTAGCGAGTTCTAGATGGACGCCGGGCGGCGTGACGAAACCGCATAATAACGATTTCTGTCTCGGTCACACGATAATCGATCAGATAAGGATAAGGGTTGACCGGCACGCGACGGACGGATGCACGAGTGGTCTGGCGCCCTGCATAAGGATGGTCCTGAAGCAGCGCGATAAGCGCGACAATGCGGTCGCGGACGCGGCCTGCTCCCTGGGGCGAGCGCGCTTCGATATAGGTCAGGGCCACGTCGATCTGGGCAAGCGCTCGCTTCGTGTAACGGACCTTCACAGCCCGTGCTTGGCCCACATCACGCGAACTTCATCGGCGCTAGCCAGCTCACCGCGGGCGATTTCAGCTTCGGCCTCGGCGAGATCCGCCTCTTCCGCCGCCGTCAGCTGGATCGGAGGCTGATCGACTCCGGCGAGTTCAAGCAGCGCTCGCGCCAACTCATCCTGCTCTGAATCGGGCAGGCCGGAAACCTTGCTAAAGGCCTCTTCCAGAAGACGCGTCATGATCAACTCCGTTAGTGCAAGCATAGCACGGATAGGATGAGACAGGGGAGTGGCGGCCTGAAACGAAAAAGGCCCCGGAAACCGGGGCCTTTGAACGTCGATCTGCCGAAACGATCAGCGCGAATAGAATTCGACGACCAGATGCGGCTCCATCTGCACCGGGAACGGCACGTCGGAGAGGCCGGGGATGCGCGCATACTTCGCAATCATCTTGCCATGGTCGACTTCGAGATAGTCGGGAACATCGCGCTCGGGGAGCTGGCTGGCTTCGAGCACGTGAGCGAGTTGCTTGGAGGCTTCCTTGACCTCGATCACGTCGCCGACCTTGAGCTGGTAGCTCGAGATGTTGACCTTGCGGCCGTTGACCTTGACGTGGCCGTGGTTGATGAACTGACGCGCGGCGAAGATGGTGGAGACGAACTTGGCGCGGTACACGACCGCGTCGAGACGGCGCTCGAGCAGGCCGATCAGGTTCTCGCCGGTGTCACCCTTGAGGCGGCTCGCCTCGACATAGATGCCGTGGAACTGACGCTCGCTGATGTTGGCGTAATAGCCCTTCAGCTTCTGCTTGGCGCGCAGCTGCACGCCGAAATCGGAGAGCTTGCCCTTGCGGCGCTGGCCGTGCTGGCCGGGGCCGTATTCCCTGCGGTTCACGGGGCTCTTCGGGCGGCCCCAGATGTTCTGGCCCATACGGCGATCGATCTTGTACTTCGCCTCACTACGCTTAGTCATCGCGTCCTCTTCGGTTGCATGGTTTGAGGAAACGCGCCCTCCTGTGTGACGGGCTAGGCCCGGCACCGACAGGTCCGATCCCCAAAGCTTAAGGACAGGACCACGGGTCGCGAAACGCTTCGCGGGCCGAAATCGGCCCGCGAGCAGGCGGCTTTTAGGGGAGTTTGGGGTTCGCTGTCAATGCGAATGCCCCCGGAATCAGGTCCTTACTGCCCGGATGGGCTTGGCGCCGGCTGCCCGCAATTCGGCAGCGATTTCAGTGTTGAGGACCTGTTCCAGCCGGGTCAGGACCCGGGCGATCGGGGCGGCATCCGTCACCCGGTGGTCCCAGCGGATCACGACATGGATGGTCTGGTCCGCCTCGACCACCCCATAGCTGATGACGAAGGGGCCCGGCGTGATGGGGTGGAGCTCGCCGCCGCCATAGGCGGCCACCGAGCTTACCGCGAAGCTGCCGAACCAGTTGCCGCGCTGCCGGCCGAAATTCAGCCCCACCGCCCAGGACAGGCGCCGCAGCGGCAGGGGCAGGCGGGTCGCCCGCATGATCTTGCGGAACATCGGGACGTCCTCGACCGGCGCCGTCTTGGCGCGCCGGATCTCGGCGTCGATCTGGCCCAATGGCAGGGCTTCCGGGGCCGAAATCCGCTGCGGCATCACGCATTCCTCGCCCCGTTCTACCCGGGCGATGGCGACCAGCGCCACGCTCTTCGGCAGCTCATAGAGCGACGGCCAGGGCCATTTGGCATAGACGGTCCGCAGGATCGGCTCGTCTTTGGCGACCAGGGCAAAGGCCTTGACGAACATCGCCGCCCAGCCGGCAGGCGCCATCGCGCCGGCGCGGGATTCGAGCAGGGGGCGAATATCAAGCGAACGGGAGAGCGAGACGAAGGGCACGCCCATCGAGGCGCGCATGAGGTCGCAAATCAGGCGGCGTCGCAGCGAGATGGTCTTGGGCGTCCCGCGCATTGGTCTCCGGTTCCCGCAGATTAAAATATGTGCAGCGAGCGGGTCATCCGCTCGCCGCGTGATCTAGCACGAACCAACCCGCTTGGGCTCGGTCGGTTCGTCGCATGAGGGGCGCCGGCGAGGCCAGCGGATTGGCTTTGTTGAAAACGTAAATTACTAGTATTTTCAGAGGCTTGCTGCTATATGTTTTGGCGTCGTGCACGGGCATCTGCCGGGACCCGGTAGGAATCGCCGGCCTTCAGATGCTTGTGGGCCGCCGACTCCCCTAGCAGCGCCCCGGTTCCCGGCAAGGCCGAGATCGGCTTGTTCAGCGCCTGGTCCCTTCGAACGCCGCCATGATGCCACGCTGGAACAGCGACCAGTCGAAGCCGAGCGCGATCGCCCGGTAGCCACGGTCGATCAGGGCGTTGGCCTGGTCGGCGGTGCGCGCCACGCCCCCGATCGGCACGCCGCTTCTGAGGATGCCGGCTTCCGCGCGGGCGACCAGCTCAAGCAGCTCCGGATCGTCCATCTGACCACGCTTGTTGATGGAGGTGGCGAGATCGCCGGGGCCGATCACTGCGACGTCGATGCCCGGTGTCGCCATGATCTCGTCGATGCGATTGACGGCGTCGACATGCTCGATGGTGATCATGCAGATCATCTCGTCGTCGGCGCTGGCCATGTAGTCCGGCATCGACTGGCCCCAGCGGAACGGCGCGTGGAAGGGACCCCAGAGCCGATCGCCGCGCGGCGGATAGCGCACGCTGCGCACCGCTTTCTCGGCGTCGTCGCGGTTGGTGATCATCGGGAAATTGATGCCGAAGGCACCGATGTCCATCGGTGCTTTCGCAAGCCATGGCTCGTTCGCGGCGATCCGAACCAGTGGCGTGCATGGCGTGCCCGTGGTCGCGGCGATCATCGCATGTGCTTCGGTCAATCCAATCGGCCCATGTTCGAGATCGACGATGATCCAGTCGAGCGAGCGCGCCATGATCTGCACCATCTGCACGCTCGGGATCGTCGCGATCGCGCCGAAGGCGGGGCGCCCCTCGCGCCAGAGCCGGCGGAGACGGTTGAGTGGTGTGGAGGGGACCGACATGGGAAGGCCTGCGGCAAGGTGACGACGGCAAAGCCTAGCAGCGCGCCGTTGCCGCGCAAAGTCAGGCCAGGGCGCGGCCGCCGAAGAACGGTGTAAGCATCGCCGAAAGGCCATGCACGCGGTTCGAGGTGAAGATCATCTCGGCGCCTGACTGCGCAATGCCGCCGATCCGCGGGCCAAGCAGATCCGAGACGCGGCGGGCGATCGCGGGCGCGGGGTCGATCCACTCGACCGGCCAGGGCGCCAGCCGTTTCAGCCGTTCGAGCAGAAGCGGATAATGCGTGCAGGCGAGCACCACCGTGTCGGTGCGCGATGTCGCATCCCCGGCGTCGCCGACGAAACAGGGTGCGAGTTCGGCGAGGATGGCCTCGTCGCTGATCGCAGCGCCGCTGAGCTCGGCTTCAGCCAGCGAGGCAAGCTCGGGTGAGCCGACCAGAGTCACCTCGCATCCCTGCGCGAAGTCGCGGATCAGAGCTTTGGTATATTCCCGCTTTACTGTGCCCTTGGTGCCGAGCACCGAGACGCGGCGGGTCTTCGACTGCGCGCAGGCCGGCTTGATCGCCGGCACCGTGCCGACGAAGGGTACGGAATAGGCGGCGCGCAAGTGAGACAGGACCAGGGTGGATGCCGTGTTGCAGGCGATGACGATGAGGTCGGGATCATGCGTACCGATCAATTCACCCATCAACGGCACCACGCGGGCGATGATCTCGTCCTCGCCATGGTGGCCGTAGGGGAAGAAGGCGTCGTCGGCGACATAGACGTAATGCGCGTCCGGGCGTGCGGCGACGACCTCACGGAGCACCGTGAGTCCGCCAAGGCCGGAATCGAACACCAGGATGGTCGGGGAGTTGGTCACGTCATTACCTTAAGGCGCCATGGTTACCATTCGGTTTTTAGGGCGGTTTTGCGGCGGGACCGCCCCAGCGCCAATCTGGAAGGGTCGAATGCGCTGCGGACGGGACATATCCGCAAAATTGCGCGGAGCCATCGTGTCCTAGACTGGCCGCAACGCCTTTGGCGTTGCGGCGTGGAGGCGGGGCGGTCACGCGATCCTGTTCGTGGCGGCCGCCCGCTCCGTGGCGAGCTGCTTCTGCAGGCGATCGATGTTTTGCAAGAGGCGCTGGCTGGTCAGCACCAGGAAGTAATAACCGAACTGCGGATCCTGGAAATAAATCTCGAGCAGCCGGTCATAGGTGATCGTCAGCACCTGTCCGTCTTCGATGCACTCGATCGTTCCGGTGCGCCGGTTGTCCGGCGTGAGAAAGCCGAGCTCTCCCATGAGAGTTCCCGGCCCGATCTCGACATTGATCTCCTTGACCAGGAATTTTCCGGTGACCGTGAGGAGCATCTCATTGGCGGGGTCGCCCAGCCTGAACAGCGTGTCGCCATGGCGATATTTGCGCTCGGTCATGAACGGCTTGAGCCATTCGATCGACATGTCGCCTTCGGCCGCATGGCGCGCCTTCTTGACCAGCTTGAGCATCTGCCGCAGCCGCAGGGCGTTGATCGGCAGCAACAGAAGATACAGGAGGAACGTCGAGACGTTGGCGGAGAGCGCGCCGAAAACGGCGAACAACGCGCAGCCGATCATGTTGGCGACGCGCAGCGGCACCATCGTCCGCATCAAGAGGGTGGCGACGAAGAAGACGGCGCCGACCGCGGCGAACAGATTGGCCAACGTGATGTTGTGGACGAAGATCTCCAGCAGCCGGTTGAAGATCGCGTCGTAGGTGACGTTGTTTGGATCGAGGCCCATCTGGACCAGGATCTTCGCGATCCTGAGGTTGTCCGTTGCCGCATCGAGAATGCGGTCGAGGATCGAGGAAACGTCTGCGCTGCCGGACGGCATGGTACTAACCCCGCGTAAGGCCTTCAGTCCTGCTCGGTATTCGTATAGCCGAAATCGAATGACGGCCGCCTGAAATGAAGCCTTTGGCCATCATGCCGCAAGAGGCAAATTTTAGCTTGATCGGGCGTTTCGGCAATTGCCCCTTTGGTTGTGCGTCGGCCCGCAACGCGGCCGTGATTCGGGGCGACTTCAGCGTCGCGGATGGGCCCGACGCCGCGGGGGCCGCCCGATCTCCGCCTTAGGGCTTGGCGGCGGGTTGCACGACCTGCTGCTCGACGAGGCCAAGACGTCCGGGCAGCGAGCCTGCGCGCAGCAGCATGGCGACGCTGTTGGCCTCTTCCAGGGTGAAGTTGCCGGAGATCTGGCCTGAGCCGCCGGTGATGGGCTCGCGGATCACGGGAGCGGCGATCACCTTGTCGTCGAGCACAATGGCAAAGGGCTTTCCGATGTTCTCTGCGGTGATGCGGGCGAAGCGCCGCGTGCCGCGGCCGTTGAAGCGGAACGAGGCGATCGGCTCGTTCGTGTCGCTCGTAAATCCGGATCCCGCATAGCCGATGTCGTCGCCGTCGAGCGCGCTGTCCTTGGCAACGAGATAAGAAAGCCTGTCCTTGAAGCCGAGCAGGACTTCCGTGCCAGTGGGCGGCGTGACGGATCGCGCCTGCTCCGGCGGCATCGAGAGATCGATCAGGCGGAAGCTGACCCGCACCTTCTTGGCGAAGATTGTGGTGATGCGCTCGGGCTCCATCGCGCCCGGCAGGAAGATGCGGATGCGGTCCGTTCCCTCGGGCTGGACGCTGACGAGTGTGATGCCGGCGTCCTTAAGGCGCTGCTCGATCATAGCGATGGAATCTTCGACGAGATCGTGCAGCCGTGCGGCGGATGCGGCGTCGGTCGGCGCAAGCCTGATCAGTCCGTCGCCGGCGTCGGTCGCGGTGAGCGCGTGCGTGGGCAATCCCTCCGCCGCCGAGGCCAGCTTGCGTGTGAGCTGTTCGCGACCTTTGGCGTCCGCAATCTTCACTTCGACGCCGCCGTCGCTGATCGCAAGTCCGGAGAAGGCGATCCGCCCCTCGCGCAGAATCTTGTAGGCGTCGTCGCGCAGATCCGTGACGACCGCCTCCCGTAAGCCATCGGTGTCCACCTTGTAGATGATGCGGGATCCGCCCAGCTTCTCCATCTTGTCGGCGACGAAAGCCGCGACCTTGGTGCGCATCTTGTCGAATTGAGTGTCGGCCAACGCCACGCGAGGCAGCACGATCGCCATGGCGAGTCCGACGAGCAGGCTTGTGATGCGGTTCCGCAGATGCGTAGGCATGATCACCTCAAGTCTTGCGGCAGGACGCTGGCGGGGAGGCCGGCGCCAGTTTCTTGGTCCCCGGATCGGGTGTGGAGGTTCAATTTCGGTCTGGATTGAGGCGGAGCGCCGCGGCCGGTAGGCGATGGACGAACGCCAAATCATCCATCATTGTGTTCCCGCTCGACCGGCAAATCGGTCGAGGCCTCGCCGAACCAAAATGTCAAAAGACAGGGGGCGGGGACATGCATCTGAGGGAGGACGAAATTCCATGGCGGGCATCCATGCGCTCGATCGGCTCATCGGCAACGACTATCCGGATTTCTTGACGGACGCCGACGTCCGGGCCTTCGAGCAGATTCCTTATGCCGATCGCGTCGCGGCCGAGAGCACCTATGACGCGATCAGGCTGGGTGCAGCGCGCAACCCCGACGGCGCGGCGATCCAGTTTCTGCAAAACGCCGATCCCGCCGACACGCCGGTCGTGGTCACGTATCGCGATTTCATCGCGCGCGTCACGCAGGCCGCCAACATGTTTCACGCGTTGGGAGCGGAGAAGGGCGACGTCATCAGCTTCATGCTGCCGCTCGTGCCGGATGCCTTCGTGACGCTGTTCGGCGCCGAAGCCGCGGGCATCGCCAATCCCGTCAACCCGCTGCTCGAGCCGCACCAGATCGCGGAGATCTTGGAGGCCGCGAACACGAAAATCCTGGTGGCGCTCGGGCCGATGCCCGGCACCGACATCTGGCAGAAGGTCGAGCAGATCCGCCCGCAACTGAAGCATCTCAAGGCCATCGTGCAGGTGTTCGGCGGCGGCGATCCCGCCAACGGCATCTTCGCCTTCGGCGACCTGATCAAGCAGCAGCCGTCGGACCGGCTTGTCAGCGGGCGCAAGATTTCGGGTGCCGACATCGCCGCCTATTTCCACACCGGCGGCACCACCGGCACGCCGAAGCTGGTGCGGCACACCCATGCCAACCAGGTCTATCAGGCCTGGGCGCTCAATCTGCTGCTGAAGGCGAAGCCTGGCTCCAATCTGCTGTTCGGCATGCCGCTGTTTCACGTCGGCGGATCGTTGACGCAAGTGCTGCTGACGCTGTCGAGCGGCGGCTCGCTGGTCGTGCTGTCGCCGAGCGGCTGGCGCAATCCGAATGCGGTGAAGAACATCTGGCAGCTGGTCGAACGCTACAGGCCCGACGCGCTGTCGAGCGTGCCGACGGTGCTCGCCGCTACGCTGGCGGTACCGCCAGGCAACGCCGACATCTCCAGCTTGAAATATGCCGCCGGCGGCGGCTCGGCGATTCCCGTCGCCGTGGGCTCGGCGATCCAGGACAAGCTCAAGCTGCCGGTGATCGAGGTCTACGGCATGACCGAGACCTCGAGCGTGCACACCCTGGCCTATCCGTCGCGGCCGATCCGGCTCGGCTCGGTCGGCCTTCCCATGCCTTACGCGCGCGTGCGCATCGTGCAACTCGATGCCAATGGCCGCCTGATCCGCGACTGTGCGCCCGACGAGATCGGTGTCGTCATCATGGCCGGGCCGGGCGTGTTCGGCGGCTATCTCAACGACGAGCACAACAAGGGCGCCTTCGTCGACGAGGTCTGGGTCAATTCTGGCGATCTCGGCCGGCTCGATGCCGACGGCTATCTCTGGATCACCGGCCGCGCCAAGGACCTCGTGATCCGCGGCGGCCACAACATCGATCCGGCGCCGATCGAGGAGATCATGTTCAGACATCCCGCCGTCGGCTTCGCCGCGGTGGTCGGCCAGCCCGACGCCTATGCTGGCGAACTGCCGGTGGGCTATGTGCAGTTGAAGCCGGGCGCGAGCGTCGAGCCGGGCGAGCTCGAAACGTGGGTGCGCGAGCGCACGCCGGAGCGCGCCGCCGTGCCGGTGCAGGTGATTCCGATCAATCCGATGCCGGTGACGGGCGTCGGCAAGGTGTTCAAGCCGCAGTTGCGTTGGGACGCGGCGGAGCGCGTGTTCACTAAGGTGCTGGCGCCGATCGTCGCGCGCGGCATCGATTGCAAGGTGAAGGTCGGCGCGCATGGCAGCCACGGCTCGATCGCCACCGTGACGCTTGCGGGCCTGCCACCGGATCAGCGCGAGGTGGTCGCGAACGAGGTGCATGCGCTGCTTGCACCGTTCGTGATGCGCCACGAGGTGGTGCACATGTAGCGGACCCCGATAGACGGCTTCGGCGTCAGTCCGAAAGCAGGGCGACGCTGCGCCGCATTATCCATATCCCCCATCAGGGCGTCTTATGTGATGGGCATCACATAGGAAGAATTAGCAATCAGCGATGCTTCCGAATAGTCTCGTGGAATTGCATCCGGGGGGACGCAAGTGATTCCGTTTCGGCTATTTGCTTTGTTGATAGTTGCGATGGGCCTTACCTGCGGATCGGCGCATGCCGACCGGCGGGTGGCGCTCGTGATCGGCAATTCCGCCTACAAGAGCGCGCCGAAGCTCGGCAATCCCGTCAACGATGCCACCCTGGTCGGCGGCATGTTCAAGAAGGCCGGCTTCGATTCCGTGGACGTCAGGCTGGATCTCAGCGCCAGCGAGATGCGGCGCATGCTGCGCGAATTCGCCGGCAGGTCGCGCGACGCGGACATGGCGGTGATCTATTACGCCGGTCACGGCATCGAGCTCGACGGCAACAACTATCTCATTCCGACCGATGCCACGCTGGAGACGGACGGCGACGTTCTCGACGAGACCATTCCGGTCGAGCGTGCGCTGTTCGCGGTCGAGCCGGCCAAGCAGCTGCGCCTGATCATTCTCGACGCCTGTCGCGACAATCCATTCGCGAAGACGATGAAGCGCACGCTGGCCTCGCGCGCGATCGGACGCGGCCTGGCCAAGGTCGAGCCGACCAGCCCGAACACGATGATTGCCTTCGCGGCCAAGGCTGGGTCGACCGCATCGGACGGCGATGCCAGAAACAGCCCGTTCGCCACGGCACTGGTCGAGCACCTGCCGAAGCCGGGACTCGATCTGCGCAAGGCCTTCGGCTTCGTCCGCGACGACGTGCTGAAGGCGACCGGCTACAAGCAGGAGCCCTATGTCTACGGCTCGCTCGGCGGCGACGACGTGCCCCTCGTCGTGAGACCTGCGGCAACCGGTCCCCAAGCCAACCCGCAGGAGGCCATTCGCAGGGATTACGAGCTCGCGCTCCAGCTCGCGACACGCGACGGCTGGGAAGCGTTTCTGGCGCAATATCCCGATGGCTTCTATGCCAACCTCGCCAAGGGCCAGCTGAACAAGATCGGCGCCGAAGAGACGCGTGCTGCAGCCGAACAAAAGGCCCGGGCGGCCGAGCAGGAAAAGGCAAGGCTCGTTGCCGAGCGCGCCCAGAAGGCCGAGCAGGAGAAGGTCGCCGCGGCCGCCAAAGCCGCTGAAGATGCGCGCATCGCCGCGGAGAAGCAAAAGCAGATCGAGCAGGCGAAGGCTGAAGCGGCCGAACGCGAGAAGGCGGCGGAGGCGGCGGCCGCGAAGGCGCTGGCCGAGAAACAGGCCATGGAAATGGCGGCGGCCGAGGCCGCGGCGAAGCAGGCCGCAGACAAGCAGGCGGCCGACGCCGAGAGCAAGAAGGTCGCTGCGCTGTCGCCCCCGTCCGCCCCGCAACCTGGCGATCTTGCTAAATCAGTCCAGCTCGAGCTGCGACGCGTTGGTTGCATGAAGGCTGAGCCGACCGGCGAGTGGAGCGAAACCGCGCAACGGTCGCTGTCACTGTTCAACAGATACGCCGGCACGAAATTCGACGCGAAGCTTGCGAATACTGATGTGCTCGATGCCCTGAAGACCAAGTCGGGACGCATTTGCCCGCTGGTCTGCGACCATGGCTTCAGGGCCGACGGCGATGCCTGCACGAAGATTGTCTGTCGCCCTGGCTACCGCGTCAGCGACGACAATGAATGCGAGAAGATCCAGGAGAAGAAGCCGGTCGCGACGCGCGAGGATTCGCGGAAGCGGGACGCAGATCGGAAGGCAACCGAAGCTGCGCCGTCCAAGCCGGAGGCGAGTGGGCAGATGGTCTGCAACAATGCCGGCTGCCGCCCGGTAGGGCGCGGATGCCGGCTTGTTCAGCATTCGGGTGCGATAGGTGCGGGCACCGGCTATGGGACGTCCACGGTCGGAACCAAGGAAGTCTGCAATTAAGCGCCGTGCGGTTCACGATGTCGGGCATTGTAGCCCGGATGAGCGCAGCGACATCCGGGGCAGTGCCGCAATCTGACGAGACTTGTCCCGGGTGTCGCTTCCGCTCACCCGGGCCACAAGCTTTGGTCAGCTACGCCGGCATCCGCGTCTCGATCAGGCGCACCCAGAACGAGGCGCCGTGGCCGAGGATGTTGTCGTTGAAGACATAGGCCGGGTGGTGGCACTCGTTGCCGTCACCCATGCCGACCAGCACCATGGCGCCGGGACGCGCTTCGAGCATGAAGGAGAAATCCTCGGCGCCCATCATCGGAACGAACTTGTCGTTGACGCGATCAGTGCCGACGATGTCGCGGGCGACGTCGGCGGCAAGGCCGGCCTCGCGCGCATGGTTCATCGTCACGGGATACATCCGCGTGTACTTGGTCTCGGCCGAGCCGCCATAGGCGCGCGCGACGCTGTCGGCGACCTCGCCTATGCGGCGCTCGACGAGATCGCGGACTTCAGGATCGAGCGTGCGCACGGTGCCGGCGAGCTCGGCGACTTCAGGGATGATGTTGAAGGCGGTGCCGGCGTGGAACTGGGTGATCGAGATAACGGCCGATTTGAGCGGGTCGACATTGCGCGAGACGATCGACTGAAGCGCATTGACGATTTGCGATCCGATCAGGACGCTATCGACCGATTTGTGCGGGCCGGCGCCGGCATGGCCGCCCTTGCCATTAACGATGATCTGGATGTTGTCGGAGGAGGCGAGCATCGCGCCGGGAGTGGTTGCGAAATGGCCTTCGGGCAGGCCCGGCATGTTGTGCATGCCGTAGACCTCCTGGATGTTCCAGCGCGTCATCAGCCCGTCCTCGACCATGGCCTTGCCACCGCCGCCGCCTTCCTCGGCGGGCTGGAAGATCATGATCGCCGTACCGTCGAAATTGCGCGTCTCGGCGAGATATTTGGCCGCGCCGAGCAGCATCGCGGTGTGACCGTCATGGCCGCAGGCGTGCATCTTGCCGGGCACTTTTGAGGTGTAAGGTACGCCTGACGTCTCCATGATCGGCAGCGCGTCCATATCGGCGCGGAGGCCAATGGTCTTGCCGGAGGCGGACTTGCGGCCGCGGATCACGCCGACCACGCCGGTGCGGCCGATGCCCGTCACCACCTCGTCACAGCCGAACTCGCGCAGCTTGTCGGCGACGATGCCGGCGGTGCGGTGGACTTCGTAGAGCAGCTCGGGGTTCTCGTGGAAGTCATGGCGCCAGGCGGCCATTTCGTCGGACAGGGCGGCAACGCGATTGACGATGGGCATGGAGGATCCGTTCTTGTTGTCGTTCGTAGTTCGAGGGTGGGTTAGCTCCGCGGACGCGAAAGAGGTGGGTTACGCCCAGCGGACTGCGCTTCGCGCAGGCCGCAAAGCTAACCCACCCTACGATCCTACGCTTCGCCGAACACGCGCTTGAAGATCGTATCGACGTGCTTGAGGTGATAGCCGAGGTCGAACTGCTCCTCGATCTCGGCATCGCTGAGATATTTCTTCACCTCAGTGTCCTTCTTCAGGAGCTGAAGGAAATCGCCTTCGCCGCGCCAGACCGGCATCGCGTTGCGCTGCACGAGCTTGTAGGCGTCCTCGCGACTGGCGCCCTTCTGCGTCAAAGCCAGCAGCACGCGCTGGGAGTGCACGAGGCCGCCGAGGCGGTCGAGGTTCTTCTGCATGTTGGCGGGGTACACCAGCAGCTTGTCGATCAGGCCGGCGAGGCGCACCAGCGCGAAGTCGAGGGTCACCGTCGCGTCCGGGCCCATCATGCGCTCGGCGGAAGAGTGCGAGATGTCGCGTTCGTGCCAGAGCACGACGTTCTCCAGCGCCGGCGTCACATAGGCCCGCACCATGCGGGAGAGACCGGTGAGGTTTTCCGAGAGCACCGGATTGCGCTTGTGCGGCATCGCCGAAGAGCCCTTCTGTCCCTCCGAAAAGAATTCTTCGGCCTCCAGCACCTCGGTGCGCTGCATGTGGCGGATCTCCACCGCGATGCGTTCGATCGAGGAGGCGATCACGCCAAGTGTCGAGAAATACATCGCGTGGCGATCGCGCGGGATCACCTGCGTCGAGATCGGCTCCGGCACGAGGCCCATGGCCTTGGCGACGTGCGCTTCGACGCGCGGGTCGATCTGCGCGAATGTGCCGACGGCGCCGGAGATGGCGCAGGTCGCGACCTCCTTGCGCGCCGCAATCAGACGCTCCTTGGCGCGCGAGAATTCGGCATAGGCATAGGCGAGCTTGAGGCCGAAGGTGACGGGCTCGGCATGGATGCCGTGGCTGCGGCCGATGGTTGGCGTCATCTTGTGCTCGAAGGCGCGCTTCTTCAGGGCGGCCAGCACCTTGTCGAGGTCGGCGAGCAGCAGGTCGGCGGCGCGGGTGAGTTGGACGTTGAGGCAGGTGTCGAGCACGTCGGAGGAGGTCATGCCCTGGTGCACGAAACGTGCCTCGGGGCCGACGATCTCGGCGAGGTGGGTGAGGAAGGCGATGACGTCGTGCTTGGTCTCGCGCTCGATCTCGTCGATGCGGGCGACGTCGAACGTGGCGTCCTTGGCCTTGGCCCAGACGGTCTTGGCGGCCTCCTTGGGGATGGTGCCAAGCTCGGCGAGCGCGTCCGCCGCATGCGCCTCGATCTCGAACCAGATCTTGAACCGGGTCTGCGGCTCCCAGATCGAGGCCATTTCCGGGCGGGTATAGCGGGGGATCATCTGACGGCTCCAAGAGGTGGGCGGGACGCCCCTGGGGATGCTAGGGGCGTGGGCTCCGGCCAAAATGCTTTTTACGCCGCGATTTAGCAGAGCGGGAAGGGCGAAACAAACGATCGGGCTCAGGGAGCGGGGTACGAGGGCAACTATCCACCGGTCGGGCGGGGCGAGCCTGCGCCGGAGCAAAAATTGGCTGTCAATCACGGATCATTGACTGACAGATATTGAAATCTGTCAGCGAGACGTGTATATCCGTAACCGGACGCTCCGATTGGGCGTCCCGCGACAAGCCCCGGGGAGCCCGACATCCGAAACAAGCTCGGATCGGAGGCGGATTGAAGAACGGGGACCGCGGACGAATGGAGACTTAAGACAATGACGACCGAAATCCTCAATTTCACCGGCGTGATTGGGCATTGGCTCAATTTGCTGGTGGCGCGCCAGATCGCGGCGCAGGCTGCAAAACTGCCTCATTAAGGCATAGGCTTTCCGAACGACCGGCCAGGGCGCTTCGGAAGCGGTCCTACTGCCGGGTAACTGAACCCTGAACGGGAACATGGTGCTGGCATGAACGAAGCTGTTGTCTTGACGCCGGAGCGGATCCTCGAAGTCACCGAGGACGTGCTCAGGCGCTTCGGACTTGCCAAGGCCACGGTGGTCGACGTTGCCCGTGCGCTCGATGTGAGCCACGGCAGCGTCTATCGTCATTTCCCGAGCAAGGCCTCGCTGCGCGAGGCCGTTGCCAAACGCTGGCTCGACCGCATCGACTCACCGTTGCGCGCGATCGCCGGGGAGCAGGGCCCCGCGCCTGACAGGCTGGATCGCTGGTTGCGCACGCTGTTCGCCGCCAAGCGTTCGCGCGTGCTCGACGACCCCGAGATGTTCCAGACTTATCTGACGCTGGCGCGCGAGGCCTGTGCGGCCGTCAAGTGTCACAAGGACACCATGATCGACCAGATCGCGGCGATCCTGACCGACGGCGTCAAGCAGGGCGTATTCGAGGTGGAGGACGTCAAGACCACCGCGCGCGCCATCTTCGATGCCACCGTCCGCTTCCACCATCCGGCCCATGCCGACGAGTGGAAGGATGCCGATCTCTCCGCGCGCGTCGATGCGACGCTGGCGCTGCTGCTGCGTGGGCTGAAGGCGGCCTAAAGCCGCACGATCCCTTCAAAAGCGGTACGGCTAATCAACCTCTCGCCTTGTGGAGCAGGGGGTCGTCGCGAAGCGAGGGCGAGGAAGCCTGATGTCTTCGCGTGTGGAAAGCAGGGTCGGACGAGGGCACGACCGGCAGACTCTCCGGATATGCATTGACCGCGATTTCGACGACGTCCTTCGACCGCTTTCGAAGACGGTAGAATGTGAGTTCCTGATCGAGCATTGGGCAGCGGAAGTGGACGACGGCGGTGTCCGGTAGGCGGCAAAGCTCGTCAATGAGTTCGCCTACTGTGATGATCGGGGGATGGTCGACTGTTTTGTGATGACCCTTACTCATGACCGTTACTCCTTCACTCCGTTGCTAACCGAAACTGAACGGTCTCCGTTCCATTCCGCTTGGCACATTGAGAAGGTTCACAGGACTGAAGCGATGCGGCAGCCCTGCTGCTAGATCCTCGTCAACCCGCACGACGCCGCAAGCCGTACGAGTTGCGCGTCCGTGCGCGCGCCCGTCTTCGACTTGATCAGATAGTGATAGTTCTGCACCGTCTTCACACTGAGGTTGAGATGCGCTGCGATCTGCTCGGTGGTGGCGCCGCCGGCGAACTGCCGCAGGATCTCGATCTCACGCTCGCCCAGTTGATCCAGCGCCGAGCCGGTCGGCGACAGGCTGTCCTCGGCTAAAATATGCGCGATGTCGTCGCTCATCGCACGCTCGCCGCGCGCTACGCTGCGGATCGCATTCACGACAGCCGACGGCTCACTGCTCTTGGTGACGAAGCCAGAGGCGCCGGCGCTGAAGGCGGCTTTCACCAGCACGGCTTCGTTGTGCATGGTGAAGACGAGAATGCGCGCCCGCGGGCTGCGCGCACGGATGTTGCGGATCGCCTCCAGCCCGCTCGCGCCGGGCATCGAGATATCAAGCACGACGACATCGGGATCGTGCGCCTTGAAGGCACCATAGGCGTCCGCGGCGTTGTCGGCTTCCGCCACGACGCGAAGATCGCCCTGGCTTTCCAG
This sequence comes from Bradyrhizobium sp. C-145, assembly GCF_023375135.1. Lineage (NCBI taxonomy): Bacteria > Pseudomonadati > Pseudomonadota > Alphaproteobacteria > Hyphomicrobiales > Nitrobacteraceae > Bradyrhizobium > Bradyrhizobium sp. C-145. The sequence goes on along the minus strand of NZ_CP088150.1, from coordinate 5,542,226 downwards.
CACGCGCCGGTAGCCTTGCCGCACGATCGGGTGGTCGTCGACCAGCAGCACGGAGATTCCTGTTGCCGCGACCTCGCTCATCTCGGCCTCACGCGGCGAGCGGGATGGTGGCGGCCACGCTGAGGCCGCGGGTCGCGGGCAGGATCGACAGCGATCCACCGGCGGCCGCAACACGTTCGCGGATGCCGGTGAGGCCGAAACCGGCCGATTGCGCGACGCGCTCCGCATCGCCGCCGCCGTCGTCCTCGACACGGATCAGGAGCGCGTCGTCCTCGCCGGCTTGGCGCTCGATGCGCAACGAGATCTCGCGCGCCGAGCCGTGACGCAGGGCATTGGTCAGGCATTCCTGCGCCACGCGATAGGCGGTGGTGGCCGCCGGGCCGCTGATGTCGGTGAGATCGCCCCTGAGGTCGAGCTGGATCGTCGGCCGCGCCGCGCTTTGCGAACGCCAGCTGTCGACGAGATTGACGAGACAGGCCTCGAGCCCAAGCTCCTCGGGCAGCGGATTGCGCAGCCGCTTCAAGGCGTCACGCAGCGAGGCCATCAGGTGATGGGTGGCCTGCGAGATCATGCGCGCATCCTGCGCGATGCCGTTGTCTTTGCTTTCCTTCGCGCTCGCCGTCTCGATGGTGTTGGCGAAGGCGAGGATGGCCGATAGATTTTGTCCGAATTCGTCGTGGAGCTCGCGGGCGAGCGCGCGGCGTTCGTCGTCTCGGATCTCGATCAGCCGCCGTGTCAGCGCCGCGCGCTGCTCGGTCGCTTCCTCCAGCCGGCCGCCGAGCGCATCGACGGCGCTACCGATCATCGCAAGCTCCATCGAACGGAAGCGCGGCAGCTTCGTACGATACTGGCCGCGCGCCATGCGCTGCAAGGCGGTGACGATGGTGCGTGCCGGCGCCAGCGCGTGCGCGATCGCGAGCGAAGCCAGCAGAGCGATTGCCGCCGCCATCAGCAGAGCAACGTCGATCACGTTGAGGATGTACTCCCAGGCGAGCGAGATTGCGGCGGCGGCGTCCGGCGTCGCAACCACCGTGCCGGCGGCTGCCGCGCGGGGACTGACAGGCCGCACCACCTCGGCGTGGCTGCCGAGGAAGGTCGGCACGATCGATGCGAACCAGCGCGGCGGTGTCTTGCCGATGCCTTGGCTCTGGCCGCAGAGCGGCTTCTCGAACGCCGCGGCTGGCTGGAACTCGACGCAGACGCCGGGCGAGATCAGCTTCATCGTCTCCAGCGTGCGCCAATCCGGAACCGGCAAGAGATGCTCGCGGGCTCTGCTGCTGCGCAGCAAGAGCTCACGCCAGTACAGCGCCTGAAGCGCCTGCGCGACCCGCTGCGCGGAGGCCGCCGTCGCCCGGTCGACGCTGCGGTAGGCGTCGAACGTGGCCCACACCGTCGCCGCTCCCAGGCACAGCGCCACAATGAGCAGCAGACGGGCGACGAGCTGAAGCACGAGGCGCATGCGATCACCCCCAACGTTTGGTAAGCTCAGCCTAACAACGCCGCCGCGCCTTGCCAATTGCGGGGAACGGCAGGATGGCAGCTCGGGCAAATTTCCCAAGCCGGATTGGGCATGAGTCTTTGGACCTGGCGCGGCGGCTTTGATCTAATCGGGCAAGAATCTTTCTCGGCCAATCGTCGCAGCCAATCGGCGCAAGTCAGGAGCAGTGCAGCATGAGTTCTATGACGATTGGACCGATCGCGGGCCAAGCTGCCGACCCATCCGAGCGCAGCGCACTGCTGTTCTGGATGATCTTCACCGGGCTCTCGGTCTTCGCCGTCGTGCTCTTGTGGCGCTTCGGCCTGATCCACCTGATGCTGACCTCCGACCGCACCTACATTTCGAGCGTGATCGCGGTGCTTTATGTCGTCACCTGCGGCCACTGCTTCCTGCGGACGCGGGCGATCGCCCGTGAGGGCGCAGCGGCACGGCGCTGCCGGGCGGTGCTGTCGGCCGTCGGCGGCAGCAAGGCGCTGGATGCAGGGGCGACGGCGCTGCCGCGGGGCCTCGTGCGCGATCACATCGAGAGCCTCGTGACCAAGGCCGCCGCGCAAGGCTACCGGCCGGTCGACCAGACGCTGCTGCTGCGGACGCTGGCCGACCGGCTGCGCGGCTCCAACGGCTTCGGCGCTTTCGTCTCGGACACGCTGATGAAGCTCGGCCTGCTCGGCACCATCATCGGCTTCATCATCATGCTGGCGCCGATCGCGGGCCTGGATGCCGCCGACAAGACCGCGATGCGCTCCTCGATGGGGCTGATGAGCGACGGCATGGCGGTGGCGATGTACACGACGTTGGCGGGCCTCGTCGGCTCGATCCTGGTCCGCATCCAGTACTACATGCTGGATGCGGCGACCCAGCGGGTGTTCTCGGATGCGGTGGTGCTGACCGAGACCTATGTGACCCCGGTCCTGGAGCGCAGGGGATCTGGGACGCCGTCATGATGGATGATTTCGGTCTCTATCCGCGCGAGGAGGCGTTCGATCCGCTCGGCGTGATGCTGTTCAAGGCGCTCCAGGTGATCGCGTTCCTGTTCTTTCTGGCATTGCTTGCGGTCTCGCCGGATGCCAAGGACGGCAAGATCGATTCCAAGGCCGAGTTTATGATCACGCTGGACTGGCCGGACAATCACCCCGACGATCTCGACCTGTTCGTGCAGGACCCTGCCGGCAACATCGCCTGGTACCGCCACCGCGAGGCCGGCTTCCTCACGCTGGACCGCGACGATCGCGGCGGCGCCAATGACTTCATCATCGTCGCCGGCAAGAAGATCGCCTCGCCCATCCGCGAGGAGATCGTCACCGTGCGCGGCATCCTCGCCGGCGAATACACCGTCAATGTCTCGCATTTCGTCGCGACGACCGGCGAGCCCGTGACGGCCAATGTGAAGGTGCAGAAGCTCAATCCGACCGCGCAGGTGATCTTCGACAACAAGTTTACGCTCGACCACACCGGCGACGAGAAGACCGCAGTCCGGTTCCGGCTCGATGCCGAGGGCAAGGTGGTCAATGTGGATCAGCGGCCGAAGTCGCTGCTGGAGACGTTTCGCAGCAGTTGGCGCAACGGCGGCGATGTCGATCCCAAGACCGGTGTGAGCAAGAACGCTGTGAGGGTGCGCCGTGATTAGCCTGCAGACGGTCATCCTCTCGCTGTCGGTCGCCTACGCCGTCGTAGGCGCGCTGCTGCTGGTCGTTCTGGTCTATGCGCGGCTGCACTGGTCCCTGAAGGCGGTCGCGGTGGTCGTGACCAGCGCCTTCTATGTCGTCAGCTTCACCGAGATGCGCGGGCTGCTCGGCTGGGCCAGCTCCGACCGGATGCCGGCCGCCTTCAAGCTGCTCCAGGCCCGCATCGTCGAGCCGCATTCGCTGGAGGGCGATCCCGGCTCGATCTATCTCTGGGTCGAGGCGCTGGACGAAGACAATCGCCCGAGCGGCATTCCGCGGGCGTTCCGGGTGCCTTATGACGACAGGCTGGCCGACAAGACCCATGCGGCGCAGAACGAGATCGCGGCCGGGCATCCGCAGGGCGGGCGCGCCGCCGATTTCGGCGGCGGTGACGGCAGCCTGATCGACATGGTGCGGGAATATGTGACGCCGAAGACGATCCTGGAGACCAGTGGCGGCGATTCCTCGACCGGCGAGTTCAATGCCCCGCCGGCCGGCGCGCAAAGCGCTGTGTTCACGCCGCTGCCGCCGCCCCGGATGCCGCCAAAGGACGAGCAATAGGCCCTTCACCATCGCGGCAGCGACCCGCTGGAAAACCGACCCGCGCCGGCGCATGTTCTTGACGTCCCTCAATTTGGCCTTATCGGCTTCCGATAAGATTTGAGGGTGGAGGGTACGTGCTCCTAGCTGTCTTCTCGGATATCCACGGCAACCGGCAGGCGTTCGAGGCGTGCCTGAAGATCGCCCGTGCGAAGGGCGCGGAGCGCTTCGTCCTGCTCGGTGATTTCGTCGGCTATGGCGCCGATCCGGAATGGGTCGTGGACACAGCGATGGAGCTCGTCGCCGGCGGCGCCATTGCCGTGCGCGGCAATCACGACCAGGCGGTCAATTCCTCGGCCGAGACCATGAATGTCGAGGCGCAGGTCGCGATCGAATGGACCCGCGGCCGGCTCGATAGCGCGCAGCGGCGGTTCCTGGCCGAATTGCCGATGCTGGTGGAGGACGACGGCCGTCTGTTCGTGCATTCGGAAGCCTCCAGCCCGCAGCGCTGGCACTATGTCCGATCAACGGCCGATGCCGCCAAGAGCCTGATATCGACGCCCGCCCACGTCACCTTCTGCGGCCACATCCACAGGCCGGCGCTCTATTCGATGTCGGTGACGGCGAAGATGACGAGCTTTGTGCCGAAGACCGACGTGTCCGTGCAGCTCTTGCGCGGGCGGCAATGGCTTGCCGTGCTCGGTTCGGTCGGCCAGCCCCGCGACGGCGATCCATCCGCGGCCTTCGTGCTGTTCGACACGGTTTCGTGCCAGATCACCTATTGCCGCGCGCCCTACGATATCGAGACGGCCGCAAACCGGATCCGCGAGAACGGCCTGCCGCATTGGCTGGCCGACCGCCTCTCGCAGGGGCGCTGACGGCGATGCCGAAACCGCTGGTCAAATCAGGCGCTGTGATCGACGGCTTCACCATCGGCGAGTGCGTGCATGCTGGCGGAATGGCGACGCTGTGGACCGTCACCCATCCCGGCATCGATGTGCCCATGCTGATGAAGATCCCGCGGGTGTCGGAGGGCGAGGATCCCGCCGCGATCGTCTCTTTCGAGATGGAGATGATGATCCTGCCGCGGCTCGCAGGGCCGCACGTGCCGGCCTGTTTCGGCACCGGGGATTTCGCGCACCAGGCCTATGTCGTGATCGAGCGCATCGTCGGCACGACGCTCTACAAGCGGCTGCCGGACCTGCCGCTGCCCTATGACGAGGCGCGGCAACTCGTGGCGAAGATTGCGACCGCGCTCGCCGACCTGCACCGGCAGAACGTGATCCATCACGACATCAAGCCAAGCAGCATCATGTTCCGCGAGAGCGGCGAGGCCGTGCTGATCGATTACGGCCTGTCGCACCACAACCATCTGCCTGATTTGTTGCAGGAAGAATTTCGCCTGCCTTACGGGACCGCGCCTTACATGGCCCCCGAGCGGCTGCTTGGTGTTCGTGACGATCCGCGCAGTGACCTGTTCTCGCTCGGCGTGCTGCTCTATTTCTTCACTACGGGCGAGCGTCCGTTCGGCGAGGGTGAGACGTTGCGCGCGATGCGGCGCCGGCTGTGGCGCGATCCCTATCCGCCGCGCGCATTGCGCGCTGACTATCCGCCCTGGCTCCAGGAGGTGGTGCTGCGCTGCCTCGAGATCGAGCCGGTGTGGCGCTATCCAACGGCATCACAGCTCGCCTTCGACCTCACCCATCCGGATCAGGTCAAGCTCACCGCGCGCGCGGAACGGCTGAAGCGTGATTCCCTGGGCATCGCGTGGCGGCGCCGCTTCAATCAGGGCGTCATGCAGCCACGGGCGAAGTCGGATGTCGCGGCGCAGATCGCGTCGAGCCCAATTCTTGCGGTGGCGCTCGACACGGTGGAGGGCGCACCGGAGCTGAACGAAGCGCTCCGCGTGACGACCGCGCGCATCCTCGCCACACTGCCCTCGGCGCGGCTTGCCTGCCTCAACGTGCTCAAGCTCAACCGCATCGCGATCGACCGGACGCTCGACGAGCAGGGCTCCAACAAGCATATCGACCGCCTGGTCGCGCTCCGGCATTGGGCGACGCCCCTCAAGCTGGATGAGAGCCGGCTGTCGGTTCATGTGCTGGAAGCCGTCGATCCCGCCGCTGCGATCCTGGAGTTCGCCGCGGTCAATCATCTCGACCACGTCATCATCGGGGCACGGCAGAGCTCGTTCCGCCGTACGCTGCTCGGCAGCGTCTCGGCCAAGGTGGCCTCGGAAGCAGCCTGCACCGTCACCGTGGTGCGGCCGCCGCGAATGGCGGGGGATGCAGCCGAAGCGGATGCCGGCGAGGCGGCCGGATAGGGCTGCGCCTCCGAACGGCGGATCAGGCCGCGTGGACGGTGTGAGCAGCGCGCTTACGGCGGATGGGCCAGGAGAATTGCGGGCCGGGCTCGCCGTGATCCGCACTGCCGCCAAAATACTGGATGATCTCGCGGCAGGGCTCGCAGTTGAACAGGTTGCGCGACGCGGACGCCTTCGTCATTTCCTTCAGGCAGTTCGGGCAGTGCGGCTTCATGGTGGGCGGTCCGGAAAAGGAAATCTCAGTGTCGGCGCTGCGAGGAGAACGAATGGTCGAGGTCCGAATTGTCAGGCCAGGCATCGTTGTCCAGCGTGCCGTCGGCGCGTTCGAGGCGGCCGAACAAGTCATCGAGGCTCAGATGCGGGCGACGCGGGATCCGGCACCTGCGCTTCGGCTGGCGCTTCACGAGTGCGATCTGCATCGCGCTCAGTCCCGGTGACGATGAAGCGGGATGATGCGGGCCGAAGTTGGGGCCTTCACCGGTCGCGCCACGTAGAGGCTGCGAGCTGCAATCGCCGCATTGAATCCGAACCACAACGCTACGCCAGTCCAAACCAGGGTCGTCGTCATGATGTGCTCCCGTCAAAAGCAGGCAGGAGTCACTTGCGGTGATTTGCGCGAATCAGTGAAGTCCGGATGAGTACGGATCAAGATTGCAGTTTCTAGGCATTGCGCGCTGCAACACCGCTAAGATCCGCAGGTTTGCGGGCTCCCGATCCAGCTCAAATCGCTTCGCCGCGCGCCCCTAGCGCCGCGTTGCGGATGGCCGCGATGTTGGTCTTGTAGGCCTCCTGCGTGCCGCCCCTGAACACGGAGGTGCCAGCGACGAAGGCGTTGGCGCCCGCCGCCGCGAGCGCGCCGGCAACGTCAGGGCCGATACCGCCGTCGACCTCGATGTCGATCGGGCGTCCCGCAGTCATCGCGCGGATGTCACGGATCTTGCCGATCGCGGAGGGGATGAAGGTCTGGCCGCCGAAGCCGGGATTGACCGACATCACCAGCACGAGGTCGACCAGGTCGAGCACGTATTCGAGCGCGCTGATCGGCGTGCCCGGGTTGAGCGAGACGCCGGCCTTCTTGCCGAGCGCGCGGATGGCCTGGAGCGAACGGTGCAGATGTGGACCTGCCTCCGCATGGACGGTGATGTGGTCGCACCCGGCTTTCGCAAAGGCCTCGAGATAGGGGTCGCAGGGCGAGATCATCAGATGCGCGTCGAAGATCTTCTTCGTGTGCGGGCGCATCGCCTTGATGACATCAGGACCGTAGGAGATGTTGGGAACGAAGTGTCCATCCATCACGTCGAGATGGATCCAGTCGGCGCCGGCGGCATCCACCGCGCGCACCTCCTCGCCGAGCTTGGAGAAATCCGAGGCCAGGATCGAGGGTGCTATGGCCAGGGGGCGGGGGGCGAAGGCTTGGGTCATGGCGCGGTTTCCGGTGGCGGCCGAAACAAGAATGGCCTCGCCTAACATGGGCCTCCGCAGCGGGCAATGCAGGGGGAAGCTGCTTCCTGTGGGCGGAAATTTCTGCCGCGACCGGCACGAATTGCCGGTGTTCCCGGACCGTGCAAGGCGCAGCGAAGGCGGATTTCATTGAGCTTTTCACGCTGGCACGACGCTTGCTGACGTCTCTTTCTGGCGTCATCTCTTGCTGACGTCGTCTTCGGAACATTGGCCGCGGCATGCCGCATCGGTTGGAGTTGTGCAATGTTGTTCGCCCTCGGTGCCGTAGGCAGTGCGCTCGACGTGATCCAGTCGCTGACGAGCTCGAAATCGTCATCGGCAACGCAGAAGACGGGATCTTCCCAAGGCGCAACCAATCCATTCGCGATCGACAGCGGCAGCAGCAGCACGACCAGCGGCGCGACCTCGTCGATCAATTCGGGCAGGTATCCGCAGATATCGCCCGAAACGATGAATGCGTTGTTCGCGGCGCAAAGCCAGTCGACCGACGGCGCGAGCGGGGCGACCAGCTCGACCTCGTCGAGTTCGGCGTCCTCGACCTCGAAGGACCGGGAGGCGGCGCTGAAGGATCTGTTCTCGCAGATCGATGCGGATGGCGACGGCAAGATCACCAAGTCCGAGTTCGAGGATGCGCTGGGCGCCGGCGGCACCAATCTGGCGCAGGCCGACGACGTGTTCTCGAAGATGGATGCGAACTCGGATGACAGCATCAGCCTGGATGAGATGTCGAAGGCGCTGACGAGCGGCCATGGCCGCCATCACGCGCAAGGCGCCGGCGGATCGGGCGATGCGTCGGGCGGCGGATCGGAGTCTTCGTCGAAGGCAAGCAGGGGGTCGACCTCGACGACGACGACCAATGCCGACGGCTCGACCACCACCACCGTCACCTATGCCGACGGTTTCAAGATGTCGACGACTGTGCCTGGCGCGTCCAGCTCTTCAAGCGCGAATGGTGGCGGCAATTCGCCCTATGATTGGTTCGGGCAGATGATGCAGCGTCAGGCGCAGGCTGTGTCCGCGACCGCGTCCTCTTCGATGTCGATGAGCGTGTGATCAGGATCCGGCGCGTCCGGAGTATTCACGCGTGATCTCGTGACAGGCATAGCGGTCACGGATGTGCTGGTTGAAGAACGTTCCCTTTGAGCGCGCATCCTTGAACGCGGCAACGACCTCGGCCGGAACGTCCTCGTAGACATACAGGCGACCGCTGACGAAAGTCACCTTCAGCTCGCGCATATCGGGCGCATAGCGAAAGAAGCGGATCACGGAAGACGGCATGACGGTGCACCTTAGCCCGTCAGGCAAACGCGGCATCCGCCAATTCGTTGCTAAAGCATGACGAGATGAAGCTCGATAGCTGCAACAGGGAGGTGGGCTCCCTCTCCCGCTTGCGGGAGAGGGTTGGGGAGAGGGTGCTTCCGCAATGGGACAATCGCCTAGTGGAGAGAGCCCTCACCCGGCGCTTCGCGCCGACCTCTCCGCAAGCGGGAGAGGTGAGCGGCCCGCGGCAATCGATTCAACCTAATTTCCGTTTCGCTTCTAGCCAAACCGATCCCTCCAAGCCGGCTGGGCGCCCGCGAACGGCAAGGCCGACGCGCTGTAGACGCCACGCGCGATCGCGCGTGCGACCACGTTGGCAGCGATCGTGCCAAGCTCGGTGAGGCCGACCAGCGGCTCGATCGGCTTCGCGCACGTCGCGGCGGCGAACAGCACGTCGCCGTCGGTCGGCGCGTGCACCGGATAGATCGCGCGGGCAAAACCGGTATGCGCGATCATCGCCAGCCGCTTGGCCTGGGGTTTGGTCAGCACCGCATCAGTGACGATGGCGCCGATAGTGGTGTTTTCGCGCGCGCTCGCCGCGGGACCGCCCTTGATGCGCATGCGGAGCATGTCGTCGGTGAATCTGTCCGGCAGCCCGCGTCCGCCGAATTCGCCGTCCACCTCGAACGGCGCCGCCCAGAACCACGGTCCGTCGCCGACGGTGACGCTGCCCACCGCGTTGACGGCGACGATCGCCGCGACCTTGACGCCATCGGGCGTCACCGCCGAGGCCGAGCCGAGCCCGCCTTTGAACGTCGCGGTGGTGGCACCGAGGCCGGCGCCGACGCTGCCGAGCGCGAAGTCCGTGCCGGCGGCGGCTGCTGCTGCCGCGGCGTAGCCGAGGTCACGATAGGGCGAGAAGCGTCCCCAGGCCTTGTCGCCACCATTGAGGAGGTCGAACAGGATCGCGCCCGGCACGATCGGGATCAGCGCTTCGCGAACCCGGAAGCCGCGACCCTGCTCGGCGAGCCAGGCCTGCACGCCGCCGCCGGTATCGAGGCCAAAGGCGGAGCCGCCCGACAGCGCGATGGCGTCGACGCGCTCGACGGTGTTGGCAAGATCGAGCAATGCGTCCTCGCGCGTGCCGGGTCCGCCGCCGCGAACGTCTATGGCGGCGACCGCCGGAGAATCGAAGACAACCGCGGTCGCGCCCGAGCCGACTTTTGCGTCTTCGGCATGGCCGACGCGGACGCCGGCGATGTCGGTGAGGAGATTTTTCAAACTGGCCTCGTGAGCTGAGAGGAGTTCGCACCTGCGATAGCGCAGAGACGTCGCAGGCTCAACTGGCGAGGGCCGTCCTGAGCATCTTGGCGAGCTCGGACTTGCGGTAGGGCTTGGCCAGCAGCAGCACGCCGGAATCCAGCCGGCCGTGATGGACGATGGCGTTCTCGGTGTAGCCCGAGGTGAACAGCGTCTTCAGGTCGGGGCGGCGCTTGTGCGCTTCGTCAGCAAGCTGGCGGCCGTTCATGTTGCCGGGCATGATGATGTCGGTGAAGAGCAGGTCAATGGTCTTGTCGCTGTCGATGATGGTGAGGGCCTCGGCGCCGTTGGCGGCCTCGAGCGCGGTATAGCCGAGGCTCTTGACCTGCGTCACAACATATTGCCGCACCAGCGCGTCATCCTCGACGATCAGGATCTTCTCGTTGCCGCCGGCGATGGGCGCATTCTGGAGCGCTTCGAACTCGGTCTCCTGCACCCCGGTCGAGCGCGGCAGGTAGATCTTCACGCTCGTGCCGTGGCCTTCCTCGCTGTAGATCTTGATGTGGCCGCCAGACTGCTTGACGAAGCCGAACACCATGCTCAAGCCCAGGCCGGTGCCCTTGCCGACCTCCTTGGTGGTGAAGAAAGGATCGAACACACGGTCGATCAGGTCCGCCGGAATTCCGCTGCCGGTGTCGCTGACTGCAATCATCACGTAGCTGCCGGCGACCATGTCAGGGTTCATGCTGGCATAGCCATCGTCGAGGAAGATGTTGCGCGTCTCCAGCACCAAGGTGCCGCCGTCGGGCATGGCGTCGCGCGCGTTCAATGCCAGATTGAGGATCGCGGTGGAGAGCTGGCCCGGGTCGACCAGTGTCGGCCAGGCATCCTCGGTGAGCTGCGGCACGATCGTGATCTGCTCGCCGAGCGTGGGATGCAACAGCTTGGCGGCTTCGAGCACCAATGCGTTGACGTCGATCTCGCGCGGCTGCAGCGGCTGCTTGCGCGCGAAGGCAAGCAGGTGCTTGGTCAGCTGCGCGCCCCGCTCGGCGGCATCGTCGATCAACTTGGTGATGGCGGCAAGTTCGGGCCGGTCGGCGACGGCGTCGCTGAGAATGCCGATCGTGCCCGTGATGACGGTCAGCACGTTGTTGAAGTCGTGGGCGACGCCGCCGGTCAACTGGCCGATGGAGTCCATTTTCTGGACCTGCCGGAGCTGGGCTTCGGCGGCCTGCTTGTCGGTGAGGTCGCGGCCGATGAAGAAGTGGCGCTTCACCGGCTCCGACCAGGTGCCCATCCAGTTCAGCGTGACTTCGTGACCGTCGTAATGATAGTAGCGCGCCTCGAAACTGCGCTTGACCGCGCCGCGCCGGGCCGCGCGCATCTCGCTCCGCGTGTTCTCGAGATCGTCGGGATGGATGAACTCGGTCGCGCTGTGCCCGACCATGTCCTCAGGGCTGTAGCCGAGGATGTTCTTCACGCTCGGGCTGATCTGGACGAAATTGCCATAGCCGTCAGTGACCAGGATCAGGTCCTGCGATGTCTCGAAAATGCGCTGGCGTTCTTCGGTCTCGCGGCGCAGCTTTTCTCTCGCCTGCTTCTCTTCGGTAATGTCATGCGCGATCTTGGAGGCGCCGATGATCTCGCCATGATCTGTGCGCAAAGGGGAGACATTCAGGACAACGTCGAGCGGGCGTCCGTCTTTCCGGATGCGGATCGTCTCGTGCTGCGCGATCGACTCGTTGCTGGCGATCCGGTTGAGGATGCTCCTGACTTCGCCCTTGAGATCCGGCGGCACGATGATGTCGATCGGCTTGCCGATCGCCTCCGCAGCGGAATAGCCGAACAGATGTTCGGCGGCCTTGTTCCAGCCGGTGATGATGCCGTCGAGCGTTTTCGTGATGATGGCGTCGTTGGAGGACTCGACCACCGCGCCATACAGGGCGAGACGCTTGCCGTAATAGTCGCGTTCCGAAGCCGATTGCTGGCGCAACCTGCCGACGAGGCCCACCGTATGCGCCTGAAGGCGGACATTCTCGATGAGGAGCACCGCGAGCACGAAGGTCGCCGCGCCGAGCCCATAGAGCCGGCCGGCATAGAAGCCCAGATCGAAGCGTGCGACGTTGACGATCGCCGACAGCGCGATGTCGAACAGCCAGGCGCACATGACGACCATGAGCCAGACGTCGATCACCGAATGCGGCCTGCGGAACCAGAGCGAGACGAGCGCGGCAAAGCTCAGCGACCACACGAAGGACACGACACCGATCATTGTCGGCGTGTAGCGGCCGTCGCGCAGCAGGACCGGCAACAGATCGTGCTGCACGGTGACGATCCAAGTGAAGACCGCCATCGCGGCGATGATGCCGAGCACGCTGGCGCAGATCGCCCTCCTCGTCGCAGTCCGAACCCGCGGGCCTCCGTCCTTTTCCTTCAGCCAGGCATAGCCCAGCACGCATAGCGGGAAGACGCCGTGCCAGATCATGTAGAGCCAGACCGTGGTCTGCCGGCCCGCGCCGAAGAGCCCGGTCGGTGTGAACAGGCCGGGGAAGGTGAGGGCATGGACCAACGCCGCTGCGGCGGTGAAGAGATAACCGGTCGCGAGCCACAGCAACGCACGGGTCCGCAAGACTGCAAATTGCGACAGCAGCAGCACTGCCGTGACGATGTCGCTCACCGCGAGCGCCGATTGATAACTCGCCACGAAGGCGGGGACGGGCAGGAGCGGGGTACCCGCGAAGGGCACGGCCGCCGCGAACAAGATCGAGGACACGCCGACAATCGTCAATGCCGCGTTGCGGTCGGTCGAGGTGGCCGGCAGGGTCGAAAGAAATGTGCTTCGGTCGATCGGTGTAGGCACGTCCACCTCTCGCGGGTCGGTCTTGAGCAGGTCAGCTTTGAGCAGGGTTTTGAGCATCTCCGCTTCGTCTCATTCGGCCGTCAGCCTCGTTCATGGTAGCGAGTTCTGGCGCGCATCGTGAACGGAACCGGTGACGACTCAACCGAAGGTTACAGATTACTTAATTTCGGCGGGAACGCGGTATAGGACGGGTAAGATGCGCTTTTACTGGGTGGTGTCATAATGCCCCTCCGTCCCGGCGGGTTCCAGGTTTGAATCAGCGATTTTGATCTCAATATCGGAAGTTGTCCCCATGCCTCGCGTTCTGATCATCGACGACCAGAAGGACGTCCGCGCGATGGTCGCGATCGTGCTTCGGGTCAATCGTTTCGAGGTCGTAGAGGCTGAAAGCGGTGCGGCGGGCTGAAAGCCTTCGCGGAAAGCTCGTTTGACGCGGCGATCGTCGACATCTTCCTCGGTGATACCAGCGGCGTCGACGTTATCGCGACCCTGCGTGAGCGCGCGCCTGCGCTGCCCGTCGTTGCGGTGTCCGGGATGACGACCCTCGATTTCATGGAATCGCCTCACCTCGCCGACGTGGTCTGCCTGCAAAAGCCGTTTCGGCCGAATGATCTCCTGCAAGCCCCGCGAAAGGCCCAGGCCGCGGCCGGCGGCGAGCTGCCGGCAGCCGTCTGACCTCACGCAAGAAGAAACGCCCCGGGGCAAGCCGGGGCGTGGTGGTGATTGGTCGGTCTGAGGCCACGCCAGCGGGCTAGGTGCCGCTGCCGGCGATCTCGGAGTAGCCGCCCTTGGCATCCCATTTGTAGACGACGTAGTCGATCTGCTTGATGTCGCCCTTGGCGTCATACTCGATCGGGCCGATCACGGTGTCCCACTTGCCGGCCTTCATCGCCGCCATGACCTTCTTGGGGTCGGTGGTGCCGGCCTTCTTGGCGGCCTGCGACCAGACCTGCATCGCCGCGTAGGTGTAGAGCGTGTAGCCCTCGGGATCGATGCCCTTGGCCTTGAAGGCCTCGACGATCTTCTTCGCCGTCGGCTTGTTGCGCGGATCGGGGCCGAAGGTGAACAGGGTGCCTTCGCCGGCCGGACCGGTGATGGAGGCGTACTCCTTGTCGGCGAGCGCGTCGCCGGCCATCAGCACGGTCTTGAGGCCCTGATCGCGCATCTGACGCAGGATCAGGCCGCTCTCCTGATGATAGCCGCCGACATAGACGAGGTCGATGTTGTCACGCTTCAGGCGCGAGACGATCGCGTTGAAGTCCTTGTCGCCCTTGTTGTAGGACTCGTACATCTTCTCGGTGATGCCGGCCTTGTTGAGCGCTTTCTTGGTCTCATCGGCAAGACCCTTGCCGTACGTGGTCTTGTCGTTGAGGATCGCGATGTTCTTGCCCTTGAAGTTCTTGGCGATGTACTGCGCCGCGATCAGGCCCTGCTGATCGTCGCGGCCGCAGACGCGCGCCACGTTCCAGAGCTTGCGCTCGGTGAACAGCGGGTTAGTCGAGGCGGGCGTGATCTGGAGCACGTTGCCGTCGGCATAGGCTTCAGAGGCGGGGATCGACGACGACGAGCAATAGTGCCCGGCCACGAACGGGATTTTCGCGCCGGCGATCTTCTCAGCGATCGAGCGCGCCTGCTTCGGATCGCAAGCGTCGTCCTCGACGGATAGCGCCAGCTTCTTGCCGTTGACGCCGCCGGCGGCGTTGATGTCGGTCACGGCCATCTCGGCGCCGTTCTTCATCTGGCGGCCGAAGGCGGACTCGCCGCCGGTCATCGGGCCAGCGACTGCGACGCTGACATCCTGCGCGAATGCCGCGCTCGACAGCGCGAGCGATGCGCCGAATGCCAGACCGATGAGCTTCAGTGATTTCATGAGATACCTCGCGGGTGGTCGCCTGTGGGAGTTGCCGGGATTGCCCGGTCCAAACCGGTCCCATTCTCGAATGAAATTGCCGAGAAGTCACCGGCAAAATACGGGCGTGGGCGGAGATATCTCGCCACATTGGGCCGCACGTGGTTCGCCCATAGTCGCCCTTGGGGGGCGTCAGCCGTGCCGGCCGCCTTCCAGATAGGCGGCGCGAATCTCGGGGCGCTGCAACAACTCGGCGCCGGTCCCCGCCAGCGTGATCAGACCATTGACCATGACATAGCCGCGATGGGCAAGCTTGAGGGCATGGTTGGCGTTCTGCTCGACGATCAGGACGGTCAGGCCGTCCTGCCGGTTCAGGGTGCGGATCGCATCGAAAATCTGGCGGGCGATCAGCGGTGCCAGCCCGAGCGAGGGCTCGTCCAGCAGGAGCAGGCGGGGACGGCTCATCAGGGCGCGGCCAATTGCCAGCATCTGCTGCTCGCCGCCGGACAGGGTTCCACCGCGCTGGGCAAAGCGTTCCTTCAGCCGCGGAAACAGCGTGAACACGCGCTGGAGCGTCGCCTCGCGCTCCGCATCGGTGCATCCGGTGGCATCCGCCCCCATCTGGAGGTTTTCCGCAACGCTCATGCGCGGGAAGATGCGGCGGCCTTCTGGCGATTGCGCGATGCGCAAATGCGCAATCTCGTGGGTGGGAACGTCGGTGATGTCGCGACCTTCGTACAGGATCTGGCCGGCGCGGGCGCGCGGCTTGCCGAAGATCGTCATCATCAGCGTCGACTTGCCGGCGCCATTGGCGCCGATCAGGGCAACGATCTCGCCGGCATTGATCTCGACATCGACGCCCTTCAGCGCCTCGATCTTGCCGTAGGCGGCACGAAGACCGTGGATCGCGAGCAGGGGAGTGGGGGCCGACGTCACGTCCCGCTCTCCATCACGGCCACGGCCTCGTCCTCGTCGGCGCCGAGATAGGCGGCGATCACCTTGGGGTCGTCACGGACTTCGCGCGGGGATCCTTCCGCGATCTTGACGCCATGGTCCATCACCACGATGTGGTCGGAGATCTGCATCACGACCGACATGTCGTGCTCGATCAGCAGGATCGAGGTGCCGAGCTCGTCGCGGATCGAGAGCAGGAGTTCGCCCAAGGCGGCGCTCTCGCGCGCGTTGAGGCCGGCCGCGGGTTCGTCCAGGCACAACAGCGCGGGCTCGGTGCACATGGCGCGCGCGATCTCGAGCCGGCGCTGATCGCCATAGGCGAAATTGCCGGCAGCGTCGTCGGCGCGGTCGAGCAGATTGACCCGCCTGAGCCAGTCGGTGGCGAGATCGATCGCGCGCTTTTCGGCGTCGCGGTAGGCGGGGACGCCGAGGAGACCGAGGAGGGTGAAGCCGGAGGCGCGCATCAATGGGTTGTGCTGCGCCACCATCAGGTTCTCCAGCGCGGTCATGCCGGGAAACAGGCGGATGTTCTGGAAGGTGCGCGCGACCTTGGCCTGCTTGGCGATGCGGAAATCGTTCAGCCGCTCCAGCGCGATGACCTTGCCGTCGTCATGCTTCAGGCGAATGGTGCCGCCGCTCGGCTTGTAGAAGCCGGTGATGCAGTTGAAGACGGTGGTCTTGCCGGCGCCGTTCGGTCCGATCAGTGCGGTGATCTTCTTCCGCTCAGCCGAGAGCGACAGGTCCTGCACGGCGACGATGCCGCCAAAGCGCATGGTGAGCCGGTCGACGCTGAGAATCTTGTCGCCGCTCATCCGTGCCCTTCCTTGACGAGGTCGGAGGAGATCGCCTGCGCTTTGGTCAGATACACGGTGGGGGAGCGGTGGCCGATCAGGCCGCGCGGCCGCCAGATCATGATCAGCACCATCGCCATGCCGAACACCAGCATGCGATAGGTTTCGAGGCCGCGGAACAGCTCGAAGCCGCCAATCATGGCGAGCGCTGCAAGCGCGACGCCGAGCTGCGAACCCATGCCGCCGAGCACGACGATGGCGAGCACCAGCGCCGATTCCTGGAAGGTGAAGGATTCCGGGCTGATGAAGCCCTGGCGCGTGGCGAAGAACGCGCCGGCGAAGCCGCCGAACATGGCGCCCGTCGCAAACGCCGTGAGCTTGGTGGTCGTGGTGTTGATGCCGAGCGCGCGGCAGGCGACCTCGTCCTCGCGCAAGGCCTCCCAGGCTCGTCCGATCGGCAGGCGGCGCAGGCGGATCGTCACCCAGTTGGTCAGGAGCGCAAGCGCCAGGATCAGGTAGAACAGGAAGATGATGCGGTGGGTCGCCGAATACTCGATGCCGAGCCTGGCGGCGAGCCCCTCATCGCTGTTGTCGAGCGGGATGCCGAAGAAGGTGGGACGCGGAATGCCGCTGACGCCGTTGGGACCGCCGGTGAGCTGCTGCCAGTTGATGATGACGAGGCGGATGATCTCGCCGAAGGCGAGCGTCACGATGGCGAGATAGTCGCCGCGCAGACGCAGCACGGGGAAGCCGAGCAGCACGCCCCAGAATGCGGCGAGGATGCCGGCGAGCGGCAGGCAGATCCAGAACGACCAGCCGAAATTGGTGGCGAGCAGCCCGTAGGAATAGGCCCCGACGGCATAGAAGGCGACGTAGCCGAGATCGAGCAGGCCGGCGAGGCCGACCACGACGTTCAACCCCCAGCCCAGCATGACATAGGTGAGCACGAGGATCGCGAGGTCGAGGATGTAGCGCTGGTCATAGAAGAAGACAGGTACCAGCAGCGTGAAGATCAGGAGCGCCGGCGCGAGAAAGCGGCCGATGAAGGACACACCGCTCTGCACCGCAGGCGGCACCAGCTTCTCGCCGCCATTGGGACCGATCCATTGCCGCACCAGCTCGATCAAGATCGAGCCGCCGAACACGATGGCGACGAGGGAGGCGAGCTCACCGAAGCGCGTCCAGTAGGTGAGCTGGCCGGAAGAGCCCGCCTCGGTGCGGATACCGACCATCAGCGAGAACAGCACCAGCGCGACCAGCGCGTTGATGACGGCTGTCTTCAGGAGGGAGAGGATGCCCGTTGCGGATCTGGCCGTCATGGTCGAGGGAGCTGTCACGCGGCGTCAGACTTTTTCGACTTCGGGACGGCCGAGCAGGCCGGTCGGCATGAAGATCAGCACGACAATCAGGATCGAGAACGCCGCGACATCCTTGTACTCGACCGAGAAATAGGCCGACCAGAACGTTTCGATCAGACCGATCGCAAGCCCGCCGAGCATGGCGCCGGGCAGCGAGCCGATGCCGCCGAGCACGGCTGCGGTGAAGGCCTTGATCCCGGCGACGAAGCCCATGAAGAAATCGACCAGGCCATAATAGAGCAGGTACATCAGGCCCGCGACCGCGGCGAGCGCGGCGCCGATCACGAAGGTCATGGAGATGGTGCGGTCGACGTTGACGCCGAGCAGCGCCGCCATGGTCTGGTCCTGTTCGCAGGCGCGCATGTCGCGCCCGAGCCGGGTGCGCGAGACCAGCCAGGTGAAGATCGCCAGCAGCACGATGGTGGTAATGACCACCATGATCTGGATGTTGGAAAGCTGGATCACGAAGCCGTCCGGGCTCTCATGCAGCGTGTAGCCGCCGGTGATGAAGGGCGGGATCGGCTTGACGCGGGCACCTTGCGTAACTTGCGAGTAGTTGGTCAGCACGAACGACATGCCAATCGCCGACAGCATCGGAGCGAGGCGGAAGGAATGGCGCAGCGGCCGGTAAGCGATACGCTCGATGGTCCAGCCATAGAGCGCGGTGATCGCCATCGAAACCAAGAGAACCACGAGCAGGATCACCGGGATTGCGGTGAGGCCGAACGAGATCAGGATCAGGAAGGTGATCAGCGCAATGAAGCCGCCGATCATGAAGATGTCACCATGGGCGAAGTTGATCATGCCGACGATGCCGTAGACCATCGTGTAGCCGATCGCGATCAGGCCGTAGATCGAGCCCA
This sequence comes from Bradyrhizobium sp. C-145, assembly GCF_023375135.1. NCBI lineage: Bacteria > Pseudomonadati > Pseudomonadota > Alphaproteobacteria > Hyphomicrobiales > Nitrobacteraceae > Bradyrhizobium > Bradyrhizobium sp. C-145. Next base: position 5,523,545 of record NZ_CP088150.1, on the reverse strand, counting down.
GGACGAGACCGTTGATGAGCTGCTGGGCGAAATAATCCATGCGCTGCCGTTTACCAAACCTGACGCGGCTCAAAGGGAGAGAGAGTTCTCAAGTTTCTTCTCGGGCCCCGGCAGCCCTTGAGCGTTCTTCCGGTTTTTGTAACAGGAGGGAACTGGCGGCTGCAACTGGCCAGATCCCGACATCAAGGCTTGTACAGAGGTCATTTTCACCTTCGGTTCCCACGAACAGTGAGGAACCGGGTTCCTGGGCAACCAAAATGGAGGGCGGCCGTTGTCTCGCCTCTGTCGTCCAACAAGGGAGTTCCCCGAATGACGAAGCAACAGAACCAGAATCCGGGTCAGCAGAATCAGAACCCCGGCCAGCGCACCCCTCAGCAGCAGCAGGGCGGCGGGCAGAAACCCGGACAGCAACAGCAGGATCCGATGCGCCAGGGCGACCGGCCCGGTCAGCAACAGGGTCAGGACAAGTAATTTGGGAGCCCAGGCGTGAGAATAGGGGCCCTGCCGTAAGGCGGGGCCTTTTTATTGCGGCGCCCCGGTCCACCGGGCAGTTAAGGTAAACAAAGGGTTTAAATTGCCGCCACAGTCCGATGCGAGTTAGCTCCGGCAAAGCCGCTGCCTTCCGTTGAGGGCCTTCGGCAAACCAAGCGGGAAGCGGCATGTTCAGGAATTGGCGGATCGGCTCGGTCAACGGCGCGCTGCTGGCGGCCTATTTCATCCCGGCCTGGACCCTCGTCGCCTTCAGCATCATGGTGGCACCGGTGCACGGCCTCTATGAGCGGCCGAGCGTCGCGGTCGCGCTGTTCCTCAGCGACCATCTCGAGATGACGGGAATGAGCACGGTGCGGGCCGCCTGGCTGCTGGCCCTGGGCCGACTGACTGTCGTGGCGTTCTTCGTGATCTATCTCGCGCTGCTCTGGATCCCCCGCACGCGGAAGAATGGCGGCAGCGACGAGGCGCTCGGCGTTGCCCTGGCGATCGGCAGCCTGATCTCGTTTGCCAGCATGGTGATGGCCTCGAAGGTCGGCGAGATGGCCGCGCTCCGGCTGCACGCCACCGAGCTCTTGCTCTTGCTCGGTGCCGCCATCGTAGTGGTGATCGAGAAGCCGGCGACGGCGCCAAAGACCGTCGAGACCGCCGCACCGCTAGGTCTTGAGCAGGCCGAGCTCCTGCACAATCGCTGAGGCTTCCTTCACGGCGTGGTTCGCCGCCGGGACGCCGCAATAGATCGCCTGCTGCAGCAGGATTTCCTTGATGTCGTCGGGCGTGAAGCCGCCCTCGGCAAGCGCGGCGCGCACATGCAGGCGGAATTCGTCCCATTGCCCGAGCGCGACCATGGTGCCGATCACCAGCACCCGCCGCGTGCGCTCGTCGAAATGCGGCCGCGTCCATATCTCGCCCCAGGCATAGCGGGTGATCAGGTCCTGGAAGTCGGTGTTGAACGCGTTGCGGCCCGCGATCGACTTGTCGACCCAGGCGTTGCCCAGCACCTTTCGGCGCACATTCATGCCGGCATCGCGGCGGTTCTGGTCGTCCATTGTGTTTCCTCCTTCGTCATTGCGAGCGTAGCGAAGCAATCCAGAAATGCGTCCGCGGAGACAGTCTGGATTGCTTCGTCGCTACGCTCCTCGCAATGACGCGTTGTGAGATCAGCGCTGTGTCAAGAACCCCACCACCGCGTCCGTAAACGCGTGCGGCTGTTCGACGTTGGAAATGTGGGCGGCGTCGATGATGGTCATGCTGGCGCCGGGAACGTTCGAGCGGATCAGTTCGGCTGCCGAGATCGGCGTCGCCATGTCGTGGCGGCCGGCGATCACCAGTGTCGGGCTCTTGATCTTGGGAAGCAGCGCGCGCTGGTCCAGCGTCGACAGCGCCTCGCAGCAGGCGAGATAGCCCTTGACGGGGGAGGCGAGCAGCATCGACTTCATTCTGGCGGTGATCTCCGGCTCGCGCTCGCGGAAGTCCTGGGTCAGCCAGCCCGCGATCACGGCATCCGCGACCGCCGCGATGCCGCCCTTCTTCACGGCGTCGATGCGCTCCAGCCATTTAGTCGGCTCGGCATAATAGCAGGAGGTGTTGGCGAGGACGATCTTGCCGAAGCGTTCCGGCGCGTTGGCGCCCAGCCATTGCCCGACCATGCCACCCATTGACAGGCCGCACCAATGCACCTTCTCGATGTTGAGATCGTCGAGGATCGCGAGCACGTCGCGGCCGAAGCGCTCCATCGTGTAGGGACCGGGCGGCACGTTCGATTTGCCGTGGCCGCGGCGGTCGTAGCGGATGACGCGGAACACCTGCGTCAGCGCCTTCATCTGCGGCTCCCACATTTGCAGCGTGCAGCCGAGCGAGTTGGAGAGCATCAAGGTCGGTCCGCCGTCGCGGCCCTCGACGGAGACGTTGAGCAGGCATCCGTCGGCATCGATCATGGGCATGCGGCGTCTCCGTCGTATTTGGTCGTAATTGCGGTTCTTATTCGCGGTCCAGGCTGTCGAGCAGCCGGTCGATCAGGGCTTGGGAAGCTCCTTGATAGGCCATCGGCTCGAACAATGCCGCAATTTTTTCCGGCGGCAGATGAGCAGTGACTAGCGAAACAGCCGACAGCACCTCGCGCAGATGCTTCTTCTCGGCGACCGCGCGCTTGCTGGCGGCTTCGACGAGATGATGCGCATCGCTCTTGCCGATCTTCTCTGCCAGCGCAAAGGTGACCGCTTCCGCCATGATCAGGCCATGCGTCGCATCGAGATTGCTGCGCATGCGCGCGGCGTCGACGTCGAGGCCTTCGGCGATGTCGACGATGGCGGCAAGCGCCCCCGAGGTGACCAGCATCAATTGCGGCAGCGTCGGCCACTCCGCATGCCAGGGGCCGGCACTGCGCTCATGATCCTGCACCTGCGCGGCCAAAATCGTCGCGGCGAGCTGCGGGGCCATGGTCGCAGCGCCGAGAGCGCTTGCGGCGGCAACCGGGTTGCGCTTGTGCGGCATGGTCGAGGAGCCGCCGCGGCCTTCACCGGCAGGCTCGAACGCTTCGGCGACATCGGTCTGCATCAGCAGCGAGACGTCGCGCGCGATCTTGCCGCAGCTGCCGGCGAGAATTGCAAAGCAGGAGGCGGCTTCCGCGATGCGGTCGCGATGGGTGTGCCAGGGCGCCTCAGGCAGCGGCAGGTTCAGCTCCTCCGCCAGCCGCTCGGCGACCGCGAGTCCCTTGTCGCCGAGGGCTGCGAGGGTGCCGGCGGCGCCGCCGAATTGTAGCGCGAGACCCTCGCGGGAGAGCCGCCTGAGGCGGCAGCGGGCGCGGGCAAGGCTTGCAGCGTATTCGGCGGCCTTCAACCCGAACGGCATCGGCAGCGCGTGCTGGAGCCAGGTCCGCGCTACCATCGCGGTGGCGCGATGGGCTCGCGCCAGCGCGGCAAAACCCTTGATGGCGCGGCTGAGGTCGGTGTCCAGCGCATCGATGCCAGCGCGCAGCGTGAGCATGGTTGCGGTATCGATGACGTCCTGGCTGGTCGCGCCCCAATGCACGTAACGCGCGGCTTCCGCATCGGCCTTGCCGACATTGGCGGTCAGCGCCTTGACCAGGGGAATCGCGAGATTGCCTGATCGCGTTGCCGCCTCGGCCAGGGCTGCCATATCAAAGGCATCAGCCTTGCAGGCAGATGCGATCGGCCCCAGCGCGGATGCGGGAATCACAGCTGTGGCGGCCTCGGCCCGTGCCAGGGCTGCCTCGAAATCGAGCATGTTCTGAAGGGTCGACCGGTCGTCGCAGACCGCGCGCATGGCTGCGCTCGACAGCATCGGCGCGAGCAGGGGGGAGAGGGAAGTGCTCATATTGTGCGGGACCTAACCACCATGGCCCGCCTGTGCCAATCCCAAACTATCGGCGCAAGCTTTTTGCAGTTGCGAATATGCATTGCACGGGACCGGAGGCCGCCCTTTCCTTTACGTCCTCCGTGCGTTACTTGAACAGCATTATAGTTGTGCGATCCGGGAGGCACCCATGGCCATGACGATGAACGGCGAAGTCCAGCTTGCGGCGTCGCGCGAGGCCGTGTGGGACAAGCTCAACGATCCCGAAGTGCTGAAGGCCTGCATTCCCGGCTGCGAGGAGCTGGAGAAAACTGACGACGGCGGCTTTCGCGCAACGGCGAAAATGAAGGTCGGCCCGGTATCCGCGCGCTTCAGGGGCAAAGTCATGCTGTCCGATCTCGACCCGCCCAATGGCTACAAAATCTCTGGTGAGGGTGAGGGCGGGGTGGCCGGCTTCGCCAAAGGCGGCGCGGCCGTCAAGCTCGCGGAGAAGGACGGCGGCACGCTGCTCTCCTACGACGTCGAGGCGCAGATCGGCGGCAAGTTGGCGCAGCTCGGCCAGCGCCTGATCAACGGCGCTGCCAAGAAGCTGGCCGACGAATTTTTCGCGAACTTCGCCAAGGCGGTACAGGGCTGAAGGCTATCGCCTTTCGGCATGGCGCCTTGCGTCCGGGGTGATGTTGCCCCCGGGCATAATGGCCCATATGATGGGTTGGAATAATTATAAGAACCGCTTCGATGGGACCCGTCGGGGCGCTGATAGAGAGTGCTTATGGCAAAAATCTCCCTCATCGTGAACGGCAATCCAGTCACGGCCAACGTCGATCCCCGCACCCTCCTGGTGCAGTTCCTGCGCGAGAATCTGCGGCTGACCGGGACCCATGTCGGCTGCGACACCTCGCAGTGCGGCGCCTGCGTCGTGCATCTCGACGGCAAGGCCGTGAAGTCCTGCACCACACTGGCGGTGATGGCCGACGGCCACGAGGTCAAGACGATCGAGGGACTGGCCGCGGACGGTGCGCCGCTGCATCCGATGCAGGAAGCCTTCCGCGAGCATCATGGGCTCCAGTGCGGCTTCTGCACGCCCGGCATGATCATGACTGCGATCGACATCGTGCATCGCAAGGGCCATGAGCTCGACGACAACACCATCCGCGAAGAGCTGGAAGGCAATCTCTGCCGCTGCACCGGCTATCAGAACATCGTGGCCTCGATCTCCGCCGGCGCGAAGGCGATGGCCAAATCCGATCTCGCGTAAACCGCGCGCGCACTCCGCGATCAGGACACACCCATGTACGAATTCAAATATCATCGCCCTGGGACCGTTCGCCAGGCGGCCAATCTCCTGGTGAAGAACGAAGACGCCAAGGTGATCGCCGGCGGCCACACGCTGATCCCCGTCATGAAGCAGCGTCTCGCCAACCCGCCGCATCTGGTCGACCTCTCTCACATCGAGGGGCTCGACACGATCGAGATGAAGGGCCGCTCGCTGGTGATCGGCGCCACCGCCAAGCACGCCGAGGTCGCGGCCTCCGCCGTCGTCGGCGAGGCGATCCCGGCGCTCGCCAGCCTTGCCGGCGGAATCGGCGATCCCGCCGTGCGTCACAAGGGCACGATTGGCGGCTCGCTCGCCAACAACGATCCAACCGCAGATTATCCGGCCGCGGTGCTCGCGTTAGGGGCCACCATCGTCACCAACAAGCGCCGCCTCAAGGCCGAGGAGTATTTCCAGGGCCTGTTCTCGACCGCGCTGGAAGCTGACGAGATCATCACCAAGGTGATGTTTCCGCTGCCGAAGAAGGCGGCCTACATCAAATTCCGCAACCAAGCCTCGCGCTATGCGCTGGTCGGCGTGTTCGTGGCGCGGCGTCCGTCGGATGTACGCGTCGCCGTCACCGGTGCGGGCTCCGAAGGCGTGTTCCGCGTCACCGCGTTCGAGGAGGCCCTGAAGAAGCGCTTCTCGGCGAAGGCGCTTGACGGCATTGCGGTGCCGGCGGAAGGCCTCAACAGCGACATCCACGGCAGCGCCGAATACCGCGCGCATCTCATTGGCGTGCTGACGCGCCGCGCCGTCGATGCCGCCAATGCCAAGGGATGAGCTGACCTCATCCCTCGGCCCAAATCTGTCCCCGGTGAGGGCGTAGCGAGACTGGCTTTTTCATGACTTCAGCGGCCTCTTCTTCCGGTGCTTTGCCGGCATCGGTCGATGCGATGCTCGAACTCCTGACGTCGCGCGGCTACCTCGCCGAGCGAGCGCTGGCCACGGTGACCTACCTGTCGCTGCGCATGGGCCGGCCGCTGTTCCTGGAAGGCGAAGCCGGCGTCGGCAAGACCGAGATCGCAAAGGTGCTGTCGGCAGCACTTGGGCGGAAGCTGATCCGCCTCCAGTGCTACGAGGGCCTCGACGTCTCCTCCGCTGTCTATGAGTGGAATAGCGCCGCGCAGATGATCGCGATCCGGATGGCGGAAGCCGCCGGCGACACCGATCGCGACCAGCTCTCGAGCGACATCTTCGCCGACCGCTACATGATCAAGCGGCCGCTGCTTCAGGCGCTGGAGCCCGACGTTGCCGGTCCCCCGGTGCTGCTGATCGACGAGCTCGACCGCGCCGACGAGGCGTTCGAGGCGTTCCTGCTCGAAATCCTCAGCGATTTCCAGGTGACGATCCCCGAATTCGGCACCGTGAAGGCGCCGCACCCGCCGATCGTCATCATCACCTCCAACCGCACCCGCGAGATCCACGATGCGCTGAAGCGGCGCTGTCTCTATCACTGGGTGGACTATCCCGCCGCCGAGCGCGAGCTCGCGATCGTCAAGACGCGCGTGCCCGGCATCTCGGCAAAACTCTCGCAGCAGGTGGTGCGCTTCGTCCAGGCGCTGCGCAACCAGGACTTCTACAAGTCGCCGGGCGTCGCCGAGACCATCGACTGGGCCACCGCTTTGTCGGAGCTCGACGCCCGCTCGCTGACCCCGCAAGTGGTCGGCGATACGCTGGGCGCACTGCTCAAATACCAGGACGACATCACGCGGATGCAGGGCGATGCCTTGCAGAAGGTACTGAAAGACGCGACGACCGACAATTGACGCGCGTTAATTGAGTTCGTCGTTCCGGGGCGCGCGTAGCGCGAGCTACGGTGCGCAATTGCCCACCTGAGAATCCATCGGGCCGCAGAGTCGGTGGATGAATGGAGTCCGGGCTCGCGCCAAAGAGGGCGCGCCCCGGAATGACGAGGGGATGGATACGACCATGGCCATCAATCACCTTGCCCCGGAGCAAACCGAGCAGTTCGCCGACAACATCGTCGGCTTTGCCCGCGCGCTGCGTGCAGCTGGCATGCCGGTCGGACCGGGCGCCGCCATCGACGCCATGAGCGCGCTCCAGGTGATCGACATCGGCAGTCGCGCCGATGTCTTCACCACGCTCGAGGCGATCTTCGTCAAGCGCCACGAGCATGCGCTGATCTTCAAGCAGGCTTTCAACCTGTTCTTCCGCGCCTCGGAAGAATGGAAGCACATGCTGGATTCGGTGCCGCTGCCGGAGCAGGCCAGGAAGAAGCCGCAGGCAGGCTCCCGCCGTGTGCAGGAGGCGATGTCGCAGCCGCGGATGACGGAGATGCCGCAGCACCAGGAGCAGGATCTGCGCCTGTCGGTCTCCGACAAGGAGATCCTGCAGAAGAAGGACTTTGCGCAGATGAGCGCGGCTGAAATCGCCGAGGCGCTCCGCGCCGTCGAGCGGATGCACCTGCCGCAAGCCGAGCTCCTGACGCGCCGGCAACGACCCGATCCGCGCGGCCTGCGGCTCGACCTGCGCCGCACGCTGCGCGCATCTTTACGAACCGGCGGCGACATCATCGACATCCATCGCCTTGGACGTATCGAGAAGCCCGCGCCGATCGTCGCGCTGCTCGATATCTCGGGCTCGATGAGCGAATATACCCGCCTTTTCCTGCATTTCCTGCATGCCATCACCGATGCGCGCAAGCGCGTCTCGGTGTTTCTGTTCGGTACCCGGCTGACCAACGTCACCCGCGCCCTGCGCCAGCGCGACCCCGACGAGGCGCTGGCAAGCTGCTCGGCCTCGGTCGAGGACTGGGCCGGCGGCACGCGGATCTCGGCCTCGCTGCACAACTTCAACAAATTGTGGGCACGGCGCGTGCTGAGCCAGGGCGCCATCGTGCTGCTGATCTCCGACGGGCTGGAGCGGGAGGCCGATTCCAAGCTGGCCTTCGAGATGGACCGGCTGCACCGCTCCTGCCGGCGGCTGATCTGGCTGAACCCGCTGCTCCGGTTCGGCGGCTTCGAGGCCAAGGCGCAGGGCATCAAAATGATGCTGCCCCACGTTGACGAATTCCGCCCGGTACATAATTTGAGTTCGATCCAGGAGCTGATCACCACGCTCTCCCGGCCGCTGCCGCCGCATCACCGCAGCCTGATCCGCTCCGCAGCTTGAGAGGCCAGCCATGCTCGATCGCGACGAGGATATTCTGAAGGCAGCGGAGGACTGGCAAAAGGCCGGCCGTGGCGTTGCGCTCGCCACTGTGGTGGAGACCTGGGGCTCGGCGCCGCGCCCGGCGGGCTCGAGCCTCGTCATCAACGACGAGGGCACGTTCTTAGGCTCCGTCTCCGGCGGTTGCGTCGAGGGCGCCGTGGTCACCGAGGCCATGGACGTGATCGAGAGCGGCAAGCCCAAGATGCTGGAGTTTGGCGTTGCTGACGAGACCGCCTGGAATGTCGGGCTGTCCTGCGGCGGCACCATCCGCGTCTTCGTCGAGAAGGTGGGTTAGTCGTGAAGTTCGCGATCCTGCACGAACTCAACGCCGAGCGCGCCGCGCGCCGGCCGGTGATTCTGGTGACGGACACCGAGAGCGGCGAGCAGCGCTTGGTGAAAGCCAAGGACTTTGCCAAAGATCCGCTGCACGCAGAACTCGACAAGCAGCTTCGTATGGGCAAGAGCGCCAATGTCGAGGCCGGCGGCAAGAAGCTGTTCCTCAACGTATACGCGCCGACCGCAAAACTCGTCATCGTCGGCGCGGTGCATATCAGCCAGGCCTTGGCGCCGCTGGCACGCTCGCTCGGCTACGACGTCACGGTCGTCGATCCCCGCACGGCCTTTGCGAGCCCCGAGCGCTTCCCCGACATTCCGCTCGTCGCGGAATGGCCTGACACGGCGCTGCCGTCGCTCAATGTCGATGCTTACACCGCTTTCGTCGCGGTAACGCACGATCCCAAGATCGACGATCCCGCGCTGCTGCACGCCTTCGAGCGCAACTGCTTCTACATCGGCGCGCTCGGCTCGCGGAAGACACATGCGAAGCGCGGCGACCGGCTGCGGGCGCAGGGCGCCAAGGAGAGCGACATCGCGCGCATTCACGCGCCCATTGGCCTTGCGATCGGCGCGGTTTCTCCGGCCGAGATCGCGGTGGCGATCATGGCCGAGATCACGGCGGTGCTGCGGCTGCCTCCAAAACAAAAAGAAGAAGCGGCATGAAGTTCGGCCCGGCGAGCCCCAAGGATGCGATCGGCGGGGTGACCGTTCACACCCTGCGCCAGGGACCGCTGGTGCTCAAGAAAGGCACGACGATCGGCCCCGCCGAGGTCGAGGCGCTGGAGCGCGCTGGGATCAAGGACATCGTGGTCGTGCGCATGGAGGCTGGCGACGTCTCCGAGGACGTTGCGGCCGCCAGCATCGCGCTTGCCGTCGGCGGCGAGGGCATCCATGTCGAGCGCGCCTTCACCGGCCGCGCCAATCTGTTCGCCGCGCGGGCGGGCGTGCTGGTGATCGACCGCGCCGCGGTCGATCGCATCAACAATGTCGACGAGGCCATCACCTTTGCCACGCTCGCCGCCTACAAGCCGGTGGTCGAGGGCGAGATGGTCGGCACCGTCAAGATCATCCCGTTCGGCGTCGAAGAGGGTTTGCGCGATGCCGCGGTCAAGGCGGCCGGCAAGGACGTGCTCAGAGTAGCGCCTTATGTGGTCAAGCGTGTCGGGGTGGTTTCGACGCTGCTGCCGGGCCTGTCATCCAAGGTCATCGACAAGACGCTGCGTGTTACCGCCGAGCGGCTTGCGCCGGCCGGCGCCAGCATCATCGCCGAGCGACGGGTCCCGCATGAGGAGCAGGTGCTGTCGGCTGCGATCAAGGAGTTGCTGGGCCTTGGCGCCGAGCTCGTCATCGTGTTCGGCGCGTCCGCCATCGCCGACCGCCGCGACGTGATCCCGGCGGCGGTCACCGGCATCGGTGGTGAGATCGAGCATTTCGGCATGCCGGTCGATCCCGGCAATCTGCTGCTGATCGCGCGCGCCGGCGAGGTGCCGGTGCTGGGCGCGCCGGGCTGCGCGCGCTCGCCGGTCGAGAACGGTTTTGACTGGGTGCTGATGCGGCTGCTCGCCGGCATCAAGGTGACGCGGTCCGAGCTGATGGGCATGGGTGTCGGCGGCCTCCTGATGGAGATCGTGACGCGGCCGCAGCCGCGCGCAAAACCCGAGACCGAGGGCAACAGCCAGGTCGCCGCCATCGTTCTGGCGGCCGGCCGCTCCACGCGGATGGGCGGACCGAACAAGCTGCTCGCGGAGTTCAACGGCAAGAAGCTGGTGCGGATCGCCACCGAGCAGGCGCTGGCCTCGAAGGCGTCCGAGGTGATCGTCGTCACCGGACATCAGGCCGAACTGGTCGAGCAGGCACTGCAAGGCCTGAAAGTCAAGTTCGTCCGCAACCCGGATTTCGCCGGCGGCATCGCAAGCTCGGTCAAGGCCGGCATCGCCGCCGTGCCCGAGACCTGCGACGGCGCCCTGGTGTGCCTCGGCGACATGCCGCTGATCGACGCCGGTCTGATCGACCACCTCATCGACGGCTTTGCACCCGACCGCGGCAACCTCATCGTCGTGCCCGTCAGCGAAGGCCGCCGTGGCAACCCCGTGCTGTGGTCGCGCCGCTTCTTCAAGGAGTTGTTGACCCTCGACGGCGATGTCGGCGCGCGGCATCTGATCGCCAAGCACACTGAAGCGGTGGCCGAAGTGCCCGTGGATGGCGAGAGCGCCTTCCTCGACATCGACACCCCGCAGGCGCTGGAAGCGGCAAGACGCGGATGACGCTTCCGTAAACGCTGCCGTAGGATGGGCAAAGCGAAGCGTGCCCACCAATTTGCAGGTAGTTGTGAGGACAGATTGGTGGGCACGGCGCTGCGCCTTTGCCCACCTTTCGGCATCTCTCACCCCTCCGATTTCAACCACCCGTTCACCATCTGGAAACGACCCCCGCTTAGAGTCCCTCCACCTGCCTTGGGGGGAGGGGTTTTTCCATGGCTTCGAACGTCGTCGCGCGCCGTTGCGCGATGTTTTTCTTTGCGTTGTCGGTTTGTGTCTCCGGCGCCCGTTACATCACCGAAGCCCACGCGGCGGGCGCTATTGCGGTCGGCAAGTGCGGCGCGTATGGCCAGGCCTATGATTACGGCGCCGAGCACGAGGCGCGCGCCGCGGCACAGAAACTGTGCAAGGGCGATTGCACGACCGTGACGATGAAGCGCGCCTGCGCTGCGATGTCGGTCGATCTCGCCAATCCCTGCGGCGCTTATGGCTTTGCCGTCAAGCCGAAGATTTCGGACTCGCTCAATGCCGCCACGCGCGAATGCTACAAATATGGCGGCAAGGAATGCGTGATCCGCGCCTGGGCCTGCGACGCCAAGGGTTGATCCTTCGAGCGCTGATTCCTCTTGCTGTCATTCCGGGGCGATGCAACGGTACCGCGCGGTGCGCGGACCTGAGCATCGAGCCTCCCCCGACTTTGGGACGCGATGGATTCTCGATGCGCAGCGCATCAGAGCTCGCGCCAAGTGGCGCGCCCGGAATGACATCTAGGAATACACATGCAGTTCGACACCAAGATCGCTGTCGTGATCCGCACCGATCTTCAGGCTTGGCAGAAGCTCAACGTCGCGTCTTTCCTGACGAGCGGCATTGCCGCGGCCTTTCCGGAATGCATCGGCGAAGCCTATGAGGACGCCTCGGGCACGAAATATCATGCGCTGATCGGCCAGCCGATCCTGATCTATGGCGCCGATGGTCCGGCATTATCGCGCGCGCTCGACCGGGCGCTGACGCGCAACGTCAAGCCGGCAGTCTATACCGAGGACATGTTCAAGACGACGCATGACGCCGCCAATCGCGAAGTGGTGAGGGCGGTGATGCGCACCGACCTCAATCTCGTCGGCATCGCGATGCGCGCCGAGCGCAAGGTAATCGACAAGATCATCGACGGCCTCAAGTTCCATAGCTGAGCCCGCAGGCGCGTCACGTCGTCCGTCGTGTCGTGATGGCGATCGGGTTGCGCAAAGTTTGTGCTGTTTGACGCCCATCAAAGGAGGACCGCTCGGTATCGCTAGTCTCAGTCTGTAATGCAAAGGAGCAGACCGATGCCGACCATGAAAGCCGCAATTGTCAGACAATTCGGCAAGCCGCTGGTGATCGAGGACGTGCCGGTGCCGCAGCCCGGTCCGGGCGAGGTTCTGGTCAAGGTGAAGGCCTGTGGCGTCTGTCACACCGATCTGCACGCCGCGTCCGGCGACTGGCCGGTGAAGCCGGTGCCGCCCTTCATTCCCGGCCATGAAGCAGCCGGCATCGTCGCCGCGGTCGGGTCCGGCGTGAAGAACCTGAAGGTCGGCGATGCCGTGGGCGTCGCCTGGCTGCACGATGCATGCATGTCTTGCGAATATTGCGAGACCGGCTGGGAGACGCTGTGCGAGCACCAGCACAACACCGGCCACAGCGTGAACGGCGGCTTCGCCGAATATGTCATCGCCTCGGCCGCCTTCGCCGCAAAGCTGCCGGCGAGCGTCGATTTCGCGGCCATTGCGCCGATCCTCTGCGCCGGTGTTACCACCTACAAGGGATTGAAGGAGACCGAGGCGCGACCCGGCGAGTGGGTCGTGATCTCAGGCGTCGGCGGGCTCGGCCATGTCGCAATTCAGTACGCCAAGGCGATGGGGCTCAAGGTCGCGGCGGTCGATATCGCCGAGGACAAGCTCGCGCTCGCACGTGAGGCCGGCGCCGATCTCGCGGTCAACGCACTCGCGGCAGGCGCCGTGGACAATGTTCTTGCGGCAACAGGGGGCGGGGCGCATGGCGTGCTGGTGACGGCGGTGTCGACCGCAGCGTTCGCCCAGGCACTGAAGATGGTGCGCCGCAAGGGCACCGTCAGCCTCGTCGGCCTGCCGCCGGGCGAATTCCCGACGCCGATCTTCGATGTCGTGCTCAAGCGCATCACCGTGCGCGGCTCGATCGTCGGCACACGGCGCGATCTCGACGAAGCCATCGCGTTTGCCTCGGACGGCAAGGTCAAGGCCGAGGTGACGAAGGTGCCGCTCACGCAAATCAACGACGTTTTCGACCGCATGAAGGCCGGCAAGATCGACGGCCGCATGGTGCTGGATTTTGGCTAAAGCATGATCCGGAAAAGTGCGAAGCGGTTTTCCGAACAGATCATGCTCAAACAACAACCTAAAGCGCGATGACGATTCATCCCAATCTCATCGCGCTTTAGCATCTCACCCCGGCGGCATGCCTTCGAACTTTATCAGGCTGGCGTCGAGGCGATCCCAGTCATAGCCGCGCGCGGCGAAAGTGACCGCCTGCGGCTTGTAGCGGCCGGGCTCGTCGAGGGTTGCGGCGCGGATCGTGAAGACGCCAGGCTGTGCCGCGAAGGTCATGTACACAGGCACGCCGCATTGTGTGCAGAAGCCGCGTGTCTTCACGTTGCCGCTGTCGGCGACCATGTCCCAATGCTTCGCTTCGCCGGTCAGCGTGACGCCGGCGCGCGCGAACGTTGCGTACGAGCCATGGCCGCTGCCGCTTTCCCGCTGGCAGTCCCGGCATTGACAGTGATTGCTGAACAGCGGCTCACCGGCAATCGAATAGCGGATTGCGCCGCAGGCGCAGCCGCCAGTAAAAGGCTTGTCCATCGCGATATCTCCTCACTTCTCGCCGCTGATCTCGTCGAGCTGTCTGACGACCTTCTTCCAGCCGCCGCTCATCACGTTGTAGGCCGACTCGTTCCTGGGCATCACGAAGCCCGCATGGACAAGGCGAATCCGCGTGCCGGCTTCGACCGGGGTGAGGGACCACGTCACGACAGTGTCGAGCGGCGCGCCGTAACCGGTGTTGCGCTCATCGCCGCCCTTCCAGGCGTAGACGAGGCGCCTGTTGGCCACGACCTCGAGAACCCGGCAATGAATGACGCCATCCCAAGCGCCGCCAGGGGTGGTCTGGAACGTGAAGGTGTTGCCTTCACTCGCCTCGAAGCCGGTCGGCTGCATCAGCCAGCGCGCGATCAACTGCGCGCTGGTCAGCGCCTTCCAGATCGTCTCCGGCGCATGAGGGAGCACTTCGTCAATGACGATGTCCCGGATGTTGTCTTGGGTCTCGGCTTTCAACTCGGCTGCATTCACGGATCGATCTCCTTCAAGAGGTCACGCAGGTTCTGGAAGCGCTCGCGCCAGAACACGCCGTAGTGGTCCATCCAGGTGATCAGCGGCTCGAGGCCGCGCGGCGCGACGCGGTAGTAGACATTGCGGCCCTCGGCGCGCTCGGCGACGAGGCCGGCTTGCTTGAGGGATTTCAGGTGCTGCGAGATCGCGCCTTGGGTCACGCCGCTGCCGCGTGTCAGCTCGGCGACGCTGATTTCCCTGCTGTCGAAGACGCGTTCGAACACCGCGCGGCGCGTTGGGTCGGCGAGGGCGCGCATCACGGCGGTTACGGGGTTGGGGGTGACTTCCATCATGAGAAACGCATTAGCATGTGCTAATTCATTAGTAAACACTAATTTGTCGTGTCGGCCTCGACTTCTTCGTTGATTGACAATGACTGACTAGTCAGTCATAAATAGCAAATGACGAAGAAGCCCGCCAGAACAGCGATTGCATCCGTGGCCCGAGCCGGGAGCCACGCACCCGAAGCCGGCGCTGACGCCGAGGCCCGCGTGTCAAACCGCGCCGCCCGGGCCGCGGAGCGGCGTGCAGCGATCGTGGAGGCGGCGATGGACGAGTTCATCACGCGCGGCTTTGCCGCGACGCGGCTCGACGACATCGCGAAGCGCGCCGGTGTCGCCAAGGGCACGATCTACCTGCACTTCAAGGACAAGGAATCGATGTTCGAGGAGCTGGTGCGCATTGTCATCGTGCCGGTGGTCACGCGCCTCACGGCGCTGCCGCCGCCGGTGGGCTCGGTGCGCGACCTGATAGAGGCCTTCGCCGGCAACTTCCTGAAGGAGGTCATCGGCACCAGGCGCGGCGATCTCGTCCGCCTGATCGTGGCGGAGGGGCCGCGCTTTCCATCCGTTGCCGATTTCTACTACCGCGAAGTGGTCTCGCGCGGGATTGCCGCCATGCGCGCGCTGATCGAGCTCGGCATCGCCCGCGGCGAGATTCGGGAGAAGGATCTCGCGCGCTATCCACAGATACTGGTCGCGCCCGCGATGATCGCGGTGATCTGGCAGAGCCTTTTTGTGCGGCATGCGCCGCTCGACGCGCAGGACATGCTGCGCGTTCATCTCGATTTGATTTTTGGCGAACGGAGGACGACATGAGGTCGTCACGAGCGATTTTTAGATTTGCATTGGCCGTCGTGCTCGCAACCGTGCTTGCAGCCTGCAACGAGAAGCGCGATCCCGGATTCCAGGGCTGGGTCGAGGCCGACATGATCTTCGTCAGCCCGGACGAGGCCGGCCGGGTGACCAAGCTCAATGTCCGCGAGGGGGACGAAGTCAAGGTCGGCGATCACCTCTATTCCGTCGATGACGATCTCCAGCTGGCCGATCTCAACCAGAACAAGGCGACGCTGGCGAATGCGCAGCAAACCTATGACCGGGCGGCGTCGCTGAACAAGACCGGCTCGGGCACGCAGGCCAATCTGGACTCCGCCGTGTCCGCCTTGCGCGTCGCACAAGCGCGGGTGGCGACGTCGGAGACGCGGATGGCGCGACGCAAGGGCTTTGCGCCGGTCGCCGGCACCATCCAGCAGATCTATTTTCGCGAGGGCGAGATGGTGGCGGCGCAGCGGCCGGTGCTCTCGATCATGCCGCCCGGCAACATGAAGCTGCGCTTCTTCGTGCCGGAGGCCGAGCTGCCGAAGCTCGCCATCGGCGACACGGTGCGCATCGCCTGCGACAATTGCGCGGCCGATCTCACCGCAAAGATCTATTTCATCGCAACCTCGGCCGAATATACCCCGCCCGTCATCTACAGCCTCGATGAGCGCAACAAGCTGGTCTATCTGATCCAGGCGCGGCCCTCGCGGCCCGACGCCTTGCGCGTCGGACAGCCGATCGACGTCCATCTCAATCCGAAGACACCGGTGGCGGACAAGCGATGAGCGGCGGCAACGGCATCGCGATCGACGTCAAGGGCCTGACCAAGTCGTTCGGCGGCCGCGAGGTCGTGCACGATCTGTCGATGCAGGTGAAGCGCGGCTCGATCTACGGCTTCCTCGGGCCGAACGGCTCTGGCAAGACAACGACCATCCGCATCCTCTGCGGCCTGCTCACGCCCGACAGCGGCGAGGGCACCTGCCTCGGATACGACATCCGCCGCGATGCCGAAAAGATCAAGCGCCAGGTCGGCTACATGACTCAGCGCTTCAGCCTGTACCAGGACCTCTCGGTGCGCGAGAATCTCGAATTCGTCGCCCGGCTCTATGGCCTCACTGACGCGCGTGGCGCTGCTCGCGACATGATCAAGCGACTCGGGCTCTCCGGCCGCGAGGAGCAGCTCGCCGGCGAGCTCTCTGGCGGCTGGAAGCAGCGCCTGGCGCTAGGGGCCTGCACGCTGCCCAATCCGCAACTCCTGCTGCTCGACGAGCCGACCGCCGGCGTCGATCCCAAGGCGCGGCGCGACTTCTGGAACGAGATCCATGCGCTCGCCGCCGACGGCCTCACCGTGCTGGTCTCGACCCACTACATGGACGAGGCCGAGCGTTGTCACGAGATCGCCTACATCGCCTATGGCCATCTCCTGACGCATGGCACGGTGGAGCAGGTGATCGCCAAATCCGCGCTCACCACCTACACTGTCACAGGCGAAGACCTGAATGGGCTCGCGGCCGAGCTCACCGGTAAGCCCGGCATCGACATGGTGGCGCCGTTCGGCACCTCGCTGCACGTTTCGGGGCGCGACGTCGCTGCGCTCGAAGCCAGCATCGGGCCGTGGCGCGAGAAGAGCGGCCTGGACTGGCAGAAATCGTCGCCATCGCTCGAAGACGTGTTCATCGAGCTGATGAGCCATTCCAAGGACAATTTCCAGTAAGGACAATGTCCAATGAGCGCTGTCGATCATCCCGCGCCACAGCACGAAATCCGGGAGCGCTTTGGCTTCTGGAGACGCTCCTATGCGATGCTGATCAAGGAGTTCATCCAACTGAGGCGAGATCGCGTCTCGTTCGCGATGATCGTGATGCTGCCGGTGATGCAGCTCATGCTGTTCGGCTACGCCATCAATACCACGCCCCACAATCTGCCGAGCGCGGTGCTGCTCCAGGAGGACTCCGATCTCGCCCGCTCGATCCTGAAGGCGCTGGAGAACACCGCCTATTTCCGCTTCCTCTATGAAGTGCACGACGTCGAAGATTTCGACAATCTGCTGAAATCCGGCAAGGTGCTGTTCGGCGTCGAGATCCCGCGCGGCTTCGAGCGGGCGGTGCGGCGCGGCGACAAGCCGGCGCTGCTGGTCGCGGCCGACGCCACAGATCCCGTTGCGGCGAGCTCGGCGATCGGTTCGCTCGGCATGGTGGTGCAGACCGCGCTCAAGCACGATCTCTACATCGGCGATCCCCCGGAGATGCCGTTCGAGATCCGCGCGCATGCCCGTTACAATCCGGCCGCGGCCTCCAGCCTCAACATCGTGCCGGGCCTGGTCGGCACCATCCTCACCATGACCATGCTGATCTTCACCGCGCTGTCGGTCACGCGCGAGGTCGAGCGCGGCACCATGGAGAGCCTGTTGTCGATGCCGATCAAGCCGGTCGAGGTGATGTTCGGCAAGATCGTGCCTTACGTGCTGGTCGGCTTCGTGCAGGCCTTCCTCATCATCGGCATCGGCGTCGGCCTGTTCGGCGTACCCGTGCTCGGCAATCTGTTCCTGCTGGCGCTGCTCTCGACGCTGTTCATCACCACCAATCTGTCGATCGGCTACACCATCTCGACGCTGGTGCAGAACCAGCTCCAGGCCATGCAGATGTCGATGATGTTCTTCCTGCCCAGCATCCTGCTCTCCGGCTTCATGTTCCCGTTCGCGGGCATGCCGGCCTGGGCGCAATATGTCGGCGAGGCCCTGCCGCTGACCCATTACCTGCGCATCGTCCGCGCCATCATGCTGAAGGGCGCGACCATGCAGAACCTGCGCTTCGACACGCTGGCGCTGGCGGCCCTGATGCTGCTCGCCATGACCATCGCCGTGACGCGCTTCCGCCGCACGCTGGATTGAGGCACAATGCCCCCGGAATCGAGGGGTGAAATGGTCAGGTTTGCAAGCAGGAAAGCCCGGCAGCATGCCGTGCTGTCGGAGGATTTCGAGCGCGAGCTGACGCGGGAGGTGCTGCGCACCGAGCTGTCGCGGGTGCGCGCGCTGATCATGACGGGCTGCGTCATGATGTTGTTCCTCACCACGATCTACCTGATCGATCCCGCTGTCGTGAACCGGGTCTGGCGCGGAACGGAAGGGCTCATCGAGATTTACGGCCTTCTGGTCGGCTTCATCCTGTTCGAGGTCTGGGTCCACACCCAGATCAGGAAGAACCTCCGCCTTGATCGCGACCTGCCGGTGATCAGGCGCTATCTCGGCACGCTGATCGAGACGTCGCTGCCCACGGTGATCCTCATTCTCCAGATCCGGACCATGGGCGCGACCCAGGCGCTCGGCTTCGCCGTGCCGCTGATGTACTTCATCTTCGTCATTCTCTCGACGCTGCGGCTCGATTTCTGGCTCTCCACTTTCACGGGGCTCGTGGCCGCAGCCGGGCTTCTAGCAATCGCGCTGTATTACAATTCGGCGAGCGAGGCCGACGAACCCCTGATTTATTTCCACGCCGTGCGGAGCATCATCATCCTGATCTGCGGCGTGCTCGCCGGCGCCGTCGGCGCCCAGCTGCGGCGGCAATTTGCCGCGAGCATTGCGGCGACCACCGCGCGGGACCGGGTGACGAATCTGTTCGGCCAGCACGTCTCCCCGCAGGTGGTGGAGCGGCTGATGGCGGCGGGAACGACTGCAGGCGGCGACCTCCGCCGCGTCGCGGTGATGTTCGTCGATTTCCGCGGCTTCACGGCCGGTGCGCAGTCGCGCACGCCTCAGGAGGTAGTCGACCGGCTCGACGGCGCCTTCGCCGTTTTGGTCGATATCCTCGACCGCCACGGCGGCATCGTGAACAAGTTCTTGGGCGACGGCTTTCTCGCGCTGTTCGGCGCGCCATTGGAGGCCTCCGACGCCGCGCACCGCGCGGTCGCTGCCGGCCGCGAGATGCTGACGGCGATGGACCGCATCAACGCGCAGACGAGCTGGCCGCTGCGGATCGGCATCGGCATCCATTTCGGCGAGGTCGTCGCCGGCAACATCGGCTCGCCCCGGCGCAAGGAATACACGGTCATCGGCGACACCGTGAATTTCGCCTCGCGCCTGGAGGCGCTGAACAAGGAGCTCGGCTCCCAGCTCCTGATCTCCGAGTCCGTGCGCGAGGCGCTGGGAGACGACGGCAGCGATGCCGTCGCGCTCGGCGAGGTCGAGGTGCGCGGCTATGAGCGGCCGGTCGCGGTGTTTCAGCTGGGGTGAGCGCTGTCTAGAGCGGGGCGTAGGCAAGGCGCCCGCAACGTCGCTTCCGCGAATGCTCCGATTGCTCCGAATTTTGGGGCATGACGGGCGATGTCGCCGGCCTGTAGACTTGTCGGCGATGCGGCCGGTTGCGGCCGCGACTTGCATGGGGAAGTGAAAGATGCAGCGCCGCTACATCACCGTCGATGTGTTCACCGACCGCGCCTTCGGCGGCAATCAGCTCGCCGTGGTGCTCGATGCCGGCGGGCTGTCCACTCAGCAGATGCAGTCAATCGCCACCGAGTTCAACTATTCCGAGACGACCTTCGTGCTGCCGCCGCGTGACAAGGCGAATGATGCCGAGGTGCGCATCTTCACCCCGGTCAGGGAGATGCCGTTCGCGGGTCACCCGAATGTCGGCACGGCCTTCGTGCTGGCGACGATCGCCAAGGAGCCGAAGCCGCGCTTGCTGTTCGAAGAGAAGGCCGGACTCGTGCCGGTCGACGTCCGGCGGGAGCAGGGCCGGGTGGTGAGCACCGAGCTCACCGCGCCGCAGCCGCTGGCGCGGTTGTCGCAACTGTCGGCCGCGGATGCCGCGAGCTGCATCTCGCTCAGCGCGGAGGATATCAGGGTCGACCGTCACGCGCCGCAGGTCGTCGGTGTTGGAACGCCATTTTTGGTGATCGAGCTGCATTCGCGCGATGCGCTCAAGCGGGCGAGGTCCGACGCGGCGGCCTTCGGCAGGATATTTCCGCGCGACGGCGCAGTCTCGGCCTGGTTCTATACGCGCGATGTGCCCGCGGCGGAGGCGCCCTGCGAGCTTCAAGCGCGGATGTTCATGCGCGGCGCCGGCGGTCTCGCCGAGGACCCTGCCACCGGCAGCGCCACGGTCGCGGCCGCCGCGCTGTTCGCCGATCTTGACCCCGCGCGCGACGGCGAATTGAAGCTCACGGTCGGCCAAGGCTTTGACATGGGCCGCCCGAGTCTGCTGCTGACGCGGGTGCGCAAGCAGGACGGCAAGATCATCTCGGCCCATGTCGGCGGCAGCTGCGTGCAGATGATGGAAGGGACGTTTCGGTTGGCGGGAGAGGGCTAGGGTGCTCTCAGCTCGTCATTCCGGGGCAGCGCATCGCATGCGGGTAGACCCGTCATCCTGAGCTGCGAGCCCTTGCGAGCCTCGAAGGATGTACGGCCGAACCGCACCTCGGTGGCACGCCGTCGTCCTTCGAGGCCTCCGCTTCGCTACGGCACCTCAGGATGACGGCTACGGCGGCAGCTACACCTGCCGCCCCGCCAAATTCTTCACCGCCACGCCATCGCGCTCCTCGATGATCTCCGCGATCATCTGGCGGTGGCAGTGGGTGTGGTCGCGCTCGTAGCAGAGCAGGCACACGGGGCCGGCCTTCTTCACCAACGCCGAGAGCTCGTCCATCTCTTCTCGCGCCTGCGGCGTCTTCAGGTGCTGTGAATAGATTTTTTCCAGCACATCGTATTGGCCGCTGCGGGCGGCGAGGCGGCCTTCCTTCGGCGTGCCGAGCGCGGCGAGATGGATATAGGCGATACCGCGTTCGTCGAGTCCTGCGGAGAGCTGCTTCTTGGAGAATCCCGGCCGTCGCGAGGACGTCACCGCGCGCACGTCGACCACGAGCTTGACGCCGGCCTGTTCCAGCTCGTCCAGCACGGCCTTGGGCGGCGTCTGCTCATAACCGATGGTGAAGAGCTTCTTCGCCTTTGCCATGGGAGACCTCAGCTCACACGGGCGATGAGTTCCATGGCGCCGTGCGGCGCGCGCACCTTGCCCTCGTGGATGACGTAGGCGAACACGTCGCGTGGCTCCTTCTTGGGCTTGGCCTTGTCAACCTTCGGAAGGTCGTCGGGCTCGCTTCCCGACGCCCAGGCCTGAAAGCGCTCGGCCCAGGCATCGAGCTGCTTCGGCGGATAGCAGGTCTTGATCTCGTCATTGCCCTTCTGAAGCCGCGCATAGACGAAATCGCCGGTGACGTCGGCAATCGCCGGATATTTGCCGTGCTCGGCGAACACCACCGGCGTCTCGAATTCGCGGATCAGCGCGACGAAGTCAGGCGTGCAGAAGCTGTCATGGCGCACTTCCACGACGTGGCGCAGCGCGCGGCCCTCGAGCTTGCGCGGCAACAGCTCCAAGAACTTGCCGAAATCGGCGCCGTCGAATTTTTTGGTCGGCGCGAACTGCCAGAGCACCGGCCCGAGATGGTCGCCGAGCTCCAGCACGCCGGAATCGTAGAATCGTTTGATGGAATCGCCGGCCTCGGCGAGCACGCGGCGGTTGGTGGCGAAGCGCGGTCCTTTCACCGAGAACACGAAACCGTCCGGCACCTCGCTCGCCCATTTGCGAAAGCTCTCCGGCTTCTGCGAGCCGTAATAGGTGCCGTTGATCTCGATCGAGGTCAGTTTCGAGGCGGCGTACGACAACTCCTTGGCCTGCGTCAGCTTCTCCGGATAGAACACGCCGCGCCAGGGCTCGAAGGTCCAGCCGCCGATGCCGATGAAGATGTTGCCGGATTTTTTGGACGCGGTTTTTGCTTTGGCCACGGAAGGATCTCGCATCGACGGGGAGGGGCCTCATCCTAATCAAACCAGTTGTGATTGGCCAGTTGGCCCGTCCCGTCTAAGCTCGCGAGCCGGACCCGCGAAGCAGGAGAACAAGAATGCGGATGCTGTTGCTGGGAGCCGCGCTCGTCATGATGACATCTGCTGCCATGGCGGATGACGACGATGCGAAAAGCGCACAGAAGCTCGCCCAGCAGGGCCGCGACGATTACTGGCATTGCCTGGCGCGGGAATATTCCCGCGACTCAAATCAGGGCCTGTCGGAACAAGATTTTGGCCGTTCGGTCGCGGGCGCCTGTCCGTCGGAGCGGCAATATTACCGGGTGGTGCTGCTCGACTATCTCACCACGCAATATCCCAACGTCGATTCCGGTGCCCATCTCGCCACCGCGAACAGGGCGGTGGAGTCGGCGCAGAAGGACATCGTGACGGCCTTCGTCAAGCACCGGCCGCCGCAGAAATAACTCCATTGACCGTTGCTGCCCGGCAGCTCTTCCGGCTGCGCGCTCATCCATGGTATCACTGGGCGCATCTGGAACAGGGATGGGTCCATGTCGTCTGAGTCGGTGGGGGGCATTCTGGGCGCGATCGTCGCGGCGATCGTGCTTGCGGTCGCCGTCGTGTTCGGACCGATCGGCCAGTACGGCAAGCCGGCGAAAGTCGAGCAGGCCCCTACTGCGGCACCCGCAGCCCCGGCCGCTCCGGCGCCGCGAGGGCCGGTGATTCGGGAAGTCCCCAACCAATAGGGCACCAAAATCGGGTTTTGGCCCCCTTGCGAAGCGGATTCGTCGTTCCTATCTAGCTTCCAACGGCGACGTTGAGCGAAAACTCCGTCGCTGGGACGACCTTGGAATAGCTTGGGCCTGCGCCGGATGTACGCGCGGTCCGCCGTTCCGGGGTCGTTGGCATTTTAGGGCCTCTTTTGGGCCGTTCCCCTTGGAAACCCCGGCTTGGTAGCGCAAGAACTTGGCAGCGCATGACGTGGCGGATATACGCTGCCGTCATGAATGAAGCGATCAGACCGGGCGTCGACAACCTGCCGCAGGCTCAAGAGGGGCCGGAACTGTCGGTCATCGTCCCGACCTTCAACGAGCGCGACAACGTCACGGTGCTGTACCGGCGGCTGGAGGCGACACTCATCAACGTCGCCTGGGAAGTCGTGTTCGTCGACGACAATTCGCCCGACGGCACCTGGGACGTCGTGCGCGCGCTGGCGCAGCGCGACAGCCGCGTGCGCTGCGTGCGCCGCATCGGCCGCCGCGGCCTGTCGGGCGCCTGCATCGAGGGCATCCTCGCCTCGAGCGCCCCCTTTGTGGCCGTGATCGATGCCGACCTCCAGCACGACGAGACGCAACTGCCGAAGATGCTGTTGCTGCTCGCGAGCGACGAGGCCGACCTCGTGGTCGGCAGCCGCTACATCGAGGGCTACAAGAGCGAGGGTTTCAACAAGCAGCGCGCCGGCGCCAGTGCCCTCGCGACCGAGGTCGCCAGGAAGATGCTGCGGGTCGAGATCGCCGATCCCATGAGCGGCTTCTTCATGATTCGCCGCGATCGGTTCGAGCAGCTCGCGCCAAAGCTTTCGGTGCACGGTTTCAAGATCCTGCTCGACCTCGTCGCGACCGCGCATGGCGGCTTGCGGGCGGTCGAGATTCCCTACACCTTCGGCGCCCGCCAGCATGGCGAGAGCAAGCTCGATTCCATGGTCGCGCTGGACTTCCTCGGCCTCGTCCTGGCCAAGCTGAGCAACGACATCGTCTCGCTGCGATTCATCCTGTTCGCGATGGTCGGTGGCATCGGCCTCGTGGTGCACTTGACCACGCTGTTCATCGCGCTTCAGCTGTTCAAGGTGCCGTTCCCGGAGGCGCAGGCCGCCGGCGCCATCGTCGCCATGACCAGCAACTTCATTCTCAACAACTTCCTCACCTATCGCGACCAGCGGCTGAAGGGTCTTGCGCTGCTGCGCGGCCTGATCGCCTTCTACATCGTGTGTAGCGTTGGCCTGCTCGCCAATGTCGGCGTCGCCTTCTCGGTCTACGACCAGGAGCCGATCTGGTGGCTGGCCGGCATGGCCGGCGCGCTGATGGGCGTGGTGTGGAATTACGCGATGTCCGGACTGTTCGTCTGGCGCAAGAAATAGCGCGATATGGGCGGAGCTGACGCGGGGATCGTCCGCAACACCGCGCTGGCAATTCTTGCGCTGGTCGGCTTGCGACTGGTCGCCGCCGCGTTCACGCCGATCACCTTCGACGAAGCTTATTACTGGATGTGGTCGAACAATCTGGCGGGCGGTTACTACGACCACCCGCCGATGGTGGCCTATGTTATCCGCGCCGGCACCATGATCGCCGGCAACACCGAGCTCGGCGTCCGCCTCGTCTCGATCCTGCTGGCGCTGCCGATGAGCTATGCGGTCTATCGCTCCGCTGCGATTCTGTTCGGCGGCGCGCGCGTGGCCGCGAACAGCGCCATCCTGCTCAACGTGACGATGATGGCGTCGGTCGGCACGCTGATCGTGACGCCCGATGCGCCGCTGCTGGTCGCCTCCAGCTTCGTGCTGTTCTTCCTCGCAAAGGTGCTGGAGACCGGCCGCGGCGTTTGGTGGCTCGCGGTCGGCGCAGCCGTTGGCGCGGCGCTGCTGTCGAAATATACGGCGTTGTTCTTCGGGCTCGCGATCCTGATCTGGCTCGCGGCCGTGCCGAAGCTCAGGCCCTGGTTCCTCACGCCGTGGCCCTATCTTGGTGGTCTCGTTGCTCTTGCGCTGTTCTCGCCAGTGATCCTCTGGAATGCGGACCATCAATGGGTCTCGTTCGCAAAGCAGCTTGGCCGCGCCAGAATCGAGGACTTTCGTCCCGTCTTCATCGCCGAGCTGATCCCGACCCAGATCGCGTTCGCGACCCCGCTCGTCTTCATCCTGGGCGCGATGGGGCTGCATGCGCTGACCTGGCACCGGGCCGGTGCATTGGCCTCGCGCGTGCTGATCGAGACGATGTTCTGGACCATCGTCGCCTATTTCGTCTGGCATTCCCTGCATGCGCGCGTCGAGGCCAATTGGTTCGCGCCGGTCTATCCGCCCTTCATCGTCGCCGCGGCCGCCGCCGCCAATCTCGTGCAATGGAAGCCGCGCCAGCGGCGCCTGGTCGATTTCTGCCTGCGCTGGGCCGCGCCAACAGGCGTCGTGATGTTTGCAGCCCTGATCGTGCAGGCCAATACTGGCTGGCTGTCCGGATATCGCCGCGATGCCACCGTGCGCAGCGTCGGCGTCGGTTGGCGCGATCTTGCTGCCGAGATCGAAGCCGTGCGCATGCGCAGTGGCGCGACTTGTGTGCTCGCGCAGGACTATGGAACCACGGGCTGGCTTGCCTTTTATCTACCGCGCGGCACCTGCGTGGCGCAGCAGAGCCAGCGCATCCGCTGGGTCAACATGCCCGAGCCCGATCCCAAGCTGCTCGCCGGCAAGCTGCTCTATGTCGACGAGCTGCGCAGCGATGGTCATCCCGCCCTCAACGACCTCTTTGCGACGGTGACGCAGATTGCGCAATTGCAGCGCAAGCGCGGGCCGCTCGTGGTCGAGACCTACGGCATCGATCTCTTGGAAGGCGCCAAGGGCGACGTGCTCGACCGCTCCCCGCCGCCGGAAGCGCGGTAGCGGCCGCGCTGCCTCCGCATCGTCGTCCTGGCGAATTCAGTCCATCACCTCGGCCTCAGCCGCAGCCTGCCTCGGCCCATCGCGGTCCCGCCAGAACCAGACGGTCACGACGCCGGAGCGGCCGCGGACTTGGGTGAGCAGGGGGCCCGACAGGACGCCGTCGGGAGCGCCGTGGAAGTCAGCGGTATTCAGCAGCGTATCGCTCAGCGCGAGCCGCGCGTCGTGCAGGGCGGCGATCTCCATCAGCCGGCTCGCGACGTTGACGGTGTCGCCGGTCGCCGTGATGTGCTGGTGGCTTTCGCCGAGGCGGGAGGCGACGATCTCGCCGAAATGCGCGCCGATCTTGAAGCCGAGCTGATCTCCGATCGCTGGCGGCAGCGAGGCGATCCAGTGCTCGACGCCGCGATGCAAGTCGATCGCGCATTTCAGCGCGCGCACCGCGTCATCGGGCATGGCGCGCGGCAGGCCGAACAGGATCATGGCGCCGTCGCCGAGAAAGCCGGTGATCAAGCCGCCGCAATCGACCGCAGTCTTGTCGATCAGCGCGTGAAACGCCTTCAGCATGTCCTGGAGCGCGTCTGGATCGGTCCGTTCGCTCAGCGCCGTGAAGCCGGAGAGATCGATGAAGACCACGGCTGCGTCCTGGCGGACGGGCTTGGACAGGAAATTCGGATCGCGCGCCAGCCAGTCCTGCACCGCCGGCGCCTGGAATTGCGCTAGCGATCTGCTCTTGGCGGCGAGATATTGCGTGCGGCGGCCTCCCGCCCACAACTGCACGCCGGCAAAGACCGCAACTGGCGGCACCGTGGCCGCGAGCGTGGTCGCGGCGTTCAGCCAGATCCCATGCGTGAACGCGAACACGTTGAGCCCGGCCCAGGCGAGCATCACCGCGGCCGCCGCCATGACGCCGAGCGCACTGCGCCGCCAGGCGAGCAGGCCGACTAGCAGCATCGGCAAGAGGATCGCGGCGAGTGCGTCGGCGATATGGACCCTGCGGTCGCGCACGACGCTATCGCCGGCGACAAGGTGGGTGATCGCGGTCGAGACCACCTCGACGCCGGGCATCAGCGAATCGAACGGCGTCGGGTAGAAGTCGCCGCCGCCGGCGACCGCGGCGCCGATCACGACGATCCGGTTCTCGATCACCGCGCGGTTGAGCGTGCCGTCGAAGATGCTCTGCGCGCTGACGGTGCGGATGGTGCGGCGCGGGCCGTAATAGGTGATAGGCAGCGCGAAGTCGCTGTCGGTCGGCACCGTGCGGTCGCCGAGCCTGAGATGATCCGGCGCGATCGTCAGCGGCTTGTCCAGCGCGCGGGCCGCCACGCGCAAGGGAAACGACAGCTCGACCTTGTCGGCCGTCCGGAACAGCATCGGCACCGAGAGCGGCGAGCCCGACTGTCCCGTCGCGACATTGACGACGCCGACCTCGGCATGGTCGGCGAATGCAGGCAGCGGCAGCAGAAAGCGCTCGGCCTGCGGCAGGACGGCGAGGGGACCTTCGCTGCTCGGCGCCACGGTCTCGCTGGCGGCCGGGAAGATCGCCGCGGCGGCGAGCACCATGGGACCGGTGGCAAGTGTATTTGCCAGCGTCGCATCTCCGATCGCGGCGCTGCGGTCGACCAGCAGCAGGTCGATCGCGACGACCTTCGGCTTGAATTGCACGATGGTGTCGACGACACGGGCGAGATCGGCGCGCGGCAGCGGATAGCTGCCGCCGCGCTTCACCACGGTATCGTCGATCGCGACGATGGTGACGAGATCGGGCGGACGTTGCACGCCGCGAACCTGGGTCCGCCAATCCGTCAGCGTCGCTTCGAGGCGGTCGAGAAAGCGCAGATGGCCGTTGGCGTGTGCGGCATAGACGCCCGCGCCCCACAGCGCGGTGAGGACGAGCGCCATCAGGATCTGAACGCGTCGGCTACGCATGCGGTCGGTTTGCAATCTTCTATTGTCCAAATCTCATCGGCCGAGCGTTGTTTGACCCTGCCTTATTGTCCAAGCCTCGCCATCAGCGCGTCGACGCGCGGCTGGCCCCATGTCTTGACGGTCAACGGGCCGGTTGGCTCGACATCGACGCCTTCGCCCGGTCCAAGCACGACACCGCGTCCACGGGCCCTGCGGCTCACGCCGACACGGCCGTCGGCAACGAACACGGAGGTCTTGGCGTCAGCGACATCGACCGCCCATTTCGTGCCGCGCACCGCGGCGATCGCCTGCGGCGTCAGCACCTTGAACGGATTGCCGCCGGACTTCTTGGGCACCTCGATCAGCAGGGCTTTGCTGCTCAACTCCACGGAGTCTATATGTCCGTCGCGGTTGGCGTCCTTTAGTTCAAATCTGGCGCCGTTTTCGGCAACGATCGTGATCCCGTTGTCGCAGCGCCAGACTTGCGTGCCCGCGACCGACGGTGATGCCGTGCAGCCCGCATTGGTCGCAGGCTGTGCACTTGCAAACCCAATCAACAACAATGACCACGCCACGGCGTAAAACCCGGCGCGTGAAAAGCCTCTCATGCCAGCCTCCGTTTCGCGTGCTCGGCACAGTTTCAAGGCGATGTTGATACGCCACCGTATCACCCGCAGAGGCTGCTGAAAAGTGCCGAGGTGAGAGCTATTTTCTCGTGGCGGCGATTGCCAGACCGGCGCGATCAACTTTCAGTCACGGCGCCGTGCCGCATGAGCGCTTCCGTTCGCGATGTGAGATGCGCGTGAGCTGTTGCCGCGATCGGCCGGCTCAGGGCAGGGCTGCTGGAAGCGGAGTCCACCAGCCTCGCGCAATGCTCAGCCGCTAGGGTGAGGCGGTATTGAAGACCACGAAATTGACTTGGTTGGATGCGTTTACAAAGGCGGCCGAAGAGGTCCGCTGACCGCACCGATCCGGCCGAGAATTATAGTTAACAGTCTCGCCTAAGTCCGTAGTTCTGCGGGCTTTTTTCTCGAAATGGGACAGCATTAACGAGTTGCCCCACATCCGCCTGAACTTAATCCGCATTTAACTAAAAGTCGCCTTAATGACGCTCCGACCCTCTGCGAGATGCTGTTCCCGGATCGTGACCAGCGGCGCTTCGAAGGGGGACTGAGTGACACCGTCCTGGACGCAAGGCGAATGAGTACGAGTATCGCTGCGCAGAGTAACGCGGCACGGAAGTCCAAGAAATTCTCGAAGAATTATTCGCGGAAATCTTCCCGGAAAATGACCACCCACAATTGGCTTGGCGCCGCGGCGATCGGCTGCGTCGTGATCGGCGCCGGCTGGACCATCTACACCAACATCCTCGGCGCCAGCGTCTATCCAACCGTCGGCAACAGCGGCTACGACGAGCCGGTGATCAAGCGCGCGCCCAAGGTTGCGCTGCGCGAGGCGGGTGAGGCGGTCAAGGAAGCCTTCGCGCTCTTGCCCGACCGGTTGCAGGTGGCCGCGCCGATCTCGCGCGAGATGTTCAACGAGCGCTTTGCCGCGGCTGCGACGCAAGGCGTGGCCTCGAACGCGGCCAGCGCCGCGCCTGCCGCGCCCGCAACCAAGGTTGCCGAGG
Source organism: Bradyrhizobium sp. C-145 (assembly GCF_023375135.1). Taxonomy (NCBI): domain Bacteria; kingdom Pseudomonadati; phylum Pseudomonadota; class Alphaproteobacteria; order Hyphomicrobiales; family Nitrobacteraceae; genus Bradyrhizobium; species Bradyrhizobium sp. C-145. The sequence continues at coordinate 5,494,195 of NZ_CP088150.1, read as the reverse complement.
TCAAGGAAACGTCGAAGGACGCGCTGAAGGAGGCCGCGAAGCCGAGCGTGATCGCGAAGGTCGCGGACGCGCTGAAGCCGCACGGCTCGGCCAAGATTGCGGACGCTGGCAAGGCCAAGCGCGCTGACGCAGGCGTGCAGCTGGCCTCGGCCGATCCGGCCGAGATCGTGCCGGCGCCCGAGGCAAAGCCAAAATCCTTCGCCGATCGCGCCAAGGCCGCGGTGATGTCGATCACCGGTCCGCGCCAGTCGATGGTCGAAAAGCTCTGGGGCAAGCGTGAGCCGTCCGGCGGGCTGCTCGCCTATGCCTCGGCCGATGCCAGCATTACCGCGTCCATCGCGCCGAAGGAGCAGAACCCGATGTTCGGCGGCGCGCCGCCCTATGAGCGCGACACCGCGGTCTACGACATCACCGCAAAGACGGTTTATCTGCCCGACGGCACCAAGCTAGAGGCGCATTCCGGCCTCGGCTCAAATCTCGACGACCCGCGCTCGTCGAAAATCCGCATGCGCGGCGTGACGCCGCCGCACATCTACACGCTGAAGCCGCGCGAGGCGCTGTTCCACGGCGTGCCGGCGCTGCGCCTGACCCCGGTCGGCGGCGAGAGCGCGATCTACGGCCGCGACGGCTTGCTCGCACACACCTTCATGCTCGGACCGAACGGCGATTCGAACGGCTGCGTGTCGTTCAAGGACTATTACGCATTCCTCGACGCCTACCGCAACAAGGGCATCCGCAAGCTCGCGGTGCTGGCGCGGGTGGAGTGACGTCGGCAAAGCCCGCCGATGTCTGCCCGTCTAAAGCGCGATGAGATGAGGATGAATCGTCATCGCGCTTTTGGGCCGACTTCAATGCCCCCTTGCGGGGAAAAGCCCAGATTCAGCCGGCACTCACGTCAGCGCATCGCCGCGCGCGATGATCGCGAAGCGGTCTGACAGCTCGGCCAGCGCGACCTCGTGGATGGTCCGGGCGTCCAGCGTGCCGCCGCGGCCGTCGGGTAGATCACGCGTGGCGCAGGCATCGGCATCGATGGTCGTGCGAAAGCCAAGATCGAGCGCGGCACGGGCGGTGGAGCTGACGCACATATGCGTCATGAAGCCGGCCAGCACGATGTTCTTGCGTCCACTCGCGGCGAGCTGCGCCTGCAAGTCAGTGCCGGCGAAAGCGTTCGGCAACTCCTTCTCGATCACGAGCTCGTCCGCACGCGGCGCGAGCTCGGCGACGATGGCGCCGCGATCGGCGGAGCGATCGAACAGGCCGCCGGATTTGCCGCGATGGGCGATATGGATGATCGCAGATCCGCGCTCACGCGCCCGTGCCAGCAGGGCAGCCGCCCGCGCAATCGCAGGCTTGGCGTCGGGCAGGGCGAGGGGACCTGCGAGATATTCATTCTGGATGTCGATCAGCACCAGCGCGGCGTCGCCAAGACGCGGCGGGGTGAGGTCGGCATCGGCGAGCTGCAGCAGGGTCTTTGCGGGCGTCATGATCTTCAGAATCTCCAAGGCGGAACGTTGACCTAGCATAGCTCGTCGGGTGCCTGCTGATATGCAGGGATATTGCAGCCGATGGCTGCGATATTGCAGGTCAATGCCGGCCGATATAGGCTTGAAGCCATGAATTGGGACGACCTTCGCATCATCGCCGCGGTCAGGGACGAGGGCACCTATGCCGGCGCCAGCGCGCGGCTGCGCATCGACGAGACCACGGTCGGACGCCGGCTGTCGCGCATCGAGCGAGCGCTCGGCCTGCGCCTGTTCGAGGCTGCGGACGGTCTCCGCAAGCCGACCCGTCAGTGCGAGGCGGTGCTGGCGCACGTCCAGGCCATGGCGGTGCATGCCGCCGAGATCGGCCGCATCAGTGAAAGCTTGCCGGGCCCGGTGGGACGACTGCGCATCGCCACGACCAATGCAGTCGCCGAGGAGGTGCTGGCGCCGCGCGCGAGCGACTTCCTGCGCGCCAATCCCGGCCTGATACTGCAATTCCTGGCCTCGAGCGAGAACGTCAAATTCTCGCGCTGGGAGGCCGATCTGGCGATCCGTCTGCGCAAGCCCGACAAGGGCGATTTCTCGATCTCCAGACTCGGCGACATCCGCATCTACTATTTCGAACCGGTCGCGACCGAAGGCGAGCCGGTGCTGTGCGCCTATCCGGACGAGCTCGGCACCATTCCCGAGATGCAATTCCTGCGGACGAAGAAAATCCGGCCGCGCTGTGTCACCGACAATGTCCGCGTCATCCGCACGCTGATCCGCTCGCACCGGGCCGCAGGCGTGCTGCCGGAGCACAGCTGCACCGATTTGCTCGGCGACCGCCGCCTGCGCGCCACGCTGCTGCCGAAACGGCGCGACGTCTGGCTGCTGGTGCAAAACCATCTCAAGCGCGACGCCGCGACCCGCGTGACGATCGACTGGGTGCGGGCCTGCTTCAGCGAGCTTGCGCGGCGATAACCCCGAGAGCGCGTGAAAACCGGAGGGCCGCCCATTGGCGGCCCTTCACATATCCGTCTGTCGCCCCGCGATGAACGCGTGGCCGCCCTGTGCGACCAAGATCACGGAGCCGGGATTGCACGCGCGCAAAAGTTGCGTAATCTCGCGACGACTACGGAATTGATCAGGGCAGGTGCATGACCATTCTTGAGGAAACGATCCGGCCGCGGTCGTCGGCGCAGTCGCGGGAATGGAAGGCGATTGTCATCCTGATCCTGCTGATCCCGGTGCTGTGGTCGCCGCCGTTCCTGTTTCGCTTCTTCCTGTATCAGCCGTTCAACATCCCTTCTGGTTCGATGGCGCCGACGCTGATGGTCGGCGACTACGTCTTCGCCGCGAAATATGCCTATGGCTACGGCCACTATTCTTTCCCGTTCGCGCAGTCCTGGATCTCGGGCCGCGTCTTTGCCGCCGAGCCCGAACACGGCGACATCGTCGTGTTCCGGACGGCGAAGGACAGTTCGGTCGATTACGTCAAGCGCGTGGTCGGGCTGCCCGGCGACCGCATCCAGATGCGGCAGGGCCAGCTCATCCTCAACGACCGCCCGGTGACGCGCGTCGCGCTCGAGTACGGCCTCGCCGGCGCTGCCTGCGGTGTGGACGGCGGCGTCAAGGTCAAGCGCTGGCGCGAGACGCTGCCGAGCGGCGCGTCCTATGTGACCTATGATTGCATCGACAACGGCTTCCTGGACAACACCAACGTCTTCACGGTGCCGCCGGGCCACGTCTTCGTGCTCGGCGACAATCGCGACAATTCCACCGACAGCCGCATGATGTCGACATTCGGTTTCGTGCCGATGGACAATCTCGTCGGTAAGGTAACGCGGATCTTCTGGTCGCTCGACGAAGACGGCGAGCCGCACATGGAGCGGCTGGGGAAGGTGGGGTGAGGCCAGATCATTCCGCGCAAAAGATCGTCATTCCGGGGCGGCGCAAAGCGCCGAGCCCGGAATCCATTGATCCGCAGACTCGGTCCGGAGGTTGGCATGCTGTCACTGCCGCCTGGATTCCGATCTTCCATGTGAGGGGATCAGGCGAACACGTCAGTCGCAAGTGCTGAAATGGATTCCGGGCTCGCGCCCAAGGGGGCGCGCCCCGGAATGACGAGCGGAGAAAAACAAAAACCCCGGCATCGCTGCCGGGGTTTCGCATTTCGTCGTTTGCCAGAGTGGCTGGACCTTAGAAGTCCATGCCGCCCATGCCGCCGCCGGGGGGCATCGCCGGACCGGCGCCGCCCTTCTTGGGCAGCTCGGCGACCATGGCTTCCGTGGTGATCAGGAGCGCGGCCACCGAGGCTGCGTTCTGGATCGCGGTACGGACCACCTTGGTCGGGTCGATGATGCCCTTCTTGACGAGGTCGGCATATTCGCCGGTCTGGGAGTCGAAGCCGTAATTGTAGGCCTTGTTCTCGAGGATCTTGCCGACGATCACCGAGCCGTCTTCACCGGCGTTGATCGCGATCTGGCGAGCGGGAGCCGACAGCGCCTTGCGCACGATCTCGACGCCGGTCTTCTGGTCGTCGTTCTTGGTGCGCAGGCCCTTGAGCTGCTCGGAGGCACGGAGCAGGGCGACGCCGCCGCCCGGGACGATACCTTCCTCGACAGCCGCGCGGGTCGCATGCATCGCGTCATCAACGCGATCCTTGCGTTCCTTCACCTCGACCTCGGTCGCGCCGCCGACGCGGATCACCGCGACGCCGCCGGCGAGCTTGGCCAGACGCTCCTGGAGCTTCTCACGGTCGTAGTCCGAGGTGGTCTCCTCGATCTGCGCCTTGATCTGGGCCACGCGCGCCTCGATGTCGGCCTTCTTGCCGGCGCCGTTGACGATCGTGGTGTTCTCCTTGTCGATCATCACCTTCTTGGCGCGACCGAGCATGTTGAGCGTGACGTTCTCGAGCTTGATGCCGAGATCTTCCGAGATCGCCTGGCCGCCGGTCAGGATCGCAATGTCCTGCAGCATGGCCTTGCGGCGATCGCCGAAGCCCGGAGCCTTGACGGCCGCGACCTTCAGACCGCCGCGCAGGCGGTTCACGACCAGGGTTGCGAGAGCTTCGCCTTCGACGTCCTCGGCGACGATGACCAGCGGCTTGCCGGTCTGCACCACGGCCTCGAGCAGCGGCAGCAGCTCGTTCAGCGAGGAGAGCTTCTTCTCGTTGATGAGGATGTAGGCGTCGTCCATCTCAACGCGCATCTTGTCGGCGTTGGTGACGAAGTAGGGCGAGATGTAGCCGCGGTCGAACTGCATGCCCTCGACGACGTCGAGCTCGGTCTCGAGCGACTTGGCTTCCTCGACGGTGATGACACCCTCGTTGCCGACCTTCTTCATGGCGTCGGAGAGGAACTTGCCGATCTCCTGGTCGCCGTTGGCCGAGATGGTGCCGACCTGGGCGATCTCGTCGTTCGAGGTGACCTTCTTGGAGTTCTTCTGGAGGTCCGCAACCACGGCTTCGACCGCGAGGTCGATACCACGCTTGAGGTCCATCGGGTTCATGCCGGCGGCAACGGACTTCGCGCCTTCCTTCACGATCGCCTGAGCGAGCACGGTGGCGGTGGTGGTGCCGTCGCCGGCCGCGTCAGCGGACTTGGAGGCGACTTCGCGCACCATCTGGGCGCCCATGTTCTCGAACTTGTCGTCGAGCTCGATCTCCTTGGCGACGGTGACGCCGTCCTTGGTGATGCGGGGAGCGCCGAACGACTTGTCGAGCACGACGTTGCGGCCCTTCGGACCGAGCGTGACCTTCACCGCATTGGCGAGGACGTCGACGCCGCGCAACATCTTGTCGCGCGCTTCAACCGAGAATTTGACTTCTTTGGCTGCCATCTGGAATTTTCCTTGAGGTGTTTGACTGGAGGGAAAGAGGGGCTCTTAGGCCGCCTTCTTCTTGGAAGCGGGGACGTCGAGGACGCCCATGACGTCGCTTTCCTTCATGATCAGCAGGTCTTCGCCGTCGATCTTGACTTCGGTGCCGGACCACTTGCCGAACAGCACGCGGTCGCCGATCTTGAGGTCGATCGGGATCAGCTTGCCGGCTTCGTCGCGGCCACCGGGGCCGACGGCGATGACTTCGCCCTGGGAGGGCTTTTCCTTGGCAGTGTCGGGAATGATGATGCCGCCAGCGGTCTTCTCTTCTGCGTCGATGCGCTTGACCACGACGCGGTCGTGAAGCGGACGGAATTTCATGCAGTCCTCCTAAGCAATTGCACGAGTTGAGGATTTTTAGATGGTTAGCAGTCGTTGCCCGCGAGTGCTAGCACGGGCGAGGCAGAAATAGGACGGGAATTTTGCGGGGGCAAGGGCTTCTAGCAGAAAAATTAGCACCCGGAAGCGCGGACTGCCAGAATCTCTTTTCCATCGTTAACGGCGCGCCGGGCCCGTATTAGCACGGAGCCGCGTCTGCTGCTAACGCATTGAATTTCAACAGCTTGTTAAACTTTTGAGCTTGAGATGAATTGTCAGTTTGCGTCACATTTCGCTCATGTGAGCGCATCAGTACCGGGTGGCTCGTCAAGCACACACCGACCAGGCCGCCCCCTTCAATGCGCTCCTGCAAAGGAGGTTGGCATGGGACTGCGGAGTGGGGGCGTTTCCGAGGATTTCCGGAAACAGATGCTGGGTTACGGGCTGACGACGGCGCAAATTCTCTATCGGATGCCGGATCATCCCTCGCTGCTCCAGACTTACGTCTGGCAGAACTACGACATGTTTCCGAAATTTCCGGCGCTGAAGGATTTCCTCGCCTTCTGGCAGGAGAAGCTCGACGGGCCCCTGTTCTCGGTGACGGTGGCACATTCCAAGCTGATCAAGCCGGCCGAGCTGCGCGCCGTAGATGGCGTGTTCCGGCTGCATTGAGGAGAGATCAGACGCCGCCGCTGCAATAGCGTTTCCACATCGCGCGATAGGCGTCGTCCACCGCTCGCGCGTATGAGGCAGGATTGCCGGCGGCCGCAGCGTCGATCTGTCCGGGCAATTCGCGGCGCAACTTGTCGAGGTCGCCGATCTGCGCCGCACCGCTAGCTGCGATTTCGATATAGGCCTCATTGCCATCCGCGACCCAGTTCGGCAGGCCAAGCGCGGTGAGGATGGCGCCGCCGGCACGGCTGGGCAGACTGGTCCCGAGCTTCGCCACCACGGGCACCCCCATCTGCAAGGCTTCCAATGTGCTGACGCCGCCATTCTGCGGGAAGGTGTCGAGCGCAATGTCGACGCGATTGAACGATGCCAGATGTTCGCTTCGCAAGGTGGCTCCGAGCAAATCGACGCGTTCGGCCGGCAATCGGCAAGCCGCAAACCGCGCCAGCAGATTGTCGCGGACCAGTTGATCGTCCAGTGCAACATCCTTGATCAGAAGTCGCGAACCCGGCACCCGCTCGAGAATCCTGGACCAGACTTCCACCGCCTCATCCGAAATCTTGCTGATGCGGTTGAAGACACCGAATGTGACGAAGCCGTTCGAGAGCGCCGGCATTGGCGCGCGAGCAATCCCGGCCGGCAGTGGTGCCAGCGTCACGAAGCACGGCAGGTCGACAACGGTCTCCGCAAACAGATGCCGAACCGCGAAAGGAATCGCGACGGGGTCCGAGAACAAATAATCGATCGTTGGCAGCCCCGTGCCAGTACCGTGGCCCCAACCATGCACCTGGATCGGTGCCGGCTTGCGCGCGAACACGCCGAGCCGGTTGCCTCTGGTATGGCCGGACAGATCGATCAGGATATCGACGCCATCGGCGCGGATCTGGGCGGCGAGGCGATCGTCGGTCCATTGCGAGGCGTCGCGCCAGCGATCGGCGAACCCTTGAAATTCGCTGGTCGTCGCATCCACCTTTGACGAACAAGAGTAGCACACGATCTCGAACTGCGCCCGGTCATGGTGTTGCAGGACTGGCTTGAAGACGAACGCGGCCGAATGCGCGTTAAAATCCGACGAGACATAGCCAAGCACCAGACGGCGATCCAGATCGCGGTCATTGTCATGCGGTCCCGCCGCTTCTGAAGCGATTTTCGCGCCGATCTGCTCCCACCATACTCGCCGCGCTTGCTGATGCTGCTCAACGCTGGCGTTCGGCACAAAATCGAGCGTAAATATCTTGTTGGAGATCGCGCTCTGGAGGTCAGGCTGGATGTCAAGGGCTCTGTCGAAGCTGGCGAGGGCTTCCTCGACCCGGCCTAGCCCGGCGAGACAAAGGTCGAGCACCGAGTGAGCTTGAATGGAATCGGGAGCGATCGCGAGGGCCTTCTCGCAATCGTGCGATGCCTGGGCAATTTGCTGGATCTGGAGCAGGACACTGGCCCGTGCGAGCCACCCATTCGCGTCGTCGGGTGCCAGCGCGATTGCCCGATCGCCGTCTGCCAGGGCTTCGTCAAATCGCTGAAGTTCTCGCAACGCGATGGCGCGGTTCGCGAGCGCTGAGGCATAGTCAGGCTTGATCGACAGCGCGCGGTTCAGGCTTGCGACGGCCTCGTCATAGTTGCGCTGACGGCAGAGCGCCCAACCCCGACCGTTGTGGGCTTCGGCAAGGTTGGCGTTAATCGCGAGCGCCTTGTCGTAGCTCTCGAGCGCTTCCTGGACGAGATCAAGGGCCACGCTCGCGTTGCCGAGATTGGACAGGGCCAGGGCGTAGTTAGGTCGCAAGGCGAGGGCCTTTCGATAGCTCTCGCGTGCGTCATCGTGACGTCGTAGCCCGTTTCGCGCAACGCCTAGGCTCATATGAGCCTCGGCAGATCGCGGATCCACGGCAACCGCTCGGCTTAGCAGAAATTCGGCTTGCTGGTAGTTTTTGGCATCGGACTCCAAAGTGCCGAGCATATGCAGCGCGATGAATTGGTTGGGTGCGAGCTGCAGGAGTTGGCGATAGGCCGCCTGGGCCTCGGGGAAAAGCCCCATCTTGTGCAGCTGGAGTGCGTGCCCGAGCAATGGCAGCACTTCGGCCTTTTGCCGTTTCTGAAGCCGGGCATTTTGAAATGCACGCTGACCTACGTTGCCCATGAATCAATTCCCCCAGAATCTCCCGGCGAGATTAATTCAGCGTGAGAACGAATTCGAGACGATGGCCGCGCGCCACGACAGCTTGGGACAAGCTACGACCGATTGGTCGTCGAGTGACTGGCCTTAAGCCCGGCAATTGCTGCCTCGTCCAAGACTGGATAATCTGCCTTCGGGTTGTACCCGTCCGGCGGGGCGCGGCTCAGATCAGGGAGGCAGACAATGGCCAAGCAAAAGGCATCAAGACCCGCAACGAAGACCGCGGTGAAGAAGCGGAGCGGCGCCAAGGCAGCGGCGCGATCCTCGGCACGCAAGGCAGTGAGGGCGAAGGCCCGCACTGCCGCACCCAAGAAGCTCGCACGCCCTAAGCAGCGCATCGCGATCAGCCATCACCGGGAGGAAGACTTCAAAGCCGACGGCCTGCGCGCCTACGCCAAATACCGCGACCTCGGCATTGCCGAGGCGACCCACGGCCTCGCGCAAGCGCATGTGATCCGCCTGCAAGGCCCCTGCAATCCGGCCGAGGTCTCAAAGCTGCACTATCACGACGTCGACTTCCAGATGGTCTACGTGCTCAAGGGCTGGGTGAAGACCTACATGGACGGCCAGGGCGAGACCTTGATGAAAGAAGGTAGCGCCTGGACCCAGCCGCCGAGGATCAAGCACATGATTCTGGATTATTCGGACGACGTGGAATTGCTGGAGGTGATCCTGCCGGCGGAATTTAAGACGGTGGAGTTGAAGGCATAGGCGCTATCAGGAACAGCGCACAACTCTCTCCACTCGTCATTGCGAGGAGCTCTTGCGACGAAGCAATCCAGACTATCTCCGCGGACACATTTCTGGATTGCTTCGCTTCGCTCGCAATGACGCGGAGAGAGTCTACGTCAACACTCCCACCACCGCTCCCATCAGGCACGTCGTCAGCGTCCCCGACACGACCGACTTCAGCCCGAGCGCGTTGATCTCCTCACGCCGCTCCGGCGCCATGACGCCGAGGCCGCCGATCATGATGCCGAGGCTGGCGAAATTGGCGAAGCCGCACATCGCGTAGAGCATGATCAGGCGCGAGCGCGGATCGAGCGTATCGGGTGGCAGCTTCGAGAAGTCGACATAGGCGATCAGCTCGTTGAGCACGGTTTTCGTGCCCATCAGGCTGCCGGCGGTGACCGCCTGGTCCCATGGCAGTCCCATCAGCCAGCATACCGGCGCCATCACCAGACCCAGCAGCCGTTGCAGTGAGATTGGGGCGCCGCCGATATCAGGCAGCAGGCCGAGGATGACGTTGACGAGATAGACCAGCGCCACCAGCACCAGCAGCATCGCAACGATGTTGATCAGCAGCTCAATCCCCGCACTCGTCCCTTTCACGATCGCGTCCATCGTCCCGGAGACCTCCATCTCCGGATTTTCCAGCGCGCCGCCGGTGCGCCTGTCTGAGGTCTCGGGCACCATGATCAGGCTGACGAGGATCGCGGCCGGCGCGCCCAGCACAGAGGCGATGACGAAATGCGCGGCGGCATCGGGGATGAGGGGAGCAAGGAGCGTCGCGTAGAGCACCAGCACCGTGCCGGCGATACCGGCCATGCCGCCGGTCATCACCAGAAACAATTCGCTGCGCGTCATCTGTTTCAGATACGGCCGCACGAACAGCGGTGCCTCGACCATGCCGAGGAAGATGTTGGCGGCGGTGGAAAGCCCGACCGCGCCGCCGACGCCTAATGTGCGCTCCAGCAGCCAAGCCATGCCCCGCACGATCGGCGGCAGCACCCGCCAATAGAACAGCAGCGTCGTCAGCACGCTCATCACCAGCACGATCGGGAGCGCCTGGAACGCCAGGATGAAATCGGCACCCGGCACCTTCACGTCAAAGGGCAGGGGGCCACCACCGACATAGCCGAACACGAACGAGGAGCCGGCGCGCGAGGCCGCGGAGATCGCACCGACTGCGTCGTTGATGGCGCCGAAGGCGCGCGCGACGATCGGCAGCTTCAGGAGGACGATGGCGGTCGCGAAGGTGGCGACGAGGCCGATCGCCGCCTGTCGCAGCGAGACGGCGCGCCGATTTTCTGCGAGCGCGAAGGCGATCAGCAGCAATGCGAAAATGCCGAGTGCCGATTGCAAGCGCAGCATGATGTCCCCAAAGCCCCAGTGATTATGGCCGCGCCTGCGGTGCAAAGGCAATGCCGGCACATGCAGGAAGCGTCCCGCTGTTGACAAGCCGGTCCGCCTCAGTCACGCGGGGCACGTCGAGAACCAGGGGGCGGACGGTCCGAGGGTGACCCAAGAGACGATCCAAGAGGCGATGCCAGAGCAGCCGATACCAGCCAGTCGGCCGGTCAGTGCCCGCGCGCTCCTCGCCCACCGCGCCTTCCTGTTCTTCCTGCTCTCGCGCAGCCTGTCGCGCTTTTCCAGCCAGATCGCGGCGGTCGCGATCGGCTGGCAGATCTACGATCTCACCGGCTCGGCCTTCGATCTCGGCATGGTCGGCCTCGTCCAGTTCCTGCCGACCGCGCTGCTCGTGTTCGTCGCTGGACACGCCGCCGATCGCTACGAGCGCAAGCGCGTCGTCCAGCTCTGCCAGCTCGTGGAAGCGGCGACCGCACTCTACCTGGCCCTTATCACCTATCTTGGCGCCGTCGGCGAGGTGCAGATCTTCGTCGCGACCTTCGTGCTCGGCATCGCCGGCGCTTTCGAGAGCCCGACCACGGCGGCGCTGTTGCCGCTGATCGCGCCGCAAGGCTCGCTCCAGCGCGCCACCGCGGTCTCCAGTGGCGCGGCGCAGGTCGCGACCATCACGGGTCCGGCGCTCGGCGGCTTTGCCTATGCGGTGGCGCCACATCTTGCCTATGCCGTAATGGTGCTGTTCTGGATCCTTGGGATGATCCTGACCGGCTTCATCCGCCCGCGCCCGCAGGCGGTCGCCAAGGAGGGGACGAGCTCGGACAATGTCTTTGCGGGCGTCCGCTTCATCCGCGGCAATCCTGCGATCCTCGGCACCATCTCGCTTGATCTGTTCGCGGTGCTGTTCGGCGGCGTCACCGCGCTGTTGCCGATCTATGCCCGCGACATCCTCCAGACCGGGCCGGTCGGGCTTGGCGTGCTGCGTGCGGCACCTGCGGTCGGCGCGCTCTTGATGACCATGGTGCTGGCGCGTCACGCCATTTCGCGGCATGTGGGCCTGCGCATGTTCCAGGCCGTGATCGTGTTCGGCCTCGCCACGATCGTGTTCGCGCTGTCGTCCTGGATGTGGCTGTCGGTGCTTGCGCTCGCCGTCCTGGGCGCGGCCGACACGATCAGCGTCGTGATCCGCTTCTCGCTGGTGCAGCTGTCGACGCCCGACGAGATGCGCGGCCGGGTCGGCGCGGTGAACTTCCTCTTCATCAACGCCTCGAACCAGCTCGGCCAGTTCGAGAGCGGGCTCACCGCCGCCCTGTTCGGCGCCATGCCCGCCGCCGTGCTCGGCGGCGTCTGCACGGTCGCAGTGGCGCTCTTGTGGATGAAGCTGTTCCCGAGCCTGCGTCGGGTGGAGAGTTTGGAGTAGGGGGTCCTCCGCTCTCTCCATGTCATTGCGAGGAGCCCTTGCGACGAAGCAATCCAGAATCTTGTCGCGGCGACAGTCTGGATTGCTTCGCTGCGCTCGCAATGACGATTGGGGAGGCGCCGCGTTCTTTAAATTACCCCCGTCCCACGAACGGCATCTTGGTCGCCATTACCGTCATGGTCAGCACGTTGGCATCGAGCGGCAGGCTTGCCATATAGGCAACGGCATCGCCGACCGCCTTGGCATCCATGCGCGGCTCGTGCTTGGTGGTGCCGTCGGGCTGGAGCACGCCGGGGCCGTTGACCATGCGGTCGGTCATCGGTGTCGCCGCATTGCCGATATCGACCTGGCCGACCGCGATGTCATACATGCGGCCGTCGAGATTGGACGCCTTGGTGAGGCCCGTGATGGCGTGCTTGGTCGAGGTGTAGGCCGCCGAGAACGGTCGCGGCGCATGCGCCGAGATCGAGCCGTTATTGATGATGCGGCCGCCGCGCGGGGTCTGGTCCTTCATGATGCGGAAGGCGTGCTGGGTGCACAGGAATGGGCCGGTGAGGTTGGTGTTCACCACCGCCTGCCACTGTTCGAGGCTGAGATCCTCGAAGTTCACGGCCGGCGCGCCCATGCCGGCATTGTTGAAGAGCACGTCGAGGCGGCCATAGGTGGCCTTCACCTTGTCGAACAGCGCGGCGATCGAATCCGGCTTGGTCATGTCGGCGGTGACGCACAGGCTCTTTCCCGCAGGGCCGAGCTTCGCGGTCTCCTCGAGCATGTCGAGCCGGCGCCCTGTGAGCACCACGGTGAAGCCGGCGTTCATCAGCGCCAGCGACGCCGCACGCCCGACACCGGTGCCGGCGCCCGTCACCACTGCGATCTTCTTTGTTTCACTCATTGTTTCCTGCCTTTTCTTTCGCTGTCAGGTTTTGGGTTCTTTTTCGTTCTTGTAGGGCGGGCGCGGAATGTTCTGATGCGCGGCGCGCAGCGCCGCCGACCAGCGCGAGCGCAGATCGTGGAAATAGGGCTCGCCCGCCTCGATGCGGTGATTGAGATCGGCTTCGCAGGCGTCGTTGCGCACCACCAGCACGTCGATCGGCAGGCCGACGCCGAGATTGGAGCGCATGGTCGAGTCCATCGAGATCAGGCCAGTCTTCAGCGCCTCGTAGAGCTCGACGTCGTAGTGCATGGCGCGGTCGAGCACCGGCTTGCCGTATTTGTGCTCGCCGATCTGCAAGTACGGCGTGTCGGTGGTGCACTCGATGAAATTGCCGGCGGTGTAGATCATGAACAGGCGCATCCGGGAGCCCTTGATCTGGCCGCCGAACAGGAAGGAGACGTCGAAGGAGACATCCTCGGATTTCAGTGCCGGCCCTTCGGTCGCGTGCACCGCCCGGATCGCCCGGCCGATGCGCTGGGCCGCCTGGAACATGGTCGGCGCGTTCATCAGCGTCTCGACCTCGCCCGTGTCGGGGTCCTCCAGGCCTTCGGTCAACGTCGACAGCACCGACTGGCTGATGGCGAGGTTGCCGGCGCTGGCGATCGCCATGATGCGCTCGCCGGGCTTGGAGAAGATGTGCAGCTTGCGGAAGGTCGAGACGTTGTCGAGGCCGGCATTGGTGCGGGTATCGGCGATCATCACCAGACCGTCCCGAACCAGGATTCCGCAACAATAGGTCATTTCCAGTCCCCGAACGCGTTTGCGCGAAATTACTAGCCAATTTCGGGGGCCGCTCCAACCCCCGATTCCCGGGGACACGTCATTCCGGGGCGCGCCCAGCGCGAACCCGGAATCCATTTATCCACTAGCTCTGCGGCCCGATGGATTCTCAGATGCGCAATTGCGTACCGTAGCTCGCGACGTTGTCGCTCCCCGGAATGACGATCTAACTCTGCCACTGTGACTGCGATTGCCCGCCGCGGCCGGCCTGCTCGACCTTGACCGCCACCGTCAGCGTCTCCGTGCCGCCGCCATAGCGGGTGCCGCGCACGGGGGCTGCGCCGAGATAGTCGAGCCCGATCGCGACGCGGACATGGGCGTCGGTGGCGCAGATGCTGTTGGCGGGATCGAAGCCGACCCAGCCGAGATCGGGCACATAGGCTTCCGCCCAAGCATGGCCGGCCTCCTGATGCACCGTGCCGTCGGAGCGCAGGAAGTGCCCGGAGACGAAGCGTGCCGGCACGCCGCCGCTGCGCGCGCAGGCGATGAAGATGTGCGCGTAGTCCTGGCACACGCCGCGCTTGAGCGCGAAGGCTTCGGCCGCCGAGGTGCCGCTGTTGGTCGGGTCCTCGTCGAAGGTCATGTGATCACTGATTTGCGTCATCAACGTGTGCAGGAAGCCCAGCGTGTCGCTCTCGGCCTCGCTGCGCAACTGGCGCGCAACCGCCATCATCGCCGGATTGACGGTGGTGAGGTCGGTTGCGCGCAAAAACATGCCGGCCGGAAAGCGCTCGTCCGTGCCGCGCAGCACGCCGCCGGTGTCGTGAGTCTCGATCAGGCCCTCGGCGATGATCTTGATGTCACTGAGGGGCCCGCAGGACAGCACATGGGTGACGTTGCCGAACGCGTCCTCGTGGGTGTCGAGCTTGGTGTCGGTCGAGACGTCGATCTGCCATTCCGCCACATATTGCCCGTCATGGCTGCCGGGCGTCATGCGCAGGATCTGGATCACGCTGGTGGCCGGCGGCTCGTAGCGATAGGTCGTGGTGTGCTGGATTCGCAGGCGCATGGTGGACCGTGCAATTAGTGGTTAGCCCGACTGCTCCCGCGAAGAAGCTGGTCATGCCCGGGCTTGTCCCGGGCATCCACGTTCTTCCTCGTCGCGTGAAAGCAAGAACGTGGATGGCCGGGACAAGCCCGGCCATGACGATATCCCATTTCGTCAGTCGAGGGCCATCAGATCAAATACTGCTTCGTGATGATTTCGCCCAGTCTGGAATTGTCCGCGATGAATTCCTGAATGAATTCATGCACGCCGTGCTGGAAAATGTCGTTCATGTTGCTGTGTTCCAGCCGGTTGCGGATGCCGCGGGCGTGGCGCTGGGCCGGGCCCTGGCGGCCATAGGCGACGCCGATCTGGTCGAGGTTGCGCACGAGATTGCCGTAGCAGCTTGCCAGCGAGCGCGGCAGCGTGTCGTTGAGGATGAGCAGGTCTGCAATCAGCCAGGGTTTCAGCGTCTCGCGGTAGACCCAATGATAGGCCGTCAGCGCCGAGACCGAGCGCAGGATGGAGCTCCACTGATAGAAGTCGAGCGGGCCGCCGACATGCTCCTCCTCGGGCAATAGCACGTGATACTTCACATCGAGGATGCGCGCGGTGTTGTCGGCGCGTTCGAGATGCACGCCCATCCGCGAGAACCAGTAGGCATCGTTGCGCAGCATGGTCCGATAGGCCGAGCCATCGAAGCGCAGCGAGGTCTCCTGCACGAAGCGCAGGAATTTGGCGAGGTCCTCGCGCGTCGAGGTGCCCTTGCTCCAGACCGCCTGAAGCTCGATCCAGGCCGAGTTGATGGTGTCCCACATCTCGCTGGTCAGCGCCGTGCGCACCGAGCGCGAGTTCAGCCGCGCTGCCTCGATGCAGTTCCGGATCGAGGACGGGTTGTCCGCCGAGAACGAGAGATAGTCGACGACGTTGTGCTCGTTGGCTTCCTCATATTGCTGATAGAAGCTGGCGGCGACGCCGGCGGTGAGCAGCGCCGAGTCCCATTCATTGGTCTTGCCGATATAGGCGGCGGGAAGCGCGGTGACGCGCAAGGTCGCATCGATGGTGCGCGCGAGATACTCGGCCCGTTCGACGTAGCGGGCGAGCCAGTAGAGGTTTTCGGCGGTACGCGACAGCATCTCTCTACTCGTCCAAAATCCAGGTGTCTTTGGTGCCGCCGCCCTGGCTCGAATTGACCACCAGGGAGCCTTCCTTCAGTGCGACGCGTGTCAGCCCGCCAGGCACGATCGTGGTGCGCTTGCTCCCCGTGAGCACGAAGGGCCGCAGGTCGACATGGCGCGGCGCGAGGCCTGACGCCGTGCAGGTCGGGCAGGTCGAGAGCGCCAGCGTCGGCTGTGCGATGAAGCCTTCCGGCTCACGCTTCAGCTTCTCGCGGAAGGCTTCGATGGTGGCCTTGGTCGCGGCGGGGCCGATCAGCATGCCGTAGCCGCCGGAGCCATGGACTTCCTTGACGACGAGCTCGCCGAGATTGTCCAGCACATACGCGAGATCCTTCGGCTCGCGGCAGCGCCAGGTCGGCACGTTCTTCAGGATCGGCTCCTCGCCCAGATAGAATTTTACGATATCGGGCATGTACGAGTAGATTGCCTTGTCGTCGGCGATACCGGTGCCGACCGCGTTGGCGAGCGTGATGTTGCCGGCCGCATAGGCCGACATCAGGCCGGGCACGCCGAGCACGGAATCGGGGCGGAAGGTGAGGGGGTCGAGGAAATCGTCATCGACGCGGCGATAGATCACGTCGACCCGCTTCAACCCTTCTGTGGTCCGCATGAACACTTCATTGTTCTTGACGATGAGGTCGCGCCCCTCGACCAGCTCGATGCCGAGCTTGTCGGCGAGGAAGGAATGCTCGTAATAGGCCGAGTTGTAGACGCCGGGCGTGAGCAGGGCGACGGTCGGCTCGCCGGAAGCACTTTGCGGCGCGACCGAGCGCAGCGCGGCGAGCAGCTCGTCCGGATAGCGTTCGACCGGCGCAACCTTGTGGCGGGCGAACAGATCCGGGAACAGCCGCATCATGATCTCGCGGTTTTCCAGCATGTAGGACACGCCCGAGGGCGTCCGCGCGTTGTCCTCCAGCACGATGAAGTCTTCTGCGTCGACACGGACGATGTCGATGCCGGCGATGTGCACGTAGACGTCGTGCGGCACCTGCTGGCCGTTCATCTCGGGCCGGAACACTGGGTTCTGGAAGATCAGATCGTCGGGCACGATCTCGGCGCGAAGGATGTCGCGGCCGTGATAGATGTCGCGCAGAAACATGTTGAGCGCGCGCACGCGCTGTTTCAGGCCCTTCTCCAGCAGCGCCCATTCCTTGCCGGACATGATCCGCGGGATCACGTCGAACGGGATCAGGCGCTCGGTCGCCTCGGCTTCGCCATAGACCGCAAAGGTGATGCCGATGCGGCGGAACAGGAGCTCGGCCTCCTGGCGGCGATATTCGAGCGCCTCGGGAGGCGTCTCCTTGAGCCAGCGCGCCAGCTCCTGATAGGCGGGGCGAAGGTCCCCGCCGGGAATATTCATTTCATCAAACGCGATTGCCATAGATCCCGATTTGTTTCCGTGGCCATGCGGCAAGAGTGCATGACTTTCATGTGGTAGCAAGGGGCGGGCCAGCGCGATAAGCATGGAGGATGGGCATTTGCCGGGGATGCCCGGCGGCTTGCCTGAAAAAATGGCTGAGGACTGCTTATTTCGGCAGCAAAACCGCGTGACTTGAACGCGTTACCTCGGCAAAGTCGGCGCCACAGGTGAGGGACAGTTTTATGAGCGAGATCGTCACGGCGGGCATTCTGGTCATTGGGGACGAAATCCTGTCCGGCCGGACCAAGGACAAGAACATCGGCTTCATCGCCGAATATCTGACCAATATCGGCATCGACCTGAAGGAAGTGCGGATCGTCTCCGACGAGGAGGACGACATCATCGCCGCGTTGAATGCACTGCGGCAACGCTACACCTATGTCTTCACCACTGGCGGCATTGGCCCGACCCATGACGACATCACTGCCGACAGCGTTGCCAAGGCCTTCGGCGTCGGCATCGACCATCACCCGGAGGTGGTCGCCCGCTTCCGCGAGCGCTGGAGCGAGCAGGATCTCAACGAGGCCCGCTTGCGCATGGCCCGCATCCCTGATGGTGCCGAGCTGATCCAGAGCGCCACCATCCTCGCCCCCGGCTTCAAGATCGGCAATGTCATCGTGATGGCCGGCGTGCCCTCGATCATGCAGGCGATGATGGACATCGTCTCGCCCAAGCTGAAATCCGGCGTGCGTATGCTCTCCGAATCGGTCCGCGCCAATGCGCGCGAGGGGGACATCGGCAGTCCGCTGCGGGCCATTGCCGCCGCTCACCCCGACACCATCATCGGCAGCTATCCCTTCATGGACGAAGAGCAGAGGCCCAACACCAATCTCGTGGTGCGCTCGCGCGATGCGGAGAAGCTCGCGGCGGCGATGGCGGCGGTGAAGGAAATGCTGGCGGGATTGAACATCACCCGCTAAAGCGCCCAGCTTGCTGGACGTTTGACGAAGCAGGAGACGACAATGGCTGGTGAAGCACCGGAACTGAGCGCGCAGGAGCGGGCGGGCAAGGCCTTCCCGGTCTCGTGGGACCAGTTCCACCGCGATTGCCGGGCGCTGACCTGGCGGCTGAACGAGGTCGGCCCGTTCCATGCGGTGATCGCGATCACCCGTGGCGGCCTGGTGCCAGCCGCGATCGTGGCGCGCGAGCTCGGCGTGCGCGTCATCGATACGGTCTGCATCGCCAGTTACGAGCATAACAAGCAGGGCGAGCTCCAGGTCCTCAAGGGAATTTCCGAGGCGGCGATGAAGCTCGGCGGCGGCACCGGCAAAGGGCTGTTGATCGTCGACGACCTCGTCGACACCGGCAAGACCGGCAAGCTGGTGCGCGAGATGCTGCCCGACGCGCATTTCGCCACGGTCTATGCCAAGCCGATGGGCCGTCCGCTGGTCGATACCTTCATCACGGAAGTGTCGCAGGACACCTGGATCTTCTTCCCCTGGGACACCGCGCTGTCCTATCATCCGCCGCTGCGAGATGGGGCGGCGTGACTATCGCCGTCATTGCGAGGAGCGAAGCGACGAAGCAATCCAGACTGCTTCCGCGGATGCATTTCTGGATTGCTTCGCTTCGCTCGCAATGACGGGCGGAGGGAGCTATGCCCCTGCAAAACCGCGTCACGCCGACAGGCGACATCATCGCCACCCCTCATCGCGGCCTGTTCACCGGCAACCGCGGCATCATCCATGATCCCGCGACGAAGACGCTGCTGAAGAAGCGCTGGTCGTCGTCGGCCTGGCTCACCTGCACTTGCGAATTCCGTGGCCGGCGCCGCGAGGTGATGGCACAGCGCAGCTGGACCGAGCTGTTCTTCCTGGACGAGGCCACTGCGCTCGCCGCCGGCCATCGCCCCTGCTTCTATTGCCGCCGCGACGATGCCAATCGCTTCCGGGCCGCATGGGAGAAGGGCAATCGCGTGCACAGCGTCCGCATGCACGACATCGACACGGTACTGCATCACGAGCGGCTCGATCACGGTAGGAAACGACTGCACGCGCTGCTGGTGCCGCTGCACCAGCTTCCCGCCGGTGCGATGGTTCAGCAGGGTGCGGAGAGCTTTCTGGTGACGCAGGGCAGGGCCCTGCTGTGGTCACCGGCGGGCTATAGCGCGGTCGAGCGTCAGCTCAGCGAAGCGGCGTTGCTGACGCCGCCCTCAACGCTGCGCACATTGAACGCCGGCTACGCGCCAGTGTTGCATCCGACGGCGCTGCCTTAGCGCAGCGCCCGCCTTTGCCATTACCCGAGTTTCTCGCGGGCCAGCGCGGCTCCTGCGCCGAGCGCCGCCAGCTTGGCTTCCGCGATCTCCCGCCGCATCGGCGCCATGCCGCAATTGGTGGTGGCGATGATGTTGCTCTTGGGGACGAATTTCGATACCGCCTCGATCACCTTCACGACGTCCTCGGCGGTTTCCACCGTATCGCTGGCGACGTCGATCACGCCGGCCTGCACGATCTTGGTCTTGAGCAGCGCCAGCAGGTCGAGCGGCACCTTCGAATTGCGGCACTCGATCGCGACCTGCTGGATCGGGCTGGCGTCGATCGCCGGAAAGATCTGCTCATACTGCCGCCATTGGCTGCCGAGCGTCTCCTTCCAGTCGGTGTTGGCCTTGATGCCGTAGCCGTAGCAGATGTGCACGGCGGTGGCGCAGGAGAGGCCCTGCGCCGCGCGCTCCAGCGCCTTGATGCCCCAGTCGTTGACCTCGTCCATATAGACGTTGAAGGCGGGCTCATCGAACTGCACGAGATCGACGCCGTCGGCCTGGAGCGCCTTGGCCTCCTCGTTTAGCAGCTCGGCGAAGGCGAACGCCATCTTGACGCGGTCGCCGTAATATCGGTCCGCAATCGTGTCGATGATGGTCATCGGGCCGGGCAGGGTGAATTTCAGCTTCTTCTTCGTGTGCGAGCGCGCAACGCGCGCCTCGTCGGCATGAACGCGGCCCTTGAGCCGGAGCGGAGCGACCACCTGCGGCACCATCGCCTTGTAGCGGTCCTTGCGGATGCCCATCTCGACCTTGTGGGCGAAGTCGATGCCTTCGATCTTCTCCAGGAAGCCGTGCACGAAATGCTGGCGGGCCTGCTCGCCCTCGGTGACGATGTCGATGCCGGCGTCCTCCTGAATCTTCAACCAGATCAGTGTCGCGTCGCGCTTGGCGCGCAAGAGCTCTTCGCCCTGCGACTTCCAGGGCGCCCAGAGCATGTTGGGCTCGGCGAGCCATTCCGGCTTCGGCAAGGAGCCGGCGATCGTGGTTGGAAACAGCATGGCGGCCTCCCGGCGGGTTGTGTTGCGCCCCTTCCTGCCATGTCTTAACGTCGAGGTACAGAACGACAAAAGTCGTCAAACCCGCGACGCCGGACCGGAAACGCCATGATCGAATTCTTCTTCGACTGTTCCAGCCCCTGGACCTATCTCGCCTTCCACAACATCCAGCCGCTCGCGAAAGAGCTCGGCGCGGAGATCATCTGGCGGCCGATCCTGGTGGGCGGCATCTTCAATACCGTCAACCCGAGTGTCTATGCGCAGCGGGAGAAGCCGGTGCCGCTGAAGGCGCGCTACATGAAGAAGGACCTCGCCGACTGGGCCCGCTCGGCTGGCCTGTCGATCAAGATGCCGCCGACGGTGTTTCCGGTGAACAGCGTCAAGGCGATGCGTGGCTGCATCTGGCTGGGCAAGGACATGGTGCCATTCGCCACCGCCGTGTTCGAGGCCTATTGGGGCGAGGACAAGGACATCTCGCAGGACGCGGTGCTGGCCGAGATCTGCAAGAAGGTGGGTATCGACGAGCAAAAATTCTTCGCCGGCATCGCGGAGCAGGGCATCAAGGACCAGCTCAAGGCGAATATGGAGGAGGTCGTCGCGCGTGGCGGTTTCGGCTCGCCGACGATCTTCGTCGGCAAGACCGACATGTATTTCGGCAATGACCGCCTGCCGCTGATCCGCGAGGCGCTGCAGCGTCAAAGGGCGAGTGCGGCCTGATGGTGCGGGCTGTCGTTTGCCGCGAACTCGGCGCGCCCGAGACGTTGCGGCTGGAAGAGTTTCCGTCGCCGCCGCTTGGGCATGGCGAGGTGCGCGTTGCGATCCGCGCTGCCGGCCTGAACTTTCCCGATGTGCTGATGGCGGCGGGCGAATATCAGCTCAAGCCGGAGCTGCCGTTCACGCCCGGCATGGAAGCCGCCGGGGACGTGATCGAAGTGGGGGCGGAGGCGGGGGGCGTTGCCGTCGGCGACAAGGTCATCGTGAAGATGCGCCACGGCGCCTTCACCGATGAGGCGGTGGTGACGCCGTCGCAGCTCACCCCCAAGCCGTCCACGTTCGACTATGCGGAAGCTGCGACCTATCTCGCCGGCCACGGCACGGCCTATCATGCACTGATCGATCGCGGCCGGGTCGCGCCGGGCGAGGTGTTGCTGGTGCACGGCGCCGGCGGCGGCGTCGGCCTTGCCGCCGTCGAGATCGGCAAGATGCTGGGCGCGACCGTGATTGCGACCGCCTCCAGCGACGAGAAGCTGGCGATCGCGAAATCGCGCGGCGCCGATCATCTCGTCCGCTACGATCGCGAGCCGTTTCGCGATGCCGTCAAGCGCATCACCGACGGCCGCGGCGCCGATGTCGTGTTCGATCCCGTCGGCGGCCAGGTTTTCGAGGATTCGATGCGCTGCATCGCCTGGGGCGCGCGGCTTCTGGTGATCGGCTTCACCGGCGGCATCGGTTCGGCCAAGACCAATCTGCTGCTGATCAAGGGCGCCAGCGTGTTGGGGGTGCGCGCCGGCGAGGCCGTGCGGAGAAATCCCGCGCTCGGCGAAGTGCGCCTGAAGGCACTGCTGCAATGGGCGGAGGAAGGCAAGCTGCGCCCGAACGTCTCGCATCGCCTGCCGCTGGAAGACTATGCGAAGGCGATGCGGTTGCTGATCGAGCGCAAGGCGATTGGGCGCGTCGCGCTGATTATGGATTGACGGTGCCGCTGAACCGCGGCTGCGCGAAGCGCAGTCCGCTGGCGTAATCCACCACTTCTACCAGAGCGGAAAGCAAAGAGGTGGGTTACGCCCTGCAGTGCCGTAGGGTGGGCAAAGCGACTTGTCCGCCGTAGCGCGGAGAGCGAAGGCGGAAGCGTGCCCACCATTCTGGTTTCGGTTGCGGGTAGATGGTGGGCACGGCGCGATGCGCCTTTGCCCACCCTTGTAATAGCGCAATCAGATATTGTCGGCGTGTTCCGTGAGGAATGGCCTGCCGCGGCTGCAACCCGCGGCAGGCCGCTGGCGATCGGATCGCGCCCACCCTGAGCAGTTTGTGGCTGCCCCGTAGCAGGATCGCGCCAGCACCTTCATCGGACCCGGATGGTTGCCGGAACAATCAGGTTCGCTTCACAAGGCAGGGTCGACGAAGATGGCACAGACTAGCACGACGACAGCGGGAATCGATACGTCCAAGGCGAAGCTCGACATTGTAGTTCATGGTCGAGACGAGGGTTGGGAGGTCGCCAACGACCTTCCCGGTTGGCGGAAGCTGGTGCAACTGCTGACCAAAGCTGGCGTCAAGCGAGTCGGGATCGAAGCGACCGGCGGTTACGAGCGTGGGGTAGTGGAGCATTTGCGTGCGGCCGGCGTCATCGTGCTGGTGCTGCAGCCGATCCAGGTCAAGGCGTTCGGCCGCTCCCGATTGCGTCGCGCCAAGAACGATACGCTGGATGCCGCGCTGATTGCTGCCTGCGCGGCATCGCTCGAAGAGGTGAGGAGTGCGCCGGATCCGCGCTTGGCGGAGCTCGCCGAGCAGCTCACCTTCCTCGAGCAGATCGAGGACGACATCAAGCGCTTCAAGACCCGGCTCGAGCATCTCGATAAGCCTGGGCTACGCCGCATCGTGCTGGATGACATTGCCCGGTTGAAGGCAAGGCGGCTCTCCCAAATCCGTCACATCGCCAAGCAACTACGCGCTCACCACGATCTCGCTGTCCGCCTTGACCTCGTGATGAGCATTCCCGGGATCGGTGAGCGCACGGCACTGGCCCTCCTGGTCCGCATGCCTGAACTCGGCCGTGTCAGCCGGGAGGAAGTCGCAGCCCTTGCCGGGCTGGCTCCCTTCGACAACGATAGCGGGCAGTACACGGGCCAACGCCGTATCGCCGGCGGCCGCGCTCGCCTGCGTCGCTCTCTGTTTGCGGCAGCCCTGCCTGCGGCCTTCCGCTGGAATAAGGCCGTCATGGCCCTCTATGCCCGCCTGACTGCGGCCGGAAAGGCTCACAATGCCGCTCTCATCGCATGCGCGCGCAAGCTGCTCATCTATGCCAACACCGTCGTGCAACGCGGAACGCCGTGGACTGAAAAACTCCTCGGCGTTTAATGGTTGCTACGAGAGCCTCACTTGTACTCCCGCTCGGTCCACCACGGGAAATAATCCGGCATATCGCTGGACACCTTGTTCTTGAACTGCGCCGGACGCTTCTCCAGGAACGACACCACGCCTTCCTTCACGTCCTCCGAACGGCCGCGGGCATAGATGCCGCGGCTGTCGACCTTGTGGGCCTCCATCGGATCGTCTGCGCCCATCATGCGCCACATCATCTGGCGGATCAGGGCGATCGATACCGGCGCGGTCTTGGCGGCAAATTCCTTGGCAAGTGCGCGCGCGGTTGGCAGGAGATCATCCGGCGCGACGACCTTGCTGACGAGACGCCCCGCAAGCGCCTCTTGTGCCGGGAAGACGCGGCCCGAATAGCACCATTCCAAGGCCTGCGAGATGCCGACGATGCGCGGCAGGAACCAGCTCGAGGCGGCCTCCGGCACGATGCCGCGCTGGGAGAACACGAAGCCGAAGCGCGCGGCGTCCGAGGCGATGCGGATGTCCATGGCGAGCTGCATGGTGACGCCGATGCCGACCGCGGGGCCGTTCACCGCGGCAATCACCGGCTTCAGGCATTTGAAGATGCGTAGCGTGACCTGACCGCCGCCATCGCGCACCTGCGAATCGCTATAATCGACCTTGCCGTCGGCGAAGCGCTTCACCGGCCCGCGGCGCGCGTCGCGGTCGAACGTGTCGGCGCCGGAGGAGAGATCGGCGCCCGCGCAAAAACCGCGGCCGGCCCCGGTGACGATGATGGCGCGAACATTGTCGTCCTTGTCGGCGGCGTCGAACGCGCCGATCAACTCTGCTTGCATCTGCGCGTTGAAGGCGTTGAGCTTGTCGGGCCGGTTCAGCGTAATGGTGAGGATCTGCTCGGCAACCTCGTATTTGATCGTCTCATACGCCATGGTGGTTTCCTTCCGTTGTTCTTTTCACTGCGTGAGCGGCAGAGGCTTATCCTCCCCTGTAGGGGGAGGGTCGATCGCGCGTAGCGCGAGCGGGGTGGGGTGATCTCTCCTCTCGGGCACGGTCGGACGCGGAGAGACCGTCACCCCACCCCGTCTCACATTTCGCTCCGCTCAATGTGAGCCGACCCTCCCCCTCCAGGGCCCCTCCAGGGGAGGGTAAGCAAGAGAGGCTCCGCATGCTGCCCGTCCCAAGTCATTCGGGCTTGCGCCTAAAGGGCGCGCTTCCCGGGATGAGGAGAGCGTCTTACCGCCCCGGCGGCTTGGGCCAGGGCCGCTGCGCCCCGCGCAGACCCTCAAACACCTTGGCAATGCCGAGCACTCCGATATCGTCGAAGCGGCGGCCGACGATCTGCACGCCGATGGGAAAACCCTTGGCGTCGAAGCCGCCGTTGACGGAGATCGCAGGGTTCTCCGACATATTCCACGGCACGGTATAGGCGATGTGCTCGAACGGCTTCATCGGATCGTTGGTCGGCGAGGCCCATTCCACCGGATAGTTCACGTTCGGGGCGGTCGGCGAGACCACATAATCGAGCTCGCAGAACAGTTTTCCTGCGGCCGCGCGGATCGCCATGGTCTGGTTGAAGCCGCGGATGACGTCGACGCCGGACAGCTTGGCGCCGGACTCGCCCCACTTGAAGATGTAGGGCAGCACCTTGGCCTGCTCGGCCGGCGTCAGCTTGGACAGATCGTCCCACATCCGTGCACGCCAGAAATTGTCGAGGCCGTCGAGCATCTCGCGGGTGAGGATGCCGTCGACCTCGGTGACGACGGCGCCGGCGGATTCGAACGCCTTGGCCGCCTTCACGGCGACCTCGCGCACCGGCTTGTCCAGCGGCATGCCGACGCCGGGATCGAGCATCAAGCCGATGCGCAGTTTGCGCGGAGACTTCTCCAGCCCCTTCCAGTTGAGGGGCTCGGCCGGCAGGCTCATGCCGTCGCGCCGGTCGGGTTTTGCAATCGCGCTCATCATCAGCGCGCAATCATCGACCGTGCGGGTCATGGGTCCGGCGACGCGGCCGACGTAGGTGGGATCGATCGGCACGCGGCCAAAGCTCGGCTTCAGGCCGACGAGGCCGCACCAACCCGCGGGCAGGCGCACCGAGCCGCCGATATCGGTGCCGAGATGCAACGGACCATAGCCGGCTGCCGCGGCAGCACCGGCGCCCGCGCTGGAGCCGCCGGGGTTCTTGGAGAGGTCCCAGGGATTGCGCGCGAGCGCGTGGAAGCTGGAGAGACCGGAGGACAGCATGCCGTAATCGGGCATGGTGGTCTTGGCGAAGATGATCGCACCGGCCTCGCGCAGCCGCGCGGCGGGAGGCGCGTCCTTCTCGGCCGGCACCAGCTTGACGCTGGCAGCGCCCAGCGGCACCGGCACGCCCTTGGTCGCGATATTGTCCTTCACCGTGACAGGCACGCCGTCGAGCGCGCCGGACGGCTCGCCGCCGGTCCAGCGCGCGGTCGAGGCCTTCGCGGCCTCGCGCGCGGCCTCGGGGTCGAATGCATAGAGCGCTTTCAGATGCGGTTCCCACGCCGCGACGTGCGCAAGCACGTCCTCCAGCACCTCGCTCGGCGAGAACTGCTTGGCGCGATAGCCCGCGATCAGATCGACCGCGGACAGATCATGCAGCGAGGTGACCGTCTCTTCGGCGCTCTTTTTATGCATGGCTACCCACCGGCATGCGGGTCTCGATGATGCGGGCGAACATGCTGGCGCCGATCGGCAGGATCTTGTCGTCGAGCACGAAGCCGGGATTGTGCACGGGCACCGAGCCGTCGTGGCCAACCCAGAAATAGGCGCCGGGAATGGTCTGCAGCATGTCGGCAAAATCCTCGCTGCCCATCTTCGGCTGGGCGCGGGTGATCACGTTGGCGGGATCGACCACCGTGCGCGCGACCTCCTCGACCACCTTGGACTGCTCGACCTGGTTGATCAGGACGCCAAAAGTGTCGCGGATGTCGGCTTCGATCGTGCACTGGAACGCAGCTGCTATGCCGGCACAGATCGTGCGGATGCGCTCGCTGATCAGGGCGCGAACTTCATCCGAGAAGGTGCGGATGGTGCCGCAGAGATGCGCTTCGCCGGGGATGACGTTGTAGGCGGAGCCGGCATGGATCTGGGTGATCGAAATGACGGCGGACTGCAGCGGCTCGACGTTGCGGCTGACGATGGTTTGGATCGCCTGCGCCAGCGTGGTCGCGATGATCACCGCGTCCTTGGACCGCTCGGGCATCGCGCCATGCGCGCCATAGCCGGTGATGCGGAGGTCGAAGAAGTCGGCGCTGGCCATCGCCGGACCCGGCAGGATCGCGATCTCGCCATGGTTGAGATCGGGCGCGTTGTGCAGGCCGTAGAGCTCGTCGCAGGGGAATTTCTCGAACAGGCCGTCCTTGATCATCGCGCGGGCGCCGCCGAGGCCTTCCTCGGCCGGCTGGAAGATCAGGTGCACAGTGCCGTCGAAATTCCTGGTCTCGGCGAGGTAGCGCGCGGTGCCGAGCAGCATGGTGGTGTGGCCGTCATGACCGCAGCCGTGGAAGCGGCCGGGGATCTTCGAGCTCCATTTCAGATTGGTGTTCTCCTCCATCGGCAGCGCGTCCATGTCGGCGCGCAGGCCGATGCGCTTGCCGCTCGTCCCCTTGCCCTTGATGACGCCGATCACGCCGGTGCCGCCGAGACCGCGATGCACCTCGATGCCCCAGCTCTTCAGCTTGTCGGCGACAATACCGGAGGTGCGCACTTCCTCGAACCCGATCTCGGGATGGGCGTGGAGGTCGCGCCTGATAGCAGTGAGTTCGTCGGCATAGCCGTCGATGCGGTCGATCGTGGGCATGTGTCCTGTCCGGTTAGCGTGATGGGGGATGGAAGGCGGGGCCGTTCGGCTTGATGCGGATGCCCGGCCGCAGGCGCGTCCAGGGCAGGGAGGCGGTGTCGGCCGGCATCGCGCCGGGGGCGGCGCAGATCAGCAGCTTCTCCGCGATCGGCTCGAAATCGGCGCGGAAGTGCACCGAGCTCTTGTTGACCAGGATCTTCTGCGCGGTCGGCTCGATGCCGACATAGCGGTACATCGCCTGGTCGGCGAGTTGCGCCTTGTGCGAGGAGACGACGACGCGGACGTCACCGATGCGCAAGGCTGCGGAGGGGCCCATCTCCATCTCGCGGCCGCCATAATAAGGACCGGGCGCGATGAAGCGGCCGTCGGAGAGCTTTTCGACGACGAAGGTCTCGCGATAGGGCTCGTCGCCGGGGATGCCGGATTTGCCGCCGAGCGACAGCGTCACGGTGGCGCCGACGCCGGCTTCATGCGCCGCCTTGGCCGAGACCGGATCGTAGATCGCCCCCGTCGCGGCGCTCGCGTTGTTGCGCACCAGCGCGCGCAGCATGCCTGTGGTGTCGGAATCCCCGCCCGCGCCGGGATTGTCCTGGGTGTCGGCGATGATGATCGGCTTGCTCGCGCTCTTGGAAAGCTCCATCGCGTGGCGCACGCATTCGTCGGGTGACCAGATCTTGCCGTCGAAATCGTCCTCGTGGCTCTCGATCAGCTTGAGAAGCGCATCCGCCGCGCGATCGGCGTCGGCTTGCGTCTTGCCATAGGCGAACACGCTCGGTCCGCAATCGCGGAAATCGGCTGCGGGGAAGCCCGGTGCGAAGGACAACGTCGGAACCGCATCGCTCTCCAGCGCGGCGAGCCTCTCGTAGATGCATTGGGTGGGCTGGTCGTTGGTACACTGCCAGCTGATCGGGATCAAGAACGGCAACTGCCGGAACGCCTTTGCGAAGCGCTGCTTGGTCTTCAGCAGCAGCGCCAGATGTTTTGCGCAGGCGCGGCCGGTCGCAGCCATGTCGACATGCGGATAGGTGCGGTAGGCGATCAGCGCGTCGGCGTGCTCGATCATCTCGGGCGTGACGTTGGCGTGCAGGTCGAGGCTCGCGACCAGCGGAACATCCTTGCCGATGACGCGGCGCACGCGCGCCAAGATCTCGCCTTCGCCATCGTCGAGATGTTCGGTTACCATCGCCCCGTGCAGGTCGAGATAGACGGCATCGAGCGGACCGGCGGCTGCGATGCCGTCGACCATCACCTTCACGATGCGCTCGAAAGCATCCTTGGTGACATGCGCCGACGGGCTCGCACCGCAGGCGATCGTTGGAATGAGTTCCCAATCGTGTACTTCAGCGCTGTCGACGAAGCCGGCGAGACCGACATTGATGCGCCGCATCACCTTCAGCACGTCGGCGCCTTCAGTCATCGCCGGCCAGCCGCCGCCATGCTGGAAGTCGGCGAACGTCGCCTTGGTCGGAGCGAAGGTGTTAGTCTCGTGCAGGAAGCCGCCGACGGCGATGCGTGTCATTACTCAGTCCAGGCCATTGAAAGTGCGCGACGTTAGCCTCTGCTTTGCCGCGAGAGCAAGGTGGGAAGCAATCGCGCCATGCATAGGGTCAGATCGTTTTGGGAATGCTGCGGATGCGGTGGGGTGTTGTGAGAGGAGCCATCTGCCATACCTCCGGTGTCGTCCTGGCGAAGGCCAGGACCCATACCGCGAGGTCTATCTATGGTGTGCGCTGCTAGTCCCGAGCGATGAGTCTTCGCCAAACTTCTCGCGGGGTAATGGCTCCTGGCTTTCGCCAGGACGACAGCGGGGAGATTTTTACGCGCTCGCCCCCACGCCCTCTGCCACCGGCCGGAAGTTCGCAAAGTCCCAGTCGCGCCCCGGAGCCGCATCTAGCAGCGCCTTGGTGTAGGCCTCCTTCGGGTGCGTCAGCACTTCGGCGGCGGGACCCTGTTCGACGACGCGGCCGTGCTGCATCACCACGACCTCGTCGCAGATTTGTGCGGCGACGCGCAGATCGTGGGTGATGAACAGGATGGCAATGCCGAGCCGCTTCTGGATCTCGTCCAGCAGTTCCAGCACCTGCGCCTGCACGGAGACGTCCAGCGCGGAGACCGCTTCGTCCGCGACCAGCACGTCGGGATCGAGCGCGAGCGCACGGGCAATGGCGATGCGCTGGCGCTGCCCGCCGGAGAACTGATGCGGATAGCGCGACACCGCATCGGCGGGCAGGCCGACCAGCTCCAGCAGCTCGCGCGCCCGCTTCATCGCGTCAGTGTGTGCCACGCCGTAATTGATCGGGCCTTCCGCGATGCTCTCGCCGACGGTGACGCGCGGATTGAGCGAGCGGTAGGGATCCTGGAACACGATCTGGATCTTCTGCCGGTGCGGCTGGAGCAGGCGGCGCGAGATGTCGGCGATCTCGCGGCCGGCGAGGCGCACGCCGCCGGAGGTCGGATCGATCAGGCGGACGATGCAGCGCGCGACCGTCGACTTGCCCGAGCCGCTCTCGCCGACGATGCCGAGCGTGCGGCCCTTGCGCAGCGTCAGCGTCACCTTGTCGGCGGCGACGACCTCGCGGCCTTTGCCGAAGAAGGCGCGCTCCTTGTAGACCTTGCTGAGGTCGTTGGCCTCCAGCACCACCGGCTCACGGGTCTCCTCGCGCGGCGACCGCGGCACCAGGCTCGGCACCGAGGCGAGCAGGTTCCGGGTGTACTCCATGGTTGGATTGCGCAGCACGGTCTCGAGCGGACCGGTCTCGACCAGGCGGCCTTGCCGCATCACCGCGACGCGGTCGGCGATCTCCGCGACCACGCCCATGTCGTGGGTGATGAACAGCACCGCCGTGCCGTGATCGCGCTGGAGATCGCGGATCAGGGTCAAAATCTGCTTCTGCGTGGTGACGTCGAGCGCAGTGGTCGGCTCGTCCGCGATCAGGAGCTTTGGTTCGAGCACCAGGGCCATTGCGATCATGATGCGCTGGCGCTGGCCGCCGGAGAGGCGGTGCGGGTAGGAGGCGAAGATGCGCTCGACCTGCGGCAGGCGCACCTGCTCCATCATATCGAGGATGCGCTTCTTCCGTGTTTTGGCGTCGAGATCGGTATGGGCGCGCAGGACTTCGTCGATCTGGCGGCCGACCGGCACGACCGGATTGAGCGCGGTCATCGGCTCCTGAAAAATCATCGCCATCTGCGTGGCGCGGAGCTGGCGCAGGCGGCGGTCGGTCGCGGTGAGCAGCTCCTCGCCGACCAGCTTGACGCTGCCGCCGGTCGGCACCAGCGTGCCCTTGGGCAACAGGCCCATCGTGGTGAGGGAGGTCACCGACTTGCCCGAGCCGCTTTCGCCGACGAGGCACAGCGTCTCGCGCTCGCGCACCTGGATCGAGATGCCGTCGATGATCTTCGGCCCGCCCGGCTTCTTGCCGACGGAGACGACGAGATTGTTGATGTCGAGGATGGTGTTGGTCATCAGGTCACTCCATCGTCATTGCGAGGAGCCCGCGACAAAATTGCAAAGCAATTTTGCGCTGGCGACGAAGCAATCCAGAATCTTTCCGCGGAGGCAGACCGGATTGCCTCGCTTCGCTCGCAATGACGGAACAAGGGGATGGGCCGGCGAAACAAATCACTTCCCCTCCCGCTGCTTCATGCGCGGATCGAGGGCGTCGCGGGCGGCATCGCCGATCAAATTGATGCTGAGGATGGCGATCGAGAGCAGCAGGCCCGGCCAGAAGATCAGCGACGGCTTGAGCTGGAAGTACTGGCGGCCCTCGGCCATGATATTGCCCCATGTCGGCGTCTCCGGTGAGATGCCGGCGCCGAGGAAGGAGAGAATGGCCTCGGTCAGGATCGCGGAGGCGCAGACATACGTGCCCTGGACGATCAGCGGCGCGATCGTGTTCGGCATCAAATGCCGCCACATGATCTTCGGCAGGCTGGAGCCGACCGAGATCGCCGCCTCGACGTAAGGCTCCTCGCGCGCCGACAGCACCACCGAGCGCACCAGGCGCGCCACGCGCGGGATCTCCGGAATGGTGATCGCGATCAGCACGGTCCAGAGGCTGGCGCCGGAGAGCGACACCACGGCGATCGCGAGCAGGATGCTCGGCATCGCCATCAGGCCGTCCATGATCCGCATCATCACGGCATCGACCAGCTTGAAGAAGCCGGAGACGAGACCGATCGCAAGGCCAATGGCGACGGAGAGAATCGCCGAACCGATGCCGATCAGGAGCGAGATGCGGCCGCCATAGATGACACGCGACAGCAGGTCGCGTCCGTAGGCGTCGGTGCCGAGCAGGAACTGCGCCGACGACGGTTTGAGCCGCTGCGACGGCGCGAGCTGGATCGGATCATGCGGCGCGATCAGCGGCGCCACGATCGAGATCACCACGACCAGCGCGAGGCAGACCGTGGCCGTCGCGATGATCGGCGTCGAGGTAAGAAATCCGAACCGCGGCCGCAGCGGCGACGTGATCGGAATGGACGACTGGGGGAGGCTATCAACCGACATTCTTGTTCTTACCCTTGCCTCAGTACCGGATCCGGGGATCGAGCAGCGTATAGGCGACGTCGATCAGGAGATTGACGACGACATAGATCAGCGACGTCAGCAGGATCATCGCCTGGATCACCGGATAGTCCCGCGCCAGCACCGCGTCCACGGTGAGGCGGCCGATGCCGGGAATGTTGAACACGCTCTCGGTGACGACGACGCCGGAGATCAGCAGCGCAAATCCGGTGCCGATGACGGTGATGACGGGCACCGCCGCGTTGCGCAGCGCATGCCGCATCATCACGGCGACTTCGTTGATGCCCTTGGCGCGTGCGGTGCGGACGTAATCTTCGCCGAGCACGTCGAGCATTGCTGCGCGGGTCATGCGCGCGATCAGCGCGATGTAGATGAAGGAGAGCGCGCAGGTCGGCAGGATGATGCGTTCGAAGAACGGCCCGAAACCATTCGAGATGCTCTTGAAGCCTTGCACCGGCACCCAGCGCAAATCGATCGCGAAGATTTCGATCAGGACATAGCCGACCACGAACACCGGCACGGAGAAGCCGAGCACCGACAGGCCCATCACGAAGCGGTCGATCCAGGTCCCGTGCTTCCACGCCGCGATCACGCCCAAGGGCACGGCGACGATGACGGCGAGAATGATCGTCGACAGCGCGATCGAGATCGACGGCTCGACACGCTGGCCGATCATCTTCATCACCGGCAGGTTGGAGATCAGCGAGGTCCCGAGGTCGCCGTGCAGCAGCTTGTTCACCCAGGTGACGAACTGCACGATCAGGGGCTCGTTGAGGCCGAGCGAGGTGCGGATGCGCTCCAGCCGCTCCGGCGTCGCGTTGTCGCCGGCGAGAATGGCGGCGGGATCGCCGGGGGTGAGGCGGAGCAGCAGGAAGACGAACAGCGCGACGACGCCCATCACGGGCACGGCGGCGAAGATTCGGCGAACGAGATATCCGAGCAAGTTGGATCCGTCAGATTAGAGTCAAATCGTGGCAGGGCGTTCGGCAAGCCTGCCATCAGCCTAACATTTCAGCAATTCCCGTGCCATCCGGGCCACAGCTTTTGCAGTGCGGCCAGTCGTTGTAGGGTGGGCTAAGCGGAGCGTGCCCACCACGTTCAGCAAAATGGTGGCATGGCGCTTCGCGCCAAAATGGTGGCATGGCGCTTCGCGCCTTTGCCCACGCCACGGAATAGCTTCACCATTACTCCAGCGTTGCCAGCAGCCCCGCCATCAGCCGGCCGCGTTCGACCAGGCTTTCGACCTCGATATACTCTTCGAGCGTGTGTCCGTTGCCACCACGCACGCCTAGGCCGTCGAGAGTCGGGATCCCCATTGCGCCGGTGAAGTTGCCGTCGGAGCCGCCGCCGGCACTCGCATGCGGCAGTTCGGCGCCGAGCGACTTGGCGATGCCGCGGGCCTTTTCATACAACGCCATGGTCCCGGCATCCGGTTCCCACACCGGGCGCGTCACGCCGCGGGTAACCTTGAAGGTGACATCATTGGTTGTGCCTGACAGCGCCAGCATCCTCTCGACGCCGCGATCGAGGTCGGCCTGGCGCTTGGCCATCGACAGCGCCTCGCCTGTGGCGGTCGTGGCAACGCAATT
The DNA here is from genome assembly GCF_023375135.1 of Bradyrhizobium sp. C-145. Taxonomy (NCBI): domain Bacteria; kingdom Pseudomonadati; phylum Pseudomonadota; class Alphaproteobacteria; order Hyphomicrobiales; family Nitrobacteraceae; genus Bradyrhizobium; species Bradyrhizobium sp. C-145. The sequence goes on along the minus strand of NZ_CP088150.1, from coordinate 5,460,639 downwards.
GACCCATTGTCCGCCATGCACGACGCCGACCGAGAAGGTGCAATCGTCCGTGGTCATCGCGTCGATCGCGAGGATCTGCCGGGCCATCTCGCGGATCGCCGAGCGTCCCGCCGACAGCGTCGCGCCGGCGTGGCTCGGCCGTCCCGTCGCCTCGAGATTGAAACGCGCGATGGCGTAACGTCCGGTGGTGACGCCATTGTCGGCGCGGCCAGGCTCGGGCACCAGCACGTATTTGTTGCGCGCGGCCTCCGCCTCGATGATGTCGCGGGTCGAGGGCGTGCCGACTTCCTCGTCGGGCGTGAAGAGCACCGTGATCGGCAGCGGCGTGGTGAAGGCGGCGCGCGCCAGCTGCCGGATCGCTTCCAGCGAGAGATAGTTGCCGCCCTTCATGTCGTAGATGCCGGGGCCGTAGCACTTGTTGCCCTCACGCCGCCATTTCAGCTTCTCGATGGTGCCGACCGGGTGGACGGTATCCATGTGCCCGGCGATCAGGATGCCGGGCTCGCCCTGCTTCGGATGGGGAAAGCGCGCGCGGATCACGTCGCCAAAGCCCCGGCGGCCGGCGATGCGTTCGATGGTCGCACCCATGATGGCCATATCCTGCGCTGCGAAATCGAGCATGCGATTCACGGCGCCCGCGTCCCAGGTCGGGCTCTCGCATTCCACCCAGCCGCGCAGGCCCTGGAGCATCGCCTCGGAATCGAAGGGAAGATTGGCTGGATTCATCTCAATGTCTCTCAAGCTTCGAAAATGGAACGCGCATTGCATCGGCGCGGGGCAGGACAGGCAGAGAGTGTTGTAGAGCCAAACCGATCCTTGTGGAGCCCGTGCACACGCCGCGAGGGCTTGCAGCGAAACCGGATTGACGCGCTCGGCACTGTCTGCAAGTCTCGAAAAGATAAAGGCATTGCATGAGGTTAGTTCGCCCAAAGAACGAACCGGATGCTCAACCAATAATCTGCCTTTGAACAGTTTCACGTCAGGAGAAACTTTCCATGTTCAACTTCATGCGCCGGGGGTCTCGCGCGTTTGCCTCCAAACTTGCGCTATCGGTCGTCGCGCTGTCCACGGCGATGGCCTCGCCGGTGTTTGCCGCCGGCAAGACCATCACGGCGGTGATGCATTCGGATCTGCGCATCATCGATCCGATCTTCACCACGGCCTACATCACGCGTGACCATGGCTACATGGTTTACGACACGCTGGTGGCCACCGATTCGAACTTCAAGATCCAGCCGCAGATGGCGGACTGGAAGATCTCCGACGACAAGCTCACCTACACCTTCACGCTGCGCGACGGCCTGAAGTGGCATGACGGTGCACCGGTCACGGCGGAAGACTGCGTCGCCTCGCTGAAGCGTTGGGCCGCGGTCGACGGCATGGGCCAGAAGCTCATGGATTTCACCGCGAGCATCGAGGCGACGGACGCCAAGACCATCACGTTGAAGCTCAAGGAGCCCTACGGCCTCGTGCTCGATTCGATCGGCAAGCCGTCCTCGCGCGTCGCCTTCATGATGCCGAAGCGCCTCGCCGAGACGCCGCCGGACAAGCAGATCCCGGAGCAGATCGGCTCGGGTCCCTTCAAGTTCGTGCAGTCGGAATTCCAGCCGGGCGTGAAGGCGGTCTACGTCAAGAACACCGATTACGTGCCGCGCAAGGAGCCGGCGAGTTGGACCTCCGGCGGCAAGGTGGTGAAGGTCGACCGCGTCGAATGGATCACCATGCCGGACTCCCAGACCGCGGTGAACGCGCTGCAGTCGGGCGACATCGATTTCATGGAAAATCTGCCCTACGACATGCTGCCGATACTGGAGGCGAACAAGGAGCTCACGCTCGAGGTCTCGAACAAGTTCGGCTTTCAGACGCTCGGCCGGATGAACTTCCTTCATCCGCCGTTCGATAACGTGAAGGTGCGCCGGGCTGCCTTGCTGGCGATAAACCAGAAGGACGTGCTCGACGCGCTGGTCGGAAACCCGAAGTACCAGAAGATCTGTGGCGCGTTCTTCGTGTGCGATACGCCGCTCGCGACCGAGGTCGGCGGGGAAACCCTGGTGAAGGGCAACGGCATGGCGGAAGCCAAGAAGGCGCTCGCCGAGTCCGGCTATGACGGTACCCCGGTCGTGATCATGGCCCCTGGCGATGTCACGACGCTGAAGGCGCAGCCGATCGTTGCGGCCCAGCTGCTGCGCGAGGCCGGCTTCAAGGTCGATTTGCAAGCGACCGACTGGCAGACCGTGGTGAGCCGCCGCGCCAGCCAGAAGCCGCCGAAGGAGGGCGGGTGGAACATGTTCTTCACCAACTGGGTCGCGGCCGACGTCTCCAACCCGATCACCAATCTCTCGATCGGCGGCCAGGGCAAGAAGGGCGGCTGGTTCGGCTGGGCGGAAGACGCCAAGATCGAGCAGCTCAAGGACGCCTTCGTCCGCGCGTCCTCGCTCGACGAGCAGAAGAAGATCGCAGCCGACATCCAGAAGGAAGCGTATGAGCAGGTGATCTACATTCCGCTGGGGCAGTATCTGCTGCCGAGCGGCTGGCGCAAATCGCTCAGCGGCGTGCTCGACGGTCCCGCGACTCCGCTGTTCTGGAACATTGACAAGTCGGAGTAGGGGCAGGCCAGACCACGCGTCTTTCGTCTCCCTCACCACGCGGCGCCGCTGTCATCAGCGGCGCCGTTGCCTTTTGTCGACCTTGCGTTGGCTGAGAGGCCGGAGCGTTTTTAACCGTTCCAGTTTTCAATTGTTGCTATTTGTTTCTGTCCTGAAATAGATGTGTCGTCCTCGCGCATCGCTTTTCCTTCTTTCATTTGATTCCCGTGCCGCTCGATTTTGCATTCCAGGCGATGGCCGAACGGTCCGATCGTGCGCCGGCGCGATGGCGCCGGCCTTTCTTGCACTGGCTGGACGCGGTCGAGACAGGCTGGGCCGTGCCGCTTCTCATCGCCTGCTTTGTCGCGATCTGGACGCTTTATCTCGTGATCGCGTACGCCGGCGGCGGCCTGCATCCCGATACGCTCGAAGCGTGGACCCTGGGTCGGCATTTCGCCTGGGGTTATCACAAGCATCCGCCATTGACCGGCTGGGTTGCCGCTAGCTGGACCTTCGTCTTCCCGCTCAGCGACTGGTCGCTGCAATTGATGGCGATGGCCAACGCCGGGCTTGCGCTGTATTTCGTCGACCGGATCGCGCGGCAATTCGTGAGCGGGCACAAGCGCGTCCTGGTGCTGCTGCTCCTGATGCCGACGCCGGCCTATCAATTCCATGCCCAGCGCTTCAATGCCAATGCCGTGCTGCTCGCGGTCTGGCCGCTGGCGACCTGGTGCTTCCTGCGCGCGTTCGAGACGCGCGCCGCGTCGTGGGCGGTCGCGGTGGGGTGCACGACGGCGCTGGCAATGCTCGGCAAATATTATTCGATCTTTCTCGTCGCGAGCTTCGCGTTGGCCGCGCTGGCGCACCCGGCGCGGCGCGCCTATTTCACCTCCGCTTCGCCCTGGATCTCGGCGGTGGTCGGGCTCGCGGCGCTGTCGCCGCACGTCGTGTGGCTCGCGGCCACGGGGGCGTCGACTTTCACCTATGCGCTGGCCCATGCCAACGGCAATGCCTTAAGCTCGCTCGGCGAGGCCAGGAACTTCCTGCTCGGGCTGGCGGCGGCCATGAGCGTGTCGGCCGTGCTATGGGTCTTGATCGCCGGCACGCGGCTGAAGCAATTTCCGGCCGACTTCGCTGCAATGAGCCCGGGTCTGCGGCTTCTGTTCTACGTCGCCATGGGCACGATCACGTTGCCGGTGCTGACATCGCTCGTGATGGGCACTGATCTGCCGTCGCTGTGGGCATTGCAGGGGCTGTTCCTGTTCGCCGTTCTCGTGGTTTGCGGCGCGCGCTATCCGATCGAGCGCTTCTACACCGTCAACCTCACCGTGACCGTGGCTGGCGTCGCGCTCGTTGCGGTCATGGTCGTAGCGCCGATCCATGCCGTCTATCGCAACGATCACGGTTACGAAGAAGGCCGGAATTTCTACGCGCAGGTGGCCGGCGAATTGACGCGCGAATGGCGCGAGCTGGCCGGCACGCCGCTCAGCGCCGTGAGCGGTGATGATTCGCTGGCCTTCGCGACGGCGTTCTACAGCCCCGACCATCCGCATTGTGCACGGCCGTTCGAGCATCAAAACTCCTGGGGCTTGCCGCGCAAGGCGACGCTGGACCGCGGCTGGGCCGCGCTCTGTTTTCGCGGCCAGGACTATTGTGGCAGGTGGATGGAATGGGTGTCCTCGAAAGCCGGACACGTCGTCAGGCGCGAGTTCACCGTGCAGGCAACTCTGTGGGGGCGGCCCGGCCTGTCGCGGAAGGTGGTCGTGCTGATGGTGCCGCCGCGAGGAAGCGGGGCGGCGCCCGAGAGCGCTGCTGAGGATTTCAGCGCCCGCAGGCGGGCGGCCGAATAGATTTCGTGATCAGCAATGGCTGTCGCGTACCTGCTCGAGCCCCTCGCTCGCCAAAGGCGTCGTGAACGTGGTCTGCTCAGCGTCCGGCTCCGAACGCTCCTGTTTCTGCGGTTTCGCCTCGCGGTTTTCGCGGTGTTCCAGTTCCATTAACGTGGCCTCTCGAATTGCTGCAGGACAACATCGAGAGGGACGGGAAGTTCCTCACGCGATCGGGCGATGATGCGGCTTGAACAGCCGTCCCTTTTCCACCGCCAGCACGATCGCGAGCGCTGCGAGCATCGACAGGAAGAAGCCGACCGAGAACGGCAGCAGCGTGCCGTCGAAGCTTCGCCCGATCAGGGACTCACGCATGCAAGCGAGGTGCTTTTTGCGCCGTGGGGAATGACCGACGATTGACCTTCAATTGCTTTCGCGAAGGCAATCGCAAGAGCTGCAACGGCTACACCAGCGAAGATGTCCACAAAGTAGTGTCCACCCCACAAGGGCGTTGCTGCCAGCATTGCAACGCACTGAGCATGGCATCCTGCAATGGCAAATTTGCAGATGCTGCGACGTAGGTCAGGACGGCCCCGAGCATGGACACAAGGCCTAACTGGGCGATGGAAATAAGAACGTACGCAATGCGCACGGCGCGTACTCGTGACAACAAGACGTGACCTGCCGCCGTGAGACCTGCAACCGTCGCCATGCCCCCCAACAACTCGCCTTCGAGGGCCATCGAGAGTTTCAACAAGGCAAGGGATACACCGACGAATAGCGCCAGAATTGTAATAGTGATCCAGTTCAGCAGGTAGAGACCATAGGCTTCCACTGCTTCTGAACTCGTTTGCGCTCCCGCGGATTGGGCGGGACTGTTTCTCACGTAAGCACGAACGGTCATGCGCCGCCATTTCCTGCATCTTCCGGGAAATATATGGCAACACAACCTTTAATGTATCAACAACCTGACGACGTCATTAGGCGATGAAACAACCCTCATTCCCAATCGAATCTCTACGAGAGCAGGATCCATTCCGGCAAAATTGAAATAAAGACATCGCATAATCTCAAGATTAGAGATGTCTGCACAAGTGACGACTTCTACTAGGAAGGCGTCAGGGCGCTCTTGTGGCACCGACCGTTACGTTAAAGTGTATAACGCGCTCAGCAGGGCGCGCCCGCCCCGAACGTCCGAGCTTCCTCACGCGGTGGGGCGATGATGCGGCTTGAACAGCCGTCCCTTTTCCACCACCAGCACGATCGCGAGCGCTGCGAGCGTCGACAGGAAGAAGCCGATCGAGAACGGCAGCAGCGTGCCGTTGAAGCTTTGGCCGATCGCCATGCCGACCACGATTCCGATCAATGTCGTGATCGAGCCGTAGAGCGAGGAGGCGGTGCCGGCGATGTGGCCCTGCGGCTCCATCGCGAGCGCGGTGAAATTGGCGACCATCATGCCGAACGAGAACATCATCAGGGCGGAGAGCACCATGAACAAGGATAGCGGCAGCACGCCGAGGCTTTCGGTCAGCAGCATCACGCCGGCCACCGCGGTGTAGAGCGTCAGTGCCCCATGCGAGATCACGCGCATGCCGAGCCGACCGACCAGCCTCGCGTTGAGGAAGCCGGCGATGGCGGTGCCGGCCGCGATCGCCGCGAAGGCGAGCGGGAAGTAATGACCGAGGTGATAGATGCCGGTGAAGACCTGCTGGGCGCAGAAGACGTAGGCAAACAGCGCGCCGATGACGCTGCCGGCGGCCGTGGCGTAGCCGATGGTCTGGCGATGGGTCACGGTCTGCCGGAAGGCCGAGAGCACGTCGGCGGGTGCCAGCGACCTGCGCTCGGACTCGGGAAGGGTTTCGGGCAGTCGCAGCACGCACCATGCGAGCGCGAGCAGGCCGTACAGCATCAGCACCACGAAGATGCCGCGCCATGCCGTCACCAGCAGCACCGCCTGTCCGAACGAGGGGGCAATCACGGGCACCGCGATGAACACCATCATCGCGAGCGACATCACGCTCGCCATGCGGCGGCCGACATAGCAGTCGCGCACGATCGAGGTCGCGATCACGCGCGTCGCCGAAGTGCCGAGCCCTTGCAGCGCGCGCGCCAGCAGCAGCGTCTCGAACGAGGGCGCCGCGACCGCCAGCACGCTCGCCACCGCATAGACCGCCATGCCGCCGAGCAGCACCGGGCGGCGGCCGAAGCGGTCCGACAACGGGCCCATGACGAACTGGCCGGCGCCGAAGCCGACCAGGAAGGTCGACAGCACCAGTTGAAGATGGTTGGCGACGGGAATCTTGAAGGCGGTGCCGATGTTGGGCAGGGCCGGCAGCATCATGTCCATCGCAAGCGGATTCAGCGCCATGATGGACGCGATCACGATGACGAATTCGGGAAAACCCATGGGACGGTGTCCGGAGGACACCCAATCGTCGGCATTGACGTCGGACAAGGAAGCTCACCTCTGAAACTGAGGGCGTTATCCATTCCGATGTTGCGTTGCACAACCCCCGTTTCGGGATGGCTGTCAGGCAGGGCCGGAGCGGACAAGAATTGGTGAGATGGCCGCCTTTCCTTTCCTGCCGGATTCTCCAGATCGCGCAACCCCCGGTGGCCGGAAACCACTGATTCACCATCCCTTCCTAAAGATCGGCGTCCGGCGCGGCCCGCCGGTCCGGCAGGATGAAACCGAAACGCATTCTGCCCACAGTGCGGCCGAGATGAGGAGGCGCCGCAGCGGCGCCCAGAGAAACAAGCCAAACAAAGGTATCCGCCTGTGTCCGAGATGTCCGGTGCAGCACGATGGTTGGAGCCCGCAGCCGACACGGCTGCGAGGCGGAACGTCTGGCTTGCCTGCCTGATCGCGCTGACTGCGCTGCTGGTGCTCGGCAATCTCGCCAACGACGCCAGGCTCGATGTGAAATATGGCTGGGACGTCCGGGTCAATTGCGCGGCAGTCGATGCGCATGCCGACGGGCTCGATCCCTATTTCGTCAAGAACCTGAAGGGCACCAAGCTCTCTTATCCCTATCTGCCCGTGACGCTGGACGTCTTCCGCCCCCTGTGCGCGGGCGGCTTTCTGGTCGATCATTACAGAAGCATCTTTCTCGTCCTCGCCGTGATCTGCGGCCTGCTCTTGCCCGGGCTCGGCCGAACGGGCATGAGCGCGCGCGATGCTGCGCTCAAGGTGCTGTGCGCGCTCGGCGCGTTCGTCGGTTTCGAATGGGTGCAGGCGTCGGGGAATTTCGCGATTCTAAGCGGCCTGCTGACCGCGATCGCGCTGTCGCTCCTGCTTCGTCCGCTTCCCTCTGGAGAAAACACGAGCTTTCCCTTGCGCCTTGCCGGCGCTGCACTGCTCGGCCTCGTGACCTCGTTCAAGCTGGTGTTCTGTCCCGTGCTGGCTGCGCTCTATTTCCTGCCGCTGCCGCGCAGTCGCAAGCTGGCGCTGATCGCGATGGCGGCGTTCGGCTTCGCATTGCCGGTCCTGATGTCGAGGCTGCTGTATCCTGATCTGTTCGCGAGTTGGCTGCTTGCAATTGCGGGTCAGATCCCGAACCAGCATGCCGTCGATCTCGTGGAGATCAATCCGTCGCTGCTGCTGCTGGCGCGGGACCTGATGGACCATGCCGGCCTCGGTGACAGCAGGCTGGCCATGTTCGCGACCTATGCGCTCGCAGCACTCGCGCTCGTGCTGGTGCCGTTCGCCCTGTCCGTCCTGCGCGTGGCCGCGAGCCAGCCGGTGCGGGAAGGGGGATCGCTTCTGACGCGGCTGGATCGCTGGCTGATGGACCAGCCCCGCACGGCCATGCGCGTCACGGTGCTTGCCATGTTTGCGCTCTATCTCAGCTCGCCGCGCCTCAAGGAATATGCCTCCTTCGAGCTCGCGCTCTATGCCGCCATCCTCATCGTCGATCTTCCGGCCATGGCGCTCGCCGGATGTCTCTCGGTCGGTCTGCTCATTCCCGCACTGATCTCGCTTCTGGGAGCAGCATTCGAGGGCAGCTTCATTCTCCTCACGGTCGCGCTGATGTGCTTCTGGATCCTGCTGCTCGACTTCCGTGCCGAGCCGAAACGCCTAGAGGCGCGCATAGTGGAGTCACGTTGAAGGGCTCACGATCGCGCTGAATCGCTTCTGCGCGCATTCCGGAGATCCGACCTCCGATCTCACATCCATGAAGGCATTGTAGGAACCGGATCGAGCCCGAAGTCGGCCATCGATCTCGACCAATGCTGGTGTGGTTGAGCAGATAACGGCGCCTAACAAAGTTCCGTGCGCGAGATCAACCCGCGGCATCCGCGTCGGCGTTAACGATCTCGTGGAATGCTCGGTCGCGTTCCGAATGCCGCCATGACCGCAATTACTCGTCCAAGCGGGGGCGAGGATGGAGCTTTGCCAAGGCGCAAAGGATCACCGCCCACCCGGCTTAGGTTGTCTTGATTAAATCTACACGCGCTCGTTGTCAAACTATTAAAGGTTGTATTGCCATACATGTCTTCGGAATTGCTGGGAATGACAAATGGCGGTTCAGGCATGCTCGATCGGTGGTCTTGCTCGTTCGACAGGTGCTCTATCAACCCCAGGGGCAAGGGCGGAACTCGCGGTTTGCCTTAATCTTTTTCAGCTCAACTGGGTTCTCATCGCAGCCACGCTGGCCGTCTTCGTCGTTGGGATGCGTCTAGCCGGTTTTCAATTGCGGGTAAGCAGCCATCCGCTCTATTTCGGAATTGCCGGCGTGTACGGAGTGGTCGGTTATCTAAATCTGAAATCAAAACTCAGACATCGCCCTGTTCTTCATTGCTCAAATCGTTCTTCAACTTCTTCTTCTGGTGTCGATCGGCTATCTCGCGGCGACAGCCAACTTTCCAATGCAGGACACGAATCTGCTGGCCATGGATCGGGCGCTCGGCCTGGATTTTCGTGCTTATCTGGCGTTGGTCAACCGGCCGGGTCTGATCGATGCTCTTGCAGTGACCTACGACTCCATTCGATGGCAACTGGTTCTGATCGTGGTTGTCGTTCCACTGCTCGGTCATTACAGGCGCGCTGCGGAGTTCTCGCTCGGATTTGGCCTGACGTTGGCTATCACGACCCTCATCTCCACGCTGTTCCCAGCGACCGGCGTCTATGAAACCGTAGGACTACACTCAGCGGACCATCCCAATTTCGAGCCCTCCGTCTACAACGCGACGCTGCGCGAGCTCCCCCTGGTGCGCGACGGCACAGTGAAGCTGCTCGATGCGTTTCAACTGGGGCCGCTTCTGACCTTTCCAAGCTTTCACGCGGTCTCGGCAGTCTTGTGCATGTGGGTGCTCTGGCCGATCCGCTGGGTCCGGGGCATCGGCGTGCTATGGAACGCGGTCATGCTGGCCGCGACCCCGATCGGAGGGGGACACTATTTTGTCGACGTGTTCGCCGGGGTGGTCCTCGCCATCGCATCGATCTGGGTCATCAAAGGCATCGGCGCACGTCTTGCGCCCGAGCAGGATCGGGAGAGAGTCATCTCGCAGATCTCCACCGTCGACCCATTGGCGATGGTCGAGCCCGACGGAGATCTGAGCCCGCAATCGTCGTAGTGCTGCGGTGGAAATATGGTTGAAGGCGCGCATGACCGGGTGTCGGCCAAGCCGAAATCCATCTGGTTGCTGCCTTCATTTTATGCGGCGTTAAATTGCCGCCGCGCGAGGTTGTGGGATCCAGGCTCAGCCCGCGCATTGGGAATGATTTGGGTCATCCTCTTCTTCTGTCTTCTGCATGTCTTCGACGCTCCGCTCGACCGTGTCCACACGATCTGGCAGCGCGCTGATTTTCTCGCATACCTCTTGGGAGTTGACACATGGATCTGAACGTCCGCTCGAAAATGCGCGACTATGTCGTCCAGCGGCTCAGCCTGCGCGGAGATCATTCTCCGGTCGAGGACGATGAGCTCTTGTTCACCAGCGGCCGGCTCGACTCGCTGGATGCGGTCGAAATCATCATGTCGCTGGAGATGGACTACGGGATCGATTTTGCGCGGATCAATTTCGATCTGACGCAGCTGGATTCGATCAACGCCATCTGCGATCTGGTGGATGCGGTCAACGCGTGACCAGTCCAAATGGCTCTTTAGCCATTCGTCCGTGTGAGATGTCACAGACGCTTCGCACGATGCTCTCACCTGGTGCGGGCGGCCGGACTCGAACCGGCACAGGCCTTGCGGCCCCACGGATTTTCATACCACTTCGGCTTTCGCCGCCGCCCTTTCGGCGTTCGTGGTCTGGACTATCCCTTCACCCTGGCGCTTGTCCGCTGTAGGTGCTGCCCGTCTAGTCTCTACACCTTCCCCCTGGCGGGGGCTTGGCTCGGGATTGCCAGTGAAGGTTTCCCCGACTTTGAGCAGTTCTGCTCCTGAAGTTTCCTCCAGGGCACTCAATGGCTTAAGTCCGATGCGTCTACCAATTCCGCCACGCCCGCATCGGCCCATCTATACGGCGCAATTGCCCGACGGGCAAAGAGAATACAGCCGATTCCGCGCACGATTTGAGCCGCTTACCTCAGGGGCTTCAGCTCGGATTCCGTCACGTCCTCGGCCCTCTGGCATTGGTGCTTTGTTGGCTCTACAGGTGGTCCTGGCTCAAGCGGGCCGGCTGCACGAGGCAAAGCCTCAATCCGGACATTTGTTGTTGCTTTAGGCATTCTCAATCCACGGGGACTATTCATCCGGCATGGCTGCTTCGTTTTTCTCTTCCCTGCGCTCCTGCAGCGGGCTTCTCGTGCTGCTCGCGGCGGGCGTCGCGTTGTCGGGCTGCGCCGGCATGAGTGAGACGGTCGCGCCGGCTTTCGCCGATCCCGGCAAATACGAACTGTACGACTGCAAACAGCTCGAGACCGAGCGCAAGAAGCTCGCGAACCGCACTGCCGATTTGCAGAGGCTGATGGACAAGGCCCAGACCGGCGCTGGTGGCGCGGTGGTGTCCGAGCTTGCCTATCGCAACGACTACATCGCGGCGCGGGGCCAGGCGCAACTTGCCGATGAGGCCTGGCGCCGCAACAGGTGCCGGGAAACACCGCCCGAGCCGACACCGCCCGCCGCGCCGCCGTCATCCGCGGCCGCTGCCAAACCGGCGTCGAAATCCGGAAAAGCGATCCGCTGAGGCACGGCGCCGGCGGCGCCTGGCCTCAAGGCCGCCAGTTGTAGATCCAGTCCTGCCGCGCCAGCATGCGGTCCGGGCCGAGCGCGCGGATCGCAAGATCGCGCGCGATCGCGAGCGGCCCGCTGAAATGATAGATGCGGCCCTGCTGCCGCGCCGTCCGCTGCACCCGCCGTACGCGTGCCTGGCGCGCGCGGCCATATTGCGTCAGCGCAGCCGTGATGCCCGCGGTGCTCTCGGCCGCCTCGACGCTCAAATGCCGGGCGAGCACGGCGGCATCCTCGATCGCCATGCCGGCGCCTTGGGCTGCGAACGGCAGCATCGCATGCACGGCATCGCCGAGCAGCCCGACTGGGCCCTTGCTCCAGGGGCAGCCGTCAGGCACCCCGAACAGCGCCCATTTCCGCCAGGCGTCGACCGGGGCGAGCATCATCCGCGCCGACGGCGGCCAGCGCGGCGCGGCGAAAGCCTCCATCACCTCGAGAGGATCGCCGGGCGTGCTCCAGCCCGGCCTGTTCCAGGTGCCCGGCAGCACCGCGACCACGTTGATCTGGCGTCCGCCCGCGATCGGATAGGCCACGAGATGCGCGTTCGGGCCCATCCAGAGCTGCAGCCGGCGCGCGGTGTAGTCCTTCGGCAGTTGCGTCGCATCGAGCGTGCCGCGCCAGGCGATCAGGCCGGAAAAGCGCGGCTGCACTTCGGGGAACAGGTGCTGGCGGACCGTCGACCAGATGCCGTCGGCGCCGATCAATGCGCTGGCGAGATCGCTGCGGCGGATCGTGCCGCTACGATGGACCACCGTCAGCCCCTTGGCGTGAGGCGCGACGTCCTCGAACGTCGCGCCCAGCTTCAGGTCGATATCGGGATGGTCGGCAACAGCGCCCGCCAGCGCCGATTGCAGATCGGCGCGGTGCACCACCCAATAGGGGGCGCCGGCGCGCGCGGAGGCTGCTTCGCCGAGCGGCATGCGCAGCAGCTCGCCGCCGGCCCGCGCGCTCATGATCGAGACCGCTTCCGGGATCACGGCGCGCAGCTTGAGGCGTTCGGTGAGACCGAGCTCGACCAGCACGCGGCTGGCATTGGGGGAGAGTTGCAGGCCGGCGCCGACTTCCTCGAGGCGCTCGGCCTTCTCCAGCACGACGATGCGGAAGCCGCGGGCCGCGAGCGCAAGCGCGGCCGTTAGTCCACCGATGCCGGCACCGGCAATGACAATCGTTCGGGAGAGCGCCACCCCTGACCGATGAGACCGGTCAGGCCACCTTATCCTTCAGCACGCATTCCGGCGGACGGGCTTCGCCCGCCTTCAGGTCGGCCGCGAAGCGGTACAGCGTCGAGCAATAGGGGCAGATGATCTCGTTGTCGTTGCCGAGGTCGAGGAAGACGTGCGGATGATCGAACGGAGGGTTGGCGCCCACGCACATGAACTCTTGCGAGCCGATCTCGATGACGGGAACTCCGGCATCGTTGTGGAAGTGCGGGACGACATGGTCGGACATCGTAGTTCATCCTGGAGTGGCAATGGCGACAGGTACAATCGGAAACTGACGCGGCATCTTTAAGGCGCCGCGGACCATACTGGTGGGTTCAGATGATTGCTAGTCCGGCGGAACCGAAAGGTTCGCAATTGCCCCATGCTCATTTGCTCATGCAAATTCGACACAATCTTGAGGCCTGAGAGAAGCCCTTCTTTCGTCGGTGGCGTTGTGTCGCAATTTTGGCATACTATGTCTGTCGACGAGCATAATTGCGACGAAAGACGAGTCGTCAGGCGTCAGCGATTTTAGGACCGTCCAGGCTTTCCGCATGAAATGGCTGCGAATCAGCACAGCGTTGGCCGGTGTCGCGGCATGCAGCTTCATGCTCGCGCAGGTAGCACCGCACGCCCGCGAGGCCGGCGCGATCCTCGCCGCCCAGGACGATCCCTCCGTGCTCTCCGAGCTCAAGCTCGATGCGCTGCTGCGGCAGAACGAGCGCCTGGTTCAGGACAACATCGAGGCTGCGCTCGCCGCGGGCGACGCCGATCTCGCCGACAGTTTCGTCGCGCTCGCGCGTGACCGTAACATCGCGCTGCCGGACGACCTCCTGAGCCGCGTCAACGATGCGGTCAAAGCCGAGAATTCCACCTCCCATTTCGCCAAACGATTTGCCACCGGTCTCGTCACCGGCAATGCCGACGACGTCGCGAGCCTGTCGGGAACGGTGGCCGGCGATCTCTTCGTGATCGGCGACATCAGGGACGTTGTCCGGGAAGGCAAGCATCTCGCCATGGGCGAGGACACCGACCGGCTCGTGCTGGGGCTTGCGGCGGCGGGCCTTGTGGTGACGGCGGCAACCTACGTCTCCGTCGGTGGTGCCGCGCCGGTGCGCGCCGGGCTGACGCTGGTGAAGGACGCGCGCAAGGTGGGGCGGCTCGGTGAGGGGCTTGCGGCATGGGCCGGCCGGTCGGCGCGCGAGATCGTCGACACGCCGATGCTTCAGAACGCGGTCGCCAAGGGGTCGGTGCTGCGGCCGGGTGCGACCATGAGCGCGATCAAGGCTGCGTTCCGCGCCGAAAAGGCCGGCGCGCTGGTTCGGCTCGGCAAAGACGTGACGCGCGTCGCCGAAAAGACCGGCACGCGCGGGGCGATGGACACGTTGCGGATTGCTGACGGCCCGAAGGATGTTGCGCGCGCGGCCCGGCTTGCGGAGGCGCAGGGCGGCAAGGCCCGCGCCATCATGAAACTGCTTGGCCGCGGCGCGCTGCTCCTCATCGGCGGTGCGTTCGATCTGACGCTCTGGCTGTTCGGCGCGGCACTGACGCTGTTTGGGCTGTTGTCCTCGATCAAGGCGACCACGGAGCGCCTGACCCAGGCCTGGTGTGATCGCAAGCGCGCGCGCCGGCTCCGCCGGGCGCAGATGGCCGCCGAGGCCGCTCTGGCGGATGCAGCCCTCAAGGCCTAAAGCGCGATGAGATTGAGGTAATTCGTAGCCGCGCTTGAGGCTATTGTTTGAGCATGATCTCCGCGCAAACGCGTTCCGCGTTTGCGGAGCGGAAAAACCGCTGCACACTTGTCCGGATCGTGCTCTAAGATCGACTTTTCCCCCTCAAGACCCGCGGAACTGATGATGCCGAACTTCCACAACGGCGCCGTTGAAATTGCCTATCTCGACGAAGGTGAGGGCGACCCGATCATTCTCCTGCACGGCTTTGCCTCGAGCAAGAACGTGAACTGGGTCTATCCGACCTGGGTCTCGGAACTGCGCAAGAACGGCCGCCGTGTCGTCGCGCTCGACAATCGCGGCCACGGCGAGAGTGCGAAGCTCTACGAGCCTTCGCAGTACTCGATCCCGGTCATGGCCGGCGACGTGCTGGCGCTGATGGATCATCTCGCCATCCCGCAGGCCGACATCATGGGCTATTCGATGGGCGGACGGATGGCGGCGTGGCTCGCGCTCAACGAGCCGCAGCGCCTGCGCTCGGCGATCCTCGGCGGCATCGGCATCGGCGGCCTGATCGAGGGCACCGGCCCCGGCGAGAACGTCGCGAAGGCGCTGGAGGCATCCTCGTTCGACGACGTCACCGATCCCGTGGGTCGCACCTTCCGCGCCTTCGCCGATCAGACCCGTTCGGACCGCCGGGCGCTCGCCGCCTGCCTGCGCGGCACGCGGGAGCTCATGACGAGAGCGCAAGCCGCGCGCATCGAGGTGCCCGTGCTGATTGCGGTCGGCACCGCCGACGACGTCGCGGGCTCTGCCGGCGCGCTCGGCGCGATCATCCCGGACGCGCAAGTGCTCGATATCCCGGGCCGCGATCACATGCGGGCTGTCGGCGACAAGGTCTACAAGACCGGCGTGCTCGATTTCCTCTCACGCCGTAGCTGAGTCTCGTCCGTCGGCGCCTCGTCGCCGAACGCGCGAAACAGCGCGGTCAGCACCACGAAGGTCGCAATCCACACCATCCGCGCGCCATAGCGGTCGTGCGGACCGGAGATCACGCCGCAGATGAAGGCGTTGCCGAGCAGCGCCAGTGTCACAGTCGCTGCCAGCAGCGTCAGATCGTCGAGCCGGCGCCTCGCGAGCGCATGCACCAGCAGCCCGACGAGCGCTGCCATCGAGGCCAGCGCGACGGGGATGTGCAGCCAGTTGACGTCGTCGAAATTGACGGCCCAGTGCTGCTGCCGCGCCGCGCGCATCGGCGCGACTTGCGCGGGTATGTAGCGCTCGATGATGCCGTAGGTGTGCGGAATCCAGCCGTTGGTGCCTTCGCCGGTTGCGACATGCAGCAATTGCTGGCTCATCGCCCGCAGCGCCGCGCCGGCCTGCCAGGCCGGATAGTCCGCGAGCGAATGCACGACGATGTAGCCCATCTCCTCGTTCAGGCCTTCGAACCGGCCGAGCGTGTTGAACATGCTCTTGCCCCACAGAAACTCGTCGGCGGTCGCCGGCAGCTCGTTGCGATAAGGGCAGAGCTTGTAGCGTTCGCGCGGGCAATGATCGTTGAGATAGCGCGCAACGATGCCGTCCTGCATCATGCGGCCGAAGGCGACGCCATAGCCGCCGGGTGTCCAGGTCCATTTGCCCGACAGCGCATAATTCGCCGACATCAGCATCAGGCCGCCCGCGACGATGGTGAGGCTCGCCAGCGCCAGTCCCGCGAGCGGAAGGCGGGGTCTGAGGAGCGGCCGCGCCATCCAGCCGGCGACGCACAGACCGAGCAGCACGCCGAGCGTTGCGCTGTGGGTCGCTGCGGCAAAGGCGGTGAAGACGAACAGCGCGATTTTTTCGAGCCGCGAGGTGCGGTGTGCTCCGATGACCAGCAGGAACAGCGACAGCACCGACAGTCCCGCGAAGATGTCGGTGAGCAGCATGCTGGCCAGCCAGGGCAGGGCGGTCGACAGGATCAGGAGCAGGCTGATCGCGACGAAGCGGAAGGTCTGCATCAGCCCGAGCACGCGCAAGCTGAGCTGCAATAGCCACAGCGTCGCCAGCGACTGGACCGCGACGTTGATCCAGAAACCAAAGCTCTCGCCATAGTGCAGATAGAGGCCGAACACGGTGGAGCGGCTCGGGACGAGATAGCCCTCGTACCAGCGCGCCAGATAGCCGCCGGTATCCCATTGCAACAATGGATAGCCGTTCCAGAACGCCGGCGCGATCATCAGGAGAGGCAGGGCCATTGCGGCCAGCCGCAGCCATAACGAGCCCGCGGCGCGCGCGCGCAATTGGTCGGTGGTGATGCTCAAAACTGTTCCGTCCTCGCTCGGACCATGCCCGCAATAACGGTTGGGGGAGAATTCACCAATAGTTTGATGCGGCCCGGCTTGAATTTGGCAAAACTCTGACCACTTTGAGCCGACCTTGCCGCTTGGGGGCGTCAGAAGAAAGTCTTGTGTTTCAATGTCTTGGCGCGCTTTCGCAAGGCAAGGCACTGTTCACTCTCAGGCAAGCCGGCCAGGACTTTGTCGCGTAGACTGTGCTATAGAGCCAACAAAACCAGCCCATTCGAAAGAGCAATTCCCATGGCAGTGCATCAGGTCAATCCGGGAGGAAAGCTCGCATCGCTCGATCCGATCTGGGACCGGATCCGGAGCGAGGCGGAGGACATCGTCCATCGCGAGCCCGAGCTTGCGACCTTCATCTATTCGACGGTGCTGCATCACAGCCGCCTCGAAAATTCCGTGATTCACCGTCTCGCCGACCGGCTCGATCACTCCGCGCTGTCGGGCGATCTCGTACGCCAGACCTATGACGAGGCGCTGCGCGACGATCCCGATCTCGGCAACGCCTTCCGCGCCGATCTCGTCGCCGTCTACGACCGCGATCCCGCGACCTCGCGCTTCATCGATCCCTTGCTCTACTTCAAGGGCTTTCATGCGATCCAGACCCATCGTCTGGCGCACTGGCTCTATCTGAAGGGCCGCAAGGATTTCGCGTATTACCTCCAGAGCCGGTCGTCCGCGGTGTTCCAGACCGACATCAACCCCGCCGCGCGCATTGGCCGCGGCATCTTCCTCGACCATGCCACCGGCTTCGTCTGCGGTGAGACGGCGGTGATCGAGGACGACGTCTCGATCCTGCACGGCGTCACGCTCGGCGGCACCGGCAAGGAGAACGAGGACCGTCATCCGAAGATCCGCCATGGCGTGCTGATCGGTGCCGGCGCAAAGATCCTCGGCAACATCGAGATCGGCCATTGCGCGCGCATTGCCGCCGGCTCGGTCGTGGTCAAGCCGGTGCCGCACAACGTCACGGTTGCGGGCGTGCCCGCCAAGATCGTCGGCGAAGCCGGCTGCGCCGAGCCATCGCGCACCATGGATCAGATGATCAACGCGATGGGGCTTTGATCTCCGTTTGATCGGAACGGGGCCGGATTTTCCGGCCCTTTCCGTCCCAAAATTCTTTGGCAATTCATGCTGGCGGTTCGTCGCGTCTCGTCGTAAACCCCGCCAACCAGATTTCGATTGGAGACTTGCCGTGGACGTCAAGGAAGTGAGAAAGCTCGACGCGTATTTGAAGCGCGTGTTCGGCAATCCCAAGATTCGCGTCGTGCCGCGGCCGAAGAAGGACGATTCCGCCGAGGTCTATATCGGCGAAGAGTTCATCGGCGTGCTCTTCGTCGACGACGAGGACGACGACCGCTCGTTCCAGTTCCAGATGGCGATCCTCGAGGACGACCTCGTCGACCAGGAATAGGCGTAGCGCCTCGGAGTCACGCATCCATCGCGGCGAGCATGTCGGGGATCGTGACAAACTTCTCCCGGGGCTTGCCGAGCGCGGCCCCCCGGCGTTTCTCGGCCGCGTCGATCGTGCCCCAATCCGGATAGCTCACGATGCGTGCGACGCGGCCGGTCAGGCGCGCAAGCAGTGCGTCAGGCGTATCCAGGCGCGGCCGTCGATGGGCGATATCCGCCAGGACGGCCTCTGAGGTGGCAATCCCGCAGCCGCGATTGGTGCCGATCGTGCCGTTCGGCCCGCGCTTGCTCCATCCGCAGACATAGAGGCCCTCGATCACCGAACCATCGACTGCGACACGTCCGTCGACGTTCGCATGCACGCCGCGATGCGCGTCATAGGGAACCCCGGCCACAGGCGTGGTCTTCCGGCCGACGCTGCTGAGCGAGAGGCCGCATGCGATGTCCTCGATAGCGCCCGATCCTTGCTTGAACGCGATGGCCTCCAGGCGGCCCCGTCCTCGGAGCGCGACGGGAGACAGACCAAAGCGAAAAACGCAGCGCCGCGGCTTCGCCACGGCCGCCCGCGAGAACGCGCGCAGCAACGACAATTTTTCGGTCAGCTCCGGATCGTCGGGACGCCGCGGCTCGAATTCATCGGAGGTGACGTTGCGCAGGTCGACGCATGTGTCGCATGTGCCGAGTTCGAGAAAGTCACGCAATTCCTTCGCGGTGAACCTGGCCTGCGCCGGTCCGCCGCGGCCGACGACGTGGATTTCGCGGATCCGGCTCTCTGCCAGGACGTCGAGCGCGTGGCGCGCGATGTCGGTCCGGCGCAGCTCGTCCGCGGTCTTGGCGAGGATGCGCGCCACATCGAGAGCGACGTTGCCATGGCCGATGACGATCGCGGTCTCATGCCGAAGATCGAACCGCAGATCCGCAAACTGCGGATGCCCGTTGTACCACGCGACGAAATCGCCCGCCGTGTGGCTGCCCGGCAGTGCTTCGCCGGGGATGTCGAGCGCCCGGCTCAGTTCCGCGCCTGTCGCGAGCACAACGGCGTCATAGGCCTCGCGCAGCTCGTCGATCGTGAGGTCGTCTCCGATCGTGACGCCGCCGATGAAGCGAAACCCGGGCATGGCGGCGATCCGGTCGAAGGCCGTTGTGACCTGCTTGAGCTTCGGGTGGTCGGGGGCAACGCCGAACCGTACCAGGCCGTACGGCACGGGGAGCCGTTCGAACATGTCGACAGTCACGGGCGCGCCCGAGCGCAACAGGGCCTCGGTGGTGTAGAAGCCACTCGGTCCGCTGCCGACGACGGCGATGCGAACTTCGTTTGCAGCAGACCCCGTCATCGGCCCAGCGCCTGCCTGCGTTCATCGGCCCCCGGCAGAGCCGGCAGGCGCGCACTGATGACGGGAGTTTCAGTCGCGCGCTTGCGGTTGACGTCGATCCAGTACTTCTTGTCCGCGGAGAGGCGATAGTCGGGCTCGATCGCGCCGACCGGGCATGCCGGCGCGCAGCCACCGCAATCGATGCAGTTTTCCGGATCGATGTAGGTCATGGTGTCGTCGACGTGGAAACACTCCACGGGACAGACGGTAACGCATTCGGTGTATCGGCAGCCGCGGCAATTGTCGGTGACCACATATGTCATCGTCAGGCCCCGCTGACCTGAACGAGGATGTCCGAGAATGTCGGGGCACGGCCGAGGTCGGCGAAGGCGGGAGGCGTCAGCACGTGAACCGTCGCGCCCTTGCGATTGGACCGCTGCCAGTAGCCGGACGGCGCCACCACCACACCCGGCATGACGTCGGCCGAAACGGTCGCGAAGGCCTCGAACGCGCCACGGTCGTTGAACACGCGAATGGGCGCGCCCGCGACGATGCCACGCTGTGCCGCATCGTCCGGATTGAGGAGCACCGCCTGTTCCTCGCCCGCCTGCGCGGTCTGTGCCGGCAGGTTGCCGTAGTTCGAATTCAGGAAGGCGTGGCTCTTGGGCGACATCAGGCTGAGCGGATAGCGCGTCGCGAGCATGGGCGCGGTGCGCGGGTTCTCGTTCGGCGGGATGTAGTGGGGCAGGGGATCGACCGGCGCGGCGTCCTGATCGCCATTGTAGCCCTGGCGGAACAGCGGCACCACGAAGTTGCCGCCGCCGGCGATGGTCGAGCTGAACTCGCACTTCCCCGATGCGGTCGGAAAATTGCCCTCTCGGTGCGGCGCCCAGTCGGCCGGCGCGGGCATGTTGAGGCGCGCATAGCCCTTGGCCTTGATGCCGTCGAGCGTGATCCCGGCGAGCACCGGGCTGCTCCAGTCGAGTGAGGCTTCGATGATCTCGTCGTCGCTCCGGAAGAAGGCCGGGTCGGTGATGGCCATCGCGCGCGCGAGCCGGCGGAACAGCTCGGTGTTGGACACGGCTTCGCCGAGCGGCGCGATCGCCTGGTTGTTGTAGGACAGATAGAGGTGCCCCCAGGAGAACATGATGTCCTTCTGCTCGAGCTGCGTGGTCGCGGGCAGAACGATGTCGGCGTATTTGGCGGTGTCGGTCAGGAAGTGCTCGCTGACGACGGTGAAGAGATCCTCGCGTTCTAATCCCTTTTCGAGCTTGCCCTGTTCGGTCACCATCGCCATTGGATTGGCGTTGTAGACGAACAGCGCCTTGATCGGCGGATCGAAACCAAGTTCGCCCGTCAGCGCAGCTCCAAGGCGCCAGGAATTGAGCACGCGCATCTTCTCCGGCTGGAGATCGGGACGCATCAGCACGTCCCATCTGACCGGGAACGCCCAGATCGGGAGCTGGAGCAGCCCGCCGCCGACATGCTTCCAGGCGCCGATCAGTCCCGGAAGACAGGCGATCGCGCGCACGGTCTGACCGCCGCCGGCATGCCGTTCGACGGCGACGCCAATGCGCACGACGGCCGGTGGTGTCGTCGCATATTCCCGTGCCAGCTTGACGATGTCGTCGACGGGAATGCCGGTTTCCTGCGAGGCGAATTCGGGTGTGTAGCTGGACGCCCGCGCGGCCAGCTCGTCGTAGCCCACGGTGTATTTGTCGACATAGTCGCGATCGATCAGATTCTCCTTGATGATGACGTGGATCATCGCGAGCGCCAGCGCAGCATCGGTGCCGGGACGGATCGGAATATGCCAGTCGGCGAGGCGTGCGGTGCGGGTGCGGACGGGATCGATGACCACGAGCTTGGCACCGGCCTTCTTCGCCTGCTCGATGAACGGCCAGTGATGCGAGTTCGTGCTCAGTGTGTTGCAGGCCCACAGGATGATGTATTTCGAGTGCACGAAGCTTTCGGGGTCGACGCCCGGCGTGTGCCCGATGGTCATCATGTACGCCGTGCAAGAGGCGGAATCGCAGAAGGTGCGCTCCAGAACCGTCGCGCCGAGCTTGTTGAAGAGCGGATCGCCGACGTTCAGCCCATTGATGATGCCCTGCGTGCCCAGATAGCTGTAGGGCAGGATCGCCTGCGCACCGTGCTCGGCAATGACGGATGTCCAGCGCGAGGCGATGGTCGCGAGCGCTTCCTCCCAGGAGATCCGCTGGAACTGCTTGGTGCCCTTCGGTCCGACGCGTTTGAGCGGATACAGGACGCGCTTGTCACTGTAGACGCGCTCCTCGTAGTTGTTGACCTTCACGCAGAGCCGTCCGCGCGTGAAGGGGTGATCGGGATTGCCCCGGACGGCGATGGCCTTGCCATCCTCGACCGTGGTCAGGATGGAGCAGGTGTCCGGGCAGTCGTGGGGGCACGCGCCTATTACCGTGGTCCGGGCCATGGGGCTCTCCGCTTCCCGATTCAAGTCGGTCAAGGATGCGGCCGGCGGGCGCGGCCTGGCTTTTCAAAATGTGCGGTCTTGTTGTCCCGGACTGCTCTCGGCCCGTGGACGGCCGGCCGGATGTCTGGCATGCTAATTGCTGGACCCGGCAATACCTTTCTACCCACACATCGCGTGATCTGGCGGAGATTTCCGATGGGTATGCTCGGCAATTCTGTCGATAAATATGTTACCGGCAGAATGCTTCAGACGTCCAACGACCGGCGGTGGGGACACCTTTTGGCCGAGCGATGGAGCCATGAGCCAGGCGATCTTCCGCCGCAATTGCCGCGCGACACCGAGATTGCAATCCTGCTGCGAGGCAGCTCGGTCGTCGATCGCGAAGGCGCAGGCATGCGGCAGCGCACCTTCGGCCGAAAGGGCACCGTCTGGCTCTGCCCGGCCGGCATCCGCGAAGACTTCATCCGTGTCGAGAACCAGATGCAGGAATGCCTGCATCTCTTTCTCCCCGGCAAGCCGTTCGACGACACCATGCTCCGGGATCTGGACATCGATCCCTCGGGTATCTCGATCCGCTACGAGACCATCGATCAGGACATGTTCATCGAGCACGTTGCTGACCGGATCTTGAAGGAGCTCGAACAGGAGACCTCCACCGGCCGGCTCCTGATCGAAAGTCTCGGGCGCGCGTTGTCAGCCCATCTCGTGCATACCTACTCGGCAACTGCAGTCAGGCTCCGGCAAATCAACGCCGGTCAGCGGCCACTCGACGCCAAACGGCTGTCGCGCGTGACGGAGTTCATCGAGGCGTCCGTCGAGCGCGAGTTCACGGTGAAGGATTTGGCGTCGGTGGCGTGTATGAGCCCGGCGCATTTCTCCCGCAGCTTCAAGGCGGCGACAGGTAGCGCGCCGCATGAATATGTCAGCCGTCAGCGTCTCGATCTGGCCAAGCGGCTGCTGTCCACCAGCGATCGCCCGCTGATCGACATCGCCTATGCCGCGGGATTTTCATCGCAGGCCAATTTCAACCGCGCCTTCCGCAAGGCGGTCGGGACGACGCCGAGCCTGTACCGGGCGCAGAAGGGCCGGGACTGAGGCTTCCGTCAGAGGACGGCGTCAGGGGCAACCGGATCAGAGCGATCTGGCCGGTCTCGTCAAACCCCAACCGCTCGCGCCAAAGCAATTGGGCGCCGGGAGGTTGGCGCGTCATTCAAATCCGCCACCGCCATGATGCCATCATGCCCCCGTTTTGCCCGACGGGTCAAGGTGGATTTCGTAAAATACGAAAATGCTCATGCGGCAGATGCTTGGCTACTGTGCATGGGGTTGTTTTCGAGATTTTTTGTCGGGAGGCTCCAGCCCGCAAGCTGCGATGACTGTCAGCTCCGCGGCCCGCGCAGCTGCGCCGTCAGCTTCTCCATTGCCTCCGCCACGTCACGCCACTGCGACAGCCAGCTCCGGGGAAAGCGGAAGGTGAGGTCGGCGCCGCCGATGCGGCGCTCGGAGAGGCACATGCCGGGCGTCGCCGCATCGCGGGTGCAGCGCGCGCTCAGCGCGGGGCTTGCGGCGGAATAGAGGTCCTCGCTGCCGTAAGGGGTGTCAGCGCGGAACATCCGCATCGTCAAGCCCTCTTCGGGCATCGTCGTGGCCTGGTCGAGATAGCGCGGATAGATGGTGGCCGTGCGCTGGTCGGGCGCGAGCGCATCGTGATGGGCCGCGATCGACAGGAAGATGCGATCGATCGATTGCACCGTCGCCTCCACCGTGTCGGCGGTGACGTGCTTCGGTGCGCCGGGCGGCTCCAGCGAGGGATAGAGGAAGTCGAGATCGATGCGCTCCTGTGGCCCGGTGTGGCGCTGGATCTTCATGCGGATCGCCGAGGTCGGCAGGTTGAACAGCGTGCCGCCGACGCTCACCGGCAGCTTGTCCGGGGCGTTCGCACCGCGCGTGCCCCAGGTCGGCCACAGCAAATAGGCGACGAGCGCCACCGCGCATGCCGCAGCCGCGCCGCTGAGCACGATCGGGACGACGTGCGCGCGGGTGTGCGTGCGGGGAGAGCGAGAGGAGGCTGCCGAAAACACCGTCATGAGCTAACGCAAGGTAAGCCGAAGTCGGCCGCGGGCCGACGAATCAGCGGCGAATATGCCATGTGGCGGCGATTTCGCGCAGCGTCCCCGGCTGCGGGGAATAGGTAGGCCTCTGCGCCGGATGGCCGGCAGCGTTAACCTTCTCTTAAGGATAATGTAGCGTTAACCGGCACTATTTGTCACAGGAAGACGCTGGCGTTGCGTAAGGGCGGACCGTTCCGATGACACCTGAAGCTCTCAATACCTTCTTCTCGATCTGCATCGGTTTCGCGCTCGCGGGCGCGCTCGTGAACGGATACCAGGCGGTCGCGCAGCGTCCCGCCGGCTTCGGCCTGTTGCAGGACGGCGTCGCGCCGAAGACCTTCGCAGCGGTGCCGTTCCTGGTCTTCGCGGCGCCCTTCATCATCATGCGCAACACGCTGCGCGGCATGCGCGTGGAAAGCCGCCGCGCCGAGTTCGTGATGATGGCGACCCTCATCGCCGGCTTCTGGAGCATGATGAGCGGCACCTTCTTCCTGATGACGCTGCGCGCGGCCGGCGTGCTGGGCTGACGCCTCCGGCGTCGTTCCCAGGCTGCCCGGCCGGGCGGCCCTTTGCGTCCAGGCCGCCGTTTCGCTATGCCAGGATCGTCCTGACAGGAGACCTCCATGGCGATCTACGAGCTCGACGGGCAGGCGCCCGACCTTCCCGCCGACGGCAATTATTTCATCGCGGAGACCGCCACCGTGATCGGCCGGGTGCGCCTGAAGCCGGGCGCGAGCGTCTGGTTCGGCGCGGTGCTGCGCGGCGACAATGAGTGGATCGAGATCGGCGAGGGCGCCAACGTGCAGGACGGCTCGACCTGCCACACCGATCTCGGCTTTCCGCTTGTCATCGGCAGGAACTGCACGGTCGGCCACAACGTCATCTTGCACGGCTGCACCATCGAGGAGGGCGCGCTCGTCGGCATGGGCGCGATCGTGATGAACGGCGCGAAGATCGGCCGCAACAGCATCGTCGGCGCCGGCTCCGTCATCACCGAGGGCAAGGAGTTCCCCGAGCGCTCGCTGATCATCGGCTCGCCGGCGCGCGTGATCCGCACGCTCGATGACGCCCAGGTCCAGAAGATGGGGAGTGCGGCGAGGTTCTACGTGGCCAACGGTCCGCGGTTCAACAAGGGCTTGAAGCGGATCGGCTGAGATGCCCGCCGGCTGTGCCTAGCCCCCACGGCAATGGTTCCGTACCGTAAAAATACAGGCGGGCCCTTTAATCCTCCGCTAGCGCGATCACGCTTATCGTTGAGCGTTTTCAACCAGGAGGAGCGGCGCCATGGACGCGACGGCGCTGGGATCCGGCTTCGGAGCCGGAACCAAATTTCTGAAGAAAGTCGTTCGTTTTGTTCGCGGCGCCGACACGCTGACGGTCGCGGAGAAGGTTTACAGCGTCGCCGGCTTCCTGGCGATCGTCACCACCTTCCTGCTCGTGATGTCGATCCAGTCGGTGCGCTTGCAGACGACCTATCGTCAGATGCATGCGTCCTCGGCTGCGGCGGCGATCAACGTCGGTCGCATCAATGCGCTGATCTATGCGATCGTCATGGAGTCGCGCGGCATCTACATGACGGCCGATCACGGCAAGATGAAGCAGTTCGCGGACGGCCTCTTGCGTCGCAACCGTGAGCTGGCCGAGGCCGTGAAGGGCATGGAGAAGGACGTCGGCGACGACGATGCCGAACTGTTCGCGAGTTTCCGGCAGCGGATCACGCAGTTCATCGACTTCCGTCAGGAGCTGGTGCGGCGCGGAGTGGAGATCAGCTCGGCCGCGGCGCGCGAATGGGGCGACAACGACGCCAACCGGACAGTGCGCAGTAAGCTCAACAGCGATATCGAGGCGCTCGAGCGCATCTACCATCAGCGCGCTCGCGAGGCGGACGAGCTCGCCAACGAGAACCGCTATGCTGCCGCCTATCTGTTCGCGCTCGGGCTGGCGGCGCTCATCCTTGCGGGACTGAACGTCATCGTCATGCGGCGATCAGTGGTCGGCGCGCTGGCCGAGATCACGCAGGCGACTGACCGGATCGCGCAGGGCGACGTCAAGAGCGAAGTGCCGCATCTGCGCCGTCACGACGAGATCGGGCATCTTGCGCGCGCGGTGCAGAATTTCCGCGACGCGGTGGCGCGCATCTTCGAGCTCGAGGAGCTCGAGCTCGGCACCGCCCAGGCGCGCGATGCGGCCATGACCGAGCGCGACAAGTTCAACGACAAGTACCAGGCCAAGAAGTGGCAGCTCTCCGCCGCGATCAACAGCATGCCGCAGGGCCTGATCATGCTGGACGGCAAGGCCAACGTGGTGGCGATGAACGCCAACTACCGGCGGATCTACAATCTGCCTGAGACGATCCAGCCCGGATCGACGCTCGAGGAAATCCTCCAGCACCGAGTCAAGAGCGGACTGTTCAGCGGCGACGTCACGAAATATGTCGGGGCGGTGCGCGACCGGATCGCCAGGCGGGAGCCGACGGCCTATGAGATCTCCCTCAACGACGGCCGCATCATCAAGATCTACGAGCGGCCGATGGACGGCGGCGGTTGGGTGTCGGTGCAGGAGGACGTCACCGAGCAGCGCCAGCGCCAGCGTATCCTGGAGCGGATGGAGCGCTTCCTCGCGACCATCATCGAGAACGTGGCCGAGGGCATCATCGCCAAGGACGCGCGCAATCTGCGCTACGTCTTCGTCAACAAGGCCGCCGAGAAGATGATCGGCATGTCGCGTGGCGAGATCATCGGCAAGACGGCGCGGGAATTGTTCTCCGTGGAGGCGGCCGAACTGATCGAGCGGCGCGACCAGCAGCTGCTGGCGCAGAAGCAGCAGCTCGAGCCGATCGTCGATACCATCGACAATCCCGCGCGCGGGCGCCGTGTGATCTCCGCCCGCCGCGTTCAGATCGGCGGCGCCGACGAAGAGTCCCACATGTTCGTGACCATGGTCGAGGACCGGACCGAGAAGATGGTGGCGGCCGCATAGTGACCGGCTCGCGCCATCCGGAGGGGGGCGTCAGCGTCCCTCGGATTCGCGCGCTTCGGTCGCGCCCGCAACCTTCTCGTGGCCGGCGGCCCATAGTGCGTGCTCGTCGCTACCGTCCAGGTAAGGATTGGCCTCGGCGGGGATGCTTTCGCGCGCGGCGCGCTCGCCTTCAGCAAAAGGATCGCGATCGGTCATCGTGATTTGGCCTCCTCGCCTTCAAGCTGACGTGACGGCATTTGTTCCGGAACAGGTGCTCGCCGCAGTGGTTGACCGGCAAAGGGAGAATTTCCGATGTCTGCCAGATCGTCCGCAATCAAGACCATGATGGTGATCCTCGCGCTCACGGCGATGCCGGCCACCTCGTTCGCGCAGGCGACCGGCGGCTCTCCCGGATCAACCGGAGGCTCTGCGGGTTCGACCGGAAGCTCTGCGGGACCGACGGGGGGCGTCACCAACTCGCCAGCTCCGCCGCCCGGGACCAACAGCCTGGGGACGGCTCAATCATCCGGTCCGGGCTCCGGTGCCACCATCGGCACCGGCTCGGGCGCCGCGGACGCCACCGTCAATGCCGAGAACCGGCTGCTCGACAAGAAGATGAAGAGCATCTGCCGCGGCTGCTGACGCTCGCGCGGAATTGAGACAGTGTGGCTGTCAGGAATGCCCAAGTGACATTAGCTTGATCCTGCTTTGAAGCGTGGAGCGTGTCCACGCGGAGGATCGAGTGATGTTACGCAAGATGATCATGACGACGCTGGCCGTCGCGGCGGTCGGGCTGTCGGCGCCGCAAGTGGCCCAGGCGCGCGGTTTCGGCCATGGTGGCTGGGGCGGCGGCTGGGGCCATGGCGGGCACGGCCATTGGCATGGCGGCGGCTTCTGGCCGGGCGTTGCGATCGGGGCGGGCCTTGCCGGCGCCGGCTACTACGGCACTTATTATGGTTATGGCTATCCCTATTACGGCAGCCCCTATTATTATGGTGCCGGCTACGACGACGGTTATGGCGGCTGCTACGTCGTTCGGAAGCGGGTCATGACGCCAGCTGGATGGCGATACCGCCGCGTGGATGTCTGCGAATAGCATCCTTGGCGAATAGCTGGGCCCATCAAAGAACAAGGCCGTTGACGCAGTATACCGTCAACGACCTTGCCAGCCCCGGACATTGAAATCGGCTTACGCCATCCGGTAACCGCGAGGATGGCGCGGAATCATACAGGCGAATGTGATCCAGTTCACAAGTGGCGAAAATAAAGTTCCAATCGCGCTGGGATCGGCTCAGCCGCGCGAACGCTTGCGCGCGCTGGCGTGGACGCGTTGCCGCGCCGGTTTCCTGCGGGTAACCGAGGGTGTTTCAGCCTCGGTGGCCCGGGCGCTGGCAAAGGACTGCCGCAAGCTATCGATGGATTCGTTCAGCGTCGCGACCTGCTCGGACAGGCGCTTGGTGTCGGCCTGCTGCCCCGCCATCAGCCGCTTCATGGTCTGGAGCTGATCCTGCACGACCTGGAGCTGGTCGATCGATTCCTGCTGAGTCGCCTCCAGCCCCTTGGTCTTCTCGACCAGCTGCTCGGACACCTGTGCCGTGCGGGCCTGGAGCAGCCGCGATGCCACCACCCGATCGGTCTCCGGTGCCGCGCCGGTATAGGCGCGCCAGACCGCAATCGAGGTCACGCCGGCGATGAGCAGGAGAAGGGCGGCGGCGGTCAGCGCGATCGGTTGGCCGCCGAGGCGAAGCAGGGGGGTGGACGGTGTGTCCTGTGCGAGATCGATCATCGCGAACAAAGCCCAAATTGAAACTTGGTGCGTGGCGAAGGCCGGCAACCTGAGGTCGCCGGGGCGTCCCGAAAGCCTTACGTTTCGGCAAGGAATGGGACCAAAAAGAGGCTAAGGACAAAAAAACCAGCAATCAGGGGACCTTAGGGCCTCCGAAGATCTCTTAAGGGGCACGGATCAGGGCTGAAACGGCGAAAACGTCCCGGAATAGGTCTTCGACCGAGGCCTCGCATAGGGGCCGAGCCGGGACGTCGTCAGTCCCAGCCGCACCACCGCTTCCGCCAGCGTCACGGCGGCGGCGACGCCGTCGACGACGGGCAGGCCGTGCGTGGCGGCGAGCTCGCTGGCGAGATCGGCCATGCCGGCGCAGCCGAGCACGATCGCCTCCGCGCGGTCGTCGCGGATCGCGGCCGAGATCTCGGCGGAGATCTTGCCGATGGCATCGGCGTTGCGCTCCTCCAGTGCGAGCACGGGGACCTCGGCGGCGCGGACGCCGGCGCAGCGCTCGGCGAGGCCGTATTTCCGCAAGTTGTGTTCGATCGGCACGATGGAGACACCGAGGGTCGTCACCACGGCAAAACGCGCCGCGATCAGGCTCGCCATGTGGAAGCCGGCTTCGCCGATGCCGACCACCGGTGCCTTGGCGGCGGCACGCGCTGCGTCGAGGCCGGTGTCGTCGAAGCAGGCGATGATGTGCGCATCCGCGCCGTCGCGATCAGCCTCGCGGATGCAGCCGAGCATGCCGGGCACGGCGAAGGCCTCGTCGTAAAAACCCTCGATCGAGACCGGGCCCATCGCCGGCTGGCGCGCATCGATCACGGTGCCGGGCAGGGCGATGCTGCGCGCCGCAGCGGCGATCTTCGCCGTCATCGTCACAGTGGTATTGGGATTGACGACGTGAAGGCGCATCGGATCAGACAAGTCCCTTCTCAGACGAGTCCCTTGCCGGCGTCCGAGCCCTTGGCCGCCTGCCGCTTGTTGAGCATGTGGATGGTGCCGAGCGCAAGCGTGATCACCGCGAACGACACTGCCGAGATCACGGTGCCGAGCGCGTAGATGTCGGGGTTGGTCACCGTGGTGGTGAGGCCCTGCAGATCCAGCGGCAATGTATTGACCGCGCCGATCGCCTGGCTGGAGCGCGCGAGCTCGTCCCAGGACAGCGTGAAGCCGAACAGGCCGATGCCGATCACCGAGGGCAGGATGATCGGCAGCACGACGTGACGGAAGGTCTGCCACGGCGTCGCCCCGAGATCGCGCGCTGCTTCCTCGAGCCTGGGGTCGAATCGGTTGAAGATCGCAAACATGATGAGCAGGCCGAACGGCAGCGTCCAGGTCAGGTGCGCGCCCAGCCCGGAGGTGAGCAGACCCATCGAGGTCTCGAAATTCTCGTTCCAGTGCGCCTTGACCAGATCGTCGATGATGCGGAATTCGAGCGAGATGCCGAGCGAGGTGATGATCGAGGGCACGATGAGGCTCGCAATCGCCGAATAGAACAGGATGCTCTGTGCCTTGAATTTTCTGCGGAAAGCCATGCCGGCGGCGACGGACAGGACGACGGTGGCGATCATCACGATCACCCCAAGCAGCAGCGAGCGGCGGAAGGCTGCGCCGAGATCGACGATGCCGGTGCCCTGGAACAGTTTTGCGATCCAGAACGTCGATACACCGTTCATCGGGAAGGTGAGGCCGCCTTGCGGACCCTGGAACGACAGCACGTAGATCGCGATCATCGGCCCATAGAGAAACAGCACGTAGGCCGCGAAGAAGATCGCGAGCACGTAGAAAGAGCGCGGACGTCCTTCCTTCATGCTCTAGAGCTCCTTCTTGATGTCGACGATGCGCGACATCATGGTGATGATCAGGAAGGTGATCGCGAGCAGGATCACGGCGTTGGCCGCGGCGGCGGGAAATTGCAGCGCATTCACCCGCGTCTCGATGATCTTGCCGGCGGCGGCGATCTGCTGGCCGCCCATCACGCCAATGGTGATGAAGTCGCCCATCACGATGGTGATGACGAAGATCGAGCCGATCACGATGCCGGGTTTTGCCAGCGGGATGATCACGTTGACGAGTGTCTGGAAGCCGCTCGCGCCGGCGTCATAGGCGGCCTCGATCAGCGACTTGTCGATGCGCACCATCGAATTGAAGATCGGCACCACCATGAAAAAGGTGAAGAGGTGGACCAGCGCCAGCACCACGGAGAATTCGGAGAACAGCAGCCATTCCAAGGGATGGTTGATCAGGCCCGTCTTGATCAAGCCTGAGTTCACCAGGCCGTTGCGTCCCAGCAGTGGAATCCAGGCGATCATGCGGATCACGTTGGAGGTCCAGAACGGGATGGTGCACAGCAGCGACAATCCCATCTGCCAGGTCTTGGACTTGACGTGGAAGGCGAGGAAGTAGGCGACCCAGAAACCGATGAAGAGCGTGATGGCCCAGACCATGAAGCAGAGCTTCAGCGTCTTCACATAGGTCTTGCCGATGGTGCAGAGATCGGGGAGCTGCGCGACGCAGCCTTCGAACGTATCGGTATAGCCGCGGCCGGAGAAGGCCGGCAGCAGCTGGTATTCGTTGTAATCCCAGAACGAGACGATGACGACGAACACCAGCGGAATCAGGAAGAAGGCGAGAAACACCAGCATCATCGGTCCGGCCTGCAGCCAGGAGATGAAGGACGGCGACAGGCGCGTCGCTTTCGCGGCGCGCGCTGTGCCCGACCCCGGGATCAAGCCCGGGGATGCCTGTTGCAGGACTTCTTCCGACATATCCATTACGCCGCGATGAACTCATTCCACTTGCGGACCATGTAGTCGTTCTCGTCCATCACGGCGTTCCAGCAGGCGACGCCGCCCATGCGGTCCTCATAGGAGCCGCCGTCGCGCACGGCGCCGGCCTTCTCGAGCAGCGAGCCGTCGGGCGCCTTGATGTCCTTCTCGGCCGGCTTGCCCTCCATCCAGTACGCCCACTCGTAGGGCTCCATGTGGGCCTTCGCGGTGGAGAGCACGGCCGAGTAGTAGCCCTGGCGGTTGAGATAGGCGCCGGCATAGCCGGACAGGAACCAGTTCACGAACTCATAGGCCCAGTCGAGCTTGGGACCCGAGACGCCCTTGGAGACGCAGAAGCCCGAGGCCCAGGAGCGGTAGCCTTCCTTGAGCGGCTGGAAAGTGCAGGCAATCCCCATCGAGCGCACCTTGGTCACCGCCGGCGACCACATCGACTGGATCACGGTTTCCCCTGAAGCCATCAGGTTGACGCTCTCGTTGAAGTCTTTCCAGAAGGCGCGGAATTGGCCGGCCTTCTTGGCTTCGGTCATCACCTTCATGGTGAGGTCGATCTCTTCCTTGGTCATGTTGCCCTTGTCGGCATATTTGTACTTGCCGGAGGCCTCCACGACCATCGCGGCATCCATGATGCCGATCGAGGGGATGTTGAGGATCGAAGCCTTGCCCTTGAATTCGGGATTGAGCAGCTCGGACCACGAGCTGATCGGCCGCTTGATCAGGTCGGGACGGATGCCGAGCGTGTCGGCGTTGTAGACGGTCGGGATCAGCGTCACGAATTCGGTCGCCGACGTCGCAAACTTCTTGGAGTCCTTGCCTTCGAGATAGAGCACCTTCCAGGGCGCGGTGCCCTGGCCTCCGATCTTCTTGCCGCCGGGCGTCTCGCCCTTGGTGAAGACGGGCGTGATGTTGTCGAATTCCTTGATCTTCTTGGCGTCGAGGGCAAGGATGTTGCCCGACGGCACGATCTTCTTCAGCGAGAAATATTCGGTGTCCAGCACGTCGAAGGAGTTCGGCTGGGTCATCACGCGCTTGGTGACGTCGTCGGTGGTCGCGGTGATGTATTCGATCTTGATGCCGGTATCCTTCAGGCACTGTTTGGAGATGTCATCGCCCTCGTTCACGGCGGTGCCGAGATAGCGCAGCACCTTCGCGTCGGCCGACTTCACATAGGGGAAGCCAGTAATGGCGCCGGAGCCGGCGGCAAGGCCGGCGAGACCCGCGGTGCCCTTGAGCAGCGTGCGGCGGCTGACGCCCTTCGTCCTGGTGGTCTCGGTCATATCAGTCACTCCTCTGTTGCGCATTCCAGTGATCGATCGGCGCTATTGCAGGCGTTGCGCCTTGGCGGGATCCCAGGTGGCCAGCACGCGATCGCCCGGACGGAACGGGTGGACGTCGAAGCTGGCTTCGGGAACGTGGGAGAACAGGGCGGTGCCGTCGTCGAGCGTGAGCGAGACGGCGACGTAGGAGCCCTGGTACTCGGTCTGGGTCAGCAGCGCTGGCGCGCCGAAGGCGCCGTCGGTGAACGGGACGATGCCGAGTTGATCGGCGCGCACGGCGATGAGCTTGCCGGCGTCGCTGAGCACGTTGTGGCCGCCGATGAAGCGCGCCACGAATTCGGTGCGGGGATGGTGGAAGATGTCGCGCGCCGTGCCCTGCTGCTCGATCCGGCCGTGGTTCATCACCACGATATGGTCGGCGAGCGCCATTGCCTCTTCTTGGCCATGGGTGACCTGGATGAAGCTGATGCCGAGCTCGCGCTGCAGCCGCTTCAGTTCGCCCCGCATCTTCACCCGCAGGAAGGGATCGAGCGCGGAGAGCGGTTCGTCGAGCAGCAGGATCTGCGGCTCGGTGATCAGCGCGCGGGCAAGCGCGACGCGCTGCTGCTGGCCGCCGGAGAGTTGCGCGGGCAGGCGCCCCGCATAGGGGTTCATCGCCACCAGTTCGAGCAATTCGCCGGCGCGCTTGTGGCGTGTCGGCTTGTCGATGCCGCGCATCTTCAGTGCGAAAGCGACGTTGTCGATGACGCTGAGATGCGGAAACAGCGCATAGGACTGAAACATCATCGCCGTACCGCGCTTGGCGGGCTCGAGGTCGGTGACGTTCTGCGCGCCGAGGATGATATCGCCCTCGCTGACCGCCTCATGACCCGCGATCATGCGCAATGTCGAAGTCTTGCCGCAGCCGGAGGGGCCGAGCAGGCAGCAATAGGTGCCGGCCGGGATCTTCAGGTTGACATTGTCGACCGCCAGCGTCGTGTCGTAGCGCTTGGTGACGGCAACCAGTTCGAGAGCGGCGGGAGTGGCCATGGCGTGTCCGACAGGAGGGCGATGCTTCCCGCCTCTCTCCGCAAGGTCCGTGCCAACGGCTCTCGGCCGGTCAATTTTTCGAAACTGTGCAGCGGAGTCAGATCGTTAGATCAAATCTGGCGCAGCCAGGCTGCCTGCCGCATGCGCAGTCATCTGCACACAAAACGGGCGAAGATTGTATAAACTTTCGCCTGTGATTGGATACAGCTCGTCGACTAACATTCGCAGCGGAACGTTGTCGATCGAGCCTTACAACCATGGCCGCCAAGACCCGCCCGAAATCCGACGCGCCGGACGCTAGCGATCGCGTCAGCCGTATCCGGGAGGGCGTGACCGCGGCGATCCTCGAGCACCGCCTGTTGCCCGGCACGAAGCTCGGCGAGGACGAGATCGGCGACATCTACAGCGCCAGCCGAACGCTGGTCCGCACCGCGCTCCAGCAGCTCGCGCATGAGGGCATCGTCAATATCGAGAAGAACCGCGGCGCCTTCGTCGCGCGCCCGACACCCGCCGATGCCCGCGAAGTGTTCGAGGCGCGCCGCCTGATCGAGCCCACCATCGTCGATCACGCCATCGATGCGGCATCGCCGGCCTGGCTCGATCGCCTCCAGCGCCATCTCGCTGAAGAGCGCGAGGCCGAGCTGCGTGGCGATGCGCGCGCCTCGGTCCGCCTCTCCGGCGAGTTTCACCGCCTCGTCGCCGAGATGAGCGGCCATAGCATCTATCTCGGCTTCCTCAAGGAGCTGATCGCGCGCTCCTCGCTCATCATCCTGCTCTACCGCCGCCATGACACGCCGGCCTGCGGCACCGATCACCACGCAGGCATCGTCGCCGCCATCCGCAAGCGTGACAGAGAGGTGGCACGTGCGCAGATGCTGTCGCATCTGACCGAGATCGAGGCCGAGCTGTTCTTGAAGGATCCCGCCGCCGACGAGCTTCGGCTGGTCGACGTGCTCGGCGCCTGACCGGCACGGATCGCAAAGGCCTGTAGGAGAAGTTGCGGCCGGACCTGCGCGACCGCATCAGCGGCTGAGCTCGCTCTCGGCGGCAAGCTGCCCGTCAGGCGTGATCTCGTATTCGCCGTCGTGCTTGGTCATCCATCCTGACCTGACCATCTCTCGTGCAAGCTGTATCGAGCAGATCGGATGATTGCCTCCTGGGTAATACAGCCTGTCATTCCGGACGAGCAGATGTCCGTACAATTGAGCCTGACGTAACGCCCTGCGCATTCCGGGTGATGGATTTTTCATGTCGTTTCAAGCGCGAGCGCGATGAAGGTTCCTAATGAACGCGGTGTCTCAATGCGATTTCCGCTCGCCGGCCGCCGGGGAGGAACCCTGTTCCTGCCGCCTCGTTTTTTCTTGCGAGGAGTACTGTCATGAATGTACGGGACGAGCACACCCGATCGCTCTGGATGGATGTTTCGGTTGCCGACGCGCCGGCGCTATCCGGTACGGTGGGTACGGACGTCGTCGTTGTCGGTTCTGGAATTGCCGGGATGTCGGTCGCCTATGAGCTTGCCAGCCACGGACGCTCGGTCGTGGTGCTGGACCGCGGCGGCATCGGCAGTGGGATGACGGCGCGCACCACCGCTCATCTGGCGACGGCGCTCGACGACGGCTACGACGAGTTGGTGAGGGTGCGCGGCTCTGAGCGTGCGCGGCACTACTATCAGAGCGTCGCTGCCGCGATCGATCGCGCCGAGGTCATCCAGCTTGCCGAGCATATCGATTGCGATTTTCAACGCGTCGATGGTTACTGGGTGCTGTCGCCCGAAACGCCCGCATCCGAACTTGACGAGGAATTGGTTTGCTGTCGCAAGCTCGGAATTCCGGTCGAAAACCGGATCGAGCCAACCCCGTTCCATGCCGAGGGCCAGGTGCGTTCGCTGCGCTTTGCCCGGCAGGCGCGCCTGCACCCGACCAAATACCTCGCGGGTCTGGCGAGCGCACTCGAGCGCCGGGGGGCGCGGCTCTACGCCGACACCTGTGTTGAGAGCATCCATCAACAGCATGGCGACATGGTCGTGACGACCGCCTCAGGCCACGAGGTCCACGCCGCCGACGTGGTGGTCGCGACGAACTCGCCCGTCAATGTGCAGGTGGCGATCCACACTAAGCAGGCGCCTTATCGCACCTATGCGCTCGCCGCGAAGATTGCGGCCGGCGCGCTGGAGGATGCGCTCTATTGGGATACGCTCGATCCCTATCATTATGTCCGTCTCCAGCCGTTCTCTGCCGACGAGGATATCGTGATCATCGGCGGCGAAGACCATAAATCGGGCGAAGCGAACGATGGCGCACAACGCCTTGACGCGCTCGAGCGCTGGGCACGCGATCGCTTGACGGGTTTGCGCGAGGTCACTCATCGCTGGTCCGGCCAGGTGCTGGAGCCGGTCGATTTCACCGGCTTCATTGGCCGCAGCCCCGGCGAGGAGCATCTCTTCATCGTCAGCGGCGATTCCGGGCAGGGGATCACGAACGGGCTCGTCGCCGGCCTGTTGGTGACGGATCTGATCACGACGGGCGCGAGCCCTTGGGAAGAAGTCTACGCTCCGTCACGGAAGATTCAGAAGAACATCGGCGAGTTCATCAGCGAGAACATCACGCCGCTGAAGAATTTTGCGGAATATCTTGCGGCGAGCGAGATGGCGAGCGTCGAACGGCTGCGGCCGGGCGAGGGGCGTCTGGTCCGCAGCGGCCTGAAGAAGATTGCCGCTTGCCGGGACCGTAACGGACGTCTGCATCTGCACTCGGCAAGCTGCACCCATCTCGGCTGCGTCGTGCACTGGAATGCGCTGGAGCAGTGCTGGGATTGCCCGTGTCACGGCTCGCAATTCGCGCCCGACGGCACCGCACTCAATGGCCCGGCGGTGTCGCCGCTTGCGAGCGCGGAGAAGCCGGTCAATCTCGAAGCCGCGGAGTGAGCGGCAATCCCTCGAAAAGCTGCGGGCAGGCCTTTAAGGACCTCCGCCGCCGCTGAGCTGTGGTTCGCGGATGTGCGTCGCATGTGGACGATGATGCATTGCGACGTAACCTGACTATTCCTCGCGGGGCTTGCCGGCTATATGCTCGCGCTCTGTCATCGAACTGTCATGTACCCCAAAATGCTGAAGTCAGACTCAACACCGGCCCGCAAGACTCCGGGCGCGCCGGATGGGAATCCTGCTCCAAAGGACAACAAGAGAACGCAAGTCGTCGCCGGCTTCCTCAGGCAGATTGAACCCGCCGGGCCAGGCGCAGAACCTCGGATCGAGGACGCCGTGAGTGATCAGACGTCATCGCAAGAGACGACGCCCGATCCGGAACCAGCCCCGTCGAGCGTTGACGCGCGTTCGGCCGGTGAAATCGAACTCAAGCTTCTCGTCGATGCCGATCGCATGGCGCATTTCAACGCTGCGCCGGTCATCACGGCGAACGCGCGCAATAAGGGCACGCGCAAGCATCTCAAGTCCGTCTATTATGACACGCCCGACCGCGCGCTTAGGCGTAGCGGCCTTAGCTTGCGCGTACGCCAGAGCGGCGCGCGCTTCGTGCAGACCGTGAAGACCGACGCCGCGGACGATCCGCTGCGCCGCGGCGAGTGGGAGGCGAGCGTGCCGTCGCTGGCGCCCGATCTCGCTCTGGCGATGCCTTTCATTCCGGAGAAGCTTCGTTGCCACCTCGAAGCGCGGCCGCTCGAAGCCGTCTTCACCGCCGACGTCCATCGTCATGCACGGATGCTCGATCTGCCGTCCGGCACGGTCGAAGTCGCCTTCGACCAGGGCGAGCTGACGGCCGGCGACGGTTCGCTGCCGGTGAGCGAGATCGAGCTGGAGCTCAAGAGTGGCAGCGCAAGCGCGATCTATGAGGTCGCGCTGCGGCTTGCAGAACGCGGGGCGGTGAAGCCGTCCATCCGCACCAAGTCGGAGCGTGGCTTCGACCTTGCCGCCGGCAAGCCGCCCTCGGCACGGCGCCCGCGAAAACTTCGCCTCGATCCGTCGGTGACCCTTGACGAGGCCTTCGCGACGATCCTGCGCTCCTGCTTCCATCATCTGCTTCAGTCGCTGCCCGCCGCCGAGGACGGCCGCAATCCGGAAGGCGTCCATCAGCTTCGCGTTGCGCTGCGCCGGTTGCGCTCGGCGCTGGACCTGATGCGATCGGTCGGCGCGCTCAGCAATCTCGATGCGTTGCGGTCGGAGGCGCGCTGGCTGGCGCAGGATCTGTCCGCCGCGCGGGACTGGGATGTGTTCCAGCTCGAGACCTTGCCGACAATCGCAAAAGCCTGTCCTTCGATCGCCGGCTTCGATGCACTCGGCCGGGCCGCGGCCGAGCGTCAGGCTGACGCCTATCGCAAGGCGCATGATGCGCTCGCCGACCGCCGCTGCGCTGTGTTCCTGATCGGCCTCGGCGGCTGGATCGAGACACGCGGCTGGCGCAACGACGTCGCCGCCGAAGATCTCGGCCAGCTCGCCGAGCCCGCCGTCAACTTCGCGCAGCGCATCTTGTCGGAGCGATACGCCAAGGTGCTCAAGCGCGGGCGCCGCTTCAAGTCGCTCACGATCGAACAGCTGCACCGGGTGCGGCTCGCGACGAAGCGGCTGCGCTATCTCAGCGAGTTCCTGCTGCCGCTGTTTGCCGATCGGAAGTCTGCGAGAAAATTTGCCCGCAGGCTCGCCGGTTTGCAGGAGGAACTTGGCGCATTCAACGACATGGTCGTCACGGCATCGTTGCTGGATCGGCTCGATGCCGAGCCCGACAGCGCCATCGCCGCGGCGGCGATCGCCGGCTGGCAGGCGCGCGCGTCGGTTGGCGTGCAGCCCGCCTTGCAAAGCACGTGGCGCGATTTCACCGCGGCGCGCGTGCCCTGGTCTCGCCGGACCGCACAGGACTGATCGTATTCCTCAAAAAGTTGCGGCCAGCCATTGGGGGATGGCTGGCCGCGCGCGAACCGGTCTGGGACGGGGAGGGGTGGGGATGTGACCGGGTCGCGTAACTCGTTGTCTCGTTCCTAATCTCTGGCGCTGGCGGTGGAGACCGCCGGCTTGGTATCGCCGAGCGAGACCCAGACGTTGGGATCGCTCTGCGACTGGCGCTTGACGAAGCGGTAGCCGGTCTCGGTCCAGGCAACGACGCTCTCGTTCTGATTGTCGAGAACGAACTCGCCCTTGTCGGTCTTCACCGTCAGCACCGCGTGGCCTTCGCCCTTCTTGTCGCGCACGACGGTGATGAGCAGGGCCTCGCGCGGCCATCCGGCATCGACCAGCATCTTGCGCTTCAACAGCACGTAGTCTTCACAGTCGCCGTAACCGTCCGTCGGCAGCGACCACTTCTCGATCACGCCCCAGTGCTCCTGATCGGTCAAAGGCTTCACGGTCTCGTTGACCCAGCGATTGACCTTGACGAGGTCGCGCCATGCAGCCTGCGACATCACGATGTCGCGTGCCTGCGTCGGCCCGCCCTTGCACTGAGCGGCGTTGTCCGCACAGAACTCGACCCAGCCGATCGGCGCACGCGTGGTGTCGCCGAGGCTCGCGTAGAGCAGACGGCCTTCGCCGGCCTGCGCTGTCGCGCTGATCCCGAAGAGCATGGCGGCCAGCGCCAGCCCTTTCCCCTGTCCCCTGAAGTCAAACATTGCGGCCCCCGTTTCTTGTTGGGACCACATTTCGCACGGAGCTTTTGAGTTGCCGCTAAGTCAGCCAAGTCAAGTCGAGACGAATGCAAGTAAAAGGCGCGGCGAATTCGATCTATACTTGAATCGAATTCTCGTAAAATTTGAAATGGCTGCAATTGATTCAAATTTTATCTATTAACGCGCAAACGCTGGCGGAGCCGTTGTTTGCGCGCACGTGCACCCCTCGCGTTAACTCGCGTAGAGCGGGTCGCAACGCACGAAAAAGGCGGCGTCCGCATCGCGGAGGCCGCCTTCGAGGCTGGAAATGCAGCGGTTTTGATGTCGTCGCGCTTTACCGCGCGGTAACGCTCTCTTCGAGTGTCTCGGCCGGCTGCTCGTGCATGAATTCGAGGGCGAAGCCGTCTTCGAGGTTTCGGACCACGCGGCCCTGGACCCGGCCGAGCAGAACCGTCGATTTCAGCGGCGGGCGGTTCTCCGCGGCAATCGCGGCGCCTGACAGCGACAGGTCGATGATGCGGCAGGTCATCTTGGTGCCGTCCTCGAGCGTCAGCACCGCGATCGGATTGCGCGGCACGATACGATCGTGACGGCGGTCCTCCGGCAGGTTGAGGATGTCGCGGTTGGCGAGCCAGGTCAGCTGGGCCGCGAGCTTGTCGCGCTTCCTCGGCGTTGCCCCGATCGTCATGGCAAAGCCATTGTCGATGATCCGGGTGATCTTGCCCTCGACCCGGCCGATATGGTCGAGATAGGCGACGACGCGATCGCCGACATTGCCGATGCCGGGGGCCAGCAGCGCGAGGCCGCCCGGCGACATGTTGATCACCTGGCAGGGGAATTCACGGCGGTCCGGCAGCATGTAGCGGCCGAGCAGGTGCACTTTCACCCGCTGGAAACGCCGACGCTCTTCGGCGGCCGGAAGAAATTTTCTGTTCGCTAACGCCATTTCCAACACCCGACCCCCCGCCCGGGCGGAGTCCGGCACGACCCTAAGGTGCATAGGGTTAATGCCGCGTTAGGATCGGGCGCGCCGGTAACGGACAGACACAATGCGCTCGAAAAGCCACATCAAGGGCGGGCAGGCGAGGCCGCCGGGCGGGACCGGTCAAGCCGCTCGCAGGCGCCGCCGATATAGAAGACCCAGCAGCGCCAGCAGCACCACCGCCGAGAGCCCGAGCGACCAGTGAATGCCGATCGCGGCGCCTGATAGCCCGACGGTGATGCCGCTGAAGGCCCGCATGCCGAGTCCGGCCATGTTGTAGAGACCGACGGCGCGGCCGCGGATGTCGGATGGTGCGTTCAGCTGCACCAGCGCCTGCGCCATGGTGTTGAACGAGAGCTCGAAGAAACCCGCAAAGAACAACAGCACGATCGCGACCGGATAGATCCGCACGGAGGCGAAGCCGAAGAGCGCCACGCTCCACAGCATCGCCAGCATGATCGCGGTGCGCGGCGTGCCCTTGAGGCGTCCCCAGGACTCCAGCGCGATGCCGGCGAGCAGCGCACCGGCCGCGTCAGCCGCGAGCAGCACGCTGTAGGAGACGCCGGGGTCGCCATGGCCGAGATCGCCGGCAAAGCCCGGCATCTGGGCGTGATAGGCGTTGTCGATCATGAAGGAGGTGAGGCCTGCGAGCCACGTCATCGCTAACAGCACCGGCTGGGTGCCGATGGCGCGGATGGTCAGCACGATGTCGGCAAGACCGCGCACCGCGAAACGCCGCACGGCGGCGCTCTTGTCGCGCAGCGGCGCCCAGAACAGCCAGAGTAGCATCGGCAGGTAGAACAACGTGTTGAAGATGATGCCGTGCGAAGTGCCGAGCGTGAGCATGATGATTCCGCCGACGGCGGGGCCGACCAGGATGCCGAGATAGCGCGCCATCGCGTTCAGCCGCACCGCGCTCGGAAGATCGGCGGGGCCGACGAGGTCGTAGAGCAGCAGCTGGTTCGGCGTCTGCCACAGCACGCCGGCGCAGCCGTGGATCACCAGCAGCAGCATCGCGTGCCACATCTGGATCGTATCGGTGAGGAAGAAGAAGCCCCAGCCGGCGGAGGCCATGATGAACAGCACCATGCCGCACTGGATGATGCGGCGCGGATCGAACCGGTCGGCGAGCCCGCCGACCGCGACCGAGAACAATAGGAATGGCAGCCAGTGCGACAGCACCGCAAAGCCCGCCAGCGCCGGCGAATGGAATTTCTGGAACACCACCCAATAGCTGATCACATGCTCGACATTGTCGGCCATCATCGCCAGCACGTAGGCGACGAACTGGAGTCGGTAGGGCACCGACTTCATGGCCGCGAACGAGCCGGACGCGACCATGGGATTTTGAGGGAGGGGGTTCAAGTGGGCACCAAGGTAGGACTTGGGCCGCCTTACACGTTCGGCGTCAATGGCTCAAGACACTTGGGTGTGTGAGTTAGGAGCCCGTAGCCCGGATGGAGCCGACGCGTAGTCCGGGGCCGCCGGTCTCGCATTCCGCTTTGCTCCATGCGGGCTACGAGGCTGCCCGCTTGGCACCAGCCCGCATCTCACATACGCTTCGCTTCAGCCCGCACCAATCGATCATAACAGACGGGCATCGAGGAAACAGCCATGGAATCCATCCGCGTCTGCACCCATGCAGGGCCGGGCTCGGAGCCCGTCATCCGCACCGTGCCGTGGCCGAAGGTCGGCCGTAAGGCGGCGCTGATCAAGGTCGGCGCCTGCGGGGTCTGCGGTACCGATTTGCATATTCTCAAAGGACATTGGCCGAAGTCGCTGCCCTGGCCGTTCACGCTCGGCCATGAGCTCGGCGGCATCATCGTCGAATGCGGCGACGAGTTCACGGAGGACTTCATGAGCAAGCCGCTTACAGTCGGCTCGAAGGTGATGATCCCGCCGCTGATGCCTTGCGGACGCTGCTATTACTGCATCCACTATCCGCAGACAGCCAACAAGTGCCTGACGCCGGTCTATTACGGCCGCTATCTCGGCTTCGAGAAGCCACCTCACATGTGGGGCGGCTGGGCCGAATATGTCTATGTCGATCTCGACATGCTGCCGGGCACCAAAATCTACAAGCTGCCCGACGACATGTCGCTGCGGCTGGGTGCGCTGTCCGAGCCGCTGACGTCCTGCATCCGGGCGTTCAACCGCGCCAGCCGCGCCGGCGGTTTCAGCTGGGGCGACACGGTGGTGATCCAGGGCTCGGGGCCGATCGGCATTCTGGCGATCGCGGCCGCGCAGGAGATGGGGGCAGGGCGGGTAATCTGCATCGGCGCGCCGGAGGAGCCGCGGCTTCGCCTCGCGCGCGAATTCGGCGCGGGGGCGACTGTCAACATCGAGGAGATCAAATCGCCGCAGGATCGCATCGCGCGCGTGCGCGAGATCGTCGGCGGCTTTGGCGCCGATCTGGTGATGGATTGTTCGGGACACCCTTCGGCCGGCCCCGAAGGCATCGAGATGCTGCGCGACGGCGGCACCTATGTCGAGATGGGTCAGTTCACCGACGCCGGCTCGATCGAGACCTCCTGGCACCGCATCTGCACCAAGGACCTCAACGTGCTCGGCTCCTGGGGTTTTACCGGCAACGATCTGCCGCTCGGCGTCGACATGCTTTACCGCACGCGCGACAAGTATCCGTGGCTGAATATGCAGACCATCTATCCGTTCACGGAAGCGGGCGTCGCGCAGGCGGTCAAGGACGCGATGGCGATGAAGACGGTGAAGTCGACCATCGTGCCGTGGCCGGAGCTGGTGGAATAGGTCATGTCCTCCGTCCCCCACGATCTCGCCGCGTTCCTGGTCGAAGCCAAGCGGCGCACCTATGCCGGGCTGGATGACGATGCGACTATCGCCGTCCCGCTGCTCGCGGGCTCCAAACAGCTCGAGCACCGCGCGCCGCCTTATGCCTATCGTGATATCTATTTCGGCATGGGGTTTTTCGTCGGGCAGGAGACCGTGTCGCGCCACGATCGCATCATCTGGTCGATGAGCTACAGTGGCGGCGCCCGTGCGGAGATCAGAGATCGGGACACTTTCCTCGCGATCTACAAATTCCTGCGCCAGGCGCTGCTCGCCGTAAACGCGGACGAGCCCTATCGGGGACCGCGCCGGTTCGAACAGAGCGGCATGGTCTACCGCAACGAGGTCGAAGGCGCACTGGATCGCTTCCACGGTGCCGAGACGATTGCGCGGGATGACGGCGCGCCGCTCTATGAGCTGCGCTATGGTGGTGGGCTGCTGAGATAAAGTCTCGCAAACTTCGCAAGATATTGTAGCCCGGATGAGCGAAGCGATATCCGGGGTGCTTGTGGATGGAGTTGCCCCGCATTCCGCTTCGCTCCATGCGGGCTACGAGTCGGGCTGGAATGAAGGACGAGATGTCAAGCGAACAAACAACCGAACCAACCCCGCGCCGTCGCTCTCCCTTCACCGCCATCTGCGCGA
This sequence comes from Bradyrhizobium sp. C-145, assembly GCF_023375135.1. Classification (NCBI taxonomy): domain Bacteria; kingdom Pseudomonadati; phylum Pseudomonadota; class Alphaproteobacteria; order Hyphomicrobiales; family Nitrobacteraceae; genus Bradyrhizobium; species Bradyrhizobium sp. C-145. Next base: position 5,416,675 of record NZ_CP088150.1, on the reverse strand, counting down.
TAGACTACACCGTCATCTTCGTGCGCGACATGGCGGCGATGCGGCGCTTCTACGAAGACGTTCTCGCCTTTCCGCTGCTGCGCGAGCTCTCGCCGAACTGGATCGAGTACGGCATAGGCTGCCACACGCTGGCGCTGGCAAGGCCGAGCCGGACCGCGGCCGATGCGCCGACGCCGACGGGGAGCGCTTCGCTGCAACTGGCCTTCAAGGTGTCGGCAACTGAAGTTGATGCGTGCGCCGACGAACTCGTGCGGCAGGAGGTGGCGCTGCTGTCGCCGCCGACGAACCAGGCGTTCGGTCATCGCACGCTGTTCTTCCGCGACCCCGACGGAAGTCTGCTGGAGGTCTATGCGGAGATCTGAACAGCCCAAAAAGTTCCATCGGGAATCCGCGAACTCTTCACGCCCGCGGTGAAACTTAGGCCCAAGTTCCGGATTTCAGTTCACGGGAGAGGTGCCGTGAAGCGAATTCTGAAACCCGTCACTTACGTCCTGGCCGTCATCTACTTCCTGGTGGACGCGGTCTTCATGGCCGTTGCGCGGCCCATCGCGCTCTGGCTTGGGCGGCACTTCCAATTCGAGCGATTGCGGGCCTGGATCAGGTCGCTGCCGCCTTATCCTTCGCTGGCCTTGTTTTCCGTGCCAGTCATCATTCTGGAGCCGATCAAGCCCCTGGCAGCTTACCTTGCCGCAACTGGCCAGGTCCTGAGCGGCGCGGCGACGTTGATCGTCGGTGAACTGCTCAAGCTCGTGCTGGTCGAGCGCCTGTTCCATCTCACGCGGGACAAGCTGATGCGGATTCCGGCATTCGCTTGGACATACGGGAAGTTCACCGAAATGAAGGCGTGGCTGCAGGCAACCGAAGCCTGGCGCGCCATCCGCGCCTTGAGCTTTGCAGCGAGAGACAGTGTTGCGAAGTTGGTCGGGAGCTTCAGCAAGCTGGCGACCTCCAGGGATTAGATCCGAGCCAGGCGCCCCTTCGCAACGACAGGGAAATCGTCGGTGTCGTCGTGCTTGTGCACTCGCTAGCCGCGGCCGAGCTCGTTCTCCTTCACCACCGTCGCACCCACCACCTTCGTGCCCTCCAGCTCGCGCACGATTCGTTCGTCGGGGCCGACATTTCCAAGATCGAACTCGCGGTCCGGCGTGACCAGGATCATGCGCCGGCCGATGATCACGACAACCGTCATGTCGTTGGTTTCGCCTTCGACCGCCCACGCATGGATGTCTCCGGCATAGGGCTCCTTGCGCCAGGCGTTGGGCGAGCCTGGGTCGCATCGGATTTCGACGCCGTCCTCCGACGTCGTCACGACGAGCTTCGAGCGGCTCGGCTTCCAGCACTCGTCGAGGAGATCATTGACGAGCCGCAGGCAGGCGAAGTCCTCGCATTCGGTGGGCCGCGCAGCGTAGATCGCGCAGCCGCGGCCGGGCTGACAATGCGAGCACCAGGCATTAACCGGCTTGGCCAGCGCCTCGATGGCCATCACCTTGCAGCAAAGCGTGCAATCGCCGCAGCTGCGTTTGGCGGAGGACGTCACGCGGTCATTCCCTTGGGATCCGGTTGTGTTTCAGCTTAGTCGAGGTGGCCGCAAAAATCCGCTGCAACCTTCAGGCGCGGTTCTCATTGCAAAGCCATGCATCACAGGCATGGTGATTTCTGAGCGCTTGGCGTAAAGAGCGCCCAGATCAAATCCCGCGTGCGGTCGGGCCGTTTGCCGCGCATGCAGCTCAGGTCCGCCGGTCCACCGTTTGCGCGCCTGAATCAACCAAGGTTCTCCATCTCGTGTCTTTTCCGGCCCTGATCCCGCCGCTCGCCCGAGCTTTGGCCGAGCGGAACTATGATTCCCCGACTCCCGTTCAGCTCGCCGTGCTCACGGACGAAACCTCCAGCCGTGACCTCCTGGTTTCGGCTCAGACCGGCTCCGGCAAGACCCTGGCTTATGGCCTTGCCATGGCGAAGGGCTTGCTGGGCGAGGCCGAGCGGTTCGACCAGGCCGGCGCACCGCTCGCCCTGATCGTGGCGCCGACCCGCGAGCTCGCCTTGCAGGTTCAACGCGAACTGGCCTGGCTGTATGGGCATGCCGGCGGGCGCGTCGTCTCCTGTGTCGGCGGCATGGATCCGCGGCGCGAGCAGCGCGAGCTTGCGGCCGGCGCGCATATCGTCGTCGGCACGCCCGGCCGGCTGTGCGATCATTTGCGTCGCGGCCGCCTCGACATCTCCGAATTGAAGGTGGTCGTGCTCGACGAGGCCGACGAGATGCTCAATCTCGGCTTTCGCGAGGACATGGAATTCATCCTCGAGACCACGCCTGAGGCGCGCCGCACCCTGCTGTTCTCGGCGACGTTTCCGCGCGGCATCGTCGCGCTCGCCAGGCAATATCAGCGCGACGCATTCCGCATCGAGGTCGCGGGTGACGAAGGCGGTCACGCCGACATCGAGTACCGCGCGATCCGGATCGCGTCTGCCGACGTCGAGCACGCGGTCGTCAACGTGCTGCGCTTCTACGAGGCACCGAGTGCGCTGGTGTTTTGCAGCACGCGCGATGCCGTCAGGCATTTGCAGGCAGCGCTGCTGGAGCGCGGCTTCTCCGTGGTCGCTCTGTCAGGCGAATTGACGCAGAACGAACGCACCATGGCGCTGCAGTCGCTCCGGGACGGACGCTCCCGCGTCTGCGTCGCGACCGACGTCGCCGCCCGCGGCATCGATTTGCCGAGCCTCGACCTCGTCATCCATGCCGATCTGCCCAATGACGCCGAGGTCATGCAGCATCGCTCGGGCCGCACCGGGCGTGCGGGACGAAAGGGCACGAGCGTCCTCCTGGTGCCGCCGGCACGACGCCGGCGCGCGGAATTGCTGCTCAATCTCTCCGGCATCGAGGCGGCCTGGGGCACGGCGCCGCAGGCGGAGGACATCCGCAAGCTCGATCACGCGCGCATGAAGGACGTGCTGTTCACCGAGGACACCACCGCCGACGATCTGGTGCTGGCGCAGGCATTGCTGGCGGAGCGCTCGCCCGAAGATATCGCCGCTGCGCTCGCGCGGCTCTATCGGGCCCGGCTGCCGTCGCCCGAGGACATCATCGATCCCGGCGAGCGCAGCGGCAAGCCGCGCGACGATCGCGGTCGTGACAGGTTTGAAGGTGAAGGCGGCGGCGATCGCCCCGGCAAGCCGCGATCGAAATCTGGCAAGTCATCGTCGAAACATGGCATGGCGGAGGCCAGTGTTTGGTTCCGTGCCGCCATCGGCCGGCGCAAGAATGCGGAGGCGCGCTGGCTGCTGCCAATGATCTGCCGCCGCGGCGGCATCGACAAGCGCGACATCGGCGCCATCAAGATCATGGACACCACCACCGAGTTCGAGATTTCCGAGCGGGTCGCGGATTCCTTCGCCGCCAAGATCAAGCGCCCGGACAAGGAAGACAGCATCCGCATCGAGCCGATGGCGGACACACTGCCGCGGCAGGCGGCTTCGGAGCAGCGGTCATATGCGCCTCGGCGCGAGGCCGCTGACGATGATCACCGTGAGCGTCAGAGCGATCGCGCGCGCAAGGCAGGTGTGTTCAAGCCGCGCAGCAAGTCTCACGGCGAGCGTGGCCCGAAATTTGGCGACGCTCCTTCCTTCGGGAAGAAAAAGAAGCATAAGAACAAGCAGGGCCACGCGGAGCCTTCGGTCACGCCGTGGCCTGTGAAGGGCGCGCCGGGAAAGAAGGCGAGGAAGAAACGGCGAGGCTGAGCGTCCGCCGTTCAGCTCAGACGGCAATGATACCGCCGGATTGCACCGGCGACATCATCTGAAGAGAGAGGCGTGAGTTCAGCGGCCACCGCCGCCGCCGCCACCACCTCCGCCGCCACCACCGCCGCCGGCATCACGCATCGCGGAGCTGTAGCGAGGATCGCTCTGCTTCATGTAAGTCGGCGAGGTGTCGCGATGGGTGACCGTGCGTCGTCCGCCCTGGCTCGGCGTCTCGATCAGGCCGCTGCAGCCCTCGAAGAAGGCGAACTCGCAGCCGTAGGTCCGGTACTGCGCGGCGTTGGCACTGGTCGCGGTGAATGCGGTCGCCGCAACGAAGGCAATCAAGGCAACTTTCGGCAACGTGAGTTTCATGGACATTCTCCAGTCTCGGTTCGGCGAGACCAGAACGGCCCGCACGGTTCTTCGACGGAGGCTGGCTGAACCCGGTTCGAACTGGTGGCTTCACGCCCGCGTGAGCCGCGACCGGGGAGGGGGCTCACGTCGCAGCGAGATCGCGCAGCATGTAGGTCGCGCTTTCACCGTAACATGCGAGCTTTGCGCGCAACTCCGCATCCGTCGTGACGGGCCGAAAGCCGAAACGTTCCCATAGCGGCCGCGTGGCATAGACCGAGACCAGCGCGAGAGCCGCAATGCCCATTGAGCGTGCGAGTTGCTCGATCGTCGCGATATAGGCGCGCGCGACACCACCTCGGGCATCGGGCAGCACGGCGACGTCGTGCACGTAGAGGCAGTCAGCATCATCGGGCAAGCTTGCGAGGAAGCCGTCAAGCGGCGGGATCTGATGCTGCTTCCAGGGATGGGCGAGCCCGTAGCCGACGATCCCTTCGTCCGCCGCGAGCACGCGGCAGCCATCGGGACAAAGCCGCATCTTCTCCGCGAACACATCAGGGCGCTCGGAAAGATCAGGATGGATGCGCGCCGCGATCGCGCCGATCGCAGCAAGGTCGGCCGTGCGCGCGCGACGCCAACGCGGCTTGCTCATGTGGATCCGTTCCAATCTATTCCGCCGCTAAGAGTGAGATCAATCCGGCTTCGGATATTCCAGCTGCATCGCCACGAAGTCGGCCGTGCGCGATCCGTAGCGCGCGTCGATCGCACGCAGCGTTTCGTTCAGCGCCTGTGCCGGCGGGGAGGTGCCGGCTCCCGGCAGCGCCTGCTGCGCCGACCAATCGTCCGCGATCCGGTCCGGCAGGATGCCGAGGCCTCCGCGGCTCGTGCGCGCCTGCGCCGTGGCGGCGAAGGTGAGGGCGCGTGAGCGATAGGTCCGCGACCATGCATCGGCGATCAGTGCGAGCGAGACCTCGTCGACATCAGAGGTCAGTGCGATTCCGAGCTGCTCGCGGTTCCAGAAGGCGAGCGTGTTCGCGATCGCCGTCAGCGCGAAGGGGCGCGTGAAGCGGAACGCGTCGCTGCGGTGGCGCGCATCCCACGCCGCAAGGCCGATGTCGCGGGCGACCGCCTCGGCCTTGGCCCGTCCGGCGATGGCCTCGATCAGGGTGAGGGCCATCGGCATGGATGCGCTGATTCCGGTGGTCGTCGCGACGCCCTGGTCGACGACCAGTCTGCGGTCGGCCGTATAGCGGATCGTCGAATGCTTCTGCAGATCTCGTACGGAATACCAATGCGTCGTGGCCCGCTTGCCGTCGAGCAGCCCGGTGTTGGCAACGACCGTGGCGCCGACGCAGACGCCGATCACGATCGCGCCCTTGCCGGCCTGGCTCCTGATCCACTGCAGGGCGACTGCGTCGTCGTCGCGGCTCATCGCGGGCACGATGACGTAATCGGCGCCGTCGGGGTGCGCGGCGTCGAACTCGGCGATGGTCGCATGCGGCTGCACCCTCAGTGCGGGATAGAGCGTGACAGGTCCCGGCTGCGTCGCCAGGGTGAGGACGTCGGCGACGTTCGCCCGCGCGAGGATGCCGTAGGGCATCAGATAGTCGGTGGTCTCGCTCATGTCGTTGATGCCGACGATGGCGATCAGGGGTCGCTTTCGTTTCGGCGGTTTCAGCGCCGCCAGCGTCGCCTCGGCCTCGTCTCTGGAGATCGCAGGCGCGGTTCCCGATGCCGGCGTACCCGGCAGCAGGAGCAGCCAGGTTCCGCCGATCGCCACCAGCAATGCCATGCCGCCGAGGGCGGTCCACGCCAGAATGCGCCAGCTCATGATGTCACCCGCTCGTCGTCTCACGCGGCGCGGAAGCTATCCGGTCGCAACGATTTCAGGAATGACGCAAATCCGGCAAAATCGGTCATGGCGCGCGACGATCCATCGCACGATCACCGCCTGCGCAGGAGCTTTCGAAATCTACCGCAGGCCCTCATACACCATCAGCCCGCGTGCGATCTGCAATTTGCGGATCGCGCGCGGCAGCAGTTTCTCCGGCTGATGCAGATAGCGCCAGGAGGTCAGGGTGAAGGGGCCGAGCGCGCCGCATTCGTCGTCGAACGGTGCGAGCACGCCGGTCACGCTGACAGGCGTATGCGGACGGGCATTGAAGGGGAGCAGCAGCAGCTCGAGATGCGCCTTGCTGCCGTTCTCGCGTGTGGCCGTGACGCCGGCGATCGCACCCAACGTCTCGTCGGCGACAATCGTGGTGATCTCCTCGATCTCGCCGCGGCTGGCTTGTGTGAATAGCGCCGTAAAGCTCTGGTCCTTGAGATCGCCTCCGGCGAGCGCGCAGACGCGTGTGCCGGCGACGCGGAACGGGAAGCCGAGGTGCTGCTCGCAGGACAGCACGAAGATGTCGCCGAGCAGGTCACGGACCGCGGCCGGATCGATGTCGGCGCGGTCAGGGGCCCGCGCCGTGCCGCGCTTGTCGTCCCAATACGCGAAGAACTCGCGGCTTGACGGATGTTTCATGACTGAACGCTTACCCCGGGGCGCATCCTCACGGCACAAACCTGTCCCGCTTCAGTGCACCCGCGATCCCTTTCGTTGTTGTGCAGGAGGGGATCTGCAGCGTCCATGCCGCGAGGGCGTTTTCGCACCCCTGGGCGCTGCTTTTGCGTCGTTAACGTTAAATTAACTATGCGCTTTGCGCCGGCGGCCCGCCTGCTATGGTGATCGCGGTCGCAAGTCCCGCCGGTTTTTCCAGGTTCTCGGCGAGGCCTGTACTTTGGGCGTCAAACAGTTTGGTCCCGGGACCGCGGGGAGGGGTGGGGATACACCTTATTCCCAGAGGTACCGGAAGTCCGACACGGACAGGCAGGGCTTTCCCAGGGCCCTGCCTTTTCCTTTTGTGCACTTGCGCAACGCCGGCAAAGGCGACTATCTCCAAGTGGATCGCTCCGATCGCGCCTGAAAGCGAAGCTGCCTTGGATTCCCCGCAAAATTCTCCGCCGCAGGATTCTCCGGATCTGCCGGCCGTCCAGGAGGCGCCGCGCGAGCCGATCCTGACGCTGCCCGTGGCGCTGACCGCCTACATCGCCCTGCTGGCGCTGATCCATCTGCGGGTGCTGCTGCCGCCGGAGATCGAGAACTGGACCATCGACGTTTTCGGCTTCATCCCGAAGCGCTACGATTCCTCGCTGCTCAATTTGCAGATCCCGGGCGGGGCGGGTGCGAAGGTCTGGACCTTCGTCACCTATTCGCTGTTGCACGCCAACCTCACCCATCTCGGCTTCAACGTGCTGTGGCTGCTGCCGTTCGGCAGTGCGCTGGCGCGGCGCTTCGGCGCCATCAGGTTCTTCGTGTTCATGGCGGTGACGGCGGCGGCCGGCGCGCTCGCCCATCTCATCACCCATGAGCACGCGGTGGCGCCGATGATCGGCGCCTCGGCCTCAGTGTCGGGGGCGATGGCGGCGGCGATCCGCTTCGCGTTCGCCCGCGGCAGCTTCCTGTCGTTCAGCCGTTCGGACGCCGATACCGCCGCAAAGGTTCCGGCGCTGCCGCTGTCGCGCGCGCTGCGCGACGGACGGGTGGTCGGCTTCCTCAGCGTTTGGTTCGGCCTCAACATCATCTTCGGTGTCGGTGCGATCGGCGTCGATGCCGAAACCACGAGCGTGGCCTGGCAGGCGCATATCGGCGGCTTCTTCGCAGGGCTCCTGCTGTTCGCGCTGTTCGATCCCGTGCCGCGCGTGCGAAGCGATGCTGCGGATGCGTCATCACAGGACGTTTCAGACCGAATTTGAAGCGGCGCTTGCGGCGCGGCCCGAATTCATCCATCATTCCCGCGAAGAATGTTCCGAAAGCGAAGCAATGCTTCGCAAAGCGCACGAGCGTGAACCGGCGCTGAAACTGTTAGTTGAAGACTCGCGAACAAGTTCCGAACCGCCAAATGGCGGACGGCTCCGATTCAGGGAGACGACAATGACGGTACGTTCCATTCTCAACACCAAGGGCCATCAGATCATGAGCGTCGAGCCCGACGTCAAGCTGTCGGCCGCGATCAAGCTGCTCGTTGAGAAGAAGATCGGTGCGGTGCTGGTGATGAACCAGAGCCGGCTCGAAGGCATCCTGTCCGAGCGAGACATCGTGCGCGTGCTCGGCGAGCGCGGCGCCGACGTCCTGGAGGAGCCGGTCGCAGAGGTCATGACCCGCAAGGTCGTCGCCTGCAAGGAGACCGATACGGTCGCCGAGCTCATGGAGATGATGACGACAGGCAAGTTCCGCCATCTGCCCGTGATCGAGAATGGCAAGGTGGTTGGCCTGATCTCGATCGGCGACATCGTCAAGCGCCGCGTCCAGGAATACGAGGCCGAGCAGGAAGCCCTGCGCGACTACATCAAGACCGCCTGAGCGGACTTCACTCGTGTACTGTCGGCGCTGCGCCTTCAGGCGGCGGCGCCAGCACGTGGATCGCTTCCTGGATCGAATCCAATGCACGCTCTGCGGCACGCACGCCGTGCGCGATCAAATCCTCGGCGCGGTGGAAGTCGAACCAGCCGAACTGGCCGACCCGTGGCGTGATCAGCATATCGGGCGGATCGCCGGCGAGGCGGGCGCGGGTGATGCGGTCCTGCATGATGTTGAACGCATCCACCATCACCGAGGAGATGCCGGGGCGTCCGCCACCGCCAAAGAACTCGCGCTTCATGGTCTTCTCGGGCGAGAACAGCCGCGGGAAACGCCGTTTGGTCGTCGTCTCCTCGGCCACCGGCGCCACCGGAGTGGGCATCGCGCCGTGCGAATAGATCGTCGTGGAATGGGTGAAGATGTCGCTGGAAAGATTTGCGGCGATGACGATTTCGGCGCCGAGCGCGCGGGCGGCCGAGACCGGCACCGGATTGACCAGCGCGCCGTCGACCAGCCAGCGGTCGCCGATCAGCACGGGCGAGAAGATGCCCGGCAGCGCATAGGAGGCGCGCATCGCATCGACCACGCGGCCGCGCGTCAGCCAGATCTCGTGGCCGGTGCGCACCTCGGTCGCCACGCTGGCGAATTTGGCCGGGAGGTCCTCGATCAGGGTCTGGCCGACGGCTTCCTCGAGCCGGGTCGCCAGCTTCTCGCCGCCGATCAGGCCGGAGCCATTGAGGCGGATGTCGAGATAGCCGAGGATGTTGCGCATGCCTTGCAGGCTGCGCCCCCATTCTTCCAGCGTATCGAGCTGCCCGGCCGCATAGGCGCCGCCGACCACGGCGCCGATCGAGGTGCCGACCACGACGTCAGGCACGATGCCGTTGGCGAGCAGGGTCCTGATGATGCCGATATGGGCGAAGCCGCGCGCCGCGCCGCCCCCGAGGGCAAGGCCGATGACCGGCCGGCGGATGCTGCCCAAGCCAACTTTCTCGCTAACTTTCTCGCCGTTTGAGCCGTTCGCGCCCCGACCCTTCAAGATGTCCAGCACTGAAAAACTCCCCTACGCCGGGGCCAGGCCCGTATCACCAGACTAGGCGTCACACTGGCGCTCCGCCAGAACCGCGGCGAAGCATGGTTTATGCCGCTTTGGGAAGCGCACAGGGCAGGAGTATGGCGATGGACGGTTGCTTCGGGACTAATCACGCAGGCGTCAACCGGGTTCCAATGACCGTATTCGATCGGGTTCCTGAGGCTTGAATTTGCCGCGTTTTCGGTGAAAAGCAGGGGCATGACACGCGGGGGTGACGGCATCATCGGATGGCGGCGCAGCGTTCGGCTGCTGCCGGCGCTGATCCTTGCCGCGTGCCTCGTGTCCCTCGGCCCGGTTTTCCTTGGCCAAAACGCCGCGCGCGCGCAGCTTTTCTCCGATCGGCCGCCGCCAGTGCCCCCTGCATCGGTGCCGGATCCCGGCGGCGCCATCAATTTGGCGCCGCCCTCCGGGCCGGGCGCCGGCCCCCCGAGCCTGCCGCCGACCCTGGCGCAGCCGGTTACGCCGAGCATGCCGCCGCCCGCAGTCACCTCCGTGCCGCCGGCCGCGCCGCTCAATGCGGCCGCGCCCGGTCAGGGCGTGCTGTCGCTGACCGCGAAATACGGCAAGGATTCTCCCGCGATCACCAGCGGCCTGGTCTGGCGCGTATTCGCCGACCGTCCCGACGAGAACGGCACCTTCAAGCTGATCCGCGAGGACCGCAACGCCACGCCCAACATCGTGCTGCCGCCGGGCACGTACGTCGTGCACGTCGCCTTCGGCCTCGTCAGTGCAGTGCGAACCGTCAGCCTGAAGGCCGAGACCGACCGCGAATCCTTTGTGCTGCCGGCCGGCGGCCTGCGCATCGAAGGCCGGGTCGGCACCAGCCGCATCCCGCAGAACCAGATCTCGTTCGCGATCTACAAGGGCAGCCAGTTCGAATCCGGCGAGCGCGCCTCCCTGGTACCGAACGTCGCCGCCGGCGACGTCGTGCTGATACCGGAGGGCACCTACTACATCGTCTCCAACTACGGCGATGCCAATTCGGTGGTGCGCTCGGACATCCGCGTCCAGGCCGGCAAGCTCACCGACGTCACCATCACCCACCGCGCTGCCGTCATCACACTCAAGCTCGTCAGCGACAGGGGCGGAGAGGCGCTCGCCAACACCGCCTGGTCGGTGCTGACCCCGGGCGGCGACGTCATCAAGGAATCGATCGGCGCCTTTCCGCGCGTCGTGCTCTCCGAAGGCGAATACCGCGCCATCGCCAAGAACGAGGGCAAGGTCTACGAGCGCGGTTTCAACGTCGTGAACGGCGTCGACGGCGAAGTCGAGGTCGTCGCGCGGTGATGCCTCGGCGGCGATGCCGCCGGTGGTGATCTGGTCCGGATGCTGGGCTTCGCGCCTCGGAAAATCCTCCGCTTCTCACATGGCGCACAAGCACACCATCTCCTGTTACCTCTGCGGTAGCGCCCAGGCCGCGTCTCAAGGCGCGAAGAAACCCGCCATCGGCGCCTTATTCCGGAAAACCACGTGAGTTCACCACGCCGGTGGACGATGCCCGATTCCGATCATCAATTTTATTCTCTTTCCATCCCGCTGGGTTATATGTCGCATCGGTCCAGGGGAGCCGGATGCGCAGACCATCGACGGCTGCGCCAGCGGCAATGAGCAGGGGGCCCAGCCGGTCGGGATGTTCGAAGTGATCCTAACGAGGCGCAAGCGGTTTGGCTGGCGATGGCAGGTGTGCGACCAGTCCGGCAAGATATTTGCTGACGGGTTCGAGCGCACGCGCCCGTCCGCCAAATATCACGGCGAGCGCGCGCTGTTCTTCCTGCTGTCGCAGGCCCATCTGAACGACCGCTCCGCCGCCTCGAGCGAGGAGTAGCGGCGGGCGAGCGCCTCGCCTTGCTTTGAGCGAGTACGGGCTACAAGACCTTGCGCTGCCCGTCGGGCGAGGATACGCGGGTGTGCCTGCGATGAAGATGTGCGTTAGACGAGCGACGTTGCCATCCACATATTCCATCATTGCGAGGAGCTCGCGACAAAATTGCAAAGCAATTTTGCGCTGATGCGACGAAGCAATCCAGACTGCCTCCGCGGAGGGATTCTGGATTGCTTCGCTGCGCTCGCAATGACGACGTTGATGCAGTTGCGCACGCTACCTCCCCACGTCGTCCTGGCGAAAGCCAGAACCCATTACCCCGGTCAGCATTGTCGAAGCACGCTAACGGCCAAAGCGATCGCAACAACGATCTGCGGTGGTTATGGGTCATGGCTTTCGCCAGGACGACACCGGGGACGGCGACGCCGTCGCCAATGTCTCAGCACGTTTCGAAAACACAACCGTCATAGTCTCTAACGCCGACTAACCAACACCTGACTTAAAGCTGTCATAATCACCGAACGGACCCCGCGTCCGTGTGCTCTTTACACGCCGTTAAGCGCAGCTGCATTGGATGCGCCGGGATAGTGCGTTGGGGACTGCCATGAGTGCCGCGAAGAAAGTGTCGGGAAAGCCGGCCGCCGAAATGTTCGATGACATCCCGGTGCTTCAACGCAAATGGCGTGCCGCGTTGAAGCCGGGCGAACGGCTGCCGCGCTACGAGGACGTGATGCTCGGCAGTCTCGGACGGCTCGCCGATCACATCGCGCTGCTCAGGGGTGACGGCGCGCTCGAACTGTCGCGCAGCGGACGTTATGTGCAGAAATGGCTCGGCGAGGAGCGCTGGGACATTGCCGTCGCAGAGCTGTCGCCCGATTGCGCCACGGCGCTGACGGAAGCGGCGGCGATCGCGCTCGCAACGGGGCAGCCACATCATGCCAGCGCGCATTGCGTGCGCGACGGCATGGTCAGGACCTACGACGTGCTGGCGCTGCCGACCGCCTCGCGCTGGGGCGCGACGCTGGTCGGCGCCTACATCAACGAGCGCGGCACGCAATATAATCTCCTGGATGCGATTTTCTCCGCGACCGACGACGCGGTGGTCTCGCTGGCGACGCTGCGCGACGCAAGCGGCAAGGCGTTCGATCTCCAGATCGTGCACCACAACAAGAGCGCGGGCGCGCTGCTGAAGGCCGCGACCGGAAGCCTGCTGTGGCGGAGGGTCGGTGAGGGGAGCACGCTGCTGGCCGCACCCGAGATCATGGACTTCCTGCTCAAGGCCGTCTCGGGCGGCCGCGGCGAGCAGCTCGAGATCGAGAGCGACGGACGACACCTCCGCCTCGGCGCCACCGCCTTCGCCGACGTGGTCTCGCTCACGATCTCCGACGTCACCGCGTTGAAGCGACGCGACGCCTCGTTCCGCCTGCTGTTCGACAACAACCCGATGCCGATGTGGGTGTTCGATGCCGAGACCAAGCAGTTCCTCAGCGTCAACGACGCCGCGGTCCAGCATTACGGTTACAGCCGCGCCACCTTCCTGCGCATGAAGCTGCACGAGATCTGGCCCGAGGACGAGTGGGAGAGCCACGCCGAGGCGCTCGAACGCGTTGGCGATGCCTATCATTCCTCGCGCAATTGGCGGCACTTGCGCGCCGACGGCAGCGAGATCGAGGTGCTCACCTTCGGCCGCCGCGTCGCCTTCGATGATCGCGACGGTTATCTGGTCGCGGTGGTCGACATCACCGAGCGGCGCAAGGCCGAGGCGCGGATCGCCCACATGGCCCATCATGACGGGCTCACCGACCTGCCGAACCGCGAATATTTCCAGCAGCGGCTGAAGCAGGCGCTCGACCAGGCCGGCGGAAAGCGGGTCGGCGTGCTCTACATCGATCTCGACTTGTTCAAGAACATCAATGATTCCTTCGGGCATCCATCGGGCGACCGCCTGCTCAAGCAAGTCGCCGAACGTCTGACCACCGCGGTCCGCGGTGCCAATCTCGCGGCCCGGCTCGGTGGCGACGAGTTCGCCGTCATCCTGGCGGCCGACGTCTCGCCGAACGAGGCCAGCGTCTGCGCGACCTTGCTGATCGACATGTTGAAGGCGCCCTATGAGATCGACGGCCAGGAGATGGTGATCGGCGCCAGCATCGGCATCGCGCTGTCACCGGGTGATGGCACGACGTCCGAGGAGTTGATGCGCAACGCCGACATGGCGCTGTACCGGGCCAAGTCCGACGGCGGCGGTGTGCACCATTTCTTCGAGCGCGAGATGGACCTCCAGGCGCAGAGGCGCCGCGACATGGAGCTCGACCTGCGCCGCGCCTTTGCCAATGGCGAGTTCGAGCTGCACTACCAGCCGCTGGTGTCGATCGCCTCCGACCGCGTCTCCGGCTTCGAATCGCTCTTGCGCTGGCGGCACCCGGACAAGGGCATGATCTCGCCCGCCGAGTTCATTCCGGTCGCCGAGGACATCGGCCTGATCTCGCAGCTCGGCGAATGGGTGCTGCGCGAGGCCTGCGCCGAAGCCGTGAAATGGCCTGTCGACATCAAGGTCGCGGTCAATCTGTCGCCGGCGCAATTCCGCAGCCGCAACCTGGTTCAGGTCGTGATCTCGGCCTTGGCGCAGTCCGGCCTGTCGCCGAGGCGGCTCGAACTCGAGATCACCGAGTCGATCTTCCTGGCGGAGACCGAAGCCAACCTCGCCACGCTGCATCAGTTGCGCGAGCTCGGCGTCAGCATCTCCATGGATGATTTCGGCACCGGCTATTCCAGCCTGAGCTACTTGCGCAGCTTCCCCTTCGACAAGATCAAGATCGACCGGTCCTTCGTCAAGGATCTGGCGCAGCGGCCCGATTGCAGCGCGATCGTGCGTGCGATCTCCGGTCTCGGCCGCAGCCTCAACATCACCACCACGGCGGAAGGCGTCGAGACCGAGGATCAGCTCGACTGGCTGCGCGCCGAAGGCTGCAACGAGGTGCAAGGCTTCCTGTTCAGCGCGGCGCGGCCCGCAGCCGAGATCGGAACGCTGCTCGCCGATTTCGGTCAGCGCGCCTCACGGGCGGCGTAGCGGAGGCGGGTAGCAATCGTAGACCAGCGCTTTGAATGCCGGCGTGATGCGGCCGCGCTCGCTCTGAGTCTGTTGCATCATCAGGTAGACCATGTCGAGCTTGGGATCGACGCCGAAATAGGTGCCGCTGCCGCTGTCCCATTTCAACTCGCCGATCGAACCCGGGGGCGGCGGTTTCGCGTTGCCGGGATCGGTGCGCACCGCAAGGCCGTAGCCATAGCCAAAACCGTCGCCGGGGAAATAGAAATAGTCGCGTCCGACGCCGGATCCGGGCCCGATGTGATCGGTGGTCATGGCCTTGAACGCAGCAGGGCTCAGATAACGCTTGCCCGCGAACTCGCCGCCATTGAGCAACATCTGCGCGAAGCGCTGATAGTCGGTGATGGTCGAGAGCAGCCCGCCGCCGCCCGACTGCCATTCGGGATGGTCGAGGCGCTCGCGCTCGGCGGCGAGCAGGATGAAATCGTTCGGCAGCGGCCGCGCCATCCGCGCCAGTTCGTCCTCCGTCGCCAGCGCGAATTTGGTGCTGCTCATGCCGAGCGGATCCAAGATGCGTGCTTTCAGGAATTGGTACAGGGTCTGGCCCGAGATGATTTCGATGACGCTGCCGAGCACGTCGGTGGAATGACCGTAGCGCCACAACGTTCCCGGCTGCCGCGCCAGCGGCAGCTTCGCGATGCGGTCGGCGAATTTCCTGTTGTTGAACTGACCTTCGAAGATATCGGCAGCCTTGTAGGCCTGCTCGACCCATTTGCCGCCGATATAATCGTAGCTGATGCCCGAGGTATGCCGCAGCAGATCCTCGATGTTGACGGGACGGACCGGCGGCACGAGATCGAGCTCCAGCTTGCCGTCCGGCTTGGTGATCTCAAGGCCCACCTTGGTGTCGGCAAAGAGCGGGACGTATTTCGACACGGGATCGGTGAGCGCGAGCTTACCCTCGTCGATCAGCATCATCGCGCCGAGGCACGTGATCGGCTTGGTCATCGAGTGGATGGCAAAGATCGTGTCCGGCGTCATGGCAAGGCCGGTCGTGACGTCGCGCTCGCCGAACGTCTTGAGGTAGACCGGCTTGCCGTGCTGCTGGACCAGGATGACGGCGCCCGGCAGCCGGCCGCTCGTCACCTCGTTGTCGAAGAATGCCGTGATGCGATCGAGGCCATCGGGCGTTGGAGCGGGAATCTCGGCGGCGCGGCCTCGCGCCATGGTGCTGGCCAGCAGCGTAGCCCCGACCAGAAATTCACGGCGTCTCATCCGGGCTTCCTCCCTGGCCGGGATGAAAGCCGGAAGACGCCAAAGGCGTCAACAAAACATCGCTTAAAAACGCGTCACGATTTCCGAAAGGAACGGTCGCGGACGGTCTTCGCTCGGCTTGGTCGGCGTGCCGATGTGGACGAAGCCGGCGAGCTTTTCGTCCGGCTTGAGGCCGAGGCCGTCAAGCACGTCGCGATCGAAGGCGAACCAGCCGGTCAGCCAGCAGGCGCCGTAGCCGAGGGCGGTGGCGGCCGTGACGATGTTCATGGCGCTGGCGCCGGCCGACAATTCCTGCTCGAAGGCCGGCACCTTCGGATGCGGCTTGGTGAAGCTGACGATGCCGATCACGAGCGGCGCGTCGGTGAGGCGCTTGCGCTCGGTCTCGACGTCGGCGGCAGGCGCGCCTGGGTTCTTCCGGGCGAAGACTTTTGCGATCACCTCGCCGGCGCGCTGGCGGGCATCGCCCTCGAAAATGATGAAGCGCCAGGGCGTCAGCTTGCCATGGTCGGGCACGCGCGCGCCGATGGTGAGGATGGTCTCGAGCTCGGCTGCGGAGGGGCCGGGCCCGGTCATCTCGCGCGGCTTGACCGAGCGGCGGGTCTTCAGGAGTTCGATGGCATCTCGCACTGCGATATCCTCTTCAACTGGTCGGCGGACGTACAGACCCGAGATAGGTATGCACGCCCGCAACCGGAAGCGAATTTAGATCGATTTCAGGGCTCAGATGGCGCCACGCGCCCGCTGCACGTCCGGCGGGGTCGCCTCGTCGAGGAGGGCGGCGATCGCCTCCTGCGTCGTCATCACCTTCTGGCCGTCGCTGCCGAGCCGGCGGACCGAGACCGAATGCGTCTCGGCTTCCTTCTTGCCGACCACGAGCAGCGCCGGGATCTTGGCCAGCGAGTGCTCGCGGACCTTGTAGTTGATCTTTTCGTTCCGCAGGTCGATTTCGACCCGAAGGCCCGCGCGCCGCGCCTGCTCGACGACCTGCTTGGCGTATTCGTCGGCCTCCGAGGTGATGGTGGTGACCACCACCTGCACCGGCGAGAGCCAGAGCGGGAAGTTGCCGGCATAGTGCTCGATCAGGATGCCGATATAGCGCTCCATCGAGCCACAGATCGCGCGGTGCACCATCACCGGCGGTTTCTTGCCGCCGTCATGGTCGATGTAGAACGCGCCGAACCGCTCCGGCAGGTTGAAGTCGACCTGCGTGGTGCCGCACTGCCAGTCGCGGCCGATGGCGTCGCGCAGCACATATTCGAACTTCGGGCCGTAGAAGGCGCCTTCGCCCGGATTGATCTCGGTCTTGATGTGATTGTTCTGCGACTGAATCTCGCGCAGCACGGTCGCCATCACCCGCTCGGCGTGATCCCACATCGCGTCGGTCCCGACGCGTTTCTCCGGCCGGGTCGACAGCTTCACGGTGAGATCGCCGGTGAAGCCGAAGTCGGCGTAAGTCGACAGGATCAGGTCGTTGATCTTCAGGCATTCCTCGGCGAGCTGATCCTCGGTGCAGAAGATGTGCGCGTCGTCCTGGGTGAAGCCGCGCACGCGCATCAACCCGTGCATGGCGCCCGAGGGCTCATAGCGATGCACCACGCCGAACTCGGCGAGGCGCAACGGCAGGTCGCGATAGCTCTTCAGGCCGTGCTTGAAGATCTGCACGTGACCGGGGCAATTCATGGGCTTGAGCGCAAACCAGCGCTTGTCTTCGGCCTCGTCACCGGCCGACTGCGCCGCGAACATGTTTTCGCGATACCAGCCCCAATGGCCCGAGGTCTCCCACAGCACCTTGTCGAGGATCTGCGGCGCGTTGACCTCGCTGTAGTCGCCGGTCAGGCGGCGCCGCATATAGGCAATCAGCTGTTGGAAGATGGTCCAACCCTTCGGATGCCAGAACACGACGCCCGGACCTTCCTCCTGGAAGTGGAAGAGGTCGAGCTCGCGTCCGAGCTTGCGGTGGTCGCGCTTCTCGGCTTCCTCGATCTGTTTGAGGTAGGCGTCGAGGTCCTCCTGCTTGGCGAAGGCGGTGCCGTAGATGCGGGTCAGCATCGGATTGTTGCTGTCGCCGCGCCAATAGGCGCCGGCCACCTTCATCAGCTTGAAGGCATTGCCGACCTTGCCGGTCGAGGTCATGTGCGGGCCGCGGCAGAGATCGAACCAGTCGCCCTGGTAGTAGATCTTGATCGGCTCGTTGCCGGGAATAGCGTCGACCAGCTCGACCTTGAAGGCTTCGCCCTTGTCGCGGAACACCTGTTTGGTCTTTTCGCGATCCCAAACCTCTTTGGTGAAAGGTTTGTCGCGCGCGATGATCTCGCGCATCTTTTTCTCGATCGCGGCAAAATCTTCCGGGGTGAACGGCTCGTTGCGGAAGAAGTCGTAGTAGAAGCCGTTCTCGATCACCGGGCCGATGGTGACCTGGGTGCCCGGCCACAGCGATTGCACGGCTTCGGCCAGCACGTGCGCGCAGTCGTGACGGATCAGCTCGAGCGCGCGGGGATCCTCGCGGTTGACGAGCTCGATCTTCGCATCGGCCTCGATCGGGTCATTGAGATCGGCGAGCGCGCCGTCGAGCGCCATCGCGACCGTGCGCTTGGCGAGCGACGGCGAGATGCCCTTGGCGATATCGAGGCCGGTGATGCCCTTGTCGAACTGGCGCTGGGCGCCGTCTGGGAAGGTGAGGGTGACCTTGGGGGCGGGAGACACGGGCTTCAGATTGGAGAGGCTGTACTGGAATCCGGATTCGGATTTTGGCTGGTCGGTCATGCTTTTCTCCTGAGGCTCACTCCTGCGAACGAGCGCAGGTAAGCGGGAACGAGCGATATATCAGGCGATTCGGCCTGCGCAATCCGGCAATTCCAAGAAAGTGGCGCGCAAAAGCTGGGACGGTGCACCAACTATTTCAGAGCGCGCCCTTTAATCGACCGCAGCTCTGCTCTACATGCATTTGCATGGAAAGATCGTCTGCTGCCCGCCGCTTCGCGCCAACCGCCCTGATGCTCGGCAATATCGTCACCGGCTGCTCGGTGCTGGCGCCGGCGGGCATGCTGCCGGAATTGGCAACCGGGCTCGACGTCAGCATCCATGCGGCCGGGCTCCTGATCACCTTTGGCGCGATCACGCTGTGCATCGGCTCGCCGCTCACGGCCTGGCTGACCAGCCGCATCGAACGGCGCACGCTGCTCACGACCACGCTGGCCGTGCTCGCCGTCGGCAATCTTGCCTCGGCGTTTGTGCCCGACTATGCGAGCCTCCTTGCTATCCGTCTGGTGATGCTCGCGGTCGGTGCGCTCTATACGCCGCAGGCCGCCGGCACCGCGGCGCTGATCGTGCCGGTAGAGCGGCGCGGCAGCACCATCGCCTACATCTTTCTCGGCTGGTCGCTCGCTGCCGCCGTCGGCCTGCCGCTGATCACCTTCGTCGCCAGCCGCTACGGTTGGCGCGCCGCCTATGGCGAGATCGGCGCGCTCGCCTGCATCAGCTTCCTGTTGCTGCTGCTGCGCCTGCCATCGGGCCTGAAGGGCGCGCCAGTGGATATCAAGACCTGGACCGAGGTCGGCCGCAGCAAGACAATTCTGCTGCTGCTTGCGATCACCATGCTGCAAATGTCCGGGCAGTTCGTGGTGTTCACCTTCATGGGCCCGCTGCTCAACAAGCTCACCGGCGCCGGACCCGATGCCATCGGCATGGTGTTCGCGATTTACGGCGTCTGCGGCTTTCTCGGCGTCGCCATCGCGACCCGCGTTGTCGACACCTCGGGCCCTTATCGCACCTCGCTGCTGTTCACCTGCCTGCTGCTTGTAGGGATCACCGGCTGGGCGCTTGGCGCCGGCACGTTCGCATTGATGGCGGGCGCGGTCGCGGTCTGGGGCCTTGGCTTTGCCTCGACCAATTCGATGCAGCAGGTGCGGCTGGTCGCGGCCGCGCCGTCGCTGGCTTCGGCGACCGTCGCGCTCAACACGTCCGTTCTCTATATCGGTCAGGCGGTCGGCTCGGCCATCGGCGGATTGCTGTTCGCCCGCGAGCTCCTGCACACGCTCGGCTTCGTCGCGGTCGGTTTCGTCGTGTTGGCGCTGCTCCTGGTCCTGTTGACCCGGCCCCGGTCGGCTGCCGCCGTGATGGCCTGAATCCCGCGGCTTCCGCGTGCAAGATGCTTGGCAAACCGCGCGGGAGAGCGCTAGAACGCCCATCATGGGGACCAGAGAGAGTTGACTGAGATGAGGATGATTTTGGCGGTTGCCGCGGTGCTCTATTCAGCCTCCGCGTTCGCGCAAGCCGACAAGCCACCGATGGTGGGGGACAAGCCGCTGGTGCAGGTCAAGCCCAAGGGGACTAAGGAGGCTGCGGCCAAGCCCGCCGCGGCGGCGAAGGGCAAGCCGCAATCGATCGCGGCGCGGCTCCAGGCCTGCCTCGAGATCGATGACGGCACCAAGGACCGTCTCAACTGCTACGACGCCGTGATCCCGCCGGCGCCGAAGCCGAAGCCGGCGAAGGCCAAGGGCTACGCCGATTGCCGTTTCTTCAAGGAAGAGGACGAGCGGCTGGCCTGCTTCAACGGTTTTGCCGAGAGCATTCCGAAGCTGCCGAAAACCTAAGCGATAGACCGGGCCCTCAGCGCGCCACGGTCACGTCCGTTTAACGGCCCGATGCGGATGGATTGGTGGAGGCGACGCGCGTGAGCGCAAGCGCGGGCGTCGCCGACATCTTCACCAGGACGTCCTTGAGCGGATCCCGCGTCCAGGCCCTCGTCACGTAATCGCGATGAGTGATGCCCTCGCCAGTCTCGACGAACACCACGCTGCCGGGCCGCAATGGCCCGTCCATGTCTTCCGAGACGCTGATGCCCTTCTGCCTCAGCATGCTCATCAGTTCGCGGTCGCGCCGCGCGGTGTAGCGGGTATAGGCGCTGACGAAGAAGCCGGAACGGTGGCTCTCGATCCAGGACGCGAACTTGTCCATTTCGCCATAGACAGCGTCGAGCAGCACGACGCCGCGGACGCGGTCGCTGATGCCGCCGACCTCCAGGCTCCAGGCCGTCGGCAGGAAGCCGCCGCTGTAGCCGACGATCACGATTGGCATGTTGGCGAAGGCCCGCGCGCTGTTGGGATCGCCGGTCAGGCGGGCGAGGTGGTTGGCCGATTCCTCCATGAAGCGCTTGAGGCCGCCTGCCTGCCAGAACTTGCCGGCGCTGGAATCGGCGGCATCGACCGCCATCTGCGGCGCAAGCAGGATGGCGTTGGCGCCGGAATCGGTGATCTGTTTCGGCACCAGCTGGCGGTCGCGCACGTCGCGCTCGAGCGTCGCGCCATTGCCATGGAAGAACACCACGATCACGCCCGGCTTGCGGACGTCGAAATGCTCGGGGACGTGCACCAGCACGCGGCTGTCGCTGTAGGTTTCGTCCTGCCAGTAGACGCGCCCCGAATAGCTGCGGTGGCCGCGGCGGTCGCCCTTGGAGATGTTGAGGAAGGGCGCGTCGGAGGCGGGGTTGTTGCCGAAATAGGGAAAGGCCGACGACTTCATGCTGACGAGCGTCGTCAGGTCTTCGCGCGGCGGACGCTTGTAGGGGAGCTGCGGCTCGAGCGAAGCGACCTTGTAGGGCGCCTGCTCAGGTTGCGGCTGCTGGACGGCGCGCTTGGGCGAGAAGTCCGACATCTGCCGTTGCAGGAAGCTCTCGCTCGCCGAGGGGAAACGCTCCCTGAACTGCGGGGCAGGGAAGCGATCCTCGAACGTGTCGCCGCTTGCCACCTGCGTATTTGTCTTGGCGACCACCTGCACGTTGGCCTGCGAGTTCGCCGCGAGCGCCGCCGGATTGGGCGCCTTGCCGCATTGAACCAGCGTCAGCGACATCGGTACCAAGGCTGAGATCAGGCCGACCCGGAGCACGCGACCGCGCGCGCCGGACATCGTCCGGTCTGCACGAGTGTCAGCTCTCAATTTCGGAACGGCCCCGACCATCCACCCATGACCCCAAGTCACGTCCATCAAGTCGCGTCCATCGGCAATCTTGAGAAAATTGCGCCGACTAGCGTTTAGGCGACGTTAAGCGTCCGGTGAAACTTCCCCACATCCGGAACGCTCAAAGGGACCATGCAATCGTGTCCTGATTGTGGGGGATGAGAACGGGATTGTCCGGGGTTTGCGCAGGTTTATTGCCCAGAACCATGCATAAGCGGTATCAAGATACCCGGTTCGCCTGCCTCATTTAACCCTTGTTAACCCTGCTTGAATTGACTGACCAATCTGCATGATGCTCCCCATGGGGCGAGACGCCTGAGGCTTGAGGACCCGATGACAGCATCAGATGCGGGTACCGCGCCCTGGACTGGCCGGCTGACCGGAAACGGGTCGGGGGTCTCCGTTCTGGTCGCAACCGCCATTGTCGTCGCCGACATGATCGGGGTCGGCGTCTTCACCAGCCTCGGCTTCCAGGTCAAGGACATCCCATCGGGCTTTTCGATCCTTTTGCTCTGGACAGTCGGCGGTATCGTCGCGCTGTGCGGGGTGTTCTCCTACAGCGAATTGGGCGCGATGTTTCCGCGCTCGAGCGGGGAGTACAATTTCCTCGGCCGCGCCTATCATCCCGCCTTCGGCTTTCTCGCCGGCTGGGTCTCGGCGACGGTGGGGTTTGCGGCGCCGGTCGCGCTCGCCGCGATGGCGTTCGGCGAATACGCCAAATCGGTCGTGCCCGAGCTGCCGCCGATCCCGCTCGCCATCGGCGTGGTGTGGCTGGTTTCGCTCGTGCAACTGACCGGCGTCAGGCACTCCTCGACCTTCCAGCTGATCTCGACGATTATCAAGGTCGTGCTGATCGTCGCCTTCCTGGTGGCCGGCTTCGTCATCGGCGTGCCACAGCAGATCACCTTCATGCCGCAGCCGGGCGATCTCGCCCACATCGTCAGCGCGCCGTTCGCGATCGGGCTCGTCTTCGTGATGTACTCGTTCTCGGGCTGGAATGCCGCGACCTACATCATCGGCGAGATGAGCACGCCGCAGCGGAGCCTGCCGCGCGCGTTGCTCGCGGGCACGCTGATCGTGCTCGTGCTCTACGTCGCGCTGAACGCGGTGTTCCTCTACTCGACGTCTGTCAGCGCGCTGGCCGGCCAGCTCGACGTCGCCAGTGTCGCCGGCAGCGCTATCTTCGGCGGCCTCGGCGGCCGGATCGTCGGCGCGATGATCTGTGTCGGTCTGATCTCCTCGATCAGCGCGATGATGTGGATCGGCCCGCGCGTGATGATGACGATGGGCGAGGACATTCCGGCGCTGCGCGTGTTCTCGCAGAGGTCGGCGAACGGTGCGCCGGCCTATGCGATCCTGTTTCAGCTCGCCGTCGCGACCCTGCTGCTGTTCACGCGCAGCTTCGAGGCGGTGCTCGACTTCATCCAGTTCGCGCTGCTGTTCTGCTCGTTTTTCACCGTCGCCGGCGTCATCAAGCTTCGCATCACCGATCCCGATTTGCCGCGGCCCTATCGCGCCTGGGGATACCCGTTCACGCCGCTGGTTTTCCTGCTCGTGACCGCGTTCATGATGTACTACCTGTTGACCGAGCGGCCGGTGCAGTCGCTGTCGGGGATGCTCGTCATGCTCTCGGGCCTGCTGATTTATGTTGCATTCCGCAGGCGGCCGGTTGCCGCTGGCAATTCATCACATCGCGAATAGACATGTTTCGACCCCTGAGAATTGCAGCCATAGCCCTTGCCCTGCTGGCTGCGGCCGTCTCGTCCGCACGTGCCGCCGAGGTCACCTACGACGACACCGCGCGCTTCCTTGCGGGCATGCAGCCTTCGGCGGACTCGCCGCTGGTGCCGCTCACGAAGGATCCGGGCTGGCAGCGTCATGCGAAATTCTTCGATGGCGCCTTCGCCCAGCTCGAGCAACGGCAGCTCTCCAAGATCCGCAGCTGGGCCGACGTCAATCTCGCCGCGCCCCGGCCAACCATGTTCTACATGTTCAGTGGTCCGGATTTCCTCTACGCCAACGCCTTCTATGCCAAGGCCAGCACCTATGTGCTCGGCGCGCTCGAACCGGTGGGGGCGGTGCCCGACCTGACGCGGCTGCCGCGTGGATCGGTCGGCGCTGCGCTCTACAACGTCGAGCGCTCGCTCGCCTCGATCCTGAGCTTTTCGTTCTTCATCACCAAGCAGATGAAGGTCGATCTGCACGCTAATCAGGTCAACGGCACGCTGCCGATCCTCTATGTCTTCCTTGCGCGCTCCGGCAAGACCATCCGCAACGTCGAGATGATCGCGCTCGACGACAAGGGCGGCGTGCATACGGCCGGCGACAATCCGGGACCGAACGCGACGCGCGGCGTCCGCATCACCTTCGCCGGCAGCGATGGGGAGGCGCGTACGCTGTATTATTTCTCGACTGATCTTTCCAATGCCGGTGCACGCGCGACCGGCTTCCTGAAATTCTGCGAGACGCTCGGGCCCGGCAACAGCCTGCTCAAGAGCGCGTCGTATCTGCTGCATTCCGGCAATTTCACCGTCGTGCGCGATTGGCTCCTCGCCAACAGCGCCACCGTCATCCAGGACGATTCCGGCATTCCGCTCGCGAACTACAGCGCGCGGCAATGGCGGTTCTTCCCGTTCGGCCGTTATCTCGGTCCGATCGATGAATTCCCGGGGCGCTACCAGGAGCGCTACGCCGAACTGTTCACGCGCGCCCAACCGATCGATTTCGGCGTGGGCTACCGCTGGCGGACGCACGAGTCGAACCTGCTGCTGTCAGTGAAGGTGCCGGGGAGCGAGGCCGCGCCGGCGGAGACCACTTCGTCCGCCGAGCCGTCGCCAAAGCCGCTACGGCCGAAGCGGCTACGTCCGCCCGAGTCGATCCCGCCGCAGTCCGGACGTTTCTTCTGGTTCCGTTAGCTACCAGTGCACGCTCTGGCTCGGCACGATGAACGCCGTCGTGCTTGGCGGCGTTGCGAGGCTCGTCGCTAGATACCAGCCGGAGCCGAGCACGAGCGCAAGCAGGGCGACGATTGCGAGCAGATCCATGGTTCTGGGGTCGTGGTGCCGCGTGGAGCCAGGATTTGGCTTAATCCTGAAGGGAAAATGAGGGCTGATTTTCCAGCGCATTGTTGTTTCCTCCCCTATGGGAGCATCACATCAACGCGAGCTGAGAGTTCCGGTTCCAGTCAAGACAGCGATGCGCGACGCACCGCAGCAGCTTAGGACGCGTTGACCCCGCGCCAACGGCCGTAGCGCCAAGGCAGGTACCAGCGCGCGCTTTGCGGTGCGGTGAGCGGTACGTTGTCGATGCCTGAGGTGCCGAAGGGATTGCAGCGCAATAGGCGCGCAAGCGTCATCCAGCCGCCGGCCCAGAGTCCGAACCGTTCGATCGCTTCGTCACCATAGACGGAGCAGGTCGGCAGGTGCCGGCAATTGTAACCGACCAGCGGCGAGAGCGTATGGCGGTAGAGCCAGATCAGAGCGCGGCCGAATCTGCGCGGGAGCCGGAGCGCGCCCGCAACGGGATTGGAACAATGCTCGCAGGCTGAATGCTTCATGTGCGCTTTGCTGCAACGTTAAGCGACGTACTGCTCGGTTCCAATGCAGGGAACCGTAAGCTGTTGTTTGCGCGCCATATTTTGCCTGCTTTCTGGGAGCAGTGCAGCAAGTATCTGTGGACGAGCTGTATTCGCCCGGATACCATTTTTATGACGCCCGTGTGTAGAAACATACGCCTGTATGATGGACTCAGAGGGCGCTACCGGGGATTGTTTGGGGACCTTTGGGGCTTGGGGAAGGAACCAGATTGAAACTTCTGAACTCCCTTAATCTTCGCGGCTGGTTGCTAGTGGGAACCGCCGTCTGTGGAGTCGCGCTGGCTGGAGCCGTCGCGACATTCGGGTCGTCAGCGCGAGCCGGTGCTGCCCTCGAAGAGCGCAAGCTGCCGATGAAGTTCAGCTGGGTGGCCTGTGAGCCGAACTGCCGCGGCTGGGTCAGCGCAGTCGGCATCATCACCGCCGATACGCCAAAGGATTTCGAGGAGTTTTCTCGCGGACGCCAGCTCGGCGGCGCCACCGTGGTGCTCGACTCCAGCGGCGGTTCGGTTAACGATGCCATCACGCTCGGCCGGCGCTTCCGCAATCTCGGACTTCTGACCACGGTCGGCATTAGCCTGCCAAACCGCGGCGGGCAAGGCGCCCGTCCGGCGGTCGCGTCCGGGGCCTATTGTGAATCCATGTGCGTGTTCCTGCTGCTGGCCGGCAAGAAGCGCTACGTGCCGGAAGCCGCCCATGTCCGCGTTCATCAGATCTGGATGGGCGATCGCGCCGACGATGCCAAGGCTGCCAGCTACAGCGCGCAGGACCTGATGATCGTGGAACGCGACATCGGCCGTCTCGCCAAATACACCTTCGACATGGGCGGCGCCGGCGATCTGCTGTCGCTCGCGCTCAGCGTGCCGCCGTGGGAGGATTTGCACGAGCTCGACGCCGGTGAGCTCAAGCTCACCAATCTCGTGACGACGGACCTCGTGGCCGACGTGCTGCCGCATGTGGACATCTCCGCGCCGGCGATGGCGGAGCTTGCACCGAAGACGCAGGCCAGGTTCGGCACGGGACCGGAGCAGCCTGCCAAGTCGACCAAGACCGCGGAAGCCTTGGCACCGACCGCCGGCGGCGTGGCCACACCAGCCACACCAGCCGCGGCGACGCAGAAGTAAGTTTCTTCTACCGTCGAAACGACGAACCCGGAATCTAGAGATTGCGGCACGAGATTCCGGGTTCGCGCAGACACACGCCCCGGAACGACACTGATGAAACTAGCCCTGCGCCGCCGCCGGCTGCTTCGCCTTGGCCTCGATCTGGCCGATGGCATCCACCACCGCATCGAAGGTCAGGAGCGTCGAGGCATGCCGCGCCTTGTAATCGCGGACCGGCTCGAGGAACTTGATCTCTTCCCATTTGCCTTGAGGAGGCGCTCCGTTCTCCTTCAGCATCTTGCGAACGGTTTCGCGTAACTCACGGAGTTCGCTCGCAGTCGAGCCGACCACGTGACTTGCCATGATGGATGAAGAGGCCTGTCCGAGGGCACAGGCCTTCACGTCATGGGCGAAGTCGGTGACGGTGTCCCCATTCATCTTGAGGTCGACCTTCACGGTCGAGCCGCACAGCTTGGAGTGGGCAGTGGCGGAGGCATCGGGGTCCGATAGCCGCCCGAGGCGCGGAATATTCCCGGCCAGTTCGATGATCCGCTTGTTGTAGATGTCGTTCAGCATGTGATGGAGTCCAACACTTCCGCACCGGATCGGCCTTGGCGCGCGCCGTCCACGGTCCTATATAGGGGCGGAACCGGCGGAAAAATAGTCCAGCGGGGGTGGCCCAGACCATGCGGCCGACGTTGGTGGAGAGGATCTTTTCCACCAGGTTCAATTATTATGTTCAGGCGTCCGGCGGCTTGCCGCCCCGTCTGCCGGTGACACTCCGGCCGCAAGGCCGTCGAACGGAGTCGATATGGACGCCACGATCAAATCCATCCGCCCCAACAAGCCTTCCGATCGGCAGCCCGAGAGCCGCCCCGCTGAGCTTGATCCTGCCGAATTCCTCGCCGTCGCCGTCCGCGCCGACCAGCCGCGCCCGGCGCGCGCCGAGGCGGAAGCGGCGGTGAAGACGCTGCTCGCCTATATCGGCGAGAACACCGAACGCGAAGGCCTGCTCGACACCCCGCGCCGTGTGGTCGAGGCCTTCGACGAGCTCTATCAGGGCTATCACCAGTGCCCGGCCGAAGTGCTCGACCGCACCTTTGGTGAGACGGCGGGCTATGATGATTTCGTCCTGGTCCGCGACATCGAATTCACCTCGCAATGCGAGCATCACATGATGCCGTTCTACGGCAAGGCGCACATCGCCTATACGCCGGTGGAACGCGTGGTTGGCCTGTCCAAGCTCGCGCGCCTGACGGATATCTTCGCCCGCCGGCTGCAGACCCAGGAGCATCTGACGGCCCAGATCGCGGCCGCCATCGACGAGATCCTCAAGCCGCGCGGCGTGGCGGTGCTGATCGAGGCCGAGCATACCTGCATGTCGGTGCGTGGCGTCGCCAAGCATGGCGCCTCCACCTTCACTAGCCGCTTCACCGGCATGTTCCGCGACAATCCCGCGGAGCAGGCCCGCTTCCTGTCCCTGGTGCGAGGCACGACGCGCTGACCTCGCAAGGCCTTATTTTTTTGAGCATGATCTTTTCGGAAAACCGCTTCACACTTTTCCGGATCATGCTCGAGCGAGGGTCCCGTGTCCGCTCACTCCCATGAGATCGAGGAAGGTCTCGCCTTCCTGCCCAAGTTCGATGCGAGCGGTCTCGTGACCTGCGTCGCGACCGATGTCGCCACGGGCGATGTGCTCATGGTCGCGCACATGAACGCGGAGGCGCTGCGCAAGACGATCGCGACCGGCGAGGCTTGGTACTTCAGCCGCTCGCGCAATGCCTTGTGGCGAAAAGGTGAGACATCGGGTCAGACCCAGCGCGTCGTCGAGATGCGCACCGATTGCGACCAGGACGCGATTTGGATCCGCGTCGAGCAGATCGGCGCGGCGTGTCACACCGGACGGAGGTCCTGCTTCTACCGCAAGGTGGAGGGAGAGGGCGGGGAAGCTAAGCTCGTGTTCGTCAATGCGGAGCGGCTGTTCGATCCGGACGCGGTCTATAAGAAATAGCAAGCTGTCATTACGGGGCGCGCGTAGCGCGAGCCCGGAATCCATTGCAGGGCATCGCGCGCGGCTCAATGGATTCCGGGCTCGCACCTACGGTGCGCCCCGGAATGACCGTGAGGGCTAAATTAACCCGGCATTAACCATACCTGTCCCACGGTGAGACGATAGGGCGCCGAATTGCCGGCGCCGCTCAACGCCGCGCGGGGCGGGCACTTCATCATGTCGGTCGACAATTTCAGTGCGACGCAGACGGCCGGTCTCGATCCGTCGCGGGCGCGCATTGCCGGCGCGATCAAGCAGGCCTCCAATATCTCCGGCGTCAGCTTCCAGTACATGTTGACCACTGCCAAGATGGAATCGGATTTCGATCCGACGGCCGGTGCCACCACCTCGTCCGCGCACGGGCTCTACCAGTTCATCGACCAGACCTGGCTTGGCACCGTGAAGGAGGCCGGCACCCAACTCGGCTATGGCAGCTATGCCGACGCCATCACCAGGACCTCGTCGGGCACCTACACCGTCGATGATCCCCTGGTGAAGCGGTCGATCATGAAGCTGCGCGACGATCCGGAGGCTGCATCCAACATGGCTGCGGCGCTGACGCAGTCGAACAGTTTCAAGCTCACCGGCCTGCTCGGGCGCAGGCCGAGCGACAGCGAACTCTACATGGCCCATTTCATGGGCGTCGGCGGCGCCGCGAAACTGATCGCCAATGCCGAGGACAATCCGCAAGCCGTCGGTGCGCGGCTGTTTCCCAACGCGGCCGCCGCCAACCGCTCGATTTTCTACGCCAAAGACGGCCGCGCCCGCAGCGTCTCCGAAGTCTATTCGGTGCTCGACGCGCGCTATGCCAGCGCGGCCAATTCGAAAGTGACGCGCAGCGCGATGGCGATGTATGGCGATACGCCCACGACGACGCAGGTCGCGAGCGCGAATGGCGTGCAGCCCGCTGCGCCGGTCATCGACAACGCCGCTTATCTCCAGACCTTCCCGAATACTCGCGCCGTGACGCCCGTCGGTGCGACGTCGCCAGCGACGCTCGCGGACAATGCGCCGAGCACGCCGGTGTTTCGTTCGATCTATCAGCCCGGCGACGTCACGCAGCCGGTCTCGACCACCGTGCAGAAATTGTGGGGCAACAACGCCTCACTCACTTCGGTCGCATCCGTGACGCCGGACATGCGGCCGCCGCAGCCGCTCGATCTCTTCAGCGATCGCAGCGGCACGTTCTCGAGCTAACTCACTGATCGAAGAATAAATCGCTCGCGTCCCGGACGCGCCGCGCTGCATCCGTGCACGAAATCCAGATCTTTGTGCGCAACTGCGTCAACACCGTCATTGCGAGCGCAGCGAAGCAATCCAGAATCTCACCGTGGATACATTTCTGGATTGCTTCGCTGCGCTCGCAATGACGGAGCGTGGGCGAGGGCTCGCGCTCTCTCGTGCCCCGGACGCCGCGGCCTTTGTTCCCTTAACAAAACGTCAATAAAACCAGCCAGTTATGGTGAACGCTTTGTTAAGCGTCGTGGTTTATTTTGTGTTGCAGGTGACAAGCCGTCACCACTTTTCGTTTTCGTTGCGTAAGCCGGAAGCACCATGATTGTTCGGCAGTTCATTAATTGGATCAGGACGGCGTCCGCTGGCGAGCGGGCCGAGGCGACGCGGGCGTTGGCCCGGGCCTGGCTGATCTCGGACCTTTCTCATGACGATCGCGTCGCCGCCGAAGGCGCGCTCTTGATGTTGCTCGACGATCCCTCGCCGCTGGTGCGGCAGGCGATGGCCGAGGCCTTTGCGCGCAGCACCGACGCGCCGGCTGCAATCGTGCGGGCACTGTCGGCGGATCAGCCGACGGTTGCGCTGCCCGTGCTCGAACATTCTCCGCTGCTGATCGATGCTGATCTCGTCGACATCGTCGCCACCGGCAATGACGAGGTGCAGTGCGCGGTCGCCCGCCGTATCGCGCTGCCGGTATCGGTCTGCGCCGCCATCGCCGAGGTCGGCTGCGCGGCTGCGGCGCTGGAGCTGATCGAAAATCCCCATGCCGAGCTCGCGCCGTTCTCCTGGAATCGCATCGTCGAGCGCCACGGCCATCTCGCCGCGATCCGCGAGGCGATGCTGGTGCTGGAGGATCTGCCGGCCGCAACGCGCGCGGCGCTGGTGACCAAGCTTTCCGAGACCCTTGCGCAATTCGTCGTGGCCCGAAACTGGCTGAGTGCCGACCGTGCCGAGCGCATCACGATCGAGGCGCGCGATCGCTCCACCATGAACATCGCAGCGCGCTCGCGTGGCGAGGACATGCAGGGCCTGGTGCGGCACCTGCGCATCACCGGCCAGCTCACCGCGGGTCTGATTCTGCGGGCGCTGCTGTCGAGCAATCTCGACCTGTTCGATGCCGCGCTCGCTGAACTCGCCGATCTGCCGCTGGCGCGCGTCTCGGCGCTGCTGCACGACCGCGGCGGCAACAGCCTGCACGCGCTGCTCCGCCGCGCGGGGCTGCCCGAGGCGACATTCGCGGCATTCCAGGTCGCGCTCGATGCCTGCCACGAGCAGGGCTTCGTCGACAGCGACGACGGTGCCGCTCGGCTGCGGCGGCGCATGGTCGAGCGCGTGCTCACCCATTGCGAGACGGACCGCGGCGCGACCGAACCGCTGATGGTCCTGCTCCGCCGCTTCGCCACCGAGTCCGCGCGCGAGGAGGCACGACTGTTCTGCGACGAGCTCGTCGCCGAGGATGCGGTCGATCCGGTCTATGATGATCTGATTGCGGCCTGACGAGACGCAGGCAAAGGCGCATCGCGCCGTGCCCACCGCTTCTTCACACAGATCATGTTGATTGGTGGGCACGCTCCGCTTTGCCCACCCTACGATTCTGATCGTGTCGATAAAGCGGAGTCGAAGCCCCAAACTCCATCATTGCCAGAGGAAAGAGCTGAGCCCTTACTCCGTCGGCGCAATGCTTGGTGCCAGGATCACCTCGAGATGCTCGGGGCGGTCGCGGTTGACGTGGGCGAGATATTCGTCGGCGACCTTGCGCAGGCGCCGGCTGAGCTCGGCGGAGACGCTGATGCTGTCGAGCCTGGTGTTCTCGTGCACGATGGCGAGGATCGCGTTGATGTGGTGCGTGAACAGATCGGCCGGCACCTTCGAAAGATCCGGCGCATGCTCGATGACGCGGCACAGGCTCTCGGCGATTCCCGCTGCCGAAGGAAAGCCGAACGTCGCCGCATCGCCCTTGATGTCGTGCGCGGCGTGGAACAGCTCGTCGCGCAGCTTCTTGGTGAAGCCATCCCGCTGCACGGCGGTCCAGGCGGCGGACAGTCTCTGGACCTCGATCGTCATCCAGTTCCGGAATTCGCCGGACAGGCCCGCCAGCGCCTGCTCGGCGCGGGCGACCGGATCGTCCATGTCCTTGTCTTCGACCCGGCGCAGCACCTTTCGCAAGGGATTGGGCTGCCTGATGACGTGATGCGTGGCGAAGGCCGTGACCTCGATGTCCTTTGCGCTGTTCTTCGCCATGATGCCTGCCTCGTGTGCGCTAGATGGAGGAGCGGGCCTTGTCGAGCAACGAGGGCTGCTGGAGCACCTCGTGCTTTTCGCCGACGCGGCGTTCCGGGCCCATATAGGCGGAGTTGGTGTTGCGGCGCCGGTCCGGGCCGAAATAGGTCTTGGTCTTGATGAAGGGGCGGGGATTGGCGACCACGTTGAGGATGCGCTGATAGAGCCCCTTGGCCGAGATCGGCTTGGCCAGGAATTCGGTGACGCCGGCATCGCGCGCGACCGTGACGCGACGCTTCTCGGAATGGCCGGTCAGCATTATGATCGGCGCGTAGGGATTACCCTTCGACTCCGGCTGGCGGATCATCTGCGCAAGCTCGAGCCCGTCGAAGATTGGCATCGCCCAGTCGGTGATGACGATGTCGGGCACGTAATGGCTGTACATTTCCAGCGCCGTGGCGCCGTCCTCGGCCTCGTAGACTTCGCGTGCGCCGAACGAATGCAGCAGCGTCCGCAGGATGCGGCGCATGTGCGGATTGTCGTCGCAGACGAGGAAGCGCAGCTTGTTGAAGTCGATGCGGAACATGACGCCCGGGCCAAAGCGGTCAACCTTCGTTAACCATATCGTGGCGGGGGTTAATGAAGGGTTGCGATCGGCTCTCCGGACGGGGCTGACCGGCGGCTCAATAGCCGAACTGTTCGCGCAGAATCCGCTCTTCCAGGCTGTGACCGGGATCGAACAGCATCCGCATCGAGATGGTCTTGTCGGAGAGGACCTCGACCCGGAGGACGTCGCGCACCTCGTCGTGGTCGGCGACCGCCGCGACGGGGCGCTTGTCGCCCTCGAGCACCTCGATCACGACATAGGCGGTGTTGGGCAGCAGCGCGCCGCGCCAGCGGCGCGGGCGGAAGGCGCTGATCGGCGTCAGCGCCAGCATCGCGGCGTTGATCGGCAGGATCGGCCCCTGGGCGGACAGGTTGTAGGCAGTCGATCCCGCCGGCGTCGCCACCAAGATGCCGTCAGCGATCAGCTCGGACATGCGCTCTCGCTCGTCGATCAGGATCCTCAAGCGTGCCGCCTGATAGGTCTGCCGGAACAGGGCGACCTCGTTGATGGCGTGATGCAGGTGGACGCGGTCGTTGACGTCGGTCGCCCGCATCAGGAGCGGATTGATCTCGGATTCGTGCGCCGCCTCGAGCCGCCTGCGCAGATCGTGCGTCGAGTATTCGTTCATCAGGAAGCCGACCGTGCCGCGGTGCATGCCGTAGATCGGCTTTCCCGTGTGCATGTTCTGGTGCAGAGTCTGGAGCATCAAGCCGTCGCCGCCGAGCGCGACGACGACATCGGCTTCCCTGGGGTCGCAATTGCCATAGTCCCGGGTGAGCTGGGCGAAGGCGGACTGCGCCTCGCTGCTCGGGCTGGCGACGAAGGCGATCCGGTCGTATCGCGAGGTCTTGGTCATGGCTTCCCGGGCAGGTGCCGCTGGCTCGAGTAAGTTCCGCCCGGCTCGTCTATACGACCTGGGCCTCGATTGTCGAGGAGGACCGCCTTTCAAGGCAAACGGGCGACCGCCGGGTTCAGGACAAAACAGGGGTGTTTCAAGCCCGGTCGGCCTCTTCGAGGGGCGCCGGACCGATGATCCCCCAAACCGTCGTAATTTCGCGCTAGTCTTTCCGTTGGCACCGGCTTTCAGAGCCGGGCACGGAGAACGATCATGGTTTTGAGTTTGCCGGTGCTCCGCCACGTGATGCTGGTGCTGGCGGTCTCGGCTTTCGGGTTCGCAGGATTGGCGCGCGCGGATGATCCGCCGCAGCCCCGCTCCGAGGCGGCGTCGCCAGCCGGACAGAAGGGCGGGCGTGGCGGTGGCGCGCAAAGCACTACGTCGGCTTCGCCGTCGGCGGCCGAGCTGCACCGTCTGCCGCCGGATTCGACCACGAGGCAGACGCTCGAACTGCCTGGCCGGACGCTCAACTTCGCCGCGACCGCCGGCTCGATCCGCGTGTTCGACGGCAAGGGCGAGCCGCTGGCCGACATCGCTTATACGTCCTACGAGCTTGATGGTGCCGACCGCGCGACGCGGCCGGTGACGTTCCTGTTCAACGGCGGGCCCGGCGCATCCTCGGCATGGCTGCAGTTCGGCGCCGCGGGGCCGTGGCGGCTGCCGCTCGACGGCGAAGGGCTGTCGCCGTCGGCCCCGCCCGAGGTGAAGCCGAACGCGGAGACCTGGCTCGACTTCACCGATCTCGTCTTCATCGATCCTGTTAGCACCGGCTACAGCCGCTTTGTCGCGAGCGGCGAGGACGCGCGCAAGTCGTTCTATTCCGTCGACGGCGACGTCAATTCGATCGCGCTCGTGATCCGTCGCTGGCTCGAGAAGCACGACCGGCTGACCTCGCCGAAATACGTCGCGGGCGAGAGCTATGGCGGCATTCGCGGACCGAAGGTGGTGCGCCAGTTGCAGCTCCAGCATGGCGTCGGCGTCAGGGGATTGATACTTGTCTCGCCGCTGTTCGACTTCCGCGAGTTCGCCGGCACGAGCCTGCTGCAATATGTCGCGACACTGCCGAGCTATGTCGCGGTCGCGCGCGAGGCCAAGAGACCGGTCACGCGCGCCGATCTCGCCGACGTCGAGGCCTATGCGCGCGGTGAATTCCTGGCCGATCTCGTCAAGGGCGAAGCGGACAAGGATGCGACCAACCGGCTCGCCGACAAAGTCGCCGAGCTCACCGGTATCGACCAGGCGGTGAGCCGCAGGCTCGCAGGCCGGTTCGACGTCGGTGAATTCCGCCGCGAATTCGATCGCAGGAACGGCAAGGTGACGGGACGCTACGACGGCTCTGTGCGCGGCTTCGATCCCTATCCGGATTCCGGCAGCTCGCGCTTTGGCGACCCCTCCGGCGATGCACTGCAGGCGCCGCTCACGAGTGCCGCGGTCGACGTGCTGACACGCAAGCTCAACTGGCGGCCGGACGGGTCCTACGAAGTCCTGAACGGCAGCGTCGAGGGGCATTGGGATTTCGGCCGCGGCCTCAACCCGCCGCAATCGGTGTCGGAGCTGCGCCAGATTCTCGCCACCGACGCGAAGCTGAACGTGTTGGTCGCACACGGCCTGTTCGATCTCGCCACGCCCTATTTCGGATCGAAGCGTGTGCTCGACCAGTTGCCGGCCTTCGTCACGCAACGCGTGAAATTCGTCGTCTATCCCGGCGGCCACATGTTCTATTCGCGCGACGGATCGCGGCAGGCAATGCGCAGTGAGGTCGAGACGTTGATCAGGGAATAGAGCATGATCCGGAAAAGTGCGTAGCGGTTTTCCGATAGGATCATGCTCCGGCTAAATAGGCCGGCGCTTGCGCGGCTGATATCGACGGCCGATCTCGCGGGCGACGACTTTTTCCGGCTTGACGTTGGCACCGGCGATCCAGATGTCGCTCACCTTGCCGCGCTTGTCGCGGACGCGGCGGACAGGCTCGCCATGGCTGGAGTAACCGGCGGCCCAGGCGAGCTTGCCGGTGTCGCGGCCGGTGACCTCGATCTCGGCGGCATCCATGAATGGGTTATTGAATTGCGGATTGGCGATGAGCACGCGGTTGCCCGCGGGCACGAGATCAGTGGCTCCCCAGATCGTCCACCAGCGGCCGGTCCAGTCGCGCACGCGCCGGTCCGGCGCGCCGCGCGTCTTGAACACGCGCAGGATCTGCAGCGCGCCGTCCATCCAGAGCGGCGCGGCGCCGTCGATGGAGTTGCTGAGGATGCTGATCGCGAGCTCGCAATCAGGAATGGAGCAGGTCCGGGAGATGTAGCCCTGGAAACCGCCGCCATGGCCGAACCAGTCCCAGCCGTCGGTCTTTCCGGCGTTGATGCCGAGGCCGTAATAGCCCTCGAAGCTCTGCGGGATGCGCCAATGGTGGCGCGTCATCTCGCGGCGGCTCGCGGCCGACAGCACGCTCTTTTTCGCATTGGGTGCGAGCTGCGCGAAGAAGCGGGCGGTGTCGCCGGCAGTCGCGACGAAGCCTGCGGCGGAGGCCATCGCGTGCGCGGGATTGTTGCCGGGGATCACGCAGCGCTCGCCGAACGGCACTTTTCGCGTGTGGCCGCACGCGAATGGCTTGCCTTTGGCAAGGGGGGCATTCGGTTCGGTCTCACGTAAGCCGGCCGGCTCGATGATCTCGCGCCTGATCCAGACCGGGTAAGCCTCCGTCGTCACCGCTTCGATGACGAGACCGAGCAGGCCAAAGCCGTGATTGGAATATTTGAAACGCGTGCCGGGTTCGACCGCGGTCGGCAGCTTCAATTCCGCGAGCAGCTCGTTCGCGTTGAGATAGGGGCGGGTGTCGATGAACTGGCCGGAATCGGCGCCGTCGCGCGTCAGTCCCGCGCTGTGCGAGAGCAGTTGCGCGATCGTCGTCTCGGCGACGCGCGCATGCAGGCCGCCGACATATTGGCCCACGGGATCGTCGAGCCGGAGCTTGCGCTGCTCGCGCAGCTTCATGATGCCAGCGGAGGTGAAGCTCTTCGAGTGCGAGGCGATGCGGAAACGGTGGCGGGGCGTGAGCTTCTCGCCGGTGTCGAGATTGGCAAGGCCGAATGCGTGCTCGGCGACGACCTCGCCGCGATGGGCGAACGCGACGATGACGCCGGGCTGTTGGATTGTCCTCAGCTGGAATTCGATCCAGGAGCTAATGTAGTCGATCGCGGATCGCAGCCACGGGTCCATTGCGCACCAATTTGCGAGGGAAAGATTTGGTGCGTGAAGCTAGCCGAGAAAGTGGAACGGGCACAACCCCAAGGTTGTGCCCGCTCAATTCATTCAAGGATGCGAGGTCTCAGTAGACCGATGGCTCAGTAGACCAGCGTCGCGCCGGTCGGCTTATCGAGCGCGGCGGCGAGCGAGCGATATTCGGAGCTGTCGGTGCCGGCGAGCGAGGCGATCTTGTTGAGGTGATACTGCGCCTGTTCGCGGTTGCCCTGCTCGAGCTGCCAGAGGCCGTAATACTGCCAGGTGCGGACGTGGTTCGGATCGTCCTTCAGCGCCAGCTCGTAATAGGCCTTCGACGACTGGTAATCACCGAGCTTGCGATAGGAGTAGCCGATCAGGTTTGCGACATCGGCGACGTCGTCGCGCTTCAGCGATTTCAGCTGGTCGATCGCGCCCGTGTAGTCGTGACGGTCGTAGATAGCAGTATAGGCAGTGCGATAGGCCGCAAGGAATTTGGGATCGTGGACGGAGGAGCTCTTCTTCTTGCCCTTTTTGGACGAGCTGTCCGACTTCGGCGGCGAGGAGGGCTCGTCGCTGCCCGCGGCATAGGCGCTGGACAGCACCGGCGCAGCCGCCAGCGTCATGGCGACAAGTCCCGGCACAACAAGCATTGAGAGTTTGCGCATCTAAGTTCTCCGGTATGGAACGCGGCGATCCTACACGATTGCCCGAAGACCGGAACACCCATGGGGCGAAAACATTCCCGCTTCGCACGATCTATTCGTCCTGCCGCAGATGACAAACTTGTCATCGAGATGAACGGAAGCCTGCAGCGGCCTTCAGATCGGGTTCAGTGCGCAGCCCCTAGGCTCCAACCTACGATCGAAGAGGTGACGAGAGGGCGCCGCCTCAAGATCCTTCCAAGAGGAGACCACCATGTTGAAGACCATTTCCGCAGCCTTGCTCGCCGCTTCCGTGATCGCAGCCCCGGCCTTCGCCGCTGAGGCCGGCAAGACCACCACGACTGCGCCGGTGACCAAGGCGGATCAGAGTCAGACCAAGGCAGCAAACACTGCCGTCAAACCGGATGCGGGCGTCAAGGCCGACACGAAGGCTTCCGACGTCAAGGCGGACGCCAAGGTGGACACCAAGTCGAAGGTGATGAACGCCAACGCTGCCGTCACCCCCGCCGAGCACAAGTCCGTGCACAAGCATCGCCATCACCACAAGCAGGTCACGGCCAAGGAGTCGCTGAAGGCGCAGCCGGACGTGACCAAGCCGGCATCGGACAAGCGCAACTGACGACTGATCCCGCGCGGCGGCATCCCTGACATTGCCCCGCCGCCGAGTGCGGAATTCAGGCCCGGTCCGTTCGCCGTGCCTCGTGCGAAAGCTCGAGGTATCGGCCGCGGGCCGGTGCGTCGTTGCGCCGCTGCAGGCGAATTCCCTTCATGCAGGGTTGGGATCGTGCGGGCTTGGGTTCGTAGAAGCTTGAGGCTAGAACATCTCCGAATCTGATCGAGCGGAGAGCGGGGCCTGTGGGGCGATTGGCGAGATGTGCGGTGATCCTGGCGTTGCCGTTGGCGCTTGCGGCATGTTTCGGCAGCGACGGTGACCGCCCAACGCTGTTGGGTGGGACCCAGGCCGGAGGGCCGCAGCCGTTTCCCGACAATTTCCGCGGCGACACGCTGGCCTTGATGCGCAGCTATCTGAACAATCCGGTCGGAGTGCGCGACGCCAGCATGGCTGATCCGGTGCTGCGCGAGGTTGGCGGGCGCCAATTCTATGTGAGCTGCCTGCACTTCACTCCGCGCGAGACTGATGGCAGCTATAAGGGCATGCGCGAGCGCGCCGTGATTTTCGTCAACGGGCGGAGCGACCGCGTCGTCGATCGGACGAGCGAGCTTTGTGCGGGTGCGGTTTACGCACCCTTTCCGGAACTGGAAAAGATAACGCGGTAGCGCAAAGCCCGCCTTCATCGCCTCGTGATAGGACAGTCCGCGCCGGAGCCGCTGGATCACATTTTGGCGAGCTTTGAACGGGGCGGTTTCGTCTCGCGACAAATCCTTTACGGCAGGCCCTGCACAGGCGACGAGAGCAGCCAGCGCAAGGCGACGTGACGGAACAAAATCGCGCTGTTGCCACCCCGTCACAGTAACGAACGATCAACGTTCCGGCATCGTCGCGAAGCAACCAAATTCACGCCACGTTGTTTGCTGAGGGTCGAATTTGAGAGCATGGGGATGATCATGAAGAGGCTTTTGCTCGGAGCAGTCGCGCTGCTGGCGCTGGCCGCGCCGGCCGCTGCTGCCGACATGCAGCCGCGCACCTACACCAAGGCGCCGGCCTATACGCCGCCGCAGGTGATCTACAATTGGACCGGTTTCTACATCGGCGGCCATGTCGGCGGCGCCTTCGCCGGCGACAACAGCTTCCAGTCGAGCGACGCCCGCTTCCTCGGCGGCGTGCAGGGCGGCTTCGACTACCAGTTCGCGCCCAATTGGGTGGTGGGTATCGAGGCCCAGTATTCCTGGCTGCCGACCAACAACAACGGCGTCACGTTCCCGCTGGGCACGCAGGTGACGTCCAACACCGACCAGCTCGGGTCGGTGACCGGTCGCATTGGCTACACTTGGGGACCAACGCTGCTCTACGCCAAGGGCGGTTATGCCTGGCGCAATAACGGTCTTGGCGTGAACATCGCCGGGGTGCCGCAAACCTTCACCACCACCGGCAACAGCAAGGACGGCTACACCGTCGGCGCCGGCCTCGAATACATGTTCGCGCCGAGCTGGTCGGCCAAGGCCGAGTACCAGTATTACAACTTTGGCAGCACAACCTTCACCTCCGGCCCGGCCGACATCGTCGGCGTTCGTGGCCGGGAGGACGACCATACCGTCAAGGTCGGTGTGAACTACCGGTTCGGCTGGGGCGGGCCGGCGGCCGCGCGCTACTGACCTACCGCCCACGACCAGGATCTGACAAAGGCCGGCTCCCGCCGGCCTTTCGTTTGTCAGCATCTGTTCGCCGGCCTTCCGTTTGCTTTGTGTGAACCATCTGGCGCGTCATTTGCTTGCAAGCAGTGCGGGCGCGCCTTGTCACGCGCGTCATGGGGCCGAGGTAAAGCAAAAATAATTTTTGCGATTTACGGAACTCGCGCTCCTCAACGCGTTATATGAGAATTATCGGGCTGGTGGGACGACGGACATGCGTATCTTTGTGTCGGCAGTGGTGCTCTCGTGCTTCACCTGCCTGCCGTGCTCTGCACAGACAATCCTCAAATCCGAACCTCTGATGCTGGCGCCCTATGAGGTCGCCTTCGTCAAGGACGCCTCCTGTCCGTCGGGCAAGGTGCTGAAGGTCACCGGCGCGATCCGCGGGCTGCATCGCCGGAAGGCCTGCGTGGCCCTGGCAGGCGAGCAGGCGTCTCTCGCGACCGCGACCCCCTGAGAAACGCCGGTTTGGCGTCGGACCTCAATAATTCAGCTCAAGCTCCATCCTCGACTGCTGGTCGGCCTCGGCCTTGTTCTTGGCGGGGTCCTCGCCCTGGGCTGCCTGGCAGGGCGCAATCTCGTAGTCGTTGTCGAGCACCCGGCGCGGTCCCCGCTGCTCGTCGTCCGCGATCACGTCGACGACAAGGCCACTTCGCTGCGCGAGCTTCCAGACGTCGGACTCGCTCGGATAGGCCTTGCTGATCTGGGCCTCGTTGCAGAACAGGGCGTAGGGCATTCTTCCCACTCCAGGAAAGCCCGTTAACGACTTTGCGGGGTGAGGGTTCCGGCCGGCGGCCCGATCACGGCGCCGTGATCAGGGGCGATAGGGCCCTGAGTCCTTAACGAGTCCTGAATCCCCAAAAAAAGAATCCCTGGGACTCTCCGGCCGGAATCAGCGGATGTTTTCGGCCATGACGAGCGACCTGAAAACCTCCTGCGGGCACATGCTCCTGCCCCTGACGCTGGCGCTGTTTGGCGCCTGCGCGGCCAATCTCTGGCTGGTGTGGTCCTGGCTGTAGCCCCCGACTGGAGAGCCGGCCCTACTTTTCGGCCGGTGGACGGGGGGAGGGGTCACAGATGGCGGCGCGCAATTTGGTCAGGGTGGCCGCGCAATATTCCTCGCGCTCGCGCTCGAACCGCTCCTGATGCTTGCGGAAATTGGCAATCCGGGCCTGCATCTCACTGCGGAAATCGCCGCTTGCCCGCGCCGGCGGGAGCTTGACGGGCTGAGGCTGCGGAGGGGTCTGGGGCGGCTCGATCTCGGCGGTGACGGCCTCGACGGCGATGATCTCGACGGTCGCCGCGGGCGCATCCGACGGCGCGCCCGGCTGAAGGATGTCATCCTTCTTGCCGGTCACCGATTGGACGAAGGCCAGTGTCTGCGCGATCAGTGCGTCGCGTTCCCTGATCCACTTCATGATCCACCTTAGTCGCGCCCCATTCCAACAAAGCGGCCGCGCCGAATCAAGGGTCCGTTTGTAAAGGGGATTGCATATTTTTCCCGATCGCCCGACATTGGTCAGATGAATGCCGAAGACAAGCGGATGGACGAAGCGGAGGGCTTGAGGCTCGTCCGCGCATTCCTGTCGTTGCCGCCCGACAAGCGGGCGGAGGTGATCGCGTTCGTCGAGGAATTGGTGCGTGCCCATGGCCGGCCCGAAAAGGGCAAGGAGGTATCGCCGCAGTGATGGCTAGCGCTGGCGCGGATTGACGTTGGGCTCGAACGGCGCGCCGACCACCCGAACCGGCGTCTGAGCGCTGACGTCGGCCGCCATCCGCTGGGCCACCTGCTGTGCCGGATCAGGTGCTGGCGCCGGTTCGAACAGCGCAACTGTGCCGGCGACGGCGCCACAGCACAGCGTCACCGTCGCCAGCAGAAACATGTTTCGGTTTTCTTCCCTGATCCGCATGGATCGAGAACCCATGACGCAGGGCTTTGGTTCCGGTCAGACCCTATCGGAGCGGCCGCCTACAAGTCCGCCCAACGCGGCCAAGCGATGGCGACTAGCTGAATGGTGAAGTCCGAAAATTCCGGCGGGCCGTGTGCGCCGGGTGAGCTTGGGCGGCGGCGCATGCCCGCGGTGCCGATGCCATCTATAGCGCGAGCAGAAACCATTGCGATTGCAAACAGCACGGCCGTCATCACGATGGCCGTAACCGCACCGGCGGCGATCCTGGCCTTCTCTTTGAGCGTGGTGGAACGCATCGTATGCACATGCTACCTCATGTTGAACTCTGATCCAATCTGTGCTCAGTAACTGCGCCCGCGCTGCGCGCGGCCAACCTCCATTCCTGTAGGTCTGCCTATGAACGAGGACGTCAGCGACGGCTGGGCCGCGTCCGCGGCTGCCTGGATCGTCGAGCAGGGGCAAGATGGCGACTATGGTCGCCGCTTCGTGCTGGACGCGCCGATGAGAGAGCGCATCGAAGGGCGCGGCTTTCGCAATGCGCTCGATGTCGGCTGTGGGGAAGGGCGCTTTTGCCGCATCATGCAGCGCGCCGGCATCCGTACCACCGGCATCGATCCGACCGAGGCGCTGCTCGCGCGCGCCCGCGAGCTGGACCCGGATGGCGACTATCGGCTCGGCCGCGCCGAGACGATGGAGCTCGATGCGAGCTTTGACCTGGTCGTCAGCTATCTTAGTCTGATCGACATGCCCGATCTCGGTGCGGCGATCGCCAGGATGGTGGCGGTGCTGCGCCCGGGCGGCACGCTACTGATCGCCAACCTGACGAGCTTCAGCACCGCTGGCCAGCCGGACGGCTGGACGCGTGATGGCGAGGGCCCGTGGCGCTTCGCGATCGACCACTATATGCAGGAGCGGCCGATCTGGGCCGCTTGGCACGGCATCCGGATCCGGAACTGGCACCGTCCGCTCAGCACCTACATGACGCTGTTGCTCGATCACGGTCTCCAGTTGCGCCTATTCGTCGAGCCGCAGCCAACGGGCGGCAGTCCCGAGCAGGTTGCCCGTCATCGCCGCGTGCCCTTCTTCCACGTCATGGAGTGGCAGAAGCCGGCCTGATCGAAAAGACAGGCGATTCCAGAGGCGACGGATCGCCTATACACTGGCCTCGCGACTTGATTTGAGCCTAGTCCGATGATCTCCAATCGTCCTCCCGTGCTCGCTCACGAACGTTTCCTCGCCGACCGCGAGAATTTCGCCGGCCTCGATCTCGCTGCCCGGTTCGAGCGGATCGAGCGGACCAACCTGTGGGGCGCGGGGACTTCGGTGTCGGGCCTCGGCTCGGAGGACCCCGCGACCGCCGCGATCCGGGAGGCGCTTGCTCCATTGCTGCAACGGCTCGGCGCGCGCTCGCTGCTCGATGCGCCCTGCGGCGATGCCGGATGGATCGGCCGCCTGAAGCTCGACGTCGATTACACCGGCATCGACGTCGTGCCGTCGCTGATCGAGGCCAACCGCCGGCGTGTGGCAGGCGGCGGGTCGCCGGGCCGGTTTCTCGTTGCCGACATCACGTGCGATGCGCTGCCGCGTGCGGATGTCATTCTCTGCCGGGACTGTCTGGTGCATTTGAGCTTTGCGAATATCGATCGCGCCCTCGCGCGATTTCGAGAGAGAGCGGCGCGCGCTTCCTGCTGGCCACCACCTTTCCGGAATGGGATGCAAATCGCGATTGCGAGGACGGCGACTGGCGGGCACTGAACATGGAGAAGCCGCCGTTCGACTGGCCGGCGCCGCACGCACTGATCAACGAGCGTTGCGAGGAGGGCGGCGGCGGCTGGCGCGACAAGAGCCTCGGGCTCTGGCAGCTGGAGGATGTCCGATGATTGATGCCAGATGCAGTTGCGGTGCTGTTTCACTTTCGCTTCCGGGACCGACCAGGCTGGTCGCGGCCTGTCATTGCATCGACTATCAGCGGCGAACCGGAGCGCCGTTCGGCGTCGGTGCGTTCTATCCTGTCGAGGACGTCACGATCTCCGGCGCGCCGAAGCAGTACGCTCGCGCCGCCGCAAGCGGCGGCGAGGTCCGCTTCTATTTCTGCGCCGACTGCGGCTCGACGGTCTGCTGGAAGGCTGACAATCTGCCTGACATGATCGGCGTTGCCGTCGGCGCCATCGCGGATCCGGATTTTCCCGCGCCCGTCAGATCGGTGTTCGAGCAATCGAAACATGCCTGGGTCGAGATCGGTGGCGCCGGCGTCGCGCACTTCGAACAGGGCGCAGCGCGCAAGAGTTCAAGCTGAGGCACAGGCATCGAGTCCTGGTGCCGGCGCGGCCGGTGTTCGGTCAAGGACGCTGCCGATGACTTGCGTCGGACGGCGCTCCTGACGTCTGTATCGGTTCACCGGGAGCACGGTCCAGTGGCGGGTGAGGCCTGGCGAGTCCTACCGTTCCGGGAGGTGCGTCGTTGCTGGCGGTACGGGTATTGACGCGCTCTAACGTGACTGTCGATGCAACCACAATGGCGATGGCCAAGGCGACAGCGGATAGGGCTAAGGCTACCCGATCATTCGGGTCCATCGCTAGACCTCCGCGAGACGGCTCTATAGCACGAGGATAACGGCAAACCGATGATTTAGTTCTTGCGGTGGTCGCCGATGAATAAGGAGCCATGGCAATTGACAGGCTTCGATCCGCGGTCGCGGAGGGCGGTGGAAGCTTTGCCGCCCGGGTCGATTGCAGGTTCGACATAGCGCGTCAGGCCACGACGCGGTGTCGGCTAAACCAATGGTGCCGGCTGAGGGGATTGAACCCCCGACCTTCGGTTTACAAAACCGCTGCTCTACCGCTGAGCTAAGCCGGCGACGCCTGAGAAAGCGGGCAGGGGCGGCACATGCCGGGGCCGTCCACCCGACCGTCCACCCTTGCGCGCCGCAATATCAGACTTGGTCGGAAAGTGCCAGAACCGCGATCGTCGTCGCAAGACATGAATCAGGCAGCCTTGCGGGCCGCCTGATGGGTCGCGTTCGATGTGAGCCGCTTACTGGCAGATGTGCCGGCGGCCGTCGTCGCCCTTGAACCAGGTGCCGGGCGTGCAGACGAAGCCGTTACGCTGGGCATAGGTGCGGGTGTCCCAGCCGCGATTGTCCCACGAACGATCGTACGCGTAGGAATTGTCCCAGGCGCGGAACGGAGCGGTTGCGATCGCGCCCGCGGTGCCGATCGCGGCACCGGCTACGCCCGCCGCGACATCGGTCGGCCAGAAGCCGGTGCGGCTCCTGTTCCAATCGTTATTCCAGTCGCCGCTGTTGGTCTGCCGATAGGACATGCGGCGATGGCGATAACCCCTGTCGGTGTACGGATTTCCCGGTCCGAGGTTCTGGCAGTTGGCATTCGGGAACTGGGCCGAGCAGCGGGCAGGATTGTTGACCACCGCCTGTGCCATCGCGGGGCCCGCGAGAGTGGTGGTCG
Source organism: Bradyrhizobium sp. C-145 (assembly GCF_023375135.1). NCBI lineage: Bacteria > Pseudomonadati > Pseudomonadota > Alphaproteobacteria > Hyphomicrobiales > Nitrobacteraceae > Bradyrhizobium > Bradyrhizobium sp. C-145. The sequence continues at coordinate 5,371,734 of NZ_CP088150.1, read as the reverse complement.
CGATCGCGACGGCGCCGAGGAGTTTGATATTCATGATTGTTGGCTCCCGTTGTGGTTGAACGGGGGCTAAATGCCGAGCGCGCCGGACGTTCCGGTGAAACCGGTCGATTTTAGCAGCCGGACGGTCAAACGGATGTGAGCATACGGGTGGTTCCGGCCGGTGCGCTCGATGCCGTTAACGCTTCGCTAGTGCGCTTTGCAGCATTTGAGCAGCGCGCAATCCTTGCACATTAGGCTTACCGGAAATTGGTGAGCGGGCCTTAACTCTCTCTGCGTCGCGATCGGATAGGTTGTGGCCGGACAACCGGGGCCTTCTCATGCGCGCTGTGGCGCTCGCTGCCTTTCTGATCGGACTGCCTGCGACGGCGCTTGCCGACGGCGGCTTCGATATCGTCGTTCCCGGCCGTCCCGGCGTGCCGATCATCATCAACAATATCGACGCGTCCTACAGCGTCGTCGAGGGCGTCTGGGGCCTCGGCAAGAACCAGCAGGTGCAGCCCACGATCTATGGCGGGCGCTATGTCGCCGAGCGGCAGCCCGACGACGTCGGCCATTATTATCCGACGCTGGGCCTGCGGCCCGGCTACGGCCGGCTCGAGGTCGAGCCGCCCGCGAACCGCAAATTGCCGAAGCCGGCCGAGAGCTACCACCAGAGCTGGGGCGCGTCGTCCGCGCCGCTACCGCCGCAGATGGACGTGCCCGTCGATCCGCCGCCAGTGATCCTCGCGCCCGAGATCAACGACCATCCTCGGCGCCCTCGGCCACGGCCGCATACAGAGATCCCCGGCAAGCCGCCGGGTTAGCAAACGCAAAAACCCAAAAAACGGAAATCAACAGGAGAGAGTAATGCGTCAAATGATTTCGGGACTGGTCGCGGCGGCTGCCGTGATGTTCGTCGCTACCGCGCCCGCCGCGGCCTGCGGCTTCACCACGTGCGCGCCAATTGCGCCGGTCTATTCCGGCTGCAACACCGGCTGCGGCGGCTATGGTTATGGCTATGGTTATGGCTATGGCTATGGCTATGGCTATGGCTATGGCTATGGAGCATATGAGCGCCTCGCCGAGCCGACCACGCAGTATTATTACGTCAACCAGGGGCCGACCTACACAGGCCCGGGCGCCTTCGCGCCGTATCCGACGTATCGTGAAGACGCGGTCGTCGCGCCCGCCAATTATGGCTATGGCTACGGCTATCGTGCCGCTTATCGCTATCACCGCCCGTACTATCGTCCGTATCGCTACGGCTATGGCCCGCGCTACGGCTATCTGCCGCGCGTGCACTACGGCTACGGTCCGCGCTACGGCTACGCTCATCGCCACGCACCGTACTACGGCGGCCATCGCGTGCTGCGCCGCTATTACTGATCTCTGACCGGTTCAGCCGACGAGGCGCCCGTTCGCGTGATGCGGACGGGCGTTTTGCTTTTTGGTGTGAGCGTGCCGTGGTGGCGATCACACGAATGCAGTTACGAGAAAGTCGTCATGTCCGGGCTTGGCTTCGCGCCATGACGTTCTGCCCTGGCTTGCCAAGCCGAAGCTCGCGAAGCGAGCGAAGGCTGGTGGGGGAGGCAGGACTCGAACCTGCGAAGCCATGAGGCGGCTGATTTACAGTCAGCTCCCTTTGCCACTCGGGACACTCCCCCGCTCGACGGCAGCACAATCGGGCCGGACCTTGCCGGCGGACCGAAGACGGCCATGGAACGTGAAGACCGCGACAACCCTGATCGGGGCGCGACCGGGCGCGTTTATGGGCGAAGCAGTGGGGCAAAGTCAACCGAGGCGAACAGCTAAAATCGTCCCTGACGGCACCGAAATTGCCATATTCCGGGACCCGTGACACAAGCGAGCCCATGAAGGATCGAAAATTCGGCCCCAAGGGGGCTCGCGGCGGGGCTAAGCCCTTCAACAGACCCGGGAAATCGGCCGGCCGGCCGGCCTGGCGCGACCGCGATTCGCACCCCGACGGGCCTGTCATCCTCTATGGCTGGCACACCGTCACGATGGCGCTCGCCAACCCCCGGCGGCGGATCCGCAAGCTGACGTTGACCGAGAACGCCGCAAGGCGGCTCGCGGACGAAAACATCGCAACCCGCATCGCGCCCGAGATCGTCCGGCCCCAGGAGATCGACCGTCTGCTGTCGCCAGACGCCGTGCATCAGGGGTTGCTTGCGGAAGCCGATCCGCTGCCTTCGCCTGATATCGAGACCTTGAAGCAGGAAGGCATGGTGCTGGTGCTCGACCAGATCACCGATCCACACAATGTCGGCGCGATCTTACGCTCCGCCGCGGCCTTTGCGGTGAAGGCGATCGTCACCACCGCGCGTCACAGTCCGGAAGCCACCGGCGTGCTCGCGAAGGCAGCCTCCGGTGCGCTCGAGCTCGTGCCGCTCATCACCGTACAAAACCTCGCCCGCGCGCTCACCGCGCTGAACGAGCGCGGCTTTCAGACCGTCGGGCTCGACAGCGAGGGCAGCGAGGATCTCAGCGACGTCGCGCTGCGTGAGCCGCTGGCGCTGGTGTTAGGGGCCGAAGGCAAGGGCCTCAGGCAGCTGACCCGCGAGACGTGTAGCGTCGTGGCGCGGCTCGACATGCCCGGCGAGATCAAGAGCCTCAACGTCTCCAACGCCGCTGTGCTCTCGCTCTATGTCGGCGCAAGCAGGCTCGGGCTGATGAAGCAGGGCGCGACGTCGTAGACCAAAGGCAGACTTACCCGATCATCTCCCGCACCATCGGCACCACCTTGCGCCCATAAAGCTCGATGCTGCGCATCAGCTTCTCGTGCGGCAATGGCCCCGCCGAATACTTCAGCTGGAAGCGCGAGATGCCAAGGGCCTTCGCCGTCTTGGCGATCTTGCGCGCAACGGTCTCGGGCGAGCCGACATAGAGCGAGCCGTGCTCGGCTTCGCTGACGAACTCGTCGCGGCCCATCGGCGGCCAGCCGCGTTCCTTGCCGATGCGATCGCGCATGGCCTTGTAATCGGGCCACAACTCTTCACGCGCCTGTTCGTCGGTCTCGGCGACATAGCCGGGGGAATGCACACCGATCGGCTGTGCCGGGCGGCCGAACTCCCTAGACGCGCGGTGATAGAGCTCGACGTAGGGTGCAAAGCGCGCTGGATCGCCGCCAATGATCGCGAGCATCAGGGGCAGGTCGTAATGCGCGGCGCGCACCACCGATTGCGGGCTGCCGCCGACGCCGATCCAGGTCTTGAGCGTGCCGTTTTCGACCGGCGGATAGACCAACTGATCCCGCAGCGGCGGACGCAGCTTGCCCTCCCAGGTCACCGGCTGCTGCGGCAAGAGCGCGGCGAACAGGTCGAGCTTCTCCTCGAATAGCTCTTCGTATTTGCGCAGGTCGAAGCCGAACAGCGGGAAGGATTCGGTGAACGAGCCGCGGCCGAGGATCACCTCGGCGCGCCCGTTCGAGAGCGCATCCACCGTCGCAAAGCGCTGGAACACGCGGATCGGATCGTCCGAGCTCAGTACCGTCACCGCAGAGCCGAGATGGATGCTTTTGGTGCGCGCCGCGATGGCCGCGAGCACGGTCTCGGGCGAGGAGATCGCGAAGTCGGCGCGGTGATGTTCGCCGAGGCCGATGAAGTCGAGACCGAGCTCGTCGGCCAGCACGGCTTCATCGACGACGTTGCGGATCACCTGCGCATGCGAAAGCATCGCGCCGGCGGTGTCCTTGGTGACGTCGCCAAAGGTATCCAGTCCGAATTCGAGCGGTGCGGTCATCGATGAGGTCTCTGCGGGCGCAACAGGCGCCTGTCATTGAGGGAGGGATCGTTTGCGGTGGAGCTAGGCCGCTAATGCCGGCGCAACAATGCTGCTTCGAGAAACGCACCGTTTCCTTTTTGGAGGGTGTTAGGTGCGTGTTCAGTCGGCTTCGGCGAACATCCCGACCAGAGTTTCGCGCAGCCAGCGTTGCGCTGGCACGGTGTCGTTGCGCTGGTGCCAGAACAGGCTGACGATGCGCGGCGGCGCGCGAAGCGGAAGCGGCATGGCGTGCAGGAACGGCGCGTGCCGGGATTGCGAGCGCAGGTCGCTCGGCAGCACGGCAATCAAGTCGGACTGCCGGACGACCTCGTAGGCGGCGCTGTAGTGATTGACGGTCGCGACCAGGTTGCGCGATAGCCCGCGCGAGGCCAGGAAGAGATCGTAGGACGGCAAGGTCTTGCCGGCGAGACTCACATCGACGTGCCCCGCGTTGAGGAAGGTCCGCGTGCTCAGCCGTTTCTGGGCCGCGAGCGGATGGCCGCGCCGCATGAAGCAGGCGTAGTCGACCGTCCAAAGCGAGCGCGAGCGGATGGCGGCCGGCTGTTGCGCCTCGTTGACATAGACGCTGAGCACGCAATCCACCCTGTTGTCCTCGAGCTGGTCGGCGATCTCGACGACGGTATTGGGCACGGTGTGGACGCGCGACTTCGGCGCAACCTTGCCGAGATGGCCGAGCAGGTTCGGCATCACCAGCGAGGAGACGTAGTCAGACATCGACAGGCTGAATTCGGTCTGTGCACGTGCAGGATCGAACACCTGCTCGTCGAGCGCACCGCGCACGCTTTCCAGGGCCTCGCCGATCGGCTCCCACAGTACCACGGCGCGCTGGGTCGGGCGGATACCGGTGCCGGCTCGCACGAACAGGGGATCGCCGAGCGCGTCGCGCAGCCGCGCGAGCGCGTTGCTGACCGCGGGCTGGGTCATCCGCAACGCATTCGCGGCGCGCGTGACGCTGCCCTCGGTCATCAGTGCCTCGAAGACTTTCAGGAGGTTGAGGTCGAGCGCGCGGAACGACACGTGCATTCACCACGGTGATATATCAGATCATAATTATAAATTATGACGATAATGTCATTTTGTCTATGGTTCCCTCCCGAGCGGCGCGCCGGGCCCGTGACAATCGAGGGGGACTTTCATGTCGATGATATCGGCGCGCATCGAGCGCCTTCCATTCGCGCGCTTCCACACGCATCTGCTGTTGATGGGCGGGCTCGGCTACATGTTCGACGCGATGGACGCGGCCGTGCTGGCGTTCATCCTGCCGGTGCTGCGCACGGCCTGGAATTTGTCGAGCGTCGAGATCGGCGTGCTCGGCAGCAGCACCTATATCGGCTTCCTGTTTGGCGCGTTGCTGGCGGGCACGCTGGGCGACCTGATCGGCCGCCGGGCGGTGATGATGTCGGCGCTGGCGCTCTATTGCGCGGCATCGATCGTGAGCGCGGCGGTCGACACCTGGCCATCCTTCTTCGCCGCCCGCGTCGTCGCCGGCATGGGCACCGGTGCCGAGAGCGCGATCATCGCGCCCTATCTCGCCGAGTTCGTCGCGCGGCGCTTCCGCGGCAGCTTCACCGGCGCGCTGGCCGGCTTCTTCTCCTTCGGTTTCGTCGCGGCGGCCTTGCTCGGCTACTTCATCGTTCCCGCCTATGAGAACGGCTGGCGCATCGTGCTGGTGATCACCGCCGTCCCGGTCGTCATGCTGTTGTGGTGGCGCAGGGCGCTGCCGGAATCGCCACGCTGGCTGGAAAGCCGGGGCAGGAGCAAGGAAGCCGAAGCCGTGCTGGACAGGATCGAAGCCGGCTTCGCCCGTGAGGGTCATGCGCTGTCGCAGCCAGTCGTCGATGCGGTCAGTCCGCCCTTCGCCGGGGGAACGCTGCTGGCCAATTTCGCCGCGCTGCTCGCCGGCCGGCAGGCGCGCATCACCATCATGACCTGGATCATGTGGCTGGCGATCACCTTCAGCTATTATTCCTTCTTCGTCTGGATTCCTGGCCTTCTGGTCCAGAATGGCATGAGCATCACCAAGAGCTTCGCCTATTCGATCGCGATCTATTGCGCGCAGATACCCGGCTATTTCAGCGCCGCCTGGTTCAACGAGCGCGTTGGCCGGCAGGCGACGATCGCGTCCTACATGGTGCTCGGCGGCGCCAGCGCGCTCGGACTCGCGTTCGCGCACAGCGACCAGCAGATCATGCTCGCGGGCATCTGCCTGTCGTTCTTCATGAACGGCACCTATGCGGGCGTCTATGCCTATACGGCGGAAGTGTTTCCGACGCCGGTCAGGACCACCGGCGCCGGCCTCGCTTCCGCGATCGGCCGCATCGGCGCGATCGTCTCGCCGATCCTGGTCGGCTATCTCTATCCCAATTTCGGCTTTGCCGGCGTGTTCGGCATCACCACCAGCGTTCTGCTGATCGGCGCGCTGACCGTCGTCCTGATGGGCGTGCGGACGCGCGGCCGCTCACTGGAAGAGATTGCGGCGGGTGAAGTCGCATGAGGAAGGCGAGACGCCAGGCCGATCCGCTGCTCTGCAATGTGGCGGCCGCGCAGGGCAGGGTGGAGCAGCCGAATGCCCTGTTCTCGGCGCTGGACGACGCGTTGAAATCGGCGATTGGGCACAAGCTGTTCACCATCCTGACCTATGACGGCGACAGCGGCGAAGCAGCGCGGGTCTATTCCAATCTCCCCGGCCCGTATCCGACCGGCGGACGCAAGCGCCTGGCGCCGGGCCCGTGGACCGAGGCCGTTCTCGATCGCGGCGAGGCCTATATCGGCCGCACGCAGGATGATTTGCGCAACGTCTTTCCCGACTACGAGCTGATCGCGTCGCTCGGCTGCGAGAGCGTGCTCAACATGCCCGTGCGCTGGCGCGGGCGCACGCTCGGCTCGCTCAACCTGCTGCACGAGTCAGGCTGGTACGGCGCGGACGACATCGCGGCGTGCCTTCCCTTTGCCCAGCTCGCGCTGCCCGCGCTGCTCACACAGTCCTGACCAGACAGGAAACGACCATGCCCAGCACCCTCTTCAAGAACGTCGCTCTGCTCGATCCGCTCCAGCCGGACCTGCTGGAGGGACATCACGTGCTGGTCGAGGACAATCTGATCAAGGAGGTCTCCGACCGGCCGCTCCAGGCCTCGGCCGATCGGACGATCGACCTGAAGGGCAAGACGTTGATGCCCGGCCTGATCGACCTGCATGTCCATGCGGTGGCGGTCGAGCTCAATCTGGCGCAGCAGGTGCACATGCCGAACGTGCTGGTGACGCTGCGCTCGACGCTGCTGCTGCGCGGCATGCTCCGGCGTGGCTTCACCACCGTCCGCGACGCCGGCGGGGCCGGCCATGCGCTGAAGCAGGCGATCGAGACCGGCCTGACCGAGGGCCCGCGACTGTTCGTCTCCGGCCGCGCATTGAGCCAGACCGGCGGGCATGGCGACATGCGGGCGCGCTCGGATTACCTCGCCAGCGACGCGCCGTGTCCCTGCTGCGTGCGTGTCGGCGCGCTGGCACGCGTTGCCGACGGCGTCGACGGCGTGCGCAAGGCGGCGCGCGAGGAGCTGCAGATGGGTGCCGACCAGATCAAGATCATGGCATCCGGCGGCGTCGCCTCGCCAACCGATCCGGTCGGCGCCTTCGGCTACTTCGAGGACGAGATCCGCGCCATCGTCGAGGAGGCGCACGGGCGCCAGACCTATGTGCTGGCCCATGCCTACACCGCTGCCGCCATCGCGCGCGCCGTTCGCTGCGGCGTGCGCACGATCGAGCACGGCAATCTGGTCGATGCTCCGACTGCGCGCTTGATGGCCGAGAAGGGCGCCTATGTGGTGCCGACGCTCGTCACCTATGAAGCGCTGGCGAACGAGGGCGCCCAATACGGTCTGCCGCCCGAGAGCGTGGCCAAGATCGCCGATGTTCGCGACGCCGGGCTGCGTTCCCTCGCGATCTACCGCGACGCCGGCGTGAAGATGGGGTTCGGCAGCGATCTGCTTGGCCCGTCGCAGCGCCTGCAGAGCGACGAATTCCGCATCCGCGCCGAAATTCTCGGCTCGCGCGCCGTGATCGCCAGCGCGACATTGATCGGCGCCGAGGTGCTGGGCATGGAAGGCAAGCTAGGCCGGATCGCGCCCGAGACCATCGCGGACCTGCTGGTAGTCGACGGCAATCCGCTGCGCGACGTTTCCTGCCTGCTCGGCCAGGGCGAGCACATTCCGCTGGTGATGAAGGCAGGCAAGGTCCAGTTCGACAGGCTGAACGCCTAGAGCATGATCCGGAAAAGTGTGAAGCGGTTTTCCGAAAAGATCATGCTCAGACCAAAAACTAAAGCGCGATGACGATTCATCCCAACCTCATCGCGCTTTAGCTCTACCGCCACATCCCCCGCATCTTCGCGCCGATGTCGATCTTCGGGCCCTGCGCCGCGGTGCGGCCTGCGCCGGCAGCGGCCTTCGGCCAGGCGGTGCGCTCGAACAGGTAGACCAGCTGCTCCGGGATGAAGCGGGTGCGCGAGGCGTAGACGTGGCGGTCGCCCTTGGCGGTCTGGCCGTGGACGAAGAAGCGCTGCGGCACGACAAGATGAAGATCGTCCTTGGCGCGCGTCATCGCGACATAGAGCAGGCGGCGCTCCTCCTCGAGCTCGGCGCTGGTGCCGGCGCCGAGGTCGGACGGCATGCAGCCGTCGACGACGTTGAGCACGAACACCGACTTCCATTCCTGGCCCTTGGCGGAATGGATGGTGGAGAGGATCAGGTAGTCCTCGTCGCGCAAGGGCGGCCCGGATTTGTCGCTGGTCGCATCGGGTGGATCGAGCGTGAGCTCGGTCAAAAATTTCTCGCGCGAGGCGTAGCCGCTCGCGATCTGCTCGAGCTGCATCAAATCGGCACGCCGCGTCTCGGCATCCTCATGAATGCGGTCGAGATGCGGCTCGTACCACAACCGTACGCGCTCGAGATCGACCGGCCATTCCGAGTAGCGCAAATTCTGGGTCGTGCGGACGAAGTCGGTCCAATCGGCGCCGGCGCGAGCAGGCGCCGGAAGCTGACCGAGCGCGGCCAGCGGATCGGTGCTTTCGGCCATCTGGTCGAGCACGCGCTGCGCCGTGGCGGGTCCGATGCCCGGCAACAGATGCAGGATGCGGAAGCCTGCGACGCGGTCGCGCGGATTCTCCGCGAAACGCAAGAGGGCCAGCACGTCCTTGACGTGCGCTGCATCGAGGAATTTCAGCCCGCCGAACTTGACGAAGGGAATGTTGCGGCGGGTCAGCTCGATCTCCAGCGGGCCGGAATGCGAGGAGGTTCGGAACAGCACCGCCTGGTGCTTCAAGAGCGCGCCTTGCTCGCGATTGGCCAGCACCTGTTCGACGATGTAGCGGGCCTGGTCGGCCTCGTCGTGCACGGTGACGAGCTGCGGCTTGTGCGACGAGGCGCGGTCGGTCCAGAGGTTCTTGGTGAAGCGCTCGCGCGCGAGCCCGATGACGCCGTTGGCCGCCGCCAGCACCGCTTGGGTCGAGCGGTAATTGCGGTCGAGCGTGATCATTTCCGCGCGCGGCGAGAAGCTCTGCGGAAACTCCAGGATGTTGCGCACGGTGGCGGCACGGAACGAATAGATCGACTGTGCGTCGTCGCCGACCACGGTGAGGCCGCGGCCGTCGGGTTTCAGCGCCAGCAGGATCGAGGATTGCAGGCGGTTGGTGTCCTGGTATTCGTCGACCAGCACGTGATCGAAGCGGCCGCCGATCTCTTCCGCGATCAGCGCATCGCTCATCATCTGCGACCAGTAGAGCAGAAGATCGTCGTAATCGAGCACGTGCTGGGCCTGCTTGGCCTCGACATAGGCCGCGAACAGGCCTTTCAGCTCGGCCGCCCAGCCGGCGCACCAGGGATAGTGCACCCCTAACACCTTCTCGATCTCCATCTCGGCATTGACGCAGCGCGAGTAGATCGACAGGCACGTGCCCTTGGCGGGGAAGCGGCTCTCGGTTTTCGACAGGCCGCGCTCGTGCCGGACCAGGTTCATCAGGTCGGCGGAGTCCTCGCGGTCGTGGATGGTGAAGGCGGGATCGATGCCGATGCGCTCGGCATATTCGCGCAAGAGCCGCGCACCGATGCCGTGGAAGGTGCCGGCCCAGGTGAGCGCATCGCGCATGATCGCGGCGTTGTTCTCACCCAGCACTTTTCGGGCGATGCGTTCCACGCGGCCGGCCATCTCGGCCGCGGCGCGGCGGGAGAACGTCATCAACAGGATGCGGCGCGGATCGGCGCCTGCGACGATCAGATGCGCGACGCGGTGGGCGAGCGTGTTGGTCTTGCCGGAGCCGGCACCGGCAATGACGAGCAGGGGAGCGCCCACGGTCGCGCCTTCGGCCACGCCATGCTCGACGGCGCGGCGCTGCTCCGCATTGAGCGTGTCCAGATATGTCGCCACGAATCGCCCCGGTGAAAGGGGGAGAGTCGGCGATCCCGTCGCGAATCGCAATGCAGCTGGACGAAACCGGGTTTAGGATTTAGGGGGAAAGACGGCCCGAAGTTCCAGCCCGAGAAACGCGTCCCTGGCATGACCGAGCTCAAGCCCGACCAGTTCGAGATGCGGCGGCTGGAATCGCTCAGCAACACCATTTTTGGTGTCGCCATGACGCTGCTCGCCTACGACCTGCCCAAGGCCGCGGTGTTCACCAGCGCCCCCGGCTGGAGCGATCTTGCCCATGTCTATTCCGGCAAGCTTGCCGGCTTTGCGCTCAGCTTCATCATCGCCGGCGTGTTCTGGATCAGCCATCACCGGCGCCTGGCGCGCCAGCCCATTGGCAGCCGCGGCGCGGTGATCCTGAATTTGTTCTTCCTGCTCTCGATCGTGCTGCTGCCGGTGACCAACGGCCTCTACACCAATTACGGCATGAGCAACGCGGTGGCGGTGCTCTACGGCCTGCACCTGACCGCGATCGCCGGCCTCAATGCCTGGCTGTGGTGGACCATCCTGGGCGGCTGGCGCCACGAGATCATGGCCTCGATGTTTCCGCTGCTCGTGTTCATTCCGGGCACGGTCGTTGCCGCGTTCGCGCCGCATATCGCGCCCTTCGTCTGGTTCATCGCCTTTGGCGGGCTCGTGATCCAGCGCTTCACCATCGCGCGGTCCGAGCTAGACCCGTAAGCGGCACCTCACGGGGATGTCGCGCCGAACCCGTCGGCCGGCACGTAAAGCTTGACCGGGCGGATTTCGTAGACCGCCGTCGGATTGACTGCACGCAGCTTCCGCGCCGCCGCGATCGCCTCATCCTCGGTGGCGCATTCCATCAGGTGAAAGCCCAGAAGCTGCTCCTTGGTCTCGGCAAACGGGCCGTCCAGCACCATGCCCGCGCCGGGGCCCCGCAAGGTGCGGGCTTTCCGGGTCTCGTCCAGACGGGCGGCCGGCCCAAACTGTCCGCTTGCTCTCAGGGGCGCCTGAACCTCGATGACTTTGGCCACGACCGCGGCGTCCTCCTCCGGCGTCCAGGACAAGACCTCGTCTTCCACGTGATAGGCCAGGATGGCGTACAGCATCGTCACCTCTTTTTTTCTGCGCAAGCCCCAAGGACGTAGCACGGCAGCCCGTGCCGACAATCCCGAAGCAAAATATTGCGCGGCAAGCAAGCGACGAAACCGTCCTGAAACCCGATTGCGGCCGCGCCGTGTGAACGCCCCCGGAAGCGGTCGCGACTGATGACCACAAACAACAAGGTTTTTGCTGGAGGCGGCTATGTCGGGTCACACCATCAAGATCATCTGCGACGCGCGTCGGGCGGGGCAATCGGAGCCGGCCGAGCTGCACGACCAGGCCGGCCATCACCGCTATTACGGCAGCTCGGCCGAGAACGGCGGCGAGCGGATCGTGGAGAGCCGGCGCGGCAAACGCCCGCGTGCGCTCAACATCTGCGGCTTTTGAAGGCGTCGACGAGACCGTGACTCGACATGGACGTCCTGCATATATCGATCGCGGCGATGCCGTTCCTGCTCTCGCTGGCGAGCCGGACCGGCAAGGCGATCGCGCCGTGCCTGCTTGCGAGCATCTTCACCGTGCTCCTCTCCGGAGAGCCCCACCGCGCCGTCATGGCCTGGTGCGTCGGCATGCTGATTGCCTCCGTGGCATTCCGTGAGCGGCTTCGCGCGAGCTGAGCCGGCGGGCGGTCTCGACCCTCGATTAAGACAAATCGCAAAAGAAAAGGCGCGGCGGGGAGGCCCCGTCGCGCCCGATTTCTTGCTCGCTGGTCCAGGGCTGAGAGCGCCCCGATGCCAAGCTTTGTCGAGAGCTTAGCGGGCGATCCCAGCGAGGTGACAGCGCTTGAGATAAGACACTGGATCACCTCCTTTCGTTGGTTTCGGGAGATTCCAATATAGGTTGTAAGGCCGCAGCTGTTAAGGGCAGCCCGATTGGCCGGAACCGAGGCCTGTTCGTAAGGCCGGCAAGCTGCGAAAAGTCACCGTCGCGGCAGTTGAGACCGTCGTCCGGCCGTGTTAGGGAGCCCCTGTCGCGGGTGTAGCTCAATGGTAGAGCAGCAGCCTTCCAAGCTGAATACGAGGGTTCGATTCCCTTCACCCGCTCCAACGAGATTTCCCCAACGAAAGCAGCCTTTAAGCATTTTTTCTGAGAAAGTTTTTGCCGTCTTTATCAATTTTCATACAACCCCCGTACAACGAGACACGAATCCTGCGTTAGCGGTAGCGAAGCCTTGTTCGACGAATGGCTAAAGGAAAGCGGCAGTCGAATCCGTGGAATTGCCGGCGGCATTTTCATCGGGACGCGCGCTAAATTGGCTGCGCCTTTGTCGCACCAGAGGCCTCGCCGAGCGTCGTCGATCACACAATCAAGACAGCAGACGCGGTCATCGTCGTCAGGCGGAACCATCGATTATATTTATCAGAATCCTTCCGGCGCCGAGGCCTGCCCAAAAACCAGCCATCACTGCAACACCGAGCTTCCAGCGAGTTTGTTCCGTGCGACCTCCCGCCATGTCTTGAGATCCAGCGCGGACGGCGCCGACGAAAATCCGGGATGCGCACGCCACTCGCCAGCGAGCGTGTGAGTGAGCCCGCTCTCGGTCCGTCGCGAGACCCTGATGCGCGCGATCGTCTCGACTAAGCCGCAGTCTTGCCTGAGGCGAGCGGCGTCGAAGGCAGCCAAAATGCCGGATTGTTTCACGAGGTGTGCACGAGCGGGTCGGCCACGATCATCTGGCTGCCAATGTCGAAGCATCGCTCCCGGTTGCACGCCATCAATAATACGCCGCGAGTGGGCTGCGCAGCCTGTGCGCTGAAGATCAAAAGACGCGGTTTCCGCTCCCCGGTTCATGCATATTTGGACCTCGAAAAACTCAGCCGCGGAAGCTCAGTCGGGCCAATGATGGATTGGAACGAGAGTTCAAGTTTTTCAACTGCTTAAGGGCCGGCGTGTGCACGACGTGTGCACCGGGAGATCAAGAAAAATCTTGCGAAAGCCAAGGTGAGCAGGGCAGGCGTATGGGTTGAACAGACCGGCATTGCTATTTTACCTGCGCTGAACTTCTGCTTGGTGGGAGCGAGGTGTGAGGAGTAATCCCGACACACGTCTTCAATCGGGATGATGGCCTTACCTCCGTACTGCGCCATCAAAAGGAATGCAGTATTCATTGGGCGAGATCTCAATCGCTCATTATTCTATCTAGCTTGAGAGCTTCCGGCTTGTGAGATCTATCTCCGTCGGCAGCGGCGTTTGGCTTGCCTAGCGTAGTAATAGGAGCGCTCGGCGCGTGCGGCTCTCTGCAATCGGCAAGAAGGGCCGTGCATGGCGCGGCTAACTTGGGGCACCTCAGTAGCTTTCTTTGAGTTCGAACCTGCAAGCACACCGTTATGAGCGACGGGATAGCGATTGGCTTCGGTGATTTTGCTGACTTTTTGTTTGAATCTGATCGCGTTCGTTGCGCTTCGGCTGGGTCGTTTCTGGTGCCAAACTGGGGCAGTAACGCGTGCTCATGCAGACGAGCGTGAAGGATAGCGAAGCCGCATTTAGCTTCACGAAGCTGCGCTTCTCCTTCTCTCCGTAAACGATGTTGAGCGTGTCGAATAGCGACTTCATGGCCGCGTTCGCGCTCCAGAGCGAGATAGCAAGGCCGATCGCGAAGGTGAGACCGAGCGTCTGATTGCCCTTCGAGGCCACGCGCGTGAGCTGCTCCCTCGCGACCTCGACGGGCGCCGGCGGGAAGCAATCCGGGAGATCTGGTCGAGCTGCTTGGCGATGCTGCCGGGATCCGAGAAGAGCCGGTAGATCGCGACGAGAGCCGCAAGCGGAAAGATTGCGAGCAGGCTGTAGTAGGTCATGCTCGGCTCGACCACATGCACTGGGGCATCGAGATGGCCCGCAAGGGCGGTGTCCCTGCCGACCGGGTCCTGAACGCGATGACGCTTCCCGAGATCATGCGCTACCACCGCCAGAAGCGCCGCTCGATTGCTCGCGCCGCCTGATGTCGAGTGGCGACGATCTGTCGCTCGAGGGAAGGGTGGTGGCGGTCGCCGCCGATCGCGGGCACCACTTCAGCAAGCCAACACAGGACCGCATACTCCTGGTGGAAGGCCACAGCGTCGAAGGCGAGGCCCATGCCGGTCCCTTCGTGCGGCACCGCTATCTCGCCCGCCGCCGACCCCGACTTCCCAATCTGCGGCAGGTCCACCTGATCCCATTCGAGCTCTTCGCATGAAGGCCGATTTCGAGGTCGGCGGCCTTTGTCGGATCCCAGGCGCGCTTCGTCCAGTCGAGATCGTCCAGCGAGCCCTTTCCGCCGCGGTGCAGGCCGCTGCTGACCAGCCGACCGGGAGGCCCGATCAGCGCCGTCAGCATGTACGGCGCCAGTGGATGGCCCCCGGGGGTCGTGCCGGGGCTCCGCTCCGCGTAGACGCCGGAATTGTGAATGACCGCATGGCCGATCGCGTTGACCTGACCCGCGTGCCGCGAGCGCGTGGAAGCACGCCCTTGACGGGGGAGGGTGGTCATCCATATACCATCCCTTAGGACGCTAGCTGGATGGTAGTTCGGTGCCAAGCAACATTCACGAAATCGGGCGAAAGCCGTCCGACACCGAAAAAATCACGATCAATCTTGGTTTTGTCGATCTCGGTCAGGTCGATTTGATGGTGCAGGAAGGCTTCTACTCCAACCGCACGGATTTCATCCGGACCGCGATCCGCAACCAGCTCGAACGCCATGCCGACGTGGTCAAGCAGTCCACGGCGCGAAAGAGCCTGGACCTGGGTTTGCGAAACTACAGCCGCGAGGATCTCGAGGCGGCGCGGCGGGCGGGCGAGATGCTGCACATCAATGTTCTGGGCCTCGCCACCATCGCCCCGGACGTCACGCCCGAGCTTGCCCGCGCGACGATTGCATCGGTCTCTGTGCTGGGGGCCCTGCATGCCAGTCCGGCGGTCAAGTCCGCTCTCGCCGACAGGACGAGGTAAGGTCATGCTGAACCAGGACATCATTCGCGAAGCCACACGCCTCACGCGCGCGGGCCAACTCGTCGAGGCCACCGCGCTGCTTCAGCGCATGCTTCGGGGCGAGAAAGAGCGGGGCGCTGCCGCACCGAGGACCGGCCACCCTTCCCTTGCTCCAGGAAGAGAGCCGCCGACGATCGACGCCAAGGCGAAAGCCGCCGAGACGAGGCGTCCGCGTCGCACGGCCCGGCCGCCAGCGGACCTTGCCAACAGCATCCACGGGCTCGGACTCGGACGATCGCTGGGCCGCGCCCCGCCGTCTACGGCGGATATCGTACCGGACGGCGCCAGGTTCATCGAAGGCGTCTACGCAAATGCCGCGGGAAGCCGCACCTACCGGCTCTTCATCCCGAGCGGCTATCATGGCCAGGCCATTCCGCTGGTAGTCATGCTCCACGGCTGCACGCAGTCGCCGGAGGATTTCGCCGCCGGCACGCGGATGAACTTCATCGCCGAAGAACAGACCTGCTTCGTGGCATATCCCGCGCAGCGGGCGGAAGCGAACCAGGCGAAATGCTGGAACTGGTTTCGGCCGGCCGATCAGCAGCGCGGCAGAGGCGAGCCCTCGCTCATCGCCGGCATCACCCGCCAGATCATGCGCGACCATTCGGTCGATCCGGAACGCGTCTACGTCGCCGGACTGTCCGCCGGGGCCGCTGCCGCGGCCGTCATGGGATCGACGTACGGCGATCTGTACGCAGCGATCGGCATTCATTCCGGACTGGCCTGCGGAGCAGCCAGCGACCTTCCCTCCGCGCTGATGGCCATGAAGCAAGGCGGCGGACTTGAGGAAGCGCCGAGCGATGGCCCGCCCGTGCCGACAATCGTCTTTCACGGCGATCGCGACACGACGGTGCATTCCAAAAACGGCGTTCGGATCGTCCGCCAGTCGATCGGCGGGTCCCGCACGAAGGCCAAGGTGCATCGCGGGCGGGTACCTGGAGGACATGCCTACACCCGCACGGTCCACACCGACGCCGGCGGGCGCGGAATCCTCGAACACTGGGAAATCCACGGAGCCGGACACGCATGGTCGGGAGGCAGCCCCGCTGGATCCTACACCGATCCGGACGGACCGGATGCGACGAGGGAGATGCTGCGATTCTTTCTCGAACATTCACTGCAGCGGAGACGAAACTACTAGCGTCACTGAGGACCCAACGATCAGGTCTTGGGCTTGTGCTTGACGGCCGCGTCGCGAGCCAGCCGCTCCGCCTTCAGGCGCTCCCGGTTCGCATGGAATGCCTGTTGGTCGCGTCTCATACTCTGACGCCGGCGCCTTGGCGCCCGCATCTCGAAACACCTTTCGAGCTTCGGCCGCGGTCGGCACTTTCCGGCCCGATATGCTATTGCTCATTGCTCCTTCCTCCGGGCGCAAACGGTCCTTGCGCTATAACTGCGCATTCGGACCGCCAACCTAGTGGGTAGGTTTTCCCCCGGCGGGCTTTGGGGGAAGTGCCAGGGGCGGAGATTCGACGTCTCGCAAAGCCGTTAGTTCCAATCGGTTCACGGTGCTCGCACCTGACCTTCACGCGCCTCAGGCCGACCTGCGCTGCGGCTTGGAGGCCGGCCTCTTGGCTGCCGCCTCCTTCGCCGGCTTCTTGCCCTCGATCGGCATCAGCATCTCGCGCTGGCCGCTCGCCGCCTTCTTGGGCTTCTTGGCTGGCTTGCCGCCTTCGCTGACGCGACTTCCTGACCCACGCTCCGCCGCAGCGCCTCAGGTCGACCACGTCGCCGCCCGCGGCCCCTTCGCCGTGATCGGCTTGCCTGCGCGCTTCCGGTTGACCAGATCGATCAGTTCGGTTTCGTAGTGGTCCTCGAATTGCGCGATCGGCCCTGATCTGCTTCCGCACGGACTCGTCATCCGGTTTTGGCCTAAAGATCGGTGTCTGAGCCGCCGTGACTGACGACCACAGGATGAGTAGTGCGACGATGAGGGGTGTCTTCAACCTGCCGTTGGCGCGTCGCGGCTGGGTCGCCCGATTTTGTTTGGGCCGCTTGCTAAGTCAGATAACGGCCGAAACGCTCCCCCGCGGCGTCAACGGCGACCTTTGCGAGGCCCAATTCCTCAGTGAGAGAAGAGGCAGCCTCCAAATGGTGAGCTAACATTCTATAGCGGGCGGAAGCCCTATGCTCCGAATGGAGGGTCGCCTTCTCGTCCGTCAGTTCACTGATGTCGTATCGAAGGAGCGTCTGCGCGAGCACTTCTGTCGCGCCATCAAGCACGGAATTAAGATCGACTAACTGAAGATCGACCGCGTCACATCTGGCACACATTCGAAGTTTCCGCTTCAGCAAAGGGTGGGAGAGCGCACCTCCCCGCCGGCGCTCGTAAGGCAGGTGCCAAGACCGGCGATGCGGACTAAAGCCCTACAGGCCGAAATGTTTCAAAATACCTGGGAATTGGTCACTAACCGCTCCACGGGATTGATAGGTTCCACCTGTTCGAGCGCGCCATGGAGGTGCTGAAACCAATACCGGCACATTGCAACGAGGGGCCTGATTCTGCCCCTGAAGTCGCCGGCTGCCAGGGAGAAGTGCGTTCCTTCAGGACAGCTATCGCCTCTCAGGCGCGGCATTAGCGAAGTCCGCTTGGACCGACCCTAAGGGCCGACAGGTGCAACTGGTCTTGCGGTGCCCGCGGATAGCAACCAAGCATGCGTCAGCCTGTTCACATACATGGAAGCGCATCTTCTGCGGGTCATTACTGACGATGGCGAGTGCCGGTTTTGGTTAGCGGCCGGTACGGAGGAAGAGGCCGTTCAGCTGGTCTTGGACGCCGTCCCAGAGGGGTGGACTGCTAAAGTGATCAATCGTGGATAGTTCAGCGGATACGACGAAGCTGCTGAACTCGCCTTAACCGGCGGCCTCGCGCCGGGAGAAGTCCGCGAGGTAAGCAGAGGAATCGGTCTTAGCTGAAATGTGTCTCCCCTGGTGCGATGCGCCATCGGCAACAACGAAAACGGTTCGGGAAGGCCGGATGATTACAAAACTAGCCTACAGGGAGCCTCAGATGAGCGAACGACGTGAGCTCTATCGAAGTACCAACGGCGATGCCTGGTTTCTCGGGCGCGAGCCCGCCAATGGCCATGCTTTCGTCATTCATCAGCCAAATGCGCCTTCTGGCGGTCGACTGACGCATATCGAACTCGGCGATTTTTTACGGAGCGAGCCGAAAGGACCTGAGCATCAGGCCCTCCTCCGCCTGATTGGGACCCTCGTGAACGTGCCGCCGTACGCTTAGGTTTGATGATCGGGGAAACTTAAGGCACACACAGAGACTGCGTGGGCAAGGAGAATCTAGAGCACCTAGCGCTCGTTCCGCATGTATGGGCTGTTCTCAGACACCAGAAGCATAGATGGATCGGTGTGCGGCACGCCTCCATGGTCAAACGAAGCTTTCGGCAGAGCCACAGTGCAGATCCCCGCGATCAGAGCGACCGAGAACAAAGCACCCAATACAATACAGCGCTGCCTCTGCATTTACTTTTCCTGGGCAGAGTACCAATGGCAGGGCCAACGCGAGTCCTCGACGAGCCGTTCCTATTTTCTGAGTCCGGATGGCCGCCGAGCCGATAGACGCCCAAAACACGCTCTGGCCTAAAGGTTGACGTACGATCAGAGCCGATGAAAGGGCGTGGGCAATGAGTTCCGTGATGCCGCTCGCATGACCCGCGAGGTAGGCTCTATCTGCTCGGCTCTATGCTACTTCTTCTTTGCATGCCCGAAATCAGGCTGCCAAGCCGCTTCCTTGCGGCTCGGCGCTGCGGCGATCACTTTGGCCTTTTCCTTTTTCGGTTTCTTGGCTTCGCGATTGCCGCGTTGCTGTCCCTTCGCCATGTCGCTCTCCTTTGGTGATTTGAGTTCGTCGAGTTCATCCGACTACAGCACGCGACCCCGCGGAGTGCAGACCCTGACGTCCATGTAGCCTTCACGCAGAAATCTTCTGGCGAGCCGTAGCGCGACTGATGCACTGCCACGCCCGAGATTGGAGCCGCCGTATTCGTTGGTCCCACTGACCAGATACGGCACCCGGGTTGCCCTAGCCATTGAGTACGGCGGCTCCGCACACGAGAAGTAGAAGAAACAAGGGAACGATCACCGGCGGCACGATCCATTCCGAAAGGCGAAAACGCTGCATCGAACGCTCCTACGAAACCTTCGGCGGGAGCACACGTGACCCTCAGTCACCGGTCGAAGCCGTTGAGAGGTGCGGTGATGGCAGCGACCCTACGCCCCCGCTGAGCCTTTAGCGAGCGCTAAATGCGTCCCAGGCGGCGGTCGCGCCGGGAGGAAGTCGTTTACCGCGGGATGAGGATAGTGCTGGCTATTGTCGGACCATGGGAGCATGGTCGTCCCGGCCGGGATTGGTCGGGCTTCACTTGCGAAGGGCAAGCTTGCATAACTATGCGCTCGCGGCGAAACCATTACGTTCGGGCATTCTTTCTGAATCCGCGGCATCGAATGGCTTGTGTCCGCAGGGCCCAACCGGGATGCGGGTGTCACCAGTGACTGACCACACTGTCGATCTCGACAAGCATCGCGGCATGGCCGCGCAGAAAGCGACCGATTTGCGCCGAGCGCTGGCCGAGGTCGAGAATAATGTCCGCGAGCTGCGCGAGCGCGAGGCCGATTTGGAGAACCGTCTGCTGACAGTAGCGGCCGCGTCATGGCCGGAGGCCGCAGCCAAAGCGCGTTATCTTCTCAACCTCTATGCTGCAAGCCTGCCCCCCGAGGACACGCGCCACCGCGCGCTAGTGACAGCACTGTTCGACGATTTCGTCCGGTTGTCGGGGGTGGACTGAGGCGAACGAGCGCTGCCTGCATCAGCGCGCGACCGGGAAGCGCATAATCAGGGGAGGCCGTGATTTGAGCGCGCGATAATGCCGCACGCAATCAGGAGCGGAGTAAGCCATGACACTGACCAGCGGCCGTTTCATCGGCCACGAATACGACCGGATGATCGTTCGGTTCTCGATGCACGATGGCGCCAAGGAGATTCCCTGCGCGATCTCAACCTCTGCGATGGACCATCTCGAGGGCGGGCCGCAAGTCAGACCCGAGCAGCGCGAAGCCCAGTTCACCCGCCTGCGGGATCGTATCGAAGCATGTGCCGCAAGCAAATATCGCGCGACGGAGTTCGAAGGCACGCCACCGGGCATCGTGCTGCGAGGCATCGATTTCAGGTCGTAGAAGCGCGTGCTTTGACCTCTGGCAAGGGCGGCTTGCGCTCGAAAGGCTTCTTTTTCGGCGGCGCGGGCAGCAGTCCTTCTCTAATCGCCTGCTTGCGGGCAAGCTTGCGCGCTCGTCGAATAGCTTCGGATTTCTCGCGGGTCTTTCTCTCCGACGGCTTTTCGTAGGAGCGCCGCTGCTTCATCTCCCGGAACACGCCCTCGCGTTGCATCTTCTTCTTGAGAACACGAAGGGCCTGCTCAACATTGTTGTCTCTGACAAGTACCTGCAATCGATGTCCTCCCCTGTGGCTGCAAATGCGGTACTTCCTGCATGCAGCCAATGCGCAGGAGCTTCATTGCGATTTTGAGGGATAGCGGCGGCGACATTCGTCACCGCAGTCGAGGTGCTGATCTGCTTGCAGCAGCGATGCAGCCTGGACATTAACGTGCCCACTCTCGTTGACCACTGTCAATCAAGAAAGCGCTTCATGAAGACCTACGGAAACAATCAAATCCTCCCTGGTCGGAAAGCCAGAAAGGGCCGGACGAAAACAAAATAGCTTCCCACCTTGCAAAATCCGAAAGGTGATGTATATTAGGAGTTGTTCGATTAGCCGCTGTGCCTTGTTGAATGCGCCCGCGGGCTCCTTTTCCAAAGACATCGACGAAGTTGAAGATCACCGTGTGACTGTCACGCGGCACGCGCTTGCGCGCTTTGGAGAAGAAAATGACGACAGGTACTGTTAAGTGGTTCAATGGCCAAAAGGGCTTCGGTTTCATTCAGCCGAACGACGGCGGCAACGATGTGTTCGTTCACATCAGCGCTGTCGAACGCGCTGGTCTTTCCGGACTCGGAGAGGGTCAGAAGGTCGCTTTCGAGATCAAGACCGACAAGATGCGAGGCAAGGTCAGCGCTGAGAACCTCTCGCTGGCTTGATATCGTAGCGCCGTTTCACGGATGTACTGAGACGGCAGTGCGGCCCGCTCGATCACAGGGTTGAGCGGGCATTGCGCGTTTCGATTTGGATGAGACATGACTGGCAAGAGGACGGGCGAGCCTTCCCCTGGTAGCGTCGCGCGCGCCAACCGGCAGCGTGTGGCCCGGGAGGAAGGCGCGCAAGCTCTGGCAGATGCGAACCGCCGGGCCGTCGAAGTCCGTCTGAACATGCAGCGGCTTCGCGCGTTGCGGGAAGCCAGGCTGTTGGAGGAAGCGAGTGCGCGGACAGCTCTGCCGCCACCAAAGAAGAAGCGCAGCAAAGGGAATGCTGGATAGCTGCCGAGTTCAGCCGCTATCGGCACCGATAGAAGTCAGGGCTTCGTCAAAAGGTGGAAGACGGCATATGCTGAACGATGTGCGGATCGCTCCCGAGGTCAACTCGCGTAACGGACATTCTGTCACCTTTGTGCTGGCCATCGGCACGGTACGGCAGATGTGCCACCTTCAGACCAACTTCGCGTCGCAAAATCAGGCTTTCAACTATCTGCACAAGCACCGCAAGCGGTTCGAGCAACTAGCTCGCGAGCGGTTTGCGCTTGGCCAGATCGAAGACGGCTTGATCAAGTTGACGATGTTGTAGGTGAACAAGCGGCTAACCCGGCTTGCCGCGTTGCGAGCGCGCGCGAGGTTCATTGCGCCAGTCCCTCGCTCCACGGTGAGGAAACCGATGCAGGCGCCGCCTGTTGTCCCTGGTACGTAACGCGACGCCGACCATCCCACCCACCACAAACCTGCAGCGACCGACATTAATCCGCTTTCCGACGCGCTTTGCCGCTCGCGTAGTCCACGCTCGGCTCTAGACATCCGTCATTGCGCGGCGGATATCCGTCGCTTTCTGCGCCGCCATCCCGCGAGATCGAGCGGCTCGTCAGTCATCCGGCGTGCTCGCGTCCATCCGTTGTGCATCCGCCAGATCGATGGAGCCGATGGAAAACATTTCCATCCTGGAACCATGCGAGTCTGCCGGCACGATGATCATGGTCGCAACGCGGCGATAAGATGCGAAGGAAAGTCCCTCGATCATCTCCTCGTCTGTGATGACCTGGTAGCTTCCGGCAGGCAGAGGATGATCGATGTCCCTGATTTGGAACGAATGCTTGAAGGTGACGATTTCCCGTCGCGAGCGAGTTGTCATGTACGCCCGCCTTTTGCCGATGCTTTGGGCGCCGGTGTCGGGTTAGCCCTTCAAGCCACCATGCGCTCTTTCGATGGTATTAGCTACCGCTTTCTCGCGGCCCGATCTCACGGCCGGAACGCCGCAAAGCGCTCGCAATTCTACCGGCGGACGCGTCATGGTGCTCGATAACGGCTCCTTCGTTGCGCGGCGGCGATCAGGGTGAGACTCCAGCGACAATCAAGGTGAGACTGCGCCGATGGGGACGGACCGAAGGGAGGGCGTAGCCCGACCGGAGGACCGTCCCCATCGGCGTCGCGCGTTTTTGGACCCGTCTGGCGGCTGGGCGGGGCTGGTGCAAGCTTTTGATTCGTCTCGACAAGAGGGAATCGATGCCTTGCCTGGCCTTCACATCACCGACCACCAGATGAGGCTGTACATGACCTACCGACTGACATTGTCCCCCGAAGCGGCCGCGGCCAAGGCGGGGTTCTCGAAAGCGAGTGCGTATCGGATTGAGGGCGATGCGCGCCCGCCATCGCAGAAGAAGGCGCCGAGGGGCCGGCGACGATCCGATCCACTCGCGCCCTATTGGGACGCCGAGATCGTTCCGATCCTGAAGGCTGCTCCCGGCATCCGCGTGATCGGTGTGCTGGACGAACTGCGCCGGCGGCATCGCGACCTCAACCCCAACATCCGACGCACGCTGGAGCGGCGCATCAATGCGTGGCGGGCGCTCAACGGCCCCGAACAGGACGTGATCTTCCGCCAAGAGCACGAGCCCGGGCGGCTGGGTCTGTCCGACTTCACCGACGTGAGCGCGCTCGGCATTACCATCGTAGGTGAGCCACTCGATCACCGGCTCTATCACTTCCGGTTGGCGTTCTCCGGCTTCGAGCATGCCCATGTCGTGCTCGGGGGCGAAAGCTTCGTCGCCCTGGCGGAGGGCTTGCAGAACGCCCTGTGGGCGCTTGGCGGCGTTCCACGGGAGCATCGCAGCGACAGCCTATCGGCGGCGTTCCGCAATCTGGCGGCTGACGCGCGTGAGGATCTGACACAGCGCTACGCTGCGCTGATGGGCCACTATGGCATGGCACCAACACGCAACAATGCGGGCATTGCACACGAGAACGGCTCGATCGAGAGTGCGCACGGCCATCTCAAGCGCGCACTGGAAGATGCGCTGTTGCTGCGGGGGACGCGCGACTTCGCCAGTCTCGATGCCTACCGGGCTTTTGTCGACGAGATTGTCGGCCGGCGCAACGCCAATCTCGCCAAGCCGATCGCGCTCGAGAAGGAGGCATTGGCGCCGCTGCCGAAAGGCCGCACGACCGACTTCGACGAGAAAGTGATCCCGGTGACGTCGTCAGGCGGCTTCATCCTGCGGCGCGTGTTCTACACCGTTCCTTCAAGGCTGATTGGCCATCGCCTGCGTGTGCGCATCTTCGACGACCGGCTCGAATGCTTCCTCGGCGTCACGCCGGTTGTGACGTTGCGGCGCGGTCGGCCTGTGTCGGAGAGCCAGGGCGGGCATGTCGTCGATTATCGGCACGTCATCCATGCCCTGCGGCGCAAGCCGATGGCGCTCCTCAACCTCGTCTATCGCGACCAGCTCTTCCCGCGCGCCGCTTACAGACGCCTGTTCGAGACCTTGCGGGAGCACGGTGACGATCGGCGCGCCTGCAAGGTGACGGTCGAACTTCTAGCGCTGGCCCACGAGCGAGCCTGCGAAGCCGAGCTCGCCAAGGCGATCGCGATGGATCTGGACGCCGGACAGTTACCCGATCTTGCCGCGCTGCGCGACCGCTTCCGACCCGAGGCGGCCTCGATCCCGCGCGTCGCCGTCAAGCTGGCGCCGCTCGACGTCTACGATGAACTCGCCTCCGTCAGCGTCATGTCGGGCCGCTCGAATCTGGGAGAGGCAGCATGACCAGCATCGCCACCTCCGTCGATGCTGCTCGTGTCGAGTTGCTTCTCAATGAGCTCCGCCTGCCGGGCGTCAAGGCGATCTGGCCGAAGCTCGCCGCACAGTCGGACAAGGAAGGGTGGCCTGCCGCCCGCTTCCTCGCCGCCCTTGCCGAGCACGAGGCATCCGATCGTACCCGCCGTCGGATCGAGCGACACATGGTGGAAGCGCGTTTGCCCGCCGGCAAGACGCTCGCCACCTTCGACTTCGAGAGCGTGCCGATGCTATCAAAGGCACAGGCGATGGCGCTCGCTGCCGGCGACGCCTGGTTGAAGGCCGGCGCCAATTTGCTCTTGTTCGGTCCACCGGGCGGCGGCAAGACCCATCTCGGCGCGGCGATCGGCCTGGCTCTCGTCGAGAACGGTTGGCGCGTTCTCTTCGCGCGCACCACTGATCTGGTGCAACGGCTGCAGGTCGCGCGGCGCGAGCTGGCGCTGGAGTCCGCGATCGGCAAACTCGATCGCTATGACCTCCTGATCCTCGACGACATCACATATGTGAGCAAGGATCAGGCGGAAACCAGTGTGCTGTTCGAGTTGATCGCCGCCCGCTACGAACGACGCTCGCTGCTGATCACGGCCAATCAGCCATTTGGCGAATGGGGGCGTATCTTCCCGGACCAAGCAATGACGTTGGCTGCCATCGATCGTTTGGTCCACCACGCCACGATCCTCGAGATGAACGTCGAAAGTTACCGTCGAAAAGTTGCCCTCGATCGCAAGCGCGGTCCAGGCCGGCCGCCTGTTCACACTACCCCCAACGAACTCGACAAGACTGCGATTGACGCTGGCAGCGCCGCTTGATTGTCGCGCAGCGTCAATCAACGCTTGCCAAGCCGGCGGCCAGCGTCAATTATCTCCTGACTCGGCCGCCTCGTCTCATCTTGATTGACGCGCCGCTCTCATCCTGATTGTCGCGCTATACCTTCGTCGGCATCCGTCGGTCACCGAGCGTTAAGTGCGCTCCCACCGGCGACGAGAGCGTCCATTTCCACGGCTTGGCCGGGTCGACCGCATTGTGCCGCCGGTGGTCGCCCCACTGTTCTCCTGCTTTTGACGACCTCCCGCCCGAGCGAGCGGCGGATACGGCCTCACTGAAAACGTCTGATCTCGAAGGTGAACGTCGCCCGTAAGACCGATCCATCTTCGTCGCGCACATTGATTGCAAGACGGCGTGCAGGAGCATCGATGGTGCAGAGGCGAATTTCATCTTTGGCCAAGTGTGCCAGCGCCAAGGTTGCTTCGTGCAGCATAGCCTCAATCGAAACGAGATCTATCCCCTGTTCGTCGGGGATCATCTCGTCACCTTCGCGCTGATCAAAAAAGTACCTACGCATGCAATTGCTCCCGGATAAGGCGGGAGCGCTGCAGCGTCTCTGTGTCACCGGAAATGCCCAGATCGGATCGGTGATGATGCCGAGCTGGCCGACTTCCAAGCATTCCTCAACCTTGGACGCTGAGTCAGTTCCGATTGTGGTTAGGTTCGAGCTGGCATGTTGGCCGGCCACGGCGCATACTCGACGAATGAAAAACCGCATCGGCTGGACGACTTGCCCCTCCATTGGAGGGAAATATGCAGTGGCCGAACTCCTCGAGGGTGGTGTAGTCGGCAATGAACTCATCACCTTCGCCACCAAGGCGCAGGCCCAGGAATTCATCGATTCTGGCCAGGCCGATGAGCTGGGGGCGCGGGGTTCCGTGCCAAAAAGCCGCGAATGACCAGGCGCGAGACCCTGCGCGACAAATGGACTGTAGATCTCGAGTGTCCACGTTGTGGGAGGCTGGACGTGGCGCGGCTCTCACAGGCGGACGGCTACGCCTATGTGAGGGGGAAACCGCTACCCGCGTCGATCATGTGCCGTTCGGCTTTGCCTACATTGATCCGGTGACCTGCAGCTTTCAGTGCTCGAAATGTCAGGTCCCAATACTGTGACGTTGCTCCCGCGAATGAGCGACAAGCAGGTCATGACTATTCTTCGCGAATTGCACGCTGCGGAGGAGGGTTTCGTCGGGATGGCCGTCGCGCTGACCGGCGGTGACGGGCAGGCCACTTCGAGGACCTTATCCGATAAGCGCCGCAATTCCTCTCCGGCAGTTCGTCCCAGGATTTTGCGACGTTCGACTAACGCTTGCGCCGTTTCAAGTCACACCGTCAACGGAGGCGCAGCGTAAAGGATATCACCCCAAGGAAACCATGGTGCGCCGTTCGTACGCAGAGCGCTACCGGCAGCGTTCACGACACGCGTGACAATCTGCGCGCGCAGCCCACCCCAGAACAGAACGCCCTTTACACTATCGAGCTAGCCATATAGCGTCCGTGTACAGGTCAGCAAAATGCTCACCTCGAAGCTGCCCATGAAGTAGCGACTTCCGAAGTCGCCGCCAGTCGTCGTAGCAGCAGCTCACGTGCCATCGGAAGGCGCAATCATAACATTGTGTTTATCACAGCGCGTCAGCGTCGCAGGTGCGTCTCTGCGCGCGCTCAAGAAAGGCGACCTTCATGAAACTTCCTGCAATCTTGCAAGGCGAGGCACGGACCCGCTTCCTTCAAGGAATCGCGTTCGGCGCAGTGGCGACCATGGCGATTGGATTCATGTGGGGCGGTTGGGTCACGGGGGAGAACGCCAGAATCATGCGCACCACGGCGGAGACCAGCGGCCGAATGTCCGTTCTGGTACCGCTTTGCGTCGCTCAGTTCACAGCCGCAGACGGCGCCCTCGCTAAATTCAAGGCGGCAAGCGCTTACTCCAGAGAGAACGTCGTCAGCGAATTCGTGAAGAAGGTGGCATCCACGAGCATGGATTACTCGTTCGCCAAGGCTTGTGCCACCGGGATCGAAACTGAACTCGCAAGCGCAGCGACAAAGAGTTGACGAGCGTACCCGCAAGCCGCACCGAGGCTGTGCGTAGAAAATACATAGCTGTTCGGTAGAAAATGGGCGACGACGCTGAAGAGCGTCATGATTGCGCCACACGCCCTTTCTCGTTCAATGCTTTGACGCTGCGAAAGTTGATCAGTTAAAGGCCGATGTGCCAATTGCGCGCCGGACCAAGGGAGGTGCGCGTCGAACGGCCGAAAGGCTCGCCATAAGCAGGGTAGGCGTCGCATCGCCGCCTTACTGGCGCTCATGATCCTAAGGGGGCCCACTTGCGGTCTCCACTCATGATCAAATACAATTAAAAGCGGCGGAACGTCGCTTCGAAGCGAATGTTGGTTTGACGGAGACAGAATCTTCGCGAGCAGCGGGGCAGTCCCCGTCGCGGCCGGAGCGGTGCAACGCCCGCCTGGTCGCGCCGGTCCTTCCTTTATCGCGAAAGAAACATATGAACAGGCAAAAGCCGGTCGATTTCAGCAATTCGCTGAATCTCGCCAATAAAGTGCAGGTCAAGATCCTGCGCAGGCGCCTCAAGCTATCGGATGAGCAGTTTAGAAGCGTCGTTCGCAAGTCGGGCAGTTCAATCTCAGCCATCATCAAGGAATCCGCCAGTCTGAAGTAGGAGCTTAGGTCGCGCTTGCCTCAGCACCGACCTAAACAGCGACCCGCCAGAAACGACCGGGCTGCGGCCGTGCCAGAGCGCTGGAAGCAGGCAGCCAAGACAGTCTGCCCGCGCCGCCGCTGCCAACGAGATCATCCCTGGAGCCAGTTCGAGCTTATCCAGTCGGGGCAGGCCCTAACGCATGAAAATACAAGTTGGCTTTGAAATGACCTACGAATTCCAGCAAGTCACACCATTGATTGCTGTCGTCGGTGTGCATTTCACCCGGGCATCCGACATCATTGTGCCGGATTACCTCATCACTGAGCCTTCCGTGCCGATCTCGCCATACCGCGACGGCTTTGGAAACTGGTGCAGTCGGTTCGTTGCGCCACCCGGCCGCATGCGCCTTTCCGCCAACGGTACAGTGCGCGATAGCGGGCTGCCTGACGTGATCATGCCTTCCGCCACGCAGTGCCCGGTGCAGGATCTGCCGCCTGATACCATCGTTTATCTGCTTGGCAGCCGCTACTGCGAAACCGATCGGCTTTCCGACATTGCATGGAAGCTGTTCGAGAAAGTGGCGCCGGGTTGGCCGCGGGTCCAGGCGATCTGCGATTTCGTGCATAATCACATCGCGTTTGGCTACGAGCACGCGCGGGCCACCATAACAGCTTGGGACGTATTCAACGAAGGCAAGGGCGTCTGCCGCGACTATGCGCATCTTGCCATTGCATTCTGCCGTTGCATGAACATTCCAGCCCGCTATTGCACCGGCTATCTCGGCGACATCGGCATCCCGCCGCCCCACGCTCCCGGGGACTTTGCAGGCTGGTTCGAAGCCTATCTTGGCGGCTGCTGGTACACATTCGATGCACGCAACAACACTCCGCGAATCGGCCGCGTCCTGATTGCGCAAGGCCGCGATGCGGCGGATGTTCCGATCGTCCAAACTTTCGGACCCAACAAGCTCCTCAGCTTCAAGGTGTGGACTGATGAACTTGTCTAACGCGCTCACCCCTGGGCGATTGGGTACCAGGCGGAGATTGATCTCGCTAATTGGTTAGAAGGCTGCTACACGGTTCGCATCACCGCGCGCTACGTGGCTGTTATCGGTGACTGAGAGCGTTGTGCTCCCGCCTCAACCCAAGAGAAGGCGGTCAGATGTCAAATTCCGACAAATTCGACATTCGTGAGTGGCTCGTACCACCTTTGTTGGTACCGGTCTTCCTCGTACTGCTGGTTGCGGTGACGGACCTTTTATAGCGGTAAGTCCGTCAATCTCCATGTGTCAGACCTGCAAACCGGGGCGTTGAGCCAGTTCAAGGCAAACAGGAGACCCAAAATGGCAAACACGGCAATCATCAGGGATGCCTACGGGGTTCCGGCAATCTTCGTTGGTTCGAAGACTGGCCGGGACGATGCGCCCTTTGTTTTCGTGAGGGTCGGAGGTGAGGAGCGCCGGATGCGGTGGTCCGAATGGGATGCTCTTCCGGCCTGGACCGGCGAGAGTCCCACCTGGGCGAGTAAAACCAAATAGCTATGGAGTGCTCAGCATGAGGATGGTTCGAACAGGCATATTGACCGCGGCGCTTTTGCTGACATCCGCACTGGGCACATTCACGCCAGCGGCTGTTGCCGCGGAGCCGAACTGCCGTGCGGTCGAAAGCACCAGCGCCCGCCTTTCCTGTTACGATGCGGCATTTCCTCCAAAAGCCAGGAAGCCCAACGAAGCCGGCGTCGACTCGTCGTCAGGCTACAAGGATCCATTTCTTGCGGAAGAAGCCCGAACCGCCGCGAAGCTAAAGAATATCTGCCGCGGTTGCTGAGTTTCGCTTCCGAACATGCGCGCCAATTAAGAGAGCCCGTAAGATGACGTACGATGCTAAAGATCGCCGAGTGGGCCGCCAACGAAAGCGTGCTCTTCATCTGGCGGGCAGGGTTTTGGATGGGAGGGCAGACCGCTCTGCGAGTTCTAAGGACCAATCGGCCAGAAGGCAGCACCTGCTTGACGGGCCAGCAGAATTCAAAGCGGTCCGCGTCGATCGTTCGAGGAAGACCTCAAACGATGCTGAGTGATCGAGGTTTGTCACCGCGTATGGTCGCTTCGGCCCAGAGTCATGATGACGCATGGAACATCAGGGTATTAAATACACGGTGGTCCAAACGATCAAGCCGCCCGGCTGGAAATGGTCGTTTGAGCGAGACGGTCGGTCAACCCGAACCGGAATTGCCTTCAATCGAGCGGAGGCTGTCAGCGCAGCTGAACGAGCGATCAGCCGATCGCTCAGAGATCAGCAACGCCAATAGAAGCGCTCGGTTTGCAGCTCCTGCTTCAATTTGAATTTGGTCTCTGTCCTCGGCACGTTGCCTCTCGACGCCGGCGTCGCAAAGCGCAAGTGCGGATCACAAGAGCTCGGCGTCACGGCGGAGAATTGCAGGGAGTTGCTCCCGGCCTGTACCGCATTACGGACCATCGATTAACTCCCAGCAATTCGCAAATAGTTCCTGCCAGGACCGAACAAAGCGCTCGCTATTCGGCAGATAAAGGCGCACTGTCTCACTACCATCGAGCGGCCCTTAGCATCTATCGGTGGTGTGAACGCAAGTTGCGCTCCCGCTCAACCCCGCAGCGGAGCGTCAAACATGCCGGCTCAACGGTCCCCAGGACAATCCTTGACATTCGAATACCGCCTCGCGCAAGAGGCGATCAATCTCCGCCTACAGGCCAAGGGGATGCCCGTTGGCGTCCGCCGCACGGAGCTTCTGCGAAAAGCCCGGCAGATCGATGTTGCCGGGGAGCTCAACAAGTGGCTGACCTCGCCGGGACTACAGCCGCCATCTTGAATTTTGGCCTCACCGACGTGATGAACTTCAGCACTCCACGTGGAGACTAACCTTTATCGGGATTTTACTCTCACCCTCCCGGGGCTGGTAAGCCGCCGCCTGCGCTCTATTTAAGCGGGCGGCGTTTTTGCTCGAGATGGTATTGGATGTGACTTCTAGCGGCTGATCGTGATTTCCATGTGGCTTTCTAGGAACGCCGCTGGGAGAACGGCTTTAAGCTTAATCACCTTTTCGGATCATGGGCTACTATCGGTGACTGAGAGCTGGTCGCTCCCGCCTTCAAGCCGCGGGATGCACATGTGCAACAAGTGCGACCAGATAGACAACGAGATTGAACAGCTCCGCGGGTTGATAGCACCGGGAATGGACGCGCTTAGCCTGGCGTTGATCCGATGCGCCATCGATAAGGCCGCCTTTAAGTGCCACGGGAGCGCGCACAGCTAAGTGTGCCCTGCCAAAGATTGGCATCCTTCCGGCTGGCGCTCTTCGCACGTTCGGGCCTTGCACCCCCGGTGTCTACCAATATGAGGTGACGGTTAAGTCGGCCTGCCGGCGAAGTACTGGGAAGGGCGCGGCAATTGCGTTCGTTCCCGGACGATAACGATTCCAAAGCGCCGCCGAACTAGCGACCCTGAAAGGACGATTGGCCGTGACTGGCCTTAGCTCAGAGCACCGCGACGGGGAGGTGAGCCGAACCAGGTCATGCAAGCTGCCGAGAGCGGCCTTTGTCCCATTGCGGATCCAGCGCGCTGCTAAAGTCCCGGCGCTGGCCTATTTCCGACCACGATGTTTTTCAATCCAGCGGCGGCTTTTTTGTCGTATGGTGGCGGATGGACCGTGCCATGCTTCAAAAACACCTAGCGATAGCGGAGCGCCACATCGCCCAGGGCGTGAAGCTTCTTGCAAAACAGGAAGCGCTGATCGCCGAACTGGCCCGGCACAACCACGACACCGAGGGCGCAAGGGCCGTGCTGGCGACAATGAGGGAAACCCAGACCCTGCACATCGACGACCGGGATCGCATTTCGAGGGCATTGGAACAGTAGGCCCTTGATTAGGTCAAAGGCCACTAGCCTCTCGGGTCAAAGCTTCAGGCATGGATGAGCCCATGCCAGAGAAACGTCCAGACCCCAAGCCGACGCGTTTGGAAGAGGCTCGACGTATCCTCGAGGAGTACGCGGTTAACCTCCGCGAGATCATCAAGAAGCTCCGCCAAAAGTTGAATTAAGGCCGCTTCAGTTTGAATGTCAGCGGCCAGTTTCCACGGTAACTGCCGGTCATCGCCCGAGGCGGACAGCGCTCTTTCGCGACTGCGATTGCTCGGTCACCAAAACCCTTTCATGCGACCGTCACATGGGTTGTGTCGTGGCCGATTTCGCCCGCAATACGACTTTTGGTCGCGGGTGAGACTGCTCGGGCGAATTGTTTCACAAGTTAGAATTGTGACGGCGCTGCATTCCTTAGGGGACGTTGTATTCCACAGGGAGGCGACAACGATGACGAATGCCGTCAGATTTTTCGCAGCTATCGCGGCTTGCGCAGTATTGATGCTGCCGCACTTCGCAACTGCCCAGACTTCCGGTATCATTCCTTCATCCTTGGTCACGCCTGATATGGTCGAGTCACGTCTGGGCGTGCTCGAGTTCAAGGACGGGGTTCCGAGCAAGGCGACGGCCGACAAGCTCTTCGACAATCTCGATTTCACCTATGCCTATCGCGCGTTCATGGACAACATGCGCGGCGTCAGCATCCATGCGCTGCGCGAGGGGTTGCGAAGCGTCGGCGTCAAGGAGAACGAGGTGATCGTCTTCTCCGACCTGATGGATGCCAAGTCGCTATTCCTGACGGCGAACGCCGACACCATCTACGTCATGGGCTACCTCGATCTCAGCAAGGGGCCCGTGGTGGTGGAGACACCGCCCATGTTTCTGGGCACCGTGCAGGACGCCTGGTTTCGCTGGATCATTGATCTGGGCTTGCCCGGCCCCGACCGGGGCGAGGGCGGCAAGTACCTGATCGTGCCGCCCGACTACAAAGGTCATCTGCCGGACGGCGGATACTTCGTCGGGCACGCCCGCACCAACACCATCCTGTGGTTCGGCCGCTCCTTCCTGGAGGATCACAAAAATCCCAAGCCGGTCGCCGAGACAATCCGTAAGTTCACCAAGGTCTATCCTTACGAGCCGGGCGGCGTGGGCACGCCGATTTCGGACTTCCTGGCCGGCAAAGCCAAGCTGGGGCGGGTCACCGCACCGCGGCCCACGGTATTCCATGAAGGCAGTGGCAAGGTGATGAATACCCTTCCGCCGAACGACTGGACCTTCTACGAAATGCTCAACGAGGTCGTGCAGAAGGAGCCGGCCACCTCACTCGACGCAGAGCTGATGGGGCCGGTCGCCGCCATCGGCATCGTGAAGGGCAAGCCGTTCGCGCCCGACGTGAGGATGAAGAAGATCATGACCGAGGCGCTCGCGCTCGCCAACGCGACCTCGCGCGCCCTGTTCATGGTCCCGCGCGACCCGAGCTGGTTCTATTATCCGAACTCGTCATGGTTCAACTTCTTGTTCGTGAGCGGCTACGAGTTCGAGACTCCGATCCCGGAGATCACACGTGAAGGAGTCAAGCCATTCCCCGTTACGGGCTACCGGACCATGGATGCGCGCACCAACTTCTTCTACGGCGTCACCGGCATCACGCCTGCGATGGCGATGCGCCTGCCCGGCATCGGGTCGCAATATCTGCTGGCAATGACCGACGCCGAGAAGGACGCTTTCGACGGCGCCAAGACCTACAAGGTGACGTTGCCCAAGGGCATTCCGGAAGAGAACTTCTGGTCGTTCACGGTGTACGACAACATGACGCGCTCGATGCTCGACACGCCGCAGCGCTATCCACGCGCCGGCAGCCAGAGCTACCCGTCACCGGCTGCAGAGGCGGATGCCGACGGCTCAACGACCATCTACTTCGGCCCGACGCAGCCCGCAGAAGTGAAACGCGGCAACTGGATACAAACCGACCCGAAGAAAGGCTGGTTCGTGATCCTGCGCCTCTACAGCCCGCTTGAGCCGTTCTTCACTAAGAGCTGGCGGCTGAGCGAAGTCGAGCAGGTGAGGTGACATGCGGCGGCGGCAGGCATAACCAATCGCCTGCCGCCGCACGCTGGACGAGCGAGGCTGGCAATTGCCGCTTACGGACACATCGAGAGGAGGGCCACGTGGCACCTAATTGGTCGGCTGTACTGTACTTCCCCGCCTTAGCAGCAGCTTTCGCTTTCAGCGGATCCACTGGGCTGGCTGCCCAGGAGAATGTGCAAAGTATGTTAGCTGCCCAGATCCGCTTGCAGGGATTCGTCTGCGACAAGGCGATTGGTGCGAAGAAGGACGCGAAGCGCTCAAGACCTGATTATGCCGTTTGGGTGCTCAACTGTGGTAACGCGCGCTACCGCGTGAGCCGGGCACCCGACATGGCTGCCAAAGTCGACCCGCTCCGTTAACTGGCCGTGCCTCACTAGCCGCCGGCTGGCAGCCTTTGGCAGGACGGGCTGTTGTCTGACCCGTATTCATCTACCTGATGCGCGTGTCGCGATGACAATCCGACCGTCTCCACCCCGAAACTGAAAGATGAACTGGTCGAGCGGACGAGTGAGTGATGTCCGCAAGTGGGCCCGTCCCCTCCATCTGATCGCCGCTGCGTCTGCTCTTGGGGGGTAGACCAGACAAACCGCTGGTCTACGTCCACAGCCGCCTTTTTTCCGAAGCGCATCCCCCAGACAACCCGCACTATTAGGTCTTCTGTTCTGTCATTTGTAGGATAACACTGTCTTTGATTGGGGCTGATTGGACATCGATTGCTGTGGCTAGCTCAAACTTCCCCATGATGGATTGGAGCGAGAGTTCAGGTTTCTCAATGCGTTAGAGGGCGGCGTGTGCACCAGGAGATCAAGAAAAATCTATTGAGGGCAAGTGTGGCCTTGCGCTTTGGACTGATGTGGCATCGGCAGAAAGCTTGGACGGGCAGGGTACTCCTGTCCGAGCTGATAGTTTCACGAATGGCATTTGGCTTTTCGCCTGCCGGTGAAGGCATGCTGACTGCACCGAAAGTGAAAAATAATGTCGAGGGTTCGAGTCGCTCCGTCGTCTCGCCCCCCGAAGCTTTCGTTTTCGACTCGAGTAGTCGCGCCTCCAATGTGGCGCCTGCAAAGCGCAGAACCTACGTAAGCTCACAAAGCTGATCCCGTCGCCCACGATCCAGCCCGCTTAGGCACAATCAAACGGCCCACGCGCCCAGCGCGTCGTACGACCCTGGATCATGACTTCGTGGACTTCTTCGACACAATCGGCGCAAAGCGGGACTCTTTCCAAATCGGGTGACAGTTTGGCGGGCCGCTCGACGCGTCTTTCTCCACCGAGCCATCCTCGCCACGCAAGCGGGCGAGGTATGAGGCTCAGGAGCCCTCGAACTTGAACGATACGTTGAGTTTGGCGCGATAGGCCTCCACTTTTCCCATGGCATCCAGTTGCATATCTAGTTTGACGATCTCTGCAACGCGAAGATCCCGAAGAGATTTTGCAGCTTGCTCGACCGCGTTAGCGGCGGCCTTCTCCCAAGAATCGTTGCTGGTACCGACTAGTTCAATGATCTTGTAGACGCTATCAGGCATGTCGTCCTCCTGTTCGGTATGAAGCAGGAAGCAGGGCGCCCCCTGCCTTGTGGAATCTAGCATCAAGATATCGGCGCTTATACGACGCGATATGGTCTCAGGGACTTCGCTCGGAGTTGAGAAGGGGCAAGCCGGGACTTGGAGGGGAGGATGGCTCTTGGCGCGAAGCGGACGTCCGGTCGGACCCGCACGCCGGAGTGTCGAAGCGCAAGTAGAAATGCGTTGAATTGGCAGGCGGCGGTCGAGGCGCTGATGCTGGCGGCGGCTCGCGGCGCCGCGCCAGGTAGCGGGCAAAGAGACGATTCGAACGCTGATTTCAGTGAATCACTTGCGGACGTTGCAGATAGGGCGGTGCCCACCTTACTGCATTTCAAGTTCCTTGAGGCCGCAATCCATTTCGGCTTGACGGTGGTCTGCCGGCCTTCGTCAGGCAGCCACCCATCTCCCCGTCTGGCAACGTCAGTTGCGCCATCGTTATGCAATGCAGTGATCAATTCAGTAATACTCCTCGCCGCGGGCAGCGCGCTGCGATATATTTCCGGTCGGAAGGACTGCTGAGCCCCAAGGTTTATGGGCATCATGGTCACCCCCACGCCCGGAATGCGGAGAGTGCTGCGGCAAGCGCACGTGTACGGCCGTTTGGTCGCACATGGTGGGAAATTGTACTATCCCGGCGGGAACCACCGGTTATGCAGTGAAGAGACCGCGATCGCGATGGTAAAGGCAGGCTGGCTCAGGCATCGCGGCGACGAGTATGAAATTACATCCGACGGCATAAGGGCCGATGCGCGGCGTGAATAGCTCCTTCTGACCGGCACGTCCGCCTTGTGCAGAAACAGTAGTGATATGCAGGCTCAGACCGAGAGAATTCCACAACCACGAGTGCGCCCCCGAGGCATCGATAATTTACGGGCCCAATCGGACGTCGCCGGGACCGCAATGCCCGAGGGCGAGATAGGCTGATCTATTGCGGTGACGGTTTTCTCACCCGATGTCAGTGGCGCCATCCGCAACGCCGGCTGTTAGCCACCAGACCCGAGCAAAAACGCATCGACCGACGCAGCTAGTCGGCCGGCCACTTGCATGGCCGGTGTGGACTGAAGGGGCAGCGAACCGACAGAATGGGTTGCCAGCCCAGTGCCGGCAAGAAGAGCTATTGCGATCGCAGAGAGATACTGAATCCTCATGGCGATGGTCCTTTTCATCGCCCTACGAACTAACCGGACGTCTCAGAAGTGGTTCCCGAGCCGCCTAGAGGCCTCAAGCGTGATCAGCATGTCGAGATCGCTCGTGCTTTCCTTGCGCAGCTTAATCGGTGGCTGGTACTCGGGTGAGTTGTACCAAGCGGCTAGTGATTGCTTGTCAGGAAATTCGATGACGACGACGCGATGCGGCTCCCAATGGCCGCCCTCCAGGAACTGATGCGCGTTGCGCTTTGCCAGATACCGCTCACCGTATTTTTCGATCACAGGTCCAACCTTGACCCGATATTCTTCGAATATAGCGGGCTCCGTGATGATGTGTTCGGCGATTAGGTAGGCCTTTGGCATAGGCCAGTCTCCGCTCTTGATTTGCATGCCGGGAAATTATCACGCCCACCAGCCGACCAGAGGAAGGCGCAGCGCCCGGTATTGCGCGATACAAAATTTCGTGCGGGGACGCGCGACTGCCCGCCCTGACAACACCTCACGCCTGCTTCCCAATCTTGCCTCGCGCAAGCGACCACGGGCGAGCTTGCAGGCGCCCGGGAAGCGGCTTGCGTAATGGTCAATATTTCGGCCGTACTTGGTCAAGCTCCAAAACTGACTTCATCCCATGGGATCTCCGCGCAGGCTGCGAGAGGCTCACTAGCCGCGGTCGCCCGCCGCTCCACTCATTCGCTGCGCGTTCGCTCTTTCTTCATGTGTGATATGTTCATCTAGTATACGATTGTTCGGACACCGAGAACGAGCGGGGTGCCATGAGAGGCGTCACGGAGTGGCTCGAATCAATCGGCTTATCGGAGTATGCCCAGCGCTTCGCCGAAAACGGCATTGACCTCTCAGTCGTCCGCGACCTGACAGAGCAGGACCTAAAGGAGCTGGGTGTCCTGCTAGGTCACCGCCGCAAGCTGCTGCGCGCCATCGCAGAGCTTGATGACGAAATTAGGCCTCCGGCTAAAACAGAGCTTTACCCGGGCCGACCGGACGAAGGCGAGCGGCGTCACCTTACAGTGATGTTTTGTGACTTGGTTGGTTCCACAGCCCTTGCGGCGCGATTGGACCCTGAGGATATGCGAACGCTGATTGGCGCGTACCATACCTGCATCACCGAGGTCATAAGCCGCTATCACGGAAAGATTGCCCGTTACATGGGCGACGGGGTGTTGGTCTATTTCGGCTAT
The DNA here is from genome assembly GCF_023375135.1 of Bradyrhizobium sp. C-145. Lineage (NCBI taxonomy): Bacteria > Pseudomonadati > Pseudomonadota > Alphaproteobacteria > Hyphomicrobiales > Nitrobacteraceae > Bradyrhizobium > Bradyrhizobium sp. C-145. The sequence goes on along the minus strand of NZ_CP088150.1, from coordinate 5,333,858 downwards.
CCGCAAGCGCATGAGGATGATGCCGAACAGGCTGTGCGTGCCGCCCTCGCAATCATCGATGCAGTTGCGAGCATCCGGAATGTCGCCGCTGCCCTGGAGGTTCGCGTCGGCATTGCGACAGGCACTGTGGTGGTCACCGAGCTTCTGATTGAGAGTGTTCCGGCGGAGCAAGCAGTTGTTGGTGAGACGCCGAACCTCGCTGCGCGGCTGCAAACGATGGCCGAGCCAGGGTCTGTGTTGATCTGCGCGAGCACGCGTCGGCTCACCGGGGGTGAGTTCGATTACTGCGACCTAGGTCCCGTCGCGCTGAAAGGCTGGGCGGAGCCGGTCCGGGCCTATCAGGTGCTGCGGGCGAGCGGTGTCGAGAGCCGCTTTGAGGCGATGCACACCACCAAGCTGCCGCCGCTGTTCGGGCGTGACGAGGAGATGGAGCTGCTGTTACGCCGCTGGCAACAAGCTATCCGGGAAGAAGGACGGGTAGTGACCCTTACGGGCGAGCCGGGTATTGGCAAGTCCCACATTGCGTCGGCGCTTAATGAGCGGCTCCAGGGTGAATCACACGTCACCCTACGCTATTTCTGCTCTGAGCATCATACCCACAGCGCGCTGTTCCCATTCATCAACCAGCTCGAACGTGCCGCCGGATTCAAGCACGGCGACTCGCCTCGAGAGAAGCTATCCAAGCTCGACGCTCTGCTGGCGCAATCCACGCGTCATCCCGAACACTTGGCGATTCTGGCAAACTTGTTGGTGCTGCCGACCGATGATCACTACCGGCTGCAGGACCTCACTCCACAAAAACGTAAAGAGAAGACCTTCGCCGCATTATTGGCCCAGCTTGATGGATTGGCGGCGAGGCAGCCGGTCTTACTCATTTTCGAAGATGTGCACTGGATTGATCCCACCTCGCTTGATCTGCTCGCAGCTACGGTGGAGCATGTGCCGCAGCTTGGGGCACTGGTGCTGATTACGGCGAGAGCCGAATTCACTCGCCCCTGGCCGAGTTATCCTCACACCACCACCATCCCACTCACCCGACTTGGCCGACGCGATGGCACGGCGTTGGTACTGCGGGTGACCGGAGGCAAAACCCTTCCCAAGGGGGTAATGGAGCATATTCTCGCGCACACCGATGGCGTGCCCCTCTTCGTCGAGGAGTTAACGAAGATGGTGCTGGAAGGTGGGCTGTTGCGAGAGCACGACGGGGAATATGTTCTTGACGGGCCTTTGCCGTCATTCGCAATCCCGACCACCTTACAGGCTTCGCTGATGGCTCGACTTGATCGGTTGTCACCGGTGCGGGATGTGGCCCAAATCGGCGCCGTCGCGGGGCGAGAATTTCACTACGAGCTTGTGAGCGCCGTCGCCGGGCTGCCGAAGCAGAGGTTGGACGAGGCTCTTGAGCAGTTGGTCCGTTCGGATCTGATGTTCTGCAGGGGTGAAAATCCACATGCGGTATACACCTTCAAGCACGCTTACGATTGCTGGAGCTAGCTTAAGCTTGCTCATGATGGATTGGAGCGAGAGCTCAAGTCTTTCAAATGGTTAGATGCACGACGTGTGCACCGGGAGATCAAGAAAAATCTATCTAGGGCAAGGAGCTTTTGGAACTTGCGACCGAGGTATGGTTGGAGATTGGAGTAAACGCCTTATGCAGTCTCGATGCACCGTAGTCCTCAGGCGACAACTACGTCCGGATTGACGGAGCACAGTTGCGGAAACATGGCGTTCTGACGGGCTCTAACGTCGACGATCACGCAGTCTGCATCGACCAGCGCGCAATAGGAAACCCGGCTCACGACACCCAATTTGGAATAGTCGGCGAGAATCACGCGCTTCCGCGCATGAGCAAACATCGCTCTTGCGATCTCTGCTTCGTCTGGATTGTAGCTCGTCGCACCAGCCGTCGCATCGAGACGAGAGACCATCGCGAAATCTGCCCGAACTATTTTACGAGAGCTGCCCGGTTTCATTCGGCTCGAGACGCAGAGGACGTTCGCTGTCCGCGGCTTTGCTGAGCAGTCGTGCAATTACTTCCCTAAGCTCCTGTGGCCTCGAACTTGTACCGTCGCACGTGACGATCCTCCTGGCGTGCTCGAAGACATAGCTTTCGGCCGCATCATCGCCCAGACGAATGGACCTCGGCGCGGCGAGGACCTGAGAAACCAAGCCCAAACAGGCTCACACGCGGCGTTTGATAGGTGCCACCCCCACTCAAGCCGTGGATGAGTGGAGATGGCCGGATCGGCCTGTTCGATGCTGCGGCGCTTGCCCTCGTGTTCTTTCAGTCGATCGAGAAGCCAAGCGGATGACAGATGAGGAAAGCTATGCGTTGGCCTTCTTCCCAACGTGATCGCGACCGCAGCGCTCACTTTGTCTGCCACTTTTGAACGGAAGCCTGGTCGATTAGGAAATCGTCCAACTTCCGGCCGCCTCGAAGCTGCGGCCGCAGCCACCGAGGCAGCCTGCCGCGACCCGACCACGTCTCCGCCGGGTTCTTCGGATTGCGATATTTAGGACGGACGGGCGGGTATGGGCGGCGCTTACGATCGAACCGTGTGGCCTCGTCGGCCAGTCCGATCTTGTGGAGCCGTTCTTCCAATTGTGCTTTTTGCACTAACATTTTCTGAGTGAGGCTCGCGGTGACCTGTTGGTGAAGTATCCAGAGCTCGTCAAGGGAGAGCGAATTGAAGTGCTCGGTGTTCATGGATCCAATCCGAATTCTCGGGAGCAGGCACAGGCAGACAAGTCGGGAATGAAGGAGCAGACAAGCCACCAGATAGATATTTGTCCTACAATCCACATTTAAATCCGGAGGTGGCAGGCAGAAAGGCATGACCGGGGTAATATCATGGCGGAGCATTTAATTCGGGGCGAGAGGCAACCCTCGCTGACGGCCCGCAGACCGGTATCATGACATCCGCAAACTTAGCGCCCGACCAGTTGCGCTTTCGCATTGCCATTACCGGCGCGGAGATGAGCGCAAAAGTTGGCGCAGCCACGGCAATCGGCCGGGCGGCCGCGTCGCGGACCGCGAGCGGGATCGATCGCGGCGGACGCAGGTGGCTCGATTTAATTGAGCGACAGCCGCGTGTTGCAACCCAGGAATGCGGACCGGCCTAATTAATTCAGCTGGCCATGGGCACAATTAATTCATCACGCTGTCAGATTTAAGCCGCATGGGAGCCCATGTCGCCGCGAAAGCTCGTTCCGGATGGGGGGCGCAACACCGGGAGTTTTCTATGTCCGGTCATTTACGATATTACTTGGTCAGTTTGGGCCTTGTTGGAGTTCTTTCTGGGACACCTGCATTCTCGAACCCTTTTGCCGAGTTGTTCAATATCACTCCCCGCGAACCCGCTCCAATCTCTCCGGCGCAATCGGAATGCTTGGGGCGACCTGGCAACTCGACCCCCGACGGCCAGCATTGGGTCTATCGAATGGACGGTCACCGCAAATGCTGGTTTCTGGGCGAGGGGCTCGCGACGGTGAAGAAGCCCATTCGTCGCCGCGCGGCCAAAGATCACGTCGCCAGTTTGGACGAGAACGGAACTGTGCGGCGCAGCCGGAGCGCGGTCGTTGAGGCGCGCGCGGAGTTGCTGCGGTCCGCACCGGCCGAGGGGTCTCAGCCGCTACCCGAAATCAAGGTAGCTGATGCCGCTTCCGAACTCGGTACGGTTCCCGCCTCGACCTCGGCGGCGCCCATCCCGGAGTTTAACAGTCGCCTGCTCACGCCCGAACACTCCATGCCTAGTCAAGTCGATGTTGAGCAGCTTCTCGCGGTCGTGCCGGTGGCCAACGATGCGGTGCCTTCGCCCGATCCTATGGTGCCTGGCTTGCGGAGTGGGGAGATGCGCGACGAGGCGCGGAGCTGGACGGCAACTTGGTTAGGCGTGCTGCTGATGACGCTGGGGGGCCTCTCCGTCTTAAGCTCGAGCCGCACGCTTCGGCAAGCGGTGAAAGTAGGGCACTGAGGTAGCTAGGCAGGGTACCTGACGCGCCGCACGCGATCGGGCGTGCCTGGGCTGGCTGCGGACGCACGGGGGCCGCCCGACGCACCACTCACGCAGCGCGCCGGCTGATATCGTTTCGCCAAAATCGCAGGGGCAGCGTCCCAGATGATCTTCATCCAGATTAATTTGACGGTGCGAGTTCTCCCGGGCACACGGAGTTCATAATTCCCTTCCGATCGCTGGGTGGCTCCGGTTGTTCACCCTGATCCAGTGCTTCTGCCGACCGCCACGATAGGGTCGATTGCGATGCTTGGAGACCCGGCCCTCAAGTTCCATGCGGCAAGCCGCCAGAAATAGGTCAGATCCAATCTCCCCGCGCTCGAACGGTGCCACGCTGATCCGGCCTGAGCGCTAATAGCTGCTGCAGATTTGCCTTGCGCAGGTGGAGGGGCAGGGAGTGGCTCGCTCGCAGCTTTATTTGATGGGCGAAAAGCTCTGGAATGATGCCAACGCAATCTCGGATGCCCGAGACCAGCTTGATGGTGGTCAGGATAAGGATTAGGGCATCCGGATGAACGGCAAGGCCAATGTCGTCCCGTCAACACCCGACGCAATTGCCTTCCGCCGCACACCTCAGGAGGTGCTGCACATTGTGTCTATTTGACTGAGCAACAAGGCGCTAGCAAAGGCGGATTCTATCCAAACGGAATGAACGGCAGGCTCAAGTCGACCTAAGGCTCGTCACTGCGAACAGACCGGGCGTGCAGGGCGGGCCGTCGAGCGCGAAGCAACTTTGGTATGGGGTGGCCCAAGCTCTCTGAAGCGCAACTGGGGTGACGCTCACTTTAGCTCATGCACTGTCATAGGCACTATCGACCAGCCGCCTAGCTCAACACACAGCGCTGCAACTGGAAAAATACGCATAAGCTTCGTCCCCAAAGCTTACGATCACCAACCGCCACCCCCAGCGGGAGCGCAAGAGATGAGGCTGGAAGGCGGACAAGATTATTTTTTCAGAATAAGCCCCATTGCGCGCGCCATTCGCCTCACGGATCCGGTGTGCCGACCGAGCGCCGCCACTATCTCCGAGACGACACGACGACGCGCCAGCCACGCAAGCCGCTTCCGCTCAGCCTCAGTCCACTCCTTTGGCTTCGACCATCTCATTTCGGCGGTGAGCGACTTAAAGCGCGCCGAGGCGTCCCTGGAAGGGATGACGCAAATCAGCGGGTAGGGGCGAGCGCAAGAGCGGCTATTGCTTGGTCGCCTCTAGGGGCTGCTGCGGCGTTGGAGTTGCAGCCGCTGCGGCTTGCGCTGGCGCTCGAGGCGTTGACTTCGCGCGGGGTTTGGATTGTGCGATCGGCGGTGGTGACTCGGGCTCGGCCACCGTCCCGCCGTCCGACGTGCCCTGGAATGGAATGTTGCACTTCTTCGCAATCGAGGCTTGCTCGACGGCAACCATTTGGCCCTTCATTTTCGCTAATCCAGCCGCCGTCTGTTTGTCGCCGCCGACGAAGAAGGCCGCCGGCCAGAAGATGACGATCGCTGCTGCCGTGGCGACGCCATCTTTCGTCCGCTGGCTGTCCTGAGTGCCTGACAGCGTCGCGGCCCTGGTCGAAATTTGCTGGGCTTCGAGCGCTAGCTGCTGGCAAGTGTAGGACTGATATTGAACCGATGAAACATCAGCCGGCGTAATGTCTGCTGCCGATGAGGCATAGCCTGCCAGCGCGGGCGCTAGGACTTTCGGAGCGGCGGTGTCAGTACCAAGCGCGGGGGCGGTCGGGCCTAATCCTACCCCGATAGGCAGATCAATTTCGTACACTGAGAAGACCGCCAACTTGGGGCGGCCCAATTTCTACTTCGGCGGCTGTAGGCCCGACGCGGCCAGCCATTCTCTCAGGTGAGAAGCGGTCGTAGCTCGTCGAGCTTGGCGGACAAGCTGCTCTCTGTCGGGCGGAATGCCTTGGGCCTCCTCCCCGAGACGCTGCGCCTCCTCTACGAGCAGTTCTTCCAAAGTGGTATTCTTGAAACGAAGTCTTCTCAGCATGGCCGTTGCTCCCTGGAATGCAGGCGGGGGCGCGATCTCTCTCTCAGCACCGGTGCCTACAGAAAGTCAGTCTTGTCCGGTGCTCGGCAATGCCTTCACACAGGCGAAGGTTGCTAAGCATGGTCGGGCACGGTTGGTCGGGCTCGTCTTAACGCGATAAAATTACCTATAATAAAAGATTTCAGTTCCACCGGATCGGGGTAAGTCCCGCGATGTTCCGGTGCTGATTGATGTGTTCCCGGGCTTCCGCTTCTGTCAGCGGCGGCGGTGTCGCAGCGCGCTCAATCTGAGCCCCGAAGAGGCCTCGGAAGCGAAAAGGCATCATTCTCTTTTTCGCAAAGCAGAAGCTGCACCACGACAGCCCATATGGGTCTGGCACATGTAGGCCCGAATGCGGAGGCCTCTATCGAGAGGAACAGGAGGCCTCTATCGAGAGGAACAGTTGTGCTTTGCCCTTCGTTTGTACGCCGGAGGACAAATGCCATGAACGCGCTGGATGAAGATACCAAATCGCTTTGGATGGAGACGTTCATTCCGGCGGCTGCGCGCTTTTCGGGTCAGGCACGTGCCGACGTTGGCGTGGTCGGCGCCGGCATCGCCGGTCTGTCGGTGGCCTATGAACTGGCGGCGCGCCGGCGCTCGGTCATCGTGCTCGACCGCGGCAGAATCGGCAGCGGAATGACGGCGCGTACCACCGCGCATTTGGCGACGGCCCTGGACGACGACTACAAGGAGTTGATCAAGGTCCGCGGTGAGGATTGCGCCCGGCTCTACTACCAGAGCGTCGCCGCCGCGATCGACCGTGCGCAGGCGATCCAGTCCTCCGAGGGAATTGATTGCGATTTCCGCCGCGTCGATGGCTATTGGGTGTTGGCGCCGGAGACGCTGCCATCGCATCTGGATGAGGAATTCGAAAGCTGCAGGAAGCTGGGAATTCCTGTCGAGCTCTGCAGCGATCCGACACCCATCCATCACGGCGGTCTTGCATGCTCGCTTCGTTTCCCCCAACAGGCGCGCTTTCATCCGACCAAATACCTTGCCGGATTGGCGAAATCGCTGCATCGGCGCGGCGCCAGGCTTTACGATGACACCTGCGTCGAGACGATCGAGCGCGGTCGCGGAGAAATCGTTCTCAAGACTTCAGGCGGCGAGGTGCGGGTCACGGACGTTGTCGTCGCGACGAACTCGCCGGTCAATCTGCAGGTCGCGATCCATACCAAGCAGGCATCCTATCGCACCTATGTGATTGCGGCCAAGGTCCCGGCCGGCTCGCTGCCGGATGCGCTGTATTGGGACACGCTCGATCCCTATCACTATATCCGCCTGCAGCCGGCTTCGGCGGATGAGGACATCGTGATCGTCGGCGGTGAGGACCACAAATCCGGCGAGGCCGACGATGGTCAGGCGCGCTTTGCTGCGCTCGAACAGTGGATACGCGCGCGGTTGCCGATGATCGGCGAGATCAGCCATCGCTGGTCAGGCCAGGTGCTCGAACCCATGGACTTCACCGGCTTCGTTGGACGTAGCCCGGACGAGCAGCATGTATTTCTCGTCAGCGGCGATTCCGGGCAGGGCATGACCAATGGCCTGATGGCAGGGCTCCTGATTGCGGATTTGATCCGGAGCGCAAGATCTCCATGAACATCACCACCTTCATCAGCGAGAACATCACGCCGCTGAAAAACTTTGCGGAATATCTCGGCGCCGATGCGCTAACCTCGGTGGAGCGGCTCCGCTTGGGAGAGGGCCGGCTCGTTCGCTGCGGTTTGAAGAAGATTGCCGCCTGCCGCGACCGCCACGGCGAATTGCACCTGCTGTCGGCAAGCTGCACCCATCTTGGCTGCGTCGTGCATTGGAACTCGCTGGAGCAGTGCTGGGATTGCCCCTGCCACGGGTCTCAATTCGCGCCGGACGGCACTGCGCTCAATGGGCCCGCCGTATCTCCGCTCGCGCCGGTGCAAATTCCGCCGACTGTCCAGGCCGCGGAGTAGCGACAGGTGACAGCCGCGGACGAAGAGGCCTGCCACATCGTCTGCTTCGGCGGCTTCCCGTTCACGCGGCATGACATCGGCTCGCGTCCGACGGATCCTCGAGGGAGTTCGATGTGATCTACCCCGCAATGGGTAGCAAGGTTCGTTCCGAGCATTCGCTTGCGCTGGGCGCGGATCATACGGCGGAAGGCTGATTGTCGATGACAAGCAGCAGAGCACGATCAGAGGTCTTTATTGAAGTCGATCGCTTGAGCCATGTTCAAAATTGCTAGAGTTTCAGCAAGTCGCCTTAGAGGCCCAAGCTTTCCGGTCAGCGTCCGGCCGACCAAGGCGGATGTCGTGGCCGCACGCTTCATCGCCCGCAACACTGCGCCGGCTCCGGAGATGGTAGCCCGCGCCCTGACTTGGGGTGCCGACGAGAAGGTCCTGCTGGTCCTGGCGGCGGCTGGTTGGCTCGCGTCGCGCGGGCGGGGCGAGCCGCTGCGGCGCGCCGGCAACCATGCTTTGCTGGTCACGGTCGCGGCGTCGCTACTGCCCCATGGTTTGAAGCTTCTGTTCGACCAGACCCGACCGGACCGCAGGACAGTGATCGGGCACCTCCACGGCGTCCCATTTTCCGGGAAACGTGAGGACGCCTTTCCCTCCGGCCACGCGCTGCACATGGGAGCCTTGGCATCGGCGGCCGGCGCGTTGCCGGCCGGCCCCCGTCGGGCGATCCGCGCCATTGCGGTCGGCATCTCGCTGACGCGCCTAATCGTCCTGGCGCACTGGGCGAGCGATGTCGTTGCTGGTTTCGCATTGGGAGCGGCTCTTGAACGGCTCCTGCGGCTGTGCACCGGCTATCCCCTCGACACTTCAACGGAGAACGATCATGCCGACCCTTGAGGATCTAAAGGGGTACGCGGAACGTGCCACCGGTTTGCGGCGCCCCGGCAAGCGGAAAGCTATGGGCCTCGCGCAAGCGCGAAAACCTCACACTGTCCGCTTCAAGGACGACGGTCTCGTCCCCAATCATCCGCGATGGCCGCTGATCATCTACCGCGGCGCAATCGATCTCGATGAGCGCCACGACCCCGCGGCCGTGATCGAGGACCTGTTCGAAGCGAACGGATGGGCAGACACTTGGCGCGACGGCATCTACGACTACGTGCATTATCACTCCCGGATCCATGAGGTGCTCGGCATCGCGCGCGGAAAGGGGCGCGTCCGTTTCGGCGGTAAGAAGGGCAGGATCTTCACGTTGAAGGCCGGCGACATCGCTATTCTGCCGGCCGGCACGGGTCACGAGAGCCTATCGGCAGACGATGACTTCCTTGTCATCGGCGCCTACCCGCCGGCGGGCACGTACGACGAGTGCACAACGGTCGAGGACCGTCCGCGCGCCCTCAAGACCATTCCGAAGGTGCCTGTGCCACGCAAGGATCCGGTCTACGGGATCGGCGGGCCCTTATCGAAACTCTGGAGGAAAGCGAAATGACCGAATACGTGATCCGCTTCCTCGCCGGAGGCGCCATTGTGTCGGCCTTCGCGATGCTGGGAGATCTTCTACGTCCCAAGAGCTTCGCCGGTCTGTTCGGAGCAGCACCCTCGGTCGCGCTCGCCACACTAGGAATCGCGGTGTACCAGCATGGCGCCGCTTACGCAGCCCTGCAAACGCAGGCGATGATTGCGGGAGCGATTGCGCTCGCCATCTACAGCGTCGTCGTTTGTCAAATCCTCGCTCGCGCGCGGCTGCGAGCGTTGCCTGCCACTTTGCTATCCCTCGTCGTCTGGCTGATCGTCGCCTTCGGCGTACTGATGCTTGCCGGAGGGCAGACATGACGCCGATCCGCCTTTCGCCGTCATCTCTGAAGGAAGGCCGCTGGTACGAATATCTGATCCGCTTCGCGCTCGGCGGCGCCGCGACCGTCTTCGCCGGCCTCGTCAGCAGCCGCTATGGAGCCTCTATCGGCGGGCTTTTCCTCGCCCTTCCGGCGATCTTCTGCGCTAGCGCCACGCTCATCGAGAAGCATGAAATTCGCCGCAAGCGTGAGGCGGGCCTCGCCGGCGAGCGCCGCGGGCAAATGGCGGCCGCGGTCGACTCCGCCGGCGCCGCGCTCGGCGCGCTCGGCATGCTGGCCTTTGCGATGGTCTTTTCGTTAACGGCGGAAACCAGCATCGCAGCCGCCTTCATAGGTGCATCGCTTGCTTGGCTGGTCATCTCGATGGTGGCCTGGTACGTGCGGCGCAAGTCGCGATCAGCGCGGGGAGGGCGGACGAAACAAAAAGGCAGCGGCTCCGCGATTGTGCGAAGCCGCTGAGGTCGATCCACGCTGCCATCAAGCCGCGCTCGACGCCTTCCTGTTCACACCCTTGCGCAGAGCAACCGTGTTGAGTTTGGTATTCGCTGCCTTCTCCTCGTTGAGGTTCGTGGTGAGAAAGCGCACGATGTCGTCGTGCTCGAGCTCCTCGGCCCAGGCGATCAGCGTGCCATAGCGGCAGATCTCATAGTGCTCGACGGCCTGCGCGGCCGCGACGAGGGCAGCATCGAGTACGGCCTTATCCTCGATTTCGCCGGCGATCTCGTCGGCCTCCTTGATGATTCCGTCGATCGCTGGACAGTGCGTGCCGCTGGGCTCCTTGCCGAGCTTCTCGAACACGCTCTGAAGCCGCTCGACCTGCTTGTTGGTCTCTTCGAGATGGCCCTTCAGTCCCGCGACGAGGTCTCGGTTGGTCGCCTTTTCGATCATCTTGGGTAGTGATTTGATGATCTGCTGCTCAGCGTAGTACATGTCCTGCAGTCCGTGCATCAGCAGGTCTTCCATCGATTTTATGTCCTTCGTGAACATTCCCATATTTGAATCTCCTCTCGCAACGATGGCGATGGAACGCGGCTGACCGGCTGCCGTTCCTGTCTATGCAGCGCATTCGGAGGATCGAAATGAACGGGAAGAACATTTCGTCAGCCTGCTGGTATGGGCGCGGTGGACGGGCGATATGCCGCGGGCATCCAGGAGGCGCTGTTCGAGACGGCCGTGAAGGGGGCAGGGCAGGGAGCGTCAAGGGAGCTGCGCGCCTGCTTCTCGGCTGTCTCCCAAGAGGTGCACCGGCGAGACCGGTCTAGCCAGGCGAGGAACGGGATAACCCTAAGCGTCGTTGATACCGCACATTTACTTGCGGCTTGTCTAGGCTCAAGATGGCTGACGAAACGATCACGACCACCGGCATCGCCGCTCACGGCGCCTCCCGCCTCCCGTCAGTGCAGGTCGACAGCTTCAACATTGAGCTGAAGGATGAGGAGGGTTTTCTTGGGGATCGTGCCAGCAAGGGCGCTTTCCGGGACACTCTCGAAAAGTGGCGGAAGCCACTGCGCAAGTCCGGTGAAGACCCGCTCGGCAAGGAGCTTTCCGAAGACATCAGCAAGAAGGAGCTCGATGCGATCCTGCTCGGCGATGATACCGATGCTTGGGCGGTCGTGCAGAGCGCGATCGAAGACTTCGCACAAGAACTCGCCCACGTGACGCGTCGCTTCCTCAAGACCAAGGCCTGGGAGAAGACTGAGCGCATCGTGGTCGGCGGCGGCTTCAGCAATAGCCGGCTCGGCGAACTCGCCATCGCGCGCGCCGAAATCATCCTAAAGGCCGAGAACTTCAAGATCGAGATGCTGCCGATCCATCAGCATCCGGACGACGCAGGCCTGATTGGCGCGCTGCATCTCGCTCCTTCGTGGATCTTTGAAGCTCATGATTCCATCCTTGCCGTTGACGTCGGAGGCACGAATATCCGCTGTGGCATCGTAGAAACGCGTCGCAAGAAGGCACCTGATCTCTCCAAGGCGTGCGTGTGGAAATCCGAGCTGTGGCGTCATGCCGATGACGAACCGAGCCGAGAGGAAGCGGTTAAGCGTCTCGTCAAAATGCTCAAGGACCTGACCACGAAGGCGGAGAACGAGGGATTCAAGCTGGCGCCGTTCATCGGCATCGCGTGTCCTGGCGTCATCGAGAGCGACGGCTCGATCGTAAAGGGCGCGCAGAACCTGCCCGGCAACTGGGAGAGCAGCAAGTTCAATCTCCCGGCAATTCTGGTCGAAGCCATCCCTCAGATCGGAGAACACGACACGACGATCGTCATGCATAACGACGGCGTGGTGCAGGGGCTGTCCGAGGTCCCGTTCATGAAGGACGTGAAACGTTGGGGCGTGCTGACGATCGGCACCGGCCTCGGTAACGCTCGCTTCACCAATCGCAACTGCAAGAGCGAACGCTGAGCCTAACTTCTTTCGAGGCAGGCCGACACAGCAAGAATATCGGGAAGGGAGGAACGGCGCGCCCCGCCAACTGTTTGCTCAATTATCGCGGAGCATAGGAGGAGCATCCATGCCTACGCAGATTGTTTTGGACCATAGCGGGGACACGCGGCACGAATTTGACGCGGCAGACCTGGAAGCATTGGCCAAGGTGGAGCAGCGCTTCAAGAAGTTGACCGGCAAGGGATTCACTGCAGCAACGCGGATGGGGCCCGGCGAAGTCGCCGTCGTGCGGGTGTTCGCCCCGACGGCCCAGGAGACGCTATTTTACCCGCGCCTCGTCGGCGGCTAGGTGAGCGCAGGGCCATGCTTCTGTTCGGTGCTCGACGCCCGGTGGGTTCACGGCTGCAGACGCTCCGCGAGCTCTATGCCAGCTTCATTGGAGAAAACTCGCCAGAAGCCCGCGGCCGCCATCTGCTGCGCGCGTGGCTGTCACCGGTACAACTCGCGCAGTTCGATGAGCACCGGTACTTCGATGTGGTCGGTTGCGATACGGCCAAGCGGTACCGCATCAACTATGGGACGGCTGCGAACGTCCACGAGCTCGACGGGGCGGGAACGCCGAGGGTGGGTTGGTGCTTCGCGCCTTCAGCACGGCTTGTGCCCGGCGACGTGATGCTCGCGCAGAAGATTGCGCTGGAAACCAACGAGAATGCCGTGCTTGCGGTGGCGAACGAGTTTCCACCGCGGATGCCGTTTAACCGATGACCGCAGGGAGAATGCCATGCTCGATTATCCGCGCCCGCCTTATCCCAGCCAACAGCAACCAATGCCCGGCTCGACCTCGGCGATGAAGCCACGTCCGGACCATGGCGAGGACAGTTACAAGGGATCGGGCTGTCTTGCAGGCAAGAAGGCCGTCATTACCGGAGGGGACAGCGGGATCGGGCGAGCGGTGGCAATTGCATATGCCCGGGAGGGGGCCGACGTGCTCATTTCTTATCTCGACGAGCATCAAGATGCCGAGGAGGTGAAGGCTCTTGTCGAGAAGGAAGGCCGCAAGGCTGTCTTGTTTCCCGGAGACCTGCGAAAGCCAGATTACTGCCGCGCCGTCATTGAACGTGCCGTCGATGAGCTCGGCGGAATCGATATCCTCGTCAACAATGCCGCCCACCAAGCCGCGTTCAAGGATATTGCGGATATCAGTGATGACGAATGGCAGAGTACGTTCGAGGTCAACATCCATGCGATGTTCTATCTCGCCAAGGCGGCCGTTGGGCATATGAAATCGGGATCCGCCATCATCAACACCGCTTCCGTGAATGCCGACATGCCAAACCCCATCCTGCTGGCGTATGCGACCACCAAGGGTGCGATCCAGAACTTCACGGGGGGTCTTGCCCAGATGCTTGCCGAAAAGGGCATACGCGTGAACGCCGTCGCGCCGGGCCCGATCTGGACGCCGCTGATCCCGTCAACCATGCCGTCGGACACAGTAAAGAACTTCGGTAAGCAAGTGCCGATGAAACGAGCCGGGCAGCCGGCTGAGCTCGCAACTGCCTATGTCATGCTGGCCGATCCGCTCTCGAGCTATACGTCCGGTGCGACGCTTGCTGTAACAGGCGGGAAACCTTTCATCTGATCGCGAGAGCGACGAGACGGAAGCTTGGTGTGGCGTAACGCCCAGCGCGCACCATTGCTAGTGGCCGCGGTTCTCGTCCTGCTTGTTTGTTCTTCTTAGGTTTGTCGGTCGCGGACAGCGAGTACTTGAAACCGGCACTTCTGGCTTCCTGGTGTTTGTCAGCTCATGCGAAATCCTGTCCGGCAGTTTTTGAGCGCCGAGCTTTGGGCACCGTCTCCGATCGATTGCGGGGCTAACGCCAGAACAGTGCAAGCAGCAGGATCACCGGAAGCGGAATGCCCAGCAGCCACAATAAAGCGCCTCTGCCAAGTGTCATGGCGCTATCCTCCTGTTGTTTCCCGGAAACCAAGTCCAGAAGCCGCCCGAAGTTCCTGCAACAGGAACGGACGATTCAACCGCGCGTTGGAACCGGAGCATGAGCTACTGGAGGAGTTCGCCATGGCTACACGCACCGTTCCCAATGTGTTTTTTGGCTGGACATGGTCAGCCGTACTGGCCGGCGTGTTCACTTCGTTGGTTGTCCAGATCCTGCTGACCATGCTTGGGTTCGGCATCGGTCTGCTCGCGATCGACATTCCCACTGCTGCATCGGCGCCTGCTGGCGCAGGCTGGGCCGCATTCGTGTGGTGGGCGGTCTCAGGGATCATCGCCGCATTTCTAGGCGGCGCCGTTGCGGCAGCCAATTCGCCGGATCAGACCGCCCTCGGTCGGGTCGGTCATGCGATGGCCGCCTGGGCGGTCGCAACCGTCGTGGTGGTCGGTGCAGCGGCGATGTTGCCGGCTTCGGCAACCAGCATCGCCAGCAACCTCGTCGGCCCATCATATTCCGCCAGCATGCGCGTCGCATACTGGTCGAACAATACTGGACGGGAAACCGTCGGCGCGACAACGAGAGCTGCAACGCCCGCTCAGATTGATGCAGCCCGGAAGCACTTCGCATACGCGATGTTTGCAAGCTTCTGCGCCCTTCTTCTTGGCGCGGGAGCGGCCTACGCCGCCGGAATGGCGACCACGGGCCAGGCTGTCAAGGAAGCGGCGCGACCTGTGACATGACGAGTCCTGGCCGAGGTTTGGTGCAGGGCGCTACGCGCACGGGTGATGATGTGACTGTGTCCTGAGGTCCGCGTTGGGTACGGGAGCGGGGTTGGGTGTCGGCGAAATCCGCCTACCGTCCAACGGATGTTTCTCGATTCTTTCCGTCCTACTTCCCGCACCGAGCGTAGTGCCGGCCATCAGGCATCCTGGACCGGCAGCGTACAAAAAGCAGCCTGGAGCCAATGTATCCGGCATTTGGCTTGCACCGACAGGGAGACCAGAAGGCAAAACATATGACCGTGTGAGAGGACGAGATACGAACCTACGGCCATCAGCTCTGGGAAAAGACTGGGCGGCCTGAAGGCCGCGACAAGGAATTTTGGGAATTGGCCAACAAGAGTTGCGGAATCAGAACAAATCTTCTCCGGTGCGCACCCCCGATAACCTCTGATGAGCAAGAATTACCCAATCTGCTTCGGGCATCGGCTGGGTTTGTGAAAACCATCCGCAGCTGACTTGGACCCAAGGCCCGATGGGCTGCCAGTGCGGGGCGAGGATGGCATAGTTTGTCAGCACGGAGGACGTGATCCTGGCGTCACCTTAGAGGTGACGATGTAAACGCTGAGCCCACCGAGTCTTAGCGACGCGAACGCCTCTTCGTTGCACGCCGGTTGTAGGGTGAACGGTTGATGGGCTTCAGGGAAATCCCTTCGCGCCGCGCCTTGCTGCGGATAGCCGCGACGGGACGTTGAAGTTTGACGCTCATGACTCCGGTTGGCGTGTTGCCCTTCGCGAGCTGCTTGAGCATTTTCACATCTGCGCTCGACCAGGGTTCACGCGTACGACGCTTGTATGAGGGATTTGCCTTGCGCGGGCCCTTCTTGCCGATCGGCGAGCCGGGTCGCTTCCATGATGCTCTTGCCATTAAAGTCCTCCTGTAGGTCGTTCTTGAACGAAGGAATCAGCAATTCGGTTCCGATGAACAGGAACGGCAGGGGTCGGCGGGAAGTTCTTCGTTGACCAAGGTCAATGGAGGTATCAATGCGCGTCCGACTAGCATCGATATGTCTTGTGCTGTCCGGTGGATTGGCGATTGCACAGCCTGCCAGGCCGGCGGACGACCTTGGCGCGCCGAGCGGGCGTTCGGCGCCCGAAGACAAAGGTCAATTGCAGCCGCAGGGCTGGACCGGGCCTACCAACACCGGTTCAGGTGGTGCGCCTCCGGAAAGTCCCCAAGGGCAAAGCCCACCACGGATGCAGCCGGCGCCGGACGGATCGACAAAAACCACAGTCGAGCCTCCCAAGTAGCCTCATGTGCTCTTGCGCGTCGGCGCGGTAACGCCGGCGCGGCGCGGGAGGAACAAACGATTCACGTTGCCGTTTCAAAGGCCAGACCACGCAGCGCGTGCAGACCCATGACGAATCTGAGCAAGCTCCCGACGTGGGCCGACGAAAAAAATATCTACGCCGTGATCGAAACGCCCCGTGGAAGCACCTGCAAATTGGAGTTCGATCCGGAGCTGAAGGTGTTCACGCTTGCGAAGCCCCTAATGGTGGGGCTCACCTATCCCTATGATTGGGGCTTCATTCCCTCGACACAAGCCGAAGACGGGGACCCGCTGGACGTTCTCATCATCCACGTATCCCAGACGTATCCGGGCGTCGTGCTCCGATGCCGGCCGATCGGAATTCTCGAAATCCTCCAGAAGCGCAAAGGCAAGGAGGAGCGCAACGATCGCATCTTCGCTGCGCCAGAGCGCTCGCCGTTAGAGAGCAATCTTGAAGACATCAGGAATCTGCCGTCTCGCGCCGTCGAGGAGCTCGAACAGTTCTTCCGCGCCACGAACGCGCTCGAAGATAAGGAGCTTGAGTTCCTGGGTGGCGCGGTCCCGGAGCCGCCGTCAAGGCCATCAAGCGGCTATCAATTGCGACGGGTGGCTAGAGCGTCCGCCAAAAGGATCCGTGCGACATTCCAATCTGCTTGCCATGCCCGATCTGTAGATCCCCAGAACTCTGGCAACTCGTGCGTCCGAGGCGTCATCCCGGTGCTCTTATCGCGTGAGAACACGCCGTCAGTTCGGCGGCCGGCCCGTCACCAAACGAGTACTATTGATTCATCCAATCGGAAACGACCCGTAGATGTTCGCCTGGGCGCAGCCGGCAGACCATGTGACAAGCCGCACATTCCCGCGGCCCGCAAAAGACTATGTAAGAAAACCAATTTTAGAACCAATATTTGAGCCACGGTTCCTGCCATGCTGCAACAAGTTCTTCTGCACGTAATGCAGATGCGCCGATCGCATCCGAGGAACAAAAGGGAACATCCAGCCGTAATCAAGGGTGAGCTGAGCAGAACCGAAACCGAGCCTTTGAGATATGCCGGGCCCATCCCGCCTATGGACCTTGCCTGGAAGTCACATCGCGAGCTCTCTATTGCCTGCGGTGGTCGCGAGCAATCTTTTCATCGGCCTGGCCCTTGTGGCATTGCTCTATTTCGGGCGTGAGCTCTTCGTGCCGGTTGTTCTTGCGTTGCTGTTGAGCTTCGTGCTCGCTCCGGTCGTTCGGCTTTTTCGTCGCTTGTATGCCGGCCGCGTGGGCTCAGTTCTTGCCGCGGTGGCGCTTGCATTTCTGCTGATTTTCGGGCTCAGCGCCATTATGACCCAGCAGGTCGCACAACTCGCCGAGAACCTGCCCCGCTATCAGCTGACGATCAGCGATAAGATTCATTCGGTCCAAGACGTCGTGCTCAGTCCTGGAATCTTCAATCGGCTAAAGGATATGCTCGGAGATCTCCGCCAGGAAATTTCCAAGCCGCAGGAGCAAGGACGGAAGAATGCAAGCTCTTCTGAACCCGCCCAGACTTCTGCAAGAGAATCCCAGGCTAAGCCACTGCCGGTGGAAATCCAACAGCCGCCGCCTAGACCGTTTGATGTGGTGCAAACAATCGTCGGGCCGCTGTTGGCGCCCTTGGCGACGACGGGCATTGTTATCGTTTTTGTGATCTTTATGCTGCTTTTTCGCGAAGATCTGCGGGGCCGTTTTGTGAGACTCGCAGGCGCGCAGGATTTGGGGCGCACGTCCGAAGCAATCGACGATGCCGGCCGGCGACTGAGCCGGTATTTCCTGACCCAAACCTGCGTCAACGCAACGTTCGGGATCGTCATCGGGATCAGTCTTGCGGTGATCGGCATTCCCAACCCGGTGTTGTGGGGCATCTTCGCGGCTCTAATGCGCTTCGTTCCTTATATCGGCGCATTCATCGCTGCCGCCGTTCCTGCGGCGCTTGCCATCGCGGTTGATCCGGGGTGGTCGATGTTTTTATGGACGCTGGCATTGTTCGTGATCGTAGAACCGATCCTCAGCCAAATTGTGGAACCCATGCTGTATGGCCACAACACAGGGCTCTCGCCGGTAGCCGTCGTGGTGGCTGCAGCCTTCTGGACCTGGTTATGGGGGCCAATTGGACTTCTGCTTTCGACACCCCTTACGGTGTGCCTGGTGGTATTGGGGCGTCACGTTGAGCGATTGGAGTTCTTAGATGTGATCCTAGGTGATCAGCCGGCGCTCACGCCAGAACAGAATTTTTTTCAACGTATGCTGGCCGGTGATCCCGACGAGGCCGCGGACCAAGCCGAGAAGATCATGAAGGAGAAATCCCTCTGCGCCTACTACGATGAGATCGCAATTCCTGGGTTGCTGCTGGCGCGCGCCGACGCGCGACGCGGCGCTCTGGAGCTGGAGCGCCTGCAACGGATTAAGGAAACTGTCGAGGGCGTTATCGACGATCTTTCCGATCACGATGACTGCGCTCCACCTGTCAAGAGCAACGCCGACCTTCATGACTCCAACACACTTGAAATCGAGGTAGTCGACCCTCCGGATCTGGCGCCGCCCATTGTACCGACTGCAATGTTAAGATCCGATTGGCGAGACGGAAAGCCTGTATTGTGCATCGGGGCGCGAGATCCTCTTGACGACGCGACGGCGAATATGATCGCGCAGCTTCTCGAAAAACATGGCGTCGGCGCCCGCATTGAGCCTTCGGCTGCTGCCTCAGCTTCCAGTATCCTTGGGCTTGATACAGCCAACATAAGAATGGTGTGCGTATCTTGCCTTGGAAGCGCAAGTCCGGTGTATCTACGCTTCTTTCTTCGCCGTCTGCGTCGCAAAATGCCACACGCCACGCTCCTTGTCGGCCTATGGGGATCGGCCAAAGACTCGGAGGATGAAGAGAGTCTGGATGATGAGACGATCGGCGCGGATTTCTATGCGAAGTCGCTCCGCAAGGCGGTAGAGCTTTGCATTGAAGCGGCACACTGCTCGACCGCCGCGCCCGAAGGAGAAACAAAACGGATCGAAGCGCGCCGATCTCGAGCACCGCGATCTGCTGGTAGGAGAGGTGGGCGCAATTGAGGACGCCTCCGCCTGCTAGCGGCGTGGGACGATTAGATCGGAGAACGAAAATGCGCGTATGCACGCAGTCTTCTGTTCGATCGGACCCTCTCCCATCCTTAAGTTTGTTCCTGTAGCGGCGGCAAGTGTCAAATGCCAGCCTCGATGCGATGCCAACCGGCGACTTAGAGGTCGGCGGAGGAGCAATTGGCGGCGAATTCAAACGAGGGGCTTCTTCTCGGCGACGATGTGTGTGGCTTAGACGTTTCCGTGAAACTCGGCTCCTCCAACACGCGGCGAGTATGTGGATCGGCCGCCCTCGTTTTGCGTTGGCAACCGGCCGCACGCTCTACATTGCCATCAGTCCGTGAAGGCCAATTGCCGGCAGTACGCCCGGAAATCGCCTTCGGCGCATTGGCACGCTGCTTCAAATGCAGCGCCGACAGTCTCGAGATCGGGGCATCGGCGCCATTAACGCAGAGCCGACATTCGGGCTTATTCGCACGTCCAAGAAGGGCCAAATCGAGCATTGCGGAATGCGCATCGTCGAACACGATCTTGAAAAAGCGACCGCTGCGCTCAAAAAAAGGGGCTGGCGCGCTATCATTGTGAAATGTTCTCCCAAGCCAGGAACGCCCCCGTAGCGGCCGAGTTAAGCAGACAAAACCCACTTGTGAGGGAGACGAAGCCATGGCCCGCGCAACAGCCCATCCGGATCATCAATGCATCTCAAGCGAAGACATTCAAGGAACCGAGGTTTATGGGGCAGACGGGAAGAATATCGGTGAGATAGATCACCTCATCATCGACAAGGTGTCAGGTCGCGTGGCTTATGCCGTCATGAGCTTTGGCGGATTTGTCGGGTTGGGCCACAGCCATTACCCCATTCCCTGGGGCGCTCTGACCTATGATACGTCGTTTCGCGGTTTTCGAACCAATATCACCGAGCAACAGCTGAGGGACGCGCCTGAGTTCAGTGATGATTCGTGGCAGGATCGCGACTGGGAAACGCGCACTCACCAGTATTACGGAACCCCTACGTACTGGGAGGCGCGACCAGGTGGCCTATAATGGTAGGCAGCGCATCTTAAAGTTTCTGATCGTCAGTGTCAGTCTGGGCGCGCTAGGCGTAGAATATACTCTGACACGTCGCGCAACTGATTGCTCGCGAGCCACGTAGCACAGCAGCTCTCCTTATCGTCTCGTCAGCGGAAGCTAATAATTCCGATCGGCTTTGCCCGCAGCGGGAATGGCTGTAAACAGATAGGTGCTTCAGCCGCGCTTGGCGGAATAGCCAGCGGTCACCTCATCTTTGTGAGCGGCAAAGGCTTCCAGGACTTCGGCCTTCTCGCGCTTAGGAACCTTGAAGTGATCCAGGCTCCGTCCGAGCTCCGCAGCGACTTCGTCGAACTCTGCGGGGGAGATCCGAAGATTGCGGTGAGCCTCCTCAAGGCCAAGCGACGTTGCGCCGGGCCTGGTAGCTGTGAACTTAAAGGACCCACCCGACACGTCGCAGACCCATAGCGTGCGCATGAACTTGAGGCCGGGCAGCCTTTCCAAGCTCTTGGTGTGCCATTCTCGCAGCTGCGGATTCTTCGACTCCTGACCGACGATGGGGTTCTTCACGACGGCATCGCTGAAGTGATCCACGACCGCCGCGATGGCGAAAACGCCGCCCAGCCGCTCATACAGACTTTTCTCAGGCGTGGTTTGCCTGTCCTGTGCGTACGCTTTATCCGAACTTGCCAATGACAGTGGGATGGCGGTCATCGCCAACCCCGCGACGATGCTTCGTCGCGAGATAGAAGTCGAAAGAGCCCTTGCCATTGATGCCTCCTCGGAGATAGCTCGAAAGGCCTTACACCACCTTGAGCACATGCACGCTGTGTCGTAGCTCGGTGTGCTCCGGTGCCAACGGGTGCGTCCTCGATGTCCGACCCGTATGACCGGCGCTCTCCTTGCTGCCTCGTTAGGATTGCCTTGGAAGGAAAAGGTTCCCGTCAAAATCGAATTGGACGTCTCGATCCAAAATCGCGCTATGTTTCATGGCTGCGAATTGTGCGGACGGTGGTGTCAATTTGGCGCGTGTCGGCCGTGGTTAGAGTCCTTACGGCCGACACGGAGGCAAGCGCTTTGGGTTAGTCTGAACCGGATTTGAGGCTTGCGCTCGCCAAAGTCGCGCTTTTTTCTTGCGCCACAGTCGATCGAAGGCTCTCCGCGCCTCAGCCAAGAAGCCGATTTCGCCGGAACATGAAACTGGTCGGAGCGAATCTTCTGGCGACCTCGAGCGCGCGGCTTTCGCAGCTTTCCAGCGCAATCTTCTGGGAGAGCCTGACGTCTCCGATTGGCAGTCCGCCCCGCGGCAGGAAACACAGCCCGACCTCCTCTTTCATCGACCTCGCAGACATTCGCCCCTTGCCCGGGTAGATCCTGTACTGCTTGCCGGTGTCACCGCCCGAGCAGCGCCCCTATGGGTCCTTTGCGTTCGGGCTATACTACGCCGGTTATGGCGCGGGCTGGTTGGGCAGCAGCATCGTCGCAGGCCAGCTATACGACAATCGCCGATCGATCATCAACGCTGATCGGCGATCGTCAGGCGGTCCCGCGCAAGACGGGCTTCCCGTGAGCCGCAAGGGCAGGCAGCATTGTGGGGGAATCCCCTGCGATACGAAGCGCAAAATAGGCAATCGTCGCCCGAAGGCCGTCCTTCAGCGCCACGCGCGGCCGCCACCCCAACGCCCCCGCGGCTGCGTCGATGACGGGCTTGCGGCGCTTGGGATCGTCCTTCGGCAGGGCCTCAAAGCGGAGCGGGGAGGTCGATTCCGTATATGCCAGCACCTCGCGCGCGATGGCCTCGATCGTGACCTCGTGCGGATTTCCGAGGTTGCACGGCCCCATGATGGAGCGCGGACTCTCCATCAGGAGTTGGAGCCCGCGAACGAGATCGTCGACGAAGCAGAAGCTCCGGGTCTGCGTTCCGGCGCCATAGATCGTGATGGGTTCGCCGCGCAAAGCCTGCACGATGAAATTGGAGACGACACGCCCGTCATTCTCCAGCATGCGTGGACCGTAGGTATTGAAGATGCGCGCGACCTTGATCTCGACCCCGTGCATGCGGTGATAGTCGAACATCAGCGTCTCCGCGGCACGTTTGCCTTCGTCGTAACAGGCCCGCGGTCCGATCGGATTGACATTGCCGAGATAGGATTCCGGCTGCGGGTGGACTTCGGGGTCGCCATAGACCTCGCTCGTCGACGCCTGAAGGATTCGGGCGCCTTTCCAACGCGCGAGTTCGAGAATGTTCATTGTGCCGACCACGCAGGTCTTCATCGTGCCGATTGGATCCTTCTGGTAGTGGCGGGGTGAGGCCGGGCAGGCGAGGCTATAGATGCGGTCGATACCGTTCTCGATCTCGATGGGATCGCGTACGTCGTGTTCGATGAAGCGGAAATTCGGGTGATTGAGCAGCGGCCGGATGTTGTCGATCGACCCCGTGAACAGGTTGTCGAGGCAGATCACCGTGCTGCCGCGTTGCAGAAGCGCGTCGCATAGGTGCGATCCGATGAAGCCGGCGCCGCCGGCGATCAGGATCGTGGGTGAGCGGCGGGAGGCATGAATGCGGGTCTGTAGCGTCATGATAGGGGCTTTCAGAGTTCGGCGACCTGCATGGGACGCACGGCGGGAAGCCGCGTGGTCTTGCGGCGGCGCCGCGCGGATGTCTCGACGTAATAGGCCTCCAATTGCCGGGCGCGATGGTCCGAGGTGTGTTCGGCGAGAACCCGCCGCCGCGCGTTATGTGCGATCGTGCGCCGCTGTTCGTCCGGCATGTCGCGCAGGATCTCGACCACCTCGCGCGAACCGGACGCCAGCAGGATTTCCCGTGACGGCTCGAAGATCGTCTCGATGCCGGGCCAGCGGTCCGAGATGATGGGCGTGCCGCAGGCGGCGGCTTCGAACAACCGGACGCTCGGCGAGTAGCCCAAGGCCTTCATGTCGGCGCGAGTGGCGTTCAGCGTGAAGCGCTGTTCCGCGTAGAAGGTCGCATGCTGCTTGGGCGTGATGTGCTCGATGCGAGCGACGTTGGTGGGCCAGGTCACATGCTCAGGATATTGCGCGCCCGCGACGACGAATTGCCCGGATGGCAGCGAGCGAGCCGGTGCGAGCAGTAGCTCGTCGAGGACCGGCTGCCGGTCCGCGCTGTAGGTGCCGAGATAGCCGAGCGCCCATTTCGGCTTAGCGCGCTGGGGCGTGTAGATGTTCGCATCCGCACTGCAATACAGGACACGCGCCAGCGGGCTGCCATAGCTCTCCTCGATCATGCCCGGCACCGGGCCGCCGGCAAACGACAGATAGAGATCGAAACGCGGGATCATCGCGGCGGAGAGATAGTCGAGACCTTGCTCGAGCTTCGACAGCGTGACCGGCGTGTCGATGTCGTAAAACGCGGTGATCCCGCGGGCGTGGGTCGTCGTCCATTCGGCGATGGCGATGCCATCGGGCACATAAGAGCCGATGACCACCAGATCGGCATCCCGGATCAATCTGCCGAACCGGAGCGGAATGTCTCTCAGGGAATGGTAGAGCTCGATAGTCCAGGCCACCGGCTTGGTCAGATCGCGGTGTTCCCGATACCAGGGCACGTCGCGCTCCAGGAATGTGACACGATGCCCTCGTCGCGCCAGCGCTTCGATCAGGGCGCGGTAGGTCGTGGCGTGACCGTTGCCCCAGGACGAAGTGACCGAAAGACCGATGACCACGATGGAAAGCTTCATTCTGCTGCCTCGATTCGCGAACTGCTGCCGACAAAGAGATCGTTGAACTGGCGTGCGCGTTGCCGGTAAGTGTGCTGGCTGAGAATGCGCGTGCGGGCACGGCTGGCCATCGCTTGGGCCCGGCCAGACGTCAGCGACGCGAGATGCTCTGCGACCTCCGCGCCGCTTGCAGCGACCAGCACCTCGCGGTCGGGCTCGATGAAATGGTCAATGCCGTCCCATTGATCGGTGATCAGGCATGCGCCGGCACCGATCGCTTCGAACACGCGCGTTGGCGGTGAGAAGCCGTAGCGCGCCATGCTGTCGCGGTTGACGTTCAGCGTGGCCAGTGCGGAACCGAAGAAGGCGTTGTGATCCTTGGTTCCGACATGACCGACTTTGCGCAGAT
Organism: Bradyrhizobium sp. C-145; assembly: GCF_023375135.1. NCBI lineage: Bacteria > Pseudomonadati > Pseudomonadota > Alphaproteobacteria > Hyphomicrobiales > Nitrobacteraceae > Bradyrhizobium > Bradyrhizobium sp. C-145. Next base: position 5,309,413 of record NZ_CP088150.1, on the reverse strand, counting down.
TGGCGGGCGTGTCCTTGCTGTCCCAGCCGGAGCCGCCGAGCACGAAGGACCTTTCGGGCACTTGACGCGCGACGTCGAGGAAGAAGCGCTCGACGCGCTTCTCGCGATCGGGCAGGCGGTTTGCGAGCAGGCTGAGATCGCAGGCGAAGCGCCGATCTGGTGGCGCAGGAAAATGCGTGGCCGGATCGAGCGCATTGTAGATCGGCACGCAGTCCCGCGCGCCCATGGCGCGATAGGCCGACACGACGCCGTCGCCGCCGCCATAGGTCAGAACCAGGTCGTAGGATCCGATCGCGCGACGCAGATGATGCTGCGGATCGCTTTCCATCGCCTCAAGCGTGGCGGGAGCGTCAACGTCCCAATAGATCCGCATGATTCGCGACGGCAGCTCGGCGACTGCATTCTCCAGCTCCTGATCGAAGACGCCGACGCCGCTGGCCTTGATGAGCATGTCGGCCGATTGGGCGGCGGCACCGAGCGAGCCGCGCCAGCCGTCCGGCGTCGCGGGATAGATGATCACTTTCGCCCAATCCGGATCGTCAATGTCGCGATGGGCCTGGCGCTCGAAGGCGTCGGGCTCGAAGAACGTGATGTCGTGACCGAGTGCTGCAATCTCCTTCAGCATGCCGCGGTAATAGGTGGCGGCGCCGTTCCAGTAGGACGAGACCAGGCTGGATCCGAAGAAGCAGATCTTCATGCGACGGCTCCGACGCATCGCTGGGGCTGTGCCGAGCCGCGTGAGTCGCGGATATCAGCCACGATGCCGACGAGCTGTTCCGCCCGATGACGGCAAGTATGTTGTTCCCTGATCGTCCTCAGTCCCTTCTGCACCATTGCGGAAGACATCTCCCGATCGTCGAGAACGGCACGAAGCGCATGTTTCATCTGGCTGCCATTGGTGACGCTGAGATAGGCTCCATCTGGGAACAGACCCTCTGTATCCGACCAGGGTGCCGAGACCAGCGGAATGCCGCACGCCAACGCTTCGAACACGCGAATTGTGGGAATGCCTGGAAGCGACCGCACATAGGGCCCCCGCGGCACGTGGACCGTTGCACGCGCGCCGGCGAAAGCGACGGGCGCCCAGTGCGCCGGCAGCCAGCCGCCATGCCGGATGCGAGCGGTCTCAATGGTGTGGAGCGCCGCGTCGGAATAGCGCACGCCATAGACGCTCGCGCACAGCTTCAGCTCGGCGACGGGTTCGACCAGGAATTCGTTGAGCTCAGCGCTGCGCTCGCCATCGCCCCAATTGCCGATCCAGACCAGATCGTCGCTAGCCTCGACCTGCGGCAGCGGATGATACAGCGCGACATCGGCGGCCTCATGCCAGGTGAAGGCCCGATCGGCCCAGCCGAGCTTCAGGTAGATCTGCCGAAGCACCTCGCCGAAGGCCAGCACGCCGTCGAATCCGTCGAGGTCGAATTGCGCGAGCTCCTCAGGTGCACTGACGGCGCGGTGATGGGTGTCGTGGAATAGCAGCGTGAAGGCGGCGCCCTGCGCGCGCTTGCCTCCAATTTGCGCGATCAGATCGGGCGAATTCCATTCATGCACGATGACAAGGTCGGCGCCGTCCAGAGCGCGATCGAGATCCAGGCAGGTGTCGTACTGACGAATGTCGACGCCTGCAAACAGCCTCGGAATATCGGCCATCGCATTGGCGCCGCCCTCGCGAATGGCGTTCAAACGGCTCCAGCCGTCGAACGGCTCGTATACAATGACCTTGTGGCCAAGCGCGTGAAGCTCACGCGCATAGCCACGCAGAAAATGCGCATTGCCATTGTTCCAGCAGGAGGTGAATGCGTGATAGAACAGGACGCATCTCATGCGCGCACCTCGATCTGGCAGGTGGGCGCGACCGGGCGGTGAGATGTAAGCAGGCTTTCATAGAGACCGAGATAGGCGTTTGTCATTCGCGTCAGCGAATAAGTCAGGGAATGCTCATAGGCGGCGCGATGCAGCCGTGCCCGTGCGGCTTCGTCGGCGCAAAGCATGGCGAGCGTCTGATGCAGCGCCTTGCTGTCGATCCGATCGAAGAACAGCGCGGCTCCGCTCCACAATTCCCGGAAAGTCGGGATGTCCGACAGGACGAGCGCGCAGCCTGCCGCAGCTGCTTCCAGAACCGAGAGGCCGAATGGTTCGTAGATCGCGGGGCTGACGAAGATCGCCGCATGCCGGAGGCGGGCGGCCATAGCGTCGTGTGGCAACTCCCCGAGCCAGGTGACGCCCGCTGAAAAGCCTGCATCGATGGGGCCGGCGACCTCAACCGGCCAGTCCAGTCCGGGCGCAGCGGCTGCAAGGGCCTCAATGTTCTTGGCGCGATCCCACAGCCGTCCGGCCGCGAAGATCAGATCCTGCTTGCGCCCCGCGGGGTCACGAGGCGCAATTCCATTCCAGATCACCGCACCGCGCGACTGCGGCTGATAGATCGCTGCGACATTGTCGTGGAAAGCCTGGCTTGGACACACCCACGCCGCCGCTGCATCGAGCGCTGCCACGACGCGTTCGGTGTAGCGGCGCCATCTGGGTTCGGTGAGCCAAGTCGTATCGCGGCAGGCGAGCGCCCAGGAATTCACGCAGGAATGCGCGACCAGCACCGTCGGGGCACGCCAGGCGAAGCTCGCCTCGCGAAAGCTGTTGAGATGGATGATATCAGGTATGTGCCTGGCTTCGAGATCGGCGAGGACGCGCCTTGCCTCGGAGATGTTCTGTCCTTCCGGGTCCTGCCATTCGAGCGCGAGCTCCGTCTCGATCAGGTGCACACCGACGTCACGCAGCATCGTGTGCTGATCGGCGCGCGCGCGGGGGCCAAGCGTCACGAGGAAGACATCGGCGCCGGAGGCAGCGAGGCTGGATGCAAGGGCGCAGGAATAGGTCCACACGCCTCCAACCGTATCGGTCGTCATCAAGATCCTGATATCCGCGCTTCGGCTCATGATGCCACCTGGCGTTCGAGGGCATCGAGCGGCACGGGACGGTCGTTCTGGACGTCGCTGAACTGGTTGAACATCTGCAGGTAGTGGCGGTGCGCCCGTTCCCAGGCGAAGTCGTCGGGCTCGCCCCAAAGCTTTCGGTAGTCCGGCGAGCCCGGATAGGGATAGAGCGGCACTGGATCGTTCGCCCAGACGCCCGCGTCCTGCATCGTGCGGCGCCAGCGCTGCACGACGGGATCGTCGTCCTCGGGCACCTCGATCAGATTGGCCTGCACGAAGGGGACGTGGTGCCGGGCTTCGACCAGGCGGTCGGCGAGCTGATCGGTGGTCATCTTGCAGTTCTTGGCCAGCGCCGCGCGACCTTCGACCGTGAGGCTCTCGATCCCCGCTTCGATCGAGACGCAGCCGGCACGGCCGAGCAGCGCGAGCATGTTCGACTTCCAGAGGTCGATACGCGTCTGCACGCCGAACTTCAGGCCGCGGGTGGTCAGTCCTTCCAGCAATTCGGCGTTAGGAAGGAAGATCTCGTCGATGAAGTAGAGATACTCGATGCCTTGGCCGCGCAGACCATCGATCTCGTCGAGAATGACGGCGGCCGGCCGCCTGCGATAGGCGTTGCGGAAGTTCTCCTTGGCGCAGAACGTGCAGTTATAGGGACACCCGCGCGAGGCCTCGACCTCGGCGCCGGGAGCGACCGGCTCGGCTTCGAAGCGATGATGGTGGTGATGATGGCGCCGGATCATCTCCTCCGGCCAGTCGAGCGCGGGCTGATCCTTGAATTCAACGGCCTGCGGACCGCCATTGACCCGAAGCGAAGCGCCGTCGGCGATGCACAGGCCCGGAAAATCTCGCTCGCCATTGGCAAGACGCAGCAGGGACGCTTCGCACTCGCCCATCACGACGATGTCGGCGGCAAGCTTCTTCAAGGCCGTCCTTGGCGTGGTCGAGCCATGCGGCCCGACTACGATCAGGGTCGGGGCAAGGTCGCGCACCGCTCGCGCGAGCTCCTGTGGCACGCGCAGCTCCGGCGGCGCGCAGCGCCAAAACAAATAGGTCGGCGCAGTCGTGATGACGATCTGGTCGGGACCGAATGCGCGCAGCTCGGCTTCGATCTCGCCGAGCGACAGATCGAACATGTGCGCGTCGAGCAGCAGCGTCTTGTGGCCGGCCGCCTTCAGAAAGTACTCGGAGATACCGAGCTCGAGCGGAAGGTGAGGGGAGCGACAGCCGAAATAGATGCTGCCGGCGAAATCCCAGTTCGGGTTGATGAGAGCGATCCGCGTCATGCCAGCGCCTCGCGATTGTCCTGTGATGATCCGAAGCGGCCGTCCAGCCACGAATGGAGCGATCGGAGTCCGTCCGCGAGGAAGATTTGAGGCGCCCAGCCGAGCGTGGTGGACAGCGCCCGCGTATCGCTGACGTACCAGGGTTGATCGCCAGGCCGCCAATCGGCAAAGCGATACGTCATCTTGCGGCCGGTCAGGTCGGTGATGCCGTCGATCAGTTCCAGGAGGCTGATCGCGTTAGCCGGGCCACCGCCGAGATTGAATACGCGCCCGCGGGTCAGCGCGATGTGGTCAAGCGCGGCGAGCCATGCGCTCACCGCGTCGGATACGTGCAGCGCGTCGCGAACCTGGTGACCATCGCCGTAGATCGTCAGTGGATTGCCGCGGATGGCGCTGAGCAGGAAGTACGCGATCCAGCCCTGATCCTCGGTGCCGAACTGGCGCGGCCCGTAGATGCAACTCATCCGCATCACTACGGTCTGGAGCCCGAACACCCGGGCATAGTCGTGGACGTATTGGTCCGCCGTGCCCTTGGAGCATCCATAGGGGCTGTAGAAATCGAGCGCCGCATTCTCCGAGATGCCGCCGGCCAACCCGTTGCCAGTCGGGGCGTAGCGGCGACCGGTGAGCGCGATCTCGCCGTCGTCGATCAGCCGGCCGTAGACCTTGTTGGTCGAGGCGAAGATCACGGGTGCGGTGCTGTTGTGCAGGCGAAGGGCTTCGAGCACGTTCAATGTTCCGCGGGCGTTGATCTCGAAATCGGCGACGGGGTCGGTTACGCTATCGGTAACGGCGACCTGGGCCGCGAGGTGCAGCACGGCGCGCGCCTCGCGCACGGCGTCGATCACCGGGATCGGCTCGCGAATGTCGGCCACGGTGATCGTGACGCGATCGCCGTGCCTGGACTTCAGCCATTGCGCGTTTTCGCGCACGCCGTCCCGGGCGAGATTGTCCAGCAGCAGCACGCGGTCGCCACGCTCGGCAAGGCGATCGGCGAGGTTGCAGCCGATGAAGCCGCATCCGCCGGTGACCAGGACAGGCTTGTTGTCTCGTTCACTCATCACGCAACCAATCCTCGTTGCAGCAGCTCCCTGGTGGCCCGTTCCGCCTGATCATCGGCGATCTGGTCCGCAAGATATTCCGCGAGTTCTTCAAGGCCGGTCTTGAACTCGACATGCGGCTCGAAGCCGAGCAGGTCGCGCGCCTTGCCGATGTCGGCGAAGCAGTGCCGGATATCGCCGGCGCGATATTTCCGTGTGATCTCGGGAGCGATGGCACGGCGCCCCATCACCTCGGCCAGATCCTCGGCGACAGAGAGGATCGTGCGGCTCTGGCCCGAGCCGACGTTGAACACGTCCTGCGTATGGTCCGCCTCGAGGGCCATGCGGCAGGCGCGGGCGACGTCATGGACGTGAACGAAGTCGCGCCGCTGCCTTCCGTCCTCGAAGACGAGCGGTGGCCGGCCGTTGAGCAGCCGTGCAGCAAAGATGGCGAGCACGCCGGTATAGGGGTTGGAAAGGGCCTGGCGTGGTCCGAATACGTTGAAGAAGCGCAGACCCACGGTCGGGATACCATAGGCTTTGCCGGTGATCAGGCACATGCGCTCCTGCGCATATTTGTTGAGTGCGTAGATCGAGCTCAGCGACGGTTGTTTGGTTTCGGGAGTTGGCATGGGATCGAGCGGACGGTCGGCTCCGTCCCGCAACTCCCATTCGCCTCGGCGAAGCTGCTCGAGCGGCCGTTCGTCGCGGGCGACGACGCTTCCGTCACGACCGCGATACAGACCCTCGCCATAGATGCTCATGGAGGATGCGACCACCAGCCGGTCGATCGGACGTTTGGACAGCGCTTGCAACAGCACCGCGGTACCGAGCTCATTGGTTCTGACATAAGGCTCGATGTCGTACATGCTCTGGCCAACGCCCACGGCGGAGGCGAGATGCAGCACCACATCGGTGCCGCTCAGGGCCTGTTCGACCGCGAGGCTGTCGGTGACGTCGCCGACAATGAGTTCGGCGTCATCGGCGAGATAAGCGGGGCGCTGGCGGTTGCCGCCGTGAACCTGCGGCGACAGATTGTCGAAAAGGCGGACCTCATAGCCCGCCGCAAGCAGCACATCGGCGGCGTGCGAACCGATGAATCCGGCGCCTCCAGTAACCAGTACCCGCGTCATTCACCGCTCCGTGCGCCTTGAGACCGATCCTTTCGGGATCGATCGATGATGAGGTTGAAGCGCGCTTCTGCTTGGTCGGGCGACCTCGCGCACCAGTCACGTCTGGAGGTTAGAAGCGGTGCAAAGAATGTTCGTTCCTCGGAAATGTACAAACGAAAGTTTCTCTAACCTGGATTAATAAAACAGGTGAAGCACGGGTCTGCCGGCGACTAGAAGTGCGCGCCATGGAGCGGTGCGGGCAGGTCGAGATGCCTTGCGACGGTCGCGCCGATGTCGGCAAAACCCGCGCGCCGGCCGATTGGTGTCGTTGATTTCGCACTCAACGCCAGGATCGCCACCTGTTCGCGCGTGTGGTCCGAGCCGCTCCAGGTTGGATCGCAGCCATGATCGGCCGTGATGATCAGGAGGTCGTCACCGCGCAGACAATTCAGCAGATCGAGAAGGCGCGCGTCGAACACTTCGAGAGCTGCTGCGTACACGGCGACGTCGCGGCGATGCACCGTTCGCTTGAAATCTCTCGCCGACGTGCCCACGAACGGCCGGGCGATGACGCGGCCGATGTTTAAGGGTCGACGAGCCGCCTTGCCACGGTGCAGACCTCGTAGAGGCGTTCGAGCCCGAACGTCTCTTCATGGGCGGCGATCTGGAACAGGCTGTCGGCCGAGGTGTAGCAGATCGGCTCGCCGCTTAGCATGTGGCGCTCGCCGAATTCGACGATGATCGCGGTTCCCGAGGCGGGACAATTTCCGAGGATGCCGGGCAATCCAGCCTGGTCGCACAGCCTGATCACGAGATCGGGAGGGAAGCATGGTCTTAGGGAAATAGCCCCAATCGAACGGCATCGGCACGCCGGCGATCTCCCAATGACCTGAGGGCGTATCCTTGCCCTTCGATATCTCGCTCGCGCATCCGTGGCGGGAACGTTCGCCTGCTCCGTCGAGCCCCGGTGGCAGGCGCCCCGTGGCGAGACGGCAGGCTCCGCCGAGGCCCAACGCAACCAGATTGGGAAGCTGTAACGGTCCCTCCCGCTGCGGACTGTCGGCCTTGCCAGCGATGCAGTACTCCGCAATGTAGCCGACGGTATCGGCGCCCTCGTTGCCGTACCTGATGGCATCGAGTGCCGCGCCGATGCCGACCGAGTCCATCACCAGGATCAGGGCGCGCATGTCGGCTCCCTGATCGGGAGCCGAGGCGCGGCAGAGGGCGCCAGTCCAGTTTTCGCGCAGTAGCGCTCAATCATCAGCGCGCAGAAATCCGCGAATTCGTTCACGTCATGCGGCGGGCTCGTGTGGTGAGGTTCGAGACCCCGGTGTTCAGGTGTGAAGCAGAAGGTCACCGTCACCTGGAACTCCGCCAATGCATCCATCTGGCGGTCGAACCAATCGAGCGCGTTGGGACGGAAGCTGTCGGCCCAGGACAGCCCGGTCCGCAGATGCGTCAGGCCGAGACGGCGCATCCAGCGTACGGCGTCGTTGAGTCGATGGTCTTCATAGTGAAACCATTGGCACAGGCCCATGGCGGGCGCATATCGGCCAAACAGATCCGCTGCGACTTTGGGCGTTCCGTCCTCGCGCAGCAGGCCCATGTGGAAATGCCGGTAATAGGAGGAGCCCTCCGCCTCCTTGTGGCGCGTTGTTGCCTCCCAGGTTGAGGGGAGATCGTAGAGACTATACCAGTGAATGCGCGGCGCACGGCCGATCAGGAGCTCGGCGGTGCGCGACAGGCCCCAGGCCTGCACCTCCTCGGCGCCGAACGACGAGGCGCCGACCTCCGTCACCCAGATCGGATGCGAGGTGACGGCTTTGATTTCCGCGAGCTTGGCGGGCCATTCGCCGATCTGCCACAGGTTCCAGTCGAGCGGAAAGCCGTGCACGGCTACGGCCTCAACATGATCGAGTACGCCGCGCGCCTGCATGTTGCGCATGAAGGCCGGATCGATCGGCGAGATGCCTCCGAGCACGCGCGGCAATGTCGGATGCGCGCTGCGGATGGCTCTGCAAGCAGCCATCACCAGGCTCGCGAACATGGCCCAGTCCGGATCGATCAGGATGTCCCAATGCGACTTGTTGTTCGGCTCATTCCATATCTTGGCAGCCTCGATCATCGGCCGGCCTCCCGTGCCGGATAGATCGGGCCGTCGGCCTGCGGCCGCGTCGTCCGCCTGCACAGATAGACCTCCTCTTCCGGATGCGCTGCGATGGCAAAGCCCGCGCTGCGCAGCATGGCTTCGACGCAGGCGCGGTTCGGCACCCACCAATTGGTGGGATCATCGGCATATTTGTGCTCGATGAAGTGCAGCTTTGGGTACCCCGGGGAATCGAACTGGTCGGTGGTCCAGAAGTCGTAATTCTTCTCGACCGCGTCGACCAGGCCGTCGCCGCGCTGCATCGACTGAAACAGCAGCAGATCGCCGGCCACATGCTCGTGAATGAGATCCAGCGCGAGCAGAGGATGGCGCAGGTGATAGAGCACGCCCATGAAAATCACGAGGTCGAATTTTTCGCGGAGCTGCCCGACGTCATAGGCCGACATCCTGCGGAATTCGATCTTGAGCCCGTTCACCTCCGCGGCGAAGCGGGCTTGTGCGAGGTATTCCTCGTCAGTGTCGAGACCGAGCACGCGTTCGGCCCCGCGCCGTTTCATCTCCATGGCGTAGAAGCCGGCGTTGCAGCCGATATCGAGCACAGTCTTGCCTTCGAGGCGATCCGGGATGATGTCGGAGAAGCGCCGCCATTTCACGCCCGGATAATCGCCGAGGAAATGCGAAGGTGCGGTCGGCACGCCGTTGAGGTCGAGATTATGAAACCATGGTCCGAGCGCATCGACGCGCCGGCGGATTTCCTCGCGCGACAGGTCGCCTGTGGTCATGCAATCGCTCCGTAGTTCACTGTGGCGGGACGGGCACCGTCTGACGACGCACCGGCCTTGTAACCTCGATCGGCCGTCGCCGCCTGTGCGCTCGGCGAGGAGGGCTATCGCTGTGCGATAGCCCTCGACGGTGCCGACGTCGACGTAGGATTCGCCGGCCTTGACTCCGATGCCTCGGCCGCCGGCTGCGAGATAGGCGTTGACCAAAGTCCCGAAATACTCGTCGCGGCGCTCGCGCGCGTTCCAGAGCGCCTGGAGCGCGCCGAAGCCGCGGGTCGACATCCTGAAGGCGCCCCAGATCCAGCGTGAGGTCGCATTCGGCTGCTTGACCTGGATCTCCGTCACGCGATCGCCGTCGAGCACCACGGCGTCGAAGAATTCGGGATGCTCGACTGGAAACAACAGGAACGAGAGATCTGCGTCGGGCAAGGCCTGCAAGGCCGCCTTGGGAAACCACACGGTGTCTGGCAGGCCGACCATGACTTCCTCGTGCTCGCCGACCACCGTGCTCGCCCTGAAAACGGCGTCGCACAGCCCGGATGCGTCGGGCTGAACGACGTAAGCAAGCTGGGCGCAGCCATAGTGATCGCCGAAATATTCAAGAATATCGGACTTGCCCGGCGAGATCACGAAACAGATCTTATCGGCGCCCCCAAGGATCAGGCGCTCCAGGAGATATTCCGAGACGGCACAAGGGCGGTCGGTTCCGTCGTCGCACCGGCTGCCGACGGGCAGCAATTCCTTAGAGAAGGCAAGCGGCTGGATGCGGCTGCCGCGGCCCGCGGCCGGAACGATGCCCCACATGATCAGGCCTCCTCGGATTGCTGCCGGTGCGCGCCGCTCGATGCCATCTGCTCGAGCAGCGACACCAGTTCGCGGGCGCGTTTGTCGGATGTGTGCTGGTCCATGGTGCGGTCACAAGCGCGCTGGGCCAAGCGCCGGAGCTGAGCGCCCTCCATCCCCAGCGCGGCGAGCGCGTCCTGCCCGTCGCGCGCGATCAGGATTTCCTCTCCGGGCGCGAAAAAATCCCCGATCCCGGGCCAATCATCGCTAAGCAGCGGTGCGCCGCAGGCGGCGGCTTCGAACAGCCGCCCGGACGGACACCAGCCCATTTCGGCCATGGCCCTGCGCGTGACATTGAGCGTCAGCCGGGACGAGGCGAAGAACGGCGCGTGTTCCGAGGGCGGCAGGTGCCGCACAAAGTAGATATTCGGGGACCAAGGAAAAGTGTCGGGATATTGCGCGCCGCCAATCAGGAAACGGAGATCCTGTCGCGCCCGGGCGGGTGCGACGAAAAGCATCTCAAGCAAGCGCTGACGATCTTCGGAGTAGGTGCCGAGATAGGACAAATCCGCGCGATAGTGCGGCTGCGGCGGAACTGGCCGATGAATGTCGGCATCGACATGGCCATAGAGCGGCCGGACGTCGCGGGCGCCCAGCCTGCCGCGGAATTCGCTGGCGACGCGGGGGCCGCCAGTGAAACTCAGGACGAGAGCAAAATCGCGCAGCCCTCGCGGACCGATATACGAAACGGTTTCGCCGGCCATAAGCCTCGCCAGCGTAACGGGCGTATCGAGATCGTAGAACACGGGGATCGCACGACCTTCGGAGAGGATCAGATCGGTCGCCGCAAGCGCGTCGGGGCAGTAGGAAGTCACGATCGCAACGTCGGCATCGCGAAGATCGCTGCTCGCCGTCAGGCGTATGTCGTCCCAGTTTGTGAACAGGCGTAGCTGACCACCGGGCAATTCGTGCAGATCCCGGGCAGCGGCGTAATAGGGCGTGTCGCGCTCGAAAAAGACGATGCTGTGCCCGGACCGCACGACATGCTTGCACAGGCCGCGCCACAAGGTCGCGTGGCCATTGCCCCAGGAGGAAGAGATTGTCAGACCGAAAATGACGATCTTCACGCCAGCACCCGTCGGTTGATTCCGGTGATGCTGATTCCGCGATTGTCGACGCGAAGAGTGCTGATGCTGCCGGGGTCGATCTCGATCGACAGGAAGTCGTCGAGCCGCATGTGCGAGTAGCGCAGGAGTGCCGCGCGGATCGGCTCGGCATGACTGACGGCGATGACGACCTCGATATTGCGATCGCCGCGCAGCTGCTCCAGATGATCAACGACACGCTTCTGGAGCGATCGCATGCTTTCGCCGCTCGGCGGCCGGCTCGTGCTGCGTCGCGCATTCCAGCGCGACCATCGTGGATCCGAGGCGAGATCCTCGAAGGATCGTCCGGTCCATTCACCATAGTCGAGTTCGTCCAGGGCCGGCACGATCTCGACCGGTAGAGCGAAGCGCGCGGCGAGGATGCAGGCCGACTGCATGCAGCGCCGCTGCGGGCTCGATTGCACCAGTGTCGGCCGGGGCGCGACGGTCGCGGCACAGCGCGCCATCTCCTCGCAGCCGAGACCGTCGAGCTCCACGCCCTTCATCCGACCGCACAGTGTGCGGCCGAGTAACGGGTGATGACCGTGCCGGATGAGATGAATGATCTTCGCCATCAGGCATACGCCTTGTCATCGATGAAGGCGCGCGTCCGCCGCCCGGCTTCCTCATCCGTGAACTGCTGCGGCGGCGACTTCATGAAATAGCTCGAGGGGCCGGTCAGTGCGCCGGCCTGGCCGCGGTCCATTGCAAGCTTGGCGCATCGCACCGCGTCGATTACGACGCCCGCCGAATTCGGGGAGTCCCAGACCTCGAGCTTCACTTCGGCGCTCAGCGGAACGCCGCCGAACGTCGTGCCCTCCAGACGGATGAAGGCAAGCTTGCGATCGGTCAGCCACGGAATGTGGTCGCTCGGCCCCACATGAATGTTATCGGGCTCGATCGGAACATCGAACTGGCTGGTTACGGCCTGGGTCTTGGAGATCTTCTTGGAGGCCAGCCGCTCCCGCTCCAGCATGTTCTTGAAATCGGTGTTGCCGCCGACATTGAGCTGATAGGTGCGATCGAGCCGCACGCCGCGGTCGCGGAAAAGGTTCGCGAGCACGCGGTGGAGAATGGTGGCGCCTACCTGGCTCTTGATGTCGTCGCCGATGATCGGCAGACCTGCATCCTCAAACCGCCGCCGCCAGTCCGGATTGGACGCGATGAAGACGGGGATGCAGTTGACATAACCGCAGCCGGCCTCGATTGCGCGCCCCGCATACCATTCGCTCGCGTGCTGCGAGCCGACCGGCAGATAGGACACGAGCACATCGGTGCGCGACCTCGTGAGTGTCTCTGCAACGTCTGCTTCTGGTGCATCTGCGATCGGAATGTCATCCTCGAGATAGCGGCCGATGCCGTCCAGGACAGGGCCGCGCTGTACGATCACGCCCGTCGGAGCGACGTCGGAAAAACGGTGCGTATTGTTTGGTCGGGCAAAAATCGCATCGGCAACGTCGCGACCGACCTTGTCGGCATTGACGTCGAAAGCCGAGGCAATCTGGATGTCGCTGATGTGATAGCCACCGAGGTCGGCGTTCATCAATCCCGGCACTGGTTCATTCGATTTGGCATTCCGATAGTAGGTAAGTCCCTGGACGAAAGAGCTCGCGCAGTTGCCGACGCCGACGATACCGACGCGCACGCGTCGCCTGTCTTGAAGACGTGAATGCATGGATTGAGATCCTCCGGAAAGCAAGCAGCGTCGGTGCAAGTACGTCGGCGAACGTGCGGAAGGTATGTTCGTTCCTGTGCGGGGAGGCGCCGGCGCACCCCGGCGACCCGATTCCGGCCGGGAAAATGCAATCGGCTTAACTTGGGATAGAATACCGAGCCGTCAAGCGGGAACGAAGAGCCTCCGGGATGAAGATGAAGAAGATGATGCTGGCGTCCGGCTGTCTTGCTTCAGAGCACGGAAGAACAAATCCATCCGGTCAGCGTTTCCTGGCAGACAGTCTGATGCGGTGGCGATGCTCATCGCGCGGCCGCGGCAGCAAGGGAGGTGCGACATGACGAAGGCGCAGAACAGCGAAGCCGAGCAGACGACTGACCATGAGGTGATCCGGAAATGGGCGGAACAGCGCGGCGGAAAACCAGCGACGGTCAAGGCCACGGAAGAGGATGGGCACGCCGGCATCCTGCGCATCGATTTCGATCCGCCCGATGGGGAGCTCGACCGTATCGGCTGGGATGAATTCTTCGAGAAATTCGACGAAGCCGGAATCGCGTTCCTTCATCAGGACCGGACCAAGGACGGCAAGCTGAGCCGCTTCCACAAATTCGTGCGGCGCTAGCCCGGGCTTCGCGAGGTGGCGGGCGGCTGGGTCGAGGCGATGCGCACGCGCAATTTCGCCCGCGCCTGGGAGATCAGCGATCGTGATCTTCTGGAGATCGCGCATCCGCCCAAGCACACCGGGCCGCGCCATCTCCAGCGGATCTGGCGCGGCGAGCCGCTAGCGGACAGACATGTGCTCGTGCGTTGTTATCACGGGCTCGGCGATACGATCCAGTTTCTCCGTTTCATGCCGGCGTTTGGCGAGATCGCGCGCAGCCTCACGGTCTGGTGCCAGCCGGAACTACTGCTCATGGTCGCGCGGACGGCTGGGGTGGATCGTGCGATTCCACTCCACGATGGCGCGCCGGAGGTCGAATTCGACATCGACATCGAGATCATGGAGGTCCCACATGCTGTTCGAGCGGGGCGGGAGCAGGTCGAGATGCGAGCGCCTTATCTCACGCTGCCCGAGGTTGCGATCCCTCCGCTGGACAGCAAACGCGGTCTGGCTGTCGGTCTCGTCTGGGAGGTCGGCAATTGGGACAAGCGACGTGCCATTCCGGTCCGACTGTTGCGCCAGCTTGCTGATGCCGAGGTGACGCTCTATTCGCTTCAGCGTGGGGCCGCGCCGTGGGAGCTCGCCGAGATTGGCGCTCGGGACGTTAGCACGCCGGATATCGCGGCTCTCGGTCACCTCATCCGCCAGCTCGATCTTCTCATTTGCGTCGACACTATGGTCGCGCACCTTGCCGGCGCGCTCGGATGCGAAGCCTGGGTGTTGCTGCACGCCGATTGCGACTGGCGCTGGCCGCCATCCGGGTCCGGCTCGTTCTGGTATCCGAGCCTGCGGCTATTTCATCAGTCGACTCCGGGCGACTGGGAAAGCGTGATGGCTGAAGTATGCGCTGCGCTGCGGACGCGAGCCCGGCACCGGGAATTTTCCGTGTAGATGTCCGGCAAAGCGATTCTCGGTTTCGACGGCCGCACATCTGGTTCACTTGGACGAAGGTCGAGATAGCTTGGGTCGAAGCCGGCGAGCCGAACCAGGCCGACCCAATCCGTAATCGAGATGATCTTGCCCTGCCATTGCAGGAGGTTGCAGCGGCGCAATTCCTGAACGGTGCGATTGGCATGCACGGGAGAGATGCTGCAGGCCGCGGCAAGATCGGACTGGGTAAACGGCGAGGAAAAGCGGAAGTCTCGCGCAAGCCCGACAGTTTGCAGGCGCGTGGTGATTTCGCAGAGCAGATGCGCTACGCGCATCAATGCATCGCGGCTGCCGAGGTTCACCGTCCAGTTTCGCTGGATGGCGTGGTCGATCAGCAGGATCGACAGCAGCGCGCGAGCCGTACGCGGCGACCGTACGCACAGCTCGTGAAGGAAGCGGTGCGGCACGAGAGCTATGACGGCGGAGCCGAGTGCGACGAGATTGCTGGAGATGTAGGGACGGTACAAGGTATGCAGATCGGGCAGGTCGCCGGGAACGAAGATCGATGTGATCTGACACGTCGCCATTTCTGTTTCCTGCCAGCACAGATATCCCTGGAGCAGCAGACGGCATTGGCTGGTCTCGTCGCCCTGTCGCAGGATCACCTGATGAGGGCCGAAATGAGCGATGTTGGTCGGCATGTTCGAAAGGAGGTCAAGGTCATCGGCAGTCACGTCAGCGAGTTTCGTCAGACGGTCGGCGAGTTTGGAGAACGCAAAACCTGCTTGCATGTATTGTCCGCTGGCGCTCCACCCGCAATCCCCTTTTGAAAGGGAGGAGGGCGGAAGGTAATAACTTTTGATATGTTGCAGCGAGCCTTGGATGGTTGCCGCGAGGCCGATTCGACGTTTGACGATTTCAAAAGTTCCTATCGGTCTCTGACGCAGCTGCACGATCCTCAGCCGGGCCGATGCCGAACTGGCGGTGCGAAGGAACAGCCGCAACTTGCACTCGTTAGCGGGATGGTTGGCCCCAGCGGAGAACAGGAGAGCAGATGCGCAGGCGTCTCTGGTTGATGTCTGGAATCCTGCTCGTGCTTACGGCAATCGTGGTGACATGGTTCGTCACCTCACCGGATCGTTTCGCCGCGGCAGAGGTGAAAGACGTCGCCGATGGTATCGGTGATGCCGAGCGCGGTAAGCTGGTCTTCGCGGCGGGTGACTGCGCCTCCTGCCATGCTTCGCCGGGACAGCCAGATCATCTGCGTCTCGGAGGCGGGCTCGCGCTCGCCTCCCCCTATGGGACGTTCCGTGCGCCCAATATTTCAATGGATCCAGTCGACGGTATCGGGAACTGGACGACAAAGGATCTGGCCAACGCGCTCCTGCGCGGCACCTCGCCGGATGGCAGCCACTATTATCCGGTCTTTCCCTATGAGAGCTTTGCGCATATGCGTGCCGGAGACGTGCAGGATCTGATGGTCTATCTGCGGACGCTACCTGCGGTGAGGGGGCGTCCGCCGGATCATGATCTCAATCCCTTGTTCGGTATCCGCCGCTTCGTCGGCTTCTGGAAACTTCTCTACTTCCGGCCGGGGCCGATCTTGTCCGATGCCGCGCATGACGAGATCTGGAACCGCGGCCGCTATCTGAGCGAAGCGCTCGCCCATTGCACGGAGTGTCACTCCTCGCGCGACGTGTTCGGCGGCATAAAGGCAGGCACACGCTATGCTGGTGGGCAGGACCCCACGGGCACGGGCTTCTATCCCAACATCACGGCGGCGAGGATTGGCCGCTGGTCGGAGCAGCAATTGGCGGATATGCTGAAGATGGGAATCACGCCGAACCATGGCCGGGTCGGCTCGTCCATGGCCGACGTCGTGACCAACCTGGCCATGCTCCCGGAGAGCGATCGTAGGGCGATTGCCGCCTTTGTGAAATCATTGCCATCCCGGCCGACCCCCAATCCTTGAGATCTGCTCACTGCGCATAGAGATAGGCCGCGACGTCGCGTGCCTCGGCTTCGGTGATACCCGTTGCCGGCATTGCGGTTCGCGGCGATAAAGCCTGCGGGCTCACGATCCATCGGATCAGATTGTCCGGCGCGTTAGCCGCAACGCCGGCGATGTACACGCGCGACCTGAGATCGGCGAGCGAGGCGCCGACCTTGCCGTCACCGCCGGGAATGCCTGGGATGGTATGGCATCCCGCGCAGCCATAACGGCGGATCAGCGCCGGTGCGCGCGCCGGATCGCCCCCGGTCATGGCACGGGCGATGCTCTCGTTTTGCCGGCGCTCACTGCGGATGAAGCCTATCGCAACCCCCGCGGCGACCATGAGGCCGGTTGCTCCAATCGCGAAGAGCGTTCCTCTAGAGAGCGTGAAGCGCATCGGCCCGCTCGCTGTCCTTGCCGGCCCGCCGTATCCATAGCGCGATCAGCGCAAGCGCGGCGCCGGCATAGATCGTTCCTGCAGGGACCCACATGATAATTCCAGCCAGTTGCTGGTCCTCGAGTGGCGTCAAGCCCCAAGCCGCTGCGGCATCCGTTTGCTGCCGATAGAGCAGGTGGGGAGCCAGCGCCATCAGCGCGCCGAGGACGCTGGTGTGCAGCATGGTGACGAAGACATGCCAGGCAGCGCTGCCGGTTTGGCTTCGCCGGAACACTGACCACCAGAACAGAACGGCCGTCAGGAAAAAGCTCAGATGCTGGAACCGGTGCAGCAGGACGTCTTGGACGGCTGCATCGAACAGCGGCGGTGCGTGCCAGGCCCAGATCGCGACACCGTGCAGGAGCGTCGCATTGCGGCCTCCGCTCAGTGAGGTCCAGAGCCGCACGGTGAGCGGACGCCGCATCGCGCGGCCGACCGCGAGGCGCGCGGGCCGCGGCAGGGACCATAACAACGATCCGACCGGCTGCGCGATCGCGAGCAGCGGTGCTGCCACGGCTATCAGGATCTCATGCTCGATCATGTGAAAGGTCAGGAGCCGTTCGCCGAGCCAGTGCAGAGGCGACACCAGTGCGGCTGCCAACGTAAGCCAGCCTGCGCAGCAGGCGAGAGTCTGCCAGGCGCGGCCGCGACGCCTCTGCGCCGTTCGCTGCGAGAGAACCAGCAGGCCGATGACGTATATGAGGCTGAACGCGATCAGCGGCACGATGACCCACGGATCGAACGTCCAGCTTGCACTCACCGCGTCGCGTGTCGTTCCATGCCCCTGCGCCACGGAAGGGTAGGAGAGAGCAATGGTTGTCAGGACTATCTTTCGCATCCGGTCAGCACCAACGATGCAGCGCCTTGCATCAACAGCGCGAAGGTGAAGATACATGCCGAGAGTGCGCTGACGCCGCTGCCGAAACCTGTGATCTCGCGCTGAGCATGAGCCTCGCCAGCGGGCGGTCGCGCGGACTGCCATGAGACCAAGCCTGACATCGCGGTAAGCGCTGCCCCGACGAAGGACGTGATCGCCGATATATGAAGCTGCGAGCGGCAATCGGCATATGGCAGGATCTGACCAAGTTGCATGTTCACAGCCCAGATCAGCGGCGCGAGCCACAAGCCGGCCCATACCAGGAGATTGAAGTGGAGCTTCCATGCGCTCATAGCCGTGCAAGCCAGTAAATGCAGCCGTAGATCGGAAGCCAGGTCACGACGACAAAGTTCCAATACATGGCGTTGTCCTGGACGTCGCCGAACCGCCTCTCATTGTTGCCGTGGCGTGTGAACATGAGGGCAGCCAGGACGAGCGTGTCGACGAGATCGGTGATGATATGCGTGGTGTGGAGGCCAAGTAGCATCCACACCACTGAGCCGTAGGCGTTGCTGTCCCAACCCACCTTGAGAGCTGGGAACTCGAAGACGCGCACGACCAGCGGTGCGATGCCGAGGATCGACATGATAACCATTCCGATCCTCACCTTGCGGAGATCCTGCTGCTCAGCCCAGCGCGAGATCATGATATTCGGCGCCAGGCTGGTGAGCAGGATCAGCGTCACCAGCGTACCCGGAAGCAGGTCCGGCGGCGGCGCATTGATCGGCCAGGCCGCAGCCAGGCTCATCAGATAGAGATACACGGCGATCACGAGCGCAAAGCCGGTGCCTTCGATCAGCATGAAGGCTAGCGTGCCCCACCAGGTGACGCTCGCCGTTCCCATTCCGTGCGGCGGCAGCCGATCGAGGTCGAACACGACCTTCTCCCTCATGACTCATCCTCCGGCGTGCCCTTGGGCCAGAACCAGCCGATCAGCGTGATCGCAACGGGAATGGCACCCCAGACCGCCGCCCATGGTGAGAAGATCGACCAGATCAGCATGATCGTGGTCGCAATCGCCGCCCATAGCGGCCAGATCGAGTGCTCGGGCGAGGCTTCGCGGGCCTGCGGCTCGGCCTCTGCGAGTGTGGTCACGAGCAGCTCGCGCCGGTCGGTGCGCAGGCCATCGGCAACGGAAAGCGCATCGCGGTTCTCCCACAGCGGCTGTAGTCCGGCGACGACCGGGATCATCGCGAAATTGTAGCTTGGGGGAGGCGACGTCGTCGCCCATTCCAGCGTCGGCGCATTCCAGGGATTGTCAGTCGCAACCTCGCCAGAGCACGCGCTTCGGATGGCATTGATGAAGAACAGCAGGAAGCCGGCGGCAAGAGCGGTCGCGCTGAGGCTGACGAACAGGTTCAGGCCATGCCACGGCAGATCCGGCTGATACGTATAGATCCGGCGCGGCATACCCTCGAGCCCCAGGATGTGCATTGGAAAGAAGGTCGCGTTGAAGCCGGCGAAGATCAGCCAGAACGACCATCGTCCGAGCCGCTCGCTCATCATTCGTCCGGTCAGCTTGGGAAACCAGTAATGGATGGCGCCAAGCAGGGGGAATACGGCTCCGCCGATCAGCATGTAGTGGAAATGCGCAACGACGAAGTAGGTGTCGTGGACCTGAGTATCGAACGGCACCGAGGCGACCATCACCCCGGTCAATCCGCCGATGACGAACGTCACGATGAAGCCGATGATGAAGAGGAGGGGGGTCTTGAAGTCTGGCGTGCCGTCCCACAGCGTCGCCAGCCAGCAGAACACCTGGATGCCGGCGGGGATCGCGATCGCCATGCTGGACGCGGTGAAGAAGCTGTCGCCGAGCCGCGGCAGGCCCGCTACGAACATGTGGTGCACCCAGAGGCCGAAGGCGAGGATGCCGGTTGCGATCAGGGCCATCACCAGCGCAAGATAGCCGAAGGCCGGCCGCCGCGCGAATGGCTCGATCATGGTCGACACCATGCCGGCGGCGGGCAGGAAGATGATGTAGACCTCGGGATGGCCGAAGAACCAAAAGAGATGCTGCCAGAGCAGCACGTCACCTCCCTCGGCCGGATTGTAGAAATGCGTGCCGACGAGGCGGTCGAGAATCAGGCTGGTGCTCGCGACAACGATGGCCGGCATCGCCATGATGACGAGAAACGACGTCACCAGCATGGCCCACACGAACACAGGGATACGATCGAGGGTCATCCCGGGTGCGCGCTGCTTGAAAATGGTGACGACGAGCTCGACGGCGACCGCGAGCGCGGAAATCTCGGTAAAGGTGATCATCTGTGCCCAGATGTCGGCGCGCTTGCCGGCGCCATATTGCGGGCCGGACAGCGGCACATAGGCGAACCAGCCGACATCCGGGCCCATGTCGAGCGCGAAGGCGATCCAGAGCATTGCGCCGCCGGCGAGATAGATCCAGTAAGAGAAAGCGTTGAGGCGCGGAAAGGCGATGTTGCGCGTGCCGACCATCAGCGGCACGAAATAGATCGCTACCGCCTCCATGACGGGCACGGCGAACAGGAACATCATGTTGGTGCCGTGCATGGTGAAAATCTGATTGTAGCGGTCGGGACCGATCAGACGCGCCTCCGGCTGCGCGAGCTGAATGCGCATCAACGCGGCGAGAACGCCGCCGAGCGCGAGGAAGACGAAGGCCGTAAGGATGTAGCGGCGGCCGATGATCTTGTGATCGACGGTCGCGAGCGCGCCCCAGAGGCCGGACGGCGTCTTCCATGTCTCCGCGAGCGCGCTGGTCAGGCGCGTGCGCTGGAGCTCGATATCGCGCGTACCTGGCGCTGTGGCGGGATGGCTCATTTCAGGCTCGCCAGATAAGCCGAGACGGTGCGCAGTTCGTCGGGCGTGAGCGGCACCATGGGCATGTTGTTGCCGGGCTTGATGGTCTGGGGATCGGCGATCCAGGCGGCGAGCGAGCCGCGGGTGGTCTCGAACAGGCCTGCGGCGATGGTGCGTCGGCTGCCGACATGGGTGAGGTCCGGCCCGGTCTTGCCGTTCGCTGCCGTGCCGCGAATGGTGTGACAGCCCGCGCACGGCTTCGCCAGGAACGTCTGCAGGCCCGCGGCAAGTTCCTCTTCAGCGGGCTGAGGCGCAGCCTGCTGCTGCGCATTCGACCATCGGTCAAAATCATCCTGCGATTGCGCGATGACGAGCAGCGCCATGTGGGCGTGCTGCATGCCGCAGAACTCGGCGCATTGACCACGATAGACCCCTGGATTGTCGGCGCGAATGGTCAGTTCGTTCGAGCGACCGGGCACAAGATCCTGCTTGCCCGCGAGGCTTGGCACCCAGAACGAATGAATCACGTCGAGGCCCTCGAGCTTCAGGCGCACGTTGCGGCCGACCGGGATGTGGATTTCGTTGGCGGTCTCAAATCGGTCCGACGGCTTGGGGCCGATATATTCGAGGCCCCACCACCATTGCAGGCCGCGCACCCGGACCGTGAGATCGTCGTGGCCGGCAACGCCGAGCGTATGTGTCGCGAGGAAGCTGATCACGGTGAAGCTGCCGATGATCAGAATGGTCGCGACGACGGCGCCCGTCACCGCCACCGTCATGCGGTGTTCGGTTCGTGGCGAGGGCGTCGCTGGCCGTACCTCGCGGCGGCGCAACAACGCAAGGATCAACGTGATCATGACGAGCATCCAGACCAGCGAACAGACCACGACGATCACGATGATGAGCTGCTTCAGGCTGACAGCCGACCGACCGTGAGCGTCGAGCGCCGACTGCCAGCCGCTGCAGTCGGCCAGCAGAGCCGCGAGCATTGCGCGCATGCATGTCTTGCCGATCGCGCGGATCACGGCCTTGGTCCCTGATCCGCGTGCACGGGGGTGGGGCCTTCATCGAACAGGAGCTTCGCCGGCGCCCTGTTTTCGGCGGGACGCGTCTGCTTCTCGTCATTGCGGCTCGGCGCGGCGGTCTTGCCTTCGTAGGAGCCCATCGCCTGCACGTAGCCGGCAAGTTGCCAGATCTGATCCGTGGTCATCTTGTCGCGATAGGCCGGCATGCCATGCGGCCGCCCGTCTCGAATCGAGGCGAAGATCGAAACCATCTCTGGGCCGTAATACCACCAGCCATCGAGGAATGAGGGCCCGATGCCGCCTCGGCCGTCGCCATGGCAGGCCTTGCAGCCGAACCATGAATACAGCCGCTTGCCCTGGCTGAGCTTGTAGGCGTTGACCTCGTAGGGCTTGCCAAGTGCAAAATAGACGTCCGGCGGCGCTCCGCTGATCCCGTTCGGCATCAGCGCGATCCTGTCGAGCGCGTCCGCAATCGGCGGATCGAGCCGCAACTGCCGCTCTTCGCGCTGGCATCCCGCCAAAGCGGTTGCAAGACCCAGGAGAACGCCCGTCATCCGCATCATCTGATCGCTTGACGTCGAGGAACTACAATCGTCAATCGGCTCGCTTGTCCTAGGTTCCTCGCACTCAATTGACGTTGTCGCCGAACATGTTGCTGAAGGCCGTTGTCACCGCGGCGACGCCGCTCACGCGCTGCATCAGCGCTATCTCACCTTGCTGGCTCATGGCGGATGGCATTAGCCATGACGCGCAGGCGCGGATCGCCATGTGCCACATCTGGTCCGCCATCTTCACCGCGCCCTTGTGATGCCACGTCATCGTCTCGACAAAGAGGGCCATCGAACGCCTCGGGCGCGGCGATCTTGACTTGACGCTTCTCGGCCGGTGTCAGAAAGCCCGGCATGACCGAACGCTCCTGCGCGGTGCAGTCCGGCAGCTCGGTATCGAACCAGCTCAGCCACCAGTTCTCGAAGATCCTGTTCTCGCCGGACTGGCTTGCGATCATCAGCATGGCGAGCTCCTGCAAATGCGGGTCTTGCGCACGCCTCGATCCGGTTTGCGACGTCTTCGGCCGCTCCCGGATCCACGATGTAGTTGACGACGACGTCGGCGCTGGAGGCGGCGAGACCAAGGGCAACTGCGGAGCCGCTCCTGAGTTTGCGCCGGTCACGAGCGCTGGCTGCCCCTCCAGCACGATGGGAAAGCGGGGGTGCCGGTCGAACGCGTACACCGGGAAGAGCCGGGTGCGGCCGGATCCGGGGTGTCTGCCATGCTCACCTCCTGTTGGGGTGCGAGTTCCTCTGGTCGGTAGCGCCCGTTACCGGCGGCGGCTGGATGGCTGTTATCCGCCTTCGCTTCCTGTCGCACGTCCTTCGGTGATCCCACCGCCAGTTCCTTCGCTTCCCATCGTCACGCCAGTCTTGTCCAAGGACTTCGTGCCGCCCGACTGCAGTCCGGACGCGATCCCTGAGAATCCAGTCTTGCGGTCCTTCGCGTTGGAAGATTGATCCCGCTTTATGGTCAGTCCTCCTCGGAACGCCCCCACTCGCCGAGCACGGCTATCGTTCGGTCAAAGTCGATAGGGCTGGGTGGGTAGGCCGCTTCTGCCGCTACGCTGTCCGGGACAAAGTTCGCCGCTTTCGCTTCAGATGACGGGTTATCTCGGCCAGCGTCATCGCGTTCAGGACTCGGTCTGCGGGCACGCCGCCTTTGCGTGCCATCTCGACGCCCCAGTGCGTGTGGTCGAGCTCGCGGATCGAGTGGGCGTCCGGATTGATGCTCATCATGCAGCCGAACTCGAGCGCAGCCTGGTGCCAGCGCCAGTCCAGATCGAGCCGCCACGGATGCGCGTTGATCTCGACGGCGACGTCGTGGTTGGAGCAGGCGCGCAGCACTTTCTCGACGTCGATTTCGTAACCTGGCCGGCGCTGAAGCTGGCGGCCGGTCATATGGCCTATGATGGTGGTGTAGGGATTGCCGATGGCGCGCAGCAGGCGTTCCGTCTGCGCCTTTCTGTCTAGCTTGAAGCGCCCGTGGATGCTGGCGACTGAGAAGTCGAAGCTGTCGAGCACCTCGTCCGGATAGTCGAGCGACCCGTCCGCCAGGATGTCGGACTCGATGCCCTTTAGGATCCGGAAGTCCTTGCCGAACTTCCTGTTGAGCCGGTCGGCCTCGCGATGCTGCTCCTTGATCTTTTCCAGTGAGAGGCCTCCGGCGTAGTGCGCCGACTTCGAGTGATCGGCGACGCCGAAATATTCTAAGCCTCGCTTCAGCGTGGCTTTCGCCATTGTCTCGAGGGTCTCGGTTCCGTCGGAGGCATCCGTGTGGCAATGTAGGATCCCGCGCAGGTCCTGATCGGTAACGAGCTTCGGCAGCTCTCCTTTCAAACCGCGCTCGATCTCGCCGCGTCCCTCGCGCAGTTCGGGCTCGATGAAGGGAAGCCCGAGCGCCCGGTAAATGTCTTGTTCGGTGCCAGCGACCACGCTGCGTCTCTTGTGCAGCCCGTCCTCTTCGAGGCGCATTCCCTTCTTTTCCGCGAGGAGGCGAAGCTGCTCCAGGTGGGCCGACGAACCTGTGGCGTACAGCAGGGCAGCGCCAAAGTGCTTGCGATCGGCGAGGCGGACCTGTAGCCCCGTGGTATCGACGACCTCCGGCTCAATGCCGCTGCTTGGTATCTCCGCGACGATGGCCAGATCTCCGACCAACTCGCAGCCGCGCCTGAAGTCGCCGGCAATGGTAAGTCTCTTGAGCCCGGGACGGGATTTCCGGAGGGACTCCTGCGCATGCTCGAGCAGTGCGGCGGCGCGATGCAGATGCAGCCGACCTTGGCCGCTCTTGGCGATCGCCAGGTTCTGCAAGATCTTGGTCTGCCATGCCGCGCCGAGCCCCTTGGCTTTCTTGATCCGGTCCTCCTTCGCGGCCTGCTCCAGCCCGGCAAGCGAGGTGATGCCCAAGTCCTTGTAGAGCCGCAGCACCTTTTCGGGCCGAAGACCGGGCACGCTCAAGAGCTCCAGGACACCGGCGGGGATGTCCTGCCGGAGCTTCTCCAGGCTCGGGTGCGTGCCGGTGCGGTGTAGCTTGGTTACGATGTCGGCGATGGCTTCGCCGACCCCAGGTACCTCGGTCAGCCTGTTCTCTTCGATGAGATGCTCGATAGGGACGGCGAGCGCAGCCAGGCTGTCCGCTGCCCGAGAATAGGCTTTCGCGCGGTATGGGTTGCCGCCGCGCAGCGCACTCCGCTGTGCGTACTCGCGCAGCAGCCTTGCGATCTCTTGCGTACCAGCCTTGCGCACTGTGCCTCCGAGGAGCGTAGCGCGATCTCAACGGCTTGCTGCGAGGCACAGTTCCGGAAGGATTAGGCTCGTTTCATCTCCAGGGTAGATAGCGGTCCTGCCCGCAGTGCGGGGGGGAACGGCAGCATCGTCGGCTGGTTGGCGGGTTACGGGATGCAGGTTCAGACGTCGCGGTGCTCGAAACGAATGATCTGCTCGTGAAGTATCCGAGGTGCGGCACTTGGCCGATGGCCGGCGGCTCTCAGAAGGACATGCTCGCGCAGCCCGAGATCACCTTCAGATGTCCCAAGTGCGGCAGCGCGGAGACCGGCGGCTCCGCCGTGCCGCCGGGTCGCTGGTCTCTGCGCAGGGAGATCTGGACGCTGCCTGAGTGGCTAAGTCCGAGGTCGGTCGTTCGGCACGTGTCTTCTTGCCGGGACTTGATCACCCGACAACTGGAGAGTGGAGGACGATCATGAAACCGACGTGTGCCTGTTGCTGGCGTCGATTTCGCCGGCGGAAGCGAAGGGCTGCATCAAGGGCGCAATCGTCGGGGGAATCGCGAGCCATATAGCCGGGCATGGCAAACTTGGCGCTGCCGCCGGATGCGTGATCGGGCATCACGAGGCCAACAAGAAGGACTCGAATAACTCGAATGCTCAGCTAAGATCGGGTCAGAAGTAGCGTTGTCACCGAAGCCGTGTGTAGCCGATGAAGATCCGCGCGCATTCTGACAGCCACATCGTCGAGCTTGAGGACGGCTCGCGGTGGCAGATCTTCCCCGGCAATCTCGACCTGACGGTCGAATGGAAGCCCGAGACCGAGCTGACGGTCGTCGAAACCGAGGACGAGGTCACCAACCATTGGCTGCTCGGCCCCGCGCCAGGGTCCGCGTGAATCCAGTCGGCGAAAGTTGGCCTGCCGAGGACGTCAAACATGCGCTGAAGGACGGTTGAAGGCCGCACGGGACCGCCCCCAGGCACTCCCGGTCGCTGCTTCAGGAACGGATGCGATGTCTTCCGTTGACTCGAACCTCCAGGAGGGGTCGACATGGCCATGGAAGATCGGGAGACCTTCAGTCTCATTGGAAGCGACAAGGTCGAAGCTACGAACGTGTACGGGCCCGACGGGCAGAAAGTCGTTACATCGAGCGCGTCATGATCGACAAGGTCGGCGGCAAGGTGTCCTACGCGGTGCTCAGCTTCGGCGGTCTATTCGGTATCGGGGACGATCACTACCCGCTGCCGTGGCAAACGCTGAAGTACCACACGAACCTCGGCGGGTACGTCACCGGCGTCACCCAGGAGCAGATCCGCGGCGCCCCAAAATATGCTGACGAGAGCAGTTCGAGTTGGGACGCGCAAACGAGGCGCTCGGTCGACGACTACTATGGGGTGCCTGTCGCCTAGCGAGGCGGTCGGAAACCGCCCGTCACGCACAGGAACGAAGCCGCCGCGTCACCGTTGGTCGCGATCGGTTTGCGAGGTCCCATGAGAACGGTTTTCGCGCGTCGCCGGCGAGCGCACAGACATCCCGAGTTATCGGTAGGAACTGTCCTGATCGCGCTTGTCGCCGGGCTTCTGCTGGTATGCGCCACCTTGCGCACGGCCGCGGAGAGCTGAGGGCGGAGGCCGATGCGGATTGCCCAGATCGCTCCATTGGCCGAAAGCGTTCCCCCGAAGCTCTACGGCGGCACGGAAAGGGTCGTGGCCTGGCTGGTCGACGAGCTGGTCGAGCTCGGCCATGAGGTGACCCTGTTCGCAAGCGGTGATTCCCGGACGCGCGGAGAGCTGCATGCCGTTTTGCCGCGAGCCTTGCGTCTCGGGCGCCCGCGCGTCGATCCGAACACGGCCCATACGCTCTTGATCGAAGCGGTCTCGCGTCGTGCAGGCGACTTCGACGTTATCCATGCGCACATCGACTGGCTGCACCTGCCGACGCTCAGCCGGAGCGGGATCCCGTTCCTCACCACCCTGCACGGGCGCCTTGACCTGCCTGGCATCGGCGAGGTGGTGCGGCAGTTTCGGGAGGCGTGCTTCATCTCGATTTCCGACAAGCAGCGCATCCCGCTCAAGGATGCGAATTGGTGCCGGACCGTGCATCACGGATTGCCGGCCGGCCTGTTTCGGCCTTCGGACGCTCCCGGGACATACCTTGCCTTCCTCGGACGGCTGACGCCGGACAAGGGCCCCGAAGACGCCATCCGGATCGCGCGGGCGGCCGGCATGCCGCTGCGGATCGCTGCGAAGGTGCCTCGAGGCGAAACCGGCTACTTCAAGAAACATATCGAGCCAGAGATCGACGGTGCTCGGGTCGAGCTCGTTGGCGAAGTAGACGAACGCGGCAAGCAGCCGTTTCTGTCGGGCGCCGCGGCCCTGCTGTTTCCGATCAAGTGGCCGGAGCCGTTCGGCCTGGTGATGATCGAGGCGATGGCATGCGGGACGCCCGTGATCGCCTATCGGGCCGGATCGGTGCCGGAAGTCGTCGACGAGGGAGTGACCGGCTTCATTGTCGAGAACGAAGCGGAGGCGGTCCGGGCGGTGAAAGAGCTGGCCCGGATCGACCGGCGCAAGGTCCGGGCGCGGTTCGAAGAGCGCTTCACCTCGGACCGGATGGCACGGACCTATGAGACCCACTACCGGCTACTTCTCGCCGCCGCCAGGCCTGCCCGCCTCTCGGTCGCCTCCGAACACCTCGGCACGCCCGCGTCTCCGCTCGTCCCGTGAGCGGCGCGGTTCAGGGCGTTTGGCTACGGGTTAGGGGGAGGATTGCATGCGCGACCACCTCGCCGGCGTTGCCGTCATCTGCGGCAGCTCTAGCGCCAGGCTGCGCTGGACCATGACCTATCCCTTGACCCGACCGCCCTGGAGCATGGTGAAGGTGCAGCTTCGTCCGTCCTCGCTAAGCCGCGATGGGCAGCACAATGCCGCGCGCCGCAATGTTGGCTTGGATGTTGTCGCGGGTCTTGCGCTCATGTCGGAGGGATTGCTCAACGTAGGAATCGATCAGTGGTTTAGAGAAACGCTTGATGAAAAATCTGATGTTTACCGTCGTTTCAAAAATCGGTCGTGCAACGAGCACGGCTGTCTCATCGCGATATTTGCATATCTGATCTAAAAATGCGTCGAGCAGTTTATATTGCCGAACAACGGTCCCGCCGAGGGCTGCAAAGTAGCGATTCCAGCTCGTTTCTGCGCCCAATGTGCCGGCCGCTTTGCAGCTGTAGCTGGCGGCTTCCACCATCAGAGAGACGGCGAGCGAAAGGAATTCGCTTTCCTTGGTGAAAGACGCCATTACCTGGGAATCGACAGGGACCTGGTCGATCTCGGGAACGCTATGGTCCGGATTGTCGGGCCGATTGATTGAAATGTATGAACCAATTGTGGGTATCTCGGGCAGCTCGAACTCTAGAGAATACTCAGGATTGAGTTTGCCGACTTCTCTTACAACGATAACGACGCGGGGCATGGTTCCCAGCTCCTTTGCCATCTGATGCCGCGGGTACTCTCAGGGGCGCGCGCGCTTGATCACACATAGCTTCCTAAGTTGTTTTCGGGTCGAAGTTGACCGAGAGCCATTGAGTCGGACCAAAAACGTAGGAGACTTGCCCGTTAGCCGGTACGATCAAAGAGCCATCTTTGATGTCGATCCCAAGGCTCGGTCCTTTTATAGTCGTTGGTGATCCTTGAGCGCGATAGACTGTGTATGCCCCTGCAGGGGTTGGGGCGTTAATCTCAGACATGCGGCTCGCTCCGTTTTCAGACGCCGGCGGGGCCCTGCGCCACGGTGATTACGATGGTGTAAGTCTTAGGACTTCCGCGTTGGACAAGTCGAGTCTGTCCAGCACGCCGCGAGCTCTGACTTCGAAATGAAGGTGGTGACCTACGAGATGTTGGTCCAAGAGGAGCGCAATCGGCAAGTCGCCGCCGCCGTCCTCACCGGGTTGGCCGTTGGCGCCAACGCTTACAGCGCCGCGAACGCTGGGCATGGCCGCTACACCACCCCCAGCGGACGCACCGGAACGTTCTACAGCCCCACTGCGGCTGTGATCGCGCAGAACGACGCGGCCGTTCAAAACGAAGCGATGATCGCGGCCACTGTCGAGACAGGACAGCGCAATATGGCGGCGCTGGAGCAAGCCGTAATCAAGGACACACCTTGATGCCAGGCGAATGGTACGGCGGGAGCTCCACCTCGCACCACGCACTGACCAAGGCGGCAGCTCGGAGCCGCTTGATCCTCCCCAAGGTCCAAGCACCCCAACGGCCCCGGCCTCCCACCCAAGCCCCATGGCCGGGGCCGCTTTGCGGGACTATCGCGATATCGTCGGAGCTCGCGTGCCATCCCGGGATGGCTCCGGTTCTTCACCTTGACCCAGTGCTTCTGGCGACCGCCACGATATGGCCGATCGCGGTGCTTTGAGACCAGGCCTTCCAGTCCCATCTGGCATGCTGCCCGGAATAAGTCGGGCCCGATCTCGCCGCGCTCGAAGGGCGCCACGCTGATCCCCCCGCCGGCGCGCCAATCGCTGCTGCAGATTTGCTTTGCGCAGGTGGAGGGGCAGGGACCGCAGATCATCGCCGCCCATGACGAGGATATCGAAGGCGGAGAGCTGCACCTCATGGTCGTGTTGACGGCTGTGCAGCGCATTGAAGTCGCTGATGCCGTCCACGCCGAGGATCACGGCCTCGCCATCGATCACAAAGCGCTTCTGCCGGTTCTTCAGCGCGGCCTCAGCAATCTAGGGATAGCGCTTGGTCCAGTTGGTGCCGTTGCGCGAGAGGAGGCGCACGCGCTCGTTCTCCCGGATGACAAGCATCCGGTAGCCGTCGTGCTTTACTTCATGAATCCAGTCCGGCCCGTCGGGGACCTGCTTGGCGGCGACGGCCAGGCAGAGGTCGTACCCCATACGCATGGGCCGAAGATAAGTTTTCCCGCGGCGTTTACGAGTCAGGAACAAGTGGCAATCTAGCGAATTTCTTCCTTGCTCCGGCGTCCCCCAACGCCCCCCGAAACCGGAGCGCAGCCAACGGCCTCAGCTGCCGACCAGTTGAGGCCGCCCTTTTGAGTTACCGTACCAAGCTTTGCCACCTCCCTCGTGGGTCAGCGTTTCCTACTTTTCCCGCTTACATGCCGGCGCTCTAAGCGGCGGGGAGGTGCAAATGCCAAACGGCTGCCATCATCACAATAGAAGCCTTGAATACGGTGCTCCGGCAATAACCCTTCTGTCCTTCTGAGCACCCGTAATTTCCTCAGCATCAGAGGCCGCCTCAGTTGGCGGCCTTACTTTGGCGGCTGCAAGCCGGGAGACTTGAGCCATTCGCTCATATGCGCGCCAGTCTCGTACTGGCGGGCTCTCCGCAACAGGTGCTCACGTTCGATGCTGTGAGGAAGAGCCTTGGCCTTCTCCCGCAGCCGTTCGGCTTCCTGGCCTAGGCGTTCTTCTAGAGTTTTGGTCTGCTTGATGCGGCGGCGCACTGTCATGGCGCTATTCCCTGTTCAGTAGGGCGCGAGCGCTGTGATGGGCGTTCTCATCACCGACGCGCGGTGATAGCGCTTTAACGTTCCTGTAAGGGAACGGTTGCTGGGGTTCCAACCGAAGCCGCGGCGTACTGGATGCCCCGGTCAAGCCAGGTAGTTAGGACAAGAATTCAACTTAGCACACTAGCGGGATAGTACCTGACGGCGCGTCAGAATATTGAAACGAGAACAAAGGGGCCCAGCGCGAACTAGGGCAGGCCGCCCGACGGCGGCCCCTCTTCGGGCTCCAACGTCTCGATTTTGGTCGCGCCTTCCCAGAGCTCTACAGGATGCCCGTCGACAAGCTGCTTGGCTCTTTCCCTTGCGGCTGCCTCGTCGCGCATATCGAGGTCAATCCGCAGTTCTATGTGTCCATCGGCACCGATTATGTAAGCTCGATATACGCCCATGATCTTGCTCCAAAACAGCCGTTCCGAAGCCGGAACCATCTTAGAGCCGATCCAGATTCGCGTTACCATGGGATATTCACTTCGGGGACTGGGACCGCGACCTTTGAGCTTTCTCCGCCATCGCCAACCACTCTTCCCTCAGCTTTAGCCAAGCCTCTCTGTCGACCGGGCTTGTGGCCTTCTCTGCCTCCTTGAGGCAGTCCTTCGCCAGGCGGAAGTATCTCGCGGCGTCATCGCTCATCGCCGAATAATCTGCCCGCTTAAGAAAGATGCCATCCAAACGAAAGCCGCAGGCGCCGATCTGGCACGACCCTTGCGGCGGTGCCACGACGTTCCGCACGATCGGCGGGACTCCCGAATGTCGTCATCGTCCTCGGTTTCTGTAGCCTTCAGGCCCACCACCATTGGCAGTGCGTCCCCGAGACGTTTCCGATAGGTTTCATAGGCTGCTTTGAGAGCGGCGCGAAGGGCGCTGCCGATCCGCTTCTTGCTCGTCTCCTTCAGCTTTGAGGGCAGATCTCCCCTCCATGTCCGTAGATCATTTTCCGTTAGCGCACGCAGCGGCACGCTGGCCAGTGGTGCTGGCGGGACGTCCTCGCGTTTCGGTCCAGCTTTTCGCCCGATAACATAGCGCGAAAGGCGGTTGTCCACGTCCGATCGCACCATGCGCCCGGCGCGTCTGCTATGACGGGCATTGAGTGCTGCAATGTAGGACTCGACGGCCGATTGCACAGTAAGTAGCGGTCCATCTGCTTTAACTTTAGCTTCTGCGCGCTCTGCCTCAACCTGCGCTCGCGCGACGCGAATGGCGGCATTGTAGTCCAGCGTCCCGGTTGCAATCGCATCGTCCGCGGTGCCGATCGGCGCCTGGCGGTAACCAGCCCCATTCCGCCAGCGTGCCGGCCAGGTGGCCCTCTCTAGGCGGTCGCATGCGGGAGAACGTCCTTATCCCGGCACTCATCGTCGTGCTGCTGATTACTTCGTCGGCGTTATGACCACCTTGGTAACAGCAGGATCACGAGCAGCGCCAACGTGAAATCCAAGGCGAGGGCGAACCCCAGATGGTCAGCCACGATCAAGAAAGCTCTGCTGGCCGTCGTTACCGGCCGCCCCCTGCGATTGGCATCTGGGCTGCCGTCTACGGGTTCTAAGTAGGGCGCGTAGGCCAGATATTCGGCGCGGCGTTTTTGTGTAATGATCCCTCGGGTTCCATAGCCGATGGCGAAACCCAATCCCAGCGCTGCGAACAGAATTGCTAATCCGAGCATCTGATCATCCCTTGGGTAGGTCTTCCAGCCTGGCCCGAGCACGGTCGGAATAAGTAGGACGATCGGCCGTGGTTCCTAATGGGGACGCGCGCCTCGTGCGGCGGCTCGTCGAATACGAGCTAGCGGCCCCGCGCGCAAAGTCATCGAGATAAGATACCAGCGGCGTCACCGACGCGGTCGCGATCGGATCGGCTTTCCGTTATTGGACGTGCCGCGTCGCCCGCAAAGAATACTGTGCCGCCTCCTCGCAATCACCAATTCATATTCGAGCGCACCACCGCCAACGTAATCGGCGCGGTGCCGAGCTCCCGCATCGCAGCGCGCATTTCGGCAGCGCTGCGGACGTCGTGCTCTTCCCGTCGTAGATCTGCGCCTTTCTCGCGCTGCGGATTTGGCATGTGAAGCACCGCGCCCGAACTGAGCGCGAGGCCGAGGACCGGCTGCACGATTCCGATCAAGTCGGCGCCAGGACCGAAGGGAATGAAGGAGATGAACATGAAAGGGATGAAGGGCACGTAGCTAACTCAAATCGCATCGATCAACAGGATCCTTCTCGGATCAGCGGATCGTCGGCGGCCGTGCATGTGGCCGCAGCGCGAGCCGCCGCTACCGCCATCCAATCCCGCAGCAGGCCTCTGTCCTCCTTCGAAAAAGACGCGCGCCGCTTGAGGTCGGCCAGGGTGTCGTCGGGATGGCATCGCTCGAAATCCTCGCGGATCAGCGACTCGAGGTAGGTCCGGTCCCAGGCGCCGGCTGAATCGAGATGCTGGTGTGGGTCGGTCCTCATGGTGCACGCGGTCGAGAGCGGTCCCGATGCGGCACAACGGCAAGAGCGATTGTTGGTTCACGCATGTACCTGCCGGGTCGACGAGGACCGCCTCGAGACCGCCTCCGAGCGGGAACCCGCAAATGTCCAGGCCGTTCGAATCACAGGGGCTGGCCTTGAAGGAGCCGTCGCGATGATTGCCCGTGCTGTGGCGCCTGGCCCATGGCCGCGAACCTGCAGCGGACGTCATCCGCGCAGCCGGTTGTCCGGTTCAGGTGTCCAAGCTGCCACGGTGACGAGGCGGGCCGGCTGCGGCGCCCATTCGTGCAGCACGACCCGCCGCGGAGTCTGGATGCGGCCTGATGAAGATCCGGTCCCATTCCGAAAGCCACATCGTCGAACTCGAAGACGGATCGCAATGGCTGGTGTTTCCAGGCGATCTGGATCTCACGCTCGCCTGGAAGCCCGAGACTGATCTGACGGGGACGATGACGTGGCCTCGCACGCGCCGGTCGGCGGCGGCGTGAAGGTCCGCGTCATACCGGCCGGCGAAAGCCGGCCTGTGCGCGAGGTCAAGGACGCGCTGAAGCAAGGTTGATCGCGGGAACCCGGTCCGATGTGATTGCGGTCTCGCACCTCGCTCTTGAGGCCGCCCTCTCCGTAGACTCACGGAATCCAAAACGCGCCGCCGACGGGCTATCTATCCCGCAGCACCGGGGCTGGCGTATTTCATCCGTGCTCATATTTTTGCCGGTGGGCCGCAGGCTGTCAGTCTGCGGCCATTTTGCATCCGGACCTTCGAAACACGGCCACGGGCCGCCGCCTGGATCATCAGGCGCTGCGGGCCGCGCCTACCGTATCGGCCATCCTGGCGCCACGTGCGCCCATAGGTTTCTCGCTGCCCGTCGTCGTGTCGCGCGCGGTCTGGTGCTCCATCTCGGCATCGAGCTCGGCTCCGAGCAGGATCACGATCGCGGAGATCCACAGCCAAGTCATGAAGCCGATCGCGGCGCCGAGCGAGCCGTAGGTCTCGTTGAACTTGCCGAAGTTGGCGGCGTACCAGGAGAACAGCGCCGATGCGCCGAGCCACAAGACGGTCGCGATTGCGCTGCCCCACGTGATCCGGCGCCAGCGTGGCGCTTCGCGGCTTGGTCCGAAGCGATAGATGAGCGCGAGCGCCAGCGCGACCGCGACGAACATCGCGGGCCACCGGGCGATGCGAACGAGAAGATCGGCGGCGTTCGACAGTCCGACGAAGTTCAGCGCCACCGGCAGGACCACCACCGCGCCGAGTGCGATCAGGACGAAGGCGATGCCGGCGAGCGTGAAGGAGAGGGAAAGCGCGTTCAGCTTCACGAAGCCTCGCTTCTCTTTCTCGCCGTAAACGATGTTGAGCGTGTCGAACAGCGACTTCATGGCCGCGTTCGCGCTCCAGAGCGAGACCGCCAGGCCGATGGCGAAGGTGAGACCGAGCGTCTGATTGCCCTTCGAGGCCACGCGCGTGAGCTGATCTCTGGCGACGTCGATGGCGCCGCCCGGAAGGAATCCGGAGACCTGGTCGACGTGCTTGGCGATGCTGCCCGGATCCGAGAAGAGCCCATAGATTGCGACGAGGGCCGCCAGCGCCGGGAAGATCGCGAGCAGGCTATAGTAGGTCATGCCGGCGGCGAGCGCGAGGACGCGGTGCTCGGAGATGTTGCCGTAGACCCGCAGCAGGATGTCCTTCCAACCGCGCGCCGGAATCTCGGAGGGCGCGTCGGCGAGCCGCCCGCGGTCATCGCCTTCCGTCGCGACGGCGGCCGGGAAAGCGTCCCGATCGCCATCCTGCTTCTTAGGAAATGCTTCCCTTCTGTCGGGCCGCGCTACGTTCTCGGGCGGGGCGAGGCGATCCAACAGAAACGCGACCGCAAGAAGTCCCAGGGCTGGCGCCAGACTCCATCCGCCGCCCTCTGGGCGTGCAGCCGACTTCCGGACCTTGGCCATCGAACTCCTCCGCCGGAATTAAATTAATGGAAGCCCAGAGAGGGAGTTCCTTTCTGATGCCCGTGGCGTTTCGACCGTTCGTCAGAACGCAAACACCCATTGGCCGCGGCTTTCTCGGTTGACAACAGCCGTTACGCGGAAACTCACAAGCACCTCTGCGTCGCCTTGGCTTGGCTAAAACCGCCGCGCGCATCTGGACAAAATCACACGTCGGCGTTTAGCAGGTTGGAAAGTTTAGGATCTCTATCCTTCCTAGCGGGGCGCTTCGTAGCGATCCGGCATCTGCCAGGATCTGCGTACCGTGGGCGAGGCTACTGTGATGGCGCGGTTCCGAGCGGCTTCGGCGGATCAATCGCATTGACCGCGAGCTCGATGGTGGCATACAGATTGGCGCCATGAAGAGCGCGATCTTACTTGCCGTGGAGGACATTCTGACCCGGGGTCGAATGGTCCCGACATGCAGAGGTGCGCCTCCCTGCATGCGTCTGGTTTTACCGACTAACGTTGAGGTTGGGACGGCGTTGAACCCGTAGCCGCTCACTCGCGTTCTTTGAGTCTTCCAGAAATCCGAACTCCGACGGTGAGACGCCTACCTTTGTTTGTTTGAGCTTTCAAACCTTTCTCATGAATACTTGAACCCTGCGCTGCCAAGCAAAGACGATTCCATGTACGATGGACTCCCTTCGAAACTCGCCTGAGAAGACGCAGCCGGTCATGCAGGTGGTACCTATTCACGACCTCGGCTCCGGAATTGTTACGCGCAGCGCTTGGCGGTACGGAGGTTGACAACAAGCTGGAATGCTGTGGGTTGCTCGACCGGCATGTCTGCCGGATTGCCGCCTTTTAAACGTAAGTGGCCAAGAAAGGCAGTCGCCGATATCTGCCTGTGCCACGTCCATCGACCGCGGCGGTATCGATCGAGACAGTCGCAATGCCGGAATCTGCCACCCCGTCGTTAGCTTTGCAGGCAACGAGTCGGTGCCGTTGAGGTTTACTGGCGTACTGCTGAACGAAGCATCGTCATCAGCATGAAGCTTCCTGCCCTTGAAGGTCCGGAAACCATCGCACCATCAACAAGCTCAACGCCGCTGTCGTTGGCCAACACGTTGCCGCTGGCGAACACGAGTATCCTCTGCAGTAGTAAAACTGTCGTCAGCCGCAACCGGCGCGTCGTTCACCGGATTTACCGTGATCTTCACCGTCGATGTTGGAATCGGGCGTCCCACCGTGCGTGGCGCAGCTCTATCTCGCACCTCGTTTCAACCTATCGCTTCAATCCGCTATAAGATCAACGTGTGTTGTGCTGGTGCGCCACCGTTCAAACTCTTGAAGCGTGACTTGTCATGTCCCTGATGCAGGCGAGGGCGGCCCTCATTCGACACAAAACGGCCATCGTCGGCAACAAGGTTAATATTACGGCGTCTAGAGATGGCCGCCGTCGTTCGAAAGTAACGACAGGCCGAACACCGGAATAACGTACGTTATTACAGACAGCAGAGTGCCAACCGATAGATCGTTGGTTGGAAGTCAAGCAGGTGTGGGAGTGACTGAATCCGCATTTGTGGAGACCGTGTATTGCGTTGGGAGTTAAATCATTGTTGGCGCGAAGGAAGCGGATTCTGGTAACGGGCGGCGCTGGCTTCCTGGGTTCGCACTTGTGCGAACAGCTGATTGGCGCGGGGAGCGAAGTTCTGTGCGTCGATAATTTCTACACCGGCGCGAAAGAAAACCTAGGTGCGCTGTTGGGTTCACCTCAGCTCGAAATCATCCGGCACGACATTACGTTTCCTCTCTATGTGGAAGTCGATGAGATATTCAATCTGGCGTGCCCTGCCAGTCCGATTTACTACCAGCACGATCCCGTTCAAACGACCAAGACGAGCGTGCACGGCTCGATCAACATGCTTGGACTGGCGAAGAGAATACGGGCAAAGATTCTCCAGGCATCGACCTCGGAAGTCTACGGCGATCCTGAGACTCATCCACAGGATGAGACCTATTGGGGCAGGGTTAATCCAATCGGGCCGCGCTCGTGCTACGACGAGGGGAAGCGTTGCGCTGAAACACTGTTTTTCGACTATCGGCGCCAACATAACCTTTCGATAAAAGTTGCTCGCATTTTCAACACCTATGGTCCGCGAATGCGGCCCTACGACGGACGCGTCGTTTCGAACTTCATTGTGCAGGCGCTCACCAATCAGCCGATTACGATTTACGGCGATGGCAAGCAGACGCGCTCATTTTGCTACGTTGACGACATGATTGACGGTCTCGTCAGACTTATGAATACGAGCGACGGCGTTGTCGGTCCGATGAATCTCGGAAACCCTGCCGAGATCACGATGGTGGAGCTGGCCGCGCTGGTAATCGAACTCACAGGGTCCAGATCCGAGATCAACTTCAAGCCGCTTCCGATCGATGACCCAAGGCAGCGCCAGCCTAACATCAAGATGGCACGAGATACGTTGAGATGGGCTCCAACTGTTCCTCTGCGAGATGGCCTGGACAAGACCATTGCGTTTTTCGAGACGTTGATGATTGCGCGCGGTGCGGGTGCGGCGAGATGAACAAGACCGTGCTGGTCACCGGCGGTGCCGGCTACGTCGGCTCGCATTGCTGCAAGGCGTTTGCGACGGCGGGTTGGAACGTCGTGACGCTCGACAATCTTTCCCGGGGCTGGCGCGATGCGGTGCGCTGGGGACCGTTGGTCGAGTGCGATATTCGCGATTCAGCCGGCGTGCGCGCAGCGCTGGACACCTACAAGCCGGATCTCGTCGCGCACTTTGCGGCGCTGGCTTATGTCGGCGAGTCCGTGGCTGATCCCGCCATCTATTACGATAATAACACGAGAGGAACGCTTGCCCTCCTGGAGGCAATGCGAGCGGCCGGCTGTTCGCGCGTGCTCTTTTCCAGCACGTGTGCCAGTTACGGAGTTCCCAAGCACACCCCGATAGACGAAACACATCCGCAGGCGCCGATTAATCCCTATGGGTGGTCCAAGATGATCATCGAGCGCATGCTGGAGGACTTTGATCGCGCGTACGAGATGTCGTCGGTTTCGCTGCGCTATTTCAACGCGGCGGGCTGTGACCCTGACGGCGAGCTCGGCGAGCGCCACGAACCGGAAACGCATGCCATTCCGCTGGCGATCGAAGCAGCGCGCCGACCCGATCGGCCTTTCACCATTCTGGGAACGGACTTTCCGACGCCGGATGGCAGTGCAATCAGGGACTATATCCACGTCAATGACCTGGCGCAGGCGCACCTTCTCGCAGGTGACATGCTGGTGGCTCGAGGCGGTACTCATGTCTTCAATCTCGGTACAGGGGTTGGCACGAGTGTGCTCGAACTAATAAAGGCCGTGAAGCGTGTCTCCGGAACCGATCCGGTCGTCCGCCGCGGCCCACGCCGCTCGGGCGACCCGCCCATGCTCGTCGCCTCCTTTGCCAAAGCCAAGCGGGAGCTCGGTTGGAGCCCGCGGCAATCCGAGATCGATTTCATTATTGAGACTGCACTCAGGTGGAGCGATAGCAACCCGCCGGCATATTTCGCACGACGATGATCGAGACCCCATTCGCAGGAATTGGATTGGGAAGAGGCGTGACGCATGTTTCCGTGAGGTCGGCGTCCGATGTTGCGGAAACGACGTTGAACGAGGGCATGACGGTGTTCTGGCGCGCCGACCAGCCGATCGGCCATGTGCTGATGCATGAGGGCCAGATAACGGACGCCAGGATTGATCATATCAACGACGCCTTTCTCTCAACGGTCGACGCCAAACTGCGAACCCCGAGGAAAGAGAGGCTCTCGGCGAGCGTGGTGATCTGCACGCGCGACCGTCCGGAGGAGCTGAAAAAATGCTTGTCGTCGTTGCCGCGGCAGACCCATCCTCCCCGAGAAATCATTGTGGTGGACAATGCATCGCGCGATCGGCGGACGCGGGATGTCGCGTCGGCCGCGGCAGCAACCTATATTCGCGAGGAGCGACCCGGTCTGGATATTGCGCGCAATGCCGGCGCGCTCCAGGCGACCGGAGATATTGTCGCCTATACGGACGACGATGTGCTGCTTCACCCGCGTTGGCTGGAGCAACTGACATGTGCGTTTGACTCCCCCCAGATCGGTGCGGTGACTGGGCTGGTGCTTCCCGCCGAGCTCGCGACCGAGGCGCAACGGCATTTCGAGACGTATTGGGGATTTGGCAAAGGCTATCGCGAACAGGATTACGACAGCGCAGCCTTCCGATCGCATCGCGGCCAGGTCCTTCCCGCGTGGGACATCGGCGCCGGAGCGAGCATGGCGTTCCGGCGCGAGGTGTTTCAGGCCGTCGGGCTCTTTGATGAGCGCCTGGACGTCGGTCAGGCCGGCTGCTCGGGCGACTCGGAGTATTGGTATCGATTGCTCGCGGGCGGCTACACGTGTCGTTACACTCCGGCGTCAGTCGCATTCCACTTTCACCGCAGGACAATGGATGGCCTGGCCAGCCAGATCTATCACTACATGCGCGGTCATGCGGCCGCACTTTTGGTGCAGTATGAAAGAACCGGAATCTCAGCGAACCGGCGTCTGGCCTACTATCACAAGCCGCGTTGGTATCTCTATCGGTTGCTCCGGAAAGCAATAGAAGGAAGGAGCATTGGCGACCGCTTCCTCAAAGAGGAGATGATGGGGTATCTCGCCGGATTGCTGTTCTATCATCGTCGAAGG
The DNA here is from genome assembly GCF_023375135.1 of Bradyrhizobium sp. C-145. Lineage (NCBI taxonomy): Bacteria > Pseudomonadati > Pseudomonadota > Alphaproteobacteria > Hyphomicrobiales > Nitrobacteraceae > Bradyrhizobium > Bradyrhizobium sp. C-145. The sequence continues at coordinate 5,269,987 of NZ_CP088150.1, read as the reverse complement.
TTTCGCAGATGACAGCCGATCCGCGTACGTCCGTCGTGATCGCCGCCCGCGATGCTGCAGGGACCATTGCTGAAACGCTTGACAGCGTGCTCGCGCAGAGCGCCGCCGACTGGGAGGCGCTGGTCGTGGATGACGGTTCGATCGATGCCACGGCCGCGATCGTTGCTGAATATGTGGCGCGGGATTCCCGCTTTCGGATTCTGCAGTCTGGCGGAGCAGGCGCTTCCGGTGCCCGCAACAAGGGAATTGCAAGCGCGCGCGGCGAACGAATACTGTTCCTGGACAGTGACGATTGGATTGATCGATCCTTCCTTGCGCAGATGAATGCTGCGCTGGATCGCGATCCCGCGGCGGTGGCCGCCTATTGCAACTGTTGCCGGGTTATGCCTGACGGCAGTGAAACTCCCGTTCGCCGCGATCCGGCCATCCAGGACAACGCATTTGAACGGTTCGCCCGCACGTGTGCCACGTTCATCCATGGCGTGCTCGTCCTAAAGAGCGCGGTCGCAAAGGTCGGTGGCTTTGAGACCAGTCTCCGCACGTGCGAAGATTGGGACCTATGGCAACGGATCGCTCGCTGCGGCGGCAGGTGGATCCATGTCGATGAGAAATTGAGCTATTATCGGACAAGCGACCATTCTCTGACACAGGACGTCAAACGGATGCTGACCGACGCGCGGGTGGTCATTGCGCGCGGATTTTCGAGCGATGATCGCGTCAGCGAGCCGGCGCCCGCACATCGGGCTGGAGCTTCAACTGCATACGGTAGCGCGGCAGCGGCGTACGCGTATTTCGCGCTCTGGTGTGCCGGATTTGAATGCGGCCGCAGGAACGCCAGCGATCCATCGCTGGAAACGCTCAGCGACATCCCAAAGACCGAGACAACGGCGGACTTCATTGCCGCTGTTCTGCTCGATGCCGTGACGGTCGGGGCCAGAACGGTGCCCGCCAAGCTGGCGGAACGGTGGCCGCAATACGGGGAGGGCGTAACCAACCTCATTTCAGCGATCGGTCGCGCATGGAACGACCCGGCGGCAGGGCGAAAGTGCCAATACCGCTTTGAGCGGAAAGTGCTCGACTATGACGACCTTTCGGCGCCCAGGGTCCTCACGTTGACGTTCGGCACGCGCGTTGACCTTCGCCGTATCGGCACCATTAGGCCGATCGGGACTGTTGATCGATTGTACGTCTATCTCTGTGACGGGCCTCGCATCCTGACGCTGCTCGATATTGGTGCCCTCGGCACTGTCGACAGCCGCTTCTGGATCGCGCTGGCCGGCCATGGCCTCGTTCATTTGCAGGTCAAAGACCAGATCGGAAGGCTGGTTCGGGCGAAAATCGCACTCCACAAGCGGACCGAACGGGTTCGATCTTTGATGCGAGACGGCCGAGATACTCACCGGGGGCGCTTGCGCGAGTTGGCCACGCGGGCCTCGCGTGAGGCGCGGCCGCTGGCCATTTCAGGTATCCCCGATTCCAGCAGACGGAAGCGATGTGCCGAAAAGCCTCGAGACACCGCACGCCAGCAATTTTGGGAGGGCTTCTTCGAGCAAGAGGATCCCTGGAACTACGGTTCGCCATATGAACAGGAAAAGTATAGCCGGCAGCTCGAGCTCCTTCCGGACCAACCAGTGGATCACGCGCTTGAGCTTGCGTGTGCGGAGGGACATTTCACGCGGCAATTGGCACCCAGGGTCAAGCGCCTCAGGGCCGCCGATATTTCGACCAAGGCGCTCGATCGTGCTCGAGTCCGATGCAATGGGCATCAGAATATCGAATTCTCTCAACTGGATTTGTCCGCCGATCCGCTCCCGCAGGACATCGATCTGATCGTCTGCTCCGAGGTCCTTTACTACCTTAATGATGAGGCCGAACTAGAGTCGGTCGCGACGCGACTGGTGCAGGCGCTGCGTCCTGGCGGTCACCTTGTGGCGGCCCATGCCTTTGTGTTGAAGGACAACATGTCGCGAACGGGGCTCGACTGGGAGAGTCCGTATGGGGCGGAGACGATCACGCGAATTCTCCGGGGCGTACCCGGACTCGCCCTGGAGACATCGATCGAGACGGAGCTGTACCGTATCGATCGGTTCAGGCGGTTACTTCCGGGTGAAGCGTCCCCTGACACACAGGTGACATGCGCGGCTATCGACGCGCCGATTGAGGTCGAGGTTGCGCGATGCATCGTGTGGGGTGGGGCCGTGGCGCGCAGGTTTGACGTCGCGCAATCCGAAAGACGCGCGCACGTTCCGGTCCTGATGTACCACCGAATTGCGGCAGGAGGACCAGGCGAACTGGCGCGGTACCGCTTGTCTCCGAATGCGTTCGGGCAACAGATGCTGTGGCTGCGCCGAAATGGCTACCACACGATCAATTCGGATCAGCTCGCCTGGTTCGTGGCAAACAATCATCCGTTCGTCGGCAGGCCGGTGCTGATCACTTTCGACGATGGTTACGAGGATTTCGCCGAGCATGGATGGCCGATTCTCCAGGAAAACGATTTATCGGCAGAGGTGTTCGTCGCGACCGACTTGGTGGGAAAGCGGGCGGAGTGGGATGCGCCGTTTGGACAGCCCGCTTCGCTGCTTGCGCCGACCAGGATAGCCGCGCTTGCGGCCGAGGGCGTATCCTTTGGCAGTCATTTGGCGAGTCACCCGCGGAGCGAGCAGCTTGCGACCCAGGCTCTCGCCGAGGAATTGACGCGATCTCGCGCCCAGTTGGAACAGTGGCTTGGGCGATCGATAACGTCGCTTGCCGCCCCGTTTGGCTCTACCGATCAGCGGCTTGAAATTCTCGCCGCCGAATGTGGTTACAAGACCCTGTTCAACACGGTCGGACGGGCCGCGACGCTAAAGGACAATTTGCTGGATCTGCCGCGGATTGAGGTCAGAGGCGATTTTAGCCTGGACACATTCGCGCGTTGCTTGGAGCAGTACCAATGAGCACAGGTGCGCTCCTCGTCAGTGTGGTTATTCCTGCCTACAACGCCGATGCAACGATCGACGAGACGCTTCGCAGCGTCAGATCCCAGTCGCATCGGGAGCTGGAAATCATAGTCGTGGACGACGGCTCCACCGACAATACGATTGCGGTCGTCCAGCGACATTTGGCCGAGGATTCTCGAATAATCATCATAGAGCAGCATAACGCAGGGGTAGCGGCCGCCCGCAATGCGGGCTGGCAGGCGGCGCGCGCGGACTTCGTCGCGTTCATTGATGCCGATGATCTCTGGACGCCCTGCAAGATTGAGCAACAGCTTCAAGCCTTGCTTGACGGAGGAGAGCGGACTGGTCTTGTCTACAGCTGGTATGACTGGATCGATGCCGATAGTCGCGTAAGTGCCAGGTCCGATCCCGTCTTTCATGCGGGCGAGGTGCTGGACTATCTCTGTCAGGGAAATTTCATTGGCAACGGCAGCTCGGCGCTGGTCCGCCGGGAAGCCCTCATAGTTGCAAAAGGTTTCGAGAGCGGACTCAGGGCATCGGGGGCAGAAGGCTGCGAAGATCTGCTGTTCTATTGCCGTGTCGCGGAGGCGTACCAGTTCGCGGTCGTGCCCGAGTACCAGATCGGCTATCGCTACCTTCCGAACAACATGTCAAGCAACATGCCCCGGATGTTTCGGTCGTGGATGCTGGTCGCCGATGAGATCATGACGCGGCACCCTGAGCGCACGACGCTGCTTGAGCTAGGCTTCAGAAACTATGCGCGTTGGCTGCTTCGGAGAGCTCTGACGGGCGGTCAGTTGTGGTACTTCGCTTCAATCTTTGGACTCCTGTTCAGACGGAATCCCTTGCTCGCGCTCAGGATCGCCGTACACGATGTGCCGCGGGATACCGTCTCGGAAATCCGGTGGAAATGGCGTCATCAACGTCGCAGGGCGGTTCGACCCCCGGCTTCGTCGTTTGCCATCGGCGATCCAAGTCAATCGCTATGACAGAGCACGCGAACAACATACGAAAACCGAGAGCTGCTCGCCGTGCGGCGTTGGTCGAACTGTTCAAGCTGCTCAAGCTTGCGCCTTTGCCCCGTTGGGTGACGCCAGCGCTGATCGTCCTGGGCTTGGCTTCATCTTTGGCGGAGACGGTCGGGATTACCCTTGTGCTCCTGTTCTTCTATCTCGCTATGGGGCAGGTGGAGCTAGCGACGTCGACCAGCGGCCTCCTGGGCGAAGCGCTCCGGTATGCGGTGAACTGGTTTCACAGCTCGACAGAAACTGCCGTCGTTCTGCTCTTTCTCATCGTTGCTCGTGGTGCTCTTTCCTTCATCAACACATTAATCAGTGCGCGTGTTGGGGAGAAGATCAATGAAGTCGCGCGCAACCGCGTTCATCTGCAGTATCTGTCAACTTCGTATTCGTTCTTCCAACGCCATGACGAAGCGTACCTCATGGAGGTGTTGGGAACCGAGACATGGGTGATCTCCGGGGCATACGCCAGTCTTACCCGCATTATCGTGAGTTCGTGTTCGGTTTTTCTCTTCGCGTCATTTCTGTTGGCGCTCTCGATCAAGATAACCGTCCTCGCCGTCGCGGCCTCAATGCTCGTGTCGGCTGGATTGCGTCATCTTTCGTTGCCGATTCAGCAGTTGGGTGCCGGCGTCAAGCTGGTTCATCAAAAACTGGGTGAGCATATGCTGATGACACTCCAGGGTATGCGCACGATCCGCGCATATGGCCAGGAGGAGGTTCACCAGAAGCGCTTCGAGCACGCGTCGACGCAGGCACGGCAGGTCGCGCTGCGGCTTGCGCGTCTGTCCGCTCTGGTCTCGCCCCTGACGGAGGTGGGCTATCTTGCCGTGCTGTTTCTCGTCATCGCGTTCGCTGGTTTGTGGGGAATCGGCTTCGCGACGAGCCTGACCGCGGTCGCGTTGCTCTATCGATTGCAGCCGCATATGCGAGATCTGGAAGGGAACCTGCTGTATATGGCGCAGATCGAGCCGCAGCTGCGGTCCATCAGACACATGCTGTCGACAGATGACAAGGAGTACCCGAAGGCCGGGCACGTGGCCGTGGCTAAACTGGAGAACGGCATTTCATTTCGCAACGTGACGTTCCGCTATGATGCCGGTACCGAGCCCGCGCTTTTGGATGTTTCGTTTGACATTCCTGCGGGGAAGATCACTGCGCTCATTGGAGCCAGTGGAGCGGGCAAGACCACGATCGTAAATCTATTGTTGCGACTCTATTCGGCCAACGAGGGTGTCATACGGGTTGATGGGCGATCCATCGAAGACGTTCGTCGAACCGATTGGCTCGACATGCTCGCGATTGCGGGCCAGGATGTCGACCTGGTCGAAGGCACGGTGATCGAAAACGTGCGGATGGCTAAAAACGACGCCTCCGAGGAAGAGGTTCGGCAGGCGCTGCGGGTCGCGGGCATTTCAGAGGTCGTCGAGGCCTTACCTCACAAATACGACACCTGGATAGGACAGCATGGCCTGCGCTTCTCGGGCGGTCAGCGTCAGCGACTTGGTCTTGCACGTGCGATTGTGCGCAATCCAAAGTTTCTCATCCTCGACGAAGCGATGAGCGCGCTCGATCGAACCCTGGAGGAAAACGTTCGACGTGCGATCCAGCAGCAGTTGAAGGGCCGAACCTTATTGCTCATTACGCATCGCATCGAGTCCGTGCTCGATGCAGACCACGTGGTTTCTATCGAAAATGGCCGGGTGTGTGCGGAAGGCCCCCCATCGAAGGTTCTGGCGAATGCAAACCGTATGCTTTCGAGGAATCCCTCGAAATCTTCGGAACCGGCATCAAGTCCCGCTTCCAATATCTAACCGCGCCTGAGGCGAGCCTGGTCAAAACGTTGTCCACACACAGAGGTTGCGTCGGGGACTTGCAAGACCACATGGTCGGCGTTTTGCGGGTAGCGAGACGGATGCTGCTTCGCGCCGATCGTCAGCTGCAGCTGGTCGATATAAAGGTCCCAGTGAAGCCGGATTTTCGCCAGCCGCTGCGATCACGCGCGCGTGACGGGTTTTTCTAACTACCGCACGGCACGAAGATCGGCAACACCTCGGGACCGTAGCCGGTCGCAAAGACAAACGGATGCGACGGCGCACCAGTTCGTCGGCGAGGGAGAACGCTCGATCTCCACGCAAATCGATATTGACCACTGCGTCGAAGCCACCATTCGCAATCTGGTCGTTCGCCTCGTCGCTTCGTCGAATGGACCGATCACCGCCGCTTCATGCGCCTTCAATTCCTGCTCCAAATCACCGCCGTCGGATTGGATAAAGAGCGCTCCACAGATCACCGTCGCAATGTGCGACGATCTCATCCACAGCTTGCCAGTATTGGTCAAGAATGAAGTTGGTACCAACGTGTGACATGCGAACCTCCAAGAAGTGTTCGTGGAGTAGATCGCTGATGCATTCTGCAAAGCAAACGATTTAGATATCTCGCCCGAGGCAAACATGGGGGAGGGCCGATAGATTTCAAATTCTCAAGTGGCTATCAGGCCCGCGTGTTTGTCGAGATGAAACGATCAGGCGGCACGGTCGTTCACGGCTACGAGAAGCAATTGGAATTCCATAAGGCCGCCTCACAAACCGAATTTGGTGTGTTTGTGATCATCGACTACGGTGATCTTGGCAATAAGCTGAATGAGGTCAACCGCATTCGAGATGAACGTGTTAAAAATGGCGAACGCGCTTCAGAAATCATCGTAATCGACACCACTCGGAAGGCTTCGGCAAGTAAGAGAAAATGATACGGGGCGGTCTACGCGCCGCGAACGAAATGAGAACAAACAGCAAGCCGCTAGACATCGGGCCCGTGTCCTTCGGGGACGCTAAAAGCGGTAGTAATGGGCCGCCGACGATCGCCAACCGCTCGATGAGGGCAGATTTGGGACCGCAAGGAAGAAGCCGCCACCTACGGCAGGAACGGTCGGAGTTCACTCCCGTTACACCGGTTCACCCCCAAGGGAGCACTCGCACATGTTGAAGATCGCTCTTGTTTTGGCCGCGACCGCAGCGGCACTGACAACTATCCCGCTCGCCATTCCGGCCAACGCCCAAGGCGTCAAGATGGCCCAAGGCGTTGATGTTCAGATTGGCCGGGATCGCGAGGACCGCTACTACAGGGACCGTAACTACAGGGACCGCGACCGCTACGACCGCGACACGACAGTTGGCGTCGGTCCGGGAGGCGTTACGGTCGGCCCAAGACAGCGCTGCCGCACAGAGACCGTCACGGTCGAACGGGATGGCCGCATGGTTACACGCAGGGAGCGCCGCTGCGACTAGTTCCGTCCGGAGCGAAGGCGGAATTGATCCGGGGCAACACCATGGTGCACGCCGCATGAAAGCGCGCGAGCTTGCTACTCCACGCCTTATGTTGGCGGCCAGAGGCCGATTTGAAGCTCAATGCGGCACTGAAACGCTGGCAGTGCAAGAAGGACCGACGCGCACCGCTGGTCAAGCCGATCCCGCTGACCGCGACATGCGGGATCGCGCCCTACATTGGAACGCGGCTACCGGCAAGTTTGTTGGCTTTCCGTCCATTTTGAACAATGGACGGCAAGACTGGCTCCGATCCAGCTTCCCCCATTGCCCTTGGTGTCGGGGCCAGCCCATGTGGATTCCATGTGGATAGAGACCATGGACGGTAGGAGCACGGCCCGGATCGTCGCTTTCAGCATGGCGGGTATATACTTCGTTTGCATGGTGCTCGCGGCGATCAGCATGACTTGACTGCGTCCGAGCCCTTCACGCCCCATGCTTCCGCCAGGAACAAGCGGCCAATTCAGCGCGTTGGCATCGCTACTTCGACCCTTGCTGCCGGGCCTCGGAGCGTTTGCCACGTTGTGCGATCTCTAGCGTCCAACGGCGGCCATCTCATAAAGCAGTTATGGGCGTGCAATGGGTGATCGCGGTCAGGCGGACAGCCGTACGACTGTTCTGTACCAACGCCTTGAGGTGCTCGTTGCTCAGCGCGCTGAGCTTGAGCAGCTTCGCAGGCAAGTTCTGAGTGCTGAGCAAAGAACCGTTAGCACAAAGCGACAACCCATTTTTGGGATCACCAAAGTGGGCCAAGAGGGCAAGCAGAAGCTTTAAGCCGCGCGTTCAAATGGATTGACGATAAGCGCTCACTAAAGGCGCAGATCGTTTCTTCACGCGCTCGATAGGCACACCGGTTTCAACGTGTTTCGTAGAAAAAGCCCGAGCCAAAAGATCGGATCGGGCTCCGGAGCGATCAGGCCGCGAGCAGCAGCTTCGGATCAACGGCCTTCACAGGAGGCTCGCCGATGATCCGCCGCAGTTCTGCGGCCCACGCGTCCAGGACTTCCCGCTTCTTTTTCACCTCGCGATCCTCGGCGTGGACGTAGTGCTTGCCGGTCACGGGTGGCAGCTTGATGCCGTCCTCCGTCGTCACGAGATGGTCCAAGCAAAGCGCAATCTTCGCCATCGGCTGACCGATCCGACGCGCTCAACTCGCCGCTGTCCGCCGCAGATCGTGTGGCGTGAACGACCGCAGGCCGAGCAACTGGCAGATGCCGGGCGTTCTCACCTTGCCCTTGCGCTTGTCGCCACGCAGCGCGTCAGCCATCGCTTTGCGGTGCATCGGCTTGTTGTCGAGCGGGCTGGCGAATACGAAATCCTTGTTATTGCCCTTCAAGGCCTCGCAGATGATCTCCACCGCGAGGCTCGGCAGCGGCTGTTGGATCACTCGCCGTTTCTTCACCCGCTTGAGTGGCACGTCGAGGCGCGGCTGCTCGCCGTCGAGGTCGATCAGTTCGTTGCGGTGCGCGCCGAGCAGTTCGGCCGAGCGCAGCATGGTGACCGCGTCCCACACCCATTCCTCAAGATTTCTTAGGATGTCTCTGCGGAGGAATTTGATGAACAAGCCATCCGGAATTGGCAGCAGCAATGCTGGCAGCAGCAATGCTGGAAGTTGTATTGTGTGCCGTGACAAGCTGAGCACCGCACAACCCTTGAGACCTGCACGAAACCTCAAGCAGGCGCAACGGAGGGGGCCTATTCGGCGCGTCCAGCGCAGTCAGTCCCAGCCGGCGCTCATGCCCCTCAATGGACGGTCGGTTGACATTTCTGAGTTCGAGAGCCGAAACAGTAAGGCGGTCTTTCCCTATAGATGGAAACCGATGCGTGTTCTTGGCGTTGGGATCAATGGACGATGACAATCTGCAAGCTCGCAGCGAACAAGCTCTCGTCGTCGTGACCCTTAGCACGGCGACGCTGATCGCCTGCGTTACACTTTTAGTATCTCAATTGTAAGCTTCATTTGGCGGTGATTGAGTAGTTCGCCGCGATGGCGCGAGTTGGCCTGGGCGAACACGTCCGGTAAGGAGGGCGACGCGGACCTCGCGGGGCGTTCTAGCCCCGAATGGGCATACTGAGCTAGAGCGCTCAGTTACAAGGAAAATGCCACCGGAGGCGGCTAGTCTTGGTCTTCCCTCTTGCTTATTTTTCGAGGGCGTCAGCGGCGTCCCGCGCGAGCAAAGTCGGAAAACGTGCGGGTGAAATATCCTCAAAGAGGGCGGTCACGCCCTAAAGGCCGCGTCGTAAGACCTGCCAAAGCGCCGACACAAAATTCCAGTGTGGTCGGGGTGACGTATCGTCCTGGCGATGCGCGGCCGACGGTGCACTGCCGTCCAATTCGGTCAGCCGCTCCACCATATTTTGCAGTTGCAATGGTAGTGGGTTGCAATGGTAGTGGGGTGAGATCGTCCGTGAGGGTGCCGCGAAGTTGCTCACCAGTCTCGTTGCAGATCGCCCGGCGATGCTCCGGATGATCTAAACTGGGGGGATGGACCACGGACGCGGTCGGAGGGATGTCCGCCATGGCTGCCACCGTTGGCTTGATGTGCACAGCCTCCTTGCCATGCACGGGTATCCTGCCGCCGCGTAACGCGCGACATGCTACCTTGATCCCGGCTTTGCACTAATACCGCTGCTCCAAGCGTCCGAAGTTCTCCGATAGCCAATCGGTTCCTCGTGCTATCATGCTCTCCCGCGTGGGCTTAGGAGGCAAGAAATGTCTACCTACCTGCGATTACAAACCGCCGACTTGAAGCCCGAAATGGTCAGCCGCATCACGGCAGCTTACGAGCAGGCGCTCCATACGCTTTGCGTTAAGGATCGCGACGATCCGCTCACGGAAAAGGTCGCAAGCAAGATCATCAGGATCGCCCAAACGGAGGCTCTCGCCCCGGCAGAAATTGCGGCTTTGGCGATCAAGGAACTCGAAATGCGTTAGGCATTGTGCTTAACGCCCTTCGAACCCGAAACATTTCCGCCATCAGGAGGTTGGCTAGTGGGCTTCGGGGCTTCGCAATATGCGAGTCACGCCATGACCTCTTTACCGCCGTGCGAAGCAATTCTTACAGTCGCCATCATGGGCCTCACTGTCCTAATCGAGATTGCGCTTTTCGCCTCGATCGGAATGTTCTGAGAGACCCGCGTATGGCCCTTCGGCCTGAGCACCCCTCAAGTCCGGCCAAGCTTGTCGCCGTTTCCCGCAACCATCGACCTGCCAACGGAACTAATTTTCAGCGAACACAATTGTCTTGTCATAGCGATGGAGGATCATCGCCATGAGGATCGAATATTTCTCTGCGATTGTGATAGCTGTTCTTGCCGTTGGGACCGGGCTGGCCGTCAATTCTCTCGGCTCGCTGCCTACCGACCAGCAGTCCACGCCGGCCGCCACGCAAGTTGCGGACCGATTAGCTCTGTCAATGGATCCGTTTCTGATGCGGTCTGGTGGCTAACAGATTGGGGTGAGGCGACGCCCGGCACGCTCAGCCTTGTGCCCGCGCTTTGAGCGCTCTTCCAACCGATGCGCGACTGGCTGGCGGCCAAGACGTGGAGCGACGGCCTCAGCGCGACATCTCGGTCTGCATTGCAGCTAGTAGTAAGTCGTTCCGCGCTGCAGTTGGATTTTGTTCGTAGTCGGTTGGCGACGCGCGAGAGGACCTTTCATCGACTCGGCAGGCGGTAGTTAGTGGACTGCCTACAGGTGCAGGCATTTGCTGATCGTCACCCATTTCGCGTTTGGGTCGCGACAGGCTATGTTCAACTTTCTTAGATTGAAAATAGGCTTGAGCTGCAGAGTGTTAGCCACTTCATAATTCTTGTCGAGCCTGCCGGCTTAAGCTTGTAGAGACAACCGCTCGGGAGGCAACGATGACACCCGGCTGGCTCATTTTCCCTGCGAATATCGCCTGTATCTACTTCCTGACCATCGTGAGCTTGATCATCCTTGGCGCTTGGTAGGCAGCTGACGAGAGAATCTTCAGAGAGCGCGCTCTGAAGATTCGTCCCTAGACCGACGTGCACTCATGTAGGTCAGCAATTCGATCGGGTGCGGCATGGATTGCCCGAGTTGCGGCAGAGTCAACCCAGAGGGAAAGAAGGTCTGCGGCGACTGCGGCGCGCCGCTATTCCTTCGCTGCTCGGCGTGCGGGGCCGACAATCCGCCAGGCAAGAACTTCTGTGGCGACTGTGGCGCAGCACTCACGCTGCGAGTAGCAGCAGGGGCGGGCGCATCGACGTCCATCGTGGCACGGGTCGCGGAGCGCTCGAGCTTGTCACCCGCACCAAGTTCTTCCGCCGAGCGTCGCCAGCTGACAGTGATGTTTTGCGACCTCGTCGACTCGACGGGACTTGCGACAAAGCTCGATCCAGAAGATCTACGAGACATAATCGCCGAGTACCGCGATAGCGTAGCGGCAGTCGTCCGCAAATACGGTGGCACCATCAGCCGCTACATCGGCGATGGCATGCTCATCCTGTTCGGCCATCCTTCAGCGCATGAGGACGATGCCGAACGCGCAGTGCGCGCTGCGCTTGAGATCGCCGCGCCCAGGCACGCGTCGGGAGCCCCACCCGGGTTCGAGCTGCGGGTTCGCCTTGGGCTCGCGACTGGTCTCGTCATCGTAGGTGACCTTATCGGCAGCGAAGCGGCGGAGGCACAGGCGGTCCTTGGCGAGACGCCGAATCTGGCCGCTCGACTCCAGGCCCTCGCCGAGCCGGATGGAGTGGTAATCGCTGAGGACACGCGGCGGCTCATCGGCGGGCTCTTCGACTACGAGGATCTCGGCGCGGTCACGCTGAAGGGCTTCGCCGCGCCGGTGCAAGCCTGGCGGGTGCTGCATGAGGGAACAGCGGAAGGCCGCTTCGAGGCGTTGCACCCTTCAGTTCTCGCCCCGCTGGTTGGGCGTGAGGAAGAACTCGCGCGGCTGGAACGGAGCTGGCGCCGTGCAGGGGCGGGTACCGGTCAAGTAATATTGCTAGTCGGCGAGGCGGGGATCGGCAAGTCGCGCCTCGTGGCGGCTCTCCAGGAGCGTATCAAGCGCGAGCCGCACACCTGCTTGCGCTATTTCTGCTCGCCACGTCATCAGGAAAGCGCACTCTATCCCTTCACCGCACAACTCCAGCGAGCGGCTGGTTTCGATCGTGAGGACACACCGAGGGCGAAGCTCGACAAACTCCGAGTGCTGCTATCCCCCGCATTGCCATCCGACGAGGACGTGGCGATCCTGGCCGAGCTGCTGTCGATCCCGAAGGGTGATCTGTACCTGCCCGTTACCGTTACGCCGCAACAAAAGAAGGAGAGAAGCTTCGCCGCTCTGGCTCGCCAGCTTGAAACTCTCGCGCAAAGACATCCAATCATGGTCGTGTTCGAGGACATGCAATGGATCGATCCGAGCTCGCGCGAGCTGCTGGACCGGACGGTCGATCGAGTAGCGAGCATACCGGTTTTGGTCCTGATCACCTGCCGCCCCGAGTTCCAGTTGGTATGGACCGGAAAACCGCACGTCAGCTTGCTCGTGCTGAACCGGCTTGACCAGAACGCGGGCGCTGCGCTGATCCGGAGCGTGGCTGGCACCCGGACGCTGCCGACCGAAATCGTCAATGAAATTGCTGAACGAACGGATGGCGTGCCGCTGTTCGTCGAGGAGTTGACCAAAGCGGTGCTCGAAACGAGCCCCGAGGGGGCCGCGCGAGCCATCTCTTTCGCGCCCCTGCCCGGACTTGCTGTGCCGGCCACATTGCATGCTTCGTTGATGGCGCGGCTCGACCGAATCGGTCCGATAGCTAAGGAGGTGGCCCAAGTCGGCGCGGCCATTGGCCGCGAGTTCTCCTACGATCTGCTTGCCGCGATCGTACAGCGGTGTGACAACGAGCTGCAAGCGGCGATCGATCGGCTGATCAACGCCGGGCTCATGTTTGGGCGTGGCGAACCGCCCGACGCCAATTTCTTGTTCAAACACGCACTGGTCCAAGACGCGGCATACGGCACACTGTTGCGCGGCCAACGCCGCGAGTTGCACGCGCGGATCGCTGGCACGCTTGAGGAGAGGCTCGCTCGGGGCATCCAAGAGCAACCGGAGATTCTCGCCCACCATTGCGGGCATGCGGGTCTGATCGAAAAGGCGGTTTCCTATTGGCAGAAGGCTGGTGAGCGTTCCAAGGCTCGATCGGCAATGACGGAAGCAATCGTGCAGATGCGAAAGGCGCTCGATCTGCTATCCCATCTGCCGGACACCCCCGGGCGCCAGGGTACCGAAACGGACCTTCAACTCGCGCTCGGCGGCGCATTGATCGCCGCAAAGGGCCATGCGGCCGAAGAGACCGGCAGGGCCTACGCCCGGGCGCGCTGCCTCTGCGAGTCACTGAACGACACGCCGAACCTGCTCAAGGCGCTCTGGGGCGAGTTCGTGCATTATCACGTGCGCGGTGAAACGGGCCGATCGCATCGCATCGCCGAGGACCTGCTCGATTTGGCAGGACGACAAAACGACGCGGCCATTCTTGTCGCCGGTCATCGGGCAGTCGGCGACAGCTGGCTTCATCGCGGACAATTGGCCTTGGCGCGTACCCATCTTGAGCGGGGGCTCGCCCTCTACGATCCGGAGCAGCAGCGCTTTCTGACGGCTCTGTTCGCAGAAAACGCCCGCGTAGCGATGCTTTCGTTCCTGTCGCTGACGTGTGGCCTACTTGGCTTCGCCGATCAGGCGCGCGTGCAGAGCAGTGACGCCCTGGCAGAGGCGCGCGAGTCGTCCCACCCGATCAGCCTCGCATTCGCGCTGAGCGTTGCCTGCCGATTGCATTTCGTGCTCGATGATGCGGATATGGTTGGGCGACGGGCGGAGGAGCTAGTTGCGCTCACCACCGAGCAGAGCTTTGCCTTCTTTCTCGCGATGGGGACGGCATATCGCGGCTGGACGCTGGCCGAGGCCGGCGACGCAGAAGCCGGGGTGGACTTACTGCGGCGCGGTATCGAGGGATTCCAGGCCTCCGGCGCAGTGTGGACTCTTCCATTCTACCTCGCGCAGCTCGCGGCAGCCGGGGCAAAGGCTGCGCGATTTGAAACCGGCCTCGGTCAACTATCCGACGCCTTGGCACTCACCGAGAAATTGGGGGTGCGATGGTTCGAGGCCGAACTGCACCGCCGACGAGGCGAGTTGATGCTGGCGGCTCGGCCGGGCGCCGAGGCCGAGGCGGAGACCGAGTTTCGCCACGCCATTGCGATTGCTCGCCAGCAGGAAGCGAAACTCTGGGAACTTCGCTCTGCCGTCAGTCTCGCCCGGCTCTGGCGTGATCAGGATAAGGTTGACGAAGCACGCGGTCTTCTCGCGCCGATCTACGGTTGGTTCAACGAAGGCTTCGACGTTCGCGACTTGAAGGAAAGCAAAGCACTGCTGGAAGATCTCTGGGCGTAGACAGTTTCTGAAGGCAAGACGGACGGACTTCGTCTAGCACGTCGGGCCAATCTTGCGATAATGTCATTTCAGCGGGGCGCAGCCAGACCTGCGTTCAGGCAGAATCCGAACCAAAGAGACCGTCGTCAGTGCCTGTCTTCGGGCCGGCACTCGGGACAAGTGTCGCCGATCCCGTCCAGGACTTCCGCTACGGCGACGGCAGCCGCCTCTGGCGAGACCCCGTACGGCGGCGTCTCTCGGGCGATCTCGATCGCGCGATCGCGGGCATGAGGATCCGTGCGGTCCTGCATCCAACCATGCTCCTCGCATTCACGAATGGCGCCAGCTTCCAACAACACCGACCGAGCCCAGCCTTCGATCGTGCGATAAGCGGGGCGTCGCTCCCGGAACATCAACATCACGAACTCCATCGACGCGGAAGGAATCGCCATCCAAGCCCGCCGTTCCGGCGCATAGCACAGAGCAGGGATTCGAAATGTGTAGGCTCAATCTTGTCCAGTGAAGGTCTGTGGACAGCTATTGTCCCGATTTCATGAGCTTCCCGTGTTCGCAGGCTTGGCACGTCGTGAAGCTGAAGTTGCGGAGCGTTGCACATTTGCAACCCGCACAGGCGTTCGAGGTAGTAAGCTGCTCGATCAGAATGATCGAAACATATTTCGTGTTTACTTCGACAGGCATTAGCAGGGGGCGAAAAATGTTTGATGTCTATCGCAATGGGAAGCGTGACTTGCTCGTTCTAAGCACAGGCTCCGCGATACCCGGGGCTTACTCTGCAAATAAGTGGCGCAAGAGCAGAAAAAGAATTCTCAAAGTAAGCGACGAGATTAGGTCAACGGTTCAGCGACAAGGGTATTACGTTCGTAGCTTGCGGGCCACGAAGAAGGGGATGATTTAGTTCGACGTCGACCGCTACTTGGCCAAGTTGCAGCCGATGCCCGGCGTATTGCGCAAGCCATTGTTCGCCGAATTTCGATAGCGTTCTCGACGCAACTTGCATACTACAATACCGGCTGCTCGCAACCTCATAACCGTTTGTCAATCGCTTTGGCATAATTCTGAACACGGACATTCTACAGATGGCCAGCGTGGCCATCGCTATTATGGCAAGCCTAGTCCGAGTTGGCCTGTCCTGTTGTACTCGCGTAAAGCTGTATTTTTCATCATCTCTTTTTTTGATTGCGTTCCGGCAAAGCAACGCCGACTCGCGAATAGAGAGTTGCGACGATGATGTGCTGCGCGAGCTTCATCATTTCGGACGGCAGCTTCATTTCCGGAATTTCGCTGAAATAGTCCGCCTCATTTCGGATGTCCTGCGCGAAGCGCAGCGTCACGCCGAGAAGGCCGCGACCTGCCGGTTCGAGGAGAACTGGCCGCTCGCGCGAGGACGGCACCACGCGCGCAAGCCCGACAACGCCTCCCGGCTCATTGCGTCTCGAATCACCGCAAACGATTCTTGACTGATCTCCTCCCGCGGCACGATGTAGTACGGCTTCTCAAAATATTGCGCATCGATCTGCCCTGCGGGAATGAAGCGTTCGATCTGGATCGTGCGCGTATTCTGCGGCCGCGGGCGAAGGACAGTTTCCTCCTGTTCCCCGTCTTCATCCTCATAGTCGCAGGCGCTTTCGTCGGCCTGGTCGCCAAGGCGGCGGGAGCGGTTGGCGGGCTTTTACGGTGGCGTGGCGCGGTAAGCTCCTCCTCACCAGGCGCCGAGCGCATGCGTCTGGCCCGCTCAAGGTCTCGATCCTCGACCAGCAGAAACTCCTTCTCACCGACCTCATACCCCGGCGCCTTGTCTGTTGCATCAACGGTTTGGCCTGTGACTGAATCGATCAGTCTGTGTTTGAGGCGATGGCCCGTTCGGCGGTTGACCTGCCGAAACGAGATACGCTCGGCCGCCGAGATTGCGGGATAGAGTGCAATCGGACATGAGACGAAGGACAGCTTCAGATAGCCCTTCCTGTAGGGGCGGGAGGCCGGCACCGGAAACTCCAACGCAACAGGAGTATAAACGCCAAGCTGGTAGGCAAAGACCGCGGAATTAATGGCCGGAATGGACGGGAGTTTCAAGCGCTTGAGAATCGTCCCGCGTGTCGGCGGGATGGCATCGCTCGAAGTCCCTCTGATCAGGGTCTCATGCTAGGTCCTTTCGTTCTGAGCGAAGTAGGGGTTGGTCGGCATGACTGACCTACAGTACTCGTTCGGGGGAGTGCTGGCACAACAGAGACGGAGGCGACAGTTCGCGAGCACGGCGTGCGGATCCGAGTTGATCCGAGTGGTCTGTGCGGGCCAACTTCGCTTTGGGAGCCAGTCCTCCGATCTGACTTGCGCCTTGGCACCAGCGTTCGCACGCATGCAGGCTATAAAGCAACCGATAGGACCCTGTGCGCATTCCCGCACCAATCGCCTATATAGTCCTCTACGTCGCCCTCTACGCGGCGTTCGGCGCCGCATCTCCGTTCTGGCCAAAATTTTTCGAAACGCGAGCTCTGGCGTCTCACCAGATCGGTCTGATCCTGGCTGCCGCAATGCTGACGCGGCTCGTTTTTGGACCGTTAGTTGCTATGCTGGCAGATCGGCTCGGGTCATTGCGCCTCGTGCTGGCGGGCTGTGCTGCCGTGGCGGCCGCAGCAGCCGTCGCATTGCTTTGGGCCGATAAATTCTGGTTCTTGCTTCTTGTCGCGTTGGTTCAGGCTGCCGCTCTCGCCCCCACCACCTCGATCGCTGATGCTTTATCGGTCAATACAGTGAGACCTCGGTTGGCGGGAAGGCCATTCGAGTATGGGTGGATACGGGGGGCTGCCTCCGCGGCTTTCGTTCTGGGAACACTGATCGCCGGACAACTCGTAAGCCCAGCCGATCTCACTCCGGTTATCTGGATGAACGCCGCCTTCCTGATCGCCGCCGCTGGCGCCACTGCACTGCTACCTGGGCAAGCCCGATCGCAGAGGTCGCCATCCTTTGTTGTGTCAGAGATGAAAGCCCTGATCAGCGTATCGCAGTTTCGCATCATGATCATCGCATCGGCTTTGATCTATGGCAGTCATGCCGTGCACGATGCATTTGCAGTGATCAGGTGGAGCGATGCGGACATCAGCACCTCGGCAATTAGCTTCTTGTGGTCGGAATCGGTGCTTGCTGAAGTGTTGGTGTTCATGCTGGCCGGTCCAGCGCTCCTGGATAGGTTTGGCGTACGTGGCGCGGCTATCTTGGCAGCTGCGGCCGGAATCGTCCGCTGGTCCGTAGCAGGCGTGACCACCTCAGTGTTGCTGCTCTCGCTGATACAGCCGTTGCACGGACTAACGTTCGCTCTGCTTCATCTCGCTTGCATGCGAATGATGGGGACGCTGGTCGCAGCAAGCGTCGCCGCAACTGCTCAATCTCTCTATGCGTTTGGCTCGGGGTTGCTAACGGCAGTACTAACCTTCTTGTCCGGCGAACTGTATGCTTCCTATGCCGGGGCGGCGTTCTTTCCTATGGCGGCGCTCTGTGTCCTGGCACTCCCATTCGCCTGGTTTGGCTTCGCCAATGGGAGGGGCTGATCCTTCGGTCGAGCGAACGGGGGAGGAGCCGTCGGTGTACGCACCGCCGAAACGCAGAATTCGAACTGCGTCTCATGCCTCGGCCAGTTCGGCGTTCGGGCGAAATCCTGTTCGAGCCAACTGACGTCGTCTGCAACGGCATCTCATGCTCCGTCGAAGGAGACGGCAGTCTAAAAATCTACACTGACAGCGACGTAGCCTCGAATTTTCAGCTTAGTTGCTGGCTTCGTGCGGGCCTTGCAGACAGGTGTCCCGATCCATTAGGCACGCCCTGAATCTCCGATACGGCACAACTTTCGCCGATGACCCAAGCGAGGACCGTGGCGGCTCAACCAAGGAGTCGAAACATGAAACCGGTCGGTACGAACCTTCTGGCTACCTCCAGCGCGCGATTCTCGCAGCATCCAGCGCGATCTTTTGGGAAAGCATAATATCTCCGACCGGCAGATTACCACGCGGCATGAAACACAGGCCGCGCGTAGGGCGGCCCTTTTCGTCGATCTCGCAGACGTTCGTCGACGCGCCCGCGTAGATCCGATATTGCCTGCCAGTGTCGCCACCGATGACCTCGAAATAGCCCTTTCCCGCGAACTGTGCACGCTGGGCCGGCGATAGCCACGTCCGCAAGAGCTGCAGCGAGCGGCCCTCCGGAGTTCTCTCGGCGCCGTGTCTGATGAAGAGAGCCCGAACGGCTCTCGCCCGCCGGCGTTCATGTCGGCGAGATGATCTGAAGCCCAACATGACGCGGGCCGATCACCCGCCGACCAGCCTAGGGAAGAAGACGGTTTCTTCCGCGTTCGGGTCAAACGATCGCATTTGCGAAACTTGACCCGGACCCGTCCGGACGGCCGCGGTGAAGCCGGCATCGGTCAGTTCGTAGAACCGCCGCTCCCCCTTCGCGAGCTCTCGTGCGTCGTCTGGATTGAAAAAGTGACGGCTGTCACCGGTGCTGTCCATCACGATCTGGATCGCCATGATCGTCTTCCTCGGAATGATGATGGCTAAGGACTTGATCCAAGTATCCGCCCGAAGTCGCGAAGTTTCAAGACAAGAAGAGGTCATCGCAACGCCGGTCTTGCCCAAAGAAGGCTATGCCGGTGACGCCTGCGATAAACCCGGCATCAACAGTGAACCGATTGCCGAGCGGTATTAACTCCGATCGTATAAATGCAAGGGCGGGCTGTGGATGGTTGACCGCTCCGAGCGGAGCATGTGCCGGAGAGCCAAGTAGGAACCAGCCGGAGAAAGGAGATTTAGTGTACTAGATGCATTTCGAAGGGTTTACCAATGGCGATCGATGCTTTTAGAGGAACAACGCCGCTGTTTCTTCCCGAGCGTTTTTTCATCGGGCGGCTAGAAGGTTGGGCAGTGCTCGAAAGTCTAGTTGGTGGACTACTGAAGCGCGCAACGATTGCTGGTCACGGCGAACTAGATGCGGACACGGATACAGTGCTGTTCGTCGAGTCATACACATTTGACGATGGTCATAGTGATACTCTGCATTGGACGTTCCGAAAGGGTGAGGAAGGCAAGTACACCGGCTTGGAAAACCGACTGGAAGGTGAAGCCATTGGGGAGCAAGCTGGTTGCGCATTCCATTGGAAATACACGCGCGATACACCGCAAGGGGACGGCAAATCGCTCAAGTTGAATTTCGACGATTGGTTTTATGGAATCGATGAACGAGCTTGCATAGTCCGCGGCCGTGCTGGCCGTGCTGGCATCCCGTTTGCGACGGCGCACGTTACTTACCATAAGCTTTAGCTTCGCTGGTGTCCGCCACTGCCACAGGGAGAGCGGGTGAGGACTCAGGGGAGATCGAACCGCGAACGCGTGGGTCGGCAACTGATGGCCAGACGTTTCCGGATATGGAACGCCGGGTACGGCTGCAACGACGGCGTAGTCCTGGCGACGCTGCAGAATTGCTCGTGGAGCACCTCCGCTGGCCGATGCGCTCAAACTAAATCGTTCCTTGTTGGTGACCTCTAGGCTACGAACGAAATACCGTTCTGGACGCTTGGCCTAATTTCGTCGCTTATTTTGCGGATTCCGCTTCTGCTCTTGCGCCAGTTGTTTGCAGAGTAAGCTTCGGGTGTCGTAGCTCCTGTGCTTAGAACGGGCAATTCCCGCTTGCCATTGTGATAGACCTCGAACACTTCTCGCCCCCGCTCATCGTATCGAAGTAAACGCGAAATATGTTTCAGTCATTCTGATCGACCAGCTTACTACCTCCAATGGCTGTGCGGGCTGAAAATGTGCAACGCTCCGCGACTTATGCTTCGGCGGCATTGTCATGACCTCGGAATAAACAGGCGTCCCGGTCTGCCGAGCTTCTCAAGACGGGTCTCGACGTTGAGCATTGGAACCTGCTCGGGATCAAAGCCCTCAAGCTCAACCCAGCCTCGCACCGCCCTTTCTGCGGGACATCCTGGTCGAGGCTGTGATAAGCTGCTTTTCAGCGCGCCTTGGCCGGGCCGGACGAAGATCAGCGTCCTTCTCAGTGGCTTGCCTGACGGCGGAGTCCGGCAATTTGGCCCGCCTTTTCGGCTCGGCGCTGATAGCGATAGTGGCTTCCAGGTCCAGCGGGCATGTCGAGCGAGACTTTTGCCCGAAATGGCGCCGGGCGCGCCGATGGCAAGCGAAAGGCTATCCTGGCCGCGTTGTCCGCGGCGGGCCACTCGGTGAGGTCAACCGTTGCTCTACAACTCTATCCAAGTACCTTCTGAAATCATCCATAAATGGCAAGAGGTCGTGGATGTGCTTGCCGAGATCATGCACGTTCCTTCTGCTTTGATCATGCGAGTAGAGCCGCCCAACATCAAAGTTTTCGTATCCAGCGAGTCCAAAGGGAACCCCTACGAACCGAATGAACTCGCACCCCTTAACACGGGGCTTTATTGCGAAACCGTGATGAAGACGTGCCAACCTCTGCTCGTTCCAGACGCCCTTCGCGACGAAGCGTGGAAATCAAACCCTGACATCAAGCTGGGGATGATTTCCTACCTTGGGGTACCGATCAGTTGGCCCGATGGCGAGGTATTCGGAACGATTTGCGTTCTCGACAACAAAAGCAACGAGTACAGCAAGCCCTACCTCAGACTCCTGCATCAGTTGCGCGACGCGGTGCAGATTGATTTGCAAAGGTTAGCGGCACAGCACAGACAGCTCGAAGAACGTGAGACGAAGATCCGGCGTCTGGTCGATGCCAACATCATCGGAATCTACATCTGGGAGCTCGATGGTCGGCTCCTTGAGGCCAATGATACGTTTCTGCGTCTGGTGGGATACGATCGCGAGGATCTTATCTCGGGTCGTGTGCGCTGGACGGACCTCACGCCGCTGGAATGGCGAGATCGCACCGCACGCGCCCAGGAAGAATTAAAGAGGACTGGCGCGGTGCAACCCTTTGAGAAGGAGTACCTTCGCAAGGACGGCAGCCGCGTGCCCGTGCTGATCGGCTCGGCGGCGTTCGATGAACAGCGAGACCAAGGCGTCGCGTTCGTGCTCGATCTGACCGAGCGCAAGCGGGCGGAAGCGGAAGCCCGCGAAAACGAGCGGCGCTACCGCGAAGCGCTGATGGAGCTCGCGCACGTCAATCGCGTCACGACAATGGGCCAACTGACGGCTTCGATTTCACACGAAATGAAGCAGCCGATCGGGGCGGTTGTCGCCAACGCAGAGGCTGGGTTGAACTGGCTTGATGCTCAACCGCCAGAACTGAATCGGATTCGCCAGACGCTTGGTTGGATAATAACTGATAGCCTGCGAGCCGGCGAGATCATCGGTCGGATCCAAGGGCTTATCAAGAAGGCACCTCCGCGGCGAGAGGAAATGGAGATCAACGCGGCAGTGCTTGAGGTCATAGCTCTGACCCATGGCGAAGTGGTGAAGAACGGCGTCTCGGTGCGGACGCACCTCGCGGAGGGCTTGCCGCTCATTCGAGTAGATCGGGTCCAACTGCAACAAGTGGTCCTCAACTTGATCATCAACGCCGTCGAAGCGATGAGCGCCGTCCGCGAGGAGCCGCGTGAGTTGCTGATCAGCACCGACAGAGATGCCCTGAATGGCGTGCTCGTCAGCTTGCGAGATTCGGGGCCGGGACTGGATCCGGCGAGCCTTGAGCACGTCTTCGATCCATTCTACACGACCAAGCCCAGTGGCATGGGCATGGGATTATCAATTTGCCGTTCAATCGTGGAAGCGCACGGGGGACGCATATGGGCGGGCGCCAATGAAACTCGGGGTGCCGTTTTTCAATTCAGCCTGCCTCTAGAGCGAGAGGAGACCAGTTCCACTGAATACGCTGGCCAATGCCGGCGGTCCGAGAAGGCGGATACGGATCGCGAAAACGAGAGCCCGTTCTACGCGACGGCGGATGTCCCTACCTAGATCCGCCGCCCCGCGCTGGCGTCAGGCTGCGCGGTAGGGGTAGACCAGCACAAGCGGAGCCTCCACAGGGGGCGGGCGACGCCCAACTAAGCCGTGCAGTCGCGGTTCTATCCGGGACATGAATATCCGGTCGGCTTACTCATTGGCAAAGCGGGGGGCAACGCGAGTCAGCAATTGGAGGCACGCCCCGGTTCGCCAGCGCAGGCCTTTGTACTTCAGATCGCAGTTCGTGCGCCTTCGGCGCGTGACATCAGGACGATCCAGCCTCTTGATGCGGCTCGCCTTCAGGACTCAGCACGGCTTGGTCGAGCCCAACGCCGCCGAGCCGCTCGCGAGCGCGCGCGGGCGAAAGCGACCTGATAGACCTACCGAGCGCTTCTCCGCCAAAGGTATCGAAGCTTCGGGAAACACCGGAAACTTTCGCCATCGCGTTGAGTTGGCAGCGACTGGGTGCGATCGCTTGGAGCGGGAGGATGGTCGACGAAGTCACGGTGAGAACGGCGGCAGAGACGGCCTGGACCGTATACCGGGCGGCGCACCCTGACGTCGACGTTCAGGACAGCCGCCGCTGCCTGCTTGAGCGCTATCTGCAAAGGAGACGGGAAGAGCGAGAGAGCGATGCCGAAGAACTCGCCAGCTTCGGGATAGCCTACCTGCACCAGCTTCCCGAGGACGAATGTTGACGGGCATGAAGATGCTCGTCGCGCGCGTGGTTCGCGAGAGCACAAGGCCCGGTTGGACGCTGCTCGCGATTTCATACCTTATTTCCGCGGTCATCGTGATTGCCCTGCGGTTCGTGATCGGGGCCTAGCCGATGCGGATCGCCCAGCTTGCTCCGTTGGCCGAGAGCGTCCCCCGAAGCTTTACGGCGGCACGGAGCGGGTGGTCGCCTGGCTGGTCGATGGACTGATCGAGCTCGAACACGACGTCACCCTGTTCGCAAGCGGGGACTCCAAAACGAAGGGAAAGCTCCACGCCACGCGCGCTACGCCTGGGGCGGAGGGATGCGGATCCGAACGCCGCCTGCGCGCTGCCGATCGAGGCCATCGCCGCGCGCGGTCGACTTCGACGTGATCCACTCCCACGTCGACTGGCTGCCGCTTCCGGTGCTGCGGCGGACGGAAGTCCCGTTCCTCACGACGATGCACGGCCGGCTTGACCTTCCAGGTCTCTCCGATGTGATGGGGGCTTTTCCGAATGCGCCATTCGTCGCTATTTCCGACAACCAGCGTCGGCAGCTTCCGGACGCCAGCTGGATCGCGACGATCCGGCACGAGCTGCCCAATGATCTGTTTAGGCCGTCCTACGAACGTGGTTCGTACGTGGCCTTTCTAGGGCGTCTGACGGCGGACAAGGGACCGGAAGCCGCCATACGCATCGCACGCGCCGCGCGGCTACCGCTGCGGATCGCCGCCAAGATACCTCGCGCGGAGACGTCCTACTTCAAGAAGAACCTCGAACCTCACATAGATGGCCAGAAGATCCAGCTCGTGGGCGAAGTCGACGACGCGAAGAAGCAGCCTTTCCTCGCGAACGCAGCGGCCCTGCTGTTTCCGATCGATTGGCCGGAGCCGTTCGGACTAGTCATGATCGAGGCAATAGCATGCGGAACGCCCGTGATCGCCTATCGCTCGGGCTCGGTCCCGGAAGTCGTAGAGGACGGCGTCACCGGCTTCATCGTCAACGGTTAGGAGCAGGCGATCAGGGCGGTGAACGAATTGGAGCGGCTGGACAGAAGAGCAGTCCGTGCCCGGGTGGAGGAGCGCTTCGCTGCGAGCCGAATGGCGAAAGAGTACGAGAATCGATATCGCAAGCTGGTCGCCCGCGGAGGGTGCCGCCCGTGCCGCCCCTGAGATCAGTTCTAGAGCCGAGAGGGGGCGCGAAGCATTCGAGAAGGGACGCGTCTCGTTTCGATTCCCGTCGGAACGGCTCTGGACTCTCGGCGTTGCCGATCAGGAGGCGCGCATGAGAACGATCCTTTCCGCAAGGGCAGGTTTTGTCCTTTCTCGCAATGACGGCTCTCGCGAACGAAGTGCCTCCTCCCTGCCGAAGGTCCAGCGGGCCAGCGACTCCGCGAAGGAAGCGGAAGATTGCTCGAAGCAGGTTTGGCCACATTTCTCGGAGGCTTGTCTCCGCTCCGAAGGCAAGGGGATTTCCGTCCGGCCTGTGACCACCGAACATCGATAGGGATGCTGATGCTGCAATGGTGGTCAAATCTTGGTGGCGCGCGCATCTCTGAACCTCGGGAACAAAGTGGCAATTCTGGGCGTTGGCGCCGGCATCTGAACGATGCGGCTCTTACGTTGGAGGAGATGATCGATGAAAAGATTTCTTGCCGTCGCTCTGGTTGGCGCTGCCGTGATGGGCGGGGCCGCGTTCGCGCAATCCACTCAGCCAGCCGATCGCGCCGCGCCGGCGGCCACGGCCCAGCCAGCCGACGCGAAGATGGCGCTCAAGGGAAATTGGCGCGCCTCGAAGCTCATAGGCCTGAACGTCTACAACGAAGCCAACGAGAAGCTCGGCGACATCAACGAGCTGCTCGTCGATAAGAGCGGCAAGATCAACGCGGTGGTGATCGGCATCGGCGGCTTCCTCGGCATGGGCGAGCACGATATCGCCGTCTCGATGGACAAGCTGAAGTTCGTCGAAGAGCCTGTCCGGACGAGCTCGACCAGCACCTCCACCACCGCGCGTGACACGACCACCGGGGCGGCCTCGACGACCACCACGAGCCGCAACGCCAACGATTGGGTGCCCGACCATGCCATGATGAGCGGCAACAAGGAGCAATTGAAGGCGCTCCCGCGATTCAAATACTCCGACTATAACTAGTGGCGACGAGCGCTCACTAAAGAATAGGGCCCCCGCCAGGGGCCCTATTCTTTGCGGTCTTCGCGGGTCCAAAAAAAGCTCGCCCGGTTGCGGACGAGCCGTTCATGCGAGTTGCTGTTCGCTCAGTGCATGTGAGCTAACCAATAGCCGACGCCGCCAACAACGAGCACGGTAGGAACGGCCCATAAAATCAGTACAGGCATCTTCTCCTCCAATTGCTGTCAGAACGTTTTCGCCGGGCCGCTTGGCCCTGCGATAAGCGTTTACTTTTCGGTGCAGACTTTGGTGGTCTTCACCGCGGACTCCGCTTCCGTCTTGGTCTTGTACACGCCATCGCCCACGACCGTCGTGGTGGTCGTCGTCGGCTTGCTGTCGACGACCGTGCACTTCTTAGTGGTTGCGTCGCGAACGATGTAGAACTCGGCGGCGCTCGCCGCCTGAGCGCCGAGGGCGAAGGCGGCGAGAGCGCCGCATACGATCAGCTTCTTCAAGATGTCCTCCTCGTTGTTTGTAAGTAGTCACCTGCCAACGAGCGCGCTCGCGCGAGGTTCCGTTTGTTCCCGATATCTGCGATCGTCGCGCCGCTGCATTGCGGGAATTCTTCTGTGAGCCGGAAGGAATTTCTGGCTGCGCCGTTCAGTCGAATTGCTGAAACTTCCCGTTCTGGAACCCGACCCTTCGTCCGGTGTTGTTCGGCGACCATTAGGAGGATTTCAGATGAACAAGCGTTTATTGTTGGCTACGACCGCTGCGGTCGCGATCGCGACTTCGGCTTTCGCACAATCTTCTCCGAGCACGTCCAGCTCCAATCCGCCGGCTGCGCAGCGTCAGCAGAATTCCACGTCGACGACGCCTTCTTCGACTTCGACACCGTCCAGCTCGTCTTCGGGATACGCGCAGACCAATACTTCGACGAATCCGGCACAGACGCAGTCTCCGTCCTCGGGCGGTCAGACCGGTGCGGGCCAGACGTCCAATTCCGGTACAGGTACCAACACCACGCAGGCGCCTGCCTCGAACAACTCGACCAACCAGGCCCAGACCAATCAGCCGCCCAACCAGACCACTACGCCTTCGAACCAGGCGCAGACCAATCCTCCTTCGAACACCAACACCCAGACGCAGAGTGCCAACCCATCCGTCTCGGGCACCAACCAGGCGCAGTCGCCGACGGGCAGCGGTTCGACCAACGCCGCTCAGCAGCCGAACAATCAGCAGAACACCGCCGATCGTTCGTCGAACGCCAACGTGAATGCTTCGGTGAATATCAACGATCAGCAGCGGACCCGGATCAGCGCGTCGATCTCGCATCTGAACGTGCAGCCGCTCACCAACGTGAATTTCTCCTTGTCGGTGGGCACCGTCGTGCCGAGCGACGTCCGCCTGCAGCCGCTGCCGGCGGAGGTCGTCGAGATCGTGCCGCAGTATCGCGGCTACAGCTTCGTGCTGGTGAAGGACGAGATCGTGATCGTGGAGCCGTCCAGCTACAAGATCGTGACCGTCCTACCTTACTCCGGCCGCTCCACCGCGTCGGCGCCGGCGCGCAGCGAGCAGCGCAGGGCGACGTTCAGCGACCGCGATCGCGAGGTGATTCGCAAGCACGCCAAGGCGCGTCCGGTCGAGCGCGAGCGTCGGACGACCGGCAGCACGGTCCGTACCGAGATCCGCACCGGTGAGCGCGTGCCGGAAGGCGTCGAGATCGAGGCGTTTCCGGAAGAGGTGTATCGGGATTCTCCGACCCTTCGCGAGTACCGGTACATCAACCGGGACAGCCGCACCTACATCGTCGAACCCCATGAGCGTCGCATCATCGAAGAGATCGACTGATCTAGCAGCGGAAGGAGAACATCCATGAAGACCATCGTGTTAGGAGCACTCACGGCGACCCTGATGGCGGCGTCTGCGAATGCCGCCCCGCTCGCGCCTGCGGCCATCGCGACGACGGAGGCTGGGGGCATCCAGCAGGTCCGTCTCGTCTGCAACGAGTTCGGCCGTTGCTACCGGACCCGCGGTCCCCGCTATGTCCAACGCTATTACGGCGGAGACGACGGCTATGTGGTCCGCCGGAGCTACGATTACTATGGTGGGCCAGGCTACTACGATCGTGGCTATGGCTACTACGGCGGCGGCCCAAGCATCGGTTTCAGCTTCGGCACCCGCAGCTGGTGAACTAGGAAAAGGGCCGCTCAGAGAGCGGCCCTTTCGACGTCGATTACGTTTCCGCGGTGAGTCTTCTGTTGCGAAGCTCCTGGAATAGAAGGAGCAATTGCTGGCGCGGCTCGAAGCCGATCCCGGCCCGAACGAGCGGGCCAAAATCCAGGCGCTCCTCGCCAAGATCGAGACCGCGCTGAAGTTGCTCGGCACCGAGGATTCCGCTGCTGTAGGCGAAGACGAATAGCCTCTGGGGGGCAAAGGATTCGGAAGGGCGGGAGCTTCGCCGAAGCCTCCGCCTCGCTTCCGATGAAGGCCCCCGCTCGGGGGCAGGGGCTATGAGCTGGGGCCAGTACGGGGTTCGCCCCTTGGGGCAGAGGCGTCGGGAAAACCTGGCGCTGGTGCTATCGTTCCTCTGCGCCGCCGAAAGATTTTCGGACGGAAAGGCGCGGAGCTCCCGTTGGTCTGCGGCGCGCTTTTTGGCGCACGCTTACAGGACGCAAGCAGGGGGAGTCTGCGAAAGCTAAAATTGGCTGCTAAGATGCAATGCCCCCTCAGCAGATCGGTGCTACGCTGCGCCCTGCTGGGACAACAATGGCCATCTACCGAATACTTCAAAACTCGCCTCTTGGGCCTGAAGAGATCACGCGGCTTTCGAAAGCCTACGAACAGGCGCTGCGCAGGATTGGCGTACAGGATCGCAACGACCCTCTCACCGAACTGATCGCCAAGAAGATCATCGAGATTGGTCAAACCGGCCTCAAGGACCCCGCTGAGATCTGCGGTCGGGCCGTGGAGGAATTGGGCCTGCCGAAAGGATGATTTCCGCGGGAAGGGGTGGTGCACCGAAGCGACGGATCCGACGGCGGTGGGCTACGGCGAGCGCGTGAAAGGCTCGGCCACGAGTAGAGCAGCTAACCCGGCGGCGCCCCCTTTTCCTCGCCGAGCTCCCTGATCGTGCGGACGATCTCCTCTGGATGGAAGGGCTTCTTCACGATGCGGCTGCGGGGGACGGGGCGTGGTGTGGCGGGCGAGAAGCCCGTCGCGTAGATGACCGGCAGGTCCGGATCCTGCTCTCGGCAGCGCTCCGCGATCTGCCACCCATCGACTTGGCCGGTCAGCTTGACGTCGGTCACCAGCACGTCCGCGACGTGGCGCTTGCACCAGGCCAGCGCCTCTTCACCGGTGCTCGCGTGGATCACGTGATAGCCCGTCTCGCGCAGCGCTTCGACGACGAATTCGCGGATCAAAGGGTCGTCCTCGACGAGAAGTACGCTCACTGGTGCTCATATCCGATAGCATTTGTTACGCATGTCGAACGGCCAAAACGCGTAGCCGTTCCTGACGGCTAGCGCGCCGACGTGGAAGCCTGTTCTGGCTGGTCTTATGACGCCTGCTGAAATCCCCAAGGGCCTGGGCTCGCGAAGGCGTCAGGGTTTCGGAGCCGGTTGCGGCTTGGCGAAGCTTGCGGCGCGGAGGGCTGCCGTGCAGGAGCGGTCGCGGGCTGCTGGAGAGATGCGGCAGCGGCTGATCGCCTCCGCCATGCGGGATCCTCGACCAGTGACCGGTTCCGGTCGAGATTGCAGGACATGCCAGCTGGTTGCCTAGAATTGCCGCTGCGGGCAAGGAACGGCTATGCCATAGGGGTGGTTTTTCAATCCATGAACAGGCTCTACCCGCTGGTTCTCGAGCACCGGCTTCCAAGCCCCGTCCGTACGGCATCTCAGCGAGCATCATGGTCGCCTGCGCCGTGCTGCAGATGGCCCTGCAGATGCAGACCGGGGCAGCGGGATATTTCCTGCTCCTCCCGGGCGTGTTTCTGTCGGGCCTGATCTTCGACCGCGGCTCCGGAATATTCGCAGCGATCATTGCCATCGGCGTCGGCGCTTACCTCAGTTACGCCGGCAGTAGCGGCATCGATTATATTTCGACCAACGCCCTGTTCGCGACCACCGCAGCCGGAACGGCCACCGTCGCGGAATTTCAGCGCGCGGAATTGCGGCGGGTCATGCTGGCGGACAAGACAAAGGCCGTGCTGCTGCAGGAGATGGCGCATCGGACCAAGAACAACCTCGCAATCCTCGGCGGGATGATCCGGCTGGAGGCAAGGCACGGCGGGCCGGAAGTCGCGGCCGCGCTGGAAGCCACGGCGCGCCGGCTGCAGGTGATGGCGGAGGTCTACGATCACCTCTCGCTCAAGCAGGATTCGCGCTAGGTGAACATGCGCTACTTCCTGAACGACGTCGTCGAGAAGGTCTTCCAGTCCTTGGCTCCGTCTGGACCCATCGCTTTCCAGGTGGTCTGCGAGGACGTCTACCTGGCAAACAACCACGCGCTCGCGATCGGCATGATCACGAACGAGTTGGTCACGAACTCGTTGAAGTACGGCTTTCCGTGCGACAGGCCGGGCCATATCGTGGTCGCGTTCTCGAGCGAAAGCGGCATCGATCTGTCGGTTTCCGACAACGGCGTCGGCCTCCGCGAGGGAGCAGATCCGGGCGGACTGGGCTCCCGCATCGTGCTCCTGCTCATGCAGCAGCTGGAGGGCGAAATCGCCTACCAGCGGCTGGATCCGGGTCTGCGCGTCCACGTGCGGGCGCATCCGCGTTAGCGTTTCTTATCGTCAAAGACTGGCCCGAACCCGAGTTGGCCACTGGCGGCGGAGTCGGCACGCCATGTCCTTCTTGAACTTGCCGGCCGAGCAACGGAGGAAGTCCTGATGTCCACAGTCGCAAAGCTTGCGCGGAAGCAGGCGCTCCTGGGCGGCTAGAGAGCGATCCCGGGCCGAACGAGCGCGAGGAAATCGCGCCGCTCCTCGCCAAGATCGAGACTGCGCTGACGCTTCTCGATTCCGGCGAGGTCGAGGAGGGCGAGTAGCTCTGGCCGCGCTTATTGATGGCCTCTTGGAACGTAATCGGCCTTGCGGCTTTTCCTGGTGTGCAGGGCGTGCAGCCGTCTCATTGCCTATCTCTCGGCGGGGTCTGCGAAGGAGGAGCTTCGATGAAAGCGACAGTTCTGGCGATCGTCATTTCAGTCGCTGTCTCGGCCGCTTCGGTTTCGGCGCAGCCCATTACGTGGACGACCTACCGCATCCCGCAGACGGGCACGTCGGTCGCCTTTCCTTCTTCGATCTTCACCGAAGAAGCGGGCCGACCGGACGGTTATGGGCAACGCTTCCGGACCGCCGACGGCCGCGCCGACCTTACGATACAGGCTGCTCCCAACGTCGGGAACGATTCGCCCGCTGCTTTCCTCGCGAAAAAAGGTCCGCCTCCGCGCATTCAGTACAGGAGGGTGACGCCGCGGTTTTTTGCGGTTTCCAGCTACAAGGGCGACAAGGTCTGGTATGACCGCTGCAACTTCTCCGGCGGGCTGGTCCATTGCGTGCTGATCAATTATCCGGCCAGCGAAGAGCGCGCCTGGGACGGGATCGTTACGCGCATCAGCCTGTCGCTGCATGGCGAGTGATCCATCCCGCGGTCGCTACGACCGCCATCCAGTCCCGCAGCAGGATTCTGTTCTCCTTCGAAAAGGAGGCGCGCACTTGAGATCCTCGAGCGTCTCGCCAGGATGGCGTCGCTCGAAATCCTTTCACTAATTAGCCGGGGACGCATTCTCCTGTGGTTTCAAGGCCTGGCCGCCCCGCGCTAGAGGCCATCGGCCCTATAGCTTCGGATGCGGTGGAGCAGCAGTTCGGTACTCGGCGACATTCGTGACATTCTCAACCGCAGCTAAGTCTCCGCATCCCTCGCCGACTTGTGCAGACGGCGATGCTGAGGGAAATACCATCGATATCCAATTCGGCATGGCCCTCATCGTCGCACTCTGCACGGCCATGGCCACCGCGTCATCTCGGCGGCGGTCGGTTGGCTGGCTCTGGGACTGGTCGGCGCCCTCCTGGCGGCCTTCGCCGTGCAGCCTGCGTGGGCGGCGTTACTCTGCCGCCCCTCTTTTAAAGCGATTGCAGATGGCGATCATAAAATTGATTATATATTTTTTATTTAATGTGATTTAATATTGGGGCCTTAATTGTAACAGTGCCCGTGCCTGAGCTTGGCCTAGAACGCTGGGCATCTCCTCAGCCACGCAGCTTGGGGTAATCTGCAGGGACCCGGGTGGCATGGATCGAGATCACCTTGACGCGATGTCCATTGATGAGTTGTGGGCGCTGCACACCGACGTGGGGCGCGTCCTAGCTGTCAGGCTGATCGCAGCAAAGCGCGAGCTTGAAGAGCGGCTTGGTCAGCTCGGCAGGAGCGCAGACTGGAAGGAGCCGGGGAAAAAGCACTACGGCGCACGACCGAGCCTCCGGCGCGAGTGTTATAATTCGTGATTAATTTGAATTAACTTTATTTATTTTTTTGGCTTTTGTGTGATTTAATTGTTGCCTCACTATGCAAAAAGCGCGGCGCGGCCTTCCTACTCCATTTCCCATGCGCCCGCTCGGAAGGTCCGGCCATGACTGGTCTCCATCATTTCCAGAATTCCCCAGCGTCAATGCGATCGGCAGCTCCGTTCGAATGGGCCAACTTGCCCGAGGCGGGCAATCGCGGCGGTCGAGCGGATGCCGCTGTCGCTGTTCTTCGGCACCGCTTCGAAGCGCTCGCTGCTCAGATTGCCGAATTGGAAGCACTGCGCGAACGCGTCCTTGAGGCTGAGCAGAAGATCGCCTTTTGAGTTGAACAACGCAGCTACCTCCGCTCACGTCGGCCGTCCGCGCCAGATGAAGCGCCTGCCACAGCGCAGCAGCACCAATTGCTCGTGCCATGAACGACGATCAGCGCACATAAGCCGGTGGGCACCGTCACTTCTGCGCCAGCTTAATCGTTGCCACCGGCCACTTTCCGGGATGGCCAGCAATGGAAAGACGCAAGCCCTGCGCTTCCGTCCAGGTATAGTTCCTCGACAATCTCTGCTGTACCGTGAGCAGCACCGCTTGCTGGAGCAGGTAGGCATGCTGGACTGGACCGACACCGTGATGGCCGGCAGCGTTTCGTTCTCAAACCGAGCACTGAAATCCCAGTTGGTTTTCACTGTGCAGAGTTCATGCCACAGGTTTGTGACAGGCCCGCCGGTTCACGCTGGCCGGCCCACCCGGCCTACTGGCCCAGAAGGCGCATCCACGTCGGCGAATGCGCGTTTATTCGAGAACCTCATATTCGAACGCTACGCCCTCAGGGTCGTTTTCCTCGAACCATTTCTCTGCGGCATCCTGGTTAGCGAACACCTTAATGTGGTCCTTATCGCCAGCCTGCTTGCCGGTGTTGACGTATACGAAGACTGTCATAGCTCGCGCTCCATCGCGGGATGGCTCCGGTTCTTCACCTTGATCCATGCTTCTGCCGACCGCCTCGGTATGGCCGGTCGCGATGTCACTTCGCCGCAGTCAAAGGCTCGGCCATGCCAGCTTTCTAAGCCGACCAACGATCTTGCTCCTCCTGATAGGCCTGCTCCTTAAGCCGCTCAGCGATCTCCCCCGCAAGCTCTTCCGTCTCGGCAGGGGCGACCGGCTCGTCCCTCTGGTTCTTGAGCTTTTCCCTGTGCACTTCGATTGGAAAATCGTCGGGTGTCAGTAGGGGATCTTTGTTCATGACGACCTCAGGGTCTGTTTGGTGCTGCAACCCAGTCGATCGTTGATGGTTGCTCGCGAGCGGCGCTCGAGCTCTGGAAGATCAGGCGCTTAGACCCTTGCGGCAGTACCTCTGGATTGGCGCTGCCTTAGGAACGATCGTTGCGACGTTCGGTTTGCATGCAAACTTCAGCAAGGAGATACCAACATGAAAATCGCAAAGATTGCCTTAGCAGCCGCATTGGTGTTCGGATCGATTGCCGCAGCCTCGGCGCAAGGCGGAGGAGCCGGGGGCGGGGCAGGTGGTGCGGGCGGGCGGGTGCCGGAGCGGGTGCGGGCGCGGGCGCCGGCGCGGGCGCAGGTGGAAGCGGAGATGGCGGAGCAAGCGGAGCCAGTGCCGGAGGCAGCGGCGGAGGAGATTCCCCGGCTGCTACGACGGGACAGGGTGCGTCAAGCAGTCCCAGGTCGGCTAACCCCGGCGCCACGATGAACGACCCAAAAGCAAAAGGGCGGCAATAGTAAAGATGTGCTGACCCGCCGCGAGGGCGCTTGCACGACAGGTTTGACACTCCGTCCGCGAGCCGTCACGTCAATAGCTTCACGTACGACCCGCTCTCGTGGATCATCAGCCAGCCGTGCTCAACCGCGCGACGAATGCCGGCGCAAGCCGGCTGCAAAATGCGGCAAAGGCCCCAGCTCGGGACTGGCCGGCTGAGGCCTTTGTACCCACAATCTTCATCCTTCGGACTCGCCCACGCAAATGCGCATCCCGGCGGTTCGTTTCCTGGAATTTCCGAATTAGGAACGTTCCTCATTCCTCCCGATTAGACGTGTTTGAGGAGGAAGGGACCATGGACGGACTGATTTATCTCATCGGCTTGATCGTCGTGATCATGGCGATCCTGTCGTTCTTCGGCCTGCGCTGAGAGAACGATAATGGCTATTGAAACACTCATGCGGGAAGAAGTCATGGAGGGCGGGGTGGCCGCCGAGGACCGCCGGACCATCCAATGGAGCTCGGTGCTCGCAGGCGCTTTCGCCGCCGGCGCGATGTCGTTCATCCTGGTCAGCTTTGGCGTTGCCATCGGCCTCGGCGTCAGCTCGGCCTCGCCGACGTGGCGTGATGCCTCAGCCGCGCTGGCGCTGCTCTCCGGGCTGTATCTGATCATCCAGGCGATCTTCAGCTTCGGTTTCGGTGGTTACATCGCCGGCCGGGCCGCACGCCCGGCGCCCGCCCTTGCAACGATCGAGGATGAGGGCGAGCGGCGGGACGGGCTGCACGGCCTGACGGCGTGGGCTCTCGCGGTGCTCCTGGGCGCCGTGCTGCTCGCGCTCCTCGGCGCGGCCGCGATCGACCGCTCGCCGATGCGCAGCTCGGCCAGCAACATGTCCGCCGCCGAACCGCTGTTGAGCTATGAGCTCGACAAGCTGCTCCGCGCGCCGCGGCGACCCCCCAACACCGATCTGCGGGAAGCCCGCGCCGAAGCGGGACGCATCCTGATGACGTCATCGAGCCACAGCGGTGTCAGCACCGATGACCGGACCTATCTCGTGCAGCAGGTGGCCGCGCTCACGGGACTTGCGGCGCCCGACGCGGAACGACGGGTCGACGCGCTCATCGCAGTCTCGAAGACGGCCATCAACCGCGCGCGGCGCAACGCGATCATCGTGGCCTTCTCGGTTGCGGCCGCGACCTTGATCGGGGCCGCGGTAGCCTGGGCCGCAGCCGTCGCCGGCGGGCGGCATCGTGACGGAGAACCGCTGCCGAATTGGATGGCGAGCTCCAATCGCTTCCATCGCAACCCCCGCGCAATGCCGGTGCCGTAGGCCCAAAGCAAATGGCCGGGCGCAAGCCCGGCCATTTCGGCATGCATAACTATAAGAGGCGCTAGGTCCGCTCTTCCCAGATCATCGCGAGGTGGACGATGGTCTGCACCGCCTTCTCCATGTCCTACCGGCTGACCCATTCCAGCCGCAAATGAAACGCGTGCTCGCCGGCGAAGATGTTGGGGCAGGGCAGGCCCATGAAGGACAGGCGCGAGCCGTCTGTGCCGCCGCGGATCGCGGTGCGCATCGGGCGCAGGCCGGCGCGGCGGATTGCCTCGATGGCGTATTCGAGCACGTGCGGGTGACGGTCGATCACCTGCTTCATGTTGCGGTACTGCTCGCGCACCTCGAACGTGTAGGTCGAGCGCGGATAGTCCTTCGGACGATGAAGGAGAGCGTCGCCTGTTCCAGCGCGCCCTCGATGCCGACCGGGTGCAGAAAGCCCTGCTTGCCCGAGGTCGTCTCCGGCGAGCAGCCTTCCTTGGGCAGGCGCTCGACGATGGCGGCCGCGATCTTGATCGCGTGCTCGATCTTGCCCTTGGCATAGCCGGGATGGCCGCGCAAACCGGCGACCGCGCGGCGCGACTGATCGCGCACCGCGCCATGGGCGCCTCGCTGCTTGAAATGGGCGAGTTCGAGGCCGCGAAAGCACAGCTGGAACAGATCCTTGCAATCGACAGGGTCGAAATGGACCAAGCTCTTTCGGTGCTTTACCTCGCGGATCCGCACTCGTCAGGTCTTGCCTATCTGGCACTGAGCCTATGGGCCTTGGGATACCCCGACCAGGCAGTCGCAGCACGCCAGAAGGCAATTTAAACATGCCCTCGACGCAAACCACGCGAATACGAGCGGCATCGTTGGCATCTATCTCTGGCAGGCCGACGTGCTCAGAATTGAAGGCGAACTCCGATTGCTTTTCGGAGCATCCATGGAAGCGGAAGCAAGCCTTGTTCAAGCTCTCGAACTCGCCCGCAAGCAGCGGGCAAGATCGTTCGAGCTGCGCGTCGCTATGAGCATGGTGCGGCTCTGGCGCGATCGAGGCAAGCGAAACGAGGCCCGCGAGCTGCTCGCGCCGATCTACAACCGGTTCACCGAAGGCTTCGATACCCGCGATTTGAAGGAAGCCAAGGCTCTGCTCGAGGAACTCACGTGAAAGGCGAAGACCTGCGGCTTCCGGTGATGGCCCTGAGCCGCCGACCAACTATGCGATGGGTATGTCAGTTGCTGAATAAGCAGCGGACTAAGCCGCCGCGATAACGCCCAAGCCGATTTGATTTCATCTCAAGATATGATGATCGATAATCGCACGTGCTTTGGCCAGTGCCTCTTCTTTTGTGGTTGCCGAGGCGCTATCTGGTTGGGTGTGCAAGACTTGAGGCCCCACATATATTTTGACGCGCCAGTCAAGCACGCGCTGGACTAAGCCCAATCTATAGCCTCGATATTCGCTGAATTGCGACATGACTTCTGGCTTTTATGAAGGAGCGTAATATTAGGCTTTTCGAAGTCGACAGCGCGTTGATGTAGGCCAAACGCCCCAACAATCGTCGCCTTACCCGAGCCCTGCCCAAGTTTAAGAGCATCGTAATCGCAAAGATTCATCAAGTCGCCTTTTGACCCAAATCGGTCGGGAAGCGGTCGTCAACCGCATCTGATTAAGCTCAACGATCCTCGCGTCTCTCAAACGAGCTGTGACATCGGCATCATGGAACCACGCCTTTCGGCGAGGCGGCGCACGCACGATATCCGCGCCGAGCGGATCTGATATGGGTTGAGGGGCCATAACGGCTCTCATCGATCGTGGCGCCCATGCACCAAGACTATAGATTGTGGGAGAGCTTCGGTCACTTCAATTCGCAAGTGGCCCACGGCAGAAACTGGCGTTTTCTGACCACTCTGCTTAGCATGCGTTCCGACCAGCTTCGTCACTGCCCTGTTTGACGACAGGGTGCCCCCTCGGGACGCCAATGCCTAGGAATGCGACGCCTCTCAGGCGAGAAGAATACCTCAAACGGTGCAAGCAACACGCGCTCGCGCTGCTGCGGGCTGGTCGTGCACACGAAGCGGTCGCTTCTATGATGATGGACACGCGCAAGGGCCCGAATTGCGGGGCACCTCCCGAAATCCATGCACTTGGTATCTCTGCCGCTTGGGCTGGCGATGCTGCCTCGGTTCGCGCTTACATCGAGGGCTTTCATTGATAGGCTGTGCGGCCGGCATGTCCGCTCTTGATGCTGTGGACGGCTCCTCCACCGGCACGAGAGTGCCAAGGTATGGGCGCCGTTTTTGCGCAGCCTGTTCACGGCCGGCGCACTCGCCGTGATCCGCTATGCCAAAATCCATGGAACGGGGCGTCGACCCTGGCTCTCCGCATTGCTGGCGCGGCGAGCAACTAAGGTCGCTGCCATCGCGCTTGCCAACAAACTCGCCAGGATAGGCTGGGCGATGATGGCGAGGAACGAACGCTACAAGGAACCCGCCGCTCTCATGGCGTAAATGAGATTACGCCGGACATGCCGGTGTGACGTAACGGTTGCAAGGGCGAACAGCACCTATGCAGCGCCGGTCGATCCGGCGATCAGGACAACCCACAAGGGCCACGGCATCTCCGAATGCGTGCTTTTGAACGGGACCTGATCCGCGGAGGGCATTATGGCCAGCGGTCACGTGAACCGCGCAAACAGGCCGAACACATGGCCGCTCCGACCAACGCCGCAAAGTGAAGATTCTCCTTGCCAACCAGGAGCCGTCCACACATGGGCCCTTAGCCGAAGAAGGCTAAGGCCATCGCGGTGTCAGCTGTCGGGGGTACAGCGGCACGACAACGGACCCGCCGGTTCACGCTGGCGGGCCTTCTACTTGATCCCGTGCCACGTCCGCTCCCAGCGAGCGGAGATCGGCGCCCGTTCAGCATCGCTGAGCGGCCGGCGCGCGAACATCTCTGTTGCCTCTCTGGGGCTCTTGGCCCGCAATTCCAACGCTACCACCACGACCATCGCGGCCGGCTCATCATCCGGGAATGCCCGGATGTACCGCTCTGCGCGACGCCTCCTTATTGCTCTAGTGATAAATTCTAGCATCTCAAGCCTAGGCTAGAGTGACCCAAGAAACTGCTAGATCAACAGCAACACCACAATCACCAGCATGGCGTAGACCGTTCTGCGGCCGATCCGGTTCATTCTAGAACCTCATATTCGAGCGCCACGCTCTCGGGGGCATTCTCCTCGAACCTCGGTCTGCAGGACTTCGGCGTACATACCTTAGTTTATTGTCACAGTGTTTTCCAATTCTCACCAATTTTGCGGGTCAGCAAACGAGCGCAAATGCGAACAAGGAGACTTACGGGGGACACATTTGTGGCCATCAAAAATGTCGTCATTCCTTTGGACGATGAATATCTGCAGAAGGCAGCAAAGGAGCGCGGAATCTCCCGCTCCAAGCTTGTGCGATTTGTTATGGAGAAGGTTGTGAGCGACGAACTCGTTCCCGCTATTCTCGGAGAGGGCGACTTGTCGAACGTTGAGCCGCCTCCGCAAAAGTATCGACGCTTTCGGCATCCAGCATAGGCGTGACACTCGATCCAACACAAGCGCTCCTAGGCTACCGCACCTACCAAGGGACAGCCGACCTTGGACGATCATCATCTGGAGCAACTAATTCAGTGGCTGGTCACAATGCTAATGGGGCAATCGATCGTGCGTTGCACGAGGTGCAGGCCGCGCGGCGTGATCTCACCTTAACCGCCTTCAGCGTGCGGCAGGCAGAAGCTGTTCGCAGAATAGATAGAGCCCAAGCCAGGCTTGCTAATCTGTGCAGTCCCGGAACCGCGGGGCATACCGGCCTTCTCACGACAACGCGTCCGTCACGCGATCCATAGCGGGATGACTGCGGCGGGCCACTATCCGACGCCCTCATTCCAGCACATCGTACTCGAAGGCGACGCCTTCCGGATCGTTTTCATCGAGCCAAGCCTGAGCGATTTCCTCGGTGGCAAAGACCTTCAGATCCTTACCTTGATCGTAAATCCAAACCGTCACAGTTCGCGCTCCATCGCGGGGCGACTACGGTTCTTGACCTTGATCCAGAATTTTTGCCGCCCGCCGCGGTAAGGCCGATCGCGATGTTTGGAGACCAGGCCCTCTAGGCCCATCCGGCAGGCCGCCCGAAAGAGGTCAGGGCCGATCTCGCCGCGCTCGAATGGTGCCACCGTGATCGCGTCCGGCCGCCGCGCCAATAGCCTCTCTAGGTTTGTCTTCCGGAGGTGTAGAGGCAGAGCGCGCAAATCGTCGCCGCCCATCGCGAGAATATCGAAGGCGTAAAGCTGGACTTCGTGATCGTGCCTGCGGGAATGAAGCGCGTTGAAATCGGAGATGCCGTCAACACCCAGGATCACGGCCTCGCCGTCGATGACGAATTGCTTCTGCCGGTTCTTCAAAGCAGCTTCGACAATCCAGGGATAGCGGTTGGTCCAGTCGCTGCCGTTTCGGGAAAACAGACGCACGCGTTCGTTCTCCCGGATGACTAGCATCCGGTAGCCGTCGTGCTTCACCTCATGAATCCAGTCCGGCCCGTTTGGGACCTGCTTGCTGGCGATCGCCAAGCAGAGCTCGTATGCCATACGCAGGAAGATGAAATAGACGCAGACGCCGGAAAAAGCGAATCCGATAGCCGCCCGACGAAAAGGCCCCAGCGCTGAGGGAGGAAAGCTGAGGCCTTCGCGCGCTATCCTGAGGAGGAGACTCCACAGGGAGAAATCAGTTCCTTTCTGAATGTTCCTTCATGTGACTCAAAAAACCTGCCTCACGCGTTACAAGGTTCCTCCGCTGGAACCATTAACGCGCATGTTAGTTTTGCCTGAGGTGGCGTGGACGGTCGTAGAGGCGACCATGGAGCAAAAGCACGAATTGCAGCTCCTATCCGCTGAAGAGTTGCGGGCGTTGCGGAAAGACGTCGACGCGACGCCGGCGCGCACCCCTATCAAGAGAAAGAGCATGCTCGAAAAACGCCTGCAGCAATTGCTGCCGCGTCAGGTGGAAAGCCGAGCCAGGAGCGTCGAAACCTAGAGCGAACCGGAGATCGCGATGCCTAAGCAGATTGCGATTGCCCTCTGGTCATTGGCAGCTGCTTGCGTGCTGGCATTCAGTTTGGCGGCGATCGTTTCTTCTCACTGACCGCTCAAGAGATCGCAAACTGCCTCTTTCATGTTGATGCCATTGCGGCTACCTATTTTGAACACGTCAGCCCATTTCTACTTTCCCCGATCTGGGACAGCCGTCGAATCGTCGAATGGCGGATCAAAGGAGAAAAGGGGGGCAATTAAACGCGTGTTCGTAATCGTGGCTGCATTGGTGGCTGTTATATCGGCGGCTCATGCGCGCGGCCCAGGAGGAGGATTTGGTGGGGGTGCCTCCAGCTTCTCGCCGGGTCATTCGTTTCAGAGCAATGGTCCCGTTTCCGGGTACCATGGCGCATCGGGTTATTCTCCCTGCCACCAGATGCGCTTGAACGGCTCCGGTAGCGCCGAGCAGCGGGCTACGCGCCCGGTAAGCTCAAGCGTTAGGCACAAGAATACGCGGAGGCCGCCTCAGTTGGCGGCCTCTATCGTCAAGAAACGGACACAGGTGCCGCTCTCGTGCAGCTCGAGCCAGCCGCGTTCGACGGCATACCTGATGTCGGCGCCAAACTCCTCGCCGGTGGCCTTAAAAGTGTACAGGAACGGCGCGTTGATCTTCTCGATATGAATGCGGCCGTCTTGGACGGGTTCGATGCTGGCGGCGAGCTCGACCAGCTTACGGCCGGCGGCTTCCGGGTCGGCGTAGGGGCGTGCCTCGACGTGTTTCATGCGCCGTCCCGGCAAGCCAGCACGTGGTCCAGCTTGGCCTCGACATCGCGATCTCGGAAGGCGCTGCCGTCGCTGGGAAGAGGGATGTACTCGAGGAGAACGTGCAGCAGATCGTTCAGGTCCCGATTGCGCTTGGCGCCGAGCGCGATCTGTTCCGCAACGTATCGGGCGTCCTCCAGCGAGAGCTCGCGAACATCCCTGAGGCGAAGCGTCTTCTCCTTTCTGCGGATGTACCAGATCGGCTTGTGTGGCGTGATGCGGATCGTCAGTCCTTTAGACTTGTCGTCTCCCAGCTCAACGACGGTGCGAGCCAGCCGCTCGTCTTCGCTCATGGCGACAGCGTCGTAGAGATGGTCTTCCGTCAACCGGAGCGACTTGCGCAAGAACTTCGGCGGGGGCGTCGGGAGGGCCAACCTTGTACAACGTTCATACAAAACAGCCATAAAAATAACCCCCGCGTTCTTGGAGCGTTCCCAAACGCTATTGTTGCAGTATAAACAGCAATATCAATAACTTATTAACGCCGGGTCATCGCGCTGGAGAGGGCAGGGATTCAGCCTTCCAAGCTGAATACGAGGGTTCGATTCCCTTCACCCGCTCCAATGTTCTCAACAGCTTAGGCGTTTCATTCCGGCACGTCGCCCTTCGCCGACGACCAGCGGCATTTGCCCCTGTGCCTTCGGCATGACGGCCATACGTGGTCAAAGAAAATTATCGCAATGGTCTGAACAGGCCCCGCCGC
The DNA here is from genome assembly GCF_023375135.1 of Bradyrhizobium sp. C-145. Taxonomy (NCBI): domain Bacteria; kingdom Pseudomonadati; phylum Pseudomonadota; class Alphaproteobacteria; order Hyphomicrobiales; family Nitrobacteraceae; genus Bradyrhizobium; species Bradyrhizobium sp. C-145. Next base: position 5,228,403 of record NZ_CP088150.1, on the reverse strand, counting down.
TGCCGGCATGTTCGATGACGTGGACCTGGCTCAGGCTCTTCGGTGGTTGAGGTAGCGAAGCGCGAGCCTGATGAAATTGTGCACCACCATCGACGTCTCGTCCTCCCTGAACACCAGAAACACATCGGCCGTGGGGGGCGAGGGCCTGATCGGGCGAAATACGATGTCGGTGGTTGTGAACCGCGCAATCGACTGCGGCACGAGTGCCACACCAAAACCTGCGGCAATCAGACTTGGGATCGACTGGGCGTCGACGACTTGCTGGGAAACCTTTGGGAGGAAGCCGGCGTCGACACAGCACTTCTGCACGTAGCGGGCGAAATCCGAGCTGCCCGGATCCAGGACGACGTGATCCTCGGAGGCGAGATCACCGAGGGCGATGCGCTTGCGGTGCGCCAGCCGATGGGTGCGGGGCACGGCGAGGACGACCTCTTCGCGCCACGCCAGCTTGCTGGTCAGGTCGCGCTCCGCGGGAATGCCGCGAATGAGACAGATGTTGGTGGTACGGCCAAGGAGCGCGGCGATCTGCAGCGCCGGCGCCTGCTCATGCACGGTCATCTTGACCTGCGGAGCGACCTTCCGGTAGGCCGCGAGCAGCTCGGCGAGACGCCCGCGCAAGATCGAGCCGGTCGCGCCGACATCCAGCGTTCCGACCAAGCCGGCGCCTATCGACCGGACCTCGTCTTCGGTGGCTTTGACTTGCTGCAGGATCGCGCGCCCACGCACCAGCATGGCTTCGCCGGCCTGCGTCAACTCAACCCTGCGGCTGGTCCTGTAGAGGAGCTGGGTCCCGAGTTCGGCCTCGAGTGCCTGGATATGTTGGCTGAGCGGCGGCTGCGAGAGGTTCAGCCGTCGGGCGGCGAGGGTGAAGCTGCGCTCTTCGGCAACCGCGATGAAGTATCGGAGCTGGCGCAGATCCATAGCGAAACCCTATCAATCGTGTCGTTCTATATATTGGACTTGGCAGCGAGGCTGGTCAACGAATGACCGGCGGAGACCTCGCGCGTGCTGCCGCGACCGAATGGCTCCGTCCGCGGCGACTTCGCGTCGCCGCCAACGATAAGAGTGGCGAAGGCTAAAGGCCGACCAAGCCAGACAAATGGAAGCCCAGCGAGCGAGGAAAGCCATGCCCAAGATTTTCAAGTCACTCTTCTTCCAGGTGGTCGTTGCACTCGCGGCCGGTATCGCTCTCGGCATGGCCTATCCGGACACCGCGCTGCAGATGAAGCCCCTGGGCGACGGCTTCATCAAGCTCATCAAGATGCTGGTGCCCGTCATCGTGTTCTGCGTGGCGGTGCAGGGAATATCAGCGGCCGGCGACCTTTCAAAGGTAGGAAGGGTCGGTATTCGCTCGCTGCTCTATTTCGAGATCGTCACCACCATCGCCCTGATGTTTGGCATTGCGCTTGCTTATTATTTCCAGCCCGGCGCCGGAATGAACATCGATCCGAGGACGCTGGACGCCAAGGCGCTCAGCGGATTCAGCCAGACCGCGGCTCAGGTCGCCGGCGGGGGCGTCTCCGAATTCCTGATGAAGCTCATCCCGTCGACCATTGTCGGTGCCTTCAGCTCCGGCGATGTTCTGCAGGTCCTGATCGTGTCGATCATGTTTGGCTGTGCCATGTCGTTGTGCGGCGAGCGCGCGAGGCCAGTCGTCGATTTCGTCGAGCGGGTGAATGAGATCATCTTCAAGATGATGAACTTCGTCGTCCGGCTCGCCCCGCTCGGCGTCTTCGGCGCGATCGCCTTCACTGTCGGCAAGTATGGCATCGGTTCGCTCAAGCAGCTCGGGGGACTGGTTGCCCTGTTCTATCTGGCAGTGTTCTTCTTCGTGGTCCTCGTGCTCGGCGCGATCATGCGGCTCTCGGGCTTCAGCCTGTTCAAGCTGCTCGTCTATCTGCGTGAAGAGCTGATGATCGTTCTCGGCACGGCCGCAGGCGACAGCGTGCTTCCGCAGACCATGCGCAAGCTCGAACAGCTCGGGATCAAGCGGTCGACGGTCGGTTTGGTCATCCCGACGGGGTACTCATTCAATCTGGATGCCTTCTCGATCTACCTGACCTTGGCGGCGGTCTTCATTGCCCAGGCGACGAACACACCGCTCGCCACGGGCGACCTCCTGGCGATCCTCGGCGTCGCGCTGCTCACTTCCAAGGGAGCTCATGGCGTCCCGGGCTCGGCCATTGTCGTTCTCGCGGCGACGCTGGCTGCCATTCCGGCCATCCCGGCGATCGGACTGGTGCTGATCCTGTCGGTGGACTGGTTCATCGGCATCGCCCGCGCGCTCGGCAATTATGTCGGAAACTGCGTTGCCACGGTCGTCGTCGCCTCGTGGGAGGGGGACCTCGATCGCGCGAAGGCGCATCGCATCCTCGATGGTGAGGTCGTTCCTTCCAGCGAGGACGTGCAGATCGATCCGGCCGGCGCGAACGCTCCCGTCGCGGGTCTGCAGACGCTTTGAGCGCAGAGGCATTCGGTTGACGATGGCGATACTCTCGATTGAGCCGTTGACGAGACAGGCGTTCGCTCCGTTCGGAGAGGTCGTCGAAACGGAAGGGTTGACGCCCCTGTCGATCAACCAGGGCTATGCCGAGCGCTACAACGAACTCGCCACTATCGATGTCGGCGCCGAAGGCGGACAAATCAACATCAGCTGGTTTGTCGCCTCTGCGCGGCCCGCGCCGATCGCCATTCGCCTGATGGAGCGCCATCCACTTGGAAGCCAGCTGTTCATGCCCTTGAATGGAGGGGACTGGCTGGTCGTCGTCTGCACGGACCCGCACACGCGATCGAGCTATCGGGCGTTAGCCGCCAAGGGCAACCAAGGCGTGAACTATGCCCGAAACTGCTGGCATCACCCGCTTCTGGTCCTCAAGGACGCAAGCTCGTTCCTCGTCGTCGATCGAAAGGGTGGTGGTGACAATCTCGAAGAATATTGGCTGGACGAGACGATGCAACTCGATCTCAGGACAGCCGCAAGCTGACCCCGGTAACGTCCACGAGGCTTGATGATGTCATCGCAAACCTATCACATCCCGCAAGGGGGCCTTCCGCCCCAGACGGATCTTCTGAGTGGCCGGGCGGTCTTTACGAATGCCTACGCCGTCATTCCCAACGGCGTGCAGCGCGATATCGTCGTCAGCCACCTGCCGCACTGGGACGACACGCGCGTCTGGGTCCTGGCGCGACCGCTGTCCGGATTCGCCGAGACGTTCTCCCACTATCTCATGGAGCTCGCGCCGGGTGGAGGAAGTGAAGTTCCCGAGCCGGACAAGGATGCCGAGGGCGCGTTGTTCGTCTTGGGCGGCCAGTTGGTCCTCACATTGGCGGACAGGGAGCGTGAGCTCAGGCCCGGCGGCTTCGCCTATCTGCCACCCGGCTGCGCCTGGAGCATTCGCAACCGGGGGCAGAGCCCGGCGCAGCTTCATTGGATCCGCAAGCTGTATCAGCGCGTGCCAGGATTGGCCGAGCCCGAGGCGATTGTGACACATGCAGACTCGGTTGAACCGGTCGCGATGCCGGGCACCGAGGGAAGGTGGGCAACCACGCGCTTCATCGATCCGGCCGACATGCGGCATGACATGCACATCAATATCGTCACGTTCGAGCCGGGTGCGACGATCCCCTTTGCAGAGACGCACGTCATGGAGCACGGATTATATGTCCTCGAGGGCAAGGCCGTGTATCGTCTTAATCGGGACTGGGTCGAGGTCGAGGCCGGAGACTATATGTGGCTGCGCGCCTTCTGCCCGCAGGCCTGCTACGCAGGAGGTCCCGGTCGGTTTCGCTATCTGCTCTACAAGGACGTCAACCGGCACATGAATCTGCGGCAGGGAGCTCCGCTGATCTGACCTCGCGTAGCGTCGGCTTCGGGTAGCGCTCGACGATCCGGCCCGGATCGCCGCCTTCCACGCGGCGGCGGCTGCCGACATGCAGGCGCGCCCGCACGATCGATCCGTCCAGGAACCATCACGGCAAGCATGAGTTGGCCGGTCGGGCAGGGCGAAAGTCACGAGGCCGACCGTGCAAGACGACATGCGCGTCCGTTCCACGGCGCAGATCGCGGGGCATCCGATTCATCCGATGCTGGTGCCGATCCCGATCGTGTGCTTCATCGGGGCGCTGTTCACTGACATCGCCTATGTCGCGAGCGCCGAGATCATGTGGGCGGATTTTTCCGCCTGGCTGCTGCTCGTCGGCATCATCTTCGGCGTGCTCGCGGCCATCGTAGGCCTGACCGATTTCCTCGGCAACCGGCTGGTGCGGACGCAAGCGCCGGCCTGGCCGCATCTGATCGGCAACGCGGTGGCGCTGGTCCTTGCGATCTTCAACACGATGATTCACATGCGCGATGCCTGGACCTCGGTGTGGCCAACCGGGCTCGTGCTTTCGGCGCTGACCGTGCTGATCCTGCCTGTCACCGGCTGGCTCGGCTGGGCCATGGTCTATCGCCACGGTGTGGGAGTTGCGCGATGAAGTTCTCGATTGCCCGCGCGCTGTTGTGCTCTTCGTTGCTGTGTCTGGCCGGCTGCAATGACGGCAGCGGCGATCCGAAGGCGCAAATCGGTGCCAATCCGACGCTGCCGGAGATCCAGCAATATCTGCTGCCGCCGGTCCATATCGCCCGCATCGTCGGCTGGAAGAAGGATGAGACGCCGGCCGTTGCGCAGGGCTTGCAGGCCAAGGCGTTTGCGACCGGCTTGCAGCATCCGCGTTTCCTCTACGTGCTGCCCAACGGCGACGTGCTGGTGGTGGAATCCAAGGCGCCGAAGGGGGCCGCGATCAAGCGGCCCAAGGAAATCGTCATGGGATATATCGAGTCCTGGGCGACATCGGGCGGCGGCGACACCGGGCCGGGTAACCGCATCACGCTGCTGCGTGACAGCAACGGCGACGGCGTGCCTGACACGCAAAGTGTCTTCCTCGACCATCTCAACTCGCCGTTCGGCGTCGCGCTGGTCGGCAACGATCTCTATGTCGCCAACACCGATGCGATCGTGAAATATCCCTACACCGAGGGCGATACCAAGATCACCGCGCCCGGCACGGTGCTGACGCCGCTGCCAGGCGGGCCGATCAATCATCATTGGACCAAGAGCCTGGTCGCGAGCCCCGACGGCTCAAAGCTCTATGCCGGCGTCGGCTCAAACAGCAACATCACCGAGAACGGCATGGAGGCCGAGCACAATCGTGCTGCCATCCTCGAGGTCGATCGTGCCAGCGGCCGCTGGCGCGTCTTCGCAAGCGGCCTGCGCAATCCGAACGGCCTCAGCTTCGAGCCGCAGACCGGTGCGCTGTGGACGGTGGTGAACGAGCGCGACGAGATCGGTCCCGATCTCGTGCCCGACTACATGACGTCGGTGAAGGACGGCGGCTTCTACGGCTGGCCTTACAGCTATTGGGGCCAGCACGTCGATCCCCGCGTCAAGCCGGAGCAGCCGGACCTCGTCGCCAAGGCGATCGTTCCGGACTACGCGCTGAGCTCGCATGTCGCCCCACTCGGGATGGCTTTCTCCAGCGGCACGAGCCTGCCGGCCGCTTATCGCAATGGCGCCTTCGTCGGTGAGCACGGCAGCTGGAACCGGCAGGTGCTGAACGGCCACAAGGTCGTGTTCGTGCCGTTTGCGGACGGCAAGCCGAGCGGGCCGGCGCAGGACGTCGTGACCGGCTTCCTCAACAGCGACAATCAGGCGCGCGGACGTCCCGTCGGCGTCGCCATCGACAAGACCGGCGCGCTGCTGGTGGCCGACGACAGTGGCAACACGGTATGGCGGGTGACGGCGGTGCGTCCGCAGCTGACGCAACGTTAAGCGCGCCGGCGCGTTATCGGGCAGACGGTCTCTGAACGCCAAGCCAGGAGTTGGACCATGGGCCTTGCTCAATATGCCATCGTGCCGGTGCAGGACGAATGGGGCGTGCTGCACGACGGCGACGTCAAGAGCAGATACGCCACCAAGGAAGCCGCATTCGAATCGGCGGTTGCTGCGGCATCCCTGGCCCTTCGCGAGGGACATGAAGTCCATGTCAGCGTCCCTGGCCGCGAAGCCGGCGAGACTGCACTCGGCGTCTAGAGCGCCGCGACGCGGATAGCTTTCGAGAGAAGGAAGCCGAATGACCAAGCCTCGTGAACAGAACGGCGTCGAGCCGCCGCTGTCCGAAGACGACATCCAGCGCGACCAGCTGGGCCCGCGCGGCGTGCCCGGCGCGCCTGACCCGGCCAGGATGACCCCGCAGCGCGACAAGAAGACGCCGAAGCACATCGAGCCAGGCCACACCGCGTGACGCGGGATCTGCGGCGGCTCATGATCAGACGATCAACCGCTCGCGCCGCGCGGCAATCCCAACCGCAACCTCGGCACAGGCGTTGAAATCGAGACGGGCGGCTTCGATGCCATCGGGAGTGCCGGCCGCCAGTCCGCGCGCATAGCCGCCGCCCGGGCGTTCGCCCCGCATAACATCATGTTAGGTTTATCGCATAACTGGGTAATTGTGTTAGCCCGGCGAAAGCCTATTGTCGCCCCCAATCAGACACCGACCGGCAGTGACAAGCGCTCGCGAAACTCCGCAGAGCGCCCGGAGATTGCTGCCCAATTTTCAACGAAGCCCGCCAACGGGCCGTCAGCAAACCAGATTGGGAGGATTTTGAGATGGTCACGACGCGCGCGATCCATGACATGACTCAGTCCAGGAAGGCTGCCGCAAGCGGCTGGATCGGGTCGGCTCTCGAATATTATGACTTCTTCATCTACGCGACAGCCGCCTCGCTGATCTTCCCGCAGATCTTCTTCCCGTCGGACAATCCCACAGTCGCAATCGTCGCATCGCTTGCGACCTATGGCGTCGGATACGTGGCGCGGCCCATCGGTGCCTTCGTCCTCGGACATTGGGGCGACACGCATGGCCGCAAGACCGTTCTCATCCTTTGCATGTTCCTGATGGGCCTCTCGACGATGGCGGTAGGTATCCTGCCGACGTATCAACAGGCCGGCATCATGGCGCCGATCCTGCTCGTCATCCTGCGACTTGTGCAGGGATTTGCGGTGGCCGGTGAAATCTCCGGCGCGAGCTCGATGATCCTGGAGCACGCGCCGTTCGGTCGGCGCGGCTTTTATGCAAGCTTCGCGCTCCAGGGCGTGCAGGCCGGACAAATTCTCGCGGCAGCCGTCTTCCTGCCGCTGGCGGCCTATATGCCGACCGACGCCTTCAACAGCTGGGGCTGGCGGATTCCGTTCCTGCTCAGCTTCTTCGTCATCGTCGCCGGCTACATCATTCGCCGCGAAGTCGACGAAACGCCTGCTTTTGCCCGAGAGGACGAGCGGGGAGAAACGCCACGGGCTCCGATCGTCCAGGCCATCAAGCTGAGCTGGCCCGACATGCTGCGGGTCATCTGCATGGCGCTCATGAACGTCATTCCGGTCGTTGCGACCATCTTTGGGGCGGCCTACGCGGTCCAGCCGGCCTATGGCATCGGCTTTGCCAAGGACGTCTATCTGTGGATTCCGGTGCTCGGAAACATGCTGGCCGTGTTCATCATTCCCTTCGTCGGCCATCTCTCCGACAAGGTCGGCCGCAAGCCCCCGATCATCGTGGGCGCGCTGCTCTCCGGCCTGCTCGCCTTCGGCTATCTCTATGCCATCAGCATCAGGAACGTGCCGCTCGCGATCCTCCTGTCGCTCCTGATGTGGGGCGTGGTCTATCAGGGCTACAACGCGATCTTCCCGAGCTTTTACCCGGAGCTGTTTCCGACGCGTACCCGTGTGTCGGCGATGGCGATCTCGCAGAACATCGGCACGACCATCACGGCATTGCTTCCTGCTCTGTTTGCGACCGTGGCTCCTCCCGGCTCGACCAACATTCCCTTGACGGTGGGGGCGATCGCCTTCGGCATCACTGTCATCGCGGCACTGGCGGCCGTCACGGCGCGCGAAACCTATCGGGTCAGCATCGACGATCTCGGTAATCCCCAGGCCGTTCCGATGGCGCGGGCCGATTATGAGCGGCGGCGTGCGGCGGCAGCGGGCGGTGCCACCGCGATTCCGACCTGATCCGGACAGAACAAGGCCCTGCCGCTGCGATTGACGAAGGTTGCAGCGGCAGGGCTTCACGCATAGCGTGACTAACTACTCGAACTTTGTGCGCGCGAGCGCTGGAATCATGAGGTTGTTGGATGAACCCCGCTGTCGTTGCTGTCGCGATCACCGGCTCCGTTCCGCGCAAGAAGGACAATCCGGCGGTCCCCATCCTGCCGTCCGAGCAGATCGAATCGACGCAACAAGCCTTCGAGGCCGGCGCCACGCTTGCGCATATTCATGTTCGAAACGATGACGAGACGCCGTCCTCCGACCCCGAGCGTTTTGCCCTGGTGCAGGAGGGGATCAGGAAGCATTGTCCGGGGATGGTCGTCCAGTTCTCGACCGGCGGGCGGGGCCGCGATCCCTCGGCGCGCGGCTCAGCGCTTTATCTCAAGCCCGACATGGCCTCGCTCTCCACCGGATCAGTGAACTTTCCGACGATAGTTTACGAGAATAGCGCCGCGCTGGTCGAAACGCTCGCCACCAGCATGAAGGCGAATGGCATCCGGCCGGAAATCGAGATCTTCGATTTGTCGCATCTGCATGGCGCCCGCCGCCTGATCGAGGCGGGCCTGATCGACCAGCGTCCGCACGTGCAGTTCGTCATGGGCGTCAAGAACGCAATGCCGGCGGACGAACATGTCCTCGACATCCTGTTGGGAGAGCTCAGGCGGCTGATCCCGAAAGCAACCTGGACTGCAGCCGGAATCGGGCGCCATCAAGCCGAGGTCATGGGCTGGGCGCTCGCGCGGGGCGCCGACGCGGTTCGCACCGGGCTCGAGGACAATATCAGGATCGACAAGGCGCGCCTGGCCGCCAGCAACGCAGAGCTGGTGGCCATCGCGGCTGAGGCTGTCGCACGGCACGGCCGGCGCGTCGCGACCGCGACTGAGGCGCGATCCTTGCTCGGGATCGCAGGGTAGGGCGACCGTCCACCGGTCGACATGCTCCCGGCTGCCTCCTGCCATTCGGCGGCCGGCGTTTCCGTGCGCCGAGTCTCCGGGTATGACGGGGGCACAGGCGTGATCGGCGCCTGCCGGGCAGGCGATATTTGGAATGCGGTTCTTGAAATCTGACAGCAGGCTCATTGGGGTCCTGCTGGTGCTCGCGATCACGCAGCTGGTCGGATGGGGCACGATCGGGCTTCCCGCCATCATCGGGCGCGACCTTGCGGCGGACCTCGGCATGAGCCTGCCGGCGGTATTCGCGGGGACGTCCGTTCTCTATGTCGCGATGGGACTGTGCGCCCCCTGGCTCGCCAAGTCGTTTGCGCGGCATGGCGCGCGGACGGTCATGATGATCGGCACGGTCGTCACTGTGCCGGGCTTCGTGCTGCTGTCCCTCGCGCGCGAGCCGATGCTCTATTTCGCGGCCTGGATCGTGCTCGGCATCGCCGGCAGCGCCACGTTGTCGACCGGCGCCTATATCATGCTGAACGAGGTTGCCGGGCGGCAAGCCAAGAGCGCGATCGGCGCGCTCATGCTGGTGACGGGCTTGTCCAACAGCATCTTCTGGCCGGCCACATCGTTCCTGAGCGGCCACCTCGGCTGGCGTGGAACATGCCTCGTCTATGCCGCCACGTTGATCCTCGTTTCGCTTCCCCTCTATGCGTTCGCGGCTCCGCGCCGGAGAGGCGCCGAAGGCGATGGCGGTGCGCCGGCCAAGCCTGAGGATGCGCCGCCAATTGCGCGGAGCACGTTTCGTCTCGTCGTGGCCGCGATCACCCTCAATGCCTTCGTCAATTTCGGCCTTTCCGCCATTCTCATCGAGCTGCTCCGGGCGGAGGGCCTGGCGCCGGCCCAGGCCATTGCCTTCGGCTCGATGCTCGGTGTGATCCAGGTCAGCGCGCGCGGGCTGGATTTCCTCGGGGGCGGGCGATGGGACGGCATCACGACCGGCCTCGTCGCAGGCACGGCCCTGCCGGTGGCGATGCTGCTGCTGATGATGAGCGAGGCCACGACCTGGGCAGTCGCGGTCTTCATCCTGCTCTATGGCGCCGGCAGCGGCGCAATGGCGGTGGCGCGGGCGACCATCCCGCTGGTGTTCTACGACCAGGCTGAGTTCGCCAAGGCCATGTCGATGATCGCGCTGCCGCTCAATCTTGCATCCGCAATCTCGCCGCCGCTTCTCGTCGGCTTGCTCACGGAGTTCGGCAGCCGCAGCGCCCTCGGTCTCACCTTCGTCTGCTCCTGCGCGACCGTGCTGATCCTGGTCCTGCTCGGCCGCCGCCGGCCGCGAACTGTCGCTGCAGCCCTGACCTAAGAAAAAATATTCACCGCGCGGAATTCGACGTCCAGAGCCGATGCTGTCGCCGGGCAGGGGATGGCCGTATGCCGCCAGTGCAGTGCTCGACGCCCGAAAATAGTGTATCGGCAAGGTGCGCGGCCAGGGCTTCGAGCCGCCGCGCCAAGATTCCAGTTCCCCGGAGGAAATCGTCATGTCGGCCTTGCCGCTTTCAGGCATCAAGATCCTTGACCTCACCCGCGTGCTCGCAGGACCCCTGTCGGCCCAGATGCTGGGGGACCTGGGCGCGGAGGTCATCAAGATCGAGCGGCCGGGCACCGGCGACGACGCGCGCGCCTTCGGCCCACCTTACCTCGCCGATCCCGAAGGCAAGGCGAACAACAACAACTCGTTCTACCTCTGCGCCAACCGCAACAAGAAGTCGGTCACGGTCAACATCGCCAAGCCGGAGGGGCAGGCGATCATCCGGGAGCTCGCCAAGGACGTCGACGTTTTCATGGAGAACTACAAGGTCGGCGATCTCAAGCGCTACGGCCTCGACTATGAATCGATCAAGGCGATCAATCCCGGCGTCATCTATTGTTCGGTGACCGGCTTTGGCCAGACCGGCCCATACGCGCCGCGCGCCGGCTATGACGCGATCCTGCAGGCGATGGGCGGCCTGATGAGCGTCACCGGCCATATCGACGGCGAGCCTGGCGAGGGCCCGATGAAGGTCGGTCCCTCGATTGTCGACTACATGACCGGCATGAACTCATCGATTGGGATTCTCTCGGCGCTCTACCATCGCGACGCCAATGGCGGGGCGGGACAGCACATCGACGTCTGCCTGTTCGATACTGTGATCGCGTCATTGTCGCACTGGCTCCAGATCTACCTCGTCAACGGCAAGACACCGCCGCGCCGCGGCACCTGGGGCAATGGCGGCATGCCGGCCGGCGTGTTCCGCTGTACCGACGGCGAGCTGATGCTGGTGGTCGGCAATGACGGCCAGTTCCAGCGCACCTGCGCCGTGCTCGGCGAGCCCGAGCTCGCCAGCGACAAGCGCTTCATCAAGAACAACGACCGCGTCGTGCACGGCAAGGAGATCATGGCGATCTTCGCCGGCCTGTTCCTGAAGAAGCCGGTGGCCTACTGGCTGGAAAAGCTCGAGGAAGCCGGCGTGCCCTCAGGGCCGATCAACAATTTCGAGCAGGTGTTTTCCGATCCGCACGTCCAGTCGCGCGGCATGCGGGTGAAGGTCAACCATCCCTTCGAGCCCGATCTGTCGCTGGTCCGCAACGCGCTCACTTTGTCCGAGACCCCGATCAAGGACTACCGCGCGCCGCCGCTTCTGGGCGAGCACACCCAGGAGGTGCTCACCCGCAAGCTCGGCTATGATGCCGGCAAGATCGAGACGCTGAAGCAGCAGGGCATCATTTAGCGCGCTTACCCTCCGAGGGGCGGCGGTCGCGACCGCGGATGAGGCCCGTGCGATGCTCGGGCTTGCCTGAAGCTTGCCCGCAATCCCCAGATAATCCCGGTCCGTAGTCGCACAGGCTTTCGCTGCGCGCCCGATTCTGATCCGATCTCTCCACTTGAGCGGGAGGGAAGCGAATGTCCTACACGATCGGGTTCCAGGCCAAGAACCAGAAGGGAATTCTGGCGACCGAGGCGGCGACCGCAAATCAGGCCGTCGCCATCATTGCCGCGCTGCGGCAAAGTTCCGATGAGATCAAGTTCATCCGTTCACCGCAGGAAGGCGAGATGGGCATCGAGATGCTGCTGCTGCTCGCCAAGGAAGAGGCCGAGGAGATGCCGCAGCGGATCTAGAGTCCGCCGCCACACTTCGATCGAAAGCGAATCATGCCGGCTGCAATATGGTGTAGCACGGCGCCGTCTCGCTCGAACCGAAGGTGGCCTCCGATGAAACGCGAAGCGCTCCGCGTCGAACCGATCTCGACGTTTCTCGACCGCTGGAAGGCGCCGACCTCGCCACTGACGCGCGCCGGCAACATGATCTTCGTCGCCGGCCTGCCGCCGTTCGATCCGGTGTCGGGCGAGATCGCCTCCGTTTCGATCGAGCGGCAGAGCGAGCTCGTCATGGAGCAGATGAAGCTGTGCCTTCAGACGGCCGGCGCCTCGCTCGACAACGTCATGAAGTGCAATGTCTACTGCACCTCGACGAAGCATTTCGCCGCCTTCAACACCGTCTATGCGCGCTACTTCCCGCTCGATCCGCCGGCGCGGATCTTCGTCTGCACGCCGGAATGGTTCGGTCCCTTCGACGTCGAGATCGACTGCATCGCGATGATGTGAGTGGCGATCCTTTCGCTTCTCCCCGCAAGCGGTAGGGCTATCGCATATGGCGTGAATAATGCTTCGGCATCGGCAGTGGGCTCCCTCTCCCGCTTGCGGGGGAGGGCTGGGGTGGGGGTGCCTCCGCGTCGGGATTGTCGAGAATTGCGGAGGCGATCCCAGTGCGGTGAGAGCCCTCACCCGCCGCGCTCGGGACGATGCTTCGCATCGCCCGGGACGCGTCGGCCTCTCCCGCAAGCGGGAGAGGCGGAGCAAACTCGCGGGTGGTCCCCGCGAAATGCATATGCGATAGCGCTACCGCAAACGGGGCGAGGGAGCGCAGCGTCGGTGTGGCTACCTTTTCGACTAACGCGCCGCCACCTTTGACGACACCTTCGTCTCGGCCTTTCCCGCCGTCAGGGCCATCGTCGCGACGCTGACGACGCGGGCGACCACGTCCTCGACGTCGTCGAGATCGCATTTGCCTTCCGACAGCTTCGTCAGCCGCTCGCTCTCGCGGATGGTGTGGTGCGCCATGGCGAGCGCGAAGTTCAGGCCCCAATAGATCTCGACGTCGCTGCGCTCGGGCAGGGATCTCCGCATCGCGCCGGCGAATTTGCGCAAATGGTCGATCTCGCGGTTCTTGATGCGGCGGATCGGCGGCACGGATTCGATCGAGGCGCGGATCATGAAGCGCGCCGCGGTGGAGCGCTGGTTCTCGGGGCCGAGGCAGCCGCGCAAGGTCGGGCCGACGAGCGCGCGCAAAATCACCTCGATCGGCGCGCGCCCGCCGCCTTGCTCCTCCGCCGCCTTCAGTTCGCGCAGGCGCTCGCGATTGGTCGCGATCGAGCGCGTGACGAACAGTTCCGCGATCAATTCATCCTTCGAGCCGAAATGATAGTTCACCGCGGCGAGATTGACATTGGCCTCCGCGACGATGTCGCGGAGCGTCACGTCGCCGAAGCCTCGATCGGCGTAGAGCCGTTCGGCGGCGGCGAGAATGGCAGACCTCGTATGATCACTGGCCATGAGTGCCCTGGATGAGGGGAGTTGCAATTCAAACAGTTGTATGAAACTATCGTTTGAAGGCCGGAAATGTCAATCCGCAATCGGGACTCGTTCGCAACTCGCGATCTCGTTCCGAAGTGGCCGCAAAGTCACGCGCATTCGCGCTTGCGGGTCGCACGCGGCGGCGGGACAGTCCGGCGCAAGAGATTGTTCAAAGAGCAAGACGAGGAGCGTCCCATGGATTTCGATCTGTCCCCCAAGCAGAAGGAATGGCTCGACCGCGTGCAGTCCTTCATGGCCAAGCACGTGCGCCCGGCGGTGCCGGTCTACGACCAGCAGGACAAGAGCGGCGACCGCTGGAAGGTGATTCCGGTCCTGGAAGACCTCAAGAAAAAGGCCAAGGCCGAAGGCCTCTGGAACATGTTCCTGCCGCCGTCCGAGCACGAGGATGACGAATTCCGCGGCGCGGGACTGACCAATCTCGAATACGCGCTGCTGTCGGAAGAGATGGGCCGTATCACCTGGGCCTCGGAGGTGTTCAACTGCTCGGCGCCCGACACCGGCAACATGGAAGTGTTCATCCGTTACGGCTCCAAGGAGCAGAAGCGCAAATGGCTGCGCCCACTGATGGACGGCGAGATCCGTTCCGCCTTCCTGATGACGGAACCGGCGGTGGCCTCGTCCGACGCCACCAACATCGAGACCCGCATCGAGAAAGACGGTGACCACTACGTCATCAACGGTCGCAAATGGTGGTCGTCCGGCGTCGGCGATCCCCGCTGCAAGATCGCGATCCTGATGGGCAAGACCGATTTCAAGGCGGCCAAGCACCAGCAGCAGTCGCAGATCCTGGTTCCGCTCGACACCCCCGGCATCAAGGTCGAGAAGATGCTGCCCGTGTTCGGCTTCGACGACGCGCCGCACGGGCACGCCCAGGTGCTGCTCGAGAACGTGCGGGTGCCGAAGGAGAACATCCTGCTCGGGGAAGGCCGAGGTTTCGAGATCGCGCAGGGCCGTCTCGGTCCGGGACGCATTCATCACTGCATGCGCACCATCGGCAAGGCCGAGGAGGCGCTGGAGAAGATGGTGAAGCGGCTCGCCTCGCGCACCGCCTTCGGCAAGAAGATCGTCGAGCATTCGGTGTGGGAACAGCGCATTGGCGAAGCCCGCACCAACATCGAGATGACGCGTCTTTTGTGCCTCAAGGCGGCCGACATGATGGACAAGGTCGGCAACAAGACCGCGCAGGCCGAGATCGCCATGATCAAGGTCGCGGCGCCCAACATGGCGCTGAAGATCATCGACGAGGCGATCCAGGCCTTTGGCGGCGGCGGCGTCTCGGATGAAGCCGGCCTTGCCAAGGACTACGCCCACATCCGCACGCTGCGGCTCGCCGACGGTCCGGACGAGGTGCACAACCGCGCCATTGCCAGACTTGAACTTCGGAAGTATGCAAACTCTCCAAGTCACTAAACAAGTCATCGAGAGGGAGAGCCGGACGGCGCTTCCGACTTGAAGACACGACAGGGCATGATCCGTGTCGGATGACCGCTTGACGCAAGTGCGTCAGTGGTTACCGATTAGGATCATGCTCGACCTGAAAAGGTCAGGACTGAAGAGGGAGCGTCATCGTGGCTGACGGCGTCAGGAAAGACGAGGAGTTTTCGGGCACCAAGCCGGTCGAGGAGCGGCATCGCTTCGACGAGCTGCGGCTCGAGGCCTGGATGCGCGACAACGTCGAAGGCTATGAGGGGCCGCTGGTCGTCCTCCAGTTCAAGGGCGGCCAGTCCAACCCGACCTATCGGCTCGACACGCCGAACCGTTCCTATGTGATGCGCCGAAAGCCGTTCGGCAAACTGCTGCCTTCGGCGCACGCCGTCGATCGCGAATACCGCGTGATTGCAGCCCTTGGAAAGCAGGGCTTTCCGGTCGCGCGCGCCTACGCGCTGTGTCAGGACGATAGCGTCATTGGCGCTGCCTTCTACATCATGTCGATGGAGGAGGGCCGGGTGTTCTGGGATCCGACGCTGCCGAGCCAGGATGTCGATGCGCGGCGAAAGATCTTCACCAGCAAGATCGAGACGCTGGCGCAACTCCACATGTTCGATCCCGTTGCGATCGGCCTTGGCGACTTCGGCAAGCCCGGCAACTACTTTGCGCGCCAGATCGACCGCTGGACCAAGCAGTACCGCGCCTCCGAGACCCAGCACATTCCGGAGTTCGAGAAGGTCGCCGAATGGCTGCCCAAGACCGTGCCGGAGCAGGCGCGCGTCTCCATCGTCCACGGCGACTATCGCCTCGACAACATGATTTTCCATGCGACGGAACCGCGTGTGCAAGCGGTGCTCGACTGGGAGCTGTCGACGCTCGGCGATCCCATGGCCGACTTCACCTATCTGTTGATGCAGTGGATCATGCCGGGCTTGCACGGCGTCGATCTCAAGGCGCTCAACATCCCGAGCCTGGAAGAGGCCGCGCAGATCTACTGCAGCGTCACCAAGATGAACGTGCCGGACCTCAACTGGTACTTCTCCTACAATCTGTTCCGCCTCGCCGGCATCACGCAGGGTATCGCGGGACGCATCCGCGACGGCACCGCCGCGAATGCAAAAGCGCTCGAATCCGCCAAGCGCACCGTGCCGCTGTCGAAGGCATCGTGGGAATACGCGCAGAAGGCGGGCGCGGTTTAGGAAAAGCGAAGGCGCGGCCGGTGGCCGCGCCTTTTTCATTTGTGGTTCGCTGCCCCCCACAAACTCGGTGTCATTGCCCCCGAAAGCGGGCAATCCAGTATTCCAGAGGCGTAGTGCTTGAGCCGAGAAGCCGCAGCGTACTGGATGCCCCGGTCAAGCCGGGGCATGACACCGGGTGATGAGGCGAGCTCGTTCCACCGTCATTGCGAGCGAAGCGAAGCAATCCAGCATATCTCCGCAGAGACAGTCTTCATTGCTTCGTCGCAAGAGCTCCTCGCAATGACGAGGAGGTGGGCTACCCCTTCACACAATGCGCGATCAGCTTCTCCACGAACACCGCGCATTTCTCCAACTCGGCCATCGCGACGAATTCATCCGGCGTGTGCGCCTGTGCGATCGATCCCGGGCCGATGACCACCGAGGGGATATCCGCCATGCTGGCGAACAGGCTCGCCTCGGTGCCGAAGGCGACCTTGGCGTGGTCGTTGCGCCCCGCGAGGCTCTTGGCCAGCGTGACGATGGCGGCGTCGGCGGCCGTGTCGAGCGCGGGATAGTCGAGAATCTCCTCGAAATCGATGCCGCAATCCGCATTCTTTGCCTTCATCGCCGGCTCGAGCTCGGCCTTGGCCCAGGCGACGATCGCATCGGTGACCTCACGCGATTCCGTGATGCCGATGCCGCGACATTCGAACTCGACCGTGCAGGCATCAGGCACGATGTTGAGCGCGGCGCCGCCATGCACGATGCTGGTGAGCAGCGTCGAGTGCGGAACATCGTAGAGGCTGTCCGTTGATCGCGCGGCCGCGAGCTTCACAGCGCGACGGCGGATCTCGGTGATCAGCTCGGCCGCATATTCGATCGCGTTGACCCCGTCGGGCGCGATCGAGGAGTGGCGGGCGAGGCCGCGAAACGTGGCGCGGACACCGTGCTTGCCCTTGTGGCCGATGATGACCTTCATCTCGGTCGGCTCGCCGATGAAGGCGCCGAGCGGCTTGACCTTCGTCTTGGCGATTTCGCGCAGCATCGGCCGCACGCCGACACAGCCGATCTCCTCGTCATAGGAGATCGCGAGATGAATCGGCGTCTTGAGCTTCGCCTCCACCATCTCGGGCACCATCGCGAGGCACACCGCGACAAAGCCCTTCATGTCGGTGGTGCCGCGGCCGTAGAGCTTGCCGCCACGCTCGACGAGCTTGAACGGATCGTGGCTCCAGTCCTGGCCGACGACGGGCACGACGTCGGTGTGGCCCGATAGCACCAGGCCCGGGCGGTCCTCGAGTCCAATGGTGACCCACAGCGAAGCTTTCTTGCCGGTCTCATCGATGATGCGCTCGCCCTTGATGCCGAAGGCGGCGAGATAGCTTTCGATATGGGCGATCAGGGGCAGGTTGGTGCGGTCGCTGACGGTGTCGAAAGCAACGAGGTCGGCAAGCAGCTTGCGGATACGGTCGGGTCTTGAGCTCTGCATTTTTAGAATCTTGTCAGGAGATTGCGGAAGGTGAGGCGGCTTGCATGAACCATACCAACGTGGTGGCCGGTCGCGCAAATCAACACAGATCCGTAGCCCGGATGGAGCGCAGCGTAATCCGGGACCGCTGTGTCCGCACGGATGGAATCCCGGATTGCGCTGCGCTCCATCCGGGCTACAAGACCTTGCGTTGCTTGTCGGGCAAAACACGCAAGCCATGGGTCAACGCGCGCCATCCAAAATATTCCGCTTTACCGAAATTCGGAAATGGCGTATGTGTCGCGCAACCCGGCCCAAGGAAGAGGGGCGTATCGCGATCGTCACGAACGCGGGCCGGGCGGCGGTGGACATGGACCACACCGGCGCGAAAGGCTTCGCAAGGCGGGCAACCGTGAGCGAAAGCGTCACGCCAACGACAGGTGCGGTTCGCGTACGGCCAAATCGTGTGGTCCTGGCGCCCGGGGTTCTGTGCGCCAAGTCTGGCGGTGATGTGGCGGCCCGACCGGGTTCGCAGCATCAGCGATCCGCAAGCAGGGAAGGCCGGGATGTCTCCCGTTGCCCTGTTTCCCGCTATGCATTGAAGCACACGCAATCTGCTCTTGGCATGGCGGTCCATAGGAGCCAACCGGCTCCCGGTCTTCCCTGCGCCCTCTTTCATTGAGGGCAAGGCACCGAAGCAAAGCTCGGGCGAACAAGCCGCGAGGATGCGAAGGTGTGTCTGCGATCGAGATGTGCGTTGGAGGAACGACGGTGCCATCCACATATTCCGTCATTGCGAGGAGCTGTTGCGACGAAGCAATCCAGATTGCCTCTGCGGAAAGACTCTGGATTGCTTCGCTGCGCTCGCAATGACGATGTTGAGGCAGTTGCGCGACAAACTCCGCTCTCGTGCCCCGGACGCAGCGCAGCGCTTCTTAGCGGTGCGCTGCAGAGCCGGGGCCCATGCAACAGCGAAACGCGCGGCCTGCGGGGTCCCGGCTCTGCGCCGCAACGCTGCGCGCTGCGTCGCGTCCGGGACACGAGACCCCCTTGCTACACCGGCTTGCCCGTATACGGCATCGATGCCGTGAGACCGCCGTCGACCGGGAAAGCCTGGCCGTTCACATACGAGGCCTCGTCGCTGGCCAAAAACAGTCCCATCGCCGCGAGCTCGTGCGGCTGGCCCGGGCGCTTCAGCGGGTTGAGCTGGCCGATCTTGTCTTGGGTGCCACGCTCCTTGGCGCGGTCGAAGATCGGTTTGGTCATGCCTGTTTCGATCAGGCCCGGGCATACCGCGTTGATGCGCACGCCGGTGCCGGTGAGCGAATAGGCCGTGGTCTGCACCAGGCTGATCACGCCGGCCTTGCTCGCCGCATAGGGATGGCCGCTGGCGCCGGCCTTGAGACCCGCGACGGACGCCGTCAGCACGATCGCGCCGGACTGCTGCTTGACCATGTGCGGCATGGCGTATTTCACCGCGAGGAACGGTCCGATCAAATTGACGCGCAGAATCTCCTGCCAGTGCTCCACCGTCTGCTCGGCGAGCGGAACGAGCCCGCCCGAGACGCCGGCATTGGCCCAGATCACATCGAGCCGGCCGTGCGTCTTCACCGCCTTGTCGATGACAGCGATGACGTCCTTCTCGGAGCCGGCGTCCGCCACCATGGCTTCCGCGACACCGCCGGCCGCTCTGATCTCCTCGACGGTCTCCTTCACCGCCTCGGTGCGATCGACGGCAATGAGCTTTGCGCCTTCCCTGGTGAACAGCAGCGCAGCGGCGCGGCCGATGCCGCTGCCGGCGCCGGTGATGATGACGGATTTGCCTTGCAGGCGGCCCATGCGCTTCTCCCTTTGGCTCGCACGCGGCCCTTGCCGCGCGACGGAATTTCAAACAAGATTTCAAACGGTAAAGTGTCTTGAGACACGTTCGCTACTGACGTACAGCGACATCACACGGGATGGAAGGGTTTCGATGGCAGGCGCAGACAAGCCGAATGTGGTCATGACACGATGGTGGTGGGTCCGGCACGCGCCCGTGCGCAATGACGGCGGCAACATCTACGGACAATCCGACATCGCCTGCGACACCAGCGACACCTATGTGTTCAACGCTGTTGCCAAGGTGCTGCCACGCAAGGCGGTCTGGTATTCGAGCAATCTGATGCGCACACATCAGACGGCCGAAGCGATCTGGGCGGCCGGCTTTCCGCGGCCTGCGGCGATGAAATGGGAAGCGGATCTCGCCGAGCAGAATCTCGGCCGCTGGCAGGGCATGAACCGCGCCGAGTTCATCGCGAGCCGCCCCGTCGGCACCAGCTGGTTCGCCGATATCAACGAGCCCGCGCCCGGCGGTGAAAGCTTCATGGACCTCTATAACCGCACGCGCCGCACCATCGAACGGATCAATGTGGAAGCGGCCGGGCAGGACATCATCGCGGTCGCGCATGGCGGCACCATCAAGGCGGCGGTCGGCCTCGCGCTCGGTGACTTGCCGGAGCAGGGGCTCGCATTCGATATCGACAATGTGTCGGTGACGCGGCTCGATTATTTCGCGAGCCCCGAGCGTACGGTCTGGCGGTTGCCGATGGTGAACCAGCAGCCGTGGATCGCCGACGCTGCGCACGCAGCGATGCATCAGCCTGCGGGACCGGAAGTCAAGAAACTCGCTTGAGCCATTGTCCGGCCGCGCGCCTGCGGCGTAAGGTTCAAGCCAATCGATCATACTCTGGGAGAGAAACATGACCTTGTTCGACATGAAGGGGAAAGTTGCGGTCATCACCGGCTCGACGCGCGGCATCGGGCTCGCGATCGCTGAGCGCATGGCCGAGCACGGCGCCAAGGTGGTGATCTCCTCGCGCAAGGCCGACGTTTGCGAGCAGGTGGCCAAGGGCATCAACGACAGATTCGGCAAGGGCACCGCGGTCGCGATTGCCGCGAACATCTCGTCGAAAGAGAATCTGCAAAACCTCGTCGACGAGAGCAACCGCGCCTTCGGCAAGATCGACGTGCTGGTCTGCAACGCCGCGTCGAATCCGTACTATGGTCCGCTCGCCGGCATCTCCGACGATCAGTTCAGAAAAATCCTCGACAACAACATCGTCGCTAACAATTGGCTGATCTCGATGGTGGTGCCGCAGATGATCGAGCGCAAGGACGGCTCGATCATCATCGTCTCGTCGATCGGCGGCCTCAAGGGCTCGACCATCCTTGGTGCTTACGCGATCTCGAAAGCCGCCGACATGCAGCTCGCGCGCAATCTCGCCTGCGAATACGGCAAGGACAATATCCGCGTGAACTGCATCGCGCCCGGCCTGATCAAGACTGATTTCGCCAAGGCGCTGTGGGACAATCCGGAGAACCTGAAGGCCTCGACCTCGCGCTCGCCGCTCTTGCGCATCGGCATCCCCGACGAGATCGCGGGCGCGGCCGTGTTCCTCGGGTCGAAGGCCGGCGACTTCATGACCGGCCAGACCATGGTGATCGACGGCGGCGCGACGATCAGTTGAGTGCTGGCGATTAGCTGACGCGCAGCTCGGGGAAGGGGCAAGCGCGTGCCCCACCATCGGTGTCATCGCCCGCCTTGTGCGCAATTGCGCACTGGGGCGGGCGATCCAGTATTCCAGAGGCCTTCGTCGAAGAGCTCGCTCTCACCACATCCGCCGCGGAGCACTGGATGCCCCGCCTTCGCGGGGCATGACAGTGAGTGTGGGGAGGCAGCGTCGGCACCCGCGATACCAAGCTTCGCCTCACTCCACCGCGGCGTAAACCAGATCCCGCACCAGCGTGCGCGTGTAGTCGCGCTGGCCGGGACCTTGGCTCATGAACACGGCGAATAGGTCCTCCTTCGGATCGATCCAGAAGAACGTGCCCGCAATGCCGCTCCAGAAATACTGGCCGACGCTGCCGGGGAAGGGCGCGATGCCCGGCTTGCGCCGCACGGCAAAGCCGAGGCCAAAACCGTGGCCGGGCGACAGCAGCGTGCCATTTGTGACAACGTGCGGGCCGAGATGATCGGACGCCATCAGCTCCAGCGTCTTGCGGCCGATGATCCTGTTGCCGTCGAGCGTGCCGCCATTGCGCAGCATCAGGCAGAAGCGGGCATAATCCATCGTGGTCGAGGCCAACCCGCCGCCGCCGGACTCCATCACCGGCTGTTCCAGCATGTTGAAGAGCGCGACCTTGTCACCGGTCCAGGGATCGGCCGCGAACGGTTCGGCGAGGCGGCCGGCATTGGCCGCGGCTGTCGCAAAACCGGTCTCGGCCATCTGCAACGGCGCGAGAATGCGCTCGGCGAGGTACGCGCCGAGCGGCTTGCCGGTGACGACCTCGATGATGCGGCCGAGGATGTCGGTGGAGCGGCTGTAATTGAACTCGTCGCCGGGATGGCAGACCAGCGGGAAGCTCGCCACCAGCGCGGCGTGCTCGGCATTGGTGATCTTGCGGCTGCGGACGCGCGACTCCTGATAGAGCTTGTGCACGGGGCCGTCGCCCTGGTGCTCGTAGGTCAGGCCCGAGGTGTGACGGAGCAGGTCCTGCACCGTCATCGGCCGCTTGGGCGGAACCAGGTCCAGCTTGCCGCCGCTGACCACGCCGACCTTTTGGTCGGCGAACTCCGGAATGAACTTGGCGACCGCGTCGCTGAGAAGGAGATCGCCGTCCTCGACCAGCGCCATGATGCCGACCGAGACAATCGGCTTGGTCATCGAGAAGATCCGGAAGATCGAATCGCGCGCCATCGGTGCGGCACCCGTCGGGCTCTGCCGGCCCAGCGCCTCGAACCAGCCGATTTGGCCGCGGCGGGCCACCAGCACGGTGACGCCGGGAACAGTGCCCTTGTCGATCTCGCGCTTGAAGGCGTCCGACATGGCCTGGAGGCGGGGACGCGACAGCCCGAGCGTCTCGGGGCGGGCTTCCGGCAAAGGCGGGGTCTGCGGCGCGATCGTGGCCTGTGGGGCGGCTGAAGCGGTCGCTGTGGCGGTCATTGGCACTCCCGGTTGCTCTTGATTGTCGGGAATGGACTGTGGCCCCAAAACCCCGGCACAAACAAGCGAAGCTGGCGCGGTTCACCCTTGCAAACCGGCCGTCCCCTGTGCTTGAAAGCGGCCCTGATCCTAAAGCGACGCAGGGTCTGTAGGAGTGTAGCTCAATTGGTAGAGCACCGGTCTCCAAAACCGGGGGTCGCAGGTTCGAGCCCTGCCACTCCTGCCAGCTAATCCAGACAATTAGTCTACAGGCAGGACGGCGCCGGCCCTAAGAGGTTTCGTCGATCACGGCATGGGTAAGCCATTGATCCCGATGAGGGCCGCAGGCGGCGGCCACGCGTATCCCGGGCTCCCAATATCTTGACCTTTGGCCCCATCCGCAGTATCTACCCCGCACTCGCAGCCGGCCCGTTAGACGCGGATTTCCGGCGCGGCTTTGAAATCCCCGAACAATCGAGCCCGGTTTCCGGCTCATCCTTCAGACGAGGGCTGGGCCAAAGGCGCCTGTTCGGATCCCTTCGAAATCAGTAGCCGTCTTGCGACGGACGTTGGACATCAAACGATGGCAGTCAGCCCGTTCAAGTTCTTGCAGGAAGTGCGCTCGGAGACCGCCAAGGTCACCTGGCCGACCCGTCGTGAGACCACCATCACCACCATCATGGTGTTCGTCATGGTCGCCGTGGCCTCGATCTTCTTTTTCGCATCCGACCAGATCATCCGTTACCTCATCACTTTCCTTCTGGGCATCCACTGATGGCAACAGCAACCGCTCAAGTGTCTGACAAGCGCTGGTACATCGTCCACGCCTATTCGAACTTCGAGAAGAAGGTCGCCGAATCGATCCGCGAGCAGGCCAAGCAACGCGGGCTCGAGGAGCTGTTCGAGCTGGTGCTGGTGCCGACCGAGAAGGTCACGGAAGTGCGCCGCGGTCGCAAGATCGACGCCGAACGCAAGTTTTTCCCCGGCTATGTGCTGGTGAAGATGAAGCTGACCGACGAGGCGTTCCATCTGATCAAGAACACGCCGAAAGTAACGGGATTCCTCGGCGCTGAAAACAAGCCGATGCCGATCTCGGAAGCCGAGGCCATGCGCATCCTGCATCAGGTGCAGGAGGGCGTGGAACGGCCGAAGGCGTCGGTTTCGTTCGAAATCGGCGAGAACGTGCGCGTGGCCGACGGCCCATTCGCCTCGTTCTCGGGGGTAGTCGAGGAAATCGACGAGGCGCGCTCGCGCGTGAAGGTCGCGGTGTCGATCTTCGGCCGCGCCACGCCGGTCGAACTGGAATTCGGTCAGGTCGAGAAGGTCTGACCGGGTACGCGTGAGACTTCGGTCTTGCGCAGCAAGAGGCCGTGGGAGGGCGAGGGCGGTTGCCAGCCGCATCCGACCCAGACCACGAACCTGAAACCGCCGGCCATGCCGGCACAACAGGAGTGATACATGGCAAAGAAAGTGACCGGATACCTGAAGCTTCAGGTCCCGGCCGGCGCGGCGAATCCTTCGCCCCCGATCGGTCCCGCGCTCGGTCAGCGCGGTCTCAACATCATGGAGTTCTGCAAGGCGTTCAACGCGCAGACCCAGAAGGAAGAGAAGAACACCCCGATCCCGGTGATCATCACCATCTATGCGGACCGTTCCTTCACCTTCGAGATGAAGACGCCGCCGATGTCCTACTTCCTCAAGCAGGCTGCCAAGATCCAGTCCGGCTCGAAGGCGCCGGGCCGCGACAAGGCCGGCAAGGTGACCAAGGCGCAGGTGCGCGAGATCGCCGAGAAGAAGATGAAGGACTTGAATTGCGACAGCATCGAATCGGCCATGAAGATGGTCGAGGGCTCCGCCCGTTCGATGGGTCTGGAAGTTGCGGGGTAAGCGGTCATGGCAATCGGAAAGCGTTTGAACAAAGCCCGCGAAGGCATTGACCGCGAAAAGCTTTACCCGCTCGCGGACGCCATCAAGATGGTCAAGGAGCGCGCGAAAGCGAAGTTCGACGAGACCATCGAGGTCGCGATCAATCTCGGCGTCGATCCGCGTCACGCCGATCAGATGGTCCGCGGCGTCGTGACCCTGCCGAATGGCACCGGCCGTACGCTCCGCGTCGGCGTGTTCGCCCGTGGCGCCAAGGCCGATGAGGCCAAGGCTGCGGGTGCTGACGTCGTCGGCGCCGAGGACCTGGTTGAGAAGGTGCAGAATGGCTCGATCGATTTCGACCGCTGCATCGCCACCCCCGACATGATGCCCCTGGTCGGCCGTCTCGGTAAGGTGCTCGGCCCGCGCGGCCTGATGCCGAACCCGAAGATCGGCACCGTGACCATGGACGTCACCGGCGCGGTGAAGGGTGCCAAGGGCGGCTCGGTCGAGTTCCGCGTCGAGAAGGCCGGCATCCTGCAGGCCGGCGTCGGCAAGGCCTCGTTCTCCGAGGAGAAGCTGGTCGAGAACATCAAGGCCCTGGCAGACGCCGTCTCCAAGGCCAAGCCGGCCGGCTCCAAGGGCACCTACATCCAGCGCGTGGCGGTGTCCTCCACGATGGGCCCCGGCGTGAAGGTCGAGCCGGGCACCATCCTCGGCTAAGGTTCAAATATAGCATGAGGTGAGGGGCGGAATTGGGCAACCGATTCCGCCCCTCGTCGTTTGTGACCGCGTTCACCGGAAACAAGAACGATGGCTGACAAGGTCCTGATCTACTCCCGCTTTCCCAAGACGATGATGGTGCGCTTCGCCGAACGGTTCGAGCTGCTCGACACTGGTGGCAAGCCCGCGCGTGAGGTGTTTTCGGCGGATGAACTAGGCGGCATCCGCGCGATCCTCACCGCAGGCGGCACGCCGCTGGGGGCCGACGCGATGGACCTGTTTCCGAAGCTTGGCGCCATCATCTGCTACGGCACCGGTTATGACGGCGTCGACCTGAAGGCGGCCGCCGTGCGCAACATCGCGGTCGGCCACAGTCCGGGTGCCAACGCGGCCTCCGTCGCCGACATCGCGATGACCCTGATGCTGGCGACGACGCGGCGGATCCTGGTTGCCGACCAGTATGTCCGTAGCGGCGATTGGGCGGCGTCAAAACCCTCGCCAATGATGCGGCCACAGGCCGGCATGCCCGGCCGCCGCATCGGCGTCTACGGCATGGGCGAGATCGGCCGCAAGATCGCGGCGCGCTGCGCGGCCTTCGAGAGCGAGGTCGGCTATTTCAGCCGCACCAGATACGATCTGCCCTATCAATATTTCCCGTCGCTGGAGGCGCTGGCCGACTGGTGCGGCGTCCTGATGATTGCGGTCCGGGCGGGGGCCGAGACCCAGCATGTCGTCAATGCCGATATCCTCAGGCGTCTCGGCGCGGACGGCTATGTCGTCAACATCTCCCGCGGCTCGGTGATCGACGAGCAGGCCCTGGTCGCCGCGCTTACCGACAAGACCATCGCCGGCGCCGGCCTCGACGTCTACGAAAGGGAACCGCACGCGCCCGATGCGCTGACCGCGCTCCCCAATGTGGTGCTTGCCCCGCATATTGGTGGCCACACCCTCGAATCGCACGTCGCTATGCAAAATTGCGTCCTGGCGAACCTCAGCGCGTTCTTCGAGGGCAAGCCGCTGCCTCATGAGGTCAAAAAGGCCTGAATCGGCCCTTGTCGGCTCGCCTCAGGCCCAGCCGGCAACGGATTGGAACTGGTGTGAATTTTGCTCTTGGCAAGCCGGCTCCGAGCGGTTAAAGAACCGCTTCCGGACGTTCCGGCCTCGGCTGGCGCGTTCGTGCACGCATTCCGAAAACCGACGCAACAGGAGATCATTCCTTTCCAGGCCGTCCGCAAGGATTTGCCCGGAAAAAGGAAGGGGACCTTGTCACTTGGTGGAATGCGGGCAGAGGTCGGGCGGTTCGCCGGCTGACCTTGTCCTGTCCAAGACTGCAGGCGCCCGCGGGGAATTTCGATTTCTCAATGGCTTAATCGCATGGCCTGCATAGACGGGTGAAGACCGGATTTCACTTCGCACCCAGCTTTAGGGGCTGGCTTCGCGAAACGGGTCTGGTTCGGACCTCGACACGCCGTGGGCCTCATGGGCTCGCGGAGGGCAGGCTTGAATTGTCGTCTTGCCCGGCGTGTCCGATGGGTTTTGGCCCGGAGGTTCAGGTTTGGGCGGGACGATGGGTGCAACCCGGCGGTCCCGCTTCTCGCGATGACCGCCAACCGGAGAGAGCTTGCTGTGGAACGAGCGGCAAAAAAGGAAGCGGTCGAACAGCTCAATGAGGTCTTCAAGACCACGGGCGTCGCGATCGTTGCTCAATATTCCGGCCTCACCGTTGCCCAGATGCAGAAGCTGCGCACGCAGATGAAGCAGGCTGGCGCCTCGGTGAAGGTCTCGAAGAACCGTCTCGCCAAAATTGCTCTTGAAGGCACTGACGTCGTTGCCATTGGCCCCATGCTGAAGGGGCCGACCGTGATCGCGACT
Organism: Bradyrhizobium sp. C-145; assembly: GCF_023375135.1. NCBI lineage: Bacteria > Pseudomonadati > Pseudomonadota > Alphaproteobacteria > Hyphomicrobiales > Nitrobacteraceae > Bradyrhizobium > Bradyrhizobium sp. C-145. Next base: position 5,201,246 of record NZ_CP088150.1, on the reverse strand, counting down.
TCCAACGATCCGGTAGCGGCGCCGAAGGTCGCCATCGAATTCGCCAAGGCGAACGAAAAGTTCGTCATCATCGGCGGCTCGATGGGCAAGACCGTCCTGAATGTCGACGGGGTGAAGGCGCTTGCCTCACTGCCGTCGCTTGACGAACTGCGCGGCAAGATCGTCGGCCTCATCGTGGCCCCGGCGACCAAGCTCGCTCAGCTCGCCAACGCGCCCGCGGGCAAGCTCGCGCGCGTCATCCAGGCTCATGCCTCAAAGGGCGAAGCGGCCTGACGCCCTTCGCAAAACTCAAACCCGAACCAGACTTACACCTAAGGAAACTGAACAATGGCTGACTTGCAGAAGATCGTTGACGACCTCTCGAGCCTCACCGTGCTCGAAGCTGCCGAACTCGCGAAGCTCCTCGAAGAGAAGTGGGGCGTTTCGGCTGCCGCGGCTGTTGCCGTGGCCGGCCCGGCTGCTGGCGGCGGCGCTGCCGCTCCGGCTGAAGAGAAGACCGAGTTCACGGTCGTTCTCGCCAGCGCCGGCGACAAGAAGATCGAGGTGATCAAGGAAGTCCGCGCCATCACCGGTCTCGGCCTGAAGGAAGCAAAGGACCTCGTCGAGGGTGCTCCGAAGCCGCTGAAGGAAGGCGTGAACAAGGAAGAAGCCGAGAAGATCAAGGCGCAGATCGAGAAGGCTGGCGCCAAGGTCGAGCTCAAGTAAGCGGAAGCTTACTGGCGAGGTCTCGGGCGAGCATTGGCGCGCCCGGGATCTTGGTCCGCCCCTCATCGAAGGGGTGGGCCGGATGCAAAAGGCGTGCGACGGAACGTGCCGGCGCAGGCCGAACACGAAAAAGTGTGGGGATTTGAGGGTTTACCCCTCGAATCTCCATTATTGTCGCCCCATATCGGGTCGGCAGCACGAAAGCGCGGTGGGCAGGGATGCCGGATTTCCCTGTAAGCCGTTGGGAGAGCAGGCTATTTCGGGCTTTTGCAGTCCGTGAAGACGATCGTTGTGACGGGCGGGCGCGCTTCTGCGCCCCGCGCGTCGTTTTGCGTTTTGAAGGTCTGAAGAACAGATTCAGGACATTCCCGCCTGAAACTGAGCTTCCGGCCCCCAAGACGGGTTCGAAAAATTCAACCCGGGGAGCGGTGGCAGCCGCGTTCCGGACGGCGCGCCCAGAGCGGGCGACGAAATGAGAGGCCACGATGGCGCAGCAGACATTCACCGGTCGCAAACGCGTTCGCAAGTTTTTCGGACACATCAAGGAAGTCGCCGAGATGCCGAACCTCATCGAGGTTCAGAAGGCGTCCTATGACCAGTTCCTGATGGTCGACGAGCCCCAGGGTGGCCGTCTCGACGAGGGTTTGCAGGCCGTGTTCCGCTCGGTGTTTCCGATCTCCGACTTCTCGGGCACCTCGATGCTGGAATTCGTCCGCTACGAGTTCGAGCAGCCGAAATACGACGTCGACGAGTGCCGCCAGCGCGGCATGACCTTCGCGGCTCCCCTCAAGGTGACGCTGCGCCTCATCGTGTTCGATATCGACGAGGAAACCGGCGCCAAGTCGGTGAAGGATATCAAGGAGCAGGACGTCTACATGGGCGACATCCCGCTCATGACGATGAACGGCACCTTCATCGTCAACGGCACCGAGCGCGTCATCGTCTCGCAGATGCACCGTTCGCCCGGCGTGTTTTTCGACCACGACAAGGGCAAGACCCATTCCTCGGGCAAGCTGCTGTTCGCCGCCCGCGTGATTCCCTATCGCGGTTCCTGGCTCGACATCGAGTTCGACGCCAAGGACATCGTCTATGCGCGTATCGACCGTCGCCGCAAGATTCCGGTGACGTCGCTGATGTTCGCGCTCGGCCTCGACGGCGAGGCGATCCTGTCCACGTTCTACAAGAAGATCCTCTACAAGCGGACCAAGGAAGGCTGGCGCGTTCCGTTCGACGCCAACCGCTTCCGCGGCTACTCGACCGTCAACGATTTGATCGACGCCGATACCGGCAAGGTCGTGCTCGAGGCCGGCAAGAAGCTCACCGTCCGTGCCGCCCGCCAGCTCCAGGAGAAGGGGCTGAAGGCGCTGCGCATGGCCGATGAGGAACTGGTCGGCAACTACGTCGCCGAGGACCTCGTCAACCCGAAGACCGGCGAGATCCATGCTGAAGCCGGTGAGGAAATCACCGACAAGCTGATGAAGGCGCTCAACGAGCAGGGCTACAAGGAGCTGCCGCTGCTCGACATCGACCACGTCAATGTCGGTCCCTACATCCGCAACACGCTGTCGGCCGACAAGAACATGACGCGTGAGGACGCGCTGTTCGACATCTATCGCGTCATGCGTCCCGGCGAGCCGCCGACGCTGGAATCGGCGCAGGCCATGTTCCAGTCGCTGTTCTTCGACGCCGAGCGCTACGACCTTTCCGCGGTCGGCCGCGTCAAGATGAACATGCGCCTCGACCTCGATGCGCCCGATACCCAGCGCACGCTGCGCAAGGAAGACATCCTCTCCGTCATCAAGACGCTGGTGGACCTGCGCGACGGCAAGGGCGAGATCGACGACATCGACCATCTCGGCAACCGCCGTGTGCGTTCGGTCGGCGAGCTCATGGAGAACCAGTACCGCATCGGCCTCCTGCGCATGGAGCGCGCGATCAAGGAGCGCATGTCCTCGGTCGACATCGACACGGTGATGCCGCAGGACCTGATCAACGCCAAGCCGGCGGCTGCGGCTGTGCGCGAGTTCTTCGGCTCCTCGCAGCTCTCGCAGTTCATGGACCAGACCAACCCGCTCAGCGAGATCACCCACAAGCGGCGCCTGTCGGCGCTCGGACCGGGCGGTCTGACCCGCGAGCGCGCCGGCTTCGAGGTGCGCGACGTGCATCCGACGCATTACGGCCGCATCTGCCCGATCGAGACGCCGGAAGGTCCGAACATCGGCCTGATCAACTCGCTCGCGACCTTCGCGCGCGTGAACAAGTACGGCTTCGTCGAGACGCCGTACCGCAAGGTCAAGGACGGTCGCGTCACCGACGAGGTCGTGTACCTCTCGGCGATGGAGGAGGGCCGCTACACGGTCGCGCAGGCCAACGTGCCGCTCGACCCGAAGGGCCGCTTCACCGAAGATCTCGTGGTCTGCCGTCACGCCGGCGAAGTCTTGCCGGTGACGCCTGATAAGGTCGACTACATGGACGTGTCGCCGAAGCAGCTCGTTTCGGTCGCTGCGGCGCTGATCCCGTTTCTCGAGAACGACGACGCCAACCGCGCGCTGATGGGCTCGAACATGCAGCGCCAGGCGGTGCCGCTGGTTCGCGCCGAGGCGCCGTTCGTCGGCACCGGCATGGAAGGCGTGGTTGCGCGTGACTCGGGTGCTGCGATCGCGGCGCGCCGTTCCGGCGTGATCGACCAGATCGATGCGACCCGCGTCGTCATCCGCGCCACGGAAGATCTCGATCCGACCAAGTCGGGCGTCGATATCTACCGGCTGATGAAGTACCAGCGCTCCAACCAGTCGACCTGCATCAACCAGCGTCCGCTGGTGAAGGTCGGCGACATCGTGAAGAAGGGCGACATCATCGCCGACGGCCCCTCGACCGATCTCGGCGAGCTCGCGCTCGGCCGCAACGTGCTGGTCGCGTTCATGCCGTGGAACGGCTACAACTTCGAAGACTCGATCCTGCTCTCCGAGCGGATCGTGAAGGAAGACGTCTTCACCTCGATCCACATCGAGGAGTTCGAGGTGATGGCCCGCGACACCAAGCTCGGACCTGAGGAAATCACCCGCGACATTCCGAACGTCTCGGAAGAAGCGCTGAAGAACCTCGACGAAGCCGGTATCGTCTACATCGGTGCGGAAGTGCGCGCCGGCGACATCCTGGTCGGCAAGATCACGCCGAAAGGCGAAAGCCCGATGACGCCGGAAGAGAAGCTCCTGCGCGCCATCTTCGGCGAGAAGGCTTCCGACGTTCGCGACACCTCGCTGCGCGTTCCTCCGGGCGTGCAGGGCACCATCGTCGAAGTGCGCGTGTTCAACCGTCACGGCGTCGACAAGGACGAGCGCGCGCTGGCGATCGAGCGGGAAGAGATCGAGCGTCTGGCCAAGGACCGCGACGACGAGCAGGCGATCCTCGACCGCAACGTCTACAACCGTCTTGCCGAGCTGCTCGAGGGACGGCAGGGCATCGCCGGTCCGAAGGGCTTCAAGAAGGACACCAAGATCACCCGTGCGGTGCTCGAGGAGTACCCGAAGTCGCAGTGGTGGCTGTTCGCCTCCCCGAACGACAAGCTGATGGCCGAGATCGAGGCCATGCGGAAGCAGTACGACGAGTCGAAGAAGGGGCTGGAACAGCGCTTCCTCGACAAGGTCGAGAAGCTTCAGCGCGGTGACGAGTTGCCGCCCGGCGTGATGAAGATGGTCAAGGTCTTCGTCGCGGTGAAGCGCAAGATCCAGCCCGGTGACAAGATGGCCGGCCGCCACGGCAACAAGGGCGTGGTGTCGAAGATCGTGCCGATCGAGGACATGCCGTTCCTCGAAGACGGCACGCATGCCGACATCGTGCTCAATCCGCTGGGCGTGCCCTCGCGCATGAACGTCGGACAGATCCTCGAGACCCATCTCGGCTGGGCCTGCGCCGGCCTCGGCAAGCGTATCGGCCAGACGGTCGATGCGTACCTGTCGAAGCAGGACATCAAGCCGCTGAAGGAAACCTTGAAGAAGGTCTACGGCGAGGACGAGACGATCAAGTCGCTCAACGACAACGAACTGATCGAGCTCGGCCACAACTTGAGCCGCGGCGTGCCGATCGCGACACCGGTGTTCGACGGCGCCAAGGAAGCCGACATCGAGGAGATGCTGAAGCTCGCCGGTCTCGACGCTTCGGGTCAGTCGACCGTCTATGACGGCCGCACCGGCGATCCGTTCGATCGCAAGGTGACGGTGGGCTACATCTACATGCTCAAGCTGCACCATCTCGTCGACGACAAGATCCACGCGCGTTCGATCGGTCCGTACTCGCTCGTCACCCAGCAGCCGCTGGGCGGCAAGGCGCAGTTCGGCGGCCAGCGCTTCGGCGAAATGGAGGTGTGGGCGCTCGAGGCTTATGGCGCGGCGTACACGCTCCAGGAGATGCTGACGGTGAAGTCGGACGACGTCGCCGGCCGCACCAAGGTGTACGAGGCGATCGTGCGCGGCGACGACACGTTCGAGGCCGGTATTCCGGAATCCTTCAACGTGCTGGTCAAGGAAATGCGCTCGCTCGGCCTCAACGTCGACCTGCACAACTCCAAGATGGGACCGGCGCCGACGTCGGAAGCGGCCGAGTAATTCGACCTGTCATGCCCGGCCTTCGCGGCCGGGCGTTGGCGCCCGGCCTGAGGCCTTGAGGGGCAGGGCGCCCCGCTAAGTGATTTTCGAATTTGCGGCCGGAGGCGACCGGCACGCGAGGAGAAGACGATGAACCAAGAAATTATGAATCTCTTCAATCCGACGACGCCGGCTCAGGTCTTCGACCAGATCCGGATCTCGATCGCGTCTCCAGAAAAGATTCTGTCCTGGTCCTACGGCGAGATCAAGAAGCCGGAGACCATCAACTACCGTACCTTCAAGCCCGAGCGCGACGGGCTGTTCTGCGCCCGCATCTTCGGGCCGATCAAGGACTACGAGTGCTTGTGCGGCAAGTACAAGCGCATGAAGTACAAGGGCATCATCTGCGAGAAGTGCTCGGTCGAGGTCACGCTGTCGCGCGTCCGGCGCGAGCGCATGGGCCATATCGAGCTCGCAGCCCCCGTCGCCCACATCTGGTTCCTGAAGTCGCTGCCCTCGCGCATCGGCCTCCTGCTGGACATGACGCTGAAGGATCTCGAGCGGATCCTCTATTTCGAATACTACGTCGTGCTGGAGCCGGGCCTCACCGCGCTGAAGGACCGTCAGCTCCTGTCTGAAGACGAGTATCTGAAGGCGCAGGACGAGTACGGCCAGGATTCCTTCACCGCCATGATCGGCGCGGAAGCGATCCGCGAGCTGCTCAAGGGCATGGACCTGGAGAAGCTCGAGGCCTCCTTGCGCGTCGAGATGCAGGAGACCGACTCCGACATCAAGCACAAGAAGCTCGCCAAGCGCCTGAAGATCGTGGAAGCGTTCCGCCACTCCGGCAACAAGCCGGAATGGATGATCATGACCGTGGTCCCGGTGATCCCGCCGGACCTGCGTCCGCTGGTGCCGCTGGACGGCGGCCGCTTCGCGACCTCGGACCTCAACGACCTCTACCGCCGCGTCATCAACCGCAACAACCGCTTGAAGCGGCTGATGGAGCTGCGCGCGCCGGACATCATCATCCGCAACGAGAAGCGCATGCTTCAGGAAGCGGTCGATGCGCTGTTCGACAACGGCCGCCGCGGCCGCGTCATCACCGGCGCCAACAAGCGCCCGCTGAAGTCGCTCGCCGACATGCTCAAGGGCAAGCAGGGCCGCTTCCGTCAGAACCTGCTCGGCAAGCGCGTCGACTATTCGGGCCGTTCGGTGATCGTGGTCGGTCCCGAGCTGCGTCTGCATCAATGCGGCCTGCCGAAGAAGATGGCGCTGGAACTGTTCAAGCCGTTCATCTACTCGCGGCTTGACGCCAAGGGCCTGTCCACCACCGTGAAGCAGGCCAAGAAGCTGGTCGAGAAGGAGCGTCCCGAGGTCTGGGACATCCTGGATGAGGTGATCCGCGAGCATCCGGTGCTGCTCAACCGCGCGCCGACGCTGCATCGCCTCGGCATCCAGGCGTTCGAGCCCGTGCTGATCGAGGGCAAGGCGATCCAGCTGCACCCGCTGGTCTGCTCCGCGTTCAACGCCGACTTCGACGGCGACCAGATGGCCGTGCACGTTCCGCTGTCGCTTGAAGCGCAGCTGGAAGCGCGCGTGCTGATGATGTCGACCAACAACATCCTGCATCCGGCGAACGGTCAGCCGATCATCGTGCCGTCGCAGGACATCGTGCTGGGTCTGTACTACGTCTCGATCATGCGTGAAGGCCTGCCCGGTGAGGGCAAGGTGTTCGGCGACATGGCCGAGCTCGAGCACGCGCTGCACGCGAAGGTCATCCACCTCCACACCAAGATCAAGTACCGGTGGGAAGGCATGGACGAGACCGGCAAGGTCTCCAAGCGCTGGATCGAGACCACCGCCGGCCGCGTCATGCTGGGCAATCTGCTGCCGAAGAACCCGCGGATTTCGTACGAGATCATCAACAAGCTGATGACCAAGCGCGAGATCTCGGGCGTGATCGACCAGGTCTACCGTCATTGCGGCCAGAAGGAGACGGTGATCTTCTGCGACCGCATCATGGCGCTCGGCTTCTACAACGCGTTCAAGGCCGGCATCTCGTTCGGCAAGGACGACATGGTCGTGCCGCACGGCAAGTGGAAGATCGTCGATACCACCCGTACGCTGGCGAAGGATTTCGAACAGCAGTACAACGACGGTCTGATCACGCATGGCGAGAAGTACAACAAGGTCGTCGACGCCTGGTCGAAGGCCACGGAAGAAATCGCCAAGGCGATGATGAAGGAGATCTCCGCCACTAAGAAGACGGCGAGCGGAGCCGACGCCGACATCAACTCGATCTACATGATGGCTCACTCCGGTGCCCGCGGTTCGCCGGCCCAGATGCGCCAGCTCGCCGGCATGCGCGGCCTGATGGCCAAGCCGTCGGGTGAGATCATCGAGACGCCGATCATCTCGAACTTCAAGGAAGGCCTCTCGGTGCTCGAGTACTTCAACTCGACCCACGGCGCCCGCAAGGGCCTCGCGGACACCGCGTTGAAGACCGCGAACTCCGGCTACCTGACCCGTCGTCTCGTCGACGTGGCGCAGGACTGCATCATCACGCAGAGCGACTGCGGCACCAAGCTCGGCATCAAGATGCGCGCCATCGTCGATGCCGGCACCGTCGTTGCTTCGCTTGGTTCGCGCATCCTCGGACGCACGGCCTGCGAAGACGTGCGTGACAGCTCGGGCAAGGTGATCATCAAGCGCGACACGCTGATGGAAGAGAGCCATCTGGACGCCATCCAGCAGGGTGGCGTGCAGGAGGTTAAGATCCGCTCGGCACTGACCTGCGAGCTCGTCAACGGCATCTGCGGCAAGTGCTACGGCCGCGACCTCGCCCGCGGCACGCCGGTCAACCACGGCGAAGCGGTCGGCGTCATCGCGGCGCAGTCGATCGGCGAGCCGGGCACCCAGCTCACCATGCGCACCTTCCACATCGGCGGTGCGGCGCAGCTCAACGAGCAGTCCTTCGTCGAAGCCAACTTCGACGGCAAGATCGTGATCAGGAACAAGGCCATCGCCCGCAACAGCGAAGGTCATCTGATCGCGATGGTGCGCAACATGGTGGTGGCGATCGTCGATGCCGACGGCACCGAGCGTGCGACGCACCGTGTCCAGTACGGCTCGCGCCTGCACGTGGACGAAGGCGATATGGTTAAGCGCGGCCAGCGCGTCGTCGAGTGGGATCCCTATACCCGTCCGCTCCTCACCGAAGTCGAAGGTACGATCGGCTTCGAGGATCTGGTCGAGGGGCAATCGATCTCGGAAACGCTCGACGAGGCCACCGGTATCGCCAAGCGCGTGGTTATCGACTGGCGCTCGACCCGCGGCGGCTCGGACCTGCGTCCGGCCATCGTGGTCAAGGGCAAGGACGGCAAGGTGCTCAAGCTCCCCCGTGGCGGCGATGCCCGCTACATGCTGTCGGTCGACGCCATTCTCTCGGTCGACGTCGGAGCCAAGGTCAATCCGGGCGACATCCTCGCCCGTGTCTCGACCGAAAGCGCCAAGACGCGTGACATCACCGGCGGTCTGCCGCGGGTGGCGGAACTGTTCGAGGCACGGCGTCCGAAGGATGCGGCGATCATCGCCGAAATCGCGGGCACCATCCGGTTCGGACGCGACTACAAGAACAAGCGTCGCATCTCGATCGAGCCGATGGACAAGACCGAGGAGCCGCGCGAGTACCTGATCCCGAAGGGCAAGCATATCCACCTTCAGGACGGCGACGTCGTCGAAAAGGGCGACTTCATCGTGGAAGGCAACCCGGCGCCGCACGACATTCTTGCGGTGAAGGGCATCGAGGAGCTTGCGGCTTACCTGGTCAACGAAATCCAGGAGGTCTACCGGCTCCAGGGCGTGCTCATCAACGACAAGCACATCGAGGTGATTGTCCGTCAGATGCTCCAGAAGGTGGAAGTCACCGACCAGGGCGACACGGACATGATCTCCGGCGAGCAGGTCGACAAGATCGAGTTCGACGCGCTGAACGAGAAGGCCAAGGAAGAGGGCAAGAAGCCCGCCACGGGGACGCCGGTTCTGCTCGGCATCACCAAGGCGAGCCTCCAGACCCGCTCGTTCTTCTCGGCGGCCTCGTTCCAGGAGACCACCCGCGTCCTCACGGAAGCGGCGGTCAACGGCAAGATCGATCCGCTCGAAGGCCTCAAGGAGAACGTCATCGTCGGCCGGCTGATCCCGGCGGGCACCGGCGCCTCCATGGCCAAGATCCGCGAAGTCGCCATGAAGCGCGACAAGCTGATCCTGGACGAGCGCGAGAAGCAGGCGGCCGTCGTATCGCCCGCGCCGGAAGCGGAGCCAATGGCGCTGCCGCCGGCTGAATGATGGTTCATCCGTAAGAATACCGAGGACAATGAAAAGGCCGGCTTTTGCCGGCCTTTTTGCTGCTTTCTGTGTTTGCTGCTATGCGGGATCAGCCTTTGTTCATCTTTCCTTCAGCCGCAAAAGCGCTTCTGCTAGGAGAGCTTAGACCGGTGGTCCCGTGACGGGGGCAGGGCCGGAGACCACGGAACTCACATGCTTGATCTCGCAATCGTAGGCGGCGGCCCCGGCGGGCTGATGAGCGCTTGGTATCTGAAGCGCAAGCTCGGCGACCTCTGCCGCGTCACCATCTTCGAGGCGTCCGACCGGCTCGGCGGCAAGATCGTCACGCGCAAATTCGATTCCGCGCCCGCGATGTACGAGGCCGGCGTTGCCGAGATCTACGACTACTCGATGACCGGGCCCGATCCGCTGCGCGAGCTGATCCAGCATTTCGGGCTTCAGACCATTCCGATGGATGCCGAGCAGGTGCAGTTCGGCGGCGAGCTCCTCAACGACATCGCTGGCATGCGCCGCAAATACGGCGCCAAGACCGCGGCCGCGATCGAGGCGTTCCGCAAGCGCTGCACCGAGGTGATGTCGCCGATCGAGTATTACGAGGGCGTCGGCGCGCACGACAACGAGAACCCCTGGGCCTACAAGACCGCCGAGCAGGTGCTCGACGAGGAGGTCGAGGACGAGACGGCAAAGCGTTTCTTCAAGGTCATGGCGCGCTCGGACATCGCGACCGAGAGCCACAACACCAACGGCCTCAATGCGCTCAAGAACTATCTGATGGACGTCGACGGCTATATCGGCCTCTATTCCATCCAGAACGGCAACGAGCAGCTGATCGAGTGCCTGCAGTCGGAGGTCAACGCCGACATCCAGCTCAATCACCGGGTGCTCACCGTCGGCAAGGCCCCGACCGGCCGTTATCAGCTCAAGATGATGAACGGCAAGGGGCCGGAAACGCGCGACTTCGATCTCGTGCTGATGTGCCTGCCGCATTCCTGGCTCGCGACCGTCGGCTGGGAAGGCGAGCAGCTGCGCAAGTCGATGGTCAAGCACGTCTCGTACTTCGACCGGCCGGCGCACTACCTGCGCGTCTCGATCCTGTTCGACACGCCGTTCTGGGGCGAGAGGATACCCGGCGCCTGGTTCATGTCGGAGGCCTTCGGCGGCTGCTGCGTCTACAACGAGGGCGCGCGCCACGACGTCGGCAAGCACGGCGTTCTGAACTGGCTCATTCCCGGCTCCGACGCGCTGGCCTTCGCCAACCTGTCGGACCAGGAGCTGATCGACGCGGCGCTGAAATCGCTGCCGGCATCGCTCGGCGATGCGCGTTCGCATTTCATGGAAGGCAAGATCCACCGCTGGCTGTCGTCGGTGAACGCGCTGCCGGGCGGTCTGCCGGTGCGCGACGTCATGACCAATCACCGGCCCGAGCCGAAGCAGCATCCCGGCATCGTGGTGGTCGGCGACTACCTGTTCGACTCGACGCTGAACGGTCTGCTCGACTCCTCGGACGCGGCGACCGACATCATCCTCACCGAGATGATGCGCCTGCGACGCGAGCGCGCGCAGGAGGACAAGCCGCTCTCCGACAAGATCGACCGCGATTATTTCGAGAACTATCGCGGCCTCGGTCCCTATGACGAGGCGTGGCGCCACTTCACCGATCCCGATTATCTCACGAGCCTGATCGGCATCGTCTGGGGCGAGGCGAAGGGCGCCAAGCTGCTGGTCGCGGGCTCTGCCAGCGGCGAGCTGGTCGGTGCGCTGCGCGATCGCGGCATCGATGCATGGGGAATCGAGAACAACCGCGCCATTCACGCCAAAACGCCGAAGGCGCTGAAGAAGTACAACAAGCTCGGCTCGATCACCGACATGCCGTTCAAGGACGGTGCGTTCGACTTCGTGTTCGAGACCAGCCTTTGCCACGTTTCGCCGAAGCAGGTGGTCCGCGCGATTCGCGAGCTGCATCGTGTGGTCAAGACCGGCCTCGTGTTCGGCTCGATTACGTCGGACATGGCGCCGGCACTGATCGACCGCTACGACCTGCTGCGCGGGGTCAAGAAGCTTGGCACCTGGTGGGAGTGGTCCGAACTGTTCTTCGGCAACGGCTTCGATCTGTCGATGCACCGCAAGGACTGCACCGATGCGCTCTGGGAGGCGACGCTCGCCGCGAGCAAGGGGCCCGGCCAGTGGTACGCCGACGCTGACAGCTTGCGCTATTCCTTCTTCGACAAGGTCGAGGACGACGACTAGTCCAAGACGTCGGGCGCCTTCGCCAATTGCTTTGCCGAATTCATCTTGATGGCATAGAATCGGTGCAATAGCGGCTGCCGCTATTGCTGCTTTCTCTGCGGTCATGCCGGCCGTCAGCATCGGTTGGTTTTATGGCGTCCAAGCCCCTCTCGCCCGACAAACAGAAGCTCGCCGCGGAAGAGGCGGCCGAGCTCGACGACAAGCTCGCCGCCGCCGCGAAGCCGGAACTCGAAGACGAGGAGGGCGAGGACGAGCTGGAGCTCGATGACGACGATGAGGACGAGGACCTCGTCGTCTTTACCGCGCGCGAGGCCGCCGGCGCGCTCGCCACCATCGTCGGGTTCATCAGGCCCTATCTGACCAACTACAAGCGGATGTTGTCATTCGTCGCGTTCGGCGTCTGCGTCGAGACGCTGTTCAACGTCATCATGCCGCTCAGCCTGAAGTACCTGATCGACGACGCGCTCGGCGAGGAGGACTTCCAGGCCCTCTACAAAATCCTCGGCGTGCTCGCGGCCGCCGGCATCTTCACCTCGATTGTCGCTGTCTGGTACGAGCGCTGGGACGCGCGGCTCGCTGCCTGCATCATTTCCGACGTGCGCAAACGCCTGTTCGAGCATGTCCAGGATCTGCCGGCGGCCTATTTCGGCCGCACCAAGCGCGGCGAGATCCTGTCGCGCTTTTCCGTCGATCTCTCGGCCTTCGAAGGCTCGGTCAAGAGCTTTGCCAACAGCGCAGCACTGCCGTTCCTGGAACTGATCGCCGGCATCATCCTGATGGTGTTCCTGAACTGGCAGCTTGCGGTGGTCGCGCTGCTGGTGTTTCCGATCACGCTGATCGGCCCGCGCATCCTCACCCCGAAGGCGGTGCAGGCCAATTACGAACAGAAGCTCAACGAGAGCGCGCTGCTCGGCATGGTGCAGGAGAACGTGGCGGCCCAGGCGGTGATCAAGGCGTTCAGCCTGCAGCGCAAGATGTTCGGCTTCTTCACCTTCCGCAACGACGAGACGCGCAACAAGATCGCCTCGGCCGCATTCCTGTCGACCATGGTGGAGCGGACGGTCACCATCTCGGTGCTGCTGCTGCACCTGGTCGTGCTCGCGATCGGTGCATATCTGGCGACCAAGGGCCAGATCACCATCGGCACCTTCGTCACCTTCGAGAGCGCGTTCTGGGAGGTTTCCTACAACATCGCCCATGTGATGCATTTCATTCCGGTGTCGATCTCCTCGGCCGCTGCGATCCGGCACATCCAGGAGCTGCTCGACGAGCCGACGCGCGATGCCGATCGCCCCGGCGCGCCCGACCTGCCGCGCATCACCAACGACATCACCTTCGACCACGTGACGTTCCAATACGAAGGTAGCCAGACGCCGGTGCTGGACAATCTCAGTCTCAAGCTCAAGGCCGGCAAGCGCATCGCCATCGTCGGTCCCTCGGGCTCCGGCAAGAGCACGCTGCTCAATCTGATCCTGCGGCTCTACGTGCCGGACGAAGGCCGCGTCACCATCGACGGCGTTGACGTCCGCAAGGTGACGCTGGATTCGCTGCGCCGGAGCATGGCGGTGGTGTTCCAGGAGAACATGCTGTTCAACATGTCGATCCGCGAGAACATCCGGCTCGGCAAGGAGGGCGCGACCGACGAAGAGGTGGAGGAGGCGGCCAAGAAGGCCGAGATCCACCGCTACATCATGGGCCTGCCGCAGCGATATGACACGCCGGTCGGCGAGCGTGGCGAAACGCTCTCAGGCGGCCAGCGCCAGCGCATCGCGATCGCGCGCGCGATCATCCGTAACCCATCCGTGCTGCTGCTGGACGAAGCCACCTCGGCGCTCGACCAGACCACGGAAGCCGCGATCAACCGCACGCTGCTGAAGGTCGCCAAGGGCCGCACCATGATCTGGTCGACCCACCGCCTGGCCTCCGTGGTCGAGATGGACGAGATCATCGTGATTTCAGGTGGCAAGGCGATCGAGCGCGGCTCCCATGCCGAGCTGCTCGCCAGGAACGGCACCTATCGCAAGCTGTGGAACGATCAGATTCACCAGCCCCATGGCGCGGCGGCTCACGCCGACGACGACAGCGACGATGATGACGAGGATGAAGACCTCGAGGGTGATGAGGACGACGAGGAGGAATGACTGGGGGCGTTCGGCTCCGGGGGGAGCGCCGTGTCCGATCCATATCTCGTCGCCCAAGCATGCGCGGCCCAGCACCGACTCAGTGATTCCCTGGCGCAAGGGTTCGGCCGACGCCAAGCCGCGGACTTTTTCGATATTTGGCTTGGACGCATCGGCCCGTCGCGGGTCGACCAGTGCTGCCGAAATCCCCGCGAGACCGGGCATCGCGGCACGCCAGGGAAGCTGGAAAGCCGCCGCCAGCCGGCTGATTTGTGCATTGGCAGGAAAAAGGCCTCAGTTTTGATAATAAAACTACATTTCGCCCGGGTATAATTTCGTTCGGATCTGACAAACCAAGCGCTTCGTCCCCATCTCAGGCAGGCGCGGGGAGGCGGCCAAGAGGCTATTTTTGCAGGCTCCTGAAGCGCTTTGTGACTGTCGTTTCACCTTGACTTGACCGATTCTCACTTATAGAAAGCGCCTCACTTAACGACAGGCGGTGAGCATCGCCAGCGTCGGAACGGGCCACCCGTTTGATCCCCAAGGACTAGATCCACAAGGGTCGTAAAGGCGGGCACCAACCTCGACGAATGCCGCTCAAACGCTGTCGATCATAGCTAGGCAATGCCAGTGCGATTTTAGTTCTCTTGAGCACGTTCTCATGAGATCGAACTCGGATGCATGACCTCAGTGCGCGGGCCGCGGCATTGTGCTGACCGGTCTAACTACTGCGGTCCTCTGTGGCGTCGAAGCGCTTTCCGCTCGTTGATGGAGCGGTTGGCGCAATTTCGCTTTGCGCGGATTGATCCGCGCAGGGCGGCCTCGTCGGGCAGGTAGCTCGAGCAGAATTTGCGGTCCCGGCAACGGGCTGCGGCAAGAAAGCGGATCCGGAAGGGTCTGCGCTAGAACAAAGGGTAAGGCCAGGATGCCGACGATCAACCAGCTGATCGCTCAACCGCGGGAAGTGCAGAAGTCGCGCAAGAAGGTGCCGGCGCTGCAGCAGTCGCCGCAGAAGCGTGGTGTTTGCACTCGCGTCTACACCACGACCCCGAAGAAGCCGAACTCGGCGCTTCGTAAGGTCGCCAAGGTGCGCTTGACCAACGGCTTCGAGGTGATCGGCTACATCCCCGGCGAGGGTCATAACCTCCAGGAGCACTCGGTGGTCATGATCCGCGGTGGCCGCGTCAAGGACTTGCCCGGCGTGCGCTACCACATCCTCCGCGGCGTTCTGGATACCCAGGGCGTCAAGAACCGTAAGCAGCGTCGTTCGAAGTACGGCGCGAAGCGTCCGAAGTAAGCGGGAACCAGCTCAATGTCTCGTCGCCACTCAGCGGAAAAGCGCGAAGTTCTTCCCGATCCGAAGTTCGGGAACATCATCGTCACGAAGTTCATGAACTCGGTGATGTACGCCGGCAAGAAGTCGGTCGCGGAAGGTATCGTCTACGGTGCGTTCGGCATCATCGAATCCAAGACCAAGCAGAACCCGCTCGGCGTGTTCGAGCAGGCGCTCGAGAACGTCATGCCGACGATCGAGGTTCGCTCCCGCCGCGTCGGCGGCGCGACCTACCAGGTGCCGGTCGAGGTTCGCTCGACCCGCCGTCAGGCGCTGGGCATCCGCTGGCTGATCTCGGCCGCGCGCGAGCGCAACGAGAAGACCATGACCGAGCGGCTCTCGGCTGAGCTGCTGGATGCGTCGAACAACCGTGGGAACGCCGTCAAGAAGCGTGAAGACGTGCACCGGATGGCGGAAGCCAACCGCGCCTTCTCGCACTATCGCTGGTAACGGCGAAACAAACGGACTCGCAAGGAACACCCCATGCCCCGCCAACATGCCATCGAGGACTACCGTAACTTCGGTATCATGGCGCATATCGACGCCGGCAAGACGACGACGACTGAGCGCATCCTCTACTACACCGGCAAGAGCCACAAGATCGGCGAAGTGCACGAAGGTGCCGCGACGATGGACTGGATGGAGCAGGAGCAGGAGCGTGGCATCACGATCACCTCGGCTGCGACCACCGCCTTCTGGGCCGGCAAGCGCCTGAACATCATCGACACTCCCGGCCACGTCGACTTCACCATCGAAGTCGAGCGTTCGCTGCGCGTGCTCGACGGCGCCGTCTGCGTGCTCGACTCGAACCAGGGCGTTGAGCCCCAGACCGAGACCGTCTGGCGCCAGGGTGACAAGTACAAGGTTCCGCGCATCGTCTTCGCCAACAAGATGGACAAGATCGGTGCGGACTTCTTCAAGTGCCTGTCCGACATCGTTGACCGTCTGGGCGCCAAGCCCGTCGCGATCCAGCTTCCGATCGGTGCCGAGAACAACTTCAAGGGTCTCGTCGACCTCGTGAAGATGAAGGGCGTCGTCTGGAACGATGAAGCGCTCGGCGCGAAGTTCGACTATGTCGACATTCCGGAAGACCTGGTCGACCAGGCCAAGGAATACCGCGAGAAGATGGTGGAAGCCGCCGTCGAGCTCGACGACGACGCCATGGCCGCCTATCTCGACGGCAAGGAGCCGGACGAGGCGACCCTCAAGCGCCTGATCCGCAAGGCAGTGCTGACCGGTGCGTTCTATCCCGTGCTGTGCGGTTCGGCCTTCAAGAACAAGGGCGTGCAGCCGCTGCTCGACGCCGTCGTCGACTACCTGCCGTCGCCGCTCGACGTGCCCGCGATCAAGGGCACCGACGACAAGGGCAACGAAGTCGTGCGCAAGGCGGACGACAAAGAGCCCCTGGCGCTGCTCGCGTTCAAGATCATGGACGACCCGTTCGTCGGCACCATCACCTTCTGCCGCATTTACTCCGGCGTTCTGCAGAGCGGCACCGGCGTCGTGAACTCGACCCGCGAAAAGAAGGAGCGGATCGGGCGCATGCTGCTGATGCATGCGAACAACCGCGAAGACATCAAGGAAGCCTATGCCGGCGACATCGTCGCGCTGGCCGGCCTGAAGGAAGCGCGCACCGGTGACACGTTGTGCGATCCCGACAAGCAGGTGATCCTGGAGAAGATGGAATTCCCCGAGCCGGTCATCGAGATCGCGATCGAGCCGAAGTCCAAGGCCGACCAGGAGAAGTTGGGCGTGGCGCTGGCCAAGCTCGCCGCGGAGGATCCGTCCTTCCGCGTGTCGACCGACCACGAGTCCGGCCAGACCATCCTCAAGGGCATGGGCGAACTCCATCTCGACATCAAGGTCGACATCCTCAAGCGCACCTACAAAGTCGACGCCAACATCGGTGCGCCGCAGGTGGCCTTCCGTGAGCGCGTCACCAAGCGGGTCGAGCACAGCTACACCCACAAGAAGCAGACCGGCGGTACCGGCCAGTTCGCGGCCGTGTCGTTCATCGTCGAGCCGAACGAGCCCGGCAAGGGCTACGAGTTCGAATCGAAGATCGTCGGCGGCGCGGTGCCGAAGGAATATATCCCCGGCGTCGAGAAGGGCCTGGAGAGCGTGCTGTCGTCCGGCGTGGTCGCGGGCTTCCCTGTGGTCGACGTCAAGGTGCAGCTCGTCGACGGCAAGTATCACGACGTCGACTCGTCGGCGCTCGCCTTCGAAATCGCCTCGCGCGCCTGCTTCCGCGAAGCGCTGCAGATGGGCAAGTCCGTCCTGCTCGAGCCGATCATGAAGGTCGAAGTGGTGACCCCGGAAGACTACACCGGCTCGGTCATCGGCGACCTGAACTCCCGGCGCGGTCAGATCCAGGGGCAGGACATGCGCGGCAACGCCAACGTCATCAACGCGATGGTGCCGCTCATGAACATGTTCGGTTACGTGAACAATCTGCGCTCGATGAGCCAGGGTCGCGCGACCTTCACCATGCAGTTCGATCACTACGCAGAAGCGCCGGCCAACGTGTCGGCAGAAGTCCAGAAGAAGTTTGCCTGATTGTCGTCGGTCTCAAGCTGACGATTGAACGGAGAGTCAAATGGCCAAAGCAAAGTTTGAACGTACCAAGCCGCACTGCAACATCGGCACCATCGGTCACGTGGACCATGGCAAGACGTCGCTGACCGCGGCGATCACCAAGATCCTCGCCGAGACCGGCGGCGCGACGTTCACCGCGTACGATCAGATCGACAAGGCGCCGGAAGAGAAGGCTCGCGGCATCACCATCTCGACCGCCCACGTCGAGTACGAGACCACGAACCGCCACTACGCCCACGTCGACTGCCCCGGCCACGCCGACTACGTCAAGAACATGATCACCGGCGCCGCGCAGATGGACGGTGCGATCCTGGTCGTGTCGGCCGCTGACGGCCCGATGCCGCAGACCCGCGAGCACATCCTGCTCGCCCGCCAGGTCGGCGTGCCCGCGCTGGTCGTGTTCCTCAACAAGTGCGACATGGTCGACGATCCGGAGCTGCTCGAGCTCGTCGAGCTCGAAGTCCGCGAGCTGCTCTCGAAGTACGAATTCCCTGGCGACAAGATCCCGATCATCAAGGGTTCGGCGCTCGCCGCTCTCGAAGATTCGGACAAGAAGCTCGGCCACGATGCCATCCTCGAGCTGATGCGCAACGTCGACGAGTACATCCCGCAGCCGGAGCGTCCGATCGACCAGCCGTTCCTGATGCCGGTTGAAGACGTGTTCTCGATCTCGGGCCGCGGCACCGTCGTGACCGGCCGTGTCGAGCGCGGCGTCGTCAAGGTCGGCGAGGAAATCGAGATCGTCGGTCTGCGTGCGACCCAGAAGACCACCGTCACCGGCGTCGAAATGTTCCGCAAGCTGCTCGATCAGGGCCAGGCCGGCGACAACATCGGCGCGCTGCTCCGCGGTACCAAGCGTGAGGACGTCGAGCGCGGCCAGGTTCTGGCCAAGCCCGGTTCTGTCAAGCCGCACACCAAGTTCAAGGCTGAGGCCTACATCCTCACCAAGGAAGAGGGCGGTCGCCACACCCCGTTCTTCACCAACTACCGTCCGCAGTTCTACTTCCGCACCACCGACGTGACCGGTGTCGTGCACCTGCCGGAAGGCACCGAGATGGTGATGCCGGGCGACAACATCGCGATGGAAGTGCATCTGATCGTGCCGATCGCGATGGAAGAGAAGCTCCGGTTCGCGATCCGCGAAGGCGGCCGCACCGTCGGCGCCGGCGTCGTCGCCTCGATCATCGAGTAATTACGAGAATAGGGACGGCGAGTAGCGAATGGTGACATTCGCTACTCGCTACTCGCCACCCACTAAAGAAAGCACGGCAATGAACGGCCAAAACATTCGTATCCGTCTCAAGGCGTTCGACCATCGTATCCTCGATACGTCGACCCGTGAGATCGTGAACACGGCGAAGCGCACCGGCGCGCAGGTCCGCGGACCCATTCCGCTGCCCACCCGCATCGAGAAGTTCACCGTCAACCGTTCGCCCCACGTCGACAAGAAGAGCCGCGAACAGTTCGAGATGCGCACTCACAAGCGCCTGCTCGACATCGTCGATCCGACCCCGCAGACCGTCGATGCTTTGATGAAGCTCGATCTGGCTGCCGGTGTCGACGTCGAGATCAAGCTCTGAGCAAGACCCCGAAAAGTGGGCAACGGTTTTCGGACCGGGTCTTGCTCACAACGAAGATTAGCTAGTCCGCAAGGACAGAAAGAACAGGAAGCAAGCCGATGCGCTCCGGAGTGATCGCACAAAAGGTCGGGATGACGCGGGTCTTCACGGAGGCCGGCGAACATATCCCCGTGACCGTGCTGAAGCTCGGCAATTGCCAGGTCGTAGGCCACCGCACCGAAGAGAAGAACGGTTACGTCGCGCTCCAGCTCGGTTCTGGCAGCCGCAAGACCGTTTACATGCCCAAGGCCGAGCGCGGCCAGTTCGCCGTCGCCAAGGTCGAGCCGAAGCGCCGGGTCGAGGAATTCCGCGTCACCGCGGATGCCATGATCCCGGTCGGCGCCGAGATCCAGGCCGATCACTTCGTCGTCGGCCAGTTCGTCGACGTCACCGGCACCTCGGTCGGTAAGGGCTTTGCCGGCGGTATGAAGCGCTGGAACTTCGGCGGTCTGCGCGCCACGCACGGTGTGTCGATCTCGCACCGCTCGATCGGTTCGACCGGTGGCCGTCAGGACCCCGGCAAGACCTGGAAGAACAAGAAGATGCCCGGCCACATGGGTGTCGATCGCATCACCACGCTCAATCTTCGTGTCGTCCAGACCGATGTCGAGCGCGGCCTGATCCTCGTCGAAGGCGCCGTTCCCGGCTCCAAGGGCGGCTGGATCCGCGTGCGCGACGCCGTCAAGAAGCCGCTGCCGAAGGAAGCTCCGAAGCCCGGCAAGTTCAAGGTTGCTGGCGACGCGGAATCCGCTCCGGCTGCGCAGGAGGCGTGAGATGGAATTGAAGGTCACCACCCTCGAAGGTAAGGAAGCCGGCTCGGTCCAGCTGTCCGACGCCATTTTCGGCCTCGAGCCGCGCGAGGACATCATCGCGCGCTGCGTGCAGTGGCAGCTCAACAAGCGCCAGGCCGGCACGCACAAGGCCAAGGGTCGCGCCGAGATCTGGCGCACCGGCAAGAAGATGTACAAGCAGAAGGGCACCGGCGGTGCTCGTCACGGCTCGGCCCGCGTGCCGCAGTTCCGCGGCGGTGGCCGTGCCTTCGGTCCGGTGGTGCGCTCGCACGCCACCGACCTGCCGAAGAAGGTCCGCGCGCTGGCGCTGAAGCATGCGCTCTCGGCCAAGGCCAAGGACGGCGATCTCGTCGTGATCGAGAAGGCCGCGCTGGAAACCGCCAAGACCAAGGCGCTGCTCGGTCACTTCTCGGACCTGGGGCTCACCAACGCGCTGATCATCGATGGCGCGGAGCTCAACAACGGCTTTGCCGCGGCGGCCCGCAACATCCCGAACATGGACGTGCTGCCGATCCAGGGCATCAACGTCTATGACATCCTGCGCCGTCAGAAGCTCGTTCTGACCAAGGCCGCCATCGATGCGCTGGAGGCGCGCTTCAAATGACGAAGAACATCGAGCCTCGCCACTACGACGTGATCCTGTCGCCGGTCGTGACCGAAAAGGCGACGATCGCTTCGGAGCACAACAAGGTGCTGTTCAAGGTGGCCGCGAAGGCAACCAAGCCGCAGATCAAGGAAGCGATCGAGAAGCTGTTCGACGTCAAGGTCAAGAGCGTCAACACACTGGTCCGCAAGGGCAAGGTCAAGGCCTTCCGCGGTAATCTCGGTTCGCAGTCGAACACCAAGCGCGCGATCGTGACCCTCGAAGAGGGCCACCGGATCGACGTCACCACCGGTCTGTAAGGTCGTACGACGATGGCACTGAAGACATTCAATCCCACGACGCCGGGCCAGCGCCAGCTGGTCATGGTCGATCGTTCGGCCCTGTACAAGGGCAAGCCGCTGAAGGCGCTCACCGAGGGCAAGAAGTCCTCGGGCGGTCGCAACAACACCGGCCGCATCACCGTGCGCTTCCGCGGCGGCGGTCACAAGCAGACGCTGCGCACCGTCGACTTCAAGCGCGAGAAGGTCGACGTCCCCGCGACCGTCGAGCGGCTGGAGTATGATCCCAACCGCACCGGCTTCATCGCCCTGATCAAGTATCAGGACGGCGAGCAGGCCTACATCCTGGCGCCGCAGCGCCTGGCCGTGGGTGACACCATCATCGCCGGCAACTATGTCGACGTGAAGCCGGGCAACGTCATGCCGCTCGGCAACATGCCGGTCGGCACGATCATCCACAACATCGAGGTCAAGATCGGGAAGGGCGGCCAGCTCGCCCGTTCCGCGGGCACCTACGCCCAGCTCGTCGGTCGTGACCAGGACTACGTCATCATCCGCCTGAACTCGGGCGAGCAGCGTCTGGTCCACGGCCGGTGCCGCGGCACGATCGGCGCCGTGTCGAACCCGGATCACATGAACACCTCGATCGGCAAGGCCGGCCGCAAGCGTTGGATGGGCCGTCGCCCGCACAACCGCGGTGTCGCGATGAACCCGATCGACCATCCGCACGGCGGTGGTGAAGGTCGTACCTCGGGCGGTCGCCACCCGGTCACCCCGTGGGGCAAGCCGACCAAGGGCAAGAAGACCCGCACCAACAAGTCGACCAACAAATTCATTCTCCTAAGCCGCCACAAGCGGAAGAAGTAAGGAACGCCGGACATGGTTCGTTCAGTCTGGAAAGGCCCGTTCGTCGAGGGTTCTCTGCTCAAGAAGGCAGATGCCGCGCGCGCGTCCGGCCGTCACGACGTCATCAAGATCTGGAGCCGTCGCTCGACGATCCTGCCGCAGTTCGTCGGCCTGACCTTCGGCGTCTACAACGGTCAGAAGCACGTGCCGGTGGCCGTCAACGAGGAAATGGTCGGTCACAAGTTCGGCGAGTTCTCGCCGACCCGGACCTTCCATGGCCATTCCGGCGACAAGAAAGCCAAGAAGGCTTGAGGATTAAACGATGAGCAAACCTAAGCGCGAACGGAGCCTCGCCGACAACGAGGCCAAGGCGGTCGCCCGGATGCTGCGGGTGAGCCCGCAGAAGCTCAATCTGGTCGCCCAGCTCATTCGCGGCCGGAAGGCGTCTGCCGCGCTCGCCGACCTGCAGTTTTCGCGCAAGCGGATCGCGGTCGACGTGAAGAAGTGCCTGGAATCGGCTATCGCCAATGCCGAGAACAACCACGATCTCGACGTCGATGATCTCGTCGTGGCGCAGGCCTTCGTCGGCAACGGCCTCGTGATGAAGCGCTTCGCCGCCCGCGGCCGTGGCCGCTCGGGCCGTGTCTACAAACCATTTTCGCAGCTGACGATCATCGTTCGTCAGGTCGAAGCCGAAGCAGCCGCTTAAGGGCGCAGGAGAACACGATGGGTCAAAAGATCAATCCGATCGGTCTGCGTCTCGGCATCAACCGGACCTGGGATTCCCGCTGGTTCGCCGGCAAGCAGGAATACGGCAAGCTGCTGCACGAGGACGTCAAGATCCGCGAGATCCTGCACAAGGAGCTCAAGCAGGCCGCCGTCGCCCGCATCGTGATCGAACGTCCGCACAAGAAGTGCCGCGTCACCATCCACTCGGCCCGTCCGGGCGTGGTGATCGGCAAGAAGGGCGCCGACATCGACAAGCTGCGCAAGAAGGTCGCGGACATCACCTCGTCCGACGTCGTCATCAACATCGTCGAGATCCGCAAGCCTGAGCTCGATGCGACGCTGGTGGCCGAGTCGATCGCGCAGCAGCTCGAGCGCCGCGTGGCGTTCCGCCGTGCCATGAAGCGCGCCGTGCAGTCGGCGATGCGTCTCGGCGCGGAAGGCATCCGCATCAACTGCTCGGGACGCCTGGGCGGCGCGGAAATCGCGCGCATGGAGTGGTACCGCGAAGGTCGCGTGCCGCTGCACACGCTGCGCGCCGACATCGACTACGGCGTTGCGACCGCGTTCACGACCTTCGGCACCTGCGGCGTCAAGGTCTGGATCTTCAAGGGTGAGATCCTCGAGCACGATCCGATGGCCCAGGACAAGAGAATGGCCGAGGGCGAGACGGGCGGCAGTGGTGATCGTGGTGGCCGTCAGCGCCGCGATACGGCTGCAGCCTGATCTGCACCAAGAATTTGAGGGCTTAAAGCCATGATGCAACCTAAGAAAACGAAGTTCCGGAAGGCGCATAAGGGCCGCATCCACGGCGTTGCGTCTTCGGGCGCGACGTTGGCGTTCGGCCAGTTCGGCCTGAAGGCGACCGAACCCGAGCGCGTCACCGCGCGCCAGATCGAAGCCGCCCGCCGCGCGCTGACCCGCCACATGAAGCGCGCCGGCCGCGTCTGGATCCGCGTGTTCCCCGACGTTCCGGTGTCGAAGAAGCCGGCCGAAGTCCGCATGGGCTCCGGCAAGGGCTCGCCGGAACTGTGGGTCGCGCGCGTCAAGCCGGGCCGGGTGCTGTTCGAGATCGACGGCGTCAACACCCAGACCGCGCGTGAGGCGTTGACCCTGGCGGCCGCCAAGCTGCCGATCAAGACGCGCTTCGTCGAGCGCATTGCGGAGTAATGGCCATGGCCCAGATGAAGATCGAAGACATCCGCGCGATGAGCCCCGACCAGCAGGATGACGCCATCCTGAACCTGAAGAAGGAGCGCTTCAATCTGCGCTTCCAGCGCGCCACCGGGCAGCTCGAGAACACCTCGCGCCTGCGCGAGGCCCGCCGTGACATCGCCCGGATCAAGACCGTCGCCGCGCAGACGCGCGCCAAGAAGAAGTAAGAGGCTTACGAAGATGCCGAAACGTACTTTGCAGGGCGTGGTCGTCAGCGACAAGCAAGCCAAGACCATCGTGGTGCGCGTCGATCGCCGTTTCACGCACCCGATCTACAAGAAGACGATCCGCCGTTCGAAGAATTATCACGCGCACGACGAGAGCAACCAGTTCAAGCCGGGCGACGTGGTGTGGATCGAGGAATCGAAGCCGATTTCGAAGTTGAAG
This sequence comes from Bradyrhizobium sp. C-145, assembly GCF_023375135.1. NCBI lineage: Bacteria > Pseudomonadati > Pseudomonadota > Alphaproteobacteria > Hyphomicrobiales > Nitrobacteraceae > Bradyrhizobium > Bradyrhizobium sp. C-145. The sequence continues at coordinate 5,176,850 of NZ_CP088150.1, read as the reverse complement.
CGCTGGGTCGTGATCCGGGGCGAGCACAAGAAAAGCGCCTGATCTGTTGGCTTTAGCCGACTGATTTCAGGGAAATGTTGAGCGCCGGCTGGGCTGGCGCAAAGAGAAAGAGGACGAGGTGCATCAATGATTCAGATGCAGACCAACCTCGACGTGGCCGACAATTCTGGCGCACGCCGTGTCATGTGTATCAAGGTGCTGGGAGGCTCCAAGCGCCGCTACGCGACGATCGGCGACATCATCGTCGTCTCGATCAAGGAAGCTATCCCGCGTGGCAAGGTGAAGAAGGGCGACGTGATGAAGGCCGTCGTGGTGCGCGTCCGCAAGGACATCCGCCGCGCCGACGGTTCGGTCATCCGCTTCGACCGCAACGCCGCCGTCCTGATCAACAACCAGGCCGAGCCGGTCGGCACCCGTATCTTCGGGCCCGTGCCGCGCGAACTGCGCGCCAAGAACCACATGAAGATCATTTCGCTCGCGCCGGAGGTGCTGTGATGGCTGCGAAGATCCGCAAGGGCGACAAGGTCGTCGTGCTAACCGGTCGCGATAAGGGCCGCACCGGCGAGGTGTTCGAGGTGCGCCCCGACGCCGGCACCGCGCTCGTGCGCGGCATCAACATGGTGAAGCGTCACCAGAAGCAGACGCAGGCCCAGGAGGGCGGCATCATCTCGAAAGAGGCGCCGATCCAACTGTCCAACATCGCGTATGTCGGCAAGGACGGAAAGCCGACCCGCATCGGATTCAAGATTCTGGCGGACGGCAAGAAGGTCCGCATCGCCAAGAGCTCGGGAGCTGAGATCGATGGCTGAGGCCGCTTACACGCCGCGCCTGCGCGCGGAATATGATGCGAAGATCCGCACGGCTCTGACCGAGAAGTTCGGTTACGAGAACGTCATGCAGGTTCCGCGTCTGGACAAGGTCGTGCTGAACATGGGCGTTGGCGATTCCGTCAACGACCGCAAGAAGGCCGAGACCGCCGCTGCCGAATTGACCCAGATCGCCGGCCAGAAGGCGATCGTGACCTATTCGCGCATCGCGATCGCGACCTTCAAGCTGCGTGAGAACCAGCCGATCGGCTGCAAGGTCACGCTGCGCAAGGCCCGCATGTACGAGTTCATCGATCGCCTGGTGAATGTCGCGCTGCCGCGCGTCCGCGACTTCCGCGGCCTGAACCCGAAGAGCTTCGACGGTCGTGGCAACTATTCGCTCGGTATCAAGGAGCACATCATTTTCCCCGAGATCGACTTCGACAAGGTCGCGGAAGCCCGCGGTATGGACATCACCGTCTGCACCACGGCCAAGACCGACGAAGAGGCGAGGGCCTTGTTGACCGCTTTCAATTTCCCGTTCCGGCAGTGAGACGCTGACCTAGAGCCTCTCAAACGCGGATACCCAGGAGCCAAGCATGGCAAAGAAGAGTTCAGTCGAGAAGAACAACCGGCGCAAGCGGATGGTGAAGAACGCCGCCGCCAAGCGCGAGCGGTTGAAGGCGATCATCGCCGACAAGAAGCTGCCGATGGAAGAGCGCTTCGCTGCGACGTTGAAGCTGGCGGAAATGCCGCGCAACTCGTCGGCGACCCGCATCCGCATGCGTTGCGAGCTGTCGGGCCGCCCGCGCTCGAATTATCGCAAGAACAAGCTGTCCCGTATCGCGCTGCGCGACCTTGGCTCCAGGGGCATGGTCCCGGGCCTCGTGAAGTCGAGCTGGTAAGGAGGGTCGTTTAGATGTCTACGCACGATCCAATCAGCGATCTGATCACCCGCATCCGCAACGCGCAGATGCGCTCCAAGACCAAGGTCTCCACGCCCGGCTCGAAGATGCGCGAGAACGTGCTCGAGGTCCTGAAGTCCGAGGGCTACATCCGCGGTTACGCCACGCTCGAGCATCCCTCGGGCCGCAGCGAGATCGAGATCGAGCTGAAGTATTTCGACGGCGAGCCCGTCATCCGCGAGATCGAACGTGTTTCCAAGCCCGGGCGTCGCGTTTACGCCTCGGTGAAGGCTCTGCCGCGGGTCAACAACGGGCTCGGCATTTCGGTGTTGTCGACGCCGAAGGGGATCATGGCCGACCACAGCGCGCGCGACGCGAATGTGGGCGGTGAAGTCCTCTTCACGGTGTTCTGAGAAGGATTTTTCATCCATGTCACGTGTTGGCAAAAAGCCTGTGGCGGTTCCGTCGGGTGTTACCGCGACCGTCGACGGCCAGACCGTCAAGATGAAGGGGCCAAAGGGCCAGCTTCAGTTCGTCGTCCATGACGACGTCGAGGTGAAGCTCGAGAGCGGCCAGATCAAGGTCAAGCCGCGGGCAGAGACCAACCGCGCGCGGGCCCTGTACGGCACCGCTCGCGCCCAGGTCGCTAATCTGGTCGAAGGTGTCACCAAGGGCTTCGAGAAGAAGCTCGAGATCACCGGCGTCGGTTACCGCGCTGCGATGCAGGGCAAGAACCTCCAGCTGGCGCTCGGCTACAGCCATGACGTGATCTATCCGATCCCGGAAGGCATCACGATCGCCGTGCCGAAGCCCACCGAAATCACCGTGTCAGGCAGCGACATCCAGCGCGTCGGCCAGGTTGCGGCCGAGATCCGCGCCTATCGCCCGCCGGAGCCCTATAAGGGCAAGGGTGTGAAGTATGTTGGCGAATTCATCTTCCGCAAGGAAGGCAAGAAGAAGTAACGGAGCCGGTCATGTCGAAAGCCAAGGTTACGAATGCCCGGCGCAAGCGGAGTGTGCGGCTGAAGCTGCGCCGCTCCGGTGGCGGCCGTCCGCGCCTATCGGTGTTCCGCTCGTCCAAGCACATCTACGCCCAGGTCATCGACGACCTCAAGGGCGAGACGCTAGCCTCTGCCTCGTCGCTCGAGAAGTCGATGCGCGACGGCGGCAAGACCGGCGCCGACATCGATGCGGCGAAGGCGGTCGGCAAGCTGCTCGCCGAGCGCGCGGTGGAGAAGGGCGTCAAGGAAGTCGTGTTCGATCGCGGCGGCTATCTCTATCACGGGCGCGTCAAGGCTCTTGCCGACGCGGCGCGTGAGAGCGGGCTGAGCTTCTAACAGAATTTGAGGATTGAGGCGTAAGCCTCTGAAGGATTGGAAAAACCATGGCAGCTGAACGCGAACAACGTGGTGGACGCGATCAACGCGGCGGCGGACGTGAACGCAGGGAGCGCGAGGAGCGCGACAGCGAGTTCGTCGACAAGCTCGTCCACATCAACCGCGTGGCCAAGGTCGTCAAGGGTGGCAAGCGCTTCGGTTTCGCAGCGCTGGTCGTGATCGGCGATCAGAAGGGCCGCGCCGGCTTCGGTCACGGCAAGGCGCGCGAAGTGCCTGAGGCGATCCGCAAGGCGACCGAATCCGCCAAGCGCAACTTGACCCGCGTGTCGCTGCGCGAGGGCCGCACGCTCCATCACGACATCGCCGGCCGTCATGGCGCGGGCCGTGTCTACCTGCGTGCCGCCCCGGCCGGTACCGGCATCATCGCCGGCGGCCCGATGCGCGCCGTGTTCGAGACGCTCGGCGTCCAGGACGTGGTGGCGAAGTCGATCGGCTCGTCGAACCCGTACAACATGGTTCGCGCGACCTTCGACGCGCTGAAGCATCAGGATTCGCCGCGCTCGGTCGCTGCCCGCCGCAACATCAAGGTGTCCACCCTCCAGTCCCGTCGTATCGGCGGTGACGCCGAGGCGGCTGCCGACTAACGGAAGCTTTTCGGAGTAGACTCCCATGGCCAAGGCCGCAAAGACGATCAAGCTCGAGCAGACTGGCAGCGCGATCCGCCGCCATCACTCGCAGCGCTCGACGCTGATCGGGCTCAAGCTCAACAAGATCGGCCGCACCAGCGAACTGCCGGATACCCCCGCGGTCCGCGGCATGATCGAGAAGGTTCACCATCTCGTCCGCATCGTCGACGAGAAGTAAGAAGCGGCGCAGGATCCCGAAAAGCGGGCACCCGGTTTCGGTGAAGATCGTGCGCAAGACACAAGGAGAAGGGCGATGAAGCTCAGCGATATCGCCGACAACGCCGGCTCGCGCAAGAAGCGTATGCGCGTCGGCCGCGGCATCGGTTCGGGCAAGGGCAAGCAGTCCGGCCGCGGCGGCAAGGGCCAGACCGCGCGTTCGGGCGTGCGCATCAAGGGTTTCGAAGGCGGCCAGATGCCGATGCATCGCCGTCTGCCCAAGCGCGGCTTCAACAACATCTTCCGCGTCGAGTTCGCCGAGATCAATCTCGACCGGCTCCAGGAAGCGGTCGATGCCAAGAAGATCGACGCCGGCAGCGTCGTGAACGTCGAGGCCCTGGTGAAGGGCGGCGTGCTGCGCCGCGCCAAGGCCGGTCTGCGGCTGCTCGGCCGCGGCGAGCTCAAGTCCAAGCTCAACATTGAAGTGCACGGCGCCTCCAAGACCGCGATCGCGGCGGTCGAGAAGGCCGGCGGTTCGGTGAAGATCCTCGCCCCTGCCAAGGAAGAAGGCGAGGCGGCGTAACAACTGCGTCATCGGCCCGCGCCTCGCGGGCCTTTACGCATGCGGGACGATGGACTTATCGAAGCCGAGCCCCAGATAATGTCCGGCGTCCGCTAAAGTAGCCCGGCCGCGGGCATGACGGCGCAACAGGCGGCGGGAGAAAGTCCAAGATGGTCTCTGCAGCGGAACAACTGGCAGCCAATCTCAATTTCGGCGCGTTTGCCAAGGCCGACGAACTGAAGAAGCGCATCTGGTTCACCCTGGGTGCGCTACTCGTTTATCGGCTCGGCACCTACATCCCGCTGCCCGGCATCGATCCCAACATCTGGGAACAGGTGTTCCGGTCCCAGGCGGGCGGCATCCTCGGCATGTTCAACATGTTCGCCGGCGGCGGCATCCACCGCATGGCGATCTTCGCGCTGAACATCATGCCGTACATCTCGGCTTCGATCATCATCCAGCTCCTGACCACCGTCTCGCCGCAGCTCGAGGCGCTGAAGAAGGAAGGCGAGGCTGGCCGCAAGACGCTGAACCAGTACACGCGTTATCTCACCGTCATCCTGGCCGCGTTTCAGTCCTACGGTATCGCGGTGGGCCTCGAGGGCGCCGGCAACGTCGTCAGTGATCCCGGCATGTTCTTCCGCCTGTCGACGGCGATCACGCTGACCGGCGGCACCATGTTCCTGATGTGGCTGGGCGAGCAGATCACCTCGCGCGGCATCGGCAACGGCATCTCGCTGATCATTCTCGCCGGCATCGTCGCCGAGCTGCCCGCCGCGCTCGCCAACATGCTCGAACTCGGCCGTCAGGGTGCGATGTCGACCGGTCTGATCCTGGTCGTCATCATCATGGCAGTCGCCGTGATTGCCTTCATCGTGTTCATGGAGCGCGCGCAGCGCCGCCTGCTGATCCAGTATCCGAAGCGCCAGGTCGGCAACAAGATGTTCGAGGGCCAGTCCTCGCATCTGCCGCTCAAGCTCAACACCTCGGGCGTGATCCCGCCGATCTTCGCATCCTCGCTGCTGCTGCTGCCGACAACCGTTGCGAACTTCAACGCCGGCAGCGGGCCGGAATGGTTCCAGTGGATCACCACCCAGCTCGGCCACGGCCGTCCGCTGTTCCTGATCATGTATCTGGCGCTGATCGTGTTCTTCGCGTTCTTCTACACCGCGATCGTGTTCAACCCGACCGAGACCGCGGACAATCTGAAGAAGCATGGCGGCTTCATTCCGGGCATTCGCCCCGGCGAGCGCACCGCCGAATACATCGACTACGTGCTGTCGCGTATCACCGTGTTAGGTGCGATTTATCTGGCGATCGTCTGCTTGATCCCGGAGATCCTGATCTCCTACGCCTCGGTGCCGTTCTACTTCGGCGGCACCTCGCTGCTGATCGTCGTCAGCGTCACCATGGACACGGTGGCGCAGGTGCAGGGCTATCTGCTGGCGCATCAGTACGAAGGCCTGATCCGCAAGTCGAAACTGCGCGGCCGCCGCCGCTAAGCGCGGCGTCCCCTGAAGGCGGCGCGATTGCGCCGCCGATTCGCCGTGCCAGCAACGCGCGGCGCCTGCACGGCACCAGCCAGCCATCGGCCGCATCGGCAGAGCTGCTCTCACTGCAGCTCAATCACAGATTTCAAAGCCCTTCTTGGCGTCTGCCCATCCGCTCCCCTATGATATGGGTGGCGGTGCAGCGCCGATTATGGTTTGCACTGTCCTTGATATCTTCAAACACAGGTGCGCGACGTATCGCTCACCAATCCGGGGGGCGTACGCCGATGAGAATTATACTTCTGGGACCGCCGGGGTCGGGCAAGGGGACTCAGGCGCAGCTCTTGGTGCAGCGCTATGGCATCGTCCAGCTCTCGACCGGCGAGATGCTGCGCGCGGCCGTAGCAGCCGGAACGCCGGTCGGGCTGAAGGCCAAGGAGATCATGGCCAGCGGCGGCCTCGTGCCCGACGAGATCGTGGTCGGAATCATCTCCGACCGAATCGACCAAGCGGATGCCAAGAACGGTTTCATCCTCGACGGTTTCCCGCGCACAGTGCCGCAGGCTGAGGCGCTGGACGAACTGCTCAAGCACAAGCATCTCAAGCTTGATGCGGTGATCGAGCTGCGTGTCAATGAAAGCGCGCTCTTGAACCGCGTCGAGACCCGCGTCGCCCAGATGCGTGAGCGCGGCGAGGAGGTCCGGGTCGACGACACCCCGGAGGTCCTGACGAAGCGCCTCGCCAGCTACCGCAGCCAGACGGAACCGCTGATTCACTACTATTCCGAGCGGCGGAAGCTCTCGACCATCGACGGCATGATGGCCATCGACGAGGTCACCCGTGCCATCCACCGCCTGCTCCTGGCGCTTGGGGCGGTCGAGCCCAAGACCCATGCCAGAAGTGCGGCCAAGACGGCCCCGGCCAAGAAGGCCAAGGCGGGGAAGAAGGCGGCCGTAAAACCGGCGAAAACGACCAAAAAGGCCGCCAAATCCCCTAAAAAGTCCGCCAAGAAGGCCGTGAAGGGCACAGGGAAGGCAACCAAGAAGACGGCAAAGAAGGCAGCCAAAAAGACCGCCAAGAAGGCTCTCAAAAAGGGTGTCAAAAAGGCCGCAAAAAAGGTCACGAAAAAGCGAGCCAAACGCTAGCAGCGGTTGACGAAAGCCCCTGGAATCCCTTAATAAGCCCGCATCCAAGTCGGATAGTTTCAGACGATGCCGGGCCCCAGGAAGACCGGGGGGGTGGGCGTCGTGTTCGCGTTTGTGAACACCTGCCCGAGAAAGCAAGCACTTAAAGCCCGATCCTGACGAGGATCGGCGACAGGAGAGAAGGCCGTGGCCCGTATTGCCGGCGTGAACATTCCCACCAACAAGCGCGTGCTGATCGCGCTCCAGTACATCCATGGCATCGGCCCGAAGATCGCCGGTGACATCATGGAGAAGGTGAAGATCCCCGAAGATCGTCGCGTCAATCAGCTCAGCGACGCCGAAGTGCTCCAGATCCGCGAAGTGATCGACCGCGACTATCTCGTCGAGGGCGATCTGCGTCGTGAGGTCGGTATCAACATCAAGCGTCTGATGGACCTCGGCTGCTATCGCGGCCTGCGTCATCGTCGCGGTCTGCCGGTGCGCGGTCAGCGCACCCACACCAACGCGCGCACGCGCAAGGGCCCGGCCAAGGCCATCGCCGGCAAGAAGAAGTAAGTTTTCGAACTCAGTCGCGGCGTGCGGCGAACAGGGGATGACCCGTTCGCCGCGCGCCTTTCGTTCCACAGGTGTAGCCGCTGGCATTACGGCGGCGTTTGAGATCTCCAGGAAAGGTACTCAATGGGCAAGGAAGCCACCCGCGTTCGTCGTCGTGAGCGCAAGAACATCGCCTCCGGCGTCGCGCACGTGAACTCGTCGTTCAACAACACGACCATCACCATCACCGACGCGCAGGGCAACACCATTGCCTGGTCCTCCGCCGGCACGATGGGCTTCAAGGGCTCGCGCAAGTCGACCCCGTACGCCGCGCAGGTTGCCGCGGAAGACGTCTCGAAGAAGGCGCAAGAGCACGGCATGCGCACGCTGGAAGTCGAAGTCGCCGGCCCCGGCTCGGGCCGTGAGTCGGCGCTCCGCGCACTCCAGGCCGCGGGCTTCACCGTCACCTCGATCCGCGACGTGACCACGATCCCGCACAACGGTTGCCGTCCCCGCAAGCGTCGGCGCGTTTGATACGAGGTTGCGGGCGCATCGGCGCCCGCGACGACTTTTCTAAGAAGCCGCGGGAATGCTCTGCGGCCTTTCTCCAACGCCAGTATTTGAACTGTCAAATTGGCTGGCCTGTATGGGTGAAACAGTGACGATCCAGAAAAATTGGCAAGAACTGATTCGGCCGAACAAGCTCCAGGTGTCCCCCGGCAGCGATCCCTCGCGTTTCGCGACCATCGTCGCCGAGCCGCTCGAGCGCGGCTTCGGCCAGACCCTCGGCAACGCCCTGCGCCGCATCCTGCTCTCCTCGCTTCAGGGCGCGGCAGTGCAGTCGGTGCATATCGACGGCGTGCTGCACGAGTTCTCCTCGATTGCGGGCGTCCGTGAGGACGTCACCGACATCGTGCTCAACATCAAGGACATCTCGATCAAGATGCAGGGCGAAGGCCCCAAGCGCATGGTCGTGAAGAAGCAGGGGCCGGGCGTCGTCACCGCCGGCGACATCCAGACCGTCGGCGATGTCACCGTGCTCAACCCGGACCTGCAGATCTGCACCCTCGACGAGGGCGCGGAGATCCGCATGGAGTTCACGGTCTCGACCGGCAAGGGCTACGTGCCCGCCGAGCGCAACCGCCCCGAGGATGCGCCGATCGGTCTGATCCCGGTCGACAGCCTCTACTCGCCGGTCCGCAAGGTCTCCTACAAGGTCGAGAACACCCGCGAGGGCCAGATCCTCGACTACGACAAGCTGACCATGACGATCGAGACCAACGGCGCGATCTCGCCGGATGACTCGGTGGCCTACGCCGCGCGCATCCTGCAGGATCAGCTCAACGTCTTCGTCAATTTCGAAGAGCCGCGCAAGGAAGTCGCCCAGGAGATCATCCCGGACCTCGCCTTCAACCCGGCCTTCCTCAAGAAGGTGGACGAGCTCGAGCTGTCGGTGCGTTCGGCCAACTGCTTGAAGAACGACAACATCGTCTATATCGGCGACCTCGTGCAGAAGTCGGAAGCCGAAATGCTCCGCACCCCGAACTTCGGCCGCAAGTCGCTGAACGAGATCAAGGAAGTGCTGGCCCAGATGGGTCTGCACCTCGGCATGGAAGTGCCGGGCTGGCCGCCGGAGAACATCGACGAGCTCGCCAAGCGCTTCGAAGATCACTACTGATCGACTTCACCGTGACGGCCGGGCTCTCCGGCCGTTATTTTCATGGGCGAACGCAGGCAGCCCACCTGAGCAACATGTCCGACGAACCGTCGCGGCAGTTTTAAAGTAAGGACTACACACATGCGTCACGGCAAGGTTCATCGGAAGCTCAACCGCACCGCCGAGCACCGCAAGGCGATGTTCGCCAACATGGCGGCCGCACTGATCAAGCACGAGCAGATCGTCACCACGCTGCCCAAGGCCAAGGAGCTTCGCCCGATCGTCGAGAAGCTCGTCACCCTCGGCAAGAAGGGCGGCCTGTCGCTGCGCCGCCAGGCGATCGCGGAGCTGCGCGACGTCGACATGGTCAAGAAGCTGTTCGACACGCTCGCGACCCGCTACAAGGACCGCCAGGGCGGCTACACCCGCATCATCAAGGCCGGCTTCCGCTACGGCGACAACGCCGCGATGGCCGTGATCGAGTTCGTTGATCGCGACGTCGACGCCAAGGGCCAGGATTCGGGTCCGGTGCAGGAGAAGGAAGCCGAGGCGGCGTAAGCCGGATCGGCAGATACGGATTGAAAACGGCGCCCTTCTGGGCGCCGTTTTTGTTTCGAGGAATAGGGCGCGTCGGAAGGACTATTCCTCCTTGATCCCCGCCTTTTGCGCGATGTCCTTCATTTCAGCGGTCTCCTTGCCGATGGCTCCCGCCCAATCGCTGTAGCGCGCAAAGCCGGGCTCGAACCCGACCTTGGCGAAGCGTTCGGCCACGGATGGGCTGTTGATCGTATCCTCCAGCGTTGCCGTCAGCTTGTCACGAACGGCCGGCGGCAGCCCCTTGGGCGCGACCACCGCGCCCCATGAGGCGAAGTCGATGTTGCCATAGCCGAGCTCGGCGAGCGTCGGCACGTCAGGCAGGAACGGCGTCCGCTTGGCCGAGAACACGGCGAGCACTTTGACGGTGCCTGCCTCGATCTGCGGCTTCACGGCGATCACTGTGTCGACGTGGTACTGAATGTGCTTGCCGATAAGGTCGTTCATCGCCGGCGCACTGCCCTTGTAGGGCAGGTGGACCATCTTGATTCCGGCGGCCGATTTGAACAGCTCGCCGGCGAAATGCGAGACGGTCGCAACGCCGAACGACGCCAGCGACAGCTTGTCGGGATTGGCCTTCGCCTCGGTGACGAGCGCAGCCACGTCTTTGATCGGGTTGTCCTTGTAAGTGACCAGCGCCAGCGTGATCTTGCCCACCTGACCGAGCGGCTCGAAATCCTTGGCCGCGTCGTAAGGCACGCTTTCTTTGACGGCCGCCGGCAGCGTGAAGCTCGAATTCGAGCTGAAGAACACGGTGTATCCGTCGGGCGCCGAGCGCGCGACTTCCTTGGCCGCGATCGTGGTGCCGCCACCGGGGCGGTTCATGATGATCACGGGCTTGCCGAGACGCGTCTCCAGTTCGCCGCCAATGATGCGCGCGACCACGTCGGAGGCGCCGCCGGGCGGGAAGGGGACGATCAATTGCAATGGTTTTTCCGGATAGACCGCTTGGGCCTGCGCGAGAGAATTGCCGCTGATCAGACCCAGCAACCCGAGCGCAACAGTGAGGGCCGTTCTTTTCATCGCAAGGTCCTTCCGTGTTCACATGAGCAGAAGAGCTCGGTCAGGCTTAGCAATAATCGTTCCAGCCGCGACAGGGGCATACGAGGCGCCATGTCGCTGCCGGAACAGCTCGTGATCGTCACTGATTGGTGAGCGCCAATTGCGGCCCAATCCGCCACGTCCGATATCCCCGTCATCGTTCTGATGGAGATACTACATGAACATCGACCTTTCGGGAAAAACTGCACTGGTGACCGGCTCGACCGCTGGCATCGGCCACGCCATCGCCAAGGGCCTCGCCGCTTCCGGCGCCAGCGTCGTGATCAACGGTCGCGGCCGGGACAAGGTCGATGCGGCCGTCCGCAAGCTGGAAGGGACCGGCGCCAAGGTCCGCGGCATCGCCGCCGACGTCTCGACGGCGGAAGGCTGCAAGGCACTCGTGGCGGCGCTTCCCGAAATCGACATCCTCATCAACAATGCCGGCATCTTCGAACCGAAGGAGTTTTTCGAGATTCCCGACGAGGACTGGACGCGCTTCTTCGAGGTCAACGTAATGAGCGGCGTGCGGCTGTCGCGCGCGTACATGAAGGGCATGCTGAAGCGCAACTGGGGCCGCATCGTCTTCATCTCCTCGGAGTCCGGACTCAACATTCCCGTCGAGATGATTCATTACGGCATGACCAAGACGGCCCAGCTCTCGGTTGCGCGCGGGCTCGCGCAGCTCACCCGCGGCACCGGCGTCACCGTCAATTCCGTGCTGCCGGGCCCGACCATGTCGGAGGGCGTCGAGACGTTCGTGAAGGATCTGGCGAAGCAGAGCGGCCAATCGGTGGACGAAGCCGCTGCCAATTTCGTCAAGCAGCATCGTCCGAGCTCGCTGATCCAGCGCTTCGCCAGCGTGGAGGAGATCGCCAACATGGTGGTCTACATTGCGTCGAGAGAGGCGTCCGCGACCAACGGTGCGGCGCTGCGCGCGGAAGGTGGTATCGTCAACACCATCGCTTGAGGCCGTGCATGACAGCCTATGTGATTTCCGAAGTCGAGATGCGCGATCCCGATGGATTTGAAGCCTATCGTACGCTCGCCGCGAAAACGATCGCGCAATACGGCGGGCGTTATCTCGTCCGCGGCGGCAAGGCCGAACTCGCCGAAGGCAATCTTCCGCCGAAGGCCATCATCATCGTCGAATTCCCGTCGATGGCGAGGCTGAAGGAATGGTACGCCTCGCCGGAATATGCCGAGGCGCTGAAGCTGCGGCAGACGGCGCTGGAGCGGCGGCTGCTGTTCGTCGAGGGGGCGAGGGAAACGTAGGGTGGGTTAGCCGAAGGCGTAACCCACCGCTGTGTGTTTCCGCAGAGATAGAAGAGGTGGGTTACGCCCTGCGAACCGCGCTTCGCGCAGTCGCAGGGCTAACCCACCCTACGCACCGACATTGTAGCTGCTACCACCCCTCCAGCACGATCTTGCCGCGCGACTTGCCGCTCTCGAGCAGCGCGTGGGCGCGCTTGAGGTTGGCCGCATTGATCGTGCCAAAGGTCTGGTCGAGCGTGGTGCGCAACACGCCCTTGTCGATGAGGTCGGCGACGTCATTGAGCAGGCGATGCTGCGCGATCATATCAGGCGTCTGGAACGACGAGCGCGTGAACATCGATTCCCAGTGCACCGAGATCGCCTTGCCCTTGAATGTGCTCATGGCGAATTCCGGCGGATCGTCGATCAGGCCGAACTTGCCCTGCGGTGCCATGACCTCCGCGATCGCCTTGTAGTGCTGGTCGGTGAAGGTGAGGCTCGCGACCAGCGCGACCGGGGGCAACTTGAGCTTCTCGATCTGCTCCTTCATCGGCTTACCGTGGTCGATCACCGCATGCGCGCCGAGATCGAGGCACCATTTTTGCGACTCCGGCCGCGTCGCGGTCGCGAGCACGGTCAGCCCGGTGAGACGACGCGCGAGCTGGATCAGGATCGAGCCGACGCCGCCAGCGCCGCCGATGATCAGCAGCGTGCGCGGATCGACGCTCTTGCCGGGGACCGCGCCCAGCCGGTCGAACAGCAGCTCCCAGGCGGTGATGGAGGTGAGGGGAAGGGCGGCCGCTTGCGCGAACGACAGGCGCTTCGGCTTGTTGCCGACGATGCGCTCGTCGACCAGGTGGTATTCCGAGTTGGTGCCCTGGCGCAGGATCGAGCCTGCGTAAAACACTTCATCGCCCGGCTTGAACAGCGTGACGTCGGGGCCGACGGCATCGACCACGCCGGCCGCGTCATAGCCGAGGATCTTCATCTCGCCCTCGGGCGGGGCGGCGCGCTTGCGCACCTTGTAATCGACCGGATTGGCCGAAATCGCTTTCACGGCGACGCGGATGTCACGCCCTCCGGGCTCGGGTTTTGCGGTCTCGAAATCGATCAGTGAATCCGCGTCCTCGATCGGAAGCGATTTCTTGTAGCCGACGGCCTTCATGGCTTGTCTCCATCAGATGGCTTTGTTCGCCCGCCATCCTAACTGTCGCTCTGGCCCCGATTTGGCAAGTACTGTAAATTCGGGGATATAGTCCCTGTTTGGATACTATTGGAAAAACACGCATGAAACGGCGCAATTTTGCCCGGCGCCCGGGCTGCTCGGTCGAGGCGACGCTGGATCTGATCGACGGCAAGTGGAAGGGCGTGATCCTCTATCACCTCCAGAGCGGCACTCAGCGCTTCGGCGAACTGCGCCGCCGGATGCCCGGCATCACCCAACGCATGCTGACCAAGCAGCTGCGCGCGCTGGAGGAGGACAAGCTCGTCATCCGCAAGGTCTATGCCGAGGTGCCGCCGCGCGTTGAGTATTGCCTCTCCGAGCTCGGCGAGAGCCTCAGGCCCGTGATCGATATCCTGAAGGCCTGGGGCGAGAACCACCAACAGCGGCTGTCCTGCGCGCCCGCGCCGGTGGCCGCGAAGAAGCCCAAGCGCGCGGCGTGATGGGATGAAGACGCCGGCTTTTTTTACCGCTCCCCAGCGGGGGTAGGGCTATCGCATATGGCGTGAATAATGCTTCGGCATCGGCAGTGGGCTCCCTCTCCCGCTTGCGGGGAGGGCGGGGTGGGGGTGCCTCCGCGTCGGGATTGTCGAGAATTGCGGAGGCGATCCCAGTGCGGTGAGAGCCCTCACCCGCCGCGCTCGGGACGATGCTTCGCATCGCCCGGGACGCGTCGGCCTCTCCCGCAAGCGGGAGAGGCGGAGCAAACTCGCGGGTGGTCCCCGCGAAATGCATATGCGATAGCCCTACCAGCGGGGAGAGTTCGAATTGCATCTGGCGATGCGCAAGCATCGTCCAGTGCAATTCGGGTGAGGGGGCGCCGCATCCTCGATGAGCGTAACGCCTCACCCGCGCCGGAGCCTGTCATCGGGCGCGCCTTTGGCGCGATCCGTTGGGCGCGACCTCTCCCAATGGGGCCCAATGGGAGAGGTGTAGAGTCTCAGAATGCAAACTGCGTGCGCATCGCCACCGCGTCGAACTTCGAGCCGACATCGGCGGTCGAGATCGGCGAGGCCTGCCGCGACACCGTTCCGTGCAGATAGTCGAGCATGAAGCGGACGTTGCCGTTGACGTACCAGTTCAGCGCGAGCGTATAGACGGTCTGCCGGCCGCCGGCGATGCCGGTCGCTGCTCCCAACTGATTGTTGAGATCGATCGTCGAGAAGCGTCCCGCGATCTCCCACGCGCCCCAGCCGCCACCGTCGAGCGAGAACGGATGCGCCGGCTTGACACCGCTATAGGCGGCGTTCGCAGCATTGTAGGTCCGGCCTTCGCCCGTCAGCACGTAGCCGGCCTGGGCGTAGCCGCCCTGGAATTTCAGGCTCGGTGCACCAACCAGCGGCACGCCGGTGTTGGCCGTGCGATCGACATTGTACCAGAAGTACTCGCCCTGGACGATGAAGGGTCCGTAGGTCGCCGCCGCCTCGACGCTGTAGACCTGCGCGCCCGAGGCATTGGCGATGGCGCCGGTGGAGATCAGCGTGGTCGGGTCGAGACGCAATTCCGGGCGATCGCTGAGCGTGACCGTCTGCGTGTTGGCGATCAGGTTGCGCGGCGGCTGGATCAGCCATTGCGCGTCGGCGCCGATATGCACCGAGTAGTCCTTGCCGCTGATCGGATTGCCGGCCACGCGCGCCACGGCGCCATATTGCTCGCTGGTGCCGGCTGGCGCCGCGCTCGAGGCGGAGTGGATCGCACCGGTCGACGGTCCCGTGACATAGCCGCCGATCCAGAGCTGGTCGTTGAACCAGCGCGCACCGGCTGCCGAGCGGAAGTCACCGGCGGCGATATTGGTTGCAATCACGCCGGGCGAGGCGCGCTCCATGAACATGATGTCGTTGGAGCTCGTGGCTTCGTCCATGGTGTAGGGCAGGTCCATGATGCCGGCCTCGATCGCCATTCGTCCGCCGAACGGCTTTAGGCCGGTATAGCTGAGATAGGCATTCTCGACGCCGGAGACGCCACCGCCCGGAAGGGATCCCGGCGCGGCGCCGCCAAATCCGTCGGATGAGCCGCCGAAGTCGTAGACCAGCGCGAAGTTCCAGTCGTTGAAGAACTTGCCGGTGACGCCGATGCGCGCGCGGCGAACGTTCTGGCCGCTGTCGAGCTTCTGCGGCACGGTCGCCGCGGTGTCGGGACGATAGTCATAGCCGCCGACATCCCAATGCAGGCGGCTGGTGATGGCGACGCAGTTCGCCTGGTCGGCGGTGCAGATGGTTGGCCGGTTGTTCGGCATCGTCACGACGACGCCGGAGGCCGGCGCCGGTCCCTTGACCGGGATCGCCGCATTGGCGTTGGCAACCGCGGCCTTTGCCTCCGAGCGCGCCTCGGCCTTGGCTTCAGCCTTCGCTTCGGCTCTGGCTTTCGCCGTGGCCGCCGTGTTCGCTGCGGTCTGACTCTGGAGCTTGTCGAGCTTCTGCTCCAGCATCTTCAATTGCTGTTTCAGCAGCGCGATCTCCTGCTCGCTGCTGCTTGCCGATTGGGCCTGGGCCTGCGAGGCCGCCAGCGCGCCGGCGAGTCCAATCGCCGTGGCTGCAATTCTTGTCCTGCTCACGTCATGACTCCATCGTTTGACGAACTTCCCCAAGTCGCAACGGGAGAGCCTAGGTATGATCGATGACTGCCCCGCGACGCTGCGCCCGGTTGCGCGGTTCCCACTGATGCCAATTCGCCGCAACCGAATCCGCTCGACACCACAATGCTGGATGACGAGCATCATGCCAATCCACCGCTCTGGCAAATTGCCGATTCGCACGCTGTGCTTGCATCTCGGACACACTGGAAAGGGGCTGAATATTGCCGCCTGGCGCCCTTCTATTGGCGGGCGAACGCGCCTATATTCCGGCGTCTTTTCCAAGAGGTAGGAATGTTTCGATCGACCTGGACCGCCGTCGCCACGGCCTTGTGCATAGCGTTTTCAGCCCATTTCAATCCGACTGCTGCGCAGGACCGCCGGGTCCCGTCGTCGCCGGCCGAGTTGCGGCTGTCCTATGCACCGATCGTGCAGCGTGTGCAGCCGGCCGTCGTCAACGTCTATGCCGCCAAGGTGGTGCAGAACGGCAATCCACTGCTCGACGATCCGATCTTCCGTCGCTTCTTCGGCGTGCCGGGCCAGCAGCCCGAGCAGATGCAGCGTTCGCTCGGCTCCGGCGTCATCGTCGATGCCTCCGGCCTCGTCGTCACCAACGTCCATGTCATCGAGGGCGCGGACCAGGTGAAAGTGTCATTGTCGGACAAGCGCGAGTTCGAGGCCGAGATCCTGCTGAAGGATTCCCGCACCGATCTCGCCGTGCTTCGCCTGAAGGACACCAAGGAGAAATTCCCGACCCTCGACTTCACCAATTCCGACGAATTGCTGGTCGGCGACGTCGTGCTCGCCATCGGCAATCCCTTCGGCGTCGGCCAGACCGTGACCCACGGCATCATCTCGGCGCTGGCGCGGACGCAGGTCGGCATCACCGACTACCAGTTCTTCATCCAGACCGATGCGGCGATCAATCCCGGCAATTCCGGCGGCGCCCTGGTCGACATGAGCGGCAGGCTCGCCGGCATCAACACCGCGATCTATTCGCGCTCCGGCGGCTCGCAAGGAATCGGCTTTGCCATTCCCGCCAACATGGTGCGCGTCGTAGTCGCTTCCGCCAAGAGCGGCGGCAAGGCGGTGAAGCGGCCGTGGCTGGGGGCGAGGTTGCAGGCGGTGACGCCCGAGATCGCCGAGAGTCTCGGCCTGCGCTCGCCGACCGGTGCGCTGGTCGCAAGCGTGGTGCCGAATGGCCCCGCGGCGAAGGCCGGCCTGAAATCCTCCGACCTCATCACCGGGATCGACGGCCAGACCGTGGATGATCCCAACGCCTTCGATTACCGCTTCGCGACCCGTCCGCTCGGCGGCACCGCGCAGATCGACGTGCAGCGCGGCAGCAAGCCGGTCAAGTTGACGGTGGCACTGGAGACCGCGCCGGACACCGGCCGCAACGAGCTCGTCGTCACCGCGCGCTCGCCGTTCCAGGGCGCGAAGGTCTCGACCATCACGCCGGCCGTCGCCGACGAGCTGCATCTGGATGCCGACACCGACGGCGTCGTGATCACCGATATCGGTGGCGATACCGCGGCCGCAAGTGTCGGCTTCCAGAAAGGCGACGTCATCCTGGCGGTCAACAATCAGAAGATCAGCAAGACCGGCGACCTCGAGAAGGCCGCGGGTGAACGGCCCCGGATCTGGCGCATCACGCTGGT
Source organism: Bradyrhizobium sp. C-145 (assembly GCF_023375135.1). Lineage (NCBI taxonomy): Bacteria > Pseudomonadati > Pseudomonadota > Alphaproteobacteria > Hyphomicrobiales > Nitrobacteraceae > Bradyrhizobium > Bradyrhizobium sp. C-145. Next base: position 5,159,231 of record NZ_CP088150.1, on the reverse strand, counting down.
GCGCGGCGGCCAACAGATCAACGTCACGCTGGGCGGATGAGTCCGAAGCGACCACAGGAGACGCCAACCCTCTTCGCCGCGGCGGGGCTCGATCATGATGCTCCGCATCCGCTGCCGGATCGGCTGCGTCCGCGCGCCTTGTCGGAGGTCGTCGGCCAGGACCACATCCTCGGTTCCGACGGTGCGCTGACGCGCATGCTGGAAACGCGCACGCTCGGCTCACTCATCTTCTGGGGGCCGCCCGGCACCGGCAAGACCACGGTGGCGCGGCTGTTGGCGGATGCGACCGATCTGCATTTCGAGCAGATTTCCGCGGTATTCTCCGGCGTCGCCGACTTGAAGAGGGCGTTCGATGCCGCGCGGTCCCGCCGGGAGATGGGTAAGGGCACGCTGCTGTTCGTCGATGAGGTGCATCGCTTCAATCGCGCCCAGCAGGATTCGTTTCTGCCCGTGATGGAAGACGGCACGGTGGTCATGGTCGGCGCCACCACCGAGAATCCGTCGTTCGAGCTCAACGCGGCGCTTCTGTCGCGCGCGCGGGTGCTGGTGTTTCGCTCGCTCGACGCGGCCGCGATCGAAAAGCTGTTCGCGCATGCCGAGGAGGTCGAAGGCCGCAAGCTGCCGCTCGATGCCGAGGCGCGCGCGGTGCTGGTGCGCATGGCCGATGGCGATGGCCGCGCCTCGCTGACGCTCGCCGAGGAAGTCTGGCGCGCCGCGCGCAAGGATGAGATCTTCAACGCTGCGCAGTTGCAGGAGATTTTGCAACGCCGCGCCCCGATCTACGACAAGTCGGCCGACGGCCATTACAACCTGATCTCGGCGCTGCATAAGTCGGTGCGCGGCTCCGATCCCGATGCCGCGCTGTATTACCTCGCGCGCATGATCGATGCCGGCGAGGATCCGTTGTTCCTGGCCCGCCGCGTCGTGCGTATGGCGGTCGAGGACATCGGTCTTGCCGATCCGCAGGCCCTGGTCATCGCCAACGCCGCCAAGGATGCTTTCGACTTTCTGGGTCACCCAGAGGGCGAGCTCGCCATCGCACAGGCCGTGGTCTATCTCGCCACCGCGCCGAAATCGAACGCGGTCTATACCGCCTTCGGCACGGCGATGCAGGTGGCAAAGCAGGCCGGCTCGCTGCTGCCGCCCAAGCACATCCTCAATTCCCCGACCAAGCTGATGAAGTCTGAAGGCTACGGCTCCGGCTACGAATACGACCACGACGCGCCGGATGCCTTTTCAGGCCAGGACTATTTCCCGGAAGCCCTCGGCCGCCAGACCTTTTACGACCCGCCCGAGCGCGGTTTCGAGCGCGAGATCAGGAAGCGGCTGGATTACTGGGCCAAGCTGCGCAAGGAGCGGGGCGGCTGAGGCCAAATCGCCATTTCGTCGTGACGAAACGGCACTTTTGGGCTAGGCAGGCAGCCATGAGCCGCCGCATCAAGAGAACCAACCAAGAGCCCCGCTCGCGTGATCAGCGCAAGGAGGCGCGCCCGTTCAAGGCGCGCAGCGCGAAGAAGGCCGGACCGCGTCCGGGCGGTAAGCCCGGTGCCAAGCCGCCGCGCTTTGCGGGAGAGCGCGCCGAGCGGCGTGCGCCCAAGGCCGCAATAGAAAAGCCCACGCCGGCAAAGCCCGTCGAGGCATTGCTGCCGACCAAGGTGCAGACCGTCACCGTGACGGCCGACGAGAACAACATGCGCGTCGACCGTTTCCTCGAAGCGCGCTTTCCCGGTCTGTCGTTCTCCCACATCCAGCGCGTCGTGCGCAAAGGCGAGTTGCGTGTCGACGGCAAACGCGTCGACAGCAAGGATCGCCTGGAGGAGGGGCAGAGCGTCCGCATTCCGCCGCTCAAGCTCGACACGCCGAAGACGGCTGGCCCTCTGTCGGAAGCCGCGCAGAAGACGCTTGCCGCGCTGAAGGAGATGACGATTTGGGAGGACGACGACGTGCTCGTCCTCAACAAGCCCGCCGGCCTTGCCGTGCAGGGCGGCTCGGGTATGACGCGGCACATCGACCAGATGCTGGAGGTGATGCGCGATTCCAAGGGCCAGAAGCCGCGCCTCGTGCACCGTATCGACAGGGAGACGTCGGGCTGTCTCTTGATCGCCAAGACGCGCTTTGCCGCCTCGCATTTGACCGGCGCGTTCCGGTCGCGCTCGGCACGAAAGGTCTATTGGGCGCTGGTGCCGGGCCTGCCGAAACCGAAGCAGGGCCGCATCTCGACCTTCCTCGCGAAGGAGGAGGGCGAGGACGATACCATCATGCGCATCGCCCAGCATGGCGACGAGGGCGCCAGCCACGCGGTGACGTACTACGCGATGGTCGAGACCGCCGGCAACAAGCTGACCTGGGTGTCGCTGAAGCCCGTGACGGGCCGCACCCATCAACTCCGTGCCCATATGGCCCATATCGGCCATCCCATCATTGGCGATCCCAAATATTTCAACATCGAGAACTGGGAGCTGCCGGGCGGCTTGCAAAACCGGCTGCATCTCCTGGCACGCCGGATCGTCATCCCGCATCCACGCGGCGGCGTGATCGACGCCACCGCGCCGCTGCCGCCACACATGCAGCAATCGTGGAATCTGCTCGGGCTCGATGCAAGCCGGTTTGATCCGATCGAGAACGCGCCGGAGGAGTAGGGCTAGGCGCCACGGCCAGCCAAAGCCCGGCGAACAGGGCCGCAATGCCCGCAAGTTCCCTTCTGCCAGCCGCTCGCTTTATCGGCCGCCGCTCTTATCTTGAAAGCTTAGCATTCAGCGACCGGGACCGAAGACTCAACATGCGCGAATTGTTCGAAGAAGCTGCGGGGCAACCCCCGCCGGATCCGCGGGAATCGGCGCGCGCCTCCGCGCGCACGTCCCCGCGCAAGCGCTTCTACAACGAGGCCGGCGCAGGCGAGGCCGAGGGCGGCTTCGCCATCACCCTCGACGGCAAGCCGATCCGCACGCCCACCGGGCGTCAGGTGGTGATCCCCTCGCGCGACCTCGCCGATGCGGTTGCTGCCGAATGGGCTGCGCAGGGCGAGACGATCGATCCCGTGACCATGCCGCTGACGCGGATCGCCAACAGCGTGGTCGAGGGTGTGATCGACCGGGTTGATCTCGTCAGCGACGATCTCGCAAAATACTTCGAGACCGACCTGTTGTTCTATCGCGCCGGCCACCCCGAAGGGCTGGTCGCCCGCGAGGCCGCGCATTGGGACCCCGTGCTGTTCTGGGCCGCGGAGTCGCTGGGCGCGCATTTCATCCTGTCCGAGGGCATCATGCATGTGAAGCAGCCGGACGAGGCGCTGAAGGCAGCCCGCGCCGCGCTGCCAAGAGATGCCTGGTCGGTCGCCGCGCTCCATGTGGTGACCACCCTGACCGGCTCGGCGCTGCTCGCGCTGGCGCTGGCCCATGGCGCGCGCGATGCTGGCCAGGTCTGGGCCGCCGCCCATGTCGATGAGGACTGGAACATCGACCAATGGGGCGTGGACGAGGAAGCGGCCGCTCGCCGGGCCACGCGCCTGCGGGATTTCGAGGCCGCCGTGGCGGTCTTGGCCGCGGTGAAGCCGCAAGCGGCCGAAGGTCCTTAACGAGAGGTTTACGACGGCGCCTTAGGGTGGGATGGCATTCCCTGGGCTGCCTCAAGATGCCGACGCCGATAAGCTCGATCGTTCCTGTCAGCGCCGCCAGCTCGGTGGCTGATGCGACGACGCCCGATCTCGTGCTTCAGGCCGGCAGCGTCGTCGACGCCAAAGTGGTCGGCGTGCTCGCCGACAATCTGGTGCGGATCGCGATCGCGAACCTCTCGATGGACGTGATGTCGGAAGTGGTGCTGACCCCGGGGCAGAATCTCCAGCTCGCGGTGTCGCAAAACGACGGCACCATCCGGCTCGCGGTCGTCGGCGGGACAGGCGGGGCGGCGTCCGATCAGATTGCGCTGACGCCGGCTGCGGCCTCGCTGGTGGAGAGCCCGCCGCTTGCGCCATCGGCGAGCGCGGCGCGCAATACGTTGACTCCACTGGAGCAAGTCGCCGTCACCGTGGCGTCCGCCGAGGCCGTGACCAGGCAAGGCAGCCAGGCGCCGCTGTTTGCCAATCTCGCAGCGGTGGTCACCAGCAGCGATTTGCCGGCGGGGCTGAAGCAGGCCGTGCTGGACGTGCTGGCGCAGCAGACGCCGCTCAACGCCGGGCTCGATGGCGGCGATATTGAATCCGCCTTCCAGAAATCGGGGCTGTTCCTCGAGGCTTCGCTGGCCGCCGGCGCGCCCCCGTCATCCGGTGCAGTGCCGGATTTGAAAGCGGCGCTGCTGGTGTTGCGACAGACGCTGACCACGATTGAGACGGCCGCGCCGCCGACCCAGGGCGCCATGATTCCGACTGGCGCCACGGCGACACCGCAGGTCGTTGCCGCCCCGGCCCAGGCAGCAGGCGAGGCCACGCAGGCCGCATTGCCGTCAACCGAACCCGAAATCGCCCAACCGCTGCAACCGCCGCGCAGCGCCAATCCCACGGCTGCGGGGCTCGCCGACATCGCTGGCGGCGCTGCACAGGCCGCGATGCCCAGGACCATGTCCCCAGGCCTTGCCGCCAGCCTCTTGCAGGAGATGACGCAAAACCTGCCGCGAATGATCGGCAACATGCCCGGCTCCAGCAAGGCCGTGCCGGATGGCCACATCTTCGAGGCGGCCACCCACGCGACCACGCCACCGCCGTTCCGCGGCGCATTGCCGGCGCCCCAATCCATCGCCTCGCCATCGCTGGCGCCCGATACGCCGCTGGCCGCCACCGTGCACCGCCTGCTCGACGACACCGATGCCGCGATCGCGCGGCAGACATTGTTGCAGGTCGCTTCGCTTCCCGATCGCATCGATGCTTCCGGCCACCGTATCGACCCGGCCGTGCCGCAATGGAATTTCGAGATTCCCTTCGCAACCCCGCAGGGCACCGCGATGGCGCAGTTCGAGATCTTGCGCGATGGCAGCAATGAATCCGCCGATCCCGCCACGCGTGCCTGGCGCGCGCGCTTCTCGCTCAATGTCGAGCCGGCCGGCCCGGTGCACGCGCTGATCACGCTGAGTGGCGACAAGACTTTTGTGCGGATGTGGGCGGAGCGGCCGGCGACGGCACAGCAGCTCCGAGCCGGCGTCGGTGAGCTCAGCCAGGCATTGTCCAGAGCCGGGCTCAAGCCTGGTGATATCATCGTGCGCGACGGCACCCCGCCGCAGGCCGCGCCGGCTCGCGCCGGCCATTTCCTGGATCGCGCCACATGAGCGACCCATCCAAGCTCGCGATTGCCCTGCATTATGAGAAGGGCACCAACGCCCCGGTTGTCGTCGCCAAGGGCAAGGGCACGATCGGCGAAAAGATCGTCGAGATCGCCAAGGCCCATGACATTCCGATCGAGGAGAACGAGGTTTTGGCCGGCGCACTCTCCAAGGTCGAGCTCGGCGAGGAGATCCCGCCGGACCTCTACAAGGCCGTCGCCGAAGTGCTGGTGTTCGTGCTGCGGCTGTCGCGGGGGCGCTGAACGCTGTCATCGTTTCACCACGTGGGGGCTGCATGGTTGCGGCCACTTTCATCGATTAGCGGATACCACCCTTGATCACCCGTCGTTCCACCCTCGGCCTGCTCGCCGCAGCCGCCACCCTGCCGTCACGCGCGCTCGCTCATGTCGCCCCGCCGCGCAACGAAATCCGCGACAGCTTGGCCAAACGCTTCACCGATCTCGGCACATCAGGCAGCTTCGTCGGCTACAAGGTCGAGGACTATCTGATCGTCGCCAGCGACAAGGAGCGCTCGGGCGAGGGGAAGCTGCCGGCCTCGACCTTCAAAATTCCGAACTCGTTGATTGCGCTCGAGACCGGCGTGGTCGCTGACCCCGACAAGGACGTGTTTCCCTGGGACGGCGTGAAGCGGCCGATCGAGGCTTGGAACAAGGACCACACACTACGCAGTGCGATCGCAGTCAGCGCGGTGCCGGTCTATCAGGAGATCGCGCGCCGCATCGGCCAGGAGCGCATGCAGAAATATGTCGACGAATTCGACTACGGCAATCGCGATATCGGCGGCGGCATCGACCAATTCTGGCTCACCGGCGCCCTGCGCATCGATCCGGTCGAGCAGGTCGACTTCGTCGACCGGCTGCGGCGCCGTGCGCTGCCGATCAGCAAGCGCAGCCAGGATCTCGTCTGCGACATCCTGCCGGTGACCAAGGTCGGCGATAGCATCATCCGCGCCAAGTCGGGCCTCTTGGGCGCCGAACGCGGCGAGCCCTCGCTCGGCTGGATGGTCGGCTGGGCCGAGAAGGGCGAGGCGCACACCGTGTTCGCGCTCAACATGGATTGCCGCGAGCCGCGTCTCATCAGTGAGCGCATGCCGCTGACGCAAGCCTGCCTTGCCGAGATTGGCGCGATCTAGCGCTACCGCGCTGGCGCCGCTCAACTAGCATCCTCCCGCCAAGGAAAAACCGGGAGGATAACAATGAACTCAACGCCGCTCTGGCTGTCGTCGCTCACGCTTGCGGCAGCTGCCGGCTGGCTCGGCGCCACGATGTTCGCCGGCCCCGCCACCAGCAAGGAGCCACGCTTTCCGCAGCTCACCATGGATCAGCTGGACGCCAGGCAGAAGCCGCTCGGCGAACAGATCATGAAGGTGTCGAGCGTCGGCATCGGCGGGCCCTACAATCCGATGATCCGCAGTCCCGTGCTCGGCCAGCGCCTGTTCGACCTGTTCCACTACCTGCGCTGGGAGACCTCGGTCCCGGTCAAGCTCAACGAGTTCGCGATCCTGATCATCGGGCGGCAGTGGCGCTCGCAGGTGGAATGGTACGCACACGCGCCGCTGGCGGCGAAGGCGGGCCTGTCGGCCGATATCATCTCAGAGCTGAGGGCCAACAAGCGGCCCTCGAAGATGGCCGATGACGAGGCGGTGGTCTACGATTTCGTCACCGAGCTCACCACCATCAAGAAGGTCACCGACGAGACTTACGCGCGCGCGAAGAAGGTGTTCAACGACCAGCAGATCGTCGACCTCACCGCAGTCGCCGGCAATTACGTGATGGTGGCGATGCTGCTTGCCATGGCGGAGGAGACCGTGCCGCCGGACAAGCAGGAACCGTTTAGGCCGGGTGAGCCGTAGGGCTCGTTATTGCGAGCGCAGCTCTCTCCACGCGTCATTGCGAGCGTAGCGAAGCAATCCAGAGTCCCTCAGCGGGAAGATTCTGGATTGCTTCGCTGCGCTCGCAATGACGGGGGCGTAGGGTGGGCAGCTCTCAGGCGGGATCGGCCGTTTTCTTCCCCGTCAGCGCCTGGTCGATCGCAAAGCCGCCGATCTCGCTCATCGCCTGCGAGATCACGTCGCCGCGTCTAGCAAAGCCGTTCGAGAGATACTCGAACTGCGTCCGCGCCAGCCGCAGCACCTCGATCGGCACGGAGACCACGGTCTCGTTGAAACTGTCGACAGAGGCGCGCAGCGTGTCGAGCTCCGTGCTGAGCTTGCCGATATGACTCTCGGCATCTTGCATCAGGCCAAGCAGCTTGCCGCGCTCGGCATCGAATGCGGCTCGCTGGGCCGCGCTCGCTGCGGTGACCTCGGCGAGCTGTGCCCGCAGCGCTGCGATCTGGCTCACCATGGCATCGCGAGCAAGCTCCGCGGCCTCGCGCAGCTCGGTGTTGCGCGTGCTTTCGACCTGCTGCTCGTGATAGAGCCGCTCGGCCGACATCGCCCGCTGTGCCAGAGATACGATCAGGCTTGCGGCACGCAGCAGCATCTCGCCGTTCCGTCCCGACACCATGCTGGCCATGCGCCGCAGGAAGTCGATGGTTTCCGACGATGAGTTCGGCGGCAGGGGGACGACCGTCGCGGACATCTCAGTGATGCTTGCGTGATGCTCGAGCCGAGGCGTAATGACCGCCGCCGTACCGACTGGGCTCACGCAACATTCGGCGCCTGATCGTGAGCTTGAAGCAAGCCTGAATCGGCTGGCCTGGTCAACTGGGCCGGACCACCAAATTTGCAGGCCGCGCGCGGGTCAGGCATCCTTCTGCCGGCCGATCCGCCCCAGATGGGTGAAGCCGAACCCCGCGGAATATTTCAGGCCATAGCCGAGCGCCCGGTCGATGCCGATATGGGCGAGCCAGATCAAGGCGATGGACAGGGTCAAAGGCGAGGCGAGGCCGAAGCCAAGTGTCAGCAGCGACACCGGCGCCATGTAGCTGTGGGCGGCATTGTAGACCAGTGCGCCGAGTTTGGCGTCGGAGAGGTATGCCAGGAAGCTCAGGTCGGGGACGAGGAAGAGCAGGGCAAACACTAGCCAGGAGCCGTCCCACGCCCAGTAGAGCATCACCATGCCAGCGAACAGGGTGAGGCCCTCCAGCCGCAGCAGGATGTTGACACCGCCCGTCGCCGCACCAGTCTCGGCCGTTCCTTCGTCCATGCTCGCCTCCCAGGCAAAACTTTGTAATCCCTCACGCTTTCAGCCCGGACAGGGCAGCCCTGCGAGGTCGAAAGGCGCTTTCCGGCCCGCAAAATGCCGTGTTAGAACCCCGCATCACTTAAGAACTGGCGGGAGCAAATGAAACACATCCTGGACGCCCTTGAAGATCGTCGTGCCGGTGCCAAGCTCGGCGGCGGGGAGAAGCGCATCGAGGCGCAGCACGCCCGCGGCAAGCTGACGGCGCGCGAGCGCATCGAGCTCTTGCTCGACAAGGGATCGTTCGAGGAATTCGACATGTTCGTCGAGCATCGCTCCACCGAGTTCGGCATGGAGAAGACCAAGGTGCCGGGCGATGGCGTCGTCACCGGGTGGGGCACCGTCAACGGCCGCAAGACCTTCGTCTTCGCCAAGGATTTCACCGTGTTCGGCGGTTCTCTCTCGGAAACGCACGCGCTGAAAATCACAAAGCTCCAGGACATGGCGATGAAGGCGCGGGCGCCCATCATCGGTCTCTATGACGCCGGTGGCGCCCGCATCCAGGAAGGCGTCGCCGCGCTCGCCGGCTATTCCTACGTGTTCCGCCGCAACGTGCTCGCCTCGGGCGTGATCCCGCAGATATCAGTCATCATGGGCCCCTGCGCCGGCGGCGACGTCTATTCGCCGGCGATGACCGACTTCATCTTCATGGTGAAGAACACCAGCTACATGTTCGTCACCGGCCCCGACGTGGTGAAGACCGTCACCAACGAGGTCGTCACCGCCGAAGAGCTCGGCGGCGCCTCGGTGCACGCCACGCGCTCCTCGATCGCCGACGGTGCGTTCGAGAACGACGTCGAGACGCTGCTGCAGATGCGCCGTCTGATCGACTTCCTGCCGTCCAACAACACCGACGGTGTGCCGGAATGGCCGAGCTTCGACGACATCGGCCGGGTCGACATGTCGTTGGACACGCTGGTCCCCGACAATCCGAACAAGCCCTACGACATGAAGGAATTGATCCTGAAGGTCGTGGACGAGGGCGATTTCTTCGAGATCGCGGAGGCCTTCGCCAAGAACATCGTCACCGGCTTTGGCCGCATCGCGGGGCGCACCGTCGGCTTCGTCGCCAACCAGCCGATGGTGCTGGCCGGCGTGCTCGACAGCGACGCCTCGCGCAAGGCGGCGCGCTTCGTACGCTTCTGCGACGCCTTCAACATCCCGATCGTCACCTTCGTCGACGTGCCGGGCTTCCTGCCGGGCACCGCGCAGGAATACGGCGGCCTGATCAAGCATGGCGCGAAGCTCTTGTTCGCGTACTCGCAATGCACGGTGCCGCTGGTGACCATCATCACCCGCAAGGCCTATGGCGGCGCCTTCGACGTCATGGCCTCCAAGGAGATCGGCGCCGACATGAACTACGCCTGGCCGACCGCCCAGATCGCAGTGATGGGCGCCAAGGGCGCGGTCGAGATCATCTTCCGCTCCGACATCGGCGACCCCGACAAGATCGCGGCGCGAACCAAGGAATACGAAGACCGTTTCCTGTCCCCCTTCATCGCCGCCGAGCGCGGCTACATCGACGACGTCATCATGCCGCACTCGACGCGGAAGCGCATCGCGAGGGCGCTGGCGATGCTGAAGGACAAGAAGACGGAAATGCCGGCGAAGAAGCACGACAATTTGCCGTTGTGAGAAAGATGTCGCCCGGATGAGCGTAGCGACATCCGGGTTCTTCCTCAGGTCCCGCATGTCGCTTCGCTCATGTGGGCAACTGGTTTCTTCTGATTTGGTATCCTTGATCCAATGATCGAAGACGATCCGAGCGACGAAATCTCAGATATCGAGGATCGGATCGAAGCGCTCGCCGAGATCGCCGAGCGCTGCCGGAAGTACATCCTGGCCTCCAAGATCGCGATCGGCGGCGGTGCGACGCTGCTCTTGATCACGATCCTCGGCCTGTTCGGGACCGGCCAGACCGCCGCGCTTGGGTCGATCGCGCTGGTGCTGGGCGGGATCGTGTCGCTCGGCTCGAATGTCAGCACGTTGCGGCAGACGGACGAGGCCATCAGTGCCGCGGAGGCGCGTCGTTCGGCGCTGATTGGCAGCATCGACCTGCGCGTCGTCGCGGATGCGCCGATGAAGCTGGTGTGACGCGCCGCATCCACGGTGCGTAGGGTGGGTTACGCCCAGCGGACTGCGCTTCGCGCAGCCGCAAGGCTAACCCACCCTACGAGATCCCGCGCGCCTTATCCGCCGCAGCAAAATGCGCCATCTGGTCCGCACGGGCCTTCGCAAAGGCTGGGCGGGCCGTGGCCCGGGCGAGGTAAGCACGGCAGGCCGGGTGGTTCGCCAGTCCCTCGAAGCGGTCGACGGGGCGCAGCACGTCCGACATCAGAATGTCGGCGACGGAGAAGGACCCCGCCAGCCATTCGCGGCGGGCCAGCACCAGTTCGAGATGCTTGAGGCGAACCTCAAGGAACCCGTCCAGGAATTTCCATGCCGGCGTGTCGTCCGCATTGCCCATGAACTTCAGCATCGCCCAGGGCAGACTCGCCATCTCCACCGAATTGAGCGCGGCGAACACCCATTTCGTCGCCTCGACGCGGCCGCGCGGATCTGACGGCATCAGCTTGTCGCTGCGCTCGCCGAGATGCAGCAGGATCGCGCCGCTCTCGAAGATCGAGAGGTCGCCGTCGGTCAGCCACGGCACCTGGCCGAAGGGCTGGTGCGCGAGATGCGCGGGGCCGCGGTCGTCGAATGGCACGCTTGCGACGCGATGGGGCAAGGCGGCTTCTTCGAGCGCCCAGCGCACACGGAGGTCGCGCACGAAACCTCTGGGCATCTCGGGAACCCAATCGAAGGTGGTCAGGGTGAGGTCGGCCATTTGGTGTCTCCGTGTCCTAGTTCAGATCAAGGACGCGCGAAGGGCGCACGTTCCGACACCGGTGCCAACTGTTTTTGTCGCCGGCCCATGAAGCGGCTAGTCTTGCCCCAAACAATGGGAGGAAACCCGATGCCATCAGCCTTCTTCGTCGTCCGCGCCATCGTCGCCGACGCGAGCAAGCGCGCCGCCTTCGACAGATGGTACGAGACGGAACATCTGCCCGACGCGGTGAAGGCGTTTGGCGTAGCCAAGGCCTGGCGGTACTGGAGCCTGGACAATCCCTCGCTGCACCAGGCCATGTATCAGTTCGATGACGAGACGAAGCTCGCCGCGATGCTGAAGGGTGATGCGCTCAAGCGCCTGACCGCCGACTTCAACCGCGACTGGCCCGATGTGACGCGCACGCGCGAGACGTTGGTGCTGGCGCAGGAGTTCGCGACGTAGGGCGGAGGGCTACGAATTCTCCAATTAATCTGATCACCTGATTCAGCTTTGGTTCATGTCGTGACCACGACACTTCTTCTGCATCACAGGCACGATGATCAAGAGGAAGAAGCCATGGAGCGCCGGAACTTTTTGAAACTTGCATTGGGGGTGACGGCGGGAGCCGCCGCCTTCGCTGCGACCGCGCAGGCCGCGCCGCTGTCACCGCAACCGGTCGCTGATCCCACCCGCACGCCGCAGAGCAGTTCCGATACTCATCCCGCAGTCACCACCAGCGAGGAAGCCGCGCTGGCGAAGCCTGAGCAGGTGCACTGGCGTGGGCGCGGCCGGCATTGGGGCTGGCGCCGCCGACACTGGGGTTGGCGTCGCCGGCGCTGGCATCGCCGTCATTACTGGTAAGCTCGCGACAATTCGCGAATTGGACGGGGATCGCCGCTGGCGGCCCCCGTTTCGATTCTGGAGCCGCTCCGATTCCACGGCGGACGAAAGTCGGCAGCGGCGATCCAAACGAAAATGGCCGCGCAGGTTGTCCCGCGCGGCCATTTTGCAAGGCGAAAGGATCAGAACGGACGGCAGCGGCCGGCGTACCAGCGGAAGCCGTAGGGGCACACGCGCGCGCGGGGCACCACGACGACCGGCGCCGGGGCGACCACGATGGGGCCGGGGCGCACCACGACCGGACCGCGCATCGGACGGCAGCCGCCATAGGGGCCGCGATACCAGCCGGGGCCGCAGCCGCCGGCGGCGCTGGCCGCCTCGCTGAAGCCGACGACTGCGCTGGCGAGCATGACGGCGGCGAACAGATATTTCATTTAATCTTCCTTCTGGTCCTTGGGGCAGGCTTAGGGGGACGGCGCTTGCGCGCACAATGAATCAAAAGACACGATTCGACACGCTAAACCTATGCGTGCCGACACGTCGCGATCCAAACCTGCCAATCATGACCTGAATGCGGCATGAACGCTCCTTCGCATACGGCTTCAGGCGACAGCGATGGCGCTAGACTCTTTGCTTGACGCGTTTTCTTTACGCGAACCGGTGTCCACTTCGCTCGAAAACGCTTTACTGGCCAAGAAAGCCCAGCACCAGCTCCCGATACTTCTCCGGCGCCTCCAGGAAGACGAGATGGCCGGTGTCCGGGATCACCTCGGCCCGCGCATTCGGCATCTTCGCGGCAAACGCTTTGGCGAGTTCGGCGTTCTGTCCCATCTTGGCGCGCAGCGCCTCCGGCGCGTTCGGCCGTCCCGGAGCGTTGTGATCGTCGGCCCCCATCACGAACAGCGTGGGCAGCGTGATAAGCGGAATCTCGTGCGCCACCGGCTCGCGATAGATCATCTGGCCGGAGCTGACGAAAGCGCGCAGCCAGCGCGGATAGTCGGGGCTGCCCTTGATGTTGAAACGGGCATCGACGAACGGCGTGATCGCCTCCGGCGGCAGCTTGATCGCATAATTGGTCTGCAGCTGCTTGCGGTAGCCCTCCGCGGTGAGCTTGTCCTCGGTCTCGATCATTTTCTCGGTCGGCGTCGGCGGCACGTAGAGGCGGTAGTCCTCCAGTCCGATCGGTGCGGTCAGCACCAGATGGGCGATGCGATCCGGATAGGCGCGGGCGATGCGCACGCCCAGCATGCCGCCGAGCGAGTGGGCGACGATGTCGGTCTTGTCGATCTTGAGATGATCGAGCAGCGCAATCGTGTTGCGCGCCAGCGTGTCGAAGTGAAGCTCGCCGTCCGGCTTGGATGATTTGCCGAAGCCGATCTGGTCCGGCACGACGACGCGATAACCCGCCTCGCTCAGCATCTTGATTACGGGGCCCCAGTAGCTCGACGGGAAATTGCGCCCGTGCAGCAGCACGACGGTGCGGCCGTTCGGCCGTGCGGGGGACACGTCCATATAGGCCATGCTGAGCTGCTCGCTGTCATTGACGAGCGGCAAGAGGTGCACGGCATAGGGATAGGCAAAGCCTTCGAGCGCGATGCCATAGGGCTCGCGCGGCGCGGTGTCGGCGGCGCGGGATGCAAACGGGATGCTGAAGAGGGCGGCAGCGAGTGCGGCCGCGAAGATGCGGTTCATTGAGGTCTCCGGTGTGCCCGGGCAAAAGCGCGAAGCGCGTCTTCGCGAACTTGTCCCGGGCATCCACGTGCCAGCCGCATTAAAGACGTGGCTTGCCGGGTCAAGCCCGGCCATGACGAGAGGGGGAGTTCACACGGGATTGTGTGCCGTCACGCAGCTTGCGTGATCAGTCCTTGCCATTCCCGAACAGCGCGGCGAACTGCTTCTCGCCGGTGCGGGTGAAATTCACGACGCGGCTGCCGGGCGTGGCGTCGCGCGCGGCCCATTTGAGTTCGGCGAAGCGCTGCATCATGGCGGCCCCCAGCGTGCCGGCGAGATGATGCCGCCGCTCGCTCCAGTCGAGACAGGCCTTGCACACCGGGCGGCGCGGATGGGTGAGCATGTCGGGCGAGATCTGCAAATGCTTGGCGAGGAAGCGCTCGCCCTCGGCCGTCAGCTCGATCTCCTGCTTCTTCTGCCTGATCAGCTGTCGCGCGCGCATGGTGTCGAGCATCTGCACGCCGAGATCGCCGGCGAGATGATCATAGCAGATCCGCGCACGCCGCAGCGCCGGATCTTTCGGCCCGGTGCGCACGCGCATGTGGCCGGTCCGCGCGGCAAGCCCCGCCAGGCCTTCGAGCACGCCGGCGACGTCGTCGTCGGTGAGGCGGTAGTAGCGGTGCCGGCCCTGCTTCTCCGGTTCGACGAGGCCGCCGGCCTCGAGCTTCGACAGGTGCGAGCTCGCAGTCTGCGGCGTGATGCCGGCCTCCTGCGCCAATTCGCTGGCAGTGAGCGCGCGGCCGTTCATCAGCGCGGTCAGCATGTTGGCGCGGGCGGGATCGCCGACCAGCGAAGCGACCATGGCGATGTCAGGCCCTGATTTCATGCTTCGATGGTAGCCGAAGCATTGCGGTAGGGCAAGGGCGTAGTCTCTCACGGCGTCGTCATTGCGAGCGCAGCGAAGCAATCCAGAGATGTTTCCGCGGAGGGATTCCTGGATTGCTTCGCTGCGCTCGCAATGACGGAGAAACGATAGGAGAGCCCATCATGTCCGTCACCGTCCTCATCCGCTACCAGCTCGATCCCTTCAAGCGCGCGCAGTTCGAGGAATACTCGAAACGTTGGCTCACCATCATCCCGAAATGCGGTGGCGAGCTGATCGGCTATTTCATGCCGCATGAGGGCACCAACAACATCGCCTTAGCGCTGATCACCTTCGAGAGCCTGGCCGCCTATGAGGCCTATCGTGCGCGGCTGCGGCAGGACGCCGAAGGCATGGCGAACTTCCATTTCGCAGAGGAGAACAAGTTCATCCTCGCGGAGGAGCGCACATTCCTGCGCAAAGTGGTATTGTAGGCTACGACATCGTTAGCAGGAGACGCCCATGATCGCCGTGATCTTCGAAGTCTGGCCGAAGCCGGAACACCGCCAGGATTATTTCGACCTCGCGGCCGACCTGAAGCCGATCCTGCAAACCATCGACGGTTTCATCTCGGTCGAGCGTTTCGAGAGCCTCACCGAGAAGGGCAAGATCCTGTCGGTGTCGTTCTGGCGGGATGAGGCGGCCGTCGAGGCCTGGCGCAACACGATGGAGCATCGCCGCACCCAGGCCAAGGGCAGGGCGAAGATATTCGCCGACTATCATTTGCGCATTGCCAGCGTCATCCGTGACTATGGCATGAACGATCGGGAGCAGGCGCCGAAGGACAGCCGCGCGGTGCACGACGCGCACTAGCGCTGCAGGGCATGCACTAGCGCTGCCCGGGCGCGCTACTAGCGCTGCCTTGACTGCGCGCCTATGTCTTCGCGGCCAATAAGGGAGAGAAACATGCATGTGACAACCGCTGACAAGCGCGCAACCTTCAAGAAGATGCACGAGAGCGGCTGCTTCATCCTGCCCAATCCGGTCGATGTCGGCAGCGCCAAAGCATTGCAGCATCTCGGCTTCAAGGCGATTGCGTCATCGAGCGCGGGCTTTGCCTGGACCATCGGCAAGGCCGATAATCACGTCAGCGTCGAGGACGTCTGTCAGCATCTGGCAGCATTGAGCTCCGCCGTCGACATCCCCGTCAACGCGGATTTCGAGGGCGGCTTTGCCGTCGAGCCGGACAAGGTCGCCGACAATGTCGAGCGCTGCGTGCGCACCGGCGTTGCCGGCCTGTCGATCGAGGATTCCACTGGCGACAAGGCCAAGCCGCTCTACGACCGCGCGCTCGCGGTCGAGCGGATCAAGGCCTCGCGCAAGGCGATCGGCGACAGCGGCACGCTGCTGGTCGGCCGCTGCGAGGCGTATTTGTGGGGTGTGACCGACCTCAAACTGGTCATCGACCGGCTCACCGCTTATGCGGACGCCGGCGCCGATTGCCTCTATGCGCCGGGCCTGAAGAGCCGCGAGGACATTGCGGCGGTGGTGAAGGCGGTGCATCCAAAACCGTTCAATCTCCTGATCGGCGGCGCCGGCCTGTCGTTGCAGGAGGCCGCCGATCTCGGCGTGCGCCGCATCAGCGTCGGTGGCTCGCTCGCCCGCGCCGCCTGGGGCGGTTTCATGCGGGCGGCGAAGGAAATGGCGGAGCAGGGAACCTTCACCGAGCTCGGCAACGGCTATTCTGGCGGCGAGCTCAACAAGATGTTCAGCTGACCCAAACGAAAAGCGGCGGGATCTGAGGTCCCGCCGCTCTCGCATCCTCTCGCTGTCATGCCCCCGTGCGCAATTGCGCACCGGGGGCGGGGTATCCAGTACGCCGCGGCTTCTCGATTTAGCCACGACTATCTCGGAGTACTGGGTCGCCCGGTCAAGCCGGGCGACGACAGCTATCGTGTTATTTTTACTTCGCGCCGTCAGACGGCGTCTGCGTATCCGGGGCCGGCTTGCTCGGTGCCGCACCCGTGGTCACGCCCGGCCCGGCGTTGTTGCGCGGCGTTACGTCGCGCATACCGGGAGGCGAGGCCGGATTGGTCGGCTGCGTCTGCGCGGTTTGCGGGGCCGGTGTGTTGCTGGCCTGGTTGGTCGTGCTGGTATTGTTCAGGCCGTAGAACACGGCACCCAGCACTAGCGCAATCGCAACGGCAAACAGCGCAACTTTGCCACTGGAGGCGGGGCCTTCGCCAAGTTCGGGATCGGCCTGAAGGTCGGCGTCCCGGCGCGCCGCGCGAAGATACTCATCGTCGGCGAGGTTCGGGCGGTACGGATCGTTGGGAAAACGGTCGTCAGCCATCGATAGGTCTCCTCGGGTTATTGCCGCGGGACAACCCGTAGATGCGAGATTCTGTTCCCGGCGCTTTATGCTTTCGTCGCATGTTGCTCCCGCCGCGGGAATCAGGAACCTGTCTAGGGAACCGTGGGCTAAGTTCCATGGCGGACCGGGGAACAAATCCATGTGGAGCCTGCCGCCGACCGACAGCGTGCTGCATCTTCTGGCGTTCGTCGCCTTGACGGCGGAGGGCATGACGGCCGCACTGGCCGCCGGTCGGCGCAGCATGGACTATGTCGGCGTTTGTCTTCTCGCCTGCGTGACCGCGCTTGGCGGCGGCACGCTGCGCGACCTGTTTCTCGGGCACTATCCGCTGGTGTGGGTCGCCAACCCGATTTACCTCGCGCTGCCGGGCGGGGCAGCGCTGCTGACGATCCTGATCGCGCGGCTGGTGCATCGACTGCACCTCGCCTTCATCGTTCTCGATGCCATCGGCCTCGTCGTCTTCACCATGATCGGCTGCAACGTCGGCTGGCAGATGGATGCTTCGCTGCCGATCGTGATCGTCTCGGGCATGGTGACAGGCTGCGCCGGCGGCGTGTTGCGCGACGTGCTCTGCAACGACGTGCCGCTCCTGTTTCGATCCGAGCTCTACGCCAGCGTCTCGGTCGTGACCGGGCTGTTCTACGCCACCGCCTTCGGTCTCAATCTCAATGCCGAGCTCTGGACGATCTTGACCTTCGTTCTCGGCCTCAGCTTCCGTCTGCTCGCGGTGCGCTACAGATGGGAGATGCCGAAATTCGTGTTCACGGGAGATGAAAAGAGATAGCGCGCTCTCTTCGCCTTGCCCCGCTTGCGGGGAGAGGCCGACGCGCGAAGCGCGGCGGGTGAGGGGGAGTTTTCGCGAGTCAAGCTGGTCGGCATACGGACAGGTCCATCCACGTCGTCATTGCGAGCGCAGCGAAGCAATCCAGAATCCCTCGGCGGTGGTAGTCTGGATTGCTTCGTCGCAAGAGCTCCTCGCAATGACGGTGAGGAGGCGACGGTGACCTACTCCTTCTCCTTCCTCGCCTTCGCCACCTGCGACGGCGTCACCAGCGGGCCCGCATTGCCCCAGGAATTGCGCATGTAGTTCGTCACCGCGGCGATCTCGCCGTCGGACAATTGCTTGGCATAGGCCGGCATCTCGCCGGTGTTGGGTGCGCGCGGCGTCGTCACGGTGTGGGCGCCGTCGAGGATGATGCGCAAGGTGGAGGACGGATTGATCGATTGCAGCAGCGCGTTGCCGGGCAGCGGCGGATAGATCCGCGGGCTGCCTGTACCGTCGGCCTCATGGCAGGCGACGCAGAGCTTTGCGTAGACCGCCTGACCGGCTTTCATCTCGGCATCATCGGGCGGCGTCACGATGGTCTCGCGCCGCGCCGGCGGCAGGCTCTTCAGATAGACCGCGATCGCTTGCACATCGGCATTGCTCATCTTCGAGGTCGAGTTGACGACCACCTCCGCCATCGGTCCGCCGGCATGGCTCTTGGCATTGCGGCCGCTTTGCAGATATTCGGTGATATCGTCGGCGCTCCACGACTTCAGCCCGGTGCGCGCGGCGCCGTCGAGCCTTGGTGCATACCAGCCGCCGATCTCGCTGCCGGATAGCGCCTGCGCCTGCTTGTCCACGCCAAAATAGTTCTTCGGCGTATGGCAGGCGCCGCAATGACCGAGACCGGTGACGAGATAGCCGCCTCTGCTCCACGCGGCACTCTGGCTCTGGTCGGGCTCGAACAGGCCGGGCTTGAAGTACAGATAGTTCCAGACCCGCATTAGGCCGCGATAGCCGAACGGCCAGCGCAGCTCCGGCGGCTTGTTGCGGTTAGCTAGGGGCGCCAGCGTTCCCAGGTAGGTGCGGATCGCCAGCGTGTCGTCCTTCGTCATCCGCGTGAAATAGGGATAGGGAAACGCCGGATAGTAGTTCGAACCATCAGGCGCGACGCCATAGCGCACGGCGCGCGTGAAGTCGGCATCGGTCCAGGCGCCGATCCCGGTGTCGCGGTCAGGTGTGAGGTTCGGCGCATAGATCGCACCGAAGGGCGTATCGATGCGCTTTCCGCCCGCGAACGGCTTGGCCGGATCGGCGGTGTGGCAGCCCGCGCAGCCACCGGCCTCGACCAGCGTTTTGCCGTAAGCGATCAGCTCCGGCGAGGGCTCGGCGGCGCGGGCCGCGCTTCCAACTGCACTGCACAACGCCAAACCCACGAGAGCCGAGCCAACCAGAATCGTCCGCATCGAAAGCCTCTCCTGCGACCAATCGCCCGCATCCGGCATGACGGGGCATCAATTCATTTCGCGACGGCGGGGGTATGGTGACACAAATTGAAAATGCCTAGCGTGTTTCAGGCCACGAAATTGCGATTTTTACCCCGCGCTTCGTTTGGCCGAGATTTGTGATGCGGAGCGTTAAATATCCGACATAAAGTGGCGGAGGTGGTCGGCGCGCCCTAGCTAAAAACGACGGGCAGGCAACGGCTTAAGTGGCCAAACGCCAAGAAGGGTGGAAGAGGACAGCATGGGCATCAACCAGGGTCCGATCAGTCTCGATCAGAAATATACCCAGCAAACTGGACACGTCTTCACCACCGGCATTCAGGCGCTGGTGCGCCTGCCCATGGCCCAGATTCGGCGCGATCGCGCCAATGGCCTCAACACCGCGGGCTTCATCTCGGGCTATCGCGGCTCGCCGCTCGGCGGTTATGACCAGCAGCTCTTCGCGGCGCGAAAGCATCTCGAACAGTACAACGTCAAGTTCCAGCCCGGCGTGAACGAGGACCTCGCGGCGACCGCCGTGTGGGGCTCGCAGCAGCTCAATCTCTCGCCCGGCGCCAAATATGATGGCGTCGTCGGCATCTGGTACGGCAAGGGCCCCGGCGTCGACCGCTGCGGTGACGTGTTCCGCCACGGCAATGCTGCCGGCTCGGCCAAGAACGGCGGCGTCTTGTGTCTTGCCGGCGACGACCACGGCGCAAAATCCTCAACCGTCCCGCATCAGTCCGACCATGCCTTCATCTCGGCGCTGATGCCGTATCTCTACCCCTCGAGCATTCACGAGATGATCGAGATGGGTCTACTCGGCATCGCGATGTCGCGCTACTCGGGTTGCTGGGTCGGCATGAAGGTGATCACGGAGACGGTGGAGACCACGGCCGAGATCGACCTCACCGACGAGATGAAGCCCTTCATCATCCCCTCCGATTTCGAGCTGCCGCCCGGTGGCCTCAATCTGCGCTGGCCCGACGACCGTTTCGAGCAGGATCGCCGCCTGCAGGACTACAAGGGCTTTGCCGCGATTGCCTTTGCGCGCGCCAACAGGGTCAACCGCGTCACCATGGATTCGCCGAACGCCCGCTTCGGCATCATGGCATCGGGCAAGAGCTATGAGGACGTACGGCAGGCGCTGCGCGAGCTCGGCATTACCGAGGAGGTCGCCGCCAAGATCGGCCTGCGCCTCTACAAGATCGGCATGCCCTGGCCGCTGGAGCCGGAGGGCGTTCGCAACTTCGCTGTGGGGCTCGAGGAGATCTTCATCGTCGAGGAACGCCGCGAGATCGTCGAGAACCAGGTCAAGCAGGAGCTGTTCAACTGGCGCGACGACGTCCGCCCGCGCATCGTCGGCAAGATGGACGAGCACGACAAGCGTTTCCTCACCTTCGCCGCCGAGCTCAGCGTCGCCTCGCTTGCGACCTCGCTCACAGAGCGGCTGCTTCGACTTAATCTCAACCCTGAAATTGCGGAGATGCTCCGCGTCAAGGCCGACTGGTTCAACGGCCGCCAGGCCACGCAGATGCAGGCGGTCGCGCCTGTCTCCCGCACCCCCTATTTCTGCTCCG
The DNA here is from genome assembly GCF_023375135.1 of Bradyrhizobium sp. C-145. Lineage (NCBI taxonomy): Bacteria > Pseudomonadati > Pseudomonadota > Alphaproteobacteria > Hyphomicrobiales > Nitrobacteraceae > Bradyrhizobium > Bradyrhizobium sp. C-145. The sequence goes on along the minus strand of NZ_CP088150.1, from coordinate 5,138,392 downwards.
GCTGCCCGCACAACACCTCGACGAAAGTCCCCGAAGGCAGCCGCGCGCTTGCCGGCATTGGCTGCCACTTCATGGCGCTGTGGATGGACCGCTCGACCGAGACCTTCACGCATATGGGCGGCGAGGGCGTGCCGTGGGTCGGCATCGCGCCGTTCACCAACGAGAACCACATCTTCGCGAATCTCGGTGACGGCACCTATTTCCATTCGGGCATTCTCGCCATCCGCCAGGCGATCGCCTCCAAGGCCAACATCACCTACAAGATCCTCTACAACGACGCCGTTGCCATGACCGGCGGTCAGCGCCATGACGGCGATCTCTCGCCGCAGCAGATCACCCAGCAGCTCTACGCCGAAGGCATCCGCGAGCTCTATCTGGTCTCGGAAAACCCCGACGCTTACCCGGCCGACACCATCGCCCCCGGCGTGAAGAAGCATCACCGCGACGAGCTCGACAACGTCATGAAGATGTGCCGCGAATACAAGGGCACGTCTGCGATCGTGTTCGTGCAGACCTGCGCGGCCGAGAAGCGTCGCCGCCGCAAGCGCGGCCTGATGGAAGATCCGGCGCGCCGGGTCATGATCAACCCGGCGGTCTGTGAAGGCTGCGGCGACTGCTCGGTGCAGTCGAACTGCATCTCGGTCGAGCCGCTGGAGACCGAGTTCGGCCGCAAGCGCGCCATCAACCAGTCCTCCTGCAACAAGGACTATTCCTGCCTGAAGGGCTTCTGCCCGTCCTTCGTCACGATCGACGGCGGTGCGCCGCGCCACCGTGCACCTAGCGAACTCGCTGATATCGGCGAGCTGCCCGAGCCGGCCTCGCGTCCGGCCCTCGACAAGCCCTATAACATCGCGGTCGGCGGTGTCGGCGGCACCGGCGTGCTCACTATCGGCGCGCTGCTCGGCATGGCCGCGCATATCGAGGGCAAGGCCTCGATGATCCTCGACATGTCGGGCCTCGCGCAGAAGGGCGGGGCGGTGCTCAGCCATGTGCGGCTATCAGATCATCCGGCCGAGGTGACCTGCTCGCGCATCGTCACCGGCACGGCCGATCTCGTGCTCGCAGCCGACGAGGTGGTCGCGGTTGCCAAGGATACGATCTCACTCTGTGACTCCAGCCGCACGCACGGCATCATCAACAGCCACGTCATCCCCACCGCCGACTTCATCCTCAACCGCGATTTCAACTTCCAGACCCGCAAGCTGAACGCGGTGCTGGAGACGGCGCTGCACAAGGACTCCGTATTCTTCGACTTCACCAGACCGGCCGAGCAGCTGCTCGGCGATGCCATCGCCACCAACATGATGATGATGGGCTACGCCTATCAGAAGGGGCTGTTCCCGCTGTCGGCGGAGTCGATCGAGCAAGCCATCGAAGTCAACGGCGTCTCGATCAAGATGAACAAGGAGGCCTTCCGCCTCGGACGCCTTGCAGTCGCCGACCCCAAGCGCCTTGCCGACATGCTGAAGGGGACGAACGAGGTCGTCGCGCCCAAGACGCTGGAGGCGATGACGCTGGACGAGGTCATCGAGCATCGCGCCAAGCACCTCACCGCCTACCAGAACAATCGTCTCGCCAAGCGTTATCGCAAGCTGGTCGACCAGGTTCGCGATGCCGCCAAGCAGGGCGGCTATGGCGATGCACTGCCGCGCGCGGTCGCGGTGAACTACGCCAAGCTCCTGGCCTACAAGGACGAATACGAAGTCGCACGCCTCTACAGCAATGGCGCCTTCGAGCAGCAGCTCCGCGACCAGTTCGAGGGCGACTTCAAGTTCAGCTTCAATCTGGCGCCGCCGATCCTCAGCAGCGGCGTCGACGCGCTGGGCCGTCCGAAGAAGCGCGCCTTCGGCCCGTGGATGCTGAACGTCTTCCGCGTGCTGGCAAAATTCAAATTCCTGCGCGGCACCCCGTTCGACATCTTCGGCCGCAGCGCCGACCGCAAGCTCGAGCGCGATTTGATCGCCGGCTACGAGAAGGACGTCTCAACCGTGCTCGGCCTTTTGTCGCCGGTCACGCACGACACCGCCGTCGAACTGCTCTCGCTGCCCGACCGTATCCGCGGCTACGGCCCGGTGAAGGAGAAGGTGGTGAACGACGCCAAGGCCCGCTACGCCCAGCTCGCCGCCGACCTCGCCAACCCACCGCCGGCGCCACGGCAGATCGCAGCCGAGTAGGCAGTCCTGTAGGGTGGGCAAAGCGAAGCGTGCCCACGTCTTCAGGATTGATCTCGGCGAGATGGTGGGCACGGCGCGTTGCGCCTTTGCCCACCCTACGGCACCACCCCTTGCGTTGCCCGTCGCGCAAAACACTCATGCCATGGGTCAATCCGCTAGCGGAAAAATATTCCACTTTACCGAAATTCGGGATTATCGTAGCTGTCGCTCACCTCATCCCAGTCACAGGGGCGTATCGCGATCGTCACGAAACGCGGGGTGAGCGGCGGTGGACGCGGGCTGCGTCGCACGGGGATTGTCTCGCGTGCACGACGGGCGCGGTCTCGCGTACGGCAAAATCGTGTGGTCCTGGCGCCCGGGGTCTGTGCGTCAAGTCTTGCGATCACTCGCAAGGCGACGGGGGCAATAGTGCATCGCTCCCCGGGGAGAGCGCGATATAAGCCGTAAAGCCACTGCGCAGGGAAGGCCGGATGTTTGGCTTCACCTGTATGCCGCTGTGCATCTGTTCTTCGCGCATTTCGCGCACAGCGGACCGTGGGTGCCCAGCCGGCACCGGGTCTTCCCTGCGCCCTCTGTTTTCCGGAGGGAGCAAGACGGGAGCAAAACTCGGGCGAACCCGCCGCGAGGATGCGGGCGTGTGTCTGCGATTTAGTTGTGAATGGAAAGAGCGACGTCGCTATCCGCGAACTCCGTCATTGCGAGCGCAGCGAAGCAATCCAGAATCCTTCCACGGAGGGACTCTGGATTGCTTCGTCGCAAGGGCTCCTCGCAATGACGACGCGGCAGGCAGGTTAGCTTCCTATCCGCGGCCGGGATTTCGGCTGGACTCCAGTTGCGCCCACCCGCTGCCCTCTCGCCCGACGGAATATTTCCGCGCTTGCCAATCAGGCCGGTGCGGTTCAGAAAAAAGAGCCAAGAAGAAACGCGAGCGGAGACCTGAAGTTTGACCATCAAGGGCAAGGCCTACATTGTCGGGATTTTTGAACACCCGACCCGGCATGCGCCGGACAAATCCACCGCGCAGCTCCACGCCGAGGTCGCCAAGGGTGCGATCGAGGATGCCGGGATCAGCAAGGACGATGTCGACGGCTATTTCTGCGCGGGTGATGCGCCAGGCGGCGCCTGGCCGATGGTCGACTATCTCGGCCTGAACACCAAGAAGCTTCGTCACGTCGATTCCACCGAGACCGGCGGCTGTTCCTACATCATCCATCTCGGCCATGCGGCCGAGGCGATCGCCGCGGGCAAGTGCTCGATCGCGCTGATCACGCTGGCCGGCAAGCCGCGCACCGGGGTGATGCCGCCGCGTGCGGCCGGCGCCGAGGTCGACTTCGAGTCCGCTTACGGTGCGACCACGCACAATGCCTATGGCATGTGTGCCATGCGCCACATGCACGACTATGGCACCACGAGCGAGCAGCTCGCCTGGATCAAGGTCGCGGCCTCGCACCACGCACAATACAATCCGCATGCGATGCTCAAGGACGTCGTCACCGTCGAGGACGTCCTGAACTCGCCAATGATCTCGGATCCCCTGCATCGCATGGATTGCTGCGTCGTCTCCGATGGCGGCGGCGCGCTGATCGTGACAACGCCGGAGATTGCGAAGAGCCTGAAGAAGCCGCTTGTGCGCCTGATCGGCCATGGCGAAGCCATGAAGGGCCCGCGCGGCGGCAAGGATCTCGACCTCACATACTCCGCGGGCGTCTGGTCCGGCCCGCGCGCGTTCGAGGAGGCCGGCATCACGCCGAAGGACATCAAATACGCCTCGATCTACGACAGCTTCACCATCACCGTCTTGATGCAGCTCGAAGACCTCGGCTTCTGCAAGAAGGGCGAGGGCGGCAAGTTCGTTGCCGACGGCAATCTGATCTCGGGCGTCGGCAAGCTGCCGTTCAACACCGACGGCGGCGGCCTGTGCAGCAACCATCCCGTCAACCGCGGCGGCATGACCAAGATCATCGAGGCCGTCAGGCAGTTGCGCGGCGAGGCGCATCCGAAGGTGCAGGTCAAGAACTGCGATCTCGCCATCGCCCACGGCACCGGCGGCCTTTTGGGTGTTCGCCACGCCGCCTCGACCGCCATTCTGGAGCGCGTGTGATGGTAGATGCAAAAAAATATCCGGCCCCGGTGACGAACCCGGAGACCGCGGCGTTCTGGAACGCAGCCAAGGAAGGCAAGTTCATGATCAAGCGCTGCACCGCTTGCGGCGAAGCGCATTACTTTCCGCGCTCGATCTGTCCGTTCTGCTACTCCGAGAAGACCGTGTGGGAGGAAGCATCGGGCGAGGGCACGATCTACACCTACAGCCTGATGCGGAAGTCGCCGACCGGTCCTTACGCGATTGGCTACGTCACGCTGAAGGAGGGGCCGTCGGTGCAGACCAATTTCGTCGACTGCGATCTCGAGACGCTGAAGATCGGCCAGAAGGTGAAGGTGGTGTTCAAGCCGACCGACGGCGCACCGCTGCCGTTTTTTACGCCGGCTTGATTACTTTCTTCCTTCTCCCCTTGTGGGAGAAGGTGGCGCGAAGCGCCGGATGAGGGGTCTGTCTCCGCGGAGAGAGATTTCAACGCGGAAGCAACCCCTCACCCAAATGCGTATGTGGCCGGCACCTCGTGGCCCTCTCCCACAAGGGGAGAGGGCACATTGATGAGCGCCGGTGAAATTCGGGAGGAAGACAAACAACATGTCCGCCAGATACGAAGAACTCAAAGCCCTCAAAAACCTCGGCCAGAAATATGCGTATACCGATCGCGAAGTCATGCTCTACGCCTACGGCATCGGCCTCGGCGCCGATCCCATGGACGAGAAGGAGCTCGCCTTCGTCAACGAGGGCACGCTAACGCCGCGGCCGCTGAAGGTGGTGCCTACCTTTGCTTCCGTCGCAGCATGGGGCTCCGGCCCCGGCGAGATGAACCTCAACCGCGTGATGGTGGTCGACGGCGAGCGCGACATCACCTTCCACCAGCCGCTGCCAGTCGTCGCGCACATTACCGCCGATTCCTCCGTGCTCGAGGTCTACGACAAGGGCAAGGACAAGGGCGTGGTGATCAGTCACCAGACCGTGCTGAAGAACGAGAAGGGCGAGAAGCTGGCTACTCTGGTGGCCTCGCGCTTCGCCCGCGGCGATGGCGGCTTTGGCGGGCCGAACCTGACCCAGCCAGATCCGCACAAGATTCCGTCGCGCAGCCCCGACAAGACCATCGACATCACGACGCGTCCCGACCAGGCGCTGGTCTATCGCCTCTGCGGCGACCGCAACCCGCTGCACTCCGATCCCGAGTTCGCCAAGAAGGCCGGCTTCCCGCGCCCGATCCTGCACGGCATGTGCACCTACGGCATCACCTGCCGCGGCGTGCTGCAGACCTATGCCGATTACGACGCTTCCGCCTTCCGCCAGCACGTCGCGCGGTTCTCTTCGCCGGTCTACCCCGGCGAGACCGTGACCATGGACCTCTGGAAGGACGGCAACGTGATCTCGTTCGAAGCCAAGGTGAAGTCGCGCGGTGTCACCGTGATCAAGAACGGCAAGACGGTGCTGGGTTAGGGACGCGGTACGGCCGCCGTCTCCCTAGCCCCGCTCTTGCGGGAGAGGGCGGGGTGAGGGGCTCTCACCACGAGAAGGGACGGTATTGAGACCTGTACCCCCTCACCCGGATCGCAAGGGCGATCCGACCTCTCCCCGCAAGCGGGCGATGTGGAAGAAAAAGCAAACAGGGAGAAGCCACCATGGGACTACTCGACGGCAAGGTTGCGCTGATCACCGGCGCGGGCGGGGGGCTCGGTGAGGCCTATGCAAAGCTGTTCGCGCGGGAAGGGGCGTCCGTCGTCGTCAACGACCTCGGCGGACCCCGCGACGGCTCCGGCGCTGACAAGTCCATGGCGCAGCTTGTGGTCGATGCGATCAAGGCGGAGGGCGGCAAGGCGGTCGCCAACGGCGCCGACATCTCCACCATGGAGGGCGGTCAGTCGGTGTTCGACGACGCCATCAAGCACTTTGGCCGCGCCGACATCCTCGTCAACAACGCCGGCATCCTGCGCGACCAGACCTTTCACAAGGCGTCTGAAGCCGACTGGGACAAGGTCATCAAGGTGCATCTGAAGGGCACTTTCTGTTGCACCATGCCGGTGTTTCGCTGGATGCGGGAAAACGGCGGCGGGGTCATCGTCAACACCTCCTCGACCTCGGGCCTGATCGGCAATTTCGGCCAGACCAATTACGGCGCGGCCAAGGGTGGCATCTGGGGCCTGTCCAACGTGCTGGCGATCGAAGGGCGGAAGTACAACATCCGGATCTGGACGCTGGCCCCGGGCGCGCTGACCCGCATGACCGCAGACCTGCCCCGCTATAAGGAGAACCCCTCGGCGGCGCTGGGGCCGGACGGCATCGCGCCGGCCGTGCTATACATGGTCAGCGATTTGTCGGGCGACCAGACCGGCAAGGTGCTGGGCGTGTCCGGGCCCCGCGGAGTGCGCGAAATGCGGATGATGGAAATGGAAGGCTGGAAACCGCCGCACACGGGCTGGAAGGCCCAGGACATCGTCGATCACGCCAAGGAGATCTTCTTCTCCGAGGAGCAGATCAAGATGGGGGCGCGGCGGTTTTAGCCATAGACAGAGAGAAACAAGGAAGACGATGAAACTCACCGCCGACGCCAAGGGCACTTTCGCAATCGCGCCGACGCCGTTCCACGACGACGGCCGCATCGACGAGCGCTCGATCGACCGCCTGACCGATTTCTACGAAGAGGTCGGCTGCGACGGCGTCACGGTGCTGGGAATCCTCGGCGAGGCGCCGAAGCTCGATGCCGCCGAGGCCGAGCAGGTCGCGGTGCGCTTCGTCAAGCGCGCCAAGAAGATGCAGGTGATCGTTGGCGTCTCCGCGCCGGGTTTTGCCACCATGCGCTCGCTGGCGAAGGCCTCGATGGATGCGGGCGCCGCCGGCGTCATGATCGCGCCGCCGCCGAGCTTGCGCACCGACGACCAGATCGTCGGCTATTTCAAGCAGGCCGCCGAAGCGATCGGCCCGGATGTGCCCTGGGTGCTCCAGGACTATCCGCTGACCCTCTCGGTGGTGTTCACCCCCGCCGTGATCCGCAAGATCGTCACGGACAATGCGAATTGCGTGATGCTCAAGCACGAGGACTGGCCGGGGTTGGAAAAGATCTCGACCCTGCGCAATTTCCAGAAGGACGGCTCGCTCCGTCCGCTCTCGATCCTCTGCGGCAATGGCGGGCTCTTTTTGGATTTCGAGATGGAGCGCGGCGCCGACGGTGCCATGACCGGCTATGCCTTCCCGGAACTCCTGATCGACGTCGTGCGCCTCTCCAAGGAGGGCAAGCGCGACGCCGCGCATGATCTGTTCGACGCGCATCTACCGCTGATCCGCTACGAGCAGCAGCCGGGCGCCGGTCTTGCCGTGCGCAAATACGTGCTGCAGAAGCGCGGCATCATCGCTTCCAGCGCGCAGCGCAAGCCTGGCGCGACCATCACCCCGGCGGCGAAGGCGGAGGTCGAGTATCTCCTCTCGCGCGTCGCCCGTGTCGACAAGCGCGCCAATCTCGGCCCGCAATCCAGCGCCGCAGGTTAGTCGCATGGCTGAAGCTGCCGCATCACGCCCTGCCTCGACCATTCTCCTGCTGCGCGACGGTGCGGGTGTCGACGGCAAGAGCCGCGACGAGATCGAAGTCTTCATGATGGTTCGCCATCATCAGATCGAGTTCAACTCGGGCGCGCTGGTGTTTCCCGGCGGCAGCGTCGATGCCGGCGACAAGGAGATCGTCGCTCGCGCCGATCTTTATTCGGGCGGCGAGGGCCTCAGCGAAGCGGACCGCGGCTTTCGGATTGCCGCGATCCGCGAGACCTTTGAAGAAAGCGGCATCCTGCTGGCGCGATCGAAGGATTCGGGCGCGCCGGTCGACGCCAAGCGTGCCGGCGAGATCGCGGATGCGCATCGCGTCGCGCTCAACGAGCATAATATTAGCTTCCTGAAAATCCTCGAAGATAACGGCCTCCAGCTCGCGCTCGACACGCTCGTGCCGTATGCGCACTGGATCACGCCGGAGGGCATGCCGAAGCGCTTCGACACCTGGTTCTTTCTTGCGGCAGCACCGCCCGATCAGCTCGGCGCCCATGATGGTCGCGAGTCCACGGATTCGATCTGGGTCTCGCCGCGCGAGGCGGTGGAGGGCGGGGAGAGCGGCCGCTTCAAGCTGCCGTTCCCGACCACGCGCAATCTGATCCGGCTCGCCAAGCAGCCAAACGTGAGTGCCGCACTGGAGCACGCCCTTGGGATGTCGATCGTCACGGTCATGCCTGTGATGACCAAGACTGAAACCGGCCGCCAGCTCCGCATTCCCCGCGAGGCCGGCTACGACGGCGAGGTGTTCGAGGTCGGGGCGCTCGGCTAGGATAGTTCGACACCAAACGAAGTATCGGCGGCTGCGGACGCGCTAGGTTCCGTTCATCGCGAATGGACGGGACGCAACGCATGAACAACCGGCAGGGTACCAACATCGCCGTCGAGCTGGCGTTGCTGGTCGCGTTAGCGACGCTCTGGGGCGGCTCCTACACCTTCATCAAGCTCGGCGTCGCCACCATCCCGCCGATCACGCTGATTGCGGCGCGCACCGCCATCGCGGGCCTGTTGCTGCTTGTCGTCATGCGGGCGCGCGGCATCGGGATGCCGACGGATGCGGCGACCTGGCAGCGCTTCGCGTTTCAGGCGGTGCTCAACAGCGTGATCCCCTGGACGCTGATCGCCTGGGGCGAGCGCCATGTCGATGCCGCGCTCGCCACCATCCTCAACTCGGCCGGGCCGATCTTCACGTTCCTGCTCACGGCGCTGATCACCCACCACGAGGCGACGACGCCGCGAAAGCTGTTCGGCGTGATCGCGGGCATGGCCGGCATCCTGCTGATCGTCGGCGTCGATGCCTTCCATGACATCGGCAGCGGCCTGCTGGCGGAGGCGGCGATCGTGGCCGCCACCGTCTGCTATGCCTGCGCCGCGATCTTAGGCCGCAGTTTCAAGGGACTCGATCCCATGGCGCCCGCCGCCGGCTCGCTGCTGGCGGGCGCGGCGGTGCTGATCCCGGCCTCGCTCGTCGTCGAGCAACCCTGGACGCTGTCGCCCTCGCTGGCGTCCGTGTTGGCTCTGCTGGCGCTCGCGGTGTTCTCGACCGCAGCAGCGTTTGCGATCTACTTCCGCTTGATCCAGACCCTAGGCTCGGTCGGGACCACCGCGCAGGCCTATCTGCGCGTCCCCATCGGGGTTGCCATCAGCGTCGCCTTCCTCGGCGAGACCTTGAGCCGGACCGCCTGGATCGGGCTGGCCTGCGTCGTCCTCGGCGTTGCCGCCATGACGATCCCGGCCCGGCGGCGGACAAGCCTCAAAGGCTCATAGTCCGAAACGGAGGAGGGGCGGCAGGCCCGATATTAAGGATATTCGGCGGCCAGAGGCATGTTCCCCCGGGGGCGCAATACGTCGTATATTGGACCTCCAATAGCCCGGTCCCCCAAACACCAATGTCCGCCGAATTGACGCCGACCCCTGAGAAAAAGCGAACTTTTTCGCTCTCCATCGGCCAGCTCACCTTCGGCAGCTTCCTGTTGGTGCTGGCGGTGATCATCGTCACCTCGACCGCGAGCGTGATCGCGATCCGGCATATCGACACCACGTTCGCCGAGCTGCAACGGCTCCAGAGCGTTGGTGACCTCGCCGAGGACATCGACCGCCGCATGAACGAATTGCGCCTTGCCGCGCGCGACTTCGTCACCGATCCCGGCGCCGGCATCCAGTTCCAGCAGGTCGGTGAGGCGGCTTCCGCCTTAAGTGACATCCTGAAGAAGACCCGCATCGAGCTCGCGCCCGAGCAGCAGGACATGATCGACGGGGTCACCGAGCGGCTGGCGACCTACCGGACCGGCCTGGAGCGGATCTCGACCCTGATCGACCGCCGCGCCCAGCTGCTCGCCGGCCTGCCGCCGCTGCGCGACCGGTTCGACGCGGCCGTCGCCGGCACTGCGGACCGCGAGCTGGCCTCCCGCCTGTCTGAGGCGCAGAGCCGCATCGCGCTCGGACTGCTGGCGCGCAACCCGTCCGCGGCCGAGCAGGCCGCGGAGGGAATGCGGGCGATGGACATCGCCGATGGCAAGCTGAGGTCGGCCGTCAACGATTACGCCGAGGCGATCATGGCGGTCGCCGTCCGCGAGCGGCAGATCGCCGACATCGACCGCGAGGTGCTGGGCACCGAGGGCCGGCTGATCGGCCGCGTCACCGAATTGCTGCGCGAGGTCAGCGCCCGGCGCGGCCACGTGCTGTCGCGCGATTTCGCCCGCACGCTGACCGAGGCGCGGTGGCAGAGCATCGTGCTCGGCACGGTCGGCGTGCTGATCGGCATCGGCGCCGCGCTGTTCGTGGTGCGCAGGACCGTCCGTCCGCTCGCCCAGATCGCGCGCTCCATTCGCGCGCTTGCGGCGGGCCAGAAAGACACGTCGATCCCGTCCGCCGACGTCGACAACGAGATCGGTGACATCGCACGGGCGGCCGAGGTGTTCCGCCGCGCGCTCGAGGAGGCCGACACCGCGCGCGAAGCGGCGGTGCGCGCGCTTACCGAGCAGCGCCTCGCCGAGGAGAGCTATCGCAAATTGTTCGAGGGATCGGTCGATGGCATCTACGTGACGACACCGGCCGGCGACCTCCTCAACGCCAATCCGGCGCTGGCGCGGATGATGGGCTATGACAGCCCGCAGCACCTCATCGACAGCATCAACGACATCGCCCATACGATCTACGTACACCCCGAGGCGCGTGCCGAATATCAGCGGCTGATGGCGCGCGACGGCATGGTGCGCGAGTTCGAATATCAGGTACGCCAGCGCAGCGGCAACATCCTGTGGCTCTCCGACAGCGCCACCGGCGTGCGGGACGAGCAGGGCAACATCGTCCGCTATGAGGGCACGCTGCGCGATATCACCGACCAGAAGCGGGCGGAAGACGCCATCGCCGAAGGCCGGCGCCTGCTCCAGCAGGTCATCGACACCGTGCCCGCGGTGATCAATGTCAAGGACCGCGACCTGCGCTACGTGCTGATGAACCGCTACATGGCCGGCATCTTCGGCATCGAGCCGGGCGACGCACTCGGCCGCACCACGGCCGACCTGATGTCGCGCTACGGCGCGGCCAAGTCCGACGAGAGCGACAAGCGCGTGCTCAAGTTCCGCAAGGGACTCGGCTTCTATGAGGAGGAGTACAAGGACGCCTCCGGCAACATGCGGCAATGGCTGGTCAACAAGCTGCCGCTGCTCGACGCCGAAGGCGAGATCGAGCGCATCGTGACCGTCGCGCTCGACATCGGCGAGCGCAAGCGCGGCGAGCAGGAGATGCGCAAAGCCAAGGAAGCCGCCGAGACCGCGCTGCGCAATCTGCGCGAGACTCAGGCCTCGCTGATCGAGGCGGAGAAGCTCGCCGCGCTCGGGCGCCTGGTCGCCGGCGTCGCGCACGAGGTCAACAACCCGGTCGGCATCAGCCTCACGGTCGCTTCCGCGCTGGAGCGCAAGACCGCGATGTTCACAGCTGAGGTCGAGCGCGGCGAACTCCGCCGCTCCACGCTCAACGACTTCCTCAACACCAGCCGCGATGCTTCCTCGCAGCTGGTCTCCAACCTCAACCGCGCCGCCGAGCTGATCCAGTCGTTCAAGCAGGTCGCGGCCGACCGCAACTATTCGGACCAGCGCAGCTTCGACCTCGGCGACCTCACCGAGCAGGTGGTGATGAGCCTGCGACCCGGCCTGCGCAAGCACAATCTGACGCTCAACGTCGAGTGTCAGCCGGACCTCACCATGAACAGCTATCCCGGCCCTTACGGCCAGGTGCTGACCAACCTGTTTCTCAATTCGGTGGCGCACGCTTTCCCGGACGGCCGGCCGGGGACCATCGACATCCAGGTGCGCGAGTCCGGCAAGGACAATGTCGAGATCATCTTCTCCGACAATGGCTGCGGCATGTCGCTCGACGTCCGCCGCCGCGCCTTCGATCCGTTCTTCACGACGCGACGCGACCAGGGCGGCACCGGCCTCGGCCTGCACATCGTCTACAGCATCGTCACCAACCGGCTCGGCGGCCGGCTCGATCTCGATTCCGAGCCGGGCGGCGGCACGCGCATCCAGATGATCCTGCCGCGCATAGCGCCGCTCGAACAGGCGGCGGAATAACCAGGTCGCGGACTCATTAGCGCGCGGCGCTTCGGCGATCGTTACCCGCGAACGAGAGCCGCGCCCAGGATGAGACACCCGGCGCCCAAAATGCGTGTCAACGTGATCGGATGGTGCGGCAGGCTGAACATCCCGATGTGGTCGAACGCCAACGAACCGAGCAACTGACCCACGACGATCAACGTCAATACCGTCGCCACGCCGAGGCGCGGCACCATGAGGATGCTGGTCGCGATGAAGATCGCGCCGAAGATTCCCCCGGTCCATGCGATCAAAGGAGCTCGTCCGACCAGGGCGGCAGCGGGTATCGGCTCGCGCACGGCGACCAGAACCAGCAGCAACGCGATTGTCCCGCCAAGATAACTCACGAACGCCGCCCACCTCGCTGATTGCATGGCGTTGCCAAGGCTGGCGTTCAGCACCTGCTGAAAGGCGAGGCTCAGGCCTGCGGACAGGACCACGAAAGGTGCCAGGAGGTTCATGCGCGGCTCGCAGTGGCATGGAGAGGTGGAGCCAGCTTAGCGCCCGAGGCCAATTCACGTCTGGAACGAAATCGACCGTCTCAATCCGCGAACGCTGAACGGTAGGCGGCAGGCGTTGCGCCGTAAGCGCGTCGAAACAGGCGACCCAGGTGGCTCTGGTCGGAGAACGAGCCGGCATAAGCCACGTCGGCGACGGTGTCGCCGCGCTTCAAACGCGAGCGTGCCCACGCCAGTCGCAGCGCAAGACGATAGGCGGCGGGGGTCATTCCAACCTCTCGCTTGAACAGCCGAATGAAGCCATCTGTCGATCGACCCTGCCGTGCCGCGATCGTGCGGATGGCGAGATCGTCGCACGAAACCAGCTCCGTCAGCGCGGCACATCGGGCCGGCCGCGTGAGACGTCTCGGGCACGAGCCGATCGCGTCGAGCATCTCGTCCGGCAAGGTTGCCCGCGAGTTGCGGATACAGAGCGGCCCAGAGATCCCTCTCACCGCCGCATGATCGCTCGATAGATAGAGATGGCTGACGATCGAGCCGGCGCCGCCGTGCGAGGCGTGCGGTACGTCCGCCGGGATGACGACGATATCGCCAGCGATGGCGCGGAACTCTCCGACCGTGGTCACGTACATGCGCCATCCTTCGCTGACGGCGGCAACCTGGACATCCGGATGTACGTGACAGGCGAGCGCGACTGACTGAGCCGCCGCGAGGTGGCCGAGCTCGATCGCCGCGTCACGTGCCCATGGGCGATATGTCCACGATCCAGGCATCCCTACTGCATACGATCTATTGCTCAGGATGTCAGGGGCTTGCTGCGGACTAGTTTTGGCCGTGCGTCGTGACTTATGGCGGCACGCCCTAATCGACGTCAGCGAGCCTGTGCAGCGTCGCGCCGAAGATCTGGCTCGCCTTGCCGACCAGCGCCGTGCCAGTCATCTCCCCGCGCGTCTCCGTGAAGGTGCCGCTGACGCCGATGCCGACGGGGGCGGGGCCGCCGAACAGCGGATTGTCGTCGCCGCGCGGCGAGGTGTGGCGCTGCACCAGGACCTCGCCTTTGAACGTGCTGTTGCCCTTCACCGTGTAGCTGCCGGTGTAATAAAGGTAGGCGTCGCCGCCAAGGATCTTGCCGTCGCGGAAGAGAATGACGCCACTGCCCTTGCCGACTCGACCGTCGAGCAAGGTCACGTGAATCGAATAGAGGCCGTTCTTCATAACGTCCCGCAGGTCGGCCGCCATCGCCCAATGGCGTAACCGGTAGAGCATTTATGCCAAAGCGCGTCCGCCGGCGCAACGCGTCACTTTTGCCGGTTAGCGGGAGCCTGCCGTCGCGACCGTAGTTGTCCCGGCTTGTGCGTGACGCCGTCATGACGGTCTGATGATGAGGCGAGGCCGAACGTTGCGAATCGGAGTTGGCCCGCGAAATGCATAACCATTGTTGCACTGGCCGCGGAGTGCTGGAGCAAGACGAACGTGAGCAACTGGATCGATTCCGGCGGCGATGAGCCGCGTCTGTACGGTGCGCGTCCCACGAATTGCAAAAGCGAACGACGGCGGATCGGCAGCGCGACACGCTGGCTAAGCGTGACAAGGCTGGCGTGCGCCTTGGGCCTGATTGCGCTCGCGGCTCCCTTCGGGCACGCGCGTGACCGTGGCCAGTTCGTCAACACCAATGCGGATTTGAAGGCCTGGTTCGACGGTCTGCGTAGCGGCAAGGGGCCGTGCTGCTCCGACGCCGACGGCTCGGCGCTCTCGGACTCCGACTGGGACAGCAAGGACGGGCACTATCGTGTCCGCGTCCCGCGCTATGGCTCCGCCATCGACGGCCAGCCGCAGGAACTCGTCTGGGTGGACGTGCCGGAGGAAGCCGTGATCTCGGAGCCGAACCGGGTCGGACGGACCATGGTCTGGCCGATCTACGGCTACATGGGCGTCACCATCCGCTGCTTTATGCCCGGTAGCATGACGTAGGCCCACCGGGGCAGCGCTTCGCCCGGAGGGCCGATGCCTGATGCCGTTCGGGCCGCGTCAGGTATACTTCTTGTCGCGCTCGAGCAGCTCGATGGAGATGCCTTCGGGGCCGCGGATGAAACAGATGCGTACGCCGGGCCTGATCGTCGTCGGCTCGCGCGTAAAGGTGACGCCCTTGGCCTTGATCTCGGCGGCGACGGCGTCGATGTCTTTTACCGTCAGACCAAAATGATCGAGGCCCTGATGCGGATGCGGGGGCGGTGGGCTTACGGCGGCGTCGCCCTCGAGCGGCGCGATGAAGACCCTGGCGCCGCCAAGGTTCACGTCGATCCGTCCCGGCGCGCGCACGATCTCGCCACCGAGGATGTCCCGCAGCCAGGCCGCCGTAGCCTCCGGATCGGGGCTGCGCAGATGGACGTGATCCCAAGTGACGACTGGCATTTCATTCTCTCCCAACGCGGTCTTTCGATGTTGCGCCGCATGTTTAACGGCCCCAGCCGGCGATCGCCACCGTCTTTGCTGATTCGCACCGGGCCGGGAACCTTAGTTCGTGTTCCCGATTAAGTGAAACGGTGGCTTAGTCCGTCGTAGGACGTGCTTCAGCCGCTGTCGGTGATGAAAACCATGAACGTTAGGCTTGACCGGTTCGGGTTGGGGCGTTTCGCCGGGACTGGCGAACGATTGGCGCGGGCCGTGACGGTTGCGAGCGTCTCGTTTGGCCGAAGCCTGCTGTGGCTGCTGGCAGCGATCATTGTCGGCTGCGGAATCTGGATGCTACTGCCTCTCTCCAAAGGCAATAGCGCGCAACCGGTGACCACCGGCCTGGCAGCCGTCGAGACGGCTCCTTCAGGCGATGCGGCAGCTGCGGGCTCGCCGTCTTCCGCAGCTCAGGCGCCGGCAATGGCAGAACTTGGTCGTCTCAGGATTTCATCGCAGACCTGGCGCCGCGGCGGCCTCGGCTCGAAGGCGCTGGTGACGTTCACGCTGCGAAACGACAATGACTATGCCGTAAAGGACGTCGAGATCGTCTGCGTGTTCGCGCGGCGCGACGGCAGTCATCTCACTGATCGCAGTCGTGTGCTGGCGGACGCTGTCAGCATGAAGAGCCGCAAGACCTATGCGCATATTCCCGTCGGCTTCGTCAATGTGAATGCCGACCAGGCGAAGTGTTCGCTGGTTGCAGCACGCCGCGCCTAAAGGGCGGCATTTTTCCGGATAGCGCAAAAGTTACCATCCGCAGGTCTTGGCCAAAATACTTGGCGTTGCCATTTGAACCAAAGGGGCAGGGCCAGGAACCAACTAGAGAATCGCCTGTTAAGGCGAAGAGCCCACGCGGGGATGCGGGGGGCGGAGCGCGGCCAATGCCCATCTTTCGGTATTTCATCTTTGTCGGTGGAGCTTTGCTCACACTGTTGTTTGCGGCGGATTTCATGCTGCCGGCAGCACCCGTGGCGCAAGCTGTTGCGACCGCGAGCAACGACCAGCCGCTGATCCGAATCCGGTCCGATCGCCATTTGCCTGAACGTGTCGTGCTCGACACCAGCCAGCCGACGATCGCCGCGCCTGCGATGAAGACCGCCGTCGTTGCGCCTCAGCCGCCAGTGCAGGCTGGCATGTCGCCCGCATTGGCCGAGATGTCGGCCAAGGTGCGGGTCCGCGAGACGTTCGCCCAGTTCACGCCGGGCCCGAAGGCCGATACCGCCGCCGCAGCCCGGAAGACCGAGGCCCAGGTTCAGGCTGCCGCGGCTTCTCCGGCCCAGGCTCAGCCCAAGCGCAAGGTCGTTAGGACGCATCGGGCGCCGCAACAGGCACAGCCGATGATGATGGCCCAGCAGCCGTATTTCGGCCTTTTCAACACGACCTGGTGAGGGCGCCTTCGACTCGTCTCGAACGGAGGCGGGTGGGGCTTTTTATTGGTCGGCCTCTCTGCTAATTCGAACCCATCCGAACGCCGTCTGCTGCGCGGAGTCGCCAGCAGTGGATAAGCGCGTCTCGGTTGCGGCCCAATGCTGGGCCAGGGCGCTCGTAGCTCAGCTGGATAGAGCATCGGATTTCGATTCCGAGGGTCGGAGGTTCGAATCCTTCCGAGCGCGCCACCCCTGTCGTTGTCCAGCCCGGACACATAGGTAACAGGTCGTACCTAAGACATGGGTGACAACCTCGTGCCGAACGGGTTGTCGAGGGGTTGCAGGGTCACTCACTCCAAGCATTCATGGCACAGCCGCATTGTTGCTCGGCACGCGCGTTCGCCGTCAACCCCGCGCGCCAAAGGCGCGCCCCTGCGGGCTGCGGGGGTTGACCGCTCAGCGCGGCCGAGCCAAGGGCTGCCGTGCCAAGAATGAGCAAGACTGCCTCTCGGTCAAAGCGAGGATGTCGTACCGGAGACATCGGTGACGGGCTTTGGGCCGAATGGGTTGTCGAGGGGCTGCAAGGTCTTTTGCTCCAGGTCGAAGTAGCCCAGATCGTAGTGCATGAAGCTGACGAGCCAAATGCCGTCGTCGACCTCCTTGATGCCGAGCTTTTGGCCGGCCAGCACGACGGAGATATTGATTTTCTTGCGGTGCAGGCAAAGGCGCCCACAGGATGTGATGACGACGTCGCGATCGTGGAAGGGATAGGTCAGTTCGGGCAGGCCATCGTAGCGGCGTGCTGAAGCTGTGTAGAGGTCTGCGGGACGCTTCATATCGAGAGCTTCGTGAGGGCGTTCCTCATTGAACTCGTGCCGGAAGCTATCAAAGCGATCCTGCTGCTGGAGGCTGTTGAACCCCGGCGGTCTGGTGGCTTCCCTTTTGAGCGTGAGATGCATGCGCTCATGACGGCCGTTCTGCTGCGGATGGCCTGGCTTAATGCGCTCGATCGCAATGCCGAGCCGGAGCCACCACACTGACAGCTTCGAGAGATTGAACAAAGCATTGGGACTGGCAAAGGGGACGCCATTGTCGGAGCGGATGGCAAACGGCAGGCCGCGCTCGCGGAACAGCTGCTCAAAGGCTGTGAGGGCAGCGTCTTCGCGCGTTGAGTCCAGCGCTTCGCAGAGCAGCAGAAAGCGCGAGGCATGGTCGGTAACGGTCAGTGGATAGCAGTATCGGCCATTGCCGAGCTTGAACTCGCCCTTGAAGTCGGCGCACCACAGATCATTGGGGAGCGTGCCCGGCGACAGCGGCGTGCCGTGCGCATGGTGGCGCGGCCCGCTGCTGCGCTTGACCAGACCGTGGCGGTCGAGCACCGCATGAATGGTGCTTTTGGCGGGAACCCTGATGTCGCCATCGAGCCGGCGTACCAGCAGTTCTCGGATCTTGCGGGCGCCCCAGTGCGGCTTCTCGGCCTTGAGCTGGACAATCAGGGTCTCGACCTGTTGCGGGAGCTGATTGGCGTAGCGTATGGGCCGCCTGGAGCGGTCGCTCAACGCCCCAAGCCCTTGCTCCTTGTAGCGGTCGAAAATCTTATAGCCGGTCTTGCGGGAGATGCCGAACTCGCGGCAGACCTCGGTCATGGCTTCCCCATCCAGAAGCCGGGCGACAAAGCGCAGGCGCTCTTCCATTACCGAACTCACTTTCCACGGCATCCACACCTCCCGCAGAACAAAAGCGGAAAGTGTAACCCATGTGTCCGGTACGTTCTGTCACCTATGTCTCGGGCCGCTCATCCTTCGTTCTAGATCTGTTCTGTATCAGCACTGATGCCGGTCACCATCGCTGGGGCTGGCGGCGTCAGCCTGCCGACACTCGGATTTGCCGGCCACGGGCCAGCGTGTCCGAGGGCGCCTCGTGGAAGGTCGCGCGGTATGCTGCGGCGAACTCACCGAGATGATGGAAACCCTGGGCGCGCGCGCATGTAGCGACGGTGGCGCCGCCGCCTTTGAGGAGGCGGGCGCGGGTCGCCCACAGTCTTTTGAGGCGAATGTACTGGTGCAGGCTCATGCCACGCACCTTGCTGACCGCCCCGCCGAGCGTCCGGATCGAGACGCCAAACTCGCTGGCAAGATCGGCCGTATAGATCGGAGCGGTCGGATAGGCTGCGACGTAATCGTCGATCTGCTGAACGAGTTTGATCGACCGCTCGCTGCGAACGGAGGTGCTCCGATCTGACAGGGGATCGATCCGAAACAGATCATCGAGCGCGAGCAGCAGGCCTTCCTGGAGATGGGCGGCGACCTCGGTAGTCTCGAACAGGCGCGGCTGCACCGATGCGGTTCGCAGAATGTCGAGCAGGAGCTGACGTGCGTGGAGCAGGGCCGGCCGGTTCGCGACCTGGGCCCGCAAATCGTCGGCACGATCGAACCAGCCCCGGTCTCGCAAGATAGGCGAGAGGATGATCATCGCGTGATGATTGGTCTGGGGTTCGACGTAGTGGCATTCATCGTTACCGCGCAGTGCAACGAAGAAGCGGGCGTCGAGATCCACACCCCTGAAATTGGCCCGAAGGTCGTCGGTCATCGCCAGGATCACCATCCCGCCCGGCATCCGATAGGCGGTGTCGAGGATGCGCGCGAACGACCTCATCACGACGATGCGGCATGCCGGCAGGGAGACGACGGCGCGGGCCGCCGCGAAGTTCGCAACGTCGAGCGGAATGCTCCTCGCGTCCTCCATCGACTCGATCGGCCGAAACGCATCGACGTCGGCAAAGCCGATCAGTTGGAGCGCGGAGGACGGGACGAGGGCGTCGAACAACATGCGTCTGGGCGGCTGCTGCAATGTGACAGCAAATGGATGTCGGTGCATCGCCATCAATGGCGAAACATCATGCTTCAGTAAATCGGATTTCGTGCCGTAGTATTGCGGACCTCATGCCATGAGCCACGGCAGATCAATGTCGCCGTCAACCTTCTCTGCTGATCGGTTGGCCGGAGGCGAGGTCGATGAAATGCAGGCGCGTGCACGCGGGACAGGCAAAGGACGCAAAGCTCCGACCCTCCTGTCTTTGCCCCTTCTCCAAATGCGTCTGCACATTCATGCCCGTCTGGGGGCATCGGAAAACGATCAAATCGGCCATCCCCGTACAATGACGAAGTGACGGATTTCATCTTTGATCTAGATCAGTTTTGGAATTGCTCCAGGCTAGCCGCGCAGGTGGTCGGGGCAAGCGGTCTACGGTCTCGCAAAAGCGAAGGGGCCCCGAGGGCCCCTTCGATATCACCAGCGGCGATAGCCGTAGCCATAATAGCGTGGGCCGTAGTAGCGCGGCGCATAATACCGGGGGCCGTAGTACGGCCGCGGTCCGTAATACCCATAATAGTTCGGACGCCACCAGCAGCGTCCCCAGGCGTTGCAGACCATGCGGACCTGCTCGACGTCGGAGACTTCTGGCGTTGCAGGTGCGGGCGCGATGGGCATGGCGGACGCCGCCGGCGATGCCGCGAGGGCACCGAACAGGGATGCGGCGACGAGGCCAATCTTGAGCTTCATGATGTCTTCCTCCGCTGACGCGATGCAGGATATCGATGAGGTTCTGATCAAATTGTGGCGGAACCGAAATGTAATGCTGATGAACAAATCTTCAGCGAGCCCGCCGCAGGCGTGACCTTAATGCGCCAGACTATTCCAGGTTCGAGCGTCTGACCAATGTTGCGCTGGCGCCGGCAGGTGCCGCACGACATGCCGCCATCCTTGATCCTGCGCAATTCGTCGGCGCGGCTTCATCCCTAGTCTTGCCGCACGGCCAGCCCTTCGAGGAATTCGAAGGGCAGGCCCATGGGTTGCTTGGAGCTGTGCAATGGACAAGATGAGACTGGACAAGGGTGACTGGCTGGTCGTGTGCGACGGGCGCAAGGCGCTCATTCTGGAAAATCTCGGCGACGAGATGTTTCCGAACCTTCACACCAGGGAAGTGCATGAGCAGCCCAACCCATCGACCGGCGCGCTAGGGACCGATGCGCCGGGCCGATTGCATGGGGCGGCCGGCGGGGCGCGCAGCTCCGTCGAACAAACCAATTGGCACGATGAGGCTGAGCGCGCCTTCCTGCGGAGCTTGGCCGGCCGTCTCGATGCCGCCGTCAGTGCGGGAGAGACCTCGGCACTGACTATGGTGGCCTCACCGCGTGCGCTGGGCATGATCCGCGCCGACTATTCCGACGTGGTGCGCAAGGCGCTTCAGTGCGAGGTCGGTAAAGACCTCGTCAAGCTGCCGGTCTACGAGATCGAGAAGCAATTGCTCTGGTCGGGCGCCGCGAGATAGGGGCGCCCGCGGGGAAGGACGCGCGGCGCCTCAGTAGCAGGGGTGCCGGCGGCCGTCCTGGCCGATATAGGCGGCCGCGCCCCGGTAGCAGTGGTTGGTCGACGGGCCGTCGTAATAGGCGAAGGTCCCGGGGGTGATGCCGGGCCCGTAATTGTGCAGATAGCTGATCGGATAGGGCAGCGGGTTGGCGTAGGAGCGGTGATACCGGTGATGTCCCCGCGCCTCCGCGAGGCCAGGGGCTAGGATTGCAGCCGACAGGGCAGCAACTGCGGCTACAAGCTTCAACTTGCTCATCTCGATTCTCCGGAACCCGCGAATAGGTCGGCCATTTATAGCAATTTCGGGTGGCCAGGACATCGGTTCGGAGGCGCGGAATCAGGCCCAACCCCGCAGATTTCCGGGTGGGTGTGACAGAATTGCCGGACATGCGGTCGAAAGCTGCCCATTTTTGGCCTTTTCGGGATGCTTAACGAATTCCCCACACAAGTATGACCAAAGACTATTCGGCTAAGAATCTTGCTGCCGGCCCTTGGGGGGCTCCTTCGAGGCCGGTCCATTCCTGAAGGCTTTCGCCGTCACGTCGCCATGCGCATCCCGCTTTTGAGCCTGCTGTCGCTCTGCCTCGCCGCCGCTACGCCGGCGCGCGCCGAGCTGCACATCACCCGCGACCACGGCGGCTATGTCGAGGAGTACAAGGCCAAGTACAAGCGCGTGCGTGAGAAGGGCGAGCGCGTCATCATCGACGGCATCTGCAATTCGGCCTGCACGCTCGTGCTCGGCATCGTGCCGATGAACAAGATCTGTGTGACGCCGCGCGCCAGCCTCGGCTTCCACCAGGCCTACTACGACAAGGCCTTCACCTTCGGCATCAAGGTCACCAGCGCCGAGGGCACCTCCGATCTGATGTCCTACTACCCCGACAAGGTGAAGGACTGGATCCGCCGCAATGGCGGGCTCACCACCGACATGAAGAAGATCAAGAACGGGGTCGAGCTCTGGAAAATCATCGATCCCTGTCCGGAAGAATGGTGAGCGGTTAAACCGCGGCTTCCGCTGCCCGTCGCAGCGCAGCATCGCTCGTCCGGAAATTCGTATTGCCGCATAGGGCCCCATCGGGCAATGAGGCGGCAATGAACCACAATCCGGAAGCCCTGACCGCCCGCGCGGCGCCGATCCTGTTCGTCCTGCTCTGGAGCACCGGATTCATCGGCACGAAATACGTCGTCAACAATGCCGATCCCTTGACCTATCTCGCCATCCGCATGGCGATCGTGGTTGGCCTGATGGCGATCATCGCAGGCATCGCGCGGCCGAAATGGCCTGATGGCACCGGCACTGCGCATAGCGCGGTCGCCGGCATTCTGGTCCACGGTTTCTATCTCGGCGGCACCGCGATCGCGATCGCGCATTCGATTCCGGCCGGCCTGTCCGCGCTGATTCCGGGCCTGCAGCCGATCCTGACCTCGACCATCGCCAATCGCTGGCTCGGCGAGAAGGTGACGCCGCTGCAATGGGCCGGTCTCGTGCTCGGCCTCGGCGGGGTCGTGCTGATCCTGCACAACCGCCCGATGACCGGCGAAGCCGGGCTCGGCTGGCTCGCCTCGGTGGTCTCGCTGATCAGCATCACGCTCGGCACGCTCTATCAGCGCCGCTACTGCAATCACATCGACTGGCGCGCCGGCAATCTCGTGCAATACGTGTCCGTCACAATTTTCTTCGCGATCGGAGCCTTTCTGTTCGAAGACCGCGTGGTGCACTGGACGCGGGAATTCGTGCTTGCGCTCGCCTGGCTGGCCGTGGCGCTCTCGATTGGATCGATCGGGCTGTTGTACTGGCTGATCCGCCACGCCGCGGCAACCTCGGTCGCGAGCCTGTTTTATCTGGTGCCGGCCGTGACGGCGCTGATGGCCTATCTGCTGTTCGGAGAAAAGCTGGACGCAATTGCCATTGTCGGCATGGCGCTCTGCGCCGCAGCGGTCTTTGTGGTCAATCGACGCTCTTAGCGATATCCAGCGCGCACAGCCCTGACGTGTGTCGACTGTTTTCGTGCTAGGGTGGGGCATTCAACCTATTTCTTTTTCAGCGCGGTGATGTCCATGAAGAAGGCGAGGCGTGCATATGGGGTCGCTTGAGGCGCCGTTCTCGATGACCGAGGGCGGCTACGTGATCAAGAAGTTCAACGGCAGGCGGGTGATCAAGCAGTTCGGCTCACCGGAAAAACGGCGGCGCTTCAACGCCGAGGACCGGCGCGGCCATCGCAGTGAATTCCGCGATCCCAAGGGCAAGCATCATCCTGGCCGGCGCGCAGCCAAACGGCGAGGGTAGGCTGGCGCTGGAGCTGTCTCCGGGCGCGCCCGCGCCCGGAGATCTGCTCTGAGTGCGATCAGCGCTTGGCCTTCTTGGCCTTCTTCTTCGACTTGGCGGCTTTCTTGGAGGCTTTCTTGGCGGCCTTTTTCGCGGCTTTCTTGGACGATTTCTTTGCGGCCTTCTTCGTGGTCTTCTTCGCAGCCTTCTTGGCAGTCTTCTTCGGCGCTACTTTCTTCGTAACCTTCTTGGCGGCTTTCTTCACCTGCTTGACGGCGGTGACCGCGGCGTCCTTGGTCGCTTCCACGGCGGTGGTGATCGTGCCCATCGCCTGCTCTGTGATCGGCTTATCGTCGTCCATGTCGTCCCCCATTGTTTGAACGAAGCGATGACGATAGCGGGTTTCAAAATTGTGTCAAAGCAACGCTCAACCTTTGCGGATCTTTGCGTAGGCGGCGAGCGCTCGCATCCCTTGGCATGATCGACGATCAGCTGCGGGCATGATGCCCGCGCTCGCAAGCTCGATCGGCGTTGCCTGCCACGGCGGGTGGATCAGCTTCGCCGGCCGGTCCTTCAGCTCCGGCACCCAGCGCTAGGCTTTCGATGGCATCGCTTGCGAGGTTCGGTGGAGGACGCAGCTCCTTCGATGCGGGCAGGGGGCGCCAGGCGCCAGCACGGGCGGCTGGTCAGGGGTGTCCTCGTTTACGATTTGGAAAGCATGCCGCGGGCCGCGGTGCGAACGGTCGTTAATGAGGCCGTAAGCCGATTGCACGAATATGCAGGAATTACGGGGGTCATTTCATCCATGTCCAACCTTCTCACGGCGAAGTTCCTGCCGCAGTTCAAGCTCGGCACCAAGGCCGTCCTGTGCGCGGTACTGCTGATCGCCATGAATACAGCGCTCGTGGTCGGCGCCGGCTATTGGTCGCTGACATCCGCCTTCAATGATCGAGCGCTCCGCGACATCGAGGTCAATCTGCGCACGCTGGCGCTGGCCTTTGCCGAGACCGTTCCAGACGTCAAGATCACGATCCGGGATGGCGCCGTCCAGCGCGCCGAGATTCCCAAGATGCCCGACCTCAGGGATCACGCCATCGTCGATCGCGCGGTGTCCTATGTCGGCGGCAATGCGACCCTGTTCGTGTTCGACGAGGCGAGCGGGCAATTCGTGCGACGCTCGACCAACGTGAAGAAGGAAAATGGCGACCGCGCCGTCGGCACCCAGCTTGCCGCCGATCATCCGGGGCAGGCGCCGCTGCGTCGTGGCGAGGCCTATAAGGGGCCGGCCACGCTGTTCGGTAAGACGTTCATGACCGCCTATTTCCCGATTCTGGACGCGACCGGCAAGGTCGCCGGCATCCTCTATGTCGGCATCCCCATGGCCCAGTTCGAGAGCATGCTGTCCCAGGCGATCGAGAGCATGGCCGCCGCCGCGGGTCTCGCCGCGCTCCTGGTCCTGATCCTCACCTTGGTGATCGTCCGCCGGGTCACGAAACCGCTCACCTCGGTCACGCATTCGCTCACGGCGCTTGCCAACGGCCAGAGCGACGTTGCGATCGAGTGCGAGGACCGCGCCGACGAGATCGGCGAGATCGCCCGCACGGTCGCGGTGTTCAAGAGCAATTCGCAGGAGCGGGCACGCTTGCGCAGCGAACAGGCGGCGGCAACGACCGCCGCGGCCGAGCAGCGCAAGGCGGAACTGCGCAACTTCGTCGAGGAGTTCCGCGGCAGTGTCGGCGGTATCCTCGACAAGGTGCTGACATCATCGGGCGAGTTCGAGCGCGTGGCTCGGCAGCTCACCGATGTCGCGCGCTCCACCGCCGATCTGTCGGCGCGATCCGCCGGAGCCTCCGAAAGCGCCTCCGAGCACGTGCGTTCGGCGGCCTCGGCCTCCGACGAGCTGTCTCAATCGATCTCCGAGATCACCCGCCGGGTGCAGGAATCCAACGAGATCTCCGCCGAGGCGGTGCGGCAGGCCTAGGCGACCGACCAGCGCATCGCGCAGCTCTCGGAAGCCGGCGCGCGCATCGGCGACGTCGTCAAGCTTGATCACCTCGATCGCCGAGCAGACCAACCTGTTGGCGCTGAATGCCACCATCGAGGCCGCGCGCGCGGGCGATGCCGGCCGCGGCTTCGCGGTGGTGGCCCAGGAGGTCAAGACGCTCGCCGGCCAGACCGCCAAGGCGACCGACGAGATCTCGAACCAGATCGAGAGCATGCAGCTCGCGACCGAGGAATCGGTCGCTGCCATCAAGGCGATCAGCCAGACCATCGAGCGCATCAGCGGCATCGCCGGCTCGATCTCGGCTGCGGTCGAGCAGCAGAAAAGCGCGACCCACAACATCGTGGCCAGCGTTCGCGCGGCGGTGTCGGGCACGGCCGATGTCGCCGTCAATGTCCGTCACGCCGCCAAGGGCGCGGGCGAGACGGGCGAGACCTCGAGCCGGATGTTTGCCTCCGCCCAGGCGTTGTCGGGCGAGAGCCTGCATCTCAAGGCCGAGGTCGACGGCTTCCTCGACCGCGTCCACGCGGCGTAGGGGCTGGCGTGTAACCTGACACCGTCATCCCGGGATGGTCCGAAGGACCAGACCTCAGGTGCGCAATTGCGCACCAGAGTTCGGTCCTGCGGACCGCCCCGGAATGACAGTTGAGTTATTTCGGCTGCGGCACGATGCGGATGTAGGGCTTCGGCTCCTTCCAGCCCTGCGGGTAGATCGTCTTGGCCTCGTCGTTGGAGACCGAGCCCGCGATGATGACGTCTTGCCCTTGCGTCCAGTCGGCCGGCGTCGCGACGCGATGCTTGGCGGTGAGCTGGAGCGAGTCGATGGCGCGCAGGATCTCCTGGAAGTTTCGCCCTGTGGTCATCGGGTAGACCAGCACCAGCTTGATCTTCTTGTCCGGCCCGATGACGAAGACGTTGCGGACGGTCTGGTTGTCGGCCGGCGTGCGGGTGAGGGGATCGCCCGAGGTCGAGGCCGGCAGCATCTCGTAGAGCTTGGAGACGTTGAAATCGGTGTCGCCGATCATCGGATAGTTCGGCGCAGCGCCTTGCGTCTCCTTGATGTCCTCCGACCATTTGGAATGGCGGTCGACCGGGTCGACCGAGAGGCCCATCAGCTTGACGCCGCGCTTGTCGAACTCCGGTTTCAACTTGGCGAGAGCGCCGAGCTCGGTCGTACAAACCGGCGTGAAGTCCTTCGGGTGCGAGAATAGCAGGGCCCAGCTGTTGCCGATCCAGTCGTGGAACTTGATCTTCCCTTCGGTGGTCTCGGCTTCGAAGTCGGGTGCGGTGGCGCCGATCGGAAGTGTCATGGTTCTACCTCATCTCATTGAATTTACTTTAGAATTCAGCTTTTGCCGTCATCGTCAGTATAGAATGCCGGAGAGGCCAAGTGAACCGGCTCAAGTAAAATGTGAATTCCTTCTTTGAAGAGCCGATTTTCTAGCACCTTTCTGTTACAGCGGCGCCTGCGGCGAAACATCTCCATCCGGGGTCACACGGTCGCGATTGCCCCGAGAATGCCTTTTATGACTTTCATCACGCTCGCCCGGCGCTTCCTAGAACCAGAATGGTCCTAACAGCGACCAATTGGCAACCATCTAGAAAAGTCGCGATCCCCGTATCGAATCGTTAACCACCCCTTTACGTCGGCATGAAAATGCTGGCCGATCAGAAGAAATCTGGAAGTGAACTATGTCTGCCGCTGCGCCTAAGCCTACCGACTCGCCGTCCCTCGAACCGTCCTGCCGCGATACCGCGGCCCATGCGCTGAGCATCGTGCGCGACGGCGTGATCACGGGGGAAGGCCCGACCACCAAGGGAAGGGTGCATTTCTCCCGTTCGCTCGATGCCGATGACACCGCCTGGTGCGTACGCATCCTGACCGCCACCGCCGTCAACGACCAGCCCGTGAGCCGCACCGAGGCCGAAGTGCTGTTCGAGATCAACGAGGCCGCGACCGAGCGCGCCGATGGTGGCCGGTTCGATGACCTGCTCGCCAAGGCCGTCGCCCATTATGCCGCCAGCGCCTCGGGCCTGAAGGTGCCGCCGCGCAGCGTCGCGCTGTCGGCCGACACCGAGATTGAGAGCTGGGCGCCGTCCTATGCCTCCAAGGTCAACAGCGAGATGCTGGAGTGGATCGCCGGCCAGATGCGCGGCAAGCGCCACAACAACCGTCGCCTGATGGCGATGGTGGCGACCTTCCTGGGCGCCACCGCGCTGCCTCTGGCAGGCCAATTGCCGAACGTGTTCGACATCGGCATGTAAGATTTGCGCTTGTAAATTTACGCGTCTCAATCGAGGACGCGATGAAGCGGCGGGGTTATTTCCCCGCCGTTTTTTGTTTGCCGCCCTCAACCTCGAGCCCGAGCGTGCGGCCGGGGAAGCCGGCGGCATCGAAATAGCGCTGGGTGCCGACGCGCTGGAAGTTCAGCACGGTCATCAGGCCACCTTCGGCCGGTTTGGACTTCAGCGTGCCGGCATAGGCCTTCGGCACCGTGCCGTTGGGCATGGCCTCCGACATCACGCGGCCGACGAGATCGCCATTCTGCGCGCCGCGCAGGTCCATGAGCCGGGCAGCGGTCATGCCGACGTCGGCATTGCTGACCGGGATCTCGTCGACATAGCCGGCTTTGAAGTCCGGACCGATGGCGGCCATGAAGTTCATGGTGTCGCCGCGGCTGAAGCTGCCATGCATGCCTTGGCCCTGGCGCAGCACGGTGTCTGCGACCTGCACCGAGCAGTTGGTCGGCGCCTCGCCGCAATCGCTGGCATAGGAGCGGAAGTTGACGACGATCGACGGCGTCGGCGTCGCCGACTTGCCGCGCAGATTGATGCTCGACAGCGGCAGGGTGCCGGGGAAGCGGCCGAGCGAATCCTCGACGAACAGGCCCGAGACGTAGTCCTGCTCGAGCAGCGCCTTGATCGTCTTCGCCGCCAGCTTCTTGTCCTTGCTCGGCAGATAGATCAGGTCGGAGCCGCCATTGGTGGCGACGACGAGATCGGGCTTGGTCGGATCTTTGCCGAGCACGCCGTTGCCGGCCTTGGGATGCTTGTTGCCCTCGATCTTCGCATTCTTGTCGTTGGGGTCGAACAGCGGCAGGTCGAGCGCTTTCGCAAGGTCGAGCGCCAGGAAGCCCATCGGCAAAAAGTCCTTCGGTGTGTCATCATAGCTGATCTTGGCCGAGGGGCTGGTCTTGCTCTCCTTGGAGATGGTCGAGAAGCCGTGGTCGGCCGAAACGATGATGTTGGTCGAGGCGGCTAGCCCGAGCTCGTCGAGCGCCTTGCGGAGCTGGGCGAGGTTGGTGTCGGCATTCTTGATGCCGGCCATCGAGGTGGGGCCGTTGATGCCGGGCTTGATCTGATTGAGGCTGTCGCCGGTATTGTGCTGGCTGCCGTCGGGGTCGCGCGACCAGAACACCAGCACGAATGGCTTGTTGCGTGCCTTGAACATGGGTAGCACCACCTTGGTGGCGACATCGGCGAAATAGGCCTGCTGCGCGACGTTGGCGACCGTGGTGCCAGGGGTTTTGGCATCGCCCGCCTTGGAATTGTCACCGCGCGGCGGCGTGGCGGTGGGCAGGCCGGCCTTGGTCAGCGCGTCCTTCACCTCGTCCGAGAGCGCCACGCCGATCTTGCCGCCGGTGGCGTCGTCGAACACGATCGAATGCAGACCGGCCTTCTCGGGCTTGTCGGTGTGATCGAACTGGTAGGTGGGACCATGTTTGCCCAGCGCGGCAGTGCTGAACCCCTTGTCCCGGGCCATCTTCAGGATGGTCTCTTCGTTCAGATAGTTGCCCTTGAAATGCTCGTCGATATCGCCGAGCACGGCGTCGTTCTCGATGAAGGGGACCACCGTGTCGCCGGCGGGGCCGGAGGTGTAGTTGGTCCAGATCGTGTTGGAGAACACGCCGGTATCGCCGAGATAGTGTCCGGTCGACATCGCCGAGCCGTTGGCCATGGTGAAGGTCGGGAAGAGCGAATGCGGGTTCTTGAAGTTGACGCCCTTGTCGCGGACCTCGGCCATTGCAGGCGCCGTCTCCGGTGTGACCTTCAGCGCGCGAAGACCGTCCGGAATGAACAGGATCAGGTTGCGTGGCGTGTTGTTCTGGGCGGAGGCAAGTCCGGTGGACAGGATGGTCAGTCCGGCGGACAGCAACACCAGTGAACGGCGCATCAAATCTCTCCCTGCGGTGAGGCGGCTCGGCCGCTGGCGGCGGCCCCGGCTTCGTTTAGTTTCGCTGCATGACCGTTTTGTTACAAGAGCGAGAAGCGTGCAAAGAAGGGCAGAGCACTCGCGCATCCCGGACGCGCTGCCAGGAGGGCGGCGCGTTTCGCTGTTGCATGGGCCCCGGCTCTGCAGCGCACCGCTAAGAAGCGCTGCGCTGCGTCCGGGGCACGAGAGCGGAGTTTGACGCGCAACTGCCTCAACATCGTCATTGCGAGCGCAGCGAAGCAATCCAGACTGCCACCGCGGAGGCAGTCTGGATTGCTTCGTCGCAAGAGCTCCTCGCAATGACGGAGTTTGAGGCGGCATGGTCGCTCATCAATCCCATTTCAATTGCAGACACACCTTCTCATCCTCGCGGCTTGTTCGCCCGAGCTTTGCTTCGATGCCTTGCCCTCAATGAAAGAGGGCGCAGGGAAGACCGGGAGCCGGTTGGCTCCTATGGACCGCCATGCCAAGAGCAGATTGCGTGTGCTTCAATGCATAGCGGGAAACAGGGCAACCGGAGACATCCCGGCCTTCCCTGCGCAGTGGTTGGAACGGCTTATGTCGCGCTCTCCTCGGGGAGCGATGCACTATTGCCCCCGTCGGCTTGCGGATGGCTGATGCGCGCGTCCGGTTGGACGACACACATCACCGCCAGACTTGGCGCACAGAACCCCGGGCGCCAGGACCACACGATTTGGCCGTACGCGAACCGCACCCGTCGTTGGCGAGACGCTTTCGCTCACGGTTGCCCGCCCTGCGAAGCCTTTCGCGCCGGTGTGGTCCATGTCCACCGCCGCCCGGCCCGCGTTCGTGACGATCGCGATACGCCCCTCTTCCTTGGGCCGGGTTGCGCGACACATACGTCATTTCCGAATTTCGGTAAAGCGGAATATTTTGGCCGCCGCGCATTGACCCATGGCTTGCGTGTTTTGCCCGACAGGCAACGCAAGGTCTTGTAGCCGGATGGAGCGCA
Organism: Bradyrhizobium sp. C-145; assembly: GCF_023375135.1. Lineage (NCBI taxonomy): Bacteria > Pseudomonadati > Pseudomonadota > Alphaproteobacteria > Hyphomicrobiales > Nitrobacteraceae > Bradyrhizobium > Bradyrhizobium sp. C-145. The sequence continues at coordinate 5,107,881 of NZ_CP088150.1, read as the reverse complement.
AGCGTAATCCGGGATTCCATCCGTGCGGACCCAGCGGTCCCGGATTACGCTGCGCTCCATCCGGGCTACGGCCATTATCGCGCAGCCGGCGGCAACGGCGATTCTTCAGCTCACAATACGTAGGCCGCAAAAGAACAACCCGCCGCTCGATGAAGGCGACGGGTCGTGCAAATGAAGCCCTGTCGCTACCAGCGATAGCCGCCGGTCAGCGTGCCGTTGTTGTTGCCGTCAGGGCCGACGTCGCCCTGCGTCGAGCTCGGGGTCGGATGGCGGATGCCGTAGTACGCGCCATACGGTCCGGCGACGTCAGGATAGTACGCGCGCGGCTGAACCGGTTCGTAGGCGGGCGCGTCCCAACCCACGCGCGGTCCGTTCCAATCGTAATAGCCCTGCGCCGATGCGGCTGTAGCGCCTGCGACGAGCGATGCCGTGACCAGGCAGAGGAGTTTTGACTTGTTCTGCATTCGAGTGCTCCTTGCTTGTGTCGGGGCCCAACGGTTGCAATGCGGGAGCGTTCCGGACTTATGGGCCAGGAGCGATCAACTCCGATCAACTGGTTATGAATCGCGTGGCGCGGAACGAAGTCGCTCAAACGGGACGGGAAATCCGGACGTTCTGCCGCACCATGTTCCCCGTTAATCCCGTGTCTTAACCAATAATTAATTATACGTTTGCGGGCGGGCGACAGCCCGGCCTAGCGTGCGGTGGGGAGCCGCTACCTGCGAAGCCAAACGAGTTGGTGCGTATCATGATGTCGAGATCACAAGGGGCGCTATTCGCCTCGCTCAGCGCAGCCGCGCTGCTCCTTAGCGCCAGCGACAGTTTTGCCAGACCCGGCGGCGCCGCGCCGCATGGTGTCACCGCAGCTCCGTCAGGAGCAATGGCACGTGCGCCGATCGGGCCGGGAGCCCGGTTCCACCGGCGCAGCAATCCCTGGGTCTACTGGCCGGGCGGGGGCGGGTTCTTCTACGACGGCGCGACGTACAGCCAGCCTTTCGGCGAGGCGGCGCAGCCGCTCTCCAATGACGTGCGCTACACCTATACGTATGACGTTCCCTGGGATTGGGCGCATCGCTTCCCGCCGAACGTCGTGCCCTCCGACCGGCCCTATGTGCCGAGCTGCCCGACCGAGCAGGTGACGGTGCCCGGGCGCGGCGGCGGCGAGCACACCGTCAACATCATGCGCTGTTACTGAGCTAGCCCAGTTCGAAGCTGGTCACGCCGAAGACGCGGTCGATGCGCAACGGCGGGATCGGCCCGGTGTACATCCGCGCCGTCTCGAACACCGGCTTGAGCCCGAGCTCGCCCGCGAGCGCGATGGCCTCGCGATTGACGGCGGGGACATCGAGAAAGACCTCGCCGCCGTCTGCGTTCGACAGCAAAGCTTGCACGATCGCTTCCGCCGCCGCGCGATCGTGCGCGACGAGCGGGCCGATCTTGTGGCCCGTCCGGCACGGCCGGATCACGCCCCAGGCGGCGAGCTTGCCATCGCGCAGCAGCGCGCGGCCGACATGGCCCGATGTGTTGATCCAGGCGCGCAGGAAGGCGCTGCGCGGCGCAGGGAAGACGGTGGCGTCATCAGCTTCAACAAGTGCAAACGGGATCTTGTCGAGGGCGACGACCTCGGCGGGCGGTTTCGGTGGTGCGGTCACGATGCCGCCATAGCGGATATTGGCGTAGGCGAGCTGGAAGCCCGATTTCCTGTAATTGTCCTGCTGTGCGACCACGCCATCGAGCCCGATTACGCGGGCGCCCGCATGCGCGATCGCCGCGTTCCAGATGCGCAGGCCGTGGCCGCTGCCGCGAAAGTCTGCACGCACGATGTAGAAGCCGAGGAAGGCGAAGCGGTCATCGTAATTGACGCAGGAGACGGTCGCGACCGGCTCGCCGTCGATCTCGCCGACTAAGAAACCTTGCGCGTCAGGGATCGCGAAGCAGGCAGCATCGGCCAGGCCCGGATTCCAACCCTCCGCCGCGGCCCAGTCGATGGCGACGGCGATCTCCTCGGGACGCAAATTGCGGATCTGCAAATCACTCATGACGGATGCTCTCGACGGTGGACCTGACAGCGGGTCCGGCGGTAGAAGGCCTCATGATAGGCTGGGCCTGTGGCTCGCCTCAACGATATCACAGAGGATGAATCGCTCATGGCGGACAAGGTTGCACTCGTCACTGCGGGCGGCAGCGGCATGGGCGCGGGGGCCGCGCGGCGGCTGGCAGCGGACGGGTTTCGCGTCGCGATCCTGTCGTCCTCCGGCAAAGGCGAGGCCCTGGCTGCCGAGCTCGGCGGCTTCGGCGTCACCGGTTCGAACAAATCCAATGATGATCTGAAGCGTCTCGTCGACGGTGCGCTGGCCAAATGGGGACGCATCGACGTGCTCGTCAACAGCGCGGGCCATGGGCCGCGCGCGCCGATCACCGAGATCACCGACGAGCAATGGCATACCGGCCTCGATACGTATCTGCTCAACGTGATCCGTCCCACCCGGCTGGTCACGCCGGTGATGCAGGCGCAGAAGGGTGGCGCCATCATCAACATCTCGACCGCCTGGGCGTTCGAGCCGAGCGCGATGTTCCCGACCTCGGCGGTGTTCCGGGCGGGCCTTGCCGCCTTCACGAAAATCTTCACGGACACCTATGCCGCTGACAATGTCCGCATGAACAACGTGCTGCCGGGCTGGATCGACAGCCTGCCGCAGCTAGACGCGCGCCGCGACAACGTGCCGATGAAGCGCTACGGCAAGGTCGAGGAGATCGCGGCGACGGTCTCGTTCCTGGCATCCGACGGCGCGGCCTACATCACCGGCCAGAACATCCGCGTCGACGGCGGGCTGACGCGCTCGGTCTAGAGCATGATCGGTTCTGATTGGATCAGAACCGAAGCTCTAGATTCTTGTTTTGACGCGTTTTCTTCACGCGAACCGGTATCCACTTCGCTCGAAAACGCTCTAAAGGCGGCGCCTCAATGTGAGGCGACCAGCCGCGCCAGTTCCGGCAATATCTTGTAGCGCGCAACCTCGTGCGGATATTCGCCGCGATTGGCCAGCAGGACGATGCCGAGCCGCCGCGCCGGCACGAGGCCGATATAGCCGGAGGCGTTGTTGAGGCCGCCCGGCTTGTCCACGACGGTGACACCGGGCAGGCGTACGGTTTCCCAGGCCATGCCCTGTCCGAATTTCTCGTCGACGCGGAAGGCCTCATGCTGCGTCATCCGCAACGCCTCGCGCAGATGCGGATCGACCGAGCGGCCATCGACGCAGGCAGCAACGAAGCTCGCGAGATCCCGCACCGAGGAGAACATCTGGCCGGTGCCGGAAAAGTCAAAATAGCTCTGCTGGTTGCCGATCGGGCCGATCGCCATGCCCTGATCCGAATAGCCCTGGACCACGCGCCGCATCCAGGCCTCGTCCATGACGGCGCGGTTGTCTTCGGCGCGCTCGGGGACGCAGGTGGCGGCCATGCCGAGCGGCGCAAGGATGCGCTGTTCGAACAGGGCCGCGGTCGGAGCGCCGTAGCGGCGCTCGAGCACGAGCTGAAGCAGCACGTAGCCGGCATGGGTGTAGATGCGCTGCCGGCCGGGTGCGACGCCGGGCGGCGGCACGAAGGTGTTTAGCATGGCTACGAACTGGTCGCGCGTAAACTGCTCGTCCGGCCAGGGCGGATGATCGGTCGGCAGCAATAGCCCGGAGGTGTGCGTGGCGAGCTCACCGACGGTGACGCCGCGGATGTAGTCGCCGCTCAGCTCCGGCAGGTATGTCGGCAAATGGTCGTCGAGCCGCAGCTCGCCGCGCAGCGCGCCGAGCGCCACGAGGGTCGCCTCGAAGGGTTTGCGCAAGGAGGCGAGATTGAACAGCGTGTCCGGCGTCACCGGCCGTTTGGCGGCATCATCGGCAAGACCGTAGGTGAAGAACTCGACATGGCGGCCGGCATAAAGGGCGGCGGCAAGCCCGCCTGAATAGTCCGGCGTCGCGGTCGGCGCCAGCTCGTTCGCGACGATGTCGCGCATCTGCGCGATCATGTCGGAATCCGCCAAGGCGCGGCGGGACCAGGCAAGGGCGAGCGGAGCGAGCGCTGCCCGGCAAAGCGCCCGCCGGGTGAGGTGTGATGAGGTGACAACGGACGGCACGGCTCTGACGCAAGATGCGATGTGCCCCCGAGCCCCTCTTAACGTGAACGAGCGCGCGCCCCAATTCACGATTGCGCGTTGTGGGTTCCCCCGTGTGGGGCTCGCGACAGATTCACTTAGCCCGTGAGCTAACAATTGTTGACGCCGGATGGCGGCCGCGCTATAGTTAGCTTCATGGCTAACCAATTGTCCCGGCTCGACCAGGTTTTTTCCGCGCTCGCCGATCCCACGCGGCGGGCGATCGTGATGCGGCTCTGCGCGGGCGAGGCGTCAGTCGGCGAGCTCGCCGATCCCTTCGACATGGCGCTGCCGAGCTTCATGAAACACATCCATGTGCTGGAGACGAGCGGGCTCGTGCTGTCGGAGAAATCCGGCCGCGTGCGCACCTGCCGCCTCAGCCCGAATGCGCTTCTCAGCGCGGAAGACTGGTTCCAGCAGCAGCGTGCGATCTGGGAGGCGCGGCTCGATCGGTTCGAAGCCTATGTGATGAAGCTCAAGAAAGAGAAGGAGAGGGCGGCCGCCAAGCGTCCGTCCCGAACAACCAAACGGAAAGGTTCCGAGTGATGACGAATTCTGCCAATGCTGCCTTGTCGCAATGGTCCCTCGACCGCGAGATCGTGATGTCGCGCGTGATCGACGCGCCGCGCGATCTCGTGTTCGAGGCCTGGTCCGACCCGAAGCATCTGCCGCAATGGTTCGGGCCGAAAGGGTTCAAGGTCGAAACGTTCGAGATCGACGTGCGCGTCGGCGGCGTCTGGCGCTTCAACATGATCGGCCCCGACGGCACAGTCTATCCGAACCGCATGCGCTTCCGGCGCATCGAGCGGCCGTCTCTGATGGAGATGGATCACGGCGTCGACCAGGACGAGGATCCCGGCATGTTCCGCTTCACCGTCACCTTTGCCGAGCAGAGCAACGGCAAGACCGTGCTGATGATGCGGCAGCTGGCCTCGAGCACCGAGCAGCGCGATGGCATGATCGGATTCGGCGCGGTCGAATACGGTTACCAGACGCTGGACAAGCTGGCGGCGTATGTGGCGGGGATGAAGCGGTGAGATCGCGTTCGCAAAGATTTCTCGCGGCCACTTGAACGTGTCTTAAGTTCATCGCTCAGCCGTTCAAAAAAACGAATGCGGCTCCGGCGCAGAGGACGCGCCGAGGCCGCACTCATGCGCGCCACTTGGTCGTGTCGATTTTCGAAGGGGCCTGATCATTGCTCCCGCTAACGACGCGGGGGGCCGCCGGACGATGGGGTCGTCTCGTTGCGCATGCCTTTAGGACTGGAGGCGCCTTGTCCGCCACGCTCCACATGCGTGATACCGCCGCCGCCATCCGCACTGCTGGCGCCTCCGCTGCCTCCATCGCCCGAGCCTGCGCCTGCTCCGGCACCTGCGGCGCCAGCGCCACCACCGGCTCCGCCGCCAGCGCCTCCAGCACCGGCGCCGCCGCCGCCCGCACCTTGTGCGAATGCTGCGCCGATTAAAGCGCCGGCCAGCATCGCGGCCGTGAAGATCGTCAGAATCGTCTTACGCATGTTGTTGCTCCCAAAGATTTACGAGGGGACCAATCACGCGCGTTGCCAACCGTTCCTACGCTCATCGATGTGAAGGCGCGGCGATCTCGTCGCATCGTCCGGTCCGAAAATCGGAACACCGGATCGTGCACCAGGCCGGTAGGAACGATAGTGGCCCTCCGGCTTTGGCAGTGATGACGCACATTATCTTCAGCGATTACCGCAATCCCGCCGCCGAGCAGGCCTTCGAGATCGCCTGGGACTTTCTCGCGCGCACGGACGCCATCAGCGACGAATTCGAAGCCTGCGTGTTCCTGGCGCAACGTATCGCCGTGATGGTGGAGGAGGGACAGACGAACCGGATCCGCATGGCCAATCGCGCGATCTCCGAATATCAGCACCACGTCGACGAACGCGACGACTTCATCCGCAGCGGCGGCCGCCGCGCCGGAGGGCACTGAGCGCCGCATCGATCGTCATTCGCCCTTGAGGCCGGCGTCGCGGATCAGCTTGGTCCATTTCTGCGTTTCGTTGTCGATGAATTGGCCAAACTCCGCCGCGGTGCCGGGCCGCACTTCGAGGCCCTGCGCGGTCAGCTTGTCCTTGATTGCGGGTTCGGCGAGTGCGCGCAGCACCTCGGCCTGAAGCTTGTCGACAATCATGCGTGGTGTCGTCGATGGCGCCATGAAGCCGTACCAGCCGGCGGCGGCCACGTTCGGAAAACCCTGCTCGCGCAAGGTCGGCGCCTGCGGGTAGAGCGCGCTGCGCTCGGGCGAGGCGACGCCGAGCACGATGAACTTGCCGCTCTGGATGTAGGGCAGGGCGGTCGGCAGCGCGGTCAGCGTGGCGTCGACGCGGCCGGCGAGCAGCTCGGTGTAGGAAGCGGCGTCGCCGCGGAACGGGATGTTGAGGCCCTTGACGCCAGCATCCCGGAACAGGAGCTCGCCGGCAAGGTGCGGCTGCGAGCCGGCGCCGGGCGAAGCGAAGGTGAGGCCGTCGGGCTTCGATTTGCCATAGGCGATCATTTCGGGGAGCGTCTTGAACGGCGCGTCGGCACTGATGATCAAGAACAGCGGCGCGATCACCGCCATCGCGACGGGTTGCAGATCCTTTCGCTCGTAGGTCAGCTTGCCGAACAGCGCTTCGGCGGTGGCATAGGGAGCTGCGACATAGAGAAAGGTGTAGCCGTCGCCCGGCGCGTGCGCGACCATATCGTTGGCGATGCGCGTGCCGGCGCCCGGCTTGTTCTCGACGATGAACTGCTGATGCAGGCTGCGGCCGAACTCCTCCGCCAGGAGGCGCAGCGAGATGTCGTTGGAGCCGCCGGGTCCATAGGGTGAGATCAGCCGCACCAGGCGTGACGGCCAGGCCTCCTCAGCGCGTGCGCAAAATGGCGGGCTCGACAGGGATGCGGCAAGGGCGCCCAGCAATGTTCGGCGTGTGATGGTCATGATGGCCTCCCGGACGTGGGGCGCCAGCTTGCTTGTTCATGTCCGGGCGCCCTTCTTGTTTTGCTTGCGTGTCGCGGCTGCCGGCTCCGCCGCCCTGACGATGGCGCGGATGCTGTCGGCGAGCGCGGCGATGCGCGGGCCGATCTCGCCCTCCAGCTGGCCCGGTTGCAGCCGGAACGCGGGGATGCCGCAATTGATCGAGAACGACTGCTTCGCTTCGCGCGCGTGAAACAACGGCGCGGCGACGGCATGGATCGAGGCGATGTACTCGCCCCAGCAGGTGCAGAAGCCGCGGCTTGTGCATTGCGCGATTCCGGCCCGGTATGTGTCGCGGAAGGCGGACCACAGCGCGGCGTCTTCGGCCGCGATCTGCCGTTCGAGCCGGTCCGCATCCGCCGGCGGCAAGGTTGCCGCCGCGGCGCGGCCCATCGCGGTCATCACAACAGGGATTGGCATGCCGATGTCGGGAACGTGCGGGCCGACGTCGCCGGAGCGCGCGGTCTCGACATAGATCATCGAGGTCGCATCGAGCAGGCCGATCGACACCGTGCCGCGGACACTCTGCGCGAGCTCCTGCATCATGGGCCGCGCCACCTGACGAAATTGCATGTCGGCGAGCAGCGGATGCACCATGCGCAGCGCCCGCGCACCGACGCGATATTTCGCGCGCTCGGCGTCGTAGCGGAGATAGCCGAGCTCGGCCAGCGTGTGCGTCAACCGCGCCACCGTCGGCCGCGGAATCCCGGTCAGCGTCGACAGCTCCATGTTGCCGAGCAACGTCGTCCCGGCCTTGAAAGCCTCGAGCACCACGAGACCTTTCGCCAGCGTCGTCGCGAACGCGGCATCGTCGGTGCTCGAAGCCAGCACCGCGGCGGCGGTCGAGGAGGTGAGGGACGGTTTGGAGACGGCTCGGGCCATCCGGGTTTCATGAACCCGAAGGGACCTGTTGTCCAATAGATTCAGAGAATGTGCAGTTATCGTCCACTACGCGGACGCGATGACCCGGGCCAAAGCTGCGCGGAAAGCGCCCCCGCACACAGATTTTTGTCGTGATTCCATGGCGTCTTGTGACAGGATTATTACGAATACATGTCACATCGATTACAGCGGAGCGATTCATGTTGCAGTGGCAGGCACGGTCAAATCCCCTCGCGTGGTGGTGGGGGTCCCTGACGCTGGTCAGCGCTGCCAACATCCTCGTTTGGTTCATGCTGTACCGCGAGTTCTACCCGACCGTTGCGGGCAGTGTCAGTGGCGGCTCGGATATCGGCCTGATGTTCCTGCTGTGCGCGGCCTATGTGTTCGGCTGCGCCTTCCGCTCGGTGCTGCCGCGCGCCGATGTGCAGCGCATCTGCCTGTTCGACACCTGGCTGTCGAGCGTGTTCGTCGGCCGTACGGTCGCGACCGTCGCCGAAGTCTGCTTTGCCGCGCAATGGGCGATCATCCTGCATCAGCTCGGGAACATGACCGGTGCGGAGACCGCGGTGAACATCGCGCTCGTGATCGTGCCGATCATCATCATCGCGGAGTGCTTCTCCTGGTACGCGGTGGTGACAACCAACTTCCTCTACAATGCGATCGAGAACTCGCTGTGGGCGGTGACCTTCTTCCTCGCCGGCATCGCGCTGTGCCGGCTGATGCCGCAATTCCAGGGCGTGGTGCGCTGGGCGTTGATCGCCGGAATCGTCGGCATCGCCTGCTTCCTCGCCTTCCTCGTCACCGTCGACGTGCCGATGTATCTCAGCCGCTGGCGGGCAGGGCACGCCGAGGGCGGCAGGTTCTTGGGCTTCCTCGAAGGCCTGCACGACGTCGCGACGCGCTGGGTCGTGACCCACGACATCGCGCACTGGAAGGGCGAGCTGACCTGGATGTTCCTGTATTTCAGCGCCGCGGTGTGGTCGAGCCTCGCGCTCTGCGCGCTCTACGCCATGGAAGGCTATCTCACGCGCTATCTCGCCTGACGGTTACTTGCCGACCAGGCCGCACTTGCTGCGGTCGAGCGGACGGAAGGCCTGGTCCGGCGGGATCGTTGCGACCAGCTTGACGAAATCCCAGGGACCCCTGGATTCCTCCGGCGTCTTGACCTGCACCAGATAGAGGTCGTGCACCATGCGCTGGTCCTCGCGGATACGGCCGTTGGGGGTGTAGGCATCCGATACCGGAGTTGCCTTCATCTTGGCCATCACGGCGGCGCTGTCGTCCGAGCCGGTGTCTTTCACGGCCTGCAGATAGTGGCGTACGGCAGAATAGACGCCGGCCTGGATCTGCGAGGGCATTGCTTTCCTGCGCGCATAGAACGCATCGGAGAACTTCCGGGCGGCGGGCGAGACGTCCTCGAAGAAGGAGGTGACGATGAGATCGCCGCGCGTGGCCTTGAGCCCGACCGCCTCGATGTCGACGTTCTGAAACGACATCGGCACGATCTTCATGCCTTGGCTGGCGAGCCCGAATTCCTCGGCCTGCTTGATCGCGGTGGCGTTGTCGCCGGCGACGTTGATCGCGAGGATCTTTGCGCCCGACGACTGCGCCTGCAGCAGGAACGAGCTGTAGTCGGGCGTGCCGAGCTGCGCCTTGACGCTGCCGGCGACCCTGCCGCCGAGCGCGGCAATGCGCTCGCGCGCGGTCGCCTCGATCGAGTGGCCAAAAGCGTAGTCGCCGGTGATGAAGAACCACGGTTCCTTGCTGGTCTGCATGATACCGGAGACCACCGCGGTCGCCGTGGAATAGGCGTCCTGGGTCCATTGCACGCTGGTCGGCGCGCAGGCTTCATCGGTCAGCTGGTTGGCGCCGGCGCCGGAGACGAGAAAGATCTTGCCGTTGCCGCGCACCGCGAGTGCGGCGCCGGAACTGCCACCGTCGGCGATCGCCTGCACGCCGTCGCTGAACCACTTTCGCGCGAGGGAGGCGGCGAGATCCGGCTTGTTCTGGTGATCGGCCTGCAAAATCTCGATCGGCTTGCCGTTGATCTTGCCACCGAACTCCTCCACGGCCATCCGCGCCGCCTCGACCGAGCCGGGACCCATGGCGGTTGCGAAGACGCCGTTCATGTCAGTGAGGACGCCGATGCGGATCGCATCGCCTTTGATCTCGGCGCGCGCAGTTGCGCCTGCAAGCGCCAGCGCGGACAGCAGGATGGCGGTGGACGTTGTGCGGATTGTGGCCATGGCGTTTCCCGATTTTATCGTTGATCGATGGTGCTGGCGGTCAGGCCGGTTCGGCGATGACCTTGTTGCGCAAAGTACCGATGCCGGAGATCTCGACCTCGACGGTGTCGCCGGGGCGCATCCACAGTGGCGGCGTGCGCTTGGCTCCGACGCCACCGGGCGTGCCCGTGACGATGACGTCGCCGGGCACGAGCGGGCAGATCGTCGAGATGTAGGCGATCAGTTCGGGGATGGCGGTGATCAGAAGATCGGTGGTGGTGTCCTGCACGACATTACCGTTCAGCCGCGTCTGCAAGGAGAGCTTCGACGGATCGGGGATCTCGTCCGCAGTCACCAGCCAAGGCCCAAAACTGCCGCTCTCGGCAAAGGTCTTGCCAGAGAGGAACTGGCTGGTGTGGCGCTGCCAGTCGCGGACGCTGCCTTCGTTGTAGCAGGAATAGCCCGCGATATGGTCGAGCGCGCTGCTCGCCCGGATGTGGCGGCCTTTTTTGCCGATGACGAGCGCGAGCTCACCTTCATAGTCGAAATCGTCGCTGACCTTCGGCTTCACAAGGGGCTGGAGATGGCCGACCTGGCTACAGGGAAATCGGACGAACAGTGCCGGCTTCTCGGTGACGGTGCGGCCGGTCTCGGCGACGTGGTCACGATAGTTCAGGCCGACGCAGATGATCTTGCCGGGATCGGGGATGACGGGTGCGAAGGTGATCTTATCGAGCGCGTGATCCGGCCTGGCGGAGCCGGCGAGATTCGCGGCCTCCGCGAGATGGCCCTTTTCGACCAGCCGGCGCAGCGTGGTGCAGTCGTCGCCGGCCATGCGCGCACCGAGATCGACGACGCCGCCATCCTTGACGGCACCGAAGGAGGCGCGACCATCGGCGAAAAATGAAAGCAGCTTCATGAGGTATCCTTTGAAAAGTTCGGTCAGGCCGCGGACGGCACGTGGGTTGAAGGCGTGATGGCGGCGATAAGCCGGTCGAGCTCGGCATCGTTGCGGGCGGTGCCGCGCACGTAACGGTCGGGCCGAACGAGCGCGGCGATGATGCCGTGCTCGCGAAGCCAGTGGCCGACACCTTCGGCATCGTCGCTGGACAGGATCTTGATCCCTGCCTGTGAAGGATTGAGAGATGACGACAACGTGGCCGCGCTCGCGACGAGGAGCACATGGCTGTAGCCGATCTGGTCGTCACTACGGCCACCGTCGCTCAAGATGAATTGCGGCGCGAGATGTCCGGCGAGAGGCAGGTCGCTGAGCGCAAGGCCCGGGCCGAGCAGGGGCTTATTCACCTCGAGCCTGACCGGCGCATTCTCGCGCGCTTTGCCTGCGGCAAGGCCGGCTTCGATCGCCTTGGTGTTGATGACCCCGCCGAGGCGAATGGCGAGCTCAATGAACTCGCGCACATGCGGCTGGCGTTCGCTCTGATAGGTGTCGAGGAGGTCAGCTGCAGCGTCGCCACGGATGATCGCGCTGAGCTTCCAGGCGAGGTTTGCAGCATCGCGGATTCCGGCGCACATGCCCTGGCCCAGGAAGGGCGGTGTCTGATGCGCGGAATCGCCGGCGAGCAGCAGTCGAGCGCTGCGCCATCGCTGCGCGATGATGGAATGAAACATGTAGACCGCGGCGCGCTCGATCGCGGCATCATCCGGCGTGATCCAGCGCGACAGCAGCTCCCAGACCTTGGCAGGTTGCGCTACCTCCTGAGAGTCCTCATCGGCAAGAACCGTGATCTCCCAGCGCCGTCGTGTGCCGGTGCCGCGCACGTAAGTTGCGGGCCGCCGCGGATCGCAATGCTGGAGGCTGTAGTCGCCGAGGTCGTCGCGCTCGCGCTTGAGCAGGACGTCGATCACCAGCCAGCGCTCGTGGAAGCCGAGATCGTCCATCCCCGAGCCGATGAAGCGTCGCACCAAGGAGCGGGCGCCGTCGCAGCCGATTACGTAGCCGGCGCGGACCTCGCTGAGCCTCCCGTTGGAGAGGTCCTCGTAGCGGATGCGCACGCCATGCTGATCCTGGTCCAGTGCGAATACATCGCAACGATTGCGCAAGGTTACGTGCGGCCATCGCGCGAGGCCGCCGATCAGCGCGTCCTCCAGATCGGGCTGATGGAAGCGATAGCTCAGATTCCAGCCCATCGGGGTGAGCGTCTGCGGCCGCGACCAGTCCAACAGCATGCGGCCATCGACGTCGAGGAAGAGCATCCCAGGGCTGAGGATGGTTTGCGGCAGGATCGCCTCGGCAAGGCCAATGGTCTGGAACACGCGCATGCATTCGTCGTCGAAATGCACCGCGCGCGGCAAATGATAAGTCCGTGCCTCGCGCTCGAGCACCAGCGTGCGCACGCCGCGCAGGCCGAGCAGGTTGGCGAGCGTGGCGCCGACCGGACCACGGCCGACGATGACGACGTCGAATTCTTCGGGGGCGGATTTATCTTGCATGGGGCTATCTCTTCCCCAAGCAATGCCATCCCTTCAACGCCGCCGCGCCAAGTGTCCGCCCAGCGGACGGCGGCTAGACCTCGACAGGAATGGCTGACGCGGTCTGCTGAAGCTGGCCCGCGAACTGCGCCACCCCTTCCTCGATGCCCAGCGCGGAGCGAATCCAAATGATTGAGATGCAGCCAAATACGGCGCCGTTCCGCACGATGGGGACGGCAATCGAAGCCGTCTTGGGATTGTATTCACCCTCGCTGCGGATCGCGTAACCACGCGCGGCGGTCTCGGCGATCATGCGATCGAGCCGGCCTTGGTCGAGGAAGGGGCGGTCGTCGGCGTCGTCGATGCGGCGCAGATGGGCCACGATCAGATCGCGCTCGCGCGCGGGGCAGGCGGCGAGATAGGCGCGGCCGGCTGAGGTGCGCAGCATCGGCAGGCGCTTGCCGATCATGCCGCGGTCGATCGAGAGGGGACTGCGCGAATGGGTCGTTTCCTGCACCACCATCGCGGCGTTCTCGTAGGTGGAGAGATCGACCGGCCAGACCAGGGTCTTGCTGAGTTCGGCGAGATAAGGCGCTGCCGCCTGGCAGATCACCACGCCGGGATCATAGCCGTCACCGAGGCTCAGCGCCCGCCGGGTCACACGAAAACGGTCGTCGCTGGCGCTGCGCGCGACATAGCCGAGTTCCTCCAGCGTTTCGAGCAGGCGATAGACGGTGGGGCGGGGCAGGTCGAGCGCGCGCGCAACGTCGCCGGCGCGGATGCCGCCGGAGCGGTTGACCTCCTGCAGCACGTCCAGCCCGCGCTTGAAGGCACGAACGCCTTCCGACTGACGGGGCTGGCCGTTCCGCGTCCGCTCCTTGGACACTTCGTATTTCCTCCCTTGTGGCGCACGGTCGCGCGATTATCGTCGTTGCGAACGCGAAGCGATAGCGGGACTCCACCGTAGGATCGCGCGCGGCCGGTATCAAGTTCGCCGCACTGCGGCACATGCGATGCCTTCGGGAGGACGTCGATGGAAATCACCGCGCTCGGCTATATCGGGATCAATTCATCCCAACTCGACTCGTGGAGCCGGATGGCGACCAGGCTGCTCGGCATGCAGCAGGTCGACCGCGGCGGCAAGATGCGCGCCTTCCGCATGGACGACCGCAAGCAGCGCCTGATCGTCGATGGCAGCAGCGATGCCGGACTTGCGGTGATGGGCTGGGAAGTTCACTCGGCCGCCGAACTGGACCAGCTCGCTGGCAGGCTTGAAGGGCAGGGCGTCAAGGTCGTCCGCGGGTCACGCGCACTGGCTGACGAGCGGCATGTCACCGAGCTGATCACGTTCGCCGATCCAGCCGGCAACCGGTTGGAGGCGTTCTGCAAGCCGGAGCTTGCAACCGAACCGTTTAGGCCCGGCCGACCGATCTCGGGTTTCCGCACCGGCGCGCTCGGCATGGGACACGTCGTGCTCAATGTCGAGGACGTCGAACCGCTGTTGCCGTTCTATCGCGACGTGCTCGGTTTCCATGTCTCGGACTTCGGCCTCAAGCCCTACGGGCTCTATTTCTTCCACGTCAACGGCCGCCACCACTCCTTTGCGATGGTCGGCTCCGGGCGCAAGGCGCTGCACCATTTCATGGTCGAGCTCGGCAGTCTCGACGATGTCGGGCAGGGCTATGATCTCGCGCAGATGGACGACGGCAGCGTTGCCTATACGCTGGGGCGGCACACCAACGATCACATGACCTCGTTTTATGTGAACACCCCGTCCGGCTTCTTCATCGAATATGGCTGGGGCGGGCGCGTGATCGATGCCGAGACCTGGCAGCCGCACGAGACCTTTGACGGCCCGTCGCTGTGGGGTCACGAGCGGCTCCATATGCCCGAAGAGCAGCGCAAGCGGCTGCGCGACATGCGACTCGATGCGGCGGCGCGTGGCGTGCGCGTCGCCGACCCGCGCGTGCCGCCGCTCAACTGCGCGTGGCTGGATTCGCTGATCGCACGCGAATGATCCGCGGCCACGCAGCGTCAGGCCTCGCCGAGATCGACCTCCGTCAAGAGTCCCTGGCGTAGCGCCAGCCGCACCAGCTCGATGTCGGAGCCGACGCCGAGCTTGTCCTTGATCAGCGAGTGCAGGTTTGCCACCGTCTTCGGGCTGACATGCAGGGTCTCGGCGATTTCCTCCGTCGTGTTCTCGGCGAGCAGCAGCCGCAGCACCTCGAATTCGCGCGGTGTGAGCACGTCGGCGGCCGAACTCTCGCCGCTGATACGGCTGAGCGCAAGTTCGTGGTCGATGTCGGGGCTGATGGCGATCTTGCCGGCGAGCACGTCCTTCACCGCGCGCACCAGCGTCTCGGGCGGATTGGTCTTGGTGACGTAACCCCTCGCACCGGCGCGGATCGCCTGCACGGCAAAGCCGGCATTCTCGTGCATGGTGAAGACCAGGATCCGTGCGCCCTTGTCCCATTGCCTGATCCGCCTGACGGCCTCGATGCCGCCGATGCCGGGCATGCTGAGGTCCATGATGACGAGGTCGGGCGCCTCGGATTTGTACAGGCGGTAGGCTTCCGCACCGTCGGCCGCCTCGGCGACGACGCGTAAGCCCGGCTGCTTCTGGAGCACGGAGCGATAGCCCTCGCGGACGACGGAATGATCGTCGACCAGCAAGATGGTCGCATCAGTCCCGCTCATGCCGCGTGCTCCAGCGCCTGCCCATCGGCGGCCGCGAGCGGAATGACCACGCGCAATGCCGAGCCATGGGGACCGGTTTCGAAGCTCAGCCGGCCGCGAAGCGCGGCGACGCGCTCGCGCATGCCGAGCAGGCCCATGCCCGATTTGACGGCCGCCTCGTTCGGCCGGCCGTCGTCCTCGATCGCGAGCGCGATCTCACTTTCGGCCATCGTCAGACGCAGGCTGACCTTCGTTGCGTCGGCGTGCTTGGCCGCGTTGGTGAGCGCCTCCTGCACGATGCGATAGAGATTGGCGCTGACGGAGGCGGGCACGCTCTCGAAGGCGCCCTCGAACCGGATTTCGAAGCGGGTCTGGCCGCGGCTGCGGCCGTTCCAACCCGAGACCAGGCCTTCGAGGCTCGCGACGAGGCCGAGCTCGTCGACATCGGGTGGCCGCAACCGGAACAGCGCGCCACGCAGCGTCTCCATCATGCCGGTCGCGGTGCGGGCAATGCTGTCGCACTCTCCCAGCAATCCGGGGCAGTCCTGCGCCGCAGTCTGGCGGGCGGACGCGGCAAGCGCGCGGATTGCGGCGAGCGACTGGCCGAACTCGTCATGCAGCTCGCGCGCGAGATGGCGCCGCTCCTCGTCCTGGAGCGCGATCAGCTTCCGCGTCAGCTCGCTGCGCTCGGCAAGCGCGGTGTCGAGGCTTTCGGCAAGGTGGTTGAAGACATCGCGGATGGCGGAAAGCTCGGCGAGGTCGAAGGGCGGCAGCCGTGTGGTGAGGTCACCAGCGGCGATCCGCTCGAGGCCGTTGCCGATCATGCCGGTGGGGCGCAGGGCGCGGGCGAGTGCGGCATAGACCAGCGCGCAGAGCAGCGGCAGCGCAATCGCAAGCGCGATCATCAGGCGGCCAGCCTCGTGCCAGGCCTCCGCCGTCTGCACCGCCGGATCGACCGAGACTACGGTCTCGCCGAGCTTCGTTCCGCGCACAATCACGGGCCGCGCCGCCTCGCGGCCGGGGTCGAACAGGCTGCGATAGAAGGCGGCGAAGGCTTGCGGCGGCGGGTTCGCCGGGGCAGGCGCGCCACTGCAGAAACGCTGGAGCATGTCGCCGCTCGCGCTCCGGAATCCAAGACACAGGCCGGGCGTCATCACATGGGCCGAAACCGGGTCAAGGTTCGGAAAGTCGGAGCGCGGGCTGGCCACCCACTGGATCTTGCCCTGTTGCAGCTCCAATGTCTTCGCCACGATGGCAGCGATACCGTCGATGCGCGCGTGCGCGGCGCTGTCGGCGGTAACAAGGAAATAGGCGGAGATCGCGGCGAAGCAGGCGGCCGATACGGCGGCCACGCGCAACGTCAGACGGACCTTGAGATCGAACCTCGGGCGATTCCACATCGGCGGGTACCTGGTGCAAACGGATTTGTCGCTCCCGCATTAAACGGCAGAACGCAAGCGGCGGGAAGCGTTCCCGCCGTACCGCAGTGCAACGTCGTGAAATTTTCCCGGCGCTCGTCGGGACAGCCACGGCTGCATGGTCTCAGGCGACCCGTCCAGATTTGCGGGGCCGCTCCATCCCACGAGGCCCGTTCATGCACCGCTCCCGGTTGATTCTGTCTGCTTTTCTCCTCTTCGTCCTTTCTTCGCGAGCCGATGCCGAGCCTGCCATTGGCGTTGCCATGGACGATTTTAGCTATACCGACACGTCGGCCGAGCCGGCCAACCAGACCGCCGCCCACGAGCAGCGGCTATCGGCGTTCATGGCCGCGCTTAGACGGGATATCGGCGCGGACCGGCGCTATCGGCTGGTGCCGTCCGCCCAGGACGGTGCGGCGTTCAAGGTCATCGGCGGCATCCAGAAGACCAGCACGCTGGTGCAATGGGCCAAGGTCGCTGTGATCGACGTCGGCGCCAAGAAGCTGGTGATGGACAAGCTCTACACGTTCCGCGGCGACAATGATGAATCTTGGGAGCGCGCCGAAATTTTTGTCTCGCGCGAGGTCATGGCTGCGCTCGCAACGCCTGCGCCGGTCGCGCTGGCGGTGTTCGATTTCGAGCTCGAGGACATGACGGCTGCTTCCGCGACCGCCTCGGCCGCTTCGGACGCCTCGTACCTCGCCGAGGTCACTCGCGGTGTGCGCGAGGCGCTCGGCCAATCCGGTCGCTATCGCATCGTTGATGTCGGCGGCGAGGCGGCGAAGGCGCGCGCCTTGCGCGACTGCGGAGGCTGCGAGGCGGCGATCGCGCAGAAGCTCGGCGCGGATCAGTCGCTGATCGGCGTGGTGCGGCGTGTCAGCCGCACCGAATACACGCTCGGCTTCCAGGTTCGCGATGCCAGGACCGGCGCGGTGGTGGCCCGCGGCGACAGCGGCTTGCGCCTCGGCGCGGACTATTCGTGGAAGCGCGGCGCCGTGCGGCTGGTCAGCGATCGGCTGATCGAGAGCCAGCAGGCCACCGACGCACCTAAAGCGCGATGAGATGAGGACGAATCGTCATCGCGCTTTAGGCTATTGTTTGAGCATGATCTTGTCGGAAAGCCGCTGCCCACTTTTCCGGATCATGCTCTAGAAGGTAAGCTGCACCTTCATCGACTGTGCGCGGTCGCTGGCGAGCTCGAAGGCGGCGACCGCGTTCTCGAACGGCATGGTGGCCGTGATCAGCGGCTTGACGTCGATCAGGCCTTCACCCATCAGCCGCACCGCGAGCTCGAACTCGGGATCGAAGCGGAAGGTGCCGCGGAGCTGCAATTCCTTGGCGACGATGCTGTTGATCGGCAGCGTCATCTCACCGCCGAGGCCGAGCTGAACCAGCGTTGCGCCTGGCCGCAGCACGTCGAGCGCGGTGCGGAGTGCGGCCTGGTTGCCCGAGGCTTCGAACAGGGTGTCGAACACGCCCTTGCCGGCGCGCCAGGGATCGAGCGCAGTGGCGTTGGTCGCGACATTGATGGCGTGGGTGGCGCCGAGCTTCTTCGCAACCGCGAGCGGTGCGTCCGCGACATCGGTCACCACGATCTCGGCGGCACCGCCGAAGCGCGCGACCAGCATCATCAGCGCACCGATCGGGCCGCAGCCGGTGATCAGCACGCGCTTGCCGAGGAGGGGGCCGGCCTGCTTGCCGGCATGCAGGCACACCGCCAGTGGTTCGGCCACCGCGGCTTCCGCCAGCGACAGCTTGTCGGCGATCGGCACGGCCTGCGTCGCATCGACCGTGATGAATTCGCGAAAGCCGCCTTGCACATGGGGAAAGCGCATCGCGCTGCCGAGGAAGCGCATGTCGAGGCACTGGTTGCGCATGCCTTCCTGGCAATGCAGGCACTGGCCGCACGGCTTGCTCGGATTGACCGCAACGCGCGTTCCCGGCTTGACGCCGGTGATGCCATCACCGACGCAAGCGACCACCCCGGCGATCTCATGCCCCAGCGCCATCGGCTGCTGGATGCGGACCACGCCGAAGCCGCCGTGATGGTAGTAGTGCAGATCGGAGCCGCAGATGCCGCCATTGGCGATCTTGACGCGGACCTCGCCCGGGCCGGGCTCCGCATCGGGATAGCTATCGATCCGCAGGTCTTTCGGGGCGTGGATGACGACGGCGCGCATGAGCTTCTTCCTTCGGCGGTTCGCGGATCACATCGCGGCGATCATGCCGCCATCGACATAGATGATCTGGCCATTGACGTAAGTCGAAGCGTCGGAGGCCAGGAAGATCGCCGCGCCGACCAGCTCATCCGGCTTACCCCAGCGTTTCGACGGGATGCGGCCCATCAGCCAATTGTTGAAATCGGTGTTGTTGACCAGCGCCTCGTTCATGTCGGTCAGCATGTAGCCGGGGCCGATCGCGTTGGCCTGAATGCCGTGCTGGGCCCATTCCACTGCCATCGAGCGGGTCAGATTCTTGATGCCGCCCTTGGCGGCGGTGTAGGGCGCGATGGTCGGGCGCGCGAGCTCGCTGCCGAGCGAGCCGATATTGATGATCTTGCCGTGCCTGCGCGGGATCATGCGCTTGGCCGCCTCGCGGCCGATCACGAAGGCGCTGGTGAGGTTGGTCTCGATCACCTTGCGCCACTCGTCGGTCGTGAACTCCACCAGCGGCTTGCGGTGCTGAATGCCGGCGTTGTTGACGACGATGTCGACGGCGAGAGCCTTTTTGTCGAAATCGTTGAAGGCAGCGACGATCGCGGGCTCGTCGGTGACGTTGAACGCGGCGCCTTCGGCCTGGTGACCGGCGGCGCGAAAATCGGCGACGGCCTGCTCGACGCGCTTGGGATCGACGCCGTTGACGATGATTTTGGCGCCGGCCTTGGCCATGCCTTCGGCAATGGCGCGGCCGAGGCCGCGGGAGGAGCCGGTCACGAGCGCGGTGCGGCCGGAAAGGTCGAAGAGGGCGGTGCTCATCTCAGGAATCCTTAGACGTTGGAGCGGCGCACGGTCAGATCGGAGCGGTCGAATACGGCGGGCAGAAGATCGACGCCGAGGCCGGGGCCTTCCATCGGATAGACAAAACCGTCCTTGATCGTGGGCATGGTGGTGACGAGCTCATTGTACCAGCCCTTGTAGAAGGCGCGCACCGATTCCTGGATCAGCGTGTTGGGCTGGCTGAACGACATGTGGATGGCGGCGATGAAGCCGATCGGTCCGATGCAGTCATGCGGTGCAAAGGGCCGGTGGTAGGTCTCGGCCATCGCGGCGATCTTGCGGCCCTCGGTAAGGCCGCCGGTCCAGCACAAATCCGCCATCACCACGTGCATGGCGTCGCGGTCGAGCATGTCCTTGTAGGGGAAGCGCGAGCCCAGCGTCTCGCTGGCGCAGACCCAGACATCGGTCGAGCGCGCATATTCAGCCAGCGCCTGCGGCGAGTTCATGCGGATCGGGTCCTCGTACCAGGTCGGCTTGTATGGCTCGAGCGCACGCGCGATCTGCTTGGCGGTCGGCAGATTCCACAGCGAGTGGAGCTCGACCATGATCTCCATCTTGTCGCCGACCGCTTTGCGGATCTTCTCGAACGGTTCGATCGCCTGCTTCATCTGGGCGGCGGTGATGTAGAGACCCTTGTTCTCCTGGGCCGCCGGATCGAACGGCCAGATCTTCATCGCGGAGATGCCGCTTTCCAGAAGGCTTTCGGCGAGCGCATCGGCGCGATGCATGAAGCCGTCGAGATCCTCGTAAGGCCCCTTGGAGGCGCCGAGATTCCAGTTCGCGACCGGGCTGATATTGGTCGAGCGGACATATTGCGTGCCGGCGCAGGTGTTGTAGATGCGCTGCTTGTCACGGCAGAGGCCGCCGAGCATCTGGTGCACCGGCTGGCCGCAGACCTTGCCGAACAGATCCCACAGCGCGATGTCGATCGCGGAGGCCGCGCGATATTCGACGCCGGTGGATGACTGCGCCATCGGCAGGTTCAGCATGTCGCGGTGGATGGCTTCGATGTGCAGGGGATTGCGGCCGAGCAGGCGGCCGGCAAAGGTGTCGTGGATCTGTGCCTCGACCGCGCCCGCGCCATAGAAGGTCTCGCCGAGCCCGATCATGCCCGTATCGGTGTGGATGCGTACCCAGATGACGTTGGAGAACTCCTCGGTGCGCAGGGTCTCGATCGACGTGATCTTCACGGCAACAATCCTCCCGTCGGGCCCATAGCGCCCGTTTTGTTTGTCATTTCTGCGCCGCCATCCGACGGGCAGGTCCAGTCTTACGCCCGCTTGTAATATATCACAACATGTTTTAAGGATATCACAAACAAGACGCCGCCTCGCATCGCGAGCGCTGGCTGACGGGAGGACGACATGGCACGGCGCAAGCGCGCGCTCGAGGTGGTGAGAAACGACGATGACGGCGAGGGCAGGCCCTCCCGGCGCAATCGCCTCAACTTCTTCGAGCTGGCCTATCAGAAGATCGAAGAGCTGCTCGTTCATTGCGAGCTCAAACCCGGCCAGTTCATGACCATGCTGGAATTGCAGCAGATCACCGGGTTCGGCCGCACGCCGGTTCATCATGCCGTCAATCGTCTCTCGGCCGACACGCTCATCATCATTCGTCCGCGGCACGGCCTGCATATCGCGCCGATTGATCTGGCGCGTGAGCGCATGCTGCTGGGTTTGCGCCGCGACATGGAGCGCTTCGTGATCCGCCTTGCGGCCGATCGCGCCAGCCTGTCGCATCGCAATCAGGCACTGCACATCGAA
The DNA here is from genome assembly GCF_023375135.1 of Bradyrhizobium sp. C-145. Taxonomy (NCBI): domain Bacteria; kingdom Pseudomonadati; phylum Pseudomonadota; class Alphaproteobacteria; order Hyphomicrobiales; family Nitrobacteraceae; genus Bradyrhizobium; species Bradyrhizobium sp. C-145. Next base: position 5,086,365 of record NZ_CP088150.1, on the reverse strand, counting down.
CGCCTGCTGCGCGAGCGCCGCGCCAGCCTGACCCTCGACGAATTCAACAGCATCGACCGTCGCATCGACGCGCTGGTGCTGGAGGCCGCCGGCGAGCCTTTCCTCGCCCACACGCTGCGGCCGCTGCACACCCTGTATCGCCGCATCGGCTTCATCCACCATCGTTTCATGCCGGGACAGACCGAGCTGTCGGGCACGATCGATTGCCATCTCGCCATCCTCGCTGCGGTCGCCAATCGCCGCGTCGAGGATGCCGTGAAGGCAAGCGATGCGCTGATCGACTACATGGACGCGATATTCACCGGCATGGAGGCGGGCATCGACCCGCGCCTGCTCGATTGCAGCATCGAGCCGCTGCTCGGCACGTAGAGAGTTTTGAAGAGAGGACCAAGCATGTCAACGATGGCGATGCCACAACCGATCGCGAGCGAAGCCGCGGTCCGCTACCTCATCACGAACTACAGTCCCAAGGGCAACAAGGTCGGCTGGCTGATGATGGCCTCGATCCTGGTCGAAGCCTGGGATCTCTATTCGATCGCCTTCGTGCTGATCTTCATCAAGGAGCAGTACAACCCCGATCCGCTGATGCTGGGCCTTGCCGCGGCCGGCACGCAAGGAGGCGCCCTGATCGGCGCGCTGCTCGGCGGCTGGCTGTCCGACAAGATCGGCCGCCGCGTCATGTTCCTGGTGACGATGGTGATGTTCATCGTGCTGGCGCTGGCGCAGGCCTTCGTGCCCAACGTTACCTGGCTCGTCGTGATCCGCTTCCTGCTCGGCATTCCGCTCGGGTCGGACATCTCGACCGGCTACACCTACATCATGGAATCCATGGCCAAGGGCGAGCGCGAGGTCATGGGCAACCGCTGGCAGTTCATGTTCGCGGTCGGCGAGGTCATGACTATCGGCGTCATCGTGATCTTCCTGCTGACCGACATGAACCACGAGATGTTGTGGCGCGTGACGCTCGGCCTCGGCGCGGTGCCGGCGCTGATCATCCTGATCATGCGCCACGACGTGCCGGAGACGGCGGTGTGGCTGGTGCAGAAGGGGCGCTACCGCGAGGCCAAGCAGGTCGCGCGCGAGATGTTCAACGACAATCTCGACATGCTGCCGGACCGGGACGTTGAGATGCCGAAGGTATCGACCCGCGCGTTCCTCGCCGATCTCAAGAAGGATCCGATCCGTTGGCGTGCCACGCTGTATGGCTGGATCGCCTGTTTCGCGCAGGCGAGCGAGTTCTCGACCTTTGCGTTCTACCTGCCGGTGCTGTTTGCAATGGTCGGCGTGTCGTCGATCCTCGGCAACAATCTGGTGACGATGGCGCTGTTTGCCTTCGCAGCCCTGTCAGGGTGGGTCGGGCCGCTGCTGACGCCGAAGATCGGCCATCGCGGCATCGCGATGGCCGGCTTCTCCATCGTGCTGGTGTCACTGCTGGTCGCTGCGTTTGCGCTCTACACGGACAACAAGATGCTGCTGCCGTTCGCCGCGGCTGGGATGCTCTGGGGCCATTATTGGGACGCGTCGAACTGCATGACCATCCCGACGATGGTCGCGCGGCCGCGATACCGCGGCACCGCCAGCGGCTTCGCTTACATGTTCGTGAAGCTGCCGTCCTTCCTGGCGATCTTCCTGTTCCCGACGCTGTTCGCGGCGATCGGACAAGCCAACGCCACCCTGTTCGTGGCGATCTTCCCGGTGATCGGATTGCTCGCTGCAACCGTCATCCTGCCGGAGGTCTACGGCTACGAGAACGACTGACGAAGCGTGACCCGGTCGCGGCGTCGTCGCCGCGATCGGGGCCTATTTCGGGATGTCGCGCGCCGGCGGCTACGGGCTCAAGAAGACCGGGTCGATCCCGACTCCATGGCCGAGCAGGCCGATCGCCTGAAGCTGGGCGGAGTGGAGGTCGATTTCCACGATGGCGAACAGGGTAAACAACACCACTGCGGAGAAGACCAGCAGCGGATGCGCCGTCTCGGCCCGGCTCTCGTCGCCGCGAATCGGGCGACGCAGGGAGGAGCTCTGCGGCAATGCTTTCGATCGAATCTGCATGACGAACCTTCCTTGTCGCCATATCCGTCTGACCTGCGCGACAATGGAATTCTAGCCGCGGTGTCACCGCCGGCATTGATGCACCGCAAATAGCTTGCACTCGATTTCGAAAGCTGAGCCCGGCGTCTCTTACCGGATTGCCGCCGCCAACGCCGCGATCAGCGCGGGTGGCGTCACCAGCAGGCCGAGCTTGAGGAACAGCCAGGCGCCGACCTCGATCTTCTCGCGCCGGAGCGCGACCAGCCAGAGGATGGTGGCGAGCGAGCCGGTCACCGACAGATTGGGGCCGAGGTCGACGCCGATCAGGATGGCGCTGACAACAGGCACGGGCAGATGATCGCTGGCGGCGACCGAGCCGGCGACGAGGCCGACCGGAAGGTTGTTGGCGATGTTGTCGGCGAGCGCGGTGGCAATGCCGACGCTCCAGGCGGCCTGCGGGACGGATTGTGCCACCGCTTGGTGCAGCAGCCCGCTGAGCTGCGCGATCACACCGGTCTTCACCAGCGCCTCCACCATGACAAAGAGCCCACCGACCAGCGGCAGCACACTCCAGGACACGCCGCGCAGCACAGGCATAGGCGATTGACGGTTGATCAGCAGCACGGCGGCCGCCGTCGCGGTCCCGCAGACGAATGTCGGCAAGCCCAATTGCAGATCGAGCGCAGAGGCCCAGATCAGCACGATGCCGATGGCGCCGATGCCATAGGCGGTCAAACGGCCGCCGCGTCCGAGTTTCGGGTGAGGGACACTCTTTTCGATCGTTTCGTCCTTCAACTCGCGGTGCAGCGCAAGGCGCAGGGCGACATAGGTGAGCCCGATCGAGGCAAGTGACGGCAGCGCGAACTGACGCAGCCACGTTCCGAGATGCGGCATGTGCTTGCCGAACACCACGAGGTTGGCCGGATTGGAGATCGGCAGCACGAAGCTCGCGGCATTGGCAATGAAGGCGCAGACGAACAGATAAGGCAGCGGCTTGGCGCCGGCCGCGCGAGTGGCGGCGTAGACGGCGGGCGTCAGTACGATCGCGGTGGCGTCGTTGGAGAGCAGCACCGTCACCAGCGTGCCGACGAGGTAGATCAGCAGGAACAGCCGCTGCGGGGAGCCGCGCGCATGCTCGACCGCAAAGGCGGCTAGATAGTCGAACAGGCCTTCGAGGCGGGCGAGCTCGGCGATCAGCATCATGCCGATCAGGAAGAGATAGACGTCGACACCCTTCTCGATGCCGGTGAGCGCGTCCTGCCAAGGCAGCAATCCGAGCAGCACCAGTGCAGCGGCGCCGATCAGGGCCCAGATCGCCTCCGGCAGGCGAAAGGGCCGGATGATGACGCCTGCGGTCGCGGCTACGATGATGCTCCAGGCCCAGATGGCGTCAGACGGCACGGTCAGTCCTCAAGGTGAACCAGATCTATTCGGCAGCGATAGCTGATGCGGACGCCGGTGTCTTCCCCCGCAGATCGCCATCTGCGCTTTGCCGCGTCTCCGGCAGAGCGAGGAAGCAGATCACGGCGCCGAGCGCCGCCACGGTGCCGAGCGAGATAAATGCTGCGCTGTAACCAGCGCCGACCACGACCAGGCCGGCAAGCGTCGTCGATAGCGCCGCGCCGATGCTCTGGGCGGTGATGACCGCGCCCTGCGCGACGTTGAAGCGGCCGGTATTGCGCATGAGGTCGGCGACGATGACGGGAAAGATTGCGCCGAAAATGCCGGCTCCGACGCCGTCCAGAAGCTGCACGCCGACCAGCCAGAACGGATTGTCCGAGAGCGTATAGAGGACGCCGCGGATAGGCAGGATCAACAGTGCGGCAAGGAAGAAGCGCTTGTGGCCCCAGCGGTCGGCCCTCGCGCCTACCAGCATTGCGAACGGCACCATCACGACTTGCGCGGCGACGATGCAGGCCGACATCAGGCTGGTGCCCATGTTCTTGTCCTGCAGCGCGAGCTTCTGCCCGACCAGCGGCAGCATGGCCGCGTTGGACAGGTGAAACAGGACCACACAGATTGCGAAGACGAGCAGTGGGCGGCAGGTCAGGAGTACGCTGAGGCCCGAGGGCTGTTCGGGCTCCGTGCTGGCGTTGCTGTCGCGCAGACCGCGGGCGAGATCATGGTCGATGGCCCGTTCGGGGATTGCGACAATGCTGGCGAGACTCGCAATCGCCATGGCGCCGAGCAGGTAGAACACGACGGTCGGGCCGAACCAATAGGCGAAGACGCCTGCCAGACCCGCCGCGACAGCGTTGCCGGCATGGTTGAAGGTCTCGTTGCGTCCGATCCGCCGGGTGAAGGCGGCATGACCGAAGATGCCGAGCGAGACGGCCGCGATTGCGGGCGGGAAGATGACAGCAGCAGCCTGGGCGATCCCCTGCGAGATCGCGACCGGCCCGAAGGTCGGAAACAACGGCAGCGATAGCGAGGCAAGCGTCACCAAAATCGCGGCTATCGCCATCGCGAGCCGCTTCGCCCGCGTTGCATCGACCAGCGGACCAGCCGGCGTCTGCGCCACGATGCCGGCGATCGTCGCGATCGACATCACGAGGCCGATGCGCGCCTCATCCCAGCGCTGCTCGGTGAGCAGATAGACCGCGAGATAGGGCCCCAGCCCATCGCGGACATCTGCGAGGAAGAAGTTGGCCGCATCCAGCGCGCGGCCGGCGCGCCTCGTCTGATCGGAGTTCGCGCTCGACATCGGGTCTCTCGGTCGAGGCTCAATGGCCCCGGCAGCAACCATCGTGATGTCGGCCTGGTTCCGCGGATCACGTCCGGCTCCTCAAAACTTGACCGCGAGCAGCACCGCGCCGCCGCCGATCATGGCGAAGATCGCGGTCACCGCCGCAAAGCAGGCGGAGAGGATCGCCCAGGTCTGCCAGGCGGAGAGGAGCGCGGGTTTCATGTCATCGATATCCGTTGCTTAGGACAGCGCGCCCGAGCCGTCATTGCGAGCGCAGCGAAGCAATCCAGAGTCTTTCCGCGGAGGCAGTCTGGATTGCTTCGCTGCGCTCGCAATGACGGAATGCGCGGCAACGCGGTGCGCCCATCAAACTCACCTTACCACCGACAGCTTCTCCGTGATCGCCTTGCGCAGGATACGCGACAGCGATTCCACCGAATAGGGCTTCTGGATCAGCTCGAAACCGCGATGCGCATTCTCGGCGAGCACGTTGCTGTAGCCAGAGGTGAGCACGACGGGCAGGCCCGGATAGCGCTCGCGGATGATGCTGGCGAGCTCGACGCCATTCATGCCGGGCATGATGACGTCGGAGAAGACGAGATCGACGGCGAATTCGTTTTCACCGAGGATGGTCAGGGCCGCATCGGCGCTGGCGACGCGGCGGACGACATAGCCGAGATCCTCCAGCAGCTCGGTGGAGAAGCGGCCGACCTCGTCGTTGTCCTCGACCACGAGCACGCGGTAGCCGCGCCCGGTGGCCGCGGCCTCATGGGTCAGTGCCGCGGCTTCCTTGTCCGTCGCAGGGCTTTGTGCCTGCGGCAGATAGATGGTGAAGGTCGCGCCTTTGCCTTGCCTGCTCGTCACCGCAATGTCGCCCTCGGACTGTTTTGCGAAGCCGAAGGCCTGGCTGAGGCCGAGCCCGGTGCCCTTGCCGACCTCCTTGGTGGTGAAGAAGGGCTCGAAGATCAGGTCGAGATGCTCCGGCGCGATGCCGCAGCCGGTGTCGGTGACCGAGATGGCGACATAGTCGCCGCCGCGCGCCGATTGTGCGCGCAGGCTCGGAATCCCAAAGACCTTGCGGACGGCGATGGTGAGGCCGCCTTCGCCGTTCATGGCGTCGCGGGCGTTGACGGCGAGATTGATCAGCGCGCTTTCGAACTGCGCGATGTCGGCCACGGTGAAGCAGCCGGCATCCTCAACCTCGACCGCGATCTCGATGCGGCCTCCGACCAGCGGACGGATCAGTTGCGCGACGCCCTCGACCTGGCTGCCGACATTGAAGATCTGCGGCTTGAGCGGCTGCCGCCGCGCGAACGCCAGCAGCTGTGCAGTCAGCTTGGAGGCCCGCTCGACCGTCTCGGAGATGGCGTCGACATAGCGGCGGCGGCGCTCCTCCGGCAGCTCACGGCGGCGCAGGAAGTCGGTCGCCGAACGGATGATGGTGAGGAGATTGTTGAAGTCGTGCGCGACGCCGCCGGTGAGCTGGCCGATCGCCTCCATCTTCTGCGACTGTCGCAGCGCTTCCTCGCCGCGCCGGCGCTCGGTGATGTCGACGGCCTCGGGCACGGCGCCGGTAATGTTGCCGTGGCGGTCGAGCACGGGGCGCATGCCGAATTCGAAATCGCGCTCGCCGATGGGAAGGCGCAGCCGCATCTCCAGCCGCACGGCTTCGCCCTTGAGCACGGCATCGAAGGCGTCGCGCACCAGCGCGCTCATGCCCTCCGTTGCGCTGAACCAGGGAGTCTCCCACAACGGCTTTCCGATGACGTCCGAGGAATTCGCCTTGATGCCGTCAAGCGCAGTCTTGTTGGCGTAAAGCAACTCGCCCCTGAGATTGACGAGGCCCTGATACTGGTTGCTGGTCTCCAGGATCGCACGCAGCCGCGCCTCGTTGGATTCGAGCTCGGCGGTGCGCTGGGCGATGCGCTCTTCCAGAGTCTCATTGAGCTGCCGGAGCTCGATCTCGGCCTGCTTGGCCGCGGTGATGTCGTGGGCGACGCCGATGAAGCCGATATGCTTGCCGGTCGGGTCCCAGCGCGGCTGCGATTCCGAGCGCAGCCAGCGCCATTCCCCCTTGGCATTCTTGTAGCGTGCTTCCAGCACGAACGGCTTTAGCGACGCTTCGCCCTGGACGGATTGCTGGAGCACATGCGGCAGGTCGTCCGGATGCAACACCCTGCGCCAGTCGAAGTCGATGGCCTGATCATAGGGCAGGCCGACGAAATCGACATAGGCCTGGTTGGCGAAGGAGCGCTTGCGGTCGAGCTTGGTCACCCAGATCGGCACCGGCGCGCTGTCGGCGATCAGCCGGAAGCGTTCCTCGCTCTCGCGCAGCGTCTCGCGCGCGAGCGCCTGGGCGGTGATGTCGATGTGGGCGCCGACGAGGCGGATGGCGCGGCCGTCCTTGTCGCGCTCGATCTTGGCAACGACCCGAATCCAGCGGGTCTCGCCGTCATTGGGGCGGATGATGCGGTATTCGGCGGTGTAGTCTTCGCTCGTTCCGGCGAGAGCCTCGAAGAAATGTTTGACGGTCGCGTCGCGATCCTCGGGATGGATGCGGTTGACCCAGTCCTCGTGCGTCTCGTCCGCGGCCTCCGGGGGCAACCCATGGATCATCAGATATTCGGGCGAGCGACGGTTCTTGAAGCCCTCACGGAAGTCGACCTCGACGCCACCGACCTTGCCGATACGCTGGATGCGCGCGAGCTCGGCCTCGCGCTCCTGAAGCGCGCGATAGGCGTTGTCACGCTCGCGCGCGACGTCTTCGAGGTGCTGGCGCAGCCTTTCGGCAGCGATTGTCTCGGGCAAGGGTTTGTTCAAGGCATGGGCCGTTGTCATGCGGGTGCGCACGTGCCGGACCGATATTCACACAGACGGAGCGTGATGGCCATCGCTTAGAAGGGAATATGCAGGGAAGGGGCGCGGATTCCGGCGGGTATGAACGAATGCCTCCACCGGCTATTTGTTCCTGACGTTGGAACGATGCGCCCTCTGTGCGCGTATCTGCGAGGCGCGACAACTCTGATTCCACAAGACTCCCTTTGCGAAGAGGCTAAATCTTGAAGCTCTTTGTCTGCCAGGCCTGCGGCAACGTCCTCTATTTCGAGAACCGCGCCTGCGAACGCTGCGGTCACCGCGTGGCCTTCCTGCCGGAGAAGGAGACGATGTCGGCCGTCGAGCCCGACGGCGAGGCCTGGAAGACGCTGACCGACAAGGGCGAAAGCCGCATGCTGTGCCGCAATGCCGAATACGATTCCTGCAACTGGCTGACGGATACTGGCGACGGCACGGGCTACTGCCGCGCCTGTCGTCACAACGGCATCGTGCCGGATCTGTCGGATCCGGCGCAGCTCGCCGGCTGGCGCGAGCTGGAGGTGGCAAAGCACCGCCTGTTTTATTCCCTGATCCGCTGGAAGCTGCCGCTCCAGACCCGGCAGGACAATCCCGCGCATGGGCTGATCTTCAATTTCCTCGCCGACGATCCGCACAGCGGAGAGAAGGTCATGACCGGTCATGACAACGGCCTGATCACGATCGCGCTCACCGAGGCCGACGACATCGAGCGCGAGCGGCGCCGGCTCGAGATGGGCGAGCCCTACCGGACGCTGCTCGGGCATTTCCGCCACGAGGTCGGACACTATTTCTGGGACGTGCTGGTGCGGGACGGCGGCAAGCTCGACCAATGCCGCGCCATGTTCGGCGACGATTCGGCCGATTACGGCCAGGCCTTGCAGCGCCATTATGCCGAAGGCGCGCCGCCGGACTGGCAGCAGAACTACGTCTCCGCCTACGCGACGACGCATCCGTGGGAGGACTTCGCCGAGACTTGGGCGCACTATCTCCACATCGTCGACACGCTGGAGATGACCGCCGAGTTCGGCATGGAGGTACGCCCCAAGGTCGACCGCGACGGGGAGCTGACGACGCGCATTCGTTTCAACTCCTACGAGGCCCGGGATGTGGAGGCGCTGGTCAGCGCATGGCTGCCCTTTACCTTCGCCATGAACAGCGTCAACCGCGCCATGGGCCTGCGCGACCTCTATCCCTTCATCCTGTCGCCCGCCGTGATCGCCAAACTGGGTTTTGTTCACAGCCTCGTGCGGGACGTAGCCAAGGCCGGGAAGCCGTAGGCGGTGCCAGGGCCCGCCGGCCCCGTTCCGCAAGCCCGTTCCGGTCTTGCGCTGGTACGCCAGAGGGGAGGGATTTAGACCGTTGCCTCCGGCCCATTTTGATGTACCACGGGAGCCACACGGCCCATTTCCCATAGGCCCCGACGGCCAGGAAAGGGTCCCCGCCCAAGGTCGAGACTCAAGAAAAGCATGTTCAAACGCATTCTGATCGCCAATCGCGGCGAAATCGCCTGCCGGGTCATCAAGACTGCCCGCCGGATGGGCGTTCAGACGGTTGCGGTCTATTCCGAGGCCGACCGCGATGCCCTCCATGTCGAGATGGCCGACGAGGCCGTGCTGATCGGCCCGCCGGCTGCGGCCGAGAGTTACCTGGTGATCGAGAAGATCGTGGACGCCTGCCGCAAGACCGGCGCCGAGGCCGTGCATCCCGGCTACGGCTTCCTGTCCGAGCGCGAGGCGTTTCCGCGCGCGCTGGAGGCGGCCGGCCTCGTCTTCATCGGCCCGAACCCCGGCGCGATCGCGGCGATGGGCGACAAGATCGAATCCAAGAAGGCGGCCGCCAAGGCCAAGGTCTCGACCGTGCCGGGCTATCTCGGCGTCATCGAGGACGACAAGCACGCGGTCCGCATCGCCGACGAGATCGGTTATCCCGTGATGATCAAGGCCTCCGCCGGCGGCGGCGGCAAGGGCATGCGTATCGCGAACTCCAAGGCGGAGGTCGCCGAAGGCTTCAACCTCGCCAAGGCCGAGGCCAAGGCCTCGTTCGGCGACGACCGCGTCTTCGTCGAGAAGTTCATCGTCGATCCCCGCCACATCGAGATTCAGGTGCTGGGCGACAAGCACGGCAACGTGATCCATCTCGGCGAGCGTGAATGCTCGATCCAGCGCCGCAACCAGAAGGTTATCGAGGAGGCGCCGTCGCCGCTGCTCGACGAAGAAACCCGCCGCAAGATGGGCGAGCAGGCCGTCGCGCTGGCCAAGGCCGTGCACTACGATTCCGCCGGCACCGTCGAGTTCGTTGCAGGGCAGGACAAGAGCTTCTACTTCCTGGAGATGAACACGCGTCTCCAGGTCGAGCATCCCGTCACCGAGCTCGTCACCGGCATCGATCTCGTCGAGCAGATGATCCGCGTTGCCGCCGGCGAGAAGCTCGCCATCGCGCAGAGGGACGTCACGCTCACCGGCTGGGCGGTGGAATCGCGCCTCTATGCCGAAGATCCGTTCCGCAACTTCCTCCCTTCGATCGGGCGCCTGGTGAAATACCGCCCGCCGGCGGAAGCCAGCAAGGATGGCATCACCGTGCGGAACGACACCGGCGTGCAGGAGGGCGGCGAGATCTCGATCCATTATGATCCGATGATCGCCAAGCTGGTCACGCATGCACCCTCGCGCGCCGCCGCGATCGAAGCGCAGGCGACCGCGCTGGACGCGTTCTATGTCGACGGCATCCGTCACAACATCCCGTTCCTGTCCGCGCTGATGCATCATCCGCGCTGGCGCGAAGGCCGGCTCTCGACCGGCTTCATCGCCGAGGAATTCCCGAAGGGCTTTGCGGTGCGCGTGCCCGAAGGCGAGGTCGCGCGGCGGATCGCTGCGGTCGGCGCCGCCATCGATCATGTGCTTGGCGAGCGCAAGCGGCAGATCTCGGGCCAGTTAGGCGGCCGCATCGTACAGCGCGAGCGTCGTCGCGCGGTCTGGCTCGATCACCAGGAGATCCTGCTCGAGGTCGGACGCGAGAGCGAGGCGATCGCGGTGCGCTTCATCGATGCCGAGGGCAAGGCCGGCAATGCGCATCTGTTGCAGTCACCGTGGAAGCCCGGCGATCCGGTCTGGCAGGGCACCATCGACGGCCAGTTCATCGCGGTGCAGACGCGGCCGATTGCCAATGGCATCCGCCTCGCGCATCAGGGCGTCGAGGTGCCGGTCTATGTCTGGACCGAGGCGGAAGCGGCCTCGGCACGCTTGATGCCGGTGACGACGGCCTCCGATACCGGCAAGAAGCTGCTCTGTCCGATGCCGGGCCTCGTGGTCTCGATCGCCGTGAACGAAGGGCAGGAGGTCAAGGCCGGCGAGACGCTCGCGGTGGTCGAAGCCATGAAGATGCAGAACGTGCTGCGCGCCGAGCAGGACGGCACCGTGAAGAAGATCCACGCCAGCGCCGGCGCCACGCTCGCGGTGGACGCGCTGATTTTGGAGTTTGCGTAAACGTGTGAGTGAGGCGGGCGGTCTGCCCGCAACCACCGTCATTGCGAGGAGCGGGCGACAAAATTGCAAAGCAATTCTGCGCTGAAGCGACGAAGCAATCCAGTCTGTTTCCGCGGATACATTTTTGGATTGCTTCGCTTCGCTCGCAATGACGGGGTATGCTGCGGCCTCCGTGATTTAACCGAGACAGCACCATGGCCTTTCGTTCCCGCCGCGAGAAACTGCGATCGATCCTGTCGGGCGGGACTTGCGTCCGTCCCGGCTCGGTCTACGACGCCATCTCGATCCGCATTGCCGAGGACCTCGGCTTTCCGCTCGGCATGTTTGGCGGTTCGGTGGCCTCGCTCGCCGTGCTCGGCGATCCCGATGTCACGCTGATCACGCTCACCGAGCTTGCCGAGCAGATGCGGCGGATGTCGCGCGCCTCCGCGCTCCCCGTCCTCGTCGATGCCGATCACGGCTATGGCAATGCTCTGAACGTGCGCCGAACGGTGCAGGAGCTGGAGACAGCGGGGGCTGCCGGGCTCACCATCGAGGACACGCTGCTGCCGGCGGCGTTCGGCGAGGCGAAGACGCAGCTGATCCCGCTCGAGGAAGGCGTCGGCAAGATGAAGGCGGCGCTCGACGGCCGCAGCGATCCCTCGCTCGTGATCATGGGCCGCACTGGAGCTGCCTCGATCACTTCGATCGAAGATGCGATCCGGCGCGCCGTGGCCTATGAGGCCGCCGGTGTGGACGCGCTGTTCTTCACCGGCATCAAGTCGCGGGCGGAGCTTGCGGCCATCGCATCCGCCACGCACCTGCCGCTCGTGCTCGGCGGCGCTCCGGAGGAATTGAAGGCGACCGACTATCTCGAGAGCCAACGCGTGCGCATCGCCCTCCAGGGGCATGCTCCGATCGCGGCTGCAACGCAGGCCGTGTACGAGGTTCAGAAAGCGTTGCGTGACGGCACAGCGCCGAAAGCGCTGAAGGGATTGCCCGCAGCGGAATTGATCAACCGCGTCATGCGCGAAGCCGACGTGAAGACGCGCAGCGCCAACTTTCTTGGGCTGAAAAAATGAGCAGGGCGATCCTCCAGGTCATGATCCGCGGTCGGGTCCAGGGCGTCGGCTACCGCGCCTGGGTCGAGTACCAGGCGACCACCAGCGGTCTCGAAGGCTGGGTCCGCAACCGCCGCGACGGCAGCGTCGAGGCGCTGTTCGCGGGCGCGCCCAAGCACGTCGCCGACATGGTGGCACTGTGCCGCCACGGCCCGCCGTCCTCACGCGTCGACAGCGTCACCAGCGAGACCGCCGGTGCGGATGAACTAAACCTGCGCCGGGCAGGGGAGGCATTTTCGGTGTTGCCGACGGTGTGAACGCTCGCAACAGGTCGTCATCCCCGCTAGTCCCGGGCATCCACGTTCTTCGTGCGACGGGGCTAGACGTGGATGGCCGGGACAAGCCCGGCCATGACGGCGAGGAGGCTTCGGTGCCTCAAGCTCTCGAAGAGAACAATCACCGTGGCAGCTTGGCAATGGCCTCGCTCAGCTCGTGGATCTCATAGGGCTTGCGCAGGATCGGGAAATCGCCGCGCACGCCTGCGGCGACCTCGCTATAGCCGGTGGCGAGCAGGATCGGCAGGCCGGGGCGGATCTGGCGCAGATGCTGGGCGAGGCTGAGCCCGTCCATCTTGCCGGGCATGACGATGTCCGAGAAGACGAAGTCGACGCCGTTCGTCTCGATCTCGCGCAACGCGGCTTCGGCATCAGCGACCCTGCGCACGCTGTAGCCGAGCTGTTCTAGCAGGCCGACGCTGACGGATGCGACCTCGGGATTGTCCTCGACCAGCAGCACCGTGCCGCTGCCGCGGAACGGTGATGCTCCCGCCGTCTCACGTGATGGCGCGTCGTCTGCGCGTGGCAGGAGGATGGTGAAGGTGGTCCCCTTGCCGAGCTCGCTTGCGACTTTGACCGTTCCACCCGCCTGATGAGCAAAGCCGTGCACCTGGGAGAGGCCAAGGCCAGTGCCCTTTCCGATCGGCTTGGTCGTGAAGAACGGCTCGAAGATCTTGTCGAGGACGTCATCGGGAATGCCAAGCCCGGTATCGGTGACGTTGATCGCGACGAACCTGCCGGCGAAGGGGTCCTCATGCAGCACGACGTTGTGCGCACCGATCGTCACCGTGCCGCCGTCGGGCAGCGCATCGCGGGCATTGATGACGAGATTGAGCAGCGCGGTCTCGAGTTCGGAGACGTCGGTCTTGATCGGCCAGAGATCGGGGCTGATGTCGAAGGCGAGGCGCACGGAGCTGCCGACGCCGGCATCGAGCACCTCGCGGATCGCGGCGATACGCTCGGCGAAGTCGATCGCCTGCGGATTGACGCTCTGTCGCCGCGCGAAGGTGAGCAGCTGGTTGGTCAGCGCCGCGCCGCGCTTGGCGGCGGTCTCGATGGCCGAGATCGCGCGCTGCAGCTTGGCCTCGTCCTTGGCCCCTCTCTTCAGCATGTGGAGGCTGCCGCTGATGATCATCAGGAGATTGTTGAAGTCGTGGGCGACCCCGCCGGTGAGCTGCCCGAGTGCATCGAACTTCTGGGCTTCGGCGAGCTGCTTCTGCATCGTTTCGAGCTTGATCTGCGTATTGCGGCGTTCGGTGATGTCGCGCGTGATCTTGGCGAAGCCGACCAGCTCGCCGTCCTCGTAGATCGGATCGATCACGACGCTGGCCCAGAAGAACGTGCCGTCCTTACGGACGCGCCAGCCTTCCTCCTCGTAGCGGCCCCTTTCCCGCGCGATGCCCAGAGCGCGCGCGGGCTTGCCATTGGCGCGGTCGGTCTCGGTGTAGAAACGGGAAAAATGCTGGCCGAGGATCTCATCGGGCGCGTAGCCCTTGATGCGCTCGCCGCCGATGTTCCAGCTCGTGATGATCCCGGCGGGATCGAGCATATAGAGGGCGTAGTCCGCAACGCCTTCGACCAACAGCCGGAAACTGCGTTCGCTCTCGAACAAGTCTCTCTGTTGATTAGACTTTTTTACCATTCCGGACCCCGCCTCGACGGGGACAAACGCTGGGGGCGGCGGATTGGTTCCCGGGATCTGGGACATTTTTAGGCAAACATCAGGGGCCGTATGCAGATCGGCCACCACCCCCACGAGACGCCACGCAGCGCGCTCGAAGCGATCCTGTGAGCGTTCGCGGTCTCAAGCCGGCATGCTCCGGAAGGTCGCCGCCACCGCGCGCAGCGCCGCCAGCTTGGCGGGATCGCTGACCTTCGAATGTAGCATCACCTTCGAGCTGCCGAGTTTCGGCAGCTTCTGCGCCGGCCCGATGTCGACCAATCCGGGAGGTGCGATCCGCCGCGCCAGCGGTGCGGTGGCGAGCCCGGCAAGCGCGGCCGCCACCACCGCGGCGACGCCGCCGCCGACAAAGCGTTCGCGCCAGGCGATGCCGGCTTTGTCGAGCGCGCGCACGGCGATGGCGCGGACGCCGCAGGGCGGGGCGAGCGTTGCGAGCGGCAGCGGCTCGCCCTTCGGCAGCGTGAGGCGGCGTGCGGCAAACCAGCCAAACTCGTCCTCGGCCAATTTTTCGCCGCCGCGGCGGCTGCCTTCCTGGCGGACGATCACGGCGTCGAGTTCTCCCGCGTCATAAGCATCCTGCATTTCGCGCGAGAAGCCGATGGTGACGGCGAGGGTGAGATTCGCAGACATCGCATGCAGTCGTTCGAGCAGCGGCACCAGCTCAGGGCCCGCGGCGTGGTCGGAGATGCCGAGGGAAAGCGACTGCGCGGTCGCCGCCTCACCCGACAGCGCGCGGTCATGCGCCGCGATCAGCGCGCGGGCGCGATCGAGGAACGCGGCGCCGTCGGCGGTGAGCCGGACCGCGCGCGGCGAACGCTCGACGAGACGTTTTCCCAGTAACGCCTCCAGCCGTTGCAGCTTGAGGCTGACCGCCGCCTGCGTCGTGCCGAGCGCTTCGGCGGCGCGCGTAAAGCTCTGGAGGTCGGCAACCAGCAGAAAAGCCTGAACGGTGGCGATGTCGAGCGTAGCTGTCATTATAAAGCTTTATCACTGGTATCAACAGAGATAAGATACCAAAATGATGAGCGGAGGTCTAGCTTCTCACCGACGCCGCGCAAATCGCGCGACATTCTTGGGAGAACCAGCATGCCCCTGATCACCGTATCCTACACCACGTCCCGCCAGTCGCCGTCGCTGAAGGCCGACATCGCGAACGCCGTGTCCGAGCTCACCGCAAAGATCCTGCACAAGGATCCCGAGGTGACCGCCATCATCGTGAAATCGGTCGATGCGGGCGACTGGTTCGCCGGCGGCAAGTCGCTCGCCGAGCAGAAGCTTGCGAGCTACTGGATCGACATCCACGTCAGCGAAGGCACCAACACCAAGGACGAGAAAGCTGCCTATCTCGCTGCCATGTTCAAGCGCATGGCCGAGATTTTGGGCCCGCTGCATCCCGAGACCTATCTGCACGTCGACGAGGTCAAGGGCGATGCCTATGGCTTTGGCGGCCTGACCCAGGAGCGGCGCTACATCGCCGGCAAGCTCGAGGTTTCGCTCAAGGCGGCGTGAGACAGGAAGCCGCGGGTGATGATCTCACCCGCGGCCCGAATTTCAGCTCGCCGCCCGGAACTGAACCTCGGAATTGTTCAGGAAGCACGTCTTGTCGAACAGCTTCAGGTCCAGCGGATTCGGCAGCCTGACATCGCTGAGATCGGGGCAGGGCTTGACTGAGGGATCATAGGATCGATCGATCTGTGCGATAAAGACGACGATCAATCCCCCGTCGCGTGCGAACGATTTCAGCGCGCGCACCTGAACGGAGAGGTCGGGGTTGTCCCGCCTCTGGTCGAGCAGTTGCAGATAGTCGATCACCACGACTGTGCCGCGGGGAGCTGCGGCCATTTGCTTCACGACGTAGTCGGCGCTGATGGCGTCTGAGCAATCGATCTCGAACAGTTTGTCGAACTGCACGGGGTCTACGCCGATCGCGCTGAGGCGGTCCAGAACGTCTTTCTCGGTATACTCGAGCGAGAAGAACGCAGCGCGATGGCCCGACCGCATGGCTTCGACGGCAAGCTCGAGGCTCATCAGTGTCTTACCTTGCCCGGGGCGCGCGCCGACCAGCACGAGGTCGCCCGGCCGGAATTGCGGAAACAGCCTGTTGGCCGGCGTCACCGCGGCAGCTTTCGCCGCCAGCATGCTCCAGGCGGAAAAGCCTTCCGCCGTGGCGATGCGGTCAAGCGCGGCGTGGAGCGGAATGCCTTGCTCGTGCGACAGGCGCTTTGCGTTTCGCTTCAGACGATAAATGGGTGCAGACAACTTCATCGAGAGAACCTCCCATTGCGAGCAGAAAGCGCAATCCCTCCTTATGCCTGGCGCTCGAACAGTCGGTCCGATGATCGAATCGCCCGGCATGACGTCTGCTTTCCCGGCGGAGGGGGGAGGCGCGGGCGGCACCAGAATCAAACATAGCCGATTCCGCGGCGAGCGGAGAACACGCGCGATCGGCCTCGAACAAATAATAAATGTTAGACTGCCGCTTCTGGCAGCAGCGCGCGGGTCGGCCCGAACAGCTCCTCGAACGCCTGCCGGAGCGCGATGTCGACATCGGCCATGGTCACGAGCTGGCCGAGATCGACCAGCGAGGTGACGCCGTAGCGGGGATCGGCGACGCCGCAGGGCACGATGCCGTCGAAGTGCGACAGCTCCGGCTCGACGTTGATGGCAATGCCATGGAATGACACCCAGCGCTTCAGCCGGACGCCGATCGCCGCGATCTTGTCCTCGTGCTCAGGCCCCTTGTCGGGCCGCTTCACCCAGACGCCGACCCGGTCCTCGCGCCGCTCGCCGCGGACGTTGAAGGCGGCCAGCGTGCGCAGAATCAGCTCCTCCAGGCTCGCGACATAGGCCCGGACGTCCGGCCGGCGGCGCTTGAGGTCGAGCATGACATAGGCCACCCGCTGGCCGGGGCCGTGGTAGGTGAGCTGGCCGCCCCGTCCAGTCGCAAAGGTCGGGAATCGGGGATCGAGCAGGTCGGATTCCTTGCCCGAGGTGCCGGAGGTGTAGAGCGGGGGATGTTCGAGCAGCCAGACCAACTCGGGAGCCTCGCCCGCGGCGATCGCCGCGACGCGGGCCTCCATGGCGGCCACCGCGTCCGGATAGGGCACCGGAGCGTCCGAGATAAGCCACGCGACGGGCTCGCCGCCGGCGGCGGAAAACGACGTCAAATCCAGCTCTTGACGCTGGTTTTGGCGGGGGCTTTTAGGCGAATTAACCATTAGCTAACCATAACGTGGTGATCATCACGGGAGCAAATACCAAGTCCTTTGGTTCAAAGTCCCAAGTTGCGGCGGTCCTGACAGTGCCCACTCTCGATAAAGTCACCGTGGATCTCATGGTCGTCCTCGGCACGACCACCATGCCGATCCATCAGGTATTACGTCTTTCCCGCGGCGCCATCATCGAGCTGGACGCAACCGAGGCCGACGAGGTCAAGGTCTTGGCCAACAATTTGCCGGTCGCCTCCGGCGTCGTGCTGGTCGATCGCAACCGGATCGCGGTCGAGGTCAAGCAGATGCTGCCGCGCACGCCGGGGACGCGGTAGCGCCCCGGGGACGCGGTCGCGGGCCGGGCACGCGGGAGCGTCCTGGGCGCCCGATAGGGCCGATCCCTGGGGAAGGGGCCGGAAACTTTCCTGCCAAGCTTGTGGAATTCGGGGCCCTTGCAGGCTTGTATCCCCCTGATGGATTTGTTAGATCGGCGGCCGCTGATCCGGCCAGCCTAACGACCTCAGGCCGGCATCTCCTAGCGCTCGTGGCGGAACTGGTAGACGCGCTGCCTTGAGGTGGCAGTGGGTAACACCGTGGGGGTTCGAGTCCCTCCGAGCGCACCAAGCGCGTAAGTCATTGAAATATATGATAGTTTCTTTTTGAAACTACTCGAAGAGCACTTATTCGCCACTGGAAAGTGGTGCGCCGCCCTAAAGAGATAACCGCACGCAGCCTGAAGGCCGCATCGCGCTAAGGTGTCCAGCCCTCTAGTTGCGGTCAGCCAGCTAAATCCTTCACAATTGTCTGGCCCATTTCATCACTGTTCTGACGAGCACTGGGATTCTAGTGCGCTCCATGCCGCGTCGTCCTGCCAAGATCACTCAAGGTGAAATTGCTCGCGTGATCCGCGCCGCCAAGGAAGCTGGCGCAGCGGAGGTGGTGATCGACGGTGAGGGGCAAATCCGCATTCCGCTATCATTGAACGGAGTGGCTTCGCCTCCATCACAGGAGTGCGACGACGGTCAAGCCTGGACGCCGTCCGTGCTCGCAAGAAAGAAACGGTGGTCATCTCGAGATGCCACGTCCTGGCCGGATATTCCAAAACAGCCACTCAGACTCGTCGGTCGGGCAGTTGGTAGAGGATGAGAAGCCAGAATGCCTGTAGGCGGAAAGACATCCCAGCCGATCGGCGCAGCAAGCTTGCGCTACACCGCTTTGGTTCCTTGGGCAAAACCTATATTATCGCCTTATGAGAACGGCCGCTAAGCTCGAACTCGATGCCGGCACCAAGACATTTGCCTCGGGCCTCCTGGCTGATTTGATAGACGCGCTGCGCCGCAGCCGTAAGGGCGACCTGGTGGCCTTGATCAGCGGCGATCCAAGCATCGGCCCCGACCTTGAGGCATGGTGTCGCTTCACCCGTAACAGTTTGGTTGACGTGGCGGTCGAACAAGGTCGCACCCGCTGGGTAGTTCGGTACGGAGAGACTCCTGAAAGCGTCGAAGATCGGCCGGTCGGCTCTCGTCTATGGCTTTATACGAACTTCGACTGCAACCTAAGCTGCGATTACTGCTGCGTGCGCTCCTCACCCAAAGCTCCGCGGCGGGCTCTTGGTATCGAGCGCGTGCGACGTATCGCTGTCGAGGCGGCCGAGCTCAGTGTGGGGGAAATCTTTGTGACCGGCGGCGAGCCATTCATGTTGCCAGATATCGGCGAGATCCTTGCCGCATGCGCGGCGGCGGCGCCGACCACGGTCCTCACCAACGGCATGCTGTTTGCCGGACGTCGGCTCGCAACGCTGCGCTCATTGCCGCGCGAGCGCGTAACATTTCAGATCAGCCTGGATAGTCCGACGCCGGAGCGCCACGACGGCCACCGTGGAAAGGGAACCTGGGCACGCGCCTTGAGAGGAGTTGAGCTGGCGTGCGCCGAAGGATTCCGGGTGCGATTGGCGGCGACGGTGTCAAGTGACGCGGAAGCCGAGGAATTCCGCAGCTTCCTGGATGCCCATCACGTCAGCGAGGAGAACCGCGTAATCCGGCGGATTGTCCTGCGAGGCTCCGCCACACAGGGCATTGCGTTGGCTAGGGCGGATCTGGTTCCTGAAGTAACGATTACCGCCGAAGGCGTGTTTTGGCATCCGGTCGGCGCAGAGGATAAGGACCTGCTGGTCAGCCACGACATCTTTCCGCTCGCCGAATCCTTTGCAGCCGTGCGCCGTGCCTTTGATCGCGAAAATGAGCATCAGCGCCGGTTGGCAATGATCTTCAATTGCGCCTGATAGGGGCGGAGCTCTCTATCGCTAAGCCGAGGGGCGCGTTAAGAAGCCTTGTTGCGCCGATGCTTCCCGCAATTCGGCGTAGGCTGCAAGCTGCGGCGCTATCCACTGGCGCAGCCCTTCGGCCTCGAGCACAGCGCGATGCGTCGGGTTTTCGTAGCTCATGGCGAATAGTGCTTTGGCAAAGTGCTGCTCCAACGCGGGGTCCAGATCGGATCGGGCAGTGAACATGCAGTGATTATATGGCGGCGAGGTCCAGATTTCGGTCAGCGCACCTTCCGGCACCAGACGCTCTGTACGCACCGCGTTCCAGAATGGGCTGCCGATTGCGCCGGCATCGGCGCGGCCGTCGAGCACCGCGCGAACGACGTTGGACTCGCTCGTCCCCGTGTCACCGTGCTTACCGAGGTCCGTGTTGAAGCGCAGCGTTCGGTAGTCTTCCCCCTCAATCAGTCCCTCGCGCTCTAGAAAATAAACCGGGAGGATTGCCGCATGGCCGCTGTCGCGGCTGCCGAGCGCCAGGGTCCGGTTCTTGAGATCGCCAAGCGTAGCGACCGGCCCACCGGTGACCGCAACGATCTTGGTCATCCAGCCGACGTCGGTGTCGCGCATCGCGATCGGGCGGCAGCGCTTGTCGCTCCAGGCATCGGCCTGGACATAGGCGAGGTTCGTGTTCCATGCGATGTCGATCCGCGGCAGCCGCTCGCCCGGCAAAGCCAGCAGCGCTGCGACCTGGGCCTCGTAGCTCTGAAACAATACGACCTCGACGGCGAGATGCGCCTCCTCGTGAAAGTAGCGTCGCATGCCCTCCCAGATACTGACCACCTTCGGATCGTATGCGACGGCACCTACCCAGATCGTCTGGCTCATGATTACTCCTCGCCTGTCACGCCTGATTTCAAATGCGATCAATCGCGATCCGAGGCGGCCAGCAGGGCAACCCTGCCGCGCTCAGAACAGCGGTATTCCCAACACGGCCTTGCCGATGAATTCACGCAGAACATCGCCCGTCGGCGCCATGACCGCGCCTGCATGGGCATCGCGGAACAATCGCTCGATGGCCAGATGCTTGGAAAACGCAGCACCTCCGCACACCCGCATCGCCGCCGAAGTGACGCCGATAGCAACATCACCCGCCGACGCTTTGCACTCGAGCACGCGCAGCATGGTGGTATCTCGGGGGCGCTCGAGGTGACCGACGAGATCGTCGACGCGCGCGGCGAGCCCATCAGTGTCGATTTGCATTGTCGCAAGTTGCGCGCGAAGCGTCGGCAGGCTCTCGCCGAGGCTCTGGCCCAGATGCTCGAAGCGAGCGCTCTTGAGGTGAGCTGTGGTCCCCGCCACGGCGGCCCGGCAAAGGCCTAGCGCGACCGCCGATGTCCCGAGGTTGAACAGCGGAAGCACGATTTCCAGCATCGCCTTGAAGCCCGCTCCGTCGTCGGTCAGCTGAAGACTCGATCCGACCTCGGCGTCCTCAAGGATCATCGGCGCGGAAGCGTTGGCGCGCATCCCGAGACCATCCCATGGGCCGGCGACCGACAGTCCAGGCGCACCAGCGGCGAAAAGGTAAAGGGTTGAATCGGTCGGACTCTTCCCTTCAGGAGCCAGCGCCGAGACAACATAGCTTTGCGCGTGACCGGCGCTCGTCACCCACGATTTCTTGGCCGTGATGCGCACATTGGTGCCACTACGGATCGCTCGCGAGACAGGCGCCCAGAAGTGGCTGCGGGATCCGGCTTCGCTGAATGCCAGCGTGGTGAGGTGCTGACCGGCTGCAATATCTTTCAACGTCTGCACGACGGCTGCACCGGGACGGGCCGCGGCGATCGTCGCGGTGGCGCACATGTGCATCAAATAGACCATCGCGGCCGACGCGTCCGCTTCCGCAAGCGTCGCAATGATGGCAGCGAGGGTCCTTGGTCCGAGAGCCGAGCCGCCGACTTCGGTGGGCAGCATCATCCCCAGCAGTCCGGCCGAGCCGAGCGCCGCGACTGCCTCCGACGAAAATCGAGCATCCTTGTCGTTTTGTCGTGCCGCCGGCGCCAGTATGCGGTCGGCGATCTCCCTGGCCTGCGAAACTGCAGTCTCGTGGTCCATAACAGCCCTCCGTCGTGCTCGGTCGAATTGAACTAGCTGCAGGCGGCTGTATTGCACTGCAGCGGATGTGTCGGGTCGGAACGCCCAGCGTGTGGCGCTACCGCTTCCGTATACTCGCTGTTGGTTTCTCCACGCCAAAGTACCCCCAAATTATTACGCCGCTCAAAGCGATCTGGTTACGTCACCCGGAGGATATTTTTTAGACGTCGGTCGCACCTTTTGCTTGTTCCGGCTGCGGCCGGCGGAGACAATCATCGCAGCAGGGGGCGGCGCTGGTCCGCTGTCGCGAAAAGCGCTGCGAGCGACCGGCGATTGCGTAAGGAGGTTTGCCTGGCGTGGCGGCAATTGATCGCGATCCCGGCCGATCGCCCGCGGCCCCGGCTCCTGCTATGAGCGTTGCGGCGATTGGGATCATCTGTAAGGCGCCGCAGCCTGGCCGCGCAAAGACCAGGCTTGCGACGGCTATTGGCGCGGTTGCCGCCTCGGAGCTCTCGGCTTGCTTTCTGCGTGACGTCGCCGACGCCATCGAGACGGTCCCGGAGAGCCTCGGCAGGCGCGGCTATGGTGTCTATGCGCCCGCGGGGGTCGAGCACATCATGCGGGAGCTGCTTCCCGCAACGTTCGGGCTTCTGCTGCAAGTCGGTGACGATCTCGGAGATGTGCTGTTCGGTGCCGCGCGCGATCTCCTCGACGGACACGACTGCGTTTTGCTCGTCAATGGCGACAGCCCAACCCTTCCTGCCCGTTTCCTGGTCCGGGCTATCGAAGCTCTTCGCGAGCCCGGCGACAGAATGGTGCTCGGGCCAGCAAGCGATGGCGGTTATTACCTCATTGGGTTAAAGCGCCCACATCGGCAGCTATTCACGCGCATCGCATGGGGGACGGAGACTGTAGCTCGCAGCACATGCGATCGCGCCGCCGAGATCGGACTTGCCACGATACTGCTGCCGGAATGGTACGATATCGACGACATTGAAGGGCTAACTTGGCTTAAGGACGAATTGGCCGGCAATTCGGCGCGCTTTCGCGGCGGTGGTCTGGCGCGGGCGAGCCGAGTTTTTCTCAAGGCTGCGCAGCGGATAGACCCATGAAGCCAATTGCGGGAACCATTGCGAGTCAATTCGGCGGACTGGCGCGCTCGGTCACCACAATGCCTCCGCTTCATCGGCTGGCCGGTATTGGCGTTATCCTGCTTGGTCTCACTCTGGTGACCCCCTTTGCCTTCGAGGCAGCCGGTGATAATGCCTTCATTGCTCTGACCATTCTTGCAGGTCTGCTGACGATCTTCGCGACAAGTATGGCCGAACAGGCTCCACCCGATCGCGCGCTATGGCTCATTTTTGGATTGGCGATCGTTCTGAGAGCCTATGTGCTGGCGTTCGATCCCCTTCTGTCCAATGACATCTATCGCTATGTCTGGGATGGCAGGGTTCAGGCCGCAGGTATCAATCCGTACCGCTATTTCCCGGCTCATGAGGCATTGGCATCTCTGCGCGACGGGGCGATCTTGCCGCACATCAACCGGGCCGACTCTGCCGTCACCATCTATCCTCCCGTCGCGCAGTTTTTCTTCCTCGTTGTCACGCGGATTGGTGAAAGCGTGACGACGATGCGCCTCGCACTGTTGGGGTGCGAGGCCGTCACCGTCACGATGATCATGCTGCTGCTGCGGCGCATGCACCGCCCGGTGACGCGCGTGATCGCCTATCTCTGGCATCCGCTGCCGCTGTGGGAGATCGCCAACAGCGGCCACGTCGACGCGCTCATGGTCGCGCTGGTGCTGCTGGGCCTATGGATTGCCCTGGCCGGCTCCGCTCTGCGCGGGGCCGCCGTGATCGCATTATCGACGCTGGTGAAACCGTATGCGGCGCCGGTGCTCGCCGGGATCTGGCGGCCGTGGGACCCTAAAATGCCGCTCGTTGTGATCGCCGTCATCGCGCTTTGTTACCTTCCTTATCTGTCGGTCGGCTGGGGCGTTCTCGGGTTCCTGACCAAGGGCTATTTCAACCAAGAGGGGATCGTTGCCGGCAACGATATCTGGCTGTTGTCGCTCTGGCGGCTTGTGTTCGGCGAGCATGAGCGCGACGTTGCCGTCTACGTGGCACTGGCCGGGCTGGTCCTCATGCTCAAGGGGCTCACGGTTGCCCGCAGCTCTGATCACAGCATCGCGTCGCGTGTTGCCGACATTAACATGCTGTTGCTTCTTGCTTTCCTGTTGTGGTCGCCCAACTACCCCTGGTATTTTCTGATTGTTGCGCCGTTTGCCGCCTTGTGCGGCTCCGCGCCCACCTGGGTCGTTTCGATCGGAGCGCTGTTGCTATCCGAACAACTCGACTGGGACTTCTACATTCCAAGGGTGGTAAGCAAATCAATCCTGTTTGGAGGTCTTTTGCTGGCTTGGGCCTTGGTCGTCTGGAGGACCCGCATGCCGCGGACCATAGAGGCAAGGCTGTTGCAATGAGCCTTTCCCGCGAAGCGCAAAACCCTCACGCGCCGTTCGACCCGCGCCGCTACCACGAGTCGGTCGCGGGCGAGCGCACCGAGGTCGCCCAGCGCCCGCCAGTCTGCCTTTATCTGGAGGTGACGAACCGCTGCAATCTTTTGTGCACCACTTGCCCGCGCACCTACGAGCAGCTCGAGCCGCCGGCGGACATGAGCTGGGACTTGTTCGTATCGATTGTCGATCAGGTCCCCGGTCTTGCGCGGGCGGTTCTGCACGGCGTCGGCGAGCCGATGCTGGTCGCTGATCTGCCCCGCATGGTCGGATACCTGAAGGATCATGGCGTTTATGTCGTCTTCAACACAAATGGAACGGTTCTCAGTGAGCGCAACGGCCGTGCGCTGATCGACGCCTGCCTTGATGAACTGCGCGTCTCTCTCGACGCGTCAAATCGCGAGAGCTTCAAGGCGATCCGCGGCAGAGATTATTTCGGCCGCATCATCCGCAACGTGCGAGCATTTCGCGAACTACAGGAGCGGGAGGGCCACTCTAAGCCGCTGGTATCCTTCTGGCTGACCGGTCTGAGAGAGACTGTCGAGCAGCTTCCGGCCTTTGTGCAAATTGCGGCGGAGATCAGCGTCAAGGAAGTCTATCTGCAACGGCTCGTATTCTTCGATGAATCCGCCATTGGCAAGGCGCGGCCGGATCAGGCGCTGTTCGAGCGCCTGACGGAGGAGGAAGCGGCGTACCTGAAGCAGGCTGAGGAGCTCGCGCGCTCCCTTGGCATGACCTTCAGCGCATCGGGCGCAACGAGCGAGCCCAGCTTAAGCCTCAAGGGTGGCGGAGACCTTTCGCCATGGTCGCTCTGCCGGCGGCCATGGTCGCTGATGTACTTTACGGCCAATGGCCGTGCGCTGCCATGCTGTATCGCGCCGTTCTCGCAGCATGGCTATGACAACTACACCCTCGGTCATGCCCGGCAGCAGGACCTGCGGGACATCTGGAATGGGCCCGCCTACCAGCACTTTCGGGCAGCGCTCTTGTCAGACGAGCCACCCAAGTGCTGCGCCAATTGCGGCCTGCGCTGGAGCCTGTGAGCCAGGTGATCAAGGAGAGCGAACAGAGCGAGCGCCGGCCGGTGGTTTCGGCGATCATTCCCTGCATTGATGAGGAAGCAGCCATCGGCGGGGTCGTGACGGCGGTGCTCGGCCAGAATGTAAGCGAGGTCATCGTGGTCGACGGGGTCTCGCGAGATCGTACGGTCGAGCGCGCTGAGGCCGCCGGAGCGCGCGTAATTGTCGAGCCGCGACGCGGCTACGGGCGCGCGATCCAGGCTGGCATCGCCGCTGTGCGCGATAACGCCGACATTCTGGTTTTCCTCGACGGCGACGGCAGCGATCCTGCGGAATTCATTCCTGATCTGGTATCGCCGATCATTGCTGGGCAAGCCGACTTCGTACTCGGCTCGCGTGTTCGCGGCCCACGTGAGCCCGGCAGCCTGGCACCACAGCAGGTCATCGCTTCCCACGTCGGCAGGCTTCTGCTGCGCTTCGTCTATGGCGCAAACTTCACGGATCTGTCGCCGTTTCGCGCTATCCGGCGGGATGCGCTCATACGTCTCAATATGAAGGAAGAGACATTTGGCTGGAATCTGGAGATGTTGATGCGGGTCGCCGCGGCGCGTGTACCGATGCTTGAGATCGCTGTCGGACAGCGGCGCCGAATCGGCGGAGTGTCGAAGGTCTCCGGCAATCTCATCGCCGGCATCAAGGCAGCCTGGTCGATTTCGGCGACGTTTGTTCGTCTCGCGTTCGAGCTGCGAGACCACGGCAAGAGGAGCTAGTCAGTGCGTGCCGGCACGATCTTCACAGGCAACGATATCCCGGGGAGACTTTCGATTTTCCTTATTCGGCGGGGAGAAGACAGCGAGGTATCCGCCATCGCCTGCGAGCTGATATGTGGCGATCTCGCGATAACCGACGGCGCTCGCTTCGCAACGCAACTGCTCAATTGGCGTGCCATGTTCGGAGGTCGGACGCTCAAGGTCGACAATTCCGATCCGCGCGCCCGGTTTCAAGGCAGGCGCGAGATTATAGAGAAAGGCATAGGGTTGGGCGATCTCGTGATACATGTGCACGAGGATGGCAGCATCCAGCGAGGAGGCGGGCAGGCGTGGGTCGTGCGGTTCGCCCAGCGCTAATGTGACGTTTGTCAGTCGAAGACGCTCGACGCGCTTGGCGAGCTCGATGAGGTAATCTCGGGTGACGTCCTCAGCAATGACGGAGCCTTTGGAGGCGAGGAGGGGCGAGAGCCGAACCGTGTGGTAGCCACGGCCGGCGCCGATATCACCGACTGTCATGCCGGGCTTCAACATAAGACGCCGAGCAATCTCGCCGGTCTCATCCAGGGAGTCACGGTGCCTCTCGTCGGAGCGGCCTGGGCTGACAATCGGCGCAACCGGGCGCTGGGGCGAGGGGAACTCCGATGCCGAGACCCCTGATGGGGCCAGATAACCGATATCGGCCGCGTACGCGCAAGTTGGGCCCAGCATCGCAAGAAGCGAGGCTGCGCGAAATAGAGCGATCAAATGCCCGCCATGCATCTCGTGCGGCTGGTCGGCTCTTGTGAGTTCACGAGGTTGGCTCAACGTCGTCACTCTCTCACTCACACGATCGCAACTACCCCGCCATGTGGAAAAACCTGCCGATTAATCCCTTCCCGTCGCGCACCGCAGGGATTTGGCGGCGCAACCAGGCATCAAGGCCGAGACTGCGGCCGGCGCCATCGAGTGTGAACAGGAACATCAGCATGGCCAAAAACATGTAAGTCCACGGCCACTCGGACGAATTGCCATACAGGCCGAGCCAGAGCTGCAGCACATAGGCGATGGCCAGCACGCCCAGCAATCGCACCGCAAGCCCGAGCATCATCGACCCAGCGAATGCCAGCTCGGCAACAAAGACGATTGGCCCAAAGATGGACATGTTCGGGAGCACGACATCTTTCATGAAGCTGCGGTGAAACTCGAACGCCGCGTTGGTCGATTCCTGTTCGGTCCAGTATTGCAGACCGCCCGACAGAGGTAGCGGCAGCTTCCATAACATGCCCTGAAACCACATACAGCCGACCAGCACCCGAACCAGCCAGATTCCGAGATGTCGGCCGGTACGCTGCTCCGAATCCTCCTGCCAATTCCGCAAGGCCACTGCAATGCTGGCGAATAGCAGCGCCCAGAACAGCGCCAGGATCAGATAGCGCCAGTTTCCGAGACTGAGATAGTCGCCCGTCATCGCACTCAGGAAATGACCGATATCGATGAAGGGATTTGTGGGCATAGGCGCATGCTCCGGAGCAGTGCACAGTAACTCCACAGTGTCCGCGTCCGCAACTCCGTCTCGGCGTGCGCGGGTTCACTTCGCTGCGCTCTGTCCGTCGGAGCAACTGGCTGTAGCCAGCGCCTGAAACGCCTCATCCGCGAAGCCGAGACCAAGGGTGGCGATCCGCGTAGTCAGCTTCCAGCCGGAGATCAAGGCGCATATGAGGTTCGGCGTACTCCTGATAGTGGGCACGATAGCGGACCGCGCCAGAGGTCCAAGTTGGGGCCAGGTCCAGGTGCGGACGTTGTATCAGTGGCGTTTCGCGACGCGCTATGCGGATTGTCGGCGCGATGCTCTAGGCGTACCCTCAGTGCTCGTTCAAGGGGACGACGAAATGCGATCATCCGGGCAGATCGTTATCGAAGCGAAGCCTGAGGCTCTTTCCATCAACCCACAGAGCGCCGTCATCGTTGTCGATATGCAGAATGACTTGGCTCTGAGGGCGGGATGTTCGCGCTTGCGGGCGTCGACATTTCCGGCATCCGAAACGCCATTGCGCCCACAGCTCGCGACTTGGCTGCAGCGCGGCATGCCGGCATCAGCATTATTTACTTGAAAATGGGTTTCCGACCGGATCTTTCGCGATCAGCCACTATTTTGTGATGGACTGGGCCGCGGTGTGGCCCGCCACGCCAAGGTGACTGAAGCATCGATCGCACTCAACTACACCACCGTGTTGAATATCGCCGTTCTCGCGCTAGCAACTGCGCTTGTCTGGAGATTTCTAAGGACCGGCGGTCCAGCAATGCCGCGTATGATGAACGAGCCAAGCCATCGGGCTACTTAGGGAGAGAAGCATGATGGATGGTATGATGAACATGATGGGTGGCATGGGTTGGGGGATGGGTCTGATCGGAGTACTCATCCTCATCCTTCTCATTCTCGGCATTGCGGCGCTCGTTAAATACCTCTCGGGACCGTAAGCAGTGCCACCGGGCGCAGATGGGGATCGAAAGCCAGCCTGTTACTGGCAGGATATCGGGCTCACAAACCCGTGAACCGCAGCGCCGGTTGATCTTGCGGCTCCTGCCGATGGCCTAGCTATTCTCGGCGCTGGTCGTTATCTTAGTCGTATGTCGGTGAAGCTCGGCCGCGTCATGAGATTGCTGCTGGCGCTCACGTTCATCGTGGGGCTGGTTCCGCATGGCATACGTGCTGCGCATGCTGACGTGAGCATGGTCATGGCTGCCGCGACCGACATGCCGATGAAAGGCAAATGTCAGGGCTGCGGCGACGATCAGAAGGCCATGACGGCCGCGGCATGCTCCGCCTTTTGCGGAAGTTTCGTGGCCTTGCCCGTCTTTGGACCGCTGTTTGAGCTGTCCTCGGTCGAGACGGCGCGAGATTGCTTCAGCCCAATTCTTGCGGGGCATACGATCCCGCCTGACCCGTATCCTCCCAGACCTGCCGTCCTGAACTAAAGGCGCATCGCTGGTCGCGATGTTGACCTTTGGCGCGCGATGCCCACCGCATCGACAGCGCATCGTGATGACGCACGTGGGCTCTTGGCCACGGGCATCGGATCAACGTCCAGGATCGGCTTTCATGCATTCCGATTTGAGTCCGACGATCAGTCGCCGCGCACTGCTGCTAGGCGGTACCGCAGTTGCGGCCTCCGCCCTGTTCCCGGGAATACCGCGAGCCGCACCGGTAGAACTCAAGGTTATTGAGCTCTCCGCGGCGCCCGGTCGCGTGTCCCTCGTTGGCTCGCCTGACACGGAAACAAATGTCTGGTGTTACGGGAATCGCATCCCTGGTCCCGACATCCGGCTCCGCCAAGGCGAGTCCGTTCGGTTGGTGGTGCGAAACCAGTTACCGGAAGATACGACCGTCCACTGGCACGGCATACGTCTGCCGAATGCCATGGACGGCGTTCCCGGCCTCACGCAGCCGCCGATCAAGCCTGGCGAAGCCTTCACCTACGAATTCACGCCGCCCGACGCCGGCACGTTCTGGTATCACCCGCATGCCGACAGCCTGCAGCAACTCGGCCGTGGCCTGGCCGGTGCTCTGATCATTGAAGAGCCGGAACCCGTTCCGGTCGACCGCGACGTTGTTTGGGTGTTGAGCGACTGGCGGCTTAGATCCAACGCGCAGATCGCGCCCGGATTCGGCAACGGCATGGAAGCCGCCATGTCCGGGCGCGTCGGCAACACAGTCACGGTAAACGGCGTCGTCTCGGAAGACGAGCCGGTACGGGCAGGGGAACGCGTTCGCCTCCGCCTCGTCAACACCTCGCTCGCGCGCATCATGGCCCTACGGTTCGAGGGCCACCGTCCGACAATCGTCGCGATCGACGGCCAGCCCTGCGAACCGCATGAGCCGGACAATGGGCGTCTGCTTCTTGCTCCCGCAATGCGCGTCGACCTTATCCTCGATATGCAGGGTGAACCGGGACGGCGATACCGCGTGGTCGACGATTTCTACGACGACCTGTCCTATTGGCTCACTCAACTCGCTTACAAAGACGAGCCGCTGCTCCGCGCGTATCCACTCGATTCACCGCTCCATTTGCCGCGCAATCCGTTGCCAGAGCCGGACCTGACCAACGCCGAACTGCGCGAACTCCGGCTGCAGGGCGGCATGATGGGTGGCGGCGGCATGATGGGGATGGGCGGAATGATGGGCATGGGCAACCAAGCCAACTGGTCCATCAATGGTCATTCGATGACAGGCGACGGTCACGCTGGGATGCCGCCGCTGTTTACGCTCCGGCGCGGACGAAGCTGCGTGCTGTCGATGCGCAACGAGACCGCTTGGTGGCATCCGATGCACCTCCACGGGCACAGTTTCCGCGTCCTGAGCCGCAACGGAGCACCGGTGCCGCACCGGCAGTGGGCCGATACCGTTCTCGTCCGGCCGAAAGAGACGGTCGAGATCGCTTTTGTCGCCGACAATCCCGGCGACTGGATGCTGCATTGCCATGTCACCGACCACCAGGTGTCGGGAATGATGACGGTGCTGCGCGTTGCATAACCAACCCGCTCTTGCAAAGGAGAAACTACATGAACAGGCGGACATTCTTCCTTGGTACTGCGCTAACGACGCTCCTGCCGCCGCTGCCGGTGCTTGCCGCGCCAACCCCAGCGACCTTGTACAAGAACCCGCAATGCAGTTGCTGCGAGGGGTATGCCGCATACCTGCGGCAGAACGGCTTTACCGTTGATGTGACGCCCACTAACGACCTCGCCGAGATCAGCGAGAACGCCGGCGTGCCAGCGAAGTATCAGGGCTGTCACACGATGTTCGTTGGCAACTACGTGGTCGATGGGCATGTCCCGGTGGAGGTGGTCCGTAAGCTTCTGTCCGAGCGGCCGCCGATTGCGGGGATCACCCTTCCCGGGATGCCGACCGGCTCCCCCGGCATGACCGGCCCCAAGACGCAGAAATTCGTCATCTACGCCGTGACCAAGGATGGCAAGGCACCGACCGTCTACGCCACCGTGTAGCCAGTCGGTAGCGGGCGAGGTCGGCCCGCATCGCCCCACAAGCACGTTGGCCAACGATCGTCCCCAAACGGCTTGTGGATGCGATCCTGCCATCGATCGGAAAGGTTGAGCAGCAATGATGCTTGTCCCCTGTATCGGCCGGATTCAGTCCGCGATCGCTGTCGCAATCGCACTCGCAGCGGCCACTCAATTGGCCGTTGCTCAGGAGCCAGCGAAAAAGGTGGTCCTGCATAACAGCCCAAGACCTGTCGCCGCTGTTCAGTTCAGTGATGAGGAAGGCCGACCGCGAAGTCTGGCTGACTTCAAAGGAAAGGTCGTGGTCCTCAATCTCTGGGCCACCTGGTGCGTGCCCTGCCGAAAGGAAATGCCCGCGCTCGATCGGCTGCAAGCGGCCTTGGGCGGGGCCGAGCTCGAAGTTGTACCTCTCTCGGTGGATCGCGGCGGGCACGAAGCCGTCCGCAAGTTCTACTCCGAGGTCACCATTCGCAACCTTGCCGTTTACACCGACCCTTCCGGGCAGGCGTTGCGTGCTGTCGGCGCGATCGGCTTGCCGACGACGCTCATTATCGATCGCGCTGGCCAGGAAGTCGGGCGCGCGCTTGGCCCGGCCGAGTGGGATTCCCCAGAAATCGCCGACACGCTCCGAGCCGTCATGACCAATACCGGCGATCGCTTCGCTCAGCGGCAAGACCCTGATCGATTGCACACGTCGCTCGGCCTGCTCCGGCGTGTGTTCGACTGGCTGATGTCGCCCATTAACGAAGTGATCCTCGATAGAGAAACAGCTGATGACTCCTCAGACGAAAATAAGAGCAGATGATATCTCTGCTGTACGCGCGTGGCGGCCCTGGCGTTATCTTGGGGAGCGGCGCGTACTGGTTGTCCTCGCGGTCATCGCCGTGATCGCCGGCACCGCGTTCGGATGGAACTGGCTCGTGGCTGCCGGTATTGCGCCCGTCCTGCTGAGCGTACTGCCATGCTTGGTGATGTGCGGGCTCGGTCTGTGCATGAACCGCCTGATCGGCCGCTCTTGCGCAACCTCCACATCACAAAACGCAGCGAATGTCGGCTGGCAGGCAACGAATTCTCCGGTCCTTGACCAGGCAACGGCAGATGTCGCTCAGGGTCGGGGTCCAGACCGAAATCCTGGGGACGCCGCCGCGCGGCGAGCCTGCGGAAATCGGAAACCGACGAAAGGAGACCGAACATGCAATCAACCGCTAGAACTCTGCTTGTATTCGCCGCGTTCTCGGTCGCCGCAGTGACCATGGCTCCGGCTCTCTATGCCGACGATCACGCCTCGTCCAGCTCCACGACGATGGTCGGAATGATGGGTCGGGGAGCGGAATGATGGAACGGATAGGGATGATGAACCATTGCGGCGCGATGATGGGCAGAGATGACAGCGGTGGCCGACCCAACGACCAGTGGCGCGCTCCTCGATCGCCGGATGCCAAGGCCAAACAGTAGCTGTCGATGAAGACACGAACCAGATGCCTGACCATCATAGCTCTTGTTGCGGCCGCCGGCGCGATCGCGCTGGCTGAGGCATGGTTTGTGGCGACTCCGTATCCGAAGGTCGTCACGTCTGGCACGGCAGCGATTGGCGGGCCGTTCACGCTGGTAACGACCGACGGCAAGACAGTGAGCGATGAGACCTACCGCGGCAAGTGGCTTCTGATCTACTTCGGCTACACCTTCTGCCCGGATGCGTGTCCGACCGCGCTCACCAACATGAGCGCGGCCTTGGAAAAGCTTGGCCCAAATGCCAGCGAGCTCCAACCGCTCTTTATCACGGTCGACCCCCAGCGCGACACCCCTGTCGTCATGACTGATTACCTGAAGTCCTTTGATTCTCGCATTGTCGGCCTGACTGGAAACCAGGCGCAGATCGACGGCGTGCTGAAGGCATATCGCGTGTACGCCGAAGCGCAGAAATCCGAAGTGGATAACGCCGATTATCCGGTCTCGCACAGCGCGTACCTCTATCTGATGGATCCACAGGGGCGATTCGCGAATGTGATCCAGAGCAGCGAAGGCGGCGAAGAGATTGCTGCTTGGCTGCGCAAGCAAATGACCCACAAGAACGGATAGGACGATTGATGAAACGACCATTCAAGCTGATCTTGAGCATCGCATTGGCTTTGATAGCCGGCGCTCAGGTTAACGCGCAGACCTCAAGCGCGAGTTCAGTCGTAGTCGAGCGCCCATGGGCGCGAGCAACGCCCGGAGGAGCGAAGACCGGCGCAGCCTACTTGACATTGATCAATAACGGCGAAGCCCCAGACCAGTTGTTGGGCGCGACGACGCCGGTCGCAGACAAGGTTCAGTTTCACAGCACCACAGAAGAGAATGGCATGTCCCGTATGCGCGAAATGCCCGTCGTCGATCTGGTACCTCATGCAAAGACCACGTTCGATCCGGGC
The DNA here is from genome assembly GCF_023375135.1 of Bradyrhizobium sp. C-145. Lineage (NCBI taxonomy): Bacteria > Pseudomonadati > Pseudomonadota > Alphaproteobacteria > Hyphomicrobiales > Nitrobacteraceae > Bradyrhizobium > Bradyrhizobium sp. C-145. The sequence continues at coordinate 5,052,981 of NZ_CP088150.1, read as the reverse complement.
GGCATGCACATTATGCTCGTCGACTTGAAGCAGCCGCTCAAAGAAGGTCAGACTTTCTCTCTAAGTTTGACGTTTGCCAAGGCGGGCAAAGTCGACGTCACGGTTCCGGTTGCGAAGGTCGGCGCTAGGCGGCCCAGTGACATGGCTCCCATGATGCATCATCACGACGACACGATGAAAGAATGAGGTTGGTTGAGCTTGAGCCTGATGATGCTGCCTCCAGCGAACTGGCAATCTGTCGCCCAAGGATCAGTGAAATAGCGTCTTCGGGACGACCGCGATGTCGCTATGGAGTGCTGATCGAGGGCGCCGGTTTCCAGTTCGATCGACTCGAGACCGGATACATGCGCGGCCCGAAGCCGATGACATTCATGTACGAGGGCAGCGCGCGACCACGATAAGCGCCTGGCTCCGAGGGAGGCAATGATGTGCGCTCATCACGATGTTCGCGAGCGCGGCCGGGCGAAGCAGATGCGACGCGCGGCCAGCACGTATTTACCGCGTGCGCCGCCTGCCATTCGCTCGAGCCAAACCGAAATATGACGGGCCCAAGTCCGGCGGAGCTTTGGAATCGCAAGGCAGGAGCCTTGGCAAGCTTCCCACGCTACTCTTCCGCCCTGAAGAGTTCGGGAGTGCTCTGGAACGATCGGCACCCTCGACCAGTGGCTTAAGGACCCGCAACATTTCGTACCCGGCAATGAGATGACGTTCGCAGGGATCAAGAATGATCAGCAACGCGCTGATCTCCTCGCATTTCTCAGACAGGCCACCCAGCGGGGGCTTATCGCAATCGGCACAGCGGGACAGATTGCATCCAACTCTCATCCGGCGAGAAATTGCTTCAGTTTTCGTACTCAATGGTCCCTGTGTGGCGGTCGACTTTCAGGTTTTGCACAAGTGAATTGTCGACAGTAACGATCGCGGCACTAATACTCCCGCCGTCGGCACTGACGTTACCAATCTTCAGCCGCTTATTGTTGAGCCGCTCGAGCTGCACGCCGAGATAGCTTCGCACGTCCTCGACGGACAGGTTCATCATCGGGGTCACGTGCGATCCAAACATTCCGCCTGTGCCGCCGCGCGTCGTGTCGGAGCCCATCATTCCTTGCCCCATCATGTTGGACCCCATCATCCCTTGGCCCATGCCGCCCTGCATCATGCCGCCCATCATCGGACACATCATGCCTTGCTCCATGCCGCGTCGCATCATCCCGGAATCCATCATGCCTTGTCTCATCCCATGCTCGGGCATGTTGGAAGTTGTAGCCCTGGACGCGCTGCCTTCTTGCATCATGTCGGCACCCATGCCTTGCATTCCTTGAGCCATGGCGAGAGTTGAGCTTGAGGTTGCGATGCAGAGAACCAACGCCGCCCCCAAGCACAAATTAGTGGTGGTTTTCATGGTCGTTACTCCTGGTTGTTGAGGGCCTGCCTGATCTCGACCAGTAATCCGACTACGGGACGCACATTCTGCTGACATTTTACACCCGCGCGAAGCGCGAGCGGAATGCTTATGCCGCTCCATAGTTTCAGGGACGCGACCGCAATTGCTGCAACGCGCTTGCACCAAATGGAGGCGGCAATCCGGAGGTGAAGTCCGTCGGTCCAATCGTGCCGGACGGGCAGGGGCCGATGAACCAGGATTAAACTTGCCGTTCCGATCTCGTTCAGCTCGCCTCTTCGAAAATGTCCATCGGATGGGATCTCTTACGGTTCCGAGTCAGTTCACGCTTGCGGAGGACGATGATGGACGCGGACGAGCTTCAAAAGAAGAGCCTAAGACCGGTGTTGTGCCTCCTCAGCGCAGCCGCGCTACTTGTGACGTTGACGCACGCCGCGAGTGCCCATGATGAGGAAGGCTGGTACCGACCCCGCGAACACGATTGGCACTCCGGCTGGCACCACGATTGGCACTCCGGACCGCATTATGGTCAGCACAGCGGGTTCCATTGGGATCCGTACTATGGCTGGCACTATGGCAGGCACAACGGCCCGCACGAGGGGCGCCATGACGATTGGCACCGTGGCCCGCACCATGACTGGAATGGTGGCGATCACGATGACTAGGACATGATCCGCAGGCGCCTTGCGCCGCAAATGGATTGTGCCCAGCGAAAAAGGCTGATACGGCGACCGGATTTGGACATAAGGCGATATCCAAACGTGCGCGAATTAGGCCGAACGAGTGCGAATTAGGTAGGAGAGACGATGCTACGTGTTGTCGCGAGCTTGGCTATTCTTGTGAGTGGTCTCATGGCCGGATCGGCCTACGCTCACCCGGCCCTCCAAGCCAGCAATCCCGGACAGGATGCCACGGTACCGCCTCCGAAAGAGGTTCGATTGACCTTCAGCGAGAATGTCATCCCTAAATTCTCAGGGCTGACAATCAAGGACAGCAGGGGCGCTCTCATCCAGACGGAAAGTCCATCCATCGATCCGAATGATAAGCGACAGCTTGTCGTTCCGATCGTCAAGTCGCTGTCTGCCGGAATTTACGACGTCGAGTGGCATGCTGTTTCAGCCGATACCCACAAGGTGAAGGGCCACTTCTCGTTCAAGGTTTCGCAATGATGCTGGAGGCGGGCCTCGTTGGCGCCCGCTTCGTTCATCTGGCCTGCGTCATTATTTCCTTCGGTGCTGCACTCTTCCCGCTCTATTCGTGCCTGAGCGCCGACAGCTCAGAGCGACTTGGGCGCCAACTGAATCCTATCCTGATCACGGCCGCGCTTGGCGCGCTCTTAAGCGGCCTTGCCTGGTTCGGCTTGACCGTGGCGAACATGTCCGGGGAGCTTGCAGACGCCGTGGATCGTGACACGTTGGCATCAGTGCTATGGGACACCGATTTCGGTCACGTATGGGCGGTGCGCGCACCGCTTATGATTCTCCTCGTTGCGGCGATCCAGTTGCCTGGCGTATCTCACTTGAACCGTCGTGCGATCGCAATTGTGACGTTTCTCGCAGCGATCCTCCTCGCGTCATTGGCCGGAATTGGGCACACCCAGGTCAACGAAGGGACCTCGGCACGCATTCACGTCACTAGCGACGTAGCGCACCTGCTTGCGGCTGGCGCTTGGCTGGGCGGTCTTTTGCCTCTAAGTCTCTTTCTCGCTTCCAATCAGAAGGTCAGGGTACCGAATAGAGGAGTCGTGCGCGTCTTGTCGCGTTTTTCAGGAATGGGCTACGCTGCGGTAGCGGTCCTCCTTGCCTCCGGTTCGATCAATAGTTGGTTCCTCGTCGGCTCTCTGTCGCACTTGATCTCTACGACTTACGGTCAGCTGCTGTTGGTGAAATCGGGGCTGTTCGTTCTAATGGTGCTGTTGGCTGCCGCCAACCGGTTCTGGCTTGTTCCGGCTATGGCCCAATCGCCGACTGCGAACGGGTCCGAAAGCATGCTGGCAAAGCTTCGCGGTCACGTTCTTGGGGAGCAGGTGGTGGGCCTAGTCGTCGTGGGCGTCGTCAGCGTGTTGGGGACATTAGACCCCGCCATGCATGGTTCGTGAAGTTAATGCATCGTGGGGACGCCGATCGTGCAATCGCAAGAACCGTTGGACGATCAAGGAAGCACCAAGCGTCCGATTCTGCTCCCATAATACTCAGTGAACCACAGCGCGCCATCCGGCCCGGTCGTGATGCTGTGGGTTTCGCTACCGTCCGAAGTAATCGCGAACTCGGTGACTGAACCGCTGGTCGTGATCCGACCGATTCTGTTGCCAACGATGCAGCGCGAAGCTTGCTGGCGAACGCAACTGGCTTCGGTAAACCACAAGGCACCATCTGGCCCCGTCGCGATGCCCCATGGCTGGGCATCAGGATTAGGAAGGGCGAATTCGGTCATCTCGCCATCGGTGGTCATTCGCACGATTTTGCCACTAACCGACTCGGTGAACCACAGTGCGCCATCTGGCCCGCTCGTAATACCCCCGGGGCTACTATTCTCTGGGGAGATCGTGAGCTCGGTGACCGCGCCCGTTGTAGTCATCCGCCCGACTTTGCCGCGAAAATATGTGAACCACAGCGCGCCGTCGGGCCCAGTTGCGATCGCGCCGCTGCTGGCGGTGGGAATCCTGAATTCGGTGACCTCGCCGGTCGTCGTGATCCGCCCGATTTTATCTCCAACCGCTTCGGTGAACCACAAGGCGCCATCTGGCCCGGTCGTGATGCCAAGTGGTCCCGTCGATCCAGGGATTGCGAATTCGGTCAGCTTTAGGTTTTCGACGGTGGCGGTCGTCGGAATGCGCCCGATCTTCTTCGCCGTGAACTCGGTGAACCACAGCGCGCCGTCAGGCCCCGTCATGATGGAATGCAAAACGCCGCCGCCCTTGATCGGGAATTCGGTGATTTGCCATCGATGGTCATTCGCCCGATCTTGCCCGCTGCCTCGGTGAACCAGAGCGCACCGTCTGGTCCAGTGGTGATTGCGGACGGACGGCTGACGGGAGGCAGCATGAATTCAGTGAAGGTCTGGGCAGCAGCAGGCATAATTCCCACGGCCGCACCCAATCCGAGCGCAATTGCCAGCAACAATGAAGCGACCGCAAATCTCATGGCCTTCTCCACGTAGGGTGGGCCTTGCGCCGAAGCACGATCTCACGAACTCCGAAACTTAAGCAGTCTTTCGGACGCCGTATCGCGTTAATTGCTGGCGCGCCGGAGAAGGGCGGAGCCGATGGCGCAAAGGCGACGCTTGCTGTCGTCGCCGCTACTCGCCCGGCGCGGTTAGCGGGAGCGCTTACCGCGGCGAGAAGGCCGGCGCACATGCCTCAAAAGAAGTTGACCTGGAGCTGAATTAGAACGTCTCAAATTGCACCGATCCGAAACCGGCGGTACGACCGTCCTCGGACCCAACCTTCAATTTGGCATCCCGGTGAGCATGCTATCTTTACCGCCGCGTCTCGCAGTGCTTGCCACGCTGGTCGCTCTGGTATTCTGCGGCGCAGCGAGGGCCGAGACGAGCGATGTCGAAACCACGTGGCGACTGTTGGATTACATTGCGGTGGATTACGCCGGCGCCGCATCACATGGCTCGGTCTTAAGCCCTTCCGAATATGCCGAGCAGAATGAGTTCGCGGCGACCGTTGCCGCAAAGATCGCTGCACTCCCACCTAAGCCGGAACGGCAAGCGCTTGCGACGGAAGCCGCCCGCCTGCAGCGCGCCATCGCAGACAAGTCTGACGCCGAGCAAGTAGCGGCTATAGCGCATGGCCTGGCGGCTGCGTTGCTGGCGACCTACCCCGTGCCGCTGGCGCCGAACAAGGTTCCGGACTTCGCACGCGGCGCAGCGTTGTTCGGTCAGAACTGCGCCGCCTGCCATGGAGACGCGGGCGACGGCCATGGACCAGATGCCGTCAAGCTTGATACGCCGCCCATAGCGTTCACGGACGCCGAGCGTGCTCGCCAGCGCAGCGTGTTCGCCCTCTATCAGGTGATCACCCAGGGACTTGATGGTACGGCGATGCCGAGCTTCGACGGCCTTCCGACCGATGACCGTTGGGCGCTGGCCCTCTACGCCAGTCATTTCGCCTTCGTCGATGCCGCTGCGGCCGAAGGCGAGCGGCTGTGGAAGCAGGACGCCTCGCTTCATAGGCTCGTTCCCGATCTGAAGACGCTCGTCGGGACGACGCCCGCAGCGCTCGCGAGCAAGATCGGACAGGACAAGGCCGACGCTCTCATGGCCTATTTGCGTCGCCATCCAGAAACGGTCACGCAGCAGCAGACCGGATCCCTGTCGCTGGTGCGCGGCCGCTTGACCGAAAGCCTTGCCGCCTATCGTGCGGGGGACCGCCAGCATGCGAGCGAGCTGGCTTTGTCTGCCTATCTCGATGGGTTTGAGCCGGTCGAACCGGCGCTGGGGGCGCGCAATCGTGCGCTTCTGGAGCGGATCGAGGGCGCGATGGGCGAGTACCGTGCCGCCATCCAGAGCGGAGAAAATGCCGATGCGCTCGCCGATCGCGTACAGGTCCTCGACGATCTTTTCGATGGTGCAGAGGCGTCGCTTTCCCCCAATGCGGCAAGCGGCCTCTCAACGTTTCTCGGAGCGGCAACGATCCTGCTGCGCGAAGGACTGGAAGCGCTGCTGATCGTCGTTGCGATGATCGCCTTCCTCCGCAAGGCCGAGCGGATGGAGGTCATGCCCTACGTCCATGCGGGTTGGGTAGGCGCGCTCGTCGCCGGCTTCTTGACCTGGGTCGTTGCGACCTGGGTGATCGGAATCAGCGGCGCGAGCCGGGAGCTGACGGAGGGATTCGGGTCGGTAATCGCCGCCGTCGTTCTGCTATCGGTTGGCATCTGGATGCACGGCAAGGCACAAGCCGATCAATGGCAGCGCTACATTCGCGAAAGGATGGCAAAGGCGTTGTCCGGTGGTTCGGCCTGGTTTCTGTTCGGGCTCGCTTTCATCGTGGTTTACCGCGAGGTATTCGAGACGATCCTCTTCTACGCGGCGCTATGGACCCAGGGAAACGGCGGCGTGATACTCGCAGGCGCGCTGAGCGCGTGCGCGGCGCTGGCGCTTATCGCGTGGGCGATGCTGCGCTATAGTCGCCGGCTGCCAATCGGCAAGTTCTTCACCTACAGTTCGTGGCTCATGGCGGTTCTGACGGTCGTGCTGGCTGGCAAGGGCATCGCAGCCCTGCAAGAGGCCGGCATCGTTAGCATCGCGCCGTTACGCTTGGTGCCACGCATCTCGTTGGTTGGTCTGTTCCCAACCACGCAAACGGTCGCGGCCCAGCTACTCATGATTGCGGCTCTGGCGATAGGCTTCGGCCTCAATCGTCGAAAGGTCGCATAGGATGAGGCCTGGCGGTGGCAGTGACCAGGATGACGAAGTCGGTTTTGCCCATTTCGATAAGCCGTTGAAATCACAGCAAATGCGACCGCCCTCCGACGCAGATCGCGCAACTGCCAAGGGCGCTCCGGCGGAGCGCCCCATCTTGTGCAGAACGGCGAAGACTAGGCGACCCTTGGGACAGGCAGCTCGGTGACTCCCGGCAACACCGTCTTGATGCGGATGTTGCGGAATTGCACCTTCGATCCATCGTGATGGTTTTGTAGCGCGATGTGGCCGCGAAGAGACCGGGACGTGGGATCCGTGAAGTCGTTCACGAGCACATCGTTAAGCGTCACTTTGATGCGGTTTCCGACCGCCTCAATCAGGAACCTGTTCCATTGCCACGGGCCTTTCGCAACATCGCTGCGGGTCGCGGCACTGATGTTGTAAATGGCGCCCGTGCTTCGCAGCGGATCGTTCTCCATATTCTTTTCGGAGTTGTATCCACGGGGATCGATTTGGATCTCGTAGCTTTGGTCGATTGCGGCCGTCCAATCGTTCGGATTCGAACTGTTCAGGTTGGGCACGCGGATGAAAACGCCGGAGTTGTCCGTGCGGTTGGCGTATTGCCATTCCAGCTCGAGCACGAAGTCGGAGAAGCTCTCGCGCGTGTACCAGAGCAATCCGGGCCCGCCGACGGACTCGAGAATGTCGAACACCTGCAGGAAGCTTCCGGATCCCGACATCTGCCAGTCTGCCAAGCTTCCTGCGTAGAGCGGCTTGAAACGCGCCAAAGGCGTCGGCGTCGATGCCGCAACGACGGCGGCGCTCGTCCGACGCGCGAGCGTAAGGCCGGTCAAAGACGGATTCGCCGAGCCGACGGTGGGGAACACAGCAGGGCCAGCAACATAGGCGTTGGAGATGTGATGGAATCGTCCGTTGGAGTCGGTAATCGATGTGGCCGGATCCTCGCCCATCCACAACGTGCCCGCTTCGTGATGCGTATTGCCCAACTGGTCCTTGGTGGCACCATACGGATCGGCGGGCGGGGTGCTTTGCCAGCCGCCATTGTACAGGTACTGAACGTCGCCGGCGTTCTTGCCGAGGCGTCCGGCCAGGCTGACCGCCGCGCTGGCGAGTTTGCTCCAGGCCGCGTAGTCGTTTGGGGTCGGCGTGAAATTGACCCACGCGCGCGCGCTCATGCCGTCGTTTTGAAGCGGATCGGCCGCATTGGTGAGGTTCACGAAGCTCGTGACGCCGCCCGGGCCTGCGCTCTTGTCGCCGTCCATTTCACCGAGACCGCGAAAAACGATCGCCACCCAATCCGGGTCCTCGTTCGAAAGCAGGTTCCGCAACAGGTCGATGTCGGGCACCATAGTCCACATCGTTGCTTCCGGGTTCTGTCCTTTCTCTGCCGATGCGAGCACCTGGAAATGATAGCGGCGTTTGCTGCCGTCCGGATTCGTGATCTCGCCGCGCACGATGGCTCCGCCCTGCTCAAGTGTGGTGACCGCTCCGAGCCCGAGCGCGCTGCGCTTGACGCGCACGGTCAGATTCGTGCGCAGATGCGCCATAAAGTTGGCGCCCATGCTGTACGCACCACGATTGATCGGGAACGACTCGATCGCCAGCCGTGTCGACTCGATCGTCCCCGCCGCCAGAATGACCTGGCAATCGGGACTGAGGTTTGTCGGAACGGAGAGCGATCGAAACTGACCATTGTAGGTGAGATCGATGCCCGTGACCTTGCCCCCGCTGTTCTTTAGCCGGATCACGTGGCACCGCGGAACGAGGAAGAATCGCCGCCGCGAATTATCGTTCAACGTCCAACGTTTCGCGATATCGTCGCGGATGCTCTCCAGCAGCATGGGTCCGCTGCTGAATTTGTCGAAGGAAAAGAGGCTGGGCCCCGGTGAGCCTGCCTGCACCGCGATCGGGGCCTCTTCGACGACATCGACGGTCACATTGGGAATGTTCGCGCCGCTCGCCACGCTTTGGAGCGCTGCATTGACCGCCGCATTGAGCGGACCCGAGAGGTAGTCCGCCTTGTCCTGAACGCCAATTTCGAACTCGACGTCCGGGTAGTTCGCTGTCAGAAAATCGCGCGCGCCTTTGGGCCACGCAGCCAGATCAGCCGGCGTGAGCCGCGGCGACCAGCCTCCCCAGAACAGCGATCGGCCTCCTGGGCAGTAGGCTAGCCCGGTGAATGGCTCGTTGCTGTGCCAAGGAATGCCCCAGACGCCATTGCGCCCACCCGGATCTTGATCGTTACGCGTGACCAGCGCGGTATCCGGCGCATTCAGCCCGAGATGCGGCATGTTCTGCACGTGCGTTGAAGCAAAATAGCCTCCCGCGTCGAGCAGGAGCACCCGGAGGTTCTGGTCGGCGCTGCCGCGATAGATCTTGTCGGCGACATAGGCGCCGAACATGCCTGCGCCGATGACAACTACATCAAACGGCTTGCCGCCGTTATTCGCTGCTTCGTCATAGGTGCTGCACACGTATCGGCCGAGCAGATCCCGCGTGAACTCGGTGTCTTGAATATCGACCGGAATGGAAGCGTCTTGCCGCAGAAAGGTGAGCATGGAGAGTTCCTTTCGAAGCGTTGAGATCGCCGCGGTGCGCGAGACGGTTTGGTCCGGCCGTGTCGCTTTCGATCGTTAGGCCGCGCCTCCGCAGCAAGGCAGAGGAGGCGCCTCAGGGGTCAAGCGAGACGCGCGACGAAAGACCTGCCACACGCTTGGAGCGCGATCTTGGAGAAATGATACGACAAATTGCCGGCACGATTGGTGAGCCGGTTCACACATGAGTGCGATTTCAGCTCCGTGACCCCGCGGGTGATCTCGCAGGGCTGATAGACTTCGCGGCGGTTGCAGTGAGCTGCTCCACAGAAGCAGACCTAAGCGCCAGAACGACAGAAATGCTGCCAGTCGCCTGCGGGTGAAACTGCGACTTGGCCGGGAAGGCCGCTTGGGCGCATAGCGGCCTTGTGAGTGAGCCGCCGGTCAACCAAGAGCCAGACCGAAATGCGTTGCCGCTCGATCGCATCGTCAGCGCGAGCGAAAGAGACACTCAGCGCCTGCGCTGGCTGCACGCCGGAGCCGAGCAGCGCGATGTGGTCAGCTTCACAAACTATAAATAGTCGGCTCTTCAGAGCTTCGCCTGCAGTCTATCCGCGACGCGGCGGGCGATCTCTGCCGGCGCGTCATCCGGGATCGGGAAGACTGAACTGACGTTGATCTCGCCGAGCACGTAACTGTCGCTCCCGTCGGAACAAGGCGGGCCGAGCATGAAGTCGGCGTCCCAAATCATCGGGAGATCGCTTCTCGGAATGTCCAGCAAGGACATCAGCTGCGGCGTCCACTCGTCTTCCATCAGCCGGCGCAGGCGCTGGAAGCGCGGGTCGGCCTTGCTGGCATAGAGCCGCGGTCCGGCTTTCGCGCGCGCGATCGGTTCGTCAACCAGGGCCTTGACCTTATGATAGCCGAAGCCGGCGCAGCGATCGCCTGCCATATAACAGCGGACCACCCCTTCGCTCAGGCGTGGCTGGAACGGCTGATCGATCACAGAACCGTCTTCGAAATACTCGATGCAGCGCTTAAGAAACTCGTCCAATGCGATGTCCTCCGATCCTTCCTTGGTGGCATCAAGCACGCGTACCATCAGCCCGTCGGGTGGACTTGCCAGCGCCTCGACTTTCCAGACACCCTGGCCGCCATTACCGCGGTTGCGCTTGATCACGCGCGGACCTGCGGCGAGTCGCAAGGGCAATTCCACACTCATCTGCTCGAGCGTTCGATAGAGGGCCGTGTCACAGCCCCAGCTCATAATGCGGGTGCGATGGAGCACCTCTTTGGTGCCCATTTTGAGGATGACATCGGGATGGGCGCTCACCCAGACGCCGCGCGCCGCGACCTCGCGCAGCAGCGCGTCAAGATTGGCGCGGTTGCGCCCCTCGTGTATCGGATTGACCCAGACGAGCACGCCATCGAACGTGGCGAGCTGTGTTCGGAGGGCGTCGAGGACATCGTCCTCATAGACCACCGGTTCCGCATCAACGCCGACATCGGCGAGCGCCGCGAATACGGCACTGAACCGGCTGGTCTCTGGCGAGGCACTGCGGCGCGCCGCTTCATCTCCGCGCCACAGGATGGCGATGCGGCCAAGGCGAGCTGTGGGTTCAAGCATGGAAAACGTCTCCTGATTCATTGATCCATCGGCTTCAGTGTTGGTTATGCACAGAAGGTGCGGGCGGATCTGTCGTAACGCTAGACGACTAGGACCGCGCCCGAAGCCAACAGCAGCATCAATACAATCTTGCGGAACGCGGCCTCGCTGACACGGCCGAACAACTTGAGACCAAGCCAAGTGCCGGCGAACAGGGCCGGCAATCCGATTAGAAAGAGCTTGATCGTCTCCGCGCTCAACGCACCTTTGGCGCCGATCCAAAGCGCACTCAGTAGGAACGTCGCCACCGCAACGGGTTGAAACACCGCACGCTGCACATCCTTGGGCCACCCGCGCAGTCCGCACCAGATCGTGACGAGGATTCCGGCGAGCCCAGTGATGCCGCCCAGCGCCCCGTTGAGGAATCCGACAACGGCATCGACTGCGGTGCCCGGCGATTTCAAGGGCTCGATCGCAGGACGAAACAGGGCATAAAGGCTATAGAGAACGAGAAACACGCCGACACCCGCGCGGACGTGGCCAGGATCGCCCCAGGTCAACATTGTTACCCCAACCGGCACGCCGGGTGCTGCACCAAGGATGAACGGCCAGAGCCGTCTCCAGTCCAGAGCACCACGTAATTTCCATACGGAGTATCCCTGCACGATCAGCCCAAAGGCGATGATCAAGCTGGCGGTTTGCACGGGAGTAAGGATGTAGAGCCAGATCGAGGCGGCGATCAGGCCAAATGCAAACCCGGAAAGGCCGGCAACGAGCGCACCGGCGAAGGTCGCAACGATGAAAAGCGGAAGTTCAAAAGACATCCCATCCATGTGTTCGCTCCAAAACAAAGCGAACAGCTCTTGCATGGGATGACCCACTTGACGGGGAGGCTGCTACATCCCCAGAGGCACACTAGTCCGAACGCCGAGAAAGCTCAATTGACGTTTTCAATGTGCGCGGTGAGCGACCTTTTGTCCCCGAAGGGTCGATTAGTTGATCTGCCTACAAGATGGCATCAAAGAGCAACGCTCGACATATCCCCTCAGGGGGGATAGGATATGTGCATGGCGAAAGAACACGTTCACGAAAGTCATCCGGAGATCGTCAAGCGGCTGAAGCGCGCCGAGGGGCACCTCCACAGGGTCATCGAGATGTTCGGCGAGGGGCGCGGCTGTCTCGATCTCGCTCAGCAGCTTCATGCGGTTGAGAAGGCCATCGGCGAGGCGAAGAGGGCGCTCATCCACGATCACGTGGACAATTGCCTCGACGCGGCAGCGAACGGCGGCTCGTCGAAATCCACGAAGACCGTGCTCGCCGAATTCAAGGCGATCTCGCGTTACCTCTGAGCGGCGGCGCGCCGCGCCGGTATTGAAGAGAAACGTATGTCCTTCCGACCGTTTATCCTGGTCGCGGTGTTCGCAGCGGGCGTCGCATCTGCCCTTTGGGCACCAGGCATGCCGGCCCTGCGGAAAGCCGTGGGAGTTGCCGCCGAGCAGCCGCGGCAGGAGGCCAAAACACCCGAGGCCGAACGTCAGCCTGTCGTCCGGATGGACGACGAGCGAATTGCTCTCGCCAAAATCGAGCAGGTGCGGGTGGGACCGGGCAGCATCGCCAGGCGACTTTTGGTGCCCGGAACCGTTGCTCCAGACGCGGACCGGGTTGCGCACGTCTCGGTGAAGCTGTCCGGCACCGTTGCCGAGCTTCGCAAGAACATTGGCGATATCGTCGCACAGGGCGAAATTCTGGCTTCGCTTGAGAGCCGCGAAGTTGCGGACGCCAAGAGCGAATATCTGGCCGCTCGACTTGCGAACGAACTGCAACAAGATCTCGCAGGACGAGACAAGCTATTGTGGGAAGGCCGCGCAGCGCCGGAGCTGCAATATATTCGTTCCCGCAATGCGGCAGCGCAGACCGCCATGCGCCTGGACATCGCCCGCCAAAAGCTGCTGGCGTTGGGCGTGCAGGAAAATGAAATTGCGGGGCTGCCGCAGGCGCCAGAAATCTCGCTGCGGAGCCAAAACGTTCGCGCGCCGATCTCGGGCCGGGTTGCCGCGCGCAGAGTCGAGCTCGGAACGGCAGTCGGCCGCGACAATCTTGAAACCGAGCTCTTTGTCATTGTCGATCTGAGCCGCGTATGGGTCGAACTGGCTGTCTCGTCCAGCGACCTGCCATTGGTGAAAGAGGGCCAAACTGTCCGGATCACGGGGCGGGGAATGCCGGAAACCGCTTTTGGCAAAATCGTGTTCGTGTCGCCGCTGCTTGAGAAGGAGACCCGCAGCGCGCGCGTCGTCGCGGCGCTGGACAATCCGGACGGCCGCTGGCGGCCAGGGTCCTTCGTTACTGCGGCGATTGCGCTGAATGATCACCGGGCAGATGTCGTGGTACCGATCGGCGCACTTCAGACGGTGAATGGACGGAGGGTGGTCTTCATTCGCAGCAAGGATGGGTTCGAAGTGCGCGGCGTGATGCCCGGCGAGCGCGACGGTGAGGTCATTGAGATCGCCTCTGGTCTTGCTGCTGGTGAGACCATCGCCGTGTCGAACACGTTCTCGCTGAAGGCAGAGCTTTCGAAGCCCCGCGACGAGGACTGAGCAATGATCGCCTGGATTGTCGACTTCTCAGTTCGTCGGCGCTGGCTCGTGGTGCTGGTGACGCTGGTTGCCGCCGGCGCCGGCTTCTGGTCGATGACGAAACTGCCGATCGATGCCGTCCCCGACGTCACGAACGTGCAGGTCCAGGTCAACGCGACCGCCCCGGCCTTGACGCCAACTGAAATCGAAAAGCAGGTAACAGTCGCGCTCGAGACGGCGCTGGCGGGCACGCCAGGCCTGGAATCGACGCGATCCTTCTCGCGCAACGGCTTTGCGCAGATCACTGCCGTATTCGCCGATCGCACCGATATCTACTTCGCGCGTCAGCAGGTTTCCGAACGGCTGAACGAAGCGAAAAGCAATCTTCCTCCCGCTGTCGACGTTCGCATGGGGCCGATCTCCACCGGCCTTGGTGAGATCTACTGGTGGGCGGTCGAGTATGCCAAGCCGGGCGAGATGGGACCAATCGAGGACGGCAAGCCCGGGTGGCAGAGCGATGGCAGCTATCTCACGCCCGAAGGCGAGCGGTTGACGGATGACTTTCAGCGTACCGTCTATCTCCGTACGGTGCAGGACTGGATCATCCGCCCGCAAATGAAGACAGTGCCCGGCGTGGCCGGAGCGGATGCGATCGGCGGGTTCGTTAAACAGTTTCAGGCGCACCCCGATCCGCTCAGGCTGAACGCCTATGGGCTATCGTTCGGCCAGGTGATTGCCGCGATCGAGGCCAACAATGTTAGCCGCGGCGCCAACTTCATCGAGCAGAACGGCGAGGGCGTCGTGGTCCGCGCCAGCGGCCGGGTCGAGAATCTCGAGGACATCAGGCAGATTGTCGTGACGACGCGGGGAGGAACTCCCGTGCGCATCCAGGACCTCGCCGATGTCGAGATCGGGCGCGAGCTGCGGACCGGCAGTGCCAGCGTCGATGGGCAAGAAGTCGTGCTCGGAACAGCGCTTATGCTGATCGGCGGCAATAGCCGCACGGTGGCAGCCGCTGCCGACGCCAAGATCAAGCAGATTAGCCGCACGCTGCCGCCGGGCATCAAGGCGCGGACCGTGCTTAATCGCACGCAGTTGGTTGACGCCACCATTCGGACTGTTGCAACCAACCTCGCCGAAGGTGCTCTGCTGGTGATCGCAGTGCTCTTCCTGATGCTCGGCAATTTCCGTGCGGCGCTGATTACCGCTGGCGTCATCCCAGTCACGATGCTGTTGACGGTAACAGGCATGTTGGGGACCAAGCTCAGCGCGAACCTGATGAGCCTTGGCGCGCTCGACTTCGGCCTGATCGTCGATGGTGCCGTCATCATCACGGAGAACAGCCTGCGCCATCTGGCAGAACGCCAGCGCGAGCTCGGCCGGACCCTTAGGCCTGCCGAGCGCCTCAACACCGTGACGGTATCGGCAATCGAGATGATCAGACCCACGGTCTACGGCCAGCTCATCATCATCCTGGTCTATGTGCCGCTACTGACCTTCACTGGCGTCGAAGGCAAGACGTTCGAGCCGATGGCGTTGACTGTGATGATCGCGCTTGTTGCGGCCTTCGTTCTGTCACTGACCTTCGTGCCTGCGGCGATTGCGATCGCGATGACCAAGCCGGTGCGCGAACAGGAAAACGCAATTGTCCATTGGCTTAAGCAAATCTATGCGCCAGTCCTGGCGAAGGCAGTGGTGTCGCCGCGGCCGATCATGGCCACGGCGGTGGTTCTCTTCGTCGGTGCGGTGATCCTCTTTGGTCGACTTGGTCAAGAGTTCACGCCGACGCTCGACGAAAAGAACATCGTCATGGAGGTCAAGCGCGTGCCCAGCACGGCGCTGTCGCAGGCTCAAGCGATGCAGCTCCTGATCGAGCGGACGATCAGCAAATTTCCGCAGGTCTCCTTCGTGTTCTCGCGCACAGGAACGCCCGATCTCGCCGCGGATCCGATGCCCCCGAGCGCCTCCGACACCTACATCATCGTCAAGCCGCAGAGCGAATGGCCGGATCCGTCGCTGTCGAAGGACGAGCTGATACGGCAGATCGAGGCAGAAGCGACCAAGTTGCCGGGCAACAAGGTCGGCTTCTCCCAACCCATCGAAATGCGGTTCAACGAGCTGATCGCGGGCGTCCGGGAAGATCTTGCCGTCAAGGTGTTCGGCGACGATTTCAGCGAAATGCAGCGAACCGCGCAGGAGATCGCCAATGTGCTGCGTCGCATCGAGGGTGCCGAAAGTGTCAAGGTCGAGGAAACGACTGGCCTTCCATTCCTTGAAATCCGCATCGACAAGGCCGAAATCGCCCGCCGCGGCCTTAACCTCGCAACCATCCAGGACTTGATCGAGACGGCCATTGGAGGCCGAGTGGCCGGGCTTGTCTTCGAAGGCGACCGCCGCTTCCAGATTGTGGTTCGGCTCGACGACAAGCTGCGTTCCGACATTACCGCTCTGGAGGCGCTTCCAGTGCCGTTACCGCACGCCGATCCGAATACGCCGGCCCCTTCCGTTCCGCTGCGCACACTGGCATCCTTCGAGCAGACCGAGGGGCCCAACCAGATCAGCCGCGAAAACGGTAAGCGCCGGGTGGTGACGACGGCCGAGGTTCGCGGCCGGGACATCGGTTCGCTCGTCGCCGAAGCACAGGCCAAGGTCGCAGAACAGGTCAAGCTTCCCCCTGGGACTTATCTGGCCTGGGGAGGACAGTTCGAGAACTTCTCCGTCGCGCGGCAGCGGCTGATGGTCGTGGTGCCCGGCTGCTTCCTTCTCATCTTCCTGTTGCTGTTCGGCGCCTTGGGTTCCGCGCGCGATGCGCTTCTGGTCTTCAGCGCCGTGCCGCTCGCTCTGACCGGCGGTATTGTCACGCTATGGCTCCGTGGCATGCCGTTCTCGATCTCGGCTGCGGTTGGCTTCATCGCGTTGTCGGGTGTCGCCGTCCTGAACGGGCTCGTGATGTTGAGCCAGATCCGCAAACTGGTCGAGGACGGCGCCGAACTTCGGTCCGCGATCGAAGAGGGGGCGTTGATACGCTTCCGACCGGTGATCATGACTGCTTTGGTCGCTTCGCTCGGCTTCGTCCCCATGGCGCTCGCCACGGGAACGGGTGCCGAGGTGCAGCGGCCGCTGGCCACCG
This sequence comes from Bradyrhizobium sp. C-145, assembly GCF_023375135.1. Lineage (NCBI taxonomy): Bacteria > Pseudomonadati > Pseudomonadota > Alphaproteobacteria > Hyphomicrobiales > Nitrobacteraceae > Bradyrhizobium > Bradyrhizobium sp. C-145. The sequence goes on along the minus strand of NZ_CP088150.1, from coordinate 5,036,345 downwards.
TGGTGATCGGTGGATTGCTCACGGCGACGCTGCTGACCCTCGTCGTCTTACCAGCTCTCTATGCCTATTTCGCGCGACGGCCATTGCGGTTGAAGAGATCCGATCAGTTCCTCTCGCGACGCGCAGCCGAATAGACCAGAGGGCCTATCGTGCTTTCAGTCCTTGCCAACCGGACCTATCGCCACCTGTTTGCCGCTCAGGTGATCGCCCTGATTGGCGCGGGTTTGATGATCGTCGCGCTCGGCTTCCTGGCGTTCAAGATCGCCGGTGATAAGGCGGGCGCCGTGCTCGGCACCGCACTTGCAATCAAGATCATATGTGTCGGCATCGCGCCAACCGCCGGTAGCCTGGCAAGCCATCTGCCGCGCCGGCCGTTCCTGATCGCGATGGAACTTGCGCGCGCGCTGAAATCAGGCTGTGAGAGCGAAACGTGATTGGCCGCATGTTGCCGCTACAGAGAGCTGTGAGCGGGAACCCGATCAAGCTGAAGTGAACAAACCGGCAAGTTGGCGAGCCCCGCTTCCGCTGGTTCCTAATTGACAAGCAATTCCGCTTTGGCAAGGTCGCCGCTATGGGGGCGGCGATCTCCCCATGAGGCGACATGCCCAAGCATCGCGTCCGGATTTCTGAGAAGGACGCTGCATGTCAACCGTCAACGACGGGTTTTCGCCAGACCGTTCAGCGCCTTTGCTGGGCGTGAGAAACCTGACCAAGCGCTATGGAAGCGATGGCACCGCGATCGACGGTGTGACGTTCTCTGCTGTCGCGGGCGAAATCCTCGGCATCATCGGTCCAAATGGCGCCGGCAAGACGACGTTGCTGGAAGCCGTTGCCGGACTTCTACCGGTGAATTCAGGCGACGTCTTTTGGCGCGGAGAGCCGCTGCACGTGGGCCGTCGACGCGACGTCCTGTTCTACCTGCCTGATGGCGTCCGTCCGTACCAGGACCAATCGGCCCTGCAGGTCGTGTGGTTTGTCGGCAGCGTCTTTCGACGGTCAGAAGCAGACATCAAGTCGACCATCGAAGCGCTCGGGTTACAGCCGGTGCTTCGAAAGCGCGTCCACGCTCTGTCAAAGGGCTATGCCCGACGGCTGATGTTGACCATCGGACTGCTCGCGCCGCATGACCTGTTACTGATGGACGAACCATTTGACGGATTTGACCTGCGGCAAACGCGCCACGTGATGGGTCTATTGCGTGACCAGACGGCGCGCGGACGCACGCTGATCCTCTCCATCCATCAATTGCCGGACGCGGAACGGGTCTGTGACCGTTTCATCCTACTCTCGGCAGGGCAGGTGCGCGGATCTGGAGGACTTGCTCAATTGCGTGCGCAGACTGGACTGCCGAACGGCTCACTGGAGGATATCTTCCTTGCACTCACGTGAGGCATACCTGCGGCCGACCGCACCGATCGTTCCGCTGCTCGCAAAGGAACTCCGCGAGGTCACGGCCGGGCGGGCACTTTGGACCATGTTGCTGCTGGTCTGTCCGCTCGTCGGATACTCTTTCGTCCAGGCAGTCTCGCTCTACAGCGAGTCAAGCGCCGCGGCACTCCAGTCACCAGTCCTGGCGAGGAGCCTGTCTCCCCTCGATGGAATCCTCGTTCCGACATTCGGCTCATTCTATGTGGCTGTGACGTTGCTGTTCCCTTTCGTGGCGATCCGCGTGCTGGGCCAGGAGAAGGAAAGTGGCGCTTTGCGCCTGCTGGTCCAATTGCCGTACCGACCCTCGACGCTGATCGCCGCAAAATTCTGCGCCGTACTGGCAGCCTGGTTCATGGTTAGCATTCCTGCGCTTTCCGCGCTGGCCGTGTGGGCTATGTTGGGTGGCCATCTGGCTGCGCTCGAGACGCTGAATCTTATATTGGGTCATTTGCTCTACGGTCTTCTGGCCGGCGCCATTGGGCTGCTCGCCGCGGTTATCGCCGACAATTCGGCTACTGCAGCCATCATCGCGCTCGCCGTCACGATAGGATCATGGGTGTTGGATTTCACGCTCGCGGGCCGCTCTGGTCTGTCGGCCTGGCTTTTGCAATTGTCGCTAACCCAAACGCTGCGTCCCTTTGAGCAGGGGCTTCTTTCGGCCGGCCTCGTGCTAGGCATAGCGGCCGTCATTGGCGGGCTCGCTGCGCTGACAGTTGTCTGGCTCCCTCCCGGTACATCGGTGCGGACGAAAGTCATCCGCTCTGTGTCTTGTGTGCTTGTGATTGCCGTTGCGCTCACCGTCGCGGCGCAGATCAGGGCATCCGGGGATCTCAGCGAAGATCGTCGCAACTCCTTTTCGTCTGCAGATGAACGTTTGCTCGCATCGCTTCGGCGGCCCTTGGTCATCAAGGTCAATCTCGCTGCCGAGGACCCCCGCTATATCGATCTTCGACGCAACGTTCTCGCGAAGCTCGAGCGCGCCATGTCTGACGTCACCGTTGTTCTCGCAAGCGAGCGGTCGAGCGTTGCCAATCCATCAGACGCCTATGGCCAAATCGAATATGTCTACGGTGATCTAACCGACGTAAGCCGTTCCACCAGTCCGCGGGAGATACTGCCGCTACTATATGCGCTCGCGGGCACGCAGCCGCCGGCGCCTAGCCTCGGCGAAGAGTACCCCGGTTATCCCCTGGTCGTCAGCGCAGACGCGGTGCTGCTGTGGTTCTTCGGCGGATTGCCGCTCCTGATCGTGCTCGCGTGGCGATGGATTCGCCGGCTCCCTCCAGACAAAGGCTCTCTCGTTCATCAAGGAGTTAAGCCATGAGATCCTGCAAGAAACTCGGAATGATCATCCTCGCGGCAATCGGCTTTGCGGTGCCGGCATTGCCCTGTTTAGCCGCGGAGCCAATCAAGATTGACCTCTCGAATGAAACCGTCGGTGGGGAACCAAAGTCGCTGGTGCCAGTGGTGGGCTTCTGGAGGATCGAGCAGGACGGCGGCAAGAAGGTGCTCACTGTCGATGGTCGGCAGTGGAAGGAGGGGCAATCTTCGGCAGGTATCGCCGACAAGGCACGGGCTCTCTACGGTGAACGCTACGCTGAGTTTCTCGATCGCGTGCAGGCCTACGCCTACTATCCCTACGCGGTCGCGCCAAAAATCGAAAATTTCAGCGATGGCGAGATTTCGGTGCGCTTTGAAGGGTTGTCGGGTCGTATCGATCAGGGCGCCGGCATCCTATTCAATCTCAAGCCAAACGGGGACTACCTGACAGTCCGCGCGAACTGTCTGGAGAATAACATCGTGCTGTGGAAGTTCGAGAACGGCAAGCGCTCTTCCGTCAAATGGGTACGCAATACGCCGACCGCGACACGGCAGTGGCATGACCTCAAGGTCCGCGTCAAAGGCACGAAGGTGGAAGGCTATCTCGATGGCAAGCTCTATCTGGAGCACACGCTGACCCAACCGGTCTCGGGCCGGATCGGGCTCTGGTCGAAGGCCGATAGCCACATGTATTTCGCGGACTACACAGTAGCTGCCGGCGGCAACTGAAAGGATGACAACGGGGAGATTCGTCAGAAAAGGAGATGGATGAACAGGAAATGGATTCTGGCAGGCAGCGGCGCGCTGTTCGGGGCAGGCTGGTTTCGCGTGCGACCCCTCCGCGCGACGTTGAGGCGTTGCGTCCGCAGCTACCCTGCGAGCGATTCCGCTGCTTCGAAATGAATGTTTATCGGCATTGACAAGTTGTCGCAGCCGGCTCTATTTCTTGGGTATGGGGAAGCGATCTCCCCATGAGGCGACATGCCCAAGAATCGCGTCCGATTTCACCAAGGGCGCATCATGTCTGCCGTTATCCCAATCACATCCAACAAATTCCCAGATCTTACTAGCGCGCTGCCGCCGGTTGGCACTCTGTGCGCCCGGATGCCACCCAGGCCATGCGTCGGGAGGTTGCCATGACCTATGTCGTGAAGCGGTTGTCCTGCGACCCGAGCCGCATCCGTGGGATGTCGGAGCGGATGATTATCAGCCACTACGAGAACAACTATGGCGGCGCGGTCAAACGGCTGAATCTGATCGACGAAAAGCTTGCTGAACTCGACTACGCGAGCGCGCCGGGCTTCCTGATCAATGGGTTGAAGCGCGAGCAGCTTATCGCGACCAACTCGATGATCCTGCATGAAGTGTTCTTTGATGGTCTTGGCGATGAGAGCGAACCGGGCGCAAATCTGAAGGAAGACCTTGCTCGCGACTTCGGTTCGTATGACCGGTGGCGGGCCGAATTCATTGCCATGGGCAAGGCACTTGGCGGTGGCTCCGGGTGGGTGCTGCTGACTTGGTCACCCCGCGACCGCAAGCTCGTGAATCAGTGGGCGTCGGATCACTGCCACACGCTGGCCGGTGGCACGCCGATACTCGCGCTCGATATGTACGAACACTCGTACCACATCGACTACGGCGCCAAGGCCGCGAACTACGTGGACGTGTTCATGGCGGCGATTAATTGGCCGGCCGTGCAACGTGCTTTTGACGGGATACAGAAATGAGGCACGGCCTACGATGCGTTCGGTGGATTCTCTGTTCGGCCGCGCTGGCTTTCATAGCTGACGCTCGCGCCGAAGATCAGTTCAAGATGCTGGACGGAAAGCAAATCCGCGCTCGCGTTGTTGGTCAGGACATCACGGATGGGGCCCATTGGTCCATGCATCTCCGGCCGGATGGCGCTCTCGTCGGTTCAGAATCGGGAAGTTCTTGGACCGGGACCTGGAAAATTCGAGATGACAAGCTGTGCACGACGATGCCAAGCAGCCCATCGCTCTTGTGCAATGAAGTCTGGATGTCAGGGGCGTACATCAGGATGCGCGTCAACAAGGATGAGGAGACATTCGACGCAAGGGTTATGGCGCACCAAGCCAAGCAATGAACAGTGCGGACTCGCGATGCTCTGAAGCTGGCAAAGGGCCTTCGAGCTGCCTTAGACATGACGGCCAGCACCAAGAAGTCGCAGAACTGATCGATCCCATCGGCCAGACGGTTGGCCCACGTGATCGTGCCCTCAGGAAAGGAAGATCGAATGCGAAATGTGCCTCTTATACTGTCTATATTGGCTGGTCTCTTTGCGCTGAACGCGACGGCGCAGGCTCAAACATCCTGCAAGGTATGCGCGGAGCAGCAAAAGGCGTGCATGAAGAACTACGCCGGACCGGCCTGCAAAACCGAGTACCAAATGTGCCTTAAGGCCTGCAAGAAGTGAACGAGGCTTAAGTTGCGCAGCTTACATACAAGGAGCTTCATCGCGGTACTTGCCGGCATTGGGAGCCTCGTTGCTCTAGATGCCGGATTTGTTGCCGCGGAAAATCTCAAGAAATTATCTGGCGCGCAAATACGAGCAAAATTGTCGGGCAAGGAAGTGACCGACGAGGTCCATTATCGTGATGTCTACGAACACGACGGGACCCTCCGAAGCTATTCGATGGGCAGCAAGAAGCGCGGCAAGTGGACCATTCAAGGGGATGACCTTTGCATCGATCTTCCGGAACCCGACGGCGGCTGTTTCGAGGTGACCGCGGCGGGAAAGAACGTCGTCCTGACGCCGAAAGGACTTGGCTCGCCGTCGGACGGGATAGTCCAGGCGATCTCCGATCCGAAGTAGTGGTCACCAATAGCCGATTTCTTCGAAGGATTTGAAATAACAACAACCACTATCCCCGAGCGTGGCCGTATGGCGAAGCTTACACTCTACTTCCTGCGTCTCGGCTTTCTTGGCTTCGGCGGTCCGGTTGCGCTCGGCATCGTGGAAATGCCAACGTGCAGGGGGGCATCGTATCTCTCGCGGTGCTCTTCCGCTGGAAGGTAAGCAATCCCGCGCTGATTGCGGCAACTGCAGTCGTTGGGCTTATCGCCCATCCGCTGCTGCAACCTGCGTGGTTGATGGTGAAATAGCAGTTTCTGCAAAGGGCAAGGGGGCACCTCGATCAATGTAAGGCAAAGTGGAACTAACAGGCAGCCATGTCTTTACACTCTGAGACAATCTGACCGACAGGTGCGAATCGAATGGCAAGCGCAAAGGATTGAAGCGGTAGGCAGCCGCCCGGACAAACACAACCTCTCGCATTGAGCCGTGAGTGCGCTCGGATGGCGAAGAATGGACAACAACAGAGCTTAAGACGGGAGCTCGGGCCGATAACGGCAACCCTCTTCACCGCCGGCATGATGGTTGGCATCGGTATCTTTGCCACGATCGGTGCTGCCACGGCAGCCGCAGGGAGCGGCATCCCGATTGCCATACTCCTCGGTGGCAGCGTTGCCCTTGCCACCGGTATCAGCGCCACACAATTGGGTGTGAACAATCCGACTGAAGGGGGCGCTTTCACATGGGCGCGCGATGTCCACCAGCCTACGCTTGGCTTCATCGCAGGCTGCGGGTATCTCGGGAAGAACCTCATCTCGATGAGTGTGATCGCGCTTGCCTTCGCCACCTACCTGGGGTGGTGGCCATCACCATTCTGAACCTGTTTGGAATCCAGCTGACGTCGCGGGTGCTGATCAGCCTTCTGCTCTTTGGTCATCGCTGTGCTCTCGATCTACTGAGCGTTCTCGCTCCACGCGATCGAGCAGGGCCATTTTGTGCCAGTCTTAGGTGCTAATGGGCTTATGGGCGTCGCAAGTGGCGCGGCTATCTTTTTTTGGACCTGGGATGGGTTTATGCGGATGGCCATCATGGCCGGGGAGGTCAAGGAACCGCGTCGCACCATTCCTGTCGCCATCATTGGAGGTGTAACAATCGCGGCGATCATGTTTATCGGTGCGGCAGCAGTCACTCTCGGCGTTCTTGGAGCAGACGAGGTCGGAGCACAGGATACTCCCTTGCTCGCTGCCGCGCTGAAGGCGATCGGCCCGTGGGGCAAATGGGTCATCCTGGCCGGCGCGATCGTCGCTGCGCTTGCGGAGATCCTGGGCGATATGCTGAGTGCTTCGCGTGTCGTTCTGCCGATGGCAGAGGCCCACGAGCTCCCGAGCTGGCTGGGAAAAATTCACCAGCGTTCACGGACGCCTCGTCGTGCAGTCATCGGCCTTGGCCTGCTCAGTGCAAGCGCCGCTCTCATCTTTGATCTTCGGCCACTCATCGAAGTTGGTGGCTCCTTTATGCTCGTGTGGTATTTCATCACGCACTATGCTGCGCTGAATCTGCCGATCCGGAAGCGCCACTACCCGGCGATCTTCTCGTGGTACGGCATCGTGGGCTGCATCGGATTGACCATAGCGATGCCTCACGCTGCAGTCCTCGCTGCGGTAGGGACCCTGACCATATTAACGTTGGCCCGTCTGGCGCTTCATCGTCTGCACCCGCAACGGCGATCTGCCTGATCGTCGTCGGCTGAGACGCAAGGGCTTCTGGCGTCATGTGCTCGGATAGGGCCACCTGTCGCGATGGCAGAAGCGAGCCTTCCACAGCTTACGCCAGTTGGCGCACGGCTCGCGCGGCCGTCGTGTATCTGATCAATGGACCCTCTTCAGGATCATCATCATCGAAATGGATGGTTGCGCCAGCCGGGGTTCTGCGTAGCTTCCCATAATCCTTCACGGACGCCGTCTCGACCACTTGTAAACGGGAGTCCTCTGCGAACGCGGTCAGAGCGGCGAGTTCGGCAGTGCTCGCGCCGCCCGAGCGCCAGGACGCCTCGAACACTCCAGATCGCCATTTTCCGGTTCCATCAATGCCTTGTCCAACATCATAATTTCGGCGTGAGGCCAGGAAGCCCCGATATCTGGCGGCGTTCCGATCGTATATTCGAGCTTGATCTACAGCCAGCCTTGCCTCCATCTCCATGGGAAGACTGTCGAGCGCCGACCAGTCGCCGCGAACGCAAATGATGTGCGAGCCGCCATAGACCCGAAGTCCATAATTATTGGTAACCGACCGTTGCGTGCCGTGATAGGCGATCGACCGGTCGCCGATCATCGTGCAACCGACGCTTCGGGTTACGACTTGACGCAGGTTGACCTCGAGCGACAGGCCGTGAGATGCCAGCTTATCTGTCGGGAATTTCTCCAGGTAAGCTTCCAGTTCATCAATGTTCGTGATGACCGTCTGTCCATGACCTCCGTCGCCCAGCGGCTCCTTCACGCGAACCGGCCCTAGCGCCAATAGCCGCTTGACCGCCAGCCTTGCACCGCCGACGTCAAATGCGGTGTAGCCCGGCAGAACCGCATCACGGACACCGTCTCCGAAGGCAAATGACCAGCCGCGCGGCCGGGCCGCGTGCTTTGCGACAAGGGGATGCGTGATGGCCTTCGTCTTGACGAAGGAATATGGCACCACGGCGCCGTAGAGCTGATGCGGAGATTGAATTCCGAGATCTCGCGCCTCGTCGAGCATGAGCGTGTCGCTGGGAACGAAGAAAAGACCAGCGGCCACATGCGTCTTCGGGCCGTATTCGCCTACAAATCGACAGCCTTTAAGGCGCGCGATGCTCTCAGCCACCACGGAAAGCGTGACCTTCTCGTGGGTGTACATCGGCGCGCCCAGACGAGGGAAGAGGCAGGCGACCGCGCGGATTCCGTGCTGTTCGCGCGCAATCTCACGAACCGCGGATGGCCGCGTTTGGCGCGATCGATGCTGAAGCAGATGAGGGAATGTGGGTCGGTCCATGCGCAACCACCTCGACAACCGAGCATTGGCCAGTGCTTGGACGGAACCGTCTGATGGGGAGACTGCACATCCCCATTCAGATAACGTAGATCGCTGCAAGATGTGCCAAGGGTAAAAGGTAATATGCTCACTGTCAGCGCGCTGAAGCGCTTGCATATCGTGGTCTCGTTCGAACTCGCGGATGGAGAATGTATTGCGCTGCAGGGCCCGTCGGGCGTCGGCAAGAGTTTGCTGCTCCGCGCCATTGCCGATCTCGATCCGAATGAGGGCTCCGTCGAACTGGACGGGGTGTCGCGGGAAACGATGTCGGCCCCTGTTTGGCGCAGGCAGGTGACCTATGTAGCTGCCGAACCTGGCTGGTGGGCTGACACGGTGCAGGAGCACTTTACCGACTGGGATCTGGCCACTCCGTTGGTGGAGCAGTTGGGGCTGCCAGCGAGTTGCGGAACCTGGCCGATCCGGAGACTTTCTACCGGCGAAAAGCAGCGCCTTGGCCTCGTACGGGCTCTGTTGCTGCATTCGCGGGTGCTTCTGTTGGACGAGCCCACGTCGGCGCTTGACGCGGCATCGACCGCATCCGTGGAAGCCCTGGTTGCCGCGCGTGTCTCGGCCGGAACAAGCGTCCTATGGAGCACTCACAACAGTGGCCAGGCTCGTCGCGTCGGATCTCGTCTGTTCATGATGGCGAGCGGCGGCCACCTCGAGGAGCACTCGCTTTGAGTTACATCCAGCTGGCTTACAGCGACCTCATATTGCCTGCGCTCCTTGTTGTCATGAATGGCGCGCTCTCGCTCGCGCTGCACCTGAAGCTTGAACGACAGCTTGCCCTTGCGAGCATGCGAATGGTGATCCAGCTCGTACTCGTTGGATATGTGCTGACGTTTCTGTTTGCCGCGGTCTCTCCGTTCTGGACGGCACTCGCCGCCTTCATCATGGTCTTGTTCGCATCGCGAGAAATCGTCGCCCGTCAGAAGCGACGGCTGGAGGGTCTTTGGACCTACGGCTTGGGGGCAGGCTGCACCTTGCTCGCCGCCGGTACCGTCACGACGTTTTCGCTGCTCTCGCAGCTCCGTCCCGAGCCCTGGTATCATCCGCGCTACGCTCTGCCGCTGTTGGGAATGATCCTGGGCAACACCATGACTGGGGTCAGCCTGGGCTTGGATGTGCTCGTCAATGGCGTGGTGCGCGAACGAGCTGCGGTGGAATCCTGCCTCGCCTTGGGAGGTACCCGCAATCAGGCGCTCCTCCCGGTGATCCGCGATGCACTGCGAAGCGGCTTCATGCCGACCATCAACGGCATGGCTGCAATTGGCCTGGTCTCTCTACCAGGGATGATGACCGGCCAGATCCTCGCGGGCGTCGAGCCCGTCGATGCCGTCAAATACCAGCTACTGATCATGTTTCTGATTGCAGGCGGAACGGGTTTGGGCACGCTTGCGGCAGTCATCGGCGGCGGACGTTTGCTAACTGATCATCGACACCGATTGCGCCTGGATCGGATCGCCAGCGAAAAATTGCCGTAAGTCATCGCAAATCAATGAGATGGCGTAACACGTTCGGGATGGATTGCTCACATTCGAACAGATCGATGATGTCGTCGGCGGGGACTCGGCGGGTCTCCAGCCGAGCATGAAAATGATCCAGGGCCTGACAATCAAAGCCCCAGTGGCCGAGCGCGCTCGGTGCGTTCGACAAGACTTCATGAGCGCGCTCGCGAGCACTTTCGGCATGAAGGCCAAAGCGGGCAACCTGTCCCATGTCGTAGATTCGCGTTTGCTCCGTCGCCCGTCCCAGCAAGCTCTCATCAAGAATCAGTGCAAGCCACAGCAGAAAATACCCGTGATAGTCGATGCGATATGGAGTCATTTCGAGTGGCTTGAGCTCGAGGCGCAGGTTTTCCTTTGGATGAATAGAAATAGCCGGTGCAATGGTGCTGCGGTGATAGGTGCGCACAGATTTTCCGACCTTACCGCGCATCCGCCAAAGGTCACCGCGATCTAACGGCGAGGCAACGGTGAGGGCGGTGAGGGCAGGGGCGTAATAATTCACCTTGCCATGTAGCTCGTGCAGGTCCAATCGTTCCGCCACGTCGGAGGGCACGCTGACATTGATATCCGGCCCGTACGTGGTCATTGCCTCCATGGCCCACTGCCAATGATCGTATCGCCGCTTGTTCTGCGGCCCTTCAAAATGGTCCTCAATCGGATGGAAGGAGAGGATTGCCGCACGGTATCCATGCTCGGACAGTGACCGCTGCATCCGGCCGTGAAGCGTAACGAATGCGTCGATGCACTCTTCGATTGAATTGCACACCGGAGTACGAATCTCGAGCCCCTTCGGCAACAATGCCGTGGGCACCAAATTCGGCCCGGGAAGCTGATAGCCCTCGACAACGAATGGCATTCTCTTGCGGTGAAGGGGGATGAGATCAAGTCCATTTTGATCAAAGTCTCGGACTTCGATTGTCTCCAGAATTGCATTGAGTTCTTCAAACCGAAGTTCGGGATGCCATAGCGGGCGGCATGATGCATCCACCAGAAGGAACTCCGTTTCCAAGCCAAAGTGAAAACCTGAACGGTGGCGGGTCATTTGCTCTTGGCTCTGAAGCCATCACAAACCATCGATGCCGGAGCCACTCCTGCGGAGACTGCTGTTCGATAACGGTCGTTACAGGCCGGCCTTCCGCATGCCGCGATCAACTCGTTGTGAAGGGTGAGGGCCCTTTCGGAGTGCACGCACCTGCATGCGGGAATTTTCGGCACTACCCCGGTCATTCGATTAGGCCTTCGGAATTACATGACCTGGATTACGAGGACGAGGAACCGCCATCGGAACGGCGCATTGGAGTTTTGGCAGAGTGGGAGAGTTACGATGGGAGCAAGTTCAATGTGGTGCTCTCGTTTCCGCCTGGCTGCGCTAATTGCAGCCGTTGCGGTGGTCGGCCTCGTCGCGGCGACCTTTGACGTAAGGGGTGCCACGGATGTCTTGTTGGCCCAAGCGCAGCAAGTCTTCCAGCCACTGCCCAAGGATATGGCGACACCGGAGTTCCCGATCACGCCCGAGCGTGTTGAACTCGGTCGCACGTTGTTTTTTGATCCCCGCGTCTCGGTGGACGGCACCACGAGCTGCGCTCGCTGTCATCAGCCTTCCCTTTACGGAACGGATGGCTTGGCTAAACCGCACGGCGCACACGACAAGATCAATCCACGCAACGCGCCGACCATTCTCAATGCCGCCCTGCAGCTCAATGCACATTGGCGCGGCGACAGGAAGAACGTCGAGGATCAAGCGACACAGGCGTTGGTCGGCCCGACAAGCTTTGGCAACCTCGACTATGCGTCCGCAATGAACAGAATTAAGGGTATTCCCGGTTATCTGGGGATGTTCGAAAGGGCATTTCCGGGAGAAACAGATTCTGTAACGCCGGACAATTGGGGCAAGGCAATCGGCAGCTACGAGCGCGCGCTGGTCACGCCGTCTCGCTTCGACCAATATCTTTCTGGGGATGCTCGGGCCCTTTCAGCTACAGAACAGCGCGGCTTGAGAACCTTCCTCGAGACCGGCTGTACAGCCTGCCACAATGGCCCTGGTGTCGGAGGAGGCAGCTTCCAGAAATTCGGAGCTGTCGAAGATTACTGGAATGAGACGAAGAGCGCCGAGATCGACAAGGGCCGCTTCGATGTGACCCATGACGAAGCCGACATGTACGTCTTCAAAGTGCCTGTTCTGCGCAACGTGGCCGTGACGCCGCCTTACTTCCACGACGGATCGGTCAACGCGCTACCTGAAGCGGTGCGGATTATGGCGAAGGTACAGTTGGGCAAGGATCTTGCGGAGCAAGATGTCGCGGACATCGTAGCTTTCCTGGGAAGTCTAACCGGAGAGTTGCCGGATCATTTTCGCAACGCCCCAGTGCTGCCCCCCAACGCCTTCGAAGCTGCAGGGGATCAAGCAACTGGGGAGGGCCGGTGAACGTCAGCCAGACCGCGGACCAACGGTGGATTGAGCAGGTAACTGGCGGAGCTCTCACCAGCTGACGTCGCCGTCTCACGATCACTTCTCTTCAAACTGGAACCCGGCGAGAACCAGGGTGCGCCCATGATGTTTCATGCGACGCGGTCTTACGCCCGGGAGTAGGGCGCTATCGTGGGAGGCGTTGCCGTGGACCCCCAGATGAAAGCCGGCAAAGCTGCGGCCTGATCGTGACCGCAACGCCGGCCCGCGGTCTTTCGGTGCGAGCCTCAATGCTGCTTGCGATAGTCCGATCTTTCCATTCACTGGCGCGAGGGCTGCTTAGCAGGCGGGCCGCTCTTATTGCCCGGCAGTCCCTTAATGTTCGACGGGTCCTGCATTCGAACCGTCGGGTTCTCCTGGTTCGTCGTCGAGCTAGAACCAACGGTCTCTCCAGGCTTGACGGCAGGACCGCTCTTGTTTCCCGGTTGACCCGGTATTCCTGCGCCGGAGCTCTGTGCGCTCGGAGCACCGGAGACGTCGGGTTTGGTCGTTTGCGCCAACACCGCTGAAGACAGAACCGTCAGCAGAAGGGCGACGGCACTTATAAGCAACTTCATGGCGCTTACCTCCTTACGAAAGGATTGTGTCAGTGCGAACGTGCGCCTGCTCAGTGCGTTCCGACCCCGGGTGAATTTAAAGAGCCGCGCATCCGCGAGTGGCGCCAGCGCCTCGGCTCGGCAGAATGGGAGTATTGTCCTAATCGAACTGACAGTGCACTGCACTGATATTGTTGTAAGTTCCTTCGAGCTTCAGCTTCGGAACTGACGTTTGGAGGAGATTATCGCGCCTGTATCCTAGGGGCGGACGGCCACATTCAGCTTCGCGTCGAACTCCATTGCGCCGACGAAAAACGGCAAGTGAACGAGCCAAGCAGCTCGCTGATGATCATGACGTCGAGCTTTGGGAAGGCGCACGCCTGATCCGCACGCGCATCCAACGAATGCACATTGGCGTCATCCGGGCGGCCGCCTGGCGTCCCGTCCGTCCGGATGCGATAGGGCGCGGCGCCCGTTGTCCGGTCGGGCGGGCCACGCCCTATCCAGATTCGCCCTTCACCTAGTCGTGAGTTGGGTCCGCAGTCTGCGCGGGTCTACATCAAGGGTGGGTTGATCGAGACGGTCTCTCGCACCACGAGCGCTACAGGAGCAGGCCGACAGTGCCAGTGCCCGACGGGGCCAGCGCCGACAGTGCCGGCGTCCTTGCGGCCAGAGAAAGCGAGCATCAACCTCCGCGCCCCACGCGGCGCAAGCGCTTGCGTCCGCGACTCGGGCGCGGTTGGTTGATAGGCCATTTTCGTCTGATGATCCTGTAACCCTTCGCGAGCCTCTTGCGCGGTGGTGCGACGCGATGGCGCTTGAGCCGCGTGCACCATGCCAATGTGAGCTTATCATGAGCGAAAGCATCTCATCGGTATTGCTCGATGCGCACCGCGCAAGAAGGCAAGGTCTCAATGCCATCGCGCAGCGACAACGCGCTCGGCTTGGCGAGGCCGTCGCCTTCGCTCGCGCCAACTCGCCCTATTATCGCGAGCTCTATCAGGGTCTACCGGAGCGGATTGAGAGTTCGTCCGTGCTGCCGGTGGCTCTTAAGCAAGAGCTGATGCGTCATTTTGACGACTGGGTCACCGATCGCGAGGTTAGTTTCGCGGCAGTGCGAGCGTTCGTCGATAACCCTGAGCTGATCGGGCAACGCCTCCTTGGCAAATATTCAGTGGCAACCACCTCGGGCACCACCGGGACACCTGGAATATTCCTGTTGGACGAGCACAATTGGACGGTCACACTCGCTTTTTCGCTGCGCATGATGATCGGCGCGCTTAGCGCCAGCGAGATATTTCGTCTCCTCGTCTGCGGCGGCCGCGCGGCGTCGGTGCTTGCGATGGGGGGCCATTACATCGGCGCAACCAGCTTTGCTGCAATCCACACAAAATCGTCGGCCCGACGATTCCGGGCGCTCCCGGCACAGGCGCCGTTGCGGAATCTGGTCGCCGAACTCAATCGGTTCTGCCCGGCTCTGCTCATCGGATACGCCAGCGTCATGGCACTCTTGGCCGCCGAGCAGGATGCCGGTCGCCTACATATTCGGCCGGTGCTGGTTCTTCCGACTTCGGAAGGGCTTTCGCCGGACGGATACGACCGGATCGCAAGGGCATTCCACGCCAAGGTCCGGACTATTTACGTCGCGACGGAATGCCTGTTCATGGCGATCGGCTGTGAACACGGTTGGCATCACGTCAACAGCGATTGGGCGATCCTCGAACCCGTCGATGCGAGCTATCGGCCGGTGCCGCCCGGTGAGGAGTCGCATACGGTCCTCGTGAGCAACCTCGCCAATCGCGTGCAGCCGATCCTCCGCTACGATCTCGGCGACCGCATCCTGCAACGACCTGATCCCTGTCCTTGCGGCAACCCGCTTCCGGCGATCCGCGTGCGGGGCCGCGCTGCCGACATCCTCACGTTTCCAACCGAATGCGGCGAGAAAGTCGCAGTGCCATCGCTCGCGCTTGAGATAGATCATGTACCTGGCGTGGAGTTGCTTCAGATCGTGCAGACTGCGCCAACACAATTGCGCGTTCGGCTCCATCCCGCAGCCGACGCTGACCCAAACCGGGTTTGGCGGGCGGTGCATTCCGAATTGACCAAGCTATTGAACGAGCATGGGCTTGGTCAGGTGTCTGTTGAGTTGGCCCCCGAACCACCAGTCGCATCTTCCGCCGGAAAATACCGCACCGTCATCCCACTGGTTCTGAGCGCTTGAAAATCGTGAGAGCTTCGGGCGGATCGCGCTGCTGTTGTCCTACACCCGCATGTTTGCATTGAACGCGAAGCAACGAGCTGCCCGCTGTAGGTGAACGGTTGGCGATGGCCTTGTCAGGGCAGGCCGGCGTGAACCGGGAATTACGGCGCGCGGCACCCGGCTTGAAAAGCACCTATAGGCCCCGAACTCCACCTAATCTTTTGCCCATCTCGGCAAGACAGCTTCGCGCGTTCAAGCAAACGAGCTCGCCGCCAATGGCGCCGACTTCAAGCCGCATCTTGATTTCGGTTCGGGCCGTAGTCTTCCGGTTTTGACACAAATTAACCTGGTGTGGTGAAAGCTAGATACACTTCTCTTGGTTGCGAAGACGAGTCTGCGATTGCGATGAAGCTGACTTCGGCTGGCAGCAATGCTGCCGGAATGCTCAGTGCCTCACACGCAGACTTCATGACAATGCTGGGCGGGCCGCGTCGATTGGCCTGCCTTTGCTGAGGCAGGCGCAGCGACCAAAGCCCATTGGAGATCCAGTCGTGGTCCGCTTGCATGTCGAACGCTTCATTCGTAGCCGAACTGTCCGACGATCCCTGGCGCTCGGCATCATCGCTCTGAGCGGATGGGCCCTGTTGCCGTATGTGACCTACAGAATCGCTCCGTCCGCCTTCGTCAACGCCGAGCTCATGCGCGTGACTGCACCGATCGCGGGTCAGCTCGCGCCTGATCTTCCACGCAAAGGTGAATATTTCCAGCGCAACCGGGTGGTGTCGCTGGTCGAGGCGCGTTCGCCGGATCGCCGGCACCTCATGGACCTCGATCAGCAGCTTGCCGTGTCCAGCAAGCGCGCAGAGCTCGCACGTCGGCAACTTGAGGAAATCGCCGAGCTCGATCGCAAGCTCCGCGAGCGCAGCGAGGACTATCGTTTGGGAGCGGTCGCACGCCTGAGCCACGAGATCGGAGAAACGGAGGCCGAACGAGGCGGCTGTCTCGCCGAGGCGCGGCAGCGGAACGATGTCGCGGGCCGGATGGAGAAGCTCGTCAAGCTCGGCATCAGTTCACAGATCCGTTCTTCCGAAGCCCAGGCTTCCCAGGAGGCAACCGCAACGCGGTGCCAGATGGCCGATGAACGCCTGCAGCGGTTCAAGACGGAGTTGGCGGCGGCTGAGAAGGGCATTTATCTTCGTGGCGATGCCAATGACGTGCCCTATTCTCAGCAACAGCGCGAGCGACTTGTTCTCCGTCGCCAGGAGCTCGAGACGGACCTGTTGCAAAACAGCTCACGTTCCGCGCAGCTGGCCGCGGAAATCACAGAGGAGCGCGCTCGACTTGATCGCCTTCAACACTACGATCTATCGTTGCCTGCAGCCCATGTGGTCTGGTCGGTCGCGGCCAGCCCGGGCTCGATGGTCACGGAAGGACAATCGGTCTTTGATTTTGCAGATTGCGAACGCCGATTCATCGTCGTTGAACTGCCCGAGCGCGATTTCGAGAAGATCAAGCCTGGAGATGCGGCGACTGTCCGCCTGATCGGGAGTCGCGAGTGGAAGACCGGCCAGATCCGGCAAGTTCGCGGCTCGGCGGCGTACGCCGATGATCGACTGCTCGCGGCTCGGGTGCCGCGACCTGATCCGGGCAACATTACTGTTGAGATCTCGTTACCGCCTAACGAGACGGCCGCCGACCACAACGGCTCCTGCGACATCGGACGGTTGGCCGAAGTGCGCTTCGAGCGCAGCTCCGACGGCCTGCTTCGATTGGTCAGCTCGAAGCTGAAATGGCTGACCGCTCGGCTGGACCTCGACCAGTCGTCCCTGTGAGCGAGAAATTCCGTGCAGGTCATGACTCTGTCTTTCGCTCAGCTGTTCGCGCCGATGTTGGGCGTCTTTGCGGCGATGTACCTGTTGGCGCCGACCTTTGCAGTCACGCGCCTTTGGGCGCGTATCGCGATTTTTGTCGCGGTTTGGCTTGTCGTTGCCCGCTATCTCGAATGGCGCATCTTCACCACAGTGCTGCCGGCAAGCGGGACCTGGTATCAGGTCGGCTGGATCTGGCTCTGTCTCTTCGTTGAGCTCCTGACCTTCACGGATCAGTTCATTCTCTATCTGACCTTCCTTCGCAGGACCGATCGCCGCAGCGAGGCAGATCAGCATGAACGTCGGCTTCGCGGTCTGCCGGATGATGAGCTTGCCTCGGTCGACGTCTTCATTCCAACCTATGACGAGCCGTTCGAGGTGCTGGAAAAGACGATCACGGGCGCATTATGTCTGGACTATCCAAACTTCCAGGTCTGGGTCCTGGATGATGGTCGCAGGCCCTGGCTGAAGGAACTCTGCGAGCGCAAGGGTGCCGGGTATCTCACCCGTTCCGACAATGTGAATGCGAAAGCAGGCAATATCAATCATGCGCTGACGATGACGCATGGCGAGTTCTTCGCGATCTTTGACGCGGACTTCGTGCCGCAGCGCAATTTCCTGATGCGCGCAATGGGCTTCTTCGCCGATCCAAAGATCGGAATCGTTCAGATCCCGCACGCCTTCTACAATGAGGACCCGATGCAGGCGAATCTCGGCCTGCACAGGGGACTGCCGGACGAACAACGGTTCTTCTTCGATAGCATCATGCCTGCGCGCGACGGCTGGGATGGTGCGTTTTGTTGTGGATCCAACTCCGTCACGCGTCGTGCAGCACTCCGCGCGGTAGGCGATTCCTTGCCGACCCAGTCCATTACCGAAGACATCCTGCTGACGCTGGTGCTGCTGCGCAAAGGATACGTCACCCGCTATCTTTGCGAACCGCTGGCAATTGGATTGGCACCGGAAAGCCTTGGCGCCTTTTTCGTGCAACGACAACGCTGGGCGCGTGGCGCGATCCAGACCCTGTATCTCGCCGCCGGCCCGCTCGGCCCCGGACTGAGCTTGATGCATCGGCTCCTCTTCTTTCCGACGCATTGGCTCTCATTGGGCTTGCGGGCGCTCATGGTCGTGGTGGTTCCGATCGTTTTCATGTGGACCGGCCTCGCGCCTGTGGTCGACGTCACCCCTGAGTCGGTCTTCTATTACTTGTTCCCCGCGATCCTGGCGCTCAACGGTGGTATCTCCTGGTTCGCGCCGCACGCGCATTTTCCACTGGCTGCCCAGGTGTCGGCGACCATCCAGAGCTTCAAGATTCTACCGACGGTGCTCGGGACTCTCGTCAAGCCGAAGGGACATGCGTTCAGGGTGACGCCCAAGGGAGCCGCCGCGCGGTGCACAAGCTATGCCACGGAGATATTCTGGCCGTCGGCGGCCCTGATGGCGTTGACGGTTGTCGGCCTCGTTCTGAACACCATCCCGGAATGGCGGATCATCGATCATCCGGCCGCTTTACCGATGGTCGCCTTCTGGTCGGTCGTGAACATCGTCGTGCTGTTCTTCGTCTGCATGACCTCGCTACAGGCGCGGATGGGGCGTTCCGAGGAACGCTTCGATGTCGACGAATCAGTCTTGATCCATACTGAGACCGGTGAGCTGCTTTCCGGGCGCATGAGCAACATCTCTCTTTCCGGCGCCGGCGTCCTGCTCGATTCCGGCATCGACTGTCCTGGTAGCGGAGAACCGCTACGCGTACACATCATGCAGGTCGGCTGGGTCGACGCGATGATCGTGCAACAAAGGGGTCAGCTCGTCGGGGTGCAGTTCAAATTGCCGCAGTCGCTCGAACGAGACCTGTTGATCCGCAAGCTCTTTACCGTCGCCCGCTTGAAGGAGAACAGTGTTATCGCATGGTCGGTGAACAGAACGATGCTCAAGAGCATCTGGTCAATGGCCGCGCCGTTGCCTCAGCTTGAGACAAGTGGCGCGAAACCCGCGGCGCCTTCGCCGGCTGAGCGTCTGCCGGCCGAGAGCCTGGTCATCCGGCCTCAACCGCGGTTCGGCGATTTGGCACATCTCGCCGGAGCTCGAAGCCTGCATCCGACGAGTTTCACCAGAACCTTTCCTTAGCCGGGTCGGCGGCTCGGTACTCCAAGCCATCGGCTGAGCTGATGATGTTGATCCCTGTGCTCATCGACCTCCGCGAGCTGTCGATCGCACAAACCGGCTCCCGATGCAGTCAGCCGACTTCCATGTTCTGCCACAAACCTCAACCGGAAATGGTCAAGCCTGTCATAACCCCGAATCGTCCTGGGGTGTCAGGGTAGAGGGAACGTCTCTTGTCCGATCATCGCAGCGATTTTCGCCAAGGGCGTCTGACGTTCTGGGCATCCATATTTGTGGCGGTCGCCTGCGTGGCGATCATCGCAGTCAGCGGCTGGCGGGAGTGGTCGTCGCGACAGGCGACGTTGAAGAGCTCCGAGACCGACATGGCCAATCTGGCCCGATCGCTGACGCAGCACGCGGACGACACCTTCGAGCTCACCGACACCGTTCTGAACGTGCTGGTCGGCCAGCTCGAACTGGAAGGAACTGGCCCTGCGGCAATTGCCAAGATTCAGACCTTTCTTTCCCGGCGCAAGGCCGCGAATCGAATCCGGGCGGTGTTCATCTATGACGAGACCGGACGCTGGCTCGCTACCAGCGAGCCCGTGGAGTTCGCCGGCCTCAACAACAGCGACCGCGACTATTTCCAGCATCATCGTGCCGTGGCTGACCGGGGAACCTTCATTGGACATCCGGTGAGGAGTCGATCAGGCGGGCAATGGATCATCACAGCGTCAAGACGTTTCAATCATCCTGACGGCAGTTTTGCCGGCGTCGCCCTCACCACAATCAACGTTGATTACTTCCTGCAGTTTTATAGCGGGTTCGACGTTGGCCAGAATGGTTCAGTTGCGCTGGCGGCCGCAGACGGCATTGTCCTCGCACGTAGCCCGGACAACGGATACACAGGCCGCGATCTGTCTGGCGCCCCGCTTTTTAGGAATCTCCGCGAGCGGCCGGTTGCGGGCGCCTACTACTTCACGTCGCCTCTCGACGGGGTTCGGCGTCTGAGCTTTTATCAACGGAGCAGTCGCTATCCTGTTCTCGTGGTTGCCACCGAATCGGAAGACGATGTCTTGGCCCCCTGGCGCAGAGCCGCTCTGGGGCGCATGGCTGCAGTCCTGGGACTGGCAGGAGGGCTGGCGGTTGCGGGGCTCTTGCTGGTGCATCAGCTGCACCAGCGGCAAAAGATGGCCGCAGCTCTGGTCGCCAAGGAGGCGGATTTTCGCCTCCTCGCAGAGCAGTCGGGCGATATGGTGATGCGCATCGCGATCGATAGGCAGATCCTCTATGCGTCGCCGTCCAGCGCCCAGATTCTTGGCTGGGCTCCGAACGAGTTGGTGAATACGTCAGCTCTCGCCGGGATAAATCCCGCGGACCTGGCACGGGTCGAGCAAACCATCTCCGCGTTGATGGACGGCGAAGCCGAAGAGGCGAGAATTGCATATCGCACCCGTCATCGCGAAAAGATCGAGGTCTGGATCGAAACTGCGCTGCGCGTCACCAGGAGCGCGCAGAGCGGAGACATCAACGGCGTGGTGGCGATCTCGCGCGACATGACCGAACGTAAGGATCTCGAGGATAAGCTGTCGGCTCTCGCGATTTCGGATGGCCTGACGTCACTGGCAAACCGCAGGCACTTCGACGAGCGGCTGGCGGCGGAATGGGATCGCGCCAGGCGCGAAGGAGCGCCTTTATCGCTGTTGCTGATCGACGTCGATCATTTCAAGAGCTTCAACGATCAGTACGGGCATCAGGCCGGCGACGCGTGTCTTCGCTCAATCGCCAGGGTTCTGGCCGAGCAGGCCAGACGCCCGGCAGACGTGGCGGCCCGGTACGGTGGCGAGGAATTCGCCTTGCTGTTACCGAATACTGATGCAGGAGGGTGCAAGCAGGTCGGCGAGCAAATTCGGCAAGCGATCCAGGAACTCGGCATCCTGCACGCGTTCAACCCACCGTCCAAGCAGGTCACTGTGAGCATTGGCGGCGCAACGCACGTGGCGCTGACCGACAAAGCGGATTGCGCGTCATTGATAGCGGCTGCGGACAAGGCGCTCTATGTCGCCAAGGAGAGCGGACGCAACGGCCTTGTGATGTCAGGGCAAATCATCGCGTGGCCCGGCTCGATACGGGCTTGAAAGGGGGCAGCAATCAGACCAGCGCCATCGCAGCACCCGCAGCGGCGCTGAACGCGACGACGACAAGCGGAGGAGCGCGCCAGGCGACCAGCAGGACGAAGCCAACGAGCGCGATGCCGAAGTCCCGTGGCGAATGCACGGTCGCGGTCCATACCGGATCGTAGAGTGCCGCCCCCAATACGCCGACGACCGCGGCGTTGACACCCCGCATCATGGCCTGGGCGCCGGCGCGCTTGCGGAACGAATCCCAGAACGGCAAGGCTCCGAGCAGCACCAGCATCCCCGGTAGGAAGATGCCGGTAGAGGTATCGGTTGATGAATTCAGATTGGTCACGGACGTTTGATCCGATTCCGGCTGCACACTGTAAGAACGAGAAGGCATGGCGCTGATCGGCAGTGTGCATCATGGGACCAGTCATGCCAAGCAAGCGCCGTTTGCTTTTGCTCGGAGGGACGTTGGCGGCCGTTGCAGCGCCCGCCGGTCTCGCCAAGCGAGCCTCCGCCAATGAGAAGGGCGTCGGCGAGAAGCTGAAGGAAAGCGATCACAGGAAAGAAGGATGAGGAGGTCACGCCACCTCTGAACCGATTCACTAACTCGCAATATGTCGTGTCGTCTTTCGTGACGACGCCAGGCGTCGCCTATTCGGCGATATCACCTACAAAGGTCGACGGCGGCATAGTCGCGGAACCAAAGCCTTTGCGTTCGCATTGCCGTCGCTGAACTCGCCGCGGAAATGCCCGACTGGCGGCGTGGGGCCGAGCGCCTGACGGTGGAGGACGATGAGGGACAGTGCGTCGGAGATTGCCGAGATCAGGGATGGCGTTCACCTCTGCATCGACATGCAGAACATTTTCGCCCCTGGCGGGCTCTGGGCGACACCCTGGATGGAGCGCGTCCTGCCGACGATCGCCTCGATTGCGTCGCGCCATCCAGCCAGAACGATCTTCACGCGCTTCATCACGCCGCAGGATCCGGAAGACCGTCCGGGCCAGTGGCAGAGCTATTTCCAGCGCTGGCACCAGGCGACCCGAAAACATCTTCCGCCATCCGGGCTCGAACTCGTGCCGGCCTTGGCCGGGTTCGTTCCGCCGGCCGCCGTCATCGACAAGCCGGCCTATTCCGCATTCAGCAATCCCGGTCTTGTAAGCCTGCTGATCGGAAAGAACGTCGGCACGGTCGTGATCACCGGGGCCGAGACGGATGTTTGCGTGCTGTCGACGGTCCTGAGCGCCGTCGATCTCGGCTTCAGGGTCGTCATCGTCGAGGACGCGCTGTGCAGCTCGTCCGACGTCGGGCACGATGCGCTCATGACGATGTACCGCACTCGCTTTCACGGCCAGGTCGACCTCGTCACCGCGGAGGAGCTGGCGGAATTCTGGCGGGAGTAGATTCGCTGGACATTCCGACGCAGCGCGTCGGCCGATTCACATAGCCTAATGCACGGGTCATCCGGAGCGGCCAGACTATGCCGGCTGGAAAGGGGGCTGCGATGACAATGGATCGCATTGAACAAGCCTTTGTCGCGACCGCGATTACGGGTTTCCTGGTGATGATGGGAGCGATCATCTGGATGATGATGGACTAACGGCCGGGAAGGGTCCTGTCTTGCGCGTCGCGCTACCTTACGCCGCAGTTATCCTGTGCCTGGCGGTGACCGTCTGGATCGCCTTCGCGCATTTGTTCTGATCGTTGTCGGCTGCGATCTTCCGAGGCAGCGGTCTTGTCCGGATGCTGCCTGTCCCGGTGGGGCGGGTTGCGGCGCTCTTGCTCCAGCTCCTCGCGCAGGCGCTGAGCGCTCACGAGATGATCGCTGCTGCGCAGCAGCGCCATGGCCTCGCGCACCAGCTCCTGCGAATGGCTCAGGAGTTGCCTGTCGACGGCGGGATCGGGTGCGTAGATCATTGAACGTCACTCTCTGTTGCGAAGAAGTGGTTAGGAAGACGCGCCGCGCTGGCGTCATGCTCGCCGGTCGCCAACGAGCCTAGCCAGATTCCGTGCCATGGCCACGATATCGATCGGCTTCTCCCAGAGCGGCACGTCCTGGAATTCCGGCTCGATGCTGATCTTCTCGTACCCCGTCGTGAACACGAAGGGCACATCGCGCGCCCTGAGCTCCCTGGCGATCGGAAAGATCATCTGGGTCCGGATGTTTACGTCGAGCACCGCGGCATCCAGAACGCCGCCATTGTGCAGCATCGCGACTGCATCCTCGATGTGACCGACGGGACCGGCAATCTCTGCGCCGAGCTTGCGCAGGGCATTGCCGATGTCGTCGGCGAGGAAATATTCGTCCTCGACCACCAGGATGCGGCGCCCCGTCAGCGGCGTACCTGCGAGAGACGACGCGGGCGAAACTGACATTGATCCCCTCCCGGGAGCCCATCGATACGATTGGAACATAAGGCGGAGGACCGCCTTGGTCCAAACGATGCAATCCGAGGCGGGTTCCATGAGCAACCGCGACATCATCGTCATCGGGGGCTCGGCCGGCGCCACCCAGCCCTTGAAGCAGATTCTGGGCCGCCTGCCGGCAGACTTGCCGGCCGCGATCTTTGTCGTCCTGCACATTCCTGCGCAGGGCATCGGGATCCTATCCACGGTCGCCAGCAATGCCGGCCCGCTTCCGGTGCGGCAGGCCAAAAACGGCATGAAGATCGAGCCCGGCCAGATTTATCTTGCCGCGCCCGACCACCACCTGCTGCTGTCCGGGGATCACATTTTCCTTGGGCGGGGGCCGCGCGAGAACCTGGTGCGGCCGGCGATCGATGCCCTGTTCCGCTCCGCCGCCCTCTATCACGGCCCGCGCGTGATCGGCGTGCTCCTGAGCGGCCTCTTGTCGGACGGCGCCGCCGGCCTCAACGCCATCAAGCGCTGCGGCGGGATGACGGTGGTGCAGGACCCCATGGACGCCATTTCCGATGAAATGCCGCGGCGCGCCATGGAGGCCACCACCATCGATCTCTGCGTTCCCGGCGCAACCATGGGCGACGTTCTCTCCGAATTGGTCAAGGAGCAGGCCGGAGTCCCGCTGCCGATCCCGCCCGAGATCAGGCTCGAGGTCGAGATTGCGGCCGGTGAGCGGATCGGCAGCGACAATCTCGTGTCGGTTGCCGATCCCGTCGCCCTCACATGCCCGGCCTGCGGGGGGGTGCTTTCCGAGGTCAAGGAAGGTCGCCCAATGCGTTTCCGCTGCCAGGTTGGTCACGCCTTCACCGCGGATGTTCTCGCCAAGGAGCAGGAAGGGCGGGTCGATGAAGCCTTGCGGGTTGCGCTCCGTATCATCGAGGAACGGGCGGAACTGGTGCACCGCATGGCCGCCGACGGCCGGCGCAGCGGCCGGCCTGCGGTCGCCGAGATGTACGAAGCCAGGGCGGCCGAATACCGCGAATATGCCGACATGATCCGGCGCGTCGTGCTAAAGTCGCTCGATCCTCCGGTTCATAAGCGGGAGGCTTGAGGGCTCTGCCATGGCCACCTCCCTTGCCGAATGGACCAAGCAGCTCCGTACCGAGCAGCGCCTGCTGGTGAAGGCCGATCGGGATATCGAGGAGGGCTCGCAGCGCATCCGCGATCAGGAAGATCGCGTGCGTGAGCTGACGGCGGAAGGCCACGACACGCGGCAGGCAGAACGGCTGGTTGATCTGCTCAAGGAGACCCTGGTCGAATGGGAGCGCCACCGCGTCTTGATCGAGCAGCGCGTCACTTACCTCCGGCGGCAGGTCGAGGCGGGTTAGCCGGCGGGTGGCTGATTGCCGGTCTCCTGAATTCTGCACTGAGCTCGAACATGTAGTCGAGCTGTCGCTCCACGCGGCGGCGCCAGCGGTCGTTCTCGGCGAGCAGGCGGCGTGTGGTCGCGGTGGCGCGCTCGGCGCGCCCGATCAGGGTCGCGAGTTCCTCGGAGATTTGCATCGCGCGTTCCTGCGCTACCCGCCGAGTATGGATCTTCCGGCCGGGGCTGACAACGATCGGGCCAGGAATCGAAAAGGGCTTCGGGACATTTTTGCCTTTGATCTGTTGGGGTAATATCGATTTCTGCTATTTGCAGGAGCCGGGCGCCCATTGGTCCCGGTCAGCGAAAGAGAGCTACCAGAGCCATGAAGGAAGTCGGCGACCGGCCAGTCGATGGAGAGCGCCAGATCAAGGCCCCGCTGATCATCGGCGTCGGCGCCTCCCCCCGCGCCCTGGACAGCATCGAGCGCTTCTTTGGCAAGCTGATCATCGGCGCAGATCAGGCGATCGTGCTGGCACTTCAGCATCACGAGTCGTTCGACGAGCCACGGCTGCGCCGGATCGTGCAGGGATCCAACGGCGCCAAGGTCGCCGACATCAGTGACGGTCATGCGATCGAGGGCGGCACGATCTATCTGTGCCCGCTGGCGATGATCACCACGATTCAGGGCGACCGGTTCGCGATCCGCAGAGCCGAGCAGGCGCCCGGCGAGCGCGCCACAATCGACAGCTTCCTGGTGTCGCTGGCCGAAGAACGCGCCGAGCAATCCATCGGCGTCATCCTCGCCGGCACCGGCGGAGACGGCACGCTCGGCGCCGCGACGCTGAAGGACCACGGCGGTCTCGCCATCGCCGAGAAAGTCGCGGGCCCGGACGCGGCTGAGCACCTGCTCGACGGCAACACGCCTGCCGCGATCGCCGACTATGTACTGCCGCCGGAGGAGATCCCCGAGCACATCCAGGTCTACGCCCGTCATCTCAGGCGCCTGGATGAGAAGCAGGGCTTCGACGAGGTGCTGGCCGCGGCCGCGACCTCGCTGTCGCGCATCGCCGACATCCTGCGCAACAAGACCGGCAATGATTTCCACGGTTACAAGCAGAACACCTTCCTGCGCCGCGTGCAGCGCCGCATGCAGGTGGTCCAGATCGACGATATTCCGGCCTATATCGATTTGCTGCGCAACGACAAGGATGAGGCGCAGCACCTCTTCAACGACCTCCTGATCGGCGTCACCGAGTTCTTCCGCGACAAGCGCGAATTCGAGGTGCTGGAGACCCAGATCATTCCGAAGATATTCGAGGGCAAGGGCGCGGGTCAGCAGGTTCGGGTCTGGGTGCTCGGCTGCGCCACCGGCGAGGAGGCTTACTCGATCGGCATTCTCCTGCGCGAATACATGGCGCGGATGGATTCGGCGCCGCAGGTGCAGATCTTCGCCACCGACATCGACGGCCGCGCGCTGGCGGCCGCGCGCGTCGGCCGTTATCGCACCAGCATCGAGGCCGACATGACCAGCGAGCGCCTGGCGCGCTGGTTCGTGCGCGAGGGCGACACCTATTGCGTGGTCAAGGAGCTGCGCGAGATGTGCATCTTCTCGCAGCACAACGTCATCAAGGACGCGCCGTTCTCCAAGCTCGACCTCGTCTCCTGCCGGAACCTTCTCATCTATCTCAATGCCGAATTGCAGAACCGCGTGATCCCGCTCTTTCATTTCGCGCTGCTGCCGGACCGCTTTCTCTTCCTCGGCAATTCCGAGAACGTGACGCGGCATCCGAAACTGTTTGCGCCGATCGATCGCCGCGCCCGCATCTTCAAGAAGCTGGAGACCGGAACGCGGCTGCCACCGGAATTTCCGATCACGACCGCGGCGGGCAGGGCGCCGGTCGAAGTCCCGCCGGTGCGCTCCTTCGGCCCCGACGTCGGCCTGGAGCGCCGCGCCCAGCGCATCGCGGAGCGCTATGCGCCGGCCTATGTCATCACCGATGACAATTTCCAGATCCTGCACTTCTCCGGTCGCACCGGCCGCTACATCGAGCCGACGGCGGGCACCGCCACGCTCGACCTGCTCCAGCTCGTGCACCGCGATCTCCGCCTGGAACTCCGCACCGTGCTGAGCCGTGCGGCGGAGACCAACGAGCCTGCCCATGCCGAGCAAGTGCAGCTCGGCGTGAACGGCCACCGTGTCGTCGTCGACGTCACCGTCGAGCCGATCCAGGAGGGCGCCGGCGGCCACCGTAATTTCGTCGTTCTGTTCAAGGACGGCCCCATCCGCGCGATCGAGACCAACCAGAGCAATCCCAACGCCCTCGTGCGCACAGAGCATGTCGAGAGGCTCGAAAGCGAGCTGCGCGCGACGCGGGAGCGCCTGCAGGCGACCATCGAGGAGCTCGAAAGCACCAACGAGGAGCTGAAGTCCTCGAACGAGGAATACCAGTCGCTCAACGAGGAGCTTCAGTCCGCGAACGAGGAGCTCGAAACCTCGCGCGAGGAATTGCAGTCGGTCAACGAGGAACTGACCACCGTCAATGGCGAGCTGGCGCATCGCGTTCAGGAGTTGACGCGCGCCACCAGCGACCTCAAGAATTTCCTCGAGAGCACGCAGATCGCGACCGTATTCCTCGACAACGATTTGCGCGTGATGAACTTCACGCCGGCGATCACGCAGGTTCTGCATCTGGTCGAGACCGATATGGGGCGCCCCATCGCCCACATCAAGGCGCGCATCCCGATCGAGGAGCTCTATGACGACATTCGCCGCGTGCTGCGAACGCTGGCGAGCGTCGAGCGCGAGCTGAGCGCGCCCGACAGCGGCACACGCTACATCGTCCGCATCCTGCCCTATCGCAGCATCGACAATTTCATCGCCGGCGTGGTCATCACCTTCATCGACGTCACCGCGATCACCCGGGCCGAAGAGCGGCAGCGCCTGTTGTTGGCCGAGCTCCAGCATCGCGTGCGCAACACGCTTGGCGTGGTGCGCTCGATCGCCCGCCGCTCGGCGGAAGCCAGCACGACCGTCGAGGAATATGCCTTCCATCTCGACGGCCGGCTGAACGCCTACGCCCGCACCCAGGCGCTGGTGACCCGCGATCCCGAGGGCGGCGTCGACCTCGAATATCTCGTGGTCGAGGAGTTGCTCGCCTACAATGCTCGCGAAGGCGAGCAGATGAGGGTTTCTGGCCCGAAGGTGCGCTTTCAGCCCAAAGCCGCGGAGACCTTCGCGCTCGCGCTCCACGAGCTTGCGACGAATGCGCTGAAATATGGCGCGCTGAGCCAGCCAACAGGCCGTATCGAGGTCTCATGGCGCGTCGATGAAAGCACCGAACCAACGCGGCTGGTGTTCGAATGGCGGGAGCGGGGTGGGCCGCAAGCGGCGCCGCCGCCGCGAAAAGGTTTTGGCACCGAGCTTCTCGAGCGTACGCTGGCCTTCGAGTTCAAGGGCCAGACCACGATGGCGTTCAATCCAGGGGGGCTGCAATGCACGATCATCATTCCCTTGAGCAAGCGCACTTTCCACACGCCGTCATTGGCTGACTGATGTCGTTGTCAATCGCCGATCGCAGCCTGTTGGAGCCGGCCGCTCGCCGGCTGAACGCGTTGAGGCCGTTGTCGGCAGAGGCACGCGCCGCGCTTGACTATGCGATGCTCGAAGGGTTGCAGCGCGCCGGCTCCGGCGAGGACCTGATCTCGGAAGGGGATCCCGTCGACAGCGTCCGCGTCGTGCTGTCGGGCTGGCTCTGCCGCTACAAGACGCTCGAGGACGGAAGGCGCCAGATCGTCAATTTCATCTTCCCGGGCGAGAGCTGCGACGCGCATGCGTATCTGCTCGCGGTCATGGACCATTCCATCGCGACGCTGACGCCAGTGGTCTACGCTGAAATCAAGCGCGCGCGTTTCGAGAGCCTGATCGCGGGCGACCGGTCGCTTGCGGAAGCATTCTGGTGCGAGAGCCTCGTCAACAACGCGATCCAGCGCGAATGGGCCATCAATCTCGGCCGCCGCGTCGCGCTGGAGCGCGTCGCGCATCTGTTCTGCGAGATCTTCGAGCGGCTTCGTCCTGTCGGCATGATCGAGGGCAATTCCTGCATCATGCCGGTGACGCAGATGGATCTCGCCGATGCCACAGGCCTGTCCGTGGTTCATCTCAACCGCACCGCGCAGGAGCTGCGTGCGTCCGGCCTGATCGTGCTGCGCGAGCGGACGCTCACCATCAACGATCTCGACGCACTCAAGGACGCGGCGCTGTTCTCGCCGAGCTATCTGCAACTCTATCGGAGTGGATGACCAAAGATTGGCGTCAGGTGCTGCTTCGGGGGCTGGCGGCAGCGGCGCTGGTGAGGTGGGAGGTGAGGGCTCGCTACGTTGTCCGCCGGGGCGAGCCTCGCCCCTCATTGTCCTGACGTGCCTTGATCTCGGAGCGGACGCTTGCGCTTTCGTAGATCGACAGTCGAAGCTTCTCGCGCGCGTCGTCGAACTGCGTCCGAAGAAGGTGGCGCTGCTTTCGAATTTCGCCGTTTTCTTCGAGCGCCAGTTGAGCGCGTGCGAACAGGGCGTCTGTCATTTCTCGATTATGATCGATCCCTCCGCTTTCGACCACCACCCAGGTTAATGTTCTTCGTTCTCTCTTCGGCGAAAGGCTCATAGCTCTTCCCACCGGAGCGAACCGGCAGCATATGTAAGTCGTGCTGACCAAACCAGCACGTCTCTCTGGCGGCGCGCTTGCGCTGAGAGCGGCTGGAGACGCGTCAACATTCCACGTCAGCGACGCAACCGCTCCCGATCGGGAACGTTAATCTCCCGCCGCAGTGAGGGACTGCGAAACTGAGGAGTGACGAGAACGCAACGACGCGCTCCGCCCGGAAACAGGGAGAACGCCTGATGTCGATGCGGCATCGATTCAAGCAAACGGAATCGCTGGAAGCCCGGTTGGCCGCCGAAGCAGAGCGGCTACGCGAAGAAGCCAAATCGCTTCCGCCCGGCGCTGCGCGCGACGAGATGTTGCGCAAGGCGCGTCAGGCCGAAACGGGATCGCAGCTGAGTGAGTGGCTGAGGTCGCCAGGCTTGCAGCCGCCGGACTAATGCAGCCGCGATTGGAGCGTGCAGCACATCAGGCTGCCGGGAACTGCTCAGATGTCGGCGCGCACCGATGCGCTGATGTCTTGGGCAGAAACCCGAAAAATGATCACTCCGTCCATGTTAACTTATTGAAATGCCGGAACCGGCTGACGCGGCGGAATCTACAATCTGTCTCGGCTGGGCCGCCCTCAGCCGGCAATTTCCGTCCATCCGAATTGCTCGTGAAAGTACGATGACCGCCAAACGTAACCGCAGGAAACAGACCCAATCGCTCCAGGAGCGGTTGACGGCCTTTGCCGAAAGCGCCCGCGAGCGCGCGCGTAGCCTGCCGCCCGGCAACGAGCGCGACATGTTGCTGCGCCTCGCCAAGCAGAACGAAGTGACCTCGAACCTGACCGACTGGCTGAGCGCACCCGTCTACCCACGACGAGGACAGTGAAGATGGGGAGCATGAAGCACTATCGCGCGTTCCAGATCGAACCGGACGGGCGTGTATTCGGATGCATCAATCTCGTCTGCGACAATGACGAGCAGGCCAAGCGCGAAGCCGCCGCGCTCGTGCTGCTGCATCGCATCGAGCTGTGGCGGCTCGACCAGCGCATCGCGCGCTTCGATCTGCCCCAGGAGGTGGTGCGCCAGTAGAGTTATGGGAACCGCGCGCAGCGCCCCGGGTTGGTCGGACGGTACCGACTTCGCCAGGAGCCAGCATGACGGACGCCGACATTCGCAAGGGGATGCCGCCCGTCAGGTTGTCGCGCGAGGAGTTCGAGCGGCGTTACAGGAGCCAGTTCGTCGATCCCGCCTTTGCTCCGCTGCAACGCGAACTCGATGCCGTTGTCGGCGCTGCCTGGGACGCTTACAGCCATTCGCGCAAGGCGCCGCTGACGCGCAAGGCGGGCGCGGGCTTCGCCGATCCCGATTACGACATCGCCGTCGATTGGCTGGAGGCGCGCGCCGCCGTGCTTGCGGCGCAGCAACGGCATGACGATGCCGCCGAGACGCCGCGGATCCTGATCATCAACGGCTCGGCCCGCAGCGAGCACACCTGTCCCGGCGAGATGTCCAAGACCTGGCGCCTGGTCAAGCTGGCCGAGCCGGTCTTCATCGAAATGGGATTTGCCGTCGACATTCTCGATCTGTCACGGCTCGCCTCGGAGTTCGGCAAGAATATCCATCCCTGCAAATCCTGCGTTGCGACCGCGATGCCGCTCTGTCACTGGCCGTGCAGCTGCTATCCGAACTATTCGCTGGGGCAGACCGGCGATTGGATGAACGAGATCTACCCGCTGTGGGTCGCCGCTCACGGCATCCTGATCGTGGCGCCGGTGAACTGGTATCACGTGCCGGCCGGGCTCAAGGCGATGATGGACCGCTTGGTCTGCGCCGATGGTGGCAATCCCGATCCGACCTCGACCCACGGCAAGAAGGCCGCAGAAGCCAAGGCCATGGAGCTGAAGGGCTGGTCTTATCCGCGTCATCTCGCCGGCCGTCATTTCGGCATCGTCGTTCACGGCGATGCGGTTGGCGCCGAGGACGTGCGCCGCGCCTTGTCCGACTGGCTGACCGACATGCAGCTGATCTCGGCCGGCCGCTTCGCCGAGCTGGACGGCTATGTCGGCTACATGGAGCCGTACGCCACCTCGCATCGCGAGCTCGACGAAGACGACGAATTCCAGCAGCAGGTGCAGAATGCAGCGCGCGCGCTCGGCAACGCGGTCCGGCTGGCGCGGAGCGGGCGGCTCGAGGAGCCTGGCGCCCGTCTTGCGGACCCAAACCCCAAATGACCAGCGCAGCGACCGGAACCTGGAACGAAGCGCGTTGCCCCGCTTTGGTCGAGCGGAGTGGGGCGCGCGATTGGAGAGAACGGATGGCTCAGTCCGAAGACATGACGCGCTGCATCGGGCTCTGCATGAGCTGCTACCAGATCTGCCTCGGCACGGCGATGAACCACTGCCTCGAGACCGGCGGCAAGCACGTGGAGCCGAAGCACTTCCGCCTGATGATGGCCTGCGCGGAGATGTGCCGGACGGCCGCGCATTTCATGCTGATCAACACGCCACATCACAAGCACACCTGCGGCGAATGCGCGGAAATCTGCGCCGAATGCGCCGAGGACTGCGAGCGGATCGGCGGCATGGACGAATGCGTCGCGATGTGCCGCTCGTGCGCCCAATCCTGCCGCGCGATGGCGGCCTGAAAGGACAAAGCCCATGCTGGAAGAGAAACTCAAGGAAGCCATCATCGGCGAGCTGCAAAGACAAGCTGCCGACCGGCCGCAAGCGCTCAAGGTTCAAGGCTCGGACGATGTGAAACGCTCGGAGGAGCTGACCGTCAACGGCAAGGTCGACCTTGGCGCCCTGGTCATGGTGATCGCGGGATCGGTGGCCGGCGGCCCTTAGCGCGGTCGTCGACCGGCCCGTTTAGCCGTATTCCTCCCCGATACCGTATTCCCGGTAGATCTCCAGCGGATCGAGGTCGGGAAACAGGCGACATTTGGCCTGGGCCAGGTGCAGGCTCACCGCCGCCGGCTCCTTGCCGTTCGAGAGCATCTTGCGGATGTCGTCCATATGCGCGTTCGGCCGGTGCTTTGGCTCGAGCTGCTCCAGCGCGACCAGCGCGGTCGCAAGCGCCTCGGTCAGAACCCAATCGTCGTGGCCCGTGATTCCCTTCTTCGACATCGGCAGACCCCACATGTGGCGGCGGTCGATAGTCTATCGCGACTTTCGCCAAATCGCCATTGAGCCGTTGCGGGCAAGCGGCGCGGGAATGGGGCGACGGCGTGCTCCGGCTTGCAATATGGCCGCGTGTGGCTAAAAGGCGGCGAGTTGCGGGGCGAAAGTATCTTTGTTGAAACAAACTTGGCGTAGACGGGCCTGCACGGCATCCAGGCCGGCTGCTCCGGTCTGGCCCCTGATCCCGTAGGCGCGACGATCCGGTTGCGCTACCCCTTCAAGGCTCGAGCCAGCATGGTTTTTCTTAGCTTCGTCTACCGCTTCATCACCAATTTCGCGTTCATGGCGGTGGTCTATTTCAGCCTGAACTTCATGGAGAAGTACCCGAACCGGGCGATCCTGGCGATCCTGGTGCTGGTCTATGCCGCCATGCGCGCAGCCTCGACGCTGCGCGCGTTCTATTTCTTCCAGAAGATCGAAAAGCTGGAGGCCGAGACGCGGCGGCTTCAGGCCCCGATCAATGATGGTTCGGGCGGAACTTCGGCACGCAAGCAAGTGGTCACCGACGTTGCGCGGCTGCGGCGCGACGGCGAGCTCAAGTCCTATATGGACCTGTTCTTCCTGGCGCTGATCGTGCTGCTCTGCGTCGCCGCGATCATGCGGCAGTAGGGCTTTAAGCGCGCTTCTTCAGGCTGGCGACCCCGGCCGGACGCGGCGCGGCGGCCTTGGGCGCCGTGGTGTTGGCCTGCGCGGCGCGCTTCGGTGTGCCATGCGCGGCATGCGCCGTCCGCCGTCCCGGCGATTTGGCTGCCTTGCCCTTGGCCGGATGAGGCCTCTCGGCTGCCATGGCCAGCCGCGTCGCGGCGCGCCGTGAGGCGGTCGTCGACAGCAGCACCTCGACCGAGCCCTCGGGAATCGCAAACAGGTCGCGGTCCGGCACGGGCAGGGTGGCCGCGACATTCGCCTGCGCCATGGTCCGGCGCGGCAGCAGCGGCTGATGCTCGGTCTGCGCATTGAGGTCGGCAACAGCGGGCGCCGGCAGCGTTCCGGTCTGCGCGAACACGAAATTCGGCACGCGCGGCCAGCGCGCGATCGGCGTCGTCTCGGTCGGCGGATGCAGCAGCCACTCCACTGGCGTCGTCGGCGTTGCCGGCCGATCGGCGGTCGCAGGCACCACATGGACGATGCGATAGCCGCGCGCCTTGAGGTCGCGAATGATCTTCGGCAGCGCCGCCACCGTGCGGGCCTGGATGTCGTGCAGCAGCAGGATGCCCTTGCCCTTGGCCTCCAGCCGCTGGATCGCGAGCTGATAGACCCGGTCGGACGAGACATGGCGCCAATCGTCGGCCGGGAAATCGGCGCTCCAGACCTGGATGCCGCGCGAGATCAGGTGGTTCTCGACGCCTTCGGCGCGCATCAGGCCGGGAATGCGGAAGAATGGCGCGAGCTTGGACGGATCGGTCATCGCGGCCGAGGTCCATTCGATGCCGCCATTGATCTCGGCCTCGGCCTTCTCGATCGGCATCCGGTCGAACGTCAGTGGATGGTCCATGCTATGGGTGCCGACGGTGTGGCCCGCCGCCACCAACTTGCGCACCCCTTCCGGATTGGCCTTGGCCTGGTTGCCGATGATGAAGAAGGTCGCCTTGATGCACTCGTCGGCGAGGATCTGGAGCACCTGGTTGGAATATTTCGGCAGCGGACCGTCGTCGAAGGTAAGGACCACCTCATGGTCCTTCAGCGGCAGCGTCTCGCGATATTGCATGGTGCCGATCAGCGGATGCTCGCGCGGATCGACCACGAGGGTGCGGGAGGTCCCGAGCGCGTCCGGGTGGCCGGGACAGTCGGCCGCGAGCGCCGCCGGCGAAGCTGTAGTCAGCAATCCCAACAACAGGCCAAGGGCGCTCCACGATCGCGTCCACGAAACAACGCTACTTCCGATCATGAACCTTCGTCTGCCCCCATATGCGATGGCCGCCTTAATAGGTCGGAGACGTCTGGAAACCGGTTCAGGCGCAAAGAACCCTTTCCCATGACAGGTCCCCCGATCATTTGCATGGGCTAGCATGAACAGAGTGTTAACAGGGCCTAAATCACCCCATTTTGCGCCGGCGTGACATTCCGGCATCAATGCGCGTCGGCATGCTTCTGCGCGGGGCCGGCCGGCGCGATGTGAACCACCCGATAGCCGTTCTCCCTCAGATACCGCAGGAAGGCCGGCATGATCGCGGCCGTGCGCGCCTTGGGGTCGTGGAAGAGGATGATGCCCTTGCCGCTGGCGGCAAGGCGCTCGGTGACGAGCTTCAATTCCTGCTCCGGCGTCATCTCGTTCCAGTCGCTGGCCCAGAGGTCAGCCCCGAACACGACGATGCCGCGCGCCTGGAGCAGGTCGAGCTGTCCTGGTGTTGCCTCGAAATAGGGGAAGCGGAAGAACGGCGTCGATGGCGTCGTGGTCGACACCCCGTGCAGCGCCATCTCGTCGGCCGCGATGCCGCGGTCGATCTCGCTCTTCGCCTTGTCGAGCGGAAGCCGCGCCATGAACGGGTGCGAGAAGGTGTGGTGGCCGATGGTGTGGCCCTCGCTGGCGATGCGCTTGACCATGTCTGGATGCTGGGAGGCGTGCAGGCCGATCAGGAAGAAGGTCGCACGCACGCATTCCTGCGCCAGCGCCGCCAGCACCTTCGAGGTGGTCGGCGGATGCGGGCCGTCATCGAAGGTCAGCACGACCTCGCGATCGGCGAGCGGCAGCGTCTGCGGAAAGCTCTTCAAGCCGACGCGCGGGGTGGTCTTGGCGTCGACGCTCAGAACGCGCGCGGTGCCGAGCGCGTCCTTGCGCGGGCACTCGGCGGCTTCTGGCGAGGTTGCGCCGACGAGGCCGGCCAGCACCGCGCCCAGCGCCATCGAGGTCCATTCCGGCCGATGCATCTTTGTCATTGCGCTCGCAGTTCGCTTGTGGGTATTGCCTGAGCCGTCAGCCCAGACCATCTGATCCAACCTGTCAAACGGCGAGGCGCGCCATGGATGAACAAATGGACGTTGCCCCTCCCGCTGCGGATTCGGTACTCGAGCACGTGCCGATGCGCAATGAAGACGGCGAAATTCGGCACGAATTCGTCGAGGAGATCGCGCATGCGATCGAGGCCGCGGACTCCGCACAGCTGCGCGCGATCGTCGCCGAGCTGCACGAGGCCGACCTCGGCGACCTGATCGGCGCATTGCAGCCCGACGACCGGGTCCGCCTGGTCGAGTTGACCGGGCGCGACTTCGACTTCTCCGCGCTGAACGAGGTCGACGAGGCCGTGCGCGAGGAGATCCTCGAGGAACTGCCGCCGGAGACGGTCGCAGAAGGTGTCCGCGAGCTCGAATCCGACGATGCGGTCGAGCTCTTGGAAACCCTCGACGCCGAGGATCAGGAGGAAATTCTCGAGAAGCTGCCGCTGCGCGAGCGCGTCGCGCTCGAGCGCAGCCTGCTCTATCCGGAAAATTCTGCCGGCCGCCGGATGCAGACCGAGTTCATCGCGGTGCCCCAGGACTTCACCGTGGGCCAGGCGATCGACTACATGCGCGAGACGCCGGACCTGCCCGATCGCTTCTACGAGATCTACGTCGTCGACAAGGACCAGCACTGGCAGGGCGCGGTGCCGCTCGACGTGCTGCTGCGCGCACGCCGTCCGGTGCCGCTCACCGAGCTGACCGACGAGGATCGCCGCCGCGTCTCCGTCCTGGAGGACCAGGAGGAGGTGGCGCGCATGTTCGGCAAGTACAATCTCGTCGCAGCGCCCGTGCTCGACACCCAGGACCGCCTGGTCGGCGTCATCACCGTCGACGACGTCGTCGACGTCATCGAGGAGGAGGCGGACGAGGACCTCAAGGCGCTGGGCGGCGTCACCAGCGACGAAGAGCTGTCCGACACGTTTCTCACCATTGCGCGCGGCCGCTTCAACTGGCTGCTGGTCAACCTCGCCACCGCGTTCCTGGCGTCCTCCGTGCTCGGCCTGTTCGAAGGACAACTCGAGAAGATGGTCGCGCTCGCCGTGCTGGCACCGATTGTGGCGAGCCAGGGCGGCAATGCCGCGACCCAGACCATGACGGTCGCGGTGCGGGCGCTCGCGACCCGCGAGCTCGGCTCCTTCAACGCCTGGCGCGTCGTGATCCGCGAGAGCCTGGTCGGCCTCGTCAACGGTCTTGCCTTTGCCGTGATCACGGGGATCGCGGCCGTGGCCTGGTTCAAGATCCCCGGCCTCGGCATCGTCATCGGACTTGCCATCATCTGCAATCTCGTCGCCGGCGCGCTCGGCGGCATCCTGATCCCGATGGCACTCGACCGTGTCAGGGCAGACCCGGCGGTGGCGTCCGGCACCTTCGTCACCACCGTGACCGACGTCGTCGGCTTCTTCTCCTTCCTCGGCATTGCGACGCTCTGGTTCGGGTTGAAGTAGGAGGCAGCCTCTCTCTTCGTCATTGCGAGCGTAGCGAAGCAATCCAGAAACCCTCCGCGGTGGCAGTCTGGATTGCTTCGTCGCAAGAGCTCCTTGCAATGACGGGGTGGGCACGGGCTCCTCACTCCCTGTCCCGGGCGCGCCGCGTCCGGGGCACGAGACCTCGGTATCTTTAATCCGAACTTAAGCGACCTGCCGCATCATCGTCCGTGCTTGGGGGAATGAGCATGCGGTTGAGGCTGAAGGCGGACGGGCGGATCGTCGAATTGCGGGACGGGCAGGAATTTCCGGTCCGGCCGGCGGCCAATGCCGCGTCGGGCGACACCGGCCCGCTCGCGGTGCGCGATTTGCGCCGCCGCGCCCGTCTCACCCAGATGGAGTTCGCCGCAAAACTCGGCGTCCCCGTCGAGACCATCCGTAATTGGGAGCAGGGCAAGCGCGCCCCGCGGGGACCGGCCCGCGCGCTGCTCGCTGTGATCGCGCATGCGCCGGATACGGTGTTCCAAGCGCTCGCCAAGGTCTGATGACCAGGCCTGACGCCAAGAGCTCGACGCGAACCTCACGTTAGTATTGCCCTGAATATCCGGCCGAACTGCCGCGGGCTTGCGTTGGCAGTGACATGGGCCGGGTCCATAATGACGCCTGGATGATTTGGGGCTGCCGCAACAGAGAGGATTCCTCATGCTGTTCGTCGAGGCCAATGGTGCAAGGATCCCGGCGATCGGGCTCGGCACCTGGGAATTGGACGGCCGGCCGGCCGCGCGCGTGGTCGAGCAGGCGCTGCGGCTCGGCTATCGCCACATCGACACCGCGCAGGTCTATGACAACGAGCGTGAGGTCGGCGACGGCTTGCGGTCCTCGGGCGTGCGCCGCGACGACATCTTCCTCACCACGAAAGTCTGGACCAACCATTTCGCGCCCCACGATCTCGAACGCTCGGTCAAGGAGAGCCTCGCCCGCCTGCGGCTTCCCTCGGTCGACCTGTTGCTGCTGCACTGGCCCAATTCGCACGTGCCGCTGGCGGAGACGCTTGGAGCGCTATCGCATGCGAAGACGATGGGCCTCACCCGCCATATCGGCGTTTCCAATTTCACGGTGGCGCTGATCGAGCAGGCGGTGGCGTTATCGCCCGAGCCGCTCGCCTGCAACCAGGTCGAATATCATCCCTATCTCGACCAGGCGAAGGTGAGGGCGGCCTGCGACCAGCATGGCCTTGCACTCGTCGCCTACAGTCCCATCGCCAAGGGTCGCATCAAGACCGACCAGACGGTCGCGGAGATTGGCCGCGCCCATCGCAAGACGCCGGCGCAGGTGTGCCTGCGCTGGCTGGTGCAGCAGAATGTCGCTGCGATCCCGCGCACCTCGCGCGTCGAGCGCCTGTCGGAAAACATCGAGATCTTCGATTTCGAGCTGTCGGAGGACGAGATGAGCCGGATCGCCGCGCTGGCCCACCCCAAGGGCCGCCTGACCGATTTCGGCTTCGCGCCGAAATGGGATTGAGGGGGTCCTGGGGTATGCTAGGACCAGCGCGGCAACCCGAAGTCAGTCGATGGAACTGCGGAAGATCATACGGACGGACGTCGCGGCGTCGGCGATCGCGCATCTGACGCTGGTGGCGCTGATCATCCTGATCAGCGAGGTCCATCCGTTCCACGCCGCAGCGCCCGAGACTGTTTCGGTCGACATCGTCGCGCCGGAGCAGGTCAAGGACGAGATCAAGGAGCAGGAGACGAAAGAGACGGCAAAGGAGAAACCGCCGGAGCCGACGCCCGACCTGAAACTGCCGAAGCTGGATTTCACCGACAAGTCGGATGCGGTGGCCAAGCAGCAGGCCGCGCCATCGCCATCACCGCAAGCGTCGCCCGAGCCGCAACGTTCCCCGCAACAGCAGCCTTCGCCTTCACCGAAGCCGCGCGAGGCCAACGCACAGCCGCAACAGCCTCCGCCGCAGGCCCCGCCTCAGCCGATGCCGCAATCGCCGCCACAGGCGATGCCGCAGCCGCCGATACAGCCGCCGTCGTCACAGGCGATGCAGCAGCCCCAGGCTGCGCCGCCACCGGCCTACCAGGCGCCGGAGCCTGACGTCACCGTCAAATACGGCGTCATGCTGGGCCTGCCGCCTGAATTGCCGACGGAGCTGCCGAAGGACACTCCCAAAGACGACGGCGGCGACGCCAAGGATTCGATCGCCGCCAAGCTTCCACCGGAAGTCATCGCCGAGCTGCGCCGTCACCTGAAAAGCTGCGCCAAGCTCCCGGCCGGGGTTGCGCCGACCGACAACGTCCACATCAAGCTGCGTACGGTGCTCGCCACCGACGGCACGCTGGCGCGCGAGCCGATCCTGATGGCGGCCCCGCCATCCGCGAAGGGCGTGGCCCTGGTGAAGTCCGCAATGAGCGCGCTCCAGAACTGCCAGCCCTACAAGATGTTGCCGGCCGCCTTGTACGGGGAATGGAAGGTGTTGGATTTGCCGTTCAGCCCGCGGGATTTTGGTGGGTAGCATGTAGTTTTGTAGCCCGATGGAGCGCGCAGCGTAATCCGGGCTGCGGGATTTTGCTGTGTCGCTCTCTGTCAATCCTCGTTCGCGAAAATATTCCGCTTTACCGAAATTCGGATTTGTCGTATGTGTCGCCCATCCCGGCTCACCCTTGAGGGGCGATCATGTGTCGTGATGATCGTAGAGCCGGGCTTGCGGTGGACGCGGCAGCGTCGGGCGCGAGAGCTGCGGGCAGGGCGGATTGCTCTCCGTGAGCCAGAGGCTTCGTGCGGACGAACGGCGCTGTCAGGGTCGTCTCGCCAGCAAGTTTCCGGCTCCGTCGACAGGGTTGGAAAAACTGCGGCGCATAGCGAACCGTGCGTACGGCAAAACCGTGTGGTCCTGGCCGTCGTTGCTACGGTCAAGCCCTGGCGGATGCGGCATTGGCGTCAACCGGCGCGATGCCGGCGACTTTCGCTGGGGTGAGGGAGGCCAGAACGAACTCGGCTCCCGGGAGAGCGCGGCATAAGCCGTCAAACCACTGCGCAGGGAAGGCCGTGTGTTGGGCTTCACCTGTATGCTGCTGTGCGGTCTTCTCTGCGTGTGCGTTTCGCGCAGCGGACCGCGGGTGCCGCCGGCACCCGGCCTTCCCTGCGCCCTCTTGGATAAGAGGGTGGAGCGACGAGCAAAGCTCGGGCGAAACGCGCCGCGAGAATGAGAAGGCGCGTCTGGCGCTGTCATCGCCCGCGAAGGCGGGCGATCCAGTATTCCAGAGACGGTCGTGATTGAACCGAGAGGCCGCGGCGTACTGGATTCCCGGCTTTCGCGGGGAATGACAGCGTCATTTGGAGAACGACGGCAGTGCCCCTTGCTCCGTCATTGCGAGGAGCCCTTGCGACGAAGCAATCCAGAGTCTTGCCGCGGCGGGATTCTGGATTGCTTCGCTGCGCTCGCAATGACGAGATTGGGCGAGCGCTAACCACACACTCGCTGTCATCGCCCGGCTCGACCGGGCGATCCAGTACTCCGAGACACTTGTGATTGAACCGAGAGGCCGCGGCGTACTGGATTCCCAGCCGGAGCCTGTCATCGGGCTCGCCGAAGGCGAGACCCGGTGACGGGGAATGACAGTGGCATTTGGAGGACGACGGCAGTGCCCCTTGCTCCGTCATTGCGAGGAGCCCTTGCGACGAAGCAATCCAGAGTCTTTCCGCGGAGGGATTCTGGATTGCTTCGCTGCGCTCGCAATGACGATGTGGAGAAAGCGTGGGCTGCACTTCACCGCACCGGCGCGGACGCCTCAATGACTGCGCTTCTGCTCCACGCCATCAGCCACCACCTCCGGCGCCATCGCCGCCCAGGCGCTGGACGCGAACTGCCGTCGCCAGGTCACGACCACCACAGCCGCCGTGGTCACGAACAGCAGCCAGGGGCTGACGAACCAGCCGAGATAGCCGAGCGCGAAGAAGAAGGCGCGCTGGCCGCGGTTGAAATGGCGGCCGGCGGATTCGAACAGGCGCGAGGTGCGGATGACATGGGCTTCGGCCTCCGCCGTGTCGCGCTGGGAGGCCGGCGGCATGCCGCCGAACAGGATCGCGACGTAGTTGAACAGGCGATAGGCCCAGGCGAACTTGAAGAAGGCGTAGACGCAGATCAGCACGAGGCCGACGCATTTCAGCTCCCACAGTGCGGGCGAGGGGCTGAGGTCGATCGGCAGCTTGCTCAGGATGGTGATGGCATCGTTGGTGGCGTGCAGCAGCGCCAGCGCGCCGCCGAGTGCGAACAGGCTGGTGGAGGCGAAGAAGGCGGTGCCGTTCTGGAGCGAGGCCATGATCTGCATGTCGACCATGCGCGTGTCGCGGTCGAGCAGCTGGCGCACCCAGACCTCGCGGTAGCGGTTCATGCGCGCCGACAGGCTGTCGCGGCCATAGGCCGAATGCTCCAGCGTCAGCGCGTAGGCCAGCCATTCGATGATGAAGAAGCCGACGGCGGTGATGTCGACCCAGTGCCTGCTCATGTCCGTCTCCTCGCGGGCGGCAACGATTGCCACGCATGGCGAGGCGCGGCAACGATTGATTGGCGGCAGGCGATGGCGTTAAAAGCAGCTCGCTCTGGGCGTCTCGGGAAGGACTGATGACATGGCTGCGCTGAAACTCGCGATCGGCAACAAGAACTACTCGTCATGGTCGATGCGACCCTGGCTCGCGCTCCGCGCCAACGACATCCCGTTCGTGGAGACGCTCATCCCGCTCTACACCGACAATCCCGCCGACAAGGAGCAGATCCTGTCCTTCAGCCGCGCCGGCAAGGTGCCGGTGCTGGTCGACGGCGACATCACGGTGTGGGATTCGCTCAGCATCATCGAATACATCGCCGAGCGCTACCCGGAGAAAAAGCTGTGGCCCGATGATGTCGCCTCGCGCGCTTATGCC
The DNA here is from genome assembly GCF_023375135.1 of Bradyrhizobium sp. C-145. Classification (NCBI taxonomy): domain Bacteria; kingdom Pseudomonadati; phylum Pseudomonadota; class Alphaproteobacteria; order Hyphomicrobiales; family Nitrobacteraceae; genus Bradyrhizobium; species Bradyrhizobium sp. C-145. The sequence continues at coordinate 4,994,082 of NZ_CP088150.1, read as the reverse complement.
CGTTCGGTATGCGCCGAGATGCATTCCGGCTTCATGGCCTTGCGCAACGAATGCGGTATGAACCTGCACCGTCCCGTACGCCCCGTGACGCTGTCGGCGGACGCCAAGGCCAATATCGCGCGCGTGCAGGAGATTTGGCGCGAGTGCCGGACCCGCTATGGCGCCAAGGGACCATTCCTGTTCGGCCGCTTCGGTGCGGCGGATGCGATGTACGCACCGGTCGTGCACCGCTTCCGTACCTACGCGATCGAGGTCACGTCCGAGACCAAGGCCTACATGGACACGATGTTGGCGCTTCCGGCGTTCCAGGAATGGACCCGGGACGGGCTCGCCGAAACGCTTCGCATCGAGAAGTTCGAGGACGCCTGATCGCTGGTCTGATCGGGACGCCGGCCGGCGGGCCGGCGGCGGTCAGGCCGGCGACCAGGGCCGTGGCGCAGGAGGCTGCGACACCAGCTGCGACACGCCACGCGAACGAGCGGCTCCCGCGGTCCATCGAGCTTGCAGGTTGTCCCGCTATCGTTATGAAATAGCGGCAGAATTTGCGCGATTGCCATGCCGGTTTGCGCTGGCCAAACCGGCGGGGCTCGTGCTATAGGACGGCCCGGGTTTCCGGCCGGCCATCGCAGTGGGACACTGGGCGAGGGAGGCGCTGTTTGAGTAATGGAGAGGGTGTTGAAGCACAAATTCCCCGTGGGAACGCGCGTCTTGTTCACGGCCAGCAACGTCGCGCGTCCGGCTGCCAGCGGCGCGTATGAGATCATCCGTCTGCTGCCGACCGAAGGCGACGACTGCCAGTACCGGATCAAGAGCTCGACCGAAGCCTTCGAGCGCGTTGCCAAGGAAAGCCAGCTCGCGCTCTCCTGAAGGCCCGACGCTACCTGCGCATAGGCGCCTCCCGGGAAGTTGTGTCCTCTCGCCGTCAAAAGGCCCGCTTCACCTTCCCAAGGTGAGTGGGGGCAGTTGCCGACTCGCGGTGCTCGCTTTGACCATCCGCTCTTTGCTCGCGTGAGGGGACGTCGCGCATGAACTGGGCATGGGCCACTTCGCTCGACCAAATCTGGCACTCGCCGGCCTTCCCGATGTGGACGACGCTGGCGGCTGCCGGATTCTTCGGGCTGATCCTGCTGATCGCGCTGCCGCGCGCCGACCGCTCCGTGGCCAACGGCGCGCTGACCGTGATTACGCTGCTATCCATCGCGATCGCCGGAGCGGCCACCGTGCGCGTCTATGGTCCTGAGGGGCAGGCCACCCCGGCCGAGGTGCGCGCGCAAGGAACGGTGACAGCGAGCTTGCCGGCGCTGTCCTGTCTCGATGATCTCGCCGGCGATGCCGTGGCCGTTGGCTGCGAGAAGGCGCTGTTCGGCGCGCCTGATACAGCCGCTGCGGCCGTCTCCTACACCGCCGCCAGGATCGACCGGCTGACCGCGCTCGGCGAGGTCGCCACGGCCGAGAGGAGCCTGACGCTGGACATGAAGGTGCTGCGCAAATCGCTGGAGCGTGATCGCTACGGCCTCGTTGCGCATGTGCTGGTCGCGCGCGACGGCTGCACGGAGTTCGATTGCGCTGCGTTCCGCTCGCTGACCGACCAGCAGCAGGTCGCCGCCAACATGAATTCCCATCTCTACGACACGCTGGTCGCGCGCTATGCGCCGACCTGGAACGCGCCGGCAATGCCGGCCAGCGCCGCGCTTGCCGGCTTGCCGCCGTCGATGCCGACAGGCAAGCCGACCAATGCCGAGTTCCCGAGCGCCTCGTCGACGCCGCCGGTCAGCATCATGAATCCGGAGCCCACGGCGACGACGCGCCCGGCGGCACCGGCTGCAAACGCGGCAGCAGCGCCCGCGCCGCGCGCGCCGGCCGCGACCTCGGCGCAGGCCGCAGTTCCCGCGGCCCCCGCCGCCAAGAAGCCGCCGGCGCCGAAGGCTGCGCGTGCCCCAGCCGCCGCGCCGGTTCCGCTCGCGCCGCCGCCGGCCTCGGCGGCTGCGCCCGCGGCTGCGGATAACGAGTAGATCGGCATTCCAAATGCGCGGCTGCCCGGCTAATGCTGGGGCATGCCGCTACATCTGATCAAGCTCGCCGTCGGCTGCGACTCCGTCAAGGAATTGAAGGAGTGGGTCGCCGAACGGATGCAGGCCGCCAAGAAGAAGGGGCTGCCGCAACGTCACATCCACATCACCCGCATGGTGCCCAAGCGCGACGCCGAGATCCTGGCGGGCGGCTCGCTCTATTGGGTGATCAAGGGCGAGATCGCTGCGCGGGAGAAGATCATCGGCATCGAGCCGTTCCGCGACAAGGACGGCATCGGACGCTGCCGGATCGTGATGCAGCCGAAGGTGATCTCGGTGTCGCCGCGGCCGATGCGGCCGTTCCAGGGCTGGCGCTATCTCACCGATGATTCTGTGCCCGCCGATCTCGGCAAGTCAGCCGCCGGCTCGATCGCGGCGATGCCGGAGCCGATGCGGCGTGAGCTGCGCGATCTCGGCCTGCTCTAAACCGCGATATTGTCGATCAGCCGGGTCGTGCCGAGCCTGGCCGCGACCAGGATCCGCAAGGGGCCGTCCTTGCGCGAGGTGACCGGTGCCAGCGTCGCGGCATGGCGGGCTTCGAAATAGTCGAGCGCGAAACCGGCCGCCTTGATCATCTCGGCGCCGCTCGCCATCGCGGGCGCGATCGCTTCGCCGGCACGGATGCGCCCGGCGCTCTCCTTCATGGCGCGGTAAAGCGTGGTTGCGATCTGCCGCTCCTCGGCTGAGAGATAGACGTTGCGCGAGGACATCGCGAGCCCGTCGCGCTCGCGCACCGTGCGGGAACCGATGACCTTGACGCCGAGGTCGAGATCCCGCGCCATCTGCGTCACCACCCGCAACTGCTGAAAGTCCTTCTCGCCGAAGATTGCAAAGTCGGGCCGGCATTGCGTGAACAGCTTGCCGACGACGGTGGCGACACCGCCGAAGAAATGCGGCCGGAAGCGGTCCTCGAGCCCGGCCAGCGCCGGCCCCTCCGGCACGATGCGGGTGGCGAAGCCTTCCGGATACATGGCCTCGACGCCGGGGTGCCAGACCACATCGACATCCTCGGCCGCGAGCTTGGCGATGTCGGCCTTCCAGGTTCGCGGATAAGCGCCAAAGTCCTCCGTCGGAGCGAACTGAGTCGGATTGACGAAGATCGACACCACGACGCGGCTTGCGCGCCGCCTGGCGAGGCGAACCAGCGACACATGCCCATCATGGAGCGCCCCCATGGTTGGGACCAGCGCGATCGTGGCCTTTCGCTTGCGAAGATTGTCGATGGCGCGCCGCAGGGTGGGGACCGTGCGGACGATCAAGGGGCTTGGTGACATCAGGACTCGACGGGGTTGGGAATCAGTGCGGGTGAGGGCTGGCGTCCGGCTGGCTAACCTTAACAAGCCGCGATCGTGGACGCCATGCATCCGGATGCGGCACAGCATCCCGCGCAAGTCTGCGCATGACGTCGCGACACTTGCGGACCACAGACGAAAGCTCGCGTCGCGATTCATGATGAAGAACGGCGCGCTGCAATTTGCATGAATTCTTCCCGCGCGGCCTGACCGCCCTCGACGAGATCGACGAGGCCACGCTCGGCATGCGCCCCAATCTCGGCCATCTCACCGCCCGGGAGGAAGTGACGAGCCTGCTCCGCCAGCTCAAGCTGCCGCTCGACGAGCGCGGCCGCCGCCGCGCCGCCAACCGCGCCGAGTGGTTCAGCCAGGTCGACAAGCCGCTCGAGGTCCACGACATCCTCGGCGCCTAAGGCAGCGGTATATCGCTACTTGCAGTCAATCCCAGCGGCCGCTTGTCGCGGGAACTCAACCCGCGTTCCGCCGTTTTCATCCTGGACTTACCTGTGCAATCGAACCCAATCGCCACTGGTTGCGTCGGATAGTGGCCTGCACCTAAAGTGGCCGTATGAGGACAGGGTGCCCAACAAACGTGTGCGACGCACAATGAAAGGGCTGCCGGTTCACAATATTTAGCCTTCCTGTCACGCTGCTGTGACATATATTAGCGAATAGGCGACAAGGGGACGAAGAGCCCCGGAAGAACACGATTTTCAACAGGGATCAGGCCGCAAGAGCCTGCGGCTGAGGACAAAAATGAAGCGTGGAATTGCCGTTCTGGTTTCAGTCAGTGCCCTCTGCGGCATCGCCTATTTCACGGCGAGCAAGTGGGCCATCAAGCACGAGACCATCACCTTCTACGACGCTTCGCGCGACAATCGCCCGGTGCCGGTCGACATCGCGGTGCGCCGCGACAAGGAAATGCAGGCCAATGCCGGCATGATCACGCTGCCGGTCGCCGTGATCAATCACGGCAATACGGTCAAGAATACCGAGTACGGTTTCCTCGCCAACATCTTCGCTGCGCGCGGCTACATGGTCGTCAGCCCGCAGCATGATTTGCCGACCGATCCTCCGATGGTGACCAAGCCGGGCGAGCTCTATGTCGGCCGGCTGCCGCAGATCCTGCGCGGCGTTGCCAACATTCATCTTGCCATGCAGGAAATGAAGAAGGTCCAGCCGAACGCCGACTACGACAAGGTGACCATGGTCGGTCATTCCATGGGCGGCGACATCTCGATGTATTTTGCCAAGCAGTATCCGGACGAGGTCAAGAAGGTTGTCACCCTCGACAATCTGCGGGTTCCCTTCGTCACTGCCGGCAAGTTCAAGATCCTGTCGTTCCGCTCCACCGATCCGCAGTTCAAGACCGATGCGGGCGTGATCCCCACGGACGAGGAGTGCGAGAAGGCGGGCATTCAGGTCGTGAAGACCGAATTCCAGCATAATGACATGCGGGACACCGGTCCGGACGTCGCCAAGAACTCGATCCAGGGCATGCTCGACAAGTTCCTGAGCGCGACTGACAGCGAGATTGCGCCAGTCGACACGCAGTCGTCCCCGCCCAAGATTCTCGAGCCCGGTCCGGTCGCATTGATGGCGCCTGCCAAGAGCTGACGCCTCCCTCATCATCGGCACTCATCGGCATCGATTTCAAAGCCTCCGCCGGCGTAAGCTCGCGGAGGCTTTGCACATTGACCGGGCTCTGTGTGCGCGCCACATTAATCGCCCACGCATGGTTGAGCAGCGATGTCGGGCGAACCCATCAAGCCGCGCGGTGATGCCGTCTCGACGAAGGCCGGCGGCGCGGTGCCGCAGGCCGGGACGTCGACCTCGGAGGACATTGCCGCCTTCGTCACCAAGGCGCGTGCGCTGTCGCCGCATGCGCCCGGCGCGAAGGGGCGGCTGATCTTCGCGCTGGATGCGACGATGAGCCGGCAGCCGACCTGGGACATGGCCTGCGCGCTCCAGGCCGACATGTTTCGCGAGACCGCGGCGCTCGGCAGTCTCGACATCCGGCTCGTCTACTATCGTGGCTTCAACGAATGCCGCGCGACGGCGTGGATCTCCGACAGTGCCAGGCTTGCGACGCTGATGAGCAAGATCGATTGCCGCGGCGGCGACACCCAGATTGGCAAGGTGCTGAGCGAGGCCCGGCGCCAGGCGGTCGCCTCCGGCGTGCGGGCCGTCGTCTTCGTCGGCGATGCCATGGAGGAGAAGGCCGATGAGCTCTGCGCCAAGGCCGGCGAGCTCGGCATGCTCAAGGTGCCCGTGTTCGTGTTTCAGGAAGGCCATGACGCGGTGGCCGAGCGGACCTTTCGCGAGATCGCGCGCCTGACCGGCGGTGCCTGGTGCCGGTTCGATCCGGGCGCGGCGGCGCAGTTGCGCGAGCTGTTGCGGGCAGCGGCGGCTTACGCTGCCGGCGGCCGCGAAGCGCTGCTACAACTGGCGAAGAGCGCGAGCGGCGCAGCAAAGCTGATCGGACAGATGAAGTAACGCTTCAAGCAGGCTGCGACCCGCTGCGGCCGTGGACGCGATGCATTTTGCCGGGAGGGCGACTATATTATTCCGGCCATGACCCTGATTGCCGGCGCTGTCGCTGTTATCACGCTCTATCTGCTGCTCCAGACGTTCCGCTCTGCCAATCCGGCGGCGTTGGCGCGCGCCATCAAGTTCGGTGGCGGCGTGGTGGCGCTGGCGGCCGCAGCGTTCACGGGTCTGCGGGGCGAATTGGTCGTCGCGATTCCGCTCGGAATCTTCGGCGCCGGGCTGCTCGGCTGGACACCCCTGGCCAACGCCGGCTTCGGCAATGTCGGAGGGCTGTTCGGCGGCGGCGCGACGCGCCCGTCCGGACAGGCCTCGCGGGTGCGCTCGCAATTCCTGGACATGCGGCTTGACCACGACACCGGCCAGTTGACAGGCCAGATCGTTGCCGGACCTCATGCCGGGCGCGACCTCGGCGAGTTTGATCTCGCCGGCCTGCTGGCGATGGTGCCGGCGTTCGACGCCGAGAGTGTGGCCTTACTTGAAAGCTATTTGGACCGCCGGTTTCCCGCTTGGCGTCAGGACGCGCAGCGCGATGCGGCAGGGCGGCAGCGCCGCACGGCGACGAGCGGCAAAATGACGACGGAGGAAGCCTATCAGATCCTTGGCTTGCAGCCGGGCGCGGGGCGCGACGACATCAGCAGGGCTCACAAGTCCCTGATGAAGAAACTCCATCCCGACCAGGGGGGCTCGACGTATCTCGCTGCCCGTGTAAACGAGGCCAAGGATACTCTGCTTCGTACGCATAACGGCTAACTCCGGCACCACGCCACAAACGCCCGTACCGCGTGAGCTCCGCTTGCTCCGTTTGCCGTCGCCCGATGCCCGCCATTGTCGGCGTGGTCGATCCCTTGAGGAAAATCTTAACCGTAAATCCTTGACGAGAGGTTGTCGCGGAACTGGCTTCTGCTCACCGCACGTTCGAAAACAAAAATGCCCGCGCAAAAGCGCGGGCATTTGTTCGGAAGCGGTGGAGGAGATCAGTTGCGCACGGTGATGCAGGAGATCTCGGCGCGCTTCAGGGTACGGCAGACGGCTTCGGCCTGGTCGCGCTCGAGCCCGGCGAAGCGGGCACGGTAGAGCTTGCGATTGTCCTTCGCGACGACCGGTTCGGTGAACGGATCGGCCTTGCTGAGCAGGCCGCGGGCCGAACTGCGGGCGGCGTCGATGCGGTGCTGGGCTTCGGTCTCGCTCTCGAGCGCGCCGACCTGGACGATCCAGCCGCTGTGGGTGACGACCGGCTTGGTCGTGGCGCTCATCTGGATCGGCTGCGGCGCCGGATCGGCGGAAGCAAGCTTCGGAGCGGCGGGGGCCGGCGCGGCGGCGCTTGCGGCCGGCAGCACCCCCAGGATGCCGTTGCCGGTGCCGAAGCCCGCCGGCTGCCGCGGCAGCTCGGTGCGGGCGATCTCGGCCTTCGGCGCCTCCGGTTGGCTCGCGACCTCAGGCTTGTTGATGAGATCGGCCCGGGCGACGACGGCGCCGGAGGTCTCCGCGACGTCAGACCGGGACGGAATGGTGTTCGTGACTGGCGGCGATACCTGGGCCGGGGCGGCGGAGGCGACCTTCATGGCGCCGGCCTTGACCTGCACCGTCTTGACCCGAACCGGCTTCATCGGCTCGGACGAGCCGGGGATGATGGACAGCGGCTGGCTCGAGATCACGCCGTTGGTGAGCGGTGCCGGCTCGATCTTGGATTCAGTCGGGCGGACTTCAGGCTTCGGCTGAGACGGCGGCATCGCGGCAGTTGCAGCGGCCAGCGTCGACAGACGCGCGGCAAGGCGGGACGGGGCGGCCTCGGGAGCAGGGGCGGCCGCGGGCTGAACCTGCGCCACGGGGCGTGCCGGGGTATCGGATGCGTCGGCGACGTCGGCATTGGCGTCGGCGCCGTTACGCTCGGTGACGGCAACGACTGTATGGGTGGTCGCGCCCTTCTCGAGATTTTCCGCGAGCAGGTTGCGCATGATGGCATCGCGCGAGCCGCCGCTGCGGCCGCCGAGCACAACGCCGATCAGGTGGCGATTGCCGCGGCGCATCGAGCTGACGAGGTTGAAGCCGGAGGCGCGGGTGTAGCCGGTCTTGATGCCGTCCACGCCCTCGACATTGCCGAGCAGGTGATTGTGGTTCCGGATCGACTGTCCACGCCAGTTGAACGAGGCGGTCGCGAAGTAGCGGTAGTAGCGCGGGAAGCGCTCCTGGATGGCGCGGCCGAGCGTGGCCTGGTCGCGTGCCGTCGTTACCTGCTCGTCGTTCGGCAGGCCCGAGGCGTTGCGGTAGACCGTCTTGGACATGCCGAGCGAGCGTGCCTTGCGCGTCATCATCTGCGCGAAATCGTCCTCGTCGCCGCCGATCGCTTCCGCGATCACCACGGCGGCGTCATTGGCGGAGCGCGTCACGAGGCCCTTGATCGCGTCCTCGACGCGGATGGTCTGGCCAGGGCGGAGGTTGAGCTTGGTCGGATCCTGGTCGGCGGCATGCTGAGACACCGGCATCTCGGTGTCGAGCTTCAGCTTGCCGGACTCGAGGCGCTCGAACAGCAAATAGAGCGTCATGATCTTGGTGAGCGAGGCGGGGTGGCGCAGTCCGTCGGGGCTGGTCGACTGCAGCACCGCGCCGGAATTGCCGTCGACGATGATGGACGCGAATTTCGGGCTGGAGCTCTCGGACACATCGCGCTGCACCCGGTGGTGCGCGTAATGGCGCCGGTGGCGCCGCGCTTCGGCAGCATCGGTGGTGAAGATGACTGCGGTGGTGACCGTAAGCAGCCCGAAAACGCCAACCCGCGCCAAGCGCGAGGAAGACAAGTTGTTACGAAGCATGGAACCCCGTCCCCGTTTCTGACTTGATCACCGGCTCGTGAGGCGAAATTGTGCCCAATGGACCCGGGATCATTACCTGCTCAGGCTGCCCCTCCGCTGGTGTCCGCCGCGGGAAACGTTGGGCCTGAGCCGCTGTTCTGGCTAAGGTGATGTTCTCAAACGGCTTTTGACCGCCTGCGGAAGTGAACACGTCCAGGGAATCAGGGTAGGGGGCCGCGGTTTCCAAAAGCTTAAGGAACCCTTGCGGGAAACCCCGGGAATCTCAGCGATTTGGATCTAGTTTTGTGCGTCGCACAAGATTCTTGACTTTTTTGTGCGTTGCACTAATTGTGGGCAGAGTCAGGGAGCCGGGGCTTCCCGACGAGAGCCAGGGAAAAAGGATTCCGACATGTTCAAGGTTGAAGACTTTCAGAACTACGGGAAAGAGCAGTTCGAGCAGTGCGTCGCCTCCGCGACGTCGGTGCAGCACGGCCTCCAGGCGATCGCGAGCGCTTATGGCGACTACACCAAGAAGTCGTTCGAAGACACCAAGTCCTTCGTCGAGAAGCTCTCCGGCGTGAAGTCGCTGGACAAGGCCATGGAAGCGCAGACCGATTTCGCCCGTTCCGCCTACGAGACCTTCGTTGCTGAATCGCAGAAGATCGCCGGCCTCTACAGCGACCTCGCCAAGCAGGCGTTCAAGCCGGTCGAGACCATCGTGTCGAAGTTCACCCCGGCTGCGAACTAACGCTTTCTGGAAGTCCTGGAATGAAAAAAGCCCGGCATCAGCCGGGCTTTTTGTTTGCGCGAGATGAATTCGTCAGAGTGCCGCATCGATCGTGACGCTTGCCGACCTGCCGTTGTCGCAAAGCTGGAGACGTCGAACGCGACACGGCCCGATCTCGCGCCACGCACTCGAGCCCTTGGTAAATTGGACCGTAGAAAACCGGAGATGTGCCGTGCGCGAAACGTCGCGGCCGCATGGGACGGTCGGGTTCCTGGTCAACACGTTCCAAATGGGCGCCACGGAAAATTTTGTCAAACCGGTCCGGATTGACTAACCTTGGTGAGGATCACCGGGCCGGGAATCGGGACCGCCGCGGCAGCATCGGCCGGACCGTTGCATGCTTGCGGCGAGCCGGGGGCAGGGCCATATTGCTATCGACCGATCCGGTTTGGACCGGATCGGTCGGAGGCGGCGATTCAGAAAGGCGGCGCGCCTGTGCGAGGCTCCGAAGTGCTGAGCTGCGCCGCAGACCGTCATTCGCTTCCGTGGGGAATTTGAACGCCTGTGCCATGCCGCAACTGACTTCCAGACTCGACCTGTCCGCGGTCACCGCCGCCTACGCTCCCCGGATGAGCAACGATGAGAACCGTTCGGGCGGCCCTTCCGGGCCGAACACGTCGGTCATCACCAAGGTCAAGCCGAAGACCAAACGGCCGAACCTGTATCGTGTGCTGATCCTGAACGACGACTACACGCCGATGGAATTCGTCGTCCATGTGCTGGAGAAGTTCTTCCAGAAGGACGTCGAGGCGGCGACCAAGATCATGCTGCACGTCCATCATCACGGCATCGGGGAGTGCGGCGTGTTCACCTACGAGATCGCGGAGACCAAGGTGACACAGGTGATGGATTTCGCCCGCAAGCACCAGCATCCGCTGCAATGCGTGATGGAAAAGAAGTAAGACGCCTTACGGCGCGTTGAAGCCGGCTCCCTTGTAGTGGCGGTGTGATCGTCGCCTGAGGTCTGCGCGCGACATCCCTTCCAGCCGGCAGCAACGGAATTTTGTGCCGGCGCCGATCCCGCCCAAATCGGAACGGGTTTTGCATCGAGAATACCGTAATCGAGAATACCGCAGGTGTGCAGCCGCCAGAGTCGCGGAACCGGTCTTTTGCCGCGATCTTGTATAACTATATGTGACAAAGGTTGTTGTTGCCTGACCGGGCGATGACGATCATGATGGTGGGGGCCATAGAGGACGCGAATGCCGACTTTTTCCCAAAGCCTTGAACAATCCCTGCATCGTGCGCTGGCGATCGCAAACGAGCGTCATCACCAATACGCGACGCTCGAGCATCTTTTGCTCTCTTTGATCGATGACTCCGATGCAGCCGCCGTCATGCGCGCCTGTAGTGTCGATCTCGACAAGCTCCGCACGAGCCTCGTCAACTATCTTGAAACCGAATTCGAGAATCTGGTGACGGATGGCGCCGACGACGCCAAGCCGACCGCCGGTTTCCAGCGCGTGATCCAGCGCGCGGTGATCCACGTGCAATCGTCCGGTCGCGAAGAGGTGACCGGCGCCAACGTGCTGATCGCGATCTTCGCCGAGCGCGAGAGCCATGCCGCGTATTTCCTGCAGGAGCAGGACATGACGCGCTATGACGCGGTCAACTACATCAGCCACGGCATCGCCAAACGGCCGGGCGTCTCCGAGGCGCGGCCCGTGCGCGGCGTCGACGAGGAGACGGAGACCAAGGGCAACGAGGACGCCAAGAAGAAGGGCGAGGCGCTCGAGACCTATTGCGTCAACCTCAACAAGAAGGCGCGCGACGGCAAGATCGATCCGGTGATCGGACGCAATTCCGAGATCAACCGCGCGATCCAGGTGCTGTGCCGCCGGCAGAAGAACAACCCGCTGTTCGTGGGCGAAGCCGGCGTCGGCAAGACCGCGATCGCGGAGGGTCTCGCCAAGCGCATCGTCGACAGCGAGGTGCCGGAGGTGCTGGCGGCCGCGACGGTGTTCTCGCTCGACATGGGCACGCTGCTTGCCGGCACGCGCTATCGTGGCGACTTCGAAGAGCGTCTGAAGCAGGTGCTGAAGGAGCTCGAGGCGCATCCCAACGCCATCCTGTTCATCGACGAGATCCACACTGTGATCGGTGCGGGCGCGACGTCGGGTGGGGCGATGGACGCCTCGAACCTGCTCAAGCCGGCGCTGGCCTCAGGCACGATCCGCTGCATGGGCTCGACGACCTACAAGGAATATCGTCAGCACTTCGAGAAGGACCGCGCGCTGGTGCGGCGCTTCCAGAAGATCGACATCAATGAGCCGACGGTCGAGGACGCCATCGCGATCCTCAAGGGTCTCAAGCCGTATTTCGAGGACTACCACCGGCTGAAATATACCAACGAGGCGATCGAGGCCGCCGTCCAGCTCTCCTCGCGCTACATCCACGACCGCAAACTGCCGGACAAGGCGATCGACGTGATCGACGAGTCAGGTGCGGCGCAAATGCTGGTCTCCGAGAACAAGCGCAAGAAGACCATCGGCATCAAGGAGATCGAGACCACGATCGCCTCGATGGCGCGGATCCCGCCGAAGAGCGTGTCGAAGGACGATGCCGAGGTGCTCAAGCATCTCGAGCAGACCCTGAAGCGCACCGTGTTCGGCCAGGACAAGGCGATCGAGTCGCTCGCCGCCTCGATCAAGCTGGCACGCGCGGGCCTGCGCGAGCCGGAGAAGCCGATCGGCTGCTACCTGTTCTCCGGACCCACCGGCGTCGGCAAGACCGAGGTCGCCAAGCAACTCGCGGCCGCGCTGGGCGTCGAGCTCCTGCGCTTCGACATGTCGGAGTACATGGAGCGTCACACCGTGTCGCGCCTGATCGGCGCGCCTCCCGGCTATGTCGGCTTCGACCAGGGCGGCCTGCTCACCGATGGCGTCGACCAGCATCCGCATTGCGTGGTACTGCTCGACGAAATCGAGAAGGCGCATCCAGACCTCTACAACGTGTTGCTCCAGATCATGGATCACGGCCGGCTCACCGACCACAACGGCAAGCAGGTTAACTTCCGCAACGTGATCCTGATCATGACCACCAATGCGGGCGCAGCGGATCTCGCCAAGCAGGCGTTCGGGTTCACCCGCTCCAAGCGCGAAGGCGACGACCACGAGGCGATCAACCGGCAGTTCGCGCCGGAATTCCGCAATCGCCTCGATGCCATCGTCTCTTTCGGCCATCTCAGCGTCGAGGTGATTGGCACGGTCGTGGAGAAGTTCGTGCTTCAGCTCGAGGCGCAACTCGGCGACCGCGACGTCACAATCGAGCTGTCCGAGGAGGCCAAGGCCTGGCTGATCCAGCACGGCTATGACGAGCAGATGGGCGCACGTCCCATGGCCCGCGTGATCCAGGAGCACATCAAGAAGCCGCTGGCCGACGAGGTGCTGTTCGGCAAGCTGAAGGGCGGCGGCCACGTTCGCGTCGTTCTGGTCAAGGACGAGGCCGACGAGACCAAGGAGAAGATTGGCTTCGAGTTCGTCGAGGGCCCGGTCACGCCGAAGCAGGAGAAGCTGCCCGGCGCCCGCAAGCGTCCGCCAGGCAAGTCCAAGCCGGGCGGTCCCGGCGGCTCCAAGGGGCCGACCTCGAAAGGGCCGCTGGTCAAGGTCTGACTTGCGCGCGATGAGTTGAAAAGGCCGGCTGAAAAGCCGGCCTTTTTGTTGCTCGCATCACCGTAGCGGCTTCATTCCCCCCGCAGGCGCTGGTCGTCCTGCACGCGGACTTGCTCGGCGCCGCGCGCGCCCGCGGGCGACAGCCGTAGCATGCTCAGCACCGCGCCGCAGAGTGCAAAGCCGACACCGGCGAGCAGCGCCAATCGGGTTCCGTCGATCGGATAGCGGCCGAGCAACAGCGCCACCAGCGCCGCGCCGGTGGTCTGGCCGAGCAGGCGTGCCGTGCCCAGCATGCCGCTGGCGCCGCCGGCGCGCTCGCGCGGGGCCGCCGCAATCATGGTGCGGTTGTTGGGGGTCTGGAACAGGCCGAAGCCGGCGCCGGCCAGTGCCATGCGCCAGATCACGTCGAACGGCGTCGGGCTAGCGGGCAGGAAGGCGAGCGCACCGAGGCCGCAAGCGAACAGCGTGAGCCCGATGCCGCCGAGCAGGCCGGCCGGATAATGCTCGACCAGGCGGCCGGCGAGGGGCGCCGCGAAAGCCACCGCGATCGGCCAGGGTGTGATCAAGAGGCCCATATGCACGGCCGAATAGCCGAAGCGGCTCTGGAGATAGAAGGGGATGGCGACGAAGGCCAGCATCTGCCCGCAGAACGATGCGATCGAGGTCGCAATCGACAGCGCGAACACGGGGATGCGTAACAGGTCGACCGGCAAGAGCGGCGAGGTCATGTGGGTTTCGCGATAGATCAGCAGCGCGCCGGCGATGATGGCGATGGCGAACTGCACGAGGCAGGTGATCGCGGCCTCCCCATGACCGACGCTATCGACGGCGGCGATGCCGACGCCGAACGTGATCGCCGATAGCCCCGCGCTCTGCCAATCGAAGGAACGGCTCGCTCGCTTGGTGTGCGGCAGGCTGCGCAAGCCGATCAGCAATGTCGCCGCACCGAGCGGCACGTTGATGGCGAACAGCCAGGGCCAGCTTCCGACCGCGAGGATGCCGGCGGCGAGCGTCGGTCCGACCGCGGCCGAGAAGGCGACCACGAGCGCGTTGAGCCCGATGCCGCGGCCGAGCTGGCTGCGCGGATAGGTGAAACGCACCAGCGCCGCGTTGACGCTCATGATGCCGGCCGCGCCAAAGCCCTGGATGATGCGCGCGATCGTCAATAGCGGCAGCGTATGTGCCAGCGCGCACAACGCGGATGCGAGCGTGAACAGCGCGAGCCCGACCAGATAGACGCGACGATAGCCGACGATCTCGCCGAGCGAAGCCAGCGGCAGCAGCGAGATCGTGATCGCGAGCTGGTAGCCGTTGACGATCCAGATCGAGAAGGCCGGGCTCGCATCGAGGTCGGCCGCAATCGTCGGCAGCGCCACGTTGGCGATGGCGCTGTCGACCACCGCCATGATGATGCCGAGCGCAATGGTCAGCACCGCCTGGCTGCGTTGTGGCTGCGGCAAGCCGTCGGCATGCTCGATCGGGGCGGACGACATGATGGAGGCGCGGTTGATTCGAGCCGTAATTCATCTCCGAACAGGAAATTGCCCGATCGACAGCAACCCGTCAGGACACCGACAGTTCCCCCGCCGGAGCAGGGCTTCCGCCATGAAAAGACAGGGGTCGGAACGCGCTTTCACGAAAGCTCAACAGCGCGCAGTCATGGCAATTGGCCGGCTTCTACACCGCCGGCGGATTGCGGTCGGTGAATGTCGTGCGCTGGTGCCAATAGGGATAGGGCAGCGTCACCTTGCTCGCGGCATCGAGCTTTGCGACCTGGTCCTTGGTCAGCGACCAGCCGACCGCGCCGAGATTTTTGCGCAGCTGCGTCTCGTTGCGCGCGCCGATGATCAGGGTCGAGACGGTCGGACGCTGCAGCAGCCAGTTGAGCGCGATCTGCGAGACGCTCTTGCCCGTCCCCTTCGCGACCTCGTCGATGGCATCGACGACCCGATAGACGTGCTCGTCCGGCACGGGCGGGCCGAAATCGGCGGTCTGGGGCAGGCGGCTGACGTCCGGCTTGGGCTGACCCCGGCGGATCTTGCCGGTGAGGCGGCCCCATCCGAGTGGCGACCAGACCACGGCACCTAAGCCCTGGTCGAGACCGAGCGGCATCAGCTCCCACTCGTAGTCGCGACCGATCAACGAATAATAGGTCTGGTTGGCGACATAGCGCGGCAAGCCATGCTTGTCGGCGACGGCGAGCGACTTCATCAGGTGCCAGCCCGAAAAATTCGAGACGCCGACGTAGCGGATCTTGCCGGCACGCACGAGCACGTCGAGGGTCGCGAGCACCTCTTCAGGTGGGGTGAAGGCGTCGAATCCATGGAGTTGGAATAGGTCGATGTAGTCGGTGCCGAGCCGGCTCAGCGAACCGTCGATGGCCGCGAGCAGATGCTGGCGTGATGATCCGATGTCGTTGGCCCCGTCGCCGAAGCGGAAGCTTGCCTTGGTCGAGACCAGGACCTTGTCGCGGCGTCCCTTGATGGCTTCGCCGAGAACGCGCTCGTATTCGCCGAGCGAATAGACATTCGCGGTATCGAACATCGACACGCCGGCATCGAGGCAGATATCGAGAAGCCGCCGCGCTTCGGTCGCGTCCGTCGTGCCCCACGCGGCGAGGCGGCCGACGCCGCCGAAGGTGCCGGTCCCAAGACTCAAGGCAGGCACCATGAGGCCTGACCGGCCCAAGCGTCGGTATTCCATCGATATGCTCCTCGGCTGGTCGCTGATTGATCACTGCGGCCTGGTGGCGAGGATAGTGCAAGCAGGCGCCGCGTCCTATCACGCGCTCACATACCGGCCTTGCTTGGGAATGGCCTAATCGTGCAGGCGCATGTCGTCGAACGCTGCATCGGCAACGCGCGAGCCGGGTGTCTTCACCAAAGATTGAGCTTCGAGCCTTGTTGCGGGTGAGGGCAAGCACGCGGGTTCGCTGTCACGCGTTTGCCGCGGCAGCAGCGTCAGGCTCCAGCCCACCAGGACCAGCACTGCGAGCCGGATCGCGATCACACTCAGCAACAGCTCCATTCCGCTTATGGTGGCGTGAGTCCTCATGCGTGCCAGCTTGATGCAGGTCACGAGGCAAGACAATTTGGAATTGGCGAGCATGGCCTTCGCTGGAAGCGAAGGCTCGAGCTGATAGCTGATTGCAAGGGACGTCAGTGCCGCAACTGGCTCTGCCGGAAGTCGCGCGGCGACATCCCGAAATGCTCGCGGAAGACACGGCCGAAATGCGAGAGGTCGTTGAAACCCCAGGCGAAGGCGATCTCGCTGATGTGGCGATGGGCGAGCACGGGCGAGGCGAGGTCGCGCCGGCATTGGGCGAGACGTTCGGCCAGCACGTGGCGCTGGAACGAGATGTCCTCGTCCGCGAGGAGATCGTTGACGTAGCGCGGCGAGATGCCGAGCGCGGCCGCGGTCTCCGCGAGCGAGAGCTCGGGATCGGCGAGATGCGCGCGGATGTGCGCTTTCAGCCGGTAGAGCAGGGCGGAGCGATGGGTCGAGGATGGCAGCGATGTCTTGCCGAGCCGTTCGCCCAGCGCCATCGCAAGGAGATCGACTGCCTGCTCCGACAGCGCGACCGCGTTGTTCGGATCCAACCGGTCCGCGCTCTGGCAGAGCCTGATAATAAAATCATAGGCGAGCCGTTCGAGCGGTGCGTCAGCGCCGAACGCGATCGCGGTCAGCGCCTCGGTGCCGCCGAGCCGGCGCTGCAGCATCTCACGCGGCACCTTGAAGATGGTCTGCGTGAAGCTGTGGTTGAACTTCAGCTCATAGGGCCGCGTGGTGTCATACAGAGCGAACTCGCCGGGATGGATCACGGTCTCGCGGCCATCCTGCACCACGCCGCCGTCGCCGCGATTGCCGAGCGCGACCAGGACGAAATCCTGATCAGAGCGCGCGATGCGCGAGGGTGTGCGGAACACGTGCTGGCGGTCGGAGCAGACCTCGGAGCACACGGCCCTGCCGAGCGAAGCCTGCGTGACCGAGCCGTGAAAGGCGCTGCCGAGGTCCGACTTGCAGTCGAGCCCGACGAAGACGTCGCAGACGATGTCCTGCCAGAGAGCAAGCCGCCGGTAGCCGGGGCTGCCGTCCGTCGTGAACTGGACTGGCATCTGAGGAGCCTCCCTTTCACATCCTGCAAAATCGTCTGTTGGCGGATCCAGCCTGCCCGGAGGCAAATCCCATACCGGTCGGTGGCCGCGTCCAGTCGAGTTTTTGTTCCGCCGTGGTCGAGCGCCCGGCCGCCCGGCTTGGCTCAATAGACTGCATCGGACGTGGCTTCCGATCAACCGGCAATGGAGGCGGGAATGGGCATCGAACATCCGAGATATAAGGTAGCAGTGGTGCAGGCGGCGCCGGCCTGGCTCGACCTCGACGCCTCGATCGACAAGTCGATCGCGCTGATCAGAGAGGCCGCGGAGAAGGGCGCCAAGCTGATCGCCTTTCCCGAGGCGTTCATCCCCGGTTACCCCTGGCATATCTGGATGGACTCGCCGGCCTGGGCGATCGGCCGCGGCTTCGTGCAGCGCTATTTCGACAATTCACTGTCCTATGACAGCCCGCAGGCCGAAAAGCTGCGCGAGGCCGTGCGCAAGGCAAAGCTCACCGCCGTGATCGGCCTGTCCGAACGCGACGGTGGCAGCCTCTATCTGGCGCAATGGCTGATCGGACCCGACGGCGAGACCATCGCAAAGCGCCGCAAGCTGCGGCCGACCCATGCCGAGCGCACGGTCTATGGCGAAGGAGATGGCAGCGACCTCGCCGTGCATGCCAGACCCGACATCGGCCGTCTCGGCGCGCTGTGCTGCTGGGAGCATCTCCAGCCGCTGTCGAAATACGCGATGTACGCCCAGAACGAACAGGTGCACGTCGCGGCCTGGCCGAGCTTCTCGCTCTACGATCCCTTTGCGCCGGCGCTCGGGGCCGAGGTGAACAATGCGGCTTCGCGCGTCTATGCGGTGGAAGGCTCCTGCTTCGTGCTGGCGCCTTGCGCGACGGTGTCGCAAGGAATGATCGACGAACTTTGCGACCGGCCCGACAAGCATGCGCTGCTACATGCCGGCGGCGGGTTTGCCGCGATCTACGGGCCCGACGGCAGCCAGATCGGCGAGAAGCTGGCGCCGGACCAGGAAGGCCTCCTGATTGCCGAGATCGACCTCGGCGCCATCGGCATCGCCAAGAACGCCGCCGATCCCGCCGGGCACTATTCGCGGCCCGACGTGACGCGGCTCCTGCTCAACAACAAGCCGTACAAGCGGGTCGAGCAGTTTGCGCTGCCGGTCGACACCGTCGAGCCCAAGGATATCGCCGCGGCGGCGAGCTGATCGTCGGCGTCGAGAGGAGGACACGATAATGGAATCCGCAATTCCTCTGCATCTCGAGGCCCCGCGCACGCGCCACAAGCGCGTGCCGGACGACTATCAGCCGCCATATCCGTCGTTCGTGGCGCGCTACAAGCCTGCCGTCGGCCGCGTCGTGATGGCCTATTTCGGCGTGCAATATCACGGTGGGGCGCCGGCGGCGACGGACGCGTTGAAAGAAATCGCAGGGCTCTTCGCTGCGGAGAACGGTCCATCACATTGGGACCGCGCGCATTATGTCGACCGGTCTGGTCATGAGAACGTTGTCTCGGTGGCCTATTGGGACGATGTCGCGCGTTTCGATGCCTGGTTCGCACCGGCGCGCGAGGCCTGGACCGGACGACAGCGAGACGGCATCGGCACCTTCATCGAGGTGCTGCGGCCCATTGTGGCGCGGCACGAGACGCTGTTCTCCTCGCCTGACCGGCCCGAGGGTGTAGCCGCAATCGCCGGCGGCATGAGCGGCGAGGTGCAGGAGCACGCCTATTGGGGCGGCATGCGCGACCGTATCCCGCTGTCTCAGACCGACGCGATGGCGCCCGGCGGCGCACCGGAGCTGATCCGCGACGGCGCGCGGCTGCGCGTCGTGGCGCACGACAATCTCTGCCTGATCCGCTCCGGGCAGGACTGGAGCGATACCGAAGCGTCCGAGCGCAAGCTCTATCTCGACGACGTCGAGCCGGTGCTGCGCGAGGGCATGGATTTCCTGCGCGACGACGGCCTCGGCATCGGCTGCTACGCCAACCGCTACATGCGCGTGCTCGCGGCTGACGGCAGCGTCAGCGAAAAGTCCTATGGCCAGAGCTGGTGGAAGAGCCTCGCTGCGCTCGAACGCTGGGCGGAGTCGCATCCGACCCATGTCAAGATCTTCGGTGCGGCGATGAAATATCTGTCGACGCTCGGGCCGTCAGCCAAGCTGCGGCTCTATCACGAGGTGACGGTGGCCGCTGCCGACGAGCAGTTCTTCGAATATCTGAACTGCCATCCGAAGACGGGCATGCTGGCGGCGGTGGAGACTGTCGGCGCCTGACAGGCTAGGTCACGCAATGGCCGAGCAGCTCGGGATGTGCGGCGCAGATGTGGTGCGCGCCGGCCTCCTTTAGCTCGGCCTCGCTGCCATAGCCGTAGAGCACGCCGATGGCGGTCATGCCGTTGGTGCGGGCACCGACCACGTCATGGCTGCGATCGCCGATCATGATGGCGCGCTGCGGATCGACGCTGGCCTCGTCGAGCGCATAGCGGAGCAGGTCGCGCTTGTCGACGCGGGTGCCGTCGAGCTCGGAGCCGAACACGCGTTCGAAATACGGTTTCAGGCCGAAATGATCGACGATGCGCGTGGCGTAGACCGCAGGCTTGCTGGTCGCCACGAACATGCGCTGACGTGTCGCTGCGAGCGTCGACAATGTGTCCGTAATTCCGCTGTAAGCCTCGTTCTCGAACAGGCCGATGTCGCTGAAGCGCTCGCGATAGAGCAGGAGCGCGCGGTCAGCGAGTTCATCGGTCCCGGTGAGCTTCTTGAGGCTGGCATGCAGCGGAGGGCCGATGCACCAGGTCAATTCGTCCTCGCTCGGCACCAAAACGCCGAGCCGTTCCAGCGCGTACTGGATCGAGCGGGTGATCCCGGGCTTCGGGTTGGTCAGCGTGCCATCGAGATCAAAAAAGATTGTCACCATCGGAGCGGGACCTGCGTTGATACTGCCGCTCGTTGCTAGTTGGCTGGGGTTCCAAGTCAAGGTCCGAATTGTCCGATAGCGTCAATGCCATGCGAATAGCTCGGGTTATCGCTGTCTTGTGCCAGACCCTCGTGCTGTCGCCGGCGCTGGCGGAGGAGGCGCCTTCGTCCGTCGTGCCTCCGAACGCCGAGGAACCCGCGAAGCCGGCGGAGAAACCGAAGGACGCCCGCGAGAGCGACACGCGGGAGTCGCTCTGCCTGATCATCGAGGCGGCGGCGCGCGAGGCCAATCTGCCGCTGGAGTTTTTCGCCCGCGTGATCTGGCAGGAAAGCCGCTTCCAGTCCGATGCGGTCGGACCGGTGACCCGCAACGGCGAGCACGCACAAGGGATCGCGCAGTTCATGCCGGGCACTGCAAGCGAGCGCGGGCTGCTCAATCCGTTCAATCCGGTGCAGGCATTGCCGAAGTCGGCGGAGTTCTTGAACGAGCTGCGCAACCAGTTCGGTAATCTCGGCCTCGCGGCGGCCGCCTACAATGCGGGCCCGCGGCGGGTGCAGGAATGGCTCGCGGGCACGGGACCGATGCCGGAGCAGACCCGCAACTACGTCTTCGCCATCACCGGCACGAGCGTCGATGCCTGGGCCAAGGCAGGCAGCACCGGCAAGGGACCGCCGAGTTCACCGCCGACGAGCTGCCGCGATCTCATGGCGTTGCTCAAGCGCGCGCCCAACCCGTTCGTGGCCGAACTCGAGCAGCATGTCGAGCTTGCCGCCGCAAAGGTCTGGGGCGTGCAGCTCGCCGCTGGCTTCGACCGCAACAGGGCGCTGGCGATGTATTCCCGCGCGGTCACGCGGCTGAGCGCGGTGATCGGCGACCGCGATCCGAGCTTGCTGAGCTCAGTGATGCGCAGCCGCGGCACACGCGCCTTCTATCAGGTGCGCATCGGTGCCGACACGCGCGCCGAGGCGGATGATCTGTGCAATCGTATCCGCAAAGCGGGCGGTGCGTGCTTCGTGCTGAAGAACCGCGGTGTGAGTGGGTAGGGCTTGTCATTCGGGGCGCGCCTCTTGGCGCGAGCCCGGAATCCATCGGGCCGCAGAGATCGTGGTGAAATGGATTCCGGGCTCGCGACTTTGTCGCGCCCCGGAATGACGTCGGCGGGTGCCCCGCGCCACGTGCGCATGCCAGCCCCGCCGCGGGCTTTCTTGACGTGCGTCGCCGTATCGCCCGTTATGAGGCACGATTCCTCTCCTCGACCAAACCTCCCGTGGCGCTCCCTCCGCTCGATTCACCTCAATGGCAAAGCTCCTGGCGTGCCTTTGCGTGGGGGCTGCGCTCGATCACGCAGACGATTCTCACCATCGTGCTGTTCGTGACCTATCTCGGCATCGGCGCGCTCGCCCACGACACCCATTTCAGCCTGCTCTGGGCGCTCGCCTCGACGTTGTTCGTCTGGGCGGGTCCTGCGCAGATTATCCTGATCACCACGCTTGGCTCGGGTGCCACCATCATCCAGTCGGCGATCGCGGTCACCGTTAGTGCCATCCGCCTGTTTCCGATGGTGGTCTCGGTGTTGCCCTTGATGCGCACGCCGACGACGAAACGGCGCGAGCTGATCTTCGCCGCGCATCTCACCGCGGTGACGCTGTGGGTCGAATGCCACCGCTTCCTGCCGCTTGTGCCGCGCGAGCGGCGCATCGCCTTCGTCCACGGGCTCGGCTGTGGCTTGGTCTCGGTGTGCCTCTGCGCCAACACGGTTGGTTATTTCCTCGCCGCCAATCTGACGCAGACGCTTGGCGCGGCGATTCTGCTGCTGACCCCGCTGTCGTTCCTGTTCTCGACCGCACGCAATAGCCGCGAGGTCGCTGATGTCGTCGCATTGACGCTCGGGATCTTGCTCTATCCGCTGGCGGCGAAAATGAACTCGGGCCTCGACATCCTGGTCAGCGGCGTCGTGGCTGGCACGATCGCCTATGGCGTGCATTGGTGGCGGGAGGTGCGCGCATGAGCTTTTCGCAGCTCATCGGCGACTGGCATGCGCTCGCCGTGCTCTTCGTCGCCGGCGTCGTTCCCAACCAGATCTGGCGCATGCTGGGCCTGTGGTTCGGCGGCGGCATCGACGAGGGCTCCGAGTTGCTGGTCTGGGTGCGGGCGGTCGCGACCGCGATCCTGGCCGGCGTCATCGCCCAGATCGTGGTCGAGCCGCCAGGGGCGCTTGCCAGCGTGTCGGATATCTTGCGCTATGGCGCGGTGGGAGCGGGGCTCGTCGTCTTCCTGCTGACCCGCCGCTCGATCTTCGCGGGCGTGGTCACGGGCGAACTCTTCATGCTGGCCGGCAAGTGGTGGTTGGGCTAAAACCGCCGGCGAACAGCAAGGAACAGGAAATATGGTTCGCGAACAGGAGCTCCGCGAGGGCGAGGTCGCCATCGAGCTGCCGCCCGCAGAGGATGCCGGCCTCGTCTTCATCGGCCGCATCCGCACGCCCTGGACGTCGCGGCTGGAGACGCCGCGGCAGGGGCGTCACGACGGCCCGGTGTGCCGGCTCGAAATATTCGAGCCGTTCGTGCCGGCCATCAAGGGCGTCGATTTCTACAGCAACCTCGAAGTGCTCTACTGGCTCGACAAGTCGCGCCGCGACATCATCCTGCAGAGCCCAAAGAACAACGAGAAGACCCGCGGCACCTTCTCGCTACGCTCACCGGTGCGGCCCAATCCGATCGGCACCTCGATCGTGAAGCTGGTCGGCATCGAGGGCAATGCGATCCTGGTGCGCGGACTCGACTGCCTCGACAACACGCCGCTGATCGACATCAAGCCGGACCGTTGCGAGTTCACGCCCTTGGCGGCCCCGCAGAAGGGCGATTTCGAGACGGAGTGAAGTCTCTCCTCCGTCATTGCGAGGAGCCCTTGCGACGAAGCATCCACCGTCTCCGCGGAAGCAGTCTGGATTGCTTCGCTTCGCTCGCAATGACGAGGAGGAGCCATCGTAGCCCGCATGGAGCGAAGCGGAATGCGGGGACAGTCCCGGATTGCGCTTCGCTCCATCCGGGCTACGGGGCGCGCCCCGGAATGACGAGCGGAGAGATCTACCCCGCCTTCAACGCCGCCATCAGCTTGGCTGCGTGCTGTTCCAGCACCTTGGTGTCTTCCTTGCGGCTCGCGGGCGGCAGCATGGCGACACCGTCGCGGCGCGGCATCACGTGCATGTGGAGATGAAACACCACCTGTCCGCCGGCGGGCTCGTTGAACTGCTGCACGGTGATTCCGTCGGCCTCGAACGCCTTCATCGCGGCCGCCGCGATCTTGTGCGCGCCGCGGGCGACATGGGCGAAGTCGTCCGGTCTGATGTCGAGGATGTTGCGGGCAGCGGCCTTCGGGATCACCAGCGTGTGGCCAGGCACGCGCGGCATGATGTCGAGAAAGGCGAAGACGTGCTCGTCCTCGTACACCTTGTAGCAGGGCAGCTCGCCGCGCAGGATCTTTGCGAAGATGTTGTTGGTGTCGTAGGCGGTCATGCTAGCTCCTCGGCGGCTCCTCGAGATTTTGCGCTTACTGTCACCAGCCATCGCGAGGCGTCAAGACGCCTCGTCGGCGCCTTTGCGGAACGGGCCGAGCTCGGCGAGCTCGCGTCCGGCTTCCGCAACATAGGCGCGCTCGCGCTTGAGATAGTCGTCGATGGCGCGCCGCAGGCCCGGATCGGCGATGAAGTGGGCGGAATAGGTCGTCTTCGGCAGATAGCCGCGTGCGATCTTGTGCTCGCCCTGCGCGCCGGCCTCGACGTGCCGGAGGCCGCGCTTGATGGCGAAATCGATCGCCTGATAGTAGCAGACCTCGAAATGCAGGAACGGATGATGCTCGACCGCGCCCCAGTTGCGGCCGAACAGCGTGTCCGAGCCGATGAAGTTGATCGCACCCGCGATCCAGCGATTGTTGCGGCGGGCCATCACCAGCAGCACGTCCTCGCTCATCGTCTCGCCGATCAGCGAGAAGAACTCGCGCGTCAGATACGGCCGGCCCCATTTGCGCGAGCCGGTCTCCATGTAGAATTCAAAGAACGCGTCCCAGGCATCCTCGGTGATGTCTTTGCCCGTGAGCCAGTGGATAGTGATGCCGGCGGCGAGCGCATCGCGTCGCTCGCGCTTGATCGACTTGCGGTGGCGCGAGTTCAGCGTCGCCAGAAAGTCATCGAAGCTCGCAAAGCCGTCATCGTGCCAGTGGAACTGCTGGTCGGTGCGCTGGAGGAAACCGTGCTTGGCGAGCAGCTTCCATTCGGTCTCGCGGGCGAAGGTGACGTGCACCGAGGAGGCCTTGCTGACCCCGCACAGCGCCACCAGCCCGCTCGCCAGGGCCTCGCTGATCCGCTCGCGGTCGACACCGTCGCGGACCAGCAGGCGCGGTCCCGTTGCCGGCGTGAAGGGAACCGAGACCTGGAGCTTCGGATAGTACCGTCCGCCGGCCCGCTCATAGGCGTCCGCCCAGCCACGGTCGAAGACATATTCGCCCTGCGAGTGCGACTTGAGATAGCAGGGCACAACGCCGGCGACGTGGCCGTTGAGCTTGGCCACGAGATGCCGCGGTCCCCAGCCGGTGCGGATCGTCGCTGAGCCCGATTTCTCAGCGGCGGAGAGAAATGCGTGTGAGACGAACGGGTTATAGGCCGTCTTTAAGAGACCGGCGGAATCGCCTGGAAGGGCGGATGAGGTTCCCGTGCCATTCCCATTGCAAGCCTTGCCGGGATTGGCGCAGGCGTCCCAATCCTCCGGTGCCACTTCGCCAATCGAAGGTACGGCCTCGAGCGTGATTTCGGATGATGCCATCGTCCCCAAGATCGTGCATTGCAGCAGCGACTTCAAGGGTGGGGAACGCCTCTCTCGTGCCCCGGACGCAGCGCAGCGCTCCTTCAGCAGGGCGCTGCAGCGCCGGGGCCCATGTGGCAGCACGTTCGCGGGGGGATGGGTCCCGGCTCTGCGCCGCAACGCTTGGAGCGTCCGGACACGAGCGCGTTCGCATGCCGTACCCTACGGCACGAACCCCTCGAAGATCATCTGATCCGCATATTGACCGACCCGCGTCCGCTGCTCCGGCGTGCGCACGGTCCAGCCGAGCAGGGCGCAGCCGAAGACGTTGCGGGCAATCCAGGGGGCGGGGGCCGGCAGATGGTCGACTTTGAACGCCACGAAGTGGGGCTGGGTCTGGAAGCCGTGACGCAGGTACAGCATGCTGTCGCGCTGCGCCTGGGTCAGCTTGGCCCAGTACTCGTCCTCATAGGTCCGCTGCGCGACGATGCCGCGCGGGCGGGAGCGCAGCAGCTCGCGTAGCGCCAGCACCTGGTCGGGATCGAAGGACATGCCGACAGCGGGACCGTCGTAGGATGCCAGCACCTCGGCCATCCGCTTCACCAGCTTGCGGTCGCCGCCAAAATGGCTCTTCACCTCGATCACCAGCGGTACCCGGCCGGCGACCAGGGCGCAGAGGTCGCCGAGCGACATCATCCGCTCCGGCGTGTCCTTGAACTTGATGGCTTTCAGCTCGGCTGCGGTCTTCTCGATCACCTCTCCGGTGGCCTCGGTGAGGCGGCCGAGCGCATGGTCGTGATGCACCATGGCCTCACCGTCGGCGGAGAGCTGGATATCGACCTCGATCGAAAAATTGCCTGCGATTGCGGCCTGGACCGCCCCCGGCATGTTTTCCACGATGCCGCGCGAAATGTCATGCAGGCCGCGATGGGCGACCGGCCGGGCTGTCAGCCAATCCGGAGCGCGCATTCGTGTCAGGCGACCTCGAACACGCCATCGACCTCGACCGCCGCGTCGGCAGGCAGCGAGGCGACCCCGACGGTGGTCCGGGCATGGCGGCCCTTGTCACCGAAGGCCGCGACCATCAGGTCGGAGGCACCGTTCAGCACCTTGGGCCCGTCCAGGAAGTCGGGCGCCGAGTTGATGAAGCCGCCGAGGCGGACCACGCGCACGACCTTGTCGAGGTCGCCGAGCGCGGCCTTGACCTGGGCCAGCAGGTTCACCGCGCAGCCGCGGGCGGCCGCAGCGCCGTCTTCGATCGAGACGCCGGCACCCAGCTTGCCCTTGGCGATCAGCTTGCCGGCAGGATCGAAGCAGACCTGGCCGGAGACGAACAGCAAATTGCCGGTGCGCACGAACGGGACATAGTTGGCGACGGGAGTGGGGGCTTCATGCAGCTTGATGCCTTGTTCCGCCAGTTTCTGCTCGACTGTGCCAGCCATGTTCGACCTCGTTGTCCAAGAATTCATCTGCCCCGACGCCTCTGGAGGCCGGCGGTCCTGTTTCGCTCATCGTGCCGCCACATGCAAGCAACCGAAGGGGACTGCATTTTGTTGAGGCAGGGGAGGAGGTTCAACACGCGAGCCGCAACTTTACGTGAAACGGCCTCAGTTGCGACGCAATGGATCGGTCATTAAAATGTCGAATCTGCGCTTCCCCAGGGAATAGACATGGTGCACCTTTTCCGGACTTCGCTCGGTGTGATGGCGCTCGCGGCGGCCACTGTCGGCCTTGGGGGCTGGGCGCAGGCCGCCAACGGTCCGTTCCTCGCGCATCAGGCGCTGTATGACCTCAGCCTCGTGAAATCGCGCTCCAACTCGGTCAACAGTGCCCGCGGCCGCATCCTCTACAATTTCACGGGGAATGCCTGCGAGGGCTATACCTCGGAATTCCGCCAGGTCTCCGAGCTCGACAGCGGCGAGGGTAAGGTCACGCTGAGTGACCTCCGCTCCAATTCCTGGGAGGACGCTGCCGGCAAGAGCTACCGCTTCAACATCGAGACGCGGATGAACGAGGCCGATGCAGGCCGCGTCGACGGCTCGGCCGAGCGCGACGGCGACCACATCAACGTCAAGCTGAAGCTGCCGGCGCCGAAGACGTTTACCCTCGACGGCAAGATCGTATTCCCGACCGAGCAGATCCAGCGCATCATCGCTGCGGCCAACGAAGGCAAGTCGCTGCTCGAGCTCTCCGTCTATGACGGCTCCGACGACGGCCAGAAGGTCTACAACACGCTGACCGTGATCGGCCAGCCGATCCCGGCCGACCGTGCCACGGCGTCCGACCCGTCGATCTCCGACGAGCATATGAAATCGCTCAAGCGCTGGCCCGTCACCGTCAGTTACTTCGACCGCGAGGCCCAGCAGAAGGAAGGCGAGCAGACGCCGGTCTACGCGATGGCGTTCGAGCTCTACGAGAACGGCGTCTCCCGCCAGCTCGTGCTCGATTACAACGATTTCGTGATCTCCGGCGCGATGGGCAAGTTCGACGTGAAGGACAGCAAGCCCTGTAATTGAGGGGCTGTCGCTCTTTCCTCCGTCATTGCGAGCGCAGCGAAGCAATCCAGACTATTTCCATGGTGGCAGTCTGGATTGCTTCGTCGCTTTGCTCCTCGCAATGACAGCTAGCTCTCCGCGCGCTCTCCCGCTACGCTCGGTCCCAATCACAAACATCCGGGAGCCAACCATGCCCAAGCTCGACCATCTCCACCCCAGCGGCCTGCATCACAATCCCGCCTATTCCCACGTCGTCACCGCTTCCGGTGCCCGCACCATCTACATCTCCGGCCAGGTCTCGGTGGACGAGGAGGGGCGGATCGTCGGCGAGGGCGATATTGCTGCACAGACGACGCAGGTGATGCAGAATCTCGGCCACGCGCTGAAAGCGGCGGGGGCGAGCTACGCCAATATCGTCAAGATCACGACCTTCGTCGTGAACTACAAGCCGGAGCTGCGCCCCATCATCGGCAAAGCCCGGTCCGTCTTCTTCGAAGGCATGGAGCCACCGGCCTCTACGCTCGTCGGCGTCTCCGCGCTGGCCGCGCCGGAGTGGCTGATCGAGATCGAGGCGGTAGCGATCGCGGATTGAGGTCTCTCTGTAGCCCGGATGGAGCGAAGCGTAATCCGGGTCTGCTGCTAGGATGCGCTGTCCCGGATTGCGCTCCGCTCCATCCGGGCTACGAGTGTCTCGCGCCAGACATCTTCTGTAGAACAGCCATCGCTTCATCGGCCTTGTCGACAGGCACGAAGAGGTGATCGTGATGGAAGGCCGAAACGGCATTCACGCTGATGCCAGCTGCGGCGAGATGGGCTGTGATCGCAGCCAGGAATCCGACCGCGTCCAGCGACGAATGAATCGTCAGGGTGATCAGGCGCGAGGCGAACTCGTAGCGCAGGCCTGCCGCTTCGGCCTCTTCGCGAGCGATCACCAGTGTCGTTCCTTCGCGTTCGCGGAACGTCAGCATCGGACTGATGGTGGCTGGAATACTCGCGCTGGGCGCAAGCGTGCAAAATACGAAGATGCCGTCCAGGATCTCCGGCTTCATGTTGCTCAGCAGCGCGTCGAGATGGCGTTCGCCTGTCACGATGCCAGCCCCTGAACCGGTCGGATCGTTTGAGCCCTTGCGAAGCAATCGGCGACAGAGGCTGTTGGAGCCATTGTCAACATACCTTTGTATATCTCCTCTATTCCTTCTCATGCGCTGACCTTACGCTGGTAGAATTGAGCGACGGCGGGAGATTCTTACAATTTGAGCCCACTCGGGTCACTGCGAGGAGGCTCAAATGAACGTCGTCATTCGAAAGCTCAACGGCTTGTGGCACCTCATCGTCGGGTCTTGTCAGATCCGAACGCCGTTCCTGGAAACTCAGGATCGGCAGTTGGTCGTTCAGTATGCCCGGCGCGCCTATCCGGGTGCACGGATCTTCGAACGCGACTGAGTTGAGCAGGACTCGATCACTCCTGCGCCTTCTCCGGCCCCTCATACGCAATGCCGCGGATCACCGCGGCACTGCCGAACTTCTTGCGCAGACTGTCCACCGCGCGCTCGGCGTGCGCGGCGCGGCGGTCGAGCATGTCGGTGTCGTCGGAGGCCGAGCCGTCACGCAGCGCGCTGACGCCGGCGCCCATCAGGCGGAAGGCGGTGCCGTCGATCTCTTTTGCCAGCATCTCGCGGCAGATCGAGAAGATCTTTGCGGCGAGCTGCGTCGGGGCGGCGATCGACTGTGAGCGCGTGCGCTGGCGGAAATCGGCGGTCTTCAGCTTCAGCGTGACGGTCGAGCCGGCGAGCTCGCTACTCTTGAGACGCGACGACGTCTTCTCGCACAGCCGCCACAAGGTCTTCTCCAGCGTCGCGAAATCGCGGATGTCGCTCTCGAACGTGGTCTCGCTGGAAATCGTCTTGGCGCCGCGATCAGGCTCGACGCGGCGGTCGTCGATGCCGCGCGCAAGCCGCCACAGCCGGCGGCCGTCACTCGGAAACTGCCGCATCATCTCGATCTCGTCGGCCTTCTGCAGATCGGCGATGATGCGGAAGCCGCGCTGCACAAGGCGTTCCTGCGTGGCCGGTCCGACGCCAAAGATGAAGCCGACCGGCCTCGAAGCCAGCATCAAGCGCGCTTCGTCCTGGTCGAGCGCGGCAAAGCCGCGCGGCTTGTCGAGGTCGGAGGCGATCTTGGCCAAGAACTTGTTGCAGGACAGGCCGACCGAGACGGTGATGCCGATGTCGCGCTCGACCTCGCGCGCAAAGCGCGCCAGCACCTTTGCCGGGATCATGCCGTGGACGCGCTCGGTGCCGGACAGATCGAGGAAGGCCTCGTCGATCGAGAGCGGCTCGACCAGCGGCGTCAGCGCCTGCATGGCCTGGCGCACCTCGCGGCCGACCCGGACATATTTCGCCATGTCGGGGCGGATTACCGTCGCATGCGGACAGGCCTCCAGAGCCTTGAACATCGGCATGGCCGAGCGCACGCCATAGGTCCGGGCGATGTAGCAGGCAGCCGACACCACGCCGCGCTTGCCCCCGCCGATGATGACGGGCTTATCGGCGATAGCAGGATCGTCGCGCTTCTCGACGGTCGCATAGAAGGCGTCGCAGTCGATATGGGCGATGGTCAGGCCCGCGAGCGCGCGGTGGCGGACCAGGCGAGGGGATCCGCAGGAGGAACAGCGCCGCACGCCCATGTCCAGATCGGCCAGACAATCCCGGCAGAAGCAGCGGGGCCCGGCCGGATCGGGGGAGGTCACGGCACGTCGCGCTCCCAGGAGGGGTCGCCGAGCGCGTCGCCCAGCACCTGCCGCGCTGCGGCAACATTGGTCGGATGCAGTTCCGCGGTCTTCGCAAAGGCCTTCACGGTCTCGTCATCGCGCAGCACGAAATCGAGCACGCTGAGCAGGAAATTGGGGTCGGAAGCGGCATTGCGCAGGGTCTCCGGACCGACCCCTGTCTCAGCCAGGAACAGGCCCAGCCGCTCGGGCTCGCCGGCGACGAAGGACAGGGCCTGAATCGCAACGATTTCAGCGACTTCGCGGGGGTTGTGAACAGGCTTTTTCACGGGGCCGGTTTGCCTTTCCGTTAACTTTCGGTCTCTAATTTGGAATCATCATGCCCGAGTCTTCGCCTCGAGTCTTGCGAGCCCGACAAGCAACTGGAAACCACATCGCAGAAAGTCGGCCCTCGGGTTTAACGAAACTAGAGCGAATCTGGGGCTAGTTTGAATCCAGTTTTCGAAGCGCCGGCGAGCGGCGCCTGAGGCGTCACATGTATGGGTCTGCGGACCAATCAGGAGGGCGGGATGGCTAAGACCGTCCTGATCGTGGAAGACAACGAGCTCAACATGAAGCTCTTCCGCGACCTGTTGGAGGCGCACGGCTACCAGACCTCCGGCACCAGCAACGGCTACGAGGCGCTCGATCTCGTTCGCAAGATGCGGCCCGACCTCGTGCTGATGGATATCCAACTGCCGCAGGTCTCGGGCCTCGAGGTGACGCGCTGGATCAAGGACGATCCGGAGCTGCGCGCCATTCCCGTCGTCGCGGTCACCGCCTTCGCGATGAAGGGCGACGAAGAGCGCATCCGCGAGGGCGGCTGCGAAGCCTATTTGTCCAAGCCGATCTCGGTCGGCAAATTCATTGAGACGGTCCGGCGTTTTATCGGATAGGAAGTGAGTTCAAAGTGTCCGCGCGTATCCTGGTTGTCGATGACGTTCCTGCCAACGTCAAGCTCCTCGAAGCCCGCCTGTCTGCCGAATATTTCGACGTGATGACTGCGGCGAACGGCGCCGAGGCGCTGGCGATCAGCCGGCGCGCCGAATGCGACATCATCCTGCTCGACGTGATGATGCCCGACATGGACGGCTTCGAAGTTTGCCGCCGCCTGAAGACGGATCCTGCCACCCACCACATTCCCGTCGTGATGGTCACCGCGCTCGACAGCCCGTCCGACCGCAACCGCGGACTCGAAGCCGGCGCCGACGATTTTCTGACAAAACCCGTCTCCGACGTCGTGCTGATCGCGCGTGTGCGCTCGCTGACGCGCCTGAAGATGATGACCGACGAATTGCGCATGCGCGCCATCACCTCGCTCGAGATCGGCATGCAGGCGCCCGAGCGCAGCGCGGTGGCCGATACCGGCAAGGGCGGCCGCATCCTGCTGGTCGACGACCGCGAGTCCTCCTATGAGCGGCTGGCGACGATCCTCGCCGCCGAGCACACCATCGACGTCGAGCCGAGCCCGACGGAAGCGCTGTTCCACGCCGCCGAGGGCAATTACGACCTCTTGATCGTTTCGCTCGACCTGAACAATTTCGACGGCCTGCGGCTCTGCAGCCAGGCGCGCTCGCTGGAGCGCACGCGCCACGTGCCGATCCTGGCGATCGCCGACCCCGAGAACTCGACGCGGCTGCTCCGCGGCCTCGAGATCGGCGTCAACGACTATCTGCTGCGCCCCATCGACAAGACCGAGCTGCTGGCGCGGGCCCGCACCCAGATCCGCCGCCGCCGCTACACCGATCACTTGCGCGACAACGTGCAGAACTCGATCGAGATGGCGATCACCGACGCGCTCACCGGCCTGCACAATCGCCGCTACATGGAGAGCCATCTGGCGACGCTCGCCGAGCAGGCCGCGACCCGCGGCAAGCCGCTCGCGCTGATGATTTTGGACATCGATTACTTCAAGTCGATCAACGACAATTACGGCCACGACGCCGGCGACGATGTGCTGCGCGAATTCGCGGTGCGGGTGCGCAAGTCGATCCGCGGCATCGATCTGGCCTGCCGCTACGGCGGCGAGGAGTTCGTCATCGTGATGCCCGAGACCGATCTGCACGTCGCCGGCATGGTCGCCGAGCGCCTGCGCCGCTCGATCGCAGGCGAGCCGTTTGCGATCCACAAAGGGACGAAGCGTATCGAGGTCACGATCTCGATCGGCCTGACCACGCTGGAGCAGAAGGGCGAGGCGGTCGCCGACGTCCTCAAGCGCGCCGACACCGCGCTCTACCGCGCCAAGCACGACGGCCGCAACCGCGTGGTGGTGCAGGCGGCGTGAGCTGCCGGCACAAAAAGTGCGAAAACAACCCCATGCACAGTAGCCGGCGGTAGCAAGATCAACGGCTTACGCGAGGAGCAGCGCGGTTTGCGCTGGCGGCAGCGCCATTTGACACGTCGGGCAAAACAGGGGCATTCTGCTATCATCCCGAACAGATCCTACAAACTCCGCTGTCACTCCCCGGGCACGCGGGGAATCCAGTACGCCGCGGCTTCTTGGTTCTAGTTTCACTGTCTCTGGAATACTGGATCACCCGCCTTCGCGGGTGATGACACCGAGTGATGCGGTGGCAGCGATCACTGCGGCGGACGCTTGTCCTTCACCGGCTTCGCATCATCCCCCACATCCACCCCCGCATTGCGCAGCAGCACCTTCGCCGCTTCCTTTGCCGCCCTGGCCATCGCCGGATCGTCGCGGACGAGATCCTGCGCGATGGAGCCGTCGACGAGCAGCACGAGCTGGGTTGCGAGCGCGTCGGCATCGGCGACGCCGAGCTCGGTCAGCCGATCACGAAACCAGACACGGCGGCTTTCCTTGAAGGCGATTGCGATCTTCTTCACGGCGCGGTCGGAAGGCCCGAGCTCGGCGACCGCATTCACGAACGGGCAGCCGCGAAAATCCTTGGATGCAAAGCGACGCTCCAGCGAATCGAACGTCGCAAGGATCTGCTCGGCCGGCGGCTTGTCGGAAGGGCGCGCGCTGACGAAGCGGCGCTCGAGGTAGGCAGCGATCAGCGCGTCCTTGGAGGGGAAGTGGTTGTAGAGCGTGCGCTTGGAGATGCCGATCTCGGCCGCGATGGTGTCGACGCCGATGGCGCGAATGCCTTGCAGATAGAACAGCTTGTCGGCGGTCTGAAGGATCCGCTCTTTCATCGTCTGTGGGGCGGGCGGGGGAGCCATGCGGTAGCGCGCGTCCTGTTCGCTTGACAACACCGGCCCTTTTATAGCCTAAGTACACAGGTCTGTGTAACCAAAATCAACGGCAAAAGCAGACGGCGGCGTTCGCGCCGCGCCCAAAAGGGAGAAGAAAAATGCCCCTGTTGCAGGTTCTGCGTCCGACATTGCCCATCCTGATCGGCGCCTCGATCATGCTGACGCTGAGCATGGGACTGCGGCAGTCGCTCGGCATCTTCCTGCAACCGCTGACGCATGACATCCACATCTCGGTGTCGGATTTCACACTGGCGCTGGCCGTGCAAAACCTCGCTTGGGGCTTTCTCCAGCCGCTCGCCGGCGCCATGACCGAGCGCTACGGCTTTCGTCCCATCATGATCGTGGGCGCGCTGATGTACATCGTCGGCCTTGCGCTGATGGCGACCGCCAACGGGCTTGTCAGCATCATGATCGGCGCCGGCGTTTTGATCGGCACCTCGCTGGCCTGCACGGCGGCTGCGATCGCGATGTCGGTGGCGGCGCGCGCGGTGCCTGAGACGGTGCGTTCCACCGTGCTCGGCATCGTCTCCGGTGCGGGCTCGCTCGGCGCGCTGCTGTCCGCGCCGATCGGGCAGATGCTCAACGAGGGCTTTGGCTGGCGCATTGGCCTTGCCGGCTTCGTTATCATGTCGGTGCTGATGATCCCCGCCGCCTGGTATGCCGGGCGCGTCGACCAGATTCCGCTGCCCAAGCCGGCCGCCGACGAGATCGACGATGCTACGGCTGCGATCGCGGCGCGGACTGCGTTCGGCAATGCGTCCTTCGTGGTGATGACCTGCGCCTATCTCGTCTGCGGCATGCAGCTGGTGTTCCTCACCACGCATCTGCCGTCGTATCTGGCGATCTGCGGCCTCGACCCGATGCTGAGCGCGCAGACGCTCGGCATGATCGGCGGCTTCAACGTGCTGGGCTCGCTGTTCTTCGGCTGGGCCGGGCAGCGCTGGAACAAGCTGGCGCTGCTGGGCGCGATCTACATCCTGCGCTCGCTGGCGCTTGCCTGGTATTTCATGCTGCCGGCGACGTCGTTCTCGACGCTGCTGTTCGGCGCCATCATGGGCTTCCTCTGGATGGGCGTTGGTCCGCTGGTCGCGGGCGCGGTCGCCGAGATGTTCGGCCTGCGCTGGCAGGCGATGATCCAGGGCCTCGCCTTCATGAGCCACCAGATCGGCAGCTTCCTCGGCGCCTACGGGGGAGGGCTGCTCTACGACGCGCTCGGCTCCTACACCATGGCCTGGCGCATCGGAGTGGCACTGGGCCTCGCGGGCGGCATCGTGCAGGTCGCGTTCGCGCTGATCAGGCCGTCGCAGCCGCCGGTGTTGAAGGCGGCGTAGCGAGGGGCGTTGTCGTCAGCGCCAGCCCACGAGTTCAAGCAAACCTCGCGCCGCTTGGCCGCGAATAGCCGCTCGTGCCCCTGAAGCCGACCTGGCGCGCTGTCCAGACCCCGGCCTTTCGTCCGGCTGGGACGGAAGATGTTCATCCTGCTATATTAATTCCAAACTGGCAGGGTGGCGGTGGCTATGGCGCGCGTTGAGAGACGGTTAGCGGCGGTGCTGGCAGCGGACGTTGCCGGTTATTCGCGGTTAATGGGCGCCGATGAGGTCGGCACGCTCGAAGCCCTTAAGGTCATCCGCCGCGAAATCGTCGATCCAGCCATTGCGGAGCACAAGGGCAGGATCGTCAAGACAACTGGCGATGGCCTCCTGGTCGAATTCGCCAGCGCCGTCGACGCGGTGACATGCGCCATGGCCGTTCAAGAGAAGTTGGCCGGCCGGGAAGGACAGATTGCCTTTCGCATCGGCATCAACATCGGCGACATTATCAGCGACGAAAACGACATCTTCGGTGATGGCGTGAATGTGGCCGCACGCGTTGAGAACGAGTGCGCGCCAGGCGGCGTGTGTCTGTCGGGAAGTGCGTTCGAACAAGTCAGGGGAAAAACGACATTCGAGTTCGATGATCTAGGCGAACGATCGCTGAAGAACATCGATCGGGCGGTTCGACTATATGGGGTCAAACCTGCCAATGCGAAGCCAGCGACGGCGGAGAGCAATCGACTGCTGTCATTACCCGACAAACCTTCAATTGCGGTTCTGCCGTTTCAGAATATGTCCGGCGACCCGGAACAGGAGTACTTCGCCGATGGCATGGTGGAGGACATCATCACCGCGCTGTCGCGCTTCAAATGGCTGTTCGTGATCGCCCGCAATTCGACCTTCACGTACAAGGGGCGGTCCGTTGACATCAGGCAGGTCGGACGCGAACTGGGGGTTCGTTACGTGTTGGAAGGCAGTGTGCGACGGGCAGGCGACCGCGTACGGATCACAGCGCAGCTGATTGACGCGGAGACCAGGGCCCATATCTGGGCAGATCGCTACGACCGCGCGCTCGACGACATCTTTGCCTTGCAGGACGAAATTACCGTGAGCACTGTCGCCGCGATCGAGCCCAGCGTGCGTCAGGCCGAAATTGAACGGGCGAAGCGCAAACGGCCTGAAAATCTCGACGCCTACGATCTCGTGTTACGTGCGACGCCGCTGGTGGATACTGGGATGCCGGAGGGCGCGTCGCAGGCGGTGCCACTCCTCGAACGCGCACTTCTACTCGAGCCGAACTACGCGCTCGCGCACGGCCAAACGGCCTTTTGCAATGAAATACTGTATCTCCGAGCGGGAAGGCGTGAAGACAATCGCACGGCCGCGATAAGGTACGCGCATACTGCAGTGGCGCTTGGTCCCGACGATGCCCCGGCACTCGTCTACGCCGCAATCGCTATCGGTCTCGTCGAACATGACCGTATCTTGGCCCTGGAAACCTTCGAGGCCGCCCTGGCAATTTCCCCGTCGGCGGCGTGGGCCTATTCCTGGGGCGCGTTGATCTTGGGCTGGGGAGGGGAAGCCGAGCGCGCCATCGAATGGGGCGAGCGGGGTATCCGCCTTAGTCCATTCGATCCCTGGATTACCGCAGCACTGCATGGCATTTGCATGGGCCATTTTCTTCGTGGACGCTATGAAGATGCCGCGGCGGCAGCGCAACGGGCCATTCGCAGCAAACCAGGTTTCAGCGTCTCGCACATGTTTTTGGCGGCGTCGCTTGCCAAACTCGGACGAATGGAAGACGCGAACGCAGCCGCCGAGCGCGTGATGCAACTTCAGCCCAATTTCAGCAGCAATGGTCAGTGCTCCGCCATCGGCTGCGTGCCGTTGCTCGCAACACCCCTGATCGAAGCAATGCGCGCTTCAGGTCTGCCCGAATAACCGGGATCCGCCGCCTGATGCGTCAGCACAGTTGACTTTTAACCAAAGTTCCACAGGGCTAGGTTGCCAAGATTAATGATCGCGCTCCCGCCAGATGGTGAGAGGAGGCGTGGCATGATCGAACAGCCGCACTTTGATGCGTATTCAATCCCAGCACGTATCTGCTTTACCGTTGCATTGCTTGGTTGTGCCGTACTAATCGCCGTGTTGGTTACGAGCGTCTACTTCCTGGAATAAGGTGTTGGAGTGAAACGAACCAGGCTCGCGCCATCGGCATGGCGGCTGGGAGAACGCTGACCGCCCGTTCCGGGCCACCGGTCCGCGCGAAGCGCGTGCGGGGGCCCACTGCATGCCCATGGCCTACAACCGAGCTTGATCGGAGATATGGGGGACCCGCTGTCGGGCGGTCAGAACAGCGCGCCGTGCTCGCGCGGGCACTCTACCGACGATCCCGAATACTGGGCCAATTCTTACCTGCGCGAGGCATCTCAAGGACCCTCTGGAGCAGCGTGGGATGGCCAAGAACGGCGCGCAATTCCGGCCTTTCGAGCCATGCGACTGCATCCTCCAAGCTTTCGCATTCCTCGAGCTTGGTGGTTGCCGTCGCCAAAGGCACGTCGACGGCGCCAAATTTGCGCGGCCTGGCAAGCGATAGCGATCCCAAATGCTGGCCTAGCAGTTCTGGATCCTGGCTGAGCTGGTGCAGGGCCCCGGTTATCGCTGTTGGCTCAGATGCGGCGAGTTCGTTTGCACGGAGCACCACAGCGGGCGGGTCGTTGGTTTCCGGCGTGGCAAAAAGTCCGGGCGTCTTCAGTCGCTCAGACGTCATGAGGCCCAACGGGATTGAAAGCAGAAGACCCAGCACGACAGGCGACATCCAAAGCAGCAGCGGCAGAGAGACCGCGTAGGCACTGAGCAACAGGGCCAATCCGCAGAGCGTGGGGCCGACGAGCTTGCGATAGATTTCGCCTCGAGCCAGGTAGCCATCGCTTCGGCGCTGCACCTGCCAGCCCGCGTCCCGGCCAGCTAGAATTTCAAACACGGCCTTGGTCTGGAGGATCATCATGCACGGAGCGATCAAAGCCGCAAGAAATGTCTCGCAAACGACTCCGGCCAATACGCGAGGATTCCCTGCGAATCCGATCCGCTCTCTTCGATTGCCGATCAGCACCAGATAGGCCAGCAGCTTCGGCAGGATCAGAAGTCCCATGGTCGCTGCAAAGACCTGGGCGGCAAGCACCGGGTCCTGTTGCGGCCAGGTCGGAAACAAACTGAAGCCTTTGGGAAAATATTCCGGTCGGATGAAGTGCGCCTGCAGTGCAATCAGCAGGCCGAGCACCAGGAATAGAAACCACAGCGGCGCGGTGACATAGGCGCCGATGCCTGTAAGCAAATGCAGACGCGACACCCAGTGTAGCCCGCGCGCGGGCAACACAGCGAGATGCTGAAGGTTACCCTGGCACCAGCGACGATCTCTTGCCGCAAAGTCCAGCAGTGACGGCGGGGCTTCTTCGAAGCTGCCGCCGAGGGTCGGTGCCAGATAGATTGCCCAGCCCGCGCGGCGCATCAACGCGGCCTCGACAAAATCATGGCTCAAGATGTGACCCCCGAAAGGCTTACGACCGCTCAGCTCCGGCAGGCCGGCCTCCGCAGCGAACGCCCGTACGCGGATGATGGCGTTGTGGCCCCAGTAATTGCTGTCGCCACCGTGCCACCAAGCATTGCCGGCTGCAATGATGGGGCCGTAAACGCGCCCCGAGAATTGCTGCAGCCTACTGAACATTGTGCGCGCGTTGACGATGACCGGCTGCGTCTGGATCAGCGCAGCAGCGGGAT
Source organism: Bradyrhizobium sp. C-145 (assembly GCF_023375135.1). Classification (NCBI taxonomy): domain Bacteria; kingdom Pseudomonadati; phylum Pseudomonadota; class Alphaproteobacteria; order Hyphomicrobiales; family Nitrobacteraceae; genus Bradyrhizobium; species Bradyrhizobium sp. C-145. The sequence continues at coordinate 4,955,584 of NZ_CP088150.1, read as the reverse complement.
GGGACTCCATCGCGTTGACAAGGCGAACTATTGTGTCGCCTTCCATGAGGCTGTCCGCGTCGAGAACGATCATGTGATCATAGGCCGAGCCAAACCTCATGACCCAGTCGGCGATATTGCCGGACTTGCGCGCGATGTTGTTGGAGCGATGCCGGTAGTACAGCCGAGCGGCGCCGCAGGCGCGGCGCAGCCGAATGAAGGTCAGCTCTTCACGAATCCAGATGTCGGGATCGGTCGTATCGCTCAGTAAAAACCAGTCGAACTGGTCCCCATATCCGGTCGCTTGAACCGATTCATACATTGCGCGTAGCCGCGCCATGAGATGATGCGGGTCCTCATTATAGGTGGGTAGCAGCATGGCTGTGCGCGAGGTGATAGGAGGCAGTGAGCCCGTCGCATCGATCGGCAGAAAAGACCGGCTGCGCGTGAGCAGCACGAAAAATCCGGCGAGCGCGGACATGAAGGAGAGCGCGACCCATGCGAGCAGCACGAGGAAAAAGCCGAGCAGCACCGCCTCGAGAAAGGTTACACCGCCAACTTTCACCACGTCATACATGCCGTAGCCGCCGGCAAGCGTCAGCACCCCAGTCCCGACAAAAATAAAGAGGCGGCGAACCATCAAAGTGGTACCCGAATGCTCCGGCGACCGGTTAGCTTCAGTCGCGCGATCCAGCCGGCAAGGCAGCATCGGCAGCGGACTTTCCGGCGGCAGAAATGGGCTGCCAGGGGCGTTCGGCGAAGGCGTCGGCGACGGTCTTAGGGCGTCCATCGATAGGTCCACACTTCGGAGACTGGCGCTTCGTTTTGCGCCAGGAAAGCTCGTAATTCGATTGCGGCTTGCTTCTTGACCGAGCATTGGAAGCTCAGACGCCATCCGCCTGTCATGGGATTAGGTTGCGTGACGATGTTGCTGACTTCGGCTTTTGCAGCGGTCACCACGCCTTTGATGGTCTTGGCATCGATGCCTTTGAGTCGGTCCCCCATCAGTTCCAGCACGAACAATTTGCTATCGTCACCCCGGCTTCCGATCCCCGTTCGCGTGAACCGTGCGAGCGCCTCCGGTTTGGGGGCGTCCGGCCCCCAGTGCAGCCGATAGGTGAAGATGTGTTCGCTTTTGGCTTTCAGCGGCTGCTTCGGTTGCCACAGCGCTGCGATGTTGTCGTGGACCTCCTCCTTGGTAGGTATCTCGAATAATTTCACCGCTCCTTCGCCCCAATCGCCGATCGGCTCGAACCATAGGCTTGGGCGCTTTTCGAAGTTGGATTCGAGGTCCTGATAGGCGAAGAAATTCCTCTCCCGCTGCATGAGGCCGAAGCCGCCCGGATTGACGTCGGCAAAGCTGCTGACCTGCAGATCGTGCGGATTGTTCAGGGGACGCCAGAGTTGCTCACCTCTACCGTTGAAGATCGCAAGTCCATCCGAGTCGTGAACCGCGGGGCGGAAATCGTCAAAATCTTTGCGATCGTTCGGCCCGAAGTAGAACATGCTGGTCATAGGCGCGAGCCCGGCATGCTCGACGTCTACCCGCGGATAGAGAGCCATCTCGACGTCGAAAACCGTGCTTTGGCCAGGCCGGATCGTGAATCGGTAGCTTGCGGCCGCACTCTTACTGTCCAGCAGCGCGTGTACTACGATGGAAGAGGCATTCGGCACCGGCTTCTCCAGCCAGAAGGCCTTGAACGCCGGGAACTCTTCGCCCTTGCTCTCGCCGGTATCGATCGCTAGTCCGCGCGCGGACAGGCCATACGTCAGTCCTTTCGCGACTGCTCGGAAGTAACTGGCGCCCAGGAACACACAAACTTCATCGTAGTAATCCGGCCTGTTGATCGGAGCGTGAATGCGGAATCCGCTAAACCCGATGTCGACATCCGGCCATTGTCCGAGACCCTCTCCGAACGAGAAGTCGTCGCGCCGATACGGAATCGGCATGAAGCTCCCGTTCACCACCTGAAAAATCTCGACCCGGTTCTTGTAGAAAAAGCCGCGGTGAAAAAATTGCACTTCGAACGGTAGCTTCTCATCACGCCACAACGCCTTCTCAGGCGTGAAGCGAATTGATCGGTATTGATCGTAGTTGAGATTCTTCAGTGCATCCGGCAGCTTCTCGTCCGGAGGCTCGAATGATTTCGCGGCAAGGGCGCGGGCAAGCTCGCGCACGTAGGACGGGCTGAATGGCGGGGCGGAGCCCGTCTGAGCCTTCGCTGCACGCAGCAGCATGGTGGCAGCCGAGAAGGCAGCCGATGCGCGAAGGACTTGCCGGCGGTTCACGCTTGCGTCTCCCCGTTCAAAACAGGTGGGGAAACGGCCTATGTTCTCCGGAGTTCCATGCGGGTAAGGGGATGTGACACTGCTGACTCCAGAAAAAAATGTGCGGACGGACTCAGGAGAGGGTCTGCAGCAATGGCAGAACGGCCCTGGATTGCTTCGTCGCACCAGCGACAAAATTGCTTTGCAATTTTGTCGCGGGCTCCTCGCAATGACGGCGTGGAGAAATGGTAGCGCATCAATTTCTGTCTCGTGCCCCGGACGCAGCGCAGCGCCTCAGCGGTGCGCTCCTGAGCCGGGGCCCATGTATCAGCATCGCGCTGTGTTGCTTTCTGGGGCTCGGCTCTGCGCAGCAGCGCGACCGGACGATGCTCCGCATCGCCTAGGCTGTATCGCGTTCGGGACACGACAGGGGTCGCAAAATAAAAACGGGGCCCGAAAGGGCCCCGCAAAACTCTTCAACGCTCAGCCGATCTTACTTGATCTTGGCTTCGCGGAATTCGACGTGCTTGCGCGCGACCGGATCGTACTTCTTCTTGACCAGCTTGTCGGTCATGGTGCGCGAATTCTTCTTGGCGACGTAGTAGAAGCCGGTGTCGGCCGAGGACACGAGCTTGACCTTGATGGTGACCGCTTTGGCCATGTTCAGAACCTCAGGAATAAAGGGAATCTGGAGCCGGCCAAACGGCCCGCGTTGGCCGGCAACCTAGCCAGAAACCGTCTGATGTCAAGGTTTTAGGGCCGGAAATCTACCCGAAACGGCCCCATTATGCCTCAAAGAACCGGTTTTTCGGCCGCGGCAGGCCCAGATTCTCCCTCAAAGTGGGCCCTTCATACTCTTTGCGGAAAATCCCGCGGCGCTGCAGCTCCGGCACGACCTTGTCGACGAAATCGTCGAGGCCGGCGGGCAGGAACGGGAACATGATGTTGAAGCCGTCCGAGCCGCGCCCGACCAGCCATTCCTCCATCTGGTCGGCGATGGTCTTGGCGGTGCCGACGAAGGACAGCCCGCCATAGCCGCCGACGCGCTGGGCGAGCTGGCGGACGGTGAGCTTCTCGCGCGCGGCGAGATCGACCATGCGCTGGCGGCCGCTCTTGCTGGCGTTGGTCTCGGGGATGTCCGGGAGAGGGCCGTCCGGATCGAAGCCCGAGGCATCAGTGCCGAGAATGACGGACAGCGAGGCGATGGCGCTGTCGTAATGCACGCGGCTGTCGAGCAGCGCGCGCTTCTCCTTGGCTTCATCGACGCTGTCGCCGACCACGACGAAGGCGCCGGGCAGGATCTTGAGGTGCTCAGGATCGCGGCCGACCTTCTCCATGCGACCTTTGATGTCGGCATAGAGCTTTTGGCCGTCGGCGAGGCTGCCGCCGCCGGTGAACACGGCTTCCGCGGTCTCGGCGGCGAGCTGCTTGCCGTCTTCGGACGCGCCGGCCTGCACGATCACCGGCCAGCCCTGCACCGGGCGGGCGATGTTGAGCGGACCGCGCACTTTGAGATATTTGCCGTTGTGGTCGAGCGTGTGCATCTTCGCGGGATCGAAGAACAGGCCGCTCTCGACGTCGCGCACGAACGCATCGTCCGCGAAGGAATCCCAGAGGCCGGTGACGACGTCGTAGAATTCGCGGGCGCGCCTGTAGCGCTCGGCGTGCTCCATGTGATCGTCGAGGCCGAAATTCAGCGCCGCGTCCGGATTCGAGGTGGTGACGATATTCCAGCCGGCGCGGCCGCCGCTGATGTGATCGAGCGAGGCGAAGCGGCGCGCGACGTGATAGGGCTCGTCGAACGTGGTCGAGCCCGTCGCGATCAGGCCGATGCGCTCGGTGACGGCCGAGAGCGCCGACAGCAGCGTGAACGGCTCGAATGACGTCACGGTGTGGCTGCGCTTGAGTGCATTGATCGGCATGTTCAAGACGGCGAGGTGATCGGCCATGAAGAAGGCATCGAACTTGCCGGCCTCGAGCTTTTGGATCAGCTGCTTGATGTGACCGAAATTGAAGTTGGCGTCGGGCCAGGCGCCGGGATAGCGCCAGGCGCCGGTGTGGATGCTGATCGGGCGCATGAACGCGCCAAGCTTGAGTTGCCGTTGTGCCATCGCCCGGTGTCCGTTTTGGGTGTCGTTGGGGAAAGACATAGGCACGCGGCGGAACTCCGCCATTGGCGGCGGCGGGAAGATTATTTTGTTTTTGCAGATCTCTCAGCACGTCATTCCGGGGCGCGCCTTTTGGCGCGAACTATGATGCGCAATCGCGCATCTGAGAATCCATCGAGCCGCAGACACGGTGGATGAATGGATTCCGGGATCGCGCTGCGCGCGCCCCGGAATGACCAGTGGAGAGAGTCGCGCCCCGGAATGACGGAGAGGGGAGCGCCGATCAGCTCAAAACATCCTTTTGCATCTTGCCGCCGTAGAAATGGAAGAACGGCACCGGCGCATCGTGGCGGAGCGGGCCGGCGGCAAGGCGGGTGTCGAGCTCGTTGAGCACGTTGCGCGTCATCGGATGCAGATCCGCGAGCGGTTTTGAGCCGAGCTCGACCCAGACCAGCTCGACCAGCTCGGCATCGGCATGGATCACGCCGTCGACGCGGTGGGTGATCGCGGAGGCATCCGCCGTGAAGAAGCGCGTATCGAAGCGCTTGACGCGGCCGGGCGGGGTGATGGCGCGGGCGATCAGGAACAGGCCGGATGGGTCGGGCAGGAGGCCGGCATCCGCGAATGGCTTCCAGGGGCCTTCGAGCTTGGGCACCTTGCCCTCCGCTTGGCGGCCGAGGCACAGACCAGTCTCCTCGCAGGCTTCGCGGATCGCAGCAATGGCGAGCGACTTCGCGCGCGAGGCCGGGGTCTTCGGGCTGCCCTTGGCGAGATTGGCTTCGAGCTCCGTGGTGATAGGGGCAGCGCAGGGCACGCGATAATCGGCCTTGTCGACGCGGCCGCCGGGGAAGACGAACTTTCCGGGCATGAACACCACCTTGTCGTGGCGCTTGCCGACCAGCACTTTCGGAATGGGCCCGCTGCGATCGACCAGGATCAGCGTCGCCGCATCCCTCGGGCGAAAATAGGGATGGTGGTCGGCTTCCTTCTCATCGTGAACCTTGGCCTTCTCCACTGCTTGCGCAATATCCGTCATATCCTCACCCAAACCGTTTTTTGCTTCTTACTTACACAGGCGGAATACCATCGGGAGGGTTCTCGTCAAACCCGTGCATGCGCAGAGCCCATTGCAAGCCGACCACAGCTCCCTTCACGGGCTGCAATAGCGCGAGTGAGGCGACGAAGGTGAAGGGCAGATAGGCCACGAAACTGAGCCAGATCGGCGTAGTGTAGTTGGTCTCGATCCAGAGGATGGTCGGCACCACGATGTGACCGACAATGACGATGACGAGATAGGCGGGCAGATCGTCGGCGCGATGCGGGGTGAAGTCGAGGCCGCATTTGGCGCAATTGTCCGCCGTCTTCAGGAAGGCGCGGAACAGCTTGCCCTCGCCGCAGCGCGGGCAGCGGCCGCGAAAGCCGCGCTTCATCGCAGCCCACACGTCGCGCTTCTCGACGAGGCCGCTCTCGCGCGTCCAGATCTTTGGGGCCGTGCTCATCGTCACCATGCCTTGCCCTTCTGTCCCTTGCCTTTGCCCTTTCCCCTGACCTTCCTGCCCTTGGCAGATTTTTGCTTTTCCGGCTTGCGTTTTCTCTCCGGACTGCGGCCGGGATGCGGCTTGGACGATTTGCGCTGCGAGCGGAACGGCCGGCGCTCGCGGGGGCCGGTCTCGCGTTCTGACGACAGCAGTTCGAAGCGTAGCGCGCCTGCGATAGGAGCTGCTTCTATCAGCCGGACGTCGACGACGTCACCCAGCTGATGCATGGTGCCGCTGCGCGTGCCGACCAGGGCGTGGCGGCTCTCGTCATAGTTGAAATATTCCGTGCCGAGGGATCGGATCGGGATCAATCCGTCGGCGCCGGTCTCGCTCAGCTTGACGAACAGGCCGGCGCGCGTGACGCCGGAGACGCGGCCCTGGAAGCTGGCGCCGATGCGGTCGGCGAGATGATGCGCGATCAGGCGATCGACGGTCTCGCGCTCTGCCTTCATCGCGCGCCGTTCGGTCAGCGAGATATGCGCGGCGACTTCGCCGAGACTTTCCGGCGTCTCGCTGTCGGGCAGGGCGCCTTCGCCGAGGCCGAGCGCGCGGACCAGTGCGCGGTGCACGATGAGGTCGGCATAGCGGCGGATCGGCGAGGTGAAATGCGCATAGCGACGCAGGTTCAGGCCGAAATGGCCGTAATTCTCGGAAGAGTATTCCGCCTGCGCCTGGGCGCGCAGCACGACCTCGCTCACCAGCGGGTAATAGTCGTGACCTTCGAGCTGGGCCAGCACGCGGTTGAACAGGGTGGGGCGCAACGCGCCTGATTTCGCGAAGGGAACGTCCAGCGTCTCCAGAAACTCGCTGAGCGCGTGGACCTTCTCCAGCGTCGGCTCGTCATGCACGCGGTAGATCAGCGGCAGCGATTTCTTCTCCAGCATCTCGGCCGCGGCGACGTTGGCGAGGATCATGAACTCCTCGATCAGCTTGTGCGCATCGAGACGTTCCGGCACGACGACGCTGTCGACCGTGCCGTCGCTCTTCAAAAGGATCTTGCGCTCGGGCAGATCGAGATTGAGCGGATCGCGCTCGTCGCGGGCGCGCTTGACGCAAGCATAGGCGGCATAGAGCGGCCTCAGGATCGGATCGAGCAGCGGGCCGGTGGTGTCATCGGGTCGACCGTCGATCGCAGCCTGTGCCTGCGCATAATGCAGCTTCGCCGCCGAGCGCATCAGGATGCGGTGGAAGGTGTGCGAGCGCTTGCGTCCGTCGGGTCCGATCACCATGCGTACCGCGAGCGCGCCGCGCGGCTCGCCCGGCACCAGCGAGCAGAGATTGTTGGAGATGCGCTCGGGCAGCATCGGCACGACGCGGTCAGGGAAATAGACCGAGTTGCCGCGATCGAGCGCGTCGCGGTCGAGCGCGGTGCCCGGCCGCACATAGAAGCTTACGTCGGCGATGGCGACGTTGACGATGAAGCCGCCCTTGTTGTTGGGATCATCGTCGGCCTGCGCATGCACCGCGTCGTCGTGATCCTTCGCATCCGGCGGATCGATGGTGACGAGCGGCACGTCGCGCCAATCCTCGCGCCCTTTCAGGTTCGCCGGCTCGGCCGCCTCCGCCTCGCGCTCGGCCGCAGGCGAGAATTGCAAGGGGATGTCGTGGGCGTAGATCGCGATCAGGCTGATCGCCTTCTCCGACTTGACCGAGCCGAGCTTCTCCTTGACGCGGCCGGAGGCGAGGCCAAAGCCGCGCGAGCGGACGATGTCGACGCTGATGAGGTCGCCGTCCTGTGCGCCTTGTGTGTCGGCCTTCGCGATGTTCAATTCGCGGTCGGCGAACTTCTTGTCGACGGGGACGAGCCGTCCGCCGCCTTCGGGCAGTGCTCGGAATACACCGAGGATGCGGCTCTTGGCCTTGTCGATGAGCTTGATGATGCGGCCGCGATAGGCGGGGCCTTCGTCCTCGTCGGTGCGTTCGATGCGCAGCAGCGCGCGGTCGCCGACACCGGCGGCGGTGCCAGACTTGGGCCGGCGCGGCATCTCGATCAGGATTTTGGGCGGCTCGCCGCTTTCGACCTCGTCCCATTCGGCGGGGGAGGCGATCAATTCGCCGTCGCTGTCGCGCCCGGTGATGTCGGCGAGCAGCGTCGGCGGAAGCGTGTCCGGCTCGGAGACCTTGTGGCGCTTCTTCTTGATGATGCCGTCGTCGGCGAGCTCGCGCAGCATGCGCCTGAGCTCGGCGCGATCGGCATTCTTCAGGCCGAACTCGCGCGCAATTTCGCGGGTCCCGACCTTTCCGTGGTTTGCCTTGATGAAGGCGACGATGGCTGTCCGGTCGGGAAAGCCACGGTCATTCTTGCGTTTCACTTAACCTCTAATTCTTGCCGGCACTCTTCTTGGCCGGAGCCTTGGTGGCGGCTGCCTTGGTCGGCGACGGCTTTGTGGCAGAAGTCTTTGCCGTCGACGGCACGGCGGCGCGCGCCTTGCTGGTGGATTCGGTTTTCGATTTGGCCGCGGCTTTCTTCGCGGCCGGTTTCTTCGGCTTTGGCGCGGCGTCCTCGCCGTCCGTAGCCTTCTTGGCCTTGGCGGGCTTGGCCGCCTTCTTCGCCTTGGTCTTGCCGCCACCCTTGGCCGCGCGCTCGTCGATCAGCGCGATCGCCTGCGGCAGCGTGATGGCGTCCTTTTCGAACTCGGCCGGGATCGTGGCGTTGACACCGCCTGCGGTGACGTAGGGGCCATAGCGGCCGCTCTTCACGGTGACGGTGCCGAGCGTCGGATGATCGCCGATTGCCTTGCCGGGATCGGCGCCGAAGCGGCGGCTCGGGCCCTTCGCGACCTTTTCCGCGATCAGCGTCACCGCGCGGTTGAGGCCGATGTCGAACACCTCGTCGCCGGCCTCGAGGCTGGCGTAAGTCTTCTCGTGCTTCACGAACGGCCCGAAGCGGCCGAGGCCGGCGGTGATCGGCTGACCGGTTTCCGGGTGCTTGCCGATCTCGCGCGGCAGCGACAGCAGTTTCAGCGCAAGCTCGAGGTCGACATCGCTGGGCGAGGTGCCCTTCGGAATGCCCGCGCGCTTCGGCTTCTCGCCTTCCGCATAATCCTTCTGCTCGCCGAGCTGGATGTAGGGGCCGAAGCGGCCGGCCTTGACCCAGACATCGAAGCCGGTGTCGGGATCCTGGCCGAGCGAGCGGTCGGCGTTGGCTTCGCCATCGGCGGCGAGCTGGCGGGTGTAGCGGCACTCCGGATAGTTCGAGCAGCCGACGAAGGCGCCGAACTTGCCGGCCTTGAGGTTCAACCGGCCGGTGCCGCAATTCGGGCACTGCCTGACGTCGCCGCCATCGGCGCGAGGCGGATAGATGTGCGGGCCCAGCATCTCGTCGAGCACGTCCAGGACCTGCGCGACGCGCAGATCCTTGATGTCGTCGACGGCGCCGATGAAGTCGCGCCAGAAGTCCTTCAGCACCTCCTGCCAGGAGATCTCGTTGTTGGAGATGCGGTCGAGCTGCTCTTCGAGGCCCGCGGTGAAATCGTATTCGACGTAGCGGCTGAAGAAGCTCTCGAGGAACGCGATCACGACGCGGCCCTTGTCCTCGCCATGCAGGCGCTTCTTCTCCAGCTTGACGTAGCCGCGGTCCTTCAGGACCTGGAGGATCGAGGCATAGGTCGAGGGCCGGCCGATGCCGAGCTCTTCCATGCGCTTGACGAGGGATGCCTCAGAGAAGCGCGGCGGCGGCTCGGTGAAATGCTGGGTGACGGCGAGTGACTGCCGCTTCAGGGCTTCACCTGCGCTCATGCCGGGCAGGCGGCGGGAATCCTCGTCCTCTTCGTCGTCGCGGCCTTCCTGGTAGAGCGCGAGGAAACCGTCGAACTTGATGACCTGGCCGGTGGCGCGCAGCTCCAGCGTACGGCCGCCGGCTTTCGCGGTGATGTCGACTGTGGTGCGTTCCAGCTCGGCCGCTTCCATCTGGCTCGCGATGGTGCGCTTCCAGATCAGCTCATAGAGCCGGGCCTGATCGGCATCGAGCTTGCGGCTCATGCTGTCGGGGCGGCGCGAGAGGTCGGTCGGACGGATCGCCTCGTGCGCTTCCTGGGCGTTCTTGGCCTTGGCCTGGTACTGGCGGGGAGCGTCCGGCACATAGGCGTTGCCGTAATCCTCGCCGATCACCTTGCGTGCCTGGGTGATCGCCTCGGGGGCGATCTGGACGCCGTCGGTACGCATATAAGTAATGAGTCCGGTGGTCTCGCCGCCGATGTCGATGCCTTCATAGAGGCGCTGGGCGATGCGCATCGTATGGGCCGGCGCGAAGCCGTATTTGCGGCTGGCTTCCTGTTGCAGCGTCGAGGTGGTGAAGGGCGCCTGCGGATTGCGTCGCGCAGGCTTGGCATCGACCGCGGTCACGGCATAGGCGGCCGCTTCCAGCGCCTTCTTGAAGTCTTCGGCCTCCGCGCCGGTGCCGATGTCGAGGCGCTGGATCTTCTTGCCGTCGGCGCCGACCAGGCGGGCCTCGAAGGCATCGCCGCGCGGGGTCAGCAGGGTCGCGACCAGCGACCAATATTCGCGCGGGACGAACTTCTCGATCTCGAGCTCGCGGTCGCAGACGAGGCGCAGTGCCACCGACTGCACGCGGCCGGCCGAGCGCGCGCCGGGCAGCTTGCGCCACAGCACGGGGGAGAGGGTGAAGCCGACCAGATAGTCGAGCGCACGGCGCGCCATATAGGCGTCGACCAGCGCGCCGTCGATCTGGCGCGGATGCTTCATGGCTTCCGAGATTGCCTGCTTGGTGATGGCGTTGAACACCACGCGCTCGATCTTCTGGTCCTTCAGCGCGCGCTTCTCTTTAAGCACCTCCAGCACGTGCCAGGAGATGGCTTCGCCCTCGCGATCAGGGTCGGTGGCGAGAATCAGGCGGTCAGCGCCTTTCAGCGACCTCGCGATATCGTTCAGCCGTCCGGCGGCCTTGGGGTCGACCTCCCAGATCATCTTGAAATTGGCGTCGGGATCGACGGAGCCATTCTTGGCGGGGAGGTCGCGGACATGGCCGAACGACGCCAGAACCTCGTAGGACGAGCCCAGATATTTGTTGATCGTCTTGGCTTTCGCCGGCGACTCCACAATGACGATATTCATGTAGTTCCAGTAACTTATGGGAAAATCTTGGGCCGAAAACGAAAGGACTCGGGTCGGCCGTTTCGACCCGAACATGGGTGGTGAGGCCGGTCCTGTCAAATCGGCGGGTGTTGAAAGCCGCCGCAACGGGAAAAGTTTCATATCGAGAAAGTTGCAAAATACCACCTTGGAGTTGCGGTCGATGTCGGCATAATGTTTCTCCGGGGCATGGATTCGGGGTGGGCTGGTGACTAGGCCAGGAAAGAAACGGGCGCGCGCTTCATCGGGCGCGCCGGGAGGCGCGCGCAACGAGGAACCGGGGGAAGGCGGGGCGGATGAGGCGGTGGCCTTCATTGCCGAGCAGACCGCTGCCCTGCGCAAGCTCGCCGAGCGCCACAAGCTGCACGTGTTACATTATCTCTTGGGCATGACACAGCTCGAGGCCGACGAGCATCTGAGGCTGCGGAGCAGGCGCAAGCTGTCGTGAGGGGGCGGCCAATATCAGATCCGTCATCCTGAGGCGCGAGTGGCGCGATGCCGAGCATCGCGCCGGGAGCCTCGAAGGATGAACGGCCGAGTTGCCAGCCGGGCCGTCGCCCTTCGAGGCTCGCCGAAGAGGCGAGCGCCTCAGGGTGACGGTGATAAAAATGAGTACGCTGCATCAACGTCGTCATTGCGAGCGTAGCGAAGCAATCCAGACTGCCGCCGCGGAAAGACTCTGGATTGCTTCGCTGCGCTCGCAATGACGGTGGGGCGGCAGCGCGTTGCTATCCCGCCGACCGCCGCCGTCGCGCCGGCCGCGGCTTCAACATGGTGTCGGCCGGGCTGAGCAGGCGGCCGTCCTCGGCGCGCATTTCGAGCTTCTTCACCGGGCGGCCCTTCTCGCGATCGACCAGGATCGTCGCGATCCCCTCGGGGTGATCGTCGAACTCCTCGCTCCATTGCCGGAGGGCCACCAGGATCGGGAAGGTGCCGCGCCCCTTGGGCGTCAGCACGTATTCCTGGTAGGCGCTGCCGTCGGAGGCGGGGGCGGTTTCCAGAATGCCGTGATCGGCCAGCGCGCGCAGCCGCGCCGCCAAGATGTTCTTGGCCATCCCGAGCTTGCTCTGGAATTCGCCGAAACGGCGTAGGCCGAACAGCGCCTCGCGGATGATCAGCAGCGACCACCAGTCGCCGAGCGCCTCCAGCGATCGCGCGATCGGGCAGGCATCGCCCTCAAAGCTCGTTCGTTTCACCATGGTCTCGTCTCTATCGCTTCCGTCGGAGTGGGCGGGTCCGATCACGCGCTTGTGTGGTTGCATCATAAAACCATTTGCCCTAGATGGCAACGTAGTTTCATCATGCAACTACTGGAGGCGAGCGTGAGACTGAAGAACAAGACGGCCCTGATTACCGGCGGCAACAGCGGCATTGGCCTTGCGACCGCAAAGCTGTTCGTGGCCGAGGGCGCTAGGGTCGTGATCACCGGGCGCAACAAGGAGACGCTGGAGGCGGCTGCGAAGGAGCTCGGGCCGAATGCGCTGGCGCTCGCCGCCGACGCCACCGACATCGCCGCGACGGAAGCCGCGATCAAGAAGGGCACCGAGACGTTCGGCAAGCTCGACATCGTCTTCGCCAATGCCGGCATCGCCGGCGGCACGCCGCTCGGCTCGGCGACGCTGGACGTCTTCGAGAAGGTCATCAGCACGAACCTCACCGGCGTGTTCTTCACCGTTCAGTCGGCGCTGCCGTATCTCAACGACAATGCCTCGATCATCCTCAACGGTTCGGTGATCTCCGTGCTCGGCATTCCCGGCTACTCGGCTTACGGCGCCGCGAAGGCCGGCGTGCGCGCGATGGCGCGGACCATGGCCTCGGAACTGTCGCCGCGCGGCATTCGCGTCAACGTGGTGGCGCCCGGTGCGATCCGCACGCCGATCTGGGGACCTGCGGTCGCGACGCCCGAAGCCGAGAAGGCGTTCGAGAAGCGGATCGCGCTATCGACGCCGCTGGGGCGGATCGGCGAAACGGATCATGTTGCGAAGACGGTGCTGTTCCTCGCCTCCGATGATTCCGCCCATGTGCAGGGCCAGGAGATTTTCGTCGACGGCGGCGCGGTGGCCTCGCCGAGCGGCGCGCCGATCTATCGCGGCTGATCAAATCAAGCGCAAATTGAATCGGCCGGCGCGGTGCACGCGGTTGCGCCAGCTGGTTCCTGTGCCTTGCGGGATGTTTCCAAAATCTTGCGTAAGGCGTTGAACCTTCGCGCATACCGCCAATACATTCTTACGGGGTCAGAAGACTCATCTGAGGGAGTCTGCGATGCCGAAAGCAGCCCGTATTTTTTCCGCGATTCCATCACCGCGAAGATCCGCCGTTCCGGTGAAGCGCTCCGGTACATCCGAACTCGTCGCGGTCGCATTGTTTTCCGCAATTGGCCTGTTGGTCTCGCTCGTCGCCGTGATCCTGGGCATGCAGGGCGTCTGGATCTAGCTTCGCAGATCGTGCGACCTACGACCGGCCGCCGCAGACGATTTCGCGGCGACCGGTCACGTGATCTCAAGCGGCGCGCAGGCTGGTTGCGGCCTGGAGCGCGCCGGTGAGAGCCTTCTCGCGGTGGTCCGGCCCGACCTGGATGCCGTCGGCAGGGATGAATTCGACGCTAGTGATCCCCATGAAGCCGAACACCCAGCGCAGATAGGTTTCGAGATGCTCGCCGGCCGCGTATGGCGTCTCGGCGCCGTAATAGCCGCCGCGTGAGATCGCGACGATCACGCGCTTGCCGCCGGCGAGCCCCTGAGGTCCGGTCGCGCCGTATTTGAACGTCTTCCCCGCCACGAGAATGCGGTCGATCCAGGCCTTGAGCTGGCTTGGGATCGTGAAATTGTACATGGGCGCGCCGATGACGACGATGTCGGCGGCCAAAAACTCGTCCAGCGCGGCCGCGCTTGCGGCGAGGTCGGGTGCGAGTTCCGCCGGCGCGGGTGCGCCTTGCGCGGCCGCCAGGTGTGAGCCGGAGAGGTGGGCGAGCGGGGTCTGGGTCAGGTCACGATAGGTGATGTCGAGCGCGGGCGTCGCCTGGCGGAGCCGGTCGACGATGGCGGCGGAAACCTGCCGGCTGACGGAGTGGGGGCCGAGGACGCTGGAGTCGAGATGGAGGAGTTTCATTTGGGGTCACCCTGGTATAAGTTTGTAACCAGCGCTACATGAGTGACTATCGAAATCCTCGCAAGAACGCACTTTTTTGAGCCATGGGCACATTATTGAAACCTGAAAACACCGATTTGCCTGCTCCGGCGAGGCCAAATCCAAAACCAGATACGAGGCCCGGCCCAAGGCCGGATCCCAACCATGCGGATTGTCGTGGGGTCGCCTCCGTGCTGTCCCGTGTCGGCGACAAATGGAGCGTGTTCGTCATCATGATGCTCAGCGACGGGCCGAAGCGCTTCAATGAGCTGAAGCGCATGATCAACGGCATCTCGCAGCGGATGCTGACCTTGACGCTGCGCGGGCTGGAGCGCGACGGCCTCGTCACGCGCACGATCTTTCCGACCATCCCGCCGCGCGTGGACTATGAGCTGACCGATCTCGGCCACGGACTGTCGCAGCCTGTCGAGGCGCTCGGCAAATGGGCAAAGGACCATCTGGGCCAGATCGAGGCGGCACGGACGCAGTTCGATCAGCGCAACGACGGCTAGGGTTGCAACTCCGACGATCGATTCCGTCATTCCGGGGCCCGAGCGGAGCGAGGGAGCCCGGAACTCCATCTAGCCGCAGAGTGCGTGGACGAATGGATTCCGGTCTCGCGACTTCGTCGCGCCCCGGAATGACGGCTCTCCAGTGAACAAGACGTCAGAGACCCAGCACTAGAGCAGCGACACCAGCCCGCCGCCGTGACGCTCCAGCTTGCCGGCGAGCTCGAGCTCCAGCAGCACGGTTCGCACGATCGCGGGCGAGGCGCCGGACATCCGCACGAGATCGTCGATCGAGATTGGGGCAGGGCCGAGCAGGCCGGTGATCTGGTCGCGGTCGTGGCCTTGCGGATCGCTCTCGAACGGCTCGCTGTCTGGCTCGCTCGCCGGATGCATCAGCGGGCGCTCCATGATCGGCTGCACCGCATTGACGATGTCGGCGGCCTCGGTGACGAGCGTTGCGCCCTGCTTGATCAGATCGTTGGTGCCGGCGGCGCGCGGATCGAGCGGCGAGCCGGGCACTGCGAACACCTCGCGGCCCTGTTCGGCCGCCATGCGCGCGGTGATCAGCGAGCCCGAACGGTGCGCCGCTTCCACCACGACCACGCCGAGCGATGCACCGGAGATCAAGCGGTTGCGGCGGGGAAAATCGCGGGCACGCGGCTCATGGCCGAGCGGCATCTCGGAAATCGCGGCGCCCTCATGGTCGAGGATCGCGGCGAGCAGGTCGCCATGCTCGGGCGGATAGATGCAATCATGCCCGCCGGCGAGCACGGCGATCGTGCCGTCTTCGACGCTCGCGCGATGCGCGGCCTGGTCGACGCCGCGGGCGAGGCCGGAAATGATGACAAAACCGGCTTCGCCGAGCTCGCGCGCAAGCTGGCCGGCAAACTTCAAGCCGGCACCGGAGGCGTTGCGCGAGCCGACGATCGCGATCATCGGTCGCATCAAGGTTTTCGCGTCGCCGCGCACGGCGAGCAATGGCGGCGCATCGTCGAGCGTTGCGAGCCGTACCGGATAGCCGTCTTCGCCGGGCGCGAGCCAGGCGATGCCGAACTTGCGGCTTGCGGCGAGCTCGGCCTTCGCTTCATCGGCGCTACAAATGCGCCCCGATCGCTGCGCACCGCCGCGGCGCGCCAGATCCGGCAGCCGCTCCAGCGCGGCGCGCGCGGTGCCGAAATGGTCGACCAGCGAACGGAAGGTGCGCGGCCCGACATTGTCGGAGCGGATCAGCCGCAGGTGGTCGATCCGCTCAGCCTCGGTCAGCTCCACGCTCGGATTGATGGCGTCCACGGCGTCTCCTTGTGAGTGCAGCATGGAACAACCTGAGGGCGTTGCGCAACAGTGACGTGCGCTTGCGCGACCGCGCCCCGATGCTAAAAGCGATGCCAATAAGAAGGATTTTGCCATGATCTCACTCGCCGACCTCCAGCGCCGCATTGAAGCCGGCGAGTTGTTGCCCGATGCCGCGATCGCTCAATCGCATGCGGTGATCGAGGCCAAGGAGAAGGACGTCCGCGCCTTCGTCCGCCACGACAAGGCCGCGAAGGCGCAAGGCGCCGGTCCGCTGCGCGGCATCGCCGTCGGGATCAAGGACATCATCGACACCGCCAATATGCCGACCGAGATGGGCTCGGAGATCTATCGCGGCTGGCAGCCGCGCTCGGATGCGCCGGTCGTGATGATGCTGAAGCGGGCGGGCGCCACCATCATCGGTAAGACCACGACCACGGCGTTCGCCTCGCGCGATCCCACGCCGACGCGCAATCCGCACAATACGGGCCATTCGCCGGGCGGCTCATCCTCCGGCTCGGCGGCGGCGGTCGGCGCCGGCATGATCCCGCTGGCGCTGGGCACCCAGACCGGCGGCTCGGTGATCCGCCCCGCCGCCTATTGCGGGACCGCCGCGATCAAGCCGTCGTTCCGCATGCTGCCGACGGTCGGCGTCAAATGCTATTCGTGGGCGCTCGACACGGTCGGCCTGTTCGGCGCGCGCGCGGAAGATCTCGCGCGCGGACTGCTGGCTATGACGGGGCGCAGCGAATTCTCCGGCATCACCGCAGCGAAGTCGCCGCGGATCGGCGTCGTCAGGCAGGAGTTTGCCGGCGCTGTCGAGCCGGCGGCTGAAGAGGGGCTGCAGGCCGCGATCAAGGCGGCGACGCGCGCCGGCGCCAGCGTGCAGACCATCGATCTGCCCGAAGCGGTGCAGGAGGCCTGGCGCATCCATCCGATCGTCCAGGATTTCGAGGCGCATCGCGCGCTGGCCTGGGAATTTTCCGAACGCCACGACGAGATCGCGCCGATGCTGCGCGCGAGCCTCGATGCGACGGCCGGCCTGACGCCGAAGGAATATGACGAAGCGCGGCGGATCAGCCGGCGCGGCCGCCGCGAGCTCGGCGAGCTGTTCGAGGGCGTCGACGTGCTCCTGACCTATTCCGCGCCGGGCACGGCGCCGGCCAAGGAGCTCGCGACCACGGGCGATCCCCGTTACAACAGGCTCTGGACGCTGATGGGCAATCCTTGCGTCAACGTACCGGTGCTGAAGGTCGGCGGCCTGCCGATCGGTGTGCAGGTGATCGCACGCTTCGGCAACGATCCGCTCGCACTCGCAGCGGCCTGGTTCCTGGAGGAGGCGCTGGCGAAATCAGGCTAGTGCGGGTTCGTCGGCAACAATGCGCTGGCCGGATGCTGCCAGCGCGGCGCTGCTATCCGCACCTTGCTTCAGCCAGCGCTCCGCGGCCTCGCGGCCGCTGCGGTGCAGGAGGCGAATGAAGCCGCGGCCGAGATCGGTGGACGAGCGCTGCGCCAGCCCATCAACAAAGTCTTCTGCCGCGATCCTGGAGAGCCGCAGCGATGGCGCGGCATGAGCCTGCACCCATTCGATCGCGGCGATCTCGGCGTTGAGCGCGGCGTTGGCCGCGATCTGGTCGAGCCGGCGGTCGATCGCGGCGAGCGTGATCGGCACGTAGCTGTCGCGCGCCGGCGTGACCTGGACCAGCAGGACATCGGACGTGGTCGTTTCCTGCGCCAGCCGCAGCAGCGGCGGGTTGCCGCCAAAGCCGCCGTCCCAATAGGCCTCGCCGTCGATCTCGACGGCGCAGTGAACGAGGGGCGGGCAGGTCGAGGCCAGCGCGACGTCGGCGGTGACAGCGTCATTGCGGAA
This sequence comes from Bradyrhizobium sp. C-145, assembly GCF_023375135.1. Lineage (NCBI taxonomy): Bacteria > Pseudomonadati > Pseudomonadota > Alphaproteobacteria > Hyphomicrobiales > Nitrobacteraceae > Bradyrhizobium > Bradyrhizobium sp. C-145. Next base: position 4,937,805 of record NZ_CP088150.1, on the reverse strand, counting down.
GATCTGTTGCTGGCCGTCGTGGATCCGCGTCGCTGCGATCAAGAGCGTCGGACAGTTCGGATGACGCAGGGCGGCGAAATCGATGTCGCGCGACAGCGCCTGCCGCAGCGGATCGAGATCGAACGGATCGAAGTGGCCGGAGCGCAGCGTCGGCCCGAACGCGACCGAGCTTCCCGCCGGCGAGAAGCCGCCGACCAGCATCAGCGCGCGGAACGAGGCTTCGTGCATCAGGCGGAGCCAGAACCGGTTCAGCCGTGACCGGGCGCCTTCGCGCCCGCCTTCGGCAAAGCCGGAGGCGAGCAGGAGTGCGTTGATGGCGCCGGCGCTGGCGCCACTGATGGTGTCGATCGCGATGGAGGGCTCTTCCAGCAGCCGCTCGAGCACGCCCCAAGTGAAGGCGGCGAAGGTGCCGCCGCCCTGAAGCGCCAGCGACAGTTTTCGCGGCGGCCATTGATCGGAATGCGTCCGCGCGGGCGCGACCGGTGCAGCCGGCTCGACTGTCGCAGGTGCTTGCACAACGAGATCAGGCTGCGGTGCTTGCGGTAAAGCGGGAGCAGGTTCTGGTGCGGGAGGCGGCGAGGCCGCATCGGACCAGATGTTGGTCATTGACAGCAGTCGGCTCGCTGCGGTGCCCGGAGCACCCTGCGAACCAACCCCGTCATGCGCGCCGACAATCTTCTCGCTCATTCTGAGCTACCGCGTAACGCTATCCACGCTGTCGGGATGACAGCCCCAGAACCCCGCTGGCCAATACAACAGTGATTCGGCCGCAAGTTGCGAACAGGATTTGGGATTTAATGTGGAAGGACCGCTTCGGTATCCGTAGACGCCCGGCTTTGGATTCTTGTTTTGATGCGTTTTCTTGACGCGAACCGGCATCCGCTTCGCTCAACACTCTAGGCCTTCTCGCCGATCCGGCTTTCTTTGCCCGCTTGCAAGCGCTTGATGTTCTCGCGATGCGCGTAGAACAGCAACAGCGTCAGCACCGCTGTCAGAGCAGACAATGCGAGGTGCCCGAACCACCACAGGAACATCGGCGTGATGAACGCCGCCACCAGCGCGGAGAGCGAGGAGTAGCGGGTGGTGAAGGCGGTCGCCAGCCAGAGCAGGCAGAACACGACGGCGCCAGGCCAGAACAGGCCGAGCAGGATGCCGATATAGACGGCCACGCCCTTGCCGCCTTTGAACTTGAGCCAGACCGGGAAGAGATGGCCGAGGAAAGCGCCGAGCCCGGCCACCATGGCGGCATTGGGGCCTGCAATGTAGCCGGCGATCACCACGGCCACAGTGCCCTTGAGCGCGTCGAACAGCAGGGTGCCCGCGGCAAGGCTCTTGCGTCCCGTGCGCAGCACATTGGTGGCGCCGATACTGCCGGAGCCGATCGAGCGGATATCCTGCGTGCCCGCGAGCTTGGTGAGGATCAGCCCGAACGGAATCGAGCCGAGGAGATAGCCGATGACGAAGGCCACCGGCAAAAATGCTTCAAGCCCCATGGCTGAATCTCCATGTCGAACGATCGCGCGCGTCAGACATGCTCGTACACCGTCCGTCCGCCGACAATGGTGCGCACCACGCGGCCTGTAAAGCGCGCCTCGTCGAACGGGGTGTTCTTGCAGGGTGATTTGAGGTCGGCGGGATCGACCACCCACGGCGTATCGGGGTCGATCACGATGACATCCGCCGGGCTGCCGGCGCGCAGGGTTCCGCCTTGTAGCCCGAGCAGCTCCGCCGGTCGGGTCGACATCGCGCGGATCAACGTCTTCAGTTCCATCTCGCCATTGTGCACGAGGCGCAGGCCCGCGGGCAGCATGGTCTCGAGTCCGACGGCGCCGGGAGCGGCTTCCGCGAACGGCAGGCGCTTGACCTCGACGTCCTGCGGATTGTGGTCGGACATGATGACGTCGAGAAGGCCGGAGGCGAGCGCCGCCACCAGCGCGCGGCGGTCGTCCTCGGTGCGCAACGGAGGCGACAGCTTCAGGAACGAACGATAGGGCCCGATGTCGTTCTCGTTCAGCGCCAGATGATTGATCGAGACGGAGGCGCTGACGGTAAGCCCGGCGTCGCGGGCGCGCTCCAGGATCTCGAGGGAGTCGATGCAGGTCAGCGACGCCGCGTGGTAGCGGCCGCCGGTGAGCGCGACGAGCCGCAGATCGCGCTCCAGCATCACGGCCTCGGCGGCGTTCGGAATGCCCATCAGGCCGAGCCGGGTGGCGAACTCGCCCTCGTTCATCACGCCTTCGCCGACGAGGTTCGGATCCTCGGTGTGATGCACGATCAGCGCGTCGAAGTCGCGGGCGTAGGTCAGCGCGCGGCGCATCACCTGGGCGTTGGTCACGCTTCGGTCGCCGTCGCTGAAGGCGACCGCGCCGGCGGCTTTCAACAGGCCGAACTCGGTCATCTCCTCGCCGTGCATGCCCTTGGTGAGGGCCGCCATCGGCTGGATGTTGACGATCGCGGTGTCGCGCGCGCGCCGCATCACGAAGTCGACCGTCGCCGAATTGTCGATGACGGGCGAGGTGGCGGGCTGGCAGATGATGGTGGTGATGCCGCCGGTCGCGGCGGCCTGGCTCGCCGAGGCAAAGGTCTCGCGGTGGCTGAGGCCGGGCTCGCCGACGAAGGCGCGCATGTCGATCAGGCCCGGCGCCACGATCTTGCCGGTGCAATTGACGATGTCGGTGCCTTCGGGGACGCCGGCCGCACCAATGCCGCGACGAGTCTCGCGGATGGTGCCGTCGGCAATGAGGACGTCGGCGACACCATCGAAATCCCTGGAGGGATCGACGACGCGGGCGTTGGCGAGCAGGATGGGGCGGCGGTCGGTCAACATCGGCATCACGCGTTCGGCAGGTTGCGGGCGAGCGCTTCCAGCACGGCCATGCGCACGGCAACCCCCATCTCCACCTGTTCGCGGATCAGGGACTGGGCGCCATCGGCCACGATCGAGTCGATCTCCACGCCGCGGTTCATCGGGCCGGGATGCATCACGAGCGCGTCCGGCTTGGCGTAGGCGAGCTTCTTCTGGTCGAGCCCGAAATAATAGAAGTATTCGGATGACGAGGGCACGAAGGAGCCGTTCATGCGCTCGCGCTGCAGCCGCAGCATCATGACGATGTCGGCGCCTTCGAGGCCCTCGCGCATGTCACGCGCGACCTCGACGCCCATCCGCTCGATGCCGGGCGGCAAGAGCGTGGAGGGGCCGACGACGCGGACGCGGGCGCCCATGGTGTTGAGCAGGATGATGTTGGAGCGGGCGACGCGCGAATGCAGCACGTCGCCGCAGATCGCGACCACGAGGCCCTCGATCCGACCCTTGTTGCGGCGGATGGTGAGCGCGTCGAGCAGGGCCTGCGTTGGGTGCTCATGCGCGCCGTCGCCGGCATTGATCACGGAACCGTCGACCTTGCGCGCCAGCAGTTCCACCGCGCCGGAGGCGTGATGGCGCACCACCAGGATGTCAGGGTGCATCGCGTTCAGCGTCACCGCGGTGTCGATCAGGGTCTCGCCCTTGCGGATCGAGGACGAGGACACCGACATGTTCATGACGTCGGCGCCAAGCCGCTTGCCGGCGAGCTCGAACGAGGACTGGGTCCGGGTGGAGGCCTCGAAGAAGAGGTTCACCTGCGTCCGTCCCCGCAGGACGGTGCGCTTCTTGTCAACCTGGCGGTTGAGCTCGACATATTCTTCGGACAGGTCGAGGAGGCCGGTGATGTCGGCCGCGGAAAGGCCCTCGATGCCCAGCAAATGCCGGTGGCCGAGGACGAAGGTCGATTTCGATGTCATTAAAAGCAGAGCTATAGGGGGGGACGGCGGGGGGAGCAAGGGGCAAAGACGGGGAAGTGAGTTATCCCCTGATCTGTCGGCGCGGGCGGCGCGACGTCATCCTCCCTGTCATGCCCGGGCTTGTCCTGGCTTGTGCCGGGCATCCACGTTCTTCTATCGCATTTGACGCAAAACAACGTGGTCGGGACAAGCCCGGGCATGACGGTCCGGAGGCCATAGCGTGAGATCACTTCTGATTGCGATTGTCGTGATGGCTATCGTTTCGCCTACCCACGCCCAATCGCTGCCCGGCGGTTTCGTGTACCTGCGCGACATCGATCCCAGCATCATCCAGGACATCCGCTACGCCACATCGAACAATTTCGTTGGCCGTCCGCTCGCCGGCTACGGCGCCGGCGAATGCGTGGTGAAGCGGGAGGTGGGGCTGCGGCTGAAGGCAGTTCAGGAGGAACTGGCGGCGCAAAATCTCTCGCTCAAGATGTTCGACTGCTACCGGCCGGCGCGGGCCTCGCTCGACATGGTGAAGTGGTCGCAGAACGGCCACGAGACGGCCGCCGAGCGGCGCTACAATCCCAAAATTCCCAAGACCGAGCTGTTCCGCCTCGGCTACATCGCGAGCCGTTCGCAGCATTCCACCGGGGCGGCACTCGATCTCACTCTGGTCGATCTCAAGGGCGACAATTCCGCCAAATATGATCCGTCAAGGATCTATGCCGACTGCACGGCACAGGCCGAGGCGCGGGCGCCGGAGGGCAGTGTCGACATGGGTACCGGCTATGACTGTACCGACGCCAAGGGCCATACTGCGGCACCATCGATCAACCCGGCCCAGCGCGCCTGGCGCAAGCGGCTGGTGACTGCGATGGCGAGGCAAGGCTTTGTGAACTATTCGAAGGAGTGGTGGCATTTTTCCCTGCCGGGGGCGGGCGGGGCGGCCTATGATTTCCCGATCCAGCCGCGGCGGAACTAAGGCCCCGTTCGAGGAAGCGCAGATGACCCAGCCGAGCTTTGCGACCCACGAGGTCTTCAACCAGTCGCCGCCGTTCGAGAACGTCGACCTGTTCGCGGTGGATCGGCCGCTGGTCGAGGCAGTCAAGGCCAATGGCGGCGCGGCGGCGGAACGCGAGCTGTCGGAGTTCGGCAAGCACTGGGGTTCGGCCGCGATGGCTGATCGCGGGCGCGTCGCGAACGAGAACACGCCAAAACTGCGCACCTTCGATGCCAAGGGCAATCGTCGCGACCAGGTCGAGTTTCACCCCTCGTATCATGAGCTGATGGCGCACAGCGCGCATGCCGGCGTGCACAATTCGACGTGGACGGCGGACGGGAAGCCTGCGGGCGATGCCGCCGAGGTCATCCGCGCGGCAAAATTCTATATCGCCGCGCAAGTCGAGACCGGCCATCTCTGCCCGATCACCATGACGCGCGCCTCCGTGGCCGCGCTGGCGATGCAGCCGGATCTGCTCGCGCGCGTGATGCCGGTGCTGTCGACGAAAAGCTACGATCCCAGCTTCGCGCCGTGGTGGGAGAAGCGCGGCATGACGCTCGGCATGGGCATGACCGAGAAGCAGGGCGGCACCGACGTGCGCGCCAACATGACGCGCGCAGTGCGCGACGGCGATGCTTACCGCATCACCGGCCACAAATGGTTCATGTCGGCGCCGATGTGTGATGCGTTCCTGGTGCTGGCGCAAGCCGACGCTGGGCTGACCTGCTTCTTCATGCCGCGCTTTGCGCCGGATGGCTCGGTGAATGCGATCCAATTCCAGCGGCTGAAGGACAAGCTCGGCAACCGCTCCAATGCCTCCTCCGAAGTCGAATTCCTCGGCGCCTATGCGCAAGCGGTGGGCGAGGAGGGCAAGGGCATCCGCACCATCATCCAGATGGTGCAGCTGACGCGGCAGGATTGCGCGATCGCCTCCGTCGGCCTGATGCGCTCGGGCCTCGCACATGCGCTGCATCACGCCCGTCACCGCAGCGTGTTCCAGAAGCATCTCGCAGACCAGCCCTTGATGCAGGCGGTGCTGTCGGACATGGCGCTGCATGTCGAGGCGAGCACAGCCCTGGTGATGAGGCTCTGCCGCGCCTTCGACCGCATGCCGCACGATGCGGCGGAGGCCGCGTACATGCGCCTGCTGACGCCGGCGATCAAATACTGGACCTGCAAGAGCGCGCCGCCGTTTCTCTACGAGGCGATGGAGTGCCTCGGCGGCAACGGCTATGTCGAGGACGGCATTTTGGCGCGTCACTATCGCGAGTCTCCCGTCAACGCGATCTGGGAAGGCTCAGGCAACGTCATGTGCCTCGACGTGCTGCGCGCGCTCTCGCGCGAGCCGGAGGCGGCGATGGCGGTGCTGCAAGCGCTTGCCGCCGAGACGAAGGGGCTACCAGGGGCAGGAGATGCGGTGGCGTTCATCGGCAAGACCTTCCGCCGTGCCGACGGCGAACGGGTCGCGCGGCTTGCGGTCGAGAAGCTGGCGTTACTCGCTGCGGCTGCGGCGCTGAACGGCGTGTCACCGCACGATGCCGAACTGTTCGCGAGCACGCGTCTCGCTGCCAATCACCCCAGCATGTACGGTGCCGTGGAGCTCGACAGCGCCGACGTGCGCGCGTTGCTGGAGCGCGCGCTGCCGTGAGTCTCCCTAACGAAAGCCTTTTGATGGACTCCGTTAATCCCGATCATCCGCCATTGAGGGTAACGCCTGCGACGCCGCACGTCTGGATGTTCTGGGGCACGGCGCTGTGGGGCCTCCTCATCTTCGTCGCGATGTTCGTCGGGCAGATCGGCGCGATCGTTCTGCTGGTGGCGGAGCGTGGTTTGCCCATGGACCTCGCCTCGCTGCAACTCGTCGGCCGTGAGCCACAGGCGCTGGCGCTGTCGGTCACCATGGGCCTGCCGGCGACGCTGGCCGCGGTCTGGCTTGCCATTCGTATCAAGCAGGCGTCCTTCGTCGATTACCTCGCGCTGCATTGGCCGGCCTGGAGGCAACTGCTGTTCGGCGCCGTGGGGCTCGTCCTGCTGGTACTGGCCTGGGAGACGATGTCACGCGCGCTCGGGCGCGAGGCGACGCCGGGCTTCATGGCCGATCTGTTGAAATCGGGCCGCGACAAGGGCGCCGCAATGGTGCTGCTGTTCGCCTTCAGCGTCGCGGCGCCGATGTCGGAAGAAGTCCTGGCGCGGGGCTTCCTCTATCGCGGCTGGTCGGCAAGCTTCCTGCGGGTGCCTGGCGCGATCCTCCTGTCGTCGCTGGTGTGGACGGTCGTGCACCTGCAGTATGACATGTACTTCCTCGCCGAGGTCTTCACCATCGGATTGTGGTTCGGTTACATGCGCTATCGCGCCAATTCGCTCTGGCTCACGACCGTGCTGCATGCGCTCAACAATCTGACCGCAGTGGTGTTGACGATGTGGCTGGGTGTCTGACGGCAGTTGCCCCACGTTCCGTCATGCGAGCGCAAGCGAAGCAATCCAGAATCGTTCCGCGGAGGTATTCTGGATTGCTTCGTCGCAAGGGCTCCTCGCAATGACGAGGTGAGGGAGCTCGCAATGACGAGTCTTAGGCCGCCAGCGCGATCGCGACCGGCATCGTGATGGCCGCAAAAATCGTCTGCAGCGTGATGATCTGCGCCAGCAGCGGCGCATCGCCGCCCATCTGGCGGGCCAAGACATAGGCGCTGGGCGAGGTCGGCACCGCTGCGCAGATCGCCACGATCGCGAGGCTGTTGCCGGAAAGCCCGAACCAGGCACCGAGCACCAGCGCGAGCGCGGGCATCAGCGCGAGCTTGAAGACGACGCCGATCGCCGCTCCCAGGCTCGGGCGCAAGAGGCCTTCGAGATGCAGGCCGGCGCCGGTGACGAGCAGGCCGATCGCGAGCGAGGAGCGGCTCAGCGCATCCGCCACCTCGTGCCAGAGTTTCGGCAGCGGCAGGTGCGTCAGATTGACGACAAGGCCGATCACGCAGGCCCAGATCAGGGGATTGCGGATCACCGTCATGACGATGGCGCGTGCGGACTGCTTTTCAGGCGCGGCGTAATGGGCGAGCACCACGACGCTGAGCACGTTGACCAGGGGAATGATCGCGACCATCGCCACGGAGGCGAGCGCCAGCCCGACGTCGCCGAACAGGTTGGCGGCGACCGACAGCCCGACGAAGGTCTGCCAGCGCGTTGCGCCCTGAAAGATCGAGGTGAAGGCGGGGCCGTCGATGCCGAGCCGCGACAAAGCGGGGCGCAACGCGAGGCACAGCAGCGACATCGCGAGCGCCGACAGCAGTAGCGCGCCGCCGACGCCGGCGACCGGCACCTTGGAGAGGTCGGCCTTCACCAGCGTCTGGATCAGCAGCATCGGAAACAGCACGAAATAGGTCAGCCGCTCCAGTCCGTGCCACTGCGTGTCGAGCCGCATCAGGCTGCGCTTCAGCACGACGCCGAGCACGATGAGGACGAAGACCGGCAGCAGCGCCGCGATGACGACGGCCATGGATCAGTCGATCCCCGGGCTAGCGCGAAGATTGGCGAGGCGGTCGAGCGCGCCTTGCAGGATGAAGATCGCGGCATGCTCGTCGATCACCTCGGCGCGCTTGGCGCGGCTGACATCCATGCCGATCAGCTCGCGCTCGACCGCAGCGGTCGAGAGCCGCTCGTCCCAGAGGCCGATGGGGAGCGCGGTCAGGCCGGCGAGATTGCGGGCGAAGGCGCGCGTCGACTGCGCGCGCGGGCCCTCGCTGCCGTCCATGTTGATGGGCAGGCCCAGCACGAAACCGGTCGCCTTGCGCTCGGCCGCGATTGCGAGCAGTCGGGCGGCATCCTGCTTGAATGCCTTGCGCTGGATCGTCTCGACGCCGGTCGCTAGCCGCCGGTCGGGATCGGACACGGCAACGCCGATGGTCTTGGTACCGAGGTCGAGCCCGATCAGCGCGCCGCGTGCGGGCCAGTGGGTTGCAGCATCGACGAGTGGCAGGATAAGAGCGGGCATGGCCTTAGCGCATATCACGCGTCGCGCTGCGGAGTGAACCCTGGACATGGATGCACTGACACTATTCGGCCTGTTTGCCGTGACGGCGATGCTGGTCTGCTATGCACTGGAAGACCGCAGCCATTGGTTGGTGCTGCTGTTCGCGGTGTCCTGCGCACTTGGCTCGGCCTACGGCTTCCTGCAGGGCGCCTGGCCGTTCGGCCTGGTCGAGGCGATCTGGGCTCTGGTGGCACTGCGGCGGTGGCACCGGAAGGGCTAGCGACGGAAGCTCGTCTTTGGACCCGTCTGAGCCTTTCGAAACCGTGACGCACACATGCGCGAAGATCGATCATTTGTTGCGTAGTTCACACAAGCAAAGCACTCCCCATGACATGATGCCGCGCGCGCGGCAGCCGGCATCAATTGACGCGTTGGTTGTGGCGCGATAGGATTATGAGGCTAAAGTAGTAGGGGGCCCAACCCCGATTTGAACAATCATTGGCAGTGAACGGCAGATCAGGCCGCATTGCAGCCTTGGCGCAATTTTCAGCGTCCGCACGTCGATATTCATCCGAATTTTCGAGAGGTCATCATGTTCATCAAGCCAAGCCTGATCGCGGGCTCAGAAAGGCGATTCAAGCAAGCCGAGTTTTCACCGGAAGCCTTGAACCGGAAATTGGGCGACGGCCCGATCGAGATGACGGTCGAGAAGAAACGCCTGCGCCAGCGCCAGCTTTTCGCCGAGACACGGGACGTGCAGGCGGCCGAGATCGGCCTCGAGCGGATCATCCAGGGCAACGATCTCGACAGCATCAACTACCTCGCCAAGGGTACGGCGGCCTCGCGCCCGGTCTGTCGCATCCAGCTCAGGGATATGAGGTCAAATCTGCTCGGCTATGGCTCGGGCTTTCTGATCGGGCCGGGCCTGCTGCTCACGAACCATCATGTCTTCGGCAAGCCGTCCGATGCAGCCAATTCGATCGCCGATTTCAACTACGAACTGGACATTTCGGGACAAGAGCGCGTGCCGGTCAGATTCGGATTCGAGCCGGGCAAATTCTTCTACACTAACGACAGGCTTGATTTCTCGCTCGTCGCGGTGGCGCCGACCTCGCTGTCAGGCGATGAGCACCTCGAGGATTGGGGATGGCTGCCGCTCAGTGGCGCGCCCGGCAAGGCTGACCCTGGCGAGTACCTCACCATCGTCCAGCATCCCAGCGGGCAGATGAAGCAGGTCTGCGTCCGCGAGAACAAGCTGCTCAAATATGTCGGTGACTTCCTCTGGTACAACACCGATACCACGGCCGGCTCGTCGGGCTCGCCGGCGTTTAACCGCTTCTGGCAGGTGGTCGCGCTGCACCACAGCGGCGTCCCGAGGAAGGACGCGCGAGGCCGCACGCTGACCAAGGATGGCAGAGTGTGGGAGGCCTCGATGGACGAAACCTCGATCGACTGGATCGCCAACGAGGGCATCCGGATCAGCGCGATCGTCGCCGATCTCAAGGTTTCCGTGGGCTCACTTCCTCTGATCAAGCCGGTGCTCGACGAGGAGGAGCCGCCGACCCGGCAGGAGGTCGCGAAAGTCCCGCGTCCGGCCGCCGCAGCTCCCTTCGGAGCGAGTGTCTGGGTCGAGCAGTCTGTCGACGGAAGCTCGCTGGTGGTCCCGATCCGCGTGCCATTGCCAATGTTCAGGAAGGACATTGCTCCGCCGGCGCCCGTTCCGAACCTTGGGGGCAATGGCGGAGCGCCGAACGGCGGCATGCAGAACGGCGGCAAGCCCTTGATCGTCCCGCCGGTCGGCCTGTTGCCTCACATCAGCGCGAAGAACGGCCTGCCCATGGAGGCGGTGCACATCGATCAAAGCACGCTGAAATCGCGGCCCGGCTACAAGGCGAATTTTCTCGGCAGCGGCAAATTTTCCGTCCCCTTGCCGAAGATACCAGCCGCCCTCAAATCCCGGGTTGCGATGTTGAAGGGCAGCTCCAAGCAGTCCGAGCTGAAATATTTCAACTATAGCGTCGTCATGAACAAGGCGCGCAGGCTCGCCTTCTTCAGCTGCGTCAATATCGACGGCGGCGAGCAGCAGGACGTCGGCAAGCGCGAAGGCGATTCCTGGCTGCGCGATCCACGCATCGACGACGAGGCCCAGATCGGCGACGAGTTCTACCGCAAGCAGGCGACGTTCGAGGCCGACCGCAGCAAGAATCCGTTCGATCGCGGTCATCTCGTGCGCCGTCTCGATGCGACCTGGGGCGACACCGTCGCCGCCGCCAAGCAGCATGGCGACGATTCTTTCCATTTCACCAATTGCTCGCCGCAATTCTTCTCGTTCAACCAGGGCAAGCAACTCTGGGCCGGACTGGAGGATTATACGCGCGATGTCCTGCTCGAAGGCGAGGAGAAGGGCATCGTGATGAACGGTCCGGTCTTCGACGGACCGGATGCCGACGGATCGGATTTGCCCAATCCGGCCGGCAAGTCGCACAAGGATCCGAGCTTCGGTGGCGTTCAAATTCCGAAATACTTCTGGAAAATCCTGATCCGACGCGACGACGACGGTCTCAAGGCGGCGGCATTCCTGATGAGCCAGCGAAAGCAGGTCATGGAGATCGACCGGATCCAGGAGGCGGATTTGCTCGAGCGGTTGTCCGAAGAGGATGTCAGCGTCTTCCAGGTCTCGATCGCAGACCTGATGAAATTGACCAGGCTCGACTTCGGCAATCTCGTGGACGCGGATTCGCACGAGGCGACCTCAGTCGGCCCGCGCCGGATCGAGTCGTATGAGGACATTCGAGTCAGATAGTGCTTCGGTTCGCCGAGCCGCGAAACCGATGTGGCGTTCGGGTGAGGGCAGCGGTGCGCTCTGCAGAGACACTGCATGATCCTCACCCGACTTTCCTTCGGGCCCGTGTGGACGTCAGCGGATTGCGATCGGATTGATCATCGCCTGCACGCCGCCGGTCCAGCGCGGCTGGCCAAGCACGAACAGGAATTCGTATCCCTTGTCCCGGGCGAGCGCAGCGGTGTCCATGTTCTCGAGGATGTAGGTCCCGTTCATCGCGAGCAGGATCTGGTGCACCTCGAACACGTTCTTGGACTCGAACGGCAGCACCTCGAGCGCCCAGGTATCGGCGCCGATCGCGACGACGCCCTTGCCGGTCAGGTACTTCGCACCCTCGACGCCGAGGCCGGGCTCGCCCGCCGAATAGCGCTTGTCATCCTTGCCGATCAGGCTGAGCCAGCCGGTGTGGAAGATGACGACGTCGCCCTGGCGGATCTCGACGCCTTGCTTCTTGGCGGCTTCCTCGATCTCCTTGACGTTGAAGGCGGTGCCTTCCTTGACCACGTCGGTGTTGAAATAAGCGGCCATGTCGAGCAGCACGCCGCGCGTGACCATCGGCGGCACCTTCTCGATGCCGAGCTTCTTCAGCCCGTTGGGATCGGCGAAATCGGCGAGCTTGTTGCCGTTGTAATAGACATGCTCGACGCCGAGATGGCCGAGCCCGTCGAGCTGGCTGCCGATGCCGACCCAGGTGTCGAGGATATCGTCGTTATACGTCGCCTTGTTGGGACCGAGACCCGGGCTGCCGGCCTGTCCGGGCTGCACGATGGTCAGCTTGAACGCGCGCGGCGGATAGGCTGGTGTCTGCGGCGTGACGGGAATGCCGAGGGCATAGGTCTTGCCGGTCTTCACCAGCGACGCCGCTTTCACCACGAGCTCGGGTGTCATGTAGTTGGCGGCGCCGATCTCGTCGTTCGGCCCCCATTTCGATTTGGTCCAGTCCTGTGCGCTTGCAGTTCCTGTTATCGCCGACAACGCAGCGACACAGCACAATACGAGCGTATTGCGCATCGACAATCCTCCCGATGTTTTGGCTTCGTTATGGTTTCGCGCTGGCCAGTCATTCATCCTAACGTAGAAGGAGAGCGGCCTTCAAAGTTTTTCGACGTGCTGCGTTGCGACGGCTGAACGCAACGCAGCGTGGATTGATTCAAGTACGACAGATTTGTGACAGTGAATTTCGCGCGGTGGAACGGATTGCGTCGCGTCAGGCCGCGATGACGTCGTCATCTTTCGTTAGGCACGCAGCAAAGCCACTGAGCGCGCTGGTTTGATGGCCGGCGCAGCGCTGGATGAAGAGGGTCTCGACGCGCCCGTGCGAGGCGCTCAACGTGTGGATCGACACATTGCCGTTCATCGCGCTGCATTCGACCACCGCGCGCGGCAGCAGCGTCACGCCCATGTCGGCGGCGACGCAGCCGATCATGCCATCGAGCGTGCCGAGCTCGAAGCGCGCGGCCGACGGCCAGCCGAACTCGACGAACACTTGCTCGAGCCGCTGACGGTAGGTGCAGCCGGTGCGGAACACCAGCGCGGTCGGGCCGGATTCCGGCGTGCCGGCGCGCAGCTCGGCCAGCGAAGCCCAGCGACGTGCGCTGACCAGCACCAGCTCTTCGCGGAAGGCGCTCGTCGCGATGAGATCGGCATGTGCGATCGGGCCCGCGACGAAGGCGCCGTCGAGCGTGCCGTCGAGCACGGCGGCGACGAGGTCGGCAGTCGGCGCGGTGCGCAAGGAAAGTCGCACGGCGGGGAAACGGCGATGGAAGTCCGCCAGCAGCGGTGGCAGCCGCACGGCCGCCGTCGTCTCCATCGATCCGATCGCGAGCGGCCCCTTCGGCTCGCCATCGTCACGCGCGGCGAGCAAGGCTTCGCGCGACAGCGCCGCCATTTTTTGCGCGTAGGGCAGGAGGCGCTTGCCGGCGCCAGTCAGCGTCATGCCGCGGCTGTGACGTTCGAACAGCGGCGTCCCGATCTCCGCCTCCAGCGCCTTCACGCGCTGGGTGACGTTGGACTGCACCGTGTTGAGCTCTTCGGCCGCGCGGGTGATGCCGCCGGTGTGGGCGACGGCGGCAAAGGTCTGGAGATCGCTGAGTTCCATGGCGCCGTTCCGTTTTTGAGATGGTACCGTTCTCTAGAATTCAATTTTAGAGAATGCTATTCGCGCCTAATCTTCCTGTCCAGAGTGGGAGGACGCATGCCGATCGCGACGTCGCTGACGAACCTTCTTGGGATCAAGCATCCGATCCTGTCGGCGCCGATGGACACCATCGCCGGCAGCCGGCTGACCCGCGCTGTCAGCGGGGCTGGCGGATTCGGCATCCTGGGTGGTGGCTACGGCGACCGTGCCCGGCTTCAGACAGAGGCCGCAGAGCTGAAGGGCTTTGCGCCGTTTGGTATCGGCTTCATCACCTGGAGTCTGGCAAAACAGCCCGAATTGCTCGACATCGCACTCGACGCTCGCCCGCAGGCCATCATGCTGTCATTCGGTGATCCCGCGCCGTTCGCGCCGCGCATCAAGGCGGGCGGCGCGCGATTGATCTGCCAGGTGCAGAGCGAGGACATGGCGAAGCAAGGGCTCGATTCCGGGGCGGACATCCTGATTGCACAAGGTACCGAGGCCGGCGGCCATGGCGCATCACGCACCACGATCGACATCGTGCCTGCGATCGTCGATCTCGCGGCAGGGCGCGTGCCGGTCGTCGCGGCCGGCGGTATCGCCGATGGCCGAGGCCTCGCCGCAATGATGATGCTCGGCGCATCTGGCGTGCTGATCGGCACGCGCTTTTATGCGAGCCTGGAGGCCAATGGCGCGGGGGAAGCGAAGCGACGCATTCGTGAAGCCGATAGCAATGACACCGTGCGCGGCGTCGTGTTCGATTGGTCGCGAAATCTGTTCTGGCCGGCGCCATTTACCGCGCGCTCGCTGGTCAATGATCACATCAAGCGCTGGACCGGTCGTGAGATCGAGTTGATGCAGCGCGCAAGCGAGGTCGCCGTGGAGTATGCTGCGGCGAAGGCCGCAGGCAATTTCGAGATTGCTGCGGTTTTTGCCGGCGAGGCGGTCGGCCTGATCCATGACATTCCGTCTGCCGCGGAGATCGTCGAACGCATTGCGGCTGAAGCCGAGCAGCTGCTTGCCGGACAGCGCAACTCGGTGAGAGGTACGCACGCTCTTCCACACTCCCCTGGAGGGCCCTCCAGGGGAGGGTAAGGAAAACAAGTAGTGAGAGAACACCCATGTGGCCTGACCGTCGACTGATCGATCTCTTCAAGACCGAATTCCCGATCGTGCTGGCGCCGATGGCGGGCGTGATGGATGCGGAGCTGGTGATTGCGGCCGCGCAGGGCGGGGCGCTGGGGTCGCTGCCCTGCGCGATGGTCTCGGCGGAGAAGGCACGCGAGCAGGTCGGTCTCATCCGCCAGCGCGTGAAGGCGCCGGTCAACATGAACTTCTTCTGCCACACGCCTGTCGAACTCACGGCCGAGGCTGAGGCGCGCTGGAAGCAGCGGCTGGCGGGCTATTACACCGAGCATGGCCTCGATCCCGCCGCGCCGATCGCTGCGGCGAACCGTGCGCCGTTCGATGCGGCCTTCCGCGAGGTCGTCGAGGAGCTGAAGCCGGAAGTCGTCAGCTTTCACTTCGGCTTGCCGGAGCAAACTCTGCTCAAGCGCGTCAAGGCAGCCGGCTGCCTCGTGATCTCGTCCGCCACTACGGTGAAGGAAGCGGTCTGGCTCGAGCAGCACGGCGTCGATGCCGTGATCGCGCAAGGCGCGGAGGCGGGCGGTCATCGCGGCATGTTCCTGACCGACAAGATCGCCGAGCAGCCCGGTACGTTCGCGCTGGTGCCGCAGGTCGTCGACGCCGTGAAGGTGCCTGTCATCGCATGCGGCGGCATTGCGGACGGGCGCGGCATTGCCGCGGCCTTTGCGCTCGGTGCATCCGGTGTGCAGATCG
Source organism: Bradyrhizobium sp. C-145 (assembly GCF_023375135.1). Classification (NCBI taxonomy): domain Bacteria; kingdom Pseudomonadati; phylum Pseudomonadota; class Alphaproteobacteria; order Hyphomicrobiales; family Nitrobacteraceae; genus Bradyrhizobium; species Bradyrhizobium sp. C-145. The sequence continues at coordinate 4,922,273 of NZ_CP088150.1, read as the reverse complement.
GCAGTGCCTATCTGCGCTGTCCGGAATCCAAGGTCACGGCCGGAGGCCGCAAGGTGCTTGCCGAGGCGGGCGACGAGTCGACCGTCATCACCAATGTCATGACCGGCCGTCCGGCGCGCGGTGTCCAGAACCGCCTGATGCGCGAGGCGGGCCCGGTGTCGCCGGACGCGCCGCCCTTTCCCCATGCCGCGACCGCGCTGGGGCCGCTCAAGGCGGCTGCCGAAAAGCAGGGCAGGGTAGATTTCACCAATCTCTGGGCCGGCCAGGCCGTAGCCCTCGGCCGCGAGGTCCCGGCGGCCGAATTGACCCGGGATCTCGCCAAATCGGCGCTGGCCCGCATGAAAGCCCTTGCTGGCTAGGCGGGAAGCGCCGGTTGCGGCGCAAAAGCGGCCTCTGCTATACGGCGGTTAGGTTTTGCCGTGAGAGGCCTTATATAATGTCCGTCGACGCCGCTACCGTCCGCCGCATCGCGCATCTGGCGCGCATTGCGGTTTCCGAGGGCGAGGTTCCGCATCTGCAGGGCGAGCTCAACGCCATGCTCGCCTTTGTCGAGCAGCTCTCGGAGGTCAATGTCGAGGGCGTGGAGCCGATGACCTCGGTCACTCCGATGCAGATGAAGAAGCGGCAAGACGTGGTCAATGACGGCGAGATCGCCGACGATATCGTTGCGAACGCGCCTGCGACCGAAGGACACTTCTTCCTAGTGCCCAAGGTCGTCGAGTAATTTAATTCAGGACGTAGTCCGATGTGCCTGCTTTGCGACGATGAGAAGGCCTATCAGGCCTATATGAACTATCTCGACAAGATGGAGCGGCAGGGCAAGGCTGCCGATCCCAACGTCGCCGTCAATGCCGTGCTCGACGAGATCGAGGCCGCCGCGAAAGCAGCCGCCAAAAAAGACGACCCGGCCAACGACAAGACCCTGTCTCCGTTCTTCTGCAGCCCGATCAATAAATGACCGATTTGACATCGCTGACGCTCGCCGAGGCCCGCAAGGGCCTCGCGGCCAAGACCTTCACGTCGCTCGAGCTGACCGACGCGCATCTTTCCGCGATCGAAGCCGCGCGCGTGCTCAATGCCTTCGTCATGGAGACGCCGGACCAGGCGCGCAGCATGGCGCGCGAGGCGGACGCCAGGATCGCCAAGGGCGACGCCGGTCCGCTCGCCGGCATCCCGCTCGGCATCAAGGATCTGTTCGCGACCAGGGGCGTGCGCACCACGGCCTGCTCGAAGATCCTCGGCAATTTCGTGCCGACCTATGAGTCCACCGTGACCTCGCAGCTCTGGCGCGACGGCGCGGTGATGCTCGGCAAGCTCAACAATGATGAGTTCGCGATGGGCTCGTCGAACGAGACCTCGTGCTTCGGCCCGGTCGGCAATCCCTGGCGGCGCGACGGCTCGAACACGACGCTGGTGCCCGGCGGCTCATCCGGTGGTTCGGCCTCGGCCGTCGCGGCGCTGCTCTGCATGGGCGCGACCGCGACCGACACCGGCGGCTCGATCCGCCAGCCGGCGGCGTTCACCGCGACCGTCGGCATCAAGCCGACCTATGGCCGCTGCTCGCGCTGGGGCATCGTCGCCTTTGCCTCCTCGCTCGATCAGGCCGGTCCGATCGCGCGCAGCGTGCGCGATAGCGCGATGCTGCTACGCTCCATGGCGGGTCACGATCCCAAGGACACCACCTCGGCCGACATTCCGGTGCCAGACTACGAGGCTGCGATCGGCAAGTCCGTGAAGGGCATGAAGATCGGCATCCCCCGGGAGTATCGCCTCGATGGCATGCCGGCGGAGATCGAAAAACTTTGGGAAGCGGGCGCGGCCTGGCTCAGGAGTGCCGGCGTCGAGCTCGTCGAGGTGTCGCTGCCGCACACCAAATATGCTCTGCCGGCCTATTACATCGTGGCGCCGGCGGAGGCCTCCTCTAACCTCGCGCGCTATGACGGTGTCCGCTACGGCCTGCGCGAACCGGCTAAGAACATCATCGAACTCTACGAAAACACCCGCGCCGAAGGTTTTGGCGCAGAGGTGAAGCGCCGCGTCATGATCGGCACCTATGTGCTCTCAGCCGGCTATTACGACGCGTACTATTTGCGCGCCCAGAAGGTGCGCACACTGATCAAGAAGGATTTTGAGGACTGCTTCGCAAAGGGCGTGGATGCCATCCTGACGCCAGCGACGCCGTCGGCGGCCTTCGGCATCGGCGAGAAGGGCGGCGCCGATCCCGTCGAGATGTACCTCAACGACATCTTCACGGTGACCGTGAACATGGCGGGCCTGCCCGGCATCGCCGTGCCCGCCGGCAAGGACGCGCAAGGCCTTCCGCTCGGCTTGCAACTGATCGGCCGTCCCTTCGACGAGGAGACGCTGTTCTCGCTCGGCGAGGTGATCGAGCAGGCCGCCGGCCGCTTCACGCCCGCGAGGTGGTGGTGAATGTCGCGGCGTTCATTGCGAGCCTCGACGGCGCGGCGCCAGCGCCGGAATTGAACGCGCCGCTCGCCGGACTCTGGTGGGCGGCCAAAGGCGACTGGGACCGCGCGCACAAGATCGTCCAGGACGAGAGCAGCCGCGAGGCGGCTTGGGTGCACGCCTACCTGCACCGCGTCGAAGGCGATCTCGGCAATGCCGGCTATTGGTACCGCCAGGCCGGCCAGCCCACAGCAAAGGATTCATTGGAAGCAGAGTGGCAGCGGATCGCGGCCACGCTGCTCGGGAGCAAGACATGAGCACGGCCACGCACAAGCTTCTCAAGGGCGCCACCGGCGATTGGGAGATGGTCATCGGCATGGAGATCCATGCGCAGGTGACCTCGAACTCGAAACTGTTCTCGGCCGCCTCGACCGCGTTCGGCGGCGAGCCGAACAGCCACGTGTCGCTCGTCGACGCCGCGATGCCCGGCATGCTGCCCGTCATCAACGAGGAATGTGTCAGACAGGCTGTCCGGACCGGGCTCGGCCTCAATGCGAAGATCAATCTGCGTTCGGTGTTCGACCGCAAGAACTATTTCTATCCGGACTCGCCGCAGGGCTACCAGATCAGCCAGTACAAGTCGCCGGTCGTCGGTGAGGGCGAGGTGCTGGTCGAGCTCGACGGCGGCCGCAGCGTCACCGTCGGCATCGAGCGGCTGCATCTGGAGCAGGACGCCGGCAAGCTGCTGCACGACCGGTCGCCGACCATGTCCAATGTCGACCTCAACCGCTGCGGCGTGGCGCTGATGGAGATCGTCTCCAAGCCCGACATCCGCGATGCCGAGCAGGCCAAGGCCTATGTGACCAAGCTACGCTCGATCCTGCGCTATCTCGGCACCTGCGACGGCGACATGGAGAAAGGAAGCTTGCGTGCCGACGTCAACGTCTCCGTGCGCAAGCCCGGCGGTCCGCTCGGCACCCGCTGCGAGATCAAGAACATGAACTCGATCAACTTCATCGGCCAGGCGATCGAGTACGAGGCGCGGCGTCAGATCGAAATTCTGGAGGATGGCGGGGCGATCGACCAGGAAACGCGGCTCTATGACCCCAACAAGGGCGAGACGCGCTCGATGCGGTCCAAGGAAGAGGCGCACGACTATCGCTACTTCCCCGATCCCGACCTGCTGCCGCTGGAGTTCAGCCAGGAATTCGTCGACGAGCTGAAGGCTGAGCTCCCGGAGCTGCCGGACCAGAAGAAGACGCGCTTCGTCGCCGATTTCGGCCTGTCGGCCTACGACGCCAGCGTGCTCGTCGCCGAGCGCGAGAGCGCAGTGTTCTACGAGACGGTGCTCGACAAGCTTGCCAACCGCGCCCGTGACGGCAAGATGGCGGCGAACTGGGTGATCAACGAGCTGTTCGGCCGTCTCAACAAGGAAGGCCGGGGTATTACGGACTCTCCCGTCAACGCCGAGCAGCTCTCAGGGATCATCGACCTGATCGGCGAGGGCACGATCTCAGGCAAGATCGCCAAGGATCTGTTCGAGATCGTCTGGCAGGAGGGCGGCGATCCCCGCGCGCTGGTGGAAAGCCGCGGCATGAAGCAGGTCACCGACCTCTCGGCGATCGAAAAGGTTGTCGACGACATCATCGCGGCCAATCCCGACAAGGCCGCGCAGGTCAAGGGCAAGCCGCAGTCGCTCGGCTGGTTCGTCGGCCAAGTGATGAAGGCGTCCGGCGGCAAGGCCAACCCGCAGAGCGTCAACGAGCTGCTCAAGTCCAAGCTCGGCGTCTAGCCTCGCGCGTTTGAATGAGGTGACGAACACGCTTCGTCACCTCGCTTTCCGCTCTTGGTGCGACGCTCGCGCGCATCCTCGGCGGTAAACTTCATCCCGATCGATGGTGATACGGCGGCCGAATCGCCAGCGCGCGATTCGCGCAAAACGGCGGCTTGCACATGCTCAGGCGAGCGTTCGCGCCGTTAAGCATGAAAATTTTTTCGTTGCCAAAAGTCGCGACTCAGAGTCCGCGAAACGCCTTCGCGAGGCGATCGCGCGACTCGCGACGCTCATCATCGCGTTGCTCATGCGCGATGCATGCGCGCGGAAAAATACTTGCTGCATAGTGTTTTTCTGCAATCGCATCCGTCGCAAACGCCGACGATGCGCCCACTCTCTGCGATCGCAAGCACACGTGATGCAGTGCGCTTGCGTCGCGCTCGCCAAGCGCACGCGCGTTGCGCCGTCAACACTTCTTTAAGCGAGACGCTGTTTTTTTCTTCGTGTTGGTGTATTCGGGATGAAGTGCATTCGATCCCCGAGTGCACGCAGCGATTAAAGCCATCTCACACATCGGAGGGCAACATGGCCAAGAAAGCGAAGAAGGCGAAGAAGGCGAAGAGCGCAGTGAAGAAGACTGCGAAGAAGACCCGCAAGGTCGCGAAGAAGAAGAAGTAACTTCGCTTCTGAAGTTGCCGGCTCCAGATAGCCGGCACGTCATCAGCGCCTCCTAAAGGTTCTGGTCGACGATAGAGGGTGTCGGCGAGACATCAGGTCAACGGTCGGATCGTTTCTCTTTCGCGGTCCGGCAGAAGAAACGAGTTTTCTTCGTTCGGTGCGGTTCTCCTCAAGGGGCTCCGCAATTTCACAAGCGGCCTTCGGGCCAACGTGGAATCTGGTCCTGACGTGTTCGCCGACGCCCTCGTTCTCTTGAAGCCGGGGCATTGCCGGCATTCCTTTCCCGACATTGCTGATCTGACCGCGACGCGGCCGCGCGCCTTGCTCGCACTGCCTTGGGCAGGCAAGGGCTGCGGCCTGATTGCACGCTGTTCGCACGCCGCTTCTCCGTTCGCGGTGTCATCGCCCCGCTCGACCGGGCGATCCAATTCTCCGAGACGGCGGTGGTTGAGTAGATCCGCCGCGGCGTACCGCATTCCCCGCCGGAGCCTGTCATCGGGCTCGCCGGAGGCGAGACCCGGTGGCGGGGCATGACAGGGCGGGCGCGGCCACGACGGCGATCCGCTCCGACAAATCGTAACCGCAGGACATCCGCCACCGCGCGCGATGGTTATCGTTCTCCCAAAATCGCAAGGTAAACCGAATCTGACGAATTGCAGAAGTATCTGCAAGTCAGGGACTTTTCGAATTCCCTGCGCAGGCACCGCGCGTTCGCGTTTACGTCTGCTTCATCGCGATACTTAAACTGCCATTCAAATTTGCCCGCCATCATCGCCTCCAACAAGCCGGCAAACGGCAATGGGGATGAGTTGAACAGTGCACGATCCCGGGAAGGGGCATGCACATCAGAGTTGGACGGGAGCCGCGCTCGAGGGAACGAGACGGCATAAGAAAAAGGGGATGCGACATGTTTCAGGGTACTTTCGATCTGGAGACCGCGACGCCGATCGACGCGAGCGCGCTCTCGGATGTGCTGTTCGAGCGCGGCATCTATTGGGCGAGTGGCCGCTCCGGCCTCGTCGATCTCGTTGCCGCGCATAAATGGTTCAACCTCGCCGCGCTGAAGGGCCGCAAGGACGCCGTCGCGCTGCGCCAGGAAGTCGCCGGGCAGATGTCGGACGCCGAGATCTCTGCCGCGCAGCGCGAGGCGAGGGCGTGGGTCTCCGCCCACTGAACTGAGAATCGCATCCGCATCCGTGTTTCCACGGGTGAGCTCGGTTGCGCTGGATCAAATTCCCTCGTCGTGCGGTCCCCTAGATCCGCACGGTATGAGCGATCCCGACCAGAATGGGCCAAACAATGGCCGATGGCTTCCGATTCAGATCGCGCCCGACGATTGCGATCTGGAACTCGGTCGGCTCCACAAGACGGGCATTTTGCCCTGGACTTTTCCATGCCGGCGCAGGTCTGGCGTCTGGTTCAACGTCTGGGCGGGTGAGGCGGTGCTGATATCGCCCTCGCACTGGCGGATCTGGCGATCCAGCCGCTAGACGCGCGCACGCATATATAAGGTCAGTGCGAATCGCAGGAACTCGCCGCGAGGATCCATTCGCGAGGCTTGCGCCGCCGGCCGCTCGTCAGCTTTCAGGTGAAAAGAACCCGCCGCCCTCAATTCTGCCGCTTGCGGCCCGCCGCCGTGTCGGGCATACCCGGCGTATTGGAGACGTGGCCGAGTGGCTGAAGGCGGCGGTTTGCTAAACCGTTATAGGCTTGTAAAGGCCTATCGAGGGTTCGAATCCCTCCGTCTCCGCCAGCCAAGCTGGCCCGGACATAGATACCCCCGCATCACACATAGAGAGAGCTGACCTGGTCGAGATCTGGCCTCGCCTGTCGGGGCCAAGGCCGTTTCGCCGCCATCGATAACCGTTGGGCTGAGCGAGATTCGGAGGTGCTTGAGTCTCGTCCGATTCTACGATTCGAGCGCGCCTGGGTCGCCACATCACGGCCCTCCGCTCGCCGCGCCTTAGGTGCGGAATTTTGACGGCAAGCGGAACCTCTCTGAAAACATCAATAAAAACAAAGTGTTGCGAGTGCGCCGCGATCACATCTACGTGTTATTTGTGCAACACCCGTTGGAAAACACGTTTCATAGGCCCGCTTCGGAGTGTTCTTTTGTTGTGTGTGCAAGGACGTTCGGTAATTGTGACTGAGCGACGGAGGGGGGCATCCCAAGGTCGTCCCGTTTAGGTCATTCGCTTAAGTAGACCTAAGCTACGAGGATGCGTTGATTTCCAACGTCTTTTCGCGGGCAGTTCAAATGGCTTTGTACAGCGGTTTGTACGAAGCTTCAAACTTGGAGGTTTAACATGAAGTTGGTAAAGAGCCTTTTGCTCGGCTCTGCGGCGGGTCTGATCGCCGTTGGCGGGGCGCAGGCAGCCGATCTTCCCGTGAAGGCCAAGGCGGTCGAATACGTGAAGATCTGCTCCCTGTACGGTGCAGGATTCTACTACATCCCCGGCACTGACACCTGCATCAAGCTGGGTGGCTATCTGCGTGCTGAAGTCGGGCTGAACACGAACAGCATCTACGGCATTCAGAACGGCGCGCCCGCCGGCGCCCACAACCGCCTGAGCAACTACTACACGATGCGTGCTCGTGAAGACCTCAACATCGACACGCGCACCGCCACCGAATACGGCGTCGTCCGCACCTTCTTCGATGCGACGTTCTCCTGGACCACCGCCGGCTATGTCGGCACCGGCTCGGCCACGGGCACGACCGCAGGCACCTTCACGACGGCTGGTACCACCACCCTCAACCCGTCGGACGGCGGTACCTCGGGCGGTTCGCTCGGCGTGTACTACGCCTTCATCCAGTTCGCCGGCTTCACGATGGGTAAGGCCGTGTCGCAGTTCGACGCGCCCTGGACCAACTATCCCGGCAACAACATCGACAGCCTCGTCGGCGGCAGCGGCACGGTCACTGGCGTCAACCAGTTCACCTACACCGCTGACTTCGGTCAGGGCGTGACGGCGGCGTTCTCGGCGGAAGACGCGACGGCCTACTATCAGGCAGGCAACCTCAACCTGTTTGGCATCACTGCTGCCGGCGCCCTTGGCGGTTCCTATGGCTCGAACGCCGTCGGCGGTTCGCGTTCGCCGAACCTCGTTGCTATGGTCCGTGTTGACCAGGCCTGGGGTCTGTTCCAGGCGTCGGTTGCTGCGCATGACAACCACGTTGCCTATTACGGCGCGAGCGAGATCACTGGCCACCCCGATGACAAGTGGGGCTGGGCGGTTCAGCTCGCTCTGTCGATCAAGAACATCCCGACCGGTGCGGGTGACACGCTCAACATCCAGGGCGTCTACACGGATGGCGCGACCCGCTACAACTTCCAGAACCTCGCGGGTAGCTCGTACTCCATGTACAGCGGTTCGGACGTCGCCTATCAGAGCGTCGGCTTCGCCAATGCGCCTGATACGGTGTTCGTCCCCGGCTCCAACCAGGAATCGGTGAAGACCTGGGGCTTCCGCGGCGCGTTCACCCATAACTGGGATCCGTACTGGAACACCGCTCTCTACGGTGCCTATGCGCATGCCTCGTTCGGCTCGCTGGCCAAGAACTTCCTCTGCGGCGGTGGCGGCTTCGCCGGCTTCTTCGCGGTGCCAGGCGTTACCTCGTGTAACCCTGACTTCAACGTCGGCCAGGTGGGTGTGATCACCCGTTGGACCCCGGTGAAGAACCTGACGTTCTCGGCCGACTTCAACTGGACGCGTATTGATCAGAAGTATGCCGGTGTGGTTGGTCCTGTTACGCCGACCGCGACCTTTGCCAAGCCCTTGGCTACCTACGAGCTGAAGGATCAGGACAGCTTCACGCTGCTGCTCCGCGCTCAGCGCAACTGGTAAGTTCGTCTAAACGATCGACCTCCAAAGGCCCTCGGCGGGAAACTGCCGGGGGCTCTTGTGTTTTTCTGACATGGCGAAAGTTGCTCAACCGGCAAACGAGCCTAATTGCAACGGCTGGTGTCGTCTTGTGGGGGTCTACCCTCCCGAGACATTCTCCTGAGACAGAAATACCGTCTCAATAGGGTTGACATTTGAATTACGAGACATCACTGTCTCATGGTCTAAAACCTAATGAGACAGGACTGGCGAATGACCATTATCGGGTACGCCCGCGTGAGCACCACCGATCAACACCTCGACCTCCAAGAGAACGCTTTGCGCGCGGCAGGCTGCGACCTGATCCGTTCTGAGAAGCGCAGCGGCACCACGACGGCGGGCCGTGAGGAGCTTCGCACCGTTCTGGATTTCCTGCGGGCTGGCGACACACTCATGGTAACGCGGATTGACCGTCTCGCTCGCTCCGTTGGCGACCTTCAGGATATCGTGCGCACTGTGAAGGCGCGCGGCGCATCCCTGAAGGCGACAGAACAGCCCATCGACACCGGCACAGCAGCAGGCAAGTGCTTCTTGGACATGCTGTCAGTGTTCGCTGAGTTCGAGACCAACCTCCGCAGAGAGCGTCAGCTTGAGGGCATTGCGGATGCAAAGGCGCGCGGTGTGTACCAAGGGCGCAAGGCTTCCATTGATCCCGCACAGGTCAAGGCGTTGCGAGCCCAAGGCATGGGAGCGTCGGACATTGCCAAGACCCTCAAGATTGGCCGCGCATCGGTCTATCGGGTTTTAGAGGAGAGCTGAGGACCGGCCAAAGCGCCGCCTGATTTAGCTGCGGCATAGCTAGCGAAGGGACTCCGGGGCGGCCGGGGGCCCTTCCCGGAAACTTTGGGCCCACATGGCTTCAAAAAGTCGGGCTAAAGGCCGAGGCCCTGTCGAGCTGAACAGGGCGGTGTGCTTCCCGGAAGTACCGTGGGGGCCCACCTATAGCGCCCACGCGGAGCGGGAGTCCTGCACGACTCTAGGGAGTCCACTGGTGGCCGGTCTGGCTACCCGCTGGGGAGGACCGGGCCGAGCGTCGAAGGCCCCCACGGGCTTCCTAGAGTCCTACAGCGGCATTGTGGTTCGGGACCCTGTGCGCGGCGGCGATCAGGGTGAGACTCCAGCGACAATCAAGGTGAGACTGCGCCGATGGGGACGGACCGAAGGGAGGGCGTAGCCCGACCGGAGGACCGTCCCCATCGGCGTGGCGCGTTTTTGGACCCGTCTGGCGGCTGGGCGGGGCTGGTGCAAGCTTTTGATTCGTCTCGACAAGAGGGAATCGATGCCTTGCCTGGCCTTCACATCACCGACCACCAGATGAGGCTGTACATGACCTACCGACTGACATTGTCCCCCGAAGCGGCCGCGGCCAAGGCGGGGTTCTCGAAAGCGAGTGCGTATCGGATTGAGGGCGATGCGCGCCCGCCATCGCAGAAGAAGGCGCCGAGGGGCCGGCGACGATCCGATCCACTCGCGCCCTATTGGGACGCCGAGATCGTTCCGATCCTGAAGGCTGCTCCCGGCATCCGCGTGATCGGTGTGCTGGACGAACTGCGCCGGCGGCATCGCGACCTCAACCCCAACATCCGACGCACGCTGGAGCGGCGCATCAATGCGTGGCGGGCGCTCAACGGCCCCGAACAGGACGTGATCTTCCGCCAAGAGCACGAGCCCGGGCGGCTGGGTCTGTCCGACTTCACCGACGTGAGCGCGCTCGGCATTACCATCGTAGGTGAGCCACTCGATCACCGGCTCTATCACTTCCGGTTGGCGTTCTCCGGCTTCGAGCATGCCCATGTCGTGCTCGGGGGCGAAAGCTTCGTCGCCCTGGCGGAGGGCTTGCAGAACGCCCTGTGGGCGCTTGGCGGCGTTCCACGGGAGCATCGCAGCGACAGCCTATCGGCGGCGTTCCGCAATCTGGCGGCTGACGCGCGTGAGGATCTGACACAGCGCTACGCTGCGCTGATGGGCCACTATGGCATGGCACCAACACGCAACAATGCGGGCATTGCACACGAGAACGGCTCGATCGAGAGTGCGCACGGCCATCTCAAGCGCGCACTGGAAGATGCGCTGTTGCTGCGGGGGACGCGCGACTTCGCCAGTCTCGATGCCTACCGGGCTTTTGTCGACGAGATTGTCGGCCGGCGCAACGCCAATCTCGCCAAGCCGATCGCGCTCGAGAAGGAGGCATTGGCGCCGCTGCCGAAAGGCCGCACGACCGACTTCGACGAGAAAGTGATCCCGGTGACGTCGTCAGGCGGCTTCATCCTGCGGCGCGTGTTCTACACCGTTCCTTCAAGGCTGATTGGCCATCGCCTGCGTGTGCGCATCTTCGACGACCGGCTCGAATGCTTCCTCGGCGTCACGCCGGTTGTGACGTTGCGGCGCGGTCGGCCTGTGTCGGAGAGCCAGGGCGGGCATGTCGTCGATTATCGGCACGTCATCCATGCCCTGCGGCGCAAGCCGATGGCGCTCCTCAACCTCGTCTATCGCGACCAGCTCTTCCCGCGCGCCGCTTACAGACGCCTGTTCGAGACCTTGCGGGAGCACGGTGACGATCGGCGCGCCTGCAAGGTGACGGTCGAACTTCTAGCGCTGGCCCACGAGCGAGCCTGCGAAGCCGAGCTCGCCAAGGCGATCGCGATGGATCTGGACGCCGGACAGTTACCCGATCTTGCCGCGCTGCGCGACCGCTTCCGACCCGAGGCGGCCTCGATCCCGCGCGTCGCCGTCAAGCTGGCGCCGCTCGACGTCTACGATGAACTCGCCTCCGTCAGCGTCATGTCGGGCCGCTCGAATCTGGGAGAGGCAGCATGACCAGCATCGCCACCTCCGTCGATGCTGCTCGTGTCGAGTTGCTTCTCAATGAGCTCCGCCTGCCGGGCGTCAAGGCGATCTGGCCGAAGCTCGCCGCACAGTCGGACAAGGAAGGGTGGCCTGCCGCCCGCTTCCTCGCCGCCCTTGCCGAGCACGAGGCATCCGATCGTACCCGCCGTCGGATCGAGCGACACATGGTGGAAGCGCGTTTGCCCGCCGGCAAGACGCTCGCCACCTTCGACTTCGAGAGCGTGCCGATGCTATCAAAGGCACAGGCGATGGCGCTCGCTGCCGGCGACGCCTGGTTGAAGGCCGGCGCCAATTTGCTCTTGTTCGGTCCACCGGGCGGCGGCAAGACCCATCTCGGCGCGGCGATCGGCCTGGCTCTCGTCGAGAACGGTTGGCGCGTTCTCTTCGCGCGCACCACTGATCTGGTGCAACGGCTGCAGGTCGCGCGGCGCGAGCTGGCGCTGGAGTCCGCGATCGGCAAACTCGATCGCTATGACCTCCTGATCCTCGACGACATCACATATGTGAGCAAGGATCAGGCGGAAACCAGTGTGCTGTTCGAGTTGATCGCCGCCCGCTACGAACGACGCTCGCTGCTGATCACGGCCAATCAGCCATTTGGCGAATGGGGGCGTATCTTCCCGGACCAAGCAATGACGTTGGCTGCCATCGATCGTTTGGTCCACCACGCCACGATCCTCGAGATGAACGTCGAAAGTTACCGTCGAAAAGTTGCCCTCGATCGCAAGCGCGGTCCAGGCCGGCCGCCTGTTCACACTACCCCCAACGAACTCGACAAGACTGCGATTGACGCTGGCAGCGCCGCTTGATTGTCGCGCAGCGTCAATCAACGCTTGCCAAGCCGGCGGCCAGCGTCAATTATCTCCTGACTCGGCCGCCTCGTCTCATCTTGATTGACGCGCCGCTCTCATCCTGATTGTCGCGCTATAACCCTGTTCGGCCCCAAAGCCAGACCACCAGCCGTTGGCACATATACGGCGATTATAGCCCAGCCTGCTAACAGCCAAATTCGTTCTCCGTTATAGGCGATGTGCGCTGTGTGTGCTCTGGGGGGCTTTAGCTGTTGCTAATAGCTATCTCCTCAACCCCATATGGGCCAAGGGGTTAGTAAGGTCATCACGGGACAAACAGGCGCTTTCCCTGCCTGCTGTTGATTTTGAGGCTCGGGCTGACGGGGACTTGGTTGACGCGGAATTGCCCCCCGAAAGCTGCCATCAACGCCATCGCGCCTTGGCGCTCATGCTGCTCGGGTACAATCAGGCTGTCATGCACTGCTAAGCTAGGGACGCCATCCCGCATCAACCCTTGCATCGCTGCGACAACAACGCGGCTTTCGTCGAACATCAGATCAGCCCAAGTACGCACCCGGCCGTCCTTTAGCGGCTGGCCCCATTGGCGGAGAAGCGGGTGGTGCTTGATTATCAACTCACCTAGCTGGACCGGAGGATACCGATTGGTGTCCAGAGGATGGCCGTGCTCTTCCTCGTAATCCTCCAGGATGACCGTAGGCCACTTGTGCAACGGCCCTGTGCTCCCGAACGTCGCGGCCACCCAAAGCTTCACGACGGCGCGCGCCTCCTCGCCGAGTCCGGGGATAACGTAAGGGTCCTGCTCCCTGTCCAGCTGTAAGCCATGCCAAGCGTAGAAGATGGTCAGGTAGCTCGCTCGCAGATCAATTTCGACTACGGGCGAGCCATTGATTGTCATGTCAAGGCGGCTCTCGCCGCTCTGCTGCTGGTAGTTCTTGTCTGCCGGTTGGCTGTACAGACGCCCGCCCTGATCCCAATTGAAGTCTGCGGCGTCCCCGTTCTGGAAGATACGGACATAGCCTCGGTGTATGCAGCCACCGCCGAAGGTCTGCTTTGCAAGAAACTCATTCAGCTCCCGCACGTCCGCTTCAAGCTTCAGGGACAGGTCCGTGTGCTCGAACTTCAGTCGGCGGCCTTGCACCTTGCGGCCACCATCCCATGTGCTGGCGGCGCGTTTCTGAAGCGGCTGCTTCGGCAAGCCGTAGTCGAAGTGGTCTAGCGCATTGTCCAAGCTAATTCCGTGCTCGCCCGCCAGCGCTATGAGCTTGTTGGTAGGACGATAGCGCGCGGCCCATCGACGGTTAGCCAGCGCCGGTCCGCTTTCGTCAAATTGGACCCATTGACTAACGACACCGCCATAATGGTCCACAAAGCCAAGCTCTCGCATGGCTTGCTGAAGAGCAATGAAGGCCCGCGCGCCTACCCCCGGCCCCGTGAAGCTGTCCTTCTTGAGTGATCGATAAACCCATTTGCCCTCAGCGCTCAACAAATCAGCTAGGAACGCCGCGATGGCGGGCTTGAGTTTCTTGCGGTTCGCCCTGGGCTCCCCGAAAAACTCTGTGTGGGCTAACTGATTCAGCACCAATTCATTAACGGCCTCGGTGAGAGCCTGCGCCGCTTCGGTGCCCGCGTGTCCCTCAAGGGAAGCGAAGGCAGCATCGCGCAGCTCGTCTCCATTAGATGCCTCCGTCTCCGGGGCAGCGGAAAGTGCGTGTTTCAACAACGTAGTGTTCTTTCTCTTGTAACCTTCCCCATGTGAGCACCGTTCTCCGACGGTTCTCAAGTTGCCTCGATGTAGGGGTTGGTGTGCCCAGCGACCGCACGCCGGTTATTGCTCACTGGCATTATACCCGAAGGGGTTGCAGCTACGCGGCAGCGGCCTACTTGGCGGCGATTTCCTCCCGAGTAGCGCATTGAGTTGGTCCCAGAGGTCACATCAGTCTAGCTTGTACATTGGGAATTTCTTCACGGCTTCGGCGAGGTCCTCCGGCAGCGGTTTCGTGTAAGCTCGTCCTATTGTCGCCGGCGAATGCCCGGTGATTGCGTCGCTGTAACGTTCATCAATGCCTGCACGAGCTGCCATGGCCTTGAACGTGTGGCGCCATGCGTGATTGGGGCTTATCTCTGGATCGGTTATGCCGAGGGAGCGGACCCAAGTGCCAACCTGAGACCTCATGCGCTCAGCGGCGCTCTGCCGAGGTCCATCTTCGACCTTTGCGACCGGACGCTGCTTCGTAGGGTAAAACAGTGGCCGGCCTTGGGCACGCTCAACAAAATCGAGAAATCCTTGTTCGATGAGGTGCTCGTGGAGAGGGACCGTCCGAGCCTTCCGTGTTTTTATTTTACCGGCTGATGGTGTCAGCTTAGCGAAGTGCATTCCATTGCGCTGCTGAATGTCGCTCGCTCGCAGTTGCGTAATCTCGCCAGCGCGGGCACCAGTATAAGCGCAAATCCAAGGCACCCACCGAAATGCGCGCTCGCGGTAGGACTTGGTGTCGTCGCAGCGTAGCGCGGCGCCCAAGATAATCTTGATCTCGGCGTCATCGAAGGCTTTCGTTTCGCGCTCGGTATTCTTCCGAGGCACACTGATGCGCACCTCTGGAAACGGATTGTTGTCGATGATCTTTTCTGCGACACCCCAACCAAAGACCGTCTTCAGGGCAGTCCGCCATGCGGCTGCAACGGTTCCGGCTGACCGATATTCATTGACCAGCCCGTTCATCCACGTCTTGGCCTTTTCAAAGCTGATGTTTCTGACATCGGGAAAATGTCGATCAGCTTCCTTGAACACGGTGGTCCAGCGGTAGACCGTTCCTTCCGCCGGCTGCACAGCTTTCGTCCAAGCCTCGAACAATTCCATCGCCTTGACAGGAGTACTTCCCCCGAGCTCTGCAAATTGGGGGAACCCCTGCTGATGGACATCCGGCGAGTAGTCGCCACGCGCCATTGCTTCCAATCGCTGGAATGCCGGCAGTAGGTTGTCGCTAACGGCGTCTAAGAAAAGATTGGTGGCATCCGGAGTCAAGCTGAGGCCCTGTTCCAAAAGGAAGGCAGCAGTCTGGGCTTCAGCAGCGATGGCGGGGCGGACTTCTTCTCTGACCTGCGGATCGAACTGCCAATCCCAATGTGGATCATCCATTGGGCGCTCTTCGTAGTCATCCGGCGCATGTGGGCGGATCACGTTCCAGACTAGGATTTCTGTCAAAGTTCTCCAATGAGCAGGCGTGCGAAGGTCACGTTCGTGTCGCGCGACGAACCAAGTGTACCACCTGCCTGCTAATGCGTAGGCGTTTTGGCGAGTCAGTGGTTGGGGGCCGTTCTTTTTGGCAGCTCTGAGGCCGCCGATGCGGGTCTCGATGTCGGCTAACCATTCACCGAAGCGGGCCCGCGCCTCGTGATCCGATGCTCCCTTTTCGAGCCGGAACTTCTCTTCCCAAGCGTTCCCATACCTCGCCGCATACTCCGTTCGGATGTCTTTCGGGATTACCTTTCGGGCCACGTAAGCCCCGGTAGAAGTGCGCGTTAGTCCAGCCATCAGCAGTGCCATTTTGTACGGTGCCTTGTAGTTACAGGCATCCAGATAGCTATGGCAATCCAGTAACTTACTGAATTTTCTGAACCTCAGCTCTCCGAGTTCTCGGATCGCTTAAGTCCCTCGCGTTCATGCGGGTGTGTCCGAAGGCGCGAAGGAGCCGAAAGCGGTGATTTAGAGGGGGTTGGGGAATTGGCCGTCCGGTCAGTGACCTTCCCTGAAAAGCAACTTGGAGGTTTAACATGAAGTTGGTTAAGAGCCTTTTGCTCGGCTCAGCGGCGGGTCTGATCGCCGTGGGCGGAGCGCAGGCAGCCGATCTGCCCGTGAAGGCCAAGGCGGTCGAATACGTGAAGATCTGCTCCCTGTACGGTGCAGGATTCTACTACATCCCCGGCACTGACACCTGCATCAAGCTGGGTGGGTACCTGCGCGCCGAAGTCGCGCTGGGCACCAACAGCGTCTACGGCATTGCGAACGGCGCTCCCGCCGGTGCGCACAATCGCCTGAGCAACTACTACACCGCACGCGCTCGTGAAGATCTCAACATCGACACGCGCACCGCCACCGAATACGGCGTCGTCCGCACCTTCTTCGATGCGACGTTCTCCTGGACCACTGCCGGCTACGTCGGCACCGGCTCGGCCACGGGCACGACCGCCGCTACCTTCACGACGGCTGGCAACACCACCATCAATCCGACGGACGGCGGCACCTCGGGCGGTTCGCTCGGCGTGTACT
Source organism: Bradyrhizobium sp. C-145 (assembly GCF_023375135.1). Taxonomy (NCBI): domain Bacteria; kingdom Pseudomonadati; phylum Pseudomonadota; class Alphaproteobacteria; order Hyphomicrobiales; family Nitrobacteraceae; genus Bradyrhizobium; species Bradyrhizobium sp. C-145. The sequence goes on along the minus strand of NZ_CP088150.1, from coordinate 4,905,605 downwards.
ACGCCTTCATCCAGTTCGCTGGCTTCACGATGGGTAAGGCCGTGTCGCAGTTCGACGCGCCCTGGACCAACTATCCCGGCAACAACATCGACAGCCTCGTCGGCGGCAGCGGCACGGTCACTGGCGTCAACCAGTTCACCTACACCGCTGACTTCGGTCAGGGCGTGACGGCGGCGTTCTCGGCGGAAGACGCTACGGCCTACTATCAGGCCGGCAACCTCAACCTGTTTGGCATCACTGCTGCCGGCGTCGTTGGGGGTTCCTACGGCTCGAACGCCATCGGCGGTTCGCGTTCGCCGAACCTCGTCGGTATGGTCCGTGTCGACCAGGCCTGGGGTCTGTTCCAGGCATCGGTTGCTGCGCATGACAACCACGTTGCCTACTACGGCGCGACCGAGACCACTGGCCACCCCGACGACAAGTGGGGCTGGGCGGTTCAGCTCGCTCTGTCGATCAAGAACATCCCGACCGGTGCGGGTGACACGATCAACATCCAGGGCGTCTACACGGATGGCGCGACCCGCTACAACTTCCAGAACCTCGCGGGTAGCTCGTACGCGATGTACGGCGGTTCGGGCATTGCGTATCAGAGCATCGGCTTCGCCAATGCGCCTGACACGGTGTTCGTCCCCGGTTCCAACCAGGAATCTGTGAAGACCTGGGGCTTCCGTGGTGCGTACACCCATAACTGGGATCCGTACTGGAACACCGCTATCTATGGTGCCTATGCGCATGCATCGTTCGGATCGCTTGCCAAGAACTTCCTTTGCGGTGGTGGCGGCTTCGCCGGCTTCCTCGCAGTGCCAGGCGTTACCTCGTGTAACCCTGATTTCAACATCGGCCAGGTGGGTGTGATCACTCGCTGGACCCCGGTGAAGAACCTGACGTTCTCGGCCGACTTCAACTGGACGCGTCTGGATCAGAAGTATGCCGGCGTGATCGGTGTTACACCGGCTGCTACCGTTGCCAAGCCGACGGCGGTCTATGAGCTGAAGGACCAGGACAGCTTCACGCTGCTGCTCCGCGCTCAGCGCAACTGGTAAGTTTGGTCTAACGACCTGACAGAGAGCCCCGGCGGGAAACAGCCGGGGCTTTTCTTTTGCCGGCTTGCTCTCGCCTCGGGTCATGACGGCCAGAGTTGGCGCCACGCGTTCCATTGATCGATCATTCGTCGAGACCTGATCGAAGCCGTTGCGAGAGAGGGATTTCCGCGCGGCCCGCATGCCCCGTGCATGGCGAGGCATGGGCAGGCTGTGGCTGACCGATCCGCCTTGTGCAGAGCGACCCGCCGATCCGGCCTTGCAGCCGGGCGCGCCCGCTGCGTTCAGCTTCAAACAGGCCGACAATGGTGAGCTGGTCGATGTGGCAGTGACCTTTTGCAGACCTCGATCGAGGCCGCCTTCGGAAGAGGCGCCCGAAGGTCGCGTGACTGCGCAGTCCGTCCGTCGGAGACTTAAGGCCCGACGGAATCGCTTGCCACCGATGCTCCCGGCAGCAAATCGGGCGAGGGTGTTGCTATTCCACGCTGCCAGTGCCGCGGCGCAAATCGGCTTCGATCTGCAGCCGCGTGCCTCCGCCGAAGCGGGCGCGGTAGACCTGAAGGTTCTCCATGATCCGCTGCACGTAGTTGCGCGTCTCGGAGAAGGGGATCAGCTCGACCCAATCGACTGCGTCGACCTTCGGGTCGCGCGGATCGCCGTAGCGCTCGACCCACTTCCTCACGCTGCCGCGGCCGGCATTGTAGGCCGCAAACGTCATGATGTAGGAGCCGCGATAATCCTCGAGCAGTCCGCCGAGCTCGGCCGAGCCGAGCGTGGCGTTGTAGACCGAATCGTTCTTCAGCCGGGACAGGTCGTAGGTCGCGCCGTGGCGTTTGCAGACGTAACGCGCGGCGTCCGGCGTCACCTGCATCAGCCCATAGGCCTGCGCCGGCGAGACCACCGACGGATTGAATGCGCTCTCCTGCCGCGCGATCGCATAGACGATGCTGCGCTCGACCTGGGGGCCGATCGGCGTGAACTGCGGAATGCCGTTGACGGGGTAGGCGTAGAAGTCGAATGGCAGGCCGCGATTGAGCGCGGCCTTGCCGAGCAGCAGCATGCCGCGCGCGTCGGTGTAGCGCTGGGTGAGCTCGCCGAGGCCGGCAAGCGCTTCGGGATCGCCGTTCTCGCCCATGTCAGCGAGCATGGGCACCGCGAGTTCGCGCTCGTCGAGCTCGTAGAGCAGTTGCGCCGCGCGCACGATCTCCAGCCGTTCGGCGCCGCGTCCGCGCGGCGGGTTGTTGAGCTCGATCTGGGGCAGGCCGAGTTTCGCGCGCGCGAGCTGGCCGTAATAGCTGGTCGACTGCTCGGCGGCGCGGGCATAGGCGTTGCGCGCTTCCTGCTGGCGCCCCATCGCTTCCGCAGCGCGGCCCTGCCAATAGCCGGCGCGCGCCAGCGTGGTCGGGTTGACGCTGCCCACGCCGATACGGGCGAAGTGCTGGGCGGCGGTCGCGGGATCGTTGAGGAAGCGCAGCGCGATCCAGCCCGCGGTGAACTCCTGCTCGGTCTTGTAGATGTCGCGCGAGGGCAGGGCGGCATCGCGCGCGATCAGATAGGCGCTGCGGAATTCCTCGGTGTCGATCATCTTGCGTGCCAGGAGGCGCCGCTCGATCCACCATTCGTCGAGATTGTGGAGCCGGTTCGGATCCTTCGGCGCCGAGAGCATGAGCTGCGCCGCTTCGGCAAACTTCTCCTCACGGCGCAGGAGCTGGATCTTGCTGAAGATGAAGCCGGGATCGCTGTGCAGCTCGCGCGGCACGGCATCGAGCAGCGCGCGCGCATTCGGCGCCTTCTTGACGGCAGCGATGCGAGCCTTGGCGAGCGCGACATAGCCGCCGCCGAGGCGTTTGGCGGCGCGCAACGCGGCTTCGCTCTCGCTGCCGTAGAGCAGGGTGTCCATCCGCGCCTTCTGATCGCCTGCCGTCAGCAGGGCGCCGAACTGGTCGAGCGCGTTGTTCTCGGTATCCTCCGACATCGGATCGCTGCGCCAGGCCTCGCGCACCAGCCGCTCGGCGTTGGCGCGGTCGCCGCGCGCCAGCATCGCCTTGGCAAGCGTGAAGCGACCCTTGGCGGAGATCGGGGACTCATTCTCGAACCACGACCACGCAACTGAATCGTCGCGCCTGTCGTCCCACATCGCAGCCTCGAGCCGCCGACGCAGGAAGGTCTGCGACGGCCAGCTCGGATTGGCAGACAGGAAGGCGCGGTAGCGCTCCACGGTCGCGCCATTGTCCTCGCTGCGCAGGATGATCCATTCCGCCAGCTTTCGCGCGACGGGATCCGAGATCGAAGCAGCATAATTGGTGGCGTCGCCCGCCTTGCGCTTGCGCACGAGCTCGATGACGTTTTCCAGCGTGTCCTTGTCGGCCTGCGACGTCGACGACGTTGCGGCGACCGCGGCCGGTATCAGCGGCTTGCGCGGCGCTGCATGCTGGCGGGTCGCAGGAGCCAGCACGGGAGCTGCGGACGGTCTGGCGGCGGCCGGGGCGGTGGGTCTGACGGTGGCCGTCGAAGCCGGGGCGGGTGCGGGCTTGGACGGCGCGCCGTTGGCGGTCGGTTTTGAAGTTGGCGCGGCGGCCGCTGCCGCAGGCTTGGATGCTGCCGCGGGCTTGGATGCTGCCGCCGGCTTGGGCTTGTCCTTGGTGGGTTCCTTGCCGGCGTTCTTCCCAGCGTCCTTGGCCGATTTGTTCGCGGCATCCTTGGTCGGGGCGCTGGCCGCGCTCTTGCTGGCGCCCTTGTTGGCGCCCTTGGCCGTATCCTTTGAAGTTTCCTTGCCGGTTCCCTTGGACGAGTCCTTGGCGGCTGGCTTCGCGGAATTCTTGGCCTCGTCCGCGGTCGTCTCGTTGGACTTGTCACTTGACTTGGCCAAGGCTGCACAACCGACGGACAGCCCTGCCATCAGGCATACGACCAGACCGGCGGATCGCCATGCGGCACGAGGAAAGGAGGTCACGGCGTTTCGTCGCCCCGAATCAGTCAAGTAGCCCAAAATCTAGCTGTATTGATTGAATATGCGGACAAAATACCAACAGCCGCTTACCTCGGGCCAATTTGCACCATCACCGCGGCAAAATCGCGGCCTAAACGGTGCGTCACACGGCGGCGGGCCTTTTACCGGCGGGATAGACCCGATATGTATGGGGCTTGCTCAAGAGATCGCCGCGTACGGAGGAAGTCCATGGCAGCCAAGACGAAATTCCGGGGGTCGTTCACCGCCTTGGTCACGCCGTTCAAGAACGGCTCGCTGGACGAGGCAGCGTTCCGCTCGCTGGTCAATTGGCAGATCTCAGAAGGCACCAACGGCCTGGTGCCGGTCGGCACCACCGGCGAGAGCCCGACGCTGAGCCATGACGAACACAAGAAGGTCGTCGAATGGTGCATCGCTGAAGCCAAGGGCCGCGTGCCTGTCATCGCGGGTGCCGGCTCCAACTCGACCAAGGAGGCGATCGAACTCTCTCAGCACGCCGAGAAGGCGGGCGCGGACGCCGTGCTGATCGTGACGCCTTACTACAACAAGCCGACCCAGGAAGGCATGTATCAGCACTTCAAGGCGATCAACGATGCGATCGGCATCCCGATCATCATCTACAACATCCCGCCGCGCTCGGTGATCGACATGTCGGTCGACACCATGAAGCGGCTGTGGGAGCTGAAGAACATCGCCGGCGTCAAGGACGCCACCGCCAGCATGGTCCGCGTGTCGCAACAGCGCGCGGCGATGGGTGAGGACTTCAACCAGCTCTCCGGCGAGGACGCGACCATCCTCGGCTACATGGCCCATGGCGGCCATGGCTGCATCTCGGTGACCTCGAACGTCGCGCCGCGCCTGTGCGCGGAGTTCCACGTGGCCTGGCAGAAGGGCGACCACGCCACCGCCCTGAAGCTGCACGACAAGCTGATGCCGCTGCACAACAACCTCTTCATCGAGAGCAATCCGGCGCCGATCAAGTACGCGATGTCGCTGCTCGGCAAGCTGGACGAGACGCTGCGGCTGCCGATGGTGCCGGTCTCCGAGCCGACCCGCGTGGCCGTGCGCAGCGCAATGGTGCACGCCGGCCTCATCAACTGACGCATCGGCGTTTGGGGAGCATTTCATGAGCGTCGAGGAGAAGGGCATGCAGATGCTCAAGGAGTTCCGCGAATTCGCCATGAAGGGCAACGTCGTCGACCTCGCGGTCGCCGTCATCATCGGTGCGGCCTTCGGCGCCATCGTCAATTCGCTGGTCGGCGACGTGATCATGCCGATCATCGGCGCCGCTACCGGCGGGCTCGACTTCTCAAACTACTTCACCCCCTTGTCGAAGGCGGTCACCGCCACCAATTTGGTTGAAGCGAAAAAGCAAGGCGCCGTACTTGCTTGGGGCAACTTCCTCACGCTGACGATCAACTTCATCATCATCGCCTTCGTGCTGTTCCTGGCGATCCGGGTGATGAGCCGGCTCAAGAAGGAGCAGGCCGCGCCTGCGGCGCCGCCTAAGCCGTCGGCCGAGGTCGAGCTGCTGACCGAGATCCGTGATCTCCTCAAGAAGTCTTGACGCGCGCGCTTCATCCGAACTGTTAGAATCCGTGCGCATCTTGATCAGGTTTGTCTGCGATGGCCGATAAGAACGAACGTCCGATCAAGGTGATGGCGGAGAATCGCAAGGCCCGCTTCAACTACGCCATCGAGGATACGATCGAGGCGGGCATTGCGCTGACCGGCACCGAGGTAAAGTCGATCCGCAACGGCAAGAGCACGATCGCGGAATCCTACGCCGACTCGAAGAACGGTGAGATCTGGCTGATCAACGCCACCATTCCTGAATATCTCCAGGGCAATCGCTTCAATCACGAGCCCAAACGGCCGCGAAAACTGCTGCTTCACCGCCGGCAGATCAACAAGCTGATGGGCGCGGTCGACCGCGAGGGCATGACGCTGATCCCGCTCAAGCTCTACTTCAACGAACGCGGTCGCGCCAAATTGCAGCTGGCGGTTGCCAAAGGCAAGAAGCTGCACGATAAGCGCGAATCCGAGAAGAAACGCGACTGGAGCCGCGAGAAGGGCCGCCTGATGCGGGCGAGGGGATGATAGCAGGATGATCCAGAGGAACCTGCTCGAGGTCGATTGGAGCCGGATTCCCGCGCCTGCCGACGACGGTGGCGCCGCCCATCTGAGGGGCATGACGTTGCCGCCGATCGGCCTGCTCGCGACGGACGATAGGTCAGTCACGCTGTCGGCGCTGCGCGGCCGTACCGTCGTGTTTGCCTATCCCCGCACCGGCGAACCCGGCAAGATTGCGCTGGTCGACGATTGGGACATGATCCCGGGCGCGCGCGGCTGCACCCCGCAGACTTGCGCGTTCCGCGATCTGTTTGCCGATTTGAAGGCGGCTGGCGCCTCGCACGTGTTCGGTCTCTCGACCCAGAGCAACGACTACCAGATCGAGATGGCCTCGCGGCTGCATCTGCCGTTCCCGGTGCTCTCGGACGAGAAGCTGGCGCTGACGCGCGCCCTGAATTTGCCGACGATGGAGGTCGCTGGCCTGACGCTGATCAAGCGGCTCGCGCTGATCATCGACGACGCCAGGATCACGCATGTGTTCTATCCGGTGTTTCCGCCAGACCGGAATGCCAGCGATGTGCTGGACTGGCTGAAGGCCAATCCCGCCAAGGGCTAGATCGCTAGCTAAGGTGGGATGAGCTTTGGTCGGTTGAATCGGTGCGAACCGAGGATTCACTTCTCCCCGTCGCGTAGAGGTGAACCCCGGACAACCGACCGGCCCAACTGCATAAGGCTCTAGTCGAGATCGGCCTTCACCTTCGCGAACACGGACCGGAACATATCGGGCGTCAGCACGCCGGTGTTCGTGTTGTAGCGGGAGCAGTGATAGCTGTCGTAAAGCTTGAACGCGCCGGCCTGGTGCACGGCGCCATGGCCGAAGGGGGCTTGCGAGCTCTTCAGATTCAGCGGCTTGAGCACGCTGTCGTGCGCAATCCGCCCGAGCGCGACGATCGCGCGCAGGTTCGGCATGGTCGCGAGATTCGCCGCAAGGAACTGGCGGCAGGTGGTGATCTCGATCGGGAGCGGCTTGTTCTGCGGCGGCAGGCAATGCACTGCGTTGGCGATCCGGCAATCGATCAGCTTCAGGCCGTCATCGGGGCGCGCTTGATAGGCGCCCTTGGCAAATCCATATTCGACCAGCGTCGCGTAGAGGAGATCACCGGCATAGTCGCCGGTAAAGGGACGGCCGGTGCGGTTGGCTCCCTGCATCCCCGGCGCAAGGCCGACGATCAAGAGGCGCGCCTTGATGTCACCGAAGGGCGCAACCGGCGCATTGTGCCACGATGGCTCGCGCGCGCGGTTGGCCTCGCGAAAGGCGACCAGGCGCGGACAGAGCGGGCAGTCACGGTCGGGAACGACGGTGGAAGGCTGGCGGCTTGACCGGGCCGCCTCACTCCTCGAAGTCGTCATCGCCCCTCGGCGCCATCGTGGTTGCGCGCTGGAGGAATTGCGGAGCGTGGTGGCGTCCCTCGCGCTCGCCGCGGTCGCGCGGGGCGGGGCGTTCGGACGGGTCGCGGCCGAGTTTGGATTGCAGCTCGACGAGGTCAGTGAAGACGTCGGCCTGGCGGCGCAGCTCGTCGGCGATCATCGGCGGCTGGCTGGCGATGGTGGAGACCACGGTGACCCGCACGCCGCGGCGCTGGACGGCCTCGACCAGGGAGCGGAAGTCGCCGTCACCCGAGAACAGCACCATCTGGTCGATATGCTCGGCGAGCTCCATGGCGTCGACGGCAAGCTCGATGTCCATGTTGCCCTTGACCTTGCGGCGGCCGGAGGCGTCGATGAATTCCTTGGTCGCCTTGGTGACGACGGTGTAGCCGTTGTAGTCCAGCCAGTCGATCAGCGGGCGAATCGAGGAGTATTCCTGATCCTCGATGATGGCGGTGTAGTAGAACGCCCGAAGCAGCGTCCCGCGGCTCTGAAACTCCTTCAGCAGGCGCTTGTAATCGATGTCGAAGCCCAGAGTTTTCGCCGTCGCGTAGAGATTGGCCCCGTCGATGAAGAGCGCGATCTTGTTGGTAGGAGAAAGTGACATTCAGTTTGCTCGCGTAGTGCTCGTGATTGATCGTTTATTGTTGGCGCGGCGGCAGCGAGCCGCGCAGGTCTTAAGGCGCCGTCGAAACCCGTCGAAACCGCAAATCCGGAGAAGTCGGGGCAATCAAGGTATAGTTATGGCGGTCCACACGCCCGGCGCTAACTTCGATGGCAGCCCGGCAAATCACCCATTCCGACCCCAATGTGGGGGTACCAGAGCCGTTTGGCGAGGCCAAATCACAAATTGGCCTTGCGAAATCGGCCCGCTCCCTATAACTAGCCCCAATCATCCACATATTTCGTCCCACCCACAACGGAGCGACAGGCCATGGCTCGCGTCACCGTAGAAGATTGTATCGACAAGGTCGACAACCGCTTTGACCTGGTCCTGCTGGCCGCCCACCGTGCCCGCATGATTTCGTCCGGTTCACAACTAACGGTTGACCGCGATAACGACAAGAACCCCGTTGTGTCTTTGCGCGAAATTGCCGAGACGACCATTTCGCCGGAGGACCTCCGCGAGGAGCTGGTGCACTCGCTCCAGAAGTTCGTCGAGGTCGACGAGCCCGAGCCCGATACGGTGCCGCTGATCGGTTCCGCGGGTGCGAGCGTCGATGCGGATGATACTGAGGTCGCCGTCGAACGCATGACCGAAGAGGAGCTCCTGAAGGGCCTCGAAGGCCTCGCGCCGCCCGAGGAGCAGCCGGAGGAGGACGAGTAGATCGTCCCGTCGCAATCATCGACCTCTTGTGATCTTATCAAGGCCCGAACCGTTGTTCGGGCCTTTGCTTTTGTTGGTGTTTTCGTGGTTACCATAGCGTTGTCGGTCCGCGCCGCGCCCTGTCACCGAATTGATCGGACGCGCCCGGGATCAGCGTTAAGATGTATACAACGGGCCGCCTCCGGGTCCGTTTGAAGGCAGGACGGCATGGTGTATCGGCGCTGGAAACCAATGCAGATGCAGGCCGCAACCGAATCGGTTGCCGTGGCCCCGACTGCGCCGGTGCCGCGCCCGGCGAAGCCACGCGCACGCATGATGCGTCAATATGACCTCGTCGAGCGCGTCAGGTCCTACAACCCCAACACCAACGAAGACCTGCTCAACCGCGCCTATGTCTATGCGATGAAGGCGCACGGCTCGCAGACCCGCGCGTCGGGCGACCCCTATTTCTCGCACCCGCTCGAAGTGGCAGCGATTCTCACCGATCTCAAGCTCGACGACGCCACCATCGTGGCTGCGCTGCTGCACGACACGATAGAGGACACCGAAGCGACGCGGGCCGAGATCGACCAGATCTTCGGGCCCGAGATCGGCGCGCTGGTCGAGGGCCTGACCAAGCTGAAGCGGCTGGAGCTGGTGTCGCGGGAGGCCAAGCAGGCCGAGAACCTGCGCAAATTGTTGCTGGCCATTGCCGACGATGTCCGTGTGCTTCTGGTCAAGCTCGCCGACCGCCTGCACAACATGCGCACGCTGGACTTCGTGCCGACGGAATCGCGCAGGCGCATTGCCGAGGAGACGCTCGACATCTATGCGCCGCTGGCCGGCCGCATGGGCATGCAGGAAATGCGCGAAGAACTGGAGGATTTGTCCTTCCGCACCCTCGATCCTGAGGCCCATTCGGTGGTGATGCAGCGGCTCGACGCGCTCGCCGAGCGCAACCGCAATCTGATCGGCGAGATCGAGGACCAGCTCTCCAACAATCTGCGCCACCGCGGGCTGGGCGCGCGGGTCTATGGCCGCCGCAAGAAACCGTTCTCGATCTGGACCAAGATGGAGCGCAAGTCGGTCGGCTTCGAGCAATTGTCCGACATCTTCGGCTTTCGCCTCGTCGTGAGTGACATCGAAGCCTGCTATCGCGCGCTCGGCATCGTCCATACCACCTGGCCGGTCGTGCCGGGGCGTTTCAAGGACTACATCTCGACGCCGAAGCAGAACGACTACCGCTCGATCCATACCACCGTGATCGGCCCCGGGAACCAGCGCGTCGAGCTCCAGATCCGTACCGAGGCCATGGACCAGATCGCCGAGCGCGGCATCGCCGCGCACGTCTTCTACAAGGAAGGCGTCGGCTCGCCGACCGAGTTCCTCAAGCGCGAGTCCAACGCGTTCGCCTGGCTGCGCCACACCATCGGCATCCTCTCGGAGAGTGCCAATCCCGAGGAATTCCTCGAGCACACCAAGCTCGAGCTGTTCCACGACCAGGTGTTCTGCTTCACCCCGAAGGGCAAGCTGATCGCGCTGCCGCGCCATGCCAACGTGATCGACTTCGCCTATGCGGTGCATACCGACGTCGGCAACAGCGCGGTCGGCTGCAAGATCAACGGCAAGTTTGCGCCGCTGTCTTCGGAGCTCCAGAACGGCGACGAGGTCGAGGTGCTGACCTCGGAGGCGCAGTCGGCGCCGCCATCGGCCTGGGAGACGCTCGCGGTCACCGGCAAGGCGCGCGCCGCGATCCGCCGCGCTACGCGCACCGCCGTGCGTGATCAATATGTCGGCCTCGGCCGGCGCATCGTCGAGCGCCTGTTCGAGCGGGCCAAGATCGAATACGCCGACGACAAGCTCAAGGGCGCGCTGCCGCGGCTGGCGCGGACCTCGATCGAGGACGTCATGGCGGCGGTCGGCCGCGGCGAGATCAAGGCCTCCCACGTCGCGCGCGCGATGTATCCCGACTACAAGGAGGAGCGCATCGCGCGCTATGGCGCCAAGAAGGGGCTCGCTGCCAAGCTCAAGGAGAAGTCGTCGGAGTCGCCGCGCAGCCCGGTCGCGATCCCGATCCGCGGCATCAATTCCGACCTGCCGGTGAAGTTCGCGCCGAATGGCGGCGCCGTGCCCGGCGACCGCATCGTCGGTATCGTCACGCCGGGCGAGGGCATCACGATCTACCCGATCCAGGCGCCGGCCCTGAAGGATTTCGAGGAGGAGCCGGAGCGCTGGCTCGACGTGCGCTGGGACATCGAGGATTCCGCGCCGCAGCGCTTCCCGGCCCGCATCAAGGTCGAGAACGTCAATGAGCCCGGCGCGCTGGCACAGATCGCGACGGTGATCGCCGAGCACGACGGCAATATCGACAACATCAGCATGCAGCGCCGCTCACCTGATTTCACGGAGACGACGATCGACCTCGAAGTCTACGATCTGAAGCATTTGAGCGCGATCCTCGCCCAGTTGCGCGCGAAGGCGGTCGTCGCCCGCGTCGAACGTGTTAATGGATAGACGCTTAGCGTCTGCTCTATCGCCCTGATTTCGTGAGTCCTGCAAATGCCCGCACTTCCGCTCCGCCTCGGCGTCAATGTTGACCATGTCGCAACCCTGCGCAACGCGCGCGGCGGGCGTAATCCCGATCCGGTGCGCGCCGCGCTGCTCGCGATCGAGGCCGGCGCCGATGGCATCACGGCGCATTTGCGCGAGGATCGCCGGCACATCCGCGACGAGGACATGGCGCGGCTGAAGGCCGAGATCTCCAAGCCGCTCAATTTCGAGATGGCGGCGACCGACGACATGATGCGCATCTCGCTCGCCACCAAGCCGCATGCGGTGTGCCTCGTGCCGGAGCGGCGGCAGGAGGTGACGACCGAGGGCGGATTAGATGTCGTCGGCCAGCACAATGCGCTCGCGCCCTATATCGCGCGGCTCAACGATGCCGGCATCCGGGTGTCGCTGTTCATCGCCGCCGACCCCGCGCAGATCGAGATGGCGGCACAGCTGCGCGCGCCTGTCATCGAGATCCACACCGGCGCCTGGTGCGACGCCGTCGTCGATGGCCACACCGACAAGGCCGAAGCCGAATGGCAGCGGATCGTGGCGGGGGCGAAGCTGGCCAAGGCTGCCGGGCTGGAGGTCCATGCCGGACACGGGCTCGACTATGCGACGGCGGAGACGATCGCGGCCTTGCCGGAGGTCATGGAGCTCAATATCGGCTACTACATGATCGGAGAGGCGCTGTTCGTGGGTCTGGCCGAGACCGTGCGCAGCATGCGCGCAGCGATGGACCGGGGCCGGAGCCGGGCATGATCATCGGCATCGGTTCGGACCTGATCGACATCACCCGCGTCGCCAAGGTGATCGAGCGCCACGGCGAGCGCTTCCTCGACCGCATCTTCACCGTGGCCGAGCGGGCCAAGGCGGAGCGGCGCGCCAAGAACGAGAAGATGGTGGTGGCGACCTACGCCAAGCGCTTTGCCGCCAAGGAGGCCTGCTCCAAGGCGCTCGGCACCGGCATCAGGCGCGGCGTCTGGTGGCGCGACATGGGGGTGGTCAACCTGCCGGGGGGACGGCCGACCATGCAACTGACCGGCGGCGCCTTGGCCCGGCTTCAGGCCCTGACGCCGGAGGGCTTCGAGGCGCGGATCGATGTGTCGATCACCGACGACTGGCCGCTCGCACAGGCCTTCGTCATCATTTCCGCCGTTCCGCCGGCCAAGCCCTGACAGGGATCCAGGAAATCTCATAATTCGTTTGAAATACCAAGGTCTTATGCAGTTTTGATGCGATCCTTGATTGCGTGGTCTTCGACAACGGTCTAAAAGTCCGCCGACGCAAATCAGGCTGGGTGAATTCGGCTTTACGCCGGAATTGGCCCTCACTATCAGAATCAGGACAATCTCCTTGGGCCGCGAACCGATGGGCTGTTCGCGGGAGGAGGGCGCTCTGTGACCGCCGGCCGGAATTGAGAGAGCAATGAGCGTGACTTCGGGAACGAAAACTGAGAGCGGCGTCGGCGAAACGATCCGGGTCGTGATTCACGCTCTGCTGATCGCGCTGGTGATCCGCACGTTCCTGTTCCAGCCGTTCAACATCCCGTCTGGCTCGATGAAGGCGACGCTGCTGGTCGGCGACTATCTGTTCGTCTCGAAATATTCCTACGGCTATAGCCACTATTCGATCCCGTTCTCCCCGCCGCTGTTCTCCGGGCGGATCTGGAGCTCGGACCCGAACCGCGGCGACATCGTCGTGTTTCGCCTGCCCAAGGACGATTCCACCGACTACATCAAGCGCGTAATCGGTCTTCCCGGCGACCGCATCCAGATGCGGGACGGTCTGCTCTACATCAACGACACCCCGGTCGAGCGGCAGCGCATGAGCGAGTTTGTTGGGGAGGATCCGTGCGGCTCCGAAGGCGGCGGCATCTCCCGGGTGAAGCGCTGGAAGGAGACGCTGCCGAACGGCGTGTCCTACGAGACGCTGGACTGCGCCGACAACGGCTACATGGACAACACCAACGTCTACACGGTGCCGCAGGGCCACTTCTTCATGATGGGCGACAACCGCGACAACTCGACCGACAGCCGCTTCCTCGGCCAAGTCGGTTATGTGCCGCAGGAGAATTTGATCGGCCGCGCCCAGATGATCTTCTTCTCCATCGCCGAAGGCGAGCATGCCTGGATGTTCTGGCGCTGGCCGTGGGCGGTGCGCTGGAATCGTTTCTTCAAAATCGTTCGATGAAAGACGAAGCCAAGGACATCGCGACCCCACCGACGGAGGCGCAAGGCGCCCCTGATGGCGAAGCTGCGACCAAAACGCCGGCGAAGAAGAAGCGGACGCGAAGCAGCAAGGCCAAGGGCACTGATGCGAACGCGGCGCTCGAGGCGCGCATCGGCCACAGCTTCACTGATCCGAACCTCCTGATGCAGGCGATCACGCATGTCTCGGCGCTGAAGTCCGGGCGCAAGCGCGGCGACAGCTATCAGCGACTGGAATTCCTCGGCGACCACGTGCTCGGGCTGGTCGTCTCCGACATGCTCTACCACGCCTTCCCGAACGCCGACGAAGGCGAGCTGTCGAAGCGGCTTGCCGAGCTCGTGCGCAAGGAGAGCTGCGCCGACGTCGCAAAATCGCTCGGCCTCGTCGACGACATCAAGCTCGGCTCGGTCGGCCCCAGCGCCGACGCCCGTCTGCGCAAGAGCGTGCTCGGGGACATCTGCGAGGCCGTGATCGGCGCGATCTTCCTCGACGGCGGCCATGCGGCGGCAGCCGAGTTCGTCAGGCGCAACTGGACCGAGCGCATGCACAAGCCGCGCCGTCCCTTGCGCGACCCCAAGACCGTGCTCCAGGAATGGGCGCAGGGGAAGGGGCTGCCGACCCCGGTCTACCGCGAGGTCGAGCGCACCGGCCCGCACCACGATCCGCAGTTCCGCGTCGCGGTGGACCTGCCGGGATTGGCCCCGGCCGAAGGCATCGGCGGCAGCAAGCGCGCGGCAGAGAAGGTGGCAGCTTCAGTGATGATCGAACGCGAAGGCGTCGGCGGCGGCAATGACGGCTGAAGCAAGCGGCGAGGCGCCCACCGCGACGCGCTGCGGCTTCGTTGCGCTGATCGGTGCGCCGAATGTCGGCAAGTCCACCCTGGTCAACGCGCTGGTCGGGGCCAAGGTCACGATCGTCTCGCGCAAGGTGCAGACCACGCGCGCGCTGATCCGCGGCATCGTGATCGAGAACAACGCGCAAATCATCCTGGTCGACACGCCCGGCATCTTCCTGCCCAAGCGCCGGCTCGACCGCGCCATGGTCTCGACCGCCTGGAGTGGGGCGCACGACGCCGATCTCGTCTGCGTGCTGCTCGATGCCAAGACGGGTATTGACGAGGAGGCCGAGGCGATCCTCGCCAAGGCGGCCAGCGTCAACCACGAGAAGATTTTGGTGATCAACAAGGTCGATCTGGTCCAGCGCGAGAAGCTACTGGCGCTGGCGCAGGCCGCCAACGAGCGCATGAAGTTCGCGAAGACCTTCATGATTGCGGCAATCTCAGGCGACGGCGTCGACGACATCCGCACGACGCTGGCCGAGATGGTGCCGCCAGGCCCGTTCCTCTATCCCGAGGACCAGATGTCGGACGCGCCGATGCGGCAGCTGGCGGCCGAAATCACGCGCGAGAAAATCTATCAGAAGCTGCACCAGGAATTGCCCTACCAGTCCACGGTCGAGACCGACAAGTGGGAGGAGCGCAAGGACAAGTCGGTGCGCATCGAGCAGACGATCTTCGTCGAGCGCGAAAGCCAGCGCAAGATCGTGCTCGGCAAGGGCGGCGCCACCATCAAGTCGATCGGCGCGGACTCGCGCAAGGAGCTGATGCAGATCTTGGACGTGCCGGTGCATCTGTTCCTGTTCGTCAAGGTGCGCGAGAACTGGGGCGACGATCCCGATCGCTATCGCGAGATGGGGCTGGACTTCCCCAAGGAATAGCCAAGCAAAGATCGGTATCCGATGAGCGTGCCCAGTAACGTCCGGCGCTTCGAAGCGCTGCTCTATGCATCGTTGATGCTGGATGCCCTGTCGGTCGCGGTGCAGGACCGCACGCCCAATGCCGAGACGACCGAGCAGATGATCATGACGGCGACGCTGCTCGCCGGCGGCATGATCTTGCTGCTGGTCTATTTCGTTTGGCTCGCTGCGCATTGGCGTAAGAACTGGCCGCGCTGGGTGCTCGCGGCAGCCCTCGTGCTGTCAGTGATCTCGCTCGGCCAGATCATCGGCGAGAAGGGCATGCAGCTCGACAGCGCCATCGAGGTCGTCTCCTGCGCGCTGACCACGATGGGACTGTATTTCTCCTTCACCGGGGATGCGCAGGGCTGGTTCAACGCGTGAAGTTTCACGCGGTGCCGTAGCAACCATTAAACGCCGAGGAGTTTTTCAGTCCACGGCGTTCCGCGTTGCACGACGGTGTTGGCATAGATGAGCAGCTTGCGCGCGCATGCGATGAGAGCGGCATTGTGAGCCTTTCCGGCCGCAGTCAGGCGGGCATAGAGGGCCATGACGGCCTTATTCCAGCGGAAGGCCGCAGGCAGGGCTGCCGCAAACAGAGAGCGACGCAGGCGAGCGCGGCCGCCGGCGATACGGCGTTGGCCCTTGTACTGCCCGCTATCGTTGTCGAAGGGAGCCAGCCCGGCAAGGGCTGCGACTTCCTCCCGGCTGACACGGCCGAGTTCAGGCATGCGGACCAGGAGGGCCAGTGCCGTGCGCTCACCGATCCCGGGAATGCTCATCACTAGGTCAAGGCGGACAGCGAGATCGTGGTGAGCGCGTAGTTGCTTGGCGATGTGACGGATTTGGGAGAGCCGCCTTGCCTTCAACCGGGCAATGTCATCCAGCACGATGCGGCGTAGCCCAGGCTTATCGAGATGCTCGAGCCGGGTCTTGAAGCGCTTGATGTCGTCCTCGATCTGCTCGAGGAAGGTGAGCTGCTCGGCGAGCTCCGCCAAGCGCGGATCCGGCGCACTCCTCACCTCTTCGAGCGATGCCGCGCAGGCAGCAATCAGCGCGGCATCCAGCGTATCGTTCTTGGCGCGACGCAATCGGGAGCGGCCGAACGCCTTGACCTGGATCGGCTGCAGCACCAGCACGATGACGCCGGCCGCACGCAAATGCTCCACTACCCCACGCTCGTAACCGCCGGTCGCTTCGATCCCGACTCGCTTGACGCCAGCTTTGGTCAGCAGTTGCACCAGCTTCCGCCAACCGGGAAGGTCGTTGGCGACCTCCCAACCCTCGTCTCGACCATGAACTACAATGTCGAGCTTCGCCTTGGACGTATCGATTCCCGCTGTCGTCGTGCTAGTCTGTGCCATCTTCGTCGACCCTGCCTTGTGAAGCGAACCTGATTGTTCCGGCAACCATCCGGGTCCGATGAAGGTGCTGGCGCGATCCTGCTACGGGGCAGCCACAAACTGCTCAGGGTGGGCGCGATCCGATCGCCAGCGGCCTGCCGCGGGTTGCAGCCGCGGCAGGCCATTCCTCACGGAACACGCCGACAATATCTGATTGCGCTATTACAAGGGTGGGCAAAGGCGCGCCCTTGCGCGCCGTGCCCACCAAGTTTGGCCATGGATCAAAATCGGTGGGCACGCTTCGCTTTGCCCACCCTACGGTCCCTCGAATGGGCTACACTTCCTCCCATGGAATGGACCGACGAAGGCATCGTGCTGGGCGTGCGGCGGCATGGCGAGTCGAGCGCCATCGTCGAGCTGCTGACGCGCGCGCATGGCCGCCATCTCGGTCTCGTCCGCGGCGGCGCCGGCTCGCGGATGCGGCCGCTTTTGCAGCCGGGGAACAGCGTCAGTGCGGTGTGGCGGGCGCGGCTCGACGAGCATCTCGGCACCTATGCGATCGAGGGATTGAAGCTGCGCGCAGCGACGCTGCTGGCATCGTCCCACGGGGTCTACGGCGTCACCCATCTGGCCTCGATTGCGCGGCTGCTGCCCGAGCGCGATCCGCATGAGGCGATCTTTGCGCTGCTCGAACATTCGCTCGACGATTTCGACGATATCGGCGGCGCCGCCGTGCACGTCATTCATTTCGAGCTGGCGATGCTCGCCGAGCTCGGCTTTGGGCTCGCGCTGGAAAATTGTG
Organism: Bradyrhizobium sp. C-145; assembly: GCF_023375135.1. Classification (NCBI taxonomy): domain Bacteria; kingdom Pseudomonadati; phylum Pseudomonadota; class Alphaproteobacteria; order Hyphomicrobiales; family Nitrobacteraceae; genus Bradyrhizobium; species Bradyrhizobium sp. C-145. The sequence continues at coordinate 4,888,150 of NZ_CP088150.1, read as the reverse complement.
CGGTGACCGGGGAGACCACGGACCTGATCTATGTCTCGCCCAAATCCGGCGGCGCGGTGTCGCGCGGCGCGGGCGAGCCGTGGCGCGACCGGTTGCTACGCCTGCCGCCATTCCTGCGCCAGGGCGAGGTGCAGACCGATCTCACCGAGCAGGATCTCCTGGACGGTTTTCGGCTCACCGGTCTGTTCCTGCTGCGCCACGTGCTGGAGCCGCGCGGTCAGGGCCATTCCGACGCGCGCGCCGGCTTCATCAACGCCTTGATGCGGCAGCAGGCGAGGGCGGCAATCCCGGCGCCATGATGAAATCGCGTTTCTGCCTTGCCAGCCAGCATAGATTTTCCGGGAACCAAATCAGGCCGGCCGGAATTGGCTCGCGGGTTCCACAATGGGGGACAGCCTAAATGTTGATCAGGGGATTCGCCTTATCCGCGGCGCTGCTCGCGTTTGCGCCTGATGCAATGGCCGGCGAGCCGCAACCTGGCGTATTTCGCCGGGCGTCCTGCACGGTCGTCCGGTACTATGTGGCCAAATATTCTGCTGCGGCCGCAGAGGCATGGGCGCGGTCCCACGGCGCGACCGAGGCCGAAATCGACGCCGCCCGCCGCTGTGTGACCAATGCGCCGCCGGCTCAATCCCCTGGCCAATCCAAGACCCAGCCTGTGACAGCCGGCTGGGCCGGCCAGTAGGCCGCCCACAGGGAACCAATCGATCCTTGCCCGATTCGCTTCCACGGTTTAACCGGGCGGCATGGGAAAACGAATCGTTCCGCCGGAAGAACCGGCCGAAATTCACGAGGTGCCGCTGCGTGACGCGCTGGAAGAGCGCTATCTCGCCTATGCGCTCTCCACCATCATGCACCGTGCGCTGCCGGACGCACGCGACGGCCTGAAGCCGGTGCACCGGCGCATCCTCTACGGCATGCGCCTGCTCCGCCTCGACCCCGGCACGGCCTTCAAGAAATCCGCAAAAATCGTCGGCGACGTGATGGGCTCGTTCCATCCGCATGGCGACCAGGCGATCTACGACGCCATGGTGCGCCTTGCGCAGGATTTCTCCTCGCGCTACCCGCTGGTCGACGGCCAGGGCAACTTTGGCAATATCGACGGCGATAATCCCGCCGCCTACCGCTACACCGAAGCGCGCATGACCGACGTCGCGCGGCTTCTGCTCGAGGGCATCGACGAGGACGGCGTCGAATTCCGCGCCAATTACGACGGCCAGTCGAAAGAGCCGATCGTGCTGCCGGGCGGCTTCCCGAATCTGCTCGCCAATGGCGCGCAAGGAATCGCGGTCGGCATGGCGACCTCGATCCCGCCGCACAATGCCGCCGAGCTGTGCGATGCCGCGCTGCATCTGATCGAGAAGCCCGACGCGAAATCCAAGGCGCTGCTGAAATGGGTCAAGGGCCCGGATTTCCCGACTGGCGGCATCTGCGTCGATTCCAAGCAGGCGATTGCGGAAGCTTACACCACGGGCCGCGGCTCGTTCCGCGTCCGCGCCAAGTGGCAGCAGGAGGAGGGTGCGCGCGGCACCTGGGTGGTTGTCGTCACCGAGATTCCGTATCTGGTGCAGAAGTCGCGGATGGTCGAGAAGATCGCTGAGCTGCTCGACCAGAAGAAGCTGCCGCTGGTCGGCGACATCAGGGACGAGTCGGCCGAAGACGTCCGCCTCGTCATCGAGCCGAAGTCGAAGAACGTCGATCCCGCCCTGATGATGGAATCGCTGTTCCGGCTGACCGAGCTCGAAAGCAAGATTCCGCTGAACCTCAACGTGCTGATCAAGGGCCGCATTCCCAAGGTCGTGGGGCTCGCGGAGTGCTTGCGCGAATGGCTCGATCATCTGCGCGACGTGCTGATCCGCCGCAGCAACTACCGCAAGGCGCAGATCGAGCACCGCCTGGAAGTGCTTGGCGGTCATCTCGTCGCCTATCTGAACCTCGACAAGGTGATCAAGATCATCCGCACCGAGGACGAGCCGAAGCCGGCCCTGATCAAGGCGTTCAATCTCACCGAGATCCAGGCGGAGGCTATCCTCAATATGCGTTTGCGCAATCTGCGCAGGCTCGAGGAAATGGAGATCCGCAACGAGGACAGGGATCTCCGCAAGGAGCTAAAGGGCATTGAAGGCGTGCTCGCTTCCGAAGCCGAGCAGTGGAAGAAGGTCGGCGAGCAGGTCGGCAAGGTCCGCGACATGTTCGGACCCAAGACGCCGCTCGGCAAGCGCCGCACCACCTTTGCGGATGCACCCGAGCACGATCTCGCCGCGATCGAGGAAGCCTTCGTCGAGCGCGAGCCGGTGACGGTCGTGGTCTCCAACAAGGGCTGGATCCGCACCATGAAGGGGCATGTCGAGGATCTCTCGGGCCTTGCCTTCAAGCAGGACGACAAGCTCGGCTTCGCCTTCTTCGCCGAGACGACGTCGAAGCTGCTGCTGTTCGCCACCAACGGAAAATTCTACTCGCTCGACGTGGCCAAACTTCCGGGCGGCCGCGGCCATGGCGAGCCGATCCGCCTGTTCATCGACCTCGAGCAGGAGGCGGCGCCCGTTGCGCTGTTCGTGAACAAGGGCGGACGCAAATTCCTGGTCGCGAGCCACGAGGGCCAGGGTTTTGTCGTCAACGAGGACGATTGCGTCGGCACCACCAAGAAGGGCAAGCAGGTCCTCAACGTCGACATGCCGAACGAGGCGCGTGCGATCACCGAGGTGCTTGGCGACACCGTCGCGGTCATCGGCGACAACCGCAAGATGCTGATCTTCCCGCTCGACCAGGTCCCGGAGATGGCCCGCGGCCGCGGCGTGCGCCTGCAGAAATACAAGGACGGCGGCCTCTCCGACGTTGCGGTGTTCGACGCCAAGGCGGGCCTGACCTGGAAGGACTCCGCGGGTCGGGAATTCTCGGCGACCATGAAGGAGCTGGCCGAGTGGCAAGGCACCCGCGCCGATGCCGGCCGCCTGCCGCCGAAGGGTTTTCCGAAGTCGAATAAGTTCGGCCGGGTGATCGGGTAGGGCGGTCCCGTGTCCCGGACGCGCTGCAACGCTTTTCGCGTTGCTGCGCAGAGCCGGGACCCACGCTGCACGGATTGCTCGGAGACATGGGCCCCGGCTCTGCAGCGCACCGCTGAAGTAGCGCTGCACTGCGTCCGGGGCACGAGAGAGCGTGAAGCGAGCACCTGTCTTTCCACCGTCATTGCGAGCGCAGCGAAGCAATCCAGAATCCCGCCGCGGAAAGACTCTGGATTGCTTCGCTGCGCTCGCAATGACGGAGCAAGCCGGGAGGCCATCGCTCTGCAATTCACATTTCAAATAGCGCGCGAGCGTTCGCATTCCCGCGGCGCATGTCGCCCGAGTTTTGCTCCAGGTGCACCCTCGAAAAAGACAAGGGCGCAGGGAAGGCCGGGCGCCGACTGGCACCCGCAGGTCCGTGCGCTGTAGAAATGCACACGGGTGGACCACAGGTGATGCCGGTCGCCCGGCCTTGGTTTTAACGGTGTCCTTCGTGCTCTCTCCGGGGAGCGATGCACTATTGCCCCCGTCGCCCTGCAGATGGCTGATGTGCGGACCCGGTTGGGTCGCAGGCATCACCGCAGGACTTGACGCACAGACCCCGGGCGTCAGGACCACACGACTTCTCCGTCCGCGCACGTCTCCGCTGGGACTTCGAGGGCTGGCGTGTGCTCGCCCCCGAAGCCATGCGAAGACGCTGTCCGCGTCGTGTCGTGCACTTAGTTCGTCAATATTTCTTACAGTAATTCCCCGGAGTTGCTGTTTCGTCAAACACGGTCTGGGATGCGGCATTGCATGCTCTGTGGAGCAACAGCCGCGCTGCATTCGAATCGTACATTGAGTTGGAGACGATCATGCGCAACATCGTATTGGTGATGGCATTCGTGATCTCGCTGTCGACTCCGGCTTTGGCTCAGAAGCCCGAGATTGAAGCGATCAACAACAAATTTGTCGAATTTTTCAACAAAGGCGATTTCCCTGGCATTGCGTCGCTCTATAGCGCTGATGCGATCGCCATGCCGCCCGGTTCTTCGATGGCGCGGGGCCGAGCAGCCATCGAAGTCATGTGGAAAAGCATGGCGGAACAAGTCGGCGACCCGAAGCTCACGACTGTTGATGTGAAGGCGCTCGGCCCTTTGGCGGCACGCGAGATCGGCACGTTTGCTCTGAAGACCAAAGGGCCGACACCGCAGGAAGTGACTGGGAAGTACGTCGTTGTTTGGGAAAAGGTCGGAAATGACTGGAAGCTCGCCACCGACATATGGAACGAGGGCAAGTAGGCCAGTCGGCGTACGTGTCTGTTGTTGACCCATCAGCGAAGTGGCGGCGGTTCTCATTGAGGTCCGTTTGGTGGGGCATAACAGACGTGATTTGCTAACGCTGACATCACCGATCAATGGGCTCACCTGTGACATCCGGCTCCGAAGGCAGGCTGAGAGCTTTGAACCTCCCGTTCGCCACGTCGACCTATATCTTGAAGAACCATGCGCGCATGAGGATCGTCGTCGTTTCGCCGGGAGGAGATGATGACGATTCCGCGCGACTTCCGCGGTCGGCCGAACTCTAGGGGGAGAACGGATGAGCAAAATCCTAATTTGCGGCGGAGGCGTGATTGGATTGTGCACAGCGATGATGCTTGGTCGCGATGGCCACCGAGTCACAGTCCTAGAGGCTGACCCGGCCGATCAACCTGCGGCGCCCGCCGAGGGATGGAATTCGTGGGAACGTCCGGGAGTTGCCCAATTCAGGCAACCTCATAACCTCAGTTCGCGATTTCGGATGATCAGCGATCAGGAATTGCCGGGGTTGACTGATGGTCTGATTCGAGCCGGTTGCGTTTGGGTGGACTATCTGGACAGTCGATCTCTTCCCCCAACCATAGCGGATCGGACGCCGCGTCCGGGCGACGAGGCCATACGCTTCGTCACCGGTCGGAGGCCCATTATTGAATGCGCCGTAGCTGCAATGGCGCAAGTGGCACCTAACGTGACCATTCGTCGGGGCACCAAGGTTCGCGAACTGATCACGGGCGCTTCGGCGATCCGAGGTGTGCCGCACGTTGCAGGGGTACGCACGACATCTGGCGAAGAGATTCGCGCTGATCTGGTAATCGACGCCATGGGACGACGAAGCGCGGCCTGCGATTGGATCGTCAGCGCGGGTGCCCGTAGCCCGATCGAGGAATGCGAGGATAGCAACTTCGCTTATTTTACGCGGTATTTCTCGGGGCAACGGCGGCCTCGCAGGACGGGACGTGCACTCACGCCGATGGGCTTGTTTTCGATCCTTACGCTGGACGGGGACAATGACACCTGGTCGATCACTTTGTATACCTCGTCGAAGAACAAGGCGATGCGAGCCTTGCGCGATACGGCGACATTCCATCGCGTCGTCTCCGCATGTCCGCGGCAAGCCCATTGGCTCGACGGCGAGCCAGTAACGCCCGTCCTTCTGATGACGGGAGTTGTCGACCGATACCGGCGGTTTGTCGTCGATGGTCGGCCGGTCGTCACGGGATTCGCCGCTGTAGGTGATGCATGGGCGTGCACCAATCCGTCCGCTGGACGCGGCTTGAGCGTCGGCCTCCTACACGCGCAGGTGCTCCGTAATGTTGCCCGCCGACACATCGACGATGCCGGAGCTTTCTCCCGGGAATACGACGCTGACACCGAAAGCCAAGTCGGTCCGTTTTATCGAAATCAGATCGCCGCGGACCGCGTTCGGATCGCCGAAATGACAGCTCTGGAAGAGGGCATGCCGATGCCCGCGCCCAACCCAGTCATGGCCAAGCTTCTGGTGGCATCATCCCAAGACGCAGACGTGCTCCGTGGCCTGATCGAAATCGCAATGTGCCTTGCGCTGCCTCAGGACGTCATCGCTAGACCGCATGTAGCCGCAAAACTGGCCGAGTTGGACGGCTGTCAATTGCCGCAAGACCCCAGCATCGTCGATCGACAACGGATGGCAGCGCTACTGGATGGCTGATCCTAGCGAAGCCAGCCACACTTCCGCGCGTGGTCATGGGGAGCACCGCTCGTCGCGAAACATTCGTTTCTCTTGCTAACCATGCTCTAGATTACCCCCGCCAGCCGTAGCGCCACGCCGGCGGCGCTGCTGCCCGCAAGCACCGTGAGCATGCCGAGCTTGAAGCGGAAGATCGCGGTGGCGGCCGCGATCGACAGCACCAGCGCCGGAACATCGACGCTCGTCAGCACCGGCCTGTCGAAGTCGAATGGAAACGCGTGCACCGGCACGGTCTCGCGGAACAGCGTGTGTAGCGCGAACCAGATCGAGAGGTTCAGGATCACGCCGACCACCGCGGCGGTGATCGCGCTGAGTGCGCCGGCCAATCCCGTATTGCCGCGCAGGCGCTCGATATAGGGCGCGCCGACGAAGATCCAGAGGAAGCAGGGCGTGAAGGTGACCCAGGTCGCGAGCAGTCCGCCGAACGTTGCTGCGAGCATCGGCGACAGGCCGCTTGCGTCGCGATAGGCCGCCATGAAGCCGACGAACTGGAGCACCATGATCAGCGGGCCCGGGGTGGTCTCGGCCATGCCGAGGCCGTCCAGCATCTCGTGCGGCTTCAGCCAATGATAATGCTCGACCGCCTGCTGCGCAACATAGGCCAGCACGGCATACGCGCCGCCGAAGGTGACCAGCGACATTTTTGAGAAGAACAGCGCGATCTGGCTGAAGACGTTGTCCTGACCGAAGGCCGCGAGCAGCGCCACGACTGGCACGAGCCAGAGCGCAAGCCACAACGCACCGACACGGATCGCGCGCCCGGTGTTGGCACGCACATGCTCGGGCACGGCTTCGCCGAGCATGCTGTCGATCGCAGCATTGTTGCCGCCATGGCCGTGACCGGCCGGCGCGAATTCCGGACGGCCACTTCTGGCGCCGGCATAGCCGATGATGCCGGCAGCGATGATGATGATCGGGAAGGGCACCGCGAGGAAGAAGATCGCGACGAAGGCCGCGGCCGCGAGCGCGATCATGATGCGGTTCTTGAGCGCGCGCTTGCCGACGCGCACCACAGCCTCGACGACGATGGCGAGCACGGCGGCTTTCAGCCCGAAGAACAGCGCCTCGACGAAGCTGACATTGCCGTAGGCGGCGTAGACGTAGCTGAGGCCCATGATGGCGATGATGCCGGGCAGGATGAACAGCCCGCCCGCCATCAGCCCGCCGGCGGTGCGATGCATCAGCCAGCCCACATAGGTCGCCAGCTGCTGCGCCTCCGGTCCCGGCAGCAGCATGCAGTAGTTCAGCGCATGCAGGAAACGGCCTTCGGAGATCCACTTCTTCTCCTCGACCAGGATGCGATGCATCACGGCGATCTGGCCCGCGGGCCCACCGAAGCTCAAGGACGCGACGCGCAGCCAGACGCGAAATGCCTCATTGAAGCTGACGCCGTGACCGGCGTCAGCTCCTGCTTGAAGGTTACGGGTATCCATTACGCCTTCACCTTGTTGGTCGGCCAGTTGTGGGTCTCGGCCGTGGCATCGCGGCACCAGCGGTAGAAGGCGTCGTAGAGCAGCATGCCGGCCTCGAGCTGTTCGAGGTCATCGTCATACATGCGCGACAGTCCGAGCGAGGCCGCGAGCAGGCCCGGCGCCTCTGGCGCGAGATCGGGCCGCGCGGTGTCGGCGCCGCGCACCAGCGTCGCGAGCCGGAGCAGGGCAGGCGAGGCGATCCCGAATTCCTCGATCATGACGTCGAAGGTACAGAGCTCGCCGCGGTGGCTCCAGAACACGTTCTCGATGTCGAAGGGAGCTGCATTGAACCGCTCACCGACGCCGACCACCTCGGACGGTGTCACATACAGGAACACCGCGTTGGGGTCGACAAAGCGACGGATCAGCCAGGGGCAGGCAATGCGGTCGATCTTCGGCCGCGCCCGCGTGACCCAGACGGTGCGCCCCCTCGCATCGCGCGGCGGCAGCTTGCGCGTGTCGAGCAGCGGCAGCTTGGCTGCCTTCCAGCCCTCGAAGCCGCCGTCCAGCGTCTCGGCCTGGACGCCGAGCTGGCGCAGCCAGGCCGCCGTGCCCTGTGCGAGCTTTTCGCCGCGCAGGCACGCGACGATCGCCCGGCGGTCGGCGAAGTCGCGGCCCCAGTCCTGGACCTTGTCGTGGCTGAGCTTGATCGAGCCGGGGATCAGCCGCTGATCAGCGGCAAAATCCTCCTCGGTCCGAACATCGATAAGTGCAGGGGCATTGGCCGTGCCGATCAGGCGCGCCAATTTGTCGGATGATATGGTCGTGAAAGTAGACATGATGCGTCCTCGCAAAAACCAAACGGGACGCGATACTTGGGCATGTCGCCTCGTGGGGAGATCGCTCAAATCCCCATGGCGCAGATTACAGCGAAACTAAGCTGGACTGTCAATCCACTGGACGATTGGGCCTTAGAAAATCGGACCCCGGCGGTCTATACTGCGCGCCGACAGCCCTGAATTTTCTGGAGAATTCGATGCACTCGCACTCCATCGAGCAATGGACCCACGACCACGCCTTCCTCGGCGACAAGCACGAGGAGAACGAGCGGCGCACCTGGCTCGTGGTCGTCCTGACGCTGGTCATGATGGTCGGTGAGATCGTCGCCGGCTCGCGGTTCGGTTCCATGGCGCTGCTCGCCGACGGCTGGCACATGGGAACGCATGCGGCCGCGCTCGGCATTGCGGCGTTCGCGTATCGTTTCGCGCGCCGGCACCTCGGAAATGCGCATTTCACCTTCGGCACCGGCAAGTTCGGCGATCTCGCCGCCTTCTCCAGCGCGATCATCCTGGGCCTGATCGCGGTCGAGATCGCCTATGAGAGCGTGCTACGGCTGATCGCCCCGGTGCCGATCGTCTATGGCGAGGCGATCGCGGTTGCCGCGCTCGGCCTGTGCGTCAACCTCGCCAGCGCGTGGCTTTTGCGCGGCAGCCACGATCACCACCATCACGGCCATGATCACGGCCATAGCCACGCGCATGATCATCGCGATGATCATGACAACGACCATGATCATCATGGCCATCACCACCATCATCATCACGACAACAATCTTCGCGCTGCCTATGTGCACGTCATGGCTGATGCGGCGACCTCGGTGCTGGCGATCGCAGCACTCGTCGTCGCGATGTATTCAGGCTGGATCTGGGCCGATCCAGCCGTCGGCCTGATCGGCAGCGTCGTGATCGCGAGCTGGGCGTTCGGCCTGATCAAGTCATCAGGTGCGGTGCTGCTCGACGTGCGCGCCGACGAGAAGCTGGAGCGGGTGATCCGGGCGCGCATGGAGATCGGTGACGACCGCGTCACCGATTTGCACCTGTGGCAGGTTGGCCCCGGCCATTGTGCCGTGCTGCTCTCGGTGGTGTCGGACCAGCCGAAGCAGCCGGCCGTCTACAAACGGCGACTGGCCGGACTGAAGGGCCTCAGCCACGTCACGGTCGAGGTCGAGACCTGCCCGCATTGACGGGCTTTACGGGAATTCCGCGAACGGGCCGGGGTTGATCCTCGGTCGTGGCCTGCATGGCTGTACGGGAGGAACAACAATGATGCCCAGGATGAAGTTCGCGCTCGCCATTGCTGCACTCGCTCTGTCCAGCCCTTCAGCGCTGGCACAATCGGAAAAGACCGGCGTCGAAAGGCTCTACGTGCTCAATTGTGGCGAGGGCACCGCGGGCGACATCTCGCGCTGGACGCCCGGCCTGAACGAAGGCAAGACGATGGACTTCGTCGACACCTGCTATCTCATCAAGCACAGCAAGGGCTGGTTCCTGTGGGACACCGGCATTGCCGATTCCGTCGCCGCGATGCCGAATGGGCTCGTGCCCGCCGATCCCAAAGCCGTCACCTGGCGCCGGCCGAAGACGCTTGCCGCCCAGCTCGAGCAGCTCGGCGTCAAGCCCGCCGACATCAAGGCGATGGCGGTTTCGCACACGCATCCCGATCACACCGGCAATGTCGAACTGTTCCCGCAGGCCACGCTCTATGTGCAGAAGGCCGAATATGATTGGCCCGCCGCCAACAACGAGCCGCGCTTCAAGCCGTCACATCCGGTCGAACTGCTAGCGGGCGATAAGGACGTGTTCGGCGACGGCAGCATGACGATCCTGTCGACGTCCGGCCACACGCCGGGGCACCAGTCGCTGCTGGTGAAATTGCCGAAGACCGGCGCGGTGATCCTGTCGGGCGATGCCGTGCATTTCAAAGACAATTGGGACAATCGCCGCGTGCCCAGCATGAACGTGAGCAAGGACCAGACCGCGGCCTCGATGCAGAAGATCGCCGACACGCTCGCCAAGGAAAAAGCCCAGCTCTGGATCAACCACGACAAGGCCCAGCGCGCCAGCCAGAAGATGGCGCCGGAGTTTTACGAGTAGAGCGTTTTCCAGCGAAGTGGACACGGTTCGCGCCAAGAAAACGCGTCAAAATAAGAACTGGGTGCGTGACGACGCTGCTGCCATGATGCTGGCAGCAGCTGCGTGCTAGGGCCCGCGAAAGCTCCGCAACAGGAGATGATCGTGGGCGAATGGGCCGGGGTTGCGATCGCGCTGGCGTCGAGCAGCCTCGGTGGCACGGCGGCGGCCATTACTCGCTATCTCGTCGGCGGCGCCGATCCCATCCTGCTCGCGATCCTGCGCTGGGGGATCGGCTTTTTCTGCCTCCTGCCGTGCGCGCTGATGCTCGGCGTGCGCTGGCCGCAGCGGCCCGATTGGCCGGCCGTGGCGCTGCTTGGCGTCTGCTTCTTCGGCCTGTTTTTCATCCTCTACAACATCGCGGTGTCCTACACGACCGCCGCGCGCGCCAGTCTTGCGCTCGCGACGTTGCCGCTCCACACCATGGTGGTCGGAGCGCTGCTTGGCGTCGAGCGGCTGATGGCGCGCAAGATCACCGGGGTCGGCATCGCCGTGCTCGGCGTGGCCGCGGCGCTGGCCGCGGGCCTGGCGCAGAGTCCGCCAGGAGCCTGGCGTGGCGAATTGATCATGACCGCGGCCGTATTCTGCATGGCTTTCTACAACGTGTTGTCGCGTCCGCTCATGCAGCGATCGAGCGCGCTCGGCTTTCTCACCGTCGGCATGGGTGCGGGCGCCGTCGTGCTGGTGCTGGCGGGTCTGGTGAAGGGCAGCTTCGCGGCGCTCGATCACTTCGCGACGGCGCAGTGGATCGCCGGCATTTATCTGGGCATTGGCGGCGGTGCGCTCGCCTTCATCCTCTGGGTCATGGCGCTGCGGCGGGCAACGCCGACCCGCGTCGCCAACACCATGACGGTCAATCCGATCGCTGCCGCTCTGCTGGCGGCGCTGCTCATCGGCGAGCCGATTACGCCCAATCTGCTTGTCGGCCTGATTGCGGTGTTCGCCGGGATCTGGATCGCGACCAGCGAGACGAAGCCGCCCTAAAGCGCGATGAGCCTAGGATGAATCGTCACCGCGCTTTAGGTTTTTGTTTTGAGCATGATCTTTTCGGAAAACCGCTGCACACTTTTCCGGATCATGCTCTAGCTCCGCGGGACGGTTGCCGCGGGCGGACTCGCTTCGGGCGTCTTCTTCGGCTTCAGCGTGCCGGCATAGAACGAGAGCAGCCATACCAGCAGGATGGCGAGGAGATAGACGCCCCAGGCCTGCGGCGGCGTGGTCGCCCAGCGCAGGAGGCCTTTGAATGTGCGGGGCGGGCCGGCGTCTTCGCTCATGGCCCGCTTGTGCGTGAAAGTGGCTGGGCGGTCAATCCGGGCGTCGCTCCGGGCGGATCAGGAACAGGGCCGCCAACGCCGAGAGGCTGAGCGCGGAGGAGACGATCAGCACCTTGGCGCCCATGACGTCGATCAGCAGGCCGAAGGCGAGCGGCGCCACCGCCTGCGCCATCCGCGCCGGCGCGCCGATGATGCCGAGACGATAGCCGAAGTCCTTCGGCCCGAAGATCGCGAGCGGCAGCGTGCCGCGCGCGATCGTCAGGATGCCGTTGCCGGAGCCGTGGAACAGCGCAAACGCGCTCGCCGCGGCGCCGCCGAAGATTGCGACGACCACCGCGCCGATCGGATGGGTGAGGCAGGCGAGCCGCGTCGACCACAGCGGATGGAAACGGCTGAGGACGCCGGCTTCGAGGATGCGTGCGCCGACCTGGGCCGGCCCGATCAGCGCGCCGGCTGCGATGGCCTCGACCGGCGTTGCGCCCGTCGTCTCCAGGATGCGCGGGAAATGCGCGGCCATCGCCCCGGTGACGGTCCAGACCGCGGCGAAGATGAAGGCGAGCAGGATCATGGTGCGGTCGAGCGGCAGGTGCGGCTTCTCGGCGGTCGCTGCGGCCTGCCTGGCGCCCTTGATCGCCGGGAGCATGAAGAAGTTGAGAGGCAGGCCGACCAGGATGTTGGCGGCGGCCCAGGCAAAGCACGTCTCGCGCCAGCCGATATGCGACAGCCCCCAGGCGGTGAGCGGCCAGCCGACCGTGGAGGCGAAGCCCGCCATCAGCGTGATGCCGGTGATGGGCCTGCGCGCCTCGGTGCCATAGATGCGGCCGAGCGCGGCGAAGGCGGCGTCATAGAGGCCCATCGCCATGCCGATGCCGAGCACGAGCCAGGCGATCGCCATCACCGCCACCGACTGCGAGAGCCCGAGCAGGACGAGGCCGGCGGCGATGGTCAGGTTTGAGGCCGACAGCACCTGCCGTCCGCCGACAAGATCGATCTGTCGCCCGATGCGCGGGCCGAGCATCGCCGCGATCACGAGCGAAGCCGAGAACGCGCCGAAGATCCAGTTGGAGGAGACGCCGAGGTCGTGCGCCATGGGATCGGCAAGCAGCGCCGGCAGATAATAGCTGGAAGCCCAGGCCAGGGTCTGCGTGGTGCCGAGCGCCAGGATGATCGGAAGCTGGCGCTGGGTCATTTGCGCGTGCTTCCGATTCTGGCCGACAAAGTCATCATCGCCGGCATTTGCAGCCCGCGCGGCGGACGCGTCAACCGCGGCGGCGGCATATTCGACCTGCAAGGGACGGGAGCCTGGCGTCACGTCGGCCCTCGCGCCTTTCGCTCGTCACGAATGCGCGTCATAATGGCATATGCAAGTAACTTCGCGCCTTTCACTGATGAACTGGGTCGCCGGCCAGGGGCTTACGGGCCTCGCTGAACCCGAGCTGCTCCGCGGTTTCTGCGAGCGCTGCTGCGCCGAAGGGCTCGACCTGTCGCGCGGGCTCGTGGTCATCGACACGCTGCATCCGATCTACGAGGGCCGCGCGTTTCGCTGGAGCGATACGCCAACCAACGAGAGCGACGTCATCGAATACGGTTCGACCGCGGAGGGCGACGCCGCCAAGAACTGGCGCCGGTCGGTGTTCTATCATCTGCTCGAGCACGGGCACGACGAGATGGTGATCGATCTTGCTGATGCGCCGTCGCTCGATTTCTCGCAGATCGGCGACCTCGCCGAAAAGGGCCATCGGCATTTTCTTGCTTTCGTGCATCGATTCGGCGAGACCGGCGCGCTCGGGCAGATGGACTGTCTCTACTCCTACTGGACGACGCGGCGCGAGGACGGCTTTACGGAATCCGAGCTGGTCGCGCTGCGCGACCTCGTCCCCGTTCTTGGTCTCGCGATCAAGTCGGCGCAGCAGGTGGACATCGTGCGCACGCTCGGCCGCGTCTATCTCGGCCGCGACGCTTCCGAGCAAGTGCTCCGCGGGCGCATCTCGCGCGGCGTTACCGAGCGCATCAACGCCGTGCTTTGGTATTCGGACCTGCGCGGCTCGACCGGTATCAGCGAGAGCATCGGTCCCGACGAGATCATTCCGTTCCTCAATGACTATGCGCAGGCCGTGATCGACGCCATCCACGATGCCGGCGGTGACGTCCTCAAGCTGATCGGCGACGGTGTGCTCGCGATGTTCTGGGGCGAGGATATGGCGGATGCGCGTCGGGCCGCGCTGCGCGCCGAGCATCTGTTTCGCAAGAACATCACTGCCTTGAACAAGCGCCGGGCGGCCGACGGCCGTCCCACCACGTCGGCCTATATCGGCCTGCATGTCGGGGAGGTCTTCTACGGCAACATCGGCAGCGAGGACCGGCTCGATTTCACCGTGGTCGGGCCAACCGTCAACGAAGTCAGCCGCATCGCCTCGATGAGCCGCTCGGTCGATCGCGAACTGCTGGCGTCGTCGGAGTTTTACAAGGGTCTCGACGCCACCGGGCGCCGCTATCTCGTCTCCACCGGCCGCTATGCACTGCGCGGCATCGGTCGCGCGCAGGATCTGTACACGCTCGATCCCGACGTCGACGCCAGCGAGCCCGTGACGGGGAGCTACGAGCGCTATCTGGCGGGTTAGCGCAGGCTGCTTCCCCAACGTCGTCCTGGCGAAAGCCAGGACCCATAACCACCGTCCATAGTTTTGCGAAGATTGGTGATGACCACCGCAGTTTTGCGAAGATTGGTGATGACCACCGCGCAACACGTCTACTCCCTAGGGTAATGGGTCCTGGCTTTCGCCAGGACGACGCCAGGAAATGGTTCAACACCGCGCCGGCGCCTCATCGCCCACCATGTCGGGCTGCCGGTCCAGCGCCACGGCCGGTGACAGCAGGATCACCAGCGCCTGCACGCCGAACACGGCGGCGGCGAGATAGAGGCAGGCTTCCGCGCTCCAGATGCCGCCGACGATTGCGCCCAGCGCCGAGCCAAGCGGGCGGGCGCCGTAGCTCATGATGTTGATGGCGGAGACGCGCCCCAAGAGGCGCGGCGGTGTCACTGACTGGCGCAGTGTCGTTGTCGAGATCACCCACAGGATTGGCCCGACGCCGAGCAGGAAGAAGCTCAAGGCCGCAAGCCAGGGCGAGGGGACCAGCACCGTCAGTGCCATCACGAGCGCGGCGACGAAGCCGGTGACGGGCCCGAGCCCGACCACGGTGCCGAACGCGACGCGCTGCATCACGCGCGTGGCGACCAGCGCGCCGATCACCATGCCGACGCCGTACATCGTCAGCACGGTGCCGACGCCGGCGGCGCTCAGGCCGAGATGGCGCACGGCATAGGGCACGAACACCGCGATCTGCACGAACCATCCGGTGTTGAAGATGAACTGGGTGATGAACACCGGCCGCAGCAGCGGGTGGTGAAACACGAAGGCTGCGCCTTCGCGGATGTCCTGGAACGGGTGGCGCTGCGGCGCCGGCGCGCGAGCAGGCTCGTAGATGCCGGCGAGCAGCACCACTGCGACGGCCGAGAGCGCCGCGGCAAAGCCGAAGGCCGGGCTCGCGCCCCACCATCCCACCAGCGCGCCGCCGAGCGCAGGGCCGCTCGCAAAGGCGATGGTGCGCGCGAGCTCGATCCGCGCATTCGCCGCGGGCAACAGGTCCGGGCTCACCAGCGACGGCACCAGCGCCGGTGCGGCCACGCTGTAGACGACGGTGCCGCACACCGCAGCGAAGCCGAGCAACGCCAGCAGCGGCAAATTGAGCGCGCCCAGCGCCAGCAACAGCACGATGGCTGCGAGTGCGGCGGCCCGCAACGCCTCGGCTCCCGCCATCAGCCAGCGGCGGGAGATGCGGTCGGCGAGCACGCCGGCGGGAATGGCGAACAGGACGAAGGGCAGGGTGAGGGCGGTCTGTAGCAGGCCGGTCCGGCCTTCGGCGACCCCCAACGTCAGCACGGCGACGATGGGCGCTGCGGCCAGTGCGATCTGCTCGGCCGATTGCGCCGCAAGGTTCGACCAGGCGAGGCGGTTGAAGGTGTCAGGGAGGCGAGGAGGCGTTGACATGGCTCATATCCTGCAGAGGCGAATTTGCGCCAATGTTCGCCCGTGAGGACCACCGAACCCACCCGCTTCCCGACAAGAGGCGAGATTGCCACGGCCACGCCAGGAACCGGTGTGGCTAGATGCAGTTGCAAATGAGTTGCAATAAGAACCAAGTCGGGTATTCTGCCAGCATGGATGCCAGATCACCCCACCTGACCCCCGACGCAGCCGGCTGGCGTGCCGACGCGCCGACCACCAAGAGCCTCGCCGAGGTCAATTCCACCGTCGCCATTCCGGCCGCCGGCCGCTGGTGGCGGCGGCTGCTGGCCTTCGTCGGTCCGGGCTACCTCGTCTCGGTCGGCTACATGGATCCTGGCAATTGGGCGACCGACCTCGCCGGCGGATCGAAATTCGGCTACACGCTGCTCTCGGTCATCCTGCTCTCCAACCTGATGGCGATCCTGCTGCAGTCGCTGGCGGCGCGGCTCGGCATCGTCACCGACCGCGATCTCGCGCAGGCGTGCCGCGCCACCTATTCGCCGGCGGTCAACTTCCTGCTCTGGCTCGCCTGCGAGGCGGCGATCATTGCCTGCGATCTCGCCGAGGTCATCGGCACCGCGATCGCGCTGAAGCTTCTGTTCGGCATTCCTCTGATCGGCGGCGCGCTGCTCGCAGCCCTCGATGCCTTCCTGCTGCTGCTCCTGATGAACCGCGGCTTCCGCTTCCTCGAAGCCTTCGTCATCGCGCTGCTGGCGGTGATCGCGGTCTGCTTCGTGGTCCAGATCGCGGCTGCGGCGCCGCCGGTCGCGGAGGTGCTGCACGGCTTCGTGCCGAAGACTGAGATCTTCACCAATTCCGACATGCTCTACATCGCGATCGGCATCATCGGCGCGACCGTGATGCCGCATAATCTCTATCTGCACTCCTCGATCGTGCAGACGCGCGCTTACGAGCGCAACGACGAAGGCCGGCGCGAGGCGATCAAATGGGCGACGACGGACTCGACCATCGCCCTGATGCTGGCGCTGTTCATCAACGCCGCGATCCTCGTGGTGGCAGCTGCGACATTCCACAAGAGCGGCCATTCCGACGTCGCCGAGATCGGTCAGGCCTTCGAGCTACTGTCGCCGCTGCTCGGCCTCGGCATCGCCTCGACGCTCTTTGCGGTCGCGCTGCTCGCTTCCGGCCTCAATTCAACGGTCACGGCGACGCTCGCCGGCCAGATCGTGATGGAGGGCTTTCTCGACCTGCATCTGCCGAGCTGGGCGCGCCGCCTGCTCACGCGCGGCATCGCCATCATTCCGGTGATCATCGTCACCGCGATCTATGGCGAGCGCGGCACGGCGGATCTGTTGGTGTTCAGCCAGGTCGTGCTGTCGATGCAGCTGCCCTTCGCCGTGATTCCGCTGGTGCGATTCGTCTCCGACCGCCGCAAGATGGCGCAGTTCGCGATCCCGGTCTCGGTCGCCGCCGTCGCATGGATCGTCGCGGGGGTGATCGTGATTTTGAACGTGAAGCTGCTGGCGGATACGCTGTTCGGGTAATGTCGCCGCAATGCTTTCTGTCATCGCCCGGCTTGATGTTCAGCCCGGGGACATGACCGACGGGTGTTCGGGGACATAGCCGACACTTTCTCCGCTCGCCAAGTCGATGATAGCGATTTGGTGGGCGGCAAAGAAGATCCCGTATTGCGCATCGTTTGCCGAGGGGCGGATGGCGAGGCGCTCGCCACGGAAGGCCTGTGGCACTTTCCACAGACGTCCCTTGAAGCTGACATAGGCCTTGGTCGTGGAGACGCGGCGCACGATCTCATGGCTGTCGTATTCGACCTGTGGCAATCGATCGGGCATTGGTCGCTGGCTGGGCCGATATCGACTGGCCGGGACCTGTTGTCCGAGCGCCTCGTGTGGCCGTTCGAAGTTGTAGACTTCCCGCCAGGCGTCGAAGGCACGCTGCGTCTCTGCGAGATCGCGGAACTGTCGCAGTGCGAACACCTCAGCCGCGAGGGTGCGGTGGAATCGTTCATTCTTGCCGCGGCTTTGCGGGTGATATGGGCGGCTGCGGATGACGGCGACGCCAAGCTTGAGCAGCCACACCGAGAACCGTGTCCATCGCTCGCCGGAAGGATCACCCCAGGGCGAACCATTGTCGACGAAGAAGGCCTCCGGGAGCCCGTAGTGGCGAAAGGTCTTCTCCAGGCGGCTGCGCACGGTATCTGTGCGTTGATCGGCACAGGCCTGCAGACACAGATCATAGCGGGAGTGGTCATCCACCACCGTCAGAGGATGGCACTGGGTATCATTGCCGAGCCGAACCCAGCCTTTGAAGTCCATCTGCCACAACAGATTGGGGGCCGGCATCTCGAAACGCTGGCTTGCCATCGGGCCGCCGATCGGAGGCTTGATGCGGCCAGACCGACGCAAGATCTGATGAACTGTTGAGACTGCTGGCGAACGCAAACCATTGCGCTCCAGGCAGTGAGCTATCTTGCGAGCTCCCCATGCCGGATGGGCATCGCGCACCGCGAGAATACGTGCCTCGAGCTCGCAATCGGTCTGTCCCGGGCTCGCATGCGGTCGGCGCGAGCGGTCGTTGACATTCTGATCCGCTTGCCATCGTGCAAGCCACTTGTAGCCCGTGTCGGGATGGATATTGAACCGCCGGCAGAGCTCCCGCCGGTTCGCTCCCTCCTGCATCGCAAGCCGCACGAACTCCCGCCGCTGATCCATCACCGACACCTCTCGCCAGGGCATGGACTTGGCCTCCTTTACCGCCAAATCCCTGCACTATGATGTGTCGGCTATGTCCCCGAACACCCGTCGGTCATGTCCCCGGGCTGAACACTTGACCGGGCGATCCAGTATTCCAGAGCGCGTTGTGATTGAGTCGAGAAGCCGCGGCGTACTGGATGTCTCGGTCCCGGCTCCGCCAAGGCTACGCCGGGGCCACAAGCGTGCTCGGCCGCCGAAGCTTTAGCGAACGCGGCAAGCCGGGGCATGACGGTGAGCTAATCCTGCGGCTCGGACGTCGTGTCCCCCTGCGCGTCGATGCGCAGCCAGCCTGAGGGCGCGAGGCGCTGCTGCGGCAGGAAGCGGGCCTTGTAGTCCATCTTCTTGGAGCCCTCGATCCAGTAGCCGAGATAGACGTAAGGCAGGCCTTGGCGCCGCGCGCGCGCGATGTGGTCGAGGATCATGAAGGTGCCCATCGAGCGGCTGACCTGGCTCGGCTCGAAGAACGAATAGACCATCGACAGGCCATCGCTGAGCACATCGGTCAGCGCCACGGCGATCAGCTCTTCGCCGCGGCCGGTGAGGCCGCTGTCCGGGCCGCGCTTGCGGTACTCGATGATACGGGTCTCGACATGGCTATCCTCGACCATCATGGCGTAGTCGAGCACGGTCATGTCGGCCATGCCGCCGTGGCGGTGGCGGGCATCGAGATAGGCGCGGAACACCGAATATTGCTCGGAGGTGGGCACCGCGCTGCGCTGCTCGCCGATGATGTCGGCGTTGCGCGCCAGCACTTTTCGGAAGTTGCGGGAGGGCCGAAACTCGTTGGCGATCACCCGGACAGAGACGCAGGCGCGGCACTGGTCGCAGGCGGGGCGGTAGGCGATCGACTGGCTGCGGCGGAAGCCGCCATGGGTCAGGAGGTCGTTGAGGTCACCGGCGCGCTCACCGACGAGGTGCGTAAACACCTTGCGCTCCTGCCGGCCCGGCAGATAGGGGCACGGGGAAGGCGCCGTGAGGTAAAATTGAGGGGTATCGCGCGAGTGCTGGGTCAAGGGACGTCGTAGGCCTCCGAACTGTATCTCAGCATCGCGCTACGGACGCTCCCGGTCAATTGGCCTGCTCGGCAGATCAGTCAGTCTAGAAGGCCCGGGTTGATAGGTCGTTGATCAGTACGTCCTTGCGGCCTGGGGCGCGGGTACGCGAACCGAGTTGTTAATCACGACCGTTCCCAGCACGAAATCATGCAGCAGGCGACGGCGGCCGTTGAACAGGCCGACCAGCACCACGAAGGGCGACAGGAACGAGATCGTCACCCAGAACAGCACGGCATGGGTGGCGCCGAGGACGAAGTAACCGGGCGCGCCGTACCAGGTGCGCAGTTCCAGATCCATCACGCGCATGCCCACTGTTGCGGAGGAAGGGCCGCCGATGCTGGCGCCGTAATAGACGATGGCCCAGACCACCGAGGCCGGCCAGGCGATCCAGAACAGCGCCCAGCCAATGCCGAGCGTCACCACGCCGAACAGGGCGATGAAGATGTAGCCGAGGATCACCGGCACCGAGATCACGACCATGTCGATCAGGAAGGCGAACACCCGCCGCGTTGCAACGCCGCGGAACAGTTCCGGATGCAGATAGGGGTCGTAGGCGTGCGGCTGCATCCCGCCGTCGTTGCGCCAGGCGCCTGAATTGCCCGAGTCCGACATGTCCGTTTCTCCCAGCGAACCCCCCGTGCCAGGACATGGGAACAGGTCGTCCGCATGCCAAGGGCGCGCTGGGATCAACAAGCGAAAATATTCCGGCGATTCGGCGGCTGTCGGAGGCAGCGAGCTGTCGATCCTGGTGTCGTCCTGGTCCCATTACCGCAGGAAGGAGTGATTGCGGCGAAATGCCACTACGAGTCCTCGTCAAACAGAAGCTGGTGAGTATGGGTCCTTCGCAGGACGACGATGAGGAGGCAGGTGCGCCCGGTCTTCGCCGAAACGACGATGGGGAGGCAGCGGTAGGATGGGCAAAGGCGCGTTAGCGCCTTGCCCACCATCGTTCCGCGATCACAAGCCGGAATAGTGGGCACGTCGCTACGCGACTTTGCCCACCCTACAGCACCTTATCCTTGGCTCCGCAGCTTCTCCGCGGCCTTCGGCGCGAAGTAGCTCAGCACACCGTCGGCGCCGGCGCGCTTGAAGGCGAGCAGGCTCTCCATCATGGCACGGTCGCCGTCGAGCCAGCCGTTATTGGCGGCGGCTGCGATCATCGCGTATTCGCCGGAGACCTGGTAGGCGAAGGTCGGCATCGCGAAGGTATCCTTCACGCGGCGAACCACGTCGAGATAGGGCATGCCCGGCTTCACCATCACCATGTCGGCGCCTTCGGCGATGTCGAGCTCGACCTCGCGCAGTGCTTCATCGGTATTGGCGCTGTCCATCTGGTAGGTGCGCTTGTCGCCGGTGAGCGTCTTGGCCGAGCCGATGGCGTCGCGGAACGGGCCGTAGAAGGCCGAGGCGTATTTGGCCGCATAGGCCATGATCTGCACGTCGATCAGGCCTGAGCGGTCCAGCCCCTCGCGGATCGCGGCGACGCGGCCGTCCATCATGTCGGAGGGCGCGATGATGTCGCAGCCGGCCTCGGCCTGCACCAGGGCTTGGCGCACCAGCACCGCGACCGTCTCGTCGTTCAAGATCTTGCCGTCGGAGATCAGGCCGTCGTG
Organism: Bradyrhizobium sp. C-145; assembly: GCF_023375135.1. Lineage (NCBI taxonomy): Bacteria > Pseudomonadati > Pseudomonadota > Alphaproteobacteria > Hyphomicrobiales > Nitrobacteraceae > Bradyrhizobium > Bradyrhizobium sp. C-145. Next base: position 4,867,002 of record NZ_CP088150.1, on the reverse strand, counting down.
ACCGTGACTGGTGAACGGATCGAGCGCGACGTCGCAGAGAATGCCGATCTCCGGAAACTCCTTTTTGATCGCGCGCACAGCCTGGCAGACCAGATTGTTCGGATTGGTCGCTTCCGATCCTTCCTCGTCGCGCAGGGACGGGTCGGTATAGGGAAACAGCGCGATGCAGGGGATGGTGAGCTTCATCGCACGCTCGACTTCGCGCACGGCCTGGTCGACGCTGAGGCGGTCGACGCCGGGCATCGAGGCGACCTGCTCGCGCTCATTGCTGCCGTCGATCAGGAACAGCGGCCAGATCAGATCATCCGTGGTGAGGACGTTCTCGCGCACCATGCGCCGGGCCCACTCGGCCTTGCGGTTGCGGCGCGGACGGACGGTCAGATCGAGGGCAGGGGAGGCGCCGGCATCATCCCGGCGCGAAACCTCGCGCAGTTCGATCGGACGTCCGTATTTGATCGCCATTACTCTTCCTCCGGCTGGAATTATTCTTATACCAGCTCGCATGGTTCCCGTCACCGCGGCTTGACCTGCCGCAAGGGATGGCCCCCGATTGATTTTGCGGGGCGAAACAGCCAGAAGGGGGCCATGTCCGAGATCTCCACCCGCGATGCGGCCCGCGACAATGCCAGGGACAATGCCAGAGACACCGCCAGGGATGGCGCGATGTCGGTGGCGGCGATCTCGTCGGAGCGCTCCCAGTCCGATGACAATGTGTGGACGCGCCGGCTCGTGTTGTTCCTGCGGGTGATGGCGCTGCTCTCGATCCTGAAGGGTCTCTATCACTGGGCGCAAGTGACAGGTTTCGTCGGTGGCGAGGACGAGGCGTTCGAGAACCAGTCGATGGCCTGGCAGGCCGCGACCGTCTACTTCGCCGTGATCGAGCTTGTCGCGGCGGTTGGTCTGTGGCTGGCGACGCCCTGGGGCGCGGTGGTGTGGTTGACGACCGTGGTGTCGATGGCGGTGATCGAGCTGATGTTCCCCGGCATCTACGGCGGCAGCCTCGTCGTGGTCGGCGTCGAAGCGTTCATGCTCGCCGCATATCTCGCGCTCGCTTGGATGGCCGCGCGGGAACGACCGCCATAGGCGACGTGGTCGCCCGCAAAGATAATCGCGTGCCCCGGACGCAATGCGGCGCGCCCCTGGCGATGCGAAGCATCGTCCAGTGCGGCGTGATGCGTTGCAGAGCCGGGGCCCATCTTACCGCAATCTCGTTGTCGCCTTCTGGGTCCCGGCTCTGCGCTTCGCTTGTCCGGGACACGAGACTGGCGTTAGCGGAGTTGTGCGCGATTGGTTGACCGCTGGTTGCCTAAAATTTGCGGTAAGTTTTCGTTGACCAGCCTGTTCCGCCACAGCTGTTACGCGCCCGTTTCGAAACGGGGCGGGGCTGTACTGGAATGCGACAATAGGGGCGGACGGAGGGTGAACAGGACCTTGCGAGGGTCAACAGAGGGTTGCGAAAAGTCCTTTTGCGACAGGCTTAATCCGCAATTCACTGTCTTAAATTCATGATCTCTTTATTCTCTTATTTAAGCCGATCTTCAAACGAGCCCCTTAAGTTGCACCTATCAGACGGAACACAAGTTTCGTCGAATAAGTGTCGATAAAAACGACAACAGGGGAAGTGTCATGATGAAAGCCGTCGCAACTGCGGCAGATACCGCAGAGCGCGTCTCCGGCCAGCAGGGTTCGGTGCAGTCGCTCTATCTGGAAGCTTTGACTCTGGTGGAGCGGCTGCATCGCCGGCTCCTCGACGTGATCAAGGATGAATTCGATCGCCGCGGCCGTGCGGACATCAACTCGGTCCAGGCGCTCCTGCTCTACAACATCGGCGACAAGGAGCTGACCGCGGGCGAGCTGCGCACGCGCGGTTACTATCTCGGCTCCAACGTCTCCTACAATCTGAAGAAGCTCGTCGAGCTCGGCTTCCTCGATCATCAGCGCTCGCGCGTTGATCGCCGCTCGGTGCGCATCCGCCTGACCCCGCAGGGCCACGAAGTCCGCCGCATCGTCGATGCGCTCTACCAGAAGCACGTCAAGACGGTGGAGCAGGTCGGCGGCATCTCCGGCGAGGAGTTCTCGACCCTCAACAAGTCGCTGCACCGTCTCGAGCGGTTCTGGACCGACCAGATCCTGTACCGGCTCTGAGTTCCAAGGGACAAGGCCAAGCCGGCCCCCACAAGACCGGCAAGCCTTTCCGAACGTGGCTTAAACTTCCCCAGGCGCTCCGGCCCGGATCCCTCCGGACCGGCGCGCTTTTAATTTTTTGCACCTGCGAAAAAAGTCTCGCGGATGAGGAACCAGTTCCGGGCTCGGCGCTTATCTCCTTCGGATCGGAGAATGTCGATGCTGGTCGAGCGCGGGCCTCAGGCGATGAACGTGGAACTCGTGAGCGAGGCCTACGCCATTGCCGCGAACTACCTTCGCCGCTCCGGCACGATCCCCGACTCCCTTGTCACCGACGAGCGCCTGCTCAGGATCATCGTCAAGCTGCTCCAGCAGGGCGAATTCAACAAGATCAGGCTCGCCAATAAGGCGATCGCCCGGTTCGAGACGCAGTCCGAGGCCCGCGCGGTTGCCTGATCAAAACTCCCAAGATTCAAGAGAACCAGAGGGTGCCATGGAAGCCGCCATCGACCGCATCATGCAGACCTATGACCTGCTCGCCAACCGCACCGCAGCGGCGAGCGAGGAGGCTCGGGCCAAGGTCACCAACTATCTCAATACGTTGATGGAGGCCGGCGAAAAGGACACCCACCGGTTGACGGTTTGCGGCCTGACCTATCTCCGGCAGCTCGACGGCAGCGTGGACCCGGTGAAGGCGGGCTATACCGGGCTATGAATCGCCACCGGCTGGGGCCGGCGGCCGTTGGCGCGAGGTGAGGCCCAAAGCGGTCCTAGTCCGGACAGTCGCAGAGGAGCGGTTCTATGAAACCGCTCCAGCGCCGAAAACCTCAAATCTCCACCATATCTTGCATAAATCTCTTGTCCGACCCGCAAATGCTTGGCCGGGGGCGGGCAATGTGGTAGATCGCGCGTGCTTCCGACCGCCACACCAGACCCGCCCGTAGCCCGCCAAAAGGCTGCGGCGGTGGAGATATTCGCAAGATGACCTCAGCCAAAACCGCCTCCGCGCCCGATTCGTTTTTCACCGCCTCGCTCGAGCAGGCCGACCCGGACATTGCCGCCGCCATCAGGGGCGAACTCGGCCGGCAGCGCCATGAGGTCGAGCTGATCGCCTCCGAGAACATTGTCAGCCGGGCCGTGCTGGAAGCGCAGGGTTCGGTGATGACCAACAAATATGCGGAAGGTTATCCGGGCGCGCGCTACTACGGCGGTTGTGAGTGGGTCGACGTCGCTGAGAACCTTGCGATCGATCGCGCCAAGAAGCTGTTCGGCGCTGGCTTCGCCAACGTGCAGCCGAACTCCGGCAGCCAGATGAATCAGGCGGTGTTTCTGGCGCTGCTCCAGCCCGGCGACACCTTCATGGGTCTTGATCTTGCGGCCGGCGGCCATCTCACCCACGGCTCGCCCGTCAACATGAGCGGCAAGTGGTTCAAGGCCGCGCACTACACCGTGCGCCGCGAGGACCAGATCATCGACATGGACGCGGTCGCCAAGCAGGCCGAAGAGGTCAAGCCGAAGCTGATCGTCGCGGGCGGCTCGGCCTATTCGCGCGCCTGGGACTTCAAGCGTTTCCGCGAGATCGCGGACAGCGTCGGCGCCTATCTCTTGGTCGACATGGCGCACTTCGCCGGCCTCGTCGCCGGCGGCGTGCACGCTTCGCCGGTGCCGTATGCCCACGTCACCACCACCACGACGCACAAGTCGCTGCGCGGTCCGCGCGGCGGCCTGATGCTGTGGAATGACGAGACGCTGACCAAGAAGCTGAACGGGGCGATTTTCCCGGGCCTCCAGGGCGGCCCCCTGATGCATGTGATCGCGGCCAAGGCGGTTGCCTTCGGCGAGGCGCTGCGTCCGGACTTCAAGGTCTATGCCAAGAACGTCGTCGAGAACGCCAAGGCGTTGGCCGAGGCGATGAAGAGCCACGGTTTTGATATTGTCTCTGGTGGTACCGATAACCATCTGATGCTCGTCGACCTCAGGCCGAAAGGCCTGAAGGGCAACGTCTCGGAGAAGGCGCTGGTCCGCGCCGCCATCACCTGCAACAAGAACGGCATTCCGTTCGACCCCGAAAAGCCCTTCGTCACCTCGGGCCTGCGTCTCGGCACTCCCGCCGCGACCACCCGCGGTTTCGGTGTCGCCGAATTCCAGCAGGTCGGCGGCATGATTGCCGAGGTCCTCAACGCGATCGCGCAATCCGACGACGGCAAGGCGCCGCTCGTGGAAGCTGCGATCAAGGAACGGGTCAAGGCGCTCACCGACCGGTTCCCGATCTACCAGTAAGGCTTGGGTAAACGGATGCGCTGCCCGAACTGCAACAGTCTCGATACGCAGGTAAAGGACTCGCGTCCGACCGAGGACTCTTCTGTCATCCGCAGGCGGCGCGTATGCGTCGCCTGCAATTTCCGCTTCACCACCTTCGAGCGCGTGCAGTTGCGCGAGCTCACGGTGATCAAGCGCAACGGCCGCCGCGTGCCGTTCGACCGCGACAAGCTGATGCGCTCGGTGCAGATCTCTCTCCGCAAGCGGCAGGTCGAGCCGGAGCGGGTGGAGAAGATGGTCTCCACCATCGTGCGCGAGCTCGAGACCGGCGGCGAGGCCGAGATCTCGTCCGAGGTGATCGGCGAGACCGTGATGGAGCATCTGCGCACGCTCGACGACGTCGCCTATGTGCGCTTCGCCTCCGTCTATCGCAATTTCCGCGAGGCCAAGGATTTTGCCGACGTGCTCGGCGAGCTCTCCGGTGAGGAGGAAGCGCGGCTCGCCGCGATCCGCAAATGATCTTCCGCATATTGGAGGATCAGTTCGCGCAGAAGGCCCGTGAGGCCAAGGATGCCGATCTCCGCTTCATGCAGCTGGCGCTTTCGCTTGGGCGCCGCGGGCAGGGTCGCACTTGGCCGAACCCGGCCGTCGGTGCGGTCATCGTCAAGGATGGGGTCATCGTCGGCCGCGGCTGGACACAGCCCGGAGGGCGGCCGCATGGCGAGCCCGAGGCCTTGCTGCGGGCCGGCGAGGCGGCGCGCGGCGCCACGCTCTACGTCACGCTGGAGCCATGCTCGCATTTCGGCAAGTCGCCGCCTTGCGCCGATGCGGTGATCGCCGCCGGCATCAAGCGGGTGGTCGCCGCGATCGAGGATCCCAATCCGGAAGTTGCCGGCCAGGGCCATGCGCGTTTGCGGGCAGCCGGCATCGTCGTGGATGTGGGTCCATGCGCTGCGGAAGCCGCGTTCGATCACGCCGGCCATTTCCGCCGCATCCGGGACAAGCGTCCGCACGTGATCCTGAAGCTCGCGGTCTCGCCCGACGGCAAGATCGGCGCGGCCGGCGGCAAGCCGGTTGCGATCACCGGCGAGGCGGTGCGCAATCGCGTGCATCTCTTGCGCGCGCAGAGCGATGCCATCCTGGTCGGCATCGGCACGGTGTTGGCAGATGATCCGCTTCTGACCTGCCGCCTGCCGGGCATGGCGGCGCGCTCGCCGGTGCGGGTCGTGCTCGATCAGAGCCTACGGATACCCGGCGCAAGCAAGCTCGTTCGCACCGCGCGCGAGACGCCGCTCTGGGTGGTGAGCTCTGAACTCGCCGAAGCTGCGGCCGCCATGCGGCTTGGCGCGGCCGGTGCGCAAATGTTGCGCGTGCCGCCGGTCGGCGCATCAGGGCTCGATCTTGCGGCCGTGCTGCATGCGTTGGCCGAGAAAGGCATCACGCGCCTGATGGTCGAGGGCGGCAGCCGCGTTGCCGCGTCCTTTGTGGTGGCCGACCTCGTCGACGAAATCTGGCTGTTCCGCGGCACGGAAGAGGTGGGCGCCGGCGGCGTCGATGCGCTCGATGCATTGCCCCTGTCGAAAATCACGCAGTCGCAGGCCTACAAGGTTCATGCTAGCGAGACATTCGACAGGGATACTCTCACCGTTTACGAGCGCTCGTAATGTTCACTGGCATTGTCACCGATATCGGCGAGATCGTCAGCTTCACGCCAACGGCGCAGGGGCAGCTGCACCGCCTGCGCATCGCCTGCCGTTATGATCAGACCACCATCGCAGATGGCGCCTCGATCGCCTGCAACGGCGTCTGCCTCACCGTGGTCGCCTCCGGCATTGAGGGGAATAAGACCTGGTTCGACGTCGATGCCGCCGCCGAGACGCTGGCGCTGACGACCGCAAAACACTGGAAGGTCGGAACAAAGCTCAACCTCGAGCGGGCGCTCAAGATCGGTGACGAGCTCGGCGGCCACATCGTCGCCGGCCATGCCGACGGCATCGCGACGCTTCTCAGCCGCGAGGACCTGCCCGACATGGCGCGGTTCGAGCTCTCGACGACGCGCGAGCTGGCGCGCTTCATCGCCACCAAGGGCTCGGTCACGCTCGACGGCGTGTCGCTGACCGTCAATACGGTGAAAGACACGACCTTTACGGTGCTGATCATCCCGCACACGCTGACGGTGACGATGATCGGCGGCTGGAAGGCGGGGCACGAGGTCAATATCGAGGTCGATCTGATGGCCCGCTACGCGGCGCGGCTGACGGAAATGAAGTGACCGGCGCAGCCGGAACGACGGTTTAAAACTTGGCTTACCCGCCTGCGGCGACTACATAACGCGCCGACCACTGTAGAACGGATTGAACGATGGCAGACGCGCGGCGCGCACCCCTGAAGGACCAGACCGACATCTCCGGCGCACGCGCGCTGATTGTCGAGGCGCGGTTCTATGACGATCTCCAGGACGCGCTCCTGGACGGCGCAGTCGCCGAGCTGAAGGCGGCCGGCCTGACCCATGACGTCATCACGGTTCCCGGCGCGCTGGAGATTCCGGCAGCAGTTGCCATCGCGATCGACGCGGCTGCGGCGAACGGCAGGCCCTATGACGCGGTGATTGCGCTCGGCTGCGTGATCCGCGGCGACACCATCCATTTCGAGATCGTCTCGCAGGAATCCTCGCGCGCGCTGATGGATCTTGCGGTGGCGCGAAAGCTACCGCTCGGCAACGGCATCCTCACCGTCAACACCGAGGCGCAGGCCTGGGCGCGGGCACGCGCCAGCGAGCTCAACAAGGGCGGCGATGCCGCACGTGCCGCGCTTGCGATGCTGCGCATCAAACGCCGCCTGGCGCAGGCCTGAGCCATGGCCGACAACAACAAAAAGCCGGCGGGCGCTCCGGAGAAGAAGGCGAACCGCCGCGGCGCGGCGCGGCTTGCCGCCGTGCAGGCGCTGTACCAGATGGACATCGCGGGAGCCGGCATCAACGACATTTTTGCGGAGTTCGAGAGCCATTGGCTCGGCAACGAGGTCGAGGGCGACACATACCTGCCGGCAGAGGCCGCCTTCTTCCGCGATGTCGTCTCCGGCGTCGTTCGCGACCAGAGGAAGCTCGATCCGCTGATCGACGAGGCGCTGTCGAAGGGCTGGCCCTTGAAGCGGATCGAGGCGATCCTGCGGGCGGTGCTGCGCGCAGGAGCCTACGAATTGGAGCACCGCAAGGATGTGCCGGGTCGCGTGGTGATCTCCGAATATGTCGACGTCGCCAACGCTTTCGTCGATCGCGAGGAGACTGGTATGGTCAACGCGGTGCTCGACCAGATTGGCCGCCAGTTTCGCGGTGACGAGTTCGGGCGGGGGTAATTGAGACGACGACTTCCGCCGTAGCCGTCACCCTGAGGTGCCGGAGCGAAGCGGAGGCCTCGAAGGGCGGCGGCGTGCCGCTGAGGTCGCACCTCGGCCGTGCATCCTTCGAGGCTCGCAAGGGCTCGCACCTCAGAATGACGGGTCTGTTATCGTGACGCAGGACAAATACCAAATTTCCGGCGAAGGCTCCCTCATCGCGCGCTATTTCAAGCCGCTGGCGACCGATCCCGGCGCGTTCGGACTGGTCGATGATGCCGCTATCCTGAGATCTGCGGGCGAGGACATCGTCGTCACCACCGACGCGGTGGTGGAGGGCGTGCATTATCTTGTCACCGATCCGCCTGACGCCATCGCGCGCAAGGCACTGCGGGTGAACCTGTCCGACCTCGCGGCCAAAGGAGCGGTGCCGGCCGGCTTCGTGCTGACGCTGGCATTGCGCAGCAAGGAGGATGCCTGGCTCAGGCCGTTTGCGGATGCGCTCGGCGAGGACGCCAAGAGCTTCGCGTGCCCGCTGCTCGGCGGCGATACGGTGTCGACCCCAGGACCGCAGATGGTCTCGATCACTGCCTTCGGCCGCGTGCCGCAGGGACGGATGGTCGGCCGCACCGGCGCACGGCCGGGTGATCGCATCCTGGTGACGGGCACGATCGGCGATGCTGCGCTCGGCCTCGACGTGCTTACGGGCGGCGCTGCGGCCGGCGCGCTGACATCCGATCCCGCTGCACGGGATTTTCTGGTCTCGCGCTATCGCGTGCCGCAGCCGCGCAACGTGCTGGCGCAGGCCGTGCGCGATCATGCGACCGCTGCGATGGACGTCTCCGACGGGCTCGCCGGCGATCTGACAAAGCTCTGTGCGGCATCGGGCGTCTCGGCCACGGTCGAGGTGGCGAACGTGCCGCTCTCGGCTGCGGCCGCAAGCCTGATCGCGCGCAACGCTGTTGGCGTCGAGACGCTGCTGGCGGGCGGCGACGATTACGAGGTGCTGTGCACCGTTCCGCCGGCACAAAGCGATGCGTTGATCGCAGCCGGGCGGACGGCAGGCCTCGCCGTCACCGCCATTGGCACGATCATCGAGGGCGGGGCGCCACCGCGCTTCCTGGATGGGCAGGGCCAGGAACTGATCTTGAAGCGGCTGTCGTACAGCCACTTCTAGGAATTGCTCCAAACCGGCATCTTAGTTCTCCGGACTGGCCTAAATACCTGCCGAGATCGGCCGTTTCGGCCTTATCCGGCGTTGCACCCTTAATTTGATTTTGGCAAGCTTGCGACCGACTGGGGCCGCCCCTTCGGGCAAGGGGCGGCTTTGTTCAAAATCAAGGCGCCGCACCGCACGACGGACAACAAAAGGCGCCGGGGGTACATCAAGGATCTGAGGCAAAAAATCACATGACAGCATTATGGTTGATAGTGCTCTGCGGAGTGCTTTCCGTCGTCTACGCGATTTGGGCGACGTCTTCGGTGTTGGGCGCGGATGCGGGGACGCCGCGCATGCAGGAGATCGCAGGAGCGGTGCGCGAAGGCGCACAGGCGTATCTGCGGCGCCAGTACACCACGATCGGTCTCGTCGGCATCGTCATCTTCTTGCTGCTTGCCTATTTCCTCGGGGTCTATGTCGCGATCGGTTTTGCCATCGGCGCCGTCCTATCGGGGGCGGCCGGCTTCATCGGCATGAACGTCTCGGTCCGCGCCAATGTGCGCACCGCGCAGGCCGCGACGACCTCGCTCGCCGGCGGCCTCGAACTCGCTTTCAAGGCGGGCGCCATCACCGGCCTTCTGGTCGCCGGTCTCGCGCTGCTCGGCGTCACCCTCTATTTCGGCTTCCTGGTCCATTCGCTGAAGCTCGCGCCCGACAGCCGCACCGTGGTCGACGCCATGGTGGCGCTCGGCTTCGGCGCCTCGCTGATCTCGATCTTCGCCCGTCTTGGCGGCGGTATCTTCACCAAGGGTGCGGACGTCGGCGGCGACCTCGTCGGCAAGGTCGAGGCCGGCATCCCCGAGGACGATCCGCGCAATCCCGCCACCATCGCCGACAACGTCGGCGACAATGTCGGTGACTGCGCTGGCATGGCCGCCGACCTGTTCGAGACCTATGCGGTGACCGCGGTCGCCACCATGGTGCTCGCGGCGATCTTCTTCGCCAAGACGCCGATCCTCGCCAACATGATGACGCTGCCGCTCGCGATCGGCGGCATCTGCATCATCACCTCGATCATCGGCACCTTCTTCGTCAAGCTCGGGCCGAGCCAGTCGATCATGGGCGCGCTCTACAAGGGCCTGATCGCGACCGGCATCCTGTCGTTGATCGGCATCGCGCTGGTGATCTACTACCTGATCGGCTTCGGCAAGCTCGAGGGCGTCGACTTCACCGGCATGGCGCTGTTCGAATGCGGCGTGGTCGGTCTCGTCGTCACGGCGCTGATCATCTGGATCACCGAATACTACACCGGCACCGACTACCGTCCGGTGAAGTCGATTGCGCAGGCCTCGGTTACCGGCCACGGCACCAACGTGATCCAGGGCCTCGCGGTCTCGATGGAAGCGACCGCGCTGCCCGCGATCGTCATCATCGCCGGCATCCTGGTCACTTACAGCCTCGCCGGGCTGTTTGGCATCGCGATCGCGACCGCCACCATGCTGGCGCTGGCCGGCATGATCGTCGCGCTCGACGCCTTCGGCCCGGTCACCGACAACGCCGGCGGCATTGCAGAGATGGCGGGCCTGCCCAAGGAGGTGCGCAAGTCGACCGACGCGCTCGACGCGGTCGGCAACACCACCAAGGCGGTGACCAAGGGCTACGCGATCGGCTCGGCCGGTCTCGGTGCCCTGGTGCTGTTCGCGGCCTACAACCAGGACCTCAAGTTCTTCGTTGCGGACTCCGCGAAACACGCCTACTTCGCCGGCGTCAATCCGGACTTCTCGCTCAACAACCCCTATGTGGTGGTGGGCCTGCTGTTCGGCGGCCTCTTGCCGTATCTGTTCGGCGCGCTGGGCATGACCGCGGTCGGCCGTGCGGCCGGCGCGATCGTCGAGGAGGTCCGGCGTCAGTTCCGCGAGAAGCCGGGCATCATGCAGGGCACCGACAAGCCCGACTACGGCAAGGCGGTCGACCTGCTCACCCGCGCGGCGATCAAGGAGATGATCATCCCCTCGCTGCTGCCGGTGCTGTCGCCGATCGTCGTCTACTTCCTGATCTACGCGATCGCAGGCGGCGGCGTGGCCGGCAAGTCGGCAGCGTTCTCGGCGGTCGGCGCGATGCTGCTCGGCGTGATCGTGACCGGCCTGTTCGTCGCGATCTCCATGACCTCAGGCGGCGGCGCCTGGGACAACGCCAAGAAGTACATCGAGGATGGCCATTTCGGCGGCAAGGGCTCTGATGCCCACAAGTCGGCCGTCACCGGCGACACCGTCGGCGATCCCTACAAGGACACGGCCGGCCCCGCAGTGAACCCGATGATCAAGATCACGAACATCGTGGCCTTGCTGCTGCTGGCGATTTTGGCGCACTGAGCGGCGGCGGCGACACAAGACAAAACCCCGCGGCGCGAGCCGCGGGGTTTTTGCTTGGCAGGCCGAGCCCTCTCACCACGTCATTGCGAGCGCAGCGAAGCAATCCAGAATTTTTCGGCAGAGGCAGTCTGGATTGCTTCGTCGCAAGAGCTCCTCGCAATGACGAAGGTGGCGATCACTGCACGTCCATCTGCAACCCTTCCTTCTGGATGATGCCGGCGAACTTCTTCGTCTCGGCGTCCACGAAGGCGGCGAATTGCTCTGGCGTGCCGTAGTCGGCGCGGGCGCCCATGGCGGCGATCTGCTTCTTGATGTCGTCGCGCTCCAGCATCGCCTTGACCTGAAGATTGAGCGCGTTGAGCACCTCGGGTGAGACCCCCTTCGGCAGGAAGACGGAGAACCACGAGGATACGTCGAAGTTCGTCAGCTCCGGCGCGCTCTCGCGCATGGTCGGCAGGTTCGGCGCGAGCTCGCTGCGCTCGGTCGTGGTGACGCAGAGGCCGTTGAGCGTGCCGTTCTGCACCTGCGGCAGGCTCGGATAGAGATTGTCGAACAGGATCTGGATGTCGCCGGCGAGCGCGGCCTGGAGCGCGGGGCCGGCGCCGCGGAACGGGATGTGGGTCATCTTCAACCCGGTGAGCTGGAGAAACCAGGCGCCGGTGAGATGCGGGCTCTGGCCGACGCCGGAGGAGGCGTAGCTGAGCTTGTCCGGATTGGCCTTCAGGTACGCGATCAGCTCGGCGATCGATTTGATGCCGGTCTTCGGATGCGCCGAGACGATGTTCGGGATCCGGATCATGTTGGAGACCGGCTGAAGCTGGTCCGGCTTGTAGGTGAGGTTCTTGAAGATGCTGTAGGCGATCGCGTTCGGTCCGGGGTTGCCGACCAGGATGGTGTGACCATCAGGCTTGGCCCGGACCACCTCGGCCGTTCCGATCGTGCCGCCGCCGCCGGAGCGGTTTTCCACGACCGCCGACTGGCCCCAGGCGGTTTGCAGCTGTGCGGCGAGCAGCCGGCCCATGACGTCGGTGGAGCCGCCGGCCGCCGCCGGCACGACGAGGCGAACGTTCTCGGTCGGCTTCCAGTCGGCCAGGCTCGATCGCGGCAGGATGGCTGCGGCCGACAGACCGGCAACGCCGGTGAGCACGCGACGGCGGGACAACGAAATGTTCTGAAGTTTCTTGGGCACGAATCCTCTCCCTGCTTCTTGTTTTGCCGGGAGCGTAGGGAACCCGGCGCGCGGCGGCAAGCCGCGCGCGAGGGCAAGTGCCGCGCGGAGGGCGGCACGACGCCGCAGGCTCAGTTAAAGCTGAGCAGCTTGAACAGCGGCGCGAGGTAGCTCATCTCCTGGCCCGACGTCGCCGTGGTGCGGCTGATGAAGTCGAAGATCTTGCCGTCCTGGAGGCCATAATTCGCCAGCCGGCGCACGCGGCGGTTCTTGTCGAAATAGATCGCGATGACGCGCTGGTCGACCACCTTCTGGTTCATGAAGGCGACCATGCGCTCGGAGCGCTGCGAGATGTAGTAGAACACTTCACCGTCGAGGGTCGCGACCGTGGAGGGCGTGCCCATCACGATCAGCACTTGGTCCTGGCTCGCGCCGATCGGAATCTGCTCCAGCGCGCCGGGCGGCAGGATGTAGCCCTTCTGGAACTGCTCCCCAGTGCACCCGGCGAGGGCGGCGCCGACCAGAGCCACGGCCGCGAACATGCGCAGGCCGCGCCAGCGTGCATGAAGGCCGCGCTTGTCCGCGCGCAGGCCGGTCTGGTTCGTCATCGTCATTGCGGAATTGATTCCGTCCCCTTGCGTCGCGCGAGGCGCTGAAGTACCGGGCGGAGGCTCTGAATGCAACACGCGCGCGCCCGCTTGCGGAAACCACAATGCTTTGGCCGTTCAATCACTTCAGGAAACCCCGGCTAACCCCGCCGGGCACCATTGAAGCCATCTATGGCATGATCGTGACGCAGGCGCGAGAACCCATATTTTACCGTGACTTGGACGTACCAGATACGGTTAACGGGCGTTTCGACCTGTTGCTGCTGCATCTCTGGCTGCTGCTGCGCCGCCTGCGCACGGTCCAGGGCGCCACCGGGCTGTCGCAGGCGCTGTTCGACCGCTTCTGCGAGGACATGGACGACAATCTGCGCGAGATGGGGGTGGGCGACCAGACCGTACCGAAGCGGATGCGGGCTTTTGGCGAGGCCTTCTATGGCCGCGTCCAAGCCTATGACCAGGCCATGGAAGGGGCCGGCGACGCGCTGGCATCGGCGATCTGCAAGAATATCTTGAATGGGACCGGCATGGATCAGGCGCAGAGGCTCGCGGCCTATGCCCGGGCCACGGAAGCCGATCTCGGCCGGACCGACGAGGCCGCGCTCCTGCGCGCGTCCTTCAAATTTCCCCCGGCACTCCCAGAGGATGTCACGCCATGAGCCGACCGACGACCGGATCCGCGCCCGATCCCTGGCGGGCGCCCGTCATCGTGGCACAGGTCCCCGACACCGGCCTGCATCGCGAACTCGAGGCCTCGGCGGCCGAGCGGCAGGCTATGGCCGAGATCGCGGGCCTGCGGGAGATCCTGTCCGCCCATGCCAGCTTCGATGTCGTGCCGAAAAGCGGCGGGCGGGTCGAGGTCACCGGGCTGGTCCGCGGCCGGATCGGCCAGACCTGCGTCGTCACGCTCGATCCGATCGAGAGTGAGATCGAGGAGGAGGTGGACCTGATGTTCGCTCCCGAGGCCGAGGCGCGCCGGCTCGCCGACCTGATCGAGGAGGGGCAGGACGATCAGGAGCCGCCTGATGTCGCCGACCCCCCGGAGGCGATCGTCAATGGCATCATCGACCTCGGCCGTCTCGCCACTGACGCGCTGTTCCTGGCGATCGATCCCTATCCGCGCAAGGAGGGGGCCGTGTTCGAGGCGGAGGTCACGGCCCCCGATCCCGAGGACCATCCATTCGCAGCCCTGAAGGCACTTCAGGACAGGAAAAAGGGCAAATAGCTCGGCATTTCCGGCGGGACCGCTTGGGGCGGGACACGAGCCGTTTGCTGCGATGGTTTGAAGAGCGGTTATATCCGTTTGATTTCAATGCGTTTCCTGCCGATCCATCGGTTCGCTCGCGGATCGTCCTGAATGCAAAAGGCTGGGGGCAAGAGGTTGTTTCGGGGTAACAAAACGCTATTGTCGCGCCCCGGTTCGGGTGCGGCGTGGCGCTTGGCCAGTCGCCATGTCCGTGGCGAACCCATTTTGCGGCCCCGCTAGCTCAAGACCGCACGAGACCAGGTTTCCAGGACTTTCATGCCAAGCAAGGTTCGCATCGCGCTGGACGCCATGGGAGGCGATGTCGGCCCCGCCGTGGTGATTCCCGGTGCTGCCATCTCGCTGGGCAGGCACCGCGATAGCGAATTCCTGCTGGTCGGGGACCGCGCCAAAATCGAGCCCGAGCTCGAAAAGCACCCCGCGCTCAAGGCCGCCTCGAAGATCATTCATACCGACGTTGCCGTCAGCGGCTCGGACAAGCCGAGCCAGGCGCTGCGGCGCGGCCGCAAGACCTCCTCGATGTGGCTCGCGATCGATGCCGTGAAGAAGGGCGAGGCGGATGTCGCGATCTCCGCCGGCAACACCGGCGCGCTGATGGCGATGGCTCGCTTCCACTTGCGCACGCTGCCGGGCATTGACCGTCCGGCCATCTCCGCGATATGGCCGACCAGGCGCGGCGAGTCGGTCGTGCTCGATCTCGGCGCCACCCTTGGCGGCGATGCGCACCACCTGGTGTCGATGGCGGTCATGGGCGCGGCCAAGGCGAGCGTGCTGTTCAACAAGACGCGGCCCACGGTCGGGCTGCTCAACATCGGCGCCGAGGAGATCAAGGGCCACGAGGAGATCCGCGAGGCCAGCGAGATCCTGCGCGCGAGGAACCTGCCCGAGCTCGACTACATCGGCTTCGTCGAGGGCGACGGTATCGGCAAGGGGCTGGCCGACGTCATCGTGACCGAGGGTTTTAGCGGCAACATCGCGCTGAAGGCCGCCGAGGGAACCGCGCGCCAAATGGCGGAATTACTCCGCAACGAGATGCAGCGGAGCTGGCTGTCCAAGCTCGGCTATCTCTTTGCGCGCAGCGCCTTCCAGGCCCTGCGCGACAAGATGGACCCCAACAAGTCCAATGGCGGCGTGCTGCTGGGGCTGAACGGGGTGGTGGTCAAGAGCCACGGCGGAACCAACGCCGAAGGCTTTGCCTATGCGATCGATGTTGGCTATGAGATGGCTCACTACGATCTCCTGAACAAGATCAATCAGATGCTCAACCGCGAGGGCGGTGCACTCAGTTCCGTGCAGGCCGCGCAGGAGGCTGTTTCGTGACGAAAATCCGTTCGGTCGTGCTCGGCTGCGGCTCTTATCTGCCGGAGCAGGTGGTGACCAACGCCCAATTGGCGGCGCGCATCGACACCTCCGACGAGTGGATCGTCCAGCGGACCGGCATCCGTGAACGGCACATCGCGGCCGAGGGCGAGTTCACCTCGCACCTGGCGCTGAGGGCAGCGCAGGCTGCGCTCACCGATGCCGGCGTTGACGCGCAATCGATCGAGCTGATCGTGCTGGCGACCTCGACGCCGGACAATACGTTCCCAGCAACCGCGGTCGCCGTGCAGCACGGGCTCGGCATCAACCATGGCGCGGCGTTCGATCTCCAGGCGGTGTGCTCGGGCTTTGTGTTCGCGCTCGCCACCGCCGACAATTTCCTGCGCACAGGCGCCTATAAGCGCGCGCTGGTGATCGGCGCCGAGACCTTCTCGCGCATCCTCGACTGGAACGACCGCGGCACCTGCGTGCTGTTCGGCGACGGCGCCGGCGCGGTCGTGCTGGAGGCGCAGGAGCAGCCCGGCAATGCCGCGACCGACCGCGGCATTGTGACCACGCATTTGCGCTCCGACGGCCGCCACAAGGCAAAGCTGTTCGTCGACGGCGGACCGTCCTCGACCCAGACCGTCGGCCATCTGCGCATGGAGGGCCGCGAGGTCTTCAAGCACGCGGTCGGCATGATCACCGACGTGATCGTCGACGCCTTCCAGGCGACCGGGCTCAACGCCGACAGCATCGATTGGTTCGTGCCGCACCAGGCCAACAAGCGAATCATCGACGCCTCCGCGCACAAGCTGCATATCGCGCCGGAGAAGGTGGTGCTGACGGTGGACCGGCACGGCAACACCTCGGCGGCCTCGATTCCCCTGGCGCTCGCGGTGGCGCGCAAGGACGGCCGCATCAAGAAGGGCGACCTGGTCCTGCTGGAAGCCATGGGCGGCGGCTTCACCTGGGGCTCTGCCCTCGTGCGCTGGTAGCAACAATCGATAAAATTTTGCCGGAATCAGCGCGATTATCGATGCCTCTGCATTGATGAGCGCTGTTGACCGCCGTATCGTAACCTCCTAATTTCAGACAACAATTGTTCGCCGTGATGTGGGGCAGGGCGATGACCGAGACCAGCAAAACCGTAACGCGTGTTGATCTTTGCGAAGCCGTCTACCAGAAGGTGGGACTGTCGCGCACGGAGTCGTCCGCCTTCGTGGAACTCGTGCTGAAGGAGATCACCGACTGCCTCGAGAAGGGCGAAACGGTGAAATTGTCCTCGTTCGGCTCGTTCATGGTGCGCAAAAAGGGTCAGCGCATCGGCCGTAACCCGAAGACCGGCACCGAGGTGCCGATCTCGCCGCGCCGGGTGATGGTGTTCAAGCCGTCGGCGATCCTGAAGCAGCGGATCAACGCCCAGCACCGCACCAACGGCGATGGCAGCAAGGTTCAACCCGAGGCGTAACCGCCTATCGGAAAGGATTGGCATTTGGACAAGGCGCCGGATGCGTTCCGAACCATCAGCGAAGTAGCGCAGGAACTCGACATTCCGCAGCACGTGCTGCGGTTCTGGGAGACCCGTTTCTCCCAGATCAAGCCGATGAAGCGCAGCGGCGGCCGCCGCTATTACCGCCCCGACGACGTCGACCTGCTCAAGGGCATCCGCCGCCTGCTCTACGGGGAGGGCTACACCATCCGCGGGGTGCAGCGGATCCTGAAGGAGCACGGCGTCAAATCGGTGCAGGGCCTCGCCGACAGCGCCGCCGCGGTCTCGTTCGGCGCCATCGAGGACGCCATCGGCGCGAGCCTGATGGAGCCCGAGGACGAGGCGCCGATCAAGGGCGTCACCGACACGGACGATGACGACTATCAGGGCAACGAGGAGGAAGGCATCGACTTCCGCTTCGCCGAGATCGACGACGAGGACATCCTCACCACCTTTCGCAAGGGCGGCGCCGCTGCCGCACCCGCCGGCCCCAGCGCGCTCGACCGGGAACGGCTCGGCCGTGCGCTCGCCGACCTCGTCGCAGCCAAGGAAATGCTGGATCAGGCTCTGAAGGACGGGTGAGGAGCCGCTTTCCGCCGGCTTTGCGGGGAGTTCCGGGGGCGGTGGGCGGATAAGCCAAAATGCTGCAGCCTCGCCTTGCGCAAAGCGGCGATCCTAGCTAATGGAACGGCATTCGGAGCGTGGCGCAGCCCGGTTAGCGCACTAGTCTGGGAGACTAGGGGTCGGAGGTTCAAATCCTCTCGCTCCGACCATTTTTCTCAAACGATCTGTCGGGTGGATTGACCGTCGGCGTGGGGGCCTGCTCCCAGCCGCGACAGATGCGTGTGACCAGAAGCGCTGGCCGCTTCGGCGGCCGGTGCATCAAATGTCGAAAAACAACCCCATGCACAGTAGCGATGTCATTGGAGAATAACGTTTTTCCGAATCGATTTGACGCGTCGGGCAAAACAGGGGCATGATGTCATCATGCCAGCGGTGTCGTGATGGGAAGGTATCTCCGACAGCCGGCTCCGTATCCCGTGTTGGTGATGCGCGGAATTCGGAGTGCGCCATTTGCGAAGCGTCGGCACGCTCGCCAAGTTCGGGTGGCGCGAAATGCAAACAGCGTCAGCTAACTCAGATCACGCAAAACTTTTGCCAGAACGTCGCGGGACGCACCGCGGGCAATCAAGCCTTTGGCGGGTTCATCGACAGCACGATGATGCGGCCGGTTTTCTAAGAGTCGCTTAACGTCTCAGGTCGTCGCTACTGCCAAAGCCGGCGAGTGAGGTTGAGAAAGCCTGCCAGAGGCACGCCAAGCAAAATGCCGACAGTGCCGTATGCGATCGCGAACCGCGTCGCCATCCATGGCCCTGAACTTGTCGCTATCCCGTAAGCCGCACCAAGCCCGCCAAGTGCTCCAGCAATAACGATCATCTTGCGATCGTTGCGCGCCTCAACGTTGTGAATGGGCGATCGCTTGCGACCAATGATCGGAGGACCAAACGGCTGCCTTGACCCACAACTTGGGCAGGCAGCAGCGTTCCCAGAGACCGAGTGTCCGCAGTCGTAGCAATCGATCAGTTTCTTGAACTGTCCCATGCCGGGGGCGGTGTTACTCTGCCGCCCCTCTTTTAAAGCGATTGCAGATGGCGATCATAAAATTGATTATATATTTTTTATTTAATGTGATTTAATATTGGGGCCTTAATTGTAACAGTGCCCGTGCCTGAGCTTGGCCTAGAACGCTGGGCATCTCCTCAGCCACGCAGCTTGGGGTAATCTGCAGGGACCCGGGTGGCATGGATCGAGATCACCTTGACGCGATGTCCATTGATGAGTTGTGGGCTCTGCACACCGACGTGGGGCGCGTCCTAGCTGTCAGGCTGATCGCAGCAAAGCGCGAGCTTGAAGAGCGGCTTAGTCAGCTCGGCAGGAGCGCAGACTGGAAGGAGCCGGGGAAAAAGCACTACGGCGCACGACCGAGCCTCCGGCGCGAGTGTTATAATTCGTGATTAATTTGAATTAACTTTATTTATTTTTTTTGGGCATTTGTGTGATTTAATTGTTGCCTCACTATGCAAAAAGCGCGGCGCGGCCTTCCTACTCCATTTCCCATGCGCCCGCTCGGAAGGTCCGGCCATGACTGGTCTCCATCATTTCCAGAATTCCCCAGCGTCAATGCGATCGGCAGCTCCGTTCGAATGGGCCAACTTGCCCGAGGCGGGCAATCGCGGCGGTCGAGCGGATGCCGCTGCCGCTGTTCTTCGGCACCGCTTCGAAGCGCTCGCTGCTCAGATTGCCGAATTGGAAGCACTGCGCGAACGCGTCCTTGAGGCTGAGCAGAAGATCGCCTTTTGAGTTGAACAACGCAGCTACCTCCGCTCACGTCGGCCGTCCGCGCCAGATGAAGCGCCTGCCACAGCGCGGCAGCACCAATTGCTCGTGCCATGAACGACGATCAGCGCACATAAGCAGATGGGCACCGTCACTTCTGCGCCAGCTTAATCGTTGCCACGGGCCACTTTCCGGGATGGCCAGCAATGGAAAGACGCAAGCCGTGCGCTTCGTCCAAGTACAATTCCTCGACAGTCCCTGCTGTACCGTCCGTGAGCACCACCGCCTTGCCGATCAATTCTGTCTCGGCTTCGTGATATTCGCGTAGAATAGCAGAGGCGTGAGCTTCAGCCCGGGGCATCTGCCGCATCTCGTCCTGGCTATGCGAGCAAAACCGTCGAGACTGAACTGCGTTCCTTTCGCCTATCGGAGTAGAAAGGGTCGGCGAGACGGAGATCATAACTCCCGATCAATCGCAGCAGCATGGCTGCGGTTCTTCACCTTGATCCAGTGCTTCTGCCGACCGCCTCGGTACGGCCGACGCGCTGTGCAGAGCGTTGAAGTCGCTGATACCGTCGACGCCGAGGATCACGGCCTCGCCATCGATCACAAAGCGCCTCTGCCGGTTTTTCAGCGCGGCCTCAGCAATCCAGAGATAGCGCTTCGTCCAGTCGGTGCCGTTGCGAGAGAGGAGGCGCACGCGCTCATCCCGACACAATGTCGATTAACTTGGATTATTGTTTAAATTTTAAACTGCAGATAAACTGACATTTAATTGGCGTGGACTGCTCGGGGGAGCGCAACCTGAGAGAGGAGAGATCCATGAAGCTCACCTGGGGCGTTCTTTCCGCAGCGGCATTTGCGTTGGCTCTTGCGATGACGACCGTGCCACCTGCCTCGGCTTGCAACGGCAATGGGAATTGTCCCAACGCGCCCGGCCAGAATAAGCCTGGTCATGTCAGTGGAGCCCCCGGACCGATCGCAGGTGCCGGCCTTCCTATTCTCGCGATTGGATACGGCGTGTACTGGCTGGTAAAACGGCGGCGGACCCGCTAGGTCCCCGCGATCGCTCTCACCGATGCAGCTGGCCAGCAGCGAGAACTCCAAGCAACCTCCAAGCGGCCCCGGCCTTTCTCGACGCCCAAAAGCCCCACGGCGGGGGCCGTTCCACTCGGGCTTGATGCAGAGCAATCGGAAATTAGTTTAAAAGGATCTCATAGCGACGTTTGAGCCGGTCGCTTGTGGTCTTTGCTGCGTATTGAATGCGTGCAAGGTCGCAGCCTTCCTGCGCGACGACATGTAGCTTCCACTCTGAGGTGCCGGGTCGGTGATCGGGCCCGAACTCAACTTCGATGGACACGACCTTCTCTGTGCCTGGAAAACTTCGGATCTCCTGCAGCGCAATTCGCTCGAGCTCGTCCTTCGACACCGGTGATCTGGACACCGTTCGCTCCTAAGGGTGGAGGCGGCTGCTTGAAGCCGCGCTCAGCTCAATGCAGTCAGTGACCTCGACGTTCCTCCTCAAGATGAGAAGGCGCATCGCGAATCGCTCCAAGCTCGCGCCGATCTTATGATCAGCGCAATTGCTGCAGAGCTTCCGGAGTCAGCTCGTATCGACTCCCCACCTTTTTCAACCAGCGTGCTTTAAGCATTTGCAGTGTAGAACCCGCACAGTGGACGGTTGCCTCCTGGATAAAATAGCAGGCCATCGCGTTCGATCAGATAGCCGTACAGCTATGCGCTCCGCAGCGGCCTACCGCGACTGGTCTACAACCCCAATGAACAACCCCAATGAAAAGTCGTGTCGGTTCAGTCAGAACCAGCTCAGTAGTTTCCTGAATTTTCCTTAGCGGAACAAAGGTCTGCTTGCGCCTGGGAGACTGGGGGCGGAGGTTCAAATCCTCTCGCTCCGACCATTTTTCTCAACATCTGTCGGGTGGATTGACCGTCGGTGGGAGCCTGCTCCCGCCGGCGGCGGATGCGCGCTCACCAGCCCCATGCACAGTAGCGATGTCATTTGGGTAATAACGGTTTTCCGAAGCGATTTGACGCGTCGGGCAAAACAGGAGCACGCAGTAGCGTCGGAGTTCTTTTAATTGCAGGCAATTTCGCTTCGGCGCCGGTGTGTGTTCACAACACCTCGGCACGAATCTGAGCCACGCCACGATCCGTAATCCCCAAGCTGCGCGCAGCAGCCAGCGAAAGGTCGAGGACACGACTGCGGACGAACGGACCGCGGTCATTGACTGTGACGATGACGCTTCGGCTGCCGTGAGTGACGCGCAACTTGGTGCCGAAAGGCAGGCGGCGGTGCGCCGCTGTTAGCCGATTACGATCAAACGATGAACCGCTCGCTGTCTTGCCTTTGAAATAAGAATAGTAGGAGGCTTTGCCGGAAAAGACTCGATTAGAAGATTGGGCTCCTAAACGATCTTTCGAGGGCTCTTCCGGAGTCAGAGGTTGCGCTTGCTGTGGGGTCGAAGGTGGCGTCTGCGTTTCGTCCTTCTTTGTCTGGTCAAGCCCTTCAGGGGCTGGCTCCGCCTGAGCTTTTGGAATGATGAACCACCTATCATCGAAGGTTTGCGCGACAGCAGGAGTCGAGTAGATCGCCATCCAAGCTGGGATTGTTGCAATCGCGATCATTCTACAAAGAACTTGCATGATCGGCCTCACGCATGAAACTGACGGACAATGCAACTCATCGGCCTGTGTTCCTGCACACGCATTCTCGTGCAGACAAAGGTGAATGCATACCGATCGTTATATGCGTAGTTCCGAGAGTGCTTAGCGCAGCGCAGCAAGCAATTGTCTCGCTGCGGCGCATCACGGCCGTAGATCTGCAACCCGAGGCACGAGATTGCCGCGTTCAGCAGCCACTGCTTGGCTTTTACTCCAACAGTGTAGTCCTTCGATCTCGAAACTGCTCGAGCTTCGCAATTTGCGTTAGCTGCCAGAACTCCCAGTCGGGCAAGGTCGAGATCAATAACCTTCTGGGACTTGTCGACGCTCTAGCAATGAGCGCTTGCAATATCGACTGCTAAGCGGTTGGTCGCAAATATCCCACCACCATCCGCGTCGTCTCGTCCACCAGCGTCCGCACCATTTTCTCCGACAGCATCTCGGCCTGGTTCAGCACGGTGTTGTGCGCGACCGCCTCGATCGCGCTGACGCAGATGAACGTCGCTAGGGCCGGGTCGATCTTGCGCATCTCCATGCGGCGGCTTTCGAGATAGGCGCGCACGAGAGCGTGGACCTCGCGGTTGAAGGCTTCGACGTCTTTGAGCTGGCCGGTGCGCGGGATCTGCTCGGCGAGGACGCGGTGCAGTTTCGGGTCGATGCGGTGGGCTTCGATCGCGACGGTGACGAGTTTTCGCACGGCATTTTCGATCGGCAGGTCGGCGACTTCGGACAGTGCGGCGCGGACGAGGCCCATGATCTCCTCGTTGTGACGGTCGATCACGGCGGCGACGAGCGCCTCCTTGCTCGGAAAATACTGATAGAGCGAACCGACGCTGACGCCGGCGACCTCGGCGATGCGGTTCGTGCTCGCCTTCTCAAAGCCTTCGCGGACCATAATGCGAGCGGTTGCCTCGACAAGTGCGTCGACGGTGGCGCGGGATCGCGCTTGCGAGGCATTTTTCCGGGGTTTTGTCGGCGGTTTGCGCGCCATGGTGTCGAATCCGAATGCGAGTAGGAAAAGCGAGCGAATGCTCGCATTATAGCCGCAAGTGGCGGCGGGTCGGCAAGCGTCTTTGTCGCCCTGAGAGATCAAGCCAGGCGGAGAGAAGTGGCCATGAGCGTCGCAAAGATGTTGTCGTCCCTGCAGTTTTGCCCTGACTTCGGTGCCTTGCGCCGCGGCGATCCCGCACCGAGCTTGCAGAGCCGTTGCTTCAATGCGCTGCTGCGGCAGCTTCTGTTCAAGCAGCAGCTCGCCTCAGCCGAAGCCGTGCAGGCGCATGTTCAGAAGCTCGCATTACAGCCGGCCTCATATGAGCCGACGGGACTGGGCCGCGGCGTCGAGGTGACGTTGACCAAGATGGGCGGCTGGCCCGTGTATTACACCGTGCCGTCGTCGGGCCATGAGGGCTGCAATCACGTCATGTTCCTGCATGGCGGTGGCTTCATCAACGAGATCGTGCCGGCGCATTGGCGCTTCATTGGCGAGATGACACGGAAGGCGCGCGTCGTTTGCGTCGTGCCGATCTATCCGCTGGCGCCGCGCGCGACCGCGAAGGAGATCGTGCCGGCGACGGCCGAGCTGTTGCGCATGCTGCTGGAAGACGCGGGGTCCGCAAAGGTCACGGTGGTCGGCAATTCCGCCGGCGCGGGTCTTGCGCTCGCCGCCTGCCAGTGGCTGCGCGATCGCGGGCACCGGCAGCCGGCCCGGCTGGTGCTGATCTCGCCCGCGGCCGATGCCACGGTCAGCCGTCCGGAGCAGGTCGCGCTTGCCGCCCGCGATCCCATTCAGGACATTCCGGGGATCGTCGAGGCGGGACGGCTCTATGCCGGCGAGCTCGATGTCGGTCATCCCTTCGTCAGCCCGCTCAACGGCGCGTTCCGCGCGCTCGCGCCGATGACGATCTTTTCG
The DNA here is from genome assembly GCF_023375135.1 of Bradyrhizobium sp. C-145. Taxonomy (NCBI): domain Bacteria; kingdom Pseudomonadati; phylum Pseudomonadota; class Alphaproteobacteria; order Hyphomicrobiales; family Nitrobacteraceae; genus Bradyrhizobium; species Bradyrhizobium sp. C-145. The sequence goes on along the minus strand of NZ_CP088150.1, from coordinate 4,843,002 downwards.
GGCACGCGCGACCTTCTGTATCCCGACAGTGTCGATCTTGTGGAGCGGGCGAGAGCGGTGGGTGTGGCGGTCGAGCTGCACCTGCTCCGTGACCAACCGCACAATTATGCGCTGATGCCGACGCCGGAGGGGCGACGTGCGCGTGCGCTCATTTTGCGCGCGGTAGCTTAAAGGAAGGGCGTGATCATTGTCACAGAGCGCGGCGGCCGAATGAGGTGGCGCTATCGAGCCCATGCGGAGGGAGAATGGGCGCGCCTCCGGGGCGTTTCCTCGACGTCGTAATTCTACGGGCCTACGCGTGGCCCTTGATCTCGTAGTGGCCCGGCACGCATTTGTAGCGCTCGAGGCGCCAATTGGCGTGATAGATCGGATGCTCGCCCATCCATTTCGCCAAGGGGGCCTGTGCGCCGATCGCGCATTGCATCATCGACATCTCGGGCGTCATGTTGCTGTCGGTCACGATTTCCTCGACGCAACTGCCTGAGCTGACTGCGCTTAGCCGGCAAAGCACGGCAACGACGGTCACGAACATTCCTGTCACCTCATCGGTTGTTTCTGACCACGAAGAGGATGCAAGCGGAGTGCCAGAGCCTGTGACACGCACGCAACACGCTGGCCTAGCCGAATCGCCCCAGCGTCCACGCCAATTTGGCGATTCGGACTGTAAAAAAATTCCCCCTAACCCGAAGCCGGACAAATACGGGAACGGGGCAGTCATCTCCCGATTGTGGGACCAGCGCCACGCGGCGGCCTTTCGCGAGGCGCGCCCGACGCGCTGAGCCAGCCGCGCGTCGACGCGGCGGAATAGTCCGTCCGCCGAAATAACTGATGTCGGACCTGGCTGGACGCCGCTTTTACCTGCGGATGCGGCGCTGCTACAGTTTTGCGCGCGTTGCGGTGAGCGACGCTGTGACGAAGAAACATACCGACAAGGGGAGGGACCGAAGTCCCATGAAGGATTTTGCAGGAAAGATCGCGGTCATCACCGGCGGTGGCACGGGAATGGGGCGCGAGCTGGCGCGGCAGCTCGTGGCCGAAGGCTGCAACGTCGCGATGTGCGACGTCTCGGAAGCGGCGATGGCCGAGACCAAGCGGCTCTGCGAGGTCGAGAAGCTGCCGCAGGGCCTGCGCGTCACGACGCATGTCGCCGACGTCGCGATCGAGGATCATCTGAGGCGCTTTCGCGACGAGCTCGCCGAGCAGCAGAAGACGGACAAGATCCATCTGTTGTTCAACAATGCCGGCATCGGCGGCGGCGGCAGCTTGTTCACCAACACGCGCGAGCAGTGGGAGCGAACCTTCAACATCTGCTGGGGCGGCGTCTATCTCGGTGTGCGCACCTTCCTGCCGATGCTGGTCGCCGCCGACGAGGCCCACATCGTCAACACCGCGAGCGTCAACGGCTTCTGGGCCTCGATCGGCATGAACCAGGCGCACACCGCCTACAGCTCGGCCAAGTTCGCGGTGAAGGGATTTACCGAAGCGCTGATCGACGACCTCCGCCTGCACGCGCCACACGTCAAATGCTCGGTGGTGATGCCCGGTCACATCGGCACCTCGATCGTCTCCAATTCGCGCAAGGTGCAGAGCAGTGACGGCTCGGACCGACTCAACGCCGACGAGGTCGCGCTGACCCGCAAGCGCATGGTCGCGGCCGGCGTGCCGGATGCCGACAAGATGTCGGACGATGACATCCAGGCGGCGTTTGCCGAGCGCGCCCGCAGCTTCCTGGAGGATGCGCCGACGACGGCGGCAGAGGCCGCGAAGATCATTCTCGATGGGGTCAAGGCGGAGCGTTGGCGCATTCTCGTCGGCGAGGACGCCAAGCGCCTCGACGAGCGCGTGCGCGCCACGCCGGAGCAGGCCTACGACCGCGCCTTCTACGAAAGTTTTACGCAGGAGGTCGGCTGGCGGCTTGGCTGACCGCCCAAGAGGCGCGCGAATGTAGGTATGATAATCGTCATGGCAAGAGGTGCGCCGGTGATAATGCGTGCCACCTCTTGCCAGTGTTCAGCGCCTCATGCCGAATTCGAATGTCACGCATGCGACGCGTCCGTGCGTTCAAGCGATGGTGATCTTGAATGGGTCTCATTTGACGCACGCCAGCTTGGTTGGCCAACCAAAATAGTCTAGTCAATCAGGGGTAACGCGACGACAGAGCGTAGCTCCCGATGATACCCGCATGCCTCTCCGACGACTGGACCCTTTGCCCGGAGAGAGAGGACATCTCCGCTGAATTCACGCGGCTGCTCACCGCGGCCCAGGAGGGCGGCGCCACGATCGCCGAATGCCTGATGATTGCGCGGCAGCTGAAGCGGGGCAACGATCAATCCTGGCATCGCGAGTGGAAGAAGCTGGCGCAGGCCAACCGGCAGCGTGCCGAAGCCGCCTTCGCGGAAGGCCATTTGGCGACGGCACAGCGCAACTGGCTGCGTGCGACGAACTACTATGGTGCAGCGGCGATGCCGCTCGACCCGGCCGACGAGCGCCGCTGGGTCGCAGTGCTCGCGATGCAGGAGTGCGCCCGCCGCTATTTGTCGGCGCGCGGCCCGGCGGGCGAGGTCGTGACCATCCCCTGGATCGACGGACATGCGCTGCAGGGCTACTTCCTGCCTGCGTCGTCGGGAAGGGGGCGGGCGCCGACCGTGATCTGCATTGGCGAGCCCGGCCACCGCAAGGAGGAGTTTCTGTTCAAGCTCGCGCCGCATGCGCGCGAGCGCGGATTCTCGATGCTGGCACTGGACCTCTTCGGCGACCAGCGCGACGATTTTCTCGACGAGCTGCTGCGACGCCGGGATCTCGAGAGCTCGATTCCCTGCGTCATGGACTATCTGGAGATGCGCAGCGACGTCGATTTCGGGCGCGTCGCGATCGTTGCGGACGGCTGGGGCTCTTCCTTCGTCGCGCGCGCGGTATTGCAGGAGCCGCGGCTTGCCGCCGCCGTCTGCGACGGCGGGCTGTGGGATCTGCACGAGCGGGCTTTCTTCGCCAGCCGATTCGCCATGAGCGACGTCAGCATCGTGCCGGTGCCGCATGCCCCGCTGATGGCTTCCAGCGCCGACTGCCCGGTGCTGATCACGCTCGGCGAGGACGGCTGGCTCAAGGCCGATCGGGCCCGTCAGCTCGTCCAGAAATCTCGGCTCGGAAGCTCGGACGTGATGCTGAAGGTGTTCACTGCGGCGGAGACCGGCGCGGCGCAGGCGCATGCGGACAATCCCAGCCTTGCCAACGAATACATCTTCGACTGGCTCGAATCGCGGCTCGGCGCGGCCGGGCGGATCTGATCTAAAGCGCGCGTCAGAAATCGAGGGTGAGGCGGACGCAGGCCTTCTCGAGGCGGGACTTCAGCATTGCGAGCTTGGCGGTGAATTCGGTGAGCTCGTGCTCGTCGAACTCCTGGAAGACAAATTCCTTGATGGTCTTGTACTGCTCGTTGAGGCTCGCCAGGTGCTTCTGCGTCTTCTCGGTCAGGGACAGTCGCACCACCCGAGCGTCGGTCGGCGAGGGGCGACGGCGCAACAGGCCCTTCTTCTCGAGCAGCTTGGACTGGGTGGTGACGAACGAGGGATCGACGTGGAGGAGCTTGGAGACGACGTTGACCGGGATGCCGTCGTCCTTGTCGAGGTCGGAGATGGCCATCAGGATCAGCCATTGCGGGCCGCTGATGCCGAGCGTCCTCGCCCAGAACTGACGCAGCTCCTCCAGATACATGTTGATCGACGATATCTCCCAGGTGAAGCGCCTGATGATATCCAGATTTCCGATGGAGCGCAGGCGCGCACCCTCTTTCCTCGTTGCGGACACAGCGTCACTCCCGTGAACTGATTCTTCAGGCCGGTGTTCATGGAGGGCCATAGTCCACGCAAGCCTGCCCTGACGCAAGTGCAGAGCAGGGTAATTTCGTCACTAAAACTACAAAGATGATCAGCTCAGCAGATTTGGCTCACCCTGGTGTTGCGCGCGGGGCACAGGTTTAGTGAAACAATAAAGCTGACTAAATAAACTATTTTGATTAGCGGAACAGCGTAGGCATATTGGCTGGCGACGGTGGGGGGTACTCGATCGTCCCGTTGCAGGTGGTTCGCTCACGTCCCTCGCGTTGCAAGCGGGTGCGTCCGAAAGCGCGAAGCGGCCGAGCGGATTGAAGAGGCGGGGACCTGGGGGGCCTCACGGTCCAGTCTCCGTAAAATGAGCAACTTGGAGGTTTTAAATGAAAGTAGTGAAGAGCCTTTTGCTCGGCACTGCGGCGGGTCTGATCGCCGTAGGTGGAGCCCAGGCGGCCGATCTTCCGGTCAAGGCCAAGGCGGTCGAATACGTGAAGATCTGTTCGCTCTACGGCGCGGGTTTCTACTACATCCCGGGCAGCGACACCTGCATCAAGCTGGGCGGCTATTTGCGTGCCGAAGTCGCGCTCAACGCGGGCGGCAACTACAGCGCCCAGTACAACGGCGTCTTCGCGGCGAACAACCGCCTGACGAACTACTACTCGATGCGTGCTCGTGAGGATCTCAACATCGATACGCGCACCGCGACCGAGTACGGCGTGGTCCGCACCTATTTCGATGCGGTCTTCACCTGGACGACCGGCAGCTATGTCGGCACCGGCTCTGCCACAGGTGCGACCGGCTACAGTGCCACGACGGCTGGCTCGTCCACCATCAACCCGACGGACGGCGGCATCTCGGGCGGATCGCTCGGCGTCTACTACGCCTTCATCCAGTTCGCCGGCTTCACCATGGGTAAGTCCGTCTCGCAGTTCGACGCGCCCTGGATCAACTATCCCGGCAACAACTTCGACCAGCTGGTCGGCGGCAGCGGCTCGACCAATGGCGTCGCCCAGTTCACCTACACGGCTGATTTCGGCCAGGGCGTGACGGCGACGATCTCGGCGCAGGACCAGACTCAGTTCTTCACGACCAACATCTGGAACACGGCCGGCATGAGCACCACCGGCGTCCTCGGCGGCGCCTACGGATCGAACGACATCGGTGGCACCCGGTCGCCCGACATCGTCGGCGTCGTCCGTGTCGACCAGGCCTGGGGCCTGTTCCAGGCGTCGGTCGCCGCGCACGACAATCACGTCGGCTACTACGGCGCCACTGAAGTCACCGGTCATCCGGAAGACAAATGGGGCTGGGCCGTCCAGCTCGCTCTGTCGATCAAGAACATTCCGACCGGCGCAGGCGACGTGATCAACGTGTCGGGCGTCTACACCGAAGGCGCGAGCCGCTACAACTTCCAGTCGCTGGCTGCGACCAGCTACTCGATGTTCGGCAGCTCGAATGCGGCATATCAGAGCATCGGCTTCGCCGGCGTGTCTGACGCGGTGTTCGGCCCCGGCGGCAACCTCGAGCTGACCAAGACCTATGGCTTCCGTGGTGCCTACACCCACAACTGGAGCCCGTACTGGAACACGGCGCTCTACGGCGCGTGGGCTGCGGTCAACTACAGCGGCACGGCGAAGGGCCTGATCTGCGGCAGCGCCGCGTTCGCGACCCTGACCGGCACCTGCAACCCGGACTTCAACATCGGCCAGGTCGGCGTCATCACCCGCTGGACGCCGGTGAAGAACCTGACCTTCTCGGCCGACTTCACCTACAGCCATCTCGACCAGAAGTATTCGGGCGCGATCACGACCGGAGCACTGACGAGCGTCGCCAAGCCCGCGGCAACATATGAGCTGAAGGACCAGGACACCTACAGCCTGCTGCTGCGCGCCCAGCGCAACTGGTAAGCGCGGTCTTCGGACATGAAGCAGCCCCGGCGGGAAACCGCCGGGGCTTTTGTTACGATTCGGAAATCCGGCATCTATCCACGCAATCGATGAAGGCAAGCCATGCGATTCGATCGCCCTCAGACTTATTTACTTACTTGAGTTACTAAGCTATATAACTCTCAGCCGATTACGAAAGTTGCGGCTCTTAGCTTCACGCTAAGCCTCCAAGAACCTCCGGTGATGCCCCGCCGGAGGTTTTTCGTTTTCTAGAGCATGATTGAGATGAGGCTTGATCGCTGCAACACCGGAGGTGCACTCCCTCTCCCGCTTGCGGGAGAGGGTTGGGGAGAGGGTGTTTCCGCAATGGGACAATCCCCAAGAGGAGACAGCCCTCACCCGGCGCTTCGCGCCGACCTCTCCCGCAAGCGTGAGAGGTGACCGAGCCGCGGCTACACACATTTCATGCTCAAGAGATCCCGCGGCTTCAGCCGCGCATGGCGCGGCTGCGCGAGTTCGGCCGGTAGGCGAGGCGGCTGTGGCCGGCGCAGTAGGACTGGCCGTCGGGTGCAGCATTGCCGCAAAAGCAGAAATCGTCTTCACCCGGCGTCGAGATCGGCCAGCGGCACCGGTTCTCGGAAAGCTCCAGCAGCGAGCAGCGGTTGGCCTCATCGATCGGCCCTGTGATCACAGGCGCGTCGGTCTCGCCGTAGATCGTGGCGAGCATCTCATATTGCAGCCGCGGCACGGCCCTCGGTGCGCGCGCCGGCGCAAAGCCCCTGTCGTGAACCTTGCGCTCGTCGGCCGTCCGGCCCCGCGTCAGATTCAATCGGGACAGCTTGCCGATCACGGCGTTGCGGCTGACGCCGATGTCGGCGGCGATCTCGCGGCAGGAGAGGCCGGCCTCGAAATACCGCTTCAAGAGTTCAATGCGTTCGTCGGTCCAAGTCTGTGAAGCAGTCTGTGAAGCAGTCGGGGAAACAGCAGGCATGTGTAACGGTCCCAGGTTGCGAGATGTCGGCCATCCGCCTCTCGAGATCGGTCCGCCTCACGTCCGGCGCGCGTTCACGTCCTGCCATTGTCGCGGATCGACAAAAGCCCGTCCTTGATGGCGAGACGGATGCCTTCCTCGATCAAGGTACGTGCGACGCCGGGGACGCTGGTGCCGTGGGTGCCCTGTCTCACCAGTTTCTCCAGATAGGTGATGGTCGAGAGCGCCAAGGTTACGGGAATACGGTCAGTCTCGGCTTTTTCGGTGGCCATGGCCCGAACGCTAGCCTCTTACTCGGGTACATAAAAGTAACGATTAAGACTCTATTTAGGTCCAGGGGTGGAAGTCAAATCCGGGCCATGCCGGTGCATCAGCCCATTGGAATCGCTGGAGAAGTTCGGGCATGGCGCGGCGCGCCGCCCGAACGGCCGGGCGGCGGGATGCATCGACACGTCAGGGAAGGGTGGCCGGCTCAGCCGTGCACGATCGCCTTTTCGATCATGCAATGGATGCCCTTGGCGCCATTGACGGTCTGGGTCACCCGCAAATCGGCGGCCAGGCTGCACAGCGTATAGGCGTCCTCGCGCGACAAGTTTCGCGTCTCGCCGAGCAGCGCGATCATGTCGCGCAGCGCGCGCACCGCGCACTGGTCGAGGTCGGGGTCCATCGCCATGGTCATGTAGTGCGTCGCCGTCTCGGCGCGGGGATAGTCGAACTTGAGGTCCTTGCGCAGCGTCAGGCGGAAGCGGCCCCGGAGTGCAGTCTCGATCGCGGTGACGCAGACCTCGCCGTCGCCTTGCACGCCGTGGCCGTCGCCACAGGAGAACAATGCGCCCGGCACGAACACCGGCAAATAGAGCGTCGCACCCGCACCTAACTCCTTGTTGTCGAGATTGCCGCCCATCGCACGCGGGATCAGCGAGGAGATGCGGCCCCAGTTAGGTGGCGGCGACACGCCCATCACGCCAAAGAACGGTTTGAGCGGCAGGTCCAGGCCCCATGGCATGCGGCCGACCATCCGCGACCGGTCGAGCGGAATATTCAGGATACGCGTCTCGTGGAAATCGTCGGGCAGGGTGCCGGACAGCGGCTTGATCATGTTCCAGCCCCAATCCTGCCGGAGCTGGACGTCGAGGATCTCGACCGCGAGCACGTCGCCGGGCTCGGCGCCTTCGACCGCGATGGGGCCGGTGAGGATGTGGCCGGGCAGCATGCGCTCGTTTTTGGCGTGAACCTCGAACATCTCCGGCGGAATGTGAAACTTGTTGCGGTCGGGCAGCATGTCCGGACCGCCGCTGATGGTGTCGACCGTCACCTCATCGCCGCTGGCGATGGTGAGGACGGGCTTGAGCGCGGCTTCGAAGAAGCCCCAATGACAGGTTTCGGGGCTGGAATGCAGGTGATGATGGGTCATTTGCCGCGTCCGGTTGGTTTCATCGGCCGCGGGCTTGACCCGACGATCGATCCTCTTTCAAGAAGATTTCTGAAGAAGGCCGGGCCGGTCAAGCCCGCGCATGACAGGCACGATCATTTCAGCGAGGCTCCCCTGTTTTTCGCTCTTTCCAAGACCCTCGGCGTCGCGCTGCTGCCGATCAATCTCCTGGCCGAGCTCGGAATCCTGTCTGTCGTGCTGATGGCGACGCGCTTTGCCGCGCTCGGCCGCAAGCTTGCCGTGACGACGCTGGTTCTGCTGGCTCTGGCGGTGTTCTCGCCGCTCGGCAATCTCCTGATCTATCCGCTGGAGTCGCGCTTTGCGCCCTGGGATCCGTCGCGCGGTGCGCCCGACGGCATCATCGTGCTCGGTGGCTCCGTCGACACCGATCTGTCGGCGGCGCATCGCACGCCGGTCGTCGCCCACGCGGCCGATCGTCTATTTGCGCCGGCCGAGCTTGCCCGCCGCTATCCCAATGCGCGCATCGTCTTCACCGGGGGCACGTCGAACCTGGTCTCGACCAACGCGAGGGAAGCTGATTATTCCGCGCCAGTCCTGGAGAATGCCGGCATTGCGAAGGAACGCCTGATCCTCGAGCGGGACTCCCGCAACACCTGGGAGAATGCCATCTTCACCAAGCAATTGGTGTCACCGAAGCCGGGCGAACGCTGGCTCCTGGTGACGTCGGCCTTTCACATGCCGCGCTCGATGGGAATCTTCCGCAAGGCCGGATTTGACGTCGAAGCCTATCCGGTGGACTGGCGAATGGGCGGGCGTGACGATCTCTTCTCCTTCACCAATATGGGTGCGGACGGCCTTGGCCGAACCGACGTCGCCGTGCGCGAGTGGATCGGCCTCGTGGCCTACCGCCTGATGGGCAGGACCGGCGAGTTGCTTCCGGGGCCCGCCAAGGACTAGAACGAGAGCCGTAGAACAAGAACAGACGGCGCGCGATCGCCGGCTCGGAGGACGCCATGCAACAGCAGAGTGCGGACAGGATCGATCTTGCCGGCCTCGTCGCCGATCTCAACAGCCTGCTGCGGCTGAAGACGACGGTGATCGGCATGAAACTGTTCGCGCGTGCCGCGGACATGGAGGCGATCCCAAAAATCCGGCGGCCGAACGCGATCCACACCACCGATCAGATCGTCAGCATGGCCGCGCGTCTGGGATGGACCGTCGGCATCACGGCCGACGATCTCGTGGGCGCGCAATGCCGCGCGGTGATCGGCCTTGCGCCGCAGGATGAAAAATGGCTCGCCGGCGAAAATTACGTCGGCGTGTGGCACGGCACGGCGGAAGATGCGCGCAAGCGCCAGGAGGCGCTGGACGTGGTGCCGTTCGGGCAGTATCAGGCGCTCGCCGTCAGTCCGCTGGCGAGCGGCCGGCTCGATCCGCCCGACATCTGCCTCGTCTATGCGACGCCCGGGCAGATGATCATCCTGATCAACGGGCTGCAATATACCGGCTACAGGAAGTTCGAATGGGGCGTGGTCGGGGAGACCGCCTGCGCGGATTCCTGGGGACGGGCGCTCAAGTCCGGCGAGCCCAGCCTGTCCTTGCCATGCTATGCCGAACGGCGCTATGGCGGCGTGCCGGACGAGGAGATGCTGATGGCCTTGAAGCCCTCGCATCTTGCGAAGGCGATTGAGGGCATGAAGGCGCTGGCTAAGAACGGCCTGCGCTATCCGATCCCGCCCTATGGCATTCAAAGCGACGTCCGCGCCGGCATGGGCGTGAGCTACGCGAAAAAGTAAAGGCCGATCATGAGCTCTGCGAAATTCGACATCGTCGTCTATGGCGCGACCGGTTTCACCGGCCAGCTCGTCGCCGAATATCTGGCGGCGCATTACAAGGACGACAAGGCGCTGAAATGGGCGATGGCGGGCCGCAGCCTCGACAAGCTGAAGTCCGTGCGCGAGGCGATCGGCGCGCCCGCGGATACGCCGCTGATCGTGGCGGATGCGGCCGATCCAGCATCGCTGAAGGCGATGGTGGCGCAGACCAAGTCGGTGATCACGACGGTCGGTCCGTACCAATTCTATGGCGAGGGCTTGCTCGCGGCCTGCGTCGCCGGCGGCACCGATTATTTCGATCTCTGCGGCGAGCCGGTCTGGATGCGGCAGATGATCGACAAGTACGATGCGGCGGCCAAGGCGAGCGGCGCGCGCATCGTGTTTTCCTGCGGCTATGATTCCGTGCCGTTCGAGCTTGGCACCTTCTTTGTGCAGGAAGAGGCCAAACGCGTGTTCGGCGCCTCGGCTGCGCGTGTGAAGGGCCGCCTGCGCGACATGCGCGGCACGCTGTCAGGCGGTACCGCGGCGAGTGCGAAAGCGACCTTCGATGCGGTTGCCAAGGACCTCAGTCTTGTCGCCATTCTCAACGATCATTTTGCGCTGACGCCGGGCTTCACCGGGCCGAAGCAGCCGAAGGGTAACAGGGCATCCTATGAGGAGGATCTGCAATCCTGGGCCGCGCCGTTCATGATGGCGCTGATCAACACCCGCAACGTCCATCGTTCCAACATGCTGATGGGCTTTCCCTACGGCAAGGACTTCGTCTACGACGAGATGGTTCTGACCGGTCCCGGCGAGAAGGGCGAGGCCAACGCGAAGCGCGTGATGGCGGCCAATGCCGAGAAGACCGGGCCGAACGCGCCGAAGCCGGGTGAGGGGCCATCGAAGGAGGAGCGCGAGAACGGTCTCTTCAATCTGCTCTATGTTGCCATCGCACCGGATGGCCGCCAAGTGCGCGCCGGCGTCACCGGCGACCGCGATCCCGGCTACGGCTCGACCTCGAAGATGATTTCCGAATGTGCGATCTGCCTGCTGCGCGATGCGGCCGACGTTCCGCCTGGCTTCTGGACCCCGGGCGCAGCGATGCAGCACAAGCTGATCAAGCGGCTGCGTGACAATGCGGGGCTGACGTTCGAGGTGGAAGGGTGAGCGCGGGTGCGCATCACAACCACGGTGTCATCGTCGGGCTTGACCGGACGATCCAGTATTCCAGAGATGGTGTGATTGAATCGAGAGGCCGCGGCGTACAGGATGCCCCGCCTGCGCGGGGCATGACAACGTCCGCCGTCACACCGCCCGCGCGTCATACGCATACATGAAGTCCATGCCCTTGGCGCCTAGCGGTAGCAGCCATTTCAGCATCTGATTTCTGATCCACGCACCGGTCGCGCTGAACTCGCGCTTGCTGTTGCCGTTGCGGCGGGCCATGGCGACGATCTTTTCGGTGCGCGGGCGCCGCTCGGCCTCGAAGGCCTGGAAGGTGGCGCTGAGCTCCTGGCCCTCCTGCATCAGCCGCGCGAGCCGCATCGCGTCTTCGAGCGCCAGTGAGGCGCCCTGGCCGGCATGGGGGCTGGTCGCATGCGCGGCATCGCCGATCAAGAGCGAGCGCTTGCGCGACCAAGTCGGCAAGGTCGCGACGTCGAGCGTGTCGGTGACGACGATGTTCTCGGCCGCCTCGATGATGTCGGGAATCGGATCGTGCCAGCCGCGGTGGAAGCCGCGCAGATGCTGCTTCAGCGTCGCTGGGTCGAGCGCGCGGAACATCGTGGCGTCCATGCCGTGCGCCGGCTGCGTGCTCCACCACATCACGCCGTCGTTCGGATCGGGGCTGCAATAGCCGTAGCCGAAGAAGCCGCTTTGTCCGAACGTGGTCTCGACGTGACGGCCGATCGGCCTGCCGTCGAGCACCGCGTGCGGGACGAAGCCGCCGAAGCCGATCAGTCCGGTGTTGAACGGTTGCGGTCCGTCCGGCACCACCTGACGGCGCGCCACCGAGTGCACGCCGTCGGCGCCGATCAGGAAGTCGCCTTCGGCCGTGGTGCCGTCGGCGAAGTAGGCGATGATCGGCTGGTCGCCGCGGTCCTCGATCTTGATCAGGCGCTTCTCGAAATAGAGCGAGACGCAGGCACACCAGGCCTTGTCGATCAGGATCTCGTTCAGCGTGGCGCGACAGACGTTCACGGCCGGTTGGCCGAAGCGCCGCGCCAAGTCGCGGTTGATCGAGCCGAGCCGTTCTCCGCGCTGCGAATAGAAGTCGAAGGATTCCGCGACCGAGCCGCGGCTGATCAGTTCGTTCGCGAGGCCGATCTCGTCCATGACGTGCATGCCGTTCGGCGCGATCTGGAGGCCGCCGCCGATGCCTTTCGAATAGGGCCAAGCCTCATAGATCGCGGATTCGATGCCGGCGCGGCGCAGCAGGATGGCGGCCACGGGCCCGGCGATACCGGCGCCGATGATCAAGGCCTTGCGGGGACGGCTGGACATGGCTTGCTCCCGAGGTTTCCGTGGTGCTAGGAGAAATTACGGTTGCTAAATCTCTTAGCAACTAAGATATACATCGAGTAAGAGAAGAGGCCGACCTTGTCAAGGACGAAGGCGCGCACGGCGTTGTTGCAGGAGCTCGAGGCGGCGATGCGCAGGTCGTCCGCGCAGGGCGTGCTCTATGGTCAGACCGTTGCGAACGTTGCCGGAATTGCCAATTCCGACCTCGAATGCATGGACATCCTCTATCTCGAAGGCCGCGTCACCGCGGGCCGGCTCGCCGAGGTCACGGGCCTCACGACGGGCGCCATCACGGGCGTGGTCGACCGGCTCGAGAAGGCAGGGCTGGTGCGCCGCGAGCGGGACGAGACCGATCGCCGGAAGGTCTTCATCGCGGTCGTGCCGGACGCGGCGATGAAGATCGGTCAGTTCTACGTGCCGATGCAGCAGGCGATGGAGAAGGTGTTCGGCGGCTATTCCGACGAGGAATTGCGCTTGCTGCTACGCTTCGCCAATGATGGCTACAAGGGCGTGCTCGCGGCCACAGAGGCGCTCAAGAGCCTGCTCGACACGCCGCCGGAAAAGCGGCCCGCTCTCAAGCTGAAGAAGCTTCGTCGCTAGCCGCCTTGTAGACCTGCGCGGCCGCGATCATGCCCCACATCGCGCCCAGCATCATCCAGAAGTGCCGCCAGTGGTCGGTGTCGATCACAAAACTTTCGCCGACAGTGCCGACGAAGGCTGAAAATATCGCGAGATAGGCGCGCTGCCAGGGCACACGGACGAAGATGTGGCGGAAGCCCATGATGAGGGTGGTGAAGACCAGCGCGGGATAGCATACGCCGGAGAGCCAGCCGCCGGACATGAAGGCGTTGAGGTAGGAGTTGTGGGTGTCCTCGGGGAAGTAGCGATGGAATTGCAGGGGGCCGATGCCGAGCGGCAGGTCGAGCGCCATCTCCGCACCGAGGATGTGACGGCCGAACCGGCCGAATCGGCCCTCGTCATAGCTCTGGTCGAAGCTGGCGCGCTGCTTGAACATTTCGGCAGTGGAGTCGAATGACAGCAGTGCTGCGATCAGCACGAGCCCTAGCACCGCGGCGACGATCGCCATGACGATGATGCGCGAGCGCTGCGCGTTGGTGCGGCTGGTCAGCACCATCAGCGCCAGCATGAAGGCGGAGGTCAGCACCAGCCCGCCCCAGGCGGCTCGGGAGAAGGCGAGCAGGATCGCCAGCGACATGATGCCGAAGGCGATGACGTTGCGGAACGCCTTGCCGAGCTTGTCCGAGACCGCGCTCTGAAGCGCAAACAGCGCCGGCAGGATCAGGAAGGCGCCGAGCACGTTCGGGTCCTTGAACGTGCCGCGCGCGCGTCCGTAGAGCGTGAGGAGGTCGTTGCCGCCGGGAACCAGGTGGAAGTAGCCGGCGACCGCCAATAGCGAGGCGACCATGGCGCCGACCACGAGCCCGCGGCGCAGCATGTCGAGCCGGGCCGCCGTATCCTCCGAGGTGACCATCGCGAAGAACACCACGGTCACCGCCATGTACCAGGAGGTCGCGATCCAGCTCACCACCTCCGACTGCTCGAACAGCGGGATCGCGCTGATCGTGTAACCGACATTGAGCAGGATCAGCAGTGCCAGCAGCGGCATCAGCACGAGCCTCAGTCGCAGGCCCGTGGCGAAGAAGGTGAGGGTCGCGAGCAGCGTCGCGATCTCGTAGGGGCTCGGCTCGATGAACACGATCGCGCCGGACGCGCCGACCAGCCACACCAGCGCGCGCTGCAGCGCCAGCACGCCGGGCGCAGCCGGCGCGGCTAATTTCACTTCACCGGCTGTCGCCGCATAGGCCATCACACGCTCATACGCTTACGCTACTGGTACGCCACAAATGCCGCTGTCATCGCCCGGCTTGACCGGCGATTCAGTACTCCGCGGCGCCTATTGCGGAAAACGATTGGCGCTGCGGAGTACTGGATGCCCCGGTCAAGCCGGGGCATGACCACAACCTCAATACGCGTTCTCGTTCTTGGTCAGCAGCGAGATCGGCGTCTTCAGGAGAATGTAGAGGTCGAACAGCACCGACCAGTTCTCGATGTAATAGAGGTCGAACTCGACGCGCTTCTGGATCTTCTCTTCATTGTCGATCTCGCCGCGCCAGCCGTTGATCTGGGCCCAGCCGGTGATGCCGGGCTTGACCCGGTGGCGGGCGAAATAGCCGTCGACGGCTTCGTCGAACAGGCGGCTCTGCAGCTTGCCCTGCACCGCATGCGGACGCGGGCCGACCAGCGAGAGATTGCCGGAGAATACCACGTTGAAGAGCTGCGGCAGCTCGTCGAGGCTGGTCTTGCGGATGAAGCGGCCGACGCGGGTGACGCGCGGATCGTTCTTGGTCACGACCTTCGAAGCGGTCGGATCGGCCTGATGGTGGTACATCGAGCGGAACTTGTAGACGTCGATCCGCTCGTTGTTGAAGCCGAAACGCTTCTGGCGGAACAGCACCGGGCCGGGGCTGTCGAGCTTCACCGCCAGCGCCACCAATCCCATCACCGGCAGGGCGGCGAGCAGCGCGAGACTGCCGACGACGCGGTCGAACAGCCATTTCATCACCAGATCCCAGTCAGTGATCGGTGCCTCGAACACGTCCAGCGTCGGCACCTCGCCGAGATAGGAATAGGAGCGGGGACGGAAGCGCAGCTTGTTGGTGTGCGCGGAGAGGCGAATGTCGACCGGCAGCACCCAGAGCTTCTTCAGCATCTCCAGGATGCGCGTCTCCGCCGAGATCGGCAGTGCGAACAGCACGAGGTCGACGCGGGTGCGGCGGGCGAACTCGACGATGTCGTCGACCTTGCCGAGCTTGCGCGCGCCGGCGCAGGTGTCGAGCGCGCGGCTGTCGTTACGGTCGTCGAACACGCCGAGCACGTGGATGTCGGAATCCTCCTGCGCCTTCAGCGCCTCGACGAGCTGCTCGCCGTTGCTGTCGGAGCCGACGATGATGGTCCGGCGGTCGAGCCGACCTTCGCGCGCCCAGGCGCGCACCAGCGAGCGCAGGACGAGACGCTCGGCCATAAGGGCGGCGAGCCCGAGGAAGTAAAAGGCGGCAAGCCACAGCCGCGACACTTCGCTGCCGAACTTGGCGAAGAACGAGATGCCGATGAACAGCAGGAAGACGACCGACCACGACGAGATCATCCGCGTCATCTGCCGGAGCTGCCCGCGGAACAACTGCACCTGATAGATGTCGGCGGCCTGGAAACAGACCACGGCGGCGACCGCCACCGCAATGATCTCCGCAGGATAGACCCAGCTGAAGGCACCGGCGAGCGGCATGACATAGCCGACATAGAGCGCAATGCCGACGAGGCTGAGCAGCGCGAAATCAGCCAGGCGGACGAAGCCGGCGATCACGATCGGCGAATAGGCGCGGGCGACCTTCTGATTGACGACCTCGAGCGCAGCGGGCGAGAGCCGGCGGCGGCGCTCCACAAAGGGTTGGGCAGCGGGCGTCGCCGCGGCGCTGGCCGCGGCATCGAGCATCGAGCGTGCGTTGAGCGGTTCCACGGGCGTCCACGTCCATTCCAAAGCCCGCGGCACGGCCTTGCGCGCCCGGGCGAGCATTCCCTGGGCCTTCGATTATCGAACAAATCGGAAGATTTTCTAAAGCGGGCTTAAGGATGGTTAATGATTGGCAAATGCGTCGCGATAGGCGGCGAGCACGCCGTCGACCATCGCGGCTTGTGAGAAATGGGCCGAGATGCGCGCGCGCAAGGCGGCCGCGCGCTGCGCCGTTGCTTGCGGATCGTCGAGTGCGGCCGCGATCGCCTCGGCCATGGCCTCGGAATTGCTCGGCGCGAACAGGGCCGGACTCTCCGCCCCGAAGATCTCGGGAATGCCGCCGATGCGGGACGCGATCATGGGAATGCCGGCCGCGCCCGCCTCGATCACGACATAGGGCATGGAATCGCCGCGCGAGGGGACGACCAGCAGCCGCCCCTTGGAGAAGCCGTAGCGCGCCTTGACGTGGCCGATGAAGCGGATCGCGCTGGAGAGGCCGAGCCTCTCGACCTGAGCCTTCAGCGCCGCGGTTTCCTCGCCATCGCCGCCGAGCGTCAGCGTGACCTTCTTGCCGCCCTCGTGCAGGCGCGCCACGGCATCGACCAGCAGATCCGCGCCCTTGATGTGCCTGAACTCGCCGACATAGGCGAGGTCGGTGGCATCGTCGGCGATCACGACCGGCTCGAACTCCTCAGGGGTGACACCGTTGAAGACGCAATGCACCACGCCCTTGGGCGTGCCGACGATGCGTTGATAGGTGTCGCGGGCAAAGGCGCTCTCGAACAGAAACAGGTCGGTCGCGTCCATCAGCGTGCGTTCGAGCCGCGCGTAGAACTCGCCCTTGAAGGTGTTGAGAGGATAGTGCAGCGAGCCGCCGTGCGGGGTGTAGATGCGGATGGTATCGTCCGAGCGCCGCCGCATGCGGATGAAGGCGCCGGCCTTGGCGCCGTGGCCGTGCATGACGTCAGGCTTGAGCGTCGCGATCAGGCGCCGCATGCGAAGCCACACCAGAACATCGCCAGGTGACGGTTCGCGGTGGATCGCCAGCCGGTGCACGCCGAGCTTCAGCCGCGGCGCGAGCTCGGCAAGCGCCTTGTCGGCGCGCTCGCCGCCGGTGAGGCTGTCGGCGAGGATGCCGACATGATGGCCGCGGTCGACCTGGCCATTGGCGACGTCGAGGATATGGCGGAAGATGCCGCCAACGGGTGCGCGCACGGCGTGCAGGATGCGAAGCGGCCGGTCGGGAGAGGGGGGCATGATCAAAACCAGCGCTCGACGGCGGCTACCGAACAATTCTCGCGAAATAATCGAGATGGATTAAGGGGCATCGTGGTTAACAAACGGTGACGAGCGCGCGTGCGCCGGTCGCCGGACGTTGCGATTAACCCAGCGGCAACCTTAATGGAGTGTAATCGCTCCGGTTGAGATAGAGTCGCAGCGTTGCCCTGCGGGAGTGTTCGATGCGTTTAGCGTTCTGGCGTGCCGGCAAGGACAAGGCTGTGATCGAGCGGGCTGTCTCGAAGTCCAAAGCCGAAGTCGCGCCCAAGATCGAAGCCAAGATTGAAGCAGGGCCTGCGCCCGTTGTCGCGAAGCAGGCGCAAATCCAATCCGGCGACATCGACCTGCACGCGCTCGGCGCGGCATTGACGCGCAAACGCGGCTGGATCGTCGTGCCGACGGTGCTGGTGCTCGTCGCATCCATCGCCGTCGTGAATCTCGTCACGCCGCGCTATAAGTCCGAAGCCCGCATCCTGATCGACGGCCGCGAGAACGTGTTCCTGCGCCCGAACAGCGATCGCACCGAGGAGCGGCAGGCGCTCGACGCCGAAGCCGTCACCAGCCAGGTGCAGCTCGTGCTGTCGCGCGATCTCGCGCGCGAGATCATCAAGAAGAACAAGCTCGCGGAGCGACCCGAATTCGATCCGGTGCTGCAAGGCATCTCGCCGCTGAAATCGCTGGCCGCGCTGGTCGGCATCGGCCGCGATCCGTTCTCGATGACGCCGGAAGAGCGCGTGCTGGATGCCTATTACGAGCGCCTCCAGGCTTACGCCGTCGACAAGTCGCGCGTGATCGTGGTCGAATTCCAGTCCGCCGATCCCGAGCTCGCCGCGCGTGTCGCCAACTCCATCGCCGACGGCTATCTCGTGCTCCAGCAGGGTGTGCGCCAGGAGCAGGCCAAGAACGCCAGCCAGTGGCTCGCGGGCGAGATCGAGAATTTGCGTAAGAAGGTCTCCGACGCCGAGGCCAGGGTCGAGGATTTTCGTTCCAAGTCGAGCCTGTTCGTCGGCACCAACAACACCACGCTGTCGAACCAGCAGATGGGCGAGATCAATACCCAGCTCAACAACGCGCGCTCGATCAAGGCCGACGCAGAGTCCAAGGCGCGCCTGATCCGCGAAATGCTCCAGAGCGGAAAGCCGATCGAGGCATCGGAGGTGGTGAACTCCGAATTGATGCGGCGGCTGTCGGAGCAGCGGGTGACGCTGCGTGCGCAGCTCGCCGAGCAGTCGTCCACGCTGCTCGGCAATCACCCGCGGATCAAGGAGTTGAAGGCGCAGCTTGGCGATCTCGACAACCAGATCCGCGACGAAGCGGGCAAGATTTCGCGTTCGCTCGAAAACGACGCTCGAATCGCCAGCGGCAGGGTCGACGGGCTGACGACGAGTCTCGAGCAGCTCAAGAAGCAGGCGGCATCCACCAACGGCCAGGACGTGCAGCTCCGCGCGCTGGAGCGCGAAGCCAAGGCGCAGCGCGACCTCTTGGAAACCTATCTCGCCAAGTACCGCGAGGCCAACACCCGCGAGACCATCGATACCGCGCCGACGGATGGCCGCATCATTTCGCGCGCCATCGTCTCGAACACGCCGGCCTATCCGAAGAAGCTGCCGATCGTGCTGATCGCGACCATCGCGACGCTGCTGCTGTCGTCCGGTGTCGTCGTCACCGGCGAGCTGTTGCGCCAGACCGCACCGCGCGCGGTGGGTGCGATCCTGCCGTCGCGGGTGGCGGTGCGTCATGAGCCGGTGGTCGAGCCGATGGTCGATCCGGTCGTCGACGAGCCGGGGCCGCTTCAGCCAGCGATGACGGCTGAGGCCGACATCACCGAATTCACCGAGATCGAGCAGCTGGCCGAGCGCCTGCGCGCAGCGGGCGCGGCGGCGAAGAAGATCACGGTGCTCGGCACCGCGGCCGGCGCATCGATCACGCTCACGGCGCTGACGCTCGCCCGGCATCTCGCGCGTGACGCTCGCGTCGTCGTGGTCGATCTTGCTGCGTGCTCGCCGACCATTGCCGCGGTGGCTGTCGATGCCTCTGCGCCTGGCCTTGCCGAGCTGATGCAGGGCGAAGCGTCTTTCGCGCAAATCATCACCCGGGACAAGCTGTCGCGGCTGCATCTGGTCATGGCCGGCCGCCCCGGCTTCGATCGCAGCTTGCTGCAATCGCCGCGGGTGACGCTCGCGATCGATGCGCTCCTCCGCGCTTACGACCACGTGCTGCTCGATGCCGGCAGCGCCTCCGACCTGCCGGCGGAATTGCTGACGACCCATGCCCGCGCCGTCGTGGTGCCTGAGGCGTCGATGGCAGCGGACGCGCGTACGTTGATGTGCGAACAGCTGAGGGCGGTCGGCTTCAGCGACGTGACGATGCTGAGCAAGCCGGTGCAGCCGTCGGATGCGATGGAGACGCCGCGCGTCGTGGCGGCATAGGCTTTTCTTTCTCTCTCAGCGCGCTCGGAATCGTAGGTAGGCAAAGGCGCGTTTGCGCCGTGCCCACCATCGATCCAATACCGCAACAGAAGTGGTGGGCACGCTTTGCTTTGCCCACCCTACGATACTTTCCCTTAGCGGGGCAGCTCGCAAGCGGAGAATTGCTACCCGAACGCTTGCCGCAACGTACGCGCCAAGTCGAACAGCATCTGGTTCTGCTTGACCATTCGCTTGCCGCGGCTCAGTGAGGACATCGCCATCGCCGCGAGCTTTCCGCGTGAGGTCAGCGGGACAAAGCTGTCGAAAATATCTTCGTTGTCCTTGCAGAACATCCGCTTGTAGTCGTCCGAGCCGATGCCGAGGTCGAGCGAGCAATAACCGCGCTCGGCGCAGTCATCGATGATGTAGCGCATCAGGATCAGGCCCGGGCTGTAGCGGGCGTGCTCGGACATCGTGTAGGTATTGAACATCATCGAGAGGCGCTGGCCGTCGGCGACGCCGGCGAAAATCGCGATCACGTCCTCGTCGCATTCGAGCGCGTGGATGTCGATCACGCGTCCGTCTCCGCGCCGGGCAAGGCAGGCGCTGCGGATGAACTGTTCGATGCCCGGTTCGGCGAAGACGTTCGGCAGCTTCTGCTCCGCCATCCGCGCCGGCTTGACGCGGAAGAACCAGTCGAGCAGGCGCACGATGTCCGCATCCTCGGTCGCAAGGTGGTAGCGGTAGCCGGCGAGGGCCTGGAGCTTCTTCTCCTTGCTCTTGAGACGGCGGCGGAACGAATTGCTGATGCGCGATGCGGGCGGGCCGGCCGGCTCCATCGCCAGCAACGGGCAGCCGTTGACCGAGCTCTGCTGCGGCAGCAGCGCGAACGGGTTCTGCTGGTCGTTCCAGCGCTTGGGTTGCTGCGTCAGCGAGAGGACGTCGACATGCTCGTGCAGCGGCGCAAGCAGCGCATCGAGATCCGCGAGGACGACGTGAGCCGCGAATTCGGCGCTCCACAGGCCCATGTTGTAGGTGGTATGCTTGCCGCCCATGAAGCAGGCCGTGCGTACGCCATGGCTTTGGCGCAGTGACAACGGCAGCAGCAGGAGCGGCCGTTGCTCGGCGTCGCGGGCGATCACGATGAACGGGCGGGCGCCCTCGCGTTCGCCGACCAGCTGCTGCCAGGGAGCAAGCAGGTCAAAGCGCTGATAGGGCGTGAAGAGGTGGCCGCTCTCCTCGAAGGCGCGCCAGGCCGCCTCGGCCTCGCCGAGATCGGTGACGATGTCGACCTGGGCGATGCGGCTCGTTTTCGACCGCGCTGGCGCTTCTGCCGTCCGGCTTTGCATCGCCGCAGCCATGGTCATTCGCGAAACCTGTCGAGAAATCAAAAATATACGTATTTCGGCCCGTGGCCGACCTTTGCAAAGAAGTGTCAACAAAGGGTAATGATAATAGGCGGGGGGAACAGGCGCCGGAGGGAGGTGTAGACCTTGGCATCCGACGACAGATGGCCGGCGCGTCTGCGGCTTGAGCTGGCCTGGTTCAGCGGTCAGGCTGCGCTGCGCAGCCGTGGTGCCGGCGCCATCCTGCGCTTCGCGCATGTGCGGCCGCGGCGGCGCGGCCGATTTCAGCCGCTCGGCCAGCACGAGATCACGCCGCAGTTCCTCGATCGCGCCATTCGCGCGCTGAAGCAGTGGAAGTACGATTTCCTTGGCATGGATGAGGTCTGCCGCCGCGCGGTGACGCTGCCGGAGAAGCGGCGCTTCGTGGCACTGACCTTCGATGGCGCCACTAAGGATCTCATCAACTTCGCTTATCCGGTGCTGGCGCGCCACGCTGTGCCATTCACGATCTATGTGCCGACCGCGTTCCCCGATGGCGTCGGCGAAGCTTGGTGGCTCGCGCTCGAACGGATGATCGCGCGCGAGAGCCGCATCAGCCTGATCATGGACAACCAGGAGCAGCGCTTCACCATCACTGACAATGCCGAGAAGCAGGCGGTGTTTTCGTATCTCGAGGGCTGGCTGCGTTCGCTGCCGCCGGCGGATCTGTCAGCGGCGATCGCCGATCTCTGCACGCGCTACCGAATAGACCTCGCCGCGCTCTCACGCGAAGCGTCGATGGATTGGGAAGACCTGACCAAGCTCGCCGCCGATCCGCTCGTCACGATCGGTAGCGCGACCGTAAACTATCCCGTTCTCGCCAACATGAAGGATGCGGCCGCGCTCCGCGAGATGACGATGGGCAAGGCGGTCGCGGAAGCGGCCTTCCGCCGCGAGATCAGGCATCTCGCCTTTCCGTTCGGCGATCGCTCTTCGTTTCGGCGCAGCCACGTCGTGATGGCGGAGGAGGCCGGCTTTGCCAGTGCCGTGTCGACGATCCCTGGTATCGTGGATGCGGAGGGACGCACCAATTTGCGCGCGCTGCCGCGGATCTCCTGGGACGGCCGGATCCAATCGCTGCGCAGGATGCGCGTGCTGATGTCAGGCGTTGCCTTTGCGCCGGTGAAACCGACGGGAAGCGCCAGGAGCTAGACGTTACGAGCTAGCCGCTACGAGCTGGATTTGGCGCGATCGGGACGCTGCATCCAGCTCACGATCGGCATCGCCGGCAGCACCCAACCCATGCCGACGACTACGTAGTAGATCGCCTGCCGCCAGCCGGACTCGGCGATCCACGGCATCTGCGCCAGCGCCATGCCGAGCAGAGCCCAGACCGTGGCCAGCACCAGGAGCAGGATGGCGCCGAGGAACTTGCGGGTGCGGATCGTCATGGCGGAATGTTGCGGCTTTCGCGTAACTTGCGCTGCGGGAGCGGGGGACTATAAGGGGCGCGCAGTCCGGTTCAAGCCTGGTTTTTGCTCCCAATGACGACGATTTCCGCCCCGTCCCAACCGCATCGCGCCGTGCGCGTGTGGCTGATCGCCGTGGCCGCGCTGATCGCGCTGATGGTGCTGGTCGGCGGCGCGACGCGGTTGACGGAATCCGGCCTCTCGATCGTCGAATGGAAGCCGGTTACGGGCAGCGTGCCGCCGCTGACCGAGACGCAGTGGACCGAGGCGTTCGAGGCCTACAAGAGGATCCCGCAATATCGCGAGCTCAACGCCGGCATGAGCCTGTCCGAGTTCAAGGAGATCTTCTGGTGGGAGTGGAGCCATCGGCTGCTCGGCCGTTTCATCGGCGTCGCCTATCTGCTGCCGTTCCTGTTCTTCCTGTGGCGCGGCGGGCTGCCGGGTGAGCTGAAGCGGCGGCTGTGGCTGTTGTTCGCGCTCGGCGGCCTCCAGGGCGCGGTCGGCTGGTGGATGGTAGCCTCGGGCCTGTCGGAACGCATCGAGGTGTCGCAATATCGGCTGGCGACCCATTTGATGCTCGCGCTTCTGATCTTCGCCGGCATCGTCTGGACGGTGCGGCGGCTCAAGGAGCGGCCGCAGATCGCCGTGCCGGCGCGGTTGAGGTTCACGAGCGCGCTGCTCCTCGTTGTGACCTTCGTGCAGATTTATTTCGGTGCCCTGGTCGCGGGTCTGCGGGCCGGGCGCGCCTACAACACCTGGCCGCAGATCGACGGTGCGTTCATTCCGTCGGCGGATCGGCTGTGGTTCGAGACGCCGTGGTGGCGCAACCTGTTCGACAATGTGCTGACGGTGCAGTTCGAGCATCGCATGACCGCCTATGCGCTGTTCGCGCTGGCGGCGCTGCACGCGGTTGACGCGGTGCGCTCGCGCGCAGGTTCAGCTGCAAGCGGCGCGCTCTGGTTGCTTGCTGCGGTGAGCCTGCAGGCGGTGCTCGGCATCCTGACGCTGCTCAACCAGGTTCCGATTGGACTGGCGCTCGCGCATCAGGCGGTCGCGATTGTGGTGTTGACGCTTGCGGTGATGCAGACGGAGCGGCTGGCCTCGCGGCAGCTGACTGAGGTGCGGCCGCGCGGTGTTCCGCTGGGTCAGGCCAGCTGATCAACAATAGCCGTAGACTCCGCACGCGTAAGGCAGGCGCCAGAAATAGTCGACCTGCTTCCCGCCGTAATACGAGCCCTGATAATCGTAGTCCCAGGGGCGACCGTAATAGCCCGGCAGCGTGTGCGAGCCGGGCAGGAGCGGGGTGCCCGGTAGGTTGCGGATGTAACTGCCGATGCCATAGGCCGGCGAGATCAGCGCGTCCGGATCGGTCTCGACATAGACTCTTGGTGCTTCCTGCGGCGGAACAGCGGCGCGTCGCTTCGGCGTGGCCGGCAGATCGGCAGCCAGCGCCGTTGAAACCGTCAGCATCGCCGCAAGGGCAGGCACCATCCAGCGCAGCATCGTCGGCTCCGAATCAAAGGGGCGATCCAAAGACGATGTATGCGGCAGATATGGTTAATGACTGTTAACTGAGGCGATCAATCCAGGGCGGCTTTGTACCCCGGCCCGGAATGACAACAACTACGCGCCCAGAGCTTGTTCCAGATCCGCGATCAGGTCTTCCTTGTCCTCGATGCCGATCGAGAGCCGCACCACGTCAGGGCCGGCGCCGGACCTGACCTTGGCGGCGTCGTCGAGCTGGCTATGCGTGGTCGAGGCCGGGTGGATCACCAGCGAGCGGGTGTCGCCGACGTTTGCCAGATGCGAGAACAGCTGCAACTTCGACACCAGGCTGACACCGGCGTCATAGCCTCCCTTGAGGCTGAAGGTGAACACGGCGCCCGCGCCCCTCGGCGCGTATTTGCGCGCGAGCTGATTGTACTTGTCGCTCGGAAGGCCCGCATAGCCGACCGAGGCCACCGCCGGATGGCCGGCGAGGAATTCGGCGACCGCCTTGGCATTGTCGCAGTGCTTCTGCATGCGCAGCGGCAGCGTCTCGATGCCGGTCAGGATCATGAAGGCGTTGAACGGGGAGAGCGCCGGCCCGAGGTCGCGCAAGCCCAGCACGCGGCAGGCGATCGCGAAGGCGAAATTGCCAAAGGTCTCCTGGAGGCGGATGCCGTGATATTCGGGCCGCGGCTCCGACAGCATCGGATATTTGCCGCCTATGGACCAGTCGAACGTGCCGGCATCGACGATGATGCCGCCGAGCGAATTGCCATGGCCGCCCAAGAATTTCGTCAGCGAGTGCACGACGATGTCGGCGCCGTGATCGATCGGGCGGATCAGATAGGGCGAGGCCAGCGTGTTGTCGACGATCAGCGGCACGCCGGCCTTGCGCGCCACCGTCGAGATCGCCTCGATATCGGTGATGCTGCCGGCCGGATTGGCTATGGACTCGATGAAGATCGCCTTGGTGCGCGGCGTCACCGCGCGCTCGAAGCTTGCGATGTCATCGGGGTCGGCCCACACCACGTTCCAGCCAAAGCTCTTGAACGCATGCGTGAACTGGTTGATCGAGCCGCCATAGAGTTTTCGCGCGGCGATGAATTCATCGCCGGGCTGGAGCAATTGCTGCAGCACCACGACCTGTGCGGCATGGCCCGAGGCCACCGCGAGCGCGGCCGTGCCGCCTTCGAGCGCAGCGACACGCTCCTCCAGCACCGCGTTGGTGGGATTGCCGATGCGGGTATAGATGTTGCCGAACGCCTGCAAGCCGAACAGCGAGGCGGCGTGGTCGGCATCGTTGAACACGAAAGACGTCGTTTGATAAATCGGAGTTGCGCGCGCACCGGTGGTGGGGTCGGGCTGTGCACCGGCATGCACGGCGAGCGTGGAAAATCCCGGAAGGCGATCGCTCATTGAGGGCGTCCTGTTCTCTTGGTCTGAAATCGCGCGGCATGCTGATCGGCGCAGCGTCCGCCGTCAAGCTGCGGCTTCACATCGAAAACGATCGTGCTACGCATTGTCGCGATCGCGAAATGAATCCTACGCGATCGCGTCAGCTTTGCTCGGTCTTGTTTTTGGCGGCGCGATCTGATGCCGCGGTGTCGCCACCGCCGACACTCATCCGATTGAGGGATAGCCGCATGCCTTGCGTCGGTACCGGAGCGCGCTTGGAGCTGAGCGTGCGTGAATTCACGCCCATCCAGGAGATCTCGGACGACAAGCGGCCGTATTCGATCTTGGGGCAGCGGTTCATCACCACCTTGATACCGACGGACTCTGCCTTCGCCGCCGCAGCGTCGTCGCGCGCGCCAAGCTGCATCCAGATCACCTTCGGCAATGGATCGAGCGTGAGCGCCTCTTCGACCACAGGCATGATGTGGCTGGAGTTGCGAAAAATGTCGATCATGTCGATCGGACGGCCGATGTCTGAGAGCGAGGCGACGAAGGGCTTTCCGAGCAGCTCTTTGCCGACGTGTCCGGGATTGACCGGGATCATGTCGTAGCCGCGCTGCGCCAGATATTTGAACGCAAAGTAGCTCGGCCGCACGTTGACCGGCGAGGCGCCGACCATCGCGATCGACTTCACGCTGTTGAGGATGCCGCGGATGTAATTGTCGGGATAGGCGTCGTGGTTCATCTCATATCTTTTCTTGTTGTCATTCATCCCGCCATGTCGGCGTACGCTTTGCGATGAAGGCGTCCATGCCTTCCTCGGCGTCGCGCGCCATCATGTTCTCGGTCATCACCTCTGCCGCATGGCGATAGGCCTCGGCAAGGCTCATCTCGGCCTGGCGATAGAATGCCTCCTTGCCGAGCTTGACGGTGTAGGCAGATTTCAGTGCGACCTGCTGTGCGAGCGCAATCGCGGCCTCGCGCTCGGTGCCGGCGGGGACGATGCGATTGACGAGGCCGATCTCGCGGGCGCGCGCGGCCGGGATCGGCTCGCCCGTCAGCAGCATCTCCATCGCCTGCTTGCGCGGCACGTTGCGCGACAGCGCCACCATCGGTGTCGAGCAGAACAGGCCGATGTCGACGCCGGGAGTGGCGAAGCTCGCCGCCTCCGAGGCGATCGCCAGATCGCAGCTTGCCACGAGCTGGCAGCCCGCCGCGGTGGCGATGCCTTGGACTGCAGCGACCACGGGCTTGGGCAGGCGCACAATCGCCTGCATCATGGCGCTGCACGCCGTCATGATCTGCGCAAAATAAGCCCGGCCGCGATCCGGATCGGTACGGCGCGCGGTCAGTTCCTTCAGGTCGTGGCCGGCGGAAAAAGCCGGGCCGTTGGCTGCGATGACGGCCGCACGGATGTGCTTGTCTTCCGCGATCGCATTGAGGCTCGCATGCAGCTGTCCGATCATCGCCTCCGAAAGGCTGTTGCGCGCGGCTGGTCGGTTCAGCGTGAGCACGGCGACGCTGCCGACGATCTCGCGCAGCAGGATCGGCGGTTGCGGGGAGGGGGCACGGGCGGCCTGGGCGGACATTGAAGCGTTTCCAGTTGGATTATTGCAATTGGATGATGCAGATAACTTAATGTAACAGGGCAAGCGAAGCGAGGGTGGGAACAGCATGGCATTGGCGAAAATGAGCGTGGCGGAGGTCGAGCAGTTTCTGCGTGACGAGTTTCCCCAGGCCTTCAGCGGCGATGACATCACGATCGAAAGCGCCGATGGCCAGACCTGCCTTTTGCGCCAGCGCTACAGCGAAAGGATGCTGCGACCGGGTGGAACCGTGTCCGGACCGACGCTGATGGCGCTGGCCGATTTCGCCATGTACGTGGTGTTGCTGTCCGCAATCGGGCCGATCGGGCTCGCGGTCACGACCAATCTCAACATCAACTTCCTGCGCAAGGGCCAGCCGGGGCAGGACGTGCTGGCCGAGGCCCGACTGCTCAAGCTCGGCAAGCGCCTGGCAGTGGGGGAGGTGAATCTCCTGTCGGGCACATCAGCCGATCCAATCGCCCATGTCACCTCGACCTATTCCATTCCAAATGTTTGAGCTTTTTGCAGGTAATATAGCACCATATTTTTAAGTCATTGATTCTACGAATATAAATTCCGTCTTGGGGCATTGACCGCTGCGCCTCTCTTCTCTAGAAACCCGCCCAGTCCGGTGCGGTGTTCGCGCCGATGTCTCCCTCACGGAAATTCTGACATGAAAACCTTTTCGGCAAAGCCGGCCGAGGTGACGAAGAAGTGGGTGCTGATCGACGCCAAGGGTCTAGTCGTCGGCCGTCTCGCTACCATCGTCGCCATGCGGCTCCGCGGCAAGCACCTCCCGACCTACACCCCGCACGTCGATTGCGGCGACAACGTCATCATCATCAACGCCCAGCATGCGGTCCTCACCGGCCGCAAGCGCGAGCAGAAGACCTACTACAAGCACACCGGCTACGTCGGCCACGTCAAGGAGCGCACCGCGCGCCAGATCCTCGAAGGCCGTCATCCCGAGCGCGTGCTCGAGAAGGCCGTCGAGCGCATGATCCCGCGTGGTCCGCTCGGCCGCGTGCAGATGGGCAACCTGCGTGTCTACGGCGGCGCCGATCATCCGCACGAGGCGCAGCAGCCCGAGAAGATCGACATCGCCAAGTTGAACCGCAAGAACACGAGGGCCGCATAACATGGCCGAATCCATCCAGTCGCTCGACCAGCTCTCGCAGCTCAAGACGGCGGCCGCGCCCGAGGCGCCCAAGCACGAGAAGAAGGTCGACAAGTTCAACCGCGCCTATGCCACCGGCAAGCGCAAGGACGCGGTCGCCCGTGTCTGGATCAAGCCGGGCGCCGGCAAGGTCACCGTCAACGCGCGCGAGGTCGAGGTCTATTTCGCCCGTCCCGTGCTGCGCATGATGATCGAGCAGCCGTTCTCCGTGGCCCAGCGTTCCGGCCAGTACGACGTAATCTGCACGGTCGCCGGCGGTGGCCTGTCCGGCCAGGCTGGCGCCGTCCGTCACGGCATCTCCAAGGCGCTCACCTATTTCGAGCCGGAGCTGCGCAGCGTGCTCAAGAAGGGCGGCTTCCTCACCCGCGACTCGCGCGTGGTCGAGCGCAAGAAGTACGGCAAGGCCAAGGCCCGCCGGTCCTTCCAGTTCTCGAAGCGTTAATCGCTTCGATCACATTCGCCGCGAAAGTGGTTTCAATGAGATGCAAAAGGGCGCTGTTTTCAGCGCCCTTTTTGTTGTTCGTTTGTACGCAAATTGATGACGTGTTTCCCGAAAACTTGGGTCCACGCGAAAACCTGAATGGAACCCGCGAGACATAGCGTCACATTCGGAAGGGCGCGCAAATCGGCTTGGCCGATCGCGTAACTGCTATGTTTTAGAGGGGGCCGACATGATGTCGCTCGATAGCATCACGCTCTATTTGGTCGCCACCATGGTTGCCGCACTGCTCGGCGCCATGATGGTGTTTTTCGGCAGACAGGAGAACAGCCCCGCGCTGAAATGGTGGGGCACCGCCTATCTCCTCGGCGCCGTCTCCGTTGCGCTATGGACTGCGGCCGGCGACAAGCTGGGGCCGCATCTCTATCTGGCGTTAAATGCCGTCGGCTTCGTCGCCTGCGGCATGGTGTGGAATGCGGCGCGCGTCTTCCATGGCCGCAAGCCGAACTGGCCCGGCCTCGTGCTCGGCGCGCTCGCCTGGGTCGCCGCCGTCACGCTGCTCGCCCCTGAGGCGTCCATGCTGCGGATGATCGTCGGTGCCGGCATCGTCTCGGTCTATGCGGCGCTGACCGCGAGCGAGCTCTGGACCGAACGGCGCAAGAGCATGCAACGGCGCTGGCCGGCCTTCGTGATGCCAGTGATGCACGGCTGCGCATTGATGCTGCCGATCGTGCTCGGCAGCTTCCTGCGCCCGCACGATGCGACCTTCTCGTCGAGCATCTGGGTCACCGTGTTCGCGGTCGAGCTCGTGCTTTATGCCGTCGGCACCGTGTTCGTGATCTTCATGCTGGTGTCCGAGCGCACGGTGACCGCGCACCGGACCGCCGCGTCGACCGATCCCCTGACCGGCATGCTCAACCGGCGCGGCTTCTCCGAGGCCTGCAGCCGCGTGATCGAGCGCGAGGCCAAGGCCGGGCGGCCGGTGACCGTGATGATCTTCGACATCGACCACTTCAAGTCGATCAACGATCGGTTCGGTCATCCCGCGGGCGACGAGATGCTGAGACTGTTCTCGACCGTCGTCGTCAGCAACCTGCGCATCTCCGATCTCTCGGGCCGCATCGGCGGCGAGGAGTTTGCGGCCTTGCTGCCGTGCTCGCTGGAAGAGGGGGTGCTGGTCGCCGAGCGTGTGCGCGAAGCGTTCGAGACCTCCGGCGTCGTGGTCGATGAAGGTCCAGTCGATACTACCGTCAGCATCGGCGTCGCCGGCGGTCCGGCCGGCACCGAGCTCGAGGTGCTGCTGGCTTCGGCCGACACCGCGCTCTACCAGGCCAAGCGCGGCGGCCGTAACCTCGTCGAGGCGGCGGAGGAGCTGCCGCTGTCGCTGGAGAACTGGCGTCGCCAGAGCGCTGCGCGGCCCGGTGCACAGCAGGCGCGTCCGGCTACCGCCTGAGACGACAGGCGGCCTGGCGGTAATCCTCTGTTTACCATTCGATCCCTACCATCATGGTCATGGAATCGATCCGTCGACAGACCCCGCAGGCCGCCCTGATGTCACTCGAAGCCCAAGCTGCCTCGGCACGCGGCGGTTTCGCCTGTCTGTTCTCGACGGCGGACGAATACGAGAGCGCGCTGATCACGGAGCGTCGTGCGCAAGGACGATACGGCCAAGCCCGCAGCTACTGGCCGTTCGTGCTGTTCGTCGGCTGCGCGTTCATCGTGGCGGGCACCGTGCTGCTGCTTGCCTGAGAGGCTTGCATTCAAGAGACCTGCACTTTCCAGCCGTCCAGGCGTCGTTTCGGCGCCTTTTTCTTTTGCGCCGGCTGCGGTAGACACGCCCATCGAACAAGAATGGGTGGAAACCGATGATCACAGAGATCGCGCAAATCGACGTCAAGCCGGGCAGCGAAAAGGATTTTGAGGCGGCCGTCGCCAAGGCCAAGGCCGCCTTCGGCCGCTCCAAGGGCTTTCACGGCTTCGAACTGCACAAGTCGATCGAGAAGCCGCAGCGCTACCGGCTGATGGTGAAGTGGGCGACCCTGGAGAGCCACACCGTCGATTTTCGCGGCTCCGAAAACTTCACCGAATGGCGCGGCCTCGTCGGGCAGTATTTTGCTTCGCCCCCCGAGGTCGAGCACACCGAGACCGTGCTGACGACCTGAGGCAGGCTCAGGCCACCTCGGCCAGAGACGGCGCCTCATACGTCTTGAAATGGTCGATCATGACCTTGGCGATGGCGACCAGTGGCAGCGCCAGCGCGAGGCCCCAGATTCCGAACACGACGCCGAGCAGGATCTGGAACGCGAACAGTGTGGCCGGCGGAATGTCCAGTGCCTGGCGCTGGAGGATCGGCGTCAGCACGTAGCTTTCCATGGCGTGGACGCCGAGGAACAGCAGCAGCGCGGACAGCGCCGCGATCCAGCCCGACGCAAGGCTCGCCAGCACCACGATGACCCCGGCGATGATGGCGCCGACGGTCGGGACAAAGGCGAGCAGGCCTGCCTGGATTCCCAGGATGAACGCGCCGGGGATGCCGATGACGGCAAGGCCGATCCAGGTCACCGCGCCGACCGCGAGCATGACCGTAATCTGCGCGATCAGCCAGCGCTCCAGCGTCTCGCTGATGCGGTCGATGATGAGGGTGATGCGCGTGCGATGTTTGGCCGGCGCGAGGAACAATAGGCCGTCGTGATAGACGCTGGGCTGGGCGGCGAAGGCGAGACCCAGGAACAGCACGATAAAAATGTTTCCGACACCGTGGATGGTGCCAAGCAGCAGCTTGAAGGTCTGGCTCACGATCGCTCCGCCGCTGGAGGCGAGCGCGCCGGCGCCGGGCAATGCACCGCGCGGGGGCGTTGCTGGTGAGGGCGTCGAGTCCGATGTTGTCGCCGCCGTGGCGTCAGGCGCCGCGTTGCCGAGATCGAAGAAGCTGGTGTCGATGCCGTGGCCTTCGAGGAAGGACCGGACGTTCGTGATCTGCGACTTGATGGTGTTGCTCAGCAGCGAGGCCTGCTCGGCGATGGTGGCACCGCCGAGATAGGCGACGCCCGCGAGCATCAGGGCAAGGGCGACGCAGACGATCGCGAGCCGGACGGGATGCGGCAGGTGCACGCGGCGGCCGAGCGCGCCCGTCAGCGCATTGAGGCCGAGGCCGAGCAGCATGCCGGTGAAGATCAGCAGCAAGGTGGCGGCAAAATACCAGGTGAAGACCAGCATCGCCGTGAACAGCACAACGCCGATGCCCCCGACCGAGATCGCCCAGGCGAGATCGGCACGGGGACGGGGCCGTTCATCTGC
The DNA here is from genome assembly GCF_023375135.1 of Bradyrhizobium sp. C-145. Classification (NCBI taxonomy): domain Bacteria; kingdom Pseudomonadati; phylum Pseudomonadota; class Alphaproteobacteria; order Hyphomicrobiales; family Nitrobacteraceae; genus Bradyrhizobium; species Bradyrhizobium sp. C-145. Next base: position 4,811,177 of record NZ_CP088150.1, on the reverse strand, counting down.
GGGGATGGTCACATCGGGTCCTTTCGGCGGCTGCGGGGGAGGCACTCTTTCGCGAAATCCCGCCTTGGATCAAGCCGGCCGATAACCGCCGGTTTGACGTTGTCCACGGTCTCGTCGGGCGAACGCCACCGGCGTGAACGGCGCCGCGGCCGCCCTCCGATCGGGCATTTGCGCGAAAATAGCATTGCCGTCCCGCGATCCCTTCTGTTGAATTTGTTCCACCCCAAGGGCATGTTTGGAGAATCTTCTTACGGAGGAGGTCGGAACGGGAGATGAGAAAGCCGGTCGTCGGCGTGATCGGGAATGCCCATCGCGTCGAAAATCGATTTCAGGTCCAGATGGTCGGCGAGCGAAATCTGCGCGCCGTGGCCGAGGTCTCCGGTGGCTTGCCGGTGATGTTCGCGGGCTCGCCCGACATCACCGATATCGGGGCGCTGCTCGATACGGTCGACGGCGTCATCCTCACCGGCGCCCGGGCCAACGTGCACCCGACGCGTTTCAACGTCGATCCCTGCGAGAAGCACGAGCCCTACGACATCCACCGCGACGAGGTCGCGCTGGCGCTCTCGGTTGCCTGCGTCGCCCGCGGCATCCCCCTGTTCGGCATCTGCCGCGGCCTCCAGGAGATGAACGTCGCCTTCGGCGGCTCGCTCCACCCCGAGATCCGCGAAATCCCCGGCCGCATGAATCACCGCATGCCCCGGCTCGAGAACGGCGAGATCCATCCCGATCCGACCGTGGTGTTCGCCGACCGTCACGACGTCGACCTGACGCCGGGCGGGGCGTTCGCGAAGATCCTCGGCTGCGAGAAGATCCGGGTGAATTCGCTGCATGGCCAGGGCATCCTCGAGCTCGGCAAGCGCGTGCTGATCGAGGGGGTCGCCGAGGACGGCACCATCGAAGCGATCCGCATCGCGGAAGCCCCGACCTTCGCGCTCGGCGTGCAATGGCACGCCGAATACGATCCGCAGCACAATCCGATCAATCGCAAGCTGTTCGAGGCCTTTGGCGAGGCGCTCGTGGCGCGGCAGAAGGCGGTGGCGTAGGCTAAGCACACGTCGAGGCTTTGGGGCCGACTCTCGGCACGCCGTCATTGCGAGCCAACGGGTCCGACGAATTCAATTCATCGAGCTCATGCTAGGCATGTATGCTGAGGAGCCGATCAATTCGATCTGCCGGAACGAGCTCCATTAGGTCTGCATGCCTGCTACACCATCGATCGCTGCGGGCCTATAAAGGGGCTGGACCGCCGCGCGCGGTGAGCGCCCGTGCGTACCACCCATTTTCATAGAACTAGATTGTAACTGCCCCACGTAGCTTAATTCGGTTGTGAGGGCTTAACTCATGACGAAGCACTTTTCGAAACGCATCGTGACTGATGTGTTCGTAGTCGTCATATCGGTGGTGACAATCACGATTGCAGCGACCTCATTGGGTGAGCCCATTTTGTCAGGCATCGCGGCTTCTATTCCGGGCCCATTTCATCTTGCGATGGAAAACACACTTGGAAATGCCGGGCCGAGCACACCGAAGCAGGCCTCCGCGCAAACAGGTTGTCGGCTTCGATCTGCTCCTCCGCAATGGAACGTGGACTGGCTTTTCCGGCCGCCTGCCGCTCCCGCACGATGAATGCGATCCCAATTGAGGGCGCGGCAAAGATGGGCGGCCCGTGTTTCGCCCATGCGCCTTCCAAATCTCGGGCGGCATAAACCAATCAGTAGGAATTGGTCCGTCCAGATTTTCGCGGCGCTGATTTGTTCTTTGAGAACGAATTGGAGTCAGATGCAGAACGAAAGCTGACGGTGAGGTGCAAGTTCATCCAGTGCGGTTGAATCGTAGGCGCGCTCAGTTGGTCGTCTGGCCTCAGCCTCACACCGTCCGCTCCACCCGCCGCGTGCGGTAGGCCTGCGGCGACATCAGGGTCAACTTGCGGAACGCCTTGCGAAAGCTGCTTTCGTCCTCGTAGCCGGCCGCCCGCGCGATGGTCTTGACCGGCTGAGCCGTCGTCTCCAGCAGCGTGCGCGCGTGCTCGACGCGGCGGCGCGTGATGAAGGCCTGCGGCGGCTCGTGCGTGAGCTCCTGAAACTTCCGGTTCAGCGTGCGCTCGCTGAGGCCGAGTGCGTCGGCGAGGCGCTTGACCGTCATCGGACGCTTGCCCGCGCGCCGTACCAGCAGGTCGGCCCTGGTCAGCAGCGGATCCTGCGACAGCAGGTAACCGACGGGCATGAAGATCGACTGGCTGCGCTGCGCGGTGTCGATGACGACGTAATCGGCGCACAACTTTGCGATCTCCTTGCCGTCGACCATCTCGATCAGTCTGAGCAGGAGGTCGACCCACGACATCGGTCCGGCCGCGCAGACGAGGCGGTCCGCGCAGGTGATGACGGCGTCCGGGGCGAGGTCGATCGCGGGATGGCGTTGCCGCAGCTCGTTTTGCAGCCACCAGGTGATGGTGGCGCGGCGGTTGTCGAGCAGGCCGGCGCCGGCCAGCAGGAAGACGCCGCTGCAAAATGCCCCGATCAGCCGGCCATTTGCGTGCTGCTGCCGGAGCCAGGCGCCGGCGTGGGCATATTGCGGTTGCAGCCGCGCGGCCGTGACGTGGTCGACGAGATTGCCGGGGATGATGATCGCGTCGAAGCTGCCGCGGCTCGTGATCGCGCCGTCGACCGAAACCAACTGGCCGCCGCCGGCGCGCACCGCCTTGCCATCGAGCGAGAGCGTCTGGCAGGCGAAGCGGGATTTTGCTCCGCTCTGCTGTATCACGTGGTTGGCGAGCGACAGGATGTCGGCGACGCCGGCGATCGCCGAATGCATGCAGCCTTCCAGCGCCAGAATTGCGAGCTTCATAGGACCTCCGGGCGATGCGACGATCCTATCCGATCGGCGTACGGGTGCGTGGCGGAAATTGCCCGATCTCTGTCTTATCCGCCACTGCCTGGCCGCCACTGTCCGGTCCAATCTGCCGCCGTCGTCACACGACATGATTGGAGAAAGACATGCCTTACGTCACCATTTCCACCGTCCGCGGCATCCTGGACGCCGTGCAGAAGAAGACGCTGCTCGAACGCGTCACCGACCTCCTGGTCGAGGTCGAAGGGCAGGGCAACCCCGATTTCCGCCGCAACGTCTGGGTGAGGATCGAGGAGCAGGAGCCCTCGCACTGGTCGCTCGGCGGCATGCAGCCGACGAGCGAGATCATCGCGAGCACGTTCGGACCGATCGGCGCGGACGGCGTGAGGGTGGCACGGTAGCAGCGCCTGGCGCAGGGCGGATCAGCCGTACGCAGGTCCGCCACTGCCCCTGCTCAACCGATCACATCGCCACCCTGCATGGCCATTTGCATTGCGTTGCACAATCGCAACGTTGGCCTCCACGCGCAGCATTGAGGTTCACAAGGGGAACACCATATGCTGTGCAAGGGAGCCCTTGCCGTGCAAACCATGAAGGCGGCCCTCGTTGCGGCGATCACCGTCGTGGCATTGACCTGCTGCCTCCTTCCCAGCTCAGCGGAGGAGAGCGGCCGCCTTGCACTGGTTGTTTCGATCGACGGGGCCATCGGCCCTGCGTCAGCCAGCTACGTGCGGGAGGCTTTGGCCAAGGCGAGCGAACGGCGCGCCGAGGTCGTGCTTCTGAGAATGAACACGCCCGGCGGTCTCAATTCCAGCATGCGCGAGATCATCGCGGATGTGCTCGCCTCGCCCATCCCCGTCATCGGCTACGTCGCTCCCTCCGGTGCCCACGCGGCGAGTGCCGGGACCTATATCCTTTATGCGACCCATATCGCGGCGATGGCACCAGGCACCAATATCGGTGCGGCGACGCCGGTGCAGATTGGCGGACCGTTGCCGGGCCTGCCGAGCGGCACACCCGACAAGGATGGCAAAGACAAGAAGGACGAGCCGAAGGATGCGATGACGGCGAAGGCCACGAACGATGCCGTCGCCTTTATCCGCAGCCTCGCCGAGCTGCGCAGCCGCAATGCGGACTGGGCGGAGAAGGCGGTCCGTGAGGCCGCCACTCTCTCTGCCAACGGCGCGCTAGAGGCCCATGCCATCGATCTCGTCGCGCGGGACCAGGCTGAATTGCTGCGGCAGCTCGATGGCCGTGTGGTGGAGGTTGCAGGCGGCAAGACGCAACGCCTCGCCACGAAGGATGCGGTCGTCGAAGCCATCGAGCCGGGACGGATATCCCGCTTCCTGGCGGTCATCACCGATCCGAACGTGGCGTTCATTCTCCTGATGGTCGGCATCTACGGTCTGATCTTCGAGTTCATGTCTCCCGGAGCCGTCGCTCCCGGAGTCGTCGGCGCGATCTGCCTGCTGATCGGCCTCTATGCGCTCAATTTGCTGCCGATCAACTATGCCGGCCTCGCCCTGATGCTGGTCGGACTCGTGCTTCTCACCGTCGAAGCCTTCAATCCAACGGTGGTGATCGGTCTCGGAGGGATCATCGCTTTCGTGCTGGGTGCGCTGATGCTGTTCAGGGTCGAGGCGCCCGGCTACCAGCTGTCGTGGTGGGTGATCGGCATCACTACAGCTGTGTTCGTCGGCTTCGCTCTGGTCGTGCTTGGTTCGCTTCGGCGGGCCGCCAAGGCTCCCGAACGGGTCGGCGCGCAGGCCATGCGAGGCTTGTCCGCCGAAATTCTCGACTGGAACGGGAACGAGGGTCATGTGTTCGCCCATGGTGAACGCTGGCAGGCGCGCGGCGCCGACGCGTTCGAGCCCGGAGAGACGGTCGAAGTTACCAGCGTCGTCGACCTGACGCTGCTGATACGGCGCGCACCGGCGAGGACCGGTGAGGGAGGTACATCATGATGCTGGAATATCTGACCTATGCGGCGCTCGCGCTGCTAGTCGTCATATTTCTGTCCCAGGCCATTCGAATCCTGCGCGAATACGAGCGCGGTGTCGTCTTTACGCTCGGCCGCTTTACCGGTGTGAAGGGCCCTGGCCTCATCATCCTCATTCCGATCGTGCAGCAACTCGTCAAGGTCGACCTCCGGGTGATGGTGCAGGTCGTGCCGCCGCAGGACGTGATTTCGCGGGACAACGTGTCCGTCAAGGTCAACGCCGTTCTGTACTTCCGCATCGTCGACCCCGAGCGCGCCATCATCAAGGTCGGCGATTACATGGCGGCCACCAGCCAGCTCGCCCAGACCACGTTGCGTTCGGTGCTCGGCAAGCACGAGCTCGATGAGATGCTTGCCGAGCGCGACAGGTTGAACGCCGACATCCAGGAGATCCTCGACAAGCAGACTGACGTCTGGGGCATCAAGGTCACCGGCATAGAGATCAAGGACGTCGATATCAACGAAACCATGGTGCGTGCGATTGCCAAACAGGCCGAGGCCGAGCGCTTGCGGCGGGCCAAGGTGATCAATGCGATGGGCGAGCAGCAGGCCGCCGAAAAGCTCGTCGAAGCCGGCCGGATCCTCGCGCAGGAGCCTCAGGCCATGCAGCTGCGTTACTTCGCGGCTCTGCACGACATAGCCGGCGAACGATCGTCGACTGTCGTGTTTCCGCTGCCGACGGGCTTGCTCGACCATTTGATGCCGCGGCCTAACAACCCGTAGCCGTAAGCCGCGAAGATGACCCATCTTCGGCCCAAATGGGCGTGTCGAATGTTGATGCCTACTTAAACGGGAGCAACATTCGATGACCAAGCACGCCGTCAGCCCACCAAGCCGCCGCCAACGTCGGACATTCATGCTTGCCGTTCCGCTGGTCGCCTTCGCACTTTGTTCGTGGCCGATCGGCGGAGCGGCGCATGCCGCAGAGCCCGGTAAGGACACCCTTGCCGCCAATCTGCCCCGCATTCTCGTGCTGGCGACGGGCGGCACCATCGCGGGCCAGGCCGACCCGCGCGCGACCGGTGCGTACAAATCCGGCCAGATCACGGGCGAGCAGCTGATGCAGTCAGTGCCGGGCCTGGACAAGCTGGCGAAGCTGAACGCCGAGCAGATTTCGTCGATCGGATCCCAGGACATGAACGACAAGGTCTGGTTTGCGCTGGCCCGCCGCATCCAGGAGGCCTTCGACAAGAATGAAGCCGACGGCGTCGTCATCACCCATGGCACCGATACGCTGGAGGAGACCGCGTTCTTTCTCGACAACGTGGTGCGCGGCGACAAGCCCGTGGTGATCGTCGGCTCGATGCGGCCGGCCACGGCGGTGAGCGCGGACGGCCCCGGCAATCTCTACGAGGCGGTGCAGGTGGCCGCCGATCCGCGCTCGCGCGGGCGGGGCGTCATGGCCGTGCTGAACGACAAGATTCAGGGCGCCCGCTCGGTCACCAAGACCAACACCACGAGCATCGAGACGTTCAATACGTCCAATGACGGGCCGATCGGTTATGTCGACACCGCCGGCGGCATCCGCTTCATGACCCAGGCTGCCGGCTTCAAGCGCGCGACCTATCAGCTGCCGGCAGGCGAGCAATTGCCGCGCGTCGCGATCGTCTACTCGCACGCCAATATGGATGCCGTTCCGATCGAGGACGCCATCTCGCACGGCGCCAAGGGCATCGTGCTCGCCGGCGTCGGCGACGGCAATACGTCCAAGCCCGCCCTCGAAGCGCTCGAAGCGGCGGCGAAGAAGGGCATCATCGTGGTGCGCTCCACGCGGGTTCGATCCGGCTTCGTGACGCGAAACGTCGAGGTCGACGACGACAAGAACGGATTCGTCGTGTCCGAGGACCTCAATCCCCAGAAGGCGCGCGTTCTTACCCAATTGCTGATCGCGAGCGGTGTGACGGCGCCGGCTGAGCTGCAGCGGGCGTTCACGGCAACGTGGTAGCGGCTGGCTCGTATCTTGTAGGGTGGGTTAGCTTAGCGGGTTGCGCAAAGCGCAAATCGCTAGGCGTAACCCACCAACTTCGTTCTGCATTTGCTGAAGCATGGTGGTTACGCCAGCGGACTGCGCTTCGCGCAGCCGCCAGCTAACCCACCCTACAGACCCAACGGCCCAAACGAAAAGGCGCTCCTTTCGGAGCGCCTTTTGCTTGTCGTATTCTGTTCGAGCCGATCAGCCCGAATAGTACATGTCGAACTCGATCGGATGCGGGGTCATCTCGAAGCGCTCGACTTCGGTCATCTTCAGCTCGATATAGGCGTCGATGAAATCGTCGTCGAACACGCCGCCGGCCTTGAGGAAGGCGCGGTCCTTGTCGAGATTCTCGAGGGCTTCACGCAAGCTGCCGCACACCGTCGGGATCTGCTTCAGCTCTTCCTTCGGCAAGTCGTAGAGATCCTTGTCCATCGCCGGGCCCGGATCGATCTTGTTCTTGATGCCGTCGAGACCGGCCATCAGCATCGCAGCGAAGCCGAGATAGGGGTTGGCGAGCGGATCGGGAAAGCGCACCTCGACACGCTTGGCCTTCGGCGAAGCGGTGTAGGGGATGCGGCAGGAGGCCGAGCGGTTGCGCGCGGAGTAGGCGAGCAGCACGGGGGCCTCATAGCCCGGGACCAGGCGCTTGTAGGAGTTGGTCGAGGGATTGGTGAAGGCGTTGATCGCCTTGGCGTGCTTGATGATGCCGCCGATGTAGTGGAGGCAGGTCTCCGACAGGTCGGCGTATTTGTTGCCGGCGAACACCGGCTTGCCTTCCTTCCAGATCGACTGGTGCACGTGCATGCCCGAACCGTTGTCGCCGTAGACCGGCTTCGGCATGAAGGTGGCGGTCTTGCCGTAGATGTGCGCAACCTGGTGGATGCAGTACTTGTAGATCTGGAGGTGGTCGGCCATCAGCGTCAGCGTGTCGAACTTCATGCCGAGCTCGTGCTGGGCGGAGGCGACCTCGTGGTGATGCTTCTCGACCTTGACGCCCATCTTGGCCATGGCCCCGAGCATCTCCGAGCGCATGTCCTGCACGGAGTCCTGCGGCGGAACCGGGAAGTAGCCGCCCTTGGTGCGGACGCGGTGGCCGAGATTGCCGCCTTCATATTCGGTGTCGGAGTTGGTCGGCAGCTCCGAGGAGTCGAGGCGGAAACCGGTGTTGTAGGGGGTCGAGGAGAAGCGCACGTCGTCGAACACGAAGAACTCGGCCTCAGGTCCGACGAAGACGGTGTCGCCCACGCCCATCGACTTCACCATCGCCTCGGCCTTCTTGGCGATGCCGCGGGGGTCGCGGTTGTAGGGCTCGCCGGTGGTCGGCTCGAGCACGTCGCAGGTGATGACCATCGTGGTCTCGGCGAAGAACGGATCGATCGTCGCAGTCACCGGATCGGGCATCAGGCACATATCGGACTCGTTGATCGCCTTCCAGCCGGCGATCGAGGAGCCGTCGAACATCGTCCCTTCGGCGAAAATGTCCTCATCGATCATGCTGACGTCGAACGTCACATGTTGCCACTTGCCGCGCGGATCGGTGAAGCGCAGGTCGACGTACTTGACGTCGTTGTCCTTGATCGATTTCAGGACGTCTTTGGCGGTCTTCATGCATACCCCTTTTGGCTCTGCGGGTCGGTTTCCAGATGAGCAAGATTATTCTCGCTTGGGCGAGTTTGGCGCGACCGCACAAACGAAATCAGGCCGCCGAAGCAGCCTTATTTCCTGTCAGAGTGTCGCAAAACGCGGGATAGCACCCGGCTCAGATAGCGTCCAGCCCGGATTCGCCGGTTCGGATGCGGATCGCCTCTTCGACGTTGGAGACGAAGATCTTGCCGTCCCCGATGCGCCCGGTCTGCGCGGCGCGGCGGATCGCCTCGATGGCGCGCTCGACCAGATCGTCGCCGATCACGATCTCGATCTTCACCTTGGGCAGGAAGTCGACGATGTATTCTGCGCCGCGGTAGAGTTCGGCGTGACCCTTCTGCCGGCCAAAGCCCTTGGCCTCGGTGACGGTGATGCCCTGAAGGCCGACTTCCTGAAGCGCTTCCTTCACCTCGTCGAGCTTGAATGGCTTGATGATGGCTTCGATTTTCTTCACTGCGCGCCTCCCGGCCTCTCGATCAAATAGCAACGTCTTCGTCAGGATGCGCTTTGTCACGCACGATCTTGTCTTCGCTATGCCGGGATGCCTGACCAGCCCGGCAACGACGGCCGGCCACACCCTGATGAATGCCAGTGAGCACGACAAACCGAAGCGGCTTCCTCGAAAGCAGGGTCTATGCCAAGTTGCAAATGCCCTGATTATTGGAGCGTTATCAGCCTTTTAACGAGCACAATCTGATAGGTGGCGCCGACCGGCCCAAAATACCGAAGACTACGAAATAGGCAAACGGTTCAATATGTGTGCAGATCATTGTTCCGTGGGATGGGTCGGCACGGAACGTGCCCGTTGAACGGGCGTTTGGACCAGGGAAGTGGCATGGAAGTTCTGACCAACGCTGAAATGCAGCGCGCCGATCAGCTCAGTATCGCGGCAGGCACGCCCGGCTTCAAGCTGATGCTCAGCGCCGGCCAGGCGGTCGCCGAGGCGGCCAATGCGCTGGTCGAGGAGGGGCCGATCCTGATCGTCGCCGGCCCGGGCAACAATGGCGGCGACGGTTTTGTCGCAGCCGCCGAGCTCGCCGCCCAGGGCCGCGAGGTCTCGGTGATTCTGATGTGCGAGCGCGACCAGCTCCAGGGTGACGCCGCTTCCGCCGCACGCGGCTGGAAGCACCCGGTGCTCCCGTTCAATCCGCAGGCGATCGGAAGGCCGGCGCTGATCATCGATGCCCTGTTCGGCGCGGGCCTCAGCCGTCCCGTCGACGCCGAGGCGCGCGCCATGATCGAGGCGATCAACGCCAACGGCGCCTTGGTGCTGGCCGTCGACCTGCCGAGCGGCATCAACGGAACCAGCGCCGCCGTGATGGGCGCGGCCGTGAATGCCACCGAGACCGTGACCTTCTTCCGCAAGAAGCCGGCGCATCTGTTGCTGCCCGGCCGCATGCATTGCGGCCGCGTGCGCGTCGCCGACATCGGCATCGACGCGAGCGTACTGGACGAGATCGCCCCGCAGCTCTTCGAGAACGATCCGGATTTCTGGGGCGCCGCCTTTCCCGTGCCGCGCATCGACGGCCACAAATTCGCGCGAGGCCATGTGCTGGCCGTCTCCGGTGACGCGGCCGCGACCGGCGCTGCGCGGCTCGCCGCGCGCGGGGCGCTGCGGGCCGGCGCGGGCCTCGTGACGCTGGCGACCCCGCGCGATGCGCTCGCGATCAATGCGGGCGCGCTGACTGCGGTGATGGTTCGCCCGGTCGACACCGCAATCGAGTTCGGCGAGATCCTCGGCGACAAGCGCTATAACACCTGCATGATCGGCCCCGGCGCGGGCATTGGCGAGCGCACCTGCGATCTCGTTCATACCGCGCTGACGGCGCAGCGGCATCTGGTGCTGGACGCGGACGCGCTGACGAGCTTTGCCGCAAAGCCCGAGCGGCTGTTCGAATCGATCAAGTCCTCGCAGGACAATGCGGTGGTGCTGACCCCGCACGAGGGCGAGTTTCCGCGGCTGTTCTCGGATCTCAGCAACAAGCATCCCGGCCGGTCCAAGCTCGAGCGCGTGCGCGCCGCCGCCGAGCGCTGCGGCGCTGTCGTGCTGCTGAAGGGACCGGACACGACGGTCGCGGCCCCTGACGGCCGCGCCACCATCGCCGCCAACGCGCCGCCCTGGCTCGCTACCGCCGGTGCCGGCGACGTGCTCTCGGGCATCATCGCTGGCCTCCTGGCGCAAGGCGTGCCGGCCTTTGAGGCCGCCAGCATCGGCGTCTGGATGCACGGCGAGGCAGGAAGCGAAGCGGGGCCGGGGCTGATCGCGGAAGACCTCACCGAGACGCTGCCGGCCGTGCACCGGCGCGTCTATGATGCGCTCGGGGTGGAGTACTAGTGCTGCGGCAGTCGCGCTCGTGGACATGGATGCGGCCGCCCAGGTCCATCGGATTGCGTTCGACCAGGCGATGCCGTGGCTCGCCGGGTTGCACAGGCCGGACGAGGACCGCTGGTTCTACCGCGAGCGTGTTTTTCCGACCTGCCGCGTGTGGGGACGCTTCGACGACGCAGTGCTCAGCGGGATCATTGCGTTCCGTAAGGGCTGGATCGAGCAGCTCTACGTGCTTCCGGTTGCCCAAGGCCGTGGTGTCGGTACCGAACTCCTCGACGTTGCCAAAGAGGCCTGCGATCGCCTCGAGCTCTGGACCTCCCAGCGCAACGCGCCGGCGCGGCGCTTCTATGAGGCGCGGGACTTCGCGCTAGTCGAGCAGACCGAAGGAGCGCGGAACGAGGAACGGGAGCCCGACGCTCGGTACCTCTGGACGCGCAGGCTTGACCCACGATAATAGTAGTTTATAAACTACAGTGGTCGAGCTCAAGCAGACTGAGACGTTTCGGAAGTGGCGATCGCGTCTGCGGGATGAGCGAGCCAGAGCGTTGATTGCGTCGCGACTGGATCGGTTGGCTCAAGGGCAGGCAGGCGATGTCGGGCCGGTGGGCGGCGACAAGAGCACGCAGGCCAAAGACATTTCGGCGGCCAAGGCCTTGCCGAGATCTGGAGCGAATGAGTTGGGCGAGAAGCTGACGACTTACGATCCGGCCGAAGAGCTTCAGTCCGACGAAGCCATTGCCGTGTTCATGGAAGAGGCGTTCAAGACTGAGGACGCCGCCTACATCGCGCACGCGCTTGGCGTCGTTGCCCGTGCCAAGGGGATGACGCAGATCGCCAAGGAGACCGGTCTTTCTCGCGAGCAGCTTTATCGCTCGTTCAGCACCAACGGCAATCCGACGCTCAAAACGACGATCGCGGTGATGAAGGCCCTCGGAATCGAACTGACGGCCAAACCGCACGCTTAGCCGGAGCGCTCACTCCACCGCGTACCAGCGCACCAGCCGCGGGGCCGCCCAGTCAGTCAGAACCGATTCGATCAGCCATCGTCCGGGTGAGGTTGCGGCGAATGCGATGCGCTGGGTCTGGCCGGGCTCGATCGCGAGCGTATCAAGCCAGTAGGGCTTCCAGCCGTCGTCGAGCTTGTCGAGCAGGCGGAAATGGTGGCCGTGCAGGTGGAACACGGTCGTGATGGGGGCTGGGTTCTTCAGGGCCAGCACGATCGTGCGGCCGGCCTTGGCGCGGAAGGTCGGGGCGGAGGCGGTGGAGAAATTTGCCGGCCGGGTCCAGCCGGCGTCGGCTGCGCCGAGCGCGACATCGAACCGCAGGGCGCCTCTCAGATCGAGCTGATCGGGCAGGTCATTGGAAGGGAGCGGCTGTGGCGGCACTGGCGGCGCGCGCCGCTCCAGCCTGCCTATGACCGAGAGGCTGCCGACCTGGCGGGCCTCCTTACCGTCATGCAGCAGGAATGGGGCCGACGTGGCCGCGTCTACAAAGACATCGGCCCGCGCGCCCGGGGCCAGCACCAGCGCCCCGCTGCGCGCCGAAAACGGCTCGGCCGGTTGTCCGTCCAGGGCCATCACGCGGACTTCGTGGCTTTCCAATTTGATCGCCAGAACAGTACGTTGGGAGCCATTGATAAAGCGCAGCCGCAGCCGCTCATTGGCCGCGGCTGAGAGTTCGAATGAAGTCTGTCCGTTGATCGTATAGAGCGGCGTCGTGTCCTTGGGATCGCGCCCCGGGGGAAGCGCGGTCCCATCCGGCCGCACGCGCCATTCCTCGATCAGCAAAACCTCGTCACGATCGACAGCGACCCGATCTGTCTCCTCGGCGATGATCGGAAGCGGGCGCGCGGGTTGCTTCAGGCCGTCCTCGAAGAGGCGGAAGTCGGCCAGCAGGGTTCCTGCATTAGATATTGAAATAATTGATGTTTCAGTCGCGTCCGGGGCCGTCGGCGCGCGCCCCCGGAGCGGGTCGGAAGTGGCCGGGCCGGTCAGGCCGTACCAGACTGGTGCAAGCGGCACAGGCAGCTCGTTCCGGAACACCACCTCGCAGCGGTTGCCGCGCTTGAGACGGACGTTTCCCAAGTGGCTTACGGCGGCCAGCTCCCAGATTGGTGTCCGCGGCTGACCCGGCTTCAAGGCCAACGTGGCCGGTCGTGCCTGGAGCGCGAGCTGGGCGGTCACGAGCGGGCCTGCGCCACCGCCGAGCAGCCCGGCCGCCGAGGCGCCAAGTCCAGTCAAAAGTCCGGCCAAAACCTCACGTCGGCTCGGGTCAAAAATCCGCGTTGTCATGGCCGATCCGGACCACGCCGCGCTGGATAAGTCCAGCCGTCGTGCCTACTTGAAGCTTGCCTCCAACCGGCCATTTTTTTGCTGCGAACAGTCAGGCACATGCTATAAGCCCGGCCGCCCGCGGCATCGCGGCCGGTCTTGATGCAAATTCACGCGGGCGTGGCGGAACTGGTAGACGCGCTGGATTTAGGTTCCAGTGACGAAAGTTGTGGGGGTTCGAGTCCCTCCGCCCGCACCAAGCGCTTTCAGCGTTTGCACGGATTACGAGACCCGCTTCCGCGCGGATGTTGTCCGCTTGGAGCCGGTCCAATGAACCACCGGCGTTGAGGCGTTTGCCTCGCGTCGGATCGATTAATGACAGCGTCCCGACGCATGCGCGCCGGGACCGAACGAGAAGAAGATTGGACGCCATGCAGGTCACAGAGACCCTCTCGGAAGGTTTGAAGCACGAGTTCAAGATCAGCGTCCCTGCGTCAGATCTCGACGCCAAGGCCGATGCCAAGCTCGTCGATCTCAAGGACAAGGTCCGTCTCAACGGCTTCCGTCCCGGCAAGGTGCCGGTCGGTCACCTGAAGAAGGTCTATGGCCGCTCGGTGATGGCCGAGACCATCGACCAGACCATCCGCGACACCAACACGCAGCTGTTCTCCGAGCGCGGCTTCCGCCTCGCGACCGAGCCGAAGATCACCATGCCGACCGAGCAGGCCGAGGTCGAGGAGCTGCTGAGCGGCAAGACCGATCTGACCTACACGGTCGCGATCGAGGTGGTGCCGGCCATTGCGCTCGCCGACTTCAAGACCTTCGAGGTCGAGAAGCCCGTCGTCGACGTCACCGAATCCGACGTCGACGAGGCGATCAAGCGCATCGCCGATTCCAACCGCACCTTTGCCGCCAAAGGCGAGGGCGCCAAGGCCGCCTCCGGCGATCGTGTCACCATCAACTTCAAGGGCACCATCAACGGCGAAGCCTTCGAGGGCGGCACCGGCGAGGGCATCCAGGTCCTGATCGGGTCCAACACCTTCATCCCGGGCTTCGAGGAGCAGCTGACGGGCATCGGCGCCAACGAGTCGCGCACGCTGAAAGTGTCGTTCCCGAAGAACTACATGAACGACAAGCTTGCCGGCCAGCCGGCCGAGTTCGAGACCACCGCGACCTTGATCGAGGCGCCGCAGGATCTCGCGATCGACGACGAGTTCGCCAAGACGCTCGGCCTCGAATCGCTCGACAAGCTCAAGGAAGCCGCGCGCGAGCGGCTGGCCGCCGAATTCGCGACCGCGACGCGTCAGCGCGTCAAGCGCGCGCTGCTTGATCGCCTCGACGAAGCGCATCGCTTCGATGCGCCGCCCTCGCTGGTCGACGAGGAGTTCAATCTGATGTGGAACTCGGTCAAGGCCGAGATGGCTTCGGCCGGCAAGACCTTTGCCGACGAGAACACCACTGAAGACGCCGCCAAGGAAGAGTACCGCAAGATCGCCGACCGCCGCGTGCGCCTCGGCCTCGTGCTCTCCGAGATCGGCGAGAAGAACAAGATCACCGTGACCGACGACGAGGTCGGCCGCGCCGTGATCGAGCGGGCGCGCCAGATGCCCGGCCGTGAGAAGGAAGTGTGGGACTATTACCGCAACAACGCCCAGGCGCTGGCCCAGCTTCGTGCACCGATCTATGAGGACAAGGTCGTCGACTTCATCCTCGAACTCGCCAAGGTGACCGAGAAGAAGGTCTCGCGCGAGGAGCTCTACAAGGATGACGAGGCGGAAAAGAGCGCTGCCTGAAGGCGTTGAGAAAGCCTTCCATTAAGGATGATCAGCGAAGGGGCTCAGCTAGCCAGATGGCCGGCTGGGCCTCTTTGCGCGAATCAGCTTCAACTGCCCGACGGGTTAAGCCTTAATGCGCTCCGCACTTGTCAGGCGCGAATTGGGCTATATCTGTCGGTACACCCTGTACTCAATGTTCTACCTCTGCCAAGTTCCTGCATCACAGGACGTCCATCCGCCTTCCGGCAAATCCAGCCAAACTGGCGATGTCCGTCTCCGAAACCCTAGGTGACTCATGCGCGATCCGGTTGAAACCTACATGAACCTCGTGCCCATGGTGGTCGAGCAGACCAACCGTGGCGAGCGCGCCTACGACATTTTCTCGCGCCTGTTGAAGGAGCGCATCATCTTCGTGACCGGTCCGGTCGAGGACGGCATGTCGACGCTGATCGTCGCGCAGCTGTTGTTCCTTGAGGCGGAAAATCCGAAGAAGGAAATCTCGATGTACATCAACTCGCCGGGCGGCGTGGTGACGTCGGGCCTTGCCATCTACGACACCATGCAGTTTATCCGTCCGCCGGTCTCGACGCTGTGCACGGGGCAGGCGGCCTCGATGGGCTCGCTGCTGCTTGCCGCCGGCGAGAAGGACATGCGCTTCTCGCTGCCGAACGCGCGCATCATGGTGCACCAGCCCTCCGGCGGCTTCCAGGGCCAAGCCACCGACATCATGCTGCACGCTCAGGAAATCCTGAACCTGAAGAAGCGGCTCAACGAGATCTACGTGAAGCACACCGGCCAGACCTACAAGTCGATCGAGGACGCGCTGGAACGCGACAAGTTCCTGACTGCGAACGACGCCAAGGAGTTCGGTCTGGTCGACAAGGTCATTGACAAGCGCGCCGAGGAGCCGACGCCGGCGAAAACGCCATTGTAGCACTACCGGGGCGTTACGGCGATCCCTCGGGATCGCCGCGTAGCGTCAGGGCGGTGTTCACGTTAAGGGCGCGTGCGCGCGCCGCACAACGCGGTTTTGCGCCCTGCGACAGGCGGAAAGTTCCGCTTTCGTGCTTGTTTTTCGTGGCAATCCAGCAACGCCGGGGTGATTTCGATCACTTCGCTCGTGCCAAGACCGGAAATCACGGTATTGTCACGGGTAGCCGGCGAGCCCCGATTAGCGAATTCTTGATAGTCGGGTGACAGCATGGTTGGCTACGATTGATCGGCTATGATCGCGGAGAATCGAGCGACCGTGATTCGCACGGGATGTAACGCGTAGGGTCTTTTTTGGTACGGAATTTGCTCTACTTAAGCTTCATGCCGGCCATCGTGTCGGAGTGGAGCGATCGAGCGGAACGGGATCGAACCGCGGACGGAGACATGAATGAGTAAGGTCGGCACGAGCGACTCCAAGAACACGCTATATTGCTCGTTCTGCGGCAAGAGCCAGCACGAAGTCCGCAAACTGATCGCGGGTCCCACGGTCTTCATCTGCGACGAGTGCGTTGAGCTCTGCATGGACATCATCCGCGAGGAGAACAAATCCTCGCTGGTTAAGTCGCGCGACGGCATTCCGACGCCGAAGGAAATCTGCAAGGTGCTGGACGACTACGTGATCGGCCAGAGCCATGCGAAGAAGGTCCTGTCGGTCGCGGTGCACAACCACTACAAGCGCCTCAACCACCAGACCAAGCACAACGACGTCGAGCTCGCGAAGTCGAACATCCTGCTGATCGGTCCGACCGGTTCGGGCAAGACGCTGCTCGCGCAGACGCTCGCCCGCATCCTGGACGTGCCGTTCACGATGGCCGACGCGACGACGCTGACCGAAGCCGGCTATGTCGGCGAGGACGTCGAGAATATCATCCTGAAGCTGCTTCAGGCCGCCGACTACAATGTCGAGCGCGCCCAGCGCGGCATCGTCTACATCGACGAAATCGACAAGATCAGCCGCAAGTCCGACAATCCGTCGATCACACGCGACGTGTCGGGTGAGGGCGTGCAGCAGGCGCTGCTCAAGATCATGGAAGGCACGGTGGCTTCGGTCCCGCCGCAGGGCGGCCGCAAGCATCCGCAGCAGGAGTTCCTGCAGGTGGATACCACCAACATCCTGTTCATCTGCGGCGGCGCCTTCGCCGGCCTCGAGAAGATCATCTCGGCGCGCGGACGGTCGACCTCGATCGGCTTCGGTGCCCAGGTGCTCGCGCCGGAGGACCGCCGTACCGGCGAGATCTTCCGTCACGTCGAGCCTGAGGACCTCCTGAAGTACGGCCTCATTCCCGAGTTCGTCGGTCGTCTGCCGGTCGTGGCGACGCTCGAGGACCTGGACGAGACGTCGCTGAAGAAGATCCTCACCGAGCCGAAGAACGCGCTGGTGAAACAGTACCAGCGGTTGTTCGAGATGGAGAACATCGAGCTGACCTTCGCTGACGAGGCGCTTGGCGCGGTCGCCCGCAAGGCGATCGAGCGCAAGACCGGCGCGCGCGGCCTGCGCTCGATCCTCGAGGCGATCCTGCTCGAGACCATGTTCGACTTGCCGGGCCTGGAAGGTGTGGAAGAGGTCGTGATTTCGCGAGAAGTCGTGGAAGGCACGGCGCGTCCGCTCTACATCTACGCCGATCGGTCCGATCGCGCCGTCGAGAATGCCAGCGCCTGATTTTTTCGGCGCTGGAACGCTCCAATTGTCTGATCAAGGAGGGCTGCGGAAATGTATCTCCGCAGCCGGTGTTGCGTCGCTTACCTGCGTGCGTAAGCGCCTGATGGCGCGCGTTTTTCGATGACTTGACACCCCCCGGGTCGATAGCCACCTAATGTCGGCGGGCGAGCGAAAATTCTCTTCAAGATTCGCCTCAGTTCCGATCCGGCAAGCCGGTCCAACTCGCAAAAGGACCGACCGGTTCTGCGGATCACCTCGGCACCTCGTGGCGGTTGCGCATGCAGCGGGCTGCGTGCGAGGGGGCAAAGCAAAAGGAAAAGGCCATGACTAATCCCAAACCCCGGCCAACCATCGTTCATGGCGCAACGCACGCTTATCCCGTGCTGCCGCTGCGCGATATCGTCGTCTTCCCGCACATGATCGTGCCGCTCTTCGTCGGCCGCGAGAAATCGATCCGCGCGCTCGAAGAGGTGATGAAGAACGATGCGCTGATCATGCTGGCGACGCAGAAGAACGCGTCCGACGATGATCCGGCGCCCGATGCGATTTACGAGACCGGCACGCTTGCCAGCGTGCTCCAGCTCCTGAAGCTTCCCGACGGCACCGTGAAGGTGCTGGTCGAAGGGCTCGAGCGTGCGCGCGTGCAGAAATACACCGATCGCGCCGACTATTACGAAGCGACCGCCGTCGCGCTCGCCGACACCGACGCGAAGTCGGTCGAGGCCGAGGCGCTGGCGCGCTCGGTCGTGTCCGACTTCGAGAGCTATGTGAAGCTCAACAAGAAGATCTCGGCCGAGGTCGTCGGCGTCGTGCAGGCGATCACTGATTTCGCCAAGCTCGCCGACACGGTCGCCTCGCATCTCGCGGTCAAGATCGCGGACCGCCAGGGTATCCTGGAAACGCTGTCCGTCACCACGCGCCTGGAGAAGGTGCTGGGCCTGATGGAGAGCGAGATCTCGGTGCTCCAGGTCGAGAAGCGCATCCGCTCGCGCGTCAAGCGCCAGATGGAGAAGACCCAGCGCGAGTATTATCTCAACGAGCAGATGAAGGCGATCCAGAAGGAGCTCGGCGACGACGATGGTCGCGACGAGCTCGCCGATCTCGAAGAGAAGATCTCCAAAACCAAGCTCTCCAAGGAAGCGCGCGAGAAGGCGCAGCACGAATTGAAGAAGCTGCGCCAGATGTCGCCGATGTCCGCGGAAGCGACCGTCGTGCGCAACTATCTGGATTGGCTGCTGTCGATCCCGTGGAACAAGAAGTCCAAGGTCAAGAAGGACCTGGAAGCGGCGCAAGCCATCCTGGACTCTGATCATTACGGGCTCGAGAAGGTCAAGGAACGTATCGTCGAGTATCTCGCGGTGCAGTCGCGCGCCAACAAGCTGACGGGTCCGATCCTGTGCCTCGTCGGGCCTCCCGGCGTCGGCAAGACCTCGCTCGGCAAGTCGATCGCGAAGGCGACGGGGCGCGAATTCGTGCGCGTCTCGCTCGGCGGCGTGCGCGACGAGGCCGAGATCCGCGGTCACCGCCGCACCTATATCGGCTCGATGCCCGGCAAGATCATCCAGTCGATGCGCAAGGCGAAGTCGTCCAATCCGCTGTTCCTCTTGGACGAGATCGACAAGATGGGCGCCGATTTCCGCGGCGATCCGTCCTCGGCGCTGCTCGAGGTTCTCGATCCCGAGCAGAACGCGACCTTCAACGACCACTATCTCGAGGTCGACTACGATCTGTCCAACGTGATGTTCATCACGACCGCGAATACGCTCAATATTCCGGGGCCGTTGATGGACCGCATGGAGATCATCCGGATCGCGGGCTACACCGAGAACGAGAAGGTCGAGATCTCGCGCAAGCATCTGATCCCGAACGCGGTGTCCAAGCACGGCCTGGACTCCAAGGAGTTCTCGATCGACGACGACGCGCTGCTGCTTTTGATCCGCCGCTACACTCGCGAAGCGGGCGTGCGCAATCTGGAGCGTGAGCTCTCCACACTCGCCCGCAAGGCGGTGAAGGAGCTGATGATCTCCAAGAAGAAGTCGGTCAAGGTTACCGAGAAGACTCTGGAAGAGCTGCTCGGCGTTCCGAAATACCGCTTCGGCGAGATCGAGAGCGAGCCGCAGGTCGGCATCGTCACCGGCCTTGCCTGGACCGATGTCGGCGGCGAGCTGCTGACCATCGAAGGCGTCATGATGCCCGGCAAGGGCAAGATGACGGTCACGGGCAATCTCCGCGACGTCATGAAGGAGTCGATCTCGGCGGCGGCGTCCTACGTCCGCTCGCGTGCGATCAACTACGGCGTCGAGCCGCCGCTGTTCGACAAGCGCGACATCCACGTGCACGTGCCGGAGGGCGCGACGCCGAAGGACGGTCCGTCCGCTGGCGTCGCCATGGCCACCGCGATCATCTCGGTCATGACCGGCATTCCGGTCCGCCACGATGTCGCGATGACCGGCGAGATCACGCTACGCGGCCGCGTGCTGCCGATCGGTGGTCTGAAGGAGAAGCTGCTGGCAGCTGCCCGCGGCGGCATCAAGACGGTGCTGATCCCCGAGGACAACGCCAAGGATCTCACGGAGATTTCCGATGCGATCAAGGGCGGCATGGAGATCATCCCGGTCTCGCGCCTCGACGACGTCGTCGCCAAGGCGCTGGTGAAGAAGCCGGTGCCGATCGTCTGGGAAGAAGACACCAAGGTGACGGTGAAGCCGGATGGGGATGAGGCCGCCGGCGGCCTGACCGCTCACTAAGGCTCAGCGAAAGATGATAAGACGGCGCCCTCGGGCGCCGTTTTTGTTTTTGAAGGGACGAGGGCGATGCAGATCGATGGGCAATGCCATTGCGGGAAGATCACCTTCGAGGCCGACATCGACCCCGAGGAGGTCTCGGTCTGCCACTGCACCGACTGCCAGACGCTGACCGGCTCGCCGTTCCGGGTGACGGCCGTCTGTTCCGGAGCGGACGTCCGCCTGACCGGCGGCACGCCAAAGATCTACGGCAAGCGGGGCGAGAACGGCCGCATGCGCTTCCAGCATTTCTGCGCCGATTGTGGTTCCCCGCTGTTCACGAGCGGCGAGGGCGATGACGCCGACGATTGGGGCATCCGCTGGGGCAGCATCCGCCAGCGCAACGCTCTTAGGCCGGTCCGGCAGATCTGGTGCCAGTCGGCGGTGGTCTGGATCGATGCGGTGCCGCTGCTGCCGGGAAGGCCGAAGGATTGAGGTTGGCTTGCCGAGCCGTAGTTCGCGTCTGAGGGCCCGCCTTCGCCCGATGGGCTTCGGCGCGGCAGCCTTCGCTCACTTCGCGCTCATGACCTGCTGTGCTGGCCTGCCGAGCCGTAGCTCGCGAAGCGAGCGAAAGGCTGGTGGGCGGTCACGGATTCGAACCGCGGACCCTCTCGGTGTAAACGAGATGCTCTAACCAGCTGAGCTAACCGCCCAAGTGCGCCTTCAAGTGCGCCTCTTTAGCGCCCCGGCGGGTGCCGAAGCAAGAGCCGAGCGCGCCGCGAACTGGCTCCAATTTGCGGCCTGGTCCGGGTTTTCATGCTGGACAGGAGCAGCCCTGCAGCAGGCCCGCCGCAGGGCAACCCTCTTTCGTAGCGCGGATCTCGTCGTCCGGCCGAGGAGGCGGCGATCGTGCTCGCGGCCGCCGGGCGGCGTCTCAACTCCCGTCCGATATCAGGCGGTCTTGGTGAACATCGTCAGGACTCCGTCGGCGATGTTGATCGCGACGACTTGGGACGAGCTCAAGCCCTTGGCCTTGAGCACGGAGGCTGCCTCCGGTGTAGCGTCGATGGACTGCCGAAGCGACTGGATGTCTTTATCGCTTGTCTGCGCCACGAGTTCATCGACTTTCGCGCGCACCGCCGGCTGCAATTCCTTGACGTCCACGACCTGTATGCTCCGGATCACCGTGCTCGACTGAGTGGACGGCTGTTCCGCGCCGGGTTGCGACGATGCGCCCTGTGCCTGCACCAGAGTAGGTGTTCCGAGCGAGAGAGCTGCAACGATGACGGATGCCGTGAAGCTGCGCATGGTCTTGCCTTTCCAGTTTGAGGAACGGCGACGCTATCGAGGAAATCTGGTTGGCATCTGATTCCGATGTGGCCGTTCGGTGAAACCAATGCGGCCGCAATGCGCACAGAGGGTCCGCGGTTCGAATCCGTGACCGCCCACCAGTCTGCGCTCGCAGGTCGAGCGAGGCAGCGTCGTTCTCGTTGGGGCTAGCTTCAAGTTAAGCAGTACTGCTGGACGGTTACACCGCTGTCAGTTGCAAACTTCGACGTCGCCAGGTCCACTGCCGTAGCCACGTACCCCGGCTCTATTTGCCTCGAGCCTGCAGCCCGATCGAATTGGACGGCAACCGGCTGCATTGCAAATTATCTGTCCTGACGATTTGGCTTGCGGAGATGGTGGCGCAGCCTCCGTTTGTTTCCGCTCGCTATCCCGCCCTTTCGAATTATCGCGCGTCGCTATCGGCTTCTTCTCCTGCACCTTCTCGCACTCGTTCTCGTCATTGACGGGATAGCCCGCGCGGCAGGCGCTCTTCACGCAGGCGTCGCCGTCGGCCTTGAAGCCGTGATCGCAAACCAGCGGGCAGACGCGGCCCGGCTTGGCCTTGATCGCGTCCAGCGGTCGCCGCCGTCGCCCCGACTTCGTCGCAGCCGAGCCTGTCGCCGCAGGAAATGACGAAGCTGGTGCAGTCAGAACTCCGCCGCGTCTTCGGCGGACGGCGACTGGAACGCTTCGTCACAGCGCTCGCTGACGCTGTTCAACAAGTACGCCGGCACGAAGCTCGACGCCAGCTGGCGAGCTTCGATGCGCATTGCAGTCCCAAATCGCAATGTGATCAGAATAGTCGGAGCATGCCACCAAGGCAAAGCCTCCTATGTGACCAATGTCACAGGAGCCTCCGTCGAGGTGGGCCATATCAAGCCGCTAGCGACAACGGAGGGTTGGCCGATGCGTACTCTGCTGGATCTCATCTATCGAGATTGCTGCCGCGCCTGCCTGCGCGAAAGCCGACGCTATCGGACTGGCAAGGACGCTATCGGATTGGCAAGTCCTGGGGCATGACGTCGCCGGCGTTGGCAGCGGCGGAGGATTTGACTGCCGCGGGCTGCCATTGGCGAAGCCAGGCGAGCGGGTGGGTCAGGAAGGCCGTCAGCGGCTTGATCGTGGGGCGCTCGACAAGTGCGTAGACCAGCCAGGCTATGCCGATAAGGAAGCCCGGCAGCACGACGGCGCGAATGAGCAGGGCCGGCTTCGAGACAAGACCAATCTGGGCCCATTGCAGGATCATGGTCCCGATGTCCTGATGCAGCAGGTAGAGCGGATAGCTGATGACCCCGATGAATGCCAAGGGAACAGCTAGCGCGCGGAGCGATCGTAGCAGGATATGGTCATACCGCGCGGCAAGATAGGCCGCGGCGGTGCCGGACCACAGCAGCAGCGACCGGTACATCTCGATCGCCATCGAGGGCTGTTTGACGTTGAAATTCAGATGATAGAGTTCGAGCGAGAACGCGACGACGATTCCCATGATCGCCTCCCTGCTGCGCCCCCTGACGAGGGCCGCCACGCTCATGCCGGCAATGAAGAACGGGAAGAAATCGTTGGACGTGGCATAGTCCGTGCTGGTGGTCAGGGTCCGGAAGATGGTCACCACGCAGAGCAATGCCAACAGGCGTTGCTTGAGCCCCAGCCCCATCATCATGAAGCAGAAGAGGTAGAACTGAAACTCGATCTGCAATGACCAATAGGCGCCGTCGGGCAGATGATAGTCGACGTGAAGGACGTTGAGCGTCGGAAGAGCGATGAGCGTATAGGCGTAGTCGAACCAGCTCACCCCACGGCCCGCTTCGACCAGCTCGGGCATGAGATTCTTGAACAGCGTCGTCAGCAGGCCACAAACAATCAACGCCGGCAGCAGGCGGCCGAGCCTCTTGGCATAGAAGTGCCACGCCGATTGCGACGTCTCAGCGCTGAACGCGATGCAATAGCCGCTGATGATGAAGAACAGCAGGACACCGAACGTGCCCCGGCTGAAAGCCTGACCCGGGACGAAATGATAGAGCAGCACCCAGATGATCGAGATGGCGCGCAGGCAATCGATGCCGACTGATCGTTCCGACTTCAAGGGGTGTTCTCCTGTTCCCTGAGTTAGCGCAGGGCCGCTTGGCTGTGTCAACTTGGCTTGGCACATCAGCCTCGGCCGCCGCGTTGAAATCGGCCTTGCAGCAGGGAAGGACATGTGGATAAGCGTCTTGGGCCGGGCGCGGACGTTCGGCACTGTCGCGGAGAGGGTGATGGAACAGTCAAGCGGACACGAGCTCAACGCCGACCAGATCGCCTATTGGAACGGCCCAAGCGGACAGCGCTGGGCTGATCGTCATGCGGCGCAGGAGACGCTGCTCGGGCCAATCGCGGACGTGCTGATCGATCGCGCCAAGCCGAAGCCGGGCGAGCGCGTGATCGACGTCGGCTGCGGCTCGGGTGCAACGACGGTCGCGTTCGCGAAGGCGGTGGCGCCTGGTGGCTTTGCGCTCGGCCTCGACGTGTCCGATCCAATGCTGTCGCAGGCGCGCGCGTTGGCGCCGAAGGGGCTGCCGCTCGATTTCGTGCTGGCGGATGCGACCGTTCATCCGTTCGAGCCGGCGAGCTTTGATCTGCTCGCCTCGCGCTTTGGCGTGATGTTCTTCGCCGATCCCATCGCGTCCTTCACCAATCTCCGCCGTGCGCTGAAGCCGTCCGGGCGGCTTGCCTTCGCCTGCTGGCGCGAGCCGAAGGAAAATCCGTGGATGATGGCGCCGCTGATGGCGGTCTACAAGCACGTGCCGAAAATGCCGCCGGTCGGACCGGAGGAGCCGGGCCCGTTCGCCTTTGCCTCAGAAGAGCGCGTGATGCGCATCCTGAAGGGTGCCGGCTTCGTGGACGCGGCGATGCAGCCGCATAATCTTGCGATGGACATCGCGATCGGCGGTGGCCTCGATGCCGCCGTCGACGGTGCGCTCCAGATCGGCCCCGCCAGCCGCGCGCTGCAAGGGCATCCGCCGGAGACCTATGACGCAGCCAAGGCTTCGATCCGCGACATGCTCGCCCCGTTCCTGAAGGGGCAGTCGGTGACGTTGCAGGGCGCGATCTGGATCGTGACGGCGAAGGCGACGTAGACGCGCTGCTTCCCCATCGTCATTGCGAGCGCAGCGAAGCAATCCAGGCTGTCTCAGCAGAGACAGTCTGGATTGCTTCGTCGCAAGTGCTCCTCGCAATGACGGTGTGGATGGCCTGTGAATTCTACACCACATCATCCGGCGCAAGCGCGCAGCCATTGTCGGGATGCGTCTCGACCTGAAGCGTGGTGTGGCCGATGCGGAATGAGGTCTTGAGCAGCTGCGCGGTCTCCATCAGGAATGCGTCGCCGGCCCCAGTGGGCATCACGAGATGGCAGGTGAGCGCCGTCTCGGTGGTCGAGATCGGCCAGACGTGGAGATCGTGGATCCCGGAGACACCCGGTCGCGCCAGCAGGAATGTCCTGATCGCGGCAAGGTCGGTGCCCTTGGGTGCGGCTGCCATCGACATGTCGATGGAGCCGCGCAACAGGCTGGTCGTGCTCCAGAGGATGGTGGCGCAGATGACGAGGCTGGTTAAGGGATCGAGCCAGAGCCAACCGGTCCAGATGATCAGCGCCGCCGAGACCACCACGCCGAGCGAGACCGCGGCATCGGCGGCCATGTGCAAGTACGCGCCTTCGATGTTGATGTCGTCCTTGCGCCCGCGCGCGAACAGCATGGCGGTGAAGCCGTTGATGAGGATGCCGATGCCGGCCACCACCATCACCGTGACGCCGGCGACCGGCTCCGGCGCGCGCAGGCGCAAAATCGCCTCCCAACCAATGGCACCGGTTGCGACCAGCAGGAACACCGCATTCGCCAGCGCGGCAAGAATCGTGGAGGCGCGCAGGCCGTAGGTGAAGCGGCCGCTCGGCGCGCGCCTTGTCGCGATCGACGCGCCCCAGGCCACGACCAGGCCGAGCACGTCGGACAGGTTATGGCCGGCATCGGCGAGCAAGGCAGTGGAGTTGCCGATATAGCCATAGACCGCCTCGGCCACCACCAGCGCGGTGTTGAGCGAAATGCCGATCGCGAACGCCTTGCCAAAGCTGGCGGGCGCATGGACATGCGCGTGCCCGTGGCTGTGGCCATGAGCATGGCCGTGGTCGTGACCATGATCATGCGAATGGCCGCCATGATCATGGTGGTGATGTCCGTGATGGTCGTGGCCGGCCACCTCTAGCGCTCCGCTGACGCTGTCAAATCAGGCGCCATTGTAGGCGTTTCGGCGCCTGCGTCACGGCTGAACAGCACGTAGAGCGCCGGCAGCACCAAAAGCGTCAGCACGGTCGAGGAGATGATGCCGCCGATCACCACGGTTGCGAGCGGCCGCTGCACCTCGGCGCCGGCGCCGGTTGCAAGCGCCATCGGCACGAAGCCGAGGGAGGCGACGAGGGCCGTCATCAGCACCGGCCGCAGCCGCGTCAGGGCGCCCTCGCGGACGGCATCGACGACAGACCGTCCCTCGCGGCGCAACCGCTCGATGAACGCGATGATCACGAGCCCATTGAGCACGGCCACGCCCGACAGCGCGATGAAGCCGACGCCGGCGCTGATGGATAAAGGAATGTCGCGCAGCAGCAGTGCCGCAACGCCGCCCGTCAGCGCCAGCGGCACGCCGGAGAACACCAGCGCCGCATCGGCCGCCGATCCCATGCCCATGAACAGCAGCAGGAAAACCAGGAGCAGCGCCACCGGCACCACGATCGTCAACCGCTTGGTCGCGGAGACCAGCTGCTCGAACTGTCCACCCCAACCGATGAAGTAGCCCGGCGGCAGCTTGACCTTCTCGGCTACGGCCGCCTCGGCCTCGGCCACGAAGGAGCCGAGGTCGCGCGCGCGGACATTGGCGGTGACGACGATGCGCCGCTTGCCATTTTCGCGGCTGATCTGGTTGGGACCGGGCGTCGCATCGACGGTGGCGACCGACGACAGCGGCACATAACGCATCTGGGTGAGCGGGGAGGCGGCCAGCGCGGTCCGAATGGCCGTGCCGGAGCCGGCCTCCTCACCGGGCGGCAGCGGGATCGGGATCGCCCGGATCGCTTCGAGATTGCCACGCAGATGCTCCGGCAGGCGCACGACGATGTCGAAGCGGCGGTCGCCCTCGAACAGCTTGCCGGCCGACTTGCCGCCCACCGCGATCTCGACGATGCCCTGCACCTCACCGACGCTGAGGCCGTAGCGGGCGAGCGCCTGGCGGTCGAGCCGGACGGTGAGGATCGGCAGGCCTGCGACCTGTTCGATCTTGACGTCGCTGGCGCCGCGGATGCCGCGGATCGCGGCCTCCACCTGTTTGGCCGCGCCTTGCAGGATGTCGAGGTCATCGCCGAAGATCTTGACGCCGACGTCGCTGCGCACGCCGGAGATCAGCTCGTTGACCCGGAACTGGATCGGCTGGGAGATTTCATAGGCGCTGCCGGGAATGTCGTCCGCGGCATGGTCGATGGCCTCGATTACCTCCGATTTCGGCTTGTTTGGGTCGGGCCATTCGGCGCGCGGCTTCAGCATGATATAGCCATCGGTCTGCGCGGGCGACATCGGGTCGGTTGCGATCTCCGCGGTGCCGATGCGGGTGAAGAACTCCTTCACTTCAGGGATCTGCTTGATGCGTTTCTCCAGCGCCTTCTGAAGCTCAAGCGACTGCGTGAGACTGGTGCCGGGAATCCGGATCGAGGCCAGCGCGACGTCGCCTTCGTCGAGGCTCGGAATGAACTCGCCGCCCATGCGCGCGGCGGCGATACCGCTGGCGACCACGATGACGACGGCCATGATTGCGACGGCGAGCCGGTTGTCGATGGCAAATCGGAGCAGGGGAAGATAGGCGCGTTTCGCTGCCCGCATGAACAGGTTTTCGTGCTCCGACACCTTGCCGGTGACGAAGATCGCAATGGCAGCCGGCACGAAGGTTACTGAGAACAGCACGGCAGCGCCCAGCGCCATCAGCACGGTCAGCGCCATCGGCGTGAACATCTTGCCTTCGACGCCGGTCAGCGTCAGCACGGGCAGGTAGACCACCGCGATGATCAGCGTTCCGAACAGGCTCGGCTTGATGACGTCGCGCGAGCCGCGCAGAATCGCACGCAGGCGCTCGGACGTCGTCAACAGCCCGCCTTTGTCGCGCTGGGCCGCGGCCAGCATGCGCAGGCAATTCTCGACGATGATCACGGCGCCATCGACGATGATGCCAAAGTCGATTGCGCCGAGACTCATCAGGTTCGCGCTGACCTTGGTCTCGACCATGCCGGTGATGGTCATGGCCATGGACAGCGGAATGACGCAGGCGGTGACGAGGGCGGCACGGATGTTGCCGAGAATCAGGAACAGCACGGCCACCACCAGCGCCGCGCCTTCCAGCAGGTTATTCCGGACGGTGCGGATGGTGGCTTCGACCAGATCGGTGCGGTCGTAGACGGTCCGCGTCATGACGCCTTCGGGCAGCGACTTGGCGATGTCCTCGAGACGGGCCGCGACGCGGCGCGCCACGGTCCGGCTGTTCTCGCCGATCAGCAGCATCGCGGTGCCGAGCACGGTTTCCTCGCCGTTCCACGTCGCGGCGCCCGTGCGCAGATCGCGGCCTTCGGTCACGGTCGCGACGTCCCTGATCCTGACCGGATTGCCGCCGCGCGAGCCAATGATGATGTCCTGGATCTCGTTGACGTTGCCGACCTGGCCTGGGGAGCGAACCAGATACTGCTCGCCGTTGCGCTCGATATAGCCGGCGCCGACATTGGCGTTGTTGGCGGCAAGCGCGGTCATGACGTCGCGAAAGCCGAGCCGGTAGGCCATCAGCTTGCCGGGGTCCGGCAGCACGTGGAATTGGCGCTCGAAGCCGCCGATGGTGTTGACTTCGATCACCCCCGGCACGTTGCGAAGCTGCGGCCGGATGATCCAGTCCTGCACGGTGCGTAGATCGGTCAGCGAATAGTCGTGGCCGCCTTGCGTCTTGGCGCCCGCCTTGGCCTCGACGGTGTACATGAAGATTTCGCCGAGCCCGGTGGAGACCGGGCCCATTGCGACCTCGACGCCGGCCGGAAGCTGGTCCTTCACCTGCTGGATGCGTTCGCCGACGAGCTGGCGGGCGAAGTAGATGTCGGTGCCGTCCTTGAAAACGACCGTCACCTGGCTGAGGCCGTAGCGCGACAGCGAGCGGGTGTAGTCGAGCTTCGGCAGGCCGCCCATCGCGGTCTCGACCGGGAAGGTGATGCGCTGCTCGGTCTCGAGCGGCGAATAGCCGGGCGCACGGGTGTTGATCTGGACCTGAACGTTGGTGATGTCTGGCACGGCGTCGATCGGCAGGCGTTGGAAATTCCAGCCGCCGAAGGCGAGGGCGCCAAGCGCGAGCAGCAGGACCAGCCAGCGCTGATGCAGTGAGGCGGCGATGAGACGCTCAATCATGCTTGGCGTCTCCCTTGCCCATCTCCGCCTTGACCACAAAACTGCTCTCGGCGACGTAATGCTCGCCGGCCGCAAGGCCCGCCTTGATCTCGACATGGCGCGGATCGGAATCCCCAAGCTCCACGGGGCGCGCCTCGATCTTGTCGCCGTCCTCGCGGACGAACACGATCGTCTTGTTCTCCAGCGTCTGGATCGCGCTGCGGCGCACGGCAACCGCGACATTGCGCGCGGCAAGGATCAGCCGCGCCGTGACGAACAAGCCGGGACGCAGGCGTCCGTCCGGATTTGGCAGCACCACGCGGGCCAGCGCGGTCTGGGTCTCGCTACTGCCGATCGGCGCCATGTAGGAGATCGTGCCCTTGATCTCGCCGCGGCCATCGTCGAGATCGATCAGAACCTCGTCGTTGAGGTGGACGCGCCGCAGGTCCTGCCGGTAGATCGACAGATCGACCCAGATGGTGGAGAGGTCGGCGACGACGAAGGCCGGCTTCTGCTCGGAAGCGTATTCGCCGAGCGAGATCTGCCGCTCGATGATGGTGCCGGCGATCGGCGCCTTCAGCTCGTAGACGGTAAGGCTCTGGTTGCTCTCGATCGCGGCGAGCAGATCGTCCTTGGCGACCTTGTCGCCGATGCGCTTCAGGATCGATTTGGCGATGCCCGGAAAGCGCGGCGTCACCTGCACCACGGCTTCCTGGTTGGCGCGCAGGATGCCATTGAAGGCGAGCGTGTCGGTCAGCGTCGCGCTCGCGGCCTCCGCCAGCACCACGCCGGCCGCCGCCAGCTTCACATCGGAGATGCGGATGCGGTCGGCGCCATGCTCGTCCTGCTCGACATGGTCGTTCGGCTTCTCCGGCTTCTTGTCCGCGGCATGCTCGGCGGGCGGGACCCTGGCCGGCGCCAGCAGGGCATAGCCACAAGCGCCGAGAGCGGCGGCAACGACAGCGACGACAATGGTGGAGGACGTCTTCATCGTGCGCTCTCTCGCGCCAGCGTGAACGGATTGCCGACCAGGCCTTCGATGGTCGCCACCCCCGCATGAAAGTTCTGCAGCGCCTCCTGCTCACGCAGCCGCGCCTGGGTGACGCTTGCCTGGGCGTCGAGCACTTCGAGCAGGGTGAAGCGGCCTTGGCCGTAGCCTTGCGCGATCGCCTCGGACGCTTCGACGGCCTTCGGAATCGCGGTCTCGCGCAGGACTGCGAGTTCGCGCAGCGAGCCTTGCAGCGAGTCATAGGCCCGGCCGGCGATCACGATCAGCGCGTTGCGGTTGGCCTCGCGCTCGGCTTTGGTCTTGGCGAGGCTTTCCTGTGCCGAGAGGATGTTGCCCTGGTTCTGGTCGAACACGGGAATTGGCACCGAGAGCGTGAGGCGCACAGCATCGTCATTGGTTTCGTTGTAATGGCGCCAGCCAGCCGCGATCCGCACGTCGGGGTAGGGCTTGAGCCGTGCCAGCAACAGCTCGGCATTGCGCTGAGCATAGACCGCGGTCCAGCGCACCAGCTGCGGATTGGCATCGATCGCGGCGACGACCGATTGGAACGTCGGCGGGCGTCCCGTGATATCGAGCCGGCCGGAGACCTCGCCGAATTTCGCGGCGGGATCTCCCATCAGCACCGCCAGCTCGCGCCGGGCGCTGGCCAGCGTCGCCTTGAAGCGCTCGCGGTCCGCCTTCACCAGGGCGGAGGCGACTTCGGCGCGACCGGTCTCGGCCGGGGAGGAGGCGCCGGCCTCGACGCGGCGGCGGAGAAGCGGCGTCAGGCGGTCGATCGCGGCGATCTGTTCGTCCAGGATCTGGATGCGCCGCTGCGCGCCGAGCACGCTGAGGAAAGCGATCGCTGTCTCCGACAGCACCTCGAGCCTGACGGCCTTGCGCTGAATGGCGGCGACCTCGATGCCGGCTGCGCCCGCGGCAATCCGCGCCTCCCGTTTGCCGAACAGCTCGAAGGCCTGGCTGATCTGGAGCGTGGTCTCGGCCGATCGCGTGCCGCGATATCTGCCGGAGCCGAATGAATCGTCCTGTTCATAGGTCAGTTCCGGATTGAGCAGCGCGCCCGCCTGGATGCGCTGGCCCGTGGCGATGCCGACGTCGCGCTCCGCCGCCGTCAGGCGCGGACTCGCGGCCAGCGCGCGCGACAGCGCGCTCCGCATCGTCAAAGTCTGGGCGTGAGACGGTGCAAGCGCCAATCCGACAAGCAGACACGCCGCCGCGCACGCGAGGCGCGCGGCCATTCCCCTGCAAAACATGAAACCGACCTGTGAAGGATGAACCTAATGGGCGCGGGGGCCCGACCAATCCATTCAGGCAATAGGTTTGGGAGGCGGGGAGTCGGTATCGGGAATAATTCCGGCGAGCTGGGGTGCGCGTTGCGGGCGCGATGCAGACACGAGCGCGACCGATGTGGCGGATAGCGCCGGCTGCGCCATCGTCACCGAGAAGCAGCCATGACAATGATGGCCGCCGATCGCCTTGTGGTCGCCGTGGCCTGTGGAGCCATCGAGGATCGAAGCGATTTCCGAGCCGCCGGACGGGCTGGTCACATCGATGTCATGAGTGCCGTGGAGCGCGCCCGACAGCAGGTACATGACCGCAACAAACACAGCCATGAGCCCGCGCCAATTGCGCGTGTGTCTGAGTCTGAAGGGCCGGCGGTTCAAGACCACGAATTCACTCTTGCTGACAGTCAGGCTGGCCTAGCACGGCGACGGGAACAGTGTCGACCCGCAACAATGTTACGTGTGGGAACTTGATGTCGCGGGGGCCGGCCCTACCGTGATTGTCCGGCGCGTGCAACCGCTCTATCTTGTGAGCATGGCTGATGCATGCTGCTCACCGCCGCCGCTCAATCTCGATCGTCATCGCGACAACAAAGCGTATCGTCGCGTGCTATGGGCGGTGCTCGCCGTCAATGCCGTCATGTTCCTCGCCGAGATCGGCGCGGGCCTTGCTGCCGGATCGGCGTCGCTCCAGGCTGACGCGCTCGATTTTCTCGGAGACGCCGCGAACTACGCCATCAGCCTTCTGGTGGTCGGCATGACGCTGCGCTATCGCGCTACCGCGGCCCTGGCGAAGGGGCTGACGATGGGCGCCCTTGGCCTTTGGGTCGTCGGCACGGTCGTCTGGCACGCAGCCCATGGCACGCTGCCGAGCGCTTTCACCATGGGGGCGGTTGGTCTCGCGGCGCTTGCCGCGAACGTCGCCTCCTTCGGGCTGTTGTGGGCCCATCGCAAGGGCGACTCCAACATGCGCTCGGCCTGGATATGCACCCGCAATGACGTGCTCGGAAACATCGCCGTGCTGTTGGCCGCCCTCGGCGTGTTCGGGACCGGCACGGGCTGGCCCGATATCATCGTGGCCGCAATCATGGCCGGCCTCGCGCTTCAGGGAGCGGTTGTCGTGGTACGGCACTCCCGAATGGAGCTGAAGGTTGCTCCGGCCTAGAACGCGATGCCGCACGTCGTGCCGCCGGATAGCAACGTCTGATAGGCTCCTCGGGTTCGTTATTTCTCGTGTTGGTGGCGGTGCATCGATGCGCCACCCGTGTAGCCGCGCAACGCGGCGTATTTATCCAATTGAGACTTTTCGAGAACGGCCCGCGTGAGCAGATGGTACTTGAGATGCGCGTCTCGGAGCTCGCCCTGAATGACCGAGATTGCGGCCGTTGCCGCTCTGAGGCTTTCGGGGGTTACGCTTCCGCTGGCGAATTGCTGGTCTAACTCGGCTTCCTTGTTGATCAGCCGGGTGCCGAGAGGGATCGCTTCGGACTTCATGGCGGCAAACATCTCCTGCACCTTGCCCCGCTGCTCGGAGGTCAACCCCAATCGGTCCCCAAGCTCAAGAACGTGGGAAGGTCCCGGATAGCCGTTGATCTCGGCAGCGAGCGCCAATCCCATACCGAGCCCCGCGCGCAGGTCTGCGATCTCCTGATCCGAGAGCGCTTTTATCTGGCGGAGCTGCATCCCTGCATAAGGCGTCTGCGCCCACAGGGATGCCGAGACAAGGAAAATGACTGTCGCAGCGATGAACTTCATGGGGATGTCCTTCCAATGTTAGACAGTCTGTAGTGTGTAATTCGTGGTCGAGACCAGCCAAGACCTCAGCAGTGATCTTCTATCGTTTTGGAGATTTCGTTCGGGGCGGCGAAAATCACGTCCGCCCGGTCACCCATCATGCCGGCCGACACGATAGCGGGCGCGCCGCTCTGCGGTCCGTCTTCGCTGGAATCCGTTTTCAGACGCAGATTGCGCTCCCAGAAGGGGCGCGTCTTGCCGTCGGCCGTTGTCACCCGGTAGGTGTCCCGACAGTGGGTCATGCCGGTGACGCGCTGCGCGGGATTCAGATTCTTCAGATTGGGGGCGCGGCCGCCACCCATCATCGCTCCCATCATGCCGCCCCCATTCATGCGGTTTTCGGCCGTTCGCTCTGGCGCGGCCCCCGGCCTAGTGGCCTCCTTAAGGAATGCCAACAGATCCGCGCGAACG
The DNA here is from genome assembly GCF_023375135.1 of Bradyrhizobium sp. C-145. Taxonomy (NCBI): domain Bacteria; kingdom Pseudomonadati; phylum Pseudomonadota; class Alphaproteobacteria; order Hyphomicrobiales; family Nitrobacteraceae; genus Bradyrhizobium; species Bradyrhizobium sp. C-145. Next base: position 4,777,703 of record NZ_CP088150.1, on the reverse strand, counting down.
CGTGAGTCATCGATCCCCTCGAACGGCATCTCGTTGTGCGGCACCATGCGCGCAGGATCGGTCAACCAGGCGTCCAGCGAGCGGTCGTCCCAGATGATTCCCGAAGCTTTCAGCGCGTCGGAGTAGCGGTCGAAACTCGGCAAGCTGGCGGCCTTCCTCCCCCAGAGATTTGCAAGACTTGGCCCCGTCATGTTGCGGTCGGGCTCGAGCGAGTGACATGCCGCGCAGACGCGAAAATTGCGTTCGCCCCGAGCCACGCTGTCCTGCTGCGCGCCGGCCGGCGAGGAGACGAGGACGGCCGCAAATGCCACGAAGAGAAGGCGATCCATGCTCAATCTCCCCGATTTGAGAAGAAGAGATACTTGACCAGCGCTGCCGCCCCCAGCGCGAGCACGACAACGACCAGAACCGCGATCAGCTCCATGCCGCCCATCATTCCCGACATCATGTCCTGCATCATGGCTCACCTCATTCGGCTGGCTCCTGGATTCGCGACTTTGCAACGATCGCTTTCGATTTTCCCGGAGGTTGTGGCTTGCCCGCAGAAGGCAAATGGAAGCCCTTCACGATGCCGAAGATCGCGGGGATCACGATCAGCGTCAGCAACGTCGAGGAGATCATGCCTCCGATCATGGGCACGGCGATGCGCTGCATGATCTCCGAGCCGGTGCCGGTGCTCCACATGATCGGCAGCAGGCCGGCCATGATCGCGACCACCGTCATCATCTTCGGGCGGACGCGCTCGACGGCGCCCTCCATGATGGCAGCATAGAGATCCTCGCGGGTCAGCGGGCGGCCCACGAGCACGCAGCGCGCCTTGGTCTCGGCGAGCGCGTGGTTGAGATAGATCAGCATCACGACGCCGGTTTCGGCTGCCACGCCCGCCAGTGCGATGAACCCGACGGCGACCGCGACCGACAGGTTGAAGCCGAGCCACCACATCAGCCAGAGGCCGCCGACCAGGGCGAAGGGCAGCGAGAGCATGACGATCATGGTCTCAGTGACCGAGCGGAAGTTGAGATAGAGCAGGAGGAAGATGATCAGCAGCGTCACCGGCACCACGATCTTGAGCCGCGCGGTGGCGCGTTCGAGATATTCGTACTGCCCGCTCCAGACCAGATAGTAGCCGGGCGGGAATTCGATGCTTGCCTGCACGGCGTGCTGGGCATCGGCGACGTAGCCGCCGAGGTCGCGGTCGCGAATGTCGACATAGATGTAGGTGGCAAGCTGGCCGTTTTCGGTTCGGATCGAGGTCGGCCCGCGTGCCGGCGTCACGCTTGCGACCTCACCGAGAGGGACGGCGCCGCCTGATGGCATAGGCACCAGGATGTCGCTGCTGATCGCCTTCGGATTGTCGCGCAAGTCGCGCGGGTAGCGCATATTGACGGTGAAGCGCTGACGTCCCTCCACAGTCGTCGTCACGGTCTGGCCGCCGAGTGCGGTCGCGATCGTGTCCTGCACGTCCTGTACCATGATGCCATAGCGCGACAGTGCCTCGCGGTTCGGCGTGATCTCGAGGTAGTAACCACCGAGGCCGCGCTCGGCATAGGCCGAGGAGGTGCCTGGGACCGCCTTGAGCACCTGCTCGACCTGCTTTGCAAGCTTGTCGATTCCGGCGAGATCGGTGCCGATGACCTTGACGCCGACGGGCGTTCGGATGCCGGTCGAGAGCATGTCGATACGAGCCTTGATCGGCATGGTCCAGGCGTTGGAGACGCCAGGAAATTGCAATGCCTTGTCCATCTCGGCGATCAGGCTGTCGACGGTCACGCCGGCGCGCCACTCAGTCGTCGGCTTCAGATTGACGATGGTCTCGAACATCTCCGACGGTGCAGGGTCAGTTGCAGTCGCCGCACGGCCGGCCTTGCCGTAGACCGAGGCAACCTCCGGGAAGGAGCGGATGATGCGATCCTGGGTCTGCATCAGCTCGGCGGCCTTGGTCACGGAAATGCCGGGCAGCGTCGTCGGCATGTAGAGCAGGGTGCCTTCGTTGAGGTTGGGCATGAACTCGGTGCCGAGCCGCCCGGCCGGCCAGACCGAGGCGGCGAGCACGCCGAGCGCGAGCAGGATCACCGGGATCTTGGCGCGCAGCACGCCAGAGATCACCGGGCGGTAGATCCAGATCAGGAAGCGGTTGATCGGATTCTTGTGCTCCGGAATGATCTTGCCGCGGACGAAGATCACCATCAGCGCCGGGACCAATGTCACCGACAGCAGTGCTGCCGCCGCCATCGCAAAGGTCTTGGTGAAGGCGAGCGGGCTGAACAGCCGTCCTTCCTGAGACTCCAGCGTGAAGATCGGCATGAACGACACGGTGATGATGAGGAGGCTGAAGAACAGGGCAGGGCCGACTTCCGCGGCGGCCTCGATCAGGATCTTGACCCGCGATCGGCCGGGATCGGCGCGTTCGAGATGCTTGTGGGCGTTCTCGATCATGACGATGGCGGCGTCGATCATGGCGCCGATTGCGATCGCAATGCCGCCGAGACTCATGATGTTGGAGCCGATCCCGAGCAGCTTCATGGCGCCAAAGGCCATGAGAACGCCCACGGGAAGCATCAGGATCGCGACCAGCGCGCTGCGGACATGCAACAGGAACACGATGCAGACGAGGGCGACGACGATGCTCTCCTCGACCAGCGTATGCTTCAGCGTATCGATCGCCGCGTAGATCAGGTTCGAGCGGTCATAGACCGGAACGATCTCGACCGATTTCGGCAGGCTTGTCGCGATCTCCCTGAAGCGCTTCTTGACGTTCTCGATCACGTCGAGCGCGTTCACGCCAAAACGTTGGAGCACGATGCCGCTCGCGACCTCGCCCTCGCCATTGAGCTCGGCGATGCCGCGCCGCTCGTCGGGACCGAGCTCGATGCGGGCGACGTCGCGCAGCTTGACCGGAGTGCCGTCGCTGGTCTTCAGCACGATGTTGCCGAGATCCTCGATGCTCCTGAGATAGCCCTTGCCGCGGATGACATATTCGAACTCGGACAGCTCGACGGTGCGGCCGCCGACATCGGCATTGCTGGCGCGGATCGCCTCGCGCATCTTCTGCATGGTGATGCCGAGGTCGCGCATGCGCTGCGGGTCGAGGATGACATTGTACTGCTTGACGAAGCCGCCGACGCCGGCAACCTCCGCAACGCCTTCGGCCTTGGCCAGGGCGAATTTCAGGTTCCAGTCCTGGATCGTCCTGGTCTCCGCGAGATTCAGCTCCTTCGACATGATGGCGTATTGGTAGACCCAGCCGACGCCGGTGGCGTCCGGGCCGATCGTCGGCGTCACGCCGGCCGGCAGCCTTGATGCCGCGCCGTTGAGGGATTCGAGCACGCGCGAGCGCGCCCAGTAGATGTTGGTGCCATCCTCGAAGATGACGTAGACGAAGGAGACGCCGAAGAAGGAGAACCCGCGCACCACCTTCGATTTCGGCACCGTCAGCATCGCCGTGGTGAGGGGATAGGTGACCTGGTCCTCGATCACCTGCGGCGCCTGTCCCTGATATTCGGTGTAGACGATGACCTGGGTGTCGGAGAGATCAGGAATGGCGTCGAGCGGTAGATGGACGAGGGCGTAGAGGCCCGCGGCGGCGGCAAAGCCGGTGCCGAACAGCACCAGCAGCAGGTTGCGTGCTGACCATGCGATGAGGCGCGCGATCATGGCTTGGCTCCCATCGCCTTGTCGCCGCCTTGCACCGTGCCGGTCTCGGCAAAACCTTTCAGCGCGGCCTTCAGATTGCTCTCGGCGTCGATCAGGAAGTTGGCGGAGGTGACGACGGCGTCGCCCTCGGCAAGGCCGTCGCGGATTTCGACATAGCCGTCGCCGCGCCGTCCGGGCTTGACCTCGCGCGGCTCGAAACGCCCCTGGCCCTTGTCGACCAGCACGGCCTGCCGGCTGCCGGTGTCCAGCAGCGCGCTCTCGGCGACGCTGAGCACCGCCGCCGGCGTGCCAGTGTCGATCTCGACGTCGACATACATGTCGGGAAGCAAAGCGAGGTCGGCATTCGCCAGCTCAATTCGCACCCGCGCCGTGCGCGTTTCCTTGTTCACCTGCGGATAGATCACGCTGATCAGGCCCTTGAAGTCGCGGCCGGGATAGCTGCGGGCCCGCACCGTCACGGGCTGGCCGACAGCGACATTGCCGAGATCGCGCTCGGCCACATCCACCGTCGCCCAGACCTGCGAGATGTCGGCGATGCGGAACAACACGTCGCCGGGCTGGGCGCGCATGCCCTCGATGGCGTTGCGCTGGAGCACGATGCCGTCGCGCGGCGACGACCACTGAATGGCGATTGGCAGGGTGTGGTTCTTCTCCATTTCGGCGATGACAGGTTCGGGGACGTCGAGATTGATCAGGCGCTGCCGGGAGCCGCGGCCATAGGGCTCGATGCCCGCCGTCGTCTTCGAGGTGATCGTCGCGAGATATTCGGCGGCCGCCGACGAGACGGCGGGGCTGTAGATCTCCATCAGCGGATGGCCCCTGGTTACGCGGCTGCCGGTGGTGACGTCGGCGACCTTCTGCACAAAACTGTCGGTGCGCATCGCGACCACCGAGACCCGGCGTTCATCGAGCTGGATGGTGCCAGGCGCGCGCACCAGCGTTCTGATCCGGCGCAGCTCGGCCGGTTCGGATTTGACGCCGCTGCGCTGGATCTTGCCGGGCGACAGTTTCACCGACCCATCGTCGCTGTCCTCGCCTTCGTAGACGGGGATGTAATCCATCCCCATCGAGTCCTTCTTCGGCACGGGCGAGGTGTCCGGCAGGCCCATCGGGTTGCGGTAATACTTGATCTTGCGATCGCCCTTGGCGTCGGTTGCCATGACGGCGGGCGCTTCGTCAGCTTCCTCGAAGCTGATGTCCTCGCTCGCCCGCACGGCGCGATAGTCGCGGCCGTCGGCGGTCTTCTTCGGGGTGAGGGAGTAGAACGGCCGGCCGTCCGGATCCCGGAAATAGATCGGTGCGCCCGCGTCAGCCGCATGCGCGGCGAAAGTCAGCGAGCTTGAATCCGACTGAGGCTGCATGGCGCGGCCGCCAATCAGCGCGACACCTGCCGCCGCGAAAATCGCAGCGGCAGTGCCTGCAATGGCGAGGCGGGTCATTTCTCGGCCGTGACGACGAGCTTGTTTTCGACCGTGCCGGTCTCACCCTGCACCTTGGCGCCGAGCGAGAGTTGCCAGCGTCCGGCCATGCTGAAATTGGCCTTGAAACGATAGGTCCCGGGTTCGGTGCCCGGCATCGGCGTGACCTTGGTGACCATCTCCTGCATGCCGTCAGGCGCCATGTCGAGCCGGCTGGCGAAGATCACCGCATCGGGTATCGCCTTGCCGCTGGTCTTGTCGACCAGCCGCACGGTCACGATGCGATCGGCCCCGGTCTTGATGGTCGGTTGAGCCAGCTGGAATTCGTAGTTCTTGATTTCGGCGTGCGCGCTCCCCGTGAACGCAGCGCCGATCAGCGCGGCGATGGCGGCGCGCGCGAGCTTGGTGGTCGTCATAATTTATAGTTCCTCGATGGGTCTGATGGAGCCGCCGGAGCTGCTCGCGGCAAGCCGACATGCAGCCAAGCGGCAGGCAATGGCGCGCACGCCGATGTCGGCGCGCACGATCATCAGGCGCGTCAGCGCCGATCAGGCCCGGGTTCGAGGAGGATGGTCGGGAGGTTTTGCCGCGAGGCCGTCGCGCAGGCGGTCATTGCCCGGCGCGAGCGCGCTCTTCTGCGGCTGCCGCTCGATCACAGTGCTCGCTCCCGAAGGAGTGGAGAGCGACAGGCCCAGCATGCACACCGCGACGAGCGGACAGGAATCGCAGGTCTTGCTCTTGGTCTGATCCGGGCAGCAGGGCATGTCTTCGGACATGCCTTGCGTGTCGTCCGACATCGCCGTCATGCTGCTTCCTGCACCCGATACCGCCATGGCAGATGCCGGCGTCGCCAGCGGTGCGAGCAGGAGCCCGACCGCCACGAGCAGCATCACGACAGCCTTGGCGAACCTATTCAGGTGCATGCCTCATTGTCGCATGGCACGACGGAACCTGTAAACCGGCCCGACATCACGATTTGGCCAGAGGCGGACGCGGCGGCATCTTGCGCGTGGGGTAATATAATTCGCGTTAAGCAAATTCTGAATTTTTGGAGGAGCGTGCGATCAGGCACTGCGCTCGGGGCGTTGCGACAACAACGCTTCAGCTGCCGCATCTTGAAGGAGCCAATCTTCTTTGGCTTCGATCGTGACCGCGACTCGGCGGCTCGCCTCCATTGCCCGCTCCAGCCACTTGATGGCCTCGTCGATCCATTCGTCATGGTGCGCTGGATCGGCGATGGCCTTTTCCCGAAATGCGTCTGCCTGCTTCAGGCAAGCGGTTCTGCGGTCCACGCGGCTCTCCCGAGTTTTCCGCCCCGACCGCATCTTTGATGCATCGCGTAATGGACGTCGTTAACATAGGACATGTGACGCGCCGCAAAAACGGAAGGCATCGCGAATGTTTGTTCCCGCCGACGATGCCGGCCTTCGGCATCGCGGGCGCGGCAACTGCGGTCATTACGAACGCGGGAGGGCTCGACCTTCATACATGAACGTCATCGGCTTTGGTCCCCGCATATAGCCGACATTGAGATCTTGGACGGCGAAGCCGTTGGTGCGGATCAGGTCTGCGATGGCGCGGTTGAGATGGCAGCCGCCCGCGATGACCTTCCAGGGCGGGGTCAAACGATCCTGCCACCATTGCACGCTGGGCTCGGGCGCGCGGCCATGCTCGACGAACAGAAGCTGTCCGCCCGGCTTCAGGATACGTCGAGCCTCCGAGAGCGCGCGATTGACGTTGGGGATGCTGCACATCGTCCACGTCGTCACGACGGTGTCCACGCTCGAACTCTCCAGCGGAATGGCTTCCGCGGAGCCTTCGATCAGATCGAGCCGGCTCGCATGCTGCCGACCGGCGTTGCGCGCGACCTCCAGCAGCTTGGGTGATGGATCAATGCCGATGATTTGCGTCACGCTCGGCCCGTAGAATCCGAGATTGAGCCCCGGACCAATGCCGAGCTCAAGGACGCGCCCCGTTGCGGCGGATGCGACCCGGGTACGATAAGGCACGAGCTGGGCCTGGCGCATGGCGAGCTGCGTCAGCCAAGGCAAGATCCTGTCCTGATAGAAGCTCATGCGACTCCTCGGACATCGTATCTGTCTCGCGGGGCCGTGCTGGCCCCGCGTCCTGTCGCGGTGGCCTTACGCCCGCTCTTCCCAGATCATCGCCAGATGCACGATGGTCTGCACTGCCTTTTCCATGTCCTGCCGGCTGACCCATTCCAGCCGCGAATGAAACGCGTGCTCGCCGGCGAAGATGTTGGGGCAGGGCAGTCCCATGAAGGACAGGCGCGAGCCGTCGGTGCCGCCGCGGATCGCGGTGCGCATCGGGCGCAGGCCGGCGCGGCGGATTGCCTCGATGGCGTATTCGAGCACGTGCGGGTGACGGTCGATCACCTGCTTCATGTTGCGGTACTGCTCGCGCACCTCGAACGTGTAGGTCGAGCGCGGATAATCCTTCATCACGTCCTTGACGATGGTCTCGAGCAGGACCTCCTTCTCCTTCAGCCCTTCCTCGGTGAAGTCGCGGACGATGAAGGAGAGCGTCGCCTGTTCCAGCGCGCCCTCGATGCCGACCGGGTGCAGAAAGCCCTGCTTGCCCGAGGTCGTCTCCGGCGAGCAACCTTCCTTGGGCAGGCGCTCGACGATGGCGGCTGCGATCTTGATCGCGTGCTCCATCTTCCCCTTGGCATAGCCGGGATGGGCGCTGACGCCGTTGATGGTGATGGTGGCCCCATCGGCCGAGAACGTCTCGTCCTCGACGCAGCCGGCGCTCTCGCCGTCCATGGTGTAAGCGAAATCGGCGCCGAGCTTCTTCAAATCGACATTGTCGACGCCGCGGCCGATCTCTTCATCCGGCGTGAACAGGATCTTGATGGTGCCGTGCTTCACATCGGGATTGTTGATGAAGAAATGCGCGGCATCCATGATCTCGGCGACGCCGGCCTTGTTGTCGGCCCCCAGCAGCGTGGTGCCGTCGGTCGTGATGATGTCGTTGCCGATCTGGCTCTTCAGCGCAGGGTGCTCGGCGAATCGGATCACCTGGCTGGTGTCGCCAGGCAGCACGATGTCGCCGCCGCGATAGTTCGTCACCACCTGCGGCTTGACGTCCTTGCCGGTGACGTCAGGCGAGGTGTCCATGTGCGAGCAGAAGCAGATCACCGGCACCTTCTTAGGTGTATTGGCCGGGATCGTTCCATAGACATAGCCGTAGTCGTCGAGATGCGCATCCTCAACGCCCATGGCCTTCAGCTCGGCGGCGAGCACGCGGCCGAGATCCTTCTGCTTCTCGGTCGAGGGCGAGGCCGGGGAGTCCGGATCGGACTGGGTGTCGATGGTGACGTAGCGCAGGAAGCGCTCGGTCACGGTATGCGAAAAGGTGAGGGAGGACATTTCTGGTCAAACCGCCGGGTCAGATGAGCAAGGCGATATACCAGAAAAGCGGGCCGCGTTGCGGCCGGAACGAGGCCGGATCAGGCTTAACGAAACGTAATTGCTAGATCGCCTCTTTCAGTTCCTTGACCGGGCGGAATGCGACCTTCCAGCTGGCCTTGATGTGGATCGGCTCGCCGGTGGCGGGATTGCGGCCGGTTCGGGCGGCGCGCTTGCGGACCTGCAGGATGCCGAGACCGACGATCCGGACGCGGTCGCCCTTCTTCAGGTGCTTGGTGATCAGGTCGACCATGTCGGTCAGGACGGCTTCGGCGCGCTTTTTCGAGAGGTCCTGGCTCTCCGCGATGTCAGCGGCGAGGTGCTTGAGTGTGATGGTGGCGGGAGCGGCTGCTTTCTTCGCCATGTCTGCCTCCTCGATTCTGGCCGGAGTCCTCTAGGAAGATGGTCTGGGAACTCCGGAGGTTCCGCGAGGCGTAGACGATTCGGGAATGGACTGACTACGCGTCTGCGCGGCCCCTTAAGTATTGTCTGCATGCAATGCGGGCGTTGCGGCTAACGACGCAACGTCCTTGACTTCACCAAGTCCGGCCTTTAAGTCCCCCCTCGTTCCGCAGACATTTGCGTGTCACGCGGGAGTAGCTCAGTTGGTTAGAGCGCCGGCCTGTCACGCCGGAGGTCGCGGGTTCGAGCCCCGTCTCTCGCGCCATTTCATGGCGGAATACACCCCTCGATCTCATAAAATCAATGGTTTGGCGGCTTGTCTTTACCTGTCGCTGGACATCAAAAAGGCCGCCCGAGGGCGGCCGTTTGGCATCAAATCGGACCTTTCGTCTCAGCGAATCTCCGACGTGCCCGCGCTGGTCACCACCACTGGCTTGCCGGCCTTCATCACGTGGGTGGACTGGGCGGTCTGGGCGTAATCGGCATGGGTGCGGGCCGCGATCCCGAAGCCGGCCACCGCAATGCCGGCCACCAGCGCCACCACCACGATCTTGAGGTGGGTCGCACGATCAGCAGAGTGAATTGAGTGGTTCATCTGAGCCTCCCGACGGGCTTTGCCGCCGTCTATGGGCTCTTCTTCTAGGCACTCTCTGTTTCCGGATGGTTTCGCCGGTTCCGCAAAATGGTTTCATCTCGCCATCAGGCAGGTTTCTGCGGGCGGGCCGGGGAGGGCCGATCTCAAGCGGCGGCCCGGCCGATATCAGCGGGACGCCGTGGTGGTGAGCGCGGCCGAGAGCAGGAGTAGCGCACAACGTCCGCGCCATAGCTGCCCTTGAGCGCGTCGTTGAACACGTCGACTGTCAGTGGGCGCATCCGAATGCCTCTTGGACGGATCAAGTCGGGGAGGTCGCCGTGACCCGGGCTTGGCACGCCCCGGCTTTCTTGGCAGAGGTGGAATATCATGAGCGAGACGGAGAGCAGAGGCGGGTCGACGTCGTCCGAAACGGACGAGAGCGCGCCGGCGGCGCCGGTCACCGCGATGCTGTCGTCGCGGCTGATGGTGCTCGCCAACCTGCTCAAGCGCGGCGCCATCCTGCGCTACAAGCGTCTCACAGGACTGAACTCGGTCGAGTTCGGTCTTGTCGCCTCGCTTGGGCGGCGGCCGCCCATGAGCGTGGCGCGGCTCGCCGAGGCCGTCGGCCAGGACAAGGGACAGATCAGCCGTGCGCTGGCAAACCTGTTGTCGCGCAAGCTGATCGCGAAAACGGCAAACCCGAAGGACAGCCGCGAGGTGCTGATCTCGCTGACTGCGACGGGCCTCGCCGCGCATGATGCGATCGTCGATGGCGCGCAGGAACGCAATCGGCGCCTGCTGCAACATTTGAGCGAAGCCGAGTTCCACACGCTGCTGCGGCAGGTCGATCAGCTCACGGCGATCGCCGCCGAGATGCTCGAGAGCGAGAAGAATTCGCGCTGATGTCTCGGCAATCTCTGGAAATGTTGGAGTGCTTCTAAGAATTCTTCTAAGAAGTTTTCAATTAGGCAATTCGCGCGCCCTCACATAAGCGTCGCCGCAGCGCATGTCGCCGCGGGGACTGGCGGCATGACGCATCAAAACATGCAGCTTGGGGTGGCGCGTTGAACAGTCTTGGAATGCTGCGGTCGGCCGTGTTGGCGACCGCATCCGCTTGGGTCTTGATGCCGCAGGCATCGCTCGCACAATCGTCCGCGCAGGGTGGCGCGCAGAACATTCCGTCGGTGACGGTCACGGCGCCGGAAGCGCGCCGCCGCACTGCTGCGACCCCTCAGCGTCGTGCGCCGCGGTCGTCGGAGCAGACCGCCAACAGGAACAAGCCGCAGCCGCAGCGCAATGTCGGCTTCGTCGAGACGCCGCGCGGTCCGGTGAACGGCTACGTCGCCGGCCGCAGCTCGTCCGGCACCAAGACCGACACGCCGATCATGGAGACGCCGCAGTCGGTGTCGGTGATCGGTGCCGAGCAGATCCGCGACCAGAAGCCGAACAAGCTCGACGAGGTGCTGCGCTACACCGCCGGCGTGCGCGCCGGAACGTTTGGCACAGATACCCGCAACGACTGGTGGCTGATCCGCGGCTTCAAGTCCGAGGACATCGGACTGTTCCTCGACGGCATGCAGCTGTTCTACACGTCCTATGCGAGCTGGAAGCTGCAGACGCCCAACATGGAGCGCGTCGAGGTGCTGCGCGGTCCGTCGGCGGTGCTGTACGGTGGATCGAGCCCGAGCGGCATCGTCAACGTCATCAGCAAGATGCCGCCGGTCGAGCCGATCCGTTACGTCGAGACCGGGGTCAACAATTTCGGCAATGCCTATGTCGGCTTCGATTTTGGCGGACCGGTCGCGACGAGCCCCGAAAACGGCAAGCTGTTCGCACGCGTGGTTGGCCAGGTCCAGAACGGCCCCACGCAGGTCAACTTCACGCCCGACAACAACTACTTCATCGCACCGTCAGTCACCTGGAAGCCGGATGCCGACACGACCTTGACACTGCTGGCCTCGGCCTCGAAGCAGGACACCCGCGGCATCAACTTCCTGCCTTACCTGGGCACGGTGACCAGCGCATCGTTCGGCAAGATCCCCACCAGCTTCTTCGTCGGCGATCCCAGCGTCGACAAGTTCACGCGCGAGCAGGAGATGCTCGGCTACCAGTTCGAGCGCAATCTCACCGACGACCTGACGTTCCGTCAGAACGCCCGCTTTGCACATGTCGACATCACCTACCGCGGCTATGTCGGCAACGGTTGGGCCGACATCAACACGGCCACTCTCAATCGGTACAATTGGTATGCGAAGAACACGGCCAATCAGGCCAATCTCGACAACCAGCTTGAGTACCGCTTCGACACCGGCCCGGTCAGGCATACGATGCTGTTCGGGGTCGACCTGAGGGGCTACCAGATCGACGACTATCAGGCCTTCGGGTTCGGCGTGCCCGCGATCAACGTCTTCAATCCCGTCTATGGATCGGCCGAGGTTCCATTACCGAGCGCTCCGTTCCGGAACTTCGTGATCACGCAGAAGCAGGCCGGCACTTATCTTCAGGACCAGATGAAGCTCGGCAACTTCACGCTGGTGCTGAGTGGCCGCAATGACTGGGTCGAGACGACGCAGGAAGCGCGCGACACCGGCGCTCTGGTCGCCAGCCGCGACGACAGCAGGTTCAGCGGCCGCGCCGGGCTGATCTACAATTTCGACAATGGCATCGCGCCCTACGTCTCCTATTCGACGAGCTACAATCCGATCATCGGCCTCAACGCCCAGAACCAGCTGTTTCTGCCGGAGACCGGCAAGCAGGCCGAAATCGGCGTGAAGGTCGCGCCAAAAGGCTTCGACGGCTATTTCACGGTCTCGGCTTTCGATCTGGTCCGGCAGAATGTCGCGACGACATTGCCGGGTAGCGTACCCGTGTTGCAAAACCAGACCGGCGAGGTGACCTCGCGCGGCATCGAGCTCGAAGCGGTGGCCAATGCCACAAGGGAGCTGAAGCTGATCGGCTCCTTCACGGCCTATCATCTCTTCAACAGCAAGGATCTCGATCCGGCGCTGGTCGGCAAGACGCCGACCAACACGCCTGAGCTTCTGGTCTCGGGCTGGGCCGACTACACCTTCAAGGACGGACCGCTGGCAGGATTTGGTTTCGGCGGCGGCGTGCGCTACGTCGGCTCCTCCTGGGCCGATGCGGCCAACACTCTCGAGGTTCCCGCAGTGGTGCTCGGCGATCTCGCGGTTCACTACGAATGGCAAAACTGGCGGACGGCGCTCAACGTGATCAACGTGACCGACAAGATGTACGTCGCGAGCTGCGCGTCGGCCACGTCCTGCTTCTACGGCGACCGCCGGCGCGTGACCGCCAGCGTGTCCTACAAATGGTAAGCGCAGGCGAGGAGAGGCTGTCGTGAAGGCGCGCACGGTCAGGCTCTGGTCCGTGGTTCACACCTGGACCAGCCTGATCTCGACCGTGTTCCTGCTGCTGCTCTGCCTCACCGGCCTGCCGCTGGTGTTCCACCACGAGATCGATGAGCTCCTGGGCTATGCCCCCCAGCCCGAAGCTCATGCGGGCGCGGCGCGCGCGACGCCGCAAGCCGTCGCCGACGCCGCGCTCGCCGCCGATCCCGGCCGGGTGATGCAATATATCTCCTGGGACAAGGACGAGCCCGGGTTCGTGATGGCCTTCACCAACAGCGCCCCTGACGGCGTTCCCGACAATGCGACGGTACGAGCGTTCGACGCCGTCTCGGCCAAGCTGCTCGGGCCTGTCGGGGTCGGGCCGATGCTGATCGTGCTCAAGCTGCACACCGACATGTTCGCCGGCCAGGCCGGAAAACTGTTCCTCGGTGCGATGGGGTTCTTGTTCGCCGTCGCCATCGTCTCGGGCGTGGTGCTGTATTGGCCGTTCACCCGCCGCCTGCGCTTTGCCACCATCCGCGATCGCGCCTCCCGTCGCGTGCGCTGGCTCGACTGGCACAACCTGATCGGCGTGGTGACGGTGGCCTGGGCGCTGGTGGTCGGGCTGACCGGCGTCGTCAACACCTGGGCCGAGCTGATGCTGAACCAGTGGAAGGCGACCGAGCTCGCCAGCATGGTCGCACCCTATGCCGGCAAGCCGCCGCCAGCGCATCTGGCCTCACTCGATGATGTCGTCGCGCGCGCGAAGCGGGCGGCTCCCGGCATGGAGATCGCCTTCATCGCGTTTCCGGGCACGCCGTTCACGTCCTCGCATCATTTCGCCGCCTTCATGCGGGGCGATACGGCCCTGACGGCGCGGCTGCTCAAGCCTGTCCTGCTGGACGGCGAAAGCGGGGAGGTCGCCGACGGCCGGGCGCTGCCGCTCTATCTGCAGGCGCTCTTGATCTCGCAGCCGCTGCATTTCGGCGACTACGGCGGCATGCCGCTCAAGGTGATCTGGGCCGCGCTCGACGTGCTCACGATCGTCGTGATCGGCAGCGGCCTCTATCTCTGGCTGGCGCGGCGGCGGAAGCGGTCCTCCGCCCGCGCCGACGCATTCGCCAGACGAGTTCCGGTCCCGTCGTGATGCATGGCTCGCCCGACCGCTCGCGGCTGTGGATACGTGTCTTTGCTGCACCTATCCTGCTGGCGGCCGCCACCATCACCGGCTTGCTGGCCGCGTTGCTTTGGGGCGAGGCCGGCCAATATGTCGCCTGGGTGACGGTCGGAGCGCCTGTCCTGGTTGTAGTCTGGACTTTGCTGCGCCCCAGCCTAGATAAAGTGCGCCTTCCCAACCGAGGACGTCACGGCCGAGCGCGCGCGGACTGATCGGGATCGCCCTTGCTGGGGCAGCTGTTCTGCTCCATACCAGCGCGGGGTGATTCCGGGATTTCCACCGTTCTGGGAGCGGCAAAGGGCCTGAAAAGAGCGTGTCTTGCGCCCATTGGTGCACTGCGCTAAGGCTCAGAATAATTCCAAATCGGACGAATCCGTGGCTGTCCCGAGGCTGCGGGAAAAAGGGCTCGTCGATGAGCGGCATTCTAGAGAACTATCTTCCACTCGTTGTCTTTATAGGGGTCGCGGGCCTCATCGGCCTCGTGCTGCTGATCGCGCCCTTCATCGTGGCGTTCCAGCAGCCGGACCCGGAAAAACTGTCGGCATATGAGTGCGGTTTCAACGCCTTCGACGACGCCCGCATGAAGTTCGACGTCCGCTTCTACCTGGTCGCCATCCTCTTCATCATCTTCGACCTCGAGGTGGCGTTCCTGTTTCCGTGGGCGGTGGCGTTCGGCAAGCTTGGCGCGACCGGCTTCTGGTCCATGGTGGTGTTCCTCGCCGTGCTGACGGTCGGGTTCGCCTATGAATGGAAAAAAGGGGCACTGGAATGGGATTGAACCCTCCTACTCAGTCCTTGGCTCCGGTCGTCGCGCCGGCCCCCAAGGGCATCCTGGATCCGTCAACCGGCAAGCCGGTCGGGGCCAATGATCCGTTCTTCCTCGAGGTCAAGCACGAGCTGTCCGACAAGGGCTTCTTCGTCGCGGCCACCGATGATCTCATCACCTGGGCGCGCACCGGCTCGCTGATGTGGATGACCTTTGGTCTCGCCTGCTGCGCGGTCGAGATGATGCAGGTCTCGATGCCGCGTTACGACGTCGAGCGCTTCGGCTTCGCGCCGCGTGCCTCGCCGCGCCAGTCCGACGTCATGATCGTCGCGGGCACCCTGACCAACAAGATGGCACCGGCGCTGCGCAAGGTCTACGACCAAATGCCCGAGCCGCGCTACGTCATCTCGATGGGCTCCTGCGCCAATGGCGGGGGCTACTATCACTATTCCTACTCGGTCGTGCGCGGCTGCGACCGCATCGTGCCGATCGACATCTATGTGCCGGGCTGCCCGCCTACGGCGGAAGCGCTGCTCTACGGCGTGCTGCTGCTGCAGAAGAAGATCCGCCGCACCGGCACCATCGAACGCTAAGGTTTTACGTCATGGACGACGCCAAGCTCGACGCCCTGGGGCAGACGATCGTTAGCGCGCTTCCGGGCGCCGCTACCGGTCATTCGGTGGCCTTCAACCAGCTCACGGTGGACGTCGAGGCCGCCAAGATCGTCGAGGTGGTCAAGTACCTGCGCGACGATCCGAACTGCCGCTTCGTCAACATCACCGACATCACGGCGGTGGACTATCCGGATCGCGAGAAGCGTTTCGACGTGATCTATCACTTCCTGTCCCCGACGCTGAACACACGGATCCGGCTCAAGGCCCAGGCCGACGAGACCACGCAGGTGCCGTCGCTGATCGACGAATTCCCTGGCGCCGACTGGTTCGAGCGCGAGGCCTACGACCTCTACGGCGTGTTCTTCGTCGGCCATCCCGACATGCGCCGCATCCTCACCGATTACGGTTTCGAGGGCCATCCGCTGCGCAAGGATTTCCCGCTGACCGGTTTCGTCGAGGTTCGCTACGACGACCAGGAGAAGCGGGTGGTGTACGAGCCTGTCAGGCTCAACCAGGAGTTCCGCAAGTTCGATTTCCTCTCGCCATGGGAAGGAGCGGACTATCCGTTGCCGGGGGATGAAAAAGCGGGGCCGAAGAGCTGATCATGAACGAGCAACCGCAGAATCTCCGTAACTTCACCATCAATTTCGGCCCGCAGCATCCGGCGGCGCACGGCGTGTTGCGGCTGGTGCTGGAGCTCGACGGCGAAGTCGTCGAGCGCGTCGATCCGCATATCGGCCTGCTTCACCGCGGCACCGAAAAGCTGATCGAGCAGAAGACCTATCTCCAGGCGATTCCCTATTTCGACCGGCTCGACTACGTCGCGCCGATGAACCAGGAGCATGCCTTCTGCTTAGCTGCCGAAAAGCTGCTCGGCATCGAGGTGCCGCGCCGCGGCCAGCTCATCCGCGTGCTCTATTGCGAGATCGGCCGCATCCTGTCGCATCTGCTCAACGTCACCACGCAGGCGATGGACGTCGGCGCGCTGACCCCGCCGCTGTGGGGTTTCGAAGAGCGCGAGAAGCTGATGGTGTTCTACGAGCGCGCTTCGGGCAGCCGTATGCATGCGGCCTTCTTCCGCGTCGGCGGCGTGCATCAGGACCTGCCGCAGAAGCTGGTCGACGACATCGAGGCTTGGTGCGACCCGTTCCTGAAGGTGGTCGACGACCTCGACCGTCTGCTCACCGCCAACCGCATCTTCAAGCAGCGCAACGTCGACATCGGCGTCGTGTCGCTCAAGGAGGCCTGGCAGTGGGGTTTCTCGGGCGTGATGGTGCGCGGCTCGGGCGCGGCCTGGGACCTGCGCAAGTCGCAGCCCTATGAATGCTATGCCGAGATGGATTTCGACATCCCGATCGGCAAGAACGGCGACTGCTACGACCGCTATCTGATCCGCATGGAAGAGATGCGCCAGTCCGTGCGCATCATGAAGCAGTGCATCCAGAAGCTGAACGCGCCCGAGGGCAAGGGCCCGGTCGTCGTCGCCGACAACAAGGTCGCGCCGCCGCGCCGTGGCGAGATGAAGCGCTCGATGGAAGCGCTGATCCACCACTTCAAGCTCTACACCGAGGGCGTCCACGTGCCGGCCGGCGAAGTCTACGCCGCGGTCGAGGCGCCCAAGGGCGAGTTCGGCGTCTATCTCGTCTCCGACGGCACCAACAAGCCCTACAAGTGCAAGATCCGCGCGCCGGGCTTTGCCCATCTCCAGGCCATGGACCACGTCTGCCGCGGCCATCTGCTCGCCGACGTCTCGGCGATCCTCGGCTCGCTCGACATCGTGTTCGGAGAGGTCGATCGGTGATGGCGCAGGCGCCAATCCAGTTTGACCGTGCCTCGGGGGCCCTTGAAGGGGCCAACCTGTGGGAGCGGACGGCTGCCTTGGCGCTGGTGACGGGATCGAAGATCTCCTCGCACTTCTCGCATATGGGCTACATCGCCTGCGCCAATTTGCTGGCGAAGACGCTGCCCAAGCGCAACATCGCGATCAGGCTCAATCCCGACGCCGTGTTCGAGTTCCCCTACGGCGACGGCTATTGGAGCAAGCTGCTCAACCGCTCCTACAATTACGAAGACGAGCTCGAGCTGCTGTTTTCCGACTCCGTCGACGTCGACTACACGCTGCTCGATTGCGGCGCCAATTACGGCTACTGGTCGGTGCTGGTGTCGAGCAGGCCGTTCGGTTCGCACAAGGCGATTGCGATCGAGCCGTCGGGCCAGAACTATCCGAAGCTCGCCAACAATGCCCGCATCAACGAGGGCCGCTTCGAGACGATGAAATGCGCGATCGGTGCATCGCGCGGCACCGCGCGCTTGTCCGGCACCAAGCATGAAGCCTTCAGCATCGCCGGCGATCCCTCAGTGGGCGGCGAGGAGGTGCCTGTCATCGCGCTCGACAACCTGATCGACGACGGCAAGGTTGCCTCCAGCGGCAAGTATCTGATCAAGCTCGACGTCGAGGGCGTCGAGATCGAGGCGATCAAGGGCGGAGCGCGGCTGCTCCAGGCCGATAGCGTCATCATGTGCGAGGAGCACGGCAGCGACCGCTCCCATGCGGTGTCGCGCTACATCCTCGAACAGACCCCGCTGAAGCTGATCGTATTCGATCCGCGCAGCAACCGGATGGAGACCGTGACCGAGCTGTCGATCCTCGACCGCATCAAGGTCTCGACCCATGTCGGCTACAACGTTTTTGGCACCGCAAGCGCATTCTGGCAGGACAGGATCGATGCCCTGAATGCCAAGAATCTGAATGCCAAGTCTGCGCGCCGCATGCAGTGAGAGATTGAAGAGATGTCCGTTCGCCGATTAGCACCGAAGGAAGTCCAGCCCGCGAGCTTTGCGTTCACGGAGGAGAACCTCGCATTCGCGCGGCAGCAGATCGCGAAATATCCGGCCGGACGCCAGGCCTCCGCTGTCATCGCCATCCTCTGGCGCGCGCAGGAGCAGAACGAGGGTTGGGTGTCGGAAGCTGCGATCCGCGTCATCGCCGACATGCTCGATATGCCCTATATCCGCGTGCTGGAAGTTGCGACCTTCTACACGATGTTCCAGCTCGCCCCCGTCGGCAAGAAGGCCCACGTCCAGGTCTGCGGCACCACGCCGTGCCGCCTGCGCGGCGCCGAGGATCTGATCCACGTCTGCGAGCACCGCATCCATCACGAACCCTTCCATCTCTCCAAGGACGGCAATTTCAGCTGGGAGGAGGTGGAGTGCCTGGGCGCCTGCGTGAACGCGCCGATGGTGCTGATCGGCAAGGACACCTATGAGGACCTGACCAAGGAGAGCTTTGGCAAGGTGCTCGACGGTTTTGCATCGGGCAATCCGCCCAAGCCCGGCCCGCAGAACGGCCGCCAGTTCTCGGCGCCGATTACGGGGCCGACCACGCTGAAGGAGATCACCTGATGCGTGATCTCTCGTCACCTTCAGTGCAGGGGAGCGGTGCCATGAAGAAGTGGGGCTTCATCGCGATGCACGCCGCGGTGGCGGCCACGTTCATTTTCCTGCTGCAGCGTTTCAGCCTGAACGCGTCGCTGGAAACCAGTCTGCTCTGGGCGCTGACCTTTGCCGTCTGCGCCGCCGGACTTGCCTACAGGCAGTCCAATCGTTGATCGGAAAGCACTGATATGCTCGAGGACAAGGACCGCATCTTCAAGAACCTCTACGGCCTTCACGATTGGGGGCTCGAGGGTGCGCGGCGCCGCGGCGCCTGGGATGGCACCAAGGCCATCATCGATAAGGGCCGCGACTGGATCATCAACGAGATGAAGGCGTCGGGCCTGCGCGGCCGCGGCGGCGCAGGCTTCCCGACCGGCCTGAAATGGTCGTTCATGCCGAAGGAATCGACCGACGGCCGGCCGAGCTACCTCGTCGTCAATGCCGACGAATCCGAGCCCGGCACCTGCAAGGACCGCGAGATCATGCGGCACGATCCGCATCTCCTGGTCGAGGGCTGCCTGATCGCGAGCTTCGCGATGAACGCGCATGCCTGCTACATCTACGTCCGCGGTGAATTCATCCGCGAGCGCGAGCGCCTTCAGGCCGCGATCGACCAGGCCTATGAGGCCAAGCTGATCGGCAAGGACAACGTCAACGGCTGGCCGTTCGACCTTTACGTCGCCCACGGCGCCGGCGCCTATATCTGCGGCGAAGAGACCGCGCTGCTCGAAAGCCTCGAAGGCAAGAAGGGCCAGCCGCGGCTGAAGCCGCCATTCCCGGCCAATGTCGGCCTGTTCGGCTGCCCGACCACCGTCAACAACGTCGAGTCCATCGCGGTTGCGCCGGACATCCTGCGCCGTGGCGCGGCGTGGTTCGCCGGCATCGGCCGTCCGAACAATGTCGGCACCAAACTCTTCTGCATCTCCGGCCATGTCGAGCGGCCCTGCAACGTCGAAGAGGCCATGGGCATCCCGTTCCGTGAACTGATCGACAAGCATTGCGGTGGCATCCGCGGCGGCTGGGACAACCTCAAGGCGGTGATCCCGGGCGGCTCCTCCGTGCGCATGGTGCCGGCCGAGCAGATCATCGACACGCCGATGGATTTCGACGGCTTGAGCAAGCTGCGCTCGGGCCTCGGCACCGCGGCCGTCATCGTGATGGACAAGTCGACCGACCTGATCCGTGCGATCGCCCGCATCTCCTATTTCTACAAGCATGAGAGCTGCGGACAGTGCACGCCGTGCCGCGAGGGCACGGGGTGGATGTGGCGCGTGCTCACCCGCATGGCCGAAGGCCGCGCCCACAAGCGCGAGATCGACATGCTGCTTGAAGTGACGAAACAGGTCGAAGGCCACACCATCTGCGCGCTCGGCGATGCGGCGGCCTGGCCGATCCAGGGCCTGATCGCGCATTTCCGTCACGAGATCGAAGCGCGCATCGACCAGTATTCGCACAGGGCCGACATCGACGATATCGGCGTCCGCGATCCCGTGAACATGGTCGCGGCGGAGTAGGATAAATGACCAAGCTCATCATCGACGGCAAAGAGATCGATGTGCCCGCCGAGTACACGCTGCTCCAGGCGTGCGAGGCCGCGGGCGCCGAAATTCCGCGCTTCTGCTATCACGAGCGGCTGTCGATCGCCGGCAATTGCCGGATGTGCCTCGTCGAAGTGAAGGGCGGCCCGAAGCCTGTCGCAAGCTGCGCCTGGGGCGTGCGCGACTGCCGTCCGGGCCCCAAGGGCGAGCCGCCGGAGATCTCCACGCGTTCGCCGATGGTGAAGAAGGCGCGCGAAGGCGTGATGGAATTCCTTCTCATCAACCATCCGCTGGACTGCCCGATCTGCGACCAGGGTGGCGAGTGCGACCTGCAGGACCAGGCGATGGGCTACGGTGTCGACACCAGCCGCTTCGCCGAGAACAAGCGCGCGGTCGAGGACAAATATCTCGGCGCGCTGGTCAAGACCTCGATGAACCGCTGCATCCAGTGCACGCGCTGCGTCCGCTTCTCGGCGGAAGTCGCCGGCGCGCCCGAGATGGGCGCAACCGGCCGCGGCGAGGACATGGAGATCACGACCTATCTCGAGCACGCGCTGACCTCGGAATTGCAGGGCAACCTCGTCGATATCTGCCCGGTCGGCGCGCTGACCTCGAAGCCTTATGCGTTTGCGGCGCGCCCCTGGGAGCTCGGCAAGACCCAGTCGATCGACGTGATGGATGGCCTGGGATCGGCGATCCGCGTCGACACGCGCGGCCGTGAGGTGATGCGTGTGTTGCCGCGCATCAATGAGGCCGTGAACGAGGAATGGATCTCCGACAAGACCCGCCACATCGTCGACGGCCTGCGCACCCAGCGCCTCGACCGGCCCTATATCCGTGAAGCCGGCAAGCTGCGTGCGGCGAGCTGGCCCGAGGCCTTCGCCGCGATCGCTGCCAAGGCGGCGCGCACCGACGGCAAGCGCATCGGTGCGATCGCCGGCGACCTCGCCGGTGTCGAGGAGATGTTCGCGCTGAAGGACCTGCTCGCCAAATACGGCTCGGGCAATCTGGCGGTGCAGGGCGGCGACGCCTTCGACCCCGCGCTCGGCCGCGGCTCCTACATCTTCAACCCAACGCTCGTAGGCGTGGAGCAGGCCGACGCGCTGCTCATCATTGGCGCCAATCCGCGCAAAGAGGCGGCCGTGTTCAACGCCCGCATCCGCAAGCGCTGGCGCGCCGGCGGCTTCAAGATCGGTGTGATCGGCGCCAAGGTCGACCTGACCTACGATTATGACCATCTCGGTGCGGGCACCGAGACGCTCGGCGAGCTCGCGGCGGGCAAGCACTCCTTCATGGAGGTGCTGAAGAACGCCAAGCACCCGATCATCCTGGTCGGCGCGGGCGCGGCCTCGCGTCACGACGGTGCCGCCATCCTTGCCGCCAGTGCCAAGCTCGCGCTCGATGTCGGTGCGGTGAAGGACGGTTGGAACGGTTTTGGCGTGCTGCACGAGACCGCCTCGCGCGTCGGCGCGCTCGACATCGGCTTCTCCGCCAGCGCGGGTGGGCTGAACGCGGCCCAGATGACGACGTTCGGAACGCTGGACCTGTTGTTCCTGTTAGGGGCCGATGAGATCAAGGCGCCGGATGGCACCTTCGTCGTCTATATCGGTACCCATGGTGACCGCGGCGCGCACCGCGCCGACGTGATCCTGCCGGCGGCCGCCTACACCGAGAAGTCCGCAATCTACGTCAATACCGAAGGCCGCGTGCAGATGACCGGCCGTGCCGCGTTCCCGCCGGGTGAAGCCCGCGAGGACTGGGCGATCATCCGCGCGCTGTCGGAAGCGCTCGGTAAGAAGCTCGGCTATGACTCGCTTGCTGCCCTGCGTCAGGCGATCTTCAAGGCCGTGCCGCATCTGATCCGTCTCGACCAGATCGAGGCCGGCGCCGCCGACCAGATCAAGAAGCTGGCGGGGAAGGGCGGCTCGCCGGAGAAGGCGCCGTTCAAGCCTCTGGTCGAGGACTTCTACCTGACCAACCCAATCGCGCGTGCGTCCGCCGTGATGGCGGAATGCTCGCGCCTCGCCTCCGGGCACATGCTGACCGCAGCGGAGTGAGCGTGATCTGATGGAATTCTTCGAAAGCGCATTCTGGACCGGATTCCTCTGGCCGCTGATCATCATGGTCGCGGAGAGCGTTCTGGTGCTCGTCGTCCTCTTGGTCGCGATCGCCTACATCCTGCTCGCCGACCGCAAGATCTGGGCGGCGGTGCAGATTCGGCGCGGCCCGAACGTGGTCGGCCCTTGGGGCCTGCTGCAGTCCTTCGCGGACTTGCTCAAGTTCGTGCTGAAGGAGCCGATCATCCCGGCCGGCGCCAACAAGGGCGTGTTCCTGCTGGCGCCGCTGGTGTCCTGCGTGCTCGCGCTCGCCGCCTGGGCGGTGATCCCGACCAATCTCGGCTGGGTGATCTCCGACATCAATGTCGGCATCCTCTTCATCTTCGCGATCTCGTCGCTGTCGATCTACGGCATCATCATGGCCGGCTGGTCGTCGAACTCGAAATACCCGTTCCTGGCCGCGTTGCGCTCGGCGGCGCAGATGGTGTCCTACGAAGTCTCGATCGGCTTCGTCATCATCACGGTGCTGCTCTGCGCCGGCACGCTGAACCTCACGGCCGTGGTCGAGGCCCAGCATGCGCGCGGTCTTGCCAGCCTGATCGGGCTGCCGCAGCTCACCATCCTGAACTGGTACGTCTGGCCGCTGTTCCCGATGTTCGTGGTGTTCTACGTCTCGGCACTGGCGGAAACCAACCGTCCGCCGTTCGATCTCGTGGAAGCCGAATCCGAACTCGTCGCCGGCTTCATGGTCGAATACGGCTCGACGCCGTACCTCTTGTTCATGCTCGGCGAGTATGTCGCGATCGTCACGATGTGCGCGTTGGCGACGATCCTGTTCCTCGGAGGCTGGCTGCCGCCGGTCGATCTGCCGCCCTTCAACTGGGTGCCGGGGATCATCTGGTTCTCGCTGAAGCTGTTCTTCATGTTCTTCCTGTTCGCGATGGCCAAGGCGATCGTGCCGCGCTACCGCTACGACCAACTGATGCGCCTCGGCTGGAAGGTGTTCCTGCCGCTGTCGCTGGTGATGGTGGTCGTGGTGGCGGGCGTGCTGCATTTCGCCGGCATCGCGCCGAAGTGAGGGCCGTCATGGGTATCAACGTCAACGCCACTGCACGCTCGCTTCTGCTGTCGGAATTCGTCTCGGCGTTCTTCCTCGCCATGCGCTATTTCTTCCAGCCGAAGCCGACCATCAACTATCCGTTCGAGAAGAACCCGATCTCGCCGCGGTTCCGCGGCGAGCACGCGCTGCGCCGCTATCCGAACGGCGAAGAGCGCTGCATCGCCTGCAAGCTGTGCGAAGCCATCTGCCCGGCGCAGGCCATCACCATCGAGGCCGGCCCGCGCCGCAACGACGGCACCCGCCGCACGGTGCGCTATGACATCGACATGGTGAAGTGCATCTACTGCGGCCTCTGCCAGGAGGCCTGTCCGGTTGACGCCATTGTCGAAGGCCCGAACTTCGAGTTCGCGACCGAGACCCGCGAGGAACTCTATTATGACAAGGCCAAGCTGCTCGCCAACGGCGACCGCTGGGAACGCGAGATCGCGAAAGCGATCGAGCTCGACGCGCCGTACCGGTGAGGTGAGGGCATGATCCTTCCCGCGCTGTTCTTCTATCTCTTCGCCGGCGTCTGCGTCGCTTCGGCCGTGATGGTGATTGTCTCGCGCAATCCCGTGCACTCCGTGCTGTACCTGATCCTGGCCTTCGTCAACGCCTCCGGCCTGTTCGTGCTGATGGGCGCCGAATTCCTGGCGATGATACTGATCGTCGTCTATGTCGGCGCGGTCGCGGTGCTGTTCCTGTTCGTGATCATGATGCTCGACGTCGACTTCCTCGAGCTGCGCGAGGGCTTCATCGAGTACCTGCCGGTTGGGCTGGTGATCGGCGGCATCTTCATGTTCGAGCTGCTGCTCACCGTCGGCTTCTGGGTCATCAACCCCGGCGTCTCCAAGACCATCACGGCGGCGATCCCGGCCAATGTCAGCAACACCGAAGCACTCGGCCTCGTGCTCTATACGAAGTACATCCACTACTTCCAGCTCGCGGGCATGGTGCTGTTGGTCGCCATGATCGGCGCCATCGTGCTGACGCTGCGCCACAAGGCGAGCGTGAAGCGGCAGGACATCAACGTGCAGAACGCGCGCACGCCGGAAATGGCGATGGCGATGCGCAAGGTGGCGTCAGGGCAGGGGCTCTCGGATGCCGATGCGGCGGAGTGGGTGAAATGACGATCGGGCTCGGACACTATCTGGCGGTCGGCGCGATCCTGTTCACGCTCGGGATCCTCGGCATCTTCCTGAACCGCAAGAACATCATCGTCATCCTGATGTCGATCGAGCTGATCCTGCTCTCGGTCAACATCAACCTCGTGGCGTTCTCGACCTTCCTCGGCGACATCGTCGGCCAGGTCTTCGCTCTCTTGGTGCTGACGGTCGCCGCCGCCGAAGCCGCGATCGGTCTCGCCATCCTGGTGGTCTATTTCCGCAACCGCGGCTCGATCGCGGTTGAGGACGTCAATCTGATGAAGGGCTGAGCTCAGTCATGGTTCAGGCAATTGTCTTTCTGCCTCTGCTGGGCGCTATTCTCGCCGGCCTGATCTCGCTGGTCGGCGCGCATGCCCGCAATCCCTCAGGCGACACGGTCGAGCATCACGACGAGGCGCACGGTAATGGTGCGAATAACGGTCATGTCTCCGCTGCCTCCATCAAGGAGGAGGGGAGCGTCATTCATGAGACCCATGACGAGCCGGGCGACCACGAGCCGCCAGCGGCTGGTTCTCGCGCGGCCGAGCTGATCACGACGGGACTGCTGTTCGTGTCGGCGGCGCTGTCCTGGTTCACGCTGGTTGACGTCGGCTTCATGCATCACGACGCGCGGATCCAGCTGCTGCCCTGGATCTTCTCCGGCGACCTCCAGGTCTGGTGGACGCTGCGCGTGGACACGCTCACGGCCGTGATGCTGGTGGTGGTGACGACGGTTTCCTCGCTCGTGCACCTCTACTCCATCGGCTACATGGATCAGGACCCGAACCGGCCGCGCTTCTTCGGCTATCTCTCGCTGTTCACCTTCGCGATGCTGATGCTGGTCACCGCGGACAACCTCGTGCAGCTGTTCTTCGGCTGGGAAGGCGTGGGTCTCGCCAGCTACCTCCTGATCGGCTTCTGGTACCAGAGGCCGTCGGCGAATGCGGCGGCGATCAAGGCCTTCGTGGTCAACCGCGTCGGCGATTTTGGCTTCGCGCTCGGCATCTTCGCGATCTTCATGCTGGCCGGCTCGACCGATTTCGAGACCATCTTCCATGCCGCACCTGGCCTCACCGGCAAGACCATCAACTTCCTCGGCTGGCACGCCGACGCGCTGACCCTGACCTGTCTCCTCCTGTTCATGGGCGCGATGGGCAAGTCGGCGCAGTTCCTGCTGCACACCTGGTTGCCGGACGCGATGGAAGGCCCGACCCCGGTCTCCGCGCTGATCCACGCCGCGACCATGGTCACCGCCGGCGTGTTCATGGTGGCGCGGCTGTCGCCGCTGTTCGAACTCGCCCCTAACGCGCAGGCCGTCGTGATGTTCTTTGGCGCGACCACGGCGTTCTTCGCGGCGACCATCGGCCTCGTCCAGAACGACATCAAGCGCATCGTCGCCTATTCGACCTGTTCGCAGCTCGGCTACATGTTCGTGGCAATGGGGGCAGGGGCCTATTCGGTCGGCATGTTCCACCTGTTCACGCACGCCTTCTTCAAGGCGCTGCTGTTCTTGGGCTCCGGCTCGGTGATCTACGCGATGCACCACGAGCAGGACATCCGCCATATGGGCGGCCTCTGGCGCAAGATCCCTTATACCTACGCGGTGATGGTGGTCGGCACGCTGGCCCTGACCGGCTTCCCGCTCACCGCCGGCTACTTCTCCAAGGACGCGATCATCGAGTCCGCCTACGCCGCGCACAATCCGTTCGCGGTCTACGGCTTCCTGATGACGGTCATCGCCGCCGGCCTGACCTCGTTCTACTCCTGGCGCCTGATCTTCAAGACCTTCCACGGCGAGCCGCATGACGAGCATCACTACGAGGCCGCACACGAGGCCCCGATCTGGATGCTGATCCCGATCGGCGTGCTCGCGGTCGGCTCGTTCGTCGCGGGCCTTCCGTTCAAGGAGCTGTTCGCCGGTCACGGCATCGAGGAGTTCTTCCGCGAATCCGTGAAGATGAACCCGCACATCATCGAGGAGATGCACCACATCCCCGAGACCATCGCCTTCCTGCCGACGGTGATGATGGTGCTGGGCTTCCTGGTGTCGTACCTGTTCTACATCCGCCGGCCGTATCTGCCGGTCGAGCTGGCGAAGACGCAGCCGATGCTGTACCAGTTCCTGCTCAACAAGTGGTACTTCGACGAACTCTACGACGTCATCTTCGTCCGTCCGGCGAAGTGGATCGGCTATCAGCTCTGGAAGAAGGGCGACGGCTTCATCATCGACGGGCTCGGTCCCGACGGCGTCTCGGCGCGCGTGCTGGACGTCACCCGTAACGTCGTGAAGATCCAGACCGGCTATCTCTATCACTACGCATTCGCCATGCTGATCGGCGTCGCCGGCCTGATCACCTGGTTCATGTTCGGCTTTGGAGGCCAGTAAATGACAACCTGGCCCATCCTTTCCGTCACCACCTTCCTGCCGCTGGTCGGGACGCTGATCGTCTATCTCAGCCGCGGCGACGACGAGGCCGCGCAGCGCAACTCGCGCTGGATCGCGCTGTGGACCACGCTGATCACCTTCGCGGTGTCACTGATCCTGGTAGCGCGCTTCGATTCCTCGACCGCCGACTTCCAGTTCGTCGAGAAGGCGAACTGGCTCGCCACCGGCATCACCTACCACATGGGCGTGGACGGCATTTCGCTGCCCTTCGTGATCCTGACCACCGCCTTGATGCCGTTCTGCATCATCGCGAGCTGGAAGGTTACGAGCCGGGTGCGCGAATACATGATGGCGTTCCTGATCCTGGAAACGCTGATGGTCGGCACCTTCTCGGCGCTCGACCTCGTGCTGTTCTACCTGTTCTTCGAGGGCGGCCTGATCCCGATGTTCCTGATCATCGGCGTGTGGGGCGGTCCGCGCCGGGTCTATGCCTCGTTCAAGTTCTTCCTCTACACGCTGCTCGGCTCGGTCCTGATGCTGCTCGCCATCATGGCGCTGTACTGGAACGGCAACACCACCGACATTCCGACCCTGATGCACACGGCCGTGCCGCGGTCCTTGCAGACCTGGGCGTGGCTGGCATTCTTCGCCTCCTTCGCGGTGAAGATGCCGATGTGGCCGGTGCACACCTGGCTCCCGGACGCACACGTCGAAGCGCCGACCGCCGGCTCGGTGATCCTGGCGGCGATCCTCCTGAAGATGGGCGGCTACGGCTTCCTGCGCTTCTCGCTGCCGATGTTCCCGCTGGCCTCGCATGACTTCGCGCCGCTGATCTTCACGCTGTCCACCATCGCCATCATCTACACCTCGCTGGTGGCGATGATGCAGGAGGACATGAAGAAGCTGATCGCGTACTCCTCGGTCGCGCATATGGGCTTCGTCACCATGGGCATCTTCGCCGGCACCATGCAGGGCGTCGCCGGCGGCGTGTTCCAGATGATTTCGCACGGCATCGTCTCCGGCGCGCTGTTCCTCTGCGTCGGCATCGTCTACGACCGCATGCACACCCGCGAGATCGCGGCCTATGGCGGCATCGTCAACCGGATGCCGCTCTACGCCATGACCTTCATGGTCTTCACCATGGCCAATGTCGGCCTGCCGGGTACCTCCGGCTTCGTCGGCGAGTTCATGACGCTGCTCGGTACCTTCAAGACCTCGATCCCGACCGCGTTCTTCGCCACATCAGGCGTCATCCTGTCGGCGTGCTATGCGCTCTGGCTATACCGCAAGGTCGTGTTCGGATCCTTGGTAAAGCCGTCGCTGATGACCATCAAGGACCTCACCTTCCGGGAGTGCCTGACGCTGTTCCCGCTGATCGCGCTGACGATCCTGTTCGGCGTCTATCCGCAGCCGGTGCTCGACATGTCGGCCGCCTCGGTCCAGCAACTCGTCAACAATTACAACACCGCTGTGACGGCCGTGAAGGCCGCCGCACTGCTCCAGTGAGCGGGCAGGTCAGGACATCGCCATGAGCTTTGAGACTGCAGGATATCAACTGGCGCCGGTGCTGCCCGAGCTCTTGCTCGCGGTCGGCGCGATGGCGCTTCTGATGCTGGGAGCCTATCGCGGGCAGGAGACGACCAAGACCGTCACCTTGCTGGCGGTGGTGCTGCTGATCGTGGTCGGCGCGCTCGTCTACATGCAGCCCGCGGGCAAGCAGGTCACCTTCGGTGGCAGCTTCATCGTCGACGATTTCGCCCGCTTCATGAAGATCCTGGCCCTGATCGGCTCGGCGGTGACACTGGTGCTGTCGACCGAGTTCCTATCCGATCCGTCGCGGCGGATCTTCGAATATTCGATCCTGGTGCTGCTTTCGACGCTCGGCATGATGGTGCTGATCTCGGCCGGCGATCTGATCTCGCTCTATCTCGGCCTCGAATTGATGTCGCTGGCGCTCTACGTCGTGGCGGCCTCGAACCGGGACAATGCCAAGTCGAACGAGGCGGGCCTGAAGTACTTCGTGCTGGGCGCGCTGTCCTCGGGCATGCTGCTGTACGGCGCCTCGCTGATCTACGGCTTCACCGGCACCGTCAGCTTCACCGGCATCGCTACCGCCGCGACATCAGCGAATGTCGGACTGGTGTTCGGCCTCGTCTTCCTGCTTGCCGGCCTCTGCTTCAAGATCTCGGTGGTGCCGTTCCACATGTGGACGCCCGACGTCTATGAGGGCGCGCCGACGCCGGTCACGGCCTTCTTCGCCTCTGCGCCGAAGGTCGCCGCGCTCGCCGTCTTCACCCGCGCGACGCTGACCGCGTTCCCCGGCATCGTGCCGCAGTGGCAACAGATCCTGGTGTTCGTGTCGATTGCCTCGATGGCGCTCGGCGCCTTCGCGGCAATCGGCCAGAGCAACATCAAGCGCCTGATGGCCTATTCCTCGATCGGCCATATGGGTTTTGCCCTGGTCGGGCTTGCCTCCGGCACCGTCGAGGGTGCGCAGGGCGTACTGATGTACATCGTGATCTATGTGACGATGACGCTCGGCGCGTTCTCGGTCATCCTCGCCATGAAACGCAACGGCCAGGCGGTCGAGCAGATCAGCGATTTCGCCGGTCTGTCGCGGACCAATCCGCTGCTTGCCTTCTTCTTCGCGATGCTGCTGTTCTCGCTCGCGGGCGTTCCGCCGCTCGCCGGTTTCTTTGCCAAGTGGTACGTCTTCGTCGCCGCGATCAAGGCCAACCTGTTCACGCTCGCCGTCATCGGCGTGCTGACCAGCGTGGTGGGCGCCTACTACTATCTCGCCGTCGTCAAGACGATGTATTTCGACGAACCGGCCGGCCAGGTCGATCCGGTGCGCGTTGAGGTGCGGACGGTTCTGGCGGTCGCGGGTCTGTTCAACATCCTGTTTGCGCTGTTCGCGGGCCCGGTGGTGAGCGTGGCCTCCGCAGCGGCAAAGTCGCTGTTCTAGGATGGAGTTCGCGCTCGGTCCTCGCGCACAGGCCGCGGGCTTCAAGCTCGCGGCTTTCGAACGGACCGGCTCGACCAATACCGACGCGATCGAGCACGCCCGCGCCGGCGAACGCGGCCCGATGTGGTTCGTGACGTCCGAGCAGACTGCCGGCCGCGGCCG
Organism: Bradyrhizobium sp. C-145; assembly: GCF_023375135.1. Classification (NCBI taxonomy): domain Bacteria; kingdom Pseudomonadati; phylum Pseudomonadota; class Alphaproteobacteria; order Hyphomicrobiales; family Nitrobacteraceae; genus Bradyrhizobium; species Bradyrhizobium sp. C-145. The sequence goes on along the minus strand of NZ_CP088150.1, from coordinate 4,747,533 downwards.
GCGCCAGCGCGCCTGGATCGCGCCACGGGGCAATCTCGCAGCCAGCATCCTCGAAGTCATGGACGTAGCCCCGGCGGTCGCCGCAACGCTCGGCTTCGCCGCCGGGCTGGCGGAAGAGGCCGCGCTGGAGAAGGTCAGCCTGGAGGCTGCGCTCCGCCTCGGCGAGGGCCGTCCCCGCTACGCCCTGAAATGGCCGAACGATGTGCTTGCCGGCGGCAAGAAGCTCGTCGGCATTGCGCTCGAGGCCGAGGCCATTGGCGATCGTCTTGCCGTCGTCGTCGGCATCGGAACCAATGTCGTGGCCGCGCCCGAGGGCACGCCGACGCCGGCGGTCTCGCTCGCCGCCCTCGGCGTCCAGATCAGCGCGGAGGATTTGTTTGCGGCGCTGTCCGACGCCTGGGTCGAGTTTCGCGGCATCTGGGACAATGGCCGCGGCTTTGCAGAGATCCGAAAGCTCTGGCTGGAGCGCGCCGTCGGCCTCGGCGAGAAGGTCGCAATCCACACGGGAACGATGACGCTGGAAGGCATTTTTGACACCATCGACGACACAGGCTGTCTGATCGTCCGCACCGCGGAAGGGCGGCGGGTGCCGGTTGCGGCGGGCGAGGTGTTCTTCGGCCCGGCCGCCTCCGTGGGAGCCGCGTGATGGCGAGGCCCGACGAACTGGTGTTTGCGCCGCTCGGCGGCGTCGGCGAGATCGGCATGAACCTGTCGATTTACGGCCTCGGCAACCGCCACCAGCGCGCCTGGCTCGCGGTCGATCTCGGCGTCTCCTTCGGTGACGAGGAGCATCTTCCAGGTATCGACCTGATCATGCCGGACATCTCCTTCCTGGAGAAGGAGCGCAAGAACCTGATGGGCCTGGTGCTCACCCATGCCCACGAGGACCATTTCGGCGCCATCATCGATCTCTGGCCGAAGCTGCAATGCCCGATCTACGCGACCAAGTTCAGCGCGGCGCTGTTCGAGGCCAAATGCGCCGCCGAGCGCGGTGCGCCCAACATTCCGGTGACGGTGGTCCCGTCCGGGGGGCGCGTCGATGTCGGGCCGTTCAACGTCGAGTTCATCCCGGTCGCGCATTCGATTCCGGAAGCGCATGCGCTGGCGATCCACACCGAAGCCGGCACGGTGCTGCACACCGGCGACTGGAAGATCGACCCGACCCCGACGCTGGGGGCCCCGACTGACGAGAGGCGCCTGCGCGAGCTGGGTGAGCAGGGCGTGCTCGCCTTGATCGGCGATTCCACCAACGCGGTGCGCGACGGCCGCTCGCCGTCGGAGGCCGAGGTCGCCCGGACCATCATTGATCTCGTGAAATCCGCCAAGGGCCGCGTCGCAGTGACGACCTTCGCCTCCAACGTCGCCCGCGTCAAAGCGGTGGCCGATGCGGCGAAAGCCGCTGACCGCGAGGTCGTCGTGGTCGGCCGGGCCATGGAGCGCGTGGTGCAGGTCGCGCGCGAGACCGGTTATCTCGACGGCGTGCAGAACTTCCGCTCGCCCGAGGTCTATGGCCATCTGCCGCAGGACAAGGTGCTGGCGCTGTGCACGGGAAGCCAGGGCGAGCCGCGCGCCGCGCTGGCGCGCATCGCCAATGACGACCACCCTGAAATCACGCTGAACCGCGGCGACAGCGTCATCTTCTCCTCGCGCACCATTCCTGGCAACGAGAAGGCGGTCGGCTCGATCATCAACAATCTGGTGCTCCAGGGCGTCGAGATCATCACCGATCGTGACCATCTGGTCCACGTCTCCGGCCACCCGCGCCGCGACGAACTGCGCGATCTGATTTCCTGGGTGAAGCCGCAGCTTCTGATCCCCGTCCATGGCGAGGCCCTGCATCTGCACGAGCACGCAAAACTTGCGCGCGCCGCCGGCGTGCCGCGCGTGCTGGTCTGCCGCAACGGCGACCTTGTCAAGCTCGGTCCCGGTGATCCCGGCATCGTCGGCGAGGTACCGTCGGGCCGTCTCTACAAGGACGGCATGATCCTGGAGGACGCAAAATCCCGCGCGGTGGTCGAGCGCCGCCGCATGGCGTTCTCCGGCTGTGCCTTCGTCGCCATCGCCATGACGGAGCAGGGCGAGCTCGCCGACGATCCCGAGGTCGATCTCGTCGGTATCCCGGACAAGAACAGGGCGGGTGAGGGCTTCGACGACATCGTCTTCGATGCCGTTGTCTCCACCATCGAAGGCTTGCCGCGGCCCCGCCGCCGCGATCCGGATGCGCTGGCCGAGTCAGTGCGACGCGCTGTCCGGGCCGTGATCAACGAACATTGGGGCAAAAAGCCCCCCTGTCTGGTACACGTGCTGACAGTGTAGACTAGGCGTGGTCTCCGGATCACGCTGTGAGGGAGAAGAAACATGCTGGGTCGCCTCAATCATGTCGCGATCGCGACCAAGGACGCCGTCAAGGCCGCAAAGATCTATGGCGCCGCATTCGGGGCGCAGATTTCGGAAGCCGTGGCGCTGCCCGAGCATGGCGTCACCACCGTGTTCGCGACGCTGCCCAACACCAAGATCGAGTTCATCGAGCCGCTCGGCGAAGCCTCGCCGATCGCAAAGTTCCTCGAGCGCAATGCCGACGGCGGCATCCACCACGTCTGCTACGAGGTCGTCGACATCATCGCCTCGCGCGACACGCTGGTGAAGGAGGGCGCGCGCGTGCTCGGCGACGGCGTGCCCAAGATCGGCGCCCACGGCAAGCCGGTGCTGTTCCTGCACCCCAAGGATTTTTCCGGCGCTCTGGTCGAGATCGAGCAGGCATAAGGCCGCCCCCATGGCCATCCAGATCTCAACGGCGATCGCGATCTACTTCATCATCTGGTGGATCGCGCTGTTCCTGACGCTGCCGTTCGGCGTGCGCAGCCAGCACGAGGACGGCGTCGGCGCGCCCGGCACCGACCCCGGCGCGCCGATCCTGACGCGGATGGGGCGCAAGCTGATCTGGACCACGATCATCTCGGCGATCATCTACGGCCTCGGCATGGCCGCTTATCACGCCGGCTATCTCTCGATCGAACGCCTGTCGAAGATGATGGGAATGCCGTTCTAGACGTTTTTTGCTGATTATTGTTTTGGGGGGGAAGAATGACTTTTCAGCGCATCGTCATCGCGCTTCTGGTGCTGATCGTCGCCGGCCTTGGCGCGATCGGCTATGTCGAATGGAAGATGGCGGTGCAGGTCCGCACCCTGAAGGTATTCGTCGAGGGCTACGTCTTCAACGAGGCGGTGATGGCCTGCGAGCAGGCCAAGAGCTCGACGCCGTTCAAATGGAACGGGGGCAAGAGCACCTCGGTGATCGGCCTGAACTCAGTCAAGCTGGACCAATACACCGTCAGCGCCAGCTACACGCTGGTGGCGGACAGCGTCTATTGTGATTACGATCCGATCAAAAGAAAGGCCGGGATCGGCTCGAGCTTCCTGGAGCGGGAGTAACGATCCGGCCATGTCAAGAGTATGATCCGGAAAAGTGCGAAGCGGTTTTCCGAGAAGATCATGCTCAAATAATAATCTAAAGCGCGATCTCATCGCGCCTTAGCATGGGATGGGATCGTCATGGCGCAGGAGCAGGGGGACTACCGGATTCTGCATGAGGGTGCCTTGCGGGATTATCTCGCAGGCCTGCCTGAAATCGCCGGACTTCTTGGCGGTGAGCCACTATCCTGGGCGATCACCGAAGTCGGCGACGGCAATCTCAACCTCGTCTTCATCGTCAAAGGTGGGCGCGGCGGCATCGCGGTGAAGCAGGCGCTGCCTTACGTGCGTCTCGTCGGCGAGAGCTGGCCGCTGCCGCTGTCGCGGGCCCATTACGAATATCTGGCGCTGTCGAAGCAGGCCCAGCTCGCACCCGGACTTGTGCCAGCGTTGTTGCATCACAACGAAGCTTTAGCGCTGACGGTGATGGAGCTGCTCGAGCCCCACATCATCATGCGCAAGGGGCTGGTTGCGGCAACGCAATATCCGCGCTTTGTCGACGACATCAGCACCTTCATGGCGCGGACGTTGTTCTTCACCTCCGATCTTGCGCTTCCCGCGGCCGAGAAGAAGCAGGGCATCGCCGCCTTCGCCGGCAATCACGCGCTGTGCAAGATCACCGAGGACCTGATCTTCACCGATCCCTACCGCATCGCCGAACAGAACCGCTGGACCGCGCCTTACCTCGATGGCTTGGCCGCGAGCCTGCGCGACGACATGGACCTGCATGTCGCGATCGCCCGGCTGAAGCTGAAGTTCATGGCAAGCCCCGAGGCGCTGATCCACGGCGACCTCCACACCGGCTCGATCATGGTCACGGAGAGCGAGACGCGGGTGATCGACCCGGAATTCGCGTTTTACGGCCCGATGGGATTCGACGTCGGCGCCGTGCTGGCCAACCTGCTGATGGCCTATTTCGCCGCCGCCGGCCACGAGCGCTCGCCGGCCGAGCGGGCCGCATTCGAGGGCTGGGTGCTGGAGACCGTCGAGCAGGCCTGGAACGAATTCGCGCGAAAATTCCTCGACCTCTGGCGGTCGGAGGCCAGCGGCGATGCCTATCCGGTCTCACTCTTTGCCGGCGAGAGGGGTGTCGCACGTCTTGAGGCCGAGCGGCAGGCCTACATGCAGCGCCTGTTCACTGATACGGTCGGCTTCGCAGCCGCAAAAACCATCCGCCGCATCTTCGGTCTCGCCCACAATATCGACTTCGAGCTGATCGAGGACCCGAAGAAGCGGGCGATCAGCGAGGCCCGCGCCGTGCGTCTGGCAAGGGCGATGATGGTGGAGGCGGCGGCGTTTCGGACGATCGCTGACGTCACCGGCGCCGCGCGTAAATTGCGGGATTGGACGCCGGAATTGTCAAACTGAGGACCTCGCGAGAGCACTCCGTCATTGCGACCAACGGGTTCGCGCGAAGCGCGGCCCGATGACAGGCTCCGCGAAGCAATCCAGAGTCCCTCTCCGGAAAGACTCTGGATTGCTTCGTCGCAAGGGCTCCTCGCAATGACGGTGGAGACAGCTGCGCTCGCAATGACGGGGAGGGATTGTCGCGGGACGTCAATAAAGCCGCACCGTGAGCAGGACGCCGTGCGCGATCCCTCGGGCTCAGATAACGATCCTGAGCTTGGTCGCGCCGATCGCGAAAAATGTTCACTGGTTCGGGTCGCTCGATGACGCATCGCGTCAATTGGCGGCTTGCATCGCCCGGGGGATACAACCTGAGACCGAGCTCTCCGTCGAAGGGCTGCTATCCGGAACCGGCATCGGTTGTCACCAAAAACGAAGCTTGCTTTCGACCGGCGACGAATGATCAAATCCCTGATCGGAATACCTGCGTTGTTGGGGGACACATGATGTTCAGGATGATTGCGGTCGTCGCTGGTTTGGGTCTGGCGCTGGTCACCACGGCAGAGGCCCAGACCCCGCGCAAGGGCGGAACCATCCGCATGACCGCGCCCTATGGCTCGAGCTTCTCCAGTCTGGACATTCACACGACACAGCGCGCCCAGGACGAGATCTACGCCAAGGCCCTGCATCGGTCGCTCTACATCTGGAATTCCGCGGAAGGCAAGCCGGTCCTGGAGCTTGCCAAGGAGGACGTGGTCTCGGGCGGAGGCCTGGTTCACACCTTCAAGCTGCGAGACGATGCCTATTTTCATAACGGCCGCAAGATGACGGCTGACGACGTCATCTGGTCGTACAATCGCATCATGGACGGCACCAAGGCCTATCCCGGCGCGCGTTTCGTCCGGGTGATCGAGGGCGCGGCCGCAGTGGAGAAGGGCCAGGCCAAGGAGATCTCCGGCCTGAAGAAGATCGACGACTTTACCGTTGAGATGAAGCTGACCGAGAAGGTCGATCCGGGCTTCTATTTCTTCAACGCGCTGACCTCGATCTATCCCGCAGACGAAGGTGCAAAGGAAAGCTTCATCCAGAAGCCGATCGGCCTCGGCCCGTTCAAGTTCGTCGAGCACGTGCCGGGATCGCGCATCGTCCTGGAACGTTGGGACCGGTTCTACAAGCCCGGCAAGCCCTATGCCGACAAGCTCATCGTGTCGGTCATGGGCGAGGCCGCGGCCCGCGATGTCGCCTTCCGCAACAAGGAGATCGACACCTCGGTGCTCGGGCCTGCACAATATGTCGCCTATCAGGCCGACCCTGACCTCAAGGGCACCATCGTCGAAGTCGCCGAGGTCTTCACGCGTCACATGGGGATGAATCCGGCATTCAAGCCGTTTGCCGATAAGCGCGTCCGGCAGGCGATCAACCACGCGATCGATACTGACCTGATCATCAAAAAGCTGGTCAAAGGCAAGGCCTATCGCGCCACCAGCTGGCTGCCTCTGACCTCGCCAATCTACGACAAGACAATGAAGCCCTACGCCTTCGATCCCGCGAAAGCAAAGCAGCTGCTTGCGGAGGCCGGCTATCCCACGGGCTTCGAATTCGAATGGACGACCAGTCAGAATGAAAGCTGGGGTCTGCCGATCGTCGAGGCCATCATCCCGATGCTGGACCGCGTGGGCATCAAGGTGAAGGTCAAGCAGGTCGAGACCGCGGTGCTGGCGGAGGTCATTAAGAAAGGCGACTTCCAGGCCTATGTCTATTCCATGGCGACAGGGCCGGATCCTCAGGCGGCGCTGAAATGCTTCTACTCGTCGACGCCGCAATCAGCCTGCAATTACACCTCCTTCAAGAACGCGGATTTCGACAAGCTGATCGACGAAGCCGGGCAGACCGACGACGCTGCAAAACGCGACCAATTGCTGCAGAAGGCCAATGCCCTGCTCTATGAGGAGGCACCGGTCTGGTTCTTCAACTACAACAAGGCGGTCATGGCGGTGCAGCCGTGGCTGAAGGGGATTCAGTTGAATGCGACGGAACTGACCCATCAGAACGTCGAGGACCTCTGGGTGGACGAGTCGTCGCCCGCCAAGTGACACGCGCTCTCACCCTCCCTCCATCGCAGCAAGCGATGAAGGGAGGGAGGAACAGTTGCAATGCTCGCCTTCCTGACCCGTCGAATCCTGCAAACCGTTCCGACCGTGCTGGCCGTGGTGCTGGTGGTCTTCGTGCTGTTCAGCGTGGTCCCGGGCAGCATCGTCTCGAGCATGAGCGATGACGGCCGAGGCGCAGCGGACCCGCAGGTCGTGGAGCGCATGAGAAAACAGCTCGGCCTCGACGATCCCGTTTACATGCGCTTTGGCTCCTACATCGCCAAGCTTGCGACCGGTGATCTGGGGACGTCGTTCCGGACCCGTGAGCCGGTGACGATCATGATCGCAAAACGGATGTGGCCGACGCTGCAATTGATATTCGCAGCCTTGACGTTTGCGATTGCGATTGGCGTTCCGCTCGGCTTCGTCGCAGCATTGCGACCGGGCGGCATCGTCGACACGGTCTCCATGGTTGTCGCCGTCTCGGGCCTGTCAATGGCCAAATTCTGGCTCGGGCTGCTGCTGATGTACCTGTTCGCCTTGAAGCTCGGCTGGCTGCCGAGCTTCGGCTATGGCGACGGCAGCCTCAAATATTTGATCCTGCCGGCGGTGACACTCGGCGTCTCGCCGATGGCGCTGCTGGCCCGGACGACGCGCGCCGCGGTGCTCGAGATCATGACCGCCGATTTTGTCCGCACGGCGCGCTCCAAGGGCATGAGCGAGATGCGTGTCGTGAAGTGGCACGTGATGCGCAACGCGCTCGTCCTGATACTCACGACAATGGGCCTGCAATTCGGTGCATTGATGGGACAGGCGGTCGTCGTCGAGAAATTGTTCTCGTGGCCGGGCATCGGCTCGCTGCTCGTCGACAGTGTCCTCCAGCGCGACATTCCCGCCGTTCAGGGCTCCATTCTCGTGGTGGTGCTGGCCTTTCTCGCGATCAATTTGCTGATCGACGTGCTCTACGGCGTGATCGATCCCAGGATCAGATACGCATGAAGCTCCGCGCCAATCTCATCATCGGTGGCGTATTGTTCGCGCTTGCGATCCTGGTCGGCCTGCTCGCGCCGTGGCTGGCGCACACCGATCCCGTCATGGACGCCAACCTCATGAACGCAGAGGAGGCGCCGAGCTGGACCTGGTGGTTCGGCACCGACGGGCAGGGCCGCGACATCTATTCCCGCGTCGTCTACGGTGCGCGCGTCTCGCTGACAGTCGGTATCGTCTCCCAGCTCATCAACAGCATCATCGGCGTGGCACTGGGCCTGAGCGCCGGGTACTTGGGCGGCTGGTGGGACGATGTCGTCAACGCCCTGACCAATCTCATGCTGGCGATCCCCTCCCTGATCTTCGCGCTGGCCATCATGGCGGTGCTTGGGCCCGGCCTGACCAGCCTGCTCATCGCGCTCGGCTTGACCAACTGGTCCTTCACCTGCCGGATCGCACGGGCCTCGGCTCTGTCGCTGAAGAGCCAGGGCTATGTGCAGGCCGCAACCGTGCTCGGCTATGGCGATCTGCGCATCATGATCACGCAGCTGCTGCCCAACATGCTCGGACCGATCGTCGTCATCGGCACGCTCGGCATGGGCAGCGCGGTCCTGTCCGAAGCCGCATTATCGTTCCTCGGCCTCGGCGTCCGCCCGCCGTTTCCGAGCTGGGGCAGCATGTTGTCGGAAGCCCGCGACCAGATCACGACGGCGCCGTGGCTCTCGGTTTTTCCCGGCCTTGCCATCTTCCTGACGGTGCTCGGCCTCAACCTGCTCGGCGACGGCCTGCGCGACATTCTCGATCCACAATCGCGGAGCCGGCGCACATGACGGGCTCGCCGCTGATCGAAGTCGAGGATCTGCGCATCGATCTCGACGACGGATCCCGCAAGGTGCCCGCCGTCGAGAACGTTTCGTTCCGCATCGATCGTGGCGAGACGTTCGGCTTGGTCGGCGAATCCGGCTGCGGCAAGAGCATCACGGCGCTCGCCTTGATCGGACTGCTGCGGCCACCGTTGTCGATTGGCGGTGGCGTCATCCGCTTCGAGGGGCAGGAGATCCAGAGACTTTCCGCCGCCGGGCAGCGGGAGCTGCGGGGCAACCGCATCGCGATGATCTTCCAGGAGCCGATGACGGCCCTGAACCCGGTCTCGCCGGTGGGACGGCAGATCGCCGAGATGTTCGTGCTGCACAAGGGCAAGAGCTGGCGGGAAGCCAACCAATTGGCGGTCGAGGCGCTGGCGAGCGTCCGCGTCCCCGCGCCGGAGCGGCGCGTGAAGGATTACCCGCATCAGCTCTCGGGCGGCATGCGTCAACGCGTGATGATCGCCATCGCGCTGGCATGCGGTCCGGATCTCCTGATCGCAGACGAGCCGACCACCGCGCTCGATGTGACCGTGCAGGCGGAAATCATCGAGCTGATGCGCAATCTGTGCGCCGAGAGAGGGACGGCGATCCTAATGATCAGCCACGATCTCGGCCTAGTCGCCAATGTCTGCCGCCGCGTCGCCGTCATGTATGCCGGCCGCATCGTCGAGGAGCGCGGCTCGGCCGATATCTTCCGAACGCCTTCGCACCCCTATACGCAGGGCCTCGTCGCCTCGCTGCCGCGGCTTGGCAGCCGCGCCGCGCTTGGCCGTAGCAGACTGAAGGAGATCGCGGGCGTCGTTCCGGCCATCACCAGCTTCCCAGACGGCTGCCGGTTCAATCCGCGTTGCGCGCAAGCGACCGATATTTGCCGGACCACCGCGCCAGAGACCGATTTGCTGGAAGCAGGCGGTCTTGTCAGGTGCCACCACCATGCATGAACCGCAGGGGAGAGCGGATGACGATGTCATCCTCAGCATCGAGGATCTCGCGGTTCATTTTCCGCTCGGGGGTGGCTTGCTGGGTCGCGAGAAGCGGCTGCTCCGTGCCGTCGACGGCGTCGATCTCAGCTTGAGGCGAGGCGAATGCCTCGGCCTCGTCGGCGAGTCCGGCTCGGGCAAGTCGACGGTCGCATTGTCGATCCTTGGTCTCCTGACGCCGACGCGCGGGCGCATCGTGGTGGACGGGCAGGTCGTCACGAACCGGCAATCCGGTGATCGGAAGGCGCTGGCCCGTATCGTGCAGATGGTATTTCAGGATCCGTACGCCTCGCTCAATCCGCGCCAGACCGTTTGTCGTGCGCTGGAAGATCCGCTGCGTGTGCACGGCGTGACCGCGAAAAGCGAGATCGAGGACCGCGTTGCGACGATGCTGCGGCATGTGGGCCTGCGGCCCGAACAGGCGGGCCGCTACCCGCATGAATTCTCCGGTGGCCAGCGCCAGCGCATCGGCATTGCGCGTGCGCTGATCCTCAATCCCAAGATCGTCATCTGCGACGAACCGGTCTCGGCGCTCGACGTCTCGATCCGTGCCCAGATCATCAATCTGCTGCTGGAACTGAAGGACACGCTCGGCCTCTCATTCATCATGATCAGCCACGACCTCGGCGTCGTCGAGCACATGAGTGACCGCGTCGCCGTGATGTATCTCGGCCGCATCGTCGAGAATGGCCACTGGCGCGAGATCTTCGAACGACCTGCGCACCCCTATACCCAAGCTCTGATCGCTGCCATCCCCGATCCCTTACGCCACGCACCGTTAGCGACGACAGGGGGCGACCTGCCCAATCCGCTCAATCCGCCAAACGGATGCGCGTTCAGCCCGCGCTGCCGCCACGCCGAAGCCCTGTGTCGCCGCGAGCCTGGGCCGGTGCTTGAAACGCGCCGCGACGGGCATGCGGTGCGGTGCTGGCGAAGCGACGAGATTGCGGCGCAGGCGAGATTGGCAACGACAGAGGGCCGCCTCAACGTCCGCTGATGCCGACCAGGCGAGGGCGGCGGTGGTTTGTGCGCGGGTTGTCGGCGAGGAAGGCGCGCAGCCATTCGCGGAAGCTGACGACTTCAGGGCAATCCGCGGTCCCTTCAGGCGCAACCAGCCAATCACCGAGACCAGCCCCCTCGCTGACCCGATCGCAGCGATAGCCCGGATGGTGGCCAAGACCGCGCGCGATCAGCAGGTCGACCTTGCCCTCGACCAGCTCGTGCAAGCCGGCGGGCTGCAGCACCCGCAGACCGATGTCTGGATGCGCGCTGCGAAACTCCGCCAATTCGAGGCGACGCAGGTCGACGCTGCCATGGACTCCCAATTGCAGCAGCGCCGCACCTGCCGGCTTCAATTGCGAGGTCGCCTCCGCAATGTGACGAAAGCCTTCGGATATCCCGGGCAGATAGGCCTGACCGGCCGCGGTCAGGATGAGCTGCTTATGTAGCCGATCGAACAGGCGTACGCCGAGGCGCGCCTCCAGGGCCTTCACCTGCTGCCCCACGGCGGCGGGCGTTACGTGCAACTCGTGCGCGGCCAATTTGAAGCTGAGATACCGCGCGGCGGCTTCGAATGCGCGGAGCGCATTGAGCGGAGGAAGGATGTAAGTCATCGCTGCCCAGTTTGTCACTGAATGGCCGCGCGCTTGCAATAGATTTTCTTGCGCTGAACCGCAGCAACATTGCTTTGCGCCGGCGCGATGCAGCCGGTTAGGGTCGATCGATCGCAAACCCGAGCGAACAGGAGACAATCTGACATGACTCAAATCGTCAGTCATAATCCACCATCGGTTCATGCTCCCGCCGGTGGCTACAGCATGGGGCTTGAATTCAGTCAGCATCGCCGCCTGCTGTTCATCAGCGGCCAGGTGCCCGAGACATCTGACGGCAGCGTGCCCGAAGGTTTCGAAGCGCAATGCGAGCAGGCCTGGCGCAATGTCATCGAGGTGCTCGCCGCCGCCGGCCTCGGCGTCACGCATCTGGTCAAGGTCACCACGTTCCTGACCGACATCAGTCAGGTCGTGCCCAATCGTGCCGTTCGCCGCAAGATGCTCGAAGGACACGAACCCGCGCTGACGGTCATGATCGCTGAAACCGTCGACAGCAAATGGCTGCTGGAGATCGAGGCGATCGCCGCGGAATGAAGCGGATCCAAGGGGCAATCGCTCACGGCGCCCGAAATGGAACGTCTCGCCGCGGAGCGTCAATTCATGTCGTCGGAGGACCAGACGTTACTTCGCGAGCAGGCTGCAACAGGCGGCACAAAAGCCATCAGGCTGGAAGGTAGCGGCGTTCTCAGACTCCGCCGTGCACGTGGTCGAGCTCTCTGCCACCACATCGTCATTGCGAGCGCAGCGAAGCAATCCAGAAATGATCCGCGGAAAGACTCTGGATTGCTCGCTGCGCTCGCAATGACGAGACTGGTACAGCGAGCGTCGCTCTATGTCCGTCATCCTGAGGTGCCGGAGCATAGCGGAGGCCTCGAAGGACGACGGCCCGGCTGCACATCTCGGCCGTTCCTCCTTCGAGGCTCCGCATACGATGCGTTCGCATCGCTTGCCCCGCACCTCAGGATGACGGATATTTGTTTGCGCTGAACGTCAGAGCGTTCAGGCAGCGCTGCCTCGGGCCGAAACATCGCTATGGTGCCATCCTGCTCCTGTTTTGCCCGACGTGTCAAATGGATTTCGTGAAATCCGCAATTGTACCGCGTCACCGGCAAGCCATTGATTCCGCTAGCCCCGGCTACTGTGCATGGGGTTGTTTTCGCACTTTTTTGTTTGAGCGCCGTCTACTCCGCCGCTTTTTCTCTCAGCCGCTGGGCGTAGACGTTGATGACCAGCGCCGCCAAGAGGATCAGGCCGCGGATCAGGATCTTCAGGAAGCTGTCGATGTTGACGTGGTCGAGGCCGTTGTTGAGGACGCCGAGCACGAACAGGCCGACGATGGTGTTGCCGATGCCGCCGCGGCCGCCGAACAGGCTGGTGCCGCCGACCACGACGGCGGCGATGGAGTCGAGCAGGTAGGTGTCGAACTCGTTCTGCTGCGCGCTGCCGAAATGGGCGACGCCGAGCATGCCGCCGATGCCGGAGCAGACCGCCGAGATCACCATCACCGCGCCGAGGATGAGCTTGACGTTGAGGCCGGAATATTCCGCCGCTTCGCGATTGCCGCCGACCATGTAGATGTAGCGGCCGAAGCGCGTGTAGGTCAGCACCAGATGCCCGCCGAGCAGCATGATGGCGGCAACGATGACGATCCAGGGAATGCCGCCGATCGAGCCCGAGCCGAGCGTCGTGATCAGGCTCGGCACCTTGTAGGCGATCTGGCCGCGCACCAGCAGGGCCGAGATGCCGGCCGCGATCTGCATCATCGCCAGCGTCATGATGAAGGAGGGGATGCCGATCACGGTCAGCCCCAGCGCATTGACGAGGCCGAGCAGCGCACAGAGCAGAATCGACAGGATGATCGCGACCGCGCCCGGCAGCGGCACATTGGCGATGTTGACGTAGGATTCCTGGAGCGTGAAATAGGCGACGGCGATGCCGGTGACGTTGGCGATGCTGGCGATCGACAGGTCGATCTCGGCGCAGAGGATCACGAAGGTGAGGCCGACCGCGATGATGCCAGTCACTGACACCTGGGTCAGGATGTTGCCGAGATTGTCGAGCGTCGCGAAGGAGGGGCTGGCGAAGGCGAAGAAGCCGGACAGGAAGATCAGGGTGAGGAACGGCGCGATGTTGCGCATCTGCGAGCGCAGGAAGGGCGCAACGCCCCGCGCTCGCGCAGCCGCCGCCGGAACCGTTTCACTGCTCGTCATGGTGCTGCTCCATCACGCCGCTTCCAGCAGGCGGTCCTTGCTGACCGGCTCGTTCCTGAATTCCCGCACCAATGCGCCGCGCTTGAGCACGAGGATGCGGTCGGCCAGCGACAGCACCGTTTCCGGCTCGGTCGACAGCACGATGATGGCAAGCCCCCTGGCGCGAAGGTCGCGGACGATGTTGATGACGTCGTTCTTGGCGCCGACATCCATGCCGCGGGTCGGCTCGCACAGCACCAGAAGCTTGGGCGGATAGGTCAGCCACTTTGCCAGCGCGACCTTCTGCTGGTTGCCGCCGGAGAGCATGCCGAGGTCGAGGCCGACCACGGGCGGCCGGATCTGCAACTGATCGACCTGGCGCTTGGCGATATCGCGCTCCTGTGCCGGCTTGAGCAGCAGGGACGAGATGCGATCCAAAATGCTGATCGAGATGTTCTTGTAGACCGGCTCCTGGTGAAACAGCATGTCGCGCCGGCTCTCCGGCACCAGCGCCACGCCCGCCCGCCGCGCCGCCGCCGTGCTGGCGAAGGTCTTTGGCGTACCCTCGACGGCGAGCGTGCCGCTGTCCGGCTTCAGCTTGCCGAACAGGATGCGCGACAGCTCCTGCTGGCCGCAGCCCATGAAGCCGTAGATGCCGAGCACCTCGCCGGCGCGGGCCTCGAACGAGACGTCCTGAAGGCTGCGGGCGAGGGATAGCTGGTCGACCTTCAGGACCACCGGACTGCCGCTCGGCCGCGGCAGCATCAAATCGTCGGTGTAGCTGTGCTCGAGCACCTCGCCGCCGCGGCCGATCATGGCCTCGATCAGCGCGCCCTTGCTGGTCGCGGCGCTCGCCGTCTCCGCGACTTTCCGTCCGTTGCGGAACACGGTGACAGTGTCCGACACGCGAAGAATGTCCTCGATGAAATGCGAGATAAAGACGATTGCGGTGCCTTCCTCGCGCAGTCGCCTGAGCGTTGCGAAGAGGCGCTCGACCTCGGGTGGGGAGAGGGCGGAGGTCGGCTCGTCCAGGATGACGATGCGCGCGCCGGAGAACAGCACGCGGGCGATCTCGATCAGCTGCTGAAGCCCGATCGGGAGGTCGCCGAGCCTGCTCATCGGGTCGACGTCGATGCCGAAGCGGGCGAGCTGCTCGCCGGCTTCGCGCGCCATCCGCCGCCATTGCACGAGGCCGAAGCGGTTGGTCGGCTGGTTGCCCAGGAAGACGTTCTCCGCGACCGTGAGGTCGGGCGCGACAGAGAGCTCCTGGTGCACCATGGCGATGCCGGCCGCATGCGCATCGCGCGCCGAGCGGAAATGCGTCTCCACCCCGTCGATCAGGAAGCGGCCGGAGAATTCGGCATGCACGCCGGCGATGATCTTCATCAGCGTGCTTTTTCCCGCGCCGTTCTCGCCGACGAGACCGTGGATCTCGCCGGGAAGAAGCGCGAAGTCGACACCACGAAGCGCTTCGACGCCGCCGAAGCTCTTCGTGATGCCCTTCAGTTCCAGGATGGGCGAACGAACCTCTGGCATGGAGGACTAAATCAGGAAATGGTCTTCCATCCACTGCATGCCGGGGGCATTTGCCTTGGTCACGACCGGGCCGTCAGTGACGACGTTTTTCGGGATGCCCTGTCCGCTCTTCTCGCCGCCGACCACGGCCGACACGCCTGCAATGATGGCGCCGCCATGGATGCGGCAGGACGGATTGCGCACGGTCGCGAACATGCGGCCCTCGCTCACCGCCTGGATCGCCGGCGGCATGGCATCGACACCGCCAATCAGGATGTTGGTGCGGTTGCGGGCCTTCATGATGTTGTAGGCGGCGAGCGCCATGTCGTCATTGTGGAAGAACGCCGCGTCGATCTGCGGATATTTCGTGAGATAGGTCTCCCAGAGGCGGGCGGTCTTGGAGACGTCCCAGTCGGCCGGCTGGGTGTCGAGCACCTCGATGCCAGGGAATTGCTTGACCACCGAGTTGAACCCCTTGGCGCGTCCTTGCGCGCCGGTGTGGCCGAGCGCGCCTTGCGTCATGATGATCTTGCCCTTGCCGCCCATGGCGTTGCACAGCGCCTGCGTCACCGAGGCGCCCATGAACTCGTTGTCGGGGGCAAGGAAGGAATGGACATTGATCTGGTCGAGCGGCGCGATCAGCGTATCCATGTCGATCACGGGCGTGCCGGCGTCGATCATCTTCTGCACGGGCTGGGTGAGGGTGCCGATGCCGAAAGCCTGGATCGCGACGAAATCCCATTTCTGCGAGGCCATGTTGTCGATCGCGGCGCGCTGCTTGACGGCGTCGAGCTGACCATCGAACCAGGTCACCTCGACATTGAACAGCTTGCCCCAGAATTCCGCGGCCTGCTTGCCCTGCGCGCACCAGGTGGCCTGGAGGCCTGCGTTGGAGAAGGCCGCTTTCAGCGGCTTCTCGGATCGTCCGACTTCGGCTGCAAGTGCTGGGTTTATGCCCATGCTGCCGAGGATGGCAGTCGCTGCGCCGGCGGTCGCTGCCGCCTGAAGAAGATCGCGCCTCGTCGTCGAGAAATCTTTCGTCCCGGACATCGCTCGCTCCCGTAAAATTTTATCGTCGGCGCGTCATTGCTTGCGCGACCGATGTCTGAAAGTGTCTCACAAGAGCTGACGTCACTCAATCTGCAATCAATCGCGCGATCGCAGCAAGCCACCCTTGGTGCAGCGCAAAGCGTCAGGCCGGCACGCCGGCGAATGCGTCGATCGCCACGAGCAATGCATCCCAGGCCTCTGCAATGTCCGGTGACCATTCATCACCGAGCAGATCGCGGAGCGTCTCCCTGATGATCGCAAAGAAGGCAATGAAGAGGTCGCGTGACGTGCCGTAAGCCTCGTGCGAGGCGGCCTCGCAGGCGATCAGCCGGAAATGCCCAGAACGCTCATCGGTGAAGTCGAGGACCGCCTCGATGGCCAGCGCGAGCATCGACCCCATCACGAGCTCGCTGCCTTGCGAGCGAAACATCATCCGGGTTTCCGGATGCTCTTCGAACAGGCGCTGATAGACCCTCGGCGTCAGATCGGCGCAGCGCGAGGCCGCCAGCTCAAAACTGCGTTCGATCGGATGGGGGGGGGGAGCCTTCATCGGTGCTTCAGCCATGCAGGCAAAAAAAGAGCGGGGCCCTGGCCCCGCTCAAAAATTGTGTCGACCCTATTATCCCCGATTCTAAGATTTGCTCTTGATTGACGGGGCGACGCTGCGTTTTGCGCGCCAGGGGCTCCTCCCGAGACTTGGACCACCAGGCCACGACCTCGCGGTCAGCGCCTGAGCAAGAGAATGCTAGATCAACTTTTCTCACTTGTCATCATTTTCGGCAACGATTGTTCAAAATAAGAGCAGCTGACGAAATGATCGGGTTTGCGGCTTTATAAGTATATGACAAATATAGGAAATCTGTGGACCGTGGGGGCCTTTGACTTGTCTCAAATGCCGGCCCTCCGACCTTGGGTAGGGGGCTCCGACCACAGTTTTTCGAGAAATTTGCGCCGGGGCAAGCAGACGGTGGAACTGACCTCGACTTGGGGCAGGCACGATGTTTAGTTAGCAGGCGAACGAATGGTTCGGCGGATGCACGCGCGGCTGCAAAAATTCCTACCCGTTGTCCTGCTCGCCCTGGCGATGCAGGTGCTGGCGCCGATTGCCGCCTGTCTGGCGGCCGGTCAGGCCGGTGTCGATCCGCTGTCCGCCGGCGTCATCTGCCACAGCGGGGGTGAGCAGGGGGGCCTGAACGATCAAACCGGCGGCCCCAGCGCACACGCCGGTGCGTGCGCGCTGTGTTGCCTGGCGCAGGCGGGCGCATCGCTCGATTCGCCGCCGCAGCCGGCGTTCGCGATTCCCTCCCGCCACGTCGAAAGCGTAGTGTGGCACGCGGCGGATGTATCTGCCGTTTTCACCCACAAGGGCTCAAGTACCCAGGCGCGCGCGCCTCCTCGAATTTCCTGACGACCTCCACCGTCGCCGCGGCTCGTCCGCTGGCGATTGATGCTGTCGAACAGCCGGGAAGAAAGCCGGCGTCAGGAATGCCCCATGTTACGTTGTCATGCCCGCCGCGGCGTGAGCATCGTTGCCATTCAGGCCGCGCTGCTGGCGTCGTCGAGCGGAGTTTTCGCTCAGAGCAGTAACGTCGTGCTGCCGCCGGTCACCGTCGATGCCCCCGCGGTAGTGAAGCCCAAGCCGCGCAAGCCGGCGGCGCGTACGGTCGCCGTCCAGAACCGGTCGGCAAAGCCCGCCACCGAGCGGGCCGCCCCCGCCGTCGCGGCCGAGCAAGGTGCAGGCAGTGCCCGCGTGTCACTCGAGCCGCCGGCCGCCGTGGCACGTTATCAATTGCCGCAGCGCTCCTTCAGCGTCACGGCGAAAGAGGTCGACGAGACTATCAACCTCAAGGACCCCGAGGACGCCGTCAAATATATGCCGAGCCTGTTCGTGCGGAAGCGCAACGACGGGGACAACAATGCCGTGCTCGCGACGCGAAGCTGGGGCCTCAATTCGAGCTCGCGGACGTTAATCTACTACGACGATCTCCTGATCTCGGCGCTGATCGGCAACAACAACACGAATGCCTCGCCGAAGTGGAACCTGATCTCGCCAGAAGCGATCGGTCGGGTCGACTATCTCAACGGGCCGTTCGCGGCCGCCTATCCCGGCAACTCGATCGGCGGCGTGCTGCTGATCTCGTCAAAGATGCCGGACAAGCCGTTTGCAGTCGCCAAGGAAACCGTGTCCGTGATGCCCTGGAATCAATACGGCACCAAGGACACCTACGTGACCAGCCAGACCAGCGCCGCTGCGGGCAATCGCGACGGCAAGCTGTCCTGGCTCGTCAGCGCCAACTATCTCGATAGCTACCAGCAGCCCCTGACCTACACGACGAGTGGCAGCATCCCGGCCGGTACGACCGGTGCGTTTTCGGCGCTCAACAAGCAGGGCGTTGCGGCCAACGTGGTGGGCACGGGCATCCTCGCGCATTCGCAGCAGACGTCCGGTAACATCCGCCTTTCCTATGACGTGACGGCGCAGGTGCAGGCGACCTATTCGTTTGCGATCTGGAATAACCACCAGGTCTCCGATCCCCAGACCTACTTGAAATCAGCAGCGACGGGTGCGCCCACATTCGCGGGCCTGTCCGGATTTGCCACGGGCAAATATGTCTGGGACCAGACCCATGTCAGCAACGCCGTTGCGATCAAGAGCGACACCAAGGGCACCTACGATTTCGACCTTTCGGCGTCGAGCTACAACTATCTCCAGGACATCCAGCTCAATCCGTTCACGATCACGCCCACAGGCGTCGGCTATTCCCAGAACGGGAAGATCACGAGGATGGACGGCACCAACTGGCAGAATGCCGATGCCAGGGGGATCTGGCGGCCGTATGGTTATGACGGACCGCACGAGGTCAGTTTCGGCATGCATGGTGATCGTTATCGCCTGGAAAGTCCCGTTTATGCGTCATCCGTTTGGAATACGACGGGAGACACCGGGACGGGCACGCTCTACTCGCAGGGGCAGGGTGAGACCCGGACCGGTGCGATTTGGCTTCAGGATGCCTGGAGGATCCTTCCCAATCTGAAGCTCACGCTCGGTGGTCGGTTCGAAACCTGGCGAGCCCAGGATGGTTTCAATATCAGCACCGCGACGAACGCTGCCGGCGCGATTACATCGATCGCTGCGGTTCAACAATCGCAACTCGCCTCGACGAATTTTTCACCGAAGGCGTCGCTGTCCTTTGATCCGAACAAGGACTGGAATATCACGGCAAACTTCGGGCAGGCCTATCGCTATCCGACCGTCATGGAGCTCTATCAGAACCTGACAGTCGGCGGCGTAGCGACGATCGCCAATCCCAACCTGTTCCCCGAGCAGGATCTGACAGGTGAGCTGAACATCGAGCGCAGATGGAGCGACGGCCGCATCCGCTTGACCCTGTTCCGGGAGCACACCGATCATGCGATCATCTCCCAGACCAACCTCGTCACCAATCCGATCACGAAGGTGCAAACGCCGACGACCGTGATCAGCAATGTCGATGCGATCAGGTTGCAGGGTATCGAGTTGTCCGCCGACAAGGACAACGTTCTCGTCAGTGGTCTGCAGCTGTTCGGCAGCGTAACTTATGTCGACTCGCGAATCCTGGCCGACGCGGGCTGGGCCGGAATTGATCCTCTGACGAATCTGCCCACGACTGTGGTCGGCAAGCGCGTGCCTTACGTGCCCGACTGGCGCGCTAAGTTCGGCGTGACCTACCGGCCGAACGATAGCTGGGCCTACACGGTTGCTGCACGCTACAGCGGCAAGCAGTACTCGACGCTGGACAACACGGATCGCGTCTCCCACGTCTATGGCGCGTTCGATAACTTCTTCGTTGTGGACTTGAAGGTGCACTATAACGCGACGAAGAACTTCGCATTCGACTTCGGCATCGATAATCTCTTCAACGAGCAGTACTTCCTGTTCCATCCGTTCCCGGGGCGAACCTTCATTGTCGCCGGCAAGTACACGTTCTGAGGGGTGGAGTGATGTTTACGACAAGAAAGGCAAAGGACATGACCAAGCTCTCACGCATCCTCGCGCTCGCAGCGCTTTCCGCCGCAATGTTCGCCGCCCCCGTGCGCGCCGACGACGTCAAGGCCGGCGATCTCGTCATCTCGCAGGCCTGGAGCCGGGCGACGCCGGGCGGCGCCAAGGTCGCGGGCGGCTATCTCACCATCGAGAACAAGGGGGCGGCGGCGGACAGGCTGGTCAGCGTTTCCGCCGACATCGCGGGGAAGGCCGAGATTCACGAGATGGCGATGGACAATGGCGTGATGAAGATGCGCCCGCTCGACAAGGGGCTCGTCATTGATCCCGGCAAGACCGTGAAGCTTGCGCCCGGCGGCAATCATTTGATGCTCCAGGAGCTAAAGGGCCCGTTCAAGCAGGGCGACAAGGTGCCGCTGACACTTCAGTTCGAGAATGCCGGCAAAGTCGCCGTCTCTCTCGACGTCCAGGCTGTTGGCGCGCCGGCGCCCGGCGGCGCCGGGCACTCCGGCCATATGGACATGAAGAAAATGCCGGATCACTCGGGAATGAAGATGTGATGAGGCTGATCTGGCCTCCGGGAGACCGAATATGTTGAAGCGATCCTGCCCGATCCTGATTGCTGCGTTCGCCATCTCGCCGGCGGCGGCGCACGTGTCGCTCGAGACGAAGCAAGCCACGGTCGGCGCGTCGTACAAGGCTGTGTTTACCGTACCGCACGGCTGTGCGGGCTCGCCCACGGTGAAGATCCGCGTGCAGATCCCTGAAGGGGTGATCGCTGTCAAGCCGATGCCGAAGGCGGGCTGGAACGTCGATGTCGTCGAGGGCAAATATGCCGGGGAATACGACTATCACGGCAACAAGCTCTCTTCCGGCGTCAAGGAGGTGATGTGGTCCGGCGGCAAGCTGCCGGACAAGAACTATGACGAGTTCGTCATGCACACGGTCCTGACTGGCTCGCTAAAGCCAAACACGACCCTGTACTTCCCCGTCGTCCAGGAATGCGAGACCGGCGTCAGCCGCTGGATCGAAATCCCGGCAGAGGGGGCAGGAGGGCATTCACACGAGGGCAAGTCGCCGGCGCCCGGGGTGAAGCTACTGCCGAAACCGTGATGCGCCTGCTCGCCGCGCTTGCGACGCTACTCATCGTTGTCGGCTTCGCGACCGGCGCGTCCGCGCATGCGGCGCTGGTCGCGGTCGAGCCGGCCAGCGGCAGCATGCTTGCGCGCGCGCCGAAGGCCGTGGTGCTGCGCTTCAACGAGGCGGTGACACCGGGCGCGGTCCAGCTGATTGATGGCACGGGCAGGGCGCGGGACGGTGTGCGCATCAACGCGTCGGGCGAAACGATTTCGGTTGCGGTGCCGCCGGACCTGCCGCAGGGCACGGCGGTCGTCAGCTATCGCGTGATTTCGCAGGACGGCCATCCCATCGCGGGATCGGTGGTCTTCTCGATCGGCCTGCCGACAGGGACGAAGCCTCCCGCGAATACAGAAGGCGGGTTGAGCGCGCTCATCTGGCTGGCGCGGGTCGGCCTTTACCTCGGGCTGTTTGTCGGCGTCGGCGGCGTATGGTTTGCGCGCTGGATCGCGTGGTCGATGACGGGCACGACCGTGCCGCGTGTGGCACTCGCGGTCGGCCTTCCGAGCGCGGTGGTGTCCCTTGGTGCGTTGGGCCTCGATCTCCTCGGCTTGCCGCCAGTGGCTCTTGCGACCATGGCCCCCTGGATGGTGGCGTTCGCGACGAGCGCGGGTCCCGCATCGCTGATCGCCATCGCCGCGATGCTGCTTGCGTTGGTGGCGCTGCGCAGCGCGTGGTACCCGCGCGGTCTTGCGTTCATCGCGTTCATCGGCGTCGGCCTGTCGCTGGCCATGACCGGGCACGCCGCCACGGCTCCGCCCGAAATGTTGACGCGGCCGGCGATTTTCCTCCATGGCCTTGGCGTCGCGTTCTGGATCGGGGCGCTGGCGCCCCTCGTTGCGCTGGTGTCGAAGCCGGTGGCCATGGCCTTGCCTGTCGTAAACCGCTTCTCCCGCACCGCCGTGCCGGTCGTCGCCACGCTGGCATTGACCGGCCTTGTGCTCGCCATCGTCCAGCTCGAAAAGCCATCGGCGCTGGTCGAGACCCGCTACGGCCTCATCGTTTCCATCAAGCTCGCGCTGGTCCTCGTGCTGCTCGCACTCGCCGCGCTCAACCGCTTTCACCTGACCCCGACGCTGGCAAGGGATCACGAGGCCGCGTCCCTCAAGCGCTCGATCCTGTTCGAATGCGCGATCGCACTCATCATCTTCGCGGTCGTCGCCGGCTGGCGCTTCACGCCGCCGCCGCGGAGCATCGTTCCGGAGACGCCCTTGGCGATCCATATTCACAGCGACAAGGCAATGTTCCAGGTGCTGGTGTCTCCTGGGAAGGCCGGCGTCGACGATTTCGTGCTTCAGCTCATGACCGGCGAGGGGACGTCGCTCGCGGCCAAGGAGGTGACATTGACGCTGAGTCTGCCTGAGCGCGGCATCGAGCCGATGGAACGGGATGCCTCGTTGGGGCCGGACGGCTACTGGCATGTCCGCAAGGTCGAGTTGCCCTTCGCCGGCCGCTGGCACGTGCGGATCGACGCGCTGGTGACCGACTTCGAGAGGATCACGCTGGAGGATGAACTGGAGGTGGCGTCGCCCTAGGAGCGCCGGCTTTGCAGGGCATGCTGCTGCTCAAGTCAAACCTGAAGTCGACGGAAAAATGACAGGAATTCCGCCGCGTTAGCGGCTTTTCCTCATTCTCGGTCTTGTGTTTTCGCTCCCAATCCGGTTTCACTGCAACCCGTCACTGATTCCTAGAGTGTTGCCATGCGGTTGTCGCGATTCTTTCTGCCCATCCTGAAGGAAAATCCGAAAGAGGCGGAGATCGTCTCGCATCGGCTGATGCTGCGCGCCGGCATGATCCGGCAGGAGGCCGCCGGCATCTATGCCTGGCTGCCGCTCGGCTTCCGCGTGCTCAAAAAGATCGAGCAGATCGTGCGCGAGGAGCAGGACCGCTCCGGCGCGATCGAGGTATTGATGCCGACCTTGCAGCTCGCCGATCTCTGGCGCGAGAGCGGCCGCTACGATGCCTATGGCCCGGAGATGCTGCGCATCGCCGACCGCCACAAGCGCGAGCTGCTGTACGGACCGACCAACGAGGAAATGATCACTGAGATCTTCCGCGCCTATGTGAAGTCCTACAAGAACCTGCCGCTCAATCTCTATCATATTCAATGGAAATTCCGCGACGAGCAGCGTCCGCGGTTCGGCGTGATGCGCGGCCGCGAGTTCCTGATGAAGGACGCCTATTCGTTCGACCTCAACGAGGCGGCGGCGCGGGTCGCCTACAACAAGATGTTCGTCGCCTATTTGCGCACCTTCGCACGGATGGGACTGAAGGCGATTCCGATGCGCGCCGAGACCGGCCCGATCGGCGGCGATCTCAGCCACGAGTTCATCGTGCTGGCAGAGACCGGCGAATCCGGCGTGTTCATCAATCGCGACGTGCTGGACCTGCCGGTGCCGGGCGAGGACGTCAATTATGAGGGTGACCTGACACCGATCATCAAGCAGTGGACCTCGCTGTACGCTGCGACCGAGGACGTTCACGATTCCGCGCGGTTCGAGCAGGAGGTGCCTGCGGACAAGCGGGTGAACACCCGCGGCATCGAGGTCGGCCAGATCTTCTATTTCGGTACGAAATACTCTGGGCCGATGAAGGCGCTGGTGGCCGGCCCCGATGGCGTCGACGTGCCGATCCATGGCGGCTCCTACGGTGTCGGCGTCTCGCGCCTGCTTGGCGCCATCATCGAGGCCTGTCACGACGACGCCGGCATCAAATGGCCGGAGGCCGTCGCGCCGTTCCGCGTCTCGATTCTCAACCTCAAGCAGGGCGATGCGGCCGTCGATGCGGCCTGCGAGAAGCTTTATGCCGAGCTCACGGCCAAGGGCGTCGACGTGCTCTACGACGACACCGACCAGCGCGCCGGCGCCAAATTCGCTGCCGCCGACCTGATCGGCATCCCCTGGCAGATCATGATCGGGCCGAAGGGGCTCGCCGACGGCAAGGTCGAGATCAAGCGGCGCAGCGACGGTGCCCGAGAGACCATGTCGCCTGCGGACGCGGTCGCAAGACTTGTGGGCTGATAAGGCTGGTTGGCTGAATATTGTTCATCGCGCGATATCGCGGCCGCCAATCCGGCCACAATTGACCCCGAATCATGGGATTATCGAGCGATGGATGAGACCATGACCGAAACCGTGCAGACCGCGCCTTTTGCGCCATTCGAGTGGATGCTGTCGGGGCGCTATTTGCGGGCGCGCCGCAAGGAGGGATTCATCTCGGTCATCGCCGGGTTCTCCTTTCTCGGCATCATGTTGGGCGTGGCGACGCTGATCATCGTCATGGCCGTCATGAACGGCTTCCGCAAGGAGCTGCTCGACAAGATCTTGGGTCTCAACGGCCATATCCTGGTCCAGCCGCTGGAATCGCCGCTGACCGACTGGAAGGACGTCGCGGACCGCCTCAGCCAGGTCGAGGGCATCCGGCTCGCTGCTCCCGTGGTGGATGGTCAGGCGCTGGCGTCTTCGCCATGGAACGCTTCGGGCGTCCTGGTGCGCGGCATCCGCTCCGACGACCTCAACAACCTCACCTCGATCGCCAAGAACATCAAGCAGGGCTCGCTCGAAGGCTTTGACGAGGGGCAGGGCGTCGCGATCGGCCGCCGCCTCGCCGACCAGCTGTCGCTGCATGCCGGCGACAGCGTGACGCTGGTGGCGCCGAAGGGCGCGGTCACCCCGATGGGCACGACGCCGCGCATCAAGCCGTACAAGATCGTCGCCGTGTTCGAGATCGGCATGTCCGAATACGATCTCGGCTTCGTGTTCATGCCGCTGGTGGAGGCACAGGCCTATTTCAACCGCAGCAACGACGTCACCTCGATCGAGGTGTTCACCACCAATCCCGACAAGATCGACGCCTTCCGCAAGGCAGTGACGGAGGCCGCGGGCCGCCCTGTGTTCCTGGTCGACTGGCGGCAGCGCAACTCGACCTTCTTCAACGCGCTCCAGGTCGAGCGCAATGTGATGTTCCTGATCCTGACCATGATCGTGCTGGTCGCGGCCCTGAACATCGTCTCCGGCCTGATCATGCTGGTGAAGGACAAGGGCAGCGACATCGCGATCCTGCGCACCATGGGCGCCTCGCAGGGCTCGATCATGCGCATCTTCCTGATCACGGGCGCCTCGATCGGCGTGGTCGGCACGCTGGTCGGCTTCTTCGTCGGTCTCGTGATCTGCCTCAACATCGAATCCATCAGGCAATTCCTGTCCTGGCTCACCAGCACCGAGCTGTTCTCGCCGGAACTCTATTTCCTGTCGAAGCTGCCCGCCGAGATCGACATCGGCGAGACCACGGCGGTCGTCGTCATGGCGCTGACGCTGTCGTTCCTGGCGACGCTGTACCCGTCGTGGCGCGCCGCGCGCCTCGATCCCGTCGAAGCGCTCCGGTACGAGTGAGGGGCTGATGGAGCAGCAGCAGGGGGCGGAAGATGTACCGGTCATTTATCTCCACGAGATAAAGCGGCAGTACTTGCAGGGCGAGGTGCCGCTGACGATCCTCGACGGCGCCAAGCTGGCGTTGTGGCGCGGGCAGTCGGTCGCGCTGGTGGCGCCGTCGGGCTCGGGCAAGTCGACGCTGCTGCACATCGCGGGGCTGCTCGAGGCGCCGGATTCCGGGGAGGTCTATGTCTCGGGCGTGCCGACCTCGCAGCTGCCTGATATCGAGCGCACGCAGCTGCGCCGCACCGATATCGGCTTCGTCTACCAGTCGCACCGGCTGCTGCCGGAGTTCTCGGCGCTGGAGAACGTCATGCTGCCGCAGATGATCCGCGGCCTGAAGAAGTCCGAGAGCGTCAAACGCGCCAAGGATATCCTGGGCTATCTCGGCCTCGGCGACCGCATCACCCATCGCCCGGCCGAGCTGTCCGGCGGCGAGCAGCAGCGCGTCGCGATCGCGCGAGCGGTCGCCAATGCGCCACGCGTGCTGTTTGCGGACGAGCCGACCGGCAATCTTGATCCGCATACCGCGGACCACGTCTTTCAGGCCCTGATGCAGCTGGTCAAGGCGACCCAGGTGTCGATGCTGATCGCCACCCACAACATGGAGCTCGCCAGCCGCATGGACCGGCGAGTCTCGCTGTCGAACGGCCAGGTCGTCGAGCTCGATTAAAAAAACGCGAAAACAACCCCATGCACAGTAGCCGGCTGCTGCCGGCCACGATCGGGGTCATGCATTGCAGCTATTTGATATATCCAGCAAATCGGCTGCGACGGCGCATCGCAGCGCCGCGCCGCCGTTACGGCCGAATCACGGTCAATTTGAACGTCCCGCTATTGGCCGCGGCTTGTGCCACCGCCTCGTTGGCGTGGTCGAGATCGAACGCCGTCACCTCGTACTCGTCGAGCCTGAGCAGCCCGGCGCGCACCAGCGCGATCAGGCGGCTGGCGGCGTCCGGCGGGTACATCCAGACGCCGTGGATGGTGATGCAGTTGCGCATGATCCAGGGGTAGGGCAACTCGAGCCCCGCGCCGCCCGCCATGCCGACGCCGCCCATCAGCACGACACGGCCGTAAGCGCGCACCGCCATGATCGCCGCGCGCACCACATTCGTGCTGACCGAGGGCGGCATGATGTCGAACACGCAGTCGATCGGGCCCGGTGCGGCGCGCTTCATGCTCTCGCGGTCGTCGTCCTCAACGCCGGTGAGCTTGACCGGCTTGACCCGCGCGCCGAAGCGGCGGACGAGGTCGGCCAGGATCTTCTCGTTGCGGCCGGGGGCGACCACGCAGGCCGCGCCCATCGCCAGCGCGACCGAGACGGCGGCGCTGCCGAAATTGCCGGTGGCCCCGCTCACCAGGACGGTCTCGCCTGGTCGCAGGTTCGCGGCGAGGAAGCCGCCATAGGGCACCAGGAGCGTGCCAAGGGCGCACCATTGCGTCGCTTCCTCCGGCGCGATCGCGCCGAGGCGTGTGACGTTCTCGGTCGGCAGGCGCATCTGCTCGGCAAACGAGCCGTGGCGAAAATGCTTTTGCAGGCGCAGGCCGCCGGGGCCGGCGGCGGTGAGCCCTTGCAGGGCGATGTCTGGCGCAACGGCATCGTCGCGCGAACGCACCGTCGGGTCGCAGAACACCCAGTCGCCGATGGCAAGCTTGGTTGCGTCCGGGCCGATCGCGCGCACCCGCCCAATGCCGCCGGGTCCGGGGATGATCGGCAGGTCGAGCGCATAATTGCGCGTCCCGTCGAAGACCTCGTTCATGTAGGACAGCACGCGCGTGGCGACGACGTCGACGATGACCTCGCCGGTGCCGAGCACCGGTTCGGGGGCATTCTCGATCACCAGCGGCGAACCGAAAGATTTGAGCACGGCAGCTTTCATGATGTTCACCTCAAAGTCGGTGAAGCGCATATGCGCCGCCTTGTAGGGGACATGAAGGCCTGGTATTATCCTAGTATTCTAAGGACCCTCCATCGCGGGAGCGACAACAATGGCCGACCCACGCCGCGTCGAATTCGGCGATTTCCTCAGGTCCCGCCGCGAAAAGCTATCGCCGAAATCCGTGGGTCTTCCGGCGGGCCGCCGGCGGCGCACCGCGGGGCTGCGGCGTGAGGAGGTCGCGCAGCTCGCTGGTATCGGCGTCGACTGGTACATCCGCCTCGAACAGGGCCGCACCGTCAGCCCCTCGGTCACCACCGTCGACGCACTGGCCCGTGCGCTGCGGCTCAGCAAGACCGAGCACGCCCATCTGAAGGCGCTGGCGCGCGACGGCGCGAGGGCCGCCTTCGTGCCCGAGATCGTGCCGCCGCCCATCCGGCGGATGATCGAGAGCCTGACGCAGCCGGCCTACATCACCGGCCGGCGCTGGGACGTGCTGGCCTGGAACGCGGCGGCCGAGGAGGTCTTTGGCTTCGGACAGCTGCCGGAGCAGGATCGCAATACGCTGCTGCTGGTGCTGACGAACAAGCAGACGCGAAAATTCTACGGCGCGGGCTGGACCGAGGTCGCCAAGAGCATGGTCGCGATGTTTCGCGCCACTCACGACGTCTGGGCCGGCGATCCCGCCTTCACCGAGCTGCTCACGCGACTGCGCCAGGGCAGTCCGGAATTCGTCAAATGGTGGGAGGCGCACGAGATCCGCAGCACCGCCTCGGGCCTGAAGACCATGAACCATCCGACCAAGGGCGTGCTCCGGTTCGAGCACACGAGTTTTCAGGCCAACGACGATCCCGCGCTGAAGCTCGTGATTTATACACCGGTGTAGGACACGGAGACACCAAGGCCAGCGCGTCTCCTTTCGAATGGCCGGAGACGTTGCTGGTCAATTTGGACTGAACCGCAGTAACGGGGAGTGGACATCTCGAAGGACACGAAGAAGCGGATCAAGGACTTGACCGTAACCACTCCGAGAAGGCCCGGATGGTTCGCGCGCGCGGATGGCCTGGCTTACTGACCACATGGAAGCCGTAGCCAGGCAAGCTCAACTTGAACGCCTTCACGAGCGTACCAGCCGCGAGGTCGTGTGCCACGAGCACATCACTGAAAACCCCGACTCCTTGCCCGGCGATCACCGCCTCGATGGCGTGCAGTTCCTCCCGGAAACTCAGGTGCTGCATGTCCTTGAACTGGGGCACTTCGCGCCACCCGCGCTGAGCCGCGGCGAGCCATCTCTGCCATGTCGGCGGCTCACGATCGGCCGGCGACCAATAGGAGTGAATCAGAACGTGGTTTGCAAGGTCGACTGGTCTCTTCAGGCGCTCCGTTGCAAGCAAACGCGGACTGCAAACCGGCCAGAATGTATCGCTGAAGAGATCATCGACGATTCCGTCTGTCGGCCGTGCCCGGCTAGTCGCATAGCGAATGGCGACATCGCCATCTCCGGCCTGCAAGTCGAGCACCGAGTCAGTGCCGATGACTTCCAGTGGCACATCGGGATGCAGCTTCCGCCACAGGGGCAGGCGGGGCACGAGCCAGCGGCTGGCAAAAGCATTGGTTGTCGTCACCCGGAGAGGCTGTTGGTCGCCTTCGTGCCTGACGGCCGCAATGGCAGCGGCAAACACCTCAAGGCCGCCACGAATGGCGGGGAAAAGCCGCGCTCCGGCATCGGTCAACGAGAGAGGCCGTGGTCTGCGGCGGAACAGCGCGCGACCACAATACTGCTCGAGCAACCCGATCTGGTGGCTGATCGCAGTTGGCGTGACGCCGAGTTCTGCCGCCGCTTTCTTGAAGCTCAGATGGCGGGCGGCAGCTTCGAAAGCACGCAGCTCGATCAGGGGCGGCAGCTTGTACATGCCGCCAGTCTAGGTGAAATCAATTCATCGTCACCTGAAATCTTCGGATTTGCTCCAAGACAGGCCACGATCGAGGATATGACGGGTCAAGCTGAGGAGACCATGTCATGTCGTCCATCGCATCTGTCGCCAGCGCTGCCGCCGATCTCAACGCCTCGTTCGGAGGACAACTCCTCAAGCCGGGGGACGAGGGCTACGAGGAGGCGCGAAAGATCCACAACGGGCTGGTCGACAAACGGCCGGCATTGATCGCCAGGTGCCGCAGTGTGTCCGATGTCGTGGATGCCGTCGTTCTTGCGACCAAGCTCGGCCTCGAGGTCGCGGTTCGCGGCGGCGGCCATAATGTGGCAGGTCGTGCGACCATCGACGGCGGTATCATGATCGACCTCTCGCCCATGAAGGGCGTCCGGGTCGACCCTGTCGGCAAGACGGTGTGGGCGCAGGGCGGGGTCACCTGGGGCGAGCTTAATCGCGAAACACAACTTCACGGGCTTGCGGTCACCGGGGGCGTGATCTCGACCACCGGGATCGCCGGGCTGACGCTCGGCGGAGGACTGGGCTGGCTGATGGGCAAGTACGGCCTCGCACTGGACAATTTGCGGGCCGTCGAACTTGTTACCGCCGACGGCAAGGTTTTGCGGGTCAGCAAGCAAGACGGGCCTGATCTGTTCTGGGCGATCCGCGGCGGCGGCGGAAACTTCGGGATCGCCACCAGTCTCGAATATGATCTTCATACGGTCGGGCCGATCATCACCGGCGGTCCGATCATCCACCCCATCGAGCGCTCCCGTGACGTGCTGGAATTCTTCCGGGCCAGCACGCGCTCGCTCGCGGACGAGCACATGTTATTCGCATCCCTGACCCATGCGCCCGATGGGTCCGGCACGGAGGTCGCGGTCCTGGTCACCAGCCATTGCGGTCCGGTGGCGGAGGCCGAACGAGCGATGCGGCCGCTGAAACAGTTCGGGGCTCCGATCCTGGATGCAGTCGGGCCGATGCCCTATTGCGAGCTCAACCGCATGCTCGACGCCAACTATCCGAAAGGCGCTTTCAACTATTGGAAATCGAACTTCCTGAGGGAGCTGAGTGATGGTGCGATTGGGACCATGATCGAATGTTTCGCGCGCTGTCCGACTCCCATGGGGCAGCTGCTTCTTGAGCACATCCACGGTGCGGCGGCCCGTATCGATGCCGGGGACACGGCATTTCCGCATCGGCAGGAAGGCTACAATTTCTTGATCCTCGCGCAGTGGACGCAGGCTAGCGATACGAGCCGCTGCATCTCCTGGGCGCGCGAAACCCATGAGAGGATGCGGCCCTTCTTTGCCTCCGGCCGCTATGTCAATTATCTCGATGATGATGAGACAGGCGATCCCGTCGCTGCTGCCTATGGACCGAACTACCGGCGCCTGCAGCGGATCAAGGCGAAATACGACCCGACGAACTTCTTCCGCATGAACCAGAACATCCGGCCGCTGGCCTGATTCCCGGCTGAGGATTTCGTCGCTCTCATCCTGTTCAGGATGTCAGTCGAAGGCGCTACGCTCCGGCCCGACTGCGGTTGGCCGGGCGTGCTGATCCCGGGGAGGATTCGAGAATGGCTGTCGTGTGCCGACCGGCTCGCATGGACGACTTGGCGAGAGCCGACGAGATCGTGGTCGCCAGCATCAACGAACTTACTGAGAGGCGGGGCTTTGGAAAAATGGCATCCTCCCGCCCGCAGAATTTTCAGGCCTTCTCGCTCACGGACGATCCCGGAGGTTTATGGGTCGCCGATGATGACGGAGAAATCGTCGGCTTCGCGTGGAGTTGGGTTTGTGGCGAGCTTTGGTTTCTGGCGCAGCTGTTCGTGACCCCGGATCGCCAGAGCGACGGCATTGGCAATCAACTCATCAGCAAGATGTTTGCTCACGCAGAGAAGCGCGGAGCATCTGTCAAAGCGCTGATCACCTTCACGTTCAACAACGTGTCTCAAGGCCTCTACATCCGCAACGGACTGTTCCCGCGCTGTCCGATCTACATGGTCAGCGTGTCTCGTGACCGGCTGGCGTCGCGGTTGGCTGAGCCGCGGCTTCGTCTTGAATCTCTCACGGCCAAGACGGCCGGGTTGGATGAGCTGGCGCCCATTGATGTCAGTGCACTCGGTGTTTCCAGGGAGAAGCATCATCGGTATCTCCTGGGCGACAGCCAGACGAGCGGGTTCACCATCCACGCCGGCAGCGAGTGCGTCGGGTATGTCTATATTTCGGATGGACACATTGGCCCGCTTGCCGTCCGCCGGCCAGATCTCATGGGCTCGGCGCTTGCTGCTGCGTTGTCGTTCGCGGCGCAGAGCGATCTTCCGACCATTTCGGCCTTCGTGCCGGGCGCGAGCGAGCCTGCACTCAAGGCGGCGATCGACCACGGGATGCGTCTGACGTTTCCGATGCTGCTGATGTCGAACCGACAGTTCGGAGATTGGGGCAGCTACCTCCCGCGCAATCCGGGTTTCATGTAGCTCAATCCAGATGCATTGAACGTGGCGTCGTGGGTGGCGGCCTCACCGGATGGATACAGGGGCTCATCGATCCTGCGCAGCTTGGCGCCGACCGTTCAGTGCGATCACGCCGTGATCGCCACCCGAAGCGGGGCTTTGATCGTCACGCTGGTGGGTGAAGGTCACCGAACTCGGAATCTGATCACGTAATACGGTCGATGATCTGAAGGAGCCGATCACAGGACGCCTCGATCCTCTTTAGCGGAGACGTCGCGACGCCCAGCAACAGTCCCGGGCGGGCCCAAGCCCTCGACGCATACCAGAGCGATAGCGGCGTGGGCGCCAGTCCAAGCGGTGCTGCTTCCCTGGCGATGGCAAGATCGGCTGCTTCCTTCGGCAACCGCAGGACAGCCGCCAATCCGGCAATCGCAACATTTGCAGTGCGCGGGCGAAGGTATTTCAGCAATGCATCGCCTTGCGCTGCGTAGACCCGCTTCGTTCGCCGAAGATGCCGGAGATAATGGCCGTCGCGCATGAAATCGGCGGTCGCGAGCTGCACCGCTGGCCCGGGCGCCGGCGCGAGGCACGCCGCAGTTTCGGCAAACCGCGACGCCAGTGCGGCCGGTGCAACCACAAAGCCGAGCCGCAAGGCAGGGGTTATGGTCTTGCTGAAGGAGCCGATGTGAATGACGCGGCCGGCGCGATCGAGGGAGGCGAGCGCCGGCGTGGCCCGGCCCTTGAGCTGAAGCTCGCTCAGATAATCATCTTCGATCACCCACGCCTTGTTTTGGGTCGCCCAGTCGAGCAGGCGCGAGCGTCTTGCCAGCGACAGCGTGAATCCGAGCGGCGCCTGCTGCCCTGGCGTCACCACAACCAGTGCCGCATCAGGCGCATGTTTCAAGCCGAAGTCGACATCGATGCCGTCAGCGTCAACCGGGATCGGCGCGATCGACAATCTCGCAAGCTCGAGGCCGCGCCGCGTAAAGGGAAAGCCGGGATTCTCCACCCAGACTTTCTTCTGCTCGAGACCAAGGACACGGAGCGCCAGACCAAGCCCGCCGCTAAAGCCGCTGGTGATGATGATCTGGGACGGCGCGCATTCGATCCCGCGCGCCAGCGCAAGGTAGGCCGCGATCTCGCGCCGCAACTCCAACTCGCCGCGCGGGTCACGGTAAATCGCCGGCGCGCTCACCTCAACGCGAACCGCCTGCGCGCGCATCCTCGCCAGCAGCGTCGCAGGAAGGGTCTCCTGCGCAGGCACGCCCATCTGGAAGATCGCCGGCCCTGCGGTGAGTTCCTGGTACATCTCCATGAATGAGCCGGGGGCCGGGGCTTTGTCCCGCCGAACGGGGAAGGACGGCCGGTCCACGACATGCGTGCCTGTGGCGCGGGCTGCAACGATCAGTTGGGCGGATGAGAGCTTTTCATACGCCGAACGCACGGTGCCGCGCGCGACGCCGAGCTGGGCCGCCAAATCCTGCCATGAGGGCAGGCGAGCGCCCGGGGCGAGCACACCGCTCTCGATGGCAGCTCTGATCCCCCTGTGGATCTGCTCCGCCAGTGGCGTCTTCGCGGATCGATCGAGCTCCAGCCGCAGCGATTTGGTCATGCACCTTGGTACACGAGTTTTGTAGGTTTTTGGTACTTTTTTGTGGACTAGTGCAGGGGCACCTAACGGGCGAAGGGAGCATTTCATCCCCTGATCCATCAAGGAGAAAGCAGATGAGTGAACGTCTCAACTACAACCGCATCGCGCCGGCAGGCGCGAAGGCACTGGGCGGCGTCTACGGCTACGTCATGCAGAGCGGACTGCCTGCGACACTGGTCACCCTCGTCTATCTCCGCGTTTCGCAGATCAACAACTGCGCCTATTGCTTGGACATGCACACCCGCGACCTGCTCAAGAGCGGCGTGAAGATCGAAAAGCTCGCGTTGCTGCAGGCATGGACCGAGGCCGGCAATCTCTTCGACGAACGTGAGCGCGCGGCGCTCGCCTGGGCCGAGACGGTGACCCGCGTCGCCGAGACCAACGTTCCGGATGAAGCCTATCAAGCCGCCCGCAAGGTCTTCAGCGAGCGCGAGCTGGTCGATCTCACGATCGCGATCAGCTTGATGAATGCGTACAATCGCATGTCGATCAGCTTCCGAAAGACGCCACAGGCTGCGCTCGAGAAGGCAGCCTGACCGCGAAGGGCATCAGCCGAAACAGAAACCAGGAGCCTGAAAATGACGAGTGTGATCTCCGGTGTCGAAATTCCTGACAGCAAGCTGGCGCGCGAAGCCACCGAGCTGGTGCGCAGTTACGAAGACGAGATGTTGTTCAACCATTCGGTTCGCGTCTATGTGTTCGGCGCGATCAAAGGGCTGCGTCAGAAGCTGAAGTTCGATTCCGAGCTGCTCTATGTCGCAGCGCTGTTTCACGACCTCGGCCTCGTTGATCACTACCACACCGAGACCAAGCGATTTGAGGTCGACGGCGCAGACGCCGCGCGCGACTTTCTGCAGGCGCGCGGCATTGCCGAGCCGCAGGCCGATCTGGTGTGGGAAGCGATCGCGCTGCACACCACCCCCGGCATTCCGCAATATATGAGGCCGGAGATCGCTCTCACCAACGCAGGCGTTCTGGTGGACGTCGTCGGTGTTGGATATGACGACTACACACCGGAGCAGCGCGACCAGGTGATCACTGCGTTTCCGCGTGGTGACTTCAAGAACGAGTTCCTGAAGGTGCAGACCTGCTCAGCCCTGAAGAAGCCGCAGACGACGTTCGGGACGGTCAATTTCGACTACATCGAAGATCACGACCCCAGCTTCCGCAAGCCAAACGCGTGCACGCGCATCCGCAACACGCCCTGGCAAAGCTGAGAGATACGAGGCCATAGGATCGTTGGGATTATCCGACGCCAGCGGCGGCAGGGCTCGATCGGCGAGGGGGCGTCGGTGTCCTTGATGGGAAATACGGGTTCACGATGCAGCTCGCCGAACGCCCGACGGCGAGATATCTGCACTGCTCAAGTGAGCCATAGCGGCAGTCGAAATAGCCGACGGGACCGTAGATCTGCATGCAGACCGGATAGCGCGGATCATAGGTCTGCGCGTGCGCAGGCGCGCTCGCAAGGAGCATGCTGGCTGCGATCAGCGTAGGCCACGCGCGGCGCATCTCAGCGCGACAGGAAATAGCCTGATGAATAGCCTGGCGTCTGCGCGCGCGGACGATTTTGATAGGCGTAGGGATCATCGCTCTGGCCTGCGAAGAACGGATTGGCGATGCAGGTCAGCGCGCGCCCCGATGCGCTCGCCTGACACTGCGCGTAGCTATCGAACCTGCAATTGCTCAGCCCCGGCCATTCGTCGCCGGTGAGACAGAATGGATGATTCTTGCCGAAGGCGCGCGCCGGCGTGCTTGCGTTGAGCGCGAGCGCAAATGTGGCGAGAGCGAGCGAAAATGTGGCGACAATGGGGAGAGTAACTCGGGCTCGCATCTGGATTCTCCAATCACGCGAATGTGCGCGCGACGTTGTTACGCGCGCATGCAGTTTATGTCGTGTTGTCGACATTGGAACTACAGAAAACACTTGTTTCATAGGGTTTCCCACGCGCTCTGCTAAACGTTCATTAATGAAGCGCGGCCCTTTGGCTCTAACTGTTGCGTCGAAGTTACAGCAATTCCGTCGATCGCTGATATGACGACCCACGGCCCGGGGGCCTACTGAAGAAACTGGAACGGGAATCAAATGAAGAAGAATTTGTTGCTTGCCGCTGTCAGCCTGATCGCGCTCAGCGCGGCTGCGCCGGCGGTGGCTGCTGACCTCGCGGCGCGGCCCTACACCAAGGCTCCGCCTGCGGCGATCGCTGCGGTCTACGACTGGGGCGGCTTCTACATCGGCATCAACGGCGGCGGCGGTTCGGCTCGCACCACCTGGGATTTCGTTGGCGTCGGCCGCGAAGGCTCGCACGATGCGACCGGCGGCACGGTCGGTGGTCAGATCGGCTATCGCTGGCAGTCCGGCCAGTTCGTGTTCGGCGTGGAAGGCCAGGGCAACTGGGCCGACTTCTCCGGCGACAATGTCAGCGCGCTGTTCGCCACCCGCAACCGCACCAAGATCGATGCGTTCGGCCTGATCACCGGCCAGGTCGGTTATGCCTGGAACAACGTCCTGCTCTACGTCAAGGGCGGTGCGGCTGTGGTCAGCGACAAGTACGAGATCTCCGACCTCGGCGGCGGGCTGCTCGCGTCGACCAGCGACACCCGCTGGGGTGGTACTGTTGGTGCCGGCCTCGAGTACGGCTTCGCGCCGAACTGGTCGGTTGGCGTCGAGTACAACCACATCTTCCTGGCCGACAAGGACGTGACGTTCGCCGGCTTCGCTGGCACGGAGCGCATCCGTCAGGACGTCGACATGGGCCTCGTCCGCCTGAACTACAAGTTCGGCGGCATGCCTATCGCGCGCTACTGAGACTGATCGCTCAATTCGAGCGTCGTCGAAAGCCCCGGCCTTGCGCCGGGGCTTTTTTATTGTTCGAGTTCAACAAGTTAACCATGCCCTTGCGGAATGGTTCAGGCGGCTTGACTCCTGAGAACGAAATGAGAACAATGTTCTTTATACGTTCTAGGCAAGGGAGCGAGACATGTTCAGGGTTTTCGTGGAAGAAGCGGCTGCACTGGCGTCGATCACGCTGTTCGTCGGGATGATCGCGATCTGGGCCCAGGTGATTCCGCAGCTCTGAGGAGGCGCGGTTGGGGAAAAGCGGGACGACGCGGCGGATTGGCCGCTCCGGCGTGGACTCTCGCGGCGCCACACCCCACCATCGGGAAGCGAGTCGGCCGGGCGAGTGCATAATGCCTTGAGGAGCTGGCGACCGCTCCACTTCACCTGCAAGAGGCCATTACGCGACCATGGCGAGCGCCGGATTTGTCCACCTTCACGTTCACTCGGCCTATTCGCTGCTCAAGGGCTCGATCAAGATCGCCAAGCTTGCCGAGCTCGCCAAGAAGGACCACCAGCCGGCCCTAGCGCTGACCGACACCGACAACATGTTCGGTGCGCTGGAATTCTCCGACAAGATGGCGGGATCCGGCATCCAGCCGATCGTCGGCTGCGAGCTCGCGATCGATTTCGGCGACCAGGATCCGAACGCGCGCAATGCGCTGGGGCCGTCGCGCGTGGTGCTGCTGGCGGCGCAGGAGCGCGGCTATCGCAGCCTGATGCGGCTGAATTCGCGGGCGTTCCTGGAGACGCCGGATACCCATGCCTCCCACATCAAGTTCGACTG
This sequence comes from Bradyrhizobium sp. C-145, assembly GCF_023375135.1. Taxonomy (NCBI): domain Bacteria; kingdom Pseudomonadati; phylum Pseudomonadota; class Alphaproteobacteria; order Hyphomicrobiales; family Nitrobacteraceae; genus Bradyrhizobium; species Bradyrhizobium sp. C-145. The sequence goes on along the minus strand of NZ_CP088150.1, from coordinate 4,710,339 downwards.
GCTCGAAGGCGAGACCGAGGGCCTGATCGCGCTCACCGGCGGTCCGGACGGACCGATCTCGCTGGCGCTTGCCACCGGGCAGGCCGAAATTGCGGCGTTGCGCTGCGAGCGTCTCGCCAGCCTGTTCGGCGACCGCCTCTACATCGAATTGCAGCGCCACAACACCGACAAGGAACGCCGCATCGAGAGCGGCCTGATCGACATCGCCTATGCCAAAGGCCTGCCACTGGTCGCGACCAACGAGCCATATTTCGCCGCGACCGACGATTACGAGGCGCACGACGCGCTGTTGTGCATCGCCGGCGGGCGACTGATCGCCGAGACCGAGCGCGAGCAGCTCACGCCTGATCACCGCTTCAAGACCCGCGCCGAGATGGCGGTGCTGTTCGCCGACATTCCGGAGGCGCTGGCCTCGACGGTGGAGATCGCCGAGCGCTGCTCGTTCCGACCGATGACGCGCAAGCCGATCCTGCCGTTCTTCACCGTCGGCGCCGCATCGAGCTCGGATGCGGCCGCGGTCGAGGCCGCCGAATTGAAGCGCCAGGCGGAGGAGGGGCTCGCCAACCGCCTGCGCGTCCACGGCCTGTCGCAGGGCACGACGGAGGAGACATACGCCAAACGGCTTGCCTTCGAGCTCGACGTCATCATGCGCATGAAATACGCGGGCTACTTCCTGATCGTGTCGGACTTCATCAAATGGGCGAAGTCGCAAGGCATTCCGGTCGGGCCGGGCCGCGGCTCCGGCGCAGGCTCGCTGGTCGCCTGGGCGCTGACCATCACCGACCTCGACCCGATCAAGTTCGGCCTGCTGTTCGAGCGCTTCCTCAATCCCGAGCGCGTCTCGATGCCGGACTTCGACATCGACTTCTGCCAGGACCGCCGCGGCGAGGTGATCCAGTACGTGCAGCAGCGCTACGGCCGCGACCAGGTCGCGCAGATCATCACCTTCGGTACGCTGCAGGCGCGCGGCGTGTTGCGCGATGTAGGCCGCGTGCTGCAGATGCCCTACGGCCAGGTCGACAAACTCACAAAACTGGTGCCGCAGAATCCCGCTGCGCCGGTGACGTTGGCGGCTGCGATCGAGAGCGAGCCGAAGCTCCAGGCGTTCCGCGACGAAGACCCGGTGGTGGCGCGCGCCTTCGACATCGCCCAGCGCCTCGAAGGCCTCACCCGTCACGCCTCGACGCATGCGGCCGGCATCGTGATCGGCGATCGCCCCTTGAGCGAACTCGTGCCGCTCTACCGCGATCCCAAATCCGACATGCCGGTGACCCAGTTCAACATGAAATGGGTCGAGCCGGCGGGCCTCGTGAAGTTCGACTTCCTCGGCCTGAAGACGCTGACCGTGCTCGACGTTGCTTGCAAGCTGCTCAAGCCGCGCAACATCCACGTCGATCTCGCGACGCTGCCGATCGACGATGCCGAGAGCTACCAGATGCTGGCGCGCGGCGACGTGGTCGGTGTGTTCCAGGTTGAAAGCCAGGGCATGCGGCGCGCGCTGATCGACATGCGTCCCGACCGTTTCGAGGACATCATCGCGCTGGTGGCGCTCTATCGCCCGGGTCCGATGGCGAACATTCCGACCTATTGCGCGCGCAAGCACGGCGACGAGGAGCCTGATTATCTGCACCCCGTGCTGGAGCCGATCCTGAAAGAGACCTTCGGCGTCATCATCTACCAGGAACAGGTGATGCAGATCGCGCAGGTGATGTCGGGCTATTCGCTCGGCGACGCCGACCTGTTGCGCCGCGCCATGGGCAAGAAGATCCGCGCCGAGATGGACAAGCAGCGCGACATCTTCGTCGCGGGCGCGGTGAAGAACGGCGTGCCGAAAGGGCAGGCCGAGACCATCTTCGAGCTGCTGGCGAAGTTCGCCGATTACGGCTTCAACAAGAGCCATGCGGCGGCCTATGCGCTGGTGTCCTATCACACCGCCTACATGAAGGCGCATTATCCGGTGGAGTTCATCGCGGCGTCGATGACGCTCGATCTCAACAACACCGACAAGCTTTCCGAATTCCGCTCCGAGGCGCAGCGCCTCGGCATCAAGGTCGAGCCGCCGAACATCAATCGCTCGGGTGCGACCTTCGAGGTCGGCGAGAAGACGATCTACTACGCGCTCGCCGCGCTGAAGGGCGTCGGCATCCAGGCGATCGACCAGATCATCGAGGAGCGCACGAAGAACGGTCTCTTCACCTCGCTCGCCGACTTCGCCGCGCGGGTCAATCCGCGCGCGATCAACAAGCGCATCATCGAGAGCCTCGCCGCCGCCGGCGCCTTCGACACGCTGGAGCCGAACCGGGCGCGCGTCTTCGCCGGCGCGGACTCGATTCTGGCCGCCTGCCAGCGCGCGCACGAGGCCGCCACCATCGGCCAGAACGACATGTTCGGCGGCTCGGCGGATGCGCCCAGCATCATGCTGCCGCAGGTCGAGCCGTGGCTGCCGGCCGAGCGGCTGCGCCGCGAATACGACGCGATCGGCTTCTTCCTGTCGGGACATCCGCTCGATGATTACGCCACCGTGCTGAAGCGTCTGCGGGTGCAGAGCTGGGCCGAGTTCTCGCGCGCGGTGAAGACCGGCGCCACTGCCGGTAAGGTCGCGGCCACCGTGGTCTCGCGCATGGAGCGGCGCACCAAGACCGGCAACAAGATGGGCATCATGGGCCTGTCCGATCCGACCGGCCATTTCGAGGCGGTGCTGTTCTCCGAAGGCCTCGCGCAATATCGCGACGTGCTGGAGCCGGGCGCCGCCGTGCTGCTCCAGCTCGGCGCCGAGCTCCAGGGCGAGGACGTCCGCGCCCGCGTGCTGCATGCCGAGCCGCTGGATGACGCCGCGGCCAAGACGCAAAAGGGCTTGCGCATCTTCCTGCGCGACACCAAGCCGCTGGAATCGATCGCCAAGCGTCTCGCCGGACCCGAGATGGCGCCAGCGAACGGTGCCGCGCCGAAGATCGGCAGTCCCGGCATCGCGCCGCGCTCCAACGGCGACGGCGAGGTCTCGCTGGTGATGATGCTCGATCTCGAGACCGAGGTGGAGATGAATCTGCCCGGCCGCTTCAAGGTCTCGCCGCAGATCGCCGGCGCGATCAAGGCGGTCGCAGGCGTGGTCGACGTGCAGCAGCTCTAAGACCCGGTCTGCGCGATCCACACAGTGGTCGTGGGATGTGGTTGCAACCTGTCGCTGATTCCAGCTAGCATGCCCGGGGAATGGGCTGGGGTGTGCGATGCTGCGACGGGGCGCGTTGTTGTTGGCCGTCGGTGCGATGCTGGTGGGCTGTGTCAGCGATCAGGTCGGAACCGACTTTGCCTCTGTGTCGAAAAAGGTCGGGCCTCCGCGCGCCGGGCACTCGCGCGTCGTCCTGCTCCAGGACAAGAGGAATGGCCTCAGCATGGCGATCTGCGCCTGTGAGGTGAGGCTCGACGGTGCGCCGCTCGGCAAAGTCGTGGCTGGGAAATACGCCTATGCCGATCGGCCGGCGGGTCGCCACGAATTGCTGGTGACGGAGCTGATGTTTCCGGGCGACACCAAGCGCGAGATCGTAATGGAGGCCGGCCGGACGCACTTCTACCTCATCAAGAGCAGCCCCAGGCACGACGCAGCGACCGGCGGCGCGATCGTCGGCGGCTTGGCCGGGCTTGCCGTCGTTTCCGTGGCGACAGCAGGAGACGCCAATCCCGGGCCGGCCGAACTCGTTGCGCTGGACGAGGCGACCGCGCGGACGAAGCTCGCCGAGCTGCAAGCTGTGGAGTGAGGTGCGCTGCATGACGATCCGATCGCACAGGGTAGGGACTTGAAGGAGCCTTGCGCCGTTTCGAGCTGACTTGAGGCTGACTTGAGGGTGATCTGGAGCTGACGGCAGCAGCGGCGTGGCCATGCCATCGCCTCAATCCGAGCTTTTCGTTCAACCGCCGTTCAGCCGGCTGCGCGCTTCATGCGTGGTGGCACCTCAACAACAATAGCGGGCAAGCAAGCCATGCGTGGGACGCTCAAAGTCTTCATTTGCCTTCTCCTGCCGATCGTGGCCCTTGCCGCCGGCGCGCCGGGACCCGTGCGCGCCCAGCAGCAGGAAAAGCGCATCGCGCTCGTGGTCGGCAACGGCGCCTATGCCAAATCGCCGCTGGCGACCACCGCGAACGATGCCGGCCTGATCGCCCAAACATTGCAGGCGGCGGGCTTCGACGTCGTCGGTGCGCGCGATCTCGACGGCGATACGCTGCGCAAGAGTTTTCGCGATTTCATCCAGAAGGCGCAGGCCTCAGGCCCCGGCACCGTCGCGATGATTTATCTCGCCGGCTATGGCGTGCAGCTTGCCGGCGAGAACTATTTCATCCCGGTCGATTCCAACATCACCCGCGACACCGACATTCCGACCGAGGCCTTGCGCGTCAGCGACTATGTCCGCCAGCTCGCCGCCATTCCGCTCAAGGCCAACATCGTCGTGCTCGATGCGGCCCGCGCGCAGCCCTTCATCGAAGGCGGCCAGCCGATCGCGAGTGGCCTCGCGCTGGTTGAGCCCGAGGCGAACATGCTGATCGCCTTCAATGCGGCGCCCGGCACGGTGGCGCCGGAGGAGCCGGGCCCCTACGGCATCTATGCGCAGTCGCTTGCCGAGATGATCCGCACCGGCGGCCTGCCGCTGCCCGAGGTGTTCGATCGCGTCCGCCTGCGCGTCAACGAGGCCAGCAAGGGTGCGCAGGTGCCCTGGAACGAGCAAAAGATTACCGCCCCATTTTCGTTCTTCGAGCGTGGGCCGGACGCGCCACCGCCGGAGGCCGCGCCCGACCAGGTTGCCGCGATCCGCAGCAAGCCGATCCGCGATCTCGGCGTGCAGGATGCCTATGCCGCCGCGCTCGAGCGCGACACGCTGCCGGCCTATGAGGAATTTCTCGCGGCCTATCCGAATGATCCGCTCGCAAAGCGCGTGATGGCAATCGTCGCGGCGCGCCGCGAAGCCATCACCTGGCGACGGACCTATCGGACCGACACGCCGGAGGCCTATTGGTCGTATCTGCGCCGCTATCCGCGTGGCCCGCATGCGGCCGATGCGCGCCGGCGCCTGGCGATCCTCACCGCGCCGGCCGAGCCGCCGCCGTCCTTTGCGATGATCGATTACGACGTGCCGCCACCGCCGCCGGAGGAGGTGGTCTATGTCGATCGCCCCGTGCTGTATTTCAGCGATCCCGATTTCGGCTTCGCGCCGCCGCCGCCGCCCCCGGTCTACTATCTGCCGCCGCCGCCGCCGGATTTCGTCGTGCTGCCGCCGCCGCTGCCCGTGGTCGGCCTGTTCGTGCTGCCGCAGCCGGTGTTCGTGCCGATCCCGGCGTTCGTCCAGCCGCCGGTCTATGTCGCGCCGCCACCGAACAACATCATCTACCAGAACATCCACAACACCACGGTCATCAATACCGTGATCAACCGTCCGCCGGCCGCGCCGACGGGCGCGGCGCCCGCGCTGGGCAATCTGGCGCCAGCGGTTGCCGGACGCGCCAACCCGGCCGGTCCAGCGGTGCCACAGGCCGTCGTCCAGCGCGCTGCCCTGATCCAGCAGGGCAAGGCGCCGATGCCGCCGAGTGCGAGCATCCAGCCGACGGCTAGACCTACGGCTAGACCTGGAGCGCCTGCCGCGACGCCGGCGAATGTCGCTCCGACTGTTGCGCCAACCGCTGCGCCACCGACCAGGCTGCCGCAGGCCAACACGCTGCCGGTCCCTGGCGCTCACGGCGGCCCGCCGGCGCCGCCCGCGGGGGCGGGGCCTCTGCCGGGCGGAAGGCCCGTGCCGCCGACGGCGACTGCACCCGGTGCGCCGTCGCCGACCCATCCGGGGGCGCCGACGACTGCTGCCCCCGGCACAACACCGCCGGCTCATTCCGGTGCCCCAACGGCTGCCGCGCCAGGGACGGCTGCGCCCACCGCGACAAGCCCGGCCGCCGGACCCGGCCAACCGCCGAAGCCGCCGGTGGCACAGACCCCACCCGGGGCCGGCCCTGCGGATCACGCCAAATCCGCGACCCGCGAGCCGGCCAGCTTGCCGCCGCCAGCGGCGGGTGGGCACGGCACGCCTCCGATCACCGCCGGCAGACCGGTCACGCCGCCACCCTCGGCCGCGCGCGAGCCGATCAAGCCGCCGAATCATCCGTCGGCTGCGCCGGCGCAGGCTGCCCGGCCGTCCGCACCGCCACCGCGGCCGCAAGCCGTGGCACGACCGACGCCTCCGCCGCCGGCCGCCGTCGCGCGCCCGGCACCGCCGCCTCCGCCGCATGTCGCATCGCCTCCACCGGCACGGGTGGCTCCGCCCGTGGCGGCTGCGCGGCCGGCGCCGCCGCCGGTCACAAGGCCAGCGCCGCCGCCGATGGCACGGCCCGCGCCGCCGCCGCCGGTGGCTCGGCCGGCACCACCGCCGCCGCCTCGGATGGCCGTCGCGCCTCCGCCGCCGCCGCGCCCGGCAGCGCCTCCGCCACACCCCGCGGCTCCGCCGCCGGCGGCAAAGAAGTGCCCGCCGAACCAGCCGAAGTGCTAAGGCTCGGCCCGATCTCTCTAAAAAAGGGGCCTCTCGCGGGCGAAAACCGCCCCCCGAAATGCCCTTATTTCCTTGCTTCTGGCCGAAATGGCGCTATATAGCGCGCCATCTCACACGGAAACATGGCTCACAAGGCCGTCCGGTGGCAACCGGGGCGAGAACGCTCCGTTTTGCTCACACGTTTCCGGAGGAACCAACCGGAGAATTAGAACGATGGCGCTACCTGATTTCACCATGCGTCAGCTGCTCGAAGCTGGCGTGCACTTTGGTCACCAGTCTCACCGCTGGAATCCGAAAATGGCACCGTTCATTTTCGGCACCCGCAACAACATCCACATCGTCGACCTCGCCCAGACCGTGCCGATGCTGCACCAGGCCCTCCAGGCCGTCAGCGACACGGTTGCCAAGGGCGGCCGCATCCTGTTCGTCGGCACCAAGCGCCAGGCGCAGGACGGCGTTGCCGACGCGGCCAAGCGCTGCGCGCAGTATTTCGTCAATTCGCGCTGGCTCGGCGGCACGCTGACCAACTGGAAGACGATCTCGGCCTCGATCAAGCGCCTGCGTCACCTCGATGACGTGCTCTCGGGCGGCGAAGCCAATTCCTACACGAAGAAGGAGCGCCTGACGCTGCAGCGCGAGCGCGACAAGCTCGACCGCTCGCTCGGTGGCATCAAGGACATGGGCGGTCTGCCCGACCTGATCTTCGTGATCGACACCAACAAGGAAGACATCGCGATCCAGGAAGCCCAGCGACTCAACATCCCGGTCGCGGCGATCGTCGACACCAATTCGGACCCCAAGGGCATCACCTATGTGGTGCCGGGCAATGACGACGCCGGTCGCGCCATTTCGCTGTACTGCGATCTCATTGCGCGTGCGGCGATCGATGGCATTTCGCGCGCCCAGGGCGATTCGGGCATCGACATCGGCGCCTCGGCCCAGCCGCTCGCTGAAGAGCTGCCGGCGCCCTCGTCGAGCGGTTTCCAGGGTCTTGCAGGTCCCCGCGGCACCGCGGACGACCTCAAGAAGCTGCCGGGCGTGTCCGGTGCGATCGAGAAGAAGTTCAACGATCTCGGCATCTTCCACTACTGGCAGCTCGCCGAGCTCGACCACGACACCGCGCACACGATCGGCGAAGAAGTCGGTCTGCCGAGCCGTGCGGATGCCTGGGTGGCCAAGGCCAAGGCGCTGACCGCGGAAGCGGAATAGTCAAAAAGAGCGATGGGTTGGCCGGATAGGATCCGGCCACCATTTCAGTTGACGCGAATTCCTGAGATGGACCGCGGCGGGGTGCTTCGATGCCGCGCCGCGGCAAACCGGCAGGCACAAAGGATTTTCAACGATGGCAACGATCACAGCTGCGATGGTCAAGGACCTGCGCGAGTCGACCGGCGCGGGCATGATGGACTGCAAGGCCGCCCTGACCGAAAACGACGGCAACATGGAAGCGGCGCAGGACTGGCTGCGCAAGAAGGGCCTGTCGAAGGCCGCCAAGAAGTCGGGCCGCGTCGCGGCTGAGGGCCTGATTGGCGCGCTCACCAAGGGCACCAAGGGCGTCGTGGTCGAGGTCAACTCCGAGACCGATTTCGTGGCGCGCAACGGCCAGTTCCAGGGGCTGGTCAAGATGATCGCCCAGGTCGCGTTCGACGTCGGCGCCGATGTCGAGAAGATCAAGGCCGCCAAGGTCGGCGACGTCACGATCGAGACCGCCATCAATGACGCGATCGCCACCATCGGCGAGAACATGACGCTGCGCCGCGCCGCCCAGCTCGAAGTCAGCCAGGGCGTGGTGTCGCACTATGTCCACGGGGCTGTCGTCGACGGCGCCGGCAAGATGGGCGTGATCGTAGCGCTGGAATCGCCGGGCAAGGCCGACGAGCTCGCAACGCTCGGTCGCCAGATCGCGATGCATGTCGCCGCCACCAACCCGCTGGCGCTCGATCCGTCCGGCCTCGATCCGGCGGTCGTCAAGCGCGAGAAGGACGTGCTCGCCGACAAATACCGCCAGCAGGGCAAGCCCGAGAACGTGATCGAGAAGATCGTCGAGTCCGGCCTCAAGACCTATTACAAGGAAGTCTGCCTGCTCGAGCAGGCCTTCATCCACGACACCGGCAAGTCGGTGGCGCAGGCAGTGAAGGAGGCCGAGGGCAAGGTCGGCGGGCCTGTGAAGATCGCGGGCTTTGTGCGCTATGCTCTCGGTGAGGGAATCGAGAAGCAGGAAAGCGACTTCGCAGCCGAGGTCGCGGCGGCCAGCGGCAAGAAGTAAGCGCCGGAACACCTCCTTCCGGCGTGCCGCCGGAAGCGGCGCCCGGACAAGGAAAGTGCTCATGACTGATCCGGTCTATCGTCGCGTCGTGATCAAGCTGTCCGGCGAATACCTCGCGGGACAGCAGGGCTTTGGTATCGACCAGCCGACCGTGGACCGGGTTGCGGATGATCTGATTGCCGCCCGCAAGCTCGGCACCGAGGTCGCGGTCGTGATCGGCGGCGGCAATATCGTGCGTGGTGTCGAGGTGTCATCCCGCGGCGTATCGCGCCCGACCGGCGACACCATGGGCATGCTCGCCACCATGATGAACTGCCTCGCGCTGGAAGCGGCGATCGAGCGCAAGGGCTCGCCGGCGCGCACGCTGTCGGCCTTCGTCATGCCGGAGATTTCCGAGCTGTTCACCCGCGCCGCGGCGCACAAATACCTCGCCGAGGGCCGGATCGTGCTGCTCGGCGGCGGAACCGGCAATCCGTTCTTCACCACCGACACGACCGCGGTGTTGCGCGCCGCCGAGATCGGCGCCCAGGCGGTGCTGAAGGCGACCAATGTCGACGGCGTCTACTCGGCCGACCCGAAGAAGGATCCGACCGCCACGCGGTTCGACCGGCTGACGCATTCGCAGGCCATCGAGGGCGACTACAAGGTGATGGATGCCACCGCCTTCGCGCTTGCCCGCGAGACGTCGCTGCCTATCATTGTATTCTCGATCGCGCAGTCGGGTTCGATCGGTGCGATTCTGCGTGGTGCCGGCCACGGAACCATTGTCGCCGGCTGACGGCTCGTCGTCGCGCCCCGAGAGAAGGGCGCGGAGCGGTCGCCGGGATTTTGAAGGAGAAACGTGATGGCCACGGGTAGTTTCGACCTCAACGAAGTGAAGCGCCGCATGCAGGGCGCCGTCCAGTCCCTCAAGCACGAGCTTGGCGGCCTGCGGACGGGGCGCGCCTCCGCCTCGATGCTCGATCCGGTGCAGGTCGACGCTTATGGCACTCACATGCCACTCAATCAGCTCGCCACCGTCAGCGTGCCGGAGCCGCGCCTGATCTCGGTGCAGGTCTGGGACAAGTCGATGGTCAAGGCCGTGGAGAAGGCGATCGTCGATTCCAACCTCGGCCTGTCGCCCGCGACCGAAGGCCAGGTGCTGCGCCTGCGTATTCCCGAGCTCAACGAGGAGCGCCGCAAGGAGCTGGTGAAGGTCGCGCACAAATACGCGGAGGCCGCCAAGGTCGCTGCGCGCCATGTCCGTCGCGACGGTCTCGACGTGCTCAAGAAGCTCGAGAAGAATCACGAAATGTCGGAGGACGACCAGAAGCGTCACGCCGACGAGGTGCAGAAGGCGACCGACGGCACGATCACCGAGATCGACCAGCTGCTGGCCGCCAAGGAAAAAGAAATCCTCACGGTTTAAGGCATCGCCTTCATGTCCAACGCCGCCGCGCCCGCAACCGAAGGACCCGACCGGTCCGACGCGCCTGCGCATGTCGCCATCATCATGGATGGCAACGGGCGTTGGGCGGCTGCGCGCGGCTTGCCGCGTGCGGAAGGGCATCGCCGTGGCGTGGACGCGCTGCGCCGCGTGGTGCGCGCCTCGCACGAGCTCGGCATTCGCTATCTCACCATCTTCTCGTTCTCCTCGGAGAACTGGTCGCGCCCGGCGAGCGAAATCGGCGATCTCTTCGGCCTGCTGCGGCGCTTCATCCGCAACGATCTGGCGAGCCTGCATCGCGACGGCGTCAAGGTCCGCATCATCGGCGAGCGCGAAGGGCTCGAGAGCGATATCTGCGCGCTCCTCAACGAGGCGGAGGAGCTGACGCGCGACAACACGCGCCTCACGCTCGTCGTCGCCTTCAACTACGGCTCGCGGCAGGAGATCGCGAAGGCCGCGCAGAAGCTCGCGCGCGAGGTCGCAGAGGGCAGGCGGGATCCCGCCACGATCGACGCCGAGACGCTTGGCGCGCATCTCGATGCGCCCGACATTCCCGATCCCGATCTCATCATCCGCACCAGCGGCGAGCAGCGCCTGTCCAACTTTCTGATGTGGCAGGCCGCCTATAGCGAGCTCGTCTTCGTGCCGATCCACTGGCCCGATTTCGACAAGGCGGCGCTGGAAAGCGCGATCGCCGAATTTGCCAGGCGCGAGCGCCGTTTCGGCGGCCTGGTCGCGAAAACCGCCTCGTGAGCGAACCCGACGCCGCGCCGGCGGGCTCTGCGCCTGCCCCGAGCAATCTCGTGCTGCGGATCCTCGCCGCGCTCGTGCTGGCGCCGCTCGCCATTGCGCTCGCCTACGCCGGCGGCTGGCTGTGGGCACTTCTTGTCACCCTGGTATCGATCGGACTGTTCGCGGAATGGCTGATGGTGGTGGGCGCGGGCTCGGTCGCGCTGACTGGGACGGGGACTATCGTCATCGCCATCATGGGATTTTGCGTTGCCTTCGGCGCGCTCAAGACGGCTGTCATCGCCGGCTTCATCGGCGGTGCGATCGTGACGCTGATCGCGCGGGGCAAGTTCGTCTGGGCGGCTACCGGATTCGCCTATGCATCGGCAGCGCTGCTGGCCTCGATCCTGGTGCGGCAGGATCTCTTAAACGGGTTCGCTGCCCTGATGTTCGTGCTGCTCGTGGTGTGGGCGACCGATATCGGCGGCTATTTCGCCGGCCGCAGCATCGGTGGACCGAAGCTGTGGCCACGCGTGAGTCCCAAGAAGACCTGGGCGGGCGCTCTCGGCGGCTTTGTCGCAAGCCTCTTGGTTGCGGTGGGCTTCGCGGCTTGCGGGCTCGGAAAGATGGCGCCATTGCTGCTCGTCAGCGCCATCCTGTCGGTGGTATCGGCGTTGGGCGATCTGTTCGAATCCGCGGTGAAGCGGCGCTTCGGCGTCAAGGATTCCAGTCACTTAATTCCCGGCCATGGCGGACTTATGGACCGCCTGGACGGCTTTGTTGCCGCCATCCTGGCGGCATGGATTATCGGCTTTCTCCGCCATGGTGTGCATAGCGCTGGAAGCGGTCTTATGGTTTGGTGAGGATATGAGCGCGGTCCCATTGCGTAACAACAGGCTTGCTGCGTCTGCCGTCCGCAGCGTCACGGTACTCGGTGCCACCGGCTCGATCGGCGACAGCACGATGGATTTGCTGCGCGCCTCGCCCGAACGCTATCGCGTCGAGGCGCTGACGGCGAACGGCAATGTCGAAGCGCTGGCCAAGCTCGCGAAGGAATTCTCCGCGCGTTACGTCGCGATCGCCGACACCTCCAAGCTCGCCGAGCTGAAGGCCGCGTTGGCCGGGACCAGCACCGAATGCGGCGCCGGCGAAAGCGCGGTGATCGAGGCGGGTGCGCGTCCTGCCGATTGGGTGATGGCGGCCGTGAGCGGCGCCGCCGGACTGAAGCCGGCCCTGGCCGCGGTTGATCGCGGCGCGCATGTCGCGCTCGCCAACAAGGAATGCCTGGTCTGCGCCGGCGATTTCTTCATGCAGCGCGCGGCAAAGGCCGGCGCCTGCATCCTGCCGGCCGATTCCGAGCACAATGCTTTGTTCCAGGCGCTGAGCTCAGGCAATCGCGACGAGCTCGTCCGCGTCATCATCACGGCCTCCGGCGGCCCGTTCCGGACCTGGAAGCCTGCCGACATCGAGCAGGCCACGCTCGAGCAGGCCCTGAAGCACCCCAACTGGAGCATGGGCCAAAAGATCACGATCGATTCCGCCTCGATGATGAACAAGGGGCTCGAGGTGATCGAGGCGTCCTATCTGTTCGCGCTCGCGCCCGACGAGATCGACGTGCTCGTTCATCCGCAGTCGATCATCCACGGCATGGTCGAGTTTTCCGATTGCTCCGTCGTGGCCCAGCTCGGCGCGCCCGACATGCGGACGCCGATCGCGCATTGTCTCGGCTGGCCCGACCGTATCAAGGGTCCGGCGGCCAAGCTCGACCTGGCCAAGATCGGCCAACTGACCTTCGAGGCGCCGGATTTCGAGCGGTTCCCGGGCCTGCGCCTGGCCTTCGATTCGCTCCGGACCGGGAAGGGAGCGACCACGGTCTACAATGCTGCCAACGAGGTCGCCGTCGCCGCCTTCATCGCCGGCAAGATCTGGTTTGGTGCGATCGCGCGCCTGGTCGAGGCGACGCTGGACGACTGGGTCCGCAGCGGGAACCAGGCTCCGATGACCTCGGCCGATGATGCAATCTCCGTTGACCATGTTGCTCGAAATAGAGCTGCCGCCCTATTGCCTCAAATTGCCTTAAAGGCATCCTAGATGGTTCGGGGCCAGGGCCTTGCGGCGCTGGATGAGGGAATTCGATGATCGACTTTTTTGTCCATAGTTTCAATACGTTGAGCCATGGGCTCCTCGGTTACGTGATCCCCTTCCTGTTCGTCCTGACCATCGTCGTGTTCTTCCACGAGCTCGGCCATTTCCTGGTCGCGCGCTGGGCGGGCGTTCGCGTTTTAACCTTTTCACTCGGTTTCGGGCCTGAGCTGGTCGGTTTCAACGACCGTCACGGGACCCGCTGGAAAATCTCGGCGATTCCGCTTGGCGGCTACGTCAAGTTCTTCGGCGACGAGAGCGAGGCCTCGACCCCGTCGGCCGAGACGCTAGCGGCCATGACGGCCGAGGAGCGCGCCGGCAGCTTCCATCACAAGAAGGTCGGCCCGCGCGCCGCCATCGTCGCCGCCGGACCGATCGCCAATTTCATCCTGGGCGCGCTGATCTTCGCCGCCATGGCGCTGTACTACGGCAAGCCGAGCACGATCGCGCGCGTGGACGGCGTCGTCGCCGACGGCGCTGCGGCCGCGGCGGGCTTCAAGATCGGGGACGTCGTCGTCCAGATCGACGGCAAACCGATCGAGAGCTTTGCCGACATGCAGCGAATCGTTGCGATGAGCGCAGGTTCAGCGCTTGCGTTCCAGGTGAAGCGGGACGGCGCCATCGTGTCGCTGACCGCGACCCCCGCACTGCTCGAGCGCAAGGATCCCTTCGGCAACCGTCATCGTGTCGGCGTGCTCGGTGTCGAGCACAAGTCGCAGGCTGGTGAGGCCTCGACCGCTCCAGTGGGCATCGGCGAAGCGCTCAAGATCGGCGTCGAGCAGGTCTGGTTCATCATCACCAGCACCTTCAAGTTCCTGGGCTCGTTGTTCGTCGGAAACGGCAATCCCAACGAGGTCAGCGGCGTCCTGGGAATCGCGAAGATGTCGGGGCAGGCGGCCAGCGCCGGATTCCAGTTCGTGATCAATCTGTGCGCAGTGCTGTCGGTGTCGATCGGCCTGTTGAACCTGTTCCCGATCCCGCTGCTCGATGGCGGTCACCTTATGTTCTATGCGGCGGAAGTGGTCCGCGGCCGGCCGCTGTCCGAACGGACTCAGGAGATGGGGTTCCGAATCGGGCTCGGTTTGGTGCTGATGTTGATGGTATTTGCGACCTACAACGACATCCTTCGGATGGCGGCTTCCTGATAGGGGCTTTTTTGTGGCGTTGCTGTTGAGCAACGTCTTGGAATGAAATTGAAATTGCGGCGCGCTCGACCGTTTGCGGCGTCGGTGAAATTGGCTACAAGCGGCCTGAACTTGGGGAATCTTTCCAGATCGGCGTTGGGGTTGGGTCTGGTACGGAATGATAAGGGCGCGTTGCGCGATGAAGTTTGGACTGCGACTCCGGGGGGGCTTGCTCGCAACCCTGATCATGTTCGGCGCGCCGGTGGTTGCCCCGGTTGGGGCTGTTTTCGTGTCTTCGTCTGCGCTCGCTCAGACGGTCCAGTCGATTTCCGTCCAAGGAAATCGCCGTGTCGAGGTGGAGACGATCCGCTCCTATTTCAAGCCGGGCCCGGGCGGCCGCCTGGATCAAGGCGCCATCGACGACGGCCTGAAGGCGTTGATCGAGACCGGCCTGTTCCAGGACGTCAGGATCAATCGCGGCCCCGGCGGCCAGATCATCGTCTCCGTGGTGGAAAACCCGGTGATCGGGCGCATTGCCTTCGAGGGCAACAAGAAGATCAAGGACGAGCAGCTCACCGCTGAGGTCCAATCCAAGGCACGGGGCACCTTCTCCCGCGCCATGGTGCAGTCCGACACATTGCGAATCGCTGAGATCTATCGCCGGTCCGGCCGCTATGACGTGCGCGTCACGCCTGAAATCATCGAGCAGCCGAACAATCGCGTCGACCTGATCTTCACGATCGAGGAGGGCGCCAAGACCGGCGTCAAGTCGATCGAGTTCGTCGGCAACAATGCGTTCTCGTCTTATCGCCTGCGCGACGTCATCAAGACGCGCGAATCGAACCTGCTGAGCTTCCTCGCCAGCGGTGACATCTACGATCCCGATCGCGTCGAGGCCGACCGCGACCTGATCCGTCGCTTCTATCTCAAGCACGGCTTCGCCGACGTCCAGGTCGTGGCCGCGCTCACCGAATACGATCCGGAGAAGAAGGGCTTCAACGTCACCTTCAAGATCGAGGAAGGCGCGCAATACCGCGTCGGCGCGGTCGACTTCCGCTCCAGCATTCCGAATTTCGATCCCTCGTCGCTGCGCGGGTATTCGCGCGTCAGCGTCGGCTCGCTCTACAACGTCGAATCGGTCGAGAAGTCGGTCGAGGAGATGCAGATCGAGGCTTCGCGCCGCGGTTATGCCTTCGCCGTTGTTCGTCCCGGCGGCGACCGCAATTTCGAGGCCCATACCGTCTCCGTCGTGTTCAACGTCGACGAGGGCCCGCGCACCTATATCGAGCGCATCAACCTGCGCGGCAACACCCGCACGCGCGACTACGTGATCCGCCGCGAGTTCGACATCTCGGAAGGCGATGCCTACAACCGCGCGCTGGTCGATCGCGCCGAGCGGCGGCTGAAGAATCTCGACTACTTCAAGAGCGTGAAGATCACGACGGAGCCCGGCTCGTCGAGCGACCGCGTGATCCTGATCGTCGATATGGAAGAGAAATCGACCGGCGACTTCTCGATCTCCGGCGGCTACTCCACGACCGACGGCGCGCTGGCCGAAGTGTCGATCTCCGAGCGCAATCTGCTCGGCCGCGGCCTGTTCGCCAAGGCGTCGGTGACCTATGGCCAGTATGCGCGCGGTTACTCGCTCTCGTTCGTCGAGCCCTATCTGCTCGACTACCGCGTCGCGCTCGGCCTCGACCTCTATCAGCGCCAGCAGCTGGCCAACAGCTACATCTCTTACGGCACCAAGACGCTCGGCTTCTCGCCGCGCCTCGGCTTCTCCTTGCGTGAAGACCTGGCGCTCCAGCTGCGCTACTCGATCTACCAGCAGGAAATCACGCTGCCGTACTATCTGGCGAACTGTAACAACAATCTGGGAACGTCGGCCTTCAACCCGAGCCCGGCCTTCGCCGCCGTGAACGGCATCGACCTGAGCTCGACCAACGGCCTCGGCTGCTACAGCGATGGCGAAGCCTCGCTGCCGGTGCGCAAGGAGCTTGCCAACGGCAAGACCCTGACCTCGGCGCTCGGCTACACGCTGACCTACAACACGCTGGACAACAACAAGAATCCCACCGACGGTCTGCTCATCGACTTCCGGCAGGATTTCGCCGGCGTCGGCGGCGACGTCAGCTATCTGAAGACCGTTGCGGACGGAAAGTACTACGCTCCGCTGGTGTCTGACATCGTCGGCATCGTCCGTCTTCAGGGCGGTATTCTGACCAAGATCAACGATGATCTGCGGATGCTCGACCACTTCCAGATGGGCCCGAACCTCGTCCGTGGCTTCGCGCCGAACGGCATCGGCCCGCGCGACCTGAATCCTTTCGGTACGCAGGACGCGCTCGGCGGCACCAAGTATTGGGGCGCTTCGCTCGAATTGCAGATGCCGTTCTGGTTCCTGCCCAAGGAAGTGGGTCTGAAGGGCGCAGTCTATGCCGACGCCGGCGGTCTCTACGACTATAAGGGACCGACGAGTTGGACCGCTACCAACGAGGTCAATGTGCCGGGCTGTATCCCGTCGACCATCAATCCGACGAGCACCGGAACCTGTACCGGCCTCGTTTACGACGACAGCAAGGTGGTCCGCACGTCGGTCGGTGTCGGCCTGATCTGGCAGTCGCCGTTCGGTCCGCTGCGCTTCGACTACGCCGTGCCGCTCACCAAGGGCAAGTACGACCGCACGCAGGAGTTCCGGTTCGGCGGCGGCACCACGTTCTAATTCGATCAGCACGGCACGATCCGGATCACTGGAGCCGGTTTCCGAAAGGGATCGTGCCAATCCTGCAGATGAGGCATGATGCGGCCTGACCGCTTCATGCCGAAGCCGGACCGCGACGGGGTGGAATGGCGCAGCCGACCTTCTTCACAAAACCGCCTGCCTCAGCGTTGGCTGACATCGCCGCGCTGATCAAGGCGCAGCTCGTCGACCCCGAAAGGGGCGGCCGGATCATCACGGGCCTTGCTTCACTCGACGAAGCCGGCCCGATGCATCTGGCGTTCTTCGACAACCTGAAATATGCCGATCAGCTCAAGGCGACCCGGGCCGGGGCCTGCCTCGTCAGCCCGCGCTTCGAGGCCGAAGTGCCCGCGCATGTGGCCGTGCTGCGGGTGGCGCAGCCGTTCCGTGCCTTCGTCAGGATCGCGCGGGAATGGCACGGAGACGCGCTCAGGCCGCAATCCTGGGTCGGCAATGACGGCATCGCGCCGTCCGCCATCATCGATCCCACGGCTCGGCTCGAGGACGGCGTGATCGTCGATCCCCTGGCCGTGATCGGCCCGGACGTCGAGATCGGTAGCGGCACCGTGATCGGCGTCGGCGCGGTGATCGGCCCCGGCGTCAAGATCGGCCGGGACTGCAATGTCGGTGCCCGCACGGCCATCCAGTGCTCCCTGATCGGCAACAACGTGCTGATCCATCCGGGCTGCTCGATCGGCCAGGACGGCTACGGCTTCATCTTCTTCGGCCCCGAGGGCCACCTGAAGGTGCCGCAGACCGGGCGGGTGCTGATCCAGAATGACGTCGAGGTCGGCGCCAACACCACGATCGACCGCGGCTCCTTGCGCGACACCGTGATCGGCGAAGGGACCAAAATCGACAATCAGGTCCAGATCGGCCACAATGTGACGATCGGACGGCACTGCCTGCTGGCGGCCCAGATCGGCCTCGCCGGCAGCCTGACCATCGGCGACAACGTGGCGCTGGGAGCGAAGGTTGGCATCAACAACCACCTCAAGATCGGCGACGGAGCTCAGGTGACCGCCATGAGCGCCGTCAAGGACGACATCCCGCCGGGCGGACGCTGGGGCGGGCATTTCGCCAAGCCGACCAAACAGTGGTTCAAGGAGATCATCGCGGTGGAGCGCCTGGTGCGCGACAGCAAGGCCGATGCGAAGGACGAGGGACGGGAATGACGGTGGAATCACCTGTTAAGTTCGAACTGGTGGATATCAACGCGATCCTCCAGACCCTGCCGCACCGCTTTCCGATGCTCCTGATCGACCGCGTGATCAACATCCGCGCCGATTACAGCGGCATCGGCATCAAGAACGTCACCTTCAACGAGCCGGCCTTCCAAGGGCACTTTCCCGAGCGCCCGGTCTATCCCGGCGTGATGATGATCGAGGCGATGGCGCAGACCGCGGGCGTGATCGGCATCAAGTCGGTCGAGGGCACCGAGAAGCCGCGCGCGGTCTATTTCCTGACCATCGACAAGTGCAAGTTCCGCAAGCCCGTGCTGCCCGGCGATACCATCGAGTATCACATGCGTTCGCTCGGCCGCCGCAAGGCCATGTGGTGGTTTCACGGCGATGCCAAGGTCAACGGGCAGATCGTTGCGGAAGCCGACGTCGGCGCTATGCTGACGGACTGAGCGAAATCAGCCCTTGCGGACCGGCTCGCGTGTCCGGCACGCGTAGCTCCCGGTGGTCGCCTCGGGCTTGATATTTTGGTTGAAGAACTGCCCCATGGAGGGCGCGCCGAGGAGACGCTCGACCGTGTCGGGCGTCACGCCGCAATAACGGTCATAGGCTCCGTTGTTCGCGACAATCAGATCCTGCTGCTTGCGATCGTAACAGACCCGCTGAAGCACCGTGCTGCGGGTGATGTCCCGGCATTCAAATGACCCGAGATCGACGAGGTGGCGTTCGCCGGTCTCGACCGTCTCGGACACGATCGGAGCCGTCGCGAGCTGGGCGAGCAGAAGTGCCAGGGTCCTGACCACGATCACCTCAAGCTTCACATGAACCTGTTGATGGGCCGGGAAGGCCACCTCATCCGGCACATGAAACACGCCGAGATGATACGTCACTGGACAGATCGGGCATAGTCGCGCTAACCAGCCGAAAACCAAGCGACTTCAATACATAACCAGGACCTTCTTGACGAGTAAGATTGGCTTGATGAGCAAGATTGATCCCACCGCACGGGTCGCGGACGGCGCCGTGATCGGCGCGGGCACCGAGATCGGCCCCTATTGCATCATCGGCCCGAACGTCGTGATCGGCGCGAACTGCCAGCTGATCGGACATGTGCATGTCACGGCGCAGACCACGATCGGTGACGGTTGCACCATTTACCCGTTCGCCTCGCTCGGCACGCCGCCGCAATCGCTCAGCTATCGTGGCGAGCTGACGCAGCTCAAGATCGGCTCGGGCTGCATCATCCGCGAATCCGTGACCATGAATGCTGGCACCGTCGCAGGCGGCGGCGTCACCATGGTTGGCGACCGCGGGTATTTCATGAACTGCAGCCATGTCGGCCACGACTGCCATGTCGGCAATGACGTGATCTTCGCGACGTCGGCAACGCTCGGCGGCCACTGCGAGATCGGCGACTTTGTCTTCATCGGCGGCCTGTCCGCAGTGCACCAGTTCACGCGCATCGGCCCGCAGGTCATGGTCGGCGGTGTGTGCGGCGTGCGCGACGACATTATCCCGTTCGGCCTCGTCAACGGCCAGTATGCGGTGCTGGAAGGCCTCAATCTGATCGGCATGAAGCGGCGCAAGTTCACCAAGCAGCGGCTTGCGACCGTGCGCGGGTTCTACCAAAAACTCTTCCATGGTCCCGGCACTTTCGCCGAGCGGCTGGAGGCCGCGCGGCCGCTCGCGGGCGAAGACCCTGCGATCGCCGAAATCCTCGACTTCATCGGCAAGGGCAAGCGCCCGCTCTGTCTTCCCGCCATCGCGAAGTGATCGTAGGATGGCCGCGGGCATGACATCGGCGGCTGCGGAGATTTCCTCACCTGTCGGCGTGGTCGCCGGCGGCGGCGCGATGCCGTTCGCGGTCGCCGAATCGCTCGCCGCGCGCGGCATCACGCCGGTGCTGTTTCCGCTGCGCGGGGCCTGCGATCCGGCGCGGGTGGAGAAATTCCGCCACCGCTGGATCTCGGTCGGCCAGCTCGGCCGCGCGATGCGGCTGTTTCGCGAAGAAGGCTGCCGCGACCTGATCTTCATCGGCACATTGGTGCGCCCCTCGCTCTCGGAGATCCGCTTCGACGTCAAGACGCTGCGCCTGCTCGGAAACGTCATCCGCGCCTTCCGCGGCGGCGACGATCATCTGTTGTCCGGCGTCGGCCGCATCCTCGAGCAGGACGGCTTTCGCATGGTCGGCATCAAGGACGTCGCGCCCGATCTGCTGATGCCCGAGGGCTGCATCAGCCGCGCCTGGCCGAGCGACACCGGCAAGACCGACATCGAGCGCGGCCGGGCGGTGCTGACCGCGCTCGGTCCGTTCGACATCGGCCAGGCTGCGGTCGTGATCGACGGTCATGTCGTGGCGGTCGAGGATATCGAGGGCACCGACGCGCTGCTTGCGCGCGTCGCGCGGCTGCGCGAGGAGGGCCGTATTCGCGCGGCCATGGGCCGCGGCGTGCTGGTGAAGGCGCCGAAGAGCGGCCAGGACCTGCGCTTCGACCTGCCGACGATCGGCCCGCGCACCATCGAGGGCGTCGCAAAGGCGGGCCTTGCCGGCATCGCCGTCATCGCCGGCAACACGATTGCGGCCGAGCCGCAGGCGATGATCGCGCTCGCCGACGCCAAATACCTCTTCGTCATCGGCCTGCCGGCGTGATGCAGGGCCGCGATCCCAAGCGCAAGATCTTCCTGATCGCCACGGAGGAATCCGGCGACAGGCTCGGCAGTGCCTTGATGAAGGTGCTGCGTCAGCGCCTCGGCGACGGTGTGCAGTTCGAAGGCGTCGGCGGCCGCACCATGGCGCGCGAGGGGCTCGAGACCCTGTTTCCGATCGAGGAGCTCTCGATCGTCGGCTTCGCCGCCGTCATTCAGCAATTGCCGAAAATCCTACGGCTGATCCGTAAGACGGTCGACGCCGTGACCGAGGCCGCGCCCGACGCGCTCGTCATCATCGACAGCCCCGACTTCACCCATCGCGTCGCCCGCCGCGTGCGCTCGCGCAGTCCGGCGATTCCGATCGTCGATTACGTGTCGCCGCAGCTCTGGGCGTGGCGGCCGGGACGGGCGCGGACCATGCTCGGTTATGTCGACCATGTCCTCGGCCTCTTGCCGTTCGAGCCGGAGGAATACCGCAAGCTGGGCGGGCCGCCATGCAGCTATGTCGGCCATCCCCTGGTCGAGCAATTGGGCTCGCTGCGGCCGAATGCGGAGGAACAGAAGCGCCGCAACAGCGAGCCGCCGGTGCTCCTGGTGCTGCCCGGCAGCCGCCGCAGCGAGATCCGGCATCACCTCGAGGTGTTCGGCGCGGCGCTCGGCCGCTTGCAGGCGAAGGGGCGCGCGTTTGAATTGATGCTGCCGACCATGCCGCACCTCGAAGCGACCATCCGCGAGGGCATCGCGAATTGGCCGGTCCAGCCGCAGATCGTGATCGGCGAGAACGACAAGCGCGCCGCCTTCCGCATTGCCCACGCGGCGCTGGCGAAGTCGGGCACGGTGACGCTGGAGCTCGCACTGTCGGGCATTCCGATGGTGACGGCCTATCGCGTCGGCGCCATCGAGGCTTTCATCCTGCGCCGCGCGATCCGCGTCTCCTCGGTAATCCTCGCCAATCTCGTGATCGGCAAGGATGTCATTCCGGAGTATTTGCAGGAGGAGTGCACGCCGGAGAAGCTGGCACCGGCGCTCGCTGGGCTGCTGACGGATTCGCCGCTGCGCCGGGAGCAGGTCGAAGCGTTCGCCCGGCTCGATCAGATCATGTCGACCGGCAACAAGTCGCCGAGCGTGCTCGCCGCCGACATCGTGCTCGCGACGATGCGCAAGGGCAGGCGTTAAGACGGATTCGTAGGGTGGGCAAAGCGAAAGCGTGCCCACCATTTCTCCTCCTCAATTGCGTAGAGAGACGGTGGGCACGCTGCGCTTTGCCCACCCTACAGGACTAGCCGAGACCGCCATCGACCTGAAAGCATTGGCGCGTGATGCGCTGGCTCTCGTCGGAGGCGAGGAACAGCGCCATGTTGGCGATGTCGTCGGGTGTCACCGCATCGGGAACGGCCTGACGCGCGCGCATCTCGGCGATGGTCTGCTCGTTCGGATACCACAGCTGGCGCTGGCGCTCGGTGATCACCATGCCTGGCGCAATCGCGTTGACGCGAATGCGGTCGGGACCGACCAGCCTAGCCAGCGAGTTAGTGAAGCCGACGATCGCCGCTTTCGCGGCAGCATAGACCGGCAGCGCCGGCGCGCCACGCATCCAGGCGATCGACGACATATTGATGATCGAGCCGCCGCCGCGCGCCTGCATCTGCGGCACCACCGCTTGCGCCGCGAAGAAGACGTGCTTGAGGTTGACGCCGATCATCCAGTCGAAATCGGCCGGCGTCACCTCGGAGAGAACCTGGCGTTGATCGTTGGCGGCGTTGTTGACGAGAACGGCGGCATCGCCGAGCGAACGGTGGACCTCGGCCATCGCGGTGCGCAAGGCGTCGATGTTCAGGAGATCGCAGGGCACGAACAGCGGGGCGGTCCCGCCCCCTGCCGCCACCTCCCGCACCAGCGTTTCACCGGCCTTCGTGTCGATGTCGAGGAAGGCGATGCGGGCGCCCTGGGTCGCGAACGCCCGTACAAAGGCAGCGCCGATGCCACTGGCGCCGCCGGTGATCAACACCACGCGGTCCGCAAGGCCTGAATAGGTGGTCTTCGTCATGCGATCAGTCGCTCCGTCTCGGGGTCGAACAGGCAAATGCGGCGCGTGTCGAGCGCGAAGGAGGCGGACGCGCCGAGCGTGGGACGGATATCGGGCGAGATACGCGCCATCGCGGGCTCGCCCCCGAGCCGCAGCAACACCATCGTCTCGGCACCGGTCGGCTCGACCATTTCCACCGGCGCGTTGACGAGGACAGGTGCATCGCCGGAGAACGCGCGGCTGCCTTCGGCAATGCATTCCGGCCTGATCCCGAACACCACCTCGCGACCGACGAAGGATGCTGCGGCGTCATATCCTCTCAGGCGCAGACGAACCTCGTCCGGCCGCCCTGCGCCGATCACGACCACCGGCCCGTCACTCGCGGCCTCGAGCCGCGCCGGCATGGTGTTCATCGGCGGCGAGCCCATGAAGCGCGCCACGAACAGATTGGCGGGGTAGCGGTACACGGTATCGGGATCGGCAAACTGCTGCACGCTGCCCTGATGCATCACCGCGATCCGCGTCGCCATCG
The DNA here is from genome assembly GCF_023375135.1 of Bradyrhizobium sp. C-145. Lineage (NCBI taxonomy): Bacteria > Pseudomonadati > Pseudomonadota > Alphaproteobacteria > Hyphomicrobiales > Nitrobacteraceae > Bradyrhizobium > Bradyrhizobium sp. C-145. The sequence continues at coordinate 4,687,006 of NZ_CP088150.1, read as the reverse complement.
TCATCGCCTCGATCTGGTCGTGGGTGACATAGACGATGGTGGCGCCGATGCGCTGATGCAGCCGCTTGATCTCCATCCGCATCTCGACGCGCAGCTTGGCGTCGAGATTGGACAGCGGCTCGTCGAACAGGAAGAGCAGGGGATTGCGCACCAGCGCCCGCCCCATCGCCACGCGCTGGCGTTGGCCGCCGGACAATTGCGACGGCTTGCGGCCGAGCAGCGGCTCGATCTGGAGCAGTTTTGCGACGTTCGCGACCGACTTCTCCTGCTCGGCCTTCGGCACGTGGCGGCATTCCATGCCGAAGGTGATGTTCTGGCGCACCGTCATCGAGGGATAGAGCGCGTAGGACTGAAACACCATCGCGATGTCGCGGTCTTTCGGCGCGACGTCGTTGACGACGCGTCCGCCGATCTCGATCGTTCCCGCGCTCGGCCGGTCGAGCCCGGCAACGATGTTGAGCAGCGTGGACTTGCCGCAGCCGGACGGTCCGACCAACACGGTGAACTCCCCGCTCTCGATGTCGAGATCGATGCCCTTCAGCACCTCCAGATTGGCGTAGCGCTTGGACAGGGCGCGAATGCTTAGTGCTGCCATGACAAATCCATCATTTCACTGCGCCGGCGGTAAGGCCGCGCACGAAGTACCTGCCGCCGAGGAGATAGATCAACAAAGTGGGCAGCGCTGCGATGATCACCGCTGCGCTCTGCACGCCATGCTGCGGGATATCCGCAACTGCAGCAGATAGCGCGATGAGAGCAGCCGTGACGGGCTGCTGTTGGCCGCTCGTGAACGTCACGCCATAGAGGAATTCGTTCCAGATATGCGTGAACTGCCAGATCACGGTGACGATCAGGATGGGAGGCGAGAGCGGCAGAATGATGCGCCAGAAAATACGAAAGAACCCGGCGCCATCGATGCGCGCGGCCCTGATCAATTCATGGGGAATGGCGACATAGTAGTTTCGGCAGAACAGCGTGGTGAAGGAGAGCCCCTGGATGGTGTGAATCAACACGAGGCCCGCCAGCGTGTTGATGAGACCGATGTCCCGCAGCACGATGGTCCAGGGAAGCAAGCGCATCTGCTGGGGAAGGAACAGGCCGAGGGTCACGATGCCGTAGATCCAGTTGTCGCCGCGAAAACGCCAGAGCGACACGGCATAACCGGCGATCGCACCGAGCATGGTCGAGAAAATCGTCGCAGGAATCGTGACGAGCGCGGAGTTCAGCATGTACGGTCGGATGCCGGCGCAGGTCTCGGCGACGCAGAAGCCGCTCCAGGCAGCGACGTAGTTGCTCCAGGCCCATTGCTGCGGCCAGCCGATCATCGAGGCCTGCGCGATCTCCTCATTGCTGCGGAGCGAGTTCAGGACGACAACAGCCAATGGCGCGAGCCATGCTGCGGCGATCAGCGAAACGATGAGATAGATGAAAATCCGGCTTGGTGCGAAGGTTCGGTCACGCATGGGCCGCCCGCCGCCGCTGAAGATAACGCCACGCTGCATACGGCAGCAGGACCGCGAGAAGAATAAGCAGCATGAGCACCGCCGCCGCGGCCCCCCGGCCGAGCAGGCTGCGCTGGAACATCAGGTCGTAGACAACAAGTGCCGGCAGCTGGGTCGCGATTCCCGGCCCGCCGTTGGTGAGCGCGCGGACGAGGTCGAAAGCCGAAATCGCGAACTGCAACTGGATCACGACGACGGTGATGGTAATCGGCCAAAGCGTCGGCAGAATGATGCGCCGGTACATTCGGACCGGTCCCGCGCCGTCGATCTGCGCAGCCTTGATGAGGTCGGCGTCGACCGACCGAAGGCCGGCAAGGAAGAGCGCCATGGCGAAGCCCGAGGATTGCCAGATGGCAGCGATAACAATGGTCCAGATGGCCATGTCGCGGTCGATCAGCCAGTCGAATTTGAAGGAGGTCCAGCCGAGGTCATGGACCAGCTTCTGGATCCCAAGGCCAGGATTGAGCAGCCAACTCCAGACCGTGCCGGTGACCACGAACGACACCGCGAGGGGGTAGAGGAAGATGGATCGGAGCAGGTTCTCGCCGCGAATGCGCTGATCGAGCAGGATCGCAAGGATGAGGCCGGTCGCCGCGCTCAGCAGCACGAAAGCGCTGCCAAACAGCAGCAAATTGTCAAAGGCGATCTGCCAGTTCCGCGATGCCGCGACCGCCGTGTAGTTGCGCAACCCCACCCAGCCCGAGACCGGCACTAGAGTGGATGGCGTGAACGATATCCAGATCGTCCACAGCGAGAACGACACGAGGTGCGCGGCTGACAGCAGCAGCGGCACCCAGATCATCAGATATTCGGGCAGCCGGCGCACCACGTCCGAAGGCGCCGGCCGGCCCGATCTTGTCGCGACGATTTGGGTCAACGTGCGCTCTCGACTGCATCGGCAAGGCGGGTGACGGCTTGCTCCGGCTTGATCGTCTTGTTCTTCACGTATTCCGTGATCACGTCGATCATCGCTGCGGTCATTCCGTTTTCCTGAGCCATATTGTGCGCAAGGCTCAGAACCGCCTGATTGCTGGCAATAGCGTCTTTCAGGGCTGCTGCGGTCCGCCGTTGACCGTCCGACCAGCCTTCACCGGAAAGATCGACATCGGTGCGCACGGGTATTGATCCTGTAATCTGCGAATACATCGTCTGGATAGCGGGATCCATGACGAGCTGAGCCATCAGCATCTGACCGGCCTGGAGGTCGGGCTCCTTGCGCTGCCAGAAGATGAATGCATCAGCGTTCAACAGGAACACCGGCTTGCCATTGTCGCTGGGGCCCGGCGCAATCATGAAGTCGTCGAACTTGAAACCGGCATTGCGCAACACGCCCTGCGCCCATCCGCCCATGATCATCATGCCCATGTCGCCGTCGACGAAGCGTTTTAGGTTGGTCGAAAAGTGTTGGGCGCCGACGTTGGGATCCATCCAGTCGGCGATCCTGCGCACCTGTGCGAACGCGGCCTTGAGCTCGGGACCCTCCAGAGCTTTCTTGTCGAGATTCATGATGGCGGCGCGGTATGCGGTTGTACTGATGCCCGCCAGAGAAGCCTCGAATTTTTGTCCGTCGTCCGGGCGGGTACCACCGTTGGCGATGGGATAGGGGACACCGCCCGCTTTCATCTTTTCGGCAAGGTCATTGAAGTCTGCCCAGGTGATGGGGATCTTGTCGGCCTTGGCCTTGTCCATCGCGCGTTTGGACAGGAACAGCATGTTGGTGCTGTAGATCTGCAACGGCAGTGCGATCCACTTGCCTGCCGGCTTATGCAATCGTGAAAGATCTGGAGCGACGACCTTCTCGTAGCCGGCGGCAGCGACGACGGCGTCAAGATCGACGGTCGGGGCGATCTTCGACCAGGCTGCAATCTCGGGACCTTTGAGTTGCGAGCAGGCCGGAGGATCTCCGGCCATGATCTGAGCGCGCAGCTTGTTCATCATCTCGGTGGTGAAGCCGGGGACGGGCGAGTGCTGCCAGACCCCTCCCTTCTCCTCGAATTTCTTACCGAGCGCCGTGATGGCCGCCCCGTCGCTGCCCGCGGACCATTGAGAGATCGCGGTCAGGCGCGGCTTGACCGCGCCCTGGGCGCGGGCAAATGCCGGCAGCGCGAGTGCGGCAGCAGATCCAGCGAGCAGACGGCGCCTTGTTGTTGTGATCGGCATGGCAGTTCCTCCCGTGTTGAGTGCTTTGTGCGTTGAGGCCGCACGGTTCAGGGCATGTCAGGCGGCCTCCGTCGATGTGGCGGGCATGCCGCCGCGGCTGGCCAGGCAGAAGGCGGCGAAGGCCAGGGCAGCCTGCGGATCGTTGCCGGTCGAGGGTGGCACGAAGGCGATGGACACTTGCGCCAATGTCCGGCCGCCCAGTAGGCAGGCGTCGATCCCCTCGACCACGGCGTTGCGATCGTCATCGGAGAGCAGCGATGGCCAGCCGCTGATGGCGACGCCACCGCATGGCTTCACATTCAGCGTGTTGCCGATCGCAAGGCCAAGCCGGAACAGCCGCCGCCGCAACTCCTGCCGAACGCGCGTCGAGAGCGGGATCGCGTGCACCCATTCGCTGCCGAGCTGGAGCAATTCGGTATCGGAGACGCCGAGGAGCTCGGCCAAAGCGGCGAGCGAGGTATAGGCCTCGACGCAGCCGAGATGGCCGCAGCGGCAGCGCGGTCCCTCGGGTCCAAATACCATGTGGCCCAGTTCGACCGGCTGGAGTGCATCGGCTTCAGACGGGTCATCCATCCAGGCGCCGGCAACGCCGTGGCTGACAAAGACGAACAGATGCGTGCCGCTGAATGGATAGTTTTGCGTGCGGCAGCGGTGAAAGGTGGCGTGCGCCACCACCGAATTGGTGAATTCCAACGGCACGTCGGCAAACATCTCGCCGATCATGGCGCTGATGCGCCCGACGTCGCAGGGGATGATCGGATTGCCAGATATGGTCAACCGGCCAAGCCCCGGAATGGAGACGCCGATCTGTGAGAGCGTGATGTGGCGGCGGCGTGTCCAGTCGCGCAACAATGTCATCGCTTCGCGGAACACGCGGCCGACCGTCTCGACGGTTGGCGCCTTGGGCAACGGCAGACGCTCGATATAGTGCAGCTCGCCCGACAGACCACCGACGCCGACGCTGAGCCATTGAGCGGACAGCTCGACGGCTGCGAGCGCCACCGAGCCGTCGAGCGACACGAGACCCGTCGGGCCGCCGACGTAAGGGGCAGGGCGCCGCACTTCCTCGATCAGGCCCTCGGCCTTCAGGTCGAATAGGATGCGCGACAGGCTCGCCTCGGACAGGCGCACCGCCTTCGCCAGCGGCGGCCGAAACGAGCCGCCCGACTGGAGCAAATGAGTCAAAATGGCAGCGCGCGTCTGCCGCCGACTTCTCGGCTGCTCCGGCATTTCCATCCCTGTCGTCATTCTTACTTAGTGTAAGAATTTGCGCGCGGAGCGTTTCAGCTGTCAAGTGTTTGCCGGTCCGATGCGCCGACTTGTTGTTGTGCGCGGCAGCAACAGCGGTGTTTGTAGGGTGGGTTAGCCTTGCAGATGCGCGAAGCGCACCTGCAAGGCGTAACCCACCATGCTTCTGCACTGGCCGAACGAAGTCTCGTAGGGTGGGCAAAGCGAAGCGTGCCCACGACTTCGTATCTGTCGCGGACAGGTGGTGGGCACGCTGCGCTTTGCCCACCCTACGGCATCTGCTTAAAACAAAAACGGCGCCAGATGGCGCCGTTTCAAAAGCCGTGACGGCCGACGTTACCGCTTGTCGATCGGCACGTAGTCGCGCTTGGCGACGCCGGTGTAGAGCTGGCGCGGACGACCGATCTTCTGGTGGGGATCCTCGATCATCTCGCTCCACTGGCTGATCCAGCCGACGGTGCGGGCGACCGCGAACAGCACGGTGAACATCGAGACCGGGAAGCCCATCGCCTTCAGCGTGATGCCCGAATAGAAGTCGACGTTCGGGTAGAGCTTGCGGTCGATGAAGTACTGATCGCTGAGCGCGATCTTCTCGAGCTCCATCGCCACGTTCAGCATCGGATCGTTGCCATGGCCGGTCTCCTTGAGCACGGCGTGACACATCTTCTGCATGATCTTGGCGCGCGGATCGTAGTTCTTGTAGACGCGGTGCCCGAAGCCCATCAGGCGGACTTCAGAGTTCTTGTCCTTCACCTTGGCGATGAACTCGGGGATCTTGTCGACCGAGCCGATGTCGTAGAGCATATTGAGCGCGGCTTCGTTGGCGCCGCCATGCGCCGGGCCCCAGAGGCAGGCGATGCCCGCGGCGATGCAGGCGAACGGGTTGGCGCCGGAGGAGCCGGCGATGCGCACCGTCGAGGTCGAGGCGTTCTGCTCGTGGTCGGCGTGCAGGATGAAGATCTTCTCCAGCGCGTCGGCGAGGACCGGGCTCACCTTGTAGTCCTCGCAGGGCACCGCGAAGCACATGTTCAGGAAGTTCTCGGCAAAGCGCAGCGAGTTCTTCGGATAAACGAAGGGCTGGCCGACGGTGTACTTGTAGGCCATCGCAGCCAGCGTCGGGATCTTGGCGATCATGCGCATGGAGGCGACCATGCGCTGCTTGGGATCGTTGATGTCGGTGCTATCGTGATAGAATGCGGCCAGCGCGCCAACGGCCGCCACCATGATCGCCATCGGATGGGCGTCGCGGCGGAAGCCCTGGAAGAAGCGGGCCATCTGCTCGTGCACCATCGTGTGATGGGTCACGCGATAGTCGAAATCCTTCTTCTGCGCGGCGGTGGGGAGATTCCCGTAGAGCAGGAGATAGCAGGTCTCCAGGAAGTCGCCGTGCTCGGCGAGCTGCTCGATCGGGTAGCCGCGGTATTCCAGCACGCCCGCGTCACCGTCGATATAGGTGATCTTGGATTGGCAGCTCGCGGTCGAGGTGAAGCCCGGATCGTAGGTGAACAGGCCGGACTGGCCGTAGAGCTTGCCGATATCGATCACATCGGGCCCGACGCTGCCGCTGAGGATCGGAAGATCGTAATTCTTGTTTCCGACCGTCAGCGTGGCGGTCTTGTTGCTTGGTTTTGCGTCCATCGTAGGTCCCCGATGTGTGGTGAAACGGGCCGGAGCCGGAGGCCCCTGAGGAGATCGTTGGGGGCAGGCCGGATGTTCCAGAATGTACGGGGGAGATGGGTATATTATTGCTGTGTGCGCTGCAAGATCACCCCCACGCATGGTCGACTTACGTCGTAGATTGATCTTGAAGCCGGCCCAGGCTTTCCTGGCGTCCCAGGACGTCCAAAACCTCAAATATACCAGGCGACGTCGTCCGTCCCGTCAGCGCCGCCCGCAAGGGCTGGGCGACCGCGCCGAGCTTGAGACTATTTTCCTCGGCAAAGGTGCGCAGCGCGGCTTCCGTGCTGGCACCGCTCCATGTCTCGACTTTCCCCAGCGCGGAATGAAGCTGGCCGATCAGCTTGCGGTTCTCAGCTGTCAGCAGCGCCTGCGCCTTGGCATCGAGCTGCAGCGGCCGGTCGGCGAAGATGAAGTAGGCGCCGTCGATCAGCTCGATCAGCGTCTTGGCGCGCTCCTTCAGGGCCGGCATGGCCTTCAGGAGCTGCGCCCGCGTGGTGTCGTTTAACTTGGCCTTAATGTCGTCGCGGCTGGGCACGACGTGGTCGAGCACATCCTCGAACATCTTCACGAGTGATTGATCGTCGGCGTTGCGGATGTAGTGGCCGTTGAGATTCTCCAGCTTGGCGAAATCGAAGCGGGCGGCGGCACGGCCGACGCTGCCGAGATCGAACGCGGCGATCATCTCCTCGGTCGAGAAGATCTCCTGGTCGCCATGGCTCCAGCCGAGCCGGACGAGATAGTTGCGCAGCGCCGCCGGGAGGTACCCCATGGCGCGGTAGGCATCGACGCCGAGTGCGCCGTGGCGCTTCGACAGCTTCGAGCCGTCCGGGCCGTGGATCAGGGGGATGTGGGACATGCTCGGCAGCGCCCAGCCCATCGCATCGTAGATCTGCTTCTGGCGGGCGGCGTTGATCAGATGATCGTCGCCGCGAATGACATGAGTCACACCCATGTCGTGGTCATCCACCACCACCGCGAGCATGTAGGTCGGGTTGCCATCACCACGCAGCAGGACGAGGTCGTCGAGGTTCTCATTCTGCCAGACCACGCGGCCCTGGACCTGGTCCTCGATCACGGTCTCACCGGTCTGCGGCGCGCGCAGGCGAATGGTGGGCTTCACGTCGGCCGGGGCGGTCGCGGGATCGCGGTCGCGCCACATGCCGTCATAGAGGCGGGTGCGGCCTTCGGCGCGCGCCTTCTCGCGCATGGCGGCAAGCTCCTCGGCGGTGGCGTAGCAGCGATAGGCCTTGCCGTCGGCGAGCAGCTGCTCGGCGACCTCGCGATGGCGGGCGGCGCGGGCGAACTGGTAGATGACCTCGCCGTCCCAGCCGAGCTCCAGCCATTTGAGGCCGTCGAGGATGGCGGCGATGGCGGCCTCGGTGGAGCGCTCCCGGTCAGTATCCTCAATCCGCAGCAGCATCTTGCCGCCGTGCTTTTTCGCATAGAGCCAGTTGAACAGCGCCGTGCGGGCGCCTCCGATATGGAGGAAGCCGGTCGGCGAGGGAGCGAAGCGCGTGACGACGGAATCGGTCATTCTTGGCAGGGCCTATGCATTGGAGGCGGTGGTATATATCAGGACCGGAGCATAACTAAAGCCCGAGAGCGGACCTGCTAAGGCTTGGCGCGGCCCAGCGAATTTGGCAGAAGGACCGCTGATTTCCCTACAGGATTTTCGTAATGACAGAACCGGTGGCGACTGAGGTTGGGCGCGATTTCATTCGTGACATCATCCAGGCCGATCTCGATCAGGGCAAATACAAGGAGATCGTGACCCGGTTCCCGCCGGAGCCGAACGGCTATTTGCATATCGGCCACGCCAAGTCGATCGCACTCAACTTCGGCATCGCCCAGGAGTTTCCGGGCCGCTGCCATCTGCGCTTCGACGACACCAACCCGATCAAGGAAGAGCAGGAATATATCGATTCCATCCAGGCCGACGTGCGCTGGCTCGGCTTCGACTGGGGCAAGAACCTGTTCTTCGCCTCGGACTATTTCGATCGCCTCTATGAATGGGCGGAGCAGCTGATCCGCGACGGGCTCGCCTATGTCGATGACCAGACCCAGGAGGAGATCCGCACTTCGCGCGGCTCGCTGACCGAGCCCGGCAGGAACTCGCCGTTCCGCGACCGCTCGGTGAAGGAAAATCTCGACCTGTTCCGCCGAATGAAGGCCGGCGAATTCCCGAACGGGGCGCGCGTGCTGCGGGCCAAGATCGACATGGCCGCGGGCAACATCAACCTGCGCGACCCCGTGCTGTATCGCATCCTGCATGCGCATCATCCGCGCACCGGCACCAAATGGAGCATCTATCCGAGCTACGATTATGCCCACGGCCAGTCGGACGCGATCGAGGGCATCACGCACTCGATCTGCACGCTGGAGTTCGAGGACCATCGGCCGCTCTATGACTGGTTCATCGAGAAGCTGCCGGTGCCGTCAGAGCCGCACCAGTACGAGTTCGCGCGGCTGAATCTGACTTACACGCTGCTCTCGAAGCGTGTGCTGACCCAGCTTGTTCGCGAGGGCCATGTCGCGGGCTGGGACGATCCGCGCATGCCGACCATCGCGGGGATGCGCCGCCGCGGCGTGCCGCCGGCCGCGCTGCGCGAATTCGTCAAGCGTATCGGCGTCGCCAAGGCCAACAGCGTGGTCGATGTCGGCATGCTCGAGTTCTGCATCCGTGAGGAACTGAACCGCACGGCTCAGCGCCGCATGGCGGTGCTGAAGCCGCTGAAAGTGGTGATCGAGAACTATCCGGAAGGGCAGGTCGAGGAGCTCGAGGCGATCAACCATCCCGACGATCCCAGCGCCGGCACGCGCAAGATCAACTTCGGCCGCGAGCTCTATATCGAGCGCGACGACTTCATGGAGAATCCGCCGAAGAAATTCTTCCGCCTGTCACCGGGCAACGAGGTGCGGCTGCGCTATGCCTATTTCGTCAAGTGCACCGGCGTGATCAAGAACGAGGCGGGTGAGGTGGTGGAGCTGCGCTGCACCTACGATCCCGCGACCAAGGGCGGCAACGCGCCCGATGGCCGCAAGGTCAAGGCGACCATGCACTGGCTGCCGGCAGCGGCATCCAAGCCAGCGGAGATCCGCATCTACAACCAGCTGTTCTCCAATCCGAATCCGGATGCCTCGAACTTCGCCGCCGATCTCAATCCGCAGTCGCTGGAGATCCTGGCTGATGCCCGTGTCGAGGCATCGGTTGCGGAAAGCAATTCGATGGAGCCGATGCAGTTCGAGCGGCAGGGCTATTTCGTGCGCGACAAGGACTCGACGCCCGGCAAGCCGGTGTTTTCGCGCACCATCGGCCTGCGCGACACGTTTGCGAAGGAAGTCGCGAAAGGTTGAGATACGACATGAACAATGAGGCCGACGCCATCGTTTCCGCCATCATCGCGAAATGGTGCGCCGGCTTCGCGACGCTCGACGCGGCCGCGCTGTCGTCGCTCTATTCGAAGAATGCGTTCTTCTTCGGCTCCAACCCGACGCTATATCGTGGCAGGGACGGAGTCGCGGCCTATTTCAATGGCCTGCCGCGCTGGCGCTTGCCGAGCGTCCGCTTTTCCGAGGTGGCCGCGGCGCAGGTCGCGCCCAAAGTGATCAACATGGCCGCGATCGCCTCGTTCGACCTCGGCGAGGAGGCCGCGCCGCTGTCGGTCAAACTTACCTGGGCAATCGTGTGTGAAGGCGGCGACTGGAAGATCGCGAGCCACCACGTGTCGTCCAGGGTTGCACTGATCTAACGCCGGGGGCGTTCTTCATCGCATCCGGCTTCATCGGGCCGCTACAGCTTGTAGCCGATCTTTCTCAGGAGGTCCTTCCGCCACGCAATGTCAGCGTCGGTCTCGATACCCAGCGGTGAGGCGCCATCCACTACGCCGAGCACGCCGCGGCCAAGCTCCGTTTGCGCGACGATCACCTGCGTGGGGTTGGCCGTCGCGCAGTAGATGCGGCAGACCTCCGGCACCGCGCGCACGGCAGCCAGCACGTTGACGGGAAAGAACCCGTCGCCCAGGAAGATCAGGAAAGTGTGGCCGGCGCCGATGGCCGATGCATTGTCGCGTGCGAGAGAGAGGGCGGCTTCGTCATTACCTGACCAGCGCACCAGCCGCTTGCCGGAAGCCTCGCAGAAGGCCAACCCAAAGCGGATGCCCGGGACCGCGCCCACCAGCGCCTCGTGGAGGTCTTCCACGGTCTTGATGAAATGCGACTGGCCAAAGATGAAGTTGGCCGCGTCCGGTTTGACGATGGGCACCACGGTGAGTTCCATGGCTACGCTCCTATCGGCAGAGTTCCACATGTTAGGCCGCCGGAAGGTGATTGCAAGCCGTACAGCCGGCCGCGCAACGATCGCGATTACCGCACCCGATATTTGCTCGCGTAGTGCTTGCCGAGAATCTTGCGAGTCTGATCGGCCAGCCGCTTGTTACCAGTCGCCGGCCGCCTGGCGTGGCGCGTCTTCGGCTTTGGCCAATCCGTTCCTGAGCTCTGCTTTCTTGGCGTGCGCATAACTGCAGACCACGTTGCGACATAGCCATCGACATAACCATCTAAGGGACGAATCTCAACCGGGCCGCCGGTCGAAAGGCCAAGATCGCGGTCCGCACGGCCCTGGGATTCCCGATGGGCGCATCGGTGAAGAGGTCAATAGCGGGTATGCCAGGCGCCATGCCTTCATCTGGCCCGTCTAGGGGCCGTGCAATCCGAAATCCGTGAACAAAACAGTCATGATGTCAGCTGCTCCACACTATGACGGCGCCGCCGCCCGAGCCGCTTCGTGGAAGCGGCGGACTCGATCCAGGTCCTTGGCATGCGATCCGTCCTGATCCGTTCTCGTCTTGGAATCAACACCAGCTGGACGGACGGTGCGGATCGCTTCTGCGACGTTGTCCGGTCCGAGACCACCGGCAAGGACAACAGGAACGGGGGCGAGGTCCACGATCCGGCGGCTGATACCCCAGTCATGCGTCACGCCGAGCGCGCCGATCTGCTCGTCCGTGGCTCGATAGCTGTCGAGAAGCAGAAAGTCTGCAATGCCAACGTAGCTGCGGGCAATCGCGATGCTCTCCTCGCCGAACACCGGTATGCTCCTCATCACGACCATCCCGGGCAACATGCGTTTGAGCGAAGCAACGTCTTGCGGCGAAAGCAACTCGGCGCTGGCTCCCAAATGGACGATCGCGGGGTTGAGTTCGCGCGCCCATGAGGCAATCAAGGAGAGATCGCAGGTCAGAAACAGTGCTGAGAACTTCGATGGCGGTACAATCGCCGTGGCGATTTCGGAAGCTGCTGAGATCGGCAGCTCGCGCGGAAATCGGCCGTCTCCGACGAGCACACCGACATGATCGATGCCAATGGCTGAAACAGCGGACGCCTCTTCGATGGTCGAGATTTCATAAATCTGGGTCAACATCGCGCGTAACCTCCGCGGCGGACATTGAGCATAAAACATCCGAAGGCGGCGTTTGGCAAAGCCACAGCCTTCGTCGGCTAGCGGGAGTCGAAGATTAGGTCAGCTGCCCGGCCGGGACGCAGTCCCGGTCGCGCCGTCCCGCCCAATTCTATCGGGGAGTGCTTGTTACGAGAGTCAGGTCGTTGCCCTCTGCGCGACACATGCAAGCTGCTGTTCGGATTCAAAAATGACCCTCGTTCCGAACGGCCGGCATTCCCTATCCAGGGTTTGCCGGATCCATTCAATGTCGCGCCGCGATGGAATGGAGAGACGAAAGTTCTTGATCTGCATGGGAACCAGTTTGAGCGCATGGAGGCTTCCGCTGGTTGGATCCAGGTCGACGAAATACATCAACGCCAGGTCGTCGCGGTAGCGCTCGTAACCACGGATCCCCTCATAGTCGTTCAGAAAATCACCGCAGCCATAGAGTATAAGGCGGTCTCGATAGATTTCGATCGCTCTCGGATGGTGCGAAGAATGCCCGTGAACGATCGACACGCCTGCCTTGTCGACCAGGGCCCGGGCAAAAATCCTCTGCTCATCGGGAATGTCATATCCCCAATTGGATCCCCAATGGATCGACACCACCGTGAGATCGCCCGGCCTTCTGGCCGCCATGACCTGGTCAGCGACCTCGAACGCGCTCGCCCCGCTGAGGTCAGGCAGCAGGTTGACGCCCGGAGTGTCTGACATTGCAACCCACTTGAACGGGATTCCGCTCGATGTCGATCCGAACGCAAAGACCATGAGCCGCGCGTCGGCAAGGCTCAGCACTGCGGGTGCGCGCGCTTCCCGATCATTGCGGCCTGCGCCCGCCACCTTGATGTTGAGCTTCTGCAATGTCGTCAGCGTCTCTACTAGGCCGGCGCGACCCCAATCGAGCACATGGTTGTTGGCCAATAGACAGCAGTCGATCCCCGCGGCCGCGAGACAGTCTGCGTTCTCGGGGCTCATGCGGTAGTTGATGCCCTTATTCGCGCGGTCGTTGCTGCCCGTCACAGCCGTTTCGAGATTGATGATCCGCGCGTCCGGCTGCATGGACTCGAATTGGTCCAGTGCAGCGCCCCAGACGTAGGACGATCCATTGCGCCGCGGAATAGGCCCGTTCGCCTGCTCGGCGAGCTGCACGTAGCCAGACGCCGATCGCATGTAATCCTCGTAAATCTCGGGGCTACAGGGGTGCGCCAGCACCTGGTCGATGCCGCGGCCGCACATGACATCTCCGCATAGGAAGAGCCGCACCGGTTTCCGACACACCGCTGGCAGATGTCGTTCCTCGGACATGACTTTCCACTCCGGTCCTGCCGCTTAGCTCTTTGCGTCAGGTGCGAGATGCCCGAACGCCGCCATCACCTCGGCCAGCATCCGCTCCTGCTCTCCCGCATAGCGCGGAGAGAAGTGGAAGGGCTCGACGCGGCGCACATTGGCTTCCCGTGCGATTTCTCCGGCAGCCGTGGTTGTAAGATGAGCCCGCTCACTCGCCAGTGCGGCGTCGGCCCCCGCAAACGCCGCCTCGATGAAGAGGATGTCTGCATTCTGAATCAGCGCCACGATGGCGGCGCGATTGGCCGGCGTGTCGGCAACATCGGTTACATAGGCAATTTTCTGGCCCGCAGTGACCGTCACGAGATCGCGCAGGCTGGCGAGCGGAACGAGGCGATCTGACGTTGCCGTTTCATCGATGCGGATCAAATGATCGTCGGCGCGATGCTCGACGATGGCCTTCTTCAGCGACAGCAACCAGGGACCGACGGGCAGTCCGCGCTCCAACAGCCGGTTCTTCCATACGTTGACATGCGCTGCCTCCTGCAGCGCAAAGGCGAGGCAGGGCGTGCCATGTTCAAGGATCGCGGCGGACACGCGATGGGTCGGTTCATCGCAGAGTACGCCGCCAAAGGTCTTGCGAGAGACTGATGGCTCTGCTGCGAACGCCTTCCTCAGGTGGAACCGCGTGGTCGAGATGGAATCCGCCGTTCCGAGTTCGGTTACATCGAATACGAGATCGCAGGGATAGGTTTCGACCAGGTTCCAGCAATAGGCCTGAAGCTTGTGAAAGACGTGCTCGGCAAAGCCGGACGGACCGAACAGCTGCACCGATTTCTCATGCCCGACGAGCAAGCGAAGCAGATGGTCGAAGCCCACGAAATGATCAATATGTGCATGCGAGACAAAGACCTGGTCGACGCGCCGTATCCTCCGCGGCGCTAGTGAAGCAATCTCTCCGACATCGAACAGCAGACTTCGCTTTTCGAACAGCGTTTCGACATAGACCGTCGGGTCGCCGTAGCGACCGTTGACCAGGCTCGGATGGAAAAGTGGTCGCATGGCAAACTATTCTGCTGCAACAGCGCCCGATGGATTTCAGCCCGAGGAGAGAGCCATGAAACTCATTTCAAGCGCCTTCGCGGATGGTGCCGACAGGGGCCACGACGTGATTTTGGTCAGCCGCGGACGATCCCGCAGTGAGGACCGCTGTCAGATGTCGTAGTAGAGGTGGAATTCATAGGGATGCGGTCGCAGCCGGATCGCATCGACCTCCTTTTTTCGCTTGTAGTCGAGCCAGGTCTCGATCAGGTCGGCCGTGAAGACGTCGCCGCGCAGCAGGAATGCGTGGTCGCGCTGGAGTGCGTCGAGCGCCTGATCCAGCGATCCCGGTGTCGACTTCACTTGCTTGGCTTCGGCCGGTGGCAGGTCGTAAAGGTTCTTGTCGATGGGGCTGCCGGGATCGATCCGGTTGTCGATACCGTCGAGGCCCGCCATCAGCATTGCGGCAAAAGCCAGGTAGGGATTGCAGGAGGGGTCGGGTGAACGAAACTCGACGCGCTTTGTGCGTGGATTCGGCGAGTACATGGGAATTCGGCAGCAGGCCGAACGATTGCGTTGGGAGTAGACGAGGTTGATGGGGGCCTCATAGCCCGGCACCAGGCGCCGATAGGAGTTGGTCGTCGGGGCGCAAAGCCCGCACAACGCCCAGGCGTGGGTCAGGAGGCCGCCGATGTAGTAGCGGCCGAGCTGGCTCAATTCGGCATAGTCGCCCTGGTCGTAGAACAGGTTGGTCTCGCCATTCCACAGCGACTGGTGCACATGCATGCCCGAAGCGTTGTCCTCGAACAGCGGTTTTGGCATGAAGGTCGCTGTCTTGCCGTGCGCATGCGCGGTATTCTTCACCACATATTTGTAGATCATCAAATTGTCGGCCATGCGGGTCAGGGTTGTGAAGCGCATGTCGATTTCGTTCTGGCCGCCGGTTGCGACCTCGTGGTGATGAGCTTCGATCTGGATTCCCAGCTGCTCCATGGTCAGCACCATTTCGGTGCGTAGCGCCTGCATGCTGTCGGTCGGAGGAACGGGAAAATATCCCTCCTTAGGGCGCGGCTTGTGCCCCAGATTCGGCGCTTCCTCCGCGCCGGTGTTCCAGCTGCCTTCGCTGGAATCGATCTCGTGCATGGCGTAATTGATGCCTTGACCGTAGCGGACGTCGTCGAAGACGAAGAACTCCGCTTCCGGGCCGAAGTAACTCGTATCGGCGCGACCAGTGCCCTTGAGATAGGTTTCAGCCTTCTGGGCGATGTAGCGTGGATCGCGGCTATAGGATTGGCCGGTCACGGGGTCGCGGATGTTGCAGATGAGGACCAGCGTCGTTGCCGGACTATAGGGGTCGACGAAGGCCGTCGTCGGATCGGCGACGACCAGCATGTCGCTCTCCTGAATCTCCTGGAAGCCGCGGATCGATGAGCCGTCGAACCCGATGCCCTCCTCGAGCGCATCGACGCGCACTGCGCTCGGCGGGACGGAAAAATGCTGCCATACCCCCGGCAGGTCAGTGAACCGCAGATCGATCATCTGGACCTTCTCGTCCTTGATCGCCTTCACGAGATCTTCGGCCGTCGCACATTTTGGAAACATGGCTCGCTCCCAGCATCGTGGAGATGCGCGTCTTGCGGGTCGCGTTGCCGTTCAGCCGCAGCCGAACGGCTTGCGACGGATTGTGGTCCATACTCTGTGTTGCCGCCCCTCCAGCCTCAATCCGGCTTGGCGGCATTTGCGGTCAGGCGGCTACGCACGCCGGCTGCTTCAGCTTTGGTGAGGCCCGCGCATCAGCTTCATGGCGTCTTCGATATGCCGCCAGGTCTTGGCGAGCTCGAGTTCGCCCTTCGACTCGAGATCGATGGCGTTCTGGGCGGCTTCCGCAATGGCCTTGGGGCCATGTGCTTCCAGCAACTGCCGCGCATAGTCGTGGATTTCGATTTCTCGCATGGCGTCACCTCCTTCTTGTCCCGGGCGCAACGCGAGCGAGGTGCGGCCGGGACGATAGACGTCGACACCTGTCAAGCGCGGCTAGTCTGCATCCTGGTGCAGGCCCTCGCAAGGGCCCTTTCCGGGGCATGGGCTGCGAGGATTGGATGCGGCTTCTGTCGCGGCAACACGGCGCAGGTCGGAGGGATGCATTTTCTCAGCTCCGCCACCATCTAACCGGGAGAGAGGAGGTGAGCATTATGCGCATCCAACATTGGCAAGACGCTGCCAGCCTCCTGGTTGGCCTGTGGCTGGTTCTTTCGTCCTTTATCCTGGGCTTGTCCGGGGCGCCTGTCTGGGTCTCCATCGCGCTCGGGCTCGGCGTCATGCTGTTTGCCATCGAGGCACTTTTCATCCCGTCCTATCTGGAAGAATGGGGAGAAATGCTGCTGGGCCTGGCTCTGCTACTGGCACCTTGGACCATCGGCTATGAGCCGGTATCGGCCACGGTGAGCAGCGTGCTGTCCGGCACACTGGTGATCCTACTCGCTGTCTGGGAGCTGATGACCGATCGCGACTTCAGCACCTGGTGGCACGATCGTTGGCATCGCCTGGCCGGCTGAGAAGCGGTGCTAGTCGGGCGCCTGCTGACCGCCATGTGCTGGCGGCCGGGAGTTCGAGATCGGCTCGCTCGGGCGCGGTGCCGATGGGAACGATCGTCACTGCGCCTCGAGACGAACTCTCTGGTGCAGGGCCCCCGCGTCCTGCACCGGAATCATCAACCCATCACAATGCAGCTCTCGGCTCGATCGGCTCCCAGATGCTGATCTTGCGCGTTTCCGGCATCAGGAAGACGGCAAGCACGAAGCACACCGCGGGGACCACGATCGGATAAATCAGCGCATAGCCGATGCTGCCGGTCGCGGCGAATGCCGCCGACGTGATGAACGGCACCAATCCGCCACCCCAGCCATTGCCGATGTGGTACGGCACCGAGACTGACGTATACCTGATCCTGGCGGGAAAGAATTCCGCCAGAAACGCGCCGACCGGCCCATATACCATCCCGACATAGCAAACCAGGATGAAGATGATGAAGGTCGCGACCGGATAGTTGACGTTTCCGGGGTGCGTGACAGTCCCCAGCCACAGATACAGCGGATAGTACGTGATCGCGGCGAGCAGCATGCCGCCGAGGATCACCGGCTTGCGGCCAATCAGATCCGACAGCCAGCCAAAGAAGATCAGGCTCGGCGTGGCAATGAGCAGTGCGGCGCCCACGATGTAGGCGGAGGTCAGCGGGTCCACCTTGGAGACCTGCTGCAGGAAGTACAGCGCCCAGAACTGACCGCTGTACCAGACCACGCCCTGTCCGATCAGGACCACAATTGCGATCCCGATGTATTTGATGTTAGAGCTGAGGAAAGCCTCCTTCCAAGGATTCCTCGTCATCTGGCCGCGGGACCTGATCTCCTGGAAGATCGGCGTTTCCTGGAGCTGGAGCCGGATGTAGATCGCAATCGCCACCAGCAGGAAGGACAGCAGGAACGGAACGCGCCAAGCCCATTCGTCGAAGGCCTGGTTGCCGGCATATGTCCGCGTGAGGATGATGACGGCCAGCGACACCACGATTCCGAGAGTAGGCGAGGTCTGCAGCCAGCCGGTATAATAGCCGCGTCGATCGTCCGGCACATGTTCGGCGACGTAGGTGATGGCGCCACCATATTCGCCGCCCAGGCACAGGCCTTGGATCATGCGCAGGCCGAAGAGAACGAACGCCGCCGTCAGACCAATCGACTGGTAGGTCGGGATCAACCCGATCGCTCCCGTGCCGAGTCCCATTCCGCTGAGCGTAATGAGAAAGGTGTATTTGCGGCCGACCCGGTCACCCATCCATCCGAACAGGAAGGCACCCAGCGGACGGATGAGAAATCCTGCCGTGAAGAGCGCGATCGTGCTGAGGAGGGCGGCAACCGGGTGGGATTGCTCAAAGAACTTGACCGATAGAACTGCGGCCAAGCTGCCAAAGATGTAGAAATCATACCATTCGATGATGTTTCCCACCGATGCAGCGATGATCACGCGGCGAAAATCACTCGGTACCTGCATGTGCGACTCCTATGGTTTCAAGACGTCTCCTCGCTTGTTTCAGCGATCGATCTTCTCGCGGGGAGAGCGTGATGCGCGGCGTCGCAGGCGCCAATTCAAAGAGTTGCGTCGGCAACGTCTGACTTCAGGCGCACTTTCGCGCCACCTGAGAAGAGCTCCGGCGGCCTTAGAACCGCGAGCCACCACTGCCTTGCCCGTCCGTCGGGAAGGCGGGGAACCGTAGTGTAATCCCACCTCGGGCCGGCAACTTATGAGACTTTCGGCGCAATCGATCTGTCGCAGGACGCTTTGCGAACGAGATCGCAAGGGCTCGAATACTTCGCGACTTCTGGTCAAAGATGTCTCAGACGTTGCGAGGAATCCGGAAGAGATGCCAAGGCAGCACTCGCCGTGACGATGGAGGGGAAAAGTAGGGTCTCGCCGCGTTCGTTCCCGATCCGTACCGCTATTCGCGCAGCCGCACGTTCCGGTAGCCTCTGCACCCGTCGCGTAGCGTAAGGTGCAGGGGAATGGCGGAGCCGGTGCAGCCAGTACGCTCCCAGGGAGTCGCTGGAACGTGGCCGGTTGGCCGCGCCACATCGGCCGGCGGCTTTGCCCCGGCGGGCTTTGGTGCGTGGCCCGCGACCGTCGAGACGCTGCGCGAATGGGCGCGCGCTGAGGCCGGCGCCGGGCGGCTGTTGCCCTGGGTGCCCGTCGCCTTCGGTGCCGGCATCGCGCTCTATTTCGCCGCCGATCACGAGCCCGTGCTGTGGGTTGTTGCCGCGACGGCGGCCGCGCTCATGCTCGGCGCCGTCCTGTTGCGGCGGAGCCGGCTGTTCGCTCCCGCGATCATGATCGCGGCGGTGGCGGCGGGTTTTGCCATGGCGACGTGGAAGACGGCGCGCATCGCCCATCCCGTGCTGGCCAAGCCGCTCTATTCGGTGTCGCTGTCGGGCTTCGTCGAGACCCGCGACATCCGCGAGCGCACCGATCGCTTCGTGCTGCGCGTTACCGCGATGGAGGCGCAGCGCAGCGACGTCAGGCTGGAGCGCGTGCGCCTGTCGGTACGCAAGGGGACGGCGCCGGAGGTCGGCAGCTTCGTGCAGCTGAAGGCGCGCCTGATGCCGCCGATCTCTCCCGTGCGCCCGGGCAGCTACGATTTCTCCCGCGACATGTTCTTCCAGGGCATCGGCGCCTCCGGCTTCGTGATGGGCGCGATCACCGCTTCGGTGCCGCCGGATGCCGGTGGTCTGCGGCTGCGCTACGCGGCCTTCATGCAGGGCCTGCGCGATGCGATCGACGCGCGCATCCGTGCGACGCTCGAGGGCGACAACCGTGCGATCGCGACCGCGCTGCTCACCGGACGGCGCGATGCGATCACCACGCCCGTCAACGACGCCATGTTCATCTCGGGGCTCGGCCATGTGCTGTCGATCTCCGGCTATCAGATAGCGTGAAGCGTCACGAGCATTCAGGAAGCGTCAACATCCACAGATAACAATGGCTTAGCCGGCATCAGCACGTGACTGTCGGCGTCGCGGATGTTCACAATGGGTCATGTTGGCGTGCCCCACCTGCTTCCCAAAACTTAGGACTGCTTCCCATGATTTCGGATAGAGGGAATAGATGGACCGATGCCTCGGTTCGCAAACTGGTGGCGCCGGCCGGCAAGGCAGATTTCATTCACTGGGATCCTGAGCTGCCTTCCTTCGGTGTCCGGCTCCGAGGAGGGCGAGGCTCTTTTGTTGTTCAGTACCGGATTGGCCGGAAGCAGCGGCGCGAGAGCCTCGGCGACGTTCGAAAACTGGAGCTCAAGGACGCCCGCGAGATCGCCCGAAAGCGGTTTGCGCAGGTCGAGCTCCATATCGACCCGGTTGCCGATCGAAAGCGCCTGGAAGCGGAGCAGGCGGCGGAGGCCAACACATTCCTGAAGGCGGCGGAGGAGTACCTCGAGACCCGCGTGTCCAAGATGCGGCCCAATACCCACATCGCCGCCAAGCGCTACCTGCTCGACCACTGCCGCCCTCTGCACAAGAAGGGCGTCACGAAGGTGACTTTCGAGGACGTCGCGGGGCTGCTCCGCGAACTCGTCCGTGACCATGGTCCGACCTCGGCGGCCCGCGCACGTGGAACCCTAAGCGCCTTCTTCGTGTGGAGCATGCGCCAGGCCAAGGTGAAGTCCAATCCCGTGATCGGGACGGAGAACCCAATTGAGGGCAAAGAGCCGCGTGATCGTGTCTTGACCGACGACGAGATCCGGTCGATCTGGCGGCATTGCGGGGAGGATGACTTCGGCCGGATCGTGCGAATTCTACTCCTGACCGCGTGCCGACGTGACGAGATCGGCGCGCTGCGCTGGTCGGAGCTCGACCTGGACGCCGGGAAGATCGCTTTCCCCAAGGAGCGCATCAAGAACAAGCGCACATTCGTCCTACCGCTGCCGAAGACTGCTTGCGACATCCTGCGGGGAGTCCCCCGTCGGCATGGCCGAGAAACCGTGTTTGGAGGCGGCCCCAGCGGGTTCAATGCCTGGAGCTACAACACCCTTCGTCTTAACGCCGCCATCACCACTGCGGCCGGCAAGAGCTTGGCGCCTTGGCGGCTGCACGATCTCCGCCGTACGGTTCGGACCCGCCTTGGCAAACTAGGCGTGCTCCCGCACATCGCCGAGCTGGTTCTCAATCACGCCGGCCACAAGTCAGGCATCGGTGGGGTTTACGACCATCACACCTATGAGGCGGAGATCGGAGAAGCTTTGCGAAAGTGGGAGGCGCATCTGTTGGCGATTGTAGAGCCTGCCGATAACGTCATTTCGTTGCGACGGTGAAGCCGCTTCGTCAGGCCAACCAAGCGGAAAGAAACTGCTGAAATATAGGCCAATCTGGCACTTTTGCTCCGAGCAAAACTTCGGGCGAGCGCGCCGGAACTCTGTGGGGAGGTTTCGCCTCGGCCGTGTCGCCAAGCATCCGGGCAAGCATTCTAGCCACTATTGTAGAAACCGCTGCTGGACAGCGGTTTCTTTATTTGTGGAGCCGAAAGAAGTTGGAATAATTCGGAATTGGCGCAGTGCGTTGTTGCCAGTGTGCCGCCTGATTAATCCATGGGCGTCTTTGATGTTCATGGAGCTTTTTCAGTGACCGACGATCTCGCGCAGTCTGACATTCGGATGCTGTCCTTTGACGAGTGGTGCCAGCTAAACAGCTTCAGCCGTAGCACTGGGCAGCGTCTGTTGCGTGATGGCAAAGGCCCCCAGTTTGTGAGGATTTCTGCTCGGCGCATTGGCGTAACAATCGGCGAAAATCGCCGCTGGCTTGCGTCGCGCATGACCAGCAGCGCCGCCTGAAACGGTTGAGGCCCGGCGTGTCCGCACCGGGCCCCCTTAGCCATGTCCGAGAATCTGCCGAACCATCTTGCCGAGAAGGCCCGACGAAATGGCCGTAACGAAATCCAACGCCATCAGCAATGCACCTCTCGACCTGCTTCCGGTCGAGGTCGCGAAGCTGTGGAAGTCACCCCGCAACCGTAAGCAAACGATCGTCATTGCGATCAAGCATTACGAGGGGCATACATTCCTCGATTGCCGCATGTTCGGCACAAACGAGCAAGGCCAAAGCGTCCCCACCCAGCGCGGCGTCACAGTTGGAATCGCGCGGCTACCTGAATTTGCCGCTGGCGTTGCGAAAGCCTTGGCAAAGGCCCGGGAACTCGGCCTGATCGCGGAGGACGCGCAATGAACGCGCCTGTGCGACATCCGGAACGCTTGGTGCTTGGCGATTTCTCGGACTTCCTCGAGGTGTGCGGTTTTGAAGCTTGGTTCGTTGAGCGGGGATGGAAACCGAAACAACTCGCCGTCGACCAGCTGCAGAACCTGGCCTGGCTCTGGGATTTGACCCATGACGAGTTCGAGCAAGATCGAGTTCAGGCTGCCATGGGAGCTGCCTTCGCGAGCGTGCGGAGGGCTGGCTAATGGATGCCCATACCGAACAGCCATGGCTGCACGATCCGATGTATGGCGGCATGACTCCTGCTGCGGCCGAAGCGAGCTGGAGAGCTGCGCAGGCCCGCGCGGAGGCCGATAGCGCCTGGGAGCGAGAACATGGGCCCACTCATGATCGCTATCCCGCGAGTGCCGACGGCGAACCGGTGTACGACATCGGGACGCAACAGCCGATCGCAAGCCTCAACGAGTGGGACGCTGGCGACTTCGTCGATATGCCGCCGCCGCGGGAATGGCTGCTCGGTAACCAGTTCTGCCGCAAATTCCTGTCCGGCCTGCTCGCGCCGGGCGCTACCGGAAAGACTGCCCTGCGCACGCTCCAGTACCTGGCGCTCGCCACCGGGCGGCCGCTCACCGGCCAGCACGTGTTCAAGCGCTGCCGAGTGCTGCTGCTGAGCCTGGAGGACGACGACAGCGAGCTACAGCGCCGGCTCGCTGCGGCGCGCATCCATTACGAGATCGCCCCCGCCGACCTCAAGGGCTGGCTGTTCTGCGCTACGCCCAAGGGCATCAAGCTTGCCGACATGAGGGACGGAGCCCGCGTGCGAGGGCCGCTGGAGGCTATGCTGCGCAAGGTGATCCGAGACCGTCAGATCGACCTGCTTGGACTGGATCCCTTCGTGAAGCTGCATGCGCTGGAGGAGAACGACAACGGCGCCATGGACTTCGTCTGCGACCTGCTGGTCAAGCTCGCAATCGAGTTCAATATCGCGGTCGACGTCCCGCACCACACCAAGAAGGGCCTCCAGGTCGCCGGTGACGCCGATGCAGGCCGCGGCGCCAGCGCTGCCCGAGACGCCGGCCGGCTGATGTACACGCTCACCAGGATGACCGATGCCGAGCGCGACACTTTCGGCATCCCAGCCGAGGAACAGCGGCTGTACATCCGCTTGGACAGTGCGAAGGTGAACACCGCGCCACCGTCCGGCGAGGCCACGTGGTTCAAGCTGATCGGCGTCCGGCTCGAGAACGGTACGCCGGATTATCCGCAGGGCGACGAAGTGCAGACGGTCGTGCCGTGGAGCCCGCCAAAGACCTGGGACGGCATCAGCAGCGCCCAGCTAAACGCTGCGCTCGACGAGCTCGAGGCCGGCCTGCCGAACGGCCAGCGCTATTCCGACGCATCCAAGGCCGCCGATCGCGCCGCTTGGCAGGTCATCCAGCGCCATTGCGCCGGCCGCACCGAGCCGCAGTGCCGCGACATCGTGAAGACGTGGGTCAAGAACGGCGTGCTGATCCGGGAGGACTACGACGATCCAGTCACCCGCAAGCCGCTCAAGGGCCTCCGCGTCTGCCATGGAAAGCGCCCGTCATGACCTGCGCTATTGGCTCCAAATCAATGGCGCATCAATGGAGCGCTGTTGTCTGCTCCGTTATTGAAATTTCCCTAGGGCAGGGCATGGAGCAAAAGCGCGCTCCATTGCCCCTTGCTGGCATGGCGCGCCAATGGCGCAGAACCCGGCCTCGCGCGCATCCCAAACCACCCGCTATGCGCCACCGGCGCTCTGCCTCCGGCGACGCTTGGAGGCGCACCGCTGGCCAGTCGAGATCGATCGGACACGCTCAGGCCCACGTGCGAGGGGGGCGGGATGACCTCGATGCTGGCTTTGCCGCATTGATCGGCGAATTCTCGGCCTCTGATCGGTCGATTGCAGCCAGGCGCTGCGCCCAGCGATGCATCGGCTGCTTGGGCCGAGCCAGTTGCTATCATGAAAATCAATCCCAGGTGCTTCCCGTCGCTCGCCATGTCACCGGGAAGCATTGCCAAGCCGTTGATCTGGCTGCGATCGCTGGCCTAGTGGCATGTGTTGCAGCATCATCGGCGCGCCGGAAGGGATTTAAATACGCGCGCAACGAAGTGCGTCTAACAGTGGAAGGATGCGCGCCCGCGGCGAAACGGCCGAACTCGCCGAAATGCCAGGCTTTCCCGGCAAAAAGACCCGGGCACCCACCCCATGGGGGAAAAACGAGACCCTGCTGGATATTTCGAGCTGTCATCCCACTTTCGCGGCGGCCTTTCCCCAAATCTATTGCAGCAATTTGCAGCAAGACCGGGGGGCATTCGTGATGCAGCCGGTTGTCGTCGAGAGCGAGGCCGAGCTCCGGGCCCTGATCCGCGATCGGATTGCTGAGTTCGGGACCACATATGGCGCGGTTGAGGCCTACGCGGGCTTGCCAGAGTCGTACGTCGCGAAATTGATGGCGCCTTCCCGGATCCGCCGGTTTGGCAATCGATCGCTCCCGCTGCTCCTACAGGCCCTTGCGCTGGGCATTGCGCGGGTGGAGTTCGTCGAGGATCGTACCCGCACGGCAAAGGTTCGGAAGCGGCTGGTACCGCGGCGCCGGCGGCTGGTTCGTCCTGTGCCCCTCCATCAGGGCATTGCAGCAGAATGCAGTCAAGGCAATCTGTTCGGCAGCAACACCGAGGAGCCATCATGGCCAAGACCGACAAGCGATTGATCGGCGCGCGCGTCGACGAGGATTTCGCGGAGCGCGTCGAGGCGGCTGCCGAGCGGCAGGAGCGCAGCGTTTCCTCGTTCGTGCGTCATGTGCTCGCGGCGGCGATTGAGCCGAAGCAGCGGCAGGGAGAGGCGGCATGAGTGCTAACGACGGTTCCGGCTCGGCGACGCTCGGCGAGATGCTCCACGCAAACGACATGGCCGCGCAGGCGGCGGCGGCCGTGGCAGTATCGAAGCCTGTTCCGGTCGATCCGGTGATCCCACCGGACGCGTCCGGTGCAGCCGCCAGGCTGAACGAGTTGCGCGGTGATCCGGCCTGGCTGAACGAATATCTCGGTGGCTCCGTGCGACACGCGAAGGAAATGCGCGATTTGCGCGCCGTGATCGATCGGGGAGGCAATCCCGATGTTGACCGCGCCATTGCCGGCGTTCTGGATGATGCGCCGATCCAGACCTCGAAGCGGATGACGATGATCGGCACTGCCGAGATGCTGCGCGAAAGGGGTGTCAGCGACACGGGGGTGATCCGCCAGGTCTTGGCGGGCGATTCCGTCACGCCGCAGGAGCACGCTGCGGCGATGGAAACCAAGGCGCGGCTCATGAACGATCAGGCGTTTGTCGCTCGCTACACCGCTGGTGACGGCGAGGCCAAGCGGCAGATGACGCTGCTGAACGTGATCATTTCCAGCAGCATCAAGGTGGCGGCCGCATGATCTCGGTCCTTGGCCAGATGTCGCCAGCCGGCAGCGCCGCACTCGGTTCGGGGTACGGGGGCAGCGCGCTCCAGGATCAGGCGCGCGATGAGATCGAGGAAGTTCGTCGCAAGCGAATGCAGGCCGCTAAGGAGGCTGGCTATAGCCCCGCCGGCCAGGCGCTCGCGGTCGACTTCGGCGCGATGAGCGTGCCGGGTGCAGTTGCGTAAGGCGTACGGTCCCCGCAAGGGCAAGACCGCTTTGGACTGACGGGTCCCCGCAAGGGCAAGACCCCAACACCGGCCCCCGCCAAGGACAAGGCCACGAAGATACGGAACAGAGCGGGTGAGGGCGTTCAACGTCGCTTTTGCCGCTGAGAAGTCATGTCTGGATACGGAATAGATGGCGGAGATTGAGGCGATCAGCACCGAGGGGCCCGCGATGGCCGCGCTTAACGAGCGGCAGAAGCGCTTCGTACATGCGCTTTTCCTGGCGCCCAAATCGCACGGCTCTCGCACGTTCGCCGCAAAGGCCGCCGGCTACGGCACGCCGACGAGCTCGCGTCAGTCGCTGTCGCAGATCGGCCATCAGCTCTCCACCGATCCGAAAGTCCAGGCTGCGATCTCGGAGGTGTCTGCAACCTATTTGACGACGCTCGGCCCGCCGGCAGTTCGTGCTCTGCGGAGATTGCTCGACGATCCAAAGCACAAGGATCACGGCCGCGCGCTCGGCATCATCATGGATCGCGTCACGCCGGTGCAATCGACCGCCGTGCTGAAGGTGGAAGGTGAGGTGAAGGTCTCGGCTGCGGATGCCGCTGTCGTGCTGAAGCGCATCGAGGAATTGACGGCCAAGTTCATGCCATCGTTGGCGGCGCCGAAGATCATCGAGCATGAGGGGGCCGGCTAGTGTCTTACGGACACAGATACACTCTGGTCTGCGCAAGCCTCGCGAAGCGCGCGCTGACGGCCGCCGATATGCCGCCCGCGATGCGGCTGCAGTTTTTGACCTACCTCGAGAGGATGGTCGATCAGTGGTTGACCCCGGAGGTCATCGCGATGGTCGAGCCGATGGACGATAACGGGCTCGAACTATCCAAGGAAGCCGGCAAGCTTGGTTACAAGGGACGGCCCAGCGCCCTCGATGTCTACGCGGAGAAGTTCGATGTCTTCGCCGCCCTCAATCCCAGTTTGCAGCGAGCCTACAGTGCCGCATTTGAAAGGTACGGACGACGATGATCATCGACCACCCCAATCGCACCCACGCGGCCGCTTGTGTGGCGGCAGAGGGTACTAGGCAGCAGGCCGTTGCCGCTGCGATCGCAGCGGGCGGTGGAAGCGCCGTCGTTGCGGCAGCAGTACGCACGGCCGAGATCGCTTTCTATCGCGCACTCCGCGACAGCGCGATCGCCAACGGGCAGCAGAGCGCCCAGTTCTACCAGGCACTGCGCGACCTCGGTACCGGTGGCGCATGAGCTTGTGAGAGCTCCAGGGGGGCTGCGGAGCCCTTTCATCCGCG
Organism: Bradyrhizobium sp. C-145; assembly: GCF_023375135.1. Taxonomy (NCBI): domain Bacteria; kingdom Pseudomonadati; phylum Pseudomonadota; class Alphaproteobacteria; order Hyphomicrobiales; family Nitrobacteraceae; genus Bradyrhizobium; species Bradyrhizobium sp. C-145. Next base: position 4,659,968 of record NZ_CP088150.1, on the reverse strand, counting down.
GCGGCCGGGACGCGGGGAGATCCCCGGCCACAATTCGCAAGGCGAGGAATGAGCGATAGAGAGACGGCCATCATCGGACTGAAGCGCGAAATCAAACTCGTTCGCGCAACAGCACGAGATCTGAGGGAGCAGAATGCGCGCTGGCGCAAGGTGTGCGTCACGTTACGCGGTCTCGCTGGTCTCGATGACGGGCAGTTTTGCAATCTGCTCAAGTCCGAGTCGCTTCCTGTCGAGTAGGTAGCGCGCACCGCAAGCGCGTCGCGGATCTGGCCTTCCGAAACGGGCCACGCCTTGGACATCGGCGCAAACGACCTCCGGCGGCTCACCGATTTGAGCTGATCTTTGAGGTCGGTCCATGCCTTTCCGTCTGGTGCGCCGCGCTGCGGCTACAGCCGCTTTCGTCGTCGCTTGTTTCCCTGCACGCGCACAGAGCGCCTATCAAATCCCCTGGCGTGACATTCCTGCAAGCCGATGCACGGTCGTTGTCGAGCCGGCCATCGGTGGCGGCCAGGCACTCACGCTCAAGTGCAAGGGACGCATCGACGTTCTGCTGACTATCTGCTCGGCTGAGCGGTGCGCGCCATGAGAAAGCACCTTTACGCCGTCCTCTCGCTTGCGCTGATCTTCGCACCGATCCCGGCGATAGCTCAGCAATTCCCAACGGTCGCATCAGGCACCGTCATTGGCCGAACGCAGTCAGGGACTGGGCCCGCGCAGGCGATCCCATTCTCGACGCTGATTGCCACGATGCTGGCGAGCTCGCCGACGATCCCGACGCTCAACACCACGACGGTGATTTATCAAGGAACTACCAGCGGCCAAGCGACGGTCAGTGCGCAGGCCGTTGCGGGCACGCCGACGATCAAATGGCCGAACACGTCCGGCACAGTTGCCACCAATGTGACATCTCCGCTCGTTTTGAACGCGGCCACTGGAAATATCAGTTGTCCGACCTGTGCCGGTGCAGTTTCCGGGTCGACGTTCATCGCGCCTTCGCGCACGTCGGCCGCGGCGCTCGATCTTTCGGCCTATGCGGTCGTCCGCACGCTCGGCTATGCGGATGGCGGTGATGGTGGCGGCGCACTGTTCAAGAAGGTCGGAACGGCGCCGTTCCTCGACAGCTTCATTCAGAGCGGCACGATTGTCGGCGGGTCAAGCTACACCAACGGCACTTACTATGGCGTTTCGCTCAATGGTGGCTCTGGCCTTGGAGCGGTCTGTCAGATAACGGTCTCGAGCGGGGCGGTCAGTGCAGTCAATTGCGCGACTCAGCCCGGCAACGGATATGCCGTCGGCGATGTGCTGACAGCAAGCAATAGCGTGATCGGTGGCACTGGCAGTGGTTTCACATACACCATTACTGCCGTCACCACGCCGACAGCGAGCTTCACCGATACTGCCGGCAACCATTGGCAATATGTGCCCGATACCATCGGAATCGTGAATGCAGCAGCATTCGGCGTGAAGAGCGATGGTGATGGGGCCGGATCCGGGACAAACGACTTCACCACGGTCCAGAATGCGCTGTTCTACGCGGCACGGCGCGGCCCCACCAATCCCGACGCCGGAGGCTTCCAGGGTGCGCGTGTCATAGTGCCGGCCGGCGTCACCAATCTGTGCTCTTCCCCCGCCGCGTCTCTGATCGTTCCGTTTGGCGTGATACTAGAAGGTGCTGTGGGCGGCACGACGTTGCGCGCGTGCAACAGCTTCGATCCGGGGACGCACGTCATCACGCTTGGCGATCCGAATTCGCACCTCGCGTCTTTTCGCTCTGGTCTGCGGGACCTTACGGTGTTCTTCAAGCGTGGCATCGCGGCCAACAACACTATTGCTCTCGTCTTTACCAACAGCACCCAAGACGGCATCGCGCTCGACAACGTTTATATGTACGCAGGACAGCGCAGCTGCCTGAACTTTCAAACCGGGTATGGTGGTGCATCAACGGTCGACATCAAGCACATAAGCTGCAACTTCGAAGGCTCGAACGCCGGAGCTCGTTTCAGCTACGGCACGACGGTGGTTCGCGTGCGCAGCGCGATCTTCGGGGCGCCATCGAGCGGAACGAACAACACTGTCAATACCGTGGAATTGGTGGGAAGTGGTGGGCTCTATGACTTCGACGGAGGCCACACAGAGCAAATCCCCAACGGGTTTAGTGTGAACATGTCAGCAACTGCATCCGTCACGATCAAGCACTGGACTGGAGGCTCCGGGTGCACCCAACTCGTCACGCTGGTGAGCACGAATACGGCAGGAAATCTCTCGCTGGAATCCGCGCAGAAGAACGGCTGCACCAAACTTGTGACGAACGGGCAGTCTGGCGGATCGGATAGGTCAGCCGACGTGACGCCGGCAAACGGTATCGTGTTCTTCAATCCGTGACCGTCATTTCAGGAGCGACAATGGCTGATCAGGATGACGACTGGGAGAAGATCGAGACCGCGGTGCCGGCGGATGACGGCTGGGAGCCTGTGCCGGCCGCTGAGCGGCCCGCGCCCGACGTCGGCGAGGCGCTGCCGGAGGCTTTCATGGCCCGCGTGCGCGCCGGCGAGGCGTTCAGCCGCGTGGTCCAAGCGGCGGGTAAGGGCGCCGCCGAGGGCATGGGGCCCGGCACCCCGACGGGCTTTGAGGACGACACCCTGAACTACCTGATCGAGAAGGGCGTCTTCCACGACCCGGCGACGGGCCGACCGGGCCCGCTGCAGATGGCGAACGAGGCTATCCTGATGCCGGCTGCCCAGCTCTGGCAGGGCATCACCAGGGCAGTCTCTGGGGCCATCCACGGCACTGGCGGGGCGATGGAGCAGCTCGTCACCGAGTTCGGCGGTTCGTCCGGCGAGGCCGCGCGCGCGAAGCGCGAGGTCATCAACCTCGGCAATTGGGCCATGATCGAGGGCGGCATGGGTCGGTTCTCGCGGCCGAGCGTGGAATCGATCGGACCGATGGACCGGCCGGTCGGGGGGCTGCCGACGCCGCAGGATTTCGCGGCCGCCACGAAGCTTCTGACCGAACCCCCGAAGGAGGGGATGATCCGCTTTTATCATGGAGCTTCCGAGTTCGCGAACCCTGCCGAATATGAGGCTTGGCTGACGCCCCAAGAGGCTTACGCTCGGAACTACCGGGGCGGTCCAAACAAAGTGCATTACGTCGATTTGACGCAGGGATGAGGCGGCGGCGCTTGGCGGCATCGACGACATCAACGGCAATCGGCCGCGCAACTTCCAAGCCGATCAGGCTATTTCCGCCAGGCTTCAGCCGCTTATCGTGGAGCAAAACCTGCGCCGGATGTGGGCGGAGGACGGCATCCACCCAGCGGAGGCCGTGCACGACGCGGCCACCGACGCCTTCGTGAGGCACGAGATCACCGCGCCGCGCGAGGTCATCAAGCTGGAGCCAGAGACCGAGGCCATCCTGGAGGAGACCGGCGGCAAGCCCGGCAGCCTGTCTGCGGCGGTCACTGAGCCCGGTGACATCCCATTGGACGTGCAGCCAGCCCAGCCGCCTGGAAGCCTCTCAGCGGCCGCCCACAAGGCCGTGGAGACTCTGTTCGACGTCGGTCGGGATATCCAGATGAAACTGGCCCCGATGGCGCGCGGCTCGGTCGAGAGCATGGCGACCGTCAAGGACTACATGAATGCGATGCGGCGCAATGCCTGGGACTGGTCCCGTATTGATACGGATATCCAGACACGGTTTACGCCCGAGCAGCGTGCGCGCATGTGGAACGCGATGGACGAAGAGAGCTTGTCCCTTCGGCTGGGCGAGCCCGAGAGTGCACGCCAGCATCAAGGCTTGGCCACGCTGACCCCGGAGGAACGGGCAGCCGTGGTCGAGCTCGACACCCGTCAGCAGATTGCCTGGCTTCGCGCGCGCGACCTCGGCATGGTCGAGGGCGAGGGTATTGCGATGCACGCGCCGCGCGTCGTCGTGAACATCCCCAAGGGACTCGATGGCGCCGGCGGCGACGGCATGCTGTCCCTGACCGCGATCGGCTACGACCTCCGGTCCCGGACTCCCTTCCTGAAGCACCGCAAGCACATGGAGGTCGAGGAGACCGAAAAGGCCATCCGCGAGAAGGTCGGCATGCAAATGGTGATGAAGCTCAAGGACAAGGCAGAGATTGACGCAGCGGTCGAAAAGATCACGGTCGCGCGCGACATCCGGACCGTGGCGCTGGCGACCGCCCAGCTCGAGGATGCCATCGCGGGCCGGACCTTGATCGAGAACATCAAGGACGTCGGCAAGCGCACCGGTGAGGATGTGGTCGCGGAGGGCTTCAAACCGGCCGAGGGCTGGTTCACTATCGACCATCCCTCCTTCAAGCAGTGGCGCCCGAAATTCCAGGAGGTCGACGGCAAGGTCGAGGCGGTCAAGGATGCCGCCGGCAATCCGGTGTTCGAGCAGGTCCCGATCTACGTCCGCGGCGATTTCGAGGGGCCCCTGCGTGCCGCTATGTGGGGCAAGTCAGGCGCGGCCTACAGCGGCATGATGTCGCTGAAGGGCAAGACCATGAGCCTGATCATGAACTCGCCCATGATCCATAACCTCGTCGAGTTCGGCCGCGCCATGCCAGCGATGCCGGTCCGGATGATGACGCTGAAGACATATTTCGATGGCTTCCGCGCCAAGCAGAACCCGGCTGTGATGCACGAGGCGATCGACGCCGGCCTCGTGCCCATCGGCAAGCGCTTCTTCAATCAGGACATCACCTCAGTCATGGAGACGCCGGACCTGACGCCGGGCCGGTCGTTCACGGCGAAGGCGCTGGCGATGGTGCCCGGCTGGTTCGACGAGGCGGCCGGCACCGCGGTGAAGCGGGCGATCGATAAGGCCGGTGACTTCTGGCACAACACGCTGCTCTGGGACCGGATCGCCGACCTTCAGGCCGGGCTCTATGTCAATTTTCGGTCTGACCTGATGGCCAAGGGCATGGACCAGCAGACGGCCGCTCGCATCGCCGCGCACTTCGCGAACCGCTACGCCGGCGCGCTGCCGAAGGAAGCCATGAGCGAGGCAGCCATCAAGGTCGCGAACTTCATGCTGTTCTCGCGGTCGTTCACGCTGGGCAACCTCGGCGTGATGAAGGACATGCTCACCGGCCTGCCGAAGGACGTGCTGGCGCAGATCGAGCGCGACGCCGGGATCCGGGCTGGTGCGATCGAGGGCGCCGATGTTGTAGCGCAGGAGGCAGCGCAATCGGCCAAGGTCATCGCTCGTCGCAAGGCCATGATGGTGGTCGGTCTCGACGTCGCGCTGATGTATGTCGGCAACTCGATTTTGCAGAGCGCGTTCAACGTGATGCTGGGCCAGAACGATCTCGGGCAGGAGGCGCATGAGTACCTTCGGCGCTTCCGCGACGTGCTCAACGATGCCCAGGTTCACCCCTTGCGACTGCTCAACCCGTTCGGTGTCGCCGAGCGGCTGAGCGCGACCGAGGACAACGAGCCCGGCCGGAAGGATCGCATCCTGGTCGGCTACGCCAAGGATGGCACCGCGATCTATGCCCGCAACCCGGTCGGCAAGATCGGCGAGGAGTTCTCCGGTTACTTCGGCAGCCCGATCGACATGCTGCGCAAGAAGCAGGGCACCATCGCGCGGCCGATAGGTCAGCTTATTTTCAACGATGCCGGATTTGGCCGGAAGATTTACGACCCAACCGCTGACGCGCCAGCCAAGTATGCCGGCAATGTCTGGGCGATCGTGAAGCATCTCGTCGGCTCCCAGCTCCCCGAGGGCCAGATCACAGCATTCTCCGATCTTGTGAAGGGTGAGGGCGACAGCAAGGTGAACGCTTTTCAGGCATTCGGCCCGCTCGCCGGCGTCACGTTCTCCAAGGGCGCGCCCGGCGGCCCGGCCGTCGGCGAAATGTACTATGCCAAGTCGCAGCATCAGTTCGCTGTCGACCAGGCGCTACCGGACATTCGCAAGCAGATCAAGCGTGGCGACATCGACGGCGCAATCGGCCGCATGACTGAGCTCGACATCCCGCAGCCGCTTCAGCGCTACTACATCAAGACGACGCTCAACCCGGCGCTGCGGATGAGCCCGCGCGCCGTGCGGGACTTCTACCTGCACGCCACCGACGAGCAGAAACAGCGGTTCGAGCGCGCCAGGCAGCGGTAGCTTCAGGCAGGAGATCGCGTTGCGTAAAACGCCTTGGCGAGCGGCAGAATGTCCGCGTGTGTACGTTTGAAGACCTGAAGCGTGTCCTCTGCTCTGGGCATGATGACAACGCCATCATGACTCGCGTAGCGAAAATCTTGTTGTTCGTGAAACGGATCCAGCCATTCGATGACTGTACGCAGTTCGTGACTGGTTGGCTTGTAGCCAAGGCGGATGGCTTCGTCATAGATCCTCATCAAACTGTGACTCAGCTTTCGGATTTTCTTTTCGTCCTCGCCTTTGCTCAAAATGAAGCTCTTCAGGATTAGTTCGAAGGCATGACCGAAGAGATAGTATCGCACACTGAAAAACGTGAACTCTTCCAGCGCTACTGCGGCGTTGGCGTACTCTTCTGCGTACCCTGCAAAACGCAGGCACTTCTGCTCGAGCGTTAGCTCGGTTCGCGTATGACGAATTTTTATGTTGAAAGCCATGGCACGGACTGAGGGGGCTGATTCGAAACCAGGAGAGCTTGACACGCAGTACGCGAACGAGCAGCCCAGAAACCCCGCAATCCACCGGGCGCTAAACGCCCCCAGAAGAGGACCCAAATCAGCGCGGTCGAGCGGAAGGGCGTTCAGCGCGATAGCCGCCACAGGATAGCCACGCCCACCAGGATGAGCATGCAGATTGCGGTGCGGCGGCCGATGCGGTTCATGATCACCACACCCCGAAAAGGAAGCCCCAGCCGTGAATGACCCCGACCGGAGGCACGGCGAAATCAATGCTGAACAACAGCCAATGCTGCGCCTTGGAGGCAGCATAGAGGCCGGCAAGCCAGCCAACGATGCCCACCAGTGCAACTGGGATGGCAACTAGAGCCATCCAGCCCCGCTCTCTTTTCATCGTTTGCCCCACAGCAGGAATATAGTTTCCCTGCAACCACAGGGCGCACGCAAGCGGTTTCCCCCATTTGAGGGGAATTGTTAATTGAAAAATCACCAAATCAGTGATGGATTGGTCAGTGGGCCTTAGAACCCGGACCTTGAGAGCGACAGTGACCGCTTGGCGGCGGTAGTGTCGAGCGCGACGAGCCTTGGCGGGCTTTGAGCGCGATGGCTGCACCTTGGCGGGTGCGCCGACCTGGCTGTGACGTATCACGGCCGGGGTGGCGTAGCAATGCCTTGGGCCGCCAAGCCCACGGCTGATGTCCAAGGGGAAACCCCAAAGGCTGCGCCGCGAGTCCTCAAGGCTCGTTCTAAGACCCCGGCTTTGCCGTCCGTCACGGCAAGCGGCCCTTAGAAGCCAAACCTTGAGAGCACGACCACCCATGACCATCATCCATTTGCCGCCCCATGCGGAGTCCACAGATTCGTTTCCCGCCCAAGCCAGTATCGGACAGCCCGGAACGGGAAGCCGCGCCGGTGACTCTTCCAAGCCCGCTGCGGGCCTATCACGCCGGACGGCACTCGCTAGCCTCGCTATGCTCCCGGTCGCTCTGCCGGCGGCTGCGGCGGCGACTGTCGACCCGATCTTCGCGGCGATCGACGCGCACCGGCAGGCCCATGCCGTGCACTTGGCCGCTATCGACGAGGCGGCACGCCTGGAAGACCTAACCGGTGAGAATTGGGGGGACATCACAGAACAGCCCTGCCAGGACGAGAACGACGCCTTCGATGTTCTGCTCCGCGCGACAGCTACCACGGTCCCCGGCCTTCTCGCCAAACTGACCTACCTACGCGCGATCGCGGAAGGCAAGGAAGCGTGGATGCTGGACGAGCGCGAGGGCAGTGCCCTGCACTTGATCGTCAGCTTCGCCGAGTCCCTGCAGAACATCGGGGTGATGGCATGAGCAGTATCATCGACTTCCAGAGCGCCGCCGATCGCGCCGCTGCTCATGCAAAGGCCTTCGTTCACATGGAGGGCGACGTCTGCGATCTAGAGCGCATGGCGCACATAGCCCTTGCGCAGATCCAGGATTGTTCTGTGCCGGATGACGACCATGGGTGTCGCGAGCTCGAGCTCGCCGTCTTCGCCGTAGCTCAGCTGACCATCATGGCGAAGGCCTTCCGCAAGAACTACGAGGCTGCCTATCGCGGTCAGGAGTGGCCGGAATGAAGCGCCGGCATCGATCGCACAGGAAGCGCGACCGGCAGCGGCTGATGGCGCACCGCCGACGGCTGAAGCGATAAGAACGACGGGCCCGCCGGTTCACGCTGGCGGGCCACCGTTTTTTCGGCTCTGATGATCACGCCAAGGAGCAGGTCCATGAAGAAATTCGAAGAGCTTCACATCGACGAGCAGATCGCGCTTGGGCTTGTTGTCCTTGAGAAGCTCGCGGAGTCTTCGTGCAACACGCTTCCCGACCTGCTCAAGAAGGAGGGCCGGTCTGCGCTAGATATCTGGCGCAACCTGTGCGGCGATGCCGGCTTAGACCTCTGCCATCCGTGGCCAGGCTTCCCCGAGGGGCCTGGAAAGCTTCCCCCAGCGAGGGGCGGCGATCGCCCGTACGGGGGCGACATTCAGGATGTTGGCGAACGGCTGAAAGCGATCTTGGCGCGGGTGCGCGCTGAGGAACATTGAGTTTGGCGGCGAGCTAGGATTTCGAGGCCGCGACGACCGCCACGAACACCACAGCCAACAGTATCCAGCCGACTATTGTGATGCCCATTGCAGCGCCCCCGGTCCCCGAGCGCACACTCTGCGTTTGCCGGCGGCTCATGTCCCTGAGTCAAATTGACTCGCCTTGGGTATGTCCCTGGTGCTTCCCGGGCCCCAATTTTGGGAAGCGAAGGCACGTTAAGACATTGAATTAGCTGCTCAAAATTTTCAGTTGACCGATCTCCGGCTATCACATGGCGGTTGTCGCCGGTGTCGTGTTCTTCGCGGTGCGTGCGCTACTGGCACTGATCCCGGGGCTGGCGGCGGGCTTTGCCATCAAGAAATGGTCGGCAGCTGCAGCGCTGGTGGCGGCCGCGTTCTATCTGCTGCTGTCAGGCGCGGAGGTCGCGACGCAAAGATCGTTTTTCATGACGGCGGTGGTGCTGATCGCGGTCATGGTCGATCGCCGCGCCATCACCTTCCGCACGCTGGCGGTGGCCGCGCTGATCGTGCTCGCGGTCGCGCCCGAAGCGCTGGTGCATCCGAGTTTTCAAATGTCCTTCGCCGCGACGCTCGGGCTGGTCGCGCTGGTACAGATCGGCATGCCGAACCTGTTTGCTTCGCCCGATCATTCGGCGACAGCGCGCATCGCGCTATGGGGCGGCCGCGAGATCGCGATGCTGTTCCTGGCCTCGCTGATCGCGGGGCTTGCGACCACGCCCTATGCCGCCTTCCATTTTCACCGTGTCACGCCGTTTGGCGTACTCGCCAATCTTGGCGCGATGCCGGTGGTTTCGGCGCTGGTGATGCCGGCGGGGCTGCTGGGATTGCTCGCGGCTCCCTTCGGGCTCGACGGCGTGTTCTGGTGGCTAATGGGGATCGGGATCGACTGGATGGTCGCGGTATCGCGCTGGGTGGCGGCACTGCCGGGCGCAGTCGGCCGCATCCCCGCCTTCGGCATCGCGCCGCTGGTCGCGGCAAGCCTCGGGATCATCGTGATGGGCCTGTTGCGCACCCCCTTGCGCTGGTCTGGTGCCCTGCTGCTACTGGCTTCCATTGCCTGGGGGCTGTCGGTGCGGCAGCCCGATATCCTGATTGCCGGAGACGACGCGAGCGTCGCGGTGCGCGGCCGCGACGGACACCTGCATGTGATCCGGACGAGCAAGGACGGCTTTCTGCTTAGGGAGTGGTTAGCTGCCGACGCTGATCCGCGCGACGCCGGGAGTAGCTCGCTGGCCGACGGCGTGTCGTGCGACGAGGCCGGCTGCGTGACGCCGCTCGCCGACGGGAGGCTGGTTGCGCTTTCCTTGCGGATCGACGCGCTGGCTGATGATTGCAGCCGCGCCGCGCTGGTAGTGACGCGGCGGCCCGCACCGCCCGATTGCGCGGCGATGGTGGTCGATCGGCAGCGTCTCACCAGCCAAGGCGCGCTGGCGTTGACGCAGCGTGGTGACGGTTTTGCGGTTCAGGCTGTGAGAGCAAGAGGCACAAGCCGCCCTTGGCTCCCGGCCGGCGCCGGCGAGGGTGATTTCGACGGAAGCCTCGCGCCGAAGGCGGCTACGGTCCGCAATCGGGACGCGACTCCGGCGGAGACCGACTTGCAGGTCGACGATTAAGGCCAGACGATTAAGAACAAATGCGAGGAGTTGGTCCGGGTCCAACCGGACTTCCGCAGAACATAAATCATACCATCTCGCCGGCCTCGGCCGGCGATGGCATTTTCAATCCTGGCCCGACCTGGTGGCCAGGAACGGCTCAGCCGATCGGCAGACGCGTGATCGTCGGCCGGCTGTCGGTATCGATCTGCGGCTTGTGCTCGCGCTCGCTGACCGGCTGCGTCACCGGCAGTTGCAGCACGGTTGCGTGCTGGCCTTCGACGAGCTGCGTCACCAGCACGTATTTGCCGTCGGGGAATTCGATCGCGTCATGATGGCGATCGGGAATGTGCGGATCGATCTTGCCGAACTTGCCGACGCGGGAGTTGATCGTGCGCGTCCAGATCCAACGATTGTCGTAACGGACGTTGTCGGCGAAGGCGAGCTCCGTTCCCGGCAGCAGGCAGACGGCCACGGTCGGGTCGGCCGCGGAAGCGAAGCCGCGCGTCGAGGTGCCGCGGAACGTTGTCGACACGATCGTCTCGCCGACTTCGGCGGGGCGCGATGCAACGGCATGCAGACTGTAGTCACACATCGGGTGCTCCTATTCGAAGATAGCAACCCGCGCCTCTTTCGGAGGCGCAAGCCTCTATCAGAGTGGAAGCACGTAACATTCTGCTTGGTTGTGGGCGAATCTGCGGCTGGCGTCAGTCGGATGCGATCACATTATCTTTCCCGAATCCAATAGGAACAAAGCTCGCTTCAGTGCATTTGGCGGATGCGAGCGTCAGCGGCCTGCGGGCGCCGACCATCCGGAATATGGCCAACTCGGCTGTGGCTGTCGCGCGACGGCACTTCGGGCGCTGCGGAATTGCTCACTCGTTGTCGCATACGCCGACTTGCGGGGATGGTGCTGCGATTGTGCTGCGAATGCTTGCGCTGCCGATGCAGCGATCAGCACAGTTGCGAAGGCGCTCAAAACGATCCTACGCATCGTTGTCTCCTCGATCTCTTGAGCCGCAAGGCGATGAGTGCTTCGGGCGGCATGCCGAGGACCTAGCGCTTGGAAAGGGGCCAGATAATCTGCCCGAGACCAGAAAGACTATCCAGCTGAAGCGGACAATCCGTCCGCTCCAATCGGAATCATCGGTATCGAATGACCACTGAGTCTTCTCAGTACTTGCGGTACAGTCCGATCAGCTTGCCCTGAATCTTCACCCGGTTCGGCGGCAGGATGCGCACCTCGTAGGCGGCGTTGGCGGGCTCGAGCGCGATCGAGGCGCCGCGGCGGCGGAAGCGCTTGAGCGTCGCTTCCTCGTCGTCGATCAGCGCCACCACGATGTCGCCGGTATCGGCGCTCTCGTTGCGCTGGATCAGCGCCATGTCGCCGTCGAGGATGCCGGCCTCGACCATCGAATCGCCGCGCACTTCGAGCGCATAGTGTTCGCCCGAGCCCAGCATGTCGGGCGGCACGCTGATGGTGTGACTGCGGGTCTGCAACGCTTCGATCGGCGTACCGGCTGCGATGCGACCCATCACCGGCACCGCAACGGGACGCTCGCCCTCGTCGGCGGGTGGGCTGGAGCTCGCGCGCACCTTGCCGAGATTGCCCTCGATGACGCTTGGCGTGAAGCCGCGGCGGTTGCCGGCGGCGGCCTGGAGCTCAGGCAGCTTGATCACCTCGATGGCGCGAGCGCGGTTGGGCAGGCGGCGGATGAAGCCGCGCTCCTCCAGCGCGGTGATCAGGCGATGGATGCCCGATTTCGAGCGCAGGTCGAGCGCATCCTTCATCTCGTCGAAGGAGGGCGGCACGCCGCTTTCCTTCAGACGTTCGCTGATGAACCGCAGAAGCTCGTATTGTTTGCGCGTTAACATCTCGACCAAAGTCCCCCGGTTGATGTCGTTCGATTCCGAGACGCTGAATTGGAGCGGCGAACCGCTACCTCCTCGAAACAAATCATGAACGGACACTATATGTTCGATATGTGTTCCGCAACTGCTTAATTTTGCGTGAACGCGACAAAGTTCGCGGAACGCGTGTGGTGGATGCGCTCAGACGGGCAGGCGCAGCACCTCGCAAGGCGAGCCGGCTCCGGCCTTCGGCGCGAACGGCGCGCGCACGAGAAGTGCCTGTGCCGCAGCGAGATTCGCAAGCAGCGAGGAATCCTGGTGATGGACGGGAACGGCCACCAGCGTGCCGTCGTCGCGCTGTTCCAGACGTGCGCGAAGATAATCCGCGCGCATATCGTTTGCGCCCACATCGCGGCCGAGCACGGCGCGCTCATGGCGGTGATGAATCACGGATCGACCCGACACCGCACGAATCAGCGGGACCATGAACAGGAAGGCGCACACATAGGAGGAGACGGGATTACCCGGCAGGCCGATCACGCGCATCGCGCCGAGCCGCCCATGCATCATCGGCTTGCCCGGGCGCATCGCAATCTTCCAGAACGCCATCGAGATACCTTCGTCCCTCAGCGCCTGCTGGACCAGATCGTGGTCGCCGACCGATGCGCCGCCGGTCGTGACCAGGATGTCGGCGCCGCTCTCGCGGGCGCGGCGGATGCCGGCGGTGGTGGCCTCCAGCGTGTCGGCGGCAATGCCAAGGTCGATGGTGTCGGCCCCCTCGCTGCGGGCGAGCGCGTGCAGGGCATAGCCGTTGGAATAGACGATCTGGCCGCGGCCGGGCGAGGCGCCTGGCATCACCAGTTCGTCGCCGGTGGCGAGGATCGCGACCTTCGGGCGGCGGCAGACGGCAAGCTGCGGGTGATTCATGGCGGCGGCGAGCGCGAGGTCGCGCTCGGTGAGACGGGTTCCCTTGCGCAGGAGCGCGTCGCCTTCGGCGAAGTCGACGCCTGCGGGGCGGATGTGCCGACCGGGAATCGCGGCTTCCTTGATCGTGATGCGCTTGCCGTCCGCGACCGTATCCTCCTGGATCACGACCGCGTCGGCTCCGTTGGGAACGACGCCGCCGGTGAAGATCCGCACGGCTTCGCCGGCGCCGACCGTTCCCGCGAACGGACGACCCGCCGCCACCTCGCCAATCACCGTCAGTCGGGAATCGATCGCCCCCGCGTCGGCCGCGCGCACGGCATAACCATCCATCGCGGACATTGCTTCCGGCGGCTGCGTGCGCAGCGCCGCCACGTCGCGGGCGAGCACACGGTGGAAGGCTACGTCGAGAGCAACCATTTCCTCGGTCAGAGGCTCCGCGCCGGCAAGCACGGCGGCAAGCGCATCGGAAACCGGCATGAGAGCCACGGCGAAAACTCCTGCTCGCGGACGAATTGGCAGGAAGCCTTCTAGCCGAGCGCGAGCGCAGAGGCAAAAGAGCAGCCGAGCGGGATGATCATCCCGACGACGCATTCGCAGGCAACGAGGGCGACGTCAGGCCCGGCGGGACATGATCTCCAGGACGAGGCAGATTGGTACCAGAGTGGCCATGGCTAGGACGAGAATGACCAGAGCCACGGCCAGCATCGATCAACTCTGCGTCTGTTCGCCCGAACTGACGCTAGGTGTCACGTCCGGAGCTTTGGGGCCCTGATCCTTATCCGGCAGCGGATCGGCCTGAGATTTCAGGTCGGCGGCCTTGCTGATGAGCTTGGCGGAGAGGCGCGAATCCGAGGTGGTTCTGGCGAATTCGAGCAGCAGAGAAGCTTGCTTTGTGAGGTAGGCTTTGCCCAGCACGAGAATAAGTCCGATGTAGAAGTCCCAACGGACTCATAGAGTCCGGAGGAAGTATTTCCGTTCCCGGAACTTTGTACAAAAATGCGCAAGGTGATTTGGTTCCGCATCCCAAGCAGATTTGGTCCTCGGAACCCAACCAGATCCGGCCGGGGCGTCGGCAGTCAAATTCCCAACGCTCGCAAGGCGTTGCCGACATCACCGGGCGAGGTGACATGCACCGCCGTCAATCCGCGCGCCCGCGCCCCTTCGACGTTCTCGGCAAGGTCGTCGAAGAACACGATTCGGCTGGCCGGCACGCCGATCGACGTCACGACATGGTCGAACGCCTCTGCATCCGGTTTGCGCAGGCCGATGCTGGACGACAAATAGAGCTCGCGGAAATGGCCGAGCACACCGGCATATTCCTTCGAGAAATAGTCGACATGCGGCCGGTTGGTATTGGAGAAGACATAGAGCGGCATCTGCTTGGCAGCGCGCGGCAAGAGCTCGGCGATATCGGGCATCTCGCCGGCGAAGATCGCGTTCCATCCCTCCAGAAACTGCGCATCGGAAATGTCGATCCCGAGCGATGAACGCAGCGATTGGAAATAATCCTCGTCGCTGATCTTGCCGACCTCGTGCAGCCGGTAGGCCTCGTCACGCACATAGCGCGCAACGATGGCCTCGGGCGGGCAGCCGGCATGTCCCGCCCAGCAGGCGATCGCCTTGGAGAAGTCGATATCGAGCACCACGCGTCCGAGGTCGAACAGGAGCGCATCGGCGCTGCCGGGAGAGAGCGAGGTCATCGTGTCCTTTCACTTCAGTATCGATAGGGATCGTGGTCGAACAGCGGGAACGCGCTGAACACGCTCGGCGCATTCGTTGCAGTCGCCTGATGCAGGCAGGACTTGTCGACCTCGGCGAACGAGGTGGCACCCAAGAGGCCGAGGCAGCGCAGCACTTCGTCCTCCAGCAGTTCCAGCATCCGCATCACGCCGGCTTCGCCGGCCGCCGCCAGCGCCCAGCATTGCAGCCGGCCGATGCCGACGATGTCGGCGCCCGCCGCGATCGCCTTGACGATGTCGGTGCCGCGGCAGAAGCCGCCATCGACCATGATCTTGGCGCGGCCCTTCACGGCCTCGACGATTTCAGGCAGCACATGCATGGCGCCGCGGCCGTGATCGAGCTGACGGCCGCCATGGTTGGAGACGTAGATCCACTCGACACCATGATCGATCGCGATCTGTGCGTCCTCGGCCGTGGCAATGCCCTTCAGGATCAGCGGGATCCTGAATTTGTCCTTGATCATCTTCACGGTCCGCCACTCCAGGCCCTTCTGGAAATCGCCGCCGGTGGCGCGCAGGCGGCTTTCGCGAACGTAGCGCTTGGCGATGTCACGTTCGCGACGGCTGTAATGGGCGGTGTCGACGGTCAGGCAGAATGCGGCATAGCCGTTCTTTTCGGAGCGGCTGACGACATCCGCGACGAAGGCATCGTCGCCGCGGACATAGAGCTGATAGAGCCGCAGCGCGTCGGGCGCGGCCTCGGCAGTCTTTTCCAGGCCGGGCTCGGACACGGAGCTCAACATGTGCGCCGCACCGAAGGTGCCGGCGGCGCGGGCTACGCTTGCCGCACCATCGGGATCGAAGATTTCGAGCGCACCGACCGGGGCGAGCACCACCGGCAGCCGCATCCTGCGGCCGAGTTGCTCGACCGAGCCGTCGACTTTGCGAACATCGCGCAGCACGCGGGGGCGGAAGGCGATCTCGTCCAGCGCCATCCGGTTCCGGCGCATCGTGGTCTCGGTCTCGGCAGCGCCGACGATGTAGTCCCAGGCATTCTGGTTGAGATTGGCGCGCGCTTTCCGGATGAATTCGTGCAGGTTCTGGAACGGCTCGTTGCTGGCGCCGAGTTCGACGTTCCTTTCCGGCCGGATGCGGGGCGCGTCGTTCATTGTTGTCCTCCCGAGAATTTGAAGTCTTATCGCCATCGCCTATCGCGTCCGGCCCTCCAAAACCATCCTAAAATCGCATAGCTGCGAGGCGTGGGCGGCCGACCGATGTCCGCTTTGCACAAAGTGGTTTCGGAACGTTGCCAAAAGTTTAAGCCGCGGCGAAGGGATTTCTTCGCCGTACCGCCGGCACGGCAGGCCGGCCTTGAAGAAACCAGAATGGTGTTGTGAGACGTGACTTGGATCGCCATTTGCTTGGCGGCTTCCAAGCCCGAGAGACAAGCCCCTCAAGAGAACCGCTAAGCAAAAGGCCAGTCAATCCATGCGGAAAAACCTGCTGTTCCCCCTGGGCGCGCTCACGGGAGCGTGTCTGACCCTTCTGGTAGCCAGTCCCCACGGCGGCGTGTGGGCGGCACGGGCGGCGGCGAGCGCGGATGATGCCTATTCCCAGCTCAACTTGTTTGGCGCGGTGTTCGAGCGGGTCAAGGCGAACTATGTCGAGAAGCCCGACAATGCCAAGCTGATCGAAGGCGCGGTTACGGGCATGGTGACCTCGCTCGATCCGCATTCGCGCTACATGAACGCCAAGGCCTGGACCGAGATGCAGGAGACTACCTCCGGCGAGTTCGGCGGGCTCGGCATCGAGGTCACGATGGAGGATGGCCTCGTCAAGGTCGTCTCGCCGATCGACGATACACCGGCCTCGAAGGCCGGCATCATGTCCGGCGACCTCATCAGCAAGATCGACGGCGAGGCCGTGCAGGGCATGACGCTCGAGCAGGCCGTCAACAAGATGAAGGGCCCGGTCGACACCAAGACCAAGCTCACCATCGTGCGTAAGGGGGCCGACGCGCCGCTCGACGTCGCGATCACCCGCGAGATCATCCATGTACGCCCGGTGCGCTTCCACGTCGAGAACGGCGACATCGGCTATATCCGCATCACCTCGTTCAACGAGCAGACCACCGACGGCCTGAAGAAGGCGATCGCGTCGATCTCCAAACAGGTCCCGTCGGAGAAGCTCGCAGGCTATGTGATGGACCTGCGCAACAATCCAGGCGGTCTGCTCGACCAGGCTGTCTCGGTGTCGAGCGCATTCCTTCAACGCGGCGAGGTCGTCTCGACCCGCGGGCGCAATCCGGAAGAGACCCAGCGCTTCACGGCGCATGGCGGCGATCTCACCAAGGGCAAGCCGCTGGTCGTGCTGATCAACGGCGGTTCGGCCTCGGCCTCGGAGATCGTCTCCGGTGCGCTGCATGACCACAAGCGTGCGACGCTGATCGGTACGCGCTCGTTCGGCAAGGGCTCGGTGCAGACGATCATTCCGCTCGGCGCCGGCAACGGTGCGTTGGCGCTGACCACGGCGCGCTACTACACGCCGTCGGGCCGCTCGATCCAGGCCCAGGGCATCGCGCCGGACATCGAGATCCTCCAGGACGTGCCGCCCGAGCTGAAGGGCCGGATGGACACCATGGCGGAATCCCAGATGCGCGGGCATCTGTCGGCCGCCGACGGCACCGAGCAGACCGGATCACAATCCTACGTCCCGCCGGAAGAGAAGGACGACAAAGCCCTGCATACGGCTTTCGACTTCTTGCACGGCGTCACCGCGAATGCGGTTGCCTCGAAGCCCGGGTCGAAGGCGGCGGTGCCGAACTAATTCTTGCGACGTCCGGACGCGCCCGGGAGTGGATCACCGCTCCCGGGCGATTTCGTTTTGGGGCCGCCGTCTCAGGTCGGGTTCATGGCGGCAAACGTTGCTTGGTAGCGGCTGTCGCGCTCGGCCGAGCGGCGAGCGCGGTCGCGCTCTACCAGCACTTCATCGCGGGGATGAAGCCGTCAACCCGGAGGGATCAGCCCGTTCGGTCGAAGCCCTAGCCTGCCTCGCGGCGGCGAATTTCCTCGCCACCGCGCTGGGCGAGACGGCTGCGATGCAGTGCGAACAACTCCAGCATCTTGTCGGCGGGTTTCGCGGCGCTGAACAGATAGCCCTGCATCTCGGAACAGCCAAGCGCGCGGAGCAGGCGCTGCTGCTCTTCGGTCTCGACGCCCTCGGCCGTGGTGGTCATGCGGCGGGCGGCCGCGAGGTTGACGACGGCCTGGACGATGCTGGCGGAGCCGTCGGGGCCGGCGATGTCGTCGACGAAGCAGCGGTCGATCTTGATCTTGTCGAAGGGGAAGCGGTGCAGATAGCTCAGCGACGAGTAGCCGGTGCCGAAATCGTCCAGCGCGATGCGCACGCCGATGGCGCGAAGCTGGTGCAGGATCGCGAGCGCTGCGTCGTCGTCGCGGATCAGCACGGCCTCGGTGATTTCGAGCTCGAGCCGGCTCGCCGGCAAATTGGAGGCGGCGAGCGCGGCCATGATCTTCAGCGCCAGCGTGCCGCTCTTGAACTGCACCGGCGAGACGTTGACGGCGAGGCGAATGTCGTCAGGCCAGTTTGCTGCATCCCTACAGGCGGTCGCCAGCACCCATTCGCCGATCTCGTTGATCAGGCCGGTATCTTCGGCGATCGGGATGAATTCGGCCGGTGAGACCATGCCGCGCTCGGGATGGCGCCAGCGTACCAGCGCCTCGCATCCCGTGATGCGGTCGTCCTTCAGGCCGAGGCAAGGCTGGTAATAGACCTCGAGGCCGCCATGAGCGATGGCGTGGCGCAGGTCGATCTCGAGCTGCCGCCGCTCGCGGATCTTGGCGTCCATCTCCGGTTCGAAGAAGCGATAGGTGCGGCGGCCGGCGGCTTTGGCCGCATACATCGCCATATCGGCATTCTTCAGGATCTGGTCCAGCGCGGTCCCGTGTCTCGGTGCAAGCGCGATGCCTATGCTGGCGTCCGTGGTGAGATGATGGCCCATGCAGTCGAACGGCATTCTAATGGTCTCGAACACCCGCGCGACGAGTTCATTGACCTCCTCCAGCGATGTTACTGCGCTCTGTACGATCGCGAATTCATCGCCGCCGAGCCGTGCCACGAAGTCCATCGGACCTGCGCAGCGGCGAAGGCTCTGTGCGACCGATTTCAACAGCTCGTCGCCGACGAGATGACCGAGTGCGTCGTTGACGCCCTTGAACTCGTCGATGTCGATGTAGTGCACCGCGATCTCTTCGCCGTCGGCGATGGTACCCAGCTCTTCGCGCAGATGCTCGTGGAACATGGCGCGGTTGGGCAGGTCGGTCAGCGCGTCGTAATGGGCGAGGTGGGTGATGCGTTCCTCGGTCCGCCGGCGCTCGGTGATGTCCTCATGCGTTGCGACCCAACCGCCATCCGCGAGCGGTTCGTTGACGATCTGGATCGAGCGGCCGTCGGAGGTGTCGACCACCATGGAGTTGCGCAGGTGGATGTCGCGCAGCACGCGCGCAACGTAGTCGTCGACATTGCCGGTGAACGAGCCCGTCGCCTTGCGATGGGCGATGATGTCGTGGAAGCTGCAACCGGGCTTCACGGTCTCGACCGACAGTCCGTACATCTCGATGTAGCGCTGGTTGCAGATCACGAGCCGCCGCTCGGCATCGAACAGCAGGAGGCCCTGCGTCATGTTGTTGACGGCGCGGTCGAGACGCTGCTTTTCCAGCGTCAGCCGTTCCCGCGAGAGGCGGTGCTGCTCCAGCAGCTTGCGCACGATCGCGATCAGCACGCCGGCGATGGCGAGCGCGGAAGAGGCGGCGACCGAGATCAGGATGCCGATCTGCTCGCGCCAGTCCGCCAGGGCCGCCGCGCGCGTCATGGTGGCCATGATCAGGATCGGAAAGTGGGGCAGGGCGCGCGAGGAGATCAGCCGGTCATCGCCATCGATCGGGCTCACGAAGCGACCGGCGAAGTGATCGAGCCCGAAAACCCTCTGATGCGAGAACGGGCCGGTCTTGAAATTCCGCCCCATCAATTCGCTGGAAAGGGGATAGCGGGCGAGCAGCGTGCCGTCTCGATGCAGCATCGAGATCGACGCGCCTTCACCGAGCACTACGGAAGCGAAGAACTTCTCGAAATTGGCGGGCTCGATGCCGCGCCCGACGACGCCCAGGAACTCGCCGCTCGGTCCAAGGATCTTGCGGACGATCAGGATGGTCCAGGCGCCCGAGATGCGGCTGTGCAGCGGCTCGATCAGCACGTCAGGCGAATAGGGATCGTATTTGAAGGTGCGGAAATAGGCGCGATCGGCAACGTTCACGTTCGGGGCCGGCCATGCCGTCGACGAGTTGACCAGATTCCCTTCGGCGTCGATGACATTGACGCCGCCCATGTAGGGCAGCGCCTCGATCTTCGAGCGCAGCATGCGGTGGATGTCCTGCCCCGCGAGGCGCTTGCGATAATCCTCCACATTATTGATGCCGGTTGCGCGGACGTGGTCGACGAAATCCTTCTGGATGACTGCGAAATCCTGCAATTGCTGGTCGAAATGATGGGCGAGCATCAGCACGGTGTTTTCGAGCTCGCGGCCGGAGTTGCGCAGCGCGCGTTCGCGGAAATTCTGTGCCATCAGCGTCGCGCCGACGGCGATCGCCGCGATCAGCAGCATGCCGCCCACCACCAACCAGCGGATCGGTCCGCTGCGCACGAAGGCCTGGTCAAAGAGGCGACTGCTGAATCTCGTCATCATGCTGGATCATTGCCGTGCACACGCCAGGATCAATTCTTGGCCCCGGAAACATCCGTTGGTTTACGGGAACGGTGTGGAGGCGAAGTTAGGAAGCGCGGTTAACGCGATATGAACGGCCGGGCACAAAGGCAACCGATGCGCGCGACGCAGGAGGTCGGTCGCTGAAATACGCTCTTCAGGCGCGGTAATGGCCGGACTTGCCGCCGAGCTTCTCGACGAGATGGATGCCCTCGATGCGCACGCCACGCTCCACCGCCTTGATCATGTCGTAGATGGTGAGGCAGGCGACCGAGACCGCCGTGAGCGCCTCCATCTCGACGCCGGTGGGACCAGTGACCTTGACGCTGGCGCGGACGAGGCAGCCCGGCAGTTTCGCATCGGGCTCGATCTCGACCGTGACCTTCGACAGCGCGAGCGGATGGCAGAGCGGGATCAGCTCGGAGGTGCGCTTGGCGGCCATGATGCCGGCGATGCGCGCGGTGCCGAGCACGTCACCCTTCTTGGCGTTGCCGGACACGATCAGATCGAGCGTCGCCTTGGTCATGATGACGCGGCCTTCCGCCACCGCAAGCCGCTCGGTCGCGGGCTTGTCCGTCACGTCCACCATCCGCGCTTCGCCGGAAGCGCCGATATGGGTAAGGGCAGGGCCGGCCTTGGAAGGCTTGCGCGCCATGTCAGCGCGTGCCCGTCGCGCGCGGTGCCGTCTCGCGCGCGAGTAGCGTGCGCGTGGCGGCGGTGACGTCGGCCTGCCGCATCAAGCTCTCGCCGACCAGGAAGGTCGACATACCGACGCGCTCGAGCCGCGCAAGGTCTGCGGCTGTGAAGATGCCGCTCTCACCGACCATCAGCCGGTCCGCGGGGATCAGCGGCGCCAGCGCCTCGCTGGTCGCAAGCGTGGTCTCGAAGGTGCGCAAATTGCGGTTGTTGACGCCGATCATGGGCGAGCGAAGTTTCAGCGCGCGGTCGAGCTCGGCACGGTCGTGGATTTCGATCAGCACATCCATGCCGTTGGCGAAGGCGGCATCTTCGAGATCCCTGGCGGTCGCATCGTCGAGCGCGGCCATGATGATCAGGATGCAATCGGCGCCATGCGCGCGAGCCTCCGCCACCTGATAGGTATCGAACATGAAATCCTTGCGCAGCACCGGCAATGAGGTTGCCGCGCGCGCCGCCACCATGAAGCCGAGATGGCCCTGGAACGACGGCGTATCGGTCAGCACCGAAAGGCAGGCGGCGCCGCCGGCCTCATAGGCTCTGCCAAGCTGGGGCGGATCGAAATCGGCGCGGATCAGTCCCTTCGACGGCGAGGCCTTCTTGATCTCGGCAATCAGCGCATAGTCGCCATTGGCGTGCTTCGCCTTGATCGCGCGCATGAAGCCGCGCGGTGCGGCTTGCGCCTTGGCCTGTGCCTCGACAATCGAGAGCGGCTGCGCGCGCTTGGCCGCGGCAATCTCCTCGCGCTTGTAAGCTTCGATCTTGGTCAGGATATCCGACATGTCAGGCTCAGCCGTTCGAGACCGCGATCAGATGTTTCAGCCGCGCGCTTGCGGCGCCGCTGTCGAGCGACTTCGCGCCGATCGCAACGCCCTCCTTGAGATCCTTGGCGCGTCCGGCCACGACCAGCGCGGCGGCAGCGTTGATCAGCGCGACGTCGCGGTAGGGGCTCGGCTTGCCGTCGAGCACGCCTTGCAGCGCGATCGCATTAGCCTCGGCGTCGCCTCCTTTGAGTGCGCCGGTCTCGCAGCGCGACAGGCCGGCCTCCTCAGGCGTCACCTCGAAATTCCGGATCTCGCCATTGTGGAGCGCGGAGACGAAGGTCGGGCCGGTCAGGGTGATCTCGTCGAGGCCATCGGAGCCGTGCACCACCCAGGCGGATTCCGAGCCGAGGTTCTTGAGCACCTGCGCCAGCGGTTGCACCCATTGCCGCGAGAATACGCCGACCATCTGCCGCTTGACGCCGGCCGGATTGGACAGGGGGCCGAGCAGGTTGAAGATCGTGCGCGTGGCAAGCTCGACCCGGGTCGGGCCGACGTTCTTCATAGCGGGATGGTGGGCGGGGGCGAACATGAAGCCGATGCCGCATTCGCGCACGCAATGTCCGACCTGCTCGGGCCTGAGGTCGATCTTCACGCCGAGCGAGGCCAGCACGTCGGCGGCGCCCGAGCGCGAGGACAGCGCGCGGTTGCCGTGCTTGGCCACCGGCACGCCGGCGCCCGAGACGATGAAGGACGCGCAGGTCGAGACATTGACCGAGCCGGAGCCGTCGCCGCCGGTGCCGACGATGTCGACGGCGTCGGGCGGCGCCGTCACGGCCAGCATCTTGGAGCGCATCGCCGTAACGGCGCCGGTGATCTCGTCCACGGTCTCGCCGCGCACCCTGAGCGCCATCAACAGGCCGCCCATCTGTGAGGGCGTGGCTTCGCCCGACATCATGGCGTCGAAGGCGGAGGCGGCTTCGTCACGCGACAGGCTGGCGCCGGTCGCCACTTTTCCAATGATCGATTTCAGGTCGTCCATCGCGTGCTTTCAACTCACTGGTTCGCGCCGGTCACCTGCGCGAAGGCGGCCTGATTAATGGTGGTCCCGATGTCGGTTTCAAGCTTGTTGACGTAGGAAGCGACCTGCTCCTCGGTCTGCGCGCGGTCGAGGCTGTCCTTCAGCTTCTTCACCGCGTCGGAAGCGGCGTCGACCACGGGTTCGACGATGTCGGTGACGCGGAAGATGATCACTTCGCTGCCGCCGCTCACGGGGGTCTGTCCGACGCCGTCCTTGGCGGTGCGGAAGGCGGCCGATACGACGGTTGCGGGTACGCCGGCAGGCGAGTCATCGCGCTTGAAGCCGGTCGCGGTCTCTACCTTGGCGCCGATCGCAGCAGCTTCATCGGCGAGCTTGCTGCCGGATTCGAGCTTCTGCACCATCTCGGTCGCTTTGGTCTTCAGCTTGGCCGCGACCTGGTCCTGGCGCCAGCGCGCCTCGACCTGGTCGCGGACCTCGTCGAGATTGCGGTCGCGCGAGGGCATGATCGCGATGACGTCGTACCAGACATAGCCGCCCTTGAACGAGATCGAGTCGTTGTCGACGCCGACGTCGGTGTTGAAGGCCTGCGACACCACGTCGAGCCCCTGCGGAATGTTGGCGACCGGCTGGCCGTTCGGGGCGCGGCCGGAACGGTCGACGGCGTCGATGGTCACCGCCGTGAGCCCGAGCTTCTGCGCCGCGTCGATCACGCTGGAGCCGCCGCCGCGCTCGTCCTCCATCTTGTCGCGGAGATCGGCGACCTTGACGCGCGCGCGCTCGGTCGCGATCTCGCGCTTGATCTCGCCCGCAACGCTGGCGTAGTCCGCTTCTTTGCCCGGCTCGATCTTGTCGACCTTGACGATCGCGACGCCAAGCCCGCCCTGGATCGGCTGGCTGATCTCGCCGGCAGGAAGCGCGAAGGCGGCATCGCCAACGGCCGGATCGAGCGAAGACTTGGTCACAAGCCCGAGATCGACGTCGGAGGCGCTCAGCCCGCGCTCCTTGCCGAGATCCTCGAACGTCATGCCGCCGACAAGGCGCTCGCGTGCGGTCTGCGCCTCCGCCACGTTCGGAAACACGATCTGCTGGATCTGGCGCTTCTCCGGCGTGCCGAGCCGGTCCTTGCGCTGGTCGAACGCCTTCTTGGCGTCCTCGTCCGACACCTCGGACCACTTGCCGATCTCCTCCGGCGAGACCACGACGAAGGCGATCTTGCGATATTCGGGCGCGCGGAACTGGACCTTGTGATCCTCGAAATAGGCGGCGAGCGTCTCGGGCGAGGGCGCCTCGATCTGGCCTGCCTGCGCGGCGTCGAGCCTGACGAACTCGATGGCGCGCTGCTCGCTCTGGAAGCGCGTCAGCGCGTCGAGCATGGTTTTCGGCGGCTCGAGGCCGGCGCCGATCGTGCCGGTGATCTGCCGGCGCAGCGACACTTTGCGCTGCTCGGCGACGTAGCGCTGCTCGGTATAGCCGAAATTGCGGATCACGGCCTGGAAGCGATTCGCATCGAAGTTGCCGCCGACGCCCTTGAAGTTGGGGTCATTCATGATGACCTGGCGGATCTGGTCGTCGGACTGGCCGAGCCCGAGCCGGCGCGCCTCTTCGTCGATGGCGGCTTCGGCGATGGTCTGCTGGAGCACCTGGCGGTCGAGGCCGAAGGCACGCGCCTGATCGGGCGTCAGCGGACGGCCGAACTGGCGGCTGATCTGTTGCAAGCGGTCGGTGTAGATCTGGCGGAACTCGTTGAGCGAAATCTCGGTGCTGCCGATCTTGGCCACCGTGGACTGCCCGAAGCCGCGGAAGATGTCGGCGATGCCCCAAATGCCGAAACTGACGATCAACACGCCCATCACCACGGCCATAATGGTCTTGCCGAGCCAGTTTGATGAGGCCTTGCGCATTCCTCGAAGCATTTGGTCCAACTTGTTTGGCAGGAGGGGAACGGGAGCGCGTCTTAATGCAGATTCCGCAAAAGCGCGTCACCAAATTGATAGATCATCATAAAGTGGCGGCTTTCCCCCCGCAACCTCGCCTCATGCGACGCCTCGAAGCTGCGGTTAATAGCCCCTGGTCTCTGGAACTGCGGCGACAGCTCTGCTAGCGCATGCACAAACCTCATTTTGCTGGACATTGACATGACCGACGCCATCCGACCGCTGATCGCCGGCAACTGGAAGATGAACGGCCTGAAAGCCCAGGCTGCCGAATTCGACGCCATGCTCAACGGCGCGGCGGACGTGGCTGCCAAGGCCGACCTGCTGGTCTGCCCGCCCGCAACCCTGGTCGCCACCTTCGCCGACAAGGCGCGGGGCACGAAGGTCGCGGTGGGGGCCCAGGACTGCCATCCCAAGGCCTCCGGCGCCCATACCGGCGATGTCGCCGCCGAAATGCTGGTGGACGCGGGCGCAACCGCCATCATCGTCGGCCATTCCGAGCGGCGCGCCGACCACGGCGAGGGCGATGCTCTGGTCCGGCAGAAGGCCGAGGCAGCCTGGCGCGCCGGGGCGACGGCGATCGTCTGTATCGGCGAGACGCAAGGCCAGCGCGATGCCGGCCAGACCCTGGATATCCTGCGTGGCCAGCTCGACGGCTCACTGCCGGAGGGCTCCACCGCGGCCAATCTGATCGTGGCCTATGAGCCGGTCTGGGCGATCGGCACCGGGCTGACACCCACAGCCAAGGATGTCGAGCAGATTCATGGCTTTATCCGGGAATTCCTGAGTTCCCGGTTCAAAACCGACGGTGCCAAGATGCGGATCCTTTACGGCGGCTCGGTCAAGCCCTCGAACGCGGCCGAGCTGATGGCGGTGAAAAACGTCAACGGCGCGCTGGTCGGCGGCGCCAGCCTGAAGGCGGCCGATTTCCTTGCGATCGCCAAGGGCTGCCCCTAGCTCATTCAAACCGTTGGTCCGGGGCCGATCGGGGGTGGCAATACCCCCTCCGATCGTGTAACACCGCGCAACTTCAGGAAAACCCGCGAAGCGCGATCGGCCGCCGTCAGGCGCCGCCCGCTTGTGACGGAAGGATACTATGCAGACCGTTGTCATCGTCATCCACCTCATGATCGTCGCCGTCATGATCGGCGCCGTCCTGCTCCAGAAGTCGGAAGGCGGCGGCCTCGGCATGGGCGGAGGCGCGGGCTTCATGTCGAGCCGCGGCACGGCGAACCTTTTGACGCGGACCACTGCGGTTTTGGCCGTTGGCTTCTTCCTCACCAGCCTGTTCCTGTCCTGGTACGCCGGCTACGACCGCAAGCCGTCGTCGATCATCGGCCAGCCGTCGCAGACCCAGCCGGCCGGCGGGGCGCCGATCGCGCCGCCGACCTCGGGCGGCATCCTGGATTCGCTGAAGAAGGCCGACGAGCAGCAGCAGAACCAGGCGCCCGCCGGCCCGCAGGTGCCGCGCTCGCAATAAAGCAGGGGGGCCATGCAGGGCGGCTTCTACCGTCTTGCAGCAAAAATCCCCATCAAGGCACTGTCACCACTTTCAGTTCTGGATCACCCACACAGGCCCGCAGAATCTTTGGGGCGGAATACGAATCGCTTTGGCGAATCGAATTCGAGGGATTAGAGGTTAAGTCCCATGGCGCGGTACATATTCATCACCGGCGGCGTGGTTTCTTCGCTCGGCAAGGGTCTGGCTTCGGCGGCACTCGGTGCGCTGTTGCAAGCCCGGGGCTACAAGGTCCGCCTCCGCAAGCTCGACCCCTATCTCAACCTCGATCCCGGCACGATGTCGCCGTATCAGCACGGCGAAGTGTTCGTGACCGATGACGGCGCGGAGACCGATCTCGATCTCGGTCACTACGAGCGCTTCACCGGCAGGCCGGCGACCAAGGCCGACAACATCACCACGGGGCGCATCTACCAGGACATCATCTCCAAGGAGCGCCGCGGCGATTATCTCGGCGCGACCATCCAGGTGGTTCCGCACGTCACCAACGCCATCAAGGAATTCGTCCTCGACGGCAATGACGATTACGACTTCGTGCTGGTCGAGATCGGCGGGACCGTCGGCGACATCGAGGGCCTGCCGTTCTTCGAGGCGATCCGCCAGCTCAAGAACGAACTGCCGCGCGATCACGCCGTCTACATCCATCTGACGCTGCTGCCCTACATCCCCAGCGCCGGCGAGCTCAAGACCAAGCCGACGCAACACTCGGTCAAGGAGCTGCGCTCGATCGGCATCCAGCCGGACATCCTGCTCTGCCGCACCGACCGCGCGATCCCGAAGGAGGAGCGGCGCAAGCTGGGGCTGTTCTGCAACGTGCGCGAAAGCGCCGTGATCGAGGCGCGCGACGTCGACAACATCTACGCTGTCCCTGAGGCCTATCACAATGCGGGCCTCGACGACGAAGTGCTCGCCGCCTTCGGCATCGGCTCGCGGATTCCGCCGGAGCTGCGGAGCTGGCAAGAGATCAACGAGCGAGTCCGCAATCCCGAAGGCAACGTCACCATCGCCATCGTCGGCAAGTACACCGGCATGAAGGATGCGTATAAGTCGCTGATCGAGGCGCTGTCGCATGGCGGCATCGCCAACAAGGTGAAGGTCAATCTCGACTGGATCGAGAGCGAGATCTTCGAGAAGGAAGATCCCGCGCCCTTCCTCGAGCACGTCAACGGCATCCTGGTGCCCGGCGGCTTCGGCCAGCGCGGCGCGGAGGGAAAGATCAAGGCGGCGCAATTCGCGCGCGAGCGCGACGTGCCGTATTTCGGCATCTGCTTCGGCATGCAGATGGCTGTGATCGAGGCCGCGCGAAACCTCGTCGGCATCGAGGACGCCAACTCCACCGAGTTCGGTCCGACCAAGGAGCCCCTGGTCGGCCTGATGACGGAATGGCTGCGCGGCAACGAGCTCGAGAAGCGCTCGCAGGCCGGCGATCTCGGCGGCACGATGCGGCTCGGGGCCTATCCGGCAACGCTCAATCGTGGCAGCCGCGTCTCAGAGGTCTATGGCGGCGCGACGGAAATCTCCGAGCGCCACCGCCATCGCTACGAGGTCAACACGGCCTACAAGGACCGCCTCGAGCAGCACGGCCTGAAATTCTCAGGGCTGTCGCCCGACGGCGTGCTGCCGGAGATCGTCGAGTACGAGGATCATCCGTGGTTCATCGGCGTCCAGTTCCACCCCGAGCTGAAGTCGCGGCCCTTCGAGCCGCACCCGCTGTTCGCGTCCTTCATTCAGGCGGCGATGGTGCAGAGCCGGCTGGTTTGATCATTCAGCTTGATCGGCCGTGAAGCCTCTGGCGACGAATGCGATCCCGTGACGACCTTGACCCGCGGCCGCCGCGTCAGCCTGTAGACGGCAGCGGGTGGCACGTTCAGCATCGCCCGATCCACCAGCCTGGCGCGCAGGCCCAGCCGATCGAGCACCGGGCGCGGCACCGGGCAGCTCATGCCATAGGTGAACTGATAGAACGCGCCGCCCGGGCGGATGTAGCTGAATGCGCCACTGACGATCGAGACGACCTTGCGCATTGACATGTTGAGCAGCGGCAATCCGCTGATCACGGCGCCGACCGGCGCGCCTTCATAAAGGCGATGCGTGGTGAGCCGGGCAGCATCCATCCACAACACGCGAGCCCCGGGAAAGCGCATCTGCAGCAGCTTCATGAAATCGGAGCCGTACTCGACCAGCGTGAGGTCTTCCTGGCGCACGCCGCGCTTCAAAAGCTTGTAGGTGAATGCGCCGGTGCCGGGCCCGAGCTCGAGAATCGGCCCCGTCGATGCGCTGATCTCGCGCGTGATGAGATCGGCCAGTGCCGCGCTCGACGGCGCGATCGCTCCGACCTGGCGCGGGGCAGACATCCAGGCGAGGAAGAACGAGAGGAAATCGTTGGGCATGCGCACTCCGGTATTTTGCTTCGCGCCTCGCAAATCAGAGGCGGCTCGCAATCTCACGGGAATGCATTGCGACAGCATTGCGGAGGCGATGCGGACCAAGATCAATTGGCGCGAATCGGCGGCAATGTGATCCGGAAGCATGCGCCGCCGTTCGCTCCATCCAGCACCGAGACGTGGCCGCGATGCAGCTGCACGATCTCGCGAACCATGTTGAGGCCGAGGCCGGCACCGCGATCGAGCGGCGTGAGCCGATAGAACGGCTCGAAGATCAGCTCGTGTTGATCGGGCGGAATGCCCGCGCCCTCGTCGGTGACTTCGATGCATGCGGGCTCGCGGACGCGGATGCCGATCGTGCCGCGGCGCGGGCCGTGCTGGATGGCATTCTGCACGAGGCTGGTCAGCGCGCGTTCGAGCGCGGCCGTGTCGCCGAGTGTCTCGATCGGTGTTTCCGGTGCGTCGAGCGCCAGCTCGTAACCCGCAGCGATGGCAAGCGGGGCAAGCTCGGCGGCGACACCCTGGGCGATTGCGACGAGGTCGACCCGCGCGAAAGGATGTCCGCAGCGGTCGAGTCGCTGGATGTCGAGCAATTGCTCTGCGAGCGTGGCGAGCCGCGCGGCATCCTCGATCAGGCGGGTCTTGTCGGGTCCCGGCGGAAGTGACTCCAGACGCGTGTTCAGGATCGCGATCGGCGTGCGCAGTTCGTGTGCGGCATCGGCGACGAAGCGCTTGTGGCGGGCATAGCCTTCGTCGAGCCGCGCCAGCGCGTCGTTGATCGCGGTCACGAGCGGCACGACCTCCAGCGGAATGTAATCCGCCGACAATCGCGCGCCGCGCTGGTGAATATCGATCCGCCGCGCCTGGTCCGCGGTCGTATCCAGTCCCCTGAACGCGCGCCGCAAGATCATCGGTGTTGCGATGAATGTCGCGGTCCCCATCAACAGCAGGCCGGGAAGTGCGATGCCGAGCAACACGAGCGACGTCGTGAACACGGCCTTGGCACTGGTCAGTTTTCCCTGCGTCGCCGTGATGACCTGCACATTGCCGGCCCCGGTGTCGATGCGCTTCAGCCGTGCCGGCGGCTTGCGCGGATCGTCCTCGAAGAGCTGCCAGCCGAGCCGCGCCTGGCTGATCTGGTCGAGGGCGCCGCCGATGGCGGCGAATTCGCCCGGGACGGGCCCCTCACTGAGGGAATGCCCCTGCCTGTCGCGAACCAGCAACCAGAGGTCGGGGGTCTCTGCGCGCAACTGTTTCAGCTCGTCGGTCGGTCGCAGTGTGAGGCCACCCTGGGCATCGCGCGCGAGCGCATGCTGCACGATGTCGATTACGCGGTCCTCGTCCCGCTGGGTCAGCACGAAGCCCGAGGCGCAGAGCGCGCCGACGACGATGGCGACGAGAGCGACGAGCAGCGCGGCCTGCAGTGAAAGCAGCCGCCAGCTCAGCCGCGAGCGCAGGCAGTATGGGTCGTCGTGCCGGCTCACGGCAGCTTCTTCAGGAGATAGCCGACGCCGCGGATGCCGTGGATCTCCACGCGCGCATCGGCCTCGGACAGTTTGCGGCGCAGCCGCGACACGTGCGTATCGAGCGCATTCGACTGGATCTCGTCGTCGAAACTGTAGACGGCTTCTTCCAGCGCCGAGCGCAGCACCGTCCGGCCCATGCGGCGGACCAGGGCTTCCAGCACCAGGAGCTCGCGCCGCGGCAGCTCGAGCGGAGCCCCGCCGACGGTTGCCTCGCGATGGCCGAAGTCGAAGGCGAGGCGGCCGGCGCGCATGATGTCGGGCTGCAGCCGGCCGGGCCGGCGCAGCACGGCGCGCAGACGCGCCAGCAATTCCTCCACCGCGAACGGTTTTGCCAGATAGTCATCCGCCCCTCCGTCGAGTCCGGCGACCCGGTCGGCGAGCTCGCCGCGCGCCGTCAACACGATGATCGGTACGCCGTCGGCGCGCGCCCTCAGTTTCGGGATCAAAGCGAGACCGTCGCCATCGGGAAGCTGGCGATCGAGCAGGACGGCGGCGTGGACATCGGCAGAAATGGCCTCTTCGGCCTCGGCGAGCGAGGAGGCATGGTCCACCACCATGTCGTAGCGCTTCAGCGCCGACGCCAGTGCATCAGCCATTTCGGCCTCGTCCTCGACGAGTAAAATCCGCATGGTCGGCCACCTCAACCTCAACCGCGCCATTCTAGCGGCCGCATCATTGCGGCAGCATTGCGGGAACCAGTTGCGGCGGAGTGGCCCCGATCGACCTCAAGCCATGCGCAGAACGCCACAGGGGCAACCGGGCGGGGCTCACGACACCGTCGGGACCAGCCGCTATAACCGCCGGACCTGTTCAGGGAGGAACATGAATGATCTACGAAATGCGCCAGTATCGCTGCGTGCCCGGCCGCCTGCCGGCACTGCTCAAACGGTTCGAGACCGCCACGCTGAAAATTTGGGAGAAGCACGGCATCAAGCAGGCCGGGTTCTTCACCACGCTGATCGGCGAATCCCACCAGGAGCTGACCTATTTCCTGGCCTGGGAGTCACTGGCCGAGCGCGAGACGAAGTGGGGCAAGTTCACGACCGATCCGGACTGGCTCGAGGCGCGGGCGAAGTCCGAGGCCGACGGCCAGATCGTCGCCAACATCGTCAGCCAGATTCTGGCGCCGACCGCCTTCTCAGTGGTCAAGTAGCGATCCCTCGCGTGGCGAGGAACCCTGGCGCAACCCTGATATTCTGACCGCCCTGGCCGAATAGGGTTGATCCGACCCTCATCGGGGCTATGGTCGCGCCGAAACGAGGGATTTGCCTTGAGCTCTTCGACGTCAGCGGCGCCGGTCGTCACCATTGGCACGGTCAAATTCGGCAATGACCTGCCGATCTCGGTCATTGCCGGGCCATGCCAGCTCGAGAGCCGCCAGCATGCGCTGGAGGTGGCTTCCGCGCTGAAGGAGATCGCGGCGCGGCTGAACATCGGCCTCGTCTACAAGACCTCGTTCGACAAGGCCAACCGCACCAGCGCATCCGCGGCGCGCGGGCTGGGCCTCGCGCAGTCGCTACCGATCTTCGCGGAGATCCGTTCCTCGCTTGGCTTACCGGTGCTGACGGACGTGCACGAGGCCACGCAATGCGCCGAGGTGGCGCAGGCCGTCGACGTCTTGCAGATACCCGCCTTCCTGTGCCGGCAGACCGATCTCCTTCTCGCTGCGGCCGCGACCGGAAGGGTCGTGAACGTCAAGAAGGGCCAGTTCCTGGCGCCCTGGGACATGGCCAATGTCGTCACCAAGATCACCAGCGCGAACAATCCCAACGTGCTCGTCACCGAGCGCGGCGCCTCCTTCGGCTACAACACGCTGGTCTCCGACATGCGCGCGCTGCCGATCCTGGCGCGCACCACCGGCGCCCCTGTCATCTTCGATGCCACCCATTCGGTGCAGCAGCCGGGCGGGAAGGGGACGTCGTCGGGCGGCGAGCGCGAATTCGTGCCGGTGCTGGCACGCGCGGCTGTAGCCGTTGGCGTGGCTGGCGTTTTCATCGAGACCCATCCCGATCCTGATCGCGCGCCCTCCGATGGCCCCAACATGGTGCCGCTGCGCCAGTTCGAGGGGCTGATCGCTAGACTGATGGCGTTCGACGCGCTCGCCAAAGAATCTGTCAAAACCGGCCCGCGCTGATGCAGCACGGCGAGGCGCGGCCGCACGATCACGGCTTGCCGACAGCGCTCTACGTCATATCAGGCGCAAGCTTCGCCGCAGCGCTCTCGGCACGCGCGCTCGATCCGGTGCTGCCGCATGTCGCCGAGGACTTTGGCGTCAGCATCGCGACCGCCGCGGGTTTTGCCGCGGTGTTCGCCTTCACCTTCTCGATCATCCAGCCCATAATTGGCGCTGCCGCCGATCTGTTCGGCAAGACGCGGCTGATGATCGGCTGCCTCGCGCTGCTCGGCCTTGCCAACATCCTCGGCGCGCTCTCGACCTCGTTCTCGGTTTTGTTTGCGACCCGCATTCTCGCCGGCATCGGCTCCGGCGGCGTGTTTCCGGTGGCGCTGAGCCTGACCAGCGATCTCGTTGGGCCCGAGAAACGCCAAGTCGCGATCAGCCGCACGCTCGCCGGCGCGATGACCGGCAATCTGCTCGGCGCCTCGGCCTCCGGGCTGATCGGCGATTTTCTCGGCTGGCGCGGCGTGCTCGCAGTGCTCGGCGTGCTCGTGATCGTCGCCTCGATCGCGGTTGCCGCCGGCTTTCACGGCGCCAAGGTCAAGCATCCACCGAAGACCAGCCTATCGGCGCTGAAGGCCGGCTATCGCACCATCTTCACCAATCCGAACGCCTATGTCTGCTACTCGGCCGTGTTCATCGAGGGCTGTTGCGTGCTCGGCCTGTTTCCCTATATCGCCTCGTTCCTGTTCGAGCTCGGCCAGACCTCGCTCTCGATCGCCGGCATCGTCATCGCGGGCTTTGCGGTCGGCGGCTTGTTCTACACGCTGACGGTGTCGCGCCTGCTGCCGTGGCTCGGCATGAAGGGCATGATGATCGCGGGCATGACGCTGGTTGCCTCACAGCTCATTGCCGTCGCCTTCGGGCCACGCTGGGAAGTGCAGGCCCTGAATCTCATCGTGATGGGATGGGGCTTCTACATCGCCCACGGCTGTCTGCAGGTCTTCGCCAGCGAACTCTCGGTCGAGGCACGCGCCACCGCGCTGTCGCTGCATTCGTTCTTCTTCTTCATGGGGCAGACCGTGGGGCCGCTCGCCTATGGCTTCGGCCTCCAGCACGCCGGCAAGATGCCGACCCTGTTCGCGAGCGCCGTGATCATGATGGTGCTGGGCTTCGTCTGCGCCCGGCTGCTCAAGCAGCGGGCGCCGTCAGACGCGCGGGCCTGAGCACGTCGGTCAATGCCGCGCCAAGTGGGACAACAGCGAGCTATCCCCGCCCGCGATAGGGCGCGACGCCTTGCTCCGGCGCCCACAGGCCCTTCGGCACACGGCCGGTCTGCCAGAAAACGTCGATCGGGATGCCGCCGCGCGGGTACCAGTAGCCGCCGATGCGCAGCCATTTCGGCTTGATCTCGCTCGCGATACGCTTGCCGATCATCACGGTGCAGTCCTCGTGGAAGGCGCCGTGATTGCGGAAGCTCGCCATGTAAAGTTTCAGCGATTTCGACTCCAGCAGCCACGCACCCGGCGCGTAGTCGATCACCAGATGCGCGAAATCCGGCTGTCCCGTGACCGGGCAGAGTGAGGTGAATTCCGGCACGGTGAAGCGCACCAGGTAGTCGGTGCCCTTTTGCGGATTGGGCACGCGGTCGAGCTGGGCTTCTTCCGGTGTGTGCGGCCACTCGACCGCACGACCGAGCTGGAGGGATTTCTTCGCCATCGTCGTCACATCCTGTTTCGGATGCCGGGATGGACGCAAATGGCGCGGCCGTCAACCGGCCGCGATCGTCTGGATCATGACGATCCGGTCGTTGCCGGATTCGCAACCCCACAGCTCGCCCGGCCTGCCGTCGAGCTGGCGCACATTGGCATTGGCTTTGTCGCTGGCGAAGACGTTGAAGCGCTCGGTCGTGGGATCGAAACGGACGATGGCGTTGGCGGAGAAATCGCTCAGCCAGACCTTGTCCTTGTCGTCGACATAGACCGCGTAGGCGCGGGGACGTTCGCCCGGCAGCTTCCACGTCTTCCACGAGCCGTCGGCGGGATCGTGCACCGAGACATGCCCGCTATTCCACTCGCTGACCCAGATCCGGCTCTTTGAATCCGACCAGACGCGCCGTGAGCCCGCATTCGGTGTCGGCGGCTGCACGACGCGGGCATTGCCGTTTGCAAGATCTACTTTGGCGATGTAGCTGCCGGCGAGGGAGGCGTACCAGATGTCGCCCTTGGGCGTGACGGTGATGCCGTAGGGCCCGATGCCTTTTGGTGCCTTGAAGACCGTCATCTCGCCCGACTTCGGCGTGAGCCGGCCGTAATAGCCGGACTGACCGGTGAACCAGTACGTGCCGGCCTTATCGAACACGCCGGTGTTGAGATTGGCGGAGGCGAACTTTTCCGGCAGGCGGAACAGCGTGACCTTGAGATCGCCGGGGTCGACCCGCGCGATCGCGTTCTGGCCGCCTTCGGTGATCCATGGCGCGCCGTCGGGGCCGATGGTCACGCCATGCGGGGCGGCGCCCTGGCCGAGGCTGACCGTCTTGAAGGTGCCATCCTTTGGATCGAGTCTGCCGAGCAGGCCCTTGCCCTGCGCCGTGAACCACACGGTGCCGTCAGGAGCGGGCGTGAGATCGTGCAGGCCGATGCCTGGGCTGATCGGGAAGTATTTTGTCCGGAACGGGCCTTCCTGCGCAAAGCTTGGGCGGGCGGCGAGGAGGGCGGCGCTCGAGGCAAGAAACTGGCGGCGATTCATGGCGTTACCCCGACTGTCTAGGATTGAGGATGGACGCGCGGAGCAGATGTCGTCGAGCATAATCTGAGGTTCTTCACGCGTCAGTCGAAGCGGCTCGTCCAAGCGTTCACATTTGCTTGCGGCCCGTGTAAGACCCGCGACACCGATCAGCCCTAACGAACGGAAGTGCACATCATGACCGCCATCATCGACATCATCGGCCGCGAAATCCTCGATAGCCGGGGCAATCCCACCGTCGAGGTCGATGTCGTGCTGGAAGACGGCGCGCTCGGCCGCGCCGCGGTGCCGTCGGGAGCCTCGACTGGCGCCCATGAGGCAGTGGAACTGCGCGACGGTGACAAGGCCCGCTATCTCGGCAAGGGCGTCTCCAAGGCAGTCAGCGCCGTCAATGGCGAGATCTTCGAGGCCCTGAGCGGCCTCGATGTCGAGCAGCAGGCCCAGATCGACCAGATCATGATCGACCTCGACGGCACGCCGAACAAGAGCCGGCTGGGCGCCAACGCGATCCTCGGTGTGTCGCTGGCCTGCGCCAAGGCGGCCGCGAACTCGCTCGACATGCCGCTCTATCGTTATGTCGGCGGCACCTCGGCGCGGCTCCTGCCGGTGCCGATGATGAACATCATCAATGGCGGCGTGCATGCCGACAACCCGATCGACTTCCAGGAATTCATGATCCTGCCGGTCGGCGCGTCGAGCTTTGCCGAGGGCCTGCGCTACGGCGCGGAAGTCTTCCACACGCTGAAGTCCGAGCTGAAGAAGGCCGGTCACAACACCAATGTCGGCGACGAGGGCGGCTTCGCCCCGAACCTGCCGTCGGCAGACGCGGCGCTCGACTTCGTCATGAACGCGATCGGCAAGGCCGGCTTCAAGGCGGGCACCGACATCGTGCTCGGGCTCGACTGCGCCTCGACCGAGTTCTTTAGGGACGGCAAATACGTCTATGAAGGCGAGGGCAAGACCCGCTCGATCTCCGAGCAGGCCAAGTATCTCGGCGATCTCGTCGCGCGCTATCCGATCGTGACGATCGAGGACGGCATGTCGGAAGACGACATGGACGGCTGGAAGGAGCTCACCGACCTCATCGGCAAGAAGTGCCAGCTCGTCGGCGACGATCTCTTCGTCACCAACGTCAAGCGCCTCGCCGAAGGCATCAAAGCGGGCCGAGCCAACTCGATCCTGATCAAGGTCAACCAGATCGGCACGCTGACCGAGACGCTCGCCGCCGTCGAGATGGCGCACAAGGCCGGCTACACCTCTGTCATGTCGCACCGCTCGGGCGAGACCGAGGATTCCACCATCGCCGATCTCGCGGTTGCCACCAATTGCGGTCAGATCAAGACCGGCTCCCTTGCGCGGTCCGACCGCACCGCCAAATACAACCAGCTCCTGCGCATCGAGCAGCAGCTCGGCAAGCAGGCGCTCTATGGCGGCAAGGCGGCACTGAAGGCGCTGGCATAAGCCGGCGCTTCGACTCGCGAAAAGAGGACAGGGGAGGATCGACATGAGCGACGGCAAGACCGGACTGCAGCTGCGTTCGCTGCTGAAGAAGAGCGGCGAGCTGGAATTGTCCCTCGTGAATGTCCCGACACCGGAGCCGGCCGACGATGAGGTCGTGGTTCGCGTCGAAGCCACGCCGATCAACCCCTCCGACCTCGGGCTCCTGATCGGGGCCGCCGACATGTCGGCGGCTCAGGCTTCCGGCACGAAGGACGCACCGGTGATCACCGCGAAAATGCCTGAGGGCGCGATGCGGATGATGGCGGCCAGGTTCGATCAGTCATTGCCGGTCGGCAACGAGGGCGCCGGCACGGTGATTCGGACCGGATCATCGGACGCGGCGAAGGCGCTGATGGGCAAGACGGTGTCGATGATCGGCGGCGCGATGTACACGCAGTATCGCGTGCTGAAGGTCCGCGACGTCATGGAGCTGCCGGCAGGGACCACGGCGGCCGACGGTGCCTCCTGGTTCGTCAATCCGCTGACCGCGCTCGGCATGACCGAGACGATGCGCCGCGAGAACCACAAGGCGCTGGTGCACACGGCCGCCGCCTCCAATCTCGGCCAGATGCTCAACAAGATCTGCATCAAGGATGGCATCGGTCTCGTCAACATCGTGCGCAGCAAGGAGCAGGCCGACATCCTGCACAAGATCGGCGCCAAGCATGTCGTGGATTCCAGCGCGGCGAGCTTCATGGACGACCTCACCAACGCGCTGGTTGAGACCGGCGCCACGATTGCCTTCGACGCCATTGGCGGCGGCAAGTTGGCGAGCCAGATCCTCACCGCGATGGAGATCGCGGCCAACAAGACCGCGAAGGAATACAGCCGCTACGGCTCCAACGTCTACAAGCAGGTCTATATCTACGGCAGCCTCGACACGCGGCCGACCGAGCTGAACCGCTCGTTCGGCCTGAGCTGGGGCGTCGGCGGCTGGCTGCTCACGCCATTCCTCCAGAAGATCGGTCCGGCCGAGATCGGTCGCCTGCGCCAGCGCGTCGCGTCCGAGCTCAAGACCACCTTCGCCAGCCACTACACCAAGGTGGTCTCGCTTGCGGAGGCGCTCGATCCAGCCAACATCGCGGTGTACGCCAAACGGGCCACCGGCGAAAAATTCCTCATCAACCCGAATAAGTCGTGACGCGCAACGGCGTCCAGGCCTGTTCGAATTTATGCCTGAGCCGTGGGGCGAATGACGATTTCGCCGACGTCCACGCTATCCGGCTGCGCAATCGCGAAGGCCATCGTCTCCGCGATTGCGCTCGCCGGAATGGCCATCGCCTTCATGCTTGCCTGCCCTTGCTCCCGCAACGCGGAATCCGTCATGGAGGACGGCAGTTCGGTGTCGACATAACCGGGTGAGATGGTCGTCACCCGAAGTGAGGGGCCGGCCTCCTGACGAAGCCCTTCGGAAATCGCCCTGACGGCATTCTTCGATCCCGCGTAGACCGCCATTGTCGGAACGATCTTGATGCCGGCGGTCGACAGGGTGTTGATGAAATGACCGAAGCCCTGACGTCGGAAGACGGGCAGGGCGGCGGCGATTCCGTAGAGCACGCCTTTCACATTCACGTCGATCATGTCGTCCCAGTCGTCGACCCTCAGGTCGTCGAGGCGGGAAATCGGGGCAATCCCCGCATTGTTGATCAGGACGTCCAGCTTCCCGTATCGGTCCGTGGCAAGTCCGACGAGCCTGGCGACATCCTTGCGTTGCCTGACGTCGGTGACGAGGTACGACGCCTTTCCGCCCTTTGAGGCGATGCTCGCGGCCAGAATCTGCAGCCGGTCGGCGCGCCGTCCGCCGAGGATCATGATGGCGCCACGTTCTGCGAGATGCCGGGCGGCGGCTTCGCCAATTCCGCTGCTGGCGCCCGTGATGGCGATGACCTTGCCTGCGATGCCTGTCATAGATGTTCCACGCAATTCGTTGCGAGATGAACTTCGCATCGGAATCGAGGTTGATCTATGCTCGAAGTGCTCGAAAATCGTCGAGATCGGATCAAGGCTTGGACAAACCCTCGGATAGGCACAAGACCCCGGACCCGCTGTCTCAGGTCTTCTCGCTCCTGAACGTTCGCGCTGCGCGTTGCACGAGGTTCGAGGCGGGCGGCAATTGGTCGTATCGGTTCCCGGCCAAACCCGCCCTTAAGTTCGGCGCGGTCATCCGAGGTGATTGCTGGATCGATTTCGGCGACGAAGCCCATCATCGGCTTGTCTCCGGCGACTGCTTTCTTCTGGCCAAGGCACCAGCCTATGTTCTGGCCAACGACCAACGCCTTGCTCCCGAAGACGGTATAGCGGCGTTCGATTGGACGCAGTCGGATGTCGCGCGTCACGCGGGCCGCGATACCGTTCTGCTTGCCGGCAGTTTCGGTTTCGAAGCGTCGGACGCCGGATTGCTGCTCGATGCGCTCCCTCGCTTTCTGCTCATACCGTCGCGCAGTCCGTCCGCAGCCGTCATTCATTCCACGCTCGAGATTCTCGACCTTGAAATCAGGGGGACGGGAATCGGAGCGGCCGTACTCACCGACAGGCTTGCCGACGTCCTGCTCGTCCAGGTGCTCCGCGCGGCGCTGGATCAGGATGCCGGCGAGGGTTTGGGATGGATCAACGCACTGGTCGACGCCAGGATCGGCAAGGCCATCAGGCTGATGCACGAAGACGCCGCTCATCCCTGGACCCTGGAAGCATTGTCCGAGGCGATCGCCATGTCGCGATCCGCGTTTTCGAAGCGGTTCAAGTCCCTGGTGGGGCTGGCGCCGCTCGACTACCTCCTTCGATGGCGAATGCGACTTGCACGCGATCTTCTTCGACGTGGAGCGACCGTTTCGGCAACGGCCGCGCAGCTTGGATACTCGTCGGAGAGCGCCTTCGGACACGCCTTCAAGCGAGTCTACGGCCAGGCACCGAAGCGATACTGGCGCAGACAGGCGATCGCCGAAAAATTCCCCATGAACCCAAATAAATTATCGTGATGTGCGACGGCACGTCACCGGAAGAAGGGACTTGCCTTCTGAGCGAAGCGGGGGATTATTCCCGCCGCCGTTGAAAGCGGAAAAACCGCAAGGCGTTCAGAAGGGGACCTCTGCATGACCGACCTCAATCGCCGTCACCTGCTCGCAGGTGCCGCCGCCCTCAGTGCGGCCGCCGTTACCGGGCTTGGACCGACCACCGCCAATGCCTCAGTGCCGCCGGCTGGGACGCAGGCGCCGGGCTTCTACCGCTACAAGGTCGGCAGCTACGAGTGCACCTCGATCAACGACGGTGCGCGCACCTTCCCGATGCCGGAGAAGTTCGTCGTCAACATACCGAAGGATGAGGCGCTGGCCGCGGGCGAGGCGGCCTACATGCCGAAGGGCATGGTCACGGTGCCGTTCAATCCGCAGCTCATCAACACCGGCTCCAAGCTCGTGCTGATCGATACCGGCAACGGCGTCGCCAATCTCGAGCCGAGCAAGGGCGCGGTCGGCCGCACCCTGCAAAATCTCCAGGCCGCTGGCGTCGATCCCAAGAACATCGACGTCGTGCTGCTGTCGCATCTGCATCCTGATCACACCAACGGCCTCCGTCTCGCCGATGGCGCGCTCGCCTTCGCGAATGCGGAGATCATGGTGCCGGGCAAAGACTGGGAGTTCTGGACCAGCGAGGACAACGTCGCCAAGGCTGAGTCCAACCCGATGATGAAGAACTATTTCGCCAACGTGAAGAAGACCTTTGCCGGCCTCGAATCCAAGGTCACCAAGTACGAGTGGGGCAAGGAGGTCGCGCCCGGCATCACCTCGATCGCGACGCCGGGCCACACGCCAGGCCACACCTCGTTCGCTGTCGCGTCGGGCGATGCCAAGGTGCTGATCCAGTCCGATGTCACCAACATTCCGGAATTCTTCCTGCGCAATCCGGACTGGCACGTGATCTTCGACGCTGATCCGGCGATGGCGCAGGCGACGCGCCACAAATTCTACGACATGGCGGCGGCCGAGAAAGCGACCGTGATCGGCTTCCACTTCACCTTCCCGTCGGTCGGGCATGTCGTGAAGGACGGCGCCAAATATCGCCTGATCCCGTCGGCCTGGAATCCGACAATCTGACCTGACCTAGACGTTTGGGCGAGAGATCGGGCCGCCGCTTGGCGGCCCGAATGTTTTGGCCAACAGTCAAAGGGCGCGATGTCGCCCGGAGAAGCCAAGGGGTACGTTCGAGAAACACAGCGTTTCCAAATCGAGCCAGTTCATGCACTTGCATCCATCGGTCCGGATCGCTTAAGTGCGCCCCCGGCACTCCCGCTCAAGTTCGAAGGACACTCCATGGCCTACAATATCGTCGTAATCGCCGGCAGCGTGCGCAAGGCCGGCTTTTCGCTCAAGATCGCCAATGCGCTCGCCAAGCTCGCACCTAGCTCGCTCAAGCTCGAGGTGATCACGCCGGCGGGCATCTCGTTCTTCAACCAGGACCTTGAGGGCGCGCCGCCCGCGGACTGGCTGGCGTTCCGCGATAAGCTTCAGAAGGCGGACGGCGTCATCTTCGTCACGCCCGAATACAACCGCTCCATCCCTGGCGCGCTGAAGAACGCCATCGACGTCGCCTCGCGGCCCTATGGCAAGAGCTCGCTCAATGGCAAGCCGGTCGGCATCATCTCCAATTCGCCGGGCCCGCTCGGCGGGGTCAGCGCGGCCAAGCATTTGCAAACCATCCTGCCTGGTATTAGCGGTCCGATCATGCAACAGCCGGAGACCTATCTGAACGCCATTGGCGACGCCTTTGATGCCGAGGGCAATCTGGTCAAGGAGTCGCTGAAGCCTGTGCTCCAGGCCTATATCGACGCCTTCGCGGCGCACGTCGCGAAGCATCACGGCTGAGGCCGAATACCCCGCGGCGATACCGGAAGTCCTCATCCTGAGAGGAGGCGCGCTAGCGCCGTCTCGAAGGATGGCCGCGGGCGAGATCCGGGCCTTCATGGTTCGAGATGGCCGCTGCGCGG
The DNA here is from genome assembly GCF_023375135.1 of Bradyrhizobium sp. C-145. Taxonomy (NCBI): domain Bacteria; kingdom Pseudomonadati; phylum Pseudomonadota; class Alphaproteobacteria; order Hyphomicrobiales; family Nitrobacteraceae; genus Bradyrhizobium; species Bradyrhizobium sp. C-145. Next base: position 4,618,233 of record NZ_CP088150.1, on the reverse strand, counting down.
CCTCCTCACCATGAGGGTCTCGAAGTGCGTGGCGCGGGCCGGGCGCATTAGCACTCCCTTAACCAACCTGTCCCATCTTCCCAAGATGGTCTCCCGCGCGCGCCTGAAATCGATCCTGACCGGCCTTGCCCTCTATGCGATGGCGGCGGCCATCGTCGGCTATTTCGGCGTCAACGCCTACACCGGCAAATACGGCCTCAACGCCCGCCAGGAGCTGGACCAGGAGATCATCGCGCTGACCAGCGAGCTGGCACAGCTCAAGCGCGAGCGCGCCAGGAGCGAGCAGCGCGTCTCGTTGCTGCGCACGTCCAGGATCGATCCTGATATGCTGGACGAGCGGGCGCGCTACCAGCTCGACTATGTCAATCCGCACGATCTCGTTCGGATGATCCCGGCGAAATAGCGTTTTCGCTGCATTCGAAACCGGCAACGAAAGCGGCTGCCGATCGCCGCCAATTCAGCCCTCAACTGTACCGAAAGTCGTAGGCCAAGAAGCAGTCGGCTGCCTTGACGGCGCCACAGCAAGGGGGCTCATGCCTCGCAGTCGCCCAAGATTGACGCAGATCAACCGGGCCGTGCCGGTACTGCCTAGACTGCCTTCCGGAGGAAACAAGTGATGAATGGGTCAATGCCCCCGCATCACGCGGCCCGCGTCGAGGCCGCCATCGCGTCAGGCCAGGCGGCCCGGTCCGCGCTCGTGGCCTCGTGGCGCCGCTCGTCCCGATTGCATCATCTCGATCCTGCCGGGCGCAGCTCACCGATGCGGCTCACCGAAGCCGAGCTGGATCAGGCCCGCGAGCGCATCGCGCCGCTGCTGGCGGCCGCACAAGGTGCGATGGACCGGCTGTATCAGGCCGTCGGCGCGAGCGGCTGTTGCGTGTTGCTCGCGGACGGCGAGGGCGTTCCGGTCGATCGCCGTGGCACGCCGGGGGACGATGCGACGTTTCAATCCTGGGGCCTGTGGACCGGCGCGCTCTGGAGCGAGGAGCACGAGGGCACCAACGGCATCGGCACCTGCCTCGTCGAGCAGCGTCCGCTGACGATCGATCGCGACCAGCACTTCTTCGCCCGCAACACGCTTTTGAGCTGTACCGCCGTTCCAATCTACGATCACGAGGCGGCGCTCGCAGGCGTGCTCGATGTCTCCTCCTGCCGCGCCGACCGCACCGACGCGTTCTCCAGCTTGATCGCGCTGGCAGCGGGCGAGGCGGCCAAGCGTATCGAGGCCGACCTGTTTCGCAGGGCCTTCAGCCATGCCCGCATCGTTCTGACGCAGGGCCCGGACGGTAGTTGCGGCGGCCTCATCGCCGTTGATGCGGACGATCTCGTGATCGGCGCAACCCGCTCTGCCCGGATCGGACTCGGGATCGCCCTCGGCCGGGCACTGCAGCCGGTGCCCGCGGCCGATCTCCTCGGCGGCGACACTGCACACGACCACCTTGCCGGCGGTCAGCGCGCGGTGTTGCAGCGGGCGATGCTCCGCGCGGGTGGCAACGTTTCGGCGGCCGCCAAGGCCCTCGGCGTCAGCCGCGCCACGCTGCATCGGAAGCTGAAGCGGTTCGAGCTGAACCACTGAGCTTTCTATTTCCGTCATTGTGAGCGAAGCGAAGCAATCCAGAATCTTTCCGCGGGGACAGTCTGGATTGCTTCGCTTCGCTCGCAATGACGGTGTGGAAGCTGCAAGTGCTCAATCTTGCGCTGCCTCGCCCACGACTGTCGCAGAACTGCGACAGGTCGGCGCCATCATCTCTCCCGCCCGGGCTGACAGAAAACACCTCCCGCATCATCGTCGGCGCAAGTCGCGACCACGCGACGAATTGCGCGAACAGCAAACATCGGGAGTGATCAATGAACAAGGTGGAATTCCTCAGCGTCACCAAAGTTCCCTTCGCCGAACGCTATGACAATTTCATCGGCGGCAAATTCGTCGCGCCGATCTCGGGCAAATATTTCGACAATGCCTCGCCGGTCACCGGCCAGGTCGTCTGCAAGATCGCGCGCTCCGACGCGCAGGACGTCGAGGCGGCCCTCGATGCGGCGCATGCGGCGAAGGCCGCGTGGGGCCGCACCAGCGTCGCCGAGCGCGCCGCGATCCTGAACCGGATCGCCGACCGCATGGAGGAGAACCTCGAGCGTCTCGCCATCGCCGAGACCTGGGACAATGGCAAGCCGATCCGCGAGACCCGCGCCGCCGACCTGCCGCTCGCCATCGATCACTTCCGCTACTTCGCCGGCGTCGTGCGCGCCCAGGAAGGCTCGATCGGCGAGATCGACCACGACACCATCGCCTATCATTTCCACGAGCCGCTCGGCGTGGTCGGCCAGATCATTCCCTGGAACTTCCCGCTGCTGATGGCCTGCTGGAAGCTTGCGCCCGCGCTGGCCGCCGGCAATTGCGTCGTGCTCAAGCCCGCCGAGCAGACGCCGGCTTCGATCATGGTCTGGGCCGAAATCATCGCCGACATCCTGCCGCCGGGCGTCCTCAACATCGTCAACGGATTTGGCCTGGAAGCCGGCAAGCCGCTCGCTTCCAGCCCGCGCATCGCCAAGATCGCGTTTACCGGCGAGACCACGACGGGCCGGCTGATCATGCAATATGCCAGCCAGAACCTGATTCCCGTCACGCTGGAGCTCGGCGGCAAGTCGCCGAACATCTTCTTCAACGACGTCACCGCGGAAGACGACGACTTCTTCGACAAGGCGATCGAAGGCTTCGTCATGTTCGCGCTGAACCAGGGCGAGGTCTGCACCTGTCCGAGCCGGGCGCTCGTGCATGCGGATATCTATGACCGCTTCATGGAGCGGGCGCTGAAGCGCGTCGCCGCGATCAAGCAGGGCGATCCGCGCGACGCCACCACCATGATCGGCGCGCAGGCCTCGGGCGAGCAGCTGTCCAAGATCCTCTCCTATATCGACATCGGCAAGCAGGAGGGCGCGAAGGTGCTGGCCGGCGGCGGACGTGCCGAGCTTGCGGGCGATCTCGCCGGCGGCTTCTACGTGCAGCCGACGGTGTTCGAGGGCCACAACAAGATGCGGATCTTCCAGGAGGAGATCTTCGGCCCCGTGGTCTCGGTCACGACCTTCAAGACCGACGAGGAGGCGCTCGCGATCGCCAATGACACGCTCTACGGCCTCGGAGCCGGCGTCTGGAGCCGCGATGCCAACCGCTGCTACCGCTTCGGCCGGGCGATCCAGGCCGGCCGGGTCTGGACCAACTGCTACCATGCCTATCCCGCGCATGCGGCCTTCGGCGGCTACAAGCAGTCGGGCGTCGGGCGTGAAACCCACAAGATGATGCTCGATCACTACCAGCAGACCAAGAACCTCCTGGTCAGCTACAGCCCGAAGAAGCTTGGCTTCTTCTGATCGGTCGGCGGAGAGGGCGGCGTCGTTTCGGCGCCGCCCATTCCGAATGTCAGGTCCCGGTCGCCTCAACGCTTCTTGACGCGGTCACGAATCTGAGTGTGCGGCAGCCTTGCATCGATTTGTTGCCCGATCGGCGCCAAAGATTTTCCAATATTACGATCACGTTGCAGTGCGGCATAATGAAAATCGTGCCATGCCGCCGCGGTGCTTTCCAACGGTGTTTGACTTGGGTTAGAGAGGGCGAAAGTTTTCTCTGACCCGGAATTCCCATGGCCGCACCCAAGAAAGCCGCCGCAAGCACTCCACAGGACAAGACCGACGGCGGTTCGCCCCCGGAATTCACCAGGGAGCAGGAGCTCAAGGCGCTCCGCGACATGCTCCTGATCCGGCGCTTCGAGGAAAAGGCCGGCCAGCTCTACGGTATGGGCGCAATCGGCGGCTTCTGCCACCTCTATATCGGCCAGGAGGCCGTGGTGGTTGGCATGCAGATGGCCCTGAAAGAGGGCGATCAGGTCATCACCGGCTATCGCGATCACGGTCACATGCTCGCCACCGGCATGGAGGCCAACGGCGTCATGGCCGAGCTCACGGGTCGCCGCGGCGGCTATTCCAAGGGCAAGGGCGGCTCCATGCACATGTTCAGCAAGGAGAAGCACTTTTACGGCGGCCACGGCATCGTCGGCGCGCAGGTCTCGCTCGGCACGGGTCTCGCCTTTGCCAATCACTATCGTGGCAACGGCAATGTCAGCGTCACCTATTTCGGCGACGGCGCGGCCAACCAGGGCCAGGTCTATGAGAGCTTCAACATGGCGGAGCTCTGGAAACTGCCGGTGATCTTTGTCATCGAGAACAACCGCTACGCCATGGGCACCTCGGTCTCGCGTGCCTCGGCGCAGCAGGATTTTTCCAAGCGCGGCGCGTCCTTCAACATTCCCGGCAAGCAGGTCGACGGTATGGATGTCCGCGCCGTGAAGGCTGCGGGCGAGGAGGCGGCGGCCTGGTGCCGTGCCGGCAAGGGTCCCTACATCCTGGAGATGCAGACGTACCGCTATCGCGGCCACTCGATGTCCGATCCTGCAAAATATCGCACGCGTGAGGAGGTCGAGAAGGTCCGCCACGACCAGGATCCGATCGAGCAGGTGCGTAACCGCCTCTTGGCGGCCAAGGTCACCGAGCAGGATCTGAAGGCGATCGACGCCGAGGTGCGCGACATCGTCAACGCATCCGCCGATTTCGCCCAACATGATCCCGAGCCGGATGCCGCCGAGCTCTGGACCGACGTTTACCGCTGAACGCGCGCAAGCTTTCTTTTGGAGTCGATATGCCAATTCAAGTGCTGATGCCCGCGTTGTCGCCCACGATGGAGAAGGGCAACCTCGCCAAATGGCTGAAGAAAGAGGGCGAGCCGATCAAGTCGGGCGACGTCATCGCCGAGATCGAGACCGACAAGGCGACGATGGAGGTCGAGGCGACCGATGAGGGCACGCTCGGCAAGATCCTGATCCCCGAGGGCACTGCCGATGTTGCGGTGAACACGCCGATCGCGACCATTCTCGCCGACGGCGAGAGCGCCGCCGATCTCGCGAAAGCACCCGCACCGTCCAAGCAGGAGAAGGCTGCGGAGTCCGCTCCGCCCACCGCTGCCAAGGCCGAAGCGCCTCAGCCCAAGGCCGCGCCAGCCGCGCCGCAGGCCGTGGCCGAGCCCGATCCCGAAGTACCCGCCGGCACGGAGATGGTGACGCAGACCATCCGCGAAGCCTTGCGCGACGCCATGGCCGAAGAGATGCGCCGCGACGCCGATGTCTTCGTGATGGGTGAAGAGGTCGCCGAATATCAGGGCGCCTACAAGGTCACCCAGGGCCTGCTCCAGGAGTTCGGCGCCAAGCGCGTCATCGACACCCCGATCACCGAGCACGGCTTTGCCGGCGTCGGCGTCGGTGCCGCGATGACCGGCCTCAAGCCGATCGTCGAGTTCATGACCTTCAACTTCGCCATGCAGGCGATCGACCAGATCATCAACTCCGCGGCCAAGACGCTGTACATGTCCGGCGGTCAGATGGGCTGCTCGATCGTGTTCCGCGGGCCCAACGGCGCCGCTGCGCGCGTCGCCGCCCAGCACAGCCAGGACTATTCGGCCTGGTACTCGCACATTCCCGGTCTCAAGGTGGTCGCGCCGTATTCCGCGGCCGATGCCAAGGGGCTGCTCAAGGCCGCGATCCGCGATCCCAATCCGGTGATCTTCCTCGAGAATGAGGTGCTCTACGGTCACACCGGGCAAGTGCCCAAGCTCGACGATTTCGTGATTCCGATCGGCAAGGCGCGCATCGTGCGCTCCGGCAGCCACGTCACCATCATCTCCTGGTCGAACGGCATGACCTATGCGCTCAAGGCCGCCGACGAGCTCGCCAAGGACGGCATCGAGGCCGAGGTGATCGACCTGCGCACGCTGCGCCCGATGGATACCGAGACCATCATCAACTCGGTCAAGAAGACGGGCCGTGCGGTGACGGTGGAGGAGGGCTGGGCCCAGAGCGGCGTCGGCGCCGAGATCGCCGCGCGCATCATGGAGAATGCCTTCGATTATCTCGACGCGCCGGTTACGCGCGTCTCCGGCAAGGACGTGCCGATGCCCTATGCCGCGAACCTGGAGAAGCTCGCGCTGCCCTCGGCGGCGGAAGTCGTCGAGGCCGCCAAAGCCGTCTGCTACAGGTAGACCATGGCGGGCCCGAAGGAGCAGCCACTGCCGCCCGACGTCATGACCCGCGAGGACGCGGTCGAGATCCTGCGCGTGTTCGTGCTGGACGGCGGGCTATCGATGGCGTTCCAGCGCGCCTTCGAGGAGCCCGACATGTGGGGCCTGCTGCTCGTCGATCTCGCCCGTCATGCCGCGCGCGCCTATGCGCGCGAGAGCGAATATACCGAAGAGGACGCCCTGAACCGGATTCTGGACATGTTCCAGGCCGAGATCGAGCGTCCCACCGACACCGGCACGACGACGCCGCGCGGCAAGGGGCACTGACGTGGCGATCGAATCCTATCACTACGATTTCATGCTGGAGGCGATCCGCGAGGCGGAAGCCTCGATCGCGCAAGGTGGCCTGCCGATCGGCGCGGTGCTGACGCGCGACAACAAGATCATCGCCCGCGGCCATAACAACCGCGTGCAGGAGAACAACGTGATCCTGCACGGCGAGATGAGCTGCCTGCGCGAGGCGGGCGCAATCACGTTCCACGACACAATCATGTACACCACGCTGTCGCCTTGCTCGATGTGCGCCGGCGCGCTGGCGCTGTTCAAGGTCAAGCTGGTGGTGATCGGAGAATCCGTCACCTTCCCAGGGTCCAAGGACATCCTCGACAAGTTCGGCATCCCCTGGATCGATCTTGCCGACGACCGCTCCATCACCATGATGAAGACGTGGCGTTCCAATCCCGCCAATGAGCGCCTGTGGCAGGGCGACATCGGCAACTAAACCTGGTCTGTTCGTCTTCGCTGTCGAAGGCGACGTTTTGAGAAGTTCTTCGTGAGGTCAGCATGCCCATCAACATCCTGATGCCCGCTCTCTCGCCGACAATGGAGAAGGGCAACCTCGCCAAGTGGCTGAAGAAGGAAGGCGACAAGGTCAAATCCGGCGACGTCATCGCCGAGATCGAGACCGACAAGGCGACCATGGAGGTCGAGGCGATCGACGAGGGCACGATCGCCAAGATCCTGGTGCCCGAAGGCACGCAGGACGTCCCGGTCAACGACGTGATCGCGGTGCTGGCCGGCGAGGGCGAGGACGTGAAGGCCGCGGGCGCCGCGAAGCCGACCGCCTCGGCTGCACCGCCCAAGGCCGCTGAGGCACCTGCTGCTGCACCGGCACCTGCTCCGGCCGCACCGAAGGCGGCGCCGGCACCGGCGGCGCAGGCTGCAGCTCCCGCCGCGCACGGCAACGGCCATGGCGGTCGTGTGTTCTCATCGCCACTGGCGCGCCGTATCGCTAAGGAAGCCGGCATCGATGTTGCGATGGTCACGGGCACCGGCCCGCACGGCCGCGTGGTCGCGCGCGACGTCGAGCAGGCCAAGTCCGGCAAGGGCCTCAAGGCGCCTGCGGCGGCGCCGTCCGGGGCGCCGGCAATCGCGCCGACCATGTCGGACAAGCAGATCCTGTCGCTGTTCGAGCCTGATACCTACGACATCGTCCCGCATGACGGCATGCGCCGCACCATCGCGCAGCGCCTAACCGCGTCGATCCAGAACGTCCCGCACTTCTATCTCACCATCGACTGCGACATCGGCAAGCTGCTGGTCGCGCGCGAGGAGATCAATGCGGCTGCTCCCAAGGACAAGGAGAAGAAGCCGCTCTACAAGATCTCGGTCAACGACTTCGTCATCAAGGCGATGGCGGTCGCGCTGCAGAAAATCCCGAACTGCAACGTCAGCTGGACCGAAAGCGGCATGGTCAAGCACCACCATTCCGACGTCGGCGTTGCCGTCGCGATGCCGGGCGGCTTGATCACGCCGATCATCCGCAAGGCGGAGACCAAGACGCTCTCCACCATCTCCAACGAGATGAAGGATTTTGCCGCGCGCGCCCGCTCGCGCAAGCTGAAGCCTGAGGAATACCAGGGCGGCACCACTGCCGTCTCCAACCTCGGCATGTACGGCATCAGCCACTTCACCGCCGTGATCAATCCGCCGCACGCGACCATTCTGGCCGTGGGCACCAGCGAAGAGCGTCCCGTCGTGCGCGGCGGCAAGATCGAGATCGCGAACATGATGAGCGTGACCTTGTCCTGCGATCACCGCGCCATCGACGGCGCGCTCGGCGCCGAGCTGATCGGTGCGTTCAAGCAGCTGATCGAAAATCCCGTCATGATGATGGTCTGACGCGGCGGCAGAGGGGGCAACCTTGCATGTCCGCTGGCCATGGATATCGCTGCTGCTCGGAGCCGTTGTCGCGCTCAATCCGATCGGACTCGATTTTCTTCACTCCGCCTTCCTGTCGGGAGAGCAACTGTCGCGAAACATCGCTCAACCCATTGTGTTGAGCGCGCTGGCCATTCTGGTCCTGGTCGGGATCATCGAATGGCTGGTCAGGTTTGTTGTCTTCAAGCGCCGCGCCCGCGGCGCTTCTTGAGTTGAACGGGAGCCGCCATGGCCGATACATCCTTCGACGTCATCATCATTGGCTCCGGTCCCGGCGGCTATGTCACCGCGATACGCGCCGCCCAGCTCGGCTTCAAGACGGCGATCGTCGAGAAGTCGTATCTTGGCGGTATCTGCCTGAACTGGGGCTGCATCCCGACCAAGGCGCTGCTGCGTTCGGCCGAGATCTATCACTACATGCAGCACGCCAAGGATTACGGCCTCTCGGCCGAAAAAGTGTCGTTCGATCCGAAAGCCGTGGTGCAGCGCTCGCGTGGCGTCTCGAAGCAGTTGAACACGGGCGTCGGCTTCCTGATGAAGAAGAACAAGGTCAGCGTGATCTGGGGCGCGGCCTCGATCGACGCACCCGGCAAGGTCACCGTGAAAAAGTCCGATGTCGAGGCGCCGAAGGGCTCGCTGGGCGAGGGGACCTACCAGGCCAAGCACATCATCATCGCGACCGGCGCGCGGCCGCGCGTGCTGCCGGGGCTCGAGCCCGACCAGAAGCTGGTCTGGACCTATTTCGAGGCGATGGTGCCGGACCGGATTCCGAAGTCGCTGCTGGTGGTCGGCTCCGGCGCGATCGGCATCGAGTTCGCCTCGTTCTTCCACACCATGGGCTCTGACGTCACCGTGGTCGAGGTGCTGCCGCAGATCCTTCCCGTGGAGGACGCGGAGATCGCAGGGCTCGCGCGGAAACGCTTTGAGAAGATGGGCATGAAAATCATGTCCTCGACCAAAGTCACAAAACTCGAGAAGAAGGTCCATAGCGTCGTCGCCACCATTGACGACGGCAAGGGCAAGCCTGTCACGACCGAGTTCGAGCGGGTGATCTCGGCGGTCGGCGTCGTCGGCAACATCGAGAATCTCGGCCTCGAAAAGCTCGGCGTCAAAGCCGACCGCGGCATCATCGTGGCCGACGGCCACGGCAAGACCAATGTCCCCGGGATCTACGCCATCGGCGACGTCGCTGGTCCCCCGATGCTCGCGCACAAGGCCGAGCATGAGGGTGTGATCTGCGTCGAGGCGATCAAGGGCCTCAATCCGCACCCCATGGACAAGAACATGATCCCGGGCTGCACCTATTGTCATCCGCAGGTCGCCTCGGTCGGTCTCACCGAAGCCAAGGCCAAGGAGAATGGCCGCGAGATCCGAGTCGGCCGCTTCCCCTTCGTCGGCAACGGCAAGGCGATCGCGCTCGGCGAGGACCAGGGTCTGGTCAAGGTGATCTTCGACAAGAAGACCGGCCAGCTTCTCGGCGCTCACATGGTCGGCGCTGAAGTCACCGAACTGATCCAGGGCTATGTCGTCGCCATGAATCTTGAGACCACGGAAGAAGAACTGATGCACACCGTGTTCCCGCATCCGACGCTGTCGGAGATGATGAAGGAAGCCGTGCTGGATGCTTATGGACGGGTGCTGAATATTTGACGGGCTGGGCTTCGCGTCTCTCGGCTCCGTCATCCTGAGGTGCGAGGCCAGCGGTGCAGAGCACCGTTGGGCGAGCCTCGAAGGATGAACGGCCGAGATGCAGCAGCCGGGCTCGTCGCCCTTCGAGGCCCTCCATCCGGCGCGTGGCGCCGCATGGAGAACACCTCAGGGTGACGGGTCTGATAGAGAAATACGAAAACAAGAAGAGGGAATGAACCCATGCACGACAACGACAACCTGACCATCGAACGTCCGACCTTCGTCACGCATCTCGAATGCGCGATGGAGGGCGATCATTACCCCGCCGACCAGGTCCATAACCTCTCCAAGGCCGGCAAGCCGCTCCTGGTGCGCTACGACCTCACCGGGGTGAAGAAGGCGCTGACCAAGGACGCTTTGGCCCAGCGTCCCGGCGACATGTGGCGCTACCGCGAGCTGCTGCCGGTGCGCAAATGCAAGGACATCGTCTCCCTCGGCGAGGTCACGACGCCGCTGATCCGGCTGCCGAAGCTCGGCGCCAAACTCGGCGGCGGCGAGATCATCGTGAAGGACGAAGGACGGCTGCCGACCGGCTCGTTCAAGGCGCGCGGCCTCGTGATGGCGGTGTCGATGGGCAAGGCGCTCGGCATCAAGCACATGGCGATGCCGACCAACGGCAACGCCGGCGCGGCGCTCGCGGCCTATGCGACGTCGTGCGGCATCAAGACTACGATCTTCTGCCCAGCCGACACACCGGAAGTGAATGTCAGCGAGATCGAGCTCCAGGGCGCGACCGTCTATCGCGTCAACGGCTATATCGACGATTGCGGCAAGATCGTCGGTGAGGGCAAAGCAAAAGTCGGCTGGTTCGACACGTCGACGCTGAAGGAGCCGTACCGCATCGAGGGCAAGAAGACGATGGGCCTCGAGCTCGCCGAGCAGCTCGGCTGGGACGTGCCCGACGTGATCTTCTATCCGACCGGTGGCGGCACCGGCCTGATCGGCATGTGGAAGGCGTTCGACGAGCTCGAGAAGATCGGCTTCATCGGCTCGAAGCGTCCGCGCATGGTCGCGGTGCAGGCCTCGGGCTGCGCGCCGATGGTGCGGGCCTATGACGCCGGCACCGAGCATGCGACGCGCTGGGAGGATGCGCACACCATCGCTTCCGGCATTCGCGTTCCGCAGGCGATCGGCGATTTCCTGATCCTGCGCGCAGTGCGACAGAGCAAGGGTTTTGCCATCGCGGTCGACGACGACAAGATCTCGTCGGCGCTGAGCGAGGTTGCGCGCGAGGAGGGGCTGCTGCTGTGCCCCGAGGGCGCCGCCACCTACGCCGCCTACAAACAGAGCCTCGCCGACGGCCGCGTCAGCAAGACCGACCGCGTGATGCTGTTCAACTGTGCGACCGGCCTGAAATATCCACTGCCGCCGGTCACCCGCACGCTCGATCGTCACAAGCCGATCGACTACACGCAGTTCTAGAGCATGGTCCGGAAAAGTGTGCTGCAACGGTTTTCCGAAAAGATCATGCTCAAACGATAACCTAGAGCGCGATGACGATTCATCCTAGTCTCATCGCGCTTTAGATTAGCGCGGCAATACGCCACGATTGATCCCTCTTCCCGTACGCGGGCAGAGCGCCAAAAATAATAAAGACATTGCTGGGGAGAGGACCATGAAGGCCGCTTGGGCTGCGCTGATTGCCATTCTCGCTTTTGCAGGCGCCGCGCGCGCCGACGATTATCCCACGCGTCCCATCACAATCATCGTGCCATTCGCGGCCGGCGGGCCGTCGGATGCAATGGCGCGGGTGCTTGCGGAACGCATGCGGGTCTCGCTTGGCCAGCCCGTGGTGATCGAGAACGTCACCGGTGCGGGCGGCTCGATCGGCGTCGGCCGCGCCGTGCAGTCACCGCCGGACGGCTACACCATCTCATTCGGCCATCTCGGCACCCACGTCGCCAACGGTGCCGTCTACAAGCTCAAATACGACCTCGTCGCCGACCTCGAGCCGGTGGTGCTGTTGCCGAGCAATCCGATGATCATTGTGAGCAAGAACGCGGTGCCCGCGGTCTCGCTGAAAGAGTTCATTGAGTGGCTAAAGTCGCGGCCATCGCCGCCCACCGCAGGCACCGCCGGCGCGGGCTCCGGCAGCCACATCGCCGGCGTCTATTTCGAGAGCGTCTCCGGCATCAAGCTGCAATACGTGCCGTATCGCGGCACCGCGCCCGCCCTCAACGATCTCATCGCCGGCCAGATCGACCTCATCGTCGACCAGACCTCCAACTCCATCAACCAGGTCCGCGCCGGCACCATTCGCGCCTACGCCATCACCGACGACAAGCGCCTGCCGTCGGCGCCGGAGATTCCAACCGCGGCGGAGGCGGGTCTCAAGGGTTTCAACATGACGCTGTGGTCGGGCATGTGGGTGCCGAAAGGGACGCCGAAGGAGATCGTGACCAAGCTCAATGTGGCGGCCGTGGAAGCGCTGAACGATCCCGGAGTGAGGAAGCAACTCGAAAGCCAGGGCCTGGAGATGACGCCCAAGGATCAGCTCACGCCAGAAGCGCTCGGCACCCGCCAGAAGGCCGAGATCGCAAAATGGTGGCCGATCATCAAGGCGGCCAACATCAAGGTGGATTGAGGCGGCGGTGCTGTTGTCAGCGTGTCGCCTTCGCTGACCGCCGGACAATCACTTCATGGTTTCGCCACCTGCTGCCAGCGCCACCTCCAGGCATTGCATCAGATCCGAGGCGGCGAACGGCTTACCGAGGAAACAACTTGCCCCCGCTTTAAACGCACGCACACGCACGCTCTCATCCGGAAAAGCAGTGATGAAGATGAATGGCGTCGCCGACCCCTGCGCGCGCATCTGCGTCAGCAGATCGATTCCAGTGACCGACGGCATCTGCACGTCCGCGATCACGCACGAGGTGTCGGTCGAATCGGCCGACCGCAAAAATTCCTCGGCGGAGGCGAATGTGTGGACGATGTATCCGCGGGATTCCAGGAGATTGTTGATCGCGGCCCGCACGTAGGGATCATCATCAAGCACCGAAATGACCGAAGCCACTGACAAGACGTCCGCTCCTCGCTCGGGATTACGCTTGCCGTCGCCACGGCCACACCTAAACGTGCAAGGTGGACCTGCCAGCCACCATTGGAAACTCATACTTAGGTTTGTACGTCGGGCTTGCTGGGTCGAATCCCGAGCGCCTCGCTCATCCTCACGAGGTCGGCCAGCGACTTCGCGCCCATTTTCCGCATGATCTGGCCGCGATAGATCTTGACGGTGATTTCCGCCAAACCGAGCTGGGCGGCCACTTGCTTGTTCATCAGGCCCGACGTCACCAGTGACAGGACGTCCCGCTCCCGCGAGCTGAGTGACTCGAAGCGTGATCTGACGTTCGAGACCGTCTTGTTAAGATCGCGGCGCTTGCGGTCTCGCTCGATCGCGGCCTGGACCGCGTCCAGGATGTCCTGGTCGCGAACCGGCTTGGTCAGGAAGTCGATCGCGCCGCTCTTCATGGCCCGAACAGTCATGGGAATATCACCATGACCGGTGATGAAGATGATGGGCGTATGGATATTTGCCTTGGCAAGATCGGTCTGCAGCTCGAGGCCGCTTGTTCCGGGCAGGCGGATGTCGAGCACCAGGCAACTGGGGACTTCTGGCGGCTTGGCCTGCAGGAGTTGCGGCGCCGAGCCGAATGCTTCGACCTTGAGGCCGACCGACTCGAACAGATTGGTGAGCGCACGGCGCATGGACGCGTCGTCGTCGACGATGAAGACGATTGGCTGATCGCCGTCCTCCTTGGGCGAAGTCCCCGCGCGCTCGGTCACAATGCGTCCTCTCGATGGAGCGGCAGCGTGATCTGAAAGGTCGCGCCATGCTCCCGGTTCGGTATGGCGGAAAGTCGTCCGCCATGGGCCTCGATAATGGAGCGGCAGATCGACAGGCCCATGCCCATGCCGGAGGACTTCGTGGTAAAGAACGGCATGAACAGGCGGTCCATTGCCTGTTCGCAGATGCCGACGCCGCAGTCGGATACGCTCACCAGCACCGCGCCATCGTCGTCGGCCGCTGAACGGATCGCCAGCTCGCGCGGGCGATCATGGATGCCTTCCATGGCCTCGATCCCGTTCTTGATCAGGTTGATCAGGACCTGCTGCAATTGAATGCGATCGCCAACGATCCTGGGCAGTGCCGACGACAGCTCCATTCGGACCGACACGGCATGGCTGGCCATCTCGCGCTGAACGAGCGCGACGGCCTCGCGCACGACCACGCTGACGTCGAGCGGAGCCATCTCGATTTCGGAACGCTTGGCGAGCGCCCGAACGTGACGGATCACGTCGCTGGCACGCTTGCCGTCCTCGATGATCCACTCCACGGAGCGGCGCGCTGCCTTGAGGTCGGGCGGACTGCGTTGCAGCCAGGCGACGCAGGCGTCGGCGTTTGCGATCACGGCGGCGAGCGGCTGGTTGATTTCATGGGCGATTGAAGCGGTCAGCTCACCCAGTGTCGTGACGCGCGTGACATGGGCGAGCTCGGCTTGGGCCTTGCGCAGCGCGTCTTCGGCCTGATCGGCCCGGATGGCCGCGGTCACGTCGGTGCAGACGCCCCGATAACCCAGAAAGGCCCCGTTGGCGTCGAAAAATGGCTTGCCGCTGGTCCGGACATAGATCGGGTGTCCGTTGCGGTCCTTGCTGCGGTACACGAGATCGCGGAACGGAATGTGGGCGTCGAGCGCCGCCCGATGTTGTCGCCATTTTTCGGGCTCGAGATCGGAGTCCGGAGCAATGTCCCAACGCGTGAGCCCGATCAGGCCTGCGGGGGCGGCGACGGTATCTGAATGTTCCGATACTTGGGTGACGCGATGGTCTGGCCCCGTCTCCCAGAACCAGTCGGAGGCAGTTTCGGCATAGTCGCGAAAGCGCTGCTCGCTGTCACGAAGCCTGCGTTCTGCCTCCTTGGTCGCCGTGATGTCGGTCACCGATCCCACGAACTCCACGTGACCGCCGGCATCTCGCGTCGCCCGGGCGACGGCTCGGACGTACTTGATGGAACCGTCGGGCATCACCAGCCGGTATTCGTGATCGTAGTCTTTCCCCTCGCGCGCCGCCCGGCCCGTGGTCTTCTGCACTGCGAGCCGATCCTCCGGATGGATCCGCTGGAGCATGAACGGGATCTCTGGCTTGGTCCCTTCGTCGCATTGGAAGATGCGATAGGTCTCCTTGGACCAGGTGATCTCGCCGGTTGCGGCCCTCCAGCCGAAACTGCCGGTGTGGCTCAATTCCTGCGCCTGGGCGAGGTAAGCTTCGCTCTGTCGCAGCGCATTCTCCGCTTCTTTGCGCTCGGTGATGTTCTCGCAGGCGACCAGCACGATTGGCCCGCCATTGGCCCGCAGCATGGTCTTGGCGTTCTCGCGCACCCATAGCACCGAGCCGTCCTTGCGAACCTTCCGAATCTCCCAGGTGTGTGACTGATCGATGGTCTCAAGGCACAGCGCGACACACGCGCGGACGAAGTCGCGATCTTCCTCGAAAAAGACATCCAGCACCGATCGGCCGATCAACTCCGCGGCCGTATAGCCCAGCTGCGCCGCGCCGAACGTGTTCACGTTGATCACGGTTCCGCTCGGGTCGACCATGAAATACATGACCGGGTTGTGCTCGAAGACTTGCTGCCACTGCTTGACCGCCTCCAGCAGACCGGCGTCACCGGTCTCAGTGCGCGGCTTGGGGGTGACAACTTGCTTGACGCAGCCGGCGAGGAATTGCGCGGCTGACTTCCCGAACGTGGCTGCCCGGCCCGGCTTCATCGCAGACGCTCCCGGCGCTCTCTGCGTGAACGCAAGTAGAGCACGTTGCCGCCGGAGGAGCAATTCCGCCAAAGTCGGATGGCGACTGCGACATTGGCCTTGGAATTGGCTGCTCGCCGCCCTGTTCGCCGCAGCGCATCAAGCACGTCGTGCCGGGCAAGTTTTTCACGGTTGCCGTGCAGCTTGTGCGTCGTTCGCCGTCTCGTTGAACATGGGCCATCGCGAGAGTCCCGGGCGACTACGGGACAAACCTAAGTATAGCTCCTCCATTCCTAGTCATGTCGGCCAATTACCTCCGTACAATTGAGCGTCTTGTTCTGGGGGGACTAGTCTCACGGCCAATCGGGAGTGTCGACCAGCCAATCGCAGTGTTCGCACGAGAACCGGGTCTGAAGCGTATAGCCCCGGGCGCTTTCACCGACACGGGCAGGCGACCAGCGACGAGGCAGCTGCATTTCTCGACACGCAGCCGCGATCTCCGCAACTCACGACCCGCGTGAATTCGAAGGAAACCAATAGGCAAGAGCGCAAGCAGCCGAAAGAGGGAGAGAACAATGTGCGATACGTCGCAACTTCCTGAGCGTCGCCTATCCGAGTCCGAACGTTGCCCTTCGATCAAGGGCTGTGCGGTGTGTGGCGGCAAGTTTGGTCTGATCCGCTACTATTCCTGGCGCACTGCGCTCTGCTCCAAGAAATGCGTTGATCGCTTCCGCACACGCCGCGAACGCGACCGCCGGTGGCTGTTTCGGGCGCAGGTCGCGTGAGGACTGAATTGGAGAGCTGACATCTAATCCGGGAGCCCGTGCGTTGATCCGTTCATGCAAGCTCTTGTGCGCGATGGTTCTCCTCGGCGCCGCTGCGACGGCCCAGGCGCAGGAGACGGGACACGGCACCGTTCATCGCCAGCACCCACCCCAGGACCAGGCGCTGCACGAAAAATTCTATTCGACCTGGCACATGCCGGACAATCCGAGCCTCAGTTGCTGCAGCAACGCGGACTGCTATCCGACCGACATCAAGTACATCGACGGCCGGCTGTATGCACGGCGCAGGGAGGACGGGAGATTCATTCTGATCCCACCGCAAAAAGTGGAGCGAAACAGAGATAATCCGGACGGCCGAAATCATCTTTGCGCTCCACCGCCCGCACTGTCTCCGATGGACAGCGTTTACTGCTTCGCTTTGGGAGGTGCCACATGAGATTCGCGTTCGTCCTCGTGAACGGTCGGACCCCGTTCCGGCAAACCTGGTGCATGCAGTGCTGCGAGCCGATCGGCGGCAGCTATCTCCGCGAGATCGCGACCCGTCTGCCTTACTGCGATTATCAGTGTTACGCATTGTTCTGCGAGGCGCTCGCGAAAGATCGCGTGAGGGCGGCTTCATGAAATTCGTGGTGGTCAATCACGAGCCCCCGTTGCGCGCCGCCACGTGCAGCGCATGCTCGCGGTCAATCGGGACCGGCTATGTCCGGCATGTGCGGACACAACGCTGTTACTGCGACACCGATTGCTACCGTCGCGGCGAACTCGCCACGTTCTTCATGCAATGGTCGATGCCCGGGCGCACAGAACCGGCCGTGGGTAACGTCGAGCTCGCCGCTGGCAACATGATCGAGATGTTGGCGGTCCTGAGTGCCGTCTCGTGCTGGAGCTGCACGATACACGCCTGGACCTTCGCAAGAGCGTTGACCGGCGCATATTTGGGCGGTGGCGATCTGATCGATGGAAGGAGGTGACACCTGGCTGCGCGACTATACGCGCGTGGAAGCCGCAGCACCGTGCCCCCGCAGGCGCCGCGTCCAGCCCCGGCGGCGTTGACTAGGGAGCGGGTGCTGCGGTCGCCACGGGTGCGGTTGCGCTGACCTCGTGCGTGACGACGCGCTGGTCGCTCTTGCCGGCGATCATGCTGCTGTCTTCGAACCGCGCACGGTAGACGAGGACGTTCTCGATCACCCGCTGGACGTAGTTGCGCGTCTCCGACAGCGGGATGCGCTCCACCCAGTCGACCGGATCGACCTTGGGATCTCTGGGATCGCCACGCGCCTGCACCCATTCGCGCACACGGCCGCGGCCGGCATTGTAGCCGGCGAAGGTCATGATCTGGTTGCCGCGATATTCCGACAAGAGCGCGCTGAGCTCGGCCGCGCCCATCTGGGTGTTGTAGACGGGATCGGAGACCATCCTGTCCCAGTCATAGGTCAGGCCGAAGCGTTTGGCGGTGTCGCGGCCCGCTTCCGGCGTCACCTGCATCAGCCCGACCGCATTGGCAGGCGACTTGTCGCGCTGGTCGAACGAGCTTTCGGTGCGCGCCACCGAATAGATCACGCTGGTCTCGATCGCGGGTGCGACCTGCTTGTGCTCGGGAATGCCGATGGTGGGAAAGGCATAATGGTCGAGTGCAAGCCCGCGCGCCAGGGCCGACTTGCCGACCTCCAGCATCACGCGTGCGTCATTGCGCTGTCCGGCGAGCGCGGCGAGCGCTTCGAGCGCCGCGGCGTCGGTGCTCTCCTTGGCAAAATCCTCGGCATAATAGAACACGACGTCGCGCTCGCCGATATCGTATAGCATGTTGGCTGCGCGTACGCGCTCGTCCGCCAACTGCGTGTCGGCGGCGGCCAGCACGGGCGAGGGCGCGCGCAGCTCGATCCGGTCCAGGCCAAGCTTTGCGCGAGCGAGCTGACCGTAATAGGCGGTCTGATAGCGCGCCGCCGCCCGATAGCTCATGCGCGCGTCGGCTGTAGCACCCATCGCCTCGGCGGCGCGGCCGCGCCAGTAATGGGCGCGCGACAGCGCGATTGGATTGGCCGATCCCTCGTCGATCGCGGCGAAGTGCACCATCGCCGTCCTGGGATCGTCGAGATAGCGCAGCGCGATCCAGCCGCACATGAAGTGGTAGTCGACGCGGTAGACTTCTTTCTCCGGCACCGCGGCCGTGCGCACTACGTCATAGGCAGTCTTGAACTTGCCCTGGTCGAGCAGCTTGCGCGCCAGCAGGCGGCGCTCGCGCCACCAGGCATCGGTGTCCTGCGCGGCCATCGTGTCGGGTCGGGCGGCGAGGATCACCTCGGCTGCGTCGTCGATGCGGTCGTTCTGAAGATGCCACTGGGCGCGGCACAGCACATAGCCGAGATCGCGTCGCGCCTCGGTCGAGACGTCCTCGAGATAGTCCTTGGCCTTGCTCGCCTTGCCGGTGACTGCGGCGCAGGCCTTCACGATCGCCAGCGCATCCTCGCCGAGACGTTTGGCCGCGCGCCTTGCGCCTGCGTAGTCCTTGGCGCCGAGGCGCTTGTCCATGCGCGCGCGGTGATCGTCAGCGGACAGAAGATCGCTGAACGCCGCGTAGGAATCTTCTTCGCTCCGCTCGGACAATTCGTCCGTGCGCCAGGCCTCGCGCACGAGACGCGCGGCCCTGTCGGTCTCGCCTTCAGTGAGCAGTACGCGGGCCAGCGCGAACTTGCCCTTGGCGCTGGTCGGCCGGTCCATGGTGAATTTGTGTACGGTGGCCGCGTCACTCTTTTCCTGCCACAGCCGCGCCTCGGCGCGGCGGCGGAGCAGGGCGCTGCTCGGCCAGTCCGGATTGGCGGCGAGGAAGGCGGCGTAGCGCTTGAAATTCGCCATGCTCTCTGAGTGGCGCAGCATGAACCAGTCCGCAAGCCTCTGTCCGGCGGGGTCAGTGATCCGGTCACGCGCGGCGCCCGCATCTTCGGTCTTGCCCTTGCGCGCGAGGTCGATCGCATCCTTCAGCGCGGCGAGATCGCCGGTCAGCGGCGGCGGTGCCGGCTTGTCCGAGGGCTCGTCGACCGCTTTCTTCGGCCGGCGCTTGGCCTCGGCGTGCTTGCCGTGCCGCGCTTTGCCGGCCGAGGCATGGCGCTGCTTGCCGGCTTTCGCCTCATGCGTCTTCTTCGGCGCGGATGATTTATGATTGCTCTTCGCCGCCAACTCGGTGGGAAGGAGGGCCATCGTGGCCACGGCAACGACACACGCGAGCGAGCGTAGGCACTGGTTCATTCCATGGTCCCCCTGCGAAACCACTACAAACCAAGGTCCGCGACGACATGCGGCTTGAGAATCAAGAGACGACACCAAACGATGTCATGACATCGTTTCGCATTCCTCACGCTCTCGCGACAATGCGGCAAAATACGGATGGGAACTCGGGAACTTCCGAAATAGCGGAAAAGGCAGCATGTTTAACCTTTGTTAACGATTGGCTCGCGCGACGGTTGCGTACGGTTCACCGCGTCAGAAAGGCGAGATTGCGCGTGTTCCCACCGCTAAATCCGGTGTATTGAGTTCCCTCGCTTCATCCTTTCAGCCTTTGCCCTGCACCTATGCCGATTTTCAACCAGTCGATCCGGCGCAAGATCGTCGGCATCGCCCTCGGATTGATCGTCCTGATGCTGGTCACCTCGATCCTGTCGATGGTGATGTCGAGCAAGGTCGGCGTCCTCCTGGACGAGCTGACCAACCGCTACATCCCGGCCTACGGCCATCTGGCGCGCGCCAACATCCGCTCGCTGGAGCGGGCGCTGGCGCTGCGGCGCATGGTCATGTCCAAGATGCAGTCGCCGTCGGACGAGGAGGCCTACGCGGCGCGGGTGCGCGAGTTCGAGCAGACCGACCGCAGGATCGAGGAGGAGGCCGAGAGCGCACGCACGCTCATCAACGCCATCATCAACGATCCCAGGACACCGTCCGACAATGCCGCGCTGGCGCGGATCGAGCTCCGCATCGAGACCGCCGTCACTGAGCTGCGCCGCGATCTGACCGAGGACCACGCAAAGCTGGCCAAGCAGGTCGATGCCAGACAGATGGCGGAGGCCCGCGGCACGCTGGAGCACATCGACGTGCTGCGCGACCAGTTCAATCAGAAGATCGATGCGATCCGCGCCGACATGCTGGCGCAGGTTTTCTTCAGCACGTCGCAGGTGATTAGCCATCAGCACCAGGCGATCATCGTATCGGGCATCGTGACCTTGCTCGCAGCGATCGTTGGATTTGCCTTTGCGCTCCTGGTGAGTAGCGGCATCACGCGCCCGGTGCGGCTGCTGCTCGCCGGCACCCGCGAGGTCGAGGCGGGCCGGTTCGACAAGCCCATTACCGTCTCCACCCAGGATGAGATCGGCGAGCTTGCCGCGGCCTTCAACCGCATGATCGAGCAGCTCCGCCACAACGAGCGCATCCGCGAGACCTTCGGCCGCTACATCGACCCGAAAGTGGTGCAGGGCCTGATTGACCGGCCGGAGGTCGCCATCGACGGCCAGCGCCGGGTCATGACCATCATGTTCTGCGACATGAGCGGCTTCACCTCGATGAGCGAGGGCGTGACCCCGCGCGGCCTCGTCAAGGTGATGAACCACTACTTCACGGTGATGTCCGGCCCCATCCGCAGCAATCGCGGCATCATCGACAAATATATCGGCGATGCCATCATGTGCTATTGGGGCCCGCCCTTCATCGAGGAGGACGAGCAGGCGATGCTCGCCGGCCTTGCCGCCATCGAGATGGCCGATCAGGTGCCCGCGCTCCAGAAGCAGCTGCCGGATCTGCTCGGCATCCGCGCCATGCCGGCGCCGTGCGATCTGCGCATCGGCATCGCCACCGGCGAGGTCCTGACCGGCAGCATCGGCTCCGACCTGATGATGAGCTTTACCGTGATGGGCGACGCCGTGAACCTCGCCTCGCGGCTGGAGGCCGCCAACAAGGCCTACGGCACCCGCGTCCTGGTCTCGCAAGCAACGGCGGATGCGATCGGCTCACAGCTCGAACTGCGTGAGATTGATCGCGTCGCGGTCGCGGGGCAGCGCGCACCGCAGGCCGTCTTCGAGGTGATGGGCAAGGCCGGCGCACTCACCGATGCGCAAGCGCGCCTGCGCACGCACTATGCCGAAGGCCTTGCCGCCTATCGCGCCGGGCACTTCGACGACGCCCGCGCCGCCTTCAACGCCGCGCTCGAAGCGGTCCCCGGCGACGGTCCCTCGCGCACGCTGCTCGGCCGCATCGCGCAGTTCGAGGTCAACCCGCCGGACGTGGGTTGGGACGGCGCCTGGCGGTTGGAGCAGAAATAGCATTGCCTGCCGTCCGGCGTCGCCGACCGGAAAAAACGATTCTACTCCATAACGATGTTCGCCGTGACCTATTTCCCGGGCTTAGGCTCGACGTCCCTGAGGCGTCAGATGGGGACACGCCGATGACACACCTTGAGGACAGGCTCGAACGGTTCGAGACGCTCTCCGCCGAGTGCGAGCTGATTGCCAAGCTCGCCACCGACAGCACCAAGCGCGAGTTCTATCTGAAGCTCGCCGAGCAGTACCGCCAGCTGGCAGTGGATATGCGGCAGGCGATCGCGACCAGCGCTGCTGCTTGAGGCCGACTGCAATCCGTTCTTAACATTTGGCGCGCATTCTCAGGCGCATGCGGGCGTCGCTGATTGGCGATGGCTCGTAGTGGGAAGGCCGGGGTTCGTTGCAATGCAGCGCCTCGCGAGTGTCACTTGCCATGTTTGACGGGCAATCCCATGCGTCTCGTTGCAGTGATCATATTCGCGCTCATGACGGCGGCCTGCGATCAGGAGCAGGACATCACCGGCTCGACGTCGACCTGCCCGATGCGAAACTACAGCTACAATCCTCGCGACATGAACCAGTGCGTCAGCGCCTGCAAGTCATGCGATCACGGCACCACGGTCACCTGCACGACCTCCTGCACCCTCAAGGGGGCTCGCTGAGTTCTTGATGCTTGTGGCCAAAATCGCCGGCGCGCCAAAAGACAGGAGGCTGTCGGCGGTGCCCAGGCACCGGAACGATTCACTTGGATTAATCATTGAAGGAGGCGGGCAGGACGCGTGGAGTCCGATTGAATGGGTATGCTCGATCCCGGCCGGTTCCTAGTGTCGTGCTCGCATTGCGACGCTTGGCCGATGGCTGCCAACGTCAAACGTTCAAGCTGGTCGGCATTCCCGCGTGAGGTCCGTTTCGTGTGTCGGCGCTGCCGCCGCGAGGAGACCGCGATTGTCTCTGCCTCCGGCGAACTGACGCCGATCAAGCGCATCGATGTTCCGCCACGCGACGTCGCCATCGCTTGGGCGCAGGCCCAGCGCCCGCGAGGGCGGACGTAGCTGCCGGGCCTCTGCTTGCGGGACGCACCGGCAGCGGCGAGTGGTCGCTGCCAGATGCAACCAGTCGATTGACTCCCGGGCTGCACGACTCGTAAAAGATCCGCGACGGTTCTCCTCACGGAGATCAAAAGGGAACGTGGTGCGAGATTTTCCCAACGCCGGGATCTTCTCAATGCCATGGCTGCCCCCGCAACTGTAAGCGGCGAATCTCTCGTCCTATGCCACTGGGAATCTCGGTCCTGGGAAGGCGACGGAGAGGTAACGACCCGCGAGCCAGGAGACCTGCCGTCAGCCGTGGTCACACGCGAAGATGTCGGTCGGGGAGTACAGACATTAGCTTCACCGGAGCGATTGATCGCTTCGTCGTGAAACCTCGTTCGCTGTGACGTGCCACTGACGTCCTGCCGAGGTTTTGTTCGCATGTCTTCCGTTTCCGCCGCAATCCGGTGCCGTCGCACGGCCTGGCTGGCGTCCAGCTTCATCATTCCCGTTCTTGTCCTCAATATGAGGGGCGTCCGCGCCCAGACTGCCGCCGAGCAGTTGCCGCCGGTCGAAGTGACCAGGGCCGACGATCAGAACCGCACGCGTGCCAGGGCGAGCAGCGATGGCGACATGGGGAGACGCCGTGCGACGCCGAACGGCGCGCCGACAGGGACCGGCTCGGCCGGCTTTGGCGGTGAGGCGGCCAGCAACAATGGAGGCATCGTCGACGCCGCCACGACCGTCATCACCGCCGCGGACGTCGCCCATTCGCCGTCGCAGACGCTTGCCGAGATCATCTCGACGCAAGTACCGGGCGCCCAGATCACGACGTTCTATGGCGGTCCGATCGGCGCCAAGACCGGTGTCGACCTGCGCGGCTTCGGCGCGTTCGCAACGACCAACACGCTGGTGCTGGTCAACGGACGGCGGCTGAACGACATCGACATGGCGCAGGTGGACCTTGCCACCATCCCGCTCAATTCGATCGAGCGCATCGAGATCACGCGCGGCAATTCCGGTGCGGTGCTCTATGGGGACAACGCGGTCGGCGGCGTCATCAACATCGTCACCAAGAACGGCGTCGGCGGACCACCCATGGCCGCGGGCATCGAGGTCGGCTTCGGCTCGTTCAACACCAGGCTCGCCAACGTCTCGACGTGGCTCAATTCCGGTCCGTGGTCGACCTCGTTTTACGGCAACACCGTCAAGACCGATGGCTATCGTGACAACAATCGTTATTCCCAGGAGAACGGCGTCGGCAATCTGAACTACACGACGCCGGGGTTGACTGCTTTCCTGTCCGTGACCGGCGACAATCAGGAGCTGCGACTGCCGGGCGGCCGCACCGTCGATCCCTCGATCGGTCTCGACGAGCTCGCGACCAACCGGAAGGGGACCAGCACGCCCTTCAACTATGCCAACCAGCAAGGTTTTGGCGCGACAGCGGGCTTCACAAAAACCCTGGTGAACGGCGTCGATCTCATCGTCGACGGCGGCCTGCGCGACAAGAGGCAGCAGAGTGCATTCTTCTCCAGTCCGACGCCGGCGCCCGCCTTCTTCACCTCGACCTATGTCGACGCCGATCTGACGACATGGTCGATCACGCCGCGGCTCAGCGTGAAGAGCCTCCTGCTCGGAATGCCGTCGCAGCTCTTGACCGGCATCGACTATTACGATGCGAGCTTTCAGCAGAACCGCGGCGCCGGCCAGGGTCTCGCCGCCTGGCACAATTACGACCTCAGGCAGCAGACCGTTGCGGGCTATTTTCAGCACACATTGGGTGTGACGCCCACGACCGACGTTTCCTATGGCGCGCGGGTGCAGACCATCAGTCTGTCGGCACGTGACAATTTTGATCCGGCGGCTCCGTTCAACGCCGACATCGGCGCGCACCCGCTCAGGAGCGACGAGACCCAGTATGCGCTGCACCTCGGTGCCGAGCATCGCCTCAACGACATTGTCTCGCTGTTCGGCCGCGCCGCGCGGTCGTTTCGCACGCCTGACGTCGACGAGCGGGTGTCGTCAGGACCCTCATTCGATCCCTTCTTCAATCCACTGCCGCGAACGTTCCTGCTCAAGACCCAGACCTCGCAGGATGTCGAGGCTGGGCTACGTATCAAGGGAGGCGGTCTTCAGATGCAGAGCAGTCTCTATCTGATGGACCTCGCCAACGAGATCCATTTCAATCCAATCCTGTTCTACAACGCCAATCTCGATCCGACCCGTCGTTACGGCTCGGAGACCAGTGTCTCCTATCGCGTCAACGACGCGCTGCTCTTGCGCGCCGGCATGGCTTATACGAGGGCTGTCTTCCGAGGGGGCGTCTGGGCGGGCAATGACGTGCCGCTGGTCTCGCGCTACACCGCGAGTGCGGGTGTCACCTGGAACATCTGGCAGAACTATGTCGTGCTCGACGCCACCGCGCGATTCTGGAGCGAGCGTCGCATGGACAACGACCAGGCCGGAACGCAGAAGCCGATCCCTGCCAATGGCACGATCGACCTCAAGCTCAGTGGTCAATATGAGCGGTACTTCTGGTCGCTCAGCGTCAACAATTTGCTGAACGCGCTCTACTACGACTATGCAGTCGCAAGCACCTTTACCGACGGTCGCTTCAGCGCCTATCCGCTGCCCGGCCGCAGCTATCTGCTCAAAGCCGGCGCCACGTTCTGACGTCGATAGGGCTGTCACACGTCCCCAAATGCACTAGAATTCGAATAGAAGGAGATCACTTATGGCTCTCAGCATCCAGCCGTCTCACGCCGACCGTCTGCGGCTTCACCCGGTCGCGCCGCGTCTTGCGCCGATGTTCTGCTTTGCGCTGCTGACGGCGTCATGCGCGCTCGCAAGCTTCGCGCTCGCCTGTGCAACACCGTTCGCGGCCTTTGCCGTCGTCGCGGCCGCGATGCTGCCGCTGCGCCCGGCGCTGCTCGTCGTCACTGGCGCCTGGCTCGTCAACCAGACCATCGGCTTCGGCGCGCTGCACTATCCCATCGACGGCAGCACCATCGCCTGGGGTTTTGCGATCGGCGCGGCCGCGCTGCTGGCGACCACCGTTTCGTCTGCGGTGCTGCGCATGCTGCCGCAGGGCCGCACGCCGCTGGCGCTGGCCGTCACGCTCGTCGCCGCCTATGCGGCCTATGAGCTCGCGCTGCTCGCCGCGACGCCGTTCCTGGGGGGAGAGGGCGCCTTCACCGCAGCCATCGTGATGCGCCTTGGGCTGACCAGCGCCGCCTGGCTCGCCGGTCTCGTCGCCGCCTGCGAGATCGTCCGCCTGCTCGATCCGTTCGGGCGCAAGCGAGCGATGTCGGCCTGAGCGCCGCTACGTTCGACGTCGTGGCGCCATCGGGGCTGCAGGATTTTGCTGTGTCGCTCTCTGTCAATCCTCGTTCGCGAAAATATTCCACTTTACCGAAATTCGGATTTGTCGTATGTGTCGCTCATCCCGGCTCACCCTTGAGGGGCGATCATGTGTCGTGATGATCGCAGAGCCGGGCTTGCGGTGGACGCGGCAGCGTCGGGCGCGAGAGCTAAGGGCAGGGCGGATTGCTCTCCGTGAGCCCTTAAGGCTTCGCGCGGACGGACGGCGCTGTCAGGTTCGTCGTGCCAGCATTTCGATGGCAACGTGCACAACGCCGTCGAACCCTGTGGTGCCAACGAACCGCGCGTACGGCAAAACCGTGTGGTCCTTTCCGCCAGCGATATTTTCGGTCCGTTGAAATCGCCGGAAGTGCCTGAAGATAAAGACATATTGCTGCTTCTGCCGGACGGGCGAAAAGCCCGTCCGAACCTGCTGGGCCCTAATAGGCCCTAGTTTCACATGGGTGCGCTGACGCGGCCCGGTCCCGGTCCCCTTAGCCCGTCCCCGGCCGCGCTCTACGGCCTTTCCTGCGGCCTTGCCTATGCGCTGGCGCGGCCCTGTTCGGTGTCCTGTGGCCCTGTCGCTCTGGCGCGCCGTGCGGGCTTCCTGCGGGCTCTGACGCCTTCCCGTCGCTTGCCGCCCTGCTGCCGAGACTGTGGAAACCGGGAAACAACCGGCATCTCTCCGCCAAACAGGTCTACGCTCGTCTGCGACCGAGTTTGGGGAGGGCGATATGGAGTTCGAGCTTAAGGGCGCGCTGAAGAAGTATCGTCGGATGCGATCATGGCGGCGCGCCGGAATGGCGATCATGGCATTCGGTGCGATGTCAGCGCCGTGGGTTCTCGATCTGGGGCGGACGGACGGGCTGATATTGCGCTTGTCCTGTGGATGACTGGCGAACTCGAAATGCGATTGAAGACAATCCAGACACGGCTTGCCGGAATGAACGATCAACTGAATGCGCTCACCCGCAGAGACCCCGATCACGGTCCGGATGCTGATTTGATCCTCGAACTCAACGACTGGTGACGAGAGGGGCACGATCAATGAAGGCATTAAGGGTCATCGGCTATGTCTGCCTCTCGCTCGTTTCCGTCTACAGCGTCGTCTTTAGCGACAGCAAAAACTTCCAGTGGCTGGTGGTCGCCTGTTGGGCTGCGGTCTTTTACTACTGGTGGATAGAGGATCGAGATGCTCGCAAGATCAGAGAGGAAAAACGGTTTCAAGAACTCGCTTCGCGGGTAGCCTATCTCGAACGTCAGACAAGAACGCTTGAGTATCAGGTTGGGGAGCTCCAGCGCGTGTCATCAAGGGGCGGAACATGGTCTCCGCCAAGCTGAGGTGTCGTTGGCGCTCGCGACGCTGGCGTGGCTGTCGTCTGCGCACCGGCTAGCAGCGCGGGAATTTCAGTCGTCGTTCCAGAGAGACAATAGGCCGTGCTTGTGGCCGAGATTTTCCCGGTCCAATCCGACTTTCACTCGCCACTCCCAGTGCTCAGGGAGTGTCTTGTTGTGCTTCTCCCTGTTGCATTTTGCATGGGCCAACAGAAAATTTGATCGATGATCGAGCCCTCCCTTCGCTAGCGGCCTCATATGATCGACCTCTCCCTCTTCCGGGCGCTCTATTTGCTCAAAACAACAAAGGCACAGGCCGTTTTGTCGTTTCCACAATTTTTGCTTGATCTCCAACGGAAAGCTTCGTCGAGCGCCATTCCCGGCGTGTGCTCGCTTCGCATCTCGAGTTTTGCGGCCTTCTGGATTGTGCTTATCGCGCTCTCTCGAAGCCTTGTTCATACAGGCCCGGCAATATCCTTTCAAAGTTTTGCCGGACGGGGCTGATCCAAAGAACTCTCTCGTTGCTGCCTTCGTCTCGCCGCAGCGCGTGCACGTCCGGACCGCTCCCAAATTCACTTGCGCTCCCCCAAAAGTCCCGACCGATCCAAAGCAGCGACCAGCCGAACTCAGATGTTAGCACGGGTTTGTTCACGAACGTCGAGACCAAGCTGACGCATGGCAAAAAATGGTTCCCAATGGCCGACGTGGGAGCCAGCGGTCTGTTGGCGCTCGATGGCGATGACGCGATGGAGCGCACAAGCAGGATGTTTGCCCCATCAGGGGCGACCGTAGAAGGATGGCGCTCCCTCGCAAGGTAGTCAGGGTCCTTCGGAGGGTGCCGCGCGCGCGGGGACCGCGCGACCGCGCCGTATGAGGATATTTGCAATTTCTCATTTCGCTGTAAATTTTGTACCATCTCGCACACAAAGGCGGTGCGTGTTGTGGCGTGTCGTCCGACATTGTCGAAGTCCGAGCCCTTCCGACCGCCAGTGCAGTTTTGGCGCAAACCGGACATTTGGCCGGACCGAAAAGTCTCGGCCAATACCGGAAGTGACGAAATGAACGTATAATGGATGCCGTGCGTGACGTGAGGGGGGCGAACAATGATCAACCGACTATCATTCATTGTTGCTCTGGTCGCATCGACGGCCATCGGCGTGAGTGCCGCCTCGGCGCATCATCCCGGCATCGGCGGTATCGGTGGTGCAGGCGGCATCCTGACGATAGGCGCTGGCACCCTCGACGAGGGGCAGTTCGCGTTTTCCGCTTTCATCGATTATCTCCGGCTCAAGCAACTGAGCGAACCGACGCTGCTCGCGAACGTCGGCAACGGCGTCCATGGCCTGCAAACAGTCGAGAGCTACGGTGTTGCGCTTGCCTATGGCATCACCAACGATCTCACGGTGTCGGTGCGCCTGCCATGGGTGCGCCGCACCGGCATCCTCGAAGCCGTGCAGGAAGACCCGGCTGCTCCCGCCACAGTGCGTGACCGTGGCAATACATCGGGTTTCGGCGATGTCACCGTACTTGGTCAATATCGCTTCGTGAACAATCAGGTCAGCGGAACGCAGGCGGCAGTGCTATTTGGTGTCAAGGCTCCGACGGGTACGACCGACTTGGTTGATCGGTTCGGTGAAATCTTCGAGGCCGAATTTCAGCCCGGATCGGGCTCTTGGGATTGGCTTTTCGGCGCAGCGTTGAGCCAGCGCTTAAATCCCGCGTTGAGCTTCCATGCCAACGTGCTGGCGATTGCTAATGGCACCGGAACGCAAAACACCAACCTCGGCAACCGCTTCCTTTATAATGCCGCGCTTTCCTACCGGGTCTTCGGCGAGACCGCGAGCGAGCCGCATACGCACGATACACGGAACGCTTATGCGCATGCTGGTCATGACCACTCGAGGGTGATCACGAAGGCTTCAACGGTGACCGCGCCGCACGGTCACGTTGCGCTCGACGCATTACTCGAGATCAACGGCGAATGGCATGACAAGCAACGAATTGCCGGGATCAGCGATCCCAATTCGGGCGGCAACACGATCTTCGTTTCGCCGGGTCTTCGGCTGACCATGGATAACTGGTCGAGCTACGTGCTTGTCGGCATTCCGGTCGTCAACAACTACAACGGTGTGCAAGCCACCCCCGCATGGCGCACTTTGGTGGGGGTCTCCGCCGTCTTTGGCCCCTGATCGGCGACGAAGTCCGCTGTCGGTCAAAACGCGACTTGTGTTCTACGTCGGCTCTTAGGCCGGACCGGACGTTTACGGCCTGCTCCGCTGCTTGATCGCCCACAGCCGGTAAGCTTCGTCCTCGTAAGGGTCGGCGGCTGTCGGCGGCGGGACTAGCTTGGCCCCTTCCTTGCGGAAATGATCGAGACCGCGCCCCAGCTTTTTCCCGGTGAGTGTGTGCTGATCGTAGGCCGAGTCGGGGATTGTCGGTGCGTAGCCCTCCAGCGATGACCGCAGGCCTATGGCGGCTGCGAAGTGGCAGCCAGCACGGGACTTCGGTGACCGGCACATCATGCGGATGGCATTGCCGATCATCAGCCGGGCTTCGCCGATGCTCTTGCTGTAGCGGTCCCTTGATGCCGCGAGCGATGCTGCGACGAACGGGAAGACGTGCGGCGCTGCCAGTGTGTCGAGGTCTTCATGGCAGATTACTTCGAGCCTGTTGCAGACCATCGTGTGGAAGGCTTTGGAGGTGTGCATGAGTTCGACGGCGAATTCCATTGCTTCACGCTCCATGCCCCGGCGGATGCATTTCTGCATCGCTGAGACGCAGGCCATCGCGGGAAGGCCGCTCTTGGTATCGGGGATCATCGGCCTGCTCCGTCGCGCGAGATGGGGAGAACGATGGTCTTTCCCGCGACCATGGCCGCGACGACCGCGCGGGCCGCTTCGAGTGACCGGGCGTAGACAGTGAAAATCGGTTTCGGAAAATTATGATCGGGTGTCGTCTGATAGACGATGAAGGGCTGCACGGCTTGCTCCTGTGATTTGTTGGAGCCTGAAGGCAGCCATGCACCCCGAGCGCAGTCTATTCATGTTTTCCCGAAAATTTCATTGTCCCCGCCACTTTCGCGGGCTTGGAGTGTCCGGGTGCTTCACCCGCGACCGGCGCGGGTTGCGTCGTCCCCGTTGTGCCCGGCGCGTTGTCCACCGCTATCCCTAGCGGCTTGCCTGCCCGGCGTGCTGCCGTGCATTTTCTCGCCATGGGCACCAAGTCACGCGAGACCATTTACGGCGGGTCAGTCCGGGCGGCGGCTGAGCGCGCGACGGAGGCGCGCAAGCAAGCCGACCGGCTCGCCTGCGAGGCGTGGAATAAGCGCATGCTCGCCTTCAAAGGACCGGCGCAGCCGTCGCCGACGCTGGGCGATGCCCTCAATGCGGGTTACGGCTATCTGGAAGTCCGGTGCCTCGGCTGTGACACAAATCAGACCGTCGCGCTCGACATCGTGCGGCGACCGAAGTCAACGCCAGTTCATGAGCTGGAGCGCTACATGCGGTGCAAAGACTGCTCGCAGGTGCGCGGCTATCCGTACAAGCGCAGCCATTTGGTGGCCCTTCGGCGCACCAAGATTTCGGCGAGCGATCCGCCATCAACGTGGTGGCCGGGGTGAGAGGTGAAATGATCATGGGGGAGCGACGATGAACGGGAGCCGCTACTACGTGGTGCGATCAGAGGGCACGAAATACGGCATAGGCTTTGGCAGCGCGCTCGCTATCGCCATCAGCTACACCACCAACAAGTCGATCCTCTGGGCGATCATTCACGGCATTCTGGGCTGGCTGTACGTGATCTACTTCGCACTATTCTGGTCGTAGCCGTCGCCGATGTGCAACCTGTACAGCATCACCACCAACCAAGCCGCGATCATCAACCTGTTTCGCGTGATCAACCGCTACGTAGGCAACCTCGCGCCGATGTCGGGCGTGTTTCCTGACTACCCGGCGCCAGTAATCCGCAACACCGACGCGGGCACCGAGATGGCGCTGATGCGCTGGGGCATGCCGCCGCCGCCACGCACAGGCGGACCGCCGGTCACCAACATCCGCAACACATCGTCGCCGCACTGGCGCGGCTGGCTCAAGCCGGAGAGCCGGTGCTTGGTCCCGGCCAACAGCTTCGCCGAGTACGCGCCGGAGCCGAACCCGGAGACAAAGAAAAAGGACGTTGTCTGGTTCGCGCTCAACGAGGACCGGCCACTGTTCGCCTTCGCTGGCATCTGGACGACGTTCAACGGTGATCGCGGCACGAGGTCCAAGCCGGTGCCGGGGCCACATCAGGTCTACGGCTTTCTGACCACAGCGCCGAACGCGGTGGTCGAGCCGATCCACCCGAAGGCCATGCCAGTAATCCTGACGACCGACGAGGAGCGCGATGTGTGGATGCGCGCGCCGTGGGACGAGGCGAAGGCGCTGCAGCGGCCATTGCCGGACGAAGCGCTCCGGGTCGTGATGCGCGGGGCCGACAAGGAAGACAAGATTGCAGCATGAACTAGATGGGGGTGCAAATGGCTTTCACTTGGCCGAAGGGACTTAGCCAAGAAGACGAGATGCTGCTCGCGACGGGAGCGTTAATCACTAGTGCCGCCTCCCTCGAATTCTTCTTTTATGTTGTCCTCGAATGCCTCACCGAGAGAGAGGGCCAACGTCATTGCGAGGCCATTTGGCAATCTCATCGAAGCACTCGCTCACGTATCGACATGGTCCTAGCGGCGGCCCGGCTCAATCATCTGGAACCGGGCTTGCTCGCGAAAATCGAAGAGTGCGCGGGGCACATGAAGGGCATCAGCAAGCTTCGCAATTACTATGGCCATGCGCGGTTTGTACGGCAGGAGGGCTCAGCAATGTACGAGGGTTTTGTTTTAGCTTCGGAACAAGAAACAAGGGCAGGAGCCGACCCCGTAAGAACCACTATCAAGGTGATTAATTCCGAGACCATCAAGGAATTGAAGGATGCTGTAGACCGGGCCGAACGCCTTTACGAGCAGATGCTTCAGACTGCACATCGGTTGCGCGCACACACCGGCGCTGTACACGTAGAGCTTCCCGCCCTGACATAAGTCTCCGCCCGGAATACCGAAGCAGCGGCACACACACCTCAGCGAACAATAGATGCCTGAACTAATTGTGCCTGCCTCGATGGAAGAACTCATCAAGCGTTACGACGCTAAGGAAGAGCCGTTCGGCGAATTCGCCATCAGCGGCGAGTTGAACGCGGCGCGCATGGCGTTGATCGATCCCACCGAGGCCGAGGCTGCCGGAGCATGGGCGGAGGTTCTGGCGTTTGCGCTGTCAGCGGGCGGGCACGAAAATCCATGGAACAGTTACTTCGGGCCGATGGGATCAAGCACCGACGGTGACGGAAAAACGCTTTACTTCCCCGACATCTCGGGAACCCCTCCTGCCACCATCGACCATTGGGCTGCTCGGGCAAGATCGCTCAAGCATCCCTTCCTGAGGGCACGTTATGCCGATCTCGCTTGGGAGATGAGCGGTCTCATCGGAAAGCGTCGGCGCGATGTCGACGACGCCCGGATCGCCATCGATGCCTACCTTGATGCGATCCAGCGCATGGCCGAGGACCACGAGCATGTGCGGTTTGCAATCCGGGCGCTCGACCTAGCGGTCTTGATCAGGGATAAGGATCGCACCGATCGAGCGCGAGCTGCACTGATGGGCGTGCATCGATCGCTGATGCAAAACAAAGGTGGTTTGTGGTGGTACACAGTCGACCGGCTGCTCGAAGACAAAAAGGCAGACGTCACTGATGTAGAGCGCGCCGAGCTAGTCTCCGACTTGGAGAGCATCGTTACTACAGGTTCTAACACCAATGATCCTGCGCAGTTCAACCCCCACGAAGCCCAAGATGCCGCCGAACGTCTGATCCGGTATTACGGCCGCTTCGGCGAAGTCGACGACATCAAGCGCCTCCGTAAGGCGGTCGGCGCGTCGTTCGAGCATTTTGCAAGCAACGCAGATCCCATGCTCGCGGCAGCGCTGTTGCAAACGGCCACCGACCAGTACCGCAAGGCTGGACTAAAGGAGGACCATGACCGCACCCGCATAATGATGCAGCAGAAAATCGGTGCAGCGGGCGAGAACCTTCAGTCCTTCGAGCGAAAGATCGAGATACCACGTGACGATATGGAGAAGTTTCTCGACCTAATTGTGGTCGACGACCTAGCCACGACCTTTGTGCGCATTGCACGAGAGTTCTTGCTGAGCCGCGCCGAGCTTGAGCAGCAAGTACGACAGATGCTTAAGGAAGCGCCACTCATGGCTCATATCCCGGCAACAATCATGGCCGACAACCACGTTGCGGCCAAGATCGGCTCAGTGGAAGATGACCCGTTCGGCCGCCTAATGCATCAGACTAATTTTGCATTCCAGTTTGCCAGGCTATGGCTCGCTCAAGCCTTTCGACGGTTGTTCGAAAGACACGAGGTGGCGCCGGAGCATTTCGCCGGTTGGGCCAACCGGCACGGCTTGTTCGATGACATGGGCCTGCTCCTGGAAGGTCTCCGCGCTTGGGAGCGGGAGGATCATGTGAAGGCCGCGCATGTGCTCGTTCCGCAGGTTGAGTACGCGCTGCGTAAAGTGGCGGACGATCTTGGCGTGCCGATCACAAAGGCCCACCCGGTGGTTTCTGAAGCGAGTGTCGCAATCGGAATGGGTGAAATTCTGTACAACGAAAAAGTCGCCGAAGCTCTCGGTCCCGATGTTACATTACACCTTCAGGCGCTATATGCCGATCCGCGCGGAATGAACCTGCGCAACCAGATCGCTCATGGCTTGATGGAGGCGGGCCAGTTCTACTGGCATCCTGCCAATTTGATTGTACATTCGCTCCTCATGCTGGGCTTGTGGAAAGAGTTTGGCGTAAAACCCAAGAATTGAGACGCGCGACCCGGATCGTCCGCGCCGATCAAGTTCTGTTTGAGCGGGTGAGGCTCAATGCCAGCAAAGCCCGCCCTGACGGACCAGAGCGGTAGCTTAGGAGCACCGTTCGCTCTGGTCCCGTCCGCCCGGCGGCTTGCTGGCACACTGCCGGGCATCGGAAGCCGCCACAACAGAAGTACAGAAGCCCCCGGTTCTCCGTGTCCGGCCAATCAACCCGTACGCGCCCGACGTCCTTTGCCGCGCGCCCGATGCGGATCGAATTCATCAACCGCGTTCTGCCAAGCAATGATCGTAAGCGCTTAGCCATGACCCTATTGAAGCTGGCTTGACGTTTTGCGGAATCGCCACGGCATGAGGTCATCGATCCTGCTGTGGGGATGGCCGTCGATGATCGCCTCGAGTGTTTCAGCGATGTAGGCAACCGGGTTGACGCTGTTGAGCTTGCAGGTGGCGACGATCGACGCCAGCATGGCCCAGTTTTCGGCCCCGATTTCATGGCCCGCGAAGAGCGCATTTTTTCTGGTTAGGCAGACCGGCCGGATGGCGTTCTCGACCGGGTTGGTGTCGAGTTCGAGACGCCCGTCTTCGAGGAAGCGGGTCAGCCCCTGCCAGTGATTGAGCGCATAGCGGATGTCCTCGGCGAGCGTTGAGCCGCTGGAGATCATAGAAAGCTGCTTCTCAAACCACGGTTTTAAAGCCGCGATGAGGGGCAGCGAGTGCTCCTTGCGCGTGGCCAACCGGACGTCCGGCGACGAGCCGCGCACCATGGCTTCGATGGCGTAAAGCTGCGCGATGTGTCGAACGGCGGCCTCGGCGATCGGAGACTTGCTGTTGCGCACCAATTTGACGAAGCGCCGGCGCAAATGGCTCCAGCAATGCACGAGCGTCCACGGCCCTTGCGGTCGAACGACCTCGGTCAGCCGGTCATAACCGTCATAGGCATCGCATTGCAGGTAGCGTCCGCCAAAACCGTCGAGGAACTGCTCAGCAAAGGCACCGCTGCGACCAGGGGCATATCGGAACAGCACGATCGGCGGACTTGGCCCGCTGTGGCCGCGGTCGTCTGAGGCGATCGCCCAGAAGTAGCCTTTCTTCGTTTGGCCGCGCCCCGGATCGAGTACCGGCGCCCTGGTCTCATCCATGAACAGCCGATCCGCCATAGCCAGGTGGTGGCGCATGTGGTCCGCGATGGGCTGAAGATGGAAGCAGGCGCGGCCAGACCAGTTGCCCAGTGTCGCCCGATCAAGCCGGATCCCCTGGCGCGCATAGATCTCGGCCTGACGGTAAAATGGCGTGTGGTCGCCAAATTTGGAGACGATCACGTGCGCGATGGCCGCTTCGGTCGGCAGCCCGCCGGGCACGACGTGCTCCGGTGCGTGCGCCTGCACGACGGGGCCCGAGCAGCGGCGACAGATATATTTCGGGCGGCGCGTGACCAACACCCTCCATTGCGCCGGGATCACGTCCAGGCGTTTGCTGACGTCCTCGCCGATCTTCGCCATGGCGCCGCAACCGCACGGACAGAGCGTGCTTGCGGGCTCGATGATCCGTTCCACCTGCGGCAAATGGGCAGGCAAGCAGCCGCGATTGCGATGAGGACCTTGATCCGGCACGTTCCGCGATCGGCCGTTGATCACAGCCTCGGCTCTCTCCTGCGCCGCGTCCAAGATGCCTTGCGCGATCTCCACGTCTTCCAGCGGTAAGTGATACTGATCTGGCCGCAGCTTCTCGGACTTCGAGCCGAACTTCTCGCGGCGCAATTCGCCGAGAATGATCTCTAGCCGACGCCGCGCTTCCTCCGACGCCGCCAGCGCCCCCTGATGCTCGCTCAAGGCCGCCTGCGTTTGCGCCAAAAGCGCCTTGAGGCGTTCGTTTTCGTCGCGCAGCGCCGCGATGCTCATGTGCTATTTCGAGCACATCGGCGCCACACGTGCCACGCTCAAAATAGCGGCCGAGTCATTCTGCCGCAGTTATCCAGCGACCTGCGGCCGCCGCGCTTCTTCCGGGCGGACCAACCTCCAATCCAGCCCCTCGAACAAGGCCGCGAACATCGCCGGCGACATCCGCATCACGCCGTCCGCGATCGTTGGCCAAACGAACTTGCAACCTTCGAGGCGCTTGTGAACCAACACCAGGCCCGTTCGGTCCCACACCAAAATCTTGATTCGGTCCGCTCGTTTCGATCGGAACACGAAGGCTGCGCCGCTGAACGGGTCAAGACGAAGCATCTCCTGCACCTTCACCGCAAGCCCATCGTGGCCACAGCGGAAGTCGATCGGCCGCGTTGCAACGTAAATCTTCAGATCAGCACCGGCCGCAATCATCGTGATGCTCGCAGCACGCGGATCACCCGGGACAGCTGCTCGGCATCAATGGCCGTATCCGTCCGCAGCACGATATCACCAATCGCGATCTCAAGCTTGATGGCCGGAGCCTGACGCTCTTCCAACGCACCTCCCACCACCAGCGGCGCGAATGTCGGCTGGGACGCTTCGCACGCCGGCAGCAGGCCTCGCTGTCGAAAGCGCCGTCGCCAATCGTAGATCTGCCAGCGCGTCGCTCCGTGCTTGCGCGCCACCTCGGCCACCTGGGCACCGGGCAACAGACTCTCGGCGACGATCCGAGCTCTCTCAGCTTCCGAGCGCACGCGCCGCCCCGACGGTCCTTCCAGAACTTCCAACCGGCTCAGCGACCCTGGGCCGTCTAAATGGACGTCCTTTTTGCTGTCCAATCCCATCTCAAACCTCCGTCCAACCCGGAGGCTTCTTCGCACAGCTATTCCGATCCCGAAGCAAGGGTTCCGGCTAAGCGCTTACCAATGATCTCGTCCTCAAACCAGACGCGCCGGTTCGGGCTGATGTAGGTCGCTTTGGGGAAGCGGCCGGATTTCTCCATGCGGTACAGGGTGGTGCGACCGACCGGGATAATCTCCAAAACCTGCTTTTCGTTGAGCATGCGGCGAGGACGAGGTTTAGCCGGTGCTACGTCCTCGGTTTCGGCTTCGCGTTGATCGGTTACTATCATCGCAATCTCAAGGTGATTCCAGCGGTGTCGCACCCGCTGTACCTGCCGCGCCGAAGGTTTCGTGGGCCAGCGATCCCTTCCGGGCGAGCAACGCTGTTAACAATATTCCCGGTTTGGCTGGGAAGTCTCTTAGCAAAAGCGAGGCGCGAGCTTGTTCTGCGTATAGAATGGCGCATTTGCTGCCAACGAAAACCGGCGGAGCATTTTCGTGCTGCAGACTTGCGTTCCAATCGGCCAGCCCGAATGACCAAGCACAGGCCGTCCCCGAGCAAGGCAGGACGTCGTCAGCAGCAGCTCGAGAAGCTGCTGGAGCTGATGGGCATCGGCGGTTCAGCGGTGGACCACTTTGATCGATTCGCAACGACGCAAAATCTTGAGGAAATCAAACGCCATTATTCGCTCCAGCTGGCGGCAGGGAGCCCGCCGGCTCGCAAGCGCGTGAAACAATATTGTGCGGCGATCACCAAGGTGCTGAGCCTTTCAAACAAAATCGGACCAGAATTCTTTACTGGCGAAATCGAAAAGGCGGGATGGGCTCGGCGCAACCCGCACGCGGATGAGATGACGCTGCACATGCTGATGGAGGAGCACAGCGACAAGCGGGACAATGTGGTCGCCGTATTGACGGAGCGCCGTTTGGATATCGATCATTGGCTCAAGACTACCGGTGATAACTACCACAAGCGAGTTGTGACGAAACTGGCGGTGGAACCGTTTGTGCGGCTACTTATCGAACGGGGGACTATTTCAAGTAGCAAGCCACTGCCGCGTTCACAGCTCGCGCAGCTGGTTGAAGCGCTATTCGACTGGCTTGGCGTCGAGCAGCGGTTTCGGCTTACCCCCGTCG
The DNA here is from genome assembly GCF_023375135.1 of Bradyrhizobium sp. C-145. NCBI lineage: Bacteria > Pseudomonadati > Pseudomonadota > Alphaproteobacteria > Hyphomicrobiales > Nitrobacteraceae > Bradyrhizobium > Bradyrhizobium sp. C-145. The sequence continues at coordinate 4,579,932 of NZ_CP088150.1, read as the reverse complement.
CAATTGCGACGACTTCCAGAAGGTTGGCTAATGCCAACCCGCGATAGTCAGCGGACGGAAAACTGTCAGCCGCATTTCGTGTCCTTTGGCGCGACTTAGCCTCAGAATGAAAAAACCCCACCGCAATAGTGCGGCGGGGTTTTTCAAAACTGGGGTCGCATCCCAGTCTTGGCTCAAGTCTCGGCTGCACGATGATAATGCCATGGCTGTCGCGACCCCGCAAGAGCGGAGTCTCCATCCATGGGTTTCACTGTCGTCCCTCCCGGCCGCAAGCCGAAGCCGCCGATCACGTTGCATCGCTTCATGCAAAATGCCTTCCGCGACATCGAGCGCATCACGCGTATGGCGCTGATCTGTGCGCCAATCGACAGCTGGTCGCTGGCGTTTTTCACGGATCTCATCCGTGCGATGCGCAATGCCGCGAATGAGCTGGAGCGTGCTGTCGAGCTGCGCGTTGCCGAAGATCGCGCGCTTCACCAGGAGAAGCTCGCTGCGATCCGTGAACGCGAAATCGACGCGCGTTTGCACAAGTAGCCGCGGCGCGACAATGAGCACTACTGACATCGTTTCGCAGTCAGCTGACGAAGACATCGCCCAAAGCGATGTCGACGTCGCCGGTCAGGCCGACCTGGCAGGCGCGCAACTGACCTTAATCACAAAACTGGACGAGCCGTCGCTGATGTCGAAGCGGCTGTCGTTGAACGACGACGGCTCGCTGAACAGCGACGGCTCGAAATGCTGGATGAGCAAGGGCATAGCTGCGCGCGCATTCGCCGCCACCGCGGCTATGCTTGCCCGCATCATCGTCGCTTGTCGTTCCAATCAAGCGATCGCGCTCGGCTCGATCGCGAAAGACATCGCCGCTCCGGTTCACATCGTCACGAAAGAGCGCATCACGGAGAGCCCTGGTTGCATTGCCCGGACCCGCGATTTCATCGACTATCGGTCGGGCGTGCCGTCCTGGCTCCTGATTGATTTCGATTCCAAGGGCATGCCTCCGGAAGTCAAGGCCAAGATCGAGTCCTGCGGCGGCATGTGGGAGTGTCTGCTCAAGATCGCTCCTGGTCTCGGGGGCGCCGCCCGCGTCAGCCGCTCCAGCACGAGCGCTGGATTGTCTCGTGGCGATACCGGTAACCTGATCCTCGGCTCGGACGGTGAACATCACTACTTGCTCGTCGCTGACGGCGGCGATATCGAGCGCTTCCTGAACGATCTGCACGATCGGTGCTGGTTGAATGGATTCGGCTGGCACATGATCAGCCGTGCGGGCACCTTGCTCGAGCGGAGCATCGTGGATCGCATGGTGGGCTTTGGCGAGCGCTTGTGCTTTGAGGGTGCTCCCTTGATCGTCCCGCCGCTCATCCAGAACGCTCCGAAGCGAGAGCCTCGCGTCTTTGACGGCCAAGCGATTGACTCCAGCCGCGTCGTGCCGCCGCCGACCGAGTACGACCGGCACCGGATCGACATGGCCAAGGCTGACAGCAAGCGAGCCTTGACCAAAGCTGCCGCCGAGGTCGCGAATAAGCACGATCAAGATCTCGCCAAGGCCGTCTCAGCTCGATCAGGCAAGCCGATCGCTACCGCGTTGCGTTTGATTAAAGCGCGGCACCAGGGCGTGCTCTATCCCGACATTGATTTGGAATTCGATCGCCTTGGTAGCGTCACCGTCGGCGCCGTCCTGGCGGCGCCGGAGCGCTACGTGAATGAAACGCTTGCCGATCCGCTGGAGGGCGTGTCGTACGGCCGTGGCAAAGCCATGGTCATGCGAGGACGCGAGGGCGATCTCGTGATCCATTCATTTGCGCATGGTCGTTCGTTCTATTACCTGCGTTACGATCTGGCATCAGCAAAGGCGATCGTCATCGCCGGACCCGCCGCCGGCATGGTGGATCACGCGATGGCGATCCTCGCTCAAGCCAAGCTTGAGCTGAACGAGCTCGACGACTTTGCTGCATCGGTGGCAAAGGCCGCCGGCGTGAGCGTGCGCACAGTCAAGGCGCGAATGAAGAACGAACTCGCTGAGCGAAAGATCCAGGCACGAAAAGTTGCTGCGGAAGCGACGACCGATGCCCGTATTGTTCGTCCGCTTCCGTACGCCAATGAGGAATTGCTGCCGACAGTCACCTTCATCGACGCTGTTCTCGCAAAAGACGACAGCCCCGAACCCCCGATGCGCAACGCAAATGGTGTTCCCGTTCGAATCGACGAAAAGGAGCCATGGGCTCTCCATCTTTTGACGTCCGGTTCGGCAAACGCGACTGCTCGCCCCGATGAGCTGATGAAGGCGCCGACCCAGCCGGTGATCATCGAGTTGACGGCGAGCAGCCTGCAGATGCTGATCGAGAAGCATCTCCGCTGGAAGAAGGTCCGCAAAGATGGATCTTTCTATTTTGCGGCAACGCCATTGCCGTTCATCAAAGCGTTGTTTGACTATGCAGACAGCGAGATGCCCGTTGTCCGCGGGATCAATCAGGCGCCGCTCGTGACTGCAACCGGACGAGTGATCGACGGAAACGGCCTGGATCGGGCTCTCGGTGTTGTGCATCGCATCGATCCCGCCCTGCGTGCGTGCCTGCCTGCCGGCAAGCCGACGGACGACGAGGCTCGCGCGGCGCTGGAATTTCTGATGCGTGAATGGCTCATTGATGTGGCTCTCGATGATGCCGGCAAATGCGTCGTCATCGTTCTCGCGATCACCCTGTTGCAGCGCGCGCTGCTCGCCGAGCGGCCGGCATTCTTCGTCACGGCGGCCCAGCGCGGTGGCGGCAAGACGACGTTGATTCAGATGATCGTCGCGGCAATTCTTGGCCGACCTGCTGCGGCGGCGGCCTGGTCGGATAACGCGGAGGAGCGAAAAAAAGCGTTGTTCTCGTATCTGCGTCAAGCTGTCGGTGTGTTGATCTGGGATAACATCAGTCGTGGATCCACGATCAGCTGTCCCCATATCGAGGCCGCGCTCACTGCGCCCGAGATCTCAGATCGCGTGCTGGGCGTTTCCCTGTTCGAGACCGTGCCGGCGTCGACCATCCAGGTCTTCACCGGCAACTCGATCGCGCCTCGTGGCGACATGGCAAGCCGGTCATTCATCCTGTCGTTGAACGTCGATCGGCCCGATCCGGAGAATCGTGATTTCAAGCACTGCGATCCGGTGGGCTGGACGCAGGCGAACCGCGCGCGTGTCCTTCGGGCGCTCTATCTGATTCTGGTTGTCGGCATTCAGAATCGGCCGAGTGATCAACAGGCGAAAACGCGCTTCAAGAGCTGGTGGAACTTGGCCGGATGGCCGGTTGAATATGCGGCAGCTTTGGTCGGCATTGACTTCGATTGCGGCAAGCTCCTCCTGGCCGGCGAGGCCCAGGACGAAGAAGCGAGCACGACGTCGCGTGTCCTGACCGCGCTTTGGACGCGGTTCGGTGAGGAGCAGTTCACCGCGAGGTCAGTGGCATCGCTGCTCTCGGACTACAACCTCGCTACCGACGAGGATGCCGCTGAGCTTGCGGACGGATTGGCGGAGTTGGCGCAGAAAGCGGTTGAGAAGGCGACCGCGCGGGGTATCGGCAAGCTCTTCCAGAAGCATTTGACCGGCCGCCCAACGTGGATCGAAGACCGCGTCGCGTTCCTGCGCCGCGTCCCTGGTCATCAGCAGAATCTGTACCGGATCGAGATCCGTGGGACGGCTGGCGAGCGTCCGTCGCCTGCAAAGTTCGGCGATGGTGACGACGATCCTTTTTCGGATCCGAAATGACGAGAGATGCCGCTGCAAAGGGGAAAGAGGGGAAAGAGGGGAAAGTTTACAGCCTCGTCGAACGGGAATGCGCGAATTTCGGAGCGACCTCTCTCCCAGGTTTTCGAGAAGATCTACGAGGCGCTGGCTTTGACATTCCCCACATTCCCCCTTTCCCGGGCGACAACAAGCGCGGCTGGCGCGTCGGGCATCCTCAGATTCGGAATCAGGCAAACCCGCGATTTGTTTCGCAATTGGCACACAGAGCTATTTGAAACCGCCATGAACATTCACGAACTTAAAGGTCCTGCAGTTATCCACGAGCAACTGATCAAGGCTCGTGCCGAACTTGAGGCGAAACTCCGCTCCGCGTCGGGCAGTTCTGAACGAAAATTTCTGGCCGATCAGATTGCGACAGTGGAACTTGTTCTTCAGGAAGTGAGCAAGGAACGGAATCGGCCGGCAATGTATCGTGAGCTTGATGAGCTCACCGACCGTGAACGCGTGATGGCTCGCATCGCCAAGAGCATCGGGCGCGGACGCGATGTCGTATACCACGGCACTCGCGCCCTTCCGGAAGTGATGCGAGCGGGCAAACTCGTTCCGCCCAATCTCGCAGAGTTCGCTGTTTTCTTCACCCGCTCCGCAGAGCTGGCCGCCTATTTCGCCTGCCTCAGGGGCGAGAAGAAAGAGCGGCGTTCAGCCGGCGTATTGATCCTGGACAAGAGTTCGCTGCGCCAGAGCTATCGCTTGGAGCCCAATCGCTACGATCCATTAGATGGCCGCAACGAGCGCGAGGAGGCCGTCTGGGGACGGACAATAAGTTTTCGGCGTCATCTCCTGGGAGTTGTCAGCGAGGCGAATGTTAGCGAAGTGTTGGGCCCGCCTGAGTGGCCGTATCTTCCTCCCGGGTTCGTGCGTTGGCCGGAAGCAAAGCGTCGCAAGTTCAATGAGCGACAGTTGGCATCGGGGCGCGAGTTCGTTGCCAAAGGCCGCGCAGCGGTGCGGGACCTTATTGTTTCAGAGCGATTCCTGAAGAGCAAAATGAAATGAACTCCCTGTAGCCGGTGGGGGATCCAAAGCATTTGGGTCCTTCCCAGACCGGGGCACATGCGGGTCGCACTTGCGCGCAGCATATTTGTACCGTATAGTACAAAATGAGGAGTCAGAAGGAAAATGGCGACAATCGCCGAAGCGGCAGCTCACATTTGTTGCTCGCGGTCGCAGTTCGATCAATATCTTGCCGAAGGCGTGATCACGCGTCAGCCATCCGGCAAGTACGATCTCGACCAAGTGCGTCGCGAGGTTTTGGCGCACCTGCGTTCGGTCGCGGCCGGTCGGGGAGGCGCGGCGGGCAATAATCTAACTGAGGAGCGCACGCGCCTTGTGGCCGCGAAACGTCGCCGCGAGGAGCGCCGGGATGCTTTCGAGGCAGGCCAACTTGTGGAGCTTGAATCCGTCTGCCGTTGTCTGGAGGAAACTCTCGTCGGCATGCGCAACCGTCTCCTCAACCTGCCTGGCGAGACGGCCTTTTTGCTGGCGATGCGTCCGCAAGCCGAATGCTACGAAATTGTGGACGCTGCTGTTCGCGTGGCCCTCGAAGAAATTGCGGATCCGGCCTGGACCGCCGCACGTGTCGCTGCTGCCGGCATCGAGAGCAAGGGAGTGAAGAGTGATGACAAAGAAGAAGATGTCGCCGATGTGGCTTGAGGGCGAACCGCGCGCCGGCTTTCGTATTCTCGCCAACAGCGAGGTGGAGATGATGACGGAGGCGGAAACGTATGCGTTGATCATGCGCGCTGTCCGCGAAGGCATGCGGGGTGCTGGCTGGGCGCCGTTGGAGCAGACACTGCACTGATAATCCTGAGGTGTTCAACCGCTCACTTCGCGGTCATAAAGTGATGTTCGCCGATTGTCCGGTCGCGGTTGTCCGTGCGCGCCAGCCCTCTTCGAACGCAGCCAAAATCAAGAGTTGGCTATCAGGCGGGTGCCGCCGGGTCGTCCCACGCGATCAGCGGCTTCCTAATGTTCTCCCCAATCCCCGGATTGCACGTCGTAGCCCGCTGCCCGCAGATCACGGAGCAGCTCGGCCGGCATCAGATGGACTTGGCGAAAGTTCGTAAGTCGAGGCTTTCGCTTGGCGAGATATCGATGCCGGACGTACCGGCCGGCGTGGGCGTCGCCTTCGACCCCGTGGTCTTCCACCAGGAAGATGCTATCTCTCGTCGGTTTGGAGAACCTGTAGGTGAGTTCGAGGCTTCGGCGACTATCGATTCGGCCGCATGCATCGGGCCGGCCCCCTGAGCCGTGGAATCTGACGTCATGCCGCCCGGGCCATCGAGCGTCGCCGGCGCTTCACATGCTGGATGAGTTGCGCGAATGTCATGGCATTGAGCACCCGGTCGGGCGGCACCCGCCCTTCCGGGCCATCTCGACGCCCCAATGCATGTGATCGAGCTCGGGAATCGAATCGGCATCCGGATTGATGCTCATGATCCAACCGAAGGGGAGCGCCGCCTGGTGCCAGCGCCCAGTCCAGGTCGAGCCTCCAGGATGGGCGTTGATCTCCACGGCGACGTCGTGCTTCGCGCAGGCGCGTAGCACCTTCTCCGGCCGCAGGCCCGGCACCCTGAAGAGCCTCCGGGACGCTGGCGGAATCCCTTACGCAGTTTCTCCAGACTTGGATGTGTGCCGGTGCGGTGAAGCTTGGTGACGATGTCGGCGATGGCGTCGCCGACGCCAGGGATCTCGGTCAGCCTGTCCTCTGCGATCAGACGCTCCAGGTCGGCCTTGAGCCTCGCCACGTCTCGCGCCTGGCGAAGCGTCGAGCATCTTGCCGGCGAAAAGGGAGCCGCACTTCGTCCATCCGGCGTAAGACCAAGTGAACCGCGATGCCGAGCATTCTTGACGGCCTCTTTGACATTGTCATCTCGATCACTCTTGGCGACCTTGCCTTGCGCCTTGGCGCCCGCGCGTAGCCGCTCGATGAGCTGTTCGAACGAATGGGATAAATGATCGTGGTTCTGGTTTCTGACCAGCTCGTTGCTGACACGCAAGGCGAGGGCGCGCTGCAGGATCACTGATGGCCCGCAAGATTCCGCGGGGCCCTTCGTCGCGCTGGGCTCTTGCGCCAAAGAACCCCGTAGATCCACGGAGGGGAGGAGAGTCCTAATGCGCCGCCGCTCAGAAACGAGACTGATAACTCTCTGACTTAATGATTAAGCGGAAGTTTGTCGCGCGGCTATAGACGCCCGCCGAAATCTGCGGCAGATTGCAGTTCAATTAGCTTGACCAATCGTTGCCTCTTAATTGCGGGCAAGGGTTAATTTCGAAGAGACATACCAAGAAGAATTTTGTGTGCGGAATGCAGGGCCGGACACGAAGCGGGCAGGAGTTAGGCGTTCGGAGTCTTTTCACGGTGAGGCCGACGAGCGAATAAAAGAGGGCAATTGCTTGTCGGTTGAAACGCTCGCGGATTTTCTTGAACGAGCGTTGGTGATTTCACTGAACTGATTTCGACTGCAATCACGCCTGCTCTGCGTCAGCAGAGTTTGGGAGTGTGAATTGAGTCTCGTTAGTTTTATCCGGAAGGTCGAGCCGCTAATCCACTGGTCCGACTTTGAAACGCGCCTGCTTGCGAGCTCGAATTCTCCTTCTTGGCCATGCGACCCTTCGATCGAACCCTGCGTCACACTGGCGAATGATCTCCCAGTTCTGATTGATCAGCTGCCCTTCGAGCCAGCTTTGGACGTTGGTAAGAGGTTCATTTTCGCGGGCGTGATCCATTCGACACGGGCTCCTCGTCCTGTGAAGGCGCCATTTCGCTGTCACCCCATCAAACCATCGTCGCAGAATTCGAGGCCATACCGGCATCCGTTTTATCGAATAGCTGAGTCTATAGTTACGCGCGAATTGTACGAAGAGAATATTGGAGCAAATTAATGGCAACAGCTAGCGGCACCACCCCTCTCACAGGTACCAGCGGCAACGACAATTACGTCGGCGGGTCGGGCAACGATACGCTCTCCGGTGGTGCCGGGGATGATCGGCTTAATGGTGGCTCAGGGAGCGATACTCTCGATGGGGGCAGCGGGTTTGACACCGTCCTCGGCGGGTCCGGAGCAGATACGCTTATTTTCAAAGCATACGAGAACGAGTACTTGCTGGGCAGCACATACGTTGCAGGATCAGGTGCACTGCCCGGGACGCTTACAGGCGGCACACTCTATGACAATGGGGTGGCGCAGAGCGGAAGTACCTTTAAGGGATACGACAATTACGACGGCGGCAACGGCAACGTAACGAGCGGAACCGCGGAGGTCGACACTCTTAAGATCTATATCAGCGTTCAACAGAGCAACGACGCCGCATTCATGCAGGCCCTTAACACCGAAATAACTTATTTCAATACCGTCTGGTATCCGGCTCACAAAAACAATCAGACTGGGCAGGCGGATCAGACGGTCTACGAGTTCAAGAGCATCAACCTGAAGGTCAGCGCGATCGAAAACATCGCGCCAGTTATTGTAGATCGTACGACCAATCATGCACCAACTGCGAACAACGACAGCCGTTCGGCAACTGAAGATGTAACGCTCGTTGCGGCCAGCGTACTTGGCAACGACACGGATGCCGATGGCGGAGACTTGGAAGTTGCCGTAGTGAAGGTGGGTGCGACCACAATTGTCGACGGTGGGGTTGGGGATCTGGACGGTGTCGCCAACGGCTCCATCAAGTTCAGTACCACGGCGGGCGGAACGGCGACGCTGGACACTGAGACCGGCACTTTCAGTTACGTGCAGAGTGGGGCCTATAACCATCTATCCGCCGGAGAGACAGGCAGCGACAGCTTCCAATACCAGGCGACGGATGGCATTGGATCCAGTGGCTTTGCGACGGTTTCGGTGACGATCACCGGCACCAATGACGGGCCGGTTGCGGTTGCGGATACCGCCAGCGGCAGCGAGAACCAGGCGCTGACGATTGACGTGCTGGCAAATGATACGGACGTCGATGACGGCCACGTGTTCACGCTGCTGTCGGCGAGCGCGCCGTCCAACCAGGGCAGCGCCAGCGTGGCGAGCAACAAGCTGGTGTTCGACCCCGGCACGGACTTTGATCATCTGGCCGAGGGCGCCACGGCCACCGTGACGCTGAACTACACGATGCAGGACGAGCACGGGGCGCAGTCCAGCTCGACCGTGACGGTGACGATCACCGGCACCAATGACGGGCCGGTTGCGGTTGCGGATACCGCCAGCGGCAGCGAGAACCAGGCGCTGACGATTGACGTGCTGGCAAATGATACGGACGTCGATGACGGCCACGTGTTCACGCTGCTGTCGGCCAGCGCGCCGTCCAACCAGGGCAGCGCCAGCGTGGCGAGCAACAAGCTGGTGTTCGACCCCGGCACGGACTTTGATCATCTGGCCGAGGGCGCCACGGCCACCGTGACGCTGAACTACACGATGCAGGACGAGCACGGGGCGCAGTCCAGCTCGACCGTGACGGTGACGATCACCGGCACCAATGACGGGCCGGTTGCGGTTGCGGATACCGCCAGCGGCAGCGAGAACCAGGCGCTGACGATTGACGTGCTGGCAAATGATACGGACGTCGATGACGGCCACGTGTTCACGCTGCTGTCGGCCAGCGCGCCGTCCAACCAGGGCAGCGCCAGCGTGGCGAGCAACAAGCTGGTGTTCGACCCCGGCACGGACTTTGATCATCTGGCCGAGGGCGCCACGGCCACCGTGACGCTGAACTACACGATGCAGGACGAGCACGGGGCGCAGTCCAGCTCGACCGTGACGGTGACGATCACCGGCACCAATGACGGGCCGGTTGCGGTTGCGGATACCGCCAGCGGCAGCGAGAACCAGGCGCTGACGATTGACGTGCTGGCAAATGATACGGACGTCGATGACGGCCACGTGTTCACGCTGCTGTCGGCCAGCGCGCCGTCCAACCAGGGCAGCGCCAGCGTGGCGAGCAACAAGCTGGTGTTCGACCCCGGCACGGACTTTGATCATCTGGCCGAGGGCGCCACGGCCACCGTGACGCTGAACTACACGATGCAGGACGAGCACGGGGCGCAGTCCAGCTCGACCGTGACGGTGACGATCACCGGCACCAATGACGGGCCGGTTGCGGTTGCGGATACCGCCAGCGGCAGCGAGAACCAGGCGCTGACGATTGACGTGCTGGCAAATGATACGGACGTCGATGACGGCCACGTGTTCACGCTGCTGTCGGCCAGCGCGCCGTCCAACCAGGGCAGCGCCAGCGTGGCGAGCAACAAGCTGGTGTTCGACCCCGGCACGGACTTTGATCATCTGGCCGAGGGCGCCACGGCCACCGTGACGCTGAACTACACGATGCAGGACGAGCACGGGGCGCAGTCCAGCTCGACCGTGACGGTGACGATCACCGGCACCAATGACGGGCCGGTTGCGGTTGCGGATACCGCCAGCGGCAGCGAGAACCAGGCGCTGACGATTGACGTGCTGGCAAATGATACGGACGTCGATGACGGCCACGTGTTCACGCTGCTGTCGGCCAGCGCGCCGTCCAACCAGGGCAGCGCCAGCGTGGCGAGCAACAAGCTGGTGTTCGACCCCGGCACGGACTTTGATCATCTGGCCGAGGGCGCCACGGCCACCGTGACGCTGAACTACACGATGCAGGACGAGCACGGGGCGCAGTCCAGCTCGACCGTGACGGTGACGATCACCGGCACCAATGACGGGCCGGTTGCGGTTGCGGATACCGCCAGCGGCAGCGAGAACCAGGCGCTGACGATTGACGTGCTGGCAAATGATACGGACGTCGATGACGGCCACGTGTTCACGCTGCTGTCGGCCAGCGCGCCGTCCAACCAGGGCAGCGCCAGCGTGGCGAGCAACAAGCTGGTGTTCGACCCCGGCACGGACTTTGATCATCTGGCCGAGGGCGCCACGGCCACCGTGACGCTGAACTACACGATGCAGGACGAGCACGGGGCGCAGTCCAGCTCGACCGTGACGGTGACGATCACCGGCACCAATGACGGGCCGGTTGCGGTTGCGGATACCGCCAGCGGCAGCGAGAACCAGGCGCTGACGATTGACGTGCTGGCAAATGATACGGACGTCGATGACGGCCACGTGTTCACGCTGCTGTCGGCCAGCGCGCCGTCCAACCAGGGCAGCGCCAGCGTGGCGAGCAACAAGCTGGTGTTCGACCCCGGCACGGACTTTGATCATCTGGCCGAGGGCGCCACGGCCACCGTGACGCTGAACTACACGATGCAGGACGAGCACGGGGCGCAGTCCAGCTCGACCGTGACGGTGACGATCACCGGCACCAATGACGGGCCGGTTGCGGTTGCGGATACCGCCAGCGGCAGCGAGAACCAGGCGCTGACGATTGACGTGCTGGCAAATGATACGGACGTCGATGACGGCCACGTGTTCACGCTGCTGTCGGCCAGCGCGCCGTCCAACCAGGGCAGCGCCAGCGTGGCGAGCAACAAGCTGGTGTTCGACCCCGGCACGGACTTTGATCATCTGGCCGAGGGCGCCACGGCCACCGTGACGCTGAACTACACGATGCAGGACGAGCACGGGGCGCAGTCCAGCTCGACCGTGACGGTGACGATCACCGGCACCAATGACGGGCCGGTTGCGGTTGCGGATACCGCCAGCGGCAGCGAGAACCAGGCGCTGACGATTGACGTGCTGGCAAATGATACGGACGTCGATGACGGCCACGTGTTCACGCTGCTGTCGGCCAGCGCGCCGTCCAACCAGGGCAGCGCCAGCGTGGCGAGCAACAAGCTGGTGTTCGACCCCGGCACGGACTTTGATCATCTGGCCGAGGGCGCCACGGCCACCGTGACGCTGAACTACACGATGCAGGACGAGCACGGGGCGCAGTCCAGCTCGACCGTGACCGTGACGATCACCGGCACCAATGACGGGCCGGTTCTAGCTCCGGTGAATGCTGGATCTATTTCGGAAATCGATCAGAGTGCGAGCACGGTTGATTCCGGGCTTTCTGGTACCCTCGCCGGAGCGGACATTGACAGCAATGCGCTAACGTACGGTATTGGAGGAATCGGGGTCATCGTCAACGGCGACGGCACAGTAAGCAAGGTCGGCACTTACGGGACGCTGACGGTCGATACCATTTCCGGGACCTACAGTTTTGCCAAGAACGTGGCGGCCATCGAGGCCCTCGACGCCGGCGATTCTGACAGCGACTCTTTCACGGTGACCGTGAACGATGGCAATGCGGCGCCCGCGACTCAGACCTATACGGTACAGGTGGTGGGGGCCTCCGACGTTCCTCCGACGCTATCGATAAACGATGTAACGGTCAGTGAAGGGGCCGGCGCGACTTTCACACTGTCCCTAAGCTCTGCTTCCGGACAAAGCGTGTCAGTTCAATATGCAACGGCGAACGGTACAGCGGACGCATCTGATTATGCGGCAGCCAGTGGAACGGTGACCTTCGCACCGGGCGAGGTTAGCAAGACAGTCACCGTGGCGACAGTTAACGACTTGCTGGACGAACCGAACGAGACATTCACGGTCAATCTGGGCAATTCGACCAATGCAACGATCCTAGATGGTCTGGGTGTAGGTACGATTCTTGACAATGATAATCCTCCTAGCATCACGATCAACGATGTACCAATCAATGAAGGAGCCGGTGCGACCTTCACCGTTTCCCTAAGCGCTGCGTCCGGACAAAGCGTGTCAGTTCAATATGCAACGGCGAACGGTACAGCGGACGCGTCTGACTATGCTCCAGCCAGCGGAACGGTTACCTTCGCACCGGGCGAGGTTAGCAAGACCTTCACCGTGGCAACGACTAATGACTTGCTCGACGAACCGAACGAAACTTTTACTGTCAATCTGAACGCGCCGACCAATGCAACAATCTCAGACGGGGTAGGTATAGCCACGATTCTTGATAACGATAATCCTCCAACTATCTCGATCAGCAATGCGGCGGTGACGGAAGGCGGTTTGTTAAATTTTACCGTCTCGCTGAGCGCGGCGTCTGGGAATACTGTTTCGGTGAATTACCTTTCGGCTAATGCAACAGCCCTTTCGGGCGACTACGCCTCTGTTTCCGGTACTTTGATCTTTGCTCCCGGTATCACCAGCCAGACTATTACAATTCAGACAACTCAGGACACGATCGCCGAGCTGTCCGAAGCGCTGATCGTGAATCTTAGTAGCCCAGTAAACGCAACGATTCTCGACGCCAAGGGAGTTGGGACAATTGGCGACAACGACGCGCTTCCGGCTAATGCTACAACTGTCAATGTGGGGACCGGCACTAACTCTAGCGCTGCCAATGCCGTTAACATCGACAACTTGGTGCTTCAACTCTCCAACGACCCCGAGATTACGTCTGCAAGTTCGCGCCCCTCAGTCACCATCGCGGCAACAGGTACAATTAACGAATTCGATTATTACAAGTTTACTGTGACAACGAATGGCACATTGGTCGTTCTGGACATTGATCACGGACAGGATTCGACCGGGAACATAGGAAACGTCAGCCATTACGATTCTTGGATCAACATACTAAACTCTAGCCAAACGATCATAGCCTCTAATGACGATTCGTCACCGGTAGATCCGGGTAGCGTTCACCACAACGATTCATTCTTGGCGGCAACATTGAACGCCGGTACCTACTATGTGCAGGTGGGGCGCTGGGCGAGCGGAGATCCTGACGGAACTACATTCAATGCCGCCGTCACCTATGAACTGCAGGTCTCATTAACTCCACCGACAGTGACCGATCCTCTGATCCTCGATCTGGGGCAAAACGGGTACACTTTTTCCTCAATCGCCGAAGGGGTTTCGTTCGATATAAATGGTGATGGAACCCGCGATCAAGTAGCCTGGAATTCCTCTGGCGATGGGATTCTCGCAATGGATCTCAATGGTAATGGCTTGATTGACGATGGCACCGAACTATTCACTCCTGTTTTTGGTGCAGGCAGTTTCTCTTCCGGCGGAGAGGCTCTCGCTTCGCTTGACTCTAATCATGATCAGTTGATTGATAGCAACGACCAAGCCTTTCAGAATCTTCTGATTTGGAAAGATGCCGACGTCGACGGTTCGACCGACGAGGGTGAACTTACGAGTCTTTCCGATGCAGGCATTGAGACAATTGAGGTCCCCTCAACCCCAACGAGTAATGAAATTAGCGGCCAAGAAGTAATAGGAGAGGGCATTTTCACGCGCGCCGATGGCTCCTCTGGTTCCTATGTGGAGGTAGCGCTTGACGTTGCGACGAATGCTCCGCCGGAAAACAAACTGCTCACCGGTGGGGACGGCGACGACATGATCTTCGGCTTGGCGGGAATCGGCGAGACCTTCGCGGGGGGCGCCGGTGCAGACACGTTCGTTTTCAATGACGTTAAAGCTGCTGACATGGTCGCTGATTATCAATTCGGCGAGGACAAGGTAGATCTGACCTCGTTGTTGGACATCGGGGACGGTGACGTCCACGATTTCGTGTCCTACGATTCGCTGAACGGCACCCTTAAGGTCGATCTTGATGGTGCCGGTGGAGGCGAAGCGGTTACGATTGCGACCTTTAACAACACGCCACAGAATTTGACCATTATCGTCGACAACGGGCTTCATATTCTCTGATGGAGCCCTCTTTGAGGAGCCGTGGCTGTTCCTAGGAAGGAGTTCGTGAATGCGCTTGGCGGGGTGGTCTGGCACGCGGGCCAGCACGTCGGCTGCCCTCGCCGAGCCTCGAGCAAGTATTCTGAGGACACCGGTTAACAAACCCTTACCTCGAAATTACAAATTACGTCCGCTTCGAGCCCATTTTCTCAAGTCGCTTTCCTTATGAGAGGGCGACCCCCGGGGGCGGGGCGGGAGTGCGGGGGCCAAGCGAGTGCATGGGCTTGTGACAAAGCCGAGGACGGTGCCAACCAAGCGCCTGCTCGCGCTTGGCGTCGGTCTCACTCTGGGCTTTTCCGGCATCTGTGCGGCCATCCTCTGGGAAATGGCCGAGAAGGATTTTCAGCACGCAAAGGAGGCTGCCACCAATCTCGTGGCCAGCATCGCGAGCGAGATCGACCGCAACATCGAGCTGTATGATCTGTCCTTGCAGGCCGTCGCCGATGGCGTGAAACTGCCTGAGATCAACCGCGTCAGTCCTGAACTCCGGCAGGTCGTCTTGTTCGACCGGGCCGCAACGGCAAAGGATCTGGGTTCAATTCTGGTTCTCGACGCGGCGGGGAACGTCAGGCTGGACTCCCGAACCGTCAGGCCGCGCGAAGCGAACTTTGCCGATCACGATTTTTTCCGGGTGCATCAGGAGCGGCCGGATGCAGGACTTTTCATCAGTGCACCCTGGGTCACGCCTGACGGGGAATATCTCATCAGCCTGAGCCGGCGCATCAGCGGCCGCGACGGCTCCTTTGACGGCATCGCCGCCGGCAGCATGCGGCTGAGCTATTTCCACAACCTGTTCAGAAAGCTGGATTTCGGTCCCAAGGGTGCGATGACGCTGTTTAGCAGCGACGGAACGATCCTGATGCGTGCCCCCTTCGACATCACCAAGCTCGGGCAAAGCATCAAGGACGCGCAGATATTCAAGTATTTTCCCGCGCGCAGCTCCGGCTTCTATACGACGAAGTCCATAGTTGACCAGGTCAGCCGCCTGTACGTCTTTCAGCAGGTCGGGACACATCCCTTGCTGCTGGCGGAAGGCATCGCGCTCACGAGTATCTACGCAGATTGGTGGCAACAGCTGTGGTGGATCGGCCTTGTGGTGGCCGCGCTTGTCGCATTCTCGATCGCTCTGATGTTTTACCTGTTGGCGGCGCTGAAGCGCCGCGCGGCCGCGGAAAACCAGCTCGCGGTTCTGGCTACAACCGACGCCTTGACGATGCTCGGCAACCGGCGCAGCTTTGATGATGCCCTGGCCGTCGAGTGGCGCCGGGCCTCGCGCGCTCGCACGCCTGTCTCGCTGCTGATGATCGATGTCGATCAATTCAAGGCATACAACGACAGACACGGACACCAGGCTGGCGATGCCGTGCTTGCAACCGTCGCGCAATGTATTGCGAGCAGTACGAAACGCCCATCCGATCTTGGTGCCCGCTATGGCGGGGAAGAGTTCTCCGTGCTGCTGCCGGGCGTCGGCAAGGCCGGGGCATTCGAAGTCGCTCGCCAGATCCGCGAGAAGTTGACGGTCCTGCGCCAAACGCAGGGCGAACTGCCGACGGTCAGCATTGGACTGGCGTGCATGGTCCCTGGCGAAGACTACGTGCCGCACGATCTTGTCAGGGCGGCGGACGTAGCGCTTTACGCGGCCAAGCACGACGGACGCGACCGCGTGGTCGCCAGCCCAGGCGGGGAACGGATCGCGAGCGAAAAGCGAGTCGCCTAAAGCGGGATGAGGTTAGGTTGAATCGATCTGGGATTCTTAAATCAGAGTCTCCCTGATTCACCATCCTGGCTGAAATGGAGGCCTTATGTAATGGTGTTGGGGTTAGCCTCCAAAGCCCAAGCCCTAAGATCTGTGTCTGATTGAGCTGGGGGCTCAGCCCTCAGGCGAACCGCGGCTTATCGCTCTGGTGTGCTCCTCTCCCCGCTGGCGAGGTTTGGCAGCGGAAGCCCACGACGCGCGAGAATTACAATGTAATGTCAATGACACATGAGTTCGCAATTTTACTCTGAATGGCGTGCCATTCAGAACAGCCCAACTTGGAAACTCAGTACGTCTTAAGCACCATGAGCTCTCCGGCATCCGCCGATTCGAACATGCGAGAAATGGTTGACCGGACGCCCCCCGCTTCACCGCTCATTCCCGGCTCGTTTATCAACCAGGGCGTATACGTCTTGGACAGAAAGGTGGTTGAATTGGCCAGCCTCGCCGAGTCCTTGCGCGAAAAATGGACCGCATCGCGAGTTTCCCTTGCAGAGGCCGCCCTGGACCTCAACCAAGGCTCGGTTTCCATGGCTGCCGAGGCCGAAGACACCAGCCGCCAGTCCGACGTGACCGCATCACTCTTGCGTCTGAGGCGACTGGACGAACCGCCTCGCGCGTGAGCAATGCATCAGATCGAATCAACGGTGAGGTTCGAATGCTGCGAGATAGAGTTCGGAGTTTCCTGCAACGTCTGCAGATTGCGTAGTCGCTGCACCAGGATCTTAACACGTCGCGATCAGGCCGGTGTGGCGGGGCCCCCAGCCCTGGGCCGCTTGCATGTGTCTCGCCTCGCGGACGTAAGGAATCGCAGCCTAAGGTAGGAGCAAACGGCTATCGAGCAGATGGTGTTGAGCACGGTCGGGCGTTGGAAGGCCGATAATGCTCCTGCCAACACCGACCGTCCATGTTGCCGTTCGCAGAGGCGACGACTCAGCTTGGCGTGAACGAACGACGAGGGCGATGGACATGGAGGCTTAGTCGCCTGCGTCGCTGGGCGGCGTACGATCAAGTCAGCACCTGACATTGGCTCGACGCGCCATACGCATCGAACTCGAACAGAATCCCATCAGGCCTATCAGTGCGAGGCTCGAGCCCGCATTTCGCTCTCTGCGACACGACGCCGCATCGCGTTCTGGTTGCGTAATACCATCGGGCACGACCAAATAATGGGCGAGTAAGAAACCCTTAATTATTCGAAGACAAGGATTGAACAATTTTAGATTGATTTGCGCAATGCATTCCCAGCATTGGGTCGGTGGAGACCACAATGTCAAACGTGCTAAATTTTACGAGGCCAAGCCGCGTATCTAAACAATCGTGTCCCAGTGGCGATCCGACGCTGTCGCCGCCGGATCGCCAACCATTCTCGCAGGTCGAAGTCTTGCGCATGAATGCAACGCTGGAAATTGCCGGCGCCATTACCCTGCTGGAAGCGAGTCACCTGCGAATACGAAAGATGGCAGCAGAGATCGCAAATCCCTCAATCAAGGCAAAGCTGCAAGGTGATCTGAGGCTGATCGAGCAAATGCTCGAAATCGCCAAGTCGAAAGCGTCCACCACGTAGAATTTTTGTTTTCGTTCCAATTTGGAAAGTCATTGCAATGCTTACGAACGTCAAGATCGCCGGTCGCCTTATGATCGACTTCGGCTTACTCCTAGTATTGACGGCCGCGATCGGCGGGTACTCAATCTATGCCTCCTACAACGCGAATGACGCTTTCGCGGTGGTGGTCAGACAAAAGAATCACGTCGTCGATGACGAGCGCATAGAAAAGCGTGTCTTCGAGGCACGCATGCACGTTTGGCTTGCTCTAGCGACCGATGACCAGTTGCATTGGGCAAAGGCCACCGACGCTTATAGGAAGGCGCTCGTACTACTCGATGAGCTCATTGCCGACACGAAGGACGCCGCCCGCCTGATCCGGGCCAAGGAGCTGAAGGCGGCGGTCGAAGACAACCAAGCTAAGGCGCTCAGGCTGAGGGAGTTCAAGGGAAGAAATACCGCTCTGGATACCTCAGAGGCAAAGTCGGCAGTCAGTGCAGCTCTCGCGGCTGGGGCCAATATTGAAACCATTGCTGAGCCACTCGCCGAGGATTACGAGAAAGCGTCGCAAGCGACGGTATCGAGGGCGGAAGAGAATCTTGTCACAGCCATAAAGATGGCCTCGGTCCTCGGGATTCTGAGTCTGCTGATTGGTGTTGCGCTCTCGGTCGTTACCTCGCGGAGCATCAGCACCCCGATTCGAGCGCTGACCGGTTCGATGTTGGAGCTTGCAAATGGAAATTTTGATGTTGTGCTTCCTGGTCTTGGTCGCCGAGACGAAATTGGTGCGATTGCAAGTGCGGTTGAACGCTTCAAGCTCAAGGCGGCCGAAAAGGCACGAGCCGAAGCCGAGGCCAAAGCCGACCAGGATCGCATGGCGGCCGAGCAGCGGAAGGCGGATATGCGCAAGCTCGCTGATCTGTTTGAAGCCGCCGCGGGCGAGATTGTCGAAACCCTCTCCTCTGCGTCCACTGAGCTCGAGGCCTCCGCCGGGTCGCTGACGAAAACCGCCGATTCGGCCCAGCATCAATCCAGCGCAGCCGCATCAGCATCCGAGCAGGCCTCAGCGAGCGTGCAGTCGGTCGCTTCGGCCACCGAAGAAATGGCGGCTTCGGTCAACGAGATCAGCCGGCAGGTGCAAGAATCAGCACGCATTGCCGGTGCAGCGGTGCGCCAGGCGGAGGGCGCTGATGAACGAGTCCATTCGCTTTCGCAGGCCGCAAGCAAGATAGGAACGATCATCGAGATCATCAATGCGATCGCCGGACAAACCAACCTTCTTGCCTTGAATGCGACGATTGAAGCGGCTCGGGCTGGAGAAGCTGGTCGCGGATTCGCGGTCGTTGCGTCAGAGGTAAAAACCCTGGCTGAACAGACGGCCAAGGCAACCAAGGAAATCAGCGATCAGATCGTCGGAATCCAGTCGTCCACCCGCGAGTCCGTTGCGAGCCTCAACGAGGTTAGCGGCGTCATTAGGCGGATTTCAGAAATTTGTGCCACCATCGCCGCAGCGGTCGAGGAGCAGGGCGCCGCCAACCACGAGATTACGCGCAACGTACAGCAGGCTGCGATTGGGGTTGCCGAGGTCGCCTCGAACATCGCCGAGGTGAACCGGGGCGCTGGCGAAACGGGCACTGCATCTACCCAGGCTCTTGCCGCGGCGAAATTGTTGTCTCAGGACAGCAGCCGTTTGAAGCTGGAAGTACAGAAATTTCTAGCTAACGTGCGGGCAGCTTAGCCAGCAGCGAACATTGAAGCTTTTGGCTCGCAGGACTTTAGCCGAACCGTGCGAGTTTCGACCGCCCTTTACCAAAAATGCATCCAGCGCAGGAGAGAAGGTACTTTAGCAATGAGTGAAGTCATTCAACTAAAACTCAAGAGCCCAAGATCCGCCGACGACAGCATCGAGATAATCGCGACGCGATACCCGGATCTCGCTGATGCCATGGTCCATTTCGCTCGCATCAAGAGCCTCTCGAAGGAGATGTTAATCGTCGCGCTCAATCAGCTCGACGACGCAGCTCGCTCAACGCGAGAGAGAGCAACGTCTTCCTCAGAAACGTCTGCTCTGCACCAACTGGGCATGTTCTTGTCGATCCTCGCGCAGCTTCGCACTACCATCAATCGGCTGTGAGCGTGCGGTTATCGTGCCGACTTTCCTCGCATCGAGGAGCGAAAGGCCGGTCCTGGATGCGGTGAGATTGATCGTTCTCTAGGCAGGGTCCGCTCAGCGGAGTGAACTGCTTCATCAGACTGCTTACGCAGTGGATCGTTGACCCAAGAAGGGCAGGGTCGGGGAGGACTTGATAACCGGATGGAGCCTTACAGTGCGCGCAATCGCCCAGGGAGGGAGAAGCGGTCAGATTGAATTGCTGGTGAACTATACGGCCGGGGATGGCTTTTTATTCCGTCAACGTGCGCTTGCTGCAATCAGGCGGGACTTGCAACTCAACGTGGCCGGCCTGACCGTTGCCCTTCTTCTCTCCGGGCTGTTCTCGTGGATGTTGGCACGCGGATCATCGGCCCAGTCGCGATTGCCTCCAAAGCGGCAATGAGCATTGCTGATGGTGACTTGAATACGGACGTTCCGAAGGGCAGCGTGATGAGCTGGGTACCCTCCTGAGCGGAATGGGGAGGATGCGGGACAACATCAAGGCGATGATGGATCGCCAGGCGGCCCAGCGGCGCTCGGCCCAGGCACGCCTGTCCGGGTGCCCTCCAGAAGTCCCGCGAGGGCGTCCTCCTCGATAGTGGCGATGGCCAGATCGCCCTTCCAATTCCAGAGCCAAGCGAATTCATTCATTGCGTGCCACAGCTCGTTCACCCCGGTTGGTTGCGGGGGGCGCGGGTATCAAGCGAGGACAACTCACCCTGACTCACTCTCCGAGGCAACTTTAGCGATGGCGAGCGTGGAAGCCCACTCCCGGACGGTAGGTGGCTGCGGGTCAGCCGCAGCCCGACCTAGGAGGGCGGGTTATGCTCGTCTACAGCGACATTACCGGTTTGAAGCAGCTTCCGACGCTGCACCCGACGATGATGCGATGGCCCACCAGTTCATAGGGCGCTCTTGTTGCGCTGGCAGCATCCAAACAGAGGGCTCTGCGGCCCGATCAGTTCATCCCGCTTGAAGAAATGGTCTCATTGCTCCGCTCGGGGAAAGGTCAGCGAAAGCGATCACGGGCGCCCTGGCGTCATCCCGTTGGTAGCGTCGCGCCGCTACCCCGCGAGCGCCCGCCCGCACCAGCCGCAACTCTGGCGTGGCTAAGGGAGGGGAAGGCCTAGTGTGCTCTTTCAGGAGGTTGTCCATCTGGTCCTCGGCAATACAGGTCGATCACGTACAATTCACGCAAAAGTTGTCCTCGGTTTGTCGAGCAGCGTCAGGGAGTAACAATCGCTTAAAGGAAGATCGATACAAACTCTAGCACGAATGGGCACGGGGCTGACAGCAATTTGGTCCTGGTCCGGGGAGAGAGACGACCGCCCGAGATGCATTGGGGCCGGAGGGCGTCATTTTTGATGTTTTCGGGGCATGTCATGTTTTCCAAGATCTCCATACGAACCAAGATTACCGCGGTCGTCGCCGGCCTCTTGCTGGCTCTGATCGCCACCGGCGCTTTCGCAGTCTGGAATATGCAGGTGATCAACGCAGCGGTCGTCGACATCCGGAGCAACTGGCTTCCGAGCGTCCGCGTGATCGGCGAGTTGCGCGCAACCACCATCACTTACCGCAACGCTGTGCGGCAGCATCTTTTGTTCGACCGTGTGCAGGACAAGGCGGACCTTGATAAGCGCATCGAGCCGATCGTTGAAAGGATGGCGCAGAACATTGCGGACTACGAGAAGCTAATCTCCGCTCCGCAGGAGCGTGCGCTCTTTGACGAATGGCACGGCCTCTGGAACGAGTACATGAGGGGCGCTCAGGAGGTGCTGCTTCTGTCGCGCGCTGCGGCTGGTCGTTTTCCTCAAGAGGCCAACGATCTCAACAGTAGGACCGTGAATCCCATTGGCCTCAATGCCGATAAGGTCCTGGCGAGTGCCATTGACCTCAACAACAAGGGCGCGGACGCTGCGGGAGCCGAGGCCGCGATCGCCTACAGTCGTGCGGTCAAGACCCTAGTGACGACAGTGACGATCGCCGGAATCCTCGGTGCCCTCGTTGCCTTCTTCGTGATGAGAACCGTATCGCAAGGCATCAAGGCAATCGTCTCGCCGATGCAGGCCCTCAGCGCCGGCGATCTGTCGGCAGAAGTAACCCATCAGGGCGAGCGCACCGAGATCGGCCAGATGGCCGATGCGTTGCAGGTGTTCAAGCAGGCGCTGATCGCCAAGAAGGATGCAGAGGAGGCGCGAGCCGAGCAGGAGCACCAGCAGGCCGAGCTCCGGAGCCGCGAGATGCATCGCCTTGCCGACCTGTTCGAAGGTGCGGTGGGCGAAATCGTTCAGACGGTCTCCTCTACGTCGAGCCAACTCGAGGCATCGGCGGGCACGCTGAGGGCGACGGCCGAGCGTACCCAAGATGTAGCGACCGGCGTCGCTGCCGCCTCCGAGGAGACGACGACCAATGTCCAGTCGGTGGCGTCCGCTTCCGAAGAGTTGGCCGCGTCGGTGGGAGAAGTCGGCCGGCAAGTGCAAGAATCCTCGCGCATCGCCACCGAGGCGGTGCAACAGGCCAGGGTCACGAATGAGCAGATCACCCGCCTGGCGCAAGCGGCCGTGCGAATTGGCGACGTCGTCGACCTTATCAACAGCATCGCAGCGCAAACCAATCTCCTAGCACTCAATGCGACGATCGAGGCCGCGCGCGCGGGTGATGCCGGTCGTGGCTTCGCGGTCGTGGCGAGCGAGGTCAAGGCGCTGGCTGAACAGACCGCGAAGGCCACCGAGGAGATCAGGTTGCAGGTCAGTGGTATGCAGGACGCCACCGGAAAATCGGTCGCGGCCATTGCCGATATCGGCGGTACTATTTCCAGAATGTCCGAAATCGCGACCGCCGTGGCTGTTGCAGTGGAGCAGCAGGGCGCGGCGACGGGCGAAATTGCCCGGAACATCCAGCAGGCGGCCCAGGGCACCGGCGACGTCAGCGTCGGCGTCGCCGACGTGCAACGCGGCGCAGCCGAGACGGGCAGCGCATCGGCTCAACTCCTGTCATCTGCCAGGCTTTTGTCGCGCGATTCGACACGTCTCAAGGACGAGGTCGCGCATTTCCTGCGCACTGTTCGCGCGTGATCGGTCTCGGTGCAGAAGCAGGTTCAGCTCCAACGGCTTGGCAGTTCCGGGGGACGCCCTGAGTTGCCGACCGGCTCCTCAGGTCTTGGCCCAACTCGGAGTGCGCCAGTTTAGCTGGCAAAGAATAGGAGGTGAAAGTCCCCCACGGGGTAAGGAATAGCCAACCGCCCCGACCCCGAGTGATGCACAGCGACCCGCGAGGGGCGACGTGAAGCGTTCACAGGGGAGACCACGGGCCAGTATTGAGCTGCGAAACGGGTCCAATTTCGAGGTGCCGATCTCGTTCCGTTGAAGAGAAGGCAACATCGTCCCATGACGTAGTGGCTTGCATGGGAAGAACCTCGCGCAGTCGGAGACCTTGTGCACGTGGAGAAGTTCTTTGCACGGAAACTGGGAGATCTCATCCGTGTCCGGAGAGGCACGCCGGACCGGTTCATGAAGGCGACAGCCGAACGATGAGCACGTACGCGGATGAGAAGTCGGACGAGGGAGTATTACCGATGAAGCGGCCGAACAAAGAGGGCGCGCCCTCAGTGGAGGCCGTGGAGGAAAGGACCTCGCCCGAGGGGAATAACGGCGGCCAGGCGACCGCGGCCCGGACACAGCGCCGGGGTACCGCGTCGAACGGGCTTGCCGCCGTGCGCCAAGCGGCGCGACAGAGCAAGAGTGTGCGGTTCACCGCACTGCTGCATCACATCACCGTCGACCTCCTGGAGCAGAGTTACTGCGCACTTGAGCAAGACTCGGCGCCAGGCATCGACGGCGTGACATGGCAGGCCTACGGAGAAAACCTCGAAGAGAAACTGACGGATCTGCGCGACCGCATACACAAGGGCGGCTACCGCGCCCGCCCGGCCCGACGGACCTACATCCCGAAGGCGGACGGATCTCAGCGGCCGCTCGCCATCTTGTGTGTCGAGGACAAGATCGTCCAGCAGGCGGTCGCGACAGTTCTGGAAGCCATCTACGAGGAGGACTTCGTCGGTTTTTCCTATGGATTTCGACCGGGGCGCGGTCAGCACGATGCGCTGGACGCTCTTCACGTCGGCATTCTCAGGAAGCGAGTGAACTGGGTGCTGGATGCGGATATCCGGGGCTTTTACGATGCCATGGCCCACGCGTGGATCATCCGTTTCCTCGAGCACCGTATCGCGGATAAGCGCATCCTGCGCCTGATTGCGAAGTGGCTCAAGGTCGGCATCATTGAGGATGGACGCGTGACGCGCAGTCAGTGCGGCACGACGCAAGGGGCGGTGATTTCACCGATCCTTGCCAACGCTTACCTGCACTACGCGTACGATCTGTGGGTCCACAGATGGCGGCAGACCAAGCGACCGGCGACATGATCATCGTGCGCTTTGCCGATCATACGATCGTTGGCTTTGAGCACGAGCATGAGGCGAAGGACTTTCTGCAGGACCTGCACGAAAGACTGCGCTCGTTCGAACTGGCGTTGGACCCGGACAAGACCCGGCTGATCCGCTTCGGTCGCCACGCGGCCAAGCAACGTGAGAGACGTGGCGAAGGGAAGCCCGAAACGTTCGATTTCTTGGGCTTCACCCCCACTTCTGCACGCGATCACGCAAGTGGGGCTCTTTCGTCATCGGGCGCAAGACGATCAAGAATCGCATGCGAGCCAAGCTCAAGGCGATCAAGATGGAGTTGCGCAAGCGTATGCACGACCCCGTCACGCAAACCGGGAGCATGGGTGAAGCAGATGCTGCAAGGGCATCTGAACTACTTTGCCGTCTCGGGTAACCACCCGAGCACGTGGTGGTTCTGCAATCAGGTGCGGTGGCTCTGGCTGAAGACGCTTCGGCGACGGAGTCAGAAGGCCGATCTCTCCTGGGAGCGCTTCATCCGCCTCGTCGAACGCTTCTTTCCGCCAATTAAGACACTACACCCGCTGCCCTGTCACCGTTTCGACGCCAAAACCCGAGGGAGGAGCCCGGTGCGTTAGCAGCGCTCGCCGGGATCTGGGCGGGGGGCGAGGAGCAATCCTCGTCCCTAGCGCGACCATCGAGGCACTGGTTTTGACCATGTTGTTTGTGCGACATTCTGGCCAACATGAAGGTCTTTTGAAAGGGCGTGGGACCTTATACACTTCTTTAGAGCTGCTTTTCGGGACGTGCCGACGTCTCCATTCGAGTGAAATGGCAGCGGGGAATGCCGTCGGCGGGCATCTCACCCTCAATAGATCCGACGTCCTTTTGTGCCGGTCTCCTCACCGAGCATTCAGCGTGCGGGCAGGCACGTGAAATGCTTCGTTTGATCGCAACGAGGAAGTGCCGCCCATGGCTGGAAAAAAACATCCCGAACCAAGCGATCCGGCGGCGGGCAATGGAATTTTGAGTCGCCGCGTCTTTCTTGAAGGCGCTCTCGTTTTCGGTGCGACCGGTGCGGGGCTGTCCGGCGGATCGGCAGAACAGCTTACGGTGCAGCCGTGGATGAAGGTGCCGGGTGCGGGATTTGCGGGCTATGGCCAGCCCTCACCGTTCGAAAGCAGGGTGGTCAAAGTGTTTCCGCCGCCGCCGAACCCGCCCGGTGTCGGCGCGTCACGCACGCCGCTGCACATGCTCGACGGAATGATCACTCCATCCGGACTGCATTTCGAACGTAGCCATTCCGGCACCCCAGAAATAGATCCCGATCAACACCGGCTGGTGATCCATGGACTTGTGAAGCGTCCGCTTGTGTTTACGGTCGAAGCGCTATCGCGCTATCCGATGCAATCGCGCATCGCTTTCATCGAGTGTGGCGGCAACAGCCTGGCGCTCAACGCGCCTCAGGTCCAGCCGCTCAATGTGGCGGCTATTCACGGCCTCATGGGTTGCTCGGAATGGACTGGCGTGCGGCTCTCCACGTTGCTCGACGAAGCCGGCATCGAACCCGAGGCGCGCTGGGTGATCGCCGAGGGCGCTGATGCTGCCGCCATGAGCCGTAGCATCCCACTCACCAAGGCGATGGATGATGCGCTGCTCTGTCTCTATCAGAACGGCGAGCGAGTGCGGCCTTCGAATGGCTATCCGGTGCGGCTGCTGTTGCCTGGTTTTGAGGGCAACATGAATGTGAAGTGGCTGCGCCGCCTCAAGCTGACTACCGGCCCCGCCATGACCAAAGACGAAACATCGAAGTACACGATCCTGCTCAAGAACGAAAAGGCCTGGCAGTTCGTGTTTCCGATGGAAGTCAAATCCGTCATCACGCGGCCGTCGCCGGGGCTCGCCCTGAGGGGACCGGGATTCTACGAGATTTCCGGACTTGCCTGGTCGGGCAACGGCAACATCCGGCAGGTCGACGTGTCGGCTGACGGCGGACGAAGCTGGGCGCCGGCGGCTTTGCAGGGCCCGATCCTGCCAAAGGCCCCCGTGCGCTTCCGCGCAGCGTGGCAATGGAACGGCGGTCCCGCCGTGCTGCAGAGCCGCGCCACCGACGACACGGGCATGGTGCAGCCAACGCGCGCACAGTTCGCCGACGAGCGCGGCTTACGTGGGATTTATCACTACAACGCCATCGCAAGCTGGCGCATCGACGAGAAGGGGGAGGCCAGCAATGTTTACGCTTAAACCCATTGCAGTCTGCGTAACTATGCTGACCATTGCACCGCCGGCCCTGGCCCAAGCCCCGCAGCTCGGCCAACCAATCACGCCCGCTGATATCGAAGCGTGGGACATCAGCATCGGACCGGATGGCGCAGGTCTGCCGCCTGGTCGCGGCACCGCAATCGAGGGGGAAGCGATCTATGTAGCGAAATGTCAGGCCTGTCACGGCGAGAAGGGAACCAGCCCCAGTGTGGCGCTCGCTGGAGCGCTCGCCGGCGGCATGGGCACACTGGCGCCGAACAAAACACCGATAAAGACTGTGGGAAGTTACTGGCCCTACGCAACGACGCTGTTCGATTACACCCGTCGCGCAATGCCATTCCAGGAATCGAAATCGCTGACCGCGGACGAGGTCTACGCCGTATCGGCCTATATCCTCAATCTCAACGGCATCGTCGGATCGAACGATGTGATGGATGCGCAGTCGCTGCCCAAGGTGAGAATGCCGAACCAGGATGGGTTCATCCCGTTCCCGCGCAATCCGAAGTAGCTTCGGGGCGACCTTGATCGGCTAGTGGCCCCTGACTGACCTCCGCCAGAGCGCTGGGATGTCCGCTTCGTAGAGGTGACCCGACCAATGTCATTGTGGCTACCAGGGCAGCCTTTGAGCTGACATTGCCGCGCTCATTGCGCTGCAGCGCGGTACAGACAAGCCCAAAAGCTGCTATACTCGCGAGCAGTCTCTGGCTGGAGCAGCACATGAGACGACGCGAATTCATCACATTACTCGGCAGCACGGCTGCGATGTGGCCACGCCTAGCACGCGCGCAACGGCCGCATCGCATCCCCAAAATTGGTGTCCTCTGGCATGCCGCCAACATCGAAGAAGAAACTCCGTACTATCAGTCCCTGGTTGAGGGGTTCAGGAAGCAGGGCTATGTCGACGGACAGAACATAACGCTAGAACATCGCTTTCCTGATGAAGTGCCCGAGGTTTTCGACAGGATGGCAGCCGAACTCGTATCTTTAATGTGTGATGTATTGGTTGGTGCCGGGGCGGCTGCGCCGCACTTAAAGAAGGCGACCAAAACAATTCCAATAGTCTTTCTGTTCGGTTTTGACCCTATCGGAGCCGGCCTGATCGAAAACTTTGCACGACCCGGTGGGAATGTTACGGGATTGTCGAATTTTTCTGTCCAGCTCAGTGCGAAGCGATTGCAGTATCTTAAGGAGATTGTCCCGACGGTTACGCGTGTTGGCTTGCTCATCAATCCAAACGTCAAAATATCGAGCCTCTATGTTCAGGAGGCGACCGAGGCAGGGATAAAGCTCGGCGTTGATACCCAAGGTTTCGAGGTCCGCGCGCTCGGCGATTTCGAGCCCGCATTTGACGCGATGGTAAAGGCAGGCATGCAAGGGGTGGTCGCTAACGGCGAAAGCTTGATCTTTCAGGCTAGGAAAGTGATCGCGGATCTCGCACTTGCGCGTAATTTGCCGAGCTGCGGCTACGTAAGAGAGCTTCTTGAGGCTGGAGGTCTTATCTCCTATGGAGTTGACCAGCGGGCGATGGCCCGCCGTGCGGCGGTTTACGTTGATCGGATTTTGAAGGGTGAAAAGCCCGCCGAATTACCCGTGGAGCAACCGACCAGATTTGAGCTGCTCATCAACCTAAGAACTGCCAACGCGCTCGGTGTGACCGTGCCTCCTACACTGATCGCCAACGCCGACGAGGTAATCGAATAGTGCATGCTACAAGTGCGGTAGACTGTTGTTGGCCCTTAGTCGAACCACGATAATCCCGTCGTGATGTCGGTTATCGTCGGTAGAGCAGACGTGTGGCCGCGCTCGCTTCGAAGGCCGCTTATGACCCAACTCGGACATTAGCAACTCACCCGACAAAACAAAGTCGGCTATGATGCGCTGGCTTACCACGCAGCCAATGTAAGGGCCCGCGCATGAACGATACTGCGATCCCCGATGGTTTCGAGCTCCGAACACGGCGGAGCCCTCTCACCGATCCTTGGGAGCCATTGTATTCAAAGCGGACGGACAAAGTCGTGATCATTGGATTGCGGTTGGCAGAGCCGCATACCAATGGTCACGGGCTAATTCACGGCGGGCTAATTGCGACGCTCGCTGATATCGCGATGGGCTATAGTTGCGGTTATCAGTTAGGCGCGGCGCAATTGGTGACGATCGGGCTCGCAGTGGATTACATCGGAAGCGCGCGGGTCGGACAATGGCTCACCGTCGAGCCGGAGGTGATCAAGACTGGCAGCACCATCTGCTTCGCGCAATGTTTCGTCAAAGCCGACGACGATGTCATCGCACGGGCGAGTGCGACATTCCGCGTGGTGCGTCAAACGGATCAAGCGCCTGCCTCGGGCGGTCGACGCTAGAGCCCGCGAGTCTCAACATGGATGTCCGCCTGTGGCCCTTCGCGACATTTGCACCGCCACCAGACCTCGGTCGCGAACGGGGCATAGCGGAAGTCGACGTACAGCCGAGTGTTGCAGATGGCGACGCTCGTGACCCATCGCGACAAAGTCCGCCCGAGGCTTCGATGTTGGCCGTGAGGAGTAAACCGGGCGTTGGCTTCCGGTGCTTCGGTGATAGTGTGAGCTGCGGTACCGAACGAAGCGACAGCGGTTTGCACGCGGTCGATAGCTGCTGGTGGAACGCATGAGCACACTGGAGCCGCCCGAGACGCGCTATACCCGGAGTGGCGAATTAAACATCGCCTATCAAGTGATGGGCGATGGTCCGATCGATTTGATATTCGTGCCAGGAATGATTACTCACGTGGAATTCCTACATGAAATTCCAGGCTATACCGATTTCCTGGACCGCCTCGCTACTTTTGCGCGGGTCGTTATTTTTGATAAGAGCGGCCAAGGCCTGTCTGATCGATACCTCGGCATGCCATCGTTCGAGCAGCGCATCGACGATGTCAGAGCCGTCATGGACGCGATCGGATCGAGGCGCGCGGTGCTGTTGGGCTGCTCTGAGGGCGGGTCGATCAGCGTCATGTTTGCTGCGACCTTTCCCGAAAGGGTCTCGCACCTCGTGCTCTTCGGCGCCTTTGCACGATTTAGCAGTGCCCCCGGCTATCCATTCAGGCCGTCGGGAGAGGACATAGTGAACCGCGTGGACAACTTGTGGGCAGCCGGCTGGGGTACTGGGGTAACCCTCCGCCACTTTCTCCCAAGCCACGCGGATGAGCCCGATGTTGCTCGACGGTACGCCAAGCTGGAACGCCTGGCATTTAGTCCAGGCGCTCTCAAGATGGCGGCTCGGTACAACATCGAGATCGATGTGAGGGCCATTCTTCCTTCCGTTCGAGTGCCGACGCTGGTGATACACCGTCAAAACGATGTCATGTCCATCGAGAATGGGCAGTTCTTGGCCTCGCAAATTCCGGGCGCTCAATTCTTGTGCTACGCAGATTGCAGTGACCACCTCATTTTTCCCGGAGACAGGCCGCGCTTGTGCGGCGATATCGAAGAGTTTGTTACGGGTCACCGGGAGCTGACTGCGCTGGATAGCGATCGCGTGCTGGTGACGGTGCTCTTTGCCGATATCGTCGATTCAACTCGGCGGGCGGCTGAGATGGGCGATCAGGCGTGGCGCCGGGTGCTTGATGAACACGACCAAACGGCGCGACACATCGTGATGCAGCATCGCGGGAAGCTAGTCAAAACGACCGGCGATGGATTTCTCGCCACGTTCGACGGACCGGGGGAGGGCAATCCGTTGCGCGCTGGCATTCGAAGCCGCAACGAGGCGCTTGGGTTTGCCTGTGCGGGCGGGGCTTCATACCGGCGAGATTGAGTTGCGCGGAGGGGATATCGGGGGTATCGCCGTACATGCCGCCGCGCGTGTAATGGCACATGCCGGACCAGATGAAGTGTTGGTGTCGCGAGTCGTCACCGGCCTAGTTGCCGGTGCCGGGCTGAAGTTCTCAGACCGCGGGACTCACGAGCTGAAGGGTCTACCCGGCCGATGGGACATCTTCGCGGCGAGCGCGTAATCGAGATAGGAGTTAGTATGCGCAACCGTTCCTTTGCCTATCGGAGAAGCCGTCGCTCGCCGGTTCGGGGTCTGCTTCGCGTGGCCGAGCGCGACGCGAATTGCTCGCGTTGAGCTTTTCTCAGTTTGACCCAAAGGCGAACTCATGAACTGGCACCAGATTTCTACGTTGGCGGGTCGATGCTGGACGGAACATTGGTGCTATGATTTTGCCGTCAAGGCCCGCTGAGCTTCTGGACCAGGGGATCATCCCTATGACGCGAAATAGCGACTTTGAAAATGCACTTCGCGAAAGTGAGCAACGGTTGCGCTGGCTCGCCTCCATAGTCGAATCCAGCGACGACGCGATTGTGAGCAAGAATCTCGATGGCATCATTTTGAGCTGGAACAGGGGTGCCGAGCGCATCTTCGGCTACTCGCCCAGTGAGGCGATTGGTCAGCCCATTACGCTTGTTATCCCTGAGGACCGGCAAAGCGAGGAGCGCGAGATACTTACTCGCATCAGGCGAGGTGAGCGCATCGACCATTTTGAGACTGTTCGCCAAACTAAGCACGGCAGCCTCATTGTCGTTTCGCTGACCGTTTCTCCTGTCAAGGATTCCAGCGGCAAGATCGTTGGCGCATCAAAGATCGCGAGAGATATCACCGAGCAAAAGAAAAATCAGGAGATGATCACGACATTGGCACGCGAGGCCGAGCACCGCAGCAAGAACATGCTCGCGAGCGTTCTGGCAGCAGTTAATCTTTCTCAATCAAGCTCGCCTGAAGATCTCAAACAGACGATTGTTGGGCGGATCGAAGCGCTTGCGAGGGTTTGCTCGCTCTTTGTCGCGACACGCTGGATAGGCGCCGATCTATCGGCGATTGCCGAACAGGAACTCGCTCCATATTCGGGGAAGGGACTGCTGATGGATGGACCGCATATCGTGTTAGAACCCGGCGTCGCTCAGGCAATTGCCATGACGCTGCACGAGCTGGCCACCAACGCCGCGAAGTACGGTGCTTTGTCCCAGTCCAACGGCCAGGTCCACCTGCAATGGTCGCACGAGGCTCGCGGTCAATTGGATCTACGCTGGACCGAGACAGGCGGTCCCGCCGCGCAGGAACCCACGCGAAAGGGCGTTGGTGGCCGCATCATTGAAGGAATGATCACTCAGCTAAAGGGAAAAGTTCACTTTGACTGGCGCAAAGACGGACTTGTCTGCGAAATTACACTGCCGGTCTGAGATCGCAACAAGCCCGATAGAGGCGGGAGGGGTAGGTGGGAGATTGAGATGGATGATCGAACCGTGCGACTGGCGTTGGAGCGCCATTGGGATGCTTCGGACACGAGCGACTTTAAGACCGAACACGAGATCTATCACGAGGATGCTGTGCTTGATTATCCGCAATCCGGCGAGCGGATACGGGGCCGGCACAACATTCAAGAGAGCAGGTTCGTCCAGCCAAACAAGAAGCGTTTTACGGTCCGGCGAATTATCGGGAGCGGTAATCTCTGGGTCACTGAATTCGTGCTTACCTACGACGATATGCCATCATACGCGGTGAGTATCATGGAATTCCGCGAAGGACTGGTCGCCAACGAAACGCAATATTTCGCCGATCGGTTTGACCCTGCACCCTCGCGTGCGCATCTTGTTGAGCGAGTGAGCTAGCGACGCCCTGCCTTCGCGACTGCTCATGGCCCATCGCTTCCGTTGACGAAGTGCAGCGACATGTCGGTTCACAAGGGTAGGCCGGAAGTTCGCATCCGAGAGCCAAACCGACGCGATTGACCCGAACCGGATGTTTGGCAATCCGACAAGAGACGTCGTGCGGGAAACGTCGAACAACTCGCTGCAAACAGAAGGGATGGCCCGCAGTTCAATGCAGCCTCACCCCCTCCATCCGGCCTTACTCAGACCGTCGACGAGATGCGCGTGGTCTTGTGGACGAAACCACGGGGCTCTGTTGCGGACATACATATCTAAGGCCCCCGGTGCGCGCGAGACGGCCTTTTCCAGTTCTTCCTTCGCTTCCGCTGTGCGGCCAAGCTGGCCCAGCGCCGCCGCGGACCAGCGGTAGATCATCGGAAAATTCGGATACGACCGGATCAGGCGTTTTGCGGCCTCGATCGAAGCCTCGTATTCGCCGCAGAAATATAAACCGCACGCAATGTGCAACAAGCGGACTGCCAGATAGGGATCGCGGGGATCGAGCCTGATACACACGTTGAGAGACATGACCCCCTCCTTGTGCCGTCCGGCAAAGATCAGCGTCGCGCCTCGATGGCCATGCGCGATCGCCAGATTTGGACTCATAGAGAGAGCTCGCTCGATCTCCGCCAACGCATCGTCGGCCTCGCCGCGTGCTTGCAAGGCCCAGCCAAGGCACGAACGGGCTTCGGCATCGGCACCATCGAGCGCGACCGCCCGCCGGGCCAAGGCCTCCGCCGAGCGTTGCGCGTCTCGCAGGCCAATCTTCTGGTAGAGCGCGGCCGCTTGCAGCTGGTACAGAGCGAGCGCGCTGTAGCTGCCGCTGAAGGTCGGGTCGAGATCGATCGCCTGTCTGAAGAATTTCTCGGCGCTTTCATCGTCCTCTGCGGTCGCTTTGCCCAGATGCCACAGGCCGCGCTGATAGGCGGCCCAGGCATCAAGGCTGCCCGGCGGCCTGCGCATGGCGCGTCGGAGCTCGGCGTCTGCAATGGCTCACCCGCTTCCTCAACGTCGAACGGCACCTTGTCGCGCGCGTGATTGAAGACAGTCTGAGAGATACAGATGCCGCCGGGTTCGGCGATGCTCTCGAGCCGGGCCGCAATGTTGACGCCGTCTCCAAAAATGTCATGGGCTTCGACGATGATGTCACCGATATTGAACCCCACACGGAAGAGAATGCGCCTGTCTTCCGCGTCGTCGCAGGTAAGTGCGTTGATGCGGGACTGAAATTGCATGGCAGCCCGCACCGCTTCGACTGCACTTGGAAACTCAGCCAAAAACCCGTCGCCGGTGTTCTTCACGATGCGGCCGCCGTGCTGCGCAATTGCGGGCTCGATACCTCCGGCGAGAAGGGCCGTCAGCTTGGCGTGTGTCGCCTCTTCGTCATTGTGCATGAGCCGAGAATAGCCGGCCACGTCGGCGGCCAAGATCGCTGATAATCTTCGCTCGACTCGGACCCGCTCTTGCACCATGGCCGCACCAGGCCCCACCGACCCACCATACTCTAAACGGATCAGAGCGCAGCGCCAAACGCGCTTTGACTTTCGGTCATGCGCTAAGTTGAAACGTCAACTGTGCTGACCCGGGGTGCGCCTGAGCTGACCCGCGGTGCGCACCAAATAGAGATCGAGTCCGGGCCGCCAATGTCGCCTTCTGTGAAGGGTTTCGGATGCCGGCCCAATGATTGACGGTGCCGCGGGCTCCGAGGGTCGGCGTCCGAAAGCCTCCAAGGGAGGAAACCGCGGGAGGGGATACGTTGGTGGTGCGGCGTGCGCTATGGGGATTTGAGCGCCGCGGGCGGAGCGTGCGATTGGGATCGAGCCGACGCAGCAAGCTGGCTGACGATGCCGCGGCTGATGGAAGAGCGACAGATTGCGTCGAACGCAGCAAATTGTCGGGCGATTTTAGACGACAGCTTTACATCTGAGTGCACTCTGCCGTGGCCGGTCGAGAGCCGGCGCGTGTAACGAGCAGATTTGTAGGACTTTGACGCGGTCATGAGGTGTCGATCCTGATGACGCTCTGAGGACCTGTTGGCTGGTACCGTGACGTTGCACCGCGCGCGAAGACCTCGATGACGATCATGCGACCGCCGCAGCACGGACAGCTCGGCTTGCTGGGATCGATGGCGGCAGCGGTGGGCTCATCTTGAGGTTTTGCAACGGCGAGCAGCTCACGGGCGCGGGCGATGTTATCGGCGCAAGCGCCTTTGGCGAACAGGCCGTAGTGGCGGATGCGGTGGAAGCCGCGTGGCAGCACGTGGATGAGGAAGCGGCGGATGAACTCGAAGGTCCCGAGCGTCATCTGCTTGTAGCGATCACGGCCCTCGATGCGATAGTCCTTCCACTTGAAGGTGACGCCACGCTGGTCGCAGGCAATCAGGCGGCTGTTGGCGATGGCAACACGGTGGGTGTAGCGCGACAGATAGGCCAGCACTGCCTCGGGACCGCCGAACGGCCGCTTGGCGTAGACGACCCACTCGGCCTTGCGCAGCGGGGTGAGGTAAGCTGCGAAGGATTGCGCCTCGGCGAGGTGGGCGTAATCGCCGAAGAAGCTGAGGCGGCCGGCTTGGTGGGCAGCGACGAGCTTCTCCAGGAACACGCGCCGGAACAGGCGGGAGAGTACGCGCACCGGCAGCAAGAAGCCCGGCCGGCACGATATCCAGCGCTTATTGTCCAGCGAGATGCCGCCGCCCGGCACGATCATGTGCACATGCGGGTGATGGGTGAGCGCCGAGCCCCAGGTGTGCAGCACGGAGGTAATGCCGATCCTGGCCCCCAAATGCTTCGGATCGGCGGCGATCGTCAGCATGGTCTCGGCCGAGACCTTGAACAAGAGGTCGTAGAGGACGGTCTTGTTCTGGTAAGCGATGTCGGCGATGGCCGCCGGCAGCGTGAACACCACATGATAGTACGGCACCGGCAGCAGCTCGGCCGCGCGGTCGGCAAGCCATTCCTTCGCGGCGGCGCCCTGGCACTTCGGGCAGTGCCGGTTGCGGCAGGAGTTGTAGGCGATGGTCGTATAGGCGCAGTCCTCACAGCGCGCGACATGGCCGCCGAGGGCTGCCGTGCGGCAGCGCTCGATCGCCGACATCACCTTGAGCTGGTGGAGGCTGACATGGCCGGCATGGGCCTTGCGCCATGCCGGGCCATGGTCGCGGAAGATATCCGCAACCTCCAAAGCCGGGCGCGACACCGCTTTGGCGTCAGCCGGGCGGCCGGATCTCCTTGAGTTTGAGCGCGATGTGCTCCAGCGGGCTCATGACCTCGCTGATCGTCTTGGTCGCGACGCGGGTATACAGCGCCGTGGTGTCGAGCTTGGCATGACCGAGCAGCACCTGGATCACGCGGACATCGATGTTCTGCTCCAGGAGGTGGGTAGCGAAGCTGTGCCGCAAGGTGTGCAGCGAGACGCGCTTGTTGATCTCCGCCATTTGCGCAGCGGCGTGACAGGCGCGATTGAGCTGGCGCGTGGTCATCGGCTGCGCCGGATCGCGTCCCGGGAACAGCCAACCCTGCGGACGCGCCGCCTTCCACCAGGCCCGCAGCAGGTCCAGCAGGCTCGGCGATAGCATGACGTGACGGTCCTTGCCGCCCTTGCCCTGCTCGACGCGGATGATCATGCGCTTGCTGTCGATATCGGAGACCTTGAGCGAGACCACTTCAGTGGCGCGCAGGCCAGCGCCGTAGGCCACGCTCAAGGCCGCCTTGTACTTCAGCCCCGGCGCGGCATCGAGCAGCCGCGCCACTTCCTCGACGCTGAGCACCACCGGCAGCTTGCGCGGCTCGTGAATGACATGGGTGTGTTCGACGATCTCGTGGCGCTTGAGCGTGACCCGAAAGAAGAACCGCAGCGTCGAGACGGTCTGGTTGATGGTCGGCACGCCAACGCCGCTTGCCGTCAGATGTAGCTGATAGCGGCGCACGTCCTCGAAGGTCGCCGTATCCGGCGAGCGCCCGAGAAACGCGGCGAAGTTCTTGATTCTTTGCACGTAGTCATGTTGGGTCTTCGGCGCGAGCTTGCGGATCGTCATGTCCTCGATCATGCGCCGGCGCAACGGGCTCATTGCCTCGTCGGTCATGGGGATGCTCCTGTCTTGGATGAAGGTTGCGAACCCCTCATCTCAAGACAGGACGCCCCGTCGCGCTATCGTCTTGGCTGTGTCGCCAGCCCCGGGGTCCTACCGCGCGAGCGGTTTAGTCCTTTGGCCCATACCGACGAAATCGGGCGTTCGTCCACCTGTCGGCTGCTGACGGTAAAGCGGACCTCACCCCCGTCGGCGAGATCGACGCGATTGACCCAACTCGGACCTTTAGCAGTTCGACGTAGTCAATGGGCCGCGCCACCCCCGGCAAATTTACGAGTTGAGGCCGTGACCGCCCAACTCACTCAGTAGGGCTCGGGCCTCCTGGAGGTCGACGGTATCGAAGCCTTCGGTGAACCAGCCGCAGATTCCCGTGAGGAGATCCAGCGCATTGTGTCGCTCGCCGCGTTCGGCCCAGAACCGAGCGAGCGAGGTCGCGGCGCGGAGCTCGAGGGACTTGGCTTGCTGATTGCGCGCGATCGCGAGCGCCGTTCGAAAGCAAGCCTCACAAGCCGGACCGTTTGCTGGACTGCGGCGAAGCAGCAATTCGCCCCTAAGCCGATG
Source organism: Bradyrhizobium sp. C-145 (assembly GCF_023375135.1). Taxonomy (NCBI): domain Bacteria; kingdom Pseudomonadati; phylum Pseudomonadota; class Alphaproteobacteria; order Hyphomicrobiales; family Nitrobacteraceae; genus Bradyrhizobium; species Bradyrhizobium sp. C-145. The sequence continues at coordinate 4,543,064 of NZ_CP088150.1, read as the reverse complement.
CAGCTCGGCCTCGTAAAAGCGTTCCGCCCGTTCCTGAACAATGCCGAGTCCCTGGGCGAGAACCGTGAGCCCCTCATCGATCCGGTTCGCTTTTTCACATGTTTCGGCAATCAGGGCGAGAAAACACGGCTGCCAGAGTCCAGCGCCTGTCGCGCGGAGATCGGCCAGCCCCTGCCGCATTTGCGCGATACACTCGTCAGGCTTCTGTCCGCTTTCGCTCAGCGCCCAACCGTGCAAGATCGCCCCCATCGGCCTCCAGAGGGGATAGCCGTGCTCGCTACAGAGCCGGATGGCTGCCTGTGCCATTTCTTCTGTGCTGGGCACTTCGCGGCGGAACTGGCGCAGCCATGCGGCCCAGACCAACGCCAAAGCGCGGCTGTGAGGATGCGAGAGTTCGTCAGCCAAAGCGAGCGCTCGCTGGCTTCTATCGAGGGCATGATCGGCAAAGCCCAGAAACCACCAGGCGAGAGCTGCATAAGAAAGACAGACGACGCCAGGATCAATGCCGTAGGTGTAGGCATGCGACCGCAGCAGCTTCGCATCGTAGAGTGCTGTCCCTTCCTCCAGTTTGGCGCGGGCGAGAGCTACCTCTCCAAGCCAGAGCAAGGGCACGCCATGAGCTCGGTGGGCCTCCACGAGCAGGGTCTGATCGCCCAGGCTCTGCCCCAGCTCGGTGAGCTGCTCCCCGACCTCGCGCGCCGCGATCAGATCGCCGCGGACGTGATAGATCCTGTACAGGCCGTGCAGCACCGGGAAAAGCTGGGGCGTGAGTTCGATGTGGCTACACAACGCCCTTGCCCGAACATAGGCCTGCTCCACCTCCGGCGCGGCATAGCCCTTGGTCGCCATCAGCGCCGATCCGAGCGCCAATTGCAGTTCTAGCTCGCGTTGCGCGCGTTCGGTGGAGTCTGGAGAAGCCTCGAGCAGCTCCAATCCGCGGGCCAAGTGACTGATCGCCTCCAGGTAGGCCGAGCGCTCCAGGGCTCGTGCGCCCGCCCTCTGGAGGTAAGCGACGGCCCGCTCTTTCAGCCCCGCCTCCGCATAGTGATGGCCGAGCAGCTCGGGCTCGGTCTCAGCAGATTCCGGAAAATGCTCTTCCAGCACGGCGGCAATCCTCGCATGAAGCTGCTGGCGACGGCTCCGCAGCAAGCTGCGATAAGCCACCTCATGCACGAGCGCGTGCTTGAAGCGGTAAGTCGCGTTCGGCGGTGTGCCGCGGCAGAATACAAGTTCCGAAGCACACAATCCTTTGAGTGCATCTTGCAGCGTGGCCTCACTCAGAGGGGCGGTCATGGAGACCAAGTCGTAGGAGAACTGCGCGGCGGCGATCAGGGTGAGACTCCAGCGACAATCAAGGTGAGACTGCGCCGATGGGGACGGACCGAAGGGAGGGCGTAGCCCGACCGGAGGACCGTCCCCATCGGCGTCGCGCGTTTTTGGACCCGTCTGGCGGCTGGGCGGGGCTGGTGCAAGCTTTTGATTCGTCTCGACAAGAGGGAATCGATGCCTTGCCTGGCCTTCACATCACCGACCACCAGATGAGGCTGTACATGACCTACCGACTGACATTGTCCCCCGAAGCGGCCGCGGCCAAGGCGGGGTTCTCGAAAGCGAGTGCGTATCGGATTGAGGGCGATGCGCGCCCGCCATCGCAGAAGAAGGCGCCGAGGGGCCGGCGACGATCCGATCCACTCGCGCCCTATTGGGACGCCGAGATCGTTCCGATCCTGAAGGCTGCTCCCGGCATCCGCGTGATCGGTGTGCTGGACGAACTGCGCCGGCGGCATCGCGACCTCAACCCCAACATCCGACGCACGCTGGAGCGGCGCATCAATGCGTGGCGGGCGCTCAACGGCCCCGAACAGGACGTGATCTTCCGCCAAGAGCACGAGCCCGGGCGGCTGGGTCTGTCCGACTTCACCGACGTGAGCGCGCTCGGCATTACCATCGTAGGTGAGCCACTCGATCACCGGCTCTATCACTTCCGGTTGGCGTTCTCCGGCTTCGAGCATGCCCATGTCGTGCTCGGGGGCGAAAGCTTCGTCGCCCTGGCGGAGGGCTTGCAGAACGCCCTGTGGGCGCTTGGCGGCGTTCCACGGGAGCATCGCAGCGACAGCCTATCGGCGGCGTTCCGCAATCTGGCGGCTGACGCGCGTGAGGATCTGACACAGCGCTACGCTGCGCTGATGGGCCACTATGGCATGGCACCAACACGCAACAATGCGGGCATTGCACACGAGAACGGCTCGATCGAGAGTGCGCACGGCCATCTCAAGCGCGCACTGGAAGATGCGCTGTTGCTGCGGGGGACGCGCGACTTCGCCAGTCTCGATGCCTACCGGGCTTTTGTCGACGAGATTGTCGGCCGGCGCAACGCCAATCTCGCCAAGCCGATCGCGCTCGAGAAGGAGGCATTGGCGCCGCTGCCGAAAGGCCGCACGACCGACTTCGACGAGAAAGTGATCCCGGTGACGTCGTCAGGCGGCTTCATCCTGCGGCGCGTGTTCTACACCGTTCCTTCAAGGCTGATTGGCCATCGCCTGCGTGTGCGCATCTTCGACGACCGGCTCGAATGCTTCCTCGGCGTCACGCCGGTTGTGACGTTGCGGCGCGGTCGGCCTGTGTCGGAGAGCCAGGGCGGGCATGTCGTCGATTATCGGCACGTCATCCATGCCCTGCGGCGCAAGCCGATGGCGCTCCTCAACCTCGTCTATCGCGACCAGCTCTTCCCGCGCGCCGCTTACAGACGCCTGTTCGAGACCTTGCGGGAGCACGGTGACGATCGGCGCGCCTGCAAGGTGACGGTCGAACTTCTAGCGCTGGCCCACGAGCGAGCCTGCGAAGCCGAGCTCGCCAAGGCGATCGCGATGGATCTGGACGCCGGACAGTTACCCGATCTTGCCGCGCTGCGCGACCGCTTCCGACCCGAGGCGGCCTCGATCCCGCGCGTCGCCGTCAAGCTGGCGCCGCTCGACGTCTACGATGAACTCGCCTCCGTCAGCGTCATGTCGGGCCGCTCGAATCTGGGAGAGGCAGCATGACCAGCATCGCCACCTCCGTCGATGCTGCTCGTGTCGAGTTGCTTCTCAATGAGCTCCGCCTGCCGGGCGTCAAGGCGATCTGGCCGAAGCTCGCCGCACAGTCGGACAAGGAAGGGTGGCCTGCCGCCCGCTTCCTCGCCGCCCTTGCCGAGCACGAGGCATCCGATCGTACCCGCCGTCGGATCGAGCGACACATGGTGGAAGCGCGTTTGCCCGCCGGCAAGACGCTCGCCACCTTCGACTTCGAGAGCGTGCCGATGCTATCAAAGGCACAGGCGATGGCGCTCGCTGCCGGCGACGCCTGGTTGAAGGCCGGCGCCAATTTGCTCTTGTTCGGTCCACCGGGCGGCGGCAAGACCCATCTCGGCGCGGCGATCGGCCTGGCTCTCGTCGAGAACGGTTGGCGCGTTCTCTTCGCGCGCACCACTGATCTGGTGCAACGGCTGCAGGTCGCGCGGCGCGAGCTGGCGCTGGAGTCCGCGATCGGCAAACTCGATCGCTATGACCTCCTGATCCTCGACGACATCACATATGTGAGCAAGGATCAGGCGGAAACCAGTGTGCTGTTCGAGTTGATCGCCGCCCGCTACGAACGACGCTCGCTGCTGATCACGGCCAATCAGCCATTTGGCGAATGGGGGCGTATCTTCCCGGACCAAGCAATGACGTTGGCTGCCATCGATCGTTTGGTCCACCACGCCACGATCCTCGAGATGAACGTCGAAAGTTACCGTCGAAAAGTTGCCCTCGATCGCAAGCGCGGTCCAGGCCGGCCGCCTGTTCACACTACCCCCAACGAACTCGACAAGACTGCGATTGACGCTGGCAGCGCCGCTTGATTGTCGCGCAGCGTCAATCAACGCTTGCCAAGCCGGCGGCCAGCGTCAATTATCTCCTGACTCGGCCGCCTCGTCTCATCTTGATTGACGCGCCGCTCTCATCCTGATTGTCGCGCTATAGAGAACTCCCGACCGATGCAGGCCGCGATTTGCGCCACTTGCTTGACGGGAGCGAACCGGTCGAGGCGAGCCATGAGGCTGTCGTGCAGCGTGGCCGGGATCGCGAGCGGCGGCAGGGGACCGCTGAGAATGTAGCGGTCGCTTTGCTCAGCCAGCATGCCGGACTCTAGGACTGTCTTAGTCAGCTCCTCGACGAACAACGGCACCCCATCTGTCCGGGCCAAGACCTGTGCGAGCACTTCCGTGGGCAGTGCCTTGCCGCCCGTCAGCTGTTCGATCAGGGACGTGCCCTGCCGGCGCCCGAGGCGGCTGAGAGTCAGCAGCGTGAGATGCGCGTGGCCAGTCCAGCGCGGGGAAAACTCGGGACGGCAGGTGATAAGCACCAGGATGGGCAGAGTCTGCACGCGCTCGATCGCCGACTCCAGCCATTCCAGCGTGGTCGGATCGGCCCAATGCACATCCTCATAGACGGCCAACACTGGCCGGTGCGCGGCCAGTCCCGTCAGTTGATCCATGAGCGCCTCGAAGGTGCGCCGCTTCTGCTGCTCTGGGCTTAGCTCGAGCGGTGGATAGCGGTCGGCGATCGGGATCGACAGCAGCGTGGCGAGTACCGGCGCGGCCCCGGCGACGTCCCGGGTTGCCGCGGCGATGAGCGCCTCCAGCTTATCGAGCTTCTCCAGCGGGTCGTCATTCCGGGCAAAACCAGCGGCTCGTTCGAGCAGATCGATTACGGGATAGAGCGGACTCGTCTGATGGAACGGCGAACAATAGTGACTTAACGGCGTGTAGGTCTCCCTTGCGAGACGCTCGCGCAGCGCACGGACTAGGCGCGACTTGCCGATGCCGGGCTCGCCCGACAACAGAACAACCTGCCCCTCGCCGTCACGGACCCGTGCCCACCGGTCGAGCAGCAGCGCCAGCTCCTGTTCGCGGCCGACGAGCGGCACCATCCCTGTCCCGTGCAGGGCCTCGAAGCGGTCCTCCGCTGCGCTTTGCCCCAGCACAAAAACGCGCACCGGCTCGCCAAAGCCAGCCAGCCGTCGCTCGCCAAGATCTTCAACCTCAAACAGCCTACCGAGGAGGCGGCACGTGCGTTCGGCAATCACGACCTGTCCGGGTCGTGCCAGTACCTGCAGCCGCGCGGCGAGATTGGGGGTCTCGCCGATGACGTCGCGCTCCTGAGCCTCCCCCGAGCCGACCAGATCGCCGACGACGACGAGACCGGTCGCGACGCCGACGCGCGCGGCCAACGGTTGGCCGCCCGGAGATGCGAGCCCAGCTACGGATAGAGTGACGGCGAGGCCGGCCCGGGCAGCCCGTTCCGCATCGTCCTCGTGCGCTTTAGGCCAACCAAAATAGGCCAGGACACCGTCACCCATGAACTTGGCGACATGCCCCTCGTAACGCGAAATCTCACCCGCGACCGTGTCCTGATAGCCGCGGATGACCTTGCGCATCTCTTCCGGATCGAGCCGCGACGCCAGCGCAGTCGAGCCAACCAGGTCGACGAACATCACCGTGACCTGGCGCCGCTCGGCCTCAGACGGCTGCAGGGCCGTTCCGGGTACCGCGGCGGGTGCGGTTATGGGAGGTGTCGTTGCCGGAACTGAGCTGGCGCGCAGAGCTGTTATCGCCGCGAGCAACTTTCGGCGATGGCCGATCGAACTCACGCCGAGTCCGATCAGATCCTCGGCCGTGAGATCGGCAAGGATCTCAGCGTCGACGTCGTTCTCGCGGAACGCCTGCTCGTACTGTCCCATCCCCAGACCACGCAGCCAGGTAGCGACGTCCATGGGCTCCTCCCGCTCCACGGTCCTCTGAGCGTTAGGTACTCCAGCCTACCTCAAAATGATGTGCAGGGGGCGCGGTGAAACGTCACGAGTTGACTGCGGAGGAAGGGCAGCTTCTGGCCTATACCGACGAAATCGGGCGTTCGTCCACCTGTCGGCTGCTGACGGTAAAGCGGACCTCACCCCGTCGGCGAGATCGACGCGATTGACCCTGAGCCGACTTGGTGGCTCACTCGATATTGCGTTCGGCGCGGCCTGCCATAGGTGCTGGTACCGTTTGCATCTCTGGCTCCTCCGAATCGTGGGGCCTTAACACCACCTACATCCATGGCGCTCATGCGCCGTAGGAGGAGCCGTCCACAGCATCAAAATCGGGTTGTGCGTGGCCCCGTCTTCGGCGGTGCCTGAGAGCGCCGACTGCCCCACAGTCAGATCGCCTGGGCGATGATCACGCTATGTGGGCCGACGAGTGGCCGCCTCTCTGCCTTGTGCCAGCCGGTCTCGCGCAACCACGCCTCGGCATCGTCTTCGCCATAGGCCTGACCCTCACCCGAGATGATCAAGAACTCCCCCGACATGAGGGGCGCGGCCAGAGGCTGCGTGTGATCCGAATCCATCCAAAGATCGACGAGCAGCAGGTGCGTTCCCTGCGCCGCGTGCCCGCGCAACTTGCGTAGCAGGTCAACATTGTGCGCGGCGGAGAGCACATGGACTGTATTGGCGAGCAACAGAACGTCATGTCCCGGAGGCAGCGGATCGCTGACCAGATCGCCCTCGACCACGTCGATCCGGGCTCCCTCAGGCTCTCCCGCGAGCCGTCGACGCGCCACCTCGCAAGCGCCAGGCAACTCGAATAGAGTGCCGTGCATTGCCGCGTGCCGTCGCAGGACGGCGATCAAGAACGAGCCGGTCCCGCCTCCAATATCAAGCAGTCGGCGATGCTGCGAAAAGTCGTAATTGGCTGCCAGTGCCGCTGCCGTCGTCGCCGAAAAGGCTTCCACCCCGGCCGAAAAGATCTGCTGTTCCTCGGGGCTGAATTGGCCGAACTTCGCCCGCCCTGCGCCGGCGCGCACCGCTTCTTCCAGAGTAAGCCAGCCTGGGTAGCTGATGCGGTTCCAGAAGCGCAGCATCGGCCGTAGGTCAAGGCCGGACCGTCCGGCGAGAAAGGCCGCCGCGGCCTCACTGTTGCGATAGTGCTCGCCATCACGCTCCAAGAGGCCGACGCTTACCATCGCATCGGCGCTGATACCGGCGGTTCGCCGCGGGATGCCACATGTCGCGGCGAGTTCGTCGAGCGTTGCCGGACCCTGCGCGAGACCAGTGAACAATCCGATTTCACTAGCGACAAACAAATGCTTCGCAGCCATGAAGCCCATGGCGATCTCCATGATCGGATCGGGTGTGACCTTAGCCATTATGTGCTTTCCCTTAGACGGAATACGGAGGATCTTGGTCGTAACACAGCGCAGATTGGGCAAACAGCTGCGGCAATGTTTACTTTCCGCCGAAGCGACCAGTTACTCGCCATCGCGCTGACTGCGGGAACGGCGCATCCGCGCCGCCGACCTCATTGGGAGACCTGTCGCATGTCAAGGAATGAAACCGGTCGACGGTTCTCAAAACGGTGGTACACTTGTCGTGACGCCTTCTGACGAAGCTGGTAGAGTGTCCTTTTTCAGGGAACCATCGTGGTGGAAGAGCGTGTTGAGAGGAGGTTGGCAGCGATCTTCTGCGCCGATGTCGCCGCGTATTCACGCCTCATGGGCTCGGATGAGGAAGGGACGCTCGCGGCCCTCAAGAGCCATCGCCGAGAGCTGATCGACCCGCTAATTACCCAGCACCAGGGGCGCATCGTCAAGACGACCGGTGACGGCATGCTGATCGAGTTCGCCTCGGTCGTCGACGCCGTGCGTTGCGCGGTGGTCATGCAGCAGGGGATGGAGGACCGTAACGCCAACATCTCCGAAGGGCAGCGCATCCGCTTTCGGATCGGCATTAATCTCGGCGACATCATCCTCGACGAAGGCGACATCTTCGGTGACGGCGTCAACGTCGCCGCCCGGCTTGAGGCTCTGGCCGAGCCCGGCGAGATCTGCGTCAGCGCCTCAGTGCGCGAGCAGGTCGGTGAAAAGCTGCCGATCGGGTTCGTGGATAGGGGCGAACACACCGTTAAGAACATCGCACGGCCGGTGCACGTCTATCGCGTCGACAAGCACGCCGAGGTGCGCAGCATAGCAGAGAATAATCCGGCAACGGGGCTGCTCTCGCTACCTGACCGACCGTCGATCGCGGTGTTGCCGTTCCAGAACATGAGCGGCGATGCGGAGCAGGATTATTTTGTCGACGGCATGGTTGAGGATATCATCACCGGCCTGTCGCGCATCAAATGGTTGTTTGTGATCGCGCGAAATTCAAGCTTCGCTTACAAGGGCCAATCTCCCGACATTCGCCAGGTCGGACGCGAACTCGGCGTGCGCTATGTGCTCGAAGGCAGCGTGCGCAAGGCGGCGGCCCGCGTCCGCATCACCGGCCAGCTGATCGAGGCGGAGACCGGCCGGCATATCTGGGCCGAGCGCTACGACCGCGCAATGGACGATGTTTTCGCGCTGCAAGACGAAATGACAATGAATGTTGTCGCCACCATCGAACCGAGCCTGCGCCAAGCTGAGGTGGAGCGCGTCAAACGCAAGCGGCCGGACAACCTGGATGCTTACGACTTGGTGCTGCGCGCAACGCCTCTTGTCGTTGCCGGGATGCCGGAAACCGCCTTGCGGGCTCTGCCCTTACTGGAACGCGCGCTCACCCTTGAACCCGACTACGCGCTAGCACACGGTCATGCGGCGTTTTGCTATGAAAATCTGTTTGTGCGCGCCGGAAGGCGCGACGAGCATCGACAGGGGGCGATCCGCCACGCCCATGCTGCCATCGCCTACGGCCGCGACGATGCCACGGCGCTGACCTTGGGAGGGTTCAACGTGGGCATGATCGAGCATGACCGTGCCGCCGCGCGGGAGGCGTTCGAGGCCGCAATAGTGTTGAGCCCGTCCTCGGCTTTTGCTTACATTCTCGGCAGCATCCAACTTGGCTTTGCCGGCGACGTGGAGCGCGCGATCGAATGGGGCGAGCGAGGCCTGCGCCTGAGCCCGTTAGACCCCTGGAGCTTTGTGGCCTGCCATGGGATGTTCCTCGCTCATTTCCAGGCCGGGCGCTTCGAGCAGGCGATGAGCGCGGCCCGTAAGTCGATCCCGCATAATCCCGGCTTCAGCATTTCCCATATGTTCCTGGCGGCGGCGCTCGCAAAGCTCGGGCAGATCGACGACGCGAAGGCCGCCGCCTCGCGGGTACTCGCACTTCAGCCCGGTTTCAGTATCGCCGAGTGGTGCGCGGCGACCGATCCCGTGCCAGCGATCGCTCTGCCTCTCAGCGACGCTCTGCGCGCAGCCGGTTTACCAGAATAGCAAGGCACATCGAAGACGCCGGTCCCGGGGGCGATCACCGGAAGAGCGATGAGTCGTCAGAGGTGCCAACCCGTGCCGCAGCATCGCGGAACCGAGAGCTGGCGCTCACGCTAGCGACCGTTCCGCGTGCTATGGTCTAGACATCGTGCGATGCTTGGGTTGGCTGCTGCAGTGCATGAGTCCGTTCATGGCCCGATGCTGCCTAGCTCGATGCTCGTCCAAGCGTCGGCTGTCGAGTGTAGACCGGAAGCGGCTTGCAGCGGCCTAGACCGCCGATTTGGCCCGACTCGGACATCGCTGAGCCGTCCACCGATGTTTCGAAAGTGCGACTGCGGAACAGGTCTCGAATGCTCAGTCGCGGGTCATCGAGATTATCTTGAAGTCCTTGTCGAGCTTGATGTCGAACTGCCCGTCCTTGCACTTGGCGTCATCGACTTCAAAGTAGCCGCTGCCTTCGGTCTCCTTTTCCATCTTGCCGCCCGTGCAGCCAAAAACTTCCAAGGCAGCCCTGATCTTCTCGGCCTCTGTGGGTGTCACGGGGGTGTCAGCAAGGGCGAAAGTGTTGCTTGCAAGTGCGGCAGCGAACGCGATCAAGAAGGGCTTCATCTGTGCTTCTCCATTCAGCAAACGAAAAAACAGCTCAAACTTTGTTCCAACACACGAAAGACTCACCGATGAGTCAGTCACCTGTCGGCGTTATTCTGAACTCAGGCCGTTCTCGCAGGTAAGACGCCATCCGCATTTCTTCGATCTATGCTCTTGATAGTCATGCGGTACTCGAAAAGCTTACTTGGTGCTGGCCTGTTTCAGCTCAGCGGGGCTCTAGCTGATCGCCATTGAAAATGTGCAACATGCCCGAGAAGGCAGGATGATCCGCTTCAACGACATACCGGACTGCGCCCGCCCGACTCGTAAAGACCGAAACGATGAAACCCGGATATTCGTAACCTGATCGCTTCTTTACTCGGTCGCCTACATTGAACGGTGCGTCTGTCATTTAATTCCCCGTGGCCATCTTAGTTGGCGGCCTCTTTCATATCAGGCTAAGCCGGGAATGTCGCCTGTTGGGCCCTTAGCCGAAGAAGGCTAAGGCCATTGCGGTGTCGGCTGTCGAGGGTACAGCGGCACGACAACGGGCCCGCCGGTTCACGCTGGCGGGCCTTCTACTTGATCCCGTGCCACGTCCGCTCCCAGCGAGCGGAGATCGGCGCCCATTCAGCATCGCTGAGCGGCCGGCGCGCGAACATCTCTGTTGCCTCTCTGGGGCTCTTGGCCCGCAATTCCAACGCTACCACCACCATCGCGGCCGGCTCATCATCCGGGAATGCCCGGATGTACCGCTCTGCGCGACGCCTCCTTATTGCTCTAGTGATAAATTCTAGCATCTCAAGCCTAGGCTAGAGTGACCCAAGAAACTGCCAGATCAACAGCAACACCACAATCACCAGCATGGCGTAGACCGTTCTGCGGCCGATCCGGTTCATTCTAGAACCTCATATTCGAACGCCACGCTCTCGGGGGCGTTCTCCTCGGACCTCGGTCTGCAGGACTTCGGCGTACATACCTTAGTTTATTGTCACAGTGTTTTCCAATTCTCACCAATTTTGCGGGCCAGCAAACGAGCGCAAATGCGAACAAGGAGACTTACGGGGGACACATTTGTGGCCATCAAAAATGTCGTCATTCCTTTGGACGATGAATATCTGCAGAAGGCAGCAAAGGAGCGCGGAATCTCCCGCTCCAAGCTTGTGCGATTTGTTATGGAGAAGGTTGTGAGCGACGAACTCGTTCCCGCTATTCTCGGAGAGGGCGACTTGTCGAACGTTGAGCCGCCTCCGCAAAAGTATCGACGCTTTCGGCATCCAGCATAGGCGTGACGCTCGATCCAACACAAGCGCTCCTAGGCTACCGCACCTACCAAGGGACAGCCGACCTTGGACGATCATCATCTGGAGCAACTAATTCAATGGTTGGTCACAATGCTAATGGGGCAATCGATCGTGCGTTGCACGAGGTGCAGGCCGCGCGGCGTGATCTCACCTTAACCGCCTTCAGCGTGCGGCAGGCAGAAGCTGTTCGCAGAATAGATAGAGCCCAAGCCAGGCTTGCTAATCTGGGCAGTCCCGGAACCGCGGGGCATACCGGCCTTCTCACGACAACGCGTCCGTCACGCGATCCATAGCGGGATGACTGCGGCGGGCCATTATCCGACGCCCTCATTCCAGCACATCGTACTCGAAGGCGACGCCTTCCGGATCGTTTTCATCGAGCCAAGCCTGAGCGATTTCCTCGGTGGCAAAGACCTTCAGATCCTTACCTTGATCGTAAATCCAAACCGTCACAGTTCGCGCTCCATCGCAGGATGACTGCGGTTCTTGACCTTGATCCAGAACTTTTGCCGGCCGCCGCGGTAAGGCCGATCGCGATGTTTGGAGACCAGGCCCTCCAGGCCCATCCGGCACGCCGCCCGAAAGAGGTCGGGGCCAATCTCGCCTCGCTCGAACGGTGCTACGCTGATCCCATCCGGCCGGCGGGCCCAATAGCTGCTGCAGATTTGCTTTGCGCATGTGGAGGGGCAGGGACCGCAGGTCGTCGCCGCCCATCGCAAGGATATCGAAGGCGTAGAGCTGCACCTCGTGGTCGTCTTGCCGGCTGTGCAGCGCGTTGAAGTCGCTGATGCCGTCCACCCCAAGGATCACGGCCTCGCCATCGATCACAAAGCGCTTCTGCCGGTTCTTCAGCGCGGCCTCAGCAATCCAGGGGTAGCGCTTCGTCCAGTCGGTGCCGTTGCGAGAGAGCAGGCGCACGCGTTCGTTCTCCCGGATGACCAGCATCCGATAGCCGTCATGCTTCACTTCATGAATCCAGTCCGGCCCGTTCGGGACCTGCTTGCCGGCGGTCGCCAGGCACAGCTCGAATGCCATACGCATGGACCGAAGATAGGAGCCCGCCACGGATTTTACGAATCTGCTGAAGTTCCTGCGGGGAACAGTGCTAAGGCGTACAGACACCGCGATGAACGATGAGTAGCCTCGTTTCGCTTGGCCCTTGCTAGCCCGAGGGCCCAGCTTCCTCCAGCGGCCCCGGCCTCACCCCTCGAGCGCCCCCCGGCCGGGGCCGTCTTTGTGAAGGGGGCCGCCCGACTGAGGCAGCTTTGCTTTTCAGGCGCTTGCGCTCGCACGCGGCCTTGATCTCGAACAGGACGACTATTGATCCGACCATCGAGGCGCCGATCGCCACCATTATCAGAATCATCTCAGTCATGGTTCTGATGCTAACACCGGCCTCGGGCAGTTCATCCATCGTCCGGCGGCTCGGGATGCCAGACCTTGGGGATTGGAATTTGGAGCACTTTTTCCGAAAGAGCGAGCCGTTGATACGACTCCCGTAGTTTCTCTCTGGCGCGTTCTGTCCCGGCTTTGACGCGCTCGATCTTGGCAGTGACGAGCCTGGCAACAAAATCTGTCTCTTCGTCCGGCATGGGGACGCCTCCCGCTGCAAGCCGACAGATTAACTTAGGTTAGTTTTCCCGGTTCCATCTCGCGCATTGCCGTCTCAATCCACCTTTTGTCTTAGTGGCAGAGGCGGTCGGCGACGCGCATGATAGAGCCGTCGGGGCTGGCCTGAGCAGCGGACCTCTCGGCCCTGTGCTGCGGATTCGGTGCGGACCTCCAGGTGGCACGGGGCCGATTTGTCTGCTCAGTGGATTTCGCCGCGGCTCAGCAATCGGACGTAGGTCCCGCTCTCGTGCAGTTCGATCCAGCCGCGCTCAATGGCGAACTTCAGGCCATCACCGAACTCGCTGGCGCTGCCCTTGAGCGTATAGAGGAACGGCGCGTTGATCTTCTCGATATGGATGCGGCCGTCCTGCACCGGTTCGATGCTGGCCGCGAGCTGGACGAACTGGCGGGCGGCGGCTTCCGGTTTGGCGTAGGGGCGTGCCTCAACGTGTTTCATGCGCCGTGTCCAGTGAGCTTGTCTCGTTCGGTGCGGGCGATGGTCTTCGCCTCGGCCTCGGCCTGCTTCCGGGTCAGCAGATCCGGCGGAAGGCGGCGGCTCGGCATGTCGTCCATTCTGACCGATAGCCAGCTGGGGGCTCGCATAGCGACCAAAGAGCAGTTCGGCCACATTGCGACGGAGCCAGTACAACGAAATACTTTCCGTCTTTTAACGGAATGCCAAGGCGAACTTAAGGATCAGCGATCCTCTTTAGGTCTGCTCTCGGGAGGATGACTGGCGGTACAGGATAGCAGGAGCAGAATGCTGATCCGAGCAGACATAAACGCGATCGGCACAGCTCCAGCCCATCGCGAAATTCACTCAGTTCTTCTCCGGCCCAATGCTTCTGCTGTCTGCCCCGTTAACCAACCAAATGCGCGGGCGCCACGTCTCCGATATGAAGCTACTTCGGCTCTTGCTTGCCAGCTAGTTTGCGAGCAGCCGAGCTAAGCTCCAGCTCTCAGATCTGTTCGACCAACTGCTCTATGATCTCTTCACAGTCAGATGAGGTCAGTGAATACACGCCGCGCACGCCAGTTGGTTGGAGAATCGTCGCCATCATGGCTTTTGACGCTCATACGCGTTGGTCCAAAAATTAAGATCGTCAAAAAATCAATCACAAGTAGATGCGAAAGATGAACGACACGCAACGGCAAGGACTTTACTTCGGCTCCGTGTTACGGGCGACGCTGGCGCAAATGTTGCGGTACGCGTCTTGCGTGACACAAAGTCGTTCGCGGCTTACGAAACAGTTCGTTAGCTTTTGCGTGTCTAGCTAGGAGCGTGCCGCTTACCGCCGACGGCACATTGGAATGGGAATGCCGGCCCCGGCTGTTTACCCCATCCTGCGGCTGGGGCCGTTTTTGAACTTTCGCAGCATTGTTCAACCCGGTCACAACCATGTTTAGAGGCATTGCTATCGCGCTATTTGCAATGGGTATCTTTTCTCAGCTTGATCGCGCGCTTTTCTATGGCCGCAATACCGACGCGGCACTCGGGCTGATGCGCGAGATTGGCCGAGGCTTTGGGCTGTAGGTCTTTTGCTCGGCATTTCCCTGGTCTAGCCATGCCGCACCTTCCGAACCCCAATCCCGTTCGTCCCGGTCCTGGTCCTGAACAGCGACTGCGTGAATTGCAGCGCCGTTTCCGTGCGGTACCGGCGCGCCATGACCGTACTACTAAGCTGCGGTGGGCTATGATGGCATTGATCGCAATCGCTGCCATTTTGGTTGCCTATCCGGCTATTTGGCTCCTTGTTTCGAGTTCTTGGCCGATCACGACAACCCTCAGACATATCGCGTCCGCGCCCAACTGTGAGTTTGCCCGCTTAGTCGGCTTGGCACCCGCGAGACGGGGGGAGCCCGGCTATTGGAAACACCACGATCGCGACGGGGATGGAGTTGCTTGCGAGCCATGGCCGTCACGGCGGGGAGCTGCTTCGCCGCGATTCCCGCTCAACAACGGCTAGACCAAAAGGCTCAACGGTCCAGTCGTTTCCGGCGCTCGCAACGGCTACTTCTTCAACAGTATTCCGATGGTTCGCGCCATTCGCCTAACCGATCCGGCGTGGCGGCCCAATTCGGCGGTTATCTCCGATGCGCCAACGCCTTGGCGGGCCAGCGTGACCAATCGTCGGACCTCCTGCTCGGCCCATTGCTTTGGCTTTGGCGTTTTCATGGTGCGGCGCTCGATCCGCACCAGTTAACCCGCGAGTCTAGTTGCCAACACTTGGGAAATTTACCGGTGGGCTCCCGGCCTTGAGGCTGGCCCTCGCCGTTGAACGGCAAGCTCGATGCAAGCAAGACGCCTCGCGCCGTAGCGACCTTATCGTTCGGCCCCCACCAACGTCGGCCTGTGAGCCGTCATTGTGATTGTCGGCTATCGGCCGTAAACCGGGGGCTTGCCACGACCGCCGCTTGTGACTCATAGCGGGCATCCCGGTGGGATGAGCCGTTCCCCTAGGTTTGCGTTATGGATTTTCCTAAATCGGTGCTCGCCGAGCGTTCCGGTTATCGTTATCGGCTCGTCTGGCTCAAGCCTCTCCGCACGAGCCGGACAGCGTCGATGTAGGGATAGCGCCAACACCACGAGCGTCTTTGACGCGGGCGGGCGGTTTATGGGCAGACGACAATGACGACGCACACGCAAGCAAAGAAACGAGACCCAAATGCCTGCGAATGCAGATGACCAATGCTGCGTCTACTACATGACGTAAGCTGCACCGGACGGTTACATCGGCATCAACTCCAATCAGGCGCGAATAAGAACGCATGGCTGAGCTGCGGGGCGGGCAAACAAAAAGCCCCCGACAGGAACCCCATCATGGGAATTCTTTGGGGGCTATTTTTGGCGAAGCTCGTATTCAAAAAATGCGAGGCTTCTATTTGCACACCCGGCCCGGTTCGTCTTGCCCGGCTGCTCCTGTTGTTATCCCGTTCTCAGTCGCCACAGCACCAGCTTGGTCAATTGCCATAAAAATCACAGGACACGCACATATGACCAGCTTTATCAAAGTTCTTCTTAGCATCGTAGCCTGAGTCGCGCAGATTCTGCCTATAAAGTGCCGAAGCAGGCTGTTCGCCAAGACTACCGCCTGCTGGAACACCAACAGCCGCCATGCTTGATCCAACACGGTGCATTTTATGGAATGATGAACCATGACGCTGACCAGCATCAGCTGATACGACACCAACAGCTAATATAGCTGCAATAAGAAGCGCGGTCTTCATGATACACCTCCTGTAAGGCAACGTAGTTGTTGCCAAAGCAAGGAGCGCGCGTGCTCGATCTCGAGCCAGCGGTCTCCAATACGATGTAAGATGATGGTCGGAGCGCGGATTGCAGACACGGGCCGCCCTCGGATGCGCCAAACAGAACCGCGCGCTCTGAACCGACTTTCTCCAAAATCGTCTGCACGTCGTGCATGCGTTGCTCAAGGGTGAAGATCTGCGATCCTCGGTCTGACATTCCGGTGCCGCGCGTGTCGAAAATGATAAGGCGGAAGAATGATGCCAGGCGACGGAAGAACGCGCTGCGTTCCGCCACGTGCCAGCTCGCCTCAACGTGCGAGACGAAACGCGGGACGAATACCAAATCCAACGGTCTATTTCCAAGGACCCGATAGGCGATGTGAACGTCATCGCTCTTGACGTAATGAGTTGCCGGTGCGGCCATAAGACACCTGATCCGGACTTGCTCCGTTCGTCAGAGCCAAAGATACTCCTCGCGGGCAACCGTGCCAACCTGGCGCGACAGCGTCCGCAGTTGGGCCCTGAGCCGAACATGCACCAGCCGAATTTCCATGTCGGCTGTCCGCAGAAGACCCGACATTGGCCCGTCCACCGCCGCTCCCCGGCCGGCCTCGTAAGCTCAACTGACGAGCTGCCTCGGCAACACCATCACGATATTGATCTCGCGCTCCAGTATCTTTGAGGCAATGATCGATATGTGCAGCGCGAATTCATCCTCGATCTTAGCGGCGGTGTCCTCGTCCTTGACGTAGACGAACAGAATATCCCCATCGACTTCATCGAACCGCACGCCTGCGAAGAGGCGGTCGAACGTCCTTGCGCCGACCATGAGCGCCATGCGTGCTTGGATCGCTTGGTCGTGGATATCGGTGATTGCATACGTCGAATATGGGGCCGAAGCACACCCGGGACAAGTGCTCAGAACCTTGTGCTACGGCTCGATCTTCCTTCGGAGCCACTATCACGACTTGAGCGCGTTCATCGGGCAACGGCCGTTGCAGCGTCTTGGCCTTAATCCCATGCCGCGCGCATCTAGACATCGTGCCCGTTAAGGAACTGGTTACTAGTCACTGTCACCATTTGCATATTAGGTCGCCATATGCGGCGGCACATTCTGAGAACGGTTTAATATTTCGGCACGCCCGGTTGGCGGTCTCTTGAAGGAGAGGCCCAATGTTTAAGGGCTTCACGGTGGCAGTTGTGGCGCTGGTCAGCACGGCGCAGCTGGATCAATACCTAACCAACGGTCGGTACACCGACGCGGCCATGACTATGCTACGGCAAATCAGGCACGCGTTTGGGTTTTGAGATACCGGGATAATTTTACGGTGCGTGATGGAAAGCATCTCCTGGGCTGATCTCAACGCGGAGGAGCAACGCACCATTGCGATCTTGGGAGCCGGACTTTCTATCGAGCTGTGTGACCCCGTTGCTCTCCTGACTTTAAGGCGGCTAGGTCTGATCGTAGGCTTCCACTTGACGGCCGCTGCACACAATTTGCGTAGAGACGTTGTTTTCGGCGAACTCGGGGCGCGTGATTGCGTGACGTAGCCAAGCGCACGACCGCGAAAAGACGGTCGAAATTCCTCGCCGACGATGAGCGCGATGCAGGATCGCTTAGTCATGAGTATCGGTCAGTCGCGCGGCCCCCTTTGGACTTGAGATCCTGGCACGCCATCGCTCTTCAAAAGTGTCAAAGTCTTTCAATGCCAACGCTCGTGCATCTAATGGATTGCCGGGCTTGCTAGCTATGACAATGCCTTTAGCTTCTCCGCGAGAACCGGGTTCGGAGGAGACCTCTGTAGGCCACTCCAGCAGTGATTTCGAAAGCATGGGCTTGCCCGCGTACCAGCATTTTCGTCCGTCGATGAGACGATAGGACCACCACTGACCTTGCGGATTTGTCGGGATTGCAGCGGCGCAATGTTGCTTAGCATGCACGCTTGTCATTTCGAGCGACGAGAGCGCAGCAATGCAAACGGTTAAAGCAAACGATTGAAGCGGTTTGCTCATGGGCGCGCTCAATTGCCGTGTTGCTGCAATCGACTTACAGCAACGAGCAAGGCGGGGCGTTCGAGAACTTCCAACAACTTTTCAAGGATATGCGCATTATCCTTAGGACAGGGCCGAAGGTATTCTTCCAATATGAGTTGCGCTTCGCTAATCGCTTGCAGGGCTAATTGCTGATCAGTCATCGCTGCTTACTCATCGATAAAATGCGCATAAAATGCGCTGAGAAGGCTAGCGAATGGAGAAATCAAGTCAGCTTTGGGGAATATCCCCGCTCTTTTTTTTCACTTTTTGTTTCAAATGCCAACTTGCCATCGTGGCAGTGTCGCGGCGCTGCCTCGATCAATGTGCGCAGATAGCCATGCGAAAGGACCTGTTGCGAGCGGAGGGATCGCGGCGACCGAGTATTTTTTAGGCTACCGCCCGATCTTCCTTCTCCGCCCCGCGCATCACGATCTGAAGCACATCATCCGGCAACGGCCGTTGCAGCGCCTTGGCCTCACCCCACGGTGCGCGTATCCAGACATCGCGGTCCTCATCGGTCGCCAGGATCACCGGCATCGCGTTGGATGGATCGGCTCGACGACGGCATTCGGCGTTTGTCGTCAGAAAACCATAGACGAGGTGCGGACCGGGGATCGGCTTGGACTTCGTGCTGCGAGCGCCCGCCACGTGCGTCTGTATCCTAATTCCCACACTTGCGACCAAAGAGCGTCTGTTTGTCGCTTTTCGAACCGACAGGCTAAATCCGCTCGGTTCCAACTCCACTATTGGAAGTAACTCACCGGTGGGGAGGCGAAATGGAACGTTCCCTGTTAATTGAGATGACGCGCGACAAGTATGTCGAGCGGTGCAAGCAACGGGCGTTCGATCATCTCGACCGAGGTGATCTTAAGAACGCGGTCGCCTCGTTTGTCGGCAATATGAACGCGCGTCCCGATTGCGAATTGCCGCACTACTTAGCAACCCTTGGCGCTTCGCTGCTAACGGCGAACGATGCGCTCGGCTGGAGGAACGCTCATTGAAGGGTTGAGGTGACGATCCGATAAACGCGGGCCTTGGAGCCGTGGGCATGGCGCACTACCGAGCTTACCTTTTGGACCAGTACCACCACGTTATAAGCGTGGCCAATTTGCAATGTGCCGACGAGCAGGAAGCACGAGAACGTGCTGAACAGTTAGTTGATGTCAACGATGTCGAGCTATGGCAACTCGATCGCCGTATTGCGGTGTTTGAAGCTGTCACAAGCCGAACCTCGAAGTCGGCGGCGAAGGTAAGGCCACGGCGCCCTCCAGACGAATGAAGCGTGTGTGACAGTTCAGCGCTATCTCAGCTCCGGCTTCGGCATTATGATCACGGGCGCCCGGTAGTTCGGGAAGACGCCGGACATCGGTAGGTTGCCGACTTGACCTACGCGGAAGAGCGCGGGGATGGCGGCTTGTTTGGTGGTGATGCTCTAGAGGTTGCACATCAGAACACGAGCCGCCAACGCACTCGCCCTAGCTCAATCCCTTCTCGGTAACGCGCAACGTGCGGAAGTAATAGCCTTGTCTCTGAACGGCTGACCTGATCTCGTCGCTGACTTTGCAGACCCTCTTTCTGCTCTTGCGCCACTTCTGCCTAGAACCAAGCACGGGTACCGCTGAGCCTGTGCCCAGGACGAGCAAGTCGCGTTTATCGTTGCGATAGACATCAAACATCTTTCACCCCCACTCATCGTGCTGAAGTAAACAATGAAATATTGTTCGGTCTCGACCGAGCAGCTTAACATCTCAGATGTCCACGCGGGTTGTAAATGTGCAACGCTCGCCGTGTTCCGGAACGAACTGATGCAAGC
Source organism: Bradyrhizobium sp. C-145 (assembly GCF_023375135.1). Classification (NCBI taxonomy): domain Bacteria; kingdom Pseudomonadati; phylum Pseudomonadota; class Alphaproteobacteria; order Hyphomicrobiales; family Nitrobacteraceae; genus Bradyrhizobium; species Bradyrhizobium sp. C-145. The sequence goes on along the minus strand of NZ_CP088150.1, from coordinate 4,523,220 downwards.
CCAAGCGGATCAGCGTCATCTCGGTCCGGCTTGCGCGTTGCGGATCACGCGGAGCAGGTTGCACATGGGTTAGGCCAAGGGCTCGGTTTCTTGCGGTCGGTCGAGTTGAAGAGCTACCGAATTCCGCCACAACTACGTGAGCAAATGCGCGGATGCTCGAAATCCCACGCCGCTGCGATCACTGCGAAGAAGAGTTCGCACCAGAAGAGCTGACCGTTCTTGCGGCACCGGCCGGGGACGGCGAGCTGATCTGCGCTCGGTGCATCGAAGTCAAGCTCCGTCGAGCTGTCGCGAAGCTACCGCGCGGTGATAACTGATAGCCCCCAATGGAGACCGGGGCGATTTTTAGTGCCCGTCGGCTAGTCGTTTTCTCTGGCTGCTGCGGCAAGAAGCGCAACGTGTGCTGACTTAGGCCGCCTGAACCTACTTAAGTCTCACGAAGCTCTGTTGAACGCTCGTTAAATCATAGATGAACCCTCGCCAAGCCGCGCGCCTCTCGTCACACCGCGCGAGCGAACAAGCTGCTTAAGACGTTGTAGAATGTCTGGAACGTGGGGATCAGCAAGAGCCCAAATCCGCAAGCATAGAAAGAAGCGGCAAGCAGCCTCCAAAGTGGCTTACTATGATCATAAGCCATATAGCTTAGAGCAAGGATATCGTTGCGCGTTTCCGAATCGAACGACGTGTCTGCGACTTGATCGACCCACCATTCCTCCGTTCTGCGGCTGAAGGCCATGGGCCGCACTAGCTTCCATGGATCGGGGAGCCCAGATTCGTCGTCCTGATATTGGGAATGATCGTCAGGAACGGATCCGTTTTTGCGGCACCATTCGCCATAGACCTCAAGTATTACTGTCAGGAAGAGCCTTAGAAAATCGACAGGCTCGCCAAGCCTTCTCAAGGTTCGAGATGCAGCCGTTAGGGGGAAATAATCATCGTATATGTTCCATTGCCAGAAACAGAAATGGTGGGCCGCATGACGCAGCAAGATCCGAAACCTTGGCTTAGTCGCCAATGGAGCCTCGACACTTTGGTAATTTGTAACGGTCGGATACTCCTTGATAGACTCAGGGCAGAAAAGAGCGAAGAGGGCGGACCCGAAACCAAGAAAGCTTAGTCCAAAGTATGCGAAGTATAAGCGCGAGAGGGTAAGAGTGTGCGCTGTGACTTTAGTTTCGTCTGAGCGATCACTCGCAAGGTGAAACCAACGGCTTACCACCTCAGGGGAAATGCTCAGTAAGTTCACGACGGCCTGATTGAACAGAATAACTGAGCCCAAAAATGGCACGATGATAGTCAAGCTAAGAAGTCGTGACTGTCCAATCCTGCGAATAGACGACCAAGAAATGTGCGATAGCGGGCGGCTATCGAGTAACACATACCAAAGACGAAGCGGGTTGAGCTTGTTGTTCATGGTGCCGCTGGATTTCTAGTTTCCTGACAATTCAGCGGTCGCCTCGCTGAATGATGTGTAGTCTCTCAGATACTGGCCCAAGAAAAGAGCAAGCGATCTGAACTAGGGTGCGCAGCGCTAAAATTGTCACTGGGTCCTGCTCAGTTTGGACCAGCAAGATGGTTTCAGATTCGGTGATCGGTTGCGATGGGATCGAAAATAATTCCTCCTCAGTCTTGGCGACGAGGAGATGAAAGTCATAAGAGGAGCGGAGAATAGAAACCGTATGGGAATGGATGATCCGGCTAAGAACTTGATAGAGCGAAAGTGTCTCGCCGGAGTCCACGAAGTAAGGCGGTTGTGGTGGCACTATGAGCTTGCAGGTAGGAACCCTCAATTGTCGTATTTCCTGCACAGCCTTGGCAGACTCGGCGAAGTTCCGAAGAGACGCGGAGAAGGTGAGCAAATCGCGCTTGGCCAACAAGTCTGCAACGCTGTCCACGTCGTCCTGAACATCTCCAGCGTCGCCTAGGTCACGCCTCTTGCTGGAGCGAAATCCATGCAGTCGAACGATATGCTCGATTGCTTGGTCGTACAGGAAGATAACGTCATCCATTTTCTTTCAATCTTTCGGCTTTTCGTACAGATCGATATCGTTGATCGCGTCTTGGATCAGATCGCGAAGCGCGATCAGCGTGTCCCGAGCGCGGAGTGCCGAGCGGCCAGCCATGTAGGGGCCTGCTGGCGGCAGGTCTTCTGCTGGCGACGCCGTGATGCTGTTGCCAGTCTGCCCCGTGCTGATTTCAGCGATGCGGCCACCGTTGATGCTGAAATACGCGGCGATATCGTGCTGCCGATCTCCGCGAAGCAGCATGCCTTTAACAATCGCGATCTCACCTTCGTTCAGTGCCATGCGTATGTCCTTCTGACGAATCGGGAAACACGAAGATGCCACAATGCAGGGTAGTGTGGAGCCGGAGGATTACGGAGGCGGCTGTGGATAAGGCGGATGAAGTGCCGACCGGCGGCCCGGATCATCGCAATGAGCTGGGGGGACTTCCAGCCGCAAGCGTCGGGCCTAACGCTCCAACTCTGTCAACAGCCGGTCGCGATCATGAAGGTGCAGCCGCTGTGTCGCGCGTATGGTGGCAAGGAGCTTCAGAGCATCAGCCGTATCGTGGCCATCGCGGTCGGGCTCCGCGATCAGAGCTTCTTGCTTCGACAGGTGCTTCTCACCAAGATCGACGTGTCGCTCGGCCATCACGAGATGCTGTTGCAGCATCGCGCGGTCCATCTGCCCGTATAGAACGCCGCCGGAACGGCCGGTTGATCTACCTCACAGCGAAAGCAAATCAGGCCCGGCAGTCGCAACCCTACGACCACCGGGCCTGAGCGCCAGCCAATAACATTACGGTATGAAACACTGTCAGTGTCGCTGACACTGCGGGCGCGGGTCTGTCCGCTTCCCGACTTTTGGCCTATCCGGGAAAATACGGGGCTTCCCGCGAGGCCATCACTCTTCGAAAAATTCCTTGGAAACAGCACCTTCCCGAGATCGCGACACAACGGTGGACACAAGCCCGCTTATGCATTGATTTTATTGCTCTATTTTCGCCTTTACACTCCCTGCGCAGTGAAATGCCGAGACGCCAGCGCGATATGCGCTGGGCTGACTGGTCCGGGTCGGCCGTCAGGCTGGAAGCTGAGATTGGGCCTGTTCGATGGCTTGCGTAGGAACATTCTCGATGATGCGCCGCAGCTCGGCCGCAACACCATCCAACACCGCGCGCTTCTCCTTCATGCGTTTGCTGTGATTGTAGACCTTGCCAGTGACTGTCGGCACGATCTGCTCGCCCTTCTTGCTTGCTGCGTGATCAAGGCACTTCGCGATCCAAGCGTCGTCAAAGCCGAGATCGCCCGCCAGGGTTGCCGCCGTCCGCCGCAGGTCGTGCGGCGTGAATGGCTTGAGGCCGATCAACTCGCACAGGCCGGCGGTCTTGGTCTTGTCCTTGTTCTTCTCGTACTTGGTCCCGCGCAGCGCGTCGGCCATCGCCTTGCGGTGGATCGGCTGGCCCTTGTACATCGGGCTCTCGAACACAAACTGCTGATCCTCGGAGGTCAGCGCCTCCTTGATGATCTCGATCGCCAGATCTGACAGCGGCTGCTGGATCACCCGCCGCTTCTTGACCCGCTTGAGGGGGACGTCGAAGCGGGGATGCGCGCCGTCGAGGTCGAACAACTCATCCCGGCGCGCGCCGAGCAGTTCGCGTGAGCGCAGCATCGTGACCAACTCGAACTTGAGAGCCAGCCGCGTCCGGCGGTCATAGGGGAGGTCGTCGCGGTCCAGGCCATGCCAGAAGGTCCTGATCTCGTCCTCGGAGAGGACGCGGGTGCGGGGATGCTCCGGGTCCAGCTTGGGCAGATTGACGCAAGGGCTGGCAGTCACGTAGTCGCGGCCCGCCTCCGCCGCCCAGTTGAACAGGCCGGAGGCGGCCTTGCGCATATGGCGCGCGTTGCTGACCGAGGGCTTGCCGAACTTGCCTGCGACGATGTCGTTCGAGAGCGTTGCGATGTCGTGCTTGGTGACCTCCATGGCCAGTTTCTTGCCGAGGCAGGGGCGGATGAAGCGGTTGAGGTGGCTTGCCGTGTTCTCCCAGCTTTCCAGCCGAGGCCGCATCTCGCCATCCGGCTTCTTGACCGGCGTCTTCATCCAGGTGATTCGCTCGTCGATGATCTCGCCGACGGTCTTGCCGCGCTTCGCTTTTGTGGCCTGCTGGTCGCGGAAGGTCTCGGTGAGCGTCTCGCCGCCCATGGCCTTGAGGCCGTAGACCTTGCTGCGGGCGTCCTCGACCGTGAAGGTCTCGGGGTTGTAAACGCCGAGCCAGCCGGTGCGCTGCTTGCCAGTCTGCCGGTCGGTGAACTTAAAGGAGAAGGTCGCGACGCCCGCCGTGGTGATGCTGACGTAGAGGCCCGGGCATTTGCGGTCGTAAAACTTGGTCCGCTTGGCGACCCGTTTCTCACACAGCCGGTCGGTCAGGATGACGCTGCTGTTGCGGCCCCGCTTGCCGGCGAGGGAGGGGATAATGGTATCATTCATGTGGTTTCGGCTCCTGAGGCTTGGGACCAAAGGGCTCGGCTTTGGGGCTTTCAGTTTGTCGTGCGGACGCTGAAAGGCTTAGGGCCGGGCCCTTATTTTGGTGAAGCCCGCTGAAACAGCCCGCATCAGCGTAGTCGAAAAGTGCTTGTTTTAAAGGATTTTGTTAGTTTCGGCGTGTTTCACCGAATGCCAAAATATAGACGTGTGGTCCTGGCCGTCGTTGCTACGGTCAAGCCTTGGCGGATGCGGCATTGGCGTCAACCGGCGCGGGTGCCGTGACTTCTACGAGGGCGAGGGAGGCCAGAAGGAATTCGGCTCCCAGGAGAGCGCGGCATAAGCCGTCAAACCACTGCGCAGGGAAGGCCGTGTGTTGGGCTTCACCTGTATGCTGCTGTGCGGTCTTCTCTGCGTGTGCTTTTCGCGCAGCGGACCGCGGGTGCCGCCGGCACCCGGCCTTCCCTGCGCCCTCTTGGATAAGAGGGTGGAGTGACGAAGCAAAGCTCGGGCGAAACGCGCCGCGAGAATGAGAAGGCGTGTCTGCGACGCAGATGCGAATTGGAGAGCGACGCCATTGCCCCTTGCTCCGTCATTGCGAGGAGCCCTTGCGACGAAGCAATCCAGAGTCTTGCCGCGGAAAGACTCTGGATTGCTTCGCTGCGCTCGCAATGACGAGATTGGGGCGAGCGCTAACCACACACTCGCTGTCATCGCCCGGCTCGACCGGGCGATCCAGTACTCCGAGACACTTGTGATTGAACCGAGAGGCCGCGGCGTACTGGATTCCCCGCCTTCGCGGGGAATGACAGTGGCAGTTGGAGGACGACAGCAGTGCCCCTTGCTCCGTCATTGCGAGGAGCCCTTGCGACGAAGCAATCCAGAGTCTTTCCGCGGACTGATTCTGGATTGCTTCGCTGCGCTCGCAATGACGATGTGGAGGCGGCGTGCGCCACACTGCGCTCTCGTGCCCCGGACGCAGCGCAGCGTCACCCTGGCGATGCGAAGCATCATCCAGCGACGATGCGCTGCAGAGCCGGGGCCCATGTCGCTGCGTCGTACCGTGTGGCCCTGGATCCCGGCTCTGCGCCGCAACCGCTGCGCGTCCGGGACATGAGAGGGGCTCGGTGGTGCAGCAGGGCGGCGCCGACTCAGCCGAGCTGCCTCATCGTCAAACGGGGAGCGCTGCCCGTGCTGTGAAATCGGAAGTTGTGGACCATCATCCCTGCGGGGGTATCTTGGTAGGACAATCCGTGTCTTCCACGCCACGATTGTTGTGTTCAAGCAACAGTGATTGGTGTTTTAACCCCCATCACCGGCCGTTCGCATCAGCGCCGCTTTTTGGCCACACCCGAACATGAATAAAATCACTCTAATGATTTAAGGGCAGCGGCAGTCTTCGACGGCGACGGGAAATCCCAAGGTCGATTCAAATCTTGGCTCTGATTTTTCGGGTCTGAAAGGGTTGACCGGGGAAACTGGTTTGCGATGAGCGCGAAGATTGACAAGCAGAGGCTGCCGAGCCGTCACGTGACGGAAGGCCCTGCGCGCGCGCCGCATCGGTCCTACTTCTACGCCATGGGTCTGACCACCGAGCAGATCCACCAGCCGTTCGTCGGCGTCGCCTCGTGCTGGAATGAGGCCGCCCCCTGCAACATCGCCCTGATGCGCCAGGCGCAGGCGGTGAAGAAAGGTGTGGCGTCGGCCGGCGGGACCCCCCGCGAATTCTGCACCATCACCGTCACCGACGGCATCGCCATGGGCCATGACGGCATGCGCTCCTCGCTGCCGTCGCGCGAATGCATCGCCGACTCGGTCGAGCTGACGGTCCGCGGTCACGCCTACGACGCCCTGGTCGGCCTGGCCGGCTGCGACAAGTCGCTGCCGGGCATGATGATGGCGATGGTCCGTCTCAACGTGCCGTCGATTTTCATTTACGGCGGCTCGATCCTGCCCGGCAATTTCCGCGGGCAACAGGTCACCGTGCAGGACATGTTCGAGGCGGTCGGCAAGCATTCGGTCGGCGCCATGTCGGACGAGGATCTCGACGAGATCGAGCGCGTGGCCTGCCCCTCGGCGGGCGCCTGCGGCGCGCAGTTCACCGCCAACACCATGGCGACCGTCTCCGAGGCGATCGGCCTTGCGCTGCCTTACTCGGCCGGTGCCCCCGCACCTTATGAAATCCGCGACGCCTTCTGCATGACCGCGGGCGAGAAGGTGATGGACCTGATCGCCTCCAACATCCGGCCGCGCGACATCGTCACCCGCAAGGCGTTGGAGAATGCCGCTGCCGTGGTCGCCGCATCCGGCGGCTCGACCAATGCTGCACTGCACCTGCCGGCGATCGCGCACGAGGCGGGCATTAAGTTTGACTTATTCGACGTCGCCGAAATCTTCAAAAAGACACCATATATCGCTGATTTGAAGCCGGGCGGCCGTTATGTCGCCAAAGACATGTTTGAAGTAGGTGGCATACCGCTTCTGATGAAGACGCTGCTCGACAACGGCTTCCTGCACGGTGATTGCATTACCGTCACGGGCCGCACGATCGCCGAAAACCTCAAGAGCGTGAAGTGGAATCCGCACCAAGACGTGGTGCACCCGGCAGACAAACCCATCACCGTCACGGGCGGTGTGGTCGGTCTGAAGGGCAATTTGGCGCCAGAAGGTGCGATCGTGAAAGTCGCGGGAATGTCCAACCTCAGGTTTACCGGTCCGGCCAGGTGCTTTGACCGTGAGGAGGACGCTTTCGAGGCGGTTCAGAAGCGCACCTACCGCGAAGGCGAAGTCATCGTGATCCGCTACGAGGGGCCGAAGGGCGGCCCGGGCATGCGGGAGATGCTCCAGACCACCGCGGCGCTGACCGGCCAGGGCATGGGCGGCAAGATCGCGCTCATCACCGACGGCCGCTTCTCCGGCGCCACCCGCGGCTTCTGCATCGGCCATGTCGGGCCCGAGGCCGCCATTGGCGGCCCGATCGGGCTGCTCGAGGACGGCGACATCATCGAGATCGACGCCGTCGCCGGTACCCTTAACGTGAAATTGAGCGACCAGGAGCTCGCCCAGCGCAAGACCAAATGGGCGGCTCGCGCGACTAACCACACGTCGGGTGCGCTCTGGAAGTATGCTCAGCAGGTTGGACCAGCGCTCGGGGGGGCGGTGACCCATCCGGGCGGCGCGCACGAGAAACAGTGCTATGCGGACATCTAGGCGTGCGATAGTTGCGTTTATGTTGGGGGCTGCTGCGCTGGCCGCGCCGGCGCTCGCCTTTGACGGCGCGCCGGTCAACAAGGATGCGACCATCCCGGTCGTGACCACCTTGCCAGGGGCTGCGAATACGGTTCGCACCAGAGTTCCGCCGGCGGTCGCATCCCAGGAAACCTCGCTCAGCGCCCTGCAATATGCCGCCGAGGGCGGTCACCCCATCGCGCAGTGGAAGCTCGGCCGCATGTACGCCAATGGCGACGGCGTCGCCCAGGACGATCTGCGCGCCTTCGAATATTTCAGCCGCATCGCCAACGCGCATGCCGAGGACAGCCCCTCGGCGCCGCAAGCGCAGATCGTGGCCAACGCCTTCGTCGCGCTCGGCCGCTACTATCTCAGCGGCATCCCGAACTCGAAGATCAAGTCGGATCCGGAGCGGGCGCGGGAGATGTTCTCCTATGCCGCGTCCTATTTCGGCAACGCGGACGCGCAGTACGATCTGGCCCGCCTGTACCTGAAGACGCCGGACGCCTCGCGCGAGGATTTCCGTTATGGCGCGCGCTGGCTCGGCCTCGCCGCTCAGAAGGGCCAGCATCAGGCCCAGGCGCTGCTCGGCCAGATGCTGTTCAACGGCGACCGCCTGCCGCGACAGGCCGCGCGCGGCCTGATGTGGCTGACGCTGGCCCGGGACAGCGCCGGGGCCGAGGAGACCTGGATCAAGGAAAGCTACAACCGCGCCTTCGCCAAGGCCTCCGACGACGACCGCGCCATGTGCCTGCAAATGCTGGAGCAGTGGGTGCAGGGCCGCCGGGAATAGCTCGGTCCCGTAGGGTGGGCAAAGCACAGCGTGCCCACCACCTGATCGGCGCTTACGCCGCCTCGAGATCGAGATCCGCCCACACCGGTACATGGTCCGACGGCTTCTCCCAGCCGCGCACATAGCTGTCGATACCGACATTGGCGAGCCGGTCACTGGCCTGCGGCGACAGCAGCAAATGGTCGATGCGCAGGCCCTGGTTCTTCTGCCAGGCTCCGGCCTGATAGTCCCAGAAGGTATAGAGCCCTCCCTCATCCGTGACCGCCCGCAAGGCGTCGGTCAGGCCGATCCCGAGCAGGGACTGAAAGCTCTCCCGCGTCTCGGCCTTGAACAGGGCGTCCTCGGTCCAGGCGGCGGGATTGTGCACGTCGCGCCCATGCGGGATGACGTTGAAATCGCCGGCGAGGATCAGCGGGACCTCCTCCTTGAGGCGCTCCTTCGAATACTCAAGAAGCCGCGACATCCATTTGAGCTTGTAGGGATATTTGTCGGTGCCGACCGGATTGCCGTTGGGTAGATAGAGGCAGGCAATGCGCAACACCCCCTGCTTGAGCGTCACCACGCCTTCGAGGAAGCGAGCATGCACATCCTCGTCGTCGCCGGCGAGGCCCGACTTGGTCTCGTCGAACCGGAGCTTGGAGAGCAGGGCGACGCCGTTGAACGTCTTCTGTCCGTGCGTGACCACGTTGTAGCCGAGCGCCTCGATCTCCAGCCGCGGGAAGGATTCGTCGACGCACTTGATCTCCTGAAGGCAGACGATGTCCGGCTGGCACTCCTTCAGCCAGGTCAGTAGCAGGTCGATGCGCTGCCTGACCGAGTTCACGTTCCAGGTGGCTACTCTGATGGGCATTGGAGGGCTCCAGGCGGGAGCTACCGTTAGAACAAAATGCAAACGCGCCCGTCAAGGCGGCCGCAGAATCTCCCACAAAATTAACCCGGCTTAAGCGCGCGTCGGGTCATTGATGCCCAAAAGGTTCCTCTGACGGGATGGCCGGACAAATCCATGAAGCGAACTGAGCCGCGCGATGGCGTGATGGGCGCGTTCCTGTACTGGCTCGGCGGCTTCGAGATCGAGGACGGCCTGACCGCCGATCTCAGCGAGCGGGCGCTGCGGCGCATCCGCGCCAAGCAGATCGACGCGGTGACGCGGCTGATCCCGGTGACGATGGCCGTGACCATGCTCAACGTCGCCATCGTGCTGATCCTGTTCTGGGGCAGGGGCTGGAACGATTTCCTCGCGATCTGGGGCATGGCGTTCGCCGCTACCGCCTTGCTCGCGGTGCGTTCGTGGCGGCGGTCGCATCGAAATCCGCTGCAGGAGGCCTCAAGCCGCGCCGCGCGGCAGGTGCTGCGACAGGCGTTCTTCCTCGCCGCGATCTGGGGCATGCTGCCGCTGGCGCTGTTCAGCCGCATCGGACCAACCAGCCAGCTCATCCTGGCCTGCCTGATGGTCGGCATGATGTCGGGCGGAGCGTTCACGCTGTCGACCTTCCCTCGTGCCGGCCTCGTCTATCTCGCCACCATGACGATCGCCTGCGTCGGCGCGCTGCTCTTGTGCGGCACCGGGCCGTATCTGGTGACAGCGGTATTCCTGCTGCTGTTCGCATTCTTCATGGCGCGCAACATCGTCTCCCAGGGCAACCTGTTCCTCGGCAATCTCAAGGCCCAGCTCGAGCTCGAGCGTCAGACTGAAATCATCTCGCTGCTGCTGAAGGACTTTCAGGAGAACGCCAGCGACTGGCTGTGGCAGACCGACGCCGAGGGGCATCTGGTCGACGTGCCCCAGCGCTTCGCCGACGTCGCGCAGCTGCCGCTTCCGCTGCTGAAGGGATCGCACTTCGCCGACGTGCTCAACATGCTCTGCCCCGAGGACAAGAGCGCGGCCTACAACATCGTCGGCCTGATGGAGCAGGCCGAGCCGCTGCATGAGATGAATATCAAGGTCGTCGCCGGCGGGGAGGCGCGGCTGTGGTCGCTGACGGCGAAGCCGGCCTACGATCGCGACGGCCAGTTCCTCGGCTATCGCGGCTTCGGCCGCGACGTGACCGAGCGCTGGCGCGCGGAAAAGGCTGAGGCCGAGAGCCGCGCCAAGTCCGACTTCCTCGCGGTGATGAGCCACGAGATCCGCACGCCCATGAACGGCGTGCTCGGGCTCGCCAGCATGCTGCTGGAGACAAAACTCGATCCGGAGCAGCGCGAGGCCGTCACCACCATCCAGGAGTCCGGAGACAATCTCCAGCGCATCCTCAACGACATTCTCGACCTGTCCAAGCTCGAGGCCGGCCGCTTCCAGTTCGAGGTGATCGACTTCGCCCCGCAGGCGCTGGTCGAGACGGTTGCGACCGTGGTGCGCGCGAGTGGCAAGGGAAAGGGGCTATCCGTCAAGGTCGAGCTCGATCCGATCCTGCCGCCGACGCTGCGCGGCGACGTCGCGCGCATCCGCCAGGTGTTGCTCAACCTCGCGTCCAATGCGGTGAAGTTCACCGACGAAGGCGAGGTGACGATATCAGTCATCTGCCGGGCGCGCCGCGACCTGCTCGCGACCGTCGAATGGACCGTGACCGACAGCGGCATCGGCATCGCCCCGGAAAAGCTCGGGCTGCTGTTCAGCGACTTTGCCCAAGCCGATGCCTCGATCAGCCGCCGCTTCGGCGGCACTGGCCTCGGGCTTGCGATCAGCAGGCGCATCATCGAGCAGATGGGCGGCACCATCGGCGTCACCTCGACGCCGGGCGAGGGCTCGACCTTCCGCTTCACGCTGGTGCTGCCCTGGAGCCAGGCCCAAGTCTCCGATGCGACGGCTGAGCGCGATGAGGCAGAGGAGCTGAAGGCCCGCATCGCCGGCCTCGATCGGCCGCTGAGGGTGCTGGTCGCCGAGGACGACGCAGTCAACCGCATGGTCGTGAGCAAGATGCTCGGTGGATTCGATGTCGAGCTGCGCGTCGTCGCCGACGGCGTCGACGCCGTCGCGGCAGCCTCTGAAGGCGACTACGATGTCGTGCTGATGGACGTGCGCATGCCCGACATGGACGGGCTTGCCGCGACCCGCGCGATCCGCGCGCAAGGCGGCCGCTTCGAGGCCTTGCCGATCGTCGCGCTCACCGCCAACGCGTTCCCCGAAGACGTCAAGATCTGCCGCGAGGCGGGCATGTCGGATTTCCTCGCCAAGCCGCTGCGCAAGCCTATGCTCGTCGCGGCCTTGCTACGAGCACTGGACGGCCAGGTCATGTCGGAGGACGCGCCGCTTCAGCCAGAGCTGATGCCGGTCGAGGTGGAGTGGACGGACGAGGAAAGGCAGATCACCGGCGCGTAAGCGCTCAGACCGAGAAGCTGGTCCCGCAGCCGCACGAGGCGGTGGCGTTGGGATTGTTGACGCGGAACGAGGCGCCGATCAGATCGTCGACGAAATCGACCTGCGAGCCCGCAAGGAAGGGCTGCGAGGCAGAATCGACCAGCACCACCGCATTGTCCCGCTCGATCACGAGATCGTCGTCGCTGCGGGCACGGTCGATGTCGAACTTGTACTGGAAGCCGGAGCAGCCGCCGCCCTCGACCGAGATGCGCAGCATCGCGCCAAAACCTTCGCCCTTGAGGATCTCCCCAATCCGGCGTGCGGCCCGGTCGCTGATGGTCACGGCAGTCGTCATCACTCGTCTCCGATAGTCCCGCGGTCATACCAAATTCATTTGCCCAATTCATTTGGTATCCCGCGTCCGACATAGTTAAGTGCCACCATACGCAGAATCAAATGGATAGGGACTAAATTCGCCGTGTCCGTCGGAATGGCTGCCCCCCGCGCGCCCTATGCCTGCGACCCCGATCGCAGCCGTGGCCGGCTAGTCGCCGAGCCGCCGAGCCGGACCCGCAGCCCGTTCCGGCGGGATTGCGACCGGGTGATCCATTCGACCGCGTTCCGCCGCCTGAAGTACAAGACCCAGGTGTTCGTGTTCCACGAGGGCGACCATTACCGCACCCGCCTGACCCATTCGCTGGAGGTGGCGCAGATCGCCCGGGCGCTGGCCCGGCAGCTCGGGCTGGACGAAGACCTCACCGAGACCCTGGCACTCGCCCACGATCTCGGGCATCCACCGTTCGGGCATGCCGGCGAGCGGGCCTTGGACGCCTGCCTGAAGGAATTCGGCGGCTTCGACCACAATGCCCAGACGCTCCGCGTCGTGACTTCGCTCGAGCACCGCTATCCCGAGTTCGACGGACTCAACCTGACCTGGGAATCGCTGGAGGGCATCGTCAAGCATAACGGCCCGCTGACCGACCGCAGCGGCGCCCCGATCGGGCGCTACCGCGAGCACGGCGTTCCCGTGGGGATTGCCGACTACGTGAAGACCTATGACCTCGAATTGTGGAGCTTTGCCTCGCTGGAAGCGCAGGTCGCCGCGATCGCCGACGACATCGCCTATGACGCCCACGACATCGATGATGGCCTGCGCGCCGGCCTGTTCCACCTCGACGATCTCAAGGTGATGCCGCTGACCGCGGAGATCATCGCCGAGACCGCGGCGCATTATCCCGATCTGGAAGACGTCCGGCGCGGCGCCGAGCTGGTGCGCGAGCTGATCTCGCACCTGATCGGGGCGGTGTTTGCGGAGACGCAGAAGAACCTCGCCGCGGTCAAGCCGCAATCCGCCCAGGACGTCCGCCAGCAGAGCCGGGCGCTGATCGCGTTTCCGGTCGAGGTCGCGGAGGAAGAAGCTGCCATCAAGCGCTTCCTGTACCAGCATATGTACCGCCACGAGCGGGTGATGCGGGTGATGGGGGAGGCGGAGCAGATCCTGTTCGACCTGTTCGCAAAATACCTGAAATCCCCTGCCGAGCTGCCGCCGGAATGGCTGCTGGGGTCGGAGTCCGACAATGAGGGCGACCGGGCTCGCCGGATCGGCAATTTCATTGCCGGAATGACCGACCGTTTCGCCCTGACCGAGCACCAGCGGCTTTTTGACTCGACCCCGGATTTGCGTTAGGCGGCGGCCATGCCCGAAACATCCTCATCCCTGCACCTGTTCGCCGACGTGCTCGCGCGTGTGCACGCCGCCTGCCGTACGCTGGCCGTGGACGCCAACTGGCCTGAGGGCATCGATTTCTCGCGTGTGGTGGTTGAGCCGCCGCGCGATGCCTCCCATGGCGACATGGCGACCAACGCCGCCATGGTGCTTGCGAAAGAGGCAAAGGCAAAGCCCCGCGATCTCGCCGAGCAGATCGCCGAGCGGCTGCGCACGGATGTGCTGATCGCCAAGGTCGATGTCGCCGGCCCCGGCTTCATCAACCTGACGCTGAAGCCGGCGGCCTGGGCGGAGGCGCTGCGCACGGTGCTGCGCGAGGGCGCCGATTACGGTCGCGTCCGCGGCGGCTCCAAGGTCAATGTCGAATACGTCTCGGCCAATCCGACCGGGCCGATGCATGTCGGTCACTGTCGCGGCGCCGTGTTCGGCGACGCGTTGGCAAGCCTACTTCAGTTCGCGGGCCACGACGTCACGCGCGAATACTACATCAACGATGCCGGCGCCCAGGTCGACGTGCTCGCGCGCTCCGCCTTCCTCAGGTATCGCGAGGCGCTCGGCGAGGACATCGGCGCGATTCCGGAAGGACTCTATCCCGGTGACTACCTCAAGCCCGTCGGCGCGGCGCTGGCCAAGGAGCATGGCGACAAGCTCCGCGGGGTGAGCGAGGCCGAGTGGCTGCCGACGGTGCGCGCCAAAGCGATCGCGATGATGATGGACGAGATCAAGGACGATCTCGCCGCCCTCAACATTCGCCACGACGTGTTCTTCTCCGAGCGCTCGCTGATCGAGAACGGCAACAACAAGGTTGCCGAGACCATCGATTTCCTACAGGCCAAAGGCGACATCTACGAGGGTCGCCTGCCGCCGCCAAAGGGCGCGCCGGTCGAGGATTGGGAAGACCGCGAGCAGCTGCTGTTCAAGGCGACCGCTTACGGCGACGACGTTGATCGACCGCTGATCAAGTCGGACAATTCTTACACCTACTTCGCCTCCGACATCGCCTACCACAAGAACAAGTACGACCGTGGTTTTGCGGAGATGATCGACGTCTGGGGCGCCGACCATGGCGGCTACATCAAGCGCATGCAGGCGGCGGTAAAGGCGACGACATCAGGTAAGGGCGCTCTCGACGTCAAGATCGTCCAGCTCGTGAAGTTGCTGCGCAATGGCGAGCCGGTGAAAATGTCGAAGCGGAGCGGGGACTTCGTCACCTTGCGTGAGGTGGTGGATGAGGTCGGCCAGGACGCCGTCCGCTTCATGATGCTCTATCGCAAGAACGATGCGGTGCTCGATTTCGACCTCGCCAAGGTCGTGGAGCAGTCGCGCGACAACCCGGTGTTCTACGTCCAGTATGGTCACGCCCGCGGTCACTCGATCTTCCGCAACGCGCGGGCCGAGGTATTCCCGGAACTGCCCCGGGATACCGCCGAGCGGATCGCCTGGCTGATTGAGTCGGCCATGGAACGGCTGTCAGACCCGGTCGAACTCGATCTTCTCAAGCGCCTCGCAATTTATCCGCGGGTGATGGAAGCTGCCGCCGCGGCGCACGAGCCGCACCGAATTGCCTTTTATCTCTATGATTTAGCCAGCGAATTTCATGCGCTTTGGACGAAAGGGCGCGATTTGCCCTATTTACGCTTCATTATCAATAATGATGCAGATCTTACAAAAGCGCGACTGGCCATGGTCCAGGGCGTCGTCTCTGTCCTGGCATCGGGCCTCGCCATCCTCGGCGTCCATGCCCCGGACGAGATGCGGTAGTTTGGGGCGAACTACCTAATGGGAATTCGGGGGGTAACCGGCAGAAGCCGGATCGCTTAGACTTGGTTGAAAGCCTTGTGGGTCGAAAGCCGTGCCTTGGTCGAGGGGCGCGCGGCTTTCCCGAAGGGACGCATCATCACGATGGCCGAACGATATCAGGACAGACCGTTTCCCTCCGATGACTATGGTCGCGGTAGCGATCAGCATGGGAAGGCGGAAAATGATCCCTTGGCCGAGCTCGCCCGTCTGATCGGACAGACCGATCCGTTCGCAGCGCAGTCGCGGCCGACTGTGCGCCCGAAAGCGGCGCCTGCCCAGAGCTATCGGGAAGATGACTATCGCCAGGACGATGATCAGCAGGATTATGCCGAGCAGCCTCCGCCGCCGCCTGGGCCGCCCTCATGGATGCGGCGCGCCAACGTGCAGCCGCAGCCGGCGCCCGCGCCAGAGCCTGACTATCCCGTCTCCGTAAACCCGGTTCATCCGTTGCATCGCTATTCGGCCCAGCCGACTGCGCCTGCCCCAGAGCCGGATTTTCATCAGCCGCAGACGCATCAGGATCACGCTTATCAAGCTCAAGCGTATCAGGATCAGGCCTATCAGCAGCACGGACAGGCTTATCAGGAGCAGGCCTATCAGGAGCCGTACGCGCAGCCCGATCCGTCGCGCTACGATGATGCGCTCTATGGCCGGCTCGAGGCAGGCGAGCAGGACTATCAGCGCGATCCGGCCTATCCCGACGATCCCTACGCGTACCAGAACGACTATCCCGAGGCCGAACTTGACGAGCCGAAGAAGCGGCGCGGCGGCATGATGACGGTCGCGGCGATCCTGGCGCTTGCCGTGGTCGGGACTGGCGCTGCCTTTGCCTACAAGACCTATGTGGGCTCGCCCCGCAGCGGCGAGCCGCCGATCATCAAGGCCGACAACTCGCCGACCAAGATCGTGCCGGCGCCGACGGACTCCTCGGCTAAGGTACCGGATCGCATGGTGAGCGGTGACGGCACCGAGAAGATCGTGCCGCGCGAGGAGGCGCCTGTCGACGTCAACGCCAGGGCGGGTGGACCCCGCGTGGTGTTCCCACCGCTGAACCAGAATGCGAACCCGCCGTCGGTGGCGAGTGTGTCGCCGTCGATGGTGCCGCCGCCGAGCGCAGGGCCGACTCCGAGCAACGGCACACTGCCGAACAATTCGCCGCGTTCGATCAGGACGGTGGCCGTGAAGGGCGATCAGACCGATAGCGCCACACCGCAATCCGCCGCTGCGAAGCCGGCAGCTGCGCCAAAGCCTGTTGTCGCGCCGCCTGCACCAATCGCGTCGCGCAATCCGCCGACCTCGGCCAATGCCAGCGCCAACCAGCCTATGTCGCTCGCGCCGCAATCGGGACCGACGGCCGAGCCTCCGCAGCGGATGGCTGCGACCAATCCGACGCAACTCGCCCCCACCAGCAGCGGCGGCTACATCGTGCAGGTCTCCTCGCAGCAGAGCGAGGACAGCGCCGCCGCATCCTATCGGGTGCTTCAGAGCAAGTATGGCAGCGTGCTCGGATCGCGCTCGCCGGTGATCAAGCGCGTCGACCTCACCGACAAGGGCAAGGGCATCGTCTACCGCGCCTTCGCCGGTCCCTATGGTTCGGCAGAGGAGGCGACGCAGGCATGCAACAGCCTCAAGTCCGCAGGTCTGTCTGCCTGCTTCGTCCAGAGGAATTAACGGCCGTTTCCTTGACCCCCTCGCGGGGCAGGGTTAATCGGCCGTTATGAGCACGCGGGCCTTCATTACCGGCGTATCCGGAACGGAACTGACCGCCGCCGAGCGGGAGTTTATCCGTGCCGAACGCCCATGGGGCTTCATCCTGTTCAAGCGCAATGTCGCGACACCGGCGCAAGTTGCTGCATTGGTTGCGGAATTGCGGACGGTTGCGAATGCTGCCGAGGCACCGGTCCTGATTGATCAAGAGGGTGGGCGGGTGCAGCGGCTGGGGCCGCCGCACTGGCCGGTCTATCCGCCGGGGGCCGTATTCGCGACTTTGTACGACACTGATTCGGTGCTCGGGCTCACTGCGGCGCGCCTGAGTGCCCGCCTGATCGCGGCCGATCTCGCCGATCTCGGCATTACCGTGGATTGCCTGCCGCTCGCTGACGTGCCGGTGCCGGGTGCCGATGCCGTCATCGGCAACCGGGCCTACGGCACGGAGCCGGGCAAGGTCGCGGCGATTGCCTGTGCGATCACCGAAGGCCTGGAGCAGGGCGGCGTGTTGCCGGTCCTCAAGCACATTCCTGGTCATGGCCGGGCCACCGCCGACACCCATTTCAAGCTGCCGACGGTCGATACGCCCCGGGACGAGCTGGAGCGGACCGATTTCGCCGCGTTCAAGCCGCTTTCGAACCTGCCGATGGCCATGACTGCACATGTTGTGTTTAGCGCGGTCGACCCCGCCCATCCGGCGACGACATCTGCGACAATGATTGCTGACGTGATTCGCGGCGCAATCGGGTTCCAGGGTTTGTTAATGAGTGATGACGTGTCGATGAAGGCGCTGTCGGGGAATATCGCCGAGCGGACCCGCGCTATCTTTGCGGCCGGTTGCGACGTGGCCCTGCATTGCAACGGCAACATCGAGGAGATGCGCGACGTCGCCGCTCAGACACCCGAACTGTCTGGCAGGGCACTGGAGCGGGCGAAAGCCGCGCTCGCCGCACGCAAGCCGCCGCAGCCGTTCGACCGGGCGGCCACACGCGCGGAACTAGACGCATTGATCGCACGGGCAAACACGGCATCGGCATGACCGCAGAAATCCTATCGTTCGAAACCGGGCGGCCCGCAGAGCTCGCCGAGGGCGAGCCGGCGTTGGTCGTGGACGTCGAGGGCTATGAGGGCCCGCTCGACCTGTTGCTCGCGCTGGCACGGCAGCAGAAGGTCGACCTTGCCAAGATTTCGATCCTGGCGCTGGCGGACCAGTATCTCCACTTCATCGAAGCTGCGCGGAAGATCCGGCTGGAGCTCGCTGCTGATTATCTCGTGATGGCGGCCTGGCTCGCCTTCCTGAAGTCGCGCCTGCTGCTGCCGGAGCCGCCGAGTGCGGAAGGCCCGAGCGCCGAGCAGATGGCGACTGCGCTCGCCAACCGGCTGCGCCGGCTGGAGGCCATTCGTGAAGCCGCCAATCGGCTGATGAACAGGCCGCAATTGCAGCGCGACATCTTCCCGCGCGGCGAGCCCGAGCAGATCGCCGAGATCAAGCATCCGAAATACACGGCGACGCTGTACGACCTGCTCACCGCCTATGCTGCTCAGCGCCAGTCGCGCGTGCTGGCGAGCGTGCATCTGGCCAAGCGCACGGTGTGGTCGCTCGCCGAGGCGCGCGCCACGCTGGAGCGGCTGGTCGGCAGCATCAGTGAACAGGACGACTGGGGCGTTCTCGACGACTTCCTGATCCGGCACGTCGCCGATCCGACGCAGCGCGCGACGGTGTTCGCCTCTAGCTTTGCCGCCGCGCTCGAACTGGTGCGCGAAGGCCAGCTCGAGCTGAACCAGAAAGAGGCGTTTGCGCCCATCTATTTCCGGAAGGGGCGTCCTAAACCGGTTCCGGACGCAGCTCCTGCGCCCGATGCGCCGGTCGGTTAAGTGCAAGAAGGAGAATCTGCCATGGCAAGCCTGGCTGAAGTGCGGGTAGAAGAGGCCGAGCCGATGGACAACGAATCCCAGGCACGTCCCGAGGAATTGCGGCTGCTGGAAGCGCTGCTGTTCGCTTCGAGTGAACCGCTGGATACCGCGACGCTGGCCAAGCGGATGCCGGATGGCGTCGACGTCAAGGCGGCGCTCGAGCAGCTGCAGGCCGATTATGCCTCGCGCGGCGTGAACCTCGTGCGCGTCGCCAACAAATGGACCTTCCGCACCGCCGGCGATCTCGCCTGGCTGATGACGCGGGAGAGTACCGAGACCCGCCGCCTGTCGCGTGCCGCGATCGAGGTGCTGGCGATCATCGCCTATCACCAGCCGGTGACGCGCGCCGAGATCGAGGAGATCCGCGGCGTCGTCACCTCGAAGGGCACACTGGACGTGCTGCTGGAGACCGGCTGGATCAAGCCGCGCGGACGCCGCAAGACGCCCGGGCGCCCATTGACCTTCGGAACCACCGAGGACTTCCTGTCGCAGTTCACCCTGGAACAGCTCGGCGACCTGCCGGGCCTCGAAGAGCTGAAGGGCACGGGCCTGTTGGATTCGCGCCTGCCGACCGGATTCACCGTGCCGACGCCGTCAGATGACCCGGCGCTGCGTGAAGACGAGGATCCGTTGGAACCGGGCGAAGACCTCGATCTGTCGCTGGCGCCCGCAGTCGAGCCCGAGGCGCCGGAAGGCGGCAATGAGGGTGGCAGCGAAGGCGGCACTGAAGAGTGACGCCGGTCCGTTCACGGGCCCCTGCGACCAGTTAACACTAGCAAGATTGCGTAGTGCCAACAGCGAATTGGCGCTGCCTTGGTCCTTGTTTTTGAGACCCGCCAAGCCTAGGTTTCGGTAAAGATCGGCCGGGTCCCCGGCCATGCGCGTTTGGAGGGTTGCAGGATGGGTTCACTCAGCATTTGGCACTGGATCTTGGTGATCGCAGTGGTCCTGCTGCTGTTCGGCCGCGGCAAGATTTCGGATCTGATGGGCGACGTGGCGCAGGGCATCAAGGCGTTCAAGAAGGGCATGCAGGACGACGACAAGCCCGCTGAAAAGCCCGAGCCGAACAAGTCCATCGAGCACAACAACGCCGCGCCGACCGCGGCACGGTCCGACGTCGGCAGCAAGGCCGTCTGAGCCAGAGAGCATGCGAGACGCGGGTAGCCCCGATCCTGTGCGCGAGGGATTGGGCCGGTTGCGGCTGGCGTGAACGGAAGACCTCATGTTCGACATCGGCTGGAGTGAACTGGTCCTCATCGGGGTCGTGGCCCTCATCGCCATCGGCCCGAAGGAGCTGCCGGGCGTGCTGCGCATGGTCGGGCAGTGGATGGGCAAGGCCCGCAAGATGGCCGCCGAATTCCAGGGCCAGTTCCAGGAAGCGATGCGCGAGGCCGAGATGGCCGACCTCAAGAAGAGCTTTGACGAGGTCAAGGAAGCCGCGACCGGCTTCAATCCGCTGACCTCGCTTCAGAAGGACGTGAGCGACGCGCTCCGCGTCGATGCGCTCGACAAGCCGGCCGAGACGCCAGCCATCAGCGCCGTCGAACCGCCGGCGACTTCAAGCGAAGCACCGGCGACTTCAAATGAAGCGCCGGTAACGCCAACGACGCCGGAAGCGCCGACCCCCGCGACCTTCATGGAAGCCGAGGCGCATGCGGCAGCGAACGAGCCGCTCGCGATCACACGTGAGGTCGAGCAGGCCCACGTCACGCAAGACACCGCGCCATCCGAAGCGATCAAGGACGTCAAAGCGTCATGACCGACGCCGATATCGAGGCCAGCAAAGCCCCCTTGATGGACCATTTGATCGAGCTGCGGTCGCGGCTGATCAAGGCGCTGCTCGGCTTTGGCGTCGCCTTCATCTTCTGCTTCTTTTTCGCCAAGCAGATCTACAACGTGCTGGTCTGGCCGTTCGTGTGGGTCGCGGGTCCTGAGAATTCCAAGTTCATCTACACGGCGCTGCTGGAATATTTCATCACCCAGCTGAAGCTCGCGCTGTTCGGCGCCGGCTTCATCTCGTTCCCGATCGTCGCGACGCAAATCTACAAGTTCGTGGCGCCCGGTCTCTACAAGCACGAGAAGCAGGCCTTCCTGCCGTACCTGGTCGCGACCCCGTTCTTCTTCGTGCTGGGCGCGGCGCTGGTTTATTTCGTCGTGCTGCCGATGCTGGTCCGCTTCTCGCTCGGCATGCAGCAGGCTGGCAGCGACGAGACCGCGCAGATCCAGCTATTGCCCAAGGTCGGCGAATATCTGTCGCTGATGATGTCGCTGATCTTCGCCTTCGGCATCGCCTTCCAGCTTCCGGTGATCCTGACGCTGCTCGGGCGGATCGGCATCATCACATCGAAGATGCTGCGCGAGAAGCGCCGCTATTTCATCGTCATCGCCTTCGTCATCGCGGCCGTGCTGACGCCACCTGACGTGCTTAGCCAGTGCTCCCTGGCGATTCCCTTGCTGGCGCTCTACGAGGGTTCGATCATCGCGGTGGCGATGGTGGAGAAGAAGGCGGCGGCCTCGCAGGCCACCGGTACCGACGTGTCGACGCCGGCCAAGCCTGCGGAGTAGAGGGCGGGCCAAATCCTCAGTGTCATTCCCCGCGAAGGCGGGGAATCCAGTACGCTGGGGCCTATCAGGGACGTCTCTGGAATACTGGATCATCCGCCTTCGCGGATGATGACAGCCGTGCTAGGAGACGCGCTAATGTAAACGGGCAACGTTCGATGTTGCATGTTTACGCGCTGCTCCAGGACCACAGCCATGCACGACATCAAATCGATCCGCGACAATCCGCAAGCCTTCGACGCCGGCCTCGCGCGGCGCGGCCTGAAGCCGATGTCGGCCTCGCTGCTCGCGATCGACGAGAAGCGGCGTGCGGCGATTCTGGCCTCCGAGCAGGCGCAGGCGCGGCGCAATGCGGCATCGAAAGAAATCGGCGATGCCAAGAAGGCCAAGGACGAGGCACGCGCCGCCAAGCTGATGGCCGAGGTCGCCGAATTGAAGACCACGATGCCGCAGCTCGAAGCTGCCGCGAAGGCCGCCGACGAGGAGTTGACGAAAGAGCTGTCCGCGATCCCAAACATTCCGTTCGACGAAGTGCCCGACGGCGTCGACGAGCACGGTAATGTGCAGCACCACGTGTTCGGCAACAAGCGCAACTACAGCTTTGCGCCGAAGTTGCATGACGATCTCGGCACCGCGCTCGGCTACATGGATTTCGAGGCGGCGGCAAAGCTCTCCGGTGCTCGCTTTGTCGTGCTGAAGAAGGGGCTGGCGCGGCTCGAGCGCGCCATCGGTCAGTTCATGCTCGACCTGCACACCACCGAGCACGGCTACACCGAAATCAATCCGCCGCTGCTCGTACGCAACGAGGTGATGTTCGGTACGGGGCAGTTGCCGAAATTCGAGGACGACCAGTTCTGGGCGATCAAGGGCGAGCTGCTGGCTGCGCCCGACCATGAGCGGCTGAAGACCGAGCGCCTCGGTCTGATCCCGACCGCAGAAGTGTCGCTCACCAACCTCGCACGCGAATCCATTCTCGACGAGAAGCAATTGCCGATGCGCCTTACCGCGCTGACGCCGTGCTTCCGCGCCGAGGCCGGCGCCGCGGGCCGCGACACCCGCGGCATGATCCGTCAGCACCAGTTCACCAAGGTCGAGCTGGTCTCGATCACGACGCCAGAAGCGAGCAAGGACGAGCTGGAGCGGATGCTGTCCTGCGCCGAGCAGGTGCTTCAGAAGCTCGACCTGCACTACCGCGTGATGACGCTCTGCGCAGGGGATATGGGTTTCTCGTCGCAAAAAACCTACGACATCGAGGTGTGGATGCCCGGACAGGGTGACGGCGGCATGTTCCGCGAGATCTCGAGCTGCTCGGTCTGCGGCGACTTTCAGGCGCGGCGCATGGATGCGCGCTCGCGCGGGCCGGACGGCAAGCCGCGCTTCGTGCACACGCTGAACGGCTCCGGCACCGCGGTCGGCCGCGCGCTCATCGCGGTGATGGAGACCTACCAGCAGGAGGACGGCTCGATCGCGGTCCCCAGCGTGCTCCAGCCCTATATGGGCGGGCTGAAGGTGATCGCGCGCGAGTAGGGTTGCGAAGATCGGGCGGCAGGCTATCCTGCCGGCCCCTCAACGCGAACCTACCATTCATGGCCTTGCACCGCGACATCTTCTGGGTCGGCCGACAATGGGCGGTGACGGGTGCCGGCATCCAGGCCGTCGATCAGCGCCTGCGCGGCGTGCTCGACATCGAGATTGCGCGGCTCTGGGACGATGATCTCGTGCGGAGCCGGCGGGCAAAGCCCGGAGTCAATGCAGCGGATTTCGACAAGGCGCTGACGGTCGCGCGCGAACGCTTCCCGCAGGCGCCGGTGTCCGACCCGTTCGTCGCGCAGCTGGAGGCCCTCGGCGTGATCGAAAATCCCGTCGAGAGTCCGGTCGTGCCGGCGATGCAACTGCATGCCGAGGGTCGGCTGGCGCGCTTCCTGCCGCAATGGCGCATCCGCCGGTAGTAGGATCCAGGCCGGGAACCTGGCCGCCGCGACCCAATCGGCCGGTTTGCCTGATTGGGCAGAGCCGGATAAGACGGCTCAGACCCGCTTTCTGGAATCGACCTTTCGCATGCGTATTCTCTGCACCAATGACGACGGCATCCACGCCCCCGGCCTCAAGGTCGTGGAGGAGATCGCGCGCGCCTTGTCCGACGACGTCTGGGTGGTGGCGCCGGAGCTCGACCAGTCCGGCGTGTCGCATTCGCTGTCGCTGAACGATCCGTTGCGCCTGCGCGAGGTCGGCCCGCGGCACTTCGCCGTGCGCGGCACGCCGACCGACTGCGTCATCATGGGCGCGCGCCACATCCTCGGGCCCAAGCTGCCTGATGTCGTGCTGTCCGGCGTCAACAAGGGGCGCAACGTCGCCGAGGACGTGGTCTATTCCGGCACCATCGCTGGCGCGCTGGAAGGCACCATCCTGGGGCTGCCGTCGTTCGCGCTGTCGCAGGAGTTCAGCGTCGAGACCCGCGAGCGGCCGCCGTGGGACACCGCGCGCAAGTTTGGGCCTGACATCCTGCGCAAGGTGATCGCCGCCGGCGTCCCGAAAGACACGGTGATCAACATCAACTTCCCGTCGTGTGCGCCGGAGGATGTGCTCGGCATCCGCGTCACGCGCCAAGGCAAGCGCAATCTCGGCTTCCTCAGGATCGACGAGCGCAGGGACGGCCGCGGCAATCCCTATTTCTGGATCGGGTTCGAGCGCACGGCGATGATGGACACGCCCACCGACGGCACCGATCTCGCGGCGCTTCGCGAGCGCTATGTCTCGGTGACGCCGCTCAGGCTCGACCGCACCAATGAAGCGTTTTCAGAAGAATTGAGCGCGACGCTGAAGTAGCGCCTAGAGCATTATCGGTTCTGATTGAATCAGAACCGAAGCCTTGTTTTGACGCGTTTTCTTCACGCGAACCGGTATCCACTTCGCTCGAAAACGCTCTAGCCGCTGCGAAGCGCGGCTTCGATGGTCTTGCCGAGTGCGTCGAGCTGGAACGGCTTCTGGAGCGCCGGCCGATCGCGGTACTGTTCGGGCAGGCCGGAGGAGCCGTAGCCGGTGGCGAAGATGAAGGGGCAGCCTTTCGCCCTGATGACATCGGCCACCGGCGAGATGACCTTGCCGTTGACGTTGACGTCGAGAATGGCGATGTCGAACTCGGTCGCCTGGGCGAGCCGCATGGCCTCGGTGATGTCGCCGGCCTCGGCAGCGACCTTGTAGCCGAGCTCTTCGAGCATGTCCGCAACCATCATTCTGATCATCACCTCGTCTTCGACGAGGAATACAGAGCGGCCGGAAAGCCCCGTCGCGGTCATGGTCGAGTCCTTGCCCATTCCCAAAAACGTTCGCAGATAACATGAATCGACGCAATGCGCGTTTTGACGAACGGCTGCCTGAAAATGGCGATCACGACTGGCCCGTTGCACGCCAATCTGTGCTCAAATATCCAGCCGAATGGTATCATGGGTTCCCGACCAAGGAACAAGATTCTCGCGCCCGGGTTGGCGACTTAACGGGCCTGACAACACAGCATTGGCAGCAATGACCTCCCATCAATCCCCGCCCGAAAAGATGATGTTTCAGCTCACGCTGAGGCGCCGGGGCATTAGCGATCAGGCCGTGCTGCGGACGATGGAGGAGGTGCCGCGCGAGCTGTTCGTCGACGACGCCAACCGCGACGGCGCCTATCGCGACAGTGCGCTGCCGATCGCCTGCGGGCAGACCATCAGCCAGCCCTTCGTCGTCGCCTACATGACCGAGCAGCTCCAGCTCCAGAAGCGGCACCGCGTGCTCGAGATCGGCACCGGCTCCGGTTATCAGGCCGCCGTGCTGTCGCGGCTCGCAGGGCAGGTGCTCACGGTCGAGCGCTACCGCAAGCTCGCGGACACCGCACGCGCCAGGCTCGAAGAGCTCGGCTGCCACAATGTCGAGGTGATGCTGGGCGATGGCCTCAATCTGCCGGCCAATATCGGCCCGTTCGACCGCATCATCGTTACTGCCGCGATGGAGCAGATTCCAGAGAACCTGATCGAACGGCTCGAGATAGGGGGCATCCTGATCGCACCGGTCGGCCCGCATCAGGGCGTGCAGACGCTCACCCGCCTCAACCGCACCGAGGCGGGAATCGAGCGCAAGGAACTCGTCGACGTCCGCTTCGTGCCGGCGCTGCCTGGGGTGGCGCGGGAGCTGTAGAATTCCGGATCGGCTGTGCCGCCAACATCTTATTGGGAGGGTTAAGCCGTTATTTACTCGGCGCGTGTTTACTTAAAACACCAGTTCTGTTGCGTACGAGTGAGTAACCATGTCCGCTGTCGCCGAGTTGCTTTACTCGCGCCGCGTGCCGCAAGTCGCGGTGCTGGCGCTGATCTCCTTCAGTTTTGCGGGGTGCAGCGCCGACATGTCGTCGCGACTGTCCCAGTCGAATTTCTCCAATCCCTTCGCCTCGGAATCCACCGGTTCGGTGCAGCAGGCGCCACCGCCGCAGCGTGAGCTGCCGCAATATGCGCGGCCGCAGACGCAGCCTGGTTCCTATCAGTCCCAGCCCCTGCCTCCGCCCGCGGTGTCCACCCCGCAATCCTATCCCGTTGCCTCTGGCGGCGGAGTGTCCGGTGGTGGGCGCGGCGTCGGCTCCTACGCGCCCCCGGCGCAGCCGCACCTCGAGACCACGGCGACCGTACCGCCGCGCTCGGTTGCTGCAGCCCAGCCAGCCGGCGGCACCAAGATCATCGTCGGCACCAGCGACACGCTCGACGTGCTCGCCAAGCGCTATCATGTCACGCCGCAGGCGATCCTAGCCGCCAACGGCTACAAGGGCCCGCGCACGCTCTCGCCCGGCCAGCAGCTCATCATCCCGCATCCTGCCACGGCCGCTGCGCCCGCGCCGGCGATGGCTCCCGTCGCGGCTGTGCCTGCGGCGAAGCCGGTTGCAGCCGTCGCTGCGCCGCCGAGCACGCACTTCGTCAACCGTGGCGACACGCTCGCCAGCATCGCGCGCAAGAACCACATCTCGGCGGCCGAGCTGGCCCGTGCCAATGGCCTCGCCCCCTCAGCCAAGCTCAAGCTCGGCACTAAGCTGACCGTGCCCGGTGCCAAGACCGCCGCCGTCGCGGTGCCGGTTGCTCCGGCTCCGGTCGCGGCTGCTCCGGTTGTGGGAACGCTCCAGCCCGTGGCGGCCGCTCCGGCGCCTGCTACCAAGATGGCCGCTGCTGCCGCGCCGGTGCAGAGCGCGCGTCTGGCCCAAGCCACGGCCAATGTCGAAGAGAAGCCCGCCGAGACGCCGGCGAAGGCCGCGGAGGCCACTGGCGCGCTGCCGACCTTCCGCTGGCCGGTGCGCGGCAAGGTGGTCACGAGCTACGGCGCCAAGACCAACGGCAAGTCCAATGACGGCATCAATCTCGCGGTGCCCGAGGGGACGCCGGTCAAGGCGGCTGAAGACGGCGTCGTCGCCTATTCCGGCAACGAGCTGAAAGGTTACGGCAATCTGGTCCTGGTTCGGCACTCCAACGGCTACGTCACCGCATATGCCCATGCGAGTGAGCTGTTGGTGAAGCGCGGCGATACTATCAAGCGCGGTCAGGTCATTGCCAAGTCGGGTCAATCCGGGGAAGTGGCGTCGCCGCAGCTCCACTTCGAGATCCGTAAGGGATCGAGCCCGGTTGACCCGCTTCAATTCCTGAACGGAGCGTGAGGCGGACGCTTCAGCCGGGTTCACACCGCGCGCTCACTGTCATCGTCCGCGAAGGCGGACGATCCAGTATTCCAGAGACAGCAATTGTTCAGCCGATAGGCCGCGGCGTACTGGATTCCCCGCCTGCGCGGGGAATGACAGGTGTAGGTGAGGCGAAACTGCCCGCTACATCATCGTCAGCTTCACACCCAGCCGTCCCGCCAGCTCCTGCACGAACTGCCAGGCGACGCGGCCTGAGCGGGAGCCGCGCGTGGTCGACCATTCCAGCGCCTCGCGCTCCAGCGCCTCGTCGTCGATCTTGATGCCGAAATGGCTGCAATAGCCGCGCACCATGGCGAGATACTCATCCTGGCTGCAGCGGTGGAAGCCGAGCCAGAGGCCGAAGCGATCCGACAGTGAGACCTTCTCCTCGACCGCTTCGCCGGGATTGATCGCGGTCGAACGCTCGTTCTCGATCATCTCGCGCGCGAGCAGATGGCGGCGGTTGGAGGTGGCGTAGAGGATGACGTTCTCGGGCCGGCCTTCGATGCCGCCTTCGAGCACGGCCTTGAGCGACTTGTAGGACGCATCATTGCCGTCGAAGGAGAGATCGTCGCAGAACACGATGAAGCGGAAGGAGGAGGCGCGCAAACACTCCATCAGCGCGGGCAGGCTTTCGATGTCCTCGCGATGGATCTCGATCAGCTTCAGCTTGTCGGTCGGGTTGCGCTTCGCGTTGAGGCTGGCATGCGCCGCCTTCACCAGCGATGACTTGCCCATGCCACGCGCGCCCCAGAGCAGGGCGTTGTTGGCCGGCAGGCCATTGGCGAAGCGCTCGGTGTTCTCCATCAGGATGTCGCGCATCCGGTCGACGCCCTTCAGTAGGAATAGCTCGACGCGGCTGACCCGCGGCACTGCCGCAAGGCGGCCGTCCGGGTGCCAGACGAACGCGTCCGCCCGTTCGAACGACTCGGGTTCGAGGGTCGGGTTGCCCTGGGCCGAGAGGTGCGCTGCAATGGTCTCCAGCGCGCGGACGATGCGCTCTTGGGAGGGATCGACCGGGGCTGCCTTAGCGGCGCCCTTGGGACGTTTTGCCGCGACGCCGGCGGGCTTCTTGGCAGGGGTATTGGGGCCTTTGCCGGCCGGGCTTTTGCTGGGTTTTTTGGGCATGTCCGAAGTTCCTGAGAACGCAGCCTTATCGGGCCTGAGGACGCGCCGCAAGGTGGGCCAAAAGGGCGGTCTGGCAGCGTTGCAATTGGGGCAATGGCCGCTATAGTCCGCGCGAATTTGACCGAACCGGTCGCCTTTGAGGGCCTGACCGGCTTTCCCCCGTTGTCACGAGGATCGTCCGAATGCTGATTACCCCTGCGTATGCCCAGGCCGCGGGCGCCGGCGACACCAACAGCATGTTGATGTCGCTGCTGCCGTTCGCCCTGATCTTTGTGATCATGTACTTCCTGATTCTGCGTCCGCAGCAGAAGAAGGTCCGCGATCATGCCGACCTCGTGAAGAACATCCGCCGCGGCGACACGGTGGTGACTTCGGGCGGCCTCGTCGGCAAGGTCACCAAGGTCGTCGACGACGACCAGATCGAGTTCGAGATATCCGACGGTGTGCGCGTGCGGCAGATGCGCCAGATGATCTCAGGCGTGCGCGCCAAGGGCGAACCGGCCAAAGAATCCAAGGAAAGCGCCAAGGACGACACCGCGGCGAAGTGAGTGCTTCCCCGCGAGTCACTATAAGTCTCCTGCAAGTCTCCTGATCTGACAGGTCTAGTCGATGTTGTATTTCACGCGGTGGAGGGCGCTGGGGATTATCCTGACGGCGCTGATCGTGTGCCTCTGCGCGGTCCCCAACTTCTTCCCCGAGGCGCAGGTCAAGACCTGGCCGGCCTGGGCGCAGCGCCGGCTCGTGCTCGGCCTCGACCTGCAGGGCGGATCCTACCTGCTGCTTGAGGTCGATTCCGCCTATGTCAGGAAGGAGAGGCTCGACCAGATCCGCGACGACGTTCGCCGGACGCTGCGCGATGCCAAGATCGGTTTCACCGGTGGCGTTACCGTGCGCAACGACGCGGTCGAAGTTCGCATCAGCAAGGAATCCGATGCGCAGGCCGCACTCGCCAAGCTGCGCGAGCTGTCGCAGCCGCTGGGCGGCCTCATGGGATCTGGCGGTCAGCGCGACCTTGAAGTCACCGATGCCGGTGGCGGTGTGATCCGCCTGAGCATCCCGCAGGCCGCGATGCTCGACCGCATGCGCAAGACCATCGAGCAGTCGATCCAGATCGTCGAACGCCGCGTCAACGAGCTCGGCACCGTCGAGCCCGTGATTCAGCGCCAGGGCAACGACCGCATCCTGGTGCAGGTCCCCGGCCTCCAGGACCCGACGCGCCTGAAGGAACTCCTGGGCAAGACCGCGAAGATGGAATTCCGCATGGTCGATACCTCCGTGCCGCCGGATCAGGCTCAGCAGGGCAGGTTGCCGCCGGAATCCGAACTCTTGATGAGCGCCTCGCCGCCGCCGACACCTTACGTGGTCAAGAAGCAGGTGCTGGTTGCCGGCGGCGATCTGACCGATGCCCAGGCGAGCTTCGACCAGCGCACGGGTGAGCCGGTCGTCAGCTTCAAGTTCAATACGTCGGGCGCGCGCAAATTCTCGCAGGCGACGCAAGAGAATGTGGGACTGCCGTTCGCGATCGTGCTCGACAACAAGGTGATCTCGGCGCCCGTCATCCGCGAGCCGATCACCGGCGGCCAAGGCCAGATCTCTGGGAATTTCACCGTGCAATCGGCCAACGATCTCGCGATCCTCCTGCGCGCCGGCGCGCTGCCGGCGCCGCTCACGGTGGTCGAGGAACGCACCGTCGGTCCGGGTCTCGGCCAGGATTCGATCGAGAAGGGCGAGCTTGCGGCCTATGTCGGCTCGATCCTCGTCATCGTGTTCATGCTCGCGACCTACCGGCTGTTCGGCGTGTTCGCGAACGTCGCGGTGGCGATCAACGTCGCGATGATCTTCGGCCTGTTGTCGCTGCTCAACGCCACGCTGACGCTGCCCGGCATCGCCGGCATCGTGCTCACCGTTGGCATCGCGGTCGATTCCAACGTGCTGATCTACGAGCGCATCCGCGAGGAGCTGCGCGGCGGCCGCAACGCGATCTCGGCGATCGACGCCGGCTTCAAGCGGGCGCTGGCGACGATCCTCGATTCCAACATCACCACCTTCATTGCTGCCGCTGTGCTGTTCTACATCGGCACCGGCCCGGTGCGCGGCTTTGCCGTGACGCTCGGCATCGGCATCATCACCACGGTGTTCACCGCCTTCACCCTGACGCGGCTGATCGTCGCCGGGTGGGTGCGGTGGAAGCGGCCGCAGAGCGTGCCGATCTAGGAGCCTGATCGTGACTCACACCGTTCTCATCGGGCTCGGCGTCCTCATCGCCATTCTCACCGTGGTCGCGGCCCTCGGCCTCTTGCCGTCGCTGCGTATCGTCCCGGACAATACGCATTTCGACTTCACGCGCTTTCGCCGCATCAGCTTCCCGATCTCGGCGGCGCTGTCGATCGTCGCGATCACGCTGTTCTTCACCCACGGGCTGAATTTCGGCATCGACTTCCGCGGCGGCACCTTGCTCGAGGTGCAGGCCAAGTCCGGCACCGCCGACATCGCGGCGATGCGCACGACGCTGGATTCCCTGCGACTCGGCGAAGTCCAGCTCCAGCAGTTCGGTGGTCCCGCTGACGTCCTGATCCGCGTTGCGGAGCAGCCCGGCGGCGACGCCGCGCAGCAGGAGGCCGTGCAGAAGGTCCGCGCAGCGCTTGGCGATTCCGTCGAATATCGCCGTGTCGAGGTGGTCGGCCCGCGCGTCTCCGGTGAGCTCTTGGCCTACGGCATGCTCGGCCTGATGCTCGCGATCGTGGCGATCCTGATCTATCTCTGGTTCCGCTTCGAATGGCAGTTCGCGCTCGGCGCCATGATCGCCAACGTGCACGACATCGTGCTCACGATCGGCTTCATGTCGATCAGCCAGGTCGATTTCGACCTGACCAGCATCGCCGCGCTGCTGACCATTCTCGGCTATTCGCTCAACGACACCGTCGTCATTTACGACCGTATCCGCGAAATGCTGCGGCGCTACAAGAAGATGCCGATGCCGCAGCTGCTCAACGAGTCCATCAACTCGACGCTGTCGCGCTCCATCATCACCCACGTCACGGTGACGCTGGCACTGCTCGCGCTGCTGCTGTTCGGCGGACACGCCATCCACAGCTTCACCGCAGTGATGATGTTCGGCGTGGTGCTGGTCGGCACCTACACCTCGATCTTCATCGCGGCGCCGATCCTGATCTATCTCGGCGTCGGCGAGCATCGCGAAGATGCGCCGGATACGGCTACGCCGGCGAAGAAAAACAAGGCATGATCCGAACCGCATACCCCCGCATGCGTTTGCGGGGGTAGTAAGCTCATTCGGACCTGGCTCATGGCTGGCGACCCCAACGCACCCCATTTCCCGCGCTCGGCGCCGATCGAAGCCTATGGCAAGGGCGGCTTCGCCTTCGCTGGCATGTCGCATCGAGGATCGTTGCTGTGCCTGCCCGACGCGATCTGGGCCTGGGACGTGACGGACCCCACCAAGATCGACCGCTACTCGCTCGATCGCGTGTTCACGGCCGCCAACAGCATCGACACGCTTCTGGTCGGCACTGGAACCGGGATTTGGCTTCCGCCGCCGGAACTGCGCCAGGCCTTGAAGGCGGTGAGAGTAGTGCTGGACACGATGCAGACCGGCCCCGCCGTGCGCACCTACAACATCATGATCGGCGAGCGACGCCGCGTCGCGGCCGCGCTGATCGCGGTGCCATGAGCAGCACCGCGCCGCCACCCGATTCGGCTACCTTCTGCGCCGATCTCGTGCGCAGCCACGACTTTCCGCGTTACGTCACGACGCTGTTCGTACCCGCCGCAGAGCGCCGCGCGCTGCTGGCGCTCTATGCCTTCAATGCAGAGATCGTGCGCATCCGCGACCAGGTGAGCCAGCCCTTGCCCGGCGAGATTCGCCTGCAATGGTGGACCGACATGCTGTCAGGCCATGTCCATGGCAGCGCCGAGGGCAATCCGGTGGCGGCGGAGCTGCTCCGCGCGATCCGCGATTACGACCTGCCGGTCGAGCCGCTGCCGCTGCTCGCCGACGAGCACCAGTTCGATCTCTACAACGATCCGATGCCGACCATGGCGGCACTGGAAGGCTATCTGGCGGCCACCTCATCGGCGTTGTTTGCCCTTGCAGCCCGGATCATGGCGCCGCCGTCGGAGGCGGCCGAGCATCTCGCCCGTCATGCTGGGCTTGCCCAGGGAATCGTCCAGGTCATTGCCAACCTGCCGCGTGATGCGGCGCACCGGCAATTGTTCCTGCCGCAGCAAGTGCTGGCGAGCCACAACTGCAATACGGAGGATGTGTTCGCCGGCAAGGAGACGCCGAGCCTGCGCGCCGTACTGGACCAGCTCGCGGGCGAAGCGCGGCAGCATCTGACCACGGCCTCCTCGCTGCTTCCGCAGGTACCGCCATCCGTGCGGCCTGCGTTTCTGCTGCTGAGCCAGACCCGGGCCGATCTGAAGCGCCTGTCGAAACCTGGCCGCAATCCGTTCGCGCCGCAGCCGGCCTCGCGGCTGCGCACGCTGTGGATGCTGTGGCGGGCTTCACGCTCCAGAGAATTTACCAAATAGGGGTCGGCTTATCGCCTGAGGCGGCCAAATGCTCTATGCTGGCCTATGGCCGACTTGTCCCAAAGCGCGACCTCCGATCTCGGCGACTTCCCGGTCGCACCAAGCGACATCCATGCGGCCGCCGAGACCATCCGGGGTGCCGTCGTCGAAACGCCTTGTAGCTACAGCCGGACGCTGAGCAGCATCTGCGGTTGCGACATCTGGCTGAAATTCGAGAACCTCCAGTTCACCTCCTCGTTCAAGGAGCGCGGCGCCCTCAATAGGCTGACCGCGCTGACGCCGGAGGAGCGTGCGCGCGGCGTCATCGCGATGTCGGCGGGTAACCACGCACAGGGCGTCGCCTATCACGCGAGAAGGCTCAACATTCCCGCCACCATCGTCATGCCGGTCGGCACGCCCATGGTGAAGATCGAGAACACCAGGCATCACGGCGCGGAGGTGGTGGTTACGGGCGCGACGCTGGAGGAGGCGGCCGCGTTCGCGCAGAGCCACGGTGAGGCTCGCGGCATGATCTTCGTCCATCCCTATGACGATCCGCTGGTGATCGCCGGGCAGGGTACCGTCGGACTGGAGATGCTGAAGGCGGTGCCGGAGCTCGATACGTTGGTCGTCCCGATCGGCGGCGGCGGGCTGATCAGCGGCATCGCCATTGCCGCCAAGTCGATCAAACCGTCGCTACGGATGCTCGGCGTCGAGGCCTGGCTCTATCCCTCGATGTACAATGCCATCCATGACGGGAATCTGCCGGCGCGCGGTGACACGCTCGCCGAAGGCATCGCGGTCAAATCGCCCGGCAAGATCACCACCGAAATCGTCCGCCGCCTCGTCGATGACATCGCGCTCGTGAACGAAGCCGAGCTCGAGCGTGCGGTTGCGACCCTGATCTCGATCGAGAAGACGGTGGTCGAGGGCGCCGGTGCCGCCGGCCTTGCCGCGCTGATGTCCGATCCATCTCGCTTCGCCGGCCAGAAAGTGGGCCTGGTGCTGAGCGGCGGCAACATCGATACGAGACTGATCGCCTCGGTCCTGACCCGCGAGCTGGCACGCGAGGGGCGACTGACCCAACTCTCGCTCGATATTCCTGACCGCCCCGGGCAATTGGCCGCGGTCGCGGCGCTTTTGGCCGAAGCCGGCGCCAACATCATCGAGGTCTCGCACCAGCGGACCTTCTCCGACCTGCCGGCCAAGGCGACGCTGCTGCAACTGGTCATCGAGACCCGCGACAGCGCCCATCTCGACGAGGTGATGGCAAGGCTCAGTGCATCCGGGTTGACGGCGCGCTGCACGTGAGCGCGTCCTATCGCGGTGTTAAACCCGCGAGGTGACCGATCAGCCGATCGATCTCGGCTTCCGTATTGTAGTAGTGCGGCGAGGCGCGCACGACTGGCGGTAGCGCGCGAAGTTCTGCATCGATGCGGGTGCTCGACGGATCCGAAGCGCCGATGGTGATGCCCGCCGCAGCGGCACTGCTGACAATGGCGTTCGCGTCATATCCGTCCACCGTGAAGCTGACAATCGCGCCCGGCGCGCGGCCGAGGTCGCGTATTTGGATTCCGCGAATGGAGGCGAGGCCGCTGCGAAGGCGGTCCGCAAGCAAGCGGCAGCGCTGCTCAATAGGACCAAGGCCGATCGCGAGGGCATAATCGACGGCAGCCCCCAATCCAAGCCGGGCGGCGTAGTTGTTCTCCCAAGTCTCGAAACGGCGCGCATCATCGCGGAGCTGATACTCATCGCGCGAGACCCAGGGCGCGGCGAAATGGTCGATCATCGGCGGCTCGAGCCGCTGCAGCATCGCTCGGCGGACGTAGAGAAAGCCGGTACCGCGCGGCCCGCGCAGGAATTTGCGCCCCGTGGCGGACAGCATGTCACAGCCGATGGTTTCGACATCGACCACCATCTGGCCGACCGCCTGGCAGGCATCGAGCAAATAGGGAATGCCGTGCGCTCGCGCGATCCTGCCGATCGCCGCCGCGGGATTGACCAGCCCGCCATTGGTCGGAACCCAGGTGATGGCGATGAGCTTCACGCGGTCATCGATCATGCGTTCGAGCGCAGCGACATCGAGTTCGCCCGTCGAGTCGCTCGGCACGACGTCGATGATCGCGCCTGTACGCTTGGCCACCTGAAGAAACGCGACATAGTTGGCGGCGTACTCTGCCTCGGCGGTCAGGATGCGATCGCCCTGGGCAAACGGAAGCGAATAAAACGCCATCTGCCAGGCAACCGTCGCGTTCTCCATGAGGGCAATCTCGTCGGGCGCGGCATTCAGTAGCCGCGCCACCGAACCGTAGACCGTGTCGAGCCGGACGGACTCGCGATCAGCGGCGGCATAACCTCCGATCTCGCTTTCGAAGTCGATGTGTCGCTTCATCGCTGTGGCAACGGGCGTTGGCATGAGGGCAGCACCCGCATTGTGGAGATACGCAAGCCGGGAGGCGGCAGGTGTGTCGGTGCGTATCCGGTCGATGTCGATCAAGTGTGAGCCTCTGCGTTAGGGTTCCCTGAGTTTGACACACTGACGCACGCGAGCAAGATCGGACAATGGATGCCGCGGCTGGAGCATGCCGATCCGGATGCTATGATGATAGAGAGCGTGATTTGGTGGTGATTTTGAAAGGACCCGCGATGGCGAAGAACACGATTTGCCTCTGGTACGACAAGGACGCCGAGGCGGCGGCCCGCTTCTACGCCGAGACGTTCCCCGATAGCTTCGTAAGTGCCGTTCACCGCGCGCCCAGCGATTACCCGTCCGGCAAGGCCGGCGATGTGCTGACGGTCGAATTCACCGTGGCTGGCGTTGCTTGTCTCGGACTTAACGGCGGGCCCATGTTCAAACACAACGAGGCCTTCTCGTTTCAGATCGCTACCGACGATCAGGGGGAGACAGACCGTTATTGGAACGCCATCGTCGGCAATGGCGGGCAGGAAAGCGCCTGCGGTTGGTGCAAGGACAGATGGGGCGTTTCCTGGCAGATTACGCCGCGCGTATTGATCGAGGCGCTGGCGGCCGGCGGCCCTGAAGCCAAGCGCGCCTTCGACGCGATGATGGGCATGACCAAGATCGACGTGGCCGCAATCGAGGCGGCGCGGCGCGGCTGAAATTGTCAGGCCTCAGATGCAGAGGCTGAGCAGCTTGATGTGGCAGCCGCTGGATTTGGGCTTGCTCGTGGGCACGGCCTCGCGCTTCACGGCAACCAGCGGCTCCTTGTCCATCTTTCTCTTGCCCTTCGGCTCATAGTCGCCGGCGATCACCATCGCCCAATAGGTGCGCTTGCCGCTGGCATTCTTGGCGCTCGCGATGCCGACGCGGGAGGCGTTGTGCAGCAACAGGTTCTTGCGGTGTCCGGAGGAGTCGATCCACTGTCCCAGGGTCTTCTCGAAATTGTCGTAGCCGTAGGCGATGTTCTCGGCGGCACGGCCCGCGCCGGCTGGCGCCACACGGCGGGTGAACGGGCCGAGTGCGTCGTGGCTGAGATCGTCCTTGGCCGCCATCGCGCGGGCCTGGTCCATGGCGATGCGGTCAAGGGTTGAATCGCGGACGACACGGACTTCGCCGTGCTTGAGGCGGAAGCTCGAGATCAGCTCGGCGGGGGACTCGGCCATTGCGGGTGTGATGGCCAAAAGCAAGCCGGCGATCAGGCCGCCAACCACACGATGCATCATCGTCCCCCGAATGCCCATAACCCGCCAAGCCCGAATGATCCGACGCTTCTCTATCGCCAATGTGGACGCTTCAAGGCGCGTCAGGCCCTAGCTCGTTGGCAGATCCGCCTCGAAATTGAAGCGATCGCGCAGGTTCTTGCGCTGCTCGAGGATGTCCTTGAGGAAGGCGCGATCCTGATCGTTCTTCATCATCGGCTCGATCAGGTCGAGCTGGTTCATGGCGACCAGTTGCAGGATCTCGGTGCGCGGTTTGCCGCTAGTGTCGCGGGGCAGGGCGTGGACGACCTGGATGTGCTCCGGCGGCTTCGGACCCTTGGCGGC
The DNA here is from genome assembly GCF_023375135.1 of Bradyrhizobium sp. C-145. Taxonomy (NCBI): domain Bacteria; kingdom Pseudomonadati; phylum Pseudomonadota; class Alphaproteobacteria; order Hyphomicrobiales; family Nitrobacteraceae; genus Bradyrhizobium; species Bradyrhizobium sp. C-145. The sequence continues at coordinate 4,486,365 of NZ_CP088150.1, read as the reverse complement.
CGCAAGCTCGTTGCGCAGCTCGCCTTCGAGCACGGCCCGGTCCGCTTCGACGAAGGCATAGAGACCGACGCCGGAGCGGCGGTCGGCAAAGGCGACGATGGCGGTGTCGCGCACGGCCGGGTTCTTGCGGATCAGTGCCGCCAGCACCGGCGCGTCGTTGACGAGCCGGCGGCCGCCACCCTCGCGGTCAGTGAAGTTGAACAGGCCGCGGGTGATGGCGCGATAGACCTTCTTGCCGGTGACAAGCCACAGGCTCGCGGCAAACGATTTTTTCGCGAGGATTTTCCGCTCGCGCGGCGTCAGTGCGTCCGGCGCATAGGAGCGCTTGTGCTTGAGCAGATGCCGGAGGTCTTCATAGGCGAGGATGCGGTAGAGCCGGCCGCGCCGCGCAAAGCAGGCGGCGAGCTGGAAGTCGGTAACGTAGGCGCGGCCGTCGCGGCCGACCAGCCAGTTCTGCTCCTTGGCGAGATCGTTGTGGCAGATGCCGGCGCGGCGAAGCCGCCGCAGCGCGGCCTTGGCCGAGCGGAAATAAGCGAGGTCGCCGTGCGGCTTGGCCAGATGCAGCGCGACGCCATCAACGAAGCCGCGCACGAGCGCGCGGCGTCCAGCCCACAGCAGCTTCGGACCGACGTTGAGGCCTTTGGCGAGCGCCAGCGCGCGTTTCTCGCGGGCGAACAGGTGGCGTGCCAGCAGGAACGACCACCACGGCACCTCGTCGAGCCGGCGCAGCACCGCGTCGACCTCGCCGTTCTCGCTGCGGAAGCGGCCGCGCTCGACGGTTGAGAACACGTCGCGCTTGAGCAGCACGCCCTCGGTCCAGCGCGCCGAGAGTGCCGCGGCGTCGTCTTGGGGGAGGCTCATCGAAAACTCACGCCGCGGCGGCAATGCGCAGGTGATCGGCGATCCAGCGATCGAGATCGGCGAGCGCGCGTGCGCTCGTCGCCTGCTTCTTGGCCACCGTCTTCTCGTTGCCGCGCAGCCGCGTGCCGTCGGGCTTCTTGGTCGGCACGGTCGCGAGCGGCGGGAATAGGCCGAAATTGATGTTCATCGGCTGGAACGAGCGCGAGCCGGGCTCGATGGTTTCGATATGGCCGCCGGTGATGTGGCCGAGCAGCGATCCCAGCGCCGTCGTGCCCGGCGGACCCGCGAGCGTCTCGCCGCGCGCATCGGCGGCCGCATAGAGGCCGGCGATCAGGCCGACGCTGGCGGATTCCACATAGCCTTCGCAGCCCGTCATCTGGCCGGCAAAGCGCAGCCGCGGCTGCGCGCGCAGGCGCAACTGGCCATCGAGCAGTTTTGGCGAATTGAGGAAGGTGTTGCGATGCAGGCCGCCGAGGCGGGCGAACTCGGCCTTCTCCAATCCCGGAATGGTGCGGAAGATGCGCTGCTGCTCGCCGTATTTCAGCTTCGTCTGGAAGCCGACGATGTTGTAGAGCGTGCCGAGCTTGTTGTCCTGGCGCAGCTGCACGATCGCGTAAGGCTTTGTGGTCGGATCGTTCGGATTGGTGAGGCCGACCGGCTTCATCGGACCGTGGCGCAGCGTCTCGAGGCCGCGTTCCGCCATGACCTCGATCGGCAGGCAACCGTCGAAATAGGGCGTGTTGGTCTCCCACGCCTTGAACTCGGTCTTCTCGCCGGCGATCAGTGCCGCGACGAACCCATCATACTGCTCCTTCGTCATCGGGCAGTTGATGTAGTCGGCGCCGTTGCCGCCAGGACCGACCTTGTCGTAGCGCGACTGGAACCAGGCCACTGACATGTCGATAGACTCGCGATGCACGATCGGCGCGATCGCATCGAAGAAGGCGAGCGCATTCTCGTCCGTCAGCTCGCGGATGGCATCAGCCAGTGGCGCAGAGGTGAGGGGGCCGGTCGCAACGATGACGTTGCTCCAGTCGGCCGGCGGCAGGCCGGCGACCTCGCCGCGGGCGATCTCGATCAGGGGATGGTCGTTCAGCGCCTTGGTGACGGCCGCGGAGAAGCCGTCGCGGTCGACGGCCAGGGCGCCGCCGGCGGGTACCTGGTTGGCATCGGCGGCGCGCATGATTAGCGAGTCGAGCCGGCGCATCTCCGCATGCAGCAGGCCGACGGCGTTGTTGGCGGCGTCGTCCGAGCGAAACGAGTTGGAGCAGACGAGCTCGGCGAGCCCGTCGGTGCGGTGCGCCTCGGTCATGCGGGTCGGCCGCATTTCGTGCAGCACCACGGCCACGCCGGATTTGGCCACCTGCCAAGCGGCTTCGGAACCGGCAAGGCCGGCGCCGATCACGTGCACGATGTTGGATTGGGATCCTGTCATGGGGCGGACAGGTAGCGCTTTTCAGCGTCCAGTGGAATCGCCGAGATCGAGTTTTCTGCCACCAGATACGACAACGCCCGCACGAGGCGGGCGCTATCGGTTCGTCCGGTGAAGGGCTGAACGATATCAGCCCTGATACTGGCCGGCGGCAACGCGCGGGATGTCCGAGCGATCGAGGCCGATATCGGCCAGTTCGCGATCGCTGAGCTGGGACAGCTCGGCAACATTGCGCTGATAATCCCGGAAAGCCTGGATCATGCGGATGAGCGAGAGCAGCATTGGTAGTCTCCTGTAGTTCGATTCAGCCCTTGCCCGGGCCTCATCGTTGAAATGAATATAGGTGAGAGTGGTGCAGTGCGAAAGTTCCGATGTTGCGATGCAGCTAGGCGATGAACGCATAGCACTGGTAACGAGCGATTAACCCGACGGCATTCCCGCTCAAGCCGCGGGCAAGACAAGCAATTTGGTGCCATAAATTCCCGTGAATTCACGGGGTTATTGCGGATCATGCAGTTTAATACATGATGGAGTTCCTCGTACCTGCAAGGAGTCCATCCAGCGTCTGGGCCCGAGTTAGATATGCACGAATCGCATGCACGGCTTGGCATAAAAATGAATATTAATTCATAAATAAGATCTGCCGATTCGCTTCGGAAATTGGCTGAACGACAAAACGAGGGGTCTTAGGGCGCGCGGGCGAGCTGGGTGGCGAAATAGGCGACGGTCTTGGAATAGACCTCGCTCTTGTTCCACTGCTGGAGCACCGCGAAGTTCGGACCGCCCGGCTGCCAATCCTTGCCGCGCTGCCAGCCATAGCCGGCGAGATAATTGGCAGTGGAGGCCAGCACATCCGGCGCGTTGTGCAGGAGATCGCGCTTGCCGTTGCCGTCGAAATCGACCGCGTATTTCATCCAGGATGACGGCATGAACTGGGTTTGGCCAAGCTCGCCGGCCCAGGCGCCCTTCATGTCGGCGGGTGCGAGATCGCCGCGCTGGACGATGCGCAATGCGTCCATCAGCTCGCCGCGAAACTGCTCGGCGCGCCGACAGTCATAGGCCAGTGTCGCCAGTGAACGGATGGTGGCGAACTTGCCGGTGTTGACGCCGAAATCGGTCTCGAGCCCCCAGATCGCGACCAGCACCTCGCCGGGGACGCCATAGGCCTGCTCGATGCGCGACAGCACCGAGCCATATTGCTTCATCATGTTGGAGCCGCGCTGCAGGCGCGGCGGCACCATGCGGCCGGAAAACTCCTCGAAGGTCTGGGTGAAGACCTTTTGCGACCGGTCGCGGTTGAGCACGCCCTGATCGAGCGTCACACCGGCGAGCCCCGATGCAATGGCCTGTTGCGAGATGCCCTTGGCCGCAGCGTCGGTTTTGAAATCCGCAAGCCAGGCGTCGAAATTGCCCGAGCCGCAGGCAACAGCGGCGAGCGCTGGCTGGACTGACAGGATGGACGCGGAGAGGGCGAGGGCTGCAAGAGCGAGACGAGAAATCGTCGTGGTCATCAGATGAAATGGATTCCGTGAAGTGATCTGACCGGCGAGCATAATCTCGGTTGTAACCGCGGCCAAAGCAAGGCTGTGACAGCGCGACCCTGCCCGAGCCGGGCAGGATCGCATGTCACGATATCGTCAGGCGTCCGTGTTGTTCCTCCAGGGGAAGAGGTTGGCGGGGAAGTCGGCGGCCGGCTTGCGCGGACGATGCGGCGGAGGCGGCACTGGACGTGCACCTGGATCGGACACGATCACCTTGCGGTAGAGGTGCCAGGTGGCATGGCCGAGCAGGGGGATCACCACGGCGAGGCCGAGGAACGCCGGGATCGTGCCGAGCGCCAGCAGCACCGCCACGATCAGGCCCCAGGCCGCCATCGGCGCCGGGTTCTTTGCGACGACGCGCAGCGAGGTGACCATCGCCTCGAACGCACCGGCATGGCGGTCCAGCATCAAGGGGAACGACACGGCACTGATGCAGAGCGCGGCGAGCGCGAACAGGAAGCCGGTGCCGCAGCCGACCACGATAAGCCACCAGCCCTGCTGCGTCGTCAGCACGCGTGTGATGAAATCTGAGATACCGGTCACGCCCTCGTAGCCGAACGCCGCAACATAGATCGCCTGTGCGGTCGCGACCCAGGTCACGAACAGAGCGAGCAGCAGCGTGCCTAGGCCGAGCATCGCACCGAAGGAGGGCGAGCGGAGCACCTCCATGGCGTCCCAGGCGGTGGCCTCTTCATGGCGTTCGCGCCGGCTGGAAAGCTCGTAGAGACCGAGCGCGGCGAAGGGCCCGATCAACGCGAAGCCGGCGGCCAGCGGAAACAGCAGCGGCAGCACCGAATAGCCCATCAGCACGCGGGCGAGCACGAGGCCGAGCACCGGATAGATCACGCAGAGGATGATGGCGTGGCTCGGAACGGCCTTGAAGTCCTCCCAGCCGCGCTTCAGCGCGTCGTGGAGGTCGGACAGTTGGATGGTTCGGATCACCGGTCCGGCCGCTTCCGCGGTCCGGGCCATGCTGGGGACATTGCCCTGGTAGAGTGTGGCCATGGTCGGTTGCTCCCTTGCCATGCGGTCGATCTCGCGCCGGCAACGGCGCAAGTGGTCGCCTTCGCGATTCCGACCAGACGCGAATTCCGGATGGCATCGCGAGCTGAACCGCAAGCGTACTCCCAATTCCGAGTCCTGTCCCTCACGCCTGGGGCGAATTTCGATGACGCAGTGCAAACCTCGCCGATGTCATTCGGTCGTCATTTCGCCGCAGATAAGCTCATGCTGCGTGCTGCTTCGCAGAACTTCGCGGGCGTAACGCACGAACATCGTCTATAGTGCCACTCAAGGCCCTTCCAACGGATCCTTTTCGGGGAGCAGACATGAGCATTTTCGGGAAAATCATGAGCGCGATCTTCGGCAGCCATCCGGCTGCCGTCGCGCCTGGCGGCAGCGCGCCCGCAGGGGCCGCGCCGGGCACATCGGCGCCGGCTGCCGCGCCCATGGCAGCCGTCGACGTCGCGGCGATCGTCGATAAGGCGGTGGCTGCGCACAAGGGCGAGAAGCTGGAATGGCGCACCTCCATCGTCGATCTCATGAAGGCGCTCGACATCGATTCCAGCCTTGCTGCGCGCAAGGATCTCGCCAAGGAACTGGGCTACACCGGCGATATGAACGACTCGGCGAGCATGAACGTCTGGCTGCACAAGCAGGTGATGTCCAAGCTTGCCGCCAATGGCGGCAAGCTGCCGCCTGAGATCAAGCACTGACCGATCGCTCGGTCGTAGCGCAAGGGCCCGCGATCTCGCGGGCCCTTTTGCGTTCAGGCGAGGAGATCCGCATCTTCCGGATGCCTGTCGAGATAGTCGACGACGAAGCCGCAGCCCGCGATCACCTTCTTGCCGTCGCGGCGGATCAAGTCCAGCGCGCCCTTGACCAGTTCGGACCCAATACCGCGGCCGCGCAGGGCGCGCGGGGTTTCGGTATGGGTGATGATCACGGCCGACGGCGTCAGCCGGTAATTGGCGAGGGCGATGCCGCCGCCGACATCGAGCTCGAAGCGGCTCCTGTCCTTGTTGTCGCGTACCGAAGCCGCCATGCGGGATCCTTCCGAAGTGCAGATTGCGTCCTGATCTAGGAGGCTGAGCCTGCCCTTGCCAAGGTGAGACCAAGGGAGATTGCCGCAGGAGAGATATCCGCAAACGCGCGTCCCTGCGGCCGCAGTGCAGTATGGAGGTCTCGCTCTGCGAGCATGACGCCGCGACCGCAAATAATCCCCGATATTGCCCTTGCAAGGTCCGCGACGGTTCCCACGTCCTTGAGAGGACATACGCCCGAATGCGGCCGGCAGGGTCGCTAGACATTCGGAGTGTCATGATTGCCAGCCGCAGACGTATGCCTCTTGTAGGAGGGTACGATGTCGGATTTTGGTTTCTTGGGTACTCATCGAACATGGGAAGACTGGTGCGGGATGCTGCTCGGCGCGCTGATCGTGGCTTCGCCGTGGTTTCCCATCCAGGATCAGACGGTCACCGGACACGAAACGATGATCCTGAATGCCGTCGCGGTCGGTCTGGTCGTGTTTGGCATCAGCCAGCTCGAATATGTTGCCTTGCAGCGCTGGCAAGAGGTGACGACGATCCTGGTCGGACTGTGGCTCATCGCCTCGCCTTACGTGATCGGCTATTCCGGTGAAGGCTTTCTCCGCATCTACCACACGAGCCTCGGTGCGGTGGTGGTGCTGCTCGGCGTACTGCAGTTGTGGCAGGACTGGGATCTGAATGACCAGGACATGCTCAGGCACGGACAATAGGCCGTAGATATCGGCAGGCCCGCCGGCCGCGGGTGGCGGGCCTGTGTCCTTAGCGCGTGACGAGGTCTGAGTAGCCCTGGCGCCGCTCGATCCGCGACGGCGGTTCGGTTCAATCGGTGGCGTTGGCGAGCCTGGAATCTTCGGGCTGCGGCTGCGGGCGGAGGCAACCCTGACAGATGACCAGGGAGCGATTGACCCTGGCGTCCTGCTCGGCGTCGGTGCCGTCCTGCGCCTGCCACCATTCCTTCGAAGAGATCTGAAGTTCGCCGTGCGATCGGTTGTGCTCGGATCGGGCTGCGGTGCGCGCAGGTCCGGACGCTGCGTGCGACCGGTTGGGATCTTCGCCGGCGCCGTCCCAGGCATAGCGCGCGGGCTTGAAGGCGGGATCTGAGGCCAGATGCGCTTGCGGGGCCACGGCACATCCGGCAAGCGCCAGCGTAAGCAGGAGGACGGCGGGCGCTTTGACCATGATGTGACACTCTGAACGCAAGAACTGAGCGAGGTTGCGCCGGTCATGTTTAAAATTCCCTGAACGATTGCGTCCGCGCCAGCGACAGAGGCGTACGCGCTATCTGATCCTCCTGCTCGCTCTCTTCGCTTCCGCCGCGAGCGCCGAAGGCGCAAGACCCTTCAATCCGTCCGACTATCGGCGTGCAGAAGGCGCTGCGCTACACCAATGAGGAATGCGACAGCCAGGACGGTGGCACCGTGACCTTCGCGCCGGACACTGTGCGCAAGATCGACCTGACCGGCGACGGCCGTGACGACTACATCGTCGATTTCAGCGGCACCAAATGCGGCGAGCGCGAGACCATCTATTGCGGAACCGGCGGCTGCACCATGAACATCCTGGTGGCGTTGCCGGGTGGGGATGTGCGTCTCGTCTTCGACGGTCGTGCCCGCAGCTACGGGATCAAGCCGAAATCGACCAGGCACGGCGCTTCGCGCGTCATCCGCTTCGATCTGCATGGCAGCTATTGCGGCGGCTTTGGTGCGCAGACCTGCGTCAAGGAGAGGGCCATCACGAAGAAGCCGTTTGCCTTCAGGGAGCCGTAGGGCAGGTACGCGGCCGGCGGCCTTGCGGGGGCGCGTTCGGTCGCGATAAATGGACTGCAATGAGCGGGTGGCTCGCGTGCCGTCCGCCGTCGAAGAGGAAGCCCGATGCAGCCCCTGCGCATGTCCCGCCGCGTCATGAATCTCGCCTACATGCTCACCCAGAATACGCGGCGGCATGGATCGCGAGCTGGCTTTGTCTGGGGTGACAAGTCCTGGACCTGGCGCGAGATCGATGCGCAGGTCTCGGCGCTGGCGGCCGCGCTCGCCGCACGCGGCATCGCGAAGGGCGACCGCATCCTCGTCCATTCCAAGAACGGCGACGAGATGTTCTTTTCGATGTTCGCCGCGTTCCGGCTCGGTGCGGTCTGGGTCCCCACCAATTTCCGCCTGATGCCGGATGAGGTCAGCTATCTCGCGCAGGCCTCCGGTGCCAAGGCGTTTCTGTGCCACATCGATTTTCCCGAGCACGCTGCGGCGGTGAAGGGCGGCGCACTGGAATTCACCTGGAGCATCGAAGGCAAGGCCGCGTTCGGCGAGCGCTCGGTGGCTGACGCGGTCGCCTCGCAAACCGGTGCTGCCGTGGAGAACGTCGCGGTCGAGCACGATGATCCCTGCTGGTTCTTCTTCACCTCTGGCACCACCGGCCGCTCCAAGGCCGCCGTGCTGACCCACGGCCAGATGGGATTCGTCGTCACCAATCATCTCGCCGATCTGACGCCCGGCACGACGGAGCAGGATGCCTCGCTGGTGGTGGCGCCGTTGTCGCACGGTGCCGGCGTGCATCAGCTGATGCAAACCGCGCGCGGTGCGCGCACCGTGCTGCTGCCGACCGAAAAGTTCGACATCAACGAAGCGTTCCGCCTGATCGAGGCGCATCGCGTCAGCAATCTCTTCACGGTGCCGACCATTTTGAAGATGATGGTCGAGCATCCCGCCGCCGACAAATACGATCATTCCTCGCTGCGCCACGTCATCTATGCCGGCGCGCCGATGTATCGCGAGGACCAGAAGGCGGCGCTGAAGAAGCTCGGCAAGGTGATCGTGCAGTATTTTGGCCTTGGCGAGGTCACCGGCAACATCACCGTGCTGCCGGCCGCGCTGCACGATCCCGAGGACGGCCCGCATGCGAAGATCGGCACGTGCGGCTTCGAGCGCACCGGCATGCAGGTCTCGATTCAGGACGACGACGGCCGCGAGCTTGCCGCCAACCAGAGCGGCGAGATCTGCGTGATCGGGCCCGCGGTGTTCGCCGGCTACTACGACAACCCTGAAGCCAATGCGAAGGCGTTTCGCAACGGCTGGTTCCGCACCGGTGATCTCGGTCACATGGACGAGGAGGGTTTTGTCTACATCACGGGACGGGCTTCCGACATGTACATCTCCGGCGGCTCCAACATCTATCCGCGCGAGATCGAGGAGAAGATCTTGACGCATCCGGCCGTCGGCGAGGTTGCCGTGCTCGGCGTGCCCGATGCGACCTGGGGTGAGGTCGGCGTTGCCGTCTGCGTCGCGCGCGAGGGCGCGACGCCGGTGAGTGAAGCGGAGATGGCGGCGTTCCTCGCGCCGAAGGTGCCGCGCTACAAGATGCCGAAGCGCTTCTTCTTCTGGGAGGCGCTGCCGAAATCCGGCTACGGCAAGATTCCAAAGCGCATGGTGCGTGATGAGCTCGAGGCGCGAGGCCTGCTCGATCTCGACAAGACGAAGGCAGGCTGAGCGGGCGTCATGCGCAGCATCAAGCAGCCGGGCGCACCTGGCGCAGAACGCATCCAATGGGTGGAGGCGAGGGGACGCGCCTTCGCGTTCACGCTTGAAGCCGGCCTGCCGCTGCTGGAAGCCGCGCGCCGCGGTTTTGCCGCGGAGGGTTTTGCCGGCGGCGTGCTCAATTTTGGTGCTGGCGCGCTGGGGCCGTTCGCCTATGTGATGCCGGCGCTGTCGAAGACTGGCGAGAACGCTGCGTTCTACAGCGATACGTTCCAGCCAAAGGGCGTGACGCGCACGAAGCTCGGCAGCATGACGCTGGGCATGCGTGACGGCGCGCCGTTCTTTCATTGCCACGGGCTGTGGACCGAGGCCGATGGCCGCGCCAGCGGCGGCCACATGCTGCCGGACGAGACTGTTGTCGCCGAGCCGTTTGCCGTCGAAGCGTTCGGTCTCGATGGTGCGATGTTCACGGCCGAGCCTGATCCGGAGACCAATTTCAAGCTGTTCGGACCGGTGGCGGCGGCGAGCACCGGTGCGCAGGCGACGAGCCGAGCGTTTGCGATGCGGCTGCGGCCGAACCAGGATTTTGCCGGTTGCCTCGAAGCATTCTGTCGCGCGCACGGCATTGCCCGGGCCAAGCTCCACGGCGGCGTCGGCTCGACCATCGGCGCGCGCTTCACCCATGGCGGCGCGACCGAACCGTTCGCCACTGAGCTGGCAATAACGTCCGGCGTGATCGAGGCCGGTTCGTCCGGCGCGCTCGAAGCCGCACTCGACGTCGCCCTGATCGACTACACCGGCGGCCTCGCCGAGGGCCGCCTGGTGCGCGGCGACAATCCCGTGCTGATGACCATGGAGCTGGTGCTGGTGCCCATGGGCTAATCCTTGGGCTAAGGGACGACCGAAGCTTGCGACCTTCCGCAGATGCCACTTCCATGCAGTTTGCGTTCCTGATATGTTCCTTCGAAGGTTTCGGCGGGGACGGAGCGGGGCGGGGGCATGAGCCGGACACGACGTCGACAGACCACACTGCGCGCGCCCTATCTCAGGCGTGTCTGGCTCGATCGCTCGCGGGTCGAGGACTGGGAGGCTTATCCGTTCTGCCTTCCCGTCTTCAGGGATGAGTTCGATCACAGCTTCGAGTCCGCGGTCACGATCATCGTCGGCGAGAACGGAACCGGGAAGTCGACCATTCTCGAAGGCATCGCGGGGATGGCCGGCTTTGCCAGCACCGGCGGCCGCAAGGGCTTTCAGGAGATCGACGGCGGCGGCATCGAAATCACTGGCGAAGAGCTGTCGTCTGCCTTGCGGGCCGCGTGGGTCCCGAAGGTGACCGACGGCTGGTTCTTCCGGGCGGAGACATTCTTTTCGGTTGCGCGCTATCTCGACCGCTCGGCCGTGAGCGCCGCGCAAGCCATGGAGGGCGTGTTTGGTGCAAGCGTTCAGGAGGCGCCAGACTATCTCTCCTTTTCCCATGGCGAGGGCTTTCTGGTCTTCTTCGAGGAGCGCTGCCAGAAGCAGGGCATCTACATCTTCGACGAGCCGGAATCGGCGCTGTCGCCGGCGCGCCAGATGGACTTCCTCAAGCTCCTGCATCGCATGGATCTCTCCGGCAATTGCCAGGTGATCATGGCGACCCACGCGCCTCTGCTGATGGCCTATCCCAATGCGCAGCTGCTGCGGCTGCGAAAATATGGCCTGGAGCCTGTTACGGTGGAGCAGACCGATCATTATCGGGTGATGCGCGAATTCTGCGACGATCCGCGCGGATTCGTGGAGGCGACGCTGGGGGAGTGATTGAGGGATGCGGCAGACGCCGTTCTCTCCGTCGTCATTGCGAGGAGCGCTTGCGACGAAGCAATCCAGAGTCTCTCCACGGTGGCAGTCTGGATTGCTTCGCGGAGCCTGTCATCGGGCCGCGCTTCGCGCGGAGCCGTTGGCTCGCAATGACGGCGTGGAAGGCAACAGCGCACCTACTCTCGTGTCCCGGACAAGCTGCAACGCGTGAGCGTTGCGGCGCGGAGCCGGGCCCCAGGAGGCCGCGCGGTGCGCTGCTGCATGGGCCCCGGCTCTGCAGCGCATCGCCAAGGGGGGCGCTGCGCTGCGTCCGGGGCACGAGAGACGAATCCATTTCGCATTCCTATCCAGATCTCACACACGGTTTCCCGTTCTCGCGGCACATCTGCCCGAGCTTTGCTTCGATCATCGCCCTCGAAGATGCCGAGGGCGCAGGGAAGGCCGGGCGCCGGCTGGCACCCGCGGTCCGCTGTGCGCAAATACGCTGGAAACAAATGCACAGCGGCATACAGGGCAGCCTGGACATCCTGGCCTTCCCTGCGCAGTGGTTTTACGGCTTATGTCGTGATCTCCCCGGGGAGCGATGCACTATTGCCCCCGTCGCCTTGCGGATGACTGATGTTGCGGGCCCGGTCGGGCCGCATGCATCACCGCAACACTTGGCGCACAGACCCCGGGCGCCAGGACCACACGATTTTGCCGTACGCAGGCTGCACCCGTCGTGTGCGCGCGGCGTTTGCTCACGGAGTGACCCGCCCTGCAAACCGACCCGCGCGCGGCACTGCCCGCGTCCACCACATCCCATCCCGCGTTCGTGACGATCGCGATCCGCCCCTCGGCCCGGGTTGGGGTGACCGAAACATGCGATAATTCCGAATTCGAGTAAAGCGAATTGTTTTGATCTGGACACATTGACCCTGGCCTCGTGTGTTTTGCCCGTCGGGCAACGCAAGGGATGGTGTGGATACGGGCACCGACCCTTGCCACAGCCGCGCCACGAACAGGTCTCCCCATGGTCCAAATATGCGTTACGATGACTTCAGCGCGCCTCAAGTCGCGCAGATTGATGAATGAGGAAACGGTATGAGGATGACGATGGGAACGGCGATCGCCGGGGTGGCGGCGCTGGCGGTGGTGGGGACGGCTCTGACGGCGGCTTTTGAGCCGGTCTGGGCCCATGGGCCGACCCGGCAGAAGGTGCGGGAATCGATCGAGATCAGCGCGCCACCGGCCAAGGTCTGGGCCGCGATCGGCAATTTCCAGGACATGAGCTGGCTCCCGCCCGTCACCAAGACCGAGGGCCAGAAGGCCAACGAGATCGGCGCGACGCGGACGCTGACCCTGACGGGCGGCCCGACGATCGAGGAGGAGCTCTACAAATACGAGCCCGAGATGCTGAGCTATTCGTACCGGATCACCAAGGTCGATGTGAAGGTGCTGCCGGTGACCAATTACTCCTCGACCTTGACGGTGTCGCCCGCGCCTGATGGCAAGGCGAAGCTCGAATGGGCCGGCGCGTTCTATCGTGGTTATCCCAACAACGATCCGCCACCGGAGCTGAGCGACGAGGCCGCGGTGAAGGCGGTGAGCGGGCTGTACAAGGCCGGGCTCGAGGCGCTCAAGAAGAAGATCGAGAGCGGTAGCTGATCGTGCGAGCGCTGGTCCTGGCGGCCTTGGCCGCCAGCCTTTGCGGTGCCAGTCTCGGTATGGCGGGGCCTGGCAGCGCGTACGCCGAAGAGGCGTTCGTCACCAACCAGCTCAGCGACGATCTGATGGTCGTGGACCTCGCCATTGCGCGCAGCGTTGCGACCATCCCGATCGGCGGCAAGCCGGCGGGCGTCGCCGTCAGCGCGGACGGGCGCTTTGCCTATGTGACGAGCCCGGACGCCAAGGCGGTGACGGTGGTGGACGCGGCCGCGCGGCAGGTTGCGGGGCGGATCGAGGTCGGCGGCGGGCCGCTCGGCATTGCCGTCGCGCCCGATGGCCGCACCGTCTATGTCGCCGACTGGTATGCCGCCGCGGTGCGGGCGATCGATACGGCCTCGCGCAGCGTCACGGCCAGCATCGCGGTCGGCGCTTCGCCATCGGGCCTTTCGGTGACGCCGGACGGCAAGCTGCTGCTCTCGGCCGACCGCGACGACGACAGCGTCTCGGTGGTGGACACCGCGACGCGTCAGCGCAAAGCAATGATCAAGGTCGGCACCCGTCCGTTCGGCGTCACCATCGATGCCGACGGCAAGCGCGCCTACACCGCCAATGTCGGCTCCGACGATGTCTCCGTGATCGATATCGCCGAAGGCCGCGAGATCGGCCGCGTGCCGGTCGGGATGCGGCCCTATGCGGTGGCGTTGACGCAGGGGCGCGGCTTCGTCACCGATCAGTATGGCGGCACCGTCAGCGTGTTCGATCTGGCGACGCTGAAGCCAATCAAGCGCATCAATGTCGGCGACTATCCCGAAGGCATCGCGGCGACCGCCGACGGCAAGCGCGTCATCGTCGCATGTTGGGAGAGCAACACGCTTAGCATCATCGATGCGGCCGAGCTGAAGGTGATCGGCGAGATCAAGACCGGCGACGGTCCGCGCGCGTTCGGGGCCTTCTTGCGCAGGACGGAGTAGGGCGATCGTAGCCCGCATGGAGCGAAGCGGAATGCGGGGACGCTTTCCCGGATTACGCTGACGCTCCATCCGGGCTACGGCACCGGTGAAAACGTCGACGCAATCTCATCCATCCGCTCGAACACATGATCCGGCCCCAGCGCCCGCAGTGCCGCCGGCGCGGCGTAGCCCCAGCACACCGCACCGCAGGCAATCCCGACAGCCCGCGCCGCCTCGATGTCGCGGACCTCGTCGCCGATCGAGATGACTTTGTCCGGCTCCACGCCCGCGCGCCGGATGACGCGACGAAATCTCGCGGGCTTGCCGAACAGCGATGCCGCGCAGTCGAAATGCGAAAACAGTGCTGCAGTCTCGCCAAGCTTCTCGCGCGCATTGGCTTCGCTGTCGGAGGTCACCAGCGCCAGCTGCACGCCGTTCTCGGCCAGCGTCCGCAGCATCGTCTCGACGCCCGCAAACAGCGAAATCTCCGCAGCAGCCTCCGCCTTCAGCCGCCGCGCATGCCGCGCGATCGCCGGCAGCTTCCACAAGGGCACCTCGAGCCGGCTGAGGATCTCGCGGCTCGAGGCATGCCGCAGCCCCTCGATGTCCTCGTCCGCGACGCGGCGAAAGCCGAAGCGGTCGGCGACATCGTTGATGGTGCGCAGGAACCAGGGGAAGCTGTCGGCGAGGGTGCCGTCGAGGTCGAAGATGGCGAGGGAGTAGGGCACAACAGAGGAAGAAGTGTTACCAACCGAGATCGTGAAGTGGCTCTGGGGCCGAGACACCCTCTATCGAAAGAAAGCGCTTTTTTGCATCGTCGAGATTTCCGATTACGTCCGCGCCAAAGATGTCCGTGTATAGGTTCAGCTGGACATTTTTCATCGTGCGCTCAAGGTCGGACAACAGGCGTACGTAATTCCTGATCTATGGCGGATGCCCTGACGTGCCGCTCGTGCCTGAACATCGGGAGTTCCTTTGATCTCACAGTCGATCGCTTTGCAGATTAATGGAACTAAGCTGTGATCGCGAAGTGCCGTTTCGACTCTCTCCTTGAGAAGGGGCCGCGGAATCTGGTCGAAGAAGCTCTCGATGTCAGTCTTGAGACACCATTCATAAACAGATCTGAGTTCTACGGCCTTTGCGATCGCGTCCGAAGTACCCAGCCCCCTTATGAAGCCGAACGATGACGAATTGCGGATCGGAATCTTTCGGGACGACGCGAGATACTCGACGATTGTTCTCTGGACCAACCTATCTCTGACCGTGGGGATGCAGATCACCCGCTCTTTGTTGGAGCCGGGCTTATCGATAAATACGGGCCTGAGCCCCGAGAATCCGTAGCTTCCCCCGTGGAGGCGTTTGACGACTTCGTCGAGATTGGAATCTAGGTTGGCTGCAAATTGCTTAGCGGACTCACTATCGATACCGGCTGCTCCCGCGCGTTTGCTCGAATCGCGAGACTCGTTCCAAACATGGCGAAGCCGAACCTTCGAAAGAATCCTGAGTGGCCTGCTCGGTCTGGCACTACCCACAGGCTTAGGTTCGAGCATGGGTGCAGCCTAAGCCTGATGGAAGTGGCGACACGATTGCGTCGATGACGCACCTGTTGTGTCGGCGACGTTAGCAGCCGGCACGCTTGCGCGCGTCGATCGCAACGTCAGGTTCATTCCCGCAGTAAGAGACAGACTTGCATCCGGCTCGAAAGCGGCCTGCCCAACGTAAGTCCAAAACACGCACAGCGCGAGAAGAACAGATCGTGAACAAGTGGTGTTGTGATACCGTTCCCCGACCCGAGCGGCGCCGTTACAAATGCGCTTAGCCCGCTTCGACTTCTGCACCCCAGGCATGGGCACCTCCGTTTGCTCCTGGCGACACGATTGCGTCGATGACGCACCTGTTGTGTCGGCGACGTTAGCAGCCGGCACGCTTGCGCGCGTCGATCGCAACGTTCCAAGAACAGACGTTTGTGAGGGACGTCCCCGAGAGAGAAACAATAACCCAACGAAGCGAACATATGTCGAACTGTCGCCGAGCGCCAGTGTTTACGCCGCAAAATCCACAGCAGTTAGCCTTACTCCGCCGCCTCGCTCGTGCTCCTTCGCTTCGGCTTGCGCGCCTTCTTCAGCACCGGTTCCAGGAATTTGCCCGTATAGCTCCGCGGCGCTTTCGCAATGTCTTCCGGTGGGCCCCAGGCGACGATCTCGCCGCCGCCGTCGCCGCCTTCGGGGCCGAGGTCGATGACCCAGTCGGCGGTCTTGATGACTTCGAGGTTGTGCTCGATGACGACGACGGTGTTGCCCTGCGCGACTAGTTCGTGCAGCACCTCCAGCAGCTTCTTGACGTCGTGGAAGTGCAGGCCGGTGGTCGGCTCGTCCAGGATGTAGAGCGTGCGGCCGGTGGCGCGCTTGGACAGCTCCTTGGCCAGCTTGACGCGCTGGGCTTCGCCGCCCGAGAGGGTCGTCGCCTGCTGGCCGACATGGATGTAGTCGAGGCCGACGCGGTGCAGGGTCTGGAACGTCTCGCGCACGCGCGGCACCGCCTTGAAGAACTCGGCGGCCTCCTCGACGGTCATGTCGAGCACGTCGGCGATGCTCTTGCCCTTGAACAGCACCTCCAGCGTCTCGCGGTTGTAGCGCTTGCCCTTGCAGACGTCGCAGGTGACGTAGACGTCGGGCAGAAAGTGCATCTCGATCTTGATGACGCCGTCGCCCTGGCAGGCCTCGCAGCGTCCGCCCTTGACGTTGAAGGAGAAGCGGCCGGGCTCGTAGCCGCGCGCCTTGGCTTCGGGCAAGCCCGCAAACCATTCGCGGATCGGCGTGAAGGCGCCGGTATAGGTCGCAGGATTCGAGCGCGGGGTGCGGCCGATCGGCGACTGGTCGATGTCGATGATCTTGTCGATGTGCTCAAGGCCCTCGATGCGGTCGTGCGGCGCGGCGCCCTCGCTGGCATTGTTCAGCTTGCGGGCGATGGCGCGGTAGAGCGTGTCGATCAGCAGCGTCGACTTGCCGCCGCCGGAGACGCCGGTGACGCAGGTGAACAGGCCGAGCGGAATCTCCGCCGTGACGTTCTTGAGGTTATTGCCGCGCGCGTTCACCACCTTGATGGTGCGGCGGTGGTTCGGCGGACGCCGCTCCGGCACCTCGACCTCGAGCTCGCCGGTGAGATACTTGCCGGTGAGCGATTTCGGATTGCGCATGATGTCGGCGGGCGTGCCTTCGGCGACGATGTTGCCGCCATGCATGCCGGCGCCGGGACCGATGTCGAGCACGTAGTCGGCGAGGCGAATGGCGTCCTCGTCGTGCTCGACCACGACCACGGTGTTGCCGAGGTCGCGCAGCCGCTTCAGCGTATCGAGCAGGCGGGCGTTGTCGCGCTGATGCAGGCCGATCGAGGGCTCGTCGAGCACATAGAGCACGCCCGTGAGCCCTGAGCCGATCTGCGAGGCCAGGCGGATGCGCTGGCTCTCGCCGCCGGATAGCGTGCCGGAGGAGCGCGACAGCGTGAGATAGTTGAGGCCGACGTCGAGCAGGAAGGTGAGGCGCTCGCGAATCTCTTTCAGGATGCGGCCGGCGATCTCGTTCTGCTGCTTGTTCAGCGCCTCGGGCACGCCCGCGAACCACTCGCCGGCCTTCTTCACCGACAGCTCCGAGATCTCGCCGATATGCTTGCCGCCGACCTTGACGCAAAGCGCCTCGGGCTTCAGGCGGAAGCCATTACAGCCCTCGCAGGGCACGTCATGGAAGTACTTCGCCAGCTCCTCGCGGGCCCACTCGCTTTCGGTCTCGCGATAGCGGCGGTTGATGTTGGTGATGACACCCTCGAACGGCTTCTTGGTGTCGTAGGAGCGCACGCCGTCCTCATAGGAGAACTTGATCTCGTCGTCACCGGACCCGTAGAGGATCGCGTTTTGCGTCTTCTTCGGCAGATCTTTCCACTTGGTGTCGAGTGTGAACTTGTAGTGCTTGCCGAGCGCGGTCAGCGTCTGCACGTAATAGGGCGATGACGATTTGGCCCAGGGCGCGATCGCGCCCTTGCGCAGCGTCAGATCCTTCTCGGGGATGACGAGATCCTCATCGACATGCTGCTCGACGCCGAGACCGCCGCAGGCGGGGCAGGCGCCATAGGGATTGTTGAAGGAGAACAGGCGCGGCTCGATCTCGGGGATGGTGAAGCCGGAGACCGGGCAGGCGAACTTTTCCGAGAACAGGATGCGCTCGGGTCCGCTCTTGTCGTGGATTTTTGCGGTCTTCTTCTTTTCCTCGGCGGGCGCAGCCGCGGGTGCGTCGGCGAACTCGACGACGGCGAGGCCTTCGGCGAGCTTCAGCGCGGTCTCAAAACTCTCGGCGAGGCGCTGGCCGATGTCGGGGCGCACCACGATGCGGTCGACCACGACGTCGATGTCGTGCGGGAATTTCTTGTCGAGGCTTGGGGCTTCCGCCAGCTCGTAGAAGCTGCCGTCGATCTTGACGCGCTGAAAGCCCTTCTTGAGCCATTCGGCGAGCTCTTTGCGGTACTCGCCCTTGCGGCCGCGCACGACCGGAGCGAGCAGATAGAGGCGGGTGCCTTCCGGCAGCGCCAGCACGCGGTCGACCATCTGCGAGACGGTCTGGCTCTCGATCGGCAGGCCCGTGGCCGGTGAATAGGGCACGCCGACGCGGGCCCAGAGCAGGCGCATATAGTCGTAGATCTCGGTAACGGTGCCGACGGTGGAGCGCGGGTTCTTCGAGGTCGTCTTCTGCTCGATCGAGATGGCCGGCGATAGCCCGTCGATCTGGTCGACGTCAGGCTTTTGCATCATCTCCAGGAATTGCCGCGCATAGGCCGACAGCGATTCGACGTAGCGGCGCTGGCCCTCGGCATAGATGGTGTCGAAGGCGAGGGAGGATTTGCCGGAGCCTGACAGGCCCGTGAACACCACCAGCTTGTCGCGGGGAATCTCGACGTCGATGTTCTTGAGGTTGTGCTCGCGCGCGCCACGGATCGTAATTGCGCGCAGGCTTGAGCCCGCGTTCTGTAGTTGGCGCTTGGCCTTGATCACTTCGTCCATCCCGGTGGTCCTCAAGGAATCCAAAGACGCGCGATCGCGCCAATGCAAAAGGCGCGCTTCGCCCGGAACCGGGACCGGCGCCGCTGGGTATGGCAGCGAACGTAGGAAGAACGGGCGCGGATTTCCAGTGGCACGTGCGAATCGTCAACGGATTGTTGGTGCGCTGGCGGCATCTGGCAGCAGGAGCGGCGGAACTGCGGGGAACGGCTCCTACAAACAAAAAGGCCGGCGCGAGGCCGGCCTTTCGTGACGATGTGACGTCGGTCGCGAAGATCAGTACTTCAGATCAGTACTTGGCGACGACCGGGCCGCCGAAGTGATAGTTCACGCCAACCTGCACGGTGTGGAAGTTGATCGTGCCGGACGCCAGCGGAGTGCCGAGGTTGGAGAAGTAGTTCTCGCTGCCGAGGCTGCGATAGAGGTACTCGCCCTTGACCGACCACTGCGGAGCGAAGAACGCTTCGACGCCCGCACCGACGGTCCAGCCGGAGTGCCACTTGCTGTCGGAGACGCTCACGCCCAGCGCGCTGAGGGTGATCTTGTTGTCGATCCAGGCGTAACCACCGGTCCCGTAGAACAGGAAGTTATTGACGGCCCAACCGATACGGCCACGCACGGTGCCCAGCGCATCGGTCTTGGAAGCCACGGTGATGCCAAGCGCGGTCGCCGAAGCGTTGACGTCAGCCCAGGCGCCATCCGCCTCGATGCCGAACACGACGTTGCCGGTCTGCCAGTTGTAGCCGGCGGTGCCGCCGACGAAGCCGCCCTGCATCTTCGGGTCGGTCGAAGTAGCTTCCCAAGCGCCGCCGCCGACGACACCGAGATAGAAGCCGGTCCAGTTGTAAACAGCAACCGGAGCGATCGGCGCCTTGGTGTAGGGGCGGGCTGCGAGATCAGCGGCCGAAGCCGGAGCAGCGAGAGCGAACAAACAGGCCGAAGCCAACAAAACCTTCTTCATCTTCAATCTAATCCCAGTCCCAGTTTCTGTTGTTGCCTTCCATGCCGGAAGGGCAGCGGACTCAACGGCCCAACTAATGCCGTGCTTACACCACTAAAGCCGCAAGTTGTGTCTCCGAAAAGCCACAACAGCCCCCAAAACGTGGCAAGTGCCGACCTATTGTTCCGGAGAGCACGCAAGCAAAAGGCCGGCGCGAGGCCGGCCTTCAATCTCTCAGTGATATCAGGTAGATATCAGTATTTTGCGATGAGCGGACCGCCCCAACGGTAGTTCACGCGGATCAAGCCGATATCGACATCCTGGCTGATGCGCTCGGAGCGTGTGACGACACCGAGCGGGGCAGTGACAAAATTGCCGGACCCGGTGAAGTTGATCGTGCGGTTGCCGAGGAAGATGTGATCGTACTCGAAGCCGACCGACCAGTTCGGCGCGAATCCGAACTCGATGCCCGCGCCCACCGTGCCGCCCCAACGGGTCTCGTTGGCCCGGTCGAACTCGAGGCCTGTCGCCAAATCGTAGGTCCGATAGCGATCACCGACAACGGCGCCGCCGCCCTTCACGTAGAGCAGCACGTTGTTCCAGGCGTAGCCGACCTGGCCGGTGATCAAACCGAACGAGTCGATCTTCGAGCGGTTGCGAAGGGCGAACAGTGCGCTGACATTGTCGCCAGAAAAGTCGGCCCAGTTGCCCTGGCCCTCGACGCCGAACACCCAATTGGCCGACTGCCAGCGATAGCCAACTTGGCCACCGACCGTGCCGCCCGTCGCGTTGTGGCAGCCTTCGCCGACCAGAGTGCCGGTCACAGGCGTCACGAAGTCCCAGCACTTGTGGCTGGTGCCGCCGCCGCCGTTGATACCGATGTAGAAGCCGCTCCAGTCGTAGATGGCGGCGACCATCGGCGGCGGAGCTTTGGTGTAGGGACGCGCAGCGAGATCTGCCGCACTTGCAGGAGCCGACAGGCCCAACGCGATTGCACCGATTGCACCAAACAGAAGCTTATTCATTGCAGTCTCCCCAGTTTCGTCCGCTTCTCGAACTCCCCGAAGCGGTTGATCAGGCGCGACGCCCATATGAACTAAGTCCGACTCAACCGTAGCCTAGGGAGTGGGCAAAGTCCGTCTCCGAAATGCCACACTCGCAAACCGATTGAACCAAGTGCAACTTGATGAATGTTAAGTAGTTTTTACCGTTTCTCGGGAACCCAAAAAGTTCCATCGGGAGGCTGCCTTTTTCATCGCCAATCGTGACCGGACTCGGCCCGATGTCCGCCCGATTGCCACAAAGAACAAATCTGGAACGAAGCGGATGGCGATGCTATATGTGGGGATAACCCTGGGGGTGATGGGCTGAGCGGCGTCCGTAAGCGTATAGGTCGCCTCAACAGGGCGGCGGAGGAACGCGGGGAGCGGACTTTCGCCTTTGAAATTCAGTGGCATTGGAGTGGAGAGCGGCGATGGCGGGAAGCGTCAACAAGGTCATTCTGGTTGGAAATCTCGGCAAGGATCCCGAGATCCGCCGCACCCAGGACGGGCGGCCGATCGCGAATTTGAGCATCGCCACCTCGGATACCTGGCGCGACAAGAATACCGGCGAGCGCAAGGAAAAGACCGAGTGGCATCGCGTCGTGATCTTCAATGAAGGGCTGTGCAAGGTCGCCGAGCAGTACCTGAAGAAGGGCGCCAAGGTTTACATCGAGGGCGCGCTCCAGACCCGCAAATGGACCGACCAGAGCGGCGTCGAGAAATATTCGACCGAGGTCGTGCTCCAGGGCTTCAACTCGACGCTGACGATGCTCGACGGCCGCGGTGGCGGCGGAGGAGGCGCCAGCTTCGGTGATGAGCCGGGCGGCGATTTCGGCTCCTCCGGTCCCGTCAGCAGCGCACCGCGCCGTCCTGTTGCGGCCGGCGGCGGTCGCAACAGCGACATGGACGACGATATCCCGTTCTGAGAACACGGATCGCGCGGCCAAGGCGCATTACCTGATCGGGCCGCGCAGGGTGTGTCGTGTCAGCAATTTCTACTAATCGGCGGGGCGGGCTCGGATTTTCCGGGCCCGCTTCATGTTCGACGTGAGCTCGGACTTCACATGGGCAAACCGTCTGACGGGGCCCGCTCGCGGCGCGCTTTTCCAGGCGCGTGAGGTCATTTTGGAGGGGCGATTCCGGGCCTCTCGGAAGCAGTGCTCGAAAGGGCTTAAGTTGTTGGAAAAATAGGCGGAAAAATCGCTTGCCAGGGCCTTCGCGAGGGTGGTTATCCGACCCCCGATGCGCTATATGATTCCCAGATAAAACCTCACCGGATTTCCCCTTGGCTGACGACGACAACAAGCCCGGCGACCAGCCGGCGCAACCCTCGGACATTCGCCCCGTCTCCATCCTCGACGAGATGAAGAAGTCCTATCTCGATTACGCCATGAGCGTGATCGTGTCGCGCGCGCTGCCCGATGCGCGCGACGGCCTGAAGCCGGTGCATCGCCGCATCCTGTTCTCGATGAACGAGGAAGGCTACACGCCGGACAAGAAGCACAAGAAGTCGGCCGGTATCGTCGGCGACGTCATGGGCCAATACCATCCGCATGGCGACCAGGCGATCTACGACGCGCTGGTGCGCATGGCGCAGCCTTTCTCGATGCGCGAACTGCTGGTGGACGGGCAGGGCAATTTCGGCTCGGTCGACGGCGATCCGCCGGCGGCGATGCGCTACACCGAGTCGCGCCTGACCAAGATCGCGCTGAAGCTGCTCGACGACATCGACAACGAAACCGTCGACTTCCAGGACAATTACGACGGCTCGACCAAGGAACCGGTGGTCCTGCCGGCGCGGTTCCCGAACCTGCTGGTCAACGGCGCCGGCGGCATCGCGGTCGGCATGGCCACCAACATCCCGCCGCACAATCTCGGCGAGGTCATCGATGCCTGCCTCGCGTTGATCGACAATCCGTCGCTGACCATCGACGAGCTCAACAACATCATCCCGGGCCCGGATTTCCCGACCGGCGGCATCATCCTGGGCCGCCAGGGCATCCGCAGCGCCTACCATCTCGGCCGCGGCTCCATCGTGATGCGCGGCAAGGTCACGTTCGAGACGATCCGCAAGGAGCGCGAGGCGATCGTCATCACCGAGATCCCGTATCAGGTGAACAAGGCGACGATGGTCGAGCGCATCGCCGAACTCTACAAGGAAAAGAAGATCGAGGGCATCTCCGATCTGCGTGACGAGTCCGACCGCGAGGGCTATCGCGTCGTCGTCGAGCTCAAGCGCGATGCCGTGCCCGACGTGGTGCTGAATCAGCTCTACAAGTTCACGCCGCTGCAGACGAGCTTCGGCGTCAACGCCGTCGCGCTCGATTCCGGCCGTCCGCAGACGATGAATCTGAAGGATATGCTGACGATCTTCGTCGGCTTCCGCGAGCAGGTCGTCACGCGCCGGACCAAGTACAAGCTGCGCAAGGCGCGCGAGCGCGCGCATGAGCAGGTCGGCCTCGCCATCGCGGTCGCCAACATCGACGAGATCATCAAGGTGATCCGCACTTCGCCGACGCCGGCGGCTGCGCGCGACACCCTGATGACGCGCGACTGGCCGGCGCGCGACGTCGAGGACATCATCACGCTGATCGACGATCCGCGCCACCGCATCAACGCGGACGGCACCATCCGCCTGTCGCTGGATCAGGCCAAGGCCATCCTGGAACTGCGCCTGGCACGTCTCACTGCACTCGGCCGCGACGAGATCGGCGACGAGCTGTCAAAACTCGCCGGCGAGATCGGCGACTATCTCGATATCCTGCGCTCGCGCGCCCGCATTCTCGAGATTATCAAGACCGAGCTCGCCGAGGTGAAGGCCGAGTTCGCCACGCCGCGCCGCACCGTGATCATGGAGCAGGAAGGCGAGGTCGAGGACGAGGACCTGATCCAGCGCGAGGATATGGTCGTCACCGTCTCCCACGCCGGCTACGTCAAGCGCGTGCCGCTGTCGGCCTACCGGGCGCAGCGCCGCGGCGGCAAGGGCCGCGCCGGCATGCAGACGCGCGACGAGGATTTCGTCAGCCGCCTGTTCGTGGCCTCCACGCACACGCCGGTGCTGTTCTTCTCCTCGCGCGGCCAGGTCTACAAGGAAAAGGTCTGGCGCTTGCCGATGGCTGCGCCGAACGCGCGCGGCAAGGCGCTGATCAACATCCTGCCGCTGGAGCAGGGCGAGCGCATCACCACCATCATGCCGCTGCCCGAGGATGAATCGACCTGGGGCAACCTCGACGTGATGTTCGCCACGACAGGCGGTAACGTGCGGCGCAACAAGCTGTCCGACTTCGTCGACGTCCGCCGTTCCGGCATCATCGCGATGAAGCTCGACGACAACGAGGCGATCGTCGACGTGCAGATCTGCACCGAGCGCGACGACGTGCTGCTGACCGCTGCCGGCGGCCAGTGCATTCGCTTCCCCGTCACCGACGTGCGCGTGTTCACCGGGCGCACCTCGATGGGCGTGCGCGGCATCGCGCTTGGCGAGGGCGACAAGGTGATTTCGCTGGCGATCCTGCGCCATGTCGAGACCACCTCGGACGAGCGCTCGGCCTACCTGAAGATGCGCCGTGCGGTCGCCGGCGAAGCTGCGACTGAGGAGACCGCCGCGGACGGCGAGGCCGAGGAGGCCTCCGGCAGCTTCCAGCTGGCCCAGGAGCGTTACGCCGAGATGTCGGCGCAGGAGCAGGTCGTGCTCACCGTGTCGGTCAACGGCTATGGCAAGCGCACCTCGTCCTACGAGTACCGCACCACGGGCCGCGGCGGCAAAGGTATCGTCGCCATGAGCGTCAACAACCGCAACGGCAACCTCGTGGCCTCATTCCCGGTGGAAGATGCCGACCAGATCATGCTGGTCACCGACAAGGGCCAGCTGATCCGCTGCCCGGTCGAAGGCATCCGCATCGCCGGCCGCTCGACGCAGGGCGTGATCGTGTTCGACACCGCTGAGGACGAGCACGTCGTCTCGGTCGAGCACATCACGGAAGAGGCCGAGAGCGGGAATGGAGAGAACGGCAACGGCGGTGGAGCCTAGCGCATGATCCGGAAAGGCGCGCAGCGGTTTTCCGAAAAGATTATGCTCAAACAATAAGCGCGATGACGATTCATCCTGATCTCATCGCGCTTCGGCTGGTGCGGGAGCCGACGAAGCCGTATCGCAACGCAGGTTGGAGATGAATTCTCCGATCTGAGCGATGGCCGCATGGGCTTCCGGCAGCACCGGAACGAAGAGCTGGAAGACGTGCGGCATGCGCGACCAGACCTCCAGGCGGCTCCGCGGATTACCTTGTTTCAGCTTGTCGGCCATGCGGACCGCGTCATCCCGCAGGATCTCGTCGCTGCCGACATGGATCAGCACCGGCGGAAGGCCGAACGCATCGCCATAGAGCGGCGAGGCATGGGGGTTATACGGGTCGGCGCCTGCCAGATAGCAACGCACGAATTCCGGAACATCGTGCACGTTCAACATCGGATCTGATGCGGCATTCTCGATCAACGAGGGCGCGGTGAGCGCGAGATCGGTCCAGGGTGACATGGCAACGGCGGCCGCAGGAAGCGGCTTGCGTTCGTCACGCAGCCTCATGAGAAGGCACAGGGCCAATCCTCCACCGGCTGAATCACCCATCACGAAGAGTTCGCCTGGATCGCCTGTCTCGCCGGCGAGCCAGAGAAAACCCGCTACGGCGTCGTCCAGTGCGGCCGGAAACGGATGTTCAGGTGCGAGACGATATTCAAGGGCCCAGACCGTCGATTTGGTCACATTGGCAATGCGCCAGGTGAAATGCCGGTAGTAGATCGGCGCGCCCGAGACATAGGCGCCGCCATGAAGATATAGCACGTTGCGTCCCGGGTGCGACGCCGGGGTGGCGATCCGGTGCAGTCTGAGGTGACTGGCCTGCACGACGCTTGTCTTTGTGCTGCGTGGCGGACGAGGCACCCATCGCTCCATGCGATGCATGTTGGCCCGCCACGTCCCGACATCGAATGGCTGACGGTGCCGTTTCAGGAACATGCGGATGCCGAGACGCAGCATTTCCGCGCGCAAGCTCATGGTGCGTCCTCTTGCTTCATTCGCTTGGGTCTTACGGCCTGAATGCGGCCGCCTTTGGCAGGTGCAGCCGCTCGGGTTCGCCGGATCCGGTGTCGACCAGCAGGCCATCCTCGATCTCGACGATGCGATCCGCAAAGGGAATGACCCGCGGATCATGCGTCACGACGAGCACGGCGCGCTCGCGCTGATGGGCTGCATCGGCGAGAATCCGCATGATGCTTCGCCCGTTATTGCCGTCGAGCGCGGCAGTTGGCTCGTCGGCGAGAATGACCGAGGGATTGGCGACAAAGGCTCGCGCGATCGCGACCCTCTGCTGCTCACCGCCGCTGAGCTCGCCCGGCAAGGTATCGGCCTTCTGCTCCAGACCAACCAGGTTCAGTGCTTCCTGCGCCCGTTTCCTGGCCTTGCCTCCACGTTCATGACGGATGTCGAGGGCGAGTTGCACGTTCTGTGCAGCGGTGAGCGTCGGAAACAGATGATAGGACTGGAACACAAAGCCGATATGGTCGCGCCTGATTCTGGCCAGTCCCTCCTTGTCGACGCCCGACGTGGGCGTACCGCACACGGTGAGCGCGCCCGAACTTGGTGCCAGCATGCATCCGAGCACGAGCAGCAGCGTCGTCTTGCCGCTGCCCGACGGCCCCATCAGCAGTGTGAACTCGCCGCGTCGCAGCGTGAGGTCGATCCCGCGCAGCGCCTTCACCTCGCCAGCGCCCCGCCCAAGCGTTTTCTTGATCGCGGTGGCCTCAATGATGATTTCGTTCATCGCATGAATACCGTTGCTGGATCGATCCGCACCACACGCACGATTGCGCCGATCGCCGACGCTACGCACATCACGACCGTCAGCACGAACAGAGCTGCAATCAGCCACGGCGTGATGACGATGGGCAACGCGCTCTTGGCAGTCATCTCCACAACGACAGCGCCGATCGCGGTCGCAATGATGAAGCCGATGATCGCGTTGAGGAGCGCCTGGTAGATGATGACCCTGTAGATATATCCATTCGACGAACCCATTGCCCGCAGGGTGGCGAATTCACTGAGGTGATCCTTGGTGCTCGAATAGAGTGTTTGCGCGACGATGACGGTGCCGACGATCACTCCCAGCAATGCGCCGGCAAACAGCGCAGCGCCGGCGCCGGTCCCGAACAGCCAGAACGAGCGGCTACGGCTGCGGAATTCATCCGTCGTAAGCACCTCGTGTTCACCAACCTGAGCTCGAACGGCCTTAAGAACCGTGTCGCGGTCGGCGTCGGGCTTGAGGCGAACCAGGAGGTTGCTGGCGCGATCGGGAAAGGCTCCGGTGTAGGTGCGAGCGTTTTTCAGGTCGACGAAGACATAGGGCGTCGTGGTGAATGAGCGGATGCCATCGGTCAAGGCCACGACCTTCACGCGGCGGCCGCGGATCTCGGCCGTTGATCCGATTTTTGAGACGCCGAGGCGATCGTAGTAGGAGCGGTCGACGACCACGGCTCCATTTTGCGACAGCGCGCGAACGTCACCCTCGACCACGTTCCATGGTCTCAGGCTTCCATCACGCAAATCGGCGCCGACAACAAAGATGGGTGTCAACTCGCCGCTCTCGAGGCGCCAGTCCGAGAAGCCGATGACCAGCGGGACCACCGAGGCGACGCCATCGACGGATGCGACCTTGTCGCGCAGCTTCGCATCAAGCAGCGAAGGATCCTCAAAGCATTTCGCTCCCTTCGGCAGCACCCAGAGATCGGCTGACGTATGGTCGATCATCGTTGTCACCATGCGACCGAAGCCCAGGAACAGGCCCATCTGGATCATCACCAGGACGACCGAAAATACGATGCCTACGAGTGTCGCGGCAAAACGCAGGCGATCGTGGAAGAGATTGCGGGCCGCGAGCGTCGGGACCAGTGACATGGACGTTCCGTCATCGAGGTTGATCTGAGATAGCGCCCTTGCCTGGGAGTCCGGAATGCCGGTGCACCAGCAGTCTGACACCTGCGGCGAGGAATCCGCTCGCGGCCCAGCTCAGAGCCAGTGCCACGATGAGGACGAACGCGGCTTTGGCGACGGCATTCAGTCTCGTGCCGAGCAGCGCATATTGCAGCCACAGCACGAACGGGTAATGCGTGAGGTAAATGCCGTAGGCATTGGTCGAAAGACTATCGGCGAGCGCCGAGCGGCGACGCAACAATGCCAGCGAACTGGCCACGAAAGCGATCACGCCTGTTGCGCATGCAGGGGGAAAGGCGAAAGCCGCGGCGAGACGGTATGCGGGCGGGCTGGCATTCCAATCCGGCATCGTCAGCGAGGTCAGCCCGCCCCACAGTGCAAAGCAGGCACATGCTGCGGCAACCCAGGTGGGCCAGTGGCGCGCGAGTGGGCCGTCGATGCGGAAGATACTGCGATCACAGCCGTAGCTGCCGATGGCAAATCCCGCGGAGAAATAGAGGAGATAGTGCAGCGGGCGGCTTAGCTGGAAAGACAATGGGCCGAAAAAGGTCCATTCCCAGGGCGTAAAGATCATCGCAAGCGGGACATAGGCCAGTGCCGACAGAATTGTGAGGCCTGCAAAGAACAGCAGCGGACGATCGTCGCACCGGGCGACGATCAGGCTCGCAGCCCGCGGCCATGATGGCATCAGTTCATGCAGTGCAGCAGCCAGGCCGCTGAGCAACAGAAGCTGCCACAAGAACCATTGCGGGCCCGCGGGCCACATCGGCAAAGCGCGCCAGTGCTGCCAAAATGCCGCAGGCGATGGGTCGGTCGCGGTCGTCAGATATGAGGCGTAGTACGCCACCGGACTGAGAAGGGCGACCGCCAGGACGAAGGGCAATCCAATTCGCCACCACCGCTCCGCGAGATAGGCGGCAGCGCCCTTGCGGATGAGGCCGTGCGGGGTGAACAGGCCCGCCAAAAGGAACATCAGGGACATCAAGCTGACGTCCTGCCATGCGCAGAACAGGTCCAGCCCGAACCAGCGCTCGCGGTCGATGATCGGAAACGCGATCCACCGATAGGGCGGCGCGTCGAAGGCGAACGGATGCGGCGGCTGAGAGGCGAGGTAGGGAAGGGCCGAATGGAAGGCGACCACGATCAGGATGACGACAGCGCGCAAGTTGCTGAATGTGACGTTGGCGCCAGGGTTCATGGGGGAGCACCGGCCCAGGATTGATCTCGCCGGAACCAACCGAAGGCGATCCACCTGGTTCCAATTCGCCGGGCAGCGGACGCTGTTTTGCTGAAGCCAACGCCTCCAGCGCCCGGCGCGCCGGCATGCTCGTCAGCGCGGGTCTTGTCGCAGCCAGTGCCGGTGGGGGCATCGCTGCGCGCATTCTCGCCACGCGATGCGCGCAGCGAGTCGGCTAAATCTCGAGCTCCGTGCCGAACTCGACGACCTGCTTGGTCGGCACGCCGAAGAACGCGGCGGAGCGTTCTGCGTTGCGCTGGAGGAAGGCGAACACGCCTTCGCGCCAGACCCACATGCCCGGAATGTCCTCGCTCGGGATAATGGTCTCGCGGCCGACGTAGTAGGTAATGTCGGAGAGGTCGATGCCGGGCAGCTTGCCCTGGCGGCAAGTAAGCTTCAGTCCCTCATAGATCGTGGGGTTCTGCATGAAGCCATAATGCAGGATCACGCGGGTGATGCCGGGGATGATGTCGATGATCTCGGCGCGTTCGTCGTCGGGAATGTGCGGAGACTCCTCGATCAGCACGGTGACCAGCAGCACGCGTTCGTGCAGCACGCGGTTGTGCTTGACGAACTGGGTCAACGCCAGCGGCACGCCGCGCTGCGCGGAGGCCAGGAACACGGCGGTCCCGGGCAGCCTGGCGCGGCATTTGTTGATGGCGGTCTCGATCAGGTCCTCCTCGGGCTGGCGTAGCCGCGCGCGGGCCGCCTCGACCAGCTTCACGCCGGCGCGCCAAGTCAGCATCAGGAACGCGACGAGGCCGGCGAGCAGCAGCGGAAACCAGCCGCCCTCGAACAACTTGATCGAATTGGCCGAGAAGAAGATCACGTCGATCACGAAGAAGGCGCCGTTCACCGCCACCACGAGCCAGGGCGAATAGCCCCATTGGATCGCCACCAGAGCTGCGAGCAGCGTGGTGATCGCCATCAGCAGCGACACCGCGATGCCGTAGGCGCCGGCGAGCGCGTCGGACGTGCCGAAGCTCAGGACCGCTCCCAGCGTCGCGGCGGCGAGCAGCCAATTCACCAGCGGCACATAGATCTGTCCGATCGCAGCGCTCGTGGTGTGACGGATCAGCATGCGCGGCAGGAAGCCGAGCTGGATCGATTGCTGGGTCAACGAGAACACGCCGGAGATGATCGCCTGCGAAGCGATCACGGTGGCGACCGCCGAGAAGGCGACGAGCGGATAGTGCAGGGCGTCGGGGCAGAGCTGGAAGAACGGGTTCTCGATCATGGCGGGATCGGTGATCAAGAGCGCGGCCTGGCCGAAATAGTTCAGCACCAGCGCGGGCAGGCACACCGCGAACCAGGCGAGCCGGATCGGGAAACGGCCGAAATGTCCCATGTCGGCATACATGGCTTCGCCCCCGGTCACCGCCAGGAAGGCCGCGCCGAGAATTCCGAAGGAGACATGGAAATCCTGGTGGATCAGGAAGTCGAAGGCATAGAACGGGCTCAGCGCCGCCAGCACCGCCGGAGCCTTGACGATGCCGTGGATGCCAAGCGCGGCAAGCACGACGAACCAGGTCAGCATCACCGGGCCGAAGATGCGGCCGATGAAGCCGGTGCCCTGCTTCTGCATCATGAACAGGCCGATCAGGATGGCGATGGTCACGGGTACGACCGCGGGCGCAAGCGAGGGGGCGTCGACCTTGAGGCCCTCGATGGCGCTGAGCACGGAGATCGCGGGCGTGATGGCGCCGTCACCGTAGAGCAGGGCGGCGCCGACGAGGCCGACGACCAGCAGATGCGCCCGCCAGGTGCCGGGCTGGGCGTTGCGGGCATGCAGCAGCGCCAGCAGCGCGACGATGCCGCCTTCGCCGCGGTTGTCCGCGCGCAGGATCAGCAGCGCGTATTTCAGCGAGATGATCAGCAGCAGCGCCCAGAGGATCAGCGAGGCAACCCCCAGGACAGCATCGTGACTTAATGTGCTGCCATGGGCAGCCGCCTTGGCGGCTTCCTTCAGGGCATAGAGGGGGCTGGTGCCGATATCGCCATAGACCACCCCGAGGGCGCCCATGGTCATGGCAAGTGGCAGCGGATCGGGATGGTGGCCGGAAGCGACTGCGGGCGTACTGGACAATGGCGACCCCGATGGAAACGCGCCCGGCGGGCCATTCCGACGGGCGCGAGCGTCATGCAGTCTGCGACGAGACGTCGCAAATATCCATGGGGTTGTGTTGGGTCTATAGCGGACTAGCTGACGTGAAACTGACAGATCCGACTACGGGGTCCGATCGGCGGTCACGAGGCGCGCCTCACGGACATCGGCCTTGGTGCCGGCACGGCGCAGGCATGAGGCTTCGAAGTTCGGCCAGGCCTGCTGCGAGCAGTCCTTGCCGATGCTGCGGATGTCGAGCCGGTCGCTCTTGGCCAGCGGCTGCGGCACGCTGGCTTCGACCGTCGGGGCGAAGCCGGGCAGCAGGGTGAGGGCGGCAGCAACACATGCAGAGATGGCGATCGCCGAAAGAGCCTTGATCATTGACAGTCCCCTGTGATGCGGCCGCTGCGCCTTGTGTGCGGCCCGTCATTCGTTGGCTGGATAAGTAACCATGGCCAGTTTCCAGACGTCTTCGCCGGAGCGGGAAATGGTTTCGTTGCTGCGCCGTTTGTTTCGTGGCCGCCCCCAGGACGAAACAATTCGGGGGATTCCGACATGGTTTTGCGGAAAAACCGCCAGGGAACCCGCCCGGCTTGCCGGCCCGGGCCGGGCGCGGTAGGAGGAGGTCATGCCGCGCATCGCCTTCTATCCCGGTTCCTTCGACCCCATCACCAACGGCCATCTGGACGTGGTCCGGCACAGCGTTTCGCTGTGCGACAGGCTGGTTGTCGCGATCGGGGTCCACCCCGGCAAGAAGCCGCTGTTCTCGACCGAGGAGCGGCTGAAGATGCTGCACGACGTCTGCGGGCCGGTGGCGGCCCAGGCCGGTTGCGTGTTCGAAGCGGTGACCTTTGACGATCTGTCGGTCACCTCGGCGCGCAAGCACGGCGCGACCATCATGATCCGGGGCCTGCGCGACGGCAGCGACCTCGATTACGAGATGCAGCTTGCCGGCATGAACGAGGCCATGGCGCCGGAGGTGCATACGGTCTTCCTGCCGGCCTCTCCCATGGTTCGCCCGATCACCGCCACTTTGGTGCGCCAGATCGCCGGCATGGGCGGAGACGTCTCGGCCTTCGTCCCGCCGCTGGTTGCGGCACAGCTCAAGGCAAAATTCGCCTGATAACCGCGCGCTTCCTCCCTCATCTGACCGGAGTTGTCATGATCCGAATTCTCGCAGTTCTTGCCGCGCTTGTGTTCGCGGTGCCGGCGGTGGCGCAGCAATTGCCGGCGAACCTCGACAAGGCCAACGCCATCGTCATCGACAGCACCAAGGGCCGCATCGTCATCAAGCTCAGGACCGACATCGCGCCCCAGCACGCCGAGCGCATCAAGCAGCTCGCACGTGAGGGCTTCTACAACAACGTGCCGTTTCACCGCGTGATGGACGGCTTCATGGCGCAGACCGGCGACGGCCAGAACGGCAACGGCACCGGCGGCTCGAAATATCCGAACCTGAAGCAGGAATTCTCCAAGGTGCATTTTGCACGCGGCATCGTCGGGATGGCGCGGCGCGGTGACAGCGTCGACAGCGCCAACTCGCAGTTCTTCATCATGTTCGCCGACGGCGGCAGCCTCGATAACCAGTACACGGTGATTGGCGAGGTCGTGCAGGGCATGGACGTCGTCGACAAGCTGAAGAAGGCACCGCCCGGCTCGGCCGGCGGCACCGTCACCGATCCCGACAAGATGGTGAAGGTGCAAGTCGCATCCGACATCAAGTAGGAGAGGACGATGGCGCGCCGCGGTGGCAAGCTTGTGCTGGTTGCCGCGATGCTGCTGCTCGTCATCCCCAGTGCGGCCGCCGAAAACGCGCAGGTCAACACCATCCAGGACATTTTCCGGCATCTGCGCACCTGCTGGAAGCCGCCGCCGCCGGCCAAGGCGCGCCCACTCGACATTACCGTCGTCGTGAGCTTTAACCGGGCCGGAAACATTCTGGGCCATCCGCGGATTACCTACGAATCCGCGGAGGCCTCCGACAATGACCGGCTGCAATACCGGATCGCGGTGATGGAAACGTTGCAACGCTGCACGCCGGTGCCATTTACCGATGCAATGGCTGGCGCCGCCGCGGGGCGTCCATTCGCGATCCAGTTCCGCACCCGGAAGACTTCACCCCCAACGCAAGAGAGACGAGTATGAGCGTCACCGAAAACACCCTGATCCTCGAGACCACGCAGGGCCCCGTCACCATCGAGATGCGGCCTGATCTCGCGCCCGGTCATGTCGCGCGCATCAAGGAGCTGGTCCGCGAGGGCTTTTACGACGGCATCGTGTTCCATCGCGTGATCGACGGCTTCATGGCGCAGACCGGCTGCCCGCAGGGCACCGGCACCGGCGGCTCCGGCAAGAAGTTGAAGGCCGAGTTCAACAAGGAGCCGCATGTGCGCGGCACCGCCTCGATGGCGCGCGCCGCCAACCCCGACTCCGGCGACAGCCAGTTCTTCATCTGCTTCGACGACGCCCGCTTCCTCGACAACCAGTACACGGTGTGGGGCAAGGTCACCGAGGGCATGGAGAACGTCGACAAGATCAAGCGCGGCGAGCCCGTGCAGAACCCCGACAAGATCGTCAAGGCGCGGATGGCGGCGGATAAGGAGTAAGCGGATTTGTCGGTGTCATGCCCCGCGCAGGCGGGGCATCCAGTAATCACCAGCGGCGATTACGGCTACGATCGGGGGTACTGGATCGCCCGCCTGCGCGGGCGATGACAAGTTCTGAGACATGCGCACCGACCTCTTCGATTTCGACCTGCCGCCCGAGCGCATCGCGTTGCGCCCGGCGAGCCCGCGCGACTCCGCGAAGATGCTGGTCGTCGAGAATGGCGCGTTGCGCGATCAGACCATTTCCGACCTGCCGCAATGGCTGAAGCCAGGCGACCAGCTCGTCGTCAACGACACCAAGGTGATCGCGGCGCAGCTGAGGGGCCGTCGCATCGGGCGTGAGACCGAGCCGAGGATCGAGGCGACACTGATCAAGCGCCTCGACGGCTCGCGCTGGCAGGCGCTGGTGAAGCCGGCGAAGAAGCTCACAGCCGGCGACCGCATCCGCTTCGGCAATGAAGGCAAGGTCTGCCTGCTCGGCCATCTCGACGCCGAGGTCGAAGCCAAGGGCAGTGAAGGCGAGGTGACGCTATCGTTCTCGTTCCACGGGCCCGCGCTCGACCAGGCCATCGCCGATCTCGGCAGCCCGCCGCTGCCGCCCTATATCGCCTCCAAGCGCACGCCTGACGACCAGGATCTCACCGACTACCAGACTATGTTCGCGGCGAACGAAGGCGCCGTCGCCGCGCCGACGGCTGGGCTGCATTTCACCCCGGCGCTGGAGCAGGCGCTGCGCGACCACGGCGTCGGCATCAACCGGCTCACGCTGCATGTCGGGGCAGGGACCTTCCTGCCGGTCAAGGTGGACGATACCGAAGGCCACAAGATGCACCCCGAGTGGGGCACGATCTCGGCCGAGACGGCAGAGCGGCTCAACACCGCGCGCAAGAATGGCGGCCGCATCATCGCCGTCGGCACCACGTCACTGCGGCTGCTGGAAAGCGCCGCCGCGGAGGACGGCAGCATCCAGCCGTTTGCGGCGGACACGGCGATCTTCATCACCCCCGGCTATCGCTTCCGCGCGGTCGATATCCTGCTGACCAATTTCCATTTGCCGCGGTCGACGCTGTTTATGCTGGTGTCGGCGTTCTCGGGCCTGGAGACGATGAAGCGAGCGTATGCGCACGCCATCGCGACTGGCTACCGGTTTTATTCGTACGGGGATGCATGCTTGTTGTTTCGGGCAGAGCCGTAGCGGTAGGGTGGGCAAAGCGAAGCGTGCCCACCATCTTTCCTGATTGCGCGAGGGAAGTGGTGGGCACGGCGCTTGCGCGCCTTTGCCCACCCTACGATACCGGTTACGCCATCACCCGCTGCGGCAAGAGCTCGGCGATCTGCACCGCGTTGAGTGCCGCGCCCTTCAGGAGCTGATCAGCCGCAACGAACATCGAGATCGAATGGCCGCTGGCGTCGCTGAGATCCTTGCGGATGCGGCCGACCAAGACGTCGTCCTGGCCCGAAGCATCGATCGGCATCGGGAAGTAGTTCTTGGCGCGGTCGTCGACGACCTTGACGCCGGGCGCCTGCGCCATGATGGCGCGGACTTGGTCCTCGGTGATCGGCTTCTCGCATTCGAAGGTGATGGCCTCGCAATGAGCGCGCAGCACCGGCACGCGCACGCAGGTGACGCCGACTGCAATGGTTTCGTCCTCGAAAATCTTGCGGGTCTCCTTGATGACCTTGGTCTCTTCGTCGTTGTAGCCGGTGTCAGGGTCGACCGCCGTGTTGTGGTTGAAGAGGTTGAAGGCGTAGGGGTGCGGCATCACCTTGGGCGTATAGACCTGCCCATTGAGATTGGCGCGGGTGGATTCGACCAGCTCCTCCATCGCCGCAGCCCCGGCGCCGCTGGCCGCCTGGTAGGTCGCGATGATGACGCGCTTGATGCGGTTCTTCTGGTGGATCGGCCACAGCGGCACCAGCGCGGTGATCGCGGCGCAGTTCGGGTTGGCGATGATGCCCTTGTGATCGCGGATGCGGTTCGCGTTGATCTCGGGGATCACCAGCGGCACGTTCGGGTCCATGCGGAAGGCGGAAGAGTTGTCGACCACGACCGCGCCGGCCTTGACCGCGATCGGTGCGAACTTCTTGGAGATGCTGCCGCCGGCGGAGAACAGGGCGATGTCGACGCCCTCGAAGGAACGCTCGGTCAATTCCTCGATGACGACCTGTTGCCCGCGGAACGACACCGTCTTGCCGGCCGAGCGGGCGCTGGCCAGCGCCTTGAGCTTACCGACGCGAAAGCCGCGCTTGTCCATGGTGGCGATGAATTCGGCGCCCACCGCACCGGTGACGCCGACAATCGCGACGACGGGATCGTTACTCACTTTGTCCTCCATTTGCATTGAGAATTTAGACAACAAAAAAGCCCCGGACCATCGAGGGCGGGGCTTCGGTAGAGCTGATGCGTTTAAGTCGACGACCTACGCGCGCACGCCTCCCCGGGCCCCTGAGGCCGTGGTGGTTTTGGTCGTGCGTTTGGTGGTCGTGAACATGGCGGCGACTTATGCGGGAGAGTCTTGCAGCCGTCAATGGCTTTTCGCCTCCGGTCGATGCCGGGGCCCGTCGCTATTTGGCCCGTGCGCCCGGCGGCTCCAGGATGACTTCCTTGAGGTCGTCGCCACTGATCACGACAATCGCGAAATTGAGCCGGCCGCGTTCGCGCACCAGCCCGCCGCTGATCGCCTTGCCCGAGGCCGCGCGTTCGGCGACGCGCACGGCATCCGCGAGGCGGTGCCTGATCGCACCGAGCGCTGCGAGGTTGCTGCGGTCCTCAAGGTCGAGCTCGGCGAGGGGGAGGGCGGCTTCGCCGCCGACGAGCTCGCCGGTCGAAGCATTGATGGTGTGGCGCCAGATCCGGTCATTGTGCAGGGTCTTCACGCGGTAGACCGGCACACCGGAGGCTCCGTCAAAACTCACATCCGCCGTCGTGGCGCCGGCGTGCCGGCCTTCCGCGATTGCCATGGCCTGGCTGATCGAGATCGACGAGCTGCGGAAGCGCTCGATCTCGCGGCTGACCGCCTGGCGGTCCGCTTCGGCATCACTATCTGTGTCGCTGTGAAGCGCGGTCGGCGTGCCTGCGGTCACAATCGCCTGTGCCGGTGCGGCGAGGAGCAGCGCGGGCAAGGCGATCGCAAGCAGTTGCGAGGTCCATCGTTTGGCTGTCGTCATGCTCGAAACCCTCGGCCAGCGAGTGTGCCGGATGATCGTAAAGAATTCGCGGCCGACCTTGGGCATCGGTCGGCCGCGGAACGCCGCACCGGGCTGTACCCGGCACGACGATCGAAGCGGGACGGACCTCTTTGGGGCTGGTGAAAAAAGCGGTCCGCCTCACCTTGTAACTAAACCATACCGTATCGTTTTATTTTGGTCAATGGCGAGGCCGTGTTTCCCCGGGGGATAGATCGCGCGCTCACGGAATTGTCAGCGGGACGGGCGCCGCTGCGTGCTCTTTGCGGCGCTCTGGATGCGGTCGGCAGGTCCCAGAGCGCCGGCCAGGAACAGCTTGATCGCCGCCCGCATCCGCTTTTCCGCGGCCTTCATCTCCAGCGCCGTTCCGAACGTCGCCATGCGGTGGGTGTGACCGACGACGACGTCGAGAAACACCTCGGCTGCAATGGTGGTGTCTTCGACATCGAGTGCGCCTTGTGCCACCAGGTGGTCGAAGAAGCGCGCCGTGGTGGCGACGGCCTTGAGCCAGCCCTCCTCCTTGCCGAGCTTGGCGACGTCGGGGAAGTTGATGGCCTGTGACGTCATCATGCGGCTGAAGGCGACGGCGTCGGGACCGCAGGTGAATGTGAGCATCTCGCGTCCGATCTCGACCAGACGCTGCTCCACCGAGATGTTCGCGGGGCTGGAGAGCTGCGTCTCCGCGGCCGCCGACAGCGGCGCGAGCCAGCGCGCGATCTCGCGCCTCAGCACGGCCGCAAACAAGCCGCGCTTGTCGCCATAGCGGGAATAAACGGTGGGCTTGCTCACCCGGGCCGCTTCCGCGACGGCGTCGAGCGAGGTTGCATCGAAGCCGCGATCCAGGAACAGGCGGGTAGCGACCTCGATCAGCCGCTGGTCGCGCTCGATCGCGGCGGTTTTCGTCGGCCGGCCGCCGCGCGATTTCGGCACCTCGCGCCGTGGCGAGGCGGTTCTTGTCTTGGTCGCAGTCAATCCCATGCCCAATGATTCCTGCGCGGTCGTGATATCAGTCATTCGCTCTATATCGCGCGGGAGCGGGGGCGTCATCGCGAATCTGGCCGAATTGGCCGTATCGTCAACGGTTTCCGTATGGCCTCGTTCCGTCACGAGGAATCACGGAAGCGTCGATGTCCAGGCCTGGCCGGACGCCGCCTTGTCATATCCGTACTGATACAGCGCCCGCATATAGGCAGTATCGAACCCTTCCGAGGGCGCCGCCGGATAGTCGCGCGCGATGTAGGAGAGATGGAAGCCCAGGCGGTTGCGCTTGGCGAAATCATAGGTCGAGAAGATGATCGAGCGCGTCTGCGACTGGGTGATCGACGACAGGCTGCGCGAGGCGACGTCGATGGTACTGTTGGAGACCAGCTCGAAATTGCGTTCGATCTTCTTGTTGACGAGGATGTAGATGTCCATCCTCGCGTTGCCCGGCAGGCGGCTGCCCTGGAAGATCAGGGCTTCCGGCAGCGTCAGCACCGGCGCCGTCACGCCGCCATCGACATGCATCTCCTGAAACCTGCGGCCCTGGCCTTCGGCGTCGATCATGATCGGCGGAAACACCAGGGGAATGCTGGCGGAAGCCGCCATCACGTCGCGAAACAGTTTTAGCGCCTCGGGCGTTCCGACCGCGGCGATCTTGCCCATGTCCCAGATCGCGGTCCGCTGGGTGTCGAGATCGGTCGTCACCACCAATAGCTTCCGGCCCTTGGCATTTTCGCGCGCGACTTGCGCCATGATCTCGGGCCCGACATAGCGGGCGACGAGCTCGCGCAGCCGCGTGTTGCCGAACAGGCCGGATCCGAACAGCACCCGCATGATGCTGGGATCGTTCAGCAGACTCTCCGCGATGCCGCTGGTGTAGACCTCCCTCAGCGTGTCGTCATATTGCGAGCCGAGGAACGCAAACGGCGCGATCAGGCCGCCTGTGCTGACACCCGAGACGACCGAGAAGGTGGGACGGGTTCTGGCTGCGGTCCAGCCGTTCAGCACGCCGACGCCATAGGCGCCGTCGGCACCGCCGCCGGATAGCGCCAGATAGGTTTTGGTCGCGGTGTCCTTCTCGAAGCTGAATTTCGTGACGGGCTCGTTGGCGTAGCGCCGGAGGCCGTCGATATCGAGCACACGCGATGTGCTGGCTTCAGCGGCCGTATAGGGCGTGCGGGGCAGGGACGTGCAGGCACCGAGCGCCAGGCTGCACGTCAGGACCAGGACTCCGGCCAGGCGGGCGCCTATCCGCCTTATCCAGCCCTGCGAGAGGCCGGGAATATCGGTCGAACTTGAAGGGAGGGGCATCGTCGGTGGCTGGCGATCACGCTTATACCGCCGCCGGCAAATTCGCCGCGGCAATCTCGTCCAGCCCCCAAGATAAAACTACACGGTATCGTTTTGTTTAACAAGAGCAAGGGCACCAATATCCGCTCCAATTGTGTCCCAGTCTGAGGCACAAGCCAGCCTTGGCGTGGTTCGCGCGGGTTGATCGGCCTTCTCCGACACGCAATAAGCACCGCCATGAATCCCGACAATGATCTTCCAAATCACTTTGAATTGCTCGCCACCGATGGCGCCGCGCGCACCGGGCGCCTGACCACGCCGCATGGCGTGGTCAGGACGCCGGCGTTCATGCCGGTCGGCACCGCGGGCGCCATGAAGGGCATGCACTGGCGCGAGGTGCGCGACGCCGGCGCCGATATCGTGCTCGGCAACACCTACCATCTGATGCTGCGCCCCGGGGCCGAGCGGATTGCGGCGCTTGGTGGCTTGCAGACATTCACCGGTTGGAACGGGCCGATGCTGACGGATTCCGGCGGCTTCCAGGTGATGTCGCTGGCGGATCTGCGCAAGGTCAGCGAGCACGCCGTCACCTTCCGCTCGCATATCGACGGCGCCAAGGTCGAGCTGTCGCCGGAGCGCTCGATCGAGGTGCAGCGCTTCCTCGGCTCCGATATCGCCATGCAGATGGACGAATGCGTGCGGCTACCGGCTGAGCGTGACGACATCGAGCGGGCGATGCACCTGTCGCTGCGTTGGGCCGAGCGCAGCAAGCGGGCCTTCGCGAGCGCGCCCGCCGGTTACATGCTGTTCGGCATCGTGCAGGGTGGCGACGTACCGCAGCTTCGCCATGCCAGCGCGCAAGGGCTGGTCGAGATCGGCTTCCACGGCTATGCGATCGGCGGCCTTGCCGTCGGCGAGCCGCAGGCGGTGATGCTGGCGATGATTGACGAGACCGCACCATTGCTGCCGAGAGAGCGGCCGCGTTACCTCATGGGCGTCGGCACGCCCGACGACATCCTCGAGGCAGTCAAGCGCGGCGTCGACATGTTCGATTGCGTGATGCCAACCCGCAATGGCCGTCACGGCGTCGCCTTCACGCGCTTCGGCCAGGTCAATTTGCGCAACGCGCGCCACGCCGACGATCCGCGTCCGCTCGATGAAGAGAGCTCATGGCCGTCGACGCGGAGCTGCGCGCGCGCCTATCTGCATCATCTCGTCAAGGCGGGCGAGACGCTGGGGGCGATGCTGCTGTCCGAGATCAATGTCGCCTATTACCAATCCCTGATGCAGGGCATCAGGGACGCGGTCGCACAGGGAAGGTTCGAGGAGTTCTATCAGCGTACGCGCGAGGACTGGACGAGGGGCGACATAGCCCCGCGCTAGATATTAATTGCAGACGAAGCGCTGCTTGACGGCATGCTTGGTCACGAAGCCATAGCCGCAATTGTCACAGGTCCAGAGATAGCTGATCACGTGGTCGGAGATGTAGGCAGATGCTTCGGCGGCGACCATGGAGTCGGCGCAGACCGGACAGGTA
This sequence comes from Bradyrhizobium sp. C-145, assembly GCF_023375135.1. Taxonomy (NCBI): domain Bacteria; kingdom Pseudomonadati; phylum Pseudomonadota; class Alphaproteobacteria; order Hyphomicrobiales; family Nitrobacteraceae; genus Bradyrhizobium; species Bradyrhizobium sp. C-145. The sequence goes on along the minus strand of NZ_CP088150.1, from coordinate 4,445,675 downwards.
GGCAACTCGCTGCAACGCGGATAGCGGTTCAGCGCGACGGTCGACAACACTTCAGCAACTGCTGACATCGTGGTGACCTCCCTGCTTTGAGACCTAAGTCTAACATAAGGAGAATCAGTTGACGAGGTCGCAACACAAATGCGTTGGTTTTCTGATATTTGCAGCTCATGCGATTTTGCGATGCAGCGTATTTAACATGTGCCGCATTGTCGCTTGCGTGTCGCTGCAAGCTGTCCGTAACTGCGCGAGACTGTGAAAGCGCAGATTGTTGCCACAGGGAGTTCATCATGGACGCGTCGTCCAAGACGGGTGCAGCGCACCAACCCGGCCGCGGCCGGATCTATGACTCGATCGTCGAGGCTTTTGGCGACACGCCGATCGTGCGGTTGCAACGACTGCCCGGCATGCACGGCGTGAACGCGACCATTTTGGCAAAACTTGAATATTTCAATCCGGCCGCGAGCGTGAAAGACCGCATCGGTGCGGCCATGATCATCGCCATGGAGAAGGCGGGCATCATCAAACCCGACACCGTGCTGATCGAGCCGACCTCCGGCAATACCGGAATCGCGCTTGCCTTCGTCGCGGCCTCGCGCGGCTACCGGCTCAAACTGGTGATGCCGGAGTCGATGTCGATCGAGCGGCGCAAGATGTTGGCCTTTCTCGGTGCGGAACTGGTGCTGACGCCGGCAGCCCAAGGCATGAACGGCGCCATTGCCGCCGCGGAAGAACTGTTGAAGACGACGCCGAACTCGGTGATGCCGCAGCAGTTCAAGAATCTCGCCAACCCCGAGGTGCACCGCCGCACCACGGCGGAAGAGATCTGGAATGACACGGCCGGCAACATCGATGTCTTCGTCGCCGGTGTCGGCACCGGAGGCACCATCACAGGTGTCGGCCAGGTGCTGAAGCCGCGCAAACCTTCCTTGCGGGTGGTGGCGGTCGAGCCGGAGGAGAGCCCGGTGCTCTCGGGCGGCCAGCACACCCCGCACAAGATCCAGGGCATCGGCGCCGGCTTCGTTCCCGACATCCTCGATCGCTCCGTGATCGACGAGATCGTGAAGATCAATTCGACGACGGCAATCGAGGCCTCGCGCGCGCTGGCGCGGCATGAGGGCATTCCGGGCGGCATCTCTTCGGGCGCCGCGATCGCGGCCGCGCTTCAGATCGGCAAGCGCCCCGAAGCTGCGGGAAAAACCATCCTGGCGGTGGTGCCGTCCTTCTCCGAGCGGTATCTTTCCACGGCTCTATTTGAGGGAATCTAGGACATGGCGGATCAACCGAGGCGGCCGCGTACGCTGGGCGATGCCAGAACGGAAGCCGAGGCGGCATTCAAGAAGGTGACGGCCAAGGTCGCCGTGGCGCCGCCCAAGCAAACCGCCATTCCCGGCATCAAGGAGCAGGTCACGCTGCGTATCGACCAGGACGTGCTGGAATTCTTCCAGGAGGGCGGGCCGGGTTGGCAGGACCGCATCAACGAAGCGCTGCGGAAGGCTGCGGGGAAGTCGTAGCCAACGTCGTCATTGCGAGCCAACGGGTCCGCGCGAAGCGCGGCCCGATGACAGGCTCCGCGACGCGATCCAGAATCTTTCCACGGTGACAGCCTGGATTGCTTCGTCGCAAGGGCTCCTCGCAATGACGGAGCATGCTGCGACACCGTCGTGCCAAAGAAAAAGCCCGGCGCGAGCCGGGCTTTTGTTTTGAAACTGCGGTCCTGCCTCAGCGGCGGAACATGCCGCCCATCATACCGCCGACGACGCCACCCACGAAGGCCGCGCCGGCAGCATCGCCGGGGTTGCTACGCTGGGGAGCCGGTGCTGGCGCGCTGCTGGGTGGCGGGGCGCTGGCGCGCCGAGCCGCTTTCTGGCCGTTATCGCTGGCGGTCGGCGGTGCGGCCACGATCTCCGAGAGCAGGGCCTTGTGCTGGTGCTTATTAAGGTAGCCGGACGAAGGATAGCCGCGCGCTGCTTGCCAGCGCTTGAGCACGGAGCGGGTCTCGTCGCTGAACACGCCGGTCTGCTTGGTGTCGAAGCCGAGGCCGGTGAGGCGACGCTGCACGTCGCGGCGCTGGTTCTTGTCGAGGCCGATCTGGTCTTCGGTGAGCTGAGTGGCCTCGTCGGTAAAGGTCGCGGGATCGATACCAGCGTTGAGCGTACGGGTCGCGGTCGAGGGGCCGCTCTTGATCGCGGCAAGGCGTGCCAGCGCCAGCGCCTTGAACTGACCGTTCGGATAGGCGGCGAGATAGGCGTTAAGCTCTTCCGGCTTGTTGGACTCCTTCACCGAGCGCCAATATTCGAGCTCGACACCGTCCGAACCGCCGCCGGTTGCCGCCGGCACGGTGCCGGCCGCGGTCGGCGCCGCGATGGCAACTTGCGTTGCCGGGGCCTGGTTGAGGTAGACCGAGCCGGTCAGGTTGGTGTGACCCCACGGCAGTTGGCCCTTGCGGGTCTCTTCATTGACCTGGGCGCGCACCGACGTCATCGCCTGCTGAATCTCGACGCCGGGCTTGGTGATGTTGTCGATCAGCGCACGGGTGAACGGGCTGTTGTTGCCCTCCTGACCGTCGAGCGCGGTCTGGCCAGGGCCGGTGGCGAACGCGATCAGCGTGCCTTCGCCGGACTTCATCTCGGCGAGACCGCTTTGGACGTTGACGCTGCGGGTCGCCGAGTTCGACTTGATCTTGGCGGCGAACGGATTGTCGCGGCAGGCATCGAGGAAGACGAGCTTGACCTTGGCGTCGCCCATGGTCTGCTCGAGCGTCAGGTCGATGTTGATGGCGGCCCCCAGCTTGACGTCCATCTCCGACTTGATGTCGGCGTCGACAGGCAGGAGATAGTTGGTCCCGCTGACGGCAATGCCGTGGCCGGCATAATAGAACAGCGCGATGTCGGAGCCCTGCGCCTTGCGGCCGAAATCGAGCAGCTTCTCCGTCATCTGGTCGCGGCTGAGATTGGACCCTTCGATCACCTCGAAGCCGACATTGCGCAGCGTCGCCGCCATCGCCTTGGCGTCGATCGGCGGGTTCGGCAATTGCGCGACGTTCTTGTAGGAGCCGTTGCCGACGACGAAGGCGACGCGGCGGTCAGCCTTCGCAGCACTGATCGACAGTGCCATGCACATCAGCGAAGCGAGGAGGGTGAGATAGCGCATTCTGAAATCCCCCAGAATCGAATTGCAGGCAGCAACAAATTAGCAACGAACCTACACGAAGTGCCCGACTTCGCGCCACCAAAACGGCGGTCCGCTGCGTTCAACCCGCTGCTGTGTGGCCGAATGTGCACGATGGAATCCTTCTCCAACGTGATCCAAATCACACGGCCACTTCGTTTTGTCGCGCGAGGCGGCGCGAGGTTCACCGCGCGCGGGCTGGAACCAGTGATGGCGGCCTTAAATTGAGGAGATTACCGCACAGGATCAGCGCCGCGCCCAGTACGGTCAAGGTGTCGAGACGCTCCGAATACAACAGCCAGCCGACGGTTGCCGTGAGCGGAACCCGCAGGAAGTCCATCGGCACCACGATGGTCGCATCCGCGTACCGGAGCGCGCTGGCGAGGCAGTAGTGCGAAAATGTGCCGCAGACCCCGATGACGAAGAGCCAACCCCACATGGAGGCCGACGGCCAAGTCCAGACGTAGAGCGTAGGTAGCAGGCCGACGACCATCTGTACGACGATCATCCAGAACAGGATCGACAATGCGCTTTCGGTCCGGGTCAGCGACTTCGCCAATATCATGGAGATGCTGAAGCCAATCGCGGCCCCAAGCGCGATCAGCTGGCCCGGATTGATCTCGCCGGTGGCGGGCCGCACGATCATGACGACGCCGACGATGCCGAGTACGACGGCGGCGATCTTCCAGACGGTCATGCGCTCGGACAGGAAAGTTGCGGCCAGCAGTGCCGTCCAGATCGGCATGGTGAATTCGATTGCGACGACCTGGCCGATACCGATCAGCGCCAGCGCGTAGAACCAGCCGAGCTGCGCGAAATAGTGGACTCCGTTGCGCGCGAGGTGCTGCGGCAGGCGTTTGGTCGCGACGGCCTTGAAGCCGCCGGCGCGGTAGATGATCGGCAGAAGCAGAAACAACCCGATCACAGATCGCACTTCCATGATTTGGAAGACGTTTAGCTCGCTCGTGGTCTCGCGGCCGGCAACCGCCATGACCAGCATCAGCGCTAGCCAGCCGGCCATCCAAAGTGCAGCCATCGATTTGGACGGTGTCGCGGTCATAGGTGTGAGTGCGGGAAATCGTACGTGAGGGGAAAGCCGGTATCAGCGACATCGCTGCCGTTTGCAACGGTCAAATCTGCGGATGCAGCGATGCAGCTCGGTGTGCTAAGGCGTCAGCGAACAACGAGAAAATCGGGAGGTCTTCGCTCATGCGCATCTTGCAGCCGGCCGAGTGGAAAAAACCGCGCGGCTTTTCCCATGGCGTGGTGGTCGACGGGCCGGGGCGTTGGGTGGTGCTGGCCGGGCAGACCGGCGGCGACGAGAGCGGCAACTATGCGCCCGACATGGCGGCGCAAGTTGCGACCGCGCTGAAGCGGATCATCAAGCTTCTGGGCGAGGCCGGCGCGGGCCCCGAGCACATCGTCCGCCTGACCTGGTACCTGACCAGCCGCAGCGAGTATGAGGCCGCCGGGGCCGGCATCGGCGCGGCCTGGAAGGAAACGCTGGGACGCAATTTCCCGCCCTCGACGCTGCTCTACATCGGCGGTCTCGTGGACGAGCGGGCCAAGGTCGAGATCGAGGTCACGGCGTTCGTGCCGAATGCATAAAAAAGACCCGGCGAGGTCGCCGGGTCGATGGTCTTGAAACTGATCTGGCTCAGCGCGTCATCGAGATGTTGGCGCCGCGGAATTGGCTGTCGGCGCGCAGCGTGACGGTCTGCTTGTTGCCGCTCGTCCTCAACGCGATATTGGCGTTGAAGCCGGCGGCGGAGGCGACCACCTCGAAATTTCCGCCACCGCCGCGGCCCTGGAGCGAGCCGCTAATATTGCGGCTGGCCTCGGACCAGTTGCCGGTGATGGCGCTGCCCTCTGCCTTGACGCTGGCCCCGAGATTGAACTTGTAGGCGTCGCTGGCGCAGGTCAGCGACATTTCCATGGTCGGACCGATCGGGGCGTATTTGGCCCGGCAGCGGATCCGCTCGGTCGAGCCGTCATCGAGGATGACAGTACCGCCGCCGCTCCAGCTGCCTGCCATCGGGGCAAACGGGCCGGCCTGGGCTTTGCTTTCAGTGTGGGCAATAGCCGCCGCAAACAAAACGGCGGCCGCGATCAGCAGCCGCCGGCCTCTAGCGCGAGCCTCAGTTGGTTTATTGGCGCGATGCTTCCCACCGCCCGCTGCATGGTATGCCTGCAGATGCTCCATTCCACTTCCCCGATCCGGCGTTGCCGTTGAGTTGACCGTTGGCATATGCACCATTGATCGAAACTTTCACAAGTCCCTCACGGCCGATGGTGCCGGAAACGTTAGCGCCGGGCGCGGTGATCTTGCCGTCGGCAACCGTCAGCATGGAGCTTGCGGTCGGTTCGCAGGAGCCGCTCTTGGTCACGATCGTGACCTGCCAATTGCCGTCATAGGGACCCTGGGCGAAGGCGGGAGCGGCGAGGGTGCCGGCGAAAACTGAGGCGGCACAGAACACCGCAATGCGACCAAAACGCATGAATTCCGTCCTTGAACTTGTCTGATATGCTGACGTTTATTCGGACGAAATGTGACGGAAATTTGTTGCAATGCCAAATCGAAAATTGTTCCTGTGGGAACAATGGTTTATTTGGGTTCTTGGCTCCGATTTTCGAAGCAGAATCAACGCGGGTTCACGTTAAGGGTAAACGTCAGGAGAGACTCGGCGCCGAGGTCGCGAACTGCTCGTCCTGAACTTTGGCCGGCAGCGCCTTGTGAACCTTGATGTAGTCGATCACGTCGGCCAGCAGCTTAAGGCCGAGAGGCGCCAACGCGCGCTCCCAGAGCTCCCGCGCCGTCTCGCCCTTCTTGACGAAGCACCAGTCCTGGGCGGCGATGGCGCCCGCGTCCATGCGGTCGGCGAGGTGGTAGATCGTGCCGCCGGCGACCGGATCGCCTTCCTTGATGGTCCATTCCACGGCCGCCTTGCCGCGGTGGCGCGGCAATAGCGAAGGGTGATAGCCGATCCCGCCATACTTGGCGGCGGCGAGCGCGTCCTTGCCGATCCGGGCGTGGCTATGCGCCGTGATGATCAGATCCGTATCGAGGCCAATCTCGGAGGCCACCACCAGCTTTGGATTGGCCTGGACCACCGCCTCGATGCCGGCCGCCCTGGCGGCCGCTGCAAGGCGATCCTCGGCATCCGCCACCACGACCCGCACGATCGAGACACTGTGCTCCCGGAGCATGTTCAGGGTGGTCACGCCGAAATGGCGGGAGCCGACGAGGGTAATGCGCATGGATGTCCGATCTGTCTCGCAGCTGCGTCATCCCCCGATATCACGTCCGGACGTCCTGTCACCACCCGCGCTGCGTTTGCGCGGGTTATCAACAATGCACAGCGCATCACGAAATCATCTGATGGTAATACGTTCTCAACCAGCCTGGCGTATCGACGAATCCGTCGCGGATTTGTATTGCGTACCGCGACCTGAGAATGTCCCGCCGGCGTGGGTGCGCCGCGCGGGCCTTTTGGCCGGGACCGATTTCATGCCCAGCGCGATTGAGCAGATCGTCGACACCTATGTCCGACTGAAGAACCGGCGTGGCCTCGACGAGCTGATGATGCACCGGCAGCGGCTCACCGTCGATCTGAAGAGCAGGTCGGGCTATGATTTCAGCCTGCCCATCGGCCAGATCGACGAGGAGATCGCGATCATCGAGGCAGGCCTCAGCCGGCTGAAGGCCGAAAGCGCGGGTCTCGGTCTATCTTCTCCTGTCTGAACCGTTCAGTCGCGCCTGCCACCGTCAATGACCGTGAACAGCGGCCGCGCCGGGGTCGGCTCGACCAGGAGCTCTTCCACCAGTGCGGTTGCCGCATCGACATATTTGCGCGTCGGCTTGTCGAGCGGACGCTTGGCCTCGTCGTCGAGCGCGACTTTCGCGGCCTCGACCAGCTTGCGCATGCGCGCCGCGTGATCATCGCCTGCCGTCAGCGTCGCGCGTGCCAGCGAGCGCAGCACGAACAGCTCGCCCTCGAGGCGGAGCAGACGGTCGTTGAGCCTGGTGAGGACGGCGTTGAGGTCGGCCATGGCTGATGTTCGGCGCGGAGGATCCGCCCTGATCTAGCGGCGATCGGTGAACGGAGTCCAAACGCCTGCGGCGCAATTGGGCGGATTTTCCGGCGATCTCGCCGATGTGACCGGTTGTGACGCGCAGATGAATGGTGCGAGCAGGTTCTGCTGACCACATGATCGGCGGGGACGTCAGGAGCCCGTGCCATGCGCTCTGTCTTGGCTTTACTTGTTCTGATGTCAGCGTGCGCCTCGGCTGCCGCAGCGCCGAGGCATTACGCGCGTCCGCGGCACCATGTCGTGGTCCGCCCCGACACGCGCGCGGTCGTGCCGCCCGGCTGGTACAGGTTTCCCGGTCATCCGCCGATCCCGCCGTCGGAGAACAGGAATCTCGATCCCTCCAATTTCGGCGGCGGCTGATCGCGGCTCACAATGCGGTCGATGGGCGAGGGGATACCCGGCTTTCGCTGGGCAACGACGGCGAGCGCGAACCGATGCCTCGGCCCTACCATCCAACGCCCGCCCAGCGCCGTCCGAACACGGGCGGCTTGGTCTTCACTGCTTCCCAGCCGAAGAAGTGATGCTTGCCGGACCAGCTATGCACCACACTGCTACAGATGCTGCACTTGAAGCTGCCGGAATGCGCTTCGGCATGTTCCTCCCTTGTCGCGGTGTAGCTCATGCTGCAACCCGGGCAGGTGAATTCTTCGATCGTCCAGATGCTGTTGGCCATTGCACAGAATGTTTTTTGGGGACCTCAACCCACGGTAGCCACGGGCCTTTGCAGTGGCGTAAACTGGCCCAGAGAAATCCACTTAACGGGCGTTAGCCAAGCCAGGCCGCAAGTCCCGGTCAATGCGCATCTGCACGCGCCTGATGGCGAGCAGCGGGAGCTTGCCTTGCACCCGCCCGGAGCGGACCCTGTCGCCGATCGCATAGGCATAGCGCCAGTAGCCCGGCGCGGCATTCCTCTTCAGCGAATAGTGGACGCCGCGGTGAATCCCCGCATGTGCATCAAGGTCTCTGGGTTCGGCCGTCATCGTCCTCAAAATGCCGATTGGTCCGATGCGTTCCTAGTCGGCGGATCTTGCGGGAACCGGTCGCCTTGACGCCCGGCTTGTTGCTGGCAATAACGGCTAGGCCTCGCAAGCGCCGGAAGTTGCGTTCATGTCGCAAGGAAAGCTGTAGCCGTGAAAAGTCTCCGTCAGCTCTTGACGGGTGAGGATATCATCCAGCTCGTGATCCGGCTCGGCCTGCTCGGCCTGCTGATCATCTGGACCTTCCTGATCATCCGCCCCTTCGTGCCGATCCTGGCCTGGAGCGGCGTGCTCGCGGTCGCGTTCTATCCGGCCTTCAGCTGGGTCGCCAAAATCCTCGGCGGCCGGCCGAAGACCGCGGCAGCGATCCTGACCCTGATCACGCTTGGCATCGTCATCGGTCCTGCGACCTGGCTCGGCCTCAGCGCCGTCGACGGTGTGCGAGAGCTGGCGCACCAGCTTAGCACCGGCGACCTCGCGCTGCAGTCGGCACCGGAGCAGCTCAAATCGTGGCCAGTGGTCGGCCCCTGGCTCTATGATCTCTGGGACCAGGCCTACACCAATATCCGCGCGGTGCTGCGCGAGGTGGCGCCGTATCTCCAGCCGCTGGCGGGACCGCTGCTGTCGCTCGCGGGCGATGCCGGTCTCGGAACGGTCCAGTTCCTGCTGTCCGTGTTCGTCGCCGGCTTCCTGTTTCCGCACGGGCCGCGGCTGGTTGCGGCCGGCCGCAGCTTCCTGTTCCGGATCGTGCCCGAGCAGAGCGAGCATTTCCTGGAGCTTGCGGGCGCGACCATCCGCGCCGTGGCGCAAGGCGTGATCGGCGTCGCGGTGGTGCAGGCGCTGCTCGCCGGCTTCGGCTTCAAGCTCGCGGCGGTGCCGAGCGCAGGCCTTCTCGCCTTCATCGTGCTGCTGCTCTCGATCGTGCAGATCGGCGCCTTCCTCGTGCTGCTGCCGGTGATCATCTGGATCTGGACCGCCAAGGACGTCACCACGGCGTTGCCGCTCACGGTGTTTCTCGTCCTGGTCGGCTTCATCGACACCATGCTGAAGCCGCTCGTCATGGGGCGCGGCCTGACCACGCCGACCATCGTGATCTTCGTCGGCGTGATCGGCGGCACGCTCGCCCATGGCATCGTCGGCCTGTTCATCGGGCCGATCATCCTGTCGGTGGCCTGGGAGATGATGATGGCCTGGATCAGGACGGAGGACCGGCCGAAGGTGAGCGAGGGCTGATCTCGCGCCTCGACGGCGCGTTCGGTCCGCCATGTCGCACCAGGAGCGCGCGGCTCCGTGGCCTGCGATCAAAATGCGCCCCGAACTTGTCTGTTCGACTAGACAAGTTACGATCTGGACGATTCTGGTCTTGATCTACGGCAGTAATGGCGAAGTCTTCCAAACTGGTTGCCGCGAGACGCGGCAAGGTATTGTTGGTCAGACGCCGGTCGGACGGCCTCTGGATGTTCCCAGGCGGCCGCAAGCGAGCGCGCGAATCCGCGAAGGACTGCCTGCGGCGGGAGATCAAGGAAGAGCTGCCCAAGCTGAAGCTCGGCCGGTTTAGTCTCTGGAAGGAAGTGAAGGCGAGGAACAAGCGCTCCGGCCGCAAGATGAGCGATGCGATCTTCATCGCCAAGGGCGCCAAGGGCAGGCTGGCGATCGGCGACAAGAAGGAGATCGACCGCGCCGCCTGGCAGAAGCCCCGCGGCATCCGCCTGACGCCGACCTCGCGCTACATCCGCGACCGCCTGTTTCCACGAAAGCCGCGGCGGTGAGCTAATCCTCTCGCCGCGCCGATCGCGTCCGCCCGGCGAATGCCCTCGACCGGGCCGCGCGCGGCTCCGGCGCAGCGAGCCGGACGGCCTCGACCTTGCGCTGCTCCTTGCGGGCCGTGCGCGCATTGCGCATCGCGCGTTTGATGAAGGGGTGTTGGGAATCCTCTGCGAAGAACAGCACCACTTCGCAGCTCGGATATTGCCTGGAATAGCCGTCCTGCAACCGGCCGGCGCGATCGCGAAACACGCCCTTGCAGCGCGTGCACGGAATCTGGACGAAACTTATGAGAGAAATCCTAGCGCGCGGCGCGTGGGCGCTCAAACCGGAAGGATGCGGTACCCAGTTCCGGCAGGTCGGACCATCAGTGCGCCGACCGCGCCGGCAGACATCTGGCCCACTTTCTTGGAACGACTTCGCTCGGCGCGCGTAGATTCTAGGCTCACGGCCCATCCCCAACCCCAAAAGCCCCCGGGCCGCGAGAAAACCTTCCCCACAAAGGTTGGCGACCTCAGCGCCTTCGCACTGAGGTCGTTTTGGCGCAAATCGTGTGAACCAGTTCACAAATGCTCGGCGAGATCGCTGCTATGAAGACGTCATTGCTTAACCGCTTCATTTTAAACGAACGCCCCAGCGTGGCTCCAAGCGCTGGGGCTTTTTCGTGCCTGCCAGTGAGTAGGGCGTCTCGATTGTATTGACTTTCGCGTCGAGAGCATGGACCGCATTTCACGCGTCGGAACGGAGCCAGTTCCGATCTGCTGGGCGATCAACGGCCAAACTGCCGGGATCGCGATGGCGTCCCGGACGTTGCCCACGAGCGTGCGTTCGCCGGGCAAATCCCATATGCATGGCGCCGAGCAGCCGAATCAGGATGAGAGCGGCTCGCGTTCAGTTGCCGGCGGTTTACGACCAGAGACGGATTCAAGTGAGGCTTTCCAAAAACGCGCGGGCCACCAAGAAGTCGCCCAAGAAGAGCAAGGGGTCGCAGCGCGCAACGATCTCATCTTCGTCGCCCCTCGGAATGATGGCTCTCCATCTGCTTGCACAATGGAAGCAGTCCGGACGCAGCGGTCTGGTTTTTCTTGCCGAGAGTGAGAACAGGGCCGAGCGGCTGGGCAGTGTCATTCACGCGTTCGACCCTTCCTGCGAGGTCTTGGTGTTTCCGCGATTGAACACCTTGCCGTTCGATCAGCTGGAGCCATCCCACGAACTCGCGGGGCGCCGAGCCTCGGTCCTGAGACGCCTCGCAAGATCCAAGAAGCCGCTCTTTCTCGTTTCGACGGCGGAAGCCGTGATGGAGCGCCTGCCGCCGCCTGCGAGCCTGTCGCGCCTGAGCGTGAGCTTGAAGGTGGGCGGCGCGTTCTCCGAGCGGGACCTCGAGGCACGCCTCGAAGCTCTCGGATATGATCTCGACGACGAGCCGGACTATCCGGGCGGGGCGCTGTTTCATGGCCAGACCTTCGAGATATTTCCCGCAGGCGCGCTGGGGCCGTTCCGGATCGAGCATTCGGATCGCGCGATAAGACGGATCGTGGCGTTCGATCCGAAAGAGCACGACATCATCTTCGAGACCAGCGAGCTTCTGGTCGATCCCATGTCCGAGCGGCTTGCCTTTGCCGGCAAACGCGGCAAGCGCGCGAGCCTGTTCGATTATTGCGGGCGCGCCAAATGGATCGCCGATGCAGGCGTGCCGTTGCACGCCGACGCGTGGCTGAGCACGATCGAGGAAGCCGCGCCCCGTGCCGAGCGGGAGCGCGAATATCTCGGGCGGGCTGACTGGAAACGGCTCGCCAAGGGAATGAAGGCGTTGCCGCGGACGGCGCCGCTCCAGACCACGCCGGAATTTTCGAAGCTGACATCCGCAAGGAAGGCGCTCCGGGCCTTCGTCGAGGAGACGCGACGGGCCGGTTCGCGCCTGATCCTCGTCGCAGCGCAGGAGGATGATCTGCGCGTGATGGAGCGGATGAGCGGCGTCAGGGCGCAGCGCTGCGAAGACTGGGACGAGGTGACGAGCGGGCGGAACGGCGAGGCGGCGCTGCTGGCCGATCTCGATGCGGGCTTCGTTCTGCCGGGGAAAAAGCCTCTTGCCATCGTCACGGCGTCCGACGTGCTCGGCAGCCGGGCGCATCATCCTCAGCCGATGGCGCGCGCCTGGAGTGCGGCTTTCGATCATGCCGACGTGCCCGAGCAGGGCACGGTGGTCGTCCATCTCCAGCGCGGCCTTGGCGTGCTCGACGGCTTGCAAACGGTGAACACTGGCGGCGGCGCGCTACGCGAGATGATCCGCCTGAAGTTCGCAGGCGACAACGCGGTGCTGGTGCCGCCGCCCGATCTCGCTTTGATGTGGCCTTACTCAGCCGAGCTCGGCAAGCTCGCGCTCGACAAGGCGGACGGCAGCACCTGGTGGGGTCGCCGCACCTCGGCCGAGCGCGAGATCCAGATCGCGGGCAAGGTGCTGGCCAAGCACATCAGCCAGCGCCGCCGGCGGCGCGCCGAAAAGCTGGTTCCGCCGGGATCGGCCTACGAGAAGTTCGTGGCGCGCTTCCCTTATTTCACGACGAGCGACCAGGCCAAGGCGATCGCCGACGTGCTGGATGATCTCGCGTCCGGTCACCCCATGGACCGGGTGATCTGCGGCGACGTCGGCTTTGGCAAGACCGAGGTGGCGCTGCGCGCGGCGGCCGCCGTGGTGCTGTCGGGCAAGCAGGTGGCGGTCGCGGTGCCGACGACGGTCTTGGCACGGCAGCATGTCGCAACGTTTCAGAAGCGCTTCGCTCCGTTCGGCATCGAGGTGGGCAACCTGTCGCGGGCAACATCCGGCGCGGAGCTGCGCGAGACCAAGGAGGGATTGCGCAGCGGCTGGATCAAGGTCGTGATCGGCACGCAGGCGCTCACCGGCAAGGACGTCAAGTTCGACGATCTCGGCCTCGTCATCATTGACGAGGAGCAGCATTTTGGCGCGGCCGAAAAGGCCAAGCTCTCCGGGCTCGCCAAGAACGTCCACGTGCTGATGATGAGCGCGACGCCGATCCCGCGGACGCTCGCCGCCGGCCTTGCCGGCTTCCGCGACCTCAGCGTGATCGCTTCGCCGCCGGTGCACCGGCTTCCAGTCGCAACCCGGATCGCACCGCTGTCGGACGCCGCCATCGCCTCCGCGCTGCTGCGCGAACAGCGGCGGCACGGCCAGAGCTTTCTGATCTGTCCGCGCATCCAGGATCTCGATCCCATGCTGGCGCGGGTGCAGGCGGTGGCTCCCGACCTGCGCATCGTTTGTCTGCACGGGAGACTGGCGGCCGACGAAATCGACGACCGCATGATGAGCTTCGTCGAGGGTAGGGCCGACGTCCTGCTCGCGACCAACATCGTGGAGAGCGGCCTCGACATTCCCCGTGCCAACACCATCGTGGTCTGTTGGCCCGAAAAGTTCGGCCTCGCCCAGCTGCACCAGCTCCGCGGGCGGGTCGGCCGTGGCGGCATCCGCGCCTTCGCCCATCTGCTGACCGAGACGGAGTCCGGGCAGTCCGAGAAGCGGCTGGCGGTGCTCGAGGAGTTCAGCCGGCCCGGCGCCGGCTTTGCCATCAGCGAGCGCGATCTCGATCTCAGAGGCGCGGGAGACCTGTTCTCGGAGCAGCAATCCGGTCACGTCCAGGTGTTCGGGCCCGTGCTCTACAGTCACCTCTTAAAAATGGCCTCGGAGAAGGTCGACGAGGGCCGGGCCGCAGTGTGGGTGCCAGACCTCAATCTGCCGGTCGGGGACATGCTGCCCGATACCTATGTGCAGTCCGAGCCCGTGCGGCTCGAACTATATGCGCGTGCAGCACGATGCAATGATGAAGACGACCTCGACGACCTCGAGGAAGAAACCTCCCGCCGCTTCGGCCCGCTGCCGAAAGTGGCGCGCGACTTCTTCGCCGCAGCTTGGCTCAGGATCGAATGCAAGCGTAGGGGCATCATCCGCCTCGACGTCGGCCCCGGAGCGGTCGCCGCGACGTTCCTGCCGGGACGCTTGCGGAAGTCGCGGGGCAAGTCGCTGCAACGCGACGGCGATCGCGTCGTCTATCACAGCCCGATGCGAGATGCGCCGTTCGAGCGGGTGGAGGAGTTGTTCGAGCTGCTGGATGAGGGGTAGGGCGCTCGCGCCTTCGTCAGCAGCTTGACGTCATTTCCAACGCGGATCACGCGTCCGCGCAGCCGTCGTATTTGATTTCGTGGTCCAGTCGGGCCGGACGGCAGGGCTTTCGCCTCCCTCGGTTGGCCGAACCAGAACTGTCTCAGCGGCCGGCTTCTTCAATTGGGAGTTCGTCGCGGGAACCCGGTTCCACCGTTATAGTTAATGGGATTGGCAAATGGAGATTGTCCGATGTCCCATGCCATCCCTCCGGTCATTGTCGCGATTGTCGCAAGCTCATGTCTGTTGGTCCTGGCGCAAGTAGGCGGCGCAAATGCAGGGTCCGCGGGAGCGGGCATGGGGACGGGGGCGGTTAGCGCCGGCGGGTCGGCACCTTCTGGAATGGGGACGAGTGCGGGTAACGCGGGTGGCTCGGCGCCCCCAGGGATGGGGACGAAAGACACCGCCCCCCGCGGAAATCTGGACACCAACAGCCAATCGACAAATCCGAACGTTCAGCCCGCCACGCCTGCGAAGTCGCGCTCGGCAGCCCAGGCCGCGAGAAATGCCGGGGTTGGTCATGCCCAAAACGGTCTGCCGATCGGCGCGATTGGGAGCGGCACGAGCAATGAGGATCAAATGACCACTGGCCTGGCGTCCTCCCGAAACAGATCGGCAACACAGGCTCAAGGTGGTTCAGAAGGTCAGCCAGGGAGAAGCACGAGCCTTTCGGATCAGATCAGCCGGCCGCGAGCCGCACGAGCTGGCGACAAGGTGCTGGACGCCAACGCGCAGGTCGAGCGACGAACAACTGTGTCGCCCAGACGCGTTCCGAGCCCGACAGGGCCAGGTTTGTAGTCCGCGAGCGAAGCGGCGAAGAGACACGATCGGCGCAATGTATCATCTCGCCCCGGTCCCGTTTCGCCATGGGGCCAAATTGGCTGCGCACAACAGTTGAATCTGTCTCAGCGGAGTCTGGAATCCGCCGCCTAACCGATCGGCCACTGCGGATTGATTGGTGAAGGAGTTTGGTACCCGAGCTCATCTCTCGATTGAGCGACTAGCCAAAAACGTAAAAACAACCCCATGCACAGTAGCTAAGTGCTGCTGATACAATGTCTTCTGCATTCGTCGCGAAATCCGGTTGACGCGTCGGGCAAAACAGTGGCATTCTGCCATTCTTCGGAAAATCCGCTGCGGAGAAAACTGCTGCTGGCCATGTTAACCCCCGTAATTGGCCGGAGTCGCTGAGCCCGTCAGCCGGCCAGGCCGCTAACGTGGAATTAATCCAAAAAGCCCACAATTTTAGACAGTTGTGTATGGGTGCTGCGTAAAGGAGTCGTCGTGAGGACGTTCCAGGGGCGGCTTCCTTTTGCTCGCTCATTGGGGTCAATGCACGTGACCACGACTTTCGAAACGGAAGGCTTCGCCGAAGAGCTCGACCCTGCAGCACTTGCAGCCGCCGCAGCAGCACACGAACCCGCAGCCGCGGAAGCTCCAGTGCCGATCAAGCGGTCCAGCCGGAAATCGGTCCTGGCCCTGTCCGTGTGTGCCTTGGCCATCAATGGCTCGGCGGCGATCTATACGTTGCCGTCTGGTTTTCCATCGTTGAATGTCGGCAACTTGGCTGAACTGCTTCCGCGCCAAAAGGCTTCCGCGCCAAAACCGGATCCGGTCGTCGCTGCCTTGAAGGACATTCAGTCGGCCCAGCAGCGACAGACTGCCTTGCTGAAGGAGAACAATGATTCAGCGCAGCAGAATGCAGCTCTGCTGCAGCAGGATTCATTGGTGCTGCTTTCCCTGCGACAGAGCATCACGGATGAACGGGTCGACGTGAGGAAGATATCTTCGCAGCTGTCGACGCTGATCGCGAAGGTCGACACGCTGCAAAGTGCATTGATGTCGGACGTCACGTCCTCCATTCGAAGGGCGCAGGCTCGCTATGGACTGTCCGCAGCGATGCGCAAACGGATCGCTCGGGAATCGAAACCTGTGGGGCCCGTTTCGGTTGGAGGAGCGCCGCTGAGCATGCCCGCTACAGTTTCAGCCCCGGAAAGCTGAACGCACGTCAAGCGGATCATTTGGGGCCATCTTCGCGCGAACCCAGTAAGCGAACGGGCCTATGCTCGTACGCTGGCGACTGATCGCCGCCGGCATCAAGTCCATGACCGCATGCCTCATGGACGGTCAGGAGGACCGGTCCCGGTCTTCCGCTCAAGCATCGCCATTTCAACTTGGTCAGCCAGGACTGTGAGGTGGCTCGCAAGCCGGTCGAACAGTTCGCGCTTGGCGGGTTCGGTTTGCCAGATCGCGGATCAGGGCGCATTTGGCCGCATCTTTCTGGAGTTTCTCGAGCTGGGCCGGATAGTCCTTCATTTGCAGTGACTCCGTTCCCCGTAATGGAACGGTACAGGCAATGTACGAAAGCGAACAGACGTGGTTGCCGCTTTTTCCTAGTGTTCGGTGGGCTTTGGCCTTCCCCAAAGGTCCAAGCACCTCTAGCGGTCCCGGCCTCGACCCACCCAAAAGCCCCCCACGGCCGGGGCCGTCACTACCGTGCAGCACTTTCAATAGGAACCGTCGCCTCGCCACCGCATTTGTTGATTGCATAATTGTCCCGGTTGTCCGGTCGGGTCTTAGGGTGTCGTGGGGGCGTTTAATGGGCGCTTGTGATCGCACCGCTGTTCTGAAGCAGCGTGTCGACGAGCTTGTTTCCGGGCTTTCCGAGTTAGAAAATTTGCGATCCCGCGTCATCGCAGCCGAGCACATGCAACAGGGGCATACCGTGGACCGCAAACCGGCCGCAGCAACTCGCCTGAGTGCTAAACCCAAATCATCATCGGCAAAACCCGATCGCCCAAAGAAGCGCATGGCGCGGCCGCCCAGCGTCGAGCAATGACGTCGGACGCTGGCTTCCGGCAATGCCAATGCCGGTCAGACATAGGCAAGCCGACATCAGCATTCCAGCGCAGCCGAGACGAAATGGCTCATGCGCGCCTACCAGCGTCTGAAACTACGACGAGAGCGAACACGAGTTGCCGGAAAATACAGATGTGTTGATCTGAAGCCTGTTTCCACGTCCAGTCACATGGGGCCAAAGGCGCTTACGAGCCCGATGGTGATCGGGACCAGCGCAACGATTGTCCATAGGGCAGGCGAACTGGAGGACAGGCCGGCGAAAAAGATCAAGACACCGAAGCCGACGAGAGCCACCGAGATGGCGTATGCGAGCGCTTTTTCCATCGCTTGATCCACGAGGAACACTGGATGGATTGCGCCTGTAAGATTCCCTGCCGGTCGAAACGTTCCTATGCCGAATATCCGGCACCAGACTGCCTTGCTGAAGGAGAGCAATGATTCAGCGCAGCAAAATGCAGCGCTACCGCAGCAGGATTCAATGGTGCTCCTTTCCCTGCGACGGAGCATCACGGACGAGCGGGTCGACGTGAAGAATTCGGCTCGCCTGTTGGGCGATTAAGGGAAGCCTCCTGCTGGCCAAGCTCTATGGCGTGTGGAGGCTCGCTGGTTCACGCCGGCGGGCCTCTGTGCTACAATCCACAAGCGATCGGGAGCCGCCACCATCGCGTCGATCGCCGACAATTGAGCTGGCTATCGACAAACGTAAGTACCCTGGCGCCGTGGTGCCGAGCGTCCGCCACTTTTGCATTACTGGCTCCGGCGCGAAGCATCCCGATCTTTTCCTTGCAATGATTAGATCATCCTTCATGTAGGGAGTTGTTTAATGATTAGGCTGATTTCAATTGCTTCCCTCACTCTGGCTCTGACCACCGGCGCTGGACAGGCGCAGCAGAGCACGCCTCGCGGAGGCTCCCCCCAAAGTTGGAAAGATGCAAGCAACTCGCTAGCGAACGTGGTTTCTCGAGCGCGGGTGGGATCATGAAAGGACAAGGTCGCGCAAAGCGAGAGTTTGTGATCAATTGCATGCGCGGAAAGCAAATCTAGGCAAATCGAACGGGACATCTTCGGACGGTTCGCCGGTTCACGCTGGCGGCTGTCCCACTCGTCCTAAAACAAGACGCTGCCGGGCTCGAAATACATGTCCCGGCAGCGTTTCATTCTCAAACTGAGCACTGAAATCCCAGTTGGCTTCGACTGTGCAACGACCATGCCACAGGTGTGTGACACGGCCCGCCAGCTACGGGCGGGCCTTTGTTCTGGTCCATCGTATAGTTCTCATGCGCGGTCGGCTGCCGTCCGTATCTAACCCTCAGTGTCCTAACTTGATTTTGGGAGTGTCCTAATTCATTCTCAGTACTGACAACATTCACAAGCTCTGTTCACGCACGACGATTGGGGAGGGGCGCTCCAGGACCGTGACCCTTCGCCCGCGATGATGTCATGAAAGGCATGCAAGCCCACTTAGAACTACTTCGCGGGCAAATCGCAGAATGCGAGCGCATGCAGAAGGCCGCAAAGAGTCAGCTCCAGCGCAACGTGTTCGCAACGCTGCTCGCGCGCTACAGGGCTATCGCGGTCGAACTGGAAGAAGCGATAGCAAAGATGCCTCCTCCAAACACTTTCCGAGATCGCACCAAGCAAGCGCGGCAAGCTGCCAAAGAGTACGGCGACGACCAAAGGAAGCTAGCCAAGAAGCTCCGCCGCAAGATGAATTAAGGCCGCCTCAGTTGGCGGCCTCACTCTTTATCCTCGGTCCAAGATCCTCGGTCCAAGTCTGTTCGCCGCACTCGCACTTGAACATGCGAACCGCTCCAAATTACGGTGACAGCACTGTCACCGTAATATGGTCGCAAGTGCTTCCACAGTATCGCGCTCATTGGGCATCGCGGATCCGGATGCCTGGCTCGCCGCGGACAAAGAACTGAATACGCGAGATCCTACGCTGGAGCCATTGCGCAAGCTGCTTGTGCCGGCTTTCGGTGTACGTGGCAACGACTGCAGCGACAACGTTCGCTACCAAGACGGCTGGGATAAAGATCAGCCATCCGCCATCTTTCCAGAGCAGGAAGGCCGGATACATCAGGGTGTGATGAATGAGATAGAGAGTGAAGGAATACCCGGCGAAAAACCGGACGATCTTTGCAGGCCACGGAGAGGCGACGATCCGTCCTGGCTGCGTTGCCACAACGACTCCTAGAACAAAGAGCACGAGGAAGGGGTAGGTTATGGGCTTGTATTCGAGATATGCGCGGGTCGTCGCCACATAGGCGACGATCGAGCCGACGGCGAGCAGGGCGCCCAGCGTCCTGCTTTGCAAGGCAACGGATCTCAGGACGACATAACTGTAAGCGCCTGCCAGCCACAGGGTAAAAAGCGATCGACCGAGACCGTTGTCCTCTTGGAGAGCCCCAAACATGTAGTGGAGGGGGATCTGACCGAAAATGATGGCTATCGGTATCAGGACAGTCGCCCGGGCAGGCGTCGCCCCAATGAAAAACAGCGCGCCAACGAACAGATAGATGTGCCACTCGATCACCAGTGTCCAGAGCGGGCTGGCAGAACCAATGATCGGCCATCGTAGCAGGCTCAGGTGCTCAAGCGGACCGCGGTAGGTTTCGATCATCAGCAAATTGGCGAGAAAGATCGTCGGACTTCGACTACCCTCCAGGACGCGATCGCCAATGAGCCAAATGGTCCCCGTGTCGACGAGGACCACAAGCAGAAGGCATGGCACAAGGGCAGAGTAGATGCGGGCGGCTCTATCAATGAAGAACTGCAAGAAAGTGTAGCTGGGGTTTCTCGATTTCTCGAGCAGCGTATAACTAATCAGGAATCCAGAAAGCACGAAGAACAGTAACACGCCGACATTCTGGGGCAGAGGGAGCCCGGACTGGCGGAGTTCTGGCAGGAAGAACGAGATGCCATGACCGATGCAGACCATCTGGGCTGCGATGGCGCGCAGTGCATCCAGGGCTAACGACGTGTCGTTCTTTGATCCATCCAACGTAAACTGACTACAGCTCAATTCTTGTCTCGCGATCAGTTCAGATGCATATGGCGTCAATCTCGACGATTAGTTGAACTATTGCAATATGTGTCTATGTGTTTCCAAGTTCTACGACGGCGCAGTCGGCCTGGGCAGCAGAATGATTGGAACTGGCAAGTGAGCACGCTGCCCCAGTTCAATCGTGATGGCTTGGTCTCCGTCACGAACAGAATCGTCGAGCGAGCCCGAGATCGCCGCAGCCGATGGTCGATTTGCCAGCACAATGCCCACGAGCTTTGCTGGTTGGCCATTCGCGACGTTATTGGAGCTGATTGGTGAGCGCGCTGGGGCTCGAACTTACGGTGACAGAACTTACGGTGACAGTGCACTTAACAAGGGGCACCCGTTCCGTGGCACATTAGGTGCACTGTCACCGTAATGGGCCTGACCTCAGCTCTGCGGCTACCGCATTCGCGCAGACGAAACGCGGCTCGATATCAGACAAGTGAACATCGTCAGGCCAACGATCGGCGTTCAGAGCCACGTGATGGCTGCAATGACCGCTCAAGATCACCTTCGGCCAGATGCGCGAGATGGGCTTGCGCGGAGTCCTGGTCTACTGCGGCCGGCCGTCGGCGTGCGTAGGAGTGTGGCGGCGTGCAGGGCGAGGCATGCCGCGATCAAAGCGGCATTGTAAGTACCTCGCAAATTATCAATCCCTTGGGGCTCATCCGTCGCGCGAGCGACTGCGCGTTCGGGGTGGGGAAAAGCTCCGAGGGGCGACGGTTCTATATGGAGGGGCCAACGGATCCGCAGGGCTCACGGGTTATGAGCACGTGCCCGTGCCGCCAATTTTTGAGCACGTGCCCGTTCCAACATTGATGGTGCTTTTGGGCGAAGCCAATCGAGGCCATGATAATTAAGGCCACGACGACACACACGGCTACGAGGTTATGCGTCATTGTGCCACTCCACGGTAAACTGTGACTGGCTACTCGGGCATCATACTGAGCGGTGGCGGCCGATCAAAAACACAATATCCACCGCGTGAAGGCCTCACGGGTGGTGGTCAGATCGGCGCCGTGTCCGGTAATAGGGGAATACGTCAGGCAGCCGACGGGACGGGCGCCGGCGGTTCACCCTGGCCGCTGCATTTAGGAGCGACCGCTCGCTATAGCCGCCACCCCCACAAACACGACTACCAGAATGCGACACCGCATCCATAACCAGTCCCTCTGCCAACCCAGGGCAGGATGGAATTGGCGGGCTCGCGGTGTCGTTGAGTCAAATTGACTCACCCGCGCTGAGCGCAGCAGTCGATTTGCCAACACAGTGCCCACAGAGCACTTTTTAGGTAGGCTCGTATTCCGGGCTACGTATTTGATTTGGCTTGGTGAGCGCGCTGGGGCTCGAACCCAGGACCCCGTGATTAAAAGTCACGTGCTCTACCGGCTGAGCTACGCGCTCCCATGGCCGCTGATGGCTTGAATTCGGACGCCACCGTGTTCGGTCATTTCGAGAAGCATGTCTTGCCGCCACGCTCGACTTGCGTTGCGGGGAAACCGGCTGTTTCCGGATCATGCTTCCGCGCTGTGTAGGGGGAGTGGCTGCGGAGGTCAATAGTGCGGGTGGCTGCCGAAGTTCTTGGCAGGGGCGGGGATTCCACCGGTATTCCCACGGCTTAGCTTGGGATTTTCAACCTGATTGGCGGGCGGTCATCCACGCCGAAGAGCACGTGACTTTTAATCACGGGGTCGGGGCGCCCGGGTTGGGGCGCCCGTCAGTTCGCCTCGCGCCGGACCTCATTCGGCACCGGCTGCGGCGTACCGGGGTTCGGCAGGGCGACCGGGCGGAGGCCGATCAGCTCGGCGGAGCGGATCGCGCTGTCGCGCCAGAACTGGAACGAGTTGATGCGGCTGAGCTCGAGGATCGCGATCGCGACCGCGGCCAGGAACGGCAGGCTTTGCAACACCAGGACGCCGGCGAAGACGTAGATCTCGGTGATCTGCCGGAAGCTGTTGCTGGCGATCAGCACGCCGGCACCGATCACCAGCAGCGCGCCGATCACGGCCTCCCAGAAGGCCTGGAACTCGATCGACATCCTGCTAAGGCCGCCCTTGGAGGTGCGGGCGAAGGCGATGTGCTCGGTGATGAGGCCCTGCGCGACCGCGCGCGACACCGTCCATTGCACGCTCATCGCCGCGATCATGGCGCCCAGCATCTGGCCGGGCTTGATCGCGACGCGGGCGCGATACATCGACAGGAAGTGCACCAGCGACACGATGAAGGCGCCGATGATCGGCAGCGTCAGGATCTTGTCGGGGATGGCGATGTCGGCGAAGGCGACGATCGGCACCCAGACGAGGTTGAGCAGCGCCACGACCACGCCGAGGCTTTCGGCGCCCAGCCAGTTCAGCCAGCCGAGGCCATATTCGCGCTTCTGGTCGGGCGTCAGCCGGCTCCGGCCGGGCAGGAATTGCCGCCAGTGCTTCTTCACGATCTGGAGGCCGCCATAGGCCCAGCGGTGACGCTGCTTCTTGAAGGCTTCGTAGGTGTCAGGGAGCAGGCCCTGGCCGTAGCGGTGGTTGGTGTAATGGGTGGTCCAGCCGAGCTCCTGGATCGCAAGGCCGAGATCAGAGTCCTCGCAGATCGTATCCGACGACCAGCCGCCGGCCATGTCCATCGCGGCGCGGCGGATCAGGCACATCGTGCCGTGCACGATCACGGCGTTGAGCTCATTGCGCTGGACCATGCCGATGTCGAAGAAGCCGGCATATTCGCCGTTCATGATGTAGTGCATGATCGACAGGCCACCATCGCGATGCTCCTGCGGCGCCTGCACCAGGCCGACGCGCGGATCGGCGAACGCCGGCACGAGGTCCTTCAGCCAGTCGGGATCGACGACATAATCGGCATCGAGGATGCCGATGATCTCGGCATCCGCCGCGGTGCGGTCCATCGCGATGCGCAGCGCGCCGGCCTTGAAGCCCTGCACCTTCTCGGCGTTGATGAACTTGAAGCGTTCACCGAGCGCGCGGCAATGGTCCTGGATCGGTTGCCAGAAGGCGGGATCCGGCGTGTTGTTGATGATGACCACGCATTCGTAGTTCGGATAGTTCAGCCGCGACAGCGCATCGAGCGTCTGCTTGAGCATCTCGACCGGCTCGAAGTACGCCGGGATGTGGATCGAGACCTTCGGGTAGTAATTCTCCGGCACGTTCTCGACCGGCTTGCCCTTCGTGATCAGCCGCTGCGGCGGCCGGCCAAAAGCGACCGCGGCGATCTCGTCGATGCGCGCCATCGCGATGAGTACGAGCGGAACGAGCAGGATCATGCCAAGCGTCAGCGCGAAGGCCGAGCCGAACAGGAAGTAGTGGCCGTTCCAATAGGCGAACACGGTCGCAGCCCAGGCGCCGACGCCGTTGGCGGTGACCGAGAGCAGGAATGCCTGCGCGGCAGTCGGCTGCGATAGCCGCATGATCGGCAATGACAGCAGGATGCCGACCAGCAGCGCGATGCCCATCAGCTTCCAATAGTCGGAATTCTCGACCGGACCGGTCCAGGCGAATTTCGGCTCGCGATTGGCGTTGAGAATGCCCCAGTAAGGACCGACGCCGCCTTCGAAGAATTTCCAGGGCTGATCGATCGCCTCGACGATGTTGTATTCCATGCCGAGAGCTTCGGCGCGGCTGACGAAGTTGCGCAGGATCAGCGCCTGCTGGAACGGGCCCGGATCGGCGTTGCGCAAATTGTAGCCGGCACTCGGCCAGCCGAACTCGGCGATCACGATGCGCTTGCCGGGAAAGAGATTGCGCAGGAGGTTGTAGCGGTCGACGGCCTGGTCGACCGCCTGGTCCGATCGGAAGTTTTCCCAATAGGGCAGCACGTGCGCGGCGATGAAATCGACGCTGGAGGCAAGGTCCGGAAAATCGCGCCAGATGTTCCAGATCTCGCCCGTCGTGACGGGAACGCGGACCGATCCCTTGACCTTCTTGATCTTGTTGATGAGGTCTTCGACCTTCTGCTCGCCGCGGAAGATCACCTCGTTGCCGACCACGATGCCGATCACGTTGCTGTTCTTGCGGGCGAGCTCGATCGCCGCTTTGATCTCGCGCTCGTTGCGATCCTCGTCCTTGTCGATCCAGGCGCCGACCGTGACCTTGAGGCCGAACTCGGCGGCGATCGGCGGCACCAGTTCGTTGCCTTCCGTCGCGGAGTAGGACCGGATCGCTCGCGTGAGGGTCGAGAGCTTCTTCATGTCCGCGCGAATCTTGTCGGGGTCGACGTTGATGTCGACGACGTGTCCCGGTTCGAACGGCGTATAAGACAGACTCGGGAACAGGCCCTTGAAATCAGGCGCGGGTTCCTTGTCGCGCAGGATTCCCCAGAGGCCGGCGTGGAGCGCGGACACAAGCAACAGAACGGCGGCGACAACGCGCATCGCGGCTAAACCAAAAGGGGCTGAGGTGGCAGGGCAGCGGATCCGACCCCGAGATCCGACCGAGTCCGCGGCAAAGGGAGCATACCTCTGCCGCGCGGTTTCACAACTGTCATGGCCTCATGTCCTTATGAGGGCATGGCCTTTTCGAACGACGCGTGGCAGTGCCAACCGTGTCTATGGCCGATCGTTCCTGAACGACAGCTGAAACGATCGCGCTATTTCTGGGGCGCGGGCGTTGGGCTTGGCGCAGGCGAGGGGCTGGCGGCCGGCTGGGGAGCTTGCGAAGTGCCCGAAGCCGGCGCTGCGGCTTGCGAGGCGCTCGCCTGCTGCGGCTGGGAGGCCGGGTTGATCCAGCAAGCGTGCACGCGGCTGTCCAGGGTCTCGGCGACCTTGGGGTCGATCTGCCCGCCGAAGCGGGTCAGGCAGCGGAAGGCGGCCTGGATGTGGCCGCCGGGGCAGCCGAAACGGTCGTAGAGGTCGAGATGGCGGAACGCGGTATCGAGATCATCCCGCCACATCAGCCGTACCACGCGCCGGCCGAGCCAGACGCATTCGGGATTGCCGGCGGGGCCGTTGATGACCTGGGCCGCTTCCGCGAATTCGTCGGTGCGGCGCTGGTTCTGGGCGGCGTCCTTGGCGGCGTCGGCGGGTTGGGCGGCGGCCTTGCTCTGGTCGGGGGCGGGCGAGCCGCTCTGGGCGTAGGCGCCGCCGAGACCGGCGAGAACGAGAAGGCAGGAGACTGCCAAGGTGGCGGCGAACTGCCGCAGGACCGCATTTCGTAACTCGAACACCCGTTGCCGCATGAATTCCCCAATATGTCCGCTGACCGTCCGCATCCCGACCTCGCGGACGCGCCGGTGATGGCGTCCAAATGGGTCTCCAATGCGGCGGAAAAGTCCTTGGGAGTCCATGACCTGTATTTGGAATTTTGTCCAGCAAAGTCACGATGCTAGGCCCCGGTCGAACGGCCGCAGCCAAAATCCGCGGGGGGAGGAACTGATCCACACCCGGGCACCCCCTTGGCAGACGGCGTGCAAGCAGGTAATCGACGGGCCCTTCGCGGAGGACGGAACCGATTTCTCTTCGTACGCCACTGGCGCTTCTGCTCGTTTCACTGGGTGCGATTGCTGCCGTGTGGTGGTGGTTGGCGACGCCGATCACGCTCGCGCGCGCCCCGATCGATCCCGCCGAGAAGGTCCAATGCGTCTCCTACGCACCGTTCCGCGGCGAGCAGTCGCCGCTGGATGCGTGGACGCATATCGACGCCGACCAGATCGAGCAGGACCTGCGCCAGCTCAAGCAGATCACCGATTGCGTCCGCACCTATTCGATGGAGAACGGGCTCGACCAGGTGCCGGCGATCGCCGCCAAGGTCGGCGGGCTGAAAGTGCTCCAGGGCATCTGGCTCTCCAGCAACCGCGCCAAGAATTTCGAGCAGGCCGCGCTCGCGGTTCGCCTCACCAAGGAATTCCCGTCCATCATCACCGCGTTGATCGTCGGCAACGAGGTGCTGCTCCGCGGCGAGATGACCACGGCCGACCTCGTCTCCATCATCCGCTCGGTCAAGGCGCAGGTCAGTGTGCCCGTCACCTATGCCGACGTCTGGGAGTACTGGCTGAAGAATCGCGAGGTCTATGACGCCATCGACTTCGTCACGATCCATATCCTGCCCTATTGGGAGGATTTCCCGGTGCGGGCGAAATTCGCAGCAAGCCATGTCGAGGCGATCCGCGAGCGCATGGCGGTGGCATTTCCGGGCAAGGAGATCCTGATCGGCGAAACCGGCTGGCCGAGCGAGGGGCGCATGCGCGACGGCGCGCTGCCGTCGCGCACCAACCAGGCGCGCGTCGTCTCGGAAATCCTGAGCCTTGCGAAGGCGCAGAAGTTCCGGGTCAACCTGATCGAGTCCTATGACCAGCCGTGGAAGCGCAAGCTGGAAGGCACCGTCGGCGGCTATTGGGGTCTGTATGACTCGGTGCGCCGAAGCCTGAAATACCCGCCGGGTGAGCCGATCAGCAATTTCCCGTACTGGAAATGGTACATGGGCGCCGGCATGGGCCTCAGCGTGCTGGTGTTCGCGGTTGCCGGTCTCACGCTGCGCCGGCGGCCCTGGACGCCGCGCTTCTCGGCCTGGCTCGGCGTCGGCATCTCGGCGACGACGGCGGGCATCCTGCTCGGGATCGGCGCCGACAAGATGTATTACGAGAGCTACGGCATCGGTGGCTGGCTGCTCTGGGGCGCGCTGTTGCTCGCCGGCATCCTGTCGCCGATCTTCTGCGCGCAGGCGATGGTGATCGGCCGCAGCCTCCCGACCTTCCTCGATCTGCTCGGCCCGCGCGAGGGCCGGAAATGGTCGAAGCTCACCGCCGTGCTCGGCCTGACGCTGGCCGTGACCGCGGTGATCGCGGCGCAGACCGCGCTCGGTTTCGTGTTCGACCCGCGCTACAAGGATTTTCCTTACGCCGCGCTGACGATGGCGGTGGTGCCGTTCGCGCTCTTGATGTTGAACCGGCCGCAGATCGGCCAGCGTCCGATCGCGGAGGCGGTATTCGCGGGCGTGCTGGCGCTGTCGGCCGTCTTTGTGCTCTTCAACGAGGGCCGCGAGAATTGGCAGTCGCTGTGGACCTGCGCGATCTACCTCTTGTTTGCGCTCACGCTGTGGCGGGCGCGGGCCGAGCAAATCCAAGAATGAACAGGCCGATCGCAAGGCCCGACAGCACAACATTGTAGAGCACGATGCCGAGGCCGGCGGCGATGACGCCGACGGTGAGCAGCACGATCGACGGCCGCATCAGGTTAAGCGTCGCAACCACCAGCGCGACGATGCCGAACACCGAATTCTTGAACAGCACGGTCGAGACCGAGCGCGCCTTGCAGATCAGCGTCTGAAGTCCGGCATCGCAGGCGAGCGCGACTTGCGACAGCTCGATCGCGAGGTAGCGCAGATAGAGCGCATAGCCGACGGAAACGAAGCCGACGACGATCAGGAACTGCACCTGGTAGGGCGTGAGGCGGAAGGGCTTTTTTCTCATAGGGGCAATATGGTCGGGATGGCGCGGGCAGGCAACAGGCCAGGCGATATTTCTGTTGGTTTGGCTCGCCCAGGCAGCCTTTGGGAACACGCGAGGGGCGGGCTGAGTTCTGAATGTTATGACGTCCAACGCATGTTGCCTTCAAGGAGTGAGCATGGACAAGCCAACTCAGGAGCAGCTGAACGAGCTCAAGAGGTTGAGCAAGGTGGCGCGGGTGGAGGATTGGTCGGAAATCGTCCAGTCCAGGGATGAAGCGGAGATGCGCATTCGGGATCTGAAGGAAAAGGCGCGCATCGAGTAAATCATTGCGTGCGCAAAGAGCCATCAAATTCGACCTTACGTCTTCCGGCTCTGTTTCCAAATGCAGACCGGCGCCTGATCCTTTGATCAGGCGCCGGTTATCGAAGTTACAAAGGCGAGGCGCAGCCTCACTTCTTCTTGGTGCTCGAGCCCGTCGTGTTCTGCATCTTCTGTCCGGGCGCGCTTTCCGAGTGGCCCGGTCCCGCGGTGGTATTGGTCTGGTGACCGGGCGCGTATTCGGAAGCGCCGGGAGCTGTCGAAGGCTTCGTCGTGTTCTGCATCTGCTGACCGGGCGCGTTGCTCGAAGCGCCCGGCGATTTCGTCGTTTGCGCGAGCGCCGAGGATGCCGCCAGAACGACGGCCGTCGCGATGATCAATTTCTTCACGTGTACTTCTTGGTCATGGACGCGGGCACGAGCGATGTCGCGCGTCGGCCGCTCCGGTTCAGGACCGGGACAACTTGGCAGTCGGTGGCTGGTTTCGGTGCGGACCGAAATTTAAGTCCATCTCCGCGCGCAGGAACACGACGGCATTCACCGCGCGTTCAGGTGGAAGCAGATTCTGACCTACCGCCGGAAGAACGACGACAGCGTCGATCCCGCAGACGCTGATGCCGTCTCCGGCTTCGCCGGTGCCGGCTGGGCCGCGGGTGCAGGCGCGGGCTCCTCATGCTTTGACGAGCGCTTCGAGGAGTAGCTGCGGCGGCGCTGCGGCTTCTCGGGCTTGGCGCTGGGCGCGGCTTCGGCTTGCGGTACCGCGTCCTGGTTGTTCTCGGAGCTCTTCTCCTGAACCCTGTCCTGAGTCTTTTCTTGTCTCTTGTCTTGCGCCTTCTCTTGCGCCTTTTCTTGGCCGCCGCGCATCGACAGGCGCTGGCCATCGAACACGGTGGTCTCGCAATGGCGATCGTTCTCGGTAAGGCCGGCGCAGAGTTTTGCGGCGGCGGCGTTGATCAGGGGACCGGCACCCAAGCGGAGCTGCATGCCGAGGCCGGTGGCGCCCTCCTTGATCATGATGATCGGCCGCAGTGCGCCAACTTCCGGATTGGATTTGGTCACGCCGCGCCAGAGTGCGCGCAGGCCGTCGATCGAGTTGGCGCCGCCGAGGTCGATTGCAAAGCGCGTCTGCTGGACTGCGATCGCGGGGGCTTCGGTCTCGGCTGCCTCCAGCGGCTTCGTTGCTGCCGCGACGACCTCGGTTGGAGCTGCAGCCGGCTCGGCCTTCTTCTCGGCGGCCTTCTCAGCTACCTCGGGCTGAATCAGTTTGGACGCGGCCGGATCCGGCGGCGCCATGATCGACTTGGACGGCACCAGCGGAATGGTCGGCGACTGCTGCACGAGCGAGGCGGCAGCCGCGGTCTGCGGCGGTGGGCTCGAGGGCTCCTTCACAGGCTCCTTGTGAGTATCCTTCTGATTATCCTTGGCGGCTTCAGTGCGCGGCTTCTCGCTCGCCGGAGCTGGCGTCGAGGCGACCGGCGCGACGCTGGGAGCTGCGGTCGCTGGCGCGACATCCTGCGGCTTGGCGCCTTGCGGCGGCGCGACGCTCTGCTTGGCGATGGCACCGGTGACGGAATCGAGGCCCTGCTCCAGCACCGTGACGCGCGAATAGAGCCGGTCGCGATCGCCGTTCAGCGTCTCGATGGCGGCGGCGAGCCGGCGAGCCTCGTTCTGGCTCTCCTTGGTCAGCATCTGGAGCCGGTCGGCCTCGCGCGCGAGATCGGCGGAGGCGACCTGGTCGCGCCGCCAGCTGAGCTGGGCCTGATTGGCCATCACGGCGATGACGACGGCCCCCACGGCCGCGACGCCCCACGAGCCCAGCCGCCACATCATGCGCCGGTCGAATGCGCTTTCCTCGGCCAAAAGTCCGGAGAACAGCCCGCCGGTCTCCTTGGTGCCGAAGGCATCCGCCAGTGGGTCGGAATCCTTTGCCATGAACGTTAAGTGCCCAGCCCTGTCCGGCTTCCCCGAATCAATCAGGGAACATTAACAGGAAATACGCCCCGCACTTGAATTCCGGGCGTTTGCGGGGGTAGCAAGGCGATGGCATCAGGGCGGCCTGCCGTCCGCCGCACCAATTGATTCGGCCGTATCTGACAGGATTTCGATGACCGCCCGTTCCAGCCTCACGATCGTGCTCGCCGCCGGCGAAGGCACGCGCATGCGATCGAGCCTGCCGAAAGTGCTGCATCCCGTCGCACATCAGACGCTGCTCGCCCATGTGCTTGCCGCCGCGCCAAAGGGAACCGGCACGTCGCTCGCAGTCGTGATCGGTCCCCATCATCAGGCGGTCGCGGAGGAAGCGAGGCGCAGCCGCCCCGATGCGCTCACCTTCGTGCAAGCCGAGCGGCTCGGCACCGCGCATGCGGTGCTGGCGGCGCGCGAGGCGATTGCACGGGGCGTCGACGATCTCTTGATCGCATTCGGCGACACGCCGCTGATCTCGGCCGAAACCTTCGCGCGGCTGCGCGAACCGCTCGCCAGGGGCGCCGCGATCGCCGGGCTCGGTTTTCGCGCCGCCGATCCTTCGGGCTATGGCCGCTTCATCGTCGAGGGTGACCGCCTGGTCGCGATTCGCGAAGAGGCCGATGCCAGTGAAGCGGAGCGCAAGATTGATCTGTGCAACGCCGGCCTGATGGCGATCGACGGTCGCCGCGCGCTCGAAATTCTCGGGCAGATCGGCAATGCCAATTCCAAGAGCGAATATTATCTGACGGACGCAGTCGGCATCGTCCGCGAAAAGGGATGGGAGTCGGTCGTGATCGAGACCAGTGAAGACGAAGTGCGTGGCATCAACACCAAGGCGCAACTCGCCGAAGCGGAAAGCGTGATGCAGGCGCGCTTACGCAAAGCGGCGATGGAGGCCGGCGTCACGCTGGTCGCGCCGGAGACGGTGTTCCTGTCCGCCGATACCGTGTTCGGCAAGGATGTGACCATCGAGCCGTTCGTGGTCATCGGCCCGGGCATCTCGATCGCCGACGGCGCGGTGATCCATTCCTTTTCGCACATCGTGCAGAGTTCGATTGGCAAGAACGCATCTGTCGGTCCGTTCTCGCGCATGAGGCCGGGCAGCTCGCTCGGCGAAGGTGCCAAGATCGGCAACTTCGTGGAGACCAAGGCCGCGACGCTCGAGGCGGGAGCGAAGGCTAATCATCTCGCCTACATCGGTGATGCGATCGTCGGCGCCAAGTCCAACATCGGTGCAGGCACCATCACCTGCAACTACGACGGCTTTGGGAAGCACAAGACGGTGATCGGGCAGGGTGCGTTCGTGGGCACCAACTCCTCGCTGGTCGCCCCCGTCAAAATCGGCAACGGCGCCTATATCGGCTCCGGCTCGGTGATCACCCGCGATGTGCCCGACGATGCGATGGCGCTGGAGCGCAACCAGCAGACCATCCGGGAAGGCGGTGCTGCGCGCTATCGCGAGCTGAAGACGGGCGGCAAGACTCTCGAAAAGAAGCCGGAGAAGTGAGCGAGGCTATTCGTCCGCGAATTCGGAGAAGATCGCGCGGGTCAGGCGCCAGCCGCGCGGCTTGGCGCGCTTGGCCGGCTCGCCTTCGGGATGCTTGATGAAGAGGGGCTTGTTTTCCTTGCCCCGCAGGGGCGGCGGCCAATGCGCAAGGTGCGTGCCCGAGGTCTCGTTGGCGCGCAGATACATCGACGACAGGCCTTTGCGGTCGGATGAGCTTCTCATGGCCGTCTCTCCTGGGCGGGAATCGTTGGCCAAACATGTTGACAGTGAGTTAACGTGCGGGGTTAAAGGCCGGCCAAATCGACGCAGGCGAGGCTCGGTGTGATCTGGCGCTGTCTCAATCAGCAATAATTATTGAGTATCTGGTTCCGTAGGAGTTTCGCTAAAACCGACCGCGTCGTTTAGGCGATTTTTCGGCGATTTGGGGGATAGTGATCCGCATGTGCGGGATTGTCGGCATTCTCGGGCGCGAGCCGGTTGCAGAGCAATTGGTGGATTCGCTCAAACGTCTCGAATATCGCGGCTACGATTCCGCGGGCGTCGCCACACTCGAGGGCAAGCATCTGGAGCGCCGCCGCGCCGAGGGCAAGCTGAAGAACCTGGAGAAGCGGCTCGAGGCGGAGCCGTTGAAGGGCACCACCGGCATCGGTCACACCCGCTGGGCCACCCACGGCAAGCCGACCGTCAACAACGCCCATCCGCACGCGACCGAGCGCGTCGCCGTGGTCCACAACGGCATCATCGAGAATTTCCGCGAGCTGCGCGAGGAACTCGAGACGAAGGGCACGGTGTTCCACACCGAGACCGACACCGAGATCGTGGTGCACCTCGTCGACGATCTGCTCGCGCGCGGCAACAAGCCGGTCGAGGCCGTCAAGCTGACGCTGGCGCGCTTACGCGGCGCCTTCGCCCTCGGCTTCATCTTCGCCGGCGACGACGACCTCATGATCGGCGCCCGCAACGGCCCGCCGCTCGCGATCGGCTATGGCGACGGCGAGATGTATCTCGGCTCCGACGCCATCGCGCTCGGCCCGTTCACCGAGACGATCAGCTATCTCGAGGACGGCGACTGGGTCGTGCTCACCCGCAACAGCGCAACGATCTTCGACAAGGACGGCCACGCCGTCCAGCGCGACAAGATCAGGCACGCGGCCTCGACCTCGCTGGTCGACAAGGCCAACTACCGCCACTTCATGGCGAAGGAGATCCACGAGCAGCCGGAAGTGGTCGGTCACACGCTCGCGCGTTATGTCGATATGGCGACCGAGCGCGTCTCCCTGCCGGTCAAGCTGCCATTCGATTTCAAGACCATCCAGCGCATCAACATCACGGCCTGCGGCACGGCGAGCTATGCCGGCTTCGTTGCAAAGTACTGGTTCGAGCGTTTTGCGCGTGTGCCGGTCGAGGTCGATGTCGCCTCCGAATTCCGCTACCGCGAAGCGCCCCTGCGCAAGGGTGATCTCGCCATCTTCATCTCGCAGTCCGGCGAGACCGCAGACACGCTGGCGGCGCTGCGCTATGCCAAGGCCGGGGGCGTGCACACGGTCGCCGTCGTCAACGTGGCGACCTCGACGATCGCGCGCGAAAGCGAGACCGTGCTGCAAACGCTGGCGGGACCCGAGATCGGTGTCGCCTCGACCAAGGCCTTCACCTGCCAGCTGATGGTGCTCGCAAATCTTGCAATTGCGGCCGGCAAGGCCCGCGGCGAATTGTCAGACGAGGATGAGACCAGGCTCGTCCATGGCCTCGTCGAGATCCCGCGCTTGATGTCGGATGCGCTCACCACCGAGGTTGAGATCGAGCGTTTGGCGCGCGAGATCGCAAAGTCGCGCGACGTGCTCTATCTTGGCCGCGGCACCAGTTTTCCACTGGCGCTCGAAGGCGCGCTGAAGCTGAAGGAGATATCCTACATCCACGCCGAAGGGTACGCTGCCGGCGAGCTGAAGCACGGACCCATCGCGCTGATCGACGAGACCATGCCCGTCGTCGTCATTGCGCCCTATGACCGGGTGTTCGAAAAGACCGTCTCGAACATGCAGGAGGTCGCCGCCCGCGGCGGCAAAATCATTCTGATGACCGATGCCAAGGGCGCGGAGGAGGCGACGGTCGATTCTCTCGTCACCATCGTGATGCCCGACATGGCGGGGGCGTTCACGCCGATGGTCTACGCCGTTCCCGTGCAGCTGCTCGCCTATCACACAGCCGTGGTGATGGGCACCGACGTGGACCAGCCGCGCAACCTCGCGAAATCGGTGACCGTGGAATAGGCACAAGGGATATCGGTTGGTCGCAGTCTTCCAAAACCTGCTAGAAGACCCTAGCTTGTGTGCTGCGACCGATCTGGAACCCGAATGACCCCCCGCGACGACGCGCCTGCGCCTCTTGATCCCGTCCCGGAACCGCATACCGGCCTAGTGGGTCGTTTTCGCAATTATTTCCTGACCGGCCTCGTCGTGACCGGGCCGATCGCGATCACGCTTTATCTGGTCTGGTGGTTCGTCACCTGGGTCGACGGCGTGGTGCGACCGTTCGTGCCGCTGGCCTATCGACCCGAAACCTATCTTCCCTATGGTGTTCCCGGCTGGGGACTGCTTGTCGCATTCTTCACGCTGACGCTGGTCGGCTTCCTCGCGGCCAACCTGATCGGCCGGACGCTGGTCGACGTCGGCGAGACCTTTCTCGGCCGGATTCCGGCGGTGCGCGCGATCTATCGCGGCCTCAAGCAGGTGTTCGAGACGTTGTTCTCGGGCAAGGGCTCGAGCTTCCGGAAAGTGGGCCTGGTCGAGTTTCCCTCGCCCGGCATGTGGTCGATCGTGCTGATCTCGCAATCGCCGAACGAGGACATTGCGCG
Organism: Bradyrhizobium sp. C-145; assembly: GCF_023375135.1. Lineage (NCBI taxonomy): Bacteria > Pseudomonadati > Pseudomonadota > Alphaproteobacteria > Hyphomicrobiales > Nitrobacteraceae > Bradyrhizobium > Bradyrhizobium sp. C-145. The sequence continues at coordinate 4,411,566 of NZ_CP088150.1, read as the reverse complement.
CAACCTGCCGGGACAGGAGGAGCACGTCTCGGTGTTCCTGCCGTGCTCGCCGAACCCGACCACCGGTTTCTTCTTCTATGTCCCGAAGAGCAAGATCATCGAGGTCGACCTCAGTGCCGAGGATGCAGCGACGTTGATCATGTCGGCCGGCGTGGTGCAGCCGGGCTCGGCGCCAGATCCGAAGAAGGCCGCCGCGCTCGCGGGCGTGGCGAACGCCGCACGCATCGCCAACGCGTCTGCGCTCCAACCCCAGCAGCCTGCGAAAGTGGAGTAGGGCCATTCCCGCGCGGGATGGCCGCGTTCACGCAGGCGTTCGCGTCCTCTGCTAGTCTCCGGTCGAATTGAGCGTCTCGTTCGGAATTCGACCTGGAGTGCATGATGTCCAAAACCATTGCGATCCTCGCGCCCGGTGCCATGGGCAGCGCCGTGGCTCGCCGCCTCAGCGAGAATGGCGCACGGGTGCTGACGTCACTGAAGGGGCGGAGCGAGGCGACGCTGAAACGGGCGGCGGACGCCGGCATGATCGGCGCCGAGGACGACGCGCTCGCCGAAGCCGACATCATCCTCTCGATCGTGCCGCCGGGCGAAGCCGTGGCGCTGGCTGGACGGCTGGCCGCGCTGATCGTCCGACGCGAGAAGAAGCCGGTCGTGGTCGACTGCAACGCCGTCAATGTCGACACCGTGCAAAGGATCGAGGAGATCATGGGCTCGGCGCAGGCACCGTTCGTCGATGCCGGCATCATCGGCTTTCCGCCGCAGCGTGGTGGCAAGAGCCCGGCCTTCTACATGTCCGGCGAGCACGCCAAGGACGTCGCCGTGCTGAAAGAGCTGGGCCTCGACGTGCGGATCGTCGAAGGCCCGGTCGGCGCGGCCTCTGCGCTCAAGATGTCCTACGCCGGCATCGTCAAGGGCCTCGCCGGCATCGGCTCGGCCATGGTGGTCGCGGCCACGAAAGCGGGCGCGGCCGACGCGCTGCGCGACGAGCTCGCGCTCAGCCAGCCTGCAATTCTGGCGCGCCTCGAAGTGGCGCTGCCGGACATGATCCCGAAGGCGTATCGCTGGGTCGCGGAGATGCGGGAGATTTCGGGATTCTTGGGTCCGGATCATCCGGCCAGCCAGATCTATGAAGGCTTTGCGAAGTGGTTCGAGCATCTCGCCGAGGATGCCAAGGGGAAGGCGATGGATGCCGCGCTGATGAAGGCGTTCGCGGCGAATGTCCCGAAGAAGGACTAGAATCTACCTGCATGCCCGATCTGTCGAATGTCTTGCGCCAAGACCTTGGGCTAGGACAGTGGTTGCGTCTCCGAGAACATATCGACAATCTTGTTGGTCATGCCGTTCACGATCAGCACCTGATCCTTCATCTTGACGTACATATAATCGCGCAGCTCTGGCAATTGCGTGAGCACCTGTGCTGGCAGTCCTTGAGCCTTTACGCCTTTTGGAAGTGTTGCGCCAACGGCAGGGGTAAAGTCCTTGGCTGGCTGGGTGGTCTTCAGCCGGAATTGGATCTCGTTATGCTCGGTCAGCACGGTCTTGCGGATCTGCTCGCGCTGAGCGTTGGTGAGGCTGAGTTTCGGGAGGGATGGATGTTGCGATATCGTTGTGCCGTCGCTCAATTCAACCGCACCTTGCCCACCCGGTTGCGCGAGCGATATTGCGGGCGCGCCGAGTAAGATCGCAAGCGCGGCGATGGTGGTGGGAGCCCTCATGGTCCGCTCCTTCCTGTCTGCGCCGCCCTTGAGCAATTAACGGGCCGATCGTGCGTTCCGTTCCGCGGCGGGGCCCGACGAGCGCGCCTTTGCCTGTCCTACGGGTAATCATGCCCCGGGATCAGGCTACGGCAAGAGTTCCGTGCGTGCGCTCAAGGCAGGCAATGACGGGAATGTACCATCTTGCCCGGGCATCGATTTCCCGGAGGCATTGCGCCGGCGACGGATCAGCGTGGATGACCCCATATGCGCCAATGGGTAGGCTGAATGTCGGCGTGCGTTTTGCCCGATCGATCGACCCAATTGGATCCATCCTTGTGACAGGGAAAGGGAAGCGAGTGGACGATACCATCAAAGTCCAGCGCGCAGATTTCGAGATCCCCGTCTAAGGGAGCCGTCGAAGTGGACTGCCATTCGGTGGAGATGAACTGCATGATCTACCTCCTGCAGGGATGTGGGGACAGTTCCAATATACCTTTAGCACGAGTGATCCGTCCCTGAATGTGAGCCAGTTCGCAATGAAACAAGGAAAACCTTACCCTTCATTGGGGCAATTGCCTTGTCCTTGCCTCGGGCGCACGAGAACGCTTCAGCCCGCACCGATCAACGGGATCGCTTCGTCCCGTTCGTACAGATAGAGCAGGCACCGCAGCGCTTCGCCGCGCTCGCCCTTCAGCTTCGGATCGTCCTTCAGGATGCGCAGCGCCTCGTCGCGGGCCTGGGCGATGAGCTGGCCGTGCACCTCCGGGCGCGCGATGCGGTAGCCGGGCAGGCCGCTCTGGCGCACGCCCAACACATCGCCTTCGCCGCGCAGCTTCAGGTCCTCCTCGGCGATGCGGAAGCCGTCGGTGGTCTCACGGATCACTTTCAGCCGTGCCTTCGACATCTCCCCAAGCGGCTCGCCATAGAGCAGAATGCAGGTCGAGGCTTCCGAGCCACGTCCGATGCGGCCGCGCAGCTGGTGCAGCTGGGCGAGGCCAAAGCGCTCGGCATTCTCGATCACCATGATGGTCGCGGCCGGCACGTCGACGCCGACCTCGACCACGGTGGTCGCTACGAGCAGGCCAATCTCGTGGGCGGCGAACTGGCCCATCACACGGTCCTTTTCCGTGCCTTTCATCTGGCCGTGGACGAGGCCGACACGCTCGCCGAAGCGCTTTTGCAGGCTCTCGAACCGTTTGGTCGCATTGGTCAGATGCTCGGTGCCTTCGGCCTCGGATTCTTCGACCAGTGGGCAGATCCAGTAGACCAGCTTACCCGATTGCAGCGCGCGGCCGACGCCGTCCATGACCTCGCTGATGCGGCTCATCGGCACAGCGCGGGTGTCGATCGGCTGGCGGCCGGCAGGCTTTTCGCGCAGCTCGGAGATGTCCATGTCGCCGAAATAGGTGAGCACCAGCGTGCGCGGGATCGGCGTTGCGCTCAGCACCAGCACGTCGACAGCCTCGCCCTTCGACGTCAGCGCGAGGCGCTCGCGCACGCCAAAACGGTGCTGCTCGTCGACGATGGCAAGCGCGAGATCATGGAAGATCACGTCATCTTGGATCAGCGCATGGGTGCCGACGAGCAGGTCGATCTCGCCGGCTTCAAGCTGCGCCAACAGCTCGCGCCGCTCCTTGCCCTTTTCGCGGCCGGTGAGGATCGCGACCCGCATGCCGGCGCGCTCGGCGAGCGGGGCGATGGTCTTGATGTGCTGGCGCGCCAGGATTTCGGTCGGAGCCATCAGCGCGGCCTGCTTGCCGACTTCGGCAACCGCCGCGGCAGCGAGCAGCGCCACCACCGTCTTGCCGGAGCCGACGTCGCCCTGGAGCAGGCGCAGCATGCGCACGGGCTGTTTCAGGTCCTCGGCGATGGCCGCGGCAGCGCTGCGTTGCGAGGGCGTCAGCGCATAGGGCAGGGCGTCGATGATCTTGTTGCGCAGGTGTCCGTCGCCGGCATTGCGCACGCCGGCGGGGCGGCGCAATTGCGCGCGGATCAGGGCGAGCGCGAGCTGACCGGCCAAGAGTTCATCGAAAGCGAGGCGCGACCAGAACGGCTGGTCCGGCAGGATGTCCGTGAGCTCGATCGGCTGATGCACGCGATTGAGCGCATCGGCAATTGGCGGGAAGTGGCAGCGACGCATCACCTCCGGGCTGATCCATTCGGGCAGGGCCGGCAGCTTTTGCAGCGCCTGCGCGATCGCGCGGCGTAGCGAGCCGAGCGCGAGGCCCTCGGTCAAGGGATAGACCGGATCGATGCCGGAGAGCTTTGCAATCGCCTCTTCGTCGAGCACGCGATCAGGATGCACGATCTGTGGGATGCCGTCATACATCTGCAGCGTGCCGGAGACGTAACGCTTCGCGCCCATCGGCAACAGCTTCTCGACATAGCCGGGCTTGGCGCGGAAGAACGTCAGCACGACGTCCCCGGTGTCATCGCTGGCATAGACGAGATATGGCGCGCGCGCGTTGCGCGGCGGGGGCGGACGATGGCGATCGACGGTGACCTCCAGTGTCACCATGGTTCCCTGGACGGCGTCGCGGATTTTTGGCCGGGCCCGGCGGTCGATGACCTGGCTCGGCAGATGCAGCAGCAGGTCGACCAGCCGCGGCGTCTCGTTGCGGCTGAGCAGGTATTGCAACAGCTTGTCCTGCTTCGGACCGACGCCGGACAGGCTGGTCACGGGAGCAAACAGCGGGTTGAGCAGGCTGGGGCGCATTCGTGGAATCTAAGATCGTTCCTCGCCGTCATGCCCGGCTTTATGCCGGGCATCCACGTCTTTTTTCGGAGCCCGACTGACCATGACGCACCGGATGGGCGAACTGTCACAACAAAGGGCTGACACGGCCGGTCCGAGTGGCTATATCCACCCCGCCCGGCACGTCCGGGCTTTCTGCGTTTGACTGGATTTGAGACATGACGGGAACGACACGATCGAGCAGCGGGCTGGACGACCGCCGCAAGCGGCTTCTGTTCCGCTGCTGGCACCGCGGCACGCGCGAGATGGACCTGATCCTCGGCCACTTTGCGGATGCCGAGATCGGCAATTTGTCCGAGCCTGAATTGATCGAGCTCGAGCGCCTGCTCGAGGTCAACGATCCCGATCTCTATGCCGCCATCACCGGCGACAAGGTGCTTCCGGCCGACGTCACCGGCGCGCTGTTTGCCCGCATCAAGGCGTATCCGATCGCGGACCGCGACGCATGAAGCAGGGTATGAAATCACCGGCCGAACTGCTGACGCCCGGCCGCGCCTTGACGCTCGCCAATGTCGCCGAGGGCGCCGAAGGCCTCGTCGTCTCCGATCTCGCCCGGGCCATCGCGGCGCGGCCGAAGAAGCCGGCGGTCAGTCTTGCGGTGGTGTGCCGCGACGGTCCGCGGATGCAGCAGCTCGAACGCGCGCTGCAATTCTTCGCGCCCGATCTGCCGGTGTTGATCTTCCCGGCCTGGGACTGCCAGCCCTATGACCGCGTCTCGCCGCATGGCGGCATTTTGGCGCAACGCCTGACGACGTTGGCACGGCTTGCGTCCCTGACGGGCAGCGACAAGCCGCTGATCGTGCTGACCACGGTGAATGCCGTGGTTCAGCGCGTGCCTGCGCGCGAGCTCGTCGCGGCGCAGGCGCTGTCGGTTGCCCCGGGCAACGTGGTGCCGATGGACACCATCGTCGCCTGGCTGGAGCATAACGGCTACAACCGCTCCTCGACCGTGCGTGAGCCCGGCGAATACGCCGTGCGCGGCGGCATCCTGGACCTGTTTCCGGCCGGTCTCGACCAGCCCGTGCGCTTCGACTTCTTCGGCGACAGCCTGGAGTCGATCCGCTCCTTCGATGCCGAGACCCAGCGCACGCTGCTCGACATGCGTGCGCTCGACCTCGTTCCGATCTCGGAATTTCAGCTCGTCACCGACACCATCCGCCGTTTCCGCATGGGCTATGTCGCCGAGTTCGGCGCGCCCGAACGCGACGACGCGCTGTACGAGGCTGTCAGCGAAGGCCGCCGCCATCCCGGCATGGAGCACTGGCTGCCGCTGTTCCAGGACCGGATGGACACGCTGTTCGACTATCTGCAAGGGGCAGCAGTCGCGATCGAGCCGCAGGCCGAGGACGCCGTGCGCGAGCGCTTCAAGCAGATCCTCGACTATTACGAGGCCCGGCGCGAGGCGATGGAGCATCCCGGCGGCGGTGCCATCTACAAGCCGTTGCCGCCTGACAGGCTTTATTTGACCGAGGAGGAATGGGGCAGGCGCCTCGGTGATATCCCGCTGGCGCGGTTGACGCAGTTTTCCGTGCCGGCCGATGGCACGAGTGTCATCGATGCCGGTGCGCGCAAGGGCCGTGACTTCGCGCCGGAGCGCAACGACACCACCGTCAACGTGTTCGAATCCGTGGTCGCGCATGTGATGGCACTGCAGGCCCAGCGCAAGAAGGTCGTGATCGCGCTCTGGACCGAAGGCTCGCGCGACCGCATGACTTCGATGCTGCGCGACCACAAGCTGGCCCACACCACCAGCGTCAACAGCTGGCGGACGGTGCAGGCGACGCCGCGCAACGAGACCATGCTCGCCGTGCTCGGCCTCGAAAGCGGCTTCGAGACCGACGAGATCGCACTGATCAGCGAGCAGGACATCCTCGGCGACCGCCTGGTGCGGCCGCGCAAGGCGAGCCGCAAGCTCGACAATTTCATCTCGGAGGTGACGAGCCTCACTGCCGGCGATATCGTCGTCCACGTCGACCACGGCATCGGCCGCTTCATCGGCCTGCAGACCCTCGATGTCGCCGGTGCGCCGCATGACTGCCTCGAACTGCATTATGCGGCCGAGACGAAGCTGTTCCTCCCGGTCGAGAACATCGAGCTGTTATCCCGCTACGGCTCCGACCAGACCACGGTCGAACTCGACCGCCTCGGTGGAGGCGGCTGGCAGACCCGGAAGGCAAAACTCAAGAACCGCATTCGCGAGATCGCGGGCGAATTGATCAAGATCGCTGCCGCGCGCCATCTGCACGAGGCGCCAAAGCTGCCGGTGCAACCGGGCCTCTACGACGAGTTCTGTGCGCGCTTCCCCTATGACGAGACCGAGGACCAACTGGGTGCGATCGAATCCACCCTGAAGGACCTCGAGCTCGGCCGTCCGATGGACCGGTTGATCTGCGGCGACGTCGGCTTCGGCAAGACCGAGGTGGCGTTGCGCGCGGCCTTTGCCGTCGCGCTCGAAGGCAAGCAGGTCGCCGTCGTGGTGCCGACAACGCTACTCGCGCGCCAGCACGCGAGGACCTTCACCGAGCGTTTCAAGGGCTTTCCGGTCAACGTGGCGCAGGCCTCGCGCCTGGTCGCGACCAAGGAGCTCAACCTGGTCAAGAAGGGCATCGCCGACGGTTCGGTCGACATCGTCGTCGGCACCCACGCGCTGCTCGGCAAGGCGATCAAGTTCCGCGAGCTCGGCCTCGTCATCGTCGATGAGGAGCAGCATTTTGGCGTCACGCACAAGGAGCGGCTGAAGGCGTTGCGCTCCGAGGTGCACGTGCTGACGCTGTCGGCAACCCCGATCCCGCGCACGCTCCAGCTTGCGCTCACCGGCGTGCGCGAACTCTCGATCATTGCCTCGCCCCCGGTCGACCGCCTTGCGGTCCGCACCTTCGTTGCCCCGCACGATCCGCTGATGATCCGCGAGGCGCTGTTGCGCGAGCGCTATCGCGGCGGCCAGGCGTTCTACGTGGTGCCACGCATCGACGACCTCGCCGAGGTCAAGGATTTCCTCGACAAGAACGTGCCGGAGATGAAGGTCGCGGTCGCGCACGGTCAGATGCCGCCCGCCGTGATCGAGGACATCATGACGGCGTTCTATGACGGCAAGTTCGACATCCTGCTGTCGACCACGATCGTGGAATCCGGCCTCGACATTCCCAACGCCAACACGCTGATCGTGCATCGCGCCGACATGTTTGGCCTCGCCCAGCTCTATCAGCTCCGCGGCCGCGTCGGCCGCTCCAAGCTGCGGGCGTACGCGCTGTTCACGCTGCCGGCGCAGCAGAAGATCACGGCGCAGGCCGAGCGCCGGCTCACCGTGCTGCAGTCGCTGGAGACGCTCGGCGCGGGCTTCCAGCTTGCCTCTCACGACCTCGACATCCGCGGCGCCGGCAATCTGCTCGGCGAGGAGCAGTCCGGTCACATCAAGGAGGTCGGCTTCGAGCTCTATCAATCGATGCTGGAGGAGGCGATCGTCAATCTCAAGGCCGGCGTCTCAGAGCCTGCCGCCGACCGCTGGTCGCCATCGATCACGATCGGCATGCCCGTGCTCATTCCCGAGGACTATGTCGGCGACCTCTCGGTGCGGCTATCGCTGTACCGGCGCCTCGCCGATCTCGACACCGAGGAGGAGATCGAGAATTTTGGTGCCGAGATGCGCGACCGCTTCGGCGTGCTGCCGGACGAGGTGCGCTATCTGTTCAAGGTCGCCGCGATCAAGGCGTTCTGCCGCAGGGCCAATGTCGAGAAGATCGACGCGGGCCCGAAGGGCGCCGTCATCGTCTTCCGCGACAATTCTTTCGCCTATCCCGAGCGCCTGGTGACGTTCATCCGCAGCCACGGCCAGGCCGCCAAGGTGCGCCCCGACATGAAGGTGGTGTTCCTCCAGGACTGGGAGACCCCGGAAGAGCGTCTCGCCGGCACCACGGAGATCATGCGGCAACTGGCGCACCTCGCCGAGAGCAAGAAGGCGGCGTGAGGCTCCGGTCTCACCACGTCATTGCGCGGAGCCCTTGCGACGAAGCAATCCAGAATCTTTCCGCGGAGAGAGCCTGGATTGCTTCGCTTCGCTCGCAATGACGGTGCTTGTTGCGCCAGCCGGCGAGAAAACTACGACGCCGCGCGCGACGCATCGGCCGACAGCCGCGCCAGCAGCGACCGTGCCGTATCCGACGGTGACAGCGAGTCCACGCTGACCACGGGATCGCTGCGCATCTCGTGCTTGCCGTTCGACGTATGCCGCATCACCGCGGACAGCCGGCGCGCAATCATGTGCGCCGTGCGGAAGTCGGTCTCCGCGAACACCACGATCACCGAGCCGTCCTTCTGTGCCGCGCCAAAATCCATCTGCCGCATCAGGCGGCTGAGGATGCGCGCGGCATCTAACTGGGCGCGGGGGTTATTGGGATCGAAGGCGAAGCGGGCGACGGAGAGGCCGCCGCCGCGGGCCAGCGTCTGCTCCACCGCCTTGGCAAAATCGCGGGCGAAGGCTTCCACCGTGAGCAGGCCGCTGCGCGGATCGAGCCAGCCGCCGGCGTCGATCGAGCGCAGCGTGCGGCTCAGCTGCGCTTCCATCGCATGCTGGCGGATCAGCGGTAGTGCATTGGCGGCGACTTTCACCGGCTCGCCGGAGATCAGCTCGAGATTGGGCAGATCGTAGCTCTGCGCAAGCTGGTGTGCGGTGACGACGACGGGCAGGTTGCGGAAGCGGGTATCCTCGGCGAGCACCGTCAGGAAGGCATCGGCGACGCGCGCTGTAAAGCCTTCGGCGAGCACGACGCCGTCGAGATCGCGGGTGTTGAGATGCTTGGCGGCGGCTTCGATCGAGAGCGCGCCGATGACGCCGACGCGTTCGCCGAGCGCGACCGAGAGCGCAGGATAGGTCTCGCCACGGCCGATCAGGAGCACGGTGGCATCGCGTGCGGGATCGGCCTCAGGCAGCGAGACCGTCGCCTCCGGCAGCCGGCGCAGCACGGTGGCATGAAGGGTGCGCACACGCAGCGCGGCGCGGAGCCGCGCGATCAGGCGGTCGGGATTGCCGCTGCGTGAGGCGAAGGGCAGGGCGTTGGGAGGCAGCGTGCCCGCGGCATCCATGGCCACGAAGGGAAGGTAGGGCGATTGACTGGCGATCTTCTTCGCGAGCGGAGCGATGTGCGGCTCGTGTCCGGCATGCATCGCCGCGAGAACCGCGGCCGGTTGCACCTGCTCGACCGCGCGTGCGGCGCTGGCCCAGTCGGTGTCGACCACGGGAAAGAGCCTGGCCTCGTCCAGCGCCGCAATGAAGGGCGGCCGTTCGACATTGGACACAAACAGGATCGGGCCCGCCTGGGACATTGCAAACTCTGATCACGCAACAGGTGCCGCGCAATCTAGTTTGGCCGCCTTAATGCGGCGTCAACGGAACGGGTGAAACTGGGCCTAGACCGGCCCCGAGCGGTCGCGAAAAGCCTCGACCATCAGGGGGTTAAGCCCGAGCTCGCTGAGCGCCTCGCGGGCGCGGACATTGTCCTGGGCCCGGCCCGCCAGCCGGTGGCCGGAGAGGCGGTCGGGCAGCGCGGTGAGCAGGGCACCCTGCCCGAGCCGGCGGGCCCATTCCTGGAGATCGTTGGAGAGGAACCGGTAGCCACCGACGGCCATGATGCCGGAGGGCGGCGCGGTGATGCAGATCGCGCCGCTCGGACGGTCGAGCCGGGCGGCATAGCCGGTGTCGACATAGTCGCGCGGCGGCTGCGCGATCAACGTCTCGCCGACCGGCTGCGGCGGCGCGTAGGCCGCGATCGGCACCATCGGCCCGCGCAGGCCGAGCGTTCCCTTCGGGGTCAGCAGGATCTCGCCGGCGATGGAGGAGCCGGACTGCTCGCGCGGGGCGCCATGCGGCCCCGGCATCACCGCGACAGGCATGCCGTCCTCGCCGCGGCGGGCGCCGAACAGGCCGGCCTCGCCGAACAGATAGACATCCGTGAGCGGCGCATGCGGCGCGATCCAGGCATCGCTTGCGGCGACCTGCTCGGGCGCGCGCCAGAGGCCGATGACGTTGCGTAAGGTGGGCATCCGCGCCGCGAGATCGGAATCGCCGAGGCGGAGCGCGAGCTGGGCAGGTGCGATCAGCACCTCGCATTCGTGCTGGTTGATCTGCTGCTCCAGCACTTCGCTCTCGAAGGGATGATGCAGCGCCAGCGTGCCGCCCGAGAGCAGCCACACTGCGAGCGAAGAGGCCAGCCCCGCGAACGACATCGGCGCGAACGCCGCCATCACGGTCGCGCCCTGCTTGACGTCGGCTTCGAGCGACATCGCCAACCCGCCGGCGATCAGGCTGAAATGCGGCCGCGGCACCGGGCGAAAACCTTCCGCGGTGACGTCGAAGGAAATCATCGCCGCCTTGCGGCCGTCCTGGATCACGGTGCGCGTGGTGCCGGGCGGGCGGGCCAGCACGCCGTCGAGCGAAGCCATGCCTTCGGGCAGATCGGTGCCGAAGCCGCAGACGTGACGGATCGAGAAGGCTTCGGCCGCCGCATGCATCGCAAGGTCGGCATAGCTGACACCGTCGACCGTGCTCATGGTAACGATGGCGCGCGCGGCGGTGCGGTTGAGCGCGGCGGTCAGTTCCGCGTGCCGCCACAGCAGCGGCAGCACGGCGACGACGAGGCCGGCGCGATGGGCGGCGAGCACCGTCAGCACGAACTCGACCGTGTTGGGCAGCTGGATCGCGATGACGGAATTGGCCGGCAGGCCGGATTCCACGAAATACGCCGACAGTGCCTCGATCGCCGTATCGGCCTCGGCGTAGGTCATCCGCCGCGGCTGGTGCCCGGTCACGCGCGCCTTGTTGAGGGGATCGAGCAAAGCGAGCGCGTGCGGCTGCCGGGTCAGCGTGCGCTGAAACAGCGTGTCGAGCGTCGGCGATGTTGCTGGCTGGTTCACGGCGTCACTTTGCTTGATGAGCTTGCGGCTGCCCCTTCGACCACCAGGTCTCCGGCAAATAGCCGGACAGCGAAGTGGCCTTGGGCCGTTCTATCCGATTCCAGCGCGCGATCCATTGCTCGGATACGTTAAACAGGGGGATTGTGTAGAAGCCCGCGATCAGAGCGCGGTCGAGCGCGCGCACCGCCGAGACGAAATCCGTATGTTCACGGGCCTCCAGCAGGGCGGCGATCATGGCATCGACGGCAGGATCCCTGGCGCCCATGTAGTTGCGGGTCCCCGGATTGTCGGCGGCTGCGCTGCCCCAATAGAAATACTGCTCATTGCCGGGCGACAGCGACTGGTCCCAGCGGTTCTGGATCATGTCGAACTCGTAAGCGAGCCGGCGCTGGTCGAACTGGACGGGATCGACCGAGCGGACGGCCACCTCGATGCCGGCGCGCTTGAGGTCGCGCTGGAAGGCGAGTGCAATGCGCTCCTGGTCGCGGGTCGTGACCATGATCTCGAAGGTGAGGGGCGCCTTGGTCGCGCGGTTGCGCATCACGCCGCCGTCGAGATCGTAGCCGGCCTCTGACAACAGTTTCAGCGCGGCGCGCAGCGTCGTGCGGTCGCGCCCCGAGCCGTCGGTGACCGGCAGGCGGTAGCTGCCGTCCATGATGTCGGGCGGGATTTGCGCGGCGAAGGGTTTCAGCAGCTCACGCTCGCGCGCATCCGCAAGGCGGCCGTAGGCTGATAGTTCCGAGCCGGCGAAATAGCCGGCGACGCGCGAATAGAGCCCGAAGAAATAGTTGCGGTTGACCAGCTCGAAATCGAATAGCAGCGTCAGCGCCTGACGGACGCGGATGTCGGCGAAGATCGGACGGCGGGTGTTGAACACCAGGAATTCCGAAGGCTGCGGCACCCCCGGCTTGATGGTGTCGCGGATCACTTCGCCGCTTCTGGCGGCCGGAAAATCATAGCCGTCGTGCCAGCGCAGGGGCTCGTGTTCGACACGGAAATCATAGAGACCGCGCTTGAACGCCTCGAACTGGCCGTTGGCCTCGCGAAAATAGTCGAGCCTGATCTCGTCGAAATTGTAGAGCCCGCGATTGATCGGCAAATCACGGCCCCAATAGTCGGGGTTGCGGGTCAGCGTCACGCTGGCGCCGGGCTTCACCGCCGTGACGCGATAGGGACCGGAGCCGACCGGGCCCGTCAGCGTCGTCTCCTCGAAACTGGCGACATCGACTGCATGCTTCGGCAGGATCGGCATCAGGCCGAGGATCAGCGGCAGCTCGCGGTCATTGGCATCGGTGAGGTCGAAGCGGACAGTGAGGGGATCGGGCGCCTCGGCCTTCGCGACCTTGGCGTAATACTGGCGGTGATTGGGACGGCCGTGGTCGCGCAAGAGCTGCCAGGAGAACAGCACGTCTTCGGCGAGCACGGGTTTGCCGTCGGAGAAGCGGGCGCGCGGATCGAGGTGGAACGTGACAAAGGTCCGGTCGTCGTTGGTTTCGACGGTCCTGGCGAGCAGACCATAAAGTGCGAACGGCTCGTCCTGGCCGCGCGCGAGCAGGCTCTCGACCACGTAGCTCCGCACCTGCTGCACGGCCAACCCTCTCACGATGAAGGGATTGAGGCTGTCGAAGGTGCCGAGAACGCCCCACGTCAAGCGTCCGCCTTTCGGGGCATCCGGATTGGCGTAGGGCACGTGGGTGAAATCGGCAGGCATCGCCGGCTTGCCGTGCATGGCGATGGCATGGGCTTCCTCGGCACGCACGCCGCCTGCCGACAGCCCGACGGAGAGGGCCAAAACGAGGGCCGGGGCGAGACGGCAAAGGCGGCGTCCGGGGCCCTCGAAGAGGCGCTGGAACATGAACATCGGCACACGTTGATTCGAGGACCGGCGGGCCTGAATCCTATCACAGGGAATTTCACTGGGTGCAGCTGTGGATGTGGCCAAAGACGCTTGTCGGCATTGATCTTTTCGTCGGCCACGTTAAGAAGGCGGTCAATCGCGCAAGAGCGCCGAGCCCGTCACTTATCCGCCTCAATTGACGGGGAGAGAGCCGCGCCCAAGGCGGCCAGGTTCGGCGCTTCGGAGCGGTTCGGGCACTTCCCGTTCAGAAAGGGTTTTCCGCAATGAATTTTCGTTACTTGGCCGCGTCCGTCCGGCCGCGCGGGCGACTTCTCGCCTTGTTGACGGCGACGGCGTTGGCCGTTCCGTTTGCCGCCGAGGCCCAGACCCCGGCGCCGGCCCCAGGTGCCCCCAAGGCGGCTCCGGCCCCAAAAGCCGCTCCGAAGGCTGCCCCCAAGGCTCCGGCGCCCGCAGCGTCTCCGCAGGCCCAGCAGCCTCCCGCTCAGGGCGCGCCGGCGCAGCAGGGCGCAGCGCAGCCGGCTGATCAGCAGATCCAGCTGATCTATGCCCCCTGGACCAAGTTCTGCCTGAAGGGCCAGGACGCCAACGCCAAGCAGGTCTGCTTCACCGGCAAGGATGGTCGCATCGAGTCGGGCCAGCCGGTCATTGCCGCCGTGATCATCGAGCCGGAAGGCGAGCCCAAGAAGATCCTGCGCGTGACACTGCCGCTCGGCATGCAGCTGGTGCACGGCACCCGCATCATCGTGGACAGCAACGCGCCGCTGCAGCAACCGTATGTGATCTGCTTCCAGAACGGCTGCATGTCGGACTACGAGGCCACGCCCGAGCTCATCAACAGCATGAAGAAGGGCCAGAATCTCGTTGTGCAGGCGATCAACGCCAACGGCGCGCCGCTGACGCTGCCGCTGCCGCTCGCCGGCGAATTCCAGAAGGCCTATGACGGTCCGCCGACCGATCCGAAGGTGTTCGAGGAAACCCAGAAGAAGCTCCAGGAAGAGCTTCAGAAGAAGGCCGAGGAGCAGCGCAAGAAGCTCGAGCAGCAGGGCACGCCTCCCGGCACAGCTGCGGCTGGTCAGAAGTAATCGGGATCACATCCCGAACATGAAAAAGGCGCTCGTTTCGAGCGCCTTTTTTACTGGCCGCTTGCTGGCGGCGAATTTCAGTTCAGCGACGGATTGCGCGGGCGATAGCCGCCGGCCTTGTCCTTGATGAAGATCTCGGCGACCTGTGAATGCCGGACCGGCTCACCGGAATCGTCGGGCAACAGATTCTGCTCCGAGACATAGGCTACGTATTCCGACTCCGCGTTCTCCGCGAGCAGGTGGTAGAACGGCTGGTCCTTGTGGGGCCGCGCCTCCTCGGGAATCGACAGCCACCACTCCTCGGTGTTGTTGAATTCCGGATCGATGTCGAAGATCACGCCCCGGAACGAGAAGATCCGGTGGCGCACGACCTGTCCGATCTGGAATTTGGCTGTCCGCGCTTTAATCATCCCCCGTCGATAGACCAGGATTGTGGCCGATGCTAGTGGCCTTATCCGGAATTAACCTTCGCGTCAGGGGCGCATAGCCCCCAAGTCTTCAGAAAACACTTCAATAATGGTCGATATCCTCAATCTGGCTCTACCTTATTTCGGCTTAATCTTCGTCGGATTCGCCTGCGGAAAGACCAAATCCCTGCCGGAATCGGGCCTCGCCTGGATGAACTTCTTCCTGCTCTACGTCTCGCTCCCGGCGCTGTTGTTCGCGATCATGTCGAAGACGCCGTTTGCGGAATTGAACAATCCTCCGTTCCTGGTCGCGACCACGCTGTCGACGGTTGCGGCGTTCACGCTGGCGCTGGTGGTCGGCAAGATGCTCGGCCGGCTGTCGCTGCGTGAGGCGACGCTCGCGGGCCTCTCCGGTGGCTACGGCAATATCGGCTATATGGGACCGGGCCTGGCGCTTGCGGTGCTCGGGCCGAAGGCGTCGGCGCCGACCGCGCTGATCTTCTGCTGCGACAGCATCTTCCTGTTCACGATCGTGCCGCTATTGATCGAGCTGTCCGATCGCGACCATCCCTCGCTCGTGCACGCCTTCGGCGTGGTGCTGAAGCAGATCGTGCTCAACCCGCTGATTATGTCGGCCTGTTTTGGCGCGGCGGTGGCGGCGCTGCATATCGAGCTGCCGGTCGCGCTCGATCGCACCATCACGTTCCTCCAGAACGCTGCTGCTCCGACTGCGCTGTTCGTGCTCGGCGTGACCGTGGCGCTGCGTCCGTTCGACCGGGTGCCGTGGGAGGTGCCGGGCGTGATCGCGGTCAAGCTGCTGATCCATCCGCTCACGGCGTTCGGCCTGATGCTGGCGTTCGGCCCGTTCGCGCAGCCTTGGGCCGCGACTGCGATGCTGATGGCCTCATTGCCGCCAGCGCTGAATGTGTTCGTGATCGCCCGCCAGAACGATGCGTGGATCGAATCCGCATCCGTCGCGGTGCTGCTCGGCACCTTCGCATCCGTGGTCACGCTGACCAGCGTGATGTGGGCGATCCAGAGCGGGCGGCTGATGTTTCCGTAAGCGGCGGAACTGCTGGCAACACGAATGGTGCGCTCCCTCTCCCGCTTGCGAGGGAGGGTTGGGCAGGGGGTGTCCCGCGTTGGGATTGTCCGAAGAGGGCGGAGAAAATCCGACGCGGCGAAAACCCTCACCCGGTGCTACGCACCGACCTCTCCCGCAAGCGGGAGAGGTGCACCGAGCCCGCCGTGAATCCACCCTCACGCCATTCAGGCTTGGTAGACTCCCTATCGCCGCCACGTCGGCGTCAGGCCCTCGCGCATCGCAAAACGCCGGAGTGGGCCGATGGCGCCGAGCAGGTGCATGCCGACGGCGCGGACCGGCTGGAGCGGCAGGAAATCGTTGAGCAGCGAGCGATTGGCGATGTCGATCGCAAAGGTGCGGCTCAAAATGTCCGGACGCCGCGCCCGGTCGTAGCGCTTGAGCACGTCGGACGCGCCGGGATCCTGGCCCGCTGCGACGGCTTCGCCCGCGAGCCGGGCGATGTCGGCGGCATCGCGCAGGCCGAGATTGAGGCCCTGGGCGCCGATCGGGGGAACCACATGGGCCGCTTCCCCGACGAGCGCGATACGGTCACGGCCAAAGGATTTTGGACGCTCGATCGCCAGCGGGAACAGGTTGCGCCCGGGCTCGACCGTCATGCGTCCCAGAATCGAATGCGACTGCTTCTCGATCGCGGCGGACAGCTCCTCGTCGCCCAGGCCGCGCAGCCGTTCGGCTTCGGCGGGCGCGGCGACCCACACGATGCTGGAGCGGTCGCCGGGCAGGGGGACGAACACGCAGGGACCATGCGGCGTGTGGAACTCGGTCGAGACATTGCGATGCGGCCGCGCATGGCCGACGTTGAAGGTCAGCGCGGTCTGCGTCAGCTCGCGCCGCGTCACGGCGATGCCGGCCGCCTCGCGGCACAGCGAGTGCCGACCGTCGGCGCCGACCACGAGCCGGGCCGAGAGGAATTGTGCCGAGGCCGTGCGGATGGCGACGTCGCCGGCCTCGATCAAGATGCTTTCCGCCTCGTCGTCGAAACGGACGAGCTGGGGGAATTCGGCCGCGCGTTCTTCGAGCGCCAGCATCAGCGAACGGTTGTCGATGTTGTAGCCGAACGTGTCGAGACCGATTTCGTGACAGGAGAACCGGACCTCCGGGGCACGGAACAGCCGGCCGGTATCGTCGACGAGCCGCATGACCTCGAGCGCGGCCGCCTTGTCCTTGCAGCGCGACCAGACGTCGAGGCGCTCCAGGAGATCGACGGAGGCACCGAGCAGCGCGGTGGTGCGGTTGTCGGCATAGGGCACGCGCCGCGCCACCAGCGCGGTCCGCGCACCCGCCTGCGCCAATGCGATCGCCGCTGCAAGTCCCGCCGGACCGCCGCCGATCACGGCGGTGTCATGGAGTGTCGATGCGTCTGTCATGGAACGACATTTGACATGGCCCGCGGCAAATTCAAGCCCGCTGATTTTGCTTGATTTTATGACGAATTGCGCGGCCGCGCGTCGCAATGGCGGATGTGCAAATCGGTGTCATTCTGGTAGCAGAAGCCATGGACAGCCAAGAGGATTCCCTGAAGCCCACCCCCGCGATCCGCGCTGCGGCGTTCTCGGTGCACATCTTCACCGCGTTCGGTGCGGCGGTCGCGCTGCTGGCGATGCTGGAGGCCGTGCGCGAGCACTGGGCGGCGATGTTTCAGTGGCTGGGCGTCGCTCTGATCATCGATGCGATCGATGGTCCGATCGCGCGCCGGCTCGACGTCAAGAACGTGCAGCCGAACTGGTCGGGCGACGTGCTCGATCTCGTGGTCGACTTCGTCACCTATGTCTTCGTGCCGGCTTACGCGATCGTGGCCAGCGGGCTGTTGCTGCCGGTCGCAGCTCCCTTGCTCGGCGTCGCCATCATCGTCACCAGCGCATTATATTTCGCCGATCTGCGCATGAAGGCGGACGACAATCATTTCCGCGGCTTCCCGGCGCTGTGGAATGCGGCAGCGTTCTATTTGTTCCTGCTGCACTGGCCGCCGCTCTGGTCGACGCTGCTGGTCGCCGCGCTCGTCGTGCTGACCTTCGTGCCGTTCCACGTGCTGCATCCGGTCCGCGTCGTGCGGCTGCGCTGGCTGACGATGTCGCTGATCGCGATCTGGGCGCTGCTCGGCCTCTACGTGCTGCAGATGGATTTCCGCGTCGGCACCGGCGTGACTGTGGTGCTCTGCGCCATCGCGCTCTGGATCAGCTTCAGCGATGCCCTGATACGACTGGTAAAATCCTTCGCATGATGCATCTCCTCACCAGCCCCGAAGCCTGGGCCGCGCTGCTGACGTTGACGTCGCTCGAGATCGTGCTCGGCATCGACAACGTCATCTTCCTGTCGGTGATCGTCTCGCGCATTCCGGAGAAGCAGGCGCACCGCGCCCGCCAGATCGGGCTCGCGCTGGCGCTGGTGTTCCGCATCATCCTGCTCAGCCTCCTGGTCTGGCTGATCGGCCTGACCGCGCCGGTGTTCTCGTTCGCCGGCTACGGCTTCTCCTGGCGCGACCTCATCCTGATCGGCGGTGGCCTGTTCCTGATCGCCAAGGCGACGCACGAGATCCACGGCGAGGTCGAAGCCGACGACGGCGAGGGCGACGAGAAGTCCGCCGGCAACGCCTTCTTCTGGGTGATCGTCCAGATCGTGATCATCGACATCGTGTTTTCGCTGGATTCGATCATCACCGCGATCGGCATGGCGCAGGACATCGAGATCATGATCGCGGCCGTCGTGATCGCCTGCCTGATCATGTACATTTCGTCGGGCCCGGTCTCGCGATTCGTCGCGGAGCATCCGACCACCAAGATGCTGGCGCTGGCGTTCCTGGTGCTGATCGGCGTCGCGCTGGTCGCGGACGGATTCCAATTCCACATTCCGCGCGGCTATATCTATTTCGCGATTGCGTTCTCGGCGGCGGTCGAATTCTTCAACGTGCTGGCCAAGCGCAACCGCAGGAAAGCCGGCGCGCCGTCGGTCTAGCCGTTCCAATTGCGTCGAGTTGACAAGGCGGGCGCGATGTCTTTCGCTTGTTCGCGAGTAGGCCGAGAGCAAGACAACGAGGAGGTCAGGTGATGACCAAAGCCGTCCGTGTGCACCAGGTCGGAGGCCCTGAAGCCCTGGTCTATGAGAGCGTCGACGTGCCGGCGCCGGGCCCGGGCGAAGTGCGCATCCGCCAGCACGCGGTTGGTCTGAACTTCATCGACGTCTATTACCGCACCGGCCTCTACAAGGCGCCGGGACTGCCCTTCATCGCCGGCAACGAGGCCTCGGGCGAGGTCATGGCGGTCGGGCCCGGCGTGACGCATTTCCATCCCGGCGACCGCGTCGCCTACTACCACAATCTCGGTGCCTATACCGGCGAGCGCAACATCCCCTGGGAGAAGCTGGTCAAGCTGCCCGACCACATCACCCACGAGCAGGGCGCCGTGCTGATGCTGAAGGGGCTCACGGTGTGGTATCTCCTGCACAAGACCTTCAAGGTCGAGCCGCATCATCGCGTGCTGATCCACGCCGCCGCCGGCGGCATCGGCCTCTTGGCCTGCCAATGGGCGAGCGCGCTCGGGGCCCACGTCATCGGCACCGTCGGCTCGCGCGAGAAGGCCGAGCTGGCGGAGGCCAATGGCTGCGACCACGTCATCCTCTACAACGAGGAAGACTTCGTCGCGCGCGTCAAGCAGATCAGCCGCAACGAGGGTTGCGACGTCGTCTATGACGGCGTCGGCAAGGCCACCTTCCCGGGCTCGCTGTCCTGCCTGAGGCCGCGCGGCATGTTTGTTTCTTTTGGCAATGCCTCCGGTCCCGTGCCGCCGTTCTCGATCGCCGAGCTTAACAATCACGGCTCGCTGTTTGCGACGCGGCCGAAGCTCAACGACTATGTCGGCAAGCGCTCGGAATTGCTGGAAGGCGCCGACACGCTGTTCGCCGCCGTCATCAATGGCAAGCTGCATGTGCCGATCAACCACGCCTACGCGCTCAAGGACGCCGCGAAGGCGCATATCGATCTGGAAAGCCGCAAGACGACGGGCGCGTCGATCTTGAAGCCGTAGTTCTTCCGTCATCATCCGCTCTCGTGTCCCGGACGCGCTGCAGCGTTCTTACGCCGCTGTGCAGAGCCGGGACCGAGAAGGCGGCGCGGGACGCTGCGGAGAGATGGGCCCCGGCTCTGCAGCGCACCGCCGAAGGGGCGCTGCGCTGCGTCCGGGGCACGAGACAGATCCTAGGCCACCCGTCTTGCTGCACCCGCCTTGGTCAAAATCCCGTCGAGACAATCGATCATCTCGGCGATCTCTCCCTTCGTGACGTTCAGCGACGGCATGAACCGCAGCGTGTCGACCTGTGGCGCGTTGAGGAGCACGCCGGCTTCGAACGCTTGCGCGACGATGCCGGGCGCCATCGGCAGCTTGAGGTCGAGCGCGAGCAGGAGCCCGCGTCCCCGCACGCCGCCGAGACCGTGCCGGGCCGAGACCTTTTGCAGCTCGCTTTCGAGCAGGAGACCGGTCTCGGTCACCGCCTTCAGGAAGGCGGGCTTGCTGACCTCCTGAAGCACCGCAAGCCCTGCCGCGCACATGATCGGGTTGCCGTTGAACGTGCCGCCCTGATCGCCGTGCGCGAAGCAGGAGGCGCGTTCGGTCGCAAGCAGAGCGGCGAGCGGCACGCCGCCGCCGATGCCCTTGCCGAGCGTCATGATATCAGGCGAAATCCCCGTGTGCTCGTAGTGAAAGAGCTTTCCGGTCCGGCCCATGCCGGTCTGGATCTCGTCGAAGATCAGTAACAGGCCGTGCGCCTCGGTGAGCGCGCGCAGCTCTTGCAGGAACTGATCGGTCGCCGGCCACACGCCGGACTCGCCCTGGATCGGCTCGAGCATAACAGCGACGGTGTTGTCGTTGATCAGCTTCTCCACCGAGGCGATGTCGTTGAGTTTGGCCTTCTTGAAGCCGGCGACCTTGGGCTCGAACAGCGGCTCGAACGCCTTCTTGCCAGAGGCCGACATCGTCGCAAGCGTCCTTCCGTGGAAGCCGCCTTCGAAGCTGATGATCTCGAACGCGCCGTTCCTGTGCAGGCTGCCGTATTTGCGCGCCAGCTTGATCGCGCCCTCATTGGCTTCCGCGCCCGAGTTGGCAAAAAACACCTGATCGAACGCGCTGCCATCGACCAGCGCCTCGGCAAGCTTCAGGCTCGGCTCGTTGTAGAAGGCCGGGCTCGGCGTCAGCAGCCGCTTGGCCTGCGCGGCCAGCGCATCGGCGATCGCGGGCGGCGAGTGGCCGAGGCAGTTGACGGCCCAGCCCTGCACGAAATCGAGATAGCGCTTGCGGCTGTCGTCCCAGAGGTAGGAGCCGGCGCCGCGGACGAACACGGCCTTGGGCCGTGCAGTGATGTCCATCAGCGCATCATACGGATGGGTGGCGGTGGTCATGTCGAACTCCTCTGGAGGCGGGTGGAAAAGACGCGCGAAAAAGCAAGAAGGCCGCACTTTGCGGGTGCGGCCTTCTCGAAAACTCTGCTGAATTCAGGCGATCAGCGGCGTCGTCGGACATGGCGCAACCCATCATCGTCGCGGGTGCGACGACGGAAAGCTGCGCGGCGGTGGGTCCGAGAGTTGATCATGGGGCGCGTCCCTACAGCCGAACGGCAAGGCTTGTCAAGCGGACGGTTTGCGAAACACTCGCCCGGCGTGTGTCGGAACGGCGCGAAGAGCCGGACGTCACTCGCAGCTCATCGATTGCCCGGCCAGCAACCATCGCGCCGCTGGCGCGTTTGTGATTGAAGGACGCGAATTGGTTCGAACCGGACGCACCGCGGCTCAGACCAAGAGGGGCCGGGACCAACGAGACAGTATTCAGCCTTGTCCGACACGCCTTACCCGATCGACCTCGACAGCGTCCGCGGCGCGTTTCCGCCGGGCATCGAGGCGCCATCCCTGTTGCTCGACTTCGCCGGTTGGCTGAAGGGGCGGCCCTGGGGCAGCGTCGGCTGCTTCTCGCTGCAGGGCCAGTTCTCCGATCATGCGCCGATCGTCGACGGCAGTCCCTTGCGCGACAGGTTCTCGCTGTTCATGCGGTTGCCGGATGGCTCGGCAGTCGGCGGCTGGTATGGCGCCGGTCTCGACCGCGACAATCCGCCGATCGTGGGGCTGGGATCGGAGGGCGACTACGAATTGCTGGCGCCGAGCCTCGACGGGCTGCTTGCAAAACTGACGTCGCAGCAATTCGACAACGCCTGGAGCGATCTGAAGCCGCATGACGAGGTCGAGTGCCAGACGGTCGAACTCGCGCAGTGGCTCGCTGGCCGTCCGACAGGCGAAATAGCGGCGCCCGAGGATGCATCTTCGGAGCTGCCCGATTTCCGCGGCTTCGTGGAGAAGTGGAGCCGCGATCGCGAGGACTATTGGGCCAATCACCGCCTGATGGCCGAGCTCGGCTGGCGGCTGGCGGCGCATCTTCCAAAGGGTAAAAAGCCCTGGGACCAGACGCGCTTCGAGATCGCAATCGTCGGCAAGCAGTACGAGGCGCGCGTCCTTTCGCGCGGGCCGCAGCCATTCGAGGAAGCGGCCTCGATCGAATCCCTGCTGCGCGATTTGCGCGAGCAGATGCGCCGCGCCCAGCCCGAGCTCGGGCTGTGGTACGCGATGCATTTCGGGCTCTATGCCGACGGCCGTATCATGCCGAATTTCGAATACGATGTGCGCCCGACGATCGAGGGTGAGCCGGCGAAATTATCCGAGGCACAGGCCGATCTCGCCCGCGCACCGCGTCCGGAGCGCTGGGTGCCGAAATGGCTGGTTTGATAGAGCTGCAGCACCAGCGACGGTCCGCTCCCTCTCCCGCTTGCGGGAGAGGGCTGGGGAGAGGGGGCCTCTGCAGAGAGACACCAACGAGGAGAAAGCCCTCACCCGGCGCTTCGTCGACCTCTCGCGCAAGCGGGAGAGGTTGCAGCGAGCCCGCGGCTAGACCGATCGCAACAGCGAAACGCCGTCAGAACCCCGCGACGCTGCCGTGCAGGTCGTATGCGTCGGCGCGCTCGATCTTGGCCGTGACGATCTCGCCGATGCGCAAGGGGCGGCGGCTGGAGAGATAGACCGCGCCGTCGATCTCCGGCGCATCGGCCTTGGAGCGGCCTTTGGCCACCGTCGGGCCGACCTCGTCGATGATGATCTGCTGGCGCGTGCCGATCTTGCGCTTCAGCCTGCGCGCAGAGATCTTTTGCTGGCGGGCCATCAGCGCGTTGTAGCGCTCCTGCTTGACCTCTTCGGGCACGGGATTCTCGATCGCGTTCGACGTGGCGCCCGCAACCGGCTCGTATTTGAAGCAGCCGACGCGGTCGATCTCGGCCTCATCCAGCCAGTCGAGCAGATAGGCGAAATCGGCATCGGTCTCGCCGGGAAAGCCGACGATGAAGGTCGAGCGCAAGGCGAGATCTGGACATTCCTCGCGCCAGCGCTTGATGCGCGCCAGCGTCTTGTCCTGCGCCGCGGGGCGCTTCATCGCCTTCAGCACCTCGGGGCTCGCATGCTGGAACGGGATGTCGAGATAGGGCAGCACCTTGCCGTCATTCATCAGCGCGATGACTTCGTCGACATGGGGGTAGGGGTAGACATATTGCAGCCGAATCCAGGCCCCGAGCTCGCCGAGCTCGCGCGCGAGATCGAGGAATTTGGCGCGGACCTGGCGATCCCTCCACGGGCTCTCGGCGTATTTGAGATCGACACCATAGGCCGAGGTGTCCTGCGAGATCACCAGCAATTCCTTGACGCCGGCACCGACCAAGCGCTCGGCCTCGCGCAGCACGTCGTTGGCGGGGCGCGAGACGAGGTCGCCGCGCAGCTTCGGGATGATGCAGAAGGTGCAGCGGTTGTTGCAGCCCTCGGAGATCTTCAAGTAAGCGTAGTGGCGCGGCGTCAGCTTGATGCCCTGCGGCGGCACCAGGTCGAGATGCGGATTGTGGGCCGGCGGCAGGGCGCGGTGCACGGCGTCGAGCACGCTCTCATATTGCTGCGGGCCAGTGATGGAGAGCACGCCGGGATAGGCCTGCTCGATCTGCTCGGGTTCCGCACCCATGCAGCCTGTCACGATCACCTTGCCGTTCTCGGCCATGGCCTCGCCGATCGCCGAGAGCGATTCCTGCTTGGCACTGTCGAGGAATCCGCAGGTGTTGACGATGACGATGTCGGCCCCATCATGCTTGCGGGCGAGCTCATAGCCCTCGGCGCGCAGGCGCGTGATGATGCGCTCGGAATCCACCAATGCCTTGGGACACCCGAGCGATACGAAGCTGACCTTGGGCGCAGCCGTCTGATCCATATCTGAAACTGCCTGATTGACGGGCCTGAGCTAGTCCCAATTGCCCACAATTACAACCCTTTGCAGGGCGTTCCGGCGTGCTATGGATGAATCACTGGTGGTGAGTGAGCTATGAGCGCCGAACAGTCGCCCAAAATCGTGATCGTCGACGAAAGCCCGATCCGGGCTGCGATCCTGGAGGAAGGATTGCGGGAGGCCGGATTCACGCAGGTCGTCCATATCCGCGAGATGCAGAGCCTGCTTGCCCGTATTTATGCGGTCGATCCCGACATCATCCTGATCGATCTGGAAAATCCCAGCCGCGACGTGCTGGAGGCGATGTTCCAGGTCAGCCGCGCCGTGAAGCGGCCGATCGCGATGTTCGTCGACCAGAGCGATTCCGCCTCGATCCAGGCCTCGGTGGAGGCGGGGGTATCGGCCTACATCGTCGACGGGCTGAAGAAGGAGCGCATCAAGCCGATCCTCGACCTCTGCGTGTCCCGCTTCAACGCCTTCGCCAAGCTCCAGGAGGAGCTGGAGCGCACCAAGTCGCAGCTCGAGGATCGCAAGATCATCGAGCGCGCCAAGGGCATCCTGATGAAGGTGAAGGGCCTGACCGAGGACGAGGCCTATGTGCTGCTGCGCTCCACTGCGATGCGCGAGAAGAAGAAAATCGGCGAGATCGCCCAGTCGATCATCACCGCATCGGAGATGCTGAAATGACTGGACCGCTCCGTATCGGGTTCATCCCGCTGGTCGATGCCGCAGCCCTGATCGTCGCCGTCGACAAGGGATTCACCGCCGCCGAAGGGCTCGAGGTCGAGCTGGTGCGCGAGGTGTCCTGGTCCAACGTCCGCGACAAGCTCAATATCGGCCTGTTCGACGCCGCGCATCTGCTCGCCCCCGTCGCGATCGCGTCCTCGCTCGGGCTCGGCCACGTCAAGGTGCCGATCGCGGCGCCCTTCAATCTCGGCATCAACGGCAATGCGATCACGGTGTCGCCGGCGCTGCATGCCGCGCTGATGGAGGAGATCGACGGCGACCGCTTCGATCCGATGGTCACCGCGAAGGCGCTGGCGAAGGTGGTCGCCAAGCGCCGCAAGGCCGGCGCGGAGCCTTTGACCTTCGGCATGACCTTTCCGTTCTCGACCCACAATTACCAGCTGCGGTTCTGGATGGCGGCGGCCGGCGTCGATCCGGACGAGGACGTCCGCCTGGTGGTGCTGCCGCCCCCCTACATGGTGGACAGTCTCAAGAGCGGCCATGTCGACGCATTCTGCGTCGGTGCACCCTGGAACTCGATCGCGGTCGATCTTGGCATCGGCCACATCCTGCATTTCGTCTCCGACATCCTGGCGCGCGCGGCGGAGAAGGTCCTGGCCGTCCGCCAGGTCTGGGCCGACAAGCATCCGGACGTGGTCGCTAGCCTCGTGCGCGCGGCGATGAAGGCGGCCGAGTTCATCGAGCATCCGGAAAACCGGATCGAAGCGGCGCGGATTCTGGCGCAACCCGAGCGGATCGGCGTCGATGCCGAAGTCATCCAGCGCACCCTCACGGGACGCCTGAAGATTTCGCCGGACGGCACCTTCCGCGAGAGCGGCCGCTATCTCCTGGTCGGACGCGAGGAGGCAGGGCGCCCCGATCCGGTCCAGGCTGCCTGGCTCTATGCGCAGATGGTGCGGTGGGGGCAGGCGGCCTTGAGCCCCGATGGTGTCAAGACCGCCATGGCGGTGTTCAGGCCCGACCTTTACGACGCGGCCCTCGGCCGCCGCCCGCCCGAGGAAGCCCCGGCGGCATTTGGGGCCTTCGCCGGGCCTGTATTCGATGCCAACAACATTTTGGGGCACCTTGAGGCCTTCGAAGTGGGGCGTTGGAAGGCCTGATTCGCTATTGCATAATTTTTGTGCAATTTTGCTCATCGACTAAATTTTGAGCCGAGTGCTCGAATTTCATGAGCTAATTCGGGCTCGGAATGTTCCGGGATCTCCGCTAATTTCTTGAAATCACGACATCTTTCATTTCGCCGAAGCTGGCACGCAACTTGAATGTTGCACTGCAGCCAGCTTGTCACAGGTGACTGCTGAGCCAAGTCCCGCAGCAACGAAGCTGATCGGACCGTTGGGTGGCTAGGCCGGCTCTCGAGCCAGCAAGGTGCCTTTCGGGTCGCGCCAATTTCCGTCGATGCCACCTCGGTGGCCGCAGGAGCTTCGTTACCGACCATGAAAATCGATACGCTCGCAGTCGACTTTACCGACGAGCAGAAACGCTATCTCGAAGGCTTCACGACCGGTCTGCAGATCAGCCGGGTCGGTCGCGGTCTCGGCGGCGGCGGTGCCGGCAAGGCGAACGCCGAGCCCACCGGCCCCGATGCCGTGCACATCAAGGCGCAGGACAAGGTCATCGCCGGGGGCAAGAAGCTCGCCGACCAGGAGAAGTTCAAGCGCGACGAGCATCCCTTCGATGCCTATCCGCGGCTGCGCCAGCAGGCGCTCGACAACGCGCCGCCGAGCCCGGCGGACAATTTCCGCTGGCGCTATTACGGCATCTTCTATGTCGCGCCGACGCAGGACTCCTACATGTGCCGCCTGCGGATTCCCAACGGCATCATGAAGCACTGGCAGCTGTCCGGCCTTGCAGATCTCGCCGACGAACTCTGCGGTCCCTACAGCCATGTCACGACGCGCGCCAATCTCCAGCTCCGCGAGATCCCACCGAAGCATGCCGTGAAGCTGATCGAGGGCATCCAGGATCTCGGCCTGTGCTCGCGCGGCTCCGGCGCCGATAACATCCGCAACGTGACGGGAACGCCGACGGCCGGCATCGATCCGCAGGAGCTGATCGACACGCGGCCCTATGCGCGCGAGTGGCACTATCACATCCTCAACGATCGCTCGCTCTACGGCTTGCCGCGCAAGTTCAACGTCGCCTTCGACGGCGCCGGCAGGATCGCGGTGCTCGAGGAGACCAACGACATCGCGTTCACGGCTTACGAGGTGAAAGACGGCTTCGGCGTCGAGCCCGGGGTCTGGTTCCGGCTCGGCCTTGGCGGCATCACCGGCCACAAGGATTTCGCCAAATATTCCGGCATCATCGTCAAGCCGGAGCAGGCGACCGCTGTCGCGGACGCAATCGTGCGCGTGTTCATCGACCATGGCGACCGCACCAACCGCAACAAGGCGCGGCTGAAATACGTACTCGACAGCATGGGCCATGACGGCTTCCTCAAGCTGGTCGAGGAGCGGTTGAAGACGCCGTTCACCCGCGTGCCCGAACAGGCGTTTGCGCCGCGGCCGGCCGCGGACCGCATGGCGCATGTCGGCGTGCACAAGCAGAAGCAGGACGGCCTCAACTGGATCGGCGTGTCGCTGACGCTCGGCAAGCTAACCTCTGATCAGATGCGCGGTCTCGCCAAGATCGCGCGTGACCTCGGCGACGGCGAGGTCCGCCTGACGGTCTGGCAGAACCTGCTGATCTCGGGCGTGCGCGACGAGAATGTCGAACTCGCCGTTGCCGCGATCAAGCAGATCGGGCTCGCGGTCGAGGCTTCGCACATCCGCGCCGGCCTGATCGCCTGCACCGGCAATGCCGGCTGCCGCTTCGCCGCTGCGAACACCAAGCGCCATGCCGCCGAGATCGGTGACTGGTGCGAGCCGCGCGTCGCGATGGACAAGCCGGTCAACATCCACGTCACCGGCTGCCACCATTCCTGCGCGCAGCATTACATCAGCGACATCGGGCTGATCGGCGCGCGCGTGCCCGTGAACGAGGAGGACACGGTCGAGGGCTATCACCTCTTCACCGGCGGCGGGTTCGGCCCCGACGCCGACGTCGGGCAGGAGGTCTATCACGACCTCAAAGCCGACGACGCGCCGAAGACGGTCGAAGCACTGCTCAAGGCCTATATCGCCCATCGCTCGTCTCCCGAAGAAACCTTCCTGTCCTTTGCGCGCCGCCATGACGGCGAAACGCTGCGCAAGCTTGCCGATGCACAGGTGTCCGCATGAACCAGATCACGCCTCCGCCGAAACTCGACATCATTCCCGCCAGCGCGCCGTTCTCTGATGCGCAGCGTTCCTGGCTGAACGGCTTCTTCGCCGGGCTATTGTCGCCCGACGTGGCCGCGCCGCTGTCGGCGGAGCAGGGTGCCGCCGTCATGCAAGGCGGAGCCGGTGACGGCGACGACGGCGAAGCGCCATGGCACGACCAGACCATGCCGATCGCTGAGCGGATGAAGCTCGCCGAGGGGCGCCCCGTGCGCCGCAAGATGATGGCGGCGATGGCGCAGCAGGATTGCGGCCAGTGCGGCTACAATTGCCACGACTATTCGGAGGCGATCGCGAGCCGCAGCGAAGCACGGCTCAACCTCTGCGTCCCCGGCGGCAAGGAAACCGCGCGGATGCTGAAGTCCCTGTACGAGGAGCTCGACAAGGCGCCAGTGGCCAAAGCGGCGGACAAGGCGGACGCTCCGGCGCCGGCCGTGACCGTGACGATCGCAGAGGCGGGGCGCTCACGCGACAACCCTGTTGCCGCAACCTTCCTGTCGCGCCGCCTGCTCAACAAGGGGAAATCGGAGAAGGAAACCTATCACATCGAGTTCGATCTCTCCGAGAGCAAGCTCGACTACGTCGTCGGCGACAGTTTTGGTGTGTTCGCGCGCAACGATGTCGGCCTCGTCGACCAGATCATCGCGCTGCTCGGCGCCTCCCACACCACCAAAGTCAACGGCAAGACGCTGCGCGAAGTTCTGATCGACGACGTCTCGCTGTCGCCGGCGCCCGACACGCTGTTCGAATTGATCTCCTTCATCACCGGCGGCGCGCAGCGCGAGAAGGCGCGGGCGCTGGCGCAGGGCGAGGATCCCGATGGCGATGCCGCCACCCTCGACGTCATGGCGGCCTTGCAGAAGTTTTCGGGCACGCGGCCGCACCCGGAGGCCTTCGTCGAGGCGCTAGAGCCGCTCCAGCCACGGCTCTACTCGATCTCGTCCTCGCACAACGCGACGCCCGGAAAGCTGTCGCTGACGGTGGACTCCGTCCGCTACGTGATTGGCAAGCGCAAGCGCCTCGGCGTCGCCTCGACCTTCCTCGGCGATCGCATTGCCGAAGGCGAGAAACTCAACGTCTATGTGCAGAAGGCACACGCCTTCGGCCTGCCGCAGGATCCGAAGACGCCAGTCATCATGATCGGCCCCGGCACCGGCATCGCGCCGTTCCGCGCCTTCCTGCTCGACCGCAAGGCCACCGGCGCGCCCGGCAAGAATTGGCTGTTCTTCGGCCATCAGCGCAGCGATTGCGACTTCTTCTACCAGGAGGAGCTCAACGCGATGAAGACGTCGGGTCTGCTCACGCGCCTGTCGCTGGCTTGGTCGCGCGATGGCGAGAAGAAGTTTTATGTGCAGGACCGCATGCGCGAGGTCGGACGTGAGCTGTGGACGTGGCTTGCCGAAGGCGCGCATCTCTACATCTGCGGCGATGCCAAGCGCATGGCCAAGGACGTCGAGCGTGCGCTGGTCGACATCGTCGCCCAGTTCGGCGCGCGCTCGACCGACGAAGCCGTCAGTTTCGTCGCCGAGCTCAAGAAGACCGGCCGCTTCCAGGCTGACGTCTACTAAGCCTGCTGTCACCACACCGTCATCCGGGCCGGTTCCAACTGGCTCGGATTTGAACGAATAAGATTCTCGGAACCCGCACGTAGAGAGAATTTGCATCTGCGACGTGGCGTCGTCAGAGAAGGCGCATCGCTATTTGCGCTGCTGTCTTGCCTCCCGCCAGGGTTGATCCTTCATAATCCCACAAATGGGGCGTTGGAGATCGACCATGCGCGAACTATCGGCGGAAGCCAGGCTGCATTTCTACGCGCGCTCGCTCTCGCGGCGGACCGGGGCGAGCATGCATCATGCCGCTCTCTATAGCGCGTTTGCCGTCATCGCGGCGATCGTGTTCGGCACGCTCTCGGTGCATCCGTTCTGATTGGACTTCGTAGGGTGGGCAAAGGCGCGCAGCGCCGTGCCCACCATCTCTCAACATGCGAGACCGGCTTGGTGGGCACGCTCCGCTTTGCCCACCCTTGTAATAGCGCAATCAGATATTGTCGGCGTGTTCCGTGAGGAATGGCCTGCCGCGGCTGCAACCCGCGGCAGGCCGCTGGCGATCGGATCGCGCCCACCCTGAGCAGTTTGTGGCTGCCCCGTAGCAGGATCGCGCCAGCACCTTCATCGGACCCGGATGGTTGCCGGAACAATCAGGTTCGCTTCACAAGGCAGGGTCGACGAAGATGGCACAGACTAGCACGACGACAGCGGGAATCGATACGTCCAAGGCGAAGCTCGACATTGTAGTTCATGGTCGAGACGAGGGTTGGGAGGTCGCCAACGACCTTCCCGGTTGGCGGAAGCTGGTGCAACTGCTGACCAAAGCTGGCGTCAAGCGAGTCGGGATCGAAGCGACCGGCGGTTACGAGCGTGGGGTAGTGGAGCATTTGCGTGCGGCCGGCGTCATCGTGCTGGTGCTGCAGCCGATCCAGGTCAAGGCGTTCGGCCGCTCCCGATTGCGTCGCGCCAAGAACGATACGCTGGATGCCGCGCTGATTGCTGCCTGCGCGGCATCGCTCGAAGAGGTGAGGAGTGCGCCGGATCCGCGCTTGGCGGAGCTCGCCGAGCAGCTCACCTTCCTCGAGCAGATCGAGGACGACATCAAGCGCTTCAAGACCCGGCTCGAGCATCTCGATAAGCCTGGGCTACGCCGCATCGTGCTGGATGACATTGCCCGGTTGAAGGCAAGGCGGCTCTCCCAAATCCGTCACATCGCCAAGCAACTACGCGCTCACCACGATCTCGCTGTCCGCCTTGACCTCGTGATGAGCATTCCCGGGATCGGTGAGCGCACGGCACTGGCCCTCCTGGTCCGCATGCCTGAACTCGGCCGTGTCAGCCGGGAGGAAGTCGCAGCCCTTGCCGGGCTGGCTCCCTTCGACAACGATAGCGGGCAGTACAAGGGCCAACGCCGTATCGCCGGCGGCCGCGCTCGCCTGCGTCGCTCTCTGTTTGCGGCAGCCCTGCCTGCGGCCTTCCGCTGGAATAAGGCCGTCATGGCCCTCTATGCCCGCCTGACTGCGGCCGGAAAGGCTCACAATGCCGCTCTCGTCGCATGCGCGCGCAAGCTGCTCATCTATGCCAACACCGTCGTGCAACGCGGAACGCCGTGGACTGAAAAACTCCTCGGCGTTTAATGGTTGCTACGGCACCGCCGTGCCTCACGCCCCGCGCTTGAACGGCGCGACCTCGATTCCCGCTTCCTTCAACGCCTGACGCACACTGCGCGCGATCTCGACCGCGCCGTGCGTGTCGCCGTGGATGCAGACCGTATCGGTGCGCATCTTGATCACCTTGCCCGTCACCGAGACCACCGCGCCGTCCTGCACCATGCGCACGACGCGATCGGCGATCACTTTCGCATCGTGCAGCACCGCGCCGGGCTTCTTGCGCGAGACGAGGTTGCCGTCGTCCTCATAGGCGCGGTCGGCGAACACCTCGTGCACCATCGGCAGATTGGCCGCTTCACCGGCCTTCACCAGCTTCGAATTGGCGAGCACGACGAAGATCAGGCTGGGATCGACCGCCTTGATGCCGGCGGCGATCGCCTTCGCCGTCATGTCGTCCTCGCAGGCGACGTTGGAGAGCGCGCCATGCGCCTTCACATGGGTGACCTTGTGGCCGGCCGCGGTCGCGATCGCCTGCAACGCGCCGATCTGGTAGGCGACGAGGTTCTCGATCTCGGAGGCCTTCAGGCCGGCGATCGGATGCCGGCCGAAGCCGTGCAGGTCGCGGTAGCCAGGATGCGCGCCGACCGAGACGCCGCGCGCCTTTGCCAGCTCCACCGTCCGGCGCATGATGTCGGGGTCGCCGGCGTGGAAGCCGCAGGCGACATTGACCGAGCTCGCCAGCTCGATCATGGCGGCGTCATTGCCCATCTCCCACGCGCCAAAACCTTCGCCGAGGTCGCAATTGAGATCGATCGTCTTCATGGGTGCTCTCCGCCTCTGGTCTTTGTTGCCGTTTACGGTTCCGCCGCGACCTGCCACGTCCCTGCGTCGACGGCGCTCACGGCATAGCCCGCAACGTTAGCATCGCTGAGCGCCTCGATGTTGAGCGCGACGGTGTCGGCAGAGCGCAGGCGATCGGGCAGGCTGCGGATCAGTTGCGCGAATTTGCGCGCCTCGTCCTGCGCCTCGGCCATACTGACGGCCTTGAAGCGGAATGCGGTTCCCGCCGAGGTCTGCGCCAGCCGGCCAATATCGGCCGTGATCACGGTTGCGATCTTCGGATAGCCGCCGGAGGTGCCGCGGTCCATCATCAGCACGATCGGCGCACCGTTGCCGGGCACCTGGATGCTGCCGTTGACGGTGCCGTCGGAGACGATGTTGTGGCCGTGCAGATGCTTGATCACGGGGCCCTCGAGCCGGTAGCCCATGCGGTCGGAGGTCGCCGAGATCTTCCACTCGCTGTCCAGGAACAGCGCCTTGTTGGCATCGTCGAACTCGTCGTCCTGCGGACCCAGCAGAACACGGATCGGGCCGCCCACGGGCTTCGGCAATTCGATCCGCACTTCGCTCGCGCCGCTGGCGGCATCGACGCTGAACTCGTCGCCGGCCTGCAGCGGGCGCGGGTAGGGGCTGCCGAGGCCCGCGCGCGCATTCACGGCGAGGCTGCCGAACACCGCCTCGCCCTTGATGGCGCCTTCGATGGCGAGATAGGTGAAGGCGCCGCCGCGGGCAAAGCCCAGCGTCAGCGTCTCGCCATCCTTCAAGGTCACCGATGTGTCCATCGCGATCGGATTTCCGGCGATATCCGCATTGCGCGGCGCGCCTGAAATCGCGACGCGCACGGCACCATCACAGGCGGTGAAGGAGGCGCCGAATGGACCGATCTCGACTGCGGCCGCAAACGGCCCGTTGCCGACAAGCGTGTTTGCCGCAGCAAGCGACAGCCGGTCCATCGCTCCGCTCACCGTCAGGCCGTAGCGCTGCGCGCCGTGGCGGCCGCCATCCTGGACTGAGCTTGCAGGGCCGATGCTGGCGACGACGAGCCGGCTCATGCGACCACCTGCTCGGCGATGATCTCGCCAGCTTCCGCAGCGCGGTCCAATTCCTCGAACGTCTTGTGGTCGATGGCGAAAAACGTCACGCGATCACCGGGTTCGGTGAGGAAGGTCGGATTGCGGTGGAGCTGATAGGTCCGCACCGGCGTGCGGCCCAAAAGGTGCCAGCCGCTCGGGGCGGCCAGGCATTGGATGCCGGCCTGGACGCCGCCGATCGAGATCGTGCCGGCGGGCGTCAGCACGCGCGGATTCTGCCGCCGCGACATGTGGAGGGATTTGTCGAGGCCGCTGAGGTAGGACCAGCCCGGCGTGAATCCGATCATGGCGACCTTGTAGTCGCCGGCAACGTGGCGGGCGACAATGTCGTCCGGCGTGGAGCTCAGCGCCTTGGCGACATCCTCGAGATCGATGCCGTGCTCGCCGCCATAGGCGACGGGAATGCGCCAGCGGCGCGCCTTTGTCGCCGGCGGCAACTTCTGGCTGGCGAGCGCGATCAGCTTGTCGCCGAGCGTATCGAAACCGATTTTGCCGGGATCATAGTGCACCAGCAGCGAGCGATAGGTCGGCACGGCTTCAGTGATGCCGTCGATCGGGCTTGCTGCAAGCGCCTTGTCGAGCGCCAGCACGCGCTGGTTGGCATCGTCATCGATGGTGCGGCTGAACTCGACCGTGACGGCGCTGTCGCCACTGGGCAGAAGGCGGGGCGGGGGAAGCGTCGCGGCCATGAGCTGTCGAAATCGGGCTTCTGAAGAATGCGGCCCCCGGCGTTCGAGTTCCGCTTCTTCCTGCTTCGCGTAAATGCGCTCGCAAGTCCAATAAATTAATGCTGGGGGAAGCGATAAGGCCTTGTTATCGCGTCGCATAATAGCCCAGCGGCCCTGCGTTATTGCTAGCCTCTTGGCCCTTGACGCAAGGGCTGCGGCTCGCAAGATGCGCGCGTTCTTTCCCGCCCATCCGGAGCTCGTCTGTTTCCATGTCGCTGTCACCCGAAGCCCGCAAGACCCTCGCCGGCATCACCACCGCCACCATCACCACGGTCCTGCTGAAGAAGGGCCTGCGCAATGTGTGGATGCGCGGCGCGCGGCCGCTGCGCCCGGGCCTGCCGCGCCTCGTGGGACCGGCCTTCACCCTGCGCTTCGTGCCCGCGCGCGAGGATCTGGCGACGCCGGAATCCTGGTCGTCGCCGATCTCGACCCGCACCGCGATCGAGGCGATGCCCGAAAGCTGCATCGCCGTGGTCGATGCCATGGGCATCACCGATGCCGGCATCTTCGGTGACATCCTCTGCGCGCGCATGGTCAAGCGCGGCGTGACCGCGCTGGTCACCGACGGCGTCGTGCGTGACGTCGAGGGCGTGCTCGGCACCAATCTTCCGGTCTGGTGCGACGGCTATGCCGCGCCGCCTTCAGTCGCGGGCCTGACCTTCGTCGGCTGGGGCGAGCCGATCGGCTGCGGCGGCGTCGCCGTTTTCCCGAACGACATCGTGGTCGCCGACCAGGACGGCTGCGTGCTGATCCCGCAGGCGATGCTCGATCACGTGCTCGCCGAGGGCGTCGAGCAGGAGCGCATGGAGGCCTGGATCGTCAACGAGGTGAACAACGGCGCCGTGCTGCCGGGCCTCTATCCCATGAACGCCGAGACCAAGGCGCGCTACGCCGCCAGCAAGAAGTAATCGGGAAGCAGCGAGGTAATCCCCATGGAAATCACTGTTGCAGGCACGCGGCCGACCCGCCGCGCGCCCAAGGAACACTTCACCGGCACTGTGTGGCAGGACCCCGTCATCATGGCGCCCGCGCCGGCACGGCTGAACTGCTCGCGCGTCGCGTTCGAGCCGGGCGCACGAACCAATTGGCATCACCATCCGCTGGGGCAGACGCTCTACGTCATCTCCGGCGTCGGCCGCGTCCAGTCCAAGGGCGGCCCGATCCGCGAGATTCGCCCCGGCGACACCGTCTGGATTCCGCCGGGCGAAGTGCATTGGCACGGCGCATCGCCGACCAACGGCATGTGCCACATCGCCATGCAGGAAGCGCTCGACGGCGTCTACTCGACTTGGCTGGAGCCGGTGACCGACGCGGAGTATGGGGCGGCGGTCGGCTAGTCCCGTGCCCCGGACAAGACGCATCGCCCTGCGATGCGTCGCCGAGCCGGGGCCCAGACTCTTCCGAGGGATTGACACTGCTGGGTCCCGGCTCAGCGTCACGGCGGTTCGCGCCGCGCCGGGTCCGGGACACAAGACCTACATCCGCTCCGCCGTCCACGTCCCCGTGCACATGGCGCCGCGCCAGGTGCCGGAGCCTGACGTGCCGCTGAGCCGGCCGAAGCCGACGGCGCGCTTGATGCCGGTGCTTAAGGTGACATTGATGCTGCCGGCATCGGCGACCCGGCCCGACGCCGTCACCGCGGCGCTGCTCGACGCGATCTGACCATTGTTGATGCCGATCGCGACGGTCGCGCCGTTGCCGCAGGTCTCGCTCGATGACGAGATGCGGACATTCCATGTGCCGTCGAAAGTGCTTGTCGTGGCACCGGCCTGTGTCAGCGGAAAGGCAATGGCGACAAGCGTAACGAAGAGTCCTGTGCGAATGCCGTTCATGGCACGCCCCTGTGGTTGACCATGCAGGGGAACGTGGCACGGCTCGCAGAACCGGCGATGTGAGGGGGCTCACGCCTGCAGCAGGCTCTGTGAGGTGGCTCACCTCGCCATCACACCTCGGACAACGCAAAGGGGCCCGGATCACGGGCCCCTCGTTCTGATCAGAGCATCGAAGCCAAACTCAGTTCACGCGCGTCCAGGTTTGGCCGCCGCAGAACATGCCGCCGAAGGCGCAGCCCTGCACGCGCAACCGGTCGGTGCCCTTCATCGCGATCGTCGAATCGTAGGTCGAGCCGGAATTGGGATCGAGGATGCGGCCTGACCATTTCTGGTCCTTGCCGGGCTTCATGTTGATCAGGACCTGCTCGCCGTTCTGGTTCGATTTTGAATCGACCGAATAGCCGCAGAGATTGGTGCCGCATTGCTCGATGCGGACCTTGCCCTCCTTCTCCTCGGTGAGCCAGACGCCGAGCGGCGAATTCAGATCGCGCGTGGGCGCGGCCGCCGGAGCAGGCGTGGCTGCAGCCGCCTGAACGGGAGCGGGCGCAGGCGCCGGGGCGGGTGGCGGAGGCGGCGCCGGTGGTGCGGCAGCCACGGTCGGGGCGGGCGGCGGGGTCGCAGCGGGCGCTGCCTGCTGCTCGACCGGAGCAGGGGCCGGAGGCGGCGCAGGCGGCGGCACCAAGGCCGTGGCGGCCGGCGTGTTGTTGGCAGTGACGGCCGGCGGCGGGGCCGGTGGTGGCGGAGCGGGAGGCGGCGCCGCTGCTGCTGCGGGCGCAGGCGCCTGCACGGCGGCTGCGGGGGGCGCGGCGGCGGGAGCGAGGGCCGGTGCCGGAGCAGCCGCAGGCGCTTGCGGATCGACCGTGGCTTGCTGCGGCGCCTGCTCGTTCT
Source organism: Bradyrhizobium sp. C-145 (assembly GCF_023375135.1). Lineage (NCBI taxonomy): Bacteria > Pseudomonadati > Pseudomonadota > Alphaproteobacteria > Hyphomicrobiales > Nitrobacteraceae > Bradyrhizobium > Bradyrhizobium sp. C-145. Next base: position 4,374,931 of record NZ_CP088150.1, on the reverse strand, counting down.
TCTTGGCCTTCTTGGCCTTGCCCTGGCCGGTGTTGTCGTACACGCCGGGAATCTGCACCGTGCCGCGGTCCGGATCGATCCGGATGGTGCGCCCGCCATATTCGAAGGTGTACTGTGCCTGAGCAGCCGTGCTCGCCAATAGGAATGCGGCCGTGGCCAACAGCTTCCTCATTTCGCATCTCCTGAACAGATGGTCCCCGGACCGACGCATACGCTCCGGTTCGATCGCAAAAAGTGACCTAGATCACTTTCATCCGTATGAGTCGTGCTGCGGTGCGTTCGGGTTCAATACGCCCGGAACCCGTCCACAGTTTGGCCGAAGCGAGCGACAGGACGACGCGGCCTAGTCGAACCAGGTCGCGTAGATCTTCCGGTAGCTGCCGTCCTCCATGGAAATATGCAGCCATTGGTCGACGAAGGCCTTCAGCGCCATGTCGCGCTGGAGCCAGTAGGCCTTCTCGGAGAAGTCGAACGGCTTTTCCGGATGCACCGCGCAGAGCACGCCGGCATGCTGCTTCTGCTGGTAGCGCGTCTCGGAGGCATCCGTCATCATCAGGTCTGCATTGCCCTTGGCGATCTCGTCGAAGATCACCGTGTTGTCGGCGAAGACGGTGATCTCGGCATCCTTGATGTTGGCACGGGCGAAGCGCTCGTTGGTGCCGCCGGGATTGACGATGACGCGGGTGCCCTTCTTGTCGATGTCGGCGATGCTCTGGTACTTGCCGACGTCGGCGCAGCGCGCGATCGGCGTCTTGCCCTCGCGCATGATCGGCGTGGAGAAGAAGCCCTTCCTCTGCCGGTCGAGCGTGACCGAGACGCCGCCCATGGCGATGTCGAACTGGTCGGCCTCGAAATCCTTCATCAGCTTCGGCCAGGCCGTCGGCACGAATTCGACCTTGACGCCGAGCGCCTTGCCAAGGGCCTGCGCCATGTCGACGTCGAAGCCGCTGAACTGCTGCGTGGTCTTGTCCAGATAGGTGAAGGGCTTGTAGTCGCCGGTCATGCCGACGCGCAATGTGCCGCGCTTGACGATCTCGTCGAGGCGCGAGGGCGCCTGCTGCGCATGCGCCGAGACATTCACCAGCAACGCCACGGCCAAAGCCGCCCAGATTCGAACGATCATCTCTTTTCCACCCATGCCCGAGCTGTCATTGTGCAGCTCTTGAGGCGTGGATTTAGACCAGATGTCCGTCGCTGGCGAGGCAGAATTGAAGGGAATTCAGAGGTGACGATCTCGATGTACGAGGCCTCGGTCGGCCTCTTCGTGCCTAACTTGCGCAACCTGTCCGGATTGCTCGACAAGGGCGTCGCCTATGCCGAGACTCGCAAGTTCAATCCGGCGGTTCTGCTCGGTATGCGCCTTGCGCCGAACATGTACGATCTGGCGCAGCAGGTCGGTGAGGCTTGCCGCCATGCCGTGGTCGCCCCGGCCTTGCTGGCCGAGCGCGAGCCGGTCACGCTGCCGGTGCTGGAGCACGACATGGCCGGGCTTCAAGCGCGCATCGCGACGTCGATCGAATTCATCGAGAGCCTGCCGCGCGCTGCGATCGACGCCGCGGCGGAACGCAATGTCTTCTTCAAGCTGAAGAACGGCACCGAGCTGCCCTTCACCGGGCGGACGCTGCTGCTGACGTTCAGCGTCCCTCAGTTCTTCTTTCACGTGACGACGGCCTACGACCTGTTGCGGCACGCCGGCGTCGAGCTCGTGAAGAAGGATTATCTCGGGCGCAGGTAAGCATGTTCACCTCTCCCCGACGGGGAGAGGTGCAGAGACATCCGGTCTGCAAGCTGCCTTAAGCTTCGCCCTTGCGCTCATAGTCGGCAAGCGAACTGCGGCCGGCGATCTCGCTGCGCAGCTCTTCGAAGCGCCGATGCGCTTCGTGCTCCTGCGCATCGACGAAATGCACGGCGGCCTCGCTCGTCATCGGGCCGCTGACCACGGGGGCGGACTGCTCGCCGATGGTCTCATGGACGTAGTACTGGCCGTCATCGCCGCGATGGACCGTCCATTTCAGGCGGATCGCGACCATCGGGCCGGGGCCGATCTTGCTGTAGCCGTCGGCATCGGTGTGCTCCGGCACCAGCGGCTGCTCCTCGACCACCGGATGCTCGTCGACAGCTGGCTGCTCGTCGTTGGCCATGTGCTCACGCTCTCCGGCGACGACCATTTCGGTCTCGGTCTCGCGAACGACCAGAACGTGCTCGGGGTGCTCCAGAATGCTGGCGATGGTCGCCAGCGCGTGGTCAGTCGGGTCGATCTCTGCCAAGGGTCCATCCTCCAGCTCGACGCGCCGGCCAGTCTGTCCCGCCACCGCCGCGCTTCCCTCTCATTACGCGCGTTTGATTAAGGCTGAGTTGGGGCTTGATCTGCACCAAAATGGGACGCTTTCTGGCCTTCCGAAGGCGGGGCGGACGGGCCGCCCGACCATTGGCTCACTCAGCCCAGCACGTCCTGATTGATGACGTTCTGCCGGATGGGATCGCCGTCCAGCGCACTCAGGATGTTGCGCGCGGTCTGCTCGCTCATGCGCTGGACGGCCTCGACGGTGACGCCGGCGACATGCGGAGCCATGATGACGTTGGGCAGCGCGAACAATGCGTTGCTGAGCGGCGGCGGCTCCACCTCGAACACATCGATGCCGGCCCCGGCGATCTTTCCGGAAGTGAGCGCGTCATAGAGCGCGGCCTCTTTCACGATGCCGCCGCGCGCGGTGTTGATTAGATAGGATCTCGGCTTCATCCGGCCGATCCGCGCCGCATCGAACAGGCCGGTGGTTTCCGGCGTCTTCGGGCAGTGGATGGTGACGAAATCGGCATGGGGCAGCGCGGCATCGAGATCGGCGACGGGCTCGCAGCCCGCTGCCTTGATCTCGGCGGCTCCCTTGTAGGGATCGTAGACCTGGACGTTCATTTCCATCGCCAGGCAGCGCTTGGCGGTGCGACTGCCGATCCGGCCGAAGCCGACGATCAGCACGGTCTTGCCGTAGAGATCGAACGGCAGCATGCCGAGCCGGTCGGCCCATTTGCCGTCCTTGACGCAGGCGTGCATCTCCTGCGCGCGCTTGGCCAGCGTCAGCATCATGAACAGCGCCGCTTCCGCGACCGAGGGCGAGTTCGCGCTGCCCGCGACCATCAACGGCACCTTGCGGCGGGAGAGGGCGGGCACGTCGACGGCGTCGTAGCCGACGCCGATGCGGGTCACCACCTTCATGTCGCCGGACGCCTCCAGCTCGGTCTCGCCGAAGGCAGTGGCACCGAGCGCGACGCCGTGGACCGGCGCATGGCTCTTGAGCAAGGCTTCGAAGTCCTTCGCCGAGATCAGGTTCGAAAACTCGACGAGCTCGATATCGTCCCGCTGGGTGAGGAGGGCGCGTGCCCCTTGCGACAAAGTTTGTGTAACGAAAATCTTCTTCTTGTTGGTCGCCATCGTCCCCTGCCTGCGCGAGTTTCTTGTCCGGCCGTCACAACACGACGCCGGACGCCTCGTTTAGCAGGTGCATGTTGTTGAGGTCCATCGCCAAACGCATGGGTGCCCCGTCCTTGGCGCCGGCATTGGGATTGACGCGGCCGCAGACCGGCGTGCCGTCGAGCCCAAAATAGACCAGCGTCTCCATCCCCATCGGTTCGGTCACGTCGAGCACGGTCTCGAAGGTCTCGACGCCGGGCTCCAGATGCGCATGCGACTCGGTGAGATGCTCGGGGCGAAGGCCCAGCAGCAGCTTCTCGGTGCGCGGCAGAGCGTTGTAGCGTGCGGCGCGGGCCGGCGGCAGCGGGAAAGCGATGCGGTCGGTGAGACGGATCTGAAGCGTGCCGCCGACATCCTCGAGCCGGCACGGGATGAAGTTCATCGCGGGCGAGCCGATGAAGCCCGCGACGAAGCGTGTCGCCGGCTTGTGATAGAGCTCGTTCGGCGTGCCGATCTGCTCGATGCGGCCCTTGTTCATCACCACGACGCGGTCGGCCAGCGTCATCGCCTCGACCTGATCGTGGGTGACGTAGACCGTGGTGGTGCGCACCTTCTGGTGGACCTTCTTGATCTCGATCCGCATCTGTACGCGCAGCTTGGCATCGAGATTGGACAGCGGCTCGTCGAACAGGAAGACTTTCGGGTTGCGCACGATGGCCCGGCCCATCGCGACACGCTGGCGCTGGCCGCCGGAGAGCTGTTTCGGCTTGCGGTCGATCAGGTCGGTGATGTCGAGAAGCCGGGCGGCTTCGGTCACCCGCGCCTTGATCTCGGCCTTGGGATAGTGCTTGAGGCGCAGGCCGAACGACATGTTCTCCGCGACCGTCATGTGCGGGTAGAGCGCGTAATTCTGGAACACCATGGCGATGTCGCGGTCCTTTGGCGGCACGTCGTTGACGACGTCGCCCCCGATCATGATGTCGCCGTCGCTGATGTCCTCGAGCCCTGCGATCATGCGTAGCGTGGTCGACTTGCCGCAGCCGGAGGGGCCGACCAGCACGATGAACTCATGATCGGCGATATCGAGGTCGATGCCGCGCACGGCTTCGACATCGTCGTAACGTTTAACTACCTTCCGCAAAGCAACGTCAGCCATGAGTCATCAACCCTTTGTCGCACCGGCGGTCAGGCCGGCAATGTAGTAGTCCATCAGGAATGCGTAGATGATCAGCGGTGGCGCGGCGCCGAGCAGCGCGCCGGTCATGATCTGCCCCCAGTTGAACACGTCGCCCTTGATCAGCGTGGTGGTGATGCCGACAGGCAGCACGAACTGGTCCACCGACGTCGTGAACACCAGGGGATAGAGGAACTGTGCCCAGGAGACGGTGAAGGCGAAGATCGTCGCGGCGATCAGGCCGGGCAGGGCGACGGGAATGAAGATCCGCGTCAGGGTCTGGAGCCAGGAGGCACCGTCGATGAGGGCGGCCTCATCGAGCTCCTTCGGGATCGAGGCGAAATAGCCGATCATGATCCAGGTGCAGAACGGCACGGTCAGAGTCGGATAGATGAACAGCAGGACGTACCATCTGTTGAGCAGCGTGATGCCGGTATAGTCCTGAAAGACCGCGAGCATCTTGAACAGCGGAATGAACAAAAGGCTGTCCGGGATCAGGTAGGTGAGGAAGACGCCCGTGGCTAGCGTCGCCGAGCCCCAGAACTTCATCCGCGCCAGCGCGAAGGCCGCGGGGATGCTGATCAGCATCGTGATGATCACGACCGCGATCGCCACGATCGACGAATTCCAGAAGAAGCGCAAAAACTGGTTCGATGTCAGGAGTTCGACATAGTTCGACAGTGTCGGATGGAACACCCACCAGGGGTTCGTCGCCGCCGAGATCTCCGCACTGCTCTTGAGCGAGGTGATCAGCATGTAGACCGGCGGCGTCAGGAAGAAGATCGCAAACAGCACGAGGAAGAAATAAGACCAGCGCAGCGCCCAGGCGCGGTCGCGGCTCATGCTGCCATACTTGACCTTGCGGGTGGGGCCAGCCTTGTCGATTGCAAGTGAGCTCATCAGGCTTCGTTCCCGCGTTTGGAGACATCGCGCAGGATGAAGATCGCTGCGACGGCAAGGATCGGCACCATGAACAGCGAGACGCACGCGCCGAGCGGAATATCGTTGCTCTGGATGCCGACCTGGAACGCCCAGGTGGCGAACAGATGCGTCGTATCCAGCGGACCGCCTGAGGTCAGGATGCGCACGATGTCGAAATTGGCGAACGTGACGATCAGCGAGAACAAGGTGGTGATTGCGATGATGTTACGCATCATAGGCAAGGTGACGTACCAGATCCGCTGCCACCAATTGGCGCCGTCGATCGCCGCGGCCTCATAGAGCTGATCGGGGACGGATTTCAGCGCGGCCAGATACATGATCATGAAGAACGGCGCGCCGTACCAGACGTTGACGAGGATGACGGAGAACCGTGCCCAGAAAGTGTCGCCGAGCCAGGGGATCGGGCCGACGCCGAAGAAGGACAGCGTGTAGTTGAAGGCGCTGTAGGAAGGGTCGAACAGCCACAGCCAGGCCAGCGTGCTCATCGCCGGCGGGATCACCCAGGGCACCAGCAGCATGCCGCGCCATTTGCGCTGGCCCTTGGCGGGAATGTTGTGGACGAAATGTGCGACGATGAAGCCGATCAGCGCCTTGAAGATCACGGCCGTGATCGCGAAGATGCAGGACTGCTCCACCACCATCCAGAACGTCTCGCGCTTGAACAGGAAGGTGAAGTTGCCGAAGCCGACGAATTTCGTCATCGACTTGTTCAGCGTCGCCAGATGAACGGAGTAGAAGGCGGGGTAGAGCACCAGCAGCGCGATCAGGAGGATCAGCGGCAGCGTCAGGAAGAACGCAACCGTCGATTTTCGCCCGAGCGCATTGCGCAGGCTCGATCCCCTGCGGGCGCCAGCCCCACGGGCAACGCGAGCTCGCTCAACGACGACATCGGCCATGACAGAGTCCTTGGGTCAGTCTTCTTGTCTGCTGTCCAACCGGGAAGCCGGCCATGCGGTTTCACGGTCGGGCGGATTGGACCACGGAGCCCGGGCGGCTCACGCACATGGCGCGAGCCGCCCTGTCACTCCCCGGCCTAGCTCCGCATGAAGCCTTCGCACTCGCCCTCGGCCCAGGCGAGCGCCTGCTCCATCGTCTCGCCGCGCGCATAACGCAGCGCCATCTTGGTCAGCGTCGCCTGGAAGTAGATCTGCTGTGCGACCTTGGGCGGCGCCGGCGACGCCGCGATCGACAGCGTCTGATGCTTGTACGGGTCCGGATAGTGAAAGAGCGTTCCCTTCGGCGGCCCTTCTTCCGCCCAGGTCTTGAACTTGGTCATGTTCGCGTAAGCCGGCAGGTCATAGCCGCCGCTCACTGCGACGAACTTCTCGATCGATGATGGCGCGGACAGGTGAACGAGCAGGCTCTTGGCCGCCTCCTTGTTCTTGCCGAAGCTCCAGACGCCCCAGAAGTAGGGCAGGTACGGTGCGAACCGTCCCTTCGGACCGGACGGGAAGCCGTGCGTCCAGCATTGTTCGGCGACCTGTGGCGCATCGCGCTTGGCAACGGCCCAGGCGCTCGGCGGATTGAGGATCATCGCGCCGCGGCCGGAGATCAGCCATTTGTTGTTGGAAGCGTCGTCCCAGGACGGTGCATCCGGCGGCAGGAAGGCGATCAGCTTCTTGTAGAACTCCATCGCCTGGCGAACCTGATCGGTCTTCACCGTGACATCGCCCTTGGCGTTGACGAGTTCGGCGCCGAACGACTGGAAAATTGCGCCGGCGGTATCCACGCTGTCGGTGGTCTCGCCGAGGCCGATGCCGAACGCGAAGCCCGCCTTGTGGCAAGCCTCGGCCGCCTTCAGGAAGGTCTCCATGGTCCAGTTTTCGACCTTGGGCGGGCCGCCGGCCGGGTACATCTCCTGCACGTCGATGCCGGCGTGCTGCTTCATCAGATCGATGCGGGAGCAGGGGCCCTTGATCTGGCTGCCTGGGGTCGCGGGCACCGCGAGCCATTTGCCGCCCGACTGCCCAAGATATTTGACGGTGCCGTTGACTTCGCCATTCTGCTTGAGGAGCGGCTCCATGACGTCATTGAGCGGCTCGAGATTCTCGGCATAGGCCTGCGGCCACCAGCTCGGCATCTGCAGAATGTCGTGACCCGACTTGGCCTGGGCTTCGGCAGCGGCGGTCAGCTCGATCTTCTTGTTGTTGCTGGTGATGTAGTCGATGGAGACTTCGACCTTCTCCTTCGCGGCCCATTCGTTGACGAGATCGGTCGAGGCCTTGTTGGCGCCCGGCACCCAATGGTCCCAGAAGCCGATCGAGAGCTTGCCGGCGGCGTAAGCGCCCCGGACATAGGGCGCCGTGATCAGCGCCGCGGAGGACATTGCAGTGGCAGCCACAAATTGACGTCGCGTCAGTGTCTTGCGTGACATCTCGTTTCCTCGCCTGGGTGTTGTTGTTGGAGTTTCCTCTGAGAGACTTCTTTCTTCGAGTTCTTGTTGGATTTTCTTATTAGTTATTAGTGCCGTCTTGGTGCCGCCGGCCGGCGTCGGCAATTTACGCAGGTCGCAGCAAATTGGTAGCGCGATCAGATCATGATTGATCGCGTCTGTCGAGAAAGCCGAACGGCTTCTCGTCTAGAACTAAGGGTGTGCCCGGCACCTCGCGATCGTATTCGCGACCATGGGTTACAGGCGAACCGCGGGCGTTCATTTTGCGACGCACACTTTGAGCGATCGAGCTCGAATGATCCGTGCGCAATTACGCCGCAGTTTCGAATAAGCCTGCATAACCGCTTCGCGCGAAAGACTTTTCGGACGTGGACAGCAAATGTCCGCGTCTGGACCTCGGCGCGGCGGAAACGATAGAGTTGCAATTGGCGGGTGGCTCTCGCCCGACAGGCCAGGCAGATCGACGATGGAGACGAGAATGATCAAACCGGCGCTGCCAGCGCGGCTTCACCTGCGACGATGGTTTGCGCTGGGGTCCGTGCTCGCGCTGCTGCTCGGCGCAGCCGCGGTGGCGAATGCTCAAGGTCTGGTCAAAGGCGTTCAGGAGGGAGCCGCGGCCGGAAACAAGGCGGCAGGTCCGGTCGGCGGCGTGCTCGGCGGCGCCATCGGCGGCGTGGTGGGCGTCTTCACCGGCGTGCTCGGCGTCGGCAACAATGGCAATCAGGCGCCGCCGCCCAAGGACGCCAGCAAGGATTCCAAGCAGCCGGGCAAGGACAAGGATGCAAAGACCGCCAAGGCGGGCAAGGGCGCCAAAGCGAGCAAGGAGGCGAAGAACGCCGCGCCGAATGGCACGGACAACAAGGACAATAAGGATGTTACGGTTCTGACCCAGAGCGGCGCACCGCAGCAGACCGCGGAGCAGATCGTCGCCAACAGCGATTCCTACATCGAGCGGATCAAGACCGAACTGAACCTCACGCCTGATCAGGAGAAGCACTGGTACGGTTTCTCGAGCGCCATGCACTACCTGGGGCATAATGGTGCAGAGCGGCTCAACCTTCGGGTTGCCCGCGCCAAGCGCGATCCGCCAGACGACATTATCGAGCAGATGCGCAACGAGGCGCAATTCCTGATCGACCGGGCCGCCGACCAGCGCAATGTCGCCGACGCCGCCGAGCCGCTCTATTCGAGCCTCGATGACAAGCAGAAGCAGGTCTTCATTCAGGAGATGGTGCGCCTGAGCCACGAGCGGGGACTGGATTGATCAAGTTGAATCGGATCGGGCGCGCCTGAATTAACGGCGCCTGCCACGAATTCGTGAATCCTCTCCGCAATTCGGTTATGGTTAGCTTCGTAAGGCTGACTGCGGGGTTGATATGGCGGACGGACTCTCCGTTTTCCTGGTCGAAGACGAGGCGTTGATCCGGATGATGATCGCGGACATGGTGGAGGAACTCGGCCACCACGTCGTCGCGGAAGCGGACAATGTCCGCGACGCCAGCGCGTTTGCCATGACCGCGCAATACGATCTGGCCATCCTCGACATCAATCTCATGGGCGTTTACGTCGATCCCGTCGCCGACCTGATCGAGCGCCGTGGAAAACCGTTCCTGTTCGCGACGGGCTACGGGCCGGAGCTGCTGCCGTCCTTGCTCCGGCGCAGGCCGATCCTGCGCAAGCCGATCGCAATGGATCAGCTCAAGGCGATGATCGATTCGATGTTTCCGGAAGCCACAAAGAAGGCGCCGCACTGAGTGACGGCGAAGATGCCGCACTGAGCCCGCCAACGAAAATGGCCGCCCGTCGGGGCGGCCATTTGCCGAAAGAGTTCAGTGCGCTGTCAGATCAGACCGGCGCTGAGATCGACGCCACGCGCGATCAGGCCGAACGAGACGGCCAGGCCCGTGCAGCAGAACAGCCAGATGGTCTTGAACGAAGAATCGGCGAACCGCGTTTCGACGGCGGCCGGCATCACGGCGAGCGAAATCATGCTCATGTCCACTTCCCCCCTTTTGTTGACCCTGATTTGCCTCAGGTGAGGGAACTCTTAGAGCAAAAAGTTTGACGTCAGATTGCGAGGCATCGTTAACGAAGTCGCAATCACGCCGAGTTCTCACGCGTCGGGAGGAGCTCGCAAATCTCAGTTGCGGCCGTTCCTTAGCACCGTGGCAATGGTGCGGGCCGTCATGGCCGCGCGATCCGAGGCGCGCTGGGCAGCCAGCCGGTCTCTTGCCTTTTCCTCGATCAAGAGCTCGATCAAGGCCAGCCGCTTGTCTTCGCTATCCGCCTCGCGCAGCAGGCGGTGGTAGCGGTGATAGTCGAAACCCAAATCCTGTTTACGCATGCCACGCCCCCGCAACTACGCCACACACAGGACAGGATTGTTTCGCATCGGAAACGCGCAGGCAAGCACGATCCTGCGTAGAATCGCCTGTCCGCTGCAATCAGCTGTGAATTATTGGAACCCGCGAGAAGGACGCTCCGTCCCTCAATTTGGATTGTGCTCGGCGAACATCTTGAGGCCGACGAAGCTCGCATCAGGCTTGATCACCAGCCTGGTCGGGATGTTGCGCAAGTAATCCTGGAAGCGTCCCTTGGCCTCGAAGCGTGCCCGGAATGCGGACGCCGCGAGGAATTCCGGAAAACGCGGCACGATTCCGCCGGCGATATAGACGCCGCCGCGGGCGCCGAAAGTCACCGCGAGATTGCCCGCGACCGAGCCGAGGATGGCGCAAAACATGTCGAGCGTCGCGCGGCTGACGGGACAATGGCCCTCCAGCGCGGCTTTGGTGATGGCGGCAGGATCGCGATGCGGCACTTGGGCGCCGTCGACCTCCGCTAGGGCCTCATAGAGACTTTGCAGGCCGGAACCCGAGAGCGCGCCGCGCTCGATGGAGACATGGCCAAGGCGCTTGCGCAGACAGGCAATCACGCGTTCCTCGCGCTCGTTCTCGGCCGGCAGGGTGGCGTGACCGGCCTCGGTCACGACCGCCAGCCGTGCGCCATGGCGCTCGACCAGACAGGAGACGCCAAAACCGGTTCCGGGCCCGATCACCAGCAACGGCTCTCCGGGCAGGCCATCCTGTCCGCCAAGCGGGATCAGGTCGGCAGGCTGCAAGGCGGGAAGGGACCAGGCCATCACTTCGAAGTCGTTGAGCACGTGGACGCTGTCAAAGCCGAGCGCGGGTTGCAGCTCGTTGCCATCGATGACCCAGGGACTGTTGGTCATGACGCAGCGATTGTTGGTCACGGGGCCCGCCACCGCCAGCACGGCTCTTCGGGGCTGCTCGCCGCCGGACTGGCGTCCGAGAACATCGACGATGGCCTCCCGGACGGTTGGGAAGTCGGCGACCTTCACATAGTCGATCGGTCCGGCCGGATCGCCGTCGCTGGATTCGGCCTGGCTCAGCGCGAAGCGCGCGTTGGTGCCGCCGATATCGGCGAGAAGAATCTGTCCTGTCTTGCCGATCGTCATGACCATATGGCTGCCGCGGCCGTGCAGGCCACGGGAACCCTTCTCCTCCACGCTGTCGACGCAGTCCGCATGGGTGCTGATGCCCGAGAATCCGCCCTTGGGTGCCGCTAGTCAACACGGACCAGCCCAAACCGTTTCATTTCAGGAACGATCGGTCCATTCTTACAAGCCGCACCGCGCGTACGATGGTTGCGAAGCCGCGCGGGAAGATCGACATTGGAGACGAGCGTCTCGGTGCCTACAGTCCCCGGACGGCTGGAATGAGGCCTTGCATGAAGATCTCCGACCGTGACGTGCTGCTGGCGATTGACGTGCAGAACGACTTCTGCACCGGCGGAGCGCTCGCCGTTCCCGGCGGTGAAAAGGTCGTCCCCGCCATCAACCGAGTCGCCCAAAAATTCGCCAATGTGGTGCTGACCCAGGACTGGCATCCGCGTGATCACGTGTCATTCGCGACGAACCATGCCGGCAAGCAGCCGTTCGAGACTATCGAGCTCGACTACGGCACCCAGGTGCTTTGGCCCTCTCATTGCGTGCAGGGGACGGCGGGGGCTGAATTCCACCGCGAGCTCGACGTTGTCAGGGCGAGCCTGGTGGTGCGCAAGGGCTTTCGCCGCGGCATCGATTCGTATTCGGCGCTGTTCGAGAACGACCATAAGACGCCGACCGGACTGCTCGGTTATTTGCGCGAGCGCAAGCTGAAGACCGTCTTCGTCGCTGGTCTCGCGCTGGATTTCTGTGTTCGCTTCTCGGCGGAGGATGCTCGCCAGGCAGGTTTCGAGGTCGCCGTCGTCGAGGATGCCTGTCGCGGCATCGATCTCGACGGCTCCGTGGCCGCGACCCATCGGAGTTTTAGGGATCGCGGCATCTCGGTCGTGAGCCTCGAGGCGTTCCTGTGAGGATCGTTCCTGTGAGGATATCGAGATAGCCATGGTGGAGAAGACCGGCAAACAGCCACGCGGACCAGGGCATGCGCCGGATGATCCCTTGCTGTGGCCGTTTGCGGCGGCCCAGCTCGCCATGGACGCCTGTTTCTGGTGGCTGGAGCGCGGAGCTGCAGAGCAGGGCGAGAGCAGCCTGCCATGGACGACGCCCAGCACGGTTGCGCTGGAGCTTGTGACGATGCGCCTGCGCGATTTCACGCAGACGCGGTCCGGCCAGCCGGCGCTGGTCTGCGCGCCCTATGCGCTGCATCGGGCCCTGATCGCCGACTTTGCGCCCGGCCACAGCGTGGTGCAGTCGCTGCAAAACGGCGGCATCGACCGCGTCTACCTCACCGACTGGCAGTCAGCCACGCCGGAGATGCGCTATCTCTCGATCGACAGCTATCTTACCGATCTCAACGTCGCCATCGACGAGATCGGCGCGCCGGTCGATCTCGTCGGGCTGTGCCAGGGCGGCTGGCTGTCGCTGCTCTATGCGGCACGCTTTCCGGCCAAGGTGCGGCGGCTGGTCCTGGTCGGCGCTCCCGTCGATCTGTCGATCGACTCGGCGCTGTCGCGGCTCGCCCGCAACGCGCCCGAGCTGGTTTACGACCAGCTCGTCGCACGCGGCGGCGGCAATGTCAGCGGCGAGGAGATGCTGCGCTTCTGGTCCAAATCACCTGACAGCGACGGTATCGAAGTGGCGTTGCAGAGGAGGCTTTCGGACGAGGAAGGCGCGAGCCTGCTCGCGCGCTTCGATCGCTGGAACACCGAGACGCTCGATTTGCCGGGCACCTACTACCTTCAGATCGTCAACTGGATTTTCCGGGAGAACCGGATTGCCGGCGGCCAATTCGTTGCGCTCGGCCGCCCGGTTGACCTGAAGGACGTCAAGGCGCCGGTTTTCCTGCTGGCCGGGCTGGACGACGATGTCGTTCCGGCTGTGCAGGCACTCGCCACCGCGGGTCTCGTCGGCACGCCGCCGGCGTTCATTGCGGCAGCCTCCGAGCCGAGCAATCATCTCGGCCTGTTCATGGGGGCGCGGACCCACGTCCATGCCTGGCCCCGGATCGCCGAGTGGCTGCGCAACGATCTGTCCGGCGTCTTGGCCCGCAGCGCCTGACGTCGCGGGCGCCGACCGGCCGATATGCAAATCCGTTATGCATGACGGCGGATGGCCTGCACCGGCCCCGGTCGATGGGCTACATATGATGCGGAGCTGACGGCTGCGGCCGGCGGCGCAAGAGATTGCAAGGGATTGAAGGTACAGCGCTCGATGACGTTCCACTCGATCTACGCCCACGGATTTGCGCGCGTGGCGGCCTGCGTCACCACCTCCCACGTGGCCGATCCCTCGGCCAATGCGAAGGCCATTCTGGCCGCGGCCAATGCCTGCCACGAACAGTCGGTGGCGGCTGCCGTGTTTCCCGAGCTGTGCCTGTCCGGCTATGCGATCGAGGATTTGGTCAAGCAGGACCCGCTGCTCGATGCGGTCGAGCGCGGGCTTGTGACGATCGTCAAGGCCTCCTCAACGCTGATGACCGTCCTGATCGTCGGCGCGCCGCTGCGCTTTGGCAATCGCATCTACAATTGCGCCGTCGTCATTCATCGCGGCAACATCCTCGGCGTCGTGCCCAAGAGCTACCTGCCGACCTATCGCGAATTCTACGAGGGACGGCATTTCGCCTCCGGCGCCGGCATCGCCGGCGAGACGATCTCCTTTGGCGGGCTGCATGCGCCGTTCGGTGTCGACCTTCTGTTCTCGGCCGAGGACGTCCCGGGCCTGACCATCGGCGTTGAGATCTGCGAGGACATGTGGATCCCGGTGACGCCGGCTTCCGAGCTCGCGCTCGCGGGCGCCAGCGTGCTGATCAATCTCTCGGGCAGCCCGATCACGATCGGCCGGGCGCGCTCGCGCGCGCTGCTGTGCCAATCGACATCGGCGCGCTGCCTCGCGGCCTATGTCTATGCTGCCGCCGGAGCAGGGGAATCGACCACCGATCTCGCCTGGGATGGCCAGACCTCGATCTACGAGAACGGCGTGCTGCTGGCCGAGGGCGAGCGGTTCCGCCAGGGCGGCCAGATCACGTATGCCGACGTCGATCTCGACCTGCTCAGGCAGGAGCGTGCGCTGATGGGCACGTTCGACGACAACCGCCGCCAGCGCGAGGCGTTTTTCCGCAAGGTGACATTCGCGCTGAAGCCGCCGGCCGCCGACATCGGCTTCCTGCGCAAGGTCGAGCGCTTTCCCTTCGTGCCGAGCGACGAGAGCCTGCTCGAGCAGGATTGCTATGAGGCCTACAACATCCAGGTCGCCGGCCTCGTGCAGCGCATGCGCGCGACCGGCACCAAGCGTGTCGTGATCGGCGTCTCGGGCGGGCTCGATTCCACCCATGCATTGATCGTCGCCGCCAAGGCGGTCGATCTGCTCGGCCTGCCGCGCCAAAACATCCTCGCCTTCACCATGCCGGGCTTTGCCACCGGCAGCGAGAGCAAGACCAACGCGCTGGCGTTGATGCAGGCGCTGCAGACGACCTGGCAGGAGCTCGACATCCGCACCACGGCGACGCAGATGCTGAAGGATATCGGCCATCCCTTTGGCAAGGGCGAGAAGGTTTACGACGTCACCTTCGAGAACGTTCAGGCTGGCCTGCGCACCGACTATCTGTTCCGGCTCGCCAACCATCACGGCGGCATCGTCATCGGCACCGGCGATCTCTCCGAGCTCGCGCTCGGCTGGTGCACCTATGGCGTCGGCGACCAGATGGCGCACTACAACGTCAATGCCGGCGTGCCGAAGACGCTGATCCAGCACCTGATCCGCTGGGTGATCTCCTCGAAGCAGTTCAGCGACAACGTCAACCGGACGCTAGGCGCGATCCTGGCTGCCGAAATCTCCCCGGAACTCGTGCCGGTACAGCCCGGCGAGAAGCCGCAGAGCACGGAGGCGTCCGTCGGCCCCTACGAGCTGCAGGATTTCAACCTGTTCTACACGCTGCGCTTCGGCATGCGTCCCTCCAAGATCGCCTTCCTGGCGCAGCACGCCTGGAAGGATGTCGCCAAGGGCGAGTGGCCGCCGGCATTCCCAAGCGATCGGCGCAAGGCCTACGATCTTCCTGAGATCCGGCGCTGGCTCGAGGTGTTCCTGCGCCGCTTCTTCGCTTTCAGCCAGTTCAAGCGCTCGGCCATGCCGAACGGACCGAAGGTCTCGGCCGGCGGCTCATTGTCACCGCGCGGCGACTGGCGCGCGCCGTCGGACGCGAGCGCGGCGGCATGGCTCGAGGATCTCGAAAGGAACGTGCCGAACTGATCGGTGTGGCGGATCGACATAGGGGAGACGATTGGATGTCGGCCGGAGATGGGGCAGAAGCGGGTGAGGAGGCCAGGGTCGTCAACGGCCTCTACATCTTCGACATCGAGATGCGCGACGGCAAGCGTGGCCAGGCCAGGGGCGTGGTCGTGCTCTGCGACGGACGCATCATGGGCGGCGACAGCTATTTCTATTACACCGGCAGCTACACGTACCGGAACGGCAAGTGGCGGGGCGACATGATCGTCAATCAGCATACCGAAGCCGTTGGCAAGACGCTCGCGTTCGGCGGCAGGGAGGTCACTTGCGGTTTCTCGGGCGGTTACTCGGCCGGCGGCGCCGAGGTCGAAGGCATGGCGCTGGTTGGGAAGACCACCGTGACATTCACGGCCCGCCTCACGCTCAAGGAGGCGATGTGAGGCTGGCGTGATCTGCCCGATGGGAATGTTCGCTGACGATCGAGCCGCAGACGCGCTAGAGCATGATCCGGAAAAGTGTGCAGCGGTTTTCCGAAATGATCATGCTCAAACAATATCCTTTAGGTGCCAGACCGGAAGACGACGCTGAAACGACAACGCGCCGCCCGGCCGAACAGCCGGACGGCGCGAAATCGTGTTCAATCTGAAAAGTTTCGAGGTCCGGAGTGCCTAGGAGTCCGGACCTCGTCACCTTGCCCCAGCCTTCAATCTCCCGCCCCATGTGGTCTCCCAACCCCATGTTGCGCGAGGTGATGCCCGTGGAAGTGGCCGCCGATCGATGTCCGGCGATGTACGCGAACTATGGTTGGGACTCCATTCCGGATCACTACGGACATGAATACGCTTGCCGTGTGTTCGTTCGGCATCGGTGCTGCGATCTTGTTTCCTGAATCCGCAGCGGGCGGCGGCAGGATGTCCACATCTCCTCACGTTGAAGAACCTGCGTTTCACCGGCCTGTCATTGAACTGGTCTAGCGCTGCTCCCGTCATCGCTGACGGCCAAGGAGCAAGCCATGTCGAAGCCGGTGCTGGGCGCCGCATTGTCCATCAAATCGATCCCTGCGCATCGCGACTGGCTTCTGGAACGGCAGCGCGATCTCGAGGTCCAGGATTTTTTCCGCGCCGATCTGCTCGATAGTGACTGGCGCACGACCGCCGGCGAGATCAAGCAGATCCTTGCGGGCCACACCGGGCGGCTTGGCATTCACGGCCCGTTCTGGGGCTTCAAGATCGACAGCCACGATCCCATGATCCGTCAGGCCGTGACCAAGCGCCTGCTTCAGGGTCTCGATGCCGCCGAGTTTCTCGGCGCGACCCAGATGGTGATCCATTCGCCGTTCACGACCTGGGACCACAACAATCTCGATCTCTATCCCGACAACCGCAGTAATCTTGTCGAGCGCGTCAAGGCGACGCTGGCCGAAGTGATCGCGCGTGCCGAGACCATCGGCTGCGAGATCGTGATCGAGAACATCGAGGACAAGGATCCACGCGACCGCGTCCGTCTCGCCAAGGCGCTCGAAAGCAGCAAGGTCCGGGTCTCGCTCGATACCGGACACGCCAATTATGCCCACATCTCCACCGGCGCGCCGCCGGTTGATTACTACGTCGAGACCGCCGGCGACATGCTGACGCATGTGCATCTCCAGGACACCGACGGCTTTGCCGACCGGCACTGGGCGCCGGGCGAAGGCAACATCCCGTGGGTCGCCGTGTTCCGCGCACTGGGACGGCTGACGTCCAACCCGCGGCTGATCCTCGAACTCCGCAACCGCGACGACGTCCGCGCTGGCGCAGCCCATCTCGCCGCGCTCGGGCTTGCCGAATAACCGACATCACAAAGGGCAGGGGTCACCATCATGAGCAAGCTCACCCGTCGCACCATCCTGAAATCCGGCGGCGCTGCCGCAAGCGCAATCCTTTTGCCGCGGTTTGCGATCGCGCAAGGCGACAACCGTCCGTCGGTGACGATCGCCGTGCAGAAGGTCACGAATGCGAACGTGCTCGACGTGCTACGTGAGCAGTCCAATGTCGGCGAGCGCGTGTTCTTCTCCTCGATCTGGGAAGGTCTGATCTCCAAGAACTGGCGCGGCAATCTCGAGGCCGTGCCGGGACTTGCCACCGAGTGGCGCCGCATCGACGACCAGACCGTCGAGGTGAAGCTGCGCCAGGGCGTCAAGTTCCACAATGGCGACGAGCTCACTGCCGAAGACGTCCTCTTCTCCTTCAGCCGCGAG
The DNA here is from genome assembly GCF_023375135.1 of Bradyrhizobium sp. C-145. Classification (NCBI taxonomy): domain Bacteria; kingdom Pseudomonadati; phylum Pseudomonadota; class Alphaproteobacteria; order Hyphomicrobiales; family Nitrobacteraceae; genus Bradyrhizobium; species Bradyrhizobium sp. C-145. Next base: position 4,357,094 of record NZ_CP088150.1, on the reverse strand, counting down.
CGCATGTTCGGCGAGACCGAGGCCAAGAGCCGCACCACCATCCAGGCCTTCGAGAAGATCCCGACGCCGCGTCCGGGAAAAGAACTGCCGCCTGATGTGCCCGCCGTTGCCCGCCGCATCTGGCCGGACCTCGTGCGCGTCGATGCCGTGGACAAGTATGCGGTGCGCTTCTACAACGCGACACCCGACGTCACGATCGAAGGCCGGCTGTCGCGTTACGGCTCCGACATCATGAACCGTCGGGCCTGGGAAGAATCCGCGAGCTATCTCGACTGGGCGCGCAAACCCATCACGACCGGTCCCTACAAGGTCGTCGAGCTCAAGCCCGACGTCTCGCTAACGCTCGAAGCCCATGACGAATATTGGGGCGGCCGTCCGCCGCTCAAGCGCATCCGCTTCCTAGAAGTGCCTGAAGTCGCGAGCCGCATCAACGGGCTGCTCTCGGGCGAATATCAGTTCGCCTGCGACATCCCGCCGGACCAGATCGCCGGCATCGAGAAGAATTCGGCGTTCGAAGTGCAGGGCGGCACCATCCTCAACCACCGCCTCACCGTGTTCGACAAGAACCACGCCCAGCTCGCCAATCCGCTCGTCAGGCGCGCCTTCACCCATGCGATCGACCGCCAGGCGATCGTCGACAGCCTGTGGGCCGGCCGCACCCGCGTGCCGAAGGGCCTGCAATGGGAATTCTACGGCGACATGTTCAACGCCGACTGGAGCGTGCCGGCCTATGATCCCAAGCTCGCGCAGGATCTGTTGAAGCAGGCCAATTACAAGGGCGATCCGATCCCCTACCGTCTGCTCAACAATTACTACACCAACCAGGTCGCGACCGCGCAGGTGCTGGTCGAGATGTGGAGGTCGGTCGGCCTCAACGTGCAGATCGAGACCAAGGAGAACTGGTCGCAGATCATGGAGCGCGCGCCGACCCGCGCCGTGCGCGACTGGTCGAACTCGGCCGCCTTCAACGATCCAGTGTCGTCGCTGGTCGCCCAGCACGGGCCGAACGGCCAGCAGCAGCAGATCGGCGAATGGACCAACATCGAGCTGAACAAGCTCTCGGAGTTCCTGGAGACCTCGACCGATCGCGCGGCCCGCAAGAAGGCGTTCCGCCGCATGCTGGAGATCGCCGAGCGCGAGGACCCTGCCTACACGGTGCTGCACCAAAACGCGACCTTCACGGCCAAGCCGAAATCGATCAAGTGGAAGGCAGCGCCCGCCTTCGCGATGGATTTCCGCGCCGGCAATTTCGAGGCTTGAGGTGGCGCCGCTGGTCAGCATCCGGGACCTGCGGGTCGCCTTCAACGGCGTGCCGGTCCTGCGTGGCGTCGACGTCAGCTTGCAGAAGGGCGAGGCGCTCGGCCTCGTCGGCGAGTCCGGATCGGGCAAGTCGGTGACGTGGCTTGCAGCGCTGGGCCTGCTGCCGCGCCACGCGCAGGTCACGGGCTCGGTGCTGCTCGACGGCCGTGAGATCCTTGGCGCGCCCGCCGCCGAGCTCGACCATGTCAGAGGCGGGCGGGTCGCCATGATCTTCCAGGATCCTGCGAGCGCGCTCAATCCGGTGCTGACCATCCGCAGGCAGCTCTGCGAAGCGCTGGCGCTGCATCGCGATCTCTCGGGCGAGGCGGTGAAAGCGGAGGCCCGGCGGCTGCTCGATCTTGTCGGCATTCCCGATGCGGCGCGACGGCTGTCGGCCTATCCGCACGAATTCTCCGGCGGCCAAGTCCAGCGCATCATGATCGCGATGGCGCTCGCCGGAAATCCCGACCTGCTGATCGCGGACGAGCCGACGACCGCGCTCGATGCCACCATCCAGGCCCAGATTCTGGAGCTGCTCTCCACGGTCCGCCGCGAGATCGGCATGGCGATGGTCCTGATCAGTCACGATCTCGGCGTCGTCGCCGAGAACTGCGACCGCGTCGCGGTGATGTATGCCGGCCGCATCGTCGAGGAGGCACCCAGCAATCAGCTCTTCGCCGATCCCGTGCACCCCTATGCGCAGGGGCTGATCGGCGCGCTGCCGCCGCTCGATGGGCCGCGGCGGCGTCTGACGGCCATTCCCGGCACCGTGCCCGATCCCGCGCGGATGCCTGACGGTTGCGCCTTTGCGCCACGCTGCACGCTGGCGGCCGAGCCCTGCGGGCTTGCTTCGCCGAGCCTGGCGCCGATCGCGGATGATCGCGCTGTCGCCTGCATCCGCGCCGAGGCCTCGCGCCGCGCGTTGCTCGGGATCGCGGCCGAATGAGCGCGCCGCTCGTCGAGGTGTCCGCGATCGCGCGCAGCTACGCGATGCGCTCCGGGATGTTCGGCCGAGCTACGGCCGTGCATGCGGTCGATGGCGTGTCGCTGACGATTGCCAAGGGCGAGACGTTGGGCCTCGTCGGCGAGTCCGGCTCGGGAAAATCGACAACAGGTCGCATCGTGCTCGGGCTGGAGCCGCCCGACAGCGGCGAGGTGCGGTTCGACGGCAAGCCGATGGCCGCGCCGGCAACGGCCGCATGGCGCGCGCAGCGGGCACGCATGCAGATGATCTTCCAGGATCCGCTGGGCGCGTTGGACCGGCGGCTGCCGGTCGCTGCGCAGATCCGCGAGCCCCTGGACATCCACGATCTCGGCACGCCTGCCGAGCGCGAAGATCGCGTCCGCGAACTGCTGCGCGCGGTCGAGCTGACGCCGGCGCATGGTGCGCGCTATCCCGGCGCGCTCTCGGGCGGACAGCGCCAGCGGATCGTGCTGGCGCGGGCGCTGGCGACGAAACCTGATTTCCTGGTCTGCGACGAGCCGGTCAGCGCGCTCGACGTCTCGATCCAGGCGCAGGTGGTGAACCTGCTCGCCGATCTCCAGGCGCAGCTGTCGCTGACGTTGCTGTTCATCAGCCACGATCTGCGTGTCGTCAGGCAGATCAGCACGATCGTCGCCGTGATGTATCTCGGCCGCATCGTCGAGATCGGCAGCGCCGATGATCTGTTTGCGCGGCCCGAGCATCCGTATACGCAGGCCCTGGTCTCGGCTTCGCCGGCGCCCGGCCGCCGCAGCGCCGGCCGCATCGTGCTGGCGGGCGATCCGCCGAACCCTGCCGCGCGTCCGCAAGGCTGCGCCTTCCACCCGCGCTGCCCGCGCGCGATCGGGCGCTGTGCGAGCGAGGTGCCGGTGCTCTCGGCTGTGGGCAGCAACAGGCAGGTCGCCTGTCATCAGGTCACGGGCGCCGAAACGCGGGACGCGGCGTGATGGGCCGCTATTTCGCCATTCGCATCGGACGCGCGGCGCTCACCATTGTGCTCGTCGTCACCTTCGCCTTCGTCGTGCTGCGGCTATCGGGCGATCCCGCGCTGATGATCTTGGGACCGGAGGCGCCACCTGAGGTGCTCGCGGCGTTCCGCAAGGCCTGGGGCCTCGATGATCCCATCTGGTTTCAGTATCTCGATTATTTCGGCGCCATCGCCAAGGGCGAGCTCGGCCGCTCCATGCGCGACGGAAGGCCCGCAATCGAGCTCGTGCTGGAGCGGATTCCGGCGACGCTGGCGCTGACGCTGCCGGCCTTTGCCTTCAAGGTGGCGCTCGGCATTCCCGCCGGCATCTACGCCGCGCTGCATCGGGGCTCGGGAATCGACCGCGCCGTGATGATGACGGCGGTCGCGGGCTTCACCGTCCCGAGTTTCGTGCTTGCGCTGGTGCTGGTTCTGGTCTTCGCCGTACAGCTCGGCTGGCTGCCCTCGGGCGGGCAGGAGGGCTGGCGGCACGCGATCCTGCCCATTGCGACGCTCGGCCTCGGCGGCGCCGCGGTGCTCGCGCGCTTCACCCGCAGCGCAATGCTGGAGGTGCTGGGCCAGCCCTATATCCGCACCGCCTCGGCCAAGGGCGTGCCATGGCGCAAGGTGGTGACGTCGCATGCGCTGCCGAACGCGGCTATCCCCACCGTGACCATTCTGGGCTTCATGGTGGGCACGCTGATCGCCGGCGCAGTCGTGGTGGAGAGTGTGTTTGCCTGGCCGGGAGTCGGGCGCCTGCTCGTCGTCGCCGTCGCCAACCGCGACCTCGCCGTCGTGCAATGCATCCTGCTGCTGGTGGCGATGACGATGGTCACGTCCAACCTGATCGTCGATTTCCTCTACGGCTTCCTCGACCCGCGCCTGCGCGCCAAAGGGGCGCACGCATGACCGACGCGACGCTGAAGGATACTGAAGCGTTTTCAAGCGAAGTGGATACCGGTTCGCGTGAAGAAAACGCGTCAAAACCAGAATCTAGAGCCCCGTTCCGATTTCATCGGAACGGAAAGGGCTCTAGCGTCCGCCGCCGCATCGGCCTGCCGGTGATCCCAGTCTCGGTCGCGCTCGCGATCATCTGGATCATCGCCATGCTGGTGATCGCCGCCTTCGCCGAGAAGATCGCACCCTACGGCTTCACCCAGCTTGATCTGCGCAATCGCCTGGCCGCGCCCGGCAATGCCGCGCATTGGCTCGGCACCGACGAGCTCGGCCGCGACGTGCTATCGCGGCTCCTCGTCTCGATCCGCATTTCGCTGCTGATCGCGTTCGGCGCCACCGCGATCTCGGCCGTGGTCGGCACCACGCTCGGCTTCCTGGCCGCGCATTTCCGCGGGGCCGTCGAACAGCTCGTGCTGATGCTGACCGACTTCCAGGCCAGCATGCCCTTCCTGATCATGGCGCTTGCAGTGCTCGCCTTCTTCGGCAACTCGCTGCCGCTCTTGATCGGCCTGATGGGCTTGTTCGGCTGGGAGCGCTACGCCCGCATCGCGCGGGGATTGGCCATCTCGGCCAATGCACAGGGCTATGCCGCCGCGGTCGGCCAGTTGGGTGCGACGCCGTCGCGGATCTATCTCCGGCACATCCTGCCCAACATCGCCTCGACCCTGATCGTCTCGACCACGCTGGTCTTTCCCGAGGTGATCCTGATGGAATCCGGCCTGTCCTTCCTTGGACTCGGCGTGCAGCCGCCGATGACCAGCCTCGGCAACATGGTCGGCTATGGCCGGGAGTACCTGACCCGGGCGCCCTGGATCATGCTGGCGCCGGCCACCACGATCGTGGTCACGACGCTGGCGGTCTCCATGATCGGCGACTGGCTGCGCGACCGGCTTGATCCGACGCTGCAATAGGCAACGGGCCCGGCGGTTACAGGCCCGTGCGACGTCCTCCGGCGTCGTCCCTGACAAGCGTAAGCGCAGATCCGGGACCCATAACCACCGGCGGACGTGATTACGGAGACTCGGAGTTGTCAGCTTCGCGCCACAACCACCCCCTGTGGCTATGGGTCCCGGATCGGCGCGCGCTTTAAGGCGCGCTTGGCCGGGACGACGGTTGGGGGCGCGGCAGTAGCCCGCGCCGGGAGCAGGGGAGGGCTGTCCGGACCAAGTTCCCGTTGCACCTCGCCAGCCCGTGCGCTATCCGGCCGGAAAGGCCTGAGGCGGCTTCCATTTTTCCGCCCGGCCCAAGCCAACCCGAGGACGGAAACCGCCATGCCAGCCTATCGCTCCCGCACCACCACCCACGGCCGCAACATGGCGGGTGCCCGCGGCCTCTGGCGCGCGACCGGCATGAAGGACGCCGATTTCGGCAAGCCGATCATCGCGGTCGTCAACTCCTTCACCCAGTTCGTGCCCGGCCACGTCCACCTCAAGGATCTCGGCCAGCTCGTGGCCCGCGAGATCGAGCAGGCCGGCGGCGTCGCCAAGGAGTTCAACACCATCGCGGTCGATGACGGCATCGCCATGGGGCATGACGGCATGCTCTACAGCCTGCCGTCGCGCGAATTGATCGCCGACAGCGTCGAGTACATGGCCAACGCGCACTGCGCCGACGGCCTCGTCTGCATCTCCAACTGCGACAAGATCACGCCCGGCATGCTGATGGCGGCGTTGCGGCTCAACATCCCCGCCGTGTTCGTCTCGGGCGGACCGATGGAGGCCGGCAAGGTCAAGCTCGAGGGCAAGACCAAGGCCGTCGACCTCATCGACGCCATGGTGGCGGCGGCCGACTCCAAGGTCAGCGACGACGACGTCAAGGTGATCGAGCGCTCGGCGTGCCCGACCTGCGGCTCCTGCTCGGGCATGTTCACCGCCAACTCCATGAACTGCCTCACCGAGGCGCTTGGCCTGGCGCTGCCCGGCAACGGCTCGGTGGTGGCGACCCATGCCGACCGCAAGCGCCTGTTCGTCGAGTCCGGCCACACCATCGTCGATCTCGTTCGCCGCTACTACGAGCAGGACGACGCCAGCGTGCTGCCGCGCAACATCGCGAACTTCAAGGCGTTCGCGAACGCCATGACGCTCGACATCGCCATGGGCGGCTCGACCAATACGGTGCTGCATCTGCTCGCCGCCGCCCATGAAGGGCAGGTGGAGTTCACCATGCGCGACATCGACCGGCTCTCGCGCCGTGTGCCCGTGCTCTGCAAGGTCGCACCATCCGTCGCCGACGTGCATGTCGAGGACGTGCACCGCGCCGGCGGCATCATGGGCATTTTGGGCGAGCTCGACCGCGCCGGCCTGATCGACACCTCGGTCTCGACCGTGCATGCGCCGACCATGGGCGATGCGCTGGAGCGCTGGGACATCAAGCGCTCCAAGAGCGAGACGGTGCGCACCTTCTATCGCGCCTCGCCCGGCGGCATCCCGACCCAGGTCGCCTTCAGCCAGGAGCGCCGCTATGACGAGCTCGATGCCGATCGCGAGAAGGGCGTCGTGCGCGATCTCGAACATGCCTTCAGCAAGGACGGCGGTCTCGCCGTGCTCTACGGCAACCTCGCGCAGGACGGCTGCATCGTGAAGACCGCGGGCGTCGATGCTTCGATCCTGAAATTCTCCGGCCCCGCGCACGTGTTCGAAAGCCAGGATGCTGCGGTCGAAGGCATTCTGAGCGGCAAGGTCGTTGCCGGCGAGATCGTGGTCATCATCTACGAAGGTCCGCGCGGCGGCCCCGGCATGCAGGAGATGCTGTATCCGACCAGCTACCTGAAATCGATGGGCCTCGGCAAAGCCTGCGCGCTCGTCACCGACGGCCGTTTCTCTGGCGGCTCGTCCGGCCTGTCGATCGGCCATCTGTCGCCGGAAGCGGCCGAAGGCGGCAACATCGGTCTGGTGCGCACCGGCGACCGCATCGCCATCGATATCCCGAACCGCAGCATCAGCCTCGAGGTCTCCGACGAGGAGCTGGCCAAGCGCCGCGCCGCGGAGGAGGCGAAGGGCGATGCCGCCTGGCAGCCGCAGAACCGCAAGCGCAACGTCTCGACCGCGCTGCAGGCCTACGCCGCGCTCACCACCAGCGCGGCGCGCGGCGCGGTGCGCGAGGTGAAGCGTCGCCCGAGATAGGCGCCTGATCGGCGCGCCGCTGGCTAAATCGATCCCTCCGGGACGACTCGCGGTCTCCGCGCGAGCGCGCCGTTGCATGACAGAACCGTGGAGCCCGGGCCGAGGTCCGTAAAGAAACGGCCCCCGCGTCCTGGGGTGTGGGCTATTGGGGGTGGACGCGGGAGCCGTTTGCGAGGTGGTTGCCCGACGTGCGGGCTTGCCCGCCAGGCGCAACCAATTTAGTGGATTTCACCGCGCTTTGCTATTTAATTTTATTTATTTCTGTTTTTTTGTGATTTAATCGGGAGGTGGATCCTAGGAAAAATACCTGGAATCCATTTTTCCGAATCCGGTCAGGGGCAAATCGCCTTATCCCGATCTGTCCGCAACTGTTCGGATTGCCAGTAGCGGAGTAAGCCATGAGTCCTTCTCCATCGCTCGTGCCGCACATTACGACCGACCGGGACGTTTATCTCGTGCTCGATGACTTCGGCCGGCGACTGGGCCGCGCCTGGTGTGAGACGGCCGAGGAGGACGCCAATCGCGCGACCCTGATCAGACATCTCGTCGAAGGGCAATATCTCCATCCCGCACGCATCGTGGCCTTCAATACCGCGGAGGGATGGTCGCGGGATGCCACCGCGGAAATCGCCGACGAGCTGCGCCGCCGCTTTGTCGAATTCGAGGAGACCGATCCCTCCCTGCTGGAGTTTTTGGAAAGAGCAGTGAGGCGCTAAGGCTCGACCCGTCGGAGGCGGATGAACGCTTTCGGAACGGCGCTCGAACGGAGCACCCGCGGCGGTGTCCTATCGCCGGCGCAGCGATCACGCCCTCGATGTCATGCGGAGTTCGGAGCCAATGGGCATCGCGCGTTAATGCGCGTGGTCAATGAGTTCTTACTGCTCGGCCGTGATCGGCCGTTCGCATTAAGGATGCCCCGACGAAGTTCGGCACCCCAGGATTTTGCCGCATATACTGCGTTCGACCTTTGCAAAATCTATTTCTGGAAGCTGGGGCACCACACGCAATGTCTCGTACTCTCGCCGTTGTTTTCTCCACCGCTGTCGCCGCGATTGCCATGACGGGCGCAGCCTCCGCCGGCTGCTACAATTGCTACGCGCCGCCGCCGTGCACGACCTGCTATCAGCAGCAATACGTCGCGCCGCAATACCGCACCGTCGACGAGACCGTGATGGTGTCTCCCGGCTCCGTGGTCGCGCATCGCACGCCGGCGCAGTACCGCACCGTGATGGTGCCGCAGACCGTGATGGTGGCCCCGCCCAGTGTCCAATACGAGCGCATCCCCCCGCAATACGCCACACGCCAGCGTGTCGAGATGGTCTCGCCGGGCTATTCCTATTACGCCCCGGTGCAGATGGGCTGCGCCTCCTGCGGGTATTGACGTCCGACGCAGTTACGAAGATCTGGCGCGGCGCCTTACGGGGCGCCGCTTTCTTTTCCGCACCAGCAAACGAGGCCCGGACATGGAGACGAATCCAACCGGGCCTCGCAACCAGCGACGCCCTGGGAGATGTCGCCAGTATCCGGGATTGCTGACGGTGCGGCGGCGGTGGGCTGCCGAGCGTATTGGTCAAGCTAGAGGAACAGGCTGACGCTCGCCTGACAGATCGGGACAGCAGAAGAGTGTGGGGCACGCCACCAACTTCGCGTTGCCTTGCGCGGTCGACTGCGTTAAGCGACACCCATTCCAACGCTTGGAAGGGTGGCCGAGTGGTTTAAGGCACCGGTCTTGAAAACCGGCGTGCCCGCAAGGGTACCGTGGGTTCGAATCCCACCCCTTCCGCCAGTATATTGTTCGCCACTGTTCGCGAACGTTCGGAATTCACAGTAAAATCAAAGGATTGCTTCGAAAAGCTGTGCACGCTTGTTCGCAAGTGTTCTCGGTAATTCGAGCAAGAACCGTAGATTTTGCCCGTGGGTTCGGCGGACGGTTTCGCTCGGAGGGGAGCACATGACAGGCAAACCGAAGGCACTCGACGTCGAACGTCAGACTGAACCGGGCAAATACTCCGACGGCAGTGGTCTCTATCTGATCGTTGCTGGCCCGACCTCGAAGAACTGGGCTTATCGATACTGGAAGGACGGCAAAGAGCGCTGGCACGGCCTGGGCTCGTTCAAGGACGTGTCACTGAAGGACGCACGGCTTGCGCGCGACGCGGCCGGCTCCGCGTGAAAGGCGATCGCAGCAATCCCGGCGTCGATATCGTTCAGGAGCGCCGACAATCCGTCGTTCGACCACGGCCGAGCCGAACGCCGCGTGACAGCCCGGCAGCGCGCCAGCCGTAGCCGCAATCCGCTGCGGCATCCTTGCAATAGCGTTTCCTTAGCCGTGACAGTCGCGGGGAAACCCCAGAAAGGCGAACCGCTCCGGGTCGATCCCTTTCTCGACGAGGGCGCCATACTCTGGAAAGGCGTAGAGGCCGCACGCCCCCTCCTTGCGGAGTTGTTCGAGCTTGCCGTGCAGCACTGCGGGAAGGCCGCAGCAATGAGCAACGTCGTTGAGCTACAGCTGCCCGATCGCTTCGAGAACGAGGCTGACGTCCAAAACATCGTTCTGCTGATTGATATGCTCGTCGTGTTGTTGGCTCAGCCCGATGCGGAGACGGCACCATCGATGGGATGCACCGCGTCACGCAGATCATCTCGGATCATGCGCACGCGCTCCGGGACCGCCTACAGCAGGGCGGCTTGGCATGAACCGGCGGCGCCGAGCCCACAGAAAGCGCGAACGGCAGCGGCTGGCTGCCCACGCCCGCCGGTTGAAGCGATGAATACGAGGCCGCCGGATCTCCTTTCGGCGGCCTTCTCACTATTGCGGCAGCTTCCCGCGATCATTTTAATGGCGCGGTCATAGGGAGAAGTCGCAATGCAAAAATTGATTGCCGCTGCTGCATTAACCGCCGCACTCGCGCTAGCGGGCTGCGGAAGAGAGCCCGGGCCAAAGGGCGATCCCGGCCCTCAAGGGCCGGCCGGTCCCCAGGGTGCCCAAGGTATTCAGGGCGTCCCCGGTCCTCAGGGGCCAGCCGGCGCACAAGGGCCTCAGGGGCCGCAAGGGCCAAAAGGCGACAAGGGAGACAAGGGAGATCCGGCGTCCGTAAATATCCGCGCGGTACAAGCGGATGGCGCCGTCAATTGCGACACCAGCGAAACGCTCGTGTCCGTGTTCTGCCCGAGCGGAGGGGCAGCGGACGGTATGAAGTGCGGGGCCTCGCCGACGATCGGTCTGTGCCTGAAGAAGTGACGATCGGTCTGTGCCTGAAGAAGTGAGGACCCAGAGCCCGCCGGTTCACGCTGGCGGGCCGAACGCGCGAAACCGGCGCTGTCCGGAAGAGTACTGACAATGTTCGGAAACGAACAGAACGAAGCTCGAGCTGTGAGTAACCTCGCGGTCGCTTGAACTTCCCCAAGGTCCAAGCACCCCAACGGCCCCGGCCTCCCACGCCCACCCCATGGCCGGGGCCATTTTTCGTCAGAGCTCGCGTGCCATCGCGGGATGGCTCCGGTTCTTCACCTTGATCCAGTGCTTCTGCCGACCGCCTCGGTACGGCCGATCGCGATGCGGGGTGGCCGTTTCAGTCAGGATTCCGGTCACGACACGACATCCAGCGGGACGCTGCAAACGGCGGCACCATCCTCGTCGATAACGAAGATTGCATACTTTTTGCCGATCAGTTGCGGTCTCGTTTCGCGCAGCGATCGAGCGAGCTTGATAGCTTCTGTCCGCGCCTCCGCCTCGCCCGGCAGGTCATGCACGCCGAAATCCGAGACCAACTGGGAATCGATGAGCTTGAAGGAAAAGAGAGGCATCGAATATTGCCTGGGTTCGTGCCAAGCGAAGCCCCCGCCAGCGTTAGGAAGGCGGGGACTCGCGGATGGATGGTTCGAGGCTAGGGAAAACCTAGGTGTCGCACCAAGGACCCGCAGTTATCAGAACGCCATCATGACGCCTCGTGTACCGCGCAAATGTTGGGCAGGTCGCGCAAATAAGAGGCCGTTGCGAGAGAGGAGGCGCACACTCTTGTCCTCCCGGATGACCAGCATCCGGTAGCGTCGTGTTTCACCTCACGAATCCAGTCCGGCCCGATTTCGGATGTGGTATGCGCCCAATTCAGCCACAATGCGGCTTCGTTGCCGTGGTCAGCTGAGCTCGATATTGAGGGCACAATCGCCGACCGGCTGAAGTGACTGTTGACCCGTCGAGGGCGCCGCGACGCTCGAGATCGGTGGCAATTCCAATCGAGGCGGCTTGGTGTGCCTTAGCTGCGTTCCGCGGACGATTGATCATCCCAGAGCAGTTCACCGCACCGGCATTTGTACACCCGGATGAAGCGGGCTGTCTTCATGTCCCATAGCTTTTCCGCCAGACTGAGTGGTTCGCCGCATTTGGGGCAGCGGAATAGGGTGGGGCTCGGGGGCGTGGCTGGAAGCATAGGCACGTCTCTTCTTTCAGAAGACGCGAAAGCCCAGCGAGCGTTGCACCAACGTCGCGGTCGACCGGGCTGCTTGATCCGCATCAATCAATCGACCGCTCCAGCTTCTGAGCTGCCCGGAAGTCATCCAGATGCTGCAGGTTCGGGCCGTACGCGGCCTCCTTGGTGAGCAGATGGTAGATCCGGGCCGCCACCAATTGGAGATGCTTCATTCGTCCGCGGGGCATCGCCCGGGCCTTGCAAAGGGCTCGGACCGCGTGCGCTCGGAAATAGTCAAAAGCGTCGGACATCGGAGATTCAACGTCTCGTCCAGAGATTGGTTCTTACCCCTCGTTTCCAGGAACACCAGTCAATCAAGCTGTCTGTAGAGTCAGACCGCTCGACGGTCAGGACAAACGAGAGCGCATCCGGAACGCTATCGAGTTTGAAAAATTAGCCCGGCAGGAAACTTCACGGCGAGCACGCATGTTCTTCTTTTTCTCGAACCGGGTGGGGTGTCTCGGCTCGCTGCTGATCTCCGGCTTGGTCACCGTGGCGCTGCTCTTCCTGTTCGGGATACTCCGGTTCTGAACCCAGGCGCGTGGTGTCAACAGATCACCTGCGTCTTTGTAACCCTATGTCCAGAGGACGTGGAACCCTCTAAGCATTTGGGACGTTGAGCCGCGAATGCGATTTGCGAGGTCCATCTGCTTCAGAGTTCATCGACCCTGATCCCCGGAGACACCGTCTGGAGGCGGTGCGAAGCGCGGCGCGTGACGGTTCTGAACGATGCTGCCGCGTTTTTCGCGGCCCTGCGGCAAGCGCTGCTGGAGGCGCAAGAGCAGGTCTACATCATCGGATGGGACATCCATAGTGCAACCAGGCTGGTCGGAGCTTCCGGACGAGCGGATGATGGTTTGCCGGAACAACTAGGCCCATTGCTACGCGCGCTCATCCGACGCCGCCCGACCTTGCGGATCGACATCCTTGTCTGGGACTTTGTCTCCTTTTACGCCTCCGAAAGAGAACGGAATTCCGCGACAAAATTTACTGCCGAAACATCTGGCCACGTCCGGTTTTGTCTCGATTGCACGCTTCCGTTTGGTTCGGCCCAACACCAGAAGATGGTCTGTATCGACGGTTCACTGGCGTTCGTTGGCGGGCTCGATCTGACGATCAGGCGCTGGGACACCAGCGATCATCGGGCCGAGCATCCATTGCGCTGCGACCCTGAGGGCAAGCCATACCCACCCTTTCATGATGTTCAATGCATGGTCGATGGGGATGCAGCAGCGTGGCTGTTCGACCTCGCCGAGGAACGCTGGCGTGCTTCAGGTCAACAGGCCCATCATCGGCGCCGGCTAGGGAACATGCGGTGGCCGGCCAATGTACCGGTGGAGGCCGAGCACTTGCCGGTAGGTATCGCGAGGACCGAGGTGGTCTGTCCTGCAGGCTCGACCATCAAGGAAGTCGAGCGCTCATTGACTGCAGCGATCCGGTCGGCGACCAGCTTCGTTTACATCGAAAATCAGTTTACCAGCGCGACCAAGATTGCGCGTGAATTGGCGCAGCAGATGCTTCGCGTGCCTTCGCTTCGGGTTCTGGTCGTCACTCCTAAATTGCATTCATCGTGGTTGGAATCACAAGCCATGCAAAATGGCCGTGGTGCCTTCATCGACTGCTTCAGTGAGGTTGGAGTCGCAGATCGCATCCGCTTCGTCTACCCGGTCTCACGCAGCGAGGATGCCGAAGCTGCCGTGATGGTGCACAGCAAGCTCATGATCGTGGATGATCGGATCTTGAGGGTCGGCTCGGCTAACCTGAACAATCGCTCGATGGGCGCCGATAGCGAATGTGACCTGATCTTTGAAGCGGCATCCGACCAGCATCGGAATTTCATCGCTTCGGTCCGCCGTCGCCTGATCGCACATTTCTGCGGTCTCGACGAACTGACCATAACGCAAAACGAGGATCGTCTTTTTGCGCTCCTGGACGACGTGGCGGGAACTGATGGGGCGAAGACGCTGCGGGAAGTGGGGGCCTCGGTCCTGACCAGTACGCTGGCCACAATGGTTCAGCCGGTAGCAGACCCGGAGCGGCCGCTTCATCTGGAGCGGGCGGCATCTCGCATGTGGAGCACGAAGACACTAATGGGGATCGCGTCGATAACGGTCGCGCTTTTTGGACTGACGATGGCTTGGTCGTACACGCCGTTGAGCGATTTTACCGACGCGCCTCATATTTCGGCGTTACTGTCTGCCTACTCGCAGTCCATCTGGGGGCCACTATTCGCTATCGCAGCTTTCGTCGTTGGCGGGCTGGTCGTGTTTCCGGTTCTCGTGCTCATTGCAGCAACTGCTGCCGCACTTGGGCCCTGGCTAGGCTTCATCACCGCCATGGCGGGCGTCTTGCTCAGCGCCTTCATCCTTTTTGCGATCGGACGGGGACTCGGCCGACAACGCCTCCAGCAGTTGCTCGGCCGACGTGCAGCGCGCATCCAAGAACGCGTCGTGGGCAAGGGGATTCTAGCCGTCGTCGTCATCCGGATGATTCCCATAGCACCGTTCTCGGTGGTGAATGTCGTGGCTGGTGCGAGCACGCTGCCTCTACGTGACTTCATGGTTGGAACTCTGCTGGGCATGATGCCCGGTATTCTCGCCATGGCAGTTCTTGGGGCTCAAATCGCAGACTTCGCCAGGAATGCGTCCTGGAGCAACATATTGCTGTTGGCTCTGGCGTTCTTGGGCTGGCTGGGAATCTGCGCAGGCGCACAATTCGTCGCGACCTGGCTCGCCGGGAGGCGCTGATGGCGGCGATGCGCTTCATGACATGGAATGTGCATGGCACGTTCAATCTCAATCCGAAGTTCGATTTGAAGGGTGTTTGCTCGATCGTTCGCAAGTGGGCCCCCGATGTCGTCGCGCTTCAGGAGGTGGATTCGCGATCGCGGTCAGACGATCCATTTGCGAAGTTGGCGAGTGTTGTCGGCGATCACGGGGTTCACGCCAAGTCGATTGTCGCCGAGGATGGCGACTACGGTCAGATGCTCCTGAGCCGCTTTCCGCTCTCCGGCGTGCCCGAGATCCTCGATGTGTCGTATCGAGAGCGGGAGCCACGCAGAGCGATTGCCACGGGACTGCTGACACCGGTCGGCGATGTACGCGTAGTGGCCACTCATCTCGGCCTGAGTATCCACGAGCGCTATGCGCAAGCTCAGGCCCTGGTAAGCTTGGTGCGACCTGGAAGGACCGTTGTCCTCGGCGATTTCAATGACTGGTTTTGGGTGAAATCGGTGCGGCGCGTGCTTGCGCAGGTCTGCCCCAACCGTACACGCTTGCGGACTTTCCCGGCGCGTTTGCCCGTTCTCCGCCTCGATAGGATCTATGCCACGCCCGATAGCCGGTTCGAGAGAATTTGGACTGACGGAGAGGCAACGGCCTATTCAGACCATTTGCCCGTGATTGCGGACATCGAGATCTAGGGCGTGCCCTCATTAACAGGGTGGCCATGATGTATGTCGGTAAGATTTGACTCGCCTCGTTGCCGGTGACGCGTGGCTATTTCGTTGTCAGGCGCCGCGCCGGCGTCAGCGTGCTGGCGGGCGCCATCGGAGAGAGCGAGAACGTCAGCCACGTGTTCCAACCGGCGGGGCGGTTCTCGGCGGCAAACTCGCCGTACCCTTTCAGGTTCAAATATCCCTGCATGTCCCCCACAGGAAACAGCACGCCTACTTGCGGGCCGACGCCTAGCACGCGGGACCGGAAGCCACCCAGCACCGGATGCTGACCGGAGTCGTCGGTGATCTGCTGATACGCATAACCGACGAGGCCAACAAAAACCTGCTTGGACAGAAACTGGGAGACGCCCCAGTCGATGTGAAAGTCGACACCATTTTGGTACTGGGTGTCTGTATTCTTGAAATTGTAGGTGAAGCCTGCGACCGCAGAAAATTCATGACCTGCCTGCGGGTTGAAATATGTGTATCCGCCGCCGGCATCGACCGCGCCGTGACCGATGCCGAGATTGGCGAGGCGCGTCGAACTATATGCACCGACCGGGATGTCTCCAGTCACATACGTCATGAAGTTATGGACGCCGGCGTTCCATTTGAGCGTCGCCTGCGGGTAGAGATCACCCACCGATGTGATCGAGTCGCCGAAACTGCCCGTACGCGTTACCGCGAATGGACCGATCGCGGTCGTCAGCGTTCCGGCAAGATCGGCGCTCGATCGCCCGAACAGTCCGGTTACGCCGATGGCGAGTTGTCCGCCCAGCACCGGCGTCGCGAAGGTGTAGGTGGGATTGAGCAGCATCAGATCGGCCTGCGCATTCAGGCGCAGGTTCAGGTCGACGTTTACGTTGGCGGGTATTCGGCCGACATGGATCTCCCTGGCGGCAGCTGCCGTGCCAAAGGCGCTGACGCTGGTGTGATAGTAAACCGCTGCCATCGACCAGCCGGGGACTTGAGGGGTCGCCGCAAGGCTGCTGAAGCGCCCCGGCAGCCAATATGAAACACCGCCTTCATCCGCGTAGGCCATACCAGTGAGGAGTCCGGAAACCGCCAGAGCTGCGCCGACAGCCAGATCGATGGGCCGACGACCCAGCCTCGCTTCGCACACAGGGCCCTTCATGCGCTCGCCTCCATCCGGTTGTGATATTTGTCGCAGCCCCCTGATCGGACATCGAGCTGCATGCTCTTCCAGCCGTGTTGCTCCGGCACCACGCTGCGCGGCTGCTCCACATGTGGTTGTCATAGATATGCCATGTATGCGCTGACCCCTCGACATGATCAGGCCGATGACGCCGGCGTTCTCTGCAAATATCGTGGTGGTCCCGGGCATCCCGAGCCTTAGCTGACTGCGTAGGCACTGAAATGATGGTGAATACGGCCAGGATCGTTGTCGAACACCAGCTTGACTGCGGCACCGGGCTTGATCGTCTGGAATCCGTTCGGCGAGAACGTGCCAACGGCGGTCTATTCGCTCTGACAAACAGACCGCCGGCATGGGTTCATATTCTCAAGCCCCGACTTTCCTAGCGGCAGGAACCTTCCATGTGCCGTTGATGATGGAAGGATTCGTTTCCCTCGGCCAATACATGCGCAGCATGAGTATGAAATCCCCCTCGGGCGCCGGCAGCCAATTTGATTCCTTGTCCTTGCCCGGGGAGTCCTTCTGGATATAAAGATCGGTCGAGCCGTCAGCGTTTTTCTTCAGATCTTCGCGAGCGCTGATTGAGTAGCGGTTGATCGGATTCTTCACGAAGAAGTAGCCGCTGTCGTACATGGTCAGCGACCAAAACCCTTCCGCAGGAGGCAGGTGGCCCTTGGGAAACCGCATGACGTACTTGTTGGCGCCATTGTATTTGCGACCGTCCGCATCCTTTTGCGAGGTCGGGTAGACCGCATCCTGCGGACGGTTGGCGCCAAGTCCAATCGCGGTCACCAGCGCCCGCACCAGATAATCGGTGCCATAGATACCGGTTTTCGTCGTGAACGCGAAGCCGTTCTCGTCCGTGATCGCCTTGTTGACCTTGAACTGAAGCATGATCCTGTCGAACGACACCTCAGGGACGCGCCGCAGAAAATCCGCATTCAGCTTCTTCTCGTCGAAATCCTGTCCGGGGACGATGCCGATGCGGGCAAATTTTGCAAGCTGGGGTGCGTCCGCAGCGCTCGGCGGGTTGGTCTTCATCAACTCGCACAGCAGCTTAAAGTACGAGACCGCGTCCATGCGATTGACTTGCTCGCGCACCGCCGTCTTCATGTCGATCGACGGATCGACCTTTCCGGGCGGTGGCGTGTACGGTTTACCATAGGCGCTGAGCGGAACGAGCTTGCACTCATCCTGCAGCTTGTGCACGGCGGCGTAATCTTCCGGTGTGCCGGTGCAATAGATGCGGCCGAGCAGCCACACGATGCTCGTGGGCGATTTGTACTCCTTCACGCCGGCCGGCAGCGTGCCTTTCCATCCTGGCCCAGTGATCGCATAGGTCTGCGCACCGGTGCCGGTGGTGCGCTTGCCCGGGACCTGGAACACCGTCGTCCAGCCGTCCAGCATCGGCATCAGGAAGTAGCGCCCCTTCATGTCGGGGATACTGAGGACCCAGGGTTCTTTCCCGACATCGAAGAAGGACGTCGTATACAGGGTATCGGCGTTCGGCGCGGTGACGTCCCGGAAGGATGCGTCAGGATATTGGCGCAGCTTGATAATGTGGCCCATCGGCCCCCGCGTTCCCACCGGTTCGGCAACGTTGGTGATGATCCGGCGCGTCATCTCCATCGTCACCAGGGGATAGCCGAAAATGTAGGCGTCGCTCGCGAGCCAGAAATCCTCCAAGCCTTCCCCGACGCCAAGAAACGAGTCCTGGGCGAGTGCCGATCGTGCAGAGGCCGCTCCTGCCAGCAGCCCCATTCCGCCAAATGCGAGGGATCGACGAGTGATATCCATGGTGTTTCCCTTTCAAAATAATTCACAACTCACGGGCAGCAACTTTCAGAGTTGACGGAAAGACGACGGCAATATCGCGTGACGAAGGTCGCCCCGAAGGACTGTGCATTGCTGAACCGGCTTCGATGCCGTCAATCTCCGTTGGCTCAATAGCAAGGCGGATAGGGATAGTACCCGCATCGGGGTGCGTAGTAGGGATAGGCCGCAGCTCCAACCGCGGCGGCCGCTCCCGCATAGGCGGCGCCACGGTAGAACGCGCCGCGCCAAGCCGTCCGGCGCGCGACACCGGCAAACGACAGCGGTGTGAACGGCCGGCCGATGATGTCGATGAAGACCGAAGCCGGTCCGTCGGCGCCCGCAAGATCGCCTTCGAGCACGTCGACATCGAACGTCAGCTTGTCGGCCTCCAGTTTTGGCGATTTGAGCACCACGACGGCATCGGCCACCGACGACCCATCTTTCCTGAACCCGGACACGGTAGCGTTCGGCGGATCTTTCGCGAAGTTGTCGCTGCCGTTGCCCCAATCCTCGACTTCGTGACGTAAGATCGTGCCCGGCCGCCCGAACAGGTCGATCGGCAAATACGATTGCATTCGGCGAAATTCCCATCAGCACGAGCTTGCCGTCCTTCAGGCTCGCACCGCGCGAGTTCAGAACAAAGAGAGACGGGACGACTTCCGGCTTCGCCTGACCTATGGATTTCTCGAGCGGAACGTGCGGCTTGTTCTCGGGTGCGGATTGAGCAAAAAGCTTTTGGGGAAAGGCCAACAGCCCGGCGGCGCAAGCCGCGATCAAAGCTAAGCGAAGCGTCATGTTAGTGCCCTCCTTGCAGGCTGGTTGTTCTTCTTCGATGAGCTTCAATTCAGGAAGCAGCTTCGCTACGCATTTCGCGCCAATCCAGATCGCGCGTCTTGCCATTTCGCGCCAAACATCGTGAATAGTTCAGCGATCAATCACGCCAGATTTTCTGCGCTGGCATCCCACTCTTTCCCTTACGTACGAGTTGCTGCTGCCTGTAAATGACAGGTTGGATTTTCATCAAACGTACAAAGGTGCGGCTGAAGCTGCTCGCGTTGCGATACCCGAGAAATTTAGCGATATCCGACAGGGGCTTGCGTGAGTCGACGAGCAAGTGGCAAGCGATGTTCAGGCGAACCTCTGCAAGTATCTCGCTGTGACTTGTGCCCATACGCCCAAGGTGACGCTGCAACGTGCGCGAGCTGATTTTGAGAGAGCGAGCGGTACTATCGAGGGTTGCGTCACCGTGTCGCAGTGACGCGTCAATGGCGGCGCGGACCGCTTGGAAAGGAGGTAACCGAACAGCTCTCATCGCCGCGAAGCCCATGCTCCTGCAAGAGAAAGCGCTGCATTAATTCTAAAGGCGTGCCGACGACGAATCTGGCCATCAGCCGCCAAAGTTTCTCATTCAAATGAATTTGGTCGGGAGCGTGAGCAGGCCTGTCCTAAAGGACAGGGGCGGGGAGGTCGTTGCCCCGCTAGGCTGCGATCACGGCAAGCTTGTTGGGCAGGCAGCAATGACCGCAATTCCATTGACCCGTTGTCAATTTCTCATTCCATTTGCCGAGATTCATTCAGAGATCGGCGGGCCCACTGCGACCCTTCTCGCCAAGTTTAAGTTGCCGACGTCGCTGCAGGAAAAGGCAGACCACTACGTGCCGCTGCTGCCAGCCGTTCGCTTCGCGACGGCTGCGCAGCAAAAGCAGGGATTGTCGGAGATCGCCTTTCGAGCAGCCCAGAGGCTTTCATTCGATCATCTGAGCGACGCGATGCGCGTTCGAATCCGTCATTCACCGACCTTGTTGGCCGCTCTCGAGCAGATGTGCAAATGGGCGCCGGTTGAAGATACAAGTCTTCAGCTATGGCTGGAGCCATGCGACGCAAGCGTGAAAATTAGCAGCAGGATCGCTGGAACGCAAGGGATCTCCGATCTTGAGATATCCCAATGGCTTCAGAACGTATTCGTCCTGCACATCGTCCGCCAGTTCGCTGGCGCGAACTGGATGCCCAAAGTGATCGCGTTTGAAGCAAATTATAAACCGAGCATTGAGGTTCAATCGCTTTGGCCGCACACGCGCTTCATGTCGGGACAGAAGGCGTCATGGATCGAGGTGCCGTTGCAGTTTTTGAGCCTTCCGAATGGGGATGCCGCCCGATCGAAGTTACCGGAAACCGAGAGGCAGCCGTTCGGCAATGACATCGTCAGCGTTCTCAGGTTGGCTCTGCCGTCCTACCTTGACGAGGGCGGCCCGACGATAGCCCAGGCGGCCGAAATGGCTGCCTTGAGCGTCAGGAGCCTCCAGAGGAAGCTTGCCTTGGCGGGGCTCACATACTCCGGCCTGCTAGAGCAGGTCCGCTTCAACAATGCCGTCAAGCTCCTGAGCAGTACCGAAACCAAGATCATCGACGTGGCATTTTCGTCGGGCTACGCCGATCCTGCCCATTTTGCCCGTGCTTTCCGTCGAATCTCCGGCTGCACTCCACGCGAGTTTCGCGAGAGAGCAAGAAGCGGACAAGCTGAGATCGATCACAACTCCACGCGATCGAACGATGATCGTCTCTAGAGAAGAGTCGCGCTTGCGCGCCTCTCTCCGTAGAGGCGCAG
The DNA here is from genome assembly GCF_023375135.1 of Bradyrhizobium sp. C-145. NCBI lineage: Bacteria > Pseudomonadati > Pseudomonadota > Alphaproteobacteria > Hyphomicrobiales > Nitrobacteraceae > Bradyrhizobium > Bradyrhizobium sp. C-145. The sequence goes on along the minus strand of NZ_CP088150.1, from coordinate 4,336,286 downwards.
AGTTTTCGGGCTTCAGATCGATTTTGAGAGCCGGACTGTCCGCGACATTGATGTTCCCGACTGGGACGGCTCTTAGCGCAAACGATGACGACGTCGCTATCAAAGCACCGGTGCCAGCGATCTATCTCGACCTAAGAACGATCTATGCGCAGGTTCCAGCAGGGTCGCTTGCATTCGGCTTTGGCCATCCAACGCTGTTCACTGCGTTGCGAACGTTTGATGCGGTATTTCCGACCAGCCTGCCAGCGGCGAAATCTCTCAACGTGGATTTTCCCCTAACGGTCGACGTCACCGACAGCGTCTCGTTATATACCGGCGTCTCCGGCAATTCGACGGAGTTCGGAGGCGCCGGGTGGTCGTCCTTTCAAATCACGAGCTGGAACATCGGTATCCAGGCGGATGTTTATCAGCAGAACGGCGGGCTCTTTCCTACCGTGACGCTGCAATCGACCTTCACACAGTCGATCCCCAACGGCTCGCTGACCACGACGTCCTTCAACAACATTCTCGAATTCGATTACGCCCTCGATCCCGACGAGACCAGAGGGTTGCTCGCTGGATTCCAATACACGCGCACTGACGTTGCCGACAAGCTGGTGAAGATCAACCCAAACACGATCGCCTATATCGGCGGCTACTATCAATGGCCGAACAATTGGAAGTTCACCGGGCCAGTGGGCGTGCAATCCTTCCAAGGTGCGCAGCTTGTTAGCCTTGCGTCGATTCAGCCCTACACACAAGCGATTGTGCGGCTCGATCTCGATCGCATGGACGATAACGACAATCGCTTGTTTGGTGTCACGGCCGAAATCATGTGGGTACCTAAGCCCGCGTATCAGCTGACGGTTAGAACGCCGTTGTATGCGGTTCGCAATTAGGCGCGCCTTGATCCCAGATATCCCGGGCTTTTTGCTGGATCAACGCGCAGCGCGTCTACAGCTTGACGCCAACTTTCAGTTTCGGCCGCATCGCGACCACCCACCATGGTATTTTCCTCCGACGAGACGATCTTCGCTCGCTCGTCTCTCGTCCTGGCGCCGTGAAGCAATAACGTCCTGAGGTTCCGGCGCGTGCAACGTCTAGCAGCCTCATCAGCTCATATTTCGATTTTCCGAAGATGGCAGAATGCCACTGTTTTGCCGGACGGGTCAACCGGCTTTTGCGCGAATGCAAAAGTCGTTGTGCCAACAAGACTTAGCTACTGTGCATGGGGTTGTTTTCGCAAATCTTAGTGGTCAGCGCCTACACTTCAGCTCGACCATGCGGAACTTTTTCCTCGTCGCCACGTTGTGTCGCCATGAGTGAAGAGCTTTCCTTCCGACGCAAACCCCTGACCCCCGAGCAGCGCCAGGCGCGCGATGCGGCGCGCCGGATCGAGGCCGAAAAGGCCATGCGCGATCATGAAGAGGCGCAGAAGGCGTTTTACGCCAACAAGGAGCGGCTGAAAGCCGAACGCCTCGCGCGCGAGGCGGCCGCGGCGAAGGGCTGACCAAGCGCGGTCGGCGCTGACAATCTCCTAGATCGATCTTTCGACTGACGCCGGCGGCTCATGCCGGTTGGCGTGCCCGTCGCGCTCAAGACCAGCTTGCGCGCGCCCGGTCGCGCGCCCATCGGCGGGCTTGACGGCGTTTGCGTTTCGGGAGGAAGCTTCGAATGATCCTCAATTGACGTGAATGACGGAGACGTTCGCTCCCAGCCAATCCGACCCCTTCAGCGAAAGCGAGAATGGAGCTGACCATGACCACGTTCGACAAGCGCGAGCAGGGCTTTGAAGCAAAGTTCGTCCACGACGAGGAGCTGATGTTCAAGGCGACGGCCCGGTCCAACAGGCTGCTCGGGCTCTGGGCCGCAAGCCTGCTCGGCCTCAGCGCCGACCAGGCGGCAAGCTACGCAACTGCGCTGGTCACGGACAATCTGGAGAGGCAGACGATCGACGACATCGTGAGCAAGGTGTCAGGCGATCTCGCCGCCAAGGGCGTTGCGCGCGAGCAGGTGGCGCAGAAGCTTCTGGAGTACCTCCGCCAGGTCATGCAGCAGCTCGAAGCCGACAAATAGCAAGTTCGGTCGTTGCGTCTCATTCGGCGTGCTTGCGCGCCGGAATCACCGAGCTTGTCGACATAGGCGATGCCGAGCGCCGAGACAATGAAAGTGATGTGGATCAGCACCTGCCACATCACGCCGTTCTCGGTGTAGGTGGCCCGGTTCTCGCATCGAGATGATCTCGCTGCCATGTAGCCCGGCAAGATGGCCGGCGGAAGACGGGGCGCGCTACTCGCTATCCAGGGATCGCGCCATTTCGTGCTACGGTGCCGGTCGGCCGTCGCGCGGGCGGCCAGGATCGGGATCAAGATCGGGAGGCGGGGCGTGTTTCGCAGCAGGAAATGGGCGGGCGGGATCGCGCTCGTTGCCGCGATCATGGCCGGCTCCGGCGGCACAGAAGTCTCCGCAATGCCGCTGACCCCGTTCCGCTACGAGGCTCAGGCGCAGCGCCATTGTCCGCACGATCAGGTGGTCTGGCTCGATTTCAGGAAGGGCGTCTACTACACCAGGGGTCAGAAGCGATATCGCCAGGGCTTTGACGGCAGCTTCGTCTGTCTGAGCGAGGCCCGCGACGGCCGCTATCGCCGCTCGCTGTTGGGTCTGCGCTGAGCGGCGCGTGACCGGGGCTCGACGGCGAGCCGGTTATTTCCGGCTCGGCAGCTTCACCGGCACGTGCGGGGAGGTGCTGATGACCCGGGGACTTCCGTCGGGATAGGTGCGATCGCCGCGGATCAGGGATTCAAGAACCAGGAAGAACTTCTCGGCAAGCATGTGAGTCACCGTCGTCGGTGATGGCCTCTTGAAAATAAGTCGAGGCGCCGAAGGCGGAAATTCAATCAACTAAACGGGAGCGGGACAATCCGGGCAAACACCTGTTTGCAGCACGGCATGGTCGTCGTCGGGAAAGTGCGAAGATCTCGTCCGAGATCAGCCGAAGGCCAGGGCCACAAGGCCCGAGCAGAGCAGGACCAAGCCGCCTGCGGTCAATGCCAGGAAGCCATCGGATACGAGGTCATGGTTGCGCATGGGACACCTGCCGCTCTCGTCCTCGATGCTCGATCGGATCGATTAAAATTGTCCGAACGGGCCGCCTTGAAAGAGGTGATGCTGCCGCCCCGCGCGAGTGCCTTCAGGCCCTCGTGCGGTAACCTTCAAACGCATGGGCCAGGAAGATCCCCGCGCTTACCAGACCCATCAGTGCCGAAACCGTCTCGATCATCGTTAAATTCCACATCCCGCCCTTGCATTCGAGAGAACGCGTGCGGCCTTGCACAGTCAAAAGAATTTCGGTGAGCGGCGTGACAATGGGGGTGGAGTGAGGATTTGGCGCAACAGAATGTCCAGCCTTGGCACAGAGCAGGGCGCCCGCGCTCCGTAGATCAACGGAGGCGAGCGAACGTCCCGTTTACCATCCCGGCGTGATCGTCATGGGCTCCCCATTTCCGCCGTGTTCGGGTTGCGTTATCGTTACCGCTTCCGATGCGGTGGTGGGCCGCCTCGGATTACAAGGACCGGACGGCGCTCCCCGCGGCTAAAGCGGGATGGGTACGCGCCCGGCGAAATGGTATTTGGGGCGAATGGGGATCCGACGGTCAGATTCGGTTTTGCGGGCCGCGCGCGGTGTTGCGGCGGTCGCGACCTGCCTTGCGCTCGCCAATTGCGCCTCCTCGAACAAGTTCGCCAGCCGCGTCGATCCGAAATACGGGGTGTCCTCGAGCCCCCGGGTCGTGGCCTGGGGCGACCCGGTCCCGAAGGGGGGCGGCACCTACCGCGTCGGCAAGCCCTATGTCGTGGCGGGCCGGACCTATGTGCCGGAGGAGGATGTCAACTACCGCGCCGAGGGCATGGCGTCCTGGTATGGCGATGATTTCCACGGCCGCCTGACCGCCAATGGCGAAGTGTTCGACATGGCCTCGCTGACCGCGGCGCATCCGACCCTGCCGATGCCGTCCTACGCGCGGGTGACCAATATCTCGAACGGCAAGTCGCTGATCGTCCGCGTCAATGACCGCGGGCCCTATCACGGCAACCGGCTCATCGACGTCTCGAACAAGGCCGCCGAACTCCTTGAATTCAAAGGCAATGGCGTCGCCAAGGTCCGGGTCGAATATGTCGGCCGGGCGCCGCTCGAAGGCTCCGACGACCGCCAGCTGATGGCGACCTTGCGCACCGGCATTCCGGCGCCGACGCCCTCGATGGTCCGGGTCGCTTCGGCCAAGCCTTTCGTGCCGGAATTGCCCGCACCGAGCCGCGGTGCCATTCGCGGCGAGGTTCCGATGCCGGAGGGGCGGCCCTACAACCTCGGCAACAGCTCGGCGGATATGGCTTCGCTCAATGCGACCTCGGAAATGTCGGCCTCGAGCCGCAGCCGGGGCCGGGCGCTACACAACGCGCGGGCCGTGTCCTATGACGAGGACGGCCGCTACGCGACCGAGAGCGCTCCGTCTGCCGCCTACACCTCGGACGGCGCGGCCGAGGCCCGCAGCATCCTGAGCGGTCGCGGTCTCTACTGAGACGCGCTTTCCTTCAAGAACGTCACCAGCTCCGCGTTCACCTCCTCGGGCCGCTCCTGCTGTACCCAATGGCCGGCGCCTTCCAGGATCAGCTTACGCTTCAGATTGGGCAGCACGCGCTCGAGCTCGTTGACGCGCTTGACCCCGATCAGGCCGGTGATGACGGCGTCTTTGGAGCCGGCGATGAACAGCGAGGGCTGATGGATCTGCGCATCCTGCCAGGGGGCCGTCAGCTCCCAATTGCGGTCGATGTTGCGGTACCAATTCAACCCGCCGCGGAAACCGGACTTGCGGAAGCACTCGGTGAAATAGGCGAGATCAGCCTCGTTCAGCCAGCCGGGCAGCGGCCCCTCGGCGCCCGCATGGCCGAGAAAGCCCTTGCCCTCCTGCACGAACATGGCTGCCGAGGGATCGGCGAGGCCGCGGCCGCCAAGCACGATGCGCATGGTGCGGGCGACGTCGCGCTCGAGCTCGGCTTCGGCGACGCCGGGCGTCTGGAAATACTGCCAGTAGAAATTGGTGATGCCGCCCTGGCGCAGCAGGTCGAGCGGCTTGCCGCGGCCTCGGAACGGCGGCGGCACGCTCAGGCCGGCGACCGCCGTGAAGATATCTGGGCGGAACAGCGCCGCGTGCCAGGCGACCGGTGCACCCCAGTCGTGGCCGACCACCATCGCCTTGCTCTCGCCCAGCGCCTGTACGAGGCCGACGACATCGCCGACCGTGTCGAAGATGGAGTAGGCGACAACATCAGCCGGCGCCGCGCTCTGGCCATAGCCGCGCATGTCGGGGGCGACGACGTGAAAACCGGCCTCTGCCAACGCCGGGATCTGGTGGCGCCAGGAATAGGACAGTTCCGGCCAGCCATGGCACAGCACCACTAGCGGCCCCTGGCCGGCCTCGCGGATGAAGAGCTCGACCCCGTTGGCCTTGATCATCCGGGTTGAGGACATTCGCTTTTCCGCCTTGTTTCAGGGGTTTGGTCGGGAAATATAAGATGCCACGATAGGGGCGCGAGGAGAATCGTGCAATCTCAGGACAAGCGTCCAGCTCCGTGTTGTTCGCATCTGTTCCAACTGCTAGAACGCCGCTCTCAGGGCTTGGCCATGGCATTTCGTCCTTCTTTGCTTCGTCGCTCCCGGTTCACCGCCGGTGCGCTGGCGCGCGGGCTGATCGCGGCGGTTCTGGCCGCGGCCATCGGCTGGGGCGGGGCGCTCTACGCCGCCAACCAGAGCGTGCAGGGCGCCAAGAAGGCGGAAGACACGGGGTTCGACGGCGACGCCCCGACCGCGATCCTGATCGAGGCCTCCTCGGGCAGCGTGCTGTTCGAGAAGAACGCCGACGAGCTGCGCGCGCCCTCCAGCATGATGAAGCTGATGACCGCGGAGGTCGTCTTCAACGCCATCAAGAAGGGCGACATCAAGCTGACCGACGAGTACCGGATCAGCGAGAATGCCTGGCGCAGGGGCGGCGCGCCCTCGGGCGGCTCGACCATGTTCGCCGCCATCAACAGCAAGGTCTCGGTCGACGATCTCCTGCATGGGGCGATCATCCAGAGCGGCAACGATGCCTGCATCGCGCTCGCCGAAGCCATGGCGGGCAACGAGCGGATTTTCGCGGCCGACTTCATGACCAAGCGCGCGCGCGAGCTCGGCCTCACCAGATCGACCTTCGCCAACTCCAACGGCTTGCCCGATCCCGGCAACAAGATGACGGTGCGCGAGCTCGGCATCCTCGCCCGCCACATCATCCTGGACTTCCCCGAGTTCTACAAACTGTTCGGCGAGAAGGAGTTTACCTGGAACAAGATCCGCCAGCCCAACCGCAATCCGCTGCTCAATTCGATGGAAGGCGCTGACGGTCTCAAAACCGGCTACACCAAGGAAGGCGGCTACGGCATGGTGGGCTCGGCCGTGCAAAACGGCACGCGCCTGATCGTCGTGGTCAACGGGCTCGACGATCCCGAAGACCGCGCCACGGAAGCCAAGAAGATGCTAGAATGGGGCTTCCGCAATTTCGAGACCCGCGTGCTGATCGCGGCCGAGCAACCCGTCGGCTACGCCAAGGTGTTCGGCGGCGAGAGCCGCTCGGTCAAGCTCATGGCCAAGACGCCCGTGAAGGTGATGGTGCACAAGAACGGCAGCGACAAGCTGATCGCCCGCATCGTCTATAGCGGCCCGGTGCGCGCGCCGGTCGAAGCCGGCCAGAGGGTCGGCGTGGTCAAGGTCTGGCGCAGCGGCGCCATCGCGGTGGAGACGCCGGTCTATGCTGCCGAAGCGATTGGCACCGGCTCGACCATGCGCCGCGCGATCGACGGCGCCAGCGAGCTCGTGATCGGCATGTTCCGCGCGGGCGCCGAGAAGCTCTGACCATGAGTAAAAGCCCGGTACGGTGGCCGTCTGGACGCGGACGCTTCATCACCTTTGAAGGTGGCGAGGGGGCCGGCAAGTCGACCCAGATCAAGAAGCTGGCCGACCGTCTCAAGGCGGCAAGGATGCGCATCCTTGTCACGCGCGAGCCAGGCGGCTCACCGGGCGCCGAGATCATGCGTCATCTGGTGCTGTCAGGCATGGGCAAGCTGCTTGGACCCGAAGCCGAGACGCTGCTGTTCGCTGCTGCCCGCGACGATCACGTCCGCACCGTTATCCAGCCCGCGCTCAGCCAAGGCATCTGGGTGCTGTGCGACCGCTTCGCCGACTCGACGCGGGCCTATCAGGGCAGCCTCGGCCGCGTGCCAGACGGCCTGATCAACGCGATGCAGCGGGTCACGATCGGCGATCTCAAGCCGGATCTCACCATCATCCTCGACCTGCCGGTCGAGATCGGCCTGCAGCGTGCCGCCGCGCGCCGCGGCAGCGCCACGCCCGACAGGTTCGAGGGCGAGGATCTCAAGTTCCACCAGGACCTGCGCGACGCCTATCTCAAGATCGCCGCGGAAGATCCCGCGCGTTGCGCGCTGATCGACGCCAATTCCGATCCCGATACGGTTGCCGGGCGTGTCTGGACGGCGCTGCGCGAACGTCTCCTTCCCACGCCCTCTTCGGTGATTTCCGCATGAGCCCGCGTCAGACCGAGCGCGAAACCGCCATTGCTCATCCGCGCGAGACGTCGAGGCTGTTCGGGCATCGCGACGCCGAGACGGCGCTGCTGACTGCCTATCGCAGCGGGCGCATCCCGCATGCCTGGCTGATCGGCGGGCCGCAAGGGATCGGCAAGGCAACGCTGGCCTACCGCATGGCGCGCTTCGTGCTCGCCCATGGCCAGCCGCTGGCGCCGTCCGTGCAGCACGCCCAAGACCTTGCGATCGATCCCGAGGACGCCGTGGCGCGGCAGGTTGCGGCGAGTTCGCATGGCGGCCTGTTGACGCTCGAGCGCACCGCGAACGACCGCGGCGTGATGCGCACCGTGATCACCGTCGACGAGACGCGCGAGACGATCGGCTTCTTCGGCTCGACGGCCGCCGCCGAAGGTTGGCGCGTCTGCATCGTCGATACCGTCGACGAGCTCAATCCAAATGCGGCCAACGCACTGCTGAAAATCCTCGAAGAGCCGCCGCAGCAATCGCTGTTCCTGCTGGTGAGCCACGCACCCGCACGCGTGCTCGCCACGATCCAGTCGCGCTGCCGCAAGCTGCGCCTGCGTCCGCTCGTCACGGACGACGTGATCGGTGCTGCGGCTGCGGCGGCCGACCTCGACCCGAACGATCCCGCCCTGCGCGAAGCGGCGGAGGCCTCCGAGGGCAGTGTCGCGCGGGCGCTGACGCTGCTCGGCGGTGATGCGCTCAAGCTCCAGCAGCGCACGGCAGCAATGCTCGCGCGTTTGCCGCAGGTCGATCCGCGCGAATTGCACACGCTCGGCGATTCGCTTGGCACCAGCGACCGCGTCGCGCTTGCCGCCTTCATCGACGGCATCGACCGCTGGATCGCCGAGCGCCTGCATGCGGATGAAGCCAATGCCAACCAGAACCTGCCGCGCCTTGCGCGGCTAGCTGAGGTATGGGAAAAGATCGTCCGCGCCGCGCGCGACACCGAAACCTACAATCTGGAGCGCAAGCCCTTGGTTTTCTCGGTGTTCGGCTGGCTGGCGGACGCAACGCGCTAGAGCATGATCCGGAAAAGTGCGGAGCGGTTTTCCGAAAAGATCATGCAACCTGACGCAGGTTCGTTTCCAAATTTTGAGAAGCCGGTAAAGGAATTCGTCGTGGCAACGCGAGCTAAGAAAACCGCCAAGGGCAAGAGCAGCAAGAAGAAGGCTGCAAAGGTGCTTGCGCGCAAAGCTGCCAAAAAGACCAAGAAGGCCGCCGCGAAGAAGGGCGTGAAGAAGAGCGTTGCGAAGACGGCAAAACGGGCTGGCAAGAAGGCTACCAAGAAGCAGGTCGTCGCCAAGAAGGCGGTGACAAAAGCGGCCAAAAAGCCAGCCACGGCTCCAGTGAAGCCAGCCAAGGCTCCAGCGAAGACGGTGGCCAAGAAGGCGAAGGTCACTGCGCCTGCTGCGATCGCAGCGCCGGCTCCTGTCGTCGCGCCACCGAAGGCTGCGAAGCCCAAGGAATCGAAAAAGGCGCCGCGTGCCCCGAAGCCCGCCATAGTCGCCGCTCCGCAGGCCACTGCTCCGGTCGCCGCCCCCGCGCGCGACAACGTCTTCTACATCACGACGGCGATCGCTTATCCCAATGGCAGCCCGCATATCGGCCACGCCTATGAAGCGATCGCGACCGACGTGCTGGCGCGCTTCGCGCGGCTCGACGGCAAGGACGTGTTCTTCCTGACCGGCACCGACGAGCACGGTCAAAAAATGGTTCAGACGGCCGCCGGTGAGAACATGTCCGTCTCCGCGCTCGCGGCGCGCAATGCCGGCCGCTTCAAGGAGATGGACGAGCGTCTGAACGTGTCGTTCGACCGCTTCATCCGCACCACCGAAGAGCAGCATCATCGCTCCAGCCAGGAGATCTGGCGACGCATGGAAGCGAACGGCGACATCTATGCCGACATCTATTCGGGCTGGTACTCGGTCCGTGACGAGGCGTATTACGCCGAGGACGAGACGCGCCTGAACGATGACGGCGTACGGCTCGGACCGCAGGGTACGCCGGTCGAGTGGGTCGAGGAAAAGAGCTATTTCTTCCGCCTGTCGGCGTACCAGGACAAGCTGCTCAAGCTTTATGCGGATCATCCCGATTTCATCGGGCCGGACTCCCGCAAGAACGAGGTGGTAAGCTTCGTCAGAGGGGGCCTGCGCGATCTCTCGATCTCGCGCACCACCTTCGATTGGGGCGTGAAGGTGCCCGGCGACGAAGAGCACGTGATGTATGTCTGGGTCGACGCGCTGACCAACTACATCACCGGGGTCGGCTTCCCCGACGAGAGCGACAACAGCTGGCGCTATTGGCCGGCCGACGTGCACATCATCGGCAAGGACATCATCCGTTTCCATGCGGTGTATTGGCCGGCGTTCCTGATGTCGGCAGGCATTCCGCTGCCGAAGCGGGTCTATGCCCACGGCTTCCTGTTCAACAGGGGCGAGAAGATGTCGAAGTCGGTCGGCAACGTCGTCGATCCCTTCAACCTCGCCGACCAGTATGGCGTCGACCAGATGCGCTATTTCTTCCTGCGCGAGGTGCCGTTCGGTCAGGACGGCAACTACAACCACGAGGCCATTGTCGCGCGCATCAATGCCGATCTCGCCAACGATCTCGGCAACCTTGCGCAACGCTCGTTGTCGATGATCGCCAAGCAGCTCGGCGGCGTGCTGCCGGAGCCCGGCGAGTTCAGCGACAACGACAAGGCGATCCTTGCGATGGCCGACGGCATGATCGCCACGTCACGCGAAGCAATGGCGACGCAGCAGATCCATCACTGGCTCAACGCCGTGTGGGCCGTGGTTGCGGAGGCCAACCGCTATTTCGCGGGCGAAGCGCCGTGGGCGCTCGCCAAGACCGATCCTGTCAGGCAGAAGACGGTGCTCTATGTCACCGCCGAAGTCGTGCGCCAGATCGCGATCCTGGCCCAGCCGGCGATGCCGACCGCCTCGGGATTGCTGCTCGACAGCCTCGGCATCCCCGCCACCGAGCGCAACTTCGCTGCGCTCGGTGGCACGTCGCGCATCGCGCCGGGCTCGACGCTGCCGGCGCCGAAACCGGCGTTCCCGCGCTACATCGAGCCGGCGGCCTGAAGGCGGTCGCGCGATGCTGGTCGACAGCCACTGCCACCTGGATTTTCCGGACTTCGCGGAAGATCTCGACGGGATCGTGTCGCGTGCGCGTGCGGCCGGCGTCAAGCGCATGGTCACGATCTCGACGCGGGTGCGGAAGCTGAACGATCTCGTCAGGATCGCCGAGCGCTATGACGATGTCTATTGCTCGGTAGGCACTCATCCGCATAACGCGGATGAGGAGGATGGCATCGCGCCGGATGAGCTGATCGCGCTGACGCAGCATCCCAAGGTCGTCGCGCTCGGCGAAGCCGGGCTCGATTATTTCTACGACAACGGCTCACCGGAGGCGCAGGCGAGGGGGTTTCGCGCCCACATCGCCGCCGCCCGCGCCACCGGCCTGCCGCTGGTGATCCACACCCGCGAAGCCGACGAGGATTGTGCCCGTATCCTGGAAGAGGAGGTCGGACGCGGATCGTTTCGCGCGGTGCTGCATTGTTACACCGGCGGGCGTGAGCTGGCGCTGAAGGCGGTTTCGCTTGGGCTGTATATCGGCTTCACGGGTATCCTGACCTTCAAGAAGTCGGAGTCCCTGCGCGCGCTTGCGGCCGAACTGCCGTCGGATCGTATTCTGGTTGAAACAGACTCGCCCTATCTTGCGCCCGGAAAATTCCGCGGCAAACGCAACGAGCCGGCCTATGTGGTCGAGGTCGCAAAGGTGCTCGCTGAGGCGCGCGGCGTGTCGTTGGATGAGATCTCGCGCCAGACCACCGAAAATTTCTTTCGTCTGTTCTCAAAGGTGAAGGCTTCAGGAGACGCATGACGCTGACGCTGACGATCCTGGGCTGCGGCTCCTCCGCCGGCGTGCCGCGCCCGGCGCTCGGCTGGGGCGCCTGCGATCCCAACAATCCCAAGAATCGCCGTCGCCGCTGCTCCCTGCTGGTCGAACGAAAATCCGAGCACGGCACCACACGCATCGTGATCGACACGTCGCCGGACCTGCGCGAGCAGTTGCTTTCGACCAATGTCGACCACATCGACGCGGTGTTCCTGACCCACGAGCACGCCGATCAGACCCATGGCATGGACGACCTGCGCTCGGTCGTCATGCATATGCGACGCCGCATCCCGACCTACTTCAACCTGTCGACCGCCAAGGACATCATGGCGCGGTTCTCCTACTGCTTCATCTCGCCGGAGGGCAGCGACTATCCGCCGATCCTGACGCGGCATTCGATCGAGGCGGGCGAAAGCCAGACCATCCTGGGGAAGGGCGGCGCGGTGACGATGGCCGCCTTCCTGGTGCAGCACGGCAACATTCCCGCGCTCGGCTACCGCATCGGGGATGCCGCCTACACACCAGACCTCAACGACATCCCGCGCGAGAGCTGGGGGGCATTGGAGAATCTGGACCTCTGGATCGTCGACGGCCTGCGCTACACCAGTCATGTCAGCCATTTCAGCATCAACGATGCGCTGTCGTGGATCGAGCGTTTCAAGCCGAAGCGTGCGGTCATTACCAACATGACCGCCGACGTCGATTATGAGGTCATCAGGCAGTCGCTGCCTACGGGCGTGGTACCGGCCTATGACGGGCTGCGGCTGGAGACGCACTAAACCCGCGGTGGAAATTCTCCTGCCAGGCGGCATACTCCTTGCTTGCGCCGGCCCCATCATGTTGATCTAACGTCTGAAAGACAGGCGTTTGACAGGGCGATATTCAAGCAGGACCGGCACCTGATGTGCAATCGCCGGGTCGGTTGAATCGCCTCGTGCGAGGATGGGGATTGCGTTTGGCAGGCGACGATGTAGCGGCTCAGGGACTGGTGCGACGCGCTCTGGATCTCCTCTATCTCGGCGCGGGCTACGCGGCGGGGGTCTTCCTGGTTGCGATCTTTGCAATCATGATGGTCATGTCGGTCGGGCGTCAGTTTGCGATCAACATTCCCGCAGGTGACGATTTCGCGTCCTGGTGCATGGCTGCAATGGCTTTCCTCGGTCTCGCGCACACCTTCAAGCGCGGAGAGATGATCCGCGTCGGCCTGCTGCTGGAGCATCTGCACGGGCGGACCAAGCAGGTCGCGGAGATCGTCGCGCTGGGCATCGCCACCGCATTCATCCTCTACTTCACCCGGCATGCCGTGCAGATGACCTACGATTCCTGGCGCTTCAACGACGTGGCGCAGGGCGTCGTCGCGCTTCCACTCTGGATTCCGCAGCTCGGCTTTGCCGGCGGCCTTGCGATCCTGTCGATCGCGCTGATCGATGAAATGGTCAATGTCGTCGGCGGCAACCGGCCGAGCTACGAGAAGGGCTCGCCGGACGAGACGCCCGACGAGTTCATCGAGCGCATCTCGCAGGGCGGCGGAGGTTGACCATGGCCAATCTCGGCATGATCGAGTTGTCGTTCGTCCTGCTCGGCGTCATGATCCTGCTGCTGGGCAGCGGCGTCTGGATCGCGGTCTCGCTCGGACTGGTCGGCTTCGTGGCGATGGCGCTGACCACGAGCCTGCCACTCGGCTCGGTGCTTGCGACCACCACATGGAGCGCAAGCTCGTCCTGGACGCTGGCCGCGCTGCCGTTGTTCATCTGGATGGGAGAGATTCTTTTCCGCACCAAATTGTCGGAGGAAATGTTCCGCGGTCTGTCGCCCTGGGTGCAGTGGCTGCCGGGGCGGTTGACGCATGTGAATGTGATCGGCTGCGGCATCTTTGCGGCGGTGTCGGGCTCGTCGGCCGCGACTTGTGCGACCATCGGCAAGATCGCGCTGCCGGAACTCGACAAGCGTGGCTACGACAAGGGCCTGAGCCTCGGCTCGCTCGCGGGCTCCGGCACGCTCGGCCTCTTGATTCCGCCCTCGATCCCGATGGTGGTCTATGCGGTCACGGCGAATGTCTCCGTGCTTCAAGTGTTTCTCGGCGGCTTCCTGCCGGGCGTGCTCGTGATTGTCCTCTATTCCGGCTACATCATCATCTGGTCGCTGCTCAACCCGAAGAAGATTCCGCCGCGCGATCCGCCGATGCCATTCCGGCAGAAGCTCCGCGAGTCGGGCAAGCTCGCGCCCTGCCTGCTATTGATCCTGGCGGTCTTCCTTTCGCTCGTTCTCGGCTTTGCGACAGCGACCGAATGCGCCGCATGGGGTGTCTCGGGCGCGCTGCTGCTGGCGTGGTGGAGCGGCACGCTCACGCGCAAGAACTTCCTCGAGAGCATCATGAGCGCGACGCGCCTGACCTGCATGATCATGCTGATCCTGGCAGGCGCGGCCTACACCACGGCTGCGATGGCCTATACGGGTATCCCTGCGGCGCTCGCCACCTGGGTCCAGGGGCAGCAGCTCACACCAAGCATGCTCGCCCTCTATCTCAGCATCATGTACATCATCCTGGGATGCCTGATCGACGGCATCTCGATGATCGTCCTGACCGCCGTCATCGTGCTGCCCATGGTCAAGCAGGCCGGCCTCGATCTGGTCTGGTTCGGCGTCTATCTCATCATTCACGTCGAGATGGCGCAGATCACGCCGCCGGTCGGTTTCAACCTGTTCGTGCTTCAGAACATGAGCGGCCGCGATACGTTCACCGTCGCGCGGGCGGCATTTCCATTCTTCATTCTGCTGCTGGCTGCCGTGTTCATCATCACGGAGTATCCGCAGATCGTGATGTTCTTGCCCAAGCTTGCTTTCCCAGACTGACGTACCGCTTTTCAAATTGACTGTGAGGAGAAGCCCGATGATCTCTCGTTTAGTCCGCGCATCCTTGATCGCTGGCGTCATGATGGCCGCGACACCTGCTTTGGCCCAGACCAAATGGAATTTGCCGGCAGCGTATCCTGCCGACAATCCGCACTCCGAAAATCTGGTCGCCTTCGCCAAGGACGTCGAGGCCGCCACGTCCGGCAAGCTCCAGATCACGGTTCATCCGGGCGCCTCGCTGTTCAAGGCGCCCGACATCAAACGCGCGGTGGTGACCGGGCAGGCGCAGATGGGCGAGGTGCTGCTGTCGATCCACGAGAACGAGGACCCGCTCTTCGGCGTCGACGTCGTGCCGTTCCTCGCGACCAGCTTCCCCGACGCGATGAAGCTGTATCAGGCCTCCAAGCCTGCGATCGCCAAGAAGCTCGATGCGCAGGGTCTCAAGCTGCTGTTCGTCGTGCCGTGGGCGCCGCAGGGCGTCTACGTCAACAAGCCGCTGGCGACGATCGAAGACATGAAGGGCTTGAAGTGGCGCGCCTACAATGTCGGGACCGCGCGCATCGGCGAGCTGGTCGGCGCGCAATCGGTCACGATCCAGGCTGCCGAACTGCCGCAGGCGCTTGCGACCGGCGTCGTGAACTCCTTCATGTCGTCGGGCGGCACGGGCTATGATGCGAAGGCGTGGGAGTCGCTCAAATACTTCTATGACGTGCAGGCCTGGATTCCGAAGGACTACACCTTCGTCAACAAGGCCGCGTTCGAGGCACTCGACAAGCCGACCCAGGAAGCCATCCTCAAGGCAGCCGCGACCGCGGAAACGCGCGGCTGGAAGGCCTGGCAGGACAAGAGCACCTGGTACATCGAACAGCTCAAGGCCAAGGGCATGACGGTGGAGCCGCCGAGCCCCGCGCTGAAGGCCGGCTTCCAGAAGATCGGTGAGCAGCTCACCGCCGACTGGCTCAAGAAGGCCGGGCCCGACGGCCAGGCGCTGATCGACGCCTACAAGAAGATGTGAGACTGGCGATGCCTTCCGCTCACCGCTTTTCCGGCGCGTGGGCGGAAGTCTTCTCCTCGATCTCGCGGCAGCCTCACCATGCGTAACTCAGCATGGCTTTGCCGGTATAGGACTGCACGAGGCTCGACACTTCGCTGTCGAAGTTCGCCGTGGCGGACCAGCCGTTGAGGTCGCGCAGCTCGATTGCAACGTCCGTGAGCGCCGCGTTCGGCGCTAAAGCCGTACCGCCGACGATGAAGCCTTGGCCGGGCAGGGACTGGAACGCAGCTGGGATCGATTGTCCCGCGCTGAAATCACGAGCCCAGGCGAGTCGACCGCGCAGGTTCAGCGCGCTTCCCAACAAGGCAAAGGACGTGCTCGTGCGCAAGCCGAGCTCGGTGCGGCTGTCCGTGAAGCCGTCGCCGCGTCTCTAACGTTTTCCAATCTTTTCCTGTCGTGTCTCGACATCGTCGAGGCTGCGCGTTCGGTTTCCGACAACGCACAATCGCCGCGCAGACGCAGCTTATGTTTCCAGATATTTCTGAAGCCTCGATCGGCTCAGGCCGAGATCGCCTTCGCTGATCCGACTTCGTTGCGCAGCAGGAATTTCTGGATCTTGCCGGTCGAAGTCTTCGGGATCGGACCGAACACGACCGCCTTCGGCGTCTTGAATCCAGACATGTGGCTGCGGCAGAACGCGATGATCTCAGCCTCGGTTGCGCTGGCGCCGTCCTTCAGCTCGACGAAGGCGCAGGGCACCTCGCCCCATTTCGGATCGGGCTTGGCGACCACGGCGGCGAACAGCACGGCCGGATGCTTGTAGAGGATGTCCTCGACCTCGACGGAGGAGATGTTCTCGCCGCCGGAAATGATGATGTCCTTGGAGCGGTCCTTGATGATGACGTAGCCGTGCTCGTCGAGCACGCCGAGGTCGCCGGTGTGAAACCAGCCGCCCTCGAAGGCTTCCTTGGTCGCCTTCTCGTTTCTGAGATAGCCCTTCATCACGATGTTGCCGCGGAACATGACCTCGCCGATGGTCTCGCCGTCGCGCGGCACCTCTTGCATCGTCTGCGGATTGATGACGGTGACGTCTTCCTCGAGCGGGTAGGGCACGCCCTGCCGACGCTTCATGCGCGCGCGTTCGGCGGGCGGAAGCTCGTCCCATCCGGGCTGCTCGGCGCAGACGGAGGCGGGGCCGTAGACTTCGGTCAGCCCGTAGACATGCGTCAGCTTGATGCCGATGCTTTCGGCGCCTTCGAGCACGGCGACCGGCGGCGCGGCGCCTGCGATCAGACCGACGACGCGACGGGCAGCGTTGCCTTTGGGCGCATCGGGCGCGTTGATCAGCGTGTTGTAGACGATCGGTGCACCGCACATGTGGGTGACGCCGTGCTGTCTGATCAGCTCGAAGATTTTGGTCGGCTCGACCTTGCGCAGGCACACGTTGGTGCCAGCGGCCGCCGCAACAGTCCAGGGGAAGCACCAGCCGTTGCAGTGGAACATCGGCAGCGTCCAGAGATAGACCGGATGCTGACCGAGATTGCCGGCGAGGATGTTGCTGACGGCGTTGAGATAGGCGCCGCGATGATGAGTGACGACGCCCTTGGGATTTCCTGTGGTGCCCGAGGTGTAGCTCAGCGCGATCGCGTCCCATTCGTCCGCAGGCAGGACCGCGGTGAAGCTCGGGTCTCCTAGCGCGAGCGCCGCCTCATATTCGATCTCGCCGATGCGCTTGCCGCCCTTGAAGGCCGCATCGTCGACGTCGATCACGAACGGCTTTGGCCCGGTCATCTGTGCGAGTGCGTCGGTGATGACGCCGGAGAATTCCGGATCGACCAGGATGATCTTGGCCCCGCCATGGTCGAGCTGGAATGCGATCGAGGGCGCATCCAGGCGGATGTTGAGCGCGTTGAGCACGGCGCCCGTCATGGGGACGGCGAAGTGCGCCTCGTTCATCGCCGGAATGTTCGGCAGCATCGCCGCCACGGTGTCACCGACGCCGATACCCTTGCCCGCCAGATAAGAGGCAAAGCGGCGGCAGCGCTCGTGAGTCTGCGCCCAGGTGAAGCTGCGGCCCTCATAGACCGTGCTGACAAGATCGGGATAGACGGCGGCGCTGCGCGCGAGGAAGCTCAGCGGGCTCAGCGGCACATAGTTGGCGGGGGTCTTGTCGAGGCCGATATTGTACTGGTTCTGCCGCTCACTCATCGACACCTCCTGAAAACGCCTCAAAGGAATCCGATCGAAATCCAGGGGAAGATCGCGACGATGATCAATCCCACCAGCAGCGCCAGCAGATAGCCCCAGATCGGCCTGATGCCTTCGGCCGGATCGACGCGTCCGATGGCGCAGGCGGCATAATAGCCGACGCCGAAGGGTGGGGCGAATAGCCCGATACCCATGGCCAGAATGATCACCATGGCGTAGTGCACCTCGTGCACGCCGACGGCACGGGCGATCGGAAACAGCAGCGGGCCGAACAGCACGATCGCCGGAATGCCCTCGAGCACGCTGCCGAGAATGGTGAAGGCCAGGATCGAGACGGCGATGAAGGTTGCGGCTCCCCCGGGCAACCCTGTCATGGCCGCCGCCAGCGAGCGCGAGAAACCTGATTGCGTCAGGCCCCAGGCCATGCCGGTGGCGGTGCCGATGATCAGCAGGATAGCGCCCGACAGCGCTGCGGTCTCGACCAGCATCGGAAACAGCCGCCGCCAGTCGAAGCGGCGGTAGACGAGGAGGCCGACCAGGGCGCCGTAGACGATGCCGATGGTGGAGACTTCGGTGGCGGTCGCGATGCCCTCGACCACGGCGTAGCGGATCACGAAGGGCAGCGCGAGCGCAGGCAGGGCGACGATGAAGGTCTTGCCGATCTCGGATGCCGTGGCGCGGCGGACGTGGCTCATGTCCACGTGGCGGTAGCGCCACCACACCAGCATGCACAGCGTGATCGCGAGCACCACGCCGGGCAATAAGCCCCCGGTGAATAGCGCTGCGATCGACACGCCCGTGACCGAGCCGATCGTGATCAGCACGAGGCTCGGCGGAATCGTCTCGGTCTGGGCACCCGTCGCCGCAAGAAGCGCGACGAGATCGCCGGGCTTGGCGCCGCGCTGCTTCATTTCTGGGAACAGCACCGGTGCGACCGCCGCCATGTCGGCGGCCTTGGCGCCGGAGATGCCGGAGACCAGGTACATGGCGCCGACCAGCACGTAATGCAGGCCGCCGCGGACATGCCCGAGCAGGCTCGCCAGGAACGCCACCATGGCCCGCGCCATGCCGGTCATCTCGATCAGAAGCCCCAGGAACACGAACAGCGGCACCGAGAGCAGGATGAGGTGGCTCATGCCCTCGTCCATCCGCCCGACCAGCACCATCACGGGCGTTCGCGTGGTCAGCGCCAGATAGCCGAAGATCGCGAGGCCAAAGCCGAACGCAATGGGAACGCCGGCAAAGACGCAGAAGCCGGCGACGCCGACGAAGAAGATGACGAGGTTGAGATTGCCGAGCGGCCGCAGCGACGGCTCCGCCAGCCAGAATGCGCCGATCAGGACCGCAACAGACAGCACGGCGGCCGCAACCATCCGGTAATCGGCGGCGCGCAGCAGCCGCAGCAAGGCGAACGCCGCCATCAGGCTGATGCCGGCCGGCAGCGCGGCAGCGCGCCACATATTTGAGATCTGCAGCGCCGGTGTGGTGATGTAGCTCTCTTCGTAGGCATAGTCGCAGGACGGCCAGACGATCAGCGCCAGGAACGCCAGCGCCGCGCAGGTTGCGACCAGATCGAGATAGGCCCGCATCGCCGGCGTGGCGCTGGCCACCACCGCAGTCATGCGCATGTGCTCGGAGCGGCGAAACGCGACCGCCGCACCCAGCATGGCGAGCCACAGGAACAGGATCGAGGCGAGTTCGTCCGACCAGATCAGCGGCCGGTGCAAGCCGTAGCGCGCAACCACGCCGGCAAACAGGATCACGATCTCGGCGACGACCAGGATCGCCGCCGGGATCTCCATGAGGAGGCCGAGTGCGCGCTCCGTTGAGGTCAGCAATGAAGGTCGGCGAGGGGACTGAACAGTCGCCTCGCCCGCCACTTCGATCACCTCGACCTCGACATGAGCCATGACGGCCCCAACACGTTACGACAGCTTGCCCACCGCCTTTTCCAGGAGGTCCCAGGCCTGATCGCCGTATTTGCCCTTCCACTCGGCATAGAAGCCGGCGGACCGCAGCTTGTCGCGGAACGGCGCCACGGCCGGCTGGTTGAAGGTCAGGCCCTTGGTCGCGAGCTCCTGCTGGAGGTTGGCGTTGAGCTTGGCGGTATCCGCGCGCTCGTTGACCGCGGCGGCGTTGATGTTCTTGGCGACGATGGTGCGCACGTCCTGCGGCAGCTTTTCCCAGGCTCTGCGGTTGGCCAGGAACCAGAAGCCGTCCCACATGTGGTTGGTCAGCGAGCAGTACTTTTGCACCTCGTAGAGCTTTGCGGTCGAGATGATCGCCAGCGGATTCTCCTGGCCCT
Organism: Bradyrhizobium sp. C-145; assembly: GCF_023375135.1. Lineage (NCBI taxonomy): Bacteria > Pseudomonadati > Pseudomonadota > Alphaproteobacteria > Hyphomicrobiales > Nitrobacteraceae > Bradyrhizobium > Bradyrhizobium sp. C-145. Next base: position 4,316,391 of record NZ_CP088150.1, on the reverse strand, counting down.
CGACGATCTTGGTCTGGAGCGCTGAATAGACCTCGCTGAAATTGATCGAGGCGGGCGCCGCATCGAACGCCTTGAACATCGAGGTCCACAGCGGCGACACCGGCACGCGGATCTTGAAGCCCTTGAGATCGTCCGGACCGGTGATCGGCTTGGTCGACGACGTGGTCTGGCGGAAGCCGTTGTCCCAGATCTTATCCATGACCTCGAGGCCGGCCTTCTTGATCTCGCCGCGGACATGGGCGCCGAGATCGCCGTCCATGGCCTTCCAGACCGTGTCGTAGTCCGGGAACGCGAAGCCGATGCCGTTGATGGACGCCGCCGGCACCAGGGTCGACAGGATCAGGCCTGACAGCGTGAAGAACTCGACGCCGCCGGAGCGGATCTGGCTCAGCATGTCGGTGTCGGAGCCGAGCTGGTTGTTCGGGAAGATCTGGAGGTCGAACTTGCCGTTGGTCTCGCTCTTGATCGCGGCCGCCATCTCCTTGGCGCGCACGTTCAGCGGATGAGTGTCCGGCAGGTTGTTGGCGTATTTGTAGGTGAACTCGGCGCTCTGGGCGCGGGCAACATGGGGCGCACCGAGGCCGCCCAGAACCGCGGTCGCGGCGGAGGCCTTGAGAAGCGTGCGTCGGGAAAAGCTCATGGGTCTGCTTCCTCGGAAAGTTTGTTGTTGTTCTGAGATGCAAACCTATACGGACGTCAGGTCAGAAGGTCATCTGCGATCTCGCGAGGCCTCGCTTATTGCAGCCGGACAAGGTCACGGCAATATCGGCTTTCGGAGAGATGGGCCGACAAAAAATGCGAAAACAACCCCATGCACAGTAGCCGTCAATGAGCTGGGAAGAGCCGCCCAGCGCCAGCCCGCAAATGGCCTGGAGCGAAGGTGCGGTGGCAGGAATTCCATCTAAATGTCTGATCTAATTGTACATAAATATATTCCATAATATACCTTATGCGAATTACTGATATGGACGCGGCAGGCAGTTCCCCAAGCTGGTGCGAACCCTACGTCCGGGCCTAACATCAGGAGCCAACCGAGGATCCGACGGTTAGTCGGATGGTCGCGGACAGGAATTGCAGGAGATCAAAACGCCGCAGCCATGGGAGAGTCGTCATGCAGGAGACCGCTGCCCGCGCCACTGCCTCGCGTGTCATTCCGTTCGATGCCGCCAAGCTCGACCGTCTCATGGAGGACGCTGGCCTCGATGTGTTGATCGCGACCTCCAAGCACAATGTGCAGTACCTGTTAGGCGCTGAGCGGGCGATCTTCTTCGACTATATGGACGCGCTCGGTGTCAGCCGCTATTTGCCAGTCCTGGTCTATCCTAAGGGCGCCCCCGAGAAAGCGATCTATGTCGGCCACCGGATGGAGACCCATCAGCGCGCTGTCGCGCCGCCATGGGTTCCGGAGCTCCGGACCGAGTCCAATGGGTCGGTCGATGCGATCACACGGGCCGCAGGCCTGATCCGGGATGCCGGCGTGCCCTTGCGGCGGGTCGGGGTCGAGATGGCGTTCCTGCCGATGGATGCCGGCCGGGCACTGGCCGATGTCCTGCCCGGTGCCGAGCTCAAGGACGCCGTCGTGGTGCTGGAGCGGCTGCGGGCAGTCAAATCGGCGGCGGAATTGGCGAAGCTCAAGACCGCGTCCGAGCTCGTCATCGCATCCATGCTGGCGGTGATCGCCGGCCACGGTCGGGGTACGACCAAGCAGCAATTGGCGGATGCGTTGCGCCTCGCAGAAGCCAACCGCGGACTGACCTTCGAATATTGCCTGCTCGCCTGCGGCAGCAGCCACAACCGGGCGCCATCGTCGCAGCATTGGCAGCAAGGCGAGGTGCTGTCGTTGGACTCCGGCGGCAATTATCGCGGCTATATTGGCGACCTCGCGCGCATGGCCGTATTGGGCAAGGCGGATGCCGAGCTGAAGGACTATCTGGCCGAAATCGAGGCGGTCCAGCGCGCCGCCTTCGCCGCGGTCCGGCCGGGCGCCATGGGCGGCGACATCTACGTCGCGGCCGAGCGACAGCTCGCCCAGATCACCCAGCGCGACTGCACCGATTTCCTGGCTCACGGCATGGGCCTCGTCAGCCACGAGGCCCCTCGCCTGACCGCCAGGGGTCCGGTTCCCTACGACGACACCGACGCCCGCCAACCGCTCGAAGCCGGCATGGTGGTGTCGATCGAGACCACGATGAAGCATCCGACGCGTGGCTTCATCAAGCTCGAGGACACGGTCGCGGTAACGCCGACGGGGTACGAGATTTTTGGCGAAGGCGGGCGCGGATGGAATCTCGGCGGCAACGCGCTTTAGCGTAGCGGCAGCAACTCCAGCTGGCTCTGCATCTTCTTGGCGACTGCTGCGAACCAGCTCTGCCTCCGACGGCGGCGCCCCACCCTCGATCACTTCTGCGCGCGACCAGGATGCCGTTTCGCTTTGGTTCGGGCGACTTTCGGTCTGCGAAAGCCGGGCCAGCCCGCCGATCCGGCAACTCGAATGCCCAGGGGGCCAGTTCTCGCCCCCAAAGCGATGTCAGCACGCAGGACGAAATCGAAGGGTCACATGATCACCGAACCGACGGCTTTGGCTATGAATGTCCCGGTCGAAAGATGGCGCAAAATGCTCGAGCTGCCGCTTTAGTGTAGCGGCAACAGATCGAGCTCGCTCTGCGCCTTCTTGACGACCGCGGCGAACCAGCTCTGGCTCGGCGCTTCCTTGGCGAAGCAGCCTGTGAAGGCGGTCATCGCATTGTCTTCACGGGTCATGTCGCCGCGTGGGCCCTTCTTGTCGATCGGCTTGGCCATCATCTGTTTCCAGACCTTCTCGCAGGCCGGGATCGGGGTGGTCTTCACAGCGCGCGATGCGGCGATGAAGTACACCTTGTCGCCCTGGATCGCGACGACGTCGATTTCATCCGGCGCACCCTTCAGATCGCCATTGCCGCGCACGCCGAGCACGGCGGCCGCGGCACTCACCGTCGCGGGCTTGGTGATTGGCAGCTCCGCATAGATGGCAAAGGCGGCGTCCTGGATCGCGTAGTAGTAGAAGCGGTCGGATTTCAACGCAGCGCCGCTCTCCTGCGGCATGCCATCCTCGCGATGCTCGCCCAGCCAATGCCTGAGCAGCGTGGTCGTGGTCACCACCGCTTGCGTCTTGTAACCTTCCGAGGCGAAGCTGAGCCCGTCGAGATGGCCGAAGCCGATGTCGTTCTTGAACAGCGTGTCGACGTTCGACTTGCCCTCGGCCGGCAGCCCCTTGATCGTGACAGGTCCCACCAGGCCACGCAGCACGCCTGTCAGCTCCTTGAGTGCGGCATCGTGCTGCTTATAGATCTCGTCGCTCTCCTTGGCTGCCGAGAACCTTGCGATGTAGCGATCGCGCAGGTCGAGATAATGCTCATCGAGCGCGGCCGCATAGGCGGGTGTTGCCAAGGCGAGCAGGCAGAGCAAGGCGGGCAATCTCATGGCAATGTCCGCAAAGACTGGAAGCTATCTCCAGTCTTTGTGCCGGTGCCGGGCGAGGAGGTTCATCCGCGATGCCGCGCTGTGCTCTTCGCGCGCGACGCACGGCAAGCGATGCAGTCTCCCTCAATAGCTTCGGCCCGGGCCAGACGAGCCGCGCGAACCTCGCGCCCCGCGGAAGTAACGGCACCACCCGTCCGGGCTGATGGGTCCGGCAACGATCTCGCAGCTGCCGGGGGGCCGGAAATGCGCACAAACCCCGCAGCGCTGGGCTCCGTTTGGTTGATACTGGTACTGCGCGACCTCTTTCGGGATGGGCTTGCGTGCGCGGGCATAGGCACCCGTGGCAGATCCTGCCGTGCCATGGGCCCACGCCGGAGCCGCAGCCGCGCCCGCCAGCACTGCGCCGCAGAGCGATTTTGCGATGAAGCCGCGGCGAGAAAGACCTTGATCGGGCATGTTGCTGGAGGAAGAGCTTGCACCTACCGGCTTGGATTGATCACTTATCAGTCGCCTCCTGGCGGTACCGCCTTGGGCAAGTGTCGCAGCGCGGCGCGTCACCACGGATATACGCTACGGATTCGCACCGAGGCTCGGTTTCGCGGCAAGGTGCATCTGAAGACCGGACGAGCGCCCTACTCTGCCGGCGTGAGTTGCTGCCGGCCGAGGCGCATCGCCGCGGTCTCGCGCACGCGGACACGGGCGCGGCGCTTGCGCCACCAGATCACGACGCCGGTGACCGAGAGAGCCGCCACGATGAGGCCCATGATCGAGATCAGGATGCGGCCGAACGACCCGACGATGCGGCCCGAATGCAGCGGGAATTGCGCCTGCACGAAGATGTCGGCGGCGGTGCCGACCCAGGGCAGGCGCTCGCCGATGGGACGGCCGTCCTCGCTGTCGTAATAGAGCTGCGCCGGGCCGACGCCGCCGGCGCCGTGATCGTCGCCGGGATGAAAGAAGGCGGCGGCATAGACGCCATGGGCCGGGCCGTAGCTGATCGCGCCGACCGGGGCGGTCCACCCTCGCCCCTTGCCGTCGGCCGCCGCGCGCGCCGCGATGTCGGCAAAGCTGACCTTGGGCTCGATGGGGTTGTCGAGATCGCGATAGGGCCGCTGCTCATAGGGCGTCGGGGTGTAGTTCGAGACCATCTTCATCAGCGGCGAGAACACCTCGAAATAGAGGTTCAGCGAGAACGCCGTGAAGGCGATGACGAACAGCACGCCCCAGGTCCACAGGCTGAAGGCACGATGGATGTCGAAATTGATCCGGTAGGCACTGCCCGAGGTCTTGATGGTCCAGGCCGGCGCCCACCGCGCCCAGAAGCCGCGCTGGAGCTGGCGCGTGACTTCAGGCGCCCGCGCCGTCTTGGCGCGCCGGCGTGCGGGCAGCGTCAGATAGAAGCCGACGAAGCAATCGATGGTCCAGATGATGGCGATCACGCCGAGCACGCGCATGCCCCAGCGGTCGCTGCCCCAGAACTCCGGAATGTGCATGGTGTAATGCAGCTTGTAGAGGAACGAGACGAAGTTTTCTCTCGTCACCGGCCACACTGCGCCCCAATAGCGCCGGCCGAGCTCCGCGCCGGTGTTGGGATCGAGGAAGACTTGATTGTAGTCGAGGGCGTACCGCTTGCCGGTTGCGGGATCGATCCGCGGCATGACGAAGAACCACAGCGAGTGGCCCTCCTCCGGCGTCATGAAGAGATAGACGACGCGTGCGCGCGGATCGCGCTGCTCGATCATCTTGGCGAGCTCGATCGAGGGAATCGCCGGACCCTTGGTGCTGACGTCGAACAAATGGCTGTTCAGGACGTCGTCGATCTCGTGATCCCAAGAGATGATCGCCCCGGTGATGCCGGAGAAGAACAGGAAGCCGGCGGTCAGCAGTCCCGCCCAGCGATGCAGCCGTCCGAATATCGCTCTCATGGTCTTCCACTCTCATCCAGCAGACCCGGCCGCCATTGCCGAACCGACTTTAAGTGAACTCACCAGCGGTAGGTCAGCTTGCCGATCGCCTTGCGTCCCTCGGCATACATGCAGCCCGACAGGCCGTAGCAGGCCGCGACGTAGCGTGTGTCGGCGAGGTTGGTGACGTTCAGCGACAGGCGCCAATTGTCCCTGGTGTAGGCCAAAAGCGCATCCAGCACGGTCGAGGATCCCACCTTGAAGGTGTTGGCATCATCACCCCAGGTCGCGCCGACATAACGGATGCCGCCGCCGAACTGCAAGCCTGCGAGCGGTCCGTTCTGGAGCGTGTAGTCGCTCCACAGCGAGGCGCGGTTGAGCGGCACGGTGACCGGCGCTTTGCCGACATTCACCGGATCCTGCGTGACCATGGCATCGACATAGGCATAGGCCGCGCGCAGATTCCAGCCGTCGGCGAGCGACATCGTGCCTTCGAGCTCGATGCCGCGCGACTTCACCTGCCCGATCTGTTCGTAAAAGGTCATTGCAGGTACGTACACAGCGACGTTGTCGCGCGTCAGGTCGAAGGCGGCGAAGGTGAACAGCGCGTTCCAGCCGAGCGGCTGGTACTTGACGCCGACCTCGTACTGCACGCCGGTCTCGGGATTGAGCATCTGGCCGCCCGGCCCCGTGGCGAGCACCGGCAGGAACGATTCCGAGTAGCTGAAATAGGGCGCGATGCCGTTGTCGAAATTGTACATCACGGCGGCGCGGCCGGTGAACGCCGAGGCATCCTTCGAGACAGACGTATTGGAGATGCCGCTGTCGAGCTGCGTCGTCACGAAATCCTGGCGGCCGCCGAGCTGGAACGATAGCCGGCCGAGCTTGATCTGATCCTGCGCATAGAGGCCGAGCTGCGACTGCTTCACGCCGGTGTTGTCGTTCATCGCGCCGATGGTCCAGTCGTAGCTGTAGACCGGGTTGAACACGTTGATCTCCGGCGACGACGTCGCAACGCTAAAGGCGGTGTCGCGAAACGCAGTGTTGCGATAGTCGATCCCGACCAGCGTGGTGTGGTTGAAGATGCCCGTGGTGAACTTGCCCTGGAGCTGGTTGTCCACCGCGAACGAGTTGATGTACGAGTTGCTATAGCTGCCGAAACGCCCCAGCTGCCCTGCCGCCTCGTCGGTATACCCCGTGCCGTAGAAGGTCTTTTCCTCGTTGTGCTGATAGGCGTAGCGCAGGTTCTGCCGGAACGTGATGTTGTCGGTGAAATCGTGCGAGAGCTGGTAGCCGGCGGTCGCGATCTCGGTGTTGAAGGCGTTGAAGCTCGGTACGCCCGCGAAGAACGAGACCGGGATGGTGCGACCGTTGTTCGGCCACACCGTGCCCGAGGCCGGCAGGAACTGGAGGCCCCACCCTGCCCTGTCGCGCTGGTAGTTGGCGAGCAAGGTGATGGTGGTGTCCTCGTTCGGCTTGAAGGTGACGGCGGGCGCGATGAAGACGCGGTTGTCTTTGGTGAAGTCGACCTGAGTCTCGCCGTCGCGCACCACGCCGGTGAGGCGCCACAGCACGGTGCCTTCCTTGTTGGCGGACCCGCCCATGTCGAACTGGCCCTGATAGCGGTTGAAGCTGCCGCCGGAGATCGAGACCTCGCCGAACTGCTGCGCCGTCGGCAGTTTTGTCACGTAGTTGAGGATGCCACCGGTGCCGCTGCCGCCATACATCGCCGAGGACGGGCCCTTGAGTATCTCGATACGCTCGGCCCCATAGGGATCGAGGCCGTTGAAATGCACGTAAACGCTGGAGGGAATCCGCAAACCGTCGATGTAGAGCCCAGACATGGTCGTGTCGAAGCCGCGGATCTGAAGGGCGCCGAAGCGGGTGTCCGAGCCGCCATTGACGTCGCCGCTGACGCCGGCCGTGTAGCGAAGCGCCTCGCCGATCGAGACCGCGCCCTGGTTCCTGACCTGGTCGGTGGTGACCACGGACACCGACTGCGGCGTTTCGATCAGCGGTGTATCCGTCTTGGTGGCGGTGCCGCTCCTGGTGGCGACGAAACCGCGCACCGGACCATTGGCGCGTTCGCCGGTGGCGCCGTTCGATGCCGACTGGGTTGGCGCAGCCTGCTGCGCCGGAGCGCGACGATTGGCGCGAGAGGCGCGTGTCGCCGCCGATCTGCGTGACGATGCAATCGCCGCGGGGCGAGCGCGTTGGGCTGGCGCGTCGACGGTGACAGCGGGAATTTGCGTCTGGGCTTGCAAGTCATCGAGCGGCACGGAGAGAGCAAATGTGCTGACCGCACCGAAGAAGAGAAGATGAATCTGTCGGCGACGCGTGTCATCACGCGAAGAAAGTTGGAAGTCGGTCACGTCTTGGAAGCCCCACGCACTGCCGGCTTTGCCGGTATCATTTTTGATGCCCCGCCCTAACTCAGGCGGTTTCGGAGTGCGATAGGAACGCGGTTAGAATCCCTCCAGACGTGTGCGCAGCATGTGCGGCGAATGCGCCCAGTCGCGTTTCGATTTTGGAATGTTTCCAGACGGACGAGAATCTGCCCGTCCGCAACATCTGGAAACGATATCAGCGGTGCCGCAGCCGGCGGTTGACGCGACGCGCCAGATAATCGCCCGCGCTCTGCACGAGCTGCACCAGCGCGATCAGCACGACGACGACGGCCAGCATCATCTCCGGCATGAAGCGCTGATAACCGTAGCGGATGCCGAGATCACCGAGGCCGCCGCCGCCGACGGCGCCGACCATGGCGGAATAGCCGAGCAGGCTGACGACCGCGAGCGTCAGCGCCAGCACCAGGCCCGGCAGCGCCTCGGGGATCAGCACCTTGAGCACGATCTGGATCGGCGAGGCCCCGAACGAGGACGCCGTTTCAATGAGGCCGGCGTCGACCTCGCGGATCGCGGCTTCGACGAGGCGCGCGATGAACGGCGTCGAAGCGATGGTCAGCGGCACGATCGCCGCCGTCGATCCGATCGAGGTGCCGGCGACGAGGCGCGTGAACGGGATGATGGCGACGACCAGGATGATGAAGGGCGTGGACCGCGTCGCGTTGACGATGACGCCGAGCACGCCGTTGATGGCAGGTGCGGCGAACAGCTCCCCCTTCCGGCTGGTCGCAAGAAAGACGCCGAGCGGCAGACCGAAGACGGTGCCGAGCAGCGCCGCGATGCCGACCATGAACAGGGTTTCGCCCGTGGCCTGGGCGATCAGGTTGATGAGTTCAGGCGACATGGCCGAGACGCTCCGCCGGGAATTGATATTGAGACAACCAGGCGAGCGTCCGCGTCGCCGCGTCCTCTCCGCCAGACATGCCAAAAGGAATGCCGAGAACGAGCGAGCCGACGTGCTGGCCGCTGATCTCGTCGATGCGCGCCGAGAGCAGTGCAACGTCGAGGCCGAGCTCACGGGCGAGCCGCGCCACCAGCGTATCGCTGGCGCCGGCGCCGCGGACCTGGACGCGGATTACGACCTGTCCACCCGCGACCGGCTCCGAAACAATGCGGCTCGCCAGCGACACCGGCAGGCTGTCGCCGATCACCTCCGCCAGGAAGGACTGCGTGATCGGGTGCCTGGGATGGGTGAAGATGTCGGCGACATCGCCGCTCTCGACCACGCGGCCGGCATCAAGCACCACGACCTCCTTCGCGAGCTGACGCACTACCGACATTTCGTGGGTGATCAGCACGATGGTCACCCCGAGCTCGCGGTTGATATTGGCGAGCAGATCGAGGATCGCGCGTGTGGTCTGCGGATCGAGCGCGGAGGTCGCCTCGTCCGACAGCAGCACGCTCGGCCGCGTCGCCAGCGCCCGCGCGATGCCGACGCGCTGCTTCTGGCCGCCGGAGAGTTCCGAGGGATAGCGGTCGTGCTTGTCGGCGATGCCGACCAGCGCGAGCAGCTCGGCGACACGGGCCTTGATGTCGGCCTTCCCCCACCCGGCGATCTCGAGCGGCAGCGCGATGTTGTCAGCCGCCGTGCGCGACGACAGCAGGTTGAAGTGCTGGAAGATCATGCCGATCGAGCGTTGCGCCAGCCGCAATTCGCGCCCTGCGAGCGCCGAGATGTCCCTGTTGTCGACGATGACGCAGCCCGTGGTCGGCTTCTCCAGCCCGTTGATCAGCCGGACCAGGCTCGATTTGCCCGCCCCGGAGCGACCGATCACGCCGGTGATGGAACCGCGTGGAATCGCGAAGTCGATGTCTTGCAGCGCGTTGACGCCGGGCTTGCCGCGATAGGCTGGATAGGTCTTTGAGATGCCGGCGAAACGGACCATCGCGTCCAGCTCGGTCGCGGCAGGCGAAATCGCTTCAGGCGTCTGGATCGGCTGTCCGATCGCAAGCGATTGGTGGGCGTTCATGGTGGTGGCCTTCATGCACAATGGTTCGCTTGCCCGCAAAATCCGCGGGGAAGCCTGGTCGCAATCATGCGACGGGATTGGAACCGCGATGAGGGCTCGGAAAGCGCGCTGCACCGCAGCACGCACCATCGCCCTTTCAGGTCCGTCTTGCAATGTCAGATATCTGCGGGAGTTGGATGAAGTTTTCCAAATCCCGCCCTCGGGGAGAAAATTCATCTGCCAGGCCAAGAGCCTCCGGCGCGGCTCAGTGGACCTGCAACCAGGGCAGCACGATCAGCAGGAGGCCGGCGAAATAGAGCAGGCCGAAGATCAGGCCGAAGCCCCAGAACTGGCCTTTGCCGATGTAACCGCTGCCGAAATACATCGGCGCAGGTCCCGTCGCGTAAGGCGAGATCACGCCCATCAGGCCGAGCGAATACATGCAGAGCATGGCGAGCGTCGTGACCGGCAGATCAGTGATGCCGGATCCGACCGCCAGCACCACCGGCAGCACGGCGGCCGCATGCGAGGTGATGCTCGAGAAGAAATAGTGGATCCAGAAGAACAGCGCGACCAGCAGCAGCATCGCGGTCGATGGCGACAGCCCCGCGAGCGGCTTGGCGTACTCGCTCGCGAACCATTTGATGAAGCCGATCTCGTTGAGGCCCGAGGCCAGCGTCAGCAGCGAGGTGAAATAGAAGAACACTTCCCAGGCGCTCTTTTCGCCGACGATGTCGGCAAACTCGATCACGCCGGTCACCAGCATCAAGGAGATCACGATGAACACGACGGTGGTGGCGTTGACGAAGTTCGAGCCGAGCACGGGGACGTGGATGTCCGGGCTCGAGCCCGCGATCCACAGGAACATCGCCAGCACGATCAGGCCGAGCATGATCCATTCGTTGCGCGACATCGGGCCCATCGCGCTGAGCTCCTTCGCCGCCCATTCCGAGATTTCCGGGCTGCGCTTCACCTCGGGACGGCACACCAGATAGCTGAGCAGCGGCACGAGCACCATCAGGAGGATGCCGAGCGGCGCAAAGCCGACGAACCACTGGCCCCAGCTCACCTCGATTCCGACCGTCTTCTTGGCGATCGCAAGCGCTGCCGCATTGGGTGCGAGCGCGGTGAAGAACAGCGAGCTCGTGATCGCGGTCGCCGCAAAGGCGGTCCACATCACATAGGTGCCGATCCTGCCGGCAGTCGGTCCCGGCTCGGAGCCATAGATGCGCGGGATGTTGCTGATGATGGGATAGACGATGCCGCCGCTGCGCGCGGTGTTCGAGGGAGTCGCCGGCGCGAGCAGGAAGTCCGACATCGCGACCGCATAGCCGAGGCCAAGCGTGTTGCGGCCGAGCCGCTGCACCAGCACCAGCGCAATGCGCCGGCCGAGCTGGCTCTTGCGATATCCGATCGAGAACACGAAGGCGCCGACGATCAGCCACACAGTGCTCTCGGCAAATCCCGCCAGCATCCAGCGCAGCGATTTCGTGGGATCGGCATCGATATAGCCGGCGACGCCCGCGACCGTGAGACCGATGAACCCGACTGCACCGACGGGCATCGATTCCAGGATGAGCCCGGTGATGACCGCCGCGAACACGGCAAAATAGTGCCACTGATTGACATTGAGACCCGACGGTACCGGCCACAGATAGATCGCCAGCCACACCACGAGGGGCGCGATCAGCTTCCAGCGAAACCCGTTCGCCTCAGACGCCTGTGAGCTAGCGGTCATGGGCCTTCCCCCTCGATTGTCGTCGCGCCGTGCGGCCCGTTGACCGGGCCGGCTTTTGTCCCAGCGCGGCGTATAAGGACTGTCCACGACGATATCAATGGCTGTCCAGGGCCGGTTTGAAAGCGGTTTTCGTCATGTCACCGGCGATGCCAGCGCGCCAACGGCGTCACGACCACGTGGCCGGATTGCACTGCAACGAACGCTCGACAGAAACGGACCATTGCGCCTATCCTTTGTCCCATGAGCCACGATCATGACCATCACCACGATCACGACCATTCCGAACTGTCGGAGACCGAGCTGCGCGTGCGCGCGCTTGAGACGATCCTGACCGAAAAAGGCTATGTCGAGCCGGCTGCGCTCGATGCCATCATTCAGGCCTATGAGACCAAGATCGGCCCGCACAATGGCGCGCGCGTCGTCGCCAAGGCCTGGACCGATCCGGCGTTCAAGAAGGCGCTGCTGGAGGACGGCAGCAAGGCCATCGGCACGCTCGGCCATGTCAGCCGCGTCGGCGATCATCTCGTCGTGATCGAGAACACGCCTGAGCGCCACAACATGGTCGTGTGCACGCTGTGCTCCTGCTACCCCTGGGAAATGCTCGGGCTGCCGCCGGTCTGGTACAAGGCCGCGCCCTACCGCTCGCGTGCGGTCAAGGATCCACGCGGCGTGCTCGCCGATTTCGGCGTCACGTTGCCCAAGGACATGGAAATAAGAGTGTGGGATTCCACCGCGGAGACGCGCTTCCTGGTGCTGCCGATGCGGCCCGAAGGCACCGAGGGCTGGAGCGAGGAGCAGCTTGCCGAGCTCGTCACCCGCGACTCCATGATCGGCACCGGCTTTCCCAAGACGCCGGGAGCACCGTCGTGAACGGCGTGCACGACATGGGCGGCATGGACGGGTTCGGCAAGGTCGAGCCCGAGCCGAACGAGCCGATGTTCCACGCGGAATGGGAAGCGCGTGTCCTCGCCATGGTGCGCGCGATGGGTGCGGCCGGCGCCTTCAACATCGACACCTCGCGCTTCTATCGCGAAACGCTCCCGCCGCATGTCTATCTCTCGAGCTCCTATTACAAGAAATGGTTCCTCGGTCTCGAGGAGATGCTGGTCGAGAAGGGCTATCTCACACGGGAGGAGGTCGCCGCCGGCCACGCGATGCAGCCCGCAAAGGCGCTCAAGCACGGCAAGTTCGATCTCGCCAATGTCGAGCGCGTGATGGTGCGCGGTAAGTTCGCCCGCCCTGCCCCGGCCCCTGCGAAATTTGCGATCGGCGACCGTGTACGCGCCAAGAACATTCATCCGGCGACGCATACGCGGCTGCCGCGCTATGTGCGCGGCCATGTCGGCGTCGTCGAGCTCAACCATGGCTGCCACGTGTTTCCTGACACGGCCGCGATGGAGCAAGGCGAAAATCCGCAATGGCTCTACACCGTCGTGTTCGAGGGTCGCGATCTCTGGGGCGCGGATGGCGATCCGACCTCGAAGGTCTCCATCGACGCGTTCGAGCCCTATCTGGACCCGGCGTGATGAGCCGCACGCTTGCTGCCGCCGCAACGGCGGCGATTCCGAGCATTCCTCGCGACGACGACGGCCCGGTGTTCCGCGCGCCCTGGGAGGCGCACGCGTTTGCGATGGCGTTGAGCCTGCACGAACGCGGTGTGTTCACCTGGCCGGAATGGGCCGCAGCGCTCGCCGACGAGATCAAGCGGGCGCAGGCGGCCGGCGATCCGGATACGGGCGAGACCTACTACCTGCACTGGCTCGCCACGCTGGAAGGCCTCGTCGCACGCAAGGGCGTCGCTTCGACGGAGACGCTGCACCGCTACCGCGACGCCTGGGACCACGCCGCCGACCGCACGCCGCATGGCAAGCCGATCGAGCTGCGGCCGGAGGATTTTCGGTAGGTCTCGCTGAGTTCGTCATTGCGAGCGCAGCGAAGCAATCCAGAATCCCTCCGCGGCGGCAGTCTGGATTGCTTCGTCGCAAGAGCTCCTCGCAATGACGGCGGAGAGAGCGCGGGTTCTCTCCGCCTGTCGTCGCCCGGCTTGACCGGGCGACCCATTACGCCGCGGCCTCTCGGCTCAAGCACGGTCTCTAGGACACTGGATCACCCGCTTTCGCAGGTGATGACCCGAATTTGTAGTCTCAGCGCCCCGCCACGAACTCCCGCCACCCTTTCGCCCGCAGGCTGCACGCCGGGCACTCCCCGCAGCCGTATCCCCACTCGTGCTGCGCGCCGCGTTCGCCCAGATAGCAGGTGTGCGACTGCTCGCGGATGAGGTCGACAAGCCCCTCGCCCCCGAGGTCGTGCGCGAGCTTCCACGTCGCCGCCTTGTCGATCCACATCAGCGGCGTATGCAGCTCGAACTGCTTGGCCATGCCGAGCGAGAGCGCGGCCTGCATGGCGCGGATGGTCTCGTCGCGGCAATCGGGATAGCCGGAATAGTCGGTCTCGCACATGCCGCCGACGATATGGGTAATGCCGCGCCGGTAGGCCAGCGCCGCGGCAAAGGTCAGGAACACGAGGTTGCGGCCCGGCACGAACGTGTTCGGCAGGCCGTCGGCCCCCATCGCGATCGCGACGTCGCGGGTCAGCGCCGTCTCGGACACGGCCGCCAACGTCGGGATCGACAGCGTGTGGCTCTCGCCGAGCTTTGCGGCCCAATCCGCGCGCAGGCCCTTGATGCCCTCGAACAGGCGGTCACGGCAGGCGAGCTCGATGGCATGGCGCTGGCCGTAATCGAACCCCAGCGTCTCCACGCGGGCGAAGCGGCTGAGCGCCCAGGCGAGGCAGGTGGTGGAATCCTGGCCGCCGGAGAACAGCACCAAGGCGGTCTGTGATGAAAATGCGTCGCTCATGGCCCGCGCTTTAGCACTGCGCAGACCGCCCGCCAATCGGTGGAAATCGGCCTGTTCCGCCGCGCCCCGCTGGGAACGGCCGCCCGCTTTTGGCATAAGGCTTTAGAGCCAGGAGACCGCCCGCAATGACCCCTTCCCGCGACATTTCCCGCCTGATCGAGATCATGGCGGCGCTACGCACGCCGGTGACCGGCTGCCCCTGGGACCTCGAGCAGAATTTTGCGACCATCGCGCCCTACACGATCGAGGAAGCCTATGAGGTGGTCGATGCGATCACACGCGGCGATCTCGACGATCTGCGTGAAGAACTCGGCGACCTCCTGTTGCAGGTCGTGTTCCACGCCCGGATGGCTGAGGAGCAGAACGCGTTCGCTTTTGGCGACGTCGTCGAGGCCATCACCCGCAAGATGATCCGGCGTCATCCCCACGTCTTCGCCGACAAGGACGGCAATCTCGCCTCCTCTCACGTCAATGAAGTCTGGGACCGCATCAAGGCCGAGGAGAAAGCCGAGCGCGCCGCGCGCCGGCCGCCGGAGGACGCGCCGGCGCACAAATCGCTGCTGTCGGGCGTGAAGGCCGGCCAGCCCGCTCTGACCCGCGCCATGGAGTTGCAGCGCAAGGCCTCCACCGTCGGCTTCGACTGGAACGACCCGCGCGCAGTGCTGCAAAAGATCCGCGAGGAAGCCGACGAGATCGAGGCCGCGCTGGATCGAAATGACAAGCAGGAGCTGGCAGAGGAAACCGGGGACCTGATTTTCGCACTCGTCAACCTCGCCCGCCATGTCGACGCTGACCCGGAGGCCGCGCTGCGTGCAACCAACGCGAAGTTCGAGCGGCGCTTTGCCTATATCGAGCGTGCGCTTGAGGCGCAGGGCCGCACCCTGGAGCAGGCCTCGCTGGCGGAGATGGATGCGCTATGGAATGCGGCGAAGGACGAGGAGAAGCCGGCGTCGGAGGGACGCAAGGAAGTTCGCCGGTAACTTCAGTGTCGTCCTGGCGAAAGCCAGGACCCATTGCCCCAAATGCAAGATGTTGAGGCCCGCTGGAGCAAGCAGGGTGCGAATTGCATTGGCCTGTGGTTATGGGTCCTGGCTTTCGCCAGGACGACGGCTGCTATGTGGCCGACAGATGCGGCACCGCATCGAACCGCGACACCACGATCTCCCGCTTGGTCTCGTCGACCCGCACCGTCATGTCGAAGCGGCCGTCGTGCAGCTCTTTCGCCAGCACCTCGGCATTGCGGTGCAGCCAGCTGATGCCGGCGCCATCGGCCGCGTCGATGGAGAGATCGAGCGTGGTGCGTTTGGCGGCGAGCCGTTCCTCGATCGCGGCGAGCAATGCGTCGACGCCCTCGCCCGACACCGCGGAGACCAGCATGGCCGGATGGTCCGCGGGCCGGCGCGCGGCGATGTTCAAAAGCTCTTCGCGCTGCTCGGCATCGTAACGGTCGATCTTGTTCCAGACCTCGATGATGCGGCCGGAATCGTCGGGATTGATGCCGAGCTGCCGCAGCACCGCGTCGACGTCGCTTTGCTGCGCCTCGGCGTCCTCATGCGAGATGTCGCGCACATGCAGGATGACGTCCGCCTCCAGCACCTCCTCCAGCGTGGCGCGGAAGGCGGCGACGAGCTGTGTCGGCAGGTTGGAGATGAAGCCGACGGTGTCGGACAGCATCGCCTTGCCGCCGTGCGGCAGGTTGAGTGCGCGCAGGGTCGGATCGAGAGTCGCGAACAGCATGTCGGCGGCCTGCACGTCGGCGCGGGTCAGGCGGTTGAACAGCGTCGACTTGCCGGCATTGGTGTAGCCGACCAGCGCCACGACGCGGTACGGCACGCGCTGGCGTCCCGCACGATGCAGCCGCCGCGTCGCCTGCACCTTCTTCAGCTCACCCTCGAGCTTGGAGATGCGCTCCTGGATCAGGCGGCGGTCGGCTTCGATCTGCGTCTCGCCCGGGCCGCCCATGAATCCGAAACCGCCGCGCTGGCGTTCGAGGTGGGTCCAGGAGCGCACCAGGCGCGAGCGCTGGTAATTGAGATGGGCGAGCTCGACCTGGAGCGAGCCTTCCCTGGTCTTGGCGCGGCGGCCGAAGATTTCCAGAATGAGCCCGGTGCGGTCGAGCACCTTGGCGTGCAACTGCTTCTCGAGATTGCGCTGCTGGATCGGCGCCAGCGCACAATCCATCACCACCAACTCGACATCGAGGCTCTTGGCCAGCGCGGCGATCTCCTCGACCTTGCCCTTGCCGATGTAAGTGGCAGGGCGGATCTGGCTGACCGGCGCGATGATGGCATCGGCAATGACGAGATCGATCGCGCGCGCGAGGCCCACGGCTTCATCGAGCCGGGCCTCGGCGTCGCGCTGGACTTGGTTGGACAAGCCATGGCTTTCCGGTTGCGCGTCGGCACTGCCCGCACGCACTCGCAAGTAGGGGCCGATGACCAGCACCCGCCCCGTCTGCTTAGCCCCTGCCGACCGCGGACGGTCGGCGTCCCCGTCGAAATTCCGGGGTTCCAATCAGAGCACTCTCAAGCCGGCTGATCCTCGCCGCCTTCGAACAACTGGATCGGAGCGCCCGGCATGATGGTCGAGATCGCATGCTTGTAGACGAGCTGCGAATGACCGTCGCGCCGAAGCAGCAGACAGAAATTGTCGAACCAGGTCACGATGCCCTGGAGCTTCACTCCGTTGACCAGAAAGATCGTTAGTGGCGTCTTGGTTTTGCGAACGTGATTAAGGAAGGTGTCCTGTAGGTTTTGTGCGCGGTCTGCCGCCATTTTTTTTCTCGCTTTGAGTTTCTTTTTATTGCGCCGGTTGCGCCCCTGTTTTGGTTGATGCGGGGCCTTTCCCGGTTGCCGTCCCTCATGAGATCCCCCTCGGAAGGAACAGCTGTACGATTAGAGGACAGGTGGAGTTATTAGGCAAGCCGCTTCACGCGCCAGCCCTCGCCGTCTTGCCCCGAAAAACTACGGAAATCGATGATTTTCCTCGCTTATCCCTGATGTCTCACCGCAACGTCGCGGCGCGAGATCTTGTTTTGACGCGCTGTCTTTACGCGAACCGGTACCCACTTCGCTCGAAAACGCTTTAGCCGACACCGAGCGCCTTCAGCTTCCGATGCAGCGCCGAACGTTCCATGCCAACAAACTCGGCCGTGCGAGAAATATTTCCTGAGAAACGGCTGATCTGTGCAATCAAATAGTCGCGCTCGAATACTTCGCGCGCTTCGCGCAGCGGCAGGCCCATGATGTGCTCGCCATTGTTGCTGGTCGGCATCGCCGGCACCATGGAGCCGACGTCCTGCGGCAACATGTCGGCCGTGATGATGACCTCGGGCCCGCCCGCAGCCAGAATCATGACTCTCTCAACGTTGTTGCGGAGCTGGCGCACATTGCCCGGCCAGACGTGCGATTGCAGCACCGCCATCGCGTCCTGCCCGATCTGCCGCTTGGGCAGGCCGCTGCCGGCCGAGATCTGCTCCATGAAGTAGTCGATCAATTCCGGAATGTCCTCGCGCCGCTCCGACAGCGCAGGCACGCGGATCGGCACCACCGAGAGCCGATGATAGAGGTCCTCGCGGAAATGGCCGGCCGCGATCTCCTCTTCGAGATTGCGCGCGGTGGAGGAGATGATGCGGACGTCCACCTGCACCTTGGCGGTGCCGCCGACGCGCTGGAACGACTGCTCGACCAGCACGCGCAGAATCTTGTTCTGGGTCTCGCGCGGCATGTCCGCGATCTCGTCGATGAACAGCGTGCCGCCATGGGCTTCCTCGAGCGCACCGGGCTTGCGCGGCTGTTCGCCGTTGGACTGCTCGACGCCGAACAGCTCATGCTCCATCCGCTCGGGCGTGATCGCGGCTGCGTTGATGACGACGAAGGGGCCGTCCGCCCGGCCCGAGGCGGTGTGCAGCGTGCGCGCCGTCAGCTCCTTGCCGGCGCCGGCGGGGCCGACGATCAGGATACGGCTGTTGGCCTTGGCCGCGCGCTCGATGGTCTGGCGCAGCTGGTTCATGCTGGGCGAGCGGCCGACGAGCTGGCTGGCGCTCGGCGCGAGCTGCTTCAGCTCCTTGACCTCGCGCTTGAGCCGCGAGTTCTCCAGCGCTCGGGTCGCGACCAGGATCAGCCGGTCGGCCTTGAACGGCTTCTCGATGAAGTCGTAGGCGCCGCGCTTGATCGCGGCGACCGCGGTCTCGATGTTGCCGTGGCCGGAGATCATCACGACCGGCAGATCGGCGTTGTCCTTCTTGACCTGCTCCAGGAGCTGCAAGCCGTCGAGCTTGGAGCCCTGGAGCCAGATGTCGAGGAACACCAGATGCGGCCTGCGATTGGCGATCTCGGCCAGGGCCGTATCGCTGTCGCGTGCCGTCCTTGTGACGAACCCCTCATCTTCGAGAATGCCCGCAACGAGATCCCGAATATCGGCCTCATCATCGACAATCAGAATTTCACTAGCCATGGGTCGCGCCTGCCTTGTCAGCTACCTGTTGAGGCTTCGATTTTCGTTGAATCATTGGTCTTTTCAGTCGGCTCTTTGGTTTCGGCGGCCGGCTCTTTTGTTTCCGAGTCCGGCCTGGATTCTTTGACGGAATCCGCAACCGTTTCCTTGTTGCCCGGCTTGGTTGCTTCCGGGGGCGCCGGCTCGGCTCCCTCGGACTTCGCGGGTTGCCCGGAGATCGCAAAGCGCATCCGCATCCAGGCGCCGCGCTGGCCTTCGCGGAAGTCGGAGGCGTCCTTCAGCTCGATGCGTCCGCCATGGTCTTCCAGCACGCGGCCGACGATCGCCAGCCCCAAGCCAGTGCCCTTGGCGCGCGTTGTGACGTAGGGCTCGAGCAGCCGCGAGCGCGCGACCTTGGGCAGGCCGATGCCGTTGTCGACCACGTCGATCAGCACGTCCTCACCTTCGCGCGACACCACGACGTCGATGCGGCCTTTTCCGTTTTCCTGGCCGAGCTCCTCCGGCGGGACCTGCTCGATCGCCTCGGTGGCGTTCTTGACGATGTTGGTGACGGCCTGGGAGATCAGTCGCCGGTCGAACTGGGCGCGCAGCGGATCCTCTTTGAACTCGGCCTCGATGTCGATCTCGGGATGGGCGACTTTCATCAGGAACACCGCCTGCCGCACGGTGTCCGCGACGTCCTCGCCCTCCATCACCGGTTTCGGCATGCGTGCGAAACGGGAGAACTCATCGACCATGCGCCTGATGTCGTCGACCTGGCGCACGATGGTGTCGGTGCACTGGTCGAAGATCTGCTTGTCCTTGTCCTCGGTGATGGTCTTGCCGAACTTGCGGCGGATGCGCTCGGCCGAGAGCTGGATCGGCGTCAGCGGATTCTTGATCTCGTGGGCGATGCGGCGCGCCACGTCGCCCCATGCCGAGGTGCGCTGCGCGGAGACCAGCTCGGTGATGTCGTCGAGCGTGATGATGTAGCTGTCGCGCGGTTGGCTGGTCTTCTCGGCGCTGACGCGGACCGAGAGATTGCGCTCGGTGCCGTCGCGGGTGATCGTGATCTGGCCCTGCACCAGGCGCTGGGTCCCTTCCCGCGCCGCCTTCATCATCTCGTCGAGCTCAGGCAGCACGTCCGAGAGCGGGTGGCCGAGCGTCTCCGCTTCGGAGTGTCCGATCAGCTTCTCGGCGGAGCGGTTGAGGATTCCGACGCTGCCGGACGCGTCGACGCCGATGATGCCGGCGCTCGCCGACGACAGCACGGCCTCGATGAAGCGGCGGCGGCTATCGATGAGGTCGCTGGCGTTGACGAGCTCGTCGCGCTGGCTGCGCAATTCCTGCGTCATCTTGTTGAAGGTCTCACCAAGCTGGGCAAGGTCGCCTTCGGACTGGTGCACGGCCACCTGAACATGCAAGTCGCCGGTCGAGACCGTGTGGGCCGCATTCATCAGCCGCCGGATCGGCGAGACCAGCGAGTTGGCGAAGTTGAGGCCGATCAGCACCGAAGCCATCAGGATGGTCAGCGCGATCACCGCGAACATCAGCGCGAAGGCGACCTGGATGCCGAGCCGGCGCGACTCGATCTGGGCGTATTCGGCGACGCTGACCTCGGTCTGCTTGAGCTGGTTGACGACGTTCGGATCGAGTGGCCGGGCGACGTAGAGGAAGGTGTCGTTGAAGGCACGCAGGCGGATCACCGCGGCGACGAAGCTCGCATCCGGTAGCACCGCGATTTCGGGTTCATTCTCGTTCACGTTGCTGAGGAAGTCCGGCGCGGGCGGCGAGTAGGCCAGCCGCATGCCGGTGTCGGCGGATTCCAGGATGTTGGTGTTCTTGTCGATGATCATCGCGCCCGGCAAATTGCGGGAGCCGGCGCTGGCGGTCAGCATCTCCCGGAACGAGCGGCGGTCCTGGTCGTAGAGCGGCCGGGCGTGCGCGATGTCGTTGGCCATGCCGAGAATGTCGCCGCGGATCAGCTGCGCATGGTCCTGCATGTAGGCCCGCGCGATCGTCAGCGAATTCTGGATCACCTCCTTGGTCGGGCCCGAGAACAGCCGGTCGAGGCCGCGCTCGATGGTGACGTTGGCGACGACGGCGACCAGCACCGCCGGCAGCACCGCCACGATCGAGAACAGGCTGACGATCTGGACATGGAGGCGCGCGGCCGCCCGGCCCCGCCGTCGGGCCAGGATCAGCTGCCAGAGTTCCCGGATGATGATCCCGACCAGGAGCAGGATCGTGGCCGCATTGATCAGATAGAACGAGCGGACCACCTCCGGCGTCGGCTCGATCTTGGTGAGGCCGGTCAGAACCAGGAACGTGAGGAAGGCCGACAGCAGCGCCAGGGCCACGGCAAAGGGTGCCAGCCAGCGCCGCAGCGACCAGCGCTTGGGCTCTTCGGCTGGGGCCGTGTCAAAGGATGCGGCCGAGGTATCTGCGCTGATCATTCCGGCAATGGGTGCTGAAAAACGGGTCCGCGGGCGCGCGGATACTGATGTATTCGTACCACATTGTTGCCGAATTGCGACAATTCCGCGGCGTCTCCGCCGCGACCGACGCGCCCATCCACAAGACATGGTGGTTGGACGGGAACGGATTCCCGCCATCCCGGCTTGACGGGGATGGATAGATTTTTTCTCGCGACGATGGTCTCGGCCGTTCTTCTGCTGATCGTGGCCGCCGACCTCCTGGTCAACGGCCTGGGTCTCCAGCAGCCGCCGGTGAATGTCGCCAGCGTGACGCCGGCATCCGGCCGGCTTGTCAGGTAGATGTGATGCCGCGCCTTGCGGCCGAATGACCAATTTGAATGTGCGAGCGGAACATTTCGGTCCGATCCGGACTTCTGCTCACCGCGTCAGCCACAACGGCCAACGCGATCCGGACAGGCTCAGCTCCGCCTTGGGTGGGGGAGCTGAGCCACCGTCCGTTCTGAAAGCCTAGCCCCCGCTCCGATACACCTGGATGTCGAGGTCCCGGATCTTCTTGCGCAGCGTGTTGCGGTTGAGGCCGAGCAGGTCCGCGGCGCGGATCTGGTTGCCGCGGGTGGCGGCGAGTGCAGCCGTCAGCAGCGGCACCTCGATCTCCTTGAGGATGCGGTGATAGAGGCCCGGCGGCGGCATGCCGTTCGGGAAGCCCTGGAAGTGCGAGGACAGATAGGCCTCCACCGCGCCGCCGAGATTGTCGACACCCTCCTGGACCGCCGCGCCCGGGCTGACCGAGGGTGGCGCGAGCTCGCCGTCGATGACCGAGGACGTGATCACGTCCTGCGGATAGAGCGCGGCGAGGCGCCGGGCGAGGTTTTCGAGCTCGCGCACGTTGCCCGGCCAGCGGTGCTGCTTCATCCGCTCCAGCGCCAGTGCGTCGAGCTTCTTCGGCGGCAAGCCATCCTTCTCGGCCAGCGTGAAGAAGTGCCGCACCAGATCCGGCAGGTCCTCGATGCGCTCGCGCAGCGGCGGCAGCCGCAGCGGCACGACGTTGAGGCGGAAGAACAGGTCTTCGCGGAACAGGCCCTGCTGGATCAGGACGCGCAGATCCTTGTTGGAGGCCGCGACGATGCGCACGTCGGTCTTGATCGGGGTGCGGCCACCGACGGTGGTGTATTCGCCCTGCTGCAGCACACGTAAGAGACGGGTCTGCGCCTCCATCGGCATGTCGCCGATTTCGTCGAGGAACAACGTGCCGCCCTCGGCCTGCTCGAACCGGCCGGAGGCGCGGGTGTTGGCGCCGGTGAAGGCGCCGCGCTCATGGCCGAACAATTCCGATTCAATGAGGTCGCGCGGGATCGCGGCCATGTTGACGGCGACGAACGGGCCGTTGCGGCGCTTGCCGTAATCGTGCAGCGCGCGCGCCACCAGCTCCTTGCCGGTACCGGACTCGCCCGTGATCATCACGGTGAGATCGGTCTGCATCAGACGCGCCAGCACGCGATAGATTTCCTGCATCGCCGGCGAGCGGCCGACCAGCGGGATCGCCTCCATCTCGGCGTCCTCGTCCGGCGTCGAGACCCGCTCCTTCGGCTCGGAGAGCGCGCGACCGACGATGGCGATCAGCTCCTTCAGGTCGAAGGGCTTTGGCAGATATTCATAGGCGCCGCGCTCGGAGGCACGGATCGCCGTCATGAACGTGTTCTGCGCGCTCATGACGATGACTGGCAGATTCGGCCGCATCTTCTTGATCCGCGGCAGCAGGTCGAAAGCGTTCTCGTCGGGCATCACCACGTCGGTGATGACGAGATCGCCCTCCCCCTGGCTGACCCAACGCCACAGCGTTGCGGCATTGCCGGTCAGCCGCACTTCGTAGCCGGCGCGGGACAGTGCCTGATTGAGAACGGTGCGGATGGCGGTGTCGTCATCAGCTACGAGAATGCTACCTGCGGGCATCGCTAATCCTCATTTTGCCCCCTGTGATGCAGGCGACGGCTTCCCGGCAAAGTCGGCGCGACTGCTTTGATCGGCATGTTTCACCGATGTGGAATACATCGGCATCAGCACGCGGAAGGTGGTCTTGCGCGGCTGAGATTCGCATTCGATGATGCCCCCGTGATCGCCGACGATCTTTGCGACCAGCGCTAGGCCCAGACCCGAGCCGGTCTGCTTGGTGGTCACGAAGGGATCGAACAGGTTGGGCAGAAGGTCGTCCGGCACGCCTGGTCCGTTGTCTCTCACGCAGAATTCGAGCGGCAGGGATACCCGGGATTTTTGACCGGGGACTGACAGGCGCACGCCGGGGCGGAACGCGGTAGTGAGCTGGATCTCGGCGTCGGGCACGTCGATCAGGGCTTCGGCGGCGTTCTTCACGAGATTGAGGAACACCTGGATGAGCTGGTCCTGGTTCGCCAGCACCGGCGGCAGCGAGGGATCGTAATCCTCGATGAAGCGGATGTTGCGGGCAAAGCCGGACTGCGCCAGCCGCTTCACGTGATCGAGCACCGAGTGGATGTTGACGGGGCCGCGCACCACGGGGCGCTCGTCGCCGAACACCTCCATGCGGTCCACCAGCGTCACGATGCGGTCGGCCTCGTCGCAGATCAGGCGCGTCAGCATGCGGTCCTCGGAGGAAGCCTGCTGCTCCAGGAGCTGCGCCGCGCCGCGGATGCCGGAGAGCGGGTTCTTGATCTCGTGCGCCAGCATCGCGGCGAGCGCGATCACCGAGCGCGCGGCGCTGCGATGGGTGAGCTGACGATCCATCTTGTCGGCGATGGTGCGCTCCTGGAGCATCACCACGATATGGCCGGGCCGCTCCGTGAGCGGGGCGACATGCAGATCGACCTGGCGATCGCCGCCCATGCGCGGCGTGCCGAGATCAACTTTGTATTCGTTGACCGGCGAGTTCGACGAGCGCACCTGGTCGATCAGTGCCAGCAAGGGGCTGCCGAACGGCACCAGTTCCTTCAGCGACTGCCGCTTCAGGAACTGCGTCGAGATTTCGAAGAAGGCTTCGGTTGCGATGTTGGCGGCGACGATCTTGCCGTCCGGTCCGATCATCAGCACGGGATTGGGAAGCGCATCCAGGATCGCGTCGCTGTCGGACGGCCGGCGCTGTTCGGCGGCTGAGTTCATGCAGCAGCGCTCCACGCGAAGTCGTCGAAGGCGTCTTGCAGCGATCGGTGGACCAGGCGCGGATCCTCCGAGGTGAGGATCTTCTGACGCCACCCTTTCAGCTTCTCGACTGAAGCGCCGCTCGCATCTGCCGCGATATCGAGCGCCCAGCCGAGATGCTTGCGCGCGTGCCGAAGGCCAATGCGCAGACCGTACAGCGCGCAGACGCCCTCATAGAGCGTGCGGATATAATGCAGCTGCGTCTCGAGCGCCGGCGTTGCTTCCTCTGCCCCGCCCCTCAGGCGGCGGCCGATCTGGCCGGGCAGCCAAGGCTGGCCCTGCGCGCCACGGCCTATCATCACGGCGTCGGCGCCGGAGGCGTCGAGCGCCGCGAGCGCCTTGTCATAAGTGGTGATGTCGCCATTGACGACGAGCGGAATGGAGATGGCCTCGCGCACGGCGCGGATCGCATCCCAATCGGCATCGCCCTTGTAAAACTGGCAGCGGGTGCGGCCATGCACGGTGACGAGATTGATGCCTGATGCTTCGGCGCGCCGCGCCAGTTCCGGCGCGTTGCGGCTGCGGTCGTCCCAGCCGAGCCGCATCTTCAGTGTCACCGGCACCTTCACCGCCGCAATCGTCGCATCGATCAGGCTGACGGCGTGGTCGAGATCGCGCATCAGGGCCGAGCCGGACTGGCCGCCGGTGACGTGGCGGGCCGGGCAGCCCATGTTGATGTCGATGATGTCGGCGCCTTCGGCTTCGGCGATCCGGGCCCCTTCGGCCATCCAATGCGCCTCGCAGCCGGCGAGCTGGACCACGTGCGGGCCGATCCCCGTGGCTTCGCAGCGCAACCGCGACATCCGGTGGCCGTTGGCGAGCTCATCGCTGGCGGTCATTTCCGACACGACGAGACCTGCCCCCAGCTCGGCGGCCAGCCGCCGAACGGGCGAGTCAGTCACCCCCGACATCGGCGCCAGGAAGACCGGGGTGGCGACATCAATATCGCCTATTTTCAACGGCTTAGAGCCGGATACTGCCGAGCCGGTCACAGGGGTCTCGTTGACTGGACAGGGCCTCATCGCGCCTGCCATGATCTATCTTGCGCACAATTCTTGTGCAGTCAAGCGTCATGCCTACAGTTTAGACAGTTCTGCAGATCTTTCAAGTGCAGTGCAGCAAAATGCTGTTTCCCACAAAGCGGGGAAACCCCCTTTTTTTGCGGGCCTGCCGTGCTAGAGGCATGCCGTCAAATCACCCCACTCCCCGACTCTTCATCACCAACTGAGTATTTGAGTCCTATGGCGAAATCACAACGCACTGCGGTCGTCCTCGTCGCAGCCGGTCGGGGCTTGCGCGCCGGTGCCGGCGGGCCGAAGCAATATCGCGAGATCGGCGGTGTGCCCGTGATCTATCGCGCCATGGAAGCCTTCAGCCGTCACCCCGAGGTGTCGGCGGTGCAACCGGTGGTGAACCCCGACGACAGCGCGATGTTCACGGCGGCGGTCGCCGGCCTCAAGCACGAGCCGCCGGCCAATGGCGGCGCCACCCGCCAAGCCTCGGTCCTTGCAGGTCTGGAAGCGCTCGCAAAGCACAAGCCCGATATCGTCCTGATCCACGATGCCGCCCGCCCCTTCGTCTCGGCAGGCGTGATCTCCCGTGCGATCGAGGCGGCGAGCCGCACTGGCGCTGCGATCCCGGTCGTCCCCGTCACCGACACCATCAAGCTCACCGGCGAGAGCGGTCATATCGAGGACACGCCGGACCGTGCGCGTCTGCGAATCGCGCAGACGCCGCAATCCTTTCGTTTCGACGTCATCCTCGAGGCGCATCGTCGCGCGGCGAAGGACGGACGCTCGGATTTCACCGACGATGCCGCCATTGCCGAATGGGCAGGATTGACGGTTGCAACCTTTGAAGGCGATGTTGCCAATATGAAGCTCACCACTCCCGAGGATTTCGTGCGCGAGGAAGCACGCCTGGCCGCCCAGCTCGGCGACATCAGGACCGGCACGGGCTATGACGTGCACGCCTTCGGCGACGGCGACCACGTCATGATCTGCGGCGTGCGCGTCCCCCATACGAAAGGCTTCCTCGCCCATTCCGACGGCGATGTCGGCCTGCATGCGCTGGTCGACGCCATTCTCGGCGCGCTTGCCGACGGTGACATCGGCTCGCACTTCCCGCCGAGCGATGCGAAGTGGAAGGGTGCTTCCTCCGATCAGTTCCTGAAATACGCAATCGAGCGCGTCACGGCGCGCGGCGGCCGCGTCGCCAATCTCGAGGTGACGCTGATCTGCGAGCGGCCGAAGATCGGCCCGTTGCGTGACACCATGCGCGCCCGCATCGCCGAGATCTCCGGCGTCGACATTTCGCGCGTCGCGGTGAAGGCGACCACCAGCGAGCGGCTCGGCTTCACCGGCCGTGAGGAAGGCATCGCGGCCACCGCGAGCGCCACCATCCGTCTTCCCTGGAGCGTCTAAGCCATGGGCGGCAGCGACGCACGCGCCCTCTCCCGCTCGCTGCTCGATCTGTGCCGGATGCGCAAGCTGACGATCGCGACGGCCGAATCCTGCACCGGCGGCCTCGTTGCCGGCGCGCTGACCGATATTCCCGGCTCCTCTGATGTCATCGACCGCGGCTTCGTCACCTATTCCAATGACGCCAAGCGCGCGATGCTCGGGGTCGAGGCGAGCACGCTCACCAATTTCGGCGCGGTCAGCAAGGAGACCGCAACCGCGATGGCGATCGGCGCCCTCGAGCGCGCCGATGTCGATCTCGCGGTCGCCATCACCGGCATTGCCGGCCCCGGCGGCGCCACGCCCGGCAAGCCGGTCGGCCTCGTGCACTTTGCCGCTGCGGCGCGCGACGGCCGCATCATCCATCGCGAGCATCGCTTCGGCGCGATCGGCCGCAGCGCCGTGCGGGCCCGCTCCGTGGTCGAGGCACTGCGCATGCTGATGGACCTCGCCCGCGGCCCACAAGCCCAGGCCAAGCCGCGCCCCGCAGCCGCAAGCCGCCTTCGTCCCCGCGTCACCCGCTCGCCGCGCCGGCATGCTGTGAAGCGCAGGCCGCCCCGCTCGCCGCGGGGCTAAAGGCGCTCTCACGCCGCCGCCAGCAGCGCACTCGCATGATCGAGCACCCGCTGCTTGATGGCATCGGCATCTGACGGCTTCACCTTTGCGCTCACCGTCAATTCCACGACGGGCGCTGCGGGATCGGCAGCGATCACCTTTGTTACATTGACCGAGGGGGCGGTCCTGTCGTCGATGCGGGGATCGTCGCGCAGCTCCTTCAGGATCTGGTCGGCCAACGCATTGGCCGCCCCTGCCCTGACCGGAAACGCCACCTTGATCTCGCCTGTACCGGGATAGGCGCTGTGGTTGATGATGGCCGCGCCCCACACCTGCCCGTTCGGCAAGAGGATCTGCGTGTTGTCGGGCGCGACCAGTCGGTCATGAACAGCGACAACGACTTCACCTTGCCCGCCTTGCCGGCGACCTCGACGTCATCGCCGATATGGAAGGGACGGAACAGCAGCAGCATGACGCCGGCGGCGAGATTGGAGAGCGTGCCTTGAAGCGCAAGGCCGATGGCGAGTGAAGTCGCGCCC
The DNA here is from genome assembly GCF_023375135.1 of Bradyrhizobium sp. C-145. NCBI lineage: Bacteria > Pseudomonadati > Pseudomonadota > Alphaproteobacteria > Hyphomicrobiales > Nitrobacteraceae > Bradyrhizobium > Bradyrhizobium sp. C-145. The sequence continues at coordinate 4,288,485 of NZ_CP088150.1, read as the reverse complement.
AGCACGGCAACGAGGCTCGCGGTCTGGATGCCGAAGAGCTGAAGCACTGCGATGCCAACGACTGCGAGCACGGCATAGCGAGCTACGCTGGCAACGAACAAGGTCACCAGCGGATCGACGCGGTGCGTGACGCCCAATACGCGCGTGACGAAACGCTGCAGTGCGCCGGACAGATACCAGCCGACCGCGAGCAGAAGCATCGCGTAAATCGCGTTCAAGCCATACAGGACGAGCGATGCTTTCAGCGTGTCAACATTGATGGTCATGGCGGCTCCAACCCGGACAATCCGTTGAGAACCCGCGACGGCGCGAAATGATCCCGGCGGATGTCGGCGGAACGGGTGCCGTAGTCGTGTAGCCCGGATGGAGCGCAGCGCAATCCGGGATTCGCTCTGCGGACACAGGGGTCCCGGATTACGCTTTCGCTCCATCCGGGCTACAATCCGTTGCGTTGCCCGTCGGGCAAAATACACAACCGACGGGTCAATCGTAACAAGTGAAAATATTCGTCTTTACAGAAGTTCTGATTTGTCGCATTGTCGCGCCACCTCATCCTAGTCAGAGGGGCGTATCGCGGCCGCGGCATGGCAGCCTCGATAACAAGACCGGCAGCTCTTGGCTTGAAGGCCAGTCGGAGGCCTATATGAAGGCGCAGCTCCAGGCCTTCGCCTCCGGCGAACGGCGCAATGACATCAGCCAGCAGATGCGCAATATCGCGCGCGCAATGACGCCGCAGGAGATCGAGCAGGCCGCGGCGTACTACGCCTCGCAGCCGCCGGATGTGGTGAAGGCGGTGGATTGAAGCCTCGTCATTGCGAGCGCAGCGAAGCAATCCAGACTGCCGCCGCGGACACACTCTGGATTGCTTCGTCGCAAGAGCTCCTCGCAATGACGGCGGAGAGAGCGGTGCCTGCCGGGAAGACTAGGACGGCGCCAGCTTCGGCCGGCCGTAGATCGCGTCGGCCCGCTTTTCGAACGCAGTGGAGAATCGCGCGAATGCAGCGTCGAACATCGAGCCCATCAGCATTGCCAGCATGCGGCTCTTGAACTCGTAGGCGAGGAAGAACCCGACGTCGCAGACGCGCTCGCCTTTGGGCTCGAATGTCCAGCGGTTTTCGAGGTTTCTGAACGGACCTTGCAGATATTCGACCAGGATCTTCAGATTAGCGCGGTCGAGCGTCACGCGGCTGGTGAAGGACTCCTTGACCAGCTTGAACGACACCGTCATGTCCGCGACCAGCACCTCGGTGCCGTCGGGTTTCGCCATGCGCTGGCGCACCTTCAGCGCGCTGCACAGCGGCACGAATTCCGGGTAGCGCTCGACATCGGCGACCAGATCAAACATCTCGGACGCGCTGTGGTTGACACGGTGCTTGCTCGAAACTCGATGCATGGTACGTCAGCGGGCGTGAGCTGCCCGCGCAGCCTTCAGTCTCGCGAAATCCTCGCCGGCATGATGCGACGAGCGGGTGAGCGGGCTCGCTGACACCATCAGGAACCCCTTGGTGTAGGCGACCTTCTCGTAAGAGCTGAACTCGTCCGGCGGCACGTAACGCATCACCGCGTGGTGCTTGCGAGTCGGCTGGAGATATTGCCCGACGGTGAGGAAATCGACGTCCGCCGAGCGCAGATCGTCCATCACCTGCAGCACCTCGTGGCGCTCTTCGCCGAGGCCGACCATGATGCCGGACTTGGTGAAGATGGCGGGATCGAGCTCCTTGACCCGCTGCAGCAGCCGGATCGAGTGGAAGTAGCGCGCGCCCGGCCGCACCGTGAGATAGCGCGACGGCACGGTCTCGAGATTGTGGTTGAACACGTCGGGCCTCGCCGCGACTACGACCTCCAGCGCGCCTTCCTTGCGCAGGAAGTCGGGTGTCAGGATCTCGATCGTGGTCGAAGGACACGCGGCCCGGATCGCACGGATGGTCTGGGCAAAATGCTCGGCGCCGCCGTCGGCGAGGTCATCGCGGTCGACCGAAGTAATGACGACGTGTGCCAGCCCCAGCTTGGCGGTTGCTTCCGCGACGTGCTGCGGCTCGGACGCATCGAGCGCGTTGGGCAGGCCGGTCTTGACGTTGCAGAAGGCGCAAGCGCGGGTGCAGGTGTCACCCATGATCATGAAGGTCGCGTGCTTTTTGTCCCAGCACTCGCCGATATTTGGGCAGCCAGCCTCCTCGCACACCGTGTGCAGGCCGTTGGCCCGTACGATGTTGCGGGTGTCGGCATAGCCGCGGGTATTGGGCGCGCGCACGCGGATCCAGTCCGGCTTCGGCGGCGAAGCGGAATCGGGCCGGTTCACCTTTTCGGGGTGGCGCGGGCGCAGCGGGTTCGAGATGGTATCGACAATAACGACCATGGGGTGTCCGGTCTGTTCTGGTCCTACCTAGTCGGTCTGGCCAAGCACCGCAACCCGGCTCGCCCCGCCTCAGAGAACATGGCAGATATGGGCAATATCCTGCTCTGTTCTCAGGCGATTCTCACCTCGAATGGCTCCAAGATCGAATGCCTTTCCATTGCGGCTCGGCAAGCCGCTGAAGCGGACCTTTTTCGGCCGCAGCGTCCACGAGGTCGCGCCCGACCTGATCGGTGCCACCATGCTGGTCGATGGCGTCGGCGGAATCATCGTCGAGGTCGAGGCCTATCATCATACCGACCCGGCCGCGCATTCCTATCGCGGGCCGACGCAGCGGAACCAGGTGATGTTCGGTCCGCCCGGCTATGCCTATGTCTATCGTTCCTACGGCATCCACTGGTGCGTGAACTTCGTCTGCGAGGAGGAAGGCTCAGCCAGCGCCGTGCTGATCCGTGCGCTGGAGCCGACCCATGGCTTGGCTGCGATGCGACGCCGCCGCCATCTTCAGGACATGCACGCGCTGTGCTCGGGCCCGGGCAAACTGACCGAGGCGCTCGGCATCACCATCGCGCACAACGCCGTGCCCCTCGACCGGCCACCGATCGCACTGCATGCGCGGACGGAGGATGTCGAGGTCGCTGCCGGCATCCGGATCGGTATCACCAAGGCGGTGGAGCTGCCCTGGCGCTACGGCATCAAGGGCTCGAAGTTTCTGAGCAAGCCGTTTCCGAAATAGGGCTACGATGCCTGCTTCAGCCGCTCCAGTGCTTCGAGCAGCTTGGCCTTGCGCGCGAGTGCCGCCTCGCGCTTTTCGCGCTCCTCCTCGACGACCTCCTCGGCCGCGTTGGCAACGAATTTCTCATTTGCCAGCTTGGACTCGGCGCGCTTGATGTCGGCGTCCGCCTTGCCGATCTCCTTGTCGAGGCGCGTGCGCTCGGCGGCGACGTCGATCACGCCCTTCAGCGGCAGCGCAGCCACCTCGCCGCGCACCAGCAGCTGAACCGCACCGTCAGGCGCGCGATCGGCGAAGGAGATATCCGACAGCCGCGCCATGCGCTTGATGACATCAGTCCAGCGCGGCGCGCGCTCCCTGGTCTCGGCCGAGGCGCCGGCGAGCACCAGCGCCGTCAGCGTTGCCGGCGGGATGTTCATCTCGGCGCGTACCGAGCGGATTTGCGTGACGAGGTCGATCACCCAGCCGATCTCGGCCTCGGCCGCCGGATCGGTGAAGTCGGCATGGTCGAACATGGGCAGCACCCAGGCCGGCGAGATGAGCGGATCTGTCGGCCCTGCCGTCGCCGCAAGCATCGCGAGCTGCTCCGGCGTCGGCTGCGCCGGCTTCAGTGGCCACGGCGCCAATGCGAGCAGGCCGTCGCGCTTCGCCGTCACCTCCCACAGCTCTTCGGTGATGAAGGGCATGAAGGGGTGCAGCAGCTTGAGGATCTCGTCGCGCGCCCAGGCCACCATGGCGCGGGTCTCGTCCTTGGCGGGACTGTCCGGACCAAGCAGCACGGGCTTTGCGAGCTCGACGTACCAGTCGCAATAGACGTTCCAGACGAAGCGGTAGATGCTGCCTGCGGCGTCATTGAAGCGATAGGCTTCGATCGCCTCGGTCACCTCGCGCGTGGTGTGCGCGCTCTCATGCGCGATCCAGCGGTTCAGTGTCTCCTTCGCCTTCGCCGGCTCGAAACCTTCGGGCACGGCGCAATGGTTCATCTCGGCGAAGCGACACGCGTTCCAGAGCTTTGTCGCGAAATTGCGGTAGCCCTCGACGCGGCTGGTGGCGAGCTTGATGTCGCGCCCCTGCGCCGCCATCGCGGCCAGCGTGAAGCGCAGCGCGTCGGCACCGTATTCGTCGATCAGATTCAGGGGATCGATGACGTTGCCCTTCGACTTCGACATCTTGGCGCCCTTCTCGTCGCGGACGAGGGCGTGGATGTAGACGGTCGAGAACGGCACCTCCTTCATGAAGTGCAGGCCCATCATCATCATGCGAGCGACCCAGAAGAAGATGATGTCGAAGCCGGTCACCAGCGCATTGGTCGGATAGTAGCGCTGCACCTCCGGCGCATCTTCGGGCCAGCCGAGCGTCGAGAACGGCCACAGCGCCGAGGAGAACCAGGTGTCGAGCACGTCCTCGTCGCGGGTGATGAAGCCTTCGCGCTTGTTGCGGTCGAGCGCCATCTCGCGCCCCTGCTCGGCCGTGATGACCTCCTGCTCGACGTAGTAGCCGAGCGCGTTGCTGACGGCCTCCTCCTCGGTCTCGGCGACGAACACCTTGCCGTCAGGCCCGTACCAGGCCGGGATCTGGTGACCCCACCAGAGCTGACGCGAGATGCACCAGGGCTGGATGTTCTCCATCCAGTCGAAATAGGTCTTTTCCCAGTTTTTCGGCACGAACGTCGTTTCGCCCGAACGCACCGCCGCGATTGCAGGCTTAGCGAGCGTCTTGGCGTCGACGTACCACTGGTCGGTCAGATACGGCTCGATCACGCTGTTGGAGCGATCGCCATGCGGCACCATGTGGGTGTGGGGCTCGATCCGCTCGACGAAGCCGAACGATTCCAGCCGCTCGACGAGACGCTTGCGCGCGGCGAAGCGATCGACCTTGTGGAATTCCTCGGCGAATTGCGCGGCGCCTTCGGGCAGGTCGCGCAGGTAATCCTCATTGTCGAGAAGATCGAGGCAACCTTCCCTGTCGAGAACGCTGATCCTGCGCAGGCCGTGACGATTGCCGACCTCGAAATCGTTGAAGTCGTGCGCCGGCGTCACCTTCACCGCGCCCGAGCCCTTCTCCGGATCGGAATATTCGTCGGCGACGATCCTGACCCTGCGGCCGACCAGCGGCAGGATCGCATTCTTGCCGATTAGCTTCTGGTAGCGCACGTCCTCCGGATGCACGGCTACGCCGGTATCGCCGAGCATGGTCTCCGGGCGCGTGGTGGCGACGACGACGAAGCTCGCGGGATCTTCGGGGCTGAACGTCTTGCCCTCGATCGGGTAGCGCAGGTACCAGAGGCTGCCCTTGACCTCGACCTGCTGCACTTCGAGATCGGAGATCGCGGTCAGCAGCTTGGTGTCCCAGTTCACCAGCCGCTTGTCCTTGTAGATCAGCCCATCGCGGTGCAACTCGACGAACACCTTGACGACGGCCTTCGACAAGCCCTCGTCCATGGTGAAGCGCTCGCGCGACCAGTCGCAGGAGGCGCCGAGGCGCTTGAGCTGGTTGATGATGGTGTCGCCGCTCTCGGCCTTCCACTGCCAGACCCGCTCCAGAAATTTCTCGCGGCCCATCTCGCGGCGGCTGGGCTGCTGACGCTCCATCAGCTGGCGCTCGACCACCATCTGCGTCGCGATGCCGGCGTGGTCGGTGCCGGGCTGCCACAGCACGTCGCGACCGCGCATACGCTCGAAACGGCACAGGATGTCCTGAAGCGTATTGTTCAGGGCGTGGCCCATGTGCAGCGAGCCCGTCACGTTCGGCGGCGGGATCACAATGGTGAACGGCACCGCGTCGCGGCGGTCGGGGCGGCCGGCCTTGAAGGCAAGGCTGTCCTCCCACACCACGGACATGCGGGTTTCGATATCGGTGGGCTGGTAATTTTTCTCGATCATGGGGCTGCTAGAAAGCCGCGCGCGCGGTTCAAGTCAACGGGAAGCTCAACGGCGAGCGTTTTCGGCCCGGGCCGCAGGCCTAATATGACGCAGGAGCAGGGCTTTATCGGGGCCGCACGGCCGGTCTCAGCGGCCGCCGCGCGAGACCCGCTCGATTTCGGCCTTCACAATGCGTTCAACCAGGCCCGGCAGGTTGTCATCGAGCCAGGACTTCAGCATCGGACGCAGCATCTCCTTGACCAGATCCTCCAGCGTCCGCGCATTGCTGCTCAGAACCGTGTGGGCCAGCGAGTTGAAGGCGGATTCGACCGCGGAGACCGTGGATTGCGCGAGGATCGGCTGCTGCGGCGGCAGCGGCGGTGCATCGAAGTCCACCGGCGCGTAAGACGGCGGCGGCGCGGTGCGCGGCGGCGGCGATTCGGCGAATTCGAGATCGTCGCGCGGCTCGACCTTGTGGAAGCTGGGTGGCGGCGGAGGCGGTGTCGGGTCCATCGCCATCTCGTCGGTCAATTCGAGCACGTCGGGCTCCGGCTCGGGTTCGGGAGCGCGGACCTCCGGCGTAGGCGTGACCGCGTCGAGCCCGGCCAGCAGCGCGTCGATGTCGTCCTGGCTGTTGGACGCGTCAGCCGCAGGTGCGGGCGCCGGCTTTGCGGCCGGCGGCGGTGCGGGCTTTTCGGCGGCGGGTTTGGGCGGAGCGACCTTGGATGGCGGAATGTCGTTCATCGCCTGCGGCTTTGGCGGCGCGGCGGGCGCCGCTGCCTTCTCGGGTTTGGCGGCCTCTGTCGGCGGCGGCTTGGCCTCATCGTCGGCAATGATGCGCCGGATCGAGGCCAGAATCTCCTCCATCGAGGGTTCTGTGACCTTTGCAGGCTGCGTCATCTCCGACTCCACATCATCAACGCCCTCGCATGCGTTGTTTTACACCAAGCACGACAGGATTGGCCGGTTCCGGACAGGCGGCCCGACATTTTCGTCGTGGCAGCCCGACTTGTCCCCAGATCACGGCTCAACGTGCGGCGGTGCGCCCCTGCCCGCGGCACTCAAGCTTTACGCACACGGCATCGATACGGGCGAATCGACCCGCATCTTCTTGGCAAGGCTATGTCAGGGATTTTGATGATTGCAAGCAAAGCGCCGGTCGGCCTCGGCTATTGGCGAGGCCGACCGGACACTTACGGAAATCAGCGTCCGTCGGGCGTGCGCACGCCGGCCCAGCTGTCGCGGACCTGATGGTAGTGAACGCTGGGGTCGTAGACCGTGGTCGCAAGACCAAGCACCTGCGGCGACAGGCGGCCAACGGCCGCGAGGACGTTATAGGACGCAACCACGCGATCGTGCTGCGCGGTCACCAGCGCAACGCGCGCATTGACCAGGGCCTGTTGCGCGTTGAGCACGTCGAGGGTGGTGCGCTGACCGGCCTTGGCTTCCTCGCGCACGCCGTTCAGCGCGATCTCGGACGCGGCGACCTGCGCTTGTGCGGATTGCACCTGCGCCTTGCCGGCCTGCAACGAACCCCACCATTGCACCACGGTCGCGCGAGTCTGGTCGCGTATGTTTTCGAGATTGAGACGCTGCTGCGCCAGGTTTTCCTTGGATTGGCGGATCAGCGAATACTCGCCACCGCCCTGATAGATCGGCACCGAGAGCTGCGCGATCGCCGATGCGGTGTACGAGCGCAGCTGAATCAAGGACTGTTCGTCGGCCCGCTGGGCCGTTGCCTGAACCGAAAGTGTCGGCAGCAATGCTCCTTCGGCGATTTTGACCTGCAGATAATTGACGTCGATGCCGTACATGGCAGCCGTGACGTTGGGATGCTCGACCAGGCCGAGTTCGACGGCCGAAGCGAGCGTTGACGGCAGGAACCGGTCGACCGGCGAGCCCGGTGCGAGGTTCGTCGGCTCGTTGCCGATGATGCGGCGGAAGTTCGCCCGCGTCGTGGTGAGATTCGCTTCGGCAGTGAGCGCCTGCGTCTTGCCGGCAGCCAGTTGCGCTTCCGATTGCGCAACGTCGGTGCGCGTCACTTCGCCGACGTTGAAACGATCACGGGTCTGCTTCAGCGTCTGCTCGAGCACGCGCACGTTGCTGCGCTGGACCTCAAGCGTAGCGGCATCCCGCAGATAGTCCATGTAGGTCGTTGCAGCGCTCAGCAGCACGCTCTGATCCATACCGCGCAGCGCTTCACGCGTACCGGACACCTGGCTCTCCGCCGCGCGGGTCTTGTTGGCGGTCTGGTTGCCATTGTAGAGCGTCTGCGTCGCGGTAACTCCGACACTGCGAGGTACCCTGGTTCCATGGACTGAGTTAGTCCCGACGCCGCTCTGCAAATCCTGATATTGATAGCCACCGCTCGCCGTCAGATTGACCTTGGGCCGGTAGCCCGACAAAGCCTGGGGCACGCCCTCGTCGGTCGAGCGCACCTGGGCGCGCTGTGCGTTGAGTTGCGGATTGTTCTGATAGGCGCGCACCAGCGCGGACTCGATCGTATCCGCCAAGGCAGGCATCGGCCCGGCTAGCGACAGCAGCAGGACCGAAACCGCAGCTCCGGTGAAGAGCTTCACCCCATGCATCCCTGAAATTCCGTTCATTCTAACGCCCGGCTCGTGCCCGCGAGCTGGGTTACCGTCTACCGAGTGGAGTCGTTGCCCCGCCGCAACATAGGACGGGGATTGTCGCGACGGAACCACCTCAAGGTAGTTCACGGTGGAAACTCTTCACGTGCAGCATCCCGGCCACACTTCTGATTCAGAACGGGATTTTTAGGCTTTAGGACCTCAGAACACGAATGCTGCGGCCCGTTCCAGCCCGGGAAGGACCGGGGCGGCGGCATCGAAGAGCGCCCGATGGCCGAATTCACCGTGGCTATGGGTCACGATCACGGCCCGCGGCGGCTTGGATTCGGCCGACACCCCCACAAGGCGCCCGCCTTCCTTGAGCTGCCCGAGCAACCCCTCCGGCGTTGCTTCGGCAGCGCCGTTGAGGATGATCACGTCATAAGGAGCGGTGGAGGGATCACCCTCGCTGCAGGAAGCGACCTTGCAGGTGGCATTGGCGAGCCCCAGAGCGGCGAAGGCGTCCTTGGCCTTCGCGGCCAGAGCCGAATCACATTCGGTCGCGGTGACCTGGCCCGCGAGCTTGGCGGCCAGCGCGGCGAGATAGCCCGTGGCGCAGCCAACGACCAGCACATTGTCGCCTTCGCCGATTTCGGCAGCCTGCAGCAGCTTGCCGGTCAGCTGCGGCTTGATCAGGAACCGCTTGGCGCCGCCCTCGCTCACGTCGAGATCGAGGTCGAGATAAGCCAATGCCTGCCGGCTGGCCGGCACGAAGGCCTCACGCGGAACCGTGAGCATGGCATCGAGAATACGACGGTCGGTGACGTCATTGGTGCGCACCTGGCCATCGACCATTTTTTGGCGCGCGGTCGAGAAACCGGACATTTGCGGACCCTGAAATGCGGACGATGCCGCGGAGATGAGTTGGCGGCATCTTTGGAACATGCCCGGCCAAAACGCAACATGCCGTTGGCTGCGACGAGCCCTGTGGCTTGCGCAGCTCACCGCATCAGGGCTGCGGAACGGATCATTCGATCGCCACCGCGAGGCGGCCGATCAGAGCGGCGACCTCGTCCAGTCGCGCCGAGTCGGGCGCCTCGACCGCACGTGCAAGGCAAGCGAGGCATTCATCGTCGCTGAGCTCGGGAACGTCGGCCGGCAGAATCGAGGGGGCCATATGAGTACGGTCGACCTGGATGTCTGGCATGGGAATCAGCTCCGTAAGGATCCGGCACTGCCCAGGCTCGATTTGAATTGAGTCGATTTGGCGCCGTCCTCATGGCGCGACGGCGCTGCCGGACACGTCTACTTGAACCGATTCCGCGGGGTTCGGCACCTGATGGTGCTCGCAGATCGCGCGAACGAGATCGCGCGCCACATCAGGGCGCAGCTTCAACGTATTGAAATATAAGTGAAAGTTGGCTCCCCGGGCTGGATTCGAACCAGCGACCATCCGATTAACAGTCGGATGCTCTACCGCTGAGCTACCGAGGAAAAGGCGAACCCAGTCGTTCGCGCGCGCTGCGTATAACAAAGCCGGTTGCGCTTGCAAAGACGAATTCGTCATCTTCCGCAAGGCGGCTGAGGAAGGGTCAGGAAGCGGCCTCTCCTCCAGCCATGTCAGGTCAAGCTACTCGGCCAGGAACGACGTGGTGACGTTGCCTCGAAAGATCCGTCCGGAGCGCAATCGACGGGTTCAAGACACCCATCGACCAGCACTCCGGAAGACGTGCGCGACGCGAGACACGCACGGCCTGTTCTTATCGTTTCGAATTCTCCGCAGCAATGAACGGGCATTCATAGATCGGCAGAGTTTGTTTTCTCCGGTGCGGGCGCAACCGCCGGCACCGCAGCGCCGTTTCCCTTCCCCGTCACGGCGCCGACCAGCGCCTTCACGGGATCTTCGCCCGGCGCAAAGCCGCTCTGACGTAAGATCTCGTCGATCATCGGACGCAGCGCATGCACCTTGAGCAGCTCGCCGGCAAGCCCTTCGCCGAAGCCGACATTGCCGCCGGCGCCGTTACCATTGCCGCCGAAGGCGGCGCCAGTATGCAGGATGCGGACGTCCTTGAGGTTGGCGATCGGCTTCACCATCTCGGCGAGCGCTTCCGGCATGGTCTCGATCCGTTTCTTGGCGATCTCGAAATCGATCACGTTGGTGCCGAGCTTGTTCTGCGCCTCGTTCTTCATGGTGATGACGGCGGCCTCGGCCTCACCGATGTTGCGGACACCGACCGCCTTGATCTTGTTGGACTCGGCTTCGGCGGTGGCCAGCGTGGTGATGGCCTCGGCCCGGTCGAGCGCCGCCTTCTTGTCCGCTTCAGCCGCCACGATCACCTCGGTCGATTTGCGCTCGGCCTCGGTACGCGCGGCAAGCACCTGGGTCAGGCGGGCACGATCGGCGACCTCGACGGCGCGTGCGGTCACGACCTTTTCTTCAGCGGAGACGGCGAGCGCTTCGGCGGTCTTGGCTTCGGCAACGGCCTCCGAGGTCTGCTTGCTCTTGGCGGCGATCTGGATCTCGTTCTCCTGGGTCGCGATCTGGATTTCGCGCTGCGCGTCGGTCCTGCGCTTGTTGATCGCCAGATCTGACTCGATCACCGCGGTTTCCTTGACCTGCTTGGCGCCCGCCTCCTTTTCCGCGACAGCCCTGTCGGTGTCGATGCGCGCGTTCTCCTCGGTCAGCCGCGCGGTCTGTGTCGCGGTCGCGACCTCGGCGCGGGTGCTCGCGGTCTTGTTGGCGATGTCACGCTCCTGCGAGAGTTCGGCCTCCTTCTTGGTGCGTTCGATGGTCAGGGTCTGCTGCCGTGCTTCGAGATCCTTCTGCGCGATCGCCACCTCGTTGTCGCGGACGATGGCATTGCGGTCACGGCGGCGGGTCTCGGTAATGGTCTTGAGTTGGGTCAGGCCTTCGGCGTCGAAGAAGTTTTCCGGATTGAAGAACTTGACGTCGGTCTGGTCCAGCTTGGTCAGCGACACGGACTCAAGCTCGAGGCCGTTCGATTTCACGTCGGACTCTACGGTGGACTGCACGTGTTTGACGAAGTCCGAGCGCTTCTCCTGGAGCTCCAGGATTGTCATGGTCGCCGCCACCGAGCGCAGGCCGTCGACGAATTTCGCCTCGACCTGGTTGCGCAGCGCCTCGGCATCGTTGGTCAGCGCGCCCAGCGTCTGGCTTGCGAGCGCGATGCTCTCCTCGTCGGGTCGGACGCGTACGTAGAACTCGGCGACGATGTCGACGCGCAGACGGTCCTTGGTGATGAGGGATTCCCGCTCCTTGCGCTCGACGGTGAGCCGCAATGTCTTCAGATTGACGCTGGCATAGGAGTGGAAGATCGGCAGGATCATGGCGCCGCCGTCGAGCACGACCTTCTTGCCGCCGAGGCCGGTGCGCACGAAGGCCTCGTCGCGGGTGGCGCGCTTGTAAAGAATGGTGAAGACGATCCCCAGGACGACGATCAGCGCGACGCCGATCATGGCCGGGACTGCAATGTCGAACATGACTTTCTCCGATAATGACGTGCTAGCTGCTTAGAGTGGGCTTGGAGGGTTTGAGTTCATCGTCGGCCTTGACCGCCACGAAGCGGGTGCCATCGCGGTCGACCAGAAGGACCATGGTTCCCTGCGGCAGCGGCGATGATGAAGGTGCTGCGACGGCCCAGACGAAGTGACGGTTGCCGTGGACATCGGCGACGCTGACGCGGCCAGGCGGCCCCTGGTCGAGCGGACCGACGACGACCTCACCGACCCGGCCGACGAGATCGCCGAGGCCGACGGCGTAGCTCTCGTCCTTGGGAATGACCCGCGCGATGGCACGACTTGCGCCGCGGACCAGCGGAACCGATACGGCGACCGCCCCGATCGAGGCGACCGTCGCCGGCAACGGACCGGCCACCATCCGCGCGACGTCCTGGATCAGGAAGCCCGTGATGGAGAAGGCGCCGAGCAACAGCAGCAGGAAGATCAGCAACGGCACGCCACCGACATTGATCCATGAGATCGCGTTGATCACGCCATTGTCGCTGGGGTGGCCGAAATCGATGTTGGTGCCGAGCATTTCGCTGAGCGAAGCCCCGACCAGCATCGAGACCACCTCGATCGAGCCGACGATGACGATCATGGCCGCCGCGATCGCGAACGGCCTGACCTCCGGCGACATGACGTGTTCGAGCAGAGCGCTCATGACACGGCACTCAGGAACGCGACTTCAACCGGGCCAGCCTCGCTGCAATTTCCTTGTCGCGATGCAACGTGCTGAGCTCGTCGATGTCGCTCGAATACGGGATGCCCGGCGGCACGCCGGTGACCCGTGCCACCGCCCTGCCCGCGCGCAGCGCCTTCGCGGCTGCAGAACCGCCGCCCGGTTTGCGGGGTGATGTCGACGCCTGCTGGCCTGCGACGGCCTCGCTCTTTTCGAGATCGGCGCGGCGCTGCTCGGCGTCCTGGAGCGCCGACAGCACGGCGCGCAGCGACGTCACGCATTGCTCGATCTTCTCGTTGTTCTCGTCGATGGCGCGCGAGAGCACCTCGAACTGCGCCTCCAGATCCATCTGCCGCGCGATGCCGGCGCGCGCGAGATCGTCGCGCCCGTCCATGATCGCCCCTTCGATCTTGGGAGCGAGCTCGGCCATCTCGCGCTCGATCTCGGTGCGGCGCGCGTTGAGGCGGTATTCCTCGGCGCGCGCGGCCGCGAGCGCATCGCGCGCCTCGCTCTCGGCGCGCTCGATCTCGCGGATGGCCTGGCCAACCACTTTGAGCTTGTTCTTGCCTTCCGCCTGCTCGATCGCGTCATAGGCGATCCCCGCGATCAGACGCCCGACCCGGGACAGGAAATTGTCGGGGGCGGCAGCGATGGTATCCATAGCGTTCTCCTCCTCTGGCAGAATGTTCGGCGTGACGCCGTAGTGAACTTCGAAACCGTCGTCAGTGCGGATCAGGTGCGCGGGCACGCTCTGCCCCCAGCCCTCGGCATAGCCCACATAGTCGAAGGGCACGTTGAAGCGGCCTTGCACGGTTGCAATGGAAATGGTGGCGGGGCCCTTGATCTTGGCGAGCTTGTCGTCGAGCGGCAGCCGGCGGCCCTGCGCCGCGCGATAGTCGGCACGGTCGCGCAGGCCCAGCGTCACCAGGCGTGAGGGCAGCGCGGTCTGCTTGCGGATCGGCTCATAGGCATGGGCATGGAGCAGGACAACGTTGGAGCCGACGTTATGGCTCCGCGCGACTTCGTCGAGAATCTCCATCATGCGGTCATAAGCCTGGAACGTCGCCTCCAGCGCGGCCCTGGCAGCCGGATCGGGGGCAAGCCTGTAACGCAGCGCAGATGGAGCGTTTCGGGGTGACGGGCTCATGGAAAGCACTAAAGCACCATTTTGGTGCTTTAGGAAGAGGAGTCGCGATCACGGTCCGCTGATCCCTAGGCACTCTATCGGTTAGTCGCCGAGGTCCGGGCCCGCGTTCAAGCCGGGCGATTACCTCCAGATCACAACCGATCAAGACTTCCGGCACGCACGGGTTGCAATTTGAGACGAAATGCGGAGAGCGTTCGGCATCGCGTAACCGACCCCGCCACTCACGTGTTCAGGACAAGCAGCAACGCAAAAGGCGTTGCGGCGCAGAGCCGGGATCCAGGCGACGATCGCCGCTCGATGACGCGTGGGCCCCGGCTCGGCTGCGCATCACTTCGTGCTGCGCAGCCGAGCCGGGGCACGAGATCGAGGTTGAGGTACACCGCTCTCTCCACGTCATTGCGAGGAGCTCTTGCGACGAAGCAATCCAGAATCTTTCCGCGGAGGGATTCTGGATTGCTTCGCTTTCGCTCGCAATGACGGAGAATGAGCACCCATGTAGCTTTTCCAACCGGCATCTCAATCGCAGACACAGCCGCGCCTCCTCGCGGTTTTGCCTCTGACTGGGATGAGGTTGCGCGGCAATGCGACAGATCAGAACTTGCGTAAATTTTTGCCTTGTCACGGCATCGCGTCACGGATTGCGAACGCCAGACTGGGCGTCGCGTGCGTTGAGCGCGCACCATCACTCAACAGCTTGTCCGCAGCATATTCACAGCCACGGTTCGGCAGATTTGCGTGGCGCGCAAGCCACTTGCTGCGCACAAATCCACAGAGTCTACCCGCCAGCCTGATCGAACACGCTGCGGCAGGCTTCGCTCAGGCTGGCCCGGTTGCGCCGCAGGCACGCGGTGATGGCACGGACGTTGGGGATTTCGCCGGCGCAGAGGCGATAGACGTCGGGCGTACAGGCTCGGCGCTGCTCTGGCGTTCCCTGCGCATGGGCGGCGGCGGCAAACAGCGTCAGAAACAGCCCGACGGTGGAGGCGTGGCGCGCCCGGTTCTTCACACCTGCAAACCGCAAGAACCTCGCCTTCATGACTGCTCTCCCGTTCTGCCCTGCCCGCCCGGCTGCGTTGACCGGTGTCGCAACAGATGGTGCGAGAAATAAACCTGCGGGGATGTGATTTTATTCACAGTGCTCGCAAGCGGAGGAACCTAGAGTTCCCAAAGAGTTTCAGGAATCGCTAACCAATCGGGCCCCGATTGCCGGATCGTTAAAATGCGAGCGATCGGGTCAATCGGGAAACAAACCGGCTTTGCGACATTGCGCCATCCGCGTTCCGGAGGGTGTGATGAGCGAAGCCGAATTCAACTTGCTGCTGGATGCCGTCCGGGACGTCATGATTGACGAAGATTTTGCGCCCGCGCCGGAGGAGGAATTCGTGCCCCGCTCGTGGTCGTACGCCGCAACGCCCAAAGCCGCCAATGACAATGAGGGCGCCTGGCCCCTCCTGCCCTTTCCGGACGGCTGGTACGCAGCCTGCTGAGCCACCTTCGCTGAGAAGGAAGCGCCCGCCTCGCGGGCATTTTGCTATAGGCACGCGCCGACAACCCGACGCAGCGACGAATCAAGTCTTGACGCGCTCCTCGCCGTCCTGCGGCGCCCGGTCGGCTGCGGCCGGCGGAAAGATGCTGTCATAGATCGCGCGCGCCTCGCGAATGAGGCGAGCCCGCTCCAGCTCGGATTTCGGGACAAATCGGATGATGTCGCCCACGGCTTCTCCAACGCTCGGTTGATCAGATATCCCGCCCAACCGATGCGAATTCTATGCCAACGGGCCTGAATCGCGAGTTTCCACCCGGCCCCCGGGCAAACCCGGTAGCAAGCCGCGCGAAAGCTCGCGGAACCTGCGCCGAAGTGAGTTTATGTTGAAGAATCAGAGGCTTGATGGAGGCCACGACCAGAATTGAACTGGTGTACACGGTTTTGCAGACCGTTGCGTAACCACTCCGCCACGTGGCCCCGTAAGGCCGGAGCAATATAGGGGATGAAGGGTTTAGGCAACCGCCTTCGTCCCACTTTCCAGGCGACTTCCAACGCCTTGACGGAGACCTCGAGCGCTATGCTTTTGCCCAGCCTGTCAGGCTCGTTTGCGACGTCGGAAGTCGCGGCGGCCGCGCTTCGGGGCAGGTCTGGGCGCCAATTCCGGCATCTCGGCCTGGACCTCACGGTAACGCGTCAACAGTCGCTCAAAACTGGCGTGCAGGGTGTCGGCGATATCAGGACGCCGCTCGAGGCCCGCGAGGATCGTCGCCGCCGCCTCGATGGTCGAGAGGCCGTCGCGGCGTGGCTCCTTGCGCAGGCGCCCGTAGCGCGAGGGGTGCGCCGGGTTCAGGATCACGCGCTGACACTTCAGCATCCAGGGATTGCGCCACCACAGCGCCTTGGCCTGGCTCCAGGTGCCGTCGAGCAGAACGACGCCTTCGAGCTTGCCGAGGATCGCCCGCTGATTTTCTGCGATCTCGCCCTTGCGGTTGAGCGCGACGATCTCGCCTTCGACGTCGAGATCGGCGGCGCGGGCCGAGCCGAGATAGAGCACGGCCCAACGCGCGGCATTCTCGACCGGCCGGCCCAGCGCCTTGGACAGGCTCGGCCAGGACAGGCCGACGCGCACCGTGGCATCGGCGAAATGCTTCGCGAGCAGCCGGGCGGTGCCGAGCGCCCTGTCCTGCTCCTGCGGATGCTGGAGGATCAGGAGCGACAGCCGATTCTCAATGGGCGTGACGCTGTCGCAGATGCACAGCGGTATCGGCTTCTGGCAGTGCGGGCATTCGGGGATGGGCTCGGCCGGCGCGGCGGCGGTATCGGGCGCGTTGGACATGGCGCCGCTATACGCTCGATGCGGCGCCTCAACAACCTATTCCGCCGGCGCGGCCAGCGGGCGCGGCGCGGTTCGCCGGCGCAGACGGTCGATCAGGAGGTAGATGACCGGCGTCGTGTAGAGCGTCAGGATCTGCGAGACGAACAGGCCGCCGATGATGGTGATGCCGAGCGGTCGGCGCAGTTCCGTGCCGGGGCCGGTCGCGACCACCAGCGGGATGCCGGCGAACAGCGCCGCCATCGTCGTCATCAGGATCGGGCGGAAGCGCGCCTGGCAGGCCTCGAAGATCGCCTCCGCCGAAGACAGCCCGCGCTGGCGCTCGGCATCGAGCGCAAAGTCCACCATCATGATGCCGTTCTTCTTGACGATGCCGATCAGCAGGATGATGCCGACGAAGGCGATCACCGTCAGCGGCGTGTTGGTCAATTGAAGCGCAAGCAGCGCGCCGAGGCCGGCCGACGGCAGCGTCGAGATGATCGTGAGCGGATGGGCGAGGCTCTCATAGAGCACGCCGAGCACGATATACATCGCGACCAGCGCGCCGAGGATCAAGAGCGGCTGACGGCCGCTGGTCTTGGCGAAATCGCCGGCATTGCCGTCAAAGCTGCCGCGGATGCCCTCGGGCATATGCAATTCCTCGACCGCACGCTGGATGTTCTGCGTCGCGGCCTGGAGCGGCACGTCGGGCAAGAGGTTGAACGACACCGTGGTCGAAGGGAACGACTGCGAGTGATAGACGGCGAGCGCCGCGAGCCCGCGCGTCGCGTGCACGACGGCCGACAGCGGTACCTGCGCGTCATTGGCGCCTGCGACATAAATGCGTTCGAGGTTGGAGGGATCGACCTGGAATTTCGGGTCGATCTCCAGCACGGTCATGTACTGGTTGCGCTGGGTGTAGATGATTCCGATCTGCCGCTGCGCGAAGGCATTGTTCAGCGCATTGTCGATGTCCTGCACCTTGACGCCGAGCGCCGAGGCCTTCTGGCGGTCGATCGATAAGGTCAGCTGAAGTCCGCCGGGATCGCGATCGCTGGAAATGTCGGTGATGCCTTCGACGCTCTCCATGCGTTTGGCCACGATCGGCGCCCATTTCTGCAGCAGGCCGAGATCTGTGCTGGTCAGCGTGTACTGGTAGTCGGAATCGCTTTGCCGTCCGCCGGCGCGCACGTCCTGGGCGGCGAACATGAAGAGGCGGATGCCGGGCACGGGATACAATGCGCGCCTGAGACGGTCGATGACGACCTGCGTCGAGACGTGGTCGCGCTCCTCCGGCGGCTTCAGGCTGATGAACATGGTGCCGCGGTTCGAGGTGGCGCCGCCGGGGCCCACGCCGCTGCCGACGGTCGAGCCGATGCCGGCCACGGCCGGATCCTGCATCACGATGTCCGCGAGCCGCTGCTGTAGGCCGAGCATCGACTGAAACGAGATGTCGGCCGAGGCGCGCGTCGCCCCGATCACGAAGCCGGAATCGTCGGTCGGGAAATAGCCTTTGGGGACCTTGATGTAGAGCGTCACGGTGAGAGCGATGGTGGCAAAGAACACCAGCAACGTCAGCAGCGGGAATTCCAGCGCGGTGCGCAGGGTGCGGGTGTAGAAGGCGACGATGCGCGACAGCGAGCCCTCGATCAGGCGATCGAACAAGGTCGCGGTGCCGGACGTGGTGTGCCGGATGTAATGGGCGCAGATCATCGGCGTCACCGTGAGCGACACCAGCGTCGAGACCAGGATCGCGAAGGTCAGCGTCAGCGAGAATTCGCGGAGCAGCCGGCCGACGATACCGTCCATGAAGATCAGCGGCGTGAACGCCGCGATCAGCGACAGGCTGATCGAGACCACGGTGAAGCCGATCTGCTTCGCGCCTTCCTGCGCCGCTCGGAACGGCCGCATGCCGTGCTCGAGATTGCGGAACATGTTCTCGATCATGACGATGGCGTCGTCGACCACGAAGCCGACGGAGATCGCCAGCGCCATCAGCGACAGATTGTCGATCGAGAACCCCGCGATCCACATGCCGGCACAGGTGCCGGCCAAGGCCAGCGGCACCGAGATGCCCGCCGCGATCGTTGGCGTCAGCCGCCGCAGGAACACGAACACCACGACCATGACGAGGAACGCGGTCGCCAGCAACGTCCATTGCATGTCCAGGACACTGGCGCGGATCGTGCCGGTGCGATCGACCAGCGTGGAGATCTCGACGCCGGCCGGGATCCACTGCTTCAGCGCGGGGATCAGCGCCTTGACCCTGTTGACGGTGTCGATGACGTTGGCGTCGCCCTGCTTGGTGATCTGGATCAGCACCGCCGGCTGCTTGTTGAACCAGGCGATCGAGCGGGCGTTGCGGACGGAATCCTCGATATCGGCGACGTCGGAGAGCCGGACGAAATTGCCGTTCGAGCTCTTGATGACGATATCGCGAAACTCTTTCGCCGTGCGCATCTGCCGATTGAGCGCCAGCGTCTCGCTCTGGCGCTCGCCGTTGAAGATGCCGACAGGACCGAGCGGATTGGCGTTGATGATCGCGGTCCTGACGTCGTCGGTGGCGATGCCTGCATTCGACAGCGCGACTGGATTGAGCTGCACTCGCACGGCCGGCTGATCGGCGCCGGAGACGGTGACGTCGCCGACCCCCGGCACCTGCGAGATGCGCTGCGCGATGACCGTATCTGCGACGTCGTAGATCGCGCTGGCCGATAGCGTCTTCGAGGTCAGCGCCAGCACGAAGACGGGCGCGCCGGCCGTGTTGGCTTTGCGAAAGCGTGGCAGCGTCGGCAGGTCGCTCGGCAGATCGATGAGCGAGGCGTTGATGGCTGCCTGCACGTCGCGGGCGGCCTTGTCGATGTTGCGGCCGATGTCGAACTGGAGCTGGATGTTGGTCGTGCCGAGCGAACTCGTGGACGTGATCTGGTTGATGCCGGCGATCTCCCCGAGCCGCCGCTCCAGCGGCGAGGCGACCGTCGCGGCCATCACGGACGGATCGGCGCCGGGCCGGCTGGCCGAGACGAAGATGGCGGGAAAATCGACGTTCGGGACGGAGGCGACGGGAAGGAACTCGTAGGCGACGACACCCAGCAGGAACAACCCGATCGACAGCAGCGTGGTCGCAACCGGGCGGCGGATGAAGGGCTCCGAGATCGATGCCATCACTGCATCCCCTCGGTCGCGCCCGCGACCGGCGGGCCGCCGGATTCAGCCGGCGGCAGCGCCTGCTCGAGGCGGCGGTTGATGCGGTCGAGTGCAAGGTAGATCACGGGCGTGGTGTAGAGCGTGAGCAGCTGGCTCAGCAGCAGGCCGCCGATGATGGAGATGCCAAGCGGGAAGCGCAGCTCGGCGCCGGTACCGCTCTCGATCGCGAGCGGCAGCGCGCCGAACAGGGCCGCCAGCGTCGTCATCATGATCGGACGGAAGCGCAACAGGCAGGCCTGCACGATCGCCTCGTTCGGCGACATGCCCTGCCCGCGCTCGGCCTCGAGCGCGAAGTCGATCATCATGATCGCGTTTTTCTTGACGATACCCATCAGCAGGATGATGCCGATCAGGCCGATCACCGAGAGATCCTGCCCGCACAGCACCAGCGCCACGATCGCGCCGACGCCGGCCGAGGGGAGCGTCGACAGGATCGTGATCGGGTGGATGTAGCTCTCATAGAGCACACCCAGCACGATGTAGATGGTGATGACGGCGGCGAGCAGCAGCCAGGGCTGGCCGGCCAGCGCCTTGGCGAATTCGGCGGCATCGCCGGCATAGACACCGACGATGCTGTTGGGCATGCCGATCCGGGTTTCGATCGTCTTGACCGCCTCGACGGCATCGCCCAGCGCCGCGCCCGGCGCGAGGTTGAAGCTGAGCGACACGGAGGGGAATTGCGCCTGGTGCGAGATCGCGAGCGGCGCCGTGGTGCGCTTCAGCGTCGCCACGGCCGACAGCGGTACCTGAGCGCTCGGCGCGCCGACGGTGCTGCTCGCGGCGCCCGGCAGATAGAGCTTCGACAGGATCGAAGGATCGCGCTGATACATCGGCAGCGCCTCCAGCACGACACGGTACTGGTTGGCCTGGCCGTAGATGGTCGAGATCTGCCGCTGCGCGAAGGCGTCGTTCAGCGTGTCGGTAATTCCTTGCAGACTCACGCCGAGCTGACCGGCGCGGGTACGGTCGACATCCAGCTGTGCTCGCAGGCCGCCTTCCTGCGCCTCCGAGGAGACGTCGCGGAACAGCGGGTCGCGCCGCATCTCCGCCACCAGCTTGCCCGCCCATTCCGAGACCAGCGTCGCATCGGTGCCGGTCAGCGTGTACTGATACTGCGAGCGGCTCGACTGGGTCGAGATCTGCACGTCCTGCACCGGCTGGAAATAGACGGTCATGCCGGGGATGCCTGATACCCTCTCCTTCAGGCGGATCACGACTGCCGCGACATCGTCACGCCGTTCGCCTCGAGGTTTCAAGGTCATGACGAGGCGCCCGACATTGGTGGTCGGGTTGACCGAACCGGCGCCGATCACCGAGACCACGCCGACCACGTCGGGGTCGTCCTTGATGGCGGCGGCGGCCTCGGCCTGCCGCTTCTGCATCTCCGCGAACGAAACGTCGGGCCCGGCTTCCGTCACCGCCGTGATCGAGGCGGTGTCCTGAAGCGGCAGGAAGCCTTTTGGCGCGACGACATAGAGGACGAGGGTCGCAATCAGCGTGGCGAAGGTCACGACCAGCGTGGCGCGCTGGCGTTCCAGTACCCACAGAAGCGTGCGGTGATAGAACTCGACGGTGCGGTCGATGAAGCGGCTGATCGCAGCGAGGCCGGGCACTGCCAGCTCCTCATGGGCGTGCTTGAGCAGCCGCGAGCACATCATCGGCGTCAGCGTCAGCGAGACCACTGCCGAGGTGACGACAGCGATGGTCAGCGTCAACGCGAATTCGCGGAACATGCGCCCGACGAGGCCCGACATGAACAAGAGCGGGATGAAAACCGCGATCAGCGACACCGTCAGCGAGATCACGGTGAAGCCGATTTCGCTCGCGCCCTTGAGCGAGGCTTCCATCGCACTCTCGCCATTCTCCATGTGGCGGACGATGTTCTCGATCATGACGATGGCGTCGTCGACGACGAAGCCTGTGCCGATCGTGAGCGCCATCAGCGACAGATTGTCGAGGCTGAAGCCGGCAAAATACATGATGCCGAAGCTCGTGATCAGCGACAGCGGCAGTGCCACGCCCGCGATCAGCGTGGCGCGCAGCGAACGCAGGAACAACAGCACCACCAGGGTCACCAGCACGACGCTCAAAATCAGCGTGAATTGGACGTCATGGACCGAGGCACGAATGGTGACGGTGCGGTCGGAGACGATGGTGAGGTTCACGCCGGCCGGAATCGCGCGCTGCACCTTGGGGATCTCGGCGCGGATCTGGCTGACAACGTCGATGACGTTGGCGCCGGGCTGGCGCTGGATGTCGATGATGACCGCCGGCGTGCCCTGGTACCAGCCGCCGGTGCGGTCGTTCTCGAGACCGTCGACGATCTGCGCGACGTCGGCAATGGTGACGGGCGAGCCGTTGCGGTATGCAATGATAACGGGCTTGTAGGCGTCCGCCGCGGCGATCTGGTCGTTGGCGGCGATGATGTAGGATTGCTGCGCGCCGTCGAGCGAGCCCTTCGGCCCCGAGACGTTGGCATTGGCGATTGCGGTGCGCAGGTCCTCCATGGCGATGCCGTAGGCGGCGAGTCGCGCCAGGTCAGCCTGGATGCGCACGGCCGGCTTCAGCCCGCCGAGCACGGAGACCCGTCCGACGCCGGAGATCTGGCTCAAGCGTTGCGCCAGAATGGTGTCGGCAATGTCGCTCATCACGCGCAGCGAGATGGTGTCCGAGCGCAGCGCCAGCGTCATCACCGGCGCGTCCGCCGGATTCACCTTGGCGTAAGTCGGCGGATAAGGCAGCGTCTTGGGCAGCACGCCGGCCGCCGCGTTGATCGCAGCCTGCACGTCCTGAGTCGCGCCGTCGATGTCCCGGTTGAGGTCGAACTGGAGCGATATCTGGCTGACGCCGAACGAGCTCGTCGAGTTCATCGCCGACAGCGACGGGATCTGTCCGAGCTGCCGCTCCAGCGGTGCGGTGATCAGCGAGGCGATCACGTCGGGGCTCGCACCCGGAAGCTGCGTCGTCACCTGCACGGTCGGGAAATCGACCTGCGGCAGCGCCGAGACAGGGAGCGCGAAGTAGCCGAGCACGCCGCCGATCAGCAGCGCGATGCCGAGCAGCGAGGTTGCGATCGGTCGTCGGATGAAGGGTTCGGAGACACCCATGGGTTACGCCTGCCGCGTCAAGCGGCTGTTGTCGGGATCATGGCTGCTTGGCTCCACCTCCCGATGCCCCCGGCCCCGGTGCCGGTCCGGTCTGTCCCTTCTGGTCACCTTCGCTGCTCTTGCGCTTGGCGCGGAACTCGCCGTCCTTGCCCTGTCCGTCCTTCTGGCCGTCCTTGGCACCATCCTTCTTCTGAGCGTCCGGCCCACGCGAGCGCTTGCGCGGGGCAAGATCGGCCGACGGGGTCTGGTCGTCGCGGCCGACGGTCACCTTGGAGCCGTCGGACAAATTGGCAAAGCCCGTGGTGACGACCTTGTCGTTCGGCGACAGGCCGCTGGCGATGACGGCGTCATGCTCGTTCTGCTGCGTGACCGTCACGGGCTTGGCCGAGACGATGTTTTCCTCGCCGATGACATAGCTGAAGGTCCCGATCGGACCACGCTGCACCGCAGAGGTCGGCACCACCAGCGCCTGCGTCAAGGTCTCGACCTTGAGGCGGACATTGACGAACTGGCCCGGCCAGAGCTGGTAGTTGGCGTTGGGGAATTCCGCCTTGAGCCTGAGCGTGCCGGTGGTCTGGTCGACCTGGTTGTCGATGCCGGTGAGCTTGCCGGTATCGATCACCGTGATGCCGTCATTGCCGAACACGTCGACGGCGAGCGCACCCTTCGCCGCCGCGGCGTTGACGCGCATGATCTGCTGCTGTGGCAGGCTGAACCACACCGCGATCGGCTGCAACTGCGTGATGACGACAAGGCCCGTGGTGTCGGAGGCGTGGATGATGTTGCCCTGGTCGACCTGTCGCAGGCCGACGCGGCCCGAGAGCGGCGCCACGATCTTGGTGTAGCTCAGCGTCGCCGCGGCATTGTCGATCGCGGCCTGATCCGCCTTCACCAGCGCCTCGGTCTGCGCCACCAGGGCCCGCTGCGTGTCGGCCTGCTGCTTGGAGCCGGCATTGGTGGCGGCGAGCTGCTCGTAACGCGTAAGGTCAATGCGCTGGTTGGCGAGTTGGGCCTGATCCTGCGCCTTCTTGGCCACCGCCTGATCGTACTGCGCCTGATAAATCGCCGGATCGATCTCGCCGAGCACGTCGCCCTTCTTGACGTCCTGACCTTCGGTGAAATTGACCGCGATCAGCTTGCCGTCCACCTGCGAGCGCACGGTCACGGTATTGAGCGCGCGGATCGCACCGACGCCGTCGAGATAAACCGGCACGTCCTGGACGCGCGGGCTCGCCGCCAGCACGGGCACCGGCAGATCGGGCCGCTGGTTGCGGTTGTTCGCCTGCTGCTGATGCGTGACGGTCCAGCCGAGATAACCAAGGCCGCCGAGGATCGCGAGCGTGATCAGGGTCATGACCAGGCCGCGGCCGCGCGATTTTTTCGCCGCCCCCTCCTTCGCGCCTTGCTTCGCCTCCGGCTTAAAGAGCATTGACCGGTTTCTCCATCCTCGGCTCCCAACCGCCGCCGAGCGCCTGGTACAGGCTCACGATGGCGAGAAGCCGTGCGAGTTGGGCCTGCGACAGCGCGTCTTCCGCCTGGAACAGGGTCAGTTGGGTGTTGAGCACGGTCACGATGTCGGCAGTGCCGGCGCGCAATTGCTGCTCGGAGAGATCGAAGGCGCGGCGCGAGGCGGCGACGACATCGCGCTGCAATTGCAGCTTGATCGTGGTCTGCTTGATCGAGAACAGCGCGTTGTCGACATCGGCAAAGGCCTGGACGATGGTCTTGCGGTAGGTCTGCAGCAGTTCGTCCTGACGCGCCTTGGCAAGTTCGAAATTGCCGAGGATCCTGCCGCCGTCGAAGATCGGCTGCGTGGCGCTTCCGACGAGCTGGAAGAAGGCGGCATGCGGCTGGAACAGCGAGACCAGCGCCGAGCTCTGATAGCCGCCATTGCCGGTCAGCTGGATCGTCGGAAAGAATTGAGCGCGGGCATTGCCGATGTTTGCGGTGGCCGAGGCGAGCTGCGCCTCCTGCCGGCGGATGTCCGGCCGCTGCGTCAGGATCTCGGACGGCAGGCCGGGCGTGACGCGCGGGATCGCGATCCGGTCCAGCGAGCCGCCGAGCAAGCGCACGCTCTCCGGCGGGCGCGATACCAACACAGCCAGCGCGTTGATGTTCTGGTCGAGCGTCTGGCGCAGTGGCGGCACCAAGGCCTTCTGGTTCGCGACCAGGCTCTCCTGCTGGGCGACGTCAAGATCGCTTCCGGTGCCGGCCTTACGTCGCTCCTTGACCGCATCGAGGATGCGTTGCGCGCTCGCGATGTTGCGCTGTGAGGTCCTGATGCGGTCCTGCGAGGCCAGCACCTGGAAATAGGCATTGGCGACGGCTGCCAGCGTCGTCAGCGCGACCGTGTCGCGATCGAAGCGGTTGGCGTTCGCCGTCTCCTCAGCCGTTTGCAGCGCGTCGCGGTTCTGGCCCCAGAAGTCGAGCTGGTAGCTCGCGCTCAGCGAGGCCGAATAGTTGACGACTTCGCGCCCGCCGATGGACAGGCCCGAGGCGCTCGAGCCCGAGGTGCGCGAGTAGGTTTCCGATCCAGCCGTGGACAGGCTCGGCAGCAGCGCCGCGCCCGCCTGCCGCGCCTGGGCGTCGGCCTGGACGATTCGCGCCACCGCAGCGGCGATGTCGAGGTTGACAGTCTGCGCCTCCTCCATCAGCTGCGTCAGCTCCGTGGAGCGGAAGCCGCGCCACCAATCCAGCGACGGCGGCGCATCCCCTTTGCCGGCGTATTTGTACTGCGTGGGAACATCGAGCGCGGGATCGGGAAGATCCTGCGTCAGCACGCAAGCGCCCGAACTGGCCGCGAGGCACAGCGCCGCAAGCCAGCGCGCCGCGTGCCGCGTCCTGGACGCAGACCCTGGAGACCGCCGCATGGCGATCGCAGGAACAACCTGTGTCACATCCACCCCCCGCCGGGCAGGTCGAGCCGCCACCGCGAAGCCGGATTAACCGATTCGCGGCGGCGCAGTCGGGGGGCGTTGGACAACTCGTTCACAGCTGTGATGCTTTCTGCGGAACCTGAGACCCATATTAGCCGGGCGCGGAACTGCGGGACAGTCCCGCAGGTGCGAGAGGCGCGTCGGAACGGACCGACGTCAGGACCGCGCAAATGCGAGATGTCCTTGTCTCGCAGTGGCTTCTTGCATTTCAGCGCCGTCCTGTCACGCGCTCAAGCTTACTAAGATTTCATGTGATATTGCCGCAACACCGGTGCGGCTCGATCCTTATCGGACTGCTCAACAGCACCCACGCGATTTCAGCTCCGTCTCGAGGTCGGGCGACTCTCACGAGATCGTCAATTGCGACGAAAGCAAATGCGCCTCGCTCACGCAGATATGCTTTCAAGCTTCCGGACGCCTTTCACCCAGCTCGACATCGAGACATGCCGCCGAAGGCGAAGATTGTCGCGAGGACCGCCCACGACGATCGTTATCTTCTGTGCTCCGACGAAGATCGCCCATATTCTCCTACCGATATCCCGCCTCGCGGCCCGGCACATCATCGCCGGGTCTGTGCTCTCAAAAATATCCCTGCTGCGGCGGGGGCTTCGACCGGTTTCGCCGCAGCGCAAAAGCCTTCCCCTTTTGTCTTGCAAGCACTAGGTTCTGGCCAAGCTGATCAACCCCTTTGCCAGTGATTTCCCCCGATATGACCATCAAGAATGACGTTGTCGAAGCCATCGGCAACACCCCGCTCATCAAGCTCAAGCGCGCCTCGGAATTGACCGGCTGCACCATCCTGGGCAAGGCCGAGTTCATGAATCCCGGCCAGTCGGTGAAGGACCGCGCCGGCAAATGGATGATCCTGGAGGCCGAGAAGCGCGGCGAGCTGAAGCGCGGCGGGCTCGTGGTGGAGGCGACGGCCGGCAATACCGGCATCGGGCTTGCGGTCGTTGCGAGCACGCGCGGCTATCGCACCCTGATCGTGATCCCGGAGACGCAGAGCCAGGAGAAGAAGGATTTCTTGAAGCTGTGCGGCGCCGAGCTGATCGAGGTGCCGGCCCTGCCCTATGCCAACCCCAACAGCTACCAGCATGTCGGCCGGCGCCTCGCCGACGAGCTGCGCAAGACCGAGCCCAATGGCGTGCTCTTCGCCGACCAGTGGAACAATCTCGACAACGCCAAGGCGCATTACGAATCCACCGGACCCGAGATCTGGGAGCAGACCGGCGGCAAGGTCGACGGCTTCGTCTGCTCGGTCGGCAGCGGCGGCACGCTCGCCGGCGTCAGCCGCTATCTCAAAGAGCAGAACAAGAACATCCGCATCGCCTGCGCCGATCCGCACGGCGCCGGCATGTACGAATATTTCAGGACCGGCGATCCCAAGGCCACGCCCGGCGGCTCGATCACCGAGGGCATCGGCCTCAACCGCGCGACCGCGATCGTCGAGACGGCCAAGGTCGATGACGCCTATCTCATTCCCGACGCCGAAGCCGTCAGCGCGATCTACGAGCTGCTCCAGCACGAAGGCCTGTGCCTCGGCGGCTCGACCGGCATCAATATCATCGGCGCGATACGCCTTGCGAAGCAGCTCGGGCCCGGCAAGACGATCGTCACCGTGCTCTGCGATTCCGGCAGCCGCTATCAGTCGAAGCTGTTCAACGCGGACTTCATGCGCGCCAAAAACCTTCCGGTGCCCGAGTGGCTGGAGAAGCGCAGCAACATCAAGCCGCCGTTCGTCTGACAGCGGTAGGATTCCTAACGTCCCGAAAGCGCGTGCCCAGAGGGCCCGCGCGGCCGGCTGTTTACACGACCTCGCCGCGTTCCGAGGCCGAGGCACAATAGTCGTGCCAGAACTGGCGATATCCCGCCTCGACCCTGCGCGTATAGATCTCGACATTGCCTGCCGGCGAGGCTGCGATCCGAGCTGGCAACTCCGCACGCAACTTCGCCAGATGCGCAGGCTGTGCCGCGTATTTGCACGCGATTGCGGCGTAGCCCTCGTCGTCCTCGGCGACCCAGTCGTTGAGCCCAACGGCAGCCACGATGGCGCCACCGGCGCGCGACGAGGCGCCATTGCCGAGCTTTGCAACGACCGGAACGCCCGCATAGAGGGATTCCCAGGTGCTGACGCCGCCATTTTGCGGGAACGTATCGAGGGAGATGTCGACCTGCGCGAAGGCCAACAGGTGCTCGTGGCGTGGGGTCGAGCCCATGCAGATCACGTTCTCTTCGGCGATCCCCTGCGTCACGAACCGCGCGATCAGATTGTCGCGCAGCAAGGAATCATCGAGCAAAGTATGCTTGATGATGATCTTCGATCCGGTCGCCTCGCGCATCACTTTCGCCCATACGCGGATTGCCTGGTCCGAGATCTTGTAGATGCGGTTGAACACACCGAAGGTGACATAGCCGTTGCGGAGCATGGGAAGCTCCGAAGGCGGCACATCCAGGATGGGATCGGTCGTGATCAGGCACGGCAGATCGTGAACCTTTTCGGCGAGCAGATGGCGCGCCGATTGCGGAATGAAGACCGGATCGGCGAGCACGTAGTCCATGGTCTGAAGGCCCGTACCGGTCGCGTGACCGAAGCCCGTGACCTGGATGGGAGCCGGCTTGCGGGCGAATACGGGCAGCCTGTTGCCGGTCGAATGCCCGGACACGTCGATCAGGATATCGACATTGTCCGCCTGGATACGATCGGCCAGCTCGTCGTCCGAAAGCTGCCAGACGTCCACCCAGACGTCCGCCAACGACTTGAATTCGGCAGTCATCTCGTCTCGCAACGGCGAGCACGAATAGCAGACGATTTCGAATTTGGCGTGATCATGATGGCGCAGCACCGGCAGCAGGCCGAACGCCGCCGAATGGTACCAGAACTCGGCAGCGACATAACCGATCACGATCCGCCTGTCAGGATCGAGCTGCCGTGGTGAGAGCTTCCTTTGCGGCAATCTGCCGCCGATCGCCTCCCACCAATATTTTCGCGCGGCCTGCTGGACCGCGAAATCGGCGTCGGAAAGAAAGTCCAGAAAGTGGATCTTCCGCGCAATCAGGTCCGCATGGTCCGGCGCGATTGCCAGCGCGGCGTCGAGATGTTCGATTGCGGATGCGATCTCGCCCTGGTTTGCAAAACAGGCGCTCAGCAGCGTCATCGCGATCGCGGAGCGCGGATTTTCCTCGAGCAAGGTCTTGACGGCCGCAATCGCCTGCGCCGTGTTGCCCATGGCAAGCGCGACCTGCGCCTTTCCCTGCAAGGCCACCTCGAGCCGGGGCGAAAGCGCCAGTGCTGCATCGAAATCCGCTGCCGCCCGCTCCGAGCGCGACAGCTCGAGATGGAGCCGTCCGCGGTGTGCCAGGGCCTTCGCCGAATTGGGCCGGATCGTCAGCGCCGCGCCGAGCGCGGCTTCCGCCTCATCGTCGTGCTTGAGCTCGATACTGACCACGCCTTTGCCGACGAGCGCTTCCACGTGCCGCGGCTGAAACACCAATGCGCGCTCGAAACTTTGCTTGGCGCGGTCGAACTGGCGTAGCGTCAGCTCCGCCAAGCCACGATTGCAAAGCGCATCGGCATGGTCCGGCTTCAGGCGAATGGCGCGGTCGTACGCTTCGATCGCCTGTTCGGGCAGGTTTAGGTGGAGCAAGGTATTACCGAGGCTGGTCAGGGCCTGCGGAAAATTCGGCTTCAGCGCGATCGCCCTCTCCTGACATGCGCGGGCGGCCTCAAATTGCCCGAGACCGGAGTGTACGGTCGCGAGATTGTTATAGGCCTCATGCGAACGCGGCTCGAGCGCGATCGCGCGCGCGAGCAGCTGTTGCGCCTCCCCCAGGCGGCCGCCTTGATGCGCGCACAGGCCGAGCAGGTGCGTGGCGTCGAAATGATCGGGAATGGCTTGCAGGACCTGACGGCACAGCGCCTCGGTCTCCGCATATCGTCCCTGGCCATGGGCGCTCGCCGCGGCGGAGATGATGGCGTCCGCCTGCTTCTTCAATTTCTTCTGCAATCGCGCGTTCTGGAACGCGCGCGCGCCGGCGCCGCTGCTCTGCAAGGTATCTCTCCGGAGGATGGCCCGGAGCGAGTCTAACTGATTCGCGGCCGGCGCCGCCCCGTCAGCTGGACCAGTAACGCCCCGGGGGGCAACCGACCTGCTTATGCCAGCTCGCCGCCGTCCGAGGCGGCGGCACAATAATCGCGCCAGAACTGGCGGTAGCCCGCCTCGAGCTCACGCGTGTAGATCTCGACATTGCCGGCCGGCGAGGCTGCAATCTGAGCCGGCAACTGCGCGCGCAACTTCGCGAGATGATCGGGCTGCGTCGCAAATTTGCGCGCGATCTCGATATAGCCCTCGTCATCCTCGGCGATCCAGTCGCCGAGACCGACGGCGGCCACGATGGAGGCGCCGGCACGCGACGACGCCCCATTGCCGAGCTTGGCCACCACCGGAACGCCCTTGTAGAGCGATTCCCAGGTGCTGATGCCGCCATTTTGCGGGAACGTATCGAGGGAAATATCGACCTTGGCAAAAGCCGCCAGGTGGTCGTTGCGCGAGGTGGTGCCCAGGCAAGTGATGTTCTCCTCGGTAACGCCCTGCGCCACGAAGCGCGCGACCAGGCTATCGCGCAGCAATTGGTCATCGAGCAGACCATGCTTGAGGATGATCTTCGATCCCGGCAGCTCTCGCATCAAGCGCGACCACACCCGGATCGCATCGTCCGATATCTTGTAGATGCGGTTGAACACGCCGAAGGTGACGTAGCCGCTGCGGAGCATCGGCAGCTCGGAAGGCGCCAGATCCGAGACGGGCTCCATCGTGATCAGGCACGGCAGATCGTGGATCTTTTCGGCAAACAAATGCCGAACCGATGGCGGAATGAAAATGGGATCCGCGAGCACATAGTCCATGGTCTGCATGCCCGTGCCCGTCGCGTGTCCGAAGCCGGTGGCCTGGATCGGGGCCGGCTTCCGCGCGAAGACCTGCAGCCTGTTACCGGTCGTGTGGCCCGAAACGTCGATGAGGATGTCGACATTGTCGGCCTGAATGCGATCGGCGAGTTCGTCGTCCGACAGCTGCCAGGCGTCGACCCAGACGTCCGCCATTTGCTTGAACTTGGCGGTGTACTCGTCCTCTCCCGGCCAAGAGTAGTAGCAGATGATTTCAAATTTGGCGTGATCATGATGGCGCAGCACCGGCAGCAAGGTGAGCCCCGCCGAGTGCTGCCGGAATTCGGCAGCGACATAGCCGACCACGATCCGCTTTTCCGGATCAAGCGGCCGCTTCGGCAGCTCCCTTCGCGGCATCTTGGAGCCGATCAAGTCCCACCAGTCTCTGCGGACCGCCTGCTGGACCGCGAAATCGGCTTCGGCACGGTAGTCCTGCAAGAAGATCTTGCCCCTGATCGCATCCCCATAGTCCGGTCGGATCGCAAGCGCACGATCGAGATATTCGATCGCGGAGTCCATGTCCCCCTGGTTCGAATAAGCGAAGCCCATCAGCGCCAACCCCATCTCGGAGCGCGGATTTCGCTCGATCAAGGTCGTCGCGGCCGCCATCGCCTGCGCGGTCTTTCCCATGACGAGGCAGGCCTGCGCCTTGCCCCGGAGCGCCAGTTCGAGCTTGGGCGAAATCGCAAGCGCCGCCTCGAAATCCGCCAGCGCGGGCTCCAGGCGCTGCAGCTCGTAACTGAGGCGCCCGCGTTGGGCCAGGATCCTTGGCGCGCCGGGCTTGATCGCGAGCGCCATGGCAAACTTGGCTGCCGCCTCCTCGTGGTGCCGCAGCTCCATGCTGACCATGCCGCTGCCGACGATGGCCTCGGCGTGACGCGGCTGAAACAGCAGGGCGCGATCGAAACTTTCCTTGGCGCGAGTGACCTGTCCAAGCAAGATCTCGACCATGCCGCGATTGCAGAACGCATCGGCATAATCCGGCTTCAACTTGATGGCGCGTTCGTGCAGCTCGAGCGCCTGGCCGTAGTGCCCCAAATGCATCAGCGTATTGCCGAGGTTGGTCAGCGCCACCGCGAAATTCGGCTTCAGCGCGATGGCCCTCTCCTGACACCGCCGCGCCTCTTCGTAATTGCCGAGGTCGAAATGCACGGTGGCGAGATTGTTATGGGCATCGTGCAGGCGCGGATCGAGCTCGATCACGCGCTCAAGCAGTTGTTGCGCCTCCTCCAGGCGCCGGCCGTCATGCGCGCACATACCGAACAAGTGCATGGCGTCGACATGATCCGGAATCGCTTTCAGGATCTCACGGCAGAGCGCCTCGGTCTCGGCAAATCTGCCCTGGCCATACGCGGCGGCCGCGGCGGAGAGGATGGCATCCGCCTGCTTCATCAATTTCTTCTGCAATCGCGCGTTCTGGAATGCGCGCGCGCCGCCGCTGCCCTGCAAGGTGTCTCTCCGGAGGATTGCCCGGAAAGAGTCTAACTGATTCGCGGCCAGGGCCGGCCGATCAGCAGGACCGGAGATGCCCCCGGGATTTCCCGGGGCTCAGCGCAGGATCTGGCTCAGGAAAAGCTTGGTGCGGGCGTGCTGCGGGGCGGCGAAGAATTCTTTCGGCGTGTTGGCCTCGATGATCTGGCCGGCGTCCATGAACACGACGCGGTTGGCGACCTCGCGGGCAAAGCCCATCTCGTGGGTGACGACCAGCATGGTCATGCCCTCCTCGGCGAGATCGACCATGGTGTCGAGCACCTCCTTGACCATTTCGGGGTCGAGCGCCGAGGTTGGCTCGTCGAACAGCATCACCTTCGGGTTCATGGTCAGCGCACGGGCGATCGCGACGCGCTGCTGCTGGCCGCCGGACATCTGGCCGGGAAACTTGTTGGCCTGGTGCGGGATCTTGACCCGCTCCAGGAATTTCATGGCGGCCTCCTCGGCATCCTTCTTGGGGATGTTGCGCACCCAGATCGGCGCCAGCGTGCAATTATCGAGGACCGTGAGATGCGGGAACAGATTGAAGCTCTGAAACACCATGCCGACTTCGCGTCGCACCGCATCGATATGTTTGAGGTTCGGACCGAGCTCGATGCCGTCGACGACGATCTCGCCCTCCTGGAATTCCTCGAGCGCGTTGATGCAGCGGATTAGCGTCGACTTGCCCGAGCCCGAGGGCCCGCAGATCACGATGCGCTCGCCCTTGTGGACATCGAGGTCGATGTCGCGCAGGACGTGAAAGTCGCCGTACCATTTGTTGAGGCCGGAAATCTTGACGATGGGGTCGGACATGGTGAGCTCCATCAGTTGCGGCGGTGAGCGTTGAGGCGGTGCTCGACGAACAGCGAGTAGCGCGACATTCCAAAGCAGAAGATGAAATAGATGACGCCGGCAAAGGCAAAGCCGGTGAACGCGGTCGACGGCGTCGACCATTTCGGATCCGAGAACGAGGCGCGGAGCGAGCCGAGGAGATCGAACAGCGCCACGATCGAGACCAACGAGGTGTCCTTGAACAGCGAGATGAAGCTGTTGACGAGGTTCGGAATGACGTGGCGCAGCGCCTGCGGCAACACGATCAGCGAGGTCGTCTTCCACCAGGAGAGCCCCAGGGCAGCGGCCGCCTCGCCCTGCCCGCGCGGAATCGCGGCCAAGCCGCCGCGGACGTTCTCGGCCTGATAAGCGCCCGTGAACAGCGCAATCCCGATCAGGGCGCGCACGAGCCCGTCGACGGTGAAATTGCCGGGCAGGAACAAAGGCAGCATATAGGTTGCGAAGAACAGCACGGTGATCAGCGGCACGCCGCGCCAGAATTCGATGAAGGCGATCGAGAAGATCCGGATCAGTGGAATGGTGGAACGGCGGCCAAGCGCCAGCGCGACACCGATCGGCAACGAGGTGACGATGCCGGTGACGGAGACCACCAGCGTCACCAGAAGGCCACCCCACAAATTCGTTGCCACAACAGGCAATCCCCCGCGGTCGAGGCCCATCAGCTTGATGACGATCGCGATGCCGATGAAGGCGGCGATGCTGGATGCCAGAGCCCGCCCGCCGGTGCGAACGCCGCCGCCAAGAACGAAGGCGATCAGGCAGACAATCGCGGCCGTGATGGCGAAATCGGCCCAGACCGGCTGCCCCGTCTCCTGGATCTGATCGCGCAGCCAAGTGAGCGGAAAGATCAGCCAGGAGATCGCCGTGCCGACCAGCACGATGAGGCTTCCGACGGCCCACAGCAGCGGTGCGATGGCGGACGTCTTGCTGAGATTGAGCAGCGCCTGCCCGGCGCCGATGAGGCTCTCGTCGAACAGTTGCAGCAGGCCGGCCGTCCAGCTCAGGCCAAATCCCTTGATGCCGCCACCGTGCAACAGGAAGAATGC
The DNA here is from genome assembly GCF_023375135.1 of Bradyrhizobium sp. C-145. Classification (NCBI taxonomy): domain Bacteria; kingdom Pseudomonadati; phylum Pseudomonadota; class Alphaproteobacteria; order Hyphomicrobiales; family Nitrobacteraceae; genus Bradyrhizobium; species Bradyrhizobium sp. C-145. The sequence continues at coordinate 4,254,259 of NZ_CP088150.1, read as the reverse complement.
CACCACCGGAAGGGCGATGAAGAACAGGCTGGCATTCAGCCCCTTCGCGGGCAGCCTGGGAATGAGCAGCGGCGCCAGCAGGACCACCGCCAAGACGAACGTGAGATTGACCCGCCAGCGCTCGGCCTCGGGATAGAAGCCATAGATCAGTTGCGGCAGCTTGGCCTGGATGTAGGGCCAGCAGGCGCCGACCGCAAAACCAGCGTTCTCGGCAAGGCAAGCCGTGCGATCCTTGCCGGTCCAGACCGCATCGACCATCAGGAATTTGACGGAGGGAACGATGGTGAACCAGAGCAGCAGGGCGCCCACGATCGTGAGCAGGATGTTGGTCGGCGAGTTGAACAGGCGGGTTCGCAGCACGCCGATGAAGCCCGTGGTCTTGACCGGCGCGGGACGCTCGGCGACCAGGTCCCGACGAACGAAGGCGGACGTCGCAATATCGCTCATGCGCCGAGGCTCCGGCTGACGCGCCAACCGTAGACGCTCATGATCGCGCTGGTGACGAGGGAGATCAGGAGGTAGACGCCCATCGTCATGGCGATGATCTCGATCGCCTGGCCGGTCTGGCTCAGCGAGGTGCCGGCGAATACCGACACCAGGTCAGGATAGCCGATCGCGACCGCCAGCGAGGAATTTTTCGTGAGGTTGAGGTATTGGTTGGTCAGCGGCGGCACGATGACGCGCATGGCCTGCGGCACGACGATCAGGCGGAGCGTGGCGCCGCGGCTGAGACCGAGCGAGGATCCCGCCTCCATCTGCCCCTTGTGAACGGACAGAATGCCGGCACGCACGATCTCGGCAATGAAAGCAGCGGTATAGGTCGACAGCGCCACCGTGAGCGCCACGAATTCCGGGATGATGCGTGAGCCGCCGGCGAAGTTGAACCCCCGAAGCTGCGGCAGCTCGAAGGTAAAGGGCAGACCAAACACCAGCATGGTGGCGAGCGGCAATCCGAACAGGGCCCCCAGCACATAGGGCCAGATCCGGATCAGCCGCCCTTCCTGAAACAACGCGCGCCGCGCATGGAAACGCAGCACCAGCGAGGCGACGATGCCGAGCGCCAGCATCGCCAGGAACGGCCCGAGGCCGCTCTGGCCGATCGGACTGGGAACGACGAGGCCGCGATTACTGAGAAAGGCAATGCCGAGCAGCGAAATGCTCTGCCGCGGATTGGGCAAGGCAGCGAGCACGGCGAGGTACCAGAACAGGATCTGGAACAGCAGCGGCAGGTTGCGGATGACCTCGACATAGATCTCGCCGACGCGCGACAACAGCCAATTGGGCGACAGCCGGCATAGCGCGACGATGAAGCCGATCACGGTGGCGAAGACGATGCCGACCACCGAGACCACGAGCGTGTTCAGGAGCCCGACCACGAACACGCGCAGGAACGTGTCCGAGCCGGTGTAGGGAATCAGGGTCTGATTGACATCGAAGCCGGCATTGTTGCGGAGGAAGCCGAAGCCGGCGGCGATGTGCTGGTTTTCGAGGTTGGCGCGGGCGTTGGAGACGATCTCATAGCCGATCCAGCCCAGGATCGCCGCGAAGGCAAACTGGACGGCAATGCCGTTCCAGCCTGCCTTGCCGCCCAGCACACGCCTGATCTTCAGCGCGATCTGGGGCGGCGGTTTACGGGCCTCGGTGCTCATCGCCGCGAGCTGCGATCAGGGTGATCAGCGGATCGGCGGCGCGTACTGGAGACCGCCCTTGTTCCAGAGATTGTTGAGCCCGCGATTGATGGCCAGCGGCGAGCCTGAGCCGACGTTGCGGTCGAACACCTCGCCGTAATTGCCGACCGCCTTCACGATCCGTACCACCCAGTCCTTGGTCAGGCCGAGCTGTTCGCCGAAATTACCGTCGCTGCCGAGCACGCGCTTCAGCTCCGGGCTTTCCAGCTTCGCCTTCTCGTCGACGTTCTTCGAGGTCACGCCGAGCTCTTCAGCCGTGATCATCGCAAACAGCGTCCATTTCACGATGTCGAACCACTGGTCGTCGCCGTGGCGCACCATCGGCCCGAGCGGCTCCTTCGAGATGATTTCGGGGAGCACCATATGGTCGTTGGGATTGGCGAGCTTGAGGCGGTTGGCGTACAGGCCCGACTGGTCGGTGGTGAAGACGTCGCAGCGGCCGGCTTCATAGGCCTTGACCGTTTCGTCGTTGGTGCTGAACGCGATCACCTCGTACTTCATGTTGTTGGCCTTGAAGTAGTCGGCGAGATTTTGCTCGGTGGTGGTGCCGGTCTGCACGCAGACCGATGCGCTATTGAGCTCGAGCGCGGAATTCACCTTGAGGGACTTCTTCACCATGAAGCCCTGCCCGTCATAATAGGTCACGCCGGTGAAGTTGGCGCCCAGCGAGGTGTCGCGCGAGATGGTCCAGGTGGTGTTGCGCGAGAGCACGTCGATCTCGCCGGATTGCAGCGCCGTGAAGCGGTCCTTGGCGGACAGCGGCACGTATTTGACCTTGGTCGGATCGTTGAAGATGGCCCCGGCGATGGCGCGGCAGACGTCGACGTCGAGCCCGGTCCAGTTGCCCTTGTCGTCGGGCGATGAGAAGCCCGGCAGGCCCTGGCTGACGCCGCAGGACAGCATGCCCCGGTCCTTGACGGTCTTGAGCGTTTGCGCATCGGCGGCCTGCGCGGTGAGGCCGGCGGCGAGAGCCAGAGTGAGAGCCAGGGTTACGCGTTTCATGGGCTTCGGGCCTTTCAAAATCGTCTCAAGTGTCGGGAACGTTGTCTTTGGGTCATCTCTGCCAGGGCTAATCGTACCAAGGCTAGCCTTGCAAGACTCATGCTGGCCAACCTAGCCGAACACCCGCCGATCCCGGGAGGCCATACCTTCATCCCCGCCGAAAGGCGCCCGCCATTATGGCTGTAGCGCAAAGTCCGGTCAGGCGATGGATCGAAGGTCGCGGCAGGCCCCTCAACATGCGGCGACTGAATAGCACCTGCGCATCACAGAACGACTGGCGTGCCGAGTCAAGGGGTTGACGGGACTCTTCTGTGTTCTGTTATTAACGACGGCGGCCTTTCGGCCAGCCCGCGGGCGCGACGCGCCCGCTGGAAACGCGGTTTTGAAAGCAGACGCATGGATTCCTCGCACCCCTCCCAGCAGCAGGCCGAGACCCGGCTGGTCACCTCCGGCCGCGACACCAAGGCGCAGAAGGGGTTCGTCAATCCGCCGGTATTTCACGGCTCGACCGTGCTCTATCCGACCGCCGAGGACCTGCACGCCCATCGCGGCGAGTTCACGTATGGCCGCCACGGTTCCCCCACCACGAAGGCCTTCCAGGAGACGCTGATGGCGCTGGAGGGGCCGCAATGCGCCGGCGTCGGCATCGTGCCGTCGGGACTGTCGGCGATCTCGACCACCCTGCTCTCGGTGCTGAAGGCCGGCGACCATCTCCTGGTCTGCGACAACGTCTATCGGCCCTCGCGCAATTTCTGCAACGGCATGCTCGCCCGCTATGGCATCGAGACCACCTATTTCGATCCGCTGATCGGCGCCGGCATCGACAAGCTGCTCAAGCCCAACACCCGCGCCGTTCTGGTGGAGGCGCCAGGCTCGCAATCGTTCGAGATGCCCGACATCCGCGCCATCGCCGAGGTAGCCCATGGTCGCGGCGCGCTCGTCATCGACGACAACACCTGGGCGACGCCGCTCTATCACCGCTCGCTCGAACAGGGCGTCGACATCAGCATGCAGGCGGCCACCAAATATATCGGTGGCCATTCCGACATCATGTTCGGCACCATCTCGGCCAACGCCAAGGCTTGGCCGATGGTCGCCGAAGGCATCCGCCTGCTCGGCGTCTGTGCCGGCCCCGACGACGTCTTCCTGGCGCTGCGCGGTCTGCGCACGCTGTCGGTGCGGCTGGCGCAGCATCATCGTTCGGGGCTCGACATGGCGCGCTGGCTCGCCGCCAGACCCGAGGTTGCGCGCGTATTGCATCCGGCACTCGAAACCGATCCCGGCCATGCAATCTGGAAGCGTGACTTCACGGGCGCGTCCGGCCTGTTCAGCATCGTGCTGAAGCCGGCGCCGCAGAAGGCGGTCGACACCATGCTCGACACGCTCAAGCTATTCGGCATGGGCTTCTCCTGGGGCGGCTTCGAGAGCCTCGTGATTCCCTTCGATTGCGACGCCTATCGCACCGCGACCAAGTGGGCGCCCGGTGGCCCGACGCTGCGCCTGCACATCGGGCTCGAGAGCGTCGACGACCTCAAGGCCGATCTCGACCGCGGCTTCGCTGCTCTCAAGGCGGCAATGTGAGCCTGCTCACAGGGCATCGTGCGCGAGGACGCGGCATCGCGCGCCGCGGGAACGTGCACGCGCCGTAAACGTTAACGGCGACGCGCCAACAAATGATTTGATCCGCCGACGTTTGGCGCTAGCCTCACCAATCGACTCCAATCCGGACACGGAGCATGGGAACGTTGGTTCTGCTTGATCTCATGGGCGGCGTTGCGCTGTTGTTGTGGGGCCTGCACATGGTCCACAGCGGGATCTTGCGCGCCTTCGGTCCCGACCTGCGGCGCCTGCTCAGCAAGGCGCTGAGCAACCGCGTCAGCGCATTCGCCGCCGGCCTCGGGCTCACCGCCCTGCTCCAAAGCAGCACGGCGACCGCCCTGATCACGAGCTCGTTCGCCGCCGAGGGTCTCGTCAGCCTGGCCGCCGCGCTCGCCATCATGCTCGGGGCCAATGTCGGCACGACGCTGATCGTGCAGGTGCTGTCGTTCAACATCGCAGCCGTTGCGCCGGTGCTGTTCGTGCTCGGCCTCGTCGCCTTCCGCTCAGGCCCGCGATCGCGGATCAAGGACATCGGCCGCGTCTGCATTGGCCTCGGCCTGATGCTGCTCTCGCTGCACATTCTGCTCGACACGCTGGCGCCGGCGGAGAACGCGCCCGGCGTCCGCGTCGTGATGTCGGCCATAACAGGCGATCCCATTCTGTGCATCGTCATCGCGGCTCTCATCACCTGGGCGGTGCATTCGAGCGTCGCCAGCGTCCTGCTGATCATGTCGCTGGCCTATTCGCAGTTCGTGACGCCTTATGCGGCCCTCGCACTGGTGCTCGGAGCCAATCTCGGCAGCGCCATCAATCCCGTGTTCGAGGGCGCCAGGCGCGACGATCCCGCGAGCTACCGCCTGCCGGTCGGCAATCTCGTCAACCGCGTGATCGGGATTGCCCTGGTCCTGCCCTTCCTGGGCGTGATCGCCGAGCACATGCACGCCTGGCAGCCCGATCTCGCCCGGATGACAGCCGTCTTCCACATCGCCTTCAACGTCGGCACCGCCGTCCTCTTCATCGGCCCGCTCGATATCATGTCGCGCCTGTTGACCCGGCTGCTGCCCGATCGTGTCAAGGAGGCCGATCCGGCCCGCCCGCGTTATCTCGACGAGACCGCGCTGGAGACGCCGTCACTGGCGCTCGCCGACGCCGCCCGCGAGACCTTGCGCATGGGCGACCTCGTCGAGGTCATGCTGCGCAAGGTGATGGCCGCGATGATGACCGGCGACCGCGCGCTGGTCGACCAGGTCTCGAAAACGGACAATCTCGTCGACGGTCTCGACGAGGCCATCAAGCTCTACGTGACGAAACTCATGCGGGGCAGCCTCGACGAGAGCGAAGGGCGGCGCGCGATGGAGATCATCTCCTTCGCCATCAACCTCGAGCATATCGGCGATATCATCGACAAGAGCCTGAGCGAGCTCGCCACCAAGAAGATCAAGCGGCGCTTCCAGTTCTCGGCCGAGGGGGCCGAGGAGCTCGCCGCTTTCCACAAGCGCACGATGGATTCGCTGCGGATCGCCTTCGGCGTCTTCATGTCGGGTGACGCCAATGAGGCGCGCAAGCTGCTGGTGGAGAAGACGGCGCTGCGCAATACCGAGCTTGCCGCCGTTGAGCGCCATCTGGATCGGCTGCGCGAGGGCCGCCCCGAGACCATCGAGACCACGTCGCTGCATCTGGACGTGCTACGTGATCTGCGCCGCATCCACTCGCATATCTGCTCGGTCGCTTACCCCGTGCTGGACGCGGCCGGCGAACCCTATCGCCGGCACGAGGCCGATCAAGCCGCCCTGCCCGCGTCAGGCGCGGCGTCGGCGTTGCCGCGCTAGCGCTCCCAGGTCAGCGGTCCAGCGTCTTCGAGGCGCTGCCGCGGTTCTTCACGATCAGCATGATGTTGCGGATATAGATGATGGTCGCGAGCGCCTGTCCGAGGATGATGACCGGCTCGCGCTTCACGACGCCGTAGACCAGCGTCATCAGCCCGCCGCCCATGGAGCAGAACCAGAACGCCATCGGCACCACGCTGTTGCCGGCGCGTTCGCTCGCGATCCACTGCACCAGGAAGCGCGCGGTGAAGAACAATTGTGCGACGAGGCCGAACGCGAGCCAGAAATCGAACTTGGCGACGAAGACGTCGTAGAGATAGTTGCTCAGCGCCTGACCGTATTGGATGATCATGCGTTCACCTCGGTCACATCTGGCGTCGTCTTCTTGCGGCGGATCAGCCACCACACGCCGGCGAGATCCATGATGCCGATCCACAGCCGGTCGAAAAAGCCGTAATTCGACACGCCGGAACGGCGCGGCCGGTCGATCACGTCGACATAGGCAATGTCGTAGCCTTCGCGGCGGACCAGCGCCGGCAGGAAGCGATGCAGCCCGTCGAAATAGGGCAGCATCAGGAACACGTCGCGCCGGAACGCCTTCAGGCCGCAGCCGGTGTCGCGCGTGCCATCCTTCAGGATCGCGTTGCGAACGCCGTTCGCCACGCGCGACTGAAACTTCTTGAAGCCGGTGTCCTTGCGCCCGATCCGCTGGCCGGCGGCGAGCCCGACGCGCCCTGCTCCCTTCTCGACCGCCGCGATCAGGTCCGGCAGGAACGCCGGATTGTTCTGGCCGTCGCCGTCGAGCGTGGCAACGATCACCCCGCGCGCCGCACGCACACCACTGCGCACGGCTGCCGATTGGCCGCCCGATCTCGCATGGCGGAGCTGACGCAGATTGCCCCGCTGCTTCATGATGCCGGCAAGCCGCTCGCCGGTCGCATCCGTCGAGCCGTCGTTGACGTAGATGATCTCATAGGCCCAGCGGCCATCGAGCGCCGCCGTGATCTCCTCGATCAAGGGCGCGATGTTGTCGGCTTCGTTGCGCACGGGAACGACGATGGAAACCGATGGCTGGGACGTCGACAAATCAAGGCTCGTGGTTGGAATTGGCCTGCCTCCAAGGAACCGGCGCCCCGGCAGGCAGCCGCTTTTATGGGGCGGATGCCCCGTGGGCAACCCTTTTGAGACGGCTCGATACCGCCCCGGGAAGCGGCACGATCGTGCCGTCCGCGCGGATGGCAAAGCCCAGCCTTCGAGCCGCGAACCAATAGCGGACGGCCAAGGCGCCGACCGTGCCGACCATGGCGCCGGCCACGACGTCGCTCGGGTGGTGCGCGAGCAGCACCAAACGCGTTAAAAGGATCACGATTGCGTAAGTGAACATGAACACGCGCAGGCGCGGCCACAATGCTGATACAGCAAACGCCAAGGCGAACGCTGCCACTGCGTGGCCCGACGGCAGGCTGGCGTAAGCCCCCGTTCCCTCGAACGGAATGAAGTTGAACGGATTGGCCTGTCCGCCGACGAACGGACGTCCGCGTCCGATGAGATATTTCAGGATCTCGGCGACCAACGCTGACACGGCAACCGACAGAAACATGAATTGCAGCCGCGTGCCGAGGCCAAGCAGCAGCGCACGGCGAGTCCCGTGCAGCGCTGCCGCAACGAACGCCACAGCCACAAGCGCAGCACCCAGCACCGACAGCACATACTCGTCCTTGCCGAAATCGGTGAGGATGCGGATTGGCCACAGGCTTGGCGTGCCCCGCGCCGGCATCAGCTGGATCTCGGTCAGATCGAACGCGACCATCAGCACGATGACTAGTGCTGCGCCCGCTGCACTGAGCCAGAGCGAATGCCGCGCCAGCTTTCGGGCGGCCTCGGCGCGGCGCGAATGCGAGGGCGTGCGCACGAGTTGCGCTAGCGCATGCCAGGACACGGCGAGCACTTGCGCGGGATAGCCTGCAGGCGGCCCAATGTCGTTCGGGGCCCGCATCCTATTCGGTGCCTTCCGAGCGGAAGGTCGAGATCGCGATCGCGCGCCCTTGCGAGAAATTATAGCCCTCGATGCGCGTACCGACCTTGTAGCGCAGCCCGATCGCCTCGGCGCGCTGCACGAAGCTACGCTCGGAGCGTTGCTCGATCAGCGCGAAGCGACAGCTGCCCTGCCGCAGGAAGTCGGCCGCGCCCGAGCCGTCGGTGAGCAGCGTCTGCGTGCCCGTCAGGAAGACGAGGCTCGGTTCGTGATAGCCGGCAGCAGCCGCCTTCGGTCCGACGCAGGTGACGTTGCGAAGCGCGCGCGCGATCTCGATGCTCGGAAACAGCGGGGTCAGCGACGGCAGCACGATGCCGTAGACCGTCACCGCCAGCATCAGCGCAGCGACCAGCGCGTTCAGCAGCGAGCGCTCGGCGCGATTGTTGTCGTAGAGCCACCAGGCGAACAGGCCGAAGATCAGCGATGCCGCGATGAACGGCCAGGCCACGAAGGCCGGCTGGCGCGTCAGCATCACCGCGCCGACCACCGCGATGATCGAGGCGGCCGCGGGGATCGCGAACCACCAGGCCGAGCCGCGCATCAGCCAGGACCGCGACAGCACACGCCGCTCCACCGCTCCCGCGGTGAGGATCGCGATCGCGGGATACAGCGGCAGCACATAGTGCGGCAGCTTGGTCAGCACGGCTTCGAACACGATCCAGGACGGGACCAGCCAGGCCAGCAGGAATTGCGCGCCGGGTTCGCGCCGTGCCCGCCAGACTGCGGGCGCTGCCATGGCCGCGAGCGGCGCGCCGGGCCAGAAGGTGATCCAGAACAGCGCGAGGTACAGACCAGGAGGTGCGCCGTGGGATTCCTGGGCGCCTATCTTGCTCAGCATGTCGCCGCCGACGGAATCGGCGAAGAAGGCATCGCCCGCGCGCCAGAAGATCGCGACGAACCAGGGCAGCACCAGCACCAGCATCCACATCAGGCCCCAGACCGGGCGCAGCCGCCACAGCCAGGAGGCGTCGCGGTCCTGGATCGCGAGCGCCACGATGGTCAGGCCGGCAAACATCAGGATCAGCGGACCCTTGATCAGGATGCCGACGGCAAGCGCGCTCCAGAAGATCGCCGGCCAGCTCCAGGGCGGATGGGTCTCATCTTCCGCTCGCTGCCAGGACAGATAGGCCCGCGCCATCGCCCCCATCGCGGCGACCACGCAGAACAGCAGCATCGCATCGGTCTTGGCGAGACGCGCCTCGACACCGAGCAGCACCGAGGCGCACATCATCAGCGCCGCCAGCACCGCGGCGCGCCGCGTGACGAAACCAAGCGCGGCCCAATAGGTCATGAGCACGGCACCGATCGCTCCCAACAGCGATGGCAGCCGGTAGACCCAGATGCGCAATTCGGCCTTCGGCAGCTTGAGCGCCGCAGCGGTTTCGACCGCGGCCGATTGCAGCCAGTAGATGCCGACCGGCTTCTTGTAGCGGACGTCCTCCTGGAAGCGGATGTCGACATAGTCGCCGCTCTCGACCATCTGCTTGGTGGCCTGGGCAAAGCGCGCTTCGTCGCGGTCGATCGGCGGGATGGTGAAGAAGCCTGGCAGGAATAGCAGCAGAGCGCACAGCACCAGGAAGCCGACCGCACGAGCGTGGCTGGCCGTGACGATATCGAGCATGCGCACGAGCCCGCTGCCTGGATTGACGGGCGATTTCGGCTCGCGGGGGGCTCCAAAACGGGGAGTTGGGTAGGTCTCGGCCATTGGTTCCGCTTACGCTGAAACCGCCATCGCCACAACCGCTTAAGCCGGGCTCATTGAATTCGAATGACAACTGTGTCCGCCGCGCCCGTGGCGTCGATCACGGTGAGCCGCGCAAAGCCCGGACCAGGCGGATCGATCAGCCGCTGGCGGCGGCCGTCGATCTCGCCGAGCGCGGTTCCGTTAACCATGACGGTCATGGGCAGAACGCCGCCGGCGACTTTGACTGGCATGGCTGCGCTCTCCCGACCACTCGATCGATCGACGTCGATCCGCGAGCCGTTGAGCGGAAACTGAATGTGCAGCGCCTGCTCGCCGCCGGTGCGCACCAGTTCCCCGACCGGACGGAACCTCTTCAGCGGCAGCGGCAACTTGCTGTTGCTGGCTACCAGGGTTCCCCTCGGCGGCTTCGGCAACGGAGCCAGAGTCTTGCCGGTTCGGGCGAAGGCGTCGAACAGGATCGGCGCGGCGGCGACACGCCCGATCAGGCCGGGAACCGGCGCACCGTCGGGCCGGCCGACCCAGACGCCGATGGTCATGCGGCCGTCGAAGCCAACCGACCAGGCATCGCGATAGCCGTAGGAGGTGCCGGTCTTGAAGGCGATACGGTTATGGGCGGCATTCTCCGGGGGCGGCGTGCCCAAGAGCACGTTGCCGACCTGCCAGGCCGCAACCTGATCCAGCAGCCGCAACGGCTCACGGTCATCCCTGTCAACGATGATCTCGCGCAGCGGCTTGGTGGTGCCGAGCCGGGCGAAACCCGTATAGAGCTGGACGAGGTCCTGGAGCGTGACGCCGACGCCGCCGAGACCCATGGCGAGCCCCGGCGCCTCGTCCTTGGGCAACACGAGATTGCCGCCAGCCTGCCGCAACCGCGAGGCCAGCCGGCTCGAGCCGACGCGATCGAGCAGCACGATGGCGGGCACGTTCAGCGACAATTGCAGCGCCTTCCTCACCGGTACCGTGCCCTGGAACGTCATGTCGAAATTTTCCGGCGCGTAGGAGCCGAAGCGGACCGGCCGGTCGTCGATCAGGCTCTCCGGATGGACAAAGCCATCCTCGAAGGCGAGGCCGTAGATGAAAGGTTTCAGGGTCGAGCCCGGCGAGCGGATGGCGCGGGTCATGTCGACCTGCCCTGCCCGGCTCTCGTCGAAATAATCGGCCGAGCCGACGCGGGCGAGCACGTCGCCGCTCTCATTGTCGACCACGATGATGCCGACCGAGATATTGGGCCCGAGCGCGATGGCACGATCACGCGCCAGCGGCTCCAGCACCTTCTGCAAGTTCGCATCCAGCGTCAGCTTGATGACCGGCGCGTCCTTCACGATCGAAAGCGCGGTGTCGGAGGCATGCGGCGCCAGGATCGGCATCGGCTTGCGCAGCTTCGGAATGGCAACGGCCTTGGCCTGCTTCGCGTCCTCCACGCTGACCTGATGCTCGGAGACCATCCGGTCGAGCACGCGGTCGCGCGCGATGCGGGCGGCCTCGGGATGGCGATCAAGCCGGCGCGTCTCCGGCGATTGCGGCAGAGCCACCAGCAGCGCGGCCTCCGCCAACGACAGCCTCTTCGGCTCCTTGCCGAGATAGGCGATCGACGCAGCCCGGATGCCTTCGAGATTGCCACCGTAAGGGGCGAGCGCGAGATAGAGATCGAGGATCTGCTCCTTGCTCAAACTTCGCTCGATCTCGATGGCCCGCACCATCTGCCGCAGCTTGGCATAAAGCGAACGCTGTCGTCGCGGCTCCATCAGCCGCGCAAGCTGCATGCTGATGGTCGAGCCGCCCGACACGATGTGGCCGCGCGTTGCAAGCTGCAATGCGGCCCGGCCCAGCGCCAGCGGATCGATGCCGTCATGGGCGTAGAAGCGCTGATCCTCATAGGCGAGCAGCAGTTTTAGATAGGTCGGATCGACGTTCGTCCTGGCATCGACCGGCAGCCGCCACCGCCCATCCGCCATGGCATAGGCGCGCAGCAGCTTGCCATTGCGGTCGACGATGGTGGTGGAGACCTGCCGCGCCTCGTCGAGCGGCAAAGGACCGAGGGAGTAGACCCAGGCGACGAACCCGACGATAGCGAGGATGAAGGCAAAGGCGACGGCCGACAGGGCACGCATGACGCCGCCTCGCCCTGCTCTACCGCCGCCCTCGCTGACTTCGTTCATCCCATTCTCACTCACTTCGCCGCCCGCACCTCGACGGTCCCCGTCCCGGTGCGGCCGTAGCGCGAGGGATTATACATGTCCTCGACATAGGCCTGCGGCAGCACGTATTTGCCGGGCGAGACCGCACGCACGACATAGGCGACGGTGAAGACCGATTTGGAATCCGAGGCGCGGTCGACCGCCGCGGTGAAGCGGTCGTCGCGGAATTCGGTGTCTTCAGGCTCCTCGCCATCCTCGATCCAGTCCAGCGTGCCGCTGTCGCCGGAGGAGACCAGCTTCGGATTGTCGATCTCGAGACCCGCCGGCAGATAGTCCGACACCATGATGTGGCCGTATTCGGGCTTCGCCTCGGTGATCTTCAGCACCACCGCAAAGCGCTGGTTCTGCCTGACCTTGCTGATGTCGGCGGGCTTGCCGTCGAGCGTGAAGTAATTGCGCTCGATCTTGAAGCCGTTCGACGCCGCCGGCTCCGGCGTGACCGGCGAGCCCGACACCGAGACCACCGCCTGCACTGGCGCATCGCCGGTGTTGGTGATCTTCAGCGGCTTGCCCTCCAGCGTCGCGGCCTTGTAACTGCGATAGAGCGCGGTCTTGACCGGCTGGCCGTCCACTTCCATGGACAAGTTCTCCTTGGCCAGCGCCCGCGCCGCCAGCACCAGCCAAGCATTCTCCTGCGTGGAGGTGTAGGGCGTGAGCCCGCGCGCGGTCTCGACCCGCGATACCGCCTGCGTCAGCGTTGCCTTCGGCGCGTTGCCTTCACTGGCGAGCGACACCAGCGCCGCGGCATCGCGAAGCTGCGAGCCATAGTCGGTGCGGCCGAACTCCAGCACCGGTTTTGGCGCGAGACTGTCGAGGGCTGCGCCATAGACGCGTTCCGCGCGGTTGCGGTCGCCGACCAGCGCCAGCGCCGCCGCAAGCTGCGACTTCGCGATTGGGGTTGCGAGGTTGCTCAGCTTGGTATCGGCGAGATAGCGGAGATCGCCGATGGGAGCTGCGCCATTGCGTGCGAGCACATAGAGGCCATAGGCGAGCTCGCGGCCACCGTCCTTCTCCGGCTCGTTGGCATTGACGACGGAGTTGCGGATGCGGTCGAGCGCATTCTTGAACAGCACATCCGGCACCGCAAAGCCCTTTTCGCGGGCGCGGGTCAGGAAGTCCGTCACATAGGCATCCAACCAGGCATCGTCGCCGCCCGCCAACCACAGTCCGAACGAGCCGTTCGAACCCTGGCGCGCCAAGAGCCGCTCGATCGCGTCGCGGATGCGCTGGTCAACCTCGGTGTCCATGGCGAGGTGCGCGCCGGCGGCGAGATCGTTGACGTAGAGCAGCGGCATCGCGCGGCTCGTGATCTGCTCCGAGCAGCCATAGGGATAGCGGTCGAGCGCTTTCAGGATCGTCGCCGCATCGAGCGCGGTTGACAGGCTCGCCGAGACCGAGACGCTGCCGGTGCCCGGCACGAGGTCGGAGAACATGTCCGGCGTCAGCGTCAGGCTCTCGCCCTTCGCCAGCGTGCGGATCGAACGCCGTGCCAGCACCTGCGTCGCTGCTTTGACGTCGAGCGCATAGTGACGCGCGAGCGTAAGGCCGTTCGGTCCCTTGATATCTACGTCGAGCGTGGCCTGCCCCGCCGCCGTCGCGTCGATGGCCAGCGAGAACGCGTTGCGCTGCTTGGCGGCGAGCTTGACTGTGGTCGCGGGGTTGCCGGTCATCTTCACCGGGCCGGCTGTCTTCACGTTGATAACGTAGTCGCCGGCCTGGCCCTCGACATTGTCGATCTCGAGATTGACCGTGCCGCGGTCGCCGTTGAGCAGGAAGCGCGGCAGGGTCGTCGTCAGCACCACGGGATCGCGGATCACGACATCGGTGTTGGCGCGACCGAGTTTCGTGGCGGTCCACGCCACCGCCATCACGCGCGCGGTGCCGGCGAACTCCGGAATGTCGAAGCTCACCTCGGCTGTGCCATCAGCAGCAACGGTGACGATGCCCGAATACAGGGCCAGCGGCTTCTGCGTGGGCGGCGAGCCCTGAAGTTCGCCCGCACCGGCATCGCCGCCGGACTTGATCTGACCGCGCGTGCCCGACATGCCGTCGATCAGCTGGCCGTAGAGATCGCGGATCTCGGCGCTCAGGCGGCGCTGGCCGAGATAGTATTCATCCGGTGCCGGCGGCTTGTAGTTGGTGAGGTTGAGGATGCCGACATCGACCGCGACGACGACGACCTTGGCGTCCTCGCCCGGATTGAGTCCGTCAAGCCTAACCGGGATCTTCAGGGTCGAATTCGGCCGGATCAGCGCCGGTGGCGTCAGCTTCACCTGGAGTGTGCGGGTCTGCTTGTCGATGCCGAACCATTTCAGGCCGATCGCCCGGCCCGGCATGCGCTGGGCGGCCGCATCGAGCGGACGGCGCAGCGTCGCCACCACATAGGCGCCGGTGCCCCAGTCCTTGCCGATTGGAAGCTTCACCTGCGCGGTGCCTTCCTTGACGTCGATGGTCTGCGTCGTCAGCAGGCGATCGCCGAGCACGTTGATAGTCAGCTTGCCGGCGCTGCGCACATTGACGGACACCGTCATGGTGTCGCCGGAGGCGTATTGTGGCTTGTCGATCGAGGTCTCCAACAGGTCCGGCGTGTCGGCGCTGCCGTCGGAATACCAGCCGACGTCGAACTGCACCGAAGTCACCGGGCCGTCAGCGTCGTTCGACTTCACATCCAGCCGATAGCGGCCGGGCTGGGGGTTCAGCGAAATCCGCGACGGTTTGTCGGCGGCGATCACGACATCACCATCGGCAACGCGCGAGGTCGACTTGACCGGCTCGTACTCCCAGTAATTGTTCTGGCGGTACCACTGGTAGCGCGATTCCATCTTCAGGAGCTCGTAGCGCAGGCCATCGCGGGCGAGTGTCTTACCATCGGGCGAGACGAACACGACGTCGAACTCGGCCTTGTCGCCCTCGGCGACGTTCTTGTCGCCGAACAGCGTCTTGACGCCGATCATGGCGGTCGCCGGCGCGATCGGCAGCACGAGCTTGCGTTCGACGGCACGGCCGCCGGTCTCGACCATGCGGACGAAGATCTGTGCCTCCTGCGGCCGCGTCGAGGCCGGCTGCTTGTCCAGCGTCACCGGGAAGGTCGCAACGCCGTTGGCGTCAGCTTCGGGCAGGTTCTCCAGCGGCGTGCGCTCGTTCGAGGTCGTCTCCTCGTCGTCGACGCCGAACTGGTAGCCGGCAAAGCCCGGGCGCTGGCTCGCGGGGGCGACCAACATATCACCTTCGAGCTGGAGGCCCGAAGCCGGCGCGCCATAGAGGAAATGACCGTCCGCCTTCAGCTCCACTGGAGCATTAGCTTTGATCAGCTTGTCCTTGGCGGACAAGTCGAATTCGATCCGATCAGGGACGTAATCCTCGACCATGAAGGTGGTCTCGCCGACCGATGTGCCCTTTGGGTCGGTAAAGGCGCGCACCCGCCAGGTCCCGGTCGGGACGGCCGAGTTGAGCGGCACGGCGAGGGTGCGGCCGCCGGCACCCTGGTCGGACAGCACAGCGCGGCGGAATTCGACGCCGTCGGGACGCTCGATCACCAGCGTCAGTGGCCCCCCGGTGACCGCATTGCCCTGCCCGTCACGCAGCAGCGCGGTGAGATAGACGGTCTCGCTGGAACGGTAGACGCCACGCTCGGCATAGACGAAGGCATCTGCGCCGGCCGGGACTGCGCGCCCCGAGACGCCGCGGTCAGACAAGTCAAAGGCGGAGGTCTTCAGGCTGAGGAAGGCATAATCGGCCTTCTCGCCCGTGACCGTCAGCAGCGCCGGCGACAGCCCGCCCTCGCCGCGCGCGAGCCCCGCCTCGAACAGCACATGGCCGCTGTCGTCGGTCTTGCGGGTGGCCAAAATCTCATTGTTGCGGGCAACCAGGCGCACCTCGGCCTTGCCGACCGGATCGGTCGAGGCCAGCGAGTTGACGAAGACGTGGATGCCGTCATTGCCGGAATAGGCCGACACGCCGAGGTCGGAGACGATGAACCATTGCGTGGCGAGCTGGTACTCGTCGTTGGAGCCCGGCCCCTTGGCCGCAGCGGTCATGACGTACACACCGGGCTGGAGCTCGCCGAGCGCCTGGTCGACCGGGAAAGCCGTGGTGACGTCCTGGTTCAGCGTCATCGCGGTCGCAAGCTCGCCGGACCAGACCTTGACGCCGCGCTCATCGCCGAGATCTGAGAGCTGATATTTCGACAGCGTCTTCTGGAAGTCGCTGTCGACGACCGTGTTGATCAGGTTGCGGTCGCCGATGCGGAACACGTTGATGCTGACCGCGGGCGTGTTGACGCTGACCACGGGAATGCCGCGCTGGCCGGTTCTGGGCAGCACATAGGCGCGGCTAGTGAAGCGCACGAAGGGTTTTCGGTCGCGCACATAGACGTTGAACTCGGCCGATTTCGGCAGGCCCTCCTTCACGGCCGACGGCAGGCCGGCGCGCAGATTGATGTTGTAGCGCTCGCCGTGCTTCAGCCCGTCGACGCAGAGCTGCTTGCCTTCGGCCGACAGCGCCGGCTTGTCCTGCCCCGCCAGCGCCAGGAACGGCGCGAAGTCGGTGCGCTTGGCGAGCTCTTCCGAGAACTGGAAGCAAGCGCGCGGGCTCGCCGAATCCGAGTCCACGGTATAGTCGAGCAGCCGGAAACCATGCTCGTCGCGCAGCTTCTCATACTGGCCGCGGACTTCGGCGACCTCGCGCATGTCCAGGGACAGCCGCATCGCATCCAGCGCCGGCCGCCACAGCTTGCGTTCGGCCAGCGACTTGCCGAGCACGGCGAGCGCGTCGGACTCCTCGCCCGGATTGCCGGCGCGCGTATAGGCGATATAGGCGGCAGTCGAGGCACGCTCCCAGAGGAACGTCTGCTCGCTCGACGTCTTCGGCGAGATCTGGAAGATGACCTTGGCGAGCCGCAGCCAGTTGCCGGCATCATCCGGCGTGGTCGCCGCGATCTGCCCGAGCACCGAGAGGCCGGTGCGATAGTCGTTGCGCCGGAAGGCGGCGTCGGCATCGGTACGCAGCGTCGCGCTGGTCTTGGCGACCGGGCCCGCTTCGCTCTTGATCTGGGCCTCCAGCTTGATCGCGGAATCGGCGAGATCGTCGCGCTTGAACGCCTTGTCGGCGGCCTGTGCTGCGCTAAGGCCGAGCGCCAGCGTGGCGCAGAGTGTGACGGCGCGGATCAGACCGATCATGATGGACTCCCGGAAATCGCGGACGAACGCCGCGGCGGTAAATGAAATGCGCGGAATGGTGACGGACTCAAGGCGATGGAACCAAAGGTGCAAATCGTCGCATTCGCCATGACAAGGCAAGCCCAGAGGAGACCGATCAAGATACCGCCGCGCACGCCGTGTTGATGGCGCAGCAATACCAGACCAGTCGACCGGTGGCCGTGTCCCGGAAGCTAGCCAGCGCTCCCGGCGATGTGATCCATCGTCCAGTACACTGCCGCTCAACCCGGCACCCTGACACCCCACCGTTCCGCTTTGTCGCGGCTCTGAGGAAAACGGTTCGGTTCAGACTTGGCGAAACGCCAGATTTTTCATATTGGCATGGTAGATGAACAGCCAGCCCCCGAACCGGGGCGGCCGAAGACGGTCCCGTAGCTCAACTGGATAGAGTAGCGGATTTCTACTCCGCGGGTTGCAGGTTCGAGTCCTGCCGGGATCGCCATCTCACTTTTCGCCTCCTGTGATTACAATGGGTTGCGCTGCATTTTGGCTCACCGGGTTGGAAGGTGGGCCAATGGTTGTTCGCATTTTGGCCCCTGCGCTCTCCGCCAGCCGGATGCGGTTGGCCTCTTCGATGTACCGCTGCGCCTCGCCGATGGTCTTCCAGCCGAACCATGCCATCAGTTCGGGCGCGGTGGCTCCGTTGAGCGCGTGCTGGACAGCGGCTGCCTTGCGCAGCCCGTGCGCCCTGCCCGGCACCTTGGCCTCCCTACAGCGGTCGGCAAACCAATTGCCAAAGCCCGCCGCCGTGAACGGCTTGCCGTAATCCGTTGTCAAATAGCAGAGTTGCTCCGCCTTATGGTGCGCGAGCTCCGCGACCAAATCCGGCAGCAGCGGAATATCGAATTGCACGCCAGTCTTTTGCCGCCGCATTGAAAGCTTGCCGCTCTTGATATGCTGGCGGCCCATCCTGACTGCATCCGCTCTGGCGTGGCCTGTCTGCAAAATCAGTTCTAACGCAAGCCGCGCCTTGGTGCCGGACTTGTGCCGCTCCCTGTATTTGGTGATCTCGTCCTCCGTCCATGTGTGGAAGCCGCCAGACTTTTTCATCTTCGCGAGCTTGAGGCCAACCAACGGGTCGGTCTTGATCATGCCGACTGCCATGCAATGGTCGATAAAGCCGCGCATTGCTTTAATCCAGTTGCGCTGCGCGGCTGGCGTCTTGTCGCTGATGATGGCCTGCATGTGCTGCGCGCGCATCAGCGCAATGGGTTTGTCGCCGTGGTCCTTTCGGAAGTTTTCGAGGATGGCGCGGCGGTTCTTCTGCGTGGTGGTCGCCAGCCCCTTGGTGAAGGCGACGGACTGGTAATAGCTCACCAGCCCGGCGTTGACCGTGCCCGGTATGGTGCGCCCTGCCCCAAGCGCCAACTGCGCTCCGCTGCCCTTCGCCTGTTCATAGGCTTCCATGAACGCGGGCGACCAAGGCAACACGCCCTCGTCGATCTTTAGCCGCACCTTCTTCTGCCCGGGGCGGCGATAATAGAAAACAATTTTGCCGTGACGGCTCTTGAACTCGTGCACGTGCGGCGGGTTTTTGCGCTTCATTTCAATACGTTGTCCCAAGGGTTGACGCTGTTTGTTTGTTTTATTTGAGCGTCGGTGCCGTTGAAAAGGACGCGGAGCGTGCCGTTCGGATCGATCTCAACGCCACGCGGGTCAAGCCCAGCCGCCCGCGCAGCCTTAACGGCGCGGACGATATCGCTTTGCTTGAACTTATAATTCCCGCGAGACATTGGTGCGACCTAGACCGAGTCGTCTGCTTTGACAGCCTTGGCTGTTACGGAAGCGGCATGCCGGTGTTGAGGCTGTTGGGCGCGGCATCGGGGCTGGACTTGCCAGTGCTGCCGGGCCCGTTGGCAGCGATCTTGCCCGCCAAGTTCGCTACCGCGTTCTTGACGTTGTCCACGATGCGCAACAGTTCGCTGCCAGCCTCCACCTTGACGATGACTTCGGCCTTGCCCTCCACAGTGCCCGTGACGTCGGTCTTGACTTCGAGCGGCTGCACGGGCGGCATTTCGCTGCCATAGCCCTGCTTGCGCGGGTCGGCCACTGGCTCCGGCACGTAGCCAGGGCGCTTGCGCGGGTCGCGAGCGGGCAGCGGGAAGCTGCCGGGCGGGAGCGGCATCTCCTGATACTTGGCCCTGTTCGCTTCTAGCTCGTCCACGATTGAAGGGATGTGCTTGAGGTTTTCCTCAAGCTGTTCGAGGCGCTGAAGATCAAACAGGCGCAGCCTGCGCCTGCCGGTGTCCGGGTCCATGGGCTTGCCGCCGAAGCCTTCATCGCCGCGCTCGCGCAGGCCGAACTCAAGCTGCTTCTTTTCGGAGGTGAGGAAGTCATACACGTTCTTGATCGCCTGTATGTCCTTCTGATCGGCTTCCGGCAGGATGCCCAGCAGGCCCTTCTCCTCGATCTCCTTGGACTTTTCAGTGATGAAGTCGGACAAGCCCTTTCCGGACTTGTTGAACATCTTCGGCAGTTGCTCAAGCGCGGCCCCGACGGCAGTCACGCTTCTATTGACGCTTTCCGTCAGGCGCGCCATGGCGATGGCCGGCGTGTTCATCACCTTGGCGAAGTCCTGCGCGGTGCTGCCAGCCGCCTGCCGCAACTCGCCCATGACCTTCTTGTTCAGGTCCTTGTAGCTGAGCAGCGCCCGCATGCCGCGTGCGAACTCCATGTCGCTGAACAGCTGCGGGACTTTGCTCAGGTCGCCCTTGATCGCGTTGTCGCTCAGGTCGGTGAAGACCTCCAGCAGGTCTTTGCCTTCCTTGCGCGCCTTGGCCATCTCCTTGCGCAGGTCGATACCGAACTTACTGAACTTCTTGGTCGTCTCTTCGCTTTCCATCTTGGCGAAGATGTTTTGCATGCTGGATGCCGCCTCCTCGGTGGTGCCAGTGCCGTTCCTGATGGTCTGAAGCGCGGCCACAATGCGCATCAGCCCCTCTTCGCCCTTCATGCCAGCGGCCACGGCGGCAGGCGCAATGGAGGGGAAGTAACGGGCCATATCCTTCAACTCGAACTTGCCCGCCTTGCCGCCCTTCACCAGCACGTCGAAAGCGCCCTGCATCTTGTCGGTGGCGATGCCAAGGTTCTGGTTGAGCGCAAGCGTGGTGGTGGCCATGTCCTCAACTTCCGCCCCAGCCGCCTGCGCGGTTTGGGCGATAGCGGGAATGGCGGGCAGCGCTTCCTTCAGGTCCATGCCACCAGCCACGAGGCTTTCAAGCCCCTTGGTGGCCTTTTCGAACGACTGGCCGGACGCGAACGCAACATCACGCAACGTATTGCCAAGCGTGGCCACCTCCTGCTCGGTGGCGTCGGCCGTGATGCCGATGCGGCGGATTTGCAGGTCCGTCGCGGCGAAGCTCTTGTAAGCCGCCACACTACCAGCGGCGAGCGCGGCGGGCCCGAGGAAGCGCCCGGCCGCCCCAATGACGGCACCGTTAGCCATCTCTGCGGCGCGGCTGGCACGCGCTGCCACGCCAGAGGTCATCATGGTGGCGCGGTTGGCTGCTTGCGCGGCGCGGTTCATGCCTGCGATCTTGCCGGCGATCTGGCTGAAGACACCACCAGTCGCATCCTTCGCTGACAGTATGGCGCGAGCTTCAATGGTTTGCATGTGCCAGTTCCTTCATGATGTCGCGGTGGATTGACTTGTGGTCCGTCTTGGTGAGGCGAACGTCCACACACTCTTTGAAAAGTTCTGTGCTGACCGCCAGCACCGTGACGCCCACGCGGTTCTTGAGCGCCCACTGGTCGGTGGGGAGCTTGTCTGCGCGCAGCGCTGCGAGCGCCCGCGTCTTGATGACTTCGTGGATGTTGTTCATTGCTGCTTGCCCTGCTGTGTTAAGTGCGGCCTTGCCTACCTTGACCCGATGTTGGACGGATGGAGGAAACCCCATCCTCTGAGCGTGCCGGGAGGTCTGCTTTCCGTTGTCGGACGGGCCGCGTCGCCCTCTAAGGACGCACGCTCAGAAAGTACCGTTCAGCCTGATGCGCGCGACGGTGTCGGCCGCGCCCTGCGCCTTCATGTTGATGCCGATCTTGGTGTTGCCCGCCGCGACGTTGGTGACGTTCTTGGCCGCGTTATCCCAATAGACGGCTGCGAACGGAGCGGCCCACGCCTGAGCAGCGACCTTGGGAAGCTCGAAAACGCCAACCGTGGCGATCTCCACGTCCTCGCCAGCCGCCTGAGTGGTGGCGGCGACGCCGAACAGGCTGCCGATGACGTAGGCCGTACCGCTGACGGTGCCGCCAGCCGGTGCGGTCGCGGTCACCATTTTGCCTTCTTGGATGTAGTTCTTCATTTTAAAACCAGCCTTTCGATCTAACGTTGATGGTGCGGACTTGCGCAGCGCCCGTAAGCGCTGCGATTTCTGCTTCGGTGGCGGCGATGGCCTTCATCAAGTCATCGACGCTGCGGTATTCCACTTCGCGCTCGCCATTGGGCCCGGCGTAGCGGACGCGCCTTTCGCCGGAGCGTAGCGCGCCCTTGAGCGTTTCAAGCTCGGACTGGAGAGTTGCTAGGTCAGCCATGGCGCTCTCGGTCCTTTCCCTCGCCCGCGCTTGTCTCGTCGCGGTCCTTTCCTTGTGCCTTCATGCCTTGCGCGAGCTTGCTGAACTTCACCGTTCAGGCAGCCGCAACTAAGCGTGTGCTGCTTGCGCAGGTTGAAGCCTGCGACCCGCGTCCATCGCCCACAGTCGCAGCGGCAAGCCCAATAGGGCTGCTTGCCGCCGCCGTGAACCTCGAAGCCTTCGCGGCGCATCACTGTCAGCTTTCCGACGCTACGGCCTGTGAGGTCGATCAGGACGCCCACGGACTTACTGCCCTGCGTTCGTGTACCAGCCGCGCCAGTCAACGAAGCCAGCGCCGAAGTCCAAGCGGACCTTGGTCTGAACGCCATCGACTTCAAAGCCAGCGCGGCTCTCGGTCTGCGGGCCGGGAGCGCCAGCAAGGTGGGCGTATTCCAGGCCATCCACTTCCGCCTTGTCGGCCGCCAGCCACCAGCGGGTTGCACTGGTCAGGCGCGGCTCAACAACGAGGCTGAGGCGGCTGAACGGGTTCACGTCGGCCGTGGTCGTCGCATGGATTTCGGTGAGCCAGCTTTCGGCGCTCGTTTCCAGATCACTCGGCACGAGTAGGTATCGCGGCGTGACGGTGATAAGCGCACCAGCTGGGCCGGTCTGCTTGCGCATCGCCAAGCGCGCTGCGCTGAGCGTGGTGAGGTTAAGCGGTCCGCCTACGGCGGCAATGTTGCCGTGATCGACGTGGTGCAGCGCCTTGCCGTCGGACATGTTCGGGCCCACGCCAGCATTCGACTGGAGCAGGTCAACCAACTGCTGCGCCTCGAACGCCTGCGCGGCCAAGCCCAAGCGGCGGGCAATGTCGGTGAACGCGCCAAGGTCGTCGTTGACGATAGCCTGCCGCGTGAACGAGATGATGCGACCGAAGGTGGCCAGCTTGTAGCTCTCGCCGGCCTCCACCAGAGAACCGCTCTTGAACTCGCCGTGCTCGTTCACCTTCTCCAGCGTGACGCCAGCGCTGTCCAGCATCAGCTTGGTCTTGGCGCGGAAGTCGTTCGCGGTGGTCTGGCGGGCAAGCTGGCGAATGCCGCTGGCGGGCTGGCCGTAGGACGCGCGCAGGGTGCGGCCCACGGTGTTGGCCAAGATCTGCGGGAAGTCGCTGGTGGTCAGAGCACGCTCGATAAGCGCGCTGGCGGCAAGGCCGGTCGTGCTCAAGCCGCTGCGGCGCAGGACCTCGCGGGCCACGTCGAGCATGGTGTGGCCGACATACTGGCGCTCGGCTCCGTCCGGCTGGTAGCTGGCTTCGACGCGGGCGTACAGCGCACCACCAACCGCGCGGACGAAAGCCTCGCTGTTGTCCATGGTGTGGATGTTGTGGGAAGTGCGGATCACGGTGGTGTTGCTCCTTTGCAAAAGTTCATCGAGGATCGCTGAGCGAGCTTCCGCTTCGGTCGCCCCGCGATCGATTAGGCCGTCGATGGTGGCCTGCGAAACGCCAGCCTGCTGACCGAGGGAGCGGATGAGGCCATTGGTAGCGCCGCGCGTGCGGGCGTGCGGATCGGCGGGCACCGCGACGAAGCTGACCTCACGAATTTTCCACTGAGTAGCGGTACGAACGCGCTGGCCGTTAGCGTCGGTGCCGTCAGCCCACTGCGAAACCTCGTAGCCGATGCTGACCGAATTGATTTCGCCGTTGCGCACAGCCGCAACGAGACTGGCCACTTCCGGGCGGTTCGAAAGGCGCATGCGAGCGACGATGTTGTTTCCCTCGCGCCACGCCTCCTCAACGGTGCCGAGGATGTTCTCAAGCCCGTTCTGGCGATGGCTGTTCAGGACGGAAGCCCCGCGCAGCGTGGTCAGGTCGGCCGCCGCAGTGTCCAAAATCTCAGTGAACTGACCGTTGGCGTCACTGCGGGTCACAGCCGCGCCGGTGGAAATGATGGCCTCGATGGTGCCAGCCTCTGCATTGTACGAAGAAGGCCGCAGCGGCGCGCGGCGCGTCTCAAGGGCCGCAGCTTCGCGGACCAGCAGCTTAGTCATTCTCAGTCTCCTGTGTTTGGCTCGCGCTCGGCAAAGCCTTGGGTACGAAAGTATCGGCGGCGATCTCGGCATCGACGTCCTGGATATCGCGGCCACGTGCGCTGATAATCTCGGCGCGGCTGCGCAGGCCCGCGTTGAGCAGGATGACGTCAGCTTCAGCCTCTTTTTTCGGCTCAATCGACGCCCAATCCGGGAAGAGGAAGGTGGCGCTGCCGACGCTGACGGCCTGCCCGTTCAGCAGACGCAGCAGCGCCCAGCGGCGGTACAGCGGCTCGATAACTAGCGGAATGAGCAGGCTCGCGCGCGTGGCCTTGATACGGCGCTTGAACGCCTCCATTCCAAGTTTGCCGCTGCTGTAGTTCGTATCGGACAGGTCTCCGGTGGCGAGAGTGTAGGGAATGCCCACACCAGCGCAGATGTCGCGCTGCATCGATTTGAGCAGGCCGGGCGCGTCCGCGTTGTCCGGCATGGTTGGAAAGCGAATATCGGTGCCAACCGGAAGGACGCGAAGCGCGCCGGGTTCGAGGCTTAGATCGGCTTCCGGTGGCTTGGCGCTCGCATCGCCGAAGGCGGTGCCGCTGGCGTCGGTGATAAACCCGCCAAAGAGCGCGGCGGTGGAGGCGCGGGCCAGCAGCGCATCCGAGAGCTTTTCAAGCTCATGTAGGCGAGTGAGGACAGGTGAAAGCTCACTTATGCCACGCCGCTGGCCCGCAACTTTTTGTTCGAAGAAATGGATGATGTCATCGGCCGGGATGCGCCGCGCCGGAGCAATGGTAGTAAATGCTTGGTCCATCGCGTCGGGCAGAATGTGGTAGGCGACCACATTGTCGGCAGCATCAAGCTCCACGCCTGCAATGATCCGCCCACCGTTCTCAAGGTCGCGGGAGATCGAGCGGTCCAATTGCTCGTTGTTCAGTACTTGCAGCCGCAATTCGCCGTTGCGGTCCACCGTCATGCGGGCCAGCCCTTCGCCGTTCACGAATTGCGAGCGCACAAGAGTGCGCAGCGCGGCAGTGTTTGCCGCGAGCCAATTGGCGAAAGATTGCTCAACGTCGCGGTTGGAGTTGACGAGCTTGACGGACGGCGCGTCGGGGAAAAGCGCGTCGGTGTAGACGCTCGCAAGGCTGGCCGCCATCGGAGTGGAGCCGACCGCGAACGCAGCGCGACTTCCAGCCAAGTGCGCGGCGGCATGCGTCTGCGCTACTGGCGCGGACAAGGTGGCCCAAGCAGGCCAGCGAGGAGAGCCGGACGCGGCGTTGTAGTTGCGCTTGAACAGGCGCGTGATGACGGCGGGGAGCTTCATGCTGCATCCTCTTCCAAGTGCAGCCGCTCCATTCGCTCGCGCATCTCGATGGTGAGCAGGCCAATTTCGAGCACGATGTAAGCCGGGGGCAGGTTCTGCCGCTCTAAACCGACCGGAGGGCGTGTGCTCAGCGTGTACGTGCCGTCTTCTTCTTTCCAGACAAGGACGCGCTCATGGTGACTGCTTACGCGGCTCAAGTGCCAAGCCGTAACCACCTTCGGCCCAAGCTCGCACGTCATTTCACGCGCCACGCTCACGGCCACGCCAAGCTCGACCAACTGATGCATGGCGGCGAGCTTGATCACGCCGAGCGCGCTGTACTTGCGGTCTGCGCCCACACCGGGGAAGCGTTCTTCGACGTCAACGAACCCGTCGCGCGACCAGTTGCGCAGGGTCTGAGCCTTCAAGCCGGGCAACAGCTTGAGCAGGTCGCTGTGCGTAAGGAAGTGTTCGTAGATGGACATGCAGCGGTCTCCGTGGACCGCTTAGGCAATGATTTGCGCACGACCGGCAACAACAACAAAAAAACAAACAGAAAATTCGTGTTCTGCCGCGAATATCCTTGCGATCGCAGCGCGTTGTTACCTGTGCATAACGACGAACGAGAGCGTCTACAGATTACATCTTTTATGCGTTTTCGGGATCAATTTTGCTGCATGCTGCAAAAGGCGTTTCTTCACCTCTGCATGAAGCTGCTGCGAAACACCGTGGGCTTGGCAGGTAGCGGGCGCTCGACCTTTAGCGCGTCCTCGCGGTCAGTGAGCGAAGCGCTGATGATTTGCCGCGCCGCTATGGCGTAGCAGGTCGCGTCGAGCGCTTCGGCCTCCTTGCCCGGCAGCCGCTCAAAGCGGCGCTGCGGCACACCTTTGACGTAGCGCACCACCAGCCGCTCGCTGCACAGCTGATCAAACCATGCATTTTCGAGCGTGTGACTAAAACGGATGCCGTGATTGCGCTTCAGTCGCGAAAACAGCGCGGCTTTGACGGTGTCAACTCCCACCAAAAAGATGCGGCCCTTTTTCACCTTGCCGCTGCTACTGGCCTGCAACAGCGGGCGCGGCCCCGGCATGCCCTTGATCGCCAGCACACGGCGGCGCAGGCGCGGGAAGCAGAAGTTGTAGACGCTCTCCGTCCAGTGGCCGCCGCTATCAATCGCCGTGGCGTCAATGCCAAGCGTGTTGCCGTATGGATGCGACCAACGCTTTTGCAGAAGCTGGTCAAGCTCCAACCACGTTTCATCGTCCGTTGGTGCGCCCCAGATGACCTCATGCCCCAGAATGAACAGTTCGCCGTCCTTGGCGTGACCGAGGATGGTGGCTTCAAGGCGGTCACCCTGCACGTCAACGCCGCAGGTGATGAGCAACACTTCTTGCGGGATGGCATCGAGGCTGAACGCCTCGCGCCGCGCGGCAAGGTCGGCCTCGTCAAGTTCTTCGCCCGGCTCCCGCCAGCCTTCAGCCAGAATGGTGTTGCGAAAAACCTGTAGCTTGGTCGGGTCGCCCTGCGCCTTCAGAAATTCGGCGGCCAGTATGCCCCAGCGCGCATTCGCCAGCGGGCTGACCAAGCAGTTGATGCGGAAGCCTGCGTGGCCTTTGACCTCGGGCTTGGTCGCGCGCCATTCGCCATACATCACCATCAGGTTCTTCTGGCGCTCGTCCACCAGCGCTTGGCAGTGCGGGCATTTGTAGCAAGCAGTTTCAGGACGCCCCTCCTCCCAGACGATGTGCTGCCACTGAATTTCGTTGAAAGCGCCACACGCAGGGCAAGGCACTTCAAACACGCGCTGGTCGCTTTCGGCATAGCGGCGCAGCACAGCGGAAGTGTCCTCGAAAACTGGCGTGCTGCCGATGACGATTTTGCGGTTCGGGAAGGATAAGGTGCGGCGCTCGGCCAGCACGAGCGGGTCGCCTTCCGGCGTGATGGCCATCGCGTCGGCTTCGTCGGCAACCAGAATGCGGGCGGTCTTGGCGCGCAGGTTGCGCGGTGCACCAGCCGCGATGATGCGCAGGCTGCCGCCGGAAAAGCGGCGGGACAGCATGGTGTTGCGCTCGCCTTCCTTCTGGTCGTCACTGAGCATGCCGCGCAAAGCCGGGCTGGCTTCAAATGTCGGCTCAAGATCGCTGGTGGTGTAGTCCCGGCAGTCGCTTTCGGTCGGCAACAAAGCGATGATCGGTGCTGGGTCGTTCTTGACGTAGTGGCCGAGTGCGCCGGTCAGGAGCGCCGTCCAGCCGATGCGCACGCCCTTGACGACGGTCACACGTTCAATTTCCGGATCGCCAATCGCGGCGGCCATATCGCGTTGGTAGACGTATAGCCGCATCGGGCCAGGTAGCGCAGTTGACCCGGCAGGCAGGCGCACGTTCTTCTCAATCCAGTTGGGCAGGCTCAGGCGCGGCGGTGGCTTGAAGCAGCGGAAGGCGCTGGCCACCAGTTCAGCGGGGGTCATTGGCGACCACCTTCCGAAAGCTGCTCCAGCGCTTGACGGATTTCATCCTCGATCGTCCTGAGGTCCGCCGCGTTCAGGTGCGGCAGGCGCGCGGCCAGCCGGGTCGGCAGCGCCAGCATGGCGGCGCGGGTCGCGGTGCAGATTTGCCGCCAGCCGCTTTGCACCTCGTTGATCGGGATGACGGAGCCTTCCAGCTTCTGCCGTTTGATGCGGTACATGGCCGCTTGCTCCGCCAGCAAAGCGTCGCGGGCGGCTGGGGTGCCGGTGGGCGGGCGGCCCCGCCGTGGGGGTTGTGCGGTCATTTTGGGGTTCCAAGTTTTACCCGGGCGTTAAGTAATTTTGTTTGCAGCGGGCCGAAACCCGGGACGGATACCGCCGTGGTGGGGCGGGCCAGCGGGGACCCAGCCGACAGGCGTCGGTGCTGGTGCGGTTGTTCGGCGTCGGTGCTGGGTTGGGCCGAGCGGGGCGCGTAAGCCGAGCCAGCGGGCCGCGCTGCCGATGTCCCAGCCTGTGCCCCCGCGCTGCCACCACGTGCGCCACCACCTGCCACCCCTATAAGGGGGGTGGCGCAGGTGGCGCAAACGGTGCGCCGCGCCACCTTTAAGGTGGCGCAAACCCTTATTGACCAATGGGTTAGCAATTTGCGCCACCCTCATTTCGCGCGTCACCCTCGGAAGGTGGCGCACCATTGGCCATTCTCACCCACTCGCGCGGCTTGCGTTGGGCGTCGGGCGCGCGGAACACGGACAGCCAACCGCGCTGCACGAAGCTGCGCAGGGCACGTTGCAGCAGGTCCTTTTCGGCCTTGGTCTCTGCCCCGATGCCAAGCGCCATGGCTAGTTGCTCGCCCGCCCATCCCGAGCGGGCCTGCCTGTCGAAGCGCCACGGGCCACCCTCCGCGAATGCCGCTGCAACTTCCATCTGGGTCATGTTGCCAAGGCGGGCCGCCGCCTCCGGCGCTGTGAAGGCAAACGGCTTCAACACCACCACGTTCTTGCGCGCGTCGTCGAAGCTGAACTCGTCGTAGTTCACGCGCTCAAACCACGTGCTGCTTTCGGCTGGTGCGAGGTTGGTCTTGCCGTCGTCCATACGGAAGTAGAAGCCGCGCCTTTCCGCATCAACGTTTGCGCGCTCTGCCTCCTCCGCCGTCATTGCGTTGAGGACGCGCACCACGCGCGCCGCGTTCACCAGAGCAGAGGCACCGCGCACATTATCGGCGGTCCGCGCTTCCTGCCCCTTGGTCATGTGGTGCGAAACCATCAACGAGCAGTTCGTCTCCCGCGCTATGCGGGCCAACGCCTTGGCCACCAGATCGACCGCGCTATTGTCGTTCTCGCTGA
Source organism: Bradyrhizobium sp. C-145 (assembly GCF_023375135.1). Lineage (NCBI taxonomy): Bacteria > Pseudomonadati > Pseudomonadota > Alphaproteobacteria > Hyphomicrobiales > Nitrobacteraceae > Bradyrhizobium > Bradyrhizobium sp. C-145. The sequence continues at coordinate 4,225,343 of NZ_CP088150.1, read as the reverse complement.
TCTGGTGCGCGCTCACCAAGGGATCGATCATGACGACGTCAAACCTGTTCGCCTTGATTTCCCTGATGATGCGAGTGATGGCCGCCTGATTGAGCGAGGCGCGACGCCTTTCGTCTTCGCTGGCCAGAACGAGCTTCATGTTGCTGTTGTCCACGAACAGGCGATCACCGACGTCCGCGTTGGCGATGCCATGAAACTTCGCTGCCGCCTTCAGGCGCGGCACCAGCACGTTGTCGCCGTCTTCCAGATTGATGTACCAGACGCGCAGCGGGGTTTGCGGCGTGGGATGGAGCAATTTCCTGCCGGTGGCCATTGCAAGCGCTTCTGTCAGCAGCAGCGCGCTCTTGCCAAGCCCGCCCGCGCTCGCCGTGACGGAAAGCGTGCCGCGAATGTAGCTGTTGCCGTAGACATAGTCTGGCCAAGGGATTTCATCGTCACCGCAAAGCGCAAACCGCGAAGCGCGGATCGCACCACGGCGCTCCTCGGCAATGAGGCACGGCTCTTCGTCAACCAGCCGCAACAGCGCTTCAACCGTGCCGCCATTGTTAAACCAGTATGTCACATCCTCGGTGCGAGGGAGGTCTGGCAGGCGCAGGACGCGCAGGCTTGCGGCATAGTGGCGGAACGCATTGACCGCGTTAGCGGCGTTCTCTTCGCCCTTGTCGTCATTGTCCACCAGCACCACAACATGACGGTCCGTGACCGCTTTGGCGATGATTGCTGAAAGCACTTGCCCCGCTGCTGTGGTTGCCACCAGCCCAAGCCGCGTGAGCGTGTCCGCGTCCTTTTCGCCTTCGCACCAAAAGACAGTCTCGGCGCGGTCTGCCGCTACAAGATGGGGCCAGCGGTACGGGACCTTGTCCAAGCCAGCGTCCGCATATTCGTTCTCCGCCGCCGCGTCATAGTGGCCCTGCCTGAAAGCTTTTGAGCGGACGCTCCTGCGCTCATAGCGACGGGAGAAATAGATCGGGTGGCCGTTGAGGTCCGTATATTCGTAGGTTTCTACAATTGCGTAGCCTTGAGCGGTCAGGTCCGCGTCGTAGTAAGCCTTCCGCGCGTGCGGCTGGTCCGCCTGCGCTGCCTCCTGCTCGTTAGGTCGCCAAGCGCCATTTGAGCTGCGCCTGTTTCCGTACCTGTCCCCGCTAATGGTAGTCATAGCTTTCGCCTCAATCTTAGATTGTGAGGCAGCCCCAGCGCATCCATGAGGATGCACTTGCATCCTTCACCCGTGCTCTGTATGCGGGGGCTGCTGTTGTTAAGAATGTTGAGGGGTCGCCATAGCCCGTGGCGGCCCCTTCCTTTTTAGGGGCCTGCCGGTGAGCCAATTTCCGAAATGGCCCTTACGCGCCAATCAGCGCTTTTAGAGCGGTGGGCCAGCCTAAGCCCTTGTTGCAGGCTAGAATGGTTGTTCTGCCGGGATCGCCAGCCTTTTACCTGATAATTCAGAATCTTACGCGCGTATCGGCTCTGTTCTGCGAGCCCTTTCGTGTTGCGCGGCGTTCTCTGTCGCTTGCGGCAATTTCAACGCGATACGCGGCATTCCCAACTGCTCCACGCAACACGGGCGCAACACCGCCCTTTCGCCTTCTGTTCACGACATGGGGGAAGCAATGAGTGCTGTCGATATCGTCGGCTGGATCTTGCTGGCCGTCACGTTGTGCATCGACAACAAGCCACGCGCATAGCCGTTGTCCACACCCACGACAGGCTGTAGCTCGCGCGCATTCCGAGCCGCTAGGAATCGATAATTTGCGAGGTACTTACGATGCCGCTTTGATGGCGGCATGCCTCGCCCGATCAAACGTCACACGCCTACGCTCGCAGACGGCCGGCCGCTCAAGATCAGCTTCGGCCAGATGCGCGAGACGGGGCTGTGCGGCGTCCTGGTCTAGCCGAGACCTATTGCCGCTCTTCGTATTTGTCGCAGCGAGGATCGCTTCGCTTCACCCGGACAAGCTCCCGGAACATCGGCCCGTCACAGTGGAGCAGCGTGTATTCCTTATAAGAAGGCGCTGGCACGCGCCAGCAAAGAGCCTTACCGCCGGGCACTGTGTACGTATCCCCGCGGCTTGTCGTGTAGCTGCACGCCGACTCAGGCGTCTTGATCTTCTCTTGTGCGTGAGCTGGGCCAGCGAGGCGAACGCGAAGAACGCCACCGACAACACGCGCATTTTGCTCTCCTCCACAACCGTGCGGTCGTAGGCCTCGGAGATAAGGCGGGAACGTCGGCGCCACGACGGCACACTGTCAAAGCTGCAGCGTACAGCTCCCAGAAGTGCGCGCGAAGAGCCGACTTCCCTTATCTTGCGCTCGGCCACGCTTACCCTCTAGCCTGCCGGGCTGGGGGATAGACATGGTTGCACAAGGCTGGGGGCGGCCTTTCGAGGATCCGATTAAGGTGGGCGGCCGCAAGCTGGTGACGTTGCGCGACGCCGGTGAGTACATCGCAGGGCTTCCCAAGGCCGAGCACGACGCGCCGGAATGGCAAGCAGCCGTGGAAGCGCTGATCCTGGTAGCCGAGAGCGGCGGACCAACAGTCTTCGTATACGTCAACACCGGCAAGCAGGCTGGCGATAAGGACCACATTGAGGTGTTCGCTAACCAGGATGCCGCAGAGAAATGGTTCGAGGAAAACGACCCCGACGACGTAGCGTCCGAATATGAGGTTCTCGAATAAACGCGCATTCGCCGACATGGATGCGCCTTCTAGGCCAGTACGCCTGGGTGGCCCGCCAGCGTGAACCGGCGGGCACGTGTCACACACCTGTGGCATGGCCATTGCACAGTCGAAACCAACTGGGATTTCAGTGCTCAGTTTGAGAATGAAACGCTGCCGGGACATGTATTTCGAGCCCGGCAGCGTCTTGTTTTAGGACGAGTGGGACAGATCCTCAGCGGCGCTCTTCCGGCATCAGGCGCATGGGCACATCTCCGGGGACTGCTGCTTGGCCTCTTCCGGATCATCGTCCTCCCGGTCACAGTCGTTCTGCTCAAGGTCGTTATAGCCAGACGACCGCCACGCGTGGGCCTGATCTATGATGCGATCGAAACTGCCCAAGGACGGCTCGGCATCCTCCGGCGGCTCGCATTCGTCGGCGCCGGGCGGCTGGCCATAAGCCACGCCGCACCATGGCTCAAGGTCCGGATCGGCCTCCAAGCTGTCGAGGAAGTCGATTAGATCCTTGACCAGCTCCCGGGCAGGGCGCGCCATTCCGCCGTCGATCGGCGTCCCCATGAAGGCCTCGAGGCGAAAGGCAACCCTCTCGGAGGCGTTGGCGAGTCGAATGCCATGGGTAAGGTGAAGGATTTCTCCGATATCGGCGGCCGGCACATGGTGCACCTGAATGACAGCACTCAGAGCCGCAACAGCTTTGCGAGCCGCTTGGCCAAGAAATGCCAGGTCAACCGGATCGGTAACGACTGGATGACCGCCGGCGTCTTCGTGCCAGCCGAGCCGAAGGCTAAGCCGGATAGAAATAGACCAGAGGCAGAAAGACGTATGTCCACCAGGCGAAGCCGGCCAATCCGGCCAGTACGAGCATATCCTCGTCGGTCATGGGGATCTCCGAGAACAGTTTCGATTACCCTCCAACCAACGAGCGGCGGTGCGCGTTTCAATCGCGCATCAATTATAAGTTCCGCAAACTCGGACATTGCTGGATGCCGCGTCCCGCCGTCCGAGAGGAACTGTTTTGGCGATTGCCGATTGAATCATGGCGTTACTGCGTAGGAGGCAACAATGCGCCTTCACCTCCATACCCCTTCGGTCGATTTGGTTGCCCTCGCGGCCGGCACCCTTCTGGTCCTCGGTTTTATTGCCGCGATAGCAGTGCTGGTGCGCTAGAAAAAAACCGTGACGCGCGTCCGTCCAACAGATGGCGCTCAAGTGACCCTTGCAATCACGGCCGGCGACACCGTCTCGATGGTGAGTGAGCTTGCAAAGGCTGGATTGCCGGACGACGCAGCCAAGGAAATCACCGATATTGTCGCGTTGGAGAAACCGCAGAGCCGTCTGTGTCGTCGCCGGCCCGGATGCTGAGACCGTCGAGCATCGCTCCGATGAACCAGGACAGCTCTCTGGTGTTCGGCTTGGTCATGACGAGCCCGGTGATGGTCTTGTGCGCGGCGACCAACTGAGTGTGCTGCGGCATCTGGTCGAGTGCTTCGTGCGCGAGACAGTGCAGCTCGAAGCGCTGCTTGCGATCGGTCGGCAGATGTTTGAGCACCGTCAGCTCGCGCCCCTCACGCCGGAGCAGCGTATATTTCAAGGTCGTGAGGGTCCCGCGGGCTTGCGAGAACTGGTCGAGGATCTTGTACGGCGCGAGCGTTGATTTTGGCTGTTATGCCCGTTCTGCCGGGATCGCCAGCCGCGTTCATCTTCCAACCTCAGCCTGATGCATCGTCCACCACCGGGCGATGGCCGCGGCCAGATTATTCCACAGCTCTGTCGGCAAATCCGGGACCGCCACCCGGACGCTATACTGGTCCGTGGTCGCATCGTGAAACCACTCGGTCGCGGCGAAGTCGAAACCGAAGCTGCCGGCGTGACGGATGGGAAAGCCCTCTCCGTGCAGTTCGTTGCTCATGTCTTCGGCGGCCTGTCGCGCCCTCGCCTCGTCGAGCCGGCGCCTGCCTCGAAGCGTCACGTAGAGGCCGTGGGTGAAATGGAGCTCGGCCGAGAGCGCCGGGAGCTTTGCGGCAAAATATCGTGCCGTGCTTCGTCCGTTGCGCAAGATCGCTGCAACACGCCTTTTCGTCAGAGCCCAATAGGTCACACTGCCCGCAAAGGGCGGGAAGTGTGCCGGCAACGCCGCGCCGCCGAGCAGCCGCACCGCGTTACGCGTTTCGGCGGCGAGCCCTTTGCAGTCAAGGCGCCCCGCCCGCTGCTCGTGCTCACTGCCGTGCACGAAAACCGCCGAGCCGAGCCGGCCATATTCCGCTCCGAGCGAATCGAGCTTGTTGTGGCTTCGCACCAGCACCAGCGGAATTCCGTATCGCCGGGCCCACCGCAGGACTCGCCTGATGCGACCCGATCTGCCGGCGAAACAGGTCGTGTCGAAAACCAGGAGATCGAGCCCCGAGCCATCACTACGCAGCGCGGCCTCGAAAGCGCCGGCAAAGGAGCAGGAATCCAGCAGAAGCATGCGCGGAGAATTCGCTCTGGCAAACCCATCGCCTAGCGGAAGCTTCAAGTCTACGAGCTGCAGATGAGAGATAAAGCTCCGGATCAGCTCCAGCGTCTCGCCGTAGGAGCCTGGGAGCACGATAATGTCAGCCTTGTCGACGATCTGCGCGGTGGCAAGGAGCACGGCGGAGAGCGCTGCCATGCCTGACGCGGTGTAGATCGCCGTGCTCGTGCAGCCGCACTCGAGCTCATAGAACGAAGGACCGCGTACCCTGAGATCGGCGCGCTGGTAGTCGTAACTGAACTCGAACGGTCCGCTGGCAGGATAGGCCGTATGCGACCAGGCCGTCTCCGTCGCCTTCCACTCATGCAACTCATGCTCCGCCCTCAGCGCCGCAGTGATCTGGAATTTGGACCTGACGACCTCGTCGACGGATCGCGGACGTGCCAAATCGAGCCGGTTCCTCAGACAATCATTCAACAGCCTGAGTTCCTGATGCTTTCGTTCCAGATAGGCTGCAAGCGTCTCCATGCGGATCTTGGACAGGTGCCATCTGCAACGTCAACGTCCGGGCCCTACGTTGGGTCCAGCATCTGCCCGCGCGGTCTGCAACGAAGGCCCCTCTTCGCAGTTAAAGACTGTGCAAGGAGGCCATCATGGCTAATATCAGAGAGCACATGAAAATCATTGGCAAGGACGGTGCCCATGTCGGCACCGTCGACCGCGTCGAGGGCAACCGCATCAAGCTGACCCGGAAGGACAGCCCCGAGGGTCACAAGGACCATCATCACTATATCGACATGAAATATGTCGGCGCCGTCGAGGGCGACGTCGTCAAACTGTCGGTGAATGCCGACGCCGTGCCGAAGACGGAAGCGGCATAAGAAAATAAGCCCCTTCGGGGGCTTTTTCTTAGTTCACAGAGCCGCTTCGAGCCTCGCCGATTCGAGGGGCCTTCTAATCTTCGCACACTTCAAGAAAGCGTGCGCAGACCTGTGCGGCGGCCCGAAGAGCCCTACCTATCCGGCATGCAAAAGAGCTGTCGAAGGATATTGTGATGCCGCCATCCGATTGGACAAGAATGGCCATCACATCCGGGGTTGCCGCCACCGCCATGGCGTTTTTGGCGATTGACGCTGCCGTGGATGTGAGCCCGGGCGGCATCGCAAAGCGCCTTGAAGTGGTACAAGCTTCTCTTACGGACGCCGCAGTCGGTCACCATCAACTGGCCTTCGCCGTTCGGGCCTGGGCGCGTGGAAGCGACCAGACGCATCGTCCGGCCGCCTATCAAACATGCATCGAGCGTCACGAGCACAGGCCGCAGCCGGGAGGCATCGATCGCGGCGTTTGACGGCAGCAGTTGGCGCTGCCGCCCGCGCAGCATCATGCGGTCGATCCTGTTCAGGATGAAGCGGGCTAAATCCTTGTGAAAAATGCTGCGCGTCGTGGAACGAGACCACCACCGGCACGTTGGATGTGGCGAAATAAGGTGGTGCCGACCTACCAGCCCCGGTCGGCTTTGAAGGACCCCGTGCTTGTCCCCCGAGCACGGGGTTTTTCTCGTCGCGAATGAGGCTGCCGGCCGCAATGCGGCTAGTCCGTCCGCTCCTCACGCCGATCGCGGGCGAGCTGGTGCCAGGCCAGGGCCAGCTGGATCAGGCGTTGCCGATCGGCGCCTTCGGACGCTGCGGCCCGCCTCATCGCGGCCTCGGCCTCGTGCTGTGGATCGTACTTGCTGCACATGAGGCTGACCCTATAACCGGCCGATCTGGACAAGCGCATGGCAATTTCGCCCGTATGATTGCGGGGTACTTTCCTCGGCATCCAAGGCTCGTTTGAGGGTCTGTGAACTGCGTCACAGCCTGCACCCCGTATCTCCGCTAAACAGCGCTCCAACGCTCCACGGTGGTGTTCAGGTCATGACACACAAAGCAGCAGCCGAAGTGGTCGTCCCGACGCAACGACAAAGGTCCGACCTGCTCGGCATCGCCTATCTCGGCACCATCACCATCGTGATGCTGGCCTGGATCGGCGGCCTGGTCTGGGCCGCGATGGCGTTCTTCAACTGGCTGGTGTCTTGACGCGCAAGGCGCCGAGCCTGCCGCGAGCGAGCTCAGGGGCCGTGCGCTAGAACAAATGGGGCAGCATCTGCGAGAGTTTGATCCCGCCGCAAACGATGATGGCCCACAACGCCACGCTGATCTGGATGGCATCCAGCATGTCCCACATCCCCCGCGAATCGTCCCCGACGTTTTTCTTTTGAGACTTGCGCGAGGCGGCAACGAGTACCAGCGCTAATTTGAAGCCATCGCCGGCGCGTAAAAAAAGAGGCGGGCCTCGGCCCGCCTCTGCTGCTTCAGATCCAGCTTGGAAAGCTCAATAGCACGCGCGGGGATCGGCCTGCACATACTGGCCGTTCGGATAGCGGTAATAGCAAGTGTCCTGCGCCCAGTAATAACCGGGCTGAGATGCGGCCGTAGCGCCGGCAATTGCTCCGGTCGCCCCGCCGAGAACCGCGCCTGCGGCAGCTCCCGTTGCGTTGCCCGAGAGCAGGCCACCCAGCACGCCACCGACGATGGCGCCGCCCAGTGCGCTTGCGCCGGGATCGGCCGGCTGCGGAGGCGGAGGTGGCGGCGCATAGGCGACCGGAGGTGGGGCATAGGCCACCGGCTCATCGTCGATGTAGTCCTCTGAAATGTAGGCCGGCGGGCCCGCCATCCGCTGCGGATAATAATACCAGACGCCGCCAACGTCCCACCACCAGCCGGATCGACCGTTGCGGACTTCGTGACGCCAGCGCCCGCCGTCCCAGGCGAGATTGCCGCGATAGGCGTGTCCGCCCCAGTCGCGCGCCGGAGCGGGACCGCGCGCATAACGTCCCGGCGGCGGACCGCCGGCGTTGCGCGGGCCGGGACCGGCAAGGGGCTGCGGTGCGGGCCGGGCCGCCTGCTGCGGCGAAGGACCATTGCGCATGTTCTGATTGGTCTGGGGCGGCGCGCCTGCGCTCGGCCTCGCCGGCAGTTGGCCGGCCTCCTTTGGCGGTCTGGCCTCCTGCGCCTGCGCCGACAGCGCGAGCAACGACATGGCCGAAACCAAGGGAATGATGATCTTCATGCGGCTGGACGCACTCATGCGTGCTTGACCCCCTACTCTCGATTGCCGTGGTCCCTGGCGCGATAGACGATTCGCCTCACGCTGGGCTGATGCCGGCCGACATAACTGACCTGCTTGATCGGCTAAGTCCCGTTACAAATGATTAAGATCAGGCCAATTTTTCGACCCCAAAGGGCGGCAGAGGGTCGCGCTGGACCGCTCCTAGCGCGCCGGCTCGATCACATTGCAATTGGTCCGCCCCGACATCAGGCAGTCCTGCATCTTGCTTGCCGAGGTGAGGTCGCGGGCAAGCCACCAGCCGACGCCTAGGATCAGAAGCGCGATGATCAAGCCGGCAATCGCGCCGCGGCGGCTGTCAGGGGGTGGAGGTCTTCTAGGGGATTTGGGCTTCCGGCCCGGTTCAGGCTTGGGCATGGCTACCTGATTGCGCAACCGGACTGGCTTTATCACCTCTGCGGCAGCCCGTCACATCCCGGTCAGCCTCTCACGCTCAGCCCCGGGTCTGCCGGATCGCATCCTTGCGCGAGGTCTCGACGGCCGGAATTGCCTCCTGGATCCGTGGTGCACAGGTTGTGAGCACGAACGCTGTTTGGGTGCATTCCCAATCCGCACCGAGAACGGCGCTCTCGATCGGCTGCGGACGGGCTAGCAGCAACGCGGCGCCGGCCAGCGCTGCCACCACGAAGGCCGCTGCGAGCGCCTTCAGGCTCGGTCGGAAGATCGTCATGCCCGTGCTCCGTCTCGTTGGGGCGGACGCTAGGCGCCGCGCCGCATGCTCCCTTATGAGGGACATCACAATTCGGCAGTTTTTCCGGGCTACGAGATCGTCGGGGCTGGCGATTTTTCGTTGACCTGGTCGGCTGCGATTATGGGTGGCTTCGCGACGCGCGCCGATGTACACGCTTCTGCGTCGCGTGGCGCCTGCTATGCCCAGCCGACGTACCAACAGGCACTGATGTAGGATTGAAAGCGAGGAAGACAAGGCTCGTAATGAGTGGATTCAGGGAACCCGGCTTCGCAGACCGGCAAAAGGCGGCACAGGACGCCCGCAAAAATCTTTTGAACAAGTTCAAGTCGCAGCCGGGTCCCGATGATCCGGCCGTTGCGGCACGCCGCGCCGAGCGCGAGGCCCTCGCGGCCAAGCGTGCCGAGGCAAAGGCTGCGCGCGAAGCCGAAAAGGCCGAGCAGAAGCGCCTCGAGGAAGAAGCCAAGGCCGCCGAGGCCGCGCGAATTGCACGCGAGGCCCAGGAAGCCGCCGAAAGGCAGGCAGCCCTGGAAGCCGAGCAGAAGGCCAAGCGCGATGCCCGCTACGCGGCCCGCAAGGCCAAGCGCAAGTAACGCTCAAGAGTAACGTTCAAGTGAAATTGAACTGAAGCGCCACTCCGGGGCGGTCCGTGGGGCCGCACCCGGAATTCGAGATCGCGCGGCTCGCCTCAGGCGAGCGTTGTGCGACGAGGACGGGGATCAATTCTTCTTCATCATCCCGTCGTCTTTCTTCATCCCGTCCTTCGACATGTGATCCTTCTTCATGCCGTCATCCTTGGACATCGTATCCTTCTTCATGCCGTCTTTGGACATCGTGTCCTTCTTCATCATGCCGTCGTCCTTGCCCATTTTGTCCTGAGCAAAGGCGGCCGGCGACAGTGCGAGACCAAGCGACAGAGCGGCAGCCGAAACGCCGAGCACGATGCGGGTGCGAATGGTCATGAGCAGTCTTCCCTTCGAGATGGTGTTTGTCAGCGACGGATGCCGCTATCCTGTCTCGACGGATTGCCACGCAGCGTTGTTACGCGCTCGCCGATAAATTTCTGCGGTCCCGTGCCATCCTTTGGCTGGCGTCGTCCCGCGCGGATCGGAAGTGTGCAGCGCAGCACGACCGGCACTTGCCGCGACATTCGGTCTCGAACTATCAGATGAGAGATCATCGGGTGAAAGACCGGCTAGGATGGGCCTACGCGCCGGTCTCAAAGACCAGACCCGACCCAAATCACCAAACAAGAACGTCCAAGGGGATCACACCATGCTTACGCGCCGCCATCTGATCGCGACTGCCGTCGCCGCACCCGCCATTCTTCGTTTCGGCACCGGTACGGCGCAGGCCGCCACCACGCTGAAGATCTCGCACCAGTTCCCGGGTGGCACCATCGACAAGGGCGATTTCCGCGATCGGCTCTGCCGAATGTTCGCCGCCGAAGTCGCCAAGCGCAGCAATGGCGACATCGCCGCTGAAATCTATCCGAACTCCTCGCTGATCAAGACCAACGCGCAGTTCTCCGCGATGCGCAAGGGCGCGCTCGACATCAGCCTCTATCCGATGCCCTATGCCGGCGGCGAGCTGCCGGAGACCAATATTGGTCTGATGCCGGGCCTCGTGACCACCTATGACCAGGGACTGCGCTGGAAGAAGGAGCCGGTCGGCAAGGCGCTGACCGACTTCCTCGCCGACAAGGGCATCATCCTGCTCACCTGGGTCTGGCAGGCCGGCGGCGTCGCCAGCCGCTCCAAACCGATCGTCGCGCCGGAAGACGCCAAGGGCATGAAAGTGCGCGGCGGCTCGCGCGAGATGGACATGGTGCTCCAGACCGCGGGCGCCTCGGTGCTGTCGGTGCCATCGAACGAAATCTACGCGGCGATGCAGACCGGCGCCTGCGATGCCGGCATCACGTCCTCGACCAGCCTGATCTCGTTCCGTCTCGAAGAGGTCGCGAAGTCGCTGACCTCAGGCGCGGGTGCCTCCTACTGGTTCATGCTCGAGCCGCTGATGATGTCGAAGGCAATCTTCGACAAGCTGCCGAAGAACCATCAGGACATCCTGCTCGCTGTCGGCACAGAGCTCGAGGCCTTCGGTCGCAAGGGCGCGCAGGACGACGACATCGAGGTCGCCAAGGTCTATGAGAAGGCCGGCGCCAAGGTCTCGGTGCTCGATGCCGCGACCGTCGGCAAGTGGCGCGATATCGCCCGCGACACCGCCTGGAAGGACTACAGCGCCAAGACCGCGACCGCTGCGAACCTGCTCAAGCTCGCCACCGACGTCGCGGCATGAGCCACGGTCCGCTTCCGGATCGTGATGACCAGGCGAACGCTGCCGCAAGGACAGGCCTTGCGGCGGCGATCGATCGCGGTCTCGCCGTCCTCAACAGCATCATCATCGTGTTCGCAGCGATCGCGTTGGTCGCGGCATGCACGATCCTGAGTTATAGCGTGCTCAGCCGCGCTCTGTTCAAGGCCGCCAATTACTGGCAGGACGAGGCCGCGGTGTTCCTGCTGGTCGGCGCCACCTTCATGACAGCGGCCTACGTGCAGCAGAACCGCGGCCACATCGGCATCGAGGCCTTCGTCGGCCTGCTCTCGCCGTTCGCGAACAAGGTCCGCCTCTGGCTGGTTGACGCCGCAACGTTCCTGTTCTGCGCCTTCTTCACCTGGAAGTCCTGGACGCTGGCCCATGAAGCCTATGTCGACGGTCAGGTCTCGAACTCGATGTGGTCGCCGCCGCTCGCTATCCCCTATTCGCTGATGGCGCTCGGCATGAGCCTACTCTGCGTCCAGATCATCGTGCAGCTTGCGCTGCCTTTCGCAGGAGCCAAGCGTCCATGAGCGTTTTCGGTATCGGCCTCGCCTACGGCATCGCGACGCTGCTCGTGATGTTTTCGGGCATGCCGATTGCGTTCGCGCTTGGCGCGGTCGCAGTCGTGTTCATGGGCATCTACATGCCCGCCGCTTCGCTCGATACGGTGACGCAGAACGTCTACGAGGAAATGGCTTCGATCACGCTCTTGTCGATCCCGCTCTTCATCCTCAAGGGTGCCGCGATCGGCAAGTCGCGCGCCGGCCAGGATCTCTATTCGGCGCTGCATGCCTGGCTGCATCGCGTGCCCGGCGGACTTGGCGTCGCCAACGTGTTCGCCTGCGCGCTGTTTGCGGCGATGGCGGGCTCTTCGCCTGCGACCTGCTCGGCAATCGGCTCGGCCGGTATCCCCGAGATGCGCAAGCGCGGCTATTCCGGCGGCTTTGCTGCCGGCATCATCGCTGCCGGCGGCACGCTTGGCATCCTGCTGCCGCCCTCGATCACCATGATCCTGTTCGCGGTCGCCGCCGAAAAGTCGCTCGGGCGGCTATTCCTCGCCGGCATTGGGCCCGGCCTCTTGCTGGTCACCCTGTTCGGCGCCTATGCCGTGATCCGCTTCCGCCGGGAATACAAGGCAGCCGAGGCGATCTACAAGAACGGCGGACCGCAGGCCGCGATCCTCACGCGTGACGAGTATACGCTCGCTGAACGCTTCAGCGTGCTGCCGCGCGTCATTCCCTTCGTGCTGCTGCTCACCGGCGTCATGATCGCGCTCTATGGCGGCTACGCCACGCCGTCGGAAACCGCCGGCCTCGGCGGCCTCCTGGCGCTGGCGCTGATCGCGGCGATCTACAGCGTGTGGCGGCCGAGCGATCTTGCTCCGATCATGCGGTCGACGATCCGGGAATCGACCATGCTGATGATGATCATCGGCATGTCGCTGCTCTATTCCTACGTGATGAGCTATCTGCACATCTCGCAATCGGTCGCCGAATCCATCGTCGCGATGCACTTGCCGCGCTGGGAGCTGCTGTTCGCGATCCTCGTCATGGTCGTGGTGCTCGGCTTCTTCCTGCCGCCGGTCTCGATCATCCTGATGACGGCGCCGATCATCCTGCCGCCGCTCCGCGCCGCCAATTTCGACATCATTTGGTTCGGCGTGGTCATGACCATCGTGATGGAGATGGGGCTGATCCATCCACCGGTGGGCCTAAACATCTTCGTCATCCGCAACGTCGCGCCCGACATTTCCCTGAGCGAGGTGATTTGGGGCACGCTGCCCTTCGTGCTCTTGATGATGGCCGCGGTGCTGCTGCTCTGCTTCGTGCCGGAGATATCGACCTGGCTGCCCGATCTGGTGATGGGGCCGGACGGGAGCAGGTAGAGACAATCGCAATTGCCGTAGGGTGGGCAAAGCGGCTTCTCCGCCGTAGCTCGAAGAGCGAAGGCGGAAGCGTGCCCACCACTCGTGAATGCGACTGCGGACAGATGGTGGGCACGGCGCAAATGCGCCTTTGCCCACCCTACGAATTCTCCTTCCGGCGTTGCTTCGGCGCGATCGCCACCACCTGCAACAGATCCTTGCGCACGGCCTCGATGTGCCGCTCCAGGAAGCGGCAGGCCTCCTCGATCTTCTGCGCACGGCACAGCGCGATCAGCTCGGCGTGCTCCTTCTCGGCGATCCCCATCGCCTTGGTGTTGGAGAGCTGGAGACGCGTGTAGCGATCACTGGTCTGGAGCAGTGACAGCACGATCGCGCGCGTGCGCGGCTGCGGGGCATGAACGTAGAGCGCCATGTGGAAGTCGGCGTTGAGTTGCCCCCATTCGCTGACGTTCCTCGCCTTGATCGCTTTCTCGAAGCTCCGGTGGATGTCCGCAAGCCCGTCGAAATCATCAGCGGTGAAACGCGGCGCGGACTGCGCCAGAAGGCGCGGCTCCAGGATCTGGCGCAAGTCGAACACGTCGTTGATCTCGTCCAGTGACAGTTCGGAGACGATGGCGCCCTTTTGCGGCACGATGCGCACCAGCCCTTCCGCCTCGAGCTGGAATAGCGCCTCGCGAACGGGAATACGGCTGACGCCATAGGCATCGCCAAGCGCATCCTGCCGCAGCTGCGATCCCGCCGGATATGTGCCGTCGAGGATCGCCTGCCTGAGCTGGTCGACGATCGCAGCCGAGAGCGTGCGATGCTTCAGAGGCTGTTTCATCTCACCTTCTGTCTTCCTTCGCGACTCATCCGGCCGAAGCGGTCCCTCTCTTGCATGTTGAAGGGCCTAGCAAAAGCCGGTGCCCAGCAAGAGCGCGGACTGCCGCCGAAATGACCGCAATCTCCGTTTGACACGCCAAATGTATAAATTATACATTTGGCGATAGCACGACAAATCTCGGGGTTGGGGCCTCCATGATCGAGCAGACGATGCCGGCCACACGCGCATTCAGCGTTCGACGCTTCATTGTCCGCGCGTCCAGCGCCCTGCTCGCGGTCGAGCGCCTCGCGCTGATGGGCCTGATGTACCTGCTCACCGGATTGATCCTGGTGAACGTCGTTACCCGCTACTCGCATTTCCCGATCTACTGGATCGACGAATCCGCGGTCTATTGCGTGGTCTGGCTGACCTTCATCGGCGCCTCCGCTATGACGCGGCTGCGGCTCGATTTCGCGGTGACCATGCTGACGGAACGGCTTTCGCCGCAGCACCAGAAGCTCGCCAAGGTGATCTCGACCGGCCTCGTCGTCGTGTTTGGCGCCGCTTTGATCGTCACCTGCGTGCTCTGGATGGACCCGGTAGGTCTCGCCCGCGCCGGCTTCGATGGACGCAAGCTCGCGGCCGAAACCTTCAACTTCCTATATACCGAGCACACCCAGACGCTGAACTGGCCGACCTGGATACTCTATCTGACGCTGCCGATCTTCGCGGTGTCGATGACCATTCACGGGCTCGCCAATTTGCTGGAAGATCTCGGGCTGGTCCCGCGCGTCACACCTAAGGGCTTTCAGCTCTCCGAGCTGGACGGGGTCAACTGATGATCACGTCAGCGGCCTTCATGGCGTTCATGCTGGTCGGCGTGCCGATCGGCCTCTGCCTGTGCCTCGCCGGCCTCGTCTACATCGCTGCATCCGGCAACCCGGTGCTGTTCCAGTCTTACCCGCTCCAGCTGTTCGGCGGCGTCGACAGCTACGGCCTGATCGCCATTCCGCTCTTTATCCTGATCGGCGAGATCATGAACGGCGGCGGCATCACAAGGCGCATCGTCGACATGGCGATGGCATTCGTCGGCTCGTTCAAGGGCGGGCTCGCCTACGTCAACATCCTCGCCAATATGTTCATCTCCTCGATCCTGGGCTCTGCGACCGCGCAGGTCGCGATCATGGCCCAGATCATGGTGCCGGAGATGGAGAAGAAGGGCTACGACAAGACCTTCGCCGCGGGACTGACCGCTTATGGCGGCATGCTCGGGCCGATCATCCCGCCCTCGGTGATGTTCGTGGTCTACAGCGTGCTGGCGCAGGTCTCGGTCAGCGACATGCTGATCGCCGGTATCGTGCCGGGCGTTATCCTCACGGTGATGTTCTGCCTCGTCATCGCGCTGATGGGCTACGTCTACAACTATCCCCGCGCGGATTATCAGACGCCGCGTCAGCGCATCATGACGATCCTGCGGACGTCTCCGACACTGCTGATCCCGATCGTCATCGTCGGCACCATTCTCGGCGGTCTCGCCAACGCGACCGAATCCGCCGCCGTCGGGGCCGTCGCAGCAGCACTGGTCGGAAAATTCTGGACCAAGGAGTTCGAGTTCTCCCAGCTGCCGCAGATGATGCTGCGCAGCGCCATCTATTCGGCGATCGTGCTGTTCCTGGTGGCGGCCGCGGCGGTGTTCTCCTGGGTCCTGATCTTCGGCAAGGTGCCGCAGGAGACTGCCGCCTGGATCCAGACGGCCGCCAAGGACCCGGTCAGCTTCATGCTGATCTGTAACGTCATCCTGCTGGTGATCGGGACGGTGATCGACGGCATTCCCGGCCTGATCATGACGGTGCCTATCCTGCTGCCGGTCGCGACCGACGTCTATCACATCGACCCCCGGCATTTCGGCGTCGTGGTGGTGATCAATCTCGTGCTCGGCCTGCTGTCGCCGCCGGTCGGCCTTTGCTTCTTCGTCGCAGCCGCCGTCACCGGTGCCAAGCCGGGCAAGATGTTCATGGTGACGCTGCCCTTCTTCGTCATCGCCTGCGTCCTCCTCGTGCTGCTCTCGCTCTACCCGTCGCTCTCGCTGATCCTCGTCAAATAGGCCCGTCAAAAAGGAGCCCGACCATGCCGCTTTCACGTCGCCGCTTTCTCGCCGCCAGTGCCGCCGCATCGGTGTTCGCGCCGTCGCTGGCGCTCGCCCAGGCCAAGGAATTCCGCCTCGGCCTGATCACGCCCAACGGCCATTCCTGGAACAAGGCCGCGCTCAAATTCGGCGACGATCTTAAGGCGGCCACCAGCGGCCGCCTTACCGTGAGCGTGTTCCACTCCGGGCAGCTCGGCAACGAGCCGGCGATGATGCAGCAATTGCAGTCCGGCGCGCTCGACATGGGCTTCATCCAGGCCGCCGAGCTCGGCTCGCGCGTGCCGCACATCGCCGCGATCAACGCGCCCTACATCGTCCGCTCGACGCCTGCGGTGGCAAAATTCGTGCGGCATCCGGCGGCGGTGAAGCTGTTCGAGGTGCTGCCGCAGGAGACCGGCACGATCGGGCTCGGTTGGGGCATCACCGGCATGCGCGCGGTGTTCTCGTCAAAGGATCTGAACACGCTGGCCGACATTCGCGGCATGAAGCTGCGCATCAATCCGACGCCGGTCTATCGCGATTTCTATTCCTCGCTGGGCGCAGCGCCGACGCCGATCCCGACGCCGCAGGTGTTCGACGCCATGGCCAACGGCCAGGTCGACGGCCTCGAGGCCGATCTCGAATTCTCCTGGAACCAGCGCTTCGACAAGGTGTCGAAGGTGATCCTTCAGATGAATGCCGTCTTCATGCCGATGGCGGCGGTCGTCTCCGGTCGGGTCTGGCAGTCGCTGCCCGCAGCCGACCGCGAGCTGATCACCAAGACGATCAGGTCGACGCTGGATGTGCAGATCGACGAGCTCGCCGGCAATGAGCCAGCGCTGATCGAAAACTTCAAGAACGCGCCGATCCCGATCCGCCAAGTCGATGCCAAGGACACCGAGGCCGTCATTGCCGAGTTCGACAAGATCTGGCTGCCCAAGGCCCCTGTTCTCGCCGAACTGCGCAAGGTCGGCGCGACACTCTGATCTTAGCCGTCATCCTCTTCACAACACCCGGCGGATCCAGCCCCCCGCCGGCGCAATCTACCTTGCAAATTTACCTGGAGTGAAATCATGAGCCGCCGCGTTTCCTGGGAAGGCGTCTTCCCGGCCGTTACCACGCAATTCAATGACGACCTGTCGCTCAATATCGATGCGACCGCCAAGGTCATGGATGGCCTGATCCGCGACGGCGTCTCCGGCCTGATCGTCTGCGGCTCGGTCGGCGAGAACACTTCGCTGGAGCGCAAGGAGAAGGTCGCGATCATGGAGGCCGCGAAGTCGGTTGCGGCCGGCCGCGTGCCCGTGTTGTGCGGCATCGCCGAATTCACCACGGCGTTTGCGGTCGAGACTGCCAAGGAAGCCGCGCGCGTCGGCATCGACGGCGTGATGGTGATGCCGGCCCTGGTCTATTCCTCCAAGCCGCACGAGACCGCCGCGCATTTCCGCGCCGTCGCCTCCGCGACCGACCTGCCCGTGATGCTCTACAACAATCCGCCGATCTACAAGAACGACGTCACCCCGGACATCCTGGTCTCGCTCGCCGACGTCGACACGGTCGTCTGCTTCAAGGATTCCTCCGGCGACACCCGGCGCTTCATCGACACAAGGAACATGGTCGGCGACCGCTTCGTGTTGTTCGCAGGCCTCGACGACGTCATCGTCGAGAGCGTCGCCATGGGCGCCGTGGGCTGGGTCTCCGGCATGTCGAATGCCTTCCCTCGCGAGGGCGAGACGCTGTTCCGCCTCGCCAAGGCGGGGCGGTTCGCGGAGGCGATGCCGCTCTACGAATGGTTCATGCCGCTATTGCACCTGGACGCACGCCCGGACCTCGTCCAGTGCATCAAGCTGTGCGAGCACATCATGGGCCGCGGCACGGCACTGACGCGCCCGCCTCGCCTGGCACTGCTGCCGCAGGAGAAGGCCGAGATTGAGGCCATGATGGCCAAGGCGCTGAAGAACCGGCCGCGCCTGCCGGATGTGGGCCTGAAGGCGGCTTAGGCGAAAGCTCTCTCCGTCGTCATTGCGAGAAGCTCTTGCGACGAAGCAATCCAGAATTTTTCCACGGAGGGACGCTGGATTGCTTCGCTACGCTCGCAATGACGAGGACTAGGAAACAGCGCGCTTCCGCTTGGCGTTCAGCGCGGATGCCACGCGGCTCACCGGCGGCTTGCCCAGCACGCCGCTCATCTCGTTGGTCGCCGCCAGCAGCTTGTCCATATTGACGCCGGTCCTGATGCCCATGCCTTCGAGCATGTAGACGACGTCCTCGGTCGCGACATTGCCGGTCGCGCCCGGCGCGTAGGGGCAGCCGCCGAGGCCGCCAGCGGCGGCGTCGATCACACGGACGCCCTCCTCCATCCCCGCATAGAGGTTGGCGAGCGCCTGGCCGTAAGTGTCGTGGAAATGCATCGCCAGATTTGCGGGCGGGATGTTGGCGGCTACCGCGCGCAGCATCTGCTTCGCTTTATCAGGCGTGCCGACCCCGATGGTGTCGCCGAGCGAGATCTCGTAGCAGCCGAGCTCCCATAGCGTGTTGGCGAGATCGGCGACTGCCTTCGGCTTGATCTCGCCGTCGAACGGGCAGCCGAGCACGCAGGAGATATAGCCCCGCACTTTGACGCCGTCGGCCTTGGCGCGCGCGAGCACGGGCTTGAACCGCTCGATGGACTCCGCGACCGTGCAATTGATGTTCGCCAGCGAAAAACCTTCGGAGGCTGCCGCAAACACCGAGACGACCTGCGCGCCCGCAGCACGTGCGGCATCATAGCCCTTCTCGTTCGGCACCAGCACATGGAATTCGGCGCCCTGCACATGGCTCACGCCGCGCAGCACGGCGTCCGAGCTTGCCATTTGCGGGATCGCCTTGGGCGAGACGAAGGCGCCGACCTCGACCGTACTGAGGCCGGCCCCTACCAGCGCCTCGATGAAGGCAATACGGGCCTCGACGCTGACGGGCGTCTTCTCGTTCTGGAGCCCGTCGCGCGGTCCCATTTCGATGATGCGGACTTGATCGCTCATCTCACTCTCCCGAAGGCTCGACCACGGCGAGCTCGACGCCCTCCTGCACGATGTCGCCGACCTTGCATTTGATGGATTTCAGCACGCCCGCATAGGGCGCCCGCAGCGTCTGCTCCATCTTCATCACTTCGAGCGTGAGGATCGGCGCGCCCTTGTCGAGCTTGGCGCCCTCCTCCGCCAGCACGGCGACGACGGTGCCCGGCAACGGCGCCGCGATCTTGTCCTCGCCGGCATGCTCCTCGCTCTCGCCGCCGAACGGATCAACCCAGTGCAGGTCGAAGCGGCCGTTGCGCGTGCGCAAATACAGCTCATGGCCGTCGATCACGGCCGCAACGGAAGATTTCAAGCCATCAAGCGTCAGATCGAATCCGCCGTCGTGCTGCGCAATCGTGAACGCCAGCTCGCGTTCGCCGATCAGCAGCGTCGAGGGGCCACTGCCGTAGTTCAGCGTAATCTTCTGCTCCGCCCCGTGGCCGACGCGGAAGGCAAAACTGCGCTGGCGGCGGCCGACCGGCTGCCAGCCGAAGGTCTGCCAGGGCGAATTCGCCTGCGCGCGTGAGGCCTGTTGCTCCTCGTTGATAACAGCGGCCACGGCGGCGCACAGCTCGAGTTCGCCGGGAGCCGGTGCGGCCTGCGTCAGGACCGCCAGTTCGCGCTCGATGAACCCGGTGTCGACCGCATTCGTCCGCACTTTTGGATGCGTCATCAGCGCCGACAGGAATGGAATGTTGGTGACGATGCCGCGGACGTCGGATTCCTCCAGCCCCCGGTTCAGCCGCTCGATCGCGACGTCCCGCGTCGGCGCCCACGCGATCATCTTGGCGAGCATCGCATCGTAATAGGGCGATACGCTGTCGCCCTCGCGATAGCCGGCATCGATGCGCAAGCCCCCGGTCTGCGCCGGCAAACGCCAGGTCGAGATCTTTCCGACCGACGGCATGAAGTTCTTGGTCGGGTTCTCGGCGTAGACGCGCGCCTCGATCGCATGGCCGTTGAGCCGAATCTCGTCCTGCTTCAAAGGCAGCGCTTCGCCGAAGGCGACGCGCAGCTGCCATTCGACGAGGTCGATGCCGGTGATCAGCTCGGTCACGGGATGCTCGACCTGGAGGCGCGTGTTCATCTCGATGAAGAACACATCCTTGCCGTCGGAGACGAACTCGATGGTACCGGCGCCGACATAGTTCACCGCGCCCGCCGCCTTTCGCGCGGCGGCGCAGACGGTCTCGCGCTGGGCAGGATTGAGCGTCGGCGACGGCGCCTCCTCGATCACCTTCTGATGCCGGCGCTGGAGCGTGCATTCGCGCTCGAACAGCGAGAGCAGATTGCCGTGGCTGTCGCCGATCACCTGCACCTCGATATGCCTGGGATTGTCGACGTATTTCTCGATCAGCATGCGATCGTCACCGAACGCAGCCTTGGCCTCGCGCTTGGCGCTGACGATCGCGGTCTCAAGTTCGGCAGCCGAACGCACGATGCGCATGCCGCGGCCGCCGCCGCCGGCCGACGCCTTCACCAAAATGGGGAAGCCAATCCTCTCGGCGGCCTTCGCAAGCGTTGCCTCGTCCTGGGCTTCGCCGTGATAGCCGGGCACCAGCGGCACGCCGGCCTTTTCCATCAACTCCTTCGAGCCGGACTTCGAGCCCATCGCCGTCATCATCCCGGCGGTCGGGCCGACGAAGACCAGCCCCGCATCGAAGCAGGCCCGCGCGAATTCGGCATTCTCCGACAGGAAACCGTAGCCGGGGTGCACAGCTTCCGCTCCGGTCTTGCGCGCGGCCTCGATCAGCCGCTCGACACTGAGATAGCTGTCGCGGGCTCGCGCCGGCCCGAGCAGCACGGCCTCGTCGGCGAGCGCGACATGCATCGCGTCGCGGTCGGCCTCGGAATAGACCGCGACTGTGCGGAGGCCCATCGCCCGCGCAGTGCGGATGACGCGGCAGGCGATCTCGCCGCGGTTGGCGATCAGGAGCGTGCGAAATCGCCGGTAGAGCTTCGAGCGGTCCATCGCATCACATCCTGAACAGGCCGAATTTCGTCGGTTCGATCGGCGCATTCGACGCCGCGGAAAGGCCGAGCCCGAGCACCAGCCGCGTGTCGGCCGGATCGATCACGCCGTCGTCCCAGAGCCGCGCGGTCGCGTAATAGGGATGCCCCTGGCTCTCATATTGCGCACGAATGGGGCTGCGGAATTTCTCTTCCTCTTCTTTCGACCAGCTATCGCCCTTGGCCTCGATATTGTCGCGCCGGACCTGGCTCAGCACCATCGAGGCCTGTTCGCCGCCCATCACCGAGATGCGCGCATTCGGCCACATCCAGAGGAAGCGCGGCGCGTAGGCGCGGCCGCACATGCCGTAATTGCCGGCCCCGTAGGAGCCGCCGATCACGACAGTGAATTTCGGCACCGAGGCGGTCGCAACCGCCGTCACCAGCTTGGCGCCGTCGCGCGCGATGCCACCGGCCTCGTACTTCTTGCCGACCATGAAGCCCGTGATGTTCTGCAGGAATACCAGCGGAATGCCGCGCTGGCAGCACAGCTCGATGAAATGCGCGCCCTTGAGCGAGCTCTCGCTGAAGAGAATGCCGTTGTTGGCGATGATGCCGACTGGAAAGCCCCAGATGTGCGCGAAGCCGCACACCAGCGTCGTGCCGTAGAGCTTCTTGAACTCATCGAATTCGGAGCCGTCGACGATGCGGGCGATGATGTCGCGCACGTCGAACGGCTTGCGGCCATCGACGGGGACGACGCCATAGATTTCCTCGGCCGCAAACAGCGGCTCGCGCGGCGCATGCATATTGAGGTTCGGTCGCGTCGGTGGCTTCAGCGTGCCGACGATACGCCGCGCGATGCCGATCGCGTGCGCATCGTTCTGGGCGTAGTGATCGGTCACGCCCGACTGGCGCGAGTGCACGTCCGCGCCGCCGAGTTCTTCAGCGCTGACGACTTCGCCGGTCGCGGCCTTCACCAGCGGCGGGCCGCCGAGGAAGATGGTGCCCTGATTTCGCACGATGATGCTCTCGTCCGACATCGCCGGGACGTAGGCGCCACCGGCGGTGCAGGAACCCATCACGATCGCGATCTGCGGAATGCCCTGTGAGGACATCTGGGCCTGGTTGTAGAAGATGCGGCCGAAATGCCGCTCGTCCGGAAAGATCTCGTCCTGGAGCGGCAGGAAGGCGCCGCCGGAATCGACCATGTAGACGCAGGGAAGGTTGTTTTGCCGCGCGATGTCCTGCGCGCGCAGGTGCTTCTTCACGGTCATCGGATAATAGGTGCCGCCCTTGATGGTGGCGTCGTTGGCGACGATCACGCATTCGCGGCCCGAGATGCGCCCTACCCCCGTGACGACGCTCGCCGAATGCACGTCGCCGCCATAGAGGCCATAGGCCGCGAGCGGCGATAGCTCCAGGAATGACGTCCCGGGATCGACCAGCAGGTCGACGCGCTCGCGCGCCAGCATCTTGCCGCGTGCTGTGTGGCGATTGCGCGAGGCCTCACCGCCGCCGCCGGCGACCTGGCTGAGCTTTTCACGCAAGTCCGCGACGAGGTTGCGCATGGCCTCGGAATTGCGCGCAAAGTCTGATGAGGACGGATCGATGCTGGAATGAAGCGGCATGGTGATTCCAATGAGGTGAACTCTTTAAGCCGTCTCGGCCATCAGCTCGCGGCCGATCAGCATGCGGCGAACCTCCGAGGTGCCGGCGCCGATCTCGTAGAGTTTGGCGTCGCGCCACAGACGTCCGACCGGGAATTCGCTGGTGTAGCCGACCCCGCCGAGCGCCTGGATCGCCTCGCCCGCCATCCACGTCGCCTTCTCCGCGGAATAGAGGATCGCGGCAGCCGCATCCTTGCGCAAGCTGCGCGCGTGGTCGGCGCGGTCGCAGGCACGCCCCACGGCGTAGACATAGGCGCGCGTGGCCTGCCAGGTCGAATACATGTCGGCGAGCTTGCCCTGCATCAGCTGGAAATCGCCGATCGGCTGGCCGAACTGTTTTCGTTCGTGCATGTAGGGCACCACCGCATCCATGCAGGCCGCCATGATGCCGAGCGGGCCGCCCGAGAGCACCGCGCGCTCATAGTCGAGGCCGGACATCAGCACCTTGACGCCCTCGCCCACCTTGCCGAGCACGTTCTCCTCCGGCACCTCGCATTCGTCGAAGAACAAGGGATAGGTGTTGGAGCCCCGCATGCCGAGCTTGTCGAGATGCTGGCCGTGGGTAAACCCCTTGAAGCCTTTCTCGATGAGGAAGGCGGTCATGCCGCGCGGACCGGCCTCCGGATCGGTCTTGGCGTAGACGACGAGCACGTCGGCATCGCCGCCATTGGTGATCCACATCTTCGAGCCGTTGAGCACGTAGCGATCGCCGCGCTTGTCGGCACGCAGCTTCATCGAGACCACGTCGGAACCGGCGCCGGGCTCGGACATCGCGAGCGCGCCGACATACTCTCCGGAGATCAGCTTCGGCAGATAGCGCTGGCGCTGCGCGTCGTTGCCGTTGCGGCGGATCTGGTTGACGCAGAGGTTGGAATGGGCGCCGTAGGAGAGCCCCACGGCAGCCGAGCCGCGCGAAATCTCCTCCATGGCGACGATATGGGCGAGATAGCCCATGTTGGACCCGCCATATTGCTCCGGCGCGGTCATGCCGAGCAGGCCGAGGTCGCCGAAGCGCTTCCAGAGGTCCGCCGGAAATAGATTGGCCTTCTCGATGTCGGCAGCGCGCGGCGTGATCTCCGCCTCCACGAAGGCGCGAAGCGTGTCGCGCAGCATGCCGATGTCTTCGCCCAAATCGAAATCGATGCTCGGGATGTTCAAGGCGATTCCTCCGTATTTTGGCATCCGAACCTAGCGGGGCTCCGGCGCTCTTGCGGTCGAAAAGGTTGCATTTTCCGCCAAACTTGGCGAGGATTTTCCGAGGGAATTCCGATGCCTTTTCAAGCCGCCACCGCGATCCCGCGCCGTGCCATGACCCCCGCCGCCTTCGTCCGCGGTGTGGTCGCCGCTTATGAACGATACGGCCGCGATCCGGCGGAGGCGCTGAGCCGGGGTCAGGTAGCGCCGGACCTTGTCAATTCTCCGGGTGGGCGGATCACGGCCGCCCAGTTCGAGGCCCTGGCGGGCCATGCCATGCGCGAGCTCGACGACGAGGCGCTCGGCTGGTTCTCGCGCCGGCTGCCATGGGGCACCTATGGCATGCTGTGCCGCGCCTCGATCACGGCGCCGACGCTGGAGGTGGCGCTCAAGCGCTGGTGCCGGCATCACCGCCTGCTCACCGAGGACGTGCTGCTCGATCTCGAGCTCAGTGAGGAGACCGCGGTCGTCTCCATCCGGGAGCAGCGCGATCTCGGCGGCTTACGCGAATTCTGCCTCGTCACCCTGCTCCGCTACGTCCTCGGCTTCTCCTGCTGGGCGGTCGATTCCGCGATCGCCTTGCGCGCGGCGGAATTTCCTTACCCCCAGCCCAGCCACGTCTCGGTCTACCCGACCATCTTCTGCCGCAATATCCGCTTCGACGCGGACCGCGCCGCGATCATCTTCGACAAGCATTATCTGTCGCTGCCGCTCACGCGCAGCGCCGCCGACCTCGATAACATGCTCAAAGGCGCTTTGCGGCTGACGGTGCTGCCCTATCGGCGCGACCGGCTTCTTGTCGAGCGCGTGCGCCGGGTGCTCCGCAACGCGCGCGGACGCAGTCTCGGCGCCGAGGATGTCGCGCGCGAGCTGGCGCTGTCCACCCGCACCATGCATCGGCGCCTGCGCGAAGAGGCCACCTCGCTGCGCGAACTCAAGGAAGAGGCAAAGTTCGAGCTCGCCAAGCAGGAGCTGATGCGCGGCCGCACGCCGATCAAGCGGATCGCGGAAATTGCCGGATTCCGCAACGAGAAGAGTTTTTCGCGTGCCTTCCGTACCTGGACCGGCGCCTCCCCGCGCGAGTTTCGCGGGCGGTATCGCTGAGGGACTGTCGCCTCACTGCCACAAAATGACGGCCCCCGAGATGACCCCCGGAGGCCGTGTTTTTCGAAACCGGTTAGAATTCAGCCGTTAGTTCGAGTTGGTCTGCGCGCCCGGGCGAAGCTTGGTACGCGACCGCGTCTGCTTGGGCTGGTAGGCCAGCGCGTCATTCGAGGTCTTCGCACCACCGCTCTGCGAGCAGGTGCCGCCGATGCCGCCGGCAGCGGCCCGGCAGGCTTCCATGGTCGGATAGCCGCAACCGTGAGCGGCCTGGGCACCGTTGGTAATGCAGAAATCGTCTGCACGCGCGGCGGGTGCGGTCATCATGAGAAACGCGGATGCAAACAGCGTCGCAGCGGATGCGACAAACGTCTTCGAAGTCGAGGTCATGGTTCTTTTCCTGGCTCAGGGTCCCACAAAAGAGGCCTCGGCACGCGATGCAGGCCGAGGTTCGCACCTTGGATCTAGGCGGCGACCCCGAACCGACAATCACGGTTCAGCGCATCGCAGGACTTCCGAAATCACATGTCACAGTTAGGTGATTTAGTCATCCTTATAGTGCCGAAGTCGGGACGTATGGCAGGGTAGCGCTCCGTCGGAATTTTCGTAAGCCTGGCGGTGACGGCGCCTGCAACGCAGCGTCCCTAGCCCGCCGATACCGCGGCGACCTCCTGCAACGGCAGTGGCACGTCCTTCGCGACGCCCAGCACCGGAAAGCTGCGGACGTTCTTCACATTCGGCATCGCGGCGAAATGCAGGAGCTGCTGGCGCATGCTCTCGACGCTTGGCGCCACGCATTTGAGGAGATAGTCGGTGTCGCCCGAAATCCGCCAACACTGCTGGATGCGCGGGATCGCGGCAATCGAGCTCTCGAACGCCTCCAGCACGGGCTGGGCCTGGCTGCCGAGCTGGATCGAGACGAACGATACCACCTCATAGCCGAGCCGCCGCTCGTCGATGACGGCGCGCACCGCCCGGATCACGCCGCGGCTGAACAGCGATTTCAGCCGCCGCAGGCAGTTGGGTGCGGACACCCCGACCCGCAGCGCCAGCTCATTGTTGCGAACCCGCCCGTCCTGCTGCAGTTCGGACAATATCTTCAGATCGACGCCGTCGAGCTGGTCACGCCCCGCCATACCCACCTCGCCCATGAGCTTGTCATGTGCGGCAGCGAAGCATGCGGCGGAATAGCTGCCAAGGGCCGGAGCCGGCGTGGTAGCTGATCCGCGGCGTGGGATGGTCGGATGCGAGGTTTATAATGTGTGAGCGGAATATCTTCCCGCCGTCATGGCCAGGCCTTGTCCCGGCCATGACGGAAGTCTTTGACGCCGGGTTGGGCCCTCAATGCGTCCAGGGCTCGCCGCGGCGGAACGAGAAATTGTCGGCATAGGCGGCCGGCCGGCGCACCGACTCCTGCGGCTCGATCACCTGGTAGGCGATGCCCTTGCGCTCGCAATAGGCGACCGCCTCTTCCTTGCTGTGGAAGCGCAGCGTGATCTGCTGCTTCATGTCGCCGGACGAGGTCCAGCCCATCAGCGGCTCGACCGAACGCGGCTGCTCCGGCTCGTAATCGAGCTGCCATTCTTTCGTCTTGGACCGGCCGGATTGCATCGCGTTCTTGGCGGGCTTGAAAATGCGTGCGGTCATGGGTGGTCCGGGCCTCTTCGTCTTTTCGTTCGAACTGGATGCGTCACGGTGGCAGTTGGTGGAAATCTCAGGGATAGTATAGAGACACCGTTCGGGAAGTGTTCGGTGATTCCGGCTCCCCGGGTGCCCTACCTATGGGTATAGTCATTATGCTGCACCGTGACAATTGCGTACCCGCCTTCCGCGCCGGGACCCCGCCCGGCGGCACTGGCTCCCCGACATCAGCGTATTTGTTCCTTCCGAAAGCTCCCGTCGCATGGCCTTCCTGAACATCAGCGCAACGCTTCCCGAAAAGGGGCGCGACCTCCGGCTCGACCTGTTTCGCGGTGTCGCGAACTGGGCGATCTTCCTCGACCACATCCCCGACAACGTCGTGAACTGGGTTACGACGCGCAATTACGGCTTTTCCGACGCCGCCGACCTGTTCGTCTTCATCTCCGGCTACACCGCGTCCTTCGTCTATGCGCGGATGATGCTGGAGCGCGGCTTCGTCGTCGGCGCCACACGGCTGACCAAGCGGGTCTGGCAGCTCTATGTCGCCCACATCATCCTGTTCGTGATTTACATCGCCTCGATCAGCTATCTCGCGCTGCGCTTCGGCGATTCCGAGATGATCAACGAGTTCAACGTCGCCGGTCTCGTCGACAACGCCACCGAGACGCTGCGTCAGGGTCTGTTCCTGCGCTTCAAGCCGCTCAATCTCGACGTGCTGCCGCTCTACATCGTGCTGATGGGACTGTTCCCGCCGGTGCTGTGGTTCATGCTGCGCAAGCCCGACCTGACGATGGCGCTGTCCATCGTGCTGTGGCTGGCCGCGCGCCATTTCGGCTGGAATCTGACGGCCTATCCGGCCGGCCAGTGGTATTTCAACCCGTATTGCTGGCAGGTGCTGTTCGTGTTCGGGGCCTGGTGCGCCTTGGGCGGCGCGCGGCGCTCGATGACGCTGATCAACGCGCCGATCACGCTCTACCTCTGCCTCGCCTATCTCGCCTTCGCGCTGATCATGACCATGGCCGGCCGCTTCCCGACCTTGGGCGGCATGTTCCCGCAATGGCTGTTCTCGGCCTTCAACCCGAACGACAAGACCAACCTGGCGCCCTACCGCTTCATCCACTTCGTCGTGATCGTGATCCTGGTGATCCGCTTCGTGCCGAAGGAATGGCCGGGCCTGGAGTGGAAGGTGTTCGATCCGCTGATCGTCTGCGGTCAGCAGTCGCTCGCGGTGTTCTGCGTCGGCGTGTTCCTATCCTTCGTCGGCCATTTCGAGCTGTCGATGAGCTCGGGCTCGCTGTTCGCGCAGCTCTTCGTCAGCATCGCCGGCGTCGCGATCATGACGACGGTGGCCTATTACATCTCGTGGTCGAAGAAGCAGGACAAGCCGTTGAAGCCGCCGCCGTCAAAGCCGGCTGCGGCGAAGGCCGCCTGATGGTGACGCGGCGCCGATGCCGCGTCAGGCCGCCTCTTCGCCGTCGAACTCGGTGAACTTCTTGTAGATCCAGTCGCGGCCGTCGTGGCGGCGCCAGACCTTGCCGTAGACGAGCTGTCCGTTGATCGAGCGGCGCGGCACGATCACGGTCCAGAGATGCCAAATCTCGGTCCAACTCGACTGCGGACCGGCGGTTTTGGAGTTGCGATCGGAAGACATGGCAGAACTCACTGGCGCAGAGCTCGGCTGCTACGCGCGCTGCCACGAACAGTGATCTGTGTGAGCACGGATTTCAGGCAGCCCATCGCGAGCCGTGCTCGATCTGATAACAGCAACTAAGGCGCCCGCAACAACCGCTCGCCCTTAACCTAACTGATCAACCTTACTTCTCGTGCGCAAACGGCGAGATTGGTTGAAAGCCGGCGTCGACTTTTCTAGAGTGCGTGCGCGATTTGAGAGCGCGCCGTTTTGAGGACGCGCGGTGTTTTTAAGCCGACACATATTTTCAAAAGAATTGACTGGCCAGGACGACCACAATGAATTTGCAATGTGCATGTCTGCGCTTGGCGCTGCGATCGACAACGTCTGTCCCGATCGCAAAGACACCGTCCCAGCAGCCGCCGAAGGCCGCCAACGACAACGAGACAGTCTGGCCGTTCGTGCCGTTTCCGGCCGGCTGGCACGCCTCGAGCTGACGGGCCAGATCTGAAAAAGTGACGCCTGAAAAGCGCAACGCCGCGCAAGCGGAGTATCATCGCTTGGCGGCGTCCGTTTAGGCATTGGGCGCTGAAATCCCCAACACGCATATGTCTGTGGCGCCGCGCAGAAGGTTCGATGAGCGTCCGGCAATTCTGCGCTGCTCTGAGGGCTGCAATGGCTTGAAAGATCGCGCCGAAGTCGCGCTGAAAGGAGAATGTGCGAAGGCTTCCGCCGCGCCTTTCGGCCCAGACGACGGCAACCAATCACTACGCCACGCGTTGCAGCTTTTTCCCGCCTGTCCGGGGCATCCGAGAGTGTCCGCGATCAGCGTGCGCCCGCCTGCACGGACGGCGTCTCACGTCCATGTGAACTGGAGCGCGGCCGGTGAATTTCCACGAACGAGCAGAGATCAATGAACGGCAGAAGGCAAGGCCAGCGGAGGCCGTGAGCCAGGTCGATACGCCTGAGGAACTTCGTCGAGACGCCGGAGGCCGGAAGCTCGCTGCTCGCACTCGGCGGGCTCGGCCTCGCGGCAATCGCGATGCTGGGCTGGATTTGCGCCCTCGCCTGGTTCGCCTGGCGCCTCGTCGATTGGCTGCTGTCTTGAGGCGGCCCCCGAATCCCGAGGCAAGAGGCATCGGCCTGGGCATTCTTGGGGTACATGTCGGAACTGGTCGGGGCAGCTGGATTCGAACCAACGACCTGCAGTACCAAAGCAGGCAGTTCCGGTGGACAAGGCGGCCATTACGGGACAATGGACGAGCACCCCCTCCGGGCGCTCGGGGAGCGCCTTTCCATTCTACGCCATCAGTTTGGCGGGCAGCGCCTACGATCCGGCAACCGTCGAGATCATCTGCGGCGGCACGCAGTGATGTGGACCGGTGCTAGCTCCGTCCCCGATTCCATCCTGAATCGCTACCAAGAGCAACCGCCCCGCGAGCAAGGGGAGTTTCGTTAGCGTTTCTTCGGAGCCACCACGACTCGAAGCGTCCCAGGAGCGGGGCTATTTGGTCCGCCCGCGCTCGTTGCTATTCCGCCGAGCGATTTCTGAAGAGCATTCGACAGCACGGTGAACGCAGTTTTCACCCAAGGTCGCCCAACCATCGCGTTAAAGCTCGCGGTGATTTCTCCTTCTCCCAGGGAACTGGTAACCACGGTCACTCCCGAAGGTTGTCCGCCAACAGACATCGCGGTTATGGCGTCAGGGTCCATGGAGGGCGGGATTGGTCGCCTCGATGTGATTTCCCATCCCGCTTCCTGCATCGCGAAGGCAATCTCCTGCGCAAACTCGAAGCTTTCCGGATCATCGCGCAGGTACATGACTTCAGTCGGTGCTTTGGGCTGTGTACTGAGATCGCTGATAAACTCTTCACGGTTCAAGCGCCGCGGAGCGATCTGTTTACGCAATTGCTCCAGCTTCAGCTCTGCCTCTTTTTGGCGCGCTCGCGCTTCCTCGATCTGCGCTTGCGCCTTTGCCGCCTCCGCTTCGGCGGTTTGTCCTTTGGCATCGGCTGCCGAGATCTTTGTCGCGGCCTCGGATTTGTAGGCTTCCAGTTGTCTCGTAGCTTCTTCGGCTTCGAGATGTTGCAGTCGCACTACAGCCGTGGTTGCTATCCCAACCGCGACGGCGGCCAGTGCGGCAAATCCCAGTGATATGAGCATGGCCGTCTCCCAGCCATGTAAGTCGAGCCCCCACATCCGCCTTGCTTTCCTGGAGAAGATAGCACTTTCGGTCATATATCCGCCCGCGACTCGCGACGGAGCATGACACGCGGCGGCGTATACAAGCAGAGGGATTCCCGCTTATCCTACCTATTCACGGGTGTGACCGAGGCCGGGCGCAAGGATAAGGCTAGAAGGTGGGCAAGATTATTTTTTCAGAATAAGTCCCATTGCGCGCGCCATTCGCCTCACGGAGCCGGTGTGCCGACCGAGCGCCGCCGCTATCTCCGATACGACGCGACGACGCGCCAGCCACGCAAGCCGCTTCCGCTCAGCCTCAGTCCATCCCTTTGGCTTCGACGATCTCATCTCGCAATGATCGAATGAGCTCGATGCGAGCGATATTGGGAAATTTACGGGGGGCGGCGAGAGACTAAAACGCGCCGAGCGCCCCCTGGACGCGGATGGAAGAAAATCAGCGGGGCGAGCGCAAGGGCAACGCGGGGCAACGAGCGGTGGATTGATTGGTCCTTTGATCTGCCGCGACTCAGGAGCCGCTTCGCCGGCTTTGGGGCTGCAGCCGGCTTCTGCATGGCTACCCACTATGCGTCATTTGAAATCACGGCGCCGGCGGCGGGCCGCTGCTCGATGCCTTGCGGAAATGAGCGCCCTAATGGCATAGCCAGCGATGACGCCGATGATGAATGCGGCGGCCACTATGAAAGGTACAGAGAACCGCTCCATACCAGCCGAATGCGGTACCAGGCTGCAGCGTTCCTACCTGGGGCACCAGAAGGGCCGGACCGTAAAGGCTTAGTGCAACACTCGTGCGGCCTCGCCGAGCCGGACCTTCTCTCTTAGATCCTCCAGTTCCTGAAGCATTTTGATTTGCTCGTCGTGATGTTGGCGCAACCTGATGCGGGTATGGCCATCGATGGGATGCACCGCGTCACGCAGATCATCTCGGACCACGCGCACGCGCTTCCGGGACGCCTACGGAATGGGGGCAAGCCATGAAGCGCCGGCGCCGATCGCACAGGAAGCGCAACCGGCAGCGGCTGGCTGCGCACGACCGCGAGGCGATGAACGGAAGGCCCGCCGCGCTGGCGGGCCTTCCTTATCTCCAGGACCAGCCGGACTGCATGTATCGGCGTTTGCGGGCTTCGCGCAGAGCCCAAACACGTGATTTCGCAATCGGCGCGATCGTCATGTTGCTTGATTTCTGACTTCCCGTGCACCCTATAGGAGGCCCCAATCATTCAGATGAGGAGGTCAAATGAGGATTAATCGGGCGGGCCAACAGGCGCTCGACGCCATTATCGAGAAGTGGAAAGCCGAGCAGCAGCTACGCGACGCAGAGGTTCGGCTCAGGAAGGCTCTCAGCCAGCCGAAGTCCCCTCCACTGAAGAGGCGCATTTAGGCTCAGAAGAAGGGCGCGGGGCTTCGGTCCCGCTATAGCGCGACAATCAGGATGAGAGCGGCGCGTCAATCAAGATGAGACGAGGCGGCCGAGTCAGGAGATAATTGACGCTGGCCGCCGGCTTGGCAAGCGTTGATTGACGCTGCGCGACAATCAAGCGGCGCTGCCAGCGTCAATCGCAGTCTTGTCGAGTTCGTTGGGGGTAGTGTGAACAGGCGGCCGGCCTGGACCGCGCTTGCGATCGAGGGCAACTTTTCGACGGTAACTTTCGACGTTCATCTCGAGGATCGTGGCGTGGTGGACCAAACGATCGATGGCAGCCAACGTCATTGCTTGGTCCGGGAAGATACGCCCCCATTCGCCAAATGGCTGATTGGCCGTGATCAGCAGCGAGCGTCGTTCGTAGCGGGCGGCGATCAACTCGAACAGCACACTGGTTTCCGCCTGATCCTTGCTCACATATGTGATGTCGTCGAGGATCAGGAGGTCATAGCGATCGAGTTTGCCGATCGCGGACTCCAGCGCCAGCTCGCGCCGCGCGACCTGCAGCCGTTGCACCAGATCAGTGGTGCGCGCGAAGAGAACGCGCCAACCGTTCTCGACGAGAGCCAGGCCGATCGCCGCGCCGAGATGGGTCTTGCCGCCGCCCGGTGGACCGAACAAGAGCAAATTGGCGCCGGCCTTCAACCAGGCGTCGCCGGCAGCGAGCGCCATCGCCTGTGCCTTTGATAGCATCGGCACGCTCTCGAAGTCGAAGGTGGCGAGCGTCTTGCCGGCGGGCAAACGCGCTTCCACCATGTGTCGCTCGATCCGACGGCGGGTACGATCGGATGCCTCGTGCTCGGCAAGGGCGGCGAGGAAGCGGGCGGCAGGCCACCCTTCCTTGTCCGACTGTGCGGCGAGCTTCGGCCAGATCGCCTTGACGCCCGGCAGGCGGAGCTCATTGAGAAGCAACTCGACACGAGCAGCATCGACGGAGGTGGCGATGCTGGTCATGCTGCCTCTCCCAGATTCGAGCGGCCCGACATGACGCTGACGGAGGCGAGTTCATCGTAGACGTCGAGCGGCGCCAGCTTGACGGCGACGCGCGGGATCGAGGCCGCCTCGGGTCGGAAGCGGTCGCGCAGCGCGGCAAGATCGGGTAACTGTCCGGCGTCCAGATCCATCGCGATCGCCTTGGCGAGCTCGGCTTCGCAGGCTCGCTCGTGGGCCAGCGCTAGAAGTTCGACCGTCACCTTGCAGGCGCGCCGATCGTCACCGTGCTCCCGCAAGGTCTCGAACAGGCGTCTGTAAGCGGCGCGCGGGAAGAGCTGGTCGCGATAGACGAGGTTGAGGAGCGCCATCGGCTTGCGCCGCAGGGCATGGATGACGTGCCGATAATCGACGACATGCCCGCCCTGGCTCTCCGACACAGGCCGACCGCGCCGCAACGTCACAACCGGCGTGACGCCGAGGAAGCATTCGAGCCGGTCGTCGAAGATGCGCACACGCAGGCGATGGCCAATCAGCCTTGAAGGAACGGTGTAGAACACGCGCCGCAGGATGAAGCCGCCTGACGACGTCACCGGGATCACTTTCTCGTCGAAGTCGGTCGTGCGGCCTTTCGGCAGCGGCGCCAATGCCTCCTTCTCGAGCGCGATCGGCTTGGCGAGATTGGCGTTGCGCCGGCCGACAATCTCGTCGACAAAAGCCCGGTAGGCATCGAGACTGGCGAAGTCGCGCGTCCCCCGCAGCAACAGCGCATCTTCCAGTGCGCGCTTGAGATGGCCGTGCGCACTCTCGATCGAGCCGTTCTCGTGTGCAATGCCCGCATTGTTGCGTGTTGGTGCCATGCCATAGTGGCCCATCAGCGCAGCGTAGCGCTGTGTCAGATCCTCACGCGCGTCAGCCGCCAGATTGCGGAACGCCGCCGATAGGCTGTCGCTGCGATGCTCCCGTGGAACGCCGCCAAGCGCCCACAGGGCGTTCTGCAAGCCCTCCGCCAGGGCGACGAAGCTTTCGCCCCCGAGCACGACATGGGCATGCTCGAAGCCGGAGAACGCCAACCGGAAGTGATAGAGCCGGTGATCGAGTGGCTCACCTACGATGGTAATGCCGAGCGCGCTCACGTCGGTGAAGTCGGACAGACCCAGCCGCCCGGGCTCGTGCTCTTGGCGGAAGATCACGTCCTGTTCGGGGCCGTTGAGCGCCCGCCACGCATTGATGCGCCGCTCCAGCGTGCGTCGGATGTTGGGGTTGAGGTCGCGATGCCGCCGGCGCAGTTCGTCCAGCACACCGATCACGCGGATGCCGGGAGCAGCCTTCAGGATCGGAACGATCTCGGCGTCCCAATAGGGCGCGAGTGGATCGGATCGTCGCCGGCCCCTCGGCGCCTTCTTCTGCGATGGCGGGCGCGCATCGCCCTCAATCCGATACGCACTCGCTTTCGAGAACCCCGCCTTGGCCGCGGCCGCTTCGGGGGACAATGTCAGTCGGTAGGTCATGTACAGCCTCATCTGGTGGTCGGTGATGTGAAGGCCAGGCAAGGCATCGATTCCCTCTTGTCGAGACGAATCAAAAGCTTGCACCAGCCCCGCCCAGCCGCCAGACGGGTCCAAAAACGCGCGACGCCGATGGGGACGGTCCTCCGGTCGGGCTACGCCCTCCCTTCGGTCCGTCCCCATCGGCGCAGTCTCACCTTGATTGTCGCTGGAGTCTCACCCTGATCGCCGCCGCGCAGGTCCCGCGTTTTCTTTCGTGATAGGCTCCGTTCAAGGAGTCGCACTCATGGTCAAGCACGAGCCGGAGATCAGGCGGGCAAAGGCCAAGCTCTACGTGGAGGCGTGCAACAGGGCTGTACATGATGCGCCTTGGACCGCGGGTAGAACCAACACGATCGACAAAGGGGGGATCTATCGGGCACTGGAGCTCGCCGAACAGGCATATGAAGCCCATGACCTCCCGTACGAGGGCGGACTCTCAAAGATGTCGAAATACCCTCCCGGACGCTTCAAGTGGGTTTGCGACGATACCGCGAGCGCCGATGAGTGCGTGAAGGTGCTCGACACCAAAACAGGCCGCTCAGTGGCCTGGCCCTACTTTTAGGCCCCTCACCCTCGCCGGCCGGCGGCGGCCACAACTCCCACGAAAACGACCGCAAGGACGATCCATCCCACCGTCGACACCGCATCCATGATCTGCCCCCCTCTGACCCGAGGGCACCATGGGAACCGGCGGACGC
Organism: Bradyrhizobium sp. C-145; assembly: GCF_023375135.1. Taxonomy (NCBI): domain Bacteria; kingdom Pseudomonadati; phylum Pseudomonadota; class Alphaproteobacteria; order Hyphomicrobiales; family Nitrobacteraceae; genus Bradyrhizobium; species Bradyrhizobium sp. C-145. The sequence goes on along the minus strand of NZ_CP088150.1, from coordinate 4,190,185 downwards.
GATGTTCCTGAGTCAAATTGACTCACTTAGAAGATGTGAAGGTGGGCAAGGTATTGCCAAACGTCTGCGGCCAGCTTGCCGATAACCGCCCCGCCCGCCTTTTCTCCGATCCACTTCAAGGTTGGAGCAAGTGTCTCGCGCACCGCAGCGACGCGCACTCGCGCCGCCTCCAGCAACCGACGGCCGGCAGATAACTCGGCGACGATCTGCTCCCTCTCCTCTGGCTCGCCCGGAAAATCGTTCGTCTCTTTGACGGCGGCGACGAGCTCATCGAGCTTTTCAAGCGCCTGTTGCTGCTCAGGCGAGTTGTGGCTCAGCGAGACAACACGATCTGACGCGGGGATCGTTCGGTTCGCGCGAACCAGCACAGCTTCCAGGCCATTGAGAAGCAGCTTCTTGGCACGGTAAAAACGATCGTCAAGGTATCCAACCAGGACCATCTTTGAGCCTTCTACGATCATCGAGCTGATCACAGAGGGCTCCATCTGTGCGGTGACCGCGTTCACGCGGTCCAGCCAAACAAGCCACGCGACGGACGGCGCCACCATGGCGAGGGCTCTTTTCCGCGAAGTTGTCCCAGGTGAACTTCCGTCCCTCGGCAATCAGGTCCGAGATCTCCGCGATATCAACCGGCATTCCAGTCTTCCCATAATCTTTCCAATCGGAAAATCTGGGAAGACAAAGCTGCAAAATATTACGCTAAGTGATTGATTTTATTGGTCGGGGCAGCTGGATTCGAACCAACGACCTGCAGTACCCAAAACTGCCGCGCTACCAGGCTGCGCTATACCCCGAATGTCCGGCGAGCCCCGTCGATACACGCTTCCCGGCGCGCCAGCAAGGCGCCAATGACGCCGTTCCCGGGCGCCTATTTGCTGCCGAACAGCGGATGGGCGACCCGGTCGCCAGGACGGATGCCGTATTTCTGCGCTGTTCCCGCCACCACCTCCAGCACCGCCCGGGCCGGCCCCTGGGAGGAGATGATCTTGGTCGACATCGGCTCGGTGTTTTCGGCGATGCGCAGGATGCGGCCGTCGGCGCGGATGAAGATCATGTCGAGCGAGACGTAGGTGTTCTTCATCCACATCGACACTTCCTGCTCGGGATTGAAGTCGAACAGCATGCCTTTGCCGTCGGCCAGTTCCTTGCGGTACATCAGGCCGGTCTGCTTCTCCTGCTCGGTCGTCGCCATCTCGACCGAGAACACCTGCACGCCGTTTCTGGTGACGATCTCGAGCGGCTGGAAGCTCGCGGCGCGGACAGATCCGATTGCGACCGCCATGCCGGCAACGACGAGGATGGCGGCAAGCCAGCCCTTCGCAACGGACCAGACGGCCTTTCGATCAGAATTCATGGGGGCTCTCGGGGCGTGGGACCTGGAACAGTCCTTACGCAACGGTCGCCGGAAAAGCCAGAGGCGCGCTGGCTGGCCGGCACGCCTCTGCTCACGATTGCGGGAATTGATGCCTTTAGAGCGTTTTCAAGCGAAGTGGATACCGGTTCGCGTGAAGAAAACGCGTCAAAACAAGAATCTAGAGCTTCGGTTCTGATTCAATCAGAACCGATAAGACTTTAGTGCGACTGCAAGCCCGGCGACCCGGTCTCGGGATGGATCTCGGCCGCCATCATGCCCTTGGAGCCGGGCCCGAATCGGACCAGCACATATTGGCCGGGACGCAGCTCAGTCATGCCGAAGCGGCGCAGTGTCTCCATGTGCACGAAGATGTCGGGCGTGCCCTCGCCGCAGGTCAGGAAGCCGAAGCCGCGCAGCCGGTTGAACCATTTGACCTGGGCCCGCTCCAGGCCGCTGGTCGGGGTGACCGTGACGTGCGTGCGCGGCGGCAGCATCTGCGCCGGATGGATCGCGGTGGATTCGTCCATCGAGACCACGCGGAATGCCTGATAGCCCTTGGCGCGCTGGACGCACTCAACGACGATGCGGGCGCCCTCGTAAGCAGTCTGGAAGCCGTCGCGCCTGAGTACGGTGACGTGCAGCAGCACGTCGGGCCAGCCATTGTCGGGCACGATGAAGCCGTAGCCCTTTGAGGCGTCGAACCATTTGATGACGCCGTGAACCTCGACGAGGTTGGCGCTGCCCTCACCCAGTCCGGTGAAGGGGCTGAGCGCGCTGTCGCGACCGCTGCCGTGCTCGCCCACGGGAACTCCGACCTTCTTGGACTCAAATCCGTCCGACGACCCCATAACCCCGGACCCCACACTGCCATGCAACCCGCCATTTTGGCGGCGCTCGAATCACGCGTCTTAAGAGAATGTTCTCAATTCGACGCGACGCGAATCTTTCGACTCAAAAGATAACACTCCCGGTTGCGAGGCATAGACAAAAAAGAGATTCGCCGGAACCTATGAACAGCTTGCACAGCCGCGAATCAAATTGATGCCTCAATTGCCGGCAAAGGGCCCGAGCGTTTCGCCGATGTCGTGATGGATCACGAGGTCGGCGATGTCGTCCTGCTCGGTCGGCTCGCGATTGATGATCACAAGTCGTGCGCCGGCGTTCTTCGCCATCATCGGAAAGCCCGCTGCCGGCCACACCACCAGCGAGGAACCGATCGCGATGAAGAGGTCGCAGGTCTGCGACAGCGCAGCTGCGCGCTGCATTTCATCCTCGGGCATCATCTGGCCGAACGAAATCGTGGCGGTCTTCACCGGCTCGTCGCACATGGTGCAATTGGGCGCGGCGCCCTCCGCATCGAAACGGCGCTTCACCCAGTCGAGTTGATAGGCCTGCCCGCATCCGATACATCGCGCATAAGTAGTATTTCCGTGAAGTTCAATCACGTGCTCGGCAGCCAGCCCCGAGGCCTGGTGCAGATTGTCGATGTTCTGGGTGATGACGGCGGGAACCTTGCCCGCGCGGTAGAGCGAGGCCAAAGCGCGGTGGCCGCGGCCCGGCTTTGCCGCCGCGAACACCTCCTCCATCGCAAAGCGCCGGCGCCAGGATTCGTCGCGCGCATCCTGGCTCGCCACGAACTCGTCGAACGGGATTGGACGGTTGCGCGTCCAGATGCCGCCCGGCGAGCGGAAATCCGGGATGCCGCATTCGGTCGAGATGCCGGCACCGGTGAACGGCACGATTCGCTTCGCTTCGGCGATCATGTCGCCGAGCCGTTCAACGCCGCTGCCAAGGTCCGATGCTATCACGCGCTGCTCCCGATGTGTGTTGCGCTCGCTGCAAGACAAGCGGCAAGATAATTGACGCTCTGATCCACCGTGGCGAAAAGAGCGAACAGAAACAGGACTCGGCAATTCCTGCTGCCCATCGCATATCACAATCCTGCAATGCCTCCTCCCCATTGACGCCCCATTCGGGAGCCCCAATGGATGTATCGAATCCGACTCGCAGCGCGATGCGGCGGCAGTGCTCGAGGTCAGTGGAAACAGGTGCGAACAGAGGGGATGGATATGACCGAAGATGAAGAACGCAAAGCGCGCGAACGCGAGGAGATTGCCACCCGTGTTGCCGCCTTCCGCGCCACCCAGGAGAAGTTCAAGCGCGAGCGCGAGGAATATTTCGTGTCGACGCTCGAGAATGCCCGCAAGGTCGAACGTCCCTCGCTCTGGCCGTAGGGCGTGACGTCACGCGCACACGAACGAAAAAAGCCCGGAGCCTCGCTCCGGGCTTTTCGCTTTAAAACTCGCTACCAGTGCCGCCAGTAGTGGTGCCGGTAGTACGGTCCGCCGCCATAATAGGCGTAGGGACCCGGTCCGTAATAGTAGCCCGGGTCGTCATAATAGCCGTAGCCCGGCCCGTAATAGCCATAGGGATGCGATGCTGCGACTGCGCCCGCCGTGATTGCGCCGGCGGCAAGGCCGAATGCGAGGCCCGGACCGATGCCGCGGCCGCGCGCCTCGGCTGGCGCAGGCGCCGCGACCGCGGTTACGCCGACGGCTGCGACGGTGGCCAGAACTGCCAGTGTCTTCTTCATGATTTTCCTCCTTCGCGCGTCTCGCGGGACAACTGCGAGGGCCTGCGATGGTTGCGCGCAGTGCGGAACCGAAAACGGTCAAAAAAACCGTGAACCCGCGGGAACGAACGCTCGCTGCGCCGATTGACATCGCAAGTGCGGAAGCCTCCGCCATCCGGGTTGAGGCGACAGCACGAAGACCTCGTCAGCATCCTCCGCGGTGCTGGCGGGGTTTTTTAGTTTCGCAGGAGAGATGCAGCAGACCATAGCGGCCGCCAGCGTTGCGGCCTTCGGCCGGCAGTTCGATCCTTCCTCGCGGCACCGAAAGACGTTTCTTTTTGTGAGCGCGGAACAAGATTTTCGCGCACACGTTGAAGTCGTCTTCAGGCAGAAGAGGCCCGACATGCCCGCGTGGCTCGAAGTCCTGCTCAACCTGTGCGGTTATGCCGGTTTCGTGGCGCTCGCGACGCGCGGCGGCACGTTCCGGGATACGTCCGCGAACGACCGGATCTGCGGCGAGAAGCGCTAGTTCGCGTGCAGCGCCTGCCCTGCCGTGCGCACCAGCCGATCGGCCTTGACCGCGACACGGGTGTCCTCGGCCTGCGGCCGCAGCGAGAAGCTGATCCCCACGAAAGCGAGACAGAAGAGCGTGCCGACGATGGCGACGCGCCGGTAGGTGTGGCGATCGCCTTGATGAAAGGACGGCTCTGAAAATGGCGTCATGACAAAATGGCTTCTTCGCAAAATCGCTTCTTGATTGTCGTTGCCACACCTATCCCAAGTAGCGGCAAGCGCAACGCGATTGGGCTTTTAACCTAACCGAATAGGGTTATCGGCTTTCGGACAAGGTTTCGTTAGGCGTTGCGTCGCCCCGGCTCGACGACCGCCTTTGTTCCAGCTTCGACTCCCTTTCGTTCGCGAAGAGCGAATCGGAATCGAAGAAATCGGCGCGGAGCAACTCTTAACAAGTGGTGTGAGCGCGCGCGGCGAGTGCCCGATCACGTGAGGTCGATCGCTGCGGCACCGACAGTTTGTCCTGGCGCAGCCGCGAGTCGCGGTCGCAACAAACGACTGCCTGCAAAAGCCAGCCGTGACCGACATGTCCCGCATCGATACAGAAGGCACGGCTTGTTCTGCATCCGACTCCATTTCGTTCGCAAAGAACGAATCGGAGTCGGAAAAATCAGAGAGATGCGAATCCTAACGATCGATGAAAGCGGGCGCCGCCACCGGCACAGGACTCTTCGGCGGCAAAATTTTCGGCGGCAAGAATTTAGACTGTGAACACGATGACGATCTCGCGGCACGACTCGCACCGAAAGCTGTTGGGTGAGTTTGCCGTCATCGGCTTGGCGCATTGCGGGCACGTCATGCTGCGCGAACGCGTGACTTCACACGTTCGTTCCGTCGCACGTTGCGTCGACTCTCGCCGATCCACTCACGCCGCCCGCTTTGCTTTGCCCTTCTCCGAAAAGCATTCCAGGATCTGGATGCGCAGCTCCTCTGCAGCCGGGCCTTCGAGCTTCCTGAGCTCGTTCCAGAGCCTGATCACTTCGCGCTGTTTCTCGACGGTCATGAATCACCTCCAAGAGAAGATGATTGACTAGAACAAAATGAGAACAAAAAGTCCAGCCCCTCCCCGAAATTCCACAGGGGCACGGCGGCTTGAACCTTTTCCGCGCTGCGCGGGACCCATGGAGGCTGGGGATTTCAGGGCCCAGTCATACGGCAGCGCCGCCTGACGAACATACTCCGTCATCGCGGCGCTGTTGCTTTTTGGATTTTCAACCTTACGTTACGAACGTAGCCGGCGGCCAGGCGCTGAAATCCCAACGCCGTCGGCCAAGAGAGCCCCGTGCGAAAGCGCGGGGTTTTTCTTGTCAGCCGCGGTTGCGCGGCAGGCGACGGCCGGCGGGCCCTGTGGTTTCTCCTGATCGTCGTGGTGATCGCCGAGCACCACCTCGACTTCAGCCGCTGATCCGTTGCGATGCTGCGCGAAGTGGCCCGCCGGCGCCTTAGACGGCGTCCTTGGCCACCTTCAGCGGCGAGGCCTTGACCGACTTGCTCGCCGGCTTGGCCGCAAACTGCATCGGCTCCTTGGTGAAGGGATTGATGCCCATCCGGGCTTCGGTCGCGGGCTTGTTCACCACCGACATCTTGACGAAGCCGGGAATGACGAACTCGCCGGACTCGTTGAGCTCCTTGTAGCCCACCGTCGCCATGTATTCGATCACCGACTTCACGTCGTTCTTCGACAGCTGCGTGCCTTCCGCAATTGCATCGATCAATTGGGTCTTCGTCATCTTCGCCATGTTCTGAATTCCTTTGAAGGGATGCGCGTGCGTAAACTCTGCTGTGGACGCGGCCGGACCGCGGAGGCGCGCTTCTAATTCATGCCAGAGGTCATGAAGTGACCGGGCTTAGAGCCTATCGAGGCCCAAAACGCAAGCAGGGGTTCTCTAGGGTTCCCGACTTCCTGTGAAAGATGTTGCAGCATTTGCCGATTCTTTTTGAACCATTTGCCGCCTGGCGCGTCTTACTCATTGAAGTCCCTAAGCTTCACCCCACCAGAAAGCCCCGCTTTCCCCAGGCGGGGTTTTCGCTTTTGCCGGCCTGATAGAGCGCCGCGGCTGCTATATGGTCGAAAGGTTTCTCGTGGGGGACTCATGAAGGTCGCTATCGTCATCGCCGGCTTGATCGTTGTTGCAATCGCCGCCCTCGTCGCCATCCAGCCGAGCTTCTTGAAGCCCGCGTCCCTGGCCCTCGTGAAGAAATCCGACATCTTCGGTTTCTCGCCCGGGATGACGTTCGACGAGACCGGCAAGCTCGTCAGTCAACGTCGCTACCTCTGCCGCCAGATCCGGGGCTCGTACGTCCTCGAATGCGAGATCAATGGCGCCAAGGTCACGGTCGATAATGACGACGCTGACGCCAAGCACCCGATCTGGCGCGTCCATGCGGAGTTGAACAATCCGGGGCCGCAGGACGCCGCCGTCAAATCGATCTCCGACCAGTTCAACGCCCAGCCGATCAAGGTCCACGCGGGATGGACATGGATCGTCGGCCGTGAGCTCAAGCTGAGCTATGACGGCCTCGCCTTGAACCTCGTGGACGAGGCTGCGGAGGCCAGGCTTCGCAAAGACGAAGCCAAGCGCTAGCGAGCACGACGAGTCACCTCATCGTGAAACTTGTGACTGGGCACGCCTTGTTGAGACTTCGGTAACCTAACGCCTCCAATCTCGCATCAGTATCGTTGCGTTGGAGTATCCTCACAGTGCTGGATTTTAACGAGCTGCGTGAACTCGCGGCTGATGTACGCGTTTTTGTCGATATCGCCGAGGACAAGGCCGAAGCGCTGCGAGCCGTCATCGCAGCTTATGACGTCGTGCTCGCGATCTTCCCCTCTGGTGACGGCATGGGCCTCCACGTCATCAAAGGCAAAGAGATCCTGGACAAGATCGCAAACTCGCGGAGCCATGCGATGTACAGCCACACGGCCATCGCGGTCCCCGACCTCGAGCATGCAGAAGTGCTCAAATACCTGACGGCGCCGGTCGAGCAACGGATCGCAGCCTGAAGCGGATGCGTTTTGATTGAATCGGTGCGGGCCGTGAGCACCTCTCCCGTAGGGAGAGGTCGGATCGCATCGCAAGATGCGATCCGGGTGGGCGAGCCTTCCCACATTCACTGGCCGCCCAGCACGAACACCGTGAAGCCAATCACGATGCAGCCGAGCCCGAAGACCGCCGTCACGCTTTCGACGACGTTTTCCAGACCGAAAAATCGGGCGGTGGCGCTCCATGCGGCAGACAGGAGCATCTCCGCGATCGCGCTGAGCAGGCCTTGAAGCATGGCAATAGGTCGCGTCGGTCGTCAGCGGGGTTCAACCGCCGTAACCACTCGGCCTGTCCGCAGTAGAACCGCCCCTCACCGAACGTCCCCGGCCTTCCGGCTTTCACCAATTGAAACCGGCTTGTTCAGGAAATACTCGCGATTACCGGTCGCAGCTTCCGCGTACTGGTCGATGGCCACGATGATGGCCTGGACGTGGGCATAGCACCACCCTTCCCGCGTCGCTCTTCGGCGAACATCCTCGAGCGCGGTCAGGAAGGGCGATAGCTCTCTCTCATCGTCGAACCAACGCCTGCTCACCATGTCCTCCCGCCGAGCACCCTGCCCTTGGTCTGGCGCGGCTGCGCGCTCTTCAGCGCGTCCCGCTGGGCGCAAAGACTTTCAATCTTCGCTTCCATCCGCGACAGCAGCGCTTCGGCCGAGGCCGTCCCGACTCCCGCCCGCTGCAATTGGAGGATCTCCTTCCTCTGCCTTCCCATCCGGATGCGCATCCGTTCGATCTCCCGCCTGACAACGTCCAGGTCCGGCATGTTCAGCCCCGCGATTTTGAATATGGCCCATGAGAACAAAAACGGAACGTAAAGTCGAGTCCGACGTTGGACTGAGAAGTAGGAATTGTGCCGCCTGCGCCGCCCTTACGTCGCACCCGCCCAGACGGATGCACGCGTGCGAGTGCGCGGGTAGCCCTACCTTCCATAGGGAACAGACGATCGCCGCTCGTTTTGACTAGGCTGACCCAAATGCTGGAGGAGCCGGGATGCCGTACTTCATGCCCAAGCAGGACCAGGCGCAACGCACTTACAAGGTGCTTGCCGACGTCTTCTGCGCGATCATGCTCGCAACCTTTTCGATTGTGTTCTTCGGACTGCTCGGCGGCATTGTTGCCTTCGTTCTACTTGAGGCCGGCCTGCTTGCGATCGATTGGCTCTTGCCGAACGAGGACGACGATGCGGCAGGCGTTGTTCGCTAGCGGACTTTCAGCGGACTTTCCCGTGGTAGCCCCACGCCGACTTGCTCGAACCCATGAGGTCGACGAGCACGGTGCAAGTCCGGCCGGCTCCCGCTTGTTGGCCAGCGACCACTATTAGAGGCCTCCGAAAAGGACTCCGAGCGCGACCGGGATGGCTCTCGCACACAAAGCCGATGCCAAGCCAGATCGGGCAATCAGGCTTTGTCAGAACAGATCGCCTATGAGCTTGAGGATGCTGACGATCAGGCCCGAGAGACATGCTGCAGTGCCGAGGTCGGCCAGATAAAGCAACACGTCACGTTCGTCCTCACTCAGTTCTGCCAGTGCCTTGCGCATCTTCCCTCTCCATGGCCTCGATCAGCTCTTCGTCATCGAGAACATCCAGCAGATCATTGATTGTCTTGTTGCCGTCGCGCGCCCCCGGCTCGACATAGCTTGCGAGAATGGCCTGGGCCTGCTTGACGGCTGCCCTCACGCGATCCGGTTTCACGGCCGGTACTCCACGCATACTGTGGAAGCTAAAACGCAGCTAGGAACGGCGCGTTCCTTTGCTCAGCCCCTTGAATGAGCTGGCGCGCAACAACCCTTCGGATGTGATGTCGCGATACTCCACGTCAGCGTAGAACTTCGGCTCGACCCAGGTGGCCTTCGGCTTACTGACGGGCTTGGTGAGCTTGGTTTTGGGGCTGACGACGGTCTCCAGTGCCTTGCGGATCTCCGCGGACTTGGTTCGAGACCAGCCGGTCCCGACTTTGCCCATGTAGCGCAGCTCTTTGCCCTCCTGCTTGCCGAGGTATAGCGCCGCGACGCCGGAGGGATCTTTGATGAACCCGACCACGGGAAATTTCTCGCGCTGGACAGCCTTGATCTTCTGCCAGGCTTCGACCCGGTCCGACCGGTACGGCGCGTCAACCCGCTTCGAGATGATGCCTTCGTAGTTGAGCTTGCTTGCGGCCTCGAACAACGCCTGCCCGTCCCCGACATGGTGCTCGCTGTAGACGATCGGCTTCTCCAGCTTGTGGCTCTCGATCAGCTGCTTCAGCAGCTCTTTGCGGGCAAGCTGGGACAAGTTCCGAAGGTCTCGCCCATCGAGCCACAGGAGATCGAAGGCGAAGTACAGCAGGCGATCCTGATCGCCCCTTGCGAGATCGGCCTGCAGCTCGGCGAAGCTGGGACGATCCTCGTGGATGACCACGACCTCGCCATCCACGATCGCCTGTCCCTGGATGTCGAAGGCGCCCGCAATGGTGGAAAACTTGTTCGTCCAATCCAAACCTTTCCGCGTCAAGGCTCTGCGGTCGTCGCCGTCAATGCGGAGCTGGATGCGGTAGCCGTCGTATTTGATCTCGTGAATCCACCGAGCCCCCGAAGGCGGCTTCATCTTCGGGATCGCCAGCTGCGGGCTGATGAAGCCCGGCATGGGCGCGGCTTCCGGCGCTTTGGCCGGAGGTGCCTTGGTACGCTTCGCCACTGACGCAACTCATGAGAGCCCGCCGCTGGCGTTGGGCGCTGAGGCGGGCAGTGCACCTGCCTTACTCACGTGTCGCAAACGCGGAGGCGTTCTCCGCGTTCCGAAATTCTGGCTGAGGTTGGGTGGGGCCAGGCGATCTACTAGGACGCGGTCTCCCGCGCGGCCGACTTGGGAGCTGCGATGCTCGTTGCAGAATCAACTGCTGGGACCTGGGATCGGCTTCTTCTCGGAGCTGACAATGATCTCTTGAAGTACTGCTCTAGCAGCCCGAAGATCTAGTGTCTCAAAGCCCTCAGCGAACTGGCCATAGAGCGGACTGAGCAGGTCGTGAGCTTCGCTGCGCCGGCGCTGTTCTATCCAAAGTCGCGCGAGCGATGTCGCTGCGCGCAGTTCCCAGAGCTTGGCGCCTTGCCGGCGCGCGGTTGCAGCGGCATGGCAGAGCCGTGCTTCCGCGGCGATCGGATCGGGCCTCGGCAGCCTCAGCATCAGCTCGCCCATCATCCGATGGAGTTCGGCCTCGAACCACCGCTCGCCGGTTTCTTCCACGCGGTCGAGCGCCTTTGCAATCAAATCCAAGCCTTCCTCCACTGCGCCGGAGCGGCCAAGCGCCTCGGCCTGGAGGCCGAGGAAATGCGGTTCATAGACATTTGCCCCGGTGGCACGCCAAGCCGGCAAGCCCTGCCGAAGCTGCGCCAGCCCTGTCTCTAACTCACCTGACTCGGTCAGAGCCCATCCACGGATCACGATGGCAGGCGCGAGGAAATGCGGAAAACCCTGCTCGGTCGAGAGCTCAACCAGTGCCTCGGCTCGATTCCGGGCTTCGGGCCCCGCCCGGCGGTACTGCTCGAAGAGACACGCGAACAGGAGAGCGTACGCCAGCGTGTTGAGGTGATTGAGATCGTTGGCGGCATCGAGCGCTTCGCGGCTCCGTGCCAAGGCCTGTTCCGGATAGCCCAGCGCCAACAACGTCCATGACAGCGCCGACAGCGCCGCCACCCGAGGATCCTGCACGTAGAAAAAGGCGAGCGAGCGATGCCGCTCTGGGTCGTAGAGCGCGAGCGTCCGCTCCAGATGGAGGCGGGCAGCGGCGATCTCGCCGCGCCACAGGGCACCGGTCCCGCTGACGCGGTGAGCAACTATGGTTGCGGAAGTTTCCTGATGATTCTGCGCCCGGCGCAAAAACTCGTCTGCCACCTCGCGCGCCGCGTTGTGCTCGGCGCGCACGCCGTGAAACACCCATTGACCATAGAGCACGGGCCAGAGCTGGGCGGTGGCTCCGATCTGCTCGCAGAGCTCGCGGGCACGGGCGTTGGCCCGTCCAGCTTCCGGCGACGCCCAGCCTTGCGTGGCCATCAGCGCGACGCCCAACGCAACCTGCAGGTCAAGTTCGCGCCGCCTTCGATCGGCCTCGGGCAACCCCGCGACAAGATTCAATCCGTTCCGTAACTGCGCAAGCGCTTCAGCCATAGCCGATCGGGCGATGGCTCGTTGTCCCGCCTTCAACCAATACTCGGTCGCCGGCTCGGTCAGTCCTCCCTCCGTGTAGTGGTGGGCCACAAGTTCGGGCTGCGCCTGCATAGTCTCCGGAAAATGCTGCTCGATCGCGGCGGCGATGCGGGCGTGCAGGCGCTGTCGCTTGACGCGCACCAGGGTCGCATAGGCGGCGTCCTGCACGAGCGCATGCTTGAAGCTGTAGGTTGCCTGCGGCGGCGTCCCGCGCCGGAACACGAGGCCCGAATCGACGAGGTCATCCAACCCCGCCTGCAGGTCGCTCTCCGGCAACTGCGCCGTCCTCGCGAGCAGTTCATAAGAGAATTCCCGCCCGATCGCGGCCGCGACCTGCGCCACCTCACGGGCGGGGGCCAGCCGGTCAAGCCGGGCCAACAGCGATTCCTGGAGTGTGGTTGGGATTGCCATGGGCGGCAGCGGCCCCGCGAGCGCGTAATGGTCGCCCTCATCGCGCAGCAGATTGGTCTCCAGCACAGTCCGCGTCAGCTCCTCGACGAACAGCGGCACGCCGTCGGTCTTCGCGACGATCTGGTCGAGCACCGCAGGCGGCAGCGCCTTGCCGCCGCTCAGCCGCGCGACCATTGCCGCGCCCTGCCGGCGGCTCAACCGGCTGAGGGTCAGCGGGGTCACATGGGCATAGCGCGTCCAGCGCCGCACGAACTCGGGCCGGAAGGTGATGAGGACGAGCACGGGGGCGCCTTGCACCCGGTCGACCAGCAGATCGAGCAGCTCGAGCGAGGTCGGATCTGCCCAGTGCACATCCTCAAACAAGGCGAGGACGGGCCGGCGCGTCGCAAGCCCCAGGACCTGATCGACCAACGCCTCGAGCGTCCGCTCCTTCTGCCGATGCGGGCTCATGTCGAGCGGCGGGTAGCGCGCATCCGTCTCGAGCGACAGCAATGCCGCGAGCAGCGGAGCCACCGCGGCGACATGTTCGGTCGATAGCGCGAGCAGCGCCTCGAGCTTGTCGAGCCGCGTTGCAGCGGGATCGTCCGCAGCAAAGCCCGCCGCCCGCTCCAGATGCCCGATCACAGGATAGAGCGGGCTGGTCTGATGGTGCGGTGAGCAGTAGTGGCTCAGGGCCGTATGCGGCTCATTCTCAAGTCGCCCGCGCAGCGCCCGCAGAAGGCGCGACTTGCCGATGCCAGGCTCGCCCCCGAGCAGAACCACCTGGCCATCTCCCTCCTTGGCCCGCTCCCAGTGCTCGAGCAACAGGCCGATCTCATGGTCGCGACCGACCAGCGGCGTCAGGCCAGCCCCGTGCAACGCCTCGAACCGGCTCTCGGCGGCGCCTTCCCCGACCACGCGCCAGGGCCGCACCGGAACGGGAAAGCCTTTCAAGATCTGCATGCCGAGCTCGGTAAGCTCGAACAGTCCGCCGATGAGCTCCCGGGTGCGGGCGGAAATCACCACAGTGCCGGGCGCGGCCATTGTCTGCAGGCGCGCGGCGAGGTTCGGCGTGTCACCGACCACGGTCTCCTCGCGCGCCGCACCTTCGCCGATCAACTCGCCGACAACCACCGGACCGGTCGCAATGCCCACACGGGCCGCCAGCGTGTCGCCATCCGCCGATGCCAGGCTGTGTACCGCCGCGACAGCCGCGAGGCCGGCGCGCACCGCGCGTTCGGCCTCATCCTCATGGGCGCGCGGATAGCCGAAATAGGCCAGCACGCCATCGCCCATGTACTTCGCCACGTGCCCTTCGAACCGCGCGATCGCGCCCGCCACTGCACTCTGATAGGACCGCAGGACTTGCGCCATTTCCTCCGGATCGAGCCGCGCCGCGAGCGCGGTCGAGTCGACCAGGTCGACAAACATCACGGTGAGCTGGCGGCGCTCAGCCTCCGGTGCAAGCGCAGCGCTGCCGGAGGTGACGGTGGGTACGGCCGTAACAGGGGTGGTTGCCGACATTGAGCCGGCGCGCAGTGCAGCAATGGCGGCAAGCAGCTTGCGGCGATGGCCGATCGAGACGATCCCGAGCCCGACCAGATCCTCGGCCGTGAGGTGCATGAGGACCCCGGCATCGATGTCGTTCTCCCGGAACGCCTGTTCGTACTGTCCCAGCCCCAGACCACATAGCCAGGTCCCGATGTCCATGGGCTCCTCCCGGCTTTGGTATTCAGCGCTAAGGTGCTCCAGTCTATCTCAAGATGGCGTGCGCCGGGCGCGGTGAAACGTCACGAGTTGAGCACGGAGGAAGGGCAGAATTTCGGTGACAGTGCATCAAATTCATTCGCCAGACGCCCTGCGCCCCCGCGCCTTCGATCAACGCTAGCGGCGCCTGAATTGAGTGCACTGTCACCGTAACTCCGTAACTCCAGCTGCCGCTGTTTCCACGCCCTAACGTCGGCTTGCGGGGTTGCGAACGGGCCCAGGACGAATATGGCGGCGACGTCCCCATGTGACCTCCAGCAGACGTTCGCTGGGTCGACTTTTGTTCTGGCGTCGCGCCGGTTCCGGGTGCACACTGGTTCTATCACCGCACGGCGCTGTGCTTTGATCGGTGATGAGAACGCCGGTTTGCGCTCCCTCCCAATTCACGCAGGGAAAGGAGAGTGCCATGGGAAGACACTCACAATCCCACATTGACGACAACCTGAACGCGGAACGTGCCCGCATCATAGCGGAACTGGAAAATACGCAGCCAGGACCACAGCGTGATCTTCTAGAAAGCAAAATGCGCCAGCTCGAAACCGCTTCTCATATAGATGAATGGCTGACGTCGTCGGGTCTGCAACCCCCCGAGGAATAAGGCCGTCTCAGGCCGACCGAGCGCGTAGGGGTCAGCAGATAGCGAGAGGTCTTTCGATGACTATCACCCTCAACCACACCATCGTCCCTGCCCGCGACAAGAGGGCAGCGGCGCAATTTTTTGCACGCATTTTTGGCCTCCATGCCGATCCGAAAGACGGCCATTTCGCGCCCGTACGTATCAACGACACGCTCACGCTCCTCTTCGACGACGACGAGGCGTTCGAGAGCCACCACTACGCCTTCCACGTCAGCGATGCCGAGTTCGATGCCATCTTCGGCCGCATTCGCGAGGCGAATCTCGCCTATGGCAGCGCACCCTGGAGCCTCGACGACGGTAAGCTCAACGACTGGAACGGCGGCCGCGGCGTCTATTTTCGCGACCCTGACGGCCACGTGCTAGAACTCATGACCGTACCGCAGTGAGCCGCTACAGCGACGAGGCGATCGAGGAAATTGTCGTTGTGTCGTGTGTGAGATCATCTGGTATTACGGCGACTGTGCACAAATTCATTCGCCAGATGTCCTGCTCCCCGCGCCTTCGATCGACGCTAGCGGCGCCTGTCAATTGAGTGCACCGTCACCGTACTTCCGAGGGGTTGACATTGAGGTCAACAAAAAACTCCGAGATACGGCGCAAGAGCGAGACTTTGGTGAGCCGGCAGAGCTCGTAGGATGGGTAGAGCGAAGCGAAACCCATCGAGGGCCTCGTTGCCTGACGAAACATGATGGGTTTCGCAAGTGCTCTACCCATCCTACGA
Organism: Bradyrhizobium sp. C-145; assembly: GCF_023375135.1. Classification (NCBI taxonomy): domain Bacteria; kingdom Pseudomonadati; phylum Pseudomonadota; class Alphaproteobacteria; order Hyphomicrobiales; family Nitrobacteraceae; genus Bradyrhizobium; species Bradyrhizobium sp. C-145. Next base: position 4,174,945 of record NZ_CP088150.1, on the reverse strand, counting down.
GCTGCGAGTCCGGCCGCTAGAGTATCGGGTCTATCCGCAAGAGGAACACCCAAGAACCAATTGCGTTTACGCGCGGAGGGCTTTGGAATGAAGCCGACGAAACAGATCAAGCAGCAGGCCCTGGTAGCCGAGCGGGCGGCTCGGGAAACCGCAGACGAGTTCGTGTCGCGGCAGTTGAAGGCGTTGGCCTCAGGCTTCAGGGCCCAAGCAAAGGTCATCAAGAAGAAAAAGAAGAAGGGGCCTAGCCGCCCCGCCTGAGGCGCTATTGAAGACCCCGTCCACCCGATGGCTGGGTCAGGTCAGTGGCTCTCCAATAGACACTGGCAACAACAGGCACCGTCGGGGTCTCGACGCAGCGTCCCATAGGAACAGGTCGACAAGTCGGAATCGATTGATCAAGCGGTGCCGGCATGCTCCTTCTGCATGTTGGCACTGAAAGCCCCGTGGCGTCGTCGCTGCGGGGCTTTCCTTGAGGAGGCCGTCATGAGGATCGCGCAGGCGATGAGCCCGCACCTCTGGTGCTTTTCGGCATGGCCGTTCTCCCTGTCATCGCGGTGCTGGCGTGGTTCGCGTTCTGACTTCAATTGACGATATTCCGAGGCGCACTTCGGCTCGGCAGGGCCACTTAAACCCCTTTGCCTTTCCTGTTGAGCTAAGAGCGCCGGCACGCGGAGTCGAGCTGACTTAGTCTCTCAATGTTGCGAGTTCGTCCATGGAAAGGGGAATCGATTTGTATGGCCTCCTGAGATGAGGAAGCACTCACGCAATCGAGAGCGCAAAGGGCAGGTGGCACGCAATTGTCACGCGAACCCCTGCACCATGTTTGAATTTGCTGCTATTTAATGCCCGTCGTGTCGAAACGGGCGGAAACTTCCTACAACGTTCTGAGAAGGATAAGAAACATGCGATACCTCCACACCATGCTGCGCGTGCGCAATCTCGATGTCGCGCTGAAGTTTTACCAGGATGCGCTGGGCTTGAAGGAGGTGCGGCGGATCGAGAATGACAAGGGGCGCTTCACGCTGGTGTTCCTGTGCTCGGCCGATGATCTCGAGGCGCTGAAGAAGCAGCCGCAAACGCGCGGCGCGCCGCTGGTCGAGCTCACCTATAATTGGGACGAGGAGAAATACGGCGAGGATCGCTTCTTCGGCCATCTTGCCTATGAGGTCGACGACATCTACGCCACCTGCGAGAAGCTGATGAAGGCCGGCGTCACCATCAACCGGCCGCCGCGCGACGGCAACATGGCCTTCGTCCGCTCGCCCGACCTGCACTCGATCGAGCTGTTGCAGAAGGGCGAGCCGAAGCCGCCGCAGGAGCCCTGGTCGTCGATGCCGAATACCGGCCACTGGTAAGGCGCTCGGCAGGAACAAGGCCCCTCGCCGGCCGTTCTCTTCGCAACGAAGCCGATTGGAGGAGGATGCGATGGCGAGAGGGCTGTTGCTGTGGCTGCTTGGCGTGCCGATCCCGGTGATCATTCTGTTGTGGCTGTTCTTCGGCCGCTGAGCGTCGCGTTGAATTTGCAATGAAGGCTCCGCCCCGGGCGGAGCTTTTTGCATGAGGGGCTCGGCACAATCGCGCATCGCTCGATGAGGCGAATTCCGCTATCAACCGCGCGAGGTGGACTTGTAGCCCGGATGGAGCGCAGCGTAATCCGGGACCGCCGCGGTCGAAGCCCCCGGATTGCGCTTCGCTCCATCCGGGCTACGACACCGAAGAACGCCGCGGGAGACGCCTCATGCCTGACACCAAGCTGACGATCTGGGGCCGCGCCAACTCGGTCAACGTGCAGAAGGTGCTGTGGTGCCTCACCGAGCTCGGCCTGGCTTACGAGCGCATCGACGCCGGCATGCAATACGGCAAGACCCGCGAGGCCGAGTATCTGGCGATGAATCCCAACGCGCGGATCCCGACGCTGGTCGAGGGCGAGTTCGTGCTGTGGGAATCCAATTCGATCATGCGCTATCTCTGCCTCGCGCATGGGCGCGGCACGCCGATCTACCCCGAGGCGCCGAAGCAGCGTGCCAGCGTCGACCGCTGGCTCGACTGGACGCTGTCGACAGTGCAGCCCGTCGATCGCCCGGTGTTCTGGGGCATCGTGCGCACCGCGCCCGCCGAGCGCGACATGCTGCAGGTGCAGCGCGATGCCGATGCCGCCGCCGAGGTCTGGGCCATCGCCGACCGCCTGCTCTCGTCGCGCCGCTTCATCGACGGCGATGCGTTCACGCTCGCCGACATCGCGGTCGGCTCCTATGCGCGGCGCTGGCTCGGCGTCGAAGGCATCAGCCGGCCGGCGCAGCCGCACCTCACGCGCTGGCTCGCCGAGCTCGGCAAACGGGTAGGATTTGCACAATTCGTCGCACCGCCGATGTCGTGACCGCTGGCGCGGCGTAAGTCGCGATGATCGCGGGAGGAATCGCCGTTGTGGCGCAACCGTCCGGCGTCATGGCGGCGCTTGACGGCTACTGTGCATGGGGTTGTTTTCGCATATTTTGTTGTGGTGCTAGAGCGTTTTCGAGCGAAGTGGATACCGGTTCGCGTGAAGAAAACGCGTCAAAGCAAGAATCCAGAGCTTCGGTTCTGATTCAATCAGAACCGATAATGCTCTAGAGCCACCCGCGCTCGACCAGGAGCACGCAGATGATCAGCGCCAGCGTCACCGCTGCGGTAGCGAGCCGCGCGGTCCAGCTCAGGCCGCGGCCGACCCACAACAACAGCGCGCCATACATCAGCACGGGGATGAGGATGTCGAGCCGCAACAGGTCCGGCGCCATGGCCCTCAGCGCCGGATGCTGGTGTCGATGCTGACCGAGCCGCCGATCTTGACGCAGGTCCCGGTGCCCTCGACCATGACGAAGCGCGGGCCATAGGAGGCGCAGGAGCCTGCCTTCGCCGTGCCGGCCGTGCCCTTCAGCGGCAGCGTCTTGCCGGTCTCCTTGCCCGCTTGCGGCCGTTCGGCGGGCGCCAGGCGCAGGCTCTCAGCCGCGGTCGCGGAGGTGGCCAGCAACGAGATCAGGATGAGGAGCGGCGTGCGCATGGCCGCCTTGTAGCCCGGACCGGCCGCGCGCGCCATCCGGGTCGGCACCGCGATGTCAGAGGAACTTGATGCCAGCCGACTTGCCGCGGCGCCAGACCACCTGGCAGCTCCGCCCGGTGCGCGCATCGCGAGCGAAAGCCATCCGGATCACGCCAGGAAGCTGGCTCGCATCCTCGTCCATCGTGATCTTCGCGCCCGTCGCCGAGATGTCCTGGACAAGGCAATGCCGCGCCGCGAATCCGCCGTCGAGGGTGATCCAGGCGTGCCGCGACAGCAGCTTGCGCTCTGCGCGCTTCTTGGGCGGTGGCATAGGAAAATCTCCTACTCCAGCGCTACCCAGGGAACCCTAAGAAACCGTTGAATTCGCCCCCGGATGATTCCGGGGCCGACGCTTGTCCACCGCGGGCAAAAGACCGTTCCCGAACGGCTTGCCCGGGAGCGCAAAGGCCACTATACGTTCGCCGCTGCAAGCCGCCGGGCACTGTTCGGCCGGCCAGCGGCCGTGCCGCGGAAAGCGGCGGGGCCCTGCGTTTGCTCCCTTCGTCTATCGGTTAGGACGCCACCCTTTCACGGTGGAGAGAGCGGTTCGATTCCGCTAGGGAGCGCCACATTTCCAAGATATCTTTGATTTGGTTTCGCTTTTTGCGCGATTGGCAAACCACTATCCCGCTCAAGACGCGCGGTTGAGGAAGATCGGCAGCCCCCGCTTGTTGGAATAGAGAGGACGGTACCGCTCCGTGTTGTATGTACTGGCGACGTCCAGTTTGCGCGGCCCGAGCTTGGCGTCAGGGATAGGCACAAGGTCATAGCGCCCCTCGACCAGCGCTGACATGAGGCCGGACTTGCCTTCCAGAATGGCATCATAGGCCATGTTGCCAAAAGTCAGGGCGACGAGCTTGTCGATGAAGTCAGGATCGCCCGATCGCAGATCGTAAGTGAGATCAGAGACGATGGTCTCCTCGCCGGCGCGCCCCTTGATCTCATCGGCAAGGGCTTCGGCCACGTTCGTCCTTTTGCGGTGACCGTAGGCGTCCGGTTCGCCGTATTCCTGCATCTTGTAGCCCTCCCACTGGGCGCCTTCGCTCAGCACGATCAGCGCGTAGTTGCTTGGGTTGGCGCGTTTCTCCTCGAGCAGCAAACGGATCAGCTTGTCGAGATTGACTTTGTACTCCGGGATCACGCATCGGATCGAGGTCGCGTACGCCGTGTAGAGTGCCGTAAATCCGGCATCGCGGCCAAAGATGCGGAAAATGCCAATTCGCTCGTGTGAGCCGATAGTGGTGCGCTGGCGCTGGACGGCATCGCTGGCGCGGGTGATCGCGGTCGAGAAGCCGATGCAATATTCGGTGTTGCGGACGTCGTTGTCCATCGTCTTCGGGATGGCGATGATCTTCACGCCGAGCCCGCTGAGCTTGTCCGCATAACTTAGCGTGTCGTCACCACCGATGGCGATGAGGTGTTCGATGCCGAGCCCCGATAAGTTCGCCAGTACCCGGCTGGTGACGTCCCAGCTCTTGGTTGCGACGCCGCCCTTGGTACTCTCCGACATTGGAAGGTCTTGGCCAGCCAGATGATCGGGCAGCTTTTTCATCTTGGAGGGATTGGTGCGGCTCGAGTGCAGCACGGTGCCGCCGCGTCGATCGATGATGCGCGTGTTTTCGCGGTTGAGTGGGATGAGGTAGTGGGATTTGCTGGCGGGGTCGTCGAGGTTCAGGTGCGTGAGGGCCTCCCAACCGCGGCGGAGACCGATGACCTCGATGTCGTCCTCGGTCCCGCGATAGGTCACCGTCTTGATGATTGCGTTGAGACCGGGGACGTCGCCGCCGCCGGTGAGAATGCCGATGCGTTTCCTCGTCACGCCCCACCTCCCAGTATGGCATGTCGCAATAGCGCCTGCGTCACACGTTCTCTACGCGGCCGCTTCCGGCTTGCGCTCCTCGCGCAGGCGGAAACGCTTCAGGAGTGCGGATACGGTGTCGCGGAAGCCGCCATACTCCAATTCGGAATAGGGCAGCATTGCAGCGCCGGACCAGCCTTGGCTGCGCATCTCGATTGCCTTGCTTTGCGCGCGCCGGCGTACCTCGTCCCACGCCGGATTGTCGAAGAAATCGGTATAGGACTCGGAAAAGCGGCCTTCCTTGTCGATCGAAAAACCGACGCAGGAAACGATCGGCAGGCAGTACATGCCAGTCACCGGTGTATTGATCGGGACGGGCATCAGCGGCATCACATGCGAGCCGCGCGCATCGCCACCTACGAAGTGTGCCTTGGCGAAGGGAGAGACGATTTCCTCGGGCGCGGGAAAAATTCCCTGGTTCCTGATGATCGCGACCGGATCATCCTTGCCGGTGTACTTGCCTGCGATCGCGTGAAGACGCTGCGCCGACACGGCGGCGGCAACCTCGCCATAGGTTTGAGAAACGATGCGATCAATGCCAAAGCGCTCGTTGTCGCGAAGCAGCGCGGCAATGTGGTAATTGTCCGCGGGCGCGTCGAGTTCGATCACGCTGTCGCCAGCGGTGTGATCCATGTCGATGACATGGAAACGGAAGCCCCTGATCATCGGCGGCAGCATCAGCCCAGCGCAATACATGGGATCGGCGAAGGCGAGGTAGAGCGGCAGGTTGTAGGCGCCGGGGCCGCACTTGTCGGCGGCGAACACCATGAAGGACTCCGCGGGTCTCGGACTCGAGAGGCTGTGGTCGAAGCTAAGCTCGGCGACGCCCGGCCCGGCACCGCGAATGTTTCCTGAAGGTGCATCTGCGAGAAGATCCTGGCCGGCGCCGTAGAGACCGGAAGTCTTCGCAACCGAAGTGGCCGCAAGAAACGCCTTCCAGGCGAATTGATGGATCTCGGAGCTCCCCTCGCCCCGTGTGTGCGTCATGATGATCGCAATGTCGTCGCCGGTGTGGCAGACAAAACCATCGATCAACAGGCCATTGCAGATCGCCTTGGCGACCTCGCCCTCGACGGCCGCCATCATGCGTGTCGACGGCTTCGTATGTCCGCCGACGGAGCCAATGTCAGCCTTGATGACTGAAAGGGTAAGTCTCATGAGCGTTCTCCCCGCGCAAGCTCAACACCTCGGCCTCGGCGCTTGCTGCGCCGGGGCGACGGCGCTGCTCATTCCCGAAAACGAACGCCTAATGTCGGGATTAGGTTCCAGCCCTAGGTCAAATAGCGCTCCGCACTGAGTGCGCGACCTCGCCCTTTTTCGTTGTGAATTTGCGCAGCGACTTATCGCGTAGGCCGGGACCGCGCGTTTACCGGAAATTTACCCCTGCTCCTGAGTGCCGGTATCATTTGCTTAGAATTTGACTGCTACCGTGGAACTACGGAAGCAATCCCCAACATCATTGGCACTTCATGTCCGTCGCAGAGTTCCTCAGGCAACGTGCAGTGGACGTCACCGTGAGCGGCAGCTACTCGCTGCCGCGCTGGTACGATTGCGAGGGCAAGCTCCGCAGCTTCGCCTGCCGGACCAAGCGCGTCTCACCCTTCCGCATGATCGTGGACGTGCCTGTCGTCGGCAAGGTCGGCGAGCGCGTCACCTCCTACTTCGAGGATTTCGGCGAATTCCAGTGCACGATCAGCGCGACGCTGAAGTCGGGCTTCCTGATGGAGCTCGACATGACGCGGGCGCGGCGCGCCTGGATGTCTGAAAAGCTGACCTGGCTCGAGAAGAAGCAGAAGGACGCCAGCGTCCAGGAGCTGCGGCGCGATGCGCGTTTCGTTCCGCAGGTCTCACACACGTTCCTGACGCTCGCCGACGGCAGCACCCATCCGTGCTTCATCATCGACGTCTCCACCGCCGGGGTCGCGATCTCATGCGAGTACGATCCGCCGGTCGGAACCCCGCTTGCAGTCGGCGCCTGCGTCGGCCGCGTGATCCGCAAGTTCGAGCACGGCTTTGCGGTCAAATTCGCCGAGAAGCAGTCCCGGGACGACCTCGTCCGGCTGATTGTCCGCACGCCCTTGCTGCAGTCGGCCTGAGAAAAATCGCTGCCCTATCGCGGCCCCAATGCGGGATCAGCTTATGGCCTGCGCCTCGCGCCTGATGTCATCTTTTGCAGACTTGCGATCGGGGGACCGAATGGCAGTCGACAAGATCACAGTTGATAAGATCACTTGGGACAGGGTCGGCCGGGTCACCGAGCCCGGACGCTACATGTACACATTCGGCTGGCTCACCATCACCGCCGGCGATCTCGAGATCTGGAAGCAATATCCGCAGGCCGCGTTCACGCTGCTGGAGCAACCGGCGGAGCCGGACGCCCCCATCGGCGGGGAATTTCATCTCGGGGCCTTCGATATCGCCCCCGGCGCGCTGCCGTTCAGCACCCACTGAACGCGAGAAACGCCGTTGCCGGGGGCGATGGTCGCCTTCGCGGCCACGCGTGCATGTGAATCGAAGAAACCTCCGCATTCCCTTGATCTGGCTTATCAATCAGTCCAGATGACGGCGCCCGACTGTTGCCATTGGTGACGAACAGGTTCTGTCATGCAATTGATTGCGCACGTCTTTGACGTTCGGCGGCACCCCTATGAACGCCGGCTGTCGCGCTTGTTAAGCGAAGCGACAGCAGGCTCATGACACATGGTCGCATCGGTGGACGTAGATTAGCGGATCAAGGGAACCTATTTTCGGCGCCGATGTACCTGATTGAATCATTACCCACCGTCATCGGAACTGCCGCCATTGCCCCGGCGCTGCTGATGCTGTGGCTCGTTATTGCCGCCGAGGAGCGCCCAGGGCCGCCCGCCCAGGTCTGGACCGCCTTCCTGCTCGGCGCGGCCAGTATTTCGCTGCTGGGCCTCGCCCGCGCCCCCTTCTCTAGGATGATCGCAGCGCCCGCCGACCCCTGGGCCGCGCTCGCCATGCATTCGGTCTTCGGCGTCGCGCTGCCCGAGGAAGCCGTCAAGGTGATCGCCATCGTAGTGGTCTCCTCGACCAAGCGGCGGACTTTCGCCAATCCGATGGACACGGTGGTCTATGGCGCCGCGGTCGGCCTCGGCTTTGCCGCTTATGAGAACCTCGCCTACCTCGTGCAGCATGCCGAGATGTGGCGCTCGCTGGCCGCCCTGCGCAGCGTGCTGACCGTGCCCTTCCATGGCGCGCTCGGCATCATCGCGGGCGCGTACCTCACCATCGCTCGGGCTGGCACGGCGCTGGGCGCCAACCGCCACAATCGCGACTGGGCCCGCCTGTCCAGCCGCCTGCTGATCTTCGCGGGCCCGCTCGCGTTGCATTCGGCGTTCGATTTCCCGCTGCTGACCCTCCAGCGCATGCCGGATCTGGACCCGACGCTCCGGATGTGGCTCGGCGCAGCGAGCCTGTTGATCGGCTTCAGCTCGATCGCCTTCGCCATCCGTCTGGTCCGGCGGGTCGCGCGCCACCATGCGCCCCGGACCGATATTGCGCGGGAGCGGCTCAGCCAGCTGCGCCGGATGTGGGCGCTGCTGCTTGCCGGCGGCGGCATCGGCTTTCTCGGCCTTGCCTTCGTGCTGACCTCGATCCATCACTGGCTGATCAATCCCGAGCGCAATCTGACGCTGGCCCTGATCCCGATCGGCTTCGTCTCGATCCTGCTCGGTCTTGCACTTCTGATTGTCACGACCGCAATCTACATTCTCGGCCGCAACCGCATCCGCACCAGCGCGGAAGGTTTTTCATCGGCGCCCGGCGGCGGTTGAGCCCGCGGGATGGCGAGCGCGCTGCGCGCATACTAGATTGAGCCCAGCCCTCTCGTTCTGGAGCCTGCCGATGACATCGCCCGAGGAGTTTTCACGGATGCAGTCCGCGATGAGCCAGGCAGTCAAGGAGCATTGGAAGGCCTTTCTGTTCGAAGGAATCCTGCTCGCCGTACTCGGCATTGCCGCGCTGATCCTGCCGCCGCTCGCGAGCCTTGCGACGGCGATCTTCCTCGGCTGGATGTTCCTGATCAGCGGCATCGGCGGATTGATCGTGACTTACTGGGCGCGCAGCACGCCCGGCTTCTGGTGGTCGCTGATCTCCGCCGCGCTGGCGGTGCTCGCCGGCGGAATTCTGCTGGCCCGGCCGATCCAGGCGGTGCTGACGCTGACCATCGTGCTCGGTGCCTACTTTCTCGCCGAAGGCGTCGCCACCATCATGTATGCGCTGGAGCACCGCCGCGAGCTGAGCAGCCGCTGGTCGTGGCTCCTGATCGCGGGCTTCGTCGACATCGCGATCTCCTTCATGGTGATCGCCGGCCTCCCGAGCTCGGCGGAATGGGCGATCGGCGTCCTCGTCGGTATCAATCTGCTGTTCGGCGGCGCCACCCTGATCGGCATGGCCCTGGCGGCACGCAAGAGCAACACTTGAGACGCCTCGTCGCGTCTTGTGCCGTTTGGGGGGTGACAACCCGCCAACGGCGCGCTATATGGCCTGCCATGATCACCGTCGCCACCAGCTATTTTTGGTACTTTAGCTACGACAGCTCGCTGGCGGCGGGAGGATCGCGCTCAATCTGACACATTGGAGCAAACGTCCGAACAAGCCGCCAGACCTGGCGGCTTTTTTGTTGGCCGGCAGGTTCTAAACACAGACAGGAGCCCGCCGTGCTGAGCACGACCGACGATCTTCGTATCCGCGAACTGAAAGAGCTGAACACGCCGGAAGAGGTGATGCGGGAAGTCCCGCGCACGCTCACCGCGACGCGTGTGGTGATGGCGGCGCGTAACGCCATCCATGCGATCCTCAACGGCCAGGACGACCGCCTGCTGGTCGTGGTTGGCCCGTGCTCGGTGCATGATCCCAAGGCCGCGCTCGACTACGCCGAGCGCCTCGCACACTTGCGCGAGGACCTCGCCGACCAGCTCGAGATCGTGATGCGGGTCTATTTCGAGAAGCCGCGCACCACGGTCGGCTGGAAGGGCCTGATCAACGATCCCGATCTCGACGGCAGCTTCGACATCAACAAGGGCCTGCGGCTGGCGCGCAACGTGCTGTCGGCGGTGAACAATCTCGGCCTGCCCGCCGGCACCGAATTCCTGGACATGACGACGCCGCAATACATCGCCGACCTCGTGTCATGGGCTGCGATCGGCGCGCGTACGACCGAGAGCCAGATCCATCGCGAGCTGGCGTCGGGACTATCCTGTCCGGTCGGCTTCAAGAACGGCACCGACGGCAACGTGCGGATCGCAGCGGACGCGGTGAAGTCGGCCTCGCATCCGCATCATTTCATGGCGGTGACCAAGCTCGGCCGTTCGGCGATCGCTTCGACCGCGGGCAACGAGGACTGCCACATCATCCTGCGCGGCGGCAGCAAGCCGAACTATGACACGGCAAGCGTCGCGGCCGCTTGTAACGAGCTGACCAAATCGGGCGTCGCGCCGCTCGTGATGGTGGATGCGAGCCACGCCAATTCGAGCAAGAAGCCGGAGAACCAGCCGCTGGTGATGACCGATATTGCCGGCCAGATCTCAGGCGGCGAGAACCGCATCATGGGCGTGATGATCGAGAGCAATCTCGTCGCCGGCCGTCAGGACGTAGTGCCCGGCAAGCCGCTCACCTACGGCCAGAGCATCACCGACGGCTGTATCGACTGGGCGACGACGGCGGCCGTGCTCGAGCAGCTCGCCGATGCGGTCGAGATCCGCCGCAACACTCAGCGCGCAGGGCTGCATGAACGATCGGCGTGACGAGGCGAAGTGTCAGTCGCTTGCTCAGTTCCTCACCTCTCCCCAGCGGGGAGAGGTGAGAGAGATCAGCAGCCGCGGCAGATGCTCTTGATCTTGCGATCGAGCTCAGCGTCTTCCTTGTTCGCGGGAGTGTTCGGATTGCTCAGATTCTTCTCGCTCGGCACGTCGGCCGCGCGCGGCTGGCGGTGACCGACGGGGGCCGGCAACACCGTTCCAGGGGTCGCGCCGCCCGATGTCGATCCCTTGGAGCCGCCGGTCTGTGCAACCGCCCCGCCCCCGAGCAAGACCACGAGCGATGCTGCCACCATGATCTTTTTCATGTCCGCCTCTCCATTCTCAACCGGCGCACGCTCCAACACCGCTCAGGTTTCGGGCGGATAGAGATGAACGTCGCCGCAATAGTCCACGATACGATAGCGCGTTTCGGCTCCCGCTTCACGCGCATCACCTGCGGTATTTTGTGCCACCGACACATAATTCGGTCCGACCGGCGACTTGCCGGCGCCGCCGGGAATATCGATGACATAGTCAGGCTGACACAACCCTGACACCCGCCCGCGCAACTGCCGCATCAACTCCTGTCCCTGCGCTAGCGTCGTTCGCAGATGCGCAGTGCCCGGCGCGAGATCGCCGTGATGCAGGTAATAGGGCTTGATCCGGCATTCGACGAAAGCTCGCATCAAATCCGACAAAGCGGTGACGCTGTCGTTGACACCGCGCAAAAGCACGGACTGGCTCACCATGGGAATGCCCGCGTCGACGAGCCGCGCGCAGGCGGCACGCGCCGTAGTGGTCAGTTCCCGCGCATGGTTGGCATGCAACGCGACCCAGGTGGTCGCTCCGTCGACCTTGAGCGCGGCGACCATCTCGTCGCTGATGCGCGCGGGGTCGGCCACGGGCACGCGGCTGTGAAGACGGATGATCTTGACGTGATCGATCGCGGCCAGATCGGCCATGATCTCGCTCATGCGGCGCGGCGACAGCATCAGGGGATCGCCGCCGGTCAGGATCACCTCCCAGATTTCGCTATGCGCGCGGATGTAGTCGATCGCCGCACGATAGGCGCTGTCCGAGAGTGCGTTCTCCTTGCCGGGCCCGACCATCTCGCGGCGGAAGCAGAAGCGGCAATAGACCGCACAGACGTGAACGAGCTTGAACAGCACGCGATCGGGATAGCGATGCACGATTCCGGGAACCGGCGAGTGAGGATGATCGCCGATCGGGTCGGCGTTTTCGCCCGGCTGCGCGTCCAGCTCGGCTGCGGTCGGAACGAACTGCCGTGCGATGGGATCCTCGGGATCGGCGGTGTCGATCAACTCGACCAGCGCCGGCGTGATCGCCACCGCATAGCGCGCAGCAACGCGTTCGAGCGCCGGCAGCGTCGCTGCGGGCGCCAGACCTTCGGCGACGAGCTCGGCCGACTCGCGCAAGGTGCGTGCAAGATTTGTCGTCCTCATGTCTCACTTAGCGTTTCATTTACAGGCGGTGTCCAGACCACCTGATCAATTCGCGATGCGCCGCTCGCCAGCATGACCAACCGGTCGAAACCGAGCGCGACGCCGCTCGCCTCCGGCATTGCGGCGACTGCGGCCAGAAAGTCCTCGTCCAGAGGATAGGCCTCGCCGTAGCGGCGCTGCTTCTCCGCCATCGATTCCGTGAAGCGCTTGCGCTGCTCCTCGGCGTCGGTGAGTTCGCCAAAACCGTTGGCGAGCTCGACGCCGCAGGCATACACCTCGAACCGCTCGGCGACCCTGGGATCGTCCGCCTTCACCCGTGCCAGCGCCGCCTCTGGAGATGGGTATTCGAACAGAATGGTCAAACGGCCCTGCCCCAGCTGCGGCTCGACATGCTCGACCAGAACCTTACTGAAGATGTCAGACCAGGTGTCATCCTCGGCCACACGGACCTTCCCGCCGGCGGCCACGGCAAGCGCGGCACGGTTACCCTCGCCGCCCGAGATTGTCGACAGCAGGTCGATGCCGGCGAACTGCTCGAAGGCTCCCGCGACAGTCACAAGCTCCGGCTCGGCGAAGGGATCGGCGGTCCGGCCCCGGAACGAAAAGGTCCCTATGCCGCTCACCTGCGCCGCGCGGGCGATGATGACGACGGTATCCGCCATGATCGCGTCATAGGGGGCACCCGCCCGGTACCATTCCAGCATGGTGAATTCGGGTAGATGCAGGTCGCCGCGCTCTCGGTCCCGGAACACCCGGGCAAACTCGAAAATCCGCGTCTCACCCGCCGCCAGCAGCTTCTTGCAGGCGAACTCCGGCGAGGTTCGCAGGTAGCGGCTCGCCCGGCTGCCGTCCGGCCGCATGATCTCGGTCCTGGGGGCGTGCAGATGGGTCTCATTGCCAGGGGAGACTTGGAGCACGGAGGTTTCGACCTCGACGAAGCCCTGCTCGGCGAAAAATCCCCGTAGGGCCCCGGTAATGGCCCCCCTGGCCTGGAGGAACGGCCGCCGGTCGAGGTGCCGCTCGGGCGACCAGAACGGCGAAATCGGCTTGTCCCCAGTCATTAATCGACCGCCCCTCGGAACAGCAAAGTGCTGGCATCCAACGGCAAAATCAGTATGTTGCGGCCCGAAACGGGCGCCGAGGTCTGATTTGAGGCCCCAAGTCCCCCATCGATTTGACCACGTCCTGGCCGGTGCCGGGCCAAGCAAGCAGGAAATACAGCTTTGAGAGTCATCGCCAGTTCTATTCGCAAGGGCAACGTGATCGAGCAAGACGGCAAGCTTTATGTCGTCGTGAGCGCCGAGAACATCCATCCCGGCAAGGGAACCCCGGTCAGCCAGATCGAAATGCGCCGAATCTCGGACGGGGTAAAGATCTCCGAGCGCTACAAGACCACCGACCAGGTCGAAAAGGCCACGATCGAAGAGCGCAACTACACCTACCTCTATGAGGACGGTGACGGCTACCACTTCATGAACCCGGAGACCTACGACCAGGTCCAGGTCTCCAAGGACGTCGTAGGCGACGCCGCTGCGTATCTTCAGGAGAGCATGACGGTCAAGCTGTCCATGCACGACACCAACCCGGTGTCGATCGCGCTGCCGCAGCGCGTGACGCTGGAAGTGGTCGACACCGAGCCCGTGACCAAGGGCCAGACCGCCTCCTCCTCCTACAAGCCTGCGGTGCTCTCCAACGGCGTGCGCACCACCGTGCCGCCGCACATCACGGTCGGCACCCGCGTCGTGGTGATGACCGAAGACGGCTCCTACGCCGAGCGCGCCAAGGACTAACGGGGAACAGATCGATCGCAACAGGTGCCGCCGGGGGGCGAGACAGTGGTTGGGAACGGTTTCCGCTTCGTCTCGCAACTTCTGGCGTCGCTTTCGCTCCTCATTGCCACCCCGCTGGCTGCGGATGAATTCCGCAGCCCCTCGCTCACGGCCCTGCGCGTCGATTGGCGCGCAGCGCTGGACCAACTCCGCTCCGAGATCACCACTCGTCCCCGCGTCGCGGACGATTTCATTTTCGCACCCCGCCGTTCGGTGCCGCGCTTTGATCCGCGCGCGATGCCTGCGCTGGTGCAGCTCAACGCGATCTCCTCGCAATTCTTCACCGGTATCGCCCGCAGCCCCGTGCCCGTGCTGCTGCCGTTCGACGCCGCCGCGTATCTCGAGGCGCAGCGCAACGGTGCGCCGGCTACAACAGCGCTGTCGCGCTACCAGGCTGACTTCAATCCCGTCGACATGTTCGACGCCGGTCCCGCCGGCTACAGCGCGACCTTCTCGTTCGAACCTGGCGCCGGCGAAGGCATGCCGAGCCGGGTGTTTGCAAGGCCGGTCGAGGTGCAGATCACGGGATCGGCGCTCGTCTATGACATCGCCGATCCCTCAGGCGGCAAGGGCGAGCTGATCAAACCTCTCACAACGCTTTATCCGGACCTGCGCAGGTTCATCAGGGAAGGCTATGTGCGTTACGCCTTCACGCGTTTCGGTGTCGCCTATGTGGTGTCGGTCCAGTGCCTCGACAGCGTCGCAAAACCGCGGCGGCTCGCCTGCAAGGAAGCCTATCCGGTCGCAGAACGCTTCCTGAAGGCGCTGCGGGTCGCCGGGGGGCAACGGATGCGGCCTCTGATGGATGTTGCCTCCAACATCCTCGATCGTCCTGCCGCGCGTTCGCCGGATTTCAGCTATCGGCCGAGCGGCGACATCATCCCGAATACGGGTTATCGCAAGCAAGGCGGCCATCCCGACGTGATGGCATATGCGCAGATCCGCTTTCCGCTCGAAAAGACGCCGGCCTTCGTACGCTCGCAATCCTACAGCAAGCGTGACAAGAGCGACGACCCGACCGTCTATCCCTGGCGCGACAATTTCTGCGAGTCCCGCAGCTTCGAGGTCTGGCAGTGCGCCGGCGGATACGGCCACCAGGGCGAGGACATTCGCGCCGCCGATTGCCCGCCGCCCGGAGAAGGGCGCGAGCCCTGCGATCCCAAGCAGCGCGGTGTCGTCGCCGTGCGCGACGCGATCGTAATCCGCAACGCCAAGGACCAGGCAGCGACGCTGCAAGTCAACAGCCGGACCGAACACATCCGCTTCCGCTACATGCACATGAACCCGCAGGCGATGAACGCCGATGGCCTGGTCAACGGCCGCATCGTCAGCGAAGGCGAGAAGATCGGCGTGGTCTCGAACTATCTCGACCATCCCGCCGGCACCTCGATGCACCTGCACTTCGATGTGCAGGTGTTCACCCGCGACGGCTGGATCTGGGTCAGCCCCTACATCACGCTGGTCTCGGCCTATGAGCGCCTGATCCGCGCCCGCGGCCGCGAGGTCGGCCCGGAGATCGCAGGCGCTCCGCAGCCCGTTGCACACACGCTGCCCGAGGACGTGATCAAGCCGGACCTGCGCGAGGGATCGAGCGGCGAGGAGAATTGAGCAACTCGTGCAAACGGATTGCTCTCACCACACATTCGGTGTCGTCCCGGCCTAGCGCGCAATTGCGCGCGGGGGGCCGGGACGACGTTGAGGCACTACTCCAAATACGTTGTCAGCTGCGCACCCTCATCCGCCACGAACACCGCGATCAACTCTGCCGGCTCGGTTGCGCTGGCATTGGCGGATACCAGATGCGTCGAGCCCGGCGGCTCGAAGAAAGACTGGCCGACACTGAACGTCTCGACCGGGCCGCCGCCGAGCTGCGAGCGGATCTCGCCCTTGGTGATGTAGGCCGTCACCGAGCCTGCGTGACGATGCGGCCGCGAAAAACCACCCGGACCGTAGGATACGCGCACGATGGTGACGCGCTTGCCGGGGACGTTCGGTAGCGCGTAGGAGCCGATCGGCTCGACCTTGTCGAGCGGCGAACTCTGCGCAGCGGTGGCGCAGAGCGGCGCCAGCGCGCCTGACACACTGTCGATCGTCACCGGCAGCGCCTTGCCGATCGCAAGCGCGCAGGCAAGCCCTGCCACGACCGCGAGCGCCGTCGAACGTGAGGGCGTCGGACGCTGCACGGCGGAAACACTCATCGCTGTCATCGTGACCTCCCCTCAGCTTGATCAGGATGCCGCAGCAGTCGCGGCTGTCGGCCGCTTGGCCGGCGTCCAGCGATAGGCCGCACCAAACCGGTTCCAGACGTTGATCGAGGCGACCGCCGAGGTCAGGTAAGTCAGCTCGGTTTCGGAGAATTCGCGCGTTGCCTCCGAATAGACCTCCTCGCTGACGCCACCGGGGAGCAGCGTCAACGCCTCCGCCCAGGCCAGCGCCGCGCGCTCGCGCGCGGAAAAGATCGGCGCCTCGCGCCAGACCGCAACCAGATGGAGCTTGTCGACAGGAACGCCGATCCATTCCGACAGCAGGACGTGATGCTGCAGGCAGAAGGCACAGCCGTTGATCTGCGATGCGCGCAGCTTGACGAGCTCGATGAGTTGCTTGTCGAGGCCGGCGTTGGCGGCAAGCTGACCGAGCGCCAGCACCACATCATAGACGTCGGGCGCCAAGCGCTTGAAATCCTCGTATTCGCTGCGGGCGTGTGACATCGCGGTTCACCTCGTATTATTGTAAATGTTCTGATATCTTATAAGAGCTCTGATATGTCACGCAAGACCGCTGCCATCACAAGATCGAAAACCGCGCGCTCTGCGCCCGCACCTGCCGACGACGGCGCCGTGCGTATTCCTGCGCCTGGCGAAGGCAAACGCGGCGAGCAAGGCTATCTCGGCTACCTCCTGCGCCAGGCTCACGCCGCTGTCCGGCTGAAAATGGAGCGCACCCTCGCCGATCTCGGCGTGACCTCGCCGCAATTTGCGGTGCTGACCATGCTCAACGCCTATCCTGGCCTGTCCGGCGCCGACGTCGCCCGCCTCACCTTCCTGACCCCCCAGACCGTTGGCGTCATCATTCGCAACCTCGAACGCGACGGTGCGATCGCGATGACGCCGCATCCGGTCCACGGCCGCATTCAGCAATGGACGCTGACGCCGCGGGGCGCGACGCTGCTGAAGGCGTGCCGCGAGCGGGTGATCGAATTGGAGAAGCGCCTTGCTCTGGGTTTGGATGGCAAGGCGGAAACCACGATCCGGCGCTGGCTCGCCGGCATCGCGGCCGAGTTGCAGGAGGACTAGCCGCCCTTCAACACATTCTTGACCTCACCGTCGGGCCAGGATTCGCCTGCGGCAATCACCCGCACGCGGGTTCGGTCCGCGGCATTGACCAGCACGTGCGAACTCACCCGGTCACGGCTAGGCTCCAGGTGCAGATCGGTTTCGGGCTTCCAGCTCAGCGTGGTTGCAAGATCGCCGGGAAAGATCTGCCATTGCGATCCGTCGTCGAGCTCGACGACATGGCTTTCCGGATGTGCGTGAATCTTCATTCCACCCCGATTGCTATGGCGGCCGGATATTTCCTCATCTTCTCCTCCTCATTGTCGTGGAGGAATGCAGGACTGCGACAGTTTGTTCCGACGGAACGGCTGATCCGGCCGCGCGGAAATCAGGGGTCAGGAACCGACTCACGCGCGCCATGTTTCGGGCTAGAATGTGCACATGACGCACGCTGATTCCTCATCCCATCCAACGCGCCGCGCTCTGCTCCACTCGACGTTCGCTGCAGCGGCGTTGCTTGCAGTCCCGAAACGCGCTCTCGCCGCGCCTCCAGGCTTCGACGAATGGCGCGAAGCCTTTCGCGCACGGGCGATGGCCAAAGGCATTTCGGCCGCGACTTGGCAGCGCGCGATGGCGCGGGTCGAGCCGGACATGAGCGTGTTCAAGCAAATGCGCAACCAGCCCGAATTCCACGAGCAGGTCTGGCAGTACATCAACCGCCGCGTCTCCGACTGGCGCATCATCAACGGCAAGATCGCGTTGAAGAACAACGAAGCGCTGTTTGCGCGCATCGAGCGCGATTTCGGCGTCGAGCGCGGCACGCTGCTGGCTTTGTGGGGCGTCGAGTCCGCCTATGGCGATCCGCTGGTGCAGCAGAACCATATGACGCCGGTGTTTCCCTCGCTCGCCGCGCTCGCCTGGAACGAACCGCGGCGCAAGGCCTATTGGGAGACCGAGCTGATCAACGCGCTGCGCATCGTCGACAAGGGCTGGAGCACGCCGGAGCAGATGCAGGGATCCTGGGCCGGTGCAATGGGCCATTCGCAATGGATGCCGGAAGTCTGGCTCAATGTCGGCATCGACTATGATGGCGACGGCAAGGTCTCGCCCTTCGGCAAGCCCGATGACGCGCTGGGCTCGACCGCAAAATATCTCGTCAATCGTGGCAAGTGGCATCGCGGCGAGCATTGGGGCTATGAGGTGCGCGCGCCCGGCAACATGAGCGGTAACCGCACCTACGCCGCTTGGGCGTCGGCTGGTGTCACCCGTGCCGACGGCCAGCCATTCCCACAGCCGAACGCCACCGCGCAGCTGTGGACGCCTGTTACGGGCGGACCGAGCTTCCTGCTCGGATCAAATTTCTACTCGGTAAAGAGCTACAATCCCTCGATGAACTATGCGCTCGCGATCTGCCATCTCGGCGACCGTTGCCTGGGCGCGCCTCCCTTCATCCAGCCCTTCCCCGGCTCCGAACGGGCGCTGACGCTCGCCGAGGTGCAGGAGATGCAGACGCGCCTGACCAAGGCCGGCTTCGACACCGGCGGCACCGACGGCCGCGTCGGCAACGACACGATGAAAGCGGTCAAGGATTTTCAGCAGCGCGCGGGCATCACGCCGGCGGACGGATACGGCGGGCTGAAGGTTCTGGCGAAGCTGCGGCAGGGGTCGTAGGCCACCTCAGTGCCGGTACTGCGGCTCTTCCGCGTCGAGTTGGCGGCGGATGGCGGCGAGATGCAGCCGCGCGGATTCGGTATCACCTTCGCGCATCTGCCTGTAGGTTTCGGCCGCAACCGCGGGATCGACCGGCAGCACTTTTCGTCCGGTCGACATCGCCAGCACCTGCACCTCGGCTGCGCGTTCAAGGTAATAAAGATCGTCCCAGGCTTCAGCGATGGTCGGGGCCAGTACCATCACGCCGTGATGCTTCATGAAGACGATGTCGGCATCACCGACGGCAGAGGCGATCCGCGCGCCTTCGCGGTTGTCGAGCGCGAGGCCGTTATAGTCGCGGTCGACCGCGGTGCGGCCGTAGAATTTCAGGGCGGTCTGGCCAGCCCAGATCAGGGGCTCGCCCTCGGTCATCGAGAGCGCCGTCGCATAGGGCATGTGGGTGTGGAAGGCGACCTTGGCGCGCGGCAGGCGCTTGTGCATCTCGGCATGGATGTAGAAGGCGGTCGCCTCGGGCACGCCCTCGCCGTCGAGCACGTTGCCGTGGAAGTCGCAGATCAGCAGCTTTGACGCGGTCAGCTCGCGGAAGGCGTAGCCATAGGGGTTGACCAGGAAGAGATCGTCATGCCCCGGCACCACGGCCGAGAAGTGATTGCAAATGCCTTCCTCAAAACCGTTGCGCGCGGCCATGCGGAAGCAGGCGGCAAGATCCTCGCGCGCGGTGCGGATCGCATCGGTGGCGAGGTCCGGTCGGTTCGAACGATGGGGCGCGGATGAGGAAGCGTGAAGGCTGTGCGCCATAGCGAAGGACACCTCTGTCGGTCGGAAGCTTCTCGCGTTGTACAGGGGCTGCGCCTGCGCGTCAGCCCCTGCGACCGCCACCCTGCCCTGCGCGGCTCAGGCGCGCCGTGGCACGCCGCCGGCATTCATGCCGCCGTCGATGACGAGCTCGCTGCCGGTGACATAACGCGAGGCATCGGAGGCCAGATACAGCACGCCAGAGGCGATCTCCGCCGCCTGGCCGGCCCGGCCCAGCGGCGTTGCGACCTTGGCGCGCTCCTCCGGATCAATCGGCGCGTTCTGGCCGGCACCGGTCGCGCCGGTCGGGATCTTGCCCCAGATCGGCGTGTCGATGATGCCGGGATGCACCGAGTTGACGCGGATGCCGTCGCCGGCCGCCGCGCACTCCATCGCGATCGATTTCGCAAACAGCCGCACGCCGCCCTTGGTGGCCGAATAGGCCGACAGCCCGGGTGCACCGCGCAGGCCCGCCAGTGACGACATCATCACGATCGAGCCGCCACCGGTCCTGCGCATCAAGGGCAGGCAGTGCTTGACCGAGAGGAACACGCCGTCGAGGTTGATCGCGTTCTGCTTGCGCCAGTCGGCCAGCGTCATGTCGACGATTGAAGGGACAGAGATGCCGATGCCGGCATTGGCGACCATGACGTCGAGCCGGCCATAGCGCTTTCCGACCTCGGCAACGACCTCGATCCAGCGTTCCTCGCTGGTGACATCCTGCTCCAGGAAAATTGCCTTGCCGCCGGCCTTGGTGATGCGCTTGGCGAGCTCGGGGCCGCGCAGCTCGTCGATGTCGGTTGCAATAACGGTGGCGCCCTCGCGCGCGAACAGCTCGACGATGGCCTCACCGATGCCGGAGGCGCCGCCCGTCACCAGCGCGATCTTGCCCTCAACCTGCCCTGCCATGTTCACTCCCTTTCATTTTGTTGTTTGCGGCCGCTATCTGATCACGGATGGCCCCTGATCCGGTAGCGCGACGTCGACCACGCGGAATTGCACACGCTCGACGCCCTGGTAGCGATCGACCGAAAATGATCCCGCGACATGCATTTGCTGACCGCGGTTGGCGAGCAGCGCATTGCCGAGCTTCTGGCCGACCGAACGGAACGCGATGCCGTTGACGATGGCGCCGTCGCCGGATTTGAAGCGCAGCCTCAAGTGCGCCTGCCCGACCTCGTCGGCATAGACGAGCTGGTGCGCTGGCAAGGCCAGCACCGGCTCCGGATTGCCACTGCCGAACGGGCCGGCGCGGTTGAGGGTGGTCGCAAGCTCCGGCGTCACGGCGCGCGCGGAGACCGCGCCGTCGACATAGAGCTCGTTGACGTGCCGCGCCTCCGCGACATCGCGCGCCAGCGCGTTCTCCAAATAGGCGCGGAATTCGGCGAGCTTCTCCTTGCGCAGCGTCACGCCCGCAGCCATCGCGTGGCCGCCGCCCTTGAGCAGAATGCCATCAGCAACCGCCTGCCGCACCGCCTTGCCGAGATCGACGCCGGCGATCGAGCGGCCCGAGCCGGTGCCGATGCCGCCGGGCTCGAGCGCGATGGCAAAAGCAGGCCGCGAAAACTTCTCCTTCAACCGGGAGGCGACGAGGCCGACCACGCCGGGATGCCAGCCTTCGGAGGCCGTGACGATGACGCCGAGCTTGTCTTCCAGCCCTATCGAGGCGATCGCCTCGGCTTCCGCCTGAGCTTCGGCCGCCTGCTCGATGATGCGGCGCTCGCTATTGAGGCGGTCGAGCTCGGCGGCGATGCGCGCGGCCTCGACGCTGTCGCCTTCGAGCAAGAGCCGCACGCCGAGATCGGCGCGGCCGATGCGGCCGCCGGCATTGACGCGCGGCCCCAGCATGAAGCCGAGATGCCACGCCTCCGGCGGGCCGTTGAGCCGCGCCACATCCATCAGCGCAGTATGGCCGACATGGTCGCGCCGCCGCATCGCGATCAACCCTTTTGCGACGAAGGCGCGGTTGAGACCGATCAGCGGGGCGACGTCGGCGACGGTGCCGAGTGCGACGTGATGCAGCATGCCGAGCAGATCGGGCTCGGGCATCTCGGCGCGCCAGAAACCGCGCTGGCGCAGCTCGCGATTGACGGCGACCAGCGTCACCAGCACGAGGCCAACGGCGGCGAGATGGCCAAGGCCCGACAGATCGTCAGAGCGGTTCGGATTGACCAGCGCATCGACCTCGGGCAGATCGAGGCCGCATTGGTGGTGGTCGATCACGACGACGGACATGCCGAGGCGCTTCGCCTCAGCCAATGGCTCGATGCTGTTGGTGCCGCAATCGACGGTGACAAGCAGCGTCGCGCCCTTCGCAGCGAGCGCGCGCACCGCTTCGGTGTTCGGGCCGTAGCCTTCGAAGATGCGGTCGGGAATGTGGATCAGCGGATCGAGGCCGCAATGGCGTAGATGCCAGGCGAGCAGAGCCGCCGATGTCGCGCCGTCGACGTCGTAATCGCCGAAGATCGCGACCTTCTCGCCCTTCGTTGCGGCATCCGCGATCCGCTGGGCGGCGGCTTCCATCTCCGTCACCGTGAACGGGTCGGGCAGCAGTTTTCGGATGGTCGGATCGAGGAAGTCCGGCACGGTGTCGATGTCGACGCCACGGCCGGCCAGCACCCGCGCCAGCAGCTCCGGCAATTGGTGGCGCTGCACGATGGCAAGTGCCTTGGCTGCCCCGCGCCCGTCGAGCCGGTCACGCCAGAGCTTGTCGGTGAGCGAGCGCGTCACCCCCAGGAACGCCTGGGGCGCTTCGACGGGCAAGGCAGTGGCGGGTGGCGTCATGATTCGAGAGCGATCTTGGGAACTCGGGGGGCCGGACGAACACGCAAGGCGTCCGGGTCACTGGCGGATTGGCCGGCAAGCCGCCGGATTTTGCAACGGTCACCAGGCACAAAGCGGTGGATGAGCCATCCTGGCGGCACGAGGTGACTATCATTTAGGCAATCCGCAAACAGCAAATTAAGCGGGCGTTAGGCGGAATCCTCGAAAAGGAATCGTATTCGATCTGTAATTTGTTGTCCTGGGTTCATTGCAGATCAGACCTCATTGCCAAGGGAAGCTCCCCGATGTCCGCTGCGCTGGGTCTGAAAGCCAAGCCGATTGCCACTGAACCCGCTGATGATGTTTCCGACATCTCCGCGCTGATCAACCGCCTGACTGCGGAGGTCAACCAGATCGCGGTCGACAAGACCAAGGCGATCCAGCAGATCACCAACCAGATGAAGATGCTGGCCCTGAACGCGCTGATCGAGAGCTCGCGCGCCGGCGCGCAAGGCGCGGGCTTTGCGGTGGTGGCGCAGGAGGTGCGCGGCGTCGGCCAGCAGGTCGAGACCATCGCCCGCGAGCTCGAGACACAGCTGACGAAACGAACCGGCGACCTCGTCGCCTCGATCGACCGGATGAGCCAGCGCTCGCGCGGCGAGCGCATGGTCGATCTGTCACTCAATGCCATCGAGCTGATCGACCGCAATCTCTATGAGCGCACCTGCGACGTGCGCTGGTGGGCGACCGATTCCGCCGTGGTCGATTGCGCGGCTTCGCCGAGTGCGGCGGCTGTATCGCATGCCTCGCAACGCCTCGGTGTGATCCTCGGGGCCTACACCGTCTATCTCGACCTCTGGCTCTGCGACCTCGACGGCAACGTCATCGCCAACGGCCGCGCCGACCGATTCCGCGTCGTCGGCCAGAACGTCGCTCACACCAAATGGTTTCGCGAGGCGCGTTCCTTGCGCTCCGGCGACGACTACGTCGCCGGCGACGTCGAGAACCAATCGCTGCTCGGCAACGCGCAGGTCGCGACCTATTGCGCCAGCGTCCGCGCCGGCGGCCAGGCCCACGCCGCGCCGATCGGCGTGCTCGCCATCCATTTCGACTGGGAGCCGCAGGCCCGCGCCATCGTCCAGGGCGTACGCATCGGCGACAGCGACAAGGCGCGCGTGCTGCTGGTCGACTCGAATCTTCGCGTGATTGCGGCCTC
Organism: Bradyrhizobium sp. C-145; assembly: GCF_023375135.1. Classification (NCBI taxonomy): domain Bacteria; kingdom Pseudomonadati; phylum Pseudomonadota; class Alphaproteobacteria; order Hyphomicrobiales; family Nitrobacteraceae; genus Bradyrhizobium; species Bradyrhizobium sp. C-145. The sequence continues at coordinate 4,151,240 of NZ_CP088150.1, read as the reverse complement.
CGACGGCCAGGGCATCCTCAGCGAGCGTATCTCGATCTCGCTGAATGGCCAGCGCTCCGGCTTCTATCACGACCGCACCGGTGCGCTGGTCGCATTCCATGCCACCCCGGGCTATGAGACCTATCGTGGACTCGGCTGGTACGGCGTGATCGTCTGCGGGGCGTGAGGCCCCGCAAAATCGGACGGGTAGCCAGCCAATATCAAAACTCGCAAAAACAACCCCATGCACAGTAGCAAGGGGTTGCTTTCATTGGTGTTTTCCGACGAGGCTTCCTTGCTGTTCTTAGGGGCCGCCACAACGCTTTGACACGTCGGGCAAAACACTGGCAATCTGCGATCATCGCAGGTTGTGTTCACGGCACGAGGGAATGATCCCTTAGCGGTTTTGTGAGATCGCACACCGGCTTCTGAAGCATTTTCCGGCAAGCCACGCTCGTTACAGACAAGAGCCCCGCGCCAATGGTCGCGTAGAGTCGCTTCGCATCACGCTCATCGATGTGAGAGCGCGAGTTCGCATTGGTCATCTCGCGCTCCGAAATACCGAGGAGACATGCCATGAAGATCGTCGTGATCGGCGGGACCGGATTGATCGGATCCAAGCTCGTGGCCAGGCTCAAGGAGCAGGGTCATGACGCGGTGGCCGCCTCACCGAAATCTGGCGTGAACGCCGTGACCGGGGAAGGTCTCGCTGCCACGCTGGCCGGCGCCGATGTCGTCGTCGACGTCGCCAACGCACCGTCCTGGGAGCCGGCCGCCGTGCTCGATTTCTTCCAGCGTTCGAGCAAGAATCTCGTCGCGGCAGAGGCTGCTGCGGCCGTGAAGCATCACGTGGCCCTTTCAATTGTCGGCACCGAACGGTCGCCCGACAACACCTATTTCCGTGCCAAGCTCGCCCAGGAGACCATCATCAAGTCCTCTTCGGTCCCCTACTCAATCGTGCGCGCCACTCAGTTCTTCGAATTCCTCGCCGCCATTGCCGAAACAAGCGTGATCGAGGGGAAGATCGTCGTTCCCACGGCCCAGTTTCAGCCGATCGCAGCCGATGACGTCGTTGCTCGCCTCGCGGAGGTCGCAACAGGCCAGCCGCTCAACGGCACGATCGATATCGCAGGACCTGAGAAGGCCCCCTTCAATGAATTCATCGCACGCCGCCTGAAGGCCGCCGGCGACACACGTCCCGTGGTCGGAGACCCGAAGGCGCTGTATTACGGCGCCCCCATCGACGACACATCGCTGAACCCACTCGGCGAGGCGCGGCTCGGGAAAACGCCGCTCACAACATGGCTCGCCGGCCTCTGAGACTTGTAATCACGACCATCACCGCAGTGAAGGACATCCCATGCGCAGATTGCTGATCGCTACAGCGGTTTATGCTGCCTCGTTGCTGACGGCTCATGCAGCCGAGCCGGCAGCGCCATTGGCAAAGGTAACGGTCGTGTTCGACCAGGCTCTGCCCAACGTCCCCGGCAAGAGCATGAAGGGCGTGCTGGTCGAGTATGGTCCCGGAGGCTCCTCACCCGCGCACATTCACGCCCCCTCCGCCTTCATTTATGCCACGGTCCTGGAAGGCGCGATCCGCAGTCAGGTCAATGATGGCCCCGCCAAGGTCTTTCACAAGGGAGAGAACTTTTCCGAGCGGCCCGGCGACCGCCACGCCGTCAGCGCCAATGCCAGCGATACCGAGCCTGCGAAACTGCTTGCCGTGTTCGTGGTGGACACGGCCGACAAGGAGTTGACGACGCTGATCGCGAAATAGCGCCGGATCTGCAAGCGAGGCCCACAATCGTCGTGCCAATCGACGGGTTATCGTGTACGGCACTCTTTGCCCATTCGACTGAAACCTCCGCAGAGTTCCGTGTGCAACGAAGCGCGCTCGTGCATTTGCGCGACGGTGGAACCGGCCGACGAGCCGGTCAGCGCCACTTGTCGCGCGCCCAGCACGCCCCAAATGAACGGGGTGGTCGACCGCTCGATTTCCGAAAGGCGGGACCCACCGAGGTTCTCCGCCGCGGAGACCAGCATGCCGTCACCGGCACCCACAAACGAAGCTGAGAGGTTGGCCGCCCTGCGCGCGCTCGACATCATCGATAGCGCGCCGGAAGTTGCTTAATGTTCTTTCTCAACGGCCTTAAGAGGGAATATTCGCGCAACGAAGACGGAAATCTGCCGAACGATCATTTTCTTTCCGAGTATCACCGTATCGGTGGTTCGCGATTGGCCCACGAACGCTGAGAGCGCGTTCAGTGCCGCAACCGATGATCGCGGAACGGTTTGCAGACGAGCTGCCTGGCTCGCTGACCTGATTTGCCGTCAGCTCGACTTAGCGCCGCGACGAGCCGCCATCTCCGCAGCGAGCAGCAGAGCGGCGCGGCTCGCGCCGATCGATGCGATGCCCTGCCCTGCAATGTCGTAGGCGGTGCCGTGCGCGGGCGTGCAGATCGGGAATGGAAAGCCCCCGAGCAGGGTCACGCCGCGATCAAAACCCATCAGCTTCATCGCGATCTGCCCCTGGTCGTGATACATCGTCAGCACCGCATCGAAGGCGCCGCCCTTGGCGCGCAGGAACACGGTATCGGCAGGAAACGGTCCCTCCGCGGCAATGCCCTCGCGCTGAGCGGTTGCGACCACGGGCGCAATGACATCGATCTCCTCGCGGCCGAAATTGCCACCGTCGCCGGCATGCGGATTGAGACCCGCGACGGCGATGCGCGGTCGCGCAAAGCCGGCATTGCGCATGCAGGAATCGGTCAGCTTGAGCGCGCGATGGATACGTTCGCTGGACAGTCGCCCGGCGACGTCCTTGAGGGGGATATGGGAGGTGACCCGCGCGTTCCAGAGCTGGTCCAGCACATTGAACTCGCTCGCCGCGGTCCTAAGGCCGACCACCTCGGCTGAAAATGCGATCTCGTCATCGTACTCGGCGCGGGCAAGGCGCATCGCCTGCTTGTTGAAAGGGGTGAAGCAGACGGCGTCGACGCGTCCGTCGCGGCCGAGCTCGAGCGCGTACCGGTAATTGACCAGTGCGAATTTTCCGCCGGCAAGGGTCGCGGATCCCCGCTCGACCTCCGCGGGATCGAGGTGGCAGAGATCGACAAACAGCGTCTCGCCCTCCGCCGCGCGAATGTCGGCCCCCTGCTCCACCGTCGTAAGCTCCGGCTTGATGCCGGCGACGCGCGCACCTTCGTCGAAGATGCGGCGGTCACCGATGACGACGAGCCGGCTGCGGGCGCGGATGTCGTCCTGCACCGCGAGCTTCGCCGTCAGCTCGGGGCTGATGCCGGCGGGATCTCCCATTGCCAATGCAATCAGCGGCTTTGCGCTCATATGATCACCTTTTCCTCAGCTGTCGTCCGATCGGTAGACGGCGCGGGTTTGCGCCAGAGCCGCGCGAGCTGCAGCACGAGCGGAAGCAGCAACAGTGCGATCCCGGCCACGATCAGGCACGTCACCAGCTTGTTTGCAAAGAAGATCCCGAGCGATCCCTTGGAGATCAGCATCGACTGCCGGAACGCATCCTCGGCCTTGTCGCCGATGACGATCGCGAGCACGAGCGGCGCCAGCGGATAGAACAGCTTCTTGAAGAGATAGCCGACGATCCCGAAGCCGAGCATCATGACGACGTCGAGATAGGAGTTCGACACCGAATAGGCGCCGACGACGCAGATGATCACGATCAGCGGCGCGATCACCACGAAGGGAATCCGCATCAGGGCGGCGAAGACTGGAACGGTCAGCAGCACCAGCGCGACTGCGACGATGTTGCCGACATACATCGAGGCGATCAGCCCCCAGACGAAATCCTTACTGTCGACGAACAGCATCGGCCCGGGATTGAGGCCCCAGATCATCAGCCCGCCCATCATGACCGCCGCGGTCGCCGAGCCGGGAATGCCGAGCGACAGCATCGGCAGCAGCGCGCTGGTGCCGGCGGCATGATCGGCCGTCTCTGGCGAGATGATGCCTTCGACCTCGCCCGTGCCGAAGTATCGGCCGCGGCGCGAGAAACGGCGGGCGATGCCGTAGCTCATGAAGGATGCCGCGGTCGGGCCGCCCGGCGTGATCCCCATCCAGCATCCGATCGCCGCGCTGCGCAGAAGCGCCACGCCATGCTGCGGCAGGCGGCCGACCGCGCGGAACACTTCGCGCCAGTCGATCTTGGAGGAGACTGCGCGGGCATGAAACTCCTCTTCGACGGCGACCAGCAGCTCGCCGATGCCGAACAGGCCCATCACGGCGACGACGAAGCTCACGCCCTTGACGAGTTCATCGACGCCCATGGTGAGGCGCACGCTGCCGGAGACGGTGTCGATGCCGATGGCGGCGATCGCAAAGCCGATGGCCAGTGCCACGACGGTCTTGATCGGCGCCGCACCGCCCATGCCGACGAAGCTCGCGAAAGCGAGGAAATAGACCGCAAAATACTCGGCCGGCCCGAACGCGAGCGCAACCTGCGCCACCCAGGATGCGAGGAAGGTGATCAGGATGACGCCGATCAGCGCGCCGAACGCCGCGGAGCCGAAGGCGGTCGCGAGCGCCGTGGTCGGCCGGCCGTCGCGTGCCATCGGATAGCCGTCGAAGGTGGTCGCGACCGACGACGGCTCGCCGGGAATGTTGAACAGGATCGAGGTCACCGAGCCGCCGAACAGCGCGCCCCAATACATGCTGGAGAGCAGGATGATCGCTGACACCGGCTGCATGCCGAAGGTCAGCGGCAACAGCAGCGACACTCCGTTCGGCGCACCCAGCCCCGGCAGCACGCCGACGAGAATGCCGAGCAGCACCCCGACTGCCATCAGCGCCAGATGCGGCACGGTGACTGCGATGGTGAAGCCGTGCAGGAGCTCTGCGAGATTATCCATCGGCCTCTCCGTCAGAACCCGAGCGCGGCGGCGAGCGCGCCGTGCGGCAGACTGACCTGGAACATGCGCTCGAACACGACGTAGAGCGCGAGTGCGGTCGCGCCAGCCATGGCGAGCGCGCGCGGCACGGATTGGTGTCTGGGGATCGCCAGCACCGCGAAGACATACAGCGCCGAAGCGACGTACATCCCGGCCAGCGGGATCGCGGCCACGAAGATCGCGGCCGGCACGAACAGGCCGGCGAGTCGGCGCAGCTCGATGGGCGTGATGGCGATGGGGACATTCGCCAGTGTGGCGGCCGGCAGCACGCCTCGCACCAGATTGTAGAGGCTCCCGACCACGATGATGATCCCGGTCAGGAACGGAAACGTGCCGGCGTCCACGCCCGCACTCGACCAGCCGATGCCGTTGTCGAGGCTGGAGACGACGACGGCCACACCAAAGCTGCCGGTGAGGACGGCGGTCGCAAGTTCAAGCGCGCGGCGGGAGATCATTGGGGGCTCCAGGCGAGCGGCGTGCACGGGGCGGTCGGACATGACGCACGCGTTGTCCCAGGGGTCGTCCCGGCGAAGGCCGGGACCCATACCGCGTGATCTCTCGAGGAGTGTTGGTCGTCGTACGGACGTGGATACGAGTCTTCGTCAAACTCGTCCCTGGGGTTATGGGTCCCGGCCTTCGCCGGGACGACGGCGGAATTTGTGGCACCGCCGATGCAACAGCCCCGCCTCACTTGACGAGCCAGCCCTGCTCGCCCGCGACCTGCTTGACGCGCTCGAGGTCCTCCTTGATGAATTTGTCGAACTCGGCGCCGGTCAGGAACGTGTCGACCTGGGAAGTCTTCTCGATGTAGTCCTTCCACTCCGGCGTGGCCTGCACCTTCCTCATGAGGTCGACATAGAACGCGGCCTGCTCCGGCGTGACCTTGCCGGGCAGCCACACGGTGCGCGGCTGCTCATATTGCTTGATGTCGAGGCCCTGCTCGACGCAGGTCGGAACGTCGCTCCAGCCTTCGCTCGCAGTGACCTTCGGCCCCTGCGGCAGCCGCTTCGGGCTGAACACGCAGAGCGGTCGCTGCGTGCCGCCGCGCCATTGCCCGAGGCTTTCGCTGGGATTGTTGACGTGGGAATCGAGATGTCCGCCGGCAAGCTGCACGGCGGTCTCGGCGCCGCTCTTGAAGGGGATATAAGTCAGCTTGACCTTGCCGGCCTTCTCGATCATGCGCGTCAGCACCTCGTCGGTGTCCTTGGACTGCGCACCGCCCATCTTGAATTCGCCCGATGCGGCCGCCTTGAGATAATCGCCCGCCGTCTTGTACGGCGCGTCCTGCTTGACCCAGAGCAAAAATTCGTCCTGCGCCATCGCCGCGATCGGGGTCAGATCGGTGTAGTTGAAGGCGACCTTGGAAACGAGTGGCTGCTGCCAGGCGTTCGAGGTGCCGAAGATCACCTTGTAGGGATCGCCGGCGGAGGCCTTGCCGTAGACATAGCCTTCGGCGCCGCTGCCGCCGCCCTTGTTGACAACGACGATCGGCTGCTCCGTCAGCTTGTGCTTGGTGATGATGTTCTGCACCGCGCGGGCAAGGTTGTCAGTGCCGCCGCCCGGCCCGGCAGTGGCCACGAACTCGATCGGCTTTTGCGGTTGCCAGGCCGCACACGCCGGCATCGTGCCGGCGAGCACGGTCGCGGCCGCGGAGAGCAGAAATGTTGACGTCCGACCCATGATTTCCTCCAGCTGATTTTTGTCTTTTGTTGTTGTCGTATCGAGGTCCGCTCAGGCGACGCGTTCCTGGCGTCTTCCTGCGGCCAGCACGATCGCGCCTTCTTTTTCGAGCGCTTCGATTCGTGACTGGTCGAACCCGTGCTCGGCCAGCACCTCGCCCGTGTGCTGACCATAGACCGGCGCACCTGACAGCACTTTGCCTGGGGTCTCCGAAAACTTGATGGGAAGTCCGATCGTCTTGACGGGACCGAGCGTGGAGTGCTCGACCTCGACGACCATCTCGCGCGCCAGCGTCTGCGGATCGCTGAGGGCTTCCAGCATGTCGTGCACGGGGCCGCAGGGCACGCCCTTCTCGTCCAGCGCCGCGAGCCAGTGCGCGCGGGATTTGGTGCGGAAGTGTTCGCTCAGGACCGCTTCCAGCTCTTTCAGATTGGCCATGCGGTCGGCCCCGTTAACGAAGCGCGGATCAGCGGCGAGCTCGCTGGCGCCGAGCGCCTCCAGCATCAACAGCCAATGCTTCTTGTTGGCGCCGCCGACCACGAGCCAGCCATCCGAGGCTTCGAAGGCCTGGTACGGCGCGTTGAGCGGATGGGCCGAGCCCATGGCGCGCGGCGCGGTGCCCGCGGCCAGTGCGATGGTCGATTGCCAGTAGGTCTGCACCAGGGCGGCCTCATAGAGCGAAGTCTCGACCCACTGCCCTTCGCCGGTCTTGAGACGATGCGTATAGGCGGCGAGGATGCCCATGCTCGCGAGCAGGCCGGCGGTGATGTCGGACAGCGGCGGGCCGCATTTGACGGGCGGACCGTCGGGACGTTCACCGGTGAAGCTCATGATGCCGCTCATGGCCTGCGCGACCAGATCGAAGCCGCGACGATGCTTGTAGGGACCGGTGCGGCCGAAACCCGACAGCGAGCAGTAGATCAGCGCCGGAAATTCGGCGTGCAGTGCCTCGTAGCCGAAACCGAGACGCTCCATCGCGCCGGGCGCAAAATTCTCGACCAGCACGTCGGCGCTCTTGATCAGCCGGCGCAGCACCTGCTTGCCGCCGTCGGTCTTCAGATCCAGCACGATGCCGCGCTTGTTGCGGTTCATCATCAGGAAGGAGGCCGCCTCGTCGCCGATCTTCGGCGGCACCGAATGGCGGGTGTCGTCGCCGTTCGGCCATTTCTCGATCTTGATGACGTCGGCGCCCATGTCGGCCAGCATCAGGGTGCAGGTCGGCCCTGCCATGACATGGGTGAGATCGATGACCTTGAGGCCGGCGAGTGGCCCCGACCGACGAGAGGTGGATTGCGAACTTTGCATCGGGCCCGTTCCTATTGGCCGCGCCATTGCGGGGCGCGCTTGTTGAGGAAAGCATCGAGCCCTTCGCGAAAGTCCTGGCTCGTGTAGCACATCAGGATGAGGTCTTCGCCCTCGTCCCGCGTCAGCCGCCGTTGCAGGCGCGCCACAGCCTGTTTGGTCGCATTCAGCGTCAGCGGCGCGTGACTGGCGACGAGCCGGGCCACCTCCTCAGTGCGCCGCTCGAGCGCGGCAATATCCTCGACGACTTCGCCAAGCAGCCCGACATTTGCAGCCTCCCCGGCTTCGACAAGACGTGCGGTGAAGATCAGATCCTTGACGCGCGCGGCGCCGATGAGCGCGGTGAGACGGCTGACATTGGACATCGACAGGCAATTGCCGAGCGTCCGGGCGATGGGGAAACCGATTTTGGCGCTCTTGGTGCCGATACGGAGATCGCAGGCTGCGGCGATACCCGCCCCGCCTCCGGTACAGAACCCGTTGATCGCCGCGATCGTCGGCACCCGGCACTGCTCCAGCGTGGTCAGCACCCGATCAATGCGGTTCTCGTAGTCGATGGCGTCCTCTGGCGTCTTGAATTCGCGGAACTGGTTGATGTCGGTGCCGGATGCAAAGGCCTTGTCGCCGGCCCCGCGCAGCACCAGCACCTTGATCGCATGGTCGCGGTTGGCCTCCTCGCAGATCGCGGCGAGCCGTTCGTACATCGCGAAGGTGAAGGCGTTGCGGGCCTGCGGACGGTTGAAGGTGATCCGTCCAATGCCGTCCTGGCGCTCGAAGACGAGGTCTTCTGCCTCCACTTGCAGGTCCATTTCCTCATGCCTTTCTGTTTTTTACATTTTTGAATGCAAAATTTGGAATTTTCAAGCAGGAACTTGCAAATATCCTCACATGAGTTCATTTTTGAATGCAAATTGAGTTCAGACCCATGCTTCATGAAGAAGTCGTCGGCCGCATCCGCGCCATCCTGCTCGACGGCGAAATCCCGCCCGGCGCGCGGATTCCTGAGCGCGAGCTGTGCGAACGGCTCGAAATCTCGCGCACGCCGCTGCGCGAGGCGCTCAAGGTGCTGGCCGCCGAAGGCCTCGTGCAGCTGCTGCCGCATCGCGGCTCGCGCGCGGCGAAGCTGACTGACAAGGACATGCGCGACCTGTTCGAAGTCTGCCAGGGCTTAGAGGCCCTCGCCGGCGAGCTTGCCTGCGAGCGCATCACCGACGCGGAGATCGACGCGATCGCGGCCGCGCATGCGGTCATGGTGCAGCATTATCGCGAGGGTGATCTGATCCAGTACTATCGCGGCAACCGCGCCATTCACGAAGCCATCGTCAATGCTGCCGGAAACCCGGTGCTCGCGGGGCTTTACACCTCGGTGACCGCGCGCATCCGCCGCGCGCGCTACGTCACGCCGATGACGCCGCAGCGCTGGGCGCTCGCCGTAAAGGAGCATGATGCAATCCTGAACGCGCTGCAAAGGCGCGACGGCGCCGGCCTCGCCCACATCCTGCGTGCGCATCTACGGCACAAGCGCGAAGAGGTTTTGCAGGCGGGCTTTGCCGAAAGGGAGGGAAACGACCTCACACTGCGCATCGCGTGAGGCGTGGCCCTGAACTTCTAACATCGACCGCCGATGCTATGGATCCTGGCGTGAAACATCGCCAAAGACCTCGACGAGGCGAAAGCGCTCGCACATCAGCATCATGTCGTCGCTATATCGTCCAAGCCTACCGAAATACGCCTGATGGGCGCGGCGCCAATAGGCCAGGCTCCGGTCACCTTCACCCTCATAATATGCAAAAGCTGCGTCGACCTCATTGAAGCGCCGATATGTTACGTCGATGGATTCGATGACGCAGCGCGCCTCTCCTCGCCCGTCGACCACGACCCAGCGCTCACCGGGCGTGGACGTGTTCGGCTCGTCTTCGGTGCTGCACGTCGCGGTCTTGATGCCCTTGATAACGAGTTCGATCAATTCATCTGCGAGTGCGGGGCTGTCCCCGAACGCAAACGTCCGGAGGTTCCGATAGCGCTCGGGAATCGGTTTGCTCATAGGTCTTCAGGCCTTCAACTCCCCTCGTGCGCAAGCAGACTTTACTGGGTCATGAAGACACGGCCTAACAGCCCAGCTTATCGGCGATCCCGCCAAAATCCTTGGCGATGATGTCCCAGTTGCCGGTGGCCTCGAAATCGACCTTCTGAAGCGGACCGTATTCGGTCGGCCGCGCCACGAAGGCGGTCTTCAGCCCGTTCTTCTGCGCGGCCGCGAGATCGCCGTTGTGGGCAGCGACCATCATCACCTCTTCCGGCTTGAGACAGAGCAGGCGCGCGGCGCCGAGATAGGTTTCCGGATCGGGCTTGTAGTGCTCGAACAGCTCGGCCGACATGATGAGGTCCCACGGGAGCCCTGCAAACTTCGCCATGTTGGTGAGCAGCGCGACATTGCCGTTCGACAGCGGCGAGATCACGAATTTCGATTTGAGCCGCGTGAGGCCGGCGACGCTATCGGGCCAGGGATTGAGACGATGCCAGCCTTTGGTGAGATAGTCGAGATCGGCTTCGGTGAGGCCCTTGATCGAGAATTGATCGACCAGCTTTTCCAGCGAGCGGCGGTGCAGATCATCCAACATGACATAGCCGCGCTCGGGATGTTTGCGCACGTCATCCATCGAGGCCATGTACATGCCGCGCCAGCCGTCGACCAAAGCGGTCCAGTCGGCGCTGATGGCGCGCTGCCTGCTCCACCACATGAAATCGGTGATGAGGCTAGTGCGCCAGTCGACCACGGTGCCGAACACGTCGAAGACGAGGGCTTTGACGGCGGAGAGATCGGACATGGGCGCTTCCCGTGATGATTCTTATTGTCATTCCGGGGCGCGCAGAGCGTGAACCCGGAATCCATTTCACCTCAGACTCTGCCGCTCGATGGATTCCGGGGGCTCTCCGGGCCGCGCGTTGCGCGGTCCCGTCGCCCCGGAATGACAGGGAGCATCAATCCAAATGGAACTTCGCCAGTTCGCGGTGCTCGGCCTTGATGTAGCGCACGGTGCCGGTGACGGAGCGCATCACTACCGTCTCGGTCTCGATCACGCCATCCTTGCGGAACTTGACGCCCGACAGCAGCGAGCCCGTGGTGACGCCGGTGGCGGCGAACAGGCAGTCGCCGCGCGCCATGTCCTCGATGCCGTAGATCATCTTGGGATCGTTGACACCCATCTTGGCGGCGCGCTCGCGCTTCTCCTCGGAGTCGAGGATCAGGCGGCACTGCATCTGGCCACCGATGCAGCGCAGCGCCACGGCGGCGAGCACGCCTTCCGGCGCACCGCCGGTGCCGAGATACATGTCGACGCCGGTGTTGTCGGGGTCGGCGCAGTGGATCACGCCGGCGACGTCGCCGTCTGTGATGAGGCGCACGGCCGCGCCGGTCGAGCGCACGCTCGCGATGATGTCGGCATGGCGCGGACGGTCGAGCACAAGAACGGTGATGCCTTCCGGCTTGACGCCCTTGGCCTTGGCGAGGCGGCGGACGTTGTCGGCGGGCGAAGCATCGAGATCGACGACGCCCTTGTCGTAGCCTGGCCCGATCGCGAGCTTCTGCATGTAGACGTCGGGGGCGTGCAGCAGGGTGCCGCCATCGGCCATCGCCATGGTCGCGATCGCACCCGGCATGTTCTTGGCGCAAAGCGTGGTGCCTTCGAGCGGGTCGACCGCGATATCGACCTGGGGACCGGCATTCATGCCGACCTTCTCACCGATGAAGAGCATCGGCGCCTCGTCGCGCTCGCCTTCGCCAATCACGATGGTGCCTTCGATCGGGAGCTTGTTGAGCTCGCGGCGCATGGCGTCCACAGCGGCCTGATCAGCCTGCTTCTCGTTGCCGTGGCCGCGCAGCCGCGCCGAGGACACCGCCGCCCGCTCCGTCACCCGCACGATCTCCAGCGTGAGAATGCGCTCGAGCAACGCTTGCGGCGGGACTGAAATATGGGTCGACATTGGCTCACTCCTTTAAAACGGCTCGGCGGACACCCGTGTCCGCATCAACTCGCAACGCCCACGGTTCGTTCGAACCGTCCTCTCCGCTTGAGCATGATCTCTTTTCCGGAAAACCGCCACATGCGTTGCGCTAACGCGGCCTTCCGGGTCCGGATCATGCTCTAGTTCTTCTCGATCCGGATTACCTGCGGCCGTCCGCTGATCACCTTGTCGTGCTGAACGGCGGCGAGCGCGCGGCGCACGGCGTCTTCATGGGTCGCATAGGTGATCAGGATGACCGGCACGGGCACCGCCTTGCCGTCGCTGGGCGCAGCGCCGCCATTGGGATGACGCTGCACGATCGACTCGATCGAAATCTTCTGTTCTGCAAGCCGGGTCGCGATCGCGGCCGCTGTACCCGGGAAATCGCGCGCGAGCAGGCGGATGTAATAACCGCCCTCATGCCGCTCCATCGGCGCCTTCTTGGTGTCGTGCAGTTGCGCAATCGGCCGGCCGAACGGATTGGCGCGGATGCCGCGCGCAACATCGGCGATGTCGGCGACCACGGCGGACGCGGTCGCGGCGCCGCCTGCGCCGGGGCCGACCAGCGTGATCGGCGGAATCCCCTCGCCGTCGATCGTGACTGCATTGGTGACACCCATCACCTGCGCGATCGAGGAGGATTTTGGCACCATGGTCGGATGCACGCGCTGCTCGATGCCCTTGGCGGTGCGAACCGCAACGCCGAGCAGCTTGACGCGGTAACCGAGATCGGCCGCCGCACGGAGATCTTCCGGCGCGATGGATGAGATGCCTTCGACATACACTGCGCTTTGAGCAACTTTTGTGCCGAAAGCGAGGCTGGCGAGAATGGCGAGTTTTTGCGCGGTGTCGTGGCCGTCGACGTCGAAGGACGGATCGGCCTCGGCATAGCCGAGCCGCTGCGCGTCCTTCAGGCATTCGGCAAAGGACAGCCCCTCCTGCTCCATCCGGGTCAGGATGTAGTTGCAGGTGCCGTTGAGGATGCCATAGACGCGGTTGATGCCGGTTCCGGCAAGACCTTCACGTAACGTCTTGATGACAGGGATCGCGGCGCCGACCGCTGCCTCGAAATTCAGCGCGCCGCCGTGCTTTTCAGCCGCCTTGGCGAGCTTGAGGCCGTGCTTGGCGAGCAGCGCCTTGTTGGCGGTGACAACCGACTTGCCGGCATTGAGCGCGGTTTCCACCGCCGACAGCGCGGGATCACCGGCGCCGCCCATCAGCTCGACGAAGCAATCGACCTCGGGATGGGTGGCAAGGGCCATCGGATCCTTCGCCCATTCGACGCCGCGCAGGTCGACGTCGCGCTTCTTCGCCTTCGAGCGCGCGGTGACGGCAACGACGCGGATGCCCCGACCGCTGCGCCCGGTGAGCACGCGCGCCTGCGTTTCGATCAAACGGACGACTTCGGCACCCACGGTGCCAAGCCCCGCTATGCCCACTTTTAGGGGTGCGACCATGATACTTCAGAAAACCTGCAGAAGAGAACTAGCGCCGGTTGGCGAGCGGAACGACGTTGTGCAACGTTTCGATGCCGCTTTCAAGGAAGCGGCGCACGCCGCGCGCGGCCTGCCTGATCCGTTGCTCGTTTTCCACCATGGCGATGCGGACATATCCTTCACCATGCTCGCCGAAGCCGACGCCGGGCGAGACCGCGACGCCGGATTTCTCCACCATCAGGGTCGCGAACTGCATGCTGCCGACACTGCGGAAGGCCTCCGGCAGCGGCACCCAGGCGAACATCGAGGCCTCCGGCGGCGGAATCTCCCAGCCGGCGCGGCCGAACGATTCCACCAACGCGTCGCGGCGCTTGCGGTAGGTGTCGCGCATCTCCTTGATGCAATCGTCGGGGCCATTCAGCGCCGCGGTCGCGGCGACCTGCACCGGCGTGAACGCGCCGTAGTCGAGATAGGATTTGACGCGGGCGAGTGCCGCGATCACGCGCTCATTGCCGACCGCAAAACCCATGCGCCAGCCGGCCATGGAATAGGTCTTCGACATCGAGGTGAATTCGACGGTGACGTCCATCGCGCCGGGCACCTGGAGCACCGAGGGCGGCGGGTTGCTCTCGTCGAAATAGACCTCGGCATAAGCGAGATCGGACAGGATCAGGATCTCGTGCTTCTTCGCGAACGCGACGAGATCCTTGTAGAAGTCGAGGCTCGCGACATAGGCGGTCGGGTTCGAGGGATAGCAGACGACGAGCGCCAGCGGCTTGGGGATCGAATGGATGATCGCCCGCTCCGCCGCCTCGAAGAATTGCGGCGTCGGCTCCGAAGGTACCGAGCGGATCACGCCGCCCGCCATCAAAAAGCCGAAGGCGTGAATCGGATAGCTCGGGTTCGGACAGAGGATGACATCGCCCGGCGCGGTGATGGCCTGCGCCACGTTGGCAAAGCCTTCCTTGGAGCCGAGCGTCGCTACGACCTGGGTGTCGGGGTTGAGCTTCACGCCGAAGCGGCGGTCATAATAGGCGGCCTGAGCCCGGCGCAGCCCCGGGATGCCGCGGGAGGCCGAGTAGCGATCGGTGCGTGGCTTGCCGAGCGTCTCCTTGAGCTTCTCGAGCACATGCGGCGGGGCCGGCAGGTCCGGATTGCCCATGCCGAGGTCGATGATGTCGGCGCCGGCATTCCGCGCGACCGCCTTGGCCCGGTTGACCTGTTCGAACACGTAAGGCGGCAGGCGGCGGATGCGGTAAAATTCTTCCATGGCTCTCTGGGCTCCGGGCAACCGGTCAGGACAGAATCGACAGGCCACAACGGCCGTTCGGAAACGCGCCCAGCCCCTCGCGAAAATTACTCAAAATCAAATACTTAGAGCAATCATCGACAATGGCGACTGAAGTCGTTCGCCCTGACTCTCGGCTGAACTGAGGTCTTTTAGCACGGCAAGACGGGGGCGCCAGCGATTACCTTGCACCGTCTCACTTGCTCACTTGCTTGCTCACTTGGCGTCCTTGGCGGCCACGGCCTGACGATCGCGCGCGGCGGCAAGCTCAGCCTCGATCTTGGCGCGCTGGTCCGGCGGGATGATCGCCTGATCGCGATCCGGCGGCAGATCATGCACCGGAAGATAGCTGCCAGGCTCCTTGGGATGCGCCTGCGCATCCGCGGGCGTCATATCCGCGAGCTGGCTCGAGCAGCCGCCGAGGGCGAGCGCCGCGATCAACAGCGCGCCGCAGATCGGCAGCGTCTTTTGCAGGTCCCACAACGCCAACACTTGGGAAATCCCCTACTCGTCCCAAAGCACGGCCCCGGGCAAACCTTACCCAAGACCGCGCCCAAGCTCAAACCATTGCTGCCCAAATGGTGTAAGCGAGAAAATAGCCCAGCACTACCAAGCCGAGCGGTGCGGCTCGATTGTGACGAAACCAAGAAAATTTGTCGCACTGCAGCACATCTTCGAGAGTGTTTAACGCCAAAGATGCGAGCTTCGCGGTGACGAATACGGAATGAATCGTTACTGTTCTGCGCATGAGTACCGTCACAACCGACACGCCCAAATCCGGCAACACGTTCGAGACGAAGTTCGATGCCGAAGCCTTCGCGATGAATGTCGCGCGGGCGATGGAGAGTGGTGGCAAGGCGCTTGCTGCCTACCTCAAACCACGCGAGAGCGGCGAGGTGCAGGATCGCCCGCCGGCCGAGCTTGCCGAGGTCGTCAAGACCTTCACCTCGGTCGCCGAATACTGGCTGTCGGACACGTCCCGCTCCTCCGATCTCCAGACCAAGCTCGCCAAGGACTATCTCGACCTCTGGGGCTCGGCGGTCCGCCGCATGGCTGGCCAGGACGCCCCGCCCGCGATCGCGCCCTCGCCGCGCGACAAGCGCTTTGCCGATCCGGAATGGAAGTCGAACCAGTTCTTCGATTTCGTGATGCAGCTCTATCTGCTCACGACCAAATGGGCGCAGGAGCTGGTGCGCGACGCCGAAGGGCTCGATCCGCACACCCGCCGCAAGGCCGAGTTCTACGTTCAGCAGGTCACCAACGCGCTGTCGCCATCGAACTTCGTGCTGACCAATCCGGAGGTGTTGCGCGAGACCGTGGCGTCCAGCGGCGAGAACCTCGCGCGCGGCCTCAAGATGCTGGCCGAGGACATCGCGGCCGGCAAGGGCATGCTGAAGATCCGCCAGTCCAATCCGGACAATCTCGTCGTCGGCGTCAACATGGCGACGACGCCGGGCAAGGTGATCTACCAGAACGAAATGATGCAGCTGATCCAGTATTCGCCGACCACGGAGAAGGTGCTGCGCACCCCGCTCCTGATCGTGCCGCCCTGGATCAACAAATTCTACATCCTCGATCTCAAGCCGGAGAAATCCTACATCAAGTGGTGCGTCGACCAGGGCATCACCGTATTCGTGATCTCATGGGTCAATCCCGACAAGCGGCTCGGCAACAAGGGCTGGGAAGACTACATGAAGGAAGGCCCGCTCACGGCGATGGACGTGATCGAGAGGGTCACCGGTGAGATGAAGGTCCACACCGCCGGCTATTGCGTCGGCGGCACGATGCTC
The DNA here is from genome assembly GCF_023375135.1 of Bradyrhizobium sp. C-145. Taxonomy (NCBI): domain Bacteria; kingdom Pseudomonadati; phylum Pseudomonadota; class Alphaproteobacteria; order Hyphomicrobiales; family Nitrobacteraceae; genus Bradyrhizobium; species Bradyrhizobium sp. C-145. The sequence goes on along the minus strand of NZ_CP088150.1, from coordinate 4,134,841 downwards.
GCGACCACGCTCGCCTGGCTCGCCGAGAAACGCCGCCAGCGCGTTGCATCGGCGACGTTCTTCGCGGCCCAGGTCGACTTCACTCATGCCGGCGATCTCCTCGTGTTCGTCGACGAGGAGCAGATCGCGGCGCTCGAGCACGACATGAAGACCGCCGGCGTGCTCGAAGGCTCGAAGATGGCGATGGCCTTCAACATGCTGCGCTCCAACGATCTGATCTGGTCCTACGTCGTCAGCAACTATTTGAAGGGCCAGCAGCCGAGCGCGTTCGACCTGTTGCACTGGAATTCCGATGCGACGCGCATGACCGCGTCGAACCATTCCTATTATTTGCGCAACTGCTATCTGGAGAACCGGCTGTCGACCGGCACGATGGTGCTCGACAACACCCTGCTCGATCTCTCCAAGGTCAAGGTCCCTGTCTACAACCTCGCCACCCGCGAGGACCACATCGCGCCGGCGGAATCGGTGCTGTACGGCTCGCAGTTCTTCGGGGGCCCGGTGAAATATGTGCTGTCGGGCTCCGGCCACATCGCCGGCGTGGTCAATCCGCCGGCCTCGAACAAATATCAGTACTGGACCAACGACAACATCAAGGACGTCAACGTCGCGCAATGGATGAAGGGCGCCGTCGAGCACAAGGGCTCGTGGTGGCCGGACTGGCGGCAATGGCTGGGTGCACTCGATCCGGAGGAGGTCCCGGCGCGCACGGTCGGCAGCGACGCCCTGCCCCCGATCGAAGACGCGCCCGGCAGCTATGTCACGGTCCGCGCATAGCGCATGATCCGGAAAAGTGCGAAGCGGTTTTCCGAAAGCGTCATGCGCAAACAAGGCATCCTTGCCCATGGCGCAATCTAGCGCGCTTTCGTATAGACTCGCTCTCACCACCGTGACGACAGAGGGGACCGGACTATGACGCGCGAATTGTTCTGGCTGACACTGACGGTGATCCTGACCGGTATCCTCTGGATCCCCTACATCATCAACCGCTGCCAGGTCCGCGGTCTTTCCGGGGCCATGGCCAACCCCTCGCGCAGCGACAAGCCGCAAGCCGAATGGGCCACCCGGCTAATGTTCGCGCACGACAACGCGGTCGAGAATCTCGTGATCTTCGCGCCGCTGGTGCTGATCCTGAACGCGATCGACTATTCCACGAAATGGACCGTGCTCGCCTGCGCCATTTATTTCTGGTCGCGCGTCGCACATGTCATCGTCTATGCGATGGGAATCCCGGTGTTCCGCACCCTGGCCTTCACCGTCGGCTTCCTCGCCCAGGCCGTGCTGGCGCTGGCGATCTTCGGGGTGGTTTAAGTTCGCCCGGATGCGGGCTCATGCATAGCGAAGGCATACCTTCTGCACGCGCAGAGCGCCCTTCTCGAATGGATCGCCGCTTAGCTGGCGCCGGCAGCTTTCAAGACTTCCGATGGATCAAGCCACCGGCTTGCGAACGACGAAATTGAGCATGTTGGCTGGCGTTTCATCGAAGCTCTGGATCACGTTGGTGTCGGATGACAGCGTGATCCACGGCCCCGCGCTGGCGTAGGTCGCCTCGAGCCACTCGGGCGACACATAGCTGTAGTAGCGGCCGAGGCTGTCGCGGCCGTCACCCTCACCCATCTTGTAGCTGGCGTAAAACACACCTGACGGCTTGAGCGCGCGATGGATCCGCTTGAGGATTCCGGCGAGCTCGTCGCGCGGGACGTGCAGCAGACAGGCGCTCGCCCAGACGCCGTCATAGGCCTGTTGCGCGTCGAGTTCGTCAAAGCGCATCGCCTCGACGGGATGCCCCAGCCGCTGCGACGCGATCTTCGCCATTTCGGGCGAGCCGTCGGTGGCGCACAGCGAAAAACCTTCCGCCAGCATCACCGCCGCATGATTGCCGGCGCCGCAGCCGAGTTCGAGGATTGCGCCCCCTCGCGGCAGCAAGGCGAGAAAGCCCGGCAGCCGCGTCGACGGCGCTTTCGCCCAGTCCGCATAGGACTGGGCGTTACTCCGATAGAATTGCAGCGTGGTTTCGTCCATGACTACATCCCACTTACGGAAACAGCGCGATCTGCTCCAGGCCCGCAGTCTCGGGGAAGCCGAACATCAGGTTCATGTTCTGGATCGCCTGTCCTGCCGACCCCTTCACCAGATTGTCGAGCACCGAGATCACGATAGCCCGGTTCTTGATGCGGTCCGGGAATACGCCGATCTGCACGTAGTTCGAACCGCGCACGTTCTGGGTCTGTGGCATCACGCCCTTGTTCGCGACATGGACGAACGGCTCGTTGCCGTAGGCCTTCTCCAGCGCTGTTCGCAAATCGTCCGGCGTCGCGCCGTTGAGCTTGACGTAGGACGTACAAAGCTCGCCCCGCGCCATCGGAATGAGATGTGGGGTGAAGTTGACGGTCACAGCGTGGCCAGCGGCAACCCCGATCTCCTGCTCGATCTCGGGCGCATGCCGGTGCGTGCCTACCGAGTAAGGCGACAGCCCCTCACCCACCTCGCTGAACAGCGTGCTCTGTTTCAGCCCGCGGCCGGCGCCGGTGACGCCCGATTTCGCGTCGATCACGAGGTCATCGACGTCGATCAGTTTTGCTTTCGCAAGCGGCACCAGCGCGAGCAGCGCAGCAGTTGGATAGCAGCCGGGACAGGCGACCAGCCGCGCCGACGCGATCTTCTCGCGATAGAATTCGGTGAGACCATAGACCGCTTCGCCTTGTAGTTCGAGCGCCCGGTGCTCATGGCCGTACCATTGCGCATAGGTGTTCTTGTCCCGCAGCCTGAAATCGGCGGACATGTCAAGGACCTTGATTTTGGGATTTGCCTCGAGGACCGCGGCGATGATTTCCTGCGTGGTGCCGTGCGGCAGCCCACAGAACACCGCGTCGAGCTTGCTCCAGTCGACCTTTTCCCATTCCACGAGTTTCGGCAGGTCCAGCATAAAGAAATGAGGAAACACGTCCCCCATCGACTTGCCGGCGTGGGTGTTGGCGGTGAGCGCGACGATCTCGGCATTCGGATGCCGCGCCAACAGGCGCACCGCATCGGCCCCGGTGTAACCAGAGGCGCCGAGAATGCCGATCTTCTTCGAGCTCATCACGCGTACCTTTCAGGCGTCATTCGATTGTCTTGCCGGGGTAGAAAGTTGCAGCGTCGCTTCGTCCACCAGACTGGCCTCGCGAGCAACGCTCGATCAGCTACTCCTCCGGCAGTCCCAGCATCAGGCGCATGTTCTGCACGGCCGCGCCGGATGCGCCCTTGCCGAGATTGTCGAGCCGCGCGACCAGCACCGCCTGGTGATATTTGTCGCTGGCGAAGACGTAGAGCTCGAGCATGTTGGTTTCGTTGAGCGCCTCCGGCTCGAGCCGGCCGCCCTTGGTCGCCTCGTTCTGGAGCGGCATCACCTTGACGTATTTCGAGCCGGTGTAGCGCTTGGCGAGCGCGGCCTGGAGATCGGATCCGCTGGGCTTGCTCGGCAGCGTGTCGAGCTGGAGCGGCACCGAGACCAGCATGCCCTGCCGGTAGTTGCCGACCGAGGGAATGAAGATCGGCCGCCGCGTCAGGTTCGAATAGAGTTGCATCTCCGGCAGGTGCTTGTGCTCGAAGCCGAGGCCGTAGAGCTCGAAGGACGGCGCGCTGCCGTCTTCGAAGCTCGCGATCATCGATTTGCCGCCGCCGGAATAGCCGCTCACCGCATTGACAGTGACGGGATAATCCTGCGGCAGCAGGCCGGCATCGACGATCGGCCGCAATAGCGCGATCGCGCCGGTCGGATAGCAGCCGGGATTGGAGACCTTTTTCGCGGCCTTGATCTTGCCGGCCTGATCCGGCGTCAGCTCGGGGAAGCCATAGGCCCAGTCGGGCGCGACCCGATAGGCGGTGGAGGCGTCCAGCACCTTCGGTGCGGAGGCGCCCATGCTGTCGACGAGAGCGACCGTGTCCCTGGCGGCATCGTCGGGCAGGCAGAGGATGACGAGATCCACCTCCTCCATCAGCGCCTTCTTGGCCGCAGGGTCCTTGCGCTTGTCGTCGGCGATGGTCTTCACCGCGACGTCGCCCTGGAGCTTCAGCCGCTCGTTGATGCCGAGCCCGGTGGTGCCGGAGCCGCCGTCGACGAAGACGGTTGCGGGCTTCTTCGCCGCGCTGGTGGTCGGGGCTTTGGTGGTGTCAGCGAGGCTCATGGCGCGCTCCCTTCGAGCATGTTCGTATCGTTTGCAAAAGCTTGCGGCCGGGCCTGCCGCATCAAATGTGCGATCTGCTTCGCATCGGCATCGCCGGCGCCAAGCGCATTGGCGATCGCCGTATAGTCGGCGTCCGATTTGTGCTGGTTCAGCTTGAAGCTGCCTTCGACCTCCTCAACCGTCATCACCAGACCTACGATCGCCTTCTTCATTGTCTCGAGCCGGCCCGCCGTCATCTTGCCTGATGTCCACGGCTTTTTCGGCAGCAGCCGGGTCTCGAACTTGTCGCTGAGCGTGTCGATCTGCAGCACCAGTTCGTCGTCCGATAGCAGCCGCACCGGCCCGCTCAGATGCACCGACTGGTAGAGCCAGGTCGGCACCTGATCGGGCGAGACGTACCAGTCCGGCGATACATAGGCATCGGGACCATTGACCACGAGCAGCCAGGACGCATCACCGCCCGCAAGCTTTAGCAGCGGATTGTGACGGGCGACATGAAAGGCGGCCTGCGGCGTGCCGTCAGCGGCGTAGGTCAGATAGAACGGCAGCGGGGACGCGACCGGCTTGTGACCATCGAAGGCGCACACGGTGCCGAAGCCGCGCTCCTCGGCGAATTTCAGGCTCGCGGCGCGGTCCTGCTTGAAAAAGGGTGGCGTGTACATCGTGGTCTCCTGCTGGGCCTCCTTGGGAAGCCGCCGGATCAGATCGCGCTGACAGGAGAGAAAATGCCGCGGACCGGATCCAGCGGCAAAGACGATGATCTCAAACGCGATCGACCGCCCAAACCGCTAAAGAGCGGCGGCGGCGACGGGCGAACCGAATGGTCGCAGCGTTGATCATGGCGCGCGGCTATAAGGCCAGATCCGGTTCCCGTCAAGGTTCACGGTCTCAGAGGAGACGCCAGATCCATTCCATCAGCTTCGCGATCACGTCGCCGAACAGCAGCAGCGCCGCGGACCAGACCAGTGCCGAGACGAAATTGGCGATCTGGAAGCTCCAATAAGGCATCTCGAAGATGCCGGCTGCGAGCGGCACCGAGGCGCGCAAGGGGCCGAAAAAGCGGCCGATGAAGATGCTGGGCACGCCCCAGCTCCGCACGAAGACCTCGCCCTTGGGCAGGAGCTCCGGATAGCGCGAGAGTGGCCACATCTGGGCGACGCTCTCCTTGTAGCGGTAGCCGAACCAGTAGGAGACCCAGTCACCCAGCGCCGCGCCAAGGCCGCCAGCGATCCAGACCGGAAAGAAGCTGATGCCGCTCACCCCGATCAGCGCACCAATCCCCACCAGCGCGCCCCAGGCCGGAACCAGCAGCGAGATGAAGGCAAGCGACTCCCCGAAGGCGAGCAGGAACACGATCGGCGCCGCCCAAGCCTGGTGAGCGCGCACGAAGTCGGCCAGGGCGTGCGCAAACTGCTCCATTCCAGATTAGCCTTCCGCCCTGTCTCAAGGTGCTGCTCGATGAAAAGGACTGGTAAGCCAAGGGCTTGTGTGACATCAAGTCACAAAACCCGCCCCAAGGTCGGCCGGGACGTCAAATTGCCGGGAACAGGCGGGTCTGCGGCGTAAAATCGCCGGGATTGGCTCCCAACCACACGGCCCGACAGGCCGAGCTGTAACCTTTCCGAGTCAGAAGTGGCATAGTCGGCCTAATCGATTCGCCGCTCCTGCGGCCCTCAAAACGTATCAAGAAATATGTCCAAGCAGTTGAAAACCAAAGCGAAAGACGATCTGTTCGGCGCCAACGAGCCAAAGTCCCGTGCGTCCGCCGCCAAGACGGCCTCGCGGGGCAGCGGGGAAGCCGATTATACGGCGGCCGACATCGAGGTGCTTGAAGGCCTGGAACCGGTGCGGCGCCGACCCGGCATGTATATCGGCGGCACCGATGAGAAAGCGCTGCATCACCTCTTCGCCGAAGTCATCGACAACTCCATGGACGAGGCGCTGGCCGGGCACGCGACCTTCATCGAGGTCGATCTGAGCGCGGACGGGTTCCTGACCGTGACCGACAACGGACGCGGCATCCCGATCGATCCGCATCCGAAATTCCCGAAGAAGTCGGCGCTCGAAGTCATCATGTGCACGCTGCATTCGGGTGGCAAATTCGACTCCAAGGTCTACGAGACCTCGGGCGGTCTGCACGGCGTCGGCATCTCCGTGGTGAACGCCCTCTCCTCGCGCCTCGAGGTCGAGGTCGCGCGCAGCCAAAAGCTCTACCGCATGACGTTCGAGCGCGGGCACCCCAAGGGCAGGCTCGAGGATCTCGGCAAGGTCAACAACCGCCGCGGCACGCGCGTGCGCTTCAAGCCCGATACCGACATTTTCGGCGCCAAGGCCTCGTTCAAGCCGCAGCGCCTGTTCAAGATGACGCGCTCGAAGGCGTATCTGTTCGGCGGCGTCGAAATCCGCTGGAACTGCGCGCCCGAGTTGCTCAAGGGCGTCGAGGACGTGCCGGCGGAGGCGACGTTCCACTTCCCCGGCGGTCTCAAGGACTATCTCGCTGCGGCGATCCACGCCGACACGCTGGTGCATCCCGACATCTTCTCCGGCAAGTCCGGCCGTAACGGTGCCCATGGCGCCTGCGAATGGGCGGTGGCATGGACCGCCGATGCCGACGGTTTTCTCTCCTCCTACACCAACACCGTGCCGACGCCCGATGGAGGCACACATGAATCGGGTTTGCGCAGCGCGCTGCTGCGCGGCCTGAAGGATCACGCCGAGCGCGTCGGTCAGGGCAAGCGCGCCGCGTCCGTCACCTCCGAAGACGTGATGGTCGGCGCCGCCGTGATGCTCTCGGTGTTCGTGCGCGAGCCTGAATTCCAGGGCCAGACCAAGGACCGCCTCGCCACGGCAGAAGCGCAGCGCATCGTCGAACAGGCGATGAAGGATCCGTTCGACCATTGGCTGTCCGGCAATCCGAACATGGCCAACAGGCTGCTCGACTTCGTGATCGATCGCGCCGAGGAGCGGTTGCGCCGGCGCCAGGAAAAGGAGACTGCGCGCAAGAGTGCGGGCAAGAAGCTGCGTCTGCCTGGCAAGCTCGCCGACTGCACCGATGCCGGCACCGAAGGCTCCGAGCTCTTCATCGTCGAGGGCGACTCGGCCGGCGGTAGCGCCAAGCAGGCGCGCGATCGCAAGACCCAGGCCGTGCTGCCGTTGCGCGGCAAGATCCTCAACGTCGCCTCCGCCGGCAAGGACAAGCTGACGGCCAACGCCCAGCTCTCCGATCTCGTGCAGGCGATCGGCTGCGGCCAGCTCTTGCATTATCGCGAAGAGGATTTGCGCTACCAGCGCATCATCATCATGACCGACGCCGACGTCGACGGCGCGCATATCGCTTCGCTGCTGATCACTTTCTTCTACCGGCAGATGCCGCGGCTGATCGACGAAGGGCACCTCTTCCTCGCGGTGCCGCCGCTCTACAAGCTGACCCACGGCACCAAATCGGTTTATGCCCGCGACGACAAGCACAAGGAAGAGCTGATCAAGAGCGCATTCAACGCCAACGCCAAGGTCGAGGTGAACCGCTTCAAGGGCCTCGGCGAGATGATGCCGGCGCAGCTCAAGGAAACCACCATGGATCCGAGCAAGCGAACGCTGCTCAAGGTGGTGCTGCTTGCCGACGATCGCGACACCACGGCGGATTCGGTGGAACGCTTGATGGGCACCAAGGCCGAGGCGCGCTTCGCGTTCATCTCGGACAAGGCCGAGTTTGCCAGCGAGGAACTGCTGGACGTCTGACCCGCCAGCCTCACGCTGCCGCGTCCCATCAAGAGCCCCGGTTTGACCGCCGGGGCCCTTTCGCTTGTGAGGACGACACTGCCTCCCCGACAACCTTACCGGTGGTCCGCCAGGACGCGGCTGATTCCCACCCTTCGCACTGCGACTCGGCCAACGACTCACGGGAACCAAAGCTGAGGCAGGATTGCCTCCATTCCGCACGAAGCCGATTTCGTTAACGAGAGGTTGCCAGACTCCAAGTTTACATCACCAGCATCCAACTCCTTGATAGAATGTAGTTATTTTATGAAATAGCCCTCACAAATCAGATCTCTGCCGATCGGCGTTTTCCGGCGAGTGTGCCTGCCCAGCAACAGCATTTCGGCCGGAAACGTCTATAGTCCGGGTATCAGATCACACGAACTTACAGCGCGCTCGCGCCGGCTACGACAGACCAAGGGTTGGGGATTTTAACATGAAGAAGACTTTGCTCGCTCTGACCGCGGTTGCGGCAATGACCGGTTCGGCCTCGGCCGCTGACCTTGCTGCCCGTCCCTACGTGAAGGCTCCGGTGCCCGCGCCGGTCGCCAACTGGACCGGCTTCTACATCTTCGGTGGCGCCGGCGGCGGCGTCTGGGATGCGGACTCCCACACCAACTTCGTTGGCGTTCCCGTGACGATCGATCAGCGTGTTGGTGGCGATGGCTGGTTTGGAACGGTCGGTGCCGGCTACGACTGGCAGTTCTCCGGCACTTGGGTGGCTGGCGTGTTCGCCGATGGTCAGTTCGGCAGCCTGCGCGGCAGCATCAACGATGAGTTTGCTGCGCTGACCGGCCGCATCAAGATGCAGGACGCTTGGGCCGCGGGTGTTCGCCTCGGCTATCTGGTTGCTCCGAACGTTCTCTCCTACGTCAATGGCGGTTACACTGGATCGCACTGGTCGGGCGCTGGCTTGACGAATCTCGCCGGGACGGCTTCGGGCTTCCACACCGACTCGTTCAACCGCAATGGCTGGTTCGTCGGCGGTGGCGTCGAAAACAATCTGAACATTTTTGGCATCACGGCGCCGGGCTGGTTCATGAAGACCGAATATCGTGCTGCCTACTACGATCGTAAGGACATTGCCGTCCGCACCGACGTCGGCAACGTCGTGACCACCGACTCCATCAGCTTCAAGCCCTTGGTGCAGACCATCAGCACCTCGCTGGTCTACCGCTTCAACTGGACCGGTCCGGTCGTCGCGAAGTACTGATCTGACCTCCCGTTCAGACGTCAAAGCCCCGGCATCGTCCGGGGCTTTTTCGTTGTGGGCCTGTCAACGGCCGACGCACGCCTCAGTGAGGTGTATGCATCGACGAGGCCGCGCTTCCACCACCGCCGATCGGCATCCCTGATCGCCTTCGGCTCGAGTGCTTGTCCAGAAGCATAGCCTCCCCCTCGCACGCCGGCTTGTCCCGGCGCTGCCATTGTATCCGAACCGAAGCTACGGTTAGTGTGCGCTCAAGCCTTCGCGGCGGCGGCGATCCTTCGTCGCCGTGTCGCGACAGAAGCGGACCGATGGGAGGAATGCATGCGCAGATTTCTGCTGATCGCAGGCCTGTTTGCGACTGCCGTCGGGCTGCTCTGGATCGGACAGGGCACGGGCACGCTTGCCTGGCCGCGATCGAGCTTCATGGTCAACCAGCTGCAATGGGCCGGCTATGGCGCAGCCATGGCCGGCTTCGGGCTGGTGCTGATCTGGCAAAGCAACCAATAGAAGAAACCAAGGAAAAAAGCATGACATCCAGCCGGTTCGATCTTCGCGGCAAGGTCGCTGTCGTAACAGGAGGCAATGGCGGCATCGGGCTCGGCATGGCCCGCGGCCTTGCCGACGCCGGCGCCGACATCGCCGTGGTCGGACGCAACGAAGCCAAGTCCGCCGCCGCCGTGGCCGATCTCAGCCAGCGTGGCGTGAAGGCAATCGCCATCACCACCGACGTGACTGACAAGGCCGCCGTCGCGGCCATGGTCGACCGCGTCGTCAGGGAGCTCGGCCGCATCGACGTCCTCATCAACAATGCCGGGATGAGCATCCGCAAGCCGCCGCACGAGCTCGAGCTCGACGAGTGGAATAAGGTGATCGACACCAACCTCACCAGCGCCTTCGTGAGCTCGAAGCTGGCCTATCCGGCGCTGAAGGCATCCGGCAACGGCAAGGTGATCAATATCGGTTCGATGATGTCGATCTTCGGCGCGAGCTTCGCCACCGCCTATGCGGCGAGCAAGGGCGGCATCGTGCAGTACACCCGCGCCTGCGCCAACGCCTGGGCGCCCGACAACATCCAGGTCAACGCCATCTTGCCTGGCTGGATCGACACCGACCTCACCCGCGGCGCGCGGCAGCAAGTCTCGGGGCTGCACGAGCGCGTGCTGGCGCGCACGCCTGCGGGACGTTGGGGCGACATCGACGACTTCGCCGGCATCGCCGTATTCCTTGCCTCGCCCGCCTCGAACTTCGTCACGGGCACCGCGATTCCCGTCGACGGCGGCTTCTCGGTGATGGCCTGATACGCTGGAGCTCATCGAAAAAGCCCCAGCGTGAGAGCTGGGGCTTTTGATGCAGTCCACGCGAAGAGATCAGTATCTCGCGACCACCGGTCCGCCGAAGCGGTAATTCACGCCCACGCGAACGGCATCAACGACATGATTGAAGCGGTACGTCGCGGACTCGGCCGGGAAATTCACAGGGTCGAACATGGTCACATTCGAACGGCCAAGATCGACATGCAGATATTCGCCCCGCACCGTCCAGTTGGGCGCGAAGCCCCATTCGACGCCGGCGCCGGCAGCCCATCCGATCCGCGTGCTGCTGTCGCTGCCGAAAAAGCTACCCGCAGCGGCGGGCGTAAAGACATTGCTGATGTTTGTCCTGACGCCACCATAGGCAAGACCGCCTGTCGCGTAGAACAACGCCGGACCGGCCGTAACGCCGACACGGCCGCGGAGAGTCCCGAACCAGTCGATGTGATCCCGACCGGTCGAAACGCTCGGAAATACCGCCCCGCCCGGGAAGATGATGGTTGAGGTGCGACCGATATCCGCTCCCTGAATGTCGGCTTCCACACCAACCAGCCAGTTGGCCATCTGCCAATTGTAACCAACCTGGCCACCGCCAAATCCGCCTTCATGCTTGGCACCGAAGAAGGTCGGCGTGCCTCCGGCGGCAATCGCGCCTGCGAAGCCCGGAGTAGACGCCACCAGGCTTCCGGTAGACGAAGCGTCAAATGCCCAGCCGCCATTCACGCCAGCATACCAGCCGGTCCAGTTGTAGACCGGTGCTGGAGCCGGCAAAGCCGGCCTTGCCTTCACAGCCATATCAGCCGCAGAGGCAGCGCCCACGCTGGCAAGTGACAGGAGCGAAGCGGTGGTAAATGCCCACCCGAAAAATCGTCTCATGACCCAATCCCCAATGCATAGAAACAATTGGTCATGAACGTAGCGAAAAAGCGGGGCGCGGCCAGATGGAAAAGCCGTCGGATATGGACACGCATTCACTTTTCACGCGCAAGTTGCACGTGGGCCACACCAATATGTAAGATGTGCTTCCCTAATGTAGTGGGATACGCATCATAATTCTGATGTCGGAATAGCTTTGAGCGGCTCGCTTCACGCCGTGTCGTTCGCGTGAATCGTAAATAAGAGAAGCCCCGGGCTCGGTACCCGGGGCTCTTGAGTTTGGCAGTGATTTTTTTGTATGTCCTTGGTCGTTCGTTGCTCAGTAGCGACCGATGACCGGCGCGTCGAACTTGTAGCTCGCGCGCACGACGGCCCACTGGATGTCACGCGGCTTGGCATCGAAGGTGTAATTGCCTGCCGTGCCGCCGAGCTGATAGGTCTGGCTGCCGAAGGCCGCGTAGTTGTATTCGAGGCCGACGATCCAGTTGCGGGTGATGCCGTATTCCCAGCCGGCGCCGACGGTCCAGCCATTGGCCCAGTGAGTCTGTCCGCCCGTACCCGCTACGACCGGGTCGGTGACCGAGAGCCGGTTGTTGACCCCCGCATAGCCGCCCTTGATGTAGAAGAGGTTGTTCTGCACGGCAAAGCCGGCACGACCGACGACCGTCGCCAGCACATTGGCCCGCCAGGAGAACACGTCGTTCGCCGGGGGGAACGCGGTGTTCACGACCGTACCCTTGTTGTCGAGGCCGGAGATCGTGCCTTCCATGCCGAACACAAAGTTGTTGGCCTGCCAGTTGTAGCCGATCTGCGCGCCCCCCATGACGCCCGAGTTGCGTTGACGATAGCCTTCTCCCGGTAGCAAATCGCCGAACGCCGCGCCGGTCCCGTTGTTGATGAACTGCTCGTTGGTCCATGCGCCACCGATGTGGCCGCCGACATAGAAGCCGGTCCAGTTGAACAGCGGCTCGACATAGGCGGGCGCCTTCGTGTAGCGCGCAGCGAGATCGGCGGCGGAAGCCGCGCCGGTCGAAACCAGAGCCGTCGTGCAGGCGAAGGCGGCAATCAATTTATTACGCATGGTACACCCCGTGTCCTTTGATGGCCGCACGGTCACAGACGGCTCTTACTAAAATTGAAATCAACACGGTTAACGTGACAAGATCGACACGCGGTGGCCCGAGAATCCGTTTGTGCTGTTGCACGTGCGCAACGCGCCGCGCGCGCTTTAACGCAGCGTTATCCCTAGCGATGTCTTGCGCTAAGCTGTCGGCGCGGCCTTCGACTGCACGTGCTCGGGCCGAACGCCGAGCGCAAGCAGACGCGCCGGAATGCCCTGGAGCCAGGGCAGCGCGGTGATGAGGCGCAAGATCAAGGGCACCTTCAGCGGCCGATCGCCCGGCTGCAAGGCGCCGCTGATGATGTTGTTCTGCATGATGACCTGCATTCGCTGCGTCATCTTCACCGGGAACTCGCGCCGGCGTCGCACCGCATCGAGCTCGTTCTCCAATGGACAACCGTGCTGCATCTTGTCAGCCAGCAGGTTTGCGGTCGCGACCGCGTCCTGCACGGCGAGATTGACGCCGACGCCGCCGACTGGCGACATCGCGTGCGCGGCATCGCCGATGAGAAGCAGGCCTGGCAATGTCCAGCGCGTCAGGCGGTTGATCGCGACGGTGAGCAGCTTGATGTCGTCAAAGCTCTTCACTTCAGCGATGCCGGATCGAAGGATCGGCGCCATGCGCACGACGTCGTCGAGCAGCGCCTGCAGTCCCCTCGCCTTCACCGCATCAAATTGCCCCTTGGCGATGACATAGGCGCATTGCCAATAATCGCCGCGGTCGAAGGTGATCATCATCTTGCCGGGCTCGATCCGCGCGAACACACTCTCCGTCTCGTCCGGTCTGCGGCCAGCGCGGAACCACAGCACGTCCATTGGCGCGCCGATCTCCTCGACCTTAAGGCCGGCGCGCTCGCGCACCGTCGAATGCCGGCCGTCGCAGGCAATGGTGAGATCGGCCGCGATGTCGATGATGCCCTCGGGCGTGTTCGCCCGCACGCCGGTCACCGTCTCACCGCGGCGGATCAGATCGACGGCCTCCGTGCTCATCATCACCTTGAGCGAGGTAAAGCGCTTGCCGGCCTCGCGCAGAAAATTCAGGAAGTCCCATTGCGGCATGAAGGCGATGAAGGGGTACTTGGTATGAAGCCGGCTGAGATCGGCGACGCGCACCGGCGTGCCGCCGAACAGGCCATCCATCTTCTGCAAGCGCTGATGCGGTAGCTTCAGGAAGCCGTCGATCAGGCCGAGCTCGTCCATCACCTGAAGCGTCGAGGGATGCACGGTGTCGCCGCGGAAGTCGCGGAAGAAATCCGCATGCTTCTCCAGCACCACGACGTCGATGCCGGCGCGGCCCAGGAGATAGCCCAGCATCATGCCCGCTGGGCCGCCGCCGACGATGCAGCAGCGGACTTTCATGGTCCGGTTTTGTTGTTGATCGGAGGTCATTGCCGCCGCGATCCGCGATGTGAGTATCGATCAAGCTATGCCGGACGATACTAGCGCGATTCAGGCCGAAGGCAGTCTCAATTTGCAGGGAAAGGCCCAACGCGGTTTCCAGCAGCAAACAAGCGTCCGACAAGAAAGGCCTGCAGAACGCGGGCCTCTCCTGAAACGAAATCTGACTATTTCTGGTCCTCGTTGCTGGTCCCGGTGCCCGGACTGCCGATCGGCAACCCGTTGGGTGCGTGACCGACGCCCATGTTTCGCTCGGCTTGCGCTGCTGCCGGCGTCTTGGCATTCGCGGTCGGGGGCTGAACATTCGGATTGGGTTGGCCGATGTTGGTGTTGATGTTGGCCCCCGTGGTGGCGTCATGCGTTCCCATCCCTGAGGGAGCCGACAGCCCAGAGTTGGCGCTGCTGGATGATGAGCCCGCTCCGACACCCGAGTTGGCCGCAGATCCCGCGCTGGCGCCGCCGGTACCTGTGCCGGCCGCTGCGCCTGCACCCGCACCTGCGCCTCCGCTGCCTCCGGCACCACCGCCGCCTTGGGCAAAGGCCGCCGTCGAAAGTGCCGCACAAGCGATCGTCACGAGGATGGATTTGCGGATCATGAATCGTCTCCCTGGTTTGACAGACAATCCAAGTCAGGTCAGCAGGAGTTGTTCCGTCTTCTGCTCATCGCGCCGCGGCCGACGAAGACCTCAATTATTGCTACGGTTCGCGCTGCGAAAGCTCTTGATCTCCGAGACGCTGCCGTCGCGATAGGTCAGCTCCACCGAGACGAACTGCGTAGCCGGGGTGAGTTTCATGTAGAGCGGCATGCCGGCGCTGATCGCGCTGGGATCGCGCATGTCGCAAGCGGGCATCTTCAGCACCTGGTTGGGCACAGCGGTATCGATGCCGATGCGCACCTCGCGGATGGCGCAGCGGTAGGACACGAGGTGGGTGTAGTAGACCAGCAGCCCATTGAACTCGCGGAACGACAGCCAGCTCGTCGAGGTCATGTCGAGGATCTTGCGCTGGTCGCGGATCAGCGCGGCCTCGGGATCGAACCTGATCGGGAACGGCCCCTGCATCTCGCCGGACTGATCGACATAACGGACCTCGATGGTGCCGGCTTGCGCGCCCGACGGCAATTCGATCGACGGGTTCGGCATCCGCTTGCGCGTGCGCGGATCGAGCGTGTCGATGAAACCGGTCTCGCGGAAATCGCCCTTGCCGGCCATGCGCCAGGAAATGCCGAGCGTCGGGTCGGCGAAGGAGAACACCACGCTCCAGCCGCCATTGTGCCGCGAGAAGCTCGCGATCGGCGCGTTGGTGGTCTCCTCCTTCGGCAGGCGCGGCACCGACACCGGCGGCAGCGCCGCGAGCTTCTGCGGCGGCGGATCGTCCGCGCGCGCGGCGGCATCCTTGGCGAGGCCGCTGAGGAACACGTCGTCGACCATCTGGTCGAAATAGACCGGCACCTGCTTGTGCTTCACGGTATCGGCCATCTCACTGACGGCACGGCGGGTGCGCTGCGCCACCTGCACGAGGTTCTCGCCAGGCTTGAGCAGCTCCCTGGCGAAGGTGCGCGTGAACACCGAATTGGGATTGGCGTCGTCGTTGGAGAGGCGATCGAGCGCGGTCTGGCGGGGACCTGCCGAAAACACCGAGAACACGCCTTCCGGCAGTTGCGTCATCGGCGCGAGCCCGCCGCCGCCGGCGACCGCGCGGGTTCCTTTGCGCTCGAACGGATTGTTGCGGCAAGCGTCGAACACCAGGATCGAGGTCCGCGCCTTCTTGTTCTGAAGGCGCTCGACGATGCGGTCGGCCAGGATGGAGGCATCGCGCACGAGCTCTTCCTGCCCTTCCGTCGCCGCCGGAACGTCGGTCGGCAGCAGATAGTTCTGGCCGGCGATCTCGAAACCGTGGCCGGCATAGAAGAAGAACGCGGTGTCGCCGGGCTCGATCGCCCTGTCGAAGGCGAGCAGCGTCTCGGAGAATTGCTGCCGGTTCTGGTTCTCGGCGAGCATCACCGAGAAGCCGAGCTGCTTCAGCGTATCGCCCATGGTGCGGGCGTCGTTGACCGCCTTGAGCAGCCTCGGCACGTTGCTGTAGTCGTTATTGCCGATGACGAGCGCGACGCGCTTTTCGGCATGCGCGGGAAGCGCGAGGCCGCTCAGGCCCACTGCCAGGCCAAGTGCCACCAGAATTCTGAAAAGCCGACGCGTCATTGAAATATTCCCGCTGCAGAACGGCCCCACGCCGGTCCCCTCGAACGGTCGTTCATGGCAAACCCGGCCGTTGATGTGATAGTCGGCCCAGCCATATCGACGGTTCAAGGGCCTTGGTCCCCGATTCCATCATCGGCCCTATGGCAGATTCCGTCGGAATCTGCTTTTTCTTGGGCATTCCGTTGAAGGGGGCTGCCGTGTATCGCTGGTGCACCGACGAGGTCGAGCCGCACGACCGCTTCGACTATTGGCGCGAGGTGCGCGCCAAGGGATTGTTCGGCGTCACCGCCGAGCTCGCGCGCGAACGCCGCGCCGACTTCTTCGGCGAATTCTCGCTGCGCCAGCTTGGCGGCGCCGGCCTCGTCGAGCTGAAGGCCTCACCCTACACCGTCGAGCGCAGTGCATCCGACATCGCCTCCGCGCCGGGCGACGCTATCTGCGTCTACCAGCAGCTCGGCAGCGGCGGTTGGTTCGGCGGCATGCGCGGCAGCGACTTCGCGATCGCAAACGGCAGCTTCGCCACCAGCCATACCGACCTGCCCTATCGCACCGCGCCGCTGGGCGCAGGCGGCTTCCATTTGCGGATCCTGAAGATCCCGGTGAGCAGCATCCCGGCCCAGGACAAACGCTTGCGCGAGCTTGCACCGCGGACCTTTGACGATCCCACCCTGGCGCCGCTGCTCGGCGCCTGCTTCGCCGATCTCGGTGAGGCCGCGGCGGATGGCGGCGCTGCCGATGCGACCTCTCTGGTCCAGGCACTCGCCCATCTGGCGCTGATCGAGCGCGGCATCCTGCGGCCCGGCAGCCGCCGCGGACAGGCCGCGCTGCGGACCGCCCGCCACTCGCAGGCCCGGCGCCTGATCGCGCGCCACCTGCACATGCTGTTCGAGACGGCGGAGAAGAGCTTCTCGCAGACCGTGACCGATGAGCGCCTGAAACAAAGCCGCCGCCTGATGCGCGAGGCCCCGGAGCGGCTGATCGCCGACATCGCGACCTCCTGCGGCTTCGAGAGCCTGGCAACCTACTACCGCGTGTTCAACGCCGCCTATGGCATGGCCCCTGGCGACTTCCGGGCCCAGGATCGGGAGGGGCATTAGCCGCCGTTTGCCGGCTCCGCCAAGCCCGCTGGGTTCGGCGGAAAACCTCAACCGCGCCCGCTATTTGGGCAAAAACCTCAGGTTTTTTAGGGTCTTCCCGCGCCCGCTCCATTGACTTTGGCGGATTCCCGCCTATGTTCCGGGGCGACGCGGCTCAGATCGAAGACCGATTCCCGAGCTTGGCGCTTTGTTCGCGTGAGTCAGCACCCCCAGCTTCTTTGAGAGCGCGCCGTTTCGGGGTGGAACGCGACAGCCTTATTACCCTCGATTCCGAACGGCGGTTTCGACCAGAGGCTCAATGTCCTTTTCAAATCTCGGACTGTCCGAAAAAGTCCTCGCCGCAGTGGCGGCCACCGGTTACACCAACCCCACCCCCATTCAGGAACAGGCGATCCCCCACGTCCTCGCACGCAAGGACGTGCTCGGCATCGCCCAGACCGGCACCGGCAAGACCGCGGCCTTCGTGCTGCCGATGCTCACCATCCTCGAAAAGGGCCGAGCCCGGGCGCGCATGCCGCGCACGCTGATCCTCGAGCCGACCCGCGAGCTCGCGGCGCAAGTGAAGGAAAACTTCGACCGTTACGGCGCCGGCCAGAAACTCAACGTCGCGCTTCTGATCGGCGGCGTCTCGTTCGGCGATCAGGATGCCAAGCTGATGCGCGGCGTCGACGTGCTGATCGCAACGCCGGGCCGCCTGCTCGACCACACCGAGCGCGGCGGCCTCCTGCTCACCGGCGTCGAGCTGCTCGTCATCGACGAAGCCGACCGCATGCTGGACATGGGCTTCATCCCCGACATCGAGCGCATCTGCAAGCTCGTCCCCTTCACGCGGCAGACGCTGTTCTTCACCGCGACCATGCCGCCCGAGATCCGGCGCATCACCGAGGCCTTCCTGCACAATCCGCAGAAGGTCGAAGTCTCCCGGCCCGCCACCACCGCCGTGACTGTCACCCAGGCCCAGGTGCCTGCCGGACGCGAGGCGCACGAGAAGCGCGAGCTGCTCCGCCGCCTTCTGCGCGAGGCCAAGGACCTCAAGAACGCGATCATCTTCTGCAATCGCAAGCGTGAAGTCGCCATCGTTCACAAATCGCTTCAGAAGCACGGCTTCAGCGTCGGCGCCCTGCACGGCGACATGGACCAGCCGGCCCGCATGGCCGCGCTGGATCAGTTCCGCAAGGGCGAGCTGCCGCTGCTGGTGGCCTCCGACGTCGCCGCCCGCGGCCTCGACATTCCCGAGGTCAGCCACGTCTTCAATTTCGACGTTCCCCATCACGCCGACGACTACGTTCACCGCATCGGCCGCACCGGCCGCGCCGGCCGCACCGGCACCGCGATCTCGATCGTGACGCCGCTCGACCAGAAATCGATGGCGGCGATCGAGAAGCTGATCGGCCAGAGCATTCCGCGCGCCGAGGGCGACTACGAAGTCCACGCTGAGGTCGTCGACGGGACCGAGCGTCCGCGCGAGCAGCGCGGCCGTGAACGTTCACGCGGCGGACGCGGCAAGCCGCAGCGCGGCGAGCGGCGCGGTCACGACCGTGAGCGCAGCCACGAGCCGCGCGAGGCGCGACAGCCGTCCGAAGCAAGGCATCGTCCCGAAGAGAAGCGCGGATCCGAGCCGCGTCACGGTGCACGTCCGCAGGCCAATGCGTCGCACGTGCCGTCGATCGGCCGTCCCGAGCCGCGCCGGCAGCGCGAGGTCGACACCGAGCCGGGCGATCACTCACACCTGCCGGCATTTCTGCTGCGGCCGGTCCGCTCCCCCGCCGGCGCCTGAAGCGCGGACGCGCTCCAGGTTTCGGTTGCAAAAATACTGCTCCACACTTTTTTAGACGGTTCGTGAACGTATATTTACGGGGCGTTCACGATCGTCCGTTAGCCTACGAACATAATTTAAGCATTGCTGCGGTCGCGGGCGCACCGACCGCTGTGGGGTATGTTCCGTGGTCAAGGTTCTCGACGAACACGAACGCACGATGGCGTTCGCCGAGGTAGCGCTCGGTCAGATCCGATCGCTTCGGCAGACGGCAATTCCCCGCAACTACGAGATCTGGTACGTCTACGCCACCGGCTACAACGCACCGCTCAACAAGATCATCAACGAGACGCTGGCGCGCAACGGCAAGCTGACCGAAGCCGATCTCGAGCAGATCTACGAGACCTATCTCTCCCACATCAAGACCACCGACCGCATCGACAAAGTCGGCGCGCGCGTCATCGGCGAGATCGACGACGTGATGAAGGTCCTCGGCGATGCGCTCGGGATGAGTGGCGCCTACGACGCCAGCCTGTCGGGTGCGACCGAGAAACTGTCGTCAGCCAAGAGCCGCGACCAGATCAAGGCGATCGTGGAGACGCTGCTGCGTTCGACCAGCGAGATGCGCGAGGCCAACAAGGCGCTGGAAGGTCGCCTGACGCTGTCAAAGAACGAGATCAGCAATCTCCAGCAGAGCCTGGAGGCGATCCGAGCCGAGAGCCTGACCGATCCGCTCACCGGCCTCGGCAACCGCAAATATTTCGACCGCATGATCGGCATGGCCGTGCAGAGCGCGCTCGCCTCCGGCGAGCCGCTGTCGCTGCTGCTGTTCGACATCGATCATTTCAAGTCGTTCAACGATTCCTACGGCCATCTCACCGGCGACCAGGTGCTGCGGCTGGTCGGCTTGTCGCTGAAGCAGACCATCAAGGGCCAGGACATCACGGCGCGCTATGGCGGCGAGGAATTCGCGGTCGTGCTGCCCAACACCGCGCTGCGCCAGGCGCTCACGGTGGCCGATCACATCCGCCGCGCGGTGATGGCGAAGGAATTGAAGAAGAAGTCGACCGGCGAGATCCTCGGCCGCGTCACCATCTCCGTCGGCGTCTCCCTGCTCAAGCAGGGCGACGACACCGACGCGCTGATCGAGCGCGCCGATGCCTGCCTCTACGCCGCCAAGCGCAACGGCCGCAACCGCGTGATCTGCGAAGTCGATCCGGAATACGCGGTCGAGACGCACAACCGGGTGGCGTGAGGCTAGTCGCGCGCCTGAAAATTCGCGTGCTTGACATTCTCGCCCGACGAACGACATTTTCCTCGCCGCGCAAGCATCGAGGATCCGTCGTCTTGCCAAATCCGCATGATTTCCATACGCCGCAATCCTCCTACACCAGGGACGAACTGCTGATATCTGGCGAAGGCGGCTATTTTGGCCCCGGCAATGCGCAATTGCCGGCACCGCCGATGCTGATGATGGATCGCATCACGGAGATCAGTTTGGACGGTGGCGAATACGGCAAGGGTCATATCGTCGGCGAGCTGGATATCGCACCTAGCCACTGGTTCTTCGATTGCCACCATCGCGGTGACGCGATGATGCCGCCAACTCTGGGCCTCGATGCCATGTGGCAGATGATCGGCTATTGGCTCGGCTGGTCGGGCTCACCGGGCAAGGGCCGCGCCATCGGCGTCGGCGAGGTGGAGTGCACGGGCACCATCACACCGAGTGCGCAACGCGTCCGCTACGAGGTCGCCATGCGCATGGTCCGGCGCGGCAAGCTGGTGCTGGGAATTGCCGACGGCAGTGTGCTTGCCGACGGCACTTGCGTCTTCGTGGCGAAGGATATGCGGGTTGGCCTGACCAAGGCCGTGGATTGAGCTGCCGTAGCAACCATTAAACGCCGAGGAGTTTTTCAGTCCACGGCGTTCCGCGTTGCACGACGGTGTTGGCATAGATGAGCAGCTTGCGCGCGCATGCGATGAGAGCGGCATTGTGAGCCTTTCCGGCCGCAGTCAGGCGGGCATAGAGGGTCATGACGGCCTTATTCCAGCGGAAGGCCGCAGGCAGGGCTGCCGCAAACAGAGAGCGACGCAGGCGAGCGCGGCCGCCGGCGATACGGCGTTGGCCCTTGTACTGCCCGCTATCGTTGTCGAAGGGAGCCAGCCCGGCAAGGGCTGCGACTTCCTCCCGGCTGACACGGCCGAGTTCAGGCATGCGGACCAGGAGGGCCAGTGCCGTGCGCTCACCGATCCCGGGAATGCTCATCACGAGGTCAAGGCGGACAGCGAGATCGTGGTGAGCGCGTAGTTGCTTGGCGATGTGACGGATTTGGGAGAGCCGCCTTGCCTTCAACCGGGCAATGTCATCCAGCACGATGCGGCGTAGCCCAGGCTTCTCGAGATGCTCGAGCCGGGTCTTGAAGCGCTTGATGTCGTCCTCGATCTGCTCGAGGAAGGTGAGCTGCTCGGCGAGCTCCGCCAAGCGCGGATCCGGCGCACTCCTCACCTCTTCGAGCGATGCCGCGCAGGCAGCAATCAGCGCGGCATCCAGCGTATCGTTCTTGGCGCGACGCAATCGGGAGCGGCCAAACGCCTTGACCTGGATCGGCTGCAGCACCAGCACGATGACGCCGGCCGCACGCAAATGCTCCACTACCCCACGCTCGTAACCGCCGGTCGCTTCGATCCCGACTCGCTTGACGCCAGCTTTGGTCAGCAGTTGCACCAGCTTCCGCCAACCGGGAAGGTCGTTGGCGACCTCCCAACCCTCGTCTCGACCATGAACTACAATGTCGAGCTTCGCCTTGGACGTATCGATTCCCGCTGTCGTCGTGCTAGTCTGTGCCATCTTCGTCGCCCCTGCCTTGTGAAGCGAACCTGATTGTTCCGGCAACCATCCGGGTCCGATGAAGGTGCTGGCGCGATCCTGCTACGGGGCAGCCACAAACTGCTCAGGGTGGGCGCGATCCGATCGCCAGCGGCCTGCCGCGGGTTGCAGCCGCGGCAGGCCATTCCTCACGGAACACGCCGACAATATCTGATTGCGCTATTACAAGGGTGGGCAAAGGCGCGCGCACGCGCCGTGCCCACCATGTCTCCGACATCATGATTATCAACGGTGGGCACGCTTCGCTTTGCCCACCCTACGTGCCGTCTTCTTGGCCGGCCGTTTCTTCGTGGCAAGCTTCTTCGGCGCGGCCTTCTTCGCCTTCGGCCGCTTCTTCACCTTGGCGCGCTGGGCGGCGGCGAGTGCTGCCCTCGCCCATTGCGCCAGCTCCTCGGAATCGTCGAACAGCCGCGCCGGCAGCTCCCAATAGGAGTTCACCAGCACGGTCTTTGCGCGGGTCGAATATTGAAACGGCTTTGAGCCTTCCGCCTCGAAATTCGGGATCGTGACCTCGTCAGCGCGGAAGAACAGCCCGGCGCGCAAGGACAGCGCGAAGTTGATCCCGTCGGCGGAGATGCCGTAGCCGGAAAACATTTTTCGGATGGTGACGGGGCCGAAATCGGCGAACAGGTCGATCAGGAATTCGCGGTCCATGGCCCAACTCTCTCTCCACCGTCGTCCTGGCGAAAGCCAGGACCCATTACCCCAGGGAGTAGTTTAGCGAAGAGTAAAAGTTACGCCACGCGGTACGGATACCTCCCACGATCGAGGCATCACGCGGTATGGGTCCTGGCTTCCGCCAGGACGACAGCGGTGGGGGTTGCGAAAGCCGGGCTTAACCCTCAACCTTCGCCGGCCGCAGCTCGACCGACTCGCCGCAGCCGCAGGCGGAGACTTGGTTGGGGTTGTTGAAGACGAACTGGGCCTGCATCTTGTCGGCCTTGTAGTCCATCTCGGTACCGAGCAGGAACAGCACGGCCTTGGGATCGACCAGGATCTTGACGCCCTTGTCCTCGACGACCTCGTCGGTCGGGCGGATCTCGTGGGCGTATTCGACGGTGTAGGATTGGCCGGCGCAGCCGCCGTTCTTCACGCCGACGCGCAGGCCGACGATCTCGGAGTCCGCGCGCTGGGTCAGCTCGGTGATCCGCTGCGCGGCAGCATCCGTCAGCCGCATCACCTGCGGGCGCGGCCGCCGGGGCTTTGGTGTCGAAGCTGGTGTCGCCTGGGTCATGTTATCTATGTGGTCCGTTGCGAAGCGAATTCAATGCGAGCCGTCACCACATGTTCAGCACGAGGCGGGCCTCGTCGCTCATGCGCTCGGGCGACCACGGCGGTTCCCAGACGACCTTGACGTCGACCACGCCGACGCCGGGGACGCTGGCAACCGCATTCTCGACCATGGTCGGCAACTCGCCGGCGGCCGGACAGTTCGGCGTCGTCAGCGTCATCAGCACGTCGACCGAGCGGTCGTCCTTGATCTCGACCTTGTAGATCAGCCCGAGCTCATAAATGTCGGCCGGGATTTCCGGATCGAACACGGTCTTGAGGCCCGCGATGATCTCGGTGGTCAAGCGCTCGGTCTCCTCCGGCGGCAGCGCCGAATGGGTCTCCATCGGATTGGCTTTGACGTCGGCCATGTCACTCATGCGAACAAATCCCGCGCTTTCAGAAGCGCCTGTGCCAGATGATCGACTTCTTCCCGCGTATTATACATGCCGAACGAGGCCCGGCAGGTGGCGGTGACGTTGAACCGCTCTAAAAGCGGCATCACGCAATGGGTGCCGGCGCGCACCGCGATGCCCTGGCGATCGATCACGGTGGCGACATCGTGGGGATGCGCGCCCTTGAGCTCGAAGGAGATCACCGGCCCCTTGCCGCGCGCGGTACCGATCAGCCGCAGCGCGTTGATCTCGCGGAGCCGGTCCTGGGCGTAGGTGACGAGATCGTGCTCGTGCGCGGCGATGCGCTCCTTGCCGATCGAATTGACGTAATCGATGGCGGCACCGAGGCCGATCGCTTCGACGATGGGCGGGGTGCCGGCTTCGAACTTGTGCGGCGGATCGCCATAGGTGACCCAGTCCTTCGCAACCTCGCGGATCATCTCGCCGCCGCCGTTGAACGGCCGCATCGCGACAAGGTGCTCGTGCTTGGCATAGAGCGCGCCGATGCCGGTCGGGCCATAAATCTTGTGGCCGGTGAACGCGTAGAAATCGCAGTCGAGATCCTGCACGTCGACGGGCAGATGCACCGCGCCCTGCGCACCATCGACCAGCACGGGAATGCCGCGATCGTGGGCCAGCCGCACGACCTCCTTGATCGGAACGAATGTTCCGAGCGCGTTCGACATCTGGGTGATGGCGACAAGCTTGGTCTTCGGCGTCAGCAGCTTCTCGAACTCGTCGATCAGGAAATTGCCTTCGTCATCGACGGGCGCCCATTTGATCACCGCGCCATGGCGCTCCCTGAGGAAATGCCAGGGCACGATGTTGGAATGGTGCTCCATGATCGAGAGGACGATCTCGTCGCCTTGCTTGATGTTCGGCTCGCCCCAGGACGACGCCACGAGGTTGATGGCCTCGGTGACGTTGCGGGTGAAGATGATCTCCTCTGTGCGGCGGGCGTTGACGAACTGCGCGACTTTTGCTCGCGCGCCCTCATAGGCTTCCGTCGCCGCATTGGCGAGGTAATGCAGGCCGCGATGCACGTTAGCGTATTCGCTGGTATAGGCCTGCGTCATGCGGTCGAGCACCGCGCTGGGCTTCTGCGCCGAGGCGGCGTTGTCGAGATAGACCAGCGGCTTGCCGTAGACCTGCATGGCGAGCGCCGGAAAATCCTGGCGAACGCGCGCAACGTCGTAGGCGCCGTTCTTGAGGGCCGGATGCGTGTTCATGACCGCCGCTCCAACCAGCGCTCGGCGATGCCGATCACGTACTCGCGTAGGCCGTCGTCGGCGATCTGCTCGATCGCCTCGCCGACGAAGGCCTGGATCAGCAGCGCCTGGGCCTGCTTCTCCGGCAGGCCGCGCGCCTTCAGATAGAACAACAGGCTCTCGTCCAGCGCGCCGGCGGTTGCGCCGTGGCCGCAGGAGACGTCGTCGGCAAAAATCTCGAGCTCGGGCTTGTTGTCGGCCTCGGCTTCATCCGAGAGCAGCAGCGCGCGGGTCATCATCTTGCCGTCGGTCTTCTGCGCGTCGGGACGAACGATGATGCGGCCCTGGAACACCGAATGACCCCGGTCGTCGATCACGGCGCGGAAAGTCTCGCGGCTGACGCAGTTTGGCACGGCATGGTCGACCAGCAACGTGGTGTCGCCATGCTCGGTCTTCTGCAACAGGTTTACGCCGTTAGCCGAGAGCTCGCTGCCCTCGCCCGCCAGCGTGATGAAGCCCTGCAAGCGGCTGACGGCAGCGCCAGTGGTCATGTTGAAGAAGTTGAGCTTCACATTGGCGCCGACCGTGACGAACTGCGAGGTGACGTTGACCGCGTCCGCCGCATCGTCCATCAGGCGAATATGTGCAACATCGGCGCCGTCGCCAACCGTCACGAGCACGGCATCGTTGACCTGGTAGGCCTTGGCGCCGGCCGCAACGAAACTCTCGACGATGGTGGCGCGAACGCCCTTCCCGATCGCAACCTGCGAACGGGTGAAGGTCGACGCGGAAGCCGCGGTTGCGATGTGGATGATCTGGATCGGCGCGGACAGCTGCGCGCCATCAGCGATCGACAGCACGACGCCGTCGGTTGTCATGGCGGCGTTCAGCGCGATCACGGCATCGGTGGACGCGGTATTGAGGAGGTCGGCATCCTTCTCCAGCGTCTCCCGCAGCGTCTTGAGGCTCGCCTCGGAGCCGAGCGCTTTCACGTCGGACAGATCCGCCGCAAACACGCCGTCGACCAGCACCAGCTTGCGGGCGCCCGCGATCGCATGCGCCTTCACCGCGTCCGCGGCGCGCTTCAACGCGGCCGAATCGGGCGCCGCTGCCAGCGGCAGCACCTCACCGACCAGCGCACGCAGATCGGTGTACTTCCATTCCTCGATCCGGCGGTGCGGCAGGCCGAGACGCTCATAAGTCTCGAACGCCTCGCGGCGTGCCGCGATCACAGAGGGCGAACCCGGCAAGCGGCCTTCAGCGCTGGCGAAGAGATCGCTCACCGCGCGGCCGTTCCCGGTCTTTGCCACAGCAACGTTCATCTCCAAAATTCCTTACGCGGCATCCTCGAACTGGGTGTAGCCGGAAGCTTCCAGCTCCAGCGCCAGTTCCTTGTCACCGCTCTTCACGACACGGCCCTTCGACATCACGTGCACGAAATCGGGCACGATGTAGTTGAGCAGCCGCTGATAATGGGTGATGACGACCATCGCGCGCCCCGGCGAGCGCAGCGCGTTGACGCCGTCGGCCGCGATGCGCAGCGCGTCGATGTCGAGGCCGGAATCCATCTCGTCGAGGATGCACAGGCTGGGCTCGAACAGCGCCATCTGGAGCACCTCGTTGCGCTTCTTCTCGCCGCCGGAGAAGCCGACATTGACGCCACGCTTGAGCATGTCCTGCGGGATGTTCAGCGACTTCGAAACCTCGCGGACCTTCTTCAGAAATTCCGGCACCATCAGTTCGCTCTCGCCGCGCGCCTTACGCTGGGCATTCAGTGCGGTGCGGAGGAAGTTCATGGTGGTGACACCGGGAATCTCGACCGGATACTGGAAAGCCAGGAACACGCCCTTGGCGGCGCGCTCGTCGGGATCCATCTCCAGGAGGTCCTCGCCCCTAAACAGGATTTGGCCGTCGGTGACCTCATAGCCGGGCTTGCCGGCGATGACATGAGAGAGCGTCGACTTGCCGGAGCCGTTCGGCCCCATGATCGCGTGCACCTCGCCCTCGTTCACGGTCAGCGTCAGCCCGTGGAGGATCTCACGCTCCTCGACGCGAACCTTGAGGTCTTTCACTTCAAGCAAAGCCATTTTGGTGTCCAGTCTATTCAAATGAGGCATGGAGCGCCTAGGCGCACCGCGAGGGTCGGTGTTAACCGACCGACCCTTCAAGCGAGATCGAGATCAGCTTCTGCGCTTCCACCGCGAATTCCATCGGCAGCTGCTGAAGCACATCCTTGACGAAGCCGTTGACGACGAGGCCGACGGCCTCTTCCTGCGAGAGGCCGCGCTGGACGCAGTAGAACAGCACGTCCTCCGAGATCTTCGACGTCGTCGCCTCGTGCTCGAACGTCGCGGACGAGTTCTTCGCCTCGATGTACGGCACGGTGTGCGCGCCGCATTTGTCGCCGATCAACAAGGAATCGCAGGCGGTGAAGTTGCGCGCGCCGGTCGCTTTGCGGTGCGCGGTGACGAGGCCGCGATAGGTGTTCTGCGATTTGCCGGCGGCGATGCCCTTGGAGATGATGCGGCTCGACGTGTTCTTGCCGAGATGAATCATCTTGGTGCCCGAATCGACCTGCTGGAAGCCGTTCGAGATCGCGATCGAGTAGAACTCACCACGCGAGTTGTCGCCGCGGAGAATGCAGCTCGGATACTTCCAGGTGATCGCCGAACCGGTCTCGACCTGGGTCCAGGAGATCTTGGAATGGGCGCCGCGGCAGTCGCCACGCTTGGTGACGAAATTGTAGATGCCGCCCATGCCTTCCGAATTGCCCGGGTACCAGTTCTGCACGGTCGAATATTTGATCTCGGCGTCATCGAGCGCGACGAGCTCGACCACGGCGGCATGCAGCTGATTCTCGTCGCGCTGCGGCGCGGTGCAGCCCTCGAGATAGGAGACGTAGGAGCCCTTGTCCGCGATGATCAGCGTGCGCTCGAACTGGCCGGTGTTGCGCTCGTTGATGCGGAAATAGGTCGACAGCTCCATCGGACAGCGCACGCCCGGCGGCACGTAGACGAACGAGCCGTCGGAGAACACCGCCGAGTTCAGCGTCGCGTAGAAATTGTCCGACGTCGGCACCACGGAGCCGAGATATTTCTGCACCAGCTCAGGGTGCTCGCGGATCGCCTCCGAGATCGGCATGAAGATCACGCCGGCTTTCTTCAGCTCGGCCTTGAAGGTGGTCGCAACCGAGACCGAATCGAACACCGCATCGACTGCGATCTTGCGGCGGGCCGGGTCTTCCTCGCCGACCTTGGGCTCGACGCCTTCGAGCATGGCGACTTCACGCAAGGGGATGCCGAGCTTCTCGTAGGTCTTCAGGATCTCCGGATCGATCTCGTCGAGCGAGGTGACCGTCTTCTTCGGCTTCGGCGCCGCGTAATAGTAGATGTCCTGGAAGTCGATCTTGGGATATTCGACGCGGGCCCAGGTCGGCTCGGTCATGGTCAGCCAACGGCGATACGCCTCGAGCCGCCACTGGAGCATCCAGGCGGGTTCGTTCTTCTTCTGGGAGATGAATTTTACGATCTCTTCCGACAGCCCCTTTGGGGCCTTCTCGGAGTCGATCAGGGTTTCAAACCCATAACGATACTGATCGACGTCGATGCGCTTCACGCGCTCGACCGTCTCTTGTACGGCTGGCATTCCATCCTCCGCTCGCGGTTTCAAGGACCGCGGTGGATCAAACTCGGACGAGTATTACGTCTATTACGATGTTTTTTGGCGGAAAGCACGCACCTAGAACCATTCAAGCCGTGTTTCGTCGCCTAGCCCTTAAGTAGGTTATTACCGAGCTTTCGCCAAGCCTCTAACGCTCGATTGATCTCCTCGAGTTCCGTGGACCAGCCAAGACTGAGGCGCACCGCTCCTTGGGCCACAGTGGGATCGTACCCCATGGCCGAAAGCACGTGGGACGGCTGGACCTTTCCCGATGAACAGGCCGAACCTGACGACACGGCGACGCCTGCGAGGTCAAAGCCGATCACAGCGGTCTCGGCCTTCAGGCCTGGCGCGGTGAAAAGGACGGTATTTGGCAACCGCTCCACTTCGTCCGCAAAGACCGTTACCCCAGCAACGGCGCGAAGGCCAATTTCCAAATGATTCCTGATGGTTGCCATTCGCTTCGCATCCTCCGGCAGAGCCTGAAGCGCCACTTTGACCGCCGCGCCAAAGCCGGCAATCCCAGCGACATTCTCGGTGCCCGCCCGGCGGTTGAGCTCCTGCCCGCCCCCACGCAGAACCGGCTCCAGGCCGGCGAGCCCTTCCGCCACTGCTAGCGCGCCAACCCCCTTCGGGCCGCCGATCTTGTGCGCAGAAAAGGTCGCAAGGTCTGCGCCCACAGTCTTGATATCGAATGGAATTTTGCCGAGCGCCTGAATCGCATCGACGTGCAGGAGGCCGCCGGCCTCATGAACGATCCGCGCGGCCACCGCGACCGGCTGGAGCGCGCCCGTCTCGTTGTTGGCGGCCATGATGGAGACCAGTGCCGGCGGACCGCCACCGAGTTGGTCCCTCAGATCCTCGAGGTCGATGACGCCGGAATGCGTCACCCGAATCTGACCGATCTTGTCCGCCGGGAACCGGCCGCCCGCCAGCACCGAGGCATGCTCGACTGCGGAGACCAGCAGTCGCTCGACGGGGCCGCCCGACGGCCCCCGCAGGCCGGGCGACAGCGCCAGCCCGTTGGCTTCGGTTCCGGCTGAGGTGAAGATGACGTTCCGCGGTAGCGCACCTACGGCGGTGGCCAGCGTGGCACGGGCCTCCTCGACCAGGCGGCGTGCCTCCCTGCCCTCGGCATGGACCGAGGATGGATTGCCGATCAGGTCGTATGCAGCCAGCATCGCAGCCCTCGCCTGAGCGCGGAGCGGCGTGGTCGCGTTCCAATCGAGATAGACCCGGATCGACATTGAGTAAGATATTACCTCACATAACAGGGATGGTTGCGCCGTCCCGACATGGGCCGCGGGCACGCGCTTGGCAACCATGATTCCGAACGGTGCGGCCGCGGTGACGCGACCATGACACGCTAACATCTTGAACCCGTTGGGCGATGTTCAAGATGCTTGCTTTTTGACCCTGTGCCTATGTTAGAACGCGCACCGTCAGTCACCGCGCGCCGTCAGCGCATCACCGCACGACGCGCCCTCTCACTCTTCATTGCGCTTTCGTCGGCATCTGCCGATGAAGCCACAATCGGTTGATTGCCGAGGTCGCCTCCAGGAAATCAATCAAGAGATCATCGATGCCCGAAGTCATTTTTACCGGCCCTGCCGGCCGTCTCGAAGGCCGCTACCATCCGGCCAAGCAGAAGAACGCGCCGATCGCGATGATCCTGCATCCGCATCCGCAGTTCCACGGCACGATGAACCATCAGATCGTGTACCAGTGCTACTACGCTTTTGCACATCGCGGCTTCTCCGTGCTGCGCTTCAATTTCCGCGGCGTCGGCCGCAGCCAGGGCTCGTTCGACCATGGCACCGGCGAATTGTCGGATGCGGCCGCAGCGCTCGATTGGGCGCAGACCATCAATCCCGAGGCGCGCGCCTGCTGGGTCGCCGGCTTCTCCTTCGGCGCCTGGATCGGCATGCAGCTCTTGATGCGCCGCCCGGAGGTCGAAGGCTTCATCTCGATCGCGCCGCCTGCCAATCTCTACGACTTCTCGTTCCTTGCGCCCTGCCCGTCCTCAGGCCTGATCGTGCATGGCGAGAAGGATGCGGTGGTGCCGCCCAAGGACGTCAACACGCTGGTCGAGAAGCTGAAGACGCAGAAGGGCATCGTGATCGACCAACAGGTCATTCCCGGCGCCAATCACTTCTTCGACGCCAAGCTCGAGCCGCTGATGGAGACCATCACGGCTTATCTCGACATGCGCCTCGCCAACGTGCGCTGAGGTCCTGTAGCCCGGATGGAGCGCAAGCGAAATCCGGGAAACTCCATCCGCAGACACAGGGCCCCGGATTGCGCTTCCGCTCCATCCGGGCTACGGGACTGAGTTCGCCGCTCAAGCCAGCTTGAGTGCGACGATCCCCGTCAGCACAAGCGCGATGCCCGCAAGCTTCACCGCGCTCAAGGTTTCGCCGAACAGAACGACACCCAGCAGGAACGTGCCGGCCGCGCCAATGCCGGTCCACACCGAATAGGCAACGCCGACCTCGAGCACCTTCAAGGCACGCCCGAGCAGGAAGACGAAGGCGGCGAGCAGCACCAGCGAGGCGAGGCTCCAGCCTGCGCGCGTGTAACCTTCCGCATATTTCATCGAGATCGCCCAGCCGACATCGAGCGCGCCGGCGATCACCAGCATGAGCCAGGCCGTGGACTGCGACATTGGCGTCGCCTCAGGCCGCGAGCTTCAAGAGATGCGCATCGTGCCGCACCAGGAAGGCGCGCAGCAATTGCGGATAGTCCGCGCCGACCGCAGAGCGCACGCTCGGACGCTTCGCGAGCTCGGCCCGCCACCCGCGGACCTTGGGCAGATCGCTGAAGATGCGAAGCTCGGTCAATTCATCGAACACGTCGAAATAGCGGAAGACCGGGGCGAACACCGCATCGACGAGGCTGAATGTCTCGCCCGCGAAATACGGCCCTGCGCCAAGCGCGGCTTCCACGCGTGCGAATTTGGCCGCGAGCGCTTGGCGCTTGCTCTCGAATGTCGCCGGATCGGTCGTCGTCTCCAGCCCCCAGAGGTCGCCAAGGATCGCCGAGCCGAACTCCATCCAGGCGCGGTGCTCGGCACGTTTCAGCGCATCCGCCGGATGCAGCTTCGCGCCTGTTTGCGTGTCTTCGATGTACTCGCAGATCACGTTGCTCTCGAACAACGCAACCTCGCTCTTGTCGGTCGCAACCACCAGCACCGGCACCTTGCCGAGCGGCGATAGCTTCAGGAACCATTCGGGCTTGTTGGCCAGATCGATATCGATCCGCTCGAACGGCACGCCCTTCTCCTTGAGCGCGATGACGGCACGCTGCACGTAGGGACAAAGCTTGTGACTGATCAGTTTGAGCGAAGCGGTCATGGTGGCGATCTCGGCGGTTAAATGCAACTGCATCTATATAGATGCAATTGCATTAACTCGTCAAGGTCGATGCATCTGCATCAACTGCCTGTGACTTCAGGGCCGTGCGATCACCCCGCCCGTCATCGGCATCGGCACGCCCGTGGTCGCCGGATAGGACAGCGGCAGGCCCTTCAGTCCGCGGGCGGCGAGGAAGCCGAAGGCCTGCGCCTCGATGGCGTCGGAGGCCCAGCCGAGCGTTTCGGCGGCCTCGACGGTGGCCGAGCCCACCCGCTCGCGCAGCATCCGCAGCATGGTGAGGTTGCGAGCCCCGCCGCCACAGACGATCCAGCTGCGCGGCCGCCGCGGCAGCAATGGAATGACCCGGGCGATCGCCGCCGCGGTAAAGGCGGTCAGCGTCGCGGCGCCGTCGGCCGGCGGCATGTCGCCGAGCTTCAGCGCAGCAAAATCATTGCGGTCGAGCGACTTTGGCGGCGGAGCTGCAAAGAACGGCAGCTCCAATGCGCGCGCGATCCAGGCCTCATCAGCCTTGCCGAGCGCGGCGAATTTTCCTTCGGCATCGAACGCCTGGTTCATGCGGCGGTACATGAAGTCGTCGAGCAGCGCATTGCCGGGTCCGGTGTCGCAGGCGATCAGCGTGTCGTTACCGTCGATATAGGTGATGTTGGAGACGCCGCCGATATTGACCACGACAATCGGCCCCTCGCGCTCGAGCGAATTGGCCAGCGCCCGATGGTAAACCGGCACGAACGGCGCGCCCTGCCCGCCGGCCTCGACGTCGGCGGCGCGGAAATCATGCACCACTGGGATATGGATCGCCTTGGCCAGCGCCGGCCCATCGCCGATCTGCACCGTCAACCGCTTTTCGGGCCTGTGCAGCACGGTCTGGCCGTGGAAGCCGACGATGTCGATGTCCTCCGGCCTCATCCGGTTCTGCGCGACGAAAGTGGCGACCGCCTCGGCATGGGCCCGCGTCACCACGCGCTCGGCCTCGGCCAGGATCCCCGGCCGAGCATCGCGTTGGGACAGGTGCACGGCCTCGCTCAGCGCCTGGCGCAGCAGGTTGCGCTCAGCGGGACTATAGGGCCGGTAGCCGGTCGGCCCGAACGCCTTCACCTGCTTACCGTCGGTTTCGATCAGGGCGACATCCACACCGTCCAGCGAGGTGCCGCTCATCAAACCGAGTGCCGTCAACATCATGGATCAGCGTCCTCAAAAGACCCGCCCTGGCATGCCGATCTTGTGCCAGAGGGACACATCTTATAATGCCACAGCGCCAAGTGGCGGGTGGCAATCGAGTTCCCATGCAAGACTCTTAAATTGCCCCCAAAACAGTAAACCAAGAATTGTCAGGCACGCCGACAGATGACTGCATTTAAATCGGATTTCCTCAATACCCTGCAGGAACGTGGATTCATCCACCAGTGCTCCGATTTCGAGGGGCTGGACGCGCTCGCCGCCAAGGGTGAGGCGACCACCTATGTCGGCTACGATTGCACCGCCCCCTCGCTGCATATCGGCAACTATCTGACCATGATGATGCTGCACTGGCTCCAGCAGTCGGGCAACAAGCCGATCACGCTGATGGGCGGCGGTACCACGATGGTGGGCGATCCCTCCGGCAAGGACGAGACGCGCGCGATGCGCACCGTCGCCGAGATCGAGGCCAACAAGGCCTCGATCCGCGGCGTGTTCGCAAAGGTGCTGCGCTATGGCGAGGGCAAGAGCGACGCGGTCATGCTCGACAATGCGGAGTGGCTGACCAAGCTGAACTGGATCGAGATGTTGCGCGACGTCGGCCGGCATTTCTCGGTCAACCGCATGCTGACCATGGACTCCGTGCGGCTGCGCCTCGAGCGCGAGCAGGAGATGAGCTTCATCGAGTTCAACTACATGGTCTGCCAGGCCTACGACTTCGTCGAGCTCGCCAAGCGCACCGGCTGCCGTCTCCAGATGGGTGGCTCCGACCAGTGGGGCAACATCATCATGGGCGTCGATCTCGGCCGCCGCATGGGCACGCACCAGCTGTTCGCGCTGACGACGCCGCTGCTGACGACCGCGTCAGGGGCCAAGATGGGCAAGACGGCGCAAGGCGCGGTCTGGCTCAACGCCGACCAGTTCTCGCCGTATGATTTCTGGCAGTACTGGCGCAACACCGAGGATGCCGACGTCGGCAAATTCCTGAAGCTGTTCACGACGCTGCCCATGGCTGAGATCAAGAAGCTCGAAGCGCTCGGCGGCTCCGAGATCAACGAGGCCAAGAAGGTGCTCGCGACCGAAGCGACCGCGCTGCTGCACGGTCGCGACGCTGCCAACGAGGCAGCCGAAACTGCGCGCCGCACCTTCGAGGAAGGTGCGCTCGCCGAAACCCTGCCGACGGTGGAAATTCCGCGTGGCGAGCTCGATGCAGGTTTCGGCGTGCTCAACGCCTTCGTTAAGGCGGGCTTGGTTGCCTCCAACGGCGAAGCCCGGCGCCAGATCAAGGGCGGCGGCCTGCGCATCAACGACGCGCCGGTCACCGACGAGAAGATGGCGCTGTCAGGAGCAAATCTGACGCCGGAGGGCGTGATCAAGCTGTCGTTCGGCAAGAAGAAGCACGTCCTCATCAAGCCTGCATAGGCGTATGAGCTTTTCGCTGCTTGTCAGGGCGCGCCGAAGCGCGCTCCCTGACCGGCAATGGACCAGAACACGCCCAGGGAAACCAACAGGGAAACGAACAGGGATGGCGTCGCGGTAACGCCGCAAGGCGCCGTGCGCATCGCGCTCACCGTGCTCGCGCTCTGCTTCACACTGGCTGTGCTGGGCCGCGGGCTCGGCGACAGTTTTACGGTGTTCCTGAAGCCGATCTCCGAGAGCTTCGGCTGGGACCGCGCGCAGATCGTCTCGGTCTATTCGCTGACCTGGCTCGCCAGCGGTCTCACCGCGCCCTTCGTCGGACGCCTGTTCGATCATTCCGGACCGCGCCTCGTCTATGCGCTCGGGCTGCTGTTGCTCGGCGCTGCGTTCCTAATCGCGGCGCACGCACAGCACTTGTGGCAATTCCAGCTCTCGGTCGGCCTCTGCGTCGGTATCGGCATTGCCTTCATCGGCATCGTACCGAACTCGATCCTGCTTGGCCGCTGGTTCGGGCCCCGCCTGCCGACTGCGATGTCGGTGGTCTATTCGGCGATGGGCGGCGGCGTGCTGGCACTGCTGCCGGCCTCGCAGCTTCTGATCGATCACATCGGCTGGCGCGGCACCTACCAGCTGTTCGGCTTCGCGGCTCTGGGCCTGCTGGTGCCGCTCATGCTGCTGCCGTGGCGGCTGTTCGCTGCCGGCTCGCCGCATGTCGTGAAGAAGACCGATCCTGATTTCGTCGACAACGGCTGGACGCTTCTCGGTGCCATGCGGCACCACTCATTCTGGGCGCTGTTCTCGACCTTCTTCTTCACCGCGGTCGGCATGTATGCGATCGCCGCGCAGATCGTGGCCTATCTGATCGACGCCGGCTTTCCGCCGCTCCAGGCCGCGACCGCCTGGGGCTTCTCCGGCGTCGTGCTGGTGTTCGGCATGTTGGGAGTCTCCGCCCTCGACGGGCTAATCGGGCGCCGCCCGTCGGTGCTGCTGAGCTACGCGATCTCGATCCTCGGCATCTTCCTGCTCTGGCTCTTGCAGTATGATCCAAACATCATCCTGCTCAGCGGTTTCGTCGTCTGCTTCGGCAGCATGATGGGCTCGCGCGGCCCGCTGATCAGCGCCACCGCGATGAGAATCTTCCAGGGTAAACGCGTCGGCACCATCTACGGTACCATCTCGATCGGCAGCGGCCTCGGCTCGGCATTCGGCTCCTGGAGCGGCGGCCTGATTCATGATGCAACCCACGGCTACAATGCAGTGCTCGCCTTCGCACTTGCGAGCGTGGTGCTCGGGATGATTCCGTTCCTGGTCGTGCCCGCCTTGCGGCGGTAGGTTTCTCAGGGGTAACTTGAGTTCATTGGCGTCACCGGACAATTACGGGGGGCATGACGCAAACACGAGCAAATAATTCGGATCGAACGCGAGCCTGCGGTGTTTTGTCTGACATGACGAAAATGTCAGAACGGAATTCATCCTGGGTGGCTTGCGAGGCCGAACCGAATGCGGTCCAAGTCGCAGCATTGGGTCACAGCATTGGATGGAGGGCAAACCAATGAACTTTCCTTATCTCACCCGCTTTGAACCGGTTCTCCTGAGCCTGTTCCGCTTCATCACCGGCCTGTTGCTGTTCCAGTACGGTATCGCCAAGCTGTTCAAGTTTCCGGTGCTCCCGTACTTCGCGAACATTCCGCCGATCATCTACGCGGCCGGTACGCTTGAGCTTGTGCTCGGAGCGCTCCTGATGCTCGGCCTGTTCACCCGCCTCTCGGCTTTCATTCTCTCGGGTGAAATGGCCTTCGCCTACTTCATGGGCCACATGTTCAAGGGCGAAGCGCCGGTGTTCCTGCCGCTGCTCAACGGCGGCACCGCCGCGATCCTGTTCTGCTTCGCCTGCCTCTACCTCTCGGCAGCCGGCGGCGGCTCGGTCAGCGTCGATGCGGCGATGGGCAAGGAAAGCGAATCGACCGGCGGCGCGTTCGCGCGGCGCTGACGCGCTCAATTGGCGTGCAAGTAACGGATGGCGCCGGCAGCTTCGCCGGTGTCATCTACCGCGAGCCCAGCACGTTCCAGATCAGGACGAGGGCCGCCACGAGCAGCACGGACATGATGATGCGGTGAACGAATCGATTCATCGCTGTCCCGGCCAGGCTCGGTCATAACCATAATCCAGCATCATTTCTCACCGCGATCTGGCGCGCTATGCGCAGGCGAAGCGCGTTGCGCCTGCACATTTGCGCATGCGGCTGCGAACGCTGTGCGAGCGGCAGCACGTCGCACGCGTCCGTTCATGATTGGTAAGAACTTCATGCTACCGACGCGTGCAATAATAACCATTCCGTAGAGGCCGTGATGCAGCTGCTGAGTCATCTCAAGATCCGCACCAAGCTCGCCAGCATGGTCTGCCTCGCGGCGCTCACGGTCACGGCCATCATCGGAGTATCGGCCGTGCTCAGCAAGAGCCGCATGATGGAGGACCGCGTCCAGCAGATGCGGACCGCGGTGGAGCTCCTCTATAACTACGCGCAATCGCTCCAGGAGGAGGTGACGGCCGGCAAGCTCACGCAAGCCGAGGCCAAGGGCTTGTTCCACCAGCGCGGCCGACGCATGAGCTTCAATGGCGGCCAGGGCTACCCGGTGGTCTATAATCAGGACACCTCCCTGGTCGTGAATGGCGCCAATCAGCAGCTCGAAGGCAAGATCACCGGCGCCAAGGATTCCAACGGCGTGCTGATCGCCGACGCCATCATCAAGGCCGGCAGCGAGACCGCGCAAGGCGGTGTGACCTCGTATCTCTATCCCCGCCCCGGCCAGACCGAGCCGGTCCGCAAGACCGTGTTCGCGCGCAAATTCGCGCCCTGGAACGTGACGATCAGCTACGGACTCTATGTCGACGACATCGACGCCGACGTGCGCGCGCTGACGCTGGAGCTGGCCGCCGTCGGCATCGGCCTGATGCTGCTGATGGCGACGCTGTCCTGGCTGATCGCCCGCGACGTGCTCGGCGCGCTCGACCGCCAGAAGAACCGCATGCAGGAGATTTCCGAAGGCGCCATCGACAAGGTGGTCGAGGAGACCGACCGCGGCGACGAGATCGGCCGCATGGCCGAGACGCTCGAAGTGCTGCGGCAAACCGCGCTGACGGCACGCACCCTGGAGGCTGAGCAGGTCGCCACCAAGGCCCGCAGCGAGCAGGAGAAGCGCGATGCCTTGATCGCGCTTGCCGACCGCTTCGATGCCTCCGTCGGCCAGCTCGTCGGCCTGATGGCTTCGGGCTCCGGCGAACTCGAGGCCACCGCCAAGTCGATGTCGTCCACTGCCGAAGGCACCAACCGCCGCGCTGCCGTGGTCGGCTCGGCCGCCACCGAGGCCAGCCAGCGCGTCCAGACGGTTGCGGCTGCAGCCGAAGAGCTCTCCTCCTCGATCACCGAGATCAGCCGTCAGGTCGCGCAGTCTGCCGAGGTCACCGGACGCGCGGTGGACAGTGCCCGCCGCACCGACACCATCGTGCGCGCGCTGTCCGATGGTGCGCAGCAGATCGAGCATGTCGCCGAGCTGATCTCCAGCATCGCGGCACAGACCAATCTGCTCGCGCTCAACGCCACCATCGAGGCCGCACGCGCGGGCGAAGCCGGTCGCGGCTTCGCCGTCGTCGCATCCGAGGTGAAGTCGCTCGCGAGCCAGACCGCGGAAGCCACCCGCGAGATCGGCGACAAGATCGCCCAGATCCAGGGCGCGACCAAGGAAGCGGTGGAGGCGATCGGCGGCATCACCGCTACCATCGAGGAGGTCAGCCGCATCGCCACCTCGATCGGCGCCGCCATCGAGGAGCAAGGCGCCGCCACCGCCGAGATAGCCCGTAGCGTCTCGCAGACCGCGGAGGCGACCAAGGAGGTCACCACCAATATCGGCGGCGTCAGCACGGCTGCGAACGAGACCGGCAATGCCGCCGGCATGGTGCTCGCGGCGGCCTCGAGCCTCTCCAAGCAGGCCGAACAGCTCTCCGGCGAAGTCGGCACGTTCCTGGCCGGCGTGCGCGCGGCGTAGGCGACGGGGCGTAGTCCAGAGCAGGCGATCGATTGAGCCGCGGGTTTCTTAAACCTCTCCGCTTGCGGGAGAGGTCGGCACGAAGCGCCGGGTGAGGGCTTTCTCCTCATTGGGAATCTCGCTGCGGAGACACCCTCTCCCCAGCCCTCTCCCGCAAGCGGGAGAGGGAGTCCACCTTACGTCGTGGCTGTAATCGAACCTGATCAGCTACGAACTACAACGAGCCCCGCTTCTATCGCCGCGCGAGGCTGCAGCCGCTCGACAGCTGGCGCGTCGATCCGGTCGAGCCGTCGTTCGACTGCGACGGGAATTCGTCGAACGGCGAGTTCTGCTTACCGGTGTTGAATTCGAAGATCTTGCGGAAAAGGCCCGGTGCCATCGCCGAGATCGGATTGACGCGCATCACGGGCGCGGCCGGCGTGCCGACAACCTCGTAGGTCACGCCGATCAGCCCCTCGTTGTTGCCGCCGCCGAGGAAGATGCCGAACAGCGGGATCTGGCCGAAGATGTTGTTGACGCCATACATCGGCACGAAGGTGCCGCTCATGCAGACCTGGTTGCCGGGATAGTCGATCGAGCCCTCGATAGTGGCGCCGATCATCGGTCCCTTGACCACGCCGTCGCGGATCGTGAGCGCGCCGTTCTGCCGTGTGAACTCGGCGCGGAGCGCGCTGAAGGAGACGCCGTTGCCGGTGCCGTTGGGCGCGCCGGCAGCGACGCGTTCGAGCTGCGCCTCGCCCTTCACCGTGAAGTCGCGCACGTTGATGAGACCCTCGCGCGACGTGTTCGGCTCGGATGTCGGCGGCTCCATCGCTACCACCATCTGGCCGCCAACCGCCTTGGTGTAGGTGTCGGTGAAGCGCAGCAGCGCGCCGGCGTCGTTGGTCTGGAGGTAGATCACCTCGCGATTGCCTTGCGCGCGGCCGCCGCGCAGGTCGGCCGCAACAGGCGTATCGCGACCGATCTTGCCGCTCAGCGTAAATGCTTTGATGGCGCCATTGCGTTTCGACATCTTCGCGTCGACGCTGCGCATCGCCTCGCCGTTGAAACCCGCGACGGCACCGAGCTTCACGTCGATATCGAAATCGACGTTCTTCATCTTGTTCTTGCCGTCGTCCTTGGAATTGCCTGAGATCGCCGACTTCAGAAAGCCGCGGCCGTCAAAGACGTCGCCGCGCATGGTGCCGCGCAGCACGCCGTCCTGACCGCGCTCGGCCTTCAATGAGGTCTTGTCGCCGTCAGACGGCGAATAGGTTGGGAAATTCACGTTCATGAGGTCGCCGTTCGCGTCGACCTCGAGCGAGCCCTTGATCGAGGCGCCGCCGCCTTCGATGACGATATCTTCCAGGCGCGTCGATTGCGCCGTCGGCACCACCTTGAAGCTGGCCTTGCCGGACTTGCCCGGCAGCTTGACCCAGCCGGGCAGGATGTTGTCGAGCTTGACGGAGGTCAGATCGGCCTCGACGCCGAGCTTCGTGGTCTGGTCCGCGCCGCTCGCGATCTTGCCCGACAGCTTGATCGGCAACGATCCGCTGACGGCGGGGCTCAGATCGAATCCGAGACGCGCGCGGCTGGCATCGTCTAGCGTCGCCTGCAATCTGACGTCCGCATCGCCTTCAGTCGGCTTGCGATAATCGATCGAGGCAGCTTGTCCGTTGATCTTGACGTCGCCCTTGACCTGATAGCCCTGGTTGCTCGCGACGATCTTGAGGTTGTTGGCCTCAAGCTTCTGGTTCATCACCAGCTTGTCGGCGGCAAAGCCGTTGAGGTCGGCGGTCACGGCATAGGTGGTGTCGGCCTTGGTCAGCTCGCCCTTGACCGGCATGCCGAGCTGGATGTTCGCCGAGAACGTTCCCTTGCTGGTGTTGGGATCGACGACGGTCGACGACAGATCGCTCAGGCGATCATTGGCGAGCATTTCGGCCGCGGCGGGAACGGGTCCCTCGACGCGGAACTTGGTGCGCGACGGCGACGGCTTGGGCGCCATGTCCGGCACTTCGAAGGTGAAGTCGGAGATCGTGATCTTGCGGCCCGCGGGCGTATCGGCAATGCCCTGCCCGATGTTCACGGTCGCGGTGCGCCCGGTCACCCGCGCCTTCAGATCGGCATCATGCACCACCGGCATGCCGTCCACGGGACGGACTGCGACGCCGCTGGCGACGATGTTGACCGACAGGCCGTCGTCGGGAATCGGCGGGCCCTTGCGCGGCAGGTTCTTCGTCGGCGAATTGATGCCGATCTCGATGCGCTGGAGCGTGCCACGCTCGATCCGCTCGATCACCCATTCACGCAGCTCGGGAACGATCAATGTGGGCCACATCCGCTTCAGCGCGGAGGCCGACATCGGCGTTCCCGCAAAGCCGAGCGTCAGCCGCGGCTCACCGGAATAGTCGATGGCACCGGTGCCGGCGACGCCGATCTCGCCATTGCTGATATCGGCCTGCGTCAGCAAGAGACGCTTGTGGTCGGTGTCGAAACGGAAGCCGATCGCAATCCGGTTGAAGACGAGCGGCGGCTCGTTGTCGATACCGCCGAGCAGGATCGAGCCGCCACTGAAGCCGAGCTGCCAATCATTGGTAGCGCCGTTCGGTGGCTCGAGATGCCCCAGCAGCGTCAGGCGGTTGGCGCCAGAGAGAACCTTGAATGGTGCGACCAGCACCCGCCGGTTCGCGTCCCACTCGACGTTGATCTCGGCCTGATCGATCGCCATCGGATAATCGGGCGTGTCGGTATCGATGATATTGCCGGCGCCGACCGCGATCTTGCCACGGAAGAAGGTCGGCACGCCGTCGCGGCCGAGCTCGCCCTTCAGCTCGCCCGTCAGCGGCAGGTCGGCGGTATAGGTGAGATCCTTGACCCGCAGCGCCAACAGGATGTTGGAGGTCGAGACCTTGTCGGCGCGGATATCGACCGAGCGCACGCCGTTCTCGACCGGCCCGATCGTGGCGCGCAGCATCCACGGACGCGCGCCCTCCTCGCCGAGGCTAAGCGTAACGCCGCCACGGCTCGGCCGGCGCAGGCTCAGCGTGATGTTCTCGAACGACCATTTGCTCCCACGCTGCTGGTCGTCGACAATCAGATTGCCGTTCTTCAGACCGATCTCGTTGAGGTTCTGACCGTCGAGGCCGGTCATGCTCAAACTGTCGAGCCAGTCGAGGCCCTGCAGAATTCCGCTCTGTGCGGTCGCCTGAGGCGCGGCCTGGGACGCGTCCGGGCTCGCAGGCTGAGTGGCGAATGGCGGCGGCGGGACGCCATTGCGCGGGAATGTCGGCGGCAGGCCCGCCTCTTTCTTGGAGGCCACGCCGGTAGCCAGCGGCTTTGCGGTGTCGCCGGCCGAGACCGTGACGGTGCCGTCAGGCGCGATGCGGATCGCAAGCTCGGCATCGACGAGATTGAGGCTTTCGGCGCGCAGATGCCCCATCAGGAGACCCGCACCCGATAGCTTCACCTCGGCCTTCGGCGCACTGGCGACAATGGCGTGATCGCGGTCGCGGACGATGATGTCACGGATGCGGACGGCGATACGGACCCGCCCCGCCCGCTCGATCTGCGTGCCGCCCACCTCCACGGTGTTGCCGTGGCCGATATTGTCCTCAATGGCGGCTGCCAGCCATGGCGTTGCAATGTCGAGATTGATGGGACCCGCGCCGAGCCGCCACC
Organism: Bradyrhizobium sp. C-145; assembly: GCF_023375135.1. Classification (NCBI taxonomy): domain Bacteria; kingdom Pseudomonadati; phylum Pseudomonadota; class Alphaproteobacteria; order Hyphomicrobiales; family Nitrobacteraceae; genus Bradyrhizobium; species Bradyrhizobium sp. C-145. Next base: position 4,092,859 of record NZ_CP088150.1, on the reverse strand, counting down.
ACAGCGCGCCGAAACAGCCGACGAAAATGACGATGAGGGCACTGACGACAATGGCAAAGCGCATCAGCCATCGACCGCCGCCCAGCCAGCGGTGCAACGACCTGAATCCGTCACCGAAACGATGGAAGCCCGAATTGGAGCGCGACAGCAGCCGGCGCGCGCGATGGCCCGCCGCCTCCTCTTGATCCGGATCCCAATCGGCGTCGTCCCATTCCTGCGGCTGTGGTTGACCGCCGCGCCGATCGAAGTCCCGGTTGTAGTCTTGGGGCGACTTATTCCTTGCCATTGCCTCTCGATACAGGCGCCCATCATAGGATTGAGCGCCGCCGGGACCGCAGCCGTCGATGGGGAGCGAAGACCCCCGCGCCGGCACTGCCGCCATACCTCGAATATTCCTGCTGTTCGTCATTTCGCCCCGGAAGCGCGTTCAACGAGCAGTGGGGTGGTGCGTGGAATTCCTTGTAACCATACTCCGGCGTCGTCAGACTTGCCCAGCCGAGGGCGCGATTCCGGCACACCGGACGAGAGCTGCAATACCGCTTTGGTTGACCTGCCGAAAGCGACGAAAGGAAGGCGTATGTCCAAGAAATCCCAAAAGAAATCGTCCAAAACGCCCTCCGGCAGTCCGACGGCTAAAAAGAAGCCCGTGAAAACGCGGGCAACGACTCAGACAAGGTCCGCGAAAACACAGCGGACGCCGGCGAGCAAATCAACCAAGACAGTAGCAAAAGCAGGATCACATAAGGCCCCATCGAAACAGTTAAATTCCTCCAAATCGCCGGGGGCGGCGAAGGCCGCCTTGACCGAGGGTCAGAAGGCTCCCGCCTTCCGCCTGCCCCGCGACGGCGGCGACGTGGTCACGCTTACGGACTACGCCGGCCAAAAGCTCGTGCTGTTCTTCTATCCCCGGGCCGACACGCCCGGCTGTACCAGGGAGGCCATCGATTTCACCCGGCTGGCGGACGCATTTGCGGCTGCCGGCACCGCCGTGCTCGGTATCTCCGCCGATCCGTTAAAGGCCCAGGAGAAGTTCCGCGACAAGCACAAGCTCGCCATGCCCCTCATCTCGGATGAGACGCACGAGATGCTGGAGGCGTATGGCGCCTGGGGCGAAAAGTCCATGTATGGCAAGCGCTTCCTTGGAATTGTTCGCACCACGGTGCTGGTCGGGGGCGATGGCAGAGTGGCCAGGATCTGGGGCAATGTCCGGGTCGACGGCCATGCCGATGAGGTGCTGGCAGCGGCAAGAAGTCTTTAACCAGTCCTTCAAATTCGAATGTTCCCGTTTCCGGAAAATTAACCATGACCGGCCCAGATTGCTGCGGCAATTAGGCCGTTACGGACTCATCCGACCGGCGCGGGAGTGCCGATGTCGAAAAGTTCTGCCCAATACTCGCAGTACCCCCTACATCATCCTCACGACCACGGAAGGGCCTTCCATCGCCGTCCTACCGCCACCGCAACGGCGGTTGCGATTCCTCTTCCCGCCACCGACGACGCCTATACCATCGTCCATGCCGGCAAGCAGGTCCGCTTCGGACCCGTGGTGTTCTGGATCGTGGTCGGCACAGTGGTGCTGCTCGGGCTGTGGTCGGCCGCGACCGCCACCTATTTCGCCTTCCGCGACGACGTTCTGACCCGGCTGATCGCCCGCCAGGCGGAGATGCAGTACGCCTATGAGGACCGTATCGCCGAGCTGCGAGCCAAGGTCGACCGCACCACCAGCCGGCAGCTGCTCGACCAGGAGCAGTTCGACCAGAAGCTCGACCAGATCATGAAGCGCCAGACGGCGCTGGAGTCCCGGGCCACGGCGCTCGGCGCCATGCCGGACGTGACCGGATCGATCCCGCGCGCGACACCGCAGCGTGGTGACGCCGGCCAGAATGCAACTCAAGGCACGCCGAAGCCGTCGCCGATCAGCGACACCGTGATCTTCGTGGCCCCGCCGGATCGCGAAGCGCGGCTCGAATCGCGTGCGCCGACCGTCGCGACGCCGCCGACCAGCCAATTCGCCAAGAACCAGGGCTTCGACAACGTCCTGGTCCGGCTCACGACCTCGCTTGATCAGGTCGAGCGGCGCCAGATGGCGGCGCTCAATGCCGTCGAGGAAGGCATGGATTCACGCATGCGCCGGATGCGCGGCGTCGTCAGCGATCTCGGCCTCAACCTCGCCAGTCTCGAAGCCGCCGTACCGCGAACCGCGATGGGCGGGCCTTTCGTACCCGTCAAATTGACGCCCAACGCCGGGCCGTTCGAGAAGCAGCTCTACCGCCTCAACACCACGCGCACCGAGTTGGACCGCCTCAATCGCACGCTGGCGCTGGTGCCCTATCGCAAGCCCGTCATCGGCGAGGTCGAATTCACCTCCGGCTTCGGCGTGCGCAGCGATCCGTTCCTCGGCCGGCCCGCGATGCACACCGGGCTCGACTTCCGCGCCGCCACCGGCGATCCCGTTCGCGTCACCGCCAACGGCAAGGTGGTTTCCGCCGGCTGGTCCGGCGGCTACGGCCGCATGGTCGAGGTCGATCACGGCAATGGGCTTTCGACCCGCTATGGGCACCTCTCCGAGATCAACGTCAGGGTCGGCGAGGTCGTGAAGATCGGCCAGGTGGTCGGTCTCGTCGGCTCGACCGGCCGTTCCACCGGACCGCATTTGCATTATGAGACCCGCATCGAGGGCGAAGCGGTCGATCCGCAGAAATTCTTGCGTGCGGGCGTGCGGCTCAGCGCGGGCTAAGCCTCGATCTTCAGCCGCGACTACTGGCCGCGCTCGTGGCCGACCTCGCCGGTGATGACGTCGCCGAACAGCTCCCAGGCCTGCCCGTTGAACCGCATCAGTTGCATCTGCTCGATCGGGAAATAGTCGTCGGGCGAGGTGTTGACCATGATGCCCGGCAGCATCAGGTCGGTGTGGAAGTTCTTCAGGTTGGCGGCCTGCTTCATGACGTTCTCGCGGGTGAGATTGTCGCCGCACTGCTTAAGGACCTGGGCCATCGCCTCGGCCTGAACATAGCCATAGACGTTGTTGGAGTTGGTCTTGTCGCCGTCAGGATAATACTTGTCCATGAACGCGCGCCAGCTAATCACGGCCGGGTCCTTATCCCAGGTCGGATCGGTTGGATCCTTCAAGTAGATCGTCGAGATGATGTCCTTGGAATAGTCGAGCCCGGCGGGCTTGAGCACCGAGGCGACCGAGGTCGCGGTGTTGGCCAGGAAGAACTTTGGTTTCCAGCCGAGCTCACCCACTTTCCGGATCGCCTGCGCCGAGCCTTTCGGCGCGGCCCAGGAGAAGAAGATGTCGGCGCCGGAATCATGCAGCGCCACGATCTGCGAGTCGATCGAGGGGTCGCTGACCTCATAGGATTTATCGGCGATGATCATGCTCGCCTTGTCGCCGAGCCCGTCCTTCAGGCCCTTGAACTGGTCTTTGCCGGCGTCGTCGTTCTGCCAGAACACCGCGATCTTGCCATTCGGAAAGTTGTCGCGGATGTACTTTGCGTAGATCCGACCCTCGCTCTGGTAGTTCGGCTGGAAACCCATGGTCCACGGGAAATTCTTGGGATCGCCGAACTTGGTGCCGCCCGAGGCGACGAAGAGCTGCGGCACCTTCTTCGCGTTCATGTACTTCATGATCGCGGAGTTCGAGGGCGTGCCGAGCGGCTGGAAGATCAGGAGGACCTCGTCGCTCTCGACCAGCTTGCGCGCCTGCTCGATCGCCTTCGGCGGCGAATAGGCATCGTCATAGCTGATGAAGTTGATCTTGCGGCCGTTGATGCCGCCCTGGTCGTTGATCATCCGGAAGAAGGCCGCTTCGGTTTTGCCGATCACGCCATAGGACGACGCCGGCCCGCTATAGGGCATGATGTTGCCGATTTTGATTTCGGTGTCGGAAGCGCCGGGGTCGTATCTCTTCTGCGCCAAGGCCGGTGCCGCGGCGAGCGCTCCGGCAACAAGCATGGCGAGGGCGGCGAGATTCTTGCGACGACCCGGCATTGGTCTCTCCCCTATGTTTTGTAGTCTTGTTTTGCTGGAAGTGTCGCAAGCGGGCTTGCCGCTGGCAAGCGTCGCGATTTTCCGCGAGGTGAAACGATGGATCGGGAACTTACGCGACGCGACACAGCAAACCGAGCACGCGTCCGTCGATCACGAGCAATGCGCTGCCGATGACGATTGCGCCCGCGATCTCGCGCATCGAGATCGGCTCGCCCAGCACCAGCCATCCCAGAAGAATGGCGGTGACGGGAATGAGCAGCGTCACCATCATGACATTGCTCGCGCCCGAGCGCCGCAGGATCTGAAAGAAGACGATGTAGGCGAGCGCCGTCGACAGGCCGGCAAGGCCAAGCACCGCAAGCCAGGTTGTGAGGCTCGGCATCGGAACGCGCCACGGCTGTTCCACCACACCGGCGACGACCGCCACCATCACGGTCGACGCCATCAGTTGAAACGTCGCCGTGCCCAGCGGAGCTGCGTCCTTCAGCAATCGCCGCGCCGCCAGCGCCGCAAAGGCATAGCTCAACGCGCCGCCGAGGCAGAGCAGGATGCCGAGCCCCTGCCCCGGCCTTGTCTCGAAACCCCATCCGCGCAGGATGATCACGCCGGCAAGGCCCAGCGCCACCCCGGCCATGCGACGCATCTGCAAGGTCTCGTCGCCTGCCGCCGCCATCACCACCACAGTGAACAGCGGCGTGGTCGCGTTCAGGATCGACGCCAGCCCGCTCGGAATGAAGGTCTGGCCGATCACGATGAGCGAGAACGGAATGACGTTGTTGAGCAGCCCGATCGCGACGAACGGCCTCCAGCCTGTGGCGCCCTTGGGAAGACCGATGCCCTGCGCGCGCAGCAGCGGAAGCAGGATAGCAGCGCCAAGCGCAACGCGCAGGAACACCAGCGTCAGCGGCGGCAATTCCCGTAAGCCTGCGCCGTTGAAGAAGAACGAGCCACCCCAGAGCACCGACAGCACGGCGAGGAGCGACCAATCGCGCGCATCGATCCGGTTATCGTTGGGTGGCATGGCGTCTCACCTCGGCGGCCGAGCCATCGCCTAGAACGCTGCGGTGGACAGTGCCACCCGATTTCCGATGAAGCACCGGCTTACAAAACCGGTGCTCGGAATGAATGGAGCGGCCAAGGCGGCCCCATGTTGATACACCCGCCTACGAGAATTTCTTCGGCCGCGACACCAGCTCGATCATCCGGCCCTCATCATCGTCGGGCATCACAGCCTTCGCCTGAGCGTAGGCCTCGACGGCCGCACGCGCGACCAGAGGCTTATCAGCCAGCAGACTCTCGGCGAGCTCCACCGCATAGGCGGCATCCTTGTGCCGCAGCGCCGCCGTGAAGGTCGCGACGCCGAAGTCGCGAGCGACCATGCGCTTGGAGTGGCGCTGCACCTGTGGGCTTGCGGCGACGCCCGCCTGGATCGACTCCAGCACGAGGTTCATGTCGAGCCCGGCCTGCTCGGCGATCGCAAGGCCCTCGGCGAGGCCGGCGATCTGGATCGCGCCCAAGAGATTGTTGATGAGCTTGTAGACCGTGCCGGTGCCGACCGCACCGAAATGGCGGATGGTTGAGCCGATTGGGTCGAGATAGGGCCGCGCGCGCTCGAGATCGGCCGCATTGGCGCCAACCAGCAGCGTCAGCTTTCCGCTAGCGGCCGCATCGGGTAATCCGGTCACGGGGCAGTCGATGTAAATGAGCCCGCGCGCGTTCAGCTCGCGGCCCATCTCGCGGGCATGGTCATAGGAGACGGTCGAGCATTCGATGGCGATGGTGCCGGCCTTCGCGGTCTTGGCCGCGCCCTTGGGCCCGAGCCAGACCGCACGCGAGGCCTCGTCATCGGCGACCATGGTCACGACCGCATCGGCATCGATCGCGGCATCCTCAGGGGACGTCGCCCAATGCGCGCCGCGGGCGATCAGGTCTTCCGCTTTGGCCTTGCTGCGATTCCACAGCGTCACCGTGAAGCCGGCATCAAGATAGCGGCCGGCCATGCCGTGCCCCATCCGCCCAAGCCCGATGAAGGCGACGCGGGCCATGATCAATCCACGTCCTCGATGTCGCCGCTGGTGGTGCCGAAGGCACGCTGCGCCAGCGTCGCGGCCATGAAGTCGTCGAGCTCGCCATTGAGCACGCCGGATGTGTCCGAGGTCTGCACCCCCGTGCGCAAATCCTTCACCATCTGGTAGGGCTGCAGCACGTACGAGCGGATCTGGTGGCCCCAGCCGATATCGGTCTTGGCAGCCTGGTCGGCGGCCGCCTTCTCCTCGCGCTTCTTCAGTTCGATCTCGTAAAGGCGAGCACGCAGCATGTCCCAGGCCTGCGCCCGGTTCTTGTGTTGGGAGCGGCCGGCCTGACAGACCACCGCGACACCAGTCGGAATATGCGTCAGGCGCACCGCGGATTCGGTCTTGTTGACGTGCTGACCGCCGGCACCGCCCGAACGCATGGTGTCGGTGCGGACGTCGGACTCCTTGATGTCGATCTTGATGCTGTCGTCGATGACGGGGAATACCTGCACGCTCGAGAACGAGGTGTGCCGCCGCGCGTTGGAGTCGAACGGCGAGATGCGCACCAGGCGATGCACACCCGCTTCGGTCTTCAGCCAGCCATAGGCGTTGTGGCCGGAGACCTGGATGGTCGCCGACTTGATGCCGGCCTCTTCGCCCTCGGATTCTTCCAGAAATTCGACCTTGAAGCCGTGGGTTTCGGCCCAGCGCGTGTACATGCGCAAGAGCATCTGCGCCCAGTCCTGGCTTTCGGTGCCGCCAGCGCCGGCATGGACTTCGAGATAGGAATCGAAGCGGTCGGCCTCGCCCGACAGCAGCGCCTCGAGTTCACGCCGCGCCACCTCCTTTTTGAGGTTCTTCAGCGCGGCTTCGGCCTCGGCAACGACACCGTCATCGCCCTCGGCCTCGCCGAGCTCGATCATGCCGATATCGTCTTCGAGCTCCTGCTCGACCTTGCCGATGCCCGACAGCGCATCCTCCAGCGAGGTGCGCTCCTGCATCAGTTTCTGGGCTTTCTGGGGATCGTTCCAGAGATCGGGATCTTCTGCGAGCTTGTTCAGCTCAGCGAGGCGCGCCGTCGATTTCTCGACGTCAAAGATGCCTCCTCAGCAGCCCGACTGACTGCTTGATCTCTTCTACCAACCGCTCGATTTCGGCACGCATGTCGTTCTCTGATGTCGCGGAATTGTTCCGGGTTCGATTGCAACGGGATGTAACGGCGGCGGCGCCAAAGCGCAACCGCCCGCTCCCTCAAACGTCAGCGTTATCCGCTAAAGCATGATCCGGAAAAGTGCGCAGCGGCTTTCCGAAAAGATCATGCTCAAACAACAACCTAAAGCGCGATGACGATCCTAATTTCATCGCGCTTTAGTACAGCCCGCCGGTGCCCGGCCGCATGAAGAAGCCGGAATCCGGCTGCTGCTGCTGCGACGCCGGCATGCGCCCGTCGGCATCGGCCACGCCGATGACCGAATAATTATCCGGCGGCGCCGTGCCCGGCTTGAAGGCTTCGAGGATGGTTCCGCCGGTCTCGCCGGGACCTGCGCGCATGCCGGTCTTGGAGACAACGCGCACGAGCTTGATGCCGGCCGGCACCTTGAACGGAACGGCGGGCTTGTCGGCGAGCGCAAGCTTGAGGAAATCGCGCGCGATGGGAGCTGCCAGATGGCCGCCCGTCGCGGCGTTGCCTTTGCCGAGCGGGCGCGGCTTGTCGTAGCCCATATAGATGGCGACGGCGACGTCGGGCGAGAAGCCGACGAACCAGGCGTCCTTCGCCTCGTTGGTGGTGCCGGTCTTACCGGCGATCGGCTTGCCGACTTCCTTGACCACGGTCGCGGTACCGGCCTGCACCACGCCTTCCATCAGCTCGGTGATCTGATAGGCGGTCATGGAATCCAGCACTTGCTCACGGCGGTCGATCAGCTGCGGCTCGGCCTGATTCTTCCAGCCGCCCGGCGCGTCGCAGCCGCGGCATTCGCGCTGGTCGTGCTTGAAGATGGTGCGGCCGTAGCGATCCTGGATGCGGTCGATCAAGGTCGGCTTCACCCGGCGGCCGCCATTGGCGAGCATCGAGTAAGCCGTGACCATGCGCATCGCCGTCGTTTCGCCAGCGCCGAGCGCGTAGGACAGATAGTTCGGCAGCTCGTCATAGACGCCGAAGCGGCGGGCATATTCGCCGATCAAGGGCATGCCGATGTCCTGCGCGAGGCGCACCGTCACGGTGTTCAGCGACTGCCGCAGCGCGTTGCGCAGCGTCACCGGTCCCTGGAACTTGCCCGAGGAGAAGTTTTCAGGCCGCCACACGCCGGCGCCCTGGCCCTGATCGATTTCGATCGGCGCGTCGAGTACCACGGTCGACGGCGTATAGCCGTTGTCGAGCGCGGCCGAATAGACGATCGGCTTGAACGACGAACCCGGCTGCCGATAGGCCTGCGTGGCGCGATTGAACTGGCTCTGGTCGAACGAAAAGCCGCCGACCATCGCGAGCACGCGGCCGGTCCAGGGATCCATCACCACCATCGCGCCCGACACTTCGGGGATCTGACGCAGCCGGTACTGGCCCTCGACGGGCTGACCGTCCTTGTAGAGCGGATCGGCATAAATGACGTCGCCGGGCTGGAGTACCTGCGACACTGCCGTCGGCGTCTTGCCCCTTGTGCCGCCCTGCGTGGCCCGCGCCCAGCGCACGCCGTCGACCGTGACGATGCCTGTCTCGCGCTGCTTGCTGATGGCACCGCCCAGCTCGCGGCTCGGCTGGAAGCCGATGCGCGCCGACTGGTCGCTGGTTTCCAGCACCACCGCCATGCGCCATGGCGAGATGTCGGAGAGCGATTTGATCTCGGCGAGCTTCACGCCCCAGTCGCCCGAAATATCGAGCTTGCTCATGGCACCGCGATAGCCCTGTTGCTCGTCATAGTTCACGAGGCCGGCGACCATGGTCTTGCGCGCCATGACCTGGATCTTCGGATCGAGTGTGGTGCGGACAGAGAGACCACCCTCATACAGCTTCTTTTCGCCATAGCGCTCGAAGATGTCGCGGCGGACTTCCTCGGCGAAATATTCGCCGGCGAAAGTGTGGGCCCCGTTGGAGCGGCTGGTGACGGCGAGCGGCTCCTTGCGCGCCTTCTCGGCATCGGCCTGCTTGATCCAGCCGTTCTCCTGGAGACGGTCGATCACATAGTTGCGGCGCTCGATGGCGCGGTCGCGGTTGCGCACCGGATGCAGGGTCGCCGGCATCTTCGGCAGCGCGGCCAGATAAGCGGCTTCCGCAACGGTGAGCTCGTTCACTGACTTATCGAAATAGACCAGCGACGCCGCCGCGATGCCGTAGGCGCCGAGGCCGAGATAGATTTCGTTCAGATACAGCTCGAGGATCTTGTCCTTCGAGTAGGTCTTCTCGATGCGCATCGCCAGCAAGGCTTCTTTGATCTTGCGCGCGAAGGAGACCTCGTTGGTCAGAAGGAAGTTCTTGGCGACCTGCTGGGTGATAGTGGAGGCGCCCTGCGGACGCCGATTCGAGCCGTAGTTCTGAATGTAAAGCAGACCTGCGCGCGCCATGCCGGTGTAGTCGATGCCGCCATGCTCGTAGAAATTCTTGTCCTCGGCCGCCAGGAACGCGTTGATCACGAGCTTGGGTACCGCCTGGATCGGCAGATACAGCCGCCGCTCCTTGGCGTATTCGCCGAGCAACGAACCGTCGACCGCGTGCACGCGGGTCATCACCGGCGGCTCGTAATCCTGAAGCTGAGAGTAGTCCGGCAAGTCCTTGGAGAAATGCCAGATCAGGCCTGCCACGGCCCCGACACCGACAAGGAACACCACTGTTCCCGCGGCGAACAGGAAGCCCATGAACCGCACCAGCAAGCGCATTATGTGTTTATCCGTTCAAACTCTGGATCAGCCCAGTATCAGCCCCTTGGCACCCCAAACAGGGGCCAACCCTTACGTCACGAATTCACCGGCTTACGCAATCACATCAGTGCCGGATTTTAGACGCTTGCCGAGCGGGATTCTCTCTCCGATTCCGGAACCCCCTGCGGCATTTTTATAAAGCGCCCGCTGTGGCCAAACTAGGGCTTTTGCGGCGGGGCGGAAAAACCCTTTCAGTTCGAAGACCCCCGGTCATCAATTTGACGATCCCCAGGTCGTCAATTTGACGATCCCCGGGTCGTCAATTTGATGATCCCGCCGTGGCCATCCGCTTGGCCAAAAACCCGTCGATCGCCTGCGCCATGGACCCCACGGCGCGGGAGCGCCAGCCCTCGGAGACCAGGTGCTCGAGGTCGCCCTTGTTCGAGACATAGCCGATCTCGACCAGCACCGAGGGCACGTCGGGCGCCTTCAGGACCCGGAAGCCGGCCGACTTCAGGGGATGCTTGTGCATCCGCACCGTTGACTTCATTTCCCCCATCAGCAGACGGGCAAAACGATTTGAAAAGGTGCGGGTTTCCCGCTGCGTGAGGTCGATCAATATGTCGGCGACGTCGGTCGGCTCCTCCGCGAGGTTGAAGCCAGCAATCGCGTCCGCCCGGTTCTCGGCGTCCGCCAGCCGCTGGGCCTCGGCGTCGGAGGCCTTATCGGAGAGCGTGTAGATGGTCGCGCCCTGCGCATCGCCCTCGGCACGTGGCAGCGCATCGGCATGAATCGAGACGAACAAAGCGGCCTTGAGGTTGCGGGCGATCTTGGTCCGGTCATTGAGGGGAATGAAGGTATCGTCGTCCCGCGTCATGACCACGCGGTATTTGCCGGCCTTTTCGAGTCTATCGCGTAACGCCAGCCCAAAGGCCAGGACGAGGTTCTTCTCGCTCTCGCCGCTCGACTGCGTACCGTTATCGATGCCGCCATGGCCGGGATCAATCACGACCACCGGACGGCCATCGGCCTTCTGCTGCGCGGTATCCGGGGTCGCCGTAGTGGGAAACGTGGCAGGCGGCGCCTCGGCGATCGCGGGCCGCAACTCGGGACGGTTTTCGGGGGCGAGCGAGGGCACAAAGGCGGCGCGGTCGACCTCTTCCAGCTCGAGCACGAGACGGGCCGGCTGGCCATTGGCGGCGTCGACCACGTAGGAATTGGCGATCTTCGCCGGCCCGGTCAGGTCGAACACGATTCGCGAGCCGCCGGGCATGACGAGCCCGTAGCGGAAGGCCTTGACCAGCCCCCGCCCCGCGCTGCCGGTACCGGCGGGCAGCTGAAAATTGACTTGCGGCACGTCCACCACCACGCGGTAGGGGTCGGCGAGCGTGACGGCACGAAAGGTAACGGTCTGGTCGATGTCGAGGATGAAGCGGGTCTGCTTGCCATCGCCAGCCAGACGGGCTGCCGAAGCGGTTGGAAAATTCGCGACCGCAACAGAGGGTTGCGGCTGGCTTTCCGCCGCGCTCAGGCGCGAGGAATCGGCATATGGCAATGCTGCGGCGCACAGCAGCACGCATCCCAGCAAAACCCTTTGATTTGTGCGGCTCGCCACCGAATTTCGTGCCTCCGAGCAGCCTCTTTAACGCAATAGAACCACAGGGTTAAACGATCCTTAATGACGGATGTGCGAAACTCGCTGACTGTGACCGCCGTGCGACGCTCCCTTGCACGGATGGCTCATTCCTCGTATGTACGGACTGCTGACGGCCGATATTCCCGGTTGTGTCGCATTCAGCCTCCCGGTGCAGCGCCGGAACTCTCAAGGTTTGGGAATTCCAGCGTTTTCCGTTCCCCCTCTAAGACCAGCGCGGTGCGCGGCAACGAGATGGAGCGGGTCAAGCTCCGGCGGCGGACGGTCCTGGGTTACCACTCACGTTACCCGGGCGGTTCTGACAGCGACGTAACCCATTAACCCGGTCCCTTGATCCCAGGGGACCGGTTCGTGATCCCCCAAGGCGAGCGCGCTCGCGCCATGCCTGGCCAGCAGCAACTGATTGAGGGGCGGCCTCGCCGCCCAATGTTTCATACGGGCCGACGCTTGATGCGCCAGACTGTGCCGACGAATTCTAAAGGACCATTCGCGACGCTGCGGATTGAAAATTCCGCGCGCCACATTGGTCCTGAAGCTTCCGGTTCGGCAAGGCGCGAGAGACGGCGTTTCGGCCTTCCCCTCACCCCCGAATCAGGTGGACCGTCGCGTCACCCGGCGGCGCGATACGCGCCCACGGTGAATCGCGCCCGCCGCCGCCAAGAGTTAAGACATGCCCAACAAGATGTTGATCGATGCCACCCACCCGGAAGAGACCCGGGTCGTCGTGGTCCGCGGCAATCGCGTCGAAGAGTTTGATTTCGAGACCGCACAACGCAAGCAACTGCGCGGGAATATCTACCTCGCCAAGGTCACCAGGGTCGAACCCTCGCTCCAAGCCGCTTTCGTCGAATATGGCGGCAACCGCCACGGCTTCCTCGCATTCAGCGAAATCCATCCCGATTACTACCAGATCCCGGTCGCCGACCGGCAGGCGCTGATCGAGGCCGAGGAACAGGCTCATCGCGAGGCCGAGGAAGAGAGCGAGAACCGCTCCCACGGCCGCCGCCGCTCGCGCCACCGCAACGCCCGTCGCCGCGGCCACGGCGAACGCGTCCGCAGCGACATCGTCGAAGGCCTCGAGGCCGGCGCCGATCCCGCGGCCCAGCCGGTCGAGGGCGACGTCCTGCCGGCGCAGACTGAAGGCGCTTCGCACGAAGGCGAGCACCTGCACGCCGATGCCGAGCATCATGGCGAGTACGACGGCCACGATCATCACGAAGACGATCATGGCGATCATCAGCCCCATGATGACGATCACCAACACGCCCACGCTGATGACGACCAGGGTGATCACGGCGAGCACGATCATCACGACCATGATCAAGCCGACGAGACGCCCGCGCCTGTCGCGGCCGTCGGCGCCGAGCCCGTGGTTGCGGCCGAGACCATTGCCGAGCCGCAGGAGGCCGTTGCCCCCGAAGCCCACGCCGAGGCTTTCGCCGAAGCGGTAGCTGTCGCCGCTGAACCAGCCGATGCCGTTTACGCCGCCGACGCGGCGCATGCCAAGGCCGCGGAAGTGACGGCTGACGAAGAGGACGAGGACGGGGACGGCGAGGAAGCCGAAGAGGAGCTCGTCGAATCCGTCGGCGGCGACGACGTGCTGGAGGAAGTGCCGGAGCGCACCTTCCGCCCGCGCCGCCAGTACAAGATCCAGGAAGTCATCAAGCGCCGCCAGGTGATGCTGGTGCAGGTCGTCAAGGAAGAGCGCGGCAACAAGGGCGCCGCGCTGACGACCTATCTGTCGCTCGCCGGCCGCTATGCCGTCTTGATGCCCAACACTGCGCGCGGCGGCGGCATCAGCCGCAAGATTACCAGCGCCCAGGACCGGTCCCGCCTGAAGGAAGTGGTGCAGGATCTCGACGTGCCCGAGGGCATGGGCATCATCCTGCGCACCGCCGGCGCTGCCCGCACCAAGCCCGAGATCAAGCGCGACTTCGAATATCTGATCCGGATGTGGGAGACGGTGCGCGACCTGACGCTGAAGTCGCAGGCCCCGACCCTCGTCTACGAGGAAGGCTCGCTGATCAAGCGCTCGCTGCGCGACCTCTACAACAAGGAGATCGACGAGATCCAGGTGGCCGGCGAATCCGGCTACCGCGAAGCGCGCGACTTCATGAAGATGCTGATGCCCGCCAATGTCAGCGCGGTGAAGCAGTATCGCGACGGCCAGCCGCTATTCTCGCGGATGGGTGTCGAGAGCCAGCTCGATGCGATGTTCTCGCCGACCGTACAGCTTCGCTCCGGCGGCTACATCGTCATCAACCAGACCGAAGCGCTGGTCTCGATCGACGTCAACTCGGGACGATCGACCCGCGAGCACCATATCGAGGACACCGCGCTCAAGACCAATCTGGAGGCGGCCGAAGAGGTCGCCCGTCAGCTCCGCCTGCGCGACCTCGCCGGCCTGATCGTCATCGACTTCATCGACATGGACGAGAAGCGCAACAACCGTGCGGTCGAGCGCAAGCTGTCCGATTGCCTCAGGCAGGATCGCGCGCGCATCCAGGTCGGACGCATCTCGCATTTCGGCCTGCTGGAAATGTCGCGCCAGCGCATTCGCGCCAGCGTGCTGGAGAGTTCGACCGATCCCTGCCCGCATTGCGGCGGCACCGGTCATGTCCGCTCGGTCTCCTCGGTGGCGCTCCAGTTGCTGCGCGGCCTCGAAGAGATCCTGATGAAGGGCGCGACCCACAATCTCGTGGTCCGCACCCGCACCGACGTCGCGCTCTACGTGCTGAACCACAAGCGCGGTCATCTGCGTGATCTCGAGAACGGCTTCAAGGTCACGCTGTCGGTCATCGCCGATCAGTCCGTCAGCGGACCTCAGGCTTACGTTATCGACCGTGGCGAGCAGGTGCATACGCTGGAAGCTGCCAAGGCGCTGCTTGCGGCGCAGGCGGCTGCGAGCCCGCCGCCCCTGGTCGAAGACGCCTATGAGGACGAGGAGTTCGATGCGGAGCTGGAATCCGAGATCGAGTCCGAGGAGACCGAAGGTCTCGCCGAGGAGCAGGCCGCCGGTGAGGCAGCCCCCGAACAGGACGGCCAGCGCCGCAAGCGCCGCCGCCGCCGCCGCGGCCGTGGCGGCCAACGCGACGGCGAGTTGCGCGAGGATAACGCCCCCACGGAGGCCGCTATGGCAGCCGGCGAAGGCGAAGAGGATTCAGAGTCCGAGCAGGATGGCGAGGAAGGCGAGGAACAGGCCGCCCGCGGCGAGCAGCAGGGCGGCGGTGAGCGCCGGCGTCGGCGTGGTCGCCGCGGCGGACGCCGTCGGCGCGGTGGCGCCGAGGAAGGTCTCGCCGGCTCCATCGGCGACGAGCTCGCTGCCAATGCGCCGCCGGAGGCGACCGACGCAGTCGCCGATTTCGACAGCTTTGGCAACGAGGCCGCGCCCTCGATTGCACAGGCCGAACACATCGCCGAACCACAGGCGGCGCAGCCTGAACCGCGCGCCGACGTGCCGAGTGAGGCGCCGGCCCGGCCGGAGCCGGCTCCCGTCACGGCGACCGCAGCGCCGGTCGAAGAGCCCGCCGACGACAAGGCCGCGCGACGCCGCTCCACCGTCCGGGAAAAGGTGAGCTTCCTGCTACACAGCCAGCCCGAACCCGCGACACCGGTTGCGCAGCCGACCGAACCGGTTGCAGCGCCCGCGCCAGCAGCTGAGCCCGCACCGCAAGCCGCAAACGAACCTCCGGCAGCCCCGCGCCGTGCCGGTTGGTGGTCGCGCCGCTTCGGTGGCGGCGAATAAAGCCGAATATCGAATGCAAAACGCCCGGCACAGCCGGGCGTTTTTGTTTGGGCGCTCTCCTTGCTCGCACGACGGCGGCAGTTCGTCGTCACCAAGCGAAGCGGCGTGATCTGGCGGAGCTGGAGAGAATCTCCAAAACGCAAAAACTCGGTGGCAGCGCGCCCAACCGAGTGTCCGGTGTGCTAGATCGTCTTCACGATTTGAAAGGGGATTGGCATTTGTCAGAGCTTTGCGATTCCGGCGCGGTCGAACTGCGCCGCCTGCTGGCCGCCCGGGCGATCTCGCCCGTCGAGCTGCTGGAGTCCTGTCTGTCGCGGATCGCCGCCATCAATCCGGCCGTTAACGCCGTCGTGACGCTGGACGTATCAGGCGCACGTGCCGCGGCCCAGGAGGCCGAGGCCGCCATCCTGCGCGGCGAGGATCGTGGCGCCCTGCACGGGCTCCCCGTTCTCATCAAGGACACCCAGGACACCGCCGGGCTGCGCAGCACCTATGGCAGCCCGCTGCTCAGAGATAACGTCCCGGCGGCCGACCAGGGCTCGATCGCGCGGCTGCGTGCAGCCGGCGCCATCATCTTCGGCAAGACCAACACGCCGGAGTGGGCCGCGGGCGGCAACACCCGCAACCCCGTGTTCGGCGCAACCGGCAATCCGTTCGATCCGATGCGCTCGGCGGCCGGCTCATCCGGCGGCTCGGCGGTGGCGCTCGCCTGCGGCATGGCTCCGCTCGCTTCCGGCTCGGACACGGGCGGCTCCTTGCGCAATCCGGCAGGCTACGCCGGCATTGTCGGCATGCGTCCGTCCTACGGCCTCGTGGCCAGCGAGAAGCGCGCGTTCGGCTGGTCCAATCTGTCGACCGACGGGCCGATGGCGCGCAATGTCGCCGACACCGCGCTGATGCTGTCGGTGATGGCGAGTGACGATGCGCGCGATCCGCTTGCCTATACGCTGCCCGGCGAGCCGTTGCGCGGCTGCGCCGAGCGCTGGGCCGCGCCGCGTCCCGCCGAGCTCGGCAAGCTGCGCCTCGCCTTCACCGAGGACTTTGGCTTCGCCCCGACCGAGCAGGCGATCCGGCGCGTGTTCCGGCAGCGCGTTGGCAAGCTTGCACCGCTCTTCGCCGCGTGCCGCGAAGCGACGCCGGATTGCGCCGGCGCAGACGACGCCTTCGCCGTGCTGCGCGCGGGCATGTTCCTGGCGACGCACGGCAAGAACTACAAGGAGCGTCCCGAGACGCTCGGCCCCAATGTCCGCGCCAATGTCGAGGAAGGACTCGGCTACACGCTCGAAGACCATGCGCGCGCCGCAACGATACAGACGCGGATCTATCGCGCCTATCAGAGCTTCTTCGAAGCGACCGACGTGCTGATCAGCCCGACCATCACCCTGAGTCCGCGGCCGTGGTCGGAACTCTACCCCGCCGAGATCGACGGCACGCCGACAAAATCCTACTTCCACTGGCTCGCGCTCGCCTATGCCGTCACGCTTCCCGGCCATCCCGCCATCAGCATTCCGCTCGGCCTCGATGAAGCCGGTCTGCCCTTCGGCCTCCAGATCGTCGGCCCGCGCGGTGGCGATGCCGTCGTGCTCTCGGTCGCCGCTAGCATCGAAGCGGCGTTCGCGGATGATGCGCAATTGTGCCGGCCGGTCCCCGATCTGGCGCGGCTCGCCGCGGCGCCGCCGCTGTCGACCGCACCAGGCTTCCTCGCCTGGGAATGACCCGACCTCGCCCACAACCAGCCTGACAGGAGAATTCTGCCAATGCAAAGCGCGATCGTTCTCGGCGGCGGCATGATCGGCGTCAGCGCGGCGCTGCACCTGCGGCAGCGCGGCTGGTCCGTCACGCTGGTCGACCGCAGGGAGCCGGGCCGCGAGACCAGCTACGGCAATGCCGGGATGATCCAGGCGGAAGCGGTCCGCCCCTATCCGATGCCGCGCGACCTCGCCACGCTGCTGAAGATCGCGACCGGCCGCACCAATGACGTGCGCTACAGCCTGTCGTCGCTGCATCTCCATATCGAGCCCCTGCTCCGCTATTGGTGGCATTCGGCGCCGAAGCGGCATCGCGAGGCGATCGAGGCCTGGGCACGGCTGATCGCCTATGCGACGGCGGAGCACGACATCCTCATTCGCGAAGCCCATGCCGACAATCTCATCCGCCGCACCGGCTATCGCATGCTGCATCGCGATGCTGCGTCATTCGATCTCGCGATCAAGACCGCGGAGGAAGACCAGCGCGAATTCGGCGTGAATTTCCGCGTGCTCTCCGGCAGCGAGCTTGCCAAGGCCGAGCCGATCCTGCGCGACGATCTCCCCGGCGCGATCCATTGGCTCGACACATGGACCGTGTCCGATCCAGGTGCGCTCGTCACGGCCTATGCCGAGCTGTTCGAGCGCCTCGGCGGCACCATTGTTCTCGGTGATGCCCAGAGCCTGCGGCAGACCGCGACCGGATGGTCCGTCGATACGGACCAGGGACGTCTCGACGCTCCCCACGCGGTCGTGACGCTCGGGCCGTGGTCGCCCGATCTGTTGCACAAGTTCGGCTACCGCATTCCGCTGGTACGCAAGCGCGGCTACCACATGCACTACAGCGGCGGCGCCTCGCTCGACATCCCCCTCGTCGACAAGGGCGGCGGCTACGCCATGGGCCCGATGGCCAAGGGCATCCGCATCACCACCGGCGCGGAATTGACCGGCATGGACGCGCTCGCAACACCGGTGCAGCTCGCCAGCGCCGAGGCCTCCGCACGCGAGCTGATCGATCTCGGCAAGCGGGTCGAGCCGGATCCGTGGTTCGGCACGAGGCCCTGCACGCCCGACATGCTTCCGGTGCTCGGGCAAGCTCCGCGACATCCGGGCCTTTGGATGAATTTCGGTCACGGCCACCAGGGTTTTACGCTGGGGCCTGCGACCGGACGCCTGCTCGCCGAAATCATGAGCGATGAGACGCCGGCGATCGATCCGGCGCCCTACCGGCCGGAGCGATTTTAGCGGTCGACGTTCCGATCTGAGCACGACGACGCGCGCCTTGCGCGGATGCACGCCGAAAGAAAAAGGGCTGATCGAGGATCTCGACCAGCCCTATCAGTTCGAAGCCTGACGGTGCGTCGCACCGATCAGTCCGTCGTGATTGCCGTCTCCATGTCGGTCGGATCGATCTGCTTGGAGAGGTTGGCGTTGAGCTTGTCGCGGTCGAGCTCGCGCTCCCACCAGGCGACGATCACGCAGGCGACGCCGTTGCCGCACAGGTTGGTCAGCGCGCGGCACTCGCTCATGAACTTGTCGATGCCGAGTACGATCGCCATGCCCGGCACGAGGCGCGGATCGACCACTGCGAGCGTTGCCGCCAGCGTGATGAAGCCGGCACCGGTGATGCCGGAGGCGCCCTTCGAGGTCAGCATCGCCACGACCAGGATCGTGAGCTGCTGGCTGAAGGAGAGATCGTAACCGAGTGCCTGCGCAATGAAGAGTGTCGCCAGCGTCATGTAGATGTTGGTGCCGTCGAGGTTGAACGAGTAACCCGTGGGCACGACGAGGCCGACCACCGACTTGGAGCAGCCGAGCCGCTCCAGCTTTTCCATCAAGGATGGCAGCGCGCTTTCCGACGACGAAGTGCCGAGCACGATCAGCAGCTCATCCTTGATGTAGACCAGGAACTTGAAGATCGAGAATCCCGCCACGCGCGCGATGATGCCGAGCACGACGAACACGAACAGCGCCGCGGTGACGTAGAACGTGGCGATCAGCCCGACCAGGTTGAGGATCGCGCCGGTGCCGAACTTGCCGATCGTATAGGCCATCGCGCCGAACGCGCCAATCGGTGCTGCACGCATGACGATGGAGATGACGCCGAACACCGCATGCGCGGCATCGTCGATGAAGCTGCGGATGGTGTGGCCGCGCTCGCCGAGGCTCATGATCGCGAAGCCGAACAGCACCGAGAATAGCAACACCTGGAGGATCTCGCCTTGCGCGAAGGCGCCGACCACGGTGTCGGGAATGATGTGCAGCACGAAGTCGACCGACTTCTGACCGGCAGCCTGCTTGGCGTAATTTGCGACGGCCGCCTCGCTTGCCGCGCCACTGCCGAAGCCCGCGCCGGGCTTGACCAAGTTGCCGATGATGAGTCCGATCACCAGCGCGAAGGTCGAGACGACCTCGAAATAGACCAGCGCCTTGACGCCGATGCGGCCGACCTTCTTGGCATCCTGGATATGGGCGATGCCCGAGACGACGGTGCAGAAGATGATCGGAGCGATCACCATCTTGATCAGCTTGATGAAGCCGTCGCCGAGCGCCTTGATCCACTCATTGGTGGCGAGCTGTGGCCACAGCCAGCCGACGATGGCGCCAAGCACGATGGCGATCAGGACCTGGACGTAGAGGATTTTGTACCACGGCTTGGCGGCGGGCGGCGCGACCGGCGCTTCCGCCATCGTTGTCGTCGTCATCGTTTCACTCCCCCTCAAACTATCGGGCCAGCCAAGATCAACTTGGCCGGCCCTGTCAATTGGAACTGCTCGTTACTGCGGCGTTTTACCCGCGGCGATCGACGATCCGGCGCGCTGCCGGCATCAACGCGGCGCCGAGGGCGTTCTTGACCAGCGAAGCCGCAATAAACGGCACAATGCCGACCTGCCAGGCCTTCGCAGCGCCGAGGCCAAGGCCAAAGGCCAACCAGCCAAACCCGGCAGCGAGAATGACGATATGGCCAACGGCCATCGCCGCAAACAGCAGCACCACGCTGCGATCCCAGCCGCGCTCGGCGAGCCAGCCGGTCACGAAGGCCGCGGCAATGAAACCAAACAGATAGCCTGCAGTCGGACCAATTAGCGGTGCAATGCCGCCCAACGGACCGGCAAACACCGGCAGGCCGAGCGCGCCCTCGGCGAGGTAGGCGATCATGGTTGCGCTGCCAAGGCGCCAGCCATAGGCAGCGCCGATCATCAACACCACAAGCGTTTGCAACGTCATGGGCACATAGGGCAGCGGCAGGCTGACCTTGGCTGATAGCGCCATCAACGCGGTGCCGAGCGCAATCAGCACGAAGGCGCGCACTGCGCCGACGGTCTCGCCCGGCCGGGTCGGCCACATCAATGTGGCGAGAGGAGAATGCGACGTGACGACGGGCGCAGCAGATCGGTCAGACAAGATGAACTCCGGAAGTGGATCGAAAACTGGCGGCTATTTAAGCCAGTCAGCGATCCGGTCAACTGCCTCGCGCATCTCCTCGGGCGAACGTGCATAGGAAAAACGAACGAACGAGCGTCCATGGATGGGATCGAAATCGAGGCCGGGCGTAGCCGCAACATGAGCCTGTTCCAGCATCTGCTTGGCGAACTCGAAACTGTCGGAGGTGAAGTCCGAGACGTCGGCATAAAGATAGAAGGCGCCGTCGGCCGGCAGGAACCTGGTCAGGCCGGCCTTGGGAAGTCCCTCGATCAGAATGCGCCGGTTTTCCTGGTAGCCGTGCTTGATCTCCTCCATCTCGGCCGTGCCCTCGAAGGCGGCCTCGGCCGCGATCTGCGACAGCGCCGGCACCGAGATCGAGAGGTTCTGCTGCAGCCGCTCGATCGGCCGCACCAGGATCTCAGGCACGACCATCCAGCCGACGCGCCAGCCCGTCATGCAAAAATACTTCGAGAACGAGTTGATCACGAGTGTCTGGTCCGACAGCGCCGCCGCCGTCACTGCCGGAAACGCATAATCCAGCCCGTGATAGATCTCGTCGGAAATGAAGCGGATACCTGCGTCCTGCGCGGCCGCGATCAGGCCAGTGAGCGCCTCGCGGGACATCATGGTCCCCGTCGGATTGGCGGGGCTGCCGACCAGCACGCCTTTCAGCGGCGCCTTGCGATGGGCAGCAAGCAGAGCCTCGCCGGTGAGCGCGTGGCGCGTCTCGTTGGTGGTCTCGATCAGCACCGGCTCGCAGCCGAGCGCGGTGAGGATATGACGGTATGGTGGATAGCCCGGCACGGTCACCGCGACGCGATCGCCGGGCTCGAACATCGACAGGAAGGCCAGGATAAATCCGCCGGAGGAGCCGGTCGTCACCACGATCCGCTCGGGGCTGACGTCACAGCGATATACATCGCGATAATGTCGCGCGATGCGCTCCCGCAGCGAGGGGATGCCGAGCGCGGAGGTATAATCGATCCGCCCGGCCTCGAGCGCAGCATGGGCGGCTGCGATCGCGGTGCTGGGCGCGCCGGCCGCGGGCTGGCCGACCTCCATATGGATGACATGGCCGCCGGCGGCCTCGATTCGGGCCGCCGCGGCCATGACGTCCATCACCATGAACGGGGGAACATCGCTGCGGCGGGAGGGCTCGAGCCACTGTCCCAACCGGTTCCTCAATGTCGCATCGTGCATCGATTTCTGCTATTCGCTGGCAGACCGGTCCGTCCGGTCCGGAACACGGGGGCGCTTGCGCCCCAGACTAGCCGCATTGTACGGCTCATAAGGGGTAAGGCTCACAAGGGCATATCGCGTATCCGGTCCGCCGCCAATCGCCAAAACCAATCACGAAACTGCTTGACCAAGACGTTTGACCCAGACCGCTTGATGTTGCTCCAGATCGCATTGCGCAAGAAGGCTTCCGCCCTCACCGCCCTCGTTACGGCCACGGCGATCGCGCTGACGCCGTTCTCGGCTGCGCGCGCGCAGGCCAAGGGGCCGCCGGTCCTGCGCGACACCGAAACCGAGCAGCTTCTGCGCGAATATACCCGCCCGATCCTGCGCGTCGCCGGTCTGGAGAAGCAGAACATCCAGATGGTGATCATCAACGACGGCTCGTTCAACGCGTTCGTCGCGGACGGCCGCCGCATCTTCGTCAATTGGGGCGCGATCCTCCAATCGGAGACGCCAAACCAGATCATCGGCGTGCTAGCGCACGAGACCGGGCATCTGGCGGGCGGCCATCTGTCCAAGCTTCGCGAGCAGCTCGCCACGGCGCAGACCCAGATGATCATCGCGATGCTGCTCGGCGCCGGCGCAATCGCCGCGGGCAGCACCCAGCGCAGCAGCGCCGGCAATAACGGCCTTGCCAATGCGGGGGCAGCCGCCATCGCCGCCCCGCAGGAGATGATCCGCCGTACGCTGTTGTCCTACCAGCGCCAGCAGGAGGAGAACGCCGACCGTGCCGGCGTGAAATTCCTGACCGCGACGGGGCAGTCGCCGAAGGGGATGTACGAGACCTTCAAGCGCTTCACCAGCGAGAGCCTGTTCGCCGCGCGCGGCGCCGATCCCTATCTCCAGTCGCATCCGATGCCGGCCGAACGCGTCGCCGCGCTGCAGGAATTCGCAAGCTCCAGCCCCTATTGGGACAAGAAGGACGATCCCGCGCTCCAGCTCCGCCATGACATGGTGCGCGCCAAGATCTCCGCGTTCATGGAGCGGCCGGAGACGGTGTACCGCCGCTATCCCCAGACCAACGACAGCTTGCCGGCGCGCTATGCCCGCGCCATCAGCACCTATCTGCATGGGGATTTGCGCAGCGCGCTCTCCCAGATCGACGCGCTGATCCAGGTCCAGCCGAACAACCCGTACTTCTACGAGGTGCGCGGCCAGGCCTTGCTGGAGAGCGGCAAGCCTGCCGAGGCGATCGCGCCCCTGCGCAAGGCTGTCGCACTTTCGAACAATGCCCCCCTCATCGAGATGTTACTTGGGCAGGCTCTGGTTGGAACCGATAATAAGGCCTACACCGACGACGCCGTTCGGATTCTCCGCGCCGCGGTGGCACGGGAGCCCGAGGCCGCTCTCGGCTATACCCAGCTCGCGATGGCCTATGGCCGGAAGGGAGACTATGCCGAGGCGGATCTCGCGTCGGCGCAAGCCGCCTACTTGCGCGGCGACAACAAGACCGCCCGCGAGCTCGCCACGCGCGCGAAAACCCGTTTCGCCGTCGGCACGCCCGGATGGGTCAAGGCCGACGACATCGTGGCGGCCAAGCCGCCGCGCAACTGACGCAACGCAAACGACGCCCGACACCACGACGTCACGACATCGAGCTTTGAGTCCGCCGCGACGTTTTACCGAAACCTGCTTTGGATAAGAGGATTTGACCATGCCTTCGCTGCGCCTGCTTGCTCCCGCGCTGTTTGCGCTCGCCATGTTCGGCGCAGCCGCGCCCGTGTTGGCCGAGAGCTTCTCCGACAGTCAGCGCACCGACATCGAGGCGATCATCAAGAACTATCTCGTCAGCCATCCCGAGGTGCTCGAGGAGGCCATGACCGAGCTCAGCAAGCGTCAGGCCGCGGCCGAAACCCAGAAGCACGAGGCCAGCATCGCGCAAAATGCCGACGCGATCTTCAACTCGCCGCGCCAGGTCGTGCTCGGCAACAAGGACGGCGATGTCACCTTCGTCGAGTTCTTCGACTACAATTGCGGCTACTGCAAACGCGCCATGGGCGACATGCTCGATCTCATGAAGAGTGATCCGAAGCTGAAGGTCGTGCTGAAGGAATTTCCCGTGCTGAGCCAGGGCTCGGTCGAGGCGGCCCAGGTCGCCGTGGCCGTGCGCATGCAGGATCCCTCCGGCAAGAAATACCTCGACTTCCACCAGAGACTGCTCGGCGGTCGTGGCGCAGCGGACAAGGCGCGCGCGATTCAAGCCGCCAAGGAGGCTGGTCTCGACACCGCGAGAATCGAGAAGGACATCACCAGCCCCGAAGTGCGCGCCACCATCGAGGAGAACTTCAAGCTCGCCGAAGCGATGGGCATGAACGGCACGCCGAGTTACGTGATCGGCAAGCAGATCGTGGTCGGCGCCGTCGGCGTCGAAGGCCTCAGGGAAAAGATCGGCATCGCCCGCTGCGGCAAAGCGACCTGCTGATCCCACATTTTGCGATACTGAAAACGCGAAAAAGGCCGGCAGGAAAGCCGGCCTTTTTCTTGTGCCAAATCTTGGCGCGCCTCTGCAAAATCGTTCATCCGGCGTTCAACAAACAAAGCTCGTCGGAACCTCCTGGATTTCGGAACGACCGCGCTCTCCTTTCGTTGTCGGCGCGGGCAATGACGCAAAGAAAGCACGTGAGGAGAGGTTCAAATGACTAATCGCTTTTTGGTCTCGGTTGCAGCCTTGGCGCTGATCGCCGGCACCGGTTTTGCCAATGCGCAAGGAACCGGAACCAAAGACTACGGGAGTGGCCAGCAGACCCAGCACAGCACGCAGCCTTCTGGCGAGCGCAGCGGCTCCATGGGCAAGCAAGAGTCCATGGACAAGCAAGACAAGCATGAGAAGGGAACGGTCGGTCAGGCCGGCGGCATGAAGGATCAGAAGGACCAGCCGAGCGCTCATGACAAGTCGACTCAGTCCGACAAGATGAACAAGGACCAGCCGGGTGCGACGCGTGAGAAGTCAACGCAGTCGGAGAAGTCGTCGACGGTCGGCCAGAGCCCGCGGAGCGACGAGAAGTCCAAGGGTAGCATGAGCAAGGAAACCGAGACCAAGGGCAGCAAGGACATGAAGACCCAAGGTCAGGAAGACCGCAGCGGTATGAATGCGCCTGGCCACCAGGGTTCCCAAACCCAGACCCAGACCCAGACCGGGACCGAGCGGTCGCAGACGACGACCGGCCAGGCTGGCGCGGCCGCCAAGCTCTCGACCGAGCAGCGCACGCAGATCACCTCAGTGATCCGCGAGGAGAAGGTGGCGCCCGTGACCAATGTGAACTTCAACATTTCGGTCGGCACCCGCATCCCGCGTGAGGGCATTACGCTCCACGCCCTGCCGTCGAAGGTCGTGACGATCTATCCGGAGTGGCGGACCTACAAGTTCGTCCTGATCCGCAACGAAATCGTGATCATCGATCCGGATACCTATGAGATCGTGGCGATCCTGAACGCCTAAGGCCGGATCACGGCAACCTCAGGGGGCGGGCAGCGATGCCCGCTCCTTTACGTTTGCCGGCAGCCATGCTTTGGACCGGTTAACAAGCAATTTCCGCAGCTTCCACACAGGTTTTTGCGCACTGGATGAGGTCCTTGAAGCCACCCGGGAGGCCCTTCAAGGCTTCCCCTCACGCGCTTTGTTACCTATAACCCCCGCCACGCCGAAGCACCTCTTCCGGGATTGGAATGGCTGAACCTGCAACCGACACGATCCTCGTCCTGAACGGGCCGAACCTCAACATGCTGGGGACGCGCGAGCCCGAAAAGTATGGCCATGCGACGCTGGCCGACGTCGAGGCGCTGTGCCGGGAGACGGCGGCGGCCTTCGGCCTCAAGGCCGACTGCCGGCAGTCTAACCGCGAAGGCGAGCTGATCGACTTCGTCCACGAGGCACACGTCCGCAAGATGAGGGGTATCATCATCAATGCCGGCGGCTACTCCCACACCTCGATCGCGCTGCACGACGCGCTGCTCGCGGTGCAGATCCCGACGGTCGAAGTGCACGTGACCAACATCCACGCCCGCGAGAGCTTCCGTCATCACTCCTACACCGCGCGCGCGGCCTTCGCCTCGCTGTGCGGTTTCGGCATCGAAGGCTACCGCCTCGCCATCCAGGGCCTTGCCGCCAAGCTCGGCATCAAGCCCAAAGCCTGACGCCCCCTTCCAACAGAACATTCGGATCAAACAACATGGCGCGCCAGCCAGACGACAAAGCAGCCGCAAAGTTTTCCAGCGAGGATTCCGCGCTCGTCCGCGAGCTGGCCTTGCTGCTCGATGAGACCAGCCTCACCGAGATCGAGATCGAACGTGCTGGCCTGCGCCTACGCGTCGCCCGCAACGTCAGCGTTGCCGCGACCATGCCGATGCCGGTGGCAGCAGCTCCCGCGGCCCTGCCGGCGGCCGCAGCCGCGGTCGCGCCGGCAACTGCTGCGGCCGACCTGTCGAAACATCCCGGCGCCGTGACCTCGCCGATGGTCGGTACCGCCTATTGGGCGCCGGAGCCCGGCGCAAAGCCGTTCATCGACGTCGGCACCAAGGTCTCGGTCGGCCAGACGTTGCTGATCATCGAAGCCATGAAGACGATGAACCAGATTCCGTCGCCGCGCGCCGGCACGGTGACGCAGATCCTGGTCGAGGATGGCCAGCCGGTCGAGTACGGCGAGCCGCTCGTCATCATTGAGTAACGGCCCCCGGCGGCCAACCGCCCTCACCGCTTCCTGCGCGCTATTCGTCCCTTAAGGGCACCATGTTCGACAAGATCCTCATAGCCAATCGTGGCGAGATCGCTCTTCGCATCCTCAGGGCCTGCAAGGAGCTCGGGATTGCGACCGTGGCCGTGCACTCCACCGCCGACGCCGACGCCATGCATGTGCGCCTGTCGGACGAGAGCGTTTGCATCGGGCCGCCACCTTCGAAGGACAGTTATCTCAACGTCCCCGCGCTGCTCGCCGCCTGCGAGATCACCGGCGCGGATGCGGTGCATCCCGGCTATGGCTTCCTGTCCGAGAACGCACGCTTTGCGGAAATCCTCGCAGAGCACAATCTGCATTTCATCGGCCCGAAGGCCGAGCACATCCGTCTGATGGGCGACAAGATCGAGGCCAAGAAGACCGCCAAGCGCCTCGGCATCCCCGTGGTGCCCGGCTCCGACGGCGCCGTCGGTCCCGATGACGATGCGATGGCGATCGCCAAGAAGATCGGCTTCCCCGTGCTGGTGAAGGCTGCGGCCGGCGGTGGCGGCCGTGGAATGAAGGTCGCCCACAGCGAGGCCGACCTCCAGGTGGCGCTGTCGACCGCGGCCAACGAGGCCAAGTCCGCCTTTGGCGATGCGTCCGTCTACCTCGAAAAATACCTCCAGAAGCCGCGCCACATCGAGATCCAGATTCTTGGCGACGGCCGTGGCGGCGCCATCCATCTCGGCGAACGCGACTGCTCGCTGCAACGCCGCCACCAGAAGGTCTGGGAAGAAGGCCCCTCGCCCGTCCTCGCCGCGGCGGCGCGCGCCAAGATCGGTGAGACGTGCGCCAAGGCAATGCGCGAGATGAAATATCTCGGCGTCGGCACCATCGAATTCCTGTTCGAGGACGGCGAGTTCTACTTCATCGAGATGAACACGCGCATCCAGGTCGAGCATCCCGTCACCGAGAGCATCACCGACATCGATCTCGTGCTGGAGCAGATTCGCATCGCCGCCGGCGGCGATCTGCCGGCCAGGCAGGACGAAGTCCAGGTCATCGGCCACGCGATCGAGTGCCGCATCAATGCCGAGAATCCGCAAACCTTCCGCCCCTCGCCCGGCCGGATCCTGCAATACCACTCGCCCGGCGGCCTCGGCGTCCGCATCGATTCCGCCGTCTATCAGGGCTACACGATCCCGCCCTATTACGATTCCCTGGTCGGCAAGCTGATCGTGCATGGCAAGACCCGCGCCGAATGCCTGATGCGGCTGCGCCGGGCGCTGGACGAGATGGTGGTCGAGGGCATCGAGACCACGCTGCCGCTGTTCCGCGCGCTGGTGCGCGAAGCCGACATCATCAACGGCGACTATCACATCCACTGGCTGGAACAGTATTTGGCCGGCCAGGCGGAACCCGCCCCGCGATAATCTTCCTCCTCGTGGAACCCTTTGTCCCTAATTGCGTTCAGGAGCGTTGGGGCCAGTTCCAAGGGGGGCGCTTTTGAACTCCACTGAAATAGACAGGTGAACCGTCGTGAAGGCTGAAGGCCATCGACGGCTCGCATTCTGGCAAATCCTGCTGTTCTCGGCGGGCCTATTGGTGCTGACCGTGATCAGCGCCGGCTCGGTCTACCTCGTCAACAAGGCGAGGGGAGACAGCAAATGGGTGGTCCACACCATCGAGGCGGAGAACCAGATCAACGCGTTGCTGCTCGAGGTCCGGCGCGCCGAAAGCGCCCTGCGCGGCTACCTCCTGACGCTGGGACCCGAATTCCAGACAGATTACGAAAGGTCCGTTGCGGCGATCATTCCCGCGCTCGACAGGGTAACGCGCCTGACCCGCGACAACCCCGCGCAGCGTGAGAACATCGAGAAGCTGAGCGCGGCGATTGAGACTCGTCTGGGCCAATTCGCGCGCGAAATCGCTGCCATCAAGCAAGGCCAGCCGGACATGGCGACGGCACTGTCACGGGAGGCGGCGGCCCAGGGCGCCACCACCACGATCGGCAATGTGGCGGAGGCAATGATCGGCGAAGAGGAGCGACTGTTCCGGCTCCGGTCGGCGAATGCCGACAGCAGCCAGACCCTCGCTGCATCGATGACCGGCATCGGCTCCGGCCTCGTCGTGCTACTGGCGCTGATCTCGATCTGGCTGGTGCGGCGCTCGGCGCGCGCCCGCGACGAGGCCGAAGCGCGCCTGCGCGATGCCAACGTCAATTTGGAGACCGTCGTCGATGAACGCACGGCCGACTTGCGCGAAGCCAACGACGAGATCCAGCGCTTTGCCTATATCGTGAGCCACGATCTGCGCTCGCCGCTCGTCAACATCATGGGCTTCACCAGCGAACTCGAGGAGCTCGGCGGCGACGTCTTCCGCCGCATCGGCAGCCTCACCCATGTCCCGGCCGACGGACCGCCACTGGCGCCCGGCGCCCCCGGCGAGATCGCGCTCGAAGGCGCTGACAAGCGGCTCTCGGATGACTTCTCCGAAGCGCTCGGCTTCATCAAGACGTCGATCGCCAAGATGGATCGGCTGATCTCCGCCATCCTCAACCTCACCCGCGAGGGCCGACGCGAATTCCAGCCGGTGAAGATCGACACAAGCGAGCTGATCGGAGCCATCGTGTCGACGCTGGCGCACCAGGCCGCCGAAGCGCAGGCCGAGATTCACGTCGAGCCCCTGCCCAACCTTATCAGCGACCGCCTCGCGCTCGAGCAGATCTTCTCCAACCTGATCGACAACGCGATCAAATACCTGAAGAGCGGCGTGCCCGGCGAGATCAGAATCCGCGGGCGCACCAAGCTCGGCTATGCCATCTTCGAGATCAGCGACAACGGCCGCGGCATCGATCCGAAGGATCACCAGCGGATATTCGACCTGTTCCGCCGCGCGGGAACCCAGGACAAGCCCGGCCAGGGCATCGGTCTTGCGCATGTACGTGCACTTGTGCGTCGCCTCGGCGGCACCATGTCGGTATCATCGGAACTGAACGCGGGCAGCACCTTCACGATCACGCTGCCGATCGCCTGGAACGTGAGTAACCGGAAGGCAGATCGATGACCAAGCCTGTGACCATCATCATGATCGAGGACGACGAGGGCCACGCCCGCCTGATCGAGCGCAATATCCGAAGGTCCGGCGTCAACAACGAGATCGTCTCCTTTGCCAACGGCACGGACGCGATGAAGCACCTGTTCGGTGCCGACGGCAGCGGGCTCGTGCAGAAGGGCAATGCGCTGCTGATCCTGCTCGATCTCAACCTTCCCGACATGACCGGGATCGACATCCTGAAGCAGATCAAGGAGAACAAATATCTGAAGGCTTCGCCCGTGGTGGTGCTGACCACCACCGACGACTCCCAGGAAATCAAGCGCTGCTACGAGCTCGGCTGCAACGTCTACATCACCAAGCCCGTCAACTACGAGAATTTCGCCAATGCCATCCGGCAGCTCGGCCTGTTCTTCTCGGTCATCCAGGTCCCGCCCGCCGCCTCATGAACCAGCACACGCCAACACTGCTCTACATCGACGACGACGAGGCGCTGTCGCGCCTGGTCGATCGCGGCCTGACGCGACGCGGCTACAGGGTCATTCATGCCGCGAGCGGCGAGGAAGGCCTCGAGCGGATCCGCCGCGCGGGCGCCGAGGGTGGCATCGATGTCGTCGCACTCGATCAGTACATGCCGGGCCTCGACGGGCTGGAGACGCTCGAGCAGATCATGGCGATCCCGGACGCGCCGCCGGTCGTGTTCGTAACCGCGTCCCAGGACTCCAGCATCGCGGTCACCGCGCTGAAGGCCGGGGCGGCCGACTATCTGGTCAAGGACGTCCAGGGCGACTTCATCCCCCTCCTCCACGTCGCCGCCGACGGCGCGCTGCGCCAGGCCGAGTTGCAGAGGGCGCGCGAGGAAGCCGAAGCCGAGATCCACGCCTCGCGCGACCGCTACGCCGCGCTCGCCGCCGAACGCGAGCTGCTGCTGCGCGAGGTCAACCACCGCGTCGGCAATTCGCTCCAGATCATCGCTTCGCTGCTGCATCTTCAGGCGAGCTCCGCCGCGCAGGAGGAGGTGAAGGCGGCGCTGACCAATGCCATGGGCCGCGTCGCCGCGGTCGCGCAGGTGCACCGCCGTCTCTATACCTCGCAGGACCTGAAGAGCGTGGTCCTGAACCAGTATCTGGACTCGCTGCTGGAGGACCTCAGGCGCTCGGCCGAAGGCAACCGGATGTCGCGCCTGACGCTGGAGGCCGAGCCGATCGAGATCGATCCGGACCGTGCGGTCGCCGTCGGCATCATCGTCAACGAGCTGGTGATGAACGCGGTGAAATATGCCTATCCCGACGGCGCCGGTCCGATCCATGTCGAGCTGATCTCACAGGGCGAGGATCTCCTGCTGTCGATCACCGACAACGGCGTCGGAGACAACGTCAAGGCCGATCCGCGCTCCACCGGCATGGGCCAGCGCATCGTCGCGGCCATGGCCTCCAAGCTCGACGCGTCCGTCGAGCGCGACCCCGCCCATAGTGGAACCCGCATCGTGCTCAGGTTCCGCCGCGCGCCTCCGGCCCCCGGCAAGACCAACGCCGCCGCCGCGAGCTGACGGGCGCGAGGCTTTGTGCCACCCATCGCAACCGCATTGCGATCCTGCTATTGTCGCGCGCCATGACGTCTCGCGACTCTGCCTCTTCTGAAATCACGCCGGCCGTGCTGCTGCGTGCCTATGCCTGCGGCATCTTTCCGATGGCGGAAAGCGCCGACGATCCGACCCTGTTCTGGGTCGAGCCGGAGCTGCGCGGCGTCATCCCGCTCGACGGATTCCGCGTCGCCTCGCGGCTCGCGCGCACGGTGCGTTCGGATGCATTTCGCGTCACCGTCAACACCGCGTTCAAGGCGACGATCGCCGGCTGCGCGGCGCCGCAAGCCGGGCGCGAGGATACCTGGATCAACAAGCGCATCCGCGACCTCTATGGCGGCCTGTACGAGCTCGGCCATTGCCACAGCGTCGAGGCCTGGCAGGGTGACGACCTCGTCGGCGGGCTGTACGGCGTCAGCTTGGGGCGCGCCTTCTTCGGCGAGAGCATGTTCCACACCGCGCGCGATGCCTCGAAGGTCGCGCTGGTGCACTTGGTCGCGCGGCTCATCCAAGGCGGCTTCGAGCTGCTCGACACGCAATATGTCACCGAGCATTTGAAGAGCTTCGGCGCGGTCGAGATCTCGCGGCGGCGCTACACCGCGCTGCTCGACAGGGCGCTCGCGGGCGAGCCCGGCGATTTCCTGAGGCTCTCTGCCGGTGAGGCGATTCCGGGCGCGCGCGCGCTCGAGATCATCTCTTCGCGACAATGATCGATAGCCGGACTTAGCGGCCGAACCCGGGGATACCGAACAAACCAGGCCGCTGCTCTGGTGGCGGAGGCGGCGGAGCCGGTTGCTGCTGCTGGATTGGTGGCAGAGGCTGCGGCGGACGCTGCTGCACCTGCTTGGGCGCGGCCTTCTTCTGCGCAGGCGGCGGTGGCGGGGCCGGCTTGGCCGCGGGGTCCGGCGCGGCGGTGGCAATGGTCTGCTGCGGCTCTTTGCAGTCGGTGAGCCAGATATCGTAGATCGGATGCTCGACGCCGTGCAGGCCGGGGCTTGCGGCATACATCCAGCCCGAAAAGATGCGCTTCACCTCGCCCTGCAAGGTGATCTCGTCGACCTCGACGAAGGCATCCGTGTTGGTGGCCTCCGTTGCCGGCCGCGTATAGCAGGCGTCGGTCTTGACCCGCAGCGCGCCGAACTGGACGGTCTCGCCGATCTCCTCGTCGAAATTGATGATGCGTCCGGTGATCTTGTCGAGGCCGGAGAAGGTCGCCTTCTTGTTCACGATCTTCTGGGCCGGCGGTTCGGTCACGACCTCGTCGCCCGGCTGGAGGCTCGCCGGCGTCTGCGGGACCGTGCTAGGTGCGCCCTTCTGCTGGGGCTGGCGCTGACCGGGCGCGCCTTGCGGACTGGGCGGAGCGATCGCCGCGGAGGGCGGCTGGTTTGGCGGCGCGACGCTGGAGCCCGGCGGTGGCGCCAGGGGCTGGGTCTCGACCGGCCCGGGCATCACATTGCCCTGCCGGCCCGGAGGCGGCGGCATCGGGCGCGACGGCAGCACCCGGCCCTGCGGCGGCAGCTCCGGCACCTCTTCGTCGTCGTCGGGAATCTGCTGCGGCTGCGGCTGGCCGCGCGGAATGTTGCCGGGCGGCCGCAGCGGCGGCGGATCGGAGAAAATCGTGCCGATCTGCGCCTGCGCCGGCGTCGCAACCGTGAGCGCGGTGGCGGCCAGCAGCGCCGCAAGGCCTGTCAGGGAAAGGGTTTTGAACATCTCGCGCGGCTTCAACAGCGAATCGGGCTTGTTGGACATTTTACAGGGGATACCGCCGCTCGCAGGCCCTCCGGTTAACACGGCGAATACGGCGGGGGAAGGGCGGCATCCCTGCCCCGCCCGGCGCCGACTGGCCAGACCGGCTCCCGGATGGGATAGTCGCAAAGACCCTTCCCCGGGGCCGCGGCGGGCTTCGCCCCCGAAACGACGGTCCAACCATAACTGGAAACCCTGAGGCCGCCCCCCATGCCCGTCGTGCTCGATCCCGATGCCGCCGCCGTCTACAAGGCGTTCCAGGAGGCCGGCCGGCCCGCCTATGAAACCCTGACCGCACCGGAGGCGCGCGCCTACTACTCGCAGGCGCGCTTTGCCACCAACCCCGAGCCGCCGGAGCTTGCCCGCGTCACACAGCTCGCGATCCCGGCGCCGCATGGCGTGATCCCTGCCCGCCTCTACGTTCCGAAGGAACCGCGCCGGCACGACGGCCTGTCGCCGGCGCTGGTGTTCTTCCACGGCGGCGGCTGGGTGATCGGCGATCTCGACTCCCATGACGTCGTCTGCCGCCAGCTCGCGGTCGAAGGCGCGCTGATCGTGATCTCGGTCGACTATCGCCTTGCGCCCGAGCACAAGTTTCCCGCCGCCGTCGAGGACGCCATCGCCGCGACCAAATGGGTCGCCGCGAATGCGCACGATCTCGGCATCGACGCCGCGCGCCTCTCGATCGGCGGCGACAGCGCCGGCGGCAATCTCACCGCGGTCGTGGCGCTGGCCGTGCGCGATGGCAACGGTCCCGCAATCGCGGGCCAGGTCCTGATCTATCCAGCCACCGATTTCGCAATGACGCACGGCTCCCACAGCGAGCCCGAGACTAGCGTGCTGCTGACCCATTCGGTGATCCGCTGGTTCCGCGACCACTATCTCAATGGCGCGGCCGACATCCACGACTGGCGTGCCTCGCCCGCGCGCGCTGCGAGCCTCATTGGCCTGCCGCCGGCCTATGTGCTGACCGCCGGCGCCGATCCTCTCCGCGACGAAGGCAACGAATATGCCGAGCGTCTGAAGCAGGCCGGTGTGCCCGTGACTACCAAGCACTATCCCGGTCAGTTCCACGGCTTCTTCACGATGGGAAAATTGTTGCGAGAGGCCAACGTCGCCGTGCGCGAGATCGGCGCGTGGCTGAAGGCGCTGGGCTGACGCCGTTCCGCATGCCCTCCGTTCTTCAAACCGTCTTCGCTCTCCCCCTGCGCGGGCTGACATGGCTCGGCGGTCAGGGCACGCGCGCGGTGGCGGCCATCGCCTTCATCGCGGTCGCGGTGCCGCCCCTTGGTGCGCTGCTGCGTCCCTATGTCACCGAGGCGATCTTCCTTCTGCTCTGCATCTCCTTCATGCGGGTCGATCTCGTCGCGCTGTACGGACATCTGCGCCGGCCGGCGCTGGTCGCGGCCGCCACGGCCTGGACCACGATTGGCGTGCCGCTGATCGTCGCCCTCGCCGCCTACGCGACCGGGCTCACCACGAGCTCACCCGGCTTGGCTCTCGCGCTGATGCTCCAGGGCATGGCCTCGCCGATGATGGCCGCGCCGGCCCTTGCCGCGCTGATGGGCCTCGATGCCACCTTGGTGCTGGTCACGCTGGTGACCTCGACCGCGCTCGTGCCTTTCACCGCCTCGCTGTTCGCGAGCCTCTTTCTCGGCGGCATGCTCAGCATCGCGCCGCTGACGCTCGGCCTGAAGCTGCTCGGCATCCTCGCCGCATCGCTGCTGGCCGCGACGATCATCCGCCGCCTGTTCGGCACCGCAGCGATCCAGCGTCACAAGCGGCCGATCGACGGCATCAACATCGTCATCCTCCTGGTGTTCGCCTCCGCGGTGATGGGCGACGTCGCCAGCGACCTCATCACCGATCCCCTGTTCACGATCGCCGTCGCGCTGCTGGCCTTTGCGGTCTATTTCACCCTGCTCGCCGTGACGACGCTGATCTTCCGCCGCGTCGGCATCGAGCGCGCCTTCGCGATCGGCCTGATGGTGTCACAGCGCAATCTGGGCCTGATGCTGGCGGCAACCGCCGGTGCGCTGCCGGCGACGACCTGGCTCTATTTTGCGCTGACGCAATTTCCGATTCACCTTGCGCCGTACCTGCTGATGCCGATCGCCCGACGCTTGACCGCGCGCGCAGAGACGTCGAGCGGGGCGGCGGCAAACAGCACGACCTAAGCAGTACTCATAATCCAGGATGTCTGCTTTCGAGCGTCATCGAACGGGCGGTTCCAACTCGGAATGTCGCCGATGGAACCCGAAGAGTCATGCGGCATTCAGACACAATGCCGGTTAACTTTGGTTATCTTTTTAATTTTAAATGGAAGATAAAATATTATATCTTTAATTCGCAGGCTGCTTGGCGGGGCGCAACCTAAGCGCAACCTTAGGAGAGGAGAGTATCCCATGAAGATCCCTTGGGGCGTTCTTTCCGCAGCAGCATTTGCGTTCACTCTGGCGATGACGATCGTGCCATCTGCCTCAGCTTGCAACGGCAATGGGAATTGTCCCAGTGCGCCCGGCCAGAATAAGCCGGCCCATGTCAGTGGAGCCCCCGGACCGATTGCAGGTGCCGGCCTGCCTATGCTCGCGATCGGTTACGGCGTGTACTGGCTGGTAAGACGGCGGCGGACTCGCTAGTTGCGCAGTCATCGCGATCGCTCATATTCGAGCTGATCTGATCGTCAGCTTCCGGACCCAAGGCGGACATTCGCCTTTGCCTCGTTGACATCCGCTTTTGTGAAGGGTTTCGGATGCCGGCCCAATGATTGACGGTGCCGCGGGCTCCGAGGGTCGGCGTCCGAAAGCCTCCAAGGGAGGAAACCGCGGGAGGGGATACGTTGGTGGTGCGGCGTGCGCTATGGGGATTTGAGCGCCGCGGGCGGAGCGTGCGATTGGGATCGAGCCGACGCAGCAAGCTGGCTGACGATGCCGCGGCTGATGGAAGAGCGACAGATTGCGTCGAACGCAGCAAATTGTCGGGCGATTTTAGACGACAGCTTTACATCTGAGTGCACTCTGCCGTGGCCGGTCGAGAGCCGGCGCGTGTAACGAGCAGATTTGTAGGACTTTGACGCGGTCATGAGGTGTCGATCCTGATGACGCTCTGAGGACCTGTTGGCTGGTACCGTGACGTTGCACCGCGCGCGAAGACCTCGATGACGATCATGCGACCGCCGCAGCACGGACAGCTCGGCTTGCTGGGATCGATGGCGGCAGCGGTGGGCTCATCTTGAGGTTTTGCAACGGCGAGCAGCTCACGGGCGCGGGCGATGTTATCGGCGCAAGCGCCTTTGGCGAACAGGCCGTAGTGGCGGATGCGGTGGAAGCCGCGTGGCAGCACGTGGATGAGGAAGCGGCGGATGAACTCGAAGGTCCCGAGCGTCATCTGCTTGTAGCGATCACGGCCCTCGATGCGATAGTCCTTCCACTTGAAGGTGACGCCACGCTGGTCGCAGGCAATCAGGCGGCTGTTGGCGATGGCAACACGGTGGGTGTAGCGCGACAGATAGGCCAGCACTGCCTCGGGACCGCCGAACGGCCGCTTGGCGTAGACGACCCACTCGGCCTTGCGCAGCGGGGTGAGGTAAGCTGCGAAGGATTGCGCCTCGGCGAGGTGGGCGTAATCGCCGAAGAAGCTGAGGCGGCCGGCTTGGTGGGCAGCGACGAGCTTCTCCAGGAACACGCGCCGGAACAGGCGGGAGAGTACGCGCACCGGCAGCAAGAAGCCCGGCCGGCACGATATCCAGCGCTTATTGTCCAGCGAGATGCCGCCGCCCGGCACGATCATGTGCACATGCGGGTGATGGGTGAGCGCCGAGCCCCAGGTGTGCAGCACGGAGGTAATGCCGATCCTGGCCCCCAAATGCTTCGGATCGGCGGCGATCGTCAGCATGGTCTCGGCCGAGACCTTGAACAAGAGGTCGTAGAGGACGGTCTTGTTCTGGTAAGCGATGTCGGCGATGGCCGCCGGCAGCGTGAACACCACATGATAGTACGGCACCGGCAGCAGCTCGGCCGCGCGGTCGGCAAGCCATTCCTTCGCGGCGGCGCCCTGGCACTTCGGGCAGTGCCGGTTGCGGCAGGAGTTGTAGGCGATGGTCGTATAGGCGCAGTCCTCACAGCGCGCGACATGGCCGCCGAGGGCTGCCGTGCGGCAGCGCTCGATCGCCGACATCACCTTGAGCTGGTGGAGGCTGACATGGCCGGCATGGGCCTTGCGCCATGCCGGGCCATGGTCGCGGAAGATATCCGCAACCTCCAAAGCCGGGCGCGACACCGCTTTGGCGTCAGCCGGGCGGCCGGATCTCCTTGAGTTTGAGCGCGATGTGCTCCAGCGGGCTCATGACCTCGCTGATCGTCTTGGTCGCGACGCGGGTATACAGCGCCGTGGTGTCGAGCTTGGCATGACCGAGCAGCACCTGGATCACGCGGACATCGATGTTCTGCTCCAGGAGGTGGGTAGCGAAGCTGTGCCGCAAGGTGTGCAGCGAGACGCGCTTGTTGATCTCCGCCATTTGCGCAGCGGCGTGACAGGCGCGATTGAGCTGGCGCGTGGTCATCGGCTGCGCCGGATCGCGTCCCGGGAACAGCCAACCCTGCGGACGCGCCGCCTTCCACCAGGCCCGCAGCAGGTCCAGCAGGCTCGGCGATAGCATGACGTGACGGTCCTTGCCGCCCTTGCCCTGCTCGACGCGGATGATCATGCGCTTGCTGTCGATATCGGAGACCTTGAGCGAGACCACTTCAGTGGCGCGCAGGCCAGCGCCGTAGGCCACGCTCAAGGCCGCCTTGTACTTCAGCCCCGGCGCGGCATCGAGCAGCCGCGCCACTTCCTCGACGCTGAGCACCACCGGCAGCTTGCGCGGCTCGTGAATGACATGGGTGTGTTCGACGATCTCGTGGCGCTTGAGCGTGACCCGAAAGAAGAACCGCAGCGTCGAGACGGTCTGGTTGATGGTCGGCACGCCAACGCCGCTTGCCGTCAGATGTAGCTGATAGCGGCGCACGTCCTCGAAGGTCGCCGTATCCGGCGAGCGCCCGAGAAACGCGGCGAAGTTCTTGATTCTTTGCACGTAGTCATGTTGGGTCTTCGGCGCGAGCTTGCGGATCGTCATGTCCTCGATCATGCGCCGGCGCAACGGGCTCATTGCCTCGTCGGTCATGGGGATGCTCCTGTCTTGGATGAAGGTTGCGAACCCCTCATCTCAAGACAGGACGCCCCGTCGCGCTATCGTCTTGGCTGTGTCGCCAGCCCCGGGGTCCTACCGCGCGAGCGGTTTAGTCCTCTGTGGCAAAGCGGACCTAGCCATCCCGCACAAACGAGCGCACGCCCTAGCCTGCCCGCGCCGCGCGACGCAGTGCCTGAGGCGGTTGGCCGAAGGCGCGGATGAAGGCGCGCCGCATTCGCTCGGGGTCGCCGAATCCGGTCGTTTCTGCAACGAGCTCGATCGCCTCGCGCGAGGACTGCACGCGCTCCCGCGCGACCTCGAGCCGCAACCGCTCGATGGCCTTCGACGGCGTCGTGCCGGTCTCGGCGGCAAAGGCGCGGGCGAAATGTCGTGCGCTCATGCCGGCGCGATCAGCGAGATCCTCCACCGTCAGCGGCGCGTCGAGATTTTCCCGCGCCCAGGACAACAGCGCGCCGAAGCGCCCGTTCGGCGTCTTCAGCTCCAGCAGCGAGGAGAATTGCGACTGGCCGCCGCTGCGGCGGTGATAGAGCACGAGGTGCCGCGCGGTCTGTTGCGCGATCTCCTCGCCGTGGTCCTCAGTGACCATCGCGAGCGCGAGATCGATGCCGGCGGAGATTCCCGCCGAGGTCCAGACATTGCCGTCGCGGGTGAAAATCTGGTCCGGCTCGAACTTCACCTTGGGATAGCGCGCGACGAAATCGCGCGTCCGCCCCCAATGGGTGGTGGCGCGGCGGCCGTCGAGCAGTCCCGCTTCGGCGAGCACATAGGCGCCCGAGCAGACGCTCGCGACCCGCACGCCACGCTTTGCCAGGCGCTGCACGAAGGCGCGCGTGATCTCGCAGCGCGCGGCATCCGCAACGCCCGCGCCGCCGGCCACGACCAGCGTCGTGATCGCGTTCGCCGACTTGAAATCCCGCGCCATCATCTCGACGCCCGACGAGCTGCGCACGAGTCCCGCCGTCGCCGCCAGCACGCGAATGCCAGGCGCCTTGCCGGTGCAGCGCGCGGCGACCTCGAATGCCGAGATCGGGCCCGCCGCATCGAGCAACTGGAAATCCGGGAAGATCAGGATGCCGATCATGGTCATGTCCGAAAGTGAGGGAATTATGCCATTCCGGACAGAAGGGCATCATGCCATCCTGCCGGCGTCAAGCTCATTTTTCGGAGGCTCCCATGTCGTTACCGCTTCAGATCGGACTGCTGGTGTTTCCGCGTGTCACCCAGCTCGACTTCACCGGCCCGCTGCAGGTGTTCGCCGCCGTCCCCGGCGCCAAGCTGCATTTGATCTGGAAACGGATCGAGCCGGTGCCGAGCGATTCCGCGCTCATCGTGACGCCGACCACGACATTCGCCGATTGCCCGCAACTCGACGTGATCTGCGTACCCGGCGGCCGCGGCACCGACGATCTGCTCAATGACGAGGAGGTGCTCGAATTCCTGCGCCGGCAGGCAGAAGGCGCCAAATACGTCACCTCGGTCTGCACGGGATCGCTGGCGCTCGGCGCCGCCGGCCTGTTGAAGGGCTACCGCGCCGCCACCCATTGGAGCGCGATGGAGATGCTCGGCCGGTTCGGCGCCACGCCCACCAAGACGCGCGTCTGCGTCGATCGCAATCGCGTGACGGGCGGCGGTGTCACTGCAGGAATCGATTTCGCGCTGACGCTGGTGTCGATCCTGGTTGACCGCACCGCGGCGGAGGCGATCCAGCTCGGGCTCGAATACAACCCGGCGCCGCCGTTCAATGCGGGCTCGCCCGACACCGCGCCCGCCGAGGTCCTTGCTCGCCTCAACGAGCGCATCGCGCCGAACCAGGTCCGCCGTATCGAGGCCGTCGAACGCGCGGCGGCGCGGGTGATGTAGACGTTCCGCCTTCGGTGGTGGAACTGAGTTTTTAGGGGAGGAGTTAGACCCGCACGAAACTCACAGCATCCGGAGCACAATCATGGAGCATCTCCACTACCCCAATGAAAGCACTGAGTATCGTGCCGCGCGAAATGCGCTGCTGGATGAGGAGATTGCCCTCCGAGCTCAGATTGAGGCCGTTGCCGCCAGGCGTCGCGCGCTACCGCTCGGCGGCGAGGTGCTCCAAGATTACGTCTTCGAACGCATCGGCAAAACGAGCATG
The DNA here is from genome assembly GCF_023375135.1 of Bradyrhizobium sp. C-145. Classification (NCBI taxonomy): domain Bacteria; kingdom Pseudomonadati; phylum Pseudomonadota; class Alphaproteobacteria; order Hyphomicrobiales; family Nitrobacteraceae; genus Bradyrhizobium; species Bradyrhizobium sp. C-145. The sequence continues at coordinate 4,052,840 of NZ_CP088150.1, read as the reverse complement.
CCAGAACAGGTCAGGATGTCGGAGCTGTTCGGCCCTCATGAAACGCTGGTTCTGTACAGCTTCATGTATGGGCCGGAGCGCGAGCTGCCCTGCCCCGGCTGCACCCATTTGCTTGACGGGCTCGACGGTGCCGCACGGCATGTCGGCGAGCGTGCAGCGCTTCACATCGTTGCGAAATCGCCGATCGCGCGTCTCGCAGCCTGGGCCCACGAACGAGGTTGGGAACATCTGTCGCTGCTGTCCACGGCCGGCAACACCTTTGATGCGGACTACTTCGGCGACACCTCGAAGTTCTCTAAGGATATGCGCGCGCAGCACCACGTTCCCGACGGGCAGAATTGGGACGAGACGATCTTCAACGTCTTCAGGAAGGCGAATGGCAAGATCAGGCACTTCTGGGGCTCGGAGATGAGTTTCGCGCCGCCCGCGCCGAAGCAGCATCATCGCGCCGGTGATCTGGTCGATCCGCTCTGGGGCCTGCTCGACATGACGCCTGAAGGCCGCGGCGACTTCTTCCCGAAGGTGCGCTACGACTGAGGCGCACAAACCGGCTGACGAAGTGCCTCAAAGAAAAAGGCCGCTTGGTTTCCCAAGCGGCCTTTCCTGTCTTACGGCGGCTGCACATTCCATCGGGCGATTTCGGAACTTCCAGACCGGGGGCCTATCTCCCGATCGAGTCCTTACTCGGCGGCCGCTGCATCTCGGGACAGTCGCGAACTGTTGCCCGAACCGAACGCGATGGTCTCCCATCTCCGTAAGATGGGACCATTGAGCCGCATCGCTGGCGTGAGCACAACGCCGGCGCATGCGGCATCCCCGCTGTTCCCGTTGTCCACAGCGGTTGCGAGGCGGATGCGTGTACATCCAGTGGCGAGGGGACAGACCTCAGTTAGCCGGGGTCCAGGGCTGATAGTCGCCGGTCGCCTTCGGCCGCCGGCCGCTGGCGAGCGTCGAGCCCGAGGGACGGTAGGCCTTCGCCGTACCGGTGAGATTCGGCTGGTGCGGCTTTTCCCACTCGCGCGGCTGGTAGTTGGCCTCGGTCGGCGGCACATCGACGACGTGATGAATCCAGCCGTGCCAGGACGGCGGGATGCGGCTCGCTTCGGCATAGCCGTTATAGACCACCCAGCGCCGCTCGAAGCCGAGCGTCGGATCGATCGCCCCGCCGCGGGTCCGATAATAGAGATTGCCCTGCTCGTCCTGGCCGACCAGCTCCCCGTATCGCTTGGTCCAAAGTTGCGTGCCAAACGTCTGGCCATTCCACCAGGTGAAGAACTTGAGGAAGAATTGTTTCATGCGGCAAGGGCCCTGCTTCGTCGGGTCCTGATGCCATCCGGGCGCAGAAATGTCCAGTTCGGCAGGGACAGCCGTGCTCTCCGCAAATGAGGGGCCCCCGGCACGGGCCTGCCGCAAATCGGACGCGATCTGTTCATCCCGGGTACAGCGCTCAGGTGAGACGCTTCCTGCACGCATGCAAACCGGCGTGATCCAGGAACCACTGCCATTTCGCAGGGTTGGCTTCCGGGAAAGGAGCTTGATCATGAAAAGTCTGAAAGTTTTGAGTGCCGCCGCGGCTATGGCGCTGGTTCTTCCGCTGGCGAGCCCGAGCTTTGCTCAGAATCGTCCTACCGTGGGCGGTGGCGCCCATGTCGGCGGTGGAGGCGGTGCTCACTTCGGCGGAGGCGGCGCACGCATGGGTGGCGGTGGCGGCGGCAGTTTTGCGGCTGGCCCCGCGGCGCGTCCAAGCGGTGGCAGTTTCGCAGCTGGCCCCGCGGCACGTCCAAGCAGTGGCAGTTTCGCGGCCGGCACCGCGGTACGTCCAAGCGGCGGGAGTTTCGCGGCCGGCACGGTGAGCCGACCCGCGATCTCGCCGACCTTCAGCGGCACCCGCAGCGTCGCAACCGCCCCGTCCGGCACCTGGAGCGGCGGAACTTGGAGCGGCGGCTGGCGCCATCATCATCGCGGTGGCTTCTGGCCCGGCTTCGCGGCAGGCGCCGCGATCGGCGGCCTCGGCTCGTACGCCTATTACGGCGGCGGCTATGGCTATTACGACGACCCCTACTACTACGGCGACAGCTACTATTATGATGAGCCGTCAGTGGCGGTTGTGCCGGACAGCGGCGGCGACTCCGCGGCCTATTGCGCGCAGCGCTACAGATCGTACGACCCGGCTTCGGGCACCTACCTCGGCTATGACGGCCTGCGTCATCCCTGCCCCTAAGCCGATCGATGACATTTGAAGCAAAGGCGTCGCAGCGATGCGGCGCCTTTCGCGTGTCGATCGACCCTCACGGGCTTTGCGGAAACGTTACTCGCCGACTGTGACGCCCCTATGCGACGACGCAGGCGGACCTTTATGCACTGCGCCGTGCATATCTACGTTGACCCAATCCAAAATTGACCCGACCCACGATTCGCGGATATCACAAACCACAGTGGGGACTTCGATTACTGGGAAGTGTCATGCCGCGTATTCTCGTGGTTGATGACGATCCGATGGTCGGCGCGACCATCGAGGTCCTCCTCCAACGTCAGGGCTTCGACGTCACGTTGACCGACGGCGGAGAAGCGGGATTGGCTGCGCTCGAAACACAGACTTTCGACGTGATGCTGGTCGACATCTTCATGCCGCACATGCGCGGCTTCGAGTCCATCCGCATCTTTCACGAGCGGGCGCCCGCCACGCCGCTGATCGCGATGTCCGGCTACGCCTTCGCCTCGTCCGCCTCGCCTTCCCCCGACTTTCTCCGCATGGCGCTGGAGCTCGGCGCGACCCGCTGCCTGCGCAAGCCGTTCACGCCGGACGCGCTGCTGACCACGATCCGGGAATGCCTCACCGGCGCGGGCGGGAGCGCACAGCCGAAGGACAAGAAAGAAGCCCCTTGATCCCAACGCAGCGCGTCATTCTCGGTGCTGGACTTGCCATCCTCCTGATCATCACGGCAGCCTCGATCGCCCTCGACGTCAAGTCGCGGTCCGATGCGGCATGGGTCAATCACACCGTCCAGGTGCAGAAGAAGATCTCCGATCTGCGCGTGCTGATGCGCCGCGCCGAGAGCGCAGCGCGCGGCTACGAGCTCTATCGCAGCCCGGGCTTCAACGACGAGTTTCAGGCGGTACGTGCCCAGATCGCGCCGGCCCTCGCCGACCTCAAGCGCGAAGTGCGCGATAGTCAGGATCAGGTGGCGCTATTGGAGGGCACCGAGCCGCTGGCGCTGCGCCGGGTCGAGATCGCCGCCGCAGCGATGCGCCTGCGTGCCGAGAACGATCAGGCCGGCATTGCCGCGCTCAACAGCAAGGCCGAGGGTCGCGGCCTCATGGACACGGTGATGGGCAATCTCGACCATTTGAGCGCCCAGGAAGAGCGCCTGCTCACAGCGCGCTCTCAGGATTCGCGCCGCACCGGGACCGTGCTGCTCGGCATCGACGTTGCAGGCGCCGTGCTGATCCTGCTCCTGGTCGCGCTGGTGATGCGCGAGAGCCAGCGCGCCACGGTACAGCTCCAGAGCACGCTGACAGAGACCACGGCCGCCAAGGAGGCACTCGAGGCGGCGGTGGCCGAGCGCACCGAGCATCTTGTCGCAGCCCATGACGAGCTGCGCCTGTCGGTCAACGTGCTCCAGAGCACCTTTCGCAGCATGGCGGAAGCGGTGCTGGTCATCGATACCGAGGGTGCCGTCCTGCTGTCCAATCCGGCCGCCGAGCGCATCTTGTTACATCGCGCTGGCATGAATTTGCGCAATCTGCGCGCGCTGTCCGACGTCTATCACGGCGACGGTGTCACGCCGCTGAAGGCCGACGAGCTGCCGTCGACACGCGTGCTGCGCGGCGAGCACTTCGAAGAGCTGGAGATGATCGTCCGGCCGCACAGCGGCAATCCTCCCCGCCATCTCATGATCAGCGGCCGGCCGATGCTGGACGGGCAAGGCAATATCTCGGGTGCGGTGCTGGTCTATCATGATGCCACCACCTCGCGCGAAACCGAGCGGCAGCTGTACCAGTCGCAGAAGCTGGATGCGATCGGCAAGCTGACCGGCGGCGTCGCGCACGACTTCAACAACATGCTGACTGTGATCTCCGGCAATACCGAGACGCTGGTGGAGAGCCTGAACGGCCAGCCCGAGCTCCAGCGCACGGCACGACTGATCGACGATGCCGCCGAGCGCTGCGCCGAGCTGATCCAGCATTTGCTGGCGTTCGCGCGGAGGCAGCCGCTCCAGCCGCGCAACGTCGAGATCAGCACTGCGGTCGCGGACATCGCAAAACTGCTTCGCCCTACCCTCGGCGAGCAGATCCAGATCGAGACCGTGCTGGAACAGGGGCCGATGACGACGCACATCGATCCGTCCCGGCTCACCAATGCCGTGCTCAACATGGCGATCAACGCCCGCGACGCCATGCCGAACGGCGGCAAGCTGCTGTTCGAGGCCCATCGGGTCGTGCTCGACGAGGCCTATGCGCAGAACAATCCGGACGTGCGGCCTGGTCCTTACGTGATGCTCGCCGTCAGCGATACCGGCACCGGCATGCCGGCCGAAGTCCAGCAGAAGGCGTTCGAGCCGTTCTTCACCACCAAGGAGGTCGGCAAGGGCTCGGGCCTCGGCCTGTCCATGGTCTATGGCTTCGTCAAGCAGTCCGGCGGCCACATCAAGATCTACAGCGAGGAAGGCCACGGCACCACGATCAAGCTCTATCTGCCGCCGGGCGAAGGCACGGCGGACATGGCGGCTCCCGTCGCGCCGCAGGCCGAAGGCGGCGCCGAGACCATTTTCGTGGTCGAGGACGACACGCTGGTGCGCAACTTCGTCACCGCGCAGCTCCAGAGCCTCGGCTACAAGACGGTGGCCGCGCCCGACAGCCGGGCCGCGCTGCAATTGATCGAGGCCGGCCAGCCGTTCGATCTGCTCTTCACCGACATCGTCATTCCCGGCGGCATGAGCGGCCGCGAGCTCGCCGAGGAGGTGGCCAAGCGCCGGCCGGGCCTGAAGGTGCTCTATACCTCCGGCTACACCGACAACGCGATCGTCCACCACGGCAAGCTCGACGACGGCGTGATGCTGCTGACCAAACCCTACCGCCGCAACCAGCTCGCCGAGATGATCAGAAAGGCGCTGAATGGCGGGGTGGCGGCGAGCTAGCGCGTCGCCAGCACGACGGCTCCAAGCGTGAAGATCAGCGCCGCGATCTGCCCTGGCCCGAGCGGCTCGCCGAGCGCGATCGCCGAGGTGACGACGCCGATGACAGGCACCGCCATGGTGCCGATCGCGGCGACCGAGGCCGGCAGGCGCGCCAGCGCGGCGAACCAGCTGACATAGGCGATACAGAACTGCCCGACGACCGAATAGACCAGCAGCCACCAGCCGACCGGCGTCACCTGCGAAAGATGCGTGGTCTCGACCAAGAGGCCGATGATCGAGATCGGCAGGCAGCCGATCCCGATCTGCCAGGCCGCGGCAGTGATCGGCGGCAGGTGGATCGGGTACTTCTTCGAGAACACCGTGCCGACGGCAAAGCCGAGCGCGCCGCACAGCGCCATGATGATGCCCGGCAGCTTTTCTGCGCTGGCAGCAATGCCGTTACCGCCCATGATCGAGGCAAGGCCGGCAAAGGCCATCACCAGCCCCAGCGTGCGCAAGACCGTGGGCCGCTCACCCAGCACCGGCCAGGCGATGATCGAGGCCCAGACCGGCATGGTGTAGGCGATCAGCGCCGCCTCGCTCGCCGGCAGCCAGAGCAGCGCCAGGCCCATCAGCACCATCCAGCCGGTGACGTTGAGCACGGCGGCGGTCAGCAGGCGCGGCCAGATCGCGCCTTCCACCCGCAAGCTCTGCCGGCGGATCACCGCGAGCAGCGCCAGCAGCACCGCGCCGAGCACGCCGGTCACCCCGCGTAGCGTCAGCGGCGGCAGCTCGGCGAGCAGGAATTTCGTCACCGGCCAGTTGAAGCCCCAGCCGATCGAGGTGATCGCGAGGAACATCAGGCCGGCGGGGGCGATGCGCGGTCGCTGCACCGGCCTCGTCGAATCATGCATGGGGGCAGTCCGGCAAAATCGGGCTCAGCTTGGCGCGGATTCGCTGGGCAAACCACCGCCTCGGCGGGCATGCCTGCCCTCACCTTCCGTAGGGCTACGTGAGTCCCGCTGACGCAATCCCATCGCCCAAAAATATAGCTGCCCTGTGAACAGCGGGATGAAGCGCCTGCTGCATTACGGCATGCAAATTTTTTCGGTTGGGAATCCCTGAGGACTCACTGATACTTGGCTCCACAACAGGCGCGGCCGAGACCCCTGTTATCCCCCACAATCCACCATATTTAGTATTTGATTCAGGAACTCGCACTAGTTCTTGACGGGCGCAACGGAGAGTCCTAGCTTTCGGACCGTTCGGCGCGAGTGAGTTTGCGTCCCGCCGGCACTCCCCCAAAGGGTCTCGCAAATCTCAGCTCCGCCGGCCAGCCAAAGGCAGCGGGATGAGGGCTTGTCTGCCCTCGGATAGCGGACTTTTCGGGCGCCAGAACGGGCCGGCAACAGGCTCGGAAGGCAGACTTCACGGTGGTGCGAAGTAGCACCTGCGTGAAGTGAGAGAAGTAGAGGCGGTGTGGGCGTTGAACGCATGTCGGGCGCATCCCCTTGGGGGCGGATGGGTCTGGGCATGCCGGCGGATGTGAGGTGCGTGCACCGAACAATCGCGCCGGGAGAACAAGGGCCGGGTCCACCGGCTGAACTGCGATGCCCAGAGGCCGAACGGCCAAAAGGACTCGCGAAGCGAAATGTGACCGGGACGCCTGAACGGAGGCGGTTCGGTCAAAGATAAGGACGGGGCAAGACCATGCGGATTGAGCGGCGCCACACCACGGTAGGACAGTCACCTTATGCGGGAATCGATTTCCGGCTGACCACGTCGGAGATTCGCAATCCCGACGGCTCGGTCGTGTTCAAGCTCGACAATGTCGAGGTGCCGACCGAATGGTCGCAGGTCGCCTCCGACGTGCTGGCCCAGAAATACTTCCGCAAGGCCGGCGTCGCCGCGCGCCTGAAGAAGGTCGAGGAAGAGTCCGTCCCCTCCTTCCTGTGGCGCTCCGTGCCCGACACCGAGGCGCTTAGCCTCCTGCCCGAGAAAGAGCGCTATGTCAGCGAGCTCAGCGCCAAGCAGGTGTTCGACCGCCTCGCCGGCTGCTGGACCTATTGGGGCTGGAAGGGCGGCTATTTCTCCACCGATGGAGACGCCCAGGCCTTCTACGACGAGCTCCGCTACATGCTCGCCATGCAGATGGTCGCGCCGAACTCGCCGCAATGGTTCAACACCGGCCTGCACTGGGCCTATGGCATCGACGGCCCCGGCCAGGGCCATTATTACGTCGACCCCTTCACCGGCAAGCTGACCAAGTCCAAGTCGGCCTACGAGCATCCGCAGCCGCACGCCTGCTTCATCCAGGGCGTCGGTGACGACCTCGTCAACGAAGGCGGCATCATGGACCTCTGGGTCCGCGAAGCCCGCCTGTTCAAATACGGCTCCGGCACCGGCTCCAACTTCTCGCGCCTGCGCGGCGAAGGCGAAAAGCTCTCCGGCGGCGGCCGCTCGAGCGGCCTGATGAGCTTCCTCAAGATCGGCGACCGCGCCGCCGGCGCCATCAAGAGCGGCGGCACCACGCGCCGTGCCGCCAAGATGGTCGTCGTCGACGTCGATCACCCCGACATCGAGACCTATATCGACTGGAAGGTGAAGGAGGAGCAGAAGGTCGCCGCCCTCGTCACCGGATCCAAGATCAACCAGAAGCACCTCAAGGCGGTGCTGAAGGCCTGCGTCAACTGCGAAGGCTCGGGCGACGATTGCTTCGACCCCGAGAAGAACCCGGCGCTCCGCCGCGAGATCAAGCTCGCCCGCCGCAGCCTCGTGCCCGACAATTACATCAAGCGCGTCATCCAGTTCGCCAAGCAGGGCTACAAGGACATCCAGTTCGAGACCTACGACACCGACTGGGATTCGGAAGCCTATCTCACGGTTTCGGGTCAGAACTCCAACAACTCGGTCTCACTGAAGGACGACTTCCTGCGCGCCGTCGAGACCGACGGCGACTGGAATCTCAACGCCCGCACCTCCAAGAAGGTGACGAAGACGCTGAAGGCGCGCGACCTCTGGGAGAAGATCGGCTACGCCGCCTGGGCCTCGGCCGACCCGGGCCTGCACTTCAACACCACGATGAACGACTGGCACACCTGCAAGGCGTCCGGCGACATCCGCGCGTCCAATCCGTGCTCGGAATACATGTTCCTGGACGACACGGCGTGCAACCTCGCCTCCGCCAATCTGCTGACGTTCTACAACACCACGACCAAGCTGTTCGACGTCGCGGGCTATGAGCATCTCTGCCGGCTCTGGACCCTCGTGCTCGAAATCTCGGTGATGATGGCCCAGTTTCCGTCGAAGGCGATCGCCGAGCTCTCCTACGAGTTCCGCACGCTCGGCCTCGGCTACGCCAATATCGGCGGCCTCCTGATGACCATGGGCCTGCCCTATGACAGCAAGGAAGGTCGCGCGCTCTGCGGCGCGCTGACCGCCGTGATGACCGGCATCACCTACAAGACCTCGGCGGAGATCGCGGCCGAGCTCGGCACCTTCCCCGGCTACAAGAAGAACGCCGCGCACATGCTGCGCGTGATCCGCAACCACCGCCGCGCCGCGCATGGCGAGGCCTCCGGCTACGAGGCGCTCTCGGTCAACCCAGTGCCGCTCGACCACGCCTCGTGTCCGCAGGCAGACCTGGTCGCGCATGCCAAGGCGGCCTGGGATGCGGCGCTCGCGCTCGGCGAGCAGCACGGCTATCGCAACGCCCAGACCACGGTCATCGCGCCGACCGGCACCATCGGCCTCGTGATGGATTGCGACACCACCGGCATCGAGCCCGACTTCGCCCTGGTGAAGTTCAAGAAGCTCGCCGGCGGCGGCTACTTCAAGATCATCAACCGCGCGGTCCCCGCAGCGCTGCGCGCGCTCGGCTATCGCGAGAGCGAGATCGCCGAGATCGAGGCCTATGCTGTCGGCCACGGCTCGCTCTCCAACGCGCCGGGCATCAACGCCTCGACCCTCAAGGCCAAGGGCTTCACCGATGAAGCCATCGCCAAGGTCGAGAAGGCCCTGCCGACCGCCTTCGACATCAAGTTCGCCTTCAACAAGTGGACCTTTGGCGAAGACTTCATCCGCGACCAGCTCGGCATCGGCGCTGAAGCCATTGCCGCGCCGGGCTTCGACCTGCTCCAGGCCGTCGGCTTCACCAAGCGCGAGATCGAGGCGGCCAACGTCCACATCTGCGGCGCGATGACGGTGGAAGGTGCCCCGCACCTCAAGGCCGAGCACTATCCGGTGTTCGACTGCGCCAACCCCTGCGGCAAGGTCGGCAAGCGCTACCTGTCGGTCGAGAGCCACATCCGCATGATGGCGGCTAGCCAGCCCTTCATCTCGGGCGCGATCTCCAAGACCATCAACATGCCGAACGACGCCACGGTGGAGGACTGCAAGTCCGCCTACATGCTGTCATGGAAGCTCGCGCTGAAGGCCAACGCGCTCTACCGCGACGGCTCCAAGCTGAGCCAGCCGCTCAACTCGCAGCTCATCAGCGACGATGAGGACGAGGACGAGGCGGTCGAGCAGCTCTACGAGAAGCCGATGGCCGCACGCGCGACCCAGGTCTCGGAGAAGATCGTCGAGAAGCTGGTCGAGCGCATCATCGTGATGCGCGAGCGCGAGAAGATGCCGGATCGCCGCAAGGGCTACACCCAGAAGGCGGTCGTCGGCGGCCACAAGGTCTATCTTCGCACCGGCGAGTATGACGACGGCCGTCTGGGCGAGATCTTCATCGACATGCACAAGGAAGGCGCGGCGCTCCGCTCCTTCATCAACAACTTCGCCATCGCGGTGTCGCTCGGTCTGCAATACGGCGTGCCGCTGGACGAATATGTCGACGCCTTCACTTTCACCCGCTTCGAGCCGGCGGGCCCCGTGCAGGGCAACGACAGCATCAAGTACGCGACCTCGATCCTCGACTACGTCTTCCGCGAGCTCGCGGTGAGCTACCTCTCTCGCTTCGACCTCGCCCACGTCGATCCCAACGAGACGGGCTTTGACGCGCTCGGCAAGGGCGTCGAGGAAGGCAAGGAGCCGGACGAGGACGGCGGCCACCACGCGACAAAACTGGTCTCGCGCGGCCTCACCCGCTCGCGCACGGACAACCTGTTCGTGATGCGCGGCGGCTCGACCGCGGTCTCGCAAGGCAACGACAGCGCGCCTGCCGGCGGCAATAAGGTCACCGCCCTGGCCTCGCACGGCACGTCAGCCCGCGTCGGCGACGCCCTCGAAGGCGCCGTCGCCCTGAAGCAGGAAGCCAGCCACGACCTCTCCCCGACGGAGAAGCTCGAGCAGCTGCAGTGGAGCAAGGCCGGCACCGCCGCAACCGCCGCCCCCAGCAAAGCCGAGCGCCGCGCCGAGGCCAAGGCCAAGGGCTACGAGGGCGAGATGTGCTCAGAGTGCGGCAACTTCACGCTGGTGCGGAATGGGACCTGCATGAAGTGCGATACTTGCGGCAGCACGACGGGGTGCTCGTGAGGCGTGAGCCCATCATCACAATAGTCGTTATCGAAGGGCGGCCGAGAGGCCGCCCTTTTTGTTGCTGTGACCACCTCCACATCGGAAACGTCACTTGACGTCTTGCGCCGAGACAAGCTCAACTAGAGCAAGAACATGCACGCCGACCTCAACTACATTTCGCGAAACAAGACATTACCTAAAAACGTAACTCGGCAGCACCATGATTGATCTTCCTGCTCTCAAACCCACCACGAAGCGCCGAGTCATTGATCTGGTCAGTGAGACCGGCATCGATGTAAGCGAATGGAGCAACTTCAAAGGCGACAATCCCGCTGAAAATCCGAATTTTTGCTATAACTGGTCATTCCGAAAGCCGGGCGCGCACATTGTTGCGCTGTTCTTTCATGAGGACCTGACTGTCGTCGACGATGAGATCGTTCACGACCAGAACATACGCCTCCGAGACGGACGGCTTGGTGGTAGAGGCGCCGCCCAATGGAAAAAGCGCGCAACAGAACTCGATGAAAATCTGCAGCTCGCTTATCGCGAAGGTCTGCCGGTAAGAGCAATAATTCTCGACGGCAACAAGCGCGACCATCTAGATTCTGAAGCTGAATCTTCAAAAGTCGCAAAGCGGCTACTGGACTCAACACCATGGGCTGTCACTCAGTACGACATGGCAACCGGCCGATGCGTGGTGGTTCGCGGTGCAATACCAGCGAATTCAGCCGAACAAGACGACCCTGAGATTGAAGGTTTCGAGGGTGACGAACGTAAGCGCTACATCCTTCACCGCCGAAGAGAGGCATCTCTTCGAAAGAAGAAAATCATGGCTGCGCTCTACGAAAATGGGGGAGTGCTGAAGTGCGAAGTGCCCCGTTGCGGCTTCGATTTTGCCAAACAATACGGAGTTCTTGGGAACGAGTTTGCACACGTTCATCATCTGAAGCCCCTTAGCGAGGCTCCGCCCGAAGGTCGGCCAGTAACATTGAAGGAGCTGGCGATCGTCTGCGCCAACTGTCACGCAATGATCCATCGAGGTGGAAAATGCAGGCAACTGGATGAACTGATCCCGATGGCCCAATCCCGAATATCCGACGGATGACGTCTGGTAGATCGGCTCTGTCGAAATAGTCGATTCCTCGCCCCTCGCTGCTGCTCATGCGCAACTGCGGCGACACCTGGTGGACGGCCGCCGAGATCCAGAGCTTCCTGAGCAGATCAAGGGCCGCGAGGTCCCGATGGCCAGCATCTCGCCGAGAATAACGGCGTAATCACCCGCAGCGGCCACGAAATCGCGCTGTCAGAACGCGCGAGGGAGGACGTCTTCAAGTGATTCCGGCAGTAAACCCCCAGTATCCCTGTTCATTAGTGGAGGAGAACGGCTGAGTCGCCTTCCGGTGACTCTTGTTTTCTTGATAACTTGCGTTTTGTGCGACCACCGATTCGGACTGGCCCCCTCCCTTCATCACAGGTTTGGGCGCTGCACTGCTAGGCCCCAAGGGGCGGCGGCCTATTCCGCCATCGGTGACATAGGAGGACCTGATGAAGGTTTGTCCGTTGCACATGCCCGTCCGGGTGACCGCCTACGTGCGGTTCCGGTTCGGAAGGTGGGAGCACGTTTGCTCGCACTGTAGGGGACTGCCGAGCCGTTGAAGCCGGCCCGGCAGAACTTCTCCTAAACCCAGGGGTCGCCTACGGGCGGCCCCTTCCCATTTCTGGGGGTTGCCCAGAAATCCAAGCCCCGACCAGGGAAAAGGTTCGGTCGGTAGAAACTGAGTGTGAGTTCAATGGCGAGTCGCTCTCGCCAGAGCCTCGCTGGGGACATGTTACCATCTGGTTAAGATGGACCACCGTACGTCCTCCGACTGCGTTGACTCATCGAGTCGGTCAACTTGTTGTTGACTCGTTGTAGTGCGGCTTTTCCACCGGTACAACCCCTGTACCAGCCTTTCCAGAAGCCTTTGACACCACCCATGAGACAATTATGGGCATTCTGACACCATTTGGTACCACGGCTGGTGCAACCTACCTATGAGCCCTGAGCCGCTTGATGATGTCCTTGGTGCTCTCCCCGCGGTCCTTGAACAGGTCCTCCAGAGCACGCTCGTACAACTGGTAGGTATCGAGCATTGCTGCTTGTGACACCTTGGAGCTGTGTACACCCAGGTTTCCGATAGTACGTAGTGCATGCAGGGTCTCCGAGTGCTCGGTGGTGCCAACCTTCTTTGCGAACATGTCGATGCGTGCAGAGAGATCCAGTGCACGCCGCTTACCAAGCTTCGATGGGTCCTTCTTCTGGATGCGTGTCTTCGCGACACTGAAGTGGTCCATCATTCGCTCCAAGCTGGTACGCAGGCGTGATGCACACACGCTGTAGTCCACCCAATACAGCCCGTAGGATGGGTGGAGCGTAGCGATACCCATCATTGCCCGACGCCAAGTGATGGGTTTCGCAAGGGCTCAACCCCTCCTACGCGCTGGATCGACGCCTTTTTTGCCGGATGCATCGAAGATGCAGCGGCAAAATCTCACCACACGGCCGCCACGTAAGCGACAGCCCACAATCGCGATTTCAGCGCAAACGCGACGGAGGCTCGCGGCTTCAGCGATATTCAGGAGCCATTTGCAATGTTGAGTGCGGTAGAAAACAAGCCAACGGGCAAATCCGGCCGGCGCGGCGGGAAGAAGAAGGCCAGGCAACGGTCCGGGGCCGACGAGCAACACGCAACTGCAGCGCATCAATTGCCGGATGCCTCGGCGGGGATCAGCCAAGAGAACAGGCAAGAGACCAAGCAAGAGGTAGAGGCGAGCCGACAGAGCAGTGCGGAGGTACCCTCGGCTGCCGCCTTGCCGTCCGGGATGGAGATCGTTGCCAGCGCGCCCGTCGCACCGGTGGAACCCTCCCAGGCCAGCCCGCAGGCGATTGCCGATGCCTATAGCGGCTACGTCAGGACCTCCGTTGAGCACGCCTGGGCCTTCCTGGGAAAGCTCGCGACAGCGCGCTCACCCGTCGAGGCCTTCGAGCTTCAGATGGAGTACGCGAAACAGGCGTGTGAATCGTTCGTCGCCGAGTCCCAGAAGATCGCCGGGTTGCATGAACAAATGACCAGACAAAGGGTCATGCATTTTGAGGGGTTCGTGGCCAGGCTCACCCAGACGACGCTCGAAATCCGCGCGACGCGTCACTAACGACAGCTGCGTATTTCGACGGTGCGGGGACAGGATGCCCGTACGATGGGCACGTTGATCGGCTTCGCTCCGCTCGACTCATACTGCGAACTGCGCTTTGCGCAGTCGCGGTACTAGCCCCTACGCGCTCACGCCCGCCCCGCTCCCGCGCCCGCCATAACTTTTCCTTTGCACACGCGTTGTGTTGGACAGCGGCGAGACCTATCCTTCCAGTGATCGGACTGCCTCCCATTGACGGCCGACCGGATGGAGAGCGCATCGGTGCCTGAAACGAACGACCCCAAGCCTGAGACCGACAAGCCTGATACCGCCAAGGCGGATGCGCCCAAGCCTGACACTGCCAAACCGGATGAGGTGCGCGCCGACGGCGGGCTGACGCGGGCCTACGACCGGATCAAGAGCGCAGAGGAAGACCTGGCGCGACTGGACCGGCTGGTTTCCGGAATGGAACGCGACAGCGAAGGCCAGCGCACCTCGCACGCAACCGCCGGTAGGACGGCAGCCGCAACTTCCGGAAACAAGGCGCCGACGCCGGATGCCAAAGTTCCGAATGCCGGAGTTCGCGATCAAGGCTTGAAGGGAGATCGGACCATGGTGCGCGCTTTGGTTGGCCTCGTGCTGGCGATCGGCCTTCTCGGTGCCGCCTTCGCTTCGCAATATCGCGATGAAGCCAAGTCGATCAGCCAGTCGATCATGGCGCGATGGGCTCCGCCGGCTGTAAGCCCGCCCCAGCAAGCGTCCGCGGTGGAAAGTCCGGCGCAGCCGCCGACCGTGCAACTGGCTGCTGCGGATGAGCCGAGCCCGGTGCCCGCGCCGCCGGTCGCCAAGGACACGGAAAGCGCCGCAAAGCCTACCGCCACAGCGCCAGCGCCAGACCCGTCATCGTCTGATCTCGCGCAATCGCTCAAGGCCATCACGAGCGAGCTTGCGAGCATCAACGGGAAGCTCGAGCAACTGAAAAGCCGCAACGACCAGACCCTGCGCGAGCAGGCCGACACCATTCAACAGCTCAAGGCGGCGCAGGAGAAGGATGCAGCGGACAATGCGCGCCTCGCCGCGCAGGTCCAGGCGCTGCAAACGCAACTCACCGCGTCATCCGCGGCTGCAGCCACCAAGCCCGTCGCGCGGAGCGTGATGAACAACGATGCGCATGCCCGGCCGCACGTACCGGCGGCCGAACCCCGGCGGCCCAGACCGCCACGAGGCCCCTGGATGCCTCCGCCCTATATGGCCGACCCTTACGGCTATCCGGATTGGTGAACCCGCAACGCGCGGGCTTGTTTCCCGAAGCCGCGATTGGATTTGAAGCCCGTAAGGGGGTAGAGCCCTTGCGAAACCCATCATTCGATGATCGACGTTGATGGGTTTCGCTAGAGCACACCCCATCTTACGAGCTACCGAAGCATTCGAAGCGGCTCGAATGACGTACTCAGGCTGACGAACACAGGCTCGGGAGTCAAACTGGTGACACCAATTCTGAGTTCGGGAAAGTAAATGTGAAACATGCGATCGGTCTGGCCGCTCGTGACATCCGTGAACTTGACCTCGCCGCGGTACACGGCAAGCGCACACGATCCGATCGTCGTTTCCCCGGCCGAAACGAACGTGTAGTCGACGCCCTGCTCGACCTGCCGCGCCGTGCCGTTCCGATACTTGAAGGTCCAGGAGACCTTGTATGATACGCTGTGCCGGTGATCGTTGTCCTCGATCACGATGCCGGAGTACCTGTGCTGCGCTTCCTGATCCGGTACCTTGTCCACCGTGGATGTTAGGGAGGATGCGATTCCGAATCCGTTGATGGTTTCCGCCTTGCTGATGTTGATGCCATGCGGTGTGGTCTGCCGTGTCCAGAGCACCGCCGTTTTCCCGGCTTCCCTGTAGACCTGATAGGCTTGCTCAAATCTGTCGAACCTGACGACGAGCTCAACCGGGACTGTCGTAGACTTGATCTTGCTGCAGTCCATCGACTGCGCAAGGACCACCGTCGGCACCCCGAACAGCACCAGAGCGACAACGTTTACGGCAAGTCGCCTGTGCAAATGAGCTCCGCTTCGGTTTCCGGGAATAGCGCGCAAGTCTACCTTCCAGCCGAGCGAAGGTCTTCTGCGACGCCGTCGAATGCGTTCTGACTCGCGACGGCCCCACCCTGCTGCGCATCTGGCACTGCAGATCGCCGGCGCGCGCCGACCCCGAAAATGTCGTGCACCAGCCCAAGCTTCCCCAGCCCCAGGATGATCAGGCCGTTGATGTCGATCTCGTACCAGGCGTGCGAAAGGTAGGCGTCGCGCGGAAAGCGGTGATGGTTGTTGTGCAGCCCTTCACCAAAGGTGAGGATCGTGGTCACGAATTCGTTGGTCGTGCCATCATTGGTTTCGAAACGGCGGTAGCCGTAGCGGCCGTCGCTGTGGCAGACCGAGTTCACCAGCGAGGTGGCCATGGTCATGATGTAGCTGCGGAACAGGCCGGAGAACAACACGCAGCCGATCATGCTGTGCACGCCGCCGAACGCGTAGCCGATGGCGCCGGGAATGATCACCGCCGACAGCGCGTACCAGTACCAGCGAGTCCTCGTGAAGAACATGGCGATCGGGTCGGCCAGAATATCCCTGGCGTAGTGTGCGCCATCGGTGGTGGCCTGGTCCCACACCCAGCCGCCTTGCGCATGCGACATCCCCTTGAGGAAGCTCGCATAGCGGTTGCCGAAGCCGTCATAGTAAGGGCTGTGGACGTCGCCGGGCTTGTCGGAGTGAAGATGGTGCCGGCGGTGGTTGCTCACCCACTTCAGGATCGAGCCCTGCACCGCCAGCATGGCGATCGCGGCGAGGATCGTCCGCATCACCGGACCGCAGCGAAAGCTCCGGTGCACGAAGTAGCGATGCATGAAGCCGATCCCGACCGTGGTCAGCAAGAACATGCCGACGAACACCGAAACCTCGACCCAGCCGATGCCTTGCCAAAATGCCCAGACTAGCGCCGCGATCGAACCACCGATCATGAAGCCGAACGCGATGTAGGAATCGAGAAACTTGGCGTCGACCAACGGGCCTTCGACAACCACTCCCGGTGGCATTTTCGGGTCCGCACCTGCCTCCGGCACCACGCCCTCGATTACGGTCATTTCAGCCGATCCATTTACACAAAATTAACTGTTCTGCGGCGCAACGTACAACCGGGGGTTATTTCTCGCAAGGATTGGAGCGGCCGTAGCAGCACGGAGCCGGGACCTGAAAAGGCACGGTCGCGTGAAATGAAGCGAGATTTTAGGGCGGGCGGACAGCGTTAACTAAGTCCACAGGCTCCGCAATTTACGCCCACAGCGCACATGCCAAGGAAAAGCAACAGCCTCCTCCCTCGCCTTCGCAGCGTCCGGCGGGCCGCCCGGTGGGCGCGGAAGAATTTCGCGCGCGCACCGCGGATGGTTCGGATCGCAGGCGGCGTGGCGATGCTGCTTGCAGCCATCGCGCTTCTGAACATCGTCGCTCAAATGGTCCGCAAGCCGACCGAGCTGTTTGTCCTTGTTGGCCATTCCCTCGACAAGGAGCCAGCGGAGACTTGGGCGAGATACGGGCCGCTGTTCCGCAGGCATTCCACCGCTGCGATCACGCCGGAATTGCTGGCCGCGCTGGCACAGGTCGAGAGTTCAGGCAACCCGGTGGCACGCACCTATTGGCGCTGGCGATGGAGCTTCAATCCGCTTTCGATCTACCGGCCTTCTTCCAGCGCCGTCGGTCTTTTCCAGATGACAGATCCCGCTTACGCCGAGGCCGCGCGGTCCTGTGTTCGTGGCAACGCGGTCACGGAGACCGGTTGCGGGTTCACCAGTCTCTATATCCGCACGATCCCTGGCCATGCCGTCGAGCTGGCATCGGTGTATCTGGACCGCCAGGTGGCCGACGTTCTCGCCCGCACCGGCGGTGTGAAGGCAAGCCCGCAGCAGAGGCAGGATCTGGCCGCCTTCATCCATCTCTGCGGCGCAGGTCCTGCCACAGCCTACGCACGCCGCAAGTTTCAGATGCTCGCCGGCGAGCGCTGCGGCGATCATCTGGTTGCGGCCTACGTTGCCAGGGTCAACGCGATGAAACGGCAGTTTCAGCGCCTTGCGGCGGATGACGGCGATTAGCGGCGCGTAGCCCGGATGGAGCGAAGCGAAATCCGGGGTCTTGCTCCAAGCTGCACTGGTCCCGGATTGCGCTCCGCTCCATCCGCGCTACGGGCGCTTGCCGCGAGTGACGGCGATTAGATGATGCGTTTCGCAAGACCGTAGGATGGGCGGAGCGACTTGTCCGCCGTAGCTCGACGAGCGGAAGCGATACCAACGACGCTGGCGCGCGACGACGGGTTTCGCAAGAGCTCAACCCATCCTACGAACTACGCTCTATGCCCGCCTCACCGTATCTCGCTCATCGTCACCTGGGCGGCGATCCCGCCCAGCTCGGGCTCTTGCGGCTCAAGCTCCTCATCAGAAGATGGACCGACCGAGACTTCGACCATTCTGCGCTTGACCTGTTCGCATGTCTTGCGGACGTCTTCGGTGAACAGCGCGCATTCTTCGATGCGCTTGAAGATCTTCCGACCCTCTTCACGATACCCCGCCGCCGTTTCTCGCATGAAGGCGATCGCATCATGGACCTGGGCTGTCAGCGCCTCGCATTTTTGCGCAGCGTCGATCAACTCGGTGCCCATGGCCTCGATTTCTTTCGCAGCGGACTCATAGTCGCGAATGACCGCCTCTGCGCTCAGCGCGCCGACGCGCGTCACGCCCGCGGTGTGCTCGACGTAATCAGGCAGAGCAATGGAAGTAATCGAGCTTCCCGAGCGTACCGACGATATGTCCGCCTCGAGTTGGACCAGGTTAACGCCGTCCCGTCTGCGCAATTGTTCAACACTTGCCATGATTGATCCTCTCAATACGCGCCCGTACCCCTTAACAGTATTGGGTGTATTACGGGGATAAATGCCATTCTACCCCGATGTGTCCTTGACAGTCTCAGGTTTGCCATTTTTTCCTAGCCGCTGACGTCGCACGCAGCGATGTTGGACTTGGATGCGTTCAACCTCTCCGGATGGCCAGAATGGGAGGTGCGCAAGGGCTTGAGCTATCGAGCGAAAATGAGCGCTTACGATCGGTGCAGGCGCGTAGCAAGCGTAGCCCGGATGGAGCGAAGCGAAATCCGGGGTCTTGCCTCAAGCTGCGCCAGTCCCGGATTGCGCTTCGCTTCATCCGGGCTACAGGCGCCAGTCAATTCTGCGTCCGTCGCTGGCCGAACTCCACATGCCGCAGAACGTGATGGTTGTTCACCACCAGTATGGCCACCGCCACCCTTCATAGCGAACCCACGATGAGACCAGCGGCGGACCGTAGGGATCGACCCGGTCGTCTTCAGGACGATAACGATATCGTGGAACGATATAATAATCCCACGGCGTTGGCCTGAGCACGGGCGCCGTGACGATAAGTCTCTGCTGGGGTTCGCGAACGACTTGCGCCTTGCGCGCCCGGGCTTCAGCCCCTGACATCCCAAGGCTGCTCAGCACCAGGGCCGTTCCGAGCGCACACGCGATGGTCATTTTCTTCATGCGTTGGCCTCCTTCCCATAAGAGTGCTCAAGGACGCAAAGCAAGGCAAGCCAATTCGCGCGCGACTTTGCTGGAATGACCGATGGCGGCTCCATCGTCATTGCGAGGAGCTCTTGCGACGAAGCAATCCAGAGTCCCTCCGCGGAACCAGTCTGGATTGCTTCGCTGCGCTCGCAATGACGAAGAACGCAGCGAGCGTACATCCGGGGAATGCTTCGGGGCGAGAGTCCCGGATATCGCTTCGCTCATCCAGGCTACTTGCACCGCCTACTCCCGCGCCCGACGCAGCGCCTCCTCCAGCTTCCTCCTCTGCTTGTCCCACCGGCCCTGCTCCGCCTCGGCGCGTTCATCGATCGCAGTTCGTTCTGCCTCGATCTCCTCCGCCCGCGCCTCGTGCTCGCGCTTCGCCTTGTCGAGTGTCGCCTGCGCAATCGCGACCGCCTTCTCCCGCTGCGCGCGCTCCTTGGCGCGGGTGGCCTCTTCCTTGCGGCGCTCGGCTTCGCGCCGCCGCTCTTCTCTCTCGAAAGCCGCGGCGGCCTGGCGGGCTTGTCGATCGTCGATCTTGCGGGACGGCTTCTTTGCGGTCTTCTCCGCGCGCTTGCTCGGCTTGGGCTTACGTTTGGGCTTGGCCTTGCCTTCGTCGGCAAGGTCGGTCGGCAGCTCGGCGCTTTCAGTGAACGGGCCGTTCGAGCCGACCGGACGCCTGAGCACGACGCCGGGGCTTGCCATGGTCGCCGCAACGATATCGGGATCGTCGGTCTCCTTGGCGACGCCCTGATGGAACAGATTGGAGCTGGCGCCCCAGGCCTCCAGCGCCGCCTTCATCGAGGGCGCGGCGACCGCCTGGTCGTAGAATCCGAGCGAGGTCTGGTAGGTCTTCAGTTTTCTTTTCGCTTTGATTTTCGGTTCTCTTGGCATGTCGCCCCGCGGCCCGGCGACGCATCATCTCCCCATCGCACCGGCGCCATCCTGGCATAGTGCCCCTGTTTTGCCCGACGAGTCAAACTATATTTCGGGATCACCGAAATCGGCCCGCGTCTGCGTGTCCCCGCCTTGCCCGACGGGTCACATCATTTCGGGCGCGCAGAAGTGTGAAATCTCAAGGTGTTCCCTACTGTGCATGGGGTTGTTTTCGCACTTTTGTTTTGACGGGCACTCCCGTCCTTCCACCGTCAGTGCGAGCGTAGCGAAGCAATCCAGGGTCGTTCTGCGGAGGCAGTCTGGATTGCTTCGTCGCACCAGCGCAAAATTGCTACGCAATTTTGTCGCGGGCTCCTCGCAATGACGGTGTCGCTACGCACCGAGCAACGCGTCATAGCCCTGCGCGCTGAACGCCAGCAGACAGAACCCGTGCCCGAACGGATCGGCCAGCATGGCGATCCGCCCATACGGTGCATCGCTTGCGGCAACCTCCAGGATCGCGCCGGCGCGCAGCGCGCGTTCGACGGCGGCATCGACATCATCGACGACGACGTCGACATGCACCGGCGTCCAGTGCCGCGCGTAGCGGCGGCGATCGCCGCCGGCGCCCATCGTGCCGGCCTGCTTGGTGAGCAGATACACCGGCGCCGGCCAGCCCAAGAGCTCGACGAAATCGGCGCCGAAACGGCGGCCGACCGTCAGGCCGAACGCGGCGGTGTAGAAGGTCGTCGCTCGCGCGACGTCGGGAACGTCGATGTTGAGGAGGAAGGTCATGGCGGGAAATGTAGCTCGGATGGAGCGTCAGCGTAATCCGGGATGGCACCGCACCTCCCGCCTCGGATTTCGCTGACGCTCCATCCGGGCTACGCAAGCCTCACGGGATCTCGTACACCGACACCTTGTCCGCGATCCCGCTCAGCGCGACGCTGCGGCGGGTCGGGTTGAGGCCGCCGGCGTCCAGCAGCGTCCGCGTCTCGGCGTTGTCGACCACCGCCTCCGTCACCACGATCGCGCGCGAGGCCGCCAAGCCCTGGACGCGGGAGGCGATGTTCACGGTCTGGCCGAAATAGTCCTGCTGGCCGTTGAGGGTGACGGCGAGGCATGAGCCCTCGTGGATGCCCATCTTGAGCAAGAGGCCCTGGTGCTGGCGCTGGGCGCCGAGCTCGCTCATGGCCTCGCGCATGCGGATCGCGGCCGCAATGGCGCGATCGGGCGTCTCGAAGGTCGCCATCACGGCATCGCCAATGGTCTTGACCACGGCGCCCTGCTCGGAGGCGATGATCTCCTGCAGCAGGCGGAAATGCTCGTTGACGAGATCGAAGGCGACGAGGTCGCCGACATGCTCGTAGAGCCCAGTGGAGTCTTTCAGGTCCGAGAACAGGAAGGTCAGGCTGAGGATCTTGAGGCGCTGGCCGATCGCGAGCGTATCGGTGCGGTAGAGATCGCGAAAGGTCTGGTTGGTGAGAAGGCGCTTTGCGGTGAGGCTCGGCTTGCGCCGGGTCAGGAGGTCATCGAGCCGCTGGTTCATCACCCACACCGCGGGCAGCACGCGGCCGTCGGTGCGGTTCTCGAGCGTCAGCCGCAGCGGTCCCGGGCGCAGGCTTACGGCGTCGACTGGAACCTCGGACTTGTTGAAGATCAGCGACAGCGTTTGGCGCTCGGCCGTCTCCTCGCCCTTCACCTCGATGTATTGTGCCGTATGCGTCACGGGATCGAACACGATCAGCATGCCCGGCTGCACCTGCAGGGAGAGAATGGCGCGCTCGCCCGGCGGCAGGTCGACGGATTCCAGCGTCAGTTCGCGAAGCAAGCCGTCGAGGTCGGGCGGAAGCTCGATCGCCGAACTCCAGAACACCTGACGGTAATATTCTGCGAGCGGCAGCTCGTCGGCATTATGCGCGGCGATCCTGCGCACGCGCGGGCTGACCGCGAAGGTCACCTCGACCAGATTGTCGAGCGTCGTCTCGTAGCCGGCGGCGCAGAAGGCGCAATGATATTGCGGGCTGTTGACCGTCTTCAGGCTCTTGTTGGCCGAGAGCACGCCGGCGCAGCTCGGGCACATCACGTTCCAGGTCATCTCGAGGATGCCGAGCCCGACCGCATGCAGCAGCCCCGCGATCACCTGCTCCTCGCCGAGTTTGGCCGTCCTTGCCAGATGCAGCGCGTTGATCTTGCACAGAGCATGGTCCGGCCCCTCCCGCACCATGCGCTCGAGCATGTCGACGACGGGCGCATCGGCCGACTGGCGCAGGACACCGAACAGGGTTTCGATCTCGCTCATGCCGTGACGCTACATGGAAGGGGGTGACGCGGACATCCGCTTTCCGATCAGCTATGCCTGGTGAGGCAAAGCACAAGCCATAGCCGTCAATTGCTGCGTCACGATGATGGGAGCTTGCGGGGCCGCAGCAGAGGCCGGATTTTCCTTGATTTCCCCGTCCCCGCCCCTACGGTGCGCCCGCCCACAGGGGCCGAACAGGGGATGAATCGACGATGGACGATGCCGTGAAATGTCCGAGCTGCAACTCCGAGCACGCCTATCAGGACCGCGGTCTCTGGGTCTGCCCGGAATGCGGCCATGAATGGAGCGGCACGGCCGATGCGGCCGCGCCCGAGGCAGGCGTGCGCGATGCCAACGGCAATGTGCTGGCTGACGGCGACAGCGTCATCGTGATCAAGGACCTCAAGATCAAGGGCTCCTCGTCGGTCGTCAAAGGCGGAACCAAGGTCCGCAACATCCGCCTCCAGGACGCCAGCGACGGCCACAACATCGCCTGCAAGATCGATGGCATCGGCGCGATGAATTTGAAATCGGAGTTCGTGCGGAAGGCGTAAGTTCGCGCCTAACTTTGCCGCTGCGCCAGGTAAAAGCCGCACAGCACCGTCACCAGGCCCGCGGCCTGGAGTGCCGTCGGCGGCTCCCCGAGCAAGAGCCAGCCGACCAGGAGCGTCAGCGCCGGCACAATCGCGGGGAATACCGCGGCCCGGGCGACGCCGAGACGCTGGACGGAGACCGCGTAGAGATAGAGCGCGGCGGGACCTGCGAGCACGCCCTGCGCCAGCGCCTGAATCGCGTTCTCGGTGATGTCGATTGCGGCGATGCGGGCAAGCCCGCCGGTCGCGAGATAGATCGGCAAGAGCAGCAGCGACAGCACGTTGATGACGAGCGCGGCCGACACGGCGGAGACGCGCCAGTGCCGCAGCAGCGCGCCGAAGCCCGCGAACATGAATCCGGTGAGCACGAAGATCAGATCGCCCTGCACGCCGTCGGCGCCGATATGCCCGATCGATTCCGCGCCGATCACACCGAGACCGCCGACGATGACGACAGCGCCGGCAAGTCGCGAGGCGGAGATCTTCTCCTTCAGGAACAATGCGGCGAGCAGCAGGCCGCCAAGCGTCGCGCTGGAGGGCTGGATCACGCTGCCATGGCCGAGCGGCACGAACAGGAAACCGGTGTAGGAGATCAGCGCCATCACCGGCCCACCCAGCACCATCAGCGCAAGGCCCCTGCCCCAGCCGATGCCGCAAAGATCGGAGATGCCGGCGCGGAAGACCAAAGGCAGGAACGCGATCCCTGACCAGACATAGCGATGCACGAGCAGATCGACCGGCGTAAAGCTAAGTTTGAGGCCGTGCCGCGTGCCGACGAAGCCGAGCGCCCAGAATAGCGCTGCGGCCAGCCCGCAGACGACGCCGAGCAGCGCCGGCGCCGCGTCGTTCTTCTGAATGAGAGCGTCAGCGCCGCTCGTCCGCTGATCCATGGGAGAAGCCTTATGTCAGCGGGCCAATCCGCTCAACCCATGTGGTTGCAGGGCAAGCAACTGTTAAAAGGATCACGCTCGTTATGAACGAGCACACATAACCGGCGCCTTCAAGCGAATTTGTTCGCGGCCGGTTTCTCGATCAGCGCGTCGTGGCGCAATTTTCTTGTCCGCGCGATGATCGCGGCACGAGAAGAGATCGCAGCAGCCCCCTGCGCGCAGCGCATGCGGGCGATCGTTCATGATCGCATGTGGCGGCGGGTCGCGCACACGGCGAGACCCGCCTGCCCTTCATGCGATGTCAGCTCAGCGGGCTGCGCCCGTCGTGACGTCCGCGGTCTTGACCTTGCGCGAGCTGAGCACCTTCACCTGGTGCGCCGAAGCAACCGTCGTGGGCGCCGCGACCTGCTGCTCGACATGGCCGGCCCCGAGCACGCCAACCTGGACGGGGGAGACCGGAAATCCATTGGCCTCATAGGTCGGCAGCTCAGCGGCGAAAGCCGAAGTAGCGCCCGCGATCGTCAGGACGGCGGCGGCGATCGTCAAAGTCTTGTTCATTGGTGGTGCTCCTGATGGAAGATTCGGAGCACATTTAAGCGCGTTTTGCTGCATTGCGACATTCGCCGTTGCATTGCAACATCGCATGTAGCGCATGGCGATATGTTTAACGCGTACAAAGCCTTGGCCGAATCATGCCGGCCGCGACATGGCGCTTTTTTGGGCGGTGATCAGCCACCGAGCACGTTGCCCCAGCCGTCGAAGAGGTAGGCCTTCCAGGCCACGGTTCCATCCTCGCGCGGCCGGCTGGACTGCCGGTAGTCATCGGCCTGATCGGCGGTCCAGGTGATGATCGTGTCGGACAGACGATCATGCAGGATGGCGGGCTCGGTGGGATCGAAGGCGTCCATGGGACGAAGCGAGGAATGCGTGCTCATGGGCCGATCAACGCACGGCGCTGCGCAAAGTTGCCGCGAGGCGTCAGGCAAGACACCTTGTCACAAGACACCTTGTCAACAGCCCATCGCGAAAGCCTTGTTATCGCCTATTTCAGCGCGGTCGCGAGCGACTGCAGTTTTGCGACGAGATTGGTGCCGGCGCGTAGATGATCTCGATGATCGCGAGTGCGATGCCGGCTGCGATCAGACCGTATTCGATCGCAGTGGCGCCGGATTCATCGGCGACGAATTCGGCCCATTTGCATTTCGACTTCACGAATGCGTCCTTTCCATTCTACCGGACGTTGCCGGCGGGCGAGTAGTGTCACCCTAGCAATCCACGATTGAGTAAACTCGGATCGCTCAATTTGACGACAAAATGGGCTTGCCCGCGCAGTCGCACATGGAACGCCACGGAACCCGCGTTGCAACTTCGCAACACCCCTTCGAAAAGCCTGTTTTCGTTCAACTACGCCATTGCGCCGCCACACCGTCTTCCGAACAATCGACGCGCTGCGTGCCTTTCCGTGCAAGTCTGTTCGCATCAAGACTGTTTGCATCACTGACTGTTCGAACAAAACGGGTTCGAACAGAACCGTTTGGAGGCAGGGATCATGAATGATCGGCGGTCTCTTCTGGTGGCGGTCTCATGTCCCTCGGCCGTTCTCGCCAGCTGGCTCGTGCTCTCCCTGTCTGCCTACGCGCCGGCCCTCATCGAGCACAGCGGCGCCAATGCGGCTGCTGTCTCGCGTGCGAAGGATCTCGATCGCCTCGACCTCGCCGACGTCCCACGCGCTGCGACCATCGAGGACGGCGTCGCCTTGACCGCCGAGATCGCTGCTGCGGCGGCGAGCCTGCCAACCGTTGAAACGGCAGCCGCGCCGGAGGTGCCCGTCCCCGTCGTCCAGCTCGCGTTGGCAGATCCCGCGCTAATATTGCCGGCGGAGCAGCCCGCACCTCAGATTTCACCTGAACCGGCCCCCGGCGTCAGCGAGGCTGCTAGCGTCAGCGAGGATCCGCCTGCGCCAACGCCAGAGCCCGTCAAACTCGCATCCGCCGATCCCACCGAGATCGTGGCCACGGACGCATTGTCCCCAACGGCGATCGCGAGCGGACCCGCCCCGGCCGCAAGCAAGGCGCCGCCCGCGGACACCATCGCCGTGCTCGACGAATGCTTCGTCGTGGACGCCTGCATCGACCGCTATCTCTGGGCGCTCTACCAGCGCACGCCCAAGGAGGATTCGATCAAGGTCGAAGAACGCCGCCCCGTCACCGTCAAGCGCAAGGGCAGGACCGTGACTGTGATGCGCAGCTTCACCAAGCTGGTCGACGAGGATTTCGGCTGGAAGGATCCGAAAGCGGCCGACCACGCCGGCATGTCGATGATGGATTACGTCATCGGCGGCATGGACAAGAGCTTCAAGCGAAAACTGTTTCGCACGCTGCTCGCAGCCGAGGCCGCCGGGCTCTCGCCGGGCATCACCAGCGCGTTCCGTGACGACTATCGCCAGTCGATCGCAAGCGGCCTGAAGGCCGCCTCCGACCGCTCCTATCACGGCGGCAGCACCCGCGGCGGCTACGGCCACGGCATGGCGGCGGACATCGTCAGTACCCAGGGCAGCAACCGCGCGCAGCGCTGGGTCTCAACCGAAATCCTGTGGAAGTGGGTCGACGCCAACGGCAAAGCGTTCGGTATCGGCCGGCCCTATCTCGGCCGCGATCCGCCGCATGTCGGCCCGATCGACGGCCAGGAATACATCTCGCGCCGGGGCACGGCGGACCGCAAGGAAGCTGCCAACGCGAAGCCCAGGAAGGTGCGCGCTGCGGCCCATGCAAAGCCGCCCAAAGCACAGGCCGCTCGCGAGCAGAGGGGCCCGGCAAAGCCGCAGAAGGCGGCGCAATCGGCCGGCAAGCGCGCGACCTGAAGCCGTTACGGCTCGCGGCCCGGCGGCGGTAGCGGCACGAGACGCATCTCGGCTGTGCCCGCCTTCTGCGTGCGCACCAGCACCGCGAAGGTGGTCTCCACCGCGCGCCGCACCGCCACCTCGGTCGCCTCGCCCTTGGCCAGATGCGCCGCGATCAGACCGGTGAGGAGGTCGCCGGTGCCAAAGGGACGGATCGGCAGAAGCGGCGTCGCAAAGCGCGACAACCGGCCGTCGGCGCAGAGGATCGTTTCCAACTGTCCTTCGGGCGTGTCCGCGAGCGTGCAACCGGTGGCGACGACGTCGATGCGGCCCTGTCCCACGAGCGCCCCGCACGCCGCACGCAGGCCTTGCGCATCGGCAATCGTGAGGCCCGCAAGCAGCTCGAGCTCGAACCGGTTTGGCGTGGTCAGCTTCGCGGCCGGCAGCAGCCGATGCCGGAGCACGTCCAGGATTCCCTCGGCGACATAGACGCGGCCGTCGTCCCCGATCACGGGATCGCAGAGATAGACGAGCTTCGGATTGCGGACCAAGGCCCGCTCGACGAAGTCGGCAACGACGGCGGCATTGCCGGGCGAGCCGAGATAGCCGGTGACGAGCACGGCCGCCTCGTCGACGAGATCGCGCTCTTCAATCCCCCTGAGGAGATCGGCGACCAGCTCGGTCTCCAGCACCCGCCCGCGCAGACTCGGATAGCGCGGATGGTTCGACAGCAGCGTCGTCGGCACCGCCGCGACATTCACACCCTCCGCTTGCACGGCATAGGCAGCCGCGCTGTTGCCGACATGGCCGTGGACCACCTGGCTTTGAATGGAGATGACGAGCATGAAGGAAGTCCGTAAGGTCAAACATCAGACGAGGCAAGGTTTGACGGGATCTCGTACTTGAGCTCCGGTGGCAGCGCTTGCATCCTGCGCGCCAGCCGCCGGTGCCCTGTCTCCTCCGACCGCGCCAATCGATCTGCGACTGCGACATGGTCCGCATCGCTCTTGTGCTGATTGAGCTTGGCCTGGCCCTCGACCTGATCCACCACGAGATCGATGACGCGGATCGCAGCCAGCATGCTCTCGCGCTTGCCTGGCTCCATCTGCGCGAGATCCCAAGGTTGCTTGGGCAACCGCGCCTCGGAGACGGCAAGCAGCGCATCGCCATGTCGGCGATTTTCGTCCAGCCCGCGCAGATGCGCCACGCCAGACAGGTGCACCGCCTCGTAGAGCCAGGTCGAGACGTTGTCGCGGGAGGCATACCAGTCGTTGGAGACGTAGGCATCGTCGCCAGCAACGATGAGCAGGAATCGCCTGATGCCGTCCGCGAGCGGCACGAGCGGATTTTTGGCGGTGAAATGGATCTGCACGATGGCGCGCCCGCCGCGCTCGCCGAGCACGAACGGCACGTGGGAGGCCCGCGGCCCGCGCTCGTCCGCCGCCACGATCACGCCGAAGCCGCGTCGCCCGGCAAATTCCCGCGCGCGCTGCTCCTCGATGCGGAACTGGGGACGGAGGACATGCATGGCGCGGCGCTCGGTGATTGGATGAAGGACGATACGAGGCTAACCCATGATGCGGCGAATTCCGAAGAACAATCGGCGCGCAAACGCCGATGTCAGCAACGCCTCAGCGCCGCGCCAGCCTTCTAAGATAAGAGCAGAACATGTCGGCCATGGCATCGGCATAGCCTGCGATCTCCGCCTCGCTCCGCGTCTCTTCCGAAAAACTCTTGCCGACCGCGCTGAGCGTCGTCGTGATCAGCTCGCCGGCGAGGCTGCGCGTCGCATCCGAGGCCTTGGGCAGCGCCTCCCGCATGAAGGAAGCGACGATGCCCTCGCCGGCTGCCCGTGCCTCATGCGCCTCGGGCGCGTCGCGATAGAGCGGTGCGGCATCACTGAGCGCGATGCGGATCGCAGCCTCCTCGCACTCGGAGCGAATGAAGGCATGGACCAACGCGCGTAGCCGCGCCGGCGGCGGCCTCGCCCGGTCCGCGAGGATGCCGGCGAGCATCTCGCTGGTGCGTCGCCACTCGTCGCTCTGGAGGCGGAACAGGATCGCCGCCTTGTTCGGAAAATATTGATAGAGCGATCCGACGCTCACCCCGGCCCGCTCCGCCACCCGCGCCGTCGTGAAACGCTGCGCCCCCTCCTTCGCCAGAACCTGAACAGCGGCATCCAGGATGGCCGCCACCAGCCCGGTGGAGCGGGCCTGTTGAGGCTGTTTTCGCGAGGAAATTGAACGGCTTCGACGGTCGGCCATGGCGCCTGCGAGCAATGCGAATAGGAAATGTGACGAATTAGTCGTATTTCGATCTCCGCGCAAGCACGCGCTTCGCCGCGAACTCTGGAGACACCAAATGACTACCCCAACCATCACATTGCTTGCGCCGCTGCTGGATCGACTGTTCAACGAGGCCGAAGCAGCAAGCGGCGCAACGCTGGACGCCGTCGCCGATTTGTCCGATGCCGACCGGGCGCGGATGTTGCGGAGCAAGACCGCCTACCGCGATCTCTATGGACGCCTGAAGGACGCCCCGCTCGCGGTCTCGCGCGAGACTGGTACGTTGCTCTACATGCTGGCGCGCAGCTCCCGCGCCAGGACCATCGTCGAGTTCGGCACCTCGTTCGGCATCTCGACCCTGCACCTTGCCGCAGCTCTGCGCGACAATGGCGGCGGCCGCCTCATCACCAGCGAGTTCGAGCCGTCCAAGGCGGCACGGGCGCGGGACAACCTCTCGGCCGGCGGAGTGATCGATCTCGTCGAAATCCGCGACGGCGATGCGCTGAAGACGCTCAGTACCGATCTGCCTGATACGATCGACCTCGTGCTGCTCGACGGTGCCAAGGCGCTCTACTCCGATATCCTGGATCTGCTCGAAGGCCATCTCAGGCCGGGCGCGATCATCGTCGCCGACAATGCCGACGACAGCCCCGACTATCTGGCGCGCGTACGTGCGCCCGGAAGCGGCTATATGTCGACGGCCTTTGCCGAAGACGTCGAGCTCTCGATGCGGATCGACTAAGGCCCGCATCGAACCATCAGCCCCGGGCCGCCGCGCGATCCATCGCGCGGCGGCTTCGTGTTGTCAGCGACCTGTCTTGGAAACTCCGGTCCTGGTGCGTTCCGCATCTGTCGCAGCCCCGTCACTCACACGTGATACCTGCTCCCGGCAAAAGCCATGTTCCCGCGTGCTAAACATACCTACCGCGCGGTATCTTTTCGCGCTTACGTTTGAGCTCTCATGACATCCGCCTTCAATGCTTACGCCGCGCTTGCCCTCGCCATCGTCTTCGAGGTCACCGCCTCCGCCTTCCTGCAGCAATCGGCGCAGTTCACCCGGCCATGGCCAACGCTGGCGATGGTGCTGTTCTACGTCGCCTCATTCTATGCGCTGTCGGTCGCGATCCGCGTCATTCCCCTCAGCATCGCCTATGCGATCTGGGGCGGGGTCGGCATCATCCTGACCGCCACGGTCTCCTTCGTGCTGTTCCGTCAGATGCTGGACGCCGCCGGCTTCGTCGGCATTACGCTGATCGTGTCCGGGGTCGTGATCATCAACCTGTTCTCGGAGACCACGGTGCATTGATGCCGGAAAGCCGCTACACCCGCGCTAAGCAGCCCGAGCAGGTGCGGCGCGCCCTGCTCGACCACGCTGCTGCCATTGCCATGGACCATGGCGTCTCCGGCGTCACGGTGCAGGCGGTCGCCGCGGCGGCCGGCGTCACCAAGGGCGGTCTGTTTCATCATTTCGGCAGCAAGCAGGCGCTGATCGAGGGCCTGTTCGCCGATCTCCTCGCCCGCGTCGATGCCGAGATCGACAGCGCCATCGAGTCGGATCCCAAGCCGCGCGGCAGCTTCACGCGCGCCTATGTGAATGCGGTGTTCACCGGCAAGGCCTTCGGCTTCACAACGCCCTGGGCGGCGCTGAGCATGGTCGTCGTCACAGATCCGTCGCTGCGCCGGCTCTGGAATGACTGGATCAAGGCCCGGCTGAAGCGCCATCGCGCCACCGATAGCGCGCCCGATCTTCACGTCATCCGCCTCGCCGCCGACGGCGCCTGGCTGTCCTATGTCACGACAGGCCAGACACGCATGAGCGCCGACCTGCGCGCCGTGCACGACCGCCTGATCGCTCAGACCTATCGACGCGCTTAGCCGGGATTCAGGGCGACAGCTATTGGCCCTGCACCGCTTTGGGCGGACGTGGCGATGATCGCGGCGGTTTTGCGCCGGGCTTGGCCGCAGCACGCGGCGGCGGCTCATCGACCGACTCCAGATAGGCGGCAAGCGCCTTGGCGGAATCGGAACTGGTTGCGTAGTGGTCCTTCAGGAACCAGGTCAGCGTCAGGCTGAAGCGTCCCTTGGCAAGGCCCCGAGGGGTGCGGTGACAGGTCGCGCAACCGTCGGCAAAGAGCTTTGCGGGCGACTTGCCGGCGTCGAGATTCTGCGCGGCGGCAACCGTCGCCGTCAGGACGGCGGCAAGAGTCGTCAAGGGCGCGATCAAGCCGCGCCCCGGTCGAAACAGCGAAATCAATGTTGTCCCCTAGCCCGTCTTGCGGTTACGCCGCCAATAGCTGATCGAATTCCGGCGGCGCGTAGGCCTTGCCATTCTGATCAGTGATGACGACCTGCCATCCCTCACTGGCCCACACCCTTGCCTTGGCCACGATGAGCAACCGGCTCTCGCGGGCGAAGCTGTACTTCTCGTTGTCGCGTTCTGCGACCATTTTGTAGGCCAATGCAAATCCCCTGGCGTTGCCTGCACCCGCTCCTCTCGTGGCAGCGGGCTTTGGCGGCAATTCGCCAGGAGCGTGGCAATTTGGTGCCATCCGCAGGCAGCACTGCGCCGGGCACGCTTACAGCCGGGTAACCGGATGAGCGCGCCGCGTCCGGGACGCGATCCTGCTTGTCGCGGGCTTGCTTGCCGCCAGGCGCGGAGCGCCGCAGGCGCGTCGACATATCGTGCTGAATCAGCCGCCGGCCCCGTCACGACTGTCACGGAAACCGATCGCGCCTGTCCGAGCCCCGCTAGTGGACCCGGATCACGTGCGGCCGGCCGAGATTGATCAGTCCCTGCACCGCCGAGAGGCGATCGTCGAGGGCTGCGATGGTGAGCTGCAGATTGTTGCGTCGCTCGTCGAGCATGCCTATCTCGGCGCCGGTAAGCTTTGCGCTCGCCCGTTCCTTGTGGATCGCTTCGAGCGATTTGCGCAATCCGGCAATCAGGCCGGACAGCTGCTTGGCCTCCTTGGTCATCGACCGCTTCGCGACATTTTGGCGGCGCGCCTCCGCCTGGCTCTGTCTCATCGTCATCCTCCCGTGCCCCGCTGCCCCGAGTGGATGCTTACAGCTTTCGGTAGAGATATTACGATCGATGAAATCTGCCGGTGAAGAACTGACTTAAATTGTAAGGGCCTTGCGATGGCCAAAGAAAAAGCCCGGCGCTGCGGCCGGGCTTTTTTGGCAACCCTAGTGCTTTTGATGGCCGCCGCCGGGACCGCCGGCCGGCGCATTGCCGCCGCGCGGCGCCGCATTGATGTGCGGAGCGCCGCCGCCGCCAGGGTGCGACATTGCGGGCGCAGCCGCTCGCGGCGCCGGCGTCTGCGCACGGGCATTCATCGGCGAACCGTGGCTGACGTTCGGCTGGGCGACATGCGGCGTTGCGGGCCGGGCTGCAGGCGCGGCCGCACGCGGCGCTTCATGGGCGCGCGTCATCGGCTGCGCGCGAACGGCGGCACGGCTCGCAGCACGGTCGTGCATCATGCGCGCCTGCGCCTCGCGCGCACTGCGGCTCTGCACGGCGGTTCGCTCATTCGCGATGCGCTCGCTCCGCGCGGCGCGGGTGCGGTCGATCGTAACCGCGGCGTTGCGCTTGGCGATGGCGGCGTTGGGCCGCGCGACCGCAGCATCCCGTCCGGTGACCGCGACATTGCCCCTGGCACGCACGCCGCTGCGCTCGAGTGCGACCGCCGCATCGCGCGTTGCCGCGCGACCGATGCGGGCCGCACGTGGATCAAGCGTCATCCGCGTCGCGAAGCGCTGATGCGAAGTCCAGTAACTATTCCAATAGGCATGGCGACGGTACCAGGGACGTCCCGCATAGTAGCTCGACCAGTACGAGGTCAGCACGAACGGAACGACGGGCACGTCGATCTCGTCGACATAGTCAGGGAGATAGACGTAGTGGTTGCGATAGAGATATTCGAGATATTGCGACGACACCCAGCCGCGATCGTCGGAGAAGCTCACATCGCACCAGGCATTGCCGCGCAAGCAACCATGGATGTTGACGCGGGCGCCGCCGGGGATGCGGTCGACCAGGGGAAAGCCCGTGCCCGGCCCGGCGCGCAGACCGGTCGAGACGGTGACGATGCCCGGCGCGGCCAGCGCGGCCGTCGGGGCGAGCAGCAATGCGGCAAGTAAAACGCTTTTGAGTCTCATGGCGTGTTCCTCCTCTGCCAGTCGGAACGCGCAAGCAGAACGGGCGTTCCGCGTATGGTGGTCGCATCCTTCGAAAGATCGAGATGCACACCGCGCGCGGTTCAATATTCATTCGCCGTTCATCGGCACAGCGCCCGGTCGCGCTGCCAGGCCGTCAATTCGCTGGCAACATGACGGCGTCAAAGTACGACGCAAGCGCAGCAAAGCCGTCGAGCGGCAGCACGTTCGCGACATATTGGTCCGGCCGCACCACGACCATGCAACCCGCCTTCCGGTCGATGCCGCGCATAGCGAAGACGTCGTGCCCGCTCTTGAGGTCGGGACAAAACATCTTCTCGTAGTCGATCAAGCCGTAGCTGCCTTTGCGCGGCAGCAGCAGCGACGGCATCGCCTCGACGGCAAGCTCGCGATGATCCTGCTGGAAGACCGCGCGCAGGTCGATCACGCTGTCGATGTCAGCGCCCGCGGGCGCGTATCGCCTGATCGGCGACTCCCTGGCTTCGGTGAGGAAATTGCACAGCGCGCGTATGGCCGAGCCGCCGGCGGCGGGATCTTCCGCAGGCGAAAACGCATAGATGCGGAAGCGGCCGTCGGCCTGCGCCGCATGGCCGAGATGCACCGGCTTGGCGTCCGCCAGCCGGATCACCGGCGCAGAGTGGAAGCGCTTGCCGATGACGAGACCTTGCGCAAGATGCTGATGCGCGGCCGTGCCGGTGAGAAGCGACGGACGGTAATGCGTCGCGGTCCCTGCCGTGTAACGGCCGTGCCGGACGAAATAGTCCTGCGTCTTCGCCGCATCGGCACCGCCGGCCTTCGCGGCGGAGGCGAGTATCCCGGCCCATTCACGATCGAAATCGATCAGCTCCTTGGCAACCGCCTGGCGTTCGGCCGAATAGGAATGCAGCAGGCTTGGGGCGCACTGCTTGCGCAGGACGGCGGCGAGCTTCCAGCCGAGATTGAAGGCATCCTGCATCGAGACGTTCATGCCCTGCCCCGCCTTCGGGCTGTGGGTATGGCAGGCATCGCCGGCGATGAAGATGCGTGGCAGGCGGGCGGCGACGTCGGCTTCCGGCACGTCGTCGAACTTGTCGGTGAGGCGCTGACCGATCTCGTAGACCGACCACCAGGCGATCTCCTTCACCTCGAGCGTATGCGGCTTCAAAATCCGCTGCGCCTTGGCGATCACGTCATCGGCGGTGATGTTGCGATTGGCGACGCGTTCGCCGATGTCGAGCTTGGCGAGTTCGACATAGAGGCGGACCATGTAACCGCCCTCGCGCGGGATGATCAGCAGGCTGCCGTCCTTCGCCGATTGGATCAGGGCCTTGAAACGGATATCCGGGAAGTTTGTCACCGCCAGCACGTCCATCACGCCCCAGGCGTGATTGGCGGAATCACCGTGCAGCTCACGTCCGATCGCCTTCCGCACCGTGCTGCGCGCACCGTCGCAGCCAACGACATAGCGCGCCTTGATCGTTTCGACCTTACCCTCGTTTCCGGCATCGACGCGCTCGAGGCGCACCGTCACGGCATGATCGGCGGCACCAGCGGCCGGATCGACATCGAGATCGAGCACGCGCCGGCTGTAATACGGCTCGAGCTTGGCCGGCGATTTCCGCATCACGTCGAGAAAGCCGTCATGGATGCGGGCCTGGTTGAGGATGACATGCGGGAATTCCGAAAGCCCGTCCTCGACGTCCTGCACCCGGCCGCTGCGGACGATGGTCTCTGGCTGCCGGTCGTCCGGCTTCCAGAACGTCGTCTCGTTGACCCAATAGGCCTCCTTCAGCACACGCTCGCTGAAGCCAAAGGCATGAAACATCTCCATGGTGCGGCAGGCGATGCCGTCGGCCTGGCCGACCAGCAGGCGGCCCGGCTTCTGCTCGACGATGCAGGTCTTGATATCAGGGAATTGCGCGAGCTGGGCGGCCAGCGTCAGGCCGGCGGGCCCGCAGCCGACGATGAGGACATCGACCTCTTCGGGCACGGCGCCCGCTGCACCCGAGGCCTGAACGCGCTCGGCGGGATCCGCAATCTCGGGATCGCCCGGCTGAAATCCATTCAGATGGAATTGCATGAGCACCTCTCCCGCCAAATTTCTGTCTGGATATTGCTCAGTATGCTGACTATCAGTATACTTGTCAATGATCCGCATCGTCCCTGCCAAACGGAGACCTCGGTGAAAGACAACAACGACATGCCGGGGCATCTGGCGCGCCGGTTCCAGCAGATCGCGGTCGCGGTATTCCTGGCTGAAGTCGGAGATGCCGGCTTCGATCTTACGCCGGTACAATATGCCGCGCTGGCGACCATCAAGGCCAATCCGGGGCTCGACCAGGTGACGCTCGCAGGATTGATCGCCTACGACCGCACCACCATCACCGGCGTGATCGATCGACTGGTGCAAAAGGGCCTCGTCGAGCGCCGCGCCTCCAGCCGCGACCGCCGCGCGCGCGAGCTCGAGATCACCGATGAAGGCAGGCGCACGCTGCGCAAGATCACGCCCGCCGTCGAATCTGCGCAGCGCGTCATGCTGCGCGGCCTCAGCACGAAGGAAGGCGAGGAGCTGATGCGGCTGTTGCGCAAGGCGATTGCCGCCGGCAACGAGCTCAGCCGCGCGCCGCTGCGCGATGTGCAGGCATAATAGGCCCGTCGTTTTGTACGTAATTGTCGCAGCGCCGCGAAACCTGGAACTAACGTTCGGCTGTTACGGTCGGCCCGTTCGGCGCTTAACGCGCGATTAACTTTGCGGGTCGGGAGTTTCGGATGTTCAGGTGCATTGTTGCGGCCGCGGCGATCGCGCTCTCGACCGGCCATGCGCTCGCGAATGGCCATGGCGGCGGCGACTCCCCGCCCCCGCCGAAACCCGAGGCAACGACCGCACCGGCGAAGGTGGTCCTGACCAAGCAGGGTCCCAAGCTCGTCGACCTCAAGGGCATGACGCTCTACTATTACGAGCGCGACACCACCGGCAAGACGTCGAACTGCAACGGCAAGTGCACCGAGAGCTGGGTTCCGCTCGCCGCGACGACCGACGCCAAAGCCGTCGGCGATTTCACCGTGATCAACCGCAACGACGGCAGCAAGATGTGGGCATACCGCTATCGCCCGCTCTACACCTCGCCCGCCGACAAGGCGCCGGGTGATGCCAACGGCAATGCCACGACTCTGCAATGGCGGATCGCCAGGCCGGACGAGTAGGACGAGAACGCGCCGCGTGCGCGAGAATCAGATGTGCTTCCGGTGCCGCAGATGCCGGACACATCACGCCCGAGTGAGCTTTCCTCACCCGCGCCAGAACGCGCCGGTCACGGCCTGCGCGTTTTGCCCAGGCGGCAGCACCACCACGGTCGAGCCCAGCTTCACCCGGTCATAGAGATCGATGACGTCCTCGTTGCGCATCCGGATGCAGCCCGACGAGATCGCCTGCCCGATATATTCGGGCTGGTTGGTGCCGTGGATGCGATAGAGCGTGTCCTTGTTGCCGGCATAGAGATAAATCCCCCGCGCGCCCAGCGGATTGGCGGGGCCGCCGGGAACGCGTGCCGGATACGGCCCGAGCCGCGCCTGGATGTCCGCTGTCGGAATCCAGTCCGGCCATTCCGCCAAGCGGCCGACCCGCGCGACGCCTGAGAACGCCATGGCTTCCTCGCCGACCGCGACGCCGTAGCGGATCGCCTTGCCCTCGGGCAGCACGAAATACAGGTAGCGCGCGTCGGTATCGACCAGGATGGTACCGGGCTGCTCCTTGCGATGGTAATCGACGATGTGGCGTAGATACTGCTCAGGTACGTTGGCCTTTGCGTAAGGCGTGTGCGCGAGCAACTGCCGGTCGCGAGCCGTCATGCTCGCATCCGTCGATGGCGAAAGCGTCGTCTGCATGCAGCCGCCGAGCGGCAACAAGGCGACGACGAACAAACAGAGAAGAGATTTTGGCACCACCGGCCCCCCGATAGCGCCCCCAGCCCCGCCAGATGCTGCCCAAATCGTGCTGAAAACAAGGCAAACCGGAACACGTGCGCGTGTTCGACAAAGCGGGTTCCATCACCACAAACGGCAGAAGAGCGTCGCATCATCTCCATCTCCTTGCCTTGCTTTGGTCAAACCCGGCTGGACTCGTGCGTCCCAGGGATTTGGGATGGGCCCGCCTCAACAGATCGGCTCCGCGCCAATGCGGAGGACCAAAACTTAAACATCTGGGCTTCAAAAGGAGCTGCGATGCTCGCGACGCTCAACAGCAAGCAAATCGTCGATGAGATCGTGAAGGACACGGTCAAGGACAACGACCCGCACGACGCGGTTCAGATTTCTCCCGAGATCGTGCTGGTCTCGCGCCCGGGGAGCACGGCGCCAGCGCTGGCGCCGGAGGTCGCACCCCGTCCGGAGCCGAGGTTCGCTCCGAATCCCGCGCGTGCGCCGGAGCCCACGATCAACGTCGTTTACGGCAAGCCCGCTGCGGCACCTTCGGTCGACACGGCGGTCCGTGTGACGGCCAGCGATGGTCCGGGCCATCGCAAGCGATCCGCGGTCGGCAAGTGGCTGCGCGGTGCGTTCGTCACGTTCCTGTTCGCGGGCGGCAGCGCGGCTGCCGCGATTGCCTGGGAGAAGCACGGCGATACCGCGAAGCAAATGCTCGCCGAATGGACGCCGGTAGTGACGTCGTTGATGCCTTCGATCTCGCTGATGTCTTCGACGTCGCAGACGACGCCCGTCGCGGCAGCGGAAGCCGCCCCGCCCGCAGCACCAGCGGCAACCGAACCAACGGCCGATCAACCCGCGACGCCACCTCCGACCCAGCTTGCCGCCGCGCCCGCAACGGCGCAGCCGGACACCGCGCAAACGGTGCAGTCGATGACGAACGATCTCGCCGCGATGGCGCAGCAGATCGAGCAGCTCAAGGCCAACATCGCCGAGCTGAAGGCCGGACAGGAGCAGATGGCGCGCGAGATGGCGAAGCCGCCTGCGCCGAGGCCAGTGGCTGTCGAGACCAAGCCGGTCGATCCGCGCCCACGCGCCTCTGCGCTTCCGCCGCGGCCTGCGCCGCCGGTTCGCAAGCCCAAGCCGGCCGTCACGCAGACCTACATGCCGGCCTATACCCCAGCGCCGCTTGCACCACCTCCGCCGCCATCGCAGGCTGTCGCAGTCCCGCCGTCAGCTGCTCCGGCTGCGACGACGCAAGCCGTTGCCGATGACGATGGACCAGTCGTGCGTCCGCCGATGCCGCTGCGCTAACGCAGCGCCAGGCTACACCACAGCGTCGCAACGTCGTACGCTGTCCGAGTCGATGTGATGCGTTGAGTCCGGGCGATTACGGGAAGCGATGCTTCGATCGTCTTCCGCTCAAGAGAAAAGGCCGTCGGGATTTATGCCGGCGACCTTCTCTTGCAACTGCCGGTTCCCGGAGCCCGGTTCTGTTGCGATTCCATGCTTCATGGTCGCGCCGCATGTTTAATAAAATCTTAATGAGCTCGCATGCTGCACATCATTTCTGCGCCATAAGCACAGAGATTGCGCGGCCGGATCATTCGATAAATATCGACTCGTGATACCATCCCGGATGTGTCGAGATTTCCATTGAAGACTTGTTTTTCAAACTTGGGTCATCACACCGGGGAAGTCGGATGCCATACTATTCCTTCGATCTTGTGGTTGGTGAAGAGTTCAGGAACCAGGGCGGAATCATCCTCGAAGACATCGAGGTCGCCTCCGATCGCGCCGATCAATTGGCATGCGAGCTGTCGCAGGTGAAGCCGGAGCTCCAGCAGAAGGGTTGCTCGGTGCGCGTCACCGATCGCGATCACAACGAGGTCTATCGCACGCCGCTCGATCCCGTGCCGGCCTGGCAACGCTAAGCTAATCTAGCACCGGCGGTTCGAACCAGTTCGTCAGCGACAATCCGCCGTCGACGACGAAGGCTGCGCCAGTGACATAAGCGGAGAGCTTGTTCGACAAGACGGTGAGCGCCATCGGCGCGAGATCATCGGCCTCGCCGAGACGCCCGAGCGGAATGTGCCGCGCCAGCGAGGCATCCGCGACGAACCCGCCGGCTGCGATCGCGCCGGGCACCAGCGCGTTGACCCGGATGTCGTGCTGGCCGAACGTCTTGGCGAGCTCCTTCACCAGTATCGCCATTGCCGCCTTCGCCGTCGAATAGTGCGGCAGGTTGCGCGGCGTGCCGGCATGCAGCGAGGTGAGAAACAGGAACGAACCCGGCCGCTTCGCCGCAATCAGCCGCTTCGCGATCTCGCGCGCCAGGTGAAAGCCGGCATCGAGATTGACGGCATGCATATCCTGCCAGGTCTTGCGATCGACCGCGAGCGCATGATCCGCCTCTCGCCGCGGCGGAGACGCGCTGTGGACGAAATGCGTGACGTCCCCGAGCGCCCCCTGTGCGGCGGCCAGCAGCTCATCGCAGGCTTCGAGCCTGGCGAGATCGCCGATCCAGGGCACCGCCAGCTCGGGCCTCCTGCTCGCGCCGATCGCGACCTCCACCCGCTCGGCACTGATATCGGCGAAGACGGTCCGCACGCCCTCGCCAACCAGGGCCTGCGCGATCGCGCGGCCGATGCCGTTGCCTGCGCCGGTGACGAGTGCGGTGTCGCGTGCGGGATCAAATGGCGTGCTGAACAGGCTCATGTCGCGCTCCGAGGCCGGAAAGCGCCAGGTTAGCGCACCGCACGGAGGGACGACAATTGCACTCCGGTCCCATTGCAGAGCGGCGCGCCGGACGCTAGCCTCTCAAAAAACGGAGGAGATACCAAGGATGCGCACTGGTTTTCTGATGACGGGCCTGTTGCTGCTGGCTGCACCGGCCCACGCGGCCGACGCGCCGCCGCGGTCGACCTATGTGACGATGGTGTTGCAGGCCTTCGCCGCCAAGGTCGAATGTCCGGGCACGGACCTCGTCTATCAGGACCTCGTGCAGAAGGCGCAGCAGATGCACCTTCCCGACGGCACCACCGAGAAGGTGCGTAAGGCGATCGCCTGGATGCACACCGGGGGCAAGATGGGCGAGAAGCAGGACGACGATTTGATGGCCG
Source organism: Bradyrhizobium sp. C-145 (assembly GCF_023375135.1). Taxonomy (NCBI): domain Bacteria; kingdom Pseudomonadati; phylum Pseudomonadota; class Alphaproteobacteria; order Hyphomicrobiales; family Nitrobacteraceae; genus Bradyrhizobium; species Bradyrhizobium sp. C-145. Next base: position 4,012,481 of record NZ_CP088150.1, on the reverse strand, counting down.
AGGTCGCAGTTGCGACCCAGGCGACCGATATGGACCAGCGCCGGCTCGGAATGCAAGGCTGGTGCGAGGCCCAGAAGACCAACCTCGCCGGATTGATCCGCAGCAAGGGCGGCTAGCAGGCGGCCGTTGCAGCGTTAAGCACGCTGCGACGAACCGCTGCTTCGGCTAACAATCGTCATAATCCTCCACACCATGCCGCTCTTCGAATTCGAACCGGAGAGCCCTCATGCGGAGTATCCATTTCGTTTTCGCCGGCGCAATTGCGGCCGCCGCGGTGCTGACCGCGCCCGCCCTGGCGAAGAATTCCGACGCCCAGAAAGGCGAGGAAAAATCCACCTCGTCGTCATGCAGTGCCTATCAGCAGGCGCCGGACGGATCGTGGGAACCCCTTCCCTGCAAGGAGACGGGCGAGCGCGCGCAGCCCCAGACACAGCATCGCACTCCGCAGCGAGGCGCTGACCGCGAGGAGCGTTGAGCGCGCCCAGGCCCTACGACTATCAGCTCTGGTGCGGACCGCGCATGATCTTCATGGCGTCGACAATGTGACGCCATTCCTTGGCCTCCTCGGCCTCGCCGCGGCCCTCGCAGGCTTGCGCCTGCTCGGCGGCCTTCGCAATCGCAGCGAATCCGTGCTGTTCCAGCATCTGCCGCGCGACGGTGTGGACCTGGACCTCGGACATCATGGGCGCTCTCCCGGTGGACGGAAACCGCGGTGCATCGCTCCCGCGAGTCTCTCACAACGATTGAGCCCGGGGCCTCGTTCCGTGCCGCCACCTGAGCGCACGACAAAGGCGGCCCGCCATGCCCGGCGGACCGCCTTCTCACCCACCCCAATTTGGACGCGTCGGCCGTGTCCCCTACGCGACCGCCACGCGCTTGCGCTCGATATCGTTGGGCACCTCGATATCGACTTCCAGGGTCGATACCTCGTCGCCGCGCTCGAGCCGGACGATGACCTTGGTCGGGTCCAGCGTGACATGCTTGGACACGACGGCGAGAATTTCCTCACGCAGCACACCGAGCAGATCAGGCTGGCCACGCATTCCGCGTTCATGGGCAAGCAGGATCTGCAACCGTTCGCGAGCGACGGGTGCAGTGGCTTTCTTGCCGCGGAGAAGTCGAAGCAGACCCATGCTCATGCAGCCCTCCGTCGCAGCAGGCGGTCCATCAGACCTCTGCGCTCGGCGGGAACGTGCATCGTCACGTTCTCGCCGCAGAGGCGCTTGGCCGCGTCCATATAGGCTCGCGCCGGCGCTCCATCCGCGTTCGACAGCGTCACCGGCGTGCCGACGTTGGAGGCCTTCAACACGTCCTGGCTCTCGGGGATGATGCCGAGCAAGGGTGTTGCGAGGATTTCGAGGATATCGTCGATGGTCAGCATCTCGCCGCGCGCGGCGCGGGAGGGATCGTAGCGGGTGATGAGAATGTGCTTCTCGACCCGCTCGCCCTTCTCGGCCCGCACCGTCTTGGAATCGAGCATGCCGATGATGCGATCGCTATCGCGCACCGACGAGACTTCCGGATTGGTGACGATCACGGCCTCGTCCGCGAAGCGCATCGCCATGGAGGCGCCGCGCTCGATGCCGGCCGGGCTGTCGCAGATCACCCAGTCGAACCGGCTGCGCAGGTCGGCGATGACCTTGCCCACGCCCTCTTCCGTCAGCGCGTCCTTGTCGCGGGTTTGGGAAGCCGGCAGCAGCCAGAGATTCTCCAGCCGCTTATCCTTGATCAGCGCCTGCGGCAGCTTGGCCACCCCCTGCACCACGTTGATGAGGTCGAACACGACGCGGCGCTCGGCGCCCATGACGAGGTCGAGATTGCGCAGGCCGACGTCGAAATCGACCACGACGACCTTGTCGCCGCGTTGCGCGAGCGCAGCCCCCAACGCGGCGGTCGTCGTGGTCTTGCCGACCCCGCCCTTGCCTGATGTCACGACCAGTACCTTACTCATCTGAAATGTCTCCTTTGCTGGTCAGTTCAGTGCTGTAATTCGCATGGTATTCCCCTGCAGCCAGGCCTGCGCCGGCTTGCCACGCAAGGCGGCGTCGATGTCGTCGGCAGTCTGATAAAATCCATCGATCGCAAGCAGTTCGGCCTCGATCTTCTGACAATAGATGCGCGCGCTGGTGTGACCGTTCACGCCCGCCATGGCGCGGCCGCGCAGCGCGCCGTAGACGTGGATGGAGCCGCCGGCGACCACCTCGGCACCGGAGCCGACCGAGCCGAGAATGGTGACGTCGCCTTCGGGGAAGATCACGGTCTGGCCCGAGCGCACCGGGTTTTCGAGCAGCAGCGAGGTCGGCTTGGCTGTGACTTTGTCAGCCTTCTTGGGCGCGCTCGGCTCGACCACGCAGCTGCGCCCGCCCGAGAGCAGCGGCGGCATGGATGGCGTCAGCCGGCCGTCCTCCACGCCCTCAATGCCGAGCACGCGGATGTTGCGGTCCTGCAGGCTGGTCAGCAGATGGGTGATGCCGGCTTGGCTGAGGTCGACCGAGGACAGGTCGATCACCACGGGCCGGCCGGCAAAGAAGCCCGGAGAGCGCGCAATCGTGGCATCGATCTCCTGGAGCCAGTCCTGGATCGGGACCGTGGGCACGAACACGAAGGCCACGTAGGAGCGCCCGCGCAGGCGCACCATCTGGCGTTGGACTTTTGCTGCAGCCTCCATAGCGGCCGACTCGTTCCCCGTTATTGAATGGTTAACGATGCGGCGGATATGGTTAACGGCGAGTTAATTTCTCTCGGGTCATGTGGAAGGGCGCGGCATTGGGCGGATGCGCCCGCCCCAACAGCGCTGTCATGCCCAGGCTTGCCGCCTTCGCTAAAGCTTCGGCGGCCGAGCACCCCCGTGGCCCCGGCGTAGCCTTGGCGGAGCCGGGACCGGGGCATCCAGTACGCCGCAGCTTCTCGGCTCTAATTCAGACGTCTCTGGAATACTGGATCGCCCGCCTACGCGGGCGATGACAGAGAGTATGGGGCAAGCCCCTTACTTCTTCACCTTGCTCGCATCCATCTTGATGCTCGGATCCAGCATCTTGGTCGTGAACGCCGTCGTCACGTCGAACGGCTTCTCCATGCCGAGATAGGTCTGGACCAGCTCGTAGTCCTTCTTCATCCGCTCGCCGTCGATCCAGCCGAGCGCCTTCGTCGTCGTGAACTCGTCGGTCATCAGGAACTTGATGCGTTCCCACTGGCGCTCCTGGTTCTCCTTGTCGAGACCGGAGACCTGATCGAGCAGCGCTTTCAGGCATGGCGTGACGTCGGCGACGCAGGCCGCAAAGGCCTTCTGCGTGACGCGCACGAACGCTTCGACCACCTTCGGATTCTTCTGGAGATAGGCGCCGTTGACGATCAGCGAATTGCCGTAGGGGTTGAGCCCGATGTCCTTCCAGTTGACGTAGCCGAGATCGGGCCCGAACTCGATCACCTTCAGATCATGCTCGTTGTAGAAGTCGCTGATGATGTCGACGGTGTGGCTCTTCAGCGCCGCGATCTTCGCGGTCGGCCCGACATTGACGAAGCCGACGGAGTCGGGCGCAAGGCCTGCGGCCTTGGCGAAGGCCGGCCACATCACGCGCGAGGCATCGCCTGGCGGATTGCCGATCTTGTGCCCGGCGAAATCCTTCACCCCGTTCACGCCGTAGCTTTTCAGCCAGTAGAAGGTCTGGCCGGTATTGGCGTAGACGCTCATCACCGCAACGGCGTCGGCGCCCTTGCTCTTGGCCACCAGCATGGTGGCGAGATCGGCGACGCCGAACGGCGAGCCGCCGGAGCCGACCTTGGCGGCGGAGACACCGGAGCCCTTGCCGGTCTCGATCGTCAGGTCGATCCCGGCCTTCTCGTACCAGCCTTGCGCCTTGGCGTAATAATAGGGCGAGTGATCGGCCGTCGGCGTCCAGTTCAGGATCAGATTGACCGCCTCGCCCGCGCTCGCGGACACCGCCGACACACCGAGCATCAGGGCCAACACCAGGGCAGAGCCCGCCGCCTGCAAATGCTTCATCGCACCTCTCCTCATTGCCGCGACCCCGGCTTGTCGCTCTCCCCATGTGAGGATACCAATGCAACAAGCCCGCCCTCAACTTGTCAACTGTTTGGTTGGAAATGCCCGCAAAACGATCTGGCGACACCGTGCCGCAGCGCCGCGATCCCGTCGCCACCCGCAACAAGCTGCTGACGGCGGCGCGCCTGGAATTCGCCCGGCACGGCTTTGCGGGGGCCCGCGTCGACGAGATCGCCGAGCGTGCCGGCGTCAACAAGCAGCTCGTCTATCACTACTTCGGCGACAAGGACGCGCTCTACCTCGCCGTGCTCGAATGGGTCTATGAGGACATTCGCGAGCAGGAGCGCAGGCTCAATCTCGAAGGCCTGCCGCCGGAAAAGGCGATCCGCAGGCTGATCGAAGCCTCATTCGACCACCTCGCGGCAAACCCTGATTTCATCGTGCTCTTGAACGACGAGAACCGCGGCGGCGCCCGCCACGTCCGCGGCTCGAGGCGGCTGGAAGCGATGCATTCCCCGCTGGTGAGAAGCGTCTCCCACATCCTCAACGAGGGGGTGCGCGCGGGCGTGTTCCGCAAGGGGATCGATCCCGTCCAGCTCTACATCTCGATCGCGGGCCTCAGCTATTTCTTCTTCTCCAACACGCCGACGCTGTCGGCGATCTTCGGCAAGGACCTATCGAGCCGCGCCCAGCGCCGCGCCCGCCGCAGGCACGTCGCCGATCTGGTGCTGCAGTCGCTCCGGCCATAATCAACCAACTGGTTGAAACTCCCCTGAAGGCCGGTTAGGCTCGTCGCAGCGGCAGATGACCGCGGCAACAGGGAGCAACCGGTGACAGCAGACGCGGCCCGCACCTCGCGCAGCTTTGCGATCATCCTGATCGTGCACCTCGCCGTGCTCGTGCTCTGGCAGGTCATGGTCGATGCCTTCCACGTGCCGAAATTCATCCTGCCGTCGCCGCTTGCCACCGTGCAGACGCTGGGAACCGCAGGCTATGCCTGGGGCGCCAACACGCTGGTGACCGCCATCGAGATCCTCGGCGGCTTCGCACTCGGCGCCTTCGTCGGCGTCGCGCTCGCGGTGATCTTCAGCTGGGCGCCGTTGCTCAGTCTCGTGCTGCTGCCGCTGTTCGTGACGCTGAACATGATCCCGAAGGTCGCGCTCGGCCCGCTCGTCATCGTCTGGTTCTCCTACGGCATCGTGCCGAACATCCTGATCGCCTTCAGCATCTGCTTCTTTCCGATCCTGCTCACCACCGCGCGCGGCCTGCGCGAGGTCGAGCCTGACCTGCTCGATCTCGTCAAATCGCTGCGCGGCTCGCGCTGGACGCTGTTCCGCAAGATCCAGCTGCCGGGATCGCTGCCTTACATCTTCTCCGGCATGAAGGTCGGCGCCATCCTTGCGGTCGCCGGTGCCATCGTCGGCGAGTTCATCGCCTCAGAGCGCGGGCTCGGCTACCTCATGATCCAGGTTCAGTCCTCGCTCGATACGCCGGCGATGGTGATGGCGGTCGTGCTGCTGACGCTGCTCGGGGTCGCTCTCTATGGCCTGGTGCTCGCCCTCGAACGCATGTTCGTGGTCGGCGACGCCAGGCAGAACTAAGACCAAGGACCAAATCCATGCTGCTCACCCGCCAGACGCTGCCGAAGACCATTCCGGATGTCGCCGCGCTCGACGAGCTCCTGTGCCGGCCGACGCAGGCGCTGATCGATGACCTCGCCAAGGTCGAGGGCGACATCATGATCCTCGGAGTCGCCGGCAAAATGGGGCCAACGCTGGCGGGGCTCGCGAAAGCCGCCGTGCCGGATCGCCGCATCATTGGCGTCGCGCGCTTCAGCGATGCCAGCGTCAAAGACTGGCTGCATGCGCGCGGCGTCGAGACCATCAATTGCGATCTGATGGACGACAGCGCGATTCAAGCGCTGCCCAAGGCGCCCAACATCATCTTCATGGCCGGCCGCAAATTCGGCGCCGAGGGCGATCTGTCGCTGACCTGGGCGATGAACGCGCATGTGCCGGCCCTGGTCGCGCAGGCCTTCCCCTCGTCCCGGATCGTGGCGTTCTCGACCGGCTGCATCTATCCCTTCGTCCCCGTCATCGGCAAAGGCTCGACCGAGGACATGGCACCGAACCCGCCCGGCGAGTACGCCCAATCCTGCGTCGGACGTGAGCGCATGTTCGAGTATTTTTCGCGCAAGTTTTCGACACCGGGCCGCCTGTTCCGGCTCAATTACGCGATCGACATGCGCTATGGTGTGCTGCACGATATCGCCACGAAGGTGCTCACGGGCACGCCGATCGACGTCAGCCTGGGCCATGTCAACTTCATCTGGCAGGGCGATGCGTCCTCCCAGGCGCTGCGCTGCCTTGCCCATTGCACGACGCCGACCTCTCCGATCAATGTCAGTGGCCACGAGATTCTGGCGGTGCGCGATCTCGCGCAAAAATTCGGCGCAAGGTTCGGCCGCGCGCCGGTGCTGACAGGCAAGGAAGAGCCGACGGCATGGCTGACCGACACGTCGAAGGCAGTCGAGCTGTTCGGCTTGCCCGTCGTCGACACCGAGCAGTTGATCGCCTGGACCGCGGATTGGGTCTCCCGCGCAATGCCGAGTCTCGGGAAGCCCACCAAATACGAGGTGCGCGATGGACGCTACTGACGGCCCGCCCATCATCAAGCTCGGCGTCGAGGACGCGATCGCCGGGCTGGCGCTGTCGACGGAAGCGCACTGGAACCAGACCGAAGAGGACTGGCGTGTTTTCCTGCGCGACGGCGTCGTGTTCGGCATCCGCGACGGCGCGCGACTGGTGGCGACCGCAGCACTGCTGCCCTATTCCGGCAACAACGCCTGGATCAGCATGGTGCTGGTGTCCGCAACGCATCGGCGCCGCGGCCTTGCAACACGCCTCGTCGATGCCTGCCTGGAAACAGCGCGCAGGAATGGCCTGACGAGCTGGCTCGATGCGACGCCCGACGGCGCCAATGTCTACGGGCCGCTCGGGTTCACACCGACCCTGCAGTTGCGCCGGCTGAAGCTGAAGAAATCTGCGCAGGCGTCCGCGCCGGTACCATCCGCCGCAACGCTCGAGGCGCTTTGTGCCCGGGACCGGCGCGCCACAGGGTTCGACCGGACCGCTCTGCTGACCGCCTTTGCACAGCGCTCGGGGTCACGCATCGTCACTGCAAACGGATGCATCGCGTTGGTCCGCGACGGCAGAACCGCGCGCCATATCGGCCCCTTGTTCGCAAATCATGCAGCCGAAGCGCTGGCTCTCATTCACGCGATCGCGGGGTCCGAGGACCGGCCGCTCCTGCTCGACGCCATCGCCTCGCAGGGCGCGTTCCTGGAGGGATTGACCGCCTCGGGCTGGACCATCGAGCGGCCGTTCCAGCGCATGCGGTTCGGCCCCGCCACCATCGCTGCCGAAGAAACGCCATTCGCCGTTGCGGGCCCTGAATTCGGATAGGACATCATGCACCACAGCCAGATCAACAGCGACATCCGCAAGCTGATCGCCGAGGGCACAGTGCTGCCGGCACATCCCCTCGCCCTCACTGCCGAGCGCCAGCTTGACAAGACGCATCAGCGCGCGCTGACGCGCTATTACATCGATGCCGGCTCAGGCGGCCTTGCCGTCGGTGTGCACACGACGCAGTTCGCGATCCGCGACGTCGGCCTCTACCGTCCCGTGCTCGAGCTCGCTGCCGAGACCGCCGCGAGCTGGACCACGCGGCCGCTAGCGCTGGTCGCTGGCCTTGCCGGCCCAACCAGCCAGGCAACCGCCGAAGCCCGCACTGCACGCGACATCGGCTATCACGCCGGCCTGCTCAGCCTCGCCGCGATGAGGAACGCCTCCGAGGACGAGATCATCGCGCATTGCACCGCGATCGCCGCCGAGATTCCACTGGTCGGCTTCTACCTCCAGCCGGCCGTGGGCGGCGTCATTCTGTCGAGCCGGTTCTGGCAGCGCTTCGCTTCGATCGACAACGTCATCGCGATCAAGATCGCGCCGTTCAACCGCTATCGCACGCTCGACGTGCTCCGCGGTGTCGCGGCCGCCGGCGCGCTCGACCGCGTTGCGCTCTACACCGGCAATGACGATCATATCCTGCTCGACTTGATGCTGCCGTTCGACCTGCGCGACAACGGCGTCACCACACGCACCTATTTCAAAGGCGGCCTGCTCGGCCATTGGTCGGTGTGGACGGCGAGCGCCATCAAACAGTTCGAGCGCTGCAAGGCCGCGCGGCACAAGGACAGCGTGCCGGCCGACCTGCTCGCACTCGATGCTCGCGTCACCGACTGCAACAGCGCGTTCTTCGACGTCGCCAATAATTTTCACGGCTGCATCGCGGGCTGCCACGAGGTGCTGCGACGCCAGGGCCTGATGAAAGGTTTGTGGTGCCTCGATCCGAACGAGGGCCTCAGCCCCGGCCAGAAGCAGGAGATCGATCGCGTCACTCGCGAGCACGCCGATCTCAGCGACGATGCCTTCGTCGCCGCCAACCTGAACAAATGGCTGGCATGACCGAAGAACCCTTCATCAGCCTGCAAGGCGTCCGGAAAGTCTACCGCAGCGGCGGTGCCGAATTCCTGGCGGTTTCCGACGTCACCATGGACGTGCAGGAAGGTGAGCTCGTCTCGCTGGTCGGCCCGTCCGGCTGCGGCAAGACCACCGTGATGAAGATTTTGGCCGGCCTGCATGGCGCCGACGGCGGCACCGTGAGAATAGGCAATGCCAAGAGCCCGTTCGATCCGACCCGCGACATCGGCATGGTGTTCCAGCAGGCGCTGCTCTTGAAGTGGCGCACTATCCTGGACAACGTGCTCTTGCCGGCCGAGATCGTCGGCCTGCCGATGAGAGCCGCGCGCGAGCGGGCGCGCGACCTGCTCAATCTGGTCGGGCTGGCCGGCTACGAGCAGAAATATCCGCAGCAGCTCTCCGGCGGCATGCAGCAGCGCACCGCGATCGCGCGCGCCTTCATCCACGATCCGAAGCTGATCCTGATGGACGAGCCGTTCGGCGCGCTGGATGCGCTGACACGCGAGCAGATGAATCTGGAGATGCTCCGGATCTGGCGCGAGAGCGGCAAGACCATCATCTTCGTCACCCATTCGATCCAGGAGGCCGTCTTCCTGTCCTCGCATTGCGCCGTGCTGACCGCGGGACCTGCGAAGATGGCCGATTATTTTGCAATCGACCTGCCCTTCCCGCGTGATCTTCCGCTGAAGACCACGGATGCGTTCGGCGCCTATGCGCGAAGGATCTATGCGAAGCTGGGGCTGGGGGCGGCGTAGACCGCTTGCTCAGGTCCCGTAGGGTGGGCAAAGCGAAGCGTGCCCACCAGGGCCAGCCGAGCAAGTCGTGGTGGGCACGGCGCAAGTGCGCCTTTGCCCACCTTACGGGAGCGCGGCGCAATCGCGGCACCGCGCCCCTCAAGCTCAGGTCTTGCGCGTCTTGCTGAGCAGATAGTTGTCGTAGAAGTTTTCCGCGATCTGCGTGTAGAACAGCAGCTCCTTCATATAGGCGTCGTGGCTGTCCTTGGTCCGCTTGAACAGGTCGCTCTTGGCGGCGAGCTCGTTCAGATGCTCCTGGGTCGCGTTGTAGCAGGCTTCCAGCACCGGCTGCGGGAACGCCCTCAGCTCCGCGCCGTTGGCGATCAGGCGCTTGAGCGCCGCCGGATTGACGCTGTCGTATTTCTCGAGCATCCAGGCGCCGGCCGCCGATGCGGCCTGGTTGACGATCGCCTGGTATTGCTTGGGCAGCGAGGCCCATTTCTCGTCGTTGACGACCATGTGCAGCATGGCACCGCCTTCCCACCAGCCCGGGAAATAATAGTATTTGGCGACCTTCTGAAAACCGAGCTTCTCGTCGTCATAGGGACCGACGAATTCCGCGGCATCGATCGTGCCCTTCTCGAGGGCGGGATACACATCGCCACCGGCGATCTGCTGCGGCACGACGCCGAGCCGCGCCAGCACATGGCCGCCCATGCCGGCGATGCGGAATTTGAGGCCTTTGAGGTCGTCGACGGTCTTGATCTCCTTGCGGAACCAGCCGCCCATCTGGGTGCCGGAATTGCCGCACAGGATGGCGTGCGCCTTGAAGGGCTTGAGCGCTTCGTTGGTGAGGCCGGCGCCGCCGCCGAAGTGCCACCACGACTCCTGATGGCGATGGTTCATGCCGAAGGGTGCGCCGGTGGCATAGGCCAGCGCGGGCTCCTTGCCGATGTAGAAATAGAGCGGCGTCTGCGCCATCTCCACCGAAGCAGTGCTGACGGCATCGAGCGCCTGCAGGCCGGGCACGAGCTCGCCGGCGGCGAAGGTCTGGATCTGGAATTTGTTGTCGGTGGCTTCCGCGACGTATTTCGCAAACGTCTGCGCCGTGCCGTAGATGGTGTCGAGCGATTTGGGGAAACTCGAGGTCAGGCGCCATTTGATCTCGGGCGCGCCTTGCGCGATCGCAGGGGCCGCAACCAGCGTCGTTGCGCCCGCGACCGCGCCGCCCTTGAGGAATGTACGGCGTTCCATGATGGGGTCTCTCCCTTGAAGTCAGTTTTCAAACATATTGGTTTGGAGCTACGGTCTTCGCGGACCGTTTGCCCGTTCCGATGGCGGAGTTCAAGCTGGGACAGAAAAGGTCTGTAGCCCGGATGGAGCGCAGCGCAATCCGGGAAGGTGCCACTGACGCGCACGACCCGGATTACGCTTTCGCTCCATCCGGGCTACGAAGCTGTCGCTAGAGCAGCTTCGCGCTGACGAACAGCGCACGCACGGCGTTGGTCGCCTGCACTGCCAGCATGGCGTTACCGGCAGCGCCCTCCAGCGCCTCAACGGCGTCCTCATGCAGGGAGCGGAATTCCATCCATTCCACCGACTTGAAGTTGGTCAGGAACTGGTAGGCTTGGCCGACGGTCGCAATCGCCAGCGTGTCACCGTTCAGCTTGATCTTGAACGTCGTGCGCAGCGGGGTCTCGGAACTTGATGGATCACTCATGGGCTGCTTCTGGACGAGGACGATTTAACGAAGGGGAAACGGCAGCCCCGCCGCGGCAGGCAAATATCAGGAATCGGTGCTCGCGCGCTGCGAGGCGGTCGCAGACCCGCGCAGATTCGGCACCACGACCAGACGGTTGAACTCGCCATTGTCGTAGGCCTTGATGAAACGGTCATAGTCCTTGATCGAGACGCAACCGTTGGAATCGCCGCGGGGTCCGAGCATGTAATTGTGGGTGAGCAGGCCGACGCGGCCGAGCGCGCTGGTGCCTTCGACCGGAGTCATGCGCAGCGCCCGGACGCCGTGGAACAGCTTTTCGCGCGGCTTCAGATCGTAGGTCGCCGGCGGCGTCGCACCGACCATCCGGCGGTCGACATGGTCGGGATTGTCCATCATCGGGCCGAAGCCGGAATGGGCCTCGAGCGCCACGCCGCCCGGCAGGTAAACCGCCTTGGCCGAGATGTCATAGACCGCGGTCCGCGAATCGTAGCCGAGGGCCGCAAGATCGGGCGCCTTGTTGAACAATCCGCTGTCGGGCGTCAGCGAGGCCAGCTTGATCTTGTCGGTGAATTTTTCGAAGAAATTGCGGTTATCGACCCGGGGGCTGGTATCGGCATACGCTTGGCTGGATGCGATCTGGGAGGCGAGATCGGCCTGGACCGGGCGCGAGCGCGGCATCGGGACGGCGTCGGCGCGCTGCGAGGGCCTCGCCTCCTCGGCCGGGGGCTGGTCGTCCTCGGTCAAGGTCGAGCGCCAGTCATCGCCCTGCAGCTTCTCGGCAAGCATGGCCTTGGCATCGCGAAGCTTGAGCTGGACCGCGTTCAGGGCGGAGCGCTCCAGCGTCCGCAGGCCGAGTTCGCGGGCCGGCGGATTGGCGGAGGCCAAAGCGAAACGGTCCTCGAATGAAGGGGCATTGGCCGGCGGCAACGCGGCGGAGACCAGCGGTGTCGAATCGCCCATATCCGCAACCCACGCGGCAGCGCCAAGCGCCAGCGCGATCGCTGCCAGCGACAGCAAAGTCTTTTCGGCTCGCCCGACACGGCGGCGCGACAACAGCCTCTCGGCATGTGCTGCGTCGGAAACCATCAGATCCCCAAATCGACCCCCGGGGGCGCCCAACCCCCACCCGGAGACTCTATACCAGCTACCACATTGGGAGCCAAAAGTTAGGCATAATCGCGGCCGGCAAGGGGTCCGGTGAGGCTTCCTGAGGTATCCAATGACCGATCCGTTCGATCTCAACCGCTTTGTCCAGGCCCAGGACCCGGTCTATCGCGACGTCCAGGGCGAGTTGGCCCGGGGCCGGAAGCAGACTCACTGGATGTGGTTCATCTTCCCGCAGGTCGCAGGCCTCGGCTTCAGCGCCATGTCGCAGCGCTATGCCATAGGCTCCCGCGCGGAGGCCGAGGCCTACCTCGCCCATCCCGTCCTCGGGGTGCGCCTGATCGAATGCACGAGGCTCGTGCTCGCCGTTCAGGGGCGGACCATCAACGCAATCCTGGGCGCGCCGGATGATGCGAAATTCCGCTCGTCGATGACGCTGTTCGGTGCGGTATCCCATGAGCCCGTCTTCGATCAGGCGATCGCCCGATATTTCGCGGGCGAACGCGACGGCGCCACGCTGAAGATCCTCGCCAAGCTTGACCGGGCATCCGGCTGAGTTGCGCGGCCACCAGCGTAAACCCGGGATTAACATCGCCTGCCTATCTTTCGTGCACAATAATTCTCCCGCGCCAATTGCCGGACAGATCATGAAAATCGGTACGCTCCTGACCACCGCCATCGTCTCGCTCTCGACCGTCGGCGGCGGCCTCGCCGTCTACGTCGCCGTGACGAAATATCAGACGATGGAGCGGATCAGCGAGGCGCAAGGTCGCCTGGCGATCGTCCGCGCTGCCAGCGACATCCCGCGCTATCTCAATCCCGAGCGCGGCTTTTCCACCAACATCCTGTACGGCCCCGCCACGATCGATCCTGCGCTGCTCGCCGAGCAGGAGAAGCTGCGCAAGCAGACCGACGGAGCCCGCGACAGGATGAACGCGCTGCGCAAGGAGCTGCCCGGCTCCTTCGACGACGGCAGCACCATCGGCAGCAACATCGACGGCATCAATGCGAAATTCACCGCGCTACGCGAGGCCATCGACAAGGCGCTCGCGGGGCCTGCGGAGGCGCGCAAGGACGCCGCCAAGAAGATCGTCGCCGACAATGCCGTGCTCAACAGCGGCGTGACCGCGCTGCTCAACGAGCAGGTCCGCCGCATGGCGATTCTCAACGGCGACGCCTACCGGCAGGCCAGCTACGCCAACATCGCGATGACGCTGCGCGACGTCGGCGGCTTCAATTCCAGCCTGCACAAGAATCTCGTTGGCGGCAAGAAGCCGGCGACCGACGCCGAGAAGGCCGAGATCAGCCGCTCGCAAGGCCGCAACGATCAGATCGTGATGGCGCTGCAGGAATTGCGCGGCAATCCCGCCACTCCGGCGAACGTCGCCGCTGCACTGGAGAAGTTCAACGCGATCTATGTCGAGGATTTCGGCCGCGAGCTCAAGCTGGTGAAGGACGGCGCGGTCAGCGGCAAGTACGAGCACGACATGGACACCTATTACGCTGCCACGCAGCGCGGCCTCGGCACCATCATCGGCGTCCGCGACGCCTTCTACGACAACGCCGAAGAGATCCTCGCCGGCGCGTCTTCGGGCGCGCGCACCAGCTTCACCATCGCGCTTGCAGGCCTTGCCGCCGTGCTGATCGCGAGCGCCGGTCTCATCGTGACTGTGCTCCGCCGCGTCTGCGCGCCGATCGTCAGCCTGACCACGCGGATGTCGCGGCTCGCCGACGGCGAAGTTGCGGAAAGCATCCCCGGCGCCGAGCGCTCCGACGAGATCGGGGCGATGGCCGCCGCCGTCCAGGTGTTCAAGGACAACATGATCCGGGCCGACCGGCTTGCGGCCGAGAAGCAGGCCGAGAACGACGGCAAGATGCGCCGCGCCCAGGCGCTCGACGACCTCACCCGCGCCTTCGAGGCCAAGATTACCGAGCTCGTCGGCGGCCTCTCGCGGGCCTCCTCCACGATGGAGACCACCGCGCAGTCGATGACGTCGACGGCGGCCCAGACCAACAGCCAGGCCGCCATCGTCGCCGCTGCCTCCGAACAGACCTCGACCAATGTGCAGACGGTTGCCAGCGCCACCGAGGAGCTGACCTCCTCGATCTCGGAGATCGGCCGTCAGGTCGCGCAATCCACCGAGATTGCCGCCCGCGCCGTCGACAATGCTCGCCGCACCGGCGATACCGCGCGCGCGCTCGCAGAGGGCGCGCAGAAGATCGGCGACGTCGTCACGCTGATCCAGAGCATCGCCGAGCAGACCAACCTGCTCGCACTGAACGCGACCATCGAGGCAGCCCGTGCGGGCGATGCCGGCCGCGGCTTTGCGGTGGTTGCTTCCGAAGTGAAGTCACTGGCCGGCCAGACCGCCAAGGCCACGACTGAAATTTCCGAGCAGATCACGGCGATCCAGTCCGCGAGCGACCAGACCGTGGCCGCGATCCGCAACGTCGCCGACGTCATCGCCGAGATCGACCAGATCGGCATCGCGATCGCGGCTGCGATCGAGGAACAGGGCTCGGCGACCAAGGAGATTGCCCGCAGCGTCCAGGAGGCCGCGCGCGGCACCCAGGAGGTCAACAGCAACATCTCCGGCGTGCAGCGCGCCGCCGACGACACGGGAGCCGCCGCCAGGGAGGTACTGGGCGCCGCCGAGCAGCTCTCAACCCAGTCGCGCGATCTCGCCGGCCAGTTCGACCGCTTCCTCGGCGAGGTCAGGGCGGCGTAAAGAGGCTCAATAAGGCGGCGCCTTGCGCGCCCGCTGTGCTTTCGCCGCCTCGATCCACCACAGCAAATCGTCGGCAAAGCGCGGGAACGAGCGCTCCAGGGCCTTGCCGCCGTCGCCGATCGGTTCGGCGTCGGCCGATAGCGTCTGCGCGATCGGGCCGACGCCGATGGTACTCGACACCACCACCATGCCCATTTCCGACAGCGTGCCGTGCCAGGCGGTCGCGGCGCGTGCGCCGGACAGTCGGCCGGCGGAATAGCTCGCGATCGCGGCCGGGCGCCAGAACCACTCTTCGAGGAAATGGTCGGTCAGGTTCTTCAGGCCGGGCTGGATGCCCCAATTGTACTCGCCAGTAACAAAAACAAATCCGTCGGCGCCGCGGATCTGTCCGGCCAGCTTCTCGAGCGCCTCGGGCGCCGAGCCCTCGGGATATTCCTTGTACATGCGGTCGAGCATCGGCAGGCCGATTGCCTTGGCGTCGATGAATTCGACGTCCTCGCCGCGGCTGCGCAGACGATTGATGACGAAATTCGCAAGGCGGATGCCCATGCGGTCGGAACGGTAGGAACCGTAAAGGACGAGAATGCGATTGCTCATGGTCGAACGGTAGCACGAAACCGGCGTTCGGCCCTACTCGATTTGTCAGATTATCGCCCGCGTCCGCGCTCCAGCGTTTGCGATGGCGTCTCGCCGAACTGGTCACGGTAGCTTCGGGAAAAATCGCTGAGATGCCAGAAGCCGAAGGCGAGCGCCACGGCCTTGACGCTGTCCGCCCCGGCGAGCAGACGCCTGCGGACCAGCCATAGCCGGCGCAGCCGCAAATAGCGGTGCAGGCTCATGCCGCGATAGCGCCTGACCACGTCATGCATGGTGCGGACGGACAGGCCGAGCTTGCGCGCAATCTCCTCGCTGTAGATCGGCTGTGAGAGATCGTCGGACAGCAGCGCGCGGATTTCCTGGAACATCTTGAAGTGCCGCTCGTCATTGGGCAGCGCGGTCCATCGCGCGCGGACCACACTCTCGAATGCGCCGTCAACGGCCGCAAGCAGGGATTCTTTCATTGCGGCTGCCTTGAGCGGCACGTCTGATGCGTCGATGGGCTCTGACGCCGCGACCAACACCTCGCGAACCACGCTGCGCAATCGGGCGAGGCTCGCGGCGCTCGTTTCGAAAATCTGGAAGCTCAGGGTTACTCGTGGCCAGCCGCGGTCCGTCACCTCCGGCCTGAACATCACCGAGGCAATTTGCCGCTGCACCTCCTCGATGCTCGTGTAGGCGGCTCCGCCGCTGCCAATGACGACGACTGGGCGCGCGCGCTGCGCGCCATTGAATCGAATAGGGACATCGAGGTCGTCCATCGTGAACCCGATCGCCGTGCAACTCTCGACGAGTTGTCCGTCAACCACGCGCGGAAATGCGCGCGTCAAATTTACGTCGCAACCGGGCAGCGACAAAATGGTCTGCTCAGCAGAAATCCTTCGTACGAAAGGCGTGAACTCGAAATCCAGGCCTCGTATGGCGTTCCGAAATTCGTCGACGTCTGAAAAGCGAAATATTTTTGGTGCCAACCTTGGCACGTCATCGATGCTGTTCATGGCAATATGGAATGCAACGTCGCAACCGACGCACATCCGGCAACTGTGCCGGTTCGCTTCTCCCTTTGATTCGCCGTTGGACCTGATGAGTAAAGCCTAACGGGTCCTGTTCAGTTGAGAAGAGTCCAAGTGAAAGGACAAGTCGAAGGCGTCAAATCTTGCCAAATTTCGATAGCATTTTCCCGGAACTGCGGCGGTGCATTAATACCCCGACATTTAATTTCTAAAATCAAAAATTAAGAATTTTGAGGCGCAATAACGTTCGTTAAATTGTCAAAGTTATTTCGATTCAGGCTCCTGCCATGATGGCAAATTCGCCTGCTGATATTTTGGTCGAGTTGGAAGATGCGGTCGCCTCCTGTCCGCTGGACCGCTGCGCTCGGATCCTTGCGGGCATTGTGCAATTGCTCACCGGCAGTCGCCACCGGCGTCAGGAGCTGCTTGCCAATGTGGTCGACGGCGTTTTGCTGCGCTTGGCGGATCGCGTCGACACCAGTGCGCTAATTCAGCTCAGCACCGCGCTTGCCGAACTCAATGTGGCCCCGCCGAAGACCTCATTGCGTCTTGCCGCACACCACGATCCGGACATCGCGTGCTCTATCCTGCTCAAATCGCAGACCCTCTCCAGGGTCGATCTCGAGACGATCGCCGCCTCGGGCGGCGAACGGCAACAATGCGCCATCGCCGCCCGCGAGCGCATCGAGCCGCCGCTGACCGAGGCGCTGATCAAGAGCGGCAGCCGCGCCGTCTACCTTGCGTTGATCGGTAATCCCGGGGCCAAGCTCTCGGAGGCCGCCTATTCCACGCTGATCGCCCGGGCCGGGCAGGACGACGAGATCACGAAGGCGCTCGCGCTCAGGCCAGATACGCCCGAGCTCATCGTGCGAAAACTGCTGTCCGCCTCCAACGGCCAGGAAAGGCCGGCGAAGCTCAACGCCTCGTCAACGCCGCCGCACAACGCGACATCGAGCGCAACTGCCACCTTGGCACCGCCCAAGCTGCCCTGCCAGGCGGCCTATGCGAGCGCGAGGCCGGAGATCGTTGCCCTCAACCGCGTCGGCAAGCTCAACGATTCCACCGTCAACCGCTTCGCGATCCGTGGCGAGACCGCCAATCTCTTCACGGCGCTGTCGGTGCTCTCAGGGGCGCCGCTCGACATCATCGAGCACGTCATGGCCGATGAGGATTGCGAGGGTCTGGTCATGGCCTGCCGTGCTTCGCGGCTGAATTGGCAGACCACGCTGGCCATCCTGAGCAACCGCAGTGGTCGACGGCTTTCCTTTGCCGAGCGCGAACGCGCGCAACGGATCTTCGACACGCTGCTTCTGTCGACCAGCCAATGGACGGTGCGCTGGGGGGAAATCACCGCAAACGCCAAGACAAACGATAGGGCACATCGCAGCGCAAGATTGGGGGACAAGCAATGAGATTCGATGGCCGCAAGGCGGGGCGCGTTCGGATGGATCACCGGCAGCCCGTCAACCTGATGGGCTCAGACGGCACTTGGCGGCGCAGCTGTGTTCTGCTCGACGTATCGCAGACAGGTGCGAAGGTCGAGGTCGAGGGTACGCTGGACGTGCTCCAGGCCAAGGAATTCTTCATGCTGCTGTCGTCGACGGGGCTCGCCTTTCGGCGCTGCGAACTGGTCTGGATCGATGGCACCACCGCCGGGCTCCACTTCGTCACCGCAGGCGGCAAGAAGAAGCCGGCGAGCGCGCCGGCAACCGCTACACGGAATTCCGCCGAAAGCAAATAAGCCGAGAATTCATCCCGCACATTGGACCCCACGACATCGAAGGTCAAACCGTGCTGAACCCGCGAACCACGCTCAGGCCGCTCGATCGTGACATCCGGGATACCAAGGCGGCCCGCCCCTTCGTGCATGTGCTGGCCGACACGTCCGACAAGCTGGCGCGTGTCTGCTCGATTCTCGAGGAGCGTTTCGCCATCGCGGGCGAACGGCTCGACGCCGAGGCCAAGCTGTCGCAGGTTCCGTTCGCCATCGTCATCCGCGCAGAGCTTCGCGACCTCGACAACATCGCGGCCATCAAGAAACGGGCCGGCAAATTGGCCAAAGCGAAGAAGCGGATCTTCCTCATCGAGGACACGTCTCACATCGGCGTTTCGCAAGCCTATGCGCTTGGAGCGACGCTCGTCCTGCCCGGCACGATCAGCCGGGCCAAATTGCTGTTGGCGCTGGCTGATCCGGCCGATCCGTCCTCTGCCTCGTCAGGCGAGACTGCACAGTTTGACGACGCGGTTGAGATCGGGGCAACCGCGTTCGCCTCGATGTTCACGGCGGTCACCCTCGACCAACCGCTCGACGTGGACGGCACCAAGGAAGCCGGCCGCCAGATTGCCGATCGCATCACTGAGCATGGTCTGTCGGAATGGCTCACGACGGTGCGGCGCCATCACGAAGGAACCTATCAGCACTGCCTGATCGTGACCGGAGTCGCCATCGACTTCGGCCTGAGCCTCGGCGTCGGAAGAGCCGATCTGGAGCGCCTCTACTCGGCGGCCATGTTCCACGACATCGGCAAGGCGCAGATCCCGCTCGCCATCCTCGACAAGCCGGGTCGTCTCGATTCCGAGGAGCGCGCCCTGATCGAGACCCACCCGGCCGCTGGCTACGAGTTTCTGAAGGGGCACGCCGAGATTTCGCCGGAGATCCTCGATGCCGTGCGTCATCATCACGAATATCTCGACGGGAGCGGGTATCCGGATGCCCTCTGCGCCGAAACCATTGGCGACATCGTGCGAATTCTCACGATTTCCGACATCTTCGCAGCGCTCATCGAGCACCGGCATTACAAGCCGACCATGCCGCGCGTGGAAGCCTACGACATACTGCGCGGGATGGCCGGAAAGCTGGAAAAGGCGCTGGTGACCGCGTTCAAGCCGGTCGCGCTCACGAGGTGAGCGCGTCGACGGCGCCGCGAACCGGCTAGTGCGTCGCGCGATATTTGGCGCGGTGCGGAATAGAGCGGCAGGCCAGCCCGTCAGCCAGCAGCTTCATGTCCTCGTGCTTGCCGCTGCGGATCAGCCGGCCAAACTCTTCGGGTGTGAAAGGAAGACTTGGATCATCATCGATCGGGCGCCGCACTCGCGGACCGAAGAACCATCGAACCAGGCTAGCCAGCCGCCGCATCTCAATTCCCTCGCGCCAGCAACAAACCTCTCAGTCTGCATATTGTTCCTCCCGCCCCTTCGAGATTGCAAGAGCTTGCCAGCGACTCCGCACCAAAAAAATTTTCACCAGAGAACAATCTCCTCTTCATCGTGCTAATCGGCAAAACCCACGTACCGCACGAACTCCTCGTTTAGTTCGCGGTCCGAGCGAACGGCATTCGCGGCAAAGCCGTCGTCGGGATAGCCCATCGCGACGCAGGTCATGATCACCTCGTCCTGCGGAATCTTCGCGACCTCGCGCACGATGTCGGAGCGCATGATGCCTTGTCCGTTGATCACCGAACCGAGGCCGCGATCCCACGCCGCGAGCACGATGCCGTAGCAGAGCGCGCCGAGATCGAAATGGCAGACCGCGCCGGGATCGAGCACGCGGTCGTAGGTCAAGACCAGCGAGACCGGCGCGTCGAACTGGCGGAAGCCGCGCAGCACCCAGTCCTGGCGCATCGGCTTGTCGTCGCGCGCGATCCCCATCGCGCCGAACAGCTTCTTGGCGATGTCGACCTGCCGCGTGCGATGCACGCCCTGGTACTCGCCATGGCTGACGATGTCGCGCTTGACCTTGGCGCCGGCGATCATCTCCTCCATGTTGCGGCGGCGCACCTCCTCCAGCGGGCTGCCGGTGAGCACGTGGACATGCCAGGGCTGGGTGTTCATCGATGACGGCGCGCGCTTGGCGCTCTCGATGATCGCCTCGATCACCGCGCGCGGCACCGGCTCGTTCCTGAAGCCGCGCACGCTGCGGCGCGACTGGACCAGCGTTTCGAATTCCACCTCAAGACCTCCCTGCCCGTTCGTCCGGCGTTGCGCGAGAACCGCCGGTTGCCGATGCGGCGCGCAAAATCTATGCTAACCCGCAAGCAAGACCAAGAACCCTGGAGGACCTGTCATGGCCGCGCCGCTCGATCCCGTGATCGCCGAGATCATTCCGCTCATGCCGATGCGCGATCCCGCGGTCATGACGCCACAGAGCGCCCGTGATTCCTTGCGCGCACTGGCTGCCTCGCGCGCGGCCATCCCGCCACCGCCCGTCGACAGCGTACAGGATATCGAGGTGAAAGGCGGCGCCGGCCCGCTCGATGCACGCGTCTATCGGGTCGGCACCACGCCCGCTCCGACCGTGGTGTTCTTCCATGGCGGCGGCTGGGTCGCGGGCGATCTGGAAACTCACGACCGGCAGGCGCGCAACCTCGCGATCGAGACCGGGGCGGTCGTCGTCTCCGTCGACTATCGCCGCCCGCCCGAGACGCGCTTTCCCGGCGCCTTCGAGGACGCCTTTGCCGCGGTGAGTGACATCTTCAACCGCGTCGCGGAATTTGGCGGCGATGCAAAGCGCTTCGGCGTTGCCGGCGACAGCGCCGGCGGCAATCTCGCGGCGACCACCGCGATCGCGTGCCGTGACGCCGGCATCAAGCTCGCCGCGCAATTGCTGGTCTATCCCGTGACCGACGTCCTCGGCAGCTATGCGGATGCGCGCGAGAACGCGCGCTATCCCTCGCGCGCCGAGAATGCCGACGGCTACTTCCTCTCCCGCGCCGTGATGGAATGGTTTTGCGGCCATTATCTCGCCGATGCCGGCCATGCGTCGGACTGGCGAGTCTCACCACTGCGCGCGGCATCCCTTGCCGGCGTCGCGCCGGCGGTCGTGACCACCGCCTGGTTCGATCCGCTGCGCGACGAAGGCGCGGCCTATGCGCGGGCACTGGAGGCCGCCGGCGTCCGCGTCAAGCACCATGAGGGCCCAGGCCTGATCCACGGCTATTTCGGCATGGGCGACGCCTCAGACGTCGCGCGCGCCGAGGCGCAGCGTGCACGCGCCGACTTCAAGGCCCTGCTCGCGCGGGGCGTATGAGATCGCTAAATGCTCCGCGCCCGCTGCGCGTCGGTGTGCCCCCACGTCTCGTCCCAATCCTGACCGGCGGCATCGACGACACGGCCGTCGGCTTCGAAGAACTTGTTCGGCACCTGGAAGATCGCCAGGATCAAGGCCCCGTCCGGGCACCAGGCGGCGTGCCGGCTGCCCGCCTCGCGCCAGATGAATTCCCCGGCCTTGCAGGCGATCCCCTTGGCCGGCCCTTCCTTGTCGACGAGCGCGCCCTCAATGACGTAGCTCTGCTCGATGCCGACATGCTCGTGATCGGGCAGCACCGATCCCGGCGCAAAGCGCATCAACGCGGTCATCAGACCGCTGCTGCGATCGAACAGCAGTGT
This sequence comes from Bradyrhizobium sp. C-145, assembly GCF_023375135.1. Taxonomy (NCBI): domain Bacteria; kingdom Pseudomonadati; phylum Pseudomonadota; class Alphaproteobacteria; order Hyphomicrobiales; family Nitrobacteraceae; genus Bradyrhizobium; species Bradyrhizobium sp. C-145. Next base: position 3,990,655 of record NZ_CP088150.1, on the reverse strand, counting down.
CTTGGCCTCGCAACCTGGAAACCGCGTCTTTTGCCAGTCCATCTCTTGCGGCTGAACCAGGTGAGAATGCCGGTCGGCGGCTTCCCAGTCTATCGGGATCACGGCGTCCATCACGATGCTCCCTCTCTATCTCAACCGTCCGAAGCTAGCAGGATCGCCCGGCCTGGTCAGCGAGCAGTGCAATAAGTGGGGGCGTTTGCCGATCGCGCCCGAAAAATCGGCAGGCCGAACCGACTACGCCCGCTCATCCTGCTTGATTGCGCCACGATTCCCGGCTCCAATCCTCCTGCCATTTCTGGTTTAGGGAGACACCCATGATGAAGCGGATTTTCCTGGCGGCGATCGTTGCCACCTTTGCAGCGGGCTCGGCCTTCGCGCAAGAAACGTGCGAGAGCAAAGCGATCGGCAAGGACGGCAAGCCCCTGGCCGGTGCCGCCAAGACCTCGTTCCTGAAGAAGTGCAAGGCCGACGCCTGCGCGCCCAAGGCCGTCGGCTCCGACGGCAAGCCGCTCGCCGGCGCCGCCAAGAACAGCTTTATGAAGAAGTGCGAGACCAGCGCGTAGTGGCGCGTATTGCAAGAAGCTCGTGCCCCGGACGCAGCGCAGCGCTCTCAGCGATGCGCTGCAGAGCCGGGGCCCATGTTTCCACACGCAGTCCGAGAGATCGGTTCCGGCTGAGCGGCGCGTCACTGCGTGCCGCACCGCGTCCGGGACATGAGCCTCGCGACTAGTTCGCTGCCTCACTCCCGCTTGAACTTGTAATCAAACGCCCCATCCAGCGGCTTGATCAGTCCGGCCGTCGGCGCCGGAAAGTGCACCGGCAGGATCAACGTGTCGGTGTCCGCAACCGAAGCGAAGAACTTTCGCCGCGACACCGCCGACTGCTTCGGATCCCAATCCGGCTTCGCCGACCAGTCCGGTTCGCGGCACTGGATCTGATGATGCATGAGATCGCCAGCGACCACCGCGCGCTGGCCCTTCGAGACAATGTTGACGCAGCAATGACAGGGCGAATGCCCCGGCGTCGGCGTCAGCGTCACGGTGTCGTCGAGCGCGTAGTCGTCATCGACCAATAGCGCCTGTCCCGCTTCGACGATCGGCAGGCAATTGTCGCGAAACACGGTGCCGGGCGGGTTGTTTCCCTTGGCGTGCTCGGCCTCCCAGGCCGCGTACTCGCGCTTGTGGAAGACGTACTTCGCGTTCGGGAACGTCGGCACCCAGCGCCCATCGCGCAAGGTGGTATTCCAGCCGGTGTGGTCGATATGCAGATGCGTGCAGAACACGTAGTTGATCTGCTCGAAGCCGATGCCGAGCGCGAACAATTCGTTGCGCCAGCGCTCCTTGCCGGGAAAATCAAACGGCGGCGGATGGCCCTTGTCCTCGCCGGTACAGGTGTCGACCAAAATCGTGTAGCGCGGCGTGCGGACCACGAAGGTCTGGTAGGTGATCACCATCATGCCGCGCGCGGCGTCGAACACCTCCGGCTCCATCGTCGGCAGATGACGGGCGAACACGCCCTCGTCATAGGCCGGGAAGAAATCCTGCGGCCGCCGCCATGGCCCTTCCCGCTCGATCACCGCATCGATGGTGATGTCGCCGATCCGCAGTTGCTTCATGGTTTTTCGCTCCCTTTTTGCGAAAGGGTAGCGAGAGCGGCAGAGATCTTCAAGTAAGCGAGTTCATTGAAACTCTCTCGATTTGGTTGTAGCCCGGATGGAGCGAAGCGTAATCCGGGAAAGCTCCTCGCATGGTCCGCTATCGTCGCAATTTCGTCCCGGCCGGGACCTTCTTCTTCACCGCAACGCTGGATGATCGACGATCATCCGTGCTGATCGACCATGTCGACAAACTACGCGGCGCATTCCGCATGACGCGCGTCGAACGACCATTCGAGATCGACGCGATCGTGATCCTGCCGGATCACCTCCACGTCATCATGACGCTCCCGAACGATGACGCTGATTTCTCCGGGAGATGGCGACGTATCAAAAGCCTGTTCACTCACCGGCTCGCAGCTTCCGGCGCCCCAATCTCCCGCAACCATCGCGGCGAGTTCGCCCTATGGCAGCGGCGATTTTGGGAGCACACAATTCGCAACGATGCTGATTTCGAGCGCTGCGCCGGCTACATCCACTTTAATCCAGTCAAGCACGGCCTTGTCTCATCGCCGACAGATTGGCCCTATTCTTCGCTCCATCGCTACGTCCGCGCTGGCTTGCTACCCGCCGACTGGGGCGGCACCGGCGAGATAGACGGCAACTTCGGTGAACGCGGAGAGTGATCCCGGATTACGCTGACGCTCCATCCGGGCTACGAACGATATCAAGCGGCCTCTTGTAGCCTGGATGGAGCGAAGCGCAATCCGGGGCACAATAACCACACCGTGCGACCGCGCGCGTGGCACGAACCCCGGATTGCGCTGCCGCTCCATCCGGACTACCGCCCACCTACGACCGCAACCCCGGCGCCTCCTGCCCCGTGCGCGCGACATACTCCGTGTAGCCGCCGCCATACTGGTGGATGCCCTCCGGCGTCAGTTCCAGCACGCGGTTCGACAGCGTCGCCAAGAAATGCCGGTCATGCGAGACGAACAGCATGGTGCCCTCGAAATCCGACAGCGCCGTGATCAGCATCTCCTTGGTGGCGAGGTCGAGATGGTTGGTCGGCTCGTCCAGCACCAAAAAGTTCGGCGGATCGAACAGCATCTTGGCCATCACCAGGCGCGCCTTCTCGCCGCCCGACAGCACCCGGCAGCGCTTCTCGACGTCGTCGCCGGAGAAGCCGAAGCAGCCGGCGAGCGCACGCAAGGAGCCCTGCCCCGCGGTCGGAAACGCGTCTTCCAGCGACTGGAACACGGTGCGTTCGCCGTCGAGCAAATCCATCGCGTGCTGGGCGAAATAGCCCATCTTGACGCTGCCCCCGAGCGCCACCGTGCCCTCGTCCGGCTCGCTCGCACCGGCAATGAGCTTGAGCAAGGTCGATTTGCCGGCGCCGTTGATGCCCATCACGCACCAGCGCTCGCGGCGGCGGATCATGAAATCGAAGCCGTCATAGATGCGCTTATTGCCGTAGCCCTTGTGGACATTCTTCAGCGCGACGACATCCTCGCCCGAGCGCGGCGCCGGCGGGAAGTCGAACGCGACGCTCTGGCGGCGGCGCGGCGGCTCGACCCGCTCGATCTTGTCGAGCTTCTTGACCCGGCTCTGCACCTGGGCCGCATGCGAGGCGCGCGCCTTGAAGCGCTCGATGAACTTGATCTCCTTGGCGAGCATGGCCTGCTGGCGCTCGAACTGGGCCTGCTGCTGCTTCTCGTTCTGCGCCCGCTGCTGCTCGTAGAATTCGTAATCGCCGGTGTAGGTGGTGAGCGAGCCGCTATCGATCTCGATCACTTTGGAGATCACGCGGTTGATGAACTCGCGGTCGTGCGAGGTCATCAGCAGCGTGCCTTCGTAATCGTGCAGGAATTTTTCCAGCCAGATCAGGCTTTCGAGATCGAGATGGTTGCTCGGCTCGTCGAGCAGCATCACGTCGGGGCGCATCAGGAGGATGCGGGCCAGCGCCACGCGCATCTTCCAGCCACCGGAGAGCTTGCCGACGTCGCCGTCCATCATCTCCTGGCTGAAGCCGAGGCCTGACAGCGCTTCGCGCGCACGGCCGTCGAGCGCGTAGCCGTCGAGTTCCTCGAAGCGATGCTGCACCTCGCCGTAGCGGGCGATGATCTCGTCCATCGCGTCGGCCTTGTCGGGATCGGCCATCGCGGCCTCGAGCTCGCGCAGCTCGGCCGCGACCTCGCTCACAGGACCTGCGCCATTCATCACCTCGGCCACGGCGCTGCGGCCGCTCATCTCGCCGACGTCCTGGTTGAAATAGCCGATCGTGATGCCGCGATCGGTCGAGACCTGGCCCTCGTCGGGCAGTTCCTCGCCGGCAATCATCCGGAACAATGTGGTCTTGCCGGCGCCGTTCGGACCGACAAGGCCGATCTTCTCACCCTTGTTGAGGGCCGCGGAGGCTTCGATGAACAGGATCTGGTGGCCGGCTTGCTTGCTGACGTTGTCGAGGCGGATCATGGGGTCATTTGGGGGATTTTTGCGTTGCAGCGTCATAGGCTATGCGAGCCGTCAGGGGAAGCCCGGCGGGGCCCGGATTCAGTCCTACCGGATGCCAATTCGATCGTTTCACCCCGCAGCTTAGGGCTCGTGGTCCTCGACGGTCTGCATCATTGCGATCTCATGGTTGGGAGCGGAGGTGATCAGCTCGCCTAGCGCGTCGATTGTGCGGAGATGCGCAATCGGTGCGCAACACGACCGAGCACCGAAGCATTCGAAACTGATGCGAAGCCAAAAGCGAAATTCATTTCATTCAGGCGCGCCGCCGGAACCTAATTAACTGCCAACAAACGACAAATTTAGTTATTTCCGATAATCATGATGACTCCATCATAAAATACAAAAATATGTTGGGGAAAACATGGGAGGTTTGGAATGGAAGCTGCCCGCCGCTTTCGCGCAATGGCGTCACTTTGCCGGCAGACTGCCGCGCTTCATCCTGACAGAAGCTGGAAACTGCTCGCAGAGGCAGAGTACTGGGAGCATCTGGCGACTGCAGCTTTAGCCCACTGACTTCGGCCTAGCGAATATTCACTTCCTTGGTCTTTTCGTCGACTTCTTGGTTCAAATCATATTCTGAGGCAGGGATGTCCAGTACTGGTCAGGTTTATACTTGCGCTGTCCTGCGCGAACGTGTGCAAGCGATTGTGGCGGGGCTTCGAGAAGTGGAGACGCTTCGAAGCAGGCTCCGAAACGCAGAAGCGAGAACAATCGGCCGAAGACGGCGTGCCAAAGTGGGCCGCAGAGCAAGAGCCGTTTGAGGGCGCCCGGTCACCTAAATATCGACCCGCATTGGGCTCACTCGCACGTCTTCGACGTGTGCCATCAACGGAACATCGCGAGCTCAGCGCGCATTGAAGGACCATCAGAATACGCTCGATGGAGGCCCTCATGATTGGGACAACGCGGAACGAAACAAGGCTGACCAATTTGGCGACAGCGTGCGCGGCCCTGGCTCTCGTGCTCGCCACGGTTCCGGCAACGGCGCAGGAGACCGGACGACCGAGAGTCGGCACGCTCACGTGCAACATATCGCCCGGAGTCGGCATGATCGTTGCTGGACAACGGCAGTTGAGCTGCATCTATGCATCGGCGAGAGGCAGGGCGCGCGAGGCTTACGAAGGCACCGTCAGCACGCTTGGTCTCGATATAGGAGCCACGTCCGGCGGTCAGCTCGTTTGGGCTGTTTATGCTCCGACCGCGGTTCGCCACGCCGCGTTGGCCGGAACCTATGCCGGCGCGACCGCCGGCGGCACAGTTGGTGCCGGAGTTGGCGCCAACCTCCTGGTGGGCGGCTCGGATCGCACGATCGCCTTGCAGCCGGTATCCGTCCAGGCGCAAACAGGTATGAACATCGCAGCAGGCATATCGAGAATGGAATTGCGGCCGGCCGCTGCGCCTTTGCGCCGCAGATGACCGCCGTCGTCGGCGAATTGAAGTAGAAATGGCGCTTGTCGGTGAGTCCGGGTCCGCAGTGGCCACCGGTGCCCTCAGGGAAGTTGAACCGCTCGTTCCTGCGCGCAATGGCGGAGGATTGATTAAAATTCGCTCGCCCCGGAACGGTCGAGAAATGCCCACGTTTGCTCGCGTAGGATCGCACCTGTGACGGAGGGCATAGGATCCGACCTCACCAACAACAACGATGGAGCAACTAATGGCCAATCCACGCCAGGAGGAAAAGTCTACCCAAAGCCCTGAGGACACAATCCGCCGCGCTGCCGAGAGGACCGCGGAGCAGACCAGACGGATCGGCCTAGCTACCGCTGAGGCCGGCGAAGAGGTCGCCCAAGCCAGCAGCCATCTAATGCAACAAAATGCCGAGATGCTGCAAAACACTTGGCGCTTCGGTGTCGACATGGCCACCGCGATGATGGGCCGCTCGACTGATCAGCTTGGTCGCACGTTCGGTTTGACGGGCAATGAAGCACAGCGGGCAACGGAACGCTCGGTCCGCAACGCCGAAGCCATCATGTACTCTACGACCGCAGTCGCCAAAGGAATGAATGGCGTGTCACGCGAGTACTTTGATTTCGTTCGACAGCAGATCGATCGGACCATGGATCGCATGAACGAACTCTGGCGCTGCCGAACTCCTCACGATTTGGCGGCCGTGCAGACTGATCTGATGCGCGACACGATCAGTAGCGCCCTGGACACCAGCCGCCGGATGGCGGACATGTCTCTGAAGGTGGCTGACGATGCCGGAAACCATATAACCCAGAGTATCGAACGCATGCGGCACGCAGCCTAGCGCGCTGGCATAATCATGGCGCACGTGCGCGGCTGAACCTCAGCCGCTCACCGCGCCGCTAAACCTGACGGCCTTGTTCTCTCGCAGAGCTGAGGGCAGAAACAATGAGGGCCCCGACGTATTGGACGCGTCGGGGCCCAACTCACTGCGGTCAGTCGCAGATGCGGCGGCGAACCACAATATCCTCACCGAACCGGTTGATCCGGTGTTCGACGATGGTGCGGCAACCGCCGTAGTATTCGTTACCGTAGTCACGGTAGTATCGGTCCGGGCCGACATAGACGCCGCCGGGACCGATGCCAAACTCAACAGCGTTTGCTGTTGTTACCGCTCCCGCAGCTAGAGCAGCCACTGCGGCGAGCGCGAGGATCGTTCGCTTCATTTGGCACTCCTCTCGCAAGTGACGGAGCATTGGGCCAACGATCGGGCCGGAGATTGGTTTCGTGACAATGAGCGGGGACCAATGCAGAAAATCGTCGTTCCACTATGAACAGCACGTTCACGAAGGAACGCAGGATCAACGCAGAAGCAAATCTGGTCCGCCATGTCTCAACGAACGGACCTCCGTTAGACGACGGGTTGCTTCGCTGATGGACCAAACCCGCGTGGCCTTTGTGCCACGGCTGGGGGCGATGCACGCCGACAACTGTGCGATCGCCTCCCCCATCAAGACCGGACCGGCTGCCCGATTCCAAGAAGATTGCCTTCGCTGTCGCGGAACCACGCGCCTCGCTCACCGATACCCTTGCTGGCGTAATTCCCGGCTATCTCGGCGATCCCCTCAACGGTCTTCAGACCGGGCAGGTCGTATTCCTCGAACTTGACTCCCCGCGCGCGAAGCTCGCACACCGTTGCCTCGATATCCTCAACTTCCCAGCCCATCTGCGTGTGCGTGCCGGATTGCACTCCGGCCGAGATGAATATCGCAAACTCGCCACTTGCGCAGATGTAGCGCAGTCCACCTTCGCGTTGTTCGACAGGGTCGAGCCCGAGTTTTTCGGAATAGAACGCCCGCGCCCGATCTAGGTCCTTGGCTGGAAGACGGGTGGCCACCTTCGCGTTCGCTAGCATCCTTCTCTCCCTCTGAGTTTAATAAGAGTTGGGCGCGTCGCATCCTCAGTCAAGCCAAAGTCCGCTCAGGGTCCAATCGGCGACATAGAGGCGTCCACTGAACAATCGGTCAGAGCAGCTAACGTTTTAATGATGGGACCGCTCAGGGTGGACATCGCATGGTTGGCACTGTCACGCATCCGTCGTAAAAATGAGCGGGTTGGAGAGCCGGCCATGGTGCAGGAGCGGCCAGCCCGGATCGCGCGCAGGCTGTCGGCGATATTGGCCGCCGACGTGGCCGGCTATTCGCGGCTCATGCACAATGACGAAGAGGCAACGCATGCCAAACTGACTGCGCTTTTGACGGACGCAGTCGGCCCGGCAGTTGCCGACCACGATGGCCGCATCGTTAAGAACACCGGCGATGGCTTCTTGGCGGAATTTCCGAGCGCGGTCGAAGCGGTTCGAGCTGCGGTACAATTTCAGACCCGTGTCAAGGAACTGACAATCGATGATCCAGACGCCAAGCGCATAGTCTTCCGCGTGGGAATTAATATCGGCGATGTGATTGTCGAGCCGAATGACATCTTTGGCGATGGCGTGAATGTCGCGGCGCGGCTTGAAGGCATCGCGAAGGCCGGGGGCATCTGCATATCTTCGGCCGCCTACGATCAAGTCCGTGGCAAGGTCGGGGTCGAGTTCGCCGATCTGGGCGAGCAGAACCTCAAAAATATCGCTCTCCCAGTCCGAGTCTATGCTTCGCAGCTCTCCGATACGCTGCCGGTCATTTCGGGCTTTCCGTTTGTCCAGTGGCCTGCGCATAGCCGGCGAGCTCGGATGGGTCTTACAATGGCGCTTCTCCTGCTCATGGCTGGCGGCGGTCTTGGTTACTGGTACATGCGATGGAATGAGCCACAATTGGTGAAGCATCGTCTATCGATTGTCGTGCTGCCATTCACGAATTTGAGCAACGAACCCGAGCAGGAGTACTTTGCGGAAGGTGTTGCTGATGATCTAAGCTCCGATCTCTCGCGGATCGAGGACAGCTTCGTGATCGCGCCGAGTACAGCCCGTGCCTATAAGAACGTTGACCCAAAGCGCGTTCGCCGCGAACTCGGCGTCCGTTATATCCTCGACGGTAGCTTGCGCCGAACGGAGTCGATTGTCCGGATCAACGCCCGGCTGATCGATACGCGAACCGGCGCCCAGATCTGGTCGGAGAGCGTCGACGGTGAGTGGTCCAAATCGTTGCAGCTTCAGGATGTCATCACGGGTGGATTGGCGCGGCGGCTTGATCTCGAGTTGACTAACCACGAAAGCCGCGACGCGGAGGTCGCGCGGCCCAACAATCCCGACGCGGTCGATCTTACAATGCAGGGCCTGGCCGTGCTCAATCGTCCCTATTCGCGCGAACAGGTAGCCGAGTCGGGTGCCCTCTTCGAGCGCGCACTGCGGATCGACCCCGGCTACCCTAAGGCCCTCGTGGGGTTGGCAGATACTTTGGCAATACAAGTCAATTATCGTTGGACCGATGCACCCGCCGATAAGTTACGGCGCGCTGAGAAAACGGTGGATCAGGTTCTGTCCCAGTTTCCCAGCGACGCAATGGCACATTTTGTAAAGGGCGAGATCCAACGCGCCAAGGGCAGGAATCTCGACGCTGCTGTCAGCGAGTATATGGCCGCAATCGGGATAAATCCTAGTCTCGCCCCGGCTCATGGCGCGCTGGGCGCTGCCAAGATACGTGTTGGCCGATCTGCGGAGGCATTTGCCCCACTCCAAATGGCCATCCAGCTCAGCCCCCGCGATCCGCTCCTAAGCACGTGGTACTTCTACGCCTGTCATGCGCACAGCCATCTCGCTCAATATGATGAAGCGATAGACTGGTGCAGCCGCTCCATTACAGTGAATCCCTTTTGGATTGCCTATGCAGATCTCGCCGCGGCCAACGCATTGACGGGACATGAGCCCGAAGCTCTTGCCGCCGTCGGCGAGCTTCGTCGGCTCATGCCCAACTACACCGTTGCCCTTTGGTTGCAGGATGGGTCTGAGTGGTCTGATAACGTCGTTTTCCTTGCCGAATTTCAGCGCATCGCTGAGGGTCTGCGTAAGGCGGGCCTTCCTGAACGGTGAACGAGCAAAGGACCGAGCCGATCCCCATGCTCGCGGCGTGCCGGATAAGAGCTCGCCGGATCTCGCTCAGGCATATTAGAAGTGGCCCGGAAGTCTGATCCGGGTCCACAACCGGACTACCAATTACCCTGAGGTCCAGAATGCCGTTCCGTCCACGGGGGCGAAAGTGCGGCTGCCTTCTCAAGTTCGTTGTTGGGTGCAGGTTCGTTGGATCGCGCGAAAACAAAACGGGACGTGGCGGCACTTTCCGCTTCGTCCCTCCCGTCTTGGCCGATCAGGATCAATCCAGCTCCGCCATTCGCGACGTTCAGAATAGTCGGTTCGCCGCCCCACGTCTTGATTGGCTTCATTGCGATGGTGAGAAATTCGCCCATAGGCTGGTCCAGATACTGAATCCGCAATTGCGGACCGACCTCCGCGTCGGCGAGCTTGAAGCCGATCTGCATGGCGCGCGCGTAAATAGCAGCCAAAGTCACGGTATCCGTCTTGAACCCAAGCTCGGCTACTCGCACAACGACAAGCTTCACTTCGGCTGCCTTAGAAGCAACGGTGAAGGTCGGTCGAGCGAGGATTTCGGCAGCCGTGCCGCCGACACCGCACCGCATGGCGTCCAGCACGTTACGCAGCGCAACAGAATTGGCAAAGGTGCCGACCCTAATTGTCTTCCACGTCGGAACATCGCGCGCGGACTTGAGCTGTTGGAGCGCATAGGATGGACGCGGCTTGTGCGCCTTCATCTCGTTTTGCAGGACATCGCGAGCTGCACATTGAGCCCACGCATCCTCTGCCAATGAAACGATGCAAGTGGTGCACACTATCGAAGCGATCAGGTGACGACGGTTGCGCCCTGCAGAACGCTGATTGACCGCGCCGCGATCGGCTCGACTTTCCAGAATCGACATGTCGAAAATCGATTTGTTGGTTACGCCTGACCTAAAATGCCCGCCTCCGAGTCAAGGGGAATGTCGGAGGGTAACGCGTCAAGAAACATTGCCCGGCCGACTTTGAAATGGGTCCGGAGGCGGGGCACCAGCTGAAGTATTCCAATTACAAATGGCAGGCGGCAGTCCGTAAGCCTGATCGCGCCCGCACCATCATACCAACGAGGAATGATGTCGTTGAACGATAGCACCGTCATTCCCTTGGTTCAATTCTGATTCAAGGGCACGCTGGCCATCCAGACTTGTTCGACGGCTTTGGGGCAAAGCGTCACTCGGACGATTGGCCGGCCGCTTCCGCTCGATCCCGATGGGCCGACAATTTGACGCTACGCTTGGAGTTCGTATTCGGGCCACAACCTGACCCTGCATGTTATTCGATCACTTCGTCGGCCCGTCGAGCATTATGACGGCTTAAGGCCAGGGGCAAACGTGGTGATTTTGACCGGCACTGGGCTATAGTTCCCAAGGTCAGCTTATGCCGTCCTTTTCGTCAGCCCGTGCGTAGAGGATTTGATCAATGACCAACGGATATTTTGAAGACGTCGAGGTCGGTGACAGCCAGAAGGCTGGGCCCTATTCTGTCTCCAAGGAAGAAATCATTCAGTTCGCCAAGCAGTATGACCCGAGGCCCTTCCATATCGATGAGGCAGCCGCTGCTCGTTCCGTTTTTGGAGGACTGTCGGCATCCGCCGCCCACACGTTCGCGATCTTCATCTCGCTAACTAACGAATTACAGCCTCCGGTATGTGCCATTGCGGGGTTGGGCTATGATGAGTTGCGGCTGCCCAACGCAGTGCGTCCCGGCGACGAACTCTATCTCGAAGCGATCACGTTGGAAAAGCGCGAGTCGAAGTCGAGGCCCGATAGTGGAGTCGTTCGCGGCCAGTTCCGCTTGCGTAACCAAAAAGGCGATACGGTGCTGCAATGCGTCGGCAACGGTCTCGTTGCGAGGCGACCGGACGCGAAAGCATCAACGTAAGCCATTATCGGCTCGGTGTCTGATTTTTGGGTCAATCGCTTCGGTTTGCTCCTCTGCGATGGCTTGCGGTCTACCGCGGCGAGCGGACATCTTCAGTGCCCATCGTGAGGTCTCAAACGGGCCACAGGACATCCGATATGGCAACGCGCGGGATGCGAGGACTTCGGGGCCGTATTCGACTCCAACTTTCTGCAACTTGCCATGTCGGAAAGCGCTAAGCTGGTGCCGCTCATTCTACCGCCTGGTGGTATACCGCTTCTCTGTTCTACCGCTCGGTTGGGGGAGAACGGCTGTGGCCGCAATGCCGTTCCTTCCACGGGGGAGACAAAACGGGACGAGGCGGCACTTTCTGCTTCGTCCCTCCCGTCTTGGCCGATCAGGATTAATCCAGCTACGCCATTCGCGACCGCGCCGCAATCGGTGATCGTCTCGCGATCCGGACAGTGCCGAATAGTCTACGAACAGCACACCCCGCTCGTTTGGATCGGGGGGCATGGAACGGTCCCGTAGGAACAGAAGACGCAGCAGTCGCCCGACTTGGGCTTTAGCCGTAGGCCGCACCTCCTGCAGTCGTAAAAGAACTGGCAGGCATCCGTCGGCATGGTCTCGATCTGTTGATGGCCACACGCCGGACACGTGAGGGTCGACTCTAGCTGCATTTGTTGCCTGCGGTTCAAGCGTTGTCCGAGATCCTCGCGTCATTCTGCCAGCCGCGCGCCGCAGCGGCAACGACGGCAAGCGTGGCCTTGGCGCCGTCGGCCTCGCCCTTCTCGAAGTCGCCCTCGGTCTGCGCCATCGAGTTCGTGACGTGGGCGAAGCAGACGATCGAGTTGCCGCTCGTCGTGCCGAAAGCGTAGAGCGCCGCAGCTTCCATCTCCACGGCGAGCGTCCCCAGCTCGCGCGCTCGCGAGATCGCCGCTTCGGTCTCGCGATAGGGAGCATCCGTCGTCCAGGTCGAACCGCGATGCAGTTTCTCCGGCAGCGATCGGCCCGCCCGCTCGACGCGATCCAGAAGCGACATGTCGGGTGCTGCCGCGAAAGTCGAGCCAGCCAGGTAGTGATAACTCGTCCCCTCGTCGCGCAGCGCGCGGTCGATCAGGACGAAATAGGGAGTAGGTCCGATGGGATTGATCTGGCCCGCCGAGGTGACGCTGACGAGCAGTCGGCAGTTCGACGCGAAGAGCTGCTCGGCGACCAGGACGGCGAAGGGTGCCCCGACCGCGCAGCCGACGATCCCGACCTCGCCGATGTCGTCGAGATCGAAGGCAAGAAGCTCGGTGTGGTAGCAGGCCCAACCTTCATGGATGCGGCCGGCGCCGGTCCGCTTGAGGTGACGAACGACGTCACCATCCGGATCGAGCACGCGGATTTCGGGCACAGCTACGAGCGGCAACTGTCTCTGCCGGCGCGCCTCCCTCAACAGGGATTCAGGCCGGAACACGGAGGGCGCCTTGTGATCCTTTACGCCAACGATCGGCCACGCGGGTTCCGCGCGATGAGGCTTATCATCCATGATGCACCTGATCGACCTGCTTCAAGCAACGGATTCGACCGGCAGGCCGGCGGCCTTCCACTCCGGGTAACCGTCCTCAAGGCGGCGAATGCGATAGCCGCGCGCCCGCAGCGCCGCCACGGCCTCGAACGAAAGAACGCAATAGGGCCCGCGACAATACGCAATCACTTCACGGCCTTGCGGCAACTCGCCCAAACGTCTTTCCAGTTCAGCCAGAGGAATGTTGAGCGCCCCCGGCAGATGGCCCAGCGCGAACTCATCCTCGGGCCGCACATCGAGCAACGTAACCAGATCGTCCCGCAATCGCGCGACCAGGTCGTCGCGCGAGACGGGCTCAAGCGCATCACGGGCTTGGAAGTAATCGGTCACAACACGACCGATCTCGGCGACATTCCGTTCACCGACCCGACCCAGCGCCTTGATCAGCGTCACTACTTCGGCATCGCCAGCGAGGCGATAGAGAATGTGCTTGCCACGACGCTCCGTTTCGACGAGGCGCGCGCGCCTCAGTATCTGCAGATGCCGCGACGTGTTGGCGAATGTCAGATGTGCCCGAGCCGACAGCTCCTCGACGGTGCGTATCCCCTGCGCAAGGTGCTCCAGCAGCTCAAGCCGGTGAGCATGGCCGAGCGCCTGCGCCACCTCGGCAAGGTTTTCATAGATCTCCTGTTTCGGTCCTGAGCTTGACACGGCGGTCCTTCAATATATCATTCAGCAGATTGATTGAATGTATCTAGCGTTTCTCTCGAGGGAGTGCAAGTCCATGATTCTCCGCCAGTTCTTGCATAGCGATCCAGTCGGTATCTCCTACCTTTTCGGCTGCGGCGGCAAAGCTGCCGGCGCGGTCGTTGATCCGGTCGGCGATATTCAGCCCTACCTGCAGGCGGCCGACAATACCGGCATGCGGATCCATTTCGTCATAGACACTCATGTCCATGCCGATCACCTGTCAGCGGGCCGGGCGCTCGCCGCCGCAGCGGGAGCTGAGTACGTGCTCTCGACGGAGGCTGGTGTATCGTTTCCCTACAAGGGTGTGCACGACGGCGAAGTTCTTCCCCTCGGCAACGTGTCGGCGACGGTGATGCACACGCCGGGTCATACGCCCGAGCACATCTGCATCCTTGTTACAGACCAAACACGCGCCAACGAACCCTGGTTCGTCTTCACCGGTCACACGCTCATGGTCGGTGATCTCGGCCGCACCGAACTTGCCGTGAGCGCGGAGGAAGGCGCCAGGCAACTGTTCCGAAGCGTGAGCAGGCTGAAGGAGCTTCCTGACTACGTCGAGGTGCTGCCGGGCGCCTATGCGGGCTCGGTTTGCGGTCGGCGCCTGAGCGGCAAACCATCCTCCGCGATCGGCTTCGAGAAGCGGCACAATCAGGCGTTCAAAATCGAGGATGAAGCCGAGTTTGTTCGGTTCATGGTCGCCGAGATTCCGCCGGCGCCGCCAGAGGCCGCGCGGATCAGGGCGGCAAACTCAGGCATGGCGGCGGCCGCGGCCTGAACTAATGACCGAAGCTGTAACTGGTCCACAGATTGCCTCGTCTGTCCAACTGGGGCTGAAAGAGAACTGGCCGCAGTTCGCATTGCTCGTCCTGATCAACGCCTTCGTCGGCGGGATGGTCGGGATCGAGCGCACGGTCGTGCCGTTGATCGGCTCCGAGGAATTCAGGATCAGTTCGACGACGCTCGTCGTTTCCTTCATCGTCAGCTTCGGCGTCGTGAAGGCTTGCGCCAATCTGATCTCCGGCCAGCTCGCCGACGCCTGGGGACGCAAACGTGTTCTGATCCTCGGCTGGCTCGTCGGCCTGCCGGTGCCGCTCATGATCATGTGGGCGCCGAGCTGGGGATGGGTCATCGCAGCAAACGCCCTTCTCGGCATCAACCAGGGTCTTGCCTGGTCGATGACGGTAATCATGAAAATCGATCTCGTCGGACCGAAGTCGCGGGGACTTGCCGTGGGCCTGAACGAGTTCGCCGGTTATCTCGCGGTAGGCGTGACCGCTTTCCTCACTGGATATCTTGCCTCGAAATACGGACTGCGGCCGGCACCGATCTACCTCGGCGTTGCCTATGCGATCCTAGGCACAGTGCTCTCGATCCTGCTGGTGCGCGACACACGCGAGCACGTTCGGCTGGAGACCGCAGCGCATGCGCGTCAAGCGTCCCCGATCAGCTTCAGGGAGATATTCGTCCTCACATCGTTCGGAGATCGCAATCTATTCGCCGCGTCGCAGGCTGGGCTCGTCAACAATCTGAATGATGGAATGAGCTGGGGCATCTTTCCGCTGTTCTTCGCCTCGTTCGGCCTCCCCGTCGACCGGATCGGCATACTGAAGGCCGTCTATCCGGCCACTTGGGGCATCCTGCAGATCGCCACGGGCTCTCTTTCTGATCGGTGGGGCCGCAAGGGCTTGATCGTGGCCGGCATGTGGGTCCAGGCCGCCGGTCTATTCTTGAGCGCTGCAACAAGCCATTTCGAATGGTGGCTGGTCGGCAGCCTGCTTCTCGGACTTGGTACGGCCATGGTGTACCCGAGCCTGATCGCTGCCGTGTCCGACGCTTCGCATCCAAGCTGGCGCGCACGCTCACTCAGCGTCTATCGCTTCTGGCGCGATCTCGGTTACGCGATCGGGGCGCTATCGGCCGGCATCATCGCCGACCTGTTCGGCATGGCCTGGGCGATCGGAGCGATCGGCGCGCTCACTTTCGTCTCGGGGGCGATAGTATTCGTCGCTATGGAGGTCAGGCCCGGAGCACGAACGTGAGCGAAACCTTTTCAGGACGTTGCCTTTGGGGGGCGGTGCGTTTCGAGGCGCGAGGCCGGCCGAAGGGAATCTTCTGGTGTCACGGCGATAGCTGCCGCCGCCATTCCGGCGCGCCCGTAGCGTGTTCGTCCGGTTCGAGAACGACTCTGTCACGGTGACCGAAGGCGCCATCACCACGTTTAAATCATCGCCGGGAACGACGCGCGTTTTCTGTGCCCGCTGCGGCTCGACGCTGACCTGCGCTACCGTGCACTTTCCAACGGAGACGCACTATCACGTCGGTGCCTTCGACCGGGCGGCGGAGCTTCAGCCGAGGAAGCATTTTTTCGCCAACGAGCAATTGCCCTGGCTGAAGCTTAGCCACAACGAGCAAGGTAAATGACTGCGACGATGCGGCCGATCTATCCGGATTTCAACGCGAGCACACCGGTTGATCCAGCCGTGGCGCTGTGAGTAGACGCCCTACGCCCGCCGCATCAGCTTGAGCGAAGCTGCAAGGCGCAGGCTGCGCTTGCCGGCGAGCGCGAACGTCGTCGTCCAATTTACCTGCTTTGGGTCATCAGCGCCGATTGTGCCCTGCACTCGATTGAGCCCGGTCTGACCCTGCCATCACCGTCCAAGAACCGCTTAGAGTCAGAAGCGGTCCATCGATCGGCAGCAGCCAGGGTGTTTCTGCAGCAACTTAGGGAGCAATGGATAGAGCCAGCCCGCTGCGGCAGATGGCTACTGCCGCAGCGATCGAGAGCAACATTCAATTAGGCCGAACTGTCGCGACTAAACTATTGCCGAAAGCTTTGCCGCCTCGAGAGCAGGATCAAGGTCGTCGTCACCATCGAGGACAAGGGCTCCGTCGTAGGTGACCCTGTCCTGCTCTATCTCAACGACCTTTTTGCCGAAGCTCAAGTAGCTGAACTTCCAGGGACGCTCATGGTAGTCCCGCCGGAGGTGATACAGGACGCTCGTCGCGATCCGCTGCCCTAGAAGCATGGACGCGCTGTAGTCGGTACGCCAGTGAACGCCCGCCATGTTGCGTCCGATTGCAATGTTGGACGCGACCTTGTCGAGTTCGCCTGCAATCGTTAGCTGGTCAGCATCTGGCACTCCGACAGTTGTCAGGTCTGTTCCTTGGGACGTCGGGATAACCGGCGTAATCCCAACATCCTTGAGCTTCTGTGTTCCTGCAAAATAAGCCTTCAGCGCGGTGACGCATGCGCCGGCGACAGTGGCATGGCCCGCACCGTAGGAGCCGTGGGCCGGTGAGCCGTCGGCGAAACACATCGGCAGCAAGTAGCTGTCGCTGTTGGCGCCGTGAGCGGCGTTCGCTTGCCTGATTCTTGCAACCGCGCCGCCCGAGGCGTTGGACGCCTGCAACACCGCAAGCCCGTTTGAGAGCGCCAATTGCGCCTCGGCGGCCTTCAAACCCGTGGGGTGCAGCGCACGGTGGACCAAACCGCCATAGGCTTCCGGGCGCAGGCGCAGGTTTCCGATAAATTTCTGGTACCACACCGCCTTCAACGCACATGTCGCCACCTCGCAGACCAGCGAAAGTATGAACGGCGAGCCAAAGGTGCCGAAGCCCTCCTCATGCGGGAAGACCGGCGCATCCCGGTTGTAGGGATTTCCCGCATCCAGCTTAACGCCAGGGCTACCGAGCAAGATCAGGGCAGCGTTCAGGTAGGCTTCATACAGTGCGTCAAGATGGACGTATCGCGCGATGTCGCCCGCGTTCTGAATGTACCGCGGGGTGGCCGGGAGCTCGATCGATGACGGAAAGGCTTTTCCTCTCTGCACGTCGAGCCAATCGGCCCATGCGATCATGTGAGGGACGCCTCCAGACTGATAGTCGGTGTTTACAACCCGCCCTTCAGTTTGCTTGATCCGCAAAGACCCATACGGCACGTCAAGCCAGAGAAATTGTGAAACGAGCGGCCCAAGGTGCTCCTGGTTCGTTTGTCCCGCTGGCGTCCATTCGCCGCCTCGAAAAAGCGTTGCCGGCGTGACGGGCCGGGCAGTGTAGTTGGGATGATTACTCGAGTCGGGATGGGCATATAGCTTGAGAGCGCTCAGTTCGCTGGCTGCGGCTTGTGCCAGGGCGTTGCTCGGATAATCCAGAAAATTGACGTCACGGAGCAATGCCATCCAGTAAAGCTCGATCATCTCCGCGGCTGCAGTCTCATGCTTCCCGTCCTGCTCCGGTGGTTTCGGAATGCGGAAATGCCAACCAGCCAAGGTGAGTCGATCGGCGGCCAGACCTGCTTGCGGATTTACGAGCGGACGGAGGCCGGCTGACTCGATGTTCTGAAAATCCGCCGGGCGATGCTCATTCAGAGCTGCTAAAAATGATTTGAATGAGCTCGGGATCACTCGCCCGTCGTCGTCGTGCTTTAGCGACTTGTGAAAGTGCAACTCCGCTGCCTGGACAAGATCATTGGGTGGAGTGTGGACCAGCTTATGTACAGCAGTATTAGCTGGAGCAGGTGATGGTGGATGTGGCTTTGGATAAGAAATTGCCATTTGAATTTCTCCTATAGCCATCCCGCCACAATTGACGAGACCGGGCATCGGTGCCCTTGCGGAGTCGTATCGTGAATACTACACAACCTTTGTGGGATACCTCACACGAGCACTTTTTCAATTGGATCGAATACGGCAGCCGGACTCACCAAGTTGTGCTGAGCACTCAGAAAAGAGTAACGGCTAGGCAAAATGGCCGCAGATTGTTCTGCGGCCTTAGATTGTCGCGCGCCGCCTCAGTTCAGCGATCACCGGCAGCGAGCCTGGAATCTTTCGGAAAGCGGTAGCGCTAACGTTTGAGCCTGCGGATCGAGACGGGCTCAACGTCTTAAATCGCGCCGTTATATTCTCCTCTGGCTGGATAGTCGTTCTTGATGACGAAATCCAACGCCTGGACCATTTCAGAGAAGTTGGGCCTGACGAACGGCATGGATTGGACGGAGAGATAGTAGATCGTTTGATCCGGTCTGATCAGAAACACGCCGGGTTCAGAGAACAAAGAAGGTTCTTCGATTCCGATCGAGGTCTTTCCCCGAGATGTCGATATATACAGACCCCAATTGCGAGCATCGCTCAGTCCTAGACCATATCCGACACGCAAATTCTTGGCTTGGATCTTGTCCGCCATCTGGCGAGCTCGCTCCTCCCCATCTGAACTAATAGCGACGGTGGTGACGCCGCGGATGGCAAATTCCGGCGTCAGGCGTTCTAATTCCTTCAGGTAGTTGGCACAGATCGGGCAATGCAAGCCGCGATAGAAGCAGACGAGCGACATGCGCTCTGGGCTCTCGGTTGCCAGGTCGAAGGGACCATGGTCGAGCGTGTTTACGACAAGGGGCGGCGCTTTCTGGCGAGGTATAAGCATTTGGATTCCTTTCACGGACCAAGGGGCAGCACAGGACCGGTTGCTCCCAGATCCAGCTCATGCCACACTGGAGAGCATGAATGGTCCCCGAAACATGATTGAGAGTCCTGTGACGGCCAAGCGCGACAGGCTTTCCGCCTTCTTCGACGCCTTCCAAATGTCGGTTACGGTCGCTGCGAAAGATGCCCGAGACGCGGTCGCAAACCTTGTTGTTGTTGGAGAGGGTGGCTGCGCAAGGAGCGTCGTCTTCTGCCCCCACCGTGATGCGATGCCCGATCGCGGCGGCGATATCCTGGCTGCGGCGACCATCGAGTTCGGGGGCATCACAAACCCGCTCATGAATGCAATGCCCGAGCGGATCGTGATCCCCCTCGGCGAATCCCCTACCCTACAAGCTCTGACTGCAGCCTTTGTAACTGAGGCCTCGGACATGCGATGCGGCAGGCAAGTCGCTCTCGACCGCTTGTGCGAGGTGATCATCTTGCTTGTGCTTCGGAGAGCAATCGATATCGGCTCAACGCGACCAGGACTTCTTGCCGGCCTATCCCATCCAGCGATCCACAAGGCTCTGGTCGCTATGCACGATCAACCCTCTCGCCCGTGGCACACCGAGGAGCTTGCGAGTATCAGCGGACTCTCGCGGAGCCGCTTCATGACTCTGTTTCCCAAAGTGACCGGCACTACACCGGCTGCCTATCTTAAGGCGTGGCGGCTGACACTTGGCCAGCGTGAGCTCCAGCGCGGCGAGCGCGTCAAGTCGGTCGCGAGGCGCGTGGGTTTTGGCAGCGCAGCAGCGTTCTCGCGCGCATACGCATTGGCATTCGGCCATTCACCGATCTCTTTGCGTAAGCCAGGTCCTGCGTCGCGGGATGTCGCTGCTGCCAATTAGCTGCTACCGCCGACAGATCGTCAAGCGTCAGGCGAAAAGGTCCGTCAAGCGGTCGTCTATGCGTGAAGGCGTAATCTCGAGGATCTCGGCAGTAACAACTTCCGCCGCGACAAATGGATCGAGAGCGACGCACTCCTCGACCTGCGAACGAGAGAGGCGACCGCTCAGGAGTATGGCTCCGCCAAGGTTCGGCTGAAGACTCCCTGCCATCAGGAATGCGCCGTCGTCGAAGCCGCGCTTGAGCCAATCGTTGTGGCCTTGCATGAACTGGCCGGCTTGTGCCTTGTTAGATCCAAATTTCAGAAGAGCAATAAACATCGCGGTCCCTTTTATGAGTGATGTATGGCACGCCGGCGCCCGAGCATACGCTGACGACCCGGCTGCGTTGCAGCGGTTTCTAGGTCGGTGAGCCACGCGGACATGGCCTGGATTTCATTTCGGACAAATCGTTCGTCGTGAAGGGCGTTGGCTAGGACGTTCTGAAAAAGACAAAAGCCGCAGTGTCACGGGAGCGCAGCGGAGCGTGCGTCGACTCAACGCCCTACGCCCGCCGCATCAGCTTGAGCGAGGCCGCAAGGCGCAGGCTGCGCTTGCCGGCGAGTGCGATGCCTTCGAGCTCACCGCTATCGGCCGTGCAGGTGCCGGAGAAGCCGATCCCGACCTCGAGGCCGCCAAAGACGGGATTTTCGCCCTTCGCCGGCGTGTGCTCCTGGTTCAGCATCTCGCCCTTCCAGCGGCCGTCCGCGGAGGAATAGGAGCCGAGATAGTAGAAGAACGCATCGCCGCCGAGGATGCGGCCGTCGATCAGCAGCATCACGCCGGAGAGTCCGGCATCCACGCCATCGAGCGCGCGCAGGCTCATCCCATAGAGCCCGTTGGCGATCCCGCCCGGACCGACGGCTCCGCTCGGCGGCAGCGCCTCGTCGTCGAGCGGCGTGAGATTGGCCCAGAAATTGGCGCCCGGCATCGTGTCCGCGCTGCCCTGAAGGCGGATCTGGTTGCCGTACAGCCGGCCGCGTGCTCCGATCGAGGCGACGTCGGCGCCCATCAGCGGCTTGTAGTTGGGATCCTGGTTATGCCGCTCGGTGATGACCTCAGCGATGATCTCGCCGTCGCGCTCGACATAGGTGCCAAGATGCGCAAAGCCCGAATTGCCGCCCAGCATCTTGCCGTCGTGCAGGCACATGATGCTGCGGCCGAACGCATCGTTGACGCCGTATTCAACCTTGTACAGTCCGTCCAGCAACGTCTTGAACCTGCAAAATCGGTAAAAACTGGGGGCTACCTAGCACCGTCGCCGCATTGAAACCACCCGGCTTTCGCGCAGGGCCGCTTACGGGGCGTTCGCTGTCATGATACATTATGCCCCTGTTTTGCCCGACGGGTCAATTTGAATTTCGATTAATCCGCAATGCGTGCGATTTCAACCCCTTGGCTACTGTGCATGGGGTTGTTTTCGCAAGTTTTGTTTTGCCGGGCTCCTGGACGGCATTCGCCGTCCATCAGTGCCGCTTGAAGTACTGCACCTCGCGCTCGTGCTTCTCGGCCGCCGCGCGGCTCTTGAAGGTGCCGAGATTGCGGCGCTTGCCGGTCTTCGGATTCACCTTGCGTGAATAGAGGCGGTATTCGCCCGATGCCAGTTTGCGGATCATGATCGCGCTCCGTTGTGTCTTGATATCAACGGCGTAGGCGCGAGCCAGGTTCCGGCAGTGCGGGCTCAGAAGCACAGCGTTGTGACGAGCTTGCCCTGCTTGTCCTTGATGGCATAGGGGCAGCGAATGCGCTCCAGCGCCTTCTTGGCGTCATCGTCGCCGAGCGCTGCGGCGCGCTCGTAATAGGCCTTGGCAGCGTCCTTGTCCTTCGGCCCGCCGCGGCCGCCTTCCGCGAAGGCGCCCATCCGCTCCA
This sequence comes from Bradyrhizobium sp. C-145, assembly GCF_023375135.1. Lineage (NCBI taxonomy): Bacteria > Pseudomonadati > Pseudomonadota > Alphaproteobacteria > Hyphomicrobiales > Nitrobacteraceae > Bradyrhizobium > Bradyrhizobium sp. C-145. The sequence goes on along the minus strand of NZ_CP088150.1, from coordinate 3,968,739 downwards.
GCGCGCCGGGATGGTTCTGCGCGGCCGCCTTCTCGAACAGCGCGCGCGCCGCGGCGTCGTCCCTCTCCCCGCCATTGCCGCTCGCAAGCATCAGGCCGAGCTGGTACTGCGCTTCCGCGTTGGTCTCGGCGGCCTTGCCGAGCAGCGCGCGCGACTGCGCGGGATCGGCCGGCGCAGCGCCACCTGCGCCTCCGAGCGCGGCGAGATTGCTGACGCCGCGGGGATTGCCTGATTGCGCCGCCTTCTCGAACAGCTTGCGCGCTTGTGCTTCGTCCTTCGCAACGCCGGAGCCGGTGCCATAGGCGACGCCGAGCTCGACCATCGCAGAGCTCGATCCCTTGTCGGCAGCCTTGCGCCAGGCGGCGATCGCCTCGCTCGTCTGCCGGTTGGCGGCATAGGCGCGGCCGAGCGCGAACATCGCGCGGCGCGAGGAGGAGGCGGCCTGCTTGCAGAACTTGATGGCGGTCGCGACGTCGGAGGAAGCTATCTCCGTCACGCCCTTCACGTCGGCCGGCTTGTCGGGATCGCTGGGATCGGCCGCCACCCGGTCGCACAGGACGAGATCAGCCGATTGCGCCTGCGCCGCCAAGGGCGCGGCGAGCGCGAAGAGGATGGCAAGGAGGTAAGTCCGCATGGCCACTACGTTGCGTCCCCGCCCCGGCAAATTCAAGGCTCGAGTCCCGATTGGCGCAGCACGGGCACGACCTCCGGCGAGGCCAGATAGCGCAGCAGCCTGTCGGCGGCCTCGGCGTGTGTCGCATTCGCCATGCGGCCGACGGAGAACACGGCCGGCGTCTGCAAATCATGCGGGATCGGGCCGACGACCTCGATGCCGCCAACCTGCTTCAGCTCGCTGATCTGCTGTACGGCGAGATCAGCCTCGCCGTTGACGAGCCGCTCCGCCGTAAAGCCCTGCTGCACGATGGTGGCCTTGGCGTTGATCTCGACCGCGATGCCCAATCGCTGGATCAACTGGGCAAAGTAGATTCCGCTGGCGCCGAGCCGCGAATAGGCGACGGATCGCGCCGCAAGCAGCGTTGCGCGCAACGCGGCTTCGCTGGTGATGTCGGGATGCGCCTGCCCTGCCCGCACGGCAATGCCGACGTAGGAACGTGCGAGGTCAGCCGCGCTGTCGGCGACCACGCGGCCCTCACCGATCACCGCGTCGAGCCCCTCGCGGGTGAGGATGACGAGATCGGCCGCCTCGCCATCGCGGAGCCGTTGCAGCAGCGCCTGGGTCGGCGCGAAATCGGCGTCGATGCGCACGCCCGTCGCAGCTTCATACGCAGACGACAGGCTGCGCATCGCACCCATCAGGCCGAGCGTCGAGAGCATGCGAATGTTGTCCATATGCAATTCCTGTCGCGATCAGGCGCGGTGCATCAGCTTGAGCGCGGCGGTCAGGCGCAGGCTGCGCTTGCCGGCGAGAGCCGTTGCCTCCAGCACCGCCTCTTCCGCGTCATAGCGGCCGGAGAATCCGATGCCGACCTCGTGGCCGCCGAAGATCGGATCGTCCTTGGCCGGCGTGTGCTCCTGATTGAGGATCTGGCCTTTCCAGCGGCCCTTCGCGGCGGTGTAGCTGCCGAGATAGTAGAACGCCGCATCGCCGCCGAGGATGCGGCCCTGGTTGAGCAGCATCACGCCGGTGAGGCCGCCATCGAGGCCGTCGAGCATCCGCAGATGAATCGAATAGAGGCCGTCGGCGATCCCGGCTTCACCAACGCCGCCGACGATCGGCACCTCGTCTTCGGTGATCGGCGTCATCAGCGACTGGAAGGGTACGCCCGGCAGCTCTTTCAGCTCGCCCTTGAAGCGATAGAGATCGCCATCGGCCCAGCCCTTCGCGATCAAGGTCGCATCGTCGGTGCCGGCCATGGCGCGGTAGCTCGGATCGGGGTTATGGCGGACGGTCTTGATCACGACGTCGACGCCGCTGTCGGTCTTGTCGTAGGTGCCGATATGGGCGAAGGCCGAATTGCCGCCGAGCATCTTGCCATTGCCGGCATGCATCACGCTCCGGCCGACCGCGTCGCCGAGCTGAAATCTCACCTTGTAGAAGCCTTCAAACACCCGCCGTGTCCCCGGACCTGCGCGCATCCGGGGGCACTCTCCCGCATTCGAACGCAATCGACAAGCTTCGCGCGGGAAGAGGCCGGCGGGTCACAGGAACAGCTGCCATCAGAATGCAAAAATCCGCCGGAGCCTTGCAGCTCAGGCGGATTTGAGACCAACCCGGGTCAGCCCCCCAGGCCCGGGCCGGGAGGATCTTAGGCCGCGGCCTTCTTGTCGGTCGGCACGGACGCGATCGTCTTCAGGATCTGCGAAGCGATCTGGTAGGGGTCGCCTTGCGAGTTCGGACGGCGGTCTTCCAGATAGCCTTTGTAGCCGTTGTTGACGAAGGAGTGCGGAACGCGGATCGAAGCGCCGCGGTCGGCCACGCCGTAGCTGAACTTGTTCCAGGGCGCGGTCTCGTGCTTGCCGGTCAGACGCTTGTCGTTGTCCGGGCCGTAGACGGCGATGTGGTCCATCAGGTTCTTCTCGAAGGCCGCCATCAGCGCCTCGAAATACTCCTTGCCGCCGACTTCGCGCATATAGGCGGTCGAGAAGTTGGCGTGCATGCCCGAGCCGTTCCAGTCGGTGTCGCCGAGCGGCTTGCAGTGGAACTCGATGTCGATGCCGTACTTCTCGGTGAGGCGCAGCATCAGGTAGCGAGCCATCCACATCTGGTCGGCAGCGGTCTTGGAGCCCTTGCCGAAGATCTGGAATTCCCACTGACCCTTGGCGACTTCCGCGTTGATGCCTTCATGGTTGATGCCGGCAGCGAGGCAGAGGTCGAGATGCTCTTCGACGATCTTGCGGGCGACGTCGCCAACGTTCGAGTAGCCGACGCCGGTGTAGTACGGACCCTGCGGGGCCGGATAGCCGGCAGTCGGGAAGCCGAGCGGGCGGCCGTCCTTGTAGAAGAAGTATTCCTGCTCGAAGCCGAACCAGGCGCCGGCGTCGTCGAGGATGGTGGCGCGCTTGTTTGACGGATGCGGGGTCTTGCCATCGGGCATCATGACTTCGCACATCACGAGCACGCCATTGGGGCGCGCGGCGTCCGGGAAAACGGCGACCGGCTTCAGCACGCAATCGGAGCTATGACCTTCGGCCTGCTGGGTGGAGGAGCCATCGAAGCCCCAGAGCGGAAGCTGCTCGAGCGTCGGGAACGACGCGAATTCCTTGATCTGAGTTTTGCCGCGCAAATTCGGAGTCGGCGTATATCCGTCGAGCCAAATGTACTCGAGCTTATACTTGGTCATTGAGCCTCTCTGTAGATGATGCGAAAGGTTGGGGCCCTGGGGTCCCCGCACGTTTGTACCCGGCCACCATCGGCCGGCCCTCTACAAGCATTTAACGTGCCAAAAGGCCGCACTGCAGGAGGTTTTCCACTGCGGCAGGCGGCTCCTCGGCGCTGACAAACCGCCCCCGGCGTCGTGCGTCATAGCCGCGCACCTTCGCGTGAAGCTGCACCGCAAAAACTCCGCGGAAACCGCCCGATTCTGAAGCAGGCGGCGCCGTGCGGGATGTTGCCGATGAAACGCGCATCAACGTCCAGCAACTTTCGTAAAGCCCCACAGCACTGACCAGCAACCTTTGGAATAGCCCAGGCGTTGATCACCGACACGCTGCCTTGGGAGATGCAGCAGGCGACCTGCCTATAAATTGGGCGGCAACTGATTTCCTTTTCAGCACTTTCCAATTCGGGGCGCGCGGCCGATATGGGGATTTCAGTAACCACAATCGAACGAGTCGGGCGCACCATGGAGGCCAAGGCGCTTCGACCAAGGAGAAATCGTAATGATGAACAATGGTCTGAGTCACGGATCTGCGAAGATCTACCAATTCCCTGCCGGGGGCCGCGCAGCTCTTGGGGGACGCCGCTATGGCGAGACCAGCCTTCCCGCCGATCACGCTTCGCTTCCCACGAACGTCTCGATCTGCAGCGACAGCTGGTACCACCAGGACGCTGTGGACGAAGCCAAGCCGAAATGGGATCGCTGATGCCGGTGACTGGTTTGATACCGCCGCGCGCTCGCGAACACAGGCGGCAGTTTGAAAAAGGGTCGAAACCAGGGTTTCGGCCCTTTTTGATTCAGGTACAGAGAACGTTCAGATCACCTCGCAGGCGGTCACCGGCCGCTTCAGATGTCTGATCGTGGTGGTCCCGGTCCTGCCGATCGTCAGCGTGATCCCGGCCCTCGAATAGCGCGCGCCAGAGACCGTCAGCCGCTTGGCAAGCGTCACCGGCTCGCCGTCGATCTGGAGGAAGGCGCGCTTGTCGCCGTCATAAAACCCGATGATGAACTGCGTACCATCGGCACAGCGATAGGTCTGGAATGTCTGCGCATCGGCCGGTCGACTATGGAGAATTCCGGCCGACAGCATGGTGATAGCCAAAACAATGGCCTTGTGTCGGCCCATGATCGCCCCCTGTAATGGACTTTAAGGATGCCGCAGCGCATCCGGTGGAACCATAACCCAAGCTGATCTCATGTCCGACTCCCCTGCCCGCCACCTCGCCTTGCAAGGCGCCAGCAATTTTCGCGATCTCGGCGGCTATCCAACCACCGACGGCCGCATCACGCGCTGGCGGCACATCTTCCGCTCCAACCATCTCGGCCAACTCACCGCAGCCGACATCGAGATCGTCCGCGCGCTGGGGGTGCGAAGCGCATTCGATTTCCGTGGGCTGGAGGAGCGCGCGGCCGGCGTCTGCGTCATGAACGAGATCACCGTGCACTCGCTGCCGATCGAGCCGACGGTCGTCGCTGCGCTGCGCGCCGAGCTCGCGAGGGGCACGCTGACGGCACCGGTCGCGCTGGAGCTCATGCGCGAATCCTATCGCAACTACGTTCGCCACAACACGCACAGCTTTCGCGACCTGTTCGGCCATCTCCTGGAAGACCGCGCGCCGCTCGTGATCCACTGCACTGCAGGCAAGGACCGCACCGGCTTTGCCTGCGCGCTGATCCTGCATGCACTCGGCGTCCCCGATGACGTCATTGCCGAGGACTACCTGCTCACCAATCAGCATTACAAGCGCGATGCGACGGCTGCCACCGACCTGCCGGAGGACGTACGCAATGCCATCGGCAGCGTCGAAGCCTCTTACCTTGCTGCTGCGTTCGAAGCCGTCGGCAAGGAATACGGCGATATCGAAACCTATTTGCGCGACGGGCTCAAGCTCGGCGCAGCCGAACGGACTGCGCTGAAGGCGCGTTATCTGCAAGCGTGATCCGCGGCGGACGCCTCAGGCCGTCAGCCCTATGGCCTTGATCATCGCGCTCTTGAGGGCCAAGGAGATCTGCTGGGTGCTCCAATCGCTTTGGTGCAGCTTGTCAGGATCACCTGGGTCCAGCAATTGCTCGAACGAAACGTTGTTTTGCACGTGCCAATGCCGCATCAGTGCCCAACGCTGAAACAGATTCACCTCGGCCTCATTGGCAGCATCGCGGATCAGCCGGACCATCTTGTCCGAAAGCTCAGCACGGTCGTCCCAGAGCATCTTCGTCACATATTGCGGATCAATCAGCAGAACCTCGAAACCGCGAGCGCGCAATTGCGCCAGGCCCTTCCTGATATTCCCGGCAATAGCGTCCACGTCGTACTGGTCGTTGTGAAAGACCGCGTTCGTTCCAACCTGCCAGATGACCAGTGCCGGATCATCATGAAAGATATCGGCCTCAAAGCGTACGAGTTCTTCGTTTGCCTCTTCTCCGCCCTTGCCGCGGTTCAGCACGTCAATCCGAATGTCCGGCCGGTGGACGACGTCCTTGAAGTATTGCCGTAGATACATCTCCAACCGATAGGGATACGGCACAACATCGGCTCGTCCGGCCGTTGATGACGACCCCATGGCTACGATGCGAACGGGACCCTTCCCGTCCAGAGCCTGCCGGAGCCGCATCAGCGGATATTTTAAGTCGACGATCGCAGCGGGAAATTCGATGGTTGGCAAATTGTCAGACATGAACAACCTCCTCACCGATCTAAAGTTGTAACTATAGCCCAGCCTTGAAGCTGCCGCCATTGCAAGTCCAATTCGCTGGACGCAATAGTCGCCGGCAAAGCGAAACCACGGAGAGCACCGTGCAAGGAAAAGTCATTGTCGTGACCGGCGCGCTTGGAGCGCTGGGCAAGGTGGTCGCCGAGACGGCGCGGACACGCGGCGCGCGCGTGGCCGGCATCGATTACACGCCGTCGCAAGCTCCCGCAACGCCTGAAAGAATCGAGATCCGCGGCGTCGACCTGTCCGATGCGGCGCAGGCGAAGACGGCGATCGAGGCCGCGGCAAAGCACTTCGGCAAGCTCGATGCACTGATCAACATCGCGGGCGGCTTCGCCTTCGAGACCGTCGGCGACGGCGACACCGCGACGTGGCAGCGTATGCATGCGCTGAATGTCCTGACCGCACTCAACACCTCGCGGGCGGCGCTGCCGTATCTCGCCGCCTCCAAGGCCGGCCGCATCGTCAACATCGGCGCCATGGGTGCGCTCCAGGCCGGCTCCGGCATGGGCCCCTATGCGGCGTCGAAGGCAGGCGTGCATCGCCTCACCGAGGCGCTTGCCAATGAGTGGAAGGGCAAGGTGACCATCAACGCCGTGCTGCCGTCCATCATCGACACCAGCGCCAACCGCGCCGACATGCCGAAAGCAGACTTCTCCAAATGGGTGACGCCACAGGAGCTCGCCGAAGTCATCCTGTTTCTCGCCAGCGATGCCGCGAGCGGCGTCACCGGTGCGCTGATCCCGGTGGGTGGGCGGGTATAGGCGTATCGCTCCGAATCTCTGCCAGACAGCCCTGATTCAATCGGAGCCGAGAAGGCTCTAAACTGCCTGCAACTGATTCTCCGCTCGGACATCACACTCGGAACTTGTCTTTGGAAACCGCGCTCTATCTGCCCGTCAAACGCTTCCTCGAAGAGCTCGGCTTCACCGTGAAGGGCGAGATCGGCGGCTGCGATCTCGTGGGCCTCAGCGTCGGCGATCCACCTGTCGTGGTGATCGGCGAGCTCAAGCTCGCCTTCAATCTCGAGCTGATCCTCCAGGCGGTCGACCGCGCGCCGGCCGGCGACGAGATCTGGATCGCCGCGAGAATGTCGGCCCGCGGCAAAGGGCGTGAGAGCGATGCGCGCTACCGCAATCTCTGCCGCCGGCTCGGCTTCGGCATGCTCGGGGTGACCGATCGCGGCCAGGTCGAGGTGCTGGTGAAGCCGCCGACGGCTGCGCCGCGCCGCGAGCCGAAGGTGCGCTCGCGGCTCGTCGCCGAACATCAGCGCCGCCAGGGCGATCCCGTGCTCGGCGGCAGCACCCGTTCGCCGATCATGACGGCCTATCGGCAGCAGGCGCTGGCCTGCGCCTCGGCGCTCGCCGAAGGCCCGCGGCGGGTGAGCGAGTTGCGCGAACGCTGTCCCGATGCCGGTAAGATCTTGCTTAACAATGTGTACGGCTGGTTCGAGCGTGCTGAGCGGGGAATTTACGGGCTCACCGAAGCCGGGCACGCGGCACTGAAACGCTGGCCACAGCAAGGGATTGAAGTCGGTGCAGGTGTCGCGGCACCGCCCTGACACCCGACCGGTGCATAGCTGAGATGTCACACCGATTCCATATTGCAATGCAACATTGGCGGCACTAGGTATCCCGGCATCAAAACGAGGCCGTTATGAGCGCAGACTGGAATACCAAATATGGCACGCGGCGCGTGCGTCACGATCCGCCTACCCTGGACGAGGCGATCTTCGCCGCCGTCGGCATCACCGACGACCAGGAGCAGCAGGCCGAGATCGCGGCAGCGCTGATGGGCATGCCGCTCGATGTCGTGCAGGCCGAGGTCAAGAAGCAGGCCCGCACCAACAGCCGCATCACCGCAACCCGCGTGATTGCCGGCGAACAGGGCGCGCAGCGCTCCGTGGTGGTCGAGCGCCGCGTCGTCCGCCGCTTCGGCAACGACAAGCGCACCGGCACCTGAGCGCTCATTTCACTAACCAGAATACGAAAGCGGACCGGCCTTGCCGGTCCGCTTTTTTGTTTCAGGCGGCACGATTGCCGTACATGCTGGAGATGATCTTCCAGCAGGTCGAGTTGAAGCTGAGCAGGGCCCGGCCGGCCGTGAACGGCGAGGCCGCGAGATCGGCAAGCTCCGCCTCGGGCGTCTTGGCGAGATCGATCGTCCCGGTCGATTCGCCGTGGCGGAAAGCCAGATGCGCGCCGAACTTTCTGGCGAGCGCCCGCATGGCGTGGTTCTCGGCGCCGGTGGTGACGCGAAGGCGCTTATAGCCCTTCCAGCGCGCTTCCGCGATCAGACGGCGGAACAGCGCGGTTCCGACGCCCTGACGGCGCGCGGAGGCCTCCACACTGAAGGCGACCTCGGGCAGCGAATCATCCTCCGGCGGATGCAACTCGGCCGCACCGCGGACCACGCCATCGACGATGTAGGCGACGATCACGGTGCCGTCTTCGGCGCAGCGGGCGGCGTAACGCTCGATGAAGCTGTCGTCGAGAAAACCGTTGAAACGGTCGTGCCGGCTTCCGGCATCAAGCCTCAGCAGGTGATCGCGCAGAAGCGGCAATTCTTCCTGCTGGATCAGGGTCCGCACGTAGCCCGGAGCGGTGCGGACGGTCTCTTCAAGTACCACGTCAAAACTCCTCTTGGTGTCCCTCGAGGAGGCGTTCGAATCCCTAGGCCGCCTATATTGTGCATCGCAGCAAGCTTTTCAAGACGGGAGCCTGCCCAAGTAAGCGGCACCAGACGCGACTATTTCGTTAACAAAATCAAGGCGCCCCGTTTCATACGAGGATGAGCTGCGTCTGGGTCACGATGGCCACCAGCTTGCCGTCCTCGGTTTCCAGCCGGGTGGTCCAGACCTGGGTCCGCCGGCCCCGGTGGACTGGGGTGGCGGTGGCGATGACCGTGGTTCCTTCCTTGGCCCCACCGATGAAGTTGGTCTTGCTCTCCAGCGTCGTGGTGCCTTTGGCATCGTCCGGCAGGTTGATCACGGTCGCCGCCGCGCCGACGGAATCGGCCAGCGCCATCAACGCGCCGCCATGGATGGTGTGATGAAGCGTGCAGAGGTCGGGCCGGACCGTCATCCGCGCCACCACGCGATCTTTCTCGGCCTCGACGAACTCGACGCCTTTGAGCTCGGCGAACGGCATCTTCATCACTTTAAGTTTCTCGAGCGGCGTCATCGGATCTGCTCCCAATTCATTGTTGTCTCAGCGTGAATTGCTTCGCGCGGCAAAGCAATGACGTCCGAGGTAATGGGCGGGCTGACATCGGCGCAGACATTGTGCATAGGCTTATCGCATGCGCCACTTCCCGCCCCACCGCATCGTCTGCCTGACCGAGGAGACGGTCGAAACGCTCTATTTGCTCGGTGAGCAGAACCGCATCGTCGGCGTCTCCGGCTACGCCGTGCGCCCGCCCCAGGTGCGACGGGAGAAGCCACGGGTATCGGCGTTCGTCTCGGCCGACATCCCGAAGATCCTGGCACTGGAACCGGAGCTGGTACTGGCCTTTTCCGATCTGCAGGCCGGCATCGTCGCAGATCTCGTCCGCGCCGGTGTCGACGTTCATGTCTTCAACCAGCGCGACGTCACCGGGATCTTGGCGATGATCCGCACGCTCGGTGCGCTGGTCGGTGCGGCCGAGCGCGCGGAGGACCTCGCGCAAGGTTTTGAGCGACGCCTCGCCGCGATAGCGGCAACGCCTCGCCCCTCGCCGCGGCCAAGAATCTATTTCGAGGAGTGGGACGATCCGCTGATCTCGGGCATCGGCTGGGTCTCCGAGCTGATCGAAATCGCCGGTGGCGCGGATGTGTTCCCGGAGCTGCGGTCGCGGCAGGCCGCAAAGGACCGCATCGTCTCGGCGGAAATGGTGCGCGAGGCAGCGCCGGATGTGATCCTCGCGTCGTGGTGCGGCAAGAAGGTCGTCCCTGCCCGTATCCGCGCGCGCGACGGCTGGAGTGCGATTCCGGCGGTGCGCGATGATCGTATCGTCGAGATCAAGTCGACGATCATCTTGCAGCCCGGACCGGCGGCGCTGACGGATGGGCTCGATGCGATCCTGCAGGCGCTGTGGGGTGAGCGAAAATAGCCTGACTGCACACACTCTTGTGTCTCGGACGCGCTGCAACGCGCCAGCGTTGCTGCGCTGAGCCGGGACCCATCTTGCGATGGATGTCTGTGCGGCGTGGGCCCCGGCTCTGCAGCGACCGCTGAAGAAGCGCTGCGCTGCGTCCGGGGCACGTCCCGCACCTTCCTCACGTCACGGCGTTCACGACCTGGTATTCCGGCCGGCGCCACACATCGCCCGCGATCACCTCCTCGATGATCTCGGCGGCGCGGACGATCTCATCCTCCCCGACATAAAGCGGCGTGATCCCGAACCGCATGATATCTGGTGCGCGGAAATCACCGATGACGCCGCGGGCAATCAGCGCCTGCATGGCGGCGTAGCCGCCGTCGAAGGCAAAGGAGATTTGTGAGCCGCGGCGCTCATGCGCGCGCGGGGTCACCAGCTTCAGGGATGGGCAGCGACGCTCGACTTCGGCGATCAGGAGATCACCGAGCGCCAGCGAACGCGCACGGACCTCGGCGATATCGACCCTGTCCCAGATGTCGAGCGAGGCCTCCAGCGCCGCCATCGCCAGCACCGGCGGGGTGCCGACACGCATGCGCTCGACGCCGCCGGCCGCTGCATAGGCAAGCTCGAACGCAAATGGCTTGGCATGGCCCATCCATCCCGACAGAGCGGCGCGAGCATTGTTTGCGTGGCGCGGCGCGACGTAGAGAAAGGCCGGCGCGCCAGGGCCGGCGTTGAGATATTTGTAGGTACAGCCCGCAGCAAAATCTGCTCCGCAACCGGAGAGATCGACCGGCAGCGCACCGGCGGAATGGGCAAGATCCCAGACGGTTACGATGCCGAGCGCATGCGCTTTCGCGGTGAGCTTCGCCATGTCGTGGCGGCGGCCGGTACGGTAGTCGACCTCGGTGATGTAGAGGACGGCGATCTCCTCCGACAGCACGGCCTCGATTTCCTCCGGCGCCACCAGGCGCAATCGATGGCCCCGCCCAAGCGTTTCGATCAGGCCTTCGGCCATGTAGAGGTCGGTCGGGAAATTGCCGGTGTCCGATAGGACCACCTTGCGCGAGGCATTCATATCGATCGCGGCCGCGAGTGCCTGGTAAACCTTGAGCGATAACGTGTCTCCGACCATCACCGAGCCGGCTTCCGCGCCGATCAGTCGCGCAATGCGATCGCCGACATGACGCGGTTGGGCATACCAACCTGCGGTGTTCCAGGCACGGATCAGCTCGTTGCCCCACTCGGCCGTGATGACGCGATTGACGCGCTCGGCAACGCCAAGCGGCAGCGCGCCGAGCGAATTGCCGTCGAGATAAATCACGCCCTCGGGCAGATGGAACAAAGCCTTGGTGTCGTCATAGACGCGAAGCTTGGTCATCGACATCTCTACAGAATCGTACGCACGCGCCAGAGCTCGGGGAACAGCTCGATCTCCAGCATCCGTTTGAGATAGCTGACGCCGCCGGTACCACCGGTGCCGCGCTTGAAGCCGATGACGCGCTCGACCGTCGTCACATGGTTGAAGCGCCAGCGGCGGAAATAATCTTCGAAATCGACCAGCTTCTCGGCGAGCTCGTAGAGCATCCAGTGCGTCTCCGGCGCCTCGTAGACGATACGCCAGGCCTGGAGCACGCCTTCGTTGAAGCTGTGGGTTTCGCGAACGTCGCGGGCCAGCACGGGCGCAGGCATCTTGAGCCCGTTGCGGTCGGCGAGCCGCAGCACCTCGTCATAGAGGCTTGGCGTCGCGAGCTCGGCTTCGAGCAGCTTCGTCGTCTCCGCATCGTGCGCGTGCGGCTTGAGCATGGCGTGGTTGCGGTTGCCGAGCAGGAATTCGATCAGCCTGTATTGACGCGACTGGAAGCCCGAGGATTGCCCGAGTTGCGAGCGGAAGCGCGTATACTCGCTCGGCGTCATCGTCCGCAGCACGTCCCAGGCGCCGTTGAGTTGCTCGAAGATGCGCGACACCCGCGCCAGCATCTTCATCGCCGGTTGCACCTCGTCCCTGGCGATCGCGCGGCGCGCGGCGCTGAGCTCGTGGATGGCAAGGCGCATCCACAGCTCCGTGGTCTGATGCTGGATGATGAACAGCATCTCGTCGTGCGCTTCCGAGAGCGGATGCTGCGCCCCGAGGATCGCATCCAGCGCCAGGTAGTTGCCATAGGACATGCGCCGGGCGAAATCCGTCTCGGCGCCTTCGCTTGCAGGATCGTAATCGCTGGACGTCATGACAGGCCCTCTCGATCGATCGTCCCTCGCCTCATCAGTCGAGGCCGATCAGGCGCGCGGTGATCTGCGACGACGGATCCTTCAGCCCGTCGATCACGGTAAAATGGTTGAGGCCGGGATCGATCACGAGGTGCGTCGGCACGTCGAAACCGGTCCAGACATTGGCCATCAGGTCGGATTGGCGAATGAATTCAGGGCGCTCATTGCCGCCGACCCAGGCCGTCACAGGCGAATGCCCCCGCGGCAGATGCAGCGCCGCGCTCTCGAGCGCCGCCTCCTCCATGGTCATGCGCAGCGTCTCGTTCATCTTTGTCTTCAAGAGCGGCCGCAGATCGTGCAGGCCGCTGATCGAGAGCGTGCCGGCAATGCGATCGTAGACGGCGGGCTCGAGCCGGCTGTCGTCGCACAGCATGCGCGTGACGAGATGACCGCCGGCGGAATGGCCGGCGAGCCGGATCGGCCCCGCCACCAGCGAGGCCGCCTTGGCGATCGCGGCGGCAATCTCGGCGGTGATGTCGGAGATGCGCGCAGCCGGCGTCAGCGTGTAGCTCGGCAGCGCCACGGTCCAGCCATGATGCCTTGCGCCCTCGGCCAAATCGGTCCAGGCCGATTTGTCGAAGCGCATCCAGTAGCCGCCATGGACGAACACGACGAGGCCCTTGCTGTCGCCGTCGGGCAGGATCAGGTCGAGGCGCTGCCGCTCACCGGCGCCATAGGCGACGTCGGGACGAAAATCCTTCAACCCCGCACGGTAAGCCGCCGCCCGCTCTGCCCACAGCACCGGCATTTTGTCCGAGCCCGGGATATGGGCCGAATTGGCATAAGCATCATCCCAATCGCGCATCGTGATTTCCTCGGCGGACTCAGGCCCTGCGAGCCGGACGCCAGTCTGCCACCGGCAAGGCCGCCATCCTAGTCTTTATTTTAAGCTTAAAGGATGTGTCTGCGCGTATTTCGGACAACAGATCCTGCCCCAACCGGAGCGCCGTAGGGTGGGCAAAGCGAAGCGTGCCCACCATTCGTTCGGAATTGAGGATGGATGGTGGGCACGGAGCAAGGGCGCCTTTGCCCACCCTACGGGCCCTCCTCCCGTCATTGCGAGCGCAGCGAAGCAATCCAGAGTCTTTACGCGGAGGGATTCTGGATTGCTTCGTCGCTTCGCTCCTCGCAATGACTGCGGAGAGAGCAAAGCCCGGTTGCTTACGCCTTCTCCACTCCGCACCACTCCGCGATGAACAGCGCCATCGCCTTGGTCGTCTTCTTCAGCGACTCTAGGTCGACGAACTCGTTGAAGCCGTGCATCTCGCCGCCGCTCGCGCCGAAGCACAGGCTCGGGATGCCGTGGTTGAGGCCGTAGAAGCGGGTATCGGTGAGCGCGGTGAACACGAGGTCCTCGACTGCGCCACCGTAGACCTTATTGAAGGCCTTGCCGAACGCGGCCTCGGGCGCGGCGGCGTCGGTCAGTTCATACCCCTCCGACAGGAAGCCCGACCATTCGACCTCCGGTGGATTGTTGGCGAGGAAGCGGTGGTTGCGCGCAGCGGCCGCGACGCAAGCCACAATCTCCTTCTGGTGATCGGCGATCGACCAGCCCGGCAATACAGCAATCCGGCAGTCGACGTCGCACCAGGCCGGCACGCTGGAAGCCCAGTCGCCGCCCACGATGATGCCAGGGTTGAAATTGATGGGATGGTTGAGCGTCTTGAAATGGCGATCGGCTTTCGCGCGCTCGTTCCACTCGTTCTCGAGCTTTTGCAGGGCCTGGATCAAATGATAGGCCGCCATGATCGCATTCGCCCCGGAGCCAGCAAAGGCGACATGGGTCGGGTGGCCTTTTACGCGCAGCCGAAACCAGATCACGCCGACCTGCGAGCGCACCATCTTGCCGCCGGTCGGCTCCGGGATGAAGCAGGCATCGGCGCGGTAGCCGCGCTGAAGCGTCGACAGCGCGCCGACGCCGGTGCTCTCTTCCTCGATCACCGATTGGAAGTGGATCCGCGCCGTCGGCTTGAAACCCGCGGCGCTGATCGCATCCAGCGCATAGAGCGCACCGATCGTGCCCGACTTCATGTCGCAGGCGCCACGGCCGAACATCTTGCCGTCCTTGATGACGGGTGAGAAGGGCGGCGTGTCCCACAAATCCAGCGGCCCTGCGGGCACCACATCACAGTGGCCCTGGAGGATCAGCGATTTTCCAACGTTGGTTTGCGGACGGTAGGTGCCCACCACTGAACGCGCTTTCGAAAAATCATGCTCGATCGGGCCGAAGCCGCGCAGATCCTTGAGGTCGTCGATATTGATGTGCCAGTCGTCGACCTCATAGCCGCGTTCGCGCAGGAGGTCGCCGATCATGTCCTGGCATGGTCCCTCCGCTCCGCGGGTCGAGGGGATCGCGATGAAATCACGTGTGGTCGCAAGCTGGGCTTCGAAGCTGGCGTCGACGGCGTCAACAATCCTCTGCTGCGTTTCGGCATTCATCAGGCAACTCCAATCGGGCATTCAGATCATCGATGGAGCGCAAGCTAGCCGATTTCAGCCGTTCGGGTACTCTACAAAATAAGCATCCCGCAATGCATCGTCGAGCAGCCGGCCTTCGGAGTAGCCATTCAAACCCGCGGGCCGGCTGACGCCGTCGAGCAGGCGCGGACACGGCTCGGGCGCGCCAAGCACCGTGCGGACCGGGATGCGCTCGGCATAGATCGGCAGTTCGTAATCCTGATCGTCATCGGCCACGCCCTTGGCCCGGATCTTGGCCGAGGCCTCCTCGATCTCCATCGCGATGAAGGAGGTCGCCTTGGTCTCCTGCGCTGTGCTCTGACGCAGGCTCGCGGTGCGGCCCGGGAAGAAGCGGTCGACCATCGCGATCACCGCGCGCTCCTTCTCCTCGGGGTCGGTGACGAGATAGGCGGTGCCGAACGCCATCACCGCGCGGTAATCGGCGGAGTGGTTGAAACCGCAGCGCGCCAGCACGAGACTGTCGAGATGGGCGACCGTCAGACAGACGCGCTCGCCCCTGGTCTGGTTGCGCAGCATGCGGCTAGCGCTGCTCCCATGCCAGTACAGCTTCGTGCCTTCGCGCCAGAAGAAGGTTGGCGTGCAATAGGGCTGGCCGTCGATCACGTAGGACACGTGGCACAGCATCGAGGAATCCAGGATGCGGTGAACGGTCGCGTGATCGTAGAAGCCGCGATCGTGACGGCGCTTCACCTGGTTGCGCGCTGACGTCGGATAGGAATTTGAATTTTCAACCTGGCTCACGGCCGCACCTCGGGGATTGGAGCAATCCAGAACAGTTGTAGCTGCCGATTTGGTCTGCGATAGTGCCAATTCCATGCGAAAAATTCCGACCAATTCTCCCTCGCCGGCCAAGGCCGAGCTGCCGCTCGACCTCACCGGTCCGCACATCACGGTGAGCGCTTCTGCCGCGCACCGGCTCTACCAGGCACTGTGCGAGATGATCGTCTCCGGCCTCGTCAGGCCCGGCGAGCCATTGCCGCCCTCGCGGACGCTGGCACAGCAGACCGGCTTCCGCCGCAACGCCGTCGTCACGGCCTATGAGCGGCTGATCGCCGACGGCTTTGCCGAGGCAACCGTCGGCTCCGGCACCTTCGTCGCAGCGCACATCCCAGCGCGAGCGACTGAGGCGAACAAACCCAAGGCGGTTGTCGAGGCGCCGCGGCAAGGCGCGTTCGCGCTCGGCTGCACCCATATCGACGAGCGCGCCGTGCAGCGCTTCCGCGCCTTCGTCGGGCGTCGCATGCGCGCATTCGGACCCGAGCATCTGCACTATGGCGATCCCCGCGGCAGCCGCGAGCTGCGCGCGGCAATCGCCGATCACCTGTTGTCGGCGCGAGGCCTGCGCTGCGACCCCGAGCAGATCATGCTCACATCAGGCACGCTGCATGCGCTGCGCATCGTGCTGAGCGCGATCCTGAAGGCGGGCGACCAGGTCTGGTGCGAGGACCCCGGCTATCCGATCGCGCGCCAGACGATCGGACAATGCGGATATCGCACCGTGCCCATTCCGGTCGACGCGCACGGCCTGCACGTGGCTAGGGGTCGTGCGGCGGCACCGTCTGCGCGCGCGGCCTATGTCACCCCGTCGCATCAGTTTCCGCTAGGCGTCCAGATGTCGATGCCGCGACGGCTCGAATTGCTGGACTGGGCGAAGCAGGCCGGCGCCTTCGTGCTCGAGGACGATTACGACAGCGAGTTCCGCTACGACGGCGCGCCGCTGATGTCGCTCGCCGGCATCGATCAGCTCCAGCGCGTGATCTACCTCGGCACCTTCGCCAAGACCTTGTTTCCGGGCCTGCGCATCGGGTATTGCGCCCTGCCCGAGCGCCTGATCGCGGACGTGACGGCTGCACGGGCTGCGCTCGATCGCTTTCCCGGCACGCTGATGGAAGGCGCGGTGGCCGACATGCTCAATTCCGGCGCCTTCGCCGCGAACCTGAAGCGGGTGCGCAAGCTCTATCGCGAGGCGCGTGATGCGCTGGCCGCGACGCTGGAAGCCAAATCAGACGGCGCGCTCTCCGTGCCGGTGCCGTCGCAAGGACTGCATCTTGTCGCCCGGTTCGATCCCTCGGTCGATCCGTCGCAGGCGGCCAAGGCCAAGCGGGCGGCTGGCGCGGAAGGCTGGCTCCTGGCCGAGACCTATTCTCGCGCGCGTCCCCTGCCCGGTTTCGTGCTGGGATTTTCGGGGCATACGGTTCCGCAACTGGTGGCCTCGGCCGAACGGCTGGCACGGGAATCGCGCTCAGTCCTGCGCGCGAGGAGTTCAGCCCGACGGGCGTAACGAAGCTTCACTATCAGAATCGCCTGCCGCTCCCTAGATTGCGGCATCGATGCCGGGACCTCACACTATGCTGCTGCGCCGCGCGACCTGCCTTTCGCTCCTGATTTCCCTCGCGCTTGCCTCGACGGCGCGTGCAGCAACAGTCGGTCGCGAACAGGACATCGTGGACCTCAAGCTCGGCCAACGTGTGCAAGTGGATGACGGAACCTGCCCTGCCGGACAGGTCAAGGAAGTGCGCGGCGCCAAGATGACCGACAAGGGCGTGGCGCGCACGAGCGCCTGCGTGCCGCGATACGGTCCGAAATCGAAGTAGCGGGCTAAGAGCCCTGCTTCGCAGGGTCGAACATGCACTGCAAGGTCGGCTTGGCGATCTTGGTGAAGGTCGAGCCGATCTCGCCCTGCTTGGACGTCGGCACCCAGTCGGTCTCGATCGTCGGCACGCCGGTCTCGCTGATGCCGCGCAGCAGCGCCTCGCGCAAATCGCGGTCCTCGACGACGGCGGCGGCATGGTCGTGCAGGCAGCCGCAGACCTCCTCCGGATGCTCCCAGCGCCCGAGCATGCGCGGCGCACACTGACGCACGAATTCGCTCCGGGGATCCGGCAACCTGGAGGGAGCGCGCACCTGCGCCTGAGCGGCACTGAGCGTCAAAACGAATATGAACGCTGCGGCGCAGAATCGAACAATCATGATGGGCTTTGCCGGCTGCTTTTCTTATTGGCGATCAGAAGCGCGTGGCGACTACGATCGGCTGAGGTGCCGTGATCGTCAGCGGTGAACCGCTGTACTGGAAGGTGCCAACACCGGGCAGACTGCCGTCCGGCGAGCCCGCGAACGAGGAGCCGGCGAGCACGAAGCCGAAGGCAAGGATGAAGCTGAGCGCGCGCATGATCTTGTGTCCCGATTTCGTGGCCGGCGGTGTGCCGTCGTCGTTGTGAAGCTGATAACCATGGGCGGTTTCGCGCGTGATGCGCCAAAAGCGGAAAATGGTTTCATCTTTCGTGAGAATTGTTTCGTCCCGCCCGAGACGACGAAACATTCGCCGGAAAATCCCAATCATTTCAGGTGAGCCGCGCCACGGCCCAAAGTGGCCTGACATGTTCCCGCTCGAGCTTGGACCGGCCGCGGACGCGATCGCCGTCATGCTCCCGCCTTACGCGCTTCACACGCATTTTACGTTTTTCTGCTGAAGAGAAGCCGAAATCGAGACGCTGGGATCACCGGGCGCGTTCACGTGAGGGATGGCCATCATGATGGCGAGGGATCGCGCAGCGACGCGCGAGGCGGAGCAACGGACGAGCCGCGGAAATCAACGATCCATTCGCGAGAGCGCCACATCACTTGGCAATACGTCACCTGGTGAAATGGCGCTGCAAGCGAACCGCGGCCTTGAAGCCACGCCGCAGACATTCGTGCGGCTGACCGGTTCGCATCTTGCAAAGCCGCGCTGTCGTCAGTGAGTGAAGAACTCGCCGCACTTCTGGACGTTTGAGTCCGCCGGTCCCCATGGCATGATCGGTACGGTCGAGGTCGAGTTCTTCGGTGAGCCCTCGATCAGCTTGTCCGAATAGACCATGTAGACCAGCACGTTGCGCTTGGCGTCACAGCCGCGCACGATCTGCATCTTCTTGAAGAACAGTGAGCGACGCTTGCGGAACATGTCGTCGCCCTGCTCCATCTTGTTCTTGAACTTGATCGGGCCGACCTGGCGACAGGCCAGCGAGATGTCCGAGACTTCCTCGGCAAGGCCGAGCCAGCCCTTGAAGCCGCCCTTCTCCGGCACGGTGAAGTGACAGGCGACGCCCTCCACCTCGGGATCATCGAGACCGTAAGTCGCGAGCTTGTCGTTCGGGCTCATCCATTTGAATACGGTCGAGCGGCGGAAGATCAGATCCGGCTCGTCGACGGCGGAGGCGGAAGCCACCGGCACGGCCAGAGCCAAGAGGAATAAAGCGAGGCCTTTCAAGCGGATGCCGAAAAGACCGGGGAAACGAGATGACATGAAGTTCTCCGGTAACAAGTCCCCGCAATGTAGGCATCAGGCGGCCGATCAGGAAGACGAGCGACCAGCCGCCACGGCCGCCGTTTACCGCTCTGTGAGGCTTTTTTGCTACGCGTTGAACAAAAGTAGCTGACGGCAGAACCGCCTTGGTGGTGAACGCGTATCCTCTTTGCGAGACTAACGTCTGATTTGGATTATGGATTCGAGGATGAACAGCGTGAATGAGTCCGGTTTTGCTGCCAAGCCAACGCCTTTTTGGCAGGTCGCCATTTTGACGGCTGCGGTTGCGATCGGGACGGCAAGCCAGGCTGACGCAGCGTTTTATTATTGGACGGATTATTCCGACGGCTCCTATTACGCCCGGCAGGATCGGTATCCCGAAATACCGCGCCAGAAGCCGCAGAAGCGCGGCGCGGCGGGCAAGAAGGAGATCGTTGCCGAGAAGGAAGCCGGCACCAAGCCGCAAGGACCGCTCGTCATCGTCGTCTCGATCGACCGGCAGAAGGTGACGGTCTACGACAGCAAGGGCGTGTTCGCGGAATCCCCGGTGTCGACAGGCATGAAGGGCCATTCGACGCCGATGGGTGTGTTCAGCGTCATCCAGAAGCACAAATTCCACCATTCCAACATCTATAGCGGCGCCCCGATGCCGTACATGCAGCGGATCACCTGGTCCGGCGTTGCCATGCATGCCGGCGTGCTGCCGGGCTATCCGGCCTCGCATGGCTGCATCCGGATGCCGATGGCGTTCGCGGTGAAGATGTGGAACTGGACCAGGATGGGCGCGCGCGTCATCGTCGCGCCCGGCCAGATGTCGCCGCAAAGCTTCTCGCATCCCCTGCTTGCTGCGGTGCGCGTGCCGCCGCAGCCCGCCGCCAACCTCGCACCGCAGATCAATGTCGGCGACAAGGCCGATAAGGGCGCAGCACAAACCAACGTCACTGAAGCCAAGCCGCCGGTCGAGACGAAGACCGCCAGTGCAGACAGCCTGTTCGAGCTGCGCGCCTCTGTCGGCCACACCGTGATGTCGGATGTGACCACCGGTAATGCGCCCGCCCGCGAGGAAGCGGCTGCGCCGACCGACAAGATCGAGACCAAGACCGCTGCGGCATCTGACGCGGCCAAGCCGCCGCCCGAAGAAACCGCCAAGCCCGCGAACACGGACGCGAAGCCCATTGAGGCCGCGGAAGTCTCGACGGCGACCGACAACAAGCTCGACGCCGCCAAGACTGAAGCTGCCGAAACTGCGAAGAAGCCTGACGCCACGGCGCCGGCACTCGCCGCCTCGCCCGACGCGAAGAAAGACGACACCAGCGTTGCCGATCCCGCGCCGGCGGCGAAGCCGGACGCGCCGAAGCGGGCCGGCCAGATCGCCGTCTTCATCAGCCGCAAAGATTCCAAGCTCTACGTGCGGCAGAACTTTGCGCCGCTGTTCGAGGTGCCCGTCACGATCGCCGCGAGCGACCGGCCGCTCGGTACGCATGTCTTCACAGCCGAAGTCGACAAGACCGACTCCAATGCGCTGCATTGGTCGGTGGTGTCGCTGCCGGTCTCCGTCCGCGCAGCTGCGCGCGAGGACGACAGTCGCGTAACACGTCGCCAGGGCGGCGCTGCCGTGATCCCCGTTGCTGCAAAGCCGGTGGTCACGCCGAACAGCCCGGCTGAGGCCCTCGACCGCATCGCGATCCCTGCCGACACCATGGCGAAGATCAATGAGATGCTGACATCGGGTGGCTCGATCATCGTCTCCGACCAGGGCATCAACCAGGGCGAGACCGGCGAAGGCACCGATTTCATCGTCCGCTTGTACTAGCGCTCCGCACCGTGTCCGATAACGCGGTGTTGAGCGGCCCGGTCGTGCCGGCGGAGTAACATGAGCCCCGGATCATTTCGGGGGACGCCGCATGATGAACCGCAGGACCATGCTCGCCGCGGCCCTTGCGGGCGCCATCGCGCCAGCGACGCGCGCGTTTGCCGACGGCGGCATGAGCCGGATCTCGGCCTATGCCTTCTCCTTCCCCGCATTGTCCGGCGACGACATCCGCCTTGCCGCGTTCACGGGCAAACCGCTGCTGGTGGTGAACACCGCCTCGCTCTGTGGCTACACCCCGCAATATGCCGGCCTGCAAGAACTATGGGGCGAGTTTCGCGAGCGCGGGCTCACCGTGATCGGCGTGCCCTCCAACGATTTCGGTGGCCAGGAGCCCGGCGGCGCCAGCGAAATCTCCGATACGGCGCACCACCAATACGGCGTTACCTTCCCGGTGACGGCCAAGGCCGTGGTGGTCGGCGCGAAGGCTCATCCATTCTACAAATGGGCTGCCGACGCGCGGCCGAGGGAGGTTCCGAAGTGGAACTTCCACAAATATCTGATCGGCCGTGACGGCTACATCGCCGAGGTCTTTCCGTCCGCGGTGGCGCCGACCGATACGCGGGTCAAAACGGCCCTTGCCAAGGCGCTGGCCGATAGTTGATGCGGCGCGGCCGATCCGGTTGGGCACAATTGTGGCGTGGCACCAAACAGCCGTTGCAATGGCGAGGGCCCACCATCTAGGCTAGGATCGTTTGGGGCAGGACGGTTTTGCCGCAGGCGAAAAGCCGCGGCGGAACAACGGGATCAATCTCGAGGACAACACCATGCGCGTGGCGGCAGGACTGATTTTAGCAAGCGCGATGTCTTTGGCCATGACGGGTGCGGCATGGTCGCAGACCGCGGCAAAACCCGCAGCAAGCACACAAGCCGCACCAGCGGCGACACCGGCCGCTTCAGCGCCGGCGACTGCTCCCGCAGTGGCAGCCGCACCAGCGGGCTTCGTCAACCCGCCGCCACCGAAACAGGCGCCGCAGCCGGCGCGCGCAGCCTGCAACACGCCGGGCGCGCTCGGCGTCGCCCGCACCGTCGAGATCGACACCACCGGCGGCCCCGGCTTCGGCTTCGAGCATTTCAAGGAGCTCGACTTCCTGCGCGATCACGAGGTGGTGCTGACCTTCGACGATGGCCCCTGGCCCAAGAACACACCTGCGGTGCTGAAGGCGCTCGCCGACGAGTGCACCACCGGCATCTTCTTCTCCATCGGCAAGCACGCGACCTACGAGCCGGAGATCCTGAAGCAGGTCTATGCGGCCGGTCATACGATCGGCTCGCACACCTGGTCGCATGCCAACCTCAACAACAAGAAGCTCACGGAAGCGCAGCGCAAGGATGAGATCGAGAAGGGCTTCAGCGCCGTGAAATGGGCGCTCGGCGGCATCTCGCCGTCGCCGTTCTTCCGCTTCCCGGCGCTTCAGCATCCGCCGGAGATGGTCACCTATCTCGGCAACCGCAACGTCGGGATCTTCTCCTGCGACATCGACTCCTTCGACTTCAAGGCCTCCAAGCCGGAGAAGGTGATCGAGACCGTGATGAAGAAGCTCGAGACCAAGGGCAAGGGCATCATCCTGATGCACGACTTTCAGAAGCACACCGCCGAAGCCCTACCCGAATTGCTCAAGCGTCTGAAGGCCGGCGGCTACAAGGTGGTGGCGATGCGCGCAAAATTCCCGGCGTCGACGCTGCCCGAATACGACCAGGAGCTGCTCAAGAACATCAAGCTGCCGACGGTGAGCCAGCGCCCGGTCAATTCCGTTGTGACGACCGTTTCCGAATAGAAGGCAATTGTCTTTCCGGTTCGAAGGCTACGTCATCGTCTCGGCGGACGGCATGCTCGCCGACGCGGCGCACGTCATGCCGGACAGCCTGAAGTTCGACGGCGACAAGCTGTTCTTTGAGCAGGCGCTCGATCGCGCCGCGCTGATCGTGCACGGCCGCAATTCGCACGAGCACCAGCCGAATTCGCCGAAGCGTAAGCGGCTGATCCTGACCCGCAAGATCAAGGCGTTGACCGTCGATCCTGAAATGCCGAACGCGACATTGTGGAATCCGGATCACGCGCGCTTCGAAGAGGCCTGCGCCTTTGCCGACGTCGCCTCCGGCATGGTCGCCGTCATCGGCGGCCCCGTGGTCTTCGACATGTTCATGGACCGCTACGACACGTTCTGGCTGTCGGAGGCGCCGCACGTTCGACTGCCCGGCGGCGAGGGCTGTTTTGTCGGCGTGCCCCAGCGGACCCCGCACGAGGTGCTCGCCTCGCACGGGATGAAGCCAGGGGCGCCGTACCTGCTCGACGCGGCGCATGAGGTGACTGTGACCCCGTGGCGCAGGACGTAGCGCTACACGTCGCCGTAGGCCGCCTCCGCCGGGCGCGTGGTGCGGCCGTAGCCGATGATCATGCACAGCGCGCCGATGATCGACAGATTCTTCAGCGCGTCGACCACCATCTTGGCGTTGTCGGGCGGCGCCTGGTTCCAGAAGTCATCGAACAGCACGGTCGCGACCGCGACGTAGATGATCAGCAGCATCGCGAACAATCGCGCGCCGAAATTCAGCGCGATCATCAGTCCGGCGATGATCTCGAGCCCGCCGACGGCGATCGCCAGGAGTTGCGGCGTGGTCATGGCAGTCGCCGTCTCGAGCTGCTTGGCGTAAGGCGCGACGACGTCGGGCACCACGAGTTTGGTGGCGATGAAGTCGGCGGTCGCCTGGATGGCAAAGAGCTTGGTCGCGCCCGTGTAGATGAACAGCACGGCGAACAGGATTCGCCCGAAAGTCACGAACGCTGGCATGATCGGCCTCTTGGCTCAGGCTTTTTGAAATCGGCGTCTTGACGCGAGTGCCGGGCGATTATGAAGAGTCGTGCGACGGTTTACAAACGGGGAAATCGCAAACCGTTTTGAAAAGATTGAAGTGCGGATGCGCCGGAGGTCTGCTCCCTCGCCCCGCTTGCGGGGAGAGGGTTGGGGTGAGGGGGAGCCTCTGCGGGGACGGTGAGAGTTGGACTCGCGGAGAGTCCCCCTCACCCGGATCGCATCTGTCGATGCGATCCGGCCTCTCCCCGCAAGCGGGGAGAGGCGAAGAGATCGCGCCTCAGGTAAACAACGTCGGCTGCTGCCGCGCTGCCCGTTCCTGCGCCTCCACGACTGCAACAGCCGTCATGTTGAGGATGCCGCGCGCGGTCACCGAGGGCGTCAGGATGTGCGCCGGGCGCGCCGGGCCGACCAGGATGGGGCCGACGGGGAGCGCGTCCGCCAGCGACTTGATCATCTGGTAGGCGACGTTGGCGGTGTCGAGGGTCGGCATGATCAGGATGTTGGCCTCGCCCTCCAGCTTGGAGTGCGGCAGCACCATTTTCCGCGCAGCAGCTGAAAGTGCGGTGTCGCCCTGCATCTCGCCGTCGGCCTCGATCTCCGGATGCCTTTCCTTCAGGAGCTGGGTCGCCCGGCGCATCTTGCGCGAGGAGTCCGTGTCGTAGCTGCCGAAATCCGAATGCGAGACGAAGGCGATCTTCGGCTTGATGTTGAAGCGCTGCACATGGACTGCCGCGAGCGACGCGATCTCGGCGAGCTCCTCCGCGCTCGGATTGGGCCGCACCTGCGTGTCCGCGATGAAGAAGGCGCCCTTGCTCGTGATCAGCAGGGCCAACGCAGCGTAATCGCTGATGCCGGCTGAGAAGCCGATGATCTCGCGGACATGGCGCAGATGGCTCATATACCGCCCCTCGACGCCGCACAGCATGGCATCGGCCTCCCCGCGCACCACGGCAAGCGCCGCGATGACCGTGTTGTTGGTGCGCACCACCGTGCGCGCCGCATCGGGCGTCGCGCCGCGGCGGCCGGCGACCTCAACATAGGTCTGCACATAGGAACGGTAGCGTGGATCGTCCTCGGGATTGACGAGGTCGAAGTCCTTGCCGGCCTTGATCGAGAGGCCGAAGCGCTTGATGCGCGCCTCCACCACCGAGGGACGGCCGACCAAGATCGGCGTCGCCAGCTTCTCCTCCAGCACCACCTGCGTCGCGCGCAGCACGCGCTCGTCCTCGCCTTCGGCGTAGATCACGCGCACCGGCTGGGTCTTGGCCTTGGCGAACATCGGCTTCATGACGAGGCCGGAGCGGAAGGCGAAGCGCTCGAGCAGCGCGCGATACTCGTCGAAATTGGTAATGGGGCGCGTCGCGACGCCGGATTCCATCGCCGCCTTGGCAACGGCCGGCGCGATGCGCAGGATCAGGCGAGGATCGAACGGACTCGGGATCAACGAGCCGGGCCCGAAGCCACCCGCCTCACCGGTGTCGAGGCTGCCTTGGGAGACCGCATCCGACGGCGCCTCGCGCGCGAGCTGCGCGATCGCCTCGACGGCGGCATGCTTCATCTCCTCGTTGATGGCGCTGGCGCCGACGTCGAGCGCGCCACGGAAGATGAAGGGGAAGCACAGGACGTTGTTGACCTGGTTCGGATAGTCGGAGCGGCCGGTGCAGATCATTGCGTCGGGGCGCACCTTGCGCGCATCCTCCGGCATGATCTCCGGTATGGGATTGGCGAGCGCCATGATCAGCGGCTTGTCGGCCATCGCCTTGGCCATCTCAGGCTTGAGCACGCCGGGCGCGGACAGGCCGATGAAGATGTCGGCGTCGCCGATGACGTCGGCGAGCGTGCGCTTGTCGGTCTTCTGCGCATAGACCGCCTTCCAGCGGTCCATGGAGGTGTTGCGGCCCTCGTGCACGAGGCCGTCGATGTCGCAAACCCAGATGTTCTTGCGCTGCGCGCCCATCGACACCAGCAGGTTCAGCGTCGCAAGTGCCGCGGCCCCTGCCCCCGACGCCACGATCTTGACGTCGGACAGTTTCTTGCCGTTGAGCCTGAGGCCGTTGGTGATGGCGGCGGCGACGATGATGGCGGTGCCGTGCTGGTCGTCGTGGAAGACCGGGATCTTCATGCGCTCCTTCAAGCGCGCCTCGATCTCGAAGCACTCCGGTCCACGGATGTCTTCCAGATTGATGCCGCCAAAGGTCGGCTCGAGCGCCGCCACGGTTTCGACCACGCGGTCGATGGTGTCGGCGGCGATCTCGATGTCGAACACGTCGATGCCGGCGAATTTCTTGAACAGGACCGCCTTACCCTCCATCACCGGCTTGGAGGCCAGCGGGCCGATATTGCCGAGGCCGAGCACGGCGGTGCCGTTCGAGATCACGGCGACCAGATTGGCGCGGGTGGTGAGCGAGGCGGCCTCGGCGGGATTCTTGGCGATCTCGGTGCAGGCGGCCGCGACGCCCGGCGAATAGGCCAGCGCGAGGTCGCGCTGGTTGGCAAGCGGCTTGCTTGCCTGGATCTCCAGCTTTCCGGGCCGCGGCAGACGGTGATAGGCGAGCGCCGCCTGGTGGAGATCATCAGAATAGGACGACATGCGGTGTCTCGCCTCGCGTTACCGGCCTCAAAATGTCTGAACCGGAGCGGCCGCCCGAGCGGACGGTATTTCCGGGCCGTGGAAACGGGATGAAGCACGGCAGCCGCCCCGGTGGCAACATCCGATTGCGACCCCATCAACAGGACGCGTGGTCAAATACTTGAAAACCATAGCTTTCCCTGGACCACCCGGCGTTTCGCGAATATGCCAGGTTGCACGGTGCAAAACGAGCAACTGGAGCAAGGGAATGAAGCGAATCCTGATCGGCCTGATCGTGGCAGCCGTGCTCGGAGCGGGCGGATGGTTCGGCTTCAACCTCTACGCCAAGCATCGCGCCACCGCCGAGGTCGAGGCCGCGTTCGAAAGGATCCGTTCGAGCGGCGGCAAGGCGAGCCATGGCAAGATTGATTTCGATCTGCCCACTCGCACGGTGACGATCGAGGACATCGCGATCGCTCCCGGCGAGCAGGCGCAGATCAAGATCGCCGGCATCAAAGGCACCGACGTCCGCCTGATCGACGATATCAGGTTCTCGGCCGACAGCATCGACGTCACGGGTTTCGAAGTCGCACTGAACCAGGTCGGCCCCACGAAGCGCAATCGCGCGAGATGACGGGGAAGCTCGCCGGGTTCTATGAGGGCCTTCGCATCGGCAAGATCGAGGTCGGCAAGACCTCGATGGGCACGCCGCAAGGGACGGCCAGGATCAACGCCGTCAGATACCGCGAGGGCGAGTTCGCGGTCGAAGGCATCGATACGCCGTCCCCACAGGGGCAGTTCAAGATGGAGCGCTTCGCGCTGAAATCGTTCAGCGCGGCAAACCTGATGCGCTGGGCGGCAGGCCTCAGCGGTCACGGGCTGGCGCCCTCGCCCGATCAGTTGCTGGGCCTGTTCCGCGTGCTCGAAGGCGCCGAGATCAAGGGCGTGGTGGCGCCCTATAAGAACACGCGCCAGCTCGTCACCATCGACACGGTCAGCCTGAACTGGGGCCAGCTTGTCGGATCGATCCCGAGCAAGGCCAGCCTGGTCGTGAAAATGGTCACCCCCACCGATCCTGCCAACCCGGCGCAGCGGCCGCTGGTCATCGCGGGCGTCGACAAGCTCGCGATCGACCTCGATCTCGGCGCCGCCTGGACGGAGTCGTCAGGCGCATTCGCACTGATGCCGGCCACGATCGATCTCGGCAACCTCGCCAAAGCGCAGGCCCGCTTCGCACTCGCCAATGTGCCGCGCGGCCTCTTCACGACTGATCCGGCGCAGGCGATGGGTCAGGCGGCGCAGGTGGAGGCCGGTGCGTTCGAACTCTCCCTGCGCGACAGCGGCGTCGTCGATCTCGTCGTCGCGCAGTTCTCACGCATGCAGAATGTCAGCCGCGACGCCGCGCGCCGCGCCATCGTCGAGATGATCAGGGCGCAAGGCGAGAAGATCGCGGCGTCCAATGCCGACGTTAGAATGGCGGTCGATGCGCTCGCCGGCTTCGTCGAGACATCCGGGCAGACGCTGACCGTCAAGCTGACGCCCCGCGCCAAGGTGCCGCTGATGCAATTGATGCAACTCTCGCAAAGCGACCCGGAGAGCGCGCTGGCGCAGTTCAGGATCGAGGCGTCGACAGGGTTGTAGGGCTTATCGCTGCGAACGAGATGACAGCTGACCTGGCGAAAATCCCTTCCCGTCATTGCGAGCGAAGCGAAGCAATCCAGGCTGCCTCCGCGGAAAGATTCTGGATTGCTTCGCTTCGCTCGCAACGACGGGTGGAGAGAGCGGACCCAAGATCAGCAGATCGAATCACGGAGAGTCCCCTCTCGCCCACCTCGCATCTTCGATGTGACGCGGCCTCTCCCCCGCGTGCGGGGAGAGGCGAAGAGCCTCACTTCTGCGGCAGGTTCACCCGCACGTGCAGCTCGCGGAGCTGCTTGGTGGTGGCTTCCGACGGCGCGCCCATCAGGAGGTCCATGGCCTGCTGGTTCATCGGGAACAGCGAGATCTCGCGCAAATTCGTGGTGCCGCACAGCAGCATCACGATGCGGTCGACACCCGCGGCCATGCCGCCATGCGGCGGGGCGCCGTACTGGAAGGCGCGGTACATGCCGCCGAAGCGGTCGACCACTTCCTGCTCACCATAGCCGGCGATCTCGAACGCCTTCACCATCGCTTCCGGCACGTGGTTGCGGATGCCGCCCGAGGCGATCTCGTAGCCGTTGCAGGTGATGTCGTACTGGAACGCCTTGATGGTCAGCGGATCCTGTCCCTTTAGCGCCTCGAGGCCGCCCTGCGGCATCGAGAACGGGTTGTGCGAGAAGTCGACCTTCTTATCGTCCTCGTTGTACTCGTACATCGGGAAGTCGACGACCCAGGCGAGCTCGAACCGCTCCTTGTCGGTGAGGTTCAACTCCTCGCCGACCTTGTTGCGGGCCAAACCGGAGAACTTCCAGAACTTGTCGGGATCGCCGGCGACGAAGAAGGCGGCATCGCCCTCCTTCACGCCGAGCTGCGCGCGGATCGCGGCAGTGCGCTCAGGACCAATGTTGTTCGCGAGCGGACCGGCCCCCTCGCCGCCCTCACGCCACATGATGTAGCCGAGGCCGGGCTGGCCCTCTCCTTGCGCCCACGAGTTCATGCGGTCGCAGAACGCGCGGCTGCCGCCGCCCGGCGCCGGGATCGCCCAGACCTGGTTCTTGGGGTCTTCGAGCATGCGCGCAAAGACCTTGAAGCCGGAGCCGCGGAAATGCTCGGAGACGTCCTGCATCTCGATGGGATTGCGCAGGTCCGGCTTGTCGCTGCCGTATTTGCGCAGTGCCTCGGCGAAGGGAATCCGGCGCCAGCCCTTCGTCACCGGCTTTCCTCTCGCGAACTCCTCGAACACGCCGGTGATGACAGGCTCCATCGCCGCGAACACGTCTTCCTGCGTGACAAAGCTCATCTCGACGTCGAGCTGATAGAACTCGCCGGGCAGACGGTCGGCGCGCGGATCCTCGTCGCGGAAGCACGGCGCGATCTGGAAGTAGCGATCGAAGCCCGACATCATCAGCAGCTGCTTGTACTGCTGCGGTGCCTGCGGCAGCGCGTAGAACTTGCCGGGATGAATGCGCGAGGGCACCAGGAAGTCGCGCGCGCCTTCCGGCGAGGACGCGGTCAGGATCGGCGTGTTGAACTCGAAGAAGCCCTGCCCCTCCATGCGCCTGCGCATCGACTTGATAATTTCGATGCGGGTCATGATGTTCTGATGCAGCTTCTCGCGGCGCAGATCGAGGAAGCGGTACTTCAGGCGGATGTCCTCGGGATATTCCTGGTCGCCGAACACCGGCAGAGGCAGGTCGCCGGCCGGGCCCAGCACCTCGATCTCGCTGATGTAGACCTCGACCTTGCCGGTCGGCAGATCGTCATTGTCGGTGCCTTCGGGGCGACGCCGGGCCTTGCCGTCCATCCGCACCACGAATTCCGAGCGCAGCTTCTCGGCCAGCGAGAAAGCCGGCGAGTCCGGGTCGACCACGCACTGGGTCAGGCCGTAATGGTCGCGCAGATCGATGAACAGCACGCCGCCATGGTCGCGAACGCGATGGACCCAGCCCGAGAGGCGAACCGTCTCGCCGATGTTGCTCTCGCGGAGCGCGCCGCATGTATGTGACCGGTAGCGATGCATGGTCGTCCCAAAATCAATGTCGGAGGAAGCGAATCGGACGGCCTGTAACGGCCGGTCCGAAGTTGCGGCAGGGTTTACCCGACGAGGCCCAAGGCGGCAACCAAGGGAACGCGCTGTTTTGGGCCAGATGGGTCCATTTTCAAGGGCCGAGCCTTTGCCATCAGGCGTTCCAGCCCTATCTTGAGGCCATGACGGTCCATTTCCCCTTCCAGAACTCCTATTCGGCGCTGCCGGACAGCTTCTTCGCCCGCGTCGCGCCGACCCCTGTGGCGGCGCCCCGGCTGATCAAGCTGAACCGGCCGCTGGCGGTCCAGCTCGGGCTCGATCCGGATGCGCTGGAGACCCCGGAAGGCGCCGAAATTCTGGCCGGCAAGGCGGTTCCCGCCGGCGCCGATCCCATCGCCATGGCCTATGCCGGCCACCAGTTCGGGCATTTCGTGCCCCAGCTTGGCGACGGCCGCGCCATCCTGCTCGGCGAGGTCATCGACAAGGACGGCGTCCGCCGCGACATCCAGCTCAAGGGAAGCGGCCCCACCCCGTTCTCTCGCCGCGGCGATGGCCGCGCCGCGCTCGGGCCGGTCCTGCGGGAATACATCGTCAGTGAAGCGATGTTCGCGTTGGGCATCCCGACCACGCGCTCGCTCGCCGCCGTCGTCACCGGCGAGCACGTCATCCGCGAGACCGCGCTGCCCGGCGCGGTGCTGACGCGCATCGCCTCCAGCCATATCCGCGTCGGCACCTTCCAGTTCTTTGCCGTCCGCCGCGACACCGAGGCGATCCGCCGGCTCGCCGACCACGTGATCACCCGCCATTATCCCGAGCTGCTGCATGTCGAGCGGCCCTACCACGCCCTGCTCGCAAACGTTGTCGCGCGCCAGGCCGATCTGGTCGCGCGCTGGCTTTTGGTCGGCTTCATCCACGGCGTGATGAACACCGACAACACGTCCATCTCCGGCGAGACCATCGATTACGGCCCCTGCGCCTTCATGGATGCCTATAACCCAGTGCAGGTGTTCTCCTCGATCGATGAGATGGGCCGCTACGCCTATGCCAACCAGCCGCGCATCGGCCTGTGGAATCTGACCCGGCTCGCCGAATGCCTGCTGCCGCTGTTCTCCGACGATCAGGAGAAAGCAGTCGCCGAAGCCCAGGACATTCTCGGCGCCTTCGCCGAGACCTTCAGTGCGGCCTATCAGGCCGGCCTGCGCAAGAAGGTCGGCCTGTTCACGGAGCGCGACAGCGACGACGCCCTGATCCAGGACCTGCTCGATGCCATGGCCAAGAACCAGGCCGACTTCACCCTCACCTTCCGCAAGCTCGGCGACGCCGCGGGGGATGAAGCCGGCGCCTCCGACGTCCGCGCGCAGTTCATGGATCCCTCGGCTTTCGACGACTGGGCCAAGCGCTGGCGCGAGCGCATTGCCCTGGAGCCGCAGACCGCGGCCGAACGGAAAGCCGCCATGCACGCCGTCAACCCGGTCTTCATCCCGCGCAACCATCGCGTCGAAGCCGTGATCCAGGCCGCAGTCAACGACGACGACTATGCTCCGTTCGAGGAATTGGTGAAGGTGCTGGCCAAGCCGTTCGACGACCAGCCGGACTACGCCGCCTACGCCGATCCGCCGCTGCCGGACCAGCGGGTGTTGCAGACGTTCTGCGGGACGTGAGAAATGCCGTTGGATGGGTAGAGCGCAGCGCACCCATCTTCCTCGGCGCCTCAACCATCTCTGCACTCGCGATGCTGATGGATTTGCCTGCGCTCGTTCCACTCTGCGCACTGCGACAGGCTCGATGCCGCAACGCGAGACGACCCCGTTGACCGCACTCGCCGTTCTGCCCAACAATTTGCCGCGTCGGCAACCACTGTCATCAAACTGAAACACTCTCACTCTAACCGGCTGGCGGGCCGTCTTGCCGGAGGCGACCGTCCTCCCAGAGACCTGACACGCGCGCCATGCCCTTCAAATTCATCCACCTCACCGACACGCATCTCGCGAATCCCGGGCTGAAGCTCTACGGCCTCGACCCGCGCGCCCGTCTCGATGCCGCCATCGCCGACATCAACAAGCATCAGTCCGATGCGGCCTTCGCGGTCGTGACCGGCGACCTCACCCATTGGGGCGAGCCTGAATCATACGCCAATTTCGCAGACGCGATGGCCGCGCTGAAGATGCCTTACATCGCCATGGTCGGCAATCACGACAAGCGAGTGGCCTGCCTCGACGGTCTTCGGTCCGCGCCGCGCGATCAGAATGGCTTCGTTCAGGGGACGCGCACCACCGAGCACGGCCTGTTCGTCTTCCTCGACACGCTGGACGAGACCAGCCACGCCGGCGAGATGTGCGACAAGCGCTTCGGCTGGCTCGAAAGCACGCTGGCCGCAGCGCCCGCTGACATGCCGTTCGTCGTCTTCATGCATCATCCGCCCTTCCCGGTCGGCGTGCTCGCGATGGACGAGATCGCGCTGAAGCAGCGCGGCGAATTCGCCGAGGTGATCGCGCCATATCGCAGCCGCATCCGCCACCTCTTCTTCGGCCATGTGCACCGGCCGATCTTCGGCAGCTACGGCAAGATCCCGTTCTCGACGCTACGCGGCACCAACCATCAGGTCTGGTTCGAGCTCAATGCCAACGCGCCGCATCTGGCGAGCCACGAACCGCCGGCCTATGGCGTGGTGCTGATCGACGATGAGAACCTGGTCGTGCACAGCCACGACTTCCTCGACACCAGTCTGCGCTTCCCCTTCGACCCGCCTGCGGGAATCGACGGCCGCGACTATGCGCTCAAGTTTGCGGCGCGGTGAGATGAGCCTCGCCGAACCCGCGGCTCTCCCGGTCGCGACCTCGGCGGCACCGCGCCTGCACGTCCTGAAGCGCTTCGCCGCCGGCTTCAAGGCATCGCTACCGGCCTATCTGCTGCTGCTGCCCTCGCTGATCTTCCTCGCGCTGTTCACCTATGGCGCGATGGGGCGCGTGTTCATCGATGCGCTCTATCAGCGCACGACGCCGAAAGCGCCCGTCCGCTTCGTCGGCCTCGACAATGTCAGCGCGGTGCTTGCCGACCCCGCCTTCACCGGCGCGGTCGTCAACAATCTCATCTATGCCGTCGGCACGGCGATCCCGAGCATCGGCCTCGCGCTCTTGTTCGCGCTGGCGCTCGCGCGCACCAACGCGGTGACCAGCGCACTTCGCGCCGCGCTGTTCCTGCCGGTGCTGATCCCGATGGTGGCAGCATCCGCGCTGTTCCTGTTCATCTTCCTGCCCAATGTCGGCCTGCTCGACTACTACATCGGCCGGTTGCTTCCGGTGCTGCCGAACTGGCTGGGTGACCCCGACATCGCGCTGTCAGCGATCATGGTGATCACGATCTGGAAGAACGCCGGCTATTACATGCTGTTCTTCCTCGCCGGCCTGCAGGCGGTGCCGGAGGACGTCACGGAGGCCGCCCATCTCGATGGCGCCGGTCCGTTCCAACGCCTGCGCTACATCATCCTGCCGGAGCTCAAGCCCACCTTCCTGTTCGTCACCGTGATCGCGACGCTCAATGCGGTGACGCAAGTCGACCACGTCTTCGTCCTGACCCAGGGTGGCCCGTCCAACTCGACCAATCTCGTGCTGTTCTACATCTACCAGCAGGCGGTCGAGCATTACGACGTCGGCAAGGCCTCGGCGGCGACGCTGCTGACGCTGGCCGCGTTGATGGGCCTCACCGCGCTTTCGTTCCGCACGCTAGCGAACCGCGAGGGCGGGCCATGAATCTGATCGACCGTCTGTTTAGGGATGCTCCGCTCGCCACGCGCCGCGAGATCACGCCAAAGCTCGGCTTCGTGCTGACCGTGCTGCTCGCGCTGGTCTGGCTGATCCCGTTCCTCTGGATGGGCGTGGCGACCCTGCGCCCGGCTTCCGACGGCATCAACCTGATGGCCGAGCTGATGCCGAGCCTGAAGCCGACGCTCGACAACATCAGGGATGCCTGGGAGATCGGCGACTTCCCGCGCTACACCCTCAACACCACCATCATCTGCACCGGCATACTGCTGGTGCAGTTCGTCACGATCACGCTGGCGGGCTTTGCCTTCGCGCGGCTCGCCTTCGCCGGCAAGACGCTGATCTTCTACCTGTTTCTGATGCAGCTGATGCTGGTGCCGGTGCTGCTGATCGTGCCCAATTTGAGCCTGATCGCGCAGCTCGGCCTCTACGACACGCTCACCGGCGTGATGATGCCGTTCTTTGCCTCGGCCTTCGGCACCTTCCTGATGCGGCAAGCGTTCGAGGCTATTCCGACCGAGCTGGAGGACGCCGCGCTGATCGACGGCGCGGGTCTGTTTCAGCGCATCCGCCACATCTACGTGCCGCTGTCGCTGCCGAGCTTTTCGGCCTTCGCCATCATCTCCGTGACCAGCCATTGGAATGACTTCCTGTGGCCGCTGATGGTGATCAACTCGCCGGACAAGCGGCCGCTCACGGTCGGGCTCTCCGTCTTCACCAAGACGGCCGAGGGCACCCAGGCCTGGGGCACCATCGCCGCGGGCACGCTGATGGTGATCGCACCGCTGCTCGTCACCTTCCTGATCTTCCAGAAGCGCTTCATCAGCTCTTTCGTCACCTCAGGCATCAAATAGGAGATTTTCCGATGCTGTTATCCCGCAGGCTCATGCTCGGCCTTGCCATTGCAGGCACGATGGCCGGCGCCCTCGCCTTTCCGGCTCTCGCCGGCGAAGGCCCGACCGAGATCGATTTGTTCTTCCCCGTCCCCGTCGACGGCAAGCTCGCCCGCGACATGGGGACCTTGATCAAGGAGTTCAACGAGACCCATCCCGAGGTCAAGGCAACCGCCGTCTACACCGGCTCCTACGACGACACGCTGATCAAGACGCGCGCCGCGATCAAGGCCGGCAAGCCGCCGTCAGCCGTGATCATGTCGGCCAACTTCCTGCTCGACATGCAGATCGAGAACGAGCTCACCAATCTGGATTCTCTGATCGCCGCCGACGGCACCACCAAGGAAAAGTTCTTGGGCCAGTTCTTCCCGGCGCTACAGGGCAACGCGGTGATCAACCGCTCGGTCTATGGCGTGCCCTTCCACAATTCGACGCCGCTGCTCTACATCAACGCCGACAAGGCCAAGGAAGCGAGCCTTGATCCGAGCAAGCCGCCGCAGACCTGGGCCGAGCTCACCGACTGGGCCAAGAAGCTCACCAAGCGCGAGGGCGACAAGGTCACCCAATGGGGCATTGCGATCCCCTGCGCCTACGACTATTGCGGCTGGATGATGGAAACGCTCACCATGTCCAATGGCGGGCGCTACTACAACGAGGAGTTCGGCGGCGAGGTCTATTACGACACGCCCTCGATGCTGGGTGCGCTCACCTGGTGGAACGACCTCATCGCCAAGCACAAGGTGCATCCGCCCGGCGCTACGCCTGGACCTGCCGTCAGCACCTCCTTCATCTCCGGCAACGCCGCGATGATGATGCTGTCCACGGGCTCGCTCACCTATGTGCGCGACAACGCCAAATTCAACTACAAGGTCGCCTTCATCCCGCGCAACGTCCGCAACGCGGTGCCGATCGGCGGCGCCTCGCTGATCATTCCGGCCGGCCTCGAAGCCGACAAGCAGAAGGCCGCCTGGACCCTGATCAAGTGGATGACTTCGCCCGAGAAGAGCGCCTGGTGGAGCCGCGCCACCGGCTATTTCGCGCCCAACATGGCCGCCTACAAGACGCCCGACATGGTCGACTTCCTGAACAAGAACCCGGACGCCAAGACCGCCGTCGAGCAGCTCGACGTCGCAAAGCCCTGGTTCGCGACCTACAAGACCGTGCCGGTGCGCAAGAACCTCGAGGACGAGGTGATGCTGGTCCTCAACGGCAAGAAGCAGCCGAAGGATGCCCTCACCGCCGCCCAGAAGGCCGCCGACGAGACGCTCAAGCCCTACAACGCGGAGACGTCGCTGAAACTGCCGTAACGCCGGCAACTCATTGCGCAAACAAACTTCGGCGCTCCGTCATGCGGGGCGCCGAATTCGTTTGGACGGCCGCTGCCCGTTAACCTGCCGTCCACCATTCGCCCGGCCCCGCCGCCGGTAACCATTGGAATTAACAGACCCTCAACGCACCCCCGACAAATTTAGCAATGTTTCTGAGGGGTTTCGTCGTGGATCTGTTGGTTTTCGAGTTCCTGGGACTGGCTCTGGTCGCCATGTGCGTGCTCGTGGTGGCGCTGCCGTGCGCCCGGAAATCCTCGCAGCGGGTCCGCTACGAATAGGATTTTTGTCGGAAAAATGCGATTTCGGCCCAAATGCAAGACTTGAATTCGCATCGAGCCCCTTGACATCACTGCACTTTCGGCAGAACGGCTGATGATCTCGTCATGGGCCGTTCATGGATTTGATTACCACCACTGCTGACCTCGCGGCTGCCTGCAGCCGGCTGGCCAAGCACCCCGTCATAACCGTCGATACCGAGTTTCTGCGCGAAACCACCTATTACCCGCTGTTGTGCGTGGTGCAGATGGCCAGCGCCGAGGAAGCCGTCGTCATCGACGCCCTGGCCGAGGACATCGACCTCAAACCGTTCTTCGAGCTGATGGGCAACGAAGGCGTGCTGAAGGTCTTCCACGCCGCCCGCCAGGACATCGAGATCATCTGGCACCAGGCCGGCATCATCCCGCATCCGGTGTTCGACACCCAGGTCGCGGCCATGGTGCTCGGCTATGGCGACAGCATCGCCTATGACCAGTTGGTCGAGAAGGTCACCGGTCACCGCCCGGACAAGACTCACCGCTTCACCGACTGGTCGCGCCGGCCGCTCACCAAGGAGCAGATGCACTACGCGGTATCAGACGTCACCCACCTGCGCGACGTGTTCGCCGCGCTTGACGCCGACCTGAAGAAGCGCCGCCGCAGCGAATGGGTCTCCATCGAGATGGAGGTTTTGACCTCGCCTAGGACCTACGACTTCCACCCCGAGCGCGCCTGGGAGCGGCTGAAGACCCGGGTGCGCAAGCCGAAGGACCTCGCGGTACTGATGGAGGTCGCGGCCTGGCGCGAGCAGGAGGCGCAGAGCCGCGACGTGCCGCGCGGTCGCGTGCTGCGCGATGAAGCGATCAGCGACATCGCAACGCATGCGCCGACCACGCTGGAGAAGCTCGCCCATCTGCGCTCGGTGCCGAAGGGGTTTGAGAAATCCAAATGGGGCGCGGACATCGTCGCCGCGGTCGAGCGCGGGCTGGCGCGGGATTTCTCGACGCTGCCGAAGCTGGAGAAGCCGCGCAACAACTCTAATGGCGCCGCCATCGTCGAGCTGTTGAAGGTGCTGCTGCGCATGACCGCGGAGCGCCATGCAGTCGCCAGCAAGGTGATCGCCACCGTCGACCATCTCGAGGAGATTGCAGCCAGTGACGAGGCCGACGTGCCGGCCCTGCGCGGCTGGCGCCGCGAGCTGTTCGGCGATGCCGCGCTGAAGCTCAAGCGCGGCGAGCTGGCGCTCGCGATCGAAAAGGGCCGCGTGGTCGGGGTGCAGCGGGCGTAGGCCCGCGCCCTCCCCTCAGTGTCGTCCCGGCCTAGTGCGCAATTGCGCACGGGGGGCCGGGACCCATTACCCCCCTGGGAGGAGTTTGGCGAAGATTCGCCATTCGGTACTTCTACGAACCCCGATCGATAGATCACGCGGTATGGGTCCTGGCTTTCGCCAGGACGACACCGGTGGATGTGGCTGGCTGCTTCGGCCACACTGACAGACTCGATCCTACCCCGGCGTCAGCTTCGCCACCTCCCCCTTCATGTCCTCCAGCACACCCGAGATCGCCGCGACCAGCTCGTCGATCTGGGCCTTGGTGGCGATCAGCGGCGGGCAGATGGCGATGGCATCGAACATGTTGCGCGAGATCACGCCGCGCTCCTGAAGCATGCGGCTTGCGATGCCGCCGACAGCGCCGGGCGTAGCGGCTGCCGTCTTGCGCCCCTTGTCGAGCACGAGCTCGAGGGCGGCGATCATGCCGACGCCGCGGACCTCGCCGACCAGCGGATGGCTGGCGAGCTCGCGCAGCTTGCCCTGCATGTAGCTCCCCAGTTCGGCGGCATGCGCGACCAGACCGCGCTCCTCGATGATCTTCAAATTCTCCAGCGCAATCGCCGAGCCGACGGGATGGCCGCCCGCGGTGAAGCCGTGGCCGAGCACACCGATCTTGTTGCTCTCGTCAGCGATCGGCTCGAACATGCGGTCGTTCAGCATGATCGCCGACAGCGGGAAATAGCTCGAGGTGATCTGCTTGGAGACCACCATCGCGTCCGGCTTAATGCCATAGGTCTCGCAGCCGAACATCTTGCCGGTACGGCCGAAGCCGCAGATCACCTCGTCGGCGACCAGCAGAATGTCGTACTTCTTCAAGACCTTCTGGATCTTGTCCCAATAGGTCGCCGGCGGAACGATGACGCCGCCCGCCCCCATCACCGGCTCGCCGAAGAAGGCCGCGATCGTATCCGGGCCCTCCTTCTGGATCAGCGCGTCGAGCTCCTCGGCCCGGCGCGTCGCGAACGCCTCCTCGCTCTCGCCCGGCGCGCCGTCCTTGTAGAAATGCGGCGAGCCCGTGTGCAGGATGTTCGGCAGCGGCAGGTCGAACGAGCGGTGATTGTTCGGCAGGCCCGTGAGGCTGGCCGAGGCGATGGTGACGCCGTGATAGGCGCGCAGGCGGCTGATCACCTTCTTGCGCTGAGGCTGGCCAAGCGCGTTGGAGCGATAGGCGATCAGCTTCAGGACGGTATCGTTCGCTTCCGAGCCGGAATTGGTGAAGAACACCTTGCTCATCGGCACCGGCGCGAGTGCGACCAGCTTCTCGGCGAGGTCGATCGAGGGCCCGTGCGATTTGGCCGAGAATGTATGATAGAATGGCAGCGCCTGCATCTGCTTGTGTGCGGCATCGACGAGACGCTTCTCGTTGAAGCCGAGCCCGACGCTCCACAAGCCTGCCATCGCCTCGAAATAGCGCTTGCCCGCGGCATCGAACACGTAGGGACCCTCGCCGCGCTCAATCACGAGGGGACCGGCCTGCTGATGGGTGCGCGCGTTGGTGTAGGGATGGAGCTGGTAGGCCACATCCCGGGCCTCTGGCGAATTCGGCAGCATGGACATTTGCAGGGATCCCTAAAGTCGTGACGTCGCCGGCACAGCCAGCGTCATCACTTGATGATCAAGCCACTTGGCTATTGCGATGAGACAAAGCTTGCAACGCCAATTCGTCGGCAGCAAGCACTCAGCAGCGTTGCACAAAGCAGCATATCGGGGATCGGGCAGCTCTCAAGCCGCGTCGTCGTCATCCCCATCGTCAGCGGCGGCGGCCTCCCTCACCTCAACGAGCGCCATCGAGAGCAGATAGACCGTCGTGGGCAAGCCGACGCGGCGGGCCGTCTCGACGGCACGCGACAAATCGCTTGCCAGCTCCTTGAGCTGTTCTCCCCGTGACAATGTTTCGACCCCCACCCGCCGATCGCGGCCGCCTACACCGCAACGGCGCCGCTGGTTCTGATCAGTTCGGCGCTGGAATGGATCGTAGCAAAATTCCCGATGACATTCACTACTGCACGCTTGTAGGCGGCGGCATCGCCGGTGCCCGGCTGCCGGCAGGCCACGGCGTCGGCGACCACCTCGTAGCGATGGCTGCGGTGAAATCCGTCCACGGCGGTGGCCAGGATGGTCTCGTCCAGGGAAAAGCCGGCCAGCACGCAGCGCACATTGTGGATATTGGACATGTAGTCCACAAACCGCGACGAGCTGTAGGCCGACGGCAGCGGATGCTCGAACGTCATTTCTCCCGGACGCGGCTTCGCCTCCCCGATCCAATCGGTCAGCCTGGATGCCGGATTGAACCAGGCCGCCTGCGCGATGCGCTTCAAATGCATCACCGGCCAGAGATTGCTGCGCCACAGCGTCAGCAGTTCCAGGCAGCGCTCGGTGGCGGCATCTCCGTCGAGGATGACGTGGCGGCGCCCAGGGGTCAGATATTCGACCTGGAGGTCCGCGCAGATCAGGATCGGCGGATCATCGTGGATGGAAACCGGCATTGTCTTGCGCGCAGCTGCACCTGTTTCAACGGTCGGCGAGCGCGAGATCCCGCAGCGGCGAAGTCACCGCCCGCCCCGCCGAGGCATCCAGCACGCCCGGCCGGTCCCAATCGCCTTCGGGCCGGATGATCACATAGGGATCGCTGTCCAGCGTGATGGCGTCCGGCCCCGGCTCGATCTCCAGCAGCATCTCCGTGTAGGAGAAATCCGAGAAGGTGATCTTGCGGTTGTGGCCGAGCGGCTTGGCGCCGAAATGGGCCCAGAAATCGACCAGCCGGTCCTGCGCCTGGCCGTAGATCTTGCGGAAGCCCTTGCGCTTCACATAGTCGACGCTTGCCTGCACCAGTTTGAACGAGACGCGCGAGCGCCGGTACTGGTGACGCACCGCAAGCCGCTCCACCTTGGCGAAATCGCCGAAGAAGCGCACCCGCAGGCAGCCCGCGGGCTCGTTGCCGACGAAGCCGATGAAATGCGCGGCCACCATGTCGTTGCCGTCGAACTCCTCCTCGAACGGACAATCCTGCTCGGCGAGATAGACCGCAGAGCGGATCGCGGTGACCAACATCAGATCGCTGGGATCGCGCGCAAGGCGGATGGTGATGGCGCGGGAGTCGGGCTTGGCGAGAGGAATTCTAGTACCGTGCATCTGCAAAACTCCTTGCTTGGATGATCGCACCCGGCATTCGCATCGGCTGGCGATGCCAGGGGCGCTCGTAGCACCAGAGGTCGGGTTGGAAGCTTGGGACAGGCACAAAGCCGGTCGCCTTCATGATGTCGCGTCCGGCCACGGTTGATGGCTGCGCATAGCAATCGGCACCGCGAAACCTTAGCTGTCGCAGATGAGCCGCGGCCTTGCCGAGACCGGCGATACCGCGCCCCGTCGTCGCGATCGCCCAGATGTAGATGGCCGCGACGTCGTCTTTCGCGGACGCGAGATAGCGCGTCTCGGGCGCGGTGAGGCAGATCTCGTCGAGCAGCAGCGCATCGTGCCCGCGATCATTGAGGAACAGGAAGGCCATGCCGCCGAGCAGACGGCCCTTCCGGCTGAAAGTCAGGATGCTCTGAGGATCGAAGGTGAAATATCTTGCAAGCTCTGCTGAACCGATCTGCACGCCCGGCACCAGGCGATGCGCCATTTCCGAAAGCGCGGCGATTTCGGAAAATTGCGCGCAACGGACGTCCACGTCCGGGCTCAGCGGCAGCGCGTCGAAATCATGCCTTGCGGCAAACGAGCCTCTTTCCATACCGAGATCGCCCCTCTATCGTTTGCGACTTTCGTACCCCGCTATGAGGACGAGCTTAGCGGTTGGGGACCAAGAGTATGCAGCAGTTATTGCACCGGGGTGCTGCGATGATGCAGCACCGTGAAGAAGTCCTGGGTGCGTCCTGGGACGATTTGAAGCTGTTTTTAGCGTGCGCAAAATATAAAAGTTTTCGCAACGCGGCCGAAGAGCTCGGCCTCACGTCCACCACCTTGATGCGCCGGATCGACCGGCTCGAAGAGAGCATCGGCTGCAAGCTGTTCCTGCGCGACCAGAGCGGACTCACGCTCAGCGACGAAGGCACCGCGATGATCGCCGACGTCGCGCATATGGAGCGTCACGCCTTCAACGTCTTCCGTCGCGCCGCGCGTTCGTCGAACGACACCGCTGGCACCGTGCGCGTCGCGGTGACGGAAGGACCCGGCAATTTCTGGATCCTGCCGCGGTTGATCGATTTCCAGAAGACCTATCGCAGGATCACGGTCGATCTGCGCTGCGCGATGGAGCAGGCCGACGTCGCGCGGCTTGAATCCGACATCGCGATCCAGCTCGAGCCACCGACCAATCCGGATCTGATCGTCGCCAAGCTGGGCCGGCTGCACATCTATCCGTTCGTCTCCAAGGAGTACGAGGATCTCTACGGCGTGCCGGCAACGCTCGCCGAACTCAAGAACCACCGCATCATCAAGCAGAGCGCGCCGCAGGTCGATGACGGCGCCTACGCCCGCGTGCTCGGGCTGAAGTCGCTGGAAGGCGTCGTCGGGATCAAGACCAACTCCTCGGTCGGCGTGCTCTATGCCGTCGAGCGCGGCGCCGGCATCGGCTTCCTGCCGACGGTGTCGATCGCGCTCGGTGCGCCGCTCGTTGCCGTCGATCTCGGCGTCAGCCACCACGCCGATCTCTGGCTCACCTATCACAAGGAGTTCCGCACCTCCGAGCGGCACAAGATCGTGGTCGACTGGCTGAAGAAGATCTTCGATCCCAAGACCTATCCCTGCTTCCGCGACGAGTTCATCCATCCGAACGCGCTGGTGCCGATGATGACGGCCGCGCGCGAGGGTTTTGGGCTGACGGGCTATGCCGCGGCAACGCCGGCGTAAGTTTCAGCTCACCATTTGTATTCGAAGCCGACTGTGCCCTGGTGCGAGGTGAGCTCGTTGCGGAACTTGCCGTCGTAATTGACGTAGAGCCGCGCGACGCTGGTCAGGCTGAGCGAGGCCGAGGCGCCGGCATCCATGCCGTAGCGGCTCTCGCCGATGCCGGGGACGACGATGCTCTGGGTCCCCAGGCTGACCTGGACCGATCCGAGGTCCTGGTGGAAATTGTCGACGAACTTGCCGTAGGCGGACAGGTCGAGGATTTTCTGGTCGATGATGAAGTAGCGGCCGATCTCGGCCCCGATCATGACGCGCGCGCGCGACAGCGCCGTCGCGCCGACGTTGAGCGGATCAAGGCCGCCGGCCTCCTGGAACGCCGCGCTGGTGGCGCGCACATATTCCAGCGCGCCCTTGGGCACGATGCGCATCTGGTCCTTGGTCCAGTAATAGCTGATCTCGGTCAGCGCACCGTCGACCGCGGCGCGATAGCCCGCGTTCGCAACGCCAAAGCCGGTGTCGCGGCTGGAACGGACCTTGCCGAATCCGTGCACCACCGCAAAGGCCCAAGTCCAGGGCCCCTTGTCGATGGAGCCGTTGAGGCCGATTTGGGTCAGGTCGAGTGTCGCCGACTGGAGCGCCAGCGGCACGTCGATGTCGGTGTGGCTCTGGTCGACAGAAAAGCCGATATTGACGCCGGGTGCGAGCCGCGCGCCGATGCCGGCGACGCCGCCAAAGGTCTTGCGCTTGTCGCCGAGGAAGTCTCCCTGCGCATCGGTGCGGACCGAGATGCCGTAGCCCTCGAACCAGGTGCGGTAGCGCGGATCTTCGGTGCTCGCCGATGCGCCGCCGCCGCCGGGATTGGTCCGGGATGCCCGGTTGATGCCGCTCGATGCCTGGTTGCCGAGGCGCTCCAGGAAACCTGAGCCGAGATTGAGCGTGCTGTTGCCGGCCGACTGGTCGTAGTTGGTCGAGGTCGGCATCGGGACCGGGGTCGGAGACGGCGTGGGTGTCGGGGTCGGCGTGGGCGTCGGCGTCGGACTTTGCGCGAGGACGGGCGTCGCCGCCGACACCGTCACGATGAACGCAAACGTCATAAGGGCAAAGGTCGTCGCGACCGCTGCCGCGACCCGGCGGACGCGGTTCAGCCCGATCGTCTGCCGTGTCCCTGGTGGCTGCACGGTGCAGCGCATGACGACAAATCCCAAAGCAAATGGCGGCGCGCAAAAATGCAACAGGAGCGGCGCACGCATGAGGTGATTTGCGCCGAACTGTTACGGAGGGTCAACCAGCTGACGCCTCCCGACGAGGGGGATTGCTCCTGATTGTGGTTCCCCGGCCACAGGTCGAAAATTGCACTTGGGCGCGTCCGGTGCGATCTTGAAATTCGCGTCCTGCTTGCTAACGCGCGCTTTTCATGTTGCAATATTGACCACAATCGGAATTGGCCGCTCGGCTGTGCGTTTCGCGACATTAAGACTCAAGACTCGAACAGACTTCCGGAAGCCCGTTTGTGGCGTGGCACGCGAAAAAGCGGCCGCGTCTTTTTTCTATCTAGTGGAGGAGACTAGCGATGCCGCAAAAGGGCACCGTCAAATGGTTCAACCCGACCAAGGGCTATGGGTTCATCAAGCCGAACGGCGGCGACAAGGACGTGTTCGTCCACATCTCCGCCGTCGAGCGCGCCGGACTCTCGACCCTCAACGAGAACCAGGTGGTTGAATACGACCTCGTGGAGAACCGCGGCAAATCATCCGCGGAGAACCTCAAGGTCTCCTGATTTCTCTCAAAGCTACGCGCGAGAGATCATGACGTTGCCCCCGGCTCTGCCGGGGGATTTTGTTTGGAAAGTCAAAAGCAACGTCGCTTCAGCTCACCACCGGCGAAACCAAAAAATTCTCCCACGGTCCGCTGCCGGCCGTCTTGCACACCTCGCCCTCGATCCGGACCTTGTCGGCCGCGAGCAGCCGCAGCGCCTCGGGATAGATGCGGTGCTCGACTTCGAGGATGCGCTCCGAGAGCGTGTCCGACGTATCGTTGTCGCTGACGGGCACGGCGCCTTGCATCACGATCGGGCCGGCATCGGTCTCCGGGATCACGAAGTGCACCGTCGCACCGGACAGCTTGAC
The DNA here is from genome assembly GCF_023375135.1 of Bradyrhizobium sp. C-145. Taxonomy (NCBI): domain Bacteria; kingdom Pseudomonadati; phylum Pseudomonadota; class Alphaproteobacteria; order Hyphomicrobiales; family Nitrobacteraceae; genus Bradyrhizobium; species Bradyrhizobium sp. C-145. The sequence goes on along the minus strand of NZ_CP088150.1, from coordinate 3,924,125 downwards.
GCCGGCACGCAAGGCCTGGCCGTGCGGGTCGAGGCCGGGGAAGGATGGCAGCAGCGAGGGATGGATGTTGAGCATCCGCCCGTACCAGGCCTTGGTGAACTCCGCCGTGAACAGGCGCATGAAGCCGCCCAGACAAATCAGCTCGATGCCGTGCCGGTCCAGCGCGGCCTGCAGCACCTTCTCGAAACCTGCGCGGTCCTTGCCGAACGGCTTGCTCTCGATCACCTCCGTTGTCACGCCGCTCGCCCTCGCCCGTTCGAGCCCCAGTGCATCGGCCTTGTTCGAGATGACCAGCGAAATCTCTGCCGGAAAATCCGCGGCAGCCGCTGCCTTGATCAGCGCAGCCATGTTGGAGCCGCGGCCAGAGATCAGGATGGCGACGCGGCGCTTCATCACAGCGCCAGGTCGAGGTGGCCGTTATAGACGACGCGGTGCTCGCCTTCGGCCGGGATCACGGTGCCGAGCTGCGCCACGGTCTCGCCGGCATCGGTCAAGACCTTGACCACCTTGTCGACCTGGTCAGGCTCGACGATCGCGATCATGCCGATGCCGCAATTGAAGGTGCGCAGCATTTCCAGCTCGGCGATGCCGGCCTGCGCGGCCAGCCATTTGAACACCGGCAGCACCGGCAGCTGTGCAAGGTCGATGCCGACGCCGAGGTGCTTCGGCAGCACGCGCGGAATGTTGTCGGTGAAACCGCCGCCGGTGATGTGGGCGAGCCCCTTCACCGCGCCAGTCTCGCGGATCGCGCGCAGGCAGGATTTGACGTAGAGCCGCGTCGGCGTCAGTAGCGCGCCGCCCAGCGTCATCACCGGCGCGAAAGGCGCTTGCGCCTCGAAGCCGAGACCGGATTGTTCCACGATCTTGCGCACCAGCGAGAAGCCGTTGGAGTGCACGCCCGACGAGGCGAGTCCGATCACGGCGTCGCCCGCCGCGATGTCCTTGCGCGGCAGCAGCGTGCCGCGCTCGGCGGCGCCGACGGCAAAGCCGCCGAGATCGTAGTCGCCGTCCTTGTAGAGGCCGGGCATCTCGGCCGTTTCGCCGCCGATCAGGGCGCAGCCGGATTCGCGGCAGCCCTCCGCAACGCCGGCGACGATCGCGGCGGTGGCCTCGGGATCGAGCTTGCCGCAGGCAAAATAGTCCAGGAAGAACAGTGGCTCGGCGCCCTGAACCACGAGGTCGTTAACGCTCATGGCGACGAGGTCGATGCCGATGCCGCCATGCAGGCCGGTCTCGATCGCGATCTTGACCTTGGTGCCGACGCCGTCGGTCGCGGCAACCAGCACGGGGTCCTTGAAACCGGCCGCCTTGAGGTCGAACAGGCCGCCGAAACCGCCGATCTCGGCGTCGGCGCCGGGCCGTGCGGTGGCGCGCACCATCGGCTTGATCAGGTCGACGAGGCGGTTGCCGGCGTCGATATCGACGCCTGAATCGGCGTAAGTGAGGCCGTTTTTGCGGTCGGTCATGCCCGATTTCCAGTGGGTTTGCGGCTGGTTACGTCGAATTCCGGGGACGCGCAATGGCTCGCATGGCGCCCCGCCCTATACTATGTAGATATCAACCGGTTCAGCCTCCGAGGGGGCCGGATCTGAGGTCAATCCGGGTGCCGGGAAGCGCCGCGTGAGTATTCCGAACATCATTACCCTGGGCCGCATCATGCTGGTCCCGATCATCGTCTGGGCCATCGTGTCGAGCCAAATGGAGGTGGCGTTCGCGGTCTTCCTGATCGCCGGTATCAGCGACGCCGTCGACGGCTTCCTGGCCAAGCGCTTCAACATGACGAGCGAGCTCGGCGCCCTGCTCGATCCGCTCGCCGACAAGGCGCTGCTGGTCTCGATCTACATGGCGCTCGGCATCTGGGGGGCGATTCCGCGCTGGATCGTCATCCTCGTGGTCTCGCGCGACATCATGATCGTCGCCGCCGTGATCGTATCCTGGCTGTTCGACCGGCCGGTCGAGATGAAGCCCTCGAAGGTGTCCAAGCTCAACACTGTGGCCCAAGTGGCGTTCGCGGCCTTGGTGCTGGCCGCGCTTGCCTTCGGCTTCAAGCCGGCCCCTTATGATATGATCCTGATGGGCCTCGTCACGGTCTTCACGCTCTCGTCCGTGTCGCTCTATCTCGTCGAGTGGCTGCGGCACATGAGCACGATCGAGGCCAAATGAGTTGGGATGCGGCCCCGCAAAAGGCCAACTCCCGCTCCGATCAAGTCGAATCTTTTCCAACGAGGCCGGCGCGCCGGCATGGAGCAAGGCAAGCGTGGCAGGCCGCGTTCATCCCCGACAATTGGCGTTTTCGCTTCCGCATGCGGAAAGCCTCAGTCGGGACAATTTCCTCGAGGGCCCCGCCAACGTGGCCGGCCTCGGCCTGATCGACGCCTGGCCGGAATGGCCGAACCGGATTATGTGGCTGGCCGGCCCCGAAGGCAGCGGCAAGAGCCATCTCGCCGCGATCTGGGCCGAGGAGGCTGGCGCCCGCTCGACCACGGCCAATGCCCTGACCGCCGCAGCGGTTCCGGGCGCGCTCGCCACCGGGGCGCTAGTGGTCGAGGATCTCAAGGCGAAAGAATTTGACGAGCGTGCCCTCTTCCACCTGATGAACCTCGCCCGTGAGGATGGCGCCTACGTCCTCTTCACCGGACGCGAGGTCCCGGCATCGCTCGAGATCGAGCTTCGCGACCTGCGCTCGCGCCTGCGCGCCGTGCCGGTGGTCGCGCTGCTGCCGCCCGACGACCAGCTTTTCCGTGGCCTGATCGTCAAATTCTGCGCCGACCGCCAGCTCACGGTGGATGAGAGCGTGGTCAGCTACCTTGCCACCCGCCTGGAGCGGTCCTCGGCCGCCGCCCGGCGGGCTGTGGAATTGCTCGACAGCGAGGCCCTGCGACTTGGGCGCCCCGTCACCCGGGCGCTGGCCGCCGAGCTGCTTCGGGATGCCTGACCGGACCCCGCTCGCCTCCGAGGCCGCTTGACGCGGCGGAGCGGCGGAACATCAATGTCATCGAAACGTCATCGCTCTAACACATGCTCCCGCCGGTTTTGCGCGTAAGTCGCAAATTGGGGTGAACTGGATGGATCGACTTCTCATGGACTCAGCGCAAGCCCTTGAAATCAAAGAAAAAGCTCCGGAAACCGAGGGCCTGCCGGCGATCGCTTCCAGCCCCGAGCGATTCATCAACCGCGAGCTGTCCTGGCTGCATTTCAATCGCCGCGTCCTGGAGGAATCGGTCAATCCCAGCCACCCCATGCTGGAGCGGGTACGATTCCTGTCGATTTCAGCGAATAACCTCGACGAGTTCTTCATGGTCCGCGTGGCCGGCATCAAGGCCCAGGTGCGCGAGGGCATTGCCGAGCGCGCCCCCGATGGCCTGACGCCGTCGGAGCAGCTCGCGCTGATCAACCGCACCGTCTCCGAGCTTGCCTCCGACCAGCAGGCGATCTGGCGCGACCTGCGCGGCACGCTCGCCGATGTCGGCATCGTGCTGGTTGAGGGCAAGGACGTCACCAAGGCGGAGCGGACCTGGATCGAGGACTACTTCCTCAACAACGTGTTCCCGCTGCTGACGCCGCTCGCAATCGATCCGGCCCACCCTTTCCCGTTCATTCCAAGCCTCGGCTTCACCATCGCGCTCCAGCTCACGCGCGCCGCCGACGGCAAGCAGATGAACGCGCTGATCCGCATGCCCGGCAAGATCGATCGCTTCATCCGCCTACCAGCCGAGGGCAAGGCCGTCCGGCTGATTTCGCTGGAACAGGCGACCGCCCTGTTCATCAACCGCCTCTTCCCCGGATACAATTTGCACGGCCAGGGCGCCTTCCGAATCATCCGCGACTCCGAGCTCGAAATCGAGGAAGAGGCGGAAGACTTGGTCCGCCTGTTCGAGACCGCGCTGAAGCGTCGCCGCCGCGGCTCCGTGATCCGGCTCGAGATCGACGCCAAAATGCCCGAGGAATTGCGGAGCTTCGTGCAGCACGCATTGTCGGCCGCCGATGACGAGGTGTTCCTGGTCGACGGCGTGCTCGCCATGAACGAGCTTTCGCAGCTCACCCGCATCGACCGTCCCGACCTCGAATTCACCCCTTACGTGCCGCGCCATCCCGAGCGGGTGCGCGAGCATGCCGGCGACATCTTCGCTGCGATCCGGCAGAAGGACCTCATTGTCCATCACCCCTACGAATCCTTCGACGTGGTGGTGCAGTTCCTGCAGCAGGCCGCGCGCGACCCAGATGTTGTCGCGATCAAGCAGACGCTCTACCGCACCTCGCAGAACTCACCGATCGTGCGTGCACTGGCCGAGGCCGCCGAGGCCGGCAAGTCGGTCACCGCGCTGATCGAGCTGAAGGCGCGATTCGACGAAGAGGCCAACATCCGCTGGGCACGCGACCTCGAACGCGCCGGCGTGCAAGTCGTCTACGGCTTCCTCGAACTGAAGACGCATGCAAAGCTCTCGATGGTGGTGCGCCGCGAGGGCGGCAGCCTCACGACCTACGTCCATACCGGCACCGGCAACTATCACTCGGTGACCGCGCGCATCTACACCGACCTCTCCTACTTCACCTCGGATCCGACCATCGGCCGAGACGCGGCGCGCGTGTTCAATTTCATCACTGGCTATGCCGCGCCGAGCGATCTGGAGAAGATGGCGGTGTCGCCATTGACCTTGCGCAAGCGCATCATCGAGCACATCCAGGGCGAGACCGCGCATGCACGGCACGGCCGGCACGGCGCGGTCTGGATGAAGATGAATGCGCTTGTCGACCCCGACATCATCGACGCGCTCTACGAGGCCTCGCAAGCCGGCGTCCAGGTCGAGTTGGTGGTGCGCGGCATCTGCTGCCTCAGGCCCGGAATTCCCGGCCTGTCGGAGAACATCCGCGTCAAGTCGATCATCGGACGCTTCCTGGAACACGGCCGAATCTACTGCTTCGGCATGGGCCAGGGCCTGCCGAGTGCGAAAGCGGCTGTGTATATCTCCTCGGCCGACATGATGCCGCGCAACCTCGACCGCCGCGTCGAGGTGCTGTGTCCGCTGCAAAATCCCACTGTGCATCAGCAGGTTCTCGAACAGATCATGGTCGCGAATCTGAAGGACAATGAGCAGAGCTGGCAATTGTTGCCGGACGGGTCCTCAACGCGTATGAAGGCCGCGAAGGGCGAGGAGCCTTTCAACGTCCACAACTACTTCATGACAAATCCGAGTCTCTCTGGCCGTGGAAAGTCGCTCAAAGAATCCTCGCCGCGCCGTCTCACGCGCCGGAACGAACGTCACCAATCCTGATCCCGGATTCTCGACGTGAAGCAGCCGCGTAAGCGCGGCGCGAGCGTCGCAGTCATCGACATCGGTTCCAACTCGGTCCGCCTCGTCGTCTACGAGGCGCTGGCGCGCAGCCTCATTCCAATCTTCAACGAGAAGACGCTGTGCGGCCTCGGACGCGAGGTGCAGAGCACGGGCCTGCTCGCGCCCGACGCCGTCGACAAGGCGCTGACTTCCCTCAAGCGTTTTCGCGCGCTGTGCCGCGTGATGCAGGTCGGGCGCGTATTCGCGATTGCGACCGCCGCCTGCCGCGATGCCTCCAACGGCCCCGACTTCATCGCGAAGGCCGAGCGCATCTGCGCCGTGAAGATCGAGATCCTGTCGGGCCAGCGCGAAGCGCGGCTGTCGGCGCTCGGCGTGATCTCCGGCATCCATCATCCCGACGGCATCGTCGGCGATCTCGGCGGCGGCTCACTCGAGCTGATCGACGTGCGCGGAAACAGCGTGCGCAGCGGCGTGACGCTGCCGCTCGGTGGCCTCGCGCTCCAGGACCTCGCGCACAAATCGCTCAAGCGCGCCGACCGCATCGTGCGCGATGCGCTCGACGAGGTGCCGCAGCTTTCCGCGGGCAGCGGCCGCACCTTCTACGCGGTCGGCGGCACCTGGCGCGCGCTCGCGCGCATCCACATCATCCAGAGCGGCTATCCGCTCCAGGTGATGCACGGCTATTCGATTCCGGCGGCCGAGGCGCTCGACTTCTCGCGGCGTCTGCGCCGGCTTGCGGCCGCCGACATGCTGGCCGACATCGAGATCGTCGCTGATGCGCGCCGCCCGCTCCTCACCTATGCGGCACTGGTGCTCGAGCACATCATTCGGGTGGCGAAGCCGAAAACCATCGTGTTCTCGACCTTCGGCGTGCGCGAGGGCCTGCTGCACGAGAAGCTGCCGGATTCCGAACGCAACGAGGACGGGCTGATCTGCGCCGCAGAGGAGCTAAACCAGCTGCTGTCGCGTTCGGCGAAGCACGCCCGCGAGCTGATCGCCTGGACCGACCGCCTCGCGCGCGTCGTGAAGCTGCGCGAGACCGAAGCGGACCGCCGCCTGCGCCACACCGCGTGCTTGCTCTCCGACATCGGCTGGCGCGTGCATCCTGATCATCGTGGCGAGCAGACGCTGAGCCTCGTCGTCAACGGCAATTTCGGCGCAATCACCCATACCGAGCGCGCCTTCGTCGGCCTGTCGGTGTTCTATCGCTACGCGGGCCTGAGCGAGGAAAACCAGCCGCCGGCCACCATGCAGAGCCTGCTGACGCCGGCGCAGCTCGAACGTGCACGCCTCTTGGGAGCAGCGTTCCGCGTCGCGCACCTGATCTCGGCGGCGCGGCCGGGTGTGCTGCCCGCCACGCATTTCCGCAATCAAGGCCGCAAGCTGATGCTGGTGTTCGAGCACCGCCTCGTCGATCTCGTCGCCGACCGCGTCGGCAGCCGCTTCCGCCAACTCGCCCGCCTGATCAACCGCGCCGGCTCGATCGTGCGGCGGTGAGGCACGCGAGATCAAACGCGGATAGTTGCCGGTCCGCACCGACCTCTACTTCGCGACGAAGCGGCTTCCGTTCCAGCGCAATGTCCGGCTGCGTCCTTTCACATCCATGAGTTCGACGAAAGCCTGATTGTTGGCAGACGACAGGCGGACGTCGTAGGCGTGCACGGCGAGCACCCGACGGTATCGACCGGCTGTCGCGACATACACCTGGTGCAGGCAGCCCGCGGAATTGCAGAGAACGACGCCGCTGCGGCAGCGAAAATCGTCGAAATGCAGAGCGACGAACTCGGCGCCTGGCACGGTCAAATAGAGAGCAAAATGTTGAGCGGCAGCTATTGAGCCCCCGCAGGCAGCATCCCATTTCCACACGTCTGCGCGGATTTCGGCTGGGAGCATGTCGAGGTGCGCGGGGCTCCAGGGATCTTGCGCGGTCCCGCTATGGGCAAGCGCTGGCTGCGCAAGAGCAACCGAGGCAATGACAGCGCTTAGCAGCGTGCAAGTGAGTTTGCTCAAGTTCACGACTATGCTCCTGGCGATCAGCACCTGCGATCGATTCCGGCCCTTCAAAATATGCTCGGCAGTCAAGCCGCGCTTGATGCACATCAACTCACTGGGTTCGCGCTGGCGGTAGCAAGCTACAACACGCGGCGTTTCGGGCCATATCCATCATGCAATTCCACCATTGGATATTCCTTCCGAGCCTTGCTCGGAGCGCGTGTGCCCGCGCTCTCCTGGCGCTTGCACTGAGCTTGTGGTCTTCGGCGCCGAACGCCCAGGACGAGCTGAAGCTGAGCGATGCGCAGGCGCGGAATCTCGGCGTGCGCGTGACCCACCCGGTCGCGATCCGAACCGATCTGACGCTGCCCTACCCCGTCCAGATCGTCATCCCCACGCAGCAAATGTGGGTCGTCAGCGCGCCCGTGGCCGGCATGGTCGCCAATCTCCTCGTCGGGCGCGGTGACCGCGCCTCTGCCGGTCAGCCGCTGGTCACCCTGGAAAGTCCAAGTTTCGTCTCTCAGCAACGCGACTATTTGCACGCGATCGCACAGGAGCTTCTCGCCAGCCAGCAGCTCAAGCGGAACATCGATCTGTTCGAGGGCAAGGCCGTGCCGCAGCGTGTGCTGGAAGCCAGCCAGACCGAAGCGCGCCAAGCCGCTCTCGTGGTCGCCGAGCGGCGACAGATGCTGCATCTGAGCGGGATGTCCGACGATGCCATTTCTCGGCTAGCCCAGGAAGCGGCAATCAGCGCGACGCTCACGGTCAACGCACCGCAAACCGCATCCGTGGTCGAGATCACGGTATCGCCAGGGCAGCGGCTGGAACAATCTGCGCCGCTCGTCAAGCTGGCGCGACTCTCACCGCTCTGGGCGGAGATCGCGGTTCCTGCAGCCAATATTCGAGCAATCCGCACCGGCGCGAAAGTCGAGATCGAGGGCTATCCTACCCCCGGCAAGGTCGTGCTGGTCTCCGAAACCATCGACCCTGCCACTCAGACCATTTTGGTTCGCGCGGAAATCCCTAACGACGGAGAGCTGCATCCCGGTCAGACCGCCGCTGCCCGCATCGGCTTTCTCTCCGCCGGCGAAAGCGCGTGGGAGATTCCCTACTCTGGGCTGGTGCGGCGGGGCGAACAGACCTCGGTGTTCGCTGCCATAGCCGGCGGCTTCCGGCTGGTCCCGGTCAAGCTGGTTGCGGAAGATCAGGACCATGTGGTGGTGTCCGGTCCCATCACGGACCAGGACCAGATCGCGATCGGCGGTATCTCGGCGCTTCGCGGCATTCTCTCGGGACTGGGGCAATAGATGCTCCGGCGCCTGGTCGCGTTCGCGCTTTCGCAGCGACTGTTCGTCCTGCTGAGTGTGTTGCTGTTGGTCGGTGCCGGCGGCGTCCTCCTGCACGGCCTGCCGATCGACGCGTTTCCCGACGTCTCACCGGTTCAGGTCAAGATCATCATGAAGGCGCCGGGCCTGACGCCCGAAGAGGTCGAGCAACACATCACGGTCCCCGTCGAGCTCGAACTGCTTGGATTGCCGAACAAGAAGGTCCTTCGTTCGACCACGAAATATGCACTGGCCGACATTACCGTCGATTTCGAGGACGGTACTGACATCTACTGGGCGCGCAACCAGGTATCGGAGCGGCTATCGAACATCGCGCGTGTTTTCCCAGACGGGGTGAGCGGAGGTCTTGCGCCGATCACGAGCCCCCTCGGCGAGATGTTCATGTTCACGATCGACAGTCCCGAGCTTTCGCTCGCCGAGCGCCGGACTTTGCTTGATTGGGTGATCCGTCCCGCGCTGCGGACGGTCACCGGCGTTGCGGACGTCAATGCGCTCGGCGGCTACGTCCGCGCCTTCGAGATCGTGCCGCGGAATGATGCGCTCGCCGCGCGCGGCATTTCCTACGACCTGTTTCGCCGCGCCATCGAAGCCAACAGTCGCAATGACGGCGCCGGACGGGTGAACCAGGGCGAGGACAGCTCCTTGGTTCGGATCGAGGGCAGCATCCGATCGATCGAGGACATCAAGGCCATCGTCGTCGACACCCGCGAGGGCGTGCCGATCCTGGTCAACGACGTGGCGAGCGTCAAAGTCGGGACGCTGACCCGCTATGGCGCAGTCACGTCGGACGGCAGCGGCGAGACCGTCGAGGGGCTCGTCCTCGGCTTGCGCGGTGCCGACGCGGGTCAGCTCGTCCGCGACGTACGTGCCCGGCTCGCCGAGTTGCAACCCTCACTGCCGAAAAGCGTCTCCATCAACGTGTTTTACGACCGCAGCCGCCTGGTCAACCGCGCCGTCGGTACCGTGGTGCGAGCGCTCGGCGAGGCCACCGCCCTCGTCATCGTTCTCCTGCTGCTTTTCCTCGGCAACTGGCGGGCCTCGCTGGTGATCGCGCTCACCCTGCCGATGGCCATCGTCATCTCATTGATCGTCATGCGCGTGGCGGGGATGTCGGCCAACCTGATGAGCCTCGGCGGACTTGCGATCGCGATCGGCATGTTGATCGACGCGCTGGTCGTCGTGGTCGAGAACATCGTCGGCAACCTCGGCAAGCACGAACCGAGCAAAGCTGCTCCGCTGATCCACCTGGTGTACCGTTCAGTTGGCGAAGTCCTGGAACCGGTCGCCTCAGGCGTCCTCATCATCATCATCGTGTTCATACCCCTGCTGACGCTGCAGGGATTGGAGGGGAAGCTATTCATCCCGGTCGCGCTGGCCATCATCTTCGCACTCGCCGGTTCACTGCTGCTGGCGCTCACCGTGGTCCCGGTCATGGCTTCCTATGTGCTGACGTCCGCCTCACATCGCGACCCCATTCTGGTCCGTGCGGCGCAACGGGTCTACGCGCCTGCATTGAACTGGGCCCTGAAGAACGAGCGCAAGGTGATGGCTGCAGCACTGATCGGCCTGCTCGCTGCGGGATTCGCCTATACCAAGCTCGGCAAGACCTTCATGCCAACGATGGACGAAGGCGACGTCATTGTGAGCATAGAGACGTTGCCTTCCGTCAACCTCGACGAGTCGCTTGCGATGAATGCGCGGCTCCAGAAAGCACTTCTGGCCGTGCCGGACATTGCCGGCATCGTCGCGCGGACCGGGTCGGACGAGCTTGGCCTCGATCCCATGGGACCTAACCAGACCGACACGTTCCTCGTGCTCAAGCCGGCCGCCGAGAGGCAGACCGGCAATCGGGAAGCCCTGCTGCAGAAGCTCCGCGAGGTTCTGACCGGCTTTCCCGGCATCTCGCTCAGCTTTACCCAACCCATCGACATGCGCGTGCAGGAGATGATCAGCGGCGTGCGTGGCGACGTCGCAGTCAAGATCTTCGGCCCCGACATCGCCAGGCTGAACGAAGCCGCGGCCAAGCTGTCTGCCATCCTGTCCAGCATCGACGGTGCCGAGGACGTCTACAACACGCTGAACGAAGGCGCTCAATATTACACGGTTGCGGTCAATCGCATGGAGGCCGGCCGCCTCGGCCTGACCGTGGATTCCATCGTCAACTCGCTCCGTACCCAGATCGAGGGCCGAACGATCGGGACCGCGCTCGAGGAAGGACGCCGCACACCGATTCTCGTCCGCGGCAGCGAGACGACCCGGGAGGCGCCGACGCTGCTGGCAAGCCTGCCGCTGACGCTCGCTTCCGGACAGCATGTCGCGCTGTCGCAGGTCGCGCGAATCCAACGCGTGGATGGGCCGGTGAAGATCGACCGCGAAGATGGCGCGCGCATGAGTGTCGTTCGTGCCAACATCCGCGGCCGCGACATGGTCGGTTTCGTCGAAGCGGCCCGCCAGAAGGTTGCGGCCGAACTTCCGCTCCCGAACGGCTACCGGCTGACGTGGGGCGGCCAGTTCGAGAACCAGCAACGCGCCGCCGCACGCCTGTCCATCGTGGTCCCGGTCGCGATCTGTCTCATCTTCCTGCTGCTCTTCACCACATTCGGCGCCATTGGGCAGGCCTTGCTGGTGCTGATCAACATTCCCTTCTCCCTGATCGGGGGCGTCTTCGCCCTGGTCCTGACGGGTGAGTACCTCTCGGTGCCGGCCTCGGTCGGATTCATCGCGCTGCTCGGCATCGCCGTCCTCAATGGCATCGTCCTGGTGTCTTACTTCAATCAACTCCGCTCCCATGGCCTCAGCGAGGATCGTATCGTCGTCGAGGGTGCCATGCGCAGGCTTCGACCGGTGCTGATGACCGCGAGCATCACGGCGCTTGGCTTGATCCCGCTTCTGTTCGCGTCCGGGCCAGGGTCCGAAGTGCAGCGACCGCTTGCGGTCGTCGTGATCGGAGGGCTGTTGTCCTCCACCCTGCTCACTCTGATTCTCCTGCCGATCCTGTATCGCCGCTATGCAACGTCGAAGAGGGCGAAATGACCGATCAGCCCTTCTGTCTCATACTGATTGTGCCGCGTCAGCTCCGCGACGAGGTGCTCGACTATCTCACCGAACAGAGCGACCTCGTTTCGGGCTTCACGGCATCGGACGGAGCCGGTCACGGCGCAGACGTTCGATTGCAGACGGCCGCCGAACGCGTAAAGGGCCATGCCGATCAGACCGCCGTGCAGATGATCCTGGCAGAGAGAAACGCCAGCAGCTTGCTCGACCGGCTGCAAGTTTCATTTGCCGGAACCAAACTCGTCTATTGGACGATGCCCGTGACGGAATTCGGCACGATCGATTGAAACCACCTCAAAAATCGGTCGACATCGACAATAGCAGGGTTCGCGGCGTGCCTTGCGCCAACGCGGAGAAGCTCGCCACGCCAGCCCAGTAATTGGTATCGAACACGTTCTGGACCAGGGCCCGGAGCGTGACGGGTCGGTTGTTGATGCGCGTGGTGTAGCGCGCACCTAGATCGAGCCTGGTCCAGGCCGGAATAACTTGCGTGTTTGCCCCATCCAGATATTGGTGCCCGGTATAGATGGTGTTTGCGACCAGCGTCAGTCCGGGTGCGAACGGCGTGTCCCATTCGGCGGACAGATTGGCTTGCACCTGAGGCACACCGATCGGCGTCTTGCCGAGATTGGCTAACGTGCTCGTCTTTGTCAGCTCCGCGTCGATCAACGTCACGCCGCCAAGCACGCGAATGCCCGGCTGCACTTCTCCGAACACGGTGAATTCCACGCCGCGATTGCGCTGTTCGGCGTCGGCCCGAAAGACGTTGTCGGCCCCCAGCTGTGCCGACGGCTTGGTGATCTCGAACAGGCTGATCGTGGTCGCGAGCATGCCGAAATCGATCTTGACGCCTGCTTCCTTCTGCTTGCTGAAATACGGCGCAAGGACTTCTCCTTCATTGCTCGTCTTCGCCGGTGCGATGTCGCCTTTGCTGAGCCCTTCGATGTAGTTGGCGTACAGCGAAACGTTGCTCCAGGGCCTGACGACCACGCCGACCATCGGCGTGAGCGCCGTCTGGTCGTAGGCGGACGTAACGGCGCCCGTGCTGGTGTTGTAGTTGTTCGACTTGACGCCCTGTTGCCTGACGCCCACGGTCAGCTGAAGGCGCTCCTGGAAAATCGACATGGTGTCGGCCAGCGCAAGGCCGGTCAGCTCGGTATCCGACAGCTTCGGTACAGTCGCGGGAGCCGGAACGAGCTGCTCGGGACGAGCGATCGGCGCATAGATGTTGGACAACACCGGCGTCCCGGACACAGAGCCGCGCGAGATCTGATCCGTGTAGTAGCTGCCCTGGAAGGTCACGGCGTGACTGATCGCGGCTGTTTCGAGCCGGGCACGCACACCGGCATCGGCCACGTTCCTGTCGATATCAAATTTGAAATGCCCCGGCGCCGAAGTGGTGTTGCCTGCCGCGTTCAGGATCGTCGGCGTCCCAAACAGACGATCGACCTGGGTCCTGCCGCCACCGCCGTCGGCGAACACCGTCACGGAGTCCGTCACATCGTATTCGGCGCGCCCCAGCAGCGAGTTGTCGTGAACTTTGGCCCATTCCCAAGACTGCGTGACATTGCGCCGCCCGACCGGCGCTGTCGGAACCGCGACGCCTGTTGCGACCAGAAACGGCCTCGTGGGCGCGTCGAACTTTTCCTCCTGATCGATGAAGTCGAGCGAAGCTCTGAACTTCTCGCCGCGATAGTCGAACGCCGCGGCGCCGACATGCGCCTCCCGGGTCTGGTTGTCCAGCGGTGTATCGCCATTGTGATAGCTGCTGTTGACGCGAATGCCGAATTCGCGGTTCTCGCCGAACCGGCGGCTTACGTCGAGATGCGTGCCGAGCTGGGTATTTGTCGCGTAGTCGGTCGTGACCCGGGTGAGATCGACATCCCCAGCACGCTTTGGAACGATGTTGATGGTGCCCCCGACGCTGCTGTTTGGCGCCATGCCGTAAAGCAACGCTGTCGGGCCTTTGATGATTTCGATGCGCTCGACGTAATCGGTGAACACCCGGTAGTTCGGTGCAACGCCATAGACGCCATTGAAGGCAATTTCTCCGACATTCCCCTCCCCGATCGGAAAGCCGCGGATGAAGAAGGAGTCGAGAATGCCACCGGTCTGACCGGTAAAACGGACCGAAGGGTCGTTGCTGACGACGTCAGCGACCGTGGTGGCCTGTTGATCTTCAATCTTCTTCGCCGTGTAGCTCGTGATGTTGAACGGCGTATCCATGAAATCCTTGTTGCCCAGCAAGCCGACCTGGCCGCCGCGGGCGACTTGCCCGCCCGCGTAGGACGGCGGAAGTGCGCCCGGCCTCGCAGCCGTGGGGGTTGCTTCCGCTTGCAACTTGGCCCGCTCGTTCGCAGGCGCGCTACGGCCAGCCCTTCGGCCTGGATTGGAGCGTGGACGTGCGCGCGGCTTCGGCGCATCTGCGGTGACGGTCACCGCCGGCAACGTGCTTCCCCGCTCCGTCTCCGGCACAGCGCTTTGCGCGTCGGTGCCGTGCAGAATGCCGTCGCTGAACAAGGCAATGGAGACCACGGAGACCGCGAAGGCTCTCGGGCTGGAGCACATCAGAAATGTTTTGATGCTAGCGGCAAGAACAGCAACAGGACGGCAAATCACTCTCGACGGCATCGCACCAGCTTCCGATTTCATGAACATGAACGTCGGAGGGACGTGCCGTGGGAACCTTCGTTGAGTCAACGAAAGCACTCTTTATTTTCAATAGTTTATAATAAGACAACCTCTAAATCGCGCGTCGGCTGCGAAGGAAGAGTCACCGCACGCAACGCCCAAGCGCGCTGCGTACTACCGCGCAGCGTAAGGCCTGCTGCGAACACAATGCGCGCGGTTGTACGAACGCGATGATGGAAACTCGGCTCATGCGCTGAGCCGATCGGTGCTCACCTCTCATCGCTGGAGGGAAAAGCAAGACCGATCAGAGCGTCGAAGTTACTTTGCCGAGGCCTTGGCGTGCCCCTCGGAGGATTCGAGCGCGGCCGCGCTCAGGCTGCGCCGGCGCCAGATGGCGCCGACGACCAGCACGACAACGACGCCGAGCGCGGCGCAGAAATATTCGCCGCCTCCGCCGCCATGGGCGAACTGCGGCGGGATGCGAAGTGCGCCGAGCACGCTGTCCAGCGAGGCGCCGAGCGGGCCGTCGAACAGCATGTGCAGCTTCGGTGCGACGCCGGGATCGGTCGCAATCACCTCGCCCGCGATCCAGCCGAGCAGCGCCGCGCCGGCCCAGACCAGGACCGGCAGCTTTGCGAGCAGCGCCATGATCAGCGCGGCACCAGCGACGATCAGCGGCACGCTGATGGCGAGGCCAAGGATCAACAGCGGTACGCTGCCATTGGCGGCAGCAGCCACCGCAATGACGTTGTCCAGGCTCATGACGATGTCGGCGACCACGACGATCTGGACAGCCTGCAACAGATGCGAGGCGGACTCGACGTCATCCTCGTCCTCGTTTTCGGGCACCAGCAGTTTTGCCGCGATCACGATCAGCGCGAGACCGCCGACGAGCTTCAGGTAGGGCAGCCCCATCAGGCTCGCGACGATGCCGGTGAAGATGATCCGCAGTATCACCGCGGCGCCCGCGCCGAAGATCATGCCCCACAGCCGGTGCCGCGGCTTGAGGCCGCGGCAGGCGAGCGCAATCACCAGCGCGTTGTCGCCGGAGAGCAGGATGTTGATCCAGATGATCTTGCCGACCGCGATCCAGAAGGTCGGTTCAGCCATCTCGTTGCGAAACTGGGTGAAGAACGCCCCGATCGTCGCGGGATCGAAGATCTGCCAGAGCCAGTTCACAATACGTCCTTTCGCCCCGTCGTCCTAACTTATCGGCTGATGGATCAGCCGACGATCTCGTTGCCCGAGAAAAACTGCGCGATCTCGATTACAGCCGTCTCCGGCGCATCCGAGCCGTGCACCGAATTCTCGCCGATCGATTTGGCATAGAGCTTGCGGACGGTGCCCTCGGCAGCCTTGGCCGGATCGGTCGCACCCATCACCTCGCGGTACTTGGCGATCGCGCCCTCGCCTTCCAGCACCTGCACCACGACCGGACCCGAGGTCATGAAGTCGACGAGTTCGCCGAAGAACGGGCGCGCCTTGTGGACTGCATAGAAGGTCTCGGCCTGGTCCTTGGTCATGCGGATGCGCTTCTGCGCGACGATGCGCAGGCCCGCCTTCTCGATCACGGCGTTGACCGCGCCGGTCAGGTTACGCTCGGTCGCGTCGGGCTTGATGATCGAGAAAGTGCGTTCGATGGCCATAAGTCTTGTCCTTGGAAGGAATGCGGTGGTTCGGAGTTGCCGGGCTTATATCGGCGCCTTTGCCGGACGGCAAGCGACCGCCGAGGCGGCCGCATGGGCGCTTCGCCGCAGGCGTCGTAACCCGCGATTTCAGCTGATTACAACGATTTCACCCAGATGAACCGATCCTGAAACCCCCGTCAGGGTTCGGTTCAGCTTCGCGGGCGTAAGGTCAGGCCCATCGAAACCCAAGCCTGATTGTGAGGCAGACCGTTTCGGCGGCCTTTCCATCGACGCGACAGGCCCGCGCCGGCAGTTTTGAGGAGATCACCATGTTGAGGAAACTTTCGCTTGCCGCCGTTGCTGCGGTCGCGCTCGGTGCTGCGCTGGCGCCGACCTCCGCCTCCGCTCACTGGCATGGCGGCTGGCACGGCGGAGGCTGGCACGGAGGCGGCTGGCACCACGGCTGGGGCGGACCGCGCTTCTATGTCGGCGGCCCCGTCTCCTACGGTTATGGCGGCTGCTATGTGCGCCGGCTGGTCCCGACCCCCTGGGGACCCCGCTGGCGGCTGATCAACCGCTGCTACTGAGCCCGACAGCACCTTCCAAAGCACCTTCCTGACAAAAGGGGTCCTATGCCCCCCAAGGCCCCCTTCAGGAGAGGCCCCGGCGTTCCCCCCCCCCGCCGGGGCCTCTTGTTTGGGCGGACATGGGGCGATTCATACAACTTTGACGAGAATTTCAGACATTCCCCGCAAGCAGCGAAACCATTTTGGGGGCAATGACTTGGTACCGTGTCTTTACTTTAAGAGCATGGAACCTCGCGATGGCTGGGCCCTTTGCCAATGACAGCGTACAGATCGACCGGCGCACCAGCCGCTCGATTTGCGATGCCGTGGGCGAGCGGCTTCAGCAGAATCTGCGCCCCGATCCTCACCTCCCGACGCACCTCGAGCAGCTGCTCAACGAATTGAAGCAGCGCGAGCGCGAATCGCACTGACCTGCGCATGATCCGGAAAAGTGTGAAGCGGTTTTCCGACAGGATCATTCTCGAGCGATAACCACGGAAAAACGGGTTGCGTTCGTCGCGCCTTGCGGTGACAAGGCCGCATGCTGTCCATCACCGATCTCTCCATCCGCCTCGCCGGACGCCTTCTGATTGACCAGAGTTCCGTGCAGATCACGCCCGGCTCGCGCGTTGGTCTGGTCGGACGCAACGGCACCGGCAAGTCGACCCTGTTCAAGGTGATCCGCGGCGAGCTCGCGACCGAGCACGGCTCGGTGACGCTGCCGCCGCGCTGGCGCGTCGGCAGTCTCGCGCAAGAGGCCCCGAACGGCCCCGAAAGCCTGATCTCCGTCGTGCTTAAGGCCGACCTCGAACGCGAGGCGCTGCTCGCCGAGGCCGAGCACGCGACCGATCCGCACCGGATCGCCGAGATCCAGACCCGGCTCGTCGACATCGACGCGCATTCGGCGCCGAGCCGTGCGGCCGCGATCCTCTCCGGCCTCGGCTTCTCCGCCGCCGATCAGCTCCGCCCCTGTGCCGAATTCTCCGGCGGCTGGCGCATGCGCGTCGCGCTCGCCGCGACGCTGTTCGCAGCTCCGGACCTGTTGCTGCTCGACGAGCCCACCAACTATCTCGATCTCGAAGGCACGCTGTGGCTGGAGGATCACCTCGCGCATTATCCGCGCACGGTGATCGTGATCAGCCACGACCGCGACCTCCTGGAAAGCTCGGTCGACCAGATCCTGCATCTGGAGCGCGGCAAGCTCACGCTCTACAAGGGCACCTATTCCTCCTTCGAGGAGCAGCGCGCCGCGCGCGAATTGCTCGATGCCAAGCAGGTCAAGCGCCAGGAGGCCGAACGCGCGCGGCTGCAGGCCTTCGTCGATCGCTTCAAGGCCAAGGCCTCCAAGGCGCGCCAGGCGCAATCCCGCGTCAAGATGCTGGAGCGGCTGAAGCCGATCACCGCGCTGGTCACCGAGGACGTGCGCGAGATCAGCTTTCCGGCACCGGAAAAAATCCTGTCGCCGCCGATCATCGCCGTCGACAATGCTTCGGTCGGCTACGATCCGGCAACGCCTGTGCTGAACCGCATCACCCTGCGCATCGACAATGACGACCGCATCGCGCTACTCGGCGCCAACGGCAACGGCAAGTCGACGCTGGTCAAGCTGCTGGCCGGACGCCTCGCGTCGTTCTCCGGCAAGGTGACCCGCGCGGACAAGCTGTCGATCGCCTATTTCGCCCAGCACCAGCTCGACGAGCTGAACGAGGACGCGTCCGCCTACGATCACGTGCGCAAGCTGATGGGCGATGCGCCCGAAGCCAAGGTGCGGGCCCGCGCCGGCGCGATCGGCTTCTCCGGCAAGGCCGCCGACACCAAAGCCGGAAAATTGTCGGGCGGCGAGAAGGCGCGGCTGCTGTTGGGCCTTGCGACCTTCTTCGGCCCCAACATGATCATTTTGGACGAGCCGACCAACCATCTCGACATCGACAGCCGCGCCGCGCTTGCCGAGGCGATCAACGAATTTCCCGGCGCTGTGATCATGGTCTCGCATGACCGCTACTTGATCGAGGCCTGCGCCGAACGGCTCTGGATCGTCGCCGATCGCACCGTGACCAATTACGACGGCGACCTCGACGAGTACCGCCGCCTGGTGCTGTCCGCGCGCAACGCCGAAGCCCCACGCGAGCGCAGTCCCGCAAACGAAAAGCCGCAGCGCCCGAAGTCGGACAATCGCGGCTCGCTGAAGAAGCGCATCGCGGAAGCCGAAGCCGAGATCGCCCGCGTCAGCGAGATCATCACCAAGATCGACACGGCCCTCGCCCTGCCCGACATCTTCACCCGCGATCCCAAGCAGGCCGCGCAACTGTCAAAGGCGCGCGCCAATGCCGCCGATGCGCTGGCGCGTGCGGAAGAGCAATGGCTGGAGGCGAGCACGCAGTTCGACGAGGCGGCGGGTTGACCCTCCCGACGCGATTGGCTGCATCAAAACCGGCAAAACAACCCCATGCACAGTACCGGTATTAAAGCACCTTGCCCTTAGCGATTGAATCAAATTTCCTTTTGTGAGGTCGATTGGCAAGCCAATTGCGGCGTTGCCGGCGCAAATGCCGGCAGGGCTTCGACCCGCAAGCACCTCCCTGAAGAGGACCAGCGCCTCCGGGAAAGCGGCACTCAGAGGACTCGCCGGGCAGCGAGCCACCCAGCATCATGAGCGTGAGATAGACCGACGAGCGATCCTGGAGACCGCTGCCGAGACGCGTCGCCGTCGTTACGCCAAGAAGGCATTGAGCTGCTCGAGGAGCAACTCAGGTGCTTCTTCCGGCAGATAATGGCCGCAAGGCAGGCTTCCGCCTCGCACGTCCTTGGCCTTGGCGCGCCATGTGTCGAGTACGTCGTAGCTCGACCCGACAACTCCCTTGCCGCCCCACAGCACGAGCAGCGGGCAACCGATTCGCTTGTCGGAATCCGCCTCATCGTGGATCAGGTCGATGCCGGCAGCGGCGCGATAATCCTCGCAGACGGCATGCAGCGTCTCGCGGGTGTAGCACCGGCGATACTCTTCGAGTGCAACCGGGTCGATGGCGCCCGGCGTCTTGTTCTGCTTGTTGATATGGGTCTGCAGATAGAATTCGAGATTGTTGCCGATCAAGGTTTCCGGAAGCGGCGCCGGCTGAATCAGAAAGAACCACCACATATATCGCGTAGCGAACTCCTTGTTCACCTTGGCGTACATCGTCGCGGTTGGCGCGATGTCGAGCAGGACCGCGCTGGAGACGGTGTCCGGATGATCGAGCATCAGACGATGCAGAACGCGCCCGCCGCGATCGTGGCCGACAGCCTGGAAGCGGTCAAAACCGAGCGCGCGCATCACTTCGACCTGATCCCGCGCCATCTCCCGCTTGGAATATGCGATACTGTCCTTGCCGCCGTCGGGCTTGCTCGAGTCGCCGTAGCCGCGCAGATCGGTCAGCACCACGGTAAAGCGCTCCGCGAGCTTGGGGGCGATCTTGTGCCAGCACGCCAATGTCTGCGGGTGTCCGTGCAGCAACAGCAGCGGCGGCCCCTCGCCCTTCACGAGCGCGTTGATCTCGGCCCCGCTGGTCTTCAGGCGCTTCTGTCGAAACCCCGGTAGCAACTTTTGCAGCGCGCTGGTCGTCACGGCATTATTCTCCTGAGCGAAAGTACCCGGCGCCAATATGGCCGAACCGAGGGCACCGGTTGTCAACGCGATCGACATCAGATGGCGGCGCGTCAACCCGGTCTCTGATCGATCGGAGCATGATTCAATCTGTTCGAATTCGAGCATTGAGATCTCCCCTGGAACATTCGTCCTGCGCGAAGGCCGCGGCCCGTATCAGGACAGCGACTTCATCAAGAGTGTCGCGATCACGATCATGATCGCGCCGCCGACGCGGGTGGCGATCTGGGCGAACGCCATCAGGCCCATGCGATCCGCGGCGCCAAGAATGGCGACGTCGCCGGTGCCCCCGAGGCCCGAGTGGCAGGCGGTGACGATCGCCGCCTCCACCGGATACATGTTCAGCCACTTGCCGACGAAGAAACCTGACACGATCATCGCCAGCACCGTGGTCGTGCAGATCATGATGTAGCCTGGATTGAAGGAGGCAACGAGCTGCTGCCATGAGACCAGCAATGTCCCCATCGCCACCAGGATCGCGAAAGTAAGGTTGGTCGACATGAACTTGTTGATCTGATAGGCGCCGAGCTCCATCTCGGCCGGTAGCAACCTGGTCAGCTTCAATGCCACTGCGGCGATGATCATCATGATCGGCCCGGGGATGCCGGTGAGCGGCGCCAAAATCATGCCGAGCACGAATAAGCCGCACGACAGCACTATGCCGGCACCGAGCAGTCCGAGATCGATCGGCTGGTCCGGCCGCGCTTCGCCGAGAATGTCGTCGTCTCCGGTTTTGACCAGCATCCCTCTGCCATTGAGGTCGGCCCGCATCTCGCCAAGGCGCGCCAGCAGGCCCGCGCTGACGATCGCGACGACGTTTCCGAGCAGCGCCGCTGGGACCA
This sequence comes from Bradyrhizobium sp. C-145, assembly GCF_023375135.1. Taxonomy (NCBI): domain Bacteria; kingdom Pseudomonadati; phylum Pseudomonadota; class Alphaproteobacteria; order Hyphomicrobiales; family Nitrobacteraceae; genus Bradyrhizobium; species Bradyrhizobium sp. C-145. The sequence goes on along the minus strand of NZ_CP088150.1, from coordinate 3,903,132 downwards.
TCTGGGCCACAAGCTCAGCTTGCGACCGATGCAGCATCTCGGAATAAGCGATGGACAGCGGCAGGACACCTTCCGCAAGACCGCCGCCGACGATGGGGATGATGACAAAGAAGAACGTGTCCTTCGGGCTGTGGCCGAACAGAAGCCCGACGGCGATGCCGGCGGTGACGGCCGCGATCGTGCCGATCAGGAGCGGAACGAACATCCGAATGAAGCCCTGAACCAGCACCCGATAGGACATGCCGAGGATCGAGCCTGCGACGAGGCAGGCGATGAAGAAATACTGAAAGTTGGCGGTTCGGAACGTGGTCGTGATCGCCTTCAAGGCGGCTTCTGGCATCAGGCCGTAGCTCACCAGGGCCGACGGCACGAATAGACACAGGATCGCGGTGCCGCCGATCTGCTTCAGCACCGGAATGGTCTGGCCGAGCTTGCCCAGCAGGAAACCGAGCAGCATCAGGACCGAAAGGCCGCCGATCACGTCGTTCGGCAGCTTGCCGGAATAGACGGCGGCGGCGCAGACGAGCGCGGCGGCGACGTAGATGCCGATCGGCAACGGGCCGACCTTGAGACGGGCCAGATGTGTTGCAGCAACGGCGCCAGGCGCTTCGGCCGGGCGATATGTTGTGTCTACCAAAGCTTCCTCCGCTGTTTGTCGTTTTGTCGTTGGCGCGCGGATTCGAGCCGCGCAAGGTCGTGCAGGTCAGACGATCCAGGGGTTCTCCGCCCGATGCCGCGCCTCGAAGGCGCGTATGTCGTCGGCGAAGACGAGCGTGGAGGCGATGAAATCGCGGCCGGTCAGGAAGGCCTCTTTCCTGTCCGGCTCGATGTCGAACCCGATCGAGCGGCGACCGCGATCGAACCGGATCGATTGCGCAGCAAGGTCGATCGTGACGTCATTGCGCGAGCTGTCGGCCACGACGCGGACGAGCTCCGCCACCACATCGGCATCGAGCGAGATCGTCAGCAGACCGTTGTTGGCGCAATTGTCGTTGAAGATGCCGGCGAAGCTGGTGCCGATCAGCGCGCGAATGCCGAGCTGCTGCAGTCCCCAGACCGCGTGCTCGCGGCTCGACCCGCAGCCGAAATTCGGGCCGACGACGAGAAAGTTGGCGTCGCGATAGCCTTCCCGATTGAGGATGAAGTCGGCGTTGGGCTTACCGCCGCTGAAGCGCAGCAGGTTGAAGGCGCCCTCGCCCAAGCCGCTGCGGTCCACGCCCTTGAGGAACATTTTTGGCATGATGACGTCGGTGTCGACATTGGGCGCCATCATGGGCGCAGCCACGCCCGTGACCTGACCGAACGGAATCATTGGCGTGCTCCTGCCAAGAGAGAACGCACATCCGTGATGCGTCCGGTGACGGCTGCCGCGGCCACCATGGCCGGGCTCATCAGGTGCGTGCGCGCGCCCGGTCCCTGGCGGCCTTCGAAGTTGCGGTTGGTCGAGGACGCGCAACGCTGTCCGGGCTTGAGCACATCGTCGTTCATCGCAAGGCACATCGAGCAGCCGGACTGCCGCCATTCGACGCCGGCCTCGGTGAACATCTTTGCGAGGCCCTCCGCCTCGGCCTGGGCCCTGACCTGGGTCGAGCCCGGCACCACGATCGCACGCACGCCATCGGCGACCCGGCGGCCGCGAAAGATCTCGGCCGCATCGCGCAGATCCTCGATCCGCGCGTTCGTGCAGGACCCGATGAAAGCGAAGTCGATCGGAACGGATTGAATGGGCAGGCCGGGCGTGAGGCCCATATAGTCCAGGGCGCGCCTCGCGGCCGCCTCGCGCTCGGGCGCAGCCTGCTGTCCAGGATCGGGAATGGTCTCAGTGACGGCGATCGCCTGGTCGGGACTGGTGCCCCAGGTCACGACCGGCGCGACTTCGGAAACCTCGAGCGCGATCTCGCGATCGAACCGAGCGTCGGGATCCGAAGCCAGGATCAGCCAGCTCCTGGCCGCCTGCTCCCACATCTCGCCCTTCGGCGCGCGCGGACGTCCCTTCAGATAATCCAGCACCTTTTGATCCGGCGCGATCACGACGCCGCGCGCACCCGCCTCGACGATCATGATCGAGATCACGATCCTGCCCTCGACGCTCATGTTGGAGACGACGGGACCGCTGAACTCCACGGCATATCCGGTCGCACCATCGGCACCGATCCGCCGGATCACCTCCATTACAATGTCCTTGGGCGTCACGCCGAGCGGCGCCTCCCCCGTCAGGTGGATGCGCATCGTCTTGAGCCGGCGATAGCGTACCGTCGACGTCGCGAGATAGTGCTCGATGTCGGATGTCCCGATACCGTAGCCGAGGGCACCGAACGCGCCATAGGCGGTGCTGTGACTGTCGCCGGCCGCGATCACCATGCCTGGCATGACGAGCCCCTGCTCCGGAGCAACAACATGCTCGATGCCCTGCCGGGGATCGAGGATATCAAAATATTCGATGCCGAAATCCCTGGCGTTCTCGGCGAAGTAATCGACCTGCCGCGCCGCGCCTCGGTCCGGCATCGCTCGGGTGCGCTGAGCCGCGGTCGGGTTGACGTGATCGACGACCATCAGCGCGGCCTTCGGATTCCAGACCTTGCGCCCAGCCGCGCGCAGCCCGGCGAAGGCTTGAGGACTGGTGTATTCGTTGAGCACGGTGCGGTCGACATAGAGCAACACGAGACCGCTATCATCGAGATTGCGGACGACATGGGCGTCGACCAGCTTGTCGTACAGCGTGCGCGCGGCCATCGCGCTTTCCTCCCAGAGAAGACTTGCTGCACCGTGCCGCCCACGACACTGGAAATCCAATGTCGTGTTCTGATATCGTTATGCAAAGTATGCATAAGCGCACCTAATACATTCAGGAGACCTGCGATGGAGATCAACTGGCTGCACGACTTCATCGCGGTGGCGACCACGCGCAGCTTCTCGCGCGCCGCGGAGCAGCGGAATTGCTCGCAGCCTGCGCTGAGCCGCAGGATCCAGGCGCTGGAAGTGTGGACCGGGGCGCCGCTGCTGGACCGCACGACGCACAGCGTCAATCTCACACCGGCCGGCGAAGGCTTTCGCGAGACGGCCGAGGACGTTCTGCGCCGGCTTGCGGCCGGCCGGCTCGATGCCCAGGAACGGGCTCGCGGCGCCTCCGACGTGCTGAAGTTCGCCTCGACCAACGCGCTGTCCCTGACCTTCTTTCCCGATTGGCTGCGCGGGATCGAGACCAAGCTGGCGTTCGTTCCGAACGTGCAGCTGGTCGCCAACCACATGGAGGCCTGTGAGCGGATATTGCTCGCGGGCGATGCGCACTTCCTGCTCTGTCATTACCACCCGGCAGCGACCACGGCGCTGGCGCCGTCGCATTTCCGCTCGCTGCATGTCGGGGACGACAGGCTGATTCCGGCATCGGTGCCGGTTTCAAGTCGAAGCCGCAAGCCCCGCTTCAAGCTCCCGGGAACGCAAGCCGCGCCGGTCCCGTTCCTGAGCTTCCGTCCTGAATCTGGCATGGGACGAATTCTCGAAGCCGTGCGCGCGACGTCGCCGTTGGACGCGCATCTGCGCACAACCTTTACCTCTCATCTCGCAAAGCTGCTGGTGACGATGGTCCAGGCCGGCCGCGGCATGGCCTGGCTGCCGGAGAGCCTGATCAGCGATCAGCTCGCCTCGGGCGAGATCGTCGCAGCAGGCGGGGCGGAATGGTTCGTGCCGATCGAGATCCACGTGTTCCGGCCGAAGCTTCGTCTGGCGCAGGCCGCGGAGGCGTTTTGGCAGCATATCGCGAGGAGCGGCCGTCAGATCTAAAGGAGCTGCGTCAAGAGACGGAAAACCGCTTCAAACTTTTCCGGATCATGCTCCAATGCACTCTCGTGTCTCGGACGCGCTGCTGCACTCTTTGCACTGCTGCGCAGAGCCGGGACCCAGCGTGCCACGAGTCTGGGCCCCGGCTCAGCGGCGCATCACTGTGGTGCTGCGCGGCGTCCGGGGCACGCGACCTCAACGGCAAGCGTTACGCTTACGCCGACTTCTTCTTCGGCTTCGGCTTGGTGGCCTTCGGCACCGGCTGCGGCTCGGGGTTGCCCTCGATCGAGGACAAGCGTCCGGCCGTGAATGTGTAGATGCCGGCGCGCGGACCGGTCGTCCAGGTCACGACGGCGACGCGGCGGCCGATGGCGTCGTTGGAGAGGTTGACGGACGAGGGCGCGCCGATGCCGCGCACCACGTCGCATTCGGTGTGGCCGAGCGCGACCGTGCCGCCCATCGGCGCCGGTGCCGTGGTCGATGCATTGGCATCGGCCGGCCCGGGCGGCGGTGCCATGCCGGGACAGGCGCCGTCGGCGCTGACGAGATCCTCGGCTCCCACCGGTTTGTCAGGCGTGAGTGGCGGCGACTCGATCGAGATATTCTTGATGAAGAGACGGCCGGGCTTCTGGAACCATTCTGCGTCCTTCGACAGCAGATCGCTCGCGCCCGAGCAGCCCGCGACCAGCGGCGCTACGGCAGCCAACGCAATCATGAGCGAGCCGGGAAGCTTTTGATGTCGCACGATAAACTCATTCCCCGCGTGAAGGACCAGCCCTAAACGATTGTCCCAACATCCCTTTGCGGCACGAAGGTGGCCGAAGCCAGCATCGTTCGAAAAGTGCAAATTATCATTAATTGCGAACGGCGCTAATTCCGCTTCTGCCACCGGCCCCGCTCGTCGGCCTGCCAATAGGTGACATCAAATCCCCGCGCCTTGCAATCCGTCCAGGCGCTACGCGCGAGCGCAAGCGCGTCCGGATCATCGCCGTTGAACAATAGCACCATGCGCTCGTAGCCCTCCGCGTCCTGCGGCAGCGCGGCGCTGTCGACCAGGAAGCGGACATTGGCGCCGTTCGGATTGTCCGCCTCGACCGCCAGCACGATCGGCTGGTCCGCGGCATCGTTCACGCGCCATGTCGCGTGCGGCAGGAACGAATCGTCGCGATAGGTCCACAAATGCGCGTCCAGCGCATCGGCGCGCTCCTCCGAGGTCGACTGCACCACGACGCGCCAGCCGCGCTCCAGCGATTTCTCGAGAAGCGGCGGCAACACGTTCTCTACCGTCATGTTTTGCAGATGGTAGAACAGCACTTCGGTCATTTGCGCTCGTAATGATCTGCCACCAGGCGATCCAGGAGACGGACGCCATAGCCGCTTCCCCAGCTCTGGTTGATGTCGGACTTTGGCGCACCCATGGCGGTGCCGGCGATATCGAGATGCGCCCAGGGCGTGCCGTCGACGAAGCGCTGGAGGAACTGCGCCGCGGTGATCGAGCCGCCGTGACGGCCGCCGGTGTTCTTCATGTCGGCGAACTGGGAATCGATCAGCTTGTCGTATTCGGGGCCAAGCGGCATGCGCCAGACCTTTTCCCCGCTCTCGATGCCGGCCGCGATCAGCCGGTCGGCGAGCTCGTCATTGTTGGAGAACATTCCGGCATGCTCGGTGCCGAGCGCGACCATGATGGCGCCGGTCAGCGTCGCCAGGTCCACCATGAATTTCGGCTTCACCTTCTTCGCCACGTACCAGAGCACGTCGGCGAGCACGAGGCGGCCCTCGGCGTCGGTGTTGATGATCTCGATGGTCTGGCCCGACATCGAGGTGACGATGTCGCCCGGCCGCTGCGCATTGCCGTCGGGCATGTTCTCGACGAGGCCGATGGCGCCGACCACATTGACTTTGGCTTTACGCGCCGCCAGCGCATGCATCAGGCCGACGACGCAGGCAGCTCCCCCCATATCGCCCTTCATGTCCTCCATGCTGCCGGCCGGCTTGATCGAAATACCGCCGGTGTCGAAGCAGACGCCCTTGCCGACGAAGGCGACGGGCGCCTCGCCTTTCTTGGCCCCGTCCCAGCGCATGATCACGGTGCGGCTCGGCCGCATCGAGCCCTGGCCGACGCCGAGCAGCGCGCCCATGCCGAGCTTCTGCATCGCCTTGACGTCGAGCACCTCGACCTTGACGCCGAGCTTGCGGAGTTGGCCGGCGCGGCGCGCGAATTCCTCGGGGAAAAGCACGTTCGGCGGCTCGTTGACGAGGTCGCGCGCGATGACAACGCCGTCGACGACGTGGCCGGCCGCGGCGAACGCCTTTTTCGCAGCGGTGACATCGCCGACCGCAAGCGAGACATCGGCACGCGACCCGCCCTCCTCGCCGTCCTTCTTCTTGGTCTTGTAGCGGTCGAACTTGTAGGCGCGCAGCCGCAGGCCCGCGGCGACCGCGACCGCCTGCTCGCTCGTCATGGCGCCATCGGGCAGCTCCGCCATCATGGTCATGGCGGCGGTCCCGGCCTGAAGCTTGCTCGCTGCCACGCCGCCGAATTTGAGGAAATCATTCGCCTTCAGGCTGGCCGCCTTGCCGGCGCCAATCACGATCAGGCGAGTGGCCTTCACCCCCTCCGGCGCCAGGATGTCCAGTGCGGCCCCGCTCTTGCCCTTGAAGGCGGCGGCGGAGGCCGCCCGCTTCACCAGGTCAGCGGCGCCGCCGAGCGCCTTGGCCGTCGCCGGGCCGAGCTTCAGACCGTCGTCGCAGAACACGACCAGGATGCCACGGGGCGCGGCAGACAACGGGACAAAGCCGACCTTGATGGCATCGGACATGGGTAACTTCTCCAAAACATGGGACTTTTCGCCGTCCGGCGATCCCGGCCGCGGGCCGGAGCTGAACTGCGATTCACTGAGGTTTTCGTACTATGGGCCAGCGGCCCGCCAGATGCCAAGCACCGCCGTGGCCGCCGGGCCACAACGCTCGAAATATTAACCATATATTGAGGGTGCCATGGGGCAGCCATTTTGTTGACGGATCAAAGGGATGGTAGAGAGAGTAAGCTGGCGGAACCGATGGCTGGCCGTCCCTTGGGGATCCCGTTGCGGGATTGGGGCGGGCAGCCGGCTTCCAGCCAGCATTGGGGTCTTGGTGGGATTCGTGCAGTAGCGCATGGGGTCGATCGATAGGTATATCTTCCGCACGACGCTGGCGTCGTTTGCGCTGGTCCTGGTCAGCCTCACCGGCGTGATCTGGATTACGCAGGCGTTGCGCGGCATCGACCTGATGACGAGCCAAGGCCAGACCATCCTCACCTTCCTCGGCATCACCAGCCTCGTCATCCCGGCCCTGGTCCTGATCATCTCGCCGATCGCGTTGATGATCGCGATCTCGCACACGCTGAACAAGCTGGCGACCGATTCCGAGATCATCGTGATGAATGCGGCGGGCTTCTCGCCATTCCGTCTGTTCTATCCGTTCTTCTATGCGACCTGCGTGGTGGCGCTGCTGGTCGCCTTCATCGCGGCCTATCTCGCCCCCGACGGCATGCGGCGGATCAAGCAGTGGGACGCCGAGATCACCGCCGACGTGCTCACCAACATCCTGCAGCCCGGCCGCTTCGCCCAGCTCGACAAGAACCTGACGATCCGGATCCGCGAGCGCCAGCCCGGCGGCATCCTCGCCGGCATCTTCATCGACGACCGCCGCGATCCGAACGAGCGCGTCTCGATCGTCGCCGAGCACGGCGAGGTCGTGAAGAACGACACCGGATCGTTCCTGGTGCTGGAGACGGGCAATCTCCAGCGCTTCGAGGCCGGCAAGCGCGATCCGGCGCTGGTGGCGTTCGGCCGTTACGGCTTCGACATGTCGAAATTCTCCGGCCAGGGCCGCGACGTCACCCTCGGTATCCGCGAACGCTATCTCTGGGAGCTGTTCTCGCCGTCCGAGGACGATCCCGTCTACAAGCAGATCCCCGGCCAGTTCCGCTCGGCCCTGCACGACAGCATCTTGGCGCCGATCTATCCGTTCGCCTTTGCCGTGCTGACCTTCGCGTTCCTGGGTGCGCCCCGCACCACCCGCCAGAGCCGCAATTTCTCGATCGGCTCCTCGATCCTCGCGGTGTTCGGCCTGCGCATGGCCGGCTTCGCCTGCTCGGTGATGGCGGTGAAATCGCCGGGCGCGGTACTGGTGCAATACGCGATGGTCATGGGCGCGATCGGCGTCGGGCTCTGGATGATCATCGGCGGCGTCGTGGTCGAGCCGCCCCCCGGCCTGATGGAGGCCATCAACAGATCGAACGCGCGGATCGCGCGGCTGTTCGGACGGCCGGCTACCGCATGAGCATGCTCACCAACACACTCGGGCGCTATTTCGCCGGCCGCTTCGTGGTCGCCGCGCTCGGCGTGTTCGCCAGCATCTTCCTGCTGCTGGTGCTGGTCGACTACATCGAGATGGTGCGCAAGACCTCCGGCCTCGCATCCGCCTCGGCGATCATGGTGGCCGAGACCTCGCTATTCCGGGTGCCGCAGTTGCTGGAGAAGCTGACGCCGTTCTGCATGCTGATCGGCGCCATGACCTGCTATCTCGCGCTCTCCCGCCGGCTCGAGCTCGTGGTCGCGCGCGCAGCCGGCATCTCGGCCTGGCAGTTCATCTCGCCGGCGCTCGGCAGCGCCCTGCTGATCGGAGTGATCGCCACCGTCGCCTACAATCCGATGTCGGCCAATTTGCGCGAACTCTCCAAGCGCATGGAGGCGGAGCTGTTCGGCTCGGCGCCCGGCGGCGGCATCCAGGATGCGTCCGGCTTCTGGCTCAATCAGGTGACCAACGACGGCCAGACCATCATCAATGCCGCGCGCAGCGAGCAGCAGGGCATCCGGCTCACCGGCCTCACGCTGTTCCGGTTTGACACAGAGCAGCACTTCAAGGAACGCATCGAGGCGCGCGAGGCGACGCTGGAGGCCGGCCATTGGCTGTTCAAGGACGTCCGACGCTTCTCGCTGGACTCCCCGCCGGTCGATCAGGCCCGCCTCGAGATTCCGACGACGCTGACCGAGGCGCAGGTCCGCAACAGCTTTTCCACACCCGAGACTGTGTCCTTTTGGCAACTACCGAGCTACATCCGCTCATCCGAAAGCTCGGGCTTCGCGACAGCAGGATACCGACTCCAGTATCAGAAGCTTCTGGCACAGCCGTTTTTGCTGGCGGCCATGGTGATGCTGGCGGCCTCCGTGTCGTTGCGCTTCTTCCGGATGGGCGGCGTGCAGAAGATGGTTTTGAGTGGCGTGGGCGCGGGCTTTCTGCTCTACGTCCTGTCGAAAGTAACTGAGGACTTGAGCAAGGCTGAGTTGATGCATCCGATCGCTGCGGCGTGGTTGCCCGTTGTGGTGGGCGGCCTCACCGGCTTTTTGGCCTTGCTCTATCAGGAGGACGGATAGTGACTGCCGTCCACCGAGGGCTCGTGTCTCGTTCGACGCGGCGCACATTGGTGCGCGCGAACGGGTGCGGCTGGTCCGTCCGCAGGCTTCTGCTCGCTGTCGCCGCTGTCGCCTCGCTCGGCGGGCTGATCGACGTTGCCGCAGTGGTGCCCGCCTCCGCCCAGTACACCTATAATCCGCTGCCGCCGCGTCCGAAGCCGCAGAGGGCTCCCAACGACAACCAGATGCTGGTGCAGGCGACCGAGGTCGACTACGACTACAACAACTCGCGCGTCTCCGCGGTCGGTAACGTCCAGCTGTTCTACAACGGCACCAGCGTCGAGGCCGACAGGGTCATCTACGACCAGAAGACCAAGCGGCTTCATGCCGAAGGCAACATCCGCATGACGGATGCCGACGGCAAGATCACCTATGCCGAGATCATGGATCTCTCCGACGATTACCGCGACGGTTTCGTCGATTCGCTGCGCGTGGATACCGCCGACCAGACCCGCATGGCCGCGAGCCGCGCCGACCGCTCCAGCGGCAATTACACGGTGTTCGAGAACGGCGTCTACACAGCCTGCGCGCCGTGTAAGGACGATCCGAAGAAGCCGCCGCTGTGGCAGGTCAAGGGTGCGCGCATCATCCACGACCAGCAGGAGAAGATGCTGTATTTCGAGACGGCACAGCTCGAATTCTTCGGCGTGCCGCTCGCCTACATGCCCTATTTCTCGACGCCCGACCCGACCGTGAAGCGCAAGTCCGGCTTCCTGATGCCGGGCTATTTCCCGGGCACGACGAACACCGGCTTTGGCGCCGAAATTCCCTATTATTGGGCGATCGCGCCCGACATGGACGCAACCATAACGCCCCGCTTCATGTCGCGGCAAGGCGTGATGCTGCAGGGCGAATTCCGGCAGCGCCTGATCGACGGCGCCTACCAGATCCGCGCTTATGGCATCGACCAGCTCGATCCGGGAGCGTTCGCCGGGCAGCCCGGTGACCGCCAATTCCGCGGCGCCGTCGACACCAAGGGTCAGTTCGCGCTGAACGACAAATGGGTCTGGGGTTGGGACGGCGTCCTGATGTCCGACTACTATTTCTTCTCGGACTACCGGCTCTATCAGTACCGCGATCCGCTCGGCTCGTTCCTGCTGCTGCCGACGGAAGCGCTGTCGCAGCTCTATCTGACCGGCGTCGGCAATCGCAGCTTCTTCGATGCGCGCACGATGTACTGGCTGAGCTATTCGGGCAACCAGAGCCAGGTGCCGATCGTCTATCCGGTGATCGACTACTCGAACGTGCTCAACTATCCCGTCTTCGGCGGCGAGTTCAGCTACAAGACCAATTTCGTGAACTTGTCGCGTGACGGGTCGGTGTTCGATCCGATCACGACGACCGCCAACACCAACAGCCTGTGCACGACGGCGTCGGCCGATCCGCTGGCCCGTCTGCCTTCGCAGTGCCTGCTGCGCGGCTTCCCCGGCACCTACACCCGCCTCACCGCGGAAGCGCAGTGGCGCAAGTCCTTCACCGATCCGTTCGGCCAGATCTGGACGCCGTTCGCCAGTCTGCGCGCCGACGCGATCAATTCCTCGGTCTCCAACCAGCCGGGCGTGTCGAACTTCCTGCCCGTCGGCGACACCCAGGCGTTCCGCCTGATGCCGACCGTTGGCCTGGAATACCGCTATCCCTTCATCAACATTCAGCCCTGGGGCTCGACCACCGTCGAGCCGATCGCGCAGATCATCATCCGGCCGAACGAGACCTATGCCGGCAAGCTCCCGAACGAGGACGCCCAGAGCATGGTGTTCGACGCCTCGAACCTGTTCAGCGTCGACAAGTTCTCCGGCTACGATCGCGTCGAGGGCGGTGGCCGCGCCAATGTCGGCGTGCAGTCCACCACGCAATTCGACAAGGGCGGCGCCGTCAAGGTGCTGTTCGGCCAGTCCTACCACCTGTTCGGCCTGAACTCCTTCGCGGTCCAGGACACCATCAATACCGGCCTCAATTCCGGTCTCGACAAGCCGCGTTCCGATTACGTCACGAGCGCGAGCTACTCACCCAACAGCACTTATACATTCAGCGTCCGCTCCCGCATGGACGAGCAGACCTGGAACGTCCAGCGTTTCGAGGCGGAAGGCCGCGCCAATTTCAATCGCTGGTCGGTCGCCGTGCTCTACGGCAATTACGCAGCGCAGCCGGAACTCGGCTATCTGACCCGCCGCGAGGGCATCCTGACGACAGGCTCGCTGAAGGTCGCCTCCAACTGGGTGGTGTCGGGCTCGGCCCGCTGGGATCTGGAGGCCAACAAGATCAACCAGTATGTGCTCGGCGCCGGTTATGTCGACGATTGCTTCGTGCTGGCGGCGAACTATGTAACTTCCTATAGCTATTCCGCGGGCAGTGCACCGCCCGTGCTGAGCCACGCGTTCATGTTCCAGATCGGCCTGCGCACGCTGGCGACCTCGTCGACGACCAGCGGTTCCTCGGGCCTCCAGTGAGCGGTTTGAAGTGCTGGCCGCGCTTGCCTCACCACAGGCTCGACGCAGCTGACATGCGAGCGATAACCATGACGATTCCGTTGCCGATCTTCCGCCTCCTTCTCGTCCTCGCCGCCCTGTTCCTGGTCGGTGTGCCGGCGCGGGCGCAGAACATCGTGGTCATGGTCAACGGCGATCCGATCACCGATTTCGACATCGAGCAGCGCTCGAAGCTCGACCAGCTCACGACGCAGAAGGCGCCGAGCCGCGAGCAGGTCATCAACGAGCTGATCGACGACAAGGTGAAGATGAAGGAAGGCAAGAAGTACGGGGTCGATCCCGGCGTCTCCGACATCAACCAATCCTATGAGGGCATGGCGCAGCGCATGCGCATCACGCCGGAGCAGCTCACCAAGTCGCTCGAATCCAAGGGCGTGCGCCCCGAGACGCTGAAGAGCCGCATGAAGTCCGAGATGGTCTGGACCAGCCTCGTACGCGGCCGCTACAAGGAGAAGCTGCTCGTCGGCGAGCGTGACGTCGCGCAGGCCGTGCAAGCGCAGAGCGGCGAGAAGCTCCAGATCGAGGGCACCGAATACAAGATGCAGCCGATCGTGCTGATCGTGCCGCGCGGCTCGTCCGCGGCGTTCCTGGAAACACGCAAGAAGGAAGCCGACAGCTATCGCGCGCGCGTCGGAAGCTGCGAGGAAGCCAACTCGCTGTTCCGCTCGACGCCGAACGCCACCATCCGCGACAGCATCACCAAGACCACCGCGGAACTACCCGAGGCGCTGCGCAAGGTGCTCGACGACACGCCGATCGGCCATCTGACCGCGCCCGAAGTAACCAAGGCCGGCATCGAGATGGTGGTGCTGTGCTCGCGCAAGCCGACCATGATCGACACGCCGAAGAAACGCGAGGTCCGCGAGAAGATGTATCAGGAGAAGTACGAGAAGACCCAGAAGGCCTATCTCGAAGAGCTCCGCAAGGCGGCGATGATCGAATATCGCAACCGCTGATGGCCGAGCCTTCCGCAGCGCGCCCGGCAAAACCCCTCGCCCTGACCCTGGGAGAGCCCGCCGGCATCGGCCCCGACATCACCATCGCTGCTTGGCTGAGGCGCCGTGAGCTGAACCTGCGCGCCTTTTACCTGCTCGGCGACGAGGCGCTGATCGCCCGGCGCGCCAAGGCGCTCGGCGCCGACATCAGGATCGCCGCGGTGAGCCCCGGCGAGGCCGAGGCCACCTTCACCGAGGCTCTGCCCGTGGTTGCCACCGGCGAGCATGCCACGGCCGAGCCCGGCAAGCCCGACGCATCGAGCGCGCCGGCGGCGCTCGCCTCGATCCGCCAGGCGGTCGCTGATGTCCGCGAGGGCCGCGCCGGCGCCGTCGTCACCAATCCGATCGCCAAGAGCGTGCTCTACCGCGCAGGCTTCCGTCATCCCGGCCACACCGAATACCTCGCCGAGCTCGCCGCGACGGACGGCCACGTCCCGCAGCCGGTGATGATGCTGTGGTCGCCGCAGCTCGCCGTGGTGCCGGTGACCATTCACGTCTCACTGCGCGAGGCGCTGGCCCAGCTCACGAGCGAGCTGGTCGTCTCGACCGTTCGCATCGTTGCGACCGAACTCAAATCCCGCTTCGGCATCACGGCGCCGCGCATCGCGGTCTCCGGCCTCAATCCGCACGCCGGCGAGGACGGCTCGCTCGGCCACGAGGAGCAGACCATCATCGCGCCGGCGCTGAAAGCGCTGCGCAACGACGGCATCGAGGCCAGGGGCCCGCTGCCTGCCGACACCATGTTCCACGAGGCTGCGCGACAGACCTATGACTGCGCGGTCTGCATGTATCACGACCAAGCGCTGATCCCGATCAAGACGGTCGCTTTCGACGACGCGGTCAACGTCACGCTCGGCCTGCCCTTCATCCGCACCTCGCCCGATCATGGCACCGCCTTCGACATCGCCGGCACCGGCAAGGCCAATCCGGCGAGCCTGATCGCGGCGCTTCGGCTCGCCAGCCGCATGGCGGCTGAAAACCTCTGATGAGCGCGATCGACGACCTCCCGCCGCTGCGCGAGGTCATCCGCCAGCATGCGCTGTCGGCCCGCAAATCACTTGGCCAAAACTTTCTGCTCGACCTCAATCTCACCGCGCGCATCGCGCGCGCCGCCGCGCCGCTCGAGGATGCCACCATCGTCGAGATCGGGCCCGGCCCGGGCGGGCTGACGCGCGCGTTGCTCGCGCTCGGCGCGAGGCGCGTCATCGCCATCGAGCATGACGATCGCGCGATCCCGGCGCTACGGGATATCGCCGCGCGTTATCCCGGCCGGCTGGAGATCGTGCATGGCGATGCCATGACCTTCGACCCGCGTCCGCTGCTCGATGGCGAAAGCGCAAAGATCGTCGCCAACCTGCCCTACAACATCGCGACCCAGCTCCTGATCAATTGGCTCACGATCGAGCCCTGGCCGCCCTGGTACGAGATGATGGTGCTGATGTTCCAGCGCGAGGTCGGCGAGCGCATCGTCGCGCGCGAGGACGAGGAGGCCTATGGCCGGCTCGGCGTGCTCGCCAACTGGCGCTGCGAGACCAAGATCCTGTTCGACATTTCGCCCTCCGCCTTCGTGCCGCCGCCGAAGGTCACCTCCTCCGTGGTGCGGCTGAAGCCGCGCGCAGAACCTCTGGCCTGCGATCGCAGGCTGCTCGAGCAGGTCGCAGCCGCAGCTTTCGGCCAGCGCCGCAAGATGCTGCGGCAAAGCCTGAAATCGCTGGGCGTCGATCCCGCACGGCTCGCGCAAGCTGCCGGCGTCGATGCGACCCGTCGCGCGGAGACCATTCCGATTGCGGGCTTTGTTGCCATGGCCTGTGAATTGGCCAATATACGAAGCGAGGAAGCATGATCCGGACCCGGAGGGCCGCGCTAGTGCAAAGTGTGAAGCGGTTTTCCGAAACAGATCATGCTCAAACAATGAGATAATTTCGGAGGAAAGAATATGGCGCTGATGCGCAGGCAGTCCCTGGTCAAGTTCGACGCGCCCTTGTGCGAGACCATCGTCGACACGCCCAAGCCGCAAGGCCGTGAGGTGCTGGTGCGCATCGAGCGCTGCGGCCTCTGCCATTCCGACCTGCACATCCAGGACGGCTACGCCGATCTCGGCGGCGGCAAGAAGCTCGACACCACGCGCGGCATGACGCTGCCCTTCACGCTCGGCCACGAGATCGCGGGCGTGGTCGACGAAGTCGGCCCCGACGTTGCGGCCAGCCTCGTCGGCGCCAAGAAGGCCGTGTTTCCATGGATCGGCTGCGGCCAGTGCCGCGACTGCGCCAATGGCGACGAGAATCTCTGCGTCAAGCAGCGCTTCCTCGGCGTCTCCATCGACGGCGGCTTTGCCACCCATGTGCTGGTGCCCGACGCCAAATATCTGCTCGATTACGATCCCCTGCCCGTCAATCAGGCCGCGACCTTGATGTGCTCCGGCGTGACCGCCTACGGCGCGCTCAAGCGTCTGGTCGACCGTCCGCGCCAGCGCAACCTCCTGCTGATCGGGCTCGGCGGCGTCGGCATGATGGGCCTGTCGTTCGCCCAGGCGATGTTCAAGCAGCCGATTACGGTCGCCGACCTCTCACCGGCCGCGCGCGAGACCGCGCTGAAGAACGGCGCCGCGACCGCCTACGATCCGGCCGAGCCTGACGTGATCAAGCGCATCCTCAAGGAGACCGAGGGCGGCTTCGACGAGATCGTCGATTTCGCCGGCAACGAGAAGTCGATGGCGTTTGCCGTCGCGGTCGCCGCACGCGGCGGCAAGATCGTGGTCTCCGGCCTGATGGGCGGCCAGTTCACGCTGCCGATGGTGCAATGGGTCTACAAGCGCATGACCATCGAGGGCTTCATGGTCGGCACGCTCGCGGAAGCCCAGGAGCTGATGGCGCTGGCACGCGCCGGCAAGATCAAGCCAACGCCGATGCGCGAGGAGCCGATGGGCGACGTCCAGAAATGGATCGATGAGTTGCGCGCCGGCAAGGTGGTCGGTCGCATCGTGCTCAAGAACTGAGATGCGCTGAAACCCGCGAATCAAGCGCCGGCGTAACCAACGCCGTCGCCGCCGCGTCCGTGGCGCGATCAACGGCCGGGGTTCCGCTGACACGTATTGGTCCGGGATACGACCCGGCGTGCGGAACGGGCGCGGCTGCACGGCGTTGGCAGCGCATGACCATTCGCTGCACCGTCGAGAACGCATTCTTCATTGCCTGGAGCTTCCTGGAGAAGAGCGGCGAGCTCGGTCCGCCGGATGAGTCCGCAAACGTCATCCTCGATGCCATCGAAGCGCAGCTCAAGACCGGCGAGCGCCGGCCGTTGATGCTCGCCAACAGGGCGATCGCCCGCTACCGCGAGTACGCCGCGCGTAGCTGCTCGCCGGACGAACGCGAAGCACGGCTTGGATAGACGCACGGCTTGGACAATGGTCTTCGCTCGGCAGCTGCGGCGCCGATCGCCGTCGCAGATGTGTTCGCTCCTGAACAGGCCGCCACGTGCAGCCGGCGCCCGATGCCCGTAGTTCTCCGACCGAGAACAGAGTTCAATCGTGTTTAGAACGCTTTAGAACGTAACGGCACCATTTGGAACGTCGCGAACGTTCATTGCGTTGATCTCACATCAGGCAACGATGGAGTCGATGCGCATGACGAAGCCGTTGACGAAAACGGTGCGCCCCGTTCCCGAGCAGAACCGGAGTCCCAAGGGCGCCGGCAGCGCGCCGTCAGTTCCCGTCGACACCACCAAGGGTCGCCGCGACGACGAGAAGCAGAACATTCGTGAGCAGGCTGCGCATGGCAACCTCACCCAGAACACCAGCAACAGGCGCATGGGGTAGACGATGAAGGTGTTGGACGTGACGACTCCCGGCCGATGGTACGATCCCATTTCGGAGCGCTGGATTGAGCCGCGCGACACGCGGACCGCAACGCCGCCTCGCGCGGAGGACGATGCCGTCTTCGAACGTCAAAGGACCTTGCAGATCGAACGCATCTGGCGCGCGCTGGTCGATTGCTGCGCGCGCGAATGAGACAGGTGATACAATTGCAAGACCGGCTTGGATGGCGTTGGCCACGCCTGCATCCTTATTTTTTCTTGCCGTCGGTCCTGTTCTCTCCCTTGGACATATCCTTCGTGCCGGGCCGCTTTGCCTGATTTGCATTCATGCCGGTGGTATCCATCGCCCCTTTCTCAGTGGCGCCGTTGGTGTTCTCCGGCCTTTCCATGCCGCTCTGCGGAGCGGGCCCGGTATTCTGGGCGATCACGGCCCCGGTCATGGCGGCAAACGCGATCGCTGCGATGAGCGCTTTCATGGGCATCTCCCTCGTTTCATGAATGACGTGCCCGGGAGAGAGTTGTTCCCAGCCCGAGCTGGACCGCGCACTGGCGCACACGCCGTCACGATGCCGATTGACGCTTCAGGTGCAGATACGCAGGGGTGAAATCGCCGAGCCGCTGCAATTCGCGCCATTTCAGCACGATCAGCTCACCGTCGCGCAGGTCCATGGCTTCGCTTCGCCTGAGATCGGCAAGCGTCCGGTTCACGGTCGCAATCGCCATGCCCAGCGTCTCGCCGAGCTGGGCCAGGCTGATCGGCATCCGGCAGCGATTGCCGCGGACCAGCTGCGCGGCGCGGGCGCGATAGAACAGCTCGCAGAACAGGTGCGCCATGCGCGCCTGCATGGGACGGGCGCTGTTGTTGGTGATGGCCTCGCGAAAGATCGCGGCATCGAGCAGCGTCTCGCGCCAGACGGCAAACCCGAAAGTGGGCCGCCGTCGGAAGGCGGCGAACAATTCGCGATGCGGGATGAAGGCGATCGAAGCCGGCCCCAGCGCACTCAGCCCATGATCCATCTCATCGATGAACAGGCCCTGCGCGTCCGGAAGATCGCCGGTGAGATGGAACGCGAGATATTGCCGCCGCCCGCTGCCGAGCAGATGGTAGCGCGCGACCATGCCGGAGACGACCAGCGCCGAATGTTCAGATTCATCGCCCTGACGGATGAAATCCTCGTTCGGCGCAAAGTCGCGAACCGTGAAGGTGAGCGCCCGGATTTCGGCGACATCCTCCTCCGCCAGCGCGGTGTGCTCCCACAGGTTCCGGATCAGCACGTCGTGGGCTTTATCCATGCGGCCGCCAAAAATCGCACCGGTTCTATCAAATGATACATCTGGCCGGTATTCAGCGAACTAGAACGCAAGTCGGAAGCACAGGTTGCTAACCGGTTTGCAACGGCACCGGATCGCTTCCTCCCCTCCATCACCCAGCGAACCGAGCCGCCCATCTCATGAGCCCTACTGCGATCCTTAAGCGCATCCGCCGCCTGTTCGCGTCGGAGCGAAGCGAGCATCTGGACAGCATCAACGACGCCTTCCTGAAGGGAACGTTGAACGAGCCGGTGCGGCCGATGTCGGATCAGGAGCTCGCCCGCGCCATCCGCGAGTTCCGCGCCGCGCCCGTCTCCGACCGAACCCTCGCAAAGCTCTCCCGGCGCTTTGTCGAAGCGCCTCGCGACGGCTGAGGCGCGCACCGAGTCTCATGCCGCATCGGAAAAGGCCCCGGCTTGGTGGCCGGAGCCTCGAACGTGATATGTTCTGGACGCGATCGAACCTGGTCAGCGACAATGCCGCCGGCGATGCCGTGATTCATCTGTCGGCGAGCGACGACGCTCGACGGCGTCCACACGGCGAGCCTGAACCCGACCGACTTCCTCATCTGAGTTGCTCTGGGAGCAACGATCTCGCCCCGCCTCCAGCGGGGCGAGACGCGGATAGGGCTCAGTCGTCAGGTCCGGCTCTCCTCCGAGACCGGCCTTTGCGACGGCTTATAGACAGTTCGGCCGAGAGGCCAATAAGCGACGTCATGGTGCCTATTCGATCACGACATCGGCCCACGTCAGCACGGTCGGTGGCATGTTGATGCCGAGTGCTTTGGCGGTCTGGAGGTTTATAACAAGTTCGTACTTGGTCGGCCGTTCGACTGGCAAGTCGCCAGGTTTCGCACCCCTAAAAATCTTGTCGACAAAGGTCGCAGACCGGCGAAACTGATCTGGTAAGTCAATCCCGTAGCTCAAGAGGAAGCCCGCTTCGGCGTATTCTCTCACGGCAGAGATTGCGGGCAGCCGATTTCTGACGGCCATGACGCCAATCAGGCCGCGATGGTTGAACAGCACCCCATCGCTCAGCACGAGAAGCACCTGCGCGCGTTCTCCCACCATTGTCGCGAACGCTTGTTCAAGTATGTCCGGCCCGCGCGCCTCGGCCGGGACAAGAGTCAATGCCAGCGCTTGGGCAACTTCCCGCAGCGACGTCAGCCGGTCCTGATTGGGCGCAAAGTCCGGATTCCAGAGAATGCCCACACGCGAGAGGTTCGGCAGAATGTCCTTCAGAAATTCGAGCCGCTTGCCGTTGATCTCATCGCCGGGCTCCGAGCTGAACCCGGTGACGTTGCCACCCGGGCGCGCCAGACTGGCAACAAGTCCGGCACTGACCGGCTCGGCACTGTTGGCCATCACGATCGGGATCGTCCTGGTTGCCTTCATGGCGGCAACCGTGGTGGCATTGGTTCCGGAAACGATGACATCCACGCCGAGCCCGGCCACCTCTGTGGCAAGCGCCGCCAGCCGCCCCATGTCTCCGTCGGCAAAACGGTACTCGATGACGACATTCTCGCCGACGCGATAGCCAAGGCTCCGCAGGCCCGCTTCGAAGGCTCCAACATTACGAAGTGTTTGCTCCCGCGACGCGCTCGCGAGATACCCTACCCGGTAGACCGACCTTGCCGGTTGCTGCGCACGCGCGCCGAGCGGCCACGTCGCTGCCGCGCCGCCGATCAGCCCCATGAACTCGCGCCGTCTCATTGAGCACCACGGAAGAAACGCCCGTCGTGTCCAAAGCCTAGCACTTTGCGGCGAGACAGCGAGTGAGAATGAGCAAATAATCGGATCTCCGAAGCTGCGTCCCAATGTCCGAGATGGGTCAAGGTCGGCGGTCTGCCTTTCTGAAAGCCGCATCCGGTCTACGTTCGTCAGCCGAGGTTTGCACGGGCTTCGAGCGAGGCAGCATCGGCCAGAATCGAACATCAACCGTCAGCACTTATTGCAAAATCAAAGGCCATCCAGAGGCGGCTTCGCAACTTCAATCCGGTGTTAGTGACTAGTCCGCATGCTGGCTATACAAGCGCGGAACGGCCCGTATCTCATAGGGAATCGTTTAACCGCCTGTGCGAGGAGGATGCATGACCAATGTAAAGGGTCCGATCATATCATTTGCGGACCTGCCATCCATCGAAGCCTATCTGTCTGCACACGAGGGAAGCGAGAGCGGCTTTTGGCTTAAGCTCGCTAAAGCCGGCGCACCAGAAGCAACCATCACCAAGGCGCAGGCCATCGAAGCCGCTTTATGTCACGGATGGATCGATGGTCAGCTTGGGAAGTTTGATGAGCATTACTATTTAGTGAGAATGACGCCGCGGCGAAGTGCGAGCCGATGGTCCGCAATCAATCGGGACACGGCGGAGCGTCTTGTTCGCGAAGGGCGTATGCAACCTGCCGGGTTGAGCGAGATCCAGAAAGCCAAGGCCGATGGTCGCTGGAGCGCGGCGTATCAATCCCAGGGCAAAGCCGAACCTCCGTCCGATTTCCTGGCTGCGCTGGCTGAAAATTCGGAAGCAGAACGGGCGTTTGCGACGCTCGACCGTGCCAACAGGTTCGCCTTCGTCTATCGCGTGAACGATGCCAAGCGCCCCGAAACGCGGAATAAGCGAATTCGCGAGTTTGTAGAAATGCTCGCTCGGGGCGAAACCATTCACCCAACCAAAAGCAAGCGGGCTCCAGGGGCCTGACCGAGCAGCGGAGCAGAGAATGAACGCATTGGAGGTTGGCGCAGATCCGCTCGGGGTCAATCGCGTCGGTTGCCCCGCGCCGCTGGGGTTTCCGGTCGGCGCTGCTTAGCGGACGTTATCAGCGCAAATCCGAAAGTCTCAAACGGGCCAATTGAGGAAGTCGAAGTCTGGCTTCGGACATCCTTGGAAGGCTACCTTGGCCGCGCACTCAGGATGAAGCTCGAGTTCGGGCTGACCGTCTGACAAAATTGAACTGAGAGAGTTTTACCACAAGATCTCTCTGGCCCGCCAAGGGTCAGGAGCGCCCGTCAGCGCAACCATCGTGCAACGTCCGGTCTCCCGCAGGCAGCCGACATTGCGGCGGCCCTTTCGTTGTTCAGCTGAGGGGCCAATTCCCGACTAATGCACACAGCAAGCAGGTCCTCTATTCGATCACCTTGTCGGCCCCGGCGAGCAGCGTCGGCGGGACTTCGAGACCGAGCGTGCTTGCGGTCCTAAGATTGATCGCCAACTCGAACTTGGTAGGCTGTTGCACCGGCAAATCGCCTGGCTTTGCGCCGTTGAAGATCTTGTCGATGAAGGCTGCGAGCTGGAAGTAGAGGTCAGGATAGTTTACGGCGTAGGCGATCAGTCCCCCGGCTTCAACGAACTCGCGGGCTGGGAAGACGGTGGGCACACGGTTGCGGGCTACCCATTCAACGATCATTTGTTGATGCATTTGGGTGAGACCGTCTGCCCCAACGACGAGGCCGTCGATATGCCGTCGCACCACCAGTTCGAATGCGTGGCTCAGGTCACCCTCGCTCCGCACGTCAAGAAGCTCAGCCTCGAGACCCAGCAAGCGTGCCGCTATCTTTGTCTCTTCCCATTCGGCTGGGACAGCTGGATTGCCCATGTTGTGAAGCAACGCAACTCGCGTGAGGCCAGGAACCAGTTCTTTGAGAACCTGAACCCGTTTCGCTGTCAGTTCGGTGCTGAAAGTAATCACCCCCGTGATGTTGCCGGTCGGCCGCGCGAAGCTCGGTACGATCGCACCGGGGCCGCCCATTGTCATCATGACTACTGGAATCGTTCCGGGCGCGTTCTGAACCGCCGTGGTGGCAGGAGTGCCTCTCGCCAGGATCAGGTCGACTTTGAGGCCAACCAACTCGAATGCGAGATCCGGAAACCGCTCGGCCCGACCGTCGGCCGACCGATACTCGATGATCAAGTTGCTTCCTTCGAAGTAACCGAAATCGCGCAGACCTTTGCGCAGAGCCTCCAGGTTGGCGGCGTTCCGTGCCGCCGGTATTGGCTCCAGAATCCCGACGCGATAGACCTTCCCGCCTCGCTGCGCACGCGCTGCGAGCGGCCAAGCCGCCGCGCCGCCTAGCAGCATGATGCATGAGCGCCGGTTCACTCCCGGTCCCTCCGTGCTTCCGACTGGAAGCATAACACACCTCGGCTACAGCAGGGGACTGCTGTGCTGCGGGATTTCGATGCTGCCTCGATTGGGGCGCGTTCTCGGCACGTCCGGTCTGGCCTCAACGGCTGACATGCCGAGCGCGATCCAGTCCCTAGACCATCAGCTTCCATGACCAGTAGATACCTATCGCCATCTGGACGGCGAACGCGGTGAAGCGGAGACTTACTGCTATCGGACTGTTCGACGTGAGATGGATAATCGACTGTACAATCCTTGCGCCGAGAAACCAAAACGCTAGAGGGTCTGTAACATCCGTTCTTGATACCATGATCGCAATCGCCAACAAGCCGCCGAAAATCGGTAGACCTTCGATGCAATTCGCGTGAGCCCGTGCGAGGCGCTGCATGAAGGGCGATAGTCCGGAGTTATCCGGCGTGAAGGCGTTGGCCGCAACCTTTCCAGTCACGACGAGATACGTTCGGATGGTTTCCATCACGACCAGCAGAAGGAGCGCCCACGAGACGAAGCCTGCCAGTGCGTAGCCCGTGTTGGACATGTCCCCTCCCAAGTCATTCCTGCCCTTTGTTCATTTGTAGCCGATCCTCTCCGAACAGGACAAACAGGGCTCCTCCCCTCCTGTCCGCTTCGGGTCCGCCTGCTGACAAAGTGTCGTGCGGCCGCCCCGAGGTCTATTGTTATAGATTTGTGATGCTATGGCGCCGCGCTTGATTTACCATCGTTCAACGGGCGGAGAACGCTCGGGGACCTCATGAGTAATCTCCGACCCAAGGACCGATCATGGGTGGAATAGGAGGACATCATGCAGGACATGGCCACCGAAACCTTCATTGGCAACATGCGCGGCCCGGTTATCAGGCGAATGGATGCCGATTATGACGTCGTGCGGAGCCTCTACAACGGGATGATCGATAAGTGTCCCGTGATGATTGCGCGCTGCGCCGACGTCGCCGACGTCGTGGCAGCAGTCAATTTCGCAATGGAGAACGAACTCCAGGTAGCGATCCGCGGAGGCGGGCACAATGGGCCAGGCCTCAGCAGTATCGAGGACGGGCTGATGATCGACATGTCAATGATGAAAGGCGTGCGGGTCGATCCCGCCGCGCGCACTGTCCGCGTCGGTCCCGGCTGCACGCAAGGCGATGTTGACCACGCCACGCATATCTACGGGCTCGCCGTGCCGGCCGGAATTGTGTCGACCACCGGGATTGCCGGGCTGACGCTCGGCGGCGGCACCGGATATCTCACCCGCAAGCATGGCCTCACCATCGACAATCTCCTCGAGGCGGATGTCGTACTCGCCGACGGTCGCATCGTCACGGCCAACGGGTCGGAGAACGCTGACCTTTACTGGGGCCTGCGGGGTGGCGGCGGAAATTTCGGCATTGTGACGAGCTTCCTGTTCCAGGCTCATCCGGTGCACAGGGTCTATGCCGGTCCGATCTTCTGGGATCTCGAAAATGCCCGGAGCGTTCTGCGGAAATACAGGGATTTCCTGCCTAGCGCTCCCGAGGAACTTGGGGCCTTCGTCGGCTTGAAGACCGTTCCACCGGTGGATCCATTCCCGGCGGAGCATCAGGGCAAGCGCGCCTGTGCCATCATTGGCTGCTACAACGGTCCGACAGAAGATGGCCAGGCAGTCATGGCTAGGTTGCTCGGTGAGCTGCCCCCGCCGCTCTTCAACTGGATGGGCGAAATGCCCTATCCGGCGCTCCAATCCATGTTCGACCCGTTCTTCCCGAAAGGCTTGCAATGGTACTGGCGCGGCGATTTCGTGAAAGAGCTGACCGACGAAGCAATTGACGCGCATATCGAGCAGGCCCGGAATGCACCGAGCGCGCTTTCGCTCATGCATCTTTATCCGATCGATGGCGCCGTCCATCGCGTTGGCAAGAACGACACCGCCTGGAATACGCGCGAAGCGAACTGGTCAATGGTCATCGCCGGCATCGATCCCAACCCGCAAAAAGCGGGCGAGATCACGCGCTGGACCAAGGGCTATTGGGAGGCCGTGCATCCTTACTCGGCCGAAGGCGGCTATGTGAATTTCATGATGGAGGATGGGGACGAGAGCAGACTCAGAGCCACTTACGGCGACAACTACGATCGGCTCGCGGCCCTGAAAGCGAAGTACGACCCGACGAACTTCTTCCACATGAACCAGAACATCAGACCGCTGCACTCGTAAGCCAACACGTCTGCCGCACGGTTCGGTCGCGCCCAGAACCTCATGTCGGAGCGCTCTTCCATCCAGGGAACGACGGGAACGCCTCGTGTCGGTCTTCGGCGGACAAGTCGCGGAATTTGGAACGACGAACGGAGTTTGACGGTGGCCCGTGGGAGGCGTCGGGCAACACACCCGGGTCAAGCCCTCGTCACGAAAATATTTCACTTTTCCGAATTTCGGATTTGTGGCATACACCACGCATCCCGGCCCTGCCAAAGGGGCGTTCGCGACCGTCACGAGACGCGGGCTGGGTGGCGGTGGACGCGGCAGCGCCGGCGCGCAACGTGTGAGACAGGGCAGGCAGCTGTGAGTCTCACGCGACGCGGTACGACACGGCGCCGTAACAGCGGTCTCGTTGATGCCGGGGGCGAGCACACGCAAGCCTCCAGGCATTCAGGCGGGACCGTCCGCGGACGGCAAAGTCGTGTGGTCCTGACGCCCGGGGTCTGTGCGTCAAGTCCTGCGGTGATGTGGCGGCCCGACCGGGCGCGCGCATCAGTCATCTGCAAGACGACGGGGGCAATAGTGCATCGCTCCCCGGGGAGAGCACGAAGGACACCGTTAAAACCATCCGCGCAGGGAAGGCCGGGCGTTCGGCCAACCCGTGGTCCACCCCGTGTGCACTCTTCGTGGCGCACGGACATGCGGGTGCCGCCGGCGCCCGGCCTTCCCTGCGCCCTTTGGCTTCCAAAGGGCGATGAGATCAAAGCAAGACTCGGGCGAAACGCGCCGCGGGAGCGCAGAGCTATGCCCCTTCCGTCTCGGTGCGCAGGCCCGTGGTCTTACCGACTGTCGCGCTGCTTTTCGCGCGCACCCCGGAATGTTAGATTGGTGCCATTGCCTTGAGGAATTTTTGATGCGCGCGAGGATTTTCAATCGCGTTTTGGGGCTGGCAGCGCTGGTTGCGGCTACGCTCGCCGCCGCAACGCATCCGGCATCTGCCGAGAAGCGCATCGCGCTCGTCATCGGCAACTCCGCCTACAAGAACATCACGTCGCTCGACAATCCGTCCAAGGACGCGAGCCTGATGGCGGAGACGCTCGGCGCACTTGGCTTCGCGCTGGTCGGCGGTCGCGCCCAGCTCGATCTCGACAAGGGCGCGATGGACATCGCGGTGCAGAGTTTTGGCCGCCAGGTGCAGGGCGCCGATGTCGCGCTGTTCTATTATGCCGGCCATGGCGTGCAGGTCTCGGGCTCCAACTATCTCGTGCCTGTCGGCGCCAATCCGACCCGCGAGGCCGACGTCGATTTCCAGATGACCGACGTCAATCTCGTGCTGCGGCAGATGCAGGGGTCGGGCACGCGCCTCAACCTCGTGATCTTGGACGCCTGCCGCAACAACCCGTTTGGCTCACGCGGCCTGCGATCATCCGATGGCGGCCTGGCGCAGATGCGCGCCCCCGAGGGCACGCTGATCTCCTACGCGACGCAGCCCGGCAACGTCGCCCAGGACGGCAGCGACGGACACAGCCCCTATACGAAGGCCCTCGCCACGACGATCCGGGTCGCGGGCCTCGACGTGTTCCAGACCTTCAACCAGGTCGGCCTCGCGGTGAAGCGTGCCACATCGGGCGCGCAGCAGCCCTGGGTGTCGTCCTCGCCGATCGACGGCACCTTCTATTTCGTGCCGCCGACGCAAGCCGCCCCGCCGCCCCAGGTCGCCGCGATGCAGCCCGATCCGCTGCCGGCGGAGCGCCTGCGCGCCGATCCCGACCGCGTCCCCTTACGCGATGCCGCGCTGCTCAGCGAATTGAGCGAGCGGCTCTACGAGCTCAACTTCGATCCTGATACGCCCGACGGCCTGACGCGCGCGATCACAAAGCTCCAGCAGCGGATCTCCATGGCGCCGACGGGTGAAGCGACCGAAGGCCTGCTGCTGCGGATGCGCAAGATGGAGGATCTGAAGCCCTGGGGCTCGATCGTCTACGGACCCGATGACAACAAATGGGGGATGTCCTGGAATCACGCCTCGCGGCGCGCGGCGGTGGCGGATGCGCGCGGCAATTGCGCCGGCGCCAAATGCCCGATCGAGCTCTCGTTCTATGGCAGAAGCTGCGGCGCGTTCGCCATTTCCGACAAATCCTGGTCGCTGGTCCAGCGCGACAGCGTGCAGCGCGCGAAAGACGCCGCGCTTGACGAATGTGGCAAGGCTGGCAAAGCTTGCCGCATTATCGGGTCCGTCTGCGCCGACGGCTCCGGCCGCTGAATGCATTTTCGTTTGGATTGTTTGGTCATGCCCAATACCGTCACCGCTACGATTGCCCTCGCCTTTCTCCTCACCGTCGCCTCATCGTCCGCCTTCGCGCAGTCCGGCAGCGCCGGCGGCTCGATCGGCAATGACGAGAAGTCGCTGTCTGGTTCGCGCCAGGATCGTTCTTCAGAGCGCTCGGCCGAACCTGCTCCATCCGCGCGCCGGAGCAAGCCGACGGCCGAGGAGCCGCGCGCGTCGCGGCGAAGCAGTGGCGGCGGTGGAGGTGGCGGCTTTGACGGCGCCTGGATGGTCACCAGCATCGGCTGCGGCGGCACCACGTCCGGCGCGGTCGTCGTCTCCTCGGGCAAGGTCATCGGCCAAGGCGTCACCGGTACGGTCAGCCCGAACGGCGCAGTCAGAACGGTCGGTCAAGGCGAGGGCGTGACCTTCACAGGCGCCGGCCGTCTCGGGGGCCGCAGCGGTTCCGGAACCTGGCGCCGCTCCGATGGCTGCGGCGGAACCTGGAGTTCGGCGAAACAGTAACGACGTGAAAAGGCCCGATTTCGCCGCGGAACCAACGCGCCGCAGGCCCGATTCAAGCCACATCCTCTCCGGATTTGCGGCTCATTGCCACCCAAGTCTTTGATGACAAAGGGGTGGTTAAGAGTTGCGTCATGCGTAACCGGGAGACCAGGATGGGCAACCGCACCGCAAAGTTCATATCCGCGCTCGTCGGCAGCATCATTGCCGGCGCGCCATTGGCCGCCGTATCGCAGAACGCGCAGACCGCACCGAGCACGGCCAACGCGGCCACCGACTGCCTCGCCTCGCCGAAGGGCACCGCGCCGCAGGGGCAGCACTGGTACTATCGCGTCGAACGCGGGACCAAGCGGCAATGCTGGTATCTGCGCGCCGCCGGCGACAAGGACAGCGCGAAGTCCGTGCAGAGCGCGCAGGCCACGAGCGATACGCCGACGGCACAGGCGCCGGCGCAGCAGCCGCAGCAACAGCACCCGGTGCAGGATGCGCGCGCCGAATATCTGACAGCGCGG
Organism: Bradyrhizobium sp. C-145; assembly: GCF_023375135.1. Lineage (NCBI taxonomy): Bacteria > Pseudomonadati > Pseudomonadota > Alphaproteobacteria > Hyphomicrobiales > Nitrobacteraceae > Bradyrhizobium > Bradyrhizobium sp. C-145. Next base: position 3,875,703 of record NZ_CP088150.1, on the reverse strand, counting down.
AGCGGTGTCGCCCCCCAAACACCAAACGCAGTTGCGCAGGCCGCAGCCGCGACACCGGCGCAACCATCTGCGGACCAGACCGCTGACAGCAACGCGCAACAACCCGCCGCACCCTGGCCCGATGTCTCCACGGCGTCCGCGCCGCCTGCGCCGCAGCCGGCGCCTGTCGCGGCAGCAGCGCAGCCGAGCGCGAAGCCGTCAAAATCCCCTGCCCCGGCGGCGCTCGCCGTGGCAGACAGCAGCGCCGACAAACCGGCCGGCTCGGTCCAGATGCTGATGCTCGTGATCGGCGGTGCGCTGGCGCTCGCCGGTATCCTCGCCAGCCTCATCTACCGCTTCGCCGGCGCGCGCGCGCGCGTCCGCGTCCAGTCCGCCGAGCGTCACGGCTATTGGAACGATTGGGAGACGCAGAACCAGCACGCAAGCCGCGCGCCATGGCGCGATGCAACGCCAGCCGTTGCGCCGCGCGCGCAGCCGGCGCACCCGATCGACTTCGATGCGGCACGTCCGCAAGCGACAAAACAAGTGACAAAACTCGCCGCGATTGGCCGCGAGATCGATCTGATCGACGCGCGCAAGCGGCGCGCTGCGGTCCCTGCCGCAGAACCCGACGAGATCAAGCCGGCCGAGGTCGAGATCAAGTTGTTCGATCGGGCTGCTGCGCCCAAGCTAGTCACCAACGAGATTGGCGAGGATCGCGATGAGGCGCCGGCAGGCCGCGACCAGGATGCGGTCGACGTGGATGTCATCACGACCATGCTGGAACAGCTGGCGAAGGAAGGGCCGCGCCTGTCGCGGCCTAACCTTGAAGCTGACCTTGCAAAGTTCGCACGAAGCCTACGAGGCCAATCCGCCGCTCGCGCTTGAGGCGCTCGGCCTTCAGGATCGACTGTACCTCGGCGAAGGCCTGGTCGACGTCGTGGTTGATGACGATGTAGTCGTACTCGGCCCAGTGGCTCATCTCGTGGCTGGCGCGGCTCATCCGCTTGCGGATCACCGCGTCGGAATCCTGCGCGCGCGAGTGCAGGCGCTTTTCGAGATCGGCCGCCGAGGGCGGCAGGATGAAGACGCTGACGACGTCGGCGCGCGCCTTTTCGCGTAGCTGCTGCGTGCCCTGCCAGTCGATGTCGAACAGCACGTCCTGCCCCGCCGAGAGCGCCGCCTCGACCGGGCCGCGCGGCGTGCCGTAACTATTGTCGAACACCGTCGCCCATTCCAGAAGCTCGCCGCCCTTCACCATCGCTTCGAACGTCGGCTTGTCGACGAACGAATAATCCTTGCCGTTGACCTCGCCCGGCCGCATCTCGCGCGTGGTCGCCGAGACCGACATTTTCAAGCCGGGCATTCGCTCGATCAGGAGACGCGACAGCGTCGTCTTGCCCGCGCCCGAGGGCGAAGACAAAACGAACATCAATCCGCGGCGCTCGACACCGTCAGTTCCGTGACCGCCCGTCGTCATCGATCACTCCAGATTTTGGACCTGCTCGCGGAACTGCTCGACCACATTCTTCATGGCGAGTCCCGTATTGGTGAGCTCGATGTCGTTCGACTTCGAGCAGCAGGTATTGACCTCGCGGTGAAACTCCTGCGCCAGGAAATCGAGCTTGCGGCCGATCGGACCGCCCTTGCCGATCAGCTCGCGCGCCTGCGTGATATGCGAGGCGATGCGGTCGAGCTCCTCGCGGATGTCGGCCTTGGTTGCGATCAGGATTGCCTCCTGCATCAGGCGATCGGCATCGAAACGATCGGAGGTGTCGAGCAGGCTAGCGATCTGCTCAGTGAGCTTCGCCTTGATCGCCTCTGGTTTGCGGCCAGGCGCAGCCTCGGCTTTCTTTGCCAGTTGCTCGATCTCGTCGACCCGTTGGGTCAGGATCTGCCCCAGCGAGGTGCCCTCGCGCTTGCGCATCTCGACGAGATCGGCGAGCGCCTTGTCGAACGCCTCCACTGCGGCGGCGCGCGCGGCCTTGTCCTCTTCCTCGTCGCCGTCGGGCTCGGCGACCTCGACGACGCCCTTGATGGCGAGCAGGCCATCGATGCTCGGCGCGACCGCGTCGACCTTGCCGGAGATCAGTGCGGCCGCCTTCAGCACGGCGTTGAGCACGTCCTCGTTGACGCGGACCGTGGCGGCGGCGTTGGCGCGCTTGACGTTGAGATTGGCGTAGACGGTGCCGCGCGCGAGCAGCTCGCCGGCGCGCTTCTTGGCGTGGGCCTCGAGCTCGTCGAACCCCTGCGGTAGCCGCACCCTGAGGTCAAAGCCCTTGGCATTGACCGACTTCAATTCCCATTCGAACGTGTACGGCCCGCTCGCGCCGTGGCTTCGGGCAAAGCCGGTCATGGACGACAGCGCCATCGGTTGAAATTCTCCAGAAACACGGGATTCGCGAGGCCATCAAGCCACGCGAATCTTAAGACTATTTTGCCGGAAAGTGGAATCCGCAATGTCCGCGGGCAGCTCTGCCGCCAGCCTAGCGCTGGACCACCGGCGGCGAGGACTGCACCGCGCCCTGCCGGGCCGGTGCGGGACCAGCCGGCCGTGATGGTTGCTTTTTCTGCTGGTTGGGCCGCGCCGGCGTGGTCGCGGTCGGCGGATCGGTGGCGCCCGGCGCAGCAGCAGCCGGCGGCTGCGCGTCCTCGGCCGGCTCGACCGTGTCGTTCTGGATCTGCTTCTCCATCGCGCGGAGTTTCGCGACGTTCTTCTGATGCGCGTCGTAGGTCTCGGTGAAGGCGTGCCCGCCAGTGCCGTCCGCGACGAAATAGAGATCGCGGGTGCGGGCCGGGTTGGCGGCGGCCTCGAGCGAGGCGCGGCCCGGATTGGAGATCGGCCCCGGCGGCAGGCCCTCGATCACATAGGTGTTGTAGGGCGATGGCTGCGTGATCTCGCTGCGCTTGATCGGGCGGCCCAGCGTGCCCTTGCCGCCGACGAGGCCATAGATGATCGTGGGATCGGACTGCAGCTTGATCCTCTGCTTCAGGCGGTTGACGAACACGGCAGCGACGCGGCTGCGCTCGTCCGGCTTGCCGGTCTCCTTTTCGACGATGGACGCCAGCGTTACCAGCTGCTCCGGCGTCTTCACCGGAATGTCCTGGCTACGGCGCTCCCAGATCTCGGCCAGCACGCGCTTGTGCGCCTGCTGCATGCGCTGGATCACCTGCTCGCGTGTGGTGCCGCGCGGGAACTTGTAGGTCTCCGGCAACAACGTGCCCTCGCGCGGCAGCTCGCGCACGCTGCCGGTGAAGATGTCGTTGTCGGACAGCCGCGCCACGATCTGCTCGGAGGTCAGGCCTTCCGGGATCGTCACGGCATGCTGCACCACCTTGCCCTCGACGATGGTGGCGATGACGTCGCGCAAGGAGGCGTTCTTCTGGAACGAATACTCACCGGGCTTGAGGTCCGAACTCGCCTTCAGCGCGGCGACGCTGGCGATGAACACCCACGGATTGATGTCGGTGACGCCTTCCCGGTTCAACGTCTCGGCGATGTCGCGCTTGCCCGCGCGCTGCGGGATGTTGACGATCTTATCTTCCCTAAGCGGCCCGGGTGCTTCCAACACCTGCCGACCGTAATAATAGACCCCGCCGGCGCCGAGCATGGCAATCAACACCAGGGTGATGATGGCGTTGCCGACCACCACCAAGGGATTGCGCGCGCGTTCCGATCGCTTCGGCGGCGGCGGGACCTGCTCGGGCTCGAGCGCTGCCCGCGGACTCCGCGGCGAAATGGGCGGCCTTTCACTCATCGAAGCAACCTGAATCCTGCCGGTTCAATCGCGGCCTGACAATCACTTGCCGAGCCAAATGCACGCGCCCACTTCTATGACTATCGCCGAATACGGCAAAACGGTGGATTCGTCTCAAACGCAAACTAACTGGCCAAGCGCCGGACGATCACCGACGCATTGGTGCCGCCAAAACCAAAAGAGTTCGACAATGCGACGTTGACCTCACGCTTCTTCGCCTTGTGCGGCACGAGATCAATCGCGGTCTCGACCGACGGATTGTCGAGGTTAATGGTGGGCGGCACGACATTATCGCGAATCGCGAGAATGGCGAAGATCGCCTCGATCGCACCGGCTGCGCCGAGGAGATGACCGGTCGACGACTTGGTCGAGGACATCGCGACCTTGGAGGCGGCATTGCCCAGCAGGCGCTCCACCGCACCAAGCTCGATCTCGTCGCCGAGCGGTGTCGAGGTGCCGTGCGCATTGATGTAATCGAGATCGGATGCCGTGAGACCGGCGCGCTTGAGCGCTGCCGACATGCTGCGGAAGCCGCCATCGCCGTCGGGCGACGGTGAGGTGATGTGATAAGCATCGCCGGACAGGCCGTAGCCGATCACCTCGGCGTAGATCTTCGCGCCACGGCGCCTGGCGTGCTCGAGCTCCTCGAGCACCAGGACGCCGGCGCCCTCGCCCATCACGAAACCGTCGCGGTCCTTGTCATACGGACGCGAAGCCTTCTCGGGCGCGTCGTTGAAACCAGTCGATAGCGCGCGCGCGGCATTGAAGCCGGCAATGCCGATGCGGCAGATCGGCGATTCCGCGCCGCCGGCCACCATGACGTCGGCGTCGCCGAGCGCGATCAGGCGGGCGGCATCGCCGACCGCATGCGCGCCGGTCGAGCAGGCCGTGACCACCGAATGGTTCGGTCCCTTCAGCCCGTGCGCGATCGAGACATAGCCGGAGGCGAGATTGATCAGGCGTCCCGGAATGAAGAACGGCGACACTCGGCGCGGTCCGCGCTCCTTGAGCAGGATCGCCGTATCGGCAATGCCGTTGAGGCCGCCGATACCGGACCCGATCATGGTGCCGGTCGCACACTTGTCCTCTTCAGTCTCGGGATGCCAGTTGGCATCGTCGAGCGCCTGGCCGGCTGCGGCCATGCCGAAGATGATGAAGTCGTCGACCTTGCGCTGGTCTTTCGGCTCCATCCACTTGTCGGGATTGAACGTCTCGTTCGAACCGTCGCCGCGCACGACCGTGCAGGCGATCTTGGTCTGGAGATCGGAGACGTCGAAGCTCGCGATCCTGCGCGCACCGCTCTCGCCGTTGAGGATGCGTTTCCAGGTCGGTTCGACGCCACAGCCGAGTGGCGAGACCATGCCAAGACCCGTGACGACAACCCGCCTCATATCCGAAAACTCCGCATCGAAAGATTCACGGCCAATAACAAGAAACCGGCTGGCCGCTGCGAAGCGGCCCGTCCGGTTTCAATGTTGTCCCCGCGAAAATGAAGAGCCTTAGCTCTTCGCGTTCTTCTCGAGAAACTTTGTGGCATCGCCGACGGTGAGAATCGTTTCCGCAGCGTCGTCCGGAATCTCGCAACCGAATTCCTCTTCGAACGCCATCACCAGCTCGACGGTGTCCAGACTGTCGGCGCCGAGGTCATCGATGAAGCTCGCGTTGTCGACAACCTTCTCGGGTTCAACACCAAGGTGTTCGACCACGATCTTCTTAACCCGCTCGCCAATGTCACTCATTGCTTAACCTCGTGTTGTTCCCTGTAGACCCGACCCCCCGGGACGATACGAGCCGTCGTGGTCGTGTTACTTGCCTTCGCTTACGAACTTTGGTTTGGCCCCATCCTAACCGATACAGGGCCCGGCGAACGACGGCCAAGGCTCCGCATCGCCAATATACAGGGTTTCAAAAACCTGCAATGGCGTTCTTTGCCCATCCGTTGAAGGTCCGGTTATCATACTTCAATTGCCTTGACTACAAGCCTCATTTCGCTCCGGAAACGGCCGTTTGCCGCATCCCACGCCGCCCATGTGGGCAGTGCGGAATGAGGGCTTAGATCATAGCCATGCCGCCGTTGACGTGGATGGTCTGGCCGGTGACGTAGGCTGCTTCGTTCGAACTCAGGTACACGGCGGCCGCCGCGATGTCCTCGGGCGTGCCCAGACGGGCAGCCGGAACCTTGGTCAGAATCGTTTCGCGCTGCTTGTCGTTGAGCGCATCCGTCATCGGCGTCTTGATAAAGCCTGGCGCGATGCAATTGGCGGTCACGCCGCGCTTGGCGTATTCGGCACCGAGCGTCTTGATCATGCCGATCAGGCCCGCCTTCGAGGCGGTGTAATTGCCCTGTCCGGGATTGCCGGTGACGCCGACCACCGAGGTGATGGCGATGATGCGGCCGAAGCGCTTGCGCATCATCAGCTTGGTGGCGGCGCGTGCCAAGCGGAAGGTCGCGGTCAGATTGACGTTGATGACCTCCTCCCAATCCTCGTCACGGAGTTGCACGAAGAGATTGTCGCGGGTGATGCCGGCATTGGCGATGAGGATGTCGACCTGTCCCATCGCGGCTTCCGCAGCGGGCACCAGCGCTTCGACCTCATCGGCCTTGGAGAGATTGCAGGGCAACACAAAGGCGCGCTCGCCGAGCTTGCCGGCAAGCTCATCCAGCACTTCCTTGCGCGTTCCGGAAATCGCAACGGTAGCGCCCTGCGCGTGCAGCGCCAGCGCGATCGCGCCGCCGATGCCGCCAGTCGCGCCGGTGACGAGCGCCTTCCTGCCAGTCAGATCAAACATCGATAACTCCCTCAACCCTGCTTCGCGGCGGCCAAGGCGTCCTTGGCGGCGGCAATGTCGTTGGGACCGCCGACAGCAACGCCGACGGCACCGTCCGCAATGCGCTTGACGAGACCGGTCAGCACCTTGCCAGCGCCGATCTCGAAGAAGCGGGTGACGCCCTGCCCTGCCATATAGGCAACCGACTCGCGCCAGCGCACCGTGCCGGTGACCTGCTCGACCAAGCGGCGCCGGATCTCATCGGGGTCGCTAATGGCGCTCGCCAGCACGTTCGACACCAGCGGCGCGGCCGGCGCCTTGATCGTGACCTTCGAGAGCGCCTCCGCCATGGCGTCGGCGGCCGGCTGCATCAGCTTGCAATGGAACGGCGCGGATACAGGCAGCAGCATCGCGCGCTTGGCGCCCTTGGATTTGGCGATCTCGACGGCGCGATCGACCGCTGCCTTGTCGCCGGAGACCACCACCTGCCCGCCGCCATTGTCGTTAGCGGCCTGGCAGACCTGCCCCTGCGCCGCCTCATGGGCGACCTCCATAGCGGCCTCGTAGTCGAGGCCCAGCAGCGCGGCCATCGCACCGGCGCCGACCGGGACGGCTTTTTGCATTGCGAGACCGCGGGTGCGAAGCAGCCGTGCGGTATCGGAGATGGTCAGGCTGCCGGCCGCAGCCAGCGCCGAATATTCACCAAGCGAGTGGCCGGCGACGAAGGCCGCGTCCCGCCCGACGGAAAAACCGGCTTCGCTCTCCAGCACGCGCAGGGTGGCGACCGAGACCGCCATCAGCGCCGGCTGGGCGTTTTCGGTGAGCTGGAGGGTCTCGGCCGGACCATCCCATATGGTCGCCGTCAATTTCTCCCCGAGCGCGGCATCGACCTCGTCGAACACGGCGCGCGCCACCGGAAAGGCGTCGGCCAGGGCCTTGCCCATGCCAACCGCCTGGGACCCCTGCCCCGGAAATGTGAATGCTGCCGTCATCGGCGCTCCCTGCTTGTCGGGCTTGATCCTCACGAGAACCGGCAGCCGATTACGCGCGGCCTTGGGCCAAGGTTCCGGATCACGCTCCAAAGGGGGCCGTAGACACTGTCCGGGGTCGGACTGTCAAGCCAAGATGGGAACCCCGGCCGGCATTCAACCGGGGATGTGGCTTCCTAGAATCCGCCGGCCGTCTGGTTGGCGTCGACCTCTGCCCCCGCCCGCGCGCGGCGCGCGCTGTTGACCAATTGCCCCGGCCGATCCTCCCGGTTCGGCCTCGCGGTGGCGAGCCGCAGCACCGCGGCGTAGCCCGGCTGCACCTCCATGCGGCCGGCATGCCGGCTGGCGCTCAGGAGGCGATGCACCTTCGGCAAATTGTAGCAGGGCACGTAGAACAAGAGGTGATGCTCGAGGTGATAGTTCACGTAGTACGGCGCGATGAACAGGCGCTCGAGTAAATTGGCATGCGTGGTGCGGGTGTTGCGCAAGGGGTCATTGCTGTCAGGGACAACCGCGTGCTCGGCGATGTTGCGGATGCGGGTGATGACCATCATCCAGGTCAGGAGCGGCACCAGCCATAGCAACGGATAGGCCCACCACACGCCGGCCGCCGCACACGCGGCGAGCATCGCGGCATTGACGATGCATTGCGGACCGAGCTTGTCCCAGAAATGCGCCGCACGCTGCCGCCATGGCCAGTCCTTCGGCCCGAGCGCGTTGAGCAATTGCGCCTTGCGTTGCTGATAGCCAGTCTGTCCGGTGATGTCGCGAATGAACTTGCGGCGATAGCTCAGCTTGGTGATCGGAAACGGCGCCGATAGCACCAGATCGGGATCGTCCTCCTGCTGGGTGCGCGCGTGATGCTGCAAGTGATAGCGCCGGTAGCTGCGCGTCTCCGCAAACAACGGATAGGCACAGAACCATTGGCTCAGCGCCAGATTGGTTTTCTCGTCGGCGGATAAGCAGCCATGCGCGCCATCATGCATGAGAATGGCGAGCCCAAGCTGGCGTGAGCCGATGATGGCGACGGCGAGAATGTATGTCAGCGGATTGGGCCACCATGCGACCAAAGCGATCGCGCCTACGATCAGCGCCCAGGCATGCGCGATCAGTGCGACGCCTTTCCACGTCACGCGCTGGCGCACGTCGGCCAATTGTTCGTCGGTCAGGAAATCGCGGGCACGCATGCGAAGCGCGGTCATGGCCTAACTCTCCCCATCCGAGGTGGTCGATGTGTCGTGCTACTCGACGAGACGCAGGCGCGCCGCCTCGCCCGTGGATTTCGCCTGCTCACCGAGCACGCGCAGCATCTCGGCGCAGAGCTGCTCGGGCGAACGGCCCATGGCGTAGCCTTCGAGGATGACGCCGATGGCGACGGCCCAGAACCGCCGCGAGCTTTCGTCGGGCGCGCGCAGGGAGCGCCAGCCATGCCGCTCGACCTGCCCCGCATAAGCCCGCGCGCCTTCGCTGTGCAGGCGCTCGATGGTGCGCTCTACCAGTGGCGCGAGATCTTGGCGCCGCCGCGTCAGTGTCAGGGCTTCAGCGAAGAAGGCGACCGAATCGCTCGCCGTGACCGTCTCGGCCAGCGCGTGCGTATATTCCCGCGGCGTGCGCGTCTTCAGCGCCGCCTGCTCCGTCGCGCGCGCCAGGTACAGCAGCTCGCGGCAGGCGCATTCGACGAACAGCGCCTCCTTGGTGCGAAAGTAATAGGTGATCTGGCTCGGGAACGCATCCGCCGCGGCCGCGATGTCGGTGATCGCCGTGCCTGAAAGTCCCCGCTCCCGGAACAGCGGGCTCGCTGCATCCAGCAGCAGCGACCGCATCTTGCGGCCGGCTGAGCGCGTGGCGCGCGCGGCATGCTTGGGGTCGCCGGCGCCCGGCGGCGCATGGGCAGAACTGTCTGCCATTGGATCCTCCCGCTGTTTTCTTTGTATGCTATACAAACAAATAAATCAAGCCGGTAAGATTTGGGGGTGGGTAACGACCGCCTATGGATGGTCCAGGCCGAGACTCGGCCCCCAACCTTGCAAAGCCGGCCAAAATCCGTATAAGGCGCGCATCCGCAGACCCCGGCCGGGAGCTGAACGGACGGTCTCAGCAAATCATTCGTGATTTTGGTGTGGCAGGGCCAGTCGGCCCGTCGTCCCGTGTTTCCGCCTTCTGAGCTTGATCCCAGAGTCCTTTCCGAAGGTCTCTTAAGGGCTTGACGCCGGGCGATGCGCCAACATGAGGAAAGGACTTCCATGCCTCTTTACGAGCATGTTTTTCTCGCGCGTCAGGACGCGAGCCCGCAGCAGGTCGAAGAGCTGACTGCGCAGATGACCGGTATCGTCGAGGGTCTCGGCGGCAAGGTCACCAAGACCGAGAATTGGGGCGTTCGCTCCCTCACCTACCGCATGAACAAGAACCGCAAGGCGCACTTCGTGCTGCTCAACATCGACGCGCCGTCCGCGGCGATCGCCGAGATCGAGCGCCAGGAGCGCATCAGCGAAGACGTGATCCGCTATCTCAGCGTCCGCGTCGAGGAACTCGAGGAAGGCCCGTCCGCGATGATGCGCAAGGCCGATCGTGATCGCGAACGTGACGACCGCGGCGGCGGCTTCCGCGGCGAGCGTGAAGGCGGCTTCCGTGGTGACCGCGAGGGCGGCTTCCGCGGTGACCGCGGCCCGCGCCGCCCGCGCGAAGAAGCTGAAACCACGACGGATGGGGAGTAAGATCAATGGCTGAAGCTGGTGCACGCCGTCCGTTTTTCCGTCGTCGCAAGAGCTGCCCGTTCACGGGCGCCAATGCTCCCAAGATCGACTACAAGGACTCCAAGCTCCTGATGCGTTACGTCTCCGAGCGCGGCAAGATCGTGCCGAGCCGCATCACCGCGGTGTCCGCGAAGAAGCAGCGTGAGCTCGCCCGCGCCATCAAGCGCGCGCGGTTCCTGGGTCTGTTGCCCTACGTCATTCGCTGATACGACCAATTCGACCGGCGGCCGCTGAGCCGCCGGTCGTCAACTGATCTGAACGCATAAGGCTTCCGGGTCGTCCGGTCGCCGATGGTTGGGGCAAACGATGCCTCTAACCGCTCGAAGGGAGCGGGACAGCTGATGATGGCCTTTGGACTGATAGCCCTGATCGCCGGCGCCGCGTCGGCCCTGATGTTCGCCTCGATCATTTCGGGCGCGCTGATCTCGCTCGTCCTGTTCTATCTCGCACCGCTGCCGCTGATGGTCGCCGCGATCGGCTGGGGGCCGCTGTGCGCGAGCCTCGGCGGCATTGCCGCCGCAATCGGCCTCGGCGCCCTGTTCGGCCTGCCCTATTGCATCGCCTTCGCCGTGACCGTCGCATTGCCGGCTTGGTGGCTCGGCCACCTCGTCCTGCTCGGTCGGCAGGTCGGAAGCGTCGGGCCAGACGCCTCCGTCGCCGAGCCGCCGGCCGAACCCGAGATCGAGTGGTATCCGGTCGGCCGCATCCTGCTCTGGATCGCAGGTTTTGCCGCGCTGACCACGATCGCCGCCCTGCTCACGCTCGGCACCGACGCCGAGACCATCACCGGCACGCTGCGGCGCGGCCTGATGCGCCTTCTGCGAACCACCGACCCGCAAACCTCGGGCGAAGCCAGCCAGTTCGTCGATGCGCTGGTGCGCATCGCACCGGCCGCCGCCACCATCGTCGCGATGATGACGCTGACTCTCAACCTCTGGCTCAGCGCCAAGGTGACGGCGACGTCGGGCCGGCTGCGTCGTCCCTGGCCGGACATGAAGATGGCCGAGCTGCCGCCGATGACGCTCGTGGCGCTCTGCATCGCGCTCGCCTTCTGCTTCACCGGCGGGCTGCTTGCGATCGTCGCGCAGATCACCACGGCCGCGCTGATGATGGGCTATGCGCTGACCGGTTTCGCCGTGCTGCATACGCTGACGCTGACGCTGAAGAGCCGCACCTTCTGGCTCGGCTCGACCTACGCCGTCGTCGTCGTGTTCGGATGGCCCGTGATCGCGATGGTGATCCTCGGCCTTGCGGATGCCGTGTTCGGCTTCCGCGAGCGCTTCCTGCGCAGCCGGCAGCCCCCGCCGCTGCCAACACCTTAAGTCCACCCCCGAAAACTGAAACTCAGACCACTTCAAAGGAGAACGAATATGGAAGTCATTTTGCTAGAACGCGTCAACAAGCTCGGCCAGATGGGCGAAGTCGTGAAGGTTCGCGACGGCTATGCCCGCAATTTCCTGCTCAAGCGCGGCAAGGCGCTGCGCGCCACCACCGACAACCGTGCCAAGTATGACGGCATGAAGGCCGAGCTCGAGGCCCGCAACCTCCAGGCCAAGGGCGAGGCGTCCAAGGTCGCCGAGAAGATCGAGGGCAAGAACATCATCGTGATCCGCCAGGCCTCCGAAGCCGGCCAGCTGTTCGGTTCGGTCACGGTGCGCGACCTCGTCGCTGCGTTCGAGACCGACGGCGTCCACCTCGACCGTCCGCAGGTGCAGCTCGACGCGCCGATCAAGACCATCGGCAAGCACACGGTCACCGTCGCCGTTCATCCCGAGGTCGAGGTCGAGATCACCGTGACGGTCGCGCGCAGCCAGGACGAAGCCGAGCGCATCAACCGCGGCGAGGACATCTCGACCCGCAACGAGGACCGCGACGCCGCCGCCGAGGCGATCGCCGCGGCCGGCGAGTTCTTCGATCCGGAAGCCCAGCACGAGGAGGTCGAGCCGGCGCCGGCTGCGGAAGAGAAGTAAGCAGCACGTACAGCTCGTCATGCGCGGGCTTGTCCCGCGCATCCATCAAGAGAGTTTGCTCAAGAAGATGGATTGCCGGGCCAGGCCCGGCAATGACAACAGAGAATGGATCAGCCCGGTCGCTTCAGGCGGCCGGGCTTTTCGTTTTGGCGGCGACGTCCTCGTTCAACATCGCGATCGAGGCGAGCGCGGTCGCCGTATGCTTCTCGATGCCATCGCTGACGCAGAACACGTCGGCCGCGACCACGGCAACCTGACGGCCCGGCTTGATCACTCTTGCCCGGCAGATCAGCTTCTCGCCGACCGCGGGCGATAACAAATTGAGCTTGTATTCCGCCGTTAGCGCCGGCTGGCCGCGCGAGGTGGCGGCTGCGATCGTCGTGGCGTTGTCGACCAGGAAGGCAGTCACGCCGCCATGGAAAAAGCCATGCTGCTGAAGCAGTTCCGGCCGCCGCTCTACGGCGATGGTGCAGGTGCCACGCGACAATTCGGACAGCTCGGCGCCGACCAGATTCATAAAGCCCTGCCGGCCGACATTGGCGTGGATGCGCTGGGCAACGGCTGCGAATTCGGGGTCCGCTTCGGCTCGCATGCTGTCTCTCCCTATTGTTTGTCGATGCGATCGAGTGGCCGTAGCGCACGGATGGCGCAGGCGATCAGCGTGTCGGCCTCGATGCGCGGATCGGCGCGTTCGCGTCCCGACAGAAAGGCGCGGCAGAAGATCTGGGCCGGGCCGATCAGCTGGCTGACGAACATCACCGGCGTCATCGGCCGCAGCTCGCCGCGCGCGACCAGCGGCGCACGCCAGCGCTCGATACCTTCGACAAGGCGCGCGTTCTGCGCGCGCTGGCCGTCGCGCACGTCCTCGCCCCATTCGCTGCGCGAGATCTCAAAGAGATAGCGCGCCTCGCGCCGGCTGGTGACGACCCAGTCGAGATGCGCCCGGATCAGGCGATCGATACCCTCCTCCGCATCGGGCACGGGATCGAGCGCAGCCAGCACCGCGGCGTGATAGTGCCGCAGCACCTCCAGGAACAGCGCGCCGGCGAGCTCCTTCTTCGATCCGAAGGCATGAAAGAAGCTGCCATTGGAGGCGCGCGCCCGGGTGCGGATCGCGGCCACCGTCGCAGCCTCGAAGCCGACGCGGTCGAATACGATTAGTCCGGCCTCCAACAGGTCATCACGCATGCTCGCCGTCATCGAGACCCCCTAGAGTATTACTCTAGAGCCACGCTCTAGCGTCGGTCAAGACAGTGCGGAGGCCGCGATGCGCGGCCTCTGCAGTGTCGATTGGAAAATGTGGATTGGCTTAGCGCGAGATCGGCGGCGCCGGCGAGCCGGAGGACTCGGCTGGCGCTGCGGGCGCGGCTGCAGCGGTCGCGGGCGGCGCCGATTCCTGCGGTTTGGCCGCGGGTGCCGGTTCGGAATTGGCGGCAGGCGCGGCTGGCTTGGGAGCGGCCTCTTCCGCCGGCTTCGGCTCGGCCGGCTTCACGGCCGTTGGTGCAGACGGCGTCACCTGCGGGACCGGATCGGGGCGCAGCGCCGGAGCTTCGCTGCCGCTCGGCTCGACCTTCGCGCTATCGGGCGTGGCCTCGGCGGGTTTCTCGGATGCCTTGCCGCTGTCGGGCTTTGCCTCGTCACGACCCGGCTCGACCTTGGCGCTGTCGGGCTTGGCCGTCTCAGGCTTTGACTCGGCCTTCGGCTCGCTCTTCTTGTCTTCAGTGGCCGGCGCGGCGGCATCGACCCTCGGTGCCTCCTCAGTCCCGGGCTTGCCGCGGCGCTTGGCCTTGCGTCCCTCCGGTACTGCCTGGCCCTCGGACTTCGCGCCCTCCTCGGCCGGCCGTGCAGCACGCTTCTGGCGCACGCCCTCGGCCGCCGGAGCGGCCCCCTCGCCCTCCGGCTTGGCGGCCTCCTGCGACCGCTGACGGCGGCCCTGATGTTCGGACTGGCCCGGAGCCGTATTGGCTTCCTTATCCTTGGCGCCGTCCTTCTTGTCCTTGCCGTCCTTGGCCTGGTAGCGGGTGTCGGAGGCACCGTTGGAGACGAGGTAGGAGGCGAGGATGCCCGCCATGTCCGAGCTCGTGGTGTAGTGCTGGCGCAGGAAGCCCGGCAGCGAACCCGGCGCCACGGACTTGAGAAGCCCGCGGGGGCTCTTGTGGCAGGCATTGCAGGTCTGCGCGAAGAGCTGGGACGGAGTCTTGCCGGCCTCGAGGTTCGTTGCCTGCGCAAGAACGGTATCGGTCGCGCCGAAGCCGATCAGAAGCAGTACCGTCGCGAGACTGAGCGCTCGGCTCGACATTTCCCATCATCTCCATTGAAATCCGAGAGGTGCAGCCGGCATCCCGCGCGGCGGCGGTCACCTTTTAGCCGATTGAGCCGCGAATGGAAGCAGGTCCGCGCGCAAGGATGTGATTAAGCGCTTTTCGAATATCGGCTTTGAACACAGCGCAATAGCGGAGCCGGACCTGCTCCCCTAGATTTAGATGCAAACGCATAGGAACCCGAGCGGGACCCTGAGCGTCAAATGTAAAGGCCGGGTTAGTCGCATCTCTTCGGGTCCGCTCGAGAGGAAGGTGTCGATGGACCGTTTGTTGCGTAGATTCCTGTCTCAATTCATCCGCCGCGGGTCGATGATGCTGACCAGCGCAAGCGGGGCGACGTTTACTGTCGGCGACGGCTCTGGCGAACCGGTCGCGGTACGCTTCATTACGGCGGATGCGGAGCGGAAAATCCTCATCAATCCCGAGCTCGGGCTTGGCGAGGCCTATATGGACGGCGAATTCGTGGTCGAACGCGGCACCATAGCTGATGCCCTCGCGATCCTGCTCGATCAACCCGACCTATTGCCGCAGTGGGCAAAACCGTGGTGGCACCTGCGCTATCTGACGCGCCACCTCAAGCAGTTCAATCCGCGCTCGCGCGCCCGCAGCAACGTGGCGCACCACTACGATCTCGACGCCCGGCTCTATTCGCTCTTCCTCGATGCCGACAAGCAATATAGCTGCGCCTATTTCGAGACGCCGGAGACGACGCTCGACGATGCGCAGCTCGCCAAAAAGCGGCACATCGCCGCAAAGCTGCTCGTCAGGAGTGGCCAGCGCGTGCTCGACATCGGCTCGGGCTGGGGCGGGCTCGGGCTCTATCTCGCCGAGATCGCGGGCGCCGACGTCACCGGCATCACCCTGTCGACCGAGCAATTGCAGGTCGCCAATGCGCGCGCCGCCGAAAAGGGCCTGGCGGGCTCGGCCAAATTCCTGCTGCAGGACTATCGCGACATCGACGGACCATTCGACCGCATCGTCTCGGTCGGCATGTTCGAGCATGTCGGCGCTCGCTTCTACGACACTTACTTCCAGCGCTGCGCCGAGCTCCTGAGCGAGGACGGCGTCATGCTGCTGCACTCGATCGGCCGCTCGCAGGGGCCGGACTCGACCAATCCCTGGATCGCCAAATATATCTTCCCGGGCGGCTACATCCCCGCTCTGTCCGAAGTGCTGCCGGCGATCGAGCGGGCGGGCCTGCTGGTCTGCGACATCGAGATCCTGCGCCTGCATTACGCCGAGACGCTGAAGGCCTGGCGGGAGCGCTTCATGGCGCGGCGCGAGGAGGCCGTGCAGCTCTACGACGAGCGCTTCGCGTTGATGTGGGAGTTCTATCTGGCGGCCTGCGAAATGACCTTCCGCAAGCAGGCCATGATGAACTTCCAGATCCAGCTCACCCGTCGCCAGGGCGTGGTGCCGATCACGCGCGACTACGTCACGCGCGAAGAAGCCCGGCTGCGGGCCCTCGAGGGCGGCGCCAAGCCCAGGCTGAAGCTGGCAGGTGAATAGGCTCTAAAAGCGCGATGAGATTAGGATGAATCGTCATCGCGCTTTAGGTTATTGTTTGAGCATGATCTTTTCGGAAAACCGCTGCACACTTTTCCGGATCATGCTCTAGTGACGCAGGGTCGAAATCTGGGAGAGCCGGAAAGAGGCGTTTAACGCCAGTTGCGCTCGCAATTCGACGAGAAGTTCGGGTGCGACCGGCTGACGTCGCACTTCAGGCCGCGCGGCGTGCTCCATGGCCGCGATCAGTCCCGCGAGCCAGAGCCGGCTGCCTGCTTCGCTCCGCCATATCTGCTGCTGCCGTTCTGGCCGCATTGCTTGCCTCGTTCTTCCCGCTGGCGCGTCGGGGACAACCCCCTGCCCGCCGGCCTGTTCCGGCTCTACCCCGAAAGAATCCGGGAAGATGTGATCTGTTTCACATAAGTCTGGTCGGACCTGACTTATGTCGTCGCCATGAGCAAAGAGACCCAAACCTCGTTCGACGTGCAGGACGACCTCCGCACCGACTACGCCCTGATCGTCACCGGCGTCGGGGCGGCCCTGGTTGCGCTGGTCTACCTCCTGCTGGTCTGAAGCCGAGCGGAAAGCTCCCAGCGTGCGTCAATTCGCGCGTTCTTCGATAGGTCTGCGCGCCAATCCATAAGGTTCACGGCTGCAGGATTTTCCGTGGCGCGGGGTGGCGGCCGCTTCCAAGCGGCATCTGGTTCCGCGAAAATCCGTCAAGCGCGGGGCGTGCTGCGGCTATCAATCATCCACCATTTTCACTGAGCGGTTGATAGCGGTCAGCTTTTGCTTCCGCTTTGGGCCGAGGCGGCGCTTTATCGCGCCCCGCATCCGCCCAAGAAAATTGCTAAGCACGTCCGACCATGGCCCTGACTGATTCGAACGTTCTCAAACTCGCGCCCGACGCCGGGACTCCCGCCTATCGGAGCGCGCCGCATAATATCGAGGCGGAACAGAGCCTCCTGGGCGCGATCCTGGTCAACAACGACGCCTTCTACCGCGTCTCCGACTTCCTGGAGGCGAAGCATTTCTTCGAGCCGCTGCACCAGACCATCTTCGAGACCGCCGGCAGCCTGATTCGGATGGGCAAGATCGCGACGCCCGTCACGCTGAAGACGTTCCTTCCCGCCGACACCGACGTCGGCGGCATGACCATCGGGCAATATCTGGCGCGGCTCGCGGCCGAAGCGACCACCATCATCAATGCCCAGGACTACGGCCGCACCATCTATGACCTGTCGTTGCGGCGCGACCTGATCGGTATCGGCGAGGACATGGTCAATGTCGCCTATGACGCGCCGGTCGATTTCCAGCCGCGGGCGCAGATCGAGGACGCCGAGCGCCGCCTCTACGAACTCGCCGAGTCCGGCCGCTATGACGGCGGCTTCCAGAAATTCTCGCAGGCGCTGACGGTCGCCGTCGATCTTGCGGCGAAAGCATTCCAGCGCGACGGAAAGCTGTCGGGCATCTCGACGGGCCTGCGCGACCTCGACACCAAGATGGGCGGCTTGCAGCACTCCGACCTCATCATCGTGGCGGGACGTCCCGGCATGGGCAAAACCTCGCTTGCGACCAACATCGCCTACAATGTCGCACAAGCCTATGTTCCGGAACTCCAGGCCGACGGCACCATGAAGGCCGCCAATGGCGGCGTGATCGGCTTCTTCTCCTGCGAAATGTCGGCCGACCAGCTCGCCACGCGTATCGTGGCCGAGCGCACCGGCATCCCCTCCTCCCACATCCGCCGCGGCGGCATCTCGGAAGCCGATTTCGAGAAAATCCGCCAGGTCTCGATCGAGCTGCAATCGCTGCCGTTCTATGTCGACGCCACCGGCGGCCTGTCGATCGCGCAGCTGATGGCGCGCGCCCGCCGGCTCAAGCGCCAGAAGGGCCTCGACCTCCTGGTGATCGACTACATCCAGCTCTTGTCCGGCTCGGGCAAGCGCGCCAGCGACAGCCGCGTGCAGGAAATCACGGAGATCACGACCAGCTTGAAGGCGCTGGCGAAGGAGCTCAACGTCCCCGTGATCGCGCTGTCGCAGCTGTCGCGTCAGGTGGAATCGCGTGACGACAAACGGCCGCAGCTCTCGGATCTGCGCGAATCCGGCTCGATCGAGCAGGACGCCGACGTCGTGCTGTTCGTGTTCCGCGAGGAATATTACCTCGCGATGAAGGAGCCGCGCCCCGGCACCGAGGAGCACGCCAAATGGCAGGCCGACATGGAACGCACGGTCGGCCGGGCCGAAGTCATCATCGGCAAGCAGCGCCATGGCCCGACCGGCACGGTCGAGCTGCACTTCGATGCCTCGGTCACCCGATTCGGCGACCTCGCCCATGACGGCCAGTTGCCGGATCGCAGCGACTACTAGACTGTTCCCCCGGGTTGAACCACTCGGGCCTCTTGCGTAAAACGGCGTCATGACAATGGCGTCCGACCCGAAAATGATCTCGCAATCCGGTCCTCTCTCCGCGGAGGCCAATCAGGCTGCCGCGCTCGCTGCCTATGGCGGCGTGCTCACCGTCGATCTCGATGCCATCATCGCCAATTGGCGCAAGCTCGAGAAGACGGCGGTGCCGGCCGAATGCGCGGCGGTGATCAAGGCCGATGCCTATGGCTGCGGCGCCCCCGAAGTCGCGCGTGCGCTGAGCAGGGCCGGCTGCAAGACCTTCTTCGTTGCCACCATCGAGGAAGCGCGCAAGGTGCGTGAGGCTGTGCCGGAGCCCACGATCTACGTGCTTGGCGGCTATTTCCAGAACACCGGCGAGCACTATGCGAAGATCAACTGCCGGCCGGTGATCGGCGATCTCAACGAACTCGCGGAATGGGACGTGTTCTGCCGCCGCAGCGGCTGGAACGGAGGCGCCGCTGTTCACATCGACACCGGCATGAACCGGCTGGGCCTGACGCTTGCGGAAGCGCAGGCCATCATCCCCCGCATCAATGCCGGCGATCACGGCATTACGCTGGTGATGAGCCATCTGGTCTCGGGCGAGCAGCTCAACAGCCCGGTCAATGCAAGACAACTCGCCGCCTTCCGCGGCATCGCCAGCGAGTTCTCAGGCGTGCCGGCCGCGCTCGCCAACTCCTCCGGCATCTTCCTCGGCGCCCCCTTCCAGTTCGACATGGTGCGGCCGGGGGCTGCGCTCTACGGCGTCAACCCGACGCCGGAGGCCGACAATCCGATGCAACAGGTGGTCGACCTCAAGGCGCGCATCGTGCAGATCCGCACCATCGATCGCGGCGAGAGCGTCGGCTATGGCGGCACCTGGACCGCACGGCGGCCGACCAAGCTCGCGATCATCGCGGTCGGCTATGCCGACGGCTATTTCCGCGCCGCCAGCTCCAATGACGGCACCCGCGGTGCCGAAGTCATCGTGGCCGGAAAACGCTGCCCGGTCGCGGGCCGCATCTCGATGGACCTGATCGCAATCGATATCACCGACCTGCCGCCGAACGCGGCGCGGCGTGGCCACATGGTGACGCTGCTCGGAGAGGGCATCACCGTCGACGAGCTCGCGCATCATTTCGGCACGATCGGCTATGAGGTGCTGACCAGCCTCGGCCACCGCTACGCCCGCATCTACAAGGGCGGCAACGTCGTGGAGCCGCTGGCAAAGCCTGCGCCTCCAGCACAGGCTTCCGAGCAGCTGTCCTCGCCGCCGCCGGTCGAGCAGCCGGCGAGCCCGCCGCCGTTGCCGAGCTGAGCGATACGCGCGTGCCCCGGACGCAGCGCAGCGCTACTTCAGCGGTGCGTTGCAGAGCCGGGGCCCATCTCTCCACATCGTACGCTGTCGCTCTCTGGGTCCCGGCTCAGCGTCGCATCACTGCGTGCTGCGCCGCGTCCGGGACACGAGAGCGGCCGCTCACTTCTTCTTCCTGCTGTCCAGCGCCGCCTTGCAGGTCGCAGTGAGCTGGTCGCGCTTGCCGTTGAGGCATGCGACGATGCCGCCGCCCGGCGCGATGCCGGCGCAGAATTTGTCATAGTCCGCCTTGCACGCGCCGCGCGGATCGGACGATTGTGCCGATGCGGCTCCGGAGAACGCGATGACGAGTGCGACGGCAACAAAGCTCAACTTGGACATTGTGTCTCCGGTATCGGAAGGCAGAAGCGTTAGCCCTACATGAAGATCGCGACATTCAACATCAACAACATCAATCGCCGCCTGCCCAATCTCTTGGCATGGCTGCGCGTGGCGAAGCCCGATGTCGTCGCGCTTCAGGAGTTGAAGGCAAGTGATGGCGAATTTCCGGCGGCGGCCATCGAAAAAGCCGGTTATGGCGCAGTCTGGCGTGGACAAAAGACCTGGAGCGGCGTCGCCCTCCTCGCTCGCAACGCCGAGCCGGTGCTCACCCGCGATCGCTTGCCGGGGAAGGCCGATGATCACGAGGCGCGCTACATCGAGGCCGCCGTGCGCGGCATCATCGTCACCAGCATCTATCTGCCGAACGGCAATCCGCAGCCCGGGCCGAAATTCGATTACAAGCTCGACTGGTTCGCGCGGCTCAAGCGCCACGCCAAGAGCTTCATCAAGCAGGATCTGCCGGTGGTGCTCGCCGGCGACTACAACGTCGCCCCCACGGAGATCGACATCTATCCGACCCGCTCATGGGACAAGGATGCACTGATTCAGCCGAAGAGCCGCGCGGCATTCGCCTCGCTGGTCGAACAAGGCTGGTGCGACGCGATCCGCGAATTGCATCCCGAACAGCGCATCTACACGTTCTGGGACTACAAGCGAAACCGCTGGCCGCGCGATGCGGGCCTGCGGCTCGATCATCTCCTGCTCAGCCCTGCCCTCGCCCCGCGGCTGGTCAAAGCTGGCGTCGACAAGACGATCCGCGGCGAGGATGGCGCCAGCGATCACGCGCCGGCGTGGGTGGAGTTGAAATAGGTCGACGATGCCGTAGCGGTAGGGTGGGCAAAGGCGCATAGCGCCTTGCCCACCATCTCTATCCTCACCGAGGTCGAAATGGTGGGCACGCTAACGCTTTGCCCACCCTACGAAACTGTGGGCTCACCACAAATTCCTGCCGTCGATCACGTTCACCGGCACGGCCTCCAGATCGAAATCGTCGAACAGGCGCGCATTCACGGCGACCTTGGGATTGTCGAAATCGGGTTTGCCGGTCGACCAGTCCGGCGACTCCGAATAGGTGCCGCAGCCGCAGCTCGCGCAGAAATGATGTTTGACGGTGCGGCTGCCCCAGAGATAGGTCGCGACGTTTTCCGCCGGCGACAGCAGGCGGAACTGCACCGGCGTGTAATAGGCCCATAGCGCGCCGCGCTTGGCACATAGCGTGCAGGTGCAGCGCGTCACGCTCGAAGGCGCCTCCGTCACCTCGAACACCGTCTCACCGCAATGACAGCTTGCCTCGATCGGCATGACCCGCTCTCCGTTTTGTCAGGAGATGGTCGTAGCCGGCCCCTGCTGCCAACATGCTGTCAGCAGCGGGACGCCTAAAACAAAAACCTGAAAAACAACCCCATGCACAGTAGCCGACCCCCTGTGCGTTCAATGACTTGCGCAAAATCCGAAATTCGAATTGACTCGTCGGGCAAAACACCGGCAGAATATCATTATCGAAGAATTCTCCCGACGCTGCCAACATGCGCTCGCGCGGTCGCTATCGCGCTTCAGCCGCCATATTTCGCCAGCGAACCTCCTCCTCACCGCCAGATCAACGGATCGGTTCAACACGGCATCGGCGCGGTACACCAAATCGGATTGTGTAATTGCGGGCTCGCGGAACAGAGCCCTCGCGGCCCACCAGCGGGGGCATGAATGTTGGCTCCGAAGCCCGCCGCCTCAACGCCGGCCGCCCATTTCCACCCTCGTTTAGCTAAGGCCTCTTGACCTCCGCGCCTTGGTTATCATACTGGTCTGACCAAGATCAAAGGACTGGGATGGAGCTCAAGCGGGCCACCGAGGGCGAAAAGGGGTTCGAGAAGGTGTTCGCCTTCTTGCGCGAACGCCTGCTTGCGGGCTCGCTCAAGCCTGGCGACCGCCTGATCTCCGAGCGCGAGCTGGCGACCTTGCTCGGTGTCAGCCGGCCGATCGTCCGCGAGGCGCTGCGCGCCCTCACCGTGCTCGGCATCGTCGAGATCCGCGACCGCATCGGCACCGTGGTGACGCGCCCGGACGTCTCCGTGCTGAATGACTTCTTCACCTTCGCGCTCGCCCAACAGGCGGACATGCTCGACGATATCATGCAGGCCCGCGTCGCGATCGAATGCCAGGCGATCAGGCTCGCCTGCGAACGTGCCAACATCGCCGATTTCGAACGCCTGCAGCGCGCGCTGGCAAAGATCGGAGAAACGATCGACGAAGCCGATGCCGGCGGCATGGCCGACTTCGATTTCCACCGCGCCATCGTCGTCGCCTCGCATTCGGAGACGCTGACGGTCTTGCACAGTTCGATGGCGGGCCTGTTGACGCATTCGCATCGCAGCCGCCGCGAGCTGGTGCAGGCCTTCCCGTCGATGAAGACCTATCTGATCGATGATCACCGCCGCATCTTCGAAGCGGTCATTGCACGTGATCCGGAGCGCGCGGACGCGACGCTGCGCAAGCATTTTGCCATCGGCGACGAATACCGGCGGCGCGCCGTCGTCGGCGACATCGACAAGACCAGCGCCTCGGGCTGATCACGGACGGCCAGCCAACCAAGAAGCAATCAATCAAGAAACGGACTGACAACATGGGACGGAACGACAAGGGCAATGTCGGCTTCATCGGCATCGGCACGATGGGACGGGAGATGGTGCGCCACCTTCTGGTTGCGGGCCACGCGGTCCGCGTCTTCGATTTGAACGAAGCCGCGCTGGCGGACAGCGTCAAGGAAGGCGCAACCCGCGCCAAGAGCCCTGCCGATGCCGCGCAAAGCGCCGATATCGTCATCAGCATGCTGCCCGACACCCCCCATGTCGAGGCGACCATTTACGGCGAGCACGGCCTCCTGAAATCCCCTCCTCCCGGCAAGCTGATCGTCGACATGAGCACGATCTCGCCGGTTGCCGTCCGTCGCATCCATGCCGACCTGCAAAAGGCCGGCGTCAGCTTCATCGACGCGCCGGTCTCGGGTGGGCCCGTGGGTGCCAAGAACGCTGCGCTCTCGATCATGGCCGGCGGCGATGCGGCCGCCTTCGCTCAGGCCGAGCCGTTCTTCCGCGCTATGGGCACGACCATCACGCATGTCGGCGCGACCGGCGCCGGCCAGACCGTCAAGCTCTGCAATCAGCTGATCTGCGGCATCAACATCCAGGCGATCTGCGAGGCGCTCGCGCTCGGGCGGGCCTCGGGAGTCGATCTCAACCTGCTCCGCCGGGTGCTGCTCGGAGGCTCTGCGGCGTCCTGGATGCTCGACAAGCTCGGCCCCTCCATGATCGCAGGCGACGACGGCGCCGGCTTTCGCATCGATCTGATGCTGAAGGACCTCCGCCTGGTGCAGGAGCACGCGCAGGCACTGAACGTGCCGCTGCCCGGCACCGCGCTCGTCACCAGCCAGTACGTCGATGCGCGCGCCCATGGCGAAGGCAGCAACGGCAACCAGGCGCTGTTCCGCGTCTATGACCGCATGACCAACCAGGTCACCGGCTGAACCGACGACGATGAGCCTCCAACTCGACTTTCCCGCAGTGATGGAGCGCTGGCCAAGTTTCCTGGCCGGCGCCGCCCTCACGTTGGAGTTGGCATTCTTCGCGACCGTGCTCGGCGCCCTGCTCGGCACCCTCGCGGCGGTCGGACGCGGCACGCACAACGCGCTGATCGCGGGCACCTGCAAGGTCTATGTCGAGACCATCCGGAACACGCCGCTACTGGTGCAGATCTTCCTGGTCTATTTCGGCCTCGCCAGCCTTGGCTTGAAGTACTCCGCCTTCAGCGTGGCCGTGGCCGCGCTGACGATCAATGTCGGCGCCTATACCGCCGAGATCATGCGCGCCGGCTTCGAGGCGATTCCGCGCGGACAGATCGAGGCCGCCGAGGGGCTCGCACTGTCGCGCCTGCAGATCTACTGGCACATTATCCTCCTGCCGGCGATCGAGAAGGTCTATCCGGCGCTGACCAGCCAGTTCGTGCTGCTGATGCTGGCCTCCTCGGTCTGTTCGCAGATTTCGGCCGAAGAGCTCACCGCGGTCGCGAATTACATCCAGTCGGACACTTATCGGGCCTTCGAGACCTACATCATCGTCGCCGTGCTCTATGTCATCCTGTCGCTGGTGATGCGTGCCGGCTTCTGGGGCCTCGGCCTCGTGCTGTTTCCGCGCCGGCGCCGGCTCGGCACGCCGTTGTGAGATGACCATGGGCGGACATCTCAACATCAATCACCTGATGTTCCTCGGCCAGGGCGCGCTGTGGACAATCGGGCTGTCCATGATCGCGCTGATCGGCGGCGGCATCGTCGGCTTCGTGATTGCGCTGGCGCGCATATCGCCGCTCAAATCGATGCGGATCGCCAGCGCCATCTACGTTCAGCTCGTCCAGGGCACGCCGTTGCTCGTCATCCTGTTCCTCGGCTATTTCGGCCTCGCCGCCATCGGCCTCAAGGTCTCGCCGCTCGCTGCCGCCGGCGCTTCGCTGACGCTCTACGTCGCCGCCTATCTCGGCGAGATCTGGCGCGGCTGCATCCAGTCCGTGCCGAAGCCGCAATGGGAAGCCGCCGAAGGCCTGGCGCTGAGCCGGACCCAGCGCATGATGAAGGTGATCCTGCCACAGGCGATCCGCATCGCGACGCCGCCGACCGTCGGCTTCATGGTGCAGATCATCAAGAACACCTCGCTCGCCTCCGTCGTCGGTTTCGTCGAGCTGATGCGCTCGGGCCAGATCGTCAACAACTCGCTGTTCGAGCCGTTCGCCATCTACGCCATCATCGCCGTCACCTATTTCGCCATGTGCTATCCGCTGTCGCTGTTCAGCCAGAGGCTGGAACGGCGGATGGGGCGCGGCAGGTCCAACCTCGCGACAGCCTGACATGCAGCAGAACGCCCTCTCCCCCGAACTGATCGTGTCGCTCCGCGACGTGCAGAAGAGCTTTGGTCCGCTCCGGGTGCTCGACGGCGTCTCCTTTGCCGTCGCGCGCGGCGAGGTGCTGGCGCTGATCGGCCGCTCCGGCTCCGGTAAGAGCACGGCGCTGCGCTGCATCGATCGCTTCGAGAAGGTCGACGGCGGCGAGATCGTCGTCTGCGGGCATCGCGTCGACCGCCCCGATGTCGATCTGCGCGCACTGCGCCAGGACGTCGGCATCGTGTTCCAGAGCTACAATCTATTTCCGCACCTCACGATCGAGCAGAACATCACGCTCGCGCCATGCGCGGTGAAGGGCATGGCAAGTTCGCACGCCAAGGACCTCGCGCGAAAAGTGCTCGCGCAGGTCGGGCTCGAGGAGAAGCTGCACGCCTATCCCGAGCAGCTCTCGGGCGGACAGCAGCAGCGCGCCGCGATCGCCCGCTCGCTGGCGATGCAGCCGAAGGTGATGCTGTTCGACGAGATCACCTCCGCGCTCGATCCCGAACTCACCGCCGAGGTGTTGAAGGTGATCGAGCAACTGGCGGCTGATGGCATGACCATGGTGATGGTCACCCACGAGATGGGCTTTGCCAAAGGCATCGCTGATCGGATCGTGTTCATGCATCGCGGCAAGGTCCACGAAACCGGCCCCGCCTCGATCCTGACGTCGCCGACGACGCCCGAACTCACGCAATTCGTGGGCACTGGAAACCTGAAATCATAACAGGAGAGGAGAACTAGGGATGACCAACAAGACCTTGCTGGGCACGGCCGCCACGCTGTGCTGCCTCGTCATGGTATCCGCGACGCCGGCATCGGCCGATTTGCTCGACGACATCACGAAAGCGAAGAAGATCCGCATCTCGACGGACCTCGCCATCCCGCCCTCGGGCATGATGGATTCCAGCATGAAGCCGACCGGCTCCGACGTCGAAGTGGCGCAGCTGCTCGCCAAGGATTGGGGGCTCGAGCTGGAGTTCATCCAGACCACCGGCGCGACCCGTATCCCCAACGTCCTGACCGGCAAGGCCGACATCATCATCTCGACCCTGTCGGTGACGCCGGACCGCGCCAAGGTGATCGACTTCACCAAGCGCTATGCGACGCTGCAATCCGATGTCGGCTGCCTGAAATCGTCGACCGTCAAGGACTGGCCCGACGTGAAGGACAAGTCGATCGGCGTCTCGCGTGGCACCACCCAGGACACCACCCTGTCCAACATGAAGGACAAGGAGCTCAAGATCGCCCGTTACGACGACGATGCCACCATGGTGACGGCGGCCGTTTCCGGTCAGGTCGACTGTGTCGCCTCGTCGGCGACGATCATCAACCAGATCGGGGTGAAGAACCCCTCGCGCGTGTTCGAATCCAGGATTCCGCTGGCGACCTTCGATCTCGCCATCGGCCTGAAGAAGGGCGAGCAGCGCCTGATGGACAAGCTCAACGCCTGGATCACCGAGAACGTCAAGAACGGCAAGCTGAATGCGATCTACAAGAAATTCCATGGTGTCGAGCTGCCGCCCGAAATGCGCAGCTGAACCAGAGGAAGCCGTGACGGCCGCACGCGGCTGTCACGGTCAATGCAACATCAAGAAGGACCTTACATGCGTCTCGTCATCGGATCCGACCATGCCGGCTGGCCGCTCAAGCAGACGGTCATCGATCACATCCGCAAGCTCGGCCACGAAATCATCGACGTCGGCTCTCATGACGACAAGCCGGTGGACTTCCCCGACATCGCGCGCGCGGTGGCGCAGAAGGTGACGTCAGGCGAAGCCGCGCGCGGCATCATGGTGTGCGGCACCGGCGTCGGCGCCTCGATCGCGGCCAACAAGATGAAGGGTATCCGCGCCGCGGTCTGCCACGATGTCCATTCGGCCCATCAGAGCGTCGAGCATGACGACGTCAACGTCATGTGCATCGGCGCGCAGATCGTTGGCGCCTGGCTCGCCGTCGATCTGGTCTCGTCCTATCTCTCCGCCGAATTCTCCACCGACGAGGATTTCCGCCGCCGCGTCGAGAAGCTGCGCGTCATGGACGAGCAAGGCTGACGGCCCCTCCATGATCCTGGTGTTCGGATCGCTCAACATCGATCTCGTCGCGGAGGTCCCGGTCATTCCGGGTCCCGGCCGGACTGTGCTGGCGCCATGCTACCGGACCCATTTCGGCGGCAAGGGCGCCAATCAGGCGGTCGCCGCCGCGCGGATCGCCGGACCGGGACGCGTGCGCATGGCGGGTCGCGTCGGCCGGGATGGGTTTGGCGACAGCGCGATCGAGAATCTCAGGGCCAATGGTGTCGACGCCGATCTCATCGTCAGGGCCCATGAACCGACCGGCTGTGCGTTCATCACGGTCGATCAGGCCGGCGAGAACGCGATTACGGTGGCCAGCGGCGCCAATATGACTGCGAGCGCCAATGACCTCCCGACCGACCTCTTCAGTTCCGACACTGTGCTCGTGCTTCAAATGGAGGTGCCCTTTGCACAAGCGCTGGAGGCTGCGCGCAAAACCAAATCGGTTTCCGGCGCCGTGATCTGGAATCTCGCACCGGTCCCGGAGAAGATGACCGGTGAGATGGTGACAGAGCTTCTCGCTGTGACCGACCATCTGCTCGTCAACGAACACGAGGCAATGGATGCCGCAGCGGCCATCGGCCTTGCGGCGGCCAGCTACGAAACGGCTGCTATGCACCTCGCCAAGGCCGGCAACCTCACCTGCATCGTGACCGCAGGTGCGCAGGGCGCGCTGGCAATGACCACCGACGGCGCCCCGCTGCACGCCTCCACGCCGCGCATCACCCCGGTCGACACGACCGGCGCCGGCGACACCTTCGTCGGCACGTTCGCAGCGATGGTCAGCGAGGGCGTGCCGCTGCAACGCGCGCTCGAGGTGAGCTGCGAAGCGGCCGCATTGAAGTGCCTCAAGGCCGGCGCACAGACCGGCATGCCGATGCGCAGCGCATTGGGTTCCCTCGCCTAGAACGGATCGCCCGCATCGCTGACCACGGCTAAACTCTCCCGATTCGCGGAGATCGTCTTGGCCTTTCTCTTCGTCCTCAGCGTCGGCCTCATCGCCGGCACCATTTCCGGCATCGTCGGCACGGGCTCGTCGATCATGCTGATGCCGGTGCTGGTCTATGCCTATGGGCCGAAGGAAGCCGTGCCGATCATGGCGGTGGCCTCCGTGATGGCGAATTTTTCACGGATCCTGGCGTGGTGGCGCGAGGTCGACTGGCGGGCTTGCGCAGCCTATTCGGTGACGGGCATTCCGGCCGCAGCGCTCGGCGCGCGAACGCTGCTGGCACTGCCCTCGCATGCCGTCGATCTCACCATCGGCATCTTCCTGATCGCGATGGTGCCGGTGCGGCATTGGCTGGCGCGGCACGACCTCAAGGCCAATCTCTGGCACCTCGCCATCGGCGGCGCAATCATCGGCTATCTCACCGGCATCGTGGTTTCGACCGGCCCGCTCAGCGTGCCGCTGTTCCTGTTCTACGGGCTCAGCAAGGGCGCCTTCCTCGCCACTGAAGCTGCCTCCTCGCTCGGGCTCTATTTCGCGAAATCCGTGACGTTCGAGCGCTTCGGCGCGCTGACCGGCGAGGTCTTCATCAAGGGCCTGATCGCGGGCGGCTCGCTGATGTCGGGCGCCTTCATCGCAAAGCGCTTCGTGCTGCACCTGAAGCCGGAGATGTTTCGCCTGCTGATGGACGCGATCATGGTCGCGGCCGGGGTCTCCATGCTATGGAACGCGACGCAATCTCCTTGAGCACGACTCGCTATTCCCCATGGCCAAATCCAGTCTTTCCTTCGTCTGCCAGAACTGCGGCGCGGCCTATAACCGCTGGCAGGGCAAGTGCGAATCGTGCGGCGAGTGGAACACGCTCGCTGAGGAGGACACCAGTGGCAGTGTGCCGGTGTCGATCCGCTCCAAGCGCAAGGGCCGGACCTTTGCGCTGGAGAGCCTCGCCGGGAAAAGCCCGGATGCGCCGCGCCTCTCGTCAGGGATGACCGAGCTCGACCGCGTCACCGGCGGCGGTTTCGTCCGCGGCTCGGTGCTCCTGGTCGGCGGCGATCCCGGCATCGGCAAATCGACGCTGCTGACGCAGGCCACCAGCCTGCTGGCGCGCGCCGGTCACCGCGTCGTCTACATCTCCGGCGAAGAGGCGGTCGCGCAGGTGCGCCTGCGCGCCGAGCGGCTCGGCCTGTCGGATGCGCCGGTGCAGCTCGCCGCCGAGACCTCGGTCGAGGACATCGTCTCGACGCTGTCGGAGGGCGCGGTCCCTCGGCTGATCGTGATCGACTCGATCCAGACCATGTGGACAGATACGGTGGAATCCGCGCCCGGCACCGTGACCCAGGTCCGCGCCTCGGCGCAGGCGCTGATCCGTTTCGCCAAGAAAACCGGCGCGGCCATCATCCTGGTCGGCCATGTCACCAAGGACGGCCAGATCGCCGGCCCGCGCGTGGTCGAGCACATGGTCGACGCCGTGATGTCGTTCGAGGGCGAAGGCTCGCAGCAATTCCGCATCCTGCGCGCCGTGAAGAACCGGTTCGGCCCGACCGACGAGATCGGCGTGTTCGAGATGACGGGCCTCGGCCTGCGCGAGGTCACCAACCCCTCCGAGCTGTTCCTGTCCGAGCGCGATCTCGGCACGCCCGGCACCGCCGTGTTCGCAGGGATCGAGGGCACAAGGCCCGTCCTGGTCGAATTGCAGGCGCTGGTGGCCCCGACCTCGCTCGGCACCCCGCGCCGCGCCGTGG
The DNA here is from genome assembly GCF_023375135.1 of Bradyrhizobium sp. C-145. NCBI lineage: Bacteria > Pseudomonadati > Pseudomonadota > Alphaproteobacteria > Hyphomicrobiales > Nitrobacteraceae > Bradyrhizobium > Bradyrhizobium sp. C-145. The sequence goes on along the minus strand of NZ_CP088150.1, from coordinate 3,845,889 downwards.
TCGGCTGGGACCCGAGCCGGCTGTCGATGGTGCTGGCGGTGCTGGAAGCCCATTGCGGGGTCAAGCTGTCCGGGCACGACGTCTATCTGAACGTCGCCGGCGGCCTGCGCATCAACGAGCCGGCGGCGGATCTCGCCGCGGCGGCGGCGCTGGTGTCATCCCTGGTTAATGCGCAGTTACCGACCGATGCCGTCTATTTCGGCGAGATCTCGCTCTCCGGCGTGGTCCGCCCGGTGGCGCAGACCCCGGCCCGGCTGAAGGAAGCGGCAAAACTCGGCTTCCAGCGCGCCGTGCTGCCCGAATCGGCCCGCGGCGAGACCGGAGGAGACGCCGGACTGTCGCTGAACGCGGTCAACAGCCTGACGACACTGGTCGCCGAAATTGCCGCCCGCGGCTCGCGCCGGGGCGAATCGAACGGGCCGGCAGAGAAAAATGCCACACCAGCAAGATTCCGCCGCGGAGATGGTTAGCCGGAGGTGACGTCGGAGGCCCCCGCCGCTATACAGCCGTCACAAAAGCAGCACGGGATTGCGTGGTTGCGGCCTTGCCGGGAACGCCGTCTGCCCCTCTTTTAGGGCAGCGGCCAAACACCGATTCGCTGAGCACCTTTGAGAGTACGAGCGGACCAGACCAGCCGATGCCAGTAACACTCCTCGACCTGATCCTGCTCGGTGTGATGCTGATCTCGGGCCTGCTCGCGATGGTCCGCGGCTTCATGCGCGAAATCCTGTCGATCGCTGCCTGGGGTGCGGCCGCGATCGTGACGCTGTATTCCTTCTCGAAGCTGCTGCCGACCGCCAAGGCCTATTTCAACAACGACACGGTCGCGAGCGTGGTCGTGGTCGCCGGCGTGTTCGTGGGCACCCTGATCGTGGTCTCCGTGATCACCGTGCGGATCTCCGACATGATCCTGGATTCGCGCATCGGCGCGCTGGACCGCACCCTCGGCTTCCTGTTTGGCCTTGCTCGCGGGCTTTTGATCGTCGTGGTCGCCTTCCTGTTCTTCACCTGGCTGGTTCCGGACAAGCAGCGTCCGGACTGGGTCACCGGAGCCAAGTCCCGCGTGGTGCTCCAGGGAACCGGGGATTGGCTGATGGCCCTCTTGCCCGACGACCCCGAGAACACCATCTTGAAGAGATTCAAGAAAAACAAACCAGATGATGATCAAGCTGAATCCGAGCAGCAGCCTTCGGGCAGTGGCGACGGATACAGTAAACCCGCTCGTGACAGCCTGAAAAAGCTGATCGAGAAACCTGCAGCGCGTTGATTGGCCCTAGAGAAAGGCGCGGACGAGATGCGACACCCTGACCAGGACGCCCAGCTTGATCTCGATCCAACGGCCGGTTTGGGCCCGGCCGCTCTGGAGGTCCAGGACGACCTGGAGGGGGATACGCTCCGCGAGGAATGCGGCGTCTTCGGCATCTACGGCCACCCGGACGCCGCCGCCATCACCGCGCTCGGTCTCCACGCCCTTCAGCACCGCGGCCAGGAAGCCGCCGGCATCGTCTCCTACGACGGCAACCGCTTTCACTCAGAACGCCGCCTCGGCCTCGTCGGCGACACCTTCTCCCGTCACGAGGTGATCGACCGCCTGCCCGGCAACATGGCGGTCGGCCATGTCCGCTACTCCACCACCGGCGCCACCATCCTGCGCAACGTACAGCCACTGTTCGCCGAGCTGAATGCCGGTGGCCTCGCGGTCGCGCATAACGGCAACCTCACCAACGGCCTGACGCTGCGCCGCGAGCTGGTGAAGAGCGGTGCGATGATGCAGTCGACCACCGACACCGAGGTGATCCTGCATCTGGTCGCGCGCTCCAAGCGCAGCCGCTTCATCGAGCGCTATGTCGACGCGCTGCGCGAGATCGAAGGCGCCTATGCGCTGGTCTCGCTGACCAACAAGAAGCTGGTCGGCGCGCGCGATCCGCGCGGCATCCGTCCGCTCGTGCTCGGCGAGCTCGACGGCTGCCCGATCCTGACCTCTGAGACCTGCGCCCTCGACATCATCGGCGCGCGCTTCGTGCGCGACATCGAGCCGGGCGAAGTCATCGTGTTCGACGAGAACGGCCAGGACATCCACAAGCCGTTCCCGCCGATGGCGCCGCGCCCCTGCATCTTCGAATACATCTACTTCTCCCGTCCGGATTCCATCGTCCACGGCCGCTCGGTCTACGAGGTGCGCAAGAATTTCGGCGCGCAGCTCGCGCGCGAGAGCCACGTGCCGGTCGACGTCGTGGTGCCGGTGCCGGATTCCGGCGTGCCCGCCGCGGTCGGCTACAGCCAGTTCTCCGGCGTGCCGTTCGAGCTCGGCATCATCCGCAACCACTATGTCGGCCGCACCTTCATCCAGCCGACGCAGGCGATCCGCGAATCCGGCGTGCGCATGAAGCACTCGGCCAATCGCGCCGCGATCGAAGGCAAGCGCATCATCCTGATCGACGACTCGCTGGTGCGCGGCACCACCTCGAAGAAGATCGTGCGCATGATGCGCGATGCGGGTGCAACCGAAGTGCACTTCCGCCTCGCCTCGCCCCCGATCCTCTATCCCGATTATTACGGCATCGACCTGCCCGACCGCGGTGGCCTGCTCGCCGCGACGCATTCGCTGGAGGAGATGCGCGAGATCATCGGCGCCGACTCGCTCGCCTTCCTGTCCATCGACGGCATGTACCGCGCCATGGGCGAGCCCGGCCGCGACCCCGCCAATCCGAAATTCTCGGATCACTGCTTCACCGGAGCCTATCCGACCCACCTCACCGACCAGACCCAGACCGAGCCGCAGCCGCGGCAATTGTCGCTGCTGGCGGAGGCGAGCTGATCCTGTCGTCCTGGCGAAAGCCAGGACCCATTACCACAGGCTTCAATGGCTCGAAGAAGGTGTGACAACCGCCTTCCCAAGCCAAACAAACCCGGCGTATGGGTCCTGGCTTTCGCCAGGACGACAATGAATAGAACTTTGCCATGACAAAACCCCTCGCCAACCGCATCGCTCTCGTCACCGGCGCCTCGCGCGGCATCGGCTATGCCACGGCACGCGCGCTGGCCAAGGCCGGCGCGCATATCGTTGCGGTGGCGCGCACGCAGGGCGGGCTGGAAGAGCTCGATGACGAGATCCGGAAGGACGGCGGCAGCGCCACCCTGGTGCCGCTCAACCTCACCGATTCCGACGGCATCGCGCGGCTGGGTGCCGGCCTGCACGAGCGCTATGGCAAGCTCGACATCCTAGTCGGCAATGCCGGCGTGCTCGGGCCCTCCTCGCCGATCGGCCATATCGAGCTGAAGGCCTTCAACGACGTGATGGCCGTGAATGTCTCCGCGAACTTCCAGCTGATCCGCTGCATGGAGCCGCTGTTGAAGCAGTCCGATGCCGGCCGCGCCGTGTTCATCACCTCGGGTGCCGCCAACAAGGCCACCGCCTATGTCAGCCCCTACGCGGCGTCCAAGGCCGCGCTGGAAACGCTGGCCCGCGCCTGGGCGCAGGAAACCGCGAACACGAAGCTGCGCGTCAACCTGTTCAACCCCGGCCCGATCCGCACCCGCATGCGCGCCACCCTGATGCCGGGCGAGGATCCGGCGACGCTCGACACGCCCGAGCAGGTCGCCGAATTCATCGTGCCGATGTGTGCGCCTGACTGGACCGAGACCGGCAAGTTCTACGATTACAAGATGCGCAGCCTGATGAGCTTCCGCGCGCCGGCTTGATTGACGCGGACCGACAACGCAATCTTGACGTTCACGCAAAACGGCAAGTTCGCGACCCGGATCGGCAAGATCGAAAGCGCATCCAGAAATTCAAGCTGACATCGGACGCTCTCAAATAGCGTCTCAACGCATTTTCCCCAAAAGTTAACCGATGGATGACGCTACGACACAGCGTCATCCGGCTTTAGGCGCATTGCCGCCGGCCGTGGGACAGGCTAGAGCCATCAGCCGGAAACAAGGCTTCGCAAGAGAGCCGTCCGCATATTTGACAATGGAGGAAACCTTTCATGACCACGACATTCGCACGCCGCTCCGCGGCCCTTCTGGCCTGTGCCGCATTCGGTTTTGCCACATCCGCCTACGCGCAGGACAAGACCGTCAAGATCGGCGTGCTCAACGACATGTCGAGCCTCTATGCCGACATCGGCGGTCCGAACTCGGTCGCCGCGGTGAAGATGGCGGTCGAGGATTCCGGATTGAAGGCCAAGGGCTGGACCATCGAGGTCCTCTCCGGTGACCACCAGAACAAGCCCGACATCGGCGTCAACATCGCCCGGCAATGGATCGACGCCGACAAGGTCGACGCCATCGCAGATACTCCGAGCTCGGGCGTGGCGCTCGCGGTGAGCAACCTCGTCAAGGAAAAGAACTCGGTGCTGCTCAATTCGGGCGCTGCCACTGCAGATCTCACCGGCAAGGCCTGCACGCCCAACACCATCTCTTTCACCTACGACACCTACATGCTCGCCAACGGCACCGGCAAGGCGCTGACCAAGGCGGGCGGAGACAGCTGGTTCTTCCTGACTGCTGACTATGCCTTCGGCCATGCGCTGGAGCGCGACACCAGCGCCGTCGTCACGGCCACCGGCGGCAAGGTGCTCGGCGGCGTCAAGCACCCGCTCAACACCGCCGACTTCTCCTCGTTCCTGCTGCAGGCGCAGTCCTCGAAGGCCAAGATCATCGGCCTTGCCAACGCCGGCGGCGACACCACGAACGCGATCAAACAGGCCGCCGAGTTCGGCATCGTCTCCGGCGGTCAAAAGCTCGCGGCGCTCCTGCTGTTCATCAACGACGTGCACTCGCTCGGCCTGAAGACCGCGCAGGGCTTGACCTTCACCGAGTCCTTCTACTGGGATCTCAACGACCAGACGCGCGAATGGTCGAAGCGCTTCCAGAAGGTCTCGCCGAAGGGATCGATGCCCTCGATGACGGTCGCGGGCCTCTATGCCGAGATCCTGCATTACCTGAAGGCGATGGACGCGCTCGGCGGCAATCCGCATGACGGCGCCAAGGTCGTCGCCAAGATGAAGGAGCTTCCGACCGACGACCCGCTGTTCGGCAAGGGCCCGCTGCGCGCCGATGGCCGCCGCCTCATTCCGGCCTATCTGTTCGAGGTGAAGAAGCCGGAAGAGTCGAAGGGACCGTGGGACTATTACAAGCTGGTCGCCACCATCGCACCGGAAGACGCGGCCAAACCGCTCAAGGATAGCGATTGCCCGCTGGTGAAGAAGTAAGCGAGATCCCGTAGGGTGGGCAAAGGCGCCTAAGCGCCGTGCCCACCATCTCTCCGCGACATCGAGATGCGGTGGGCACGCTCCGCTTTGCCTACCCTACGAGATTGTCTTCGTCGCTGCCAGCGACCGCATTGCGATCGCCACGCACACCACCATCAGCACCGCCGCAAGCAGGAACGGCGCGCCGGGCAGATGCAGCGGCGCGCTGGCGCCGATGAAATAGGAAAACGTCAGCGTGAACAGGAACGGGCCGACGAGCTGCGACACGCTCTGCACGCTTGCGGTCGCGCCCTGCAACTGGCCCTGCTGATCGGGTGCGACCAGCCGCGTCATCAGCGATTGCGAGGCGGCACCGGAGATGCCCCATAGCGACAAAATGGGAATGCCGAGCCAGGATAGCGGACCGGTCGGCGCAGCGCCCAAGACCACGAAGCCGATCGCGCCACAGCACAAGCCCAGCAGCAGCGCCTTCTGCTCGCCGAGCGCGCGCACGATCGGGCCGATGGCGAGCCCCTGCACCACCATGGCGCAGATGCCGACCATGGCGAGCGTCAGTCCCACGGTCTTGGAATCCCAGCCGTAGCGATAGGTCGCATAGAGCACGAAGGTCGAGGGCAGCACGACATGCGCGACCTGTGCGATGAAATTGACGACCGACAAGGCGGCCAGCACCGCATTGGACCGCAGCAGGCGCAGCGCGCCGATCGGATTGGCACTTCTCCAGTGGAACGGCGCGCGCTTGTCGGGCGAAAGCGATTCCGGCAGGACGAAGAGCCCATAGAGCGCATTGGCCAAGCTTAGGGCGGCCGAGGCCCAGAACGGCAGGCGCGGATCGATGTCGCCGAGCAGGCCGCCGAGCGCCGGGCCCAGGATGAAGCCGGCGCCGAAGGCCGCACCAATCCTGCCGAAGATTGCCGCACGCCGTTCCGGCGGCGTGACATCCGAGATATAGGCGAAGGCGGTCGAGATACTCGCCGAGGATGCCGGAGATCACGCGGCCGATGAACAGCCAGACCAGCGACGGCGCCAGCGCCATCAACACGTAGTCGGCCGCCAGCCCGAAATTCGACAGCAGCACTACCGGCCTGCGCCCGAACCGATCCGACAGCGCGCCGAGCAGCGGCGAGAACACGAACTGCATCAGCGCCCAGGCGGTGCCGAACAGGCCGAAGATGCGGGCCGCGTGCGCGGTGTCGTTATCGACAAAGCTTTCGATCAGCTTCGGCAGGATCGGCATGATCACGCCGAGCGCGAGCATGTCGAGCAGGATGGTGACGAAGATGAACGCGACCGCGCCGCGCCGGACCGGCGCCACGCCTTGCGCCATTGCCTCGCCGGCCCCGTCGCTCACGACGGCCGCTTGCGCTTGTGCGCGAAGGGATTGGCCTTCTCGCGCAAGGTGATGCGCACCGGCGTGCCCGGCAGATCGAAGGTCTCGCGCATGGAATTGGTGAGGTAGCGCAAGTAGGACTGCGGCACCGCATCGGCACGCGAGCAGAACAGCACGAAGCTCGGCGGGCGCGCCTTGTTCTGGGTGATGTAGTTCAGCTTCAGCCTGCGGCCGGACACTGCGGGCGGCGGATTGGCCTGGATCGCGTGCTCGAACCAGCGATTGAGCGCCGACGTCGGCACGCGCCGGTTCCAGATCGCGTAGGCATCCTGGATCGCCTGCATCAAGCGGTCGATGCCCTCGCCCATCAGGCCCGATACGGCGACGATTGGCACGCCCTTGAGCTGCGGCAGCCAATGGTCGGCGTCGCGGCGCAGGCTCGAGATCGCGCCGCCGCCCTTGGTCTCCATCAGGTCCCATTTGTTGACGGCGAGCACGACCGCCCGGCCCTCGCGCTCGATCAGATCGGCGATGCGCAGATCCTGCTCCTCGAAGCGGTTCTGCGTGTCCATCATCAGCACGACGACTTCGGCAAAGCGCACCGCGCGCAGCGCGTCGGCGACCGAGAGCTTTTCCAGCTTCTCCTCGATGCGGGAGCGCCGGCGCAGACCGGCGGTGTCGAACACGCGGAAATCGCGGCCCTTCCAGTTGATCTCCACTGCAATGGAATCGCGCGTGGTGCCGGCTTCCGGGCTCGTCAGCAGGCGCTCCTCGCCGAGCAGGTGGTTGATCAGCGTCGACTTGCCGGCATTGGGCCGGCCGACGATGGCGACCCGGATCGGGCGCGTCGCCGCCTCTTCCTCCGAGAGCGGCGCGTCGTCCTCGGCCTCGTCTTCGTCGACGGGCTCCGGCATCAGCTTAGCTAGTGCGTCATAGAGTTCGCCCATGCCCTCGCCATGCTCGGCCGAGATCTGGATGGGATCGCCGAGTCCGAGGGCGAAGGCCTCCATTGCACCGGCATCGCCATGCTTGCCTTCGCTCTTGTTGGCGACCAGCAGCACCGGCTTGTTGGCCTTGCGGGCGAAATCGGCGAAGGCGCGATCGGTGGGCGTGAGGCCGATGCGGGCATCGATGACGAAGAACAGCGCGTCGGCCTGCGCGATCGCGGTCTCGGTCTGCTCCTGCATGCGCGCGGTCAGCGAGCCCCTGGCGCCCTCGTCGAGGCCGGCGGTGTCGATGATGATGAACTGGAGGTCGCCGAGCCTGGCCTCGCCTTCGCGGCGGTCGCGGGTGACGCCCGGCAGGTCATCGACGAGCGCGAGCTTCTGTCCGACCAGGCGGTTGAACAGCGTCGATTTGCCGACATTGGGCCGGCCGATGATGGCGATCGTGAAGGACATCGGTCATTCGTGCGCTGCCGGGGCTGCGCCTGTCAATGCAATGGAGAATATCAGCGCGAGAAGCTGCCGCTTGGCAGTGGCGCAGGGAAAGCGCCTTGCGATTGCTGCTGCGTGGTCTGAGTCGGTTGCGCCTGCTGGACAGGCTGATCCGGCGGTGGCGCGGTGGTGCGCTTGCGGACAATCTTGTGCTTGGGCGGCGGAGCGTCCGTTGGCGGTGCAGCCTCCGGCTGGGCCTCGCCATCGACCTCGCCGGCAGCGGGCGCGGCCGCCGTGGCGGCTGGCTGTCGGGACTTCGTCGCCTTGGTCCCCTTCGCAGGCTTGGCCGGCTCGGGCGGTGGCTCCGCAGGCAGAGCCGCGACGGCAGGTGCGTTCGGGTCCGGCTGCTGCTGCGCGCCCTTGTACATCTCCTTCGGCACGCCCTGCTCGAGGCCCGGCACGCCCTCGGGGAATACCGGCTTGCGGTCACCCGGCAGCTTCTTCTTGGTGTCGAGGAAGTCGAGCATGTCGCTCGGATCGAATCCGCCGCTGGAGCAGCCGCCCAACAGGCCCGTGAAGGCGATCAAGACGGTGGCTGCGATCAAACGTGGCGTGCGGCGCATCTTGTGTCTCGTTTGCGTCAGAGGGCCGTCGTCAGCTTTTGGCGACGGGCGGCAGCAGAGCCTGGAGCGCCTCGGCGCGAGAGCGCAGGCTGGGCGGTGTTTCGCCGTCTTCGGTAATCGCGTCGAGCCATTTGCGAGCCGCGGTCATGTCGTTGTTGCGCCATGCCGACAGCGCCAGCATCTCGCGGGCGCTGTGGCGGAACGTCGATTTCGGCGCGGCGGAGGCCTCCAGCCGCTGCTGCATGTCGGCGTAGCTGGCGCTGTCGAGCAGCAAGCCGGCGGCCCGGATCTTGGCCAGATCCTGCCACTCGCCACCGACGCTGCGATCGGCGGCAATGTCGTCATACATCTTCGCGGCGGCCTTGGGATCGCGGCTGGCGGCCTCGGCCGCAGCGCGCAACCGCGCCAGGGTGCGATAGCCGAACGGAGCCTTGGCGGCGAGCTCGGTGAAGGCCTTCTCGGCGTCCGCGTGCTTGTCCTGCTCGGACAGCTCGACGGCCTTCTCGAACGCCGCGCCGGCCTCGGCGGCCTTCTTGGCCTCGAGATATTGGTAGCCGCGCCAGCCGCCGACGGCGGCCACGATCAGCACCATCAGGGCGATCAAGTAAATCGAATACTTGTCCCACAGCTTCTTGAGCTGTTCGCGACGTACTTCCTCGTCGACTTCGTCAAATAATTCAGACACTTATGCTAATCCCATGCCCGTCCGGGTACGCGCGCCAAAGCGTTCGCGTCAGGAATCCCGTCCCCTCGTGGCGGCGAGGTACCCTAACGATATGGCGGTGGCAAGGCAAAGCCAGCCCGATCAAGGCGTTAACCACCCGGGACAGCCCGGAGCCGCCTGCCCGGCTCAGCTTCCGAGCAGCTCCCGCAACTGCCGCTTCAGCACCTTGCCATTGGCGTTCCGCGGCAATGGCTCGGCGGTGATCGCCATGGTTTCGGGGACCTTATAGTCGGACAGCCGCTCCGCGCACCAGGCCCGCAGAGCCTCGCTGGCGACCGGGCTGCGCGTCACCACCACGGCGTGGACGCGCTCGCCCAGGACCGGGCAGGCCTTGGCGATGATCGCGCTCTCGATCACGGCGGGATGGCCGGCCAGCACGGATTCGACCTCGGCCGAATAGATCTTCAACCCGCCGCGATTGATCATGTCCTTCTGTCGGTCGAACACCCGGACAAACCCCTCCGCGTCGATCGAGCCGAGGTCGCCGGAGTGCCAGAAGCCGCCAGTGAAGCTCTCGGCTGTGGCCTTCGGGTTGTTCCAATAGCCTTTGATCACGGAGGCGCCCTGGATCCAGAGCTCGCCGATTTCGCCATGCGGCAGCTCGCGCCCATCCCCTCCCATCGCGACGATGCGCGCGCCCGGGCACGGCAGGCCGACGCTGTCGATATGGCTCTCCGTCAGCTCGCCCGGCATGATGGTCGAGGGCGATGTCGTCTCGGTCGCGCCATAGCAGTTCATCAGCTTCAGGCCGGGGATCTTCGCCTTGAGCTTCTCGATGGTCGCGACCGGCATCGGCGCGCCGCCAAAGCCGCCGATGCGCCAGCTCGACAGGTCATAGCCATCGAAATCCGGCTGCAGCAGGCAGAGATTGTACATCGCCGGCACCATCACGGTGTAGGTGACGCGCTCGCGCGCGGCGAGCTTGAGATAATCGGCGGCCTTGAACTCCGGCATGATGATCAGCGCGCCGGCGCAGCGGATCATGGTCGTGATGTTGGCGACGATTCCGGTGACATGGCCGAGCGGCACCGCGGCGATCGAGCGATCCGCCGCCGTCAATTGCAGGCAGGACACGAACACCATCGAGGAATGGACGATGTTGCAATGGGCCAGCATCGCGCCCTTCGGCTTGCCGGTCGTGCCCGAGGTGTAGAGGATCATCGCGGTGTCCTCCTCATTGACCTCGACCGGCGCAGGCGCCGGCGCGTTGTCCGCGAGCGCGGAGAAGCGCGACCGGGCCGGATCGTCGTCGATGGCGATGCGATGGATCACATCGGGCACATCGCCCGGATCGGGCAGTCGTTCGGCGAGCGCGGCCTCATGGATCAGGATCTTGGCGCCGCAATCCGTGAGCACATAGGCGATCTCCGGCTTCTGCTGGCGCGTGCTGAGCAGCACCGTGACCAGCCCCTCATGTGCGGCGGCGAACAAGAGCAGCGGAAATTCGATGCGATTGCCAAGCAGAATCGCGACGCGGTCGCCGCGTTGCAAACCAAGCTTGCGAAAGCCGGTCGCAATCCGCGCGGTCTCCTCGACGGCTTGTCGCCAGCTCAGGCGGACGTCGCCGCAAATCAGCGCCTCACCATCGCCATTGCGCGCGCAGGCTTCCGCGATCATGGCCCACAGGCTCGACGGCCGATCGCAAAATGCCGGCACCACTCGATCGCCAAAGCGCGCCTCGAACCGCATCGGCGGGATCTGAGATTGCGACCAGTCCATCTGCGTGCCTCGGCTTGTTGCTGTTGTTATCTTCCGCGCATGGACACCGGGTGTCGTCTTGTGCTGACCGGCTAGACGCCGATCACGGGAACACCGATCACGACAGGGTGGAACGCAAACGCCAGCGCAAGATAAGCGACAACACCGACTGCGATCGCGATCAAATCGTTGGTGACGCCGCCGACCGGGATCGGCGGGCCGCCGGCATCGGTGCGATGCTTCAGCGTGATGCGATCATACACCGCCCAACCCAGGAACGAGCCGAACAGGATGATGGAGCCGAGGTCGCCATTGGCGAGCAAATGCGAGGCTGCCCACAGTTTGATGCCGGCCAGCATCGGATGCTTCAGTGTCGCATAGATGCGGCCGCGCAGGTACGAAGCCACCACCAGGATGACCGCGGGCAGCATCAAACCGAGCGTGATGTGCTTCAGCGCCCTCGGCGGATACCAGACGTCGATCCAGCCGGAACTGCGGTAATGGGCAAAGCCCCAGATGATCAGCACGAGCCCCGCGAGCGAAACCAGCGAATAGAGGATCTTGTAGGTCCCCTCGCCCAGCCTCGCGATCGCCTCTGCGCGCGCCTTTCGTTTCGTCGTGAAAATATGGGCGGCAAAAAACAGCACCAGCCCCAGGATCATGACCACAAGACCCACGACATCCTCCCCTAAAGCAGCCCCCGCCTCTGAGGTATCATCGATTGGCCGCTGCTCGCAACTTATGCGCTACTTACCGATCCGCCGATTGTCGACGTACCGGATCGCGATTGGCCGTCCGGCCAACGCGCCGCCGAGTCCGCCAGTGAATTTCAGCGGCAGGCAGGCCTTCAGCGATGCATTGATGGCGTTCAGATAGGTCGTGCGGGTATCGGCGGGGACGCCCGCGGTCGCGTATGTGAGGCGCGGCGGGCCGATCAGGCCACCCGCCTTGTTGAAGCTGAAGCGCACCGACATCTGCATGCCGGCGCGCGCGTTGTCCGAGGGGGGCGACCAGCAGCTGCGCAGCTCGGCAAAGAGATCGCCGATCGTATCGAGATCGTGATCGGGTTTCCGGTATTTGGCGCGGTCCGGCTCGGACGGCACGCTCTCGATCGTGAGCTGGAGGTTCTGGCCGTAGGGGTAATCGATTTCGGGAATGCAGGGACCGGGCTCGAGCGGGCTGCAATAGGACGGCGTACAGGGCGGGCCGTCGAGCACGCTGCACGGCTCGTGCGAGAACGGAATGGGGTTGATCTGGCGGGGCCGCGCGTCGGCGGCGCCCACGGCCAAGAAGGTCAGCAACAGAACCAAGATTGCGCGCAGCATTGAGAAGCACCGCGATGAGCGACCGCAATCATGTTGGGAGATTTTGGAGCGGCTTCAAGCCTACCTTGTGTTCACATGCGCGCGTTCAAGCGCGATGTCGTCGCCCGGCTTGACCGGGCGACCCAGTACCCCGAGACGATTGTGATTGAGCCGAGAGGCTGCGGCGTACTGGATGCCCCGGTCAAGCCGGGGCATGACGGAGGGTGTGGCTGCGGCAGCCGGGCGCGCGGCCACCCTAGCCCTTCTTCTTGACGTCCTTGACGTTGGTGAACTCGATGCCCTCGGCGCGTTCCCTGGTGTAGCCGAGATAGAATTCGTTTCGCGCCAGATAGACTGGATCGCCGTCGACGTCGTCGGCGATGCTCGAGGTGTTGGCGGCGATGAAGGTGTCGAGCTTCTTGCGATCCTCCGAGGAGACCCAGCGCGCGAGCTGGAACTCGCTCACCTCGAACTCGACCGGTAGCGAATATTCCGCCTCGAGCCGGGCCTTCAGCACGTCGAGCTGGAGCGCGCCGACGACGCCGACCAGCGCGGGCGCACCGTCGCGCGGACGGAACACCTGCACCACGCCCTCCTCCGACATCTGCTGGAGCGCTTCTTTCAGCTTCTTCGCCTTCATCGCGTCGGTGAGACGAACGCGGCGGACGATTTCCGGCGCAAAGCTCGGCACGCCGACGAAGTTGAAATCCTCGCCCTCGGTCAGCGTGTCGCCGATGCGCAGCGTGCCGTGATTGGGAATGCCGACCACGTCGCCGGCAAAGGCCTCATCCGCGACCGAACGATCCTGCGCGAAGAAGAATTGCGGGCTCGACAGCGGCATGCTCTTGCCGGTGCGCACGAGCTTCGCCTTCATGCCGCGGCTGAGCTTGCCCGAGCAGAGCCGCGCAAACGCGATGCGGTCGCGATGGTTCGGATCCATGTTGGCCTGGATCTTGAACACGAAGGCGCTCATGCGCGGATCGGTGGCCTCGACCTTGCGCTGGTCGCTGTCCTGCGCGCGCGGCTCGGGCGCGAACTTGCCGAGGCCTTCCAAGAGGTCGCCGACGCCGAAATTGCGCAGCGCGCTGCCGAAATAGACCGGCGTCAGATGACCCTCGCGGAATGCTTCGAGCTCGAACGGTTTTGACGCTTCGGTGACGAGCTCGAGCTCGTCCTTCACCACTGATACGTCGAGATTCGCATTGAGCTTGGCGAGTTCTTCGATCTCGATCTGCTGCGCCGCGCCGGTCTTGGCGCCGCCGCCTTCGAGCAGACGCACGCCGCCATTGACGACGTCGTAGGTGCCGAGGAAGTCGCGGCCGCGGCCGACCGGCCAGGTCATCGGCGTGGTGTCGAGCGCCAGCGTCTTCTCGATCTCGTCGAGCAGCTCGAAGACGTCGCGGCTCTCGCGGTCCATCTTGTTGATGAAGGTGATGATCGGGATATCCCGAAGACGACACACCTCGAACAGCTTCCGGGTCCGCGCCTCGATGCCCTTGGCGGCGTCGATCACCATCACGGCGGAATCGACCGCCGTCAGCGTACGGTAGGTGTCTTCCGAAAAGTCCTCGTGGCCCGGCGTGTCCAGCAGGTTGAAGACGAGGCCTTCGAACTCGAAGGTCATCACCGAGGTCACGACCGAGATGCCGCGCTCGCGCTCGATCTTCATCCAGTCCGATCGTGTGTTGCGCCGCTCGCCCTTGGCCTTGACCTGGCCGGCGAGGTTAATGGCGCCGCCGAACAGCAGCAGCTTCTCGGTCAGCGTGGTCTTGCCGGCGTCGGGGTGGGAGATGATCGCAAAGGTCCGCCGCCGCGACACTTCAGCGGCAAGCGGGGAACGGGCCGGCGATTCGGCTGCGGTGGTGGCGATGTCGGACATGGCGGGAGCGTTTGGCAGGGAAAATGGGCCTGATCAAGCCTGATTTGGTGATTGCGGAGCCCCTCGGCCAGCCCCATATCGCCGTTTGGGAGGGACGGCCCTCCCTTTCATAGGTCATTGCCTTGCGGGGACGACCCTGCCTTGCACGGAGGGTCGTCATGGCCTGGAGCATCTTGTTCGTCGCCGGTCTTCTCGAGATCACCTGGGCGATCGGCCTGAAATATACCGAGGGCTTCAGCAAGTTTGTTCCGTCCGTCGTCACGCTCGCGGCCATGGCCGGCAGCATCATCCTGCTCGGAGTTGCTCTCAAATCACTGCCAGTCGGAACCGCCTATGCAATCTGGACCGGAATCGGCGCGGTCGGCACCGCGACGCTGGGCATCATCCTGTTCGGCGAGCCCGCGACCGCTTTCCGGCTCGCCAGCATCGCCTTGATCATCGCCGGAATTATCGGATTGAAGCTCGTTACTTGACTATCTGGACCGCCCACCAGCTCAGCGCGGCCACGAGGGCCGCGGCCGGGATCGTGATCACCCAGGCATAGACGATCGAGCTCGCGACATTCCAGCGCACCGCCGAGACACGGCGGGCTGCGCCGACGCCGACGATGGCGCCGGTGATGGTGTGGGTGGTCGAGACGGGAACGCCGAGGAAGGTCGCCATGAACAGGGTCGCAGCGCCGCCGGTCTCGGCGCAAAAGCCCTGCATCGGAGTCAATTTGGTGATGCGCAGGCCCATGGTGCGGACGATGCGCCAGCCACCCATCAGCGTGCCCAGTGCCATCGCGGCCTGGCAGGACAGCACCACCCAGAACGGTACGGAGAATTCGCTGCCGAGATGGCCCTGCGAATAGAGCAGCACCGCGATGATACCCATGGTCTTCTGCGCATCATTGCCGCCATGGCCGAGCGAATAGAGCGAGGCGGAGGCGAATTGCAGGATACGGAAGGCGCGGTCGACTGCGAACGGTGTCGAGCGCACCGAGGCCCAGGACACGATCGCCACCAGCATCATCGCGAGCAGGAAGCCGACCAGGGGCGACAGCACGATCGCCAGCACCGTCTTGGACAATCCGCTCCACACCGCCGCCGAAATGCCCGCCTTGGCCATGCCGCCACCGACGAGGCCGCCGATCAGCGCATGCGACGACGAGGACGGGATGCCGAGCGCCCAGGTCACGATGTTCCAGACGATGGCCCCGACCAAGGCCGCGAAGATCACCTGGGCGTCGACGATCGAGGGATCGATGATGCCGGTGCCGATGGTCTGGGCGACGTGCAGCCCGAACACCATGAAGGCGACGAAATTGAAGAATGCGGCCCAGAACACCGCGAATTGGGGCCGCAGCACGCGGGTCGAGACGATGGTCGCGATCGAATTGGCGGCGTCATGCAGGCCGTTCAGGAAATCGAACAGCAACGCGACGGCGATCAAGCCGACCAGGACGGGAAAACCCAACGCAGCATCCACGGCGCGGCCCCTGCCTTAAAGCTTACGCATGATTTGAGCGGAAAACCGCTGCACACTTTTCCGCATCATGCGCTACACTTGCTCGATGACGATGCTGTTGATCTCGTTGGCGACGTCATCAAAGCGGTCGGCAACCTTTTCGAGATGGTCGTAGATCTCGACACCGACGATGAAGTCCATCGCGTTGCCGTTGCGATGCTTGAGGAACAGCTCCTTCAGCCCGATGTCGTGGAGGTCGTCGACGCGGCCCTCCAGCTTGCCCAGCTCCTCCGTGATCGCGCTCAGCATGGCGACGTTCGGGCCGATCGACTGCATCAGCGGCAGCGCGCGTCCCACCAGATTGGCGCATTCGATCAGAAGCCCGCCGATCTCGCGCATCGGCGGCTCGAAGGCGCGGACCTCGAACAGCATGACGGCCTTCGCCGTCTGCTGCATCTGGTCGATGGCGTCGTCCATCGAGGTGATCAGGTTCTTGATGTCGCCACGGTCGAACGGGGTGATGAAGGTGCGGCGCACCGCCGTCAGCACCTCGCGGGTGATGTTGTCGGCGTCGTTCTCGAACTGATTGACGCGCTGGCAATAGACCGGCGTCTCCTCGCCCCCGTTGAGCATGCCCTGGAGCGCGATCGAGCCCTGGATCACGGTCTGGGCATGACGGTCGAACAGGTCGAAGAACCGTTCTTCCTTGGGCAGGAAAGCACGAAACCATCGCATCATGGGGACAGGCTACCGGTTGGAAATGGCCCGGCCCGGAAGGGCCGTCATGAAACTGTCATAGACCATTTTCGATCCACGTGCGTGTCATCTCGCGCCCGCGGAGCCGGGTCATCCACCGCTTTCAAGCGACCGACAAACCTATTTAAAATCAGCCGTTTAGAGCGATCTCCGGAAGTAATGCGCGATTTCACCGATGACGCCGCGGCGGAAGGTGAGCACGCAGATCACGAAGATTCCACCCTGGATCACCGTCACCCACTGGCCGAAGCCCGCCAGATATTGCTGCATGGCGATGATCACGAAGGCGCCGATCACGGGACCGAAAATGGTTCCGAGACCGCCGACCAGCGTCATCAGCACGACTTCGCCCGACATCGACCAGTGCACGTCGGTGAGCGAGGCGTTTTGCGCCACGAACACTTTCAGCGCCCCGGCAAAGCCGGCCAGCGTGCCCGACAGGATGAAGGCCAGGAACTTGTATTGGTCGGTTCGGTAGCCGAGCGAGATCGCCCGCTGCTCGTTCTCGCGGATCGACTTCAGGACCTCGCCGAACGGCGAGTTGATGATGCGGAAGATCAAGAGGAAGCCGGCGAGGAAGCCGACCAGCACGACGTAATAAAGCACCGTCGGCTTGGACAGATCGAACACGCCGAACATGTGCCCTTGCGGAATGCCCTGGATGCCGTCCTCGCCGTGGGTGAACGGCGCCTGGAGGTAGATGAAGTACAGGAGCTGCGACAGCGCCAGGGTGATCATTGAGAAATAGATGCCCTGGCGGCGGATCGAGATGTAGCCGGTCACGATCGACAGCACGAACGCCGCGGCGACGCCGACGAGGATGCCGAGCTCGGGCGGCAGCGCCCAGACCTTCAGCGCATGCGCACTGCAATAGCCCGCGGTTCCCAGGAACATGGCGTGGCCGAACGACAGCAGCCCGCCATAGCCGACCAGCAGATTGAAGGCGCAGGCGAGCAGCGCAAAGCACAGCGCCTGCATCACGAAGAACGGATAGACTCCCGTGAACGGCACCGCCGCCAACAGCAGGGCCATCACCACGAAGACGAGCATCTCGTCGCGCATGGCGCGAGGGGTTGTAGGCAGCGTGTCGTCCGTCAGGGTCGTCATGTCAGGCTGCCCTTCCCGTCAATCCCGTTGGCTTCACCAAGAGCACCAGCACCATCAGCACGAACACGACGGTGTTGGAGGCCTCGGGGTAGAAATACTTGGTCAGGCCCTCGATCACGCCGAGCGCAAAGCCGGTGATGATGGAGCCCATGATCGATCCCATGCCGCCGATCACGACCACCGCGAACACGACGATGATGAGGTCGGCGCCCATCAGCGGCCGCACCTGGTTGATCGGCGCCGAGAGCACGCCGGCGAGCGCGGCAAGGCCGACACCGAGACCGTAAGTCAGCGTGATCATGCGCGGCACGTTGATGCCGAAGGCGCGCACCAGCGTCGGGTTTTCAGTGGCGGCGCGCAGGTAAGCGCCGAGTTGGGTCTTCTCGATCAGGAACCAGGTCGCAAGGCACACCGCCAGCGAGAACACGACGACCCAGCCGCGATAGACGGGTAAGAACATGAAGCCGAGATTCATGCCGCCCCTGAGCTGGTCCGGAATGGCATAAGGCAGACCGGAGGAGCCAAAGTAGTTCTGGAACACGCCCTGCACGATCAGCGCGATGCCGAAGGTCAGGAGCAGGCCGTAGAGATGATCGAGCCCGGTCAGCCATTGCAGCATGGTCCGCTCCAGGATCATGCCGAAGATGCCGACGATGATGGGCGCCAGCAGCAACGCCCACCAATAGTTGATGCCGCCGAGGTTCAACAGGAAATAGGCGACGAACGCGCCCATCATGTAGAGCGCGCCATGGGCGAAATTGATGATGTTGAGCATGCCGAAGATCACGGCAAGCCCGAGACTGAGCAGCGCGTAGAACGAGCCGTTGATCAGTCCCACCAGTAGCTGAGCGTATAGAGCCTGCATCGATCGATCTCGTACCCAGTCCCGTTTTGTTGACGACGGTGCCCGCCAGCGGACGCTGTCGGTACTACTTCTTCACCAGCGGACAGGCGCTTTCCGAGAGCGGCCTGAAAGCCTGGTCTGCCGCCGTCGTGCCGATCAGCTTGTAGTAGTCCCACGGCCCCTTGGATTCCTCGGGCTTCTTGACCTCGAACAGATAGGCGGGATGGAGCTTGCGGCCGTCCGCGCGGATCGTGCCCTTGCCGAACAGTGGATCGTCCGTCGGCATTTCCTTCATCTTGGCGACCACCTTGGCGCCATCGTGCGGATTGCCACCCAACGCTTCCAGCGTCTTGAAATAATGGATCAGGCCCGAATAGACGCCAGCCTGCACCATCGATGGCATCGCCTTGTTCTTCATCTTTTCGGAGAAACGCTTGGAGAAGGCCCGGGTGCCGTCGTTCAAATCCCAATAGAAGGTTTCGGTGAAGTTCAGCCCCTGCGCCACTTTCAATCCGAGCGCATGGACGTCGGTGATGAACAGCAGAAGCCCGGCGAGCTTCTGGCCGCCTGCGACGATGCCGAATTCCGCCGCCTGCTTGATCGTGTTGGTGGTGTCGCCACCGGCGTTCGCCATGCCGATGATCTTGGCTTTCGACGCCTGCGCCTGCAGCAGGAACGAGGAGAAGTCAGCGGTGTTGAGCGGATGCTTCACGCTGCCAATCACCTTGCCGCCTGATTTGACCACGACTGCGGCGGTGTCGCGCTCGAGCGCGTGACCAAAGGCGTAGTCGGCGGTCAGAAAGTACCAGGTGTCGCCGCCGGCCTTCACCAGCGCCTGTCCCGTGCTGTTGGCCAGCATGTAGGTGTCGTAGACCCAGTGGATGGTGTTCGGCGAGCACTGCGCGTTGGTCAGATCGGACGTCGCCGCACCCGTGTCGATCAGAATCGAATTCTTTTCCCTGACGACATTGTTCACCGCCAGCGCCACGCCGGAGTTCAGCACGTCCATGAAGACGTCGACCTTCTCGACATCGATCCACTGCCGCGCGATCGCGGTGCCGATGTCGGGCTTGTTCTGATGGTCGGCGGAGATGAGATCGACCTTCCAACCCTTGGCTGCAAGCCCGGAATCCTCGATCGCCATCTGCGCGGCCAGCGTCGAGCCGGGACCTCCAAGGTCGGCGTAGAGCCCGGAGTTGTCGGTGAGCACGCCGATCTTGATGGTCTTGTCCTGCGCCATCGCGCCGCTTGTCGCTGCAAGCGCCAGCGCGGTGCCGAGCAGAAATGAAGCGATCGACCGGGTGTTCATGCGGCTTCCCTCTCTAAATATTCTCGTTGGTTCTAACTTGTTTGGCAGTTCTAGACGCCGAGATAGGTGTGGAGCTTGTCCATATTGGCGGCAAGCTCGGCGTTGGAAAAACCGTCAATGATCTTGCCGTGCTCGACCACGTAGTAGCGGTCGGCGACGGTGGATGCGAAGCGGAAGTTCTGCTCGACCAGGAGGATCGTGAAACCCTCCTTCTTGAGCCGTGCAATGGTGTGGCCGATCTGCTGGATGATGACGGGCGCAAGGCCCTCGGTCGGCTCGTCCAGCATCAGGAAGCTCGCGCCGGTGCGCAGGATGCGCGCGATCGCGAGCATCTGCTGCTCGCCGCCCGACAGCTTGGTGCCCTGGCTGTTGAGCCGCTCCTTCAGGTTCGGGAACAGGTCGAATATCTGATCGAGCGGCAGACCGCCTTCGCGGACGACCGGCGGCAGCATCAGATTCTCGCGCACGTCGAGGCTGGAGAATATCCCCCGCTCCTCGGGGCAGAACGCGATGCCCATGCGCGCGATCTTGTCGGAGGTCGCGCGGATGATGTCCTGATTGTTGAACTTCACCGAGCCCGAGCGCTTGCCGATGATGCCCATGATCGACTTCAACGTGGTCGTCTTGCCGGCGCCGTTGCGCCCGAGCAGGGTGACGACCTCGCCCGCATTCACGTCGAAGTTGATCCCGTGCAGGATGTGGGACTCGCCGTACCAGGCTTCGAGGTTGCGGACTTGAAGGATGTTTCCGCCGGTCGCAGCCTTTGCCGGAGCCTGGGCGATCGCAGTGTCAGGCATGACCGGCTCCCAGATAGGCTTCCTTGACGCGCTCGTCCTTGGTGAGCTCGGAGTAATGGCCTTGCGCGAGCACCTGCCCGCGCGTCAGCACGGTGATGATGTCGGAGAGATTGGCCACGACGCTCAAATTATGCTCGACCATCAGAATGGTATATTTCGCGGAGATGCGCTTGATCAGCGCCGCTATCTTGTCGATGTCCTCGTGACCCATGCCGGCCATTGGCTCGTCCAGCAGCATCATCTCGGGGTCGAGCGCGAGCGTGGTTGCGATCTCCAGTGCGCGCTTGCGCCCGTAGGGCATCTCGACCGCGGGCGTATTGGCAAACTCGCTGAGGCCGACATCGTTCAACAGCTCGCGCGCGCGATCGTTGAAGCGGTTGAGCACGGACTTGGAACGCCAGAAGTCGAACGAAGAGCCGTGCTGGCGCTGAAGTGCGACGCGGACGTTCTCCAGCGCCGTGAGATGCGGAAACACGGCCGAAATCTGGAAGGAGCGAACCAGGCCCATACGGGCCACGTCCGCCGGCGCCATCGCAGTGATGTCCTGCCCCTTGTACAGGATCTTTCCGGCAGACGGTTTAAGGAACTTGGTCAAAAGATTGAAGCACGTCGTCTTGCCGGCGCCGTTCGGCCCGATCAACGCATGAATGCTCCCACGGCGAACCTTGAGCGCAACGTCGCGGACGGCGAAGAAGCCCGCGAACTCCTTGGTCAAGCCTTCCGTTTCGAGAATGAACTCATCGGCCAAACAGATTTCCCCCTGCCCGCGCGACGCGCTGGCCGCGCGTGGCTGTCCTTGTTGACTTCGGCTTTCCGGAGGCTTGCAGCCCATCCGGAACGCCGCCTCCGGGCGCGGAATATGCCGGAGGTGACGGGGGTTAGGCAAGGCGGAAAGCTGAGCAGATCAGGCCTCCGGCTGGGATACAAATGCTCCCTTAGTCGGAGATGTTTTGATGTCGTTGCCTGCCCGGCCTCCCGGCTCGCGAAGCACCGGTCATCAAGCCGTCGTTAACGGTCTTTCGTCTCCCGCGCCAGCCTTCATAGAAAATTTTCCCGCGGCGAGGATCATGTGCGGGTTTTGACATGCCGGGAATATTGTTTTGGATTTCGCAAGCGCCGCGCCCTCCGTCGTCAAGTCGATCAGGCAGCGTGATCTCCTGAACACGTGGCTGCGACTTTATGCGCGCCAGCAGGTCGCACCGGCGATCTGGGAGTACCAGCCTGCGCGACTCGAGGAAGAGCTGTCCGATCTCATCTATTACACGGTGGACAATTCGACGCCGACGCCGCACCTGACCATCCAGAGCGAAGGCACGCGCATCTCGCGCGCTTATGGAAATACCGGCAAGGGCACTCTGCTGCACGACTATGTCGGACCGCGGCTCGCGCCCTTCGTGATGCCGATCTATCACGAATGCGTCGCGCGCGGGCTTCCGATCTATAGCGTTGCCGACATCGATGACATCTACGGTCGCATCGTCGCCTATGAACGGCTGCTGCTGCCGTTCCTGACCGAGGACAAGGTCAGCCACGTCATCGCGTCAGTGAAGACCTTCTGCGAGGACGGCGGCTTCGAGATCAAGAATCTGATGCGCGGAAATGACGCGCCGCCGCGTCCGAGGCTGCGGGCCGTGATCGACCGCGCCCTCTTTCATCGCGCCCCCGGCCGCATCGCGGCGGCCGATGTGGTCGAGCTCGCCGACCAATCCAGCCCAAGCGTCACCGCCGAGATCATCGAGCTGAGCTAACGCGCCTTGGCTCCAACGTTCTTGGCCCCGACTTCCTTTGCATAGATCTCCGGCTTGAAGCCGACCAGCAGCTTGCCGCCGATTTCCAGCACCGGCCGCTTGATCATCGATGGTTGCGCTAGCATCAACGCCAGCGCCTTCTTCTCACCAAGGCCTTCCTTGTCGGAATCGGAGAGCTTCTTGAAGGTCGTGCCGGCGCGATTGAGCAACGTCTCCCAGCCGACCTTGTCGCTCCACTGCTTGAGCTTGTCCTTCTCGACTCCCGCCGTCTTGTAGTCGTGAAACGCGTAAGGCACGCCATGGCTGTCGAGCCAAGTGCGCGCCTTTTTCATGGTGTCGCAGTTCTTGATACCGTAGATGATGTTGGGCAAGTCGTTCCTCGCGCATGCGTCGTATCGTGACCGCCGCGTTGTACGAAACTCCGGTTCGCGCGACAATATTCCGAACGACGCCACTCCCCGAACGGATACACCATGCACGTCACCCACGATCCCGCGGCCGCCGCCTCGCCGACCATCGACTTCAACAGCTTCCTCGCGGTCGATATCCGCGTCGGCACCATCGTCGATGCCAAGCCGTTCCCGGAGGCGCGCAAGCCAGCCTGGCGGCTATGGATCGACTTCGGTCCTGCGATCGGCGTCCGCAAGAGCTCGGCACAGATCACCGAAAATCATCCGCTCGAGTCGCTGGTCGGGCTGCAGGTCGCGGCCGTCGTCAATTTCCCGCCGCGCCAGATCGGCCCGGTCGTATCCGAGGTGCTGACGCTCGGTTTCCCCGATGCTGCCGGCAAGGTCGTGCTGGTGCAGCCAAGCAAGCCCGTGCCGAACGGCGGACGGCTGTTCTAGCGGCACACGATCGAGAGCCGGGCCGCCGCCTCTATCGGCGTCCCGCAACGGCTCAATCCGCTTTTTTCACGGCATCGGGAGGTCCGGACTTGACCGAAATTCCTTTTGGCAATAAAAATGACTGACTAGTCATTTTTTATATTTATCGGCTTAGGACAGGCTCTCCCTACCGATGGCTAAAAGGATCGATCGGTCAGTTATTTGAGGACCATCAAATGCCCAAGATCAGCGACAAGCAACGCGAAGGCCGGCGCCAGCAGATCCTCGAAGCTGCCCTCGCCTGCTTCGCTGAAGACGGCTTTCACCAGACCGGCATGGCCGACATCGTCAAGCGATCCGGACTGAGCCACGGCGCGGTCTATCTCTACTTCCAGAGCAAGGACGATCTGATTGAAGCGCTCGCCGATGACCGGCACCGCCGCGAAGCCGTGCTCAACTCGGTCGCGCAAGGATCGGGCGATCCGATCGAAGGACTTCACGCGCTGGTCCGCGTCTATGCGCAATGGCTCACCGATCCCGCCGGCGAAGCGCGGCGTCGCGTCGGCATCCATGGCTGGGCCGAGGCCCTGCGTAACCGCCGCGTCCGTACCAGCGTCGTCGAGGGCATCGACATGCCTCGCGCGCTGATCGTCGCGCTCATCGAGCGTGGCCAGCATGCCGGCCTCATCAAGCGCGACCTCAGTGCGGACACGATCGCGCGCGTGCTGATCGCGATCTTCCAGGGATTTGTGCTGCAAAAGTGCTGGGGCGAGGATGTTGACGTCGAGGCCTGCATGGCAGCTGTGGCCGGTGTGATCGAGGGCTTTCGCGCCACCAAGTCTGACATGAAGCGACGAACCAGGGCGTGAGCGATGTCCTGGATTCATGACCTCCTCGCTGGCGTCGTGTCGGCCTCGTGGGCGGGCTGACATCGGGCTTCATGGGCGTGAGCCCGGGTGGCGGCTTCGTGATCTTCTCCGTCCTGCTGCTCGGCGCCGAGCAGCACGTCGCGCAGGGCACATCGCTGATCGCGCAGGTGCCTCCGACGGGCCTTGCGGGCGTGCGCCGCTACTGGCAGAGCGGCAAGCGCAGCCGGTTGCCATGGATCGGCTGGATCGGCCTCGGATTCCTGATCGGTGGCGCCGGCGGCGGTTACGCCGCGGCTGCGGTCTCCGACTCGGTCCTACAATGGACTTACGTCGTCTACCTCGTCGCGCTGATCGCTCTGCTGATCCTGCGCCGCGAGCGTAAGGACGGGAGCAATGAGGCCGGCGACCGCAATGATCTGCCCTGGCTACCCCTGCTCCTGATCGGCATGCTTGCCGGATTTTCGTCCGGCTTCATGGGCATCGGCGGTGGCCTCGCGATCACCGTCGGCCTCGCTGCGGGTCTTCGCGTCCCGCAGCATCAGGCGCAACTCATCAGCCTCATCTTCTCGGTCATCCCGACCACCGTCCCTCCGGCCTGGATCTACTGGAGCAAGGGCTTGATGGTCGGCTGGCCCGCCATCATCGGTATTTTGGCCGGACTCTGGATCGGCACCGATCTCGGCGCACGCGCGGCCAATGGCGTCAGCAAATCAATGCTGCGCCGGATGATGATCGGCTTCGTCGCATTGATGGCGCTCTACATGAGCTACAAGGCTCTGTTCTAGCCTCACGGCCGCTTCGGAATGTTCAGCCCGCGCTGCACGGCCGGGCGTGCCAGCCCCCGGTCGAGCCAGGCACCGACCGACTTGAACCCGCTGAATGCGACGAGATCGCCGGCGCCGTAGAAGCCGATGAGATTGCGCACCCAGCCGAGCATGGAGATGTCGGCAATGGTGTAGTCGTCATCCATGAACCATTGCCGACCGGCGAGTTGCGCCTCCATCACGCCGAGCAGGCGCTTGGACTCGTCCACGTAGCGTTCGAGCGGCCGCTTGTCCTCAAACTCCCTGCCGGCGAATTTGTGGAAGAAGCCGACCTGGCCGAACATTGGCCCGATGCCGCCCATCTGGAAATGCACCCACTGGATGGCCTGGTAGCGGCGTGCGGCGTCCTCCGGCAGAAGCTTGCCTGTCTTCTCGGCGAGGTATTGCAGGATCGCCCCGGATTCGAACAGCGGCAGCGGCCTGCCGCCGGGGCCGTTGGGATCGAGGATCGCCGGGATCTTGCCGTTCGGATTGAGCGAGAGGAATTCGGTCGTCTTCTGGTCGTCCTTGCCGAAATCGACGAGATGGACTTCGTAAGGCAATCCGATCTCCTCCAGCATGATCGAGACCTTGACGCCGTTCGGCGTCGGCAGCGAATAGAGCTGAAGCAGTTCGGGATGTTTCGCCGGCCAACGTTTGGTGATGGGAAAAGCAGATAGAGCGGACATCGGGACCTTTGATGCATGGACTGAGGCGTGCTCAATCTAGGCAGGACGCCGTGCGGCGCAAGTCACTATTCGTCCCTGCGAGCCCTCGCTTATGGCGGCAGCGTTGCCATCGCCACGATCGGAGTCCTTGCGTCATGTTGCAGTCGGTACTCGATGAACCGTTGACCCGTGATCAACAGCAGGGCCGTAAAGGCAATCGCCAGCATCGCGGTCGCCAATTGGCAGACGTCGTACATGGTGTTTTGTCCCTCAACAGTGATTGGCCAACGACCGTTCAAGGACCATGTTCCTCGCCCGCTTGAAAATATTGCTGCAGTTTCCCACTCTCCGAGACAAGGCCATCGCACTGTTCCAGCCGCCCGCGCAGGGACCATTGAGCCTTCCAAGCGTTATCGCCGGATGAGCATCGAGAAGCGCGCCCTGCTCGACCATGCTGAGCGATGTCGCCGTGTCGCCGGCGAACTCGCGCATAACGCAGCCGCGCGGCGGTTGCAGTCAATGGCCGAGGAGTACGAGGAGAGAGCAGCAAGACTGGACGACGATGGCGTTAATGTGAAGCAGAGCCATGCCCGTCGCTGCCACGCGGGAGACGGAAGCGATCGCGAGGGCCACGGAGGCCTCAATAGTTGATCTCCATTCTCAGCCCCCGCGTGTCGATCTCGTCGTCGCCGACACGTTGCGTGCTATCGCACGCCGCGACCGCGCAGGCGCAGGCATCGATGAGATCATCGCGGCCGATACCGGTGCGGTAGCGAAGCGTCAGCCATTTCGGCAGGCGCGTGAATCCGCGCCGCTCCAGGAGCGCGATGCGCTGTTCGCGGCCTTGCGCCGATGTCTTCTTCGCAAGATGGACTCGTCCTGCCAGATTCCAGAAAATCAACTCCGGATGGGCTTCGCCGATGCTGGCTTGACGCGCCGGCGTCATGGCATCGTCGACCTCCTTGAGCTTGTCCCTGATGTTCCAGAGCTGCGCGGATACGCCCCTGCCCTCGCCCTCGTGCGCCCAATAATGGCGATTGGCCGCAGCCATATCCGGAAACGTCCAGAGGTCGCGGCGCGCGCCGAGAAATACGGCAGGCCCGATCAATTCGCGTGCACGCAGATCGCAAGCGCGATAGCCGCTCGGATTCAAACCGATCGGCATGTCGATCATCGCGCGCGCATGCGGCATCGCGAGCAGGCGCGTCAGGCCCGGTGAATAATCGAAGCCGTGATCGCCGCGCTCGTCGATCCAGGCCGCGACCCAGCCGAAGCGAAATCCATCGAGACCGAGAAAGGTTGGCACGTCGTGCGTCCGTCATTTCCAATTTCTCACGCGCGCCGCTTGACGCCCGCAAGTTGCGGGCGTATGTCCCGCGCCCTCGCGATCACTTCCGTTCGCGAAAACAGCGAACCCAGTGATGAAGCACAGCTACGAAAGATTTGCGCGACTGTCGAATGGCCTGCGGCCAATCGATTGCGCATGCCCGGCTCATGGGAGCGATCTTGCCTGACCGCAAGATCGACAGTCCGCTTCTCACGGACCCTCCCGAGCCTGCCGCTCCGGAGGGTTTTTTGTTGCCCGCCGCGCGTTCAGACATCCCGGCAATGGCCGGAACCGGAGACCCGGATCCCGGGCTCGCGCAAACGATGCGCGTGCCAAACCGCCTGAACTCGCGTCAACGGCTTCTCTAAGGCGCCCCGTTGCGTGGATCGCTGCGTCGGAGACGGCGTTTAATTGATGCGCAACGACAACGACCCCGGACGCGGGACTGCGCCCCGGGGCCAAGCAGGACTCAAGACCATGCGACGATCCGATCCCTACATGGAACGCGCCCGCGAGCTCTGCCTCGCCGCCGGCATCGATCCCGACTCGCGCGTCGGCGAAGGACGCGGCCAGCCGGCCTGGTGCTCGTACCGGGACGCCGCGCGCAAGGAACATCTCGCCCGCGAGGCCAACACCGCCGCAAGCGAGATCGCGAACCTGCGTCCGCAGGAGGCGCGCTTCCAGAACGCGCCGCTGAAGATCTTCGGCCCGCATGAGGAGGCGACCGTGGCGCAGATGCGCAACTGCATGGCGGTCGGCAATGTCGTATCCGGCGTGATCTGCGCCGATGGCCATCTCGGCTACGCCCAGCCGGTCGGCGGGGTCATCGCCTACGAGAAGCAGATCAGCATCTCCGGCGTCGGCTTCGACATCGGCTGCGGCAACTTGGCCGCAAGGCTCGACACCCGCTTCGACGACATCGCCAACATCGTGCCCACGATCATGCGCGACGTCGCCAAGACGATCTCGTTCGGTGTCGGCCGCGCCAATGCCGAGCGGGCCGAGCACGAGCTGTTCGACGACAGCGATGCCTGGCGCGAGAGCGACATGGAGGCCTACCGTCAGAAAGCGATGAGCCAGCTCGGCACGGTCGGATCGGGCAACCACTATGTCGACCTCATGCGTGACGAGGAAGGCTTTGTCTGGATCGGCGTCCATTTCGGAAGCCGCGGCCTCGGACACACCTCCGCGACGCGCTATCTCAAGGCCGCCGGCGGCAAGGATGGCATGAACGTCCCGCCCACCGTGATCGACGAGGAGTCCGAGCTCGGCCGCCGCTACATCGCGGCGATGCATCTCGCCGGACGTTACGCCTATGCGGGTCGCGAGTGGGTCGTCGAGCGGGTCCGCCAGATCATCGGCGGCAGCGTGACCGAGAGCGTGCACAACCACCACAACTATGCCTGGCGTGAGACCCACGAGGGCAAGGATCTGTGGGTGGTGCGCAAGGGCGCGACGCCGGCGTTTCCCGGCCAGAAGGGATTCGTCGGCGGCTCGATGGGCGACGATGCCGTCATCCTCGAAGGCGTCGACAGTCCGGAGGCCAAGGCTTCGCTGTACTCGACCGTGCACGGCGCCGGCCGCCTGTTCGGACGACGGGAGGCGAAGCGGCGCTTCTCGCGCGCGGAAATGGACCGCTGGCTGAGCGAGCGCGGCGTCACCCTAGTTGGTGCCGACCTCGACGAGAGCCCGATGGCCTATCGCCGCCTGCCGGACGTGCTGGCGCAGCACGCCGGCACCGTGCGGGTGCTGCACACGCTGCGGCCGTTCGCCGTCGCCATGGCCGGCGAAGGCGAGTTCGATCCGTGGAAGGACTGACGCAAACAGCGAGTGGGAGGTAGGCCCACCACTCGCAGCATTTTTGTGTCTTGTCCGGTGACGCGCGAACAGGCTTTGCGCCGTGTCTCATCTCGTCAGATATTCGCGCATCAGGGCGCGGGCGCGATGCAGACGGGCCTTCACGGTCTGCCTGGAAGCCCCGAGCGCGACGGCGATCTCGTCGATGGTCATCTCCTTGACGTCGCGCATCAGGGCGACGTCGCGATAGTGCGGTGGCAGCGCCTCGAAGGCGGCGGCCACATCGAGCCGCAGATCGGCTTCCGGGCGAGCCAGCAGTGCCGCCTCTGCCTCGCTGTCGTCGATCGCTGGCGCAAGGCCTGTCTTGCGCGCGAGCCGCAGGCATTCGCGGCGGACCACACTGAACAGCCAGGCGGAAAACGCCAGCAGCGAGCGGATCGTCCCGACATGCCGGAACAGGATCCACATCGCTTCCTGCGTCGCATCCTCGGCATCCGCCGAGCTGCGGCAGGTCGCCCGCGCATAGCGGCGGATGTCGGGCTGTGCGGTCTCCAGCAGAGACGCGATCGCCTGGGGGTCGCCGAGCCGCGCGGCCTCGAACAAATTTGGCGAGATCGCAGCCGCGCTCACGATGCCCCTCCCTTGCCGATGCCGGCCACCGCGCACATCGGGCAATAGCCGACGAGGCCGGCCACTGCTAAGCCCGCTCCGCCGAGCGCGACCAGCCACGCCGCGGTGCCGGCGAGATAGACGAACGCTGCGACCGCGACCCCGACACCCAAGACGATCCGCACCGCCTGATGCGGGCCGCCGATGTTTTTCCTGTAGAATCCGATCACATCCTCCGACATGGCCGAGACTGATCGTCTCGACCATCAAGAGGGTGCGATCCCCAAAAAGGATTCGCAGTGTCGGGAGATTTTTTCGCGGTCAGCCTCCGGCCGCCTGATAAGCCAGGCGCTTGAACTCGAAGAAGAACGGATTCCAGAAGCCCATGTAGCGCTGGGTCATCAGCACGCCGGCGGTGTTGGCCTCAGGGCAGATCCACCAATGGGTGCCGGCAAGCCCGCCCCACTGGAATTCACCAATCGAATTCGGGGGATCGAAAGGCATGGGCGCGAAGGTGACGGCACCGCCGAGGCCAAAGCCCTTGCCGGGGATCGGCCCGAGATTGGCGAAGCGTATGGTCTGGCCGGCGGGCAGTTGGTTCGTCATCATCTGCCGCAGCGTCTTCGGCTTCAGCAGCGCATCCGAACCGGGCAGCAGCGCGCGCACAAGCGCCAGCATGTCGGCCAGGGTCGAGACCAGACCGCCGCCGCCGGACAACCGCGGCAACGGCCGCCGATAGGCCTGAGGATAAGGCAGATGATCGGCCCGCGTGAGGCCAGGCTTCATCGGATCGAGCACATCAGCGCCGTTATAGAGTGCGACCAGCCTGCCCTGCTGCGCTTCCGGCACGTGGAAGCCGGTATCGATCATCCCGAGCGGATCGAAGATGCGGGCCTTGAGCAAGGCGTCGAGCGGCTGGCCGGAGACGACCTCGACGACACGGCCGAGCACGTCGGTCGCCACCGAATATTCCCAGCCGGTGCCGGGATGATAGGACAACGGCAGATCGGCAAGCCGGTCGATCATGTCGGCGAGCGGCGTCAGCGGATTGAGCACGCGCGCCTCGTTGTAGCCTTTGAACAGCACCGTGCCGGGATCGAAGATGCCGTAGCTGAGCCCGGACGTGTGGGTCAGCAGCTGGCGGATCGTGATCGCGCTCCTCGCCGGCTCGACATCGGCAAGGCTCGCAGCGCCCGGCTTCAACACCTTGCGATGGCCGAGCTGCGGCAGGAATTTCTCGACGGCATCATCGAGCCCGACGCGGCCTTCCTCGACCAGCAGCATGATGGCGCAGGTGATGAAGATCTTGGTGTTGGAGAAGGCGCGGAAGATGTGGTCGGGCCGCAGCGCAGTGCTGCTCTCGCGGTCGGCAAAGCCGACGCATTGCTGGTCGACGACATCGCGGCCCCGCAGCACCGCCCAGGATGCACCCGGGATGATCTCCTGATCGACATAACGCTGCATTGCCGTCCGCGCGGCGGAAAAATCAGGTGTGCTGGCGTCCATGTGTTTCCCCAACTATCGTTGGGTCGGATATATCGGGAATTCGCAGGAAATAAAGACCTCCCCCGCGAGCGCTATCCTTCCTTCATGAACGCGGTGACGTGCAGGCGACGCCGAATCCGCATGCCCTGCCGCTCGTACAGCGCAATCGCAGACGTATTCTTGGTAAACACGTGCAGGAACGGAAATTCGCCGCGCGCCTCGATCTGCCGCGCGACCGCCGCGAGCAGTGCCTGCGCGTAGCCGCGGCCGCGATGATCAGGGTGCACGCAAACGGCCGTCATCTCGACGAATTTTCCCGGCTTCATCCGCTCGCCGGCCATCGCAATCAGTTCGCTGCCGGCACGGATGCCGAAGAACGTGCCGAGTTCGTGCGTGCGCAGCGCGAATGGACCGGGCTTGGTCAGCTCGGTCAGCGCCATCATGGCAGGCACGTCGGCGGGCCCCAGCGTGACGATCTCGGCATCACGGAGGGGGCTGTCGGCCGGCGATCCGATCATCTGCTCGCCGCTCTCGGCGAGCACGATTTTGAAGCCGGCGGGCACGTCGACGGGCTCCGGCGTGAACAGCGCGGCGACTTGCGATCCCGACATGAGATCGCCGAGCGCGGCAAAGCTTGCGTCGGACATGTCGACCATGTCGGCAAACGGCGTCATGTCCACGGGATAGCGCAGCGCGCGCGGGCCGCCCTCGGCCAGATGCTTTTGGCTCGTTGTCAGCGCGCTCCAGATCGGACGATCCAGCAGCGCCACATCGCTGTCGGACACCGACCTAGTCCTTTTCGAAGCTGACGATCACCGCCGCATTGGCGATGAGGATGGGGTCGTTGGCTACTTCCGTGGCCGAGGGAACCTCCAGCCCGCCCTTGACCGCGTTGACGGTCACCGTGCCGTAAGGCAGCTCCTTGGCGACCGCTTCCTTGTCGACGGCCTCCGGATTCGGCACGCCGATCGTGACATCGACGAACATGTCATTCGCGGTCTTCCCGATCATCCGGAAAAAGCCGAGGCTCGAATGCCTGATCGCGTCCGACACCGCCCGCTTCGCCGCCTTGGTGGCGTCCCTGCCGTGGACATCGACGCCCATGCCCATCTCGGTGACACAACGAACGCGAGTCATTTCCTGATTCCTGTCATTGGTTTGGTGATTTGCGAGTGTCGGCGATTAAGGAGCGTGGCACAAGTGCAGTTGATTTATTGGGACGAGCTGCTGCCACGAACTCGTCATTGCGAGCGCAGCGAAGCAATCCAGACTGTCACCGTGGAAAGATTCTGGATTGCTTCACTGCGCTCGCAATGACGAGGGTGGGGAGAGCATCGACTCACGCCTTCGATTTCTCATGCGCCCGCAGCTCGTCGACCAGCACCCGCACGTTCTCCGAATAATCGATCGGGATCGAGACCAGGTGCACGCCGCCCTCCTGGAAGGCCGCCTCCAGCGTCGGGCCGAAGCTGTCGATGCTCGCGATACGATGCCCCTTGGCGCCGTAGGCCTTCGCATAGACGACGAAGTCCGGATTTCCAAAGGTCATGCCGTAATCGGCAAAATGATCGACCGCCTGCTTCCAGCGGATCATGCCATAGGCGTTGTCCTCGAGCACCAGCACGACGAGATTGAGCTTGAGGCGGACGGCAGTCTCCATCTCCTGGCTGTTCATCATGAAGCCGCCGTCGCCAGCGACCGCGAGCACGCGGCGGTCCGGATGGAGCATCGCGGCCATCATCGCCGACGGCAGGCCGGCACCCATCGTCGCCAGCGCGTTGTCGAGCAGCAGCGTGTTGGCGACACGGGTGCGGTAATTCCGCGCGAACCAGATCTTGTACATGCCGTTGTCGAGCGCGACGATGCCGTTCTCCGGGATCACTTGGCGGATGTCATGCACGATCCGCTGCGGCGTCGGCGGCCAGCGCGCCTCGGTGGCGCGATCGGCGATGTGACTGAGGATCTCTTCGCGCAACGGCAAGAGCGCCGCTGCCTGCGGCAGCTTGCCTTCGAGTCGGTCAGCGAGCAGCTCCAGGCTCGGGCCGACGTCGCCGACGACCTCGGCGTCGGGAAAATAGACCAGCTCGACGCTCGCCGGCGTGTAGCTCACGTGAATCACCTTCGGCCCCGCCGGCCCCATGATGAAAGGCGGTTTCTCGACGGGGTCGTGGCCGATCGCGACAATCAGGTCGGCGGCATCGATCGCGTCATGGACGTAGTCGCGTTCGGATAGCGCGGCGGTCCCCATATAGAGATTGGTGCCGCCGGGCACGGTGCCCTTGCCCATCTGCGTGGTGAAGAAGGGAATGCCGGTCCGCCGCACGAAGCTTGCGATGCCATGCGTCGACCGCGGCCGGCTGGTCGCAGCGCCCATCATCACCAATGGGCGCTTTGCGGCCAGGATCATCTCGGCGGCACGGTCGAGCGCGGCACGATGGGCAACCGGAATTTCGATCGGATGGACCGGAATGACCGGGGCGGCGGGCACTTCATCGCCGGCGATATCCTCGGGCAATTCGAGATGCACCGGCCCCGGCCGCTCTTCCATCGCGACGCGAAAGGCGTCGCGCACCACGGTCGGGATGCTGGAGGCGCTAACAATCTGCCGCGACAGCTTCGTCAGCGGCTTCATGGTCGCGACCACGTCGACGATCTGAAAACGCGCCTGCCGGCTGCTCATGATCGGCTTCTGGCCGGTGATCAGGATCATCGGCATCGCGCCGAGATGCGCATAGGCCGCGCCGGTGGACAGATTGAGTGCGCCAGGTCCAAGTGTCGACAGACATACGCCGGGCTTGCCGGTCAATCGCCCATGCGT
Source organism: Bradyrhizobium sp. C-145 (assembly GCF_023375135.1). Classification (NCBI taxonomy): domain Bacteria; kingdom Pseudomonadati; phylum Pseudomonadota; class Alphaproteobacteria; order Hyphomicrobiales; family Nitrobacteraceae; genus Bradyrhizobium; species Bradyrhizobium sp. C-145. Next base: position 3,812,529 of record NZ_CP088150.1, on the reverse strand, counting down.
GGCGGCCATGAAGGCGGCGGCCTGCTCGTGGCGGGTCAGGACCAGCTCGATCCTGGAGGTGCGGAGCGATTCGACGAGATCGAGATTCTCCTCGCCGGGTACACCGAAGATGCGGTCGACGCCCTCGTTCTCCAGCGCCGCGACAAACAGGTCCGATCCTTTGACTTTGTGGTCCTGTCCGCTCATGTTTGTCCCCGCTTGCTGTGCTGACTCCTGCGTGTCACAGGAAGGGCCTATGGTAGCGGCTCGCGGCGCGGACACAACTCACAAAGCGGCGCGCGACCACTTCAACATCGTCATTGCGAGCGCAGCGAAGCATTCCAGACTTTTTCGGCGGATACATTTCTGGATTGCTTCGCTGCGCTCGCAATGACGGAGGGTCGAGTGGCGGCATACCTCCCTCTTGTGTCCCGGACGCGCTGCAACGCTCTTGGCGTTGCAGCTCAGAGCCGGGACCCAGCAGGCCGCGCACTCGCTGATGCATGGCCCCCGGCTCTGCAGCGCATCACTTCGTGCTGCGCAGCGTCCGGGGCACGAGACCGTTGCGGCGCGGAGTGCAGTCCGAGGTTTTCCGATTTCGCTTCGCTCATCCGCGCTGCGAATCTCTTCTACGAGCTCAACGAGTCAGGCGCGCTGCCCTTCCCGGGCCGAAGTTCCTCACCCAACAAATCAGCACCAAATGGCCGCATATGAGTCCGCAACCTTTGGCAGCGCGAAGGATTCATGGTCAGCGACTCTTCTGTCGCGATCTCAACTGCCAACCTCAAAGGAGTTCACATGGCTCTTCTCGGAAACCTGCTCGGCACGGTCGATGGCCTGCTTGGAACAGCAACGGGTACGCTGTCAGGCGTCGCCGATGCAGGTGGAAGTGCAACGGCCGGTGCCAGCGGCTCGGTCGATCTGTCCCACACGCTCGATGTAGGAGCACTGATCGAGACCAACCCCAGCATCGATGTCTCCGCGTCGGGGCTTGCGGGAACCGGCGGCATCGACGCATCGATCTCCGCGCCGACCGCGGTCGGCCTTAGTGCGGACGTCGGCCATCTCGATGTCGGTGGCCTCCTCCACGGTCTGGTCTGAATAGCAATTCCCCAATGACCGATAGTGACGTGGGGCCTCGGCCCCACGTCACGCCATGCATAGCCGCCAGCGTCCCGGCGCAGGCTCTTTTGACACCTTAAGGACATTCAGATGGCGGCAGCGCTCTTGACGGTCGCAGACGAGGCGCCGGAGCAGCCTTATCGTCGCGGCGATGACGTGCGCGAGGCGCTCAAGAAACTCTGGCCGCACTTTCTTTGGGCCGGATTGTTCTCGAGCGCGATCAACCTCCTCTATCTCTCTTCACCGCTCTATCTGATGCAGGTCTATAACCGCGTCCTGCTCAACGAGAACATCTCCACGCTCGTTCTGCTCACCCTCATCCTCGCCATCGCGCTCCTAACCATGGCAGGCCTCGACGCCGTGCGCGCCTGGATCCTGATCCGCTGCGGCATACGGCTCGACATGGAGCTGTCGACGCGCGTGTTCGAAGCGCTAGTGGTACGATCGGCCGAGCGCGGCGCCTCGCGTGGCGCCCAGCAGCTGCGCGATCTCGACCAGTTCCGCACCTTCGTGACGGGCTCCGGCATTTATTTCGCGTTCGACCTGCCTTGGATTCCGATCTATCTGCTGCTGCTGTTCTTCATCCATCCCCTGCTCGGCCTCGTCGCCACCATCGGCGCGCTGTTGCTGCTGGGGCTCGCAGGCGTGAACGAGGTCCTGACCCGCAATCCGATGAAGCAGGCCGAGGCATCCGGCAACCAGTCCTACGTCTTCACCGAGAACGTTCTGCGCCACGCCGACGTGATCCGCGCCATGGGCATGCAGCCGGCGGTCGAACGCAACTGGCAGAGCCAGCGCTCCGCGATGCTGGTGCAGCAGGCGGTCGCCAGCGACAAGAATGCGGTGATGACCTCGTCGATCCGGTTCTTCCGCCTGCTGCTGCAATCCCTCATGCTCGGTGCCGGCGCCTGGCTCGCCATCGACCATGCCATCACCCCCGCGACCATTTTTGCGGCCAGCATCGTCATGGGCCGCGCGCTGGTCCCGGTCGAGCAGGCGGTCGGCACCTGGAAGCAGTTCATCGGCGCGCGCGACGCCTACACGCAGGTGCGCGACCTGCTCGCCACCATCGACCTCTCCACCCCGCAGACCATCGTGCCGAAGCAGCGCAACACGGTCGAGGTGCGCGAGCTCGTCTGCGAATTGCCGTCACGGCCTGAACCGGTGCTGAAAGGCCTGTCCTTCGAGCTCGCCGGCGGGAAAGCGCTCGGCATCGTCGGCCCGAGCGGCTCGGGAAAGAGCACGCTGGCGCGCCTCCTGGTCGGCGCGATGGCACCCGCTGCCGGGCGGCTGCGCTTCGGCGGGCTCGACTACAATCACTGGGATCCCGTCGAATTCGGCCGTCATGTCGGCTATTTGCCGCAGGATGTCGGCCTGTTCGCCGGCACCGTACGCGAGAACATCGCGCGCTTCGGCGATGCTTCGACCGACGAGATCATCGACGCTGCCGTTCGCGCCGGCATTCACGACATGGTGCTCGACCTGCCCCGGCAGTACGACACGCGGCTCGGCGTCGGCGGCGTCGGCCTCTCCGGCGGCCAGCGGCAGCGGCTCGGCCTTGCGCGCGCCCTGCTCGGCCGCCCGCCACTGCTGGTGCTGGACGAGCCCAACGCCAATCTCGATGGGCCCGGCGAAGAGGCGCTGAAGGCCGCGCTGCTCAGCGCCAAGGCCGACGGCGCAGCCGTCATCGTCATCACTCACCGCACCACGATCCTTGACATCGTCGACGTCATGATGGTGCTGCGAAGCGGCATGCTCGACATGCTCGGCCCGCCCGGCGAGGTCTATCAGGCCTTGCAGCAGCAGGCTGCCGCACGGGCGGCCGCATCATGAGCACGCTCGGTGCAACCTATATCGCCGACCGCGAGCGCGCCTATTACGCGCGGCCGGGACGGCCGGCCCTGGTCGGCGCGATCGTGGTCGGCGCATTCGCTTCGGCCATGATGTTGTGGGGCACACTCGCCCCGATCTCGGGCGCGGCGATCGCCAGCGGCAATCTCCAGGTCGAGGGACGACGCCAGAGCGTGCAGCATCCCTATGGCGGCGTGATCCGCCAGCTTCTGGTCCGCGACGGCGCTCACGTCGAAAAGGGGCAGCTGCTGCTCGTGCTCGACGACAGTGATCCCCGCGCCAAGCTCGACGTGCTGGTCGCCGACCGCGACGCCTCGCGCGCGGCGCAAGCGCGGCTGATGGCCGAGCGCGACGGCCAGGCCGCGCCGGAGTTCGGCGCCGATCCGAAGGATGCAAGGCCCGCGCTGCGGCAAGCGATGGCGAACGAGATTGCGATGATGGCCGCGCGAAAGCACCAGTTCGAAGCGGAGACCGCCGTGCTCCGGCGCAAGATCGCCGAGCTGAACGCGCAGATCGACGGCACTCAGGCGCAGCTCACCGGCACCGAGAAGCAACGCGAATTGCTCTCTGACGAGATGACCGGTGCGCAGCACCTGTATGAACAGGGCTACACGCCGAAGACGCGAATCCTGGCCTTGCAGCGCGAGGACGCCAAGCTCCAGGCCGACATCGGCGCGCAGCGCGCCAGCATCGCCGGCATGCAGCAGCAGATCGCGCAGAACGAGGCCGAGATCGCCAAGGCCGAGCGTGCCCGGATGAGCGAGATCACCGATCAGCTCCGCTCGACCGAAAACAAGCTCGCCGAGCTCGCCCCGAAGATCGACGCCGCGACCGACGTCGTCACCCGTACGCAAATCCGCGCGCCTGCGACCGGATCCGTGGTCGGGCTCGACGTGTTCACCGAAGGCGGTGTGATCCAGCCCGGCGCAAAGCTCATGGACATCGTGCCGTCGGACAATCCGCTGATCGCGGATGCGCAACTCAAGCTGTCCGACATCAACGATGTCACGGTCGGCCGCCGCGCGGAGATCCGGCTGACCGGTGTCAACTATGTCGAGCGGCCCCGCCTTTACGGCACCGTGCGAACGGTCTCGGCCGACCGCGTTACCAACGACAAGTCCGGCGGCCCTGGCTATTACGCCGTCGAGGTCTCGCTGGAGCCGGAGGACGTCAAGAAGTCGCGCATCGAATTGCAATCGGGCATGCCGGCCGAGGTGATCGTGCCGACGCGGCCGCGCACGCTGTTCGAATATCTGTTCGGGCCGCTGCGTGACGAGCTGACCCGCGCCTTCCGCGAACGCTGACCAGGAGCAAGGCCGATGGCTGCATCCGAGCAGAACAACCGCCGCGCCGAAAAGGCCGAGATTGCCCGCAACATCACGACGGAAGAGACGGTCGCATTCATGACCGCTCTGGTCGCCTTCCTGAAGGAGGCCGAGGCCGCCGGACATCATGGCAGCAGCGATGCCCAACCGAGGCCGGTGGATCTGCCGTCCGCCCCCGCGCACCTTGGCGATCCGACGCCGGCGGAGACGATACCGGGCGACCACCAACCGATGTCCGGCGATCAGCATGCCGATGCGAGCGCACCTCCGGCGGACGCAACGTCAACAGCGCTTCATATGGATGTCGCGGATGTCGCAGTGTCGCATGCCGATGGGGGCGTCGAAGTCGCCGCCACCCGGGACATCCCGGTCAGCGCGACGGCTCCCGCCGACAGTCACGCCGCGGCTCCCATCGCTCCCGTCGCATCCGATCATCCTGGAGGAATCAGCACCAGCTCCACTCACGCCGATGTCGCGACCTCCGTCTCCATCGATCCGGCGTCGTCACTGCACGAACTCGGCAGCACGATCACGAACCTCGTCGACACCTCGCTGGCGGCGGTGTCGCACACGCTGGACAGTCTGAGCACGACAGTGACCCAGTTGACGTCGGCCGTAACTGGAACGATTGGCCAGCTCACCGACAGCGTCACTGGCCTCGTCGGCGGCTTGCTGCATTCCGTCGGTGGCGAGATACATGACGCGTCCGCCCCCGACCTGTTCAACGCGCTGGTCACGGATATCGTGAGCACGCCGCCGGCCTCGCACCATGACAGCGCCACGACGCACCATGCCGATATCAGCGGTCTCGACACCGCCGGCGCGGTGCCGATGGCGGCGCTGCCACCGCTGACGATGCATCTCGGCTTTCTTGGCCAGCCGAGCGACAGCCACGATATCCACGACGGCGCGTTCTCGGCGCTCGGCGTGCATCATTTCTAGGGCATTCCAAATCGACGCCGAAGGCAGTTCGCGTTGACAGCGGGGCATATCTGACTAAAGTCAGACATTATGCTCGACCCTGTCTCCCGCGTCCGCCGCTTCAACCGTGCCGTCACCTCTGCCGTCGGTGCGCTCGACACCTCGTTCCTGGGGCGTGGCCGGCCGCTCGGCGCGGCGCGGGTGCTCAACGCGATCGGGCACGGACGCTCGGACGTGGCGGAGATCCGCGACTATCTCGGCCTCGATTCCGGGCTGATGAGCCGGCTGCTCCGCAGCCTCGAGGACGAAGGGTTGATCGAGACCAACGCGCGTGAGGACGACGCGCGCCGGCGCATGGCAAAGCTCACGCGCGCGGGCCGGCGCGAGTTCGCGGCCTATGAGGCGCTGTCGAACGCGCAGGCCGACGGCATCCTGGCGCAACACTCGCAAGCCGAGGCACTGCTGGCGGCGATGGACCTGATCGCCTCCGCGCTGACGCGCGAGCGTGTCACTCTGGATGAGATGGACCCGCAAAGCGCGGAGGCCCGCCATTGCCTCGGCGAGTACTATGCCGAGCTCGGACGCCGCTTCAAGCAGGGCTTTGACGTCTCGCGCTCGCGCGATCCCGATGCCAAGGACATGCGCCGGCCGCGCGGCACCTTCATCGTTGCGATCTCGGACACGCTGCCAATCGGCTGCGTCGGATTGAAGGGCACCGATCACGGCTATGCCGAGATCAAGCGGCTGTGGGTGGCGCCCGCCGCGCGCGGGTTGCGGCTCGGCCGCCGCCTGATGGACGCGACCGAGGATGCTGCGCGCGAGCTCGGCATCACGCTGCTGCGGCTCGACACCAACAGCGCGCTGCCCGAGGCCGGCCAGCTCTACCGCAGCACCGGCTGGCGGGAGATTCCGCGCTTCAATGACGATCCCTACCCCGATCTGTTCTTCGAAAAGCATCTGTGACGCCGCGAGGCGAATTCGCCTCCTGCTGCGTTGTGCTTGCAGCATGGGAGCTTCACGATGAACAGCGCCGATCTCGCCGACACCTATCGCAGCTACATCGCCTGCCTGAACCGGCAGGACTGGCCGGCCCTCGGCCGGTTCGTGCATGACAATGTCGTTCACAACGGTCGGCCGCTCGGGCTGTCCGGCTATCGCGCGATGCTGGAGCAGGATTTCCGCGAGATTCCGGACCTACGCTTCAACATCGCGCTGTTGACCTCGGATCCGCCCACCATAGCCTGCCGGCTGACATTCGACTGCACGCCGGCCGGAAAATTCCTGGGCCTCGACGTGAACGGCAAGCGCGTGTCCTTTTGCGAGCACGTCTTCTATGCGTTCCACGATGGACGGATCCGGCAGGTCTGGTCGGTGATCGACAAGGCGGCGATCGAGGCGCAGCTCTGACGCTGCGCCTCGATCTGGAACTCATGCCGGCGCTGGTGCGGCCTCGCCTTGCGGCTTTGCGAATGGGCGGAACGTCATCGCCATCAGGAAAGCGCCGAGGCCCATCGCCCAGGAGGCGATATAGAGCCAGGCATAACTCGAGAACGCGTCGTAGATCAGGCCGCCTGCGAGCGGGCCGGTCGCCATGCCGAGGCTGCCGGCCATCGCGGAGCCGCCGATCACCGTGCCCATCATCTTGAGCGGAAAGTTCTCGCGAATGAGGACGGCGTAGAGCGGCATGGTGCCGGCATAGATGAAGCCGAAGACGGCGCCGACCGCGTAGAACGTCGCGAGCTGATGCGCGAAGACATATGCGAGCGCGCCGAATGCCTGGAGCAGGAGGCCCGTGACCAGTACGCGCTTGGCACCGAAGCGGTCGCCGAGCACGCCGAAGGCGATGCGGCCGCCCAGGCCGGCAAAACCCTCGATGCTGTAGATCGTCACCGCCGCGACCAGCGGAATGCCGCAGCTCACCGCATAGCTGACGGTGTGGATGATCGGGCCGGAATGGGTGGCGCAGCAGAAGAAGTTGGTGGCGAGCAGGATCAAGAATTGCGGCGAGCGCAGCGCCTCGCCCATTGACAACTCGCCCTGCGCCGCGCCCTCGCCCTTTGGTGCAGCGGCAGCATGCGCGAGCGCCGGCGGACGGCGCACCAGGAACGAGACCGGGATCATGATGGCGCCGACCACCAGCGCGACGATCTGCATCGAGGTGCGCCAATCGTGGCCGGAGACGAGCCAAGCCGCAAACGGTGCCATCGTCATCGGCGCCATGCCCATGCCGGCCGAGACCAGCGACACAGCGAGGCTGCGTTGGGTCTCGAACCAGCCGGTCACGGTCGCCATCATCGGCGCGAAGATCGCCGCGCAGGCCGCCCCGACCAGGAGGCCGAACACGAACTGGAACACGATCAGCGAGGCCGCATGGCTCGCGGCGAACAGGCTCAGCGCCAGCACGGTCGATCCCGTCAGCACCACCGGCCGCGGCCCGAATCTATCCGTCAGCGTGCCCCAGACCATGCTGGTGAAGGCCATGGCCAGAAAGCCGATGGTCATCGCGCTGGAGATGCCGGTCACCGACCAGCCGGTGTCCTTCGTGATCGGCTGCAAGAACACCGGCAGCGAAAACATGCCGCCGATCGCGACGCAGCCAAGCAGGCCGCCGGCGGCGACGATCACCCAGCGGTAGGGGGATTGAGTCATTTTGGTCTCCCGTCAGATCTGTCTGGGTGGAAGACGAACGGGAACAGCGCCGGCCGACAGCGCAACGTCGTTTTTGCCGCACGCTTTTGTGACCTGCCAATAGTGCGAAAACAACCCCATGCACAGTAGCCGACCCCTGCCGGATCAATGACTTACGGCGTTGCGACCGCGATTTGACGCGTCGGGCAAAACACCGGCACAATGGCATCATCCCGCTGAACTTGATCTCATTGCGATCGAACTTCGCCATCCTCGGTGCGCCACGTATCCTGCCCGGTTCGATGCTCAGATCTCGCTTAGCGCTCGCATGAAATTGGGCGTCGACCATGTTGCGACGCCGGTTCCGGCGAAGTCGCGGTCGGTGGTCCAGACATCGGCCTCGACGCTCCACGCCAACGCGAGCACATGGGCATCGCGCACCGATCCATTGCGGCTCGGCACGGCATCGCGAAGGGCCTCCTCGCACCGGGCGATGACCGGCTCCAACGATGCAACGGGAACGATCGTCAACAACTCCGATAGATTATCGAGCACAGCGAGCAGTTCGGGGCGCTGCAAGCCGAGCGCGATGCGCCGACGCGCCTCCTGAACGACACGATCCGTCGTCACGAGGATCACCTTTCCAGCGGCGGCCAAAAGCGCGCCCGAACTTCGGCCGCGAACCGCGGCGACCAGAATGGCCGCATCGATGACGACAGTCGTCGACGGCCGTCTCACGCTTTCCGCTTGCGCGTCAGGGCCTTCACGGCCGCAACCGACCAGTCGACGGGATCGACCTCGCCGAAGCCGGCGAGCGCCGCATCGTCCGCAGCCGCGTCGCGGCCTTTGGCCAGTCGTTCCGCACGCGCCAGAACGGCCGCCAAGCGCTCCGGATCGGTCGCCTTGAGCGGGATCAGAAGCCCGACCGTCCGCTCACCCGATTTCACGGCCGTCGGGCCGGGCAACGCACCGATGGCTTCACCGGAAATCTTCTGTAGATCGCGGATGCTGATATGAGCCATGATGCTGACTTACATACGCCCATACGTAACAGACGGCAAGATGCTTTGCGCCGAACGCGCCCGTCCCGGCAACCAACGATCGGAATCTCGGCATGCTCGCAAGGGCTCCGGCTATCCCGCGCCCTTCAGCGCCCCATGCGCCGACCGCATCCGGCAGCGGCTCGGCAATGCCGGAGGCCGCGAGGACTTCGGCATCAACCTGATGCGCCTGCCGCCGGGCAATTGGTCGAGCCAGCGCACTGGCATTCGCACGAGGACGAGTTCGTCTACATCCTCGAAGGCGAAGTGACGCTGATCGAGGAGGACGGCGAAACCGTGTTGCGCGCGGGCGACTGCGCGGCTTTCCCAAAGACAAGCGGCAACGGCCATCACATGATCAACAGGTCGAACACGACGGCGGTCTATCTCGAAGTCGGCTCGCGCTCGCAAGACGACCTCATCACCTGCTCCGACATCGACATGATGAGCCCGGCATCCGACGGCCGGTTCCTGCACAAGGACGGCACGCCGTATCCGGACTAGGTGGACTCATGAGCCCGCGCAGCGTGCCATCCGGGTCGGGAGATGCAACGACATGCTGCCCGTCTCGCGTTGCCTCTCAGCCTACGGATACGCCCGCCTTTGCCCGGCTAATTCCGAGAGCCAGAATGCGATGCAGCAGGTCCGGGTAGTTAAGTCCGTCATGCCGAGCCGCTGTAGCGAACTCTTGGCTCTTTGCGATCTCGGGATTGGGGTTCGCCTCGATGAAATACGGCGTGCCATCGGCCGTGAGGCGAAAATCGATGCGCGCGTATCCATCGAGCCCAAGCGCCCGGTAGATGCGCTTTGCGGCTCGCTGAATGCGAGCGGTGACTTCGGGTGCGAGGTCCGTTGCCGGTCCGTCGACTATCCCGACACGCTCCTGATAATCGGTATCGTGCTTGGCTTTTTCGGTGGCGATATGCCGTGACCTGCGCCCGCCCATGCTGCCGAACTTTAGCTCCCAAATGGGCAGAACTCGCAGCCGATTATTGCCGAGCACGCCGACATAAAGCTCGCGCCCCTCGATAAACTGCTCGGCGATGGCGGCGGTTTCGCTCCGGTCGTGGATGAACGCGACCCGCTCTGCGAGCTTCTCGTCCGTATCGACGATGGATGCCTGCGAGATGCCGAAGGATCCATCCAGGTTCAGGCTCTTGACGATCAGCGGCAGCGCGAGATGTGCAGGTCGCTTGACCTTGCGGCGCATCGGGAAGACGGCGAAGGCCGGAACCGCGATCCGGCGATGATGCACCAGCGTCTTAGACAGGTCCTTGCCGCGCGCCAGCATCAGACCACGCGGGTTGCAGCCCGTATACGGGACCTTCATCAGCTCGAGATAGCTCGCGATGTGCTGGTCATAGGCAACGTTATAGTGGAACTCTTCCAGCAACGTGAAGGCCACGTGCGGCTTGAAGCTCTCGATCTCGTCGCGCACCGGCCTGATTTCCTCCTGCGCGCCGAGGGGGCGAACCTCATGGCCGGCCGCGCGCAAGGTGCTCACCACGTCATATTCTGTTTTCCATTCGTTGATCTGTTGCGCGGTGTATCCGTCGGTCGAGTCCGGTGGCATGAAGTCCGGATGCATGAGCACCAGAATGCGAAGCCGTCTCATAGTGCGATCCATTTGCGGCGCGATGGGCCGAATAGCGCGTGCATGGTCTTGGCGGTCACGAGGACGGTGAAGTCGAGGACGAGCTTCTGCTCCGGTCCGACGGCACGCAGATCGAGCTCGCGGCAGCGGGAGATCATGTCGTCAAGCACGGCATCAAGCGTGAGCTGGTTCTCGCCCGTCCACCGCGCGACCAATTGCCTGATTTGGGCGCGGTGTCGCCTGATCAAGACCGAAGCCGGTTTTCCACGTTTATGCCGTGGGTCGGCGGAAAAGAGCCTGGAGAGGTCGCGGTCGTAGGTCTTCGGCGGCGTGAAGGCGTAGAACGCCTGCTTCTTCTTGTAATGGTCTTCGAGTGTTTCGCTGAGCTGGCGCAGCGGGTCGACACGCTCTCGCGTGGTGATCAGCGGTCGCTTTCCCGCAATCTCGCCCATCAGCTCGTCGACATATTCGAGTTTCTTCAGCGCTGGCCAACCGGCATATCGCGTCCGCCAGTTCGAACGCGGCCGCAGCCACACTGCAAAAGTTTCGGCGAAGTCTTCGTCGGGGTGGCTCTGCGCGTACCAGAGGCGCAGATGTTGGACATAGCGCCGGCTGGCCGGATTGGGCCGGTAGTAGCGCGGGTAGTGTTTCGATGACGGGCCGAACAGCTGCTGCCAGCGTCGGCGGCGCTGCAATTGGTAGCCGTGCTGCATGGCATGGCCCGCCTCGTGACGGAGGATGGCCATGCACTCGCGCCAAGTTCCACCCTCGACATCGAACATCATCTTCTTCTCGAGCTTCATCAAGCGGGGATGGGCGAGATAAAATGGGATGGCAATGCCGGGAACACCCGCCGGACTAAACCATTCGCTCGAGATCCATGTATGTGGCCGCAGCCGGATGCCCCGCTCTTCGAGCTCTTCGTGGAGAGCGCTGACACAATCCTCGAGCCAAGTGCCTTCGACCGCAACCCCCAGGCTGCTGAGCCGTTGCTTGAGCAACTGATCATCCGACAGCCGTTCCCAACGATATTTCCGGCGTGGCATAGCGGATCTGGAAGTCCTAACAACCCGGTAGCTAGATGATGTCATAGGATGCTGCTGACAACAACTCGACCCTTCGCAACGTGCCGGCAACGTGCCGTTGTTCAGCGGCCCGCATCGGCTTGGGGTCATCGGCCGCCGTTAATGTCCAGGCGGGACGAGTTCCGGGTTGGGCTCGGAAGCCCATCGCTTGTGAGCACATGCCTTAGTTGGCGAGGCCCTGCTTTCCGATCCAATCGTTGACCAGCCTGGCGATGTCGTCGGAGTTGCGGTCCATCATCATCATGTGGGTATTGCCCTTGATCCCGATCTTGGGCAGCTCGAACGTATCGACCTTGCCGCCGGTCGCCGCGATCGCCTGTCCCCATCTCGTCGGATTGACCACGAGCTTCGACCACACCGGGACCTTGTCCAGGAAATCGCCCCACACGATGAGATGCGGCACGCCCTTGAGTTTTGCGGCATCGGCCTTGGCGGGATCAGGCGCGCCTGACGGTTCGACGGCGATCAGCGCCTTGACTTTGTCGGGCGCATTGAGCGCGGCAGTAAAGCCGAAATTGCCGCCCTGGCTGTGCACTACGATGATGCAGGGGCACACCTTCTGCACCAGCGCGTCATAGGCTTTTTGCGTGGCAGCGTCGTTCGTGGCCCAGCGCGGAATACCCTGCTTGGCGAACTGGTCGAACGCCTCGATCGGGAACTGCTCGCCCTCGAACGCCTCGCGCTTGCCGCCGACTTCGTAGCTCGGCCCGATCCGGAACAGCTCCCATGCCTCCTTCTTCGGCCGGAAGAACGGCTCGCTCTTGAAGATTTCAGGGTAGCGCGCCCAGGAAGCGCGGCCGCGCTCGACCGCATCCGAGACGTAGACGTCATAACCGGCATTGAGGAAGAACTGCTGCCAGCCCGGCTTACCGTCGGGCTTGGTCTCCCAGGTCGCGCCGGAGAGGCCGCCGCCATGCCAGAGCAGCAGCGGCAGTTTCGACTTCGGCTGCGCGAGCTTGACGAACTGGACATACATCTGCTCGACCTCGAACTCGCCGTTCGGATCGACCTTGATCGGCGGCGCGCCGGGCGAGAACACGATCTCCTTCGAGGCAAGCCCGCTCAGCGTCTCGGTGCGCCCACCGATGTGGAAGCTGCCGACCTCCTTGACGAGATAGTCGGCCGCGGCCGGCGTTGCTGATGCGATGGCTGTTGCCAGGGCGATCAGGGTCCTGCGCATGAGGTGCTTCCTCCGTTCTCGATGTTTCTTGTTGGCAGCATTGTTATGCGAAGCGCCGATGCAGGGCAAATTCGGCCGTGCCAACAAAAACTCGAAAATCCCCATGCGCGGTAGCCGCTCCTGCGTTCTCAAGGATCTACCTCGAAGTCGGCTCGCGCTCGCAAGAGGACGGCATCACCTGCTCCGACATCGACATGATGAGCCCGGCATCCGACGGCCGCTTCCTGCACAAGGACGGCACGCCGTATCCGGCGTGACGTCAGCAGCGCAGCTTCACATGGCAGCGCTGCGGCGCCACGTGCTGACGGTGAGCCAGACCGCCGAGACCAGGAAGTAGAGCGCGCCGATCGTAGCATAGCCCGCGACGTTCGCGATCGACGGGATTGCAGGCATCGAGGCTTGCAAGATGAAGAAGCCGCCCGCCAGAGCCGACTGGCCACCGCTGAGCACCATGGCCCACTGCGCGCCGAAACGCTTCCAGCGCCGCACGGCCGTGCCGAGCTGAAGCAATCCGGACAGGATCGCCCAGGCCCCGAAGATTCCGAGCACCCAATTCATGCTCACCTGCAAGGCCAGGATGACCGCGATGGTGGTGGCCAGGCTGACCAGCACGTTCAGGACCTGCGTGCGGTTTTGCGCCAACCCGCCGCTGCAGAGCGCGTCGAGATAATTGGCCGCGGCATCCCATGCCGGATAGACGACGAGCAACGTCGCTGCGCTCACCGCAGACGACGGCGCGATCGCAAAGGCCGCGATGACCCAGGCGACGGAAAACGCCGCACGCAGGAAATAATAGTGCTTCAGCCATTGCGCATGGTCGGCCGTGCCTAAAACCATCTCACGATCACTCATTGCCCGTTCCTTACCTACTAGTTGGTAGATTGCATGCGAAGCCAAATCACTGCGCCGCCGCGATGCTTGCGGCCTGTATCGACCTCGTCCGTCAGTGCCTGGTGGAAAGCCGGTCCAGCAGTGGCCGGGTGATGGTCCCAAACATCTTGGGATCGCCATAGGCGCGCGCCGACAGCATCGCGCCGTGAACGGTCGCCATGAATCCTTCCGCCTCGACCCGCGCGGTGCTGGAGAGCTGGAGCCGCCCCTGCCGTTTGCCGCGCTCCATCACCAAAGTCAGCCACGAGGCCAGTGCGCGGAAATGAGCCCGGACCTCGACTGCCACGTCCTCGGGCAGGATCGGAAGCTCGCTGGCAAGGAGCGCACACACGCAGAACGGCGCCGTCGCGTCCTTGATGCACGTTTCCCAGTACGCAACGTAGCTTTTGAGGCGCTCGCCGGGGTCTGGGATGTTGCGTTCGAGCGCCGACAGTCCCGCCTGGGCCTCCTCGCGATAGCGCGACACGAGGGTGCGGACCAGATCGACCTTGCTGGCGAAATGGTGGTGGATGCTGGGCTTGCGGATGCCGACAATTTCGGCGACGTCGGCGTAGCTGAAACCATTGTAGCCGCCTGCAATGATCAGCGTACGTGCGCAGGCCAGAATGTCGTCGGCAGTCGATGAAGTATTGCTCATGTCGAGCTGTCTACCTTCCAGTTGGTAGACAATCAAGATGGGGTGCTTCAATGATCCGTGAGTGGTAGGAGCCTGCATGACCATCCGCCCGATCATCCGCTATCCCGACCGCCGGCTCGCGAGCCCTGCCCGCCCCGTGACCGTCTTCGGCGACGGCTTGCGCGAACTCGCGCAGGACCTGCTCGACACGATGCGTTCTGCGCCCGGCATCGGCATCACCGCGCCGCATATCGGCGTGCCCCTGCGGGTGGTGGTGCTCGAGCTCGACTCGAAAGACGGCCCGCAGACCTATGTCAATCCGGAGATCACATGGGCCTCGCCCGAGATGATCCTGCACCGGGAGGGCAGCGTCTCGATGCCTGGGGTCAACGACGAGGTGCAGCGCCACGCCCGCGTGCGGATCAGCTATCAGGATCTCGACGGCAACACGCAGACCGAGGAGTCGGATGGCCTGCGCGCCGTGTGCCACCAGCACGAGATCGACCAACTCGACGGGATGTTCTGGCTGCGGCTGTCGCGGCTGAAGCGGGAGCGGCTGGTGAAGCGGTTCGAGAAGATGTCGCGGGGGTGAGCGTGACGTGATGGCGGCTTCCGCCCATCGCCACGTCCTCAAGCCCTCTTCCCGCTCCGCTTGGTCATTGGCGCGTTGCGACGCTCGCGTTTGCCGCGCGCGATCTCGGTTGCCAGTGCGTCCAGCTTCGGCTCCCAGAAATTCCTGAACTGGCCGATCCACGCATCCACCGCGCGAAGCCCGGCAACGTCCACCGAATAGAGGCGCCTTTGCGCCTCCGCCCTAACGCTTGCAAAGCCGCTCTCGCGCAGCACCTTGAGGTGCTGCGAGACCGCCGCCTGCGTGATTCCGAATTCGGCCCCGATCACGTCGACGACCTCGCCGGACGCCATTTCCTGAAGCACCAGCAGTTCGAGAATGCGACGGCGCACGGGATCGGCGAGGACCTCGAAGACGTGCATCAGCTTCCCGTGCCGGGATGCGCGATGTCGGGCGGCATCTCGCCGCGATAGAACGCAATGGTGCGGTCCGAGCGCTCCTTTGCGGAGGCAGGATCGACCCCGCTTGCGACATGCGCTGCGCGCCAAAACTCGCCGCTTGTCGTCATGAATTCCTTGCCCTCAGGCGAGCCCATCCATGCCTCGGCCGTCTCATGGTCGACCGATGCCCCGGTCGCAACATATCGCTCAAGTCCCGCAAGAGCGAGATCCCAACCGATACCCACCGCACCCGGACCGAACTGATTCCAATGATCCTCGATGATCGCGGTGTGCTCGAGCGTCAAACGCGCCTGACCACGTTCTGCCGCCAGCTTGACATCGATCCAACTCACCGCGCCTGCAAATTCCCACGTCGCGGCGAAATGCGTCGGCGGCGTGCACGCCGTGATGGTGCCGCCCGCATTTCCCCTAAGTTGGTACCTTCCCCCGAGCTGGAGATCGCCCTCGACCGGCAGGAACCAGCGCGGAATGCGCTCGCTGCTGGTCACGGCGTCCCAGAGATCGTCGACGCTCGTGTCGTAAAGACGCGTGAGAGTCACCGCGCTCGCCGATTTTCCGTCTTTCTCGAAATTGCGCACTGAACGCGTGACAAGCCCCAAGACCCTGGCGACGTCGATCTCCATTGCGTTCCTCCTTATCGCTTTGCGCAAAGAGGAATATCAATCCGCACTAATATAAGTCAAGGCTTATATTGCACTCGTAGATTGCGGCCTGCCCCGCTTCTTGCGACAGGACAGGCCGCCACCAACAGATCCTGTTTCAGCGGCAGGAATAGTTCCGCGACCGTCTCATGCTCCGGCACCTCCGGGAAGAAGCTCAGCCGCTGGCAATAGATCGGGAAGTCGCGCGCTTCCTCGCCGCTGGCCGGGAGCCAGTCGCGATAGAGATAGAGCGCGGCGGGCTCCAGATTGTCGGTGTAGCCGACGACGCGCAGCACGGCGCAGCGTCCACCAGGGATCTCGCCGGCTTTGATGTCGTCGCCATTGGCGTCGACCGGCCGGTCGGTGCCGACGCAAAGGTCGATGCTGTAATCGGAAGGCGAGGCAGGCCGGCGCTCGGAGCGTCAGATATTGAAGGTCGGATTCGTCTTGGGGTGCAGGCCCGCTGCCTTGCGCCAAGCGATGAAGCGCTGGATGGTGGCAGGAAGCATCGCCGGGTCGCCCCGGTGCTCCATGATCGCCACCTTGGTGGTGGGCACATCGCGGATCGTCACGTCGTCATTGGTAAAAGTCGTCTGCATGAGCTTGCTCCTGGCGTTGTCGAGAGGCCCGAAGGCCGCAAGCCACGGCTCCCAGTCGGGAGATTTCCGGAACGACGACGGCGATTGCCCGAACCGTTGCCGAAAGGCGCGGGCGAAGGCATCCGGTGCGTCGTAGCCGGCATCCATCGCGATGTCAGTGACATCGAGGGCGTCCATGTAGGCGAGCTGATGCGAAGCACGCTTCATGCGGGCCAGCTGGACATAGCGATGCACGGATAGACCGAAGGTCGCCGTGAACTGCCGGTGGAAATGAAATTTCGAGAAGGCCGCAACACCGCTCAGGGTTTCCAGGTCCAGATCATCGTCGAGATGCCGGTCGATATGGTCCAGCACCCGTCGCATCCGGTCCCGATAGTTTTGCAGCGCCGCCTTCATCGTCCCTCCTCCGTGGCGGCTTCAGTTAGCGGCAGACGGCCGTGGCGTGCTCGACCGAATCTTGCGGTTTGGCAAAGATCCGTAGCCCGGATGGAGCGCAGCGCAATCCGGGATTCTTGCCACAGAGGCAGCTGCGCGATGCGGCTGGCCAGTCCCGGATTAATCCGGGCTACGAGGACCGGCGTCCCGACGTACCTACCCGCCCGCCATCAGCGCCTTCGCCAGCGCCATGTAGGCCGGCAGCGTCACGGGGTCGTTGGCGGCGTTGCCCGCCATCGGATGCGAGGCGTAGCGCGCGATCACCATCTCGGCCCTGGGATCGATGTAGATGCCCTGGCCATAGACGTCCCTAGGCTGGAGACCGAAGACATCAGCGACGACCTGCGACAGCACGGTGCGATGGCCCTGCCCCTGCGGCACCGAGGCGACGTGGACGGTGACGCTGCCGACCGGATCGAGGCCGACCGTTGCGGTCGCCTGCGCGCCGTTCTTGGGACCTGCCTTGCGGCACTCGGCCGCCGTCAGCACGGTGGTGATGTAGCCCATGTTGGAAACGCTGGGCTCGACCACCGCGGTGAAGCCGATGCCGTAGAGGCGCCCCTCTGCCCGCGCAGCGTCCCGCTTCGCTTTCAGTTCGGCAAGCCTGCCCTGCTCGACCGCGCGCGCGACCGCTTCCTGGTAATTGCCGGAATCGAGCAAGGCTCCCGTCGCGGTGCGATACGGAAACGCGTTCACCTCGTCGGACCCGCCGGCTCTGTCGTTGCCCAGGACGTCACGCGGGATTACCTCATCGAGCTCGCCAGGCGAACAGAACTTCTGAAGTTGACGAACGTCAAATTCGCGCTCGGCGAACCACACGACCCGCGCCTGCCCGCTTCCTCGCTGGATGCCGCGATCCTCGTGCACCTGTATCACGAGATAGCCCAACCCTATGCCTTCCTCTACAATCTCGCGCCCGCCTTGAAGCCGGGCGCGCGGGTCGGAATTGTCGACCTTGAGCTTCCGACGTCGAAGCATGGCACGCCAATTGAGTTCTTGCGCTGCGAATTGACCGCCGTGGGCTATCGCCCGGTCGCCGCATATAAGCTCGCAGGGGCGGACGAATACCTGGCGGTGTTCTCACCGCCGGAGGGAGCCGGTCGAAAATCTCCCCGGGATATCGTTGCTTGTAGGGATCGTGCCGGCACGCGCTGACTACCTTATGAACGCCGGCAGCCAGTCCCAGAAGCCACGATTTGGGAATCCCCGATCGATACCGGCGGGAGTGGGCTTTTCGCACCAAGCGGCCGTTTGATATGTCCGCTTACCGCGGAAGACCAGAAGTGATCGGCGGCCGCTCAAACGGCGCTAGTGACCCAACTGCGACATCGGCGCCGTATTTTTGGCGCGCCGCAACGGTTCGGCTTACCATCTCCGCCCATCAGGCATAAAATGAGCCGACGTCCGCGAGCGTTCGTGCCTGGCCAGACATCGTGGCAGCTCGGACGCCCGTTGGCAAAGATCTGAGGTTTGCTCAGCGATCCACAGGACGAATGCTGTGACCGAACCCGAGCGTTTGGATGGCGTTCCTGGCCGCTACTGGCACCGGCTCGAAGACGGGCGCATCCAGTGCGACATCTGCCCGCGCTATTGCAGGCTCAACGAAGGCCAGCGCGGCCTGTGCTTCGTGCGTGGCCGGCAGGATGACCGGATCGTGCTCACGACCTACGGCCGCTCCTCGGGTTTCTGTGTCGATCCAATAGAGAAGAAGCCACTGAACCACTATCTGCCCGGAACTCCCGTGTTGTCGTTTGGTACTGCCGGGTGCAACCTGACGTGCAAATTCTGCCAGAACTGGGACATCTCCAAAGCGCGAGAGCTCGACCGGCTCCAGGACGCAGCCTCGCCGGAAGCTATTGTCGAGGCCGCGATTGCCACGGGCTCACGCTCCATCGCCTACACCTATAACGACCCCGTCGTCTTCCTCGAATATGCCGTGGACGTTGCAAGGGAGGCGCGCCGGCGCGGGATAAAGAACGTGGCGGTCACAGCGGGCTACATTGACGCGGCGGCGCGGGAGGAGCTTTACACTTTCATGGACGCCGCCAATGTCGACCTCAAGGCGTTCACTGAGGCGTTCTACAAGCGGCTGTGCACCGGCCATCTCGGCGCCGTCCTCGAGACGCTCGAGTATCTGAAGTACGGGACGAATGTCTGGTTCGAAATCACAACGCTGCTGATCCCGGGTCACAATGACGGCCCGGAGGAGGTGAAGAAGCTGAGCGAATGGGTGATGACAAGGCTGGGACCTGACGTGCCCTTACATTTCACCGCCTTCCACCCTGACTACAAGATGCTGGATCTGCCCTGTACGCCGGCCTTCACGCTGACGACCGCTCGCGATGTCGCGCGCAAGGTGGGACTGCATTTCGTCTACACCGGGAATGTCCATGACGAGAGGGGCCAAAGCACGTACTGTCCGAGCTGTGGTGAGCGGGTCATCGGCCGAGATTGGTATGACATCACGACTTGGCGGCTCACAGGCGACGGCCGCTGCGGTGTTTGTTCCACCGCAATCCCCGGCTTGTTCGAGGCACGCCCCGGCAGCTGGGGGCAGCGGCGTGTCCCGATCCGGATCGGCAGACTGGAACGTTCTTGAGTGAGGATGATGCCGGCGTCGAGGCGCCTCAGTACTGCGTGTTGGAGCAGGATTCTGATCAGGAGGCCACGATGAAGATTGACAACACCGTATTTGGCGCGATCACGATTGATGGAAAGACTTATGAGCACGACGTCGTCGTTCGCCTTTCCGGCGAAATTGTGAAGCGGAAAAAGAAGCTATCAAAGAAGCTGTATGGTACATCGCACGTGCTTTCAAAAGATGAGGCAAAATTTCTCTTCGAGAAGGGCTGCGACCAGGTCGTCATCGGCTCGGGTCAGATGGGCAACGTACACCTATCACCGGAAGCTGAAGCCTATTTCGAAAGAAAGGGCTGCGAGGTCGTGTTGAAGCCGACACCCGAGGCAATCCGGATGTTCAACCGCTCACGCGCAAAGAGAATCGGACTCTTTCATGTAACCTGTTGAAAGAAATGCTCGGTCAACTGTTCCGTTGATAGTGGCAGACCAGCCTGATCCGGCTTGCGTCGTCCTGATACGGACGTAGCCGCGGAAGACGATGCGGCCGTAGTCGCTACGGCGTGCCTTGAAACGCCGGCGTCATCACACTATAGCCAGCTAACGGCGCTGTCGCTCTGTGAGAGGTCCAGCGATGCCGGCAGATCATGATATGCGCCATGGCACGCGCCCTTTGGGTCGAACCGGCATCGATGTGCTGCCCTTGGGCATCGGCACGAACAAATGGCGGCGTGCCGATCGTGGGGCCGTATTCGAAACATACAGGACCATTCATGATGCCGGCCCGTGCATGATCGACACGGCTGAGATCTATTTCTCGGAGCGCGTTGTGGGGGACTGCTTGCGCGCTGGTCCCACCCGCGCGGTGATAGCATCGAAATTCCTTCCCTTTCCGGGCCGAACCTCTCCGCGCCGCCTGATGAGCGCGCTTGACGGTTCACTCGCGCGCCTGGGCCTCGAGACAATCGATCTCTACTATGTTCACTATCCGCTGCCCTTGATCGACGTGGGAGTGTTCGCCGAAGGTTTGGTCGAAGCGGTGAAGTCCGGCAAGGCACGCGCGGTCGGCGTGGCAAATTTCAATGCGGACCAGATGCGACGCATCGCCGATCACCTCGCAAGGGCAGGCGTTCCGCTCGCCGCCAATCAGGTCAACTACAGCCTGCTCCGACGCGCAGCGGAAACAAATGGCGTGCTCGAAGCCTGCCGTGAGCTCGATGTGGCACTCGTCGCGTATTTTCCGCTTGCGTCTGGCCGCCTCACGCAGCCGTCGGACAGCATGGACACGCAAGCGCTGCTGACGTGTCTCGCCGATATTGCCGGCGCGCACGACGTCAGCATCAGCCAGGTCGCCCTGAACTGGCTGTTGGCGCGCGACAGTCACGTGATTCCCATCCCCGGCGCGACCAAGCCTCATCACGCCAGGGCCAATCTCGATGCACTCGGTTGGCGCTTGAGTGAGGCCGAGTTCGATGCAATCGACCGAGCCGCAGCAAAGCGTGGAACATGAATCCGGCGCCTTTCGTGCCTCCACCTTAGCGATGACCCGCCGCTTGAAGCGGCGCGATCGGTGTCCCGCTCGCCTGGCTCTTGGTGGCCCGACGCAGAGTGCGCCAGGAAAGCTGGCAAAGAATAGGAGGTGAAAGTCCCCCACGGTGAAGGTCTAGCCAACCACCCCGACCCCGAGTGATGCGCGGCGTCCCGCGAGGGCCGACGTGAAGCGTTCACAGGGGAGACCACGGGCCAAGTATTGAGCTGCGAAACGGGTCTACTTCCGAGGTGCCGATCTCGTTCTGCTGAGGAGAAGGCAACATCCCCACCGCCGCGGGCCCTCAATGAGGGTCGCGGTAGGGACGAGGATTGATCCTCGCCCAACGCGACCAACCCACACCATAGGAACGGTTTGATCTCGGGTCGATCAGCACGACCATGCTACGTGGCGATCGAGTGACAATTTTCATCTTCGAGAACTGAGGTTGATCGTCAGCACTCGCACAGTCTGCGGTCACCCTCGAAACTTTGCGTTGCACTTGCACCACTGAAGGCCGCCCCGTCCGCTTCAGAAGGCTTTCTCCTCGTTGGCTGTCGCAAGATTCCCCTTGCTCTCTCGGTGCACCGGCTTGCGCCAGAAGCGGCCTTCCCTGTCCGGCCACACTTCAACCCAAAGAAATCCAAAGCTGATCATTACCAAGCACTTTCTAATCTCGCCTTGGCTCTGGCTAGGTCCGGAGTTTCAAAACCTTCGCTAAACGATCGGTAAATCTCGCCGAGTTGTAAGCGACACTTGTCTGCGTTGTGTCTCAGCTCGCTCAGGCCACACATGCTCAAACAAAGTCTAAGCTCCAAGGATTTGGCTTTCTGTTCGCGCGCAACCTCAAAGCCTTTAGAAAAATAGTACTCCGCCTGATCCAAGTCCTGGTTCGACCGGAGGTAGGCTTCCGCGAACAAACGATATATCTCGGCCGCGTAAAAGCTTTCAGAATTCTCCGCGTTAAGCCTTAATTGCGCCTGCTTCAAAAAGTCGAGCGCTTTCGCGTACTGTTCGTGCTCTATGCATGCATCCGCCAATAGGCCCAAAGCGTAAGACTCAAATAATAGCGCGCCAGTGGCGCGCTCTTGTTCCAAGCCTTCCTGAATTTCGGCGAGACCTTTCTCAAAGTTGCCTTGGTAAGCGCTTGCCCATCCGCGCAAAATAAGGGCCATAGCCAGATAGTGCGCAAACTGATGTTCTTTGCAGAATGCAACGGCGACGTTCGCCTCCGCGGCAACAGCGGCGGCATCGCCCCGAAGCTGATGCACGCGAAGGCTTATCGTTCGTACGATTGCCTCACTAAAGGGATGTTGAGACGCCTCTGCGTATCGGCGTGCCTCCGCGCACATTTGCAAAGCTCGATCTGGTTGACCGAGCAAGCAGAGAGTCATGCCATCGTATGCGCGGACATGAACTCGGGGGTCCTGTGCCGACAGGTCAAGGTATTCTGCAGCCTTACTGTCCTCACAGAGGCCAACACTACGTTGCAGCTCCGCGTGAGCATCGGCAAATTTCCCCTGTGCAAACAAGGTAAACCCTACAGCCTCGTGGGCAAGAACCCTGAAAACCGAGTTATCCGCCCTCTCGGCGCTATCCAGCAAATGTTCTGCAAGGGCTTGCGCTTCACCAAGCGATGCGTGAACGAAATTCCACGTCCATAAACCAAAGATCGCAGGCAAGACATGTTCGTCAAGCCCACTCTCGTTGCAGAGTTGAAGTGCTCGCGTGTACGCATACTTCACGCTGTCAGTGCTCCAGCCGTTAATTGCCCGGAGAGCGTTGCCGAGTGATATCTGAAGCAGCAACTCCGACTTGTTGCGTAGCAACGGGTTGTCGATCTTGGGAATCTGATCCAGCCCTTGCTTCAGGTGACGGACCGCTTCATTGTGCGCCGAGCGGGCCGCTGACTGCCTGCCTGCTTCGTACCAGTAGTGTAAGGCCCGTTCGTGGTTCTTCGCTTGAGTGTAATGGCACGCAATTATCTCGGGCTGCGTTCGTACCGCTTCGGGGAATTTCTGCTCCAGCGCCTTCGCGATAGCGGCGTGCAGATGCACGCGGCGGCTCTTCAGGAGCCCAGCATATGCGGCGTCTCGCACCAAAGCGTGCTTGAACGTGTATACCGCGTGTGGATTTTCACCCCTGCAAAACATCAGTTCCGAACGGACCAACTGCTCAAGTGCCTCGTCCAACTTCTGCTTCTGCAGTCCAGCGACGGCGCTCAAAAGCTCGTAGTGAAATTCTCGCCCCGCGACAGCACCGATTTGGGCCACATCCCGCACCGGTGACAACCGATCAAGGCGAGCCATCAGCGAAGCCTGCAAGGTAGTTGGGATTGCGAATGACGGCAGAGGTCCCTCAAGAACATATTCCCCGTCGCGCTCTCGCAAAAGCCCGCCTTCCAGCACCATCTTCGTTAATTCCTCGACGAATAGAGGCACGCCATCGGTGTGTGCGAGAATATGCTCCATTACCTCCTTGGGGAGGGTTTTGCCTCCGGTCACCCGCAGGACCAACGCTGTGCCGTTGCGTCGGCTAAGTCGGGTGAGCGGGATGGTGGTGGTGTGAGGATAACTCGGCCAGGGGGGAGTGAATTCGGCTCTCGCCGTGATCAGCACCAGTGCCCTAAGCCGCGGCGTATGCTCCACCATAGCTGCGAGCAGCTCAAGCGAGGTTGGATCAATCCAATGCACATCTTCGAAAATGAGTAAGACCGGCTGCCTCGCCGCTAATCCATTAAGCTGGGCCAATAATGCCGCGAAGGTCTTCTCTTTACGTTTTTGTGGAGTGAGATCCTGCAGCCGGTAGTGATCATCGGCCGGTAGCACCAATAAGTTTGCCAGAACTGCCCGGTGTTCGGGATCGCCTGTGGATTGCACCAACAGAGCCTCGAGTTTCGATAGCTTCTCCCGAGGCGAGTCGCTGTGCCTGAACCTGGCAGCACGTTCGAGCTGGCTAATGAATGGGCACAATGCGCTGTGGGTATGATGCTCAGAACAGAAATAGCGCAGCGTGATGTGTGATTCTCCCTGGAGCCGCTCATTGAGCGCCGACGCAATGTGGGATTTGCCAATCCCCGGCTCGCCCGTAAGGGTCACCACCCGACCTTCTTCCTGGGTAGCTTGTCGCCAGCGGCGTAACAACAGCTCCATCTCCTCGTCACGCCCGAACAACGGTGGCAGCTTGGTGGTGTGCATCGCCTCGAATCGGCTCTCGACACCGCTAGTCCGCAGCACCTGATACGCCCGGACCGGCTCCGCCCAGCCTTTCAGCGCGACGGGATCTAGCTCGCAGTACTCGAACTCCCCCCCGGCGAGCCGGCGCGTCCTCGCGCAGATCAACACAGATCCTGGCTCGGCCATCGTTTGTAGTCGCGCGGCGAGGTTCGGCGTCTCACCAACAACTGCCTGCTCCGCCGGAACACTCCCAATCAGAAGCTCGGTGACCACGACAGTGCCTGTCGCAATGCCGACGCGAACCTCCAGGGCAGCGGCGACATTCCGGACGCTCGCTACGGCATCAATGATTGCGAGCGCAGCGCGCACAGCCTGTTCGGCATCATCCTCATGGGCGTGCGGATAGCCGAAATAGATCAATGCACCGTCACCCATATAGCGAGCAATCCTTCCCTGATAACCGCCTATGACTTCTGCGATGCAGCTGTGATACGCGCTAATCAGGGCTCGCATGTCCTCTGGGTCCAACCGCGCCGCAAGGGCTGTGGAGCCAACCAAGTCACAAAACATCACCGTCAGATGGCGCCGCTCGCCCTCATCCGGTCGGCTCGGGTAAAGCTCTGTTTTAGCCGGAGGCCCAATTTCGTCATCAAGCTCTGCGATGGCGCGCAGCAGCTTGCGGCGATGACCTAGCAGGACGCCCAGCTCCTTTAGGTCCTGTTCTGTCAGGTCGCGGACGACCGAGAGGTCAATGCCGTTTTCGGCGAAGCGCTGGGCGTACGTCGATAAGCCGATTGACTCGAGCCACTCCGTGACGCCTCTCATGGCATGGGCGCCTTCCCGCTCGTTCTCGGTATCCGAACAATCGTATACTACACAAACGTATCACACACGAAAGAGCGAACGCGCAGCGAATGAGTGGAGCGGCGGGCGACCGCCCTTAGTGGCCTCTCGCTGCCTGCGCGCGAGGATCCTCGTGGGATGAACTCATTTTGGGAGCTTCGCCAGGTATGGCCGAAATATTGACCATTACGCAGCCGCTCACCCCGGTGTAGCCCCCGTCCTGCAAACTCGCCCGTGGTCGCTTGCGCGAGGCACGATTGGGATACAAGGTCGTGCGGTGTTGTCAGGGTAGGCAGTCGCGCGTTCCCGCACGAAATTTTGTATCGCGCAATACCAGGCGCTGACCCTTCCGCTGGTAGGCTGGTGGGCACGATAATTTTCCGACATGCAAATCAAGAGCGGAGACTGGCCTATGCCAAAGGCTTACCTGATCGCTGAACACAACATCACGGAGCCCGCTATTTTTGAAGAATATCGGGTCAATTTGGACCTATGATCGAAAAATAGGTTGGGCGGTATCTGACAAAGGGCAACGCGCATCAGTTCCCGGAAGGCGGCCGTTGGGAGCCGCAGCGCCCGGCCATGCAAGTGGCAGACCGATTAGCTGCGTCGGTCGATGCGTTTTTGCTCGGGTCTGGTGGCTAACAGCCGTCGTTGCGGCATGGCGCTACTGACATCGGGCGAGCAAACCGTTGCCGCAATAGATTAGCCGATCTTTCCCTCGGGTATTGCGGTCGCGGCGACGTCCGATTGCGCCCGCAAATTATCGATGCCTCGGGGGCACACTCGTTGTTGTCGAATTCTCCCGGTCTGAGCCTGCATATCACTGCCGTTTCCGCACGATCCGCACGAGGCGGAGGTGCCGGTCAGAAGGAGCTATTCGCGCCGCGCATCGGCCCTTATGCCGTCGGACGTAATTTCATAGTCGTCGCCGCGATGCCTGAGCCAGCCTGCCTTTACCATTGCGATCGCGGTCTCTTCACTGCATAATCGGTGGTTACCGCCCGGATAGTACAATTTCCCATCATGTGCGACCAAACGGCCGTACAGGTGCGCTTGCCGTAGCACTCTCCGCATTCCGGGCGTGGGGTTGACCATGATGCCCATAAACCTTGAGGCTCAGCAGTCCTTCGAACGAAAATATATCGCGGCGCGCTGCCTGCTGCGAGGAGTATTACCGAATTGATCACCGCATTACCGAACGATGGACAGGGAGATGGGTCGTTATTGCGGTAACTTCGTCACAGGTCTGCCAGCAACTTGCGAGCTTCCACGAGATCGCGTGTTTCCAAGCCCTCGCTGAACCAGCTGTGGATCGGCACAAGAGCGTCGCGCGCCTCTCGCCGCATGCCGCGTGCCGCCTGGAGTCTGGCTCGCGCAACGCTTGCGCGAAGCTCGGGCAGCCTTGCACCCTGGGCAGCGATAATTTCACTGGCGGCCTCGAACTCCGCGTCCGCTTGATTTTCGGCCTCCGCCAAGACCTGCCGAGGCCGTTTCTGCGACGCGGTTCGAAGCGCCGGTGCTTTGCAGCCACGCGGTGAAGGTGTGACGCTTTCAAGTTCGAAACAGCTGGCGTTGCTCCTCAGCGCTCTCTCGTACCCCGCCCTCGAATCGGAGGTACAGATGTTAGTGTGCCGACCTTGCACGTCGATGGTCATTTCTGAAGCGGCGATGGCCAAGACGCGGCCGCCTAGTGCATCCCCGCAAGGGATACGCTTGCCCGGGTGACGATCTCTTTCCATGACATAGAGACTGCTGGAACGGCTGGCGATAGCCGCCGGCCCCATCAGGATCGGCCAAGAGCGGATTCGGGTCCAGCCTCAGCCGGAATGATCACCCCGATCGTGTGGTAGGCGCGGCCGAAATAGATCAGATTGTCGGCGCAGCCAGATCTTTGCAGCGCGACGACCCGGCAGAACAGCACATCATGCGTGCCAACATTGACGACGTCCGCAATCCGGCAGTCGAACGCCGCGGCACAGTCGGCCAGCACGGGCGCGCCGGTTGCGAGTGTCGACCACGCCGCAGCGGCAAAGCGTTCCTCAGCGGGCACCTTGCCGCCGAACAGGCGGGATAGTCGCTCGTGACGCGCCGAGAGCACGTTGACGCATACCACCTTATTGCGGGTCACGCTGCCATAGGCGGAGGAGCCGCGGTTCATGCAGACCAGAAGCGTCGGCGGATCGTCAGTGACGCTGCAGATTGCAGATGCGGTGAATCCGGCGCGGCCCGCAGCCCCGTCGGTGGCGACGATAGTGACGGCCGCGCCGAGACAGGCCATCGCGTCGCGGTAGTCCCGAGGAGCCACATCTTGCATCGGTGTCCTCACGCCTCGATGGCAGGCGCGAAGGCGAGTTCGCGCAGCACCTGTGCCAGCACGGCGGTGCCGGCCGCGACATGATCGGGTTCAGCCCATTCATGCTCGACATGGCTCGCGCCGTCGCGGCACGGGATGAAGATCATCGCAGCCGGGCAGACCTTGGCCAGATGACGGGCATCGTGACCGGCGGCAGAGAGGATCGCCATGGCGGAATACCGCTGCTTACGCGCGGCCTCCGCGATGCTCGCACGCAGGCGCTGATCGAAGACGTTCGACGGCGCATCCACGAGCGGCGTCACCGTAACCGAGCACGGCGGGGCCTTCTCCTGGCAAAGAGTTTTGATGCGCGCACCCGCCGCGTCGAGCACGACATTGTCAGGATGGCGCAGATCGATGCTGAAGCTGACGCGCGACGGCACCACGGACGGCGCGTTCGGCACGACGGCGACCCGGCCAATGGTGAACTTGATGTCGGCATCGATGGCGCCGATCTCGGCATGAAGTGCGCTCGCGACCTCCGCAAAGGCCGCGAGCGCATCGCGCCGCTCCTGCTGCGCCAGCGTGCCGGCATGGCCCTCGGCACCCTCGACGACCACCTGAAAGGTCTTCTTGCCCTGGATGCCGGTGACGACACCGATCATGCAGTCCGCCGCCTCCAGCACCGGTCCCTGCTCGATGTGCAATTCGAGATAGGCCCCGGCGGCAAAGCCGAGGGGCCTGTGCGGCATATCGGGGAAAGCCTGGTGGAGGCGGTCGAGCGCCTCGCCGACGCTGATGCCATCCGCATCGCGCGCGGCGCGGATCGCATCCATGCCACGCTCGCCGGTAAAGGCCTCCGAGCCCATCATGCCCGGGGCGAAGCGCGAGCCTTCCTCGTTCATCCAGGCGACGACGATGAGGTCGCGCGCAGGCTTCTCGCCTTGCTCGGCCAGCGAGACCGCAGCTTCGAGCGCCGCCATCACGCCGGCGGCGCCGTCGAATTTACCGCCGGTCGGCTGGCTGTCGAGATGACTGCCGAGCAGCAGTGGCGGCGCGGCGCGATCGCGGCCCGATCGACCATGACGGCGCATTCTTCAAGGTGAAGGGCCCGCTCAACATCGGCCGCAGCCCGCAGGGCCAGCCCGTCGTGCTCCAGGCCGGCGGCTCCGAAGCCGGCCAGGCACTCGCCGCGCGCACCGCCGACATCGTGTTCTCGGTGGTGCAGGATATCGAGGAAGCCAAGGCCGGCTACGCCTCGCTGAAGACGCGCCTGCCGGCGTTCGGACGCAGGCCCGAGGACGTCACGGTGCTGCCAGGCGTGATGCCGGTGGTCGGCCGCACCGACAAGGAGGCATTCGAGAAGCTCAACACGCTCCAGAACTTCGTCAGCGGCAGCATCGCGCTCGCCATCCTGTCGGACCGCTTCGGGCGCGACATGTCGGCCTACGATCTCGACGGGCCGATCCCCGACATCGCGCCATCAGACAGCTATCACAGCTTCGCCAGCGTCATGCTTGCCAAGGGCCGCCGCGAGAACATGACGCTGCGCGATCTCTACAATCTCACCGCCGCCGCCCGCGGCCATTGGGTGCTGTGCGGCTCGGCCGAGCGCATCGCCGACACACTCCAGCTCTGGTTCGAGGAGCATGCCGCCGACGGCTTCAATGTGATGCCGCCTTATTTCCACGAGGGGTTCGAGGACTTCGTCCAGCTCGTCGTGCCGATCCTCCAGGAGCGCGGGCTGTTCCGTGCGGACTATGAAGGCACGACATTGCGCGATCATCTCGGCCTCGCGCGGCCGGCGAATCCGTTCTTCGCGGCTTAGAGCGCGCCGGCGAAGCGCAGTGCCTGCTCGAGCGCCTGCAACTCGCCGTGTGTCGCCGCCGGCTGTGGCGGCCGCGCCGCGTCGCATGACAGGCGTCCGAGCAGCTTCAGGCAGGCTTTGAGCCGCACGGTCGCGCGTCCTCCGGGCGCATCGCGATAGATCGCGACCGCCAGCGGATAGAGCTTCTCATGCGCGGCGCGTGACCGCTTCCAATCGCCGGCTTCGGCCGCAACCCAGAGGTCGACCACAAGCTCCGGTACCACACAGGCGAGGCTGACCTGACTGCCGGCCGAGCCGACGAGATAGCTCGTCAGCAGGTGCTCGTCGCCGGAACCGAGCACGACGAAGTCCGGTCGCAGCTTGCGGATCAGCCTGAGATTCTGTTCGTAGGCCGCAACCTCCCAGCTGCCTTCCTTCACCGCAACGAAACGGGGATCGGCGACAAGCCGCGTAAGCAGCGGCGGCGCGTAGGCCATCGCGCCCGCGCCGACGGGTGCAGCGTAGAGCATTAGCGGCGCGGTCGTGGCATCGCGGATGTAGCGGTGATGCTCGATCACGCAGTCATCGGCGTGGCCGAGCGCCCAGCTGTTGGGTGGAAACACCAGCAGCCCGTCGGCGCCGGCCTGTTGCAGCGCAGCCGCTTCGCGCGCGGACTCCAGGCTCGATTCATGATTGACCCCGGAGACGATCAGGCAGTCCTGCGGCGTGTGCTGGCGCGCCAGCTCCACCACGCGCCGCTTCTCGGCCAGCGACAGCACGAAATTCTCGCCGGCGTGGCCGTTGACGAGGAGCCCATTGATGCCGGGCGCGGACGCCACCGACGCGAGATGCGCTGCGAGCTGCGCCTCGTCGATCTCGAAATCGGGCGTCATCGGCACGATGGTGGCGGCGTGAATGCCGCGCAGGCGGTCGCTGAATGTCCGCATCTTGGCCGATCAATGAATGATCTGATCGAGGAACGTCCGCGCCCGCTCGGACTTCGGATGCTTGAAGAATTCCACCGGCGCGGCCTGCTCGACCACCTTGCCCTCGTTCATGAATACGATGCGGTCGGCGACCTCGCGGGCAAAGCCCATCTCGTGGGTCACGCACAGCATGGTCATGCCCTCCTCCGCGAGCTTCTTCATGGTCTCCAGCACTTCCTTGACCATTTCCGGGTCGAGCGCGGAGGTCGGCTCGTCGAACAGCATGATCTTGGGCCGCATGCACAGCGCGCGTGCGATGGCGACGCGCTGCTGCTGGCCGCCGGAGAGCTGCCCGGGAAATTTCTCGGCCTGATCGGGAATCCGGACCTTGGTGAGGAAATGCATGGCGAGGTCCTTTGCCTCCGCCTCACTCATGCCGTTCACGGTCATCGGGGCCAGGATGCAGTTCTCCAGCACCGTCATGTGAGGAAACAGATTAAAGCTCTGGAACACCATGCCGGTATCGCGCCTGACGGCGTCGATGTTCTTGCGCTGGCGATCGAGCTCGACGCCGTTGACGTAGATCAGGCCCTCGTCGTGCTTCTCGATGTGGTTGACGCAGCGAATGAGCGTCGACTTGCCCGAGCCGGAGGGACCGCAAACCACGATCTTCTCACCCTTGGCAACTCTGAGATCGACCTCGTTCAACGCGGTGAAGTCACCATAGTGCTTGTAGACCGCCTCCATGCGGACCGCAGGCACCTCACGGATTTGCGGCTGCACCGTTGAACCTTCGGCCGTAGTCATCGATATCTCGCTCATGCGCGGGCCTCCACGCTCGCCTGTGCGACCGGCGCGCTCGCTGCGACCCGCCTCGTTTTCGCGGCATTCGATCGACCGAAATGCTTCTCCAGCCGGCGCTGTACCGCGTCCCAGACCGAGGTGAGGATCAGGTAATACGCCGTCGCCGCCGCATAGACTTCGAGGATCTGGAAATGCTCCTGCATCAGCATGTCGCTGCGGCGCATGAGCTCCTCGACCGAGATCACGGAGGCAAGCGAGGTCGCCTTCAAGAGCGAGTTGATGGAGTTGCCGAGCGGCGGGATCATCAGGCGGAACGCCTGCGGCAGGGTCACGCGGCGGAACGTAACCCAGGGCGACAGGCTGAGCGCCCAGGCGGCCTCGCGCTGCCCCGCCGACACCGCCATGAAGCCGCTGCGCACGATCTCGGCGAGATAGGCGGCTTCGTTGAGGATCAGGCCGACGAGTGCGCAGGTGATCACGGAGAACTTGATGCCGAGCTGCGGCAAGCCGCTGTAAATCACCACGAGCTGGATCAGCAGCGGCGTGCCGCGGAAGAACCAGATGTAAAAGCGCGCGGCACCCGCGAGCACCGGATTGGACGACATGCGCAGCAACGCGATGCCCATGCCGAGGATCAAACCGCCGACGACCGCCGCCACCGTCAAGCCGATGGTGACGAGCACTCCCTTCATCAGGAAGTAATTGAAGAAGTAGCTGACGGCGGCCGTCGGACTGAAATGGCTCATCGGCTCGTCTCCGTAGGTATCAGGCCGGACCGGGGCCGGCGATCGCAAGCGGCTGGTCGGCCGGCATGGCGGTCAGGCCGAACTTGTCGAACAGCGCCTGATAAAAGCCGTCGGCCCGCATCGCGTTCAGCGCCTTGACGACGGTATCGGCGACCGTCTTGTTGCGGAAACCAAGCGTGGTCCTGGCCGTGCCGAGCCCGCTCAGGACTTCCTTCACGCGACCACGGCCAACGAGATCGCGCGCCACGCTGTCGACCAGCAGCGCATTGTCAACCTGGCCCGCAAGCAGCGCGCTGACGACGTTGGTCGCGGTCGGGAACGTGCGCATCTCGACGGCTGCGCCGCCCTTTGCGACGCTCGCATCGCTGAGTTTCTTGAGCCAGTTCATCTGGTAGCTGCTGACCTCGACCGCGGATGATTTTCCGATCAGATCGTTTTCGGTAGCAATTTTTGTGCCGCTATCGGGGGCCACCACGACAGAGATCGCCTGAATGGCATACGGCACCATGTACATCAGCTTCGAGCGTTCCTCGGTCCAGAACATGCCGGTATTGACGCCGTCGATGCGCGCTGCGCCCAAGGCAGGAATCATCGCCGGAAAATCCATCCGGACGAGTTCGACCGGAAGACACAACCGCTTGCCGAGCTCGGCGGCGAGCTCCACGTTGAGGCCCTGCAGCTGGCCGTCCTTGTCGACGAATTGCTGCGGCGGATTGGTCGGGTTGATGGAGAGCTGCAATTTGCCGGGCGCAATCAGGTTGTCATCGGTGATTGCGGGCGTACAGGCGGCATGCACCGCCGTGGACGCGAGAACGAGTGCGGCGGCCGCACTCAAGCGAAACAGTGTCGAGACCATGGATACCTCCAGTAAGACGCCAATAACCGATGCAGTTCCCCGCCCGGGATTCCCCTCGACGTTTCTTGGATGCGGCCGGCCGGATCTCGCGACGCGGCAGGCAGCATCGTCTTCGATCTGCTCAAGCCGGTCCCGACATCGGCCTGAGCTGGATGCGCATGAAATTCTTCACCAGGGATTCGAACGGACCAAAACCCTTCACCTTCAGGAACTCCGGCGTCTCGAATGCCCATCGCCCCGCGACCTCGTACATGGCGGCGTATTTCGGCCCGTCGCCGACCGAGACGAAGCGCTTGGCCGAGAGCCAGCCGGGACAGGCGAGCAGATCAGGGAAATGCTTCTGCTCGTACCAAGCGTTGAACGCAGCCTCGTGCTCGGGATCGATGTCGACCCGCACGATGTGGATGAAGGCGTCGTCCAGCATCGGCTCGTTCCTCATGCTAAGTGCGGATGTCGCCGGCCGCGCGCGCCGCACCCACCGTCGTTGCAATGGCATCGCACAGCGCAGGCAGAACCGGCAGCAGCGGCGGCCGCGGATCGGCATTGCGGATCAGGCCGAGCGCCTTCAGCCCGACCTTCATGCGCGTGTGCATGTCCATGATCGGAGCAGGCCCGTAGATCGCGCGGACGATCGGATAGAGCCGCTCGTTGACGGCGCGCATCGCCTTGAGGTCGTCGGCGAGCGAGGCCTGCCACAGCGCCACGAACAGATGCGGCGCGAGGCTGACGAGGCCGGAGAGAATGCCGTCGCCGCCGACGGCGAGCTGCGGCAGGAACCAGTTGAAGTTCGACGGCAGGATCGCGACAGAGGGATCGGCCTGCTTCACCGCCCGCCGGTTCTCGTCATAGGCCAGCATGGTGTCGCTGCCCTCCTTGATGGCGATGACGCTGTCGAGCGCTGCGATCTTGGCCAAGGTCTCCGGCGAGTAGCCAAATCCCGATGCGAGCGGATATTGGAAGATCGACACGGGAATTCCGATCGCGGAGCCGACCGCCTGCACGAAAGCCGCCGGCGCGTGCGAGGTCGCCGAGGCTCCGCCGCCGAGCGGTGCGGGCGGGAACAACACGGCGCAATCGGCGCCGGCAGCTTCCGCGAGCTGGGCCTGATGGATCGCTTCCGCCGTGGAATGCGCGATGATGCCGGCCAATAGCGGCTTGCTGCCGATCTGCCGGCGTGTCCGCTCGATCACGGCCTGACGTTCGTCGTCCGAGAGCGACCCGCCCTCGCCGGCATGTCCATTGACGAACACCGCCGCGATGCCGTCCGGGCAGGCGCAATAGTCGAGCACGCGGGCATAGCCGTCCCAGTCGATCGAGCTGTCGTCCCTGAAGGGCAGCACGGTCGCGACCGTGACGCCGCGCAAATCCGGCTTTTTCATCGCCTTGCTCATGACGGTTTTCGCCGCGGAAATTTCAGGCTCGCGCGCGCCTTCAGCACTTCGAGGCCGCCCTCGTTGCGCGCGCTCGCCTCCCAGATGATGGTGCGAGTCTCGTCGTGCTGCTCGGCGATCCAGACGTCGAAGGTGAGCGTGTCGCCGTAGAACACGGGACCGGTGAACCAGAAGCGGTCCTCCACCGACACGCCGATGGTGCCGACCAGCTCGCTGGTGAGGATGCTGGTGCAGAGGCCCGCGACCATGATCCCCGGCGCCAGCCTGCGGCCAAAGCGCGTCGCGCCAGCATAGACCTCGTCGACATGAACGGGGCCGAAATCGCCTGTCGCAGCGATATAGAGCGCGCCATCGGCCTCTGTGATGGTCTTGCTCAGGCTGACCCTGTCATTCACCCTGAGATCGTCGAAGGACTTTGGCTCGTACATGGCTCAGGCCTTGGCAAAGGGAACCAGCGTCGCGGTGCCGTCCACCACGGTCGCGCCTGAGGGCGACAGCGTGCAGGTGACGCGACAGGTCGCATCGTCGCCGTCAACCGAAACGATCTCGGCCCGGGCCTCGACGGACTCGCCGACGATCACGGGCGCAGCGAAATTCAGCGCGATGCTGCCGATCCGCCGTGTCGGCCCACCGAGCTGGCTGAGGCAGGTGGTGGCCAGACCGCCGACCGCGAGCTCGAATGCCACCATGTTAGAGGCGCCCGCCTTTTTGGCGCGGACGGCATCGACATAGAGACCGCCGAGATTGCCACTGATGCCGGTGAACATTGCCTGCTCGGCCACCGTCATGGTCTTGCGGAAGGCAAAGGCGGCGCCAGGCTTGAGAGGTGCGTGGGACATCGATCGCTTCCCTAGAGGTGCAGGCCGTTCTTGATGGTGCTGCGCGCAACCAGCATGCGGTGGATCTCGGAGGTGCCGTCATAGATGCGGGTGACGCGAGCGTCGCGATACATCCGCTCCAGCGGCAAATCCTTGCTGAAACCCATGCCGCCGAACACCTGGATGGCGCGGTCGACCACGCGGCCCTGCATCTCGGAGGCCGCGACCTTGATCATCGAGACCTTGTCGCGCGCATC
Source organism: Bradyrhizobium sp. C-145 (assembly GCF_023375135.1). NCBI lineage: Bacteria > Pseudomonadati > Pseudomonadota > Alphaproteobacteria > Hyphomicrobiales > Nitrobacteraceae > Bradyrhizobium > Bradyrhizobium sp. C-145. The sequence goes on along the minus strand of NZ_CP088150.1, from coordinate 3,777,565 downwards.
CCTGCCCTGATCGATGTCCCAGGCGGCGTTCATCACCATCATCTTCACACCAAAAATCTCGGTGGCGGAATCGGCGATCAGCTTCTGCACCATCTGGAAGTCGCCGATCAGCTGGCCGAACTGGCGCCGCTCGCCGGCATGCCTGCGCATCATCTCCAGCGCGCGCTGCGCCATGCCGACGGCACGCGCGCCGATATGGGCGAGGCGGATCTGCAGCACGCTCTGCATGATCAGCTTGAAGCCGCCGCCGACCTCGCCGAGCACCGCGTCCTTAGGAATGCGGCAGTCCTCAAAACTCAGCTCGGCATGGCCATAGCCGCGATGGCCCATCATCGGCTGGGTGCGCGCGACCTTGAAACCCGGCGTGCCGCGGTCGACCAGGAACAGCGTGATGCCGCCGCGGGCACGTTTTTCCTTGTCCGTCAGTGCCATCAGGATCACGTAATCGGCGATGTCGCCGTCGCTGATGAAATGCTTGGTGCCGTTCAGCACCCATTCGTCGCCGTCGAGATGCGCCGTCGTGCTGATCGACGCCGCGTCGGAACCGGCGCCCGGCTCGGTGATCGCCATGGCGCAGATCTTGTCGCCCTTCACCGTCGGCAGCAGATAGCGCTCGACCTGGTCGCCCTTGCAGGCCATCAGCATCGGATAGACCTGGCCAAACACGCGGCGGATCAGCGCATCGGAGGTCTTGCCGAACTCTTCTTCGACCAGGCAATGCTCGACGCAGGACAGCCCGCCGCCGCCGACATCCGCCGGCATGTTCATGGCGTAAAGGCCGAGCTTCTTTGCCTTGGCCTTGGTGACCGCAAGCGCGTCGGCCGGCACCTTGGCAGTCAGCTCCACCTCTTCTTCGAGCGGCTGCACCTCCGTCTCGACGAAACGGCGGACGGTATCGACCAGCAGGCGCGTCTCCTCAGGGAGTGAAAAATCGATCATCGTGCAACTCCGAGGGCTTTGCCCGCGACCATCGCGTCTATCTCCGTGGCGCCGTAACCGATCTCGCCGAGCACCTCCCGCGTCTGCGCACCGAGCCGCTGCGGCACCAGCCGCACCTCCGGCGTCCGGCCGTCATAGCGTGCGGGATGCGCGACCATGCGGATCGACGCGCCTCCTGCGCTCTCGGCGCTCTTGAACACGCCGAGATGGTTGAGCTGGGGATCGCTTTCGAGGTCGCGATAATCCTGCACCGGCGCGTGCCAGATGCGCGCGGCTTCAAGCGAGGGCAACCAATCGGCCGTCGACTTCTGTTTCAGCCGAGCTGCAACGATCCGCGTGATCTCTTCGCGCTTCGAAAAACTGTCGGTGTCGCAGAACTGCTTCAGCTCCTCGCTGTCGAGCGCGACGCCCAGAGCCTTAGGCGTGGCCATGGAGATCGCGAGATGGCCGTCGGCCGTCGCGTGAATGCCGTAAGGCCCGGGGCTGAACCAGGCCGCGATGCCAGCCGGACCGCGCGGCGTCGGCGACGGCGCGCCGTTCAGCCAGGCGGTCAGCGGCTCGACCTGGAGATCGAGTGCGGCCTGATAGAGGTTGACCTCGACGAGCTGCCCCTTGCCGGTCTTCGTCCGGGCGAACAGCGCCGCTAGAATGCTCATGGCATAGAGCGAGGCGGCGTGCTGATCGACGATGACGGCGCCGACTGCCGTCGGCTCGCCGTCGGCGCGTCCGGTCCGCATGGCAAGACCCGACATCGCCTGGAGCAGAAGATCCTGGCCGGGGCGATCCTTGTACGGCCCCTCCGATCCGAAGCCGGTTGCCACCGCATAGATCAGGCCGGGGTTGATCGCCTTGAGCGTGTCGTAACCGAGACCGAGCTTGGCCATGGTGCCGGGACGGAAATTCTCCATCACGACGTCGGCGGTCGCGACCAGCTTCTTCACCGCGGCAATGCCGTCGGGATGCTTGAGATCGACCGCGAGGCTTCGCTTGTTGCGGCCGGTCGCCAGATGATTGACGCTGTCACCCGCAACGAAATGATTGGCGACCGCCCAGTTGCGCTGAAACGCGCCCTCGATCGGTTCGACCGCGATGACGTCGGCGCCGAGATCGGCGAGCGTCTGCGCAGCCAGCGGCCCCGCGAGATAGTGATTGAAGCTGAGGATCTTGACGCCGTCGAGCAGGTTCATCCGTTCATACCTCAGTTCAAGCAGCCGCAATTGGCGCGCCGCGCCACACGAGATCGAATGTCTTGACCAGGGCACGTGCGGCCGCGTCCTGCGCGGCTGGCAGCGGCAGCCGCGGCGGGCGCGGATTGCCGGCTGCAAAGCCCATATGGCCGAGCAGCGCCTTGCTGCCGGCGACGTAGGCCTGGCCGCCGACGAATTCGATCACCGGCAGGTATTTGAGATAGAGCTCGCGCGCTTCCTTGATCGCGCCGTGGTCGGCGACGAGGCTGAAGATGCGGGCCATTTCCGCAGGGACCACGTTGGAGGCCACGGCCACCCAGCCCTGCGCGCCCTCGACAAAGGATTCGAAGCCAAGGATGCCGCCGAACACGGTCATCTTGTCACCGCAGAGGCGGATGATGTCGCGCACGCGCGTCACCTCCAGCGTCGACTCCTTGATATAGAGACAGCTGTCGATCTCGGCGATGCGCGCCACGAGCTGCGGCTTGAGGTCGACATTGGCGGTTGCCGGATTGTTGTAGACCATGATCGGCAGCGCGATCGCATCGGCCACCGTCTTGTAGTGATGGACGAGCTCGTCGTCGGTCGGCGTCGAATAGAACGGCGGGATGATCATCACGCCGTCAGCGCCCACTTTTTCGGCACGGCGACTGAGGCGAACCACCTCACGCGTATCCTCCGCGCCGGTGCCGATCAGCACGGGGACGCGCCCCGCGGCCTGCCGAATGACGACCTCGGCAACCAGCGCCTTCTCGTCATCGTCCATGGACAGGAACTCGCCGGTCGAGCCGAGCGGGATCAACCCGTGAATGCCCTCCGCGATCTGCCAGTCGACGAAGGCGCGCAAGGCCGCGACATCGACCTCGCCCGCTGCCGTGAACGGGGTGATCATGACGGTGTAGGTGCCGCGGAACGTCTTCATCAGGAAACTGCCGGGTGCAAGGGTGAGTTCAGGTGCTGGATGCCGCCTGCGGAATATCCGCACGCCCTATGCAATCGTTTGCATAAATGGCTCTGCATTGGGCAACACCATCCACTTTTTGAGCTTGATCCGCGTAGAATAAGCTCATAGCGTTTCTGCAATCGTTTGCAGTCTATCGGCAGGTTGGATGAGCGTCACGCTCAAAGATGTGGCACAGGCGGCCCGCGTTTCAGTCAGCACTGCTTCCCGAGCGCTGACGGGAACCGGCCTGACCAGCGAACGCACGCAGCAGCGCCTGCTGCGCATCGCGCGCGAGCTCGGCTATCGGCCGAACCCGATCGCGCGTGGATTGAAAACCGGGCAGTCGCGACTCGTGGCGCTTCTCGTCCACAATCTCACCAACGCCTCGTTTCAAGTGATGGCCGAAGTGGTGCAGGCGCGCCTGAAGGCGCTGGGTTATCAGATGCTTCTGTGCATCGGCGGCGACGATCCGCAGCAGGAGAGCGATACCCTCACCACGCTGGTCGATCACCGCATCGACGGGCTGATCGTGGTGCCCACCGGCAAGAACGGCGCGCAGCTCAAGGCACTCTCCAAGGACGTGCCCATCGTCTGCCTGGTGCGGCGCGATGACGCGACCGATCTCGAGACCGTGCTCGCCGACGATCCGCAAGGCGCTTATCTGGGCACACGCCATCTGATCGAGCTCGGGCACAAGCGCATCGGGCTGATCGTCGGCCGCCAGGACACGACGTCGGGCCGCGAACGGTTGTCCGGCTATGTCCGCGCGCTGCGCGAGGCGGGTATCCCCAGGGACGACACATTGATTCATGCCGGCCACTACGTGCCCGAGACCGGCGCGACCTGTGCCCGCAAGCTGCTCGACCTTCCCCGCCCGCCCAGCGCGATCTTCGTCGCCAACCATGAAGCGACGCTCGGCGTGCTGCGCGTGACGGCGGAGCGGAACATCGCGATCCCCGACGACCTCTCGCTGCTCTGCTACGAGGACATGCCCTGGTTCGAATGGCATCGCCCGGCCATCAGCATCGTCGACAACGGCGCGCGGGATCTTGCCAATCTCGCCGTCGACCGGCTGCTGCATCGCATGGATGCGAAGGGAAATGGCAATGACGGCGTCCGCGAATATCGGGTCGGCGCGCGCCTGGTGCAGCGCGACTCCTGCCGCCGGATCGGCGCCCCGGCCCCTGCGAAATCCGGCAGGTCCAAATCGTCTTCATCCAAATCATCTGCGGCCAAATCCGCGAAGGTCTGATCGATGCCCTATGTTGAAGTGCTCGCCCCGCAAGCTCCATCCCAGCGCAAGGCCGCGCTGGCGCAGTCCGTGACCGACGGCCTGATATCGGCGTTCGGCGTCACCGCTGATACGGTCACGCTCTATTTCCTGCCCATTGCGGCGGATGATTACGCCCACGCCGGCACGTTCGGCGCGCAGGCCACTGGCCAGCGCATCCTGCTCAAGGTCCACGCCTTCCGCCGCAGCGAGGCCGAGCGTCGCGCAGCCGCCATCGCGCTGACCCGCGGCGTGTGCAGTGCCTATGGCGTGCCGGGCGACGACGTCGCGGTCTATTTCCTCGACCGCGACCGCAGCGAGGTCTCCCACGATTCCAAGCTCGCCAGCGACTGACCGGAGCACGCCATGGACCGCTTCTACAGCCAAGACCAGAAGGCTCTCCGCGACACAGCCCGCCGCTTCGCCGAAGCGGAGATCCTGCCCCGCGCCGCCGCGATCGACCGCGAGGACCGCTTCGACCGCGCGCTCTACAAGGGCATGGCCGATCTCGGCCTGTTCGGCATCTGCCTGCGTGAAGGCGCCGGCGGCGCCGGGCTCGATGCAGTGGCAGCCTGCATTGCGATGGAGGAGCTGGCGCGCTGCTCCGGCGCGGTCGCCAACGCCTTCGCGATCCCGGTCGAGGCCGTGTTGTTCTTCGACCATCACGGCATCGACGCGCACAGGGCGCTGATCCCGCAAATTCTTAGCGGCGACATCATTCCGGCCACCGCCGTCTCCGAGCCCGACCACGGCTCCGACGTCGCGGGCATCCGCACCAACGCGGTGCGCGAAGGCAATGGCTGGCGGCTCAACGGCACCAAGGCCTGGGTGACGCTCGGCGGCGTCGCCGACCGCATCATGGTGTTCGCGCGCACCGGCGCAGATGCGGGCCATCGCGCCATCTCCTGTCTTCTCGTGGACGGCGCCCTGCCCGGCATCGCCCGCGGCAAGAACGAGGAGTTGCTCGGCATGCACGGCCTCGACGACTGCCAGATCACCTTCTCCGACGTGCGCCTGCCCACCGACAGCGTAATGGGGCCGGAGAACCAGGCCTTCAAGATGGCCATGAGCAATTTCAACTTCAGCCGGCTGATGATGGCCTCGATGGCGCTCGGCATGGCGCAGGCTGCGTTCGAGGACGCGACCGCCTATGCAAAGGACCGCAAGCAGTTCGGCCAGTCCATCATCGGCTTCCAGGCGGTGCAGTTCATGCTCGCGGATATGTCGACCGACATCGCCGCTGCGCGCCTCCTGATCCACCACGCCGCGCGCCTGCACGATGCCGGCGAGCCGATCGCCAAGGAGGCGGCGCAGGCAAAGCTGTTCACGACCGACATGGCGATGAAGCACGTCTCCAACGCGCTGCAGATCCACGGCGGCAACGGTTATTCGCGCGAATACCGCATCGAGCGCATCTTCCGCGACGTGCGCCTCGCCCAGATCTACGAGGGCACCAACCAGATCCAGCGGCTGATCATCGCCCGCCAGGTCGAGAAGGAGGCCGCGTGAGGGCATGCTGAGCATCATCACGGCGAAAGAAGCCGCGGGCCTAATCCGCGACACCGACACGCTGATCGTCGGCGGCAATGGCGGCACGGGCGCGGCCGAAGCTATTCTCGACGCGCTGGAGCAGCGCTTTCTCGGCGGCCAGGGCCCACACGATCTGACGCTGATCAACATCACCGGCGTCGGCGCCGTCTCCGAGAAGGGCCTCTGCCATCTCGCCCATGAAGGCCTGATCGCGCGCGTGATCGGCGGGAATTTCGGCCTGCAGGTGCCGTTCATGCGCCTCGTCCGCGACGAGCTGATCGACGCCTACAATTTCCCGCAAGGCGTGATGAGCCAGCTCTGCCGCGCCATGGCGGCGAAACATCCCGGCGTGCTCACCCATGTCGGCCTCAACACCTACATGGACCCGCGGCAGGACGGCGGGCGCATGAACAAGCGCACCACCGCGCCGCTGGTCGATTTGCTCGAGCTGCACGGCCAGTCCTGGCTGCTCTACCGCGTGCCCGCCCCGCCCGATGTCGCCATCATCCGCGGCACCTCGGCCGACGAGGACGGCTATATCAGCATGGAGCACGAAGGCACGACGCGCGAGGATCTCTCGATCGCACAGGCCGTGCACAATGCCGGCGGCACCGTGATCTGCCAGGTCAAGCGCATCGTGAAGCGCGGCTCGATCCATCCGCAGATGGTGAAGATCCCGGGCTTCCTGATCGACCACGTCGTGCTCGAGCCCGAGCAGATGCAGACCTACGGCACGGCCTACGATCCGGCTCGCTGTGGCGAGACGCGCGTGCCGGTGGCGATGATCACGCCCGATCCGCTGACCGAGCGTCGCGTCATCGCTCGCCGCGCCGCCTTCGAATTGCGCCCGCGCGACGTCGTCAATCTCGGCGTCGGCATCTCCGCGATGATCCCCAATGTCGCGGCCGAGGAAGGCATCTCCGACCTAATCACGCTGACGGTGGAATCCGGCGTCGTCGGCGGCGTGCCCGGCCACGCCCGCGAGTTCGGCACCGCCATCAATCCGCGTGTCATTCTCGACCAGGCCTATCAGTTCGACTTCTACGACGGCGGCGGCCTCTCCTGCGCCTTCCTCTCCTTCGCGGAGGTGGACGAAGCCGGCAACGTCAACGTCACCCGCTTCGGCGAACGCCGCGACGGCTCCGGCGGCTTCATCGACATCACCCAGAACGCCAAGCGGCTGATCTTCAGCGGCACCATGACCGGCGGCAAGTTCGACATCGGCGTCGAGAACGGCCGCCTCGCGATCCGGCGGGACGGTGCCTTCCGCAAATTCGTGCCGCAAGTGGGCCAGATCAGCTTCAGCGCCTCTCTCGCTGCGCAGCGCGGCCAGCATGTCAGCTACGTCACCGAGCGCGCCGTGTTCGAGCTGGAGAACGGACACGTGACGTTGACCGAGATCGCGCCGGGCGTTCGCCTCGAGGAGGACATCCTCGCCCATATGGGTTTCAAGCCGCACATCAGCCCGCATTTGAAGGACATGGACCCGCGCATCTTCCGCTCCGGGCCGATGGGGATCGCGCAAACCTTCAATGCCCTGCCGGCGCGGCCACGCAAGGTTGCCTGAGGGATCAGCATGAACGCCAGCGGCCCGATCAATCTCCGTTACGAAGATATCGCGCTCGGCGCGGAGTTCGAGACCGCCGTGCACACCGTGACGGAAGCCGACATCGCGACCTTCGCCGACGTCACGCGCGACCATCATCCGCTCCATGTCGATGGCGCCTACGCGCGCTCCCGCGGCTTTCCCGCGGTGATCGGCCACGGGCTGTACGGCCTGTCGCTGATGGAGGGGCTGAAGTCGGAGCTCAAGCTATATGAAGAGACCTCGGTCGCCTCGCTCGGCTGGGACGAGGTGAAGTTCAGGGGGCCCATCGCCGCCGGCGACACCTTGCGCGTGCGCTTTCGTTTCGTCGAGAAGCGGCCGACCAAGAACCCCGCGCGCGGCATCGTCGTCGAGACGCTCGACCTCCTCAACCAGCGCGACGAGGTGGTGACCGCGGCGCGCCACATCTCGCTGATCCTGACCCGGCGAGCTGATGCTGCGGCGGCCACATGACGAGACAATGAAGAAGACGCGGACCGGAGAACGGCTCCTCTGCCACCCAAGATTTGATCGGAGTATTCAGATGCGATTTCCCAAAACCTTCTCCGTCCTCGTCCTTCTGGTCGGCCTGACGCAGGCGGCCGGCGCCCAGACCTGCACGCCGAAAGTGCCGGCGTCGAGCCTGATCGAGGCGCCGAAATGGCAGATGTCGATCAACCCGACGCTGCCGCCGCAGCAATTCGTCGACGACAAGGGTGAGTTGCAGGGCCTCAATGTCGAGCTCGCCCGCGAGATCGCCAAGCGCATCTGCGTCGAGGCAGTATTCCTGCGCATGGATTTCCCGCCGATGATCCCGGCGCTGCGCTCGGGGCGTTTCGATGCCATCAACACCGGCCTGTTCTGGACCGAGGAGCGCTCCAAGATGCTCTACCTCGTGCCTTACGCGCAGCAGGCGATCAGCATCTACACCGATCCCTCCTCCAGCCTGAAGCTCGAAAAATTCGAGGATCTCGCCGGCCGCGTGGTGGGCGTGGAATCGGCGACCTACACCGAGCGCAAGGCGCGCGAGTTCAGCACCGCGATGGAGGCCAAGGGCCTCAAGCCGATCGAGCTGCGCACCTTCACCACCGTCACCGCGACCTCGGCGGCTCTGCGCGCCGGCCAGCTCGAGGCCGCGCTGAACATCAACGAGACCGCCAACTCGCTCGAGCAGAAGGGCATCGCCAAGATCTGGGTCCGCGACATCGCCGGCACCGACATCACCTTCGCCTTCCGCGACAAGCAGCTCGCCCAGGCGGCCGCCGATGCGCTCACCGCGATCCGCGCCGACGGCACCTACGACAAGCTGTTCGACAAATTCGGCATGACCAAGCTGAAGGCCACCACGTTCGCGATCCGCGGCGATGGTCCGACAAATTGACGGCAGGCACTGTTACGACACGCCACTTGGCGGCGTGTCGAATCAGATCAGGCTCGACCTGCCCCGGCTCAGCACTTCGCCTGCGCCCTTGGCTCCGACGATCCGTCCCTGGTCACAGACCACCCGGCCGCGGGCGATTGTGGTCACCGGCCATCCCGTGACGTCGAACCCTTCCCATGGCGTGTAGTCTGAGCCGTGATGCAGATCGTCCTGCCGGATGGGCTTCTTCAAATTGGGGTCCCACAGCACGATATCGGCATCAAAGCCGACGCCGATCGAGCCCTTGCGCGGATAGAGGCCGTAGATGCGGGCGTGGTTGGTCGCGGTCAGTTCGACGAACTTCTGCAGCGTGATGCGTCCCTTCGAGACGCCCTCGGAGAACAGTATCGGCAGCCGCGTCTCGACGCCGGGGATGCCGTTCGGCACCCAGCGGAACGAGGTGCGGGCGTTCGGCGTCAGCTTGCCCTTGGGATCGTCGTAGCGGAACGGGCAATGATCGGACGAGAACGTCTGGAACACGCCGGTCGTGATTCCTTCCCAGATCGCCTGCTGGCTTTCGACATCACGGGGCGGCGGCGAGCAGACATACTTCGCACCAGTGATGTCCATGTTCAGGCCCTTCATATCGTCGGCCGTGAGCGTGATGTATTGCGGGCAGGTCTCCGCATGCACGGGTAACCCGCGCTGTTGCGCCCAGCGCACCTGCTCCATCGCCTCGCGTCCGGAGACGTGAACGATCATGATGGGCACGCCGACTATCTCGGCGTGACTGATGGCGCGATGCGTCGCCTCGCGCTCGACAGCCTGCGGACGTGACACTCCATGATAATAGGGCGCGATCTGGCCGTCGCGTTCCAGCTTCGCGGTGAGGAAGCGGATGGCGTCGTAGCCCTCGCAATGGACCATGACCAGAGCTTTCTCGCGACGCGCCACATCGAACACCTCGAGCAGCTGCTTGTCGCTAAGCACGAGATCGTCATAGGTCATGAACACCTTGAACGAGGTGTAGCCGTCCTTGACGAGGGCCGGCAGCTCCTGGCCGAGCACGACGGCTGTCGGATCAGAGATGATCAGGTGAAACGCCGTGTCTATGTAGCACTCGCCCGCGGCGAGCTTGCGGTAGTCCTCGACGCAGGCGCGCAGCGAGGTGCCCTTCTCCTGGAGCGCAAAGGGCAGCACCATGGTGTTGCCGCCGGCCGCAGCAGCGCGCGTCGCCGACGCAAAGTCGTCGGCCATCACCACGTCAGGTCCCGACGGCTGCGAAATGTGAACGTGGCTGTCGATGCCGCCCGGCAGCGCGAGCAGCCCCGTCGCATCGATCTCGCGTGCCGCGCCATCGACGTTGTCGGCAATGCTGACGATACGGCCGTCCCGAATGCCGATATCAGCGCGAAACTCGTCGCTGGCCGTCACGATGGTGCCGCCGCGGATGGCAAGATCGAGCTGCGTCACTGCCGTCTCCATCACCTGATGACTGGGGCTGTCCGGAAGATCCGGCCCCACTCTGAAAGGGTGTTGATATCGCCGCCGGCGAGGCTGAGGGTCCGCCATAGCGTCACTGCGACCGAGTCCAGCACGGCGATATCCAATTCCCGTTCGAGCGAGGCCGCAAGCCCCGCGCCGTCGAAATTGGTGCAGAGGATGACGACGGCATCGGCGCCCTCGGCAGCGACGGCGTGGATCATGCCGGCGATCACCCTCGGCTCGACCTCGCCAAAGGAAAAATTGTCGCGCAGGCCGAGATGCCGCTCCGTGTGCGGAGCGATGCCCGCCTCGGCCCAGACGTGTCCGATCCGGCGCTGCACGTCGTCCGTGTAAGGCGAGACCAAGCCGATGCGTCTGGCTTGCAGCGCGCGCGCCGCGTCGATGCAGGCCAACGTCGACGTCGTCGCCGGCACGCCTGTGCGCGCCTTGATCGCTTCACACAGGCTCATGTCACGCTGGATGCCCAGCCAGCTCGCGGACGTGCCGTTCCAGGCGATGGCGTCGACCTTGGCGTCGGCGAGCAGATCCGCCGCCGGCAGCATCACCGAGGCGTCGAACTGGCTGAGCGCCGCTGCGTCGAGCGCGATCTCGGTGACGCGGAAACGCGAGAAGTGCGCCGTGACGCCAGGGACGCCCGCCAGCATCGCACTGGTGATGGGCTCGAGCACCGAGTTGGACGACGGCGTGATCATGCCGAGACGCTTGCGCATGGCGGTACCTTACGACGCCTGCGCGAGGCGCGTCGACTCCTCCCGGATCAAAGCCAGGATGTGGCGCTTTGCGTCATTGAATTCGGGGCTGGTGATGTCGCGCGGACGCGGCAGGTCGAAATTGACGGCCTCGCGGATCCGGCCCGGCCGCTTGGTCATCACCACGATTTTGTTGCCGAGCACCAGCGCCTCGTCGACGCTGTGGGTGACGAACACGATCGTGCAGCGCCGTTTCTGCCAGATCGCGACCAGTTCCTCCTGCATTTCGAGCTTGGTCTGGGCGTCCAGCGCAGCGAACGGCTCGTCCATCAGGATGACGCTCGGGTTCATCAGCAGCGCACGGGCAATGCCGACGCGCTGGTTCATGCCGCCGGACATTTCGGAGGGATGATGGTGCTCGAAGCCGCGCAGGCCCACGAGATCGATGAACTCCATGGCGCGGTCGCGCCGTTCGGCCTTGGCGACGCCCTTGAGCTTGAGGTGGAAGGCGATGTTGTCGATCGCGGTCAGCCACGGCATCAGGGTCGGTTGCTGGAACACCACGCCGCGGTCCGAGCCGGGCCGCTCCACCTGCTTGCCGTCGACCAGCGTGCGGCCGCTTGTCGCCTGCTCGAAGCCGGCGATGATGTTCAGGAGTGTCGACTTGCCGCAGCCGGACGGACCAAGCAGGCAGACGAAATCATTGGCCCCGATGTCGAGATTGATGTTGTCCAGCGTCAACAGGTCGCGACCGCGCCGCTTGTCGGAAAACACCTTGACGATGTTGCGAAGCTCGATTGCCGCCATCAGCCCGCCCTGCCCTGCACGGTGGTGGTCTGCTGCCAGCGCAGCGTGCGCCCCATGATCGCCTTGAGGCCGAGATCGGAGAGATAGCCGAGCAGCCCGATCGAGATCATCGCCGCGAGCACGATGTCGTAGCGCAGGAAGTAATAGGAATCCCACAGCACGTAGCCGAGGCCGCTCTTCACCGCGACCATCTCGGCCGTCACCGTCAGCATCCAGGCCGAGCCGACCGCGATGCGCAGGCCGGCAAAGATCGACGGCAGCGCCGCCGGCAGCACGATGTCGGTCAGCATTTGGCGGCTATTGGCGCCCATCATCGCGCCAGCGCGGACGAGATTATGATCCACGGTCTTCACGCCGTGGATGCTGTTCATCAGGACGGGAAAGAAGGCGCCGAGGAAGACGAGGAAGATGGCCGGCTTGTCGGCGATGCCGAACCAGATGATAGCCAGCGGAATCCAGGATACCGGTGGGATCGGCCGCAACATCTGCAACGTCGGCTCCAGCGTCTTCTCGAACAGGCGGGACCAGCCGATCGCGACGCCGGCGAGAATGCCGAGCAGGCTTGCCAGCGCAAAGCCGCCGAACACGCGCAAGGCGCTGGCGAGCGCATCGCGCAGCCAGTGCCCGGAATAGGTCTGCGTGGTCTCATCGAAGCCAAACACCCAGTCGCCGAGCGCGTGCAGCACCGCGCTCGGCGCCGGCAGCAGCGCCGGCGGCAGCATGCCGCTGCGGGCAAAGGCCTCCCAACCCACGATCAGCAGCGCAGGCACGGCGAGGCGTTCGAGCCCCTGGAACGCCCGCGTCAGCCGAAACGCCGGCCTTGCGGGCGAGACGTCAGTAACCGAGGTCATTCTTGGTTTTTCCCGTCGCCTGCTCCAGGAACGAATAGTCCATATTCTTCTCCGCTTCCGCGGCGACGTCCTTCGAGATGTATTTGAGGTCGCGCATCATCGCGGCGATCGCCAGCGTCTGCGACCGATGGATCGCAGGATCGGGCGAGGCATTCTTCAGCGCCTCGGTCGCCACATTCTTGTCGAGGCCGGTGAGCTTGTTGATGACCTCGACCCACGGCGCCTTGTCGGCGATCAGCTTGTTGTCGAGCTCGACCACGGCGCTGACGACGCCCTGGACGCCGGCGCGCTGGCTCGCAATCACGTCGGACCGGGTGACGATCAGATTGGTCAGGTTGCCCGCAGCCTGCTCATACGGCAGCACGAAATGCTTGCCGGCGCCAGCGAGGCGGATCTGCGAGGCAAACGGCTCGACCGAGCAGATCATGTCGACCTCGCCGCGCTGGAGCGCCGCGAGGTGGTCGGACGGATTGGGAATGTTGATGAACTGGATGTCCTTGTTGGGATCGACACCCTGCTTGAGGAATGCGCCGCGCATGTGGATGTCCTGCGCATTGCCGCGGGACGCCGCGACCTTGAGCGGCTGACCGTCGCTCTTCGCCTTCGCGACGGTCGTCTTGAACGTGGCCCAGTCCTCAGGGGGAAGGTTCAGCTTGGCGGAGGAGAGACATTCCGAGCCGCCGTTGATCTGGCCGGAGACGGCGACGACGTCGAAGCCCTTGTCGAGCGCGGTGACGTAGTGGAGGTAGGTGACCTGCGCGACGTCGATGCTCTTCGACACCAGCGCGGTGAGCACGTCATTGCCCGAGTTGAAGCCGGTGGCCTCGACCTCGACGTTCTTGGCCAACCCGGGGACCAGCGACATCGGCAGGCAGTGCGCGCATTTGGCGTAGCCGAGCTTGATCTTCGGGACTTGCGCCGAGGCGATCTCGCTTCCGCCAAGCACCGCCGCCATCACCACGAGGCCCAGTCGCAAACTCGTCCGCATCGCTTACTCCGTTTCGAAGGCGCGCGGGATCTCGCGCGTCGGAAACGATCATCCGCCGCCCTTCGCCGCAGCGCAATCCGGTTTTTGCATGCTGCATACAATTTGCGCGCTATGCCATTGTTTTCAGCGAGATACGTCGATATTTTGGGCAAGCAAAAGGGCCGGAAACGGCTAGGATCAACATGAGAAGTGAGGCACGCGTGCAGCCAAAATCGGAAGCGCCGAAGGGACGAAAGTCGCCCAAACTCAAGCGGATGGGCCTGCATGAGCGCGCCGCTGCGCGGATGCGGACGATGATCATTCGCGGCGAGCTGCCCCCGGGATCGCAGACCCAGGAGACGAAGCTGTCGAAGGAGCTCGGGGTGTCGCGCACCCCCTTGCGCGAGGCGATGAAGGTGCTGGCGGCGGAAGGGTTGATCGAGCTGCGCCCGAACCGCAGCCCGCGCATCGCCGATATAGCGATCGACGGCATCTCTGAGCTGTTCGAAGCGCTGGCCGGCATCGAGCGGCTGGCCGCCGAGCTCGCCGCGGAGCGCGCGACCGAGCGTGATCTCGCCCGCCTCCGCACGCTTCAGACCCGGATGGAAGGTCATCACCGCAGCGGCAAGCTCGACGACTATTTCGCCATCAACGGCGAGATCCACAACACCATCGTCCGCATGGCCCGCAACACGCCGCTGCGCGAGGCGCACGAGACGCTGATCTCGCGCGCCGAACGTGCGCGTTATCTCGCGCTCGGCGCCGACAGGCGCTGGAGCGATTCGGTCGACGAGCACGCCAGTATTCTCGCCGCGCTCGAAGCGCGGGACAGCGAGGCCGCAGGACGCCTGCTCGGCGCTCATGTCCGTCAGACCGGCATCGCATTGCTCGAGACTCTTGCCCCCAAAACCAAGCTGACTGCGGCCTGACCGTGAGGCTGCTGCTGCTCAACCCCAACACCAGCACCGCGGTCACGCAATTGATGACCGAGGTCGGGCGGCGCGCAGCCGCCCCCGGCACCGAGCTGGTCCCCTGCACCGCCACGCGCGGCGTGCCCTATATCGCGACGCGCACCGAGGCGCAGATCGGCGGCGCCATTGCGCTGGAGATGCTGGCCGAGCAACACACAAAAGTCGATGCTGCAATCATCGCAGCCTTCGGCGATCCCGGCCTATTCGCCGCGCGCGAGACGTTCGACATTCCCGTGATCGGCATGGCGGAGGCGGCGATGCTGATGGCCTGCATGGCCGGACGCCGATTTGCCATCGTCACCTTCGCACAAGCCTTGGGCCCCTGGTACGAGGAATGCGTCCGTGCGCACGGATTGGGGGAGCGCTGCGCCGGCATCCGCATGCTCGATACGCCGTTCAAGGCGATTTCCGAGGTCGGCACCGAGAAAGAGGATCTGCTCGTCGACCTCGCGCAACGCGCCATCGTCGAAGACGAGGCTGATGTCCTGATCTTCGCAGGCGCGCCGCTCTCGGGCCTTGCCGAACGCGTCGCCAACCGGATCCCCGTCCCCGTCGTCGATCAGGTCGTCGCCGCCGTGAAGCAGGCCGAGGCGCTGGTGGCGCTACGGCTGCGCAAGGCGACTGCAGGCACGTACCGCCGGCCCGCCGCCAAACCGACGATCGGTCTTGCCGACGCGCTCACTGCCCGGCTTGAGCATCGCGACAGCTGATCAGAGAGGCGGCCGGCGATGCGAAAAACCCAATTCGTTGTCGAGGGCACGGCCGAAGGCAAACAGGCGGGATTCGCAAGCGGGCGGCGCGATGATCTGGATTCCGAAAGGCAGTTCATTCTTCCCCCGTCGCGCCGGCAAGGTCAGGACCGGGAAACCGACCAGCGACACGATGAAGGTGACCGCAAGATAGTCGATCGGCGTCTCCAGCCCCACGCCGTCGATCGCGGCGACGTCGCTGATCTCGTTCGGCCAGGGGAACACGGACGCCGCCGGCGCAACCAGGAAATCAGTGCACGTGAACAACTCGCGAAAGCTGCGATAGATCGAGGTGCGGCGCCGCTCGGCGTTGAGATAATCTTCGGCGGAGAGTTTTGCGCCCGCCTCGATATTCCAGATCACGGTGGGCGTGAGCTCGGCGCGGCGGGTTCTCAGCAGCTCGCCATAGCTGTTAGCAATATGCGTGGCCCGCAGCGTGCGGAAGGTTTCGATCGCACCACTGCAGTCTGGCGAAGATGGCACGACAGCGGCCACGCCCGCGAGCATGTCGCAGGCCGCAGTGAAGCGCGCACGCACCTCGCGCGACACCGGCGCGACGCCGAAATCGGGCGTGACTGCGATCCGGGGACGCCCCGTGAGCGGCGGATCTTCACCGGCAATGCCAATCGAGAGCGGATCGTTGGCGTCGCCGCCCCCACAGACCGACAGTGCCAGTTCGAGATCGTCAACGCCGCGGGCGAGGAAACCGTGGGTGGCCAGCATGTCCCAGCCGAGCGGACGGCGCGGCGATGGGATACGGCCAGGCGTGGGTCGGATCGAGGCAACATCGCAGAAGCTGGCGGGCGTGCGCACGGAGCCGCCGAAATCGGTGCCGTGCGCCAGCGGCACCATGCCGGCCGCAACCGCAACGGCGGAGCCGCCGGAGGATCCGCCGGAGGTCAGCGCGGGATCGAACGGATTGCGCGTCGACCCGCGCAATCTGTTGGTGCAGACCGCGCCAAAGCCAAACTCCGGCGTGTTGGTCTTGCCGAGAATGATCGCGCCGGCGCGCCGCAGCCGCGCCACGACGAGATCATCCTCGCGTGGGACGTGATCGCGGAACAGCACCGATCCGTAGGTGGTCGCAAGCCCCGCGGTGTCGGTGAGGTCCTTGATCGCGACGGGCACGCCATGCAGCGGCCCGACCGGTGCGGACGCACCGTCACAAATTTCCGCGGCGCGGCGGGCGCTTTCGGCATCAACGGTCACGAATGCCGCCAATTGCGTATCCCGGTCAGCGATCCTCGCCAGATGCGCCTCGACGGCGTCGCGCGAAGACAACTCGCCCTTCGCAATCGCGCGCGCAAGAGTTGTGGCCGAGAGCTCGCAAATCGATGTCATCGCCCCACAATGCCAAACCTCGCATCGAAAGGCGAGCATGACGGGCACGAGACTTGCTTTCTCTTTTGGGGCAACGGGAGGCAACACCATGGCTGAAGCGCAAGGCGGACGGTCACTCGTCGTCGACGCGGTCACCCACCGCTATCCGAGTGGCGCGCTTGCGGTCGAGAACATCAATCTCGACATCAAGGGTGGCGAGATCATCGCGCTGCTCGGCCCCTCCGGCTGCGGCAAGACAACGCTCCTGCGCATCATCGCCGGTTTCATCGCGCAGACGCAAGGACGGATCATCATCGGCGACGACATCGTCGATGCGCTGCCGCCGAACAAGCGCGCCGTCGGCATCGTGTTCCAGAACTATGCGCTGTTCCCGCACCTCTCGATCAGCGAGAATGTCGCTTACGGGCTCGCCGCGCGCGGCGTCGACAAGACATCGCGCCAGCGCGAGGCGCAGCGCCTGCTCGAGCTGGTGCAATTGTCGACCATGGCGGAGCGTCTGCCACGACAGCTCTCCGGCGGCCAGCAGCAGCGTGTTGCCCTTGCCCGCGCGCTCGCGATCAGGCCGTCGATCCTGCTGCTGGACGAGCCCTTTGCCGCGCTCGACAAGAATCTGCGGCTGGACATGCAGATCGAGGTGAAGCGGCTGCAGCGCGTGTCCGGCATCACCACGCTAATCGTGACCCACGACCAGGAAGAGGCGCTGTCGATGGCCGACCGCGTCGCGGTGCTGAGCCACGGCAAGCTCGAACAGTTCGGCACGCCGTCCGACGTCTACGACCGGCCGCAGACCCTGTTCGTCAACACCTTTGTCGGCTCCACCAACCGCATGCCCGGTGTTGTGGTCTCCGCAGATCGCACGGCCGCGAAAGTGCGCCTCGATGCCGGCGCGGAGATCATCGCACGGCCGGCAGCAGGCGCCCTCACCGAAGGCGGGCGCGTCACCGTCTGCATCCGCCCCGAGCATCTGCAATTCGTTGGCGACGAGAGCGGCTTTGCCGGCGTAGTCGGCATGTCGCTGCCGCTTGGCGCCACTGTCGTGCACGAGGTCACCACCGCCGACGGCTCCGGCGTCAAGGTTTCCCAGGCGCGCATCGGCGAGACGCGCGCGCTGGAGAATGGCGCTGCGGTGCGCCTCGCGCCGCTCGCGCCATCGCTCGCCAATGCCTTTCCCGCAGCGCTCTAGATTTTAGTCTTGTCCATAGGGAGTTCGACATGATCCTGAACCGCCGAAGCCTGATGACGACCGCCCTCACCCTCGGTGCCATGAAGGCGTTTCCGGGCTTAAGCTACGCCCAGGCCCGCCCGCTGGTATTTGCGACCTTCACCGGAAGCTGGGAGGAAGCGCACAAGGCCGTGCTGGTGCCGGCGTTTCGCAAAGCCAATGCGGATGCGGCGATTGTGCTCGACCCCATGCTGTCGGTCGACCAGATCGCCAAGGTCAACGCGGCCAAGGTCAACCCGCCGATCGACGTCATGCTGCACGATCCCGGTCCGGCGCTTGTCGCGATCGGCCAGGATCTCGCCGAACCCTACCCGGTCGACAAGAGCGCTTACTACAAGGACCTGATCACCGAAGCGCAGGAGCCGATGGGCCCTGCCCCGTTCTTCCAGGTCGTCGGCCTCACCTACAATCCGGAAGCCGTCAAGACGCCGCCGACCTCGTGGGCCGATCTCTGGAAGCCGGAGTTCAAGGGCCGTGTCGGCATCACCAATCTCAACTCGACGCTCGGCACCGGCTGGCTGGTCGAGATCGCCAAGATGCGCGGCGGCTCGGAGACCAATGTCGATCCTGGCTTCAAGGCGCTGGAGGAGCTCAAGCCCAATCTCGCCGCGGTCGCCGCAAATCCCGGCGCGCTCGCGACCCTGTTCCAGCAGGGCCAGATCGACATCTCGCCCGGCAATTTCAACGCCATCCAGATCTTGAAAGCGCGCGGCGTGCCGGTCGAGTTCGTGGCGCCGAAGGAAGGCGCCATCGCCTTCAAGACCACGATCCACATCGTCAAGAACTCGCCCAATCGCGAGCTTGCCTTCAAGCTGATCGAGGCGGCGTTGACGCCGGAGGTGCAGACCACACTGATGAACCCGCCCTATCTGATCGTGCCGACCAACTCCAAGGTCACCATGGGCGGCGAGATCGCGCGCGTGCTCGCCAAGGACACCACTGAACTGAAGAAGAAATTCGTGTTCCAGGACTGGAAGAAGATCAACGAGCAGCGCTCGGCCTGGATCGAGCGCTTCAATCGCGAGATCAAGATCTAAGCTATGGGCGCAGCACCGGCATCACGGGACGTGACATCCTACGGAATGGGTTTGGCAGCGCCGCTGGCGCTGTTCTTCCTGGTCTTCTTCGTCGCACCGCTGCTGCAACTGTTCTGGCTCTCGCTGCACAACGACACCGCCGGGCTTCATTGGGGGCTCGGCCAGTACCTGCACTTCCTGACCGATCCCATCAGCCTCGGCGTGCTGGGCTCGACGCTGCTGCTGGGCGCCGAGGTGACGGCCGTCTGCCTCCTGCTCGGCTTTCCCATCGCCTGGCTGTATCAGCGGGTCGGGCCAAAGCTTCAGACCATCATCATCCTGATCGTGCTGCTTCCGCTTTTGACCAGCGTCGTGGTCCGCACCTTCGCCTGGATCGTCATCCTCGGACGCCAGGGCATCATCAATGCGACGCTGCAATCCCTCGGCATCATCGATACGCCGCTAAAATTGCTCTACACCCAGTTCGGCGTGGTGATCGCGCTGGCGCAGGTGCAGATGCCCTTGATGACGCTGCCGCTGATCACCGCGCTCGGCCGCATCGATCCCAATCTCGACGATGCCTCCTGCTCGCTCGGTGCCGGAAGCTGGCGCACCTTCTTCCGCGTCGTGTTGCCGCTGTCTCTGCCCGGCGTCATCGCCGGCTGCACGCTGACCTATGCCGCCGCGATCACTGCCTTCATCACCCAGTCGCTGATCGGCGGCGGGCAGATGCTGTTCATGCCGATGTATCTCTACCAGCAGGCCTCGACGTTGCAGAACTGGCCGTTCGCGGCCGCGATCTCGATCATTTTCCTGCTCGCCGTGCTCGCGGTGGTCTCGGTCTTCACCACGCTCGGCCGCATGTCGCGCGGTTATGGAGGCGCCTGATGAGCGGCCGCAAGCGCACCTGGGAGGCGATCAGCTTCGAGCTCGTCATGACCGTGATCGCCGTGATCGCGCTTGTTATCATCATCGCGCCTTCGCTCGTGGTGCTGATCGTCTCCTTCACCAGCGGCTTCTCGCTGCGCTTCCCGCCGCCGGACTATTCGCTGCGCTGGTACGCCGAGCTGTGGAATGCTTGGCAGTTGCACTTCGCCGCGAAGAACAGCCTGATCGTGGCACTGTGGGCGACCGGCCTGTCCGTCGCCCTCGGCGTCGCCGCGGCGCTCGCGATCTCGCGATCGCGCACGCTGTCGGCGCGGCTGCTCGATTCCCTCTTCATGTCGCCGCTGGTGCTGCCCGCGCTTGCCTTCGGCCTCGCCGCCCTGATGCTGTTTTCGCTGGTCGGCCTGCCGGTGTCGCTGCTGACGCTGGTGATCGGCCACACCGTGGTTTGCGTCCCCTATGTCGTGCGCAACACGGTCGCAGCGCTCGCCCAGCTCGAGCCGACCCTGCTTGAAAGCTCGGCGGTGCTGGGCGCGAGCCGCCTCTACACCTTCCGCAGGATCGTGCTGCCGCTCATCCGGCCCGGCATCATCGCGGGCGCCTTCATCGCTTTCATGTCGTCCTTCGACAACGTGCCGGTGTCGCTGTTCCTGCGCGATGCCGCAACCGACATGCTGCCGATCCGGATGTGGCAGGACCTCGAAGGCAAGCTCGATGTCACCATCGCCGCGCTGTCGGGCGTGCTGATTATCGCGACCGTGGCGCTGGTCGCGGTGATGGAGCGCGTGACGGGCCTGTCGCGGCGGCTGACCAACTGATCAGGCGCCGCGGAACAACGAAAAACCCCAGCGCGTGAATTTCAGAGGCAGATGAAAATGCTCGCTGACATCCTTGATGCGAAAGCGGAACGGGATCACGGTCAGGAAGCCATCGCCGTCGCCAAAGAACTCGCCGAGATGAAACAGCACCTCGTACTCGCCCGCCGTCACACCAACGCCTTGCGCGATGAGGTGATCGAGTACGCCATTGGCGCCGAGCCGCCCTTCGGCAATGCGCGAGGAATCGGGGCCAATGCGCCAGATCTCGACGCGCAGCCCCTGCGCGGGACGCCCGCTCGCCACATCGACCGCGTGAATGGAAATACCGCCTGCCACCACGTTCCTCCCATGAGCACGCCGCCATGGTAGACGGAAACACCGCCGTTCGGCCAGCACCGGCATTGCTGCCGGCCCTGGGGGCGATGACCGCGCTTCAGGCCCTGGTGGCGCTCGCCTTGTTCGCGCCGGGCGTGGTGGCGCCGCGCGCTCATATCGAGGTCTGGCAGCTCTCGATGTTCTCGTGCGCGGTGTTCGCGGTCGGCATCCCCGCCTCTTTCTGGGGCGGCGGCTTCATCGCGCGGGTTGGATCGCTGCGGATCGCGAGCCTCTGTGCGGCGGCCATCGTCGTCGGCATCGCACTGGCTTCGCTCGGATCGAGCGCCGCCCTGCTGGCCGCGGGCCTCTGCCTCGGCCTTGCCATGGGGCCCGAAACGCCGGCGAGCGCGGCGCTGCTGTCGCGGCTCGTCACCGCCGAGCGCCGCGCCTTCGTGTTCTCGGTACGCCAGACCGGCAACCAGATCGGCGCGGTCTGCGGCTCGCTGGCCCTGCCCGCGATCGCCATCGCGTTCGGGCCGGCCTGGTGCTATGCGGTGGTGGGCCTCTGCGCGCTGCTCGCGATCGCGCTGTTCGAATGGTTGCGGCCGGCCTACGCCGGCAAGGTCATCCCGCCGCCAAAGCTCGATCTCCGCGCGCGGCTGGCGCTGGTGACCGCAGACCGGCGGATCGCAATGCTGGCGCTGGCCTCGATGCCGTTCAGTGCAATGCAGTTGTCCCTCAATACCGTATTCGTGACCCTCGGCACGCATGAACTCGGGCTGAGTCACATCGAGGCGGGCATAGCGCTCGCATGCGCGCAGGCAGGTGGCCTCATCGGACGACTTGGCTGGGGTTTCCTCGCGATGCGCTTTGACGCTTCGCGCATGGTCCTCGTCGTCATCGGAATGGGCATGTCGCTCTGCGCCGGTCTTCTCGGCGCAGATGGAGCCTCGTTCGGTCGAATGGGCCAATTCGCCGTTGCGGCGTTGTTGGGTCTGACGGCCTCCGGTTGGAACGGCGTCTTCCTTGCCGAGGTCGCGCGACTTGCGCCGCAGGTCAGAATTGGCGAGACCACGGGTGCGGTGCTGACTGCATCCTATGCGGGACTGTTGCTGGCGCCGGTGCTTGTTTCGGCTATCGATGCCGCGGCAAGCCTTGGCGCCGCCTTCGTGACCTTGGCGTGCCTCACCTTCTGCGGCACACTCGCATTGATCTGGGGAGGTCGATGACAGCGTTCCCGACAGCACGCGACATCGCGGCCAATGTCGCCGCGGGACAGATGACAGCGGCCGAGATCGCGCGCGCCGCGCTCGACCGCATCGAAGCCGCCAAGGACTTGAATGCGGTCGTCACCACCGATCCGGAGCGCACTCTTGCGGATGCCGCCGAAATCGATCGCAGCGCGCACGCCGGAAGGCCGCTGCCGCTCGCCGGCGTCCCCGTGGTCGTCAAGGACAACATCTGGGTCGGCGGCTGGCGCGTGACGCAGGGCTCCCGGCTGTTTGCTGACTTCGTCGCGCCGCAGGACGCCATTGCCGTCGAGCGGCTTCGGCAGGCTGGTGCCGTCATCGTGGGGATCGGAGCGACTTCCGAGTTTGCCTGCAAGGGCATCACCACCTCCGAGTTGTTCGGTCCGACGCGTCATCCACGCAATCCGCAACTGACGCCGGGCGGCTCATCGGGCGGGCCGGCGACTGCAGTCGCGGCCGGTCTCGTGCCGCTCGCGGTCGGAACGGACGCAGGAGGCTCCAGCCGGCGACCGCCGGCTCATGTCGGCGTGGTCGGTTTCAAGCCGTCCTACGGTGCAATCCCTTATGGTCCGGGCTTTGCCGAACCGTTCTTTGGCCTGTCTGTGATTGCGCCGATGGCAGCAGAGGTCGCCGACGTCGCGCTCGCGTTCGAGGCTATGGCCGGCCTTGATCCGCGCGATCCGGATTCCGCGGCGATCGCACGCGATAGCGGCGAGCTCTCGGACTTGCGCGTCGCTTTCTCGCCGCGTCTCGGATTTGATGTCGCCGTCGATCAGGCCGTCGCCGACGGTGTTTCCTCGGTCGTCGAGCATCTTTCCGCTGCCGGATTGCAGATCTCCCGACATGATCCCGTCTGGCCGCCGGGTGCGACCGAAGAGGCCATCATGCCGCTCCAGCATGCTGGCCTCGCGGCCCTCTATGGCGAGGCCTTCCGCAAGAATCCGAGCCTGTTCGATCCGAACATCGCAACGCAGATCGAGCGCGGCCTGTCCTGGTCTCGCGCCGAGATCGGTGCTGCGCTCGGGACCAGTGCCGCAATCGCCAACGCGTTTGCGGCATTCTTTGGCAAGGTTGATCTATTGCTAGCGCCAACCGTCCCATGCGTCGCGTGGCCGCTGATGCAGCTCGGCCCGGACATGATCGGCGGAAAGCCTGCGAGCCCGCGCGGGCACGCAGTGTTCACGCCCTTCGCCAATCACGCTCGCCTGCCGGCGATTTCGCTTCCGTGCGGAACGGATCAGCGCGGACTTCCATTCGGCCTGCAAATCATTGCCAGACGCGGACAGGACCGCACGCTGCTTGGAGCCGCACAACAGATTGAGGCCATGTTGCGAACGTAGACCCTGCGGCCAACGCGAGTTTCCGCGATCTGTCGGCGAAAGGTCCGCGGTCATTGCCACGAGAAACCATTCGAGCGATGAGCATCTCGCTTGATGGCGACTGTCCCAAGTCGGGATAAGCCAAGCTCACTACTTCGGTCAGAATTCTCAACGCGAAGGAAGCGAGAGCAACCCGACTAGGCCACGCTAAACTACGCGATGCCAGCAGGCCGCACTACTCCCACTCAATCGTCCCAGGCGGCTTGCTGGTGACGTCGTACACCACCCGGTTCACGCCCTTCACCTCGTTGATGATGCGCGTGGCGGTCTCGCCCAGGAACTTCATGTCGAACTGGTAGAAGTCCGCGGTCATGCCGTCGGTGGAGGTGACGGCGCGGAGGCCGACCACATAATCGTAAGTGCGGCCGTCGCCCATGACGCCGACGGTCTTGACGGGGAGCAGCACGGCGAAGGCCTGCCAGATCTCGTCGTAGAGGCCTGCTTTCCGGATCTGGTCGATGTAGACGGCGTCCGCTTTCCGCAGGATGTCGAGCTTGTCCCTGGTGATCTCGCCGGGGCAGCGGATGGCAAGGCCCGGGCCCGGGAACGGGTGACGGCCGACGAAAATTTCGGGAAGGCCGAGCTCGCGCCCCAGCTTGCGCACCTCGTCCTTGAACAGCTCGCGCAGGGGCTCGACGAGCTTCATGTTCATGCGCTCAGGGAGCCCGCCGACATTGTGGTGCGACTTGATCGTCACCGAGGGGCCGCCGGTGAAGGAGACGCTCTCGATCACGTCGGGGTAGAGCGTGCCTTGCGCGAGGAAGTCGGCGCCGCCGATCTTCTTGGCTTCAGCTTCGAACACCTCGATGAAGAGGCGGCCGATGGTCTTGCGCTTCACTTCCGGGTCGGTGACGCCTTCGAGCTCGCCGAGGAATTGCTTGGAGGCATCCACGTGCACGAGCGGGATGTTGTAGTGGTGGCGGAACAGGTCGACCACGGTCTTGGCTTCGTCGAGGCGCAGCAGGCCATGGTCGACGAAGACGCAGGTGAGTTGGTCGCCGATGGCCTCATGGATCAGCACGGCCGCGACCGCTGAATCGACGCCGCCGGAAAGGCCGCAGATCACCTTGCGACTGCCAACCTGCTGGCGGATCTTCTGGATCTCCTCCTCGCGGAAGGCGCGCATGGTCCAGTCGCCGGTGAGGCCGGCGATCTTGCGGACGAAGTTGCGGATCAGCTTGGCGCCGTCGGGCGTGTGCACCACTTCGGGGTGGAACATCAGGCCGTAATATTTGCGCGTCTCGTCCTGAATGATCGCGAAGGGCGCGTTCGGCGAGGTGCCGGCGACGGAGAAGCCCGGCGGCATCTTGGTGATGCGGTCGCCATGGCTCATCCAGACCTGGTTCTTGCCGCCCAGCGACCAGACGTCCTCGAACAGCTGGCTCTTGGCCTTGACCTCGACATCGGCGCGGCCGAACTCGCGGTGATGGCCGCCCTCGACCTCGCCGCCGAGCTGCGCCGCCATGGTCATCTGGCCGTAGCAGATGCCCATCACCGGCACGCCGGAATCGAAGATCGACTGCGGCGCGCGGGGCGAGCCGGCCTCATGCACCGATTCCGGGCCGCCGGAGAGGATCACCGCCTTCGGTTTCATCTCGTCGAAGGCAGCTTCTGCCTTGTTGAACGGGACGATCTCGCAATAGACGCCGTCCTCGCGCACGCGACGCGCGATCAGCTGCGTCACCTGGCTGCCGAAGTCGACGATGAGAATCTTGTCATGCGCCGAGGCCACCGAGGGCGTCGACGCGGAGCGGTCGTTTTGTGCTGCTGTCATGGCCAGCAGATACGCGACCGCGCGCCGGCCCGCAACCGCGCGGGCGGGCGCCCCACATTCTTCTTTGAGCATGGACAAATCGATATAGGTAAGCAATATTGACCTATTATGCCCCTCTCGAACAAGGGCTGATCAGGGAGAACGCCATGTCACAGCATCACCAGCCATCATCGCTTGCCGCGCTCGGCCGCACCTGGATCGAGGCCTGGAACGCGCGCGACCTCGAACGCGTGCTCAGGCTCTATGACGAGGAGGCGGTGATGACCTCGGACCGCATCCCCGTGATGGGGTTCGATGCCAGCGGCACCGTGCGCGGCAAGGACGCGCTTCGCGCCTATTGGGGCAAGGCGCTGGGGCTGCTGCCGGAGCTGCATTTCTCGCTGATCGATATGTTCGTCAGCCCCGATAGTGTCGTGGTGTTCTACGCGAACGAGCGTGGGAAGAAGATCTGCGAATATCTGCGGGTGAATGCGGCGGGGCTGATCGTGCAGGGGTCGGCGAACCATTTGGTGCAGTAGGAGCTGTTATAATGGACGGTGCCGCCTCACCCGCCGCCGTTATTCCCCGCGACCCGGCTACGCCAAGGCTTCGCCGGGGTTGAGGTCCCAGGGGCGCCGAAGCTTTAGCGAAGGCGGCAAGCGGGGAATCCAGTACGCCGCGGTTTCTCCGCATCACGGCACGGGTCTCTGGAATACTGGATCGCCCGCCTTCGCGGGCGATGACAGCGAGATTGAAGCGCGAGCGTTCCCCAAACTCGTCATTGCGAGGAGCTCGCGACAAAATTGCAAAGCAATTTTGCGCTGATGCGACGAAGCAATCCAGACTGCTGCCGCGGCTGCATTTCTGGATTGCTTCGCTGCGCTCGCAATGACGGAGACTGCGGCGACAGCGTGCGATAACAGAAGCCCCGCCGGCATCGAGACAGGACCTCCCATGAAACTCCCCACTTCCCCCTTCACCGTCACCGACTGGAGCCAAGTTGAGCCCACCACGCATCCCGGCGAAACCGGCCAGGCGCAGTGGCGCACGCTCAACATTGGCGATCTCCGGGTGCGGATGGTGGAGTATTCGCCGGGCTATCTCGCCGATCATTGGTGCGATCGCGGTCACGTGCTCTACGTGCTGAAGGGCGAGCTCGACAGCGAGCTGCGCGACGGGCGCAAATTCAAGCTGACGGCCGGGATGAGCTACCAGGTCTCGGATTTCGGTGATGCCGCGCACCGGTCCTCGACGGCGGTGGGCGCGACGCTCTTCATCGTCGACTGAGACGCGCGAGTGCGGCGAACTTGCACCGCAAAATAGCAAACCCGCGCGGTATCCCGAAGCGCGGGTGGTGCCTTGAAGAAGCCCCAAATCCTCGCTATATTGTGATCATCGATACTTGGCCGAACGACTGGGCCGCTTCGCTTCGTTGCTGACGGGCGCGCACGCTTCAGATGAATTCTCCAAACATCGACTCATCAGGACTATGGGCGCAATGCTGCGTACCGGTCTGCGTGCGTATCCTCTCTAACTAAAGGAAATTCCCATGGCTATGGGCACCGTGAAGTGGTTCAACACCCAAAAGGGTTATGGTTTCATCCAGCCGGATGACGGCCAGAAGGACGTGTTCGTGCACATCAGCGCCGTCGAGCGCGCTGGCCTCTCCTCCCTCAACGAGGGCCAGAAGGTCTCGTTCGACATCGTCGCCGATCGTCGCAGCGGCAAGTCCTCGGCTGACAATCTCCGCGTCGGCTAATCGCCAGCGCACCAGCGCTTCTGACCACGGACGTACCGGCAGAAGCGCTACGAATACAGGCCCCGCGACCGGATTCGGTTCGCGGGGCTTTTGTTTTTGGGGTGGAACCGTGCCGCGTCAGGCGGCGGTGCAGTAGAGTGGGCAAAGCGAAGCGTGCCCACCGTTGGCAGCGACAACTGCGGGAAAATGGTGGGCACGGCGCACGAAGGGCGCGCCTTTGCCCACCCTACGAGAGCTACGCCTTCCTCAGCACCGACACGAAGAACCCGTCCGTCCCGGTCCGCCGCGGCGTCATCAGCCAGCCCTCCGGCGACTGCAGCGCGGCCTCGCCAAAAGCCACCGCCTTGTCCCAGAGCACGCTCGCGGTCTGCCCCGGCGGCACCACCGCAAACTCGGGATGGCGGGCGACGAACGCCCTCACCTGCTCGCCGTTCTCCTCCGACAGCACCGAGCAGGTGATGTAGGCGATTCGGCCGCCCGGCTTCATCAGCGGAACCGCGCGCTCCAGCACCTCGGCCTGGTCGCGCAGGCGAATCTCCAGCGCGCCCGGCCGCATGCGCCATTTGGCGTCGGGGTTGCGGCGCCAGGTGCCGGTTCCCGTGCATGGCGCGTCGATCACGACCAGATCAGCCGAGGCGCGGATGTCGGCAAGCGGATCGGCCTCGCCCTTGGGCGTGCGGACATCGGCATTGTGGACGCCAGCGCGCGACAGCCGCTCGTGGATCGGGGCGAGCTGGCGCTTGTCGCGATCGGTGGCGATCAGCCGGCCCTTGCCCTGCATCAGGGCGGCGAGCGCCAGCGTCTTGCCGCCGGCGCCGGCGCAGAGGTCGATCACCTGCTCGCCAGGTTTTGCCGCGGTGAATTGGGCTGCAAGCTGCGATCCCTCATCCTGCACTTCAATTGCGCCCTTGATGAAATCCTCCTCGGCCTGGATGCCGGGGTTGCGCGCATCGGCCGAAAGCTCGATGCGCAAGCCCGTTGCGGACCAAGGCGTCGGTTTCGCATGAAGATGAGCAAGCGCACGCAGCACCTTGTCCCGATTGGATTTTAGCGTATTGACGCGCAGGTCGAGCGGGGCGCGGCTCGCCATCGCCGCAGCCTCGGCGGCGCGGTCCTCGCCGAACACTTTTGCAAAGTGCGGATCGAGCCAGTCCGGATAGTCGCCGGCGACCGCAGCCGGCGCACCACTCAGCGACCGCGAGGCGAGCGCGGCCTGCTCGGCCTCCGTCAGCGGCGCGGGGGCAAACCGGCTGCCGTCGAACAGCGCCTCCATGGTGGCCGTATCCATGTTGCGCTCGAGGCGCAGCATGCCGATCAGCCGCGCCCGCGCGGTGTCGGCATCCATCAGGAACGCGCTCGAGGCATAGCGGCGCAGCACGTCCCAGACGAGGCCGGCGATGGCGGCGCGGTCGCCGGAACCGGCGAAGCGGTGCGCGGTGCCCCACTCCTTCAGCGCCTTGGCCGCGGGCACGCGGTCTCTCTCGATGGTGTCGATCAGTTCAATGGCTGCGGACAGCCGGGCAGCGGGCGTCATTTCAAATCTTTCAGATGATAATCTTCTGTTTTGCGCATGATGCGCCAACGCAAGCGTCAGATCAGCAGGAGCAGCTTCAGCGCGAAGTAGGCCCACATCGCCAGCAGCACCAGCGCACTGGCGAGCCAGACCGTCGAGCGCCGACCGAGATCGTTCGAGGAGACGAAGATTCCGGCATGGGCAAAGCGCGTCACCACGAACACCCAGGACATCAGCACGATGAAGAGATCGGCCCGGCGCAGCGGCAATGCCAGCGCGATCAGGACGTAGAACAGCACCGGCAGCTCGAACTGGTTGCGGTAGCAATTGGCGATTTGTGTGGCGCCCTTGGGCCAGTTCGGCTCGCCCAGGGCGATGTCGCGAATCTGGGTCTCGCCCGAGACCAGCGTCTTGCGGCGCGCCACCACCATGCCGATCAAGAGCGCGAAGGTGAGAGCGACTTGCACGAAGACCGGCAGCAGGACCATTTGAACGGACATCGGAACTTTCCCGGGAGGCGAATTGCCGCCGATCGTCATTAGCCGCGTCTCTTGGCGCTGACAATGAACGACTTGAACCGGCGTTCCCGCTCTCGCGACCAAACGTCGATAGTTAAAGCGATTTCGGCCCCCAGGGCCTGAGGCGAGAGACCGCCATGAATATCCTGTCCAGCCTTTTCGCCCAATCGGCCGACGGGCGGCACGGCATTCTGATGTCGGCGCTGGCCGGCATTGCTGCCGCGCTTGCGGTGGCGCTGGCGATGACGGTCTATTTCCGCCTGAGCTACCGGACCTGGCGCGACGTCGTCAGGCACGGCCTTGCGGCGCTCGCCGCGATCGTCCTGTTCGCCTTTGCCGCCTACGACATGCGCCACGCCGCCCTCGCCTATCTCGGCCTCAACCCGTCCAAGCCTGCGGTCGAGTTCGAGATCCGCATGCCCAGGGAGATGCTGGCGGCGGTCACCGACAGCCAGATCGAGCTGCACACCGACCGCAACCAGACGCTGGCGCTGGTCGACGGCGTGCGCGACCTCTCAGACGGGCGCGCGCTGCTGCGTGGCGCGGTGGCGCTCAACCACCGCACCGCCGACCGCGTGCTGGTGGTGAACCTGCCCGGAAAGGGCACGTTCGAATTCCGCCTCCGCCTGCCCGCAGAGCCGCATCGCTCCGAGCAGTTCGGCCCCTGGCACCTCGCCGACCGCATCGCATCGCCGCTGGCCGGCCCCGTCGCCCCGCAGGACGGCTACACGATCCGCTATCGCGTGCTTTAAACTTTGTTCGTTGCGATGCATGCCCGCGCCGTCATCGTTCCGACGCGCGACGGCGGGTATGATGGTCGCATGTCCGAATTTCGCCTCACGCAGATTTCCGACACCCATCTCGGCCGGCGCTTTCCCGGCCTGATCGCCAACTTCCAGCGCGTCAGCGAGCACATCGACGCCAACCGGCCCGATCTCGTCGTCAATACCGGCGATGTCTCGTTCGACGGCCCGACCGGGCGCGACGATGTCGCATTCACGAAATACCTGCACGACGCCCTGCCCGTCGCCTGCCGTTACCTGCCCGGCAATCACGACATCGGCGACAATCCGACCATGATCGGACCGGCGCCGAAGCCGCCGGTCAGCGAGGCACACCGCCGGCAATTTTGCGACATCATCGGCGAAGATCACTGGGCGTTCGAGGCCGCGGGCTGGCGCTTCATCGGCCTCAATTCCCTTGTCATGAATTCAGGGCTCGCCTTCGAGGCCGAGCAGTTCGACTGGCTGGCACGGGAGCTCGCGCGCACCACTGGAAAGCCGGTCGCGCTGTTCCTGCACAAACCGGTGTTTCTCAACCTGCCCGACGATGCCGAGACAGCGGAGACCGCGATCCGCTACGTGCCGCAGCCGGCCCGGGCGCGATTGATCGAGATGTTTGCGCATGTCGATCTGCGCCTCATCGCCAGCGGCCATGTGCATCAGCGGCGCGACTTCACCTATCGCCACACCCGCCACGTCTGGGCGCCATCGACGGGCTTCGTCATCAACGATGCGCGCCAGGACCGGATTGCAATCAAGGAAGTCGGGCTGGTCGAGTACCGTTTCCGGCCTAACAGCCTCGAGGTTCGCCACGTCAGGGCCGCGGGCCAGATCGATGTCGATATCGAGGAGATCCTCGCCCAGATGGGCAGCGAGCATTAGCGCGGGTTCAGGCGACGCTCTTGAGGTCCTGCTGGATCGCGGCCAGCAGGGATTGCAGCGCCGCACTGTTCACCGGCTTGGTCTCGGCGACCGCGGGCTGGACCATGGTTGGCTGCGCAGCCTTGAACGGACGCTTCGGGAATGGCGGCGGTGGCGTCGGCATCGCGGGACGAACGACATCGCTCTCTTCGTCGACATGCACGAACTTGCCATGGATGACGTCGTCGCGCCGGCCCATGACGAACATCGCCACCCAATAGCCGGCCGCCAGCACGATGACGCAGAAAACACTGATCTCTAACATCGCAACACCCAAAATATGCGCGATGATTCAATGCCTTCGCCTTGGGGTCAATGAACCGGCGGTCACACCTGCGGGTTTTACGAACAGGTGTGGCCGATCGGTGACTCCTTGTTAACCATTTCCTTCCGCCCCCTCGGGGCCGGAAGCGGCGGTTCAGGCCTTATCCGGCCCCACCCGCACCAGCTGCTTGCCGAAATTGGCCCCCTTCAGGAGCCCCATGAAGGCGCCGGGCGCGCTCTCGAGGCCCTCGGTGACGAACTCCTTGTATTTCACCTTGCCCTCGCGGACCCAGGCCGACATGTCGCGCAGGAAGTCGCCATGGCGGGAGGCGAAGTCGGAGACGATGAAGCCGCGGAAGGTCAGCCGCTTGGTCAGGGTCGCGCGCATCATGGATGTGGCCCATTTCGGCGGCTTGGCCTCGGTATCGTTGTAGTGCGCGATCAGGCCGCAAACCGGCACGCGCGCGAACGGATTGAGCAGCGGGAACACCGCCTCGAACACCGCGCCGCCGACATTCTCGAAATAGACGTCGATGCCTTTCGGGCAGGCGTCCTTCAGCTTGGCCGCGAGATCGGGGTTGCGGTGATCGATGCAGGCATCGAAGCCGAGCTCCTTGACGACGTAGTCGCACTTGTCCTTGCCGCCGGCGATGCCGACCGCGCGTGCGCCCTTGATCTTCGCGATCTGGCCGACGGCCGAGCCGACCGCGCCGGAGGCACCGGCGACGACGACGGTTTCGCCCGGTTGCGGCTTGCCGATGTCGAGCAGGCCCGTATAGGCGGTCATGCCGGGCATGCCGAGCACGCCGATCGAGGTCGAGATCGGACCGAGCTTCGGATCGACCTTGATCAGGCCCTTGCCGTTCGAGATCGCATGCGTCTGCCAGCCGGAGCGGATGCGCACGATGTCGCCTTTGGCAAAGTCGGGATTGTTGGAGGCCGCGACCTCGCTGACCGCCTCGCCCTCCATCACGCCGCCGATCGGCACCGGTGCGGCATAGGACGGCCCCTCGCTCATGCGCCCGCGCATATAGGGATCGAGCGACAGCCAGATCGTGCGCAGCAGGACCTCGCCCGGCCCGGGCGTCGGAACAGCGAATTCCTCCAGGCGAAAATCGGACGGCTTGGGCTCGCCGACGGGACGCGCGGCGAGAACGATGCGTTTGCCTTGGGACATGGCTTCCTCCACTTTTCTGTCATTGCGAGCCAAGCGAAGCAATCCAGTTGCGTCAACACAAAAGCTCTGGATTGCGTCGTCGCAAGAGCTCCTCGCAATGACGAGCTTGTGGCACGCGCACGCCACAAACTCGCTGTCATCGCCCGGCTTGACCGGGCGATCCAGTATCCAGAGACCGTAGAGATTGAATTGATGGGCCGCGGCGTACTGGATGCCCCGGTCAAGCCGGGGCATGACAGCGGTATGCGGAGCGACTAGCCCCCGCCCGGATAGTTCGGGGCTTCGCGCGTGATCGTCACGTCGTGGACGTGGCTTTCGCGCAGGCCCGCGCCGGTGATGCGGACGAACTGGGCCTTCTGGTGCAGATCCTTCATGTCGCGCGCGCCGACATAGCCCATCGCGGCGCGCAAGCCACCGGCGAGCTGGTGCATGACGTTGCCGACTGGGCCCTTGTACGGCACCTGGCCCTCGATGCCTTCGGGCACGAGCTTGAGCGAGTCCTTGATGTCCTGCTGGAAGTAGCGGTCGGCCGATCCGCGCGCCATCGCGCCGACCGAGCCCATGCCGCGATAGGCCTTGTAGGAACGGCCCTGCCACAAAAACACTTCGCCCGGTGTCTCGTCGGTGCCGGCCAGCAGCGAGCCAACCATGGCGATGTCGGCGCCGGCGGCGAGCGCCTTGGCGAGATCGCCGGAGAACTTGATGCCGCCGTCGGCGATGACGGGAATGTCGGACTTCTTCGCAGCTTCCACCGCGTCCATGATCGCGGTGAGCTGCGGCACGCCGACGCCGGCGACGATGCGGGTGGTGCAGATCGAGCCCGGGCCGATGCCGACCTTGATGCAATCCGCACCCGCGTCGATCAGTGCCTGCGCGCCTTCGGTGGTGGCAACGTTGCCGGCAACGACTTGCACGGAATTGGAGAGACGCTTGATGCGATTCACGGCGTGCAGCACGTGGCGGGAATGGCCGTGCGCGGTATCGACGACGACGAGGTCGACACCGGCATCGATCAGCCGCTCGGTGCGCTCGAAGCCGGTGTCGCCGACCGTGGTGGCGGCAGCAACGCGCAGGCGGCCCTGCGCATCCTTACAGGCGAGCGGATGGGCGACCGCCTTCTCCATGTCCTTCACGGTGATGAGGCCGACGCAGCGATATTGCTCGTCGACCACGAGCAGCTTCTCGATGCGATGCTGGTGCAGCATCCGCCGCGCCTCGTCCTGGCTGACGTTCTCGCGCACCGTGACGAGATTTTCGTGCGTCATCAGCTCGGAGATTTTCTGCTGCCGGTTCGTCGCAAACCGCACGTCGCGGTTGGTAAGGATGCCGACCAGCTTGCCGGGCGTGGACTTGCCGGCGCCGGTGACGACGGGAATGCCGGAGATGCCGTGATCGCTCATCAGCTTGAGCGCGTCATCGAGCGTGGCCTCGGGGCTGATGGTGAGCGGGTTCACCACCATGCCCGACTCGTAGCGCTTGACCTGCCGCACCTGGGCGGCCTGCCCTTCGGGATCGAAATTGCGGTGGATGACGCCAAGGCCACCGGCCTGCGCCATGGCGATCGCCATGCGCGCCTCGGTGACGGTGTCCATGGCGGAGGCCATGATCGGGATGTTGAGCGGAATGGCGCGGGTGACGCGGGACCGGATGTCGACCTCGCCCGGCATGACCTCGGACAGGCCCGGCTTCAGCAACACGTCGTCGAACGTGAAGGCTTCGCGAATGCCTTGAAGTTGCTCCGTGGCCATCTGCCAACTCCTTCCTGCGGCCCTGCCGCAAATGCTAATGGATGAGCGCCGCCCTCGGCGTACCTTGCGGCAACGCCGGAGAATCGGAGCCCATCGGTGGGGTTGACGCGGGTCGATAGCACGGCTGCGTGACGAATCAAAGCAATTCGGACCGCCGGCCAGCCATGCACAGGCTTTTTAGGCAAATTCGGCTGGGACAGCCCGGCGGCGCCTCCACCCATCGTCATTCCGGGGCGCGACGACGTCGCGAGCCCGGAATCCATTCCCCAGCGATCCCTGCGGCCCAATGGATTCTCAGGTGCGCAATTGCGCACCATAGCTCGCGCCAGGGGCGCGCCCCGGAATGACGAGGGAGAGGGTCACACCGTTGTTACGCGGGACTTAGGTGCTATGCGTTGATCCGCAATGGTCCCGGCCTGACGGGGGTGATAAGCCGCAAGTCCGCCCTCCTTCCGATTTTCATTACCAATTCGTCATGGTCGACAAGCAACGCGTCATTCCGCTGATCGTGGCCACCGCGCTCTTCATGGAGAACATGGACTCGACGGTGATCGCGACCTCGCTGCCGGCGATCGCGGCCGACATCGGCACCAGCCCCCTGACGCTGAAGCTCGCGATCACCTCCTATCTGCTGTCGCTGGCGGTGTTCATCCCGGCGAGCGGTTGGACCGCCGACCGCTTCGGCGCGCGCATGGTGTTCGCGATCGCGGTCGGCGTGTTCATGGTCGGCTCGGTCGGCTGCGCGCTTTCGACCTCGGTCACCGACTTCGTGTTCGCGCGCATCCTGCAAGGCATGGGCGGGGCGATGATGACCCCGGTCGGGCGTCTCGTGCTGCTGCGCTCGGTCGACAAGAGCGCGCTGGTCAATGCGATGGCCTGGGTGACGGTCCCTGCCCTGATCGGCCCCGTGATCGGGCCGCCGCTCGGCGGCTTCATTACGACGTACGCCTCCTGGCACTGGATCTTCCTGATCAACATCCCGATCGGGCTGCTCGGCATCTTCATGGCGCTGCGTTTCATCGATCCCATCAAGAGCGAGACGCAGGAGCCGTTCGATCTCTACGGCATGGTGCTGGCGGGCATCGGGCTTGCCGGCATCGCGTTTGGTCTCTCCGTCGCGGGGCTCAACCTGCTGCCCTGGAGCACGGTTGCGGCCCTGGTCGTGGGCGGCGCGATCTCGATGACACTGTATGTGTTGCACGCACGGCGGACGGGATCGCCGGTGCTGGACTTTTCGCTTCTGAAGCTGCCGACGCTGCGCGCGGCCATTTTCGGCGGCTTCCTGTTCCGCCTCGGCATAGGCGCACTGCCTTTCCTGCTGCCGCTGTTGATGCAGATCGGTTTCGGCCTGTCGCCGTTTCATTCCGGCCTCGTCACCTTTGCCTCCTCGCTCGGCGCCATGGGCATGAAGACGCTGGCGGCGCGCCTCATCCGCACCTTCGGCTTCCGCAATCTGATGACGGTAAACGCGGTCGTCAGCGCGTTCTTCCTCGGCGTCTGTGCCCTGTTCACGGTGACGACACCACTGCTCATCATCATGGTGATCCTGGTGGTGGGTGGCTTCTTCCGTTCGCTGGAGTTCACCGCGATCAACACGGTCGCCTATGCCGACGTCGAGACCGCGCAGATGAGCCGCGCCACCACGCTGGTCAGCGTCAACCAGCAGCTCGCGGTCTCAGCCGGCGTCGCCGTCGGCGCGGCGTGCGTCGAGACGACGATGTGGTTCAGCCATGTCAGCGAGCTCAACGCCACCGTATTCGCGCCCGCCTTTATCGTGGTCGCACTGACCTCGGCAGCATCGAGCTGGTTCTTCTGGCAGATGCCCGTTGACGCCGGCTACGAGATCTCCGGCCGCAAGGCGGTGGAGATCGCGAGCCGCAAGGGTGCGGGCAAAGGCGCAGCCAAGGCGGCGGTCAAGGTGGCGACGGAGGATACGCAGGACGTGCGGGATCAGCGGCTAGGGTAGCGGAAAGCAGGATGCCGGCTCTCCCCCGGACAAGAGTCCAAAACAGCCCCATGCGCAGCAGCCGATCATTTACATCTTTCCGAAATTAGCTTTGACCTTACTCTCGTGGACCACGCGGCGCCCCATCAGCGGGCGCGCGTTCACCGAGATGAACGCTCGTTTATGTTCGTGACTCCTGTTCCTCGCCAGCGCGCGCTTGCAACTTTTGCCCTTCGGCAATGTTGGCACGATGTCGAAACACCAATGAAGGAGGACGTGCATGAAAAAGACCGCACTTGTCCTGGCAACCGTCGGCGCGCTCGGCGTGAGCGCGGTGGCGGCACCGACGCCGGCGGAGGCCCACTGGCGCGGTGGTTTTGGGCCGGCGCTGGCAGGCGGATTGCTCGCAGGTGCCCTGATCGGCGGCCTCGCCTCGTCCGCGTACGCCTACGGACCGGGCTACGGCTACTACGGGTATCCAGGCTATTATGACGACTACTACGCACCGGCATACTACGGCGGTTACTATCCGTGGGGCGGCTACACCAGGACCTACTACAGCACCAGTTACGCCCCGGCCTACTACGGCTACCGCTATCACCGTGTCGTGCGGCCGGCCTTCGCCTATTACGGCGGACCGTTCCCGCGGCGGCACTTCTATCACCATCGCTGGCACCCTTACTGGTGAAGCGACGCGGCAAGAGAAGGGCTGGCGCGAGGCGCTGAGCCTGCAAAGTGGATTTTTGGTCGATGTCTTTATCGCTTCGATCGAGAGAGTCCCGCGCGCAGTAGCACCGAGACGGAACCGCGCGACTCTCCCGCCTGATAGGAACGATGGCATCTGCGCATCGTTCACAGGCATCGGAAAACTCGAATGAGGGCTCGTTTTGTCGCGAGCCCGAGCTTCGAAGGTTCCCCATCAACGGATGCTGCAAAGCAAATGGAGGAGGTTCAGGTGAACACGAGAAAGAACAGGTTCCTATTGACCACAGCAGTGCTGCTCGCCGGCGTCAGCCTGGCATCGGCTCAAGGCATGCGTGAAGGCGCCGGCGGCGGGATGAGCGGAGGCGCGGCCGCTGGCGCGGAATCCGGCCGATCGGGCGGCGGAATGTCGCAAGGTGCAGGTGGTGCCTCTCACGGCGAAGGAATGACCCAGGGCCGCGCAGGTGGTCGGGCCGAGGGCCCCGCTGCGGCGCCGTCGCGTTCTGAGCGTAGCGAGGGAATGCGTGCTAGTGGCAAGGCCGATAGGGGCGAACGTCAGGCCGTCGATCAGGGCCGCGGCGCCCGCGACAACGCGCGTCAGTCCCAATCTGAAGGCGAGAAGCGTGGCAAGGACCAAACCGTTGGTCAGAGCCGAGGCGGCCCCGACCAAGCGCGTCAGTCCAGGTCCGAGCGCGACAAGAGCGGAATGAAGGACCAAACCACCGGTCAGAGCCGCAGCGACCGCGACGCTACGCGTCAGTCGCAAGGCGCAGAACAGGGTAAGAGCGCGACCACAGGCGCCAACACCAAGGACAATGTCCAAGGCAAGAAGGCGCAGGGTCAGAGCACGACGACGACCGGCGCGAACACCAAGGACAATGCCCAGGGCAAGAACGTGCAGGGTCAGAGCACGACGACTGGCGCCAAGGGCAACGCCCAAGGCCAGAACGCGCAGGGTCAGAGCGCGCCAACGACTGGCGCGAACACCAACGCGCAAGCCCCAAGTGCCCAGCAGGGCACGACGACTGGCGCCAACACTCAAGGACAGGTCAACACCCAGGCGCAAGCCCAGGGTGGGACTACCCAGAGCTTGTCCGGCCGCGTGCAAGTGAGCGCGCAGCAACAGACAACGCTGCAGCAGTCGGTGTTGAGCTCACGCAATGTGGATCGCGTGCGGGTCAACTTCAATTCCATCAACTTCCGGATCAATACCGGCGTGGTGGTGCCGCGGAACATCTCCGTGGTCGCTATCTCGACATTCCCGGTACTGATCGACATCTATCCGGCCTATCGGGACGACAGCTTCTTCGTCGTGGATGACGAGATCATCGTCGTCGACCGAAGCCGCAGGATTGTCGACTCCATTCCCGCCGGCCCAAGGACGCACTTCGCCCGGCGCGGCAGCGTGAGCGGTGGCGGCGGCAACATCGCCGCGCTGGATCTCAGCCCCGACGAGATCCGCATTGTTCAACGGGTGCTGATTGAACGCGGCCTGATGTCTGGCCAAGCAGACGGCATCCTCGGGCCCGCTACGCGCGAAGCGCTGATCACCTTCCAGAGACGGGAAGGTTTCCAGACCACCGGCTCGATCGATACCCGGACGGTCGCTGCACTAGGCGTCTCCAACCAGATCCGCGCCACGCAGGGCCAATCGACGACCACTGGTCAGGGGGCGAGTGGCCAGTCGACGCAGCAGAACACGACCGGGCAAAGCACCGGTCAGACCAACGCGCCGGCGCAGCAGAACCAGACCAATGCGCCGGCACAGCAGAACCAGACCACCGGCCGGGCTGGGCAGAACCAGCCATCCACGACCGGCCAGGCTCAGCAGAACCAACCGGCGACGTCGGGCCAGGCAGGCACACAACCCCCTGCCGGTCAGACCACTGGACAGGCGCCGGCCCAAAGCAACAGTCAGTCCACCAACCAGCCCAGCAACACGCCGTCTGGGCAAACCAACCAAAATAATGCCCCGCCGCCTTCGACGTCGGGTCAGCCGGCTCAGAATCAACCCAACCGGTAAGATGCCCCCAAAGCCCCGCCTCCGGCGGGGCTCTTTTTTACGGCCTGCACGGCGCCCTGGGGCGATGCGGAGCATCGAACGCGGAATCCACTTTGTCGCAGGAATACGCGGAGAAATGGATTCGGGCTCGCCTCTTCGAGGCGCCCCGGAATGACAGAGCTTGTGGTTATGCCTTCGCCCCGCCCCGAAATCCCGTCGCGAGCACGTAGCGTTCCGAGGAATCCTGCCGGCTCGCGGCGGGCTTGACGTGGCGCACGGTTGCAAAATCGCGCTTGAGCTGGGCGAGCAGCTCGGCGTCGGCGCCGCTCTGGAACGTCTTGGCGAGGAACGTGCCGCCGGGCTTGAGCACGTCGCAGGCAAAGGCGGCCGCGGTCTCGACCAGGCCGACGATGCGGAGCTGGTCGGTCTTGCGGTGGCCGGTGGTGTTGGCGGCCATGTCGGACATTACGACGTCGGCGCCGCCGCCCAGCATCGCGGTAAGCTTCTCGGGGGCGTCATTGTCCATGAAATCGAGCTGCGCGAAATCGACGCCGGGAATCTCCGGCATCTCGAGCAGATCGATCGCGACGACCTTGCCCTTGCCTTCGGTAGAGCCGACGCGCTTGGCCGCGATCTGGCTCCAGCCGCCGGGCGCCGCGCCAAGATCGACCACGGCCATGCCGGGCTTCAGAAGACGAAACTTGTCGTCCATCTCCAGGAGCTTGAACGCCGCGCGCGAGCGATAGCCCGCTGCCTTGGCCTTGGCGACATAGGGATCGTTGAGCTGCCGCTCCAGCCACAGCTTGGACGAGAGCTTGCGCTTGCCGCCGGTCTTGACCTGGACGTGCAAGCGGCCGGTGGTGTCCTTCGCCATCTCACCAGCTCCTGAGCGCGCCGTCCTCGCGCATCATCTCGACCAGCATGCCCTCGCGCAGGCCGCGATCGGCGACGCGCAGGCGCGGCAGCGGGAAGGCGTGCCTGATCGCATCGAGGATGGCGCAGCCGGCCAGCACGAGGTCGGCGCGCTCGACGCTGATGCAATTGTTGCCGGCGCGCTCCTCGTAGCTCATGCCGAGCAGCTTGTTGACGGTCGCTGTAATGTCGGCATCGTTCATCCAGATGCTGTCGATGCGGCGGCGATCATAGCGCGCGAGGTTGAGATGGATGCCGGCAAGCGTCGTCACCGTGCCGGAGGTGCCGAGCAGATGCATGTCGCTGAGATCGCGGCCGTGCTCTGCCGCGAACGGCGCGACGTGATTGGCGACCTCCCGCTCCATCGCGGCATAGATTTCCGGCGTGACGTCGCGGCCGCCGAACTGCTCGGCAAGCGTGACCACGCCGAACGGGATCGACATCCAGGCCCGGATCCGCGGCTCCGGATTTGTGGGATCGCGCTCGATCCGCACCAGCTCGGTCGAGCCGCCGCCGATGTCGAACAGGATCGCGCCGCGCCCCCTGGGATCGACCAGCGGCGAACAGCCGAGCACGGCGAGCGCCGCCTCGGTCTCGCGGTCGATCACCTCGAGCTCGATGCCGGTCTCGGCCGCGACGCGGCTGCGGAACCCTTCCGCATTCGAGGCCGCGCGGCAGGCTTCTGTCGCGATCAGCCGCAGCCGCCGCGCCTTGCGCAGATTGATCTTGTCACGGCAAATGCTGAGCGCCGCGATGGCGCGCTCGATCGCGGCATCGCTGATGCAGCCCGTCGCCGAGACGCCCTCGCCGAGCCGGATGATCCGCGAGAAGGAATCGACTACGCGAAAGCCGTCGTGGGTCGGACAGGCGATCAGGAGCCGGCAATTGTTGGTACCGAGGTCCAGCGCCGCGTAGACGCCGGTTCCCGACTGTGCGGGGACGACCGGTCCAGTGGCCAATGCCACCGCCGCCATCGCCCCCTCCAGCTCACCGTGCAGCCCGTGGCCATCGCGGAGCCGCGTGTGGTCATTCATACAAACTGTCTTTCCGCGGCCCGATGGGCCGATCTGGAATTGCTTTTTCGCCTGAAACATTAGCAGCGCGGCAGGTCTGCGCAACATCGCATCACATGGGACCATGTCCATTCGTGCGTTGTCGTGAACGGGGTCGTGGGTTATCTGAGGGGGTCCGGTCCCCCGCTGCCGCGAAAATGCGCAAATACCGGCTTTTCAGGTCATTCCCATGCAAGAACACACCAAATCGTCCACGCTCGAAAACGCTATTGCACTGCAAAAATATGGCGTCGGGCAGCCCGTCCGCCGCAAGGAGGACGACACGCTGGTGCGCGGCAAGGGCCGCTACACCGACGATTTCAACCTGCCCGGCCAGGCCTATGCCGTGATCGTCCGTTCCACTCACGCCCACGGCATCATCCGCGGCATCGGCATTGACGCCGCCAAGGCGATGCCAGGCGTACTGGGGGTATGGACCGGTAGGGATCTCGATGCCGCCGGCTACGGCCCTTTCACCTGCGGCCTGCCGCTGAAGAGCCGCGACGGCTCGCCCCTGCTCCAGACCAACCGCCAGCCGCTGGCAACCGACAAGGTCCGCTTCGTCGGCGATCCCGTCGCCTTCGTGGTGGCAGAGACGCTGGCGCAGGCGCGCGATGCGGCCGAAGCCGTCGAGGTCGACGTCGAGCCGTTGCCGGCAGTGACCGACCCTGAGGAAGCGGCCAAGCCTGGCGCGCCGCAGCTCTATGACCATATCCCTGATAACGTCGCGCTCGACTATCACTATGGCGACATGGAGAAGGTCAACGCAGCCTTTGCCAGCGCCGCCCATGTCACCAAGATCGACATCGAGAATACCCGCGTCGCCGTGGTGTCGATGGAGCCGCGCGTGGGCCTTGCCTCCTACGACAAGAAGACCGAGCGGTACACGCTTCAGGTGCCGACGCAGGGCGTCGCCGGCAACCGCGCCAACCTCGCCAAGAACCTCAAAGTGCCGAACGAGAAGGTGCGCATCCTCACCGCCAATGTCGGCGGCTCCTTCGGCATGAAGAACATCAACTATCCCGAATACATGTGCATCCTGTACGGGGCGAAGGCGCTGGGTCGGCCGGTGAAGTGGCTGGACGAGCGCTCCACCAGCTTCCTCTCCGACAGCCACGGCCGTGCACAAAAGATCCACGCCGAGCTCGCGCTCGACGCCGAGGGGCATTTCCTCGCGGCGAAGCTGTCCGGCTACGGCAATCTCGGCGCTTACATCACCGGCGTTGCGCCGGGGCCGCTCTCGCTGAACACCGGCAAGAACTTTTCCAGCGTCTATCGCACGCCGCTGATGGCGGTCGACATCAAGACGGTGCTGACCAACACCACGCTGATGGGGGCCTATCGCGGCGCCGGCCGCCCCGAGGCGAACTACTACATGGAGCGGCTGATCGACCGCGCCGCCGACGAGATGGGCCTCAACCGGCTGACCTTGCGCAAGCGCAACTTCATCAAGCCGAACCAGATGCCGTTCCCGGCCTCCTCCGGCGTCACCTATGACAGCGGTGACTTCCAGGCCGTGTTCAACAAGGCGCTCGAGATCTCCGACCACGAGAATTTCGCCAAGCGCAAGAAGCAGAGCAAGAAGGCCGGCAAGTTGCGCGGCATCGCGGTCGGCTCCTATCTCGAGGTCACCGCGCCGCCGAGCCCGGAGCTCAGCAAGATCGTGTTCGATGCTGACGGCAGCGTGCAGCTGATCACCGGCACGCTCGATTACGGCCAGGGCCACGCCACCCCGTTCGCGCAGGTGCTGTGCGATCAGCTCGGCGTTCCCTTCGAGCGCGTCAAGCTCATCCAGGGCGACAGCGACATCGTCCACACCGGCAGCGGCACCGGCGGCTCCCGTTCGATCACCGCGAGCGGCATGGCGATCGTGGGCGCCGCCAAGCTTGTGATCGAGAAGGGCAAGCGCGCAGCCGCGCACATGCTGGAAGCATCCGAAGCCGACATCGAGTTCGCCGACGGCAGCTTCACCATCGCCGGCACCGACCGCAGCATCGACATCATGGAGCTCGCCAGGAAGCTGCATGACGGCAAGGTGCCGGAGGGCGTGCCCGACAGCCTCGACGTCGACCACACCAGCGAGCCGGTGCCCTCGGCGTTCCCGAACGGCTGCCATGTCGCCGAGGTCGAGATCGATCCGGAAACCGGCGTGGTGCAGATCGTGCGCTACAGCGCGGTCAACGATTTCGGCACCGTGATCAATCCGATGCTGGTCGCGGGCCAGCTCCATGGCGGCGTCGTCCAGGGCATCGGCCAGGCGCTGATGGAGCACATCCGCTACGACGACAGCGGCCAGCCGATCACGGGCTCGCTGATGGACTACGCCCTGCCCCGCGCAGAAGACGTGCCCAACATGACGGTTGGCGACCACCCGGTGCCGGCGACGACCAATCCGCTCGGTAGCAAGGGCTGCGGCGAAGCCGGCTGCGCCGGCAGCCTGTCGACGGTGGTGAATGCGGTGCTGGACGCGCTGTCAGACTATGGCATCAAGCACATCGACATGCCGCTGACCCCGGAGCGGGTATGGCGCGCGATCCAGGAGGCGAAGGCCAAAGCGGCGTAAGGGCTGCTTTCTCTTCGTAGACGATCCAGCCGCCGTCTCCGCACGCACACTGTCATCGCCCGGCTTGATGTTCAGCCCGGGGACATGACCGACGGGTGTTCGGGGACATAGCCGACACTTTCTCCGCTCGCCAAGTCGATGATAGCGATTTGGTGGGCGGCAAAGAAGATCCCGTATTGCGCATCGTTTGCCGAGGGGCGGATGGCGAGGCGCTCGCCACGGAAGGCCTGTGGCACTTTCCACAGACGTCCCTTGAAGCTGACATAGGCCTTGGTCGTGGAGACGCGGCGCACGATCTCATGGCTGTCGTATTCGACCTGTGGCAATCGATCGGGCATTGGTCGCTGGCTGGGCCGATATCGACTGGCCGGGACCTGTTGTCCGAGCGCCTCGTGTGGCCGTTCGAAGTTGTAGACTTCCCGCCAGGCGTCGAAGGCACGCTGCGTCTCTGCGAGATCGCGGAACTGTCGCAGTGCGAACACCTCAGCCGCGAGGGTGCGGTGGAATCGTTCATTCTTGCCGCGGCTTTGCGGGTGATATGGGCGGCTGCGGATGACGGCGACGCCAAGCTTGAGCAGCCACACCGAGAACCGTGTCCATCGCTCGCCGGAAGGATCACCCCAGGGCGAACCATTGTCGACGAAGAAGGCCTCCGGGAGCCCGTAGTGGCGAAAGGTCTTCTCCAGGCGGCTGCGCACGGTATCTGTGCGTTGATCGGCACAGGCCTGCAGACACAGATCATAGCGGGAGTGGTCATCCACCACCGTCAGAGGATGGCACTGGGTATCATTGCCGAGCCGAACCCAGCCTTTGAAGTCCATCTGCCACAACAGATTGGGGGCCGGCATCTCGAAACGCTGGCTTGCCATCGGGCCGCCGATCGGAGGCTTGATGCGGCCAGACCGACGCAAGATCTGATGAACTGTTGAGACTGCTGGCGAACGCAAACCATTGCGCTCCAGGCAGTGAGCTATCTTGCGAGCTCCCCATGCCGGATGGGCATCGCGCACCGCGAGAATACGTGCCTCGAGCTCGCAATCGGTCTGT
Source organism: Bradyrhizobium sp. C-145 (assembly GCF_023375135.1). NCBI lineage: Bacteria > Pseudomonadati > Pseudomonadota > Alphaproteobacteria > Hyphomicrobiales > Nitrobacteraceae > Bradyrhizobium > Bradyrhizobium sp. C-145. The sequence continues at coordinate 3,733,327 of NZ_CP088150.1, read as the reverse complement.
CCCGGGCTCGCATGCGGTCGGCGCGAGCGGTCGTTGACATTCTGATCCGCTTGCCATCGTGCAAGCCACTTGTAGCCCGTGTCGGGATGGATATTGAACCGCCGGCAGAGCTCCCGCCGGTTCGCTCCCTCCTGCATCGCAAGCCGCACGAACTCCCGCCGCTGATCCATCACCGACACCTCTCGCCAGGGCATGGACTTGGCCTCCTTTACCGCCAAATCCCTGCACTATGATGTGTCGGCTATGTCCCCGAACACCCGTCGGTCATGTCCCCGGGCTGAACACTTGACCGGGCGATCCAGTACTCCGAGGCGGCGGTGATTCACGGAAGGGCCGCGGCGTACTGGATGCCCCGGTCAAGCCGTGGCATGACACCGTCTTTGAAGTGCCGGGCCTGGCTTTTCCTGCCTCTTCCCTACGCCGCCGCCTGCTCGCGCGGCTGGTAGATCGCGGTGTGCTGGCAATGCGCCAGTGGCGTGGTGCCGTTGGCAACGACGAGCGCGTCGAACTCGACGAAGCGGTGGCCCTTCTTCTCGTAGTTCGCGGTGACTTTTGCCCGCGCAGTGATCTCGTCACCGATGCGTGCGGCTGACACGAGCTGCATGCGGCTGCCGACGTGGATCCACGGGCCCAGGATGGTGTTGTCAACCAGCACGCGGTTCATCACCCGCTGGATCAGGCCGGGATGGCCGAGGCTCTCGCGCGCAAAGATCGGGGCGGTCTCTCTGATATCGGCGAGATAATCGGCCGCTTCCTGTCCCGCCCAGCGGCGCGGCGTCGTGCCGAACCACTTGCCGATCTCGAACGTCGCCGGGCTGACCGGCTTGCGCTCGGTCACCGCGGGGACCTCGATGTAATCGCTCAATGAAACTACAGGCGCAGCCGCCCGCAGCGAGGCCGTCCCCGTCGCACACAGCGCGGTGCGGCTGAACACCTCGATCGTGAGCAGGCCGTTGTGCTCGGTCGCGTCGACATCGGCGCTCTCGCCGTCATAGACCGGCTTGATGAAGCGCGCCTCGATCAGCCCGCGCGACAAGAAATCACGACCCCAGCGCGCCAGCGGCACGTGCATCATGTAGGCGAACACGTCGACGCCCGGCACCAGCCCGCCCTCGAAGCCGAAACGGCGCGCCACTGTGTCGTCATGCATCTTGTTCTCGGACTGTTTTGCGGTGTTGTAGGCCTCGACGCGATAGGTTTCGAGCCGGTTCGGCATGGGTCGCCTTCCCTGTGTTCTCATTGTTTCAGAGCGATCGTAGGCCCCAGGGAACACCGGTCAATCCCCTCGCCTTTGCGGCCCGAATGGGGTACCACGCGGCCAATGACTGACACCCCCACCCGCATCTATGTCGACGCCGACGCCTGTCCGGTGAAGGACGAAATCTACCGCATCGCGTTCCGCCACGGCGTGCCCGTGAGCGTCGTCGCCGGCAACTTTATTCGAGTGCCCCACGATCCCCTGATCGAGCGCATTGCTGCCGGCGCCGGCATGGACGCGGCCGATGACTGGATCGCGGAGCGAGCCAGGCCTGGCGACGTCGTGGTGACATCAGACATTCCGCTGGCCAGCCGCTGCGTCAAGGCGGGCGCCGACGTGATCGCGCCGAACGGTAAGCCGTTCACCGAGGAATCGATCGGCATGACGCTGGCTGTGCGCAACCTGATGACGGATCTGCGTTCGGCCGGCGAAGTCACCGGCGGCCCGCGCTCGTTCGCGCCGCGCGACCGTTCCGCATTCCTCTCGGCCCTCGACCAGACGCTGCGCCGGATCCAGCGCCGCCGCACTGACGCGGCCGCAACGAGCCAGAGCTGACCATGGCGCCGCCGCTGATCCAACTGAAAGACATCAGGCTGACTTTTGGCGGTACGCCGCTGCTCAGCGGCGTCGAACTCAATGTCGCGCCGAGCGAGCGCGTCTGTCTGATCGGCCGCAACGGCTCGGGCAAATCGACGCTGCTGAAGATCGCAGCGGGCCTCATCGAGCCCGATGGCGGCACGCGCTTCGTGCAGCCTGGCGCCACAGTCCGTTATCTGCCGCAGGAGCCGGATTTCGGCGAACTCAAGACCACGCTCGCCTATGTCGAGGCGGGGCTTGCGCCCGGCGACGACCAGCACCAGGGGCGTTATCTCTTGGAGCAGCTTGGCCTCACCGGCGAGGAGAATCCGCATAATCTCTCCGGCGGCGAGGCCCGCCGCGCGGCGCTCGCCCGCGTGCTGGCGCCCTCACCCGACATCCTGCTGCTGGACGAGCCGACCAACCATCTCGATCTCTCCACCATCGAGTGGCTGGAACAGGAGCTCGACAGCCGGCGCAGCGCGCTCGTGCTGATCAGCCACGACCGCCGCTTTCTCACCAATCTATCGCGCTCCACCGCCTGGCTCGACCGCGGCAAGATCAAGCAGATCGACCGCGGCTTTGCCTCGTTCGAGAGCTGGCGCGACGAGGTGCTGGCGGAGGAAGAGCGCGACCAGCACAAGCTCGACCGCAAGATCGTCGACGAGGAGCACTGGCTGCGCCACGGCGTCTCCGGCCGGCGCAAGCGCAACGTCAAGCGGCTCGCCAATCTGCATGCGCTGCGCGAGCAACGCCGTAATTATCGCGGCACGGCCGGCAGCGCCAATCTCGCGGCTGCGGAAGCCGAGCAATCCGGCAAGCTGGTGATCGAGGCCAAGGGCATCACCAAGGCCTATGGCGAGCGCAAGATCGTCGAGAATTTTTCGACCCGCATCCAGCGTGGCGACCGGCTCGGCGTCATCGGGCCGAACGGCGCCGGCAAGACCACGCTGGTCAATCTGCTCACCGGCGGCACGACGCCCGACACCGGCACCGTGCGGCTCGGGGCCAATCTGGAAATGGCCACGCTCGACCAGCACCGCGAGAGCCTCGATCCCAAGTCGACGCTGGCCGAAGCGCTCACCGGCGGTCGCGGCGACCAAATCATGGTCGGCGGCAGGCCGAAGCATGTCGTCGGTTACATGAAGGACTTTCTGTTCGCGCAGGAGCAGCGCGGCACGCCGCTGGAGGTGCTCTCCGGCGGTGAGCGCGGCCGGCTGATGCTGGCCCGCGCGCTGGCAAAGCCCTCGAACCTCCTGGTGCTGGACGAACCGACCAACGATCTCGACCTCGATACGCTCGACGTGCTCGAGGAGATGCTCGGCGATTACGAGGGCACGGTGATCCTGATCAGCCATGACCGCGACTTCCTCGACCGCGTCGTCACCTCCGTGATCGCGCCTGAGGGTAACGGCAAATGGATCGAATATGCCGGCGGTTACAGCGACATGCTGGCGCAGCGCGGCGCGGACCTGAAGCGCGACACGGCGAAGGCGCAAGCACCGGCAGAGAAGAAGGAGGAGCGCGCAGCTGCTCCCGCTCCTGCACCAAAGCGGCGCCTGAGCTTCAACGAGAAGCACGCCCTGGAGACGCTGCCGAAGAAGATGGAGACGTTGCAGGCCGATATTGCAAGGCTGCAACGCGTCCTCGACGATCCCAATCTCTATGCGAGAGATCGCAAAAAATTCGACGACACCTCCGCCGCCATCGCCAAGGCGCATGACGAATTGTCCGTCGCCGAAGAGCGCTGGCTTGAACTTGAAATGCTGCGTGAAGAAATAGAGCAGGCTTGACCCATGACCACTCCCCTCGCTGCTAAAATCGCCCGCGAATACGGCACCCCCTGCGCCGTCATCGACATGGACAGGGTCGAGCGCAACATCGCGCGCATCCAGACGGCCTGCGATGAGGCCGGCGTCGCCAACCGTCCGCACATCAAGACGCACAAGAACCCGACGATTGCCAAGATGCAGGTCGCGGCCGGAGCCAAGGGGATCACCTGCCAGAAGCTCGGCGAGGCCGAGATCATGGCCAATGCCGGCATCGACGACATCCTGATCAGCTACAATCTGCTGGGCGAAGAGAAGATGGCGCGGCTCGGCGCGCTGCAGGCGAAGGCGAATATGACGGTCGCCGCCGACAATTCGACCGTCGTCGCCGGTCTGCCCAAGGCCGCCGCCGCATCAGGCCGTCCGCTCTCGGTCGTGGTCGAATGCGACACCGGCCGCAAGCGCGCCGGTGTCGAGACGCCGGCCGAAGCGATCACCCTCGCCCGCGAGATCGCGGCATCCAAGGGGCTGCAATTCGCAGGCTTCATGCTCTACCCGACCGAAACGGGCTGGGCTGACGCACAGAAGTTTTACGACGAGGCGCTGGCCGGCGTGCGCGCGCATGGGCTGGAAGCAAAAATCGTCTCGACCGGCGGCACGCCGAACCTGAAGAACCTCGGCAAGCTCAAGGGCGGCACCGAACACCGCTTCGGCACCTATATCTACAACGACCGCATGCAGGTCGCCGCCGGCGTCGCCAGCTGGGACGATTGCGCACTGCACATCTATTCGACGGTGGTGAGCCGCGCCGCGCCCGAGCGCGGCATCCTCGATGCCGGCTCGAAGACGCTGACCACGGACACCGGCGGGCTCGACGGCCACGGCCTGATCCTGGAGCATCCAGAGGCGAAGATCGCGCGCTTTGCCGAGGAGCACGGCTTCCTCGACCTCTCCCGCAGCAACACGCGCCCCAACGTCGGCGACGTCGTCCGCATCGTGCCGAACCACGTCTGCGTCGTCGTCAACATGATGGACGAGGTGGTGATGGTCCGCGGCGAGGAGATCATCGGCACGCTGCCGGTCGCGGCCCGGGGGAAGCTGCGGTAGGGGCGCTGCCCCACAACCGTCATTGCGAGGAGCTCTTGCGACGAAGCAATCCAGAATCTTTCCGCGGCGACAGTCTGGATTGCTTCGCTACGCTCGCAATGACGGTGGTGAGCTAGCGAGCCATTTCAGCACGCCCCTGCCCACGGCAGCGCCGGTCGCAAACGACGCCTGCAGCAGATAGCCGCCGGTCGGCGCTTCCCAGTCCAGCATCTCGCCGGCGGCAAACACGCCGGGCAGCTTGCGGATCATGACGTCGGCGTCGAGTTCGTCGAAAGAGATGCCGCCAGCGCTGGAAATCGCACGCGCGATCGGAGCTACTCCAGTTAGCTTGATCGGCACGGCGTTGATGAGCTCGGCCAATCGTTGGGGCGGCATTGCCGACAGCGATTGGCCGGCGCCAATTGCGGCCTCCTGCAACAATCCGGCGGCGATGGGCGAGAGCTGCGCGGTCTTGCGCAGGAAGTTAGAGAACGACTGCTTGCCGCGCGAGGCAGACAGGCGCTTGACGAGTTCGGCCTCATCGACATCCGGGCGCAAAGCGACGTTGAGCACCACCTCGCCGTTCGCCGCGATCGCCTCGCGCAATTCGGCCGACAGCGCATAGATCGCCCCGCCTTCGATGCCAGCTCGCGTGATGATCGCCTCGCCACGCAGGCCATGCGGGCCGAAGCTTAGCGCAATCCCCTTGAGCGGCTGTCCTTCGAAGCGGGATCGAAAGACGTCGGACCAGGCGGCGGTAAAACCGCAATTTGCGGGCTGTAGCGGCGATATCGCGATGCCTTTGTCCGCCAGAATTGTCGTCCAGCCGCCATCGGAGCCAAGCCGCGGCCAGCTTGCACCGCCGAGCGCCAGCACTGTCGCTTTGGCAGCGATGACAGCCGTTCCATGGCGCGTTTGAAACCGGAGCCGCCCCTCGTCATCCCAACCGGTCCAGCGATGACGAAAGGCGAACCGCACCCCCGCAGCATCGAGCCGTCGCAACCAGGCGCGCAGCAAGGGCGAGGCCTTGAACGCCTTCGGAAACACTCGGCCGCTGCTGCCGACGAAAGTCGGCTCGCCCAGCGCCTCACTCCAGGCGCGCAGCGCGCCGGGCGGAAACGCGTCGATGGCAGCCTTCAACTTCTGCGCCGCCGCTCGGTAGCGCGCCATGAACTGCGGCAGCGGCTCGCTGTGGGTGAGATTGAGTCCACCGCGACCTGCCATCAGAAACTTGCGGCCTGCGGACGGCATCGCGTCATACACGGTGACGCGGGCACCGCCCTGCGCCAGCACCTCCGCCGCCATCAGCCCGGCGGGGCCGGCGCCGATGACGGCGATGTGGGATTCGGTTGCAGTCATGACTGGAGTTTAGGCCAGATTCTCGCGTCAGGCTCGTCATTGCGGGGCGCGCGTAGCGCGAGCCCGGAATCCATTGGGCGGCAGAGTCAGCGGCGCGATGGATTCCGGGCTCGCCCTTCGGGCGCCCCGGAATGACAGCCTTAGAGCTTGATGCCCGCCCGCGCCGCGGCCTGCGCGACGTATTTCTGCGTCTGCTCGAACGCCCCCGTCAGCGCCTTGGCCTTCGACATGTCGCTGATCTCGGCAAAATGCGCGGCGACCGCATCCGGCGTCCATTCGGACTCCGGCAGGTTGATGCCTTCGCTCTCCAAGATCTTGATTACGGCGAAGGAGCCGGCGCCGGCGCCCATGATGGTGCGGGTCGGCGCATCCTCGCTCAGCATGTACTCGACCGCGGGCGTGATCGCGTTGGGCTTCATCAGTTGCAGCGACTGCGGCGGCAGCAGCTCTTCCGTCATACGGGTCGCCGCCGTCGGCGAGATGATGTTGACGCGAATGTCGTTCTTGCGGCCTTCCTCGGCCAGCACGTTCATCAGGCCGACCATGCCTGATTTCGCCGCGCCGTAATTGGCCTGGCCGAAATTGCCGTAGAGGCCGGAGGACGACGTCGTCAGCACGATGCGGCCGTAGTTGCGGTCGCGCATGCCGGCCCAGGCCGCCTTGCAGCAATAGAAGGTGCCGACGAGATGCACGTCGAGCACTTTCTGGAAATCGGCCGCTTCCATCTTGCCAAACGACTTGTCGCGCAGGATGCCGGCATTGGCGCACAAGAGATCGACGCTGCCCCACTCCTTGGTGGCGCGCTCGACCATGGCGGTGACCTGCTCGAAATTCGAGACGTCGGCGCCGTCGGCCATCGCGGTGCCGCCGGCTTTGCGGATCTCCTCGACCACGGCTTCGGCCGGCGACAGCGAGCCGCCGGTGCCGTCACGCGCGCCGCCGAAATCGTTGACCACGACCTTGGCGCCGCGGCTGGCCAATCCCAACGCATGCGCGCGACCCAGACCATTGCCCGCGCCGGTGACGATGGCGACGCGTCCGTCGAACCTGATTGCCATGAGTAAGGGTCTCTATTCTTCTTCCCTTCTCCCCTTGTGGGAGAAGGTGGCGCGAAGCGCCGGATGAGGGGTCTCTCTCTACAGATGCGCTCGCGGAGAGAGACCCCTCACCCGCCTCGCGTTCCGCGAGGCACCCTCTCCCACAAGGGGAGAGGGTGAACCCCGCTCTGGGTTTCCTTTTTGAGCAGCGATGAGTTGCCGGGTCAAGCCCGGCCGGGATCGCCCGGGCTTACTCGAAATAGATCAACCCGAGCCAGTCCGCGACCAGCGCGGGCTTATCCTCACCCTCGATCTCCACCGTGACGTTGGTGCGGGACTGCAATTCGTTCGGCTTGCGCAGCTTGGCTTCCGCCAGCACGAAACGGCCGCGGACGCGCTTGCCGGAGCGCACCGGCGAGATGAAGCGCAGCTTGTCGAAGCCGTAGTTGACGCCCATCGTGGTGCCCGCGATCACCGGCATCACCTCATAAGACATGATCGACATCAGCGACATCGTGAGAAAACCGTGCGCGATGGTGGTGCCGAACGCGGTTTCCTTCCTCGCCCTTTCAGGGTCGACATGGATGAACTGGTGATCCTCGATCACGTCGGCATAGGTGTCGATGCGGGGCTGATCGATCAGGTGCCACGACGACACGCCGATCTCCTTGCCGACCATGGACCGATAGGCGTCGAGCGTAATCGGCGGCTTCTTCCAGACTTCGTTCACTTAGGTCTCACTCCGTGTTTTCGCCAGCTCCGGAAAATCCTCCTCGCGGAATTCCCGGCCGCGCAGCGGATCGGTGCGGTCGTCGTCGCGCTCCAACCTGCGTAGCTGCACGCGGCGGATTTTTCCAGAGATCGTCTTCGGCAGCTCGGTGACGACTTCGAGGCGGCGGATGCGCTTGAACGGGGCAAGGCGCGTATGCAGGTGCCTGAAGATCGACAGCGCGGTCACGGGCGAGCGCTCCGCGCCCGACGTCAGCAGCACGAAAGCCTTGGGGATCGCGAGCCGGATCGGATCCGGGCTCGGCACCACGGCCGCCTCGGCGACGAGCTCGTGCTCCAGCAGCACGCTCTCCAGTTCGAACGGGCTGATGCGGTAATCGGAGGATTTGAACACGTCGTCGGAGCGGCCGACGAAGGTGAGATAGCCATCCTCGTCCGCGAACACGACGTCGCCGCTGCGGTAGAGCTCGCCTTCCGTACCGGACAGCTTGCCGTCGTCACTCTGATAACCCTGCATCAGTCCGGCGGGACGGTTCACGCCGAGCACCAGGGTCACCTCGCCTTCCTTCGCCGGATTGCCGTCGGCATCGCTGATCTGCACGCGATAGCCCGGCAACGGCCGCCCCATCGAGCCGATCTTGATTGGCTGGCCCGGCGAATTGCCGGCGAGTGCAGTCGTCTCGGTCTGGCCGTAGCCGTCGCGGATGGTCAGGCCCCAGGCGGCCTGCACCTGGTCGATCACCTCAGGATTGAGCGGCTCGCCGGCGCCGCAGACCTCGCGAAGCGACACCTTGAACGAGGCGAGATTCTCCTGGATGAACAGCCGCCACACCGTCGGCGGCGCGCATAGCGTGGTGACGCCACAGCGGCCGATGGTGGCGAGCAGGCCTTTTGCGTCGAAGCGCGGCTGGTTGACCACGAACACGGTCGCGCCCGCATTCCACGGTGCGAAAAAACAGCTCCAGGCGTGCTTGGCCCAGCCGGGCGACGAGATGTTGAGATGGACGTCGCCGGGCTTCAGCCCGATCCAGTACATGGTGGAGAGATGGCCGACCGGATAACTGCGCTGGCTGTGCCGCACCAGTTTTGGTTTCGCGGTCGTGCCCGAGGTGAAATAGAGCAGCATCGGATCGTCGGCCTTGGTCGGACCATCGGGCGCAAAACTCTCCGAAGCGGTCGCCGCCTCGTCATAGGCCAGCCAGCCATCGGACGTCGTGCCGACCACGATGCGGACGATACTCTCGGTACCGAGGCTGGCGAATTTCGCGACCTGGTCCTCGGCAGCCACCACCGCCTTCGCCTTGCCGCGATCGAGCCGATCGCGCAGTTCTTCTGCGGTGAGCAGCGTGGTCGCGGGAATCACGACGACGCCGAGCTTCATCGCCGCCAGCATCGTCTCCCATAACGGAACCACATTGCCGAGCAGCAGCAGGAGATGATCGCCGCGCTTCAAGCCCTGCGCGCGGAGGAAGTTGGCGACCTGGTTCGAGCGCTTCGAGAGAGTCGCGAAAGAGAGCTTGGTCTGCCGGTCCTGCGCGGCATCGACGATCCAGAGCGCAGGCCTGTCCCTGCTCTCCGCATTCGTCGCGAGGTCGGCGTCGAACCAGTCGAGCGCCCAGTTGAAGGGAACCGGATCGGGCCAGCGGAAGCCCTTGACCGCAGCCTCGTGGTCCGTGCGGTGCTTTAGCAGAAACGCGCGCGCTTCCTGAAATGTCGTCATGATCCGGGCCCGTCGAATTGACCTTCGACTGTAGCCCGGATGGAGCGAAGCGCAATCCGGGGACGGTCACGCCAATTGAAAGAGCTGTCCCGGATTGCGCTTCGCTCCATCCGGGCTACGAGCAAAGCCTCGCTATTTTCCAGCGAGGCTGCGAACGTGCTTGATAATTCCGGAAAAATCCACCCCGCCGTGCCCGGCTGCGTCGAAAGACTGATAGATCTCCTGCGCATGCTTGCCGAGCGGCGTCGCCGCGCCCGCAGCCTTCGCGGCGTCCTGCGCCAGCGTCAGGTCCTTCACCATCAGCGCCGAGGCAAAGCCCGGCTTGTAATCGTTGTTGGCCGGCGAGGTCGGCACCGGGCCCGGCACCGGGCAATAGGTCGTCAGCGACCAGCACTGGCCCGACGAGGTCGAGGCAACGTCGAACAACGCCTGATGCGAGAGCCCGAGCTTCTCCGCCAATGCAAACGCCTCGCTCACCGCGATCATGGAGATGCCGAGGATCATGTTGTTGCAGATCTTTGCGGCCTGCCCCGCGCCGGCGCCGCCACAATGCACGATCTTCTTGCCCATCTTCTCCAGCACGGGTTTTGCCGCCGCGAACGCGCTCTCCTCGCCGCCGCACATGAAGGTGAGCGTCGCGCCCTTGGCGCCACCCGTGCCGCCCGAGACCGGCGCGTCGACCGAGAGCACGCCGTGCTTGGCGGCCAACGCATGCGCCTGCCGCGCGCTCTCGACGTCGATGGTGGAGCTGTCGATGATCAGCGCCCCCTTGGCCATGGCAGGAACGACCTCGTTCCAGACAGACAGCACATGCTTGCCGGCCGGCAGCATGGTGACGACGACGTCCGCGCCCTTCACTGCGCCCGCCGCACTCTCTGCGATGCTGGCGCCGTCGGCCTTGGCTTGCGCGCGCGAAGCCTCGACGAGGTCGAAGGCGACGACCTTGTGGCCAGCCTTGACCAGATTGGCGGCCATCGGGCCGCCCATATTGCCGAGACCGATGAATGCGATCGTGGCCATTGTCGTTTCCTCCGCTTCAATCGTTGTTAATTGAACTTCAGCTCGTCGGCGCCGATTTCGGCGAAATATGGCGCCAGCATCTGCGGCGTCACATCCTCGATCCGCGGCGGCGACCACGACGGATTGCGATCCTTGTCGATCACGGCCGCGCGCACGCCCTCGCGGAAATCGTCGCTGCGGAAGACCTCCAGCGCGGCGCGATATTCGCGCACTAGGCACTCTTCAAGGCTCGATGATTTGCGCGCGAGCCGCAGCAGGTTCAGCGTCACCACCATGCCGCGCGGCGATTTCTCGTTGAGCGTCTTCAGTGTCGTCAGAGCGAATTCGGAGCCGTCGCGCTTGAGCGCTGTGAAGATGTCTTCCATGCGGTCGAAGCCAAACAATGCGTCGATAGTCGGCTCCTTTGCGGCGACCGGGCCTGCGGTTTCACCGGTCGAAAAACCGTTGATGAGCTTGCTGACGTCGGCGGCGGTCGCGCCCGAGTGCAGCTTCGTCAGGGCTTCGCGCAGCTCCGGCAGCCTCCCGCCCGGCACGACCCAGTCGGCGAACTTCGCATGGATCGCATCCGGCCCGTTCATGGTCTGGCCGGTCAGCCCGAAATAGGTGCCGATCTCGCCCGGCGAATGCGACAACAAAAAGGTGCCGCCAACATCCGGGAAGAAGCCGAGCCCAACCTCGGGCATCGCCAGCTTGGTGCGATCGGTGACGACACGGTGGCTGGCATGGGCTGACAAACCGACGCCGCCACCCATCACGATGCCGTCCATGAACGCCACATACGGCTTCGGAAACGTCTTGATCCGGGCGTTGAGGATGTATTCCTCGCGCCACAGGATCTTGCCGAGGTCGCCATTGACTTTGGAGCTTTCCCAGAGCGTGCGAATGTCGCCGCCGGCGCACAGGCCACGCTCGCCGGCACCTTCCAGCAGGATCACGGTGATGCCCGGATCGGCCTCGAAGCGGTCGAGCGCCTTGTCGATGTCGCGAAACATCTCCAGCGTCACGGCGTTGAGCGCCTTCGGACGGTTGAGGCGGATCACGCCGGCTGCGCCCTCGACGCGGGCGATCAGGTCGCCCTCTTCCACCACGCTCATCTCGCGCCCTCGATCAATTTGCGCGCCACGATGAGCCGCATGATTTCGTTGGTGCCTTCGAGGATCTGGTGCACGCGCAAATCGCGCACGATCTTCTCGATACCGTATTCGCTGAGGTAGCCGTAGCCACCGTGAAGCTGCAGCGCCTGGTTGGCGACCTCGAAGCCGACGTCGGTGCCAAACCGCTTTGCCATGGCGCACAGCATGGTGGCATCGGGGTCCTTGCGGTCGAGCGCTGCCGCTGCACGCCACAAGAAGGTGCGCGCGGCCTCGAGCTCGATCGCCATGTCGGCGAGACGGAATTGCAGCGCCTGGAATTCGTCGAGGCGCTTTCCAAACGCCTTGCGCTCCTTCATGTACGCGCGCGCCTTGTCGAGCGCTATTTGCGCGCCACCGAGCGAGCACGCGGTGATGTTGAGGCGGCCGCCATCGAGACCGGCCATCGCGATCTTGAAGCCGGCGCCCTCTTCGCTGAGGCGGTTGGCGACCGGCACACGGGCATTCTCGAACATCACCGCGCGGGTCGGCTGCGCGTTCCAGCCCATCTTGCGCTCATTGGCACCGAACGAGACGCCCGGCGTCTTGCCGTCGATGACGAGGGTCGAGATGCCTCCGGGACCATCGCCACCGGTCCGGACCATCGCGACCAGGATGTCGGTGCCGCCGGCGCCCGAGATGAACTGCTTCTGGCCGTTGAGAACGTAATGATCGCCATCGCGCACCGCGCGGGTGCGCAGCGCTGCTGCATCGGAGCCGGCGCCCGGCTCCGTCAGGCAGTAGCTCGCGATCAGCTCCATGGTGCAGAGCTTTGGCAGCCATCTGTGGCGCTGGGTATCGCTGCCGAAAGCATCGATCATCCAGGACGCCATGTTGTGGATGGAGATGAAGGCCGAGGTGGTCGGGCAGCCCGTCGCCAGTGCCTCGAAGATCAGCGCCGCATCGAACCGCGTCATGGCGGAGCCGCCGACATCGTCGCGGATGTAGATGCCGCCCATGCCAAGCGTGGCGGCTTCGCGCATCACGTCGACCGGGAAATGCTTCTCCTCGTCCCAGCGTAACGCGTGCGGCGCGATCTTTTCCGCTGCAAACGCCAAAGCCATGTCGCGAATTGCGATCTGATCCTCGTTCAGAGCGAACTGCATGCTGCCGCCTAACCTTTCACTCCATCGTCATTGCGAGCGCAGCGAAGCAATCCAGCATCCCTCGGCAGAGACAGTCTGGATTGCTTCGTCGCACCAGCGCAAAATTGCTTCGCAATTTTGTCGCGGGCTCCTCGCAATGACGACTGGGCTACAGCCCTACTTCATCAGCGGGATCGAGAACTCCGCACCTTCCTTGACGCCGGACGGCCAGCGCGAGGTCACCGTCTTGGTCTTGGTGTAGAAGCGAACCGAATCCGGACCGTGCTGATTGAGATCGCCGAAGCCCGACTTCTTCCAGCCGCCGAAGGTGTAATAGGCGATCGGCACCGGGATCGGCACGTTGATGCCGACCATGCCGACGTTCACCTTGGCCGCGAAGTCGCGTGCGGCGTCGCCATCGCGGGTGAAGATCGCGACGCCATTGCCGTAATCATGATCCGACGGCAGCGCCAGCGCTTCCTTGTAGTCGTGCGCACGCACGACCGATAGCACCGGGCCAAAGATCTCTTCCTTGTAGATCCGCATGTCCTTGGTGACGTTGTCGAATAGCGAACCGCCGAGATAGAAGCCGTTCTCGTAGCCCTGCATCTTGAAGCCGCGGCCGTCGACGGCGAGCGTCGCGCCTTCCTTGATGCCGATGTCGATGTAGCTCTTGACCTTCTCGACCGCTTCGCGCGTCACCAGCGGGCCGTAATCCGCGGAAGGATCGATCGAGGTGCCGATCTTGAGCGACTCGACACGCGGGATCAGCTTTTCCATCAGACGGTCGGCGGCGGTCTTGCCGACGGGAACGGCGACGGAAATAGCCATGCAGCGCTCGCCGGCGGAGCCGTAGCCGGCGCCGATCAGCGCATCGACCGTCTGATCCATGTCGGCGTCGGGCATCACGATCGCGTGGTTCTTGGCGCCGCCAAAGCACTGGCAGCGCTTGCCGGTTTGCGCAGCGCGCTCGTAGATGTACTGCGCGATCGGCGTCGAGCCGACGAAGCCGATCGCCTTGATATCGGGATCGTCGAGGATCGCGTCGACCGCTTCCTTGTCGCCGTTGACGACGTTGAGGATGCCGGCCGGCAGGCCCGCCTCCATCATCAGCTCGGCGAGCTTCATCGGCACGCCGGGATCGCGCTCCGACGGCTTGAGGATGAAGGCATTGCCGCAGGCGATCGCAGGTGCAAACTTCCACATCGGAATCATCGCCGGGAAATTGAACGGCGTGATGCCGGCGACGACACCGAGCGGCTGGCGCATGGAATAGATGTCGATGCCGGGGCCGGCGCCCTCGGTGTATTCGCCCTTCATCAGGTGCGGAATACCGCAGGCGAACTCGGCAACTTCGAGGCCGCGCTGGATGTCGCCCTTGGCGTCAGGAACGGTCTTGCCATGCTCGCGCGCCAGCAGCTCGGCGAGCTTGTCGTAGTCGCGTTGCACCAGCTCCAGAAACTTCATCATGACGCGGGCGCGGCGCTGCGGATTGGTCGCAGCCCATTCCGGCTGCGCGGCGCGCGCGTTCTCGACGGCGGCGCGAACCTCGGCCTTGGATGCCAGCGCGACCTTGGCCTGGACGTCACCGGTCATCGGCTCGAAAACGTCGGCGGTGCGGCCCGAGGTGCCCTTGACCTCCTTGCCACCGATGAAATGTCCGATTGAACGCATGGAATGATCTCCTTGAGGCTCAGCTGATCGCTTTGACAAATCCTATTGACCTGCATTTTATAGGATTCAAGTCTGAGATAATGCACCATAGATGTGCGGAAATGCTGGATCAAGGCGCTATCGACTGGGACGACTTTCGCTTCGTGCTGGCCATCGTGCGGGGCGGCTCGGTCTCGGCTGCGGCAAAACAGCTCGGGGTCGACCATGCTACGGTGATCCGCCGCGTCGACCGGCTGGAGAAGCACCTCTCGGCCAAGCTGTTTGACCGGCGCAAGACCGGCTATCTCCTCACCGAAGCCGGCCAGCGCGTCGCCGACAGCGCGGAAGCCATGGAATCGACCATCGTCGCCAACCAGGAGCAAGTCGGCGGCTCGGTGGCACGGCTGACCGGCACGGTGCGGATCGGCGCACCCGACGGTTTCGGCACCGCCTTCCTGGCACCGCGCCTCGCCCCGTTTGCCGACCGCTACCCCGATCTCGACCTGCAACTTGTGGCCACCGCGCGGCTGTTCAGCCTCTCCAAGCGCGAGGCCGACATCGCCATCAGCCTGACCATGCCCAAGGAAGGCCGCATCGTCGGCCGCAAGCTGCTCGACTACCGCCTCGGGCTCTATGCTGCGCCCGGCTATCTCGACCGCTTTCCAGAGATCGCTTCTCGGCAGGACCTGCCGCAGCACCGCTTCGTCGGTTACATCGAGGAATTGCTGTTCACGCCGGAGCTCGACTATCTGCCTCAGGTGTCGCCGAAGATTTCCGCACGTTTCCGCAGTGCCAATCTGATCGCGCAGCTCAATGCCACGCTCTCGGGGTTCGGCATCGCGGTGCTGCCGCACTTCATGGCGACCGACTATCCGCAGCTCGTTCCGGTGCTGCCGGAGGAGATCTCGATCACGCGCACGTTCTGGATGCTGATGCACGCCGACAGCAAGGACCTCGCGCGGATCAGGGCCGTGGCGGATTACATCAGCGAGATCGTGGAGCGCGAGCGGGCGTTGTTTGCGGGACGGTGAGTTGATGATTTCGTAGGGTGGGCAAAGCGACGAGACGCGCGAATGCGCGGCTCATGGCGTGCCCACCACTTCTGCTGCAATCGTGGAGAGATGGTGGGCACGGCGCAAGGGCGCCTTTGCCCACCCTACGGCACCTCGCCTAGTTCTGCTTCACCTTCTTGACCGCAACCTTCGGCTCGCGCTTCGCGCCGTCGAGCGCGCTGTCTCGACCCACCTTCAGCACCTCGTCCGACAGCTCGCTTGACCCCGCGATGCGCGCCAGCAGCATGGTGCCGGCCATCGTGGCGAGCGTCGCGATCGCCTGTTTTCGTGCGGCCTTGCGTGGCATGTTCGGGATATAGTTGGTCATCATCTCGATCATCTCGTCGAGCTTGCCGGCGAAGGCCTTGCGCGTCTTCGCGCTCTCGCGGGCGATCTCGGCGCCGAGCGAGGGGATCGAGCAGCCATGACCGGGATTGTCGCGATGCAGCGCGGAGAGATAGCTCTCCGCAATCAGCGCCAACCGCTTTTCAGGAGCTGCCTCGCCGGTGAGCTTGCGCCAATGCTCCATCGAGCGATCCATGGCGTAGGCAAAGGCCTCGATCACCAGCGCCTCGCGGGAATCGAAATGCGCGTAGAAGCCGCCATGGGTCAGGCCCGCCTCCTTCATGAGGTCGGCGACGCCGATGCCGTGGGCGCCCTTTTCGCGCAGCCGCACGGAGGCCTTCTTCACGATGCGGTCGTGGGTTTCCTGCTTGTGTTCCCGGGAATAGCGCATGCGCATCTCATTGAATGTCGGAGATCATCTCATAACACGCAAATGCCGCGAACGGCGCATTAATTCGCAGTTAGATTGTTGCCGATCATAGAAAAGGTTGCAGTTGCATGCACCGCCAGCGCGCCCTTCCCGTCGCGAACGAAGCCTTCGGTATAGCTGGTCTGGCGCCCCAGCTTGATCACCTTGCCTTCGGCCGAGATCAGCCCCGAACGGACCGAGAGCGGACGCAGGAAGGTCAGCTTCAAATCGAGGGTCACGGAGCCCTGCCCGGCCTCCAACCGGGTCGAGATCGCGCACCCCATGGCCGTATCCAACAACCCCGCGGCGGTCGCGCCGTGCAGGAGGCCGATGGTATTTTCGAGGTCTTCACGCGGCTCTAGTTCCATGACGATCCGGCCCGGCTCGACCACGGCCATCGTGAAGCCGATCAGTTTTGCGAAGGGCGGCGGCGGCGGCAGGCGGCCGTCGCGAATGCCCAGCATGGCGTCCATGCCCGACAGGCCCATCACCACTTTCGCAACCGGCGCAGGCGCCTGCCAATCCACCACGCGCTCGCGCCGCTGGTCGGGCGAAAACAGGTCAAGTTGATCGGCTTGGGTCATGACGGCCTCGTTATATGACATATATCATGCTATGCTACGGACTTCCCGCTGGCAACTCCGTTCCCCGCCCGCTTGACAAGCCGGGCGTTTCGGCCCGGAAGTGGCTTCGACCCGGCGCCTTGCGCCTGCCACGAACCGTTCGGGATGCATGATGGAAATGCTCAATCACCACTGCGGCGTGACGCGTGACGCGCGCGGCGTCGTTCACGTCGCGATCTGCAACGCCGGCCCACTCAACATTCTCGGCTCGCCCGTGACCGATGCCATGCGCGAAGGCTTGCAGCGGCTTGCCACCGACCGCAACATCCGCGTCGTGGTGCTGCGCGGCCAGAGCGAGAAGAGCATGATCGGCGGCGCCGACATCAAGGAGATGGCCAAGCTCGACCAGAAGTCGGCCGAAGCCTTCATCAGCCGCCTGCGCGATCTCTGTGAGGCCGTACGCGCCTTCCCGGCTCCGGTGATCGCGCGCATGCCCGGCTGGTGCCTCGGCGGCGGGCTCGAGGTCGCCGCCGCCTGCGACTTCCGCATCGCCGCGCATGATGCGCATTTCGGCATGCCGGAGGTGCGCGTCGGCATCCCCTCGGTGATCCATGCCGCGCTGCTGCCGCGCCTGATTGGCTGGGCCCGCGCGCGCTGGCTGGTGATGACGGCGGAGAACATCGACGCAGCCACCGCGCTGGCCTGGGGCCTGGTCGATAAAGTCGCGCCGGAAGGCGGGCTGGATGCCGAGATCGAACACGTCGTGAAGGCGTTGCTCGAATGCGGCCCCGAGGCGCTGAGGTCGCAGAAGGCGCTGCTGCGGCAATGGGAGGAGTTGCCGCTGACGGAGTCGGTGAATTTGAGCGTGAAGGTGTTCGGCGAGTCGTTCCTGACGGACGAGCCGACGCGGCTCATGCAGGCGTTCGTGAACATTAAGCGGTGAGGCGTGGTTCTGTAGTGAAGAGGCTCCCTCCAAGCCAAAGGTGTCATGCCCCGGCTTGACCGGGGCATCCAGTACGCCGCGGCGCCAGTTGCAAGAGCGAGTTCGCCAACACGGGCCTCTGGAATACTGGATTGGTCGCTTTCGCGGGCAATGACAGCGGAGTGTGGGGCGGTCACCGCCTACAACCGCAACTCCGTCACAACCACATCCTGCCTCACAATCGAACGACCAAATCTCATCCGAACCACGACATTTTCTCATCCCTCGCGCGGGTTGCATTTTTTGCGCTGCATCATATGATGATCATAATCTTACTTGTCAGCACAGGGAGTTTGTCATGGCCGAAGCCGCCGATCCCGTCGTCATCGTCGCCGCCGTCCGCACCCCGCTCGGCCGCTTCATGGGCGAACTGTCGCCGCTCCCCGCCCATAAGCTCGGATCGCACGTGATCGGCGCGGCGCTGGAGCGCGCAAAACTTGCGCCCGAGAAGGTCGACGAGGTCTTCATGGGCTGCGTGCTGCCGGCCGGTCAAGGCCAGGCACCGGCACGCCAGGCCGCGCGCTCGGCCGGCCTGCCCGATGCCACTGGCGCCACCACCGTGAACAAGGTCTGCGGCTCCGGCATGAAAGCGACCATGCTGGCGCAAGACATCATCCGCGCCGGCTCGGCCGACATCGTCGTCTCCGGCGGCATGGAGAGCATGAGCAATGCGCCGTATCTTTTGGCCAAGGCGCGCGGCGGCTACCGCGCCGGCCATGACCGCATCATCGACCATATGATGATGGACGGGCTGGAGGACGCCTACGAGACCGGCCGCTCCATGGGTGATTTCGGCGAGGCCACCGCGGAAGCCTACCAGTTCACCCGCAAGGACCAGGACGCCTACGCGATGGAGACACTCAGCCGCGCGCGCAAGGCCGTCGAGGGTGGCGCGTTCAAGGCCGAGATCGCGCCGATCACGCTCACCGAGAAAGCGGGTCCCCGCATCATCGCCAATGACGAGCATCCGCTGAAGGTCGATCCCGCAAAAATCCCCGGCTTGAAGCCGGCATTCCGCGCCAACGGCACGATCACGCCGGCGGCCTCCTCCGCCAATGCCGACGGCGCTGCCGCGCTGGTGCTGACCAAGCGCTCGCTCGCCGATCGGAGCGGCCTGCCGGTGCTGGCCGAGATCAAGGGCCACGCCACCCACAGCCAGGAGCCGCAATGGTTCACCACGGCGCCGATCCCGGCGATCCGCAAGCTGCTCGACAAGGTCGGCTGGAGCGCAAGCGATGTCGATCTGTTCGAGATCAATGAGGCCTTCGCCGTGGTGGCGATGGCGGCGCAGCGCGATCTCGGCATTCCCCGCGACAAGCTCAACATCAACGGCGGCGCTTGCGCGCTCGGCCATCCCATCGGCGCGACCGGCGCGCGGCTGATCGTGACGCTGCTACATGCGCTGGAGGCGCAGAACCTCAAGCGCGGCGTCGCGGCGCTCTGCATCGGCGGCGGCGAAGCCACGGCGATTGCCGTGGAGCGGCTGGCGCATTGACGCGAGAAAGTCCGAAAACGAGGGAACTCTGTCATTTGCGACAGACGCGTCCCGTGCCATCCTGCAAGCTGACGCAGGTCTCTTGCGACCTGCCCATCAACGTTGAGGCCCAATGATCTCGAACTGGCTCGCGGCAGCACTTTCCCGCCGCAACATCCACTACGGCTGGGTGATGGTCGGCGTGACCTTCCTCGCCGCGCTGATCAGCGCCGGCACGGTCGGTGCGCCCGGCGTGTTCATCGTTCCCCTGCAACAGGAGTTCGGCTGGAGCACGGCGGAGATTTCCTCCGCGCTATCGATCCGCTTCATCCTGTTCGGGCTGATGGCCCCGTTCGCGGCCGCTCTGCTCAACCGCTACGGCCTGCGCAACGTCACGCTCGCCGCACAGCTGATCGTCGTGTCGGCGCTCGTGCTCTCGCTCGGCATGACCGAGGTCTGGCAGCTCGTCGCCTTGTGGGGCGTGGTGATCGGGATCGGCACGGGCATGACTGCCTTGGTGCTGGGCGCAACCATTGCCACGCGCTGGTTCGCCGCAAGACGCGGCCTCGTCGTCGGCATCATGACGGCGAGCGTCGCCACGGGCCAGCTCGTGTTCCTGCCGCTGCTCGCAAGCCTCACCGAGCGCTTCGGCTGGCGTCTCGCGCTCGGCTTCGTCTGCATCATGCTCGGCGTCTCGGCCCTGGCAGTCCTGCTCGCGATGCGCGACCGGCCGAGCGATGTCGGCCTGCGCCCGTTCGGCGATGAAGGCACCGCGCCCCTGCCCGCTCCGCCCGTGAGCCAGGGCTCGATCACAGGCGTTGCGCTCGGCACGCTGCGCGACGCCTCGAAGTCGACTGCGTTCTGGATCCTGTTTGCGACCTTCTTCGTCTGCGGTGCCTCGACCAATGGTCTCGTCCAGGTGCACCTGATCCCGATGTGCCTCGATTTCGGCATCCCACAAGTGCAGGCGGCGAGCCTGTTAGCTGCGATGGGCATCTTCGATTTCTTCGGCACGATCATGTCGGGCTGGCTGTCGGACCGCTACGACAACCGCTGGCTCTTGTTCTGGTACTACGGCCTGCGCGGGCTCTCGCTGATCTTCCTGCCCTTCAGCGATTTCTCGTTCTACGGCCTGTCGGTGTTCGCGATGTTCTACGGACTCGACTGGATCGCCACGGTGCCGCCGACCGTGCGCCTCACAGCTCAAAAATTCGGACCCGAGCGCGCCAATCTGGTGTTCGGCTGGATCTTTGCCGGCCATCAGCTCGGTGCCGGTACTGCCGCCTTCGGTGCCGGTTTTTCGCGGACGGTCTATCAGAGCTATTTGCCCGCCTTCTTCATCGCCGGCGCGCTGTGCGTGTTCGCTTCGCTGATCGTGCTGGCGCTGTCGCGGCAACCCAAGCCGAAGCCGCAAGCGGCGATGGCCTAGTACCTGATCGTGGTGGTGACGCCGAACACTGCGGCGTCACCGATCCGCGAGACGTCGGTCGGATCGTTCGGGTTCGGGACGCCGCCAGAGGGGCGGAACACGTACTGAAAGTAAGGCGCGATCAGCCAGCCCGGCTTGACGTGCGCCTCGTAGATCATCTCGATCAGGGTCTCGTTGCTGCGCACCAGACTCTGGATGCCCGTGAAGGCCTGCGTGTCGAGATCGAGATTGCGGGCGGTGTTCGAAATCCGCATGTAGGCCATCGCCACGCCGAATCGGTCGAGGGGACGGCCAGGCGTGAAGCCGACGAAGCCGATGCCGCCGTCCATATACAGGTCGATCAGATTGCGGTCCGGCGGGCTATAGGCGATACGGCCGAACGCCGTGATGCCAGGGAGCGAGGCTGAGGTGCTGTTGTCCCTCACCTCGGGCGGACGATAAAGCACCTGCTCGATCACCGCGAAGATTCCGTAGTTGCCGCGAAGTTTTGCAGCAATGCCGCTGCCGCTGGGATCGGCGATCGAGACGCCCTCGGCGGTAAAACGCTGGCTGTCGAACGAGCCATAATGCTTCCAGGCGCCTGGCGTGAAATTGCCGGCGAGCGGTCGGCCGCCGACATCGATGTCGTAGGTGAAGCGGACCTGCCCGATCACCCAGGGCGGATCGTTGACACGAAACGCGAGGCCATGGTGGTCGCGCAATTGCGGATCGGCATCGCCCGGCCCTGAGGGATCACCATTGAAGACCGCGCCGTAGACCGTGATCTTGTCCGTCAGCGCCGCCTTGATGCGAATGCCGGGCACCGCGATCGGTGGCGCCGGGCCGCCGGCCGGAAGATTAGATGCCTTGATCGCCGGCCAGCCGAAGGTGCCGTTGATGAAGAGGTCGTCGGTCTGGCTGTCGAAGAACTCGACGTCCGCGGCCTGCTGGCCGGCCCTGATGTTCAGGCGATCATTGAAGAAGCTTTGCTCTAAATACGCATTGTAGAGCCGCTGGTCTGGCAGCGCCTCGATCTCGCTGATGGTGGCGAGGTTCATTACGTAGTTGCGCGACAGCCCGCGGCCGTAGATCACCAAGGCATTGGCGTAGAAGCGGCCGCCAGTCCAGCCGACCAGCTTGTCGAGATCGGCATCGACCGACAGATCGAGGCGGCCGAAATGGATGGCGCCGCGCTTCACGCCGCCGGAGACGTTGGCGATATTGTCGGCGATATAGGTGGCGCCGAAATTCAGGCCCTTGTTGGCGACGCCGTCATGCCATTCGTTGAACCATTTTGGAAACAGCCACCCGGCCGCGCTCTCGTCCTTGGCGCCGGCGAGCGCATTCGTGCTTATCGCCGTGCAGGCCAGCATAACGGCGGCCGCGCCTCGCAACACAGAGCTATGGGCAGTCACGATCACGGCTGATTCCGGCTGGCAGAGTTACTTGAATATGCCCGTCCGCCGCATGAAGAGATAGGCCGCACCAACTGAAGAAGCCATCAAAACGGCCGCCCAGAGAAATCCACTCTCCACCTCGGTGAGCGGCAGGCCCTTGGTGTTCATGCCGAAGATGCCGGTGATCAGCGTCGGCGGCAGCAGCAGCGAGGTCACGATGGAGAGCGTGTGGAGGTGGCGGTTGCTCTCCTCCTCGTTCTTGAAGCGCAGCTCCTCTTCGAGCAGGCGGCTGCGCTCGCGCAGCTCGACGATGTCGTGATCGAGCCCGTCCAGCCGCTGCGCCAGCTTGCCGGCGTGGATGCGCAAGGCTGGCGAGAGGTGGTCGGTGTTCTTCTGGTCGAGGCGGTGGAACAGCACGCGAAGGCCCGTGAGCTGACGATGCAGCCGCACGCAGGTCCGGCGCAGCCGGCCGAGATTGCGGCGCATCTCCGGCTTGCTATCATCGGCGAGGATCCGCTCCTCGATGTCGTCGATCTCCTGCCCGAGCTTGTCGGCCATCCTGTCAAGCGTGTCGGCGACCTCATCGACGATCTTTTCGAGGAGATGGGCCACGTTGTCGACCCGATAGCCTCCTTCAAGCACGCGGCGCGTCGCGTCCGCCGAGCACAGCGCCTGATGGCGTCCGCTGACCAGGAGATGCTCGGTCATGGCGAAGCGCAGGAACGCGGTCTCTTCTGTCGCGCTGTCGATCTCGCGCACGAGGTCGGAGAGCACGCCGTAGACGCAGTGATCGATGACGTGAAGCTGCTGGAACGTGTCGTTCGACAGCAGCAGCTCGCGCGCGAGCGGCGGCAATTGCGAGACCGCAATCCACGGCCGCACGCGCGCATCCGTCAGGTTGAAATGCAGCCAGAGCCGACCGTCATGGCTGAACTCGATCGGCTGGTCGATCGGCAGCGCCTCAGTGCTGCCGTCGCTGTGCAGACGGAAGGCCCACACCAAGCCGGCAATGGCGGGTTCGGCATTCGTTATCGCGCTGACAAGCTTTGCCGGCTCAGCCATGGCCAATCCCAACCGTCAACAATGCCTCGTATTCGGAAGATGGCTGACGGCATCTTCCGAACCCCACAGCTACTCAATTACGGCTTTGTTACAGTTTAATGATGCAGAGCGATGGCCACCCTACTCCGCGGCCAGCCCCGATGCGCGAGCATTGGACAAGCGGTTACGAGGACACCAAGCGCACCCTGAAGCGCCGCGACTGGATCAGGATGCCGGACGAAGGCATGGGGCTCGTGGTGCACGACGTGCACCGAGAGATGGAGAGCGCGTGAGGCACCTTCCGGCGAGCGCTCAAACAAAAGTGCGAAAACAACCCCATGCACAGTAGCCGGTGCGAGGCGGATCAATGACTTAGCCGAGTGCGTCCGCAACGCCGTTTGACACGTCGGGCAAAACAGGGGCATGATGCCATCATTGGCTATCTGCCCCATCGTCGTCTTCAACCTGCAGAATGGTCTCCGACAGCAGAGCCGCAGCCTTTTGAAGCGGCGGTATGAGCCGGTCCAGTTCGACGAAGCTCACGCGCGCCACCGGCACAGAGACACCCAAGCAAGCTATCAATTCTCGATCCGGTGACAGAATGGGGACGGCACACCCCACAACTCCCTTCACATACTCTTCGTTGGTTTTGGCCCAGCCTCGTTGCCGCGTGTCCTCCAGGACCTTCATCAGCCCGGGGACGTCGACGATCGTCGTTTCCGTGAATTTGGTCAGAGGTAGTGCGCGGCACAACTTCGCCCGGGTCCGCTCGGGCAGTCTGCTCATGTAGATTTTTCCGGTCGACGTGCAGTGTAACGGCGCGGCCTCTCCCGGATTGAACTGAAGGCCTTGCGGCTCCGAAACGCGAACGCTGTCGACATAGGCAACGACATTGTCGCGTACGACGCCGATCTCGCATTGTTCGCCGATTTCTCCCGCAACCGCCCGAAGCACCGCATGCCGCCGCGCAGTGCGGAAGGCCGCTCCGATGACAGTGGCGGACAGTGTGACGAGCTGGTTTCCCACAACGTAACGCTTGGTCCCCAACGCCTTCTGTAGCAGTCCGCGGTCCTCGAGATTTCCGATCAACCTGTGTGCCGTTGGAAGGGGCAGCGAGAGAGCCTTTGCGATCTCTGCCGCTGAGACGGCTTTGCGTTGGTCGGCAACGTGCCGAACGATCGCGAAGGCACGATCCAATGGCCCGTCCTTCTCAATGCGTGGCGTCATTTTCCCTCCGGCCAAATCGGCAGCAAAATCAACGCCACATATTATCACTTTTCGGAATAAAACATATTGAAAATCGACAAATTCCTTTATCGAAATCCTGAAAGCTCATATTCTTGGCGTTGCCGGTGATTGACCAGAAATTGTGCAACGCAGTCTCACCGTTCCGAAAATCTCGCTCCGCCGCTTGGCCGAGGGCCAAGTCCCGACGGCGCGCCCAACAGGAGATGCGTATGTCTCGTCACTACGACGTGGACGCCGTGAGGAAGGAATTCCCCGCTGTCGAACGGATGGTCTATCTGGACTCCGGGTTTCAAACGCCGCTTGCGCGCCCGGTAAAGGCCGCGATCGAGCTCTTCCTTCGCGAGGGCTTCGAGACGGCCGGCCCGAAAAGCGTCTGGCTCGACCGGGTGGAGCAGACCCGCGCCAAGGTCGCTCGCTTTCTCGGCGTGGCCGCGGATGAAATCGCCTTCACGAAAAATACGTCGGAAAGCATGAACATCGCGGCAAACGCACTGCCGCTCCGGGCCGGCGACAATGTCCTGATGATCCACGGCGATCATCCGAACAACGCCTACGCGTTCCTCCATCTGCAACGGAAGGGCGTCGAGGTCCGATTCATCCCAATGACCGATATCGTCGATGCCGACAGCTTTGCTCCTTTCATCGACGAAAACACGCGCGCGATTTCGATGTCACATGTCACGTTCCACGCTGGTCACCGCTTTGACATCGAGAGCGTCGGCGCGATGTGCGCCAGGAAGAAACTCTACTTCGTCGTGGACGTGATGCAGTCGATCGGCGTCGTGCCTGTCAATGCGAAGGCGATTGGCGCGAGCTTCGTCGGCTCCGGAAGCCACAAGGGATTGCTGGTTCCGCAAGGGCTCGGGCTTCTCTATTGGGACAAGGCGCTCAAGGAGCTGGAGCCGGCCTATCTGGCTGCCGCGAGCCTCGCCGAGATCCCTGATGATCTCATCGCGCGCCCGGACAAGATGGCGCCCTCGCCCACCGCTGGGCGATTCGAGCTGGGCAACTTCAATCTGCCCGCGGTCCATGCACTGGGTGCTTCCCTCGACATGATCGAGCAGATCGGGGGGCAGAACATCCAGAACCACTGCTTTGATCTCGGCGATCACCTTATCGCGCGCCTGGACGAGCTGGACATCCGCCTCGTTGGCCCGCGCGAGCGAAAGCATCGTGCTCCGCACATCTACGTCATCGCCCTGCCCCCATCGGACTGGCTCGGCCATTTCGAGGAGAACGATGTGCGCGTATCGCCCGAACGAGATGGCATTCGCGTCTCGCTCGGCATGTTCAACACCGCCAACGACATCGATCGCCTGATCGATGTCATCCGTCGGCGAGGGCTCGGACGCCCTTCCGCCGCAGCTTGAATTCGACAAACGAGGGAAAGGCAAAGACCATGAAGAAGCTTGTTCAGGTGCTCGGACTTCTCCCAGGACTCCTGGTTTCAGGACTCCTGGTTTCAGGACTCCTGGCCGTCAGCCCAAGCCCCTCCGCAGCAGCCGACAGCCCGACGCTTGATAAGATCAAATCCAGCGGCGCAATCACGATCGGCTACCGTGAGGCTTCGATACCGTTCTCGTACCTCGGGCCCGATCAGAAGCCCATCGGCTTCTCGCTCGATCTCTGCGCGGCGATCGTCGATCGCATCAAGGAGGAGCTGAAGTTGCCCAACCTCAAGGTCAACTACACGCCGGTGAACTCCTCGAACCGGATTCCGCTGATCCAGAGCGGGACGGTCGACATCGAATGCGGCGGCACTGCGAACGACAAGAAGCGGCAGGAACAGGTCTCGTTTTCCGTCGCGACGTTCGTCAGCCAGCCGCGATGGCTCGTCAAGGCCGCCAGTGGCGTAAAGGCCGCCGGCGATCTGAAAGGCAAGACGATTGTCGTCACGCAAGGCTCCAACGCGGTAGGTTTCGCGCAGAGCGTCAACGCCAAGGAGCAACTCGGCCTCAACATCGTCCAGGCCAAGGACCACGCGGAATCCTTCCTGATGCTGAACACCGGCCGTGCGGCCGCCTTCATGGAAGACGATATCCTCCTCGCCGGGCTCAAGGCTGCGGCGCCGAATCCGGATGCGCTCTTGTTCCTCCCCGAGGGTTACGCAAAGATCTATTATGGACTGATGTTCGCGAAGGGCGATGCCGGCTTCAAGCGCCTCGTCGACGACGTTCTTTCTAAACAAATGGCGTCCGGCCAATTCGACAAGACCTACGCGAAATGGTTCACCAAGCCGATCCCGCCCAAGGGTGAGAACCTCGCATTCCCGCTCACGGACGAATTGATGGCGCGGATCGCGCATCCCAGCGATGCCGTTGACTGATTGACGGAGCTGACCGTCTCGCAAGGAATTCCTCGTTCGCACCTGCAACCTGAGGGCTCGCGATGTTCGGAGTGCTTTTTGAACAGACGGCGGACGGCCAGCGCTATATCGACTGGCTTGTGTCGGGTCTCGGTTGGACGCTGGCTCTGGCCTTCTTCGGCTGGTGGATCGCCTTCGGCATCGGTGTGGTCGTCGGCGTGGGCCGTACAGTCCAGAATCGCTTCTTTTCGATCCTGGCCCGGCTCTATGTCGAGATATTCAGAAACATCCCCGTCCTGGTGCAGATGTTCCTCTGGTACTTCGTCTTCCCGGAGGTCGTGCCCACCGCGCTGGGCGATGCCATCAAGCAGATTCCGCCGCCCTGGGCATCGTTCTTCCCGGCACTCCTTTGCCTTGGACTCTACACGGCTTCCCGAATAGCCGAGCAGGTCCGGGCGGGTATCGAAGCACTCCCAAAGGGACAGATCGAGGCGGCCAATGCTCTCGGCCTCAGTGGTTACCTCACCTATCGATATGTTGTCGTGCCGCAGGCCTTGCGCCTCATCGTGCCGAGCCTCACCAGCGAGGTGATGGGCATATACAAGAACACCTCGGTCGCACTCACGATCGGCTTGATGGAGCTCACCGCGCAGGCGCGTCAGATCAGCGAGGCCACGTTCCAGACGTTCTCGGCATTTGGCGCGGCGACGATCATCTACCTCTGTCTGGCGCTCGTTGCGTATCAGGCCATGACGTTCATCGACAAAGCAGTCCGCATTCCGGGGAGCGCTCCCGTCAAGCTCACTGCTGGCCAGGATCTGGCCGCCGAGATGCAGCAAAGCGGCGCTCTGCCCGGTGCCATGGAGGTCGTGAAATGAACACCCTCGATTTCTCGATTCTAGCGCAATCCTGGCCCTATCTCTGGTCGGGCCTGCTCTTCTCGCTTGCGCTCACGGCCGCCGCATTCGCCATCGGCATGGTTCTCGGGACCTGCCTTGCGCTCGTACAGCATTTCGAGATTCCGCTGTTCGCCCAGATCATCCGCGGCTACGTTGCGGTCATCCGGTCGATCCCGCTGATCCTCGTGCTGTTCTGGTTTTTCTTCCTGGTGCCAATCGTGCTTGGGCATCTCAGCGGCAACGGCCGCCCGATCCCGATCGGCGCCACCTATACCGCCTTTATCACCTTCGGCTTGTTTGAGGCGGCCTACTACTCCGAGATCATCCGCGTCGGGCTGCGGGCCGTGAACAAAGGCCAGTTCGAGGCCTGCCAGGCACTCGCATTGTCCACCTATGATACCTACCGCCATATCGTCCTCCCGCAGGTCCTGCGCGTGGCCAGTCCGATCATCCTGAGCCAGACCATCATCCTGTTTCAGGACACTTCTCTGGTTTACGTGCTTTCGCTGACGGATCTTCTGGGCGCGGCTTCCAAGCTTGCGCAGCTCAACGGCCGCCTCGTCGAAATGTACTTGGTCGTGGCAGTGGCCTACCTCGCCATAAGTTCTGCAGCTTCCCAGTGTGTCGCTGCCCTTCGCAAACGATACGCTCTCGCCACATCGCGATAACGCCTCGAATTTGGGAGACAACATGCCTCGAGAGAATTTGAGCGATGCCACGCAGCCCGGCGCAATTGTCGTCGTCGAGAATGTCGTGAAAAGGTTCGGCACGTTCACTGCGCTGAACGACGTCAATCTCGAGGTCGGCAAGGGCGAGAAAATCGTTCTGTGCGGCCCTTCCGGCTCCGGCAAGTCGACGCTGATCCGGTGCATCAACCATATCGAGAAGCACGACGAAGGCCGGATCATCGTCGACGGCGTCGAGTTGAGCAGCCGCGTCGCCGACATCAACAGTGTGCGCTGTGAAGTCGGCATGGTGTTTCAGAGCTTCAACCTCTTCCCGCATCTCACGGTGGCCGAGAACTGCATGCTGGCTCCGATGAAGGTTCGCGGCCTGTCGCAAGCAGAAGCGCGCGATCGCGCACTCGGCTTGCTGCGGAAGATCCGTATTCAGGATCAGGCAGACAAGTATCCCGCACAATTGTCGGGTGGTCAGCAGCAACGCGTCGCGATCGCGCGGGCGCTGTGCATGCAGCCCAAGATCATGCTGTTCGACGAACCGACATCCGCTCTCGACCCTGAGATGGTCAAGGAAGTGCTGGACACCATGGTGGAGCTGGCGCGAGATGGCATGACGATGGTCTGCGTGACGCACGAGATGGGATTCGCCCGCGAAGTCGCCGATCGGGTGGTCTTCATGGATCGTGGAAGCATCGTTGAGGAGGCAAATCCTGAAACGTTCTTTCGAGCTCCCCGCACGGACCGGGCGAAGGGCTTCCTGAACCAGATCATCCACTAGGCCCCTGCCCGGCTGACATCAAGCGACGTCGCTGGACTCCCCGGCGCAAACGTGGACAATGCCCCGACGCACGCCACGTGCGCAGTGCACACCAAGATGCGCCAGAGGAAACAAATGCCGGCTGCCTTCCCGTCGTCCCTTCCCGCCATCCCGACCGCTCCCTTGACCACCGAGATGCGCGATGCGTTGCGCGCGATCGTGGGCGAGAAGGGATTTATCGAGGACGAGCACGGCAAGCAGCCGTTCGTGACGGACTGGCGCGGATTGCTGGTCGGGGGTGCTGGCGGCGTCGTTCGTCCAGGCAGCACCGAGGAAGTGTCCAAAGTGGTCCGGCTTTGCCATGAGCAAGGCGTCGCGATCGTGCCGCAGGGCGGCAACACCGGCCTGATGGGTGGGGCAACGCCCTGGCCTGCGCACACCGGCATCGTGTTGTCGCTCGGCCGCATGAACCGCATTCTGGAGGTCGATCCCGTCGGCTATTCGATGACGGTCGAGGCCGGCTGCGTGCTGCAGACGCTGCAGGAGACCGCGGCCAGTCACGACAGGTTCCTGCCCCTCAGTCTTGGCGCCCAGGGCTCGTGCATGATCGGCGGCAATCTGTCGACGAACGCCGGCGGCGTGCAGGTGCTGCGCTATGGCAATGCCCGCAATCTCGTGTTGGGGCTTGAGGTCGTCCTGCCCAATGGCGATGTCTGGGACGGACTGCGTGCGCTCAAGAAGGACAACACGGGCTACGACCTCAAGCATCTGTTCATGGGCGCCGAAGGCACGCTCGGCATCATCACCAAGGCCGTCCTCAAGCTATGGCCAGCGCCGAAGGACGTCTGCACCGCGTGGCTGGCGATCCGCGATCCGCGCGCAGCCCTGGAGGTCCTATCCGAAGCGCACGCAGCGTCCGAGGATAATGTCGGCTCTTGCGAGCTGATGAGCCGCAGCGCCATCGACATGGTGCTGCGTCACATTCCCGGCACACAGGATCCGCTCAAGGCGGATACGCCATGGTACCTTCTGCTCGAATGGTCGTCCGCGCGCCCACGCCGGGACGGGACTGAGGGCATGTCCGAGAAGATGGAGCAGTTTCTGGCCGATCAGCTCGAAGCCGGCCGCGTGCTCGATGCGACGATCGCGCACACGATCAGTCAATCGCGCAACATGTGGCGCATCCGAGAGGGCGTCGCCGAGGCCTCCAGGGCCGAGGGACCTGGGCTCAGCTACGACGTCTCAGTGGCGATCTCCAGGATTCCGGAGTTCATTGACAAGGGGCTCAAGGCCGTGCTCGGCATTCTCCCGACCATTCGCCCCTATCCGCTGGGGCACATCGGCGACGGCAATCTGCATTTTTCGTTCATGGGGCCCAAGGGCATGGATCAGCAGACGCTGACCCAATACAAGGGCGCCATCACGCGGGCCGTGAACGATCTCATCACCTCCATGGGCGGCTCGATCTCGGCGGAACACGGCATCGGCATCGACAAGCTCGACGAGCTCAGTCACTACCGCTCGAAGACCGAGCTCGACATCATGCGCACGATCAAGCGCGCGCTCGATCCGCAAAACATCATGAATCCCGGCAAGGTGCTGCGGCTGTGACCGGTGATCAACAGGTCTTCTGCTGCAAATGCTGGACGCAGGTGCAGGTCGACGTCGCCGGATATTTCACGTCGTAATAGGGAAAGCTCGAGGTGGCCGGGCTGTTGGTCGAACAACGCGGGAACAGATAGTAGCTGTCGGACAGCTTCACGGTGCCGGCGATGGTGAAGCCGAGGTTGGGCGCATAGTCGTAGGACACCTCACTCAGAATGAGCGAGATGTTGGCGTTGCTGGTACCGCTCGGCGCGGTAAACGATGACAAGGTCATCTGCTGACCGACGGTTCGCGCTCCCGAGGAACTCGTCGACTTGCTCCACTGCACCGTCGCCTTCCCCGTGCTGTCGGTCGACACTTCCGAGACCGTGATCGTCATCAAGGAGGTCGAGCCGTTCTTGGTAGGATATGGGGCCATGATGGCGGTCGCCGCCGCGAGAATACCGTCCATCTGAGACGACGTCACCGCCGTGTTCTGCGTGATCATGTCGGCGACACTGTGCGCGGTCGCGCTGACCTTGACGTTCATGGCGAGGCCGTTGCCGAGCTCGACACCGCCGACATAGAGCACCAGCATGAATGGCGCCACCATGGCGAACTCCGTCGCTGCAACGGCGCGGACATCGGTCAACAGGTGCCGAGCGCGAGACGACAGGGCGGAAATCATCAGGAAGCTCCTGGCTCGTTCTGGAACGCGGCGGACGACATGATCAGCCGGTTGCCGTTGCTGAGATTCGAGAGATTGAAACCGAGCGGCCCGAGCACGACCGGCCACACATACATGACGCGGAGAACGACGATGTCGCCGGCGTCGCCCGGATCGTACTGCCAGGTATTGGTGACGTTGCCCGAGCCGTCGAAGGTCAGGGTCGGCATCGCCGTGTTCGCGGACGTCCATGAAGTCGCCACCTGCATGTCGACCATCAGGCCGCTGCAATTGAACAGGATAACGATCTGATCGCAGACCTTTTGCTTGAAAACCGCCTGCGGCATCTTCGCGGACTGAACCTGCCCGGTCATGACGAGGCGCGCCGACTGGCGCACGACGGATTCGAGCATCTGCTGGGCGAAGAAGACCAGAAACGTCTGGAGGAGCGCGATGATGAGCGCGAGGAACGGCGCAGCGACCAGCGCGAATTCGACGGCCGTGGCGCCCCTCCTATCCCGCGCGAACGCGGCGCAGCGATTGCGGCGGCTCTTGGTTGTTGCGGCGGGGCCAATCATGGCGCTTCTTCTCTACTGCACGAGGCTGGCTGTGCTGGACGCGACTTTGAGGAAAAGGTTGGTCAGCGCCGCGGAAATGTCGCCGCCGGTCTGAACGCTCGCGTACAGACCGGGCGAGGCGCACGATTCCAGCCGTTGCGCGATCGTACCCGTGGACGAGGACGGATTATTGAATTGCGCGATGCGCGTGTTGTACCAGTTGTCGGTCGGCAGCTGCAGATACTCGGTGTAGAGAACCGCGATGCGAATGCCGCGGTTCTTGATCGTCGTGCATGCCGCGGTATTGAGCGGCTGCTGGCAGCGCACTTGCGTGGTGCCGACGGTTGGAAGCGGATAGGTGGCATTCGGATCGCAGCTTGCAGTCTTCGGGATCAGCTTGTCTTCAACCCCGTCGGTCACGAGGAACACCACCTCCTGCGGCGTATCGCCGGCTTGGTTGGTGCCGCTGCCAGGGGCGGGCATGACGCCGTTGACGCCTGTCAGCCCACCTGAGATGTCCGAGCCGTAGTCGGTGGAGCAATTGCCGTAAATGACGCAGTTCTGGTGATCCACCGTCATGAGCTGAATGTTGCCGATCATCGTGCCCGCGGTCGTGGGGGTCGTCAGCGTCTGGATCGTGTTGAAATTGTAGTCGAAGGTGTAGATGGCGGCCTTGTAGGTGGTGTTGTTGAGCGCCGCCATGCACTGCATGACGCCGCCCGAAACACCCGATTGCGGGCACGACCAGGGCCCCACGAGCAATTGCTTGACGGCATTGGTCACGAGATCGATTCGCAATGTGATGTTCTTATTGCGTGCGACGGTGAGATTATCCTTGTTGGTCGAACTCGGGTTTTGGTTATTGGGATGGACTTCGTGACAGGCGAACGCGCAGTTTCTCGCGTATGAAGGCTGACTGCTCGTAGCAGCGATCATGTTGTTGATGTCGGTCTGCGTCGCTGCGATCGCCATCGACGGCGAGTCGTCCAGCAGCAGGTAGAAATTCATATTGGGCGCGCTCGACGCCTTCGCCGTCGCCGAACCGGCCACCTGCCAGGTCTGCTTGCCGAGGACGCCGGGGAAATTATTGATGGACTCCGCGGTGTAGGACACCGTGATGGTCCGCGCGAGACCGGAATCGGTGACAGTGACCGTTGGCGTCGGGACCGCCGACAGGCCGGGAAGATTCGCCTTCGCTGCGAAGACGGCTTCCGCGGTCGCCCTGACCACGGACGTGTCGGTCTGCGTCAGCATCGCCGGCCGCACGGCTGCGATCGCGGCGGCGTCGGCGGCTGCGTTCAATTGCTCGCGCTTGCGCAAGGCCAGCGTGTAATCCAGCGTCATGCCCAGGAGAAAGACGGTCGGGACCATCATGAGCGCGAAGATAATGGCGACGTTGGCCTTCCGATCTCTGGCGAAACGGAGCACTACCCGGCGGAGCATGACCTTCATCCTGATTGCCGCGTAGCGGCAAAAATACTTCCTGAAATCCCGTGATGGACGAGGCGCAGCATTCCTCACGCCGACCCCCGCGCATCGCAGGCCGGAATATGGATTTGGCCTTCTTAATCAACACTTACGTGCAATCCACAAACATGGACCGCGACAAATTGAGATGTCTCATATTGAGAAAGCATCATTAACGCCGCATAAACGCGATCATAGAGATTGCGGGCAGGAGCATCCGGACGGTCGGATGGCGGCATCCTGGCCTAGCTTGGCGCATCTGGCCTGAGACGCGGAGGGCCCGCGGCTGCTCCGGCAAGCCGCTGTTAATCCCGGAAGAACGCTTGCAGCTCACTGGATCGCAGCAGCGATCTTTTCCGCCGACATCAGGACCGGGAAATTGGTGTTGGCGCAGGGCACCACCGGGAAGATCGAGGCGTCGACGACCCGCAGGCCCTGCACGCCCTTGACGCGGCCCTGGTTGTCGACCACCGCGAATTTCGGCAAAGTGTGACGGCTCTAGTTGATGCCGGGCAATCCTGCCATCTTCTCAGCCGCGCGGGTTGACGACCGTGTAGCCCCGCAGCGAGCGCGCATGCATTCGCGTTGTGTGACCGCCCGAATTGGCGTCGTAGGCCATCCACATGTCGCCTCCGAGGTGTTGCTCCAGGACGAAGACATGCCCGCGCCGGGCCGCGACCATTCCCGGTGCCGGTGACGTACGCGGAAAGCGCAGCCAGTTCGCAGCGAGATTCAATTCCGGCACCACACGCCCGAACACGCGCAGAGCCGCGCCGCAGCCGCAGAAGGATGAGGGGCAACCAGCCGGCCGCCCTCCGATGATGCGCGTGCCGGAGACACTCGTCGCCGCGGCGCCGCCTGCGTCGGTCACTGTCAGTTGCGTCGAGCGATAGGCTTGTAGTGAGGATCTGGACGTCCGCTCTGAGCGGGTTTGGGAATACGAGAAGTCACAGGGCATCGTGACGTTGCATTCAGGTGCTTGATGAATGCGATAGGGCCGGGCTTCGGAAGCGATAGAGCTAAAGGCAACGAAAAGGCACGCAGAAAGAACTGACTTGAACATTGCAGGGCTCCAAATTGTGAGATCCCTGCCCCGCAGCGAGCAACCAATAACAGTTTGGCTGAAATCGGCCTAAAGAGCGGCTGAAAGTGGTTGCATTTGCGGGCTGGCCTCCGCAACCGTTGTAAACCAGACGTAGCGGCCGGAACGATTAACTCGCAGAAAACGAATGGCGTATCGTCGAAACTGAGACTTGACCAATTGTGCATCAGCGACGGCTATGTCGCTGCAAACCGCGGTCAAGTGTCCCCAGCTAGCGCGCAGGCGCGTGGGGAATTTCCCATCGCTCGAGACGATCGATTGACGCTTGCCGTTCGTGCTGGCCCAGCCAAATCGTGAGGAGGACCAGCGCGCCGGCGAGAGCGCCGATGCCGAAATACAAGCTCCTCATGCGCGACGAATGCGGCACGCGGGGAAAGGTTCCTCGCCCGACCGCTGCAATCACGGCTTGAGCGCTACGGCCTGATCGAAAAATTCTCCGGCGGCCCTGCCTTGCGCAGCGGCTCGGCGAGGCGCGCGAACTCGCACAGCAATGATCGCGTCTTCCTGGGATCGATGATCTCCTCGACCCAGAACTTTTCGGCCGAGCGGAACGGCGAGCGCAGCTTGTTGAGGCGCGCTTCGATCTCCTTCAGCTTCGCGACCTTGTCCTCGGCCGCGTCGATATCGGCGCGGTAGGCGGCTTCGATGCCGCCTTCGAGCGGCAGCGAACCCCAATAGGCGGACGGCCAGGCGTAGCGGATCGAGAAGCGGTCGGCGGGCTGATGCACGACGCCGGCGACGCCGAAGGCGTTGCGCAGAATCACCGTGCACCAGGGCACGGTGGTCTGGTTCACCGCGGCCATGGCGCGGACGCCGTGGCGGATGGTGGCGGCCTTCTCGGCATCGAGGCCGATCATGAAGCCGGGGCAGTCCATGAGATAGACGATCGGCAGGTGGAAGGTCTCGGCGAAGTCGACCCAGCGCACCACCTTCTGGCAGGCATCTGCGGTCCAGGAGCCGCCATAATGAAAACTGTCGCTGGCGAGCAGCAGCACCGCCCTGCCCTCGAGCCGCGCGAGACCGACGATAACAGGCTTCCCGAAATTCTTGGCGACCTCGAAGAACGAGCCCTTGTCGACGACGGCGTCGATGATCGGCCGCACCTTATAGACCTGCTTGCGGTTGCGCGGCACCGCGCTCAGCAGCGCTTCCTCGGTGCGCTCCGGATTGTCGGTGCAGGGCAACGTCGGCGGCAGCTCGTAAACCGAGGACGGCAAATACGACAGGAAGCGCCGCGCGCAGGCAAACGCCTCCTCCTCGGTCTCGACCGCGTGATCGATCGCGCCGGCGCGGGTCTGGATGTCGGCGCCGCCGAGTTCTTCCTTCGACAGATCCTGCCCCAGCGCCTTCACCACCGGCGGGCCCGCCACGAACATCGCGGACTTCCGGGTCATGATGGAATAGTGGCTGGCGGCCAGACGCGCGGCACCTAAGCCCGCGACGGAGCCGAGGCCGAGCGCGACGACCGGCACGCGCGACAGGTTCTCCGTCGTGAAGCGATACCAGCGCGTGCCGCCGATGCCGCCAGGCAGATTGGCCGCGCCCTTGGTCTCGATGGTCTTGACCGAGCCGCCGCCGCCGGAGCCCTCGACGATGCGGACGATGGGCAGGCGGAAGTCGTGCGCCATCTCCTCCGCCATCAGCGGCTTGGCCGAGATCGACGCGTCCGCCGAGCCGCCGCGCACCGTGAAATCGTCGCCGACCACGACCACGGTACGGCCGTCGATGCGTGCGCGGCCGAACACGCAGTTCGCCGGCGTCACCTTCTGCAGCTCGCCGCTGGAATCGTACTCACCGATGCCGGAGACGGCACCGATCTCGTGAAAGTTGCCCTTGTCGATCAGTCCGTCGATGCGCTCCCGAACAGTCAGCCGGCCCTGGTCATGCTGTCGCTTGACCTTGTCAACGCCGCCCATCTCCCGCGCGAAGGCTTCGCGCCGGGTGAGCTCGTCGAGTTCCGGCTTCCAGTTCATTCACTCCCTCCGAGTTGATCGGCTTGTTATTGTTGCGCACGGCCATTGCGACCGGCTTACGCGAGAGACGGTTGTTGAAGGCATCGCCCTCCGCGCCTTCCATGAGGCTGCCGAGCGAGCGGCCGAGCGTGAGCATCAACGGGGCGACTTCGTCATGCAGCCGCTGCTCGTCATACATTGCAGCCAGCAGGCCGATCGTGATGACGACGAAGGTCTGGTACTGCGGCGACCAGATCGGCACCGCGAGCCCGTTGATGTGCGGACTCCACAGGCCGCAGGCCACGACATAACCGCGCTCGCGCAGCGACTGCCGGTTGGCCTCGATGCGGGGCCTCAGGATCTTCGCAGCCTCGGGGGCCTCCCGCTCCATGTCCGCAATGAAGGCATCGCCGACCTCGGGCGCCAGTGCCGCGGTGTAGGCTGCGCCAGCCGCGGTCGAAGCCATCGAGATGCGGCTGCCGGTGCCCTCGTGCAGGCCGAGCGCGCTCGCCGAGCGTGCGAACTGGAGATAAACGAGATGGAAGCGATCGGGAACGACGAAGCCGACCGTGCCCGGAAGCTGCTCGGCGACTTCCTGAAGCCGCTGGCGAATCATGCTGCGCAGCTGCGCGCCCTTCATCATCGAGGCGCTCATCGCCACCGCGCTCGGGCCGATGCGATATTTTTGATCGCGCGGCAGGTAGACGAGCTGGCCCATCCGCGTCAGCGTGTGCGTGAGCCGCGACACCGTCGAGCGCGGCAGGCCGCAGCGATTTGAAATCTCGAGATTGCCGAGCCGCGCCTCGTGGCCCTCGAAGCATCGCAATACGTCGAACGCGCGCGACACCACCTGGATGACATCACCCTCACCGGCATCGCCAGCGAGGACACCTTGCCTACTTAACCGCTCCGATCGTCGTCCCATGTTCCCTACCAGCTTGTTTCGCTCTGCGGAATTAAATTCCACTTGCAGACGACGCTACCTCAGGCATTTTGCGACGACAACAAAAAGGCGATGGCATGCCAGAAATTAAGATCGTCACGGAGGTCGCGGGGCGCATCTGCGCAACTCCCGTGCAGGTTGGAGGAACCGTCGCAGATGGCGATGACGTTGTAGTCGTCGAAGCCATGAAGATGGAGATACCCGTGCAGTCGCCCGCGAGCGGCACGATCACGTCGCTTCTGGTGAAACTCGACGACGTCGTTGCCGAGGGACAAGCGATCGCGATCGTCGCAAACTGACTGCATAATCCCTGGATTCCGCGACATTCTGTCAGCCTGGTTTCTGCATTCGCGCTCCGGCGTTGCCATCGCGGATGCCCGGTGACATGATCCGATTCAAGCAAGAAGGTCTTCGCGCTTAAGCGAAGATGATGGAGGGAAAACATGCTTCGTGGGCTGCTCATGCTCGCGCCTGCCTTGGTGGCAGGCATTTCTTTTGCGTCTACACGCTATGCGTTCGCCGAGGATATCAAGCTGCCGGCGACATTGACGTTCACCGCCTATGACACCGGCACCGCCGGCTTCAACATCGCGGTCGGCGTCGGCAAGATGATGAAGGACAAATATGGCACCG
This sequence comes from Bradyrhizobium sp. C-145, assembly GCF_023375135.1. Lineage (NCBI taxonomy): Bacteria > Pseudomonadati > Pseudomonadota > Alphaproteobacteria > Hyphomicrobiales > Nitrobacteraceae > Bradyrhizobium > Bradyrhizobium sp. C-145. The sequence continues at coordinate 3,695,440 of NZ_CP088150.1, read as the reverse complement.
ACGTGCGCGTCCTCCCCGCAGGCAACGATGTCGCCCGCCTCGCGCCGCTGCGCGCCAAGCGCGCGGCTTCCGCGGCGATGGGATCGGGCACTTACTTCGCGCAGGAAGGCGTGTTCGAGTTCGGATCGAAGGAATGGGGGCCGCAGCCGCTCCAGATCCTGCTCTCGACGGTCGACTGCAATTGCGGCTCGCTCGGCGTCGCCGCCGACACCGGTGTGAAGGAGCTGAAGGACCTCAGAGGCAAGCGCGTCGGCTTCGTCGTCGGCTCGCCGGCGCTGAACCAGAATTCGCTCGCGGTGCTCGCCTTCGCAGGGCTGACGCAGAAGGACGTCAAGGCCGTCGAGTTCGCAAGCTACGGCGCGATGTGGAAGGGCCTGATCAACAACGACGTCGATGCCGCATTCGGCACCACCATCACTGGCCCCGCCAAGGAGGCCGAGACCTCGCCGCGCGGCCTGATCTGGCCGCCGCTCCCCGCCAAGGACAAGGAAGGCTGGGCACGGATGCAGAAGGTCGGCTCGTTCTTCTTCCCGCAGCTTGCGACCTGCGGCGCCGGCATCTCGCCGGAGAAACCGGTAGAACTCGGCAACTATCCCTACCCGATCTTCGTCGCCTACGCCTCGCAGCCGGCCGATCAGGTCTATGCGATCACCAAAGCGATGATCGTGAACTACGACGCCTACAAGGACTCTGCACCCGGCGCCGGCGGTCTTGCCGCCGACCGGCAGACCAAGAACTGGGTGGTGCCGGTGCATCCCGGTGCGGTGAAGGCGCTGAAAGAGGCCGGACAATGGAGCGATGCGCAGGAGGCGCACAACAACAAGCTGATCAAGCGGCAAGAGGTGCTTGGCGCGGCGTGGGCGGCGTACGGCAAGTCCAATCCGCCATCGGATGACAAGGCATTTCTCGACGGCTGGATGAAGGCCCGCGCGGCAGCGCTCGCCAAGGCCGACATGCCGAATGGATTTGAGGAATAGAACGCGATGCTGTTGGGTTTGATCGTTGCCGCGCGCGAAGTGCGCTCCCTCTCCCGCTTGCGGGAGAGGGTTGGGAGAGGGTGTCTCCACGGCGGGATTCCCCCAGAGGAGAAAACCCTCACCCGGCGCTGGCGCGACCGACCTCTCCCGCAAGCGGGAGAGGTTGAGCGAGCCCGCGACGCGATCGATGCAAAACAACACCCATTCGCATTAGCCAGCGTTCAATAGCCCACACGCGGGATCGATGATGCCTTCTGCTTCCACCTCCACCGGCCCGCAGGACGAGGCCAAGCGGATCGTGTTCGACGATCCGCACGGCGCCGCCGCCAACATGCAGGAGGCGGAGGTCACGCGCGTGCGCACGCTGCGCGGCGCCTGGCGCTGGACGCTGGTGGTTGCGACGGCGGCAACCATCCTGCTCTGCATCAACCAGCAATTCTCACTGCGCTTCTTCGTCGGCTACACCCAACTCAACACGGAATATTTCTATCTCCTGATCGCGTTGATGCTGCCGTTCACCTTCCTGATCTTCCCAGGGACTGAACGTGCCCCGCTCGACCGCATTCCCTGGTACGACCTCGTCTTGTTCGTCGCGACCTTCGCGGCGGCGCTGATGCTGATGTCCAACGTCCGCAAGGCGGCTGAGGCCGGCTGGGAGTTCGGCGGCGCGCCCAACAGCGTGATCGCGGCGGGCCTCGTGATGTGGGTGATGCTAATGGAAGCGCTGCGCCGCACCGGCGGCTGGAGCCTGCTGCTGAGCGTCTTTCCCTTCACCGTCTATCCGCTGTTCGCCGAATCCAGCTGGCTCGGACCGTTCCGCGGCACCCAATCGACGCTCGAGCAAGCAACCGCCTACCACGTACTCTCAGGCGAGAGCCTGCTCGGCATTCCGATCCAGGCCTTCGCCGACACCGTGATCGGCTTCCTGGTGTTCGGCACCGCGCTGATGATGACCGGGGCCGGAAAATTCTTCATCAACCTCGCCTTCGCGCTGTGCGGCACCTTCCGCGGCGGTGCGGCGAAGGTCTGCATCTTTGCCAGCGGCCTGCTCGGCATGATGTCGGGCTCGATCATCTCCAACGTGCTCACCGCCGGTACCATGACCATTCCCGTCATGAAGAAGAGCGGCTTTCGCGCATCCTATGCCGGTGCGATCGAGGCCTGCGCCTCGACCGGCGCGGTGTTGGCGCCGCCGGTGATGGGTGCGACTGCTTTCGTGATCGCGCAATTCCTCAATGTCAGTTACGCTGATGTCGCGCTCGCCGCGATCATTCCGGCGGCCCTCTATTACGTCGGCCTGTTCATGCAGGTCGATGCCTATGCCGCGCGCCACGGGCTGAAGGGGATTCCGCGCGCCGAGCTGCCCCGCATCATGGATACGATCAAGGACGGCTGGTACTACGTCTTTGTCATCGCGCTCCTGATCGTGATGCTGCTCTACTTCAAGCGCGAGAGCCACGCGCCGTTCTACGCCACAGCGCTGCTGCTGGTCCTCAACCAGTTCTTCTCCAAGGACACGCGCTGGACGTTTGCGACCATCGGCAAGTTCCTGGAGGTCAACGGCCGCACCTTCGTCGAGCTGGTCGGCATCCTCGCCGGCTGCGGCCTGCTGATCGGCGCATTCTCGATGACCGGCGTGGTGTCGAGCCTTGCCAACGATCTCCTGCATATTGCCGGCGACAATGCCTTCCTGCTGCTCGGCATGTGCGCCCTCACCAGCCTGATCCTCGGCCTCGGCCTGACGACGACGGCCTGCTACATCTTCCTCGCCATCCTGGTCGCGCCCGCGCTGGAGAAGCTCGGGCTCAATCGCATGGCCGTGCACATGTTCATCTTCTACTGGGGCATGCTGTCGTCGATCACCCCGCCGGTCGCCATCGCCTCGTTCGCCGCCGCCGGAATCGCAGGCTCGCCGGCGATGAAGACCGGGTGGGAATCGATGTGGGTCGGCAGCATCATCTATTTCATCCCATTCTTCTTCGTGCTCAATCCGGCGCTGGTGCTGCAGGGGCCGAGCCCATACCTCGCCGGACTCGGCCTGATGGGGCTTGCCGCGTTCGGCACGCTGTTCATCTGCGGCGGTATCCAGGGCTACCAGCCCTTCGTCGGCGACTTGCGCGGCGCTGGCGCGCTGGAATGGCCGATCCGTGTGCTGCTGGTGATCGGCGGCTTCGTGGTCGCGACGCCCGGCGGCGGCATCATGCCGCTGTCGCAGATGCAGGTGACGCTGCTTGGCCTTGCGATCCTCGCACCCACGGCTCTGCTCGCCCTTGTCCTAGTCCGCCGGCAGACCATCGTGCCGGACGGGTTGCGCGCGCCCTGATTGCGTTGCACAAGTGAGGCGATGAAGCCGCTATCGCCCGCCGCCTCCGCCTGGACCCGCTCGAAACCGCCCTTGCTGCGGTTTCTGGACAATTGCCTCAACGAATTCTCGGCCGAGACCTCAGGCAGCGTAGCCGACTACATCCCCGAGCTGGGCAAGGCCGACCCTGCCCATTTCGGCATCGGCCTCGCGACGCTGGACGGGCATGTCTACGAAGTCGGCGACAGCCGGGTGCCCTTCACCATCCAGTCGATGTCCAAGCCGTTCGTGTTCGCGCTGGCGCTGGACCTTTTGGGAGCCGGCAAAGTCGAAAGCGCGATTGGCGTCGAACCTTCCGGCGACCCCTTCAACTCGATCCGGCTCAATGCCGAAAACCATCCGTTCAACCCGATGGTCAATGCCGGCGCGATCGCCTGCACCGGGCTGATCTACGACAGCAAGGGCGCGGACGCTTTCGAGCAGATCCGTCTTGCGCTCAGCCGTTTCGCCGGACGCGATCTCGCCGTCGATGAGGCGGTCCATGCTTCGGAAAGCCAGACCGGCGACCGCAACCGGGCCATCGGCTATCTCCTCAAGACCAACGCCGTGATCTCGGACAACGTCGCGGCCGTGCTCGACGTCTATTTCCGCCAATGCGCCGTGCTGGTCACAGCGCGCGACATCGCTGTGATGGCGGCGACGCTCGCCAATCGCGGCATCAATCCGGTGACGGGCGAACAGGTGCTGACGCCCTACGCGATCTCGCGCACGCTCTCGGTGATGACATCGTCGGGTATGTACGATTATGCCGGCGAATGGATCTACCGGATCGGCATCCCCGCCAAGAGCGGCGTCGGCGGCGGCATCCTCGCCGCACTCCCTGCCCGGCTCGGGCTCGGCAGCTATTCGCCCAAGCTCGACAAGCACGGCAACAGCGTGCGCGGCATCAAGGTCTGCGAGGCGCTGTCCTCGCATTACGATCTGCACATGCTCAACCGCAGCGACGACGCGCGCAACGCCGTCATCGCCGACTACGACATCGGCAAGAGCCCGTCGCGGCGCGTGCGCCGGCCGCAGGAGCGCGAGATTCTGGCGGCGCACGAGCAGGAGGTGCGGGTCATCGAGCTGGTCGGCACGCTGTCGCTGTCGGCCGTCGACTACATCTCGCGCCGGCTCGCAGGCCGGCCGCGGCCGCAATTCGTGATCTTCGATCTGCACCGCGTCACCTCCACCACGCGTGCCGGTGCGCGACTGATCGCCGAAGCCTTCGAAGAGCTCGCCGCACTCAACGTCACGGTGGTGCTGTCGGGAGTCAGGCGCGCCTCCAAGGAATGGGACAGCTTGCGGGAATGGACGGCGGAGCTGAAGAACGTCCGCGACTTCTACCTGCTCGACACCGCGATCGAATGGGCCGAAGACCAGATCGTCTACCGCTATGGTGGCTCGATCGACTTCCACGAGACCACCGAGCTTGCCGAGCAGCCGCTTCTCGCGGGACTGAGCGAGGACGAGCTGACCAATCTCGCCGCAATCTCCACCGTCAGGAACTATCCGTCCGGCGCAAAGATCGTCACGACCGGCGACCTCGCCGATGCCGTGTTCTTCCTGCGCAGCGGCGCGGTCCACGTCACGCTGCCCGATGGCGTCAGGCTGGCAACACTCACTGCCGGCATGGCCTTTGGCGAGATGGCGCTGCTGGAGGCAACGCGCTCTGCCGACGTATTCGCCGACATGGCAGCGACCGTTTTCGAAGTGCCTTTGAAGGATTTCGAGCGCTTCCGCGAGCAGCACCCGCGCGCCAGCGAGCGCATCATGCGCAATCTGGCCCAGCTATTGGCCGACCGCCTGATCGTGGCGAACGCCAAGGTGGATATTCTGACGTCGACGTGAGCGGTGGCCGAGCTCTTCACCTCTCCCCGACGGGGAGAGGTGGCCGGGGCCTCCGGCTCACGCTTGCCTCAGCGGCTCGCGGCCTCGCTCAGCCGCCGGTTGATCCTGGCTGCGCTGGTCTTGAGCACTTCGGACGGCTGCTGGCCGGTGGCCGCGCACAGGCACGCCCAGTAGTAGACGACGTCGCCGAGCTCATTGACGAGACCCGCCTGATCCAGCCAGCCGTCGCGGAGCAGCTTCTTGATGTGATCGGCGACCTCGCCGGCTTCGCCGGCAAGTCCGAGACCGAGATAGGACAGCCGCTCGTTGGACGGATGCTCTTCGACTTTCGCAATGCTCGCGGCCCAGGCCGCATATTCATCGATCGTCATCGGCATTCCTCGCCGCTTCTAATCTGATCAGCCCACCACTTCCGTCACCGGCTGCAGGTCGATCTCGAACGTCTGCAAGAATTTCGAGGTCATGATGTAGAAGCCGACCGAGAGCTGGAGCTCGACCAGCGCGGCCGGCGTCAGCTTCGATGCGATCGCCTTAAAGGTCGCATCCGTCGGCTTGTTCAGTTTCACGATCTCGTCGGTGAAGGCCAGCGCGGCGCGCTGCACCTCGTTGAAGCAGCTCGCCGCCTGCCAGTTTGCGAGTGCCTCGTTCTGCTCGTCGGTGACACCGACATTCTTGCCGATGCGCTTGTGCGCGACGATCTCGTAGGGCGCCTCGCACAGGATGCCGGTACGCGTAATCGCAAGCTCGCGTACCACCGGATCGAGCTCGCCCTTGTGGCGGATGGCGCCGCCAAGGCGGCAGTACTGCTCGAAATAGCTCGGCGAGTGCGCCATCATGCGGAAAATATTGGCATTGCGGTTCTTGTCGAGGATTTCGCGGGTGCGGTCGGAGGCCTTGGACGGATCGCTGTACTGAATGCGGGCCATGATTTTCCTGAAGTTTTCCCGGAAGTTTGTCTCTAAAGTTTTCTTGGGCTTTTGATGCTTGTTGTCGTTGCCGGTGAGAGTTCCCCGAAACTCTATTCCTGCGCCGACGCAGGAGCAACATCATCGAGTCAAATTGCCGCCGCATTGCTGATCGACCCTGACACAGTCGATATTCGCCGCGTGGGGACAAATTGCGGTGGGTACTCGTGAGTGGGGTGTTTCGAGTAAAACAATTGGCCGTCTTTGCGCTCACCACGCAACGATGAGTCACGCCCAAGTCTAGGGAGAACAAGGCATGAAGGAAGCCACCAAGGGGGCGGCCTCGGGAGCGCTCGCGCATATGCTGGCGGTGACGGCGATGCTCGTCATCGCCAGCATCTTGTTCTACGGGCGTTGAGTTAAGCGTTTCAGAGTTTTCGTCATTCCGGGGTGGCCCTCGCACAGGCCAGGCCCAGAATCCCGTTCCAGGCTCGGTCCTTTGGACCGCCCCCGAATGACGAATCCCACTGCTCGTCCATGTAGCCCGGATGAAGCGAAGCGCAATCCGGGAAATCCACCCGCGAAGGTGAGAACCCCGGATTTCGCTGCGCTCCATCCGGGCTACAGCATCCAATCCCACTATCTCTCTTTGGTGAAGAACGGCACGAGCTTGCCGGCAAAGGGTTTGAAGCTCGCGGTGACCGAATCGCCGATGGCAAGCCCGTTCTCGCCATGCGCCATCATGCGAAAACCCTCGGCGCAATCGACCAGCAGGATGTTGTAGGGCACGTGGGCGCGCGTCTCGGGCGTCGCGGCGCGGCAGACCAGCGAGGTCGCATACACCCTGCCCTTGCCGCTGGCGCGCGCTTCCTGCGGATCGGACACGCCGCAGGCGGCGCAGAAGGCGCGGTGGAAATACTGCACATGGCCGCATGCGGCGCAGGTTTGGTAGGTGATGGCCTGTTCGCCCTTGGTCCAGTCGGCCAGACGCTCGCTCATCGCACCTGCTCCAGGAACATGCTGACATGGGACGACAGCACGCCGCCGTCGCCGTGCAGGAGCGCGACAGAGGCATCGCGCACCTGCCGATTCGCCGCCCGTCCCGTCATCTGCAAATGCGCCTCGACCAGATGCGCCATGGCGCCGCCGACGCCGCAATGGCCATAGCTGAGCAGGCCGCCATGCGTGTTCAGCGGCATCGCGCCGTCACGGCTGAAATGGCCTGATCGTACGCGGGCTGCAGCCTCGCCGCGGCCGGCGAGGCCGAGATCCTCCAGCAGCATCGCGAGCGTGATCGTGAAACTGTCGTAGATGGCGGCATAGCGCACGTCGGAGATCGCAAGGCCCGTGGCCTCCTTGGCGCGCGCGATCGAGATTTCGGCGCCGAGTTCGCTGAGGCCGGGTGCGGCCGTAACATGCTGATGGGTATGGGCCTGCGCGCAGCCACGAATGCGCACGCCCGCCGCCCCGGTTTGCTCGCGACTGACGATGAACGCAGCTCCGCCGTCGGACACTGGGCAGCAATCCAGCAGCTTCAGCGGCATCGCCACCGGCTTGGAGGCCATGACGTCGGCGACCGTGATGGGATCGTGGAATTGCGCGCCGGGATGGGTGCGGGCGTGTGCGCGCATCAGCACCGCGAACTCCGCGAGGTCCTCCTCGGTCACGCCGTATTCGTGCATGTAGCGGGTGGCGACGAGGCCGTAATAGGCTGGAATGGTCGGGCCGAGCGGCACCTCGTAATCGGGATGGCCGACCTGCGCCAGCGCCTGGATCGAAGCGTCGCGGCTCTGGCCCGTCAGCCGGTTCTCGCCGGCGACGACGAGGACGTGGCGCGCGACGCCTGCCTCGACGAGATGATGGGCGAGCATCGTCATCGCGAGGCCCGTGGCGCCGCCGACCTGGACGGCGTGGGCGTAAGCAGGGCGGATGCCAAAGTGCTCGGCGAAAACGGTCGCCAACATGATGTGCGGCGAGACGGTGGAGTAGCCACAGAGGATGCCGTCGATTTCAGTGCGCTTCAGCCCGGCATCGTCGAGCGCGGCTTGCGCGGCCTTGCTCATCAGGTCGAGCGAGGATGAGCATTCGTGCTTGCCGTAAGGCGTGAGGCCGACGCCGGTGATGAAGCTCATGAGCATGCTCCTCCGTCGTCATTCCGGGGCGCGCCTTCTTGAGGCGCGAGCCCGGAATCCATCGTGCAACATGTTCCGAGGATAAATGGATTCCGGGCTCGCGCTCCAAGTGGAGTGCGCCCCGGAATGACGGTTGAGAGAGGCATCATCACCCCCTACTCCGGCACGGGTCGCGTCACGCCATCGCGGATCATGGTTGCGATCTCGTCGGCGGAATAGCCGATCTCGCGCAGGATCTCCGCGCCATGCTCGTTGAGCCGCGGCGCGAGCCGCACCGGCTCGGCTTCCGTCTCCGACCAGCTCGCGGTCACCTTCATGCTGCGGATCGGGCCTTCCGTCGGATGCTCCACGACCGGGAAGAAATTCGTCGCCTCCAGATGCGGATCGTGCAGGATCGAGGCGAGGTCGTGCATCGGCATGACCGGTACGTCGGCCTTGGTCAAAAGCTCGATCCACTCGGCGGTGGTGCGCGTCTCAAAAATGCGCGCGAGCTCGGCATAGACGACGTCGATATGGGCAGCGCGGCCGGCGAAGGTTGCGAATTTGGGGTCGGCGCGCAGATCGTCGCGTCCCGTCGCCTCAAAGAAATTCTCCCACTGCTTGTCGTTGTAGACGATGACGCTGAGATGGCCGTCCGAGGTCTTGTAGGGCCTGCGGTCGCGCGAGAGGTGGCGGGCGTAGCCGCCTTTGTCGAGCGGCGGCTCATAGGTGAGCCCGCCCATGTGGTCACCCATGACGAAGCCGGCCATGGTCTCGAACATCGGGATGTCGACGCGCTGGCCGCGGCCCGTGCGGTCGCGATGCACGAGGCTGGCGCAGATCGCACCGACCGCAGTGAGGCCGACGATGCGGTCGACCAGCGCGTTCGGCACATAGCGCGGCACGCCGTCGCCGGTCTGCGCCATCAACGCCGGCAGCGCGGTCGCCCCTTGGATCAGATCGTCATAAGCGGGTTTTGCGGCATAGGGCCCGTCCTGCCCGAAGCCGAACACGCCGGCATAGACGAGACGTGGATTGATCGCGGAAACGACGTCGTAGCCGAGCTGAAGCCGCGCCATCGCCTGCGGACGGACGTTGTAGACGAGCACGTCTGCGTCCCTCAGCAACCGTAGCACGGCATCGCGCCCCGCAGGCTTCTTCAGGTCGAGGCAGATCGAGCGCTTGCTGCGGTTGGTGTTGAGGAATACCGGGCCCATGCCGGCGTGCCGCGTCGGGCCGATCAGGCGGGTGACGTCGCCGTCGAGCGATTCCACCTTGATGACGTCGGCGCCGTAATCGCCGAGCATCTGGGTCGCATAAGGCCCCATCAGCACGGTGGTCATGTCGATGACCTTGATGCCCTTCAGCGGCCCCATCGTTCGCTCCCGATTGCGCAGGGCTCAAGCGCCCAGCGATTTCGGTCCAGCTAACGGCAGTGTCGCCGCTCGCGCAAGGGCGACCGGCGTATGGCGGCATGCATCGCGCGGCGATATCGCCCGCTATTTCTTCTGGCGGGATTCGCGGATCTTGATGAGACGGTCGAGCTCGTCGTTCTGCTGATTGATGCGGTCGGCGATCCGCGACTCGTTCTGCTCACCCGAGGCGGCAGCGGCCTGCTCGATGAGCTGGCGGATGTTATCCTCGAGGATAGCGATGCGATCGTTGAGGGCATCCATCGACAGTGAAGTTTCGTAGTCCTTGCTCATGATGCTTTTCCCGCAAACCAACCAGGAGCCGTAGGGTGGGCAAAGCGAAGCGTGCTCACCATGATCTAGCGCAAGAAAGAAGTGGGCACAGCGCATGGCGCCTTTGCCCACCCTACAGGACTGAGCTTACTTCAACGGCTCCAGCACGGAAACGTAATTGGCGACCGCCGCACCGCCCATGTTGAAGATGCCGCCGAGTTTTGCGTTCTTGAGCTGCATGCCCTCGGGCGCCTGTCCGGCGAGCTGCATCGCGGTCATCACATGCATGGAGACGCCGGTGGCGCCGATCGGATGGCCCTTGGCCTTGAGGCCGCCGGACGGATTGACCGGCAGCTTGCCGTCCTTGAGCGTCCAGCCTTCCTTGATGGCGCGGGCACCCTGCCCCCTCGGCGTCAGGCCCATGGCTTCATATTCGATCAGCTCGGCGACCGTGAAGCAGTCATGGGTCTCGACGAAGGAGAGATCGGAGAGCGTCACGCCCGCCTGCTCCAGCGCGCGCTGCCAGGCGACCGTGCAGCCCTCGAACTGAAGGATGTCGCGCTTGCTCATCGGCAGGAAGTCCTGGGCGTGGGCGGTGGCGCGGAAGCCGACCGACTTGCTCATGCCCTTGGCGGTCTCGGCGTCGGCCAGCACCAGCGCGGCGGCACCGTCGGAGACCAGCGAGCAATCGGTCCGCTTCAAGGGACCGGCGACATACGGGTTCTTCTCGCTCTCGGCCCGGCAGAAGTCGAAGCCAAAATCCTTGCGCATCTGGGCGAAGGGGTTGGCGACGCCGTTCTTGTGATTCTTGGCCGCGATCAGCGCCAGCGCATCGGACTGGTCGCCGTATTTCTGGAAATAGGAGCTGGCGATCTTGCCGAACACGCCGGCGAAGCCGCCGACCGTGTCCCCGTCCTCGGGCAGGTAAGACGCCTTGAGCAGGTTCTTGCCGATCTCCGGGCCCGGCGTGCGCGTCATCTGCTCGACGCCGACGACCAGCACGATCTTGGCCGCGCCTGCGGCAATCGCGCGCAGGCCCTGATGCACGGCCGCCGAGCCGGTCGCGCAGGCGTTCTCGACCCGGGTCGCCGGCTTGAAGCGCAGCTTGGGGTCGGCCTGGAGCACCAGCGAGGCGGTAAAATCCTGCGGCGAGAAGCCGGCGTTGAAATGGCCGAGCACGATCTCGTCGACATCGCCGGCCGATATGCCGGCATCCGCCAGCGCCTCATTGGCCACGCGGGTGACGAGGCTTTCGACGGTTTCGGTGTCGAACTTGCCGAACGGCGTATGCGCCCATCCGACGATGCTGGCGGTCATGGTCATTTCTCCCTGGGGTCTCTTCCTGAGTTAAGTCTTAGCCCAGGGATGGCAAGACTTCACGCGGCTTTCAGGGCTTTGACGGTGCGCTGGCAGATGGCAGTTATGCCGGCCCAGTTCCCGGCCCTGATCTCGGCCGTCGGGCACAGCCAGGAACCGCCGACGGCGACCACATTGGGCTCGGCGAGCCAGGTCGCCGCATTGGCCTCGCCGACCCCGCCGGTCGGGCAGAACCGCACGTTCGGGAACGGGCCGCCGAGGGCGCGGAGGCCCTTGATGCCACCAGCCTGCTCGGCCGGGAAGAATTTGGCGACGTCGAACCCCTGCGCCAGCGCCATCATCAGCTCGGAGGCGGTGGCGATGCCCGGCGCGAACGGCAAGGCGCTGTCGGCAGCGGCCTTGAGGAGATCGGGGGTCAGGCCCGGGCTGATGCCGAACTTGACGCCGAGCTTCTCGACGCGGGTGAAGTCGGCCGGACTGAGAATCGTGCCGATGCCGACGACCGCCTCGGGCACTTCGGCCATCATCGCCCTCGCCGCCTCGATCGCTACCGGGGTGCGCAGGGTCACCTCCAGCGTGCGGACGCCGCCGGCGACCAGCGCACGTGCCAGCGGCACCGCATCCTGGATACGCTCGATGGTGAGGACGGGAATGACGGTCGCCGCCTTGAACAGCGCGACGAGGTGATTCTGTTGGGCACTCGTGGTCATCGTTGTTGTCGCTTCTTCACTTGGTCGCCTGGCGTGAGGCCGCCGGCCGATGCCGCTTCTTCGGCGGCATGGCATAGCCCGGAATGATGGCGCCGGGATAGCAGATCACGAGGCTGGCGAGGCGATGCCCGGCCTGGGCGGCCTCCACCGGCTCGGAGCCGGCGAGCCGGGCGGCGATGTAAGCCGCGGCAAAGCTGTCGCCGGCGGCCGTGGTGTCCACCACCGGCTTGGTCATGGGCTCGGCGCGGACCTCGTGGGTAGCCCCCGGAAAGCGCAACAGGCTCACCGGCTCGGCGAGCCGGAACACCAGCTCCGGAGACGGGATGCGGGCCATCAGCTGCTCGTGGCTCTCGCCGGGATAGAGCGCGAGCAGGTCCTCGGTCGAGGTCAGCACGATGTCGGCGGCCGCGAAGGCCGCGGCAAACACCTCGCGCGCGACATCGCGGTCCGGCCAGCCGCGCGCGCGAAAATTGGTGTCGAACACGAAGCGGGTGCCGAGCAGGCGCGCGCGCTTGATCGCCGCGAACAGACGCTCGCGTCCGGGCGCGTCGTAGATCGAGAGCGTGATCGCGGAGAGATAGACGATGTCGTAGCTCATCAGCGAGTTGAGGAGCTCGTCGGTCTCCGGCAGGCTCATCAGCTGGCGCGCCGCCGCGCTGTCGCGCCAGTGGAAGAACTGGCGCTCGCCTTTTGCATCGAGCTGGATCATGTAGAGGCCGGGCAGCTTGCCCGGCAGCCGCACCACGCGCCTCGTGCCGACGCCCTCGGCATTCCAGGCCGCGATCATCTCATCACTCAGGGCGTCATCACCGAGTGCGGTGAGATAGTCGACCTTGACCTCGAGCCGCGCCAGGTACACCGCCGTGTTGAGCGTGTCGCCGCCGAAGCCGCGCGAGTACAGGCCGCCGCTCTGCCCTTGCGCCGCGGACGATCCGGTGGAATGTCCGCCCTGGGCCTGCCGGAGCTCGACCATGCATTCGCCGATGCAAGCAACGCTCGCCATCATGTGACCCGCTCAGTGCGCGATCAGGCGACGAAATTGCCGCCGAGCTCGTCTTCGATGTGAATGCGGATGATGTCGTCGAAATTCTTCTCGGCGGTGGTGAAGCCGAGCTCGCGCGAACGCTTCGGATCGAAATTGCGCGGCCAGCCGCCGACGATGCCGACGATGAACGGATCCGGCTCGCGCTTGATGCGTGCGGCGACCTTCTCGCCCGCAACGCGCTTCAAGGCCGCAATCTGCTCGCCGACCGTGGCCGACAGGCCCGGCATGGTGAGGTTGCGGCGCGGACCGACCGTGGCAAGGTCCATGGTGCCGGCGTGGAGCAGGAAGCCGACCGCGGAACGTGGCGTCGCGTGCCAGTGGCGGACGTCCTCGGACACCGGGAGGATCGCTTCCTTGCCGGCCAGCGGCTCGCGCAGGATGTTGGAGAAGAAGCCCGATGCCGCCTTGTTGGGCAGGCCCGGGCGGATGCAGATAGTCGGCAGGCGGATGCCGATGCCGTCGAGGAAGCCGCGGCGCGAATAATCGGCGAGCAGGAGTTCGCCGATCGCCTTCTGGGCGCCGTAGCTGAGCAGCGGGGTGTGGAAGAACTCGTCGCCGATGGCATCGGGGAACGGCGCGCCGAACACCGCGATCGACGAGGTGAAGACCACGCGCGGCTTGTAGCCACCGCCGACGAGCCTGATCGCATCGAGCAGCATCCGCGTGCCGTCGAGGTTGATCCGATAGCCCTTGTCGAAATCGAGCTCGGCTTCGCCGGAGACGATCGCAGCGAGATGGAAGATCACGTCGGGGCGGCCGGCGATCAGCTTTTCGGCCGCGCCGGGCACGGCGAAATCGCCCGAAACGGTCTCGACAGGGAAGCCGGCCTTTTCCGGCTTCTTCGGCTCGACCACGTCATGCATGGTCAGCCTGGTGATGTCGCTCTTGCCGAGCCGACCGTCGCGCAACAGCCGTTCACAGAGTTTGCGGCCGACCATGCCGGCGGCGCCCAGAACCAGAATGTGCAAGAGCCTACTCCTTCTTATTGGCCGGAGCGCGCCGCTCCTGACGCGTTCTCGGCAAGCCCCGCGATCACTCCTTCACGGCGCCGGTCATCGCCGACACATAATGCTCCACGAAGAAGGCGTAAAGGATGACGAGCGGCAGCGAGCCGGCCAGCGCTCCCGCCATCAGCGAACCCCAACGGTAGATGTCACCATCCACGAACTCGTTGACGATCGCGACCGGCACCGTCTTGTTGCTGGTCGACTGCAGGAAGGTCAGGGCGTAGATGAACTCATTCCAGCACAGTGTGAAACAGAAGATGAAGGCCGAGATCAGGCCGGGGATTGCGAGCGGCACGACGATCTTGATCAGGATCTGCCAGCGGCTCGCGCCGTCGATCAGTGCGCATTCCTCGAGCTCGAACGGGATGGTCTTGAAATAGCCCATCAACAGCCAGGTCGAGAACGGGATCAGGATCGTCGGATAGGTCAGAATCAGCGCCAGCGGCGAGTCGAAAAGACCGTACTGATACACGACGGTGGCGAGCGGAATGAACAAGATCGACGGCGGCACGAGATAGGCGAGGAAGATCAGCCCCCCGACGAGATTGGCGCCCTTGTAACGTAACCGCACGATAGCGTAGGCCGCGAACACGGATGCGACGATCGAGAGCACCGTGGCGCAGATCGCCACGTACATCGTGTTCCAGAGCCAGTGCGGATAATAGCTCTCGAACAGCAGCTTGTGGAAGTGCTTGAAGGTCGGATTCCAGGTCCAGAACGGATTGTACTTGTCAAGGTCGAGCAGCTGCTCGTCGGGCTTCACCGAGGTCAGCGCCATCCAATAGAACGGGAACAGCAGGATGAAGACGATGATCGCCAGCGGCAGATAGAGCGTCACGATCCTGCGTGGCACCGACTGCAGATAGCTCATGCCCTCGCTGTGATCGGCCGTAGGCGCCGAGCCCGACAGCACGTTCTTGAGATCGATGGATCTGGTGGGCAGGTCAGTCATTGCTCTCTCCCTGCTGCCATTTCCGGCGCTGCAGGCCGAACCAGGAAACCATGATCGCAGCGAGCAGGAATGGAATCATGGCGCTGGAGATCGCGGCCCCCTCGCCCAGCTGCCCGGCGATGATCGCGCGCTGGTAGGACAGGGTTGCCATCAGGTGGGTGGCGTTGACCGGGCCGCCGCGGGTCATTGCCCAGATCAGCTGGAAGTCGGTGAAGGTGAAGAGCACTGAGAAGGTCATCACAACAGCGATGATCGGCGTCAGCAGCGGATAGGTGATGTACCGGAAATTCTGCCAACGCGTGGCGCCGTCGAGCGTTGCTGCTTCATAGAGCGACGGCGAGACGGTCTGCAGGCCTGCGAGCAGCGTGATCGCCACGAAGGGCACGCCGCGCCAGATATTGGCGAAGATCACGCAAATGCGCGCCCAGGTCGTGTCGCCGAGGAAGTTGATGTTCTGGCTGATCAGGCCGAGATGCCTCAGCGACCAGGAGATGATCGAGAATTGCGAGTCGAATATCCACCAGAAGGCGAGTGCCGAGAGCACGGTCGGAACGATGAAGGGGACGAGCACCATCGCGCGCAGCATCGCCTTGAAGGGCATGTGCTCGTTGAGCAGCAGCGCGAGATAGAGCCCGATCGCGAATTTGAGAGCGCTGGCGACAAAGGTGTAGAGCAGCGTATTGAACACCGACAGCCAGAAGATGGAATCGTCCCAGAGCCACTCGTAGTTCTCGGTGGCGATGAAGTGCCCGACCCTGCCGATGCGCGTGTCCGTGAAGGACAGCCAGATGCCGAGCCCGAGCGGATAGGCCAGGAAGAAGATCAGGAACGCCATGGCCGGCACCATGAACCAGAAGCCGAGCCAGTTACGATTGTGTTTGAGCTGGGTCCAGGCGCTCGCCTCGCTCATCTGAGGCTTGGCCCGGGGAATTGCGACATCAGCCATGCCCGATATCCCTGATCGAAATGTTGACGAGCGGGCGGCCGGACGGCCGCCCGCCCCGTGACCGTCAGCGATAGATGCGCTTCAGCTGGCGCTCGGCTTCCGCCATCGCGCCCTTCGCATCCTTGGCGCCGGTGCAATAGTTGGCGAACATGTCGACGACGATGAAATCGGCGATTGCAGTTGCCGCCTTTTCGCCGACCGTGCCGATACCGGATGCCGGCAGAGTGCGCTTGGAGGCCTGCGAGAACACGGCATTCTTGGGATCAGCCGTCCAGATCGGTGCCGACTCATAGGCATTCAAGGTCTGCGTCAGATAGCCTTGCGCGCCATCCAGCCACTTCTCGTAGTTCTCCTTCTCCAGCATGAAGGCGACGAAGGCCTTCGCCGCGTTCGGATATTTGGTGAAGTTGAAGGCGAGGATCGGCAGCGCAAGCTGCAGCTCGGTCGGCTTGCCGACCGGACCAACCGGCCAGAGCGCGTGATAGGTGTCCGCGGTAAGCTCCTTCTTGGACGGATCGGTCTTGGCGGCCACGTAGATCGAGATGCCGTTCGCCGTGCAATACAGCTCGCCGGCGAGGAACGCCTTGTTGTTGGAGGAATCGTTCCAGGACGCGGTACCCGGGATGAAGCTCTCGTACAGCGCCTTGCAATATTCCAGCGCCTTCGCCGTCTCCGGCGAATTGATGATGATCTTGTCGTTCTGATCGACCGTGTAGGCGCCGTGCCCCCACAGCACCCAGTGCAGCCACGAATTGCCGTCGCCCGAGGCATGCCCGAGAGCGAAGCCGGCCGGCGTGTTGTTCGCCTTCAGCGCCTTGCACATTTCGAGGAAGCCGGGGAAGTCCTTCGGAAACTCCTTGAAACCCGCCTTGTCGAGCGCCGACTTGCGGTAGGTCATGTAACCGCCGTTCGTCGCCACGGGGATGCCCAGCCAGTCGTTGCCGAGCTTGCAGGTCTTGGCGGCCGCATCGGTCCAGCCGCCATATTTCTTGCCGAGATAATCGGCGACGTCGTTCATCTTCAGCACTTTGGTCGGGAACAGCTGCGGCAGCGTGTGCAGGCCCCAGGCGAGATCGAGGCCGGAGCCGGTATTGGCCGCGACCGATGCCTTCGGCTGCACGTCCTCGAAGGATTCGCTGAACACGTTCATCTCCGTGCCGGTCGCGGCCTTGAACGCCGCAACCATCGCGTTGAACGCATCGTCCTCCGCCGGCACGAACCGCTTCCACCGCATCACAGTCAGCTTGGCGCCGGGCTCGGCCTTCCAGGGCGCGCTCTGCGCCCAGGCCTTCGCAAACTCGAACAGCGCCGGCCCGGTCAGCATGCCGGTTGCAGCCAGAGCCGTTCCGCCCTGAAGCAGAGTCCGGCGGGTAAAGTCTTGCATATCGTCCTCCCTGTGATGCTTTTTCTTGTCTTACGTCTTGCGCTAGGCGTTGAGGCGTTTGCCTGTCGCCTCGTCGAACAAATGCACCAGCGACGGGTCGGGCTTCAGCCGCACCTTGTCGCCGGGATTGAACTGGTGGCGCTCGCGGAACACCGCGACGACCTGCTCGCCGCCGACATTGGCGAACACCTGCGTCTCCGAGCCCGTCGGCTCGACCACGATGATCTCGGCCTCGGCGCCGTCATCGGCGATGGTGAAATGCTCAGGCCGCACGCCGTAGACGGCAGGACGGCCGTCGGACGCCGTCGGCGCATTCTTGAGCGGCAGCTTGACGCCGTTCGGTCCCTCGAAGGTGGCAACGCCGTTGGCGCGCACATGGCCCTTCAGGAAGTTCATGGCGGGCGACCCGATGAAGCCGGCGACGAACTGGTTGTCGGGCTTGTCGTAGAGTTCGAGCGGCGTGCCCATCTGCTCGACGATGCCATCATGCATGACGACGATCTTGTCGGCCATGGTCATGGCTTCGATCTGGTCGTGGGTGACGTAGACAGTCGTCGTCTTCAACCGCTGATGCAGCTCCTTGATCTCGGTGCGCATGGCGACGCGCAGCTTGGCATCCAGGTTCGACAAGGGCTCGTCGAACAGGAAGACCTGCGGATCGCGCACGATGGCGCGGCCCATGGCGACGCGCTGGCGCTGGCCACCCGAGAGCTGGCGCGGATAACGATCGAGCAGCGGCGACAGCGCCAGGATCTCGGCGGCGCGCTTGACGCGCTTGTTGATCTCGTCGGAGCTGGCGTTCCGCAGCTTCAGCGAGAAGCCCATGTTGTCGGCCACCGTCATGTGCGGATAGAGCGCGTAATTCTGGAACACCATCGCAATGTCCCGCTCCTTGGGCTGGACATTGTTGACGACGCGGTCGCCGATCGAGATCGTGCCGGAGGTAATGTTCTCGAGACCGGCAAGCATGCGCAGAAGCGTCGACTTGCCGCAGCCGGAGGGGCCAACCAGAACGACGAACTGGCCGTCCTCGATCGGAATCGTCACGCCGTGCAGGACTTCAAAGTTGCCGAACGATTTCCGCACATCGCGGATTTGCACAGACGACATCTAGTTCCCTCCTCGTAGTCCACGGCGCCTCTCGCGCCGCGACCGTCTTGTTTTTCAGACTTCACCGAACGAAGCCCGATCAATAGCGGGCGACATTGTCGGCAGTTTGTGCGGTTTTGGCAATTTGTCTTTGGTTAGTCGTTGCTGGTAGCGCTGTCAACGTTCCTTTGTTTGCGACCGTGACTGTGTTAAGACCAACAAATGGGTCGAAAACGCACCAAGTCAGGCAAAATCCGGCTGGCGGAAGTCGCCGAGCTTGCCGGCGTCAGCCCGATCACGGCGTCCCGCTTCTTCCGCAATCCGGAAGCGCTGTCGGTTGCCAAGCGGACGCGGGTCGAGAGCGCCGCCAAGGAGCTTGGCTATGTGCCGAACCTTGCGGCCCGCGCACTGGCCTCGCAACGCACCGAGGTGATCGGTGTATTGATCCCATCCCTCACCAATAACGTGTTCTCGGACGTGCTGCGCGGCATCTATGACGCCTCCGAAGGCGGCCGTTACTCAATTCAACTGTCCAACACGCGCTACAGCATCCTGCAGGAGGAGAAGCTGCTGCGCCTCTTTCTGGCGCAGAAGCCGGCCGGGCTGATCGTCACCGGCATCGACCAGACCGCGGAATCGCGCGCGATGCTGGAGGCTGCCGACTGCCCGATCGTGCAGATCATGGAGATCGGCCCCCATCCGATCGACATGATGATCGGCTTTTCGCACTATGATGCAGCGCGCGCGGCGGTTGCCCACCTGTTCGCGCAAGGTCACCGCAAGATCGGCTTCGTCGGCGCGCGGATGGACCCGCGGGTGCAGCGGCGGCTGGACGGATATGTCTCGGCCATGAAGGACGCCGCGCTGTTCGAGCCGCGCCTCGTGGTCACGACGGCGACGCCGACATCGGTGACGCTCGGCGGCGCCCTGTTCACCGACCTCCTCGCGCGGGATCCCGACCTCGATGCGGTGTTCTGCGCCAATGACGACCTCGCGCTCGGCGTGCTGTTCGAATGCCGGCGCCGGGAGATCGCGGTCCCCGAGCAGATCGCGATCGTCGGATTCAACGACCTCGAATTCATGGCCTCCGCCGTCCCCACCCTCACCAGCGTGCGCACCAACCGCTACGAGATGGGAAAAACCGCCGCGACCATGCTGATCGACGCGATCGACGGACGGCGGCCGGAGCAGCCGGTGCTCGATCTCGGCTTCAAGGTGATCGAGCGGCAAAGCTCGTCGTCGCGGCGTTCGGACAATAGGTCGGCCGCTTCCGGCGCCGGCGCCGCGAACAAAATGGTAGCGTTACCAAGTAGCCATGACTAGTATCGCACTTGTGAGGAAATGACCCGCCAGCGGGCCTGCCGACCATCGCTCGCGCCGCTGGGCATCGCACCAGCCGACACATTGAGACGGACGCCAGTGCGTTTGCATTGCAGGAGAGACCAATGACAAAAAAGCCAACCAATGGACATGCTGCCGACAACGGCGCCCGCCGCCACCTTCGCTCGCAGGACTGGTTCAACAACCCGCATAATCCGGGCATGACCGCTCTCTATATGGAGCGCTATCTGAACTACGGCCTCACCCGCGCCGAGCTTCAATCCGGCAAGCCGATCATCGGCATCGCGCAAACAGGTAACGACCTCTCCCCCTGCAACCGTCACCATATCGAGCTCGCGCACCGCGTCCGCGAAGGCATCCGCGAAGCCGGCGGCATCGCGATGGAATTCCCGACCCATCCGATCCAGGAGACCGGCAAGCGCCCGACCGCGGCGCTCGACCGCAACCTCGCCTATCTCGGGCTGGTCGAAATCCTCTACGGCTATCCGCTCGACGGCGTGGTGCTGACCACCGGCTGCGACAAGACCACGCCGGCCTGCATGATGGCCGCGGCGACCGTCAACCTGCCCGCGATCGTGCTGTCGGGCGGCCCGATGCTGAACGGCTGGCATGCCGGCGAGCGTACCGGCTCCGGCACCATCGTCTGGAAGTCGCGCGAGCGGCTGGCCGCCGGCGAGATCGACTATGAAGAGTTCATGGAGATCGTGGCCTCCTCGGCGCCCTCGGTCGGCCATTGCAACACCATGGGCACTGCCTCGACCATGAACGGGCTCGCCGAAGCGCTCGGCTTCTCGCTGCCAGGCTGCGCGGCGATCCCCGCCCCCTACCGCGAGCGCGGCCAGATCGCCTATGAGACCGGCAAGCGCATCGTCGAGATGGTCTGGGAGGATCTGAAACCCTCGGACATCCTGACCCGCAAGGCGTTCGAGAACTGTATCGTGATCAATTCGGCGATCGGCGGCTCGACCAACGCGCCGATCCACATCAATGCCCTCGCCCGCCACATCGGGGTCGAGCTGTCGATCGACGACTGGCAGAAATTCGGCCACGACGTGCCGCTGCTCGTCAACATGCAGCCGGCCGGCTTCTATCTCGGCGAGGAATTCCACCGCGCCGGCGGCGTGCCGGCCGTGGTGCGCGAGTTGATGAAGCACAAGCGCATCCATGAGGATGCAGTCACCGTCAACGGCCGTGGCATCGGCGAGAACTGCAAGAATGCGCCCGCGCCCGACAACGACGTGATCTGGGCCTATGACAAGCCGCTGGTGAAGGACGCCGGCTTCCTGGTGCTGAAGGGCAATCTGTTCGATTCCGCGATCATGAAGACCAGCGTGATCTCCAAGGAGTTTCGCGATCGCTATCTCAGCAACCCGAAGGACCTCAATGCCTTCGAGGGCCGCGCCGTCGTGTTCGAGGGCCCCGAGGATTATCACGAGCGGATCGACGATCCCTCGCTCGATATCGATGAGCGCTGCGTGCTGTTCATCCGCGGCACCGGGCCGATCGGCTACCCCGGCGGCGCCGAGGTCGTGAACATGCAGCCGCCCGCGGCATTGATCAAACGCGGCATCCTGTCCCTGCCCTGCATCGGCGACGGCCGCCAGTCCGGCACCTCGGGTTCGCCCTCGATCCTGAACGCCTCGCCGGAAGCCGCCGCCAATGGCGGTCTTGCGATCCTGAAGACCGGCGACAAGGTGCGCATCGACCTCAACAAGGGCAGCGCCAACATCCTGATCTCGGACGAGGAGCTGAAGAAGCGCCATGCCGAGCTCAAGGCCAATGGCGGCTTCAAGCATCCGCCGAACCAGACGCCGTGGCAGGAGATCTACCGCAACACGGTCGGCCAGCAGTCGACCGGCGCCTGCATGGAGCTCGCCACGCGCTACCAGAACGTCGCCGGCACGTTTGGTGTGGCGCGGGATAATCACTGAGTAGGCACTGTCATTCCGGGGCGCGACGTAGTCGCGAGCCCGGAATCCATCTGGCCATAGAACTCGTCGCATAATGGATTCCGGGCTCGCGCCAAGAGGCGCGCCCCGGAATGACGAACTCACAAGGGAGAACAAGAAAATGGCAGACCGCCTCAAGGGAAAGCGCGCCGTCGTCACGGCTGCGGCAGCAGGCATCGGGCGCGCATGCGCTGTCGCATTTGCGCGTGAGGGCGCAACCGTCATCGCAACCGACATCAACGAGAGCGGCATCGCGAGCCTGACGAAGGAAGGCATCGCCGAAGTCGCAAAACTCGACGTCCGCAACACGGCCGACGTCAACGCCTTTGCCAAGCGCGTCGGCAAGATCGACATCCTGCTCAACGCGGCGGGCTTCGTGCATCACGGCACCATCCTGGAGTGCTCGGAAGAGGATTTCGACTTCTCGTTCGACCTCAACGTCAAGTCCATGCACCGGACCATCAGGGCCTTCCTGCCTGAGATGCTGGCAGGCGGCGGCGGCAGCATCGTCAACATCTCGTCCTGCGCGGCGCTGCGGCCGCCGGCCAACCGTTACGTCTACAGCGCGTCGAAGGCGGCGGTGTCGCTGCTGACGCGCGCGGTCGCGCTCGACTTCATCACCAAGGGCATCCGCTGCAACTCGATCTGCCCCGGCACCGTCGAGACGCCCTCAATGCTCGACCGCGCCGCCGCGCAGGGGCCGCAGGGCAAGGAGATGTTCATCTCCCGCCAGAAGATGGGCCGGCTCGGCACCGCCGACGAGATCGCGGCGATGGCGGTCTATCTCGGCAGTGACGAAAGCGCCTTCACCACCGGCGTCGACCTCGTCGTCGACGGCGGCTACATGCTCTGACTTCGAACCTCTCCCCGCCCTTCTGCGGGGAGAGGTCGGATTGCTATGGCGCGCAATTGCGCGCCTGAGCAATCCGGGTGAGGGGCCAGGCACGACATCTGCGCACGGGCATGTGGAGACAACCCCTCACCCCAACCCTCTCCCCGCAAGGGCGGGGCGAGGGAGCCGACTGCCGCCGGGTTTGGGAGAAAGGAATAAATCGATGAACAAGATCGATCTCAACGGCCGCGTCGCCGTCGTCACCGGCGGCGCGCAGGGCTTTGGCCGCGCGATCACCGAGCGCTTCGTCAGCTCCGGCGCCAAGGTCGCGATCTGGGATTTCGATGCCGTGCTGGCCGAGAAGACGGCGAAGGAGATCGGCGACAGCGTGCGCGTCTTCAAGGTCGACGTCACCGACACCGCGGCGGTCGAGCAGGCCCGCGATGCCACACTCGGCGCCTTCGGCAAGATCGACATCCTCGTCAACAATGCCGGCATCGCCGGCGTCAACAAGCCGGTCTGGGAGACCGATCTCGAGGAATGGCGCAAGGTGCTGCGCATCAACCTCGACGGTCCCTTCATCTGCTGCAAGGCGATCGTGCCTGCCATGCTCAAGCAGAAATACGGGCGCATCGTGAACATCGCCTCGATCGCCGGCAAGGAAGGCAATCCCAACGCCTCGCACTATTCGGCGTCCAAGGCCGGCCTGATCGCCCTGACCAAGTCGCTCGGCAAGGAGCTCGCCGCGCACGACATTCTGGTCAACGCGGTGACGCCGGCGGCGGCGAAGACCGCGATCTTCGATCAGATGACGCAGCAGCATATCGACTTCATGCTGTCGAAGATCCCGAAAGCGCGCTTCGTGCAGGTCGAAGAGCTGGCCGCGATGGTGAGCTGGCTCGCATCCGAGGACTGCGCGTTCTCGACCGGCGCCGTCTTCGACATCTCGGGCGGACGCGCGACCTATTGAGGACATCATGATCCGGGAAGGGGGATGCCTGTGCGGCGCGGTGCGGTTCAAGGCGGAGGGCGAGCCGCTCAATGTCCGCATCTGCCATTGCCGCCTCTGCCAGAAGGCGATGGGCTCGCCCTACTTCGCCCGCGCGCAGTTCGATCAGCGCGCATTGACGGTCGAGGGCGAGACCGCCCGCTACGCCTCCTCCGAGAATATCGACCGCGTGTTCTGCAAGCGCTGCGGCACGCGGCTGTTCGCCTGGCGCCGCAACGGTACGCTCGCCGGCGTCGCGCTGGCCACCTTCGATGATCGTAACGCTTTCGCGCCGACCGAGCACATCTGGGTCTCGGAAAAGCTCGCCTGGGTGAAGCTCGACGACGGCTTGACGCAGTATCAGACCACGATTCTATAAATTGCGCGATGGCACGGCGGCGTGCTGCTGGCGGACCGTTTGCAGCGTGGCATTTCGGAACCGGTCCCCCTATGTTGAGCTGAAGCGTTGCTGCACCACCGCTCTAGCTGGATGGCTGCAAGGCAGCAGGCAAACCGGGACGGACGAGCCGTGAACATTTCCATTTATGACCTCTCCGTGTGGGTGCTCCCCCTCGTGCTTGCCATCACCTTCCATGAGGCTGCGCACGCCTTCGTCGCGGACCGGCTCGGGGACAACACGGCCTCGCAGCTCGGCCGCGTCAGCTTCAACCCGCTCAGGCATATCGACCCGTTCGGCACCCTGATCCTGCCGGCGATGCTGCTGTTCGCGCATTCGCCGTTCCTGTTTGGCTACGCCAAGCCGGTGCCGGTGAACTTCCGCAAGCTCAATAACCCCCGGCTCGACATGGTCTG
Organism: Bradyrhizobium sp. C-145; assembly: GCF_023375135.1. Taxonomy (NCBI): domain Bacteria; kingdom Pseudomonadati; phylum Pseudomonadota; class Alphaproteobacteria; order Hyphomicrobiales; family Nitrobacteraceae; genus Bradyrhizobium; species Bradyrhizobium sp. C-145. Next base: position 3,671,197 of record NZ_CP088150.1, on the reverse strand, counting down.
GGTGGCGCTGGCCGGGCCCGTCACCAACATCCTGCTGGCGCTCGCCGCCGCCCTCGCCTTCCATGCCCTGCCCCTGGTGCCTGCGACCTCGGCGAAATGGGTTGCGGACAACCTCAAGAATACCCTCGTGATCAACGCGATCCTGGCGGTGTTCAACATGATGCCGATCCCGCCGCTCGATGGCGGGCGGGTCGCGGTCGGGCTGTTGCCGCGGCCGCTCGCCGTGCCGCTGGCCCGGCTCGAGCCGGTCGGAATGCTGATCCTGATCGGCCTCCTGATCCTGCTACCGCTGGCAGGTTCGCAGTTCGGTCTAAATCTTGATGTTATTTCAGCAATACTGCGAACGTTGACCGGTTATGTGATTCAGGCTGTTCTGTTCCTGACCGGCAATGTGTAGTTGAACAGCGACATCCGAACGTAGGCCTGAAGGGCCAGAGGCCGACTTGGTCAAAGCTGCCGATATGCTGATCGCGCGACGCGCCGACACCCGCGCCCGCGCCGATTTCGCCACCTGGAAGATGATGGCCAAGCTCAACGGGGCGTCCGCATTGCCCCCGGAAGCCCAGGAATTCCTGGCGAGCTACCAGAACCTGCTGGCGCAGATGAGCGAGGGCGAGGCCACCGAGGCCACCATCGGCGCGATCTACAAGGCCTATTATGTCGAGATGGGCGGCGCGGGAACCCCGCCCGACGTCCGCACCCGTCCGCCTGAAACGGCGACGGACAATGTTACCGCCTTCCGCCGCCCCGCCCCCAAGCCGAAGAAGTCCGCCTCCTTCGGGGCGGCGGCATTCGCCGGAACCCAGAAGCGGCCGCTGCCGGTGGCGCTGATCTTCGCCTGCCTGGTCGTGGTCTATGTCGGAATCCGGCTCTACTGGCGCTGAGCCGTCTTCTTCTTTTTCTTCGCGTCCGGCGGCGTGAAGATGATGTCGACGGTGCGCTCGAACCGGTCGTCAGTCAGCCCGGCCGGCGGCTGCGGAATGGGATCGGACTTGCGGACAATCGAGACCGCGGCCGCATCGTAAGCCGCATCCCCCGACGACTCCACGACGTCGACCGACAGCACGTTTCCCTTGCGGTTGATCGCAAAGCTCACTTTGACCTTCTGGTTATTGGGCTCCTTGCCCTCCGGATTGACCTTGTGGGCCGTCAGATGCGCGCTGATCTTGCGATTCCAGTCCGCCGTAATCTTCAGGATGTCCTTGCCAAGCCCAAGCACCGGCGCCAGGGCCTTCTCGGCCTCTCGCGCGTCTTCATCGAGTGTCTGCCGTGCCGTCGCAACCGACTTCGGCGATGCCTCGGCAGCGGGAGTTTCGACCGCCGCGATCTTCGGATCCTCGTCCTGCGGCTTCTTCGAGATGTTCTCGGTGACGACCCGATCGGGATCGTCGACCTGCTGCGACTGATCCTTTGGCAGCTCGGTTTCCTTGGTCTCGGCCTTTTGCTCGGGAAGCGCCTGCTGCTCCTGCATTGGTTCGCTGTCAGGCCCCGGCGGAAGGTCTGTTTCGGGCGCCTTTGGCGAGGCCATCTCGACCGCGAACTCGGCGCCCGCCGCCCCCAGACCATCGTCGCCGTCATCGGCGCGCAGGTGAGCCAGCGCGAGCGCAGCACCACCCAGATGGAGCACGAGCGCTGCCACTGCCGCCAAGATCCAGAGCTTCCGGGATGGTCTGAGTTCGTCCGACATAGCGGGCCTTTAAGGCTGAGCGGCGCCTGCCGCGGGCGCCCCCGGAGCGCCTTCCAGCGCGACCAGCTTGACCCGCGTATAGCCGCCTGAGCGCAAGAGCTCCATGACACCCATCAACTCGCCATACGGCACCGAGCGATCGGCGCGCAGGAAGACATACTTGTCTTTGCTCATGTCGGACAGGCCGTCGAGGGTCCCGATCAACTCGGCCCGCTGAACCGGGTTCTCTCCGATCGCCAGCGTCAGATCGGGCTTGATGCTGAGATAGGTCGGCTTGTCCGGCTTCTTCTGCGGCGTCGCGCTCGACGTCGGCAGATCGATCGGCAGGTCGACGGTCGAGAGCGGCGCTGCGACCATGAAGATGATCAGCAGCACCAGGATGACGTCGATGAACGGCGTGACGTTGATGTCATGCGTTTCCGAGAAATCGTCGTCTTCGCCGTCGTTGTCTGCGAGCGAAACGCCCATGGTTCACTCCGCTGCGCGCGAATGCACGCTGCCGTGGCTGCGATCGAGATCGCGCGAGAGCAGCCGCCCCGCGGCGCCAGAGGCGCGGCTGACGAGCTCGAGATAGCCTTTCGTCACGCGTGCGAAATGGTTGTAGATGATGACGGCGGGGATGGCGGCGACGAGACCGATTGCGGTGGCGAGCAGCGCCTCGGCGATGCCGGGCGCGACCACGGCGAGGTTCGTGGTCTGCGACTTCGAGATGCCGATGAAGCTGTTCATGATGCCCCAGACCGTGCCGAACAGGCCGACGAAGGGCGACGTGGAGCCGATGGTCGCGAGCACGCCCATGCCGATGCGGATGCGGCGCTGTTCCGCGCGCACGATCTCGGCAAAGCTCGAGGCCGCGCGCTCCTTGATGCCGGCATCGCTGGACAGGCCGGCCGACATCCGCGCCTCGCGCAGCGCCGCCACGAGGAAGGACGGCAGGATCCCTTCCTTGGCTCCGAGCGCCATCTGGGCTTCCGCGAGCGAACGTGCCTCTGCGGTCTTCTTCAGCGCCGAACGAAGCTTGGTGGAGGCGACCGACAGTTCGATCGACTTGGCGATGAAGACGGTCCAGGTCACCAGCGAGGCAAAGGCGAGCCCGATCATCACCGCCTTCACGATGACGTCCGCCGACATGAACATCACCCAGGGTGACAATTCCTTCATGGCCGGTGCGACAGCGGTCGCCACATCGGGCTTAGGGGTGGTCGGACCGGCGGCCGCGGGGGGCCCCGCCGGAGCAGCTGGCGCGGCTGCCGTCGAGGCCGAAGGCGCCAGGGCGCTAGGCGCGGTGGCCGCTGGCGCCGGACCGGCCGGGGCCGGTTGAGCCACCGATTGCGCCGGGGCCGGCTGGGTTTGTGTCTGGGCGGAAACAGGAGATGCGAGCCAGGCGGCCGCCAGCATGGCGGCGGCGGCAAGGCTGGCTTGGAAGGTCATGCTCTTCATACTTCGGCCCAGTAGCGAATGAGGTTGTGATAGATACCCGTCAATTTGACCGTTTCGGGATCGTCACGCCCGAGCCGTTCCACCAGCGCCTGAATCGCGGTGTCGAGGTCAAAGATCATGCTTCGGGCTTGATCGTCCCGTATCATGCTCTGAAGCCAGAAGAAAGACGCAACCCGCGTTCCCCTCGTCACCGGCGTGACCAGATGGAGGCTGGTCGAGGGATAGAGCACGCAGTCGCCGGCTGGCAACTTGACTTCGTGCGAACCGTAGGCGTCCTCGATCACAAGTTCGCCACCATCGTACTCATCCGGCTCGGCGAGGAACAGCGTGACCGACAGATCTGTGCGGATGCGAAGGCCGGTCAGGCGGTCGCCGCGGATCGCATTGTCGACATGCAGGCCGAAATGGTGGCCGCTGCTCGCCGCATAGCGGTTGAAGAGCGGCGGGAAGATCTGGAGCGGGATCGCCGCCGCGATGAAGCGCGGGTTCGACGTCAGCGCCGAGATGATGCGGTTGCCGAGCTTGCGCGCGACCTCGCTGTCCGGCGGCAATTGCTCGTTGCGCTTGACCATCGCCGACTGCGCGCCGGCGGTGGAGCGGCCGTCCTCCCAGTCGCTGGCGTCCATGATGCGGCGGAAATCCGCCACATCATCCTTGCTGAGAACGTTTTCTATGCATGTCAGCATGAAACTCCTTGTTGCTCCATCAGTAGCGCGCGGAGAGCACCACATAGGCGGCACGGCCCGGTGCCTCCAGCACGAACGGTGCTGCGCTTTGGTACAGCGCGTCGTAGTAGCGCTTGTCGAAGATGTTGTTCACGAACAGCTTGAGCTTCCAGTGCTGATCGAGCTTCGCCTCCGCGAAGGCATCGAAGCGCCAGTAGCTCGGCAGCGACGTGCCCTGATTGGCCGCGAGCAAAGTGCCGCCGTAGATCTTGGAGCGGTATACCGCCTGCCCGCCCAGTTCCCAGGTGTCGTTGAGTTGATATTTCGACAGCAGGCTGAACGACTCGTGCGCGATATTGGCGAGCGGACGCCCGACATTGGTCGGATACAACGTCTTATTGGCCGACGGCGCCAGCGACTGCGTCACTTCCGATTGCATCAGCACGAGGCCGCCGAACACGCTCCATTTGTCAGTGATGTTGCCACCGATACCAAGGTCGATGCCACGGATGCGATAGGCGGCACCTGCAGTGATGCAGGATATATTGCCGGTCGTTCCGGTCGGATACACACAGCCCAAGGGGGCGGCAGCAGCCGCACTACTAACGTTCTGCGATTCGCGCGCGTTCTCCTTTGTCGTCTGAAACAGCGCCGCGGTCAGCAGCAGATGACGATCGAACAGCTCCCATTTGGTGCCGATTTCGATCGCCTTGTTTTTCTCAGGGCCAAATATCTGCGTGTTGCCGCCGGGCAGGGTCGGATTGAGGCCGCCGTACGCTGTGCTTGTACCGTCGAACTCGGCACCGACCGGATTCGCTGAAGTCGCGTACGCCACATAGACGCTGCCGTTCGGCAACGGCTTGAGCGTAAGGCCGAGATTGAAGTTGGGAATCAGGAATTCCGCCGACTGCTGACCGAACGCGCCGTTCGCGGCATAGCCGGTGGACTTGATGCTGTAATCGTCATAGCGGAATCCACCATTGAGGATCAGGAGATCGCGATAGTTCGCGCTATCCATCACGTAGCCACTGACGGTGTCGATGCTGATCTTGGTGGGCAAGCCCGAGAGCGACGGGATTCCGAAGGGCAGATACGTGTTCTGAGGAAAGAATACGCTTGTGTTGGTCGGCGAGCCTGATGGGGTGGAGGGAATGCCGGTGGCCTCCGAGGTCAGCCCAAGATACCTGTCGATCGAAGACCGTTCACGATCGACCTCGACACCCGCCAGCGCGGTGTGCTTGAACCCGACCCCATCCTGGAACTTGTAGGTCGCCTCGGTCTGGTTGGCGAGCACGTCGGTGATCTGAAAACGGCTCTGCGGATTGGAGGTCAGCGTCGAAGCCGAGAGCGGATTCTTCAGCGACGGCGCTTCCGGCAGCGTCCCGATGTAATTCTGCGTCGAGCGCGAAGCGCGGAATTTGTTGCTGATCATCAGATCGGGCGTGATCTGCACTTCCGCATTGATCGTACCGATGTCCTGGCCCGTGCGGAAGAAGTCGCGATTGACGAACCCGTACCAGTTCCTTCGGCTCGCTCCGAAATCCGGGAACGGACCGCCAGCGGTGGACGCGGTGCTCGGCCGATAATACGGCACGCCGAAATCCGGAAGACCGGTCAGTTCGGTGTGGATGTAGTTGCCGGTGACCTTGATCGTGTCGGTCGGCGTCCACGTCGTCGCGACGAAAGCACCGTTCCGGTTATCCGTGACGTAGTCGCGACCCGCGACATTGGCGTCCTGGAACAAGCCGCCGACGCGGACTGCGAGCGTTGGGTCGATCACCTGGTTGACGTCGAGCGTGACACGCTTGGTCTGGTCGGTGCCAAACGTGCTGTCCATGTTGTAGAAGCTGCCCCCGGTCGTCGCTTGCTTGGTCACGATGTTGATCGCACCGCCGGCGACACCGCGGCCGGCGAAGGTCGAACCGGGACCGCGCAGGATCTCGACCTGCTCGGTGAAGAAGTTTTCACGCACGCTGACACCGGCGTCACGCACGCCGTCGATGAAGATGTCGTTGCGGGCGTCGAAGCCGCGGATGAAGAAGCGGTCGCCGAACGCGTTGCCGCCCTCGCCCGAGCCAAGCGTCACGCCGGCCGTGCTGAGGATCGCCTGCTTCAGCGACGTGGCGTTCTTGTCCTCGAGCACTTCCTTGCTGAGAACTGTGATCGACTTCGGCGTATCGACCAGCTTCTCCGGAAATTTGCCGCCGGCCTGCACGTGATCGACCTTGTAGGGCGCCGCCGGGTCGGCATAGGGATTGGCGTCGGCGGGACCGGAGGGCGTTGTCGGAGCCGTCTGTACCGCCTGCTGCCGCTGCGCTGCGCGGCGAAGCGCGTTGCGCGCGCGGACCTGATCACGTGTCGGCTTCGATGCCGTCGGACGCGGACGCTCGACCGGGGCATCGACCGTCACCGGCGGCAGGTTCGACTGCTGCGCCTGCGCGCCGCTCGACACCGATGCCACCGCGATCAAGCTCGCGACCGCTGAAACCTTTTTGCCGGAAACGCCCGCGGACCTCTCATCCATCGGATCGAATGCTGCCACCGAACGCAACGACTTCGGTGCGACCACCTGCCCCATTACAACACGCCCCATCTTCATGTTCGCTCACTCAATTCGACGAGCGATTGGGCTGTTGGTATCGGCGGCAAAATAGTGGGTCAATGCGCACAAGCCGCGAGAACGCTTGAATAAGTCCAGATCAAAACGATTCTAAACTGAAGCTTGAAACGGTTCTAAAGATAGATTGGACTCGTTCTAAAACGTACGCGAAAATTGCCGCGAAATCGGCGGTGATGCTAAGGGCTTCAGTCGCTGCTCGGCGGCTTCATCAGCGAGAACAATTCGTCGACGGTCTTCTGCGCGACGGCGCGCACGCGATCGGTACTGTCCATACCGGCGATGTTGACGCCGTTCACGACGGCTTTGATCTCGTCGCGAAAGTCGGTGAGGAAGCGCAAGGGATCGCGCTGCTCGTTGGCGACGCGCGCGATCAGCCCCGTGATCAGAATCTGACACGCGATCAACTTGCCGTTCAGTTCGTCCATCCCTGCGCTCCCGTTGTGGCGGCGCCGATATGACCGATGCTGATTTTCCTGACAACCGAAACGGCCTGCGCGCGATTTAGAACCGTTCTCGTGACGCACCGGCGTGGTGGTCGTCCGCGCGGCGCCCCTCATCGCCGCACACACGGACTGCGCGCATTGTACAGAGTTCGCGCGCGCATCATCCGGGCTCCGGAAAATGCAGCCTTGTACACCGCCGCGCCAGCCTGCTGCATGCGGTGCAAAGCTTTCCAATTGTTTAGGATTCTCGACCGATAGTGCTGTTTACACTGGAACTTGGCGTGTATTATACAAGCGCGCTGGAACCCTATGATTGCCCCATAATTCGTAGCTTGGGGGCACGAGCGCCGCCGAGCCGATATGAAAAAAACACGGCCGATCCTCTGGATTCTGATCATCGCGGCCGTGGCCTCCGCGGGTTACTATGGCTGGCAGAAATACGGCTCGCCCGGGGCCGGAAAAACCCAGACGACACAAAAAGTAGCGCCTCGCCCGCAGGCCGTTCCCGTCAGCGTTGCGCCGGTTCAGAAGACAGACTTCCCAGTGTATCTGACCGGTCTCGGCACGGTGCAGGGCTTCAACACCGTCCAAGTCCGCAGCCGAGTGGATGGTCAGATCGACAAGCTCGCCTTCCGCGAAGGCCAGATCGTCCAGCAGGGCGACCTTCTGGTCTCGATCGATCCCCGCCCCTATCAAGCCGCGCTCGATCAGGCCAAAGCCAAGAAGGCGCAGGACGAGGCGAACCTCGCCAATGCCAATCTCGAACTGCAGCGCGCCATGAGACTCGGCGAATTCGCGACCGCACAGCGGGTCGATACCCAGCGCTCCACTGTCGCCCAGCTCACCGCCCAGATCGCGGCCGACGAAGCGGCGATCGCCAACGCCCAGACCCAACTCGACTACACGCAGATCAAGGCGCCGATCACGGGCGTCGCAGGGCTGCGCCAGGTCGACATCGGCAACATCGTCAACGCCTCGACGCAGACCGGCATCGTCACGATCTCGCAGGTCGAGCCGATCGCCGTGATCTTCACGGCACCGGAAGACCAGCTCCCCTACATCACCGAAGGCCAGCAGGCCGGCGCGCTCAAGGTGATCGCCTTCACCACCGACGGCAAGAAGACGCTGGCCGAAGGCAAGCTCGCGGTCATTAACAATCAGGTCGACACGACCAGCGGGACTATTCGGCTCAAGGCGGTGTTCGACAACAAGGACCACACGCTGTGGCCGGGCCAGTCGGTTTCAACGCGTCTTCTGGTGCGGACGCTGAAGGATGCAACCGTGGTTCCCGATGATGCGGTCCAGCATTCGACCAACGGCCTGTACGCTTATACCGTCAATCAGGACAACAAGGCCGAAGTGCACAAGATCAAGGTCAGCTATGGCATCGATGGACGTTCGGTCATCGATGAAGGCCTCACGCCCGGGCAGCAGGTCATCACCGGCGGTCAGTTCAAGGTGCAGCCTGGAAGCCTCGTCTCGACAGCGGTGGCGAGCTCGGATCCGACCCAGAACAAGGTTCGACACGAATGATCGCGGGCGGGATTTCGGCACCCTTCATCCGTTATCCCATCGGCACCTCGCTGCTGATGGCCGGCATCCTCTTCGTCGGCCTCGTCGCCTACCCCCTGCTGCCGGTCGCGCCGCTGCCGCAGGTGGACTTCCCGACCATCCAGATCACCGCCAATCTGCCGGGCGGCAGCCCCGAGACGATGGCCTCGTCGGTGGCGCAGCCGCTCGAGCGGCAATTCGCCCAGATCCCCGGCATCGCCCAGATGACCTCGACCAGCTATCTGGGCACGGCGTCGATCACCATCCAATTCGACCTCAATCGCAGCATCGACGGCGCAGCCAACGACGTTCAGGGTGCCATCAACGCCGCCAGCGGCCAGCTGCCGAAGAACCTGCCCTCGCCGCCGACCTACCGCAAGGTCAACCCGGCGGACGCCCCGATCCTGCTGCTGTCGGCGACCTCCGAGACACTGCCGCTGACCAGCGTCAGCGACGCCGTCGACGCCCAGCTCGCCCAGCAGATCAGCCAGCTCTCCGGCGTCGCGCAGGTCTTCATCGGCGGCCAGCAGAAGCCGTCCATCCGCGTTCAGATCGACCCGGCGAAACTCGTCGCCAAGGGCCTGTCGATGGAGGACGTCCGCAGCCAGATCGCCATCACCACGGTCGACAGCCCCAAAGGCAATATCGACGGGCCCAAGCGCGCCTACACGATCTACGCCAACGACCAGCTCACCCACGCCAAGGACTGGAACGACGTCATCATCGCCTATCGCAATGGTGGCCCGTTGCGAATCCGCGATATCGGCCAGGCCGTCAGTGGCGCTGAAGACGCCAAGCAGGCGGCCTGGGCCAACGGCAAGCGCGGCGTGTTCCTGGTGATCTTCAAGCAGCCCGGCGCCAACGTCATCGAGACTGTCGACCGGATCAAGGCCACCCTGCCCCGACTGGTGGCCGCCATTCCGCCCGCAATCAAGATCGAGCTGATCAGCGACCGCACCACGACAATCCGTGCCGCAGTCGAGGACGTCCAGTTCACGCTGCTGCTGACCATCGCACTCGTGGTCATGGTCATCTTCATTTTCCTGCGCAGCTTCTGGGCGACGGTCATCCCCACGGTCACGGTGCCATTGGCGCTATTGGGCGCTTGCGCCTTGATGTGGGTGGCCGGCTATTCGCTCGACAATCTGTCGCTGATGGCGCTCACCATTGCGGTCGGATTCGTGGTCGACGACGCCATCGTGATGCTCGAGAACATCACCCGCTACATCGAGGAAGGCGAATCCCCGCTCGCGGCCGCCTTCAAGGGCTCCAAGGAAATCGGTTTCACCATCGTCTCGATCAGCATCTCGCTGGTCGCGGTGCTGATCCCCCTGCTCTTGATGGGGGGCATCATCGGGCGCCTGTTCCGCGAATTCGCCGTGGTGCTGGCGATGACGATCTTCGTCTCGATGTTCGTGTCGCTGACGTTGACACCGATGATGGCCTCGCGCTTCCTGCGCGCGCATGGCGAAGTGACCCACGGCAACTTCTACCAATGGAGCGAGCGCGCCTTCGACGGAATGCTGCGCGGCTACGAATATGTGCTCGACCACGCCCTGGCGTGGCGCCGCACCACGCTCGCGATCTTCTTCGCCACGCTCGGACTGTCGATCTACCTGTTCGTCCTGATCCCGAAGGGCTTCTTCCCGCAACAGGACGTCGGCCTGATCACGGCCACGTCCGAAGCCTCGCAGGACATTTCGTTCAAGGAAATGGTCAGACGCCAGGAGCAGCTCGGCAAGATCATCCTGGCCGATCCCGATGTTGCCAGCGTTGCCATGGCGATCGGCGGCAGCGGACGCGCCGGCAACAACGGCGCCCTGTACATCACGCTCAAGCCTCGCGACATGCGCGAGGCCTCGGCTCAGCAGATCATCGCGCGCCTGCGTCCGCAGTTCGACAAGGTCGAGGGCGCTCGCCTCTACATGCAGGCGGCCCAGGACGTCCGGCTCGGCGGCCGGCCGACCCGCACGCAGTTCGAGTTCACCCTGCAGGACGCCGACCTCGCCGAGCTCAACGACTGGGCGCCAAAGATCCTCGCCAAAATGCAGACGCTGCCGGAGCTGCGCGACGTCGCGACCGATCAGCAGACGCAGGGCACAACCGTGCAGCTCAAGATCAACCGCGACACCGCCTCGCGCTACGGCATCCAGCCGCAGATGATCGATGACACGCTGTATGACGCTTTCGGCCAACGGCAGGTCACGCAGTATTTTACCCAGCTCAACACCTACAAGGTGATCCTCGAGATCCTGCCGGAGATGCAGGGCGATCTCGATAGCCTGAATAAGCTCTATCTGAAGTCGCCGCTGACCGGCGAACAGGTGCCGCTGTCGACCTTCGCGACCTGGACCACCGATCCGGTCCGCCCGCTCTCGATCAGCCATCAGGGTCAGTTCCCGGCGATCACGATCAGCTTCAACCTCGCGCAAGGCGTCGCACTCGGCCAGGCCACCGAGGCCGTGCAGCAGGCGATGGTGGAGCTCGGCGCGCCGCCGACGCTGAATTCGAGCTTCCAGGGCACCGCGCAGGCGTTCCAGCAATCGCTCGGCACCGTGCCGCTGTTGATCCTCGCTGCGCTCGTCGTGGTCTACCTGATCCTCGGCATCCTCTACGAGAGCTACATCCATCCGATCACGATCCTGTCGACCCTGCCCTCGGCCGGTGTCGGCGCGCTCGCGATCCTGATGGCGGCCGGCTTCGACTTCAGCCTGATCGCGCTGATCGGCATCATCCTCCTGATCGGCATCGTGAAGAAGAACGGCATCATGATGGTCGACTTCGCGATCGCCGCCGAGCGCGACGAACACAAGACACCGGCGGAATCGATCCGCCAGGCCGCGCTGCTGCGCTTCCGCCCGATCATGATGACGACGATGGCCGCGCTGCTGGGCGGCGTGCCGCTGATGCTCGGCCACGGCACCGGCGCCGAGATCCGCCAACCGCTCGGCTACGCCATGGTCGGCGGCCTGATCGTCAGCCAGGCGCTGACGCTGTTCACCACGCCGGTGGTTTATCTGTATCTCGACGAGCTCAACAACTGGTTCTCGGGTTGGGGCCGTTCGGGTGACGGCGAAGGCGACGAGGCGGCCGAGCGCCGCAGCGTCAAGCAAGCCGCCGAGTAAGCTTGCGCCGCACCTTCCGCGACGCTACAGCGAGACCTCGATTCAAGCTAACGCGGTTTCGCCATGCTCATGCAATCCAGACTTGTCGCCCTCGCCGCCACTGTCCTGTTGTTCACCAGCGCCGCACATGCCCAGCAAGGCGCCAAGAAGAACGCCGCTTCTCCTGCCCCGGCCACGCAGCCCGTGCCTGCCCCGACGCAAGCACAGGCGGACGGCGCTCCGGGGCAGCCCGGTTGGATCGTGCGCTGCACCAGCGCAAGCCGCGAGGCGCCGCTCGAATGCGCGATGGAGCAGAACGCGGTGCTCACCAAGACCGGCCAGACCGTCATCCTGATCAACATCCGCATCGCTCCCGACACCCGCACGCCGATTGCGCTGCTGCAATTGCCGCTCGGCCTCAACCTGCCCGTCGGCGCCAAGCTCCAGGTCGACGAGGGCAAGGCGTTCGATCTCCAGATCCAGACCTGCGAGAACCGCGGCTGCTACGCCTCGACGCCGGTCGCGCCGGACCTGCTGGCCGCCTTGAGGTCGGGCAAGCAGTTGAAGGTCTCCTTCCAGAACATGGCCAAGGAGACGATCGCGATCCCGATGCCACTCAACGATTTCGCCGCGGCCTACGACAAGATCAAGTAACGGACACCGTCAGGTCGCGATGTCGCCTGCCCGAAGCAGCGTCGTGAAGCCGCCATAGATCATGCGCCTGCCATCGAACGGCATGCCGTCCATTTTCAGCCGCGGGTCCGCCATCACCTTCTTGTTGACGGCATCGCGGGTCTCCCGGTCGCGGTAGACGATCCAGGAGAAAACCACGATCTCGTCCTCCTTTGCCATCACCGCGCGCGGAAACGAGGTGAGCTCGCCATAGGGGACGTCGTCACCGATGCATTCGACATAGTCGAGCGCGCCGTGCTCCAGCCAGATTGCGCAGGCGGTCGTTGCCAGCGTCTTGTAGGCCTCGATCTTGTCCTTCGGCACGGCCAGCACGAAACCATCGACATAGGGCATCACGGATCTCCTTAGGTTGTGTAACTCAAGGACGATGGAGTGCGCGGAGATCCGACCCGGAAACGCGATTTTTCAGATGAGGCAAACGGTCGCGAGCGGCGGTGCCGCCAACGAACTTCCGTTCTCTGCCGTGCAGATTCCGAGGGTTACGTCTGGAGAAAGAGCGCCGGAACTGGCTGGGGAACCTGGATTCGAACCAAGACAAACAGAGTCAGAGTCTGTTGTGCTACCGTTACACCATTCCCCACCGAAGCGCTTGATATCGCTAAGCTTTCTTCGGAAGTTTTGCAAGGCCGGCTGAAAGTTTTGCAAATCAGCGGCTCGCAGGCCGGTCATATAGCTGCGCCAGCGTTGGCGGTCTAGTCCTTCTGTGAACATCGGGGCTGTAAGTAGGAGCGCCTTAGTTGGCGGCCTTGTCCTGTTTAATTCCGCTCACGGATGCGACGAAAAGGCCTCAGCTCCGGGCAATGGGATGAGCTGAGGCCTCCAGAAAAATGGCCCCAGCTCGCGGGGATATTTGGGGGGCATTGGAGCTGGGGCCAATCGGGGTCACCCTTTGGGAAGGGCATCGGGAAAACTTGGCAATCGCACCGGTCTTGCGAAAGGATAGCACGCAAGACTGATCATTCGACTGGCTGCGGGGGGCGCTCGTTCCTAAAAATCGAGAGGTCCACCCCCTCATCGACCCTCTATGGTTATCTGCTCGAACGCGACGGCCAGCTTCAACCAGGAGGCAACCGTCCACTGTGTGGGTTCTACACGGCAAGGCGTATGCTTAAAGCACGCTGGTTAGAAAAGGTGGGGAGTCGATACGCGCTGACTCCGGAGGCTCTGCGGCAATTGCGCTGATCAGCTCATAAGATCGGCGCGAGCTTGGAGCGATCGCGATGCGCCGTCTCATCTTGAGAGGAACGTCGAGGTCATTGACTGCATTGAGTCAAGCGCGGCTCAAGCAGCCGCCTCCACCTTTAGGAGCGAACGGTGTCGAGATCACCGGTTTCGAGGGACGAGCTTGAGCGAATTGCGCTGCAGGAGATCCGGAGTTTTCCAGGCACAGAAAAGGTCGTCTCCATCGAAGTTGAATTCGGGCCAGATTACCGACCCGGTACCTCGGACTGGAAGCTGCATGTCATCGCACAGGAAGGCTGCGATCTTGCACGCATTCAATACGCAGCAAAGACTACAAGCGACCGGCTCAAACGTCGCTATGAGATCCGTTTAAACTAATTTCTGATCAAGCCGATTATCACCGATTATCAAGAGGACGGCCCCGGAGCTGCTGCTTCTTGCCGATCAGCGTCGCAAGATTCGACATCTCACGATTCCCAATCCGGCATTGAAGGGCCGCTTCGAAAGCGGCCCTTCGTCGTTCACCAACTGCGGGTGCCGAAGCTGAAGCCGATGCTCGGGCCGCCGCCATAGTAGCCGTAGCCGCGATCGTAATATCCTGGATCGCCGTAATAGCCATAGCTGCGGCGGACCACATAGCCGTCGTCACCGCCGTAGTAGCGCTGGACGTAACGAGGGCCGCGGGTCCGGTAGCAGCGGCCGTACTCGTTGCAAACTAGGCGCACCTGCTGAATGTCCGAGACCTCGGTCGAACCGACGGCGGTCGGATTGAGCGGGGCGGCCGCCGCGGCGGATCCCAAAAGGGTGGCTGCGAGGAATCCCAGTCCGATAGCTTTCATAGTCGTTTCTCCTATTTGGCAAGATCAGTCGATCTCTTCGATGATGCGACGCTCACGGGGGGCGCGATGTAGGTCCGCTCTCCCGATCGATCTACCGATACTCCCGCAACGTCGGCGCAGACCTCCTCGGAAAGGCCTCGATCTCCATGCCTTCGAGCACGCTTTCGCCCGTGCGGCTTTCGGTACGCACCGTGCAGTCTGTGGTCCACTGCTCCCGAGACAGGGCGCGCCTGGACATCGCCGTGGAGCGGCCCGAGTACGGCAATCTGGAGACCTCCAGAATGCAAGTAGCCTACAACACCCGACAGGATCGCGGGTTCCTTTATCGGGAAAATTCGGCACCTCGCGCACACTCTGCCAAGAGAATTAATCCCCTCTCGCAGCAGTCCGCCTCAGCACGACCGGGAACATTCGGAACTTTTACTACTCCAGTTTGCGTGACTATTCTTGATTGAATGGAGGAGCGCTTATGAAAAAACTGATCGTGTGCGGAGCCCTTGCCGCTTTCGCTCTTGGCAATCAGGCAGCTGGCTGCCGAATTTTACATTGCGCGTGATGCTACGACTAAGAAGTGCACAGTCGTAGATACTAAGCCGACGACGACCACCACGACAGTCGTTGGTGACGGCGTCTACAAAACCAAGACGGAAGCCGAGTCCGCCGTGAAGACCGTCAAGGTCTGCACCGAGCAGTAAGGATTTGATCGACTTGTGACGTCAACGGCCCGCTTGGCGGGCCGTTTTCTTCACGACTGAGTGGCGGAGAATGACGTCCATCGTCGAACTCCTCTTCCTGAGGACGACAAACCGGGAGCTTCCATCGGCAAGCAGCGAGCCTTTGGCGCTTAGTCCAGCTTGATGTTCGCCGCCTCGATCACCTTCTTCCACCGCGCCGTCTCAGCGGCAATGTAGGCCGCAAACGGCTCGGAATCGACCGCGACCGCAGTGGCGCCGAGCTCGGCCAATTTCTGCACCGTGTCCGGCTGCTGCATGAAGGCGCGGATCTCGGCGGAGAGCTTTTCGACGATCGGTTTCGGCGTTCCGCCCGGGACGAAGAAGCCGTGCCAGGCCACGGCCTCGAAGCCCGGCAGGAATTCGGCGACGGCGGGAGCTTCGGGATCGAAGGCGGCCCGCTTCGGCGTCGCGGTCGCGAGCAGTGCGAGCTGGCCGGTCTTCACCTGCGGCAGCAGCAGCGGCACGTTGTCGAAGGCGAGATCGATCTGGCCGCTCAACAGGTCCGTCAGCATCTGGCTGGAGCCCTTGTAGGGTACGTGCACCATCTTGGTGCCGGTCATCTGCTGAAACAGCTCGGCGGCCAGATGCTGCGAGGTGCCGACGCCGGCCGAGCCGAACGAGACCTTGTCCGGATTCGCCTTCAGATAAGCGATCAGCTCCGGCACGGTGCGTGCCTTGATCTTGTTGGGGTTCACGACAAGCACGTTTGGCACGACGCTGATCTGGGCAACCGGCGCAAGATCCTTGTCCGGCTGGTAGCTGAGCTTCGGACCAAAGAGCGACGGGTTGATCGCGAGCGCGGACGTGCTCGCAAGCCCGAGCGTGATGCCGTCAGGCGCCGACTTCGCCAGCCGCGTCACGCCGAGGATCGAGCCGGCGCCACCGACATTCTCGACCACGAACGGCTTACCGAACTTCGCTTGCAAATGGTTGGAGACCATGCGGGCGAAGATATCGGCGGTACCGCCGGCGGCGAACGGAACGATCACCGTCACCTGCTTGGATGGATAACCGTCCTGGGCCTTTGCCGGCGACGTCGCCAGCAGCATGAGTGAGGCAAGAACAAGCCACATCGATCTCATCGAAGTTTCCTCTGTTTTCAGTGTTGTTGATTGGTGCCGCGAACGAGCGGCGGAGATGGCTAAAGCGCGATGCATCGCGCCTTAGCTTATTGTTTGAGCATGATCTTTTCGGAAAACCACTATCCGGATCATGCTTTAGAACGCGACCTCGTACATGTTCAGGATCGCATCCCGGCTAAGGTCGCGCGGATTGTTGTCGAGCAGGCGGCGAATGGCGTGCGCCTCGTCGGCCATGACGCCGAGGTCGTCCCTGGGCACGCCGAGAGCCGACAGCCGCATCTCGATACCGAGATCGGCGCAGAACTTGTAGGTTGCGTCGAACGCCAGCTTTGCATCGTCCTGCTTCGGCAATCCAAGTGCCTGGAGCACCGCGACGGTCTTCGCCTCCACGGCCGGCATGTTGAAGGCCAGCGTGTGCGGGAAGATCACCGCGCAGGCGAGCCCATGCGCCACATGGTGACGCGTGCCGAGCGGATACGCGACCGCATGGCCGGCGGTCGTATTCACCGGCCCGAGGCAATAGCCGCCATAGAGCGAGGCCAGCGCCAGGCCGGCACGCGCCTCGCGATCGCTACCATCGACCACCGCCCGCTTGAGATACTGCCCAACCAGCCGCGCGCCTTCGAGCGCATAGAGGTCGATCGTGGGATGCGCCTTGCGGCTGGTGTAGGCCTCGACGCAATGCGCCAGCGCATCGACGCCGGTCGCTGCGGTGACCTCTTTCGGCACCGTCATTGTCAGATCCGGATCGACGATGGCGATGTCAGCCAGCATGAAGCGGCTCTGCACCGCCTGCTTGTTCTGGCTCACGGGGTCGGTGACGAGCGCGCGGGTGCCGGCTTCGCTGCCGGTGCCCGAGGTGGTAGGAATCTGCATCAGCGCCACGCTGCGACCGGCCACCTTCTCCGGCCCAACGATGTCGGCGAAGGCCACGTCGTTCGTGCACATCACCGCCACCAGCTTGGCCAGATCCATCGCGCTGCCGCCGCCGAAGCCGACCACGAGATCGGGCTTGACGTCGCGCGCTATCGCGACCGCCTTCTCGAGATTAGGCAGGTCCGGCTCGGGCTTCACATCGCCGAACACCTTCACGGCACCCGGCAGCGCCAGCGTGTCGACGCGACGCGCGTTGAACGGGTCCGAAATCACCAGCGGCCGTTTGGCGCCGATCCGTTCGGCGAAGCGTGCCGCGGCGGCGATCGTGCCGCAGCCGAACTCCAGGACAGTGGGGCGAAGAATTTCGATGGGCGTGAAGGCGTTGGTCATCGTGCGTTCGATCTCATGACTTGGATGCGGAAGCGCCGACGGCCAGCCGCTCGGCATAGTCGATGGCCTCGATCAGGCTGTGCTCGTTGGCGATGCCCTTGCCGGCGATGTCGAAGGCGGTGCCGTGATCGACGGACGTGCGGATGATCGGCAGGCCCAGCGTGATGTTGACGCCGGAGAGCTCCTGCCAGCGGCCGGTGGCGGGATCGACCTGGAAGCCGAGCAGCTTGACGGGGATGTGGCCCTGGTCGTGATACATCGCGACCGCAGCATCGTACTGGCCGGCGCGCAGCTTGACGAAGATGGTGTCGCCCGGCACCGGTCCGACGACGTCGAGACCATCAGCGACCGCCTTGGCGATCGTCGGCGCCGACACATCGATGTCCTGCCGGCCGAACAGGCCGCCCTCGCCGGCATGCGGGTTGAGCGCGGCGATGGCGATCTTCGGCCTTTCGATGCCGAGCCGCCGCAGCGCGTCGTTGGTGAGGTCGATCACCATGCGCAGGCGCTCCGGCGTCAGACGCTTCGGCACGTCCTCCAGCGCCACATGAGTCGAGACGTGGCTGACGCGCATGTTGCCATGGGCAAGCAGCATCACCGAGCCGCGCACGCCGGTGAGATGCGCGAGCATCTCGGTATGTCCAGGGAAATGATAGCCGGCCTTGTTGAGGGCTTCCTTGTTGAGCGGTGCCGTGACGATGGCCGCGGTGCGGCCCGCCTGCGTCAGGCGCACGCCCTGCTCGATCGCCTTGTAGGCAAAGCGGCCGCCATCCGCGCTGAGCACGCCGGGCTTGATCGGTTCGCCCTCGGCGTCGGCCTGGAGGAAACACAGATTTGGCCAATCGCCATCCTTGTCGCTCACCTCGGGGATGGCAATGTCAGCGCCGAGCGAGGCCTTTGCGCCATCAAGCGCCGCGCCGCTGCCGATGATCAGCAGGCGCAGATCGCCCTTCGCGATACGGTCCTTCAGTCCGACGCAAGCCTTGACGATGATCTCCGGTCCGATCCCGGCGGGATCACCCATGGTGATGGCAAGATGACGAGAGGTCATGTCGGACTCCTCATGTTGAGCAAATGATTGTCCCGAAGCAGATCGCGCCAGAGCTCGCTGGGGCCGAATGCACCGGACTTCGAGATGACGTCCACTCCGGCCCACCGGCCGCCCTGCAAGATCGAGCGCGGCAGTCCCGGCACGATACGTCCCGTCACCTGGAGCGCATGCGCGCCTAGTGTAACGCACGCCGCCTTCAGGGTCTCGCCGCCAGCAGCGATCAGCGTGCCCGGAGGTTGGAGCGCCGCGATCAGCGCCGCCATTTCGCGCGCGATCCGCTGCGCCGCCTCCGCGCGCGTCAGGCCGTCGGCGAGAGAGAATTTAACCAGTGCCACGGCGTCATCGGCCAGCTTGCGCCGCACAGGCGCCGCGCCCTCGCCTTCCGCAAGCGCGATGGTTGCCTCGCCGCACGCAGCCAGCTGAGACGCAGTCGCGGGTTGATCCGAGCCGAACAGCCCCAGCACCGGCAGCTTCAATTGGCTCGGCGCATCGGCGCGATGGCTGCGGGCGAGCGCGCCGGCGAGCCCACCGCTGCCGCACCATAGCACGGGTCCCGGCATGCGCCGTCCCATCTCGACGACCCGATCGAGGTCGATGTCGCTTTCGGCGTCGAAGACCTGAACGCCGGCCTGCGACAGCGTGTCGGCCCCGCCCTGCCGGGCCTCGATGCCTTCCTGCTGCAGCTGGGCCAGGAGATTGTCGCCGACGCGGTGCCACTCGCCTTGCACCGTGCGCGCAAATTGCTGGCCACCCACGGTGCGCCGCCCCTGATAGTCGAAGGCGGGCGCGACCACGCAGGACGCCCAATCGCCACCGCGCAGGCAGGCGCTGAGCTCGGCCGCCCACGCGCCGCGAAGGAGGCTATCGACTTTCTTGTAGGCGATCGTCGCCCCGCGGAGCAGCGGCGCCAGTCGTCCAACGATCTCGATGCTCTCGGCTTTGGAACGTTCGCGTGTGCCGCTGTCGATTGCCAGGCTTTCAGAGTCCTGCCCCGCAGACGCCTCTGGCCACGTGACGTCGAACGGCCCGCACAGACCGACGAACTCCGCCGCGGTGTCGAGCGCACCGGTAAGGTCGTCGGCAAGCAGGCGGACGCTCGTCATCGTCGCGCGCCTCCGGCAGTAAAGATCTTGCCCGGGTTCATCAGGCCGTTCGGATCGAGCAGTTGCTTGATGTCTCGCATCAGCTCGATATCGAGAGGATCGGTGACGCGCGCGAGCCGATCACGATTGGTGAAGCCAATGCCGTGCTCGGCACTGATGGCTCCGCCTTGCGCTGCGGTCTCGTCATCGACGATCTCGTTGATCTCAGCCACCAGCGCGGCCGTTGCAGCAGGGTCCTGACAATGCGCGCGGTCGATCAGCGCGATCACGTGGAGATTGCCATCGCCGATATGGCCGTGCATCACGACGCGCGCATGCGGCACGGCAGTCTTGATCCGGGCCTCGACATTGGCGACGAAGGCCGCCTGACGCTCCAACGGCACCACGCTGTCATGCGACACGACATAGCCGCTGCGCTTGTTGCCTTCGGACACGCTGTGCCTGACCGCCCAGATCGCCTTGGCCTGCGCCAGGTTGGACGCCAGGATCACGTCGTCAGCGAGCCCGGCCTCCATCGCCTCAGCGAGCACCGTGGCGAGCGGCTCGTTGAGGTCAACGCCTGCGAGCGTATCGGTCAACTCGACGATCAGATACCACGGCGTCGTCAGCTCGAATGGGATCGTGACATGCGGCACGGTCTCCGCAATCGCCTCGATCTGCGAGCGCGACATGATCTCGAGGCTGCCGAGCCGGTCGCCAACCACACCGCGCAGGCGCTGCATGACCTCGAGCGCCTGCTCGACGCCTTGCAGTTTCAGCAGCGCCAGCGCTGAGCTGCGCGGCGGCGCAAACAGTTTCAGGACCGCCGCCGTGACGATGCCGAGCGTGCCCTCTGCGCCGATGAAGAGCTGCTTGAGCGCGTAACCGGTGTTGTCCTTGCGCAGCGCGCGCAGGCCGTTGAAGACGCGCCCGTCGGGCAGCACGACCTCCAACCCGAGCACGAGGTCGCGTGTCGGTCCGTAGCGAAGCACGGCCGTGCCGCCGGCATTGGTGGAAATGTTGCCGCCGATCTGGCAGGAACCCTCGGCACCTAGGCTCAAGGGAAAATAGCGATCGACGCTACGGGCCGCATTCTGCACCTCGGCGAGAATGCAGCCGGCTTCCACCGTGATCGTGTTGGCGAGCGGGCTGACGTCGCGCACGGCCCGCATACGGTCGAGCCGGATCACGACATTGCCCGCACGATCGTCCGGCGTCGCGGCCCCGCACATGCCGGTGTTGCCGCCCTGCGGCACGGTCGCAAGCTGTCTTGCCGCGCAGAATTTGACGACGGCGGCGACCTCGGAGGTCGAGCCGGGCTTCACCACCGCGACCGCGCGACCGTGATAGCGGCCGCGCCAGTCCACCACATAGGGCTCCTGGTCGGCTCCGGAGGCGATGACGTGCTTGTCGCCGACGATGTCAGCGAGCCCGGACAGCGCATCCTGGAAAGAGTCGGACATCGGATCGCCTCGTCGCCAGCCTCGCGGCTAAATGGCGGCTGCGAATGCAGTGGCATCCGCAAGCAGCTCTTTCACTTGAGCCGTTGGCAAGGATTCCAGCGGCGGACGCAACCGCTGCCATCCGGCATGGCCGGTGCGCGCGGCCACCAGCGCCTTAAGCGAGGCCATCTGCGGGAAGCGCGAGACCAATTCGCGCGCCCTGACGATGCGCGCCTGCGCGGCCTTGAGCGCTGCGTCGTCGTCGCTGTCGCCAAAGTGCTTGTAGACGTAGGCAAGGTCGCGCGCCACGAGATTGGACGTCGCGGTGATGCAGCCGGCGCCGCCCTTGCGGAGCAGCGGCAGCAACAAAGGATCGGCGCCGACCAGGACCGAAAAGCCGGGAAAGCGTTCGACCATCGCGGTCATGTTGGCGAAGTCGCCGGAGGAATCCTTGATGCCGGTGAACGTCGCTGGATAAGCCGCGCGCAGCCGCTCGATCAGCGCATGCGAGATCGGCTGCGCCGACATCTGCGGGATGTGATAGAGCACAATCTTGAGCCTGGCATCGCCGATGCGCTGCACGACTTCGCTGTAGGACGCGTAGATGCCGTCGTCGCTGACGCCCTTGTAGTAGAACGGCGGCAACATCACCACGGTGTCGACGCCGACCGAGAGCGCATGACGCGTCAGGGCGATGGTCTCGTTGAGCGCGGTGACACCAGTGCCTGGCAGAAGCCGCTGCGGCGCGATGCCGGCGGCGACCACTGCTTCGAGCAGCGCGGTGCGCTCAGTGGCCGAGAACGAGTTCGCCTCACCGGTCGTGCCGAGCAGCGCGATGCCGTCACAGCCTTCGTCGAGCAGATAGCGGCAATGCGCGACGAAGCGCGCATGATCAGGGGCGAGCTCGGCATCGAGCGGAGTCAGTGCGGCGGAGAACACGCCATGAGGGTGCAGCGATGATGTCGACAAACTTCCTCCGATCGTCAAATCGATGTTGTTCGGAATGCGAACATTTGTTATTGGATTGTCCCGTCGTAAAATCAGCTTGCCGCCACGTCAAGGGGACATGTCATGGCGAGACATTCGAGCATGGCCAAGGTCGAAAAGAAGGCCACGAAGCGCGTATCGGACAATGATGCGAAAAATCCAAAGAATTACGTCGCTTCCGTCGGCAAGGCCTTTGCCGTGCTCAAGAGTTTCACCAGCGAGGCCTTCGAGCTGACCCTGAGTGAGATTGCCGCACGGGCCGACCTCGATCGCGGGACGGCGTTCCGGCTGATCCAGACCTTGATCGAACTCGGCTACCTCCAGGCCGTTCCGCAGAGCCGCCGGTTCCGCCTCGGCGTTGCCTGTCTCGATCTCGGCTACACCGTGCTGTCGCACGGATCGCTGCGACCCATCGTCGAGCCGCTGCTGCGCGACCTCGTGCCTGATGTCGGCGATGCGGCTTCGCTCGGCATCCTCGACGGCGGCGACGTGGTCTATCTCGCGCGGGTCGGCGCTGGCCTCGACCGCCACAAGATGGATCGCCGGCCGGGCACGCGGATTCCCGCCTATAGTGCCGCGCTCGGCCACGTCATGCTGGCGCATCTGGCGCGGGACGAACAGATCGCGCGGCTGGAGTCGCGACCGCGCGTCAAACTGTCGGAACGAACGCTCACCGATCTCGACGCCCTGCTCGCCCGGCTCGATCAGGTGAAGAAGAAAGGGCACGCCGTCTCCGACGGCGAGAACGCCTATGGCCTGCGCACGCTGGCAGCGCCGATCTTCGACGCCCAGGGTCTCGTGATCGCCGGATTGAGCGTCACCATCGATGCGGTGCGCATGGAGATGCCGGCCTTTCGCGACCAGGCGCTGCCGCGCCTGATGCAGGTGACGCGCCAGGTGCAGGACCTCGCCATCAAGTCCGGATTGACGAGCTGAACGGCCTCTCGAGGCTAGATGGCAATGCGATCGAAGTCGGCAGCGATCCGGGTGTTCGGAAAAATCCTGGCTGCCTCTGCAAGGACTTCATCGTCCTCATAGCGGCCCGACTGATGCGTGAGCACGAGCTGGCCGACGTTGGTCGCGGCCGCAAACGCAGCCGCATCGCGCGCAGTGAGGTGCCCATAGTTCCGCGCGATCGATACGTCGCGATCGAGGAACGTTGCCTCGATCACCAGCAGATCGGCGGCAGAAACGTATTTGGAGAGGTCTTCGGTGGTCTCGGTGTCGCCGATCACGACGAGCTTCCTGCCGCCGCTCAGCGGCCCCAGGACGTCTTCCGGATCGATCGTTCGATCGGCGATCACGACTGGTCGTCCCGCGGCCAACTCTCCGCGTATCGGCCCGTCTGGAACGCCCAGTTCGGCGAGGCGCTCCGGCCGAACATGGCGGCGTGCGGGGCTCTTGAAGGAAAAACCAAAACTGTCGGTGTCACGATGGCGAACCGGAAAGCAGTCGATGATGAAGTCGCCGGCGTCCATGACCTGCCCTTCGGTCAGGGCTGAGAACTCCACCGCAATCGGCGCCCTGCCAGCACCCCACAGGCCCGCAAGCATCCGGATGACGAGATCGAGCGTGCCCTGCCCGCCATGAATGGTCATCACGTCGGAGGTCTGCCGCAAGCCCAGCGTTGAAAAGAGGCCGGGAATACCGAGCACGTGATCGAGATGGGCATGCGTCAGCAGGATGCGGTCGAGCCGCCGAAAGCCGGCACCGCTGCGCAGCAACTGACGCTGCGTGCCTTCGCCGCAATCGACCAGAATGCGCTTGCCCGCCGCCTCCACCAGGAGCGCCGGATGGTTGCGCTCCGCCGACGGAACGCTGGCCGAGGTTCCGAGAAACGTCAGGGCGAACATGGTCGTCACGTGTCCAGTTGTGGACGGTCTCACCGTCCCCAATGCCACGCGAGCAGCAGCGCGTACAGGCCCATCGACGCGGCATAGAGCGCGGCAAGGAGTGCATAGCCTGCGATCTGGCGCCCGACCGTCGCCTTCGGCGAGATCCACCAATCGAGCATCTTGAAGGCGGCGGGCACCAGCCACCAGCCGAGCAGCTGGGTGCTGACGAGATTGCCGACAAAGAGCGACAGCCAGACCGGCACGCCGTGGTTGTCGATTAAGGGCGCGCTGATGAAGTAGCCCCAGAGGTAGACCACGGGATAGAGCACCAGAAGGACGATGAGGTTGCTCTTCCAGATCAGGCCAGGCCCTTGCTCCGGAGCCTGCGCCTTGCCGGCCGGGAACCAGAAATTGAAGCCGTAGCTCGCCCGCCTCACATTCATGCCGGCGTTGAAGCGCTCGCCTTCCCGCAGCAGCGACTGCCGCAACGGCGAGTCCAGCCATGCATTGAGGTTGGCATCACTGTCGAACGACAGGATGATGATCCATTCGTCGTGCAGGCCCGGAATCGGCCGCTCGATCTTGTGGCGCAAAAATCCCTTGAACTCGGCTTCTGCGGCCTGGATGCGCTGCTGCCATTTGAGGAAAGCATCTTCGAGTCCGTCCGGGACTTTGAAGGAGATCACGGCGGAGACCGCGCTGTCGCGCTGCACGCCGGTGTCGGGCAGGATATGGACATCCTCCGACCCGACGAAGAAGCGCTGCACCTCTGCGATGAGCCGCGCCCGCACATCGCTCTGAAGCCAGGCGCGGGCTGCGGCCGGGCTCGCAAAGCGCAGGATCGTCACCCAGTCGACATGGGCCGGCGGTTGGGGCGGCACCACCTCCTGGCTGAGGAAGCCGGGCCAGGCCTTGAGCGCCTCGCCGACCTCGCCGTTCCACCGCGCGAACGCGGCAAAGCCATCGTCGGCGATGCGGCGCTGGATCACGAGGGCGACCGGCTGGCCGGCCGTGTCAGAAGATGCGCTCATTGGCAGCGGTCCGCCTCAGTCCTTCTTGTAGAGACGCTTGCCCATCACCCAGGTCTCGTCGACGCAGCGATCGTCGCCGACCATCATGACGGCGAACAGCATGCTCGCGGCCTCGTCCATCGTGCGCGGCCCGGCGCCGTCGGCGATCAGCGACTGGTGCCACGCTTGCGCGACTTGCCCGCCGTTCGGATCGAGCGCGACGAAATCGGCCTCCTTGCCGGGCTCGAAATTGCCGAGCTTGTCGTCGATGTAGAGGCCTTCGGCACCGCCGAGCGTGATCGACCAGAAGCCGCGATACGGCGAGAGCTTGTTGCGCTCGGCTTCGGCGAGATCCTTGCGCGCCGGATCAATGCTGCCGTCGAGCAACGTGTTGTTGCACATGCCCACCTTGTAGGCATCGTCGAGCACGGAGATCATCGAGAAGCGGTTGCCGCCGCCGATGTCGGTGCCGAACGACATCTTCACGCGATGCTCGGGATCGGTGGCGCGGCCGAGCCGGAACAGGCCGCTGCCGAGGAACAAGTTCGAGCACGGGCAGAACACCACCGCCGCGCCCTTCTTCGACATGCGGCGAAACTCGTTGTTGGAGAGATAGACGCCGTGGCCGCCGGAGAATTTCGGTCCGACCAGATCGAACTTCTCGTAGACGCCGAGATAGTCCTGGCAGTCCGGGTGCTCGACGAGCACGCCACTGCATTCGGCCGGGTTCTCGGAGATGTGGGTGTTGACCCAGCAGTCCGGATGCTCGTGCTTGAGGCGCTGACACGCCCTCAGCAGGTCCGGCGAGGCGCCGAAGGCGAAGCGCGGCGTGATGGCGTAGAGGTTGCGGCCCTTGTTATGGTACTGCGCGATCAGCCGCTTGCTATCGCGGTAGAAATTCTCCGGGGTATCGATGAAATCAGCTGGTGCGTTGCGATCGATCCCGGTGAGGCCCGCGATGACGCGCATGTTGCGGCGGGCCGCTTCCTCGAACAGTTCCTCGGTTGAGACAGGCGAGGAGCTCGTGAACGCCTGGCAGGTGGTGGTGCCGGACGCCAGCAGCGCGTCGAGGAAACGCTTCACGCCCTCGCGTGCGTAGTTGCGATCCCGGTATTTGAGCTCTTCCGGATAGACCCACTTCTGGAGCCACGGCAGCAGTTGCTCGCCATAGGCCCCTAACACGCGGGTCTGCGGCAGATGGATGTGGCCGTCGATGAAGCCCGGGACAATGATGCGATCCTTGATATGGGTGATCTCAACGCCGGGATGGGCGGCGGCGATCTTCTCGTAAGCGCCGAACGCCTTGATGACGCCGTCGGTGACAACCATGAGGCCGTCCTGGTGAAAGCGCGCGGTGGCCTGCTCGTCGCCGACGTGCTTCCAGGGATCGTCGACGAAGTCGAAGAACGTGCCGCGAATACCGACGGTGGTCATGATTTGGTTCCTTCCTTAATTCTGTGTGGCGTGGCGCGCCGAAGGGAGCGAGATCGCAAGCAGCGTACCGGCAACAGTGCAGAGGCCGAGATAGAGCCCTCCGATCGGTGCCTGGGTCGCCTCGGGCAACACCGCCGCGATTGCCATGGCACCACTCACGGCGAGGTAGCAGAGCGAGCTGATGAGGCCGCCGATCAGGCCGTGGTCGCGCTCGAACAGGCCAAGCGCCATGCCGTACATCATCGGGCACAGCACGCCGCAGCCGCCGAGCACCAGCGCGCCGCCGATCGTGATCGACGCAAAATCGAGACCAAAGACCATGCCGGTTGCCGTTAGGAGCGCGGCGCCGGCGAGAAACAGCGCGAAGGCGCCGAAGCCCAGCATGCGGGCCGGCATGAAGCGCGCGAAATGCGCGCAGCCGAGCTCGCCGGCGAGATTCACCCCGCCAAGTCCCAGCGCGACGAGGCCATAGATGGCGGCGGAATAACCGAGGCCGGTCTGGTAGAAGAACGGCGCGACGACGCCGAACGCCAACTGCGCGCTTGCTGCGGCAGCAAACACCAGCACGAAGGCGAGAAAGCCCGGGCGAACGAGAGCCTCGCGCAGGATGCCGGCGGTGCGGCGCGGATCGAACGGCGCTCGCCGCTCCGCCGGCAATGTTTCCGGCAGCAGCAGCATGACGGTTGCGGCGACGATTGCCGCGGCGATGGCAATGACGACGAAGACTCCGCGCCACGACGTCAGCTCGACGATGAAGCCGCCGGCTGCAGGCGCCAGCACAGGCGCGAGACCCCAGGCAGCGCCAAGCAGGCCGGAGATCGCCGTGAGCTCGCGGCCACGAAAGCAATCAGCTCCAACCGCATAGGCAACGACGAGACAGGTGCAGCCGCCGACGCCTTGCAGGAAGCGCAGCGCAAGCAGCAGCGAGGCGCTGGTGGCCAGCGCACAGGCAATGCTCATCGCAATGAGCACCGACAGCCCTGCGAGCAGAACGTTGCGACGACCAAGCGTGTCGGAGGCGATGCCCACCGGCACCAGTGCGAGCGACATGCCGAGCATGTAGGCGGTGACGGTGTTCTGCATCGAGGCCGCGTCAGTTGCGAGGTCCACCACCATCTGCGGCAGGCCCGGCGTATAGGCATCGAGCGGAATCTGGCTGAACGGCACGACGCACAGCAGGATCGGCACGATCCCCTTCGCGCGACCGGCGTCCGACGCAACTGCAGTCATGGCTTACGCCCCCTCGATGGCCGCGGGCCTGTCTTTTCGTGCGCGCAATGAGATGCGACGATGCAGGTGCGGTCTTGACGCGTGGAGCGTGCCAAAACTGTGTGTAAAAACTCTTAGGCGTTCCCGTATCGGCACCGATTTTGATTGGCCGACGTTGCGATCTTTGTTGCCAGCCAGGCGCTCAAACAAAAAACGCGAAAACAACCCCATGCACAGTACAAATCATTGAAGAATTTCGCACCACGCGGCGCGAGCCCTGCGCGGGGGGAACGTTTGACACGTCGGGCAAAACAGGCGCAGATCGCCGATTGTGAATTCGCAAGTCGAGCCGGCGCCGTTAACCGCTCAGAAGGCATCGCGGATCGCGACCGCCTCCGCCCCGACCGGCTGGCAGATCTGGTTCCCACAACGGCCGCCTTCTCATCCCGTTCCCGAGATTGCATGTTCGATACCCCGGACCCGTTCGCGGCCGGAAGAGCCTCGACGCGACGTGAGATACAATGGAGACGGTGATGCAACGAGCGCCGGCCGCAGATGCCGCTGACTTGGACTACGGCTCGATCAGCACACTGCTGAGCGCCCTGCACGCGCGCAAGATGTCCGCGTCAGAGCTGCTCGCCCATACGATTGCGCGCATCGAGGCGTTGGACGGGCAGATCAATGCCGTCATCGTCCGCGATTTCGAGCGCGCGCGAGACGCCGCACGCGCCGCCGACGCCGCACTTGGTCGCGGCCAGCGGTGGCCGCTCCTCGGCATTCCCGTGACCATGAAAGAACCGTTCAATGTCGCAGGCCTGCCGACGACATGGGGCTTTCCGCATTTCAGGGATTTCCAGCCAGCGGAGGACGCCCTGGTCGTCTCGCGATTGAAGGCGGCGGGCGCCGTCATCATCGGCAAGACCAACATCCCGATCGGCTTACGGGATTTCCAGAGCTACAACGATATCCATGGGACGACGAACAATCCGTGGGACCTCGGCCGGTCGCCCGGCGGCTCCTCAGGCGGATCGGGCGCGGCACTGGCCGCAGGATTCGGTCCGCTCTCGATCGGCTCGGATATCGGCGGCTCGATCCGGGTGCCCGCGCATTTCTGTGGTGTATTCGGACATAAGCCGAGTCTCGGTCTGGTCCCGCTGCGCGGATACAGCCTGCCGCCGGCACCGCCCGTCCCTAGCCAGGGGGACCTGGCTGTCATTGGGCCGATGACGCGCACTGCCGCGGATCTGGCGTTGGCGCTCGACGTGATTGCCGGCCCCGACGAAATGCGCGACGGGATCGGCTATCGCCTTGCGCTGCCTGCTCCGCGACATGACCAGCTCAGGGATTTCAGGATCCTCGTGATCGATAGCCATCCGCTGATGCCGACGGGCGAGGCCGTGCGTTCAGCCATTGGACGATTGGCCGAGCGGATCGGACGATCAGGCGCGCGAGTCGCGCGCTCAAGTGCGTCGCTGCCCGATCTCGCCCAGTCCGCGCGGCTCTACATGAAGCTGCTGAACGCAGCGCGAAGTCCACGCCTGACACCGGCCGCCCTTGCAGAGGCGCAAGGCCTTGCCGCCGCATTGGCGCCCGACGACCGCAGCTTGGCGGCAGAGCGCGCGCGCGGCTGGGCCATGATCCACCGCGAGTGGCTGGCGGCGGACGCGGCGCGGCTTCAGCTGCAGCAACGCTGGCACGAGTTCTTCCGCGAGTTCGACGCAGTGATCTACCCGGCCGCCGCCGTGCCGGCCTTTCCACACGACCAGTCCGAGCCGTTCGACGCGCGGCAACTCGACATCGATGGGAAGCTCTATCCTTACGCCGATGCGTGCTTCATCTGGGCAGACCCCGCTTCGACCTGCGGACTGCCGGCAACCGCCGTTCCGATCGAGCGCACACCTGCGGGCTTGCCGATTGGCGTCCAGATCATCGGGCCTTATCTCGAGGACCGCACGACGATTGCTCTCGCCGGACTGCTCGAACGCGAGTTCGGCGGCTTTGTGCCGCCACCGGCGCTGGCTTCAATGCAATTTGCGAAATAACAAGGCCGTTACGTTTTGTCAGCCGACTGCGCTTCGACCGCCTGCACCGCGACGTTCGCCACCTGCCGCAGCGCCTCGCGATCCGCGCCTGAGGACGCCATCACGCCCATGCCGACTGCGACGGCCGAGACATAGCGCGCGAGTGCGGCGGGATCGGCGCCTTCCCTGAGATCGCCTTCCGCCTTGGCGCGAACAAAGCGGTCGCGGAGCTGGTCCTCGTTCTGGGCACGGCGGGCGGCGAGTTCGAACGGGACGTTCTCGGAGCCGGTGCCGCAGGCAATCCCGCCCTGCACGAGCAGGCAGCCGGGCGGATTGGCCGGATCGGTCTGCTTGTCGGCGATGCCCATCAGCATCCGCTCGGCGACGGCGCGGGCAGTCGGTGCTGCCACCACTTCGTCCATCCAGACGCCGCGCAGCTTGGTGTAGCGGTCGAGCGCGGCCTTCAGCAGGCCTTCCTTGTTGCCGAAGCAGGCATAGAGACTGGGTGGGTTGATGCCCATGGCCTCTGTGAGCTGAGCAATGGTGGCGCCCTCATAGCCATGGCGCCAAAACACTTCCATCGCCTGGTCCAACGCCGTTTCGGCGTCGAATTCGCGGGGGCGTCCCATGCCCATCTGCCTCTCTCCTCCGAATTCGCGTTCTGCTGGAAGCTTAACGCCAAATCCTATCTATTTGTTCTAGCTTTATTTTCTCTGCTGTCTTCCAATTCTTGCGGTATGGAGCTACAATTTTCTTAGCGAACGGTACATAAGTATCTTGCGCTGCGATATCCAGCTCCACATCTGTAGTGAACACTACATATCTGGAGCGCGCAAATGCCCCCCTCCCAAAATACCGCCCGCACCGGCCGCTTTCGCCGCCTTCTCGGTGGCGTCGCCATCGTGGGCGCCCTCGCCGTAGCCGGATCGATCGCGACCGGTCACTATTTTCGTACGGCCCAGGCGACCGCAACGGCGGCCGCGGCCGAGCAAGCCGTCTCCGTCACCGTCGCGATGATCGAGCCACGGCAGACCGTGCTGTGGGACGATTTCTCCGGCCGGCTCGAGGCGATCAACCGCGTCGAGCTGCGCCCGCGCGTGGCAGGAGCGATCCTGTCGACCAATTTCACCGAAGGCGCGCTGGTGAAGGCCGGCGACGTGCTGTTCAAGATTGATCCCGCGCCCTACGCGGCCGAGGTCGACAAGGCCGCAGCCCAGCTCGAGGCCGCCAAAGCGCGCGTCGTCTTCACCCAGAGCGAGCTCGAGCGCGGCGCGCAGCTGATCGGCAACGCCGTGGTGACGCGGCGCGATTTCGACCAGCGCGAGAATGCCAATCGTGAAGCGATCGCCAACGTAAAGGCAGCCGAGGCAACGCTCCAGACTGCAAAGCTCAATCTCGACTACACCGAGGTGCGCGCGCCCGTGGACGGCCGCGTCGGCAAGATCGAGGTCACGGTCGGCAATCTCGTTGCCGCCGGCACCGCATCCCCGGTGCTGACTTCGCTGGTCTCCGTCAATCCGATCTACGCCTCGTTCGATGCGGACGAAGAGGTCGTGCTGCGCGCGCTGAATTCCATTGCAGATGGCTCCGGTCAGCGCGGCAAGCTCGACCAGATCCCGGTGGAGATGGGGACGTCCGGTGGCCTCTCGGCCAAGGGCCACATCCAGCTAATCGACAATCAGGTCAACGGCCAGAGCGGCACTATCCGCGTTCGCGCGATCTTCCGCAACGAGGACGGGCGTCTCATCCCCGGCCAGTTCGCCCGCGTGCGCATGGGGCAACCGAAGCAGCAGACGCTGGTGATGATCGACGAGCGCGCAATCGGCACCGACCAGGACAAGAAGTTCGTGATGGCGGTCGGTGACGACAGCCGCGCCGTCTACCGGCCGGTCACGCTCGGCGGTGCCGTCGATGGGCTGCGCATCGTCACCGCGGGCCTGAAGTCCGGCGACCGCATCGTGGTCAATGGCTTGCAGCGCGTGCGTCCCGGCGCCCTCCTCAAGACGGAGGTGGCGGCGATGGGAGCGCGAGGGCCGCAGCAGGCATCCAACCACAGCAATCAGGACGTGGTGCAACGCTAGTTACGTCGTTCCGGTTGGCGCGGCTTGTCGAGCCGAAGCTCGAAGAGCGAAGACGGAGCCGCGCGCCCGGAATGACGAAGTCATAACGACCAAGACATCGCATCTCGATTCCGGGTTCATGGGCGACACCTGCGTCCCGGACAACGGGAGAGTTGTCTCTCGCGCAGGGGCAAAGCCATGAATCTCTCAAAATTCTTCATCGATCGTCCGATTTTCGCCGGCGTTCTCTCTATCCTGATCTTCCTTGCCGGCCTGATCTCGCTGTTCGCGATGCCGATCTCGGAATATCCCGATGTCGTGCCGCCGTCCGTCGTGGTGCGCGCGACCTATCCCGGCGCCAATCCCAAGGTGATCGCGGAGACGGTGGCGACGCCGATCGAGGAGCAGATCAACGGCGTCGAGAACATGCTCTACATGTCGAGCCAGGCAACCACCGACGGCGCGATGACGCTGACGGTGACGTTCCGCCTCGGCACCGACCCCGACAAGGCGACGCAGCTGGTGCAGAACCGCGTGCAGCAGGCCGAGCCGCGCCTGCCCGCCGTGGTGCGCCAGCTCGGCATCATCACCAAGAAATCGTCGCCCGACCTCACCATGGTCGTGCACCTCTTGTCGCCGAACGGCCGCTACGACATGACGTATCTGCGCAACTACGCGGTACTCAACGTCAAGGACCGGCTCGCGCGGATCGACGGCGTCGGCGACGTGCAGCTTTATGGTGCAGGCGACTATTCGATGCGGGTCTGGGTCGATCCGCAGAAGGCCGCCGAGCATGGGCTGACCGCGAGCGACATCGTCAAAGCGATCCAGGCGCAGAACGTCGAGGCCGCCGCCGGCGTGGTCGGCTCCTCCCCGAACGTCAGGGGTATCGACCTGCAACTGTCCGTCAATGCCGAAGGGCGGCTCGCGAACGAGGAGCAGTTCGGCGACATCGTGGTCAAGACCGGCGCGCACGGTGAAGTGGTGCGCTTGCGCGACGTCGCGCGCATCGAGCTTGGCGCGTCCGAATACGGCCTGCGCTCGCTGCTCGACAACAAGCAGGCGGTGGCAATCCCGATCTTCCAGGCGCCGGGCTCCAACGCGCTGCAGATTTCCGACAACGTCCGCGCCACCATGGCCGAGATCAAGAAGAACATGCCGGAGGGCGTGTCCTACCAGATCGTCTACGATCCCACCCAGTTCGTGCGCTCCTCGATCGAGGCTGTGATCCATACGCTGCTGGAAGCCATCGCGCTGGTGGTGCTGGTCGTGATCCTGTTCCTCCAGACCTGGCGCGCCTCGATCATTCCGCTGCTGGCCGTTCCGGTGTCGATCGTCGGCACCTTCGCCGTGATGCACGTGTTCGGCTTCTCCATCAACGCGCTCAGCCTGTTCGGTCTCGTGCTCGCGATCGGCATCGTCGTCGACGACGCCATCGTCGTGGTCGAGAACGTCGAGCGCAACATCGAGGCCGGGCTGTCGCCGCGCGATGCCACTTATCAGGCGATGCGTGAGGTCTCGGGGCCGATCATCGCGATCGCGATGGTGCTGATCGC
Source organism: Bradyrhizobium sp. C-145 (assembly GCF_023375135.1). Taxonomy (NCBI): domain Bacteria; kingdom Pseudomonadati; phylum Pseudomonadota; class Alphaproteobacteria; order Hyphomicrobiales; family Nitrobacteraceae; genus Bradyrhizobium; species Bradyrhizobium sp. C-145. The sequence continues at coordinate 3,638,204 of NZ_CP088150.1, read as the reverse complement.
GGTGTTCGTGCCGCTCGCCTTCATCTCCGGCCTCACCGGGCAGTTCTACAAGCAGTTCGCGCTGACGATCGCGATCTCGACCGTGATCTCGGCCGTCAACTCCCTGACGTTGTCCCCGGCGCTGTCGGCGCTGCTGCTCAAGGGCCACAACGAGCCGAAGGACCGGCTGACGCTCATCATGGAAAAGAGCCTTGGCTGGTTCTTCCGCGGCTTCAACAAGGCCTTCACACGCTCCTCCGAGAACTACAGCGGCAGCGTCACCAGGGTGATCTCGGGCAAGGCCGCGGTGATGGGCCTCTACGCAGTGCTGGTCGGCCTCACCGCCCTCTTGTTCCAGCAAGTGCCGAGCGGCTTCGTGCCGGGCCAGGACAAGCAATATCTGGTCGGCTTCGCCCGCCTGCCCGATGGCGCGACCCTCGATCGCACCGAAGAGGTGATCCGCAAGATGAGCGACATCGCGCTGACCCAGCCCGGTGTCGAGAGCTCGGTCGCCTTCCCGGGCCTGTCGATCTCCGGCTTCACCAACTCGTCCAACGCCGGCATCGTGTTCTCGACGCTCAAGCCGTTCGACGAGCGCAAGGATCCCTCGCTCAGCGGGCCCGCGATCGCGGCCGAGTTGAACAAGAAATATGCCGGGATCCAGGAAGCCTTCATCGCCATGTTCCCGCCGCCGCCAGTCAACGGCCTCGGCACCATCGGCGGCTTCAAGCTGCAGATCGAGGACCGTGCCGGTCTCGGCTATGAGGCGCTGAACGAAGCGACCAAGGCATTCATGGCGGCGATGCAGAAGGCACCGGAGATCGCCGGCGTGTTCTCGAGCTTCCAGGTCAACGTGCCCCAGCTGTTCGCCGATATCGACCGCACCAAGGCGCTCCAATTGGGCGTGCCCGTGACGGAGGTGTTCAACACGCTCCAGATTTACCTCGGCTCCTACTACGTCAACGACTTCAACAAGTTCGGCCGCACCTATTCCGTCCGCGTGCAGGCCGACGCACCGTTCCGCGCTCGCGCCGACGACATCAGGCAGCTGAAGGTGCGCTCGTCCTCGGGCGACATGGTGCCATTGTCGGCGCTGCTCAAGATCCGCCAGAGCGCGGGGCCGGAGCGCGCGATCCGCTACAACGGCTTCCTGTCCTCCGACATCAACGCGGCGGCTGCGCCCGGTTTTTCATCGGGCCAGGCGCAGGAAGCGGCGACGCGGATCGCAGCGGAAGTGCTGCCGCCGGGCTTTGCCTTCGAATGGACCGACCTGACCTATCAGGAGTTCATCGCCGGCAATTCCGGCATCTGGGTGTTCCCGCTGGCGATCCTGCTGGTGTTCCTGGTGCTGGCCGCCCTCTATGAGAGCCTGACCTTGCCGCTCTCGATCATCATGATCGTGCCGATGGGCCTCTTGGCAGCGATGTTCGGCGTCTGGATCTCCAAGGGCGATAACAATGTCTTCACCCAGATCGGCTTGATCGTGCTCGTCGGCCTCTCCGCCAAGAACGCGATCCTGATCGTCGAATTCGCGCGCGAGCTCGAATTCGCCGGGCGTACGCCGATCCGCGCCGCGATCGAGGCCAGCCGGCTACGGCTGCGTCCGATCCTGATGACATCGATGGCGTTCATCATGGGCGTGCTGCCGCTGGTGCTCTCGACCGGCGCGGGCTCGGAGATGCGGCGCGCCATGGGTGTTGCCGTGTTCTCCGGCATGATCGGCGTCACCGTGTTCGGCCTGTTCCTGACGCCAGTGTTCTATGTGCTGCTGCGGACCGTCACCGGCATGAAGCCGCTGACGCATCACGGCAGCGACACCAGCGCGGCGCCGGTCCAGTCTGTGGGTCACTAGATCAGGGAAATCCCCGAGAGCAACAACAACACGGTCTCGACGCGATGAAAGGCGATCGCGCCGAGCGCGGACCCGGCGACCCGCGCCATGATTTTTGCTTCGCAACATGATGCCACGCCCGCCGGAGGCGTACGGCGAAAGGGAATGGAGAAGGACCAGATGTAGCGGGTCCACGGCGCACAAAACAGGCCACGGGGTTCCCGGCGAAACCCCTTTCCCGATGCGACGAAACACGCCTGAAACAGATGGCCGGTTAAGTGGTTGTCAAAATAAATACAGGGACGGCCACCATGCAATTCTTCCTCGACATCATCCTGGATTACGCCTGCTGCCAGACTCTCGTCGCCCACCCGCTGCGGGAGGACGCGCTATGATCGAATTGATCTCTGCACTGCTCGCCCTTTGCAGCATCGGCGTCTTCGCGGCGCATGCGCTGGATGCCTACCGCACCACACACTTCTGACAGACATCGTTGCCGAGCTCGCTCCACCTCTCCGAAGGAGAGGTGGAGCCTCGTAGCCGCCTCGAATCCATCCTCCCGGCGCTAGAATGGCCGCCGGTAAAAGTGCTCGGAATGCGTTGCAGCAGGAAACCGATTGGCGAGCGCAAGCGCGCCCCTTTCGTCGGTCTCGAGCGCAATCTTCTGCGCCAGCATCACGTCGCCGGGCACGAGGAAGCCTGACGGGACGAAGCACCATCCCATCGTCGCTCGGCCTTCATCGTCGACTTCGTGGACGTTGGCTGCGGTACCGTAGTGAATGCGATAAGTCTTGCCGGTGTCGCAGCCGACGACGTCGAAATACCGGTGCTGTTCGAATTGCGCGCGTTGAGCGGGCGCGAGCCATTCGGCGAGCAGCCGGCGGCCACGGGCATCCGGCGTGTTCTCGCCGAAGAAGCGCCGATAGAGTTCGCGCAGCGCGTGCAGACGCGCACGCGCCGGGCCGCGGAGCCAAACTGCCGCGATCATGATCAGCTCAGATCAACCGCCGACCAGGCGCGGATAGAACAGCGTTTCCTCCGCGGTCGGATCGAACGATCTGATACGGGTGACCTCGCCGGGTCCGGTTCGCAGCGCAGCGGTGAAGCCGGCTCCGGTCAGCTCCCGAAAGCGCCGTTCGGCTCGCGCCAGCGCTTCGGCATTGCCAGGATCAAACTCGTGGCGTGTATCGCCGGTCTGGTCCATCACAATCTGGGTTGCCATGTTGAGTCTCCTCATGCCCACCCCTGAACCTGATCAAAGCAAACGTCGTGCCGTCAGTTCCCGATGGCAACAACTTTCTCGCGCCGGCGCATCACGCCTTGCTGAACGACTTAGCGCGAGGCCGCTGCCCCACCTCCTTCGTCGATCTGCCGACCCATCAGCGCAATCGCCTTCTGATAGACCCCGGCCGCATTCCAAGCCTCGATAGCGGCGAAATTCGGCTCGCCCGGCTGGTAACCGGCTCCTGCGCGCCAACCATGGGCTTTGAGGAAATTCGCCGTCGAATTCAGCGCGTTGGCAGCCACATCGAGATTGCCGGTGCCATAGGCCAGGATGTTCTTGGGCATGAACTGGGTCTGGCCGACCTCGCCATGCATGGAGCCGCGGGTCGATCCCGACAGCGTGCCGCGGTCGATCAGCTTCAAGGCGGCATAGAGCTGGTCGGTGAAGAATTCGGGACGGCGGCAGTCATAGGCAAGGGTCGCAATCGACGACAGCATGTTTTGGTTGCCGCGCTGGCTGCCGAAACCGGTCTCCATGCCCCAGATCGCGATCAGCGGCCCCGGCGGGACCCCGTAGCGCTGCTGGATCGAGGCGAACAAGGCGGCCTGCGACTGTTTGAGCTGCCGTCCCTTGGCGACGATGGTGGTGGCGCCGCGCTTGGCAAGGAACTGGTCGAGTGTCAGCGAAAAGCTGCGCTGGCCACGATCGGCTGCGATGGTTGCGCTGGCATAATTGGCCTGCATCAGGGCCGACAGCGCGGTGGGGCCGATGCCCTTGCCCTGCGCCTCCGCACCGAATTCGCGCTTCCAGGCCTCGAAGCCGGCGGGCGAGCTGCCGCATTGCGCGGCCTCGGCGGCGGGGGCCAGGCAACCAAGCAGCGCCATCGCGCCAAAAACCGCCCCCGCAACAGCCCTGCCCCTGATCATACCCACTGTCTCCCGTCCTGACCGATCCGGGCGCGATCTTACCCGCTCGAAAGCGCCGACTCCATGGCGCGATCATAGGACAATTCGAGGCCTTCCAGGTTGCCCTCCTTCCGCCACGTGTCGAGCAGCCGCAGGAACGCCACCGGCCCGCGCCAATATTGGCTGTTTCTTGCCGCGATCGGATCGAGCACGCCTTCATTGTTGTAATAGCCGGGCGTGCATTCGGCGAGATAGGTCTGGCGGCCGAGCGCGGCCTTGACGACCTCGTCGACCCAGGCCATCTCGGCCGTGAGCGTCGGCTCCAGGGTCCGCGCTTTGCGCTTGCGCGCTTCTGCAATGACATAGGCAATGTGCTGCGACTGCTCGTCGATGATGTGCGGGAAGTTGGCGCTCTGGCCGGCCTGCACCGTGACGATCAGGAAGCAGTTCGGGAAACCGCGGCTGTAGAAGCCGTGCAGCGTCTTGACGCCGTCGCGCCAGCGCTCGGACAGGCTGGTGCCGTCGCGGCCATAGACCTCAAAGCCCATGCGGCGGGCGTAATCGGTGCCGACCTCGAAGCCGCTCGCATAGATCAGGCAATCGAGCTCATAGGCCTTGCCGTCGACCACGACCGCATTCTCGGTGATGCGCTCGACGCCCTGCCCTTTGCTGTCGACGAGATGCACGTTGGGACGATTGAACGTGTCGAGATATTCGTCGTGGAAGCACGGGCGCTTGCAGAACGCCTTGTACCAGGGTTTGAGCGCCGCCGCGGCCGCCTCGTCCTTAACGATCGCGTCGACGCGGGCGCGGATCTCCTCCATCTTGCGGTAGTCGGCCTGCTCGATCACCTTGAGCGCCTCTTCCAGCGAGGTCACCGGCTGCGGCTGGCGACGCGGCGCCAGCAGGATCTCGCCGAGCAGACCGGTCCAGCCGTCCTGCACCAGATCCCGTTCGAACGGCTCGCCCGAGATCACGGCGGTGAAATTGTCCATGCGCTCGCGCTGCCAGCCCGGCCCGAGCCTTTGCGCCCAGGCTTGGTCCGTCGGACGATCGTCGCGCACGCCGATCGCGGACGGTGTGCGCTGGAAGACGTAAAGCGCCTTTGCCGAACGGCCGAGATGCGGCACGCATTGCACGGCGGTGGCACCGGTGCCGATGATGCCGACGCGCTTGTCGGCAAGGCCGGTGAGGCTGCCCTCGGCAGTGCCGCCGGTGTAGTCATAGTCCCAACGGCTGGTGTGAAAGCTGTGGCCTTTGAACGTCTCGATGCCGGGAATGCCCGGCAGCTTCGGCCGGCTCAGCGGTCCGCCGGCGAGAATGACGAAGCGCGCGCGAATGCGATCGCCGCGATCGGTCTCGACCAGCCAGCGCGCCTCCTGCTCCTGCCACTCCATCCGCGAGATGATGGTTTGAAACAGCGCACGCGCGTAGAGATCGAAATGACGGCCGATGCGGCGGGAGTGCTCGTAGATTTCCGGAGCCCGCGCGTATTTGCGCACCGGCATGTAGCCGGTCTCTTCCAACAGCGGCAGGTAGATGTAGCTCTCGGTGTCGCAGGCGGCTCCAGGGTAACGATTCCAGTACCAGGTGCCACCGAAATCGGCCGCCTTTTCCACGATCCGGAAATCGTCGATGCCGGCCGCGCGAAGGCGCGCGCCGCATAAGAGGCCGCCGAAGCCGCCACCGACGATGAGCACTTCGGTCTCTTCGCTGACAGCTGCGCGTGTGAAGCTGGGATCAGCCCAGGGATCGTCGAGATAGCGAGCGAAATCGCCTGATACCTCGACATACTGTGCCTTGCCTTCGCTGCGCAAACGGCGGTCGCGCTCGTCGCGATAGCGCGCACGAAGGGCTGAGATATCGACTGTAGATTCGCCGGCCGCACCGGTCTTGTGTTTTTCCGCTGACATTCGTCTCCTCCACGGCAGACACCGCTGCGCCGGCCGTTCGCGTGAAGTTAGCCCTGAAAAAGTCCGGCATGCAATCACGCGGCTTCTTTTTTGCGTGAACGTCGCGGGACGTTCCGTTAACCTCGCGCGCAATCACAAGCGTACGCCATGCAACGACGTGGCGTCTGGAGGAGACCATGCAGGGATTGATGATGGACATGCCGCTCCTGATCAGCGGCCTGATCCAGTATGCCGCCGACTACCACGGCGAGGCCGAGATCGTCGCGCGCGAGATCGAGGGCGATATCCATCGCTACACCTATGCTGACGCCCATCCGCGCATCAAGCGCATGGCGCTCACCTTGAAGCGGCTCGGCATGAGATCCGGCGATCGCGTCGGCACGTTGGCCTGGAATACCCACCGCCATTTCGAGATGTTCTATGCCGCGCCGGGCATGGGCTATGTGTTGCACACCGTCAACCCGCGGCTGTTTCCCGAGCAGCTCGTCTACATCATCAATCATGCCGAAGACCGCTTGCTGTTCATCGACCGGGCCACGCTGCCGATCGTCGAGGCGATCGCGCCGCAACTACCGACGATCGAGGCCTACGTCGTGATGTCCTCGCGCGAGCGAATGCCGGAGACGAAGCTGGCGAACGTCCATTGCTACGAGGAGCTTCTGGACAACGAGAACGAGGCCGGTTTTGCCTGGCCTGAGTTCGACGAAAAGTCCGCCTCCACCATCTGCTACACGTCCGGCACGACGGGCAATCCCAAGGGCGTGATCTATTCGCACCGCGCCGCGATCTTGCAGACCATGACATGCTGCAATTTCGACTTCCTGCCGGGCCATGTCGAAGGCGTGCGCGAGGTGATGATGCCGATGGCGCCGCTGTTTCACGGCAACGGCTGGAACATGCCGTTCACCGCGCCCTATACCGGCTCCAAGCTGGTGCTGCCCGGCCGCAACTATGAGCCGGACAAGCTCTATGAGTTGCTCGAAGGCGAGAAGGTGACGCTGTCGGCGGGCGTGCCGAGCTTCTGGCTGATCCTGCTCGACTGGCTCGGGCGCACCGGCAACAAGTTCTCGACGCTGCGCGCAACGCTGTCGTCGGGCTCGGCCCCGCCGCGCGCGATGGTCGAGAAGCTCAAGCGCGATTACAGCATCGACTACATCCAGGCCTGGGGCATGACCGAGGCGCTCGGCTGCTCGATGCCGGGCCTGCGGCCGGGCTCCGAGCACCTCAGCGACAAGGAGAAGTTCGACCGGCGCCAGGTGTCCGGCCGCGCTTGTTTCGGCACGGCTTTGCGGATCGTCGATGATGCCGGCAATGAATTGCCGCGCGACGGCAAGACCGTCGGCCACCTGCGCGCTCGCGGTCCGTGGGTCGCCTCCGGCTACATGAAGCTGGAGGAAGGCCTCGACCGCGACGGCTGGCTGATCACCGGCGACATGGCCGTGATCGACAGCCAAGGCCACGTCACGCTGACCGATCGCTCCAAGGACGTGATCAAGTCCGGCGGCGAATGGATCTCCTCGATCCAGCTCGAGGACGTCGCCTTGTCTCATCCCGATGTGCTTCAGGCCGCCGTGGTCGCAATATCGCACGACAAATGGCAGGAGCGCCCCCTGCTCCTCGTCGTCCGCAAGAAGGGAGCGACCGTCGACGGCAAGGCTCTGCTCGACCACATGCGCCCGAAGATTGCGAGCTGGTGGCTGCCGGACGCCGTCGAATTCCTGGACGAATTCCCGATGACCGGGACCGGCAAGGTGCTCAAATCGGCGCTGCGCGAGAAGTTCAGGGAATACCGCGTCGCTTGAACCGATGGCCGATCACGCCTGGGTTCATTCCGTGCGGTCTTCACCTTTTGGTCAATGCGCGGGCGATATAGCGGGATGTCGCTAACCCCTCATCGAGGATCCCATGGCGTTTTCCGGATTGGGCCTGCATCTCGGCAATCTCTCGCTTCTGTCGCATGCGCAGACGCGCTCGATCAGCCCCGAGAACTTTACCGGCGAGAAGGGCAAGGGCGGCATGTCCGTCGACGGCCCCGCGGCCCGTCAGGCCCGCGATCTCGGACAGGGTTGGAAGGTCTCGCCCTATGTCGTCATCGAGCCCGGCGCGACCTTCACGCTGGCCGACATCGAGGGCCAGGGCGCGATCCGGCAGATCTGGATGACGCTGGCGCGCGGGCGCCTGCGCCATTCGATCCTGCGCGTCTATTGGGATGACCAAACGCAGCCGAGCGTCGAATGCCCGGCCGGCGATTTCTTCGCCTGCGGTTGGGAAGAATATGCGCAGGTGTCCTCGCTCGCGGTCTGCGTCAATCCCGGCCGCGCCTTCAATTGTTATTGGGAGATGCCGTTCCGCAAGCGCGCGCGCTTCACGCTGGAGAACCGCAGCGAGGAGCAGCTCACGGTCTACTACCAGATCAACTACACCCTGACCGACGTGCCCGAAGATTGCGCCTATTTCCATGCGCAATTCCGCCGCACCAATCCGCTGCCCTACAAGGAGGTCTACACCATTCTCGATGGCGTCAGCGGCGCCGGCCATTACGTCGGTACCTACATGGCCTGGGGCGTCAACAACAATGGCTGGTGGGGCGAAGGCGAGATCAAGTTCTACATCGACGGCGACGGCGCATTCCCGACCATCTGCGGAACCGGCACCGAGGACTATTTTTGCGGCGCCTACAATTTCGATCCCTATGTCGCCCATTCCGGCCAGGGCCCGGCGCAGCAATCGCGCTACCAGGAGTTCACCACGCCCTATGCCGGCCTGCCGCAGGTGATCCGCCCCGACGGCGTCTACAAGTCGCAAGAGCGCTTCGGCCTATATCGCTGGCACATTCCCGATCCCGTGCGCTTCCGCTCCGATCTGCGCGTGACCATCCAGGCGCTGGGCTGGCTGCCCGGCGTCAAGGAGGCAAAATACCTGCCGTTGCAGGACGACATTGCCTCGGTCGCGTTCTGGTACCAGACGCTACCGACCGCGCCCTTCCCGAAGCTTCCGGGGCCCGATTATCTCGAAATCGGCTGATCCAGCCGACGTCCACCGATCAAGGAGATGAAAGATGCTCTACCCGATGTCGCCAAAAGTCGTCGAGCTCAAGCGCAAGCTCGAGAGCTTCATGGACCGGCACATCTATCCGAACGAGGACCGCTTCTATCGCGAGGCCGAAGAGCTCGGACCGTGGAAGGTCTATCCCGTCGTCGAGGAGCTGAAGCCGCTGGCACGGGCCGAGGGGCTCTGGAATCTGTTCCTGCCGGAGTCGAACCGCGGTGCGGGTCTCACCAATCTCGAATATGCCCCGCTCTGCGAAGTGATGGGCCGCTCGCATCTGGCGCCCGAAGTATTCAACTGTTCGGCGCCCGACACCGGCAACATGGAGGTGCTGGAACGCTACGGCACCGAGAAGGACAAGGAGCGCTGGCTGAAGCCGCTACTCGCGGGCGAAATCCGCTCCTGCTTCGCCATGACCGAGCCGGCGGTCGCATCATCCGATGCGACCAACATCGAAAGCTCGATCGTGCGCGACGGCGACTATTACGTCATCAACGGACGCAAATGGTACACGACCAACGCGACCGACCCGCGCTGCAAGATCTGCATCTTCATGGGCAAGACCGATCCTGACAATCCGGACCGGCACAAGCAGCAATCCATGATCCTGGTGCCGATGGACACGCCGGGCATCGAGGTGAAGCGTCCCCTCCCCGTGTTCGGCTTCTACGGCGTGCCCGACCGCGCCTCCGAGGTGGTCTTCACCAATGTGCGGGTTCCGAAGGAAAACATGCTGCTCGGCGAAGGCCGCGGCTTCGAGATCGCGCAGGGCCGTCTCGGCCCCGGCCGCATCCACCACTGCATGCGCTTGATTGGGCTATCCGAACGCACGCTGGAAAAGATGTGCCGCCGCGTGCGCAGTCGCGTCGCCTTCGGCAAGCCGGTCTCGGAGCAGACCGTGACGCAGGAGCGCATCGCGGAAGCCCGCATCATGATCGAGCAGGCCCGGCTGCTGACGTTGAACGCGGCTTACGCGATGGACACGGTCGGCAACAAGGTGGCGAAGGCCGAGATCGCGATGATCAAGGTCGCCGTGCCGAACATGGCCTGCCAGATCATCGACTGGGCCATTCAGGCCCATGGCGGCGGCGGCACCTCGAACGATTTCGGGCTGACGCAAGCCTACGCCACCGCACGGTTGCTGCGGCTCGCGGACGGGCCGGACGAGGTGCACAGGAACCAGATTGCGCGATTCGAGCTGAAGAAATACTCGAATGCCTAAGGAGGCGTTGGCTCATGGTGCTGGAGAATACGCATTGAGGATCGCAGTCTAATCGACGCTTGGCGGCTCCTGGATCGATGCAGACGCACGCGGCTTCGAAATTCCGTCGAGTATCGCTCCGAAGATTATGATCGGCAGATAGAATGCAAGCATGATCGTATTCCTCCTGCTGTGACAACCTTGACCTACAGGTCAAGTTCCTCAAATTGAAATTCGCCCGCCTCGGAACATTGTCGTCGTTTGCAATAGCTAGCGACCCGAACCGCAGCGAGTATCAGGAACGCATCGCGTCTATCGCATGAGCGATCAGAACGACTGCGCTCGCGGCAATGAGAAACGCAAACAACCAACTCACGTCCGCCTCCAATCCCGGAAGTGAACGCGCTCATCCATGCACAGTCAAAAGCCATCGGCCTGGAACCGCTATTCAGCGGCTCGCTGATGCTTCGCAGCAACAAGTGCATCCGCTGTCGGCCCTATCGGCAGAATGCCAAAAGGAGCAACGTGCCAACGACGCAGGTTGCTAGGACTAAAAACCAAACGCCCATACAGCTTCCCCGACTCACATACGCCAGTCAGGATTAGCCCTACGATTTGGCATTGAAACGCTTGTTGCCGGTTTTTCCCCAAGCCAAGCGTGATCCATCTGCTCGCTGCGTTAGTCCAATACCTCTATCGTCGCCGAACGTCGCGAATATCAGCGCTCGCTGGCGAGCGGCGCGCTGATCCTCAGCCCGGCGCACTGTCTTCACCTCTCCTTACGGGAGAGGTGAAAAGCCGCCCTCGCCTCAGTTCACCACATAGACATCAGGATCGGCGCTCGAGCTCGGCTTCTTGAAGGCGTTGCGCAAGGCCGGCGACATCGGGACGTTGTAGTTGAGGCCGTTGGGCGGGGTCGGCGATTGCAGCCATTTCTTGTAGAGCGCCTCGATCTCGGCGCTTGCATAGAGCTCCGCGGTCGCGCGATCGGCGAGTGCCTTGAACGGCGCATCCTCCCGCCGCAGCATGATCCCGTAGGGCTCCGGCTTCGAGAACGCTTCCTCGCTGATCATGTAGAGCTGCGGCTCCTTCGATCGCGCGATCGCGACCGCGAGCTGGACATCGTCGAGCGCATAGGCCTGGGCGCGGTCGGTCTCGAGCAACAGGAAGGCCTCGGCCTGATCCTTGGCCGGCATCACATTGATGCCGAGATTGCGTTCGGTGTTGACCTTGGCGAGCTGCGTCAGGTTGACCGAGCCGGCCACCGCCGTGACGGCCTTGCCCTTGAGATCGTCGATGGTGTTGATCTTGGCGGCCTTCTTCGCGGCGAATCGCGTCGCGCTGAGGAAGTGCGTGTTGGTGAAGGCGACCTGCTTCTGACGATCGGCATTGTTGGTGGTCGCCGAGCAATGCAGATCGAGCGTGCCGTTGACCATCAGCGGAATCCGGTTCGACGACGTCACCGCGAGCGTTTCGATGGCGATGTCGGGCATGCCGAGCTGCTTCTTCACGGCGTCGACGATCTTGAGACAGATATCCATGGCAAAGCCGACCGGCTTCTGGTTGCCGTCGAGATAGCTGAAGGGGACCGAGGCCTCCTGATAGCCCAGCGTGATCTTCTTCGTCTCCTTGATCTTCTGGAGCGTGCCCGACAGGTCTTCGGCTGACGCTGCGCCCGCAAGACATGTCAGGGCTAGGATAATTGTGGGTAGACGCATCGGGTGCTCCTCAAGGCGCTCGCGCCTCCATGCCGGGCGCAATCACGAGCGTTGATAGCGCAGGCACGCGCCAGCCGCCAGACGGGCTTGCGACTAGCAGCTATCGCGGCTTTCGATATGATGAGCGGCAGTTCGTCTCCGCAGAAAGCGAGCTTCGCCTCTCGGCCCCGAGAAGGGCTTACGCGTCGATGCCGCGCTGGACCAGGATACGCTCGGCGCTGTCGTTCCAGACATCCATCTTCGTGATCTTGCCGTTCCGCACCACGAAGCGGTCGACGTAGCGGTTGCCTTCGAAGACAGTCCCGTCCTTCCATTCGCCATACAGCGTTCCGACGCTGTACACGATGGTCTCGCCATGACCCGGACAGACGTCGAAGCGGTCCATCTTCTTCTTGACCCAGCGGTAGCGTTTGGCGTTGAAGGCGGTAGGCCCCCGGGGATGGTCGAACTCGCGGCCACCCGTGAACGTGATGATCGTGCCCGGCGCGACATAGGCTGCCGCGGCATCGGGATCAGGAATCATCGATGCCGTGAGATAGGCCTTCACGATCTCGGCGTCCGACAACGATCCGGTCTCGGCTTCGGCGGCTACGGACATGGCGCGTTCTCCTTACTTTGGCGGATACTATCGCCGACCTCTCGGAATGCATGCATATATTTTGAACATCTGCCCTGCTGCTCTGGGCCCTCCGAGGCCTGCGTCGCGATTGACTGCGGCATTCTCCCGCCGCAAAAGTCGCTGCCATGAGCACGCAGACTGCCTTCGACCTGATCCTTCGCCGCGCGTTGTTGCGATCATCCGCCGCACCCGTCGATATCGGCGTGAAGGATGGCCGCATCGCCGCGATCGAACCGCGGCTCGTCTGCGACGCGGTCGAGGTTGATCTCGGCGGCCACCTGGCTTTGCCCGGCTTCGTCGATACTCACATCCATCTCGACAAGGCCTGCCTGCTCGGCCGCTGCGGGCATGACCACGGCAGCGTTTCGGACGCCATCCGCGCCGTTGCCGGGATGAAGCGCGAATTCACGGTCGAGGACATCTATTCCCGCGGTGCCTGGGTGCTCGAACGTGCGATCGTGCACGGCACGACGCGCATGCGCACCCATGTCGAGATCGATCCGCGCATCGCCTTGCGCGGCTTCGCGGCTGTCAAGGCGCTGAAGCGCGACTATGCCTGGGCGATCGACCTGTCGCTCTGCGTCTTCCCGCAGGAAGGCCTGACCAACGACCCCGGAGCCGAGGAGTTGCTGATCCAGGCGCTGCGCGACGGCGGCGAGGTGATCGGCGGCTGTCCCTATACGGACACCGACCCGATCGCCCATCTCGAACGCATCTTCGATCTCGCGCAGGAATTCGATATCGACGTCGACCTCCATCTCGACTTCGATCTCGATCCCTCCTGGTGGCACCTCGATGAGGTCTGCCGCCAGACCGAGCGGCGCAACTATGGGGGACGCGTGGCGATCGGTCACGCCACCAAGCTCTCGGCGTTGCCGCCCGAGCGGATGAAGGCTGCCACCGCGCAGCTGGCGACGTCAGGCGTTGCCGTCACCGTGCTGCCCGCGACCGATCTCTATCTGATGGGGCGCGAGGCCACCCACAATGCGCCGCGCGGACTGACGCTCGCCCACAAGCTCGCAGGCAACGGCGTGTTGTGCTCGGTCGCCACCAACAACGTGCTCAATCCCTTCACGCCGTTCGGCGACGCTTCGCTGCTGCGGATGGCGAACTTCTACGCCAATGTCGCGCACGCCTCGGTGAGCGATTTCGACACCTGCCTCGATCTCGTGACCGAGCTGCCGGCACGGCTGATGAACCTTGCCGATTACGGCATCAAGGTCGGCAACCCCGCCGATCTCGTCGTGCTCGATACGCGAGACAGCCGCTTCGCCATCGCGGAGCTGCCTGACGTCCTGATGGGCTTCAAGGCTGGCCGACAGACATTTGAGCGGCAGCGGCCGAATCTGTTCCGCCCCCGGAGCTGACGTCGCGACGCCGCAGGGTCGCACCATTCACCGGCAAGGCCGGCTCGCCGCGTCCAGCGGTAAGATTGTCGGGCTGCGGGCCTGGAGATTGACCGCTTCCGTTCAATCATACCACCGATCCAGCGAGTCCAGTAGAATCCCGGACCGTAGCCCCACGCGTTGCAAGGCGCACCGCGCTGACCATAACTAGGACTTTGCACTGATCATTTGCGTGCGATCGGGAAAGTATGGATATGTTCAGCGCATTCAGCAGCATCGACTATCATTCCATCCAGGCCAGAACGCCCACCGATCGCGCGGTGAAGCGGCTCGACGGCATCGGCCTTGTTCTGTCGGATCTCGATATCTCGGGAATCCAGACACAGGACGACGTCACCCGTACGCTCTGGACGCTCGACGCTGCCAACAAATGCGTTCGCGCGGTGCTGGCCGAATTCCGCACGCAACCGGCCACGGAACAGCTCGCCCGCAAAGCACGAAATCTCATCGACCTGATCGAACGCGCCCGCGACCAAGTCGTGAGCTTCCAGGCCGGCGATGCGGTCGTAGGCTAATTATTTTGCGCGATTGATCTTCGCGAGGATCCGGTCCGCCTCGGTGCGCCAATCGGCGCTGCGGGCGAATTCCTTGGTGCCCCTGGCGCCGAACAGCCCTTCATCGGCGAGATCGGCCACCCAGGCCTGCCGCTCGGCCGTGCCCTGCGCGGACCAAGGCGTCAGCCCCGCCTCGCGTACGGTCTCGGCGACCTCACGCACCTCTTCGGCGCGACGGCGGCCGTGCTCGATCACGCGCTGAAAGAAATAGGCACCCTGCTTCTCCCAATTGATGCCGGGAAAGGTTTCCGCGAGCGACGCCAGCACGGCATCCTCCACGCCATAGGCACGCGCCGTGGTGAAACTTTCGATGACCATGGCCTCCAGGCCCTTGATCATGATGCTGCGGCACATCTTCACGGCCGAGGACACACCGAGATTGTCGCTGGCAACCTTCACCGCAAAGCCGATCGCATTCAGAAGCGGCGCGAGCTCTTTCGCGTCGGGACCGCCGAGCAGCAGCGGCACCTTGATGCGGTACGGCGGCACCGACGTCATCACCGCGCCCTCGACATAGCGGGCGGCAGCGCCATCGATCAGCGCAGCAGCGCGCTGCTTGGCGCCCGGTGAGGCCGAATTGAAATCCAGGAACCAAGTGCCCTGGTTGACCGCGGCCGCGCAGGCTTTTGCTACCGGAACAGCCTGGCTTGCCGTGACTGCCGAGACGATGAAATCGGATTTCGCGGTCAGCTCGGCATGAGAGGCTGCAAGCACCACACCGAATTTCGCCGCATGCTCCTGCAGCGAAGCGCCCTGCTCGCCTCCGAGCTTGATGTCGTAGGCGGCGACCTTGATGTCCTGCTGGCGCAAATCCTCGGCCAAGATCCTGCCGACCTCGCCATAGCCGACCAGCCCGATCTGCCATCGCCTCGGATCTGCCATCAGTTCAATCCTCGTGTCGTTTCGTCGAAGAGCTCCTCGACCGCGTAGCGGCGCGGGATCAGCGCCTGCTGGAACGCGTAGTCGACGATCAGCTCCAACGGCTTCTTGTTCGCTTCGATGCCAAACGGAATCAGGTCCGGCGAGGCCGCGGGCCCCGCCAGCTCCTTGTTCCGTTTGAGCAGATCATAGACGCCTGCGACCACGTCGGGGCGTGATCTGGCGAGGCGCTCGGTCACGACCACGAGATGATTGACCGGCACGACGCCGCGCCGGGCGTACCATTTGGCGGCCTCCGCGGCCGGATCAGGGAATAGCGGCTTCAGCTTGGGATCGTTGGAGGTCTCGCCGAGGACGGAATCGAGCTCGCCGTCGAGCAGCATCTGCAGGATCTTCTTGTCCTTCGGGGCGCGCTCGGTGGTGTCGACATATTCGGCGACGTGCGGATCCTCGAACGTCACCCAGCGGATGTTGTCGAGATTGACGCCGTAGTCGTTGGCGAGGATGCCCCTGATCCAGGCGCCGGTCGTGGTCGTAAACGAGCGGATGCCGACGCGCTTGCCCTCGAGGTCGGACGGGCCGAGCGTTCCTCGCGCGGGATTGTAGAGCGCGTAGGCATGCTGGAAGCGGCCGAGCATGGTGGCCGGCAGCAGCACCAGCGGCTTGCCGTGCGCCTTCGCCATCAGATAAGTGACGATTGCCATCTCGCAGACGTCGAAGGCCTGCTCGCGCACCATCGGCTTGAATGCCGTGTTGGTCGGCGCGTACTCGATGAAGTCGAGGTCGAAAAGGTCAGAGCGGAGCTCGCCGCTCTTCACCGCCCGGACATGAGGGTGACTGCCGAGCACGGCCTTCAGCTTGAGACGATCCATCCGCCCGCTCCCGCCGTTGCCTCAGACGTCCTCGGGATTGTCGACATAGACGAGCCCGGCTTTCGCCAGCGCCTCGCGCATGCTGTACATGTCGAGGCCGAGCTCGCCCGAGGCGAGACGCGTGCGCTTGCCGCCTTCATCGGCATTGCGTTTCTTCGCCTTCTCGGCGACTTCGGCCGCGTACCGCTTCGGCACCACGACGACGCCGTCGTCGTCGGCCACGATGATGTCACCGGGATCAACATTGACGCCGGCGCAGACCACGGGGACATTGACCGAGCCGAGCGTGGCCTTGACCGTGCCCTTGGCTGAGACCGCGCGCGACCACACCGGAAACTTCATCTCGTGCAGCGCTTTGACGTCGCGGCAGCCGGCATCGATGATCAATCCCTGCACGCCGCGCACCTGGAGCGAGGTCGCCAGCAGCTCGCCGAACATGCCGTCGGTATTGTCGGTGGTGCAGCCGACGACGAGGATATCGTCCTTTTTGCACTGCTCGACCGCGACATGGATCATCCAATTGTCGCCGGGCTGCGCCAGCACGGTGACCGCGGGGCCGGCAATCGCCGCGCCCGGCCAGACCGGCCGCAAATATGGCTTCATCAGGCCAATGCGGCCATAGGCCTCGTGCACGGTCGAGACGCCGTACTCCGCCATTCCGGCGGGATCGCCACGCGTGATGTTGCGAACGACGACCGGCTTCATGCGAGTTCCTCCGCAACGGTCGGAAACAGACGCTGATAGGCCTCGCCATAGGTCATGGGCACGCCGGTGTTGCGGCTGCCCTGGATGCCGCGGTTGAGCGCGACGCGCTCGTAATAGCCCCAGAGATGCTTCTGCGCGGCCAGGATCTGGAACGCCTCGTACTTCTCCTTCCAGACCTCGTCGATCTTGAGGAGCAGGTCCGGCTTGTAATTGCACTGCTCCGGCTGGTGCGGCTCGAACAGGAACACCGGCGGCGCCGAATATTTGTACTGCGCACCGGGCTTGTGGCCCATCGCCTGCGCGACCACCCGGGTCTCCTGCGCGAAATGCGCGGCGTTTGGATGGTCGAAATTATAAGGGTCTTCCAGTGCGTGGGTCAGCACGAAGCTCGGATTGAGCTCGCGGTAAATGTCGACCATGCGGTCGAAATGCGCCTCGGTGAGTTTCAACGGATAGTCGCCGCAATCGAAGAACTCGATCTCGGCACCTAACAGCTTTGCGGCCCGCTCCGCCTCGTCCTTGCGACCGGCCTTGACCGATTCCAGCGTCGCCCCCTTCTCCTTCCAGGCGAACTGGCTCTCGCCGCGCTCGCCGAAGGACATGCACACGATCTTCATGCGATAGCCTTTCTTCGCATGCAGCGCGATGGCGCCGCCGGCGCGCCAGACGAAATCGCCGGGATGGGCGGTGATCACGAGACCGGTTTTCATGGGACAAACTCCCCTTTCGTTCGTAAGCATCATAGGCCGTCTGCCTCAGGCAGGAAGCCGGTTCATCACGCCGCGGCGGCCGCTTGTTCCTCGCCGTCGAGCACACGCCGGAGACGCTCGCCGTCGAGCGCGCCTTCCCATTTGGCAATTGCGATCGTCGCAACCGCGTTCCCGATCAGATTGGTCGGCGTCAGCCCCTGCGACATCAGGCGATGAATTCCGAGCACCAGCGCAACGCTCGTCACCGGAATGGTGCCGGTGGCCGACAGCGTCGCCGCCAGCACGACGAAGGCCGCGCCCGCGATTCCCGCCGCGCCCTTGGAGGTCACGAGCAGGATCAGCAGCAGCTCGATCTGCTCGGCAAGGCCGAACGGCGTGTTGGTCGCCTGTGCCAGGAAAACCGAGGCCGCGGCGAGGTAGAGACAGGTGCCGTCGAGATTGAAGGAATAGCCGGTCGGGATCACGAGCCCCACGACGCTCTTCTCGCAGCCGGCCTTTTCCAGCTTGGTCAGCATCCGCGGCAACACCGTCTCGGACGACGTCGTGGCGATGCAGATCAGCAGCTCTTCCCAGATGTAGCGGATCAGCTTGAGCAGCGAGAAGCCGCAGAGACGCGCGACGGGGCCGAGCGCGACAATGATGAAGACTACGCAGGTGAGATAGAAGCCACCCAGCAGCTTGCCGAGCGAGGCCAGCGAGCCCACGCCGAATTTGCCGACCGTAAAGGCGATGGCGCCGAATGCGCCGATCGGCGCCGCCCACATCACGAAGCCGACGACGGCGAACGCCATCTTGGCAGCGATGTCGATCAGATTGACCAGCGGCGCCGCGCGATCGCCGAGCTGCACCAGCGCGAAGCCGCACAACACCGAGATGAACAGCACCTGGAGAATGTTACCCTCGGCAAAGGCGCCGACAAACGTCGCGGGCACGATGTTCATCAGGAACGGCACGAAGCCGATCGCACCGGTCTGCTTGACATAGGGCTCGATGGCGCTGGCATTGATGCCGGCGGGATCGATGTTCATGCCGACGCCGGGCTTGAGCAGGTTCACCGCGACGAGGCCGATAATCAGCGCGATCGTCGTCATGACCTCGAAATAGACGATCGCCTTCACCGCAACGCGCCCGACGCGCGCCATGTCGGCCATGTGCGCGATGCCATGCACGACGGTGCAGAAGATGATCGGCGCGATCAGCATCCGGATCGCCTTGATGAAGGCATCGCCCAGCGGCTGCATCTTGGCGCCCGCCTCGGGGCTGGCGATCCCAAGCGCGATGCCGGCCGCCATGGCGATGAGCACCTGGATCCAGAGCTCCTTCCACCAGGCGCGGCCGCGCGGCTTGTCGATCGCGAGCGCCGTCATTGGTCGAACCCGAACAGGCGCGCGGGATTGTCGACGAGGATCTTCTGCTGAAACTCCGGCTCCGGCGCGAACAGCGGGATCAGATCGACGAGGTCACCGTCATTCGGCATCACCTTGACGTTCGGATGCGGCCAGTCCGTGCCCCAGATGACGCGGTCGGGCGCGGTCTCGACGATCTTACGCGCGAACGGCACCGCGTCCGTGAAGGGCGGACCGCCCGAGGACACACGTTCCGAGCCGCAGATCTTGACCCAGCATTTCTCGTCGCGCTGCATCAGCTCGATCAAGATCCTGAACGGAAGCTGGTCGAGCCCATCGGAGGCCTTCACCCGTCCCATGTGGTCGATAGTGTAGCTCAGCGGCAGCTTTGCCAGCATGTCGGCATAGTCAGGCAGGTCGATCGCGTCGAAATGCAGATCGATATGCCAGCCGAGCGGCGCGACCATGGCGATGACGCGGTCGAAAACGCCCTTATCAGGGACGCCGCCGAGATGGCGGACGAAATTGAAGCGGCAACCGCGGAAGCCACCGTCATGCAGCACCCGCAGCCCGCGCTCGGTGATGGTGTCGTCGATGTTTGCGACGGCGCGGTAGACGCCTTTGTTCTGCGCGATGGCATCGAGCGCCACCGTGTTGTCCGTGCCGTGCACGCTGGCATTCACGATGACGGCACGCTCCACCCCGAGCTTGGCATGCAGCGCGCGGAAATCCTCCAGCGGCGCATCGGGCGGCGTGTAGGAACGGTCAGGCGCGTACGGATATTTCGCGCCGGGTCCGAAGATGTGGCAATGCGCGTCACACGAAAGCTTCGGCAGCTTGAATTTCGGCGTGCGCGTGTTCGGGTCGGGCGGCGGAATGGTCGGCGTGTACATCATCGTCATCAGGTGAACTTGACCAGGCGCGCGGGATTGTCGACCAGCAGCTTCTGCTGGAGCTTTGCGTCGGCCGCGTAGAGCGGGATCAGGTCGACGATCTCGCCGTCATTCGGCATGACCTTGACATTGGGATGCGGCCAATCGGTGCCCCACAGCACGCGATCGGGCGCATTGTCGATCAGTGCTTTGGCGAATGGCACGGCGTCGTGGAACGGCTTGCCGGCCGGTGACGCACGTTCGAGGCCGGTGATCTTGACCCAGCACTTCTCGTCCTTCCTCTGGAGATCGAGCAAGGCCGTGAAGCCCGGATCGTCGAGGCCCTTCCCCGCCTGCACCGTGCCCATATGATCGATCACGTAAGGCGTCGGCAGCGCGGAGAGGATGGGCGCGAATTCGGCGATCGTACCCGGCTCGAAATAGACGTCGATATGCCAGCCGAACTCGGCGACGCGATGCACGATGCGCTGGAATTTTCCCATGTCGCCGACGCCGCCGAGGCGCTTGAGGAAGGCGAAGCGGCAACCGCAGATGCCGGCCTTGTCGAGCGCCACCAGCTCCTTCTCGGTCATCTCGTCATTGACGTTGGCGATGCCCCTATAAGCGCCCTCGCTCTGGGCGATGGCGTCGGTGACGACGCGATTGTCAGTGCCGTGAACGGTGGCATTGACGATGACGCAGCGTTCGACGCCGATCTTCTCGTGCACGCTGCGGAATGCCTCCAGCGGCGCATCGGCCGTGTTGTAGGGGCGCTTCTCGGAGAACGGATAGCGGGACGCCGGGCCGAAAATGTGGGTATGGCTGTCACAGGATTTTGCCGGCAGCTTGAACGACGGCGTTTTCGGACTTGGGTCCGGCGGTTCAATGGTCGGAATCGATCTCTGCTCGCCGCCTTGCGCGCGCGCTTCGCTCGCGAGCGCTGCGCCGGCCAGTCCGGTCAAGAGATGCAAGCACTCCCGCCTGTTCATATCCTCAACACACCATCACATGGTCCGTTTGCGAGCGGAAGCGCGAGGCGCCTCCGCTCGGGCGGCTTCTTTCAAGTCTTGCTGCTGACGACCGGCCGCCGCCGCGCCGGCGCGGCTTGATCCAGCGCGGGTGCCTGGAACGCGGCAACGGTGGCCTGCACCAGTTGCTCGATGGCAATGGCGGCATCGCTGCCATCGGCTTCGCCACGCGACAGGCGCGAGACGCGCTCGGGCGTCACCAATGAATAATAGAGTGCACCGAGCAGGAAGTGGCTGCGCCAGACGATGTCGGTGCGCGGGATATGCGGCAGGCTCTCGTGGATCGCGTCGATGAAGGCGTGGCTGGTGTCGTCAAAGGTCTGCGCGATGATCTTGCGCGCGACCTCGTTGCCTTCCGCCGACATCACGGCGCGCAACCGCGTGAAGCGCGCCCCGCCGCCGGCGAGATCGCTGCCCGAGGTGAAGGCCGGCACCACATAAGCGCGCACGATCGCCTCCAGCCGGTCCAGGAGATCGCGCACGCGCTTGGCGGCCGCGAGCAGCTCCGATCGGCGCAAATTCATCGGCCCGCAATGGCGCCGGTAGATCTCCAGCAGCAGGCCGTCCTTGGTCTTGAAATGATAGGTCACGCTGCCGGGATTGGCCCCAGCAGCCTGCGCGATGTCGCGTACCGAGACGGCATTGAAGCCGTTGGTGGCGAACAGCTCCTCGGCCGCGGCGAGGATCGCCTCGCGCATGTTCGGCTTGCGGACCGTTTCCTTGCTGGTGGGCTTGCGTACCATGTGATTTGTACTATCGTACAAAAGATCAAGTCTCGTCAACAAAAACCACGGGCGGCGTCCGGGAACGGCATGGAGACCGCCGGCAGGCGCGCGAATGCCCTTAAGGAGTGCTGGCAAATGCTGCGTTTGAACAAGAAGCTCGGCGGGTTGATGCTGGGTGCTGGTCTGCTGCTGGCGGGCGGCGCCGCGCAGGCCGCCGAAAGTTACCCGAACAAGCCGGTCCACATTCTGGTCCCCTACGCCGCCGGCGGCGCGGTCGACGTGCTCGCACGCACGGCGGAGAGTTGCGCGCCTATGCCGTCACGTCGTCCGACGTCACACCGCTGCCGCGCAACTGGCCGCGCCTGATCCATGAGGGAAACTGGTCGGCGCTGATCGCCTCGCCGCTCAACGTCGTGACGTCGATCGCACTGCTCACGCTGCTCTCGACCGGCCTCCTGATCTGGGCGCGGCGGAAATTGCGTAAGCGGCGACCGCGCCCCGAGCGGCAAACCGACGCGGCCGTGGTTGGTGCCGGCTGATCGCGTCGGGAGTCAATTGCGCGCGCTCGCCCTCACCTTCTCCGGTGGTGCCACGCGTTGGAGAAGATCGCCGTCATCGCCGCCCGACGGAATCAAGATCGCACGCTCGCGCGGCAGTGCCTCCGGCATCTCGTCGCGGATGAACGCCACAAGCTTTTCCCTGATCTCGCAGCGCAGGTCCCAGGATTGCGGCGCATTGCGCGCGCTGACCAGCGCGCGAAGCTCGATGGTGCGCGAATCCGCGTCGACCACCTGGAGATTGACCACGGCGCCATCCCAGAGCTTGGACTGCTTCACCGCCTCCTCCAGCCAGCCACGGATGCGCGCTACATCGGCACGGTAATCGACGTGGAGCGCGATGACGCCGATCAGGGAAGCGGTGTCACGGGTCCAGTTCTGGAACGGCTTTTCGATGAAATAGGACAGCGGCACCACCATGCGGCGCCAGTCCCATAGCCGGATCACGACATAGGTCGCGGCGATGTCCTCGACCCATCCCCACTCGTTCTCGATGATCACGGCATCCTCGATGCGGATCGGCTGGGTGATGGCGATCTGCAAGCCCGCGATCAGATTGCTCAGCAGCGGCCGCGCGGCAAGACCGACGATGATACCGGCGGCACCGGCGGAGGCGAACAGGCTGACGCCATATTGCTTCACCGAATCGAACGTCATCAACGCGGCGGACACCGAGATGATGACGATGATGGTGTCGGTGACGCGCTTGAACACGCGGACCTGCGTGACGTGCTTGCGCGCGATGAAGTTCTCGGTGACGTCGCGAAAGTTCTGGAGATAGCGCGCCGCACTCATGTCGACGATCCGGATCGAGATCCAGCCGATCAGCGCGATGACGGCCACGACGAACACCCGCATCAACGGCGTTCGGATCATATCGTCGAGTGGCGCAAGCGGCAGCACCAGCGCGACGGCGGCGAGGCATAGGGCGAGTTGGGCCGGACCGGCGGTCCGGTCGATGAACACGCTCAGAAGCGGCAGACGAGTTCCGAAGGCGCGCTTGAGCAGCCAGGCTGCGAACCGATAGAGGGACAGGGCAAGCAGGATCGCGCCTGCAACCAGGCTGAGGCCGACAAACCAAGACGGTATCCAGCCGAACATCCCGTCGATGTCGGCCATGAGGGCCTGCCAGCTCATTGTTGTCCCCATCACTGCATTCGCGTAGCCCGCTCAACGCCTGCCGGTCAGCTTGGCTCCCCCATGCAGTGCAACGCATCATTCCGCTGATGCAACCGTTGACGAATTGCGCTAGATTTGACGCACTCATGACTCGACGTACCGGCAGCGCCGATCTTCCTCTCCACACCGGGCGGGTTCCGCCGTGGCTTGCAAGCCGCATGGCTTCCCTCGGCGCGATCGTCACTGAGGCGATCGTTCATCATTACGGCCGTGATGCGTTTCTTCAGCGGCTGTCGCATCCGTTCTGGTTTCAATCATTTGGCGCCGTGATGGGGATGGACTGGCACTCCTCGGGCATCACGACCTCCGTGATCGGCGCGCTGAAGCGTGGACTCGGACCGCTCCAGGACGAGCTCGGCATCTATGTCTGTGGCGGCCGCGGCCAGCATTCGCGCAAGACGCCGGACGAGCTGTTGCAGCTCGGCGAGCGCGTCGGCTTCGACGGCGTGAAGCTGACGCGTGCCAGCCGCCTGGTGGCGAAAGTCGACAGCGCGGCGGTGCAAGACGGCTTCGACCTCTATCTCCATGGATTCTTCGTCACCGCCGATGGCAAATGGACGGTGGTGCAGCAGGGCATGAACGGCGACAAGCGGCAGGCCCGCCGCTATCACTGGCATTCCGAGGCGCTGAAGAGTTTTGTCGATACGCCGCACAGTGCGATCGACGGTCCGCAGCAAGGCGAGATCGTCAATCTCACCGACCATCGCGCCGATGTCTCGCGCACCGCGCAGCTCGAGCTGTTGAGCGGCTTCGGCCCGGATCGCATTGTCTCCGAGTTCGAACGGCTCACCGGCCTCGAGCCGGCGCAAGCCATGCTGCCGCACCTGATCATGCCCGCGCATCACGACGTCCGCCCCAAGGATGTGTTCGCACGCCGCCTGCACGGCACCCTCGCTGCCGCGGCCGAGCGCGGCCCGGTCGATTTCCCGGAGCTGTTGCTGACGCCCGGCGTCGGTGCGCGCACGGTGCGCTCACTTGCAATGGTTGCCGAGGTCGTGCATGGCGCGCCCTATCGTTTCAAAGATCCCGCGCGCTTTTCGCTCGCCCATGGCGGCAAGGACCGGCATCCCTACCCCGTTCCGATCAAGGTCTATGACGAGACCATCCGCGTGTTGAAGGGCGCGATCCAGACCGCCAAGCTCGGGCGCGAAGAAGAGATGCAGGCGATCAAGCGCCTCGACGACCAGGCGCGGCGGCTGGAGCGGACTGCACGAGGTCCCTCGGTCGAAGCCTACATCGCCGGCGAGCGCGCCGCTTCGCCCGATCTCGACGGCCGCTCGGTGTTCGGCTGGGAGCGCGATCTCGCGCCGACAAAAAAGCGGACCGGCTGAACACCGGTCCGCCAGTTGATCGGGAGGAACGCCCCCTATCAGGTCTCGTCAGTCCCTGGCTCCTCGTCGAGCCGGTTGGCTGCGTGATCCTGATACTGCTCGGTCTGGATGAACTTGCCATCCATGCCGCGAATGTCCGAATGCTGCGTCTTGTCGCGATTGGACAGCACCATGTTGTCGCCGATCTTGTCCTTGGGAATATCGGCCATGGCACCGGTGCCGTCGCCCTTGCCATGCATGCCCGATCTGAAGTGCGTCTTACTGCCGTGCCCAGCTGGCATCGATTTCTCCTCTTGCAGTGATCGCCCCCTTTGAACGCTCAGTGTTTCTGTTGTGCCGGCATTGGCTTCGGCGGCTTGTGGCCGCTCTGGCCGGGATCGTTGTGCTTGTTGTGGTCGCTCTCCTGATTGAGGCCGCCGCGACTTACCGCGTATTCGCTGTGCCTGGCGTCCGGACGCGCGTGATGGACAGCGTCCCCGGACTTGCGACCGATCGCCTGATCGAGCTCGCGCGCGTTCGGAACATCGGGCTTGCGCTCGAGGATGCGAACCTGCTGCTCGTGGGTCTTTTTGCCTTGCATGCTCGTTCTCCGAAGCTACCGACCTCTTCGGTGCGCGCCGCCATGTGCGACGTCCTTGTCGATGCCGCCGCCGATGCCCACATCGTTCTCGCGATCGCCTTCGATCGTGTTCTCGCCGAGAGCATCTTCGAGATCGTCGGGTGACACGCCCGCCATGGTAGCCCCCTTCGATCCTCCGATCAGAGGATTGTCACGCATGTCCTTTTCGCTCGGTGTGTACAATTTGGGTTGCTTGCTGCTCATGAACTACCTGCCTCCGCCCTTTCCGGCTTCATCATGACTGTGATGAGAATCTCGCTCGCCGCCTCCGCCGGAGATCCGGCTATGGCTGCGCTGCAAATCGTCCGCCGGCGGCTTCTTCACCTCCAACGGGGCCTTCGCATTCTCATGCGAAGCGCCAGGTCCGCCCTGACGAATGCTGTTCGGTGTCTTGGTGGATGTCGACATGAATGTCGCCCTCCTCAGCGATCTTGCTGATAGCCTTGATTGGTCGTGTTCTGCTTGATGTTGCCCTGCTGTCCCTGCTGGTCCGGATTTTCCACGCGCTGTTGACCGTGCGGGGTCTGATTGGGCGACACTTGTTTGGTATCGCCGGTTCCCTTCGGGCTCTGATTTTCCGGCGGAACAGGTGGCATCTTGCTGGCCATGATCTTGTCTCCCGTTAAGACGTCGATCTGCGACATGCGGCCAAGGAACTCCCGTCGTCTCCGACGTCCTAATGACAACAGGACCAACGGCACACCGTTCCTGATTGATAACGCTCGACCAAGATTTTCCGAAGAGAGTAGCTGATCTCAGCCCGCCGCGGTGAGGGAACGATCAATCATCGCTTCCGCGCGCGCCGCGGGTGTTCCGCGACCCTCGGTCGAGACGGGAAGCTTCGCAATCGCGCGCAAACCCGGCCGCCTGCGCCAGCGGACCTCGGCGGGATCGACGGCCAAGCCAAGCTTCGGCCATCGCACGAACAGCGCTTCCAATGCGCACGCCGCCTCGATGCGCGCGAGCTGGTGGCCAAGGCAGAAATGGATTCCTGTTCCGAACGAGAGGTGGCGGTTAGGCTTGCGTTCGAGATCGAGCTTCTCGGGATCATCGTGCACCGTGGGATCCATGTTCGCCGCGGCGAGCATCACCATGACGCGATCGCCCTTCCTCAGGCGCACGCCTTCCACCTCGACATCCCGCCGCACATAGCGCGGCTTGGAGAATTGCACTGGCGAGACGAAGCGCAGGAACTCCTCGACGGCGAGGCCGACGCGGCTCCAGTCTCCTTCGAGCCAATCGCGCAACCCAGGATTCCTGAGCAGTTCGTAGGCCGAACCGCTGATGAGATGCGTGGTGGTCTCCGAGCCGGCCGCGAGCAGCAGAAAAACCATCGAGACCATTTCGTCCGGCGTGATCTGGCCACCCTCGCGCTCGACCTGGACCAGCTCCGCGATCAGGCCTTCGCCGCCCTGGACACGCGCGATCTGCAACTGCCGTTCGAGGTAAGCGCGCATCTTGCGGAACGCGAACAGCAGGCGGAAGAAGCTGACGGCATTGGTCAGCGAGGACATCGCGTTGGCCCAGGCGATGAATCGCGGACGGTCCGCCGGAGGCAGGCCCAGGAGCTCGGAGATCACCGCGAGCGGCAGGATACGCGCGTAGCGCTGGACGAGATCGGCCGGACTTCCGTTCGCAAAGAGTTCGTCGGCGAGATCGTCGGCGATGGCGCGGATGCGCGGCTCCATCGCGACGATGGCGCGCCGACGAAAAGCCTCGTCCACGATGCTGCGCAGCCTGGTGTGATCCGGCTCGTCCATCGTCAGCATGTTGTTGGCGATGGTCCTAACGTATCTCGGCATCCACCAGCGCAGACCGGCGACGTCGCCATCCTCCCTGCGCAGCGTGAAGGTGGTGCCGTCCTTCAGGACCTGCGCGGTGGCGTCATGGGTCGTGGTGATCCAGACCTCGCCGATGAGAGGAAATCGCGTCGCGACTACGGGGCCGGACATGCGCAGCGTCGCGATCGCCTTGGGCGGATCGCGAAAAAAGGCCTCGCTGGAGAAATCGAGGCGCGCTGTCATGCGTTCACCGGAGTGATTGCTGGCGTCTCAACCAGATGGTGCGCAGCGCGGCCGATGCAAGGGCGGAACGTGCACCTGCTTCGGCCGCAGACGTCGAAAGACCTATCCGCGTCCCGGAGATCGCTGCCCGGTCTTGCGCTGCTGCTGGCTGGTGTAGGCGTCCCAATGGCTCCAGCTGCCATTGCTGAGGCTTTGCAGGTCGGTCGCGAGCGGTCGGCGCGTGCGCTTGTCGTGATCGGCGATCACGCGCTCGGACTGCGCGATCTTGCGCTTGAGTTCCGCGATGGTCTTCTGGGTGTCGCCGTTCCGCTTCGAAGAGGCGATCTCGCCCATCGTGAAGCGCGCAGTCTCGAGCGCCTTCAACTCGGCGCGGTTCTTCTTCAACTGGACCCGGTGCCAGGCGATGTTGCTGTCGCTGTCCGCAACCATGTGGGAACTCCGCTGATTCGCTCCCATATAGTATCGTGCGCCGAATCGGCGCCGCAACGGGCGCCCGGCGGCGAAAATGCGACCTTATTGGGCAGGAATTACGGGCCTATAGCGTTTTCGAGCGAAGCGGACATCGGTTCGCGTAAAGAAAACGCGTCAAATCCAAGCCCCCGTTCCGACTCATCGGAAGGGAATGGCTCAGCGTTCGGCAAAGGCCTTTTCGACCACGAACTGGGCCGGCTCGCCGTGATTGCCCTCGATGAAGCCGCGTTCGCCCAGCAGCACGCGCGTGTCTGCGACCAGGGCCGGACTGCCGCAGATCATGACGCGGTCGTGGGCGGCTTCCAGGGCCGGCAGGCCGATGTCGGTGAACAGCTTACCTGACGTGATGAGGTCGGTAATGCGGCCGCGATTGCGGAAGGGATCGCGCGTCACGGTCGGGTAGTAGATCAGTTGATTGCGGATGTACTCGCCGATCAGCTCGTCCTTGGGCAGCGTCTCGGTGATCATCTCGCCATAGGCGAGCTCCCTGACGTGCCGGCAGCCGTGCAGCAGCACCACCTTCTCGAAGCGCTCGTAGGTCTCGGGGTCCTTGATCACGCTCAGGAACGGCGCGAGCCCCGTGCCGGTGCCGATGAGGTAGAGGTTGCGGCCCTCTTCCAGATTGTCGATCACCAGCGTGCCGGTGGCCTTGCGGCTGACGATGATCTCGTCGCCTTCCTTCAGGTGCTGAAGCCGTGAGGTCAGCGGACCATCCGGCACCTTGATCGAGAAGAACTCCAGCGTGTCCTCGTAATTGGCGCTGGCGACGCTGTAGGCCCGCAGCAGCGGCTTCTCGCCGACCTTGAGCCCGATCATGGTGAACTCGCCGTTGCGGAAACGGAAGGTCGGGCTGCGGGTGGTCTTGAAGGAGAACAGCGTGTCGGTCCAGTGGTGGACGCTCAAAACGCTTTCCTGATTGAAATTGCTCATCTCACCTTCCCTGTCGCTTGCAATGCGGTTCCGAGGCGGGCAGCTATGCGTCGTTTGTACACGATCATTCGTACACTAATGAATAATCCGGCTTGATCCCGCGGTCAAGGCTGCCCAAGATCGGAAGCGTTGCAGTTAGGAATAAGGAGCCCCTTCCATGGCGCATGATGCACCCCAGGCCACCGGACCCTCGAAGCTCGTGATCCGGAATATCGGCCTGATCCTGTCCGGCGCCCTGGAAAAGCCGATCCTGGACGGCGACACCATCGTTGCCGAGAACGGCAAGATCACCGCGATCGGCCGCTTCAAGGACGTCGATACCGAAGGCGCGACCACCATCGTCGACGCCCACGGCACCACGGTCGCGCCGGGCCTGATCGACAGCCACGTGCATCCCGTTGCCGGCGACTGGACGCCGCGGCAGAACCAGATCAATTGGATCGACAGCTACCTCCATGGCGGCGTCACCACCATGATCTCGGCCGGCGAAGTGCACATGCCCGGCCGCCCCCGCGACGTCGTCGGTCTCAAGGCCATGGCCGTATACGCCCAGCGCGCGTTCTGGACCTTGCGCCCCGGCGGCGTGAAGGTTCACGCCGGCGCGCCGGTGATCGAGTGCGAGATGGTCGAGGAGGATTTCAAGGAGATGGCCGCCAACGGCGTCAAGCTGCTCGGCGAGGTCGGGCTCGGTGGCGTCAAGGATGGTCCGACCGCGCGGAAGATGGTCGGCTGGGCGCGTAAATACGGCATCCAGAGCACGATCCATACCGGCGGCCCGTCGATCCCCGGCTCCGGCCTGATCGACAAGGACGTGGTGCTGGAGGCCGATACCGACGTGGTCGGCCACATCAATGGCGGCCACACGGCGCTTCCCGACGACCAGATCCGCTGCATCTGCGAGGGCTGCAAGCGCGGCCTCGAGCTCGTGCACAACGGCAACGAGCGCTCGGCCCTGTTCACGCTGCGCACCGCGCGCGAGATGGGCGATCTGCACCGCGTCATCCTCGGCACCGACGCGCCGGCCGGCTCCGGCGTGCAGCCGCTCGGCATCTTACGCATGGTCTCGATGCTGTCCTCGCTCGGCGAGTTGCCGGCCGAGATCGCGTTCTGCCTTGCCACCGGCAATACCGCGCGGATGCGCGAGCTCGATTGCGGCCTGATCGAGGTCGGCCGCTCCGCCGACTTCGTCATCATGGACAAGGCGCAACACTCGCCCGGCAAGACCATTTTGGAGAGCGTTCAGCTCGGCGATCTCCCCGGCATCGGCATGACCATCATCGACGGCATCGTCCGGACCCAGCGCAGCCGCAACACGCCGCCGGCGGGCAAGGTACCGGAGGTGGTGGCGAAGTAGGCTCGCGAAAACACCAAACCCGTCATCCTGAGGTGCGAGTGCACGGCGCGAAGGCGCCGTGTGCGAGCCTCGAAGGATGAACGGCCGAGCTGACGCAGCGGGGCCGTCGCCCTTCGAGGGCCGCAGCGGCCACCTCAGGGTGACGGTGAGGCACCTTGCTCGGTATCGTAGGGTGGGCAAAGCGAAGCGTGCCCACCATTGCGCCTGCAAATGCGATGAAGATGGTGGGCACGGCGCGTTGCGCCTTTGCCCACCCTACGGCACCTTCCTCACCGGAGCTTATTGAGCAGCGCCATCAGCGTTTCGCGCTCCTTCGCGTCGAGCGGCGCCAGCGTCTCGCGGGTGATCGCGAGCGCGTTCGGCGCCAGCTTCTCGGCAAGCTGCTGACCGGCGCGAGTCAGGGTGACCAGCAAGCGCCGCCCGTCCTCGGGATCCTGGCTCGTTTCCGTCAGGCCGCGCGCCGTCAGGCGGTCGATCACGCCCTTGATGGTCGCAACGTCCATCGCCGTGAGACGTCCGAGCTGGTTCTGCGAGCACGGCCCGGTCTCGGCGAGCTTCGACAGCGCCGCCCATTGGGTCGGCGTCAAATTGGTGCCGATGTCGCGGGAGAAGATCGAGCTGTGGCGCTGCCACACCTGGCGCAGGATGAAGCCGACCTGCTCGTCGAGCACGTAAGGCGGTTTTGCTGGTTTGCCGTTTTTCTTTGCCGCAACGCTTCTCGCCATCCGTTCGCTGCCCTTCCCTTTGCCCTCACAACGACAGATGCGCGTCACGGATATCCGGACGTGCGTCGAGCTCGGCCATGGTGCCGCCGAAGCAGATGCGGCCGCGCTCGATGATGTAGGCGCGATCGGAAATCAGCCGCGCGAAATGCAGATTCTGCTCGGAGACGACGATGCTGACGCCTTCCTTCTTCATGGTCAGGATGGCATCGACCATCTGTTCCACGATCTTCGGCGACAGGCCCTCCGAAGGCTCGTCCAACAGGACCAGCGACGGATTGCCCATCAGCGTGCGCGCGATGGTGAGCATCTGCTGCTCGCCGCCGCTCATGCGCCCGCCCGGACGGTTTTTCATCTCACCCAGGTTTGGAAATAGCGTGAACAGTTTTTCGCGCGTCCAGTGCGGAGCGTTCGGACGCTTGGGCTGGCGACCGACCTCGAGATTTTCCTCAACGGTCAGGTCCGTGAAGATGCGCCGCTCCTCCGGCACATAGCCGAGGCCCTCGCGCACGATCTCATGCGTCGGACGCACCGAGACGTCCTTGCCCTCGAACATGATGCGGCCGGTTCGCTGCGCGACGAGGCCAACGATGGAGCGAAAGGTCGTCGACTTGCCGGCGCCGTTGCGCCCGAGCAGCGCGACGACCTCGCCCTCGCCGACCTCGAAGCCGATATCGAACAGGATATGCGCCGGACCATAATGGCTGTTGAGCGCTTCGACCGTCAGCTTCATGTCGAGGCTCCCTCGCGATGGCGGGCATCGTAGACGAGGCCCTCGCCGAGATAGACCGCCTGCACCTGCGGATTGCCGCGCACCTCGGCCGGCGAACCCTCGGCGATCAGCGTGCCGCGGTTGAGCACGATGATGCGGTCGGCATGTTCGAACACAACGTCCATGTCGTGCTCGGTGAAGAGCACGCCGATCGATTTCTCCCGCGCGATCTGCGCGGTCAGCCGCATCAGGTCGACACGCTCGCGCGGTGCCATGCCCGCGGTCGGCTCGTCCATCAAGAGCAGCTTTGGCTGGTTGGCGAGCGCCACCGCAAGCTCGAGCCGCTTGAGGTCGCCATAGGCGAGCTCGCCGCAGGGCCGATCCGCGTAGCCGCTCATGCCGACCAGCTCGAGCAGACGGCCGGCCTCGCCGCGGTCGAACTTCGGCGCCGAGCCGAACAGATTGAACAGCTGCTTCCCGTGCGAGATCAGCGCGACTTGCACGTTCTCGCGCACAGTCATGGTAGCGAAGGTCGCAGTGATCTGAAACGTGCGCCCGACGCCGAGGCGCCAGACATCGCGCGGCTTCCTGCCGGTGATCTCTTCGCCGAGCAGACGGACATGGCCGGAATCCGGCTTGTTCTGGCCGTTGAGCATGTCGAAGCAAGTGCTCTTGCCGGCGCCGTTCGGGCCGATCAGTGCCAGGATCTCGCCGGCACACAGCGAGAACGAGACACCGCGCACGGCATGGATGCCGCCATAGGATTTGGTCAGGCCTTCGACCGCAAGAAGTGGGGGTGCGACGCTCATTCGGCGGACTCGATCGGCTTGGCAAGCAAGGGAGATCCCGGGGGCGATGCTTTCTTACGGCGCTGCGCCAGCAGCTCCAGCATGCCGACGATGCCCTTGGGGAAGACGACGACGATCAGCATGATGAAGCCGCCGAGCACGAGCTTCGACAGGTCGGTCTGGCTGACCAGCCAGATGTTCAGAGCCTTGTAGACGATGGCGCCGATCACCGCGCCCGATACAGTTTCGACGCCGCCGAGCAGCACCATGACCAGCGCATCGACCGAGAGCGAGATGCCGAGATTGTCAGGGAAGACGCTGCCCTTGAGGTAGGCGAACAGCGCGCCGCCGATACCGGCAGTGGTGCCTGCGATCACGAAGGCGGTCCACTGGATGCGCTTCGCGTCGATACCGATCGCTTCGCTGCGCAGCGCCGAGTCACGCGTCGCCCGGAGCGCATAGCCGAACGGCGAGAACACCATGGCTCGAAGCGCGATGGTCACCAGCGCCGCGACGCCGAGCGCGAGCCAATAGAAATGCGATGGGCTCGCGGCCCAGCTCGACGGCCAAAGGCCCAGAATGCCGTTGTCACCGCCCGTCACGTTCACCCACTGGAATGCGATCGACCACACGATCTGCGCGAAGGCGAGCGTCAGCATGGCGAAATAGACGCCGGACAGCTGCACCGCGAAGAAGCCGAACACGGCCGCGCCCATGCAGCCGAGCAGCGGACCGAGCAACAGACACACGATCATCGGGAGCCCCGCCATCTTGGCGAGGAAGGCGATGCCGTAGGCACCAAGCCCGAAATAGGCGGCATGGCCGAACGATGCGAGCCCGCCGACGGACATCAGGAAGTGCAGGCTGACGGCGAAGATGACGAAGATCGCGATCTCCGAGCCGACCGTCAGCGCGTAATTGCCGGCGAACAGGGGCAGCGTCGCTGCGATGACGAGCGCGGCCAGCGCAGCCAGCCGCTCGTTCGAGGTCATCGGGCGCCATGGATTGACAGTCAGACCCGGCGTCTTGCGCGCGGCCGCCTCGGGCTTGCCGAACAGGCCCCAGGGCCGCACGATCAGCACCACGGCCATCACCAGGAAGACCAGGATGATGGAGATCTTCGGGAAGATCAGGATGCCGAAGGCGTTGAGCTCGGACACCAGCACCGCCGCAACGAAGGCGCCGACGATGCTGCCGAGGCCGCCGATCACGACCACAACGAACACTTCCACGATGATCCGAAGATCCATGGCGTGATGCACGGCATCGCGCGGAATCTGGAGCGCGCCGCCGAGGGCTGCAAGGAAGACGCCGACCGCGAACACGCTCGTGAACAGCCACTTCTGGTTCACGCCGAGCGCAGCGACCATGTCGCGGTCCTGCGTCGCGGCGCGCACCAAGACGCCCCAGCGCGTGCGCTGGAACAGCAGCCAGAGAATGCCGAGCACGACGGGTCCGAGCACGATCAGGAACAGATCATAGCTCGGAATGTTCTGGCCGAAGAAATCGATCGCGCCCTTGAAGCCGGGCGCGCGGCGACCGACGAGGTCGTCAGGCCCCCAGATCAGCACCACGAGATCTTCGACCATCAGGGTCAGGCCGAAGGTCGCGAGCAACTGGAACAGTTCGGGCGCGTGATAGATGCGCCGCAGCAGCACCATCTCGACGATGATTCCAATCAGCGCCACTGCCAGCGCCGCCAGAACGATGCTGCCCCAGAAGCCGAACGCGCCCGACAGCCGCTCGGTCAGCGTGAAGGCGATGTAGGCGCCGATCATGTAGAAGGCGCCATGCGCGAAATTCACGATCCGCGTCACGCCGAAGATGATCGACAGGCCCGACGCCACCAGGAACAGCGACGCTGCGCTGGCGAGACCGGTCAGAAACTGTACGACATAAAAGGCCATCGGCGGTCCGGGTTAGATGAATTCGTAGGGTGGGTTAGTCCAGCGGCTACGCGGAGCGGAGTTCGCCGGGCGTAACCCACCATTTCTTGTGGCACCGAAGGTGGTGGGTTACGCCTTCGGCTAACCCACCCTACGGCAGCGGAGAGTGAAGCCAGATCAATCCTTCGGACGCAGCTTCTCAATTTCGGCGTCGCCAGGCAGGTAGTCCGCGCCCTTCTTGTAGGATGAATCCACCATCACACCCTTGCCGTCCTTCAGCGCGGTCTTACCGACATAGGCACCGAGCGTCGACTGATGGTCGATCTTGCGGAAGGTGATCTCGCCGAACGGCGACGGCATCGACAGCCCCTCCGCTGCGGTGATCAGCTTCTCCGGATCGGTCGAGCCGGCCTTCGCCAGGATTGCCGCCGCCGATTTGATGGTCTGGTAGCCGACGATCGAGCCGAGGCGCGGATAGTCGTTGTACTTGGCCTGGTAGGCCTTCAGGAACGCGTCATGCTCGGGCGTCTTGATCGAGTACCAGGGATAGCCGGTGACGATCCAACCCTCGGGCGTCTCGTCCTTGAGCGGATCGAGATATTCGGGCTCGCCGGTCAGGAAGGAGACGACCTCGCGTCCCTTGAACAGCCCGCGGGTGTTGCCTTCGCGCACGAGCTTAACGAGATCGGCGCCGAAGGTGACGTTGAGGATCGCTTCCGGATTGGCGGCGGCCACCGCCTGCACCACCGGGCCCGCGTCGATTTTGCCCTGCGGCGGCCATTGCTCGTCGACCCACTGGATGTCCGGGCGCTTCTCCGACATCAGTTTCTTGAACACCGCGACCGCCGATTGACCGTATTCGTAGTTCGGCGCGATCGTCGCCCAGCGTTTCGCAGGCAGCTTGCTGGCTGCCTCCACCAGCATCGCCGCCTGCATGTAGTTGGAGGGACGCAGGCGGAAGGTGTATTTGTTGCCTTTGGACCAGGTGATCGCGTCCGTGAGCGGCTCGGCCGCGAGGAAGAACACCTTCTTCTGGTTGGCGAAGTCGCTGACAGCGAGGCCGATGTTCGACAGGAACGTGCCCGTGAGCATCGCGACACCCTCGCTTGAGACGAGCTCATTGGCCGCGGTCTGCGCATCCGCCGGCTTGCCGCCATCGTCCTTGGAGATGACGACGAGCTTCTTGCCGTTGATGCCACCGGCCGCGTTGATCTGTTCGACCGCGAGCTGCCATCCCTTGCGATAGGGCTCGGTGAAGGCCGGCAGCAGCGAATAGCTGTTGATCTCGCCGATCTTGATTTCCTGCGCCAGGGCCGAATGGGCCATGCCGCCGGCCAGAAGCGCGAAGGCCGCGCCGACAAAAACGTTTCTTGCTCGCATCCCAACCTCCAGTTTTGAACTTCTCTCGTTCGCACACGATTTGATCGGAGAACCCGTGCCCGGCTCTCCGGATCGCGCTACCTCAATCCGTCTTCGCCCTTGATCTCCGCAACCGTCAGCCCGCCGACGCGCGGCAGCGGACGGCCGCTGTCGGTGACGGCAACCGCGACCATGATCTCGTTGGCGCGCGGCGCATCGTTGACCTGTACCTCCATGCCGTCAAAATGGCTGCGTACGAAGGCTGCGTCCTTGTGCCCCAGAGGGATATCCAGCGTCGTGCCGGGACCGCTGCGTTTTTTCGACGACGGGATCAGCGCCGCGCCCTTGCTCAGCACTTTGCGCACGGGCGCACCCATCTTCGGATGCAGGATCGCGGCGGCATGCTCCAGCTCGCCGTTCTCGCCGACGGCCGCGGCCTTGCCATAGCTCTGCGCCTTTGCGCCATCGATACCGAGCGCCGCCACCGCGCGCTTCGACAGCAGCTCGCCCAGTTCCTCGCCAATCGCAATCAGCGGGGAAAGGTCTTCGACATATTTCCCCGCAAAGGGATTCTCAATCACGGCGATCGCCGCGGCGCGCCGGGTCGGCGGCGACACCTGACGCCCCATCTCCATCTGGGTCTCTTCGACGACGGTGACGATCTTGCGGATGATCGCGCTCATGATTGCTTCCTCAGGCTCTTCCCTGTTCAGGCATGAACCGCGTTCTCCAGCATAGGCCGGCGCGATCGTTGCCGTTCAATATCTTTCGGTCCAATGACAAGCATATCACCACAAAGCTGCAACACGGCACCCTCGATCAATCCGCGATCGAATAAATGCCGTGCACATTCCGCGCCAGATTCCAGCGCGGCCGCGATCTCATTGTGCGACAACTCGCCGACCTCGCGGGTGACAAGGCGCCCCCCGAGATCGCTGTCGGGCTGAAGCTCGTTGGCGGGCTTGCGGATGATGGCCGGGTGTCCCGGTAGATCCACCGCGTTGGCGATGATGGTGGCCGCCGCATCGGCCCGCGATGCCGTTGCAGCCAACACGGTCACCGCGTCGGCGATCCCGAGCGAAAAACTGCGACCGTGGCGTCCACTGGTCGCGATCCCGCGTACGGGGTCGGCTGAATCGACCCTCAGCGTCCGCATCACGCCGGAGCGATCGGGCCGATCCATCAAGCCGACAGAGAAATGCTCGCCTTCGCCGAGATAAAGCGCGATATCGCCGCCATTGTTGACGTAGGCTTGATTGAGGGTTGCGGCTCCAAGCATTACGCCAAGGATCTCCTCCGCCACGCTGCCGGCCACAGCTCCCATCGGCGTGATGAAGCAATCGGCGGCATAGGGCGCGACAGCGGCATGCATGCGCCGCGCCACTACGCCCTTCAGGGAAGTCAGCCCCTCAGCGGCCATCCGCAGCTCCGGCAATTCCGCGCAGAGCTCGTCGAGCAGACCGGTGAACCGCCGCGCTGCCGCCTCGTAGGCGGCACGCACCTCGTCCGCGCGGCCCCTCGCCTCCACGATCAAATCAATCGGTCCATCCTGCAAATGCAGCCGCCGGCCATCAGACAGCAATGCGATCTGCGGGCGCCGTCTCATGCCCGACGTCCCGGAATCGGGTTCTGCCAGGGCAGCTGGCAGACATCGTCACCGCCCTTCACCTCCGAGAGCGGCTTAACATAATCCATGTGCCCGCCGAGCGCGGCATAGTCCGACAGCTTCATCGTGAACTCGATCGGCGCGACCAGTGCCGGCGTCGGCACATAGCCGAACGCGCCCGCCGGCATCTGCGTCACGTCGACCATGTAGGTGATGCCGCCGCCGGGCCAGACATAGACCGGCGCGCCGCCGCTGGTGACGCGCGTCAGCGCGTCCTTCACCGAGCGCGTCAGCCGCACCGGATTGTCGGTGACGCCCGCGCGCAGCGAGCCGCCGGCGCCCGCCATGAACAGCACCGTGCACAGCGCCGGCTCGCAGTTCTCCTGGATGCGCTCGACCGAAAACTTCAGGTCATCGGGCATCTCGGTCTCGACGGGCTTCAAGGCCTCGTCGAGCACATAATAGGACGAATGCTCGCCGGTGGTGGAGACCATCAGCATGGTCAGACCGGGCTTGGCTTCCTTGGCATCAAATGGGCCGAGGATCGAGAGCGGATCCGAGATGTTGGTGCCGCCCCAGCCCGTGCCGGGATCGGCGACCTGGAAATAGCGGCCGGGCGTCGAACGCCGGCCCTTCATCTTGATGCCGGTATAGGCGATATCGAGCAGCTTGCCGGCCTGATGTTCCGAGAGCACGCCGGTGATGTGGTCGTCGACCACGACGACCTCATCGACCTTGCCATGCCACTGCTTGGCGAACATGCCGATCGTCGCCGAGCCGCAGCCGACCCGCATGCGCTCTTCCTTCACGCCATTGACGACCGGCGGCTGGCCGGCCTGCACCACCACGCTCGCACCACCGTCGATGGTGAGCTCGACCGCCTTGCAATTAGCGAGATCCATCAGCGTGTCGCAGGTGACGCGCCCCTCTTTCTTGGAGCCGCCGGTGAGATGATGCACGCCGCCGAGCGAGAGCATCTGCGAGCCGTATTCGCTGGTGGTGACGTGGCCCACCGCCTCGCCCTGCGCGCGAACGGTCGCGGTCTCGGGCCCAAGATAGCGGTCGGTGTCGATCTTCACCTTGATGCCGCAATAGGAGAAGATTCCCTCGGTGACGACAGTCACCATGTCGACGCCATCGACCTCCGCGGAGACGATGAAGGGCGCCGGCTTGTAGTCGGGATAGGTCGTGCCCGCTCCGATCGCCGTCACAAAGGTTGAAGGCTCGTGGACGATCTTGCCATCCCAGTCCTCCGTGCGGCTGAACGGGACGAGCTTGCCGCCGTGCGAGACGGTGCGCTCCAGGATCACGTGCGGATCGACGCGGACGAGCTTGCCATCGTGATTGGCGTAACGGTCGCAGGCGCCCGCCGCGCCCGGCTTGATGTAGCACATCACCGGGCAGGCATCGCAGCGGATCTTGTCGACGGCAGCGCTCGTTGTTTCCATCACCATGTCAGAGCCAGCGGAGACCGCGGTTATCATTCGTATACGAACGATGTTGCGCGCGGTCCCGATAGCTGTCAAGCGGCGGTGCATCGCAAAAGATGCGCCTGCCGCATAAAACCTCATATGCCTATCCGCTCTGTCCACAAAGAAGGCAGTCGCGCTGCAGTGCGGCATGACGGCTTGCACGTTTGTGTACAAACGGTATCGTCACGACTTACAAATCGCGCGCTGACAGGGCTTGGGAACGAGGATGACGCAGACACCGATCCGCCTCACCGTGAACGGCAGGATCCACGAGGTCACTGCGGCGCGGGACACGCCTCTGCTCTATGTGCTGCGCAACGACCTCGCACTCAACGGGCCGAAATATGGCTGCGGTCTCGGTGAATGCGGCACCTGTACTGTCCTGATCGATGGGGCCGCGGCGCGGTCCTGCGTGATTCCCGTGAGCGGCTGCGCCGGCCGCGACATCGTGACGCTCGAAGGCCTCGGTACGCGCGACAAGCCTGATGTCGTGCAACAAGCCTTCATCGACGAGCAGGCCGCGCAATGCGGCTACTGTCTCAACGGCATGATCATGACCACCAAAGCGCTGCTCGCGATCAATCCGCAGCCGACCGAACAGGAGGCGCTGGCGGCGCTGCGCTACAATCTCTGCCGCTGCGGCACGCATGTCGAAATCCTGCGCGCCGTGATGCGCGCCTCCGGCCAGCTCACCGAGGCCGTTGATTGATGGCCTCCCCGCATCCGAACGGAGCTGAGCGGCCATCCGGTTCGCTCGTCGTCATCAGCACCGTGGACGAGGTCACGACCGAGACCTATGTCCGCATCACCGCGGACGGCGCGGTCACGGCCTATAACGGCCATGTCGATCTCGGCACCGGCATCCGCACTGCGCTGGGCCAGATCGTCGCCGAGGAGCTGGATGTGTCCTTTGCGCGCGTCGTCGTCGTGCTCGGCGATACCGCATTGGTGCCGAACCAGGGCGCGACGATCGCGAGCGAGACGATCCAGATCACGGCCGTGCCGTTGCGCAAGGCCGCAGCCCAGGCGCGGCACTTCTTGATCGCACGCGCGGCCGAGCGGCTCGAGCTGCCGGCGGCCGACCTTAGGATCGACGACGGTCTCGTCCGGGGGACCGACAATCGCAGCGTCAGCTATGGCGAGCTGATCGGCGACGAGACGATCAGCCTCGAGCTTGCCGACGACGTCACGGTCAAGGCGGCCAGCGATTATGCCATCGTCGGCCAGTCGATGCCGCGGGTCGACGTGCCGGCCAAGGCTACGGGCGAGCTGACTTTCGTGCACGACGTCCGCTTGCCCGGCATGCTGCATGGCCGCGTGGTGCGTCCGCCCTATGCCGGCGTCGATGCCGGCTCGTTCGTCGGCACCAGCCTGATCGCCGTCGATGAGGCGTCGGTGCGCGATATTCCCGGCCTGGTGGCCGTGGTGCGCATCGGCGATTTCGTCGGAATCGTCGCCGAGCGCGAGGAGAATGCGATCCGTGCGGCAGAGCGGCTCAAGGTGAGCTGGAAGCCGACGCCCGCGCTGACCGATCTCGCCGATGTCGAGACCGCGTTGCGCGCCAATCCATCGACGCCGCGCACGCTGATCGACAAGGGCGACGTCGATGCGGCAATATCAGGCGCGGCCAAGCCGATGCAGCGCACTTATGTCTGGCCGTATCAGATGCACGCCTCGATCGGCCCGTCCTGTGCGGTCGCCGACTTCCAGGACGGCAATATCCGCGTCTGGTCCGGGACGCAGAACCCGCATGTGCTGCGCAGCGACCTTGCACTCCTCCTCGAGCGTCCCGAGAGCGAGATCGAGGTGATCAGGCTGGAGGCCGCCGGCTGCTACGGCCGCAACTGCGCCGATGACGTCACGGCGGACGCCCTGCTGCTGTCGCGCGCGGTCGGCCGCCCCGTGCGCGTGCAATTGACGCGCGAGCAGGAGCACGCCTGGGAACCCAAGGGCACCGCGCAGCTGATTGACGTCAATGGCGGCCTCGACGCCGACGGCGACGTCGCTGCCTACGATCTCGCCACGCGCTATCCCTCGAACGCCGCGCCGACGCTGGCGCTGCTGCTGACGGGGCGGATCTCGCCCGAGCCTGCCGTGCTCCAGATGGGCGATCGCACCGCGATCCCGCCTTACGACTACGACAACATGCGTGTCGTCGCCCACGACATGCCGCCGATCGTGCGCGCGTCCTGGTTCCGCGGCGTCTCGGCGCTACCGAACACCTTTGCGCATGAATCCTACATCGACGAGGCCGCGACCGAGGCTGGCGTCGACCCGATCGAGTATCGCCTGCGCTACCTGAAGGACCAGCGCGCCATCGATCTCGTCAATGCGGTCGCCGAGCGCGCTGGCTGGACGCCGCGACCGGTCCGCGAGGAGAAAGACGGCGAGGTCGTGCACGGGCGTGGCTTTGCCTATGCGCTCTATGTCCACAGCAAGTTCCCCGGCTATGGCGCGGCGTGGTCGGCCTGGGTCGCCGACGTCGCGGTGAACAAGACCACCGGCGACGTCAGCGTCACGCGCGTGATCGCCGGGCAGGATTCCGGCCTGATGATCAATCCGGACGGCGTGCGCCACCAGATCCACGGCAACGTCATCCAGTCCACCAGCCGCGCGCTGATGGAGGAGGTCTCGTTCGAGCGCGGCGCGGTGGCGGCGCGCGAATGGGGCGCCTATCCGATCATCCCCTTCCCCGACGTGCCCAAGATCGACGTGCTGATGCTGCCGCGTCAGAACCAGCCGCCGCTCGGCGTCGGCGAGTCCGCCTCGGTGCCGAGCGCGGCGGCGATTGCGAATGCGATCTTCGATGCCACCGGCGTGCGCTTTCGCGAGCCGCCATTCACGCCGGAGCGCATTCTCAGGGGATTGCACGGCGATGCAGCGGCCACGCCGCAGGCCCTGCCCGCGCCCGCCACCCCGCCGCCGCCGCCATCACGCATCTGGCAGAATCCGTTCGCCAAACGCGCCGGCATCTTCGCGACAATCGCGGCCGTCTGCACCGCCGCAATCGGCGTCGGCGCAGCGCTGCTCCCGGCGCGCGCGATCGCGCCCATCGCGCGGCCCGACGCGTCGATCTATTCCGCAGCGACGATCGCCCGCGGCCAGCAGCTTGCAGCGCTCGGCAACTGCGCGGAGTGCCATACCGCGGTTCGAGGTGCGCTCAATGCCGGTGGCCGTGCGCTGCAAACGCCGTTCGGCACGATCTACTCGACCAACATCACGCCCGACGTCGAGACCGGCATCGGCGCCTGGTCCTACCCCGCCTTCGAGCGCGCGATGCGCGATGGGCTGCATCGCGACGGACGGCAGCTCTATCCCGCCTTCCCCTACACGCATTTTTCGAGGACCAGCGAAGCCGACCTGCAGGCGCTCTATGCCTACCTGGTGGCACAGCCTGCGGTGCGCGCGACACAGCCTGCGAACACGCTCGCCTTCCCTTTCAATCTTCGGCCGCTGCTCGCGGGATGGAACGCGCTGTTTCATGAGGCGGATGAATTCAAGCCCGATCCCGTGAAGTCGGAGCTTTGGAATCGCGGCGCCTATCTGGTCGAAAGCCTCGGCCATTGCAGCGCCTGCCATTCGCCGCGCAATGCGCTCGGTGCCGAGCAGCGCGGGGCCTATCTCGCCGGCGGCTTTGCCGAGGGCTGGGAAGCTCCGGCCCTGACCTCGCTCTCCCGCGCACCGATCCCGTGGAGCGAGGACGAGCTGTTCGCGTATTTGCGCACCGGCCATTCCCGCTATCATGGCGTCGCGGCCGGCCCTATGGCGCCGATCGTCCGGGACCTCAAGGCCCTGCCCGACCAGGACATCCGCGCGATGGCGGTCTATCTCAATTCGTTCAATGACACCGCGAGCGACCGACAAACGCAAGACGCGCTCGCAACGAAACTCGAGAACGCGACGCAAGTCACCGTGGCCGCTTCCACCGGCGCGCGGCTCTATCAGGGCGCCTGCGCCGTCTGCCACGAGGTCGGCGGCCTGCCGCTGTTCGGCACCAGGCCCCCGCTCGCGCTCAACAGCAATCTGCACAGCGCAACCGCGGACAATCTGGTGCAGATCATCCTGTACGGCATCACCGAACCCGTCTCCAGCGATCTCGGCTACATGCCCGCCTTCAAGGGCAGCATGAGCGACGCGCAGGTCGAGGAGCTCGTCACCTTCCTGCGCAAGCAGTTCGCGCCGGACAAGCCGGCGTGGTCCGGCGTGCGCGAGACGATCGCGCGCGCACGCGCATCCGCAAATTAGCCGTGCTTCTTGATCTCCACCGGCGGCGTACCATGCGTATGGAAGGACTCGATCGTCTTCAGGCCCCAGGCCTGGCCCTTCTTGCGCTCCTCCTCGGTCCACACGATCGGCTTCCAGTCCGGCGCGAGGATGAGACGCGCGCCGGCATTGGCGACCTCGACGCGGTTGCCACCGGGCTCGTAGACATAGAGGAAGAAGGTCTGCTGGATCGCGTGCTTGTGCGGGCCGGTCTCGATATGCACGCCGTTCTCCAGGAAGATATCTGCCGCGCGAAGAATCTCCTCGCGGCTGTCGAGCGCGTAGGTGACGTGGTGGAAACGGCCTGGCGTGCCTGAATGATCGAGTGAATAGGCGAAGTCGTAGCTCTTGTTCGACATCGTCAGCCACATCGCGGCTTCACGGCCGTCGTTGAGCACGATCTGCTCGGTGAGACGGCAGCCGAGATAATTCTCGAAGAACTCGCGGTTGGCCTTGATATCGACCGCGAGGCAGTTGAGATGGTCGAGCCGGCGGACGTTGACGCCGCGCGCCGGAAAACGCTGGGCCTGATTCTTCAGTGCGGGCTTCAGCTCCGGCGGCGCCTGATACCATTCGGTCTCGTAATAGAGCTCGACGATGTGGCCATCAGGATCGCGGCAGCGGAAGGTCGGCCCCTGTCCCATGTCGCCGTCGATCCAGCCGATGTCGAAACCGGAGCCCTTCAGCGCGGCGACGCGGCGCTCCAGCGCCTGCTGGCTGCGCGCGCGTAGCGCCATGTGCTCCATGCCCGACGTCTTCGACGCCGTGAGCTTGAGCGAATAGCGCTCGTAATCG
Source organism: Bradyrhizobium sp. C-145 (assembly GCF_023375135.1). NCBI lineage: Bacteria > Pseudomonadati > Pseudomonadota > Alphaproteobacteria > Hyphomicrobiales > Nitrobacteraceae > Bradyrhizobium > Bradyrhizobium sp. C-145. The sequence continues at coordinate 3,594,600 of NZ_CP088150.1, read as the reverse complement.
TCCCAGCCGCGCAAGTAGACCGACTCGCGCTTCTGCCCGCTGACGGTCATGCCCATGACATCGACGAAGAACTTCAGGCTTTCGTCAGGCTTGGGCGTCAAGAGCTCCATGTGGCCGAGATGGGCGAGATCGAGGATCGGTTCGGGCTGCATGGTTTCCTCCAAACGTGGCCGCCAAGCGTGGCTGCGATCCGCGGCGCGCCGGACGCAAATGGCGCGCAGCCTATTTGTACTAATGTACAAATGATTAGGTCTCGTCAACAAATCTGAGTCGAACCGGATGACCCGACGTGCAGGATGACAATTGTTCCCCGCGCGTCGCGCCTGATGCCCGAATGGTAAAATATTCCCTAAGACCGCCGCGCCACCCCAACGGACTTAGAAATTGCAGCATTTTTCCCGACGATTCCGCCCATAACTATGTATTGGCGACACGGCTCCCGACCGAATTACGGCGGATTTAACGAAGCGGCCGCGCCTGCGGCTTAACCGTTTGTGCAGCGACGGCCACGCATAGTCCGGATCAAATCCCTTGCTCTTGCCAGGTTCATTGATCGTGACATCCTTTGGACGCGTGATTTCGGTTCGCGGATCGCTCGCCCGGGTCGGGCTTCTGGCGGAAGGCCGGATGCCGATCTCGGAGGTTCGGGCGACCGTCGGCCGTTTCGTCAGTATACGCTGCGCCAGCTCGGTCATCGTCGCGATGATCACCGAGGTCTCCTGCGAAAACCTATCGAGCACCGACAATTACATCGCGATCGCCTCGGTCGACCTGCTCGGCGAGATCCTCAATGCCGCCGACAAGGCCAAATTCCAGCGCGGCGTGACCAACTATCCGACCATCGGCGATGCCGTTGACCTGATCACGAGCCAGGAGCTGCGCACGATCTACGCGCCGACCGGGTCGGACCAGATCAATGTCGGCTTCCTCCAGCAGGACCGCTCGGTCGTCGCCTATGTCGACGTCGAGGAAATGCTGTCCAAGCACTTCGCGGTGCTTGGATCGACCGGCGTCGGCAAATCGACCGGCGTCTCGCTCCTGCTCAACGAGATCCTGAAGGCGCGCCCGAACCTGCGCATCTTCCTGCTCGACGTGCACAACGAATATGGCCGCTGCTTCGGCGATCGCGCGCTGGTGCTCAACCCACGAAACCTGAAGCTGCCGTTCTGGCTGTTCAACTTCGAGGAAATCGTCGACGTGCTGTTCGGCGGTCGCGCCGGCGTGCCCGAGGAGCTCGACATCCTCGCCGAGGTGATCCCGCTCGCCAAGGGCGTCTACACCCAGTACCAGAACGCCGACCGCATCGGTCTCAAGCGCATCGATCCCAAGCAGATCGGCTACACCGTCGACACGCCGGTGCCCTATCGCCTGGTCGACCTGCTGTCGCTGATCGACGAGCGCATGGGCAAGCTCGAGAACCGCTCGTCGCGCATCATCTATCATAAGCTGATCTCGCGCATCGAGGCCGTCCGCAACGACCCGCGCTACGCCTTCATGTTCGACAACGCCAATGTCGGCGGCGACACCATGGCGGAGGTGATCAGCCATTTGTTCCGCCTGCCGGCCAACGGCAAGCCGATGACGGTGATGCAGCTCGCCGGCTTCCCGGCCGAGGTCATCGACTCCGTCGTCTCGGTGCTGTGCCGGATGGCCTTTGATTTCGGCCTGTGGAGCGACGGCGTCTCGCCGCTGCTGTTCGTCTGCGAGGAAGCGCATCGCTACGCCTCCGCTGACCGCAACATCGGCTTCGGCCCGACCCGCAAGGCGGTGTCGCGCATCGCCAAGGAGGGCCGCAAATACGGCGTCTATCTCGGCCTCATCACGCAGCGCCCCGCAGAGCTCGACGCCACCATCATCTCCCAGTGCAACACGCTGTTCACGATGCGTCTTGCCAACGACCGCGACCAGGCGCTGCTCCGCGCCGCCGTGTCGGACGCGGCCGCGAACCTTTTGTCCTTCGTGCCCTCGCTCGGCACCCGCGAGGTGCTGGCGTTTGGCGAAGGCGTCGCGCTGCCGACGCGGCTGCGTTTCAAGGAGGTGCCGCCGCATCAATTGCCGCGCGGCGAAGCCACCATCTCGAGCGTGCCCTCGGTCACCTCCGGTCACGACATGCATTTCGTCAGCGCCGTGCTCGAACGCTGGCGCGGCGCCACCTCGCAGCGCGACGTGCCGAACGATCCGGTGTTCGCGGCACCGCCTGCCAAGACGATGTCCAGCCTCGAAGCCCCGATGCTGCAACCCTCGATGGGCCTCGACCCCGACCGCTTCTCGCTGCTGAAGAAGCCGTTGCGGTAAGGTCGCGCTCGCGCTTCAAGCACACTGTCATGCCCCGCGACCCGGCTACGCCAAGGCTTCGCCGGGGTTGTGGTCTAGAGGCGTCGAAGCTTTAGCGTAGGCGGCAGGCGGGCATCCAGTACGCCGCAGCTTCTCGGTTCAATCACGCCGGCCTCTGGAATACTGGATCGCCCGAGGTCGGGCGATGACAGCCAGGATGTGGCACGTTGAGACGGCAGCCCGCATCGATTATGTTTGCCGGCCCAAGCCGCGCTGTCGTACCGGCTGGCGAATTTCACGGGCATGCGACCGAACGGCGACGACTGCCGAAGAAGTGATCGACAGGCTATGACCGAACTCGACTGGCCCGAAATCCTGCTGCGTCTCGGCAGCGCCACGCTCGCCGGCGGCGCGATCGGCCTGAACCGCGATCTGCAAGGTAAGCCGATCGGACTTAAGACGCTCGGCATCGTCGGGCTCTCCACCGCGGCCGTCGTGCTGCTCGCCGTCGAGTTCGCCGAGCCCGGCAGGATCAACGATGCGGCAAGTCGGGTGATCCAGGGCATCCTGACGGGGATCGGCTTCCTCGGTGCCGGCGTCATTGTCCACGAGAGCAAAGGCTTTCGCGTGAGCGGCCTGACCAGTGCGGCCTGCACGTTCCTTGCCGCCTGCCTCGGCATTATCTGCGGCGCCGGACAATGGAAGATCGTCGCAGCCGCTCTGGCGCTCGCCTTCGTTCTGCTGACGGTCGGCCGCCGCGTAGAAAGCTGGCTGCACCGGATCCTCGGTGGCAAGGACGAGTCGCACGAAGCGGCCTCAGAGCAGGGGCCTGAACGCAGCGCTTAGGCGGCTCCGGCTAACCTCGCGCTCTCCGCGCCGATCAGGTCTTGCGTCGCAGGCTCCAGAGACTCCCGGCGAGCAGGACGGCGGTCACGAGCAGGATGGCGACGAAGGTCTGGATGATGGTGAAGTTCAGCGCATCCCGCGCGACGAATAGCGCGGTGATGGCTCCGGCGACAACAAACAGAATGCGAAGGATCAGGCTCATCGCCGCGTCTCCGGGTCGGCATGATCCGGAGCCCACTAGCCTTGCGCATTGGACACAATGCGTGTTCGCCCCTCATGCATCGTGACCCTAGCGGCCTGCGCCAGACAGGATTTGCGACATATCAAGGACCTTCGCGCCATCAGGCACCTGAGAACCCACGGATGCAGCTCTCCGGCGCGCAAGGCCCGAACTGATCGCGCGACCGATGCGTTGCGTGCGGCTGCGAAGCGCTATGCCGCTAGTGCTTTGCCATCAACTCGAGTGCCGGAGCAAAGCGCTCGGCGAACGTCAATGTCTTGGCGTGGTGAACTGCGGCAAACGAGGCCGAAACCCCTGCTGACGCGAGGGCGAGCAAGGCAACAGCGAAAAACAGACGGCGCATTCCTGCCTCCTGTGTGAGCCCGATTGCCCCAAAAGATGGGACGGCTCTGTTTCAGGAGCGCTTCATGCGGACGGAAAATGATTTCGCTCAAGAGGCTGTGATGGGGTCCGGATTGCGGTACCGCATGCGGTACAGATGCGCGCCTAATCATCGTCCGCCGGCCCGCACCAGCCGGGCAAATAGATCGCATCCTTGCTTCTAGCCGAGGACAGGGCCCTCTCGAGCGCCTTGTCGAAATCGGCATCGATCACCTTGCGCGAGAGTTTTCGGCGCAGATAGTCGGCCCACAGAAATTCGGAGAACGGCGTCGTATCCTTGGCGAAGCCGCCGATGCGGCGGAGCTCGCCGGCGAGGCTGCGGAACGGGTCATCCTTGAGGTCGGCCACCGATTTCGGCAGGTCGCGGAACGGCCGCCTTTCGCCCTTGGCGTCGTAGGGATAGACCCAGCGCTTGTTGTCCATGACGCCCCAGAAGGCCTCGCGCTCGACCATTCTGAGGTCGCCAACGATGGTCACCAGCACGTCCTTGACGCCCTCGTCATGCAGCGCGCGGCCGAGATGATGATGGTCGATCACGTAATAGCGCAGGTCCGGACCGTAGACGACGGGGATCATGTGCTTGCCGAGCAGGTCGGCCTGCTTCTTGCTGTCGCGCTGGCGCCAGCGCTTGCGCTTCTCCTTGACCTCACGCATGCCGACCGTCATCTGCGTCGGCCGAAGCGACAGGATCGGGACCGGATGCACTCTCGGCTCGCGCGTATTGGTCATAGTCGAACGGTCCCTTCATGGTTGCAAATGGGTGGAAACAGGTTCCCTGGACTATGCCATGGTCCGTGGGGAGGCAAAATGCGTCGGGCTGCAGGCGGAGATCACAAGCCGATGTGGACGCGGGCATGAGCCCCGCGGCCGTTGTTGCAACGCAATCCGCGCATTCCTGACCGCGTCGCGGCCGGCTTTTTGACAGCGCCTATGCAGAATAGTGCGAACAGGAAATGCAGCTAGGCGTTGAGAAGATTTTCTGCAACAGGTTCGTCCTGTGTGCTATCTAAAAATCGCTGCTTCGGAGTGATCCCCCGCCCCATGACAACCCAGCGGCCCATAAGCTCAGATGACGAGCACCGGGTGCTCCAGTTCAGGCCGCGCACCTCGCCTTCCCCGGTGGTTCGCCGGGGCAACGGCACCGTGCAGCAATTGCGCGCACCCGAGCCACTCGACCTGACCCGCTACGAGCAGCCCCGCACCGAACCGGACGATTTCCGCCACCGCATGCTCGCCAATATCGCGGCGCTCGCCTTCACCATCGCGCTGACCGCGATCGGGATCTGGCTCGCCGTGAGCATCGCCGACCTGCGCCGGACCCAGGATTGCGTGCTGATGGGCCGCCGCGACTGCGTCAAGATCACGACGCCGCATATCTAGGCCCAGCTCGCCGCCCGTCCCTCGGCGGACGGGCTGTGGCGGGCATCCCCAGCCCTGTCTGCTCGCCTGCCCGGCTCCATTGAACTCAAGGCGGCGCTCCGATATACGGGCTTTCGACCCGGCCAGAGGGGGGTTTGAGGGCGTCATCAGGGGCGCGATGCCCACCCACCGCGCCACTCTGGAAATCTGACAAATACCTGCAATATATCAAAGGCTTAGTGATGTCTTCCACATTCGATCAGGTCGCCACGATCATCGCTGAAACCTGCGACATCCCGCGCGACACGATCACGCCGGATAGTCATGCCATCGATGATCTCGGCATCGACAGCCTCGATTTCCTTGATATCGCCTTCGCGATCGACAAGCAGTTCGGCATCAAGCTGCCGTTGGAAAAGTGGACCCAGGAGGTCAACGACGGCAAGGCGACCACTGAGCAGTATTTCGTGCTGAAGAACCTGTGCGCGCGCATCGACGAGCTCGTCGCGGCCAAGGGCGCGAGCGCCTAAGCGCGCGGCCATGCAACTCGAATACTTTCACATGATCGATCGGATCGTCGACCTCAAGGTCGACGAGAAGACGATCGTTGTCGAAGCCCAAGTCCCGAAGGAGAGCACCGTCTTCGAGGGGCACTTCCCGGGCTATCCCTTGATGCCCGGCGTGCTCCTGATCGAATCGATGGCGCAAGCCTCCGGCTGGCTTCAGCTCGGCGTGTTCAAGTTCGAGCGCATGCCGATCCTGGCCGCCGTGAAGGAGGCCAAGGTCCGCGGTTCGGTCTACCCGGGCGATCTCATGAGCATCGAAGCGAGCCTTACCCATGAAGGCTCGGGCTATGCCATGACCGAAGCCAAGATCAGGGTCGGCGGCAAGCTACGCGCAAACTCGGCACTCACCTTCACGCTGATCCCCTTCCCCAATGCGGATATGCGCGGCTACATGGACGCGTTCGCCAAGCGCATCGGCTTTCCGCAACAGACTGTATCGCCATGACTGAGACTGCTTCGAAGCCCGCCCAGACGGAAGTCTGGATCACCGGCATTGGCCTTGCCACCTCGCTCGGCGAAGGGCTCGACGCCAACTGGGCCGCGCTCCAGGAGAAGCGCATCAATGTCGACGAGAAGGGATTTGCGCCCTACATCGTGCATCCCTTGATGCCGGTCTCTTTCGACAGCCAGATTCCGAAGAAGGGCGACCAGCGGCAGATGGAAGCCTGGCAGCGTATCGGCACCTATGCCGCGGGCCTTGCGCTCGACTCCGCCGGGATCAAGGGCAACAAGGACATCCTGTCGAAGATCGACATGGTGATCGCCGCAGGCGGCGGCGAGCGCGACCTCAACGTCGACACCGGCGTGCTTACGGCCGAGGCCAAGGGCGCCAACGCGTCCGGCTTCCTCAACGAGCGGCTGATGAGCGATCTGCGCCCCACCCTGTTCCTGGCCCAGCTTTCCAACCTGCTCGCCGGCAACATCGCCATCGTTCATGGCCTCGGCGGCACCTCGCGCACCTTCATGGGTGAAGAGGTCGCCGGCGCCGATGCCGCCCGCATTGCGCTCGCGCGCATTGCCTCGGGCGAGAGCGACATCGCGCTCGTCGGCGGCTCGCACAATGGCGAGCGCAAGGACCTGCTGGTTCTCTACGAATTCGGCGACTTCAACCTGAAGGACAAGTTCGCGCCCGTCTGGGCACGCAAGGAGCATCCCGGCTTCGCGCTCGGTTCGGCCGGCGCCTTTCTGGTGCTGGAATCGCGGGCGCATGCAGAGGCGCGCGGCGCCAAGCCGTTCGCGAAGCTGTCGAGCGTCGTTGCCGACCTCGCCCGGCGCAAGCAGGGTGGCGACATGACTGCGACGCTGGAGAAGCTTTGGGAAAAGCTGCCCAAGCGCGCGGGCAAGGGCGCGATCATATCGGGCGCGACCGGCGCCGAGCCCGCGACCTCGGAAGAGCGCAGCTTCCTGAAGAGCCATGCCGATCTCCCGGTGCGCTCGACCGGCACGATGTTCGGCCACACCATGGAAACGCAATTCCCGCTCGGCATTGCCCTCGCCGCACTGTCAATCTCGCGCGGCGCGCTGTTCCCGCCGAATGATTCGACGGGGACCGAGATTGAAATGCTTGGCGCACCCACCCAGATCGTGGTGGTAGGGGCCGGACACTGGCGCGGCGAAGGCATGGCGCTGGTCGAGGCAGTGAGCTAGCTGAAGCGGGGAACGACATGACTGCACCACGCGACAAATTCGGGCGTCCCGTCGTCGTCGTCACCGGCATGGGCATCATGACCTCGCTCGGCGCCGGCAAGGCCGACAATTGGGCGAAGCTGGTCGCCGGCGAATCCGGTATTCGCACCATCACGCGCTTTCCGATCGACGGCCTCAGGACCACGATGGCCGGTACGGTGGATTTCGTCAGCGTCGATCCGTTCTCCTCCACCGCGCTCTCGGAGCGGATGGCCGAGCTGGTGACGGAGGAAGCGCTTGAGCAGGCCGGCATCGGCGCCAAGGCGGATTTCCCGGGTCCTCTCTTCCTCGCGGTTGCACCGGTCGAGGTCGAATGGCCGCAACGTCGCGAACTCGGTCGCGCCGTCGGCCAGCTCGAGATCACCTATGACGATCTGCTGCGCATTTCCGGCGGCGGCAAGTACAGCGCCTACCATCATCGCTTCATGTTCGGGTCTGTCGCCGCGCATCTCGCCGAGACGTTCGGCACCAAGGGCTCGCCGATCTCGCTGTCGACGGCCTGCGCCTCGGGCGCGACCTCGATCCAGCTCGGCGTCGAGGCGATCCGCCGCGGCGAGACAGACGCCGCGCTGTGCGTCGCGACCGACGGCACCGTGAACCCGGAAGCGCTGGTGCGCTTCTCGCTGCTTTCGGCGCTGTCGACCCAGAACGATCCGCCGCAGGCGGCCTCCCGCCCCTTCTCCAAGAACCGCGATGGTTTTGTGATGGCGGAAGGGGCCGGCGCCCTGGTGCTCGAAAGCTACGAGGCGGCGACTGCGCGCGGCGCAAAGATCCTCGGCGTGATCGCCGGCTGCGGCGAGCTCACCGATTCCTTCCATCGCACCCGCTCCTCGCCCGACGGCAAGCCGATCATCGGCTGCATGAACAAGACGCTGGCCGATGCCGGCATGACGCCGGACCAGATCGACCACATCAACGCGCACGGCACCTCGACGCCTGAAAACGACAAGATGGAGTTCAACACGACATCGGCGGTGTTCGGCGAGCTCGCGCAGAAGATTCCAGTCACCTCCAACAAATCGATGGTTGGCCACACGATCTCGGCTGCCGGTGCGGTCGAGGCGATCTTCTCGCTGCTCACGCTCGAGCACCAGCGCATCCCGCCGACGATCAACTACGAGACCCCGGATCCCACGATCCTGTTCAACGTCGTCGGCAACAAGGCGCGCGATGCCCGCGTCACTGCGGTGATGTCGAACTCGTTCGGCTTCGGCGGCCAGAACGCCTCGCTGATCCTGACGCGCGAACCGGCCTGACCGGACGCATGGCGCTGCTGACTGCGAGGACGAAAGCCCGCGCGCGGGAGGCTGCCAAATCGATCGGAGGCAGCCTGATCGGCGCCGCCACGGTCGGCCTGCTGCGCACCACGCGCTATTTCGATCCCGTCAAGACTTCGGACTTTTTCGCACGCGTCGTGAAGCTGATCGGGCCGCGCCTGCGCGAGCATCGCATCGGCCGCGCCAACCTCACTGCGGCATTTCCGGAGAAATCGCCGGAGGAGATCGAACAGATCCTGATGGGCGTCTGGGACAATCTCGGCCGCGTCGGCGCCGAGTTCGCCCATATCGACCACGTCTGGGACTACGATCGCGACCATCCGGAGAAGAGCCGGATCGAGATTCCCCCACGCAGCATCGAGCTGTTCGACCAGATCCGCGACGACGGCAAGCCGGCGCTGATCTTCGCCGCGCATCTCGCCAACTGGGAATTGCCGGCGCTCGCCGCCGTCGCGCATGGGCTGGATACCGCGATCCTCTATCGCCGGCCGAACATCGCCTCTGCCGACCGCATCATCCAGGAGATGCGCCAGGTCAAAATGGGCACGCTGATCCCGGCGGGCCGCGACGCGCCGCTGCGGCTCGCGCAGGCGCTGAAGGACGGCAAGCACGTCGCCATGCTGATCGACCAGTACCTCACCGCCGGCGTCGAGGTCACCTTCTTCGGCCGCAAGACCCGCGCCAACCCGATGCTGGCCCGCCTGCTGCGCCAGATCGAATGCCCGATCCACGGCGTCCGCATCATACGCCTGCCCGGTGGCCGCTTTCGCGGCGAGCTGACCGAGGAGATCAAGCCGGTCCGCGACACTGAGGGCAAGATCGACATCCAGGGTACGACGCAGGCGATCACGAGCGTGGTGGAGAGCTGGGTGCGCGAGCATCCCGAGCAGTGGCTCTGGCTGCACCGGCGGTGGCGGTAGTTGCACCGTCATTGCGAGGAGCGAAGCGACGAAGCAATCCAGAGTGCCCCAGCGGAGAAATTCTGGATTGCTTCGCTTCGCTCGCAATGACGGACGTGCCGCTCAGCGCCCAGTCTTCACCTTGGTCCAGAGCCTATTGATGATCCGCTGGGTCGCCGGCTCGCGCGCCGTGATGACGAACAGTTTTGAGAGCGTCGCCTCGTCCGGATAGATGTTCTTGTCGTTCAGGATCTTCGGATCGACCAGCTTCTGGCTGGCGAGGTTACCGTTAGCGTAGGACAAAAAGTCCGAGTTCTTGGCGGCGACGTCGGGCCGGTAGAGATAGTTGATCAGCGCGTAGGCCTCATTGACGTTCTTGGCATCGGCGGGGATCGCAAGATTGTCGAAAAACATCTGCGCGCCCTCCTTCGGGATCGTGTAGCCGATCTCGATGCCGCTCTTGGCTTCCGCAGCGCGGGCGCGAGCCTGCATGATGTCGCCGGACCAGCCGACCACGAAGCAGATCTCGCCGGTGGCGAGCGCGCTTAAGTATTCGGACGAGTGAAACTTGCGCACGGACGGGCGGACTTTTGCGACGATTTCGGCGGCCTTCTCGAGGTCGGCCTGCTTGGTCGAGTTCGGATCGAGCCCGAGATAGTTCAGCGCCGCCGGAAAGATGTCGTCGGCGGAGTCGAGCATGTGCACGCCGCAGTCTTTGAATTTGGCGAGGTTCTCCGGCTTGAAGACGATGTCCCAGCTGTCGATCTTCGCGTCCGGTCCCAGTATCTGCTTCACCTTGGCGACGTTGTAGCCGATGCCCGTTGTGCCCCACATGTAGTTGGCGGCGTAGACATTGCCGGGATCGTAGGTCGCAAGATGCTTGGTCACCATCGGCCAGGCATTGGCGAGGTTCGGCAGCTTCGACTTGTCGAGCTTCTGGAAGATGTTGGCCTTGATCTGGCGCTGCAGGAAATAGGCGGTGGGCACCACGACGTCGTAGCCGGACTTGCCGGCCATCAGGCGTGTTTCCAGTGTCTCGTTGGCATCGAACGTGTCGTAGACCACCTTGATGCCTGTCTCCTTGGTGAAGGCCTCAAGGACATCCGGCGCCATGTAGTTGGACCAGTTGTAGAAGTTGACGACCCGCTCCTCGGCCTTGGCGGGAGCGGAGAGCAACGTCAGCGCTGCGGCGACTGCGAGACCGAGGCAAAGCCTGGAGCGGCCGACGTTCGTCATCTCAAATCTACCTCTTGCGGCCGCGCACCGCGTCCGACAACCGCTCAAGTGCGGTGTCGAGCGTCTCGTCCTTCTTGGCAAAACAGAAGCGGACCACGGATGTCACCGGGTCCTGCTCGTAGAAGGCCGACACCGGGATCGCCGCGACCTTGTAATCCCTGACGATCCGCCAGCAGAACTCGGTGTCGCTCTCGTTGAGTCCGAGCGGCGACAGGTCGACGGTGAGGAAGTAGGTGCCTTGCGACTTCAGCACGGGGAAGCCGAGGCTTTCGAGGCCCCTTGTCAGACGGTCTCTGCTCCGCGTCAGATCCTTGCGCATCGACAGGAAGTAGTCGTCGGATTTGCCGAGGCCGTAGGCGACGGCGGCCTGCAGGTTCGGCGCGGTGGTGAAGGTCAGGAACTGGTGCACCTTGGCGGCGACGCGCAAGAGCGGCGGCGCGGCGCAAACGAAGCCGATCTTCCAGCCCGTCAGCGAGAAGATCTTGCCGGCCGAGCCGACCTTGATGGTGCGCTCGCGCATGCCGGGGATGGTGATCAGCGGGATGTGCTTGTGCTCGTCGAAAGTGACGTGCTCCCAGACCTCGTCGCAGATCGCGATGACGTCGAACTCCTGGCAGTAGCGCGCCAGCAGCTCGAGGTCCTCGCGCGGATACACCACCGCGGACGGATTCAAGGGGTTGTTGAACAGCACCGCCTTGGTCTTTGAATTGAAGACGCTTTTCAGCATGTCCTCATTCAGCCGCCAGTGCGGCGGCTCGAGTCGCACCAGGCGCGGGATGCCGCCGGCCTGGCGGATGATCGGCAAATAGGAATCATAGACCGGCTGGAAGCAGACCACCTCGTCCCCGGGCTGGACCACCGCGAGGATCGCCGAGGTCAGCGCCTCGGTGCCGCCGGAGGTCACCATCACCTCGCTCATCGGATCGAGCTTGAGCCCGTGCCAATGCCCGTAATGGGTTGCGATCGCCTGGCGCAGCTCCGGCAGGCCCATCATCGAGGGGTACTGGTTGTAGCCGTTCAGCGAGGCGTCGGCCGCGGCGCGGCGGATGTCCTCGGGGCCGGGATCGTCGGGAAAGCCCTGGCCGAGATTGATGGCCGCATTGTCGCGCGCAGCCTGCGACATCGCCTCGAAGATGGTGACGGGAAGGTCGGCGAAGACCTTGTTCAGCGAAGAGCTCTTGGTCATCGGGTGGGTCAGCCACCGACCTTGCTGGGAAGACCGGCCGCCTTCCAGCCCAGCATGCCGCCGGCCAGATGCTTGTCGTAAGGCAGGCCCGCCGCCTGCGCGGCCAGCGAGGCCGTCACCGAGCGCTTGCCCGAGCGGCAGGCGAACACGACGTCCTTGCCTTGGGGATCGGGGATCGCCTTGGGATCGAAGGTCGAGAGCGGAACCACGACGCCGTAGGGATAGGCCTCGGCCTCGACCTCGTTCGGCTCACGGACGTCGACAAGCAGATAGCGCCCTTCCGCGACACCCTTGGAGACCTCGTCCGGGGTCAGATCCTGTACCTGATTTGCCACATCATCCTCCAACGTCGCAGGCATATGCCGGGGCGCCCCCGGCCGGCGGGCAACCTCGCCTCTCGGGACGCGAAAATCAAGCGCTACAAAGGCTTGAGCCACGCGGCGCAAGTTAAAGCTAAATCGCAGCGACTTGAAGTGCGGGTTTCGGAATGAAGCCCGGAGGTCCCGTCTTGGTCCTACCTAAGCTGTGATCTCTATCATCAAACTCGGTGTCATTCCCCGCGAAAGCGGGGAATCCAGTACGCCGCGGCCTCGCGGTCTCGCACTGTCTCTGGAATACTGGATCGCCCGCCTTCGCGGGCGATGACAGCCGTGGAGGCGGACGGAGCGCCGGCTTGACGCTAGATCGTCACCTGGGTGCCGACCTCGACTACGCGGCCTGAGGGGATCTGGAAATAGTCGGTGGCATCATTCGCCGAGCGGCTCAGCGAGATGAACAGCCGGTCCTGCCAGCGCGGCATGCCGGAATGCGCCGCGGGCTTCAGCGCCCTCCGCGACAGGAAGAACGAGGTCGACATGATGTCGAACTGCCAGCCGAGCTTGCGCGCGATCGCCAGCGCCTTCGGCACGTTGGGCGATTCCATGAAGCCGAACTTCAGCGTCACCTTGGAGAAGGTCGGTGAGATCTGCTCCAGTCTCACGCGCTCGGCCGGGTCGATCCGCGGGGTCTGCGCGGTCTCGATGGTGAGAATGACGTTCTTCTCGTGCAGCACCTTGTAGTGCTTCAGACTATGCATCAGTGCGGTCGGCGCGCTGAGCGGGTCCGAGGTCAGGAACACGGCGGTGCCGGGCACGCGCTGGGGCGGCCGCTTCTCCAGCATTGCCACGAGGTCGGCGAGCGGGAACTCGAGCTTGCGCGACTTATCGAACAGCAGCCGGCTGCCGCGCCGCCACGTATACATCAGGATGATCATGAGCGCGCCGAGCGCCAGCGGCACCCAGCCGCCTTCGAAGACCTTGAGCAAGTTCGCGGCGAGGAAGGTCAGGTCGAGGAACAGGAACGGCACAATCAGGGCGGCGGCCGCGACCGGCGACCACCGCCAGACCTTCCAGATCACGACAAAGCCCATCATCGCGGTGACCACCATGGTGCCGGTGACGGAGATGCCGTAGGCCGACGCCAGCGCGCTGGAGGAGCGGAACAGCAGCACAAGCAGCACCACCGCTACCAGCAGCAACTGGTTGATGCGCGGGATGAAGATCTGGCCGGAATGGGCTTCCGACGTATGGCGAATTTCGAAGCGTGGCAGCAGCCCGAGCTGGATCGCCTGGCGCGTCAGCGAATAGGCGCCGGTGATCACCGCCTGGCTCGCGATCACGGTCGCCATGGTGGCCAGCACGACCATGCTGCCGCGGAAAAAGCCTTGCGGAAACAGCTGGAAGAACGGGCTGACGATCGCGCCGGGATCGCCGAGCACGAGAGCGCCCTGCCCCAGATAATTCAGCGCCAGCGATGGCAGCACGATCGACAGCCAGGCGGTCTGGATCGGCCGCTTGCCGAAATGACCAAGGTCGGCATAGAGCGCCTCGGCGCCGGTCACAGCCAGAAACACTGCACCCAGCGTGATGAAGCCGATGATGCCATGGTGCAGCATGAATGACACGGCGTAGAGGGGATTCAACGCGAGCAGCACTTGCGGCTGCTGGATAATCGGATGGATCGCCGCCGCCGCGAGGACTGCGAACCAGACGCACATGATCGGCCCGAAGAAGGCCGCAACGCGCGCCGTGCCGCGTGACTGCACGGCGAACAGACAAACCAGGATCACGACGGTCAGCGGAACGATGTAAGGCTCGAACGTCAAGGTGACGTCCTTCATGCCTTCGATCGCCGACAGCACCGAGAGCGCCGGTGTGATCACGGCATCGCCGTAGAACAGGGCGCCGGAGATGATGCCGAGCAGGACAATGGTCGCCCCGCCCGTGCCGACCGCGCGCTGGGCCAGTGCCATCAGCGCGAGCGTGCCGCCCTCGCCATTGTTGTCGGCGCGGAGCAGGATCACGACGTATTTGAGCGTCACCACCACGATGAGCGCCCACAGGATCAGCGAGAGCACGCCGAGCACCGCCGCAGGCGTCGGCACCCCCTCCACGCCCGAGGCGGCCATCACCGCCTCGCGGAATGCGTAGAGCGGGCTCGTGCCGATATCGCCATAGACGACGCCGATGCTGCCAAGCGTCAGCGCACCGAAGCCGGCTGTGGTGTGGGCGTCGCCATGCCCGTTGGCCGCCGCCGTCTCCGGGGCGGGAACTGCTACGTCACTGGTCATGGGAGAGCCCGATGGCCTCAAAATGCTTCACTGCACAACGGCGGAAGAGCGCGCGGGCTTATAGTCCTGCGCTGCTGGCATAGCCTAGCCCGATTCTGGGCCCTTACCATGCAAATTAGCATAGGTCCGCCAATTGCGGTCAAATGGTGACTTGGGTGCCGACTTCAACCACCCGCCCAGTGGGAATCTGGAAATAGTCGGTAGCGTCATTGGCGGACCGGCTCAGCGCAATGAAGAGATGGTCCTGCCAGAGCGGCATGCCCGATTGCGCCGAGGCCTTCAGCGACCGCCGCGACACGAAGAACGACGTCGACATGATGTCGAACTGCCACCCCTGCTTGCGCGCGATCGCGAGCGCCTTGGGCACGTTCGGCTGCTCCATGAAGCCGAAGCGCAGGCGGACCTTCGAGAATTTGTCGCTGATCTTCTCCATGCGGAACCGCTCCGACAGGTCGACCCGCGGCGTATGCGCGGTCTCGATGGTCAGGATCACGTTGTGCTCGTGCAGCACCTTGTTGTGCTTGAGATTGTGCAACAGCGCGGTCGGGACGAACGAGGGATCGCTGGTCAGGAACACCGCGGTGCCCTTGACGATGTGCGGCGGCCGCTTCTCCAGGCTCCGGATCAGATCGTCCAGCGGCACCTCGATCCGGCGCGTCTTCTGGATCAGGATTCCGGAGCCGCGCCGCCAGGTCCAGATCGTCCCCGCCATGAGCACGCCGAACAGCAGCGGCACCCAGGCGCCTTCGAGCAGCTTGAGCAGGTTGGCGCTGAAGAAGCTCATATCGACCACGACGAAGGGCACGATGACGGCAGCGGCGGTGGCGGCGCGCCAGTTCCACAATTTCCAGATCACGACGAAGCCCATGATGCCGTCGGCGACCATGGTGGTGGAGACCGCGATGCCATAGGCCGAAGCCAGATTGCTGGGGGTGTGGAACAGCAGCACCAGCAGCATCACGCCGATCAGCAGCAACCGGTTCACGCGCGGCAGATAGATCTGGCCAGCGTGAGTCTCGGAGGTGTAGCGAACCTCGAAGCGTGGCAGCAGGCCAAGCTGCACCGCCTGATAGACCAGCGAATAGGCGCCAGTAATCACCGCCTGGCTCGCGATCACTGTGGCGGCGGTCGCAAGCCCGACCAGCGGCAGCACCAGACCTTCAGGCACCATGCGATAGAAGGAATGCTCGATCGCGCTGGGATCGGACAGCACCAACGCGCCCTGCCCGAAATAGTTGATCAAGAGCGCGGGCAGCACGAAGAACATCCAGGCCGATTGGATCGGCTTGCGGCCGAAATGGCCGAGATCGGCATAGAGCGCCTCGCCGCCGGTGACCGCCAGGAACACGGCGCCGAGCGTCACAAGGCCAATCGTGCCGTGCGACAGCAGGAATTGCAGCGCGTAGTAGGGATTGATCGCCGCAAGCACCGAGGGATCGTCGGCGATGTGGACGGCGCCCATCACCGCAAGACAGGTGAACCAGACCACCATCACCGGCCCGAAGGCGGAGGCCACCAGCGCCGTACCTTTGCTCTGGACCGCGAACAGCAGCGCCAGGATGAGAACCGTGAGCGGCACGACATAGTGCTCGAACGCGGGGGTTGCGAGCTTGAGGCCTTCCACCGCCGACAGCACCGAAATCGCCGGCGTGATCATGGAATCGCCGATGAACATGGAGGCGCCGACCACGCCGAGCGCGAGCAGGAACCAGCTCCGCCGCCCCAGCGCGCGCTGGCCGAGCGCCATCAGCGAGAGCGTGCCGCCCTCCCCGTTGTTGTCGGCGCGCAGCAGCAGCAGGACATATTTGGCAGTGACGACAATCAGCAGCGCCCACAGGATCAGCGAGAGTACGCCGAGCACCATGACCCGTGACACCGGCTCGCCATGGGCCGCGCCCCTGACGGCCTCGTGGAATGCGTAGAGCGGCGAGGTGCCGATGTCGCCGAAGACGACGCCGATGCTCCCGAGCGTGAGGGACCAAAAGCCCGCGGTGACCGGCCCTTCCTGGGTCTCAGTCGATGTGATGCTCGCCGTCATGAGGGTGGAAAACGCTTCGTCCCTGAATTTGATCCGGCGCCTTTTGACGCTTCCGGCGCGCCTGTCAATCGGCACCCCACCTTAGCAGGCGCCGAGGCGGATGCTGTGACGACGCGGCCACGCCGTTACCTGCGCGACGACATGCCTCAGGTAAGATGGTAGCGCAAGAGGCTTACGGCTTCAGATTCGGCGGCAGCGGCGGATCTTCGCGCATCAAGGTGATGGTCACCCGCCGGTTGGCTGCGAGCGAGGGATCGTCCGGAAACAGCGGCTGGGTGTCCGCCTTGCCGGAAACAGCAAAGATGTGGGACGGCGGCAGGCCCTCGCGTTCGAGGATCTGGCGCACGGCATTGGCGCGGTCGGCCGACAGATCGAAGGCGCCGTAGTCGCTGCGGACCGGCACGAATCCGGCGGCGGTGTGGCCGGCGATGGAAACGCGCAGCGGCGTCGCCTTGAGCGGGACAGCGAGCTTCTCGACCAGGCGGCGGGTGCGGTCATACGGCACCTTTGAGCCGTCGGCGAACATCGAGCGGCCGTCCTGGTCGACGATCTCCAGATTGAGGCCCTGCTTGGTCTCCTCGAACATGATGTGCTTGGACATCTCGGTCAGTTCCGGCATGTCCTGCAACGCCTGGCGCAGCGAGGCCGCAGCGAGCGCGAAATTGCGGTCGACCTTGATCTTCGCCCCCGAGGTGCGGTCGCGGTCCTCTTGGTCGGGCGTCGGCGTGTTGGAGGCGTCCTCGGGCTGGATGTGGTCGACGTTCTTCAGCCGCGGGCGGGTTGGCAGACCGTCGGACTCGACGATGCCGGCATAGCGCGCTTCGCTCTGCACGCCGAAGGCGTCCCGCATCGATCCGGCGACGATCTTCAGCTTGTTGGCATCCTGGGTCGAGAAAGCGACGAGCATCACGAAGAAGCTCATCATCAGGCCCATCAAGTCGGCGAAGGTCACGAACCAGCCGTGACCGCCGCCGTGGGCATCGCCGCGTTTCTTCTTGGCCATGGCCTAAATCCGGATGCGCGCGATCAGGCCGGCACCGGCTCACCCTCGGCGTGACGATGCTTCTCCGGCAGATAGGCCAGCAGCATTTCACGCACCAAGGTCGGGCTCTTGGAGTCGCGGATCATCAGGATGCCGTCGATGATCAGGGTGCGATTGGTCTCTTCATCGAGCAGCTTGCCGTGCAGCTTGTCGGCGATCGGCAGACAGAACAGGTTCGCGACCAGCGCGCCGTAGAGGGTGGCGAGCAGCGCGGTCGCCATGAACGGGCCGAGCTTGGAGGGATCTGTCATGTTCGCGAACATCTGCACCATGCCGATCAGCGTGCCGATCATGCCGAAGGCCGGGGCGCAGTCGCCGATGGCACGGTAGATCTTGCTGCCCTCGTCGAGGTGCATCAGGAAGTTGTCGCGGTCGCGCTCGAGATTGTCGCGGATGAAATCGAGGTCGTAGCCGTCGGCGACGTAGCGGATGCCCTTGGCGAGGAAGGGCTCGTCGGTCTCGACCTTTTCCAGACCCACCGGGCCTTGCTTGCGGGCGATCTCGGCGATGCGGGCAAGCTCGTCGACGAGGTCGTGGGCCGACAGGCGGCTCATGGTGAAGGCGAATTTGGCGCCGAGCGGAAGGCCATGCAGGAGCGCCGAGAGCGGGAAGCGGATCATGGTGGCGGAGATCGAGCCGCCGAAGATGATGATCATGGCATGTTCGGAGATGAACATGTGGAGATCGCCACCCATGAAGATCATCGCGGTGATGACGATGATGCCGGCCGTGAGCCCAACGCCCGTCATGATATCCATGGGAGACTCCAACGCGTACGCAACAACGGCCGTCCTGGCCGCTGGCGCGGCCCAACCCCGAACCGCAGCGGAAACCCTAGAGCGCCGCCCTTAAAGCCGCGTAAAGGTTAAGTCCGGACAGTTTGGTACGCCGTGCTGCAGGCGCTGCGATGGCCGGCCGGCGGCAGGAATCTCAACACTTCGCTAACCATAACCGGCCGCGCTAAGGCGATAGCCCCGTCAGCTCCAGACTGAGCGCGCGCAGGCGCTTGCGTGCGTCGGCATCGTAGGCCTGCGGATTTGCGCGTGCCTCGTTCATGCCGTTGAAAAACAATCCGCTTCTATCAGCGACGTCGTCGCCCTCGACGAGGTGCAGGATCGCCGTGCCACCTTGCTCCACCGTAGACATCGGCATGATGCCGCCGGCGCGCACCATCGTGGTGTTCATGTAGGTCGCGGGATGCAGCGCGTTCACTGTGATGCCGGTGCCCTTCAATTCCCGCGCCAGATCGATCGTGAACATGATCTGCGCGAGCTTGCTCTGCGCATAGGCGCGCGAGCCACTGTAGCCCCTGGTGATCATGACGTCGTCGAAATCGATCGGGTGCTGTCCGGGCGAGGCGACGTTGACGATGCGCGACGGCGCCGCCGTCTTCAACAATGGCATGACCAGATGGACGAGCAGGAAACCAGCGAGATAGTTCACGGCAAATCGCAGCTCGTGACCGTCGGCACTCACCTGCCGCTGCGGCCCGTCATTCTGCGAGCCAATGCCGGCATTGCTGACCAGGACATCGAGGCGCTGGTGGTCACGCGTCACGGCTTCCGCGAGCGCACGCGTGCCCGACATCGATGACAGGTCCGCCTGGTAGAAAGTCGGCGCGATACCGCCGGCCTTCACGATCTCGTCGCTCAGTATCTTTGCACGCGCCGCGTCGCGGCCATGGATCAGGACCCTCGCACCTTCTTCGGCCAGCCGGCGCGCAACGTAGCGGCCGACGCCGTCGGTCGAGCCGGTGATCAGAACCGTCTTGCCCTTCATCCTCATTGCGCCTCCTCCGGCTGCGGCCCTGCGTCACATCCGTGACGCGCCATCATGCGGTATTCTCTGGCTGTGCGGCATGCTCCATCGCAGGAGCCGATTTGCCATGTTGACGTTGTTCAGTCTTCTCACCGCGCTGCCCGCAGTGTTAGCGCTCCATCTGCTCGAGCCGGAACTGGTACTGCCGGCATTCAGCGTCCTGCTTTTTGTCGAGGCCGGCTTCGCCGTGATCGCGGCGCGCTTGATTCATCTTCCGGACAATGCGGACAACATCACCCTGTGGGATCTTGCCGGCGGCTTCACCCTGATCGGATGCGCCGCCGCGGTATTCGGCGAGCCGGATCAGGCCGCCCTGCTTCTGACGGAACAAGGCGACCCACGGCCGGCATCGCCGCCGTAGGCCGCTTCGTCACGCGTCTAGTGAATCTCCGCCGAACGTTTCAGCGCGGCCTTCAGCTTCTCCAGCGAGAAGTCGGGGCTGCGGGCGATCTCCAGGATCGGCGTCTCGCGGCGGCCGCAGAGCTCGGCGGCCTCGGGCAGCTTTGCCGCGACGTCGAGCGGAATCACGATGGCGCCGTGCTGGTCGGCATGGATCAGATCGTCCGACTTCACGGTCATGCCGGCGACGCGCACCTCACCGCCAAAGCTCTCGGCATGCACCCAGGCATGCGAGGGACGGATCGAGCCAGCGAGCGCCTGGAAACCAGGGGCCCATTGCGGGATGTCGCGGATCGAGCCGTCGGTGATCACGCCGAGACAGCCGAGCGCCTTGTGCACATTGCTCTGCACCTCGCCCCAGAACGCGCCATAGCCGACATCAGGACCGTCGATATCCTGGATCACCGAGATGCGCGGGCCGTAGCCGGTGCCGACATATTCGTAATAGTCGATGCGGCGCTTGGATTGTTCTTCCGCCGGGAGCGAGGATTTCAGCACCGAGCGGATCGCGACCGTGCGGGCATAGCCGACGATCGGCGGCAAATCGGGGAACGGACAGACCAGCTGCTTGGTGGTGTAGCCGATCAGCCGCCGCTCCGGCGCCACGATCTCCATGGCATTGCAGATCGTCGGAGTATCGTAGCGACCCAGCGCTTCGAGGACGGAAGCGGGCAGCGGCCCGGTCGCGGAATTGGTCACAGCGTTATCTCCCAGATTGGCGGCCGCTGTTGGCGCGGTGCCGCCGGCACAGGGCGATATAGCCGAGATCAGGCTTCAACCCAACTCGGCGCGCCTCATGGCAGATATCCGCGTGTGACCGCTCAGTGCAGCCGTCCGGGCCGGTCGTCGTCGTGCGGCGGCTCCGACAAATTCGCCAGCGTTGGTGCCGAAGGCGGTGACGGGACCTCGCCTCCCGCCGGCGCGGTGGTTTCCATCGCACGCGCCTGATCGCGGTAGGATTTGTAGCCGAGCGGCAGGCAGAGCAGATAAAGCACCGTGCCGATCGACAGCACGTGCCAGGGATAGGCGATCAAGATCGCGATGAAGACGATCACTGCGACGAACGCCGGCAGCACCAACTCGGGCGGCACGCGCATGCGCTTGGTCTTGCCGGAGAACACCGGCAGGCGCGACACCATCAGGAACGCGATCAAAAGCGTATAGGCCGCCGTTACCGCCGCGGGCCAGCGCCCGAGATCGAGGAACGCGACATAGATCGGCAGCAGCACGGTGATCGCGCCGGCCGGCGCCGGCACGCCGGTGAAGAAATTGGCGGCGAAGGCCGGCTTGTTGGGATCGTCCATGGTGGCGTTGAAACGCGCCAAGCGCAGGCCGCCAGAGATCGCGAACACCATCGCGGCGATCCAGCCGGCATTGCCGAGCTCGTGCAGCTGCCAGAAATACAGCATCAGGCCGGGCGCCACGCCGAAATTGACGAAATCGGCGAGGCTGTCGAGCTCGGCGCCGAATTTGGACTGGCCCTTGATCATGCGCGCGATGCGGCCGTCGATGCCGTCGAGCGCGGCCGCGAACACGATGGCGTAGACGGCGAGCGACATCCGCCCCTCGATCGACAGCCGGATCGAGGTCAGGCCGGCGCAGATGGCCAGCAGCGTGATAACGTTGGGCACCAGCATCCGCACCGGAATCGGACGGAACCTCCGCCGGCGCGTGTCAGGATCTCTCAAATCGTAGGGCGTCATGGCTCGTCCTCATCTCAGGGCGAGATATAGCAAGCCGCGCTCCCCTCCGCCATTGCGGCGGAAGGGCCCCATGCACCGACTATTGGTTAATTGGCGCGATAGCTGCGGCTCGGGTCATCCCCGGCAAGATCGGCCAAAATCGTCTCGCCGGCGATCGCGGTCTGCCCTTCCGACACCAGCGCCTTGGTGCCAACAGGCAAATAGACGTCGAGGCGCGAGCCGAAGCGGATCAGGCCGAAGCGCTCACCGGCACCGATCGCCTGCCCCTCCTTGACGAAGCAGACGATGCGCTTGGCCACGAGGCCGGCGATCTGGATCACGCCGATCCGCGCCGTCGGTGTCGTGATCACCAGTGAGTTGCGCTCATTGTCCTCGCTCGCCTTGTCCAGCTCGGCATTGATGAACAGGCCGGGCCGGTAGGCGATACGGTCCACCCTGCCCGCGATCGGACTGCGGTTTACGTGACAATTGAATACGCTCATGAACACCGAGATGCGCGGCAGCGGCCGGTCGCCGAGCCCGAGCTCGGCGGGCGGCAGCGCCATGGTGATCATCGAGATGCGGCCGTCCGCCGGTGACACCACGAGCCCCTCGCGCACGGGCGTGATGCGGACAGGATCGCGGAAGAACAGCGCGCACCACACGGTCAGGATCGTGCCGATCCACCCCAGAGGGGACCACAGCCAGAACAGGATCAGGCTTGCCAGCGCAAAGCCGCCGATGAAGGGATAGCCCTCCTTGTGGATCGGCGGGATCTGACGCTGGATCGAATCGAGAATGGACATCGCTCTCTGCCGCTGAAGGGTTGACGGCGCACGGGGCCGTCCCGCGCGGTGGAGTTGTTTAGGCCAGAGTTGGGACCGGAGACAAGGTCACTCCGCCGCCGCAGGCGCCGTTAGGACGTCATCGACCGGCGGCGGCTGCCGGTTGGGCGCCTCGCTGGCGTCGGCCATCTTGGCCAGTTTCTCCCGTGCCTCCTCGGCCTCGCGCTGCCTGTTCCACATGCTGGCATAGAGGCCGGCCTGTGCGAGCAGTTTTGCGTGGGTGCCGCGCTCGGCGATGCGGCCCTGGTCCAGCACGATGATCTCGTCGGCGCCGACGATGGTCGAGAGCCGGTGCGCGATCACCAGCGAGGTGCGGTTCTTGGCGACGCGGTCGAGCGCACCCTGGATCTCGTGCTCGGTGTGGGTGTCGAGCGCCGACGTTGCTTCGTCGAGCACCAGGATCGGCGGTGCCTTCAAGACGGTGCGCGCGATCGCAACGCGCTGCTTCTCGCCGCCGGACAGCTTCAGGCCACGCTCGCCAACCTGGGTCTCGTAGCCCTTCGGCGCCAGGCGGATGAAGTGGTCGATCTGCGCCAGCCGCGCCGCCTCCTCGACTTCGGCATCGCTGGCGTCCCAGCGGCCATAGCGGATGTTGTAGCGGATGGTGTCGTTGAACAGCACGGTGTCCTGCGGCACCATGCCGATGGAGGCGCGCAGCGAACCCTGCGTGACCTCGCGGATATCCTGGCCGTCGATCAGGATCTTGCCGCCGGAGACGTCGTAGAGACGGAACAGCAGACGCGAGATTGTCGACTTGCCCGCGCCCGACGGTCCCACGATCGCAACCGTCTTGCCGGCCGGCACCTCGAAGCTGATGCCCTTCAGGATCGGCCGCGTCGGCTCATAGGCAAAGCGCACGTCCTCGAAGCGCACCGTGCCGGCGGAGACGACCAGCGGCTGCGCATCGGGCTCGTCCTTGATCTCGGCCTCGCGGCCCAGCACACCAAACATCTTCTCGATGTCGATGATCGCCTGCTTGATCTCGCGATAGACCATGCCCATGAAGTTCAGTGGCTGATAGAGCTGGATCATCATGGCGTTGACCAGCACGAAATCGCCGACCGTGTTGGTGCCGTTGCGCACGCCGATCGCGCACATCAGCATGGTCGCGGTCAGACCGAGCGTGAAGATCACGGCCTGGCCGGTGTTGAGCACTGCGAGCGAAGTATAGGTGCGGACGCTCGCCTCCTCGTACCGCTCCACCGACTTGTCGTAGCGTCGTGCCTCGCGCGCCTCGGCGCCGAAATACTTCACCGTCTCGTAATTGAGCAGCGAGTCGATCGCCTTGGTGTTCGCCTCGGTGTCGGAATCGTTCATCTTGCGGCGGATGCCGATGCGCCACTCGGTCGCGATGTAGGTGTAGTACATGTAGAACGTGACCGTGATCAGGGTCGCGACCACGTAGCGCCAATCGAACTGCCAGAGCAGCACGGCCATCAGCAGCGAGACCTCGACGATGGTCGGGATCAGCTGCAGGATCACCATGCGCACGATGACCTCGATGCCCTCGCGGCCGCGCTCGAGCACGCGCGTCAGGCCGCCGGTCTTGCGCTCGAGGTGGAAGCGCAGCGACAGCTCGTGCATGTGAATGAAGGTGATGGTCGCAAGCTTGCGCACCGCATGCATGGCGACACGCGCGAAGATGCCGTCGCGCCATTGCGTCAGCACCGCCATCAGGATGCGCATCGCGCCGTAGCTCGCTGTGAGCAGCAGCGGCGGGGCGATCACCCAGAGATGCCAGTTGTCCGCCTGCACCGGCGCGGTGTTGGCGCCGGTCAGCGCATCCGTCGCCCATTTGAAGCTGAACGGCACGGCGAGCGTGATCAGCTTGGCGGCGAGCAGCAACACCAGCGACCAGACCACCCGCATCTTCAGATCGAAGCGGTCGCCCGGCCAGATATAGGGCCACAGATGCGCCAACGTGCCCATCAGCGTGGCCCGCTCCAATGGTCCCCCCGCAGGAGGATCAGGAACGTCGGCGCCGTCGAACGATTGAGGTTGGTCCATCAAGAAGCCTGAAAGCCCGCCGGATGCGGGCGTCGCTACCATTAACGATTTTCGCTCGTCATATAGAGCCTTCCCGATGCCCGCGCACCCCGCCAGATGGCGAATCTTTGATTGTTTGTCGCCATTTACCGGTAGATTTCCGGGTGATCCGAATCACCGATTGGGCTTGACGCCTCTTCGTTGCAATGCATCATGGCACCAATGAGCACAATCAAAACCGTCTGTGTCTATTGCGGCTCCGGCCCAGGAACCAATCCCCGCTTCACCGAAGGCGCCAAGGCATTCGGCAAGGCACTCGCCGAAAACAACATCCGCCTGGTCTATGGCGGCGGCTCGCTCGGCCTGATGGGCGCGGTCGCAACCTCCGTGCTCGATCACGGCGGCACCGTCACCGGCATCATCCCCGACTTCCTGCGGCTGCGCGAAAACGCGCTGACGCGCGTGCAGGAGATGATCGTCACCCCCGACATGCACGAGCGCAAGCGGCTGATGTTCGAACGCTCCGACGCCTTCGTGGCGCTGCCGGGCGGCGTCGGCACGCTGGAGGAGCTGGTCGAGCAAATGACCTGGAAGCAGCTCGGCCGTCACGCCAAGCCGGTGCTGCTCGCCAACATCGACAATTTCTGGGAGCCGCTGTTCTCGCTCTTGTCGCACATGCGCCAGACCGAGTTCATCCGCGCCGGCCTTTCGATCGACATCCTCAAGGCCGATCGGGTCGAAGAGATTCTGCCGAAGCTGAAGACGGCAGCCGCCCAGGTCGCCGAGGCAGAAAAGCAGCTCGCACCGGAAGTGGCACGCAGGCTTTAACGGCTACTCGCTCGGAAACGTCACCGCCTCGATCCGGTTACCGTCGGGGTCGGTGACGAAGGCCGCATAATAGCGCACGCGATCGTGCGGGCGGATGCCCGGCGCGCCGTCGGAGGCACCCCCGGCCGACAGCGCGGCGGCGTGAAACGCGTCGACCTCTCCAGTCGTCTTCGCCCGCAGGCAGATGTGCACGCCGCTCTCCGGCGCGACGCGCGGCATGCCCTCACGCAAGTTGATCCAGAACTCCGGATAGGCCTTGCCGAAGCCGATAGTCCGCGGCCGCATCACAAGGCGCGCCAGGCCGAGCGCGGCAAGCGCGGCTTCATAGAATTTCGCGGCGCGATCGAGATCGCTGACGCCGACGGAGATGTGGTCGATCATTGGTCGCGCTCCCTCTCTCCTCCTCGTCATTGCGAGCGTAGCGAAGCAATCCAGCGTGTGTCCGCGGAGGGATTCTGGATTGCTTCGCTTCGCTCGCAATGACGGCGCTGTTGCGCCGCCGTCGCTTACGCCGGCGCGCCCGACTTCACGAGCTTGTAGATCACCGAATCCATCAGCGCCTGGAACGAGGCGTCGATGATGTTCGGGGACACGCCGACCGTGGTCCAGTTGTCGCCGTTCTCGTCCTCGCTCTCGATCAAGACGCGCGTGACCGCGCCGGTGCCGCCATTGAGGATACGCACACGATAGTCGATCAGTTTCAGGCCCTCGATGTACTTCTGGTACTTGCCGAGGTCCTTTCGCAAGGCGACGTCGAGGGCGTTGACGGGACCGTTGCCTTCGGCGGCCGAAATCAGGCGCTCACCGGCGACGTCGACCTTCACTACCGCCAAAGCGACGGTGACGCGCTCGCCGTGCGAATTGTAACGCTGCTCGACATTGACGTCGAACTGCTCGACCTCGAAATAATGCGGCACCTTGCCGAGCGTCCGGCGCGCCAGAAGCTCGAACGAGGCGTTTGCAGATTCATAGGCGTATCCCGCCGCCTCGCGTGCCTTCAATTCCTCGACAAGGCGCGTCAGCTTCGGATCACTCTTCTCGTAAGGAATACCGGCGCGATCGAGCTCGGCGATGACATTGGAGCGCCCGGCCTGGTCGGAGACCAGCACCTTGCGGTGATTGCCGACCAACTCCGGCAGGACGTGCTCGTAGGTCTGCGGATCCTTCAGCACGGCGGAGGCATGAATGCCGGTCTTGGTGACGAAGGCGCTCTCGCCGATATAGGCCGCATGCCGGTTCGGCACACGGTTGAGCATGTCGTCGAGCGTGCGCGAGACTTTGACCAGCGTTGCCAGCTTCTCGGCCGTGACGCCGATCTCGAAGGCGTCGGCAAAATTCTTCTTCAGCTTCAGAGTCGGGATAAGCGAGCAGAGATTGGCGTTGCCGCAGCGCTCGCCAAGGCCGTTCAGCGTGCCCTGGATCTGCCGCACACCAGCGCGCACCGCAGCGAGCGAATTGGCCACCGCCTGCTCGGTATCGTTATGGGCGTGGATGCCGACATGATCGCCGGGAATGTGCCTCGTCACCTCGGTGACGATGGCCTCGACCTCATCAGGCATGGTGCCGCCATTGGTGTCGCACAGCACCACCCAGCGTGCCCCGGCCTCATAAGCGGCCTTGGCGCAGGCGAGCGCGAACGCCGCGTCTTCCTTGTAGCCGTCGAAAAAGTGCTCGCAGTCGAGCATGACCTCGCGGCCGGCGGCTTTCGCCGCCGCAACGCTGTCGCGGATCGAGGCGAGGTTTTCCTCTTTCGTCGTCTCCAGCGCGACGCGCACCTGATAGGCCGATGACTTCGCCACGAAGCAGATCGCGTCGGCCTTTGCTTCCAGCAGCCCGGCGATGCCGGGATCGTTGGAAACCGAGCGCCCGGCTCGCCGCGTCATGCCGAAGGCAGTGAAGCGCGCATGGGCGAGCTTGGGCTTGGTCGCAAAGAATTCGCTGTCGAGCGGATTGGCGCCGGGATAGCCACCCTCGACATAGTCGATGCCGAGGTCATCGAGCATCGCCGCGATGACCTGCTTGTCGGCCAACGTGAAATCGACACCGTTGGTCTGCGCGCCGTCGCGCAGCGTGGTGTCGAAGAGATAGAGACGCTCCTTGCTCATTGCCCCGCTCCGAGCGTCTTCTTCATGGTGGTGTTGGCGAGCCACTCGTCGTTGATGGTGACGCTGTTGCGCTGCTGGGCGATGTAGCCGCGCTTGGCGAAGAAGCCCTGCGCGGTGTCGCTGGCGTCGACCGAGAGGCTCGTGGCACCTCGGCCGCCGGCAAGCTTTTCCAGCGCATCGACCAGCATGGTCGCAACGCCCTGCCCGCTCACTCCCGGATGCACATAGAGCATGCGGATGTGATCGTTGCCGCGCAACGAGGCGAAACCGATGGGCGAGCCTTCCAGCGTCGCGACCAGGGTCAGGTCGGCGGCGAGCCGCTTGCCGAACTCTTCGCTTTCCGCCGTCTCCATCCAGGCCTGCTGCTGCGCCTCGCTATAGTCGTCACCGGTCAGCTCCTCGATGCTGGCGGCGAAGATCGCGGCGAGCACCGGCACATCATCAGGCAGGAACGGCCGCAAGCCGGGTTTTGGCAAAGTCTGTCCCATCGGTCTTCACCACATCCCATAGAGTTTCAGCACCAGCGCTACGGCGCCAGCGAGCAGCGCGATTTTCAGTACGATGTAATAGAGCCAGTGCCGCGGGAAAGGCGTGTCGGGCCGCTTCATCGCGCAATCTCCCAGGTGGTTCCTTCCTTGGAGTCCTTGATCGCAACGCCCATCGCGGTGAGCAGATCGCGGATGCGGTCGGATTCCTTAAAGTCCTTGCGCGCACGCGCAGCCGTCCGCTCCGCGATCAGGCGCTCGACTTCCTTCGCATCGATGCCGCTCGCCTGCTGCTTGCGGCCTTCCCATTGCGCAGCGCTCTCGGAGAGGAAACCGAGTAGCCGCAATGATCCTGCCAAGGCGTTCACGTCGGTACCGCGGAGGCCGTGCAGCGCCGCGATCGCCAGGGACGTGTTGAGGTCGTCGAGCAGCGGCTCGACCACGGATGCCGCCGGCCTGCCGGGCTCGACGTCGGCCGCGACGCGATACCAATCGTCGAGCGTCTTGGCGCTCTCCTCCAGCGACTTCATGGTCCAGTCGATCGGCGAGCGGTAATGCGTCTTCAGCATGTTCAGACGCAACACCTCGCCCGGCCAATCCTGCAGCAGCTCATGGATGGTGATGAAGTTGCCGAGGCTCTTCGACATCTTCTCACTCTCGACCTGGAGGAAGCCGTTGTGCATCCAGTAGTTCGCCATGCGCTGCTGGTGGAAAGCGCAGCAGGTCTGCGCGACCTCGTTCTCGTGATGCGGAAACACGAGATCGATGCCGCCGCCATGGATGTCGAAATGCTCGCCGAGGTGCTTCCAGGCCATCGCCGAGCACTCGATGTGCCAGCCCGGGCGTCCCTGCGCGGCGATGCCGGACGGCGACGGCCATGACGGCTCGCCGGGCTTGGACGGCTTCCACAGCACGAAGTCGGTATTGCCCTTCTTGTAGGGCGCGACATCGACACGCGCACCGGCGACCATCTCGTCCAGCGAGCGATTGGACAGCGCGCCGTAGCGCGGCAGGCCTGCATTGGCCGCGTTCATCGCCTGTGGCGAGAACAGCACATGGTCTTCGGCGACATAGGCGAAGCCGCCGGCGACGAGCTTCTCGATGATCTCGCGCATCTCGCCGATATGCTCGGTCGCGCGCGGCTCGACGCTCGGCCGCAGCGCGCCCAGCGCATCGACATCCGCGTGAAACTGTTTTCCCGTCTCCTCTGTGACCTTGCGAATGGCCTCGTTCAGCGGCAGGCCGGGAAAATCGCGCGCGGCGCGGTCGTTGATCTTGTCGTCGACGTCGGTGATGTTGCGGACATATTTGACGTGCGCTTCGCCATAGAGATGGCGCAGCAGCCGAAACAGCACGTCGAACACGATCACCGGCCGTGCATTGCCGATATGGGCGAAGTCATAGACGGTCGGTCCGCAGACATACATACGGACATTCTTCGCATCGAGCGGTACAAAAGTCCGCTTTTCCCGGCTCAACGTGTCGTAAAGGCGCAATTCCATATGGATACCCGTCGGCTGTTGGCCGGGCGTCCAGGGCTCTCAATGTTTTTTGAGAAAAGACGGCTCCAGCCAGCGAATCGCTAGCTCGTAATCTCGCGGCAAATGGCGCAAATGGCGAGGAGACCGTTCATGCGGCCACATATGGGCTAGGAGGCGGCCCCGCGTCAAGAGAGCCGCGAAAACGCCGTTTTATCTCCGCAAAGCGCCCGGCTCGTCCTGATGGTTCATGATCCTTAACCATTTGAGCCCATTCTGGAACTGGCGGTTCCCTTTTTGCCCCCCGGTGTTTTCATGCGATCCTTGCTCGCGCTCATTTTCGGCGCCTCCATCATTGCGGCATCCAGCGCTTGTGCCGAGACCCGCGTCTTCATCATCGCCAACCAGGCGGACGGCTACGGCGTCGACCAGTGCTTGGCCAAGGGCGACAAATGCGGCGCCTCCGTCGCGCGCACCTATTGCCAGTCACGGGATTTTGCCCAGGCCTCGGCCTATCGCCGGGTCGATCCCGACGAAATTACCGGCTCCGTCCCCAAATCCGGCGCAAACTGCTCCCATGGCCGTTGCGACGTATATGTCGCAATCACCTGCCAGCGCTGAATTCGCTCGGAGCTGGCGGACCTTAGGCCCAATCTTTGGCCCTTGAAACGACGTGACGATGCCGCAGGAAGCGGCTATTGGAGGGCGCGCTTCGGCCCTCCAAAGTCACTTGGAAAGTCACATTGGGCCGTGACCTCGCTAGAATGGCGGATATGCCTGAATTGTTGTCCCTGCCTCGTGCCCGCTTCCTCCTTGCCTGCACCCTGCTCCTGAGCACGGTCGTGCTCGCCACCGACGCTTTCGCGCAGGCGGGCCCGCCGGGGCCGCCGCCTCAGCCCGGCCAGAACGGGCTCGGCCCCAATCCGATGTGCGTGCGGCTGGAAGGCCAGCTCGCCGCGCTCGACCGCGGCGGCGGCGGTGACCCCGCGCGCGAAGAACAGATCCGCCGCTACCAGGATTCGCAGAGCCGTCAGCAGGCCGAGCTCGACCGCGTCACCATGCAGGCCAAGCGCATGGGCTGCGATTCCTCCGGCTTCTTCTCGCTGTTCAACGGCCAGTCGGCGCAATGCGGCCCGGTCAACACCCAGATCCAGCAGATGCGCGCCAATCTGGACCAGATCACCGGCAATCTCGAGCGGCTGCGCGGCGGCGGCCCCGGCGGCTTCAGCCCCGAGCGCGACAACCAGCGCCGCTCGGTGCTGGCGGCGCTGGCGCAGAACAACTGCGGCCCCCAATATGCCAACGCCGCGCAATCACAAGGCGGCGGCAACTTCCTCAGCAATTTGTTTGGCGGCAATAGCGCGGGCAATCCGCAAGCCGTGCCGCCCGCCGATCTCGGCCCGCAATCCGGCACCTTCCGCACCGTGTGCGTGCGCACCTGCGACGGCGCCTATTTCCCGATCTCGTTTGCGACCGTGCCGGCACGCTTCCCCGACGACGAGAAGACCTGCAAGGCGCTGTGCCCGGCCGCGGAAGCCGTGCTCTACGCCCATCGCAATCCCGGCGAAGACATGAACTCGGCGGTCTCGATCGGCGGCCAGCCCTACACGGCGCTGCCGACCGCATTCAAGTTCCGCAGCGAGTTCAACCCGTCCTGCTCCTGCAAGGCCGCAGGCCAGACCTGGGCGGATGCGTTGAAATCGGCGGACGACAAGGCGGCGGCCGAGCAGCAGGGCGACATCATCGTCACCGAAGAGAGCGCCAGGAAGATGCAGCAGCAGCGGCTCAACAAGGGCACGCCTGCGAATGCCAAGAAGGGCCCAGCTCCGGCGCCGACGACCGCCACAGCGCCGGCCGCGCCGCCGCCGGCGGATACCGCCGCTACTGCCAACTCCGAGAACAAGCCGATCCGCTCGGTCGGCCCGACCTTCCTGCCGCAGCAGCAGAAGTAGGCAGCCCTGCTTTTACTGTCATGCCCCGCGAAGGCGGGGCATCCAGTACTCCGTGACGCCAGTCGTGCACACAAGCAGCGCCGCAGGGTACTGGATCATCCGCTTTCGCGGATGATGACAGCAATCCAGGGGCACAATCGCCCGTCTCACGCGCAACCGTTATCCCTCAAACGCGCGCTACTACTCGCCCTCGCGGCTCCACGGGAAGAGATTGGCCGGGAAGTCTGCTGCGTAGCGCTTTCCCTTCGGGGGCGGCGGCGGTGCGTCCGGTGGGTTCGGATTCGGCTCGACCACCCGCCGATAGAGGTGCCAGGTGGCATGACCGAGCACTGGCAGAACGACAGCGAGGCCGACGAATAGCGGCAGCGAGCCGATCACGAGTAGCGCCGCCACGATGAGGCCCCATCCGGCCATCGCAACCGGATTCGCCGCGACCGCTCGAAGCGACGTGCGGATCGCGTCGATCGCAGTCGCATGCCGGTCCAGCATCAACGGAAATGACACGACGCTGACGCACAGCGCCACAACCGCAAACAGGAAGCCGACACCGCAACCGACGATGATGAGCGACCAGCCTTCCGGTGTCGTCAGCACGCGCGTTGTGAAGTCGGGAATGCTGGCGGCCGCCGCGTGACCGAAGATTGCGACATAGATTGCGTTCGCGACACCGATCCAGGCCCCGAACAGGACCAGCAGGAGCACGCCGAGTTCTACCATGGCGCCGAACGAGGGTGCGCGCAGCACCTTGATCGCATCCCATGCATCGACCTCCTCTCCGCGCTCGCGCCGACGGCTGAGCTCGTAGAGACCGATCGCGGCAAAAGGTCCGACCAAGGCAAAGCCGGCGGCCAGCGGAAACAGTAGCGGCAGCACCGAATAGCCGAGCACCATCCTGAACAGGACGAGACCAAGAACGGGATAAATCACGCACACGACGATCGCGTGACTCGGCATCGCCTGGAAATCCTCCCAACCCAGGCGCAGGGCCTCGGACAGGTCGGACAAGCTGATCTTGCGAATGGGATAGGAGGCCGCTTCGCCGAATACGTGCCGCCTGATGTCGTGGGAGTACAGAGTGGCCATGAACGGACCTCCCGTGCTGAAAATCGCGGTTTCGATAACACGCGCTTTCCAGCCACGCGTGTCCGCCGGATGAGCAGGAAACGCGATGGGTCGAGTACGGCAACCCAGGTTCATCGAACGAGCCTGGCCGGACGGAACCCGTCGCGACCTGCCCCGCAAGCTTAGCGCGCGCGGAGCACGGCTGCACTCACGGTTGGGTGAATTGTGCGACCTGATTTGTGCGTTGCATCACCCCGGACGCTGAGCGCACCTGATGCTTTTGTCGACTTGCCGGGCGACGGCAACGCCCACGCCGCGCGTTGACACGCCGATATGCTCTATTGACGCCGGATTAGGCTGGGACCATTTTAGACACAGACGCCCTTAGCTCCGATGAGATTGATGGTCGCGAGCGTTCCCTTGATTTCGCGACCAGTGGAATGGGCGAAGCAAGAGGCCGGCGATGGCACGAATGCCGACCAAGAAAGGCCAGCCATCGCGACAGACATGAGCTCCGCCCTGGATTCGTATCCGTAGCCTTCAGTGGCAAGGATGGATCAGGATGGCTGTCGCACTGATATTGCTTCTGGTCGCGATCGGCTCCGTGCTGTTTCACCTCTACAGCCCGTGGTGGTGGACACCGATCGCCACAAACTGGGCCTATATCGACCACACCATCAACATCACGTTCTGGATCACGGGCTTCGTATTCGTCGCGGTCATCGCCTTCATGGCCTACTGCGTCTTCCGCTTTCACCACAAAGAGGGAAGACGGGCCGACTACAATCCGGAAAACAAGAAGCTCGAATGGTGGCTGAGCGTCGGGACCGGCGTCGGCGTCGCGGCCATGCTGGCGCCTGGCCTCGTGGTCTGGCACCAGTTCGTGACGGTGCCTGCGGGTGCCACCGAGGTCGAGGTCATGGGGCAGCAATGGCAATGGAGCTTCCGCCTTCCGGGCAAGGATGGGCAATTGGGCACATCCGATGTCCGCAACATCGCCTCCGACAATCCGATGGGACTCAATCATGACGACCAACACGCGCAGGACGACGTCGTGATCGAGAACGGCGAGCTACACCTTCAAGTGGGAAAGCCGGTCAAGGTTCTCCTCCGCTCGGTTGATGTCCTGCACGATTTCTACGTGCCCGAATTCCGGGCCAAGATGGACATGGTTCCAGGCATGGTGACCTATTTCTGGATAACGCCGATCCGAACCGGAACGTTCGATGTTCTCTGTGCGGAGCTTTGTGGCGCTGCTCACTATCAGATGCGCGCCAAGGTCATCGTCGACGAAGAGCGTGAATATCACGCTTGGCTGGAGCAACAAAAAACGTTTGCAGAATTGTCGCCGGCCAAAGCCGTCGTGAAGGCGACGTACCAATCCGGCGGCAAGTAGCAAGCTGCCGCCGCGAAGATAGATCGGGAGCATGAGGCCAACGCCTCGCCCCGATGGAAACGACCGAGGAGGTTTCTATGGTCGATATTCCATATGAAGGGATCCCCGGCATTCCGCCTGCCGAAGTGCCTGATGTCGAGCTCTATCATCCGCGGAGCTGGTGGACGCGATATGTCTTCTCGCAGGACGCCAAGGTGATCGCCATCCAGTATTCGCTGACGGCCACGGCCATCGGGCTGGTGGCCCTGGTGCTGTCGTGGCTGATGCGGCTGCAACTGGGATTTCCCGGCACCTTCTCCTTCATCGATGCCAACCAGTACCTCCAGTTCATCACCATGCACGGCATGATCATGGTGATCTATCTGCTCACGGCGTTGTTCCTGGGCGGTTTCGGCAACTACCTGATCCCGCTGATGGTCGGCGCCCGGGACATGGTCTTCCCTTATGTGAACATGCTGAGCTACTGGGTCTACCTGCTCGCAGTCCTGGTGCTGGCGTCGACATTCTTCGTGCCCGGCGGCCCCACCGGCGCCGGCTGGACGCTATACCCGCCGCAAGCGATCCTCTCCGGAACGCCCGGGCAGGATTGGGGCATCATTCTCATGATGTCGTCCCTGATCCTGTTCATCATCGGCTTCACCATGGGCGGGCTGAATTATGTGGTCACGGTGCTCCAGGCGCGCACCCGCGGCATGACGTTGATGCGCTTGCCGCTGACGGTGTGGGGCATTTTCACGGCGACCGTGATGGCGCTCTTGGCATTCCCTGCCCTGTTCGTTGCCTCGGTCATGCTGCTGCTTGACCGTCTGCTCGGAACCAGCTTCTTCATGCCTTCGCTCGTCGAGATGGGCACGCTGTCGAAATATGGCGGCGGCAGCCCGCTGCTCTTCCAGCACCTGTTCTGGTTCTTCGGCCACCCCGAAGTCTATATCGTCGCCCTGCCCGCCTTCGGCATCGTCTCCGATCTGATCAGCACGCATGCGCGCAAGAACATCTTTGGTTACCGCATGATGGTCTGGGCGATCGTGGCCATCGGCGCGCTCAGCTTCATCGTATGGGCGCACCACATGTATGTGAGCGGCATGTTCCCGCAATTCGGGTACTTCTTCGCCACCACGACGCTCATCATCGCAATCCCCACCGCGATCAAGGTCTACAACTGGGTGCTGACCCTGTGGCGCGGCGACATCCATCTCACGGTGCCGATGCTGTTCGCCCTCGGCTTCATCATCACCTTCGTGAACGGCGGGCTCACCGGCCTTTTCCTCGGCAACGTCGTCGTGGACGTGCCCCTCTCGGACACCATGTTCGTGGTCGCGCATTTCCACATGGTGATGGGCGTGGCGCCGATCATGGTCGTGCTCGGCGCGATCTATCATTGGTACCCCAAGATCACGGGGCGGATGCTGAACCAGGCTCTCGGCAAGTTTCACTTCTGGGTCACCTTCCTCGGCGCCTACCTGATCTTCTTCCCCATGCACTACCTTGGACTGCTCGGGGTTCCGCGCCGGTATTTCGAACTCGGGGATGCGGCCTTCATCCCGTCCTCGGCCCATTCGCTGAACGCCTTCATCTCCGTGGTGGCCTTGACCGTCGGCTTCAGCCAGATGGTGTTCCTGTTCAATCTGGCCTGGAGCTTGTTCAAAGGTGAGGCCTCGGGCGGCAACCCGTGGCGGGCGACGACGCTGGAGTGGCAGACGCCGGAGACGCCTCCAGGGCACGGCAATTGGGGCAAGGAGCTCCCGGTCGTGTACCGCTGGGCCTATGACTACAGTGTGCCCGGAGCCGCGGAGGACTTCATACCGCAGAACCAGCCGCCGCACGCGACGCAGCGCGTTCAGGGAGCTGCTTCGTGAGCGCCATCATCCTGTTCCTGGCTGTGCTTGCGGTGATCGCCGGATGGTGGCTGTCGCAGCAGCGGCTGACGGCCAAGCCATGGCTGGAGGAAGGCCCGGTCGGTGACTTCCCGGGCGGCGATGCCATGACCTGGCCGGCAGCGAAGGTCGGACTTGGCGTGTTTCTCGCCGTCGCGAGCGCATTATTCGTCCTCTTCATCAGCGCCTACTCGATGCGCATGAGCGTGGTGGACTGGCGGCCGCTGCCGATACCGCGACTGCTGTGGGTCAACACCGGCGTCCTGGTCCTGAGCAGCGTCGCGCTGCAATGGTCGTACGTGGCGGCACGCCGAGACGATGCTGAAGGCGTCATGATCGGCCTGCTCGCGGGCGGAGCATCTGCCGTGATCTTCCTTGCCGGACAGCTCCTGGCCTGGCAACGGCTCGGGGCTGCCGGATATTTCGTGGCGTCCAATCCGGCGAATTCCTTCTTCTACCTGTTGACCGCAGTGCACGGGCTGCATCTGACGGGCGGTCTGGTGGCCTTGGGCCGAACCTCAGCCAAGATGTGGCGCGGCGCCGAGATCGCCGACATGCGCTTGAGCGTGGAGCTGTGCGCCATCTACTGGCACTTCCTGCTGCTGGTCTGGCTCGTCCTGCTCGGTCTTCTCACGGGCTGGACGGACGATTTCGTCAACATCTGCCGCCAATTGCTGAGCTAGGGAGGCGAGACCAGATGGCTGCGACCATGCTGACAAATCCGGGCCAATCGCCTGCGCGGCTTGAAGGCTGGCGCGGCATCGCCGCCGACTGGGCGTCCGATCAGCGCGCCTTCAAGAACGTGTCCTGGGGCAAGGCCATGATGTGGATCTTCCTCCTCAGCGACACCTTCATCTTCAGTTGCTTCCTGCTCTCCTACATGACGGCGCGGATGTCGACGACCGTGCCCTGGCCCAATCCCAGCGAGGTCTTCGCTCTCAACATCGCCGGCAGGCACATTCCGCTGATCCTGATCGCCATCATGACGTTTATCCTGATCAGCAGCAGCGGCACCATGGCGATGGCCGTCAATTTCGGCTACCGCCGCGATCGCGTCAGAACCGCGGCCTTAATGCTGGCCACGGCAGCCTTCGGCGCAACCTTCGTCGGAATGCAGGCCTTCGAATGGACCAAGCTGATCATGGAGGGCGTTCGTCCCTGGGGCAATCCATGGGGTGCCCCGCAGTTTGGTGCGAGCTTCTTCATGATCACCGGCTTCCACGGCACCCATGTGACGATCGGCGTGATCTTCCTGATCGCCATTGCGCGGAAGGTTTTTCGCGGCGACTTCGACGTCGAGAGGCGCGGCTTCTTCACGAGCCGCAAGGGGTACTACGAGATCGTCGAGATCACGGGCCTGTACTGGCACTTCGTCGATCTCGTGTGGGTGTTCATCTTTGCATTCTTCTATCTTTGGTGAGGTCGGCGCATGACAAACGCGGCGGTACACATGGAAGGACAGCTTCACGCTCCGGTGCATAGCGCAATCGCAACGGGAGCCGTTCATGCCAAGGGTCAACAGCACCCGATCAAGCTCTACCTCGTGGTCTGGGGCTGGTTGTTCGTCCTCAGCACGTGCTCCTACCTCGTCGACTACTTTGGCCTACATGGCTATCTCAGATGGTCGCTGATCCTGCTGTTCATGGTGTTGAAGGCCGGCTTGATCGTCGCGGTCTTCATGCACATGGCCTGGGAGCGACTGGCCTTGGCCTATGCCATCCTGCTGCCGCCGATTGCGGTATTGGTATTTGTGTCGATCATGGTGCTCGAATCCGAATACACCCACTTCCTTCGGGTGCTCTTCTTCGCGACCCCGTCGTAGCGGCAATCCGAGTTCTCACCGTCATGCCCCGCGAAGGCGGGGCATCAAGTACTCCGCGGGAGAAGTCGGTTTCTACAATGTCCGCCGCGGAGTACTGGATCATCCGCCTTCGCGGATGATGACAGATGGACTTGTAGCGAGACTGCCCGTCTCTCTCCAGTGCTACCCCTCGAACGCGTCAATCGAAGCGCGGCTCCCACGTGACACCAGCGCCTCATCCGCCGCCGGCAACGGCTCGCCCTTGTCACGAAAACGGTTGGTGATGGGATAGCGGCGATCGCGGCCGAAATTCTTAGGTGTCACCTTCACGCCGGGTGCGGCCTGGCGGCGCTTGTATTCGGCGACATTGAGGAGATGGTCGATGCGGGTGACGGTGTCGCGGTCGAAGCCGGCCGCGATGATTTGATCAAGCGGCTCCTCGCGTTCGACCAGGCGTTCCAGGATGGCATCGAGCACGTCGTAAGGCGGCAGCGAGTCCTCATCACGTTGGTTCTCGCGCAACTCCGCGGTCGGCGGCCGCGTGATGATATCGGGCGGAATGATCTCGCCGGCGGGCCCGAGCGCGTCTTCCGGCTTCCAGGAATTGCGCAGTGCCGCCAGCCGAAACACCTGCGTCTTATAGATGTCCTTGATCGGATTGAAGCCGCCGTTCATGTCGCCATAGAGCGTGGCGTAGCCGACCGACATTTCGGACTTGTTGCCTGTCGTCACCACCATCAAGCCGGTCTTGTTGGAGATCGCCATCAAGAGCGTGCCGCGGGTCCGGGCCTGGAGATTCTCCTCGGTGATGTCAGGCGGCAGGTTCTTGAAGATGCCGGACAGGATGGTCTCGAACCCGTTGACGGCTTCCGCGATCGGCAAAACCTCGTAGCGGATGCCGAGATGGCCGGCGAGCTCGCCGGCATCCGCAACCGAGTGTGCTGCGGTGTAGCGATAAGGCAGCATCACGCCATGCACCTGATCGGCGCCGAGCGCATCGACCGCGATCGCGGCGCACAGCGCGGAATCGATGCCGCCGGAGATACCGAGCAGCACGCCCGGAAAGCCGTTCTTGGCGACGTAATCGCGCAGGCCCAGCACGCAGGCGGCGTAATCGGCCTTGTCACCTTCGGGTTGCGCGGCGATCGGACCCGTGCAGCGCCAGTCGTCGCCGTTTCTGGTGAAGCGCAGCGTGACGATGCTCTCTTCGAACGCCGGCAACTGTGCCGCGAGTGAGAGGTCGCCGTTGAGCACGAAGGAGGCGCCGTCGAACACCAGCTCGTCCTGGCCGCAGACCTGATTGAGATAGACCAGCGGCAGCCCGCTCTCGGTGACCCGCGCCACCGCGACCGACAGGCGCACGTCGTTCTTGTCGCGGGCGTAAGGCGAGCCGTTCGGCACCAGGATGATCTCGGCGCCGGTTTCGGCCAGCGTCTCGACCACGTTCTCATAGTCCTCGGACTCCTCCAGCCAGATGTCCTCGCAGATTGGCACGCCGATGCGCACGCCGCGCACCGTCACAGGGCCGGCGGCAGGGCCCTGCGAAAACAGCCGCTTCTCGTCGAACACGCCGTAATTCGGCAGATTGCACTTGAAGCGCAGCGCGGAGATACGGCCGCCCTCGAGCAGCGCACAGGCATTGTAAACCCTGCCCTCCTCGACCCAGGGCGTGCCGACCAGCATCGCCGGACCACCGTCCGCGGTCTCGCGCGCCAGCGTCTCGATCGCGGCGCGGCAGGCGGCCTGGAACGCGGGCTTCTGCACCAGGTCCTCCGGCGGATAGCCGGCGATGAACAGTTCCGGAAACAGCACGAGATCGGCGCCGTCGGCGGCGGCTCGCGCGCGCGCCGAGCGCGCTTTGGCGGCGTTGCCCTCAATATCGCCCACGCTCGGATTGAGCTGGGCGAGCGTGACCGCGAATGCGTTGAGACGTTCGGTCATGGGCGCCCTTATTCGATCCTCGTTAGACGAAACCCAATCGCTCGACGAGCGCAAAGATCCAGAACGCGCCGGCCATCAGCAGCGCAACGCCGACCGCGGCCGAGCCCATGTCCTTGACCCGGCCGATCTGCTTGTCGTGGTCCATGGTGAGGCGGTCGGCGAGTTTTTCGATCGCGGTGTTGAGCAGCTCGACCACCAGCACGAACGCGACCGCACAAACCAGCTCGACCGCGCGCATCGCGGTCGCGCCGATGAACCAGGCCAGCGGCAGCGACAGCAGGAGCGCAAAGATCTCCTCGCGGACGGCCTGCTCCGATCGAAACGCAAAGGCCAGACCGTTCCGGGAATTGATCGTGGCCTTCCAGATCCGCAGCAAGATCTTAGAGCCCCGCTGCGGCCGGCATCGGCTTGGCCTTGCCGGCACGTTCCTGCTTCAGCAGCTCGGCGATCAGGAAAGCCATATCGATGGATTGCTCGGCATTGAGGCGGGGATCGCAGACCGTGTGGTAGCGGTCGTTGAGATCCTCGTCGGTGATGGCGCGGGCGCCACCGAGGCATTCGGTGACGTCCTGGCCGGTCATCTCCAGATGCACGCCGCCGGCATGGGTGCCTTCAGCGCCGTGGATCGCGAAGAACGATTTCACCTCGGACAGGATGCGGTCGAAGGGGCGCGTCTTATAGCCTGATGTCGAGGTGATGGTGTTGCCGTGCATGGGATCGCACGACCAGACCACCACCCTGCCCTCGCGCTGCACGGCGCGGATCATGTTGGGCAGATGCTCGCCGACCTTGTCGGCGCCGAAGCGGCCGATCAGCGTCAGCCGGCCGGGCTCGTTGTCGGGGTTGAGCACGTCGATCAGCTTGAGCAATTCGTCGGGCTTGAGCGAGGGGCCGCATTTGAGTCCGATCGGGTTCTTGATGCCGCGGAAATATTCGATGTGGCCGTGATCGAGCTGGCGGGTGCGGTCACCGATCCAGATCATGTGGCCCGAGGTCGCGTACCAGTCGCCGGTGGTGGAATCGACGCGGGTCAAGGCCTGCTCGTAGCCGAGCAGCAGCGCCTCATGGCTGGTGTAGAAGTCAGTGGCGCGCAGCTCGGGATGGGCCTCGAGGTCGAGGCCGCAGGCGCGCATGAAGTTCAGCGCGTCCGAGATGCGGTCGGCCAATTCCTTGTAGCGGCGGGACTGCGGGCTATCCTTCAGGAAGCCGAGCATCCATTGGTGCACGCTGCCGAGATTGGCGTAGCCGCCGGTGGCGAAGGCGCGGAGCAGGTTCAGCGTCGCGGCCGACTGGCGATAGGCCATCAGCTGGCGCTGCGGATCCGGCACGCGCGCTTCCTTGGTGAAGGCGATGTCGTTGACGATGTCGCCGCGATAGCTCGGCAGCTCGACGCCGTTCACATTCTCGGTCGGCGACGACCGTGGCTTTGCGAACTGGCCGGCGATGCGGCCGACTTTCACCACGGGGACGGCGCCGGCGTAAGTGAGCACCACCGCCATCTGGAGCAGCACGCGGAAGAAGTCGCGGATGTTGTTGGCGCCATGCTCGGCAAAGCTCTCGGCGCAGTCGCCGCCCTGGAGCAGGAAGGCCTCGCCGGCCGCAACCCGCGCTAAGGCCTTCTTCAGGTTGCGTGCCTCGCCGGCGAACACCAGCGGCGGAAAGGTCGCAAGCTGCGCCTCGACGTCGGCCAAAGCCTTGGCGTCGGGATAATCGGGCACCTGTAGCACCGGCTTGCTGCGCCAGGACTCGGGCGTCCACCGCTCGGACATCGCAATCTCTCCGTGAAGCAAAAAAGTGCAACCTGATCTGTGGGTTGCGAGGGCCGCCTTATACACAGGCTGGCCCCGCCCCGCCAGTTGTAAATCCATTCCGCATTGCAAACCCTTGCGGGCAAAGCCAAATTCGCATTTGCTGGGAACGGCAAGGAAACTGGTAAGTAAACCGGCAGGACACCTTCTGCCCATGGACGCGGCACTGGACGACGTTTTCATCGACGAGATCAGCTTCCCGGCGACCGACGGGTATGCACTGGCCGGCACCCTGTTT
This sequence comes from Bradyrhizobium sp. C-145, assembly GCF_023375135.1. Taxonomy (NCBI): domain Bacteria; kingdom Pseudomonadati; phylum Pseudomonadota; class Alphaproteobacteria; order Hyphomicrobiales; family Nitrobacteraceae; genus Bradyrhizobium; species Bradyrhizobium sp. C-145. The sequence goes on along the minus strand of NZ_CP088150.1, from coordinate 3,553,263 downwards.
CTGCCGCGCGGCGCCAAGCGCCACGCCGTGCTGATCAACTCCGCCACCGCCGTCCCGCGAAAAATCTATCGCGGCTTTGCCTCCTATCTCGCCCATCGCGGCTGCGCCGTCCTGACCTACGACTATCGCGGCATCGGCGATTCCCGGCTGCAGGCGATGGTCGGCTACAACCGGCCGAAATCGCTGGTCGGCTTCAAGGCCTCGATGTCCGACTGGGCCGCTCTCGACGTCACCGCCGCGGTAGGCTGGATGCGCGAGCGCTACCACACCCTGCCGCTAGCCTATGTCGGCCATTCGTTCGGCGGCCAGGCGCTCGGGCTGATCGCCAACAACACGGACATCTCGCGCGCCGCCCTCGTGGCTTCGCAGGCCGCGACCTGGCGGCTGATGACCTCGCCGGAGAAATATCGCGTCTTCGCCTTCATGAATTTTGTCGGCGTGCCGCTGGTCCACGCGCTCGGCTACGCGCCCGGCTGGGCCGGCATTGGCGAGGATTTGCCCAAGGGCGTTTTCCTGCAATGGGCCCGGTGGGTCTCGAGCCCCCGCTACCTCTTCGATTCACAGCTGCCGGCACTGGAGAATTTTGCCAGGTTCAAGGGCCAATTGCGCGCGCTGTGCTTCTCCGACGATCCCTGGGCGACGCGCCCCGCGGTCGAGTTGCTCACCAGCGGGTTCACCGCGATCAAGCCGGAGGTGTTGACGGTCAAACCGTCCGATGTCGGCGCCAAGGCCATCGGCCATTTCGGCTTCTTCCGCCCCGATCATCGCGATACGCTGTGGCACGGCGTCGCGGAATGGATCCAGGGTGAGTGACGTCAGCGGATGATCGTCGTCAGCGACGAGTAACGCCTGTTCGGCCTCGCTTCGCCCGGCGCGAATTGCGCAAATGCCTCGCTGACACGCACCGCCGGCGGCGTATCGTTAGCAAAGCGAAACTCCTTCGGCCGCGGCGCGTAGAAGCTGGCGCGGAAATAGGCGTCGTCGAAGCGTGCCTCGCCGACCCCGAACAATGCGTCGCAGACGAACAGAAGCGCGTACACTCCCGCGACCGCGGCGACGATCTCCCTGAGAATAGACATGCGGATGCCCTGCCCTTTTGCCGGGAGGATGCACGCGCGTTCCAAAGTCAAGGTTTAAGGCCGCACGTTTCTTGTTCGCAGGGTTTGCCGCTGCTGTGCGGATTGCAGACAATTTTATCGATCCGGAAAAGAGAGCCCGCCTGATCGCGCGATCAGGCGGGCTGGCCGCTTGGGAGGTATCAAACGGCCAGGTTCGTCAGCCGTGGCGTGCCTCCTTGCGATGGCCGCTCTCGCTGAGGCGATCGACCCAGGCGATGCCGATCGCCGAGATGATGAAGGTCAGGTGGATCAGCACCTGCCACATCACGCCGCTCTCGGTGAAATTGCTGCGCGTCGTGCCGAGATTGCCCGCCTCGATGAAGGTCCTGAGCAGCGAGATCGAGGAAATGCCGATGATCGCCATCGCCAGCTTGATCTTGAGCACGCTGGCATTGACGTGGCTCAGCCATTCCGGCTCGTCGGGATGACCGGTCAGGTTCAGCCGGGAGACGAAGGTCTCGTAGCCGCCGACGATCACCATCACCAGCAGGTTCGAAATCATGACGACGTCGATCAGCCCGAGCACGACCAGCATGATCTGCTGCTCGCTGGCGTCGAACGAGTGCGCGACCAGGTGCCAGAGCTCTTTCAGGAACAGCAGCACATAAACGCCCTGCGCGATGATCAGGCCGACATAGAGCGGCACTTGCAGCCAGCGCGAGCCAAAGATGAGCTGCGCAAACGGACCGATCTGCGGCGCTGGCGCGGAACGCGCCGAAAGTGCTTTGGTTTCAGACGTCATTGATCACTCCGGAGTGAGACAGGAAACGCGCCTTAGAGACTCGCGATGACAGGCGCGAGCTCGAGCGAGCCGCGATAGATCATCTCGAAGGCGACGTAAACGATGATGGCGAGACCGACATAGGCGATCCAGCGCTGCTTCTGCAGCACGCGGCCGAGCAGGTCTGCGGCAACGCCCATCATCGCCACCGACAATAGCAGGCCGAACGCAAGGATGTAGGGATGCTCGCGCGCGGCGCCCGCGACCGCGAGCACGTTGTCGAGCGACATCGAGACGTCGGCGGCGACGATTTGCAAGGCCGCCTGCCCGAAAGTCTTATGCGGCACAGGTGCGTCGCTCGCGCCGCCGCCATGGCTGAATGCAAGCTGACGCGAATGCGCGGCCCGCTCGCGCAGCTCGCGCCACATCTTCCAGCAGACCCAGAGCAGCAGCACGCCGCCGGCGAGCAGGAGGCCGATCACTTGCAGGAGCTGGGTCGCAACGCCGGCGAAGACGATGCGGAGCGCAGTAGCGGCGACGATGCCGACCACGATGGCGCGCCGGCGCTGCTCGGCCGGCAGCCCGGCCGCGGCAAGGCCGATGACGACGGCGTTGTCGCCGGCCAGCACAAGGTCGATCAGGACGACCTGAAGCAGCGCGGCCAGCGCCTCTGTGGTGATGAGTTCAGTCATGATCGATCATGCTTCGATGCGGACGGATCGAGCCATTGCGGCTTCTTCCGCTCGACCCAGTCCAGGACCTTCGAACGTGAGGAGCGCAACGCGGGCACGTCCTCCGCAAGCAGCGCGAGGCCGAGTGGCAGCATCCAGACACCCAGTATCGGCAGGAAGGAGAACACGCCGCCGACGACGAGCAGTGCGCCCGAGGGGATCCTGACCCAGCGGCTCGACGGCTTGAGCAGATAGGTGACGGTGTCGCCCACGCGCGGCGGCAGGCAATTGACGAGTTTGTCGAGGCGCGGATCGCCGCCGGCCATCTGGCTGGCAGCCCCCTCGGCTCCCGTCGTACGCTCGTCCGAGGCAGTAGTCATGCTCATTCCTCGGCGGCGGCGCGGTGCGCGGCCGGTACGACCCGCTTTGCACGCGGCAGCGCCAGCGTCAGCAGGCGCAACAGCTTGATTGCTTGCACCTCATGGGGATGGACGTCTTCGTCAGCGGCCGCGACACGCTCCGACAACTCCATCAGATGAGACGACAGCGGCATGTCCGAGACCGGCCGCAGCGTCTCGATCACGACGTTGGCAAAATCCGGCTCATCGAGTCGTTCGGCGAGCGCGTCGAACATCGCAAGCAGCCTATCGTCGTCGATATGAGGTGCCAATCCGCGATCCCGGATGAAGCGGATCACTTCGTCGCGCTCGACTGGCGAAACGCGCCGGTCGGCCACGGCGACCAGTGCGCCGGCAATGACCAGCGCCGCCGCAGCCTGCTCGTTCAGGCTGGACGGATCCGCGATCTCGATCTCGTTCGGATTTGAATGCTTGGCGTCAGACATCGTTGCTCCTCGATCTTGCGAAATGGCCGCACGGAGCTGCGATGGAGCGACTGGTCGGAGAGAACCGAAGAAGGCCCGACGATCGGCCGATCCATCGCATTCGCGCGGGACAGGTCATCCGACATCACGAGGTTTGCCGACATCGTCGGCGTCCTCGCCAGAGGGGCCCGGATTCTTGTTCCCGCAAGAAATAAAGACGGACCTGTCGGAATCAAGGCGACACGACTGCGACCAGCCGCCGCATCGGTTCCACTCGTTGCGGCGAGCAGGCGCGAGTCGCGCGGCACCGTTACCGAACGGTCATCCTGAGGCGTGAGGTTTGCGATGCGTTCGCATCGCAAACCGAGCCTCGAAGGATGGCGGCTCGTGCTTGTAATACAACGCAGGACTGGGAGGCCGTTCCGCCGATTTCAGCTGGCGCAGGACCGAACCGTGACGCGCTCGCTCCTGACGACGGTTTCGACTGCCTTGCGCGCTACGGCGCCAAAGTCCGACGGTTGCAGATAGCCTTGGGCATACGCTTCCTGCGTCAGGCGATCGATGCGCTTGTCCTCGCCGGTCGACCATTGCCGGGCGATGTAGTCCGCACCGGGTTTGCCAAAGGTTTCAGGATAACGTTCGGCGTCGTTCTGACGATGGTAGTAATATTCGCCGACCGAGCTGATGAACTGCTTCCGCCCCTCGCCGGCGCAGCGCGATCCATAGGGGCGCTCCAATGCCCGCGCGACCGCACGGCGTTTGCTTACTCTCCCTTCCACGAAGATCGCTTCGTTGGACCCGTAGCCCGGACCGTCGATTGGAGGTGCGGGCTGAGGTGACTTTTGCGGTGCGAATGCCCATGCGGCGACCTGATAGACGACGAGGGCCCAGAGGATGAACCAGGCACGGCTCATCTCGCGTTCGTCCCGCGTTGCTTCGGCAGGCATACAGGAGACGGATCGAACCATAGGCCGGGCCCGGCAAACTGGAGCACCGTGAGGCGGATCTCCTCCGGAAAATCCTCCTCGACGATACCTTTTTGTTCAAACGCCTCGGCGAGCTGCGCCTGGACGCGAACGTCCAGCGGCGTCGAGTACGCGGCGTTGGCCTGATCGTGCTTCTTTTCGCTACAGAACATCGCCAGTAGCGGATTTGGACAGTCAAGAATCTTCATGTAGCCCCGCGCATAGGCCGACGTTGCCGCGATGAGGTTCGCTTTCATCATCCTGTCGCACGGCGACATTGCGTAGGCGGCGCCTGCCTGCAGCGCGTCCATTCGCAGCGCATCGAGTTACGGATCCTTGTCGCTTTGCAGCGTGTGCTTGGCCTCCCACGCCTTGCGTTCATAGGCCTTGGCACTCTCGTCGCCAAACGAGGCCGTGAGTGTCGGCTTCAACTGGCCGACCGGCGAAGAGGAAGAGACGGTCATGGGAAAGCCACGCATCGCCCAGGAGATGCCTACGAACGTCGTGACGAACGCCATACATGTGAAAAGAACGAAGCGGCCCATGATCTGCACCCAAATATCGAGCGCAACCTAGCCGTGTCGAGTTAAGAGATGTAACTTATGTGTGGGTTCCAGCACTGAACGGTAAATGAACGTCTAAGGGGCGCGCTGGATCGCAGCCTCGACGATCTCAGGCACGAGCGCTCCTGCTCCGTCATAACGCCCACGCAAGCTTCGGCAACGAAATGTCGTCCCGAATTCGGGTATCGTGGAGAACCGCATGAATCATGTCACGCCTTGCTCCGGCTGCGGCCACGGACTTGTCCCGATGCTTTCGGCAAAGGGCCGCGCGGAGCTCAGCTGCCTCTGGTGCGAAGGCATCGACGTGCGAACGATGGACATGGCGAAGTGGGCGGACAGTCCGTCCGGCAAACCTGAACGGGCCGCTCGCCAGTCGTTCGAATGACGGTCGTCCTGCTCCGGTCAGATTCCCGCCGCCACGCGTTGCGGAGGCATATTACCCGACTCCGGGAGACGATCAGCCGATGACTTTCGGGGCGGCCGGCGCCGCCGCACGTAGAGGCAGTTGACGAGGATCGGCTCGTCATCGCCGAGCGTTATACGCTCCCTGACGAGCAGGCTCATGACCGAACGCATCTTGAGGATTTCCTGCGCGACGAAGCTGCAGTCCTCGTCCCGGTCGACCTGCTCACGCATGATGGCTTCGGCCTCGAGCATGCTGACACGAAGCGCTCGAATGGTTCTGCGGATTTCGTTGATGCGGTTGTCCATCGCTGCCTCCCAATCATGGTTGCAGCATAAGAACAAAACATGAACAACGCGTCAAGACCTCAAAACGTCAAGCCCCCAAAACCAAGGCCGCACGGGTGAAGGGCTACTCCGCCGCCTGACGCACGTAGCGTGCGGTCGGCGTGCGCATGGTGACGAGCTCTTCGGCCGCGGTCGGATGCAGCGCGATCGTGGCGTCGAAATCGGCCTTGGTCGCCTTCATCTTCACGGCGATCGCGACCGCCTGGGTGATCTCGGCGGCGGCATCGCCGACGATGTGGCAGCCCAGCACGCGGTCGGTGGCCCCGTCGACGACGAGCTTCATCAGCACGCGCGTGTCGCGGCCCGACATCGTCGCCTTGATGGGGCGGAACGTCGTCTTGTAGATGTCGACATGGCTGTACTGCGCCCGCGCCTCGGTTTCCGTGAGGCCGACGGTGCCGACCTCCGGCTGCGAGAACACGGCGGTCGGAATGTTGGCGTGATCGACCCTGACCTCGCGCTTGCCGAACACGGTGTCGGCGAAGGCATGGCCCTCGCGGATCGCGACCGGCGTCAGGTTGAAGCGGTGGGTGACGTCGCCGATCGCATAGATGCTGTCGACCGAGCTTTTCGAGAAATGATCGACCGCGATGCCGCCATTCCTCGGATTGATGACGACGCCGGCATTCTCCAGCCCGAGATTGGCGACGTTGGGATGGCGGCCGATCGCGAACATCACCTGCTCGGAAGCGAGGCTCGATCCGTTCGACAGATGGGTGGTGAATTCCTCGCCGTGGCGGTCGACCTTGGTCACGGTGCAGCCGGTGAGAATGGTGATGCCCTGCTTCTCCATCTCGGCACGAACATGGGTCCGAACATCCTCGTCAAAACCGCGAAGGATGTTGTCGCCGCGATAGATCACGGTGACGTCGGAGCCGAAGCCGGCGAAGATGCCGGCGAATTCGAGCGCGATGTAGCCGCCGCCCTGGATCACGATCCGCTTCGGCAGCCTCGCAAGGTGGAATGCCTCGTTGGAGGAGATCACGTGCTCGATGCCGGGAATTGCTGCGCCGTGGTTCGGCGCGCCGCCGGTGGCGATCAGGATGTATTTTGCCGTGATCTTCCTGTCATTCTCGAGCAGGCGGACGGTATGCGCGTCCTCGATCGCCGCGCGGCTTTTGACGATCTGCGCGCCCGACTTCTCGACGTTTGCGGTGTAGGCCGCCTCCAGCCGCGCGATCTCCTTGTCCTTGTTGGCGATCAGGGTCGGCCAGTCGAAGCTGGCGGGCGGAATGGTCCAGCCGAAGCCGGCGGCGTCCTCGAGCTCGTGGCGGACATGCGAGCCGATCACGAACAGCTTCTTCGGCACGCAGCCGCGGATCACGCAGGTGCCGCCCATGCGGTACTCTTCCGCAATCGTCACGCGGGCGCCGTGACCGGCCGCGATGCGGGCGGCACGCACGCCGCCCGAGCCGCCACCGATGACGAAGAGGTCGACGTCGAATTCAGCCATTGTCCACTCCGACCCCTTTCAGCGATCTCTGATCAGATAGTATCGATCAGATCTCCTTGCCACGCTTGCGCATCTCGGCGCGGAAGGCTCCCATCACGGTTTCGGAGAAGTTCTGGGCCCAGGAGTTCATGAAGGCCATGCTGAGGCCGATGGCGCGAGGCTCGGCCTCGATCAGCTTCTTACCCAGCGGCGACTTGTAGAAGGTGACGAGGTCCTTCAGCTCCTGCTCGGTGAACTCGCTGGCATAGATCTGCGCCATGCCTTCGCCGATCTCGTTCTGGCGGCCGGCGAGCTGCTGGGCCACGATCGGCGCGACTTCGTTGAGATCCTTCTGGTAGTTGAGGTTCTGCTGCGTCAGCGCGATCTTGGTCTTCTCGACGAGGCCGGGCACGGCGCCTTGATACATCGCGGTGGCGTTCTTGATCTGCAGGATCTCCCTGGCCGCAGCAATCGCCGCCGGCGAGGCCTTCGGCTGGGCCGGCGCCGCAGCCTTGGGCGCGCCCTGCTGGGCCACAGCCGGGGAGACCGAGAGGGCCAGCCCCACAGCAAGGGTCGCGGCCGGCAACAATTTCAAAACGCTCTTCATTCCTAGTCTCCTTAGGGCTTTCGCCGTTCAATCACGCGGATTCCCTCGCCGCCCGCCAGAACGGCCGAGCTGGCCAGGCCGATGAACAGGCCATGCTCGACCACACCGGGGATGGCGCTCAACGCCTTGGCGAGACTGGGTGGATCCACAATACGTCCGAGCTGGGCATCGACGATCCAGTGGCCGCCGTCAGTGACGAAAACGTGGCCGTCCTTGGCCTTGCGGACCGCCATTTGCCCGGAAACGCCGCAGTCCGCAAATGCCTTCTCGATCGCGCGGCGCGTCGCGCCAAGCCCGAACGGGATGACCTCGACCGGCAGCGGAAACTTGCCGAGCGCCGGCACCCATTTGCTGTCGTCGGCAATCACGATCATGCGATCCGAGGCGGCCGCCACGATCTTCTCGCGCAGCAGCGCGCCGCCACCACCCTTGATCAAATTGAGCTCGGGATCGATCTCGTCGGCGCCGTCGACGGTGATGTCGAGATGGTCAATCTCATCCAACGTGGTCAGCGGCACGCCGCAACGCATTGCGTCCGCGCGCGTCGCCTCCGAGGTCGGCACGCCGATCACCTTGAGCCCGGCGGCAACGTGCTCGCCGAGCAGCTCGACGAAATGTTTTGCAGTCGAGCCGGTGCCGAGCCCGAGCTGCATGCCGTCGCGCACTTCCTCGAGGGCGCGCGCTGCAGCCTGCCGCTTCAACTGGTCCATGTTCACGTTTGCGCCCGCCTTTTGAATCGAGAATGTGCCGCCGGTGTGGCCGGTTGCGGCGGCCTATGTAGCCTCGTTTTTCCCCGGAGAACAGGGTCTGGGAACAGGTCTATAAGCGGATATTATGGCCCCGCCCCTTGCTTCGACGCGACCGCGCCGGTAGCGCTTCGCCCATGACCTCCCCTCACACCATCGTCTTCGATCTCGACGGCACGCTTGTGGATACGGCGCCCGACCTGATCACCGCGCTGAATCACGTGCTCGACCGCGCAGGGCTGCCGCCCCTGCCGATGGCCTCGGCTCGCAACATGATCGGCGCCGGCGCCCGCAAGCTGATCGAACGGGGCCTGGAGGCCGAGGGTCGCACCGTCACCCCCGCAGACATGAACCGGATGACGGCCGATTTCATCGCCTATTATGCCGACCATATCGCGGTCGAATCCCGCCCCTTCGAGGGACTCGAAGCCGCGCTCGACCAGTTTGCCGCCCAGGGCCATCGCCTCGCGGTCTGCACCAACAAGCTGGAATGGCTGTCGAAGCGGCTTTTGGACCAGCTCGACCTCAGTCGCCGCTTTGCGGCGATCTGCGGCGCCGACACGTTCGGTGTCCAGAAGCCCGATCCGACCATTTTCCGCGAAACCGTGGCCCGCGCCGGCGGAGAGGTCAAAGCCAGTATCATGGTCGGTGACGCCGGAACCGACGTTGGCGTCGCCCGGCGGGCCGGCGTGCCCGTCATTGGGGTCAGCTTCGGCTATACGGACGTGCCGATCGCCGAACTGAAGCCGGACCGGCTGATCCATCACATGCGCGACCTGCCCGCCGCAGCGCACAGCCTGATGAATGCCCGGACTCCCGCAAGCCACTGATTAAGCTAGATTATTCCGCAGAACCCCGCATTAACCATCTATTATCTATGCGCAGCCTGCCGGTTGTCTGCCCCAAACGACACTCCTAAGGTCCGGCTGGGGTAGGTGGCGGTTCGTCGCAGAAATGGGTGGTCATGCGTCGTGTCATCGCGATTGCGTTAGCAGGAGCGAGCCTTGGTGGCTGCTCCTCGATGTCCTGGGACATGTTCAAATCGGCCCCGCCGACCGTCCAGGTCAGGCTCGAATCAAGTCCTCCGGGGGCTGACGCCACAACCTCGCTCGGTCCGGGCTGCAAGACCCCCTGCTCCGTCTCGGTTCCCGCCCCCGATGCTCCGTTTACGGTCGCTTTCGCGCTGGCCAAGTACCAGCCGGCGAACGTGCCGGTGAACATGATCAAGAATCCCGGCGATTTCACCACCCCCGCCTCGGTGACCACCGACCCGAATCCGGTGTTCGCGGAGCTCCAGCCGGCCACTCCGCCCAAACCGGTCCGCAAGCCGCACCGGCCGAAGAAGCCGAAACCGGCCGCTGCCGCAGCGCCGGCGGATGCCACACAGACTGCGGCCTCGCCGTTCCCCGATCCGAACGCGGGCAAGCGCTGACAACCCGATTGTCCTCGGCCAGCCCGATGCTTAGATTGCTTCCAGAGCACCGCTAAAGCATCGGTGCGCGAGTCGCCCAAAGTGATAAGGCCTCCCGTATGAACGGATCTTCCGCGAGTCCCCTCGCCACAGCGAGTCCCCTCGCCGCGCTGTCGAGCCCCATGACTGATCCGTTCGGGCGGACCATCAGCTATTTGCGCGTCTCCGTCACCGACCGCTGCGATTTGCGCTGCTTCTATTGCATGTCGGAGGACATGACGTTCCTGCCCAAGGCGGACCTGCTGACACTTGAGGAACTCGACCGGCTCTGCTCGGCCTTCATCGCCAAAGGCGTGAAGAAGCTGCGGCTCACCGGCGGCGAGCCCTTGGTCCGCCGCAACGTGATGACGCTGGTGCGCTCGCTGTCGCGGCATCTTTCCAGCGGCGCCCTGAACGAGCTGACGCTGACCACCAATGGCACCCAGCTTGCGAAACATGCGAGCGAGCTTGCCGATTGCGGCGTCCGCCGCATCAACGTCTCGCTCGACACGCTCGATCCGCGGAAGTTTCGCGAGATCACCCGCTGGGGCGAGATCGACAAGGTCCTGGAAGGCATCGAAGCCGCACGAGCCGCAGGGCTCAGCGTGAAGATCAACGCGGTGGCGCTGAAGAACATCAACGAGGACGAACTGCCCGAGCTGATGCGCTGGGCCCATGGCAAGGGTATGGGCCTGACGCTGATCGAGGTGATGCCGATGGGCGAGATCGGATCGGGACGGATCGACCAATATCTGCCGCTGTCCCTGGTGCGCGCCCGCCTCGCCCAGCAATTCACGCTGACGGATCTGGCCGAGACCACGGGCGGACCGGCGCGCTATGTCAGCGTCGCCGAGACCGGCGGCAAGCTCGGCTTCATCACGCCGATGACCCATAATTTCTGCGAATCCTGCAATCGGGTGCGCATCACCTGCACGGGAACGCTGCACACCTGCCTCGGCCACGAGGATGCCTCGGATTTACGCAAACCTCTGCGTGCATCGAATGAGGATGTGCTGCTTGCGGATGCGATCGACCGCGCCATCGGGCTGAAGCCCAAGGGCCACGATTTCATCATCGACCGCCGCCACAACCGTCCCAGCGTCTCCAGGCACATGAGCGTCACCGGCGGCTGACCCCGTGGGGTTACGGTCTTATTCCCCTTAACTATCAACAAACTTCCGATTGACTGGCGGCACGCCCGCTGGTTTGGTGCGGCTGCCTTATGCCTGCGCGGCGAGACAAACCACGCGCCAACTCGGCGCAGTCAAGACGGCCGGGGCACAATCGGGGAGGACCTATCGTTGCAAGCGCTCCTAAAGCTGAGCCAAGGAATAGACGCGTTCACGCGCTGGACGGGCAAACGCCTGGCGTGGTTGATCGTGCTCGCCGTCATCATTTCGGCGGTCAATGCGATCGTCCGCAAGACGTTCGACACGTCGTCCAATTCTTGGCTCGAGCTGCAATGGGTGCTGTTCAGCATCGTCTTCCTGCTGTGCTCGCCCTGGACGCTGCTCGATAACGAGCACATCCGCATCGACATCGTGAACAATGCGCTGCCGAAGACGGCTCGCAACGTCATCGACGTGATCGGTCACCTGTTCTTCCTCATTCCGCTGTGCATCGTCATGATCATTACGGGCGTGCCGTTCTTCGAGCGCTCGTTCCAGATCAACGAGCAATCCGGCAACGCCGGCGGCCTGCCGCAATGGCCCGCCAAATCCCTGATCATGATCGGGTTCGCTTTGCTGCTCGTTCAAGGCATCTCCGAGCTGATCAAGCGAATTGCGGTCATGCGCGGAATGATGCCGGATCCGCATGAATCCCAGGTATCGGCGCTGGAGGCGGAAGTCGAGCATCTCGTCGAAGCGATCGAGAAGAAGTAGCCGTTGGCGACGGTTTAGGGGGAATTATGACCGCGTTTATCATCGCCAATATGGCGCCCATCATGTTCGCGTCGCTGGTCGTCATGCTGCTGCTCGGCTATCCCGCAGCATTCTCGCTCGGCGCTGTCGGCCTGTTCTACGCCGTGGTCGGCATCGAGCTCGGCGAGTTCCGCCCGGACTTCCTCCAGGCCCTTCCGGAGCGGGTCTACGGCGTGATGAACAACGACACGCTGCTCGCCATTCCGTTCTTCACCTTCATGGGATTGGTGCTGGAGCGGTCGGGCATGGCCGAGGACCTGCTCGACACCATCGGCCAACTGTTCGGTACCATCCGCGGCGGCCTTGCCTATGCCGTGATCTTCGTCGGCGCGCTGCTCGCCGCGACGACGGGCGTGGTCGCCGCCTCCGTGATCTCAATGGGTCTGATCTCGCTGCCGATCATGCTGCGCTATGGCTACGACCGCCGCGTGGCAGCCGGCGTCATCGCCGCGTCCGGCACGCTCGCGCAGATCATTCCGCCCTCGCTCGTTCTGATCGTGATGGCCGACCAGCTCGGCAAATCCGTCGGCGACATGTACGAGGGCGCCTTCATCCCGGGCCTCGTGCTCGCCGGCCTCTACGCGGCCTACGCCTTCCTCGTCAGCATGATCTTCCCGAAGGCCACGCCGGGCCTGCCGAAGGAGGCCATCGGCTTCCGCGAGGAGAGTGGCAGCCGCGGCCTCGGTTCGCTCGGCGTGCTGTTCCTCGCCAGCGGCGTGTTCGGCTGGTTCATGATGCGCGATTCGAGCGTGCATGGCGCCGATTACGTCGTGCTCAGCATGTTCTACGGCATCATCTTCGCATTCGTCGTCGCCGTGGTGAACTGGGTCATCGACAAGCTCACCGGCTTCCGTTTTCTCTCGAAGATGGCGCAGCAGACCACTTTCGTCATGGTGCCGCCGCTGTTCCTGATCTTCCTGGTGCTGGGCACGATCTTCATCGGTATCGCGACCCCGACCGAAGGCGGCGCGATGGGTGCGGCCGGCGCCCTCATCCTCGGTGCCGCGAAGCGGCGGCTGAGCTGGGATCTGATCCGGCAGGCCACGGAATCGACCGCCAAGCTGTCGGCTTTCGTCGTATTCATCCTGGTCGGCGCCCGCGTGTTCTCGCTTACCTTCTACGGCGTCAACGGTCACGTCTGGGTCGAGCACCTGCTCACCTCCCTGCCCGGCGGCCAGGTCGGCTTCCTGATCTTCGTCAACGCCTTCGTCTTCGTGCTGGCCTTCTTCCTCGACTTCTTCGAGCTGGCCTTCATCGTGATCCCGCTGCTCGGACCTGCCGCCGAGCATCTCGGCATCGACCTGATCTGGTTCGGCGTCATCCTCGGCGTCAATATGCAGACCTCGTTCATGCATCCGCCGTTCGGCTTCGCCCTGTTCTATCTGCGATCGGTCGCGCCGAAGGAGCGCTACACCGATCGCGTCACCGGCAAGCGGATGGACCCTGTCACCACGGGCCAGATCTATTGGGGTGCGGTCCCGTTCGTCGTCATCCAGATCATCATGGTCGGTCTGGTGATCGCGTTCCCCGCGATGGTGATGCACTACAAGGGCGTCCAGACCAACATCGACCCCAACACGATCAAGATCGAGGTGCCGCAGATCGAGCTGCCGCCGCTGGATTTGGGACCACCGCAGAAATAACGGGGACGACACTCGCCGTCATGCTCCGCTCAAGCGGCGCATGACGCACGACGGCGCGCGTGACAAGCACCGGAAACGCAGGCATACCGGGCCATCCTCCACCCCATGGATGGCTGCTCATGACCCGCTTGCCCCTTGCTACATCGCTCGTTGGCCCGTTGATCGCCTCGCTCTGGCTGGCATGTGCCGCCACGACGGCGCAGGCCGAGCCGATCGCCGATATCCATACGCTGGCGCAAAAGGAGCAGCAGCCGCTGCTCGACACCCTGCGCGATCTCGTCAACATCGAATCCGGCAGCAAGGACATCGAAGGCCTGAACCAGATCGCCGAGCGCGTTGCCGACCAGCTCAAGCAGCTCGGCGGCGCGGTGGAGATCCTGCAACCCACCGACATCTATCGCCTCGACGACACGCCTGAGAAGGTCGGGCCTGCCGTGCACGCCGTGTTCAAGGGCACAGGCAGCAAGAAGATCATGCTGATCGCCCACATGGACACGGTGTACCTGAAGGGCATGCTGAAGGACCAGCCGTTCCGCATCGACGGCGACAAGGCCTACGGGCTCGGCATTGCCGACGACAAGCAGGGCGTCGCACTCATTCTCCATACCGTGGCCGTGCTCCAGAAGCTGAACTTCAAAGACTACGGCACGCTCACGGTGCTCACGAACGGCGACGAGGAGATCTCCTCGCCCGGCTGGCGCAGCACCATCACCCGGTTCGCCGAGGATCAGGACGTAGTGTTCTCGTTCGAAGGCGGCGGGACTGACGGCACGCTGCGCCTCGCCACCAGCGGCATCGGTTCGGCCTATCTCACCGTGCACGGCAAGTCGTCACATGCCGGCGCAAGGCCTGAGGGCGGCGTGAATGCGCTGTACGAGCTCTCGCACCAGGTGCTCCAGATGAAGGACCTGTCTAAGCCCGAGCAAGGCCTGAAGCTGAACTGGACGGTCTCCAAATCCGGCACTAATCGCAATGTGATCCCTGCCGACGCCACGGCCCAGGCCGACGCGCGTGCGCTCAAGGTGGCCGACTTTGACGAGCTGGAGAAGGCGCTTCAGGACAAGATCAAGAATCGCCTGCTGCCCGACTCCAAGGTCGGCCTGAAGTTCGAGGTGCGTCGCCCGCCGTTGGAGGCCAACGAGGCCTCGCGCCACGTGGCGGCCTACGGCAAGACGATCTATCAGGAGCTCGGAATGTCCCTCAAGGTCGACGAGAAGGCGACCGGCGGCGGCACCGACGCCGCGTTTGCTGCGCTCAAGACCAGAGGAGCCGTGGTGGAAGGCATGGGCCTGTCAGGCTTCGGTGCACACTCCAACGATGCCGAATATGTGCAGCTCAACAGCATTGTGCCGCGTTTGTATCTGGCCACACGCATGATCATGGATCTGTCCACCGGCAAGCTGAAATAGCGGTTGTTTTCTTCCTCCTCTCCTTGTGGGAGAGGGGTTGCTTCCGCGCACTTATGGCTAAGGAAACTCGCGGAGCGAGCCCCTCACCCGCCGCTATCGCGGCGAGCCACCCTCTCCCACACGGGGAGAGGGAAAAGAGACTGTCTCGTCCGCCAGCCGAAACCGCAGCGTGAATTCTGCGCCGCCGCCGGGGAGATTCTCCACCGCGACCGTCGCCGCATGATCGTCCGCGACCCCGCGCACGATCGAGAGCCCCAGGCCGGCGCCGTCGCTGCGCTGGCGGTCACGGCGCCAGAAGCGCTGGAAGATCAGCTCGCGCTCGGCCTCGGCGATGCCCGGACCGCAATCGCGCACCCGCACTGAGCCGTCCTCGCCCACCTCGACCTCGACGGCGGTATCCCTGGCCGTGAACTTGATGGCGTTTTCGGCGAGGTTGAAGATTGCGCGCTGAAGCATCTCCGAATTGCCGTGGATCATGACCGGCGCGTCGCTGCCCCGCAGCGCGATCTCCTTGTGCTGCGCGATCGCGAGCGGGGCGATCGAACCGACCACATCGGCGCAGACCGCGCGCAAGTCAGCGGTCTCGCCGGGATCGAGCACCAGCGTGTCGAGCTCGGCGATCTCCAGCAGCTGGGCGACGATCCGGCTCATGGCTTCGATGTCGGCATGCAGCGCCTGGCGTGCCGCGCCGTCGCCAAGCGTCTCGATCCGCGTGCGCAGGATCGTGAGCGGCGTGCGCAGTTGATGCGCGGCGTCGGCCGTGAACTGCCGCTGCACCCGAAAGCCGTCCTCGAGGCGGTCGAGCGCCTGGTTGACGGCGGTGACGAGCGGCATGATCTCGCGCGGGATCCGCTTGGTCGGCAGGCGGATGTCGGTGCGCGCCGGGCCGATATTGCTGGCCTCCTCCGAGGCCCTCCACAGCGGCGCGATCGCGCGGCGGAAGATGATGATGTCGGTTGCGAGCAGGACCAGAAGGATCGGGATGGTGATCCACCCGACCCGCCGGAAGAAATTCGAAATGATGTCGTCGATGATGACGTCGCGATGCGCGAGATCCTCGGCGACCCGAATGCGTACCATCTTGCCGTCGATGATCCGGGTGACGCCAGCGCCGGAAATCGTCTCGGACGGCCGAAGAGCTGCGGCACCGGTCCGCCGGTGCGAGGAAAACAGCAGCCGGCCTTCGCCATCGCGAATGTCGTATTGATAGCGGCCGTA
Organism: Bradyrhizobium sp. C-145; assembly: GCF_023375135.1. Taxonomy (NCBI): domain Bacteria; kingdom Pseudomonadati; phylum Pseudomonadota; class Alphaproteobacteria; order Hyphomicrobiales; family Nitrobacteraceae; genus Bradyrhizobium; species Bradyrhizobium sp. C-145. The sequence continues at coordinate 3,537,225 of NZ_CP088150.1, read as the reverse complement.
AGCGTCCGAATAGAGCCCGCGCAGGCTGTCGGGCAGGTTGAACGTCAGCGAGCCGTCCGGCTGAGCGACGATGCGCTCCGCCAGCACCTCGGCCTGGGCGCGCATGCCGTCGCGGTGCAACTGGTCGATCTCGGAATTGAGCAGCCAGAACAGCACCAGCGGCAGGACGATCGCGACCATCGCGACCGCCACGATGTGCAGGAAGACGATCCGCCAGATCAGCGATTTGAACGTGAGCGATCTGACATGGCCGCCGGCAGCCACGCTATTTTTCCTCGGCCATGAGATAGCCGACGCCGCGGATGGTGTGGATCACCACCTTGGCGCCGTGCTCGGTAAGCTGCTTGCGCAGCCGCGAGACGTAGACCTCGACCGCATTGGAGGCGACCTCGCCTTCGAGCCCGAAGATGTGATCCTCGACGTTCTTCTTCGGCACCACCCGCCCCTGCCGGCGCAGCAGGATCTCCAGCACCGAGGTCTCGCGCGCGGAGATGATCCGCGGCTGGTCGTCGACGAAGATCTGACGGCTCTCGGTGTCGTAGACGAGATTGGCAAGGCGCAGCGAGCGTCCGAGCAGCTGGCCCGGCCGGCGCAGGATCGCCTCCAGCCGCGCCACCAGTTCCTCCATCGCGAACGGCTTTGCGAGATAGTCGTCGGCGCCGCTGCGCAGGCCGCTGACGCGGTCCTGCAGGCCGCCGCGCGCGGTCAGCACCAGGACCGGCAGCGGCTCCATCTTTAGGCGCAGCTCGCGCAGCACCGACAGGCCGTCGCCGTCGGGCAGGCCGAGATCGAGGATCATCGCAGCATAGCTGACGCTGCTCACGGCCTCGCGCGCCTCGGCGGCGCTTCCGACGATGTCGCTCTCATAGCCGGCTGCCGCCAGCCCGCCGGCCACGAGCCGCGACAGCTCGACATTGTCCTCGACGATCAGAAGGCGCATCAAACTCCCGCCGGATGTTCCGGTGTGTCACCGCGCGGCTCGCGCCGCATCTGCGCCCTTTTCCAGCATTCGGGACGCCTCGGCCAGCAAAAAAGCACCCGGCGGAACTGGTCACCGGTCAGATTCGGGTAAGCCAATCAGGTATGCGCTCGTAAGGCGGGAACGGCGGACGTTCGTAGCAGCTGGCCCTTTTAGCCCCGCCCCTCGAAATAGGCGCAAAGCAGGGTCGTCTCCTTTTGGGCTATGGATTTCCGAAAGAGCCGGCACTTGAAACGACGGTCCTTCCCCTCTGCGCTCTCGATCAGGAACATGCATTCACTGCAAACGTCACTCCGGTGACGGCCCTTGGCAACATCGAGCCCATCCAGCACGCGGCGAAGCGTATCACGCAGCCGAGACTGATCGGGGAGCTCAAGGGCCACAAGTTGATCCCGCAGGGCGTTAATCGGATCGCGCTCCAGGAATCTCTCGCCTTCACTTGTAAGGCAGAGCGAAATCGAGCGCTTATCCTCTGCAGATGGCTTGCGGACCATCAGCCCCTTACTCTGCAGTACGGCGGCAATCTGCGATGCGGCGCTGCGGGTCGTGCCCAAAAAGCTGGCGAGAGCAGTCGGCGTCCGCGAAAACCTGTTTGCGCGAGCGAGAAAGCGCAAAGCCATCCATTCGCGATCGCTAAGACCCGAACGACTACCTTCAAAAAGCCAACTGTCGGCAGATTGTATCAGGAGTTGTACGATCTCAATTGCCAGGCTCATCGATAAGTCCCCACGGGAAACGGCCGCCCTGGCATCTCGATCTGGGATCGAGAGCCGCCGTGTCGGGTGAAAGCTGAATTCCCGTCGGGACTGGTTGAGTCCGGTATACCGTACCGTGAAGTCGGAACGACGGTGAACGCACCGCCGCGACTTCAGCCCGATTGCCGGATTCCGATAGCCTGATCGTTCCACGAAAGGAACACCGAAGTACTACGCATCACGCTAGCGTTGAGATGGCACCAAATCTCGCGCGTTCGATTGACGTCGACAGCCTCTGCTGCCGCATTGCTGATGAGCGGACATCGAAAGGTCAGAGCGCTCTTGTCAGGTTCGTGTAAGCCATGGCCGCGCATAGGTCGTAGGGATGGATAGAGCGCAGCCAAACCCCGTCCTGCATGACCGATCCGCTCCAAACAGAGACTCCGGCAAAACTAAAACGAGAGCAACGCATGCACCTGTTCAGATTCACACTCGCATCCGCCTTCTGCCTGATGACGACGTACGCCCAGGCGGCCGGCTTTCGCTTCATCACGGTGCCGGCCGATGCCGGCTTGCCAGCCTTCCAGGCGGCCGTGTGGTCGCCGTGCCAGGAGCAGGCGGGCGAGGTCAAACTTCGCACGATCACTTTGCCTGCGACGCGGGACTGTGCGGTCTCAGGTGACAAGCTGCCATTGATCGTGATCTCGCATGGCTATGGGGGATCTTTCATCGGCCATCATGACACGGCCGCGGTGCTCGCCGATGCCGGGTTCGTCGTCGTCGCGCTCGACCATCCAGTCGACGCCGGCGGCGGCGACATGAGCCGCGCGGACACGCTCGCCGCGTTGACGGAGCGTCCGGCCGACATCACGAGATTGATCGACCATATGCTCACCGCATGGTCCGATCATGCGAAACTCGACCGCGACCATGTCGGGTTCTTTGGTTTTTCGAGGGGCGGCTACACCGGCCTGGTGGTCGCGGGCGCCAATCCCGATTTGCGAAAGGCCATCGCCTTGTGGCCGGAAAATTCTCCGAAACCCAGCTGCGCCGAACTGCGACGAAGCGAGATCCCGGCACAAGCATTGGCGCATGACCCGCGCGTCAAGGCCCTTGTCGTTGCCGACCCCGCCTTCGGTCCATTGTTCGACCGGGAGGCTCTGAAGGACGTAAAAATTCCGATCCAGCTTTGGGCGTCGGCGCTGAGTGGAGACGACAAGACCGGCGGCGAAGTCACGCTGGATTATGTTTCACTGATTGAGCGCGACCTGCCGGTCCGACCCGACTATCATCTCGTGCCGAATGCCGGTCACTATGCATTCCTTCCGCCCTGCACGCCGGATCTGGCGAAGAAGCGTCCCGACATCTGCACCGACAGACCGGGGTTCGACCGCGCCGCCTTTCACGAGCAGCTCAATGCCGCCGCCCTGGCCTTCTTCCGAACGCATCTGGTGAGAGGTGGTCCGTAGCTCGTAGGATGCAGTGGTGAAGCGAAACGACGATTATTGCGGCTCCAGCTGCCGCCAATCTCCGATGTGATATTCGAACGCCGCTCTGAGCTCAGCCAGTTGGCCGTTCGTTGCCCCCAACTCTGCGTCGGCTCTATTCGCAGGCAGGTCCATGTACGCGATCGGCTGATCGAACTGACACGCCGTGAAGTCGTACCGCCGCCCCTCGATCCGGTTGTAAAAATGATCGCCTTGCGGCAGAGGCGTCTTCAGCAAGTCGCCGCCAAAGAGGTCATGAATGAGCAGCGCGGTGACGTTGCATTGCCCCGCCGCAGGATTATCCGCGGTCCATTGGCTGGCCGTCGACAATGACCATGCCTTGCGCAGTGCGCCTTGAACCTCATCGGGATCGAAGTCCATGGTCACTCCCAAGGATCGGCCAAGGATGGGGCACCGCGACAGGATTTTCGGATTTTTCGATGATGGCTTTTTGCCACTGTGTTGCCCGACGAGTCAAGCGGCTTCGCAACTAGCAGCATCGGGATGCCGAAACGAATCCGTCGCTCGGCGGTCCCTACCCCACTTGCGCTCTCAAAACGCAGCGCGGGCCGCGGCTGCGCCAGAATCGTAGCATCCCGGTGATTTACGTCGATGTATCAGTCTTTTAGCAACATCGACAGGAAGTACCGCCGTCACCCCTCGTCTACTGTGCATGGGGTTGTTTTTGCATATTTTGAGTCTGGCACTCTCCAAACGCGGAGACGACAACGCCCCGGAGCCTTCGCTCCGGGGCGTTGCAGGCAACAGCTGGCGTGATCAGCTCTGCGAGCGCCGCGCCATGAAGATGTCGTAGCCGACCTCGGCGACCTGGAACCAGGCGTAGCCGTCGCTCGTGAACTTGGCGAGGGAATCGTGCACCTTCTTGAAGCTGGCGTTGGTCGCGCCGACTTCGGCGTGCAGCTCCTTGGCGGCCTTGTGGCAGGCATCCATGATCGACGGCGAGAAGGCGTGCAGCTTGGTGCCGCTCGCAAGCAGCTTCTTCAGCGCCAGCGGATTGGCGTTGTCGTAGCGCGCCATCATGTAGTTGTTGGCGTAGTGGCCGGCCTGCTCCAGCACGCTCTGGTAATATTTCGGCAGCGCGTTCCACTTGTCGAGGTTGACGAAGGCCAGCAGCATCGGTCCGCCTTCCCACCAACCGGGATAGTAGTAGTGCGGCGCGATCTTGTAGAAGCCGAGCTTCTCGTCGTCATAGGGGCCGACCCATTCGGCGGCGTCGATGGTGCCCTTCTCCAGCGCCGGATAGATATCGCCGCCGGCGAGCTGCTGCGGCACCACGCCGAGCTTCTGGAGCACGCGGCCCGCAAAGCCGCCAATGCGGAATTTCATGCCCTTCATGTCGTCGGGCGTGTTGACCTCCTTCCTGAACCAGCCGCCCATCTGGCAGCCGGTGTTGCCCGCGAGCAGCGAGACGACGTTGTAGCCCTTGTAGAACTCGTTGAGCACGTCGCGCCCGCCGCCCAGCATGTACCAGGCCTGGTTGATGCGCATGTTGGGACCGAACGGCACGGCCGAGCCGAAGGTGAAGGTCGGGTCCTTGCCGAAATAGTAGTAGGACGCGGTGTGGCCGATCTCGCAGGTGCCGTTCTGCACGGCGTCGAGCACCTGGAGGCCCGGCACGATTTCGCCGGCGGCGAAGATCTGGATCTGGAATTTGTTGTCGGTCGCTTCCGCGACCATCTTGCACATCATCTCGGCGCCGCCGAACAGCGTATCGAGCGATTTCGGCCAGCTCGTCGGCATGCGCCATTTGATTTCCGGCATCGACTGCGCGATCGCGGGCGCCGCGAGCGTGGCGGCGCCGGCCGCACCAAGTCCCGTGACCTTGATGAAGTCTCTTCTCTTCATGATTTCCTACCCTGATGGATCTGCTTGTTGGGCCTTCTTGCCGAGGCTTGGGGACAGCATGGATCATCGCTCCGCCGAATGCCATCCCGATCGCACTGCGGCAAAGAAAAAGCCCGGCCTCCTTGAGGAGGCCGGGCTACTCGTCTTACGACTTAAGCCGTAGATCAGCCGCGGGTGCGCGAGCGGATCATGAAGCTGTCGTAGGTATATTCGGCGACCTGCCACCACAGATATTCGTCGGAGCGGTAGGCCTGCATGGCGTCGATCGACTTCTTGAAATCGGCGTTCTTGCCCGAGATCTCAGCCCACAGCTCGTTGGTCGCCTTGAGGCATGCTTCCAGCACCTCGTTGGTGAAGGGACGCAGCTGGGTGCCGCCGGCGACCAGACGCTTCAGCGCCGCCGGGTTCTGCATGTCGTAACGCGCGGCCATCCAGCTGTTGGCGTTGGCCGTCGCGTTGGTAAGGATCGCCTGATAGTTCTTCGGCAGCGCATTCCACTTTTCCAGGTTGGCGAAGGCGTGGACGGTCGGACCGCCTTCCCAGAAGCCCGGATAATAGTAGTACTTGGCGACCTTGGCGAAGCCGAGCTTCTCGTCATCGTAGGGACCGACCCACTCGGCCGCGTCGATGGTGCCCTTCTCCAGTGCCGGATAGATGTCGCCGCCGGCGAGCTGCTGCGGCACCACGCCGACCTTCTGGAGCACCTGGCCGGCAATGCCGCCGATGCGCATCTTCAGGCCGGAGAGGTCGGCAACCGTCTTGATCTCCTTGCGGAACCAGCCGCCCATCTGGGTGCCGGTGTTGCCGCAGGGGAAGCCGATCACGTTCGACTTCTTGAAGAACTCGTTGGCGAGCTCGTTGCCGCCGCCCTGATAGAGCCACGAATTCTGCTGGCGCGCATTGAGGCCGAACGGCACCGAGGCGAAGATCGCGAAGGTTGGGTCCTTGCCGACATAGTAGTAGGACACCGTGTGGCACATCTCGACCGTGCCGCTCGAGGTCGCATCCAGCGCCTGCAGGCCGGGGACGATTTCACCGGCGGCAAACACCTGGATCTGGAACTTGTTGTCAGTCATCTCGGCGACGTATTTCGCCACCTGCTCGGCGCCGCCATAGATGGTGTCGAGCGACTTCGGGAAGCTCGAAGTCAGGCGCCACTTCACCTCGGGCGAGGACTGCGCGATTGCCGGCGAGGCCACTGCGGTCGCCGCCGCGCCTGCTGCCGACACTTTGAGAAAATCACGACGCTTCATCTTCATCTCTCTCCTTGCTGGGGCGTTTCCCCTCAACTTCTCTTTTGCTGCCGCTCATTCCGGCGACGCGTGAAGGCCGCGTCGAACCGAAGGGGCTTGACTGCCGTGGGCCTTTAACACGGAAGCCCCGCTTGCGGAACGCGACAATGGCATGACGGGGCTCTACGAAAGTCGCATGTCCCCGCAGCTTGCCGCGGCGGCCAATTCAGGCCGCGGCGATGACACCCTTGAGCTGGTCCCGGACCTGGCCTGCAATGGCGCGGTAGATCGCCGCATGAGGTCCGTCCGGCTCGCTGTCGACCACGGGATTGCCGGCATCCGAGGTGGCGCGAATCGCCATATGCAGCGGGATCTCGCCCAGGAACGGGACTCCAAGCTTCTCGGCCTCGTGCCGCGCCCCGCCATGGCCGAAAATGTCCGACTTGGTGCCGCAATGTGGGCACTGGAAGTAGCTCATGTTCTCGACGATGCCGAGCACGGGCACGTTGACCTTCTTGAACATGGCAAGCCCCCGTCTTGCGTCGATCAGGGACAGGTCCTGCGGAGTCGAGACGATCACGGCGCCCTTCAACGGCACGTTCTGCGCCAGCGTGAGCTGGGCATCGCCGGTGCCCGGCGGCATGTCGACGACCAGCACGTCGAGCTTGCCCCATTCGACGTCGCGCAGCATTTGCGTCACCGCCGACATCACCATGGGACCGCGCCAGATCATCGCGGTCTCCTCCTCCACCAAAAAGCCGATCGACATGATTGCGAGGCCGAAGCGCCGGAGCGGAATCATCTTGCGTTCGTCGTTCAGCTCCGGCTTGTCGCGCAAGCCGGTCAGCCGCGGCACGGAGGGGCCGTAGATGTCGGCGTCGAGCAACCCGACCTTAAGGCCGAGGTCGCGCAGGCCGAGCGCCAGATTGAGCGCGGTGGTCGACTTGCCCACCCCGCCCTTGCCGGAGGCGACCGCGATCACGGCGGCAACGCCCGGGATTTCCGATTGCCGCGCCATCGGCGATTGGCCGCCCTGCGGCGGTTTATGAGCATGGACCGGCTGCACGCCGGGCGTGCCACGGCTCGGCTGCGGGGGTGGCGGCGCGGAGCCCGGCTTGCGCTCGGCGGTGAGCGCCACCATCGCGGTGGTGACGCCGGGAATGGCACGGACGGCAGCTTCCGCTTCGGCCCGGACGGACTCCCATGCCCGCGCCTCGGCGGCATCGACATTGATCGAGAAGAACACCTTGCCGTCGGAGGCGCTGATCGCGCTCAGCACGTTGGCATTGGTGAGCGCGACCCCGCGCGGCGACTTGATCCGGGCAAGGCTGTCGAGAACCTGTTGCTGCGTCACGCTCAAAGCGCATCTCCTGATTTCAAGATGCCCCATTAGAGCGGAAACGCCCAAAAGGCTACTGCCTGCCGATATCGTCAGCCATCTCCGCGGGCGCCGCCCCCTGCTCCCTGGCCGCCTCGTAATTCAGCTCGATCATGACGCCGTTGGGGTCGTGGACGAAGATCTGCCAAAGCTCGCCGCCGGGCACCTGGCGGGACTCGAACTTCATCCCCTTGGACGCCAGCCGCTGCTTCATACCGTCAAAGCCGCGGCTGACGAAGGCGACATGGTGGACAACGCCGGAATCCGGCTTTTGTGGCTCGGCGGTCGGAGAAATATCGACGAGGTGCACCACCGGTTTCCCCTCGCTGTACATCCAGGCCCCCGGGAAGGCGAAATTGGGCCGGGCGCCATTTTCCAGGCCCAGCACGTCTTCGTAGAAGCGGACCGTCTCGGCCAGTTTTCGGGTTCGGATGTTGAAATGATCGAGCACGCCCACGCTCACGCCGCCCAAACCCATGCCCATGCCTTCGCTCCCTTTTTTGAAGTCCTTGAGGTCCGCCATCCTAGCACAGGGGACCGCCAAACGAAGCCGTTGCCCTCTGGCCTCAAGGGTTTATGGTGCGCCCCAATCCGCCCTCACGGCGGAACCAGGCGCCCTGCTCGCCCGGCAAGAACCGTAAAACCCAAACTACGGACAAGGTACCATACATGGCAAAAGTCGCTTTCCTCGGTCTCGGTGTCATGGGCTTCCCCATGGCCGGACACCTCGTGAAAAAAGGGGGCCATGAGGTCACCGTCTATAACCGCACCGCGGCCAAGGCGAAGGAGTGGGCAGACAAGTTCGGCGGCAAGACCGCACCGACCCCGAAGGCCGCCGCCGAAGGCCAGGATTTCGTGATGTGCTGCGTCGGCAACGATAACGATCTGCGCGCGGTCACGATCGGCCCCGACGGCGCGTTTGCCGGCGTCAAGAAGGGCGCAACCTTCGTCGACCACACCACCGCTTCGGCCGAAGTCGCGCGCGAGCTCGATGCGGCCGCGACCAAGGCCGGCTTCAAGTTCATCGATGCCCCCGTCTCCGGCGGCCAGGCCGGCGCCGAGAACGGCGTGCTGACGGTGATGTGCGGCGGCGCGCAGGACGCCTATGCCGGCGCCGAGCCGATCATCACGGGCGCCTATGCGCGGATGTGCAAACTGCTCGGCCCCGCCGGCTCCGGCCAGCTGACGAAGATGGTCAACCAGATCTGCATCGCCGGTCTGGTGCAGGGTCTTTCCGAAGGCATCCACTTCGCCAAGAAGAGTGGCCTCGACGTCGCCGCAGTGATCGAGACCATCTCAAAAGGGGCCGCGCAGTCCTGGCAGATGGAGAATCGCTACAAGACCATGAACGAGGGCAAGTACGATTTCGGCTTCGCGGTCGAATGGATGCGCAAGGACCTCTCGATCTCGCTGGCTGAAGCCCGCCGCAACGGCGCCAATCTGCCGGTGACTGCGTTGGTCGACCAGTTCTACGCCGAAGTCGAGACGATGGGCGGCAAGCGCTGGGATACGTCCAGTTTGCTCGCACGCCTGCAACGCTGAGGAACGTGTCGACGGTCGCGGCCGGGCAGCTGCGACCGTCACCAGCCTCGACGCGGGCCTGCGCCGCGACGTGGGCCGCATTGAGAAGAACGAATTCCGGGGGACCTGACTTGCTGAGCGTGATCGCCGCCGTTTTCATCGTTGCGTATGCTGCCATCGCGCTCGAACACCCGCTCGGCATCAACAAGAGCGCTACGGCTCTCCTGGGAGCGGGCCTGCTCTGGACCATCTACGCGCTGTCCGTCGGCGACGCCTCGCTCGTCAACCACCAGCTCGACGAATCCGTCGCCTCGACTGCGCAGATCGTCTTCTTCCTGATCGGCGCCATGACGATCGTCGAGGTGATCGACGCCCACAACGGCTTCGAAGTCATCACCTCGGTCATCCGCACCACGAAGCAGACCACGCTGATGTGGATCATCGGCTTCGTGACGTTCTTTCTGAGCGCGATCCTCGACAACCTCACGACCACCATCGTGATGGTCTCGCTGGTTCAGAAGCTGATCGGCAATAGGAGCGACCGCCTGCTGTTCGCTTCCCTCATCGTTATCGCCGCCAATGCGGGAGGCGCCTGGACCGTCATCGGCGACGTCACGACGACGATGCTCTGGATCGGAGGGCAGATCTCGCCTGTCAGCATCATGGGAGCGGTATTCCTGCCGTCTCTGCTCAACCTGCTGATACCGCTGCTCGTCATTGGCTATTCCGTCAAGGGGAAGGACATCGTCCCGCCGCTGCAACGAGAAGCGCAGGCTCTCAAGGTCGAGCTGTTCGAGCGCAATCTGATGTTCTATCTCGGCCTCGGCACGCTGGTCGCCGTCCCGGTTTTCAAGGCCGTGACGCACCTCGCGCCCTTCATGGGGATCCTGTTCGGGCTGGGCATCCTCTGGCTGGTCGGCGAGATCGTTCACCGCCACAAGGACGAGGATGCGCGTCGCCCCCTCACCCTCGTCCATGCGCTGACGCGCATCGACATGAGCTCCATCGTGTTCTTCGTCGGCATTCTCCTTGCCGTCGCCTGCCTGGAGCACGCCCGCGTGCTGGAGCTGTTGGCAAAATGGCTCGACACCACGGTCGGCCGTCTCGACATCATCGTCATCCTGCTCGGCCTCTTGAGCGCCATCATCGACAACGTGCCGCTCGTCGCGGCGACGATGGGCATGTACAATCTGGTGCAATACCCGGCCGACAGCTTCATCTGGGAATTCATCGCCTATTGCGCCGGCACCGGCGGCTCGATCCTGATCATCGGCTCGGCGGCCGGCGTCGCCGCGATGGGGCTCGAGAAGATCGAATTCTTCTGGTACGCCCGCCGGATCGCAGGTCCCGCGCTTGTGGGATATCTCGCGGGTGCACTGGTCTACATTGCCCAGCACTCGCTCCTGCATTGATCCGTCGTGACCGGCCGTTCGGCACTGCCGGTTCCAGCAGAGGTGTTTCTTAATCATCCGTTAACGTAATTCTTTAGCTCCTTAAGTCACCTCTTAAGGATTTCTTGCCAGAGATAGACAATGCAGAAGGCCCGCGTCCGGCGTGGGCAGGAATCGTGTTGCTTGATGAGTAACCCCGCTGAAAAGCCCGAGGTTGTGCAGCTTCCGGTCGAGCCGGTGAGCGCTCCATCGGCGAGCAGCCGCAGGGCTGCGGCGCAGCGGGTGCGCGAGGCGCGCGACAAGTTGACCTCGACCAGCGGAACCCGGCCGGCCTTCGACGCCGAGATGCTGCGCCAATATGCGCAGACGCGGCTGTCGGCTTCCTATGTCGTGATGCTGCTGGTGGTCGCCACCGGCGTGCTGTTCGGGCTCTGGATGCTGCCGATTCCGGCCGCGGCCTGGACCGCGGGCATGCTCTGCATCCACAGCGCGATGATCCGCAGCTGCCGGCGGTTCCTGACTGAGGCCACCTCTCCGGCCGCGACGCGCGCATGGCGAACGCGCTTCGTCGTGCTCGACCTGCTCTATGGCCTGTGCTGGATGGCGATCCTGATCCACCCCGTGCTCGACATGGTCACGGAAACACTGATGATGTTCCTGATGCTGCTGGTGATCGCGGTATCGAGCATGCTGGCCGCCAATCTGCCGATCGCCGCCGTTGCCGCCACCGCGCCGGTCGCGGTCGCAATGGCCCTGAGCTTCGTGATGACCGGCTCACTGGACAATTACATCCTGGCGGCACTCGCGCTCGCGGCCGAAGGCTATTTCGTCCTGCTGGCCCACCGCCTGCACTCCTCGACCTTCGCCACGCTCGAGGCACGCGCCGAGAAGGACGCACTAATCGGCGAGCTCGAACAGGCCAAGGCAATCTCGGACGAAGCACGTCACCGCGCCGAATCCGCCAATGTCGCCAAGTCACGCTTCCTTGCGCAGATGAGCCACGAGCTGCGCACGCCGCTGAACGCCATCCTCGGTTTCTCCGAGGTGATGAAGAGCGAGATTTTTGGCGCACACGCGGTGCCGGTCTACAAGGAGTACTCGGCGGATATCCATAATTCCGGCGTGCACCTGCTCAACCTCATCAACGAGATCCTCGATTTGTCGCGGATCGAGGCCGGCCGCTACGAACTCAACGAGGAAGCAGTGTCGCTAGTCGGCATCGTCGCCGACTGCCATCATTTGATGAAGCTGCGCGCCTCGAGCCGCGGCATCACCATCCACGAAGTGTTCGAGCAGGCCATGCCGCGGCTCTGGGCCGACGAGCGTGCGATCCGCCAGGTCGTGCTCAACCTGCTTTCCAACTCCATCAAGTTCACGCCGCAGGGCGGCGAGATCTGGCTCAAGGCGGGATGGACCGCTTCGGGTGGACAATATCTCTCGGTGAAGGATTCGGGCTCCGGAATCCCCGAGGACGAGATCCCGGTCGTGCTCGCCTCGTTCGGCCAGGGCTCCAACTCGATCAAATCGGCCGAACAGGGTGCAGGCCTCGGCCTGCCCATCGCCAAGAATCTGATCGACCTGCATGGCGGCACGTTCACGCTGAAATCGAAGCTGCGCATCGGCACCGAGGTCATCGTCACCTTCCCGCCGGAGCGCGTGATGAGCGCGCTGGCGCCGCTGTCGGATGATTCTCCGCCGCTGCAGCCCGAGAGTTCGCTCGTTCCCGACGAGAAGCGCCGGCCGCGCCACAAGCCGATCATGAGCGCAGGCACGGGCTCTTAACGAGATGCTTGCAGACATGCCCGACGATCCCTCACAATGTCCGTATGAGCAAAGAAACGCCGTGCGTCGCCGTCTGCATGATCGATCCCAAGACCAAGCTTTGCTTCGGCTGCGGCCGGACTTTGCCGGAGATCGCGCGCTGGCACGCCATGGACAGCGCGGAGCGGCTGACGGTCATGGCGCTGTTGCCGGCGCGCATGGATCAGGCAGGACTCGCACCGATCGCGGCATCGCCGAAACGTACCTGATCGGCACGCGCGCATCTGGAGGCGCGCAATGATCCGCTTCCTGCTTGTACTCATCATGCTCGCCGGCACCGCAGGTGCGGTCGTCGCCTATGGCGATCCCGACCAGATCGCGCGCGCCAGCCACAGGGTCTCGCACATCTTCCGCGCGCAGACCGCCGCCCCGGCCCCCGCCGTGCATATCCCGCGCGGCCAGGGTGGTGAGTTCGCACTGCGTGCGAAGATCAACGGCGTCACCGCGCCGATGGTGATCGATACAGGTGCGACCTCCGTGGTGCTGACCTGGGAAACCGCGAAAGCGATCGGACTGCCGCTCGAGATGCTCGAATACGACGTCGACCTGGAGACCGCGGGCGGCCACACCAAGGCGGCGCGGCTCACGCTCGACCGTCTCGCGGTCGGCAAGCTGGTCGAGAAGTCGGTGCCGGCCCTGGTCGTGCAACGTGGCCAGATGAAGACCAATCTGCTCGGCATGAGCTTCCTCGACCGCCTGGAAAGCTGGGGCGTGCGCGCGGACACGCTGATGCTGACAGGTTATCCGGAGCTCCAGAAGGGCCCCCGCCGCTCGCGCATCGCGATCGACTAGACGAGCTATGCCGCCTCCGCTGGCGCAGGTGCACCGATACGCGCGATCGCCTCGCGCAGCACCTCGAGACCGGCGCCCGGCTTCACCCCCTGCTCGGCAAGATGGCGGCGGAAGGCGCGCGCGCCGGGAACGGCGTGGAATGCGCCGACGAAATGCCGCGTGATCGCGTGCAGCCGGGTGCCGCGCGCGAGCTGCTGTTCGATGTAGGGCATCATCGCCTCGAGCGCGTCCTGCATGGACGCGTGCGGCGCCGCCTCGCCGAAGATGTCGGTATCGACGCTGAGCAGCCGCCACGGCTCCTGATAGGCGGCGCGGCCGAGCATCACACCGTCGACATGGGCAAGATGCGCCTTCGCATCGTCGATGCCCGGGATGCCGCCATTGATGATGACGGGCACACCAGGCATTGCGCGTTTGAGCCGATAGACGCGATCATAGTCGAGCGGCGGGATGTCGCGGTTCTCCTTCGGCGACAGGCCGTTGAGCCAGGCTTTGCGAGCATGCACGATCAGTGCATCGGAGCCGGACGCCACCACCGCGCGCGCGAGCGTATCGAGCGCCACTTCAGGGTCCTGGTCGTCGATCCCGATACGGCACTTCACAGTGACGGGAACCGCGACCGCGCGCTTCATGGCGTCGACGCACCTCGCCACCAGTTCCGGCTCCGCCATGAGGCAGGCGCCGAACCGGCCATCCTTCACGCGATCGGACGGGCAGCCGACATTGAGATTGATCTCGTCATAGCCGAACGCCTCACCGATCCGCGCAGCCAGCGCTAGCTCGTGCGGATCCGACCCGCCCAGCTGAAGCGCCACCGGATGCTCGCACGCGTCGAACCCAAGCAGCCGCTCCCGATCGCCATGAATAATGGCGCCCGTGGTCAGCATCTCCGTATAAAGCAGCGCCCGCCGCGTCAGCTGACGGTGGAACACCCGGCAATGCCGGTCCGTCCAATCCATCATCGGAGCCACAGAAAAGCGATAGTCTTGCGATTTCAATGATTTACCTTATCATCTCAATAGGATGAAACACGAACGTGTGCACTCCAAACTAGCCGAAATTGCACACGTTTGTACCCGTTTTGACCTCTCAGTGCACACGTAGCGCACACGAATTGGGGAGTGCACACGGCCATGGCCAGCTTCACTCAGTTGCCCTCTGGGAACTGGCGCGTCCAGGTCCGTCGCAAGAACCGCTATGTGTCAGAGACCTTCCGCCGTCGCAAGGACGGCGAGGATTGGGCGCTCGACATGGAGCGCAACATCGATCGCCGCGGATCACCAAAACCGAAGGCCGCCGCGCAAGCACGGACGTTCGGCGACATCATCGACCTTCATGTTGAAGATATGCACGAGGTCGGCCGCCCTCCCCGTCGCTCCAAGGCGGCTGTCTTGGAGGCTTTGAAAGAAGCCTTGGGAGGATTGAAGCTCACCCAGCTCAATCGTGAGCGACTGATCGAATTCGGTCGAAAGCGGGCGAAGCAAGGTGCCGGACCGGCCACGTTGGCGATCGACTTCTCGTTCATCAGAACCGTTGCGACGCATGCTGCCGCCGTCCACGGCATCGAGGTCTCGGCTGAAGAGGTTCGACTAGCGCGCTTTGCCATGAAGCATTTGGGACTCGTCGGCAATTCGGAGGAGCGAGACCGGCGGCCAACCCAAGATGAGCTCGATGAGCTCATCGAATACTTTGAAGCCAATCCTCGGCAGTTCATTCCAATGGGCCGCATCGTTCGGTACGCTGTGGCGACAACCATGCGACAAGAAGAGATTTGCCGGCCCGACTGGCCCGATGTCGATATGCAAAAGCGTCTCCTGATCATCCGCGACCGCAAGGATCCTCGGGCCAAAGATGGAAATGATCAGAAGGTTCCGCTTCTCAATCTGACCGGCTACGATGCGTGGGAGATCATGCTCCAGCAACGCATCATCACTCGGGGCTGGGGTCGTGTATTCCCTTACAATCACCGCTCAGTAAGCGCGGCCTTCACGCGAGCCTGTGACGAGTTGAAGATCGAGGATCTGCATTTTCATGACCTGCGACACGAAGGGACCAGCCGCCTTTTTGAAGCAGGGCTCACAATCGAGAAGGTTGCACTTGTAACGGGCCACAAGGATTGGCGCACGTTGCGGCGCTACACCAAGCTGAAGCCGGAAGAACTCCACAAGCTACAAACGGCGCCACAACCTTCTTTGGAAGAGTTCATCCGAGCGCTCACGACAAACGAACCTGCGACGGCAACAACCCAACAACAGGTCTAGATATCCATCTATAATCTCGAGCATAACTCGAGATCAAAAACCACACCCACTGCATGCGAACTCGATGTGTTTGGGACACGTTGCAATTGGCTGGTCGCCAGCAATGCCGACGTGCCGGCATTACTAGCTGAATACCATAGAATGGCACCCGCAATCCGAAAGTGCTGGAGCGGTAGGAGGCTTTTAAGCGGAAACGTCTTAGCAAACCGCAACGCCGTGCAACGGCCGCACGTCTTGGCGGAGCGTGGTGCGCGAATGGATACCACTCCGACTTGCTGCCGTTCGCTATCGCAGCTAACACTTCGCGTTTCGGAAAATGCGCTAGAACGTTACGTCCCGGTTCATTGTACCCAGGGCGCAGCTCCCCGCGGGCGTGCTGATCAGGCCCGAGACTTGTACCTTGAGAGGAGTGGAAGTCGAGAAGGAAAATGGCTTCTCGGTCGAATCTGAGGAGTTACCAGGGTTCTTTGGCGGCATCACCAGATTTACAACGTTGGGTGATGTGATCGTAGAGTACCATGGCCGCTGCAGAAGCACGGAATTAGCACCGGCCGTTAGTTTCGCCGATACACTCGGCGTCCCCATTGCGAACGCTACACTGTCCACAATCAAGCTAACCTTGCGCAACGTTCGCGTATTCGCCGCGACATCGTACTCGCCATACATCTTGACGGCATAGGAGCCGATCACGCCGACGCCTTCGCATGGGGCAAAATTAATCGCACTCCAGCTCCACTCCCGATTGTCAGCCCAGGCCAAAGTAGAGCACATCAAGGCGAGGCCGGCTGCAGCAAGCATGCGTTTCATTTTCAAATCCTTCTGGACAAATTGATGACTGAAAGCTTTCCGTTCACTTACTTGTACGCTCGCAGGAAAACGCGAGTGCGGACGACCCAAGCGAGGAAGCCTGGAAGATCGCTGCATCATCGGCTGAGCCCGGCCACGGAATACGAGGCCAGATTTCCGTTCCGGCCGGCCCTGTGGTCACGACCGACGAGTCCCCGATCAGAGCAACCCGTTCGGCCGCCAGGGCTGGCGCCGGGTAGGAGTCAAACTGTTGATGCCGTTTTCCCGGCGCGAGCCTCAACGCGACGCATCCCATGCGCTGACTGCTTTCAGGGACAGCACCGCTCAGCAGCGTGGCATCCGGGGCCACCAGAACCGGTCGCGCGGCGTTGACCAAACCACTGCCAATTCCGGGCGAATCGGCCATCTCGACAAGCGCATCGAGAGAGACATCCGGCGTTGCTTCAACCCCCGGCGTCCAGACCTTCAGGTCAAAGGAATGCACTGCTTTGAGAATGGGCGGGGCACCGGACTTGGCCGTCGTAGAAGGCTTGAACACCTCGACGACGACCCGGCTGTTGGCCCCTACATAGACCGATAGCAAATCCGTGCCGTTTAGGCCTGCAAGCGTGTATCCCATGGTCTCGACCGGGCCGCCTGGCGCGCGCAGATTTAGGGCCAGTCCCTTATCGGTACGCTCAATAGTGAGGAAACGGGCGGAATCGACCGGAACGGCGCCGAGAACTTTCGCTTCATCCTTGAAGAACAGATCAATATTTCGCTTGGCGAGGCTCGGTGCTCCTGCCTCCGGACGCACGACTTCGATGAGAGTTGCGGAGTTGAGTGATGCAGTCGCTGCCGGAGACGGCGCCGCCTCTCCCTCTCGACCAATGAGAACTATTCGCTCGGCGTCGAAGCCCCCGGGAGTCCGGCCCGCGGCAAGGAGTTTCCGCGGCATCTCGACTCCAAGCTTCGTGACCACTCCCTTCGGCTGTACTAACTGAACGCCAAGCTGGGTGGTACTAATCTCTTCGAAGCTCACCCACAGACCGTCGCGCCTCTCATTCCTTGCCGTTGGCACATCGATGGAAAGGAACGGCAGATTGACAAGCGCAGGTGCGGTAACGACGCGCTCAGCCGGAGAGAACTCCGTCAAGGTTTGCTCTCGAAAGGACAAGCCGTCGGCAGACGGCAGTTTGATCGCGACGGCCAAGCCTTGGGCTAGCGGAACCGTACTAGCGCCCGTCGGCAAGCTCGCACGCCAGCGACCCAACTGTCGGCCCTGGCTCGAGTAGTTGCTGAGCGTAGTGTCGAGCTCGCGAACAGGGGCCTGGACCGTCACTAGGGGGCCCGCGCCTGCACCCACCCCGATCTCGAGTCCATTGGAGCCGCCGCAAACAGCGTTGGGGACCTCGATCGCAGCGACGGACGCCTCACGCCTCAGAGCTGCAGCCGGATCCTGGACGAGGTTGGGCTCAGGAACCTTGGATGATGCGGTCACAGTCGCAGTCAGGCCGGGCACATTCAGCCCGAGCAGCTTCAGGGGGCAACTCGACGCACCGGCGTCTTCAACCCCGACCACGAAGTAGGGCCAGGGCTTGCTGGACGAGCCAACGATGCGCGCGGTGGCGGCCGCTCCGCCGAGTTCCTTACCCTGCCCGAACACATTCCCGATAAAGCAGCTGTCGACCGGCTCACCCTTGACATTGCAGCTGGTCCACCCCAGACCGGCTTTCACGATCGGTGCCGGCGCGATCACCGCGATACCCGCGGACTGGGGCTTACCCGTCTTTCGCAAAACGAACGGTATGAGGGAAATGCGCTGATCCGCTCCGGCGAAATAATAGCTCGGTAGCCCGATTTGCCATCCGAAGTCGGCGGCAATCGATTGCGGCCTCCCCGTTTGCGTTGCCTTCAGCTTCTTTTCATCACCGCTTTGGGCATCAACTTGATAACGAGAGACGGTGACCACATGGCTACCGTCAGACCCGATCGTGCGGGCGGCAACCACGAATTCGTTGTCGGCATCCCAGCGTAGTGCAACATCGCAAAGCATCGTCGCGGACGGATTTGGGCCACGCTCAACGCACTGCTTCGCTTCGTCGGCCCCACCCCCGGTCCAGGTACCGGCCGGAACGATCTCCTGCAAAATCTCCTTGAAGTCCCCGGTGGTCGCATCCACCGTCGAAATCAGCAGCTTCGTCGCACCCGCATACAGGACGCGCACAAGGTCCCCCTTTACCGAAATCGAAAAAGAGTCGTGCTCCGATCTCGGATGAATGGTCGCGCTACCGCCGACCTTGCAGGCTCCCGTATCAAAGGAGATCGATTGCAACTTCTTCTGAGACGGGCTCTCGGAAATAATCACCAACCATTTGTTATCGCTGCTGGCGGGAAGCGACACTGCGCTGATGGGTGTGCCTGTGATCTGGCAGGGAGCGCCACTGACACCCGTCCGGCGAAGCTTCCCTGGCGCCCCCGCCTCCGGCTTGAATACCACGAGATTGGTGCCGCTACGTCCAAGCAGGCGCTCATCAGGCGCAATCGCAAACTGCATCTGGGTCGCAGAAAGCAGCCTCTGGTCCGCGCCATAGACGTTAACTTCGGCACTCAGGAATGCGCCCTGGTCGGAACTGACGGCGACCACGGCTCCGTTGAGCCGCCTTGGTGTCTCGATCAGAGCACGCGCGAAATTCTCCGTAGCACGGTCGAGATCGCGGTCCCGCCTGGTCCGAAGATACAGGTGCCCGAGATCCGCGATCAATGAGGCATACTGGCTCTTTACGGCCCCCGTTGGATCGTCCGACTTTGCTCCCGCCGGATTATAGTAGGTCTCGAACTTTGCGATCGTCTCGCGAAGCACCGCCACCGCATATGCAATGTCATCGCCCGAAATGCCGACGCGGATTCGTGGCCACACGTTTCCAACGGCCCGGGCTGCCACAGCCAGATCGCCTAGCGCAGCTGTGACGCCCTCCTTCTTGGCCAATGCAAGCTCCAGGTTCTGGCGAGCTTTGGCGTATATTCGCTTTGCTTCTGTCTGCGCCGCGCGAACGTCTCCCGCCTCAAGCTTGAGATCGATCATGATTGAGGAAGCGGAAATATTATCAGAATCGATCTCGAGGGCCTGACCAATGAGCCGCTGATTTTCTTCAGCGGTCGCAAGGGCTCCGAAACTCTTATACTGGGCAACGATCGCATCGGCGATCGTGCGCGCAGCCACGTTGTTGCGCACGACGACGCAATTCGGGCAACCTTCTATCTTTCGGGTAAGCCAATAGTCGATCAGTTCGTTGCGGACATAATCGGCCCGCGCCTGGCTCGCTCGCAATCGCTGATCAACATAGTCAACGCGCTCCCTTGTATCGACCTCCAGAAGCCGCAGCCGCAGGGCGCCCTGACTACAGTGGCCCTCTTCTCCGATCTGATCGCAGCCTGCCGGGGAGAAGCCCACCAGAACCGGATCGTAATGATGCAAAGTCAGACTCTTGATGTTGCCGACCCCCTGAAACAGGACCGGGTTGGTCGAATACCCCGTGCATTCGCCAGGGACCAACTCATTTGGGATGCAGTACTGCGGATTGAGGCTCATATAGGCCCTCGGCATCGCTGCCCAGAGGCTGAAGCGCTTGTCGTGTGCTGCGCTGGACAATTGCCGTTTGGGCGGCAGAATCGCGATCGTGAGAGGTTCCGGGTTGCCGGTGGCTGGAGTTGTCGTTATCGCGCCTGCTCCGGTGCTAGGACGCTTTGGGGGCACTACATGCGCCTTGCCGGGAAATAAACCATCAATCACCGCAAATGCGGACGAGCCGCTCAAAGACGTGCCGCCCTCCGTCACAAGAATCTGCAGTCCTCCGCTCGACTCGGCATCAATAGATGGCCTGACGGCATCCGCCTGGCTCTCTTCTCCGAGCAGGAGAATCGGAAACGACTGCCAGGTTGCGACGGGATTGGGCGTCGCACCTGTGACGTGGTCGGACCCGAACAGGCCGAAGGGACCCTTGCTTTCATCTCGAGCCCATTTGTGGACATTCAGTTGCAGGCCTTCGTTGACAATCTCCAGCTTGATTGTTTCGCCTGCCCTGAAGACGCTCTCATCCTTGCCGAAAAGGCGTTGCTCCTGTTGATCCTTGGGCTGAAGCAACCGCTCAAGAATTTCTCCAGCCGCATTGCAGGTCGACCCTGCAGCGACGACGCCGGTTAGTGCAGCGACGACTGTCAGGCCTCGCGTCCAAGTCGTCATTGAAGTCGCTCTCCCTCAAACGAGACAAGCACGTCCTGTTGCCCCCGCTTTTTGGGCTCGCATCTGCCGTTCTCGACCGCGCCGAATGCCTTTGGCGCCTCCTGCTGGGCAATCGACCAGAGGTCCGGCTGAGCGCTGCCCCGCACCGCTCGGGCCGCCTTGTCCGCGGCCAGCCCCAAAGGCAATGCCGTTCTCGCTCCCCAGTCGGCTGGCCGGAAGTTTTGGAACATCAATCGGTCGGTCCGGTACGTCGACAGCAGACCTTCGTAGTATTCGCGAATATACGCGGCCTCTGTCTTGCACCGCCGCGCGACAGTCACAGCCGAAGGTCGTGCCCTGCTGCTCTGCTCTCTGCCAAGCCTTCCGGTGAGGTTCTTGAGTTCATCCGAACGAAACCGGGTAGCGAGGTTCGACCACGACAAGGGTACGCAGGACGCGGAATCTTCGACCCATAGCCGTCCGTCGCGCTCGCATCGAAGTTCCGCTGGCGTCAGCGCTTCGCTCGACGTCGAACTGCCACTGGCACGCATCTTCTGTTTGGTAGCGATCTCGCCGAGAAAGCCCAACTCCTCCAACGTCACTACCTGTTCGACACGCCGTTCCGGAAGTCCGTTGCGCCGAATGGTCCAGGTGACAAGATATTCGAACGGGTCGAGTGCGGGCGCCTCGCGCGAAAACGCCTCGATGGCCTGGGCCTCGTTGATCGCGTTGTCGCTCCGCATCGCCTGATAGGCAAATCGCAGATATACTGTCTGGTTGGACGCAAAAGTGAAGCTCGTGCCTTCGAGCGTGATCAACCAATCTGATAGCAGTCCATACCCCTCAAATGCGCGCTTGACCGGAAGTTCGTGTTCCGCCCACCGGGCCGAAAGTGCGGCGAGGTCAAACGGAGCGGCACGGTCGAACCCACCTGCCGAACGTGGCAGCAAGTACTCGGACTGTCGGCGCCCACGCCGATCGTAAATGACTGACACGCCCGGATGCCGAAGCGTCAGGCCATGCGCGATGTTCAGCCGTTCGCCAAATGCTCCAAGATCTCCGTCGCTGCCGTAACCAGCCCGGATCGCAACTATCCGCAGATTGTAGTCATTGCCGTTGGCGTACACCTGTGAGAGCGTCGGGCGTATCCCTGCGGCAAAGACTGCCGGCTGGGTTCGGCAGACCGGGCCCGACTTGGTCTTGTTCTTGCAGTCTCTCCATTCCTCAAACCGTCCCCGGTCCTGCGTCGTCATCATCTCCCGAATATCAATCGGTCTCGATTGTCGGACTTCGCTTGTCTCGATCACCCCAACATCACAACCGACCACCTTACAGCTGTCCTCAGCGAGACGGATCAACTGCTCCCAATGGACAAGCGTGAGATCGACGTCGGTTCTTGTTCCTTCATCAGACCGATCGAACCAGGTGAACAGGTGGATGGACGAGTCGGTCGCATATCTCACATTTTGCGGATCGGACTTGATGAGATCGACCAGCGTGCCCGACGGCGATACGTCGAATCCTCCCCATCTTTGAATCGCCAGGTCCAGCAGATCGTACTCTTCGCGCATCCGCTCGGTGACATAGAAGAAGAGAGGCAGCCGGCGCTGGGCCCGCTTGCGTCGTTCAGCCGACGCTTGCGTGATCAGGTCGGCGTTCGCCTGATACAGCCCGAGTTGAAGGTCGCGCACCTCGAGGATCTTTTGCGCCAATTGCGCCTCGACGCCGACGATCTCCTGCGCTGCTTCGGTCTTGTGGACCAGATCCATAAAGCGCGATTCGGCTTCCATGGCCGCCTGAATTTTCTTCCCGGCTTCTTTCATTCGGTCGAGCGCACTGAACGAAGCAAAGAGATTCTGGACCACCGATACTGCTACTCCAGCGCCCGGAAACGCAGCGTTCAACGCCATCGTCGCATAGGCCAGTTCGGGTGATCCACCGTTGACAGTCGGCGAAGTCGGCGCGTCCGCGGGGATGAGTGCTTGTGCTTGTTTGGCCTGAGTTTCGGTGACCTCCTTGGCTGCAGAGACACCGGCTTCAATGTTCGCCAGATCCTGCAAGATGCCATAACGCAGACGCGCTTCCGTCTGCGCCTCTCCCTGGACTTCCTCAGGCTTGAGTTTCGCCAATGCACTGCCATCACCCATCACAAGGTCGAAGAGCGACTTTGCAGCCGGGCTCCCCGCGACCTTCGTGTAGCCGTTGGTCCCGGCCCTGGCGGTCTTTTCGATGAAACCATCGATGGCCCGCAAGGGCAGGATCGAAACCACGCGCTGCCGGGCAGCAGCCCCCACTTTGGTCCACCGACCAAGCAAGGCCTTTGAACGTCCGATGAGTTCCGTTCGCCGCGCATCGACGATACGGTCAATATCACGCAAAAACTCGTCAAGTGCCGGCTTGTTGAACCTGAATTGCAGCGTCTTAGTCTTCCCCGGCTCGCTGTAGGTCAGTGTAACCGCAACCAGACGACGCGCAGTGTCAGCATCTTCGATCGTTGTCTGAACGGTTATCGAGCGTGTTGCGAGCAACGGGTCGATCGCGCGACCGAAGCATGCAGAAAGGACATCGTTCCGTTCCTCGGCAGTGATGTTTCCAAGGCGTTCGGCTCGACGCTCGAGTTCCTTTTGGCAAACCACGCCTAGAAAGTCTTGAAGCTGATCAATCTGGTCCGTTGCGAGCCCGGCTCTTTGGAGGATCGAGCGTGCATCTACCACAAACGTCCTCGACTTGAGCGCCAGAAGGTCCGCCAGCGTGTCCGACAAGAATTGCGCGTTCTCCGACTTCTCCCAGATCGTTGTTACGACAGATCGATAATACGTCTTGATGTCGGCCACATGCGTATCGATCGCGACACCAATGAATTTCTGCAACTCCGCATCGCTATTGCCGATTTGATCGATCAGGTAGTTATTCAGGCGGCTCCGAACAAAGTCACCTTTCTCTCCTTCCTCGGCCGCCTTCTGTAACAAGTTGAAGAACGGTTTCGCGGCGGCAACCCTCTCCCTGAGTTTGGCTTGACGTACCTGGCAATCTGCAGCGTTCTGCTTGCAATATTCTGTCAAGACGACATTTCCGATCTTGGCCAGATTCTCGATGTTCGGGTTGCGGACCGCGTCGATCACTTCGCGCCCCTTTTCGACGTAACCCTTTACCTCGTTGTACTTCTTGACCGTGTCGTCCAACGTCTTCTTGAAGCCCTCCGCCTCTGAGAACGCAGCGGCCAGACTCTCGTTGCTCTTCACCCATTCGCCGACTGCAGATTTGACCTCTGGAATATTTGCAGCCCCCAGCAGCGCCGGCCCGAGGTCGCCCTTGACGGCGCTATCCAGTGTGGCCAGATCAACGCCGCTGAACTGACTGATGCCGTTCAGCACGGCCTGGTTCAGGGCCGACTGCGCCGCCTGAAATTGAGCATGCGCGACATCGAAGTTCTGCTGCTGTATGCGCTGCTCCTGACGCATTCCCTCGATCGACAGCATGTAATTGCGCTGATCTCGGCGGGTCTCCCGACTTTCGATTTCGAGACGCTTCAATTGCGCGTTTCCGCGCTCCGTTTCGACCCGTACGTCGGCCGCGGCGATGTCAGCCGTATTGGCCTGCCGATCGAGATTTTCGGCCTCGTCCGTGCTCGCAAGGACCGCACCGTGGATTCGGCGCATATCCGTCATAAGTGATCTTAGCCGCTTAAGATGAACGACGGGCGATGCGGGATTTCGTAGTCGCGTGAGCCCCCAGAAACCGATCCCGTGCTTCAACAGCAGGCTTCGGTACTTCGCTTCCTCACAAAGCAGAGCCGTCGTATTAGCTTCAACAACGCTCCCGATCGTGGCTGGCAGGTTGCAAGCGTTCTTCTCAACAAGGCCATAGCGAGACACAGCTTCAGCAAGCAGTGCCGGATTGGGATCCTGGTTGCCTGCAGAAATGAATGCTTGGTCAGCTCTCAGCTTCAGAGACGAAAGCCATGCCAGCCGAAGGGCTGCTGCGGAATAGGGCTGATAAGTCTGTCTATACTCCGCCTGCACCTCCTCAACGGCGCGCGGCGTGTCCGGGCTGGGTGGCGTGCTGCCTACATCAGCAGCATGCGCCTTGATAAATCCGTGTGGCCAGAGGCCTGCAATTGCAATGAATACAAAAAAAGGCGCGACAAACTTCGCTTGTCGCACGCGAAACCTGCGACACATCAGTCCCCCCTATGTCCTCGCAGACATCCTACCTGGGGGTCGCTTCGAATTGCAACTCAAAAAGGAGACAATTTCTGCGGCTCGCAACAGTTGAGCACCTCTTTACGGGAGCGGATGTAACGGCAATGATCTGCAGTTGATCGACAGCCGTGTCTCGTAGAAAGGACTTCCAGAACAGGAGCAAGCGATGAAGGCCTTGGTAACCCCGTCCGCGATTGCGCTTGTGCTATTCGGCGCGGCGACAAATGCCCTTGCCGACGACGTCTACATCATCTGCATCGATAACATCTCCAAGAAGTGCGCCGTCCAGAAGAACAAATGCACGCCAGCTCGCTACTATCGCCATCGACAGTATCAGGAGAGCGATCGCCGCAACCTTTGCCGCAAGGCCACCGATCAGACTGACCCCGATCTCAAGACCGTCTGCACCTCTGGCGAAGTCGAGGGCTGCGGGGGTTAGTCCGCCGAAGTTCAACGCTGTGTGTGTCACGATTGGAACCTTCGCCGTGCCCGGTCAGACGGATTGGCGCACGCTGCGGCGCTCCATCAAACGACGCCACAACACCCTCTTCGAAGATTCCATCCGAACACTGTCGACAAACGGGCCTTCGACAGCGGTCCGAGAAAAAGTCTAGAGTTTCAAGTCCACAAGCCGCGAGTCTATGATGCGCTCGGAGGGCGTTCGCATTTGCTGCAATTTCAACAGGTTACGGAGATGAACGGAAGGGTTAGGTGCATTTTCATGCGCAAGGGTGCCTTTCGTGGAGTATCCTTTCAGCGGCTCCCCGGTAGAGACTTCCGGGGCGCGTTTGGCCCATCTTACCGTCCGGAACCACCTCGAGAGCTTGAGCACCTGACCTTTAATCACGGGGTCCTGGGTTCGAGCCCCAGCGCGCTCACCACCTAACCCATTGCTAATAAACAATCCCGAGTTTGAGAGCCTGTCGGGAATTAGGCCTGGGTACAAACTGCTTGCCGCTGGGTACAAACTCCGGTTCTCAAGTCGTTCCCGAAAGCTTGCCGCTTGCCCTGCTGAGTGCAACTGTGGCGCGCTTTCCTCCTGAGTCTCACGCCCTTTTCCAGCAAGATCATGATCGAAATTGATTTGAACGCGCGCGTGTTACCCGAAGAGCATAACGTTTTTGTCGTGCGCCCAGGCAATAGCTATGGGCTGTTTGCAGAGATCACACAGCAAAATGTCCTGCTGTTAGAGCTCCCCGCGCTCGGGCTTGAAAGCGGAACGCGCCCCGACGACGACGACCTCCGGCGGCGCGTAAACCGGTCGCGCGCCCTGCGCGCTTGGTACGGTGGCACGCTCGACGAAAACCTCAAGCCCAACCTCGATCTTGCGACCTATTCGGCCACAGAGGGAGGCCCGAGTACCGCCCAGCTCGCGGCCCTGGTCCGCACTTTCTTTGAGCGGATGAAGCCTGGCGACCTGGTCGTTGTACCGCCAAAATCTTACATGGAGGATGCTTGGATTGGCGAGATTGCCAGTGAGAGCTACGTGGTCGAGCCGGTCAAAGTTGCCCGTCTGTACGGTGACGAAATTTTATCGGGTCGAGCCGTCCGCTGGATCACCCGGATTCCGAAACGGGACCTCCCCTACGAAATCCTCGACGCACTGCAAAAGCCGAGTGCGGCCTTTCTCGTCGAGCGATCTCTACGCAGCAGGTTCTACAAGGTTGCTTATGGCAACTACTCGATCAGTGATTTCTATTCTGCCAAATTCGAGGTCACGGAAGCGGACTTCGACACTGTCGATGACGTCTTGTTGCAGGCCTTCTTCAATTTCGTTGCGGCTAATACCCGGGCTGTCCAGGAGCCCGGTCAGCAGGTTCTAGGGTTCGGGGCTGCCGCTTTCAAAGATTCGGGGGATTTCATCCCCAAGCTGCAGACCAATGTGAACTCGCCGGGTGACATTTCCCTGGTCAGTAAGGTGATTACCCCCCTTGTTGCTTCTGTGCTATTCCTTCTAGCCGTAGACGTCGGACCGTCGGCCAAGGCCGAGGCCGAACAAGGGACCCTAATTTTACGGAACAGTAAGGCTGCTGAGAACGATCCCTGCACCGCAAAGGTCGTTGAAAGTTCGATGCAGATACTTAAATTGCTTAACTTGGATGATTGGCCTGAGGCCTGCCAGCGCGCGCAAGAGGTTGCCAAGAAGACCGGGCTGAAGAGTCCCGCGCGGGTCGAGAAGAGGCAGTGATCATGAAAAAGCTTGTGGAATGGTTGCGAGTCCACCTTCTAGCTGCGCTCACCGCCACTGGGCTGGTGGGCGCTGCTGGCGGCGCTGTCATTAACGACTTCACAAGTTGGCGGAACGCCAACCGCGACTTTCTGAAGGCTCAGACCGAAGCAAGCCTGAAAGCAGATCAAGATCTGATCGATATCCTGCGGAAATTCTCAAACAAAGCGTTGGGTAAAGAAACGACGACGCCTGATGATCTGAAGACCCTCCAGGCGAATATCGCCAAATCCTACTTGGTTGCCTCGGCTCTGTCGATCTCGCGGCCGAGCACGCCACCCCGACGATTAACGTGCTGAATGGCAAGCGCCGTGCCCAGGAAATGCTCCGTCTGCGTCACCGCCATCAGGCCGGTGCGCGAGAACAGCACGCCGATGCGCCAGGGCTCCCCCAGAGGCTTGGACGAATTGTTCATGCGAACGCGATCTCCCGCTTGATCTCACTCAAGTCGAAATCTCACCTGCACGCAAACGGCTCGCGGCACAAGTCGAATTTGGACGCGAGCACCTGAGCAGACCCCGCTCTGAAATACGAACCGTCGCGGCTGCAAATCCCGCGCGAGCCAAGACTCGTTGCGACAACCGCGACGCTGATTCTATCGCGCTGCCATCGGCAAATGCACGTGTCATTGCTGTGAGCTGACGCTGGATTCCGGACTGGATCCACCGATAGCGGAAGTCAGGTCCGCGGCTGCTGACTTGACCAGTCGGATCGCCAACTCCAACTGCTCTGCCTTCATCCGGCCCGCGGGCGCGGCAATATTGATCGCACCGGCAATGATCCCGCCGAGCTTGAAGATCGGGGCGGTGACGGAGACGAGATCCGCGTTGATCTCACCGTGGCTGACGCCGAAGCCCAGCCGCGTGATCCGCTCGAGCGCCGCCTTGAGCTGATCGAGGTCGACGATGGTGTTGTCGGTGATGCGCGTCCGCTTGCGCGCGAGAATTTTGCTCCTCTCGGGTTCTGGCAGGTGCGCCAGGATGACCTTGCTCGACCCCGCATAGAGCGGCCTTCTGCGACCGATGAAGGCCTGCACGCGAAGCTCGCGGGCCGGCTCCCAGCTTGCGACGCACACGGTTTCCTCTCCATCCGGCACCCGCAACTGCGTCGTCTCGTGAACCTGCTCGCCCAGGCGCGCCAGGAAGGGCCGCGCGATCGCGACCAGATCGATCTGACGCGATGCCTTGGCGCCGAGCATCAGGGCGGACGGGCCGAGGCGATAGGTCCGGTTCGGCTCGGCGCAAACGACGAGGCCGCGCTCCTCGAGAGTTTTGAGCTGGCGATAGACGCGCGCTTTGCCCGCCTTCAGGCGACGCGACAGATCGGACAAACCAAGATCCGGCTGATCCGCGATCAGCATCAGAAGGGAGATCGCGGTGTCGAGAGCCTGGATGGTGTAGCTGCCCCCACTCTCTTCTCCTGTCTCGCGCACGCCAGCTTCCTTGCCATCGGTCATTGGACATCTCCGCACTGGTTCGACAGACGAACCGATGTATTCCCAGGGTTGACATCTTCATCGGCCTGCGTCAATGAGAATGCGCCGGACGACGAGAAACGGAGAGAAAAGCCATGCTGGAAGTGGATGTGACCCGCCGCAGGCTTGTGAAATCGGCGATCGGCGCAGCACTTCTGGGACCATGCCTCGAGATTCCGAGTTTGGCGCGAGCCCAGGCGGGAACGCGCTTGCGCGTCGGACTGGCCGCGCCGAACACGACGCTCGATCCGCATCTCCAGAGCAACGCGCCCAACAATGCGGTGGCGACGCACATCTTCGATTCCGTCATGGTCAACGATGAAGCCTCGCACCCGAAGCCAGGCCTTGCCGCGTCCTGGCGCGTGCTCGACGACACGCATTGGGAATTCGCCTTCCAACCCAATGTTCGCTTCTCCGACGGATCGGCATTGACCGTGGAAGACGTGGTGGCGTCGATCGACCGGGCCACGACCATTCCCAGCACGGCCTCATTCCGCACCTACACGCGCTCGATCAAGGCGATTACGGGCGGAGCTGCCAACACATTCGTCGTCGAAACCAAGGCGCCTGATCCGCTTCTGCTCAATTCGCTGAGCCGCATCCGCATCATCAGCGCCAAATACAAGGATGCGCCGAGCTCCGACTTCAACGCCGGCAAGGCCGCGATCGGCACGGGCCCTTATCTCTTCAAAGAATACGTCCCCGGCAGCCACGTGCTGTTGGTCAGAAACGACGCGCATTGGGGGGCGAAGCCGCCCTGGAGCGAGGTCATGCTGCGCATCGTGGCGGACAACGGGGCGCGCATCGCCGGTCTCCTGTCAGGCGACCTCGATCTGATCGAGGATGTCCCGCACGAGAGCCTCGAACGAGTCAAGTCGAACAACGGTCTGCACACGATCAGCGGCATATCGAGCCGCCTCGTCTATTTCGGCATGGACCAGCAGCGCGAGGTCACGCAATTCGCCACAGATGCATCCGGCAAACCGCTCGAGCGCAACCCGTTCAGGGATCACAGGGTCCGTGAGGCGATCGACCTTGCCATCAACCGGCAAGCGATCGTGGAACGGGTGATGGACGGCGCGGCGATGGTCGCGACGCAATATTTGCCGCCCGGCGGCTTCGGCACCTCCCCCAACATCAAGCCGTCCGCCTACGATCCCGCCAAGGCGAAGGCCCTGCTCGCCGAAGCAGGCTACGCCAATGGATTCAGGCTGACGGTCCACGGCCCCAACGACCGTTACGTCAACGATGCCAAGATCGTGCAGGCCGTCGCCCAGATGCTGACGCGGATCGGCATCACCGCCAAGGTCGAAGTGATGCCCTGGGCCGTCTACAGCAACAGGAACAGCAATGCCGAGTTCAGCTTCAGCCTCGGGTCCTGGGGCGTGAACACCGGCGAGACCTCGAACCCCATCGTGGCCCTCAACGCGACCTACAACAAGGACGCCGGCACCGGCGCGAGCAATTTCGGTCGCTATTCCAATCCCAAAGTCGACGAGCTCGTGAAGCAGGCCGCGCACACGATGGACGACGACAAGCGCGCCAAGCTGCTGGCCGAGGTCAGCGAGATCGTGTTTGCCGATCGCGCCATCCTGCCGCTGCATCATGAAGGCCTGACCTGGGCGGCCCGAAAGAACATCCAGTACACGCCGAGGGCCGACCAGTACACGCTCGCCATGGGCGTCACCTCGAGCGGCTGAAGCTGTCCTGACATCCACGGGGCGCGCTCCACGCCCGATGCTATTCCTGCTCCGAAGGCCACGCCATGAACATTTCCGTTTCCGACCCGACCGCCCGCGCCCGCGCGCTCTATGATCTCGGCCCGACTGCGATCTTCGCCGCCAAAGCCGATCCGCGCTTCCACTACTGTCTCTACGTTCCACCGAAGGTCGGCGACGGAGCGAAGGTCGATCTGCTTGTCGCGATACACGGCACCGGCCGAACCTCGTTTCTCGACTTTCGCGACGGCTTTGCCGAGTTCGGACGCTGGAACGATTGCGCCGTGCTGTGCCCGATCTTCCCAGTCGGCGTGCTCGGGGACGGCAACCGCAGCGGCTACAAATACATCGCCGAGGGCGACATCCGCTACGACGAGATCGTCCTGAAGATGGTCGACGAGGTCGCCGGCAAATACGGCCAGGACTGGTCGCGCTTCGCGATGTTCGGCTTCTCCGGCGGCGGGCACTTCACCCATCGCTTCGCGATCCTGCATCCTGGCAAGCTGTGGGCGGCCTCGATCGGCGCGCCGGGGTCGGTGACGCTGCTCGATCCGGCAAAGGATTGGTGGGTCGGAATCCGCGACATCAAGCAGCGCTTCGGTATCGAGTTCGACGCCGCGGCGCTTGCCCGTGTGCCGGTCCAGATGATCGTCGGCGAGGCCGATCTGGAAGCCTGGGAAATCACCCACAAACCGGGCGGGACCTATTGGATGGAGGGCGCCAACGAGGCCGGGCGGACGCGGCCCGAGCGTTTGCAGGCCCTGAAGGCGTCCTTCGAGCACGCCGGAGTCGATGTCCGGCTCGAGCTCGTGCCGGGCGTGTCGCACGACCGGATGAAGGTGCTCGGCCGCGTCAAGGATTTCCTCGCAGGTGTGCTGTGGGCCAGGAGGCCCGCACGATGAAGAACGCCATGATCGTCGCTCCGCAGCCGGAGGCTGCGGAAGCCGGCGCCCAGGTGCTGGAGCGCGGCGGCAATGCCGTCGATGCGGCGATCGCCGCGGCGTTCGTGCAGGGCGTCGTCGATCCCCAGATGTGCGGCATCGGCGGCTTCGGCTCGATGCAGGTCTATATGCCCGCGCGCGGCGCCCACCAGATCGTCGAGTTCTACGGCCGCGCGGCCCTGTCGGCGACGCCGGAGATGTGGCTCGACAAACTCGCGGGCCAGTCGCGCGACGGCTTCGCCTTCCTGCTCGACGGCAACATCAACGAGATCGGTTATCAGGCCGTCTGCACCCCCGGCAGCGTCAAGGGTTACGACTATGCCCTCAAGACCTTCGGCAGTATGGACTGGCGCGACGTGATGGCGCCGGCGATCGCGCAGGCGCAGCGCGGCTTCATGGTCCGCCCGCATGTCGCCTGGTACTGGGGCCTCGACCAGAAGAGCACCGGACAGGTCAACACGATCGACAAGCTGCGTTTCTCGAAGACCGGCCGCGACATCTATTTCCGCCCTGACGGGACGCTGAAGCGACCGGGCGACCATGTCGACAATCCCGATCTTGCCCGAACGCTCGAACGCCTGTCCCGCGACGGGGCGGACCTGTTCTATCGCGGCGAACTCGCCGAAGAGATCGCCGACGACATGGCCCGCAACGGCGGCATGATCTCGCGCGAGGATCTCGCCCGCTACGAGTTCTCGGTGATCGAGCCCTTGTGGGGCTCCTATCGAGGCCACCGCATCGCGACCAGCCCACCGCCCGGCAGCGGCATGTCGATGCTGCAACTCCTCCACATCCTGGAGCACTTCGATCTCGGCGCGCTCGACCATGGCTCGACCGAGCACGTGCGCCTTCTCGCCGAGGCGATGAAGCGCATGACCAACGACAAGGACACCTATATGGGCGATCCCGCCTATGTCGATGTCCCGGTCGAGCGGCTGGTGTCAAAAGCCTATGCCGCCGATCTCGCCGCAGGCATCGCACGCGGCGAACGCGCCAAGGTCACAAGGCTGGATCGATCCTCGCGCGACACCACGCATATCTCGGTCGTCGATGCACACGGCAATGCCGTGGCGCTGACCCATTCGCTCGGCAGCCCGTCCGGCGCCATCGGCTATGGGCTGGGCTTCATGTACAACGGCCTGATGAGCCGGTTCGATCCCCGCCCGGGGCGGGCCGGATCGATCGCGCCGGGCAAGCGCCGGCCGAGCTCGGCGGCGCCGACGATCGTGTTCAGGGACGACAAGCCCTTCATCGTCATCGGCGCACCGGGCGGCAGCTACATCGCCCCGGCCGTCGCGCAGGGCATCATGAACGTCATCGATTTCGACATGTCGATGCTGGAGGCGGTCAGCGCGCCGCGCGTCGTTGCGGTCTCGGATGCCATCGACGTCTCGAACCGCGTCGCGCACCGTGTCACGGACGAGCTGACAAGCATGGGCTACGACGTCAAGCGCTCCTGGCAGAGCTATGCCTTCGCCGCGCTGCACGGAATCATGATCGACGGCGGCCGTTGCCGCGGTGGCGCCGATCCGCAGCGAGATGGCGTCGCGATCTCGGTCAGCGCGACGACTGCGGGAGGACATTCGTGATCGGCTGGCTGTCTCGCCGCCTCCTCCAGGCGCTGTTCGTCGTGCTGGCGATGACACTGATCGTGTTCATCGGCGTCAACGTGATCGGCAATCCCGTCGAGATCCTGGTCCCGCCGGATGCCGACCAGGCCGAGCGGGCGCGCGTGATCGTGCAGCTCGGCTTGGACAAGCCGCTCTGGCAACAATATCTCTCGTTCCTTTCGGGAGCGCTACACGCCGATTTCGGCAAGAGCTTCGTCTTCAGCGAGCCGGCACTTCAGGTCATCCTGCAACGGATGCCGGTGACGCTCGAACTGGCGATCTGCGCAGTGCTGCTCGCGATCGTGATCGGCATTCCGCTCGGCCTTTATGCCGGCCTGAAGCCCGGCTCGATCCTGTCGAAGGCGATCATGGCAGGCTCGATCCTCGGCTTTTCGCTGCCGACCTTCTGGGTCGGGCTGCTGCTGATCATGGTCTTTGCCGTGCAGCTCGGCTGGCTGCCGTCGAGCGGCCGCGGCGCGACGCGCGCGCTGTTCGGCATTCAGTGGTCATTCCTGACGCTGGACGGGCTCGCCCATCTGGTGTTGCCGGCGTTCAATCTGGCGCTGTTCAAGGTGTCGCTGGTGATGCGGCTCGTGCGCGCCGGCGTGCGCGAAGTGCTGCCGCAGGAATATATCAAGTTCGCCCGCGCCAAGGGCCTGAGCGAGCGCCGGGTCATCTTCGTCCACGTGCTCAAGAACATCATGATTCCGGTCGTCACGGTGATCGGGCTGGAATTCGGCTCGACCATTGCATTCTCCGTCGTCACCGAGTCGATCTTCGCATGGCCCGGCATGGGCAAGCTGATCATCGACAGCATCAACATGCTCGATCGCCCCATGATCGTCGCTTATCTGATCCTCATCGTCGCCTTGTTCGTGACCATCAACCTGGTCGTCGATTTCCTCTACACGGTGCTCGACCCGCGCGTCCGGCTTGAGAGCGAGGGCTGAGGCATGACCTTGCAGGCTCCTGTCGACGCCGCTTCCACGCCCCTCTCATCCCGACCAAACCCGATCGAGACGCCGCTGCGCCGCGTGCTGCGCGAATTCGGCTCCTCCCGTCTCGCGCTGCTCGGACTCGTCTTGCTGGTGCTCATCGTGCTGCTCGCGGCAGCCGCGCCGCTGATCGCCCCGCAGAATCCTTATGACCTGATGCAGCTCGACATCATGGACGGACGCCTGCCGCCGGGCTCGCAATCCCTAAGCGGCATGACCTTCTGGCTCGGCACCGACGACCAGGGCCGCGACATGCTGTCGGGTATTCTCTATGGCTTGCGCATCTCGCTCGGCGTCGGCGTCTCCTCGGCGCTGGTCGCAGCACTGGTCGGCGCTTCGCTCGGCCTGATCGCTGCCTATGCGGGCGGTCGCACCGAGAGCACGATCATGCGCATCGTCGATCTCCAGCTTTCCTTTCCCTCGATCCTCGTCGCCCTGATGATCCTCGCCTTTCTCGGCAAGGGCGTCATGAACGTGGTGCTGGCGCTGATCATCGTGGAATGGGCGACCTATGCCCGCACCGCGCGCGGCACCGCTCTGGTCGAGCGGCGCAAGGAATATGTCGAGGCGGCCGAGTGCCTGGTCATTCCGCGCTGGCGCATCCTGTTTAGACATCTCTTGCCCAACTGCCTGCCGCCGCTGATCGTCATCGGCACGGTGCAGGTGGCGCGTGCGATCGCATTGGAAGCGACCTTATCCTTCCTCGGCCTCGGCGTGCCCGTGACCGAACCGTCGCTCGGTCTGCTGATCGCCAATGGCTACCAGTACATGCTGTCGGGCAAATTCTGGATCAGCTTCTACCCGGGTATCGCGCTGCTGATCACCATCGTCGCAATCAACCTCGTCGGCGATCAGCTGCGCGACGTGCTGAATCCCAGGAGGTCTTCATGAGCTCGCATCTGCTCGAGCTGCGGGGGCTCAGGACCGGTTTCCCGACCCGCGCCGGCGAGATCAAGGCCGTCGACGACGTCTCCTTCACGCTGGACCGCGGCAAGGTGCTCGGCCTCGTCGGGGAGTCCGGCTCGGGAAAATCGGTCACCGGCTTCTCTATCATGGGTCTGATCGAGCCGCCCGGGCGGATCAGCGGCGGCCAGATCCTGTTCGACGGCATCGACCTCGCGAAACTGTCGCACGAGGAGATGCGTAGCCTGCGTGGCCGGCGCATCGCGATGATCTTCCAGGATCCGATGATGACGCTCAATCCGGTCCTGCGCATCGACACGCAGATGATCGAGGCGATCGCCGCGCATGAGAAAATCTCCCGCACCGAGGCCCGCGCCCGCGCCCGCGACGCGCTGGCCCAGGTCGGCATTCCCTCACCCGAAGAGCGGCTCGACGCCTATCCGCACCAGTTCTCCGGGGGCATGCGCCAGCGCGTCGCGATTGCCATCGCGCTGCTCAACAAGCCCGAGCTGATCGTGGCCGACGAGCCGACCACGGCGCTCGACGTCACCATCCAGGCCCAGATCCTCGCCGAGGTGCAGAAGCTCACCTCCGAACGCGGCATGGCGCTGATCTGGATCACGCACGATCTCTCCGTGGTGTCGCGCCTCGCCGACGACATTGCGGTGATGTATGCCGGCCGTATCGTCGAATACGGCAAGGTTGCCGACGTCATCGACCGGCCCTTGCACCATTACACGGCGGGCCTGATCGGCTCGGTGCCGAGCCGCAACAAGCGCGGCAGCCGCCTCGCCCAGATCCCCGGCATGACCCCCTCGCTCTTGGATTTGCCGGCGGGATGCGCATTCCGCACCCGCTGCGCCCATGCCGATGCGGCCTGCGAGGCGACGCCGGCGCTGGTCCCCCAGAACGGCCGGCTTCACCGCTGCTTCCACCCCGTGAGCGAGGTGGCCGCATGACCCTGACGAGTCTTGCATCCATGCCTCCGAAGGTCTCGACCGCGACACCCGCATCGAGCGCTCCCATCATCGAACTGCGCGGCGTCTCACGCCGCTTCGGCAAGTCGCCCGCTCTGATCGAGCGCGCCGCCATTTCGCTTGGGCTCGCCAAGGCGCCACCAATCGTGCGCGCGGTCGACGAGGTCGATCTCACGATCGCCAAGCGCGAAGTCGTCGGACTGGTCGGCGAATCCGGTTGCGGCAAATCCACGCTGGGCCGCATCGTCGCCGGCATCCTGCCGCCCTCCTCCGGTCAGATGTTCTGGAACGGACGTGCGATCGACACCCTGCCCGCCGCCGAGCGCCGCGCCGGCGCGTTGCGCACTCAGATGGTGTTCCAGAATCCCTTCGCCTCGATCAACCCGCGTCTGCCGATCGCCGAAGTCGTCGGCGAGGCGCCGCGCATCCATGGCCTGATCAAGGGAGGGCGGGCCGCGCAAGCGGCCTATGTCGACGAGCAGTTGCGGCGCGCCGGCCTCGATCCCTCGCTCAAGCAGCGCTACGCCCACCAGTTCTCCGGCGGCCAGCGCCAGCGCATCGGCATCGCACGCGCACTTGCCGTGCAGCCCGACATGCTGGTCTGCGACGAAGCGGTGGCGGCGCTCGACGTCTCGATCCAGGCGCAGATCCTCAATCTGTTCATGGAGCTGAGGGCGAAGCTCGATCTGACCTATCTCTTCATCAGCCATGATCTCGGCGTCGTCGAACATCTCTCCGACCGCGTCGCCATCATGTATCTCGGCCGCATCATCGAGGAGGCGCCGACCGAGGAGGTTTTTGGTCGGCCCAATCACCCCTACACAAGAGCGTTGCTGGAAGAAGTGCCGCGCATCGAGACGCGCAAGCGCGCTTTCTCCTCCCTCAAGGGCGAGCTGCCGAGCCCGCTGCATCCGCCGACCGGATGCCATTTCCATCCGCGCTGCCCGCATGCCTTCGACCGTTGCAAGGTCGAACGTCCCGCACTCAAGACCATCGCCCCGCAGCACAAATCCGCATGCCACCTGAACGAGCAGGCGTGAGATGCGAGCCAACACAGAACAGGACGTGACACCATGTCTGTACTAGCCGATCCACAA
The DNA here is from genome assembly GCF_023375135.1 of Bradyrhizobium sp. C-145. Lineage (NCBI taxonomy): Bacteria > Pseudomonadati > Pseudomonadota > Alphaproteobacteria > Hyphomicrobiales > Nitrobacteraceae > Bradyrhizobium > Bradyrhizobium sp. C-145. The sequence goes on along the minus strand of NZ_CP088150.1, from coordinate 3,500,650 downwards.
CAGGCCCTTGCGACTTGCGAGGCTCCCATCGAGTCCGTGTCGGGAGCGCGCATGATGGAGCAACTGCGCCAGTTCGCGGCATGGACCAAGCTCGCGGGGACGGCAGGCGAAGCCGAGAGCTTCGCCTGGCTGAAGGCGCAGCTCGAATCGCTCGGCTTGCCCGCGACGCTGCTGTCCCATGATGCCTATATCAGCCTGCCGGGCGCTGCTCACCTGACGTGCGATGGAGCGCGCATCAACGCGATCACGCAGTCGATGTCCCGCCCCTCGCAGCCGGAAGGCTCAAGCGGCGTGCTCGTCGATCTCGGCGATGGTTCCGAGAGCGCCTTCGCCGCTCAGGATGTGACCGGCCGAATCGTGCTCGTCGACGGCATCGCCAGTCCCGTGATCGCTGCGCGGGCTACGCGAGCGGGCGCAAAGGGTATCGTCCATGTCAGTCCGCATGCGCTGCTGCATGAGATGTGCATCTCGCCGGTCTGGGGCAGTCCATCGCTGATCACACGCGCAGCACTTCCTGATGTCGTCGTTTTGACAGTCACGGCCGAGGATGGCGCGGCCTTGCGCCAGCGTCTCGCCGAGCGGCAGACGCAGGTAACCTTGCACGCGGCGGTCGACGCCGGCTGGCGCAAGACGCCGCTGCTGGTCGCCGACATGCCGCCTCCCGCGGGTGCGAACGCGCCGTTCGTGCTGCTGTCCTGCCATGTCGACACCTGGTTCCATGGCGTGATGGACAACGGCTCGGCGAATATCGCGATGCTCGAGGTGGTCCGGCTCTGCGCTCAATTGCGCGATCAATGGCGGCGCGGTTTGCGCCTGTGCTTCTGGTCCGGCCATTCGCAAGGCCGGTACTCTGGCTCGACCTGGTATGCCGACAACCACTGGCTCGAGCTCGACGAGCGCTGCGTTGCCCATGTCAACCTCGACAGCCCCGGCGCGGTGGGGGCGACCAATTTGACGCAGACCGGTTCGGCGGGCGCACTGTTCGGCATCGCCGCGGCGGCCATCGCCGCCGAAACCGGGCAAGTGCTCGCCGGCAAGCGCAAGGCGCGCTCGGCCGACGATTCCTTTCCCGGGATCGGCATCCCGTCGGTGTTCGGCAGCCTGAGCACGCAGGAGCCCGGCGCGCTGAAGCTGCGCAACGAGCTCGGATGGTGGTGGCACACCGAACACGATCTGATCGACAAGATCGAACCTGCGAACCTCGCGCGCGACGTACGCATCGTGCTGCGTGTGGTCTGGGACCTGCTCGGGCGCGAACGCCTGCCGCTCGACTTCGCGCCGCAAATCACCGGACTCCGTGAGGAGCTTTGCGCAATATCCGAGCGGTTGAAGGACCGGTTCGATCTCCTGGCCGCATCCGAGGCCATTCGCCAGCTCGACCAGCGCCTGAAGCGGCTCTCGCAGGATCCGCCGAACGGGAATGCCGAAGCCTTCAACCGGGCCATATTGAAACTCAGTCGCCTCCTGGTCCCGCTCGACTACACGACAGGAAACCGCTTCGCCCATGATCCAGCGACGCCGCTCATGGCCTGGCCCGTGATCGAGCCAATCCGCCGGCTTGCAAAGACGAAAACGGGAGACGCGGACGAACCTTTTGCCAAGGTCGATGCCGTTCGCGCCAGAAACCGTCTCGTTCATGACCTCCGCGAGGCCAGCGCGCTGGTCGATGAACTCTACGACGGAGTTCGCCGGTGAACGTGAAACGCCTCTTATCGTTCTTCAAAACCGTCGCCCTTGTTGTCGCCATCGGACTGCCGTCCGCGACAGCCTGGGCGCAGGAGTTGCGGATCGCGATGAAAGGCGCCGTCGACAGTGCCGATCCGCATTTGCTGTTCACCACGAACCGCAATGTCCAGATCCATGTCTACGAACCGCTGGTGTTTCAGGACCGCTTCCTGAAGCCGATCCCGGGCCTAGCCGAAAGCTGGAAGCGCCTCGACGATACCCATTGGGAGTTCACGCTCCGTGCCGGCGTGAAATTCCACGACGGATCAGACTTCACCGCGCGCGACGTCGCGTTCTCGATCAAGCGCGCGCAGGAGACCACGGGACCGCGGACCTATCGCCACTATCTGAAGGACATTTTGAGGGTCGAGCCGATCGACGATCTTCATGTGCGGATCGTCACCTCAGTGCCGTCCCCGCTGCTGCCGGTCAATTTGACGACGTTGGGAATGGTGTCGGCGCGCGCCGCCGCGGGAGCGGGCCCGGAGGACTTCAAGTCCGGCAAAGCCGCGATCGGCACCGGCCCCTACCGCTGGGCGAGCTGGATTCCGGGCCAGCGCGTCGTGCTGGAGCGCAACGACACCTATTGGGGTGCAAAGGAGCCTTGGGCGAAGGTAACTTTCCGCACGGTGTCCAATGACGGCGCGCGCGTCGCCGGCCTTCTCGCAGGCGATGACGATGTCATTGACGCGGTGTCTGGCAATCTCGCCGGCCGGCTGCAAAACCAGACCCAGGTCAGGCTCGTCTCGGACATTTCGATCTTTTGCCTCTATCTGACGCTCGATCAGTTTCGCGACAATTCGCCCTTTGTGACGGATGTCGACGGCAAGCCGCTGACGCGCAATCCGCTGAAGAACGCCCGCGTCCGCGAAGCCATCAGCCTTGCGCTGAACCGGACCGGCATCGCCGATCGGATCATGGACGGCACGGCAACCCCGGCCGGGCAGATCGCACCGGAAGGATTTGCGGGATTTGACCCGCTGCTCAAGCCGGTCGCTTACGACCCGCAACGGGCGCGGCAATTGCTCCACGACGCCGGCTGGCCCAACGGCTTTCAACTGACGCTGCATTGCCTGAACGACCGCTACGCCGGCGACAGCCAGACCTGCCAGGCCATTGCCTCCATGCTGACCGCGATCGGGATCAAGTCGAAGGTCGAGGCCTTGCCGGCCAGCATATTCTTCCGGCGCGCGGCCGGAAAAGGCGAACCGGAATTCTCCGCTGCAATGTCGATCTTCGGCAGCTCCAGCGGCGACCCGATCCAGTCCCTGATCGCCATCGTCGAGAGTTTCGACATGGAGAAGAACCATGGCGTCAATAATCGCGGCCGCTATTCCAACCCTGAGGTCGACCGGTTGATCGAACAGGCGCAGGAAACGTTCGATGAAGAGGCGCGCGAAAAGCTCGTCCGCCAAGCCACGGCGCTCGCCGTGTCCGATGGAGGCCTGATCCCGATCTACTTCCTGAAATCCAACTGGGGCGTCAGCTCGAAATTGCAGCTGACCCCGCGCGGCGACAGTTACACCATGGCGCCCCTGATCCGTCCCACCCCCTGAGCAACATACCATCACGTCCGGAGACACCGTGTCGACCATCTCCCTCAACAAGCCGATCGCAGGCGCAGCCACCCTCCCCGAGCCGGAACGCATCTCGGACAGACTGCTGCGCTACCGCGACGTGATGATCGCGATGCGCGACGGCGTGTGCCTCGCAACCGACATCTACATGCCCGCAGACAGTGAGGGACCGTTTCACGTGGTGCTGGAGCGGACGCCGTACGGCAAGCATCTGCCGTCGCGTGCGGAACTGGCGCCGGGATCGGATACGCCGATGACGCGCGAGGAAACCGCCGCCGCGTTCTGCGCGGCCGGCTATGCCCTCATCTTCCAGGACTGCCGTGGGCGCCATCGTTCACAGGGGACGTTCACAAAATACACCGCGGAAGCAGCTGATGGCTTCGACACCATCGCCTGGATCGCCGGGCAGTCGTGGTGCTCCGGCAAGGTCGGCACGATGGGTCTGTCCTATGCAGCGCATACGCAAATTGCAGCCGCGTGCCTCGCCCCGTCGGCACTGGCCGGAATGATCCTGGATTCCGGTGGCTTCTCGAACGCCTATCGTTGCGGTATCCGGCAAGGCGGCGCGTTCGAGCTCAAGCAGGCGACCTGGGCGTGGAACCATGCGCAGGACAGCCGTGCTTGCGAAGCCAATCCGATACTGCGCGCCGCCCTGGCCGCGGAAGATGTCGTCGCCTGGTTCAAGCGGATGCCCTGGTCGAAAGGCAATTCCCCAGTGCGGTGGGAGCCGGAATACGAGGCCTATCTGCTCGATCAATGGCGCCGCGGAAATTTTGACGACTACTGGAAGGTGGTCGGCCTCTACGCCGCCGGCTATTACGATGAAATCCCCGACATCCCGGTGCTCTTGATGTCGAGCTGGTACGACGTCTATGTCCCGACCACGTTCGAGAATCTCGCGGGCCTGAGCCATGGCAAGCACCGACCGCAGGTGATCATGGGACCGTGGACCCATGGCAATCGCACCCGGCGCATTTTCGGCGATGTCGACTTCGGTCCGGACGCCATCTTCGACGGCAACGTCGGAGACAGCTGGTGCGCCTTCCGCATCGCCTGCTTCGATCGTTGGCTGAAGAGAGAGCATACGCCGACGAACGATGCACCCATCCGCCTCTTTCTGATGGGCGGTGGCTCCGGCCGGCGCACGCCGGACGGACATCTCGATCATGGCGGGCACTGGATCACCGCCACGCAATGGCCGCTGCAGCAGGCGCGTCCGACCGCATTTTACCTGCACGCGGATGGCGGACTTTCGGCAGAGCGTCCCGTTTCGCCGGACGCTCGCCTCACCTACGATTTCGACCCGCGCAATCCGGTCCCCACGATCGGCGGCGCGCTGACCAGCGGCCGCCCGGTGTTCGAGGGCGGCGCCTACGACCAACGCGAGGACGATCGCTTCTTCGGTTGCGCGACACCCGGCCTGCCATTGTCCGCACGGCCCGATGTGCTCGCCTTCGAGACCGAACCGCTTGCCGAAGACGTGGCCCTGGTCGGGCCGATCGAGGTCGAGCTCTGGGTTTCCTCGAGTGCAGCGGATACCGACTTCACTGCCAAGCTGATCGATGTGCACCCGCCCTCGGTCGACTACCCGACCGGCTTCGCCATGAACCTGACCGATGGCATCTTCCGCTGCCGGTATCGTGCCTCCTGGGAAGAGCCCAAGTCCATCAATCCCGGGGAGATCTTCCGCATCGTCATCGAGCCTTTCGCCACAGCCAATCTGTTCAAAGCCGGACACCGCATCAGGCTGGACATCTCCTCGTCCAACTTCCCGAAGTTCGACGTCAATCCGAACACGGGCGAGGCCGAGGGCACGGGACGCGCCTTCAATATCGCCCGCAACACCGTACATCTTTCGGCGGAGCGCTCCTCTCGGATCGTTCTTCCGCTCGTCCCGCCCTCGTCTTTGCGCCGCATGTGAGGAGCACGACATGACCGTCATCAAGACCATTGCCGACTGGTGCGCGGACGCGACGTCGTTCAGCCCGACCGCCATCGAATTGGCCGAGCACGGCTTCAGCGACACCATCGGCTGCATCATCGCCGGCCGAAAAGATCGTGCGACCCTTGCCGCCACCAGCGCCTTCGAGATGCGCCTAGGTCACGGGACCTGCGCCGTCGTGACCGGCGCGCGCAGCGATCCTGCAACAGCCGCCCTGATCAACGGCGTTGCGGCCCATGCGCTCGATTTCGACGACAATTTCCATGGCGCCACGACCCACGCCTCCGCGGTTCTCGTCCCGGCGCTGCTTGCGACGGCGCAGGCCTCCGGCCGTGATGGCCGCCAGATGATCGAGGCCTATATCGTCGGCCTGGAGGCGCAGGCCTGGGTCTCCAGCGGCATGAACCCGTCCCACTACACAGCCGGCTGGCACGCGACCTCGACGATCGGTTGCATTGGAACGGCCGCGGCCGTTGCGCGCCTGATGGGGCTGGACCGCGACGGCATCGCACAGGCGATGAGCGTCGCCGTCAGCATGTCCGCCGGCATCAAGGGACAGTTCGGCACGCCGGTGAAACCGCTGCATTCCGGTCTCGCGGCCCGGAATGCAATCGAGGCCGCTCAGTTGAGCGCTGCCGGAATGGCCGGACGACTGGACGTGCTGGAATCACGGCAGGGCTTCCTCGCGCTCTACGGCGGCGAATACCCGAAGGGATGGTCGCAAGAACGCCCCCCGCACACACTCGCGATCGAGCGTTTCGGGCTGACCGCGAAGCGGCATCCATGCTGTGGGGCGACGCATCGGGCGATCGACGCGGTGCTCGATCTCAAGCGCGAGAACGGATTCCGGGCCGGGGACGTTGCCTCCATCAATGTCACCGTGACGGAGGCGCATGCGCGCAACCTCGCTTATTCCCGTCCGAATGACGAGATGCAGGCGCGCTTCTCGATGCAGTATGCGCTGGCCCTTGCATTGTCGCAGGACTCGCTTCGCCTCTCCGACTTTACGAGCGCGGCGGTAAGACGTGACGATCTGAGGACTTTGCTCCCCCTCACAGAGCTTTCGACCTACGATCGGACCGCCGAGAGAACCACCACCGGCCGATTGCCTCATCGCGTGATCGTGACGCTGAAGGATGGACGCCGTCTCGACGAAGTGCGCCAGGCCGCGAAGGGAGATCTCAGCCATCCCTTCACCGCCGATGAGCGAAGGGTCAAGTTTATCGACTGCGCATGCTTTTCGGGCCTATCGGTTGCTGAGGCAGAGGGGCTATTCGCGCGCTCGAGCAGTCCCAATACGCTCGACACGCGCAATCTAGCAGATTTTTCTCTTTGAAGACGTGAATGCTTCAGTCCCTTTTGTGCGTCGTGGAACATGGACAGACGACATCAGGAGGCGGAACATCTCGATCTATTGCGTACAGCGGATGAAGCCCCAGGCGCAACCCTCGCGCGAAGGCGATCGCACCATATCGTAGATTAGCGCGGAAAATCGTGCGGCGGAGCGGGTGAAGCGCTCTGTTTCGAAATTTCCAATCCAATTATCTCAGCAAACACAATGATATAGATCGATTCCTCCATTTTCATGTTGGACGTTTTGTTGGACGTTTTATTAGACGCTTTTTGCGTCTGCGGCTCAGGTACCGGCGATATCGCAAGAATAGCTTTGCTCAGGGCTAGCGCAATCAGCACCTTTCGACGCCAGTCTCGTGCCAAGCGCAACCGATTTGACCGCCGAAGTCTTCCAGTTCGAGGTAAGTGTCTCGCCCGACATCGTCGGGGCTAATGGATGGAGTACGGCACCTGCTCGACCATGCACAGAGCCGCACGCGCCGAGCCCTCCTGTTATTACGCTAGGCAAACCAAATTCCGCCGTAAGCCGGAAACTTCGCAAGCTAGACAGAATAGCGATCGGTTGAGACCTGGCCTATGAACACTGCATTCCTTTTGATGGCGCAGTAACGGAGGTACGGCAAGACGAAATCACACAGATGACTAGCGAATAAGGATCGCGCGGAAGTCGTTGACGTTTGTCAACGTGGGCCCCGTTACCACAAGTCGGTTTGCTTCAACAAAAGCACCGTATGCATCGTTGGCTGCAAGGAGTTCGGCAAGATCGAAACCGGCCTTAGACGCAGAACAGACAAATGACGGATCAAACCACGCTCCCGCATTATTCTCAGATCCGTCGATTCCGTCCGTGTCTGCCGCCATCGCCGATACGTCCTCCGTTCCATCGAGGGCTAGTGCCAGCGACAGTAGAAATTCGGTGTTGCGCCCGCCGCGACCGCGAGCCTTTATCGTGACTGTCGTTTCGCCTCCCGAAAGTATTACGCAGGGACGCTTCACGGGAGTACCGTATTTCAGAACCGAGCGCGCAATGCCGGCCATGGCGACACCGACTTCCCGTGCTTCGCCTTCGATGGCATCTCCCAAAATGAGCGGCTCAAGGCCTATTCGACGAGCTGCCAACGCCGCCGCGTCGAGTGCCATCCTCGCCGTCGCGATGACATGAACTGCATCGCCAGCTCTCTCGGGCGCGACCTTGGCCGCCGTGATCTTGCGTATGTGGGCCGGCACCTCGATTCCGTAGCGATCAAGGATCGTGCAAGGGTCGACGGAAGGCGAAGCACGCGCGATCGTTGGCCCGGAGCCGACGATGGCCGGGTCGTCTCCCGGGACGTCAGAAATCACATAGGTCACCACCGGCGCGCGGCTGGCAGCGGCGAGACGTCCTCCCTTGATTGCGGAGAGCGCCTTTCTGACCTCGTTCATGGCGCTGATTGGCGCACCGGAACGAAGCAGCTTCGATGTCAACGCCTGCTTTTCCTGCAATGTTAGCCCAGGCGCAGGTAGGCTGAGCAACGCAGAAGCTCCTCCAGAGATCAAGGCGATGACGAGATCGTCGGGGGAAGCACTCTTCACGAGGTCGAGTATTCGCAGCGCCGCTTGCTCGCCCGCAGCATCCGGCACGGGGTGAGAGGCTTCAACCACCTCGATCGATCGGGTCTTGGCGGAGTGGCCGTAGCGGGTAACCACAAGCCCTTCAACCGGGTGTGGCCACTCGGCTTCGAAGGCCTGAGCCATGCTCGCCGCAGCTTTGCCGGCTCCCACCACGATCGTCCGACCTGACGGCGGATTGGGGAGGCGCCCTCCGAACTTTCCCAGCGGGCGAGCGGCGTCCAGCGCTGCCTGGAACAGGGCATCCAGAATTTGGCGATCGTCGGCGGTCGTTTCCATCTCCCTGCCCTATAACGCGAAATGCCCACCGCGCACTCAGATTGACGCGAAACCTTTGGCACATGCGGCCAGCACATCATCCTCCGGCGTCGACCACCATCGTTTCGAAAAAACCTCGACCTCCGCGAAGCCGCCGTAGCCTGTCCCCTCGACCTGGCTTCGAATTCCCTTGACGTCGATCACGCCGTCTCCCGTCATTCCCCGATCGAGAAGGAGATCGGTAGTCGGGACCAGCCAGTCGCAAACATGAAAAGCCATGATGCGGCCCGCGCGTCCGGCGGCAGCGATATCGTCGCTCAGACGCCAATCCCACCAGACGTGGTAGACGTCGATGGCCACTCCGATTCCACCCTGACGAGATGGATCCAGGTTCTGGCAAAGCATCAAGGCTTCGCTCAGGCTGGTGATGCAGGAGCGATCGCCCGCATACATCGGATGAAGAGGCTCGACGGCCAGCCCCACGCCGGCTTCCCGCGCATAGGGCAATAGCGCACTCAGACCCTCGGCCACCTGGGACCGCGCAGAAGCTAGATCCTTCGTCCTCTCCGGGAGGCTTCCGACGACCAGGACGAAGCAAGGCGCACCCAGGGCCGCCGCTTCGTCGATGGCGCGACGATTGTCATCAATGTTGGCCTCGATGGTAGCTCGGTCCGCGCCGGGGAAGTAAGTTCCCCGGCAGTATCCGCTCAACGACAACTCGGCATCTCGGAGATGCCTTCCGACGAGGCGATGGTCCTGCCCCACCAAATCCCGGCGCCAGGGCGAGATCCCGCCAAAACCGTGCCGCGCGACGCGCTCGATCACGTCCCTTATCGGAGATCGATGTCCAAGCGTCGCCGTGTTGATCGAGCATCGCGAGAGCAGCAGCGGTCGAATAGGAGTGTCGAGCATGTTGATCTTGCCTTTACTTGAACCTGGGAACGCGCTTCTCGACGAAGGCCGCCTTGCCTTCGATGGCGTCGTCCGAGAGGCCCAAGGGAACCGTGATCTCGGACTCCATTGCGAGTCCGGCGTGATATCCAAGTCGCAGCGCGGTAGAAACGCAGCGCCGCGATGCGGCGACGGCCTTCGGTGAGACTGCAGCGATCTGCCGAGCGACCTCCAACGCACGATCGAGAAGCTTGTCGTCGTCGACCAGCTCATCGAAGATTCCGATCCGGTAACCCTCCTCTGCATCGATCGGCTGCGCGGTCAGCATCAAGCGAAGTGCCTGGCCCCGGCCGACGAGCAGCGGCAGTCGCATGGTCCCCGTGGCGGTGGGCATGGCACCGAGCTTGGCCTCCGGTACACCGAAGGTAGCGCTGCGCCCCGCGATACGGATATCGCACGCGAGCGCCATGACGGCGCCGCCGCCGAGCGTGTAACCATTGCAAGCAGCGATGACCGGCACCGGACCGAGCTCGATCGCCTCGTTCAACCCAGTTTCCGCAAGCCGGGCGGCCTCAATCCACTCCGGCGTTGCCTCGAATTCGCGGATGTTGGATCCGACCGAGAAGGCCGATCCTGTTCCGATGAGAACGACGCATCGCGCCGAATGGTCGAGATGGGCCCGCTCCAGGAACGCTTTAAGCTCCCGCCTCGCCTCGATCGTGAAAGCACCCATCGGTTTAGAAACGATACGGACAAGAAGAACGCCGGGATGCGGCACGCTGGCTTCGAAAGCGGCGTTCGTCACGACTACAGTCGACATCTCGAAACTCCTCAGGCTGCGCGCTGCTCGGTCGCCCGCTCTGCACCGCTACGTTCTCGCAGCGTCAGCCCGATCGGCTCCGGACGGAACAATCTTTCGTCCATGAGCTTGAGGTCATCGGCGATTGCGAGGGGTATCCCGGCCTTGGCGACGACATCGCGCTGGAGATCGAGGCCTGGCGCGATCTCCACCACCGTCAAGCCGCTCGGCCTGAGCTTCAACACGCATCGTTCGGTCACGTATGTGACATCGCATCTACGGTCCACGGCGCGCTTGCCACTGAAGGTCACGTGGCTCACCTCGGGAATGAACTTCGCGATCTTGCCCTCCTGCTCGATGCGCAACTTGCCCTCGCCGGCAGACACCTTGAGCCCTCCTGCCGTGAAATAGCCGCTGAACACGATCTTCCGGGCGTTTGCCGTAATATCGACGAAGCCGCCACACCCCGCCGTCAGGTAAGGCCGCGCGGCCAGACGAGAGACGTTGACGTTCCCTTGTGCATCGACTTCAAGGAAGGACAGCAGTGAACAGTCGAAGCCGCCACCCTGGAAATAGGTGAACTGCTGCGGCGTCGGGAAGATCGCCTGCGCATTCGCCGCGCAGCCGAACGCAAAACCGGTGAGCGGCACACCGCCGACGGCGCCCTGCTCGATGGCCCAAGTGACGGCTTCGGCCTGCCCTTCCTCGACCAGGATTTGCGGAACCATGGCCGAAATGCCAAATCCGAGATTGACCGCGCTTTCTTCCGTCAACTCCAGCGCGGCCCGGCGCGCGATGACCTTCTCAACGCCCCACGCTTCGGGTGCGAACGAGGACAGTGGCCGCCGCGTCTCGCCGCTTATCGCCGGATCGTACAGGATCTCGGTTGCTTGCGCCTGCTCCGGATCGACGACGATGTAGTCCACGAGGGTTGAAGGGACGTGAACACTGTGCGTGGCAATCGAACCGGCCGCCGTCGTTCGCTTGACCTGGCAAATCACGATGCCGCCCGCGTTACGCGCAGCCAGCGCGAGATCGACCATGCCGAGGACGGCGCCTTCGTGCTCCATAGAGATGTTGCCACGCTCATCAGCCGTCGTGCCGCGAATGATCGCCACGCGCGGCGCGTGATTGGGGAAGTGGAGCCAGGATTCGCCACCGAACTCGACCAGGTGCACGATTTCGCCGCGTGTCGCGGCGGCCTCGTTCATCTTGCAGCCGTTGAGCCTGGGATCGACGAACGTGTCGAGGCCTACCTTCGTCAACACTCCGGCCCGCTTAGCGGCTACGTCCCTCGCCATGTCATACATGATGCCGGAAGGAATATTGTAGGCAGCGATCTCGTTGCGGCCAATCATCTCCCAGATCGCTGGCGAGGGTAGCGACGAGGGACCACTCGGATATGAGCCGGCCAGTATCGCCGACAGAAGCCCTTTCTGGGCCAGATGATCGATCCCCTTGATGCCGTACATGTCACCCGCTGCAATCGGCGATAAGACCGTAAGATTGTGCGGACTGCCCTCAATGCGGAACCGCTCGCCGATGGCGGCAAGCACGCGATCGGGGCAATTCAGCCCCGCAGAGGACCCGATGCAGACGACGTCACTGTCGCGGACGAGGCTCGCCGCTTCCGTTGCCGTAATGATCTTGTTCTTCACATTCCGTCTCCTGGATGACCTCAACTTATGTCGCGCTTCAGTGAGCCGGCTGCTGCTTGGCGCGCGTGACAATCTGGGTGGGATTGACGAACCGAAGTGCGAGGACGAGCCAAATCAACGTCGTCACCATGTAGACGACAGCCATTGCGTCGATGGACTGAACGGCTCTCACGCCAGCGGCAAAAACCGCGTAGTAGAGCGCGACGACCAGCGTCTGGCTCGTGGGGCCCGCGACGAGGAAGGTGAGCTCGAACATGGCGATGGTGCGAACGAGTACGAGCAACAATGCCGCCAGGATGCCGGGGAGCAGCAACGGCATCAGCACGTGGACGAATAGCTTGAAAGTGTTTGCGCCGAAGACGCGGGCTGCGGCTTCGAGCCTGGGATCGATCTGCTCGATGAATGGAATCATCACCAGAATGACGAACGGCACCGTCGGAACGAGATTCGCCGCAACGACGCCCCAGAACGATCCGGCAAGTCCGGTTTGATAGAGGACCGTAGCAAGCGGAATGCCGAAGGTGATTGGCGGCACGATCAGCGGCAGCAGAATGACGAGCATGACCATCTTCTTGCCGGCGAAGTCACGCCGGGCGAGCGCGTAGGCCGCAGTGACACCCAGGAGTCCGGATATGACAACGACTGCGCCGACCACCTCGAAAGTGACGATCAGGACATCCTGAAGCTGGAATTCGCTCCAGGCCGACGCATACCAGCGCGTCGTGCAGCCAGCGGGAAACCACGTGCCCAGCCAACGGGTCGCAAACGAGCTCGTGACGACAGATGCGATCATGGCGAGCAGGTTGAGAACGAAGAACCCGACAAAGACCCAGACCGCAGCAATCCAAAGCTTCGAAGAACGCGACGTATCCCGGATCATGACCTCACCCCTTCGTTCCGGCGACCGGGCCGCGATAGAACAGTCCGCGGGTCGCCATGAGGCTCATGACGATCGCGAGCTGAACGAAGCCCATAATCATCGCGATCGCGGATGCCATCGAGTAGTCGTACTCCTCGAACGCCGCTTGATAGGCGGCGATCGAAATCACCCTTGTCTCTCCGGCCGGCTCACCCAGCAGGACGGCCGACGGAAACACGGAGAACGCCTGCACGAAGCTGAGACAGAACGTGATCGCGAGTCCCGGCATCAAGATCGGCAGGTACACATGGGTAAATCGCTGCCGCGCGCTGGCACCGAGGGTCGCCGCAGCCTGCTCCAACGCGGGATCGATGCCGGTCACGTAGGACAGCACGAGCAGAAACGTAAACGGAAAGCCGTTGATGACCAGCGAAGCAAAGACGCCCCAATAGTTGTGAACGAGGCGCAACGGATGATCGATCAATCCAATCGAAATGAGGACGCGATTGAACCATCCCTGCGGCCCCAGATAATTCAGGAGCCCCTCCGCGATCAGAACCGTTCCGAGCGTGATCGGAACGACGAGAATCGTCGTCAACAGCCGCTGCCGATACATCAGACGCACCCGGAACGCCACCGGCAGCGAGACCAGGAGATTGACCAGGGTGACCGGCACCGACAGAAGCAGCGTCTTCCAGATCGTGCTGTAGAGGTAGGGGTCGGAGAAGAAACGCGCATAGTTCGACCAGGCTGCACCGGTCTTTGGCTCGAACGAGAGCACCAGTCCATACCCGAAGGGGTAAAGGAAAAGCAGCGTCAGCAGAACGAATGCAGGAATCACCAGCAGGGTCACCGCATCGAAGCCGCGGGCGGCAAGACGCTGACGCAGGTTCGAACCCAACTCAACGTCTTGATTGTCGGCGACAGCCGTTATCGTCATGGCCGCCTCACACTTGTTCGCTGAAGACCAGGACGCGGTCCGGAGCTGCCCGCAGGTGAATGCCTGAACCCAATGCCACCGCATGGTCCGACCTGAAGACGAGGTCGATACCGTCCAAGGTGCGGGCGGTCCCGACGAATTCGCGACCTCGGTATTCGATGGTCTCGACCTGCGCGGCGAAGGAATTCGCACCGGGCTCACCGGTGGTTAGGTCGTCCGCACGGATTGCGGCATAGGCTTCCGATCCGTCCTGCACGGACGCTCGCATGACGCCGGTGACTTCGCTATCGCCAACCGCCAGCGTGGCTCTGGTGCCGGATTGGCGGATTACCTTGCCCTTGATACGATTCCGGAATCCCATGAAGTCCGCGACATCGATATGGGCCGGCTTCTCGTAGAGCTCGTTTGGCGTTCCGACCTGGCGGATGACGCCGTCCTTCAGCACGACGATACGGTCAGCGAGCGAGAGAGCCTCGTCCTGATCGTGCGTCACGTAGATCGTGGTCGCCCCGAGCGTGTTGTGGATGCGCCGGATCTCTGCGCGCATCTCCAGGCGGAGCTTGGCATCGAGGTTCGACAGCGGCTCGTCCATGAGTACGAGCGGCGGCTCGATGACGATTGCTCGCGCAATCGCGACGCGCTGCTGCTGACCACCCGAGAGCTGGCCGGGCAGTTTCTGCGCGTGTCCGGTAAGGCGGACCAGAGCCAAGGCCTCATCGACCTTCCGCGAGATCTCCGCCTTCGGCACTCCCCGCATTTTCAAGCCGAATCCGACATTCTGCTTTACGGTGAGGTGCGGGAATAGCGCGTAGCTCTGAAAGACCATGCCGAAGCCACGCTCTTCTGGCCTCAGCGTGTCGATGCGGCGCTTGTCGAGCCAGATGGCTCCCCCGGTGACGGGAAGCAGGCCGGCAATGCAGTTCAGTGTGGTCGACTTTCCGCAGCCGGACGGCCCAAGCAGCGCGATGAACTCGCCGCGCTTTACGGTGAGCGTCACATCCTTAAGGGCGTTCAATGAACCGAACTCGCGGCGAACCTGATCGAGGCGCAGCTCGTCGAATTTCTGAAGGGCGATGGTCATGGATTCTGATCCCTTGAACCGATGGCGCAGCTTGTGTGGTGGCCAATATCGAAAGAGCGGAGCTGCCCGTTTCGTCGGGCAGCCCCCAGTCGAGGGAGACTACTTGCGCTTCGCGCCGCCGATTTCCTCGTCCCAGCGCCGGAACGCGGCGACGAGCTGATCGGCCTGAAGCTGGATCTCGAGAGGAGCGGCTCCGATCAGACGATCGTAGTCGGGCCAGCCGAATTCCTTGATCACCTCCTGGCTCTCCTTGGGAGCCATCGCGAGCGTCGAAGCCTTCACGGAGGGACCTGGATAGAAGTAACCCTCGTCGTAAGCGAAGGCCTGCTGCTCAGGCTTGAGCATGTGCTTGAGCAGATCGATGATGACCGGCAATTTCTCTGGCGCGACACCCTTCGGCACTGCGAAGAACATGGCGTCGGAGACCCAGTGGAAGCCATCCAACGCGAAAAGCCCCGCCTCCTTGGGCACAATACCGAGCACGCGCGGGTTGATGTACCAGCCGACCGTGGAGACGATCATGTCCCGTGTTCCGTCTCCGAGCTCCTTCATCGTCTGCCCGGTCCCGGAAGGGTAGTATTCGATGTTTTCACCCAGGGCCTTCAGATAGGCCCAGGTCTTGTCCCATCCCTTGACGGGGTCGGAGGGGTCCTTATCCCCGAGGAGATACGGAAGCCCCATCAGGAAGGTGCGGCCGGGTCCAGAGTTCGCCGGCCTGGCGTAAAGAAACCGGTTCTTGTTCTCGCGCGCGTAAGCAAGCAGCTCATCGGCGGTTTTAGGCACCTTCTTCACTCGGCCCGGCATGTACTCGAACAGTGGGCCCGAGGGCGAATACGCAATCTCCATGCCCTGCCCCTTCGCCAGAGCCTGCATCTTGAGGGCACCTACGTCGTAGATGTCTTCGGGCTTGGGCAGCGCGCCCGCATATTGCGGCAACAGCTCCTGCCATAGCTGCTGCTCGATGCCCGCAAACAGCCCGTCGGTGCCAGTGAGCACAATGTCGATATCGACACGATTGGCTGACTGCTGTGCCTTCAACTTGCTCGCCAGCTCCGGCGCCGGCGCCTTTGTGTAGGCGATCCGCGAGACGAGCTTGGCGTTCTGCTGCCGATAAGCATCAATGGATTTCTGGCTCAGCGCGAGATTGCCGGCGACATCGATCACGTTCAGCGCAACGGGCGACGACGGCATCGGCCCGAGTCCCTGAGCTTTCGCGCCCACAGCCATCAGCCCAAAGGCACCCATTCCAGCTACGACTGTGCGGCGATCTACGCGACGATCCATTGGGCCCTCTCCTGCCTGGTTGCGATGATTTTGCTTGCTTGTTTTACTAGAACGATCTACTAGATCGATCTACTAGACCGATTTAGTAACAGCACTCTCCGGTTTTGGCAAGTGCCAATCGCGACCGGCTCAACGAAACAGATTGGGGAAGGCCTATGAACGACCAGGGACGTCCGCGGGCTTTGGTAACCGGGGCGGGGCGCGGCATAGGGCGCGCTATCGCTCTCGCGCTGTCGGGCGCTGGGTTCGCGGTGGTGGTGAACGACCTGCCGAATTCAACGGATCTTGCCGAAACCGTCGCGGCTATCCGCAGGCAAGGCGGAGACACAAAGCCCCTCCCCTTCGACGTTTCGAACCTGGGAGATCACGAGCAAGTCGCCGAGGAAGCATGGAATGCCTTCGGCGGCCTTGAATGCCTCGTCAACAATGCCGGAGTCTCCGTGGGGGTGCGGGACGATCTCTTGAAGATGACCCGCGAGAGCTATGACCGGGTCATGGCGATCAACCTGCGGGGACCTTTCTTTCTGACCCAGGAGGTCGCGCGCCGCATGATCCGCGCAAACTCATCGTCATTCCGCAGCATCGTCACGGTGTCCTCGATCAATGCGGAGTTCGCGTCGATCGACAGGGGCGAATACTGCATCTCCAAGACAGGGCTTTCCATGATGGCCCAGCTCTTCGCGATCAGACTCGCCGAGCATGGCATCGGATCATACGAGATCCGGCCTGGGATTATCCGGACCCAGATGACGGCTGTTGCCCGAGAAAAGTATGACCGCCTCATCAGCGAGGGGCTGACTCCGATCAAGCGCTGGGGCGAGCCCGAGGATATCGGAAGGGCCGCGGCCATGTTGGCGAGCGGTCAGCTTCGCTATTCGACGGGCGAAGTCGTTCGTGTTGACGGCGGCCTTGCGCTCAGGAGCTTGTGATGGCCAGTTCGGGACGCTTCCTATCCGCCGGCGAATACTGGTTCGAGGATCTCGCCACAGGCGATCATTACGAAACCGGGCATCTCGTCGTGACAGACGCCCATATCGTTGCCTTCGCCGGACTGTCCGGCGACTTCTTTGACGTCCACATGGACGACGAGTTCGCCAAGTCCCTGGGCTTTCCTGCGCGGGTCGCGCACGGGCTTCTGGGTTTGGCATTGACGGACGGCCTCAAGAACCGGTCTGCCGTTCGGATCATGGCGATCGCATCACTCGGCTGGAACTGGCGATTTCGGGCGCCGATCTTCGCAGGAGATCGCATCGGAGCAAGCGTGCGGGTCGCAAGCATTCGACTGTCGAGCAAAGGGCAAGGCATCATCGCCCTCGCATTCGAAGTCCTGAAACAGGATGGAACGGTCGTGCAGGACGGAGAAACGACCTTGCTCGCCCGCCGCAGAACATCTCACGAGGAAGGTAGCGCAAAATGACTGTCTTTCGACTCCCCGGTGACGACGGCCGCTTCGACGAATTCGCCATGCCCGCGCCTGCGACGTGGCAAACGGCAAAGCCGAACCAGCCACTGGCCCGCATCGCGTTATCTGCTGGACATGTCGTGTCCAATCCGCGCGCCGACATTTCGCCCATGCGCGATGTCGCCATCGACTTCGAAGCCACCCAGCGTTTCCGAGACTATCTTTGGGATCTCGGCTTGGGCGTCGCCGAAGCCATGGATACGGCACAACGCGGTATGGGACTTAATTGGCCGTCGGCACAAATTCTGATCCGCAACACCGTCGAGAGCGCCAAGGCGCGGCCTGGCGCCGTCGTGTTCTCTGGCGTCGGTACCGATCACATCGATCCGGCTGGAGCGAGCCTTGATGCGGTGCTGAAGGCCTATTCGGAGCAACTTTCGTTCGTTCAAGGAATTGGCGGACGCGTGATCTTGATGGCCAGCCGAGCGCTGGTACGCGCAGCACGGAGTCCCGCCGACTACGTCGAGGTATACAGACGGGTGCTGGCCGAAGCGGACCAACCCGTGATCCTGCATTGGCTTGGCGACATGTTCGATCCGGCCCTTGCCGGGTACTGGGGCCACCACGACGTTGCCGCGGCCATGGACACCTGTCTCGGCATGATTGCAGACAATGCCAAGAAGATCGACGGCATCAAGATTTCACTTCTTGACGAAAAGCACGAGATCGCAATGCGCCGACGGTTACCCTCCACCGTCAAGATGTACACTGGCGACGACTTCAACTATCCTGAACTGATCGCTGGTGACGAACAGGGTTTCAGTCACGCATTGCTCGGAATTTTCGATGCCATCGCACCGGCAGCTTCCGCCGCCCTATTGGCGCTGGGCAACGAGAACCGCGCCGCGGGCACCAAGGCGTTCCGCGAAATCCTCGATCCGACAGTTGCGTTGTCGCGCGAGCTGTTCCGGGCCCCAACCCAATACTACAAGACAGGCATCGTCTTCCTGGCCTACCTGAACGGACACCAGGATCACTTCACAATGCTCGGCGCCCAGCAAGGCGCACGCTCCATCCTGCACCTTTCTCGTGTCTTTCGGCTTGCAGCGTCGATCGGGCTGTTCGCGGATCCCGCCCGCGCAGCGGATCGTATGCGGAGGATATTGGCCCTCCATGGTATGGAGTGACGGAGAAGCTTGACGACTGCCGTCTCCTGTGGATGGTGAGCTAACGGCTATGAGAGGCCGAGATCAGGGATGCTGGCACAGTGGATGCGAAGGTAAAATCCGGTAGCCCTCGACCGACGTTGCTGGACATTGCCAAAGCCAGCGGCGTGTCCAAGGCAACGGTATCCCTCGTCCTGCGGAACAGCCCGAGCATTCCGGAGCGGACTCGCGAAAAGGTTCTGGAAGCGGCCAAAAGCCTCGGCTACGTCTATAATCGTGGAGCCGCGAGCCTTCGCCTGCCCCACACGCGAATGATCGCACTGGCGGTCAATAATCTTACCAACCCCTATTTCGCTGAGATTGTCGCGGCAATCGAGGATGCCCTCACGGCTGAGAACCGCATCGTCCTTATGTCCAACTCGGGCGAATCGGTGGCTCGGCAAAGCGCCTTTATCGATACTGTGCGAGAGTACAATGTCGATGGGCTGCTGATGGTCCCGGCAGTCGGAACCGACGCGGCCTTCATCAACTCGTTGCATGCGCTGCACCTACCCTGCGTGCTTGTCTCGCGCACAGTGCCGGGCGCGAAAGTCGATTTCGTCTCTCCGGACCATCGCGGCGGCATGATGAAGGCGATGGACCATCTCATCGGACTTGGTCACACGCGTATCGGCATGATCGGCTCGAACTCGAATATCTCGACGGGGCGTGATCGTTTCGCGGGCTATCGTCAGGCTCTTGCCAAACATGGCATTCCACTCGAACCGCGCCTAGTGCTATCCGGCGCTGAGACCCGCGACGTGGGGATGGCACAAGTGCTCGAGCTTCTGGATCTTCCTGAACCGCCGACAGCGGTCGTATGCTTCAACGATATTGTCGCCTTTGGCGCCATGCTCGGTCTGCGCTCGCTCAATTTGACGCCCGGCGAGGATTTTTCCGTCGTCGGCTTTGACGACATTGCAGAAGCGACCCTATGGCGCCCGGCTTTGACGACCGTCGCGATCCCAAGGGCCAACGTCGGCAAGGTCGCCACGCAATTGCTGTTGCAGCGCATCAGCAACAGGGATGGGCCATACAAATCAACTCTCATCCCAACAGAGCTGATCGTCCGTGACACGACTTGCCCTCCCCCGGCAAAGCCGCCGAGAAAGCGACGATCCCCCTCCTGACACGCGCTGGCATATAGCCTCACTCGCTCGGTGCGCCTTAGAAGCCACCGGAACGAACGCCAACGCGGTCAACACAAGATAGGCCAGTAGTGGCCTAAGTTAGAGAACCAACTCCATACCTGCCCCGCGCGCCATCAGATTGGCGTGTCTCGCGACGTTCGGGTGGACCATTGGCGCGAGCACGCCGTGTGTGACTTGAAGCGCCGTGATGGTTTATGCAGGGGTAGCTGCCTTGAGCCGGAAATTGTCCTGAGCCCATGATGCAAATGTAGTCGGCGTCTTGCCGGCAACTTTGTTCGCTAGAGCGATCTCATCGTCGTGTGAGCCCGGGCCCAGGTAGGTATATGTCTCGTAGTAGGCCAGGGTCTCCCCTAACGCGTCAGCGCCGGGGAAGAAGCCTGCGTACACCTCCCGAGGCACTCGGGTGAACGAGAGTTTATGGCCCAACTGCTTCAACGCGCTCAGGAGGTCGTTGAAGCTCAGGAAGTCGCCGACCAACGGCAGATATGCGCCGTTGCGGGTTTCTTCCGGGTGTGCGAACGCGCCGGCCACGATGTCACCCAGCTCGTTGATGTCACCCATGTGAAAGCAGCGTATTGTGGAATCGATCGGCAGCACCCAGCCAAAGCTTCCGTCCTGCTGCTTTTGCGGACCGAATGGTCCCGAGAAGTTCTGGTAGTAGGCAGGCGGCACGACAAAGGTGTAACGCGGAAATCCGGCATCCCTCACAATCCGGTCAACCTTCGCCTTACCCGTGAATTGCGGAAGGTTAAACTTGCCGCCGCTGATCGCCTCGACGTTTGGAAGGGTCGACCAGATCAGATGGTTGACGCCTGCAGCTTTCGCGGCCTGAATTGCCGCTGCCGCCTGCTTGATCTCGTCGTTGCCTTCTTGCCAGAAGTTGGTGACGAGAAAGACGCCGTGCGCGGCTTTCAGGGCCTCTGCAAGCGTCTCTGGCCGTTCCAGATCCGCTGCGACAACCTCGTCGGCGACGCCCTTGTACTTGCCCGGGTCGCGCGAGAGCGCGCGCACATTGAACTGGCCGTCGGCCTTGAGAGCACGCACCACGCCGGTTCCTTGATTTCCCGTCGCACCGAACACGGCGATCACTTTCTTTTCGTTGGATACCATCTGTAGCTCTTCGTTTTCAGGTTGCGGCGCCCGCGCGAACCGCGGGACCGGTCCTCTCGATCATCTCCAGCTACACCTTGCGCCGGATCGAAATTCGTAACAATGCTTCAACAATTGACATCATTCGCCAGGATTTGATCCATATGAGCGATCCCGTGGAAACCGCGGAACTCGTCGCCTTCACCAAAACGGTCGAAGCCAAATCCCTCTCACGTGCCGCTGCCGAGCTGCGCGTCCCGCGCGCGACTGTGAGCCGCCGTCTCGCTCGCCTCGAGGAGCGTCTCGGCGCGCGCCTCCTCCGCCGCACCACGCGAACCCTCGTCCTCACTGATATTGGTGAGGTATTCTATCGGCAGGCCTGCATCGCGCTCGAGGCCGTGCGCCTTGCCGAGCAGAGCGTGCGGATGACGGACGACGTCGTGCGCGGCGATTTACGCGTCTCGGTGCCTCCGATGATGAGCGTTAGCTTCCATGCGATGCTCTGCGAGTTCGCGAGGCGCTACCCCGAGCTGCGCGTCCATGTCCACACGTCGAATCAGCTCGTTGACATCCTCCACGGCGGCTACGACGTCGCGCTGCGTGCCAGCAGCCAGATCCAGCCCGGTCTCATCGCGCGCACGCTCTTCCGCGACCCGATGATCGCCGTAGCGGCGCCCGCATACCTGGCCGATCGCGGCACGCCACGTACGCAACGCGATCTGCGGACCCATCGCTGTCTTCTTGGCTTCGCGCGCGGCGAGCTGCCGGAGACCCACTGGCCCATGGCTTCCGGGGGCAAGCTCCACGTCGACGGCGCGTTCTTCTCGAACGATATCGCCCTGTTGTGCGACGCCGCCATAAGCGGGCTTGGCATCGCGCTCCTCCCACGTGGCCTCGTGTCGCCGCACTTGGAAAGGGGCGCGCTCGTGCAGGTGCTCGCCGGCCTCGTCGGCGCCGAGTTGCAGATCGCGCTCGTCTACCCTGAGCGCAAATTCTTGCCGCCGCAGGTGCGCGCGTTCATCGAGGCGGTCGCCACCTGGGTACCGCGCGAACTTGCCGCGAACAAGCGCCCATCGCCGCCCGAGCTGTCGGGCGTTGCTGCGAAGAAGGCCGCGCGCCACTCTCCCCGCAAAAGGGGCTTTAGCACTTAAGAGCTGAGCGCGCTGCTTGTCGCCGATCTGGAAGCCTGGATGCGCGAGAAACGTGCCAAGCTCTCACACCGCGAGGCGACCGGTTCTCAGTGTCCGCCTCGACGGAAGGGTGTCGTAGGCAACCATATCTACAATTGACCAACGCGAGTATGAGAATAACTCACGTACGCGGTCCTTGAGGCCCGATTTATCCGGGTATGCCACCAACTTCCATCTCGGACCCGCTTACGACGATAGCGAATACGAAACTCGGCCTGATCTGCGGTTCGCCATGAAGCGAGTCGGCGCGCTCAGCCATCGAGACCGCCTCGCCGCAGCCATTCGCGCGCGGGCGATTTCCGAGGTCTCACAGGATGATCCGGTCATGGACAACCTGGGCCAATCATCATGCAAGCCTGTTAGGTGGATACCTGCACGATCCGGGGCTGTACGGGAAACGTCCACGGCGACATGGGACGAAATCGTCGCCTTCTGTGCTGCCGCGGTCGATCGAATCACAGGTGCAGCTACGCGAATGTACAGCGTGGACTGGCGCTTTCCGCGACCGATCTAGCGCTTCAGAGAACCCTGCTCACTCCGGCTGTCGCGAGATCTTTTTTGATCTCCCAGTGCACACGTCGCGCTCACGTCACCCCAACCGTTCGAAACGACTGAATTCTCGCTCCAATCCATGACTGGGCAACCTGCAGAGCCTCACCTTTGAATGGGGGCTATTGGGTACAGCCGATGAAGCTCCAGACGCATCCGTCGAGCGAACACGATCGCACAAGATCGTAGATTAGCGCGCAAAATCGTACCGTGGAGCGGGTGAAGCGCTCCGGCTCAAACCTCTCATTCTATTTATTTCAGAAATACCAAATAGTTATACCTCTTCCAAATTTTTGTGTTGGACGTATTGTTGGACGTTTCGTTCGACGCTCAACATGGGATTCGCGGCCGGCGACCCGTGATCAAAACCCGCCCGCGGCGCTCCGAACAGGGTACGCAAGAACCAAGGTCTCGCCGTTCTGCTCGGAATGCCTTCGCGTCTGAATGCTACCTACAGTTCAGTCTGCTCATCGCGTTCTGGGAATGAATCCTGGCACGCCGGTCTGCACGACTGCATTGAACCTGGCGCTCGTGGTAATGCCGTTCCGAATCTCCTCCATGGCGTCTTCAGGGAGAGCCGAAATACCAAAGCTCTCCTGGATGCGCTGAAGCCATGGCAACTATGCAGTCAGCACGTCTTCGATCCGGATCGGCAGGGTGCGTACACGCTTGCCAGTAGCATGAAAGACCGCATTGGCGATGGCCGGGGCCATGCCGACCAGCGCAATCTCGCCGAGGCCTTTGACGCCAAGGGCATTCACGTAGGGATCCACCTCTTCGACGAAATGCGCCTCAAGCTCAGGAACATCAAGATTCACCGGCATGAGGTAGTCGGCCATATGCGCGTTGACCGGGCGACCGTCGCGCGGATCCAGGACCGTCCGTTCCATAAGCGCCATGCCAATGCCGCCGATCATGCCGCCCGTGCATTGACTCCTGGCGAGTCGCGGATTGATGACACGACCGATGCCATAAGCGCCCACCGCACGGCGCACCCGGATTGTGCCGACGTCGGGATCGATAGCCACCTCCACAAAGACGGCCCCGAAGGAATGCATGGAAAAGCGGCTCGCGATATCAGGATCGCGCTCAGCAGAAGCCGTAGCCTCGACGGGTCGGCTGCTCTGAGGGCGCTTTACGGCTTCCTCTTGCACGGCAATGCAGGCGGCACGGATCGCAGAGCCGACCGAGGCCATCGTCCATGAGCCACCATGGGATGGAGCCGGCGGATAGTCAGAGCGGCCAAGGCTGAAGCGCACCCGTTCAACGGGCAGCCCCAGAGTCTCAGCAGCAACCTGCGTCATCGACGTATAGGTGCCGGGACCCATGTCGCTTGCCGCGACTTCAACTTCGGCCGTGCCGTCCGCAAGCAGCCGAGCCCGCGCGTTCGCCGGCGCATGGAAGGCCGGATAGCTCGCCGAAGCCACACCCATGCCGACCAGCAGCCGGCCATCGCGCATCGAACGCGGTTCTGGTATCCGGCGCGACCAGCCGAAACGTTCGGCGGCGAGGTCATGGCATTTCATCAGGGAACGGCTGGAGAAAGGCTTGTTCTTACCCTCATCGATCGCCGGATCGTTGCGCCGCCGCAGATCTATCGGATCGATCCCGAGCTTGTACGACAGCTCATCTATGGCACATTCGAGCGCAAGGACGCCGCTTGCCTCGCCGGGACCACGCATATGGTTCGGGGTGCCGATATCGAGTGGCAGCAGCCGGTAGCGGGTCCGCACGTTCGGCGTAGAGTACAGGAAGGTCGTGACCGAAGTCAGGGCCTCCATGAATTCTTCGTAGCGGCTCGTCTCTCCGGTGCCTTCGTGGACAATGCTGGTGAGCTTGCCATCCGCCGTGGCCGCGAGAGCCATCCGCTGCAGGGTGCGGGGCCGATGGCCCGTCGTAAAGAACATTTGCTTGCGTGTGAGCGCGAGCTTGACGGGACGCCCCACTTGTCGCGCCGCCATGGCCGCAAGCGTCACATGCGGCCACGTCCTGAGCGACGTACCGAAGGCGCCGCCGATAAACGGACAGATCACCTGTACGTTCTCGGGCGGCAGGCCAAAGATGGCTGCGATCTCGGCCTGTTCGTTGACGACGAACTGGCTCTTGCTCCACAGCGTCAGCCGATTGCCATTCCAGGCCGCGACGGTCGCGTGCGGCTCCATTGGATTGTGGTTCTCGCGCGCGATTTCGTAGATCTCATCGACCTTCACCGGCGCATCCGCGAGAGCGCTGTCGGCATTCCCGCGCGCGGTGTCGGCCGGCAACATCGCATCCGGCTGCTTCCCGGCTTCGGGAACGACAGGCCGGGCTTTTGGGTCGGCCGGATCAACGATCGGCCGCTCGGCCGCGTAGGAGATGCGTAACGCCGCAGCCGCGCGCTCCGCCTGGTCGAGCGTATCGGCGATGACGATCGCTACCGGTTGCCCGTAGAAGCGGATGTTGTCATCCTGCAACACATGCAGCCGCTCGCCTGTTGCCGGATCGATGTAGCTCTTGTGGGGTGCGTAGGGCAGACGTGGCGCATTGCGATGAGTGATGACAGCAATGACGCCCGGCATCTTCTCAACCTGCGCGGTGTCGATGCCGGTCACGCGGCCGAGACCGACCGTGGCACCGACTATCACCGCGTAGGCCTGGCCGGGCTGGTTGAAGTCGGCCGCATAGCGCGCGGCGCCCGTGACCTTGGCACGACCATCCACGCGCGGCAGCGGCTTGCCGATCACATTCGTCTTCATGCGGCTTCTCCGGTCATTTCAAGGGCGCGGACGATCGTCCGGGGCAGGAGTTCGAGCTTGTAGTGATTGCCCGAGAGGGGACGGGCTCCTTCGACTGCCAACCGGGCGGCTGTTTCGAACACGTTGCGATCCGGCGCCTTGCCAATCAGTGCTTTCTCCACCGCGCGCAGGCGCCACGGCCGAGTGCCCACACCGCCGACAGCGAGCCGCGCCTCGCGGATTACCCCGCCGCCAATGTCGAGTGCGGCGGCCGCGGACACCAGCGCGAACTCATAGGAGGCGCGGTCGCGCACCTTGAGATAGCGCGCCCGCCGGCTGTACGGGCCACCGGGGACCCGCACCGCGAGGATGAGTTCGCCAGGCAGCAGCGTGTGTTCGAGATGGGGCGTATCGCCTGGCAGGCGAAAGAGTTCCTCGACTGGAAAGGTGCGCTCGCCCCGCGGTCCCCTCACCTGCATCGTAGCTTCGAGGGCGACCAGGACGACGGCGACGTCCGAAGGGTGCGTTGCGACGCAATGATTGCTGGTGCCGAGAATGGCGTGGCCGGCATTGAGACCATCGATCGCGGCGCAACCCGAGTTCGGCGTGCGCTTGTTGCAGGGCGCATCGTGCATCCGGAAATAGGGGCAGCGTACGCGCTGGAGCAGATTGCCGCCGATCGAGGCCATGTTGCGCAGTTGGGGCGATGCGCCCTCGATCAGACTTTCGGCCACGAGCGGGTGCAGGCGCTGCACGTCGGGATGGGCGGCGACATCGGCCATACGGGCCAGCGCGCCGATCACGAGATCGGAGCCCTCGATGCGGATTTCGGAAAGCGGGAGCGTGTTGATGTCGATAAGGTGCTCCGGCCGCTCCACCTCCTCCCGCATGAGGTCGATCAACGTCGTGCCACCGGCGATGAAACGTCCGCCGGATGATGCAGCGGCGATAGCGTCTTGGACGGAGGTCACCTTCTCGAGCGTGAATGGAAGCATGGTCAGGCCCTCTTGGCAGCGTCGGCGACCGCGGCGACGATCCCCGGATAGGCCCCGCAACGGCAGATATTGCCGCTCATCCAGAACCTGATTTCATCCGGCGTGCCCGCATGGCCTTCCGCGATGCAGCCTATGCCCGACATGATCTGTCCCGGGGTGCAGAAGCCACACTGCAAACCGTCATGCTCGACGAATGCAGTCTGGAGCGGATGAAGCTCGCCATTCGTTTCAAGGCCCTCGATCGTCTCGATCAGAGCCCCGTCATGCATCGCGGCCAGTGTCAGGCAGGAGACGATCCGCCTGCCATTAAGAAGCACGGTGCAAGCGCCGCAGGCGCCCTGATTACAGCCCTTCTTCGTGCCGCTGAGATTGAGCGTCTCCCGGAGTACATCGAGCAGTGAGCGGCGGGGGTCCAAGTCAAGCTCATGTTGCTTTCCGTTGACGATCAAGCGGACCCGTCCCTTGGATGCGGTGGGAGGCCGTTCAGCTGAGGGTTGCGCGGCAACTTCCGATGTGGCCGCGAGGGTGGCCACTCCGCCGGCTGTAAGCAGGATCGAACGGCGCGATAATCCGCCACGGCTTTGTTCAGTCTCGACAGCGTCGTCGGTGAACGGGTCAACGTTTTTCATAGTCTCGTCTGCTCGCTTGTGAGGGGATGATGGTTCGCTTGATTGCGACAAGATGGCACCATGATTCCTCTTCGACGCTCGGAGGCGGATCGGATTGCGCCGCGCACGAGTAACGAGCGCAGCCGGGCCACCGCCCCAGAACACCGCGAACTAAGCATGACCCGGATTGGGGGTACCGTTCGGATATTGCGGTGACTATCGCAGTGTTGCGATGAACTGCCGCCGGCGCTTACAGAGCGCGTCGGAATCCCGATGGGGTCACCCCGACAATCGTACGGAAGGCCGCCGTGAAGGCTGACGGCGTCTCGTAACCGACTGCAAGCGCGACCTCTGTGACACTCAGGCCTGAGTGGGCGAGAAGCTCGCGGGCACGGCGCATGCGTTGTACGGTCAACCATGCATGCGGGGTCTGGCCGGTCGAGTGCCGAAATGCCGTGCAGAAGTGGAAGCGGCTCAGGCCGACAAGGGCGGCGAGCTCATTGAGCCCGATATGCTGTTCGAGATTCTCGCGCATGAACGTCGTGACACGCCGCACCTGCCAGCCAGCAAGGCCGCCCTTTCTGACGGGAGCAGGCAAGCTGCCAAATGATGAATGCTCCCGGATCAGCCGCGAGCAGAGAAGATCGATCGCCTGCTCCACGAACAGACGGGACGATGCACTGTCCCGCGTCGCCTCGTGACTCAGAATTTCAAGCAGCCCCGCCACCGCTGGATCGGCGAAAGCCACGCGCGGAAGAATCTCGACACCTCTTCCACCCGCAATCTCGTCGGCGCATATCTGGAGCCGTTCCTGGGTAAGGTAGACATGCGAAACGACCACCGGGCCAGCAATGTTCCAGTGGCCATCAACGCCTCTCGGAATGAGGGTGAAGCCTTTCGAGTTGGTCCTGGAAGTCAGGCGCTTGTTCTCAATCCGCCAGGATATCGCGTGCTGTCCTTCGTGGCAGCCGACCGCGACGTGCCCAGCAACGCCGCGCATGTAATCCTCTTGCAACCCGCCATGCGCCCACTTCCGGGTCAGGCGCGTATCGCCGTGCAAAACCTCAGGCACCAGTACCGGCGGCTCGTCCAGGATGCGGGCCATTTCAATGGCAGCATCAGGACTTGAGTGGTCCGCTGCAGATCGGCGCAGGCCGCGTGAATTCGGCGCAGCTCGCTGGTCCAAACTGTCGCCCTCCTCGAGCTGGTAATATACTGGAATCATTGAGATTGAGGCTCAATTATACCAAAGGGCCCGCATGGCATACGAAGGTTGACAAAAGTCCGCGACCTCGCCGGTGCCGTCCGCGGATCTGCCCACAAACTGGTCAGCGCATCATTGATGGACGCGCGATTCGGGCGATGCCTGGGCCTCGTAGCTTAGTGGTAGCGTGCTACCTCGATCTTCGCTGACCGCCTGTTGTGCTACGCACAGGAGCTCGCCGCTCTCGAAGCCTCCATCGCGCGCCGTTCATAGTTTTCCGCAACGCATGGCATTGACCACGTTGCTGGCCTAACCCTACGGCGCAGCGTGCGCCTGCGCGCGGCGGCCGATCTCGGTAGAGACATCTGCCGTCGCGGAGAAGGGCTCTCGTTTTCGCCCTCCGTGTCCGCTTTCTCGGACCGCCGGCATTGGACGACGTATTCAGCGGAAATGGTCTCGTCTCGCTCTGGAGGCAGGCCGAATTGAAAAACGGCACCCCGAGTTTCATTCGCGCCCGCCCTTATGCGTCCCCCGTGCGCTTCCACGATCGAACGGCAAATTGATAATCCCATGCCCATGCCACTGGGCTTGGTCGTGTAGAATGGATCGAAGACGTGCAAGGCTCGCCGGATCCAGCCCCGGGCCCGAATCTCGCAAGCTGACGAGCACGCCATTCAGGGCATCTCTCTCAGTGCAGATCAGCAACTCACGCGGCTCCTCGCGGAAGGCGCTCATCGCCTCGACGGCGTTGAAGATCAAGTTGAGGACCACTTGTTGCAGTTGGACCCGATCTACTCGAATGAGCGGCAAGCCGTCCGCGAGTTGCGTCGGCACCGAGACGCCGTTCTTCATCACTTCGCCATGGGTCAGAGCTATGACCTCAAGCACGGCCGCGTTGATCTCCACTCGCCGCGGAGGCGCCTTCTTGATAAGTACCTGGATCCGACCAATGATCTCGCCGGCTCGCAGGCCATCACTTATGATCCAGCCAAGCGTTGTCGGACCCGATTCAGTTCTGGCGGTTGAGCGCCGCCAGACCAGCCAGAACTCTGGCCAACCATGGAGGAGTAGAAGCCGCCTTCCTCCTTTGCCGAAACGAGCGACATTGAAAAGCAGATCGCCGAATGGAATTCGGTGCTGCTCAATACCCACGGCTTCTGCTGCCGCGAAAGCTTCCTTTAGCGCCGACATCGCCTCTCCAGAAAAATCTATATGGGAGGACTCCGATGCTCTGAGGCAAATGTCCAATAGAGCCTGAATAACATTCTAGACGTACTGAATATGGATGCCGTCACCACGCTTATTTGCATCACGAAGAGAGCTTCTACGACATCTCAGCCACTTCACGGTCCCCACGGCAGCTCAGCTCTTACGCTCTTCGCGATCAATGTTGAAAGGTCACAGCCCTCGAGGAAAGCGAGCGAAAAACAGCCATCAGATCGGCGCCTGCAGTCGCTCGGTGCGTTGATGGTGGAGCGGGCGCTGAGATCCGTGTAATATGTCTCGACGTCGATGCCGCTATCAGCGGACGCATACGACACAGGAGCGATTTTCAGTTTTTCAGATTACTCCAAGCAACCGCCACCACAGATAGTCCAGCGGGAGCAGCAGCAGCAATGTCAGGATTGCCAGCCGTACGCCAAGGCGAGACGCATCCAGCACACTGACCTTCCCCAATCCGATTGCCACGGCGATCGGCGGCGCCTGATAGGAAAACAGGACCGTCGAGAAGCCAAGCACCTGGATCATGAGAACGGTATTGAGCGGCAATCCAGTTGCCTGCACGAGATCGTTCGCTAACGCGGTGTAAATCGCACCGACTGCATTCGCACTGGCAACGAGAGAGATGGCGAGCGATAGCAAAACCAGCAGCACAAAATTCCAGGCATTCTCGCCAGCACGAAGCGGCAGAAAGCTGAGGACAGCTTTGGACAAGGACGTCGCAAGACCCGTCTCGGAAATAACGGCGACCACGCCGAGAAGTGCCGCGACGTAAAGCACTGTACGATGATTGACGTCGTTGAACGCCTCTGGACCGATCACGGCGACGCCGGGAAGCAGACAGACAACAGCCGCAGCCAAACCCACCCACGCCGGGGCTAATCCGTGCACGCCCTCGGTCAACCAGAGCCCCAGTGTCGCGATGAGAATCACTGCAAGACGGCGCTCGGCGGCCGACATTGGAGGTTGGACTGAGGTCAGTGAGATGGGAGCGCGCGATACGGGACCGTCGACCACAGCGCCCTCGATCGCCGCGAGCTTCGGCGAAATGCGATCGGGAAACTGGCGGCATATGAGGCCGGCAAGAACACCGCCCTTGGCTAGTCCGAGCACCGGCGCATGGAGCACCAAGTAATGGATGTACGATAATCGTACGTCGTACAGGGCCTCGATTGCGCCGGCCATCACGAGATTCGGAACATTGGCAGGCAGGATCGTGGTGGAAAGAATAAAGGTGCCGAATCCGACCGCTAGAACGACACCCGTCCGCCCCGGCCTCCCCTCGTCGAGGCCGACTTGATCGGCAATTGCGAGTGCGATGGGGAGCAACAGCGATATCCGTCCGATGTTTGAAGGCATGACGAACGCAAGCCCATAGCTGATCAGCAGAATGCCGATGATCAGCCGGGCATAGGAGGTTGACAGCGGTGCCGCAACTAGGCTTGCGACTCGGCGGCCCAAGCCGGTTTTATTCATGGCTTGCGCGATAACCATTCCGCTCAGCACGAGCCAGAATGCCGACGAAGAGAATCCCGTGAAAATTACATTCGGTGATGCAAGCTGCCCCAGCGAGGCGAGCGCAAAGAATGCCAGGCCCGTGGTGAGCTCTGGCAACGCATTGGTCGCCCAGCTGGCCATGGCGAACGCGACCATGGCGCCTGCTAAGGACTGGCGATGGCTGAACCCGGCTGCCGCGAGGCCCGCACCCACTGCAATAGAGGCAAGAGCGACGACGAGAACAATGACGACTGGCGCTCGCCAGCGTGGTCGTTGCAACATCGCAACCGGCTGCGCAGCCGCGCTTGATGTCACGATTTTCCCCCTCTCCCATATTTCACAGATCACGAATGTTAGCTGCGCATTGCGTGGGTTCATATTCTTAGAAACTGAAGTAAAGCTTCAAAATCTGCGAAGTCTCACCCTCGGTATCTACAAAGGGAAGCGTTGCGATGCGGTTCGACGAGGTCGACCTTGATTTGTTTCGGCACGTCTGCGACGCCGGGAGCATTACCCGCGGAGCAGTTCGAGCCAATTTAGCCCTCACAGCGGCCAGCACCCGGATTCGCAACATGGAGGCACGTCTTGGGGTCGTGCTGCTCGAACGCAAACGGCACGGCATCGTCCTGACGCCGGCCGGGCGTGTTTTGCTGGCGCGCGGGCGAGCGCTGTTGGCGGAAACCGATCGGTTGCGGGAAGAACTCAGCCTGTTTCAAGGCGGGCTTGCAGGGCAAGTGCGCCTTTTTGCCAACACCAACGCCTACACCAGTTTCTTACCTGATCTGTTCAGCGGCTTTCTGCTTCAGCATCCGCAGATCGACATCCGTATCGCGGAGCGTACCAGCGAGGCCATCATCGGCTTGGTTGCCGACGGCACGGCCGATGTCGGAGTGGTGGCGGCGGAGACAGACCTTGGCGGCCTCGACGCCAGGCCATTCGCCACAGATCGCTACGTTGTGATCACGCCAGTCGGCCATTCCTTAACCGAATGCGCCCCGGTCGATTTCAGCCGCGTCCTCGATTTTCCATTCGTCGCCGGTCCCAGCCATGGCCTCTTCACCGCGAAGGCCCAACGCCTCGGGCGCCAGATCAAGACCCGGATCAAGATGCGCGACGACGCTCAGGTCTGCCAGCTCGTCTCAGAGGGCGTCGGCATCGGCATCGTGTCGCTGTCGAACGCCCGCCGCGCTGCGGGGTCGTGGTCGATCGGACAAGTGGCATTGACCGATCCCTGGACCGAGCGTCGCATGTTTGCCTGTGTTCGCGCAAAGGACTCGCTGTCGCGCCCAGCGAAGCTTTTGTTCGAGCACCTCACAAAAGTCGACGCAGTCGTGGCTCAAGCGTTATCGGATGCTCAGTGAGCAGCAGCATGATTCCGGCTTGCAGGCAAGGTCGTCGATCTGGCCATTGCCATCGTTTGCCCCCTGCTTCGCAGGGCGCCGGCACAAAGACAATTCGCGGTGTTACCGCCCGGCCAACTTCGGAGGTGGACGCATTTCACCGGTCGGACCGGGGCCGGCC
The DNA here is from genome assembly GCF_023375135.1 of Bradyrhizobium sp. C-145. Classification (NCBI taxonomy): domain Bacteria; kingdom Pseudomonadati; phylum Pseudomonadota; class Alphaproteobacteria; order Hyphomicrobiales; family Nitrobacteraceae; genus Bradyrhizobium; species Bradyrhizobium sp. C-145. Next base: position 3,468,329 of record NZ_CP088150.1, on the reverse strand, counting down.
GTGACCGCCATCCTCGTCAGGACACGCCGACCAACGATAGCCTCAATGATCACAATCACCACTGCCGTTCCAAGATTCCACATCAGGTTCATGATGGTGGCATCGAGGCGATAAAGCAACGACATGGCCGTCGAAGTCATGCCCGCAACGGCCAGTCCGGCTGCCAACGTCACCAGGGCCGGGCGCAGGCGGGCGGCGTGACGTAACATCACAAAAATCGATGCCGACAGTGGCAGGCTGACGAGAAGCACCGTGGCGAAGCACTGAAAAGCCGCGCCCATCCGCAGGCTGCCCGCGTCGTAACTGACCCAGTCTGTCAGGCAACCATAGCCAAGGGTTGCCATCCACACCGCAAGCGGCGGCAGCGGAAGCATCAACCAGGACCGCGAACGGTCGGGCAGGCTTGCCATCAGGCAACTCAAGGCGGCCAGCGCGCCCGTCAGAAAGGAGGCCGTAGTCCCAACGACGAAAGACGGGTTGCGCAGCTGGTTTGCGATGTCCGACCGAAGACCATGTTCGACGGCGAGCAGGACCACGACGACGAGTGCGATCAGGAGCCAACAGCCGGCCCGGAAGAGCGGAGGATGAATGACGCGCACTGGCCGCGCGGCGTTCGCCAAGCTCTGGATGAGGTCAGTGGTATCCATCCTTTTAGTTGCCTCCCTCGCCCAGGAGGCGCCTGAGCGCCTTGATGCCCCGATGGGCAGAAACCTTCAAAGACGCAATCGACATTCCGCTCTGTTCGGCGGCCTCCTTCAATGACCTCTCCTGCAACTTCAGAAGCGTGATGGCCTCGCGCTGGCCCTGCGGAAGTGCCAGTAGGGCGGCGTCCATAGCTCGACCATCCAGTGCCAGCTCACTATGCTGGTCGGGGGCGGCAAAGGCTTCGTGCTCGGTTTCCAACATCACTTCTCCTGCCGCCACGCGCCCCAGAGCGCGCAAGCGATCCGCAACACGATGCCGCGCGATACCAGCCAGCCAAGGCTTGAACGGGCGTGACGGGTCGTATGTGTGCCGAACCTCATGCAGTGTCAGCAGGATATCCTGGACGGTATCTTCGGCATCGCTCGCGTTGCGATGCGCCCGGTTCGCAATCATTCGCAGATAGGGCGTGATGCCGAGCAACAGGCGGTGATAGGCATTTGTGTCTCCACGTTGCCCCAGCACCATGAGTGCCGTCCACTCCTGCGGGTCCGCCGCACGCAAACCGGACACCTCAAAACCGCGTGGTGAGGTCGGTCAGCCAGGCCGGTGACGCGGCGACAAGCGCGGCTTCCAGTGCGTGATCCGCGCCGGTCAGGATAAGAACTGCAACGGTCACCGCGCTTCCGCCTAGCAAGAGCTTGCCCGCCTTTCCAGCATTCATCATTTTGCCCCGCCAGCGCATCATCGCCGTTCGGGAAAGCGATCCAACGATGAGCAAGGGGACACTCGTTCCCAACCCGAATGCAACCATGACGGCTGCCACGCTTACGAGATCGTGGCCCTGGGCCGCAAGCACCGACGCAGCGCCGAGCGTCGGCCCCACGCAGGGGCTCCAGACGGCGCCCAGCAGAACGCCCACCGCAAACTGCCCCCTGACACCGGTCGGGGTCACGCGGGCGATGAGCCGGCTTGCGGCATTGCTGACGCCGCCGGTGGCCATCGCGAAGCGCTGCTGCAATACGCCGCTCAGCAGGAGGGCCCCTAATCCAGCCAACAGGACGGCGGAAATGTCGCGAAACACATCGCCGTCGAGGCCGATAGCGAAGCCTATCGTGGCAACGAACAACCCGATGCTGGCGAAAGACAGCACAAGACCCGCGACCAATGCGGGGACACCTAAGCGATGCACGGCCAGCGCAGGCCCGAGCACGAGCGGCAGCAGTGGCAGGACGCAAGGGGACAGGGTCGAGAGTATGCCCGCGACGAATCCGAACCCGATGCTGGCGAATGGCAAGGTCACGACGATATTCCCTGGGTCTAGTCGTTCGCCTTCTCGAGGAGCGTCTTGATCGAATTGGCATCGGTATCACCGGTTGAGCGCCCCTTTTCGGCGGCACCGTGGAACACGATCAGTGTGCTTTGCTTCTGGGCGCCCATGGCCCGGACAATGTCCTTTTGAGTGTCGAAATCGACTTTGTACACGACCAGATCCTTGAACGCGGCTTCGTTCTCGAGGCTGCTCAGGATCGGCCTCTGCTTGGCACAATACGGGCACCAGGGGGCAGTGATGTGGACCAGGATCGGCTTACCCTGATGCTGGGCGGCATCGAACGCCTGCTGCGTGAACGGCACCTCTGTCGCAGCGAAAGCGGCGGAGCCGAAACCCGCAGGAAGACCCAGAGCCAACACGGCCACAGCCATCATCCTCGTGAAATGCATCGCAATCTCCTGGCAGCTTATGAACGTCCCGGCAAACGCTGCCAGGCTCGTGATCTAAGGTTCCGATCTATCTGCCAAAAGGTTACAGCGTCGGTGGCCAAATTTCGTATTGGCACGTCGCAATACAGACTTGGTCCGGCTCCCGGCGCACCGCTACCTATGTTCCCCCGACATTTTGGTACGTAGCTGGGCGGTCCAGCGCTCAAGTGCCCCCGGATCGCGTCGATCACGAGTCGATTCCGTGGCCAAGATTCGTGCACATCAAGCGGCTCAAAAGGTCGAGATACGGCAACGCCTTGGTCCAGAAAATGATAGCAACTCGCTCCGGTGACCACGGGCTGTCCGTGCGGGTTTGCTCTGAGCCGAGACTCGATTTTCGTCAGCGCGGATTATCTCACGAGACAGCCTCGGCATTTGCTAGCGGCCACCACCGACCGGAAGGATCGCACCGGTCACATAAGAAGCGGCGGGCGACATGAGCCAAATGATGGCCGAAGCGACCTCTTCTGCGGTCCCAGCTCTTCCGATCGGAATGCCTTTTGCGAGGCGATCGAGGCGGTCAGGCGCCCCCGCCGCCGCATGTAGCCCTGTCTCGATCAGTCCGGCCGCGACCGCATTGACACGAACCCCCTCACCCGCGACTTCCCGTGCCAACCCCACGGTGAGAGTATCGAGCCCGCCTTTACTCGCGGCATAGTGGATCCACTCGCCCGCTCCGCCGAGTTTCGCCGCGATGGAGGAGACGTTGACAATATTCCCCCCTCTGCCGCCGCGCCCTGTCGAAAGGCGTCGGACGGCTTCCCTTGCGCAAAGGAATGGACCGGCGACATTGACCGCCAAAACATGGCGCAAGACGTCATCGCGAAGGTCCTCGAGGCGCGCAAAGCCGCCTGTGACCCCGGCATTGTTGACTAAGCCGGCTAGTGGCGCGTCGACCTTGTCAGCAGCCCTGAACATCCTCAGAACGCCCTCTTCATTGGCGAGATCAGCCTGGATCGAATGTAAGGTGAGGCCCTCGTGCCGCTGCTCTTGCACAAAGGCGTCTGCGGCCTGCGAATCTGCTGAGAAATTGATGAGGACGGGGTGACCAGCTTGCGCAAAAGAACGCGCCACGACCGCGCCGATTCCGCGTGAACCGCCCGTGACGATAATCAAGCCCTTGCCTGAATCCGCTCTGCTCATTGGGGGGAGTGTGGACCAAGACTCGGCGGATTGGCCAATACGACTTGAGTTATTTTTCAGACGCAGTGCATATGGTCCCGACATGAGACGCAAGCTTCTTCCGTTCGGCGTCGGTCACGGCGAGGAACTCGCGAAGTGCTGGCGAGATGTCCTCCTCCCGCCAAACAACTGTGAGAGGCGCCATCGGAACAGGCGGCGAGAGCGGAACGAACGTCACGCCGCGCCGCCTTTGGCCGTCAGCGGCAGCCTGGGGCACGAGCGAGACGCCCACGCCCGCAGCTACCAAGCCGACGACCGTCTGCAGGTGCCTAGCCTCCTGTGCAACCCGCGGCACAAATCCGGACTCACGGCAAGCCGACGTGAAGAGCTCCGTCACACTTGGCCCGGGTGTCGACGGGTAGAGCACGAACGGCTCGTCAACGAGCTCACGAAGAGCGATCGAACTACGTCCAGCAAGCCTGTGCCGCTTCGGCAGGGCTGCCAGATATGGCTCCTCCAAAATGAGCTTCTGTGCGACGCGATCGAGTGGCGGGAGTTGTGGGCGCGCGAACCCGACATCAATCTTCCGCTCCTGCAATGCCTGAGCGACTTCGCAAGCGAGCATCTCGTGAAGGTTCAGCTCAACATTTGGGCAGGCTTCACGAAACCCATTGATGACGTCCGGAAGAAAGACGTACATGGCGGAGCCAGCGAAACCAACCGATAGCTTGCCCGTTTGGCCACGACCAGTTCGTCGTGTCTCGGCCATTGCCGCATCCAGATCGGCAAGGATCGTGCGCGACCGTTGCAGCAGCACTTCCCCGGCATCGGTTAATCGGAGCGGTCGGGCGCCCCGCTGGAGCAGCGTGACGCCCAGCTCCTCCTCGAGTTGTTTGATTTGTTGACTAAGCGGGGGCTGAGCGATGTGCAACCTCTCGGCGGCGCGCGTAAAGCTCAGCTCTTCGCCGACAGCCATGAAGTAACGAAGGTGGCGCAGTTCCATGTCGCAACATATCAGCGTGCTGCGTAACATGACAACGGCGTTGGGCACAGTCTTACCGGCTATTACGAAGCGCGGCGGCAATGCTGTTGATTGAAAGGTGAATGCCGGTGAGAACCCGCTGGTAGTTGTCCTCGACAAACGCAAATCATCCATGACGGCATGCAGGGCCATATCAGCGACGGTCGGCTCGCGCCCGCGCAGCACTCCACGACGTCCTGTCCCGCCGATATGTTCGTTAGCCTCTCCAACCCGTCGCGGAAAACGACCCTGCCGCCAGCAGGGCATGGGTCTGCGCCCCCTGTCGCGCCCAGTCAGATCGCTTTCCAAGTTAAGGGTCACGTGGACCAATTGAGGACGAGTTGCTACTTAAGTGCCACAACAATCTCAACCTCAACCGCGGCACTTCGGGGCAACTGAGCAACCCCAACACTAGTCCGCGCGTGGGCGCCGCGATCTTTGCCGAACAAGTCGAAGATTAGCTGTGACGCACCGTCGGCCACGGAGCTCTGCTGGTTGAAATCGGCAGCGCTATGCACAAAGACTGTCAACTTGAGTATTTGGTCGACTCGATCCAGCGTCCCCAACTCTCCACGGAGGGCAGCCAAGGCGCGAATGAATGCGATCCGAGCTCCTCTCTTGCCCGCCTCTAAAGACACATCCCGCCCGACTTGGCCCACGACATAGACGAAGTCCCCATCCCGCGGGAGCTGTCCGCTGACATAGGCTACGCGATCATGGACAACGACCGGCGTGTACGCCGCGCCTGCAGGTGCCGATTTTGGCAACTCGATACCGAGGTCCTTAAGACGATTCTCAACACTCATCGTATCTCTCGACGTTTGGGCCGAAGCCTTGATAAAGTAGCCAGCGACGTAAGCGCAGCACACAAATGCTGCGCTCGCGCTATCGTGATGCGCGCCCACACAGTCGATCGCGGAACAACGATCAAGACCGCATACGGATTTTCCCGGCCGGCCAATTCGGGGCGCGCCGATGCAGATCAGCGCAGGATCGCACGCGCTTGCCGCAAGAGGGTCGCATAGTTTCGAACGTGCTCATTCGGCTGCGCTCTGCGCGCGCAGTCCAGAGAAAAAGGCACGAATTTCACGCGCCGCAACGTCCGGGACTTCCGCGTGAACATAGTGACCAGCATCAGCGAAATCGAGGCTGTAGTTGGTCCAATACTCGCCAAGTCGATCAGACCAGTTGGGCAGAATCAAGGGATCGCGGCGCCCCCATAGAAAGCGAGTGGGGACGTTGATTGGCGGCTTTGGCGGAAGCTTGCCTTCGAGCCAGAGCCGCCGGTTTGGCGCGGAGCTCAGGTACCAGTCGAAGCCCCCCTGGATATTTCCCGGCTTCATGAAGTTATCAACGTAAGCTTCGAGAAGATCCGAGAAGACTTTCGGATTATCTCCAGACCAATGATCGAGAAAATGCCGGAAATAGATGCGGCACGCCTCTCTCGAACTACCAACGAGTTCAGCAGCCCAAGGCAATTGCTGCAGGTACTGATACCAGACCTCAATCAGATGACTTGGCTGACCATATCGGAAGCCGAGGCCCGGATACGGCGTGCAGAAGTAGAAGGATCCCTCGAGCCGTTCCGGTGCCCGATGCGACATCGCTTGCGCAACATAGGCCCCGAGATCGCCGCCGACGACTCCGAACCGCTTGATGTCCAGCGCATCCATCAAGCCGAACATATCGCCCGCGTGCCGATCGGCAGTTGCCGTTGCGTCGGGGCCCGGAAATGGCTTACCCGTATCGCCACACCCCCGGAGATCGGGCGCGATCAGTTCGAACTCCAGCCCAAGCCGCTCCATCACCGGCCGCCAGACCAGCCAGAACTCTGGCCAACCATGGAGGAGTAGAAGCCGCCTTCCTTTGCCGAAACGAGCGACATTGAAAAGCAGATCGCCGACTTGAATTCGGTGCTGCTTGATACCTGCGGCTTCTGCTGCCGCGAAAGCTTCCGTTAGCGCCGACATCGCCTCTCCAGAGAATATCTATATAGGAGGATTCCGATGCTCCGAGGCACATGTCCAATACAGCCTGAATAATGTTTTAGACGTGCAGAATATGGATGCGGCACCACGCCTATTTGCGATCACGACGAGAGCTTCGGAGCGATAGCGAATTCAAGCTGCTCTAATCAGCTTCGCCATGAGGAGTTGGGGTCCGAGTCAGGGGAAGGCTACCGCCTTCTTACAGCGACCGCCAAGCCTTATGACCTGCCGCGCCGTGCTCTGCGATCAAGTCCCAGGCGGTAAATCCGCGCTTACGCCGGCAGCAAGAACTGCGCATCAGTCAATGCAGTTGATGACGGCATGACACCTCCCCGATTGATCAACCTACCGAAGGCTCAAAACTGGTCCAGGAATCTCATTGGTGCGCCACGACCTCGCCTGGTACACAGCTATTGGGACTAAAGTCTTCTGCGCGCATCGAGCCAGCGAGGGATGATCGCGGTCGCGGCGATAATCGAGAAGGCAAGGATAGCTATTGCCAATACCGGCCTCCCAGTGCCGAAACAGGCGCTCACCCCCAGCGCGGCCAGCGACGCGCTTCCGATCTGGAAGAACCCCACCAGCCCGGAGGCGGTGGCGGCATGTTTTGGTTCGCTGGCAATAGCGCCCGAGACAGCCAATGACAGCGACGAGCCGTTCGACAGGCTAACCAGAAACATCGGTGCGACAATGGTGGCGGCGCTCATAACTGGCGAGGCCAAAGTCAACACGAAGGTGAGACCACCGAGACAAAAAAAGCATACACCACCGGTAACGATGCCATCGTAGGACAGTTGCTCGATCAGCCGCTTCGAGACGAAGTTGGCCAGAATAATCCCGCAGGTCAGCGGCAGATAAAGCCACCCGCTGACAGTTTCCGGCAAGCCGAGGCGCTCGAAAAGAAAGGGGGACTGGGTCAAGTACACGAACCAGGCGCAGTAGATCGCGCAGACCACGAGGGCGTAGCGAATAAACGCACCGTTGCGCAACACAACGGCAAATGCGGCTAAAAAAGCGCCGTCATGACGCTTTTTCGGACGCGTTTCGTCGAGCAGCATCAAAGTCAGACATAGCGCGATGGCACCAAATGCAGCGACAAAGAGAAAATCGGCCCGCCAGCCGAATGCGGCCGCAAGGTAGCCGCCAATGGCAGGAGCGAGCGCGGGCGACAACGACACCAGCGGATAGACCACGCTATATACTTTTGCGGAGGCCTTCTTGTCGCATGTGTCGGCGATGACGGCACGCCCAATGACCAGACCCGAAGCCGCGCCGACGGCTTCGACCATGCGCCAGCCTAGGAAACTCGTGAAGCCAACGGCCAAGGCGCAACCGATCGAGCCCGCAATGTAAAGAAGGATGCCGGCGACGAGAACGGGCTTGCGGCCCCACCGATCCGATAGCGGACCATAAAGGAGCTGCGCCGCCGCGAGCGCCATCAGATAGACCGACACCGTCTCCGGCATCTGCCAATCCGCAATCCCAAGTTGCCGCGCCATCACGGGCATTGCGGGCACATAGACGTCCGAGGCGATGAGGCCGAAAGCGCTCAGCGCCGCGACGACAAGAACCAGTGTGGGTCGCATCAATAGCTCCAGCACTCGGACGCGGTTGAATTGCGCCGAAATGACGAACGGCGTCCGCCGCCGGCAGAGCGGATTGCTAAAGAGGAATGTGGCGTGCGAAAATGCATAGAAATGCAGGCAATGGCTGCAAAATCGCATTCAGCGCGGTGGGCATGAACTGGGACGATGTTCGAATCTTTCTCGCGATCTATCGCGCTGGCACGCTGGTCGGGGCCGGGTTGGCGCTGGGTGTCGACCAGACCACGGTAGGACGACGCCTCGCTGCGCTCGAGAAGCGCCTGGGCTCAATACTCTTCTTGCGCACCAATGCGGGCTATGTGCTGACGGCAAGTGGCGAGGAAGCCTTGCGAGCGGGCGAAGCAATGGAGCGCCTTGCGGTCTCCTTCGAACACCGTAGCGTGGGATCGGATGCGCGCGTGGCGGGCGATGTCCGGGTCACAACCACGGACTCTCTCGCGATAGACTTCGTCATTCCTGCGATCGATCGGGTCCGCATCGACCACCCGGACATCAGGGTGATTCTCACGACGACGACGAAGCTGCTCGATCTCGGTCGAAGGGAAGCGGATATCGCTGTCCGCACCCTGCGCCCGGCACATTCGGATCTGATCGTGCGCAGGCTGGCCGAGTGGGAAGTTGGTCTCTACGCGTCCCGGAAATATCTCGATGCACGCGGTAGACCTCGACGGGGCTCGGCGTTTGCCGGCCACGACCTGGCGATCTATCAGCCCGGCGTCACGAACAGGCAGGGCGCGACGCTGGCGGGCGAGTCCGTCGCGGAAGGGAAGATCATCGCAGAATTGGATTCCAGCCTGATGTTGGCGAGCGTCGTCCGGGCGGGGCTGGCTTTAGGGGAACTACCAACCTATCACGCCAAGCGCGATCCGGACCTTGTTCGGATCTGGCCTATGCGCAAGCGAGCGGCACCCTACGAAGTGTGGCTTGTGCTGCATGCGGATCTCGCACGCGCGGCTCGCGTGCGCGTCGTCGTTGACGCGATTGCCGCGATGTTCGAGGCTAAGCAGAAAGTAGCGGTGGTCTCTTAGCTTGGCTTGTGATGGTCGATATTGCCATGCCAACAAACGCGTATGGCGTTCGCACCGCTGCTCCGCGGCATGCCGGACGGGAGGAACTCAAGCGCCACCTATTCAGCGAACGCGATCGCGGGAGATCGGAGTTTGGCTTAGAAAATCGTAGGATTGGTAACGGGGGAGCGACTCGAACCTCCGATGGAATCGTTGCTACGGTTCGCATGTCTCGTCGCGATAGATACTGAGCTCTGGCAAATGAGCGACGACCCTCAGCTCCCAAATCTTATCGATAGGCCCGCCCTTCCGATGCCCCCACTCTCCATGCGCCGCCCGTTCCGCGGCGTCGCAAGTCACGTGCCGACACTTGCCTTGGGTGGACTTTGTTGATCTCCCAGTGTGCGCGTCGAGCACACGCTAACTTGTAACCAATTGAAAAGCCTGAACTCTCGGCCCAATCCATCATGGGCCAGTTTGAGCCAGCTCCGGCAATCGACATCCGACTAGAGCCAATAGAAAAGTTCTTAAACGGGCTTCGCTTCCAATTCCCAGATCCGAGCGATAATAGCGTGTATTGAACCGAGCTCGTGGCTGAAGCCGAGCGCCACCGGAACGGCAGGATGCCATTCCCCCTCGCAGTCCGTAAGGCAGCCAGCTTGCAGGCTCGACCTTCAGTTCGCTTTCGCCTTCACGTATCGACCGGGAGCGGATTCGCCTGGCGGATAGAGGTTGTTGCCGAGCTGGGTGCGGGCCGGTAGTTGCTCTCCTGACCGCGGCTTGAGCCAGGCGATCCAATCGTTCCACCAGCTGCCCAGCTTTTCGTCCGCACCCGCCAGCCATGTCGTCGGATCATCGCAGCGCCCGTCCGAAACCCAATAGCTTCGCTTGTTCTTCGAAGCCGGATTGATGACGCCGGCGATATGCCCGCTCGCGCCGAGAACAAACCGGGTGTCGCCGCCGAACAGGCCTGTCGTGCGATAGGCGGATCGCCACGGCACGATGTGATCCTCGACAGTCGCCAGAACGTAGGCAGGCAGGTCGACCCGCCCCAGATCAACCGGCGTACCGCACATCGTCAATCTGCGGGGATGCCGCAGATTGTTCTCCAGATACATATTGCGGATGTACCAGCAATACATCGGCCCAGGCAGATTGGTGACATCCGCGTTCCAGAACAGGAGATCGAAGCGCTCGGGCGGCTTTCCCTTCAAATAGTGGTTGATCACGTTCGGCCATATCAGTTCTTTCGAGCGCAGGGTCTGGAAGACGAATCCCAGCTCCGCGCCGCGGTAGATGCCTCCACTGCCGATCGTCAACTCGCGCTGTCGCACACTCTCTTCATCCACGAAGACGCCGAGATCGCCTGGCTCACAGAAATCGAGCATGGTGGTCAGCAAAGTAACACTCGCGACCGATTCGTCGCCGCGCGTCCGCAGGATCGCGAGCGCCGACGACAGGATGGTTCCTCCAACGCACCAGCCGACGACATTGATCTTGTCGGCACCTGCGATCGACCGAACGATCTCGATGGCGCGCATCGCTCCATGCTCGATGTAGTCGTCCCAACCAAAGTGCCCGCAAGAAGCATCCGGATTGCGCCAAGACACCACGAACACGGTCTGGCTGTGTTCAACTGCAAACCGGACGAAAGAATTGGCTGGCTGCAGGTCCAGAATGTAAAACTTGTTGATGCAGGGCGGCACGATCAACAGAGGCCGTGCGGCCACCTGCTCGGTTGCCGGTTCATATTGAATGAGTTGAAACAGCTCGTTCTCGAACACGACCGCCCCTTTGGACGTTGCGACGTCCTTTCCGACCTCGAATGCGGTCTCGTCCGTGATCGTCAAATTGCCCTTGCCCAGATCGGCAATCAAATTGTCCAGGCCGGTCTTGAGGCTCTGACCATCGGTATCGATCGCCAGCTTGATCACATCGGGATTGGTGGCGATAAAATTGGTTGGGCTCATCGCTTCAACGAGTTGGCGCGTGAAGAAGCGCAGCCGGTGCTTTTCCTTCTCTTCCATATCCAGGGCTTCGACGAAGTCGGTACAGTAGCGTGAATTCAGCAGGTAGGATTGCTTCAGCAGGCTGTAGAACGAATTCTCCCGCCACTCCGTGCCGTTGAGCCTGCGATCGCCTCGCGCAGGTTCGGTGCCCCCGTTGCCCTGCCCGCCTGCTGCCGATGTCATGAGGTGCTCTGTGAGTTGGTACAGGCCCTTCAGATAGTCAGCCTGCAACTCGGCGAAGCGCCCGGAAGAAGCTAGAGACGAGTTGATCATAGCGCCGTCGCGTTCATCATTTGTCGGCCACGCCAGCGATCGCCACAGGCTCGCGCCCGCTTTCGCGAACGCGTCGACGAACTCATCAGGCATATTGAATGGCCGATCCATTGGATTTCCCTCACTCTGCAACCAGGATGATGTACTGCGTTTCGACCGTGGGCGGCTTCTATCCGGCGCCCTCTATTTCTTCCTTCGCCATGCGCACGCCGAATCCGGCCACCTGCACCGCACCGTCGCTTCGGAAACGTCAGGTTCCGGCGCGAGCGACCGAGCCTTCGCGGATGCCGTCGACGTTCACGGCGAGACGCTTGATCTTGTCGTACAAGGTCTGCTTCGGGATGCCCAAAAGCGTTGCGGTTGACTGCACGTCGCCCTGCTTGCGCCGCAGCGCGTCCTCGATGATCGAGCGCTCGATGTTCTCGAGCTGTCGAGGCAACGAGAGATCCGACGTGCCAAACCCGGATTTGTTGATCGCCTTGCCGTCCAGGACGCCCAGCACGAAACGATCGGCGACATTGCGAAGCTCGCGTACATTGCCCGGCCAGGAATACGCCAGCAGAGCGGACATCGTCTGCTCATCCTGTATCGGTGCATCACGCTCGAACCGCCTGGCGGCGTCCAACGTGAAATGATCGAACAACAGTGGAATGTCTTCGCGCCGCTCTCGAAGTGGCGGCAGCTCGATGAATGCGACGCCGAGCCGATAGTAGAGATCGGCGCGGAACAGCTTCTTTTCGCTCAGCTCGAGCAAATTCGTCTTGCTCGCTGCGACGACCCGGCAGTCCACCGAGATCTGCTTGTTGGTTCCGACGCGTTCGATCGACCGGTCCTGCAACGACCGGAGCAACTTCACCTGAACGCTCAGCGGCATGCTCTCGATCTCGTCGAGGAACAGCGTCCCGCCATTGGCATACTCGATCTTCCCAATGCGCTGGCGGGTGGCTCCGGTGAAGGCTCCCACTTCGTGGCCGAACAGCTCGCTCTCGACAAGCGACTCGGGCAGGCCGCCGCAGTTGACGGCGACGTAATTGCCGTCGCGCCGCCCGCTGTGATTGTGCAGGCAACGCGCGACCACATCCTTGCCGGTACCGGTCTCGCCGTAGATCGTGACATCGACATTGGTCGAGGCCAGCGTGGATACGAGCCTGCGCACTTCCTGGATCTGCGGAGACCGGCCGAGCAGGCTCGCCTCGATTCCCTGGCGGTCCGACAGCGCGGATCGCAGCGAGCGAACCTCCAGGGTCAGGCGCCTCTTTTCAGCCGCCCTGCGGACGACGGAAACGAGTTGCTCCGACGAGCATGGCTTCTCGATGAAGTCGTAGGCACCATTTCGCATCGCCTGCACGGCCATGGAAATATCGCCATGCCCGGTGATCAGGATCACCGGCAGATCCGGATCCAGCCTGCGTAGATCGGCCTGCCATTCAAGGCCGCTCTTGCCGCGCAGCCGCACGTCACAAACCATGACGAAGGGCATCTCGGCACGCACGGATGCGCTCGCGGTCTCGACCGACGCAAAGCCTGCGACCGGGAACCCCGCAAGCTCGAGTGCCTGAACACCGCCGATGCGGACATCTTCGTCGTCCTCGACGTAGATCACACCAATAGATTGATCATCACCCATGCGAAGCCGCCTCTGTCATCTCGGCCAATGGAAGGATCACGACAAATTCGACGCCGCTTGGAAGGTTTCGCCCCTGCAATTCGCCGCCGAAGGAACGCGCGATGTGGTTCGACAGCATCAGGCCAAGGCCAAGGCCCTTACCCGCAGGTTTGGTCGTCACGAACGGCTCGAACATGCGCCTGAGAACATCGGAGGCGATCGCGGGGCCGCTGTTGCTGATGGCGATGCGGCAGCAGGCAGGGCGCCCCTCTTCCCTGGCGGCCCGGATCACGATCGACTTTCGCTCGGCGCCCTCGACGGCATCCAGCGCATTCGCCACGATGTTGCACAACAGCTGCTCGAGCCGCGTGTGGTCGGCAAGGACGCTGAGGTCGGCGTCAATGTCTGTGACGATGCGGACGTCCCCCTCCTTCACGCGCGCGGCGAGTATCTTGAGCGACTCATTCACGGCCTGGTCGACCGAGACGCTATCAAGCGGGCTGCTTGACTTGTAGGCGAAAACCCTGAGCTGGCTGGTCAGCCGCCCCAGCCGGCGTACCAGCTCGCCGATCCGGGTGAGGTTACCCCGAGCGTCGGCGACCGACCCGCGATCGACCAGCAGGATGGCGTTATCGGCCGCCGTCTGCAGCGCGGCCAAGGGCTGGTTCAGCTCATGCACAATGCCGGCTGACATCTGCCCGAGAGCTGCCAGCTTGCCGGCATGGACCAATTCATCCTGTGCCGCCCGCAATTCGGCGGTGCGCTCCTGCACTCTGGTCTCGAGTTGATCATTGGCTGCCTGCAATGCCACTTGGGTGGCCAACCTCTGCTTGATCTCTCTGCGCCGCTGCATGACAAGCCCAAGCGCCAGCAAGACAGCGACGGAGGAAAGACCCGACAACGCGCCGATGATCAGCGCGGTCTGCCGGATCGGCGCTTCGTCATCGAGGAGGACAAGCTTCCAGAGGCCCCGATTGATTGGAAGTTCGCTGACCGTGTAGGCGGTCCCGTTCCCGGTCGTGACGCGTGCGGCGGACTGAGCGATGACGGTCCATCCGAGCGGCGTCAGATCGTAGTCTGCATAAGGCTTGGACCGCGCAATATCCTCGAGCATTTCACGCGAAAGCGGCGCCATCGGGCGATAACGCCATGCATCGCGGGAGGCGAGTATCGTCACGCCCCGTTCATCGACGAGAAGTGCGTCGCCCGCAAGATCGCGCCATCCGCGCTCGAACGAATCCAGACTGACCTTGACGGCCGCGATTCCCTTGATGGCCCCGCCCTCCTTCAGGGCATAGGACAGATAATAGCCGGCGCGCGCACTGGTGATGCCGACACCGAAAAAAGCGCCCCGGCCGCGCGCGAGCGCCTCGCTCACATAGGGGCGATATGAAAGATTCCGGCCGACCGGCGTGCCGGGGTCATCGAAATCGGCCGCGGCCAAAGCTTCTCCCGAGACGCTGAGGACGTAAAGATTGTCAGCCCCGGCAAGCAGGTTGATCGACTTCAGGTACAGGCTGACCGATTGCTGCAGCGCGGGATCGCCGGGATCGCCGAGCAGTTTGAATACGCTTGGAGATGTCTCAAGCAGCGATGGCAGATATTCAAACCTGGAGAGATAACCATCGAGCCTGGCGGCCTCCACCGCAAGCCGCTGCTCAGCGGCAACGTGCAAATGGTCAAGGCCCCGTTGGAAGGACAGGGCATATCCGAGCCAAGAAGCGGCTGCGACCAAGACGAGAGCAGCTGTTCCGCGAACAAGCCAGCGCATGGAGCCGGATGCAGTCGAGCCGACTTCAGACCTCCTTTTGACGTCCACCGGGAATGGAAGCTCCGTCATCTTGTGAACCAGGACAAACCGAGGAGCGTCGGCCACGACAAAGGATGGCTCACGCATAGTCCAACTCTATGGTTTTGCCCCTGAATACGCGATAGGAAAATCCGGTATAGGCAACGATGACGGGCAGCGTGACGCAGACCCCGATCAGGATGATCTTGAGCGACTCCGGGCTGCTGGCGGCCTCCCAGACCGTGAGCCTGTCGATCACCACGAAGGGATAGATGCTGTAGCTGAGGCCGAGAAAACTCAGCAGAAAGACCAGCACGAGCAAGGCAAAGGGTAACCAGCAGAGGACGCCGCGCACGGCGGACGAGCCGAGCAGCGCACGCACGGTCACGAGCGCGATTCCTGCGGTCATTGGGATTGCCGCCACGGCGATGATCGCCGGCAAGGTGAACCACCGCTCGCGAACCGTCTCGCTGATCCAGGGCGTTGCCATCGAAATCAGAATCAGGCCGAGGACCATGGGCGGCCAGGCGATCTTGCTCCACTCGATCGCCTTGTCCTGCAGCGGGCCATCCGTCTTCATCACCAGCCACGTGGCGCCGAGCAGCGCGTAGGCCATCGGCAGCGCGACCGCGATGGCGCCGGCAAAGATCGGATAATTCCAGCCCACGCCGAAACCGCTGATATAGCGGCCGAGCATCCACCCCTGACAGACGGATGCCAGCATTGAGCCCGCGATGAACAGGCGGTCCCACATCGCCTTCCGGCTGGCCCTCGCCTTGACCCTGAAATCGAAGGCCGCGCCGCGCAGGATCAGGCCCACCAGCATGAGCGTGGTCGGCAGGTACAGTTCCGACAGCACCAGCCCGTGCGCCTTGGGGAAGGCAATCAGGAGAAGACCGACGCCGAGCACGAGCCAGGTCTCATTGGCATCCCAGAACGGACCGATGGATGCAACCATCGTATCCCGCTCCTCAGGGGTCGCTCGGTGCATCAGCATGCCGACGCCGAGATCGTAGCCGTCGCTCACGACGTAGACAAGCAGCGACACGCCCATCAGCCCGATGAAGATCAGCGGCAGCAATTCGTCGAACGACATCGATGTCATGCGAATTCTCCCTCGCCCTGATACGGCTGCGGCTCGCCTGGCACGCCCTCGGGCGTAGTCGCATAAGCCTTCTTGTCAGTGGTCTCGGCCAGGTATTTGAGCACGCCGATATAGGCCGCGAGCAGCACCACATAGAGCGCGACATAAACGGAGAACGTCACGGCGATGCTCGACGACGGGACCCGCGAAGCGACGTCAGCGGTTCGAACCAGACCGGACACTATGAAGGGCTGCCGGCCGATTTCCGTGACGTACCATCCGGCAATAGTCGCCACCCAGCCGGCAAAGGTCATGCCCGCGAATAGCCCGAGCATCGGCCGCGGCATTTTAGCGAAATCCCAGCCATCGCGCCAATGCCGCCACAACCCGACCCAGCTGACGAGCAGCATCAGGATGCCGGTGCCCACCATGATCCGAAACGACCAGAACAGCGGCAAGACCGGCGGATGGGCCGAGGGAAACTCGTTCAGCCCCGTGAGCTCCCCGTCGGGATCGTGCCGGAGAATCAGGCTCGCGAGCTTCGGCACCGCCAGCTCGAAATGGTTCGTTCTCGCCGCATCATCCGGGATGGCGAACAGCAGGAGCGGCGCGCCGCGCGTGGTTTGCCAAATGCCTTCGACCGCAGCGATCTTCTGCGGCTGATGTTTGAGCGTATTGAGCCCGTGAAAGTCGCCAGCCACCATCTGTGCCGGCGCGGCCAGCGCGGCAAGGATGAGCCCGGTCCGCAGCACGCGTGACGCACTGGCGGTGGCGACGCCTTTCAGCAGCTGCCAGGCACTGACCCCGATCAGCAGAAACGCACAGGTCAGCGCGGACGCGAGCATCATATGGACCAAGCGATACGGGAAGGACGGATTGAAGACGATCTCCAGCCAGCTGCGCGCGTGAAATTGTCCGTTGACGATCTCGTATCCGGCAGGCGTCTGCATCCACGAATTGAGAGCCAGGATCCAGAAGGCGCTCATCAGCGTGCCAACCGCGACGAGGACGGTCGCTCCCAGGTGGACCATCTCGCCGACCCGGCGATGGCCGAACAGCATGACGCCGAGAAAGCCCGCTTCCAAGAAGAAAGCCGTCAGCACCTCGTAACCGAGCAACGGGCCGGCGATGTTGCCGACGCGCTCCATGTATCCGGGCCAGTTGGTGCCGAACTGGAAGCTCATGGTGACGCCGCTGACTACGCCGAGCGCAAATGTCAGGGCGAACACCTTCGTCCATTGACGGTAAGCGCAAAGCCAATCGAATTTCTGCTGCGGATCAGTCGCGCGCAGGTGCTTGAATCTGAAGAACAGCAGCACCCAGCCCAGCGCGATCGAAATCGATGGGAACAGAATATGGAACGTGATGTTGGCGGCAAACTGCATGCGCGCAAGGAACACGGCGTCCATCAACATTCCTCCGACTTCCCGCAGCACCCCTTGCGAGAATCAACTGTCAGTGCAGCTTCACATGCGGTTCGGTGCGCCGGGTGATCAGCCGGGCCAGCGTGTCGAGTGCGACCTTGATCGAACCATGCAGCGCGCGCTCGTGCATTTTGTAGAGCGACAGGTACATCATCCGCGCGAACATGCCTTCGAACACGAGGCTGCCGCCTACGAGCGCGCCCATCATCGATCCGACCGTGCTGAATTCGCCGAGCGATACCAGCGAGCCGAAATCCCTGTAGCGATAGTCCTTCAGCGGCTCGCCCCGCAGGTAGCGCGGAATCTGCGAATAGAGGTGAGAGGCCTGCTGGTGAGCCGCTTGCGCGCGCGGCGGCACGTTGCCGCGCTCGCCCCATGAGCAAGCCGAGCAGTCACCGATGGCGAAGATGGCGTCGTCGCGCGTCGTTTGCAGCGTCGGCCGAACGACGAGCTGGTTGATCCGGTTGGTTTCGAGGCCGGCGATGTCCTTCAGGAAGTCGGGCGCCTTGACGCCGGCCGCCCAGACGATCAGCTCGGCGGGGATCGTCCCGCCGTCCGTCAAGCTCACATGGTCCGAGCCGATTTCGGACACTTTGGCGCCGGTGAGCACGTTGACCCCTAGTCTGGCAAGCAGCTTCTCGGTCTCCTTCGAAACCCGTTCGGGCAGCGCGGGAAGCACCCGATCGGCAGCTTCGATCAACGTGATGCTAATGTCTTTCTGCGGATCGACCTGGTCGAGGCCATACGCCACCACTTCTCGCGTCGTGCGGTGGAGCTCGGCGGCCAGTTCGACGCCAGTCGCGCCGGCGCCGATGATCGCGACCTTCAACTGATGAATTCCCAAAGGCGATGTCTGGGCATGGGCGCGGATGCAGGCATTGACCATGCGCTCGTGGAACCGCCGCGCATCAAGCTGCGATTCCAGCTTGATCGCATGATCGGCGACGCCAGGCGTACCAAAATCGTTGTTCTGGCTGCCAACGGCGACCACGAGGGCGTCATAGTCGAAGATCCGTTTTGGAGTGACTTCACGGCCTTCGGAATCATGATAGGGCCCGACCAGCACCTGGCGCTTATCCCGGTCGATCCCGATCATCTCCCCGATGCGATAGCGGAAGCCGTGCCAGTAGGACTGCGCGAGATAGTCGACTTCGTGAGCCGAGATATCCATGCTGCCGGCTGCGATCTCGTGCAGCTTCGGCTTCCACACATGGGTGCGGTTTCGCTCGATCAGCGTGACATCGAGCTTACCTTTGCGCCCGTATTTGTTGCCGAGGCGGGTCGCAAGCTCCAGTCCGCCGGCTCCGCCTCCGACGATGACAATCCGGGGCTTTCCCAATTGCGGCTTACCCATGATGGCCTCGACCAATCGCGCTCACAACCCACCCCAAGCATGTCCTACCGATCAGGCCCGTTCGGACACTGCATCCGCGACCGCGACCGCCGCCATGTTCACGATTCGCCGCACGGTGGACGATGGCGTGAGGATGTGGGCCGGCTTCGCCGCGCCGAGCAGGATGCCGCCGACCGTCAGTCCCTGTCCCGCCGCCATCCTGAGCAAATTGTAGGAGATGTTGGCGGCGTCGAGATTCGGCATCACCAGCACGTTCGCCGGCCCCTCGAAACCGGAATCCGGAAACTCGTGGTGCAGCACGGACGGCGACAACGCAGCGTCGCCGCGCATCTCGCCTTCGACCGCGAGATCGGGGGATCGCTCAAGA
Organism: Bradyrhizobium sp. C-145; assembly: GCF_023375135.1. Lineage (NCBI taxonomy): Bacteria > Pseudomonadati > Pseudomonadota > Alphaproteobacteria > Hyphomicrobiales > Nitrobacteraceae > Bradyrhizobium > Bradyrhizobium sp. C-145. Next base: position 3,449,278 of record NZ_CP088150.1, on the reverse strand, counting down.
ATGATCGCCCGCGCCTCCCGCATCTTGTGCGCTTCCGGGACCGCGGAGCTTCCGAAGCTCGAATGCGACAGCAACGCCACCCGAGGGGTAATGCCAAATCGGCTCACCTCCGCCGCGGCCATCAGTGCGATGTCGGCGACCTGTTCGGCGGTCGGATTGAGATTGCAATGGGTGTCGCAAATGAACAGCTGATGCTGCTGCAGGATGAGCATCTGCATCACGGCAAGCGTCCGCAGGCCGTCGCGCGTTCCGATCATGTTGCGGATCGCCTTCAGGTGATCGGACGTGCTGCCGATGACGCCGCACAGCATCGCATCTCCGAGCCCCCTTTCGAGAAGGATCGAGGCGAGCACGGTCGCATTGCTGCGCGTCTCCGAAAGCGCCAACGCGGCTGATACGCCATCACGCTTCCTGCGCCCGTGGTAGACATCCGCACACTGGGAATAGACTTCAGAATCGTGCGGATCGATGATCTCGCAGTCGCTCCCTGGTCTGAGCCGGAGACCGAAGGACTTGATCCGCTCCTCGATGGTCGAGGGCCGGCCGACCAGCAACGGCTTTGCGATCCGCTCGTCGACGACCACCTGTGCCGCGCGCAGCACGCGCTCGTCCTCACCCTCGGCCAGAAGCAGCGACTTGCCGCTTCCCTTCGCCACCGAGAACACCGGCTGCATCGCGTTGCCGGAATGATAGACGAACCGGCTCAACTGCTGGCGATAGGCCTCCATGTCCGCAATCGGACGCCTGGCGACGCCGCTGTCCGCCGCAGCCTTTGCAACCGCGGGCGCCACGACCTCGATGAGCCGCGGGTCGAGCGGCTTTGGAATGAGATAATCGCGGCCAAAGCGAAGATTCTCCCCCTTGTACGCGACAGCGACCACCTCGGGCACTTCCGCCATCGCCAGATCCGCGAGCGCTCGCACCGTCGCGAGCTTCATCTCCTCGTTAATGGTCGTCGCCCCGCAGTCGAGCGCGCCCCTGAAGATGAAGGGAAAGCAGAGAACGTTGTTGATCTGGTTGGGATAATCCGATCGTCCCGTGCCGATGATCGCATCTGGACGAACCGCCAGCGCATCTTCCGGCATGATTTCCGGAATCGGGTTGGCCATGGCAAAGATCAGGGGATCCCGTGCCATCCGCTTGACCATGTCTTGCGTCAGCACCTTGCCGGCTGACAGGCCGAGAAAGATATCGGCGTCCTGGATGATCTCGTCGAGCTTTCGCGCCTCCGTTTTGACCGCATAGCGCGCCTTGTTGTCGTCCATGCCTTCCGTGCGGCCGGCATAGACGACGCCCTTTGCGTCAGTGACGATGATACGGTCACGCCGCAAGCCGAGGCTGACGATGAGATCGAGACAGGCCAGCGCAGCTGCGCCAGCGCCCGAGCATACCAGCTTGACGTCAGCGATATCCTTCTTGACCAGCTTCAACCCATTGAGGATTGCCGCCGCAGCGATGATCGCGGTGCCGTGCTGGTCATCGTGGAAGACCGGAATCTTCATGCGCTTGCGGAGCTGCTGTTCGATGTAGAAGCATTCCGGCGCCTTGATGTCCTCCAGGTTGATGCCGCCGAAGGTCGGCTCCATCCTGGCGATGGTTTCGATCAAAGCGTCGGGGTCCTCCTCGGCGAGTTCGATGTCGAACACATCGATGCCGGCGAACTTCTTGAACAGGCACGCCTTGCCTTCCATGACGGGTTTGCCTGCCAGAGCCCCGATATTACCAAGCCCAAGCACAGCGGTGCCGTTGGTGACGACGGCCACCAGGTTGCTGCGGGCGGTCAGTTGGTCCGCCTGTAACGGGTCCTTGGCGATGACAAGACAGGGCTCCGCGACGCCAGGCGAATAGGCGAGCGACAGATCGCGTTGTGTCGCCATCGCCGTGGTCGGCACGACCGAAATCTTTCCCGGCCTCGGCAGGCGATGATATTCGAGTGCGGCTTCCCTCAGATCCTGGTCCATCCTATTCCCCGTTCTCACGCCTTTTCGATGGGCGGATACGCCCCTGTTGCCTTTTGCGGCTGGTCGACATCAGGTGCTTCCGCCACGCGCCCGCATTGCAGCCATTCCCTCGTCGAAACGCCGCCGCAATATGTCGATCATCTGCTTCTGCTGTTCCGTTGTGGTCTCGGCGAGCTGCCGCATGTTGGCGAGCGCCGTCTCGAATCCCTGTCGGGCGATCTCGGCGCGCCTTCCCGCCACGGCCTCGTTGCCGGCCTCGGCGGCGATCGCCGTCATTGTTTCCTGGAAGACTTCCGCCTGTCGCGCCATCAGGTTTCGCCAGCTTTCATAGGCCGAGCGGTTGACCGCGATCAGGGCCTCGATGTTTTTCTTCTCCATATCGAGCAGCGCCTTCATATCGACGCCGCTGATCTGGCAGGATTCGATGAGCTTAGCGAAGTCGAGACCCGGAAGGCCCCAATCGGTCGCGCCTGCCTTCGGTTTTCCGTCGGACATGTCCCTCTCCCTGATTGGTCGTTACTGCTCGTCTCGACCGGCCGGGATCGGCGCAGGTCGTCCCTCGGCATCCAGTGCAACGAAGGTGAAGATCCCCTCCGTCACTTTCACACGTTCCCCCAGGCGCCTGCGCAGTGCCCAGGCCTCCAGGCGGATCGCCAGCGACGTGCGCCCGATGCGCTCGGGCGACGCGTAAACGCACAGGACATCCCCGACATGGACCGGCTTGATGAAATGCATCGCCTCGATCGCCACCGTCGCGACTCGTCCCTGCGCGCGCTGGCCGGCATGGATGCCGCCGGCAATGTCCATCTGCGAGAGCACCCAGCCGCCGAAGATGTCGCCGCTCGGATTTGCGTCCGCCGGCATGGCGAGCGTTCGCGTCGTGAGGTCCCCTCGTGGATGAATCGACATCGCGGTCGCTCAAGCCATGTGCTGGCCGCCGTTCGCTGAAATCGTCGAGCCGGTGATGAAGCCGGCGTCATCGGACGCCAGAAACACAACCACTCGCGCGATCTCATGCGGCTCGCCCAGGCGACCAACGGGAATCTGCGGCAGGATGTTCTTGGCCACCACCTCCGGGTTGATCGCCTTGACCATCTCGGTCGCGATATAGCCCGGGCAGATCGTATTGACGGTGATGCCGGCGCGCGCGCCCTCCTGCGCCAACGCTTTGACGAAGCCGATGTCACCCGCCTTGGCGGCGGAGTAGTTGACCTGCCCCATCTGGCCCTTCTGGCCGTTGATCGACGAGATGCAGATCACTCGGCCGAACTTGCGCTCGCGCATCCCTTCCCATACAGGCCGGGTCATGTTGAACAGCGAGTTCAAGTTGGTATTGATGACCGCGTACCATTGCTCCGGCGTCATCTTGTGGAACATGCCGTCCTTGGTGATGCCGGCGTTGTTGACGAGTACGTCCACCGGCCCGAGGTCCGCTTCAACCTGCTTCAGGCCGGCGGCGCAGGCCTCGTAGCTCGACACGTCCCATTTGTAGACGTTGATGCCGGTCTCGCTCTTGAATTTGGCGGCCGCTTCGTCATTGCCGGCGTAGCTCGCAGCCACCTTGTAGCCGGCTGCCTTGAGCGCAACCGAGATTGCCTCGCCGATGCCGCGCGTTCCGCCGGTCACCACCGCAACTCTGGACATTGTCCCCTCCTCATCCTGATCGGTTCGTATTGTATTTGCCGGCTCCGGGGAGCCGTGGTCGTTCGCGGACGGCCTGTGGTCGTCCGCTTCTCGTTCCAGCCGAATGGACCGGCCGCAGAGGCCTAGCGCTCGACCGTCAGGGCGACGCCCATGCCGCCGCCAATGCACAGCGTGGCAAGGCCCTTCTTCGCGCCGCGCTTCTGCATCTCGAACAGAAGCGTCGTCAGCACACGCGCGCCGGAGGCCCCGATCGGATGGCCGATGGCGATGGCGCCGCCGTTGACGTTGACGATCGACGGATCCCAACCCATGTCCTTGTTGACAGCGATAGCCTGCGCCGCGAAGGCTTCATTCGCCTCGACGAGATCGAGATCCTTGACCTGCCAACCGGCCTTCTCGAGCGCCTTGCGGGAAGCAGGAATCGGCCCCGAACCCATCACTGCCGGGTCGACGCCCGCGGTGGCCCAGGACACGATCTTTGCGAGCGGCGCGAGGCCGCGTTTCTTGGCTTCATCCGCGCTCATCAAAACCAGGGCAGCCGCGCCATCGTTGATGCCCGAGGCGTTGCCGGCGGTCACGCTGCCCTCCTTGTTGAAGGCGGGCTTCAGCTTGGCGAGCGCGTCCACCGTGGTGCCGGCACGGATATACTCGTCCTGGTCGACGACAACGTCGCCCTTCCTGGTCTTGACAGTGACGGGAACGATCTCATCCTTGAACCGACCGGCTTTTTGCGCGTCCTCGGCCTTGTTCTGCGAGCTGGCGGCGAACGCGTCCTGCTCTTCCCGGGTAATCTGCCATTTGGCGGCGATGTTCTCGGCGGTGACCCCCATGTGATAGCCGTGGAAGGCATCCAGCAGACCATCTTTCAGCATTGAGTCCACGAACTTGACGTCGCCCATCTTAGTGCCGTTCCGCAGGTGCGACAGGTGCGGGGCCATCGACATGGACTCCATGCCGCCGGCGACGATGACCTTGGCATCACCATTGGCGATCTGCTGCAGGCCAAGGGCGACCGAGCGCAGTCCCGAGCCGCAGAGCTGGTTCATGCCCCACGCCGTCTTCTCCTGCGGAATGCCGGCTGCCATCGCGGCCTGCCGTGCCGGATTCTGCCCCTCGCCGCCTGCGAGGACTTGGCCGAGAATGACCTCGTCGACCTCTTCGGGGGCGACTTTGGCGCGCTCGAGAGCGCCCTTGATCGCCACAGCCCCGAGCTCATGGGCGGTCAGCGCGCCGAATGCTCCGTTGAAGGAACCAACCGGCGTTCGCGCCGCCGAGACAATTACCACGTCCGTCATGATCAACTCCCCGTTCTCTTCTGATTTGAACGAATGGCCATTTGCACTGCGCCGCCGTCAGAGACCTCGTCCCTCGGTGACGGCGGTCTCGAAGTCCGTCGGATCTATGTCCCGCTCGAGTCCGGAACGCAACTTCTCGCGATCGAGCTCGCCCTCCCACCACGCCACCACCACGCAGGCAACGCCGTTGCCGCAGAGGTTGGTGAGCGCCCGGCATTCGCTCATGAACTTGTCGATGCCGAGCACGATCGCCATACCGGGGAGCAGTTCGGGCCTGACAGCGGCAAGCGTGCCGGCGAGCGTGATGAACCCCGCACCCGTGATGCCCGAAGCGCCTTTCGAGGTCAGCATCGCGACGACGAGGATCGTCATCTGTTCGCCGAAGGAAAGCTCGACGTTCATCGCCTGGGCGATGAACAGCGTCGCCAGGGTCATATAGATGTTGGTGCCGTCGAGGTTGAAGGAATAGCCGGTTGGCACCACCAAACCGACGACTGACTTGGAGCAGCCGAGTTTCTCCAGCTTCTCCATCATCTGCGGCAGCGCGCTCTCCGAGGACGAGGTGCCGAGCACGATCAGCAACTCGTCCTTGATGTATTTAAGGAACTTGAGGATCGAGAAGCCGGCGATGCGGGCGATGATGCCGAGCCCAACGACCACGAACAGAAGCGCCGTGAGATAGAAAGTCGCGATCAGGCCGGCGAGATTGCCGAGCGCCTGGGGGCCATAGCGACCGATCGTGTAAGCCATCGCACCGAAGGCTCCAATCGGCGCGGCCTTGACCACGATCGAAATGACGCCGAACATCGCATGGGCAACGTCGTCCACGAACGACCGGACGGTATGAGCCCGCTCGCCGAGTCCCATCAGCGCGAAGCCGAACAGGATGGCAAACAGCAGCACTTGCAGGATTTCGCCTTGCGCGAAGGCTCCGACGACGGTATCCGGAATGATGTGCAGAACGAAGTCCACCGACTTCATCTCGCTCGCCTGTTTCGCGTAACCTGCGACGGCCGCGGCGTTCGACTGCCCCTGGAAACCTGAGCCGGGGTGCAGCACATTGGCGACGATCAGGCCCAACGCCAGCGCAAAGGTCGAAACGACTTCGAAGTAGATCAACGCCTTGATCGCGACCCGGCCGACCTTCTTGACCTCCGAAATGTGGGCAATGCCAGAGACGACCGTGCAGAAGATGATCGGTGCAATGGCCATCTTGATCAGCTTGACGAAGCCGTCGCCCATCGCCTTGATCCAGTCGTTCTTGCCGAGATCGGGCCAAAGCCAGCCGACAATGACGCCGAGCACGATCGCCGCGAGTACCTGAACATAGAGAACCCGGTACAACGGCTTCTTCTGTGTCGCAGCTATCGTTCCGGACGTCACGGTGGTCGCTCCAGACATTGTGTCTCCCTCCCTGATCTCGCTGTGTCCTGCGTTGGCAGGCCGCGCTACTTCTTTTTCTGCGGTGGCAGATCGGTGCAGTGGCCTTCAAAGACTTCCGCCGCCATGCCGATGGACTCGCCGAGCGTCGGATGCGGATGAATGGTCTTGCCGATATCTGCCGGCTCGCAGCCCATCTCGACTGCAAGGCAGATCTCGCTGATGAGATCGCCGGCATGCGTGCCGACGATTCCGCCCCCGATGACGCGGTGCGTCGTCGTGTCGAACAGCAATTTGGTAAAACCCTCGTCGCGGCCATTGGCGATGGCGCGGCCCGACGCCGCCCAGGGGAAGACCGACTTGCCGAACTTGATGCCCTCCGCCTTGCACTGGTCTTCGGTCTTGCCGGCCCACGCGACTTCGGGATCGGTGTAGGCGACGGACGGAATCTGCCGCGCGTCGAAATACGACTTCTCGCCGCGGGCGACTTCCGCGGCCACATGACCTTCGTGGACGGCCTTGTGCGCCAGCATCGGCTGCCCCACAATGTCGCCGATCGCAAAGATATGCGCCACATTTGTGCGCATCTGCTTGTCGACCTCGATGAAGCCCCGCTCAGTCACCGCGATTCCGGCCTTGTCGGCGTCGATCTTCTTGCCGTTCGGGCTGCGGCCGACCGACACCAGAACGAGGTCATAAACCTGCGGCTCAGGCGGCGCCTGCTCGCCCTCGAATTTCACTTCAATTCCGGCTTCGGTTACTTTCGCGCCGACCGTCTTTGTCTTCAACATGACCCTGTCGAAGCGACGCGCGTTCATCTTCTCCCAGACCTTGACCAGGTCGCGATCGGCGCCCTGCATCAGACCGTCGAGCATTTCGACGACGTCGATGCGGGATCCGAGCGTCGAATAGACCGTGGCCATTTCAAGCCCGATGATGCCGCCGCCGATCACCAGCATGCGCTTGGGGATCGATTTGAGCTGCAGCGCGCCGGTCGAGTCGACGATGCGCGGATCTTCCGGGAGGAGTGGCAGCTTCACGGCCTGGCTGCCGGCGGCAACGATTGCCTTGGCGAACTTGATTGTCTTCTTGTCACCGGCTTCCGACACGACTTCGAGATGATGCGGATCGAGAAAGGCACCGACGCCGGTCACGACCTCGACCTTGCGCGCCTTTGCCATGCCGGCAAGGCCGCCGGTCAGCTTCTCGATCACGCCATCCTTGAATCCGCGCAGCTTGTCGAGATCGATCTGCGGCGCACCGAAGGTGATCCCATGGTCGGGGAGATGCTTGACCTCGTCCATCACGAATGCCGTGTGCAGCAGTGCTTTGCTTGGAATGCAGCCGACGTTGAGACAAACGCCGCCGAGCGTGTCGTAACGCTCGACCAGCACGGTCTTCATGCCGAGATCGGCGGCGCGGAAGGCGGCGGAGTAGCCGCCGGGACCGGCACCCAGAACCAGCATGTCGCATTCGAGGTCCGCCTTGCCCGAATGGGACGCGGCGGCGGGCGAAACGGGTGGCGTCGCGGCGGCTGGTGGCGAGGCCGGTGCGGACGTTGCTGCGGCCGCGGCTCCCGTCGTCTCCAGCATGAGGATGACGGATCCCTCGCTGACCTTGTCGCCCACCTTGACCTTGACTTCCTTGACGACGCCGGCGTCCGAGGACGGAATCTCCATCGACGCCTTGTCGGATTCGACCATGACGAGGCTGGTATCGACCGCGACGGTCTCGCCGGCCTTCACCATCACCTCGATGACAGCGACGTCCTTGAAATCGCCGATGTCAGGAACCTTGACTTCGATCTGAGCCATACTGCGCTCCCCAACCTTAGAACAACACGCGCCGCAGATCGGCGAGCACATTGGCGAAATAGACGTTGAAGCGCGCGGCCGCCGCGCCGTCGATGACGCGGTGGTCCCAGGACAGCGACAGCGGCAAGATAAGGCGCGATGTCCAGGTCTTGCCGTCGGCCGAATGCTGCTTCCAGTAGCCTTTGCAGACGCCCATGATGGCGACCTCGGGCGCGTTGATGATCGGCGTGAAATAAATGCCGCCGATGCCGCCGAGCGAGGAGATCGAGAAGGTGCCGCCCTGCATCTGGTCCGGCTTGATCTTGCCCTCGCGTGCCAGCTTGGCCAGCGCGTTCATCTCGTTGGCGATGTCCGGTATCGATTTCTTGTCGGCATCGCGGATGACGGGCACCATCAGGCCGTTCGGCGTGTCCGCGGCGAACCCGATGTGCCAGTAGTTCTTGTAGACGAGCGTGCCGCCGTCGAGGCTGGCGTTGAACTCCGGAAACTTCTTCAACGCCGCGACGGCCGCCTTCACCATGAACGGCAGCAGCGAGAGCTTGACGCCGCTCTTCTCCAGCTCCTTGTTCATCTTCACCCGGAACTGCTCGAGTTCGGTGATGTCGGCCTCGTCATGGGTGGTGACGTGCGGGATGACGACCCAGTTGCGATGAAGATTGGCCGCGGAAATCTTCTTGATACGGCCGAGCTCCTTGCGGTCGACCGGACCGAATTTGGCGAAATCAATCTTGGGCCAGGGCAGTAGATCGATGCCACCGACGCCGCTACCGCCTGCTGGCGCGGCCTGCGGCTTGGATGGCGCAGCCCCGCTCTTGGCGAAGGCCTGGACGTCCTCGCGCAGGATGCGGCCATGATTGCCTGTCCCCTTGACCTTGCCGAGATCGACGCCGAGTTCGCGCGCCAGCTTGCGGACCGCGGGACCCGCATAGGCGAGCGCGAAGGCCTTCTCGTCCACCGCACCGGCCTGCGCCACGGGGACCGCAGCAGGCGCCGTTGACACGGGTGTTGTCGGCGCAGCAGCTGCCGGCGCGACCGCCACCCCCTCGCTGGTCGCGAGCACGAGAATGACGGCGCCCTCGCTGACCTTGTCGCCGGTCTTCAGCTTGATCTCGCGCACGATACCCGAGAGCGGCGCCGGTACTTCCATCGTCGCCTTGTCCGATTCGAGCGCAATCAGCGGATCCTCCGCCTCAACGCGGTCGCCGGGCTTCACGAAGATCTCGATGACCGGAACGTCCTTGAAGTCGCCAATATCAGGAACACGCACCTCGGCGAGGCCGGCCGGCGCGCTGACGGGCGACGGCGGAGCACTGACGACCGGTCGCGCCTCGGCCTGTTCGGCGCCGACGCCCTCGAATTGCACGATCACCGTGCCTTCGCTCACCTTGTCGCCGACCTTGACGACTACCGACTTCACCATGCCTTCACGCGGCGACGGCACCTCCATGGTCGCCTTGTCGGATTCCAGCGCGACCAGCGGATCTTCGGCCATTACCTGGTCGCCCGGCTTGACGAAGACCTCGATCACCGGAACTTCCTTGAAGTCGCCGATGTCGGGAACCTTGATATCGATCAGACTCATCGCTCTGCCCTCGGCTCGCTGTCTCACACGGTCCACGGCGCAGCGCGCCCGGCGTCGATCTGGTACTTGGCGATGGCTTCCGCGACGATCGCGGGCTTGATCGTGCCTTCGTCGGCCAGCGCCTTGAGCGCGGCGATGGCGACGTAATGCCGATCGACCTCGAAGAATTTGCGCAGCTTGACGCGATAGTCGCTGCGGCCGAAACCGTCGGTGCCGAGCACGACGTAGCGGCGTCCGGCCGCCTGGACATATTCACGGATTTGATCGGGATAGTTGCGCATGTAGTCGGTCGACGCCACGACCGGGCCCGGATGCGTTTCGAGCTGCGCTTCGACCCAGCTTTTGCGGCGCGGCTCTGTCGGGTGCAGCAAATTCCACCGTTCCGTGGCCATGCCGTCGCGACGTAACTCGTTGAAGCTCGTCGCGCTCCACACGTCCGCCGTCACGCCGAAATCGGCCTTTAGCAGATCCGCGGCCGCGATCACCTCGCGCAGAATCGTGCCCGAGCCGACGAGCTGGACGCGAAGTCCCTTCTTCGGCGTCTCGCCGCCGTTCTTGAGGAGATAGAGCCCCTTGAGAATTCCTTCTTCCGCCCCCTTGCCCGCTTCGGCGAGCGAGGGGTGCGAATAGTTCTCGTTCATCAGCGTGATGTAGTAGTAGACGTCCTCCTGCGCCTCATACATCCGGCGCATGCCTTCGCGCACGATCGTCACGACCTCATAGGCGAAGGTCGGATCGTAGGAGACGCAGTTCGGGATGGTGCCGGCCAGGACGTGGCTGTGGCCGTCCTCGTGCTGCAAGCCTTCGCCGTTCAGCGTGGTACGGCCCGCGGTGCCGCCGAGCAGGAATCCCCGCGCCCGCATGTCGCCGGCAAGCCAGGCGAGGTCGCCGACGCGCTGCAGGCCGAACATCGAATAGTAGATGTAGAACGGGATCATCGGCACGTTGTTCGTCGAGTAGGACGTCGCCGCGACGATCCAGCTCGACATCGCGCCGCCTTCGTTGATGCCCTCCTGCAAAACCTGCCCGGTCTTGTCCTCGCGGTAGTACATGAGCTGGTCGGCATCCTGCGGACGGTAGAGCTGGCCGACCGACGAATAGATGCCGAGCTGGCGGAACATGCCCTCCATGCCGAAGGTACGGGATTCATCGGGCACGATCGGCACGATGTGCTTGCCGATCGCTTTGTCGCGCACCAGCGTGCCGAGCATCTGCACGAACGCCATCGTGGTCGATATCTCGCGGTCACCGGTGGCGTCGAGCAGCCGCTGGAACGTCGACAACGGTGGAATTTGCAAGGACGCGGATTTGCGCCGGCGCTGCGGCAGGCTGCCGCCGAGCTTTTCGCGCTGGGCGCGCAGATACTTCATCTCCGGACTGTCTTCCGCCGGACGGATGAAGGGCACCTTGGTCAGGTCCTCGTCGGCGACCGGCACTTGGAAGCGATCACGGAATCCGCGCAGCGCGTCCTGCGTCATCTTCTTGGCCTGATGCGCGATCATCTGGCCTTCGCCGGACTCGCCCATGCCGTAGCCCTTGACGGTCTTCGGCAGGATGACCGTCGGCTGCCCCTTGTGGTTCACCGCCGCGGTATAGGCCGCAAACACCTTTTCCGGATCGTGACCGCCGCGCGCGAGCTGCCAGATCTCGCCGTCGCTCATGTCGTCGACGAGTTGCTTCAGCTCCTCGTACTTGCCGAAGAAATGCTCGCGGATATAGGCGCCGCTCTTGCTCTTGAAGTCCTGATACTCGCCGTCGACGCATTCCTCCATGCGCTTCAGCAGCAGCCCGCTCTTGTCGTTCGCCAGCAGCCGATCCCAGCCCGATCCCCACAGCACCTTGATGACGTTCCAGCCGGCGCCGCGGAAAACGCTTTCGAGCTCCTGAACGATCTTGCCGTTGCCGCGCACCGGCCCGTCGAGCCGCTGCAGGTTGCAATTGATGACGAAGATGAGATTGTCGAGGTTCTCGCGGCCGGCGAGCGAGATCGCGCCGAGCGATTCCGGCTCGTCGGTTTCGCCGTCACCCATGAAGGCCCAGACCTTGCGGTTCGCGGTCTCGGCCAGCTTGTGGTTCTCCAGATATTTCAGGAACCGCGCCTGATAGATCGCCATCAGCGGACCGAGGCCCATCGACACCGTCGGGAACTGCCAGAAATCCGGCATCAGCCAGGGGTGGGGATAGCTCGACAGGCCCTTGCCGTCGGTCTCTTGCCTGAAGCCGAGGAGCTGATCCTCGGTCAATCTTCCTTCAAGAAAAGCGCGCGCATAGATGCCGGGCGAACAATGGCCCTGAACGAAGATCAGATCGCCGCCGTGCGATTCCGTTGGCGCATGCCAGAAATGGCCGAAGCCGATATCGTAGAGTGTGGCGGCGGACTGGAAGCTCGCGATGTGGCCGCCAAGCTCTGAACTTTCCTTGTTGGCGCGCAGGACGATGGCGAGCGCATTCCAGCGAACGATCGAGCGCAGCTTGTGCTCGATGGCGCGGTCGCCCGGCAGCACCGGCTGTTGATGCAGCGGAATCGTGTTGCAATAGGGCGTCGTCAGCGTCTGCTGAATGGCGAGGCCGCCGCCGCGCGCGGCAGCAATGATTGCGTTGACGACGAATTCAGCGCGCTCGCTGCCGCGGTGACCGCGGATCGCCGATAGGGCATCCAGCCACTCCCGGGTTTCCTGCGGATCCAGATCGTGCGCGTCCGCGACTGTCATTTCTCTCTCCCTTGCATGCCAAGCCGACGTCAGGCGTCATTGTTCATTGCACCGCCGCCTTCAGGGGGAAGCGTGCAATGCCACGCAGGCGATATCGCCCGTCGCTAGGTTAAAGATTGAGTGCTGGCTGGCATTTTGAGCGTTCCCCTCGCCTTGCTTGTTCAGAACTGCTTATTCTTTTGCAGACATCTAAGCAGCATTCGTGCCAGACCTCGAAAAGGTCCGCCGATCGCGCACATGCCTTTAATTTTGCTCAGGATTGTCGATCAGCCGCCCGACCGCGCCGATGTTATGGGCCCGCACTTGTCTGAAGCTCCGGAAAACGAGCTGCCGGTTCCGCCCGAAAGATCGGATCGTTGAGCTGTCCAGCAAACGCTGGGCACAGCCGACGTGAGCAAAGGCCGAACCCTAGCGATGCGTCTGGAAAAAGGTCGGCGCATGTGCGCTTGACGATCGATTTGACTTACTCGGTTCGAACAACGAATGTCTGCGGCCGGAGGCCTTTGCAGTTTTCTCGCAAGCCAGTTTGCCGGCGCCGGATCCTAGGCGCCGTCGTCTTCTCGCGCAACACGAGGTTGACCAGATGACCGCCCTGCTCGATCTCCTCGACAAAGATCCGCGCGCGAAGCTGCGACCGGACGCGCCGCGCCACCCCGAGAAGGTGAACCGCCCGGAGACGCCCTTGCAGAGCAAGCCGGCGTGGATCCGCGTGAAGGCACCGGGCTCAGACGCCTGGGCCGAGACGAGACGCATCGTGCGCGAAAACAAGCTCGTGACCGTCTGCGAGGAAGCCGGATGCCCCAACATCGGCGAATGCTGGGCGAAGAAGCACGCGACCTTCATGATCATGGGGGACACCTGCACGCGCGCCTGCGCATTCTGCAACGTGCGCACCGGCCTGCCCGGCCCGCTCGATGCCGATGAACCCGCCAGGGTCGCCGAAGCAGTCGCCAAGCTCGGGCTCGAGCACGTGGTCGTCACGTCGGTCGATCGCGACGATCTTGCCGATGGCGGGGCGGCGCATTTTGCTGCGACCGTCGCCGCGATCCGCGCAGCGAGCCCCGGCACGACAATCGAAATCCTGACGCCGGATTTTTTGCGCAAACAGGGCGCTCGAAACGGTCGTGGCGGCGAAGCCCGACGTGTTCAATCACAATCTGGAAACGGTGCCCTCGAAATATCTGACCGTGCGCCCGGGAGCGCGCTATTTCCATTCGGTCCGACTGCTGCAACGCGTGAAGGAACTCGATCCGCAGATATTCACCAAGTCCGGGATCATGGTTGGCCTCGGTGAGACCAGGAACGAGGTGCTGCAATTGATGGACGATATACGTTCCGCAGACGTGGATTTCCTAACTATTGGCCAGTATCTGCAGCCCACTCGAAAGCATCATCCTGTGGTTGGCTTTGTGACGCCCGACGAATTCGACGCCTATGAGAAGATCGCCTATGCTAAGGGATTTCTGCTCGTATCTGCGACGCCGTTGACGCGCTCTTCCCATCACGCTGGCGATCATTTCCGCAAACTACGCGCGCGCAGGCGCGACTAGCGGGCCGACGCGCCTGCTACCGCAATTTGCGGCGACTGCGCCAATCGCGGAGAGAGTGCGAGTCAAATCCTCGATTTTCGTTCATTTCGCGTCGAACAGCTGAGACTGCACGTAAGCACTCGCCCGCCTCCTGCCTCGGAAATCCGGATCCGGCCCAAGCGCCAGGCCTGCTCACGTTACCTGTGGTGAGATTTTTCTTGATTTCCCAGTGCACACATCGTGCACACGCCACCTTCTAAGTCATTGAAGAACTTAAACTCTCACTCCAATCCATCATGGGTGCAATGCAAAATCGATGCGCTAACATGCTGATTCTGTTAGCACTTCGGACATCAATCAGTCTATTCGTTTTTTCGGTCCCCGGTACTGCGTTGCAGTACCGGGTGACTGCGCGCAGTACCGCCGCTGATCGCGCCCAACCTTTGTTGATCTATTTGCTTCGGCCGGAAAGTACCGCGCTGCTCTTCACACGCCTAGCATTGCATGGCCCGGATAGTAGTTTTGGCTACGATAGAGAAAGAAGGCTTGCGGATTGCTGTTCGCGGCGGATGCTAGCGTTCTCAGAAAGGCCACCGAAAACTTCGGGCCTACACTGATAGCCGAAGCGCGACGCCAGATGCTTCCGGAGGGCAGATCATCTTGAGCCTCGAGCGGATGGACATGATCCGCGAAATCGAACCGATCTCCATGACGATCTCCGTCGACGCCGACGCCATTCAAAAAAATGTGCAGAACGCTGCGGCGGATGTCGGGCTTCTGTTGCCGCTCAGCCTCGCCGCGGAAGGCAGTTGCCAGATCGGCGGTAACATCGGCACGAACGCCGGCGGGCTGTCAGTCGTCAGGTACGGGATGACGCGCGATCTGCTGCTCGGGATCGAGGCGGTGCTGGCGGACGGCACGGTGGTCTCCGACATGCGTAAGCTGCGGAAGAACAACACCGGCTAGAGTGCTTCGTCGGAAGCGAGGGGACTCTCGGCATCGTCACCGGCGCAGTGTTGCGTCTCGCGCCTTTGCCGGCCCGCCGCGCGACTGCGTGGCTGAAGCTCGCGAACGGCGCGCCGCTCGCCGAGCTTCTCGCGTTGGTGCGTCGCGAATCCGCAGACCTGCTGACCACGTTCGAATTCATGGCGGCCAGATCCATCGCGCTCGCGACCGAAGCAATGACTGACCCGCCCTCCCTTCGAGCAGGCCCAGCAGGCCCCGTCCTCGTCGAGTTCGCGTCTTCCTCACGCCATCTCGATCTCGACGAACTGATGGAAGCTGTTCTGGCCGAGGCGATCGAGTCCGGATGGATCGAGGACGCCTGCTGGCGCAGAGCGGATCGCAGCGGACCGCAATGTGGCGGCTCCGCGAGACTATCCCCGAGGGCGAGAAGCGCCGGAACGGATCGGTCAAGCACGACATCTCGGTACCGCTTTCCTCCATTCAGCGCTTTCTCAATCTGGCCGGCTCGCAGGTGCGATCGTACGACGCCGACCTTGAACTGTCCGTCTACGGCCATGTCGGCGACGGCAATCTGCACTACAACGTGCTCGTTCCTCCCGATGTCGACCGGCTGGAGTTCACCAAGCGAAATCGAAGGCAGCCTGTCGCTGCAACTCTACGACACCGCCGCGGCGCTCGGCGGCACGTTCAGCGCAGAGCACGGCGTCGGTCGTTTCAAGAAGCACCTTCTGGAGCGGTACGGCGATGTCGGGCGTATCGCGGCGATGCGCCGGATCAAGACCGCCTTTGATCCGGCGGACATCATGAACGCCGGCGCGGTCGTTCGTCCGTTGGGAGAGAAGTCTGCCCGTTGAACCATCGGCCGGCGAGCTGGCGATGCTTACGTCGACGCCCAAACGATGCATCTTCGGCCGAGTCACCTCGATCAGCCGAATCGTCTTGCCATAAAGAAAGAGCCACTCCCAAAGGAGTGGCTCAAGTTGGGGAGGAAACGCCCTTTAGGAACTGCTAAATCGCGATCAGGCCGCGACCTGTTCGGTCGCCGGCTCGATCTTCAGATGGCGGCGATGTCCAGCTTCGAGCCGTCGACCAGACGCGACAGCCGGAACGGTGTGGGATCGACGCAAGGCGTGTCGTTTACGACGAGCTCTGCGGCCAGATAGCCGAGTCCCGGCCCCAAACCGAAGCCGTGACCCGAGCAGCCCGCCGCGAGAACCAGGCCTTTCACCCCGTCCACCTGCGATACCACGGGCACTGCATCCGGCGTGCAGTCGACGAAGCCGCCCCAGGCGCTATCGATCTCTATTTTGCCGAGTTGGGGGAAGGTTTTCCGGACGCTCTCCACCACTTGGCTCACCAGCCATTTCAAGGGCGGAGGATCCAGCACGCGATTCTGCTCGAAGATCCGATCATCGTTGGTCAGCAGCGCCGGCATCGAATCCGGCCCCGAAACGAACGATCGGCCGATGCCGAGCCTGACGTTCTTCAGGCGACGCAAGAACTGCGGCATGAATTCCCGGCTATACCGGATCGCCTGGGGCGTGATTTCGAGGTTCGCCTTGCCGCTGATCGCAAGCGTGTAGCTGCCGTCCAGTCGGCGCGTGATCGTGCAGTAGGGTGTGGAGATCGCCTCGCCTATGTTGATTGTCGGGGTGGAACGCAGCGCGGTCTGCCGGATGCTCGCTTGGGGGAAACTGACCCCAAGCGGCCGAAGGAAGCGCGAGGACCAGGCGCCGGCGGCGCACAGCACCGCGTTGGTTCTGATGTAGCCCTTTTCCGTGTGCACGCCCGCAATCTTGCCATTGGCCAAGTCGAGCGTCCGCGCGGCACATCCCTGGTGGATCGTGGCGCCCAGAACTCTGGCCCCCTCAGCGATAGCCGGCGCGGCGAGCGCAGGTTCGGCCTTGCCGTCTCGCTCCGAATAGGTCCCGCCGACCCATTTGTCGCGCGCTTCGGGAACGCGCTCGGCCACCTCCGCCCGACTCAGCACGCGGGTATCGACGTCGTACTCCCTGGCGACCTCGCGCCACTTTTCCCAGCCGGCGAGCACAGCCTCGTCGTGGGTCGCATAGACGAGACCGCAGCGACGAAATCCGAGGTCCCGATTGATATCGCGCGTGAGCTCGTCCCACAGCCGCATGGAGATCACCGAGAGCGGCAGTTCGCGCCGGTCGCGGTTCTGCTGGCGGCACCAACCCCAGTTTCGGCTCGATTGCTCACAGGCAACGTGGCCCTTCTCGAGGAGCGCTACGGAGAGGCCGCGCTTCGCCAGGAAATAGGCGGCCGTAGAGCCGAGGATGCCGCCACCGACGATGACGACGTCGGCCTCGGCCGGGAGACGCTCATCGCTGTGAATGCGCTCGACGTGGGGCGACATGTTCCGACGAACCTCGGCTGCCAGGAATGCGAAAAGCAAGTTCCGATCAGCCCTTCATCGCACCGTGCGCTCGATACAATGTGCTGAAATCATCTCGGACTTCGCAAGATGCTCGGGTTTTTGGCCGCTTGATTGAACGAAGCTGCTCATGCCCGACCGAGTCCCAGTTCGGCGAAGGGCGGCGGGCCCCCTCGAGGACCGCGCCGATTGCGTTCAAAACCAATTCGCCGCGTTCGATCCTTTCGGAAACATGCTGAAATTCCCCGATCTGAATCGATTGCTCCGGTAGATCGCTGGCGTTCACCGGTAAAATCCGAGAACGGCCTTGGTCTCCAGATACTCCTCCATGCCCTCGCGGCCGTATTCGCGACCGTTGCCGGAACGCTTGTAGCCGCCAAAGGGAGCATTGGGGTCCCAGTCAGGATAATTGAGATGAACTTGACCCGACTGGATCTGCCCGGCGACGATCCGCATCGTCTCCATATCAGTGCCCTGCACATGGGCGCCGAGGCCGTAGACGGTGTCGTTGGCGATCGCGATCGCCTCGTCGACCGACTCGTAGGGAATGATCGCCAGCACCGGGCCGAAGATCTCCTCCTGCGCAATCCGCATGTCGCGACGGACGTCCGAGAAGATGGTCGGACGCGCATAGAAGCCAATCTGAAGGTCGTCGGGCCGCCCCGGCCCGCCGATGACGAGCTTGGCGCCTTCCTTCAGACCGACATCGATCATAGTCTGCACGCGCTCGAACTGCGGCCGGTTGGCAATCGGGCCATGAGTCGTGCTTTCCGCAAGGGGATCGCCGACCACCAGTTCTGAAGTGGCAGCGGCCGCCAAGGTCTCGACCTCTTCCATGTGTGAGCGAGGCACGAGCATGCGCGTCGGTGCGCTGCAGGATTGGCCTAGATTGCGGAAGGCGGCACCGACGCCGAGCGGAACAGCACGGCTGAGATCGGCGTCCGGCAAGATGATATTCGGCGACTTGCCGCCGAGCTCCTGGGCAACGCGCTTGACGGTGGGCGCTGCCGCCTGCGCGACGAGAACGCCGGCGCGCGTCGAGCCGGTGATCGAGATCATGTCCACCTGCGGATGCGACGCCAGACGAGTGCCGACGATCGGACCTGTTCCATTAACGAGGTTGAAGACGCCGGGCGGACAACCGGCATCGCCCATGACCTCAGCGAATAGCAAGGCGCTCAGCGGCGACAATTCGCTCGGCTTCAACACCACCGTGCAACCAGCCGCGAGCGCGGGGCCGACCTTGGCCGTGATCTGGTAGAGAGGCCAGTTCCAAGGGGTGATGAGCCCGCAGACACCGATCGCCTCGCGCATGATCGCCGTGCTGCCGCGCGCGGCGATGAACGGATAATTCGCGAGATTGTCGCGGGCGACACGGATATGTTCGGCGGCCAGCGGCACCTGAGCGCGCCGGGCATAGGTGATGGCAGCTCCCATCTCGCACATAAGGACCTGCGCGAACAGCTCCAGCCGCTCAAGGAGCAAGGCGTGAATCCGGTCGAGCAGCGCCGCTCTCTCAGCAGGCGCGGTCATGGACCAGCCGGCGAAGGCTCGTCTGGCGGCTGCGATGGCGCAGTCCACGTCATCGTCATCGCCGAGCGCGACCTCAGCGATCGGCTGTTCCGTCGCCGGATTGACGACGGTTGCTGCTGCCGCGACTGATCCGATCGGCTTCCGCCATTCTCCGTCGATGTAGAATTTTCCGAGGAAGCCGGCTTCCGTCAGGTGTCGAAGGGGCGAGGTCATTGGAAGCGATCCTTTCGACAGCCTACCAGCCGCGCATCCGTGGCCATCGTGCTTCGATCGCGTCGCTGCCGGCGGAGACGACGTTGTACAGTTCGTGTTGCGACGCCGTTGCACAGGCGTGATTGGGCAAAATCCTGACCTTCGCGCCGATCGGAAGGTCGGGCAAAGCCTGACCCGAGCCGGGCCTGATGGCGAGGATGCCGTGCTCCTGGCTCGCATGCGAAACAATCAGGTCTGAATAGACCTTGCCGGCCACATCGCAGACCAGACCGTACCCCTGGTCGACCCGCTGCGCCGCGGTGCCGCGGTCGCGCGACAGCGCCATCCAGCCTGCATCGACCAAAATCCAACTCTTCTCGGGCTTCTTGCCGATCACGGTGGCGAGCACCGAGATGGCGATGTCATCGGTGGCGCAGACACCGATGCCGTGCATCAGCAGATCGAAGAACATGTAGACGCCGGCCCGAATTTCCGTGACGCCGGTCAGGTCTTCGGCGAAATGGGCCGTCGGGGTGGAGCCGACGCTCACGATGGGGCATTGGTGCCCGGCCGCACGCAATGTCGTTGCGGCGGCGACGGCCAAGGCGCGCTCGTTCTCCGCTGCCGCGACAAGGGCGGCGGGCGTGCTGAGGCCGTAGGATTCGCCGGCATGGGTGAGAATGCCGGCGATCTTGACGCCGGCCTCGGCGAGCGCCGCCGCGACGGCGATGAGCTTCGGATCGGTCGCCGTCAGCCCCCCGCGGTGACCGTCGCAGTCGATCTCGATGAAGGCGGATGGTGTCACACCGGCTGCGCGACCGGCCGCGCCAAGCACGACCGCCTGCTCAGGCGAATCCAGCAGCACCTTGATGTCGATGCCTGCTTTCCGCAGGCGCATTGCTCTGTCGGCGGTGAGAGGAGCAAGTCCTACGGCATAGGTCATGTCCCGGAAGCCGTGCTGCGCGAAATATTCCGCTTCCGCCAAGGTGGAGACAGTGATTGGTCCCGCCCCGGACCGATGGGCGCGTTGGGCGACGTCGATGGATTTCGCCGTCTTCAGATGAGGACGCAGCACGACGCCTTGCCGAGCCATGCGAGAAGACAGGCGCGCGAGATTGCGATCCAGCCTGTCCTTGTCGAGCAGGAGAGCCGGTGTTGCCAGCGCACCAATCGTTGCGGCCGTCTCGCCCGGCCCGGCGTTCGGGACATCCGTCCTGTCTATCTCCACGCGCAGCATCCCGATATCCCTTAGCCGAATGACTGGTTGGCGAGCCCGAACATGCGGGCCGGTCCGGTCCATGGAGCCGGCGTCCCCAGCACCATGGTGGTGGCATCACTAACCTGCTGGAGGCCGATGCTTTCGAGCCATTCCCCGAGTTGCGAGGAGGCTGGAATATCGATCCGGACGAAGACAGGCCCGAGCCGCGCGATCGTGAATTCGATCAGCGCGCGCGCATCGGTCGGGCTTTCGGCCACGACGGGACCGATGACATGCCCACGCCCGAAAAGGCGAGAGATGGCGTATCCGCAAAGCAAGCCGTCACGCACCAGGACATAGCCGTCACCGCTGTCAAACAGCCGATTCAGCAACTGCCGCCGCTCCAACCCTGTAGCCGCGCGGTCGAGCCGCGCGATCGCCTCGAACTCCGATGCGGCCATTGGTCTGAGGCCTGATCGCGGCGTTCCTTGGCTTTGGCGGGGAATTCCGTGATGCTGGTGGATGATCCCGATCGGGACGAAGCCACGGCGGCGATACAGCGTCATGCCTTCCGGCGTCGAATTCAGCGCGATGGTCCGCGGGCGCGCGGACGTCAGCAACGCATCCATCAGCCGGGCCCCATAGCCACGACCCTGAGCGGCCTTTGCAACGATGATCATGCCGGCGGACGCATGAGTCTCGCCGTATGGCCACCACGCCGCGGTTCCGATCACCGTCCCGTCGCGCTGCAGAACAAAGCCATGGCCCAACTGCAGCGCGACATCCCAATCCTCGATGCGGTAGGGCCAGGACATCTCCTGCGAGAGCTTCAGGGCGCCTTCCAGATGCGCTCTGGCGAAAGGAAGCAGGGCCACGTCCTCATTGTCGCGCTGCCCGACTGGATAAGCTGCGGCTGTCATGATCGGTCAACGTCTCTTGCTCGGGTTGCAGGCCTGATGGCCAGCGCCTGACCGCGTGAGGCCATCTCATGATCCCCGCGCAGTTCGCAGCGTAACTTCGGTCCGACAGCATTACGCAGCCGGACTGGCGCAAAGTTCGGCATATAATTTCATTGATGATGCGGCAGCAGTTCAATCTGCTGTTCCGCGACAGGAGCCCTCTCGAAGGGCGTATTCACGCCTTCCAGTCCAGCACGATCTTGCCGCAGTTGCCGGTGCGCATGATCTCAAATCCGGTCTTGAACTCTGTGACCGGCAGGCGGTGCGTTATGATTTTGCGGATGTCGAGACCGCTCTCGAGCATTGCGAGCATCTTGTGCCAGGTCTCAAACATCTCTCGACCGTAGATTCCCTTGACGGTGAGCGTCTTGAAGACAAGCTTGGTCCAGTCGACAGTCGCGGGTCGAGCAGGGATACCAAGCATGGCGATCTTGCCGCCCATCACCAGATTTTCAACCATTTGGTCGAACGCGGCCGGCGCACCGCTCATCTCCAGCCCGACATCGAACCCTTCCTTCATGCCGAGGCACTGCGCTACAGACCGAAGATCTTCCTTGCTCACGTCGACGGGAACGACGTCAGCGACACCAGATGCCAATGCCAGACGATGCGGATTGACGTCGGTAATCACGACGTGCCGCGCACCGACATGCCTGGCTGCGCTCATGATGCCAATGGGACCTGCCCCGGTGATGAGCACATCCTCGCCGACGAGGTCGAACGACAACGCGGTGTGGACGGCGTTGCCGAGCGGATCGAGGATGGCCCCGATCTCGTCATCGATCGCATCAGGGAGCGGCACGACATGAAGGCGGGCAAACGCAGATATTCGGCAAAAGCTCCGGGAATATTGACACCGATGCCCTTGGTTTCAGGATCCAGGTGAAACCGCCCTCCTCGCGCAGCGCGGCTGCTCATGCCGACAACATGGCCCTCACCCGAAACGCGTGACGTTCGCGCCCACTTCGGCGATCTCGCCTGCATATTCATGGCCGACGACCATCGGGACAGGCTCGGTCCGCTGCGCCCACTCATCCCAGGCGTAGATATGGATATCCGTGCCGCAGATCCCGGTCTTGTTGATCTTGATGAGAACGTCATCCGGTCCGATCTGCGGAATCCCCCGTTCGTCGAGCCAGAGCCCGGGTTCGGCGGCTGCTTTGACAAGAGCTTTCATGAGAGCACCTTTGTAACCATCAAATCACGCCAAGCGCTTTGCCGGCGTCGGCGAAAGCGTCGACGGCCTGTTCAACGTCCTTTTCGCTCAGGGCGGCGGACATCTGTGTCCTGATCCGCGCCTTTCCTTTGGGGACGACGGGATAGAAGAACGCGGCGACGTAGATGCCGCGTTCATCCAGCGCGGCTGCCATATCCTGCGCCAGGCGCGCGTCGTGCAGCATGACCGGAATGATTGGCGTCTCTCCCGCGAGCAGCTCGAATCCAGCTTTTCCAAGCCCGACCGAAAGCGCCGTGTATGCGCAGCAAGAAGCTGCCGGCGGTCGTCGGCTGTTTCCGCGATCTGGATCGCCTTGATCGATCCCGCCGCCACTGCCGGGGCGAGGCTGTTGAAGAAGAGATATGGACGCGCTCGCTGTCGAAGCAGATCGACGAACGGTTGCGACGGCGCGACGAAGCCTCCCATCGCGCCGCCGAGGCTCTTACCGAGCGTCCCCGTGACAATCTCGACCTGCCTCCTTGCGCCCGTCAGCGTCGGCGTGCCGCGACCTGCTTCGCCGAGATGACCGGTGGCATGGCAATCATCGACCATGACGACAGCACCGTACCTCTCGGCCAAGGCGCAAATGGCGGGGAGCTTGGCCACGTATCCGTCCATCGAGAACACGCCGTCAGTGGCGATCAATTTGAACCGGGCTCCGTCCCTGTCCGCCTCCTTGAGCCGGTCCTCGAGCTCGTTCATGTCGCCGTTGGCGAAGCGGTAGCGCCTCGCCTTGCAAAGACGCACTCCGTCGATAATTGAAGCGTGATTGAGAGAATCAGAAATGATGGCGTCGTCGGTCTCTAGAAGCGGTTCGAAGACCCCGCCATTGGCGTCGAAGCAGGCCGCGAACAGGATGGCGTCATCCTTGTCCAGATAGCGAGCGATCGTGCGCTCGAGTTCGCGGTGCAGGGTTTGCGTACCGCAGATGAAGCGCACGGATGCCATGCCAAACCCGAACTCATCCAGGCCTCGCTTTGCGGCTGCGATGACTTCGGGATGATCGGTAAGACCCAGATAGTTGTTCGCGCAAAGATTGACGAGTTCGCGCTCGGAGGACTTCGAAACAACGCGGATCCGGCCCGCTTGCGCGCCAGTGATCAGCCGCTCATGCTTGTAGAGGCCCTCCGCCTGGATCTGCGAAAGAAGCTCGCGAATTCGGCCTTCTAAGGTCGGCGCCATCGTACCCTCCATCCTCGCTGCCGCAAATTGGACGATCATGATAATGCGAACTCTCCCCGGAGCATGAGCAAGATTCGCTCGAAGCGGCTGGGATCATGTCGCTTGAGGAGCGCAGCCTGCCGAGGCAGGTGCACATCCCATAGGCGCGACAGCCAAAACCGGAATGCCGCAGCGCGCTGCATCGCAGGAAGCAGCTTGTGTTCGGAGGAAGTCAGCGGTCGGACGCTCTCATAGGCACCCAGGAAAGCGGCGGCTCGCTCGACATTGGGGCGGCGGGTGAGGCCATCGACGCACCAGTCGTTGAGGCACACCGCTATATCGAACAGAAACGTGTCGCATCCGGCGAAATAGAAATCAATGACGCCGGACAGGCGCCCCCTCTCGAACAACACGTTGTCGCGGAAGAGATCGGCGTGGATCGGCCCCCTGGGAAGTTGCCTGTAAGTCGAGGACAAAGCGAGCTCTTTCTGAAAGTTCAGTTCAGCCGAGAGTAACGAGCGTTGTCCGGCGGATACGTAGCGGCCGAGCACCGGCACGACCTCGTTCCACCATTAAAGCCCCCGCGGATTGTCTTGTTGTCGTGGATAATCGCTCCCGGCCAAGTGCAGGCGCGCCAGGCACTCCCCGACGGAACTGCAATGGGCGGCCGTAGGTTCTGCCTCGCTCGCACCAGGAAGCCTGTTGACGACCACCGCGGGCCGCTCCCTCAGCGAGTGAAGGATCACGCCATGCGCGTCAGCAACCGGATCCGGCATGGGCAAGCCGCGAGCCGCAAGATGCTTCATCAAGTGCAGGTAAAACGGCAATTGCCCGGATGTGAGACGCTCAAACAAGGTGAGCACATAGGCCTCGCCGTCCGTATCGACGAAGTAGTTCGTGTTTTCGATCCCTCCGGTAATCCCACGAAGTGAACGAGGCGTGGCGAGTCCCAGCGCTCGAAAGAACGCCGTCACCTCGTCGAATGACAATTCCGTAAACACGGCCATGATTGTCCTCGATCCCAAGCGGCCGTTCAGCTGGTCACAATCTCGGCGATGTAGTCCTTGACTGCCCGTGCGTCCGGGGGGAGGACTTTGACGCGCCTCGGCAGTTCTTCCAGGCCCTTGTACCGTTCTGGAAGACCCGGCTCGCTCCCCAACGCTTCCTTGATCGTCGCCGCGAATTTGATTGGCAGTGCAGTTTCGAGCACGATCATTGCCTCCTCGGCGGAGGCGTGTGTGCGCGCGACTGTGACGCCATCCGCCGTGTGCGGGTCGATCACAGTGTGGTAACGCTTCCACGTATCGCGGATCGCCGCCACCCGATCAGCATGGCTGCTCTTGCCACTTCGAAAGCCAAACCTGGCGGCCGCCCCCGCGAATCGGGGATCTCCACTCAGGTCGAACCCACCCCGTTCCCTGAGCTGACCATCAAGCAGCGCTTTCGTCCGACCGGCGTCGCGACCGACCAAGTCGAAGACGAACCGCTCGAGATTCGATGCCTTGGAAATGTCCATCGAGGGGCTCGACGTTTCGAGAGTGTCGGCCCGGCTCCGAGCGCGATACACGCCGGTGCGGAAAAACTCGTCCAGCACGTCGTTCTCGTTGGTCGCAACGACCAGGCGGGATATCGGAAGTCCCATCATGCGCGCAACATGGCCGGCGCAGATGTTTCCGAAGTTCCCTGAAGGTACCGTAAAGCTTACGCCTGCCGGTCCCCGTTCGAACGCCTGCAGGTAACCGGAAAAGTAATAGACGACCTGCGCAAGCAGCCTCGCCCAGTTGATCGAATTCACCGCACCGATCTTGTATTGCTGCTTGAACTCCAGATCGCTCGCCACCCGCTTGACGATGTCCTGGCAATCGTCGAAGACGCCATCTATCGCGATGTTGTGGATGTTGTGGTCCTGGAGGCTGAACATCTGAGCTTGTTGAAAGGCGCTCATTCGTCCGCGGGGCGAGAGCATGAACACCCGCACCCCTTTCTTGCCGCGCATGGCGTATTCTGCGGCGCTTCCAGTATCGCCACTGGTCGCACCAAGAATATTCAAGTTCTCCTGCCGGCGCGTCAGCTCGTACTCGAGCAGATTGCCGAGCAACTGCATGGCCATGTCCTTGAACGCCAGCGTGGGACCATTCGACAGCTCCTGGAGATAAAGTCCCATCTCCAGCTTTCGCAGCGGCGCGATGTCAGACTTTCCGAATATCTCCGGCGTGTAGGTCTTTGCACAGATGGCTTTCAGGTCGGCGGAGGGAATATCGCCGACATAGAGTGACAGGATCTCGAAAGCCAGGTTGGCGTAGGACAGCGTACGCCACGCATCCAGCGTGGCGTGGTCCACGCGAGGATAGGTCTCCGGGACGTACAGCCCGCCATCCGGGGCGAGGCCTTCAAGCAATGCCTCGCAGAATTGCTTGCGGCCTGAATGGCCGCGCGTGGACACGTACTGCATCGTCATCTTCTTTCGAGAGGCGGAAGTGCCTCCGGAATTCACGCCCTGGGTTGTAAGCTGCGCTGCCGGCCATCAACGGCTGGCGCGCCACATCGCGATCCGGTCACGCATCCGGTAGCCCTGAATGAAGGCAGGCATGAACCACGGATTGCCTCGATAGAACGGGATGAAGGCCGGAGGCCTGAAGTCGAACGCGGTGCGCGCCCGCTCTTCGTGTCCCATGAGCTTGTGGGCCGCATGCATACCGACCCATGGCGCCCAGACCACGCCCGACCCGCAGAAGCCGCTGGCATAGACGATACCTTCCTTCTCGAAGATGCGCGGAATCATGTCGCGGTTCATGGCCACATGGCCGAACCAGCAGCGTGAGAGGCGAACGGCCTCCAGCTCAGGGAACAGATTCACCAGGCCCTTGCGCAGAAGCAGCTTCGGGGCGACGGGGTCGCCGACCCGAGAGCTGTCGCGGCCGCCGAGCAAGATGCGTTTGCCATCAGGCGAGGGCCGATAATAGAAGCCGACCTCCCGGTTCTCGGTGATCATCATGCGTTTCGGCATCAGCCGCGCCATGACTTCGGGCGCAAGCTCCTCCGTCGCAATGATCCGGCTGCGAACCGGGACCAGCCGACGGCGCAGGAAGGGCGCGGCGCCATCGGTGTAACCGTTGGTACACACCAGCACCTGACGCGCCTGCACCGGACCGGCCGCGGTGAAGACGCGGAAGCCGGAGCCATCTCTGTCGATCGAGATCACGGGCGTCCGCGCGTGGACTGTCAATCCGGAAGCGAGCGCGACCCGCAGCAGTTCGGCGTGGAATTTCGCCGGGTGCAGTCCGCCGATATCCATCCGAACCGAACCGCCGCGATAGACATTGGTGCCGATGTACTTGCGCTGCTCGGCATAGGGAACTGCGTACGCTTCGATCCCAAGTTTCTTTGCGAGCCGCTCCGCGGTCCGCGCCATGGCTTCGTATTGTTCATAGCCGAAGGCGCCCTTGAACTGCGCCACCGGCTGGAAGTCGCAGGCGAGGCCTTCCGTCCTGATGAAATCGTACAGGAACTCGCGCGCGGCCTTGCCTTCCGCCTCGATCGCCAGCGCCTTCTCTTCTCCGAACCGGCGCGTGAGCGTCGCGTAGTCGGGCCGAATGGATCCGCTGGTGATACCGCCGTTGCGCGTCGAAGCTCCTTCGCCAGGGTCCATAGCATCATAGGCCGCAACTGAGCGGCCCTCGCGCGCTAGCACCAGACCGGCCGAGAGCCCTGCATAGCCCGCGCCCACGATCAACACGTCGAGCTTCTTGGCTATTGGCTGCTGAGGCGGCGGCTTAAGCGGCGCGGCTTCCCACCAATAGGGCGTGGCCTTCTCGGCAACTCTCGGCGCGTGCATGGCTTTTCTTCTCGTATGGTTGCTGGGTTCAGCCGCGACTCGGTTGAAATCGTTCAGATGTGGTCGTTTCGAACGTCGAGGGCATCTCGCAGACCGTCACCGATGAAATTGAAGCTCGTTACCGCAATCGTAATCGCGGCACCGGGAATGATGGCGAGCCAGGGAGCGCTCGCCAGATATTGCTGGGCGCCATTGAGCATGTTGCCCCAGCTGGGCAGCGGCGGCTGGATGCCGTAGCCGAGAAAGCTGATATAGGCCTCCAGAAGGATCGCGCGCGCGACGGCCAGACTAGCGGCGACGATGATTGGCCCCATGGCATTTGGCAGGATCTCGCGGAACATGATGTGCGCCCTGCTAAGTCCGACCATGCGCGCAGCCTGGACGAACTCGCGCTCGCGCAGCGAACGGACCTCGGCCTCGACAATTCGCGCCGTCTCCATCCAGCTCGTGACGGCAATGATCACCGTGATCATCACCGGGCTCGGGCGCAGCGTTGCGGCGAGCGCCAGCACGAGGAAGATCGAGGGATAGGATAGGAAGCCATCCACCATCCGCATCAGTGCGGCCCCGACCCAGCCCCCGCGATAGCCGGCCGTCACGCCGACGAGCGTACCGATCAACGTCGACAGCAACATCGCGGAGAATCCCACCGCCAGCGAGACGCGCCCGGCCATCAACAGCCGCACCGCGAGGTCACGCCCCAAAGGATCCGTGCCGAAGTAATGGTGGCCTGTCAGGGGCGGAGCAAAGCGGGCGCGCAGATCGATATGGAGCGAGTCGTAGGGCAAGGCATAGGGACCGATGGCGCACGCCAGCACGAGCAGGCTGATCATCGCGATTCCCAGGAGTGCCAGATGGTGACGCATGAAGCGGTTAACAGCGCGGCTGTTCCACCAGCGGGTCGGAGCTGCGTGCGCGACGATGGCGGTCATATCTACTCGCTCCTCTTATCTGGCGTGGGTCCGCAGGCTCAGGCCAGGCGAATGCGCGGATCGACGGTTGCGATCACGATGTCTGCGATCAGATTGCCCAACACGACCAGGATGGCCGAGAAGATCAACAGCCCCATCACGACCGGATAGTCGCTGTAGCCAAGGCTGTCGAGAAACAGCCGCCCCATGCCCGGCCAGGTGAACACGGTCTCCGTGACCAGCGCGCCGGTGAGAATGCTGGGCAATTGCATCCCTGCCAGCGTGATCATCGGCAACAGCGCATTGCCGATGACATGTTTCAGCAAGATGCGGCGCTCGCTCACGCCCTTGGCCCGCGCCGTCTTGACGAAATCCTGACTCAACGCATCGAGCGTCGCCGTCCGCATGTAACGGCTCCAGATCGCGACATGAACGAGCGACAGCACCATGCTCGGCAAGATCAGGTGATGCAGATAGTCCAGGACGGAGCCGTCGCCGATCGTGTACATGTTGCCTGCGGGCAACCAACCCAGCTTCAGGGTGAAGATGTAGATGCCGATCAGGCCGAACCAGAACGTCGGAACGGACAGCGCCACCATGGCGCCGACAGTCGCGCAGTAGTCGAAGAGGGAATAGCGGTGGGTGGCACCGCGGATCCCGATCCACGTGCCGGCCGCGATCGCCAATGCGGTGGATGTGCCCATCAGCAGCAGCGTCGCCAGCAGATGGCGACCGATCACTGCAAGCACGGAAGAGCCGTCCCGGAAAGAGTGTCCCCAGTCGCCCTGCATCAGTCGCCAGGCCCAATCGAGATACTGAATCCACAGTGGGCGATTGAGGCCCAACTGTGCAGCGAGCCGCTCGACGTCCTTCTGGGTCATGCCGGGATCCAGCCCGAATTGGGCGAGGGGCCCGCCCGGCATGAGGTTGAGAACCGTGAAACCGATGATCGAGACGATCACCAGCAGCACGATGCTCTGGAAGAGACGATTCAGCAGGAAGGCGGACATTCGAGTCCTCCATTAGCGTGACAATGCCGTCCGCCGTGGTCCGTCCGGCAAGACATCAGCTCGCCCAATACCAGGCAAGCGCGTTCCAGGACTCGGTGCGGGTATTGCCATTCGGCACGAATCCGTTGATCCCCTTCTTGAGACCTTCGACCGAGTTGCTCTGATACAGCGGCAGGAAAGGCAGGTCGCGGCGCACGAGTTCCTGCACGCGAGAGTAGATCGCGCGACGCGCTTCGGGATCGAAGGTGCGTGCGCCTTTGTCAAGGAGTGCATCGACCTCCGGATTTGCATACTGCGCGTTGTTCGAGCCGCGGCCGCCCTTCGCTCCGATCGAGCGCGAGTGCAAGCGATTGGTGACATCCGGATCGGCGCCAATTAGATACGAGCTGCCGACGATCACGGAATCGAACTGCGATTGCATCCAGAACTCGCCCCACATCACGGCGGCCGGCAGGTTCGATATCTTCATCTCGACGCCGAGCTGCGCAAAGGTCTGCTGCAGGAACTGCTGCAGCTGCTCGCGAAGCGGATCGCCCGACGTGGTCGAATTGGAAAAGGACAGGCGAACGCCGTTCTTGGCACGAATGCCGTCCGCGCCCTTTGCCCAGCCGGCTTGATCGAGGATCTTGCCCGCGCGATTCAGGTCGAATTGGTGCAAGGGCAGGTTGGCGTTGAAGAAGAAGGACTGCCTCGGCATGAACGTCTCCGTCGGGGTCGGCACGCCGTAATAGAGCCCCTGAATGATCGCCTCCTTGTCGATCGCCGCGTAGAGCGCCTCGCGAACAGCAAGCTCCTTGAACTGCGGGCGCTCGAGGTTCAAGTAGAAGGATTCGAACGAGGTCCTCGGGAGGAGCGTCACAACCCGATTCGGCAGCGTCTTGGCTTCCACGTAATGATCGGGCGTGATGTAGGGCTGACCTACGAGATCAATGTCGCCGCTCTTGAACTGGGTGTAGAGGACCGTGAGATCGGGAATGTATTTGAAGACCAGCCTCTCGATGTGAGGGCCATCACCGAAGTATTCGGTGTTCGCAACGAGTTCGAGATGATCACCAGCAACCCTCTTGCCCCACTTGAAGGCGCCGGTGCCGACCGGGGCCTGGTTGAAGGCGGCGTTGTTCGGATTGGCCTCTTTCTCGAGGATGTGCTTGGGGACGATGAAGGTTTCGGTCAGGAACGACAGATAGGGCGCAAAGGCCTCCTCCATTCGCCACGAGATCTCCGTCGGCGAGAGCACCGTAATGTCGCGCACGAGAGCATGGCCAGCCGTGCGCCAACTCCGGAAGTTGGGACTCGTGATCAGTTCCAGTGTGAATTTGACGTCCTCGGCGCTGAAAGGCTTGCCGTCGTGCCACCGGACGTCATCACGCAAACGAATGCGCCATTTGAGACCGTCTTCCGAAATACCCCCGTTCTTTTGGTCCGGCACTTCCACGGCAAGATTGGGCTGAATGACGCCTTGAGGGTCGATGCGGAAGAGCGCGTCGAACACCGAGAAATGCACACCATCATCGACTTCAATGTGTGCCATCAGCGGATTGAAGACGGTCGGCTCTTGTCCAAGGCCGACGATCACGCGGCCAGTTGGCTTTGTCGGAGTGCGCGCGTGGGCCGGCTTGCCCAATAGATTGGGCGCGATCAGACCGGCAGCTCCGCCGATCGCCATCATGCGCAGAGCGTCACGCCGCGAGTAGCTCGATGTCGTCGCAGAACCCTTGGTCATAACGTCTCTCCTCCCTTGTGCTGTCCGCCGTAGTCTGCATGTTCGGGCATGGTCCGGGCTTGCTCGCCCGGGATCGCTGCCACCAGCTCTCGCGTGTAGGTGGATTTCGGATCGAGGAATATCTGGGACGGCGGTCCGCGTTCCACGATTTGCCCTCGATGCATGACGGCGATTTCATCGCAGATTTGGCTTGCGACGCGCAGATCATGCGTGATGAAGATCATCGAGACGCCGGTCTCCCGCTGGATCTGATCAAGCAGCTTCAAGATCTGGGCCTGGATCGATACGTCGAGCGCTGAGACCGCCTCGTCGGCAATCAGCAATTTTGGTTTGAACATCAGCGCTCGAGCGATGCCGACGCGCTGGCGCTGCCCGCCGGAGAACTCGTGCGGATAGCGCTCAAAGGCGCCTGCATCCAGGCCGACATGGGACAGGAGCTCCCGCGCGCGCCCGCAAGCTTCGTCATAAGGCATGCCATGCGCGACCGGGCCGACTGTGAGAATTTGCCCGACCGTCGATCGCGGATTGAGCGATGCGAAAGGATCCTGAAAGATCATCTGGATCTTCGGCCGTAGCGGCCGAAACTCGGCTTCGGAAAGCCCGGCGATGTCGCGGCCTTCGAACAGAATCGAGCCGCCGTCGCACTCCATGAGCTTGATCAGCAGCCGACCGAGCGACGACTTGCCCGAACCGCTTTCCCCGACGACGCCGAGCGTGCGACTCGACGTGAGGTCGAAGCTGACCCCATTGACCGCAGGCACGATGCGCTGCGTACGGAAAAGCGCGCTGCCGCTGCGATAAGTCTTTGCCAGGCATTCCACCTTCAGGATCGACGCTCGCTCCCCGGCTTCCGAGGGAACGCGGTCCTTGCCGGTCAGGTGGGGCACGGCTGCGATCAGACGGCGCGTATAGAGATGACCGGGCGACTTCAGCACCTGCGCGGCACTGCCCTGCTCCACGCAATGGCCCTTCTCCATCACCACAACGTGGTCGGCAATCTCCGCGACGACGCCGAAATCATGGGTGATGAACATGACGCTCATTCCCTTGCGGCGTTGAATGTCGCGGATCAATTGCAGGATCTGCGCCTGGGTCGTCACGTCGAGTGCGGTGGTCGGCTCGTCCGCGATCAGGATCGCAGGTTCGAGGGCCAGAGCCATGGCGATCATCACCCGCTGCCGCTGCCCGCCCGAAAGCCGGAAGGGATATTGGTGATACATGAGCTGCGGATCAGGCAGACCCACTTCAATCAACAAGTCTATGGCCCGGCTGCGACGGGAGGCCGGCATGCCAACGTCGTGCGAGGCCATCACCTCCTCGATCTGCGCGCCCACGGTCATCAGCGGATTGAGCGCTGAGAGAGGGTCTTGAAAGATCATCGAGACGACTCGGCCGCGCAGGCTGCGGAGCTTCTCAGGCGCGAGGCCTACGATGTTCGTCCCATTCAGGTGGATCGCCCCCGAGGTGACCCTGATCACCTTCGGCAGAAGCCCCATGATCGCATTGGCGGTGACCGACTTGCCCGATCCAGATTCCCCGATGATGCAGAGAATTTGTCCGCGCTTCAGATCAAAGGAGATGTTCTCGATGGCGTAGGCCCGCTCCATTCCTTGCGGCAGACTTACGCTCAGCTCCCGCACCGAGAGCGCGACATCGACGGGGGCTGCAGCCGGCTTGCCAGAGGCCATCGGAACACCCTCCCTTTTTAGCTTCGTTCGGCCATCCTGCTGCGGGCCGCGCCTTCGGTTCTTTGCCTTGCCACGCTTCTTCGACAGGTCGATGATTTGACGCTCGACGTGCCATTCCTCCATTGGAGGCTGCGACATGATTCAGGCCTCCCCGCGCAAGAGGCAAGAACTCTTCTTCGGAGCGCGGAGCCGACCGAACGGGTCAGTTCGATCGAAGCGAAGCATGGATGGCGCCGACGTCATAGCTTGATCGCTTCCGCCAAGATCTGCTCCTGGATAAGGCTCATGCGGGTTGCCTCTATGGACTTCGATCCGTTCCGCCGATCTTGATGATTTCAATCACCGCGGAGTCGCCGAAAGGCAGCATCCGGGCAGCACGAACTTCTGAAAACGAAGTCCGATTTGGCATTTCAATCTGCGCCGCCAGGCCTTCCGTGGCCCCTGCCAGGAAGGGCGCGCGACGGATCGCAGGAGCACGTGCATCAGTCTCGCCGCCTGCACGCTGCGACGCAAGCAAGGTATTTTCGCAATATTTGCCTGCGTCAAAGGCAGTAAACCGCAGGATATTCGGTCTCACGACGAAAGTCCGCGGGGGCTGCCGCAATTCCTCGGTTACGCTACGGCGACCATCGGAGATCCCTGTCGGATGAGCGCGCCGCTCCTGCATATCGAATCCAGTCCATCCCTTCCTCGTGAAGCGGACGTCGTCGTCATCGGCGGCGGCGTCGTAGGCGTGTTCACAAGCTACTATCTCGCGCGTCGCGGCCTCAAGGTTGCCTTGCTCGAGAAGGGCCGCGTCGCCGCCGAGCAGTCCAGCCGCAACTGGGGATGGTGCCGCCAACAGAACCGCGACGCACGCGAGCTGCCGCTTGCGACCAAGAGCCTCGATCTCTGGGAACGAGTTGCCCAGGAAACGGGTGAAGACACGGGCTTTCGTCGCTGCGGCCTATTGTATTTGTCGAACGACGAGAATGAGCTGGCAGGCTGGGCCAAGTGGCGCGACTTCGCCAGGACCGTTGGCGTCACGACGCATATGTTGAGCTCGGAAGAGGCGAGCGGTCGGGGCAAGGCGACGGGTCGCAAGTGGAAGGGCGGCGTCTTCTCGCCGACAGACGGGACGGCGGATACTTCAAAGGCCGTCCCCATCGCCGCGCGTGCGATCATTGCGGCGGGTGGCACGGTGCACCAGCTCTGCGCCGCGCGCGGCATCGAGCTCAGTGCCGGCCGGGTCAGCGGCGTGGTGACCGAGGCGGGCACGATCCGGACGAAGACGGTCGTCATGGCAGGAGGCGCGTGGGCATCTTCGTTCTGCAACCAGCTGGGAATTCGCTTCCCGCAGGCATCCGTGCGCTCTTCGATTCTCGCCCTGGCCCCGGGCGCGGCCGGCCTGCCTGATGCCCTTTACGCAGGGCTCGTGTCGGCCACGCGACGCGGCAATGGCGGATACGCGCTGGCCATCAGCGGGCGCGCGCGAGTCGATCCGACGCCGCAGCAGGTCAGGTTCGGCCGCGAATTCCTCCCCATGTTCGCCCGCCGCTGGCGAAGCCTCAGCCCCGGGGCCTTCGAGGGCATGCGGCAAGGCCACGAATCCCTGGCGAAATGGAGGCTCGACGAGGTGACGCCGATGGAGCTGAACCGAACGCTCAATCCCCGCCCCGACATGAGGCAGATTCGGCTGACGCATCGGCGAGCGTGCAAGCTGGTGCCCGAGCTGCGGCACCTCGCCATCTCAAACGTCTGGGCCGGCTACATCGACAGCACACCGGACGGCATTCCGGCAATCGGCGAAGTTGAATCCATTCCAGGCTTCATCCTTGCGGCGGGGTTCAGCGGCCACGGTTTTGGAATTGGCCCGGGCGCGGGGCATGTGATCGCCGACATCATCACGGGCAGTCCGCCGATTGTCGACCCGCGCCCTTACAGGCCGGAGCGGCTGAAAATGAGCGCCTGGGGCAAGGTCAGTGAGTTCTAAAGGCAGTTTCCACCGTCCGGTGGGAAAAGATGCTGGTTGATGTTATGACAATGTATATGACGCCGAAGTCTCAAATCCTTGACGCCGTTGTCGCCCCCATCTCATGGCATTGCTATGAAGCTTGATAAGATCGACATCAGGATTTTATGCGAACTGCAGAAGAACGGGCGGATCTCCAACGTCGAGCTCGCAGAGCTGATCAATCTTTCTCCGAGCCCATGCCTGATGCGCGTGAAGAGGCTCCAGACGGAAGGCTTCATCACCGGCTATTCCGCTCAGATTGACGTTTCCAAGCTCGGCCAAACTCTGACTGTCTTCGCCGAAATCACCCTCAAGAATCATCGTCAGATCGATTTCGCGCGCTTTCTCACGACGATCGAAAAGATCGATTCCGTGGTCGAGTGCCATCTCGTTTCGGGCGGGTACGACTATCTCGTCAAGTTCATCACGGCAGGGATCAGCGAATACCAGGCGATGATGGAGCGCCTGGTCGAGATGGATATCGGTATCGACAAATACTTCAGTTTCGTCGTGCTGAAGTCGCCGATCGTGAAATCTCATCTGCCTCTCGAAAGCATATTCAACGGCTAAAGGACAGGCTCGGTCCTTACCCTTTC
Source organism: Bradyrhizobium sp. C-145 (assembly GCF_023375135.1). NCBI lineage: Bacteria > Pseudomonadati > Pseudomonadota > Alphaproteobacteria > Hyphomicrobiales > Nitrobacteraceae > Bradyrhizobium > Bradyrhizobium sp. C-145. The sequence continues at coordinate 3,413,986 of NZ_CP088150.1, read as the reverse complement.
ATGGCCGCGCGGATGTCCTTGTCTTCAAGCGTCTGGTCGAGCGTCGTCCTGGTTCGCTCAATGATGCCGTCGATGTCCGCATCCCTGCAGCAGAGCGGCGGCGCATAGCCCAGCACGCCCTGGGCAAAGGCGCGGATGACGAGGCCGTTGTCCCATGCGCGGTCGAAAATACGACGCGCCGCGTCGGCTTCCGCCGGCAGCGGCGTCTTGCGCTCCTTGTCAGTCACGAGCTCGATCGCAGCCAGCATGCCGCGCCCCCTGATATCGCCGACCAGCGGATGATCGACAAGCGCGCGAAGCCCTTCCATCAGACGATGCCCGGCCTTCCGGCCGTTTTCCAGCAGGCCGCTTTCGTAAAGGTCCAGGCACGCGAGCCCGACGGCTGCACTGACAGGATGTGCGGAATAGGTGTAGCCGTGGCCGACGGCCGCCTTGCCGGCGCCGTCGGCAATGGTGTTGTAGACGCGGTCGGACATCAGAACGGCCCCCATAGGCACATAGCCCGAAGTCAGGCCTTTTGCCGTGGTCATAAGATCCGGCACGACGTCGTCCTCTTCACAGGCGAAGAGCGGACCGACACGGCCAAAGCCAGTGATGACCTCATCGGCAACGAACAAAACATCGTGCTCCCTGCAAACGGCATGCATCGCCTTCAGCCAAGACGGCGGCGGAACGAGGACACCTCCTGATCCCTGTATCGGCTCGACATAGAAGGCGGCGACGCGGTCGGCGCCGAGCTCGGCGATCTTGGCCCGCAGAGCGGCGACCGATGCCGCAATGATAGCCTGGGGATGCGAACCGACAGGATTGCGATAGGCGTAGTGCGATGGAATTTTGTGCTGCCAGTTGTAAGGCACTCCGAAGCCCGCGTGAAAGGCCGGCAGCGCGGTCAAGCCGGCCCCTGCCGTCGACGATCCATGGTAGCCGGATTCGACGGAAATGAACTGATCCTTCTGCGGCCTCCCCTCGGCATGATAATAGTACCGGATGAAGCGGATCGTGCTGTCGACGGCGTCGGAGCCGCCCAAGGTGAAATAGACATGGTTCAGATCGCCAGGCGCCAGTTCAGCCAGCCTTGCGGCCAACCGGATGGCCGGGTCGGAGCCCAACCCGAAATAACCCGTCGCATAAGGCAGTTCGCGCAGCTGCCTCAAAGCCGCATTGACGATGCTGTCCTGCCCGTAGCCCGCATTGACACACCACAGGCCGGCGAAGCCGTCCAGCAATTGACGGCCCGAGACATCGGTCAGCGTCGCGCCTTTTCCTGACTTCAGCACACGGACGCCCGTCGCCTCATGGCTGCGATAGGATGAGACCGGATGAATCAGATGCGCGCGATCGAGTTCAATCAGCGAGTTGCTCAACATGTCGTCCTCCAGATCGACCGCAATGCTTGTGCGGCACTCCCGATATCTTCGGAGCTCAACGTAAGACGCCCAGGACAGCAGTTGCTCCCGGGCTGGACATGGACGAAGGGCATTTTGACTATCATTGACGACCGGCGCCGCATCTTATGCGGGCATCGGGGTGCACAAGACATTGGCGCACAAGTCGGAGGCGCCTTTTCACACAACTCTCTGCCACGGCGCCGATCCGATACGACACATTCTGCTCTCGGTCGCCGCGACAGCGGTGCTTTATCCGGTCGCCTGCCCGCTATGATCCATATCGTACCGGAACGCGGTGCGTGAGGACCGAAAAAGGATCGAGCCATGGCAACGTTTAGACCCAAGTACATCACCTTCGACTGTTACGGCACGCTGACCAATTTCGACATGGCCGGCGCGGCAAGGAGAGTCTATGGCTCCGAACTCTCGTCGACGGCTATGGCAAAGCTGATCAAGGATTTTTCAGCCTACCGCCTGGACGAGGTTCTCGGCGCGTGGAAGCCGTACTTCGAGATCGTGCACAATGCGCTGGAGCGCGCATGCAAGCGCAACGGCATCGCGTTTCGACCGGAACATGCCCAGCGCATCAATGAGGAGATCCACACATGGGGTCCGCATCCGGACGTCCCGGCGGGTCTGGCCAAAGTTGCCAGGGAGATTCCGCTGGTCATCCTGTCGAACTCCATGAAGAATCTCATCATGTCGAATGTGGAGAAGCTCGGCGCTCCGTTCCACATGGTCATCACCGCGGAGGAGACCGGCGCTTACAAGCCGCATATGAAGGGCTTCGAGTATATGCTGGACAAGCTGGGCTGCGGCCCGGAGGACATCACCCACGTCTCCTCCTCCTTCCGCTACGACCTGATGACCGCCTACGACCTCGGCATCAAGAGCAAGGTCTGGGTCAACCGCGGTCACGAACCCGCCAACCCCTTCTATGAATACACCGAGGTCGCCGGCATCGACGGGCTTGCCGCGGCAGTCGGCCTGGAGCCCCTGCGCAAGAGCGCGTGAGCGTATTCTTTTCAGGTTCACTCGCGGCGTTTCAGCTCTTGGAGAGCTCCAATAGAAATCGGAGCACTGTGAAGGAAAAGGGGGCGGTTCGATCGCCCCCTTTTCTTGTTTCAGATATTGACCTGATGGGCCGCTCAATCCAGCCCGCCGATATGGAGCGCCTTGGTCTCGATATATTCTTCGATCCCGAGCTGGGATCCCTCGCGTCCGAGGCCCGACTGTTTGACACCGCCGAAAGGCGCCACCTCGGTCGAGATCAGGCCGGTGTTCAGGCCGACCATGCCGAATTCCAGCGCTTCGGCAACACGCCATGAACGCTTGAGGTTTTCCGTGTAGAAATAGGCGGCAAGGCCAAAGGGCGTGCCGTTGGCGATCGCAATCGCCTCGTCCTCGGTCTCGAACCGGAAAAGCGGTGCGACCGGCCCGAAGGTTTCTTCTGAAGCCAGGAGCATCTCGGTCGTCGCTCCGCCGAGCACGAGAGGGCGCGCATACTGCCGACCTTCCGGCACCGCCTCACTCTCCGAGATGATCTTTGCGCCCTTGTCCAGGGCATCCACGACGTGCCGCTTGATCTTCTCGATCGCCGCGCCGTTGATCATCGGACCGATTGCGACCCCCTCTTCCGTACCGGCACCGACCTTCATTTTCGAAACCCGGCTGGCTAGCTTCTGGGCGAAGGCGTCGTAGATGCCAGCTTGCACCAGGATGCGATTGCAGCAGACGCACGTTTGCCCGCCATTGCGGAATTTTGACGCAATCGCCCCCTCGACCGCTCGGTCGATATCGGCATCGTCAAAGACGATGAACGGCGCGTTGCCACCGAGCTCGAGGCTGAGCCTCTTGATGTTGTCGGAGGCGCCTTTCATCAGCAAGGCGCCGACGCGCGTCGATCCGGTGAACGAGATCTTGCGCACGGTTTCGTTGGCCATCAGCTCCGCGCCAATTTCCGCCGGCATGCCCGTCACGATGTTGATCACGCCCGCCGGGATTCCGGCCCGCTCAGCCAGAACAGCGATGGCGAGAGCTGAAAAAGGCGTAAACTCAGATGGCTTGATCACGACTGTGCAGCCCGCGGCAAGCGCTGGTGCCACCTTGCGCGTTATCATCGCGTTGGGGAAATTCCAGGGCGTGATGATCCCGCAGACGCCGACTGGTTCTTTCAGCACCAGAATGCGGCGATCGACGGTAGGTGCCGGGATTGTCGATCCGTTGATGCGGCGGGCCTCTTCGGCAAACCATTTGACGAAGGATGCCCCATAACGGATCTCACCGAGCGATTCAGCAAGCGGCTTGCCCTGTTCCAGCGTCAGCAGAAGGGCCAAATCCTGCTCATGGCGTCGCATGAGCTCATGCCAACGCTCCAGCAGCGCAGCACGCTCTGCATGAGCCTTGGTCTTCCAATGCTTGAACGCAGCCGCCGCTGCGTCGATTGCTGCCCTGGTCTCGTCTCGGCCCATATCGGGGATGGTGCCAAGCACTTTCTGGCTGGCAGGATCGATGACATCGACCCTGGCTTTCGTGCTCGCATCCCGCCAGGTGCCGCCGATCAGCGCTTGCTGGCGAAACAGATCGTTGTCCTTCAATGCAATCATGAGTTTGCTCCTTGGCTTCGGGCCCGGCCGCACCACCACTGCCTGATTTGCGAGTGGCGAGACGAAGCCGTCTCATGCGAGCAGTACAGGACCGCACGCCGCATTTTTCGTTGAGAATGAAGTGTCTCGCCGCCTTGAATCTGGATAGGCGCGGCTCCCGAGGTCGAATATTCTGAGGGCTGCTAGTGCTGCCCTCAGCATCGTCTCAGTCGTAATGACAGACGTAGATCTTTCTCACGGTTTCGATCGTCCGCCAGACCCCGACGAAGCCGGGTTTCATCACAAAGCTGTCGCCGGCGCGGTACCTTCTGGCCTCGCCACCCTTTTCCTCGATTTCGATGAGGCCCGAGAGAATGTGGCAGAACTCGAAGGTGGTGCCCTTGATGGAATGGGTCTCGCCCGGCGTTGCTTCCCAGACGCCGGTCAGCACCTTCTCGCCTTTCGAGGCGTCCTGGGCCCAGGTCTTGAACGATGGATTGCCGGAGATGAGCCGTTCCGAAGCAGGCAAGGCGTTCTTCGGCGCGAAGTCCGGATTGGTGTCGATGGTGACCAGAAGTGACATGGCGCTTTTCCTGTTAGTAGCCGAGCGTTCGATCGACAAGGCCGATCGGATTTCGTCCAGCGCGGTGCCGCCGGATGTTCTCTATGACGGATTGTGCTGCCGTATGCGGTTGCGTCACGGACGCGATATGCGGCGTGATGATCATCTTCGGATGGCACCAAAGTGGATGGTTTTCCGGCAGCGGCTCGGGATCGGTGACGTCAAGCATGGCGGCTGCCAGGTGCCCGCTATCCAGCGCCTCGATGAGCGCGCCCTGGTCAAGCTGCGGGCCGCGGCCGACATGCAGCAGCCTCGCTCCGACTGGCAAAAGCGAGAAAAGTCTTGCGTTCAGGATGCCGCTTGTTTGCTCCGTCAGGGGGAGAAGACAGACGAGGATATCCGTTCCTCGCAGGAAGTCGCCAAGCTGGTCGTCGCCATGAAAGCAGGCGACTCCCTCGACCGTTTTCTTCGTGCGGCTCCAGGCGGCAAGCGGAAATCGAAACGGCGTCAGGCGATCGATCGCAGCTTGCGCCAGGATCCCAAGCCCGAGGAAGCCCACGCGCCGATCGGTCGACTGTACACTTGCATGGGCTTGCCATAGGCCCCTTCCCTGTTGCTCCCGATAGGCCAGCATCTCCCGATGGAGCGTCAGAACGCCGAGCACGACATATTCCTGCATCATGCGTATGATGCCGTCTTCAACCATGCGCACGAGTTTCACGCGGTTCGGCATGGTCTCAGGCTTGAATTGATCGACCCCCGCACCGATGGAAAAGAGCATTTCTAGATTTCGAAACCGCGCGACATCATTGGGTACGTTCCAGGTCAGCAGGTAGCGCACCTTTTCCGGTTCGACGCATTCACCGGAATGATAGAATTCCAGATCAGGGAGCTCGCGCGCCAAGGCCTGCCGGAAAATGGCCCCGCGAGCGGCATCGGAATTGAAAAGAAACGCCATCGACGGGGGTCCTCTCAGGTCCTCGCCTGGGACGCCGGGCATTGAGACCGGCTTGGCCGGCCACTGAGGTCTGGAAGGGCGGCGAGCCCTCCCGCGAAGCCTTCAATATTCATTGGGGCTCACCCTGCCTGCTGTTGCCGGATATCGATAGGCGGCAACCAGGAGCTTTCCCTGCTGAATCGAGTTGCGCTTGCGGCGGAACATTCCGAATACCGCCTGCCAAACAGGCGAAACCTGCTGGCCTTCCGCGTTATGCTGCTGCAAAACAGGCTTGTGCGGCGCGAAGCAGAAGGCCGGCGAGGCCCCAAGTTTGGGTGCCGCAAAGGAACGGATGAGCTGAATGGGACGAACGGTACGCGTGAAGTCCTTTGAACTGGTGGCCAAGGACATCAACGACGTTGACGTGAAGCTGCTCCACGCGCTTTCGATCGGTGTCGGCTGGCCGCACCGCCCCAAGGATTGGGATTTCCTGCGCCGCGCCGGCCACGGCATCGTTGCCGTGGATGGCATAGGGCGCGTCTTCGGCAGCGCGATGTGGTTCCCTTATGGCAACGAATTCGCGACGATTGGCCTGGTGATCACATCGCCCCGAACCCAGGCACAAGGTACAGGCCGCTGGCTCATGGAGCAGGTCTTCGAGCGGTGTGGCGATCGGAATTTGGCCCTCAACTCAACCCATGCCGCCTATCATCTGTATCTGTCGCTGGGGTTCACGAAGGAAGCCACGGTGTATCTGTGGCAAGGAGAGGCCGTCTCACCCCCTCCGCCGGTGCCGGCTCTGGCCGGTGAATTGAGCTCGCTGTCCACTGCGAACATCGGAGAGATCACGGCACTGGATGAACGCGCCTTCGGAGCTAACCGGCAGAAGCTGCTCGCATTGCTTTCTGAAGGTGCCTCAATCTCCGTCTTGCGCCGCGGCGGAGAGGCCGTCGGTTTTTCCATGAAGCGAGAATTCGGGCGCGGTCATGTGATCGGCCCGATCGTGGCCAGCAATGATTGGGACGCGGTCCATCTCACGGCTGTACATCTCAAAGACCTCGCGGGGCAATTCGTCCGCGTCGATACGCGGGAGCAGACGGGTCTGTTTGCGGACTTCCTTCAGCAGAGCCGCCTCGGGGTGAACGACACCGTCTCGACCATGTCCAAAGGAAAGCGATTTCTGAACCGGAAGGAAAACGAGCCGTGGGTCTACGGATTGGCCGGTCACGCCCTGAGCTGAAGCGCCGTCCATTTCAACTCGATCAACTCGCTGCGGCGGCAGCCGGTCAGCGCAAGCTGGCGAACGATGTCCACAATCGTGGTGTACTTCTCCTGCTTGGCAGCCTCGCGGAGCATCCGACCCAGTATTCGGTACTCCGCCTCCGATAGCCGACGCTTTCGCACCTGGTCCCTTGGCTTGCGGAGGCCATGGGCGGGGTTGCTTTCGACAGTGCGGCTTCGACCGCATAGGTCAGGATCCGGCAGGCGATATCCCCTGCCCTCTGTAATGCCGGTCGCTCCAAGCAGGAGGCTACCCCAGTCCCTGCTTGCGTTGGCTCTGATGAGATTTTTCTTGATTTCCCGGTGCACACGTCGTGCACACGACGCCTCTTAACTCATTGAGAAACTTGAACTCTCGCTCCAGTCCATCATGGGCTAACTTGAGCAAAACAGAGGCAACATGAGCAACCTTCAAGAAGCGAGCGATAAAGTATACAGACTGGATAACTCGCCATAGGTTCAAGTCGAGAGTGCGTTGCCTCATTTCGTCGTACATGTCGGAGCTGCGATACGCTCTTCAACGTCCAGCTCGGCGAGAACTGCCAGTATGGGCAGAATTCTCGCGGAGATTGCGCGATCGCCCTTGTGAGGTGACGTGACAGGCAACCAGATCCTCGCCCCTCCGCCGCCTTTTCGAGCGATGGCTCACGTTCGCCAAGCGCGTCCTGATCTGCAACTTGACAACGGATTAAGAACGACATCGCAGGCGACTGCATCACAGTTGGCGACCTGCCGGCATGTTGCGCGACGCGCGCTTGGCGCTCTTGGTCCGCCACTCAGAAACCGGACGCGCTGGCCAGAATACGCGCGGTGATGATGCGGCCTTTCCCCTCAGATCTATAAGGCGGCGCATTCGGGGCACGCAGACCTGCTCCGCGTCATAATGATCGACAACATAGCGGCGGGCGCTTTCGCGGACCACGGAAAATTTTGCCGGCCGCTCGAGCACTTCGACGACCCGCCCGGCAAGCTCGTCAACTGCGAAGAATGGGACCAGCAGGCCATTTTCGCCCGAATTGATGACTTCGCGCACCGGCGCCGTGTCAGAACCGATGACGATGCAGCCAGTGCTCATCGCCTCCAGCATCGACCAAGACAGCACGAAGGGGTATGTAAAATAGACGTGCGCCGATGATACCTGAAGGGCTGCAATGAAGGTCTGGTACGAGACTCCTCCCATGAAATGAACACGCGACAGGTCCAGGCGATCGCGCATCTCGTCAAGGAAGATCGACTTCCAGGTTGTGCCCGCCGGGGGCGGAAGTCCGTAGGATACGCCATCCCTGCCGATGATGACGATCTGTGCATTCGGCCGCCGTCTCAAGATCTCAGGCAGCGCACGCATGAAGATATGGTAGCCCCTAAGCGGCTCGAGATTGCGCGCGACAAACGTCACGACCTCGTCGGACGGTCGGACGTGCTGTCCATTCGGCAGCAGCAGAAGCGCCTGCGGATTCGGCCGCATGCGCGCCGTGTCGACGCCCTCGTGAATTACGTCGATCTTGCCCTGGTAATGTGCGGGAAACGTCGATTGCTGCCACTTCGTTGGCGAAATGCCCATTTCGCAATCCTCAAGCGCGAGCAGGGTCGTCGCATTCTTCAACTGGAGCCCGATGTGACCATCGAGCCCAGGCATTGGAAATTCCGGATCAAATCCGATGTCACGCCCCTCGGCCCCGTAAAAAAATTCACAATAGATGAGCAAACGTGCCTCGGGAAACATCGTACGTAATGGCAGCGTCTCGCCCCACCCGGGATGGGCGAGAATCAGATCCGGCTTGAACCCAGACGTCGCTAGACTCGAAAGACTGTACAGCACCTGTTCGGCACGCCGGCACTCGACATCGAAGCGTCGTGCAAACGGATGCGTTCCTGAAACGTCAGCGTCAGGAAGCGCGTATTTGATCAATCGTACGGACGGCATCGATCTTGCAGTCGATGCACCGACGGCTACGACCTCGAAGCCAGGCTCCTTGGCCAAGGCAGCCGCAATGTTGCGATACTGTGCCGGGAAATTGTTGTGAACGATTAGGATCTTCATCGACGCCGCTCTCGGCCCAGTCCCTTGTGGCATGCAATCAATCGGGAACGAGTGCAAGCCTAGGAGATATCTATAGCAAGAGTTGGCGACAGCGAAGCACGCAGATTCCAACAGGTAATTGAGTTTAAACTTTATCTGTTCTCGTCTTGCTCGCTCCATGAGCAAAGGCGCCATCTGATTGAACAGACTCAAACTCGAAGCTTTCGATGCGCCTGACATTTTCCTGCCCCAAATTAGCGCGATTAAGTTCAAACGTATGCCACTTTGGGTTTTGTTCTCGCCACGCGAGTTTTTGATGATTGCTTCAACCTTAGAGACCAAAATCCGAGCGCGCGGTGAGCGATCCGATGACGATTAAGCAACCCCCTTTCGACCCTGAGTTGTGCAACTGGCATCCTGACTTGATCGGCGTCGATGATATCGCGGACATCATCGCGCTGCTGAGAGACGAGAATGAAAGGCTTCGTCAGATTGCGGAGCTGCTCAGCGCAGAAACCGAATACATGCGCCGATCTCTATTGCCGCCGGATTGGCGTCCCGCCGTTCGCTTGAGAAGCGTTCCCTAGGGCGTCTTGTTCGCGGACCGGTTCGTCGTCCCGACGCTCCGAATCTCAGGGGATCACGCAAAATCGTCGAGCGAGAAGAAGCAATCTTTGATTCATCGAATCTGATTGGGGGCAATGATGGATGATGTTGAGCAGCAGAAGGTCGTAAGTCTAGATCGGGGACTCTTCCTCGTGAGCTACAAGAGTGCGGACGATCTCGCTTCGCCGCCGCACGTGACGGTTGTACCGACGCAGGGACATGAAGGGCGCATGGAGCTCATCATGCATCCCGACGCAACCGAGCCGACACTTTGGGAGCCGAATTCGGGTCTGATGGTCCGGGTCAACACCCCCGGCACGTTGCAGATTCAGGTTCAGCCGATGCGACCCGGCGGATCGCGCGCGGCCATGGTTCGTATCGAACCGATTCAGTCCGGCCGAGCGCCGCTCGGCGCGCAAAATGAGAGCCTGGCCATGCACGCAAATGTTGCAATGGACGGTCTCAAGATCCTCGGCCACGTCGCAGGTCGCGGCGATGTTGTCGTCGCGTCTAATGCTTGGATTGCAGGTCCAGCGGCCCCATCGCGCATCGAAGGAATTGCCCTTGAATGGCCGGAGAAGCCGGCGGGTCTCGATATTCGCTATGCGGTCCAATTCCCCATTAGCCAGGCGGGGAGCGGCAAAATGGTGTCGCTCGGGACCTATGCCGGCACGCGTGGACGTGCCTTGCCGATTACAGGCGTCGTGCTGGAAATCAGTGGCGCCGGGGGATTCGAGTTCGTGGCGGAAGCGACGTTCTTGAACGCGCCGACCTTGCGCGCCGTCGGCAAACGCGTCGTTCTGTCGGGGCCGACTAGCCGCGAGCCTCTGGTTGGCATTCGCATCGGCGTCAACCAGTTAGCAGCCTCGGACAATGTTGTCGTTCCCGCAAAACCGTCACGAAAACCGGTCGGCTCCAGCCGGGTCCGCGTCTTCCGCAGCCGGGCGCGCCAAGAGAGCTCCATCGGCTAGGGGCAATCCGAAAATGGAGCCGCGTAGCGTGGGTGAGCGATCGGCTGGGTCGGACCACCATCGCAAGATTCCCGATGTTTCCTTCCTTATCGGGCCTCACGCGCATATCGCGCTCGAACGCCTCGCAGCCGAGGCGTTGACCACGCAGGAGTTCGCGACGGCGCTCAAATACGCCGATCGACGCATTCGAGTTTCGCCTCCACCAGCAGCGCACTGCTTCGTTCTCCGCGCCGAAGCCGCTTGGAGGCTTGGACTTAACGAAGCTGCGCTGTCCGATCTTGCACGGGCGCTTCTTGTCGATCCTTACGATGTCGGCGCCAACCGCCGAATGCTGGCGTGGGCTGTCGACGAACGACGACTGGCCGCAGCCGCTCAACTAATACGCCGCGAAGGCAATCCGGCCATCCTTCGAGCCGCCATCGCGGAGCTGCGGCGTGCCGGGGGCCGCCATTGGGCGGCCTGCTCTGTGTTCGACAATCACGTGACGGGCTGGGTCGCCTGGACCAATGCCCTTTCCGTCGAAATTAGCCTTGCAACCGAAGACGGCACGCTGACGAGCATTCTCGAACCCAATCCGTTTCACCCCCTGGCGAGCGCAGATGTGCAGGCAACAACCTTCTTGGTTCGGCGGCCACCGTCCACTACAGCTCAAATCGTGACGCTGAGATGCGGCGAAGACGTCGTCCAGGTTCGACGCGTGGCGCCCAACCTCACCTCGACGATGAACCTCCGAGCCGCTCGCGATTCTTCCATCAGAATCGGACCGGACGTCGACCTGCCGACCGTTATTGTCCCCGTCTATGGGGATGCGCGGGCAACGATCGAATGCTTCGAGAGCCTCGACAAGGCAAGGCGGCCACGAGGGACTGGTAAGGACGCCTTTCAGGTTCTCGCCATCGACGATGCCAGTCCGGAAGTGGAGCTGCGGCCCCATCTGAGCGAGCTTGCGGCGGCAGGCAAGATTCGTCTCCTCGTAAACCCGGTCAATCTCGGCTTTGTCGGCGCGATCAATCGGGGGCTGAACGAGATCCAGAAGGGCGACGTAGTACTGCTCAACTCCGACACGCTCGTCCCGCCCGGCTTCGTCGATCGGTTAGCCAACGTGGCATATTCGGCGTCAAACATCGGAACCGTCACACCACTTTCCAACAACGGCGACATCTTTTCCTTTCCAACGCCGAACGACGTTAATCCGATGCCGCGCTATGACGAGATTGTCGCAATCGATCGCGCCGCCAGCGCAGCTAATGCGGGGAAAGCGATCGATGTCGCAAGCGGCATCGGATTCTGCCTCTATGTTACACGCGCCTGCCTCGACAGTGTGGGCAAGCTCTCGGACAATTTCGATCGCGGTTATCTCGAAGACATCGATCTCTGCCTCCGCGCGCGGACCAACGGCTTCCGGAATGTTTGCGCGCCGTCGATCTATGTCGGACATCACGGCTCGAAATCTTTTCAAGAGGAGAAGCGCGGTCTCGTACTTCGCAATCTTAACTTTTTGGACCAGCGATTCCCGGACTACCGGGAGGAATGCCGCGCCTTTGAAATCGCCGATCCTTTACGGCCGGCGCGCGCTGCGCTCGAGCGTGCGCTGCCATGGCCCGCTGAGCCATCGGTACTAGTTCTCGCGGGAGCGCGGACCTGCCCTGCCGTGACCGACGCGCGGATACGCCATCTGCGCCTGCATGGCGAGCGCACGGTCCTGCTCTCGCGGGACGACAACGTGCTTCACCTCCGAGCTGCCGACGGAGGTTTGCCGCAGACCACGCGTTTGAGGCTCGACACAGAGGCAAATCTCGCCAGCGCTGGCGACATCCTGAGGCGACTATCCCCAACGCGTGTCGAGATCCTTGAGCCAAACCCGCCGCCGCGGCTCATCGAGCTGATCCAGTGCCTCGATGTTCCGATCGATCGCTGGCTGATATCGGAGAGCATTGGCGAGATTGCTTCCCTGCCCTCCGGCACAACTCCACTTTTCGTGCCCAGCAAAATGGCAGAAGCCTATGCACAAAGCAGGTGGCCCGATCGCAAGATCGTGCTGCATGACTGGCCCACATGTTTCGTGACACTGCCGCCAATCTCCGCCAATGACAAATCCCTTGTAATCGTTCCCTCGACGCCAACGCTCGCATCCCTGCGCATGATAAAAACATTGGCCGATCGTCTGTTGCGGCGCGAACCATCGCTACAGATCGTCGTCGCCGGGGCGACCTGCGGCGATGATCGCCTGATGTCACGGCCCAATATCTTCGTCACGGGCGCGATTGCCGCAGACGAACTTGGCGATGTCCTGAGACCGCATAATCCGGGCTGGATCCTCACCGATTTTGAGCAGCCCGTCTTCGGCCATCCTCTCGTCGAGACCGCCAGACAGGCGACAAGGCCAGTCGCCTACCGCGACTGGTCCGGCGGCGCGCTGAAGCCCCGCAAAGGCGACCTTGCCATTTCTGCCATTGTGAACGCGGCAGCGCTTGCCGATCTCGTGGTCGACTGGGTCACGCGGTCCTGAGTATGTCGCGTCTCTCTCGCCACCCATCCGAATTGTCGATCAGACCAAAGCTCGTCAGCCGGCTTGAGCTCGCGCGCGATGGCACGTTGTCCGGCTTCGTCTACGACGCGCAGATGCCGGAGCGCCGCTATAGCATCGAGATTTTGCTCGACGGCCTGGTGTTCAGCACAACCTATGCCGACGCCTTCGTTCCCGAACTTGCTGAACAAGCGCATCAGGCGAGTTGCGGTTTCGCGATCACGATTGAGCTCGATCTGCTGCGCGCCGCACGCACCCTCGAGGCCCGCCTCGCCAATCTCGGCACGCCCGTCGGCCAGCCGTTCGATTTGGAGAGCGAGTACGCAAATCGCGCCGATCTGCGCGAGACGTGCCAGTTGCGCTGGCTCGGCGGGCTGCATTTCCAGGGCTGGATCGATAGCGACTCCGCGCTCTTTCTGGAGGCAATCGTCGACGGAGAGGCTATCGCCCAGGTTAATGCAACCGCCTGGACGCATGTTGGCGAAGCTGCGGCACACCGGAATGCGCGCGCTTTTGATTTCCACGTCCCGCAACGCTTTGCCGACGGGCGCGTTCACCGCGTTTCGTTGCGCAGGGAGGACGGTGAGCCAATTCCAGCGACGGCCGTATTTGTCGCCTTTCCCGACGGCCTTGCCGGAATGATCGACGCGCTCGGCGGCTACGGTGCCGAGCGCCTGCGCGGCCAGCTGTATGATCAACTGATTCCCGCCTCGCTTCCGTTCTCCGACTACGTGAATTGGCGCGATCGCTTCCCGCTGCCGATGCCGCGAGCAAGTGGCCTTTCGCTCGCGGTCGTCGTTGCCGGCGCCCCCGGCGCAGAGCAAACGCTTGCCGCGCTGGAGACCCAGACCCACGAAAGCTGGACGGCAGGCGTCATTGACGGGGAGCCACTCTCCGTCGACAGCGACGCTCTGTTGGAGTTTCTGGACGGCGCCGCCTCCGATTCACATCACATCGTCATCGCGATGGCGGGTGTGGTGCTCGAGCCGAATGCCCTGGCCCGCATTGCCGCAGCATTCGACGCCTATCCGGATGCGATCGCCCTGTACGGAGACTTCGATTTTCTCTCCGAGGATGGCCGGCTCTGGCCGCTGGCCTTTCCTGCATTCGACTACGAAAGGATGCTGGAGCAAGGCTATTGTGCGCATTTGTTCGCTGTTCGACGAGACGCCTTGCTCGCCGGCCTTGAGGTTCGTCCCGACAATCTTTACCGCCTCTTCAACTGCCTGCTCGATCACGCTGGTCCACGTGAGGACAACATCCTTCATCTGCCCGGAGCACTGGCGACGCTTCCTAAACTCGATCGAACGTATGCCAGCCATCAGCTTGCCGCGGCGAGCCAAATGCACCTCGACGCACGTGCCGTCAGTGCCGACGTCACCCCACAACAAGTTAACCTCTTTCCTGCGGTTCGAGTTGGTCGAGCGATTCCGCGCCAGCGCGTGACAGTGGTCATCCCGACCCGAGACCGTCTCCCGCTCTTGCGCACCTGTATCGACAGCATCGCGCCGGCGGTCGAGTGCTGCCGCGCAGATATTCTCGTCGTTGATAATGACAGTGTCGACCCCAAGACGATCGCCTATCTTGCAGGCTTGGCGAGACGCGGCGTGCGAACTTTGCGGGTCGAAGGTCCCTTCAATTTCGCGAGGCTGAACAATCAAGCCGCAGCAACACTCGACAGTGACGTGCTCTGTCTCCTCAACAATGACATCGAGGCGAGTTCCAAAGACTGGCTCGAGGAGATGCTCACGCGGCTCGCCGAGCCTGATGTCGGTGCGGTCGGCGCGCTCCTGACTTGGCCTGGCGGCGTCGTTCAGCATGGCGGTGTCGTCCTGGGAATGAATTTCGCGGCGACTCACGCCTTTACCGACAGATTCGGTGATGATCCCGGGTTTCTCGATCAGCTCCTTGTCGCGCACCAATGCAGCGCCGTGACAGCGGCCTGCCTCGCAACCAGACGCAGCGACTATCTTGCCGTTGGCGGGATGGACGAGTCGCGCTTCGCGGTCGCCTTCAACGACGTCGACTATTGCTTACGGTTGCGCCAAGCGGGCAAGCGTATCGTTTTCACGCCGCATGCGAAGTTGGTTCACGCCGAATCAGCCAGCCGCGGGCGGGATGATCGCGCCGACCGGCGCAGCCGGTTCGAGCATGAACTCAATCTGCTTCGGGCGCGCTGGGGTGAATGGCTCAACGAGGACCCTACCTACAATCCGCAGCTCTCGCGCGACGGGATTCCCTACAGCGGCCTCGCCTGGCCGCCCGGGCCACGCGCCCCTCGCTACAATCATCTCAAACCGGCGCGCGACGTGCCGTTGGGGTTCTGAGGCGGCGCCTCATCGTCCTTCAGGCCGCCGTGCGCCCCCTTCGCTCGATCCGCCGTTCAGTCACGAATAGGCTCGCTGCTGGAGCTGGCGCGCCGGCTCGGCGCGTGCTGCTTTTTCTTGCAAGGCAACGAAATCGTCGAGCTCGACCGATAACGCGTCCTGCCAATTCGGCGTGGTCACTCCAAACTGTTTCTTCAGGCGCGACAGGTCGAGCCGCGAATTGCCGGGCCGTATCGCCTTGGTCGGGAAATCGGCCGTTGCGATCGGAATGACGCTTTCAACCTCGAGTCTTAGGCCGCGCGACCTCAGGCCGGCAACGATCGCGCTCGCAAAGCCATGCCAACTGGTCTCGCCGGTGCAGACGAGATTGACGACGCCGCCTTTGCGGGCGAAGAGCTCATTAAGGTTCGACAGATTTGGCAGCACGATATCTGCAATCGCGTTGGCGATCGTCCTCGCAGTGGTCGGCGCGCCGATCTGGTCAGCAACGATGCGCAGCTCTTTGCGCTCTGCCGCATGCCGCGCGATCGTGCGTAGGAAGTTGGCGCCCTTGGCGGCGTAGACCCAAGAGGTACGTGCAATCAGATGCGGACCGCCTGCTGCACAAATGGCTGTGTCACCGGCGAGCTTGCTCGCGCCGTAGACCGACAACGGCCCCGTTGGACTATCCTCGCGCCATGGCGCCTTCCCGGAGCCGTCGAAGACGTAGTCCGTGGAAAAATGTACCAGCGGCACGCGACGTTTCGCAGCCCATTTGGCGATCACCTCGGGTCCCGCGGCATTGATGCGGAATGCGAGCTCGCGCTCGTCTTCCGCGCGGTCCACGGCGGTATAGGCCGCGGGGTTGATGATGAGATCCGGCTGGAACGTGTCGAGCGCCCCGACGAGTCTGTCAGGCTTCGACAGATCGAACTCATTGAGGTTAGGCGCGATGATTGTGCCTAGTCGAGCCAGGAGTGGTTGCAATGCACCTCCGACCTGCCCGCCGGTTCCCGTCAACAGTATCCGCATCAGACTTGCCCATACAATGGAAGGTTTTTTATGTCGGCAAGCAGCGGCGCGTCCGCGTCCTTGGCCGAGAGCGACGGCTTTTCGATACCCCAGTTGATACCGATCGCCGGGTCGTCCCAGCGGATCGAAACCTCGTTCTCCGGACTATAGAAATCATCGCATTTGTAGAAAAAGTCCGCGGTCTCTGAGAGCACCAGGAAACCATGCGCGAAGCCGCGCGGAACCCATAGCTGCCGCCGATTCTGCTCGCTCAACTCGACGGCAACGTGACGTCCGAAATTCGGGCTCCCGACGCGGATGTCGACGGCGACGTCGAGCACCTTGCCCCGCAGCACGGCGACCAATTTGCCCTGGGTAAGGGGATTTTGCAGATGCAGACCCCGCAGCACGCCGCAGCGCGAACGGGACATGTTGTCCTGCACGAAGGGCCGCGTGATGCCGTATGTGATGTAACGAGTGAATTGATAGCTCTCGACGAAGAAGCCACGGTCGTCGCCGAAGAACTTGGGCTCGATGACGAGGACTTCAGGAAGCTCGGTCCGGATCACATTCATTTTCGTAGCACTGCGAATTTTTGCCGACCGACACCAGTGTTTCGGCGTCGTCACTAACTTGTACTCTTCACATTATATGTTATGGTTGTGATAAGTAAACTGTGAGGAGCAATGAAAGGCATCATTCTCGCAGGCGGCACCGGCTCTCGCCTCTATCCCGTGACGACCGTCGTCTCGAAGCAACTTCTGCCGGTCTTCGACAAACCCATGATCTACTATCCGCTCTCGACGCTAATGCTCGGCGGAATCAGGGAAATTTTGATCATCTCCACGCCGCAGGACAAAGCGCTTTTCGAGCGCCTGCTCGGCGATGGCAGCGAAATCGGCTTGCGTTTCTCCTACGCTACGCAAGCGACTCCGCGCGGACTTGCCGACGCGTTCATCGTCGGACGGCATTTCATCGGCGACGATCCGGTCGCCCTTGTGTTAGGCGATAACATTTTCTACGGGCACAGCCTGCCTGGTATGTTAACTAAGGCATCCCTGCGCAATAAAGGCGCTACCATATTCGGTTACGTCGTCAACACACCCGAGCAATATGGCGTGGTCGAGCTCGATCAGGCCGGCCGCGCGCTTTCGATCGAGGAGAAGCCGAGACAGCCGAAGTCCAACGTCGCGGTGACCGGCCTCTACTTCTACGACAACGACGTGGTCGACATTGCCGCACGCATCAAGCCGTCGGCTCGTGGCGAGATCGAAATTACGGACGTCAACAAGGCCTATATGGATCGGGGCGATCTCTATGTGGACGTGCTTGGTCGCGGCTTTGCCTGGCTCGACACCGGTACGCATTCCTCGCTCGTCGAAGCCAGCCATTTCGTCCAGATCCTCGAGCAACGCCAGGGCCTGCGCATCGCCTGCCCAGAAGAAATCGCGTTGCGACAGGGCTATATTACGATTCAAGCGTTCGAGCGAGTGGCCGCGAAAACCGCCAAGAGCAGCTACGGCGAATACCTACAATCTGTCGCACGAGCGCACAGAGCAGCCTGATTCGTCACACGGAGTTGATTGATCATGCGTTTGAAAGGATTGACCATCTTCGTGACGGGCGGGGCCGGGTTCATCGGCTCCGCGGTCGTACGACATCTCCTTCGCAACAGCCACGCACGCGTCGTCAACCTCGACAAGCTCACCTACGCCGCGAACCTTGGTTCCCTGCCCGGCGCGATGGAAAACCTCAACTACGCCTTCGAGAAGCAATGTATCTGCGACGCGCCGGGTCTGCGCCGACTGTTCGAGCACTATCAGCCCGACGCTGTGTTGAACCTTGCCGCAGAGAGCCACGTCGACCGCTCGATCGACGGCCCCGGCGAATTCATCCAGACCAATATCGTGGGGACGTTCACACTGCTCCAGGAGACCCTGCGCTACTGGAGGACACTATCTCCGGACAAGCGGACGCGGTTCCGCTTCCAGCATATCTCCACGGACGAAGTGTTCGGCTCGCTCGGCGAGGAAGGCATATTCACGGAAACCACGCCCTACTCCCCCAGTTCACCCTACTCCGCAAGCAAAGCTTCGTCCGACCATTTGGTGCGCGCCTGGCATGAGACCTACGAGCTGCCGACGCTCCTGACCAATTGCTCGAACAATTACGGCCCCTATCACTTCCCTGAAAAGCTGATCCCGCACATGATCATCAAGGGCCTAGCCGGAGAGCAGCTTCCCGTCTACGGCGACGGAAAAAATGTTCGCGATTGGCTCTATGTCGAGGATCACGCCAAGGCCCTCACACTCGTGCTAGAGCACGGAGCCGTCGGCGAGACCTATAATATCGGTGGCCGGAACGAGCGCACCAATCTCCATGTGGTTGAAAGTATCTGCGATCTCCTCGACGAGATTAGTCCGGGTCAAAGCGGGCGGCGCCGCGATCTCATCACCTTCGTCGCCGACCGTCCCGGCCACGATCGCCGCTACGCGATCGACGCCTCGAAGCTCGAACGCGATCTCGGATGGCGCGCAGAGGAGACTTTCGAGACCGGCATTCGCAAGGTCGTGCACTGGTACGTCGATCAACAGCCGTGGTGGCAGGCGATCCTGGAGCGCGGATATCAGACCAAGCGAGTCGGACTCGCCCAGTAGGTCTGAAAGAGGCGGCATTCTGCCTCAAAACCCGGCGTTTTCTCAATCGAGGACGAGATGCACAACACCGAGATCAACAAGATATATGAGACCTATGCGCCTCTTACCGACCAGGAATGGCGGTCCGATCTGGTCAGGAGCATCAGAGAGCCTTCGATACGGGGCATCGCCTTCCCCTCATTTCCGTCAGCGGACCTGCAGCGCCATCTGCAGGGAAACTCGAATGAGATGGCGATCAGAGGTGCGCTCAGCTTTCGCGAGCACTGCGTCGGCGTCTTGAACGCCAACGGCGCCTCCCTCTCCAAGGACAGCATCCTGATCGACTTTGGAACCGGCTGGGGCCGCATCGCGCGCGCTTTTATGAAGGATGTGCCCGCGGCGAACATCTACGCGATTGAACCGTTCGACTTCATCGTCGAAGCGCGCAAGGCGAACAGCTATATCAGCTTCGTCAAAACCGATCCGTTGCCACCGCTCCCGTTCCGTGACGGATTTGCGACCCACTTCGTCACGTGGTCGACTTTTTCACACTTTAACCAGCATTATTTTGATCGGTGGATTTCCGAAATTGCCCGCATTCTCAGACCAGGTGGCATTTGCTTTATAACGACTCTCGGCATTCGGTTCTTAGAGGACCTGAAGGACGCACACCGAAAAAAGATCAATGGTCAAGAGATACACTTCTGGATAGATCTCATTCTGAAGCGGCTTCCCCATGACGCGATCGACACCGCAATAGCGGAAGTCAGGTCCGGCAATTTCTTTTGGCTGCCCTCGGACTCAGTGGCGCGCAGCGAGTTTGCAGAATGCTTCGTAACGGACAGATATCTCTCCGATAAGTTCTCCAATCTATTCGCTGTCATCGACTATGCTGATCACGGACAGTTAGCCCAAGATTGCATAGCACTGAGACGAAAGTAGAGCGTGGTGCCGCAGCTCTCAAAAGACGTTTTCGAGGGAGACGACGGCCATCTCTTCCTGGTCGGTGGCAGCAACGACGTCGCACATCTTTTCTCCGAATCCGACCACAATCTCCAATTGATCTGTTCTGCATGGAAAACTCTCCTGACCAGCAGAAAGAGAGCTGCTACGGATAGAGGAATCAAATATCTTCATTGTTTTGTTCCGGACAAACTCTCGATTCTCAGGACGAAGGCACTCGCCGTCACAGCTCAAATGAGATTTCCGGCCGAAATCCTGGAAGAAAGCGATGATGCCGAGTTGCGCGGGATCTTGGTGCCGCTAACCAAGTATCTCAGAAAGCAGGCAGGCAACTACGAAGTATTCCATCGGACCGATACTCATTGGACGGTGGAGGGCTGTTTCAGCGCCTATCAGATGCTGTGCTCTTACATGGTGATACCGCAAAAGGCAGATCTGATCACGCGGAACGCACCAGCCCGCGAGGGTAGCTGGGATCTCGGCTCTAAGTTGACGCCAAAACGGTTCGAGACGATCCGGTTCGGACGTTTTGGCATCGGAGCATCCCGGGTCGAGGCCAACGATATCGTGACCGCGCGTGAAACCGCCCAAGTGCCGAACGATCTGTTACTGCACGTCGGATCGATCGTCGAATATCGCAATGAAAGACACCCTCTGGCGAAAGTGCGGATGCTCGTGTTCGGTGATTCCTTTTTTGAGTATCGGCCTCATATGCTCACCGGAATGTTTGCCGAGACCGTCGATGTCGTGATGTTTGTCTGGTCGGCCGCCATCGACTGGAAATTGGTCGACGAGTTCAAGCCGGATATTCTCCTGACAGAGATTGCGGAGCGATTTGTCCGCGTCATACCAATGGATGACATCGATATCAGGCGCCATGCGACCAACAAACTTCAGTCTGTCTTGCGTTCGCAAGTCCGAACGGCGAGCTTCATGACCTGAAACGGGAACCGCGCATGCCTCCAAGCGTGGAACAAACTCCCGTGGCGCGAGTTCTTGTCCCTCACGTCTACGAGGCGTGTGCAGCTTGTTCTGGAACGATCAGCAGCTCCGTGGATGTCTTCCGAGGCAAATGAATGGCCCCACCTATCTGGTCGTAACCGTAGATGTCAGCCATCTCGTACCTATCAACGCGTCGGACTCTTCTGCGAGCGTTTCTCGCCAGCCTTCTGCTTCCCACCCGCAGTTACGCAAGAACTCGATGCCCGATCTTCGGAGCCATAAGGTGGGACGCACAATACTGCGACACGAGGGGGGAACCCTGTTATGAAGAAGAAAAAGCTCTGAGTCCCCAACGCTGGCAGTTTCGTGCGCCGCTCCATAGCCGTCTGACTGATTCCAAAACGTTGCAATTCAACGCTACCGAGGCCTCGTTCGACCAAGAGATACGGGTCGCTCATGCGGCCGGTCTCGGCTATTGGGCATATCTAGCGTACGGCGGCGATGGCAAACTGGATCTCGCGCACTCGATGATGCAGGGGCTGAAGTACCATCGTCGAAGCGGCATTGCCGATCAGATGAACTATTGTCTGATAGCGACCTTGGACACGCTAGGTCGCGCTAACGGATTCGACGAAGCGACAAAGCGCATTCACGGTCTCTTTTCGGACCACAACTACCAGAGAACGCAAGACGGCAGACCGCTTCTGTTCCTCTACTACCTCGATGCCCTATTGCCCTCATACTGGAATGGTTCGCTCGCCGAGCTCGGGAAATCGCTGTCTCACCTGCGAAATCAGACGACTTCTTCGGGTGGTAGAACTCCCTACATCGTACTTCTGCACACACCACCTGCTACAGCTGAAACGATCCGAAAGCAGATAGGCGCCGATGCCGTTTCGGCATATGGGATAAATTTCGGGCCAAACAGGTCTGGCACTTATCCCGAGCTCCAACGACACGTAGAACAATATTGGGAACATGAGTTGGCCCACACCTCGGGCAGTGTGGTGCCGACCGTCATGGTCGGCTGGGATTCGCGACCGCGAAAGGAGACCCCTCCCGCGTATGACAAACGGGATTACACGCGCATCGACAAGAGTGCGCATGTCGCGATCGCAACCCCTAGCGAGTTCTCTTTCGCCTGCCGACAGGCGGCGCGCTTCATGTCGAACCATCCGGATCGATGCCCCTATCAGATTGCGCTGATCTATTCCTGGAATGAATACAGCGAAGGTGGAGCACTGGCCCCGACCTTGGGTGATCCGTCCGCCTCAATGTTGAGAACTGCGAGCGAGGTTCTGAAGGCTTGTCGCGCGGGAGAGAACTAAACATCACACGCGGTCCAGGTCCAACGACGGCACCCGCGATCAGCCTCGGCCTTACAAATCAGATCGTACGATAGCAACAACTTGCAATATACTGCGTCGATGTACCCGGCAAGGAAGCGGCCACTCGTCACTGTAAGCACACACGCTTTCCGCTTATGACCGGCTGCTCGATCTGGAACGACGGATCAACCGCAATGCTACCGACGCGCTTACATGCCCGCTGCAGTCCCGGGATCTGAGACTAGAGACGGTCAGTTCAGTTCTTGACGATGAGTTTGTTAGCCGAGAGAAATCGCGTGTATGCTGGATAGAGCCCTTGATAGCGTCGCGCGAGACTTCCGAGCCCGACACGACTATAGAGTTGCGCCACATCGATTTTATCAAGATCAACGATGGAGACGAATGGCATACCTAGGAACCGACACATATCCTCGGTCCTTGTATCGTGACAGATCACAAGAGCAGGAACGCCGCGTTGTAGAGCGGCCATGCAGCCGTGAAAGCGACTCCCGAACACGAAATCATAGTTCTGAACGGTATCGAGCCAGTCATCCACGTCGAAAAAGACCCGCACGTGATCGGCCGCCCACTTCCGTACGTCGACCTCGGGGGCGACGTTCGCCAAGAATGTTGAAATTTCCTTCAACGCTTCTTCAGAATTCCGAGCCTGCTTGTCTGCCAATCTTATTTCGGCCTGCTCGCTTTGAGCAACGAAATCCGCTTTCCAGACTATTCCCGTGCCGTAGATTTCGCGCACGAGCCGGAGCATCCTTTCCTTGTCGAACGAATGACCGACGACGTCTCGCGACGCGTTGATGGAAAGGCGCTTGACCTCTTCAAACGGCCGCCGGGGGATGTTCATGCCGTGAGGTCCTCCCATGTAGTAGGAAGGGCATCCGGTCACAGTCACATTGTGCACACCGCGAAGCGCGAGAACTTCTTGAGTGTAGGGGCCGCGAACGCCGATGCTGACGGCTCTTTCGGCAATAACTTTCACGAACCGCTCGGTGCCAGGCATCAAGCTTATGTTCGGGTCGTAGTTGCTTGATTGAGCTCCGAGACCAACTATCGCCACCGGCAGGTCGGCCCGCTCGATATATTGCGCCATGCCGCCCAAATCAAATTTGGGAAACAGGAAGTTGGCCGCCGCAACGACGATCATGTCGAAGCGCTCATGCACCGCCCTGGGATCGATACTGTGATCCCACGAGAGGTCGTCATACACGATACGATCAAGCAGCCCGCGCGCAATCAACTGGTTCCCGGTATTGCCTCCGGTCTTCGCCAGCTTTGAAATTGGATCTTCGCCAACTTCCGCGGAAAAGCTCGGCGTTGCTCCAAGCAGAAAAATCTTCACTGTGCTCCTCCGGCGGCGATATCGATCCTAAACCAATATGTAGTGCACTTATTCCCACCCATATTGCTCTTCACCACCATCATCCAAATAACTTTGCGGCCACAACAAGGATCGTCACCGCATCTTCACCCTACCTTCTCTCTGATCGCTGATTTCCATTGCGCCGCCTCGGCTTCGTAGTCAGCCGCGGGCGACCGCCCTTCTCCGCCACCAATCGATAGAAAGTGTGCTTCCGCCGATTTCACCCGACCATCTCTAACGGCTGCCGCGACGTCGGGATATTTGCCGAGATACCATTCGGCATCTACGGCCGGCCCTCCTCCGCGGCGGCCCTCAAAGTAGCCGAAGCCTATGTAGTGCATGTGTGCACTTTCGAGCTCCCCACGAGAAATGGCCTTTGCGACGTCGGGATTCTCCCGCAAATAGCTGTCCTCGTCGAAATCGGCAGCGGCTACGGCGATCTGTAGCAACAGCTTGAGCAAGCCTGCCGGCACCTTGACATAGCCGGAACCATCCAAAGCGGACTTGTCGAGGTTTAAGGCACTCATCAACGATTCAGCAGAAGGCACAAACATCAAATCACCCAAAAAAGCCCTTAGTTGCAGTCACCACGATCACATCCCGGCGGCAGCGCGCGCCGCAGCTTTTGCTGTCCGCTTCGGCTTCTCGGCGTCACTGGCTGTTCCCAGCAATTGCACCGACACCTCGTCGAGGTAGGCAGCCTGCGCTCCGATTTCCCGCTCTCCGAAGCCGAACCGCTCGCGCGCGAGGCGGTGCATCGTATCGATCTCTTCGATGTGCTTTTGCGCCTTCAACGAATGGGTGACGCTCGCCGCATGGCGACGGTGAACGTTGAGGGGATCGGCGACATAGGCAATTTTCGCGCCCGGTGCCGCAAGCGCCTCGAGATAGAGCAGCCAATCACCAGCCATCCGGAAGTTCGTTAGACGGTCGCGGCACGCACTCAGCGCCCGCAACAGCGCCTCCCGACGCCACAGAACCGAGCTGACATTCAGAATCGTATTCCGGACACCGAGGTAACGGGTTACGAAGTCGCGACCGCCGAAGATCTCGTTGCGCGATAGCGCACCAGGCTCGATCGTGGCGTAATACGGCTTATAGCTCGCATAGAGATGCGCGCCGTCGGCATCAATGGACTTCGAGTCGGTAAAACCGATGGCGATGTCCGGATCGCCCTGCATGAGCGCGAGCAGGCTGGAGATGAAGGTCGGCTCCGAGAGATCGTCGGCCTCGGCGATCCAAAGGAACTCCCCCTTCGCCATCTCGGCAGCCTTCGCCCATTGCGCGAACACCGAGCCGGAATTCTGTTCATTGATGACGAGGGTGAGATCACGCTGGCGCTGGTCCGCAAGCTTCATGATGACGGAAATGCTGTCGTCGGACGAGCAGTCGTCCAGCACGATGATCTCCTCGACCGGATGGTTCTGGTCGAAGATAGTGTAAAGCCGCTCCGGCAGGCAGTGCGCATAGTTGTAGTTGGGCACCGCGACCGAGACGGTGGGCACGGATGGAACGGCAAGCCGGAGGAGATCGCGGACATAGTCTGCGAAGGCGAACTTGGTCTGGATGATCTCAGCCATGCGGGCACGCTCGGCGTCCGATGGCGTCCAGCGCAGAAAATTCTCCACGGCCTGTGCCATCGACGGCGCATCGCAATAGGGCACGACGCGGCCGACGTTCTCCTTGAGAAGGAAGCCCGGAATGCCGCCGGAGTCCTGAAACGCAACGACGGGCACGCCGACGCTGAGCGCCTCCAGCGCCACTGTCGGGAACGGGTCCTCGCGTGAGGTCAACGCGTAGACGTCGGAGGCGGAATAGAGCGCCTGCATGTCCGAACGATAGCCGGCGAGATGGAAATGGCCGGTGGCCTCGGCCCGCTTGATCTCCGGCCCCAGCCATTCCTGCAGGCTTGGATCGATGCCGCCAGCCCAGCAGAAATGAACATTTGCATCGCGTCGTCGCACCAGGTTCCAGACTTGCAGAAACAGGTCAAAGCCCTTGCGCAGGTCGGCATAGCCGACGCCGAGCACCATCTTGTCGGCGGGCGCAATGCCAAATTCCTTGCGAACGAGCGCGGCCTCCGTCGGCGCCGGCTCGATCTGCTTGTAGCTACCCTGCGCGCGAATGAGGAAACGCTCGTCAGTCGCATCAAGCCCGAGCGCTTCGACGAGCTTGTCGCGTACGAAGTCCGAGGCGAACACGACATTATGCGCACTCCCGATCGCCGCCCGTGCGATCTCCTCCAGGTGCTTCTCATGCAGGATCCGCGGCAGTTCGTGCACAAGGGAAACGGTCCGAAAGCCCATTTCAACGAGGAACTTCGCGGCGCGCCCGCTCGCCGCCGTGTTGGCGATGGCCGCCGTAAAGCCCTTTTCCCGGAAGTGTCGCAGCGTCGCAGGGATCTCCGAGGCCTGCTTGAGCACGGTGAGTGGAGCGACCGAGGCGTATTCGGCCTCCATCGCTCCGCCCTGAAGCAGGAGATATTCAACCTCAATGTTGAAGGCGCTGCGCAGCGTCTTGCCGATGTTGAGCAAAAGATGCTGCGCGCCGCTGGGGAACGCATCATGTCCGACCAATAGAACCTTGGGCAATGACAGGTCCCGGGTCAGACCGGTAGCCGCACGCGCAGTGGCATTCAGGTAAGCCGAGCCGAAATGCAGATCAGGCTCGAGATAAGCGCCTTCACACCATTCGTTCCAGGCGTTGATACAGACGAACGACTCGCCGAAGAAGGTGTGGGTTTGCGCCTGGTCGACCAGCGCCGACAACCAGGCTTCATATTTCTGCGGGGTCGAACCCTGGATCACCAGGCCCGAGCCCTGCCGGCGGGCATCATTGTCCCAGCTCGGCACCACCGTCTTGATCAGTGGAAACTTCGGACGCGGCTCCTCGAGCGAATATTTGGCGACATCGTCATAGCTATAGATCTGACCCGCATAAGTGTCGTCCAGGATCTTGGCTTCGGAGTTCACCAACGGCACGTATTTGGTCAGCTTGTGCGGCGGAAACTCGATCGCGCCGTCCATGCCGCTCGCAGCCGGATCATAATCATCAAAACTCTGGCTCATGATGATGATCGGATCTTCGTTGAATTTCTTCGCGAAGATCGATCGCCAGCGCGCGATCACACTTGCCGTATTCGGAATGAGGCGCGGCCGATAGATCATCAGGAGCGGCCGGCCCTGGATACGAATGTAGCGCTTGTCCTTGAAGTGCCGGTTGAAGTCGGACAACAGGCGCTCGTCATCATCGGAGAGGTAGTCCTGCGAGATTAGGACCTCGCCCTCCATGCCGTCCCAGCGCCGTGTCCAGTTCTCGTTGGCCCACATCAGGCAGAACGGCATGTTGATATCGCGCGTCTTGAGGAACTGCTCCAGCGGCTTTTCCAAGAGGCGCTTGCCGTTGAACCAGTAGTAATAATACACGAAGCCGTGGACACCCGCCGCCTTGGCGAGCTTCGCCTGCTTGCGCATGGTCTCGATGTCGGCAAGCGAATAGAAGCCCAGGTCGCGCGGAATCCGCGGCTGGTAGTGATCCTTGAACCGCGGAATGCCGCGCGCGATGTTCGTCCATTCGGTGAAGCCGGTGCCCCACCATTTGTCGTTCTCAGGAAAGGCGTGAAACTGCGTCAGATAGTAGGCCAGCACCTTGGCGCGCGGCTTGGCGCCGGCCGGCAATGGACGCAGCTCCTCGAACAGCGGGCTCGGCCGGGTGAACCGCTTGATCTCCGCCGGGATGGTGGCTTCGTCCTCCGGAGGTGACGGATAGATGCCATCCTCATGGCGATGCTCGAGATAATGCAGAAGCGGATTCTGATCCGTCTTACCCTTGAAGTAGCGCTGAATATAGAACTTGGTGTCGAAATCCGCTGACGGGTTGCGCCCTTCCTTGTAGCCATGAAAGATGAAATGCTCGAACGGATCGACGCCGGCCGCGGCGACGTCCTGGTAAGCCTGAAGATAGTATTGCGCGTCAAATTCCGGGATCGGGCTGAACGGGCCCAAGCGGTTCTTCAGATAGTGCGCGAGCGGGCTCTCGCCTTCCGGAATGCCGTACTTCTCCCGATACCAGGCCGGCTGAAAATAGGGGCTTGGCCGCCGTCCATCGCGCTCGCCGACCGTCGCATAATGCAGGAACGGATGTGCATCCGCCTCCTGCACATCGGGATAGGTCGTGACGTACCAGATCGGGTCGAAGATCAGATTTGGCTTACGACCTTCCCTGTAGCCATAGAGGAAGAAATGCTCGAATGGATCAGCGCCGACCGCGATCACGTCCGGATAACTCGCGGCGTAGAAGTCCTCGTCGAACAGACCGAGGCCCCTGAGGGTGCGCGCGGCATCTGCAAGGTCGGCGGCCGGCGCTAGCTGCTCGACTTCGCGCGACGGCTGTCTGCTCGCCGGTCCCTCGGCGGCGAGCTCCTTCGCAGAACTGTTTAGCTTTGTGGCGCCCGGTTCTGGCTTGGATTGCAGCCTTGCGGCAGCACTGCGCCTTGCCCGAGGTTCTCTCTGACCGGCGTCGCGCGCGAGCTTCGAAAGGAAATCAGCCATTGTTACTCATTCATGCATTGGATGCTTCGTTCCGCACTGGCAGACTAGCGCAAAGTTTCTGTCTCCGGTGTGAAGGCCCGATCGCGTGTCGCGCCGATCGACTGGAGGCGCCGCACGGCGCCTTCATTGCGTTGCCGCGCCGCGTATTGATACCAATTGACCGCCGCGTCGCGATCTTGCGCGGTGCCTCGGCCCGACATCAACGCGTCGCCTAGCGCAACCTGTGCTTCCGCCATGCCTCGCTCGGCGGCCCTCTGAAACCATTCCGTCGCCTTCGTCACGTCAGCATGGCGCCCCTGTCCCTTCCCGAGCATCACGGCGAGGTTGTATTGCGCAACCGTGTGCCCCTGCTCCGCAGCGGCCTCGTACCAGTTCACACCCTCTGCAAGATCCAGGCCCACTCCGGCGCCCGTGCAGTACATGACGGCGAGTTGGAATTGCGCCGCCGCATGCCCCGCGCGCGCCGCCTTGGCCATCCACGATGAGGCTGCCTGCGCATTCCCCACGCCGCTCTTCGGATCCAGATGAAGAAGTCCCAGCATGTATTGCGCCTCGACATGGCCGGCATCGGCCGCGCGCGTGAGCCACGGGGTGGCGCCTGGCATATCGGCGGTCCCGCCGAACTTGCCCATCTTCAGGGCGCCGAGTTGAAACGCCGCCGGCGGATGACCGGCTTCCGCGGCCTCTCCCAGCAAAGAGTGCGCGCGTGCAACGTTATCATCAGACGCATCCTGATGAAGCAGGAAGAGCGCGTAGGCGGTCTTGGCGTCAGGATCTCCGCTACCGGCGGCCCTGCTCAACCATTCCGACGCCATTTCCTGATCTTTGGGAACGCCCGCACCGGTCGAATAGAGCTTCCCGAGTTGCACCTGTGCAGCGCTGATGCCGCCATCTGCGGCACGTACGAACCATTTGATTGCAGCCTCCACGTTGCGCTGAACACCGGAGCCGTTGAGATAGAAGATCGCAACGTTGAACGCCGCGGTGGCATGGCCATTTTCGGCCGCGCGCTCGAACCACTTCGCGGCCTGGCGAATGTTGGGCGAGACACCGACACCAGTCGCATAGAACCGGCCGACGAAGAATTGCGCCTGCACATCGCCCCGCTCGGCGGCCTTCTCGTACCAAACCGCCGCCTCCCGCAAATTGGGCTCGGCATCGGCTCCGTTCGAATAGAATTCCGCGAGTGCCTGAATTGCCGGAAGATAATCCTTCCGCGCCGCCTTGCGCAGCGCGGTCTCGGCGCGATCGAGGTCTTTGGCGACGCCCTTGCCGCTGAGCCGTAACAGGCCGATGTTGTAGAGTGCGATCGGATCATCATGCGTGGCCGCACTCTGGAACAGGCGAGCGGCCTCAGTCGGGTTCTCGGGCAAGCCCATACCCTTCAACGTCATGAATGCGAGCCCAATCTGCGCCCTCACGTGATCCTGCGCGGCGGCCTTGCCATACCAGATCGCAGCCTGCGCGAAATCGACGAGTACGCCGCGTCCCTGATAATAGACATCGCCGAGCGCGAACTCGGCCGGCGCAAATTTCTGATCGGCCGCCGCCTGATACCAACGAAGTGCAGCAGCAACGTCCTTCGTGCACCCCTGCCCTTCGCTGTAGAGATTGCCCAGGATGGTCTGAGCATCCGCTTTGCCGGCTTCGGCCGCGGCCGATATCCAGCGAAACGCGGCGCAAATATCCTTAGCGACACTGGTCCCGTGCGGGAATATCAGGTGATGCACATTCGACGCGGTATCACCCAATCGCGCGGCGGAGGATTGACGCCAGGTCTCCGGCCTATTCGGTCCGAGGCTGGCGTTGACACCGTACAGATAGATCAGGCCGAGTTGATATTGCGCCTCGGCGTGACCTCGCTGCGCCGCGCGTTCGTACCACACCGCGGCATCGGGAATGCTGCCCGCCACTCCCTGGTTCTTGGCGTAGAGCATGCCGATTCGATAGTCCGCTTCCGCGTCGCCGTTTTGCGATGCACGCTTCCAGAGCTTTAGTGCCTCCAGATAGTGACCGCGCTCGAACGCTGCCTCCGCCGGACCAAGCCGCCTTTCGTCAGATCCGTGAGCGGGCCGAAGCCATTGGAGGAGCGATCGGGTCAATGCGGTCATGGCTCACGCATGGCCTCCCGGATGCCCTTCAGCATTCCGCCAAGCAAATACATTCCGACCGCCCGCGTGCCGACATGGACGTCTCCCGCAAGCGTCATGCCAGGAATCAGGCGGAAGTTTTTCGGGACATCCTTGAAGTTGGTCGAGTCTACCGAGCAACGCGCCTTGTAGTAGGCTTCGATAGGCTTTCCATCGTCGTCGGTGGTGAAGGCGCCCTCGCTGATCCAGCGCACTTTGCCGTCCGCTGTACCATGCTCCGCGGCATTGAACGCATCGATCCGCATCGTGCAGGGGTCTCCGGGCCGGATAAAACCGACATCGCGCGAGGCGATGCGAATTTCAGCCTCGAGCTTGGTGTCGGTCGGCATCAGAGTAATAAAGGGATCGCCGGGCTTCAGCACCGACCCGACCGAGAGCCTTGCCATCGTCAACACGACCGAGTCTTCGGCGGCGGTCAATCGGACCAGATCCTGATGCCTGAGCGCCTTCTCATAAGAGGCTCTCGCCTCGTCGAGCTTGTTGCGGGTCGTCACGAGATCCTGACTCAGTTGCGCAAACCATTGCTGCTTGAAGGCGTCACGATCCGCGATTGACGCGGCGAGCGTATTCTGGGCTTCGATTAGGCTGTTATGGGTGTTCTCCAGGGTCCGCAGCAATTCAAGCCTTGTGTCCTGGGAGATAAACATATTGAGCTGCGAGCCCGTGCCGTGCTCGGCCAGCGTCGTGCGCATGGTCTCGATCTTCTGCAAGATCTCGTCACGCTGCCGATATCTCGCATCGTCCCCGCGAAGCTTCTCCATCGTCGCCTGCGTCTGCTTGATCTTCGAATCGAAACTATTGATCTGCGCGGTATATTGCGCCATCCGCTGATCATAGAGCGCCTTCTGCAAGGCTGCGTATTTCTGGTAGTCCGGGTCGGGCTTGCTCGCAAAGACCAACGGATGCTGATTCAGCTCGGCTTCATCGCGCGCCACCTGAGTCTCGAGACTAGCGATCTGCAACTTCGCCTGGGTCAGGTCCGCCGACGTAAAGGTCGCGTCCAGGGTCGCAATAAGCTGTCCCGGTTGCACCTGCTCGCCTTCCCGCACGTCAATCGTCTTAATGATCGATGGATCCAGCGCCTGAAGGACGCTGATCTGTCCCACCGGCACGATCCGCCCCCCGACGCTGGTGATGACGCGATCTATCCGCGTCAGAGCGAGAATGGCAACGATCGTGACCAGGAAGGCCGAGAGCACAAACAGCGTTGCTCGCGCGATCAGAGGCTCAGCCTCCTCTCGGATCGCATCCGTTTCCGATTGAAATTGGCGAACGGTCGCAAGCGCACCATCAGGAGACAAGCGTCGGACTCCCAAATCTTGACCGATCGTTGCGTGCTGCCGGCGCCAAATGCGTGTTCTGCTGATACCACAGCGAGCTGTAGATATCGTTGCGCGCCAGCAGCTCCTCATGCCGCCCGATATCGTCGACCACACCACGATTAAGCACGAGAATTGCGTCCGCCTTTGTCAGGGACGACAGGCGATGCGAGATGATGATCAGCGTCCGGCCATGCGCGATGCGCGTTATGTTGGCGTTCACGATCGCCTCGCTGTCGGCGTCGAGCGCGCTTGTCGCCTCATCGAGAATCAGGATGGGCGGGTTGACGATCAACGCGCGCGCGATCGCAAGCCGCTGCCGCTGCCCTCCTGAGAGGTTCGGCGAACCTTCATAGATATGCGTCTCGTAGCCACGCGGCAGCTTGTCGATGAATTCTTCCGCGCCCGCCAGCCTCGCCGCCCTGACCACATCGTCGAATGACGCGTCCGGCTTGGCCGCGGTGATGTTTTCGCGGATGGTTCCACTGAAGAGAAAATTCTCCTGGAGCACCACACCCACGTTACGACGGAGATGGTCGATGTCGTACTCGCGAACGTCGATACCATCTATCTTGATCAATCCCTCATAATCGGAATGCAGCCGCTGCAGCAGACGCGTAATCGTGGTCTTGCCGGATCCGCTCTTGCCCATCACGCCCAAAGTAGTCCCCAGCGGGATTTCGAAGGAGATCTTGTTCAGCGTGGGTGATAGCGCTCCCTTGTATTTGAAGGTGACGCCGGAGAACTCCACCTTGCCCTCGAGCGGCGAACGCACGCCATGGCCGGAACGTCCCTCTTCCGCCGGCCGGTTGACGAGATTGCCGACGACTGCAACCGCACTTCGCGCCTCGTCGTATTGATTGATGAGCTGCGCCATCTGCATCAGCGGACCCGAGACGCGCTGCGATAGCAGCAGGAATGAGAACAGGGCCCCGATATAGACGGGATCGTTGCTTTCGAGCGCGAGATAGACGCCGAGCGCATAGGAGCCGCTGACGGCCAGCCGCTCCAGCGGACGCACCACCGACTGGATGGCGTTTCCAGTCATGCCTTCCACGAGCCGGGCCTTGGCAACGCGTGCGACCAGAACATCCCACATGTGGCGCTGCCGCGTATCGAGCGCGAGCGACTTGATCGTCCGGATGCCATTCAAGGTCTGAACCAAAAATGCGCCCTGCGCGCCCTCCGCGGCCAGCACGGCAGTCGACGCCTTGCGGTAATTCGGCAACATCAGGACGAGCCACGCGACGATCAATGCCGACAAGGCGAGAACCACGATCGTCATGACGGGGCTGAAGAAGAACATGACGGGCAGGAAGAATATCAGCGTCGTAGAGTCGAGAATGGTGCCGAACAATTGCCCCATCAGGAACGAGCGAATGCGAAAGACTTCGCGAATGTCGCGCGCGACGAGGCCGACGGCCGTCTGCTCGAAATAGTCGATGGGAAGATTGAGGACCTTTTCGAAGACGTAGGTCGACAATTTGACGTCCAGCCTGGTCGTCAAACGATGGACAAGGAACTGTCTCAAGAACGAGAACGCCGCCTCGAAGGCTATGACCACCAGCATCGCGACGCAGAGCACATAGAACGTGTTGTACGCCTTGTAGAAGATCACCTTGTCCGACAACAAGCGCCAGAACATGATCGGCGCCAGGCCGAGAAGCCCGAGGATCACGGCGGCAATCGCGACGTCGCGAACCATGCGGCGTTCGCGGAACAACAGCGCGGCTACCAGGCCGAAACTGAACGGCTGCGCTTCGTCCGATATCTCGTAGTTGCGCTTGATCAGGACGAGATCGCCGGACCAGATATCTTCAAATCGTGGTTGGTCGATCACGAGCAGCGCGTCTTCCGCGGCATTCGGATCCCTCAGCACGATGCGCGTATTGTGCGCGTCTCCCTCGACACGCAGGAGCACCATATGGCTCCCATTGCGCAGCCGAACGATGACCGGGAGCGCCTTCTTCAGATGAGACAGTCCGCCCCAATCGAGCTTGACGCACTTAGCGCGCATGCCCGCTTTCTCCGCGCAGCGGACAAGCTGATGGAGTGTGACGTTCTCGTCCGGCAGAAGGTTGTCTTGAATGAGCTGTGAGGACGTGAGGTGCAGCCCGTGCTGTCGTGCGACGATGATCAGGCACCCCAGTGCCGATGCGGGTGGCGCATCGGCAAGGTTCTGGTCATCGACATCGTGGACGGTCGTGGATGTCAAGCTACCTGCCATCTATGTTAATACTTTCACGTTCGACTGTGAGCATAACATTTTGCGACAAAAAGGCCAGCAGCACTTATCGTTAAAATTGTGAGGAATGGCTGGCCGCACTCACAGATATGTCAGGCCTAGGCTTCCTGAAAATTGAAGCCGGATTCTAACAAAGACCTCTGGATGGCCTCGCCGTCGGCCTCGGGCATCAGCGCGAGCGCACAGACCTCGAAATTTTGGGTGCTGACCGAAACGGTCGGAAACCCAGCCATCAGCAGGAGATTACCGAGTCGCTCGGCCGTAAATCCGGTTCGGTGGGCCATGTGAACGCGCCCCTCCTCGATCGCGCGCGAATGGCCGTAGAGCATGTCGAGCGGCCTGATCGGCCCCGCCGGCGAATGATAGGCTATCGCGGCAATGCCATGCTCAACGATGAACTGAGCGATCGATTCTACGTCCGGGCTCATGATCAAGGCGAATCCTCCAGGCTTCAGGACCTGGTGGAACTGACGCAGCGTCGGATAGATCTCGTGGGCATAGAGGTGTTCGAGCACGTGCGATGACCAAACCGCGTCGAAAGACTGAGACTCGAACGCGCCGCTCAAACCAAGAATCGAGCCGAGCACATCTGGCTTGACGTCGGGGTCGATGTCGAACCGAATCTCCTCCCAGCCATGATCGACGATCATCCGGGCAATGCGCTGGGCCGTACCAGGCCCGGAGCCCGCATTGAGCAAGCGTTTCATCTTGGCAGACAAGATCCGTTCCTGGCATCGGGCGCCCGGTGAGCGCCAGGTGACGATATTAGCAAATCACAACTTCTCCAGCATCGAAGCAAGACATGGCAATGATAAGACGTCAGAAGGCGAAAGACGTCTTAACTCTCGAACTTCAAAAGCAAAAGCCCCGCCGTGAGCGGGGCTTTCACTCGCGTAGCTTGCATGAGCCGGATCAAAGCTTCGGCAGATGGACGTCCTGATCGGTGAAGTGGAGATCCTCGACGCCACTGACCGCGACCGTCTGGTTGTCGCTAAAGTGTAGCGTGTAGGTGCTCGTTTTCGCGTCGACGTCGATCTTCGTGACATCGAAGAAGGAGCGATTGGCGAAGTCCACGGTGTCCGTGCCGGTGCCGCCAACGATCGTGTCGTTTCCGGTGTGGGTCTGGACATGGAACGTATCGTCGCCGCTCCCGCCTTGCAGCGTCGAGTTCGCAGCAGCCCCGCCGCCGTAGACCCAGAACACGTCTTTGCCGTCACCGCCTTGGAAGACATCGCCCTGCGCGCCGACCAGCGTATCGTTGCCGTCGCCACCGGACAGCGTGCTGTGCCCCGACGCCAGATCTTTCAGGAAGTCGTTGCCACCGTCGCCTTCGAGCAACTGAGCGCCGGAGCCCGCCTCGAGACGGTCGTTGCCGGTGCCGCCGGTCAACGTATCGTTGCCAGTGCCGCCATAGATGCTGTCATTGCCGGCGCCGCCGAACAGCGAGCTATTGCCGTGCCCGCCATGGATCGCATCGTTGCCGCTGCCGCCATAGACCGTGTCGTCGCCGCTATCGTACAGGTTCACGCTGTCGGAACCCTTGCCCATGGCGACGAACACGTCGTTATCGCCGCCGATCACATCGAGCGTCTTGCCGCCGGCGTCATCGAGGATGATCGCCTTCAGGTTCGGCGTGGTCTCGACCGTGGTGGACTGCGAAACGTCGAGGACGTTAACGACCGGCGGAACGCTCCCTCCGGAGAACGGTCCGGACTCGAACCATGCTCTCGAAGCATCCCCGGGATCGTCACTGAATACACCGCTTTGCTCGAGCGAGTCGATCAACGCCGATCTGACGCTCGCCTCGATGTGGTTTCCGTTCTGGTGAAGAAATTGGCCCAGCTCAGTCTTCGTCAGGTACGAGACGGCCATGGTACCCCCTTTCAAGTTTTACTGATGATGATCCGACGCGCCAATCAGCGGCAAAGGTGCTTGAGGCTGAATGTGCTGCGACTTGAACGGGAGCAAACAGGTTGCATCCGCCCGGCTCACCCGCGCCTTATGTTAGAATGTTAAGGCGCTGGCTACTTTTGTTATGATGAATGTTAGTCGCGACGCACAATCACTGTCAAGGATCAAATTCACGCGCTGATAACTCGAATTTGAGGCAATGTCATATTGTGTTAACTATCGCGCGGCGATGCGGGGGGAATCCGCGATCGAATGACGCTTTTCTCGCCATGTGCCGGCGGTTTTGATCCGTACCCATACGAAATTCGTCGACGAGGCATGTGTGGAGACCATATGTACGAGCTTCGCCCGCCTCACTGCACGAGGAGCAAGCGGTCGGCAGCCCGCGAGATGAAGGCACCGACCGAATCTGCCGAGAATACGATCACTTGTTATTGTAGCGCCGCATGAATTCTCCCCGACCGATGCGGACAACCATCACAGTCACCCAACGCAAGGGAGGGGTTGGCAAAACGACGATCGCGATCTGCATCGCCGCCGAGCTGACGCGCAGGGGTCACGATGTCGCGCTGATCGACAGCGATCCTCAGCGCTCCGCCGCTCATTGGGCGGAGTTGGGCAATCTGGAATTCCCGGTCTACGAGATGGCCCTGGAGGACATTTCCGTATCCACCTGGGCGCAGGAGGTCCGAAACGTCGAGGCCGGTATGGTGGTGATCGATACTGCCCCCAACGCGCGCGGAATGGGAGCATCGATCGCGGTGGCAGACTTGATCCTAGTCCCCTGCACTGCCTCAGGGCTGGATCTCGATGCAACGACGCAGACGCTGGCCATCATTGAGGCGGCGCGCGAGCGCCGGCGAGATCGAGTTCAGGTCATTCTGGTTCCGAACCGGGTCGATGGCCGTACCCTCGAGGGGCGCCAGCTTGTCGAGGAACTGAGTGAATTCGGCGAGATTGTTGGGCCTCCGATCGCAAGCCGCCTCGCGTTCGTTCGGTCCTTCACTTACGGACAGTCGGTCGCGAGCTTCGTGGCTGGCGATCCGGCCGATCGAGAAATTCAAGCCCTGGCAGACGAAATCGAGAAAATCGTCGGAAGCGCGCGATAGCAGCAGCCGACAATCGCACGACGCGCGTTCAGCACATCCACTGCATGATCCGCAGAGATGCAGGTACTCGTTCGACCAGTGAGATGAATGATATTCGAATCAGGCTTTGCGTGCCTGGCCAGCGCGGAGCGCCGGTGTCGAAGTCTCTTCGAGCCTCATCTTCTCGAGCATAAGATCCGTGACAAGCTTGCGCAGGCGCTGGTTCTCGACCGTGAGTTCTTCCAGGACACGACGCATTTCACCCATAGTCGGGAGATCGGTGGGCGCGTTCGTGCCAGCTTCGCGAAGGTTCGAAGATTGCGCCTCGTCCTTGCCTAGCGACAGTTTCCGCCAACGATGCAGTGTCATGATGCTCACCCCAAGCGCTTTGCAAATCTCCACCTGGGAATTGCCCGCTCGGGCCAGCTCGTCTGCCTGGACAAGTTTCAGCATGATTTCTTCGTGAGAATGCTTCTTCATATTCGCGCCTAGTATTCGTTGCGGCCCGTAAGCTCGCGCAGAATTCGCTGTCTGGCTTGGCCAGGGGGGTGACCTGACCAGCGTCAAATAACATATACGCCGGGATTCGGAAAATGACTCAGGGTGATGCTATCATACTTATGCCAAGTTCATGAATGATATTTTTGGTTATGTAAACTTAATCCTGAGTGTTAGCTGCAGTGCAATTAACGTTTTCGGAACTCTAATTTCAATTCGGATAAAGATGATCCTGCGTCCGTTGACCACCCCTCCGCATTAAATCTTGTCGAAATATGCAGCCATAGCCTGCCGATGCTGCTGTAGGAAGACGCTGGACCTGAGTATGGCATCGTATTGCCGATTTTGACCTCAGTATCGGAGGCGCCCGGTCCATACGTTTCTGACCGGCTGCCGGTACAGTCGCTGCGATCATCGCGGCGAAAGATGCCGCAAAAGCCAAGAACATCGTCCCCCCGAAGCACCGCGTTTACGAGACACGCGCAAGGATGCGGATGGCTTGGCCTGTCAGGCCTGGATTGCACGCATGCTCAGCTTTCAGCGAGTCGGCCAACTCTCCTTTGCGCTCGGCAACAGAACGCCGGCTATCGTTGTCTCGAGGCGAAGTGCCTCGGGCGCGACACGCATCAAATCGTACCGCTCGACGATGCGATCGCTAGCTACTTAGATCGAATTGCTACCCGTCCGCTCGATATCAAACTTAGTCGGCTCTGCGCGCCAAGAGCAGCCCCTCCCCAGATCGTACTTTCCAGCATCGGCCGGCGCAAAAGTTACAAAGGCTGTAGCCTCACTCGAACGGATGTAGCCGATGTTACGGCTACCACCCGAAGCGCTATATCCGAACTGACGACTGGGCTTTCGATCTTCCCAGGATGACATTCCGTCCGGAGTGCAGAGCCCCTCCGATTGCGCGGAGCGATTGTGATGAGGGAGGTTACAATGGATTTTTCACGAGTGTCGGATGGAATCCGGCTGCATCACGCCTCCCATCGCCACCATGGCTACGATGGTGACGACGACTCCGGTCCGGCACCGCGTGCCCCGCACCTGATCGACAGTGGCGTCAAAGTCCATGGTCCAAGCCCGTTTGCGAGCCATGGAGCGCATCCCGCGAGCGCTCATGCCCTGTCCCATGACTCTGGCCCAATTCAATTCGAACATCTCACCACATCGGTGGGTCACTTCGGCCACCACACTGCGGCGGGCCAGAATCCTTCGGCCACCGAGTCGGCTTGCGGCGCATACCATTTCGGGATGGGCGCCGCCACGGTCGAGAGCGGAACGAACCCGGCTGGGAACGGCGGAGACGGCTACTTCTACGGCGGCATCGTTCACGCGTCTTTGCTGATCTATGAGCCGATCAACATCTCGGTGAGTTCAGGATACGGCTCGGTCGCCCTGGCCAACCAGTCCAACAATTTGAACGTCGATCAATCCGCTTTTCAGATCGCCGGCGTCGGCGGACATGGCGGCAGTGAAAATATTGCATCGGGAGGGAGCGTCAGTACTTCCTCTTGGACGAATGTGATCGCCAGCGGCGACAACAGTGCCGGTAACGGCGGCAGCGGCTATTTCTCCGGTGCGTTGGTGGACGCTCCCGTGGTGATCTATCATCCGATCAACATTGCGTTGGCGAGCTCGGGCGGCTCAGCTCATGCGAGTCAATCGAACACGGTCGACATCGATCAATCGGTCACGCAGATCGCGGGCGTCGGCGGAAATGGCGGACATGGCAATGTGGCCGCCGGCGGTAGCATCCTCACGCTCGACCCTAGCTGGGGATCAAGCAACGAAGTGAGCGCCTGGGACGTTCAAACCGGCGGGAGCCAGGCCGGCAATGGCGGGGACGGCGCGTTTTACGGGGAGCTCGTCCATACCTCGTTCGTGCTGTATAATCCGATCAACATCGCGATCGCTGGCTATGGCTCCAGCGCTTACGCGGTCCAGACAAATGATGTTTCCGTGGATCAATCCGCGGTTCAGATCGCCGGCATTGGCGGACACGGCGGCAACGACAACGCCGCAGCGGGCGGCAACGCAAACCTTCTCTCCCATAATCTGTGGGGCGGCTCCGACACGATCGCGACCGGCTCGAACAGCGCAGGCAATGGCGGCAACGGCTATTTTGCCGGCAGTCTGATCGATGTCAGCGTCGCGATCTATGCGCCCATTAATATAGCCATCGCAGGTCCACATTCGACGGCTGTGGCCGATCAGGTCAACAACGTGCACATCGACCAGAGTGCGGTTCAGATCGCCGGAGTTGGCGGGGACGGCGGCTATGGCAATCTTGCGCTAGCTGACGATGCCGCGCATCTCTTGTCAGACCTTCACCTGGTGGCATAGCGACACTTCGTACCGCTTGCATGATCGATCGCATGGCGGCACGTGCAGTTGCTACTCCTCGCCTGCAAAGCCCCGCGTAGAGGCACCCCCGCCTGACGAACGGCGTACTTTCGTACGTAGGCCGACAAAGCCGGATTGTATCCGATTTGACATCTATCGCACTCGCGCACGGGCGGATCAGACTTGCCGCGCGCGTCCGCCTGATCGGGATGGATGTTGCACGACAGCCAACAGAACGACGGAGGCCTCAAATGATGCCAAAGGCAATCAACATCACGGATACGATCGACTTCAAATCGATCAACACCGGTGGTCAAAGTGCCGGAAATGGCGGCGACGGTACTTTCAAGGGAGCCATCATCAGCAAGCCGACTCTCAACTTCGATCCAACCAACAAAGCCGACGGTGCCGATGTGCATGTGAACACCGGTGATCACGTCAAACAGACGGCGGATTGGGACGCCGGGGGCGCAAACACCAAGGCCTCATGGTTTTCCAAGGCCCATGGCGGAGACGCCCAGTCGAATGGAAGCCAGAAATCCTACAGCGGCCACGATACCTCCAAGGTATACGCCAATACGGATGCCACCCAGATCAACAAGCTCATTGTGGACCAGCACCAGGAAGTCGTGGCTGGCATCGGCGGCGATGGTGGAGACGGCAACTTCGCGTGGGGTGGAGGAGTGACCTTCCATCTCGATACGCTCTGACCAGCGACTCGTCCGACTGGCGGGACCGGCGGCCACTGCCGCCGGTCCTGGATTTCACGTCAATACCCCCGTGATGCCGTTGCCAGATTGCATTGGCCGTCGGGCAAGTGCGCCGGACCTCGATTTCAGGCGGTGACGATCATGCTGGTGCCGCCCATTCGATTGCCCATCCTGCCGCCAATCCGTACGCCGCTGCACGCGGCCCTCTGGTCCTGTGCGGGACCGCTTGGTCTCGTATTCGCATATAGTTGCAGCTACAATTTGCTTCTGTTTGCGCCCTCCATCTACCTTCTTCAGATCTACGACAGGGTTTTGTCGAGCCGGAGCGGCGACACACTGCTTCTGCTCACGCTCATTGTCGCGATCACGGTCGTGGTCGGCGGCGTGTTCGATGCATTGCGGCGTGCTGTCCTGGGCCGGCTTGGTTCCTGGCTCGACGATCGGCTTCGTGCTTGCGTACTTTCGGCCAGCCTCGAATCCGCGCTTCGCAGCGATTGGACGCGGGCCTCGGACGCATATCGGGATCTCACGATCCTGCGCCAGTTCGTGGAATCCGGCGCATGTCCGATGCTGTTCGACGCGCTCTGGGCGCCCCTGTTCCTCCTGGTCCTCTTTCTGATCCATCCCCTGCTTGGCGTGGTGGGCGCCTGCTGCGTGGCCTTCCTGTTCGCTCTCACGGTTGTCGGAGATCTGGTGACCGAGAACGTTCTGCTCAAATCCAGCGCTGCGCTGTCCAGAAGCTACGGCCGCCTTCAGGCTGCCGCCGGCAACGTCCACATGATCCGCGCCATGGGAATGTTCGATAGTGCAGCGCGAGCGATCTACCACGACGCGCAGGACGCCCGCAGAGAGCACGACGAGGCACTGCGCCGAGGCGAGATCGTGATGCTTGCCACCAAACCGGTCCGCGCGCTCTCGCAAGTCCTGATCATGGGAGCAGCCGCGTGGCTCGTCCTTGATCACGGGAAAAGTCCGGCGATCATCTTTGCCTCTACGCTGATGTTCAGCCGGGCGCTCGCGCCAGTCGAGAGTGCAATCGCAGGCTGGAAATCACTCGTTACGGCCGTGAGTGCCTGTCAGCGGCTCGGCGCTCTTCTCGCCGCATTCCCCGCCACCGAGCAGCAGGATACGGAGATCTCGCCGCAACAAGCGCGGAGCGGTCTCCTCGTCGATAACGTTGGTGTAAAGCTACCGGGGCCCGACCACTTTCTGCTGAAAGATGTCTCGTTCAGCCTCGCGCCCGGAGAGTGCCTTGGCATTATCGGTCCGTCCGGTTCTGGCAAGTCCCTGCTTGGCCAAGTGATCGCCGGGCTGTCGATGCCAACGCATGGCGGTGTCCGCCTCGATAATACCGACGTCTCGCTGCTTCGCGAGCAACGAAGCGGCCAACATCTGGGATATCTGCCCCAGGACATCAATCTGCTCGGCGACACCATAAACGACATCATCGCGCGGCTTGATGCTGTCGATCGGCGGAAGGTCGTCGATGCGGCCAAGCTCGTCGGAATCCATGAGGCGATCATGCGCCTACCGCTCGGGTACGACACGGTGGTTCACAGTGAAAAATCATTCTCGCGCGGATATCGGCAGCGCCTCGGTCTGGCCCGAGCCTTTTTCGGCAGTCCGCGCCTCGTTGTTCTAGACGAGCCGAACGCCAGCCTCGACTACGGGGGCGAGCGAATGCTGCTGGATGCCATCGAGCGCATGAAGCGCGAAAATGTCGTCCTGGTCGTCGTCACTCACCGGATGGGTCTCCTCGCAGCCACGGACAAGATCGCCATCATGGAAGACGGTGCGGTCGTCGCGTTCGGCGACAGCGAGGAAATCTTTGAACGGCACTTGGCTCGGCCCCAGGTTACGTCGCAAGTTGCGCCATGACCTGGCATTTTCCCACAAGCTGGAAGCTTCCCGCGGTCTCGCAACTTCCCATGATCTGGGACCAGATCACGCGAACACCCGTACGCCCCCCGCTCGCCGGGCGACTTGGAGACGTTGTCACCGCAATCGACGATTTCGAGCCTCTCGAATTTCCATGGTGCTCGACCCCCACACCGGTCTCTCCGCGCGCCAGGCTTCGCGGGATCACCCTCGTGGGCAATCTGCTGGTGCTCGGCTTCATGCTGGGCCTTGGCACATGGGCGAGCTTCGCGCCACTTGAGAGCGCCGCAATCGCGTCCGGCGTCGTGGAATCGGAATCGAACCGCAAGACAATTCAGCATCTGGAAGGCGGTATCGTCAGGAGGATCCTGGTTTCGGACGGCGATGTCGTGCGAAGCGGACAAGCGTTGATCACGCTGGACGATACCCGCGCCGATTCGGAGGTGCAAAGTCTGCAAGGCCAGTTGTGGGATGCAATTGCTCGTGCCGCGCGGCTTCAGGCCGAGCAGCAGAGATTTGAGAGGATCGCAGTCCCGAGCACGCTGGACCAGGACAGCCAACAGAATGGGGCAGCGGCCGCTGCGCTGTCGGCGCAGCAGTTCATTTTCCAGGCACGCCGGCAGGTTCACGAGTCGCAGCTTGCGGTCATTCGCGAGCGGAGGCATCAGGTCGAGAAGGAGATCGAAGGTCTCAAGGCTCAGGAGAGCGCCACCAGGCAGCGAAGCGACATCGTCCGGGAAGAACTCGATATGGTCACGACCCTCGTCAACAAGGGACTCGAACGGCGGCCACGGCTTCTGAATCTGCAGCGTGAACTGGCCGACGTTGAGGGACGTCGTGGTGAGATCGCGGCGCAGATTTCCCGCGCCGAGCAGGTCATCAACGAGTCGCAGGCAAATTTGTTCAAGCTCGAGAGCGAAAGGCAGAACGAGATCGCACAATCGCTTCGCGAAGCACAGAACCAGATATTCCAACTCCGCGAACGGTTGCTTGCGGCCAGGGAC
This sequence comes from Bradyrhizobium sp. C-145, assembly GCF_023375135.1. Lineage (NCBI taxonomy): Bacteria > Pseudomonadati > Pseudomonadota > Alphaproteobacteria > Hyphomicrobiales > Nitrobacteraceae > Bradyrhizobium > Bradyrhizobium sp. C-145. The sequence continues at coordinate 3,370,846 of NZ_CP088150.1, read as the reverse complement.
CAACTAACCCGAACGGAGGTCAAGGCGCCCGAGGACGGCGTGATAACTGACCTGCGGATTCATACGACCGGCGGCGTCATCGGGGCTGGCGCTCCGCTCATGGACCTGGTGCCCCGGCAAGACCGCCTCATCGTGACCGCCCGCCTGCGGCCGGAGGACATCGACGTGGTGCATCCCGGCCTCAATGCCGAGGTGCATCTCGTACCATATAATCAGCGTCGCGTGCCGCGCCTGAAGGGAACCGTCGTGCACGTATCCGCGGACCGGCTCCTCGACAAGCGTACCGACCAGCCATACTACGCGACCAGGATTCGGATCGACGACGCACAGATGGCTGCAAATGTCATCCAGATCGTTCCCGGTATGCCCGTTCAAGTGTTCATCACCACGGGGCGCGGCACCGTTGCACTTTACGCGCTGAGCCCCCTGCTCGACAGCTTCCGCGGTGCATTCAGGGAGGATTGATTCAGCTCCCCGTGACTAGGTCTCCGGCGTTGAGGCTGCGCCCGGATCGTGATCGCGACTCTGCGCGGGCAACCGGCCGCGCCAGCGGAGGACCGCTTCCGTGCGATTGTGAGCGGCACATTTCCTCATGATATGCTGAATGTGCATTTTAACGGTGCTCTCCGAGAGGTTCATTTTGGCGGCGATCAGCTTGTTGGGCAGGCCGAGTTCCAGTTCCGCCAGAACCTGCTGCTCTCGAGGCGTGAAATCGGTCAAGCTCCTGTCGATAGCCGCCCTGGCTGCTTCGTTCGTCAGATATGCGGACGCGAACCGACGCGCATCCGGTGGCTCGAAACCCGGTATCCTGTTTATTCCAGCGATGGGCAACGGCCTGTAGCAGCCTCCGACAAGAACAAGGCGCAGGCCGGCGATGACGACCTCTATTGGCAGCGAGGTGGGGAGAAAACCGCGCACACCCCGCTGCATCGCGGCCTGCGCGGTCGGCTCGTCGTCATGGTTTGACAGGATTGCAATGGCCGCGTTGGGACAGCACTCCGCGACGAAGGCGAGATCGTCCTCAACCGAGGGATCGCCGATAGGCTTGTCCGCGATACTCAGCAACACCAGACGAACATCGCGAGCTGACGCGCTGTCCAGGCTTTGGACCGTTGCCATGTCAAGGATCTCGAATTCGGCCAATTCCCGCCTGAAGACGTTCAGAATGCATGTGCGAGGCAATAGAAGGGGCTCGATGATCACCAGAACCGGCAAGTGAAGCGATCCATTGAGCCGTTTTGAGAAGTTGGTTAGGTCATCCATGATTTCCTCGGAATGAAAAGAATCTCTGCCACAGTCCCACGATCCGTGCTGTGTATTCCCGTTGCGGCATTCATCCTGAATGCATCGTCACGCGCAGCGCCAACATTAGGATCGTATCCACTGCGGGATAGTCTGACGCCCGGGTGGAAATTCTTTCCGCTCAAATCACATGGACGCGTGCCGCACCGTGGCGCGGTCGACGCATCCCCTCAATTGCAGATATTTCGATACGCGGTTGACGCCGCCGACCCCGACTTGCCGTCGACGACGTATGCTTCATCCTCCCTCACGAGATACAGAAACGGTTTCTCTCCAGTCTCGTCGCCTGACGCGCTTCTTCCTTTCACACGACCGCAAATCGTATCCACAGCGCGCCCAAACATGTTCAATCGCATTGCGCGCTTCATATCGCTGAACTCGGCCGATCCTGGATCGTCCATCTTCGATGCGATCGTGACCTTTGCCCTGTCCAGGACAGTATCTGACCTTGCCGCCGGGCGTTCGGGCGCCGGGTCGCTGATCCTCGTGCGCGGGGCAGCCGCCTTGGCGAGATCGGCCGATCCGCGTCTCTTCGGGGATGGCCTCTTGCCGGACTTTGCCGAGGTTGCAGAATTCGATTTGACAATCGCAGGAGTTGGCGCCAATGCCGCCGGCGTTGGCTCTGCGGGTCGGGCGACTGCAACCCTGTCGAAACAGGGTCGCGCCGCACAACCAAGGAAATATCCTCGGGACGGCGCGAACCAGCCAAAGCCGACCAGAATTCCTGCCAGCACTCCAACAAAAAGCAGTCCCATCCGATTCCCCTCCCTCGGGAGCTCGGCTCGCAATCGTAACTAGGACTAATTCCGCGCTGGTGATCTATCTGTTGCGCAAAAGCGTTAAGCGCTCATTAAGCGCGGAAGGTTGCCCGGCATCTGCCTGGGCGGGCCGGTCCGGCTCCAGACCATGCGGAAAGCCCGTTTTGTCATCTCGCCGAGCGACAGCCGGGGGATGAAATCTTCCCCGATTGCTGCTCAGCCCAGGTCAGCGCACAACCCTTACCGAACTGATCACCGCATCGCAGAACGATGGCGCGGCGCGCTAGCGGACGGGGAGATGGGGCGCTATTGCGGCAACTTCGTCACAGGTCTGCCAGCAACTTGCGCGCTTCCACGAGATCGCGTGTTTCCAAGCCCTCGCTGAACCAACTGTAGATCGGCACAAGAGCGTCGCGCGCCTCTCGCCGCATGCCGCGTGCCGCCTGGAGTCTGGCGCGCGCAACGCTTGCGCGAAGCTCGGGCAGCCTTGCACCCTGGACAGCGGCAATTTCACTCGCGGCCTGGAATTCCGCGTCCGCTTGATTTTCGGCCTCCTCCCCGGCTGCCAGCAACAGCAGTTCACCGCGCTCCCGGTGAAGTTCGACGGCGCACCAGCTCTCGAGACTGGCGTCCGCAATTGCCACCGCTTCGTCGATGACCCGAAGCCCGGCCATGGCGTTTCCAGCCTTGCGATGAAGCGCCGCGAGCAAGCCAAGATGGTGCGGAATACGTAGCCCCGCACTTGTACGTCGGAAATCCTCAAGCCCCGCATCAAAGTCCGCAAGACCTTCCTCAAGCCTGCCGGATTCAGCGATCGCCCAGGCGCGAACGAGGCTGGCCCATGCGCCATAGTAGTCGAAGCGGTACTCGGTGCAGATGTCGCGTGACTCTGCAGCTGCTTTCAGTGCGGCATCGGGCTCTTGCCGGAATTGATATAGCATCGCCAGATAGTTGAGCGCGAGCGCGATGCTGAATGGATGTGAAATCTCACGCGCGACGGCAAGCCCTTTCTCAGCAATCCCAAGGCTACGAACGGGATAGCCGAGATGCCAATCGCAATGGCTCATGTAGGCGCGGCAGAATACGCTCATATCAATTCCGTAGACCTCGGAATAATAGCGACCGCGGTATTCGCCGGCTTGTGCGCTTCTCTCGAACCGGTCGCGCGAGAATCGAAACTGGCCGAGGTGGAATGAGAGCACTCCCACAAGATGATCGGCTTCGGCTTGACGCACGGGATCACCGCTTCGTTTCGCTAGCGCCTCCGTCTCCTCGACGAGGCTTGTGACCTCGCGCAGGTTGGCGCGCACGTGATAGACGTGGCCGAGCCCCTTCAACGCGGCGGAGAGATCAGCCTCGCTCTGCAGCTCGCGGCTGAGCTCCTGTGCGCGCTGGAACGCCGCTTCTGCCTCGCGCGAAGCAAATCCTTTTGTTGCAATCAGCGGGCCGCCAAGCCCAAGCTGCAGGGCAAGCTCGAAGCGCGAGCGTGATGCTCCAGGAGGAAGTGCTTGGGCGCACTCGAGCCCCGATCTCAGATGGGCAATTGCCTCCATATTCGCCGATCGGGCGGCTGCGAGGCGGCCGGCCCTCAGCCAGTATGGAATGGCCTTCTCGGCCAATCCCGCCTCGCCAAAGTGACGAGCGACCAGCTCGGGCTGTGCTTCGACAAGTTGCGGAAAGAGCGCTTCGATCGATGTGGCAATCCGCGCGTGCAGCTCCTGGCGGCGCCGCTTGAGCAGGCTTTCGTAGGCGGCATCGCGCACCAGGGCGTGCTTGAAGACATAGGTCGCGGCAGGCGCGAGGCCGCGCCGGAAAACGAGCTCTGCCGCTACCAGGCGGTCAAGCGCCGCGGCAAGCTCCCCGCCTGGCATCGACACGACCGCAGCAAGCAATTCGTGATCGAACTCACGGCCGATACAGGCTCCGATCTGGGCGACCTCCTTGACCGGAGCAAGACGGTCAAGCCGCGCCATCAACGAATCGTGCAGCGTCGCCGGGATCGCCAAGGACGGGAACGCGCCGGCGAGCACGTAGCGAGCGCCGGTGTAGCGGAGGATCCCGGCTTCAAGAACGGCCTTCGTGAGCTCCTCGGTAAAGAGCGGCACACCCTCGGTCCGCGCCAGAATCTGGTCGAGGACCTCGGCAGGAAGCGCTTTGCCTTCGGTGATCCGGTCGACAAGTGCAACCACCTGCGCCTGTGGCAGGCGGTTTAGCATGAGCAACGTGACGTGCGGAAACCCGATCCATGGTGGCGGGAGTTCCGGGCGGAACGTGGCCACGACCAGCACTGGCAGGTCCTGAAGACGATCCACGATCTGGTCGAACAGCTCGCGCGAGGTGGGATCGAGCCAGTGCGCATCTTCAAGCACCATCAGCACCGGGCCGCGAGCGGCAAGTCGATCGAGTCGGGCCAGGAAGGTGCGGAACAGGAGCGCCTTCCTTTGCTGCGGCGACATCTCCGGCTGGGTGCTCGGCCTCTCAGTTGGAATGCCGAGCAGATCGGCAACAAGCTGGATTGCATCGCTAGACAGCCCTTCGCCGTTTTCGCCAAGGAGCAATTCGAGGCGCTTGAGCCGTGTTTGCGCGGCATCCTCAGGTGCGAACCGCGCCTCCCTCTCAAGCTGCGAGATGAAGGGAAAGAGCGGACTGTTCAGGTGATGCGGCGAGCAGGCGTAGCTAACGAGCGTGATTTGTTCGGCCTGCAGCCGTTCTCGCAGCGCGAGCACCAATCGTGATTTTCCGATTCCTGGCTCGCCAAAAATCAAGACGACCTGTCCAGCCCCTCCCTTTGGCAAGCTGCCACCGTGACAGCGTCAAATCGAGCTCCTCGCTGCGCCCCACGAGTGGCGTGACGTGGGCTCCATGCAAAGCCTCGAACCTACTCTCTGCCCGGCCTTCGCCGATGACCCGCCAAGCTTGCACCGGATCGGGAAAGCCCTTGAGCCGAAGGGAACCGAGCTCAATAAAGTCGAAGAGATCGCCGACCAGGCGGCGCGTGCTGTCGGCGATAACGACCGTACCAGGCTCCGCAACCTGTTGCAGACGGGCCGCGAGATTAGGCGTTTCCCCAGTGATTGCTTCCTCCTTCGCAGCACCTTCCCCGAGCAGATCACCCACCACGACAAGCCCGGTGGCGATGCCGACGCGTGCTGCCAGCAGGCCTCCTGCACCTGACGACATGCCGCTGACCGCTGTTGCGACCGCAAGTCCCGCCCGGACAGCTTGCTCTGCCGCATCTTCGCTTGCGCGCGGCCAGCCGAAATAGGCCTGCACGCCGTCTCCCAGAAACTTCGCGACGTGGCCCTCCAGTCGCGCAATCTCTCCCGCCACCGTGTTCGAGTAGGCCCGCATGACCTCACGCAACTCCTCGGGATCGAGACGGCGGCTGAGGTCGGTCGAGCCGACAAGGTCGACGAACATGAGCGTGAGCTGACGGCGCTCCACCGACGCGGGGGGCCGCGCTGCCGCCAGGTCCGCTGGTAGCAGGTCGATTGCATCGAGAAGCTTCCGCCGGTGGCCGACAGCCAGGACTCCAATCTCCTTGAGATCTTCAACCGTCAGGTGGGGCAGGATCTCAAGGTCAATTCCGTTGTCGCGGAACGTCTGCTCATAGGATTGCAGGCCCAGGCTGCGCAGCCATTCTCCGATGTCCAACTTCGTCTCCGTAGCCCCCTCGATTACGGATCCCCTCCTCCTCTTGTCAGGCGGCCGGTCGCTGTGCAGCGGCCGGCCTGACGTTCTGGTTTAGCCGGAACAGGTTGCTGGGATCGTACTTGGCCTTCAGCGCGGCAAGACGAGCGTAGTTCGGGCCGTAGGCGCCGGCTACGCGATCGGTCTCGTCCTCCGTCATGAAGTTGACGTAGACGCCGCCGGTTGCGTGAGGCGCAGTCTCAGCAAAGAGCCTGCGCGCCCAGGCGACCGAACGTTGCTCATCCGCCGGATCGCGCCATCGCGTGTGAACGTTCATGACAAACTTCGCATCGCGGTGAGGGAACGCCGTGGCGTCGACGGCCACGCGACTGGTGGCGCCACCAAGCTGACCGATGAAAATCTCGCACTCCCCGGTCGGCAGGCTTGTCGTATGGCTCACCAGCGTATCGAGAAGACCGTCATTGAGTTCAACGAAATTGTGCGACTTCCAGTAATTATAGGCGCCGGGCGCGAGAAGTGGGTCAAACGCGGTCTGCCAAGCCGCGAAGGGCTGCATGCCGATCACGTCTGCGATCGGCTCTCCGAGCGCGCGCAACGGCTCCAATGCACGCTTGCCCTCGTTCTCATCTCCCGCATAGCAGACGGCGAACGCGACGATCTCCTTGCCGTGAACCTCAGCGGGCAAGAACGGCAGCGGCGGTGCCTGCCTAAGCACCACCCACACCGTCAGTTCGTCGGGCGCCTTGGCGGCGACGTCGCGATAGCCCGTCAGCAGCTCCTTCGCCCGCGCAAACGGATGGACGATGAGTCCGGCCAGAACCATCGGACCAACAGGATGCAGGCGGAACTCGAACGAACTCACCACCCCGAAATTGGCTCCGCCTCCGCGCAGCGCCCAGAACAGGTCGGTCTTCTCGGCGATGTTTGCCCGGACGAGCTCGCCTTCGGCCGTCACCACGTCGGCCGAGATCAGGTTGTCGACGGCAAGCCCGAACTTGCGGCTAAGCCACCCGAAGCCGCCGCCCAGCGTCAATCCTGCAACGCCGGTCGTCGAGTTGATCCCGAGCGGGGTAGCAAGGCCGAAAGCTTGCGCCTCCTTGTCGAAGTCGCCAAGCGTTGCCCCCGGGTCCACGCGCGCGGTGCGGTGAAATGGATCAACCCGGACGGAGCGCATCAGCGAAAGATCGATCAGGAGCCCGCCGTCACAAACAGCATTGCCCGCGATGTTATGGCCGCCGCCGCGCACAGCGACCAAGAGGCCGTGCTCACGCGCAAGCCGTACGGCACGAATGATGTCTGCGGTCCCTCTGCAGCGCACGACCGCGCCTGGGTGGCGGTCGATCATCGCATTCCAGATCGTGCGCGCTTCGTCATAGCCCGGCTCCTCGGGCAGACAGACGTTGCCTCGCAAGGTTTGGCGAAGGGCAGCAATTGCATCGCTTTCAAGCGTAATCGCCCCGCCCTGCAGCGAGGCCAGCCGGATCTCCGTCATGGCATCCTCCGTAACTAGCGGTCAGAATTTCGGCAGTCAGCTCTCATGCTCTTGGACGGATCAGCAGAAGGGGCGGCCACGCCCACGGCTCTTGCAACCGACGCGGCGCAGAATCACCCCGCTGCACGCCGTTCGACATTGCGAACGGTAGATTTCCGCCTAGAGGTTAGTCCTCCGGCAAAACGAATGGTTCTGCGACAGAGTGTCTCGCGGGTGAGGAGCGCGGACAAGCCCGCGCGGGTCGCGCTTTCCGTCACCTGCAAACCAAACCAAGAAAATCCGGTCCGCACGGGGAGCTCGGAGGTCCGCTCTTGATGCTGTGGACGGCTCCTCCACGGGCACGAGCCGCTTTCCAGTCGGAGTGCAGCGAAAGTTGTACTGTCCCCGGCATCTCTATTAGGCGCGGTACAGAGCAACGATAATGAAGCTGGAGGCGAGATTCTGGAACTCCTTGAGCTCGAGCTGGGGGACCATTTGCCGTTTGGAGCCGGGGTCCAGCGACTCCCCCCGAGATCACATTCTTTTCCGTTACGCTGAACGACACCAACGCGGGTCCGCTCACCACGCCGACAAACGAGATCAGCTTCTCGGTCGCTGACGGCTGCACTGCTCGTCAATTCGATCGCGTCGAGCCTCGACTGCTCAAGCTCGCTATCACTAGATTTTTCTTGGTCTCCCGGTGCACACGTTGTGGTCGGGCAAGTCCGGCAACCCGAGGCAGGGACAAACAGCGATGAGGCGATGGCCATCATACTGCGCGTCAGCTCCTTGCTCGTCATCATGGCTCGGAACAGCGCGATCTGGCCGGCATTGAAGGCCATGCCGAGCGGTCGATATGGACGACAGCGCGGAGACGTCGGATATTGGGCCGATCAGAGAGGCCTGAACATTTCAAGGGAGGCGCGCCATGCTGAAGTCGATCGATCCTGTTCTGAATGCTGATGTGCTTTATGCGCTGCGGTCCATGGGGCATGGCGACGACCTCGTGCTCTGCGATACGAATTTCCCGGCCGACTCCGTCGCCCGCCAGACCGCCCTCGGAAAGCTACTCCGCATTGATAACGTCAGCGCAGGCCGCGCCGCGCGCGCGATCCTGTCGGTGCTACCGCTCGATTCCTTTGTCGACAAGCCGGCGTTGCGCATGGAGATCGTTGGGCAGCCGAACGAAATCCCGGACGTGCAAGCCGAGGTGCAGAAGGAGATCGACGCCGCCGAAGGCCGCTCGCTTCCGCTGGCGTCGATCGAGCGGTTTGCCTTCTACGAGCTTGCGAAAAAGTCCTACTGCGTGGTCCAGACCGGCGAACGGCGCTTCTATGGCTGCTTCATCTTCAAGAAGGGCGTGATCCCGCCTGATGCGACTTAAGTCGCGCCAAGGCATTGGCGGCGGCACGGGCTGCGCGACGCATTCGGCGCAAATGTGACGGCGACGCGACATCCTTCGCCGGAGCCAGCTCACACATGATGGGCTACTGCAGCGCAAGATCGACAGCATCGTTTGCATCGCATGCGGTCGACCGCGTCCGCTTTGCGCGGATTCGTTGACATTGATCGGTGCCGTTGCATACTCGACGCGGCTTCCCGCACCGCCGCTGCGACATGAACTTCCGCGAGCGTCACTTCTCCACGGTGCTTCGGCAGCCCAATCTGACCTGACCAAGACTTTGACATAAGCAACGTCAAAAAACGGGAGGATTTCGTGGTGAAGCAGCAAGAGCATGATCAGCATCCCGCAATGCACCCCAGCAGGCGCACGGTGCTCAAGAGCGCGGCCGGAGCCGCCGCACTTGGCACGAGCGGCGCGCTTGGCGCCTTCTCCGAGCTTGCATTCGCGCAAGCCAATCTGCGCGCCGAGATCACGAAAATTCCAGGCGTCGGCAAGGGTGCTCCGACCGACGCCGACTGGCAAAAGGTCGGTGAGCTCTGCCTTGGCCCGACCAAGGCCAGCATCAAGGAGGGCGAGTTCAAAGGTGTCGAACTCTCCTTCATGGGACTGAACAATCAGAATCTGCATAATCTGTTGTTCCGCGGCTTCCTGAAGCCGTGGGAGGCCTATACGGGCGCAAGGATATCCTGGATTGATCTGGCGCAGGCCGACTACAACCCACGCCTGCAACAGGCGATCGCCACCGGCACGGTCGACTTCGACATCCTCGAGATGGGAGCGCCGTTCGAGGGCGACGTCTGTGGCAAGGGACTGGCGTCGGAGATGCCGGACTGGGTCAAGAAGCAGATAGATGTTGACGATTATGTCGATTACCTGAAGCCGCCGGTTGGAACTTGGAACGGCAAGACTTATCGGGTCACCATCGACGGCGACTGCCACAACTTCAACTACCGCACCGACATCTTCTCCGACCCAACCCTTGCCAAGGCCTGGAAGGACGCGGGAAATTCGACCGACTGGGGCGTGCCAAAAACCTGGCAGCAGGTGCAGGCAGTGACGAAATTCCTCAAGGGCAAGAAGATCAAGAACCAGAACGCGTTCGGCTATCTCGACGCGCCAAAGCCTTGGGGCGGGTTCGGCTTCTATTTCCTCGGCAGCCGCGCCTCGGCCTATGCCAAGCATCCCGACGACAAGGCCTGGCTGTTCGACATCGACACGATGAAGCCGCGCATCAACAATCCGGCCTGGGTCCGCGCCATCCAAGACGTGATTGACGCGCTGCCGTTCGAACCTGCCGATCAGCTCAATGCCGATCCGAACACGACCGGCTTCCAGCAGTTCCTCGCCGGCATCGGCTCGATGATCCCCTGGTGGGGCGACATCGGCCAAGTCGCGAAGGCGAGCGACACCTCCGTCATCGGCGACGTCGTCGCCTTCGACATCCTGCCGGGCTCGGACGATGTCTACAACTCCAAGACCGGAAAGTGGGACAAGCTCTCGAGCGGCCCGAACCATGCGCCGAACTGCGCCTATCTCGGCTGGGGCGTTTACGTCATGGCGCGGGTCAATGGCGATGAGAAGAAGCATAAGGCGGCGTGGAGCGCGGCCGCGCATCTCGGCGGCAAGGATCTGTCGCTTTGGATGGTGATGTATCCTTCGGGCTTCCAGGCACACCGCACCAGCCACTTCCTGTACGACGAATGGGTGGCGGCGGGCTATGACCGCAAATACATCACCTCCTACCTGAACTCGCAGCTCGCCTCCTACAATCATCCAAACCGCGCCGTGGAGCCGCGCATCCCCGGCATTTTCCAGTACTACAGTATCGCGGAAGACGAGCTCACCAAGATCTTCGCCGGCAAGGTTGACGCGCAAACCGGCGCGAACAATATCGCCGTCGCCTGGGAGAAGCTGACCGACCAGATCGGCCGCGAGCGGCAGATCGGGCTCTACAAGGCCTCGCTCGGCGTATAGCGGCGCTTGCGCGAAGCCATCCCCTTCGGCTGGCGCATCCGGCACCAGCCGAAGACTTGCCCGGCGACAGAGCCGGCACAGAATGCGGCTCATCTCGATGCAGAATTCCGTACCCGTGAGCGACGACCTGCACCACCAGCCCGCGGCGAAGCGCGCACGCGGCAGCAGGAAGATCGCCGGCCGCGCGCTCGTCCTGCTGGCGTCTCTCGGCTTCCTGCTTGTCCTCTTCATTCAGATCTTGCATACGACCGGCACGCCGACTGCCGGATTTTCCGATTGGCGGCCGATCCTCATCGCCTATCTCGTCTGGGCCGTTGCGTTTGGCATCGGACAAGTTCTGACCCGCGGCGAACGTGGCCAGCGCGCGCTGTTCCTGCTGCCGGCGGTGTTCTTCACCGTCGCCGTCGTGATCTTCCCGACGATCTTCGGGATCTATATCGCCTCTCTCGACTGGAATCTGAGCTCGATCGAAGGGCCGCGCTTCAGCGGCTTCGACAACGTCAGGGGCATGCTGAACGACACCTATTACTGGAATGCGCTCGGCAACATGGTCTTTTACACCGCCGCAGTGCTTGGCGAATACGCGATCGCGTTCGGACTGGCGCTCTTGCTCAGCGCCGAGATCCGTGCGCGAAAATTCTTCCGCGTGGTCTTCCTGCTGCCGATGATGCTCAGCCCCGTCGCCGTGAGCTGGATGATCGGCAAGTCGCTGATGGAATATCGCTTCGGACCGGCGGCGACGCTGGCGCGCTATCTCGGCTGGGACAACCCGGCCTTCTTCGCCTCGCCGTGGATGGCGCGCTTCAGCATCCAGGCGATGGACGCGTGGGTGTCGATCCCTTTCATCATGATCATCCTTCTCGCAGGCCTGCAGGCGATGCCGAAGGAGGTGCAGGAGGCGGCCAAGGTCGACGGCGCGAATGGCTGGCAGTCGTTCTGGCACGTCACGTTTCCGATCATGCTGCCGGTGAGCATCACCGTCCTCATTATCCGCATCATCTTCAAGCTGAAGCTCGCCGACCTCGTGATCAACGTCACCGCTGGCGGGCCGGGAGGCGCAACCGACACGGTCTCGAGCTTCATCTACCGCGTCTACCGCGACCGCTCGAACGTCGGATACGGCACGGCGCTCGCTATGGTTTACCTGCTTATGATCATCGTGCTCCTGACCATCCTGTTGCGCCTGTCCAAGCGCTGGACGCAGAAGGTCGTCTAGCGCTTCAAACGGAGTTTCTCGATTGACTAGATCGACCTTGGCATTGAAGCCCGTTCAGAGGCGTCCGGCGGCCCCCCGCGCAAAGCGGACGCTAAGCCGCGTACTGATCTACGCAGCACTCCTGTTCTGGACGATTATCTGCCTGTTCCCGATCTACTGGACCTTCACGACGTCGTTCAAATCGGCGGTCGATGTGACGCAAGCCCACTTGGTTCCCTGGGTCGATTTTCAGCCGGACTGGAAGGGATGGCGCTCGCTCGGCCTGTCGCCAGATACACTGTTCGGAACCTCGACGGCACGCTCCGAATTCGCGAATCGCTTCGTCAACAGCATCATCACCTCGGTCGGCGCATCCTCGCTGGCACTGATCCTCGGATCTCTGGCGGCCTACGGCCTGAGCCGCTTCCGCTACAAGTTCGCCTGGATGCGCAACGACGACATCCTGTTCTTCTTCATGTCCCAGCTGATCCTGCCGCCGGTCGTGCTCGCGCTGCCGTTCCTCGTCCTCTACAAGGCATTGGCCCTGCTCGACACGCGACTTGGCCTTGTCTTGCTCTACACGCTGACCGTGCTTCCGATCGTCATCTGGATCATGCGCGATCAGTTCAATGCGATTCCGATCGAGCTCGACGAAGCCGCCTTCGTGGACGGCCTGTCGACCTGGGGTGCCTTTCTGCGGATCATTCTGCCGCTCGCTGTCCCCGGAATGATGGCCGCATTCATTCTCTCGCTGGTGCTGTGCTGGAACGAATATTTCTTCGCGGCGCTGCTCACGAGCACCGATGCGAAGACGCTCCCCGTTATGGTGGCGAGCCAGACTGGCTCGCAAGGCATCAATTGGTGGTCGATGGCGGCGCTGTCGACGGCGGCGATCGCACCGCTCGTCCTGGTCGGCATTTTCCTTGAGCGCTACATCGTCAGCGGCTTGACTACAGGAGCCGGAAAGTAGCCGGAGGCCGAGCCGGGGACTAATCGCGTTGCGAACTCGGTCGGAGAGGCTGATCGAAGCGGCGACCTCAGGGAACCGCGTACCATCGATGCGTGTCCCGGTTGCGTGAGCGCCGGCCCCATCAACGAAACACGAGATCACGAAATCAGGCGGGCAGAAGCGAAGCAGGCGAATCAATGTGTGGAATAGCTTCGATCAGTTCGCGCGTGTAATCAGTCTGCGGATTGGTAAACAGAGCGAGGCTCTCGCCCTGCTCGACGATGCCGCCGGCGCGCAGCACGATAGTACGGCTGCACATCATGCGCATCACGTTGAGGTCGTGACTAACGAACAGGAAGGCGAGATTGTCCTCGCGCCGAAGCCGGTCGAGCAGCTGCAGCACCACGGCCTGCACCGAGACGTCGAGCGCCGCAGTGGGTTCATCGAGCACCAGCAAACGCGGCCGGCACGCAATGGCGCGGGCAATGCCGATACGTGCCTTCTGGCCACCCGACAATTGATGCGGGAAGCGTGACAACAACTCTCGCGGCAGACCAACGCGGTCGGCGCACTCCTCGACCCGGGAACGCAGCGCGTCGCCAGGGCGCAGGCCGGTGAGCCGCAGCAGCGGATGGGCAATGCAGTCGAACGCGGTAAAGCGCGGATTGAGGCTCTCATGCGGATCCTGAAAGACGATCTGGATCTCCTTGCGCAGCGACGAGCGATGAAAATCGCGCGCCGGCAGCTTTGCGATCGAATAGCCGTCGAACAGGATATCGCCCTCGCTCGGATCGATCAGCCGGCAGATCATGCGCGCGGTGGTGCTCTTGCCGGAGCCGGACTCACCGACCAGGCCGACGCTCTCGCCCGCCGCCATGGTCATCGAGAAATCCGCCACTGCGGCGGCGCCGTCGTCAAAACGCTTGACGATGTGCTGGACGTCGAGCAGCGGCGGTGTGCCCGGCGCGGGCGTCGGCCGCTCCTTCACCTCGACAACCGACAGAGCTTCGTCAGCCGGCACGAGGTCGCCGACACGCGATGTCGCGGTCGGCGATGACGCAACCAGTCGCTTGGTATAGGCGTGCTGCGGCGCCCGAAACAATGTCTGTGGCGCGCCCTCTTCCACGAGCCGCCCCTGCTCCATCACCACCACGCGTCGGCAATAGTGTGCCGCGAGACCAAGGTCGTGGGTAATGAGGATTGTCGTCATGCCGCGTTCGGCGACGACGCGCGCCAAAAGGTCCATTACCACCTTCTGTGTCGTAACATCGAGGCCGGTGGTCGGCTCGTCGGCAATCAGAAGCGATGGATTGCAGGAAATCGCGATCGCGATCATCACGCGCTGGCACATGCCGCCGGAGAGCTCGTGCGGATAAGCGTCCAGCCGTCGCTCCGGATCGCGGATCTGCACCGCGTGCAACAGCTTCAGCGCCTCGGCCCGCGCCTCCTGTTTCGAGAGCCGCCGATGCGAAAGGATGGCATCGGAGATCTGGGCACCGACGGGACGGATCGGATTGAGCGCGGCGCGCGGATTCTGGAAGATCATCGCCATGTTGGCGCCGTGCAAGTTGCGGAGCTCCGCCCCCGACGCGCGCGTGATGTCCTGGCCCTTGAACTTGACACGACCGGCCGTGATGCGGCCCGCCTTGTCGAGCAGGCCCGTCACCGCGAATCCGGTCACGGATTTACCGGACCCGCTCTCGCCGACGAGGCCGAGCATTTCACCCGACTGCAGCGACAGCGAGACGCCCCGCAGCGCCTCGACGAGCCCGCGTCGGGTCGAGAACGTCACGCCGAGATTATCGATTTCGAGCAGTGGCGACATCATGTGCGCATGCGCGGATCGAGGATATCGCGCAACCCGTCGCCGAGAAGATTGAAGCAGAGCACGGCCAGCATCAGGGCCAGACCCGGAAACGACACCAGCCACCAGCGGCCCGTCGAGATGAAGCGCGCGCCCTCGGCGACCATGATGCCCCACTCCGGCGTCGGCGGCTTGACGCCCAGGCCGATGAAGGAGAGGCCCGCGGCATTGAGGATCGCCCAGCCAAGATTGAGCGACATCTGCACTGCCATCGCCGGCAGCACGTTGGGTAGCAAGAAGCGCAGCACGACGGAGACATGCCCGTCGCCGCAGGCACGCGCCGCCTCGACCCAACCGAGATTGCGGCGGATGTTTACCTCCGCGCGAGCGAAGCGGATGTAGAACGGCAAATTGATGATCGCGGTCGCGATGACGATATTTTCGACCCGATTGCCGAGCGCGGCGACCATGGCCATGGCGAGCACGAACAGCGGAAAGGCCATCAGCACGTCGACGAACCGGCCGATCGCACGATCGAGCTTGCCGCCGACATAGCCGCAGAGCGAGCCGATCACCGCGCCGATCACGAAGGACACACTGACGGCTGTCACGGCAATGGCGAGATCGAGCCGCGTGGCGACGATCAATCGGCTGAAGACATCGCGGCCGAGTTGGTCGGTGCCGGCCCAGTGTAGTGCGCTCGGCGGCTGCAGCGCGCGCGGCACGTCCGAAGCGACGGGATCATAGGGCACCAGCATGGGGCCGAAGATCGCGATCAGCGCCAGCAATATCGCCCCGGCGGCGGCGGTCGCGGTGACGAGATTGCCGCGCAGCACCCACACAGCGTGACGGAGCCCCGACGGTGTTTCTGTCAGGCTCATGCGACCGTCGCCCTGGGATCGGCGATGCCGTAGAGCACATCGACCAGGAGATTGACCACGACGAAGATGCTGGCCATCAATAGCACAAAGCCCTGCACCGGCGCATAGTCGGAGACCAACAGCGCATCGAGCGCGTAGGACGCAACGCCCGGCCAGGAGAACACTTTCTCGACCAGCACATTGGCACCGAGCATGGTCGAGAACACGATGCCGGCGATGGTGATCACGGGGAGGATTGCATTCCGCAGCGCATAGGTCACCACGATCTGCCAGCGCGACAGGCCGATCGAGCGCGCGGTACGCACGAAATCGCTGCCGAGCGACACCAGCATCGAGGCGCGGGTGATGCGGGCGAGCGGCGCGATCACGAACAGCGCCATCGTGAAGGCCGGCAGCATCAACTGACGTGCCGCGGCCCACCAGCCCTCGAAGTCACCCGCGAGCAGGAAATCCACCATCAGGAAGCCGGTGCGCGCCGGCGGCACCGAGGCGAAGACGTCGAGCCGTCCCGTCGGATCGGGGGCAAGGCCCAGCAGATAGTAGAACACATAGATCAGCAGCAGTCCGGAGACGAAGGTCGGCACGCAGACACCGAGCGAGCAGAACAGCCGTACGCCGTGATCGAGCAGCGAGTTCGGCCGCAGCGCGGCCAGCACGCCGAGCGGCACCGCCGCGATCAGCGCGATCACGAGCGCGGTCAGCGTGAGCTCGAGCGAGGCCGGCAGCCGCTGCCGCAGGTCCTTGGCGACCGGCTGCCCCGTCATCATGGACCGACCGAGATTGCCGCGGCCGACATCGTAGAGATAGATGCCGAGCTGCTCCGGCAACGACCGGTCCAGCCCGAGCTGCTTGCGGACGATCTCGATCTCCTCCTTGCCGGCACTGGGACCCGAGGCAAAGAACACGGCGGGATCGCCTGGCAACACCCGCATCAGGAGGAAGGTGAAGACCAGCACGCCGAACAGCGCCGGCAGCGACGAGAGAAACCGCCGCCCGGCCCGGATCAAAGTTGCACCGATCGTGCCCATGGTCTCCGCCGCGCTCCCAGCTCCGCTGCTATTTGCGGCTCAGGTTACGATAATCCACCTGGCGGGTGAATTGGTAGACATAGCCGTCGAGATTGGCGGCCATCACCGCGTCCTGCGCCGGCTGCCAGAGCGGGACCTGGAACATTTGCTCGAAATGGATGGCGTTGAGCTCCTTGCCTTCCGCCTCGTACTTCGCCTTGTCCGGCTCGAAGCGCGCCGCCTGCGCGATCTTCTCCAACTCGGCATTGTCCGTGGAGGAATAGTTCCAACGCTGATTGCCGGTGTAGAAGTTGCGGTAGAAATAATCGGTCGACGGCAGCCAGGCGACGATGCCTTCGGTGAAGAAGGGCAGCTTCTTCTCATTGATCGCAGTGGACATCTGCGCATCCGGCAGCTTCTGGATATCGACCTTGATACCGATCTTCTCCAGCGATTCCTTAACCAGGGCGGCCATCGGCTCGGCAGTCGAGGCCTGGCCGACGTTGAAGCTGAAGGTCGTGGCAAAGCCTTCGGGCACGCCAGCCTCCTTCAGATAAGCCCGCGCCTTCTCCAGATCGAGCTTGACCGGTTGCGGAATCGGATATCCGCCGCTCGGTGGCTTGCCGTCGGCCCAGCTGGCACCGAACAGCGGCGCACCACGGCCGAACAGCGCCGCCTTGAACATGTCATCATAGGGTAGCGCCGCGGCGACTGCCCGGCGGACGTTGACGTTGTCGAACGGTGGGATCTTGTTGTTCATCGAGATGAAGGTCACCGCATTGTATTGCGGCGTCGAAATCACCTTCAGCTTGCCTTTGGCTTCCAGCGCCTGCACGTCGCTGGCCTGCAGGTCGATCACGAGGTCGGCGTCGCCGCGCTCGACCAGATTGGCGCGCGTCGCCGGCTCCGGTACCGACTGGATGATCAGCCGCTTGAAGGACGCCGGTTTGTCCGACGAGCCGCGATTCCAGGCCTCGTTGCGCTTTGCGATCGCCTGCTCGCCCGGCTTGAAGGTTTCGACGATATAGGCGCCGCTGCCCGCCTCGTTCTCCTTCAGCCAGCTCAGCGCCCAGGGATCCTCAGGCGTCGCGTGCGACTTGGCGAGCTTGGAATTGATGATGATGGGATAGACGGTCGCAAGGTTCGGCAGCGCCAGCTTGTCGGGCCGCGGCAATGTCACTTCAAAGGTCAGGGGATCGATCACCTTGAACTGGTCGGCGCTGGTCATCGAGCCCGTCAGCAATTGCGCCTTGCCGAGCACCGGCGCGGTGACGCAACGGTCGAGTGACCATTTCACGTCTTCTGCAGTGACCGGCGAGCCGTCATGGAACTTGGCGTCGGGACGGAGTTTGAAGGTGAGCTTCAGGCCATCGGGGCTGACGCTGAAGGACTCGGCGAGCTCGCCATTGATGGTATCGAGATCGAACACCCATTTGCCGTTGAGCTGCTTGCGGCCGAACGACACCAGCCGGTCATAGCTGCTCATGCTGAGCGCGAAGGCTTCGCGGGTCGAGCCGGGAATGTTGGGATCGAGCGTGTTGACCGTTGCCGCCGTCACGTAGCGCAAGGTCTCAGCGCGGCTCTGCGCGTAGGCCGCGGGCGCAATCAATGTCACCGAAAGAAGAACGGCGGACGCCGAAATCAGATGCCTGGAAATCACGGGGTACATCGCTTCTGTCCTTTGTTAGGCCGCGCACGCCCGAAATGGCAGCAAATCGTGTGCCAGAAACGGGCAGTTTGGCATGACTTCTTCGTCGCAGTGGAATGCATCGGCAGGATGCTCGTTTGCTTGCCGTCGTCACGCGTCCCCCGCCGCAGTCGCCGGCGTGCGCCGGATCACAGCCTGAGGTACATCATAGGCCTGGAATGCCGCCCAGTGCTTGTCGATATCGGCGCGGAACAGGCCGCGCGTGAGGCCGTGGACCAGCTTCGGCACCGCCGTCGTCATCGCATTGATCGAGGAGCCGGACGGACCAAAGCTCATGGTCGAGGCGATGGCGAACAGGTGAATGTCGGAGATCCACGGCGTTCGCCCAGCCGCGCGCTCGCGGAAGGCATAATCGTCCGACAGATAAGGAAAGGCGCCAAGGCGCGGGCTCTGTTCCCGCGGCGGCGGCGTGTAGCAGTCGGCCCAGCGCGCGATGTTATCGGCGCACCGCTTCAGTTCGGGGCGACCGGCGAAATCCATCATGACGCCGGTGGCGCAGATAACGAAATCGACCGCGATCTCGCCACGTGGCGTGCGCAGCAGCACGCCGTCAACGGTGTCCCGCGCTCCCTCGACAGGTGCGCCCTCGTGCAGATGGAATGTCGCATGTTGGGCGCAGCGATTATAGGTGGCTTGCGGAAATCCCTCGCGCAGCTCGAGGATCGCACGCATGAAGCGCCAGCGCCAGGAATCGTCGAGCTCGGAGAAATGCCTGAGGAAGCCGCGGAAGGTCAGCCATCGATAGGGCTGCACCAGCTGGATCGCAGCGCGCCGGCATAGCAAATGCACGGCGCCCGCACCTGCCTCGAGTGCCATCGCCGCGTTATCGAAGGCCGAGGCGCCTGCGCCAATCACCGCGACTCGCTTGCCGCGTAGCGCGGTGAAATCTGTCGGCGCCGCGCAGGTGACGCATCGCGACGCCGACAGATGCTGCAACGGTTCGGGAATGCCCCAATCGCCCATGCCTTCCTGTCCCGTCGCGAGCACGATCTTGCGGGCGTAAAGCATCTCCACGCCACGAGCAGTCCTCACTGTTGCCTGCAGCAGGCCGTTTACCCCGGGTGCGATATCCGTCACCTCGCAGCCATTGCGCACCGGTAAATCAAGCACCCTGCGGTACCACAACAAATAAGCCGCCCAATATTCGCGCGGGATCAGACCAAGATCGCGCCAGCTCTCCATTCCGAACTTGGCCTCATGCCAGGCCTGATAGGTCAGGCTCGGCAGGTCGAGATCCGGTCCGGTGTAATCCTTCGGACTGCGCAGGGTCGGCATCCGCGCATAGGTCAGCCAGGGGCCTTCGAAGTCCTCATCCGCCTTGTCGAGCACGAGGATGTTGGTGACCTGTGAGCGCTGCAGGCCGAAAGCCGTCGCAAGACCCGATTGACCGGCCCCAACAATGAGCACATCCAGAGCGCGGCCGCCATCGGGAGCAGTCATCGGCGTCAGCCAGGGCATGCTCGGATGCGCCGTCTTGGCAAGATCGGCGCGGACCTGAACCGCGAGTGCTGCAAGACCATCACTCATGCCGCGAGCCACCCGCCATCGACTGCAAGCACCGTACCGGTGACGAAGGAGGAATCGTCACCGGCGAGAAAGAGCGCGGCCGCGGCCACTTCGTCGGCGCTGCCGAATCGCTTCATGGCGTGACGCTGCCGCGAGGCTTCGCGCACCGGCTCGGGATCGGCATGCCGTGCAAAACTGCGGCGTAGCAGCGGCGTGTCGATCGCGCCGGGCGCCAACGCATTGACGCGGATGCCGTCGGTGGCGAAATCGACCGCCATGGTGCGGGTCAGGCTGACGATGGCCCCCTTGGCAGCAATATAGGCGCTGTTGCCCTTGCCGCCGGCGATCGCCAGCTGCGACGCCAACGTGACGATGGCGCCCTTGCCTTGCCGCTGCATGACCGGCACGGCCGCTCGCGCCCACAACCAGGTGCCGCCGACATTGGCGCGGAATACCGCGTCCCAATCCGTTGGTGAGGTCGTGATCACGGTGCCGCCGCAGGAGAAGCCGGCAGAGGTCATCAGCACGTCGAGCCTGCCGCGGTTTGTTGCGACACTTTCGACGGTGGCGCTTGCAAAATCGGCGTCACCGACATCACCGACATGGACGCTGCCGCTGCCACCCTGTTGGCGAATCATGGCCAGCGTTTCGGCCGCACCGTCGGCATCGCGATCGACCAGCGCAACGAAGGCGCCTTCGCGGGCGAACAGAACGGCGCTGGCCCGGCCGATCCCGGAGCCGCCGCCTGTGATGATGGCCACCCTGCCCGCCAGCTTCATCTCAGGCGCCTCCCCGATCATGATCATGCAACCAGCGCCGCATATGCTCCGCGGACTCCTCGCAGCCATATTTGGCGCGCCATCCGAATTCGTCGGCCATGCGCTGTACCGATAGCGGCGCCCGCGTCAGGCCGTGCACCGTCACGGTTGGTGTCTCACCGGAGACAGCCACGCGGCAAACGAAACCGCCGCCCGGGTCAGCAAAAGCCCTGCCCCAGGCTTCGGCGGTGAAGGTTACGCCGCTCGAGATATTGTAAAGCTTGTGGCGAGGCTGGGCGGCATCGAGCAGCACGCCGACGGCATCGGCGACGTCGGCTGCATAGACCCAGTCCCGCGCGCCGGGCTCGCTGAGCAACGCCGGCGCGCCCCGCCGCGCGCAATCCACGATCAGCGCCTGCGGCGACGGCGTGTCGCGGACACCGCCGGCACGCTCGTGCGGGCCGAACACGCCGGAGAGCCGGACGCTGATCACATCGGCCTGCCAGAGGTCGGAGAGCCGCGCCACCACACGCTCGGAGGCGAATTTCGTGATCGCATACAGCGATTGCGGATCGCAGGGCGTCGTCTCTTCGAGCAGCGGATAATGCCGCCCGCTCGCGCCATAGCTTGCAGCGGACGACAGGTTGATCACACGCCGCACGTTTGCTTTGCTCGCAGCGGTCAGGATCGGCACCTGCGCCAGCAGATTGACGGCCAGGATGCGCTCCGGCTCGGCGGCATCTCGCGCTGCGCCTGCCGTGATCGCGGCGCCCAGCACCACGGCATCGCATGCCACCCCGACTGCGGCATCAACCGCGCTGCGGTCGGTCACGTCCCCTCGCAGCACACGCAAGCGTTCACCGTAAGGTGCAAAGGCGCAGCGCGCCTCCGCCGGCAATTCGGCCTGATCGAACAGCGTGACCTCATGGCCGCGGGCAAGCAGCTGCTCCGCGATATTGAGCCCGACAAAACCTGCGCCGCCGAAGATCACGACGTTCATCGCGCTAACCGCTCACAATAGCTTGGCGCCAAAATTCTGCTCCGGGCTCATGTCCGCGACCAATCGACCGGTCGGCTTCGCCGCCTCGCCGCCGCTGCGGGCAAGGAAGCGGCCGGAGCCCGGCGACGCGTTCAGTTTACCGCTCTCGACGATGACGCGGCCGCGGGAGAGCACCGTCACCGGCCAGCCCTGCAGCGAACGGCCGGCGAACGGCGTGTAGCCGGCCAGATCATGCATCATCGCGTCGGTGACGGTAATACGGCGATCGGGATCCCAGATCGCGATATCGGCGTCAGCGCCAACGGCGATCGAGCCCTTGCGCGGATGCAGATTGTAGATCTTGGCCGGCGCGGTCGCGGTCAGCTCGACGAATTTCTCCAGGCCGAGCTGCCCCTTGGAAACCATCGCGTCGAACAGCAGCGGCAGCCGCAGCTCGAGGCCCGGCAGGCCGTTGGCCACCTGCTTGAAGTTAGGGTTCGGCCCGGCGCGCAGCTTGCCGGTCTCGTCGAAGCGATACGGCGCATGGTCGGAGGAGATGGTTTGCAAGTCGCCGAGCGCCAACGCCTTCCACAGCGCCTCCTGGTCGTCCTTGCGGCGCGGTGGCGGGCTGCACATCCATTTGGCACCCTCCGCGCCCGGCTTGTCGAGATCGTCGGCGGTGAGGAACAGATATTGCGGGCAGGTCTCGGCAAATACTTTCAACCCCTGCCCGCGGGCATCGCGGATCGTCTGCGCGCCCTCGGCGGTCGAGACATGGAAGATCATGATCGGCTGATCGACCAGCGCCGCCATGCCGATCAGGCGGTTGAACGCCTCGGCTTCCGAAAAGCGCGCATGGCTGATCGCGTGATATTTCGGATGAGAGTAGCCGCGCGCCAACAGCCGTTTCACCATCCAGGAGATGATGCCGTGGTTCTCGGCGTGGGCGCAGAGCATCGCGCCGCCCTCGCGCGCGGCAACGAGAATGTCGAGCAGCGGCTCGTCATCGATCTTCAGTCGGTCATAGGTCATGAAGATTTTGATCGAGCCATGGCCCTGACGGATCAGCAGCGGAAGGTCGCGCTCCAGCGTTTCCTTGGTCGGATCGGCGATGATCATGTGAAACGCGTAGTCGATCACCGCGCCCCTGCGTGCCAGCGCGTGATAGTCCTCCAGCACCTGCCCCAATTGCATGCCGACATGCTGCGCAGCAAAGGAGATGACCGAGGTCGTGCCGCCGAAGGCCGCCGAGGTCGTGGCACTCTCGAAGGTGTCGGCATTCATGATGCCGGCAGCAGACAACTGCTCGATATGACAATGGCTGTCGACGCCGCCGGGCAGCACGAGCTTGCCGCGCGCGTCGATCTCGCGTTTGGCCGGACCGAGCCCGCGCCCGACCGCAACGATGGCCTCGCCTGCGATCGCCACGTCTGCCTCGAACACGTCGGTGGCCGTGGCGACGCGCCCACCGCGGATGATCAGGTCATAGGCGGGTTCGGTCATGACGGTGTCTCCTTGCGTAACTTTCGAAATTCATCAGCGCCTGTTTTCGTCGCGGCGCGCCCTTGCGCCCTGCGCATGACCGCTTCATGCTGTCCATGGCATAGTGATTGCCTCTGTTTCGCACCGTCAACACTGCCCAAACAGGAACCTCCCATGCCCCGACCGCGCATCATGGTCATCAATCCGAACTCCAACCGCGTGGTCACCGCCGGCCTTGCCGATGCGTTGAAGCCGCTGTCCTTTGCCGACGGTCCAGAGATCGTGTGCGAGACCTTGGCCGAAGGACCCTACGGCATCGAAAGCCAGGCCGATGCCGAAAGCGTGGTGATGCCGCTGCGGCGCGCCGTCGCCGGCGACAACGAGTCGGCAGCCTTCGTGATCGCCTGCTACAGCGATCCCGGCCTGCATGTTTGCCGCGAGACGACCACGCGGCCGGTGCTGGGCATTGCCGAATGCGGCGTGCTGACCGCACTGACCCGCGCCGAGACTTTTGGCGTGATTGCGATCGCGCAGCGCTCGATCCGCCGGCACATGCGCTATCTGCGCCAGATGGGCCTGATGGATCGGCTGGCCGGCGAGCGTCCGCTCGACATGAGCGTTGCGGAAACCGCATCGGGCGAAGGCACGCTCGCGAAGATGATCACGGTCGGCCGCGCCCTGAAAGAAGAAGATGGTGCCGGCGCCATCGTGATGGGCTGCGCGGGCATGGCGCGCCATCGCAAGCCGCTCGAGGACGCACTCGGCATTCCCGTGATCGATCCGACCCAGGCCGCCGTCACCATGGCGCTCGGCGCCGTGCAATTCGGCGCGTCGTGATGCAGTGATTGGCGGGCTAGCGTGCTTCACGCGCCCGCCTCGCCTGCCAATCGTCGTAGCTCTCGCGGTCCATCGCAAACACGTCGCGCTGGGTCGAATAGAGATTGCCGAACAGCCGTCCGATGGGCTGATAGGTCGCCATGTCGACACATATCCGCGCCGGATCGACCAGACCTTCGCGGGCATGCAGATGCAAGACCTCGCCGACCAGCAACTCGCGGCCTGGACCAAATGCGAGCGAGACCTGCCGCCGGCACTCCAGCGCAAAGGGTGCCGCAGCCAGCCGCGGCACCTTGACCTCGGTACTGGCCTCCGTCATCAGACCCACGGCCGCCACCTCGCTCTCGCCGGAGGGGAAGTCCACCGCACAGTCGTTCATCGCTTTCGCCAGCGCCTGGTCCACCATATGCACGACGAATTCGCCGGTGCGGTGAATGTTGCGCGTGGTGTCCTTGAACCGGCCGTCAGGATGATGCTGCAGGCCGAGCACGATCAACGGCGGGTCCTCGGAGAACACGTTGAAGAAGCTGAACGGCGCCGCGTTCAGCGCGCTGTTCTCGTCCATCGTGGTGACGAAGGCGATCGGTCGCGGTACCACCACGCCGCACAGCAGCTTGTAGCGGTCCCGAGGCGCAAGGTCGCGAAAGGAAAGGCTCGTCATCGCTAGACGTCCTTGCTCACGTCGGCGGGATCGCGCCGGTACGGCTGGTGATCAGGCCATAATGCTCGGTGCGACGATGGGCGGCGAAATTGAAGATCGTCTCTTTGCCGAACGCGGTGGCGTCGAGATCGCAGGGATGCACCAGCAGCTCGTCATCCTCCGTCTTGGCCTCGGTGACAATCTCGCCGTCCGGATTGACGATGATGCTGCCGCCGATCAAGCGATGGCCGTCCTCGTCACCGGCCTTGGCGACCGCAATCACCCAGCAGGAATTCTGGTAGGCACCGGCCTGCGCCGAGAGGCGGTTGTGGAACAGCCGCTTCTCCGGCCCTTCGTCACCCTTCTGCGCGTTGACCGACGGCGTGTTGTAGCCGATCAGCACCATCTCGACGCCCTGCAGGCCCATCACGCGATAGGTTTCCGGCCAACGGCGGTCGTTGCAGACGGCCATGCCCATGATGCCGCCGAGATTGCGCCAGACCGGAAAGCCGAGATCGCCCGGCTCGAAATAGCGTTTCTCCAAATGTTGGTGCGTACGTTCCGGATCAAACTCGGCATGGCCGGGCAAATGGATCTTGCGGTATTTGCCAACGATATTGCCGGTGCGGTCGGTGAGGATCGCGGTGTTGAAATGATGGCCGTCCGGCGTCAGTTCGGCATAGCCAAAGCTCATCGCTATCTCGTGGCGGGCCGCGCGATCGAACAGCGGCCGCACGGCGTCATTGGGCATCTCGCGCTCGAACCAGCCATCGGCGTCGGCGCGATTCTCCATGTACCAGCGCGGGAAGAAAGTGGTCAGCGCGAGCTCGGGATAGACGATCAGGTCCGCGCCTTTCGCCTTGGCCTCATCCATCAGCGCGAGCATGCGCCTGACCACGACATCGCGCCCCTCCGCGCGCTGGATCGGGCCCATCTGGGCCGCGGCAACGTTGATCATGCGCATGGTTGTTGTTCTCCTTGCAAATCGTGCGGCGGGACCTCAGCCATTGAACGCGGCCTGCGCTTCCGGCAGATCCCAGATCTTGCCGATCGCTGCAGCCCCCGCGGTGGTGATCGCAGCCTCGTCGCCGTGAACATAGCGTCCCGCATCGATCAGCAAGCGGCCGTTGACGATGACCTGATCGACATTGGCGCGGTTGCCGAGCGCGATCAGCGCGCGGCGCGGATCGAACAGCGGCTGCAGGTGCGGATGGGTCATGTCAATGACTGTCAGATCCGCCGTTGCGCCGGGCGCAATTGTCCCGAGATCCGGACGCTTCACCAGCGCAGCCGCGGTCGCAGTCACCGCTTCGATCAGGTCGGGCGCGCTCGCGACCTCGGCCCGCTGCAGCGCAAGCTTGGAGATCATCGAGGCCGCATTGAGCTCGCCAAGCAGGTCCATGTTGTAGCCGTCGGTGCCGACCACGGTGCGCACGCCATGTTCGGCAAACCGGCCGAACGCCGCCGTGACGCCGGATCGCGCAAACACCCGCGGGCAATTCAACACCGCAGCGCCCCGCACCGCCATCAGCTTCAGATCGCTGTCGGAGCTTGCGATGCAATGCGCTGCGAGAAGATCAGGAGCCAGCAGGCCCAGCCAATCGAGATATTCGGCCGGCGTGCGGCCGTCATAACGCTTGCCAATCGTTTCCACCTCGGCATGGCTTTGCGCCAGATGGGTGGTGATGGGAACGCCGAGCTCGCGGGCCCGTGCCGCGCAAGCACGCAGCAGATCGGGTCCGCAGGTGTCGGTCGCATGCGGGCTCATCGCGAGGCCAATCCGTCCCTCACCACACCCGTTCCAGCGCTGATAGAGCACGTTCCAGGTGGCGAGGTCGACCGCGCCGTCGTCACCGGCGTATCTGACCACACCGTCCGAGCCGGCCTTGGCGTCCGAGGTCGAGAACAGATATGGCGCGCCATAGAATCGGATTCCCATCTCCTCGGCGGCGTCGAACATCTCGGGAATTGTGTTGCGGAACGGCTCCATCACCGTGGTCGCCCCGCCCTTGAGTAACTGCAAGATGCCGAGCCGCGCGACCGCAAGGCGTTCCTCGGCCGAGAGCAGATCGGCGCCGCGTTTGGTCAGCGGCAACAGCACCGTGTAGACGATGCTCTGATTGTTGCGCCGGCCGTTGCCATCCTCGGTGTGGCTGCGCGCCACCGCCTCGCTGAAACAATGATTGTGCAAGTTCATCAGGCCCGGCAGGATGAAGCGGCCGGGACGATCATGTACCTCGGCGGCGGACGGCCTGTCCTTGGTGATAGCCGCGACCTTCTTGCCTTCGATCAGCACCCAATGATCGCGAAGCACATCCTGCGTATCGTCGCGGCGGGATAGCACGTAGCTGCCGAAGATCGCGATGCTGCTCATGATGGACGCACATTCCAGAAGACCGCGGTGCCGTCGAGAATGCCGGTGATACTCTTGCGGTAGGCAGTCGGTTGCTTGTACAGGCCGATCGGAAAATACGGGATCTCTTCAAACGCCAGCGCCTGGATCTCGCGGCATATCCGCTGTTGCTCTTCGAGCGAGGAAGCCGCGAGCCACTGGCCGCGCAGGCCGCTCATCTTCTCGCTGCTGTACCATCCGGCGACTTTGCCTTCGCCGCGCAGATTGGTGTTACCGGCCGGGTTGAGCCAGTCGATGCCTTGCCAATTGCCGACGGCAGCGCTCCAACCGCCCTTGTCGATAGGATCCTTCTTGAGCTGGCGCTGCAGCACGACCGCGAAGTCGAGCGCCTGATGGTCGACGTTCATCCCGGCCCTCCGCAGCATGTCGGCGGCGATCTGGCCAAGCGGCTTTTGCGCGGCCGAATTGCTCGGCGACAGCAGCACGACCTTCCCGCCTTTGTAGCCGGCCGCCGCCAGATCGGCCTTCACCTTAGCCATATCGCGCGGGCCGCGGAAGACGCTGAGCCCGACGTCATTGGCCATCGGCGTTCCCGGTGCGAAATAGCCGATCGGCGAGAGCTGATACGCCGGATCTCCGCCCGCGACCGCGGTCATGAAGTCGGCCTGATCGATCGCGCCGAGCAGCGCACGGCGGATCGCCGGATCGTCGAACGGCGGCTGCAGGTGATTGACGCGGAGCATGCACGCATAGCCGCGGGGATCGAGCACACGCGTTTCGACCTCATCGGACTGCTTCAGCACGGGTAGCAAATCGTGTGGTGTGGTTTCCTGCCAATCCTGCTCGCCAGTCTGGAGGGCCGCCACGGCGGTCCCCGGGTCCGGCGTCGTGGTCCACACAACGCGGTCATAGTGCACGACCTTGGGACCGGCGGTCCAATCCGGCTTGCCGTCCTGGCGAGGTTGATAGCGCTCGAACCGGGCATAGGCGTTGCGTACGCCCGGCACGCGCTCATCCGCGATGAAGCGGAACGGCCCGCTGCCGATCACTTCGGTGATCGGCTTGAGTGGATCCTGGCTCGCAAACCGCTCGGGCATCATGAATGCGGCATGCACCGCGGCCTTGCCGAGCGCCTGCGGCAGCAGCGGGAACGGCCGCCGCAAGCGAAAGCGGATGGTACGGTCATCCGACGCGGACAGCTCTTCGGTTGCCGCCATCAATTCGCCGCCGAACCCGTCGCGCGAGGCCCAGCGGCGGATACTTGCAACGCAGTCCCGCGCCAGCACCCGCTCGCCGTCATGCCAGAACAGCCCGTCGCGCAGCGTCAGGTCCCATTGCTTGCCGTCATTGGAGACGACGTGGCCCGAGACCATCTGCGGCGAGACTTCCAGCGCCGAGTTGATGCCATAGAGCGTGTCGTAGACCATGAAGCCATGGTTGCGCGACACCTGTGCGGTGGAATAAATCGGGTCGACGAACGCCAGATCGATCACCGGGATGAAGCGCAGCGTGGTCTGCGATTGCGCGCGCACGATACCCGGAAACGACAGCGCGGGCGCCACCGCCGCAGCGCGTAACAGGGACCGGCGAGACAACTGCATCGACGACTTGCCCCTGCTCATCAGCGCGATTGACCCGCCGTTTCGTGGTGCTGGAAGTTTGCTGCGATCGCCTCCCCGGTCGTGATCCACACGTCCGGGCAGGATCTGGCGTAGGTCAGGAACTCGCGGAGCAAACGGAGTCGCATCGGACGGCCGCTGCATTGCGGATGCAGCACGGTGGTCACCATCGCGCCCCAGTCGCGGACCTCGTCAAGCTCGTCCTTCCAGATCGAGAGCACATGCTCCTTGGGAAAGATCGAGCGCGGGCTGAACCGCGCCGAGAGGCCGTGCATCCAGTCGTCATAGCTAGCGGTGACCGGCAGCTCGATCGTGCCGGGCTTGCCGTCCGCGAGGCGATGGCGATAGGGGCGGACGTCGTCGCGGAACGAAGAGGTGTAGACGATGCCGTGCCGGACCAGCGCCCGGCGCAGCTCCTCAGTGAACTCGCCATAGGGTGCGCGATAGCCGATCGGCTTCAGGCCGAGCCGGCGCTTCAGCGCCTCAAACCCCCGCTCCAGCTCCTCCTCGATCCAGGGATCGCCGGGGTCGGGCAGCAGATGGTGGTAGCCATGATGGCCGATCTCATGGCCCGCCTTGAGGATGGATTCCGCCATTGCGGGATGCGCGTCAACCGACCATCCCGTAACGAAGAACGTCGCCTTCAGATCGAGCTGGTCGAGCAGCTCCAAAAGCTTCGGCGTGCCGACCCGCGCCTCATAGCCGCCATAGCTCATGGTGATCAGACGCTGCGCGTGGACGGCGTCCTTACTGGTCCAGGCGCTTTCCGCGTCGACGTCGAACGACAGGAACATGGCCGACGTCCACGGCTTCGGCCAGGGATAGTTCGGTGCCGGGTCCGCGGTGTTCGCCGGGACGAGCGGGATGCTCTGGAGTGCCTTACTGTCCAGCATTGATGGTCGCTTTCTCTACGCCGTTGTCGGTCAATTTCCACTTTGCAAGCAGGCTGCGGTAGGTGCCGTCGGCGATCAACGCATCGAGTGCCTCTACAAAGGCCTGCTGCAGTGCCTTCTCCTTGACCGGCAACGCGATCCCGGTGAACTGCGCCGCGATCGCCTGGCCAACCGGCGCATAGGCGCCGGGTTCCTGGTCCATGATGTAGGGCAGCGTCTCATTGCCCTGGACCGCCGCGTCGATCCGCCCCTGCTTCAGTTGCGTGCGCGCGTCGGCGGAGCCCTCCGTGCCGACGAATACGATCGCGTTGCTGCCGCAATGCGCCGTGCTCCACGCCGCGATCTGATCCGGAAACATGGTGCGGCGGCTGGCGCCGACCTTCTTGCCGCACAGCGCCGCCATGTCCTTGAACTCGGCCGCACGAGATTTCTGCACAAAGAACTGCGGGCCGCTGCGCAGATAATCGACGAAGGTTGCCGCCTCATGCCGCGTCGCATAGTCGGTAAAGCCGGACAGGATCGCATCCACCCGCCCGGACGAGATCGACGGCATGAACTGCGCGAAGCTGGTCTCTTCCCACTCCAGCTTGACGCCGAGCTTGCGGCCGAGCGCCTCGCCGAGATCAATGTCGAATCCGGCCAGCGTATTAGTGGCGGGGTCACGGAACTCCATCGGCGGATAGTTCGGCACGATTGCGAGCTTGATGCTGCCGCGCTTCGCAATCTCCGCTGGCAGCTCGATCGCAAAGGCCGGTCCGGCCAGGACCAATCCAAGCACGCCTGCGACAATCAGTCTGATCATCAAACTCCCCCCATCAAATCACCGCTGCCAGAAATGCCTGCGTGCGCGCCTCGCGCGGCGACCCGAGAACATCAGCGGCGCGCCCGGACTCCAGGATTGCGCCATGGTCCATGTAGACGACGCGATCAGCGACCTCGCGGGCAAAACCAAGCTCATGTGTCACCACCATCATGGTCATGCCGCTCTGCGCGAGCTCCTTCATGACCGACAGCACCTCGCCCACGAGCTCGGGATCCAGCGCGCTGGTCGGCTCGTCGAACAGCATCAGCATCGGCTTCATCGCCAGTGCGCGAGCGATCGCCACGCGCTGCTGCTGACCGCCTGAGAGCTGCGACGGATAGGAGTCTGCTTTCGTCGCAAGCTCGACCCGGCGCAGCAGCTCGATCGCCTCGGCGCGGACCTCATCCAGCGAGCGGCCCTGCACCTGCACCGGTCCTTCAGTGATGTTCTCCAGCGCCGTCTTGTGCGGAAATAGGTTGAATCGCTGGAACACCATCCCGGTTTTCAGCCGCTGGCGCGCGATCTGCCGTTCGGTCAGGCGGCGCAGCTTGCCACCCTCTTCGCGTACGCCGAGCAGTTCACCATCTAGCCAGATGCCGCCGCTGTCGATCATGGTGAGCTGGTTGATACAACGAAGCAGCGTCGTCTTGCCCGAGCCCGACGCACCGATCAGGCAAAGCACCTCGCCGGGCCACACGTCGAGCGAGACATCCTTGAGAGCCTGGAACTCTCCAAAGGCCTTGCTGACGGAGCGGATCGCAACGAGGGGTTTCGTCATCGGTTGATCCGTGCCGTTCCACGCGCAAAGCGGCGCTCGAGCAGCATCTGCAGTGGGGTCAGGATAGACACCACCAGCAGATACCAGCAGCCGGCGACGATCAGGAGTTCGATGACGCGCGAATTGGCGTAGTAGATATTCTCGGCGTTATGCAGCACCTCGGGATACTGGATCACGCTGGCGAGCGAGGTCGCCTTCACCATGCCGATGAATTCATTGCCGAGCGGCGGTATCACCACGCGCATCGCCTGCGGCAGGATGATCCGCCGCAGCGCGCGGAGCCGCCCCATCCCGATCGCCTGCGCCGCCTCATACTGCCCGGCATCGACAGACAGCATGCCGGCGCGCATCACCTCCGACGTATAGGCGCCCTGGTTGATGCCGAGTCCGAGCAGCGCTGCGAGGAAGGGCGTCATGACGTCGACGGCGCGTGCCGTCCACAGACCGGGAATGCCGATGGTCGGAAACACCAGTGCGAGATTGAACCAGAGCAGCAGTTGCAGAATCAGCGGTGTGCCACGGAACAGCCAGGTGTAGCCTGCAGCGACCGACTTCAGCACCGGATTGGGTGACAGCCGCATGATCGCCACGACCACGCCGAGGATGATGCCGAGCGCCATGGCGAGCACCGCCATCACCATGGTGTTGACGATACCCTCAAGGATCACCTTCGCGGTCAGGAAGCGGCTGACATAGGACCATTCGATCTGGCCGGCGGCAAAGGCACGGGCGATGGCCGCCAGCACCACGACGATCGCGGCCGCAGCCAGCCACCGCCGCCAGTGGATCTCCCGCGCGATCTGGATCTGCGAGAGATCGGGAAAGCCTTCCGCAAGCGTCGGGGCCGCCCTCATTGCGGCGCCGCATTCATCATCGGCTTGGCGACGTCATTCGCCCCCAAACCAAATTTGGCGAGGATCTTCTTGTAGGAGCCGTCAACGATCATCGCCGCGAGATGCTCCGTCACCACCTCGCGGAGCGCAGCATCGTCCTTGCGGAACATGATGCCCTGATAGCCGATTGCGAAGGGCTCGCCGACAACACGGTACTTGCCTGCTTCCTGCTGCTGGGCATAGGGCAGCGTCTCGCTGCCCTGCACGGCGGCGTCGATGCGGCCCTGCTTGAGCTGGTTGCGGACGTCGATCGAGTTCTCGCCCGGAACATACTGAATGGCCGCCTTGCCTGCAGCCTCGCAGTTCTGCTTGCTCCACTTCTCGATCTCGACCGGGAAGCTCGTGCTGCGCGTGGTGCCGACCTTCTTGCCGCAGAGATCGGCGGCGACCTTTGCCTCATGCCCGTCCAGAACGAAGAACTGCGGTCCGGTGGTCAGGTAGTCGATGAAGTCGGCGGTCTCGCGCCGTGAGCTACGGTCGGAAATGCCGCTGATGATGAAATCGGCGCGCTTGGTCTGCAGCGACGGGATGAGTTCGGCGAACGGCGTTTCGCTCCAGATGATTTTGACGCCGAGCCGCTTGGCAAGCTCATTGGCCAGATCGATGTCGAGGCCGACGAGTTCGTTCGTCGTGGGATCACGGTACTCCATCGGAGCATAGGTCGAATTGACCGTCAGCTTCAATGTCCCAGTCTGCTTGATCTCCGCCGGTAGTTCACCCGCCCGCACGGAGGCGGCAGCGAATGCGGCAAGGCCGAGGAAAAGCGAGAGGCGTGTCATGTCAGCTCCTTTGCCAACGCGCGACTGGCCGCATGTCAGTCCATGTCGAGAACGGCCGGCTCGACCACGCCGGCGCGTTCAGTGATCATCCTGTATTGCTCGGGCCGCCGGTGGGCGGCAAAATTGAACATCTTGTCCTTGCCCTGGCGGCAGAGATCGAGATCGATGTCGGCAACAACGACCTCGTCCGCCAGTGTCTTCGCTTGTGCGACGATCCTGCCGTTCGGATCGACAATGCATGAGCCTCCGATCAGGCCAGAGCCATCTTCCTCGCCGGCCTTCGCTACCGCAATCGCCCAGGTCGCGTTCATGTAGGCATTGGCCTGCGCGACCAGCGTCGAATGGAAGGTGCGCAGCGACGCGTCCTCGGTGGCGCCGCCGTTCGGATCGTAGGCCGCCGAATTGTAGCCGATGCAGACCAGTTCGACTCCCTGCAGGCCCAGCACGCGCCAGGCTTCCGGCCAGCGGCGATCGTTGCAAATCATCATGCCCATGATGGCGTGGCTCCACGCCGATCCTGCGCGGAAGGCGGGAAAGCCGAGATCGCCATATTCGAAGTAGCGTTTTTCCAACTGCTGGTAGCGCGCGCCTGGCCGGGGTTCGACCGACCCGGGCAGATGCACCTTGCGATATCGGCCCATGATTTGGCCGCTGTCGCCAACCAGGATCGCACAATTGTAACGACGGCCATCCGGGGTAAGCTCGGCATAGCCGACATAGAAGCCGACGCGCAGTTCGCAGGCTCGGTCGAATAGCGCCTGGACAGCCGGATTCGGCATGCCGCGCTCGAAATACTGATCGAGCCCATCGCCCTCGAGCAGCCAGCGCGGAAAGAATGTCGTGAAGGCGAGTTCGGGAAACACCACGAGCCGCGCCCCCCGCCCGGCCGCCTCTTCGAGTAACCGGAGCATGCGATCAAGTGTGTGCGCGCGGGCATCAGCTCTTTGCGTCGGCCCCATTTGGGCAGCGGCAGCACGAAGAACGCGAGTCAACATTGCCTCCAAATGATGCGGACTGCTGCCTCGATAGGCGGACCGATATTCCCTCGGCGGCGCTCATTCCGCACCGCATTACAAGAAATGAGAGCGGCGTTGGCAATCACTCGTGCTATGATATTTTCGGCCAGACTATAACAGGCACGAATAGATGAACCTGCGCCAACTTGAAATTTTGCGTGCGGTCGTTCGACACCGGACGACAGTCGCAGCAGCCGAGGAGCTGTCGCTGTCACAGCCGGCGATCAGCAATGCGTTGAAGGCGATGGAGACGCAGGCGGGTTTCGCCTTGTTCGAGCGCGTCAACAACCGCCTGTTTCCGACCGCCGAGGCGATGGCGCTCTACAAGGAAAGCGAGACGATTTTTGCGCTGCATGCCAAGCTGGAAAACCGCGTCCGTGATCTCAGGGAATGTCGCACGGGGCATCTGTCGATCGTCGCAACGCCGCCGCTGGCCTACAGCATCATCCCGCCCGCATTGTCGGACTTCCTGCGCCGGCGGCCGCAGACGCGGATGTTCTTCGACGTTCGCCGCTATGAGGGCATCATCGACGGACTCCTGAGCCGGGTCGCCGAGCTCGGCTTCGCGCTCGGCTTCTCGCATCATCCGGGCATCGCGCATGAAGTGGTACACACCGGCGAGATGGTCTGCGTCATGCCGCCGCGGCATCCGCTGGCGGACCGCGCGGTGATCACCGCGTCCGATCTCGCCGATCGCCCCTTCATCGGGCTCGAGCGCGGAACACAGTTGGGTGAAGCCGTGCGTGCGAGTTTTGCTTCGGCCGGCGCTCTATTCCAGCCAACCGTCGAGGTGCGATACTGCAACACCGCCTGCGTGCTCGCCGCAGCAGGCGTCGGCGCGGCGGTGGTGGATCCGTTCTCGCCGCACCAGGCTGGCAGTCAGGAGCTGGTCATACGCCCCTTCCTTCCCGTAACCCCTGCGCTAGCATACATGCTGTGGTCCGAAGCGGAGCCGCTCTCGCGTCTTGCTAGAGCGTTCCTCGACGAAGTCCGCCGAGCAAGCCGACAACTGGAATGATCAGGGCACCGTACTGCCGACTGCAGAAGCCGACGTCGTAGCTGGTCCGGCTACCACCCGGAAATATTTATCGCGAGTTGCAGCTCTACAAGTCGAGCGGCGCGACCTCGAAGGCCGCAACCGCGCTGCACGACTATCTCGCGCACTATCTTCGTCTCGACGAAGAGCTCAGCGGCCGCGCCGCGCCGATCGAGCTTGGCTGGGCCAACTGAACATCGAAAACAACCCCATGCACAGTAGACATGGCATTGTCAGCAAAGGGGTTTTCGCGCGCCATTCTTCGGAGAACTGCTACGCACTCTTCCGGATCGTGGTCTGGAGATTTGACACGTCGGGCAAAACACCGGCATTATTCCATCATGCCCGCTTCACCCCTTGGCACGCCCCCCGGCCAGCCCACGTAACGCCAGCGACGGCCAGAACTCCGCCCAGGATTGCGCCGCCTCAAAGGCAGCAGCGATATGGAAGATCGTGGGTTCGTCGAGCCAGGCCGCGATGATCTGGTTTGATCAAGACTGCCTCCTTCTTGGCCAGATATACATGTCAATCCGCGTTGGGGTCATTCCGCATGGAGCGCATGAGCGCTGAACGAGGTATTCGGACTTGCCGAACATCAACCTGAAGCTTCTCCATACTTTCCTGCTCGCGGCCGAGCACGAAAGCTTCCGAAAGGCTGCGGAGGAATCGAACCGGTCGCCGTCTGCCATCAGCATGCAGGTTCGCGACCTGGAGGAGCAAATCGGCGTCCTGCTCTTTCGCAGGACACCGCAGAAGGTGTTGCTTACGCCTGAGGGTCGGATCCTGTTCGAACAGGCAAAGCGAGCCCTCCAGGAAGTTCAGTCCGGGTTGGATCTGCTGACCGAATCAGCGCAATCCCGCAGCCGTCACATTCGAATGGCTTGCGTTCCGACACTTGCGTCCGGATGGCTGCCCAACATCCTGGCGACATTCAAGGTCCGCTATCCGCGGAGCCAGGTCCAGCTCATGGAGCTCTCCACGACGCCCATGCTTGAACTGCTGAAGCGGCAAGATGTCGAGTTCGGCATTGGTCCGGAAGTCCCCGACATGGGGGATTATGAGTTCGAGCCTATCCTTGAAGATCCCCTCTTTGCCTGTGTACCGCCGGTATTCGACGAGGGACAATCAAGCATCGCATTCGCTGATCTCGTCGAAAAGCCGGTTATCCTGCTGTCGAAGACGACAGCGGTCCGAGGGCTGATCGACGAGACGCTGGAGACGCTCGCCGTCCGCCTCGATGTGCAATTCGAGGTCCAGGCCGCCACGACGGCGCTGGCCTTGGCAGCGTCCGGCCTCGGCATCGCAATCGTGCCGCGGGTCGCTCTGGTGCAGGCCGGCGTGCAGCAGTTTCGTGTCGTCCCGATCTCCGACCACGTCAAGCTCCGCCAGATCGGCTTGATCACCCCGCGCGGCCCTGTCAGGCGCCCGAACACCGAGCAATTGATTTCATTGATCCGCTCGAGCCTGGCCCAGCTGCGCTGACGCCGCGCTTAGAGTAACTTCAGAAGCGCATCGACGACCTGACCTGTCGTCGCACTGCCGCCGATGTCACGGGTCCTCAGCGCTGCGTCCTCCAGCCCGGCGCGGACCGCGGCCTCGATCCTGTCGGCACCAAGCCGCAGCCGATTGTCCCGATAGCGCTGATCCAGCCACCGCAGCATCAGGATCGCCGCCAAGATCGTCCCATAGGGATTGGCGAGCCCCTTACCTGCGATGTCAGGCGCCGAGCCATGCGAGGCCTGGAAGAAACCGATCCCGTCCCCAACCTCTTCCGATGGCGACATGCCCATGCCGCCGACCGTGGCCGCACCGAGATCGGAAATGATGTCGCCGAACATGTTCTCGGTGACGATCACGTCGAAATGCGAGGGCTTGTTGATCAGATGAACCGTCATCGCGTCGACGAGGACGTGCTCGGCTTCGATGTCGGGATAGTCTTTGGCGACCTCGTCGAAGACAGCGCGAAAGAATGCATATGTGCGCAACACATTGGCCTTGTCGCAGCAGGTCACCCGGCGCCGACCGTCCTTTGGTGAACCATTCCGTGTTCTCGCAAGCTCGAATGCGAACCGGACGATACGTTCGATGCCCTTCCGGGTCTGGACGAGCGTGTCGACTGCGACTTCCTCCCTGAGTAGCGCGCCGGCGCCGCGCGCGGCGTAGAGGCCCTCGCTGTTCTCCCTGACGATGACGTAGTCGATCGATCCCGGCCGCCCGAGCGGGGACGGCACGCCCTTGTACAGCTTGATCGGCCTCACATTGGCGAACAGGTCGAGCTTGAAGCGAAGCGAGAGCGTGAAATCGAGTCCGGCTTCGGTTCCGTCACGGTGAACCACACCGGGAATGCCGGCCGCGCCATGGAGAATGGCATCGGCTGTGCGGCAGCCCTCGAACGAGGTGGCCGGAAACGAATCCCCGGTTTCGAGAAATTGCGTGGCGCCCGCGGGATATTCCGCAAAATGGAGCGTCCCGGCCTGGACACCGGCTTGCAGCACCGCGACCGCCGCACCAGCGACTTCGGGCCCGATACCGTCTCCATGCACGACGGCGATCTTGTAAGTATCCTTCATGATGCTCGCTCGACAAAATTATCCTAACGGTGGTGATGTCACTTCGCCCGTGGCAGGACATGCGCGACGTGGCATGGCCTCTCGCTGCTCCCGTCCGGCGGCGCGGCCACTGCCACGATCGGCCGCGCCGGGATGATCGATCAATCCAGCTTGATCCAGACGCTCTTCGTGTTCAGGTATTCGTCGAGCTGTTCGGTGCCACCTTCGCGCCCATATCCGCTCATCTTGTAGCCGCCGAACGGCAACGCAGGATCGATGGCGTGATAGGTGTTCACCCACACCGATCCGGCGCGGAGGCTCCTTGAGATGACGTGGGCCTTGCTCACGTCGCGCGTGAAGACACCCGCTGCAAGTCCGTATGGCGTCGCATTGGCGCGCGTCACGGCCTCATCGAGCGTGTCGAACGGCAGCGCGGAAATGACCGGGCCAAAGATTTCATCACGGGCAATCTGCATGTTGTCGGAGACGCCAGCAAATACGGTCGGCGCGACGAAATTGCCCTTCGCGAGGGCACCTTCCCTCAGCCTGTTGCCGCCGGTCACGACCTTCGCACCCTCGTCGCGCCCGCTCCGCAGGAAGCCTTCGACCTTGTCGAGCTGGCGCTCGGAGACCAGCGGTCCAATCTCCGTCGCGGGATCGGCACCATCACCGATCTTCAGGGCCGCGGCAAATTTCCCGAGCCGTTCGACCAGTTCGTCGTGGACCGTGCGCTCGACGAACAGGCGGGAGCCGGCGATGCAAATCTGGCCCGAATTGGCAAACGCCGCCATCGCGGCAATCGGGACAGCCTTGTCGAGGTCCGCGTCCGCGCAGACGATCACCGGTGACTTGCCGCCGAGTTCGAGCGACACCCGCTTGAGGTTGCCGGCCGAGGCGCGAACGATCGCCTGCCCGGTTGCGGTGGATCCGGTGAAGACGATCTTGTCGACACCGGAGTGCTCGGCCAGCGGCGCGCCGGCCTCCGGCCCGGTCCCCGTCACGACATTGACCACGCC
The DNA here is from genome assembly GCF_023375135.1 of Bradyrhizobium sp. C-145. NCBI lineage: Bacteria > Pseudomonadati > Pseudomonadota > Alphaproteobacteria > Hyphomicrobiales > Nitrobacteraceae > Bradyrhizobium > Bradyrhizobium sp. C-145. The sequence continues at coordinate 3,332,805 of NZ_CP088150.1, read as the reverse complement.
AGGCGGCACCCCTGCCTCGTTCATCAAATCAGCGATCAGCAACGGCGTCAGCGGCGCCTCTTCGGAGGGCTTGAGCACGATGGTGCAGCCGGTCGCCAGCGCGGGCCCGATCTTCCAGACCGACGCAGCCGTCGGCGCGTTCCAGGGAATGATGGCGCCAACGACGCCGACCGGCTCCTTGCGCGTGAACGAGACGATATCGCCCGGCAGCGAATTGTCGATCGTCTGCCCGTGGATCGCGGTTGCCATGCCGGCGTAGTATCTGAGCATGCCGAGCACGCGCAGCTTGTTCGCCCGCGTCCTGACGATCGGCATTCCCATGTCTGCTGTATCGGACTGGCTGATCTCCTCCCAGTGCTTCTCGAACAGGTCGGCGATCCGCAACAGCAGCGCCTGCCGCTCGAACGGCTTGAAGCGGCTCCACGGGCCTTCGAAGGCGCGGCGGGCCGCGGTGACGGCAAGACCGATGTCGGCCGCGTCTGCCCGCGGCACGCGTCCGATCACCTCACCGGTCGCGGGGTTGCGCGTCTCGAAGACTTTACCCGAGCGGGCTTCCACCCACGCGCCGTCCACGAACATCTTTCGGGTTCGGCCGTCGATGGGAAATCGGATCTCAGCTTTTGTCATCGGTCTACTCCTGTCTCGCAGAGGCGATTGTCGGATCTGCGCTTCGTTTGATGTCGTGCTTACCTTGCAGCGATCGTCTCGGGAATGGGTTCTATGCAGCGGGCTGCTGTTTGCGGAGTAAGCGTGCCAGTTCCGGAATATAGGCCTGCCCGTGCCCGCTCTCGACCACCGCTGCCATCGCGCCGGCAACACCGTCGGCGATCGTCTCGCACGCGCCGGATGTGCCCGCCATCGTCCTGTAGTAGTTGATGTCCTTCAACGCATTGGCGATGAAGAACGGGACCGTCTCGACGTCGCCAGCCACGATGGCCGGCGCCAACCGCTGCAGCGCCACGCCGGCGCCACCGCCTTTGGCGAGAACATCGACGAAAACCGCGGGATCGACGCCTGCATCGGCCGCCTGCGCGGCTGCTTCGCTGAGAAGCGCCATGAAGCCGATCGAAACGTAGTTGTGGAGCAGCTTGAGCCGATGGCCGAAGCTCACGGGTCCGACCCGTTCGAGGCTCTCGGTGAAAGCGGCAAGGACGGCACGGACGCCTTGAAAGTCTGCTTCATCGCCGCCAACCAGAAGGTTCAACGTTCCCTCTTCCGCATGCCTGGCCGTGCGTGTCATCGGCGCATCGAGGAAGCTTCCGCCGGCGGCCCGGACTGCAGCGGCCATCCGCAACGTCGATTCCGGCAGCGCGGTCGAGCAATCGACGATGATCGTCCCCCTTCGCAGCCGGGGCAAGACGCCGGCATCGCCGGTAAGAATTGCTTCGACCTGCGGAGAGCCGGTCACGCAAAGGATGATGACATCGGATACGTCTGCCACGTCGCCCGGAGTCTTGCAGGCTGTAGCGCCGAGATCGACGAGATCGCCGACCGGCTGATTGCCCGGATGGTCGAGAAAGGCAAGGGGATAGCCGCCCCGCACCAGAACGTTCTTCGCAATTCCGTGCCCCATCAGGCCGACACCAATAATGCCCACCTTCATCGCGATACCTCGCTGATCATTCGCATCTCTGGTTGGACTTGACGGCGTTGCCTGCCGCACGATCGTGTTGGAAAACTCACCATCTAGTGGACGGCCGCGTACATGATCTGCTGCTCAGTCGCATCAGTCGCCTTGATTTCCTCGACGATCTTGCCGCGCTTGGCGACCAGGATGCGGTCAGAGAGCGCCAAGACTTCCGGCAGGTAGGATGAAATCACGACCACGGCCAAACCTTCGTCGGCGAGGCCGTTGATGAACTGGTGGATCTCGACGATAGCTCCGACATCGACGCCGCGGGTGGGTTCATCGAAGATGATGAGCCTCGGCTTCTGGATCAGCGATCTCGCGATGACCACCTTCTGCGAAGACGCGACCGCGCCGCACTGTTGCGCAAGATTGATCGCTCGCGACCATCGTTTCCTGCCTGCATTTGGTTGTTGTTGTGCGGAAAGATGAGCGACGCTACCCCGTTTCTTGCAAGGCGCTTTTTCTGACCCCCTGTTTGGTTTTTCTGATGTACCGGTGTTTTGATACGAACCACCAAGGAAGCAAGAGACCACTCGCTTGGAGCGGCCGCCGCGCTTCGGCCCGCGCGAGCTCGAGTCACCTTCCGGCCTTCAGCGATTGAGAAAAACTGACGCCCCGTTCAGAAATACTGCGCTGCTTCGGCGTTGCCTCGTCGGTCTGTCCATCTAAGATCGGCCCTCGATCGACGTGTCTGTCAATCAAAACGAACCAAGCTGACTTGGTCGATTAGGGAGGTACCGGCATGAAAATTCGCAGGCTGCTGGCGCTTGCGGGCGTGTTCTTTGGCATGAGCACGGTTGCACTGGCTCAAAGTCAAGCCGACGACGAGTGCCAAAATCCGGGAAACGACGAGCTTCTGAAGCAAGGATGCGCTTATCTCGACGAGTTCATGAAGGCGTTCAACTCGCGAGATGCGGAAGCCTGGTCCAAGACGGTTCACTATCCGCATATAAGAATCGCTGGCGGGCAGGTGCAGGTCTGGAACACGCCGGAAGAATATGCGCAATCGAACGATGCGAAACAGTTGGCGCAGGCTTCGACATGGGCTCGCTCAGCGTGGACGTCTCGCAAATTGGTACAGAAATCCGACGACAAACTCCACTTTGTCACGAGATTCACGCGCTATGACGCCAATGACAAGCCGATACTATCCGCCGACTCTTTCTACGTGATCGTCAAGAGGGATGGCCGCTGGGGAGCTCTGGTACGATCGAGCTACGTCGGCATCATCGGCAAGAAGACCGCCTTCTGACGAACGACCTTTCGGAATGAACGCAAGGAGCAGACGTCAAATCGAGTGGCGTCTGCGTGTTCACATCGCCATCGGCGCGATTTGGCCTTCGCGACGGCGCCCGAGCCGAAGGGCGACCAGCCCGACACCCTCGCGCTGATGAGCCGCACACACTAGACCTGGACCGAGGTCAGCTTCTTCAAGCAGCGCAATGCGAAGGACGATCGGCTGTGGCGAATGCCGGGAATGCGATAGAGCTTTTCGCGCAGGAAGCGCTCGTATCCGGCGGTGCTTTCGACGGCCACCTTCACCACATAGTCGTAGTCGCCGGTCGTGAGATAGGCTTCGATCACCTCCGGCAGGTTCGTGAGCAGCTGGCCGAAACGTTCGAGCACCTCCTCGTCGTGGTGGTCGAGCGTCACTTCTATGATGACCGTTTCGGGCAGGCCGAGCTTCTCCTGATTGAGCAGTGCGACATAGCCATCGATATAGCCTTGGGTTTCGAGCCGCTTCAGCCTGTTCCAGCACGGCGTGGTGGAGAGCCCGATTTCGTCGGCAAGCTGCGCCGTCGTCAGTCGCGCATCCTGCTGCAGTGCGCGGAGGATTTTGCGGTCGATCTCGTCAAGGCGAAGCGAATCCTTGCGCGGAGCCTTAGCTGGCCGCGCCGCACGTCTGACCTTCGCCATATCCAGAACTCCATTCTATTTATCGGCACAATTGCCAGAATGATTCCACCTCGAATGACCGAATTACCCAGATAATTGGAACAAAAATCCAGTTATTGGCCAGTACAAACATACTACGTTTAGGGAGGAGCGGACGGTGTTTTTTCTCGAGATCAGGAGCAGCGATATGCATGCCGCCCTCGGCCGGCTGCTCGATCAGGCACGCGTCGCCGACCTTAAGCTCGCGGCCGTCAGCGCCCAAGCCGAAGCGGACGTGTACCGGATATCAGCGTCCATCGACATCACGGATCGTGACGCTGTTGACCGTCTCGCCCGCCGCGTTGGTACTGTGGTCTGCATTGGTGCCGTCGAGGTGCGCGGCGAATGCGACGTCGCGCTGCCGAGCCCGGCGCCGCATCTCTCGCTCGAAATGAGGTCGCGCCCATGACCGACAACGCGCCACTTTCCCTTCACGTCCCCGAACCGGCCGTGCGCCCGGGCGACACGCCCGATTTCTCCAACATCCGCATCCCTCGCGCAGGCCAGGTCGCACGCCCCGAGGTCGACGTCGATGCCGAGGCGATCCGCGACCTCGCCTTCTCCGTCATCCGCGTGCTCAATCGCGACGGCGAAGCCGTCGGCCCTTGGGCGGGATCGCTCTCCGACGACGAATTGCTGGAAGGCCTGCGTCACATGATGACGTTGCGCGCCTTCGATGCGCGGATGCAGATGGCCCAGCGCCAGGGCAAGACGTCCTTCTACATGCAGCACATGGGCGAGGAAGCCGTGAGCTGCGCCTTTCGCAAGGCGCTGTCGCCGGGCGACATGAACTTTCCGACCTATCGCCAGGCGGGACTGCTGATCGCGGGCGGCTATTCGCTGGTGGACATGGCCTGCCAGATCTACTCCAACACCCATGATCCCCTGAAGGGACGCCAGCTGCCCGTGATGTACTCCTCGAGGGAGCACGGCTTCTTCTCGATCTCTGGCAATCTCGCCACCCAGTACATCCAGGCGGTCGGCTGGGCGATGGCGTCCGCGATCAAGAACGATACCAAGATCGCCGTCGGCTGGATCGGTGACGGCGCCACCGCCGAGTCCGACTTCCATGCCGCGCTAGTATTCGCCTCGACCTATCGCGCGCCGGTCGTGCTCAACATCGTCAACAATCAATGGGCCATCTCGACCTTCCAGGGCATCGCGCGCGGCGGTTCCGGCACCTTCGCGGCGCGCGGCCTCGGCTTCGGCATTCCGGCGCTGCGGGTCGACGGCAACGACTATCTCGCGGTTCATGCCGTGGCGAAATGGGCCTGCGAGCGCGCACGCCGCAATCTCGGCCCGACTCTCGTCGAACACGTGACCTACCGCGTCGGCGCGCATTCCACCTCGGATGATCCCGCGGGCTATCGGCCGAAGACGGAATCCGAGGCGTGGCCGCTGGGAGATCCCGTGATCAGGTTGAAGAACCATTTGATCGCACGCGGCGCCTGGTCGGAAGAGCGGCACAAGCAGACTGAGGCGGAAATCCTGGACACCGTGATCTCAGCGCAGAAGGAAGCCGAAGCCTTCGGCACGCTTCATTCGGAGCAACGTCCGTCGGCGCGCGATATGTTCGAAGGCGTGTTTTCGCAGATGCCGCCGCACCTGCGCCGGCAGCGCCAGGAAGCAGGAGTTTAAGCCATGCCGCGCCGAACCATGATCGAGGCGATCCGCGAGGCCATGGACGTGATGATGTCGCGCGATGACGACGTCGTCGTGTTCGGCGAGGACGTCGGCTATTTTGGCGGCGTATTTCGCGCGAGCCAAGGGCTGCAGGCGAAATACGGCAAGAGCCGCTGCTTTGATACGCCGATCAGCGAGCTCGGCATCGTCGGCGCTGCAGTCGGCATGGCGGCCTACGGCCTAAAACCCTGCGTCGAGATCCAGTTCGCCGACTACATGTATCCGGCCTACGACCAGATCGTCTCCGAAGCCGCGCGGCTGCGCTATCGCTCGAACGGCCAGTTCACCTGTCCGGTTGTGGTGCGCATGCCGACAGGCGGCGGCATCTTCGGTGGACAGACACACAGCCAAAGCCCGGAAGCGCTGTTCACCCATGTCTGTGGCATCAAGACCGTGGTGCCCTCGAATCCGAGCGACGCCAAGGGCCTCCTGATCGCCGCGATCGAGGATCCCGACCCGGTCATCTTCCTTGAGCCGAAGCGGCTCTACAACGGCCCGTTCGATGGCCACCATGATCGTCCCGTGACGCCGTGGTCGAAGCACGATCTCGGCGAGGTCGCCGAGGGGTACTACACCGTGCCGCTCGGCCGCGCCGCGATCCGCCGGCAGGGCGAAGCCGTCACGATCCTGGCCTATGGCACGATGGTCCATGTCGCCGAAAGCGCGGCAGCCGAGACCGGCATCGATGCCGAGATCATCGATCTCCGCACCCTTCTGCCGCTCGACCTCGACACCATTGAAGCCTCGGTCAAGAAGACCGGGCGCTGCGTGATCGTGCATGAGGCAACGTTGACGTCCGGCTTCGGCGCCGAGCTCTGCGCGCTGGTGCAGACGCGCTGCTTCTATCATCTGGAAGCGCCGATCGCGCGCGTCGCGGGTTGGGACACACCCTACCCGCACGCCCAGGAATGGGACTACTTCCCGGGCCCGGCGCGAGTCAGTCGCGCGCTGGCCGAAACGCTGGAGGCCTGAGATGACCGAGCGTGTCGTCAGGTTGCCCGACGTCGGCGAAGGTATCGCCGAAGCCGAGCTGGTGGAGTGGCAGGTACAAGTCGGCGATCTCGTGCGCGAGGATGCTGTGCTCGGCGCCGTCATGACCGACAAGGCCACGGTCGAGATTCCCTCTCCAGCCGAAGGACGTGTGGTCTGGCTCGCCGGCAAGGTTGGCGACATGCTTGCGATCGGCTCCGACTTCGTCCGGCTCGACGTGGACGGCAAGGGCGAAACGTCCACCACGACTGCGGCGCCGGCAGTGCAAACGACGAGCGCGCCAGCACGAAAAGCGGGTCATGCGGCGCGCGCCACGCCAGCGATCGCACCCGCGCATGTTGCACCCTCCCCGCAGCCTCTGGCGACACCGGCCCGTCGCGAAGGCGAACGGCCATTGGCAGCGCCCGCGGTCCGGCTCCGCGCGCGCGAGGCGGGAGTCGACCTGCGCCAGTTGCACGGCTCCGGCCCGGCCGGTCGAATCACCCACGACGATCTCGACAGCTACATCGCACGTGGCTCCGACGACGCGCCCGCGCTGCGGAGCCGACCCAAGACGGCCGTCACGGATACCAAGGTCGTCGGCCTGCGCCGCAAGATCGCCGAGAGAATGTCGATCGCAAATGCGCGGATCCCGCACATTACCTATGTCGAGGAGGTCGACGTCACCGCGCTCGAAGATCTTCGCGCAAAGCTCAACGAGCAGAAGCGCACCGACAGGCCAAAGCTGACGCTGCTGCCGTTCCTGATGCAAGCTATCGTGCGTGCCGTCGCCGCACAGCCCGAGCTCAATGCCCATTTCGATGACGAGGCCGGCATCGTGCACCAGCACGCCGCCGTCCACATGGGGATTGCGACGCAAACCGAGGCTGGCCTCATGGTGCCGGTTGTCCGCCACACGGAGGCGCGCGATCTCTTCGACTGCGCGGCCGAGGTGATCCGTGTCACCGAGGCGGCGCGAAACGGCACGGCTACGCGCGACGAGCTCATCGGTTCGACCATCACGATCACTTCACTCGGCGCGTTAGGTGGGCTTGCGACGACGCCGATTATCAATCACCCCGAGGTCGCAATCGTCGGGGTCAATCGAATCACAATACGCCCGCACTGGGACGGCGCAGGCTTCGTGCCGCGCAAGATGATGACTCTGTCGTCGAGCTTCGATCACCGCGTGATCGACGGTTTCAACGCCGCGCTGTTCGTGCAGCGGATCAAGACGCAACTCGAAACGCCCGCCATGATCTTCATTGACGTATAAGACTATGAACGACACCACCTGTAAGCTTCTCGTCATAGGCGCGGGCCCTGGCGGCTATACCTGTGCGATCCGGGCGGGCCAGCTCGGCATCGACACCGTGGTCGTAGAGTCCGAAAAGCCGGGAGGAACCTGCCTCAACATCGGCTGCATCCCCTCGAAGGCCCTGATCCACGCGGCCGACACTTACGAGACGGTCGCACGTGCCGCCGACGGCAAGGCTCAGCTCGGCATCTCCACCCAAAAGCCGTCACTCGACTTCACCAAAACCATCGCCTGGAAGGACGATATCGTGCGGCGTCTCAATGGCGGCGTGAGCGGACTGTTGAAGCGCGCCGGCGTCAGATATGTGGCCGGACACGCGAGCTTTCACGACGGCAAGACCGTCGAGGTTCACACGACCAACGGCGTTCAGCTGATCCATGCCGAAACCATCGTGATCGCCACAGGTTCGGCGCCGATCGAGCTACCGTCCCTTCCTTTCGGCGGCCGCGTCATCTCATCGACAGATGCCCTGGCGCTTGCCGAGGTGCCCAAGCGGCTGATCGTCGTCGGTGGCGGCTACATCGGCCTCGAACTCGGCACGGCCTTTGCCAAACTCGGCGCCGACGTCACCGTGGTCGAGGCCACACCGCGCATTCTGCCGCAATATGACGGCGAGCTGAGCGACCCCGTTGCCAGGCGACTCCGTGCGCTGGGCGTTACAGTCCTGACAAGCGCGAAAGCCAAAGCGTTGGTCGCGGAAGGCACGGCGCTTCTGATCGAAACCGCCGACGGCGGACAGACAACTCTCGAAGCCGACAAGATCCTGGTCACGGTCGGCCGTAAGCCCTCGACGTCAGGCTTCGGCTTCGAGCTGCTCGATCTCGACATGGACGGCCCCTACATCCGCATCGACGATCGATGCCGAACCTCGATGCGCGGCGTATTCGCGATCGGCGACGTCACGGGCGAGCCGATGCTGGCGCACCGCGCCATGGCGCAAGGCGAGATGGTCGCCGAAATCGTCGCAGGCCACCGTCGCGCCTGGGACCGCGTCGCAATTCCCGCGATCTGCTTCACCGATCCCGAGATCGTCACGGTCGGCCTCTCACCAAGCGAGGCGCGGGACAAGGGTCTTGAGGTCAAGTCCGATCTGTTTCCGTTCAAGGTCAGCGGTCGTGCGCTTACGCTGGATCGGGACGACGGCTTCATCCGCACCGTGGCGCGTGCCGACAATCATGTCCTGCTCGGGATTCAGGGCGTGGGCCCGGGCCTCGCCGAGTTGTCAGCGGCGTTCAGTCTGGCGCTGGAGATGGGCGCGCGCCTCGAGGACATCGCCCTGACCATCCATGCCCATCCGACTCTGAGCGAGGGCTTTCATGAGGCTGCGCTGAAATCACTAGGCCATGCAATTCATGTCTAAAACATAAGGGGGGAACCATGAGCCAGACCACGACCTTTGCCGACGCTGCAAGCGGTGCGAGAAGCAGCATCGAGACCTCGACCATCCGCGCCATCTCCTGGCGCCTGATTCCGTTCCTGGTGCTGGCCTACTTCTTCTCCTATCTCGACCGCGTCAATCTCGGCTTCGCCGCGCTGACCATGAATGCGGAGCTGAAGTTCACGCCGCTGATCTTCTCCTGGGGCGCCGGCATCTTCTTCATCGGCTACTTCATCTTCGAGGTGCCGAGCAACCTTGCGCTGGAGAAATTCGGCGCCAGCCGCTGGATCGCCCGCATCATGGTGACCTGGGGCATCATCTCGGCGCTGATGGCGCTGGTCAGCGGTGTCACGAGCTTCTACGTTTTGCGCTTCCTGCTCGGCGTCGCCGAGGCCGGCTTCTTCCCGGGCATCATCCTGTATCTGACCTATTGGTATCCGGCCGAATATCGCGCCCGCTTCCTCGCGGCCTTCGCCATCGCCGTGCCGGTCTCGACCGTGATCGGCGCGCCGGTCTCGGGCCTCTTGCTCGGGCTCGACGGCATGATGGGGCTGAAGGGTTGGCAGTGGCTGTTCATCATCGAGGGCATCCCTTCGGTGCTGCTCGGCCTCGTCACCTGGTTCTATCTCACCGACAGGCCGGAAAAGGCGAATTGGCTCTCGGCCGAGCAGAAGGCCTGGCTCAAGGCCAAGCTCGATTCCGAGATCGCCGCCAAGCAGGCGGTGAAGCATCCCTCGCTCGGCCAGGCGCTGTCGTCGCCGAAGGTGATCGCGCTCAGCCTGATCTATTTCGGCTTCGTCGGCGCGCTCTATGGCATGCAGTTCTGGCTGCCGCAGATCGTCAAGGCGTTCGGCCTCACCAACGCGCAGACCGGCTTCATCACCGCGATCCCCTATCTGTTCGGCACCATCGCCATGATCCTGTGGGCGCGGCATTCGGATGCGAGCCGCGAGCGCGTGATGCATGTCGGCGCGCCGCTGCTGCTCACCGCCGTTGCGCTCGGCATCTCCTCCTATCTCACCGACCCCACCCTCACGATGGTGGTGCTGACGGTCGCCGCGATCGGGGTGTTCTGCTGCTTCGGCGTGTTCTGGACGCTTCCGACCGCCTGGCTCTCCGGCACGGCGGCGGCCGGCGCCATCGCGCTGATCAACTCGATCGGCAATCTCGCCGGCTTCGGTGGGCCGTACCTGATCGGCTGGGTCAAGGAAGCCACCGGCCAGACCTCGACCGGTCTCCTCGTCCTTGCCGTCCTGCCGCTGATCGCCGGCCTCCTGGTCTTCGCCGGCGGCCACGACAGCAAGCAGGAGTTTGCTGAACAGAAGCGGTAAGCAGCGTGCATGCGGTCTCCTCGGTTGCGACAGTCAGGCTGCGACCGTCGTTCGTCCGCGCTCGAACACGAAGTCGCGGTACCCGGCCTCGATTGCGGCGGCACAATACTCCCGGTATTTTGGAAAGCCGCCCGTGAACAGCGACAGCCCTTGCGCTTTGTCCTTGACATTGGTGCCGACGTACCAGGTCTTCGCCTTGGTCAGCAGCGAACGCTGGGCAAGCTTGAATACAAGCGCCATCCATTCGTCTTCCGCCTGCCTGGTCGGTTCGATGGTGTCGAGACCCTGGTCCGCCATATGCGTGATCGTGTGCGCGATCCAGTCGACGTCGTTCTCGCTGATCCTGACGATGTTGGCGAGCGCGGCGGGGCCGTTGGGTCCGGTGGTCATGAAGAGGTTCGGAAACCCTTCCATCATGAGACCGAGATACGACCGTGCTCCTGCCTTCCATTTCTCATTGACTGTCCGGCCGTCGCGGCCGACGACGTCGAAGGCAGTCAACGCTCCCGTTAGCCCGTCATAGCCGGTCGCGAAGATCAGCATGTCGAGTGCGGTTTCACTCGATTGCGTCCGCACGCCTTGCGCCGTGATCTCCACGATCGGATCAATGACGCAATCGATCAGGTGGACATTCGGCTGGTTGAAGGTCTCGTAGTAACCTGTATCCAGGCACGGGCGACGGGCGAAGATCGGATAGCCGCGCGGCTTCAGTCTCTCCGCGGTGACGGGATCGGCGACGACGCCGTTGATCTTGCCGCGCACGAACTCCGCCACGTGCTCGTTGGCTTCCTCGTTGCTCAGGAGATCCGTGAAAGTGCCGAGCATGGCCAGCCCTCCGGCCCTCCAGGCGTCTTCGAGCAATTCGCGGCGGCGCGACGGCGTCACACTGAAGAAGGCCCGCGTCGTCCACGGGCGCACGCCGCCATTCGGGCTGTTACGGGCCGCCTCGCGAATGCCGGTATAGTTACGTTTGACCTCGGCCACGTAATCGGGATCGAGCTTCTGGTTGCGCATCGGCATCGTGAAGCTCGGCGTGCGCTGGAACACGTAGAGCTCGCCGGCCTGCCGGCCCACCTCCTGCACGATCTGAATGCCGGTCGATCCGGTACCGATCACGCCGACGCGCTTGCCTTCATAGCTGACGGGATGATGCGGCCAGCGGCCGGCCCGCAACAACTCGCCCGCGTAGCGCGCGACGCCGGGGATCTCGGGATCCCTGGGCACCGACAGCGGGCCGGTCGCCATCACGCAATAGGTCGCTTCGACCATCTCGCCGCGATCTGTCGTCACCGACCAGAGTTTTCGCGACTCATCCCAGACGGCGCTCACGATGCGCGTGTTGAACTGGTAGTGCTTGCGCAGGTCGAGGCGATCGGCGACGAAGTTGAAGTAGGCCAAGAGCTCCGGCTGCGAGGCGAACTCTTCCGACCAGGTCCATTCCTGCTCGATCTCGGGCGAGAACGAATAGCTGTAGTCGATGCTCGGCAGGTCGACGCGCGCGCCCGGATAGCGGTTCCAGTACCACACGCCGCCGACATCGCCGCCCGCTTCGTAGGCCGCGATGTTCAGACCCATCTCGCGTAGTTTATAGACGGCGTAGAGACCGCCGAATCCCGCGCCGATGACGACCACGTCCAGGCGTCGTCCCTTCACATCTGCATGGCTCATATTGGCATTCCCTCGAGACTGGATCGTTCAAGTCGGTGTCCGCTAGCTCCGGCGGAGCAGATCGTAGATGGGATCGTCGGGATATCGCGCACCCAACGGCAACCGCGGGCCGAAGCGGACCGCCTCGGGCTCGGTCGCAGCGACCTGCTCGTCCACCCAGTCGTAGGCGACAACACGGCGCGCAACGCGCCATTCGCTATCGCGCTTTTTGAAGACATCGCAGTACCGGCCGGCGATCAGAAATTGTCGAACGCCGCCGTCTGTTGCAGGCCCGCGCTGCAAGGCGAGGAAATAGGTCTCGACAACAGCTTCTTCGGGCGCGGTGAATTCGATCAGGATATTGCCGACCGTATGAACGTTGCGCGCGTCGGTCTTGAAGATGTCCTTGGCCCAGTCGAAGAAGCCTTCGACCGGCCCCGAATATGGTCCATGCTGATCGGTGGCATCCGGCCAGTAGGCGCTGCGGAGCGCGGCTTCATCGGCGCGATCAACTCCGCGACAATAGCGGAAGATGCAATCGCGGATCGCCTCCCTGTCGAGCAGCTCCGCGATCTTCTCGTGCGTTACGGTCATTTTCGAGCCTCGAAGCTCCGGCTCGATCCGCCACCAGCGGACCGGCCCTCCCTTGACGGCAGCGACCATCTCATGTGCAGTGGGAGGCCACCAACAAATGTTCATATGTGAAGCTGAATTTCACATCCGTGAATTTGCTAGGGCCGAGGGAGGGACGATTGCCATCGCAGCTGACGACCTCCGCTTCGATTTCCGCGGCCGGATCGACCGTGAAATCCGCGCTGCGCGCCATCGAAATTCTCGAATTCTTCATGCGGGAGCGGCAGCCGCGTGCGATGTCCGAAATCGGCGAGGCGCTGGGCTATCCGGCATCCAGCACAACAGTCCTGCTCAAAACCCTGGTAGGTCTCGGCTACCTGAATTTCGACCGCAGGACGAAACTCTATTTCCCAACCCCAAAAGTGACATCACTGGGCGACTGGATTCCCAAATCCCTGTTCGGCAACAGCCGCGTGCTGGAGGCGATGCGCGACGTGCACGCGGCAACGGGCGAAGCCGTTTCAATCGGCACGACCAACGACGTGTATCTGCAATACGTCAAGATCATCCAGTCGACCCACCCGCTGCGATTCCACGTCGACGAGGGAACGCTGCGGCCGCTGACGCAGTCCGCGCTCGGCTGGCTGTTGATGTCGACGATGTCCGACGAGAAGCTCGACACGATCGTGCGCCGCGCCAATATCGCGACGCCGAACGCAGCTGACAGGGTCAAGCCTCAGGACATGATCCGGCGGATTCGGGAGATCCGGGGCAAGGGACATTGCTCGGCGGAGAACGTCCCGATGCTGGGCGGCGCGACGATCTGCGTCCTGCTCCCAATCACAATTCAGAATCAACCCGTCGCTCTCGGGCTTGGCGGCGTCGCTGAGCGGATCAAGCAAAACGCCAGCCGCTACCTGAATGTTCTGCGGCAGGCCGCGAGATCGGTCAAAGCCGGCGACAGCGACACAGACGTTTGACGCCGGGCGGGCCCGCGGCACCTACTCCTGCAGCGCCTCCTCCCGCCGCGACCGGATCGTCGGCAGCATGACCATGACGATCGCGATTGCGGCTGCGGCCAGCAGCGTTGCCGACAATGGCGAGGTCACGAACACGCTGAGATCGCCGCGCGATAGCGCCATGGCGCGGCGGAAGTTCTCTTCGATCGCTGGCCCAAGCACCAGGCCCAGCAGCAGTGGCGCGGCCGGCAGCTGCAGCTTAATGAGGACATAGCCGAAGACGCAGAACACCGCCGCTTCATGCACCTCGAAGGTCCCGCTGTTGATCGAATAGACGCCGATCGAGCAAAACACCATGATCGCCGGGAACAGATAGCGATAGGGAATGGTGAGAAGTTTGACCCACAATCCAACCAGCGGCAGATTGAGAACGAGCAGCATCAGATTGCCGACCCACATCGAGGCGATCAGGCCCCAGAACAAGGTCGGGTTCTTAGTCATGACCTCCGGACCGGGCTGGATGTTGTGGATGTTCATCGCACCGACCATCAGCGCCATAACCACATTGGAGGGCACGCCAAGTGTCAGCAGCGGAATGAAAGAGGTCTGGGCGCCTGCGTTGTTGGCCGATTCCGGCCCGGCAACGCCTTCGATCGCACCCTTGCCGAACTGTTCGGGGTGCTTCGAGAGCTTCTTCTCCAGCGTGTAGGAGGCAAACGACGACAGCACCGCACCGCCGCCCGGCAGCACGCCGAGCAGCGTGCCGAGCGCGGTGCCGCGCAGCATCGCCGGGATCATGCGGCGGAAATCCTCACGCGTCGGAAACAGATTGGTGATCTTTTGCGTCACCAGCGACAGTTTGTCGTCTTGCTCGAGATTCTTCACGATCTCGGCAAAACCAAAAATGCCCATCGCCAACGGCACGAAATCGAGGCCATCGAACAGCTGCGGGATGCCGAACGCGAAGCGCTGCGTGCCCGTGCTGAGATCGGTGCCGACGAGACTGAGCAGCATGCCGAGTACGACCATGCCGATGCCTTCAATGAAGGGTCCACTGGATAGCACCGAGGCGAGGATGAGGCCGAGGAGCATCAGCGCGAAAAACTCCTTCGGCCCGAACAGCAACGCTGCCGCCGTCAGCGGCCCGGCCAGCGCCGCCAGCGCCAGTGTCGCCACGCAGCCGGCGAAGAACGAACCGATCGCGGCTGTCGAGAGCGCGACACCCGCCCGGCCCCGCTTGGCCATCTGGTAGCCATCTATCGTGGTGACGACAGAGGAGGATTCGCCGGGCAGATTGACCACGATGGCGGTGGTCGAGCCGCCATATTGCGCGCCGTAATAGATGCCGGCGAGCATGATCAGGGCCGAATCCGGCTGCAGCGCGTAGGTGATCGGGAGCAGCATCGCGATGGTGGCGAGCGGGCCCAGGCCCGGGAGGACGCCGATCAGCGTCCCCAACAGGCAGCCGAAGAAGGCGTAGAGCAGATTGGCCGGCTGGGCCGCGGTGGAGAATCCGATCGCCAGGTTATGAAACAGGTCCATCGTCACGGCCCGTCAATTGAGCAGCGCCGGCCACACCGGCAGCTGCAGCCCGAGGCCATAGACGAATGCGAGGAGACACAGCGCGATCAGGATGGCTGCATTGGCCAACGCGCCCTTCCAGGCAAACTCGGGACTAGCCCTGCTCGACACCACGATCAGGACCAGCAGCGCACCGATCAGACCGATCGGAAACAGCAGAAGCGCAAACAGAATCACCGAGCCCGTGACCCAGGCAAGGCCCTTTACGTCCCAACTCCGCAACCTCTGCCGCTCTGCCGTCCTCAGCACGGCACCCAGCATCACCGCGAGCCCGATGGCCGCAAGCACGATCGCCAACAGCCGCGGAAAATAGCCGGGCCCCATCCGCGCCGCGGTGCCGGCCGGATAATTCAGTGCCATCACGAAGAAGAAGATCGCAAAGGCAAGAAACAATGCGCCCGACGCAAAGGCACGCTGATTTCTGATGGTTGGCCTCGCCATCGTCGTCGACCTTCCTGCTATCCCGCTACGTCGACGGAAGACGACTTGCCTGCCGCCGGACCGATCGCTTCCATCAGAATCGGCACCCCGATTGCGCAGGCATGCACGCCCAGATGCGCCGCCATCTGCAGAACCTGAAGGATCTCCCGCTTGTCGATCCCGAGCCGCAACGCGCGCCTGATCTGCAGGCGAAGGCCGTGTGGATTGAGCGCTGTAAAACATCCGTTGAGGGCCAGCGAGATCAGGCTGCGCGAGCGCTGATCGAGACCGCCGGACTTGTCGCCCGCCGTCAGCAGGTCGAGTATCACCGCGAAATAGCCGGGATCGGCGCGCAGCCAGAGATCGCAGAAGTCCGGCCAATCGGCGAATTGCGCGACATAGGCGTCGCGAAGCGCCGTCTGCTCGCGCGACAGCGGCGCCTGGTCCGAATCCAGCCCCGCCAACGCCAGTTCCTCGGCGAGAATGCCGATGCCGAGATTACAGCCGTCGAGCCCCTGCGCCGTAGCCAGCCGCAGCACGTCGACGATCTCCTGCGTGGTCGCACCGTGCTCGAGGGCCAGCTGCATGTGCAGCGCGAGCCCGGAGCGAAACAGATGCGTCGCCGATCCGTCCAGCGCCACATAGATCAATTCGCACATCTTGCGCGACAGCGGGCCGGTTTCAGCGGGATAGGCGCCATAGCGGGCATAGGTGGCAAGAAATGCCGGATCGAGCCGCAGCAGCCCCTCCGTCCACGGCCGCCAGTAACCGCGGGCGCGAATGAATTGCTGCTTCAGCGCCTGCTCTTCTGCGGTGAGAATCATATGACGTGTCCTACAGCGGCCTCGGTGGCCCTTAGGCGATGTTGGTGAAGACAATCCCGCCGTCGACCGTCAGCACCTGCGCCGATATGAAGCCGCTGTCGTCGCCGGCGAGGAAAGCGATTGCCTTGGCAATATCGTCCACTGTGCCGAGCCGTCCGAGCGGCGTGCGCGCGATCCGCCGCGCGTCGAGTTCGGCGTTGCGGTTACGCATCGTCCCTTCAGTCGGAATGGCAGACGGTGCCACCGCGTTCACCCGGATCTTGCGCTCGCCAAGCTCGGCTGCCGCGGCGCGCGTAATCCCCATCACGCCGGCCTTGATGCCGCTATACACGATGCTGTTCTTCGCCGAGATCAATCCGGCGACGGAGGCGACATTGACGATTGCGCCACCGCGCTCGGCATCCATCACCTCAGCCGCGGCCTGAATGCCCCAGATGATCGCCTTGAAGCCGATATTGAGCATGCGGTCGACGGTCTCGGGCGCGATGTCGGCCACCGACTGATAGCGGACCCACGCCGCATTGTTGACGAGAATATCAAGCCGGCCCTGCCGCTCGGCAAAACCGAGCACCGCCGTGCGCATGCCGTCGCGGCTCGCGACATCCTGCGTGATTGCGACGGCCTCGCCGCCGGCCGCCTTGATCGCATCGACGGTCCCGGCGACGAACTCGGGCTTGAGGTCGTTGACGCCGACGATCGCGCCGCGCGAGGCCAGCAGAAGGGCAGTCGCGCGTCCGATTCCGTTTCCGGCCCCGGTGACCAGCGCAGCACGGCCAGCGAGGGGCTTGTCCTTGGCATCAGTCATTGCGGTCTTCCTTTCTTATCCCGACACGGCGAGATCGGACGCCGGAGCTATTGCGGCAATGGTACGGCGGCCGAGCGCGGCCAGGCTTCCGCTGGCATCGCCTTGCGCCTGTAAGGCGCGGACGCGACGCAGGTGTCGATGCACCGGCACATCCCACGTGAATCCCATGCCGCCGTGAACCTGCAGCGCACCTTCGCTGATTGCACAGCCATAGGCGGCTGCCGCTAGAAACACAGACTCGTGCTCGACCGGACCTGCCGCCTCACCCACGCTGCGGGTGATCGCATGCCTGATGCCTTCGAGCGCCAGCTTCTGCCGCGCCAGCGAATGCCGCAGCGCCTGATTGTAGGACAGCGCTCGGCCGAACTGCCGGCGCGTCGAGACGTGCTCTTGTGCGAGTGCGAGGCACGTCTCGGCTGAGCCGAGAATGGCGGCGGCACGCAGCACGTTGGCATCGGAGCTTAAGAGAGCCCAAGTGCTGTCAGGCAAGACACTTGCGGCCGGTATGGTGACGCCCTGCAAGCGAACGGAGTGTTCGGGCACGGTCAAATCCAGCCCTGCCGCGCCCTCGACAACGACTCCTTCGCTGTCAGTCGGAACCAGCGCCGCCGCGGCCGTGCCAATCCGTACCAGGATGCAATCGGCGTCGCGGGCGCAGGCCGCGCGCGCAACCCAGCCATTGAGCACCACAGATTCACCCTCGCGCTCGGCACTCAGGGTGCCCTGCCAAGCGATAGTCGCCAGCATCCCGCCGGACACGATCGCCTCCGCCACGCGCGGCAGCGCGTCCTGCAGGGCACGCGACAGCAGCAGTGCTTCCATCAGCGGAAAGCCGAGCAGGCCCGAGCCGGCGGCGGTCACTACCGGAACCGCAAAGGCCAGTGGCAGGTCGAGCCCGCCGACGTCCTGCGAGGCAAGCACCCCGAGCAATCCATCGTCGGCGAGGTGTTTCGCTTGGTCCCGCGGCCCCAACGCCGCGCAATCCGCCACGGCTCGTGCCGCGGTGACCGCGAACTCGCTCGGCTGCAATCCATCGCCGGTCAATGTCGTCATCACTTGCCTTTCGAGAGCTGCAGGATCCTGTCGGCAATGATGCCGAGCTGAATTTCCGTGGTGCCGGCGTAGATAGTCTCGGCGCGCGCCTGCAGATAGATCGCCTCGAAGCGACGCCGCGCGACCTGCACGGCCGGGAGCTGCGGCAACGAGGCCTGCGCCAACAGCTCGATCGCGAGCGCGGCAAAACGCTGGTGCGCCTCACTCCAGTGCAGTTTTGCCAAACTTCCGCGTGCGCCGATCCTGTCACCCTTGACGAGCGCCTCTACCGCAGTCTCGACATGCGCCTTCAGCACCTCGATATCCACGACGACCTCGCCAATCTTGGCCTCGTAACATCGGTTCGCAACCAGCTGCGCCAGCGCCGGATCACCCTTGCAGGCCGCAATCAGATGACGCAGCTCGTTCTCGAAGCGCCAGGCCCGGTACATGCGGTTGGTTGCGCGCTCGATCTCGAGCACGCGGATTGCCGCGTTCCAGCCTTCATCGGGCGCGCCGAGCGCATCGGATTGCAAGACCTCCACGTCGTCGAAGAAGACCTCGCAAAAACTCTCGCGTCCGTCGATCGATCTGATCGGCCGCACGCGCACGCCCTTGGCATCGAGCCGTACCGCGAACATGGCGAGACCGCGATGCCGGTCTTCCAGCGGGCCGGTACGCGCCAGCACCAGGCAGCGCTGGGCGCGATAGGCGCCGCTGGTCCAGATCTTCTGCCCGCTGATCCGCCAGATATTACCATCGCGCATGGCGCGCGTCCGCAGGCCCGCCAGATCGGAACCTGCTTCCGGCTCGGAAAAGCCCTGGCACCAGATGTCGCGCATCTCCAGGATTGCCGGCAGGAAGCGGTGCTTCTGCTCCTCAGTGCCGACCGCGAGGATGATCGGACCGGCAAGCTCCTTGCCGATCGAATTGACGCTCTCCGGCATCGCGAGCGCGCCGATTTCCTGGTTGGCGATCAGGTGCTCGCGCAAGGTGCGACCGTGCCCGCCATACGCTTTTGGCCAAGTGATGCCGGCCAGGCCGGCGCGATACATCGCCGCTTCCCAGGCGATCTGCTCTTGCAGGCCCGGCGCCGAGAACGCCGCGCTGTCACCGCGAAAGCTCGCCGGCAGATTGGCGCGCAGCCAGCGACGCATCGCCACCCGATAGGCCTCGCCGGATAATTCTCCGGCCGTGGCGGTTACCGGCGGCTCTGTTTCAATGACTGTCATCGTGGATCTCTCGCTTTGGCTGTACCGTCGGGCGCCAGCCATGCATCGGCCGGACGCCCTTTCTTTCCGATCACTGCGACTTGAGCAGATCGCACGCGCTCTCCGAGGCCGGACGCCATGCGTCCTCGGGGGCAATCGTCCCCGTGATCTCGTAATAGTCGAAGGCGTATTTGGACTCGGGCGGCGTCTTGATGCGTGCCACATAGAGCGGACGCATCACCTGCCCGTCGGCGCGAATGCTGATATCCTTCATTTCGAAGTCGTTGATCGGCGTGTTCTTCATCTGCCTCATCACGGCTTCGCCATCATCCGTTCCAGTCGCTGCGACGGCCTTCAGGTAATGCGTGATGGCGCTGTAGGTGGCGGACTTGGCCTCGTTCAGAATTTGCCCGCCGGACGCCTCGGTGAAACGCTTGGCGAAGGCCCGCGTCTCCGGCGTCATGTCCCAGTAGAACGGCGTGGTCAGGCGCACGTTCTGCAGGTCGCGCAGACCGATGCCGTGGGTCTGGCTGATCATAAGTCCAAGCGGCACCAGCAGCTGCTTCTGCGATAGGCCGAACTCCTGGGCCTGCTTGATGGCATTGCCGAAGTCAGAACCGGAATTGGCGAGCGCGATCGCCCTGGCGCCGCTCGCCTGCGCCGTCAGCAGGAACGAGGAGAAGTCCGACGAGTTCAGCGGATGCAGCACCGATCCCACGACCTTGCCGCCGCCGGCCTTGATGAAGTTGGTGGCGTCGGCCTGCCATCCCTTGCCGAAGGCGTAGTCGACGGTCAGGAAGAACCAGGTGTCGACGCCCTGTGACAGCAGCGCCTTCACCGTGGCCTTCGGCTGCGCATAGGTGTCGACCATCCATTGCGTGGTCATCGGCGAGCACTTGTCGTTGGTGAAGAACGAACCTGCTGTCCCCGCCAGCATGTAGGGCTTCTTCCGCGCCTTCATGATGTCCTGCACGCCGAGCGCAATCGACGAGGCCGAGCAGCCGACGATGGCATCGACACCCTCATTGTCGAGCCAGCGCAGTGCCACCGCAACGCCGATGTCCGGCTTGTTCTGGTCGTCGGCGACAACGAGCTCGATCTTCTTGCCGTTGACCGCACCACCGAAGTCGCTGACTGCGAGCTTTGCCGCGGCCACCGCACCGGGGCCGCAATTGTCGGCATACGGACCATTCTGGTCGTTCATGATGCCTATCTTGATCACATCGCCGGACACGCCTTGGGCGCGCAGCGGCGTCGCCAGGACCAGCAAAGCTCCCAGCATCACGGCGATTTCGAGGAGACGGGTATTGAGCTTCATCACAAAATCCTCCCAGCAATCATTGAGCCGACTTCGCGGTTCTTTTTGTTCGATGTGTTCAGTGGTGTTGCGTTGCCTTGCCCGCGTGTGGAATCAGCAGCGCATCGAGCGCGACGGCGCCCTCGCCGTCTGCTTTCAGCAGCAGCGGATTGATGTCGATTTCCGACACGGTATCGGCATGCGCGACGGCAAAACGCGAGAGCGCCGCGATCGTTTGCGCTGCGGCCTCGAGGTCGGTGCGACGCCGCCCCCGTGCGCCGTCGAGAACAGCGAACGCCTTCAGCGACCTCAGCATCGCCATTGCTTGCGTCTCGTTCACCGGCGCCATCTGCACGGCGGTGTCCTGCACGATCTCGGCAAAGATGCCGCCCAGGCCGACCATCACGACAGGCCCGAACACGGGATCGATCCGGCTGCCGAGGATCAACTCGGACAGGCCATGCGCCATGGGAGCAACGATCGTGCCGTCGATCACCGCGCGTGGCGCCTTCTCCGCAACACGCGCCAGCATCCGGGCATGGGCCTGCCGCACCTCTTCCTCGGAGCGAAGACCCACGACAACGCCACCCACCTCCGTCTTGTGCGGCAGATCGGGCGAGACGATTTTCAAGACGACCGGGAAACCGATCTCGCGCGCTGCACGCGCCGCGGCCTCGGCGTCCGATACCAGCTGCTCGGCCAGCACGGGGATGCCGGCCTCCGCCAGCGCGCGCTTGGCGCCGAGCTCATGGCGGAACGCATCAGCCGCGAGCGGTGCAGCCTTCGCGATGGCAGGCTGGCTCACAGCCTTTGGCGCAGTCGCTAGCGCCTGTAATCGCGCCAGCGCCGCGACGATGGCGCAGCAACCGTCAAAGCTCGCAATGGTGGGATAACCCATGGCATGCAGTTCGGCGAGCGCATCCGGCGGGCCCTCCACGCACAGAATGACGGGACGATCGGGGTACTGCGCGCGGATGGTGCGCAATGTCTCCATGTAAACCGAACGCAGGCGCGGCATGTGCAGCGAGAACGGCAGCGGCAGCACGATCGCATCGGTGCGGTCGTCGGCCACGACCGCCGACAGGATCTTCTGCAGCATATCGGGTCGGCTGGACATCTGCGCGGTGGCATCGACCGGATTGCGCGCGGACGCAAATGGCACGAGATCAAGGATCGCGCGCTGGGTCGCCTGGCTCAGTTCCGGCAACGACAGGCCGACCGCCTGCGCGGCATCCGCAAGCAGCACGCCAAAACCGCCGGATGCCGTCACGACCGCAAGGCGCCGCCCCTTTGGCAACCGATCCGGCAACAGGATGGAGGCGGCATGACCGAGATCAATCAGCTCCTCGATGCTCCGCACCCGTACGGCGCCATAGCGCTCCAACAGCGCGTCAAACACCGCATCCGATCCCGCCATGGCACCAGTATGGGACGCCGCCGCGGCTTGCCCGGCCTCTGAGGTGCCGACTTTCAGCGCAATGACCGGCTTGCCGGCATCGCGCGCCTCGGTCAGTGCGGCGATGAGCCGGCCGGCATCACGGCAGGCCTCGAAGCAGCAAAGAATGACTTTGGTCGCGGGATCGCGGGCCAGCCAGGCAATACCGTCGGCGATATCGATGTCGCACTCATTGCCGGTGGTCATGAAACGGCTGATGCCGGCGCCGCGATCGCTCGCCATGCGCATGGTGTAGCTGCCGAGATTGCCGCTCTGCGAAACGATGCCGAGCGAGCCGGCCGCCGGCATGCTGTGCTCGAGCACGATCGAGAATGTCGCGATGGCCTTTTCGGGAATACTGACCGCGCCGAGGCAATTCGGGCCGAGCAGCCGCATGCCGGTGCGTCGCGCAGCCGTGCGAAGCCGATCCTGCATCGCGCGCCCCTCTTCGCCAAGCTCGGCAAAACCGGAAGAGAACACGACGACGCTGCGGACACCGCGATCGGCGCACTGCTCGATCGCTTCGGGCGCCCGCTCGGCATCGACGGCGATGACGGCGAGATCGGGCGCCTCGGGTAGCGCGCCTACCGACGCATAGGCCTGCAGCCCCTGCACCATCGCGGCTCTTGGGTTGACCGGATAGATCTTGCCCGCGTAGCCGTAGCGGCGCAACAGGTCCACTGGTCGGCCGCCGATCTTGGTCGCATCCTGCGACGCGCCGATGATCGCGATCGAGCGCGGCGCCATCAGCGCGTCGAGACCCTCTCCCGGCCGCATCGTCAGCGCCCCTTGAACACCGGCGCGCGCTTCTCAAGGAACGCCATGCGCGCTTCCTTGGCATCCTCGGTCTTCGACAGCGCCATCGTGATGTTCTGCTCGAAGCGATAAGCATCGCGCGGCGGCATCAGCTCGACCATGTTGGCTGCATTCTTGGCGTACTCCATCGCAATCGGGCTCTTGGCTGCGATCTCACGCGCGATCTTCATTGCTTCGGGAATGAGATCTTCCTTGCTGGTACAGGCCTCGATGATGCCAAGGCGATAGAGCTCGGCCGCGGAAATCCGGACGCCGGTGAAGAACATCCGGCGCATCAGCGAACGGCCGAACAAAGTGTTGAGCATCGCCGCACCGCCAGCGAGGCCGACATTGATCTCGGGCATGCCGAACACAGCTTCTTCGGACGCGTAGAAGATGTCGCACGATGCCATCAGACCGAGGCCGGCGCCGAGCGCGACGCCGTTGATCGCTGCGATCACCGGCTTGGAGCACTCGCGAATGCAGTTGCCGGTCTCGCGGGTGATGCGGTTGTGATCATGGAATGCGCCGACCTTCGCCGGGTCTGGACGGTCCTTGAGATCGGCGCCGCTGCAAAACACCTTGCCGTTGCCGGTGAGGATCGCCACGCGAACATCGCTGCGCTCCGAAATCTGGTCGAACACCGCGACGATGCGATCGCGCATCGCGCGGTTGAGCGCGTTCACCGGAGGACGGTTCAGCGTCACGATTGCGATGTGGTCGGATACTTCGAGCGTCACGATGTCATCGGACATGGCTTCCTCCTGGCGCTTGCTTGATCTTGTTTCCGCGACCTCGGACGGTGGCTTCAAGCTACCTGACCGATCGGTCAGTCTATGCGCTGATAACACCAAGCTCGCGGTCTTGCAATAGCTGCGACGTTTGCGCGGTTGACTGACCGATCGGTCGGGACGTAGATTTCGATCAAATCAAATGAGGGAGGAACCGCCGTGGCACCTATCAGCCGACGTCAGGCCGCAATGCTCATGGCCAGCGCTATCGTTGCGCCATTTGCTGCACCTGCGATCGTCAGCGCGCGCTCGTCACAGACCGTCTTCATCATCGTGCCCTAT
This sequence comes from Bradyrhizobium sp. C-145, assembly GCF_023375135.1. Taxonomy (NCBI): domain Bacteria; kingdom Pseudomonadati; phylum Pseudomonadota; class Alphaproteobacteria; order Hyphomicrobiales; family Nitrobacteraceae; genus Bradyrhizobium; species Bradyrhizobium sp. C-145. The sequence continues at coordinate 3,308,909 of NZ_CP088150.1, read as the reverse complement.
GCGAGCGGCGGCTCGATCGACAGCCTGATGCGCGCGATCGCCAAGGGCATGTCCGAGGCGCTCGATCAGCCCGTGCTGGTCGACAACAAGCCAGGTGCGAACGGCATCGTCGGATCGCAATATGTGGCGCGCGCGGCCAAGGATGGTTCGGTGCTCCTCGCCGGCGGCACTGGTCCGATCTCGCTCAACGTGCTGCTGCGCAAGAACTTGCCGTACAAGCTTGCGGATTTCGCATCCGTCGCCATGCTCTGCAATGGCCCGCTGTCGCTGACCGTGAACGCGAAGATGCCGGTCACCGATATGAAAAGTTTTGTCGGTTACGCCAAGGGTCGCGACAAGCCGATGTTCTATGCCACGCTGGGACCGGGCAGCGTGACGCACCTGTTTGGGATCATGATGGGGAAATCGATGGGCTTTGCAGTTACCGACGTCGCCTATCGCAACAATCCGGCCTCGGTGATGGAACTGCTATCGGGCGAGTGCGACCTCAACTTTGCGACGCCGGCTGCCGTGATCGAGCACGTCAAGGCCGGCAAGCTCCGCTTGCTCGCCGTTTCCTCCGACCAGCGCATGCCAAACCTGCCTGATGTCCCGACCTTTGCCGAGTCAGGCTATCCCGAGCTTTCGGCATCGTTCTGGACTGCGCTGCACGCGCCCGCTGGCACACCGCGCGAGGCGATCGACCGGCTCAACGCCGCCGCCAACGCGGCGATGCAAAAGCCTGAGATCGCCAGGCAGCTCGCGATCGACGGCCTGCAGGCCGATCTCGGGCCGCCTCAATTGCTCGATTCCCAGCTGAGCAAGGATGCCGCCCTGTGGGGACCGGTCATCACGGCGCAGCACATCGCGCTCGATTGAAGGCAGGCGCCTCTAGCGCGGCTTTCGCCGGGGCGACTTCGGCGGCTCGATGGTTGGCGGCCTCGCAGGACCGTCGGTCCGAAGGCCGTTGAATACCATGTCAAAAAAGATGTCGGCGATCTGCTCGGGTGTTGCCGATTTATTGGGATTGTACCAGCGATGCATCCAATTCAGCGACGACAGGATCAGCCGCCCCGTCATGGCAACATCGAGGTTGCGGATCTCGCCGGCGTCGATCGCTTCCTGGATCAATCCGCGCAGAAAGTGCTCGAATCGGTCGCGGCGCGTCATCCGTTCCTTTTGCCGGTGGCGATCGGGATCGTTCCAGAATGCGGTCGTCGATGCGATCCATGCCCAGCGGTAGCGCCGGAAATATTCCGCCGTCGCAACCATGAAGGCTCGGATCTTCTGCGACGGCGGACCGTCGGGAATCCGGTCGCGCACGAAAAGATACAGTTCCAGCGTCGAGCCGACAGCGACGCGCGCGTAGATTTCATCCTTGTTGGAGAAGTGATGATACAGCAGCGACTTCGAGATGCCGCAGGCCACCGCGATGTCGCGCATCGAGGTGCCGTCATAGCCCTTGGTGGCGAACAGACGCCCGGCCTCGCTCAGGATCTGCAGGACGCGATCGGACGCCTCCGCCTGGTTGGCGACCCCGTCCTTTGTCGTCGACAATTCAACCATCGAACCCGCAAATCTAGCCGGACATCTGGGTCGGCCGAACACTGATCTTCATGTGAAAACCAACGTAGTTTTTCGCCGACCGATCGGTCAAGTCCGCTCTGCAGAAGGGATCAAACGAGGTGCTCCCATGAACGCGCTCCCGCGCATCACCCGTATCGGCAAGACCAGGGACCGGCTTGGCGAGAGCCCGGTCTGGGATGACCGGACCCAGACGCTTTACTGGATCGATTCGCTCGCCGGACTGATCCGCAGGCTGTTGCCTGCGATCGGCGCGATCGATGAATTCTCGGTGCCCGCCCCGATCGGATCGCTCGCGCTCGCGCATGACGACCGCGCCGTGCTGGCGCTGCGCCACGGCTTTGCGCATTACAATTTCAGCACGCGGGAATGGACCGAGGGCCCCTCGATCGGCCTCGATCATCCGATGCTCCGCCTGAACGACGGCAAGGCCGACCCGTTCGGGCGCTTCCTGGCGGGCACAATGCACGGCGGCCGCGCGGAGGATGAAAAGCCGCTCGGCGGTCTGTATCGCATCGATGCGGCGGGCGCGATCGAGCAGCTCGAATCCGATCTCGCCGTGACCAACGGCCCCTGCTTCAGTCCGGACGGCCGGATATTTTATCTCGCGGACACGGCACGACGTATGATCTGGGCTTACGACTATCACCGCGACGGCCCGCTGCGGAACAAGCGCGTGTTCGCTGAGATGGACGCGCATGGCTCGGGCGGCGACGGCGCGACCGTCGATGCGGACGGCTATCTCTGGACCGTGCTGGTGCGGATCGGCGCCATCGCACGGTTCGCACCCGACGGAACAATGGTGCGCAAGATCGAGATGCCCGTCCGGCATCCGACCAGCGTGACCTTCGGCGGCCCCGGTCTCGACGTGCTCTATGTGACCTCGATCTCGCGCAGCACCCATCTCTTCGATGACAGCCCGGACGCCGGCGGATTGTTCGCCATCGAGAATCTCGGCGTGACGGGACTGCCTGCCCACAGGTTTGGCACACGCTGAAGGCGGCGCGTGGTGCTAGCCGGATCGCTTGATCAGCCGCGGCACGCTCTCGGCCATGTAGTCGACGAACACCCTGATTTTTTCCGGCAGATAGCTGCTCTGCTGGAACGTGGCGTAGATGCCTTCGTCGAAGGTCGAGTTGGTGACGCGAAAGCCCGGTAACAGACGCACCAGCCTCCCGTTCTTCACTTCGTCCGCGACCGTGTAGTCGTCGAGCAGCGCAATGCCGTGCCCGCGCACCGCGAGGTCGCACAGGATGATGCCATTATTGCTGCTGAATGAAAACGGCACGACGATCTCGCGCAGCCTGCTCTTGCGCATGAACTTCCAGACCACATCGTCGGGCCCCATCCAGTAGGTCAGGCAATTGTGGCCGACGAGATCATCCGGTCCGCGCAACTTTGGCTTCCGCGCGACGTAGTCGGGTGACGCCACGAGGATGCGTTCGCTCCGCACCAGCCGGCGCTGCATCAGGCCTGGATCCTTGGGCGCGGCGATCTGGAAATCGATGTCGAACTCCTCCTCACGAAGCTGGACGCGCCGTTCCGACAGCCGCAGTTCCACCTTCAGCTCCGGGTATAGCTCCTGGAACTGCGGGATCAATGGTGACAGCACCTTGATGCCGAACAGCGTCCGAGAATGAACGCGCAGCGTCCCCCGCGGCGCGGTCTGCAGCGCGAGCGCTGCAGCCTCCGCGTCTTCGATCCCGTGCAGCACCTGCTCGGTGCGCTGGAAGAAGATCTTGCCGGCATCGGTCAATCCGAGATGGCGCGTGCTGCGGTTGAGCAATTGCACGCCAAGCTGCGCCTCAAGCTCGCCGATGTAGCGCGACACGGATGCCGGCGAGAGCCCCGCGCGGCGCCCGGCCGCGGAAAAGCTGCCCTCGCGGACGGCGGCGACGAACAATTCCATGGCCTGGAGGCGATTCATCGATCTTTTCAGATTCTGCAAAAGACATGATCAGATTACGCCAATTGTTCGAAAAATCTCAAGCCGGTAGCCTGATGAGAACAGGTCGCAAAAGCGACTGGTCGGTTTGGCGGAGGATGCATCCATGGAATTCGGCGTATTCATCTTGGCTCAGCAGCGCGGCTATCATCAAAGCTCGCAGCAGGTCATCCACAACGCTGTCGAACAGACCGTGGCGGCTGAAGAGGCCGGCTTCGATACCGCATGGTACGCCGAGCACCACTTCAACAATTACAGCCTGTGTCCTTCGCCGCTGATGATGGTGGCGCACTGCGCCGGCCTCACCAAGCGCATCCGGCTCGGCACCGCGGTCTGCGTGCTGCCGCTGTATCATCCGGCGCGGCTGCTCGGCGAGATCGGCTTCGCCGATACCGTTTCGAACGGCCGCCTCGATCTCGGCATCGGCTCGGGCTATCAGCAATTCGAGTTCGACCGCTTCGGCGTCGACCTCAAGGATTCGCACTCGCTGTTTGCCGAGTTCTACGACGTGCTGCATGCCGGCATGCAGGAGCGGATCTTTTCCTACGCCGGCCAGCACCTGAAGATTCCGCCGACCTCGATTGCCGTGCGCACCGTGCAGACCCCGATGCCGCCGATCTGGGTAACGTCCGGCCATGCCGAGACCCTCGGCCGCGCCATCCGCGACAACCACAATCTGTTCGTGACCGCTCTCCTCAATGGCACCAATGCCATCAAGGCACTGCGCGAGCGGCTCGAAGGCATTGCGGCCCAGGAAGGCCGGTCGATCGACGCCACCCGCTTCGGCTTCCTGCGCTGCGCCTATGCCAGCGACAATGACAGCGAGGTCACCTCCTATCTCGACAATGCCCGCTTCCAGCGCCGGCTCTCCGAAAGCCTGAAATTCCGCCGCGCCCAGAGCGACGACGGCTATCTGATCAAGGAACAGGCCGGGCCCAACGATATGAGCCTGGAGACCATGCGCAACAACCTGCCGGTCGGCAGCGTCAACCAGGTGATCGACCGCATGCTGGAGGAGATCAGCATCCTCAAGCCGTCGCATATCGCGGTGCAGACCCAACTCGGCGACTTCGACCAGCGCACCATGCTGAAGCAGATCGAGCTGTGGGGGAGCAAGATCATCCCCGCGATCCGGAAGGAACTGCGCAGCGGCCGCAAGGATGCGAGGGTCGCCGGCGAAGCAGTGTCGGCTTGACGTCGGCAAGTCCGAAGGTGTTGGCCATGGCTCACCAGAAGTTTCCGCAAGGAGCCGATCGCCACTCGGTCGATGCCACGGAGTTTCGCCGTGCCATGGGCAATCTGGCCGGCGGCGTCGCCATCGTGGCGACCGGCGCGGATGCCGACCGGCGAGGGCTGACTGTCAGCTCGGTCACCTCGCTCTGCATGGATCCGCCCTGCCTGCTGGTCGGCATCAATGCGAGCTCCGAGACCCATGACGCGATCCTCGCCAATGGCAGCTTTGCCGTCAGCCTGCTCGGCAGCGGCCAGCAGGATCTGGCGCTGCGCTTCGCCGGCCGTGACGGCGTCAAGGGCGCCCAACGTTTTGCGACCGCGCCCTGGGACCAGGGCCTGCTCGACGTCCCCGTACTGCGGGATGCGATCGGCGCGGTCGAATGCGAGCTCTACCAGCACCAGGCGGTCGGCACTCACGGCATCTTCATCGGCCGGATCGTGGCGACGCGCGGCGGCGACGGCGGCCCTCTGATCAATTTCCAAGGCGCGCTGCGCACCCTGCTGCATTCGTGATAGAGACGGCGCGAAAGGGCAGAACCATGATCATCGCATGCTCGTCCAACGAGGTCCGGCTGACCGAGCCGTCCGACTTCCGCAAGTTCAAGCTGGTGCTGAAGGGCCAAGCCGCCGCGCGAGCCGCCACGACGAGAGGAATCATGTTCGTCGATGACAACAACGTGCTTGTCCCCATCGATCTTGTCCCGACCCTGCCCGGGCGCCCCGACAACAGGACGTGGGATGCGGCTTACGCCGACATGGTTGCGAAGGCTCGTGAGCATGGCTGGATCGAAACGACGACCAATGCCATCCGAGCACATGTCGAACGCGAGCCCTAGCTTCGCGCCGTGATGTTTTTTGGAGAACTTCACCAGGGAGGAAATCGGGGAACGGCTCGGGCTCACCGGGGCACCCACCATCGCAGAACGGTCGCCAACAATTTAACGACGTCCTCGCCTTGGAAACAGCCGATCGCGAATGTAGCGCGAGGTCGGAGTCAATCTCGCGCCATGCGGCTTACGCCAAACTGCTCTATCGATCTCCTTCTTGTCGCCGACCTTCAAGCGTCCTGACACTTTCTTTGCCAGGAAAATCGCATCACTCATGCGGCGACCGGACCGGCGATTCTTCGCCTTCACTTCCTTCCAGAGTTTCAGCGGCCCAAGCTTCAGCTTGGGGAGCTCCTCCTTGATCTCACGACGAAGGCAGCGCCTGTCGCTCTCGCCGGCTCGCCGGCGGCCGCCTGGAAACATCCAGAGCCCGTCGCGCCTGCGTCTTACCATCAGGACGCGGCCTTTCTTTGCGACGACCAGCTTCGACGATTTCGCCATCACGACCAGTCCTGCTGCACCTGCTCTGCCAAGCTCTAGGCAAGATAGCCCTCAATCTACGGGCAAATGATCGCCTTGATGATTCCATCTCGTCGCGCGACCTGTTGCTCGAACGCGGCAGGTGCCTGGTCGAGCGAGAAGCGGTGCGTCGCCAGCGGCGTGAGCTTGACCTGTCCCCCCTGCGCAAGCGCGATGGCCCGCGGATAAACCTCCGGCATGCGACGCGAAAACTTAATTGATAAGCCCTTTCGGCGCGACTCCGCACCACTCAGGACGTACTGGTTGTTCTCGGGAATGCCGACGAGAACGATCCGGCCACCGATACGCGCACAGCGCGCCGCATGCTCGAAGCCGTGCGAGGAATCGGTCGCCTCGATCACCAGATCGACGCCGCGGCCTTCGGTGATGTCCCCGACCCCGGCGTAGCTACGGCACGCCACATCCGCACCGAGGTCGCACGCCAGCGCAGTACGCTGCTCGACCGGGTCGATCGCAATGATCTTTCCGGCACCGGCGAGCCGCGCGAGTTGCACCAACAACAAGCCCACCGGCCCGCAGCCGAGCACCGCCACGGATTCAAGAAGTCGCGGACGCGCCAGGTCCATGGCATGGATCGCGACGCCGAGCGTCTCCAGGATTGCTGCGCCGGCCGGGTCGATGCTGTCAGGCACCAAATGCACGGCGGATCTGGGCACGCAGACAAATTCGGCCATGGCGCCATTGTGTGGCGCGTAGCCGAGGAACTTCACATTGGGGCAAAGATTGGTATGGCCGCGGTGACACCATTCACAATGGCCGCATGGAATGGAAGGATCGACCGCCACCAACGCATCGGCCGAGAGTCCCGCCTTGCGTGCCGAGTCCGGCGTGAGGACACCCGAGAATTCATGGCCGAGGACGAACGGCCTGACGCGCGTCGGGCCGGTCGTTCCGCCCTCGAGGTAGGAATGCAGATCGCTGCCGCAGACGCCGACCGCCTTGACGCGGACGATGAGATCGTCCTCCGCCACCGGCCTCGGTTCGGGAATATCGAGGACGCGGATATCGCGAATGTCCTGGAGCACCGCAGCGCGCATGTCGACGCCATCTCTCTTTGAGCAATTGTCTTCGTGATATTACATATGTAATCATGACGTGACAAATGCTTTTGCGTCCGGGGACAGCGCGGTGCGATCGCGCCGGCATCGCGCCAGGGCACGGATTTGACACTCGTTACGAAAACAGGGCTATTTTTGCTTGTCGATCAGCTTCAGCGCGGCGACGGCGGCGTTCTCGTCCGTCACCAGGACCTTACCGATCCGGCCGCGCAGCACCGCGGCGATGATCGGCGCCTTGTTGAGGCCCCCGGCAATCAGCATCGAGGTCGGCACGCGCGCCAACTTTTCGAGCGGAAGCGCGATGGCGCGGCTGTTGATGCCGTGATCGATCGGCCGGCCGGATTTGTCGAGAAACTGCGCGAGCACGTCGCCGACGGCGCCTGCGGCCCGCAAATGCTCGATACGTACGTCCGGCGGCAGACCGTGCCGCACCAGCAGCGACCGCGGGGTCAGATCTCCCATGCTCAACAGCGCAAGATCGATCTGCTCGACGCTGTTCAGCACCTCCTGATAGACCTCCTGGGCCAGGAAGGTGTCACGCGAGCGCCGGCTGCTGGCAAAAATCGGGGCGGCCAGATAGCTGCACTGGGCGTGCAGCCGGTGCGCGAGCTCGCCCGCGATTTCGAAGGTGTTGAGCTCGAGTCCGCGCGACAGGCCGCCCATCATGGAGACGATGGAGAGCTCGGGGTAGTCCGCCGGCGTGACGTAGCGGATGGTCTCGCGCAAGGTCGCGCCCCAGCCGATACCGATGATGCGCGGCCGCTTCTGCTCAAGGAATTTCGACAAATGCGCTCCCGCCGCCATCCCGATCAGGCTTCCGACCTGCTCGGGGTTCTCCGGGGTCGGGATGACGACTGCATCCTCGAGGCCGCACTCGCGACGCAACCGGTGCTCCAGCTCCGTGCAGCTCGCAAAGGCGGAGTTGAGGCTGATGTTGACGATGCCGGTCTGCCGGGCATCCGACAACATGCGGTTGACGCGGGCACGCGTCAGCCCCAGCCGCTCGCCGATCTCGGCCTGGGTCAGGTTCTCCATGTAGTAGAGCCAGGCGACCCGCAGGATGGTTTGATCAGTCACGGCGCAGCCCCCCGCAGCGGCCTCAAGGCATAATCAGACGTTCGGAGCATTTGAGGCGATCTTTCGGTGGTCGTCAAACGCGGGGCCATCCGGACGCTCGTCATGCGGCCTTCGCCCCCGGCACGCCGTCCTCGACCACAAAGGTCGTCAGCCGGCGCACGGCGCTCCTGACGTCCTTGACGTCGTCGAGCGCCTCGAATCCTACAGTGCAATGCCGGGTGTCGAGCTCGACGGTCGCATAGCCGCGCTTGTCGCCACGCGCATAGACGAGATGTTGATTTTCCGCCAGCGCCTTGCGCACACCGGTCTCGCTCGGTCCGTCCGAACTGATGGAGGTGCCGACGAACTCGGTCGCGATAGTCGGACCATCCGGCCGGGCAAAATCATGCTTCAGATCGGCGGTAAAGAAGGCGTGACGGTCGCCGCCGATCACGATCGAGTTGCGCCGGCGATGCGCGACAAGCGAATCAAGAAGACGACGCCGGGCGTTGGGATAGCCGTCCCAGCCGTCCATCCAGAAATGCGCGCCATCATCCCCTTCCCGCTTGTCCTGCGCCATCAATGTCTGCTGCGCGACGATCGTCCAGCGGCCGCGACAGTCGCGCAGGCGCGCATCGAGCCATTGTTCCTGTCGCTCGCCCAGCATCGTCCGCGCCTCGTCCGTCCGGCCTGCACAATCAGTCGCCCAGGTCGGACGCTTGCTTCCGACACAGGCCGATGCCGAGCGATATTGCCGGTCGTCGAGCAGCAGCGCGTCGAGCATGTCGCCGAAGCGATAGTGCTCGTAGATCGTTGCATCCGCGCCCCGTGGGCGGGCCGAGGGCGGCAGTGGCATGTGCTCGTAATAGGCCTGATAGGCGGCCGCACGGATCTTGAGGAACTGGCCGGGATCGCGCACGGTGTAGGAGCGATCATTGGCATAGTCGTCCATCACCTCGTGGTCGTCCCAGACCGAAAGCCAGGGGAAGGCAGCGTGCGCCGCTTGCAGGTCAAGATCGCTCTTGTAGAGCGCGTAGCGGTTGCGGAATTCCTCGAGCGTCGTCGGGATTCCGACGCCGTGCTGGCGGACGTGGTGCGATCCCCAGGATTTCTCATAGATGTAGTCGCCGAGATGCACGACCAGGTCGAGATCGCGTGCGGCCATGTCGCGGTAAGCGGTAAAATAGCCCTGCTCGTATTGCTGGCAGGATGCGAAGGCAAAACGGAAAGGACGCCCGGACTCGGCCGGCGCGGTTCGGGTGCGTCCGACCAGGCTGAGGGCCGGACCGGCGCGGAAGCGGTACCAGTAGACGCGATCGGGCCGCAATCCCGTCACCTCGGCATGCACGGAATGCGCAAGCTCCGCTGCCGACCGCACGACGCCGCGGGAGGCGATGCGCGAGAAGGCCTCGTCCTCAGCAACCTGCCACTCGACGTCCACCGGAGCATCCCGCATGCCGCCGCCTTCGAGAGGTTGTGGCGCAAGGCGGGTCCACAGCATGACGCCATCCTGTCGCGGGCATCCGGACGCGACACCGAGCGTGAAGGGATCTGCACTGAACGAGACCGGCGCTCCCCGCACGAACCCGGCGGGCGCAGCGAAGGCGACGCTCGCCAGCGATCCCACGAGAAAGCGGCGGCGGGCAATCATGGACGCGCGGGCGCGGTTGCGAGCTTGCGGCGAATGCTCACGGCGAGATCGGGCCGGTCGGTCGTGATCTGCCGCACTGGTTGGGCAAGCCAGTAGGCGATATCCTCTGGCTCATTGGTCACCCATGCGCCGAGACGCTCGGATCCGAGCACTTTAAGGGCGAGCGGCAGCGTGAACCCCAGAAGCGATTTTTCAACCGCGACGATGCAGCCGGGAATGGCGGCGAATTGCGCCAGCGCGGATGCAATTCCGCCCATCATCTCCGCCGAACGGCGGTCGAGCGAGGCGAGCACCCGCGCCTCCGGCCATAGCCGGCGCACGGTCTCGATCACGCCCGGCACGAAGCAGGTGATGACGGCACGCCGTTCCAGACCCCGGCGCCTGATGTCGTCGATCAGCCGCGCCTCCAGACCCGAATAGGGATTACCGAGCGCATCCGTCTTAATCTCAATGTGGAGCTCGAGCGTCGTTTCGACGAACACGTCGAGCACGTCGTCCAAGGTCGGAATGCACTCATCGCCGGCGTCGCGAAGACGCGTCGCCGTCAAGCGCCTCAGACTGCGCTCGCCAACGGGTCCGCTATCGAACGTGGTGCGGTCCAGCAGCGGATCATGGATCACGACCAGCCCGCCATCCGCGCTTTGATGGACGTCGAACTCGACCGCATCGACCCCCTCCTTGCATAGGTTGCGGAAGCCCGTCAGGCTGTTCTCCGGCCAAAGATTGCGCGCGCCGCGATGCCCGGCGATGAAAACCATGATCGATCCCTACTTGCTGCTGTCGATAAGACCCTTGATGAACCAGCGCTGCAACAGCAGGACGACCAGCGCTGGCGGCAACATCGTGAGGAGCGCGCCGCTCATGGCGATGTTCCAGGCTGGCTCGCTGTCGGAGCGCGGAATCAGACCCTTCAATGCGATGACCGCCGTGGCCATGTCCTTGTCGGTCGTGAACAGCAACGGCCAGAGATACTGATTCCAGCCGAACAGGAACAGGATGATGGCGAGCGCCACCATGTTCGGAACGGAGAGCGGCAGCAGGATGCTCCAGAAGAAGTGCAGCGGCGACGCTCCGTCCAGCCTCGCCGCCTCGCACAGCTCGTCCGGGACCGTCAGGAAGAACTGGCGAAACAGGAACGTGGCCGTGGCCGAGGCGATCAGCGGCAGGATCAGCCCGGGATAGGTGTTGACCATGTTCCATTCGAGCGCGATCGCGATGTCGTGACCGCTGATCCAACCCCACAGATCCGCCAAATGCAGGGTGTCGATGAGCCATTGCAGAGGCAGCGCTGCATTGGCCACGGCTTCGAAGGTCGGCACGATCCGAACCTCGATTGGCAGCATCAGCGAGACGAAGATGAGCCAGAATGCCAGCATTCGGTAGCGGAATCGAAAGTAGGTGATCGCGAAGGCCGACAGCAGCGATACCGCGATCTTTCCGGCGGTAATGCCGAGCGCCACGACGATAGAGTTGGTGAAGGTGCGGCTGAAATTGCCCTTGCTCCACGCCAATTGCAGGTTGTCGAAGAACTGGCTGCCGGGGAGCCACGGCAGCGGCACCCTCTGAACCTCGGCGACCGTGAGCGAGCCCGCCACGAATGCGAAATACAGCGGAATGCAGACCGTCAGCGCCCCGGCGATCAGGATCGCGTGACAGACCATGCTAAGGACCGGTGAGCGCTCGACCATACGGCTAGACTCCGTAATTGACCTTACGGTCGAAGTAGCGGAACTGCAGCAGCGTGCAGATCAGCGCGAAGCTCATCAGAAGAACAGATTGCGCGGCTGAAGAGCCGAGGTCGAGATTGACGAAGCCATCGACGAAGACTTTGTAGACCAGAATGTTGGTTGCGCCGGCCGGACCGCCTTTGGTGACGGCATCGATGATGGCGAAGGTTTCGAAGAAGCCATAGATGAAGTTCATCACGGTGAGAAAGAAGATGGTAGGCCCGAGCATCGGCAGCGCGATCGAGACGAAGCGCCGGATCGGACCGGCGCCGTCCACCGCGGCGGCCTCCATGAGCGATACCGGCACCGCGAGCAGACCCACGACCAGGAAGATGTAGTCGTAGCAGATGTGCTTCCATGACGCTGCGAGTGTAACCAGGATCAGCGCGTCGGTCGGATTGAGGTTGGGATCCCAGGCAATGCCGAAACTGTGCAGCACCTGCGCGAGCGGGCCAACCGCCGGATTGAACAGGAAGGCCCACAGGATACCGGCAATCGCGGGCGCAATTGCATAGGGCAACAGAATGATCGTGCGATAGATCGAACGACCGCGCACGATCCTGTCAGTGGCAAAGGCGAGCACCAGCGCGCTCCCCAGCGTGAGTACGTTCTGCGCCACCGTGAACCAGAACGTCACCGCGATCGACTGGCGATACTCGCTACTCGCAAACAGCATCTTGAAATTGTCGAACCACACGAACTGGACGTTGGTTCCAAAGGGATCACTGAGCAGGACGGATTGCGTCAGCGCCCGCAGCGACGGGATGAAGAAGAAGAACAGCAGGATCAGCAATTGCGGCAGCAACAGCAACGTCGGCAGGCCGGGGCCATCGCCGAAATTGGCTCGCTTCAGTCCTGCCTCTTGCTCACGGCGCCGCGCCTTTACGGGTGCTCGGGATCCACCGGCCACCGCACCCGTCCCGACCTTGGACTGGCCGCCCCCGTGCCTTTGAAGCACGGGTGCGCGCCCATCACGCCAAGGAATGGATAGTCGTAAAGTCATGGACGCTCGGTTTCCGGAGTCTTCCCGGCGTTGAGCTTCTCGAATTGCCGCAAGATCTCGTTGCCCCGCTTGACAGCGTCATCCATCGCCTGCTGCGGCTGCTTCTGACCGGCAAAGACAGCCTCCACCTCCTGGCGCTGGGCCAGCATCGTCTGCACGAAATTGCCGAAGCGGAAGCCGCGCGAGTTCTCATTCGGCGTGCCACGCGAGAGCTGTAGCACGGCAATTTCTCTGGTCGGGTGATCCTTGTAGTAGCCACGTTCCCGCGCAAGCGCATAGGCCCGGTTCGTGGCGGGAACGTAGCCGGTTGCGCCATGCCACCACACCTGAGTTTCCGGCTGGGCGACAAAGTTCAGAAAGGCCGCGACGGCTTCGTATCGCTCCGGCGTGTGGCCCTTCAGGACCCAGATGGCGCCGCCGCCGATGGTGCTGTTGAGGGGCGGATTGACATCGCTCTCGTGCGGCAGGAAGGTCGCGCTCCAGTTGATGGTCGCGTTGCGCTCGATATTACCATGCGATGCGGTCGAATTGACGAACGTCGAGCACCGTCCCGACGTGAACAACTGCTCTGGGCTGAAGCCTTGGCCCGCGATCTGCATCACGCCATCGTCGAGCCACTTCTTCAAGCGCGCGACTTGCGAGACCACCTTGGTCTTGTTGTAGACGAACTCAGTCCCAAGCCCGTCAAAGCCGTTTGCGAGCGTGCCATAAGGCTGGTTGTTGATGGCGCTGTAGTTCTCAAGCAGGCTCCAGTAGAAATCGCCGGGCAGCACCGTGCCGCATTCGCTAATGCCCTTGGACTTGATGGTGTAGAGCTGCTTCTCCAACTCCTGCCAGGTGTCAGCCGGCTTGTCGAAACCGGCCTTCTGGAAGTGATCCTTGTTGTACCAGAAGATCGGCGTCGATGAGTTGAACGGCATCGCCGACATCCGCCCCTTGTAGCTCCAGAAGCTTGCCACAGGCTTGATGAAGTCCGAGAAGTCGATCTTGTAACCCTTCTGGTCCATCAAGTCCTGAACGGGTACTACGGCCCCAGAGAGCAGCATCGTCATGTAACCGCGCTCGGCGATCTGCACCATTTCCGGTGGCCGCTTGGCGCGATAGGCGGCGATCACCCCGTTCGTCACCTCATCATAATTGCCCTTAGCGACGGCGACGACGGTGTATTTGTCCTGCGATGTGTTGAACTTCTCGACAAGCTCATTGAGCCGGTCGGCCAGGACGCCGCTCATGGCGTGCCACCATTGCACCTCGACCCGCGCCTGTACCGGACCGGCCAATGCCAACGCGCCGAACAAGGCCGCAATGAATGCGACTTTCCTACCCATGGGCAGCCCTCCCTGGCCAGGCAGGACGCCCGGCTTTTACATTTGTATTCCTATCATGACATATGTGTCGAGATGATGAAAGAGGGTCGGCTCGCGTCGGGCAGCTTTCGCCCGGCCTGGCGCGGGCACAGGCGAATTAGATAAAGCTCGCAAAGGCGTCCCGTTGCGCCGCCGTCAGATGCAAGCCATGTTTGGTACGCCGATCCAGAAAGTCCTGAGGCTCCCTGGCCCACTCGCTCTCGCGTAAAAACGTTGCCTCACGTTCGTAAAAGTCTCCACCGAAATGCCGACCGAGATCGGCCGAGACACGGGCCGAACCAAGCAGTTCGCGCGCCCGCGTGCCATACAGGCGCGCATAGTGGTGGATCAGCTTGCGCGGAAGGTCGGAATATTCGCCTGCCAGCTGGACGATAAAGGCATCGAAGTCACCACCGATGTCGCCGCCGGGCAGCGGCCTTCCCGCCGTCCAGCCCGGCGACATCTTCGGAAACCATGCCTCAAGTCGCTGCAACGCATGCTCCGCGAGCCGACGGTAGGTCGTGATCTTGCCACCGAAGATCGAGAGCAGCGGCGGCACGCCCTGCTCGCCGTGAACCTCGAAAACATAGTCGCGCGTCACCGCGGACGGGTTTTCGGCATTGTCGTCATAGAGCGGCCGAACACCGGAAAATGCATGGACGATCTCCTGCTCCGACGGGGGGACACGAAAGTAACGGCGCAACACGCCCAGCAGATAGACGATCTCGGTGTCGTCGATCGCGACGTCCTCGGCGCGGCCATCATAGGAGATGTCCGTCGTGCCGATCAGTGCGAGGTCTTTCTCGTAAGGATTGACGAAGATGACGCGACGGTCCTCGTTCTGGAGCAGATAGGCCTGCGCTCCGCTCCAGAATTTCGGCACCACGATATGGCTGCCCTTGACCAGCCGCACATTGTGCGACGAATTCAGCCCGACGACATCTTGCACAACGTCCTGGACCCACGGCCCCGCCGCGTTGACCAGCGCGCGCGCCCGGACGGTGTGCCTGCCGCCGTCATCCCCCTGCATCTCCAGCTGCCATGCGTCCCCTTCCCGGCGCGCACTTAGGGCGCGGGTGCGGGGCAGGATGATGGCGCCGTTGCGCGCGGCATCAACCAGATTGAGGATCACGAGCCGTGCGTCATCGACCCAGCAGTCCGAATATTCAAAGCCACGCCTGAATTCGGAGCGCAGCGGCGCGCCCTCCGGCGCATGCGCAAGATCGAGACCCCTGCTCGACGGCAGCCGCTTGCGGCCACCGAGATGGTCGTAGAGAAACAAGCCGGTGAGGATCAGCCAGGCCGGCCGCTGCTCCGGCGAGTGCGGCAGCACGAAGCGCATCGGCCAGATGATGTGCGGCGCGGACGCGAGCAGCACCTCGCGCTCGATCAAGGCTTCGCGCACCAAGCGAAATTCATAATATTCGAGATAGCGCAAACCGCCGTGAACGAGCTTGCCCGAGCGCGACGAGGTGCCTTCCGCAAAGTCACCCTTCTCGCACAGCAGGACCTTCAGGCCGCGGCCCGCCGCATCGCGCGCGATGCCGGCTCCATTGATGCCACCGCCGATTATCGCGATGTCGACCAGCCCACGATCCCTGCCCGCGCGCGGCGCAGCCTCCGTCATCACGTCCTGCTGCGCTTCTTCTCGATCCGTTGTCGCGCGGCCGCCCTTGCCGATGCGCCTGCCTTACCCAGCTTTGCCTTCGACGCCTTGGATTTGGGTTGCTGGAGGCCATAGGTTGAGAAGCCCTTCGCCGTGTCGGCGATCTCCGCTTCGCTGAGAATGTGAGGCGATCCCAATGCCAGCGAGAGGTAATATTGACGCGCGATGGTCTCGAGCTCGACCGCCAGCCACATCGCCTTGTCGAGGTTTGCGCCGACCGCGATCATGCCATGATTGGCCAGCAGGCAGCCGTTGCGGCCTTCGAGCGCGGCGAGCGCCAGCTCGGATAATTCCGCCGTGCCGTAGCGGGCGTAGCCGGCGCAGCGGATGTCATTGCCTCCGAACGCGGCCATCATGTAGTGGCAGGCGGGGATCGGCTTGCGCGCGATCGCAAGCACCGTGGCGTAGGTGGAATGGGTATGAACGACGCTGCCGACGTCGGGGCGGCCGCGCATGATGTCGAGATGGAAGCGCCATTCGGTCGACGGCTGCAACGGCCCATCCCAGGAGCCGTAGTCACTTTCAAGCGGCATCGAGGCGATCATCTCCGGCTTCATCGCGTCATAGGGTGTCGCCGACGGCGTGATCAGCATCCGATCCTTGTAGCGGGCGGAGATGTTGCCTGACGTCCCCTGATTGAGCCCTGAAGCGTTCATCCATCGGCACTTGGCGATGATCGCCTCGCGCAACTGTCGCTCCTCACGGGTCATGGCAAGATACCTTTCGTCTTCAGCACGGATTGAGCGGCGGCTCGCCGGCGAGATAGCGGCGAACCTCTTCGGCTGCCTGATCGGCGGCAATGGTGACGGTGCGCAACGAGGCCCCCGCAATGTGGGGCGTCAGCGTGACGTTGGGCAGCTGCAGGAGCGGCCAGTCGGCCGGCACCGGCTCCACGGCAAAGGTGTCGAGCATGGCCCCGCCGAGCCGTCCGGCGGAGAGCGCCTCGTAAAGCGCCGTGTAGTCGACCAGTGGCCCCCGCGCCGTATTGATGAGGATGGCGCCCGGCTTGACCTGCGCCAACGCCGCGCGATCGATGAAGCCGGTAGTCTCGGCGGTCACCCGCGCATGCAGGCTGATCACGTCGGCGCGCGCCAAGAGCTCGCTCAAGCCGACGTGCTCGACGCCGTCATTGCGATCCTGCGCGCTGAGCTGGACGTATGGGTCCGTCACCAGGATCCTGCACCCGAATGCCTTGAGCAGTTTCACCACGCGGGTGCCAATCGCGCCATAGCCGACGATGCCGACGGTCATCTCGCCGAGCTCGCGCCCGGTGCGATCGGCGCGGTAGAGATCGCCGCGCCATTCGCCGCCGCGCAAGGATTCGTGCCCACTGCGGATCAGGCGCGTTTCGGCGAGAATGGCGCCGATGGTGAACTCGGCCACCGCACTGGCATTGCGGCCTGGCGTGTTGACCACGAGCACCTTGTGATCGCGCGCTGCCTGCATGTCAATGTTGACCGGGCCGCCGCGCGACACCGCAATGAACTTAAGCTTCGGCAGCCGCTGCAGCATCGACCGCGAGATCGGCGCGAGATGCGTGACCAGCAGCGCGGCATCGCCGATGAACTCCGCGACCTCATCCGGGTCGCCCATGAACTCCTTCAGTCCGTCGAGCTTGGAGCCGGCATAGCCGTGCTCCATCGGCTCGTCCGGCCAGGGTTGCTCCAGGACGCGGATGTCGATGCCGTTGCCGCAAGCCGCCGTGATCCGTTCGGCAAAGACGCTCGGCAGCATGAAGCGGTCACCCACGATGGCAATGGTCTTAGGCATGACCGGCTCCCGCACGCACGGCCGCGAGTTGCTTCCAGACCGGCCGCGCCGCGAGCCTGGCCTCGAGATAGGCCGGAAACAGCCGCGCATAGCGCGACACCAAGGCCGCATCCGGCGTTTGCGGCGCAGCGAGATACGGCCGCACCCACACATCCGTACAGGCCGTCATGTCCGGATAGAGGCCGGTCGCCACTGCCGCGATCATGGCGGCGCCCGCAGCTCCCGCTTCGCCGCGACTACAGACACAAACGTTGCATTCCAGCGCAGCACCGAGGATCGCGCCGAGCGCCCGGCTTCGCGCCGCACCACCGGTGATGCGCACGTCCCGCGGCAGCGCGCCCATCGCGGCGTAGCAATCACGGGCGGCGAAGGCGAGCCCTTCCATGACCGCGCGCATCAGATCCCAATAGCCGTGGCGTGTGCGCAAGCCCAGGAATTGCGCACAGGCTTCATGGGCGACGAATGGGCCGCGCTCGCCGGCATCGGAAATGAAGGGATGGAATAGGAGCTCGCCGGGCCGCGCCTCGAGCACGTGGTCGTCGAGTCGACGGATCAGGTCGGCGCGCGAACGCGTAATGCCCTCGGCGGCGAGCAGGTCGCGCGCGAGGTCGAGGAGCCAGTCGATGTTCAGCGTCGCCGCCATGTTCGATTGCATCTGGGCATAGTGACCGGGGACCGGAAACGGCATGGTATAGCCGGTCGCCTCGGCGTTGAGGACCACCGCATTGGCGCTTGGCGCCAGCCGCATATGCATGCCGGTCGAGCCGATGATGGTGCAGCCGACATCCGGCGCCGGATCGTAGAGCCCGGCCCCCAGCGCATTGCAGATGACGTCGACATAGCCGAGCGAGACCGGAACGCCCTGCGGCAGTCCGATCTCGAGCGCTGCGCCGGCATTCAGCGGATGCGTGGTCACGACGCCGTCGACGACGTCCGGAAACAGGGCCATGCAATCGGCGATTCCGATCAGGCGCGCCGTTTCCGCGTCAAAGCGGCGCTTGCGGAAATCGCCGCAGGAGAAGGTCGCCTCCGACGGATCGGTTGCACGCTCGCCGGTGAGCAGGAAATAGAGCCAGTCCTTGCAATGAAAGGCCGTGCGGGCGCGCGACAGGCTGTCGGGCGCATGCGCCTGCAACCAGGCCAGTTGCGGCCCCTGCTGGCAGGCGTTCAGCCCCGAGCCGGTCCGCCGATAGAGCGCCGCATTGCGCTCGCTGGCGCGGATGTCCCCGACGAGACTGGCCGCGCGCGAGTCGAGCCAGAGCAGCGCCGGCGCGACGGGACGCCCATCATCGTCGATCAGCCAAGTGCCATCGCCCTGCCCTGTCACCGCGATGGCGGCGAGCCGCGAGGCAAGATCGGGTATCGCCGCTCCCAGACCGCGCAGTGCGGCGACCGTATCGTTCCAGGTCCGCGTCATGTCCTGCTCGACATGTCCGCCGGCCGACGTCGTGTAGCTGTTCGGAAGCGCGTATTCGCCGAGCTGCCGGCCATCGCGCGTGAACGCGACCGTCTTGATCAAGGAAGTGCCGGCATCAATGCCGATGATGACGTCGCGACCCGGCTCGGTGCTCATGATCAGGCTGCCTCCGCGTGGCGAATGCAGTTGCCGTCGGCGCCGAACACATGAAGGTGCCGCGTCTCCAGCGCGAAGGGAATAATGTCCCCTGGTCGCGCGGCGATCTTGTTCGGCGTCACCGCAATGAGGAGACGGCCCTCGCGTTCACCTGCGACATGCGACTGGTCGCCCAGCCACTGGTTTGAGACGACGCGCACGCGCACATCCCCGTTGCCGACGGAAATCTTCTGCGGCCTGATGCCGATCCGGACACGCGGGCTCTGCTCGAGCGCGCGGCCCGCGGCCGGGTCGAGCGTCCGCCCATCGAGCTGAAACGAGACATCCGGGCCGATCGAGAGACGAAAGCCGCCGTCGGCGCGAGCGACTTCGGTCTCGAGCAGGTTCATCGGTGGCTCGCCGATGAAGCTCGCAACGAACAGGTTCGCGGGATGATCCTTCAACTCCCGTTCGCTCGCGAACTGCTGAAGCACACCATCTTCCATGACCGCGATTCGGTCGGCGAGCGCGCTGGCCTCGGTCTGGTCATGGGTGACGAATATCGCCGTCATCCCGCGCTCAGCAAGCAGCCCCTTGATCCGGCCGCGCAGCACCGCGCGGAGCTGCGGCTCGAGCTGGCCCATCGGCTCGTCCAGCAGATACAGATCGGCATCGCGCACCAAGGCGCGCGCCAGCGAGACCCGTTGCTGCTGCCCTCCGGAGATCGAGCGCGGATAGCTGTCGAGAATGTCCTCGATTTCCACCAGCCGCGCGATCGCCTCGACCCGGCGGGAGACCTCGCCATGCGAGAGCTGCTGCGCCTTCAAGGCGAAGGCGATGTTTTCGCGAACGGTGAGCGGCGGGTAGAGCGAATAGCCTTCAAAGGCCATCGCCACCTTGCGCCTCGCCGGCGGCAATTCGTCGATCCGGCGCTGGCCGAGCGTGATCGTCCCCGAGGTGACGCTCTCGAAGCCCGCGATCATCCGCAGGGTCGAAGTCTTGCCGCAGCCCGACGACCCCAACAGCGCGACGATCTCCCCCTTGTCGACCTCCATATCCAGCGCGCGCACGGCGTGAACCGGCGGCTTGCCGCGGCTCTGGTAGACCTTGTCGACCTTCCTGATCTCCAGCACGCCCATCCTCACAGAGCTCCCATCATGCCGCCTGCCGCCGAGGCGACAGGTCCAAACGCAGGCCTGTCGTGCGGTCAAACAAGAGAGCCGCCTCGGGCGCGAAGCGAACGAAGACGCCATCCTCCGCACTTGCCATGGCGGAGTCCTGTGGCAGGGCGGCCAGCCATTCGGTCCCGTCGGAGAAGCGCAGAAGCAGCACGGCTTTTTCGTGCATCGGTGTGATGGCGACGATGCGCGCCGGAATGGCATTTTCGCTTGGTTGGCGGGTGATGACGAGATCATCCGGGCGCACGCCAAGCCAGCACGGACCATGATCGACGGCCGCACGGTCGGCGGTATCGAGACGAACGAACGTCCCCGCCACCTCCGCGCTGAGACCGCCCTGCCCTGCGGCCGGCTCGACCTCTGCCAGATTGATGCTGGGATCGCCGAACAGGCGCGCGACGGCAACGGATGCCGGCCTGACATAGATCTCCTCGGGACGCGCGACCTGCACCAGATGCCCGTCGACCAGGACCGCGATCCGGTCGGCGATCGCCATCGCCTCCCGATAGTCCTGGGTGACATAGAGCACCGCAGCCGAGCTCCGCCGGAGCAGGCTCGGCAGTTCGAGCCGCATCTCGTAGCGGAGTTTGGCATCGACGTTGCGCAAGGGATCATCGAGCAGCAGCACATCGGGATTGCCGACCAGCGCGCGGGCAAGCGCGGTGCGTTGCTTCTGCCCGTTCGACAATTCGCGGGGCATGTGGCCTAGCACATGCTCGATCTTCAGAAGCCGGCTGATCGATTTGACCCGGCTCGCGACTTCGGCCGCGCCCGCCCTGGCACGCAAGCCGCTTGCGATATTGGCCTGCGCACTCATGTGGGGAAACAGGGCGAAGTTCTGGAACGCCATGCCGATCCCGCGGTGCTCGGGCGGCGCCCCCACGATCGATTGACCGCCGACCAGAATGTCGCCTTCGTCCGGTTCGAACATGCCGGCGATCATGCGCAAGAGCACGGTCTTGCCGCTGCCGGACGGGCCGAACACAGCGACGATCTCGCCGGGTTCGACGGCCAGCGAAACATCCTCGGCGCAGCGGACCGGGCCGAATGACTTGCCGACAGCGTTGAGCTCAAGACGCGCCATGGCCTCAGCCTTTCACCGCACCGAGCGACAAGCCTTCCACAAGATAGCGCTGCGCATAGAGCGCGAGCAGCAGGGTCGGCGTGACGGAGAGCACGATCGCCGCTGCGATCTGGCCGTACTGAATGCCTGAGGCGGTGACGAAAGCCAGCGCACCAACAGTCACTGGCTGCTTGTCGGCCGAGGCCAGGATCAGCGCGAACACGAAATTGTTCCAGCAGAAGATGAAGGAGAGCAGACCGGCCGCCGCGATGCCGGGCCCGGCGAGCGGCACCGCGATCCGTGTGAACGCCTCGCGCCAGGTATGACCGGCAAGACGATAGGCGTGCTCGATGTCCGGACTAATGTCCTCGAAATAGCCGCGCACGATCCACAGGATCAGCGGCAGCGCGATGAGCTGGTAAACCCAGACGATGCCGAAATAGGTGTCGTTGAGCCCGAGCTGCTGGTAGTAGAGCGACAGTGGCAGCAGCACCAGCAGCGGAGGGGCGAAGCGAAACGACAACAGCGTGAATGCGATGGTTTCGCCGAGCCGAAACTTGAACCGCGCAAAGGCGTAGGCCGCGGGCACGCCAAGCAGCAAGGCAAGGACCACGGCTGCGCTCGACAGCGCGAAACTGTTCACAAGGTTGCGCATGAACGATATTTCGAGATTACCGGCGGCGGTCCGGAGCTGTCCTGAAATCAGCGCCTGGTAATTGGCGAGCGTCGGCTCGAAGAGGATGCGCGGCGGAATCCGCAGGATCTGCTCATTGGTCTGGAACGACATCAGGAAGATCCAGACGATCGGAAACATGAAGAAGACGAGCACAAGCGCGAGCGCGACGCCGCGGAAGATACGACCTGCGAGACTGGAATGATCCATCGCCGTCTTCCCGTCCCTCACGCGTGGCCGTGGGCGCGCGCCCGCAGCCGCAGCCAGTTCTTGATGAAGATGTTCGAGAGGATATTGGTGATCAGCCACAGGATCATCAGCAACGCCGCCGAACGTCCGACATTGGTATATTGGAAGAATTCGAGATAGGCCTGGACCTGGAACACCATCAGCCGATCGCCGGGGCCGCCTTGTGTCATCGCGTAGACGATGTCGAACTGCTGGATCGAATCCAGCAGGCGAAACAGCGAGGCGGTGATGATGTAGGGCGCAAGCATCGGTAACGTGATGCGGAAGAAGACAAAGCTTGCCGGGACACCATCGAGCGCCGCTGCCTCGAACGGCTGGCGCGGCAGCGAGCGCAAGCCCGCCAGGAGCAGGATCATGATGAAGGGCGTATAGACCCAGACATCCACCAGCACCACCGTGAACAATGCAGTCGAGGGATCGGATGCCCATTTGAAATCATGCACGCCGAACAGGCTCACGAGATAGGATAGGATGCCGAAGCTCGGGTTGGTCATGAGCTTCCACATCAGCGCGGCGATCGCGGGCGCCGTCATCAGCGGCAACAGCAGGACGATCGACACTGCGTTATGGAAGCGTGTGGGACGCCGCAGCAGCAAGGCGATGCCGAGGCCGAGCAGCAGTTCGAGCACCACTGTCAGTGCGGTATAGATGAGCGAGATGCGAAGCGTATTCCAGAAGGCGGGATCGGAGAGAAAATCGATGTAATTGTCGATCCCAATGAAGCCGCGCAGATATGGCAGGTTCAGCCGGTAGCGCTGGAGCGAATAAACTGCCGCTGTCACGAAGGGAACGAGGATGGCGATGCAGACGAGCAGAGCCGGCAGGCTCAGCACATAGGGCAGCATCCGCCCACGCAGCCTCGTGGTGCGGCGCGGTAGCACATTCGTCTGGGACAATTGGACCATGCTCATGACGATACCGGATCACGCATTGGCTTCAACACCGCCGGCCCGGATCGGATAGGCGTTCCGAACCGGCGGGTTGGCGTGGCGCGGAGGAATCGGGCACCACGCGAGGCGTCGATGGCGGCAAAGTCAGCCAAGACCTGCCTGCTTGAGCTGACGATTGATGCTGTCGGCTAGCTTGTCGAGCCCCTCGTCTACGCTGACCTCCTTCGCCACCATCTTCTGGAGCGAGGCGGCCCATTCCGTCGTCAGGTCGAAGAACAACGGCTGGGCCGTGAAGTAGATCTTGGCGCCCGGCGACGACAGATCATGCTGCTCGAGATAGCCCGGATAGGACTTCGCGATGCGGTCGCGGAATTCGCTGTCTTTCCACACCGACGCGCGCACCGGATTGACGAAATCCATCTTGCGGGCTCCGAACAGATCGTGCTCGGTCGAGGCTGCCCATTGCATGAACAGCCAGGCCGCGTCCTTCTGCTTGGAGAAGCTGGAGAGCGCGAGCGACCAGATCCAGACGTTCGGCGTCGGCGCCTTGGCGGCCGGATTTGCCGCGAACGGCGCGTAGCCGAGATGACCCCTCTCCTTGTTCTCGCCGCCGTTCATGAAGTAGCCGAGAATATCGGCGTCGAAGATCATGCCGGAGGCGCCGGCGCCAAGGTCCGTGCCGACCTGGTACCAGGTGTAGGTCGACCAGTTCTTCGGTCCCGAGGTCTGGATCATCTTGACCCATTTCTCGTGGAACTCCTTGGAGGCCTTGGTGTTCATGGCGGCCTTCAGCTTGCCGCCTTCCATCACGAAATCCTTCTGGCCGAAATTCGAGTAGGCGGACAGGAATCCGGGATGGATCGTGGCCCAGGAGCGTGAGCCGCGGACGCCGACGCCATAAGGCCCGCCTGCATCCTTGGTGATCTTGGCGGCGACATCGAGCATCTCGTCGAGATTCTTCGGCGGCTTGACACCAACCTTGTCGAAGATGTTGCGGTTGTAAGTGATATTGTTGAGCTCATAACCCCAGGGAATGCACCATTGCTTGGCCTTGCCCGAGCCGAGTTCGGAGCCGGCAACGCCGTCCCACGCCGTCGAGGACCGAAGGCCGGGAAGCACGTCGTCCCAAGCAAAGGCCGGGTTAGTCTTTGCGGGGTCCTTGATATAGGCGTTGAGATCCTCGATCCAGCCGGCCGGACCGTAGGTCCAGGTCATGTAGGCACCGGTCATGAAGGCGTCGTACTGGTCCGATTTCGAGGACAGCGCCGCGGTGACCTTGTCGAAATAGACATCCTCCGGGAAGATATCGTAGGCGACGTTCATCCCCGTAAGCGACTTGAAGGCTTCGATATCGCCAATCATCGCATCGACGTAGGGGTGCTTGTTCAACAGCAGCTTGACGGTCTTGCCGCTATAGGCCTTCCAGTTGAAGTCCGCCGCCATGGCCCGCGACATCGCGGCGACGTAGGCGGAGTTGGCGGCAACGCCGGCGATGCCGAGCTTTGCGGCACCATCCAGCAGATCACGCCGGCTGATGCGCTTGGCGGCGTAGGAATCGAATAGATTCTTCTCGCGATCGTGCATGAGTAACCTCCCGTTATGAGCGTTTACTTTCCCTTCCGACCTTTATTCCTGGTCTTGGTAGTCTTGCCGGATGTTGCCTCCGGCTTTTCCGTCGCGAGGGCCTGAGCGGTTGCCTCGTCGATGATGAGACCGTGCAGGAGACGGCTGCGCAGCACCGCGCGCAGCGCCGTGACCTTGGCCAGCCCGCCACCGATGGCGACGATGCGATGCTTTCTGAGGTCTGCCGCTTCCATCGAAGTCGCACGCGCCGACAGGTCGATGTCGAGCACTTCGCCATCGGCGTTGAAAAAATGCCCAAGCAGGTCGGCGCAAGCGCCGGCACGCTTCAATTCGACGACCTCGTCCGGCCTGATCATGCCGCTCGAAACCAGGAAGCCTTCGGCATGGATTTGTCCGATGCCGACGAACAGGAGCGAGGCCTTGCGCGCGAGCGCGAACACGTCCGCGATGCCATATTGCTTCATCAACACGGCACGATCGGCGACCGAATTGGCGAACACCGGCACCGGCAGAAGATAAGCCTCCGCCCCGGTGCGCTCCGCCAGCCGATGAATGACGTCGAACGGATTTGCGGCGAATTTCCGCGTCAATCCGCCGAGCAAAGAGACGAATTGCACGTCCCGCGCCGGCGTCTGCGGCAACTGCTCGACGACCGCGGCGAGCGTGCGGCCGTGACCGACGCCAATGATCTTGTCCTCGCCGCGCTCCAGGACCTGCCGCAGGAAGCTCGCGCCTTCGAGCGCCAGCGCCTTCAGCGGCAGGTCGCTCTCGCCGAGATCCGGCGCGACGCGGCAGAAAGAAAGGCCGTAGCGCTCGGCCAATGTGTTCTCCAGCGCGACGCATTCGGCCACGGGCCCCTCGACGAAGACGCGGATCATGCCCTCGCGGCTCGCGCGCGCGATCAGCCGATGCGCCTTTGTGCTCTGGATGTTGAGGCGATCGGCGACCTCGGACTGGGTCAGCCCGGCGGCGAAATAGAGCCACGCCGCCCGCGTTGCGAGCGACGCCTCACCGTCCACCATCGGCAGCCTGTCGGAAGGTATCGCCACGCCGGAAAAGCCCGCTTGCAATTTTCTTCACGTCTTGCAAAAAATTGCAGAAGCGGATTAGAACGTCAATCCCCCAAACGTGCTGCGGTGCAATCGTGTTGCGCTATCAGCAATGGTTGCCATCACGGTGTGGAGGTCGAATGGCAGGCGTGTTCCTCGGCATCGACGTCGGAACCGGCGGCGTTCGCGCCTGCGCCGTCGATGCGCGCGGCGCCAAGCTCGGAATGGAATCGGCGCCTCTTCCCCCGCCACGACAGAACGGCAACGCGATCGATCAGGATCCGGAACTCTGGTGGGATGCGACGGCTGTCGCGATCCGCAAGCTCGGCCGCACGATCGATCTCCAGACCGTCGAGCGCGTCAGCGTCGACGGCACGTCAGGCACGCTGCTGATGATCGACGCCGCGGGTCGGCCCTGCACGCCGGGGCTGATGTACAACGATGCGCGCGCGGGAGCGGAGGCCGCCCGCATTGCGGCCGTTGCCTCCGCGGACAGCGGTGCGCACGGCGCGAGCAGCGCGTTGGCGAAGCTGCTGTATCTGTCGGATCGCGCGGAAGCGGGCCAGGCGCGTTTTGCGGTGCATCAGGCCGATTGGATCGCAGGGCGGCTCGCCGGACGTCACGGCATCAGCGATGAGAACAACGTCCTGAAGCTCGGCTACGATCCCGTGACACGCACCTGGCCGGCCTGGCTCGACGAGCTCGGCGTATCCCGCGAGCTGCTGCCGAACGTCCTGGTGCCCGGAACTCCCTTTGCGGATATCGATCCCGAAATCGCAGCCACGCTGGGCCTGTCGCCGGCAGCGCGTATCGCGGCCGGTACCACCGATGGTGTCGCCGCTTTCATTGCGACCCGCGCCGATACACCCGGCGATGCCGTCACTTCGCTCGGAACGACGCTGGTCGTGAAGCTGCTGGCGACACGACCGATCTTCGCCGCCAATCAGGGCGTCTACTCGCACCGGCTTGGCGAGCGCTGGCTCGCAGGCGGCGCCTCCAATTCCGGCGGCGGAGCGCTGCTCGCGCATTTCACCGCCGCCGATATGGACCGATTGACACCGCAATTGCAGCCGGAGACGGCGACCGGGCTCGACTACTACCCACTGCCCAAGCCCGGCGAGCGCTTTCCAATCGCCGATCCAGCGTTGCCAGCAAGGGTCGCACCGCGCCCAGCGGACGACCACCGCTTCTTCCAGGCGCTGCTCGAAGGCATCGCGGGGATCGAAGCGCTCGCCTATCGGCGCCTGGCCGAGCTCGGAGCGCCAAGGCTGCGACGCGTCATTAGCATCGGCGGCGGGGCGAAGAACGCGGCCTGGACCGAGATCAGGCGGCGCGCCCTTGGCGTTCCCGTGAGCGTTGCCGAAGAGACGGAGGCAAGTTACGGCGCGGCGCTATTGGCACTGCGAGGCGGCCCGCCATGATCGCCAATCTCGTCGACATCGAAGGTCTCGGCACGATCGCTGACCGCTTCGATCACGTGCTGCTCGATCAATGGGGCACGCTGCACGAAGGCCAGGCCGTCTTTCCCCTAGCGCGCGACTGCGTTGTGCGGGTGCGCCAGGCCGGCAAGCGCGTCCTTGTGCTGTCGAACTCCGGCAAGCGCGCGAGCAGCAACGCCGCACGGCTTGCCTCGCTCGGCCTTCCAGCGGACGCCTATGACGGCATCCTGACGTCCGGTGAGGTCACCTGGCACGGTCTGAAGGCGCGTGTGCAGCAGCCCTTCATCGCGTTCGGCCGCACTTGCCTCCTGATCGCTCGCGGCGGCGATCATGCGATCGTCGATGGGCTCGACCTCAATCTCGTCGCAGACGTTGGCAAGGCCGACTTCATTCTGCTCGCAGGTCTCGACGACGCCGTCGCCGAGCCCGAGCACTGGCGCGCATGCCTGACTGAAGCCGCTGCACGCGGCTTGCCGATGCTGTGCGCCAATCCCGACCTCGCAATGTTCGGCGCCACTGGATTGATCCCCGCCCCCGGCGCATTGGCCCGCTTCTACGAGACGCTGGGCGGCCGTGTGACCTATGTCGGCAAGCCGCACGCGCCGATCTTTGCGGCAGCGCTCGAACGGTTGGGCCAACCGAATCCGGCGCGCGTGCTGATGATCGGTGACAGCCTTGAACACGATGTCGCCGGCGCCCGCCGCGCCGGCATGCTGACACTGCTGCTCAGGTCCGGCGTGCACCGCGATCAGACGCCGGGTGAATTGGTACGACAACCGCCCGGAGCGGATGCGCGGATGCCGCACTGGACGATGGACCATCTGGCCTGGTGAGAGGCGCGCGATGCAACAGCAACCTGCCCCGCTCCATGAGCTTCGCCGCATGTCGGCGCGCGTCGGCCGCAACATCCTCCTGGTCCAGGGCGCCGGCGGCAACTCGTCGATCAAGCATGACGACCTGCTGTGGGTAAAGGCCTCCGGCACCTGGCTTGCGGATGCCGAGCACAAGGACATCTTCGTGCCGGTCTCGCTCGGTGCTGCACGCGCGGCGCTGTCGCAAGGCGACGAACGGGTTCCCCTCGCGCCTGGCGCCGGCACGGCCCTGCGCGCCTCGATTGAGACCTCCCTCCATGCGCTCATGCCGCATCCGGTCGTGCTGCACGTCCATTCGGTCAACACCATCGCCTGGGCGGTGCGGACCGATGCGCGCGCCGAGTTCGCCGAGCGACTGGATGGACTGGCCTGGCGCTGGCTCGATTATCATCATCCGGGACTGCCACTGGCCAAGGCCGTAGACCATGCGCTGACGCAGGACAGAGTAGATGTACTGGTCCTCGGCAATCATGGCCTGGTGGTCGGCGCCAAGACCTGTGCCGGCGCAGAGGCGCTGGTCGACGAGGTCGAGAGCCGCCTCGCGCTTGCGCCGCGCTCCGCAATTGGCGCAGATGAAGACGCGCTTCGTTCAATCTGCGGCGGCACACGGTATCGGCTGCCAAAGGATCCGCGATCCCATAGCATCGCAATCGACTCTTACAGCCGCGCCATTGCGACCGACGGGTCGCTCTATCCGGACCATGTGGTCTTTCTCGGTCCGGGCCTGCCAGTTCTGAAACAAGGCCAGGATCTTCGCGCCGAGGCATCGCGGATGCAGGCGGACGGGATGCCGCAGCCGGTCGCGCTGCTCGTACCGGGTCTCGGTTGCATCGTTCGCAAGGACGCGAGCGACGGCGCCGAGGCGATGCTGAGCTGTCTCGCCCTGGTGACCGGCCGCCTACCTCTGACCGCGCAGGTTCGCTATCTGACGCGGGAGAATGAGTGCGCGCTGCTGAATTGGGATGCCGAGCGATATCGTCAGCAACTGACCGCAAATCGCTGACCGGCTGAAACGGAACAATTCCGTAACTTTGGTCGCGAAGCTTCGCGCGGTATCGGCCACTCTGCGGGCTCCTGCCCGCGCGGGCCTCGCGGCGCGCGGCCATACTATGGAACCGCTGGCTGTGAAGTGGCTCACACCGCGCAAGACGGTTGAGGTGTATCCCTCGTGTCGGGTGGAATGGCAGACGGAGATGCGCATGAAAAGTCTCATGCCCTCGCTCATCGCAGCCTTGCTTCTCGCCGGTGCCGCCAGCAGCGTGCTCAGATCGCACGTACTGCATATCGGTCAGAGCAGCATGCCATCCATCAAGGAACTGCAGACCGGTCAGGCCAGCAAGCTGCCTGAGCTGGAGATGCAGGACCGCTCTGTCCTGTTTGCGAGAGAGCCGGCTCAGTAGAACGCATCTCCGCTTTCAGGCTGTCCGCCTTACTCGGCCGCCGCGGTCGCGGGTTGAGGCTGTCCGTCGTTCGGACCCGTTCGCGCCGTCTGCTCGTCGAGCCAGAGACGGTGGTGCTCGCGGGCCCAATTGACGTCGACGTCGCCCGAGCCCATGGCCTCGAACGCACCTTCCATTCCAATGGTGCCGATATAGATGTGCGCGATCATCGCCGCGACGAACAGCACAGCCACGATGGAGTGGACGATCTGGGCCAGCTGCATGCCTTCGATCCCCGTCGTGTAGAACGGGAACATGAGGACATAGCCGCTCGCAGCGACGAGACCGCCGCCGATCACGACGATCCAGTAGATCGCCTTCTGGCCGGCGTTGAAGCGGTAGGCCGGCGGATGATCATGCCCGACGATGCCGCCGCCTCGCTTCATCCACGCGACGTCCACCTTGTTCGGAATATTGCCGCCGATCCACATCAGAAAGATCAGAACGACCCCAATGGTGAACGGGAAGCTCAGATAGTTGTGGGCGTACTTTGCCCATTGCGACCATTCGGAGAAGGCCTCGAAGCCGATCAGCGGCAATAGCAGCGGTCGCCCAAAGGTGATGTTTAGTCCGGAGATCGCCAGAATGATGAAGCAGGTGGCGGTCATCCAATGCACGAAACGCTCATAGATGTTGAAGCGCACGATGGTGCGGCCAGACCGTCCGCTTTCGAGGCGCACCATGCCGCGGGTGAGATAGAAGATCAGGATCACCGCCAGCATGCCGATGATCGCGATGCCGCCGATCCAGCGCAGGGTGACATTGTGGAACTCGCGCCATTCCCGCCCCTGCGGCTGCTCGAGAACGCCGGACCTCTGATCAGGGATGCTGACGCGGCCCTGGATCCGGTTCAGCTCCTGCAAGAGCTGCTGCTCCTTGACCGAGCTTGCGGTCGGATTGACCTGCTGGGCGCCTACCGGTGCCGGAGCTGCCACGATGAGGAGGAATAAAGCACCGGCCCCGACAGCCGCCCGAACGAGTTTTGCAAACGACACCATGAGCTCCTCCTCAATGTTCGCGCGACCGTCGTCAGGATTCGATCGTCTCGCGATAGGCCGTCTTCCACCCCCAGGCACCCGAACCGTAGCCGCGCTTCATCACACGCTCCTTGTAGATCTGCGCGATGATCTCGCCGTCGCCTGCGAGCAGCGATTTTGTCGAGCACATTTCGGCACAAAGCGGCAGCTTGCCCTCGGCCAGCCGGTTCGCGCCGTATTTCTCGTATTCCTCCTTGCTGCCGTCCGCCTCCGGACCGCCGGCGCAATAGGTGCACTTGTCCATCTTGCCGCGGGAGCCGAAATTGCCGACCTTCGGATATTGCGGCGCGCCGAACGGACAGGCGTAGAAGCAATAGCCGCAGCCGATGCAGAGATCCTTGGAGTGCAGCACCACGCCGTCAGCGGTGGTGTAGAAGCAGTTCACCGGGCACACCGCAGCGCACGGCGCATCGGTGCAATGCATGCAGGCCATCGTGACCGAGCGTTCGCCCGGCTTGCCGTCATTGATGGTCACAACGCGACGCCGGTTGATGCCCCAGGGCACCTCGTGCTCGTTCTTGCAGGCGGTGACGCAAGCGTTGCACTCGATGCAGCGATCGGCGTCGCAGAGAAATTTCATACGTGCCATCGTCGTTACTCCTAAGCCGCCGCGATTTGGCAGAGAGTGACTTTGGGCTCCTGCATGCCCGTCGCGGGGTCGTATCCGTACGTGGTGATCGTGTTGGCGCTTTCGCCGAGCACGATCGGGTCGGTGCCCTTCGGGTAATTGCCGCGAAGATCCTTGCCCGCGAACCAGCCGCCGAAGTGGAATGGCATCCAGGCGACGCCTTTGCCAACGCGCTCGGTGACGAGCGCTTTCATCTTCGCCCTGGAATTGTTCTCTGC
Source organism: Bradyrhizobium sp. C-145 (assembly GCF_023375135.1). Classification (NCBI taxonomy): domain Bacteria; kingdom Pseudomonadati; phylum Pseudomonadota; class Alphaproteobacteria; order Hyphomicrobiales; family Nitrobacteraceae; genus Bradyrhizobium; species Bradyrhizobium sp. C-145. The sequence continues at coordinate 3,277,653 of NZ_CP088150.1, read as the reverse complement.
ACCCGTGACCCACACCCAGCCACCGTCCTTGACGCCGCGCTCGGCGGCATCGGCAGGATTGATCTCGATGAACATGTCTTGCTGCAATTCGGCAAGCCACGGGTTGGTGCGGGTCTCCTCGCCGCCGCCCTCATATTCGACCAGACGGCCGGACGACAGGATGAGCGGGAACTGTTTTGCAATTCCCTTCTCTACCGCTGCCTTCTGCACGGAGAACCCGATATTCGGCATCCGGAACTGCTTGGCGTCGGGCAGCGTCGGATACTTGGCGACGAGGTCGACGCGCGGCGTGTAGATCGGCTCGCGGTGAACAGGGATAGGATCGGGCAAGCCGAAGGCATTCATGCGCGCCTTGCCGTTGCCGTAGGGAACGCAGCCATGCGCCAGCGCCACACGCTGGATGCCTCCCGACAGGTCGAGCGCCCACGACACCGTGTCCGGATTGGCGGGATTGATCTTGTTGATCACGGCCATTTCCGCTTCGGTGAGCTCCGTGTCCCAGCCGAGCTTCTTCAGGCTCGCCAGCGTGAACTCCGGATAGCCGTCCTGAATTCCCGAACCCAACGAGTACGAGCCGTCCGCGAGCAGGCTCACCTTCCGCGTCGTGCCGTCCGGCAGCTTCTCCTCACGCTCGATGCCGAACCGCGGCCGGAACGTGCCGCCGCCGTCCATCACGTTCAGATTGGTGTTGTAGAGCAGCGGCGTGCCGGGATGCTTGACCTCCGGTGATCCCCAGCACGGCCAGGGCAGACCATAATAGTCGCCGCCGACCTCGGGATCGTCCTTCGGTGCCCGCATGCTCAGCATGTCGAACTTGGCTTGGTTCTTCATGTGCGCCTTGAGGCGCTCGGGCGATTGCCCGCAATAGCCAGTCGACCAGCTGCCGCGGTTCATCTCGCGCAGCACATCCTCAGCTTCAGGAAGATTGTTTTCGACCTTGATTTTCTTGAACATCTGGTCGGCGAAGCCGAGCTTCTTCGCCATCAGATAGATGACCTCAAGATCATCCTTCGATTCAAAGATCGGCTTCACGATCTGCTCGCCCCATTGCAGCGAGCGGTTGGAGGCGACGCGCGACCCCTTGCATTCGAATTGCGTGGCGACCGGCAGAATGTAGACGCCATCCTTGCGGCCCGCCTCCACGGAGAGCGAGGCCCAGGTCGTCGGATGCGGGTCGGCAATGACGAGCAGCTCGAGGGCCTTCAGACCCTTGAGGGACTCAGGAATGCGGGTGATGCTGTTGGAGGCGTGTCCCTGCACGAACACCGCCTTCACGTTGTCTTTCTGCGCGACCTGATCCTTGGGCAATGTCACTGCCTCGAACCAGCGGGTCAGCGGAATGCCGGGGGTTTCCATGATCTGCTTGGAGTCGAAGCGGGACTTCAGGAAGTCATAGTCGACCTCCCAAACCCGCGACCAATGCTTCCAGGCGCCTTCGGCGAGGCCGTAGTAGAACGGCAGCGTGACGATATCGAGCCCGACATCGGTCGCGCCCTGCACGTTGTCATGGCCACGGAAGATGTTGGCGCCTGCGCCGGCCTTCCCGACATTGCCGGTCATCAGGAGCGCAATGCAACTTGCGCGCACGTTGGCGGTGCCGACGGTCTTCTGGGTCTGGCCCATGGCCCAGATGAGGGTTGCCGGCTTCTCAGTGGCGAACATCTTGGCGACGCGCTTGAGCTGCTCGCCGGGAATACCGGTGACTCGCTCGACTTCTTCCGGAGGCCATTTCTCAACCTCCTTCTTGATGTCGTCGAAACCGTAAACGCGCTGCCGGATGAACTCCTTGTCCTCCCAGCCATTCTGGAGAATGTGCCACATCATGCCGTAGAGCACCGGGATGTCGGTGCCAGGGCGCATCCGCACATATTCGGTCGCGTGGGCCGCCGTACGCGTCAGGCGCGGATCGATGACGATAAAGTTGGCCTTTTGCAGCTCCTTGCCCTCGAGCAGGTGTTGCAGCGAGACCGGGTGCGCTTCGGCCGGATTGCCGCCCAAGATGACCTGTGTCTTCGCATTGCGGATATCATTGTAGCTGTTGGTCATCGCGCCGTAGCCCCAGGTATTGGCGACGCCGGTCACGGTGGTCGAATGGCAGATGCGAGCCTGATGATCGGTGTTGTTGGTCCCCCAGAACGCACCGAGCTTGCGGAACAGGTAGGCGCCTTCGTTGGTCATCTTGGCCGAGCCGAGCCAATAGACGGAATCGGGGCCCGACTTCTCACGTACAGCTTGAAGCTTGTCTCCGATCTCGTTGATCGCGGTATCCCAGGAGACGCGGGTCCACTGCCCATTTACCAGCTTCATCGGATAGCGCAGCCGCCGCTCGCTGTGTACGAGTTCGCGCACCGAGGCGCCCTTGGCACAATGCGAGCCGCGATTGATCGGCGAATCCCAGCTCGGCTCCTGGCCGATCCAAACGCCGTTCAAGACTTCGGCCGTCACCGTGCAGCCAACGGCGCAATGCGTGCAGATGTTCTTGCGGATGGTCGCGCCTGCGGTGAGCGGACCAGCCATTGCTGCGTCCGCTTTGCGCACGCTGCCGACCGGCAAGCTGCCGAGCGCGGCAAGCGCACCGCCGGCAAGACCGGATTTGCGCAAGAAGCTGCGGCGGTCGAGACCGCCGGCCTGCCCCGCAAGGGACTCGACAACGGAGCCGTGGCGCGGGGAATGCTGGTGTGTTCGCTTGATCAGCACGGTCAGCCTCCCTTGGCCGGATAACGATTGACGCGATAAAACGCCTTGACGTGGTCGGATTCCTTGTAGCGCGCCTTGCGCTTCTCATCGTTGGTCTCACTGTCGGCCTGCGCCGACCCGACCAACGGTGTCGCGAGTGTCGCACCGACACCGACCGTGCCGATGCTGACCTTGCGCAGGAAGTCGCGGCGTCCCACTGTGGCCTTCTTGTCTTCACTCATCGCATCTCTCCTGGACCTGCGCGTGCCGGTCAGTTGGCGAATGTGAATGCTTCCATCTCGATCTCGATAAAGGTGCGACCGAGCGCGCCGACCGCCCGATAGAAATGGGCGTTCCCGGCGCTCTCGATGTCCGCGAACAGCCGCCCCATCCAGGGCGATACGTGTTTCTCGAAGAAAGTGCACTGTGCCTCTGGCGAGGCACCGAAGTGCCCGCCGGCAAGGCCCGACATGATCTCGCAAATGATCGCGGCGTGATCCTCGGGTTCGGAATTGTTGGTCAGCCGCTCGATGCCGAGCGTCGTCAAGTCTCCTCGCAGGCGCGACAGCGGCCGTTCGTTGAGGAAGCCGGTGAGATAGTACGAGGCATAAGGCAGCAATTCGCCGCGACCGAGCCCCACGAACAGATCAAAATATTCGCGCTCGACTTTCGCTGCGACCGCGCTTGAGGCGACGTCGGCGAGCGCTGCATGCGCGCGGCCGAGTGGCGTTGCGTCGCCACTCAATGCCGCAAGCTGCTCGAGCAATCGTTTCGACGGCGGCGCGGACAGCAACGTTGCTAGCAACGCGTATTCCTGCGCGCGCGCAGCATCGACGGAATCGACAAGCTCTGCTGATACGGCTTGTTCGCTGTAGAGATCGGGCCGCAAATCGTTGCGCGGAATACCGGTCGCGGTTTCGACTGCAACCACCCGTTGTGCAGGCACGCGGGTCCAATTCGAGACGGAGGGTTGGCTGATACCGATTTTGCGCGCAAGCTGGGCAATGCCGCCTGCAGCATCGATTGCGCGATCAAGCCCGTCATCCCGCACGTGGACCTCCCATCCGAGTCCCGTCTGCTTGATTATTGCTTTTGTTACAAAGCGCTAAGGAAATCGTAACCCCGGTTCCGCGGACGGTCAATAATCCGTCCATAGCCTGAGCCTATAGCCTTTAGTCGTGCTGCTGCTCGCGCGGCAGTGCACCACCGTGATTACGGCGCCTCACGGGCTCAGCGAAATCCGCAGATCTGTCCGCGACTGTCGGTTGCACCGCAACAGAGATTGCCGGCCGTTCCGTCGCGTCCGATGTCTCGATAACGTCGGATGCGGCCGTCGCGTCGGCTTGATGCAATTCCGCCGAAGGATTCGCTGTTTCAATCGACGTCTCGGGGAGGGATTGGACCACCTCACGCACCCCCCCGACGATGCGATCGACGAGTGCGGCCAGCTGTTCCGACGAACAATCCAGCGGCCCAAAACCCGGCATTGCGGTCGGGTCGTTGAAATCCCATGCATTCTCCGCAAGCCCGACGAAGTCGCGAATGGCGGGATCGGTCGCCCAGGCGCGGCGAAGAGCCGCACGGCTCAACTCCGGTGGAATACCCTTGCTCAGGAAGGCGGTGATGTCGGTCGCAGCATTGATCTCGTCGATCGACGGCAGGCTCGAGAGATCGAACGCGCTATCATCGTCCTTGCGCTCGGGCGGCAGCGTGGGCTGCGCCGCGGCAGGCTTCGCCGGCTCCGCCCGCGCTTCGCGTTTGCGGCGGGACCAACGTGCAAGGAACTCCTCCTCACTCATTCCTGTCCGCCTTCATGGTCGCGGCGCGCCAGCGCCTCCGGATCAGCGCGGCCCCGCTTGCGTTTGACGAACTCCCGCTCGACATGGTGCTCGGCCACGAACCTTTCAATTGCTTCGCGCAACACCTCCGGCATCGGCACGGCCTCGACGAGATTGTCGGCGGCTTCGGTAAAGCCCTCGCCCTCAGCGGGGTCGGCGGTAACCGCAGTAAGGGTATAAGGCCAGGCGCCTTCCGAGGGCGACAGCACAGTCCAGATGCTCGGACTGCCGGAGGCGAGGTTGTCGCGATAGCGCGCCGTCTCGGACGGATAGAGATCCACGGTCGCGCTTCCCGCATAGAACAGGGTCGTGCCGTCCTGCTCGCGAAGCACGGTCCAGGGTTGTGCCGCCGGCTCGTCCGGCAGAACGGCAATTCCGCGCCAGACGAAGTCAACCCAGGGCGAGTCGGCCTTGCGCCGCTCGACGACGACGCCGACGGAGATGGACGCTAGTGGCGATACCGCCGGGCTCATGTCATCATCTCCAGGCGCTTCACCGGCAGGCCGGTCAGCAGATTTTGTGGCTTCATCCGGAGCTTCTGATCCTCCGTCATCGACAGGATCAGGTAGATAGGTTCGTCCCCGACATCATCATGCGCGCGGCTTGAATCCGCAAAAGTCAGCCGGAACAGCGCGAGCACTCGGTCGGCGCTGCGCTGGTCGAGTTCCTCGCCGTGCCACAGACGGTCGCCGAGCCCAGTGGCGTCGGCATCGAGTCCGACATACCAGGTGAGCTTTGCCTCCTGCAACGCACGCAGCGGCTCGATCGTGACGTCGAGGCCAAGCAGGTGGGAGATCCATCGCGTCATCGCCTGCGCCAGCGCAGCTGGTCCACGTCCGCCGGCCGTGAGGTCAAGGGCCATGTCGAATTGGTCGCTGCGCTGCCAATAGGCCCCGGCATTCTCTTCGTTCAGCACATCGAGCACCGCATCGGTGGTGGCGCCCAGCATCGACATCAGGGAGAGCACCGGGGTCGGACTCCGGCCGCCGACTATCTCCTCGTCGCCAAGCAGCAGGGCCTGCTCATGCGGCAAAATCCGTTGGACCCGGAAGAACAGCTCGGCCGCGCGCAGCACGAACGGATCGTCGCAGCCGTCGAGCGCGTTGCGCAGGATGACATGTACGAGCTGGTTGACGAACAGTGGCGGCAGGCCGTTCGCGCCTGATCGCACCGATGCAAGATAGGCGGCTTCGAGCGTCGGATGCCGCAACAGGAGATCGCGGAATGCCAGCACGAATTGCCAGTTCTCCCGTGCGTCGGCATCGGAAATTGCGGCAATTTCGTCGGCGCCGACCGCCTGACGCGGATCGGCGAGCAGTTCGCGGTGCAGCCGGCGTTCGATCGGACATGCATCGGCCGGCGGCATCAGTTCGGGACGCGCAAAATAGGCCTTGAGGAATTCGTCGGTGACGCACAGCCCACCGCCCTCGTCGCGATCGAGCAGATGATGGCCGCAGGCGATCCAGAAATCGTTCATCTGACGGTCGGCTCCCGGCCCAGATCCGCAAGCCTGAGCTCGCCGTCAGGCTGGACGTCGTCGTCCAATTCCATGAACGAGAACGCCTTGCCGTGCCCCTGCCCTTCGCGGAGCTTTAGTCGGCGAAAGGACTCGCGGACCTCGCCATCGCTTGAAGCCCGGTGCACTGCAATAAGCGAGCTGACGGGATGGGTGCACAGCGACTGCGAGAACGCCACCTCCTCTTCCGCGGCGGTCATCGCTGTCGCCATGTCCGGCGCACCGAAACGATCGACGAGCTGCCTGGCAAGGAGATCGACCAGGCTGCGGCAATCATCCTCGGTCGCCGGAACGATCTGCGCCAGCGTCGACCAGCCCCAAGATTGCACGCCGAGGAACCCGCCGCGAAACGCCGCGCGCGCCTTGCCCTCGAGCTTCGCACTATCGCAATCCCAGAAGCGGAAAGCACCGGAGACGGCCCATTCACCCGGCTCCGCCGCCACATCGAACAGGAAGGTGTCGGAGGGATCGAGCGCGATAGTACGCAAGAGCTTCACAGCCGCGGCCCTCCGAGCGCCGGATCGAGCCAGGATGGAGCCAGAAGCGCCTGCACGAGGTCGCCACGTTCGATCTCGCCCGCCCCAATCCGGCGCGTGAGGAGATCGCCGCGATCGTCGATGCGCTGGACGGTCTGCCGTTCGCGGGGCATACGGGAAAGATATTCGCGCGCGACGCCATCAAAACCGCCCGCCTGCCAGTCATCGAATGCCAGCATCAGGTGCCGGGCAAAGCTCTCCGTGATCTGCGCCGCACCAGCCTCGCCAAAGCCTTCCTGGTCGAGCGCCGCGGCGAGCGGGTGAACACCCCGCTCGTCCTCGTTCATGGCAACCGTCCGGATCATCGCGCCGAACACCAGCCATGGCGGCGGCTCCTCCTCAATGGCCGCGAGAGGCCAACCCATGCGCCCGCCGCCGACCAGCCCTCCGTCGATCCTGACGGCATCCGGCCAGCCGATCGTGATGGGCTTGCTCGGCGGTGCGTAGGCACGCAAGGCATCGATGAGCGCGACCATGCCGGCGTAGAACGCGCGCCGCGCCGTACGGAAGGGCTCGGCTGGCTCCAGCACCACGGCGAACTCCGCCAGATCAAAGCGCCCGACATAGACGAGCGTTCCGGCGCCGCTTTCCGGTGCAATGCGGCATGCGTGGGCAAAAGCGTCGCCACTCTCGCGCAGCCGCACCAATGTGAACGGCGGCGGCAGGTGGATCGGTTCCACCAGGGAAACGTGGCTGACTGGGATCGACGGCAGGCCGTCCTCCGCTTTCCTTTTCTTCCCGATGGATAATGTTCTATACGAGGCGAAGGGCCGGCGCGAGTCCGTCGTCGGTACCGGATTGGCGGAGGGGTTAACCTGGAGCAGCCATCCAAGACCGTCCTGATCTGCTCGTGCGAAGACACGATGCGTCTCGACGCGGCCGCGATTCAGCGCGGATGTCCCAACTGCGAGATCAAAAGCTTTCGCCATCTCTGCGGCGCCGAGCTCGATCACTTCCGCAGCGCAGCGGGCGCTGGAGGCGCACTGACGGTCGCCTGCACGCAGCAGGCCGCGCAATTCACTGAGGAGGCCGGCGAACGGCCTGATGCGATCAGCTTCGTCAACATCCGCGAAACCGCCGGCTGGTCTCGCGACGGCGCGCGCGCCGGCGCGAAAATGGCTGCCCTGCTCGCATCCGCCTCCATCCCGGCCCCGGACTATCCGCTCGTCACCTTGTCGAGCGAGGGCGTGGTCCTGATCTACGGGCGCGATGAGGCCGCAATCGAAGCCGGCCGCCTGCTTGCCGATCACCTCGACGTCACGGTGATGCTGAAACAGCTCGACGAGATGATGCCGTCCGCTGCAACGGTCTTCCCGATCGTGAAGGGCACGATCCGCTCCGCAAAGGGACATTTCGGCGCTTTCGAACTTGCGATCGACGATTATGCGCGTCCCCGCCCCTCCTCGCGCAATCGCTTCGTACTGGACGCGCCGCGAAGCGGGGTCACCTCGCGCTGCGATATCGTGCTCGATCTTTCCGGCGGGATGCCATTGTTTCCTGCCCACGAGCTACGCGACGGCTATCTGCGCGCAGATCCGAACGATCCCGCCGCCGTGCTCCGCGCCGTGCTGACCGCGCGAGACCTCGTCGGCAGCTTCGACAAGCCGAAATATGTCGACGTTACGCCCGCTCTTTGCGCCCATTCGCGCTCGAAGCGCACGGGCTGCCATCGCTGCCTCGATCTCTGCCCAACCGGGGCGATCACGCCCGTCGGCGATCATGTCGCAATTGATCCGAACATCTGCGCGGGATGCGGCCAATGCGCCGCTGCCTGCCCGACCGGCGCGGCATCTTATGCACTGCCGCCCGCCGATACGCAGCTTCAAAGAATTCGTGCCATGCTGCTCACTTACCATGAGGCCGGCGGCACGAATGCGGTGCTGCTCTTTCATGACAGCCCGCACGGCACGCCCCTGATCGATGCCCTGGCGCGTCATGGCGGCGGCTTGCCGGCGAACGTGCTTCCCTTCGCCGTCAACGAGATCACGCAGCTCGGGCTGGAGGCGGTCGTCGGCGCCTTTGCCTATGGCGTATCGGCGGTACGGTTCCTGCTGCGCGCAAAGCCGCGCCACGATGTGACCGGACTGTCGCAGACGATCGCCATGGCTGAAGCGATCCTTGGCGGCCTCGGCTTTGAGGGCCACCGCGTCACCACCATCGAAACGGATGATCCCGACGCGCTCGGCGAGCAGTTGGCTGCTATCGGCATGCTCGCGGCCGTCGCTGCGCCCGCGACCTTCAAGACCGTCGGCAAGCGGCGCGACCTTTTGCGGTTCGGGCTCAGCGAGTTGCATCGCCTGGCGCCGAAACCGGTCGACGTGATCGCCCTGCCGCAGGGTGCGCCTGTGGGCGCAATCAGCGTCGATACCAGCGGCTGTACCCTATGCCTCTCTTGCGTCTCGGCCTGCCCGACCGGCGCGCTTCGCGACGATCCCGAGCGGCCAGTGCTGAAGTTCGTCGAGGACGCCTGCGTGCAATGCGGCTTGTGCCAGAGCACCTGTCCGGAAAAAGTCATCAGCCTCAAGCCGCAGATCGATTTCCGCGCGGCCCGTGCCTCCGCCGTGATTATCAAGGAAGAGGAGCCCGCACTCTGCGTCCGCTGCGGCACGGCCTTCGGCGTCAAGAGCACGATCGACCGCATCGCCGCCAAGCTCGAAGGCCGGCATTGGATGTATCCGGCCGGCGACAAGCGGATCGCGGCACTCCGGATGTGCGCAGACTGCCGCGTCATCGTCATGAGCGAACAGCAATTCGATCCGTTCAAGGGCGTGCCGGAACGAACGCCACCGCGAACGACAGATGACTATCTCCGCCAGCGCGATGGCAAGGACTAGACGAAGCGGATATCTTCGCAGGATCGAAAGCGGCAATTATCGCGACGTTGCGCGGCCCAAGAAGTCGGTCAACGCACGGCGGTCCTCGGCCGAGCCGATGCGCTGCTCCGGCATCTTGGTGCCGGGGGTGTAGGCATTCGGCCCGATCTCGAACAGCTTTGCGACCGTCTCCGGCGTCCAGACGATGTCCATCGTCTTCAGCGCTTCGGAGAAACGATAGCCCGGCAGCGAAGCGATCTTGCGGCCGTATAATCCCGCAAGCGTCGGGCCCGCACGCTGAACCTCCTTGTCCGACAGCGTGTGACAGGCAACACATGCCCGAAATACATCGGCGCCAGGATCGCCGGCATAGGCGGCGAGCGGATCGGCCGGCGTTCCCGAGAGGTTCGAACCAATGGGATCGCCGGTGCGCGCATTCCAGCGCCTGATCTTGCCGTCCGCACCACCCGTCATCAGTGTCTCTCGATCCGGAAGGAAGGCGACCGACCATACCGGCAAGCCGGACACGACCAGCGTTCGTAGCAGGCTGCGCGACTTGCGATCGATGATCGCCACCGTGCCGCCGATGCCGGCCGCAGCAATCAACGTGCCGTCTCCCGATATCGTCAAGGCCACCACGGGTGTGGGACCGGCCGCGACTTCGCCGCTGACCTTGCCGTCGGTGGTCAGCATCCGCAGCATGCCATCGACCGCGCCCGTGACGATTTCACCATCCGGCGCAACAGCCACCGCGTTGAGCGGCGCCGGCAACGTTACGACTTCAGGCTGGCCATCCGGCAAACGCCAGATGCGCAACGTGAGATCATAACCGACGCTGAGGAGCGACCTGCCGTCCGGCGTGAAAGCGACGCCGTTGACGTTCTGCGAATGACCTTCGAGCACGCGCGACGCGCCGTCCGACAGCGACCAGAGCCGCACCGTCCGATCCCATGAACCGGATGCGAGAAGCGCACCATCGGGAGAAACCGCAAGCGCGACGATTGGACCTCCATGTCCCTCGAACACCCGATCCGGCCGCTGCCGGCCCGCCGTCCATACCGCAATCCGTGCATCGGCGCCGGCCGTGACCAAGCGGCCTCCGCTCAGAAAGGCGACAGCATTGACGGCGTCAGCATGATACCGCAGAACTTGCTCTGCCGTATCCGTCTTCAAAGACCAGCGAATGGCGGCAGTATCGAAGCTTCCGGACAGGAGGCCGCTCCCATCGGGGGAAATAGCGAGGGCTCGTACGGGGCCGCCATGCCCCACCATGTCGGCGTGCACGGATGATACCGCGAAAACGGCCCACAGGGCCGCGGCGCCACGCGCGCAGAAAGGTAGCCTCATTGACCCTCACCGGCCCTGGTCACGTTCGCGCCCTCAAGATTGCCAGAAGAGCCACTGGGGATGAATATCCGAACCTATCTACTTGGCTGGTGCCCTCATGCTCTTGGACGAGCCTTCCGGCGCGGCCTGCATTCCAGGCGGACTCTGACCTTGGGGACTTTCGGCGGGCGCACCACCCGACCCCGTATTGATTGGACCCGTCCAACCTTGCGGCTGTGCTTGGCCCTTCTCCTCGGGACGGGTTTGCGCCCCAGATGAGTTGGTTTGTGCGGGTTGGGCGGAGGCACTCTCGAAGAGGCAGAGTACTGCGAAGCACAAACTCGCTGTCGGCAATTTCACGTCGGATCCTCCAATGTGCGTACTAAACGGGGTGACACTGCATTCCGTTCCGGAGTGTGCGTCGCAACAGGCTGACCTTGCGCATCCCGCTTGAATGCCGGTGGTCCGGACACTAGTCTTTGTTTGGTCACGTCAAGGATGACGGCATGCAGGGGCGACCGCGGCCATTTCTGCAGATGCTGGCGCGACTGAGCGCTTTGCGCGCGCTTGGTGGATCGCAAGATCCCGATTCCCGAGACGCCTCGCCGTTCCTGATCCTCGTTGCCGTCGTACTTGCGCTTCTTCTTGCAATATTGGAAATCGACCTGAATCGCGCCGCACTTCAGTCTCTCGGCTTGATGGGTGATGCGTTTTCCGTCGATCCCATGTTCAAGAGCCCGTAGGCCGCCTGTGCCTTGATGCGATCAACGAGTTTGCTCGCGGCAAGCCGTGTCGTATAATTGGTTTGACGGTTCGATCGAGGGAGGCTGCGGATGAAGGCTTTTCTTCTTGGCTGCGTCGCGGCCGTGGTGATCGCGATTGCGGGGATGGAGATCTTGAATCAAGTTCAGGAACCCGTCGCGCAAGCGTTTGCTACGACCGGGGTACGCCTCTGAGACCACCAAATCTCAGGGCGCGAATAGGTCCTGGATCGCGAGCGGCTCCGATGCGACTCTGACGCAAGGGCGACGCGACCTTCTTCCGCCCCGCCTGCCAATCCCGGCGCCTCAGTTCGGCGGTTTGGATGATCTCGGCCCGAGCGTCGAAACTCCGACCTCGCGGCGCCTCTATGGGCCGCAGGTTCGTGTCAAAGATCTTGGCGGCTGTGAAGTACTTTACCTCCCTTTGTCCGTGGTCGAGTCTAGAATAGCGAAGGCTTCTCACTTTGAAGGAGGCAGCCGATGTTCGCGACAATCAAATGGAACTCCCGAAATAAGGCTCGCGAATGGGTGATGATGGCTGGCACGCTTGTCGTCCAACTCAGCGCCCGCAATGCGACACGACGGAAGGCTGAAACCAAACCAAGGCAGCCACTCTGGAAAGAATTCGACGACAGCCACCGTTGGGACTCAATCGCGGAAGAATGGGTCCCCAAGCGTGATCAGTGATCGCAAATTCATGCATCCTGCTGACTGAATTCCTACGCTCTCATTGGACAAGTTCATCGATGCCCAATGGTGGGGAGTACCGATTTCAGGCGCTTCTGAAAGAATGCGAGAATCTCGTCCCGGGCTGCGAGAGCCGCCTCATCGACAAGATGAACTGTGACGACGCTATGGGGCGTCTTGACGAACTGCTCGAAGAACGGTGGCTTGGGCCCGGTATTCGCGGCCGTGTCAGGCAAAACGCGACCAATGAAGCGATCGCCGAGCGCGGACTGGTAGGCAGCAAACCGTTCGGCACGGCAGAATGAATCGCCCGCAAACCGGTAGGCAAGGACGGTCAGATCTTCGCGTTCCAGCCTTGAACGGACTTGCGCCAGTTCGTCAGCAGAGCTCTCGATGCCTGCGGGATTGTCCAACGGGAGCGACGGCTGGGACAAGACAGGAGCCAGCAGTGCCGGCTCCAGCATCATGCTCAGCGCGAAGTTGCCGGTAAAGCACATGCCGATAGCACCGACTCCCGGCCCGCCACTCTCGCCATGGGCCAGCCTCGCGAGTGCCCGCAACCAGTTGGATACAGGGCTCGATGATCCGCCCCCGAGCGCTCGAAATTCAGCACTGACGCACGCGCGCCGAAAAACGCGGGCCGCAGTTTCGGCGTCGGGAACATCGCCATCCTTTCCGAAAAGCGACGGCATGTAGACGCTGAAGCCTGCGTCGCGAACCCAGCGAGCGAAACGCGCGACGTGCGGGCTAATGCCTGGCATCTCGGTCATGACGATGACAGCGGGTCCCTGGGTGCGCGTACCTTTGCGCGCCGATGCGAGCGCGCCACCGGGCTTTCGCCGGTGAGATTTGTCCAGAGGTTGCGCGTCGATAAGGCAATGGAGCTTCTGGAAACCACTCGGCTCAGCCTCGATGACATCGCCGAGAAGGTTGGGTATGCCGACCCCTCTACGCTTCGCAAGCTCTTGCATCGGGAGAAGACACCTGGCGCGCGGGCCTCGCGTGCCGCGCGCAAGCGGGACAATGGCGCTGCGCCCTCCAGGACGCGTGGAGCCCGACGACCTGACCGACCGGCGGCGCCCAAACGCAAGCGAGCGCTGGATGTGTCGTAGTGACCGCTGCCGTCACGCTCTGCGCTGAGAGCCCCCGTCAGCGCGGCTTGAGGAGTTCGCGCGCGACGATCAGCTTCTGAACCTCGGTCGCCCCTTCGTAGATGCGAAGCGCGCGGACTTCGCGATACAGGCTCTCGACGATCTCGCCCTTGCGCACGCCGCGACCGCCGAACATCTGCACCGCGCGGTCGACGACCCGTTGGGCGGTTTCGGTGGCGGCCAGTTTTGCCATTGCCGCTTCACGCGTGGTGGGAAGCTTCTGAACGTCGCGGCGCCACGCGGCGCGATAGGTCAGCAGCGCCGCAGCATCCGTTTCAGTCGCCATGTCGCCGAGTGCGGCCTGGGTCAGCTGCAGGTCCGACAGCGTCGTTCCGAACATGCGCCGTGTCTGCGCGTGCAGTCGTGCCTCCTCCAGCGCGCGTCTGGCAAAACCCAGCGCGGCTGCGGCAACCGAGGACCGGAAGATGTCGAGGGTCTGCATCGCAATCTTGAATCCACCGCCGGACGGACCGATGCGGCGGCTGATCGGGATGCGGCAGTTGTCCAGACGCAGCGTTGCGAGCGGATGCGGCGCGATGATGTCGATGCGCTCGGCCACGCTGAAGCCGGGATCATCGGGAAACACCACGAAGGCGGAGATGCCGCGCGCGCCAGGCGCCTCCCCGGTTCGCGCGAACAGCGTGTAGACGTCGGCGATCCCGCCATTCGAGATCCAGGTCTTCTCGCCTTCCAGAACGTAGCTGTCGCCGTCCACGCGCGCTATGCACGTCATGGCCGCCACATCCGAGCCCGCCGCCTGCTCCGAAAGCGCGAAGGCAGCCAGCCATTCGCCGGAACGGACTTTCGGCAGCACGGCGTTTCGCAGCTCCGCCGAGCCGGCAAGCGCGATGGCGCCGGATCCGAGGCCCTGCATTGCAAAGGCGAAATCGGCAAGACCATCGGCATAGGCCAGCGTCTCGCGCGACAGGCAGATCGAGCGGGAATCGATGCTCGCCACGTCACCGTCCGGCGCCGCAACGGCGCAGTCGAGCAGTCCCGCCGAGCCAAGCGCGCGAACGAGCTTGCGGCAGGCGCCATCGACGTCGCTGTGGTCGGCCGCCTGAAGACCACCCTGCGTGACGAAGCGGTCGAGCGCCTCGCAAATTGCGCGATGACGCGGCTCGAAGAACGGCCAATCCAGCCAGTCGCGGGAGATTGTCTTTGCCAGTGAGCTCATCTGTCGCTCCACAAGGTCGGTTGCCTGCCGGCGGCCGGCATGTTCTGTGGCGTGCCTGCGATCAAATCCGCCAATGCAGCCGGCGCCCTCGAATTGCTTTAAGCATAAACTATTTCCCTCCCTGAAGACCTTGTCAAGGCGCCGGCGCACAGACGATTTCCGGTGCTTGCCTGGCGGCGCTGACAGAAAACACGGACCAAATCCGCCCCGGATCAGGAGACGCCCTGCTCTTCCGGTCCCCGCCTTGAATTTAGTTTTGGCACGAACTATTCTGTTGCGCATCGAATGGAATTGCATTCGCCTTCAACGCGCCACGAGGCTCAGGAGATCGATTTGGCACTCGCAAAGGAGTCCTCGCCGGCGTCCACCAGGAACGCGGCCGATGCGGAGACCGAGTACAGGGCTCAGACGCGGCTCTGGCTCCGGCTGCTGGCCTGCACGACACTGATCGAGGGTGAGTTGCGGCGCCGATTTCGCGAGGAATACGATTTTACGATGCCGCGCTTCGATGTTCTCGCTCAACTCGATCGGGAGCCGAGCGGATTGGTGCTGGGAGAACTGCCCAAGCGCCTGATGGTTTCGGCCGGCAACCTGACGCCGATCGTCGATCGCCTGGTCGAAGATGGATATATCACCCGGACGCCGTCAAATCTGGACCGGCGCGTGCAGATCGTCTGCATGACGGTCGAGGGCCGAAAGACCTTCAGGCGGATGGCGAAGAGTCACGGCGCCTGGCTCGCCGAATTGCTGGCCGAATTCCCGATGGACCGTCTCGACGGCCTCGTCGGCGCGCTCGACGATGTGAAGAGCGCCGTGAGGGACGCTCTGCAGCATCGCGAGCGGACGTGAGGCTCAGCGCCGGACTCGAATGCCGGCGGCTTCGCGGTCCCAGGTATCCGTCGTCACACCGGCCTGCTGCAGCGCGCCCTTCTTGATCTTGCCGTTCTCCGTTAGCGGCATCTCGCTCACAATGCGGACATAACGCGGAATTGCGAAATAGGCGATCTGCCCCTCGCAATGCCTGACGATGTCGGCGGGCTCCAGCGACTGCCCCTGCTCCAGCAAGATCGCTGCCGCAACCTCATCCTCGCCCAGTTCGGACGGCAGCGGGTAGATCGCGCACGCGGCGACCGCCGGATGGGCAAGGATGATCTGCTCGACCTCCCAGGAGGACACGTTCTCGCCGCGCCGTCGGATCGAATCCTTCATGCGATCAACGAAGCGATAATGTCCATCCGCGTCTCGGACGACGCGATCGCCGGAATGAAACCAGAGATTTCGCCACGCTTCGACCGTCTTCTCCGGCATGCCGAAATATCCGGTGGCGAACGCAAACGGCTCCTTGGCGCGCAGGACGAGTTCGCCAGCCTGTCCGTCAGGCAGCTCTGAATCATCTTCGTCGACGATCCGGGCCTCGAAGCCTCCGGCCAGATATCCCATGGTTCCCGGACGGTCGGAGGGAATGGCGCCTGCGAACACGAAATTCGTCTCCGTCGACCCATAGCCGTCAACCAGCGGCACGCCGAACCGCTCGAGAAACGGCCGATGATTCTGCGGCGGTACGCCCCCACCCAAAGCGACGCGAACGCGATGAGCGGTGTCATCCTCTTTCCGAGGCTGGGCCAGTAGCATGGATGCCATGGCACCGAGCAGGTAAGCCACGCTCGCATTGTGGGCTCGCGCGGCCGCCCAGAAGCCTGAAGCGGAGAATTTTTGCTCGAGCACATAAGTGCATCCGTTCAGCACGGCCTGATAGAATGCATTGAGCGCGTTGGTGTGGAACAACGGCAAGGTCGTGAACAGCACGTCACCCTCGCGAATGCCGAGTGCCCGCGCCGAGCAGATGCCCCACCAGAACAGCTGCGCTTGCGGACAGCACACGCCCTTGGCCGGCCCCGTGGTGCCGGAGGTGTAGAGGACGGCAACGGTATCCCCCGGCCGCACGGCACCAGCCGGCGCCATGGATGCGAGCGCGGGCAACGGCACCGCTGCGATCCGTGGCGCCTCCACGACCTGATCGATCGTCCATACGAGCGGCGGCAGAGCGGCCTCGGTGCCAACGGTCTCGAGTGCGGCGAGAAACCCGGCTTCGGCGACGAGGAGCGCAGGACGCGAATTGCGGAAGATATGCGCGAGCTGCAGCCCCCGCAGCGCCGTGTTGATTGGCACCGTGATGGCCCCGAGCCAGGCGCAGCCGAGATAGACTTGAAGAAACTGCGGTCGGTTCGAGCACATCAACGCGACCCGGTCTCCCGGTTTGATGCCGGCCTCGATCAACGTCTGCGCCGATGCAGCCGCTATCGCCGCAGTCTGCGCATAGGTCCAGCGCGTCTGCCCAGCAACCAGCAGAACGCGATCGTCGTAGCGCTCCGCCTGCCGGGCGAGGATGGTCGAGAGCACGCGATCGCAAGGTGGAAACAGCTCGACCGCACGCGCCCAGGCCGGCGCTTCCTGCTGCCGCCCGGCGTCATCCCGCATGCAATGCTCCGTCAAATCCGGCTCGACCAGGCCCGCCCGACGTCAAGGCAGGAGCTTGTACTTCCCGTCCTCGATCTGAACGAGGACGCGCGAACGTGCATCGACGCCGTGCCGATCCGCCGGCGTGAAATTGTAGATTGCCTGCGTGCCGACGACCTCCTTGGTGGTGAACAACGCTTGGCGCAGCGCGTTGCGGAATTCCGGCGAGCCTGGCTTGGCACCGGTCGCCAACGCGCGCTTGGCTGCGTCGACGAAGACCACCCAGCCATCGAACGAGTAGGAGGAAAATCCGTCCGTCGGCTGCTCGCCGTTCGCCTTCTCGTAAGCCGCCCGGTAGGCAAAGGCGACCTTCTGAATAGGATTGCTCGACGGAAGCTGTTCGGCCGCGATCACCGGCCCCGTGGGGCAGATGATGCCGTTGGCGGTCTTGCCGGCGAGGCGAAGGAAATCGGCGCTGATCATCCCGTTATTGCCGTAGAGCGGTCCCTTGTATCCGCGCTCGGACAAGGCAATAGCGGGCAGCGCGCCCGGCGTTCCGGTGCCGCCGAGCATGATGGCGTCGGGGCGGGCCGCAAGCGCGCGCAGCACCTGCGCGGTCACCGACGAGTCGGATCTGGCGTAG
The DNA here is from genome assembly GCF_023375135.1 of Bradyrhizobium sp. C-145. Classification (NCBI taxonomy): domain Bacteria; kingdom Pseudomonadati; phylum Pseudomonadota; class Alphaproteobacteria; order Hyphomicrobiales; family Nitrobacteraceae; genus Bradyrhizobium; species Bradyrhizobium sp. C-145. The sequence continues at coordinate 3,260,072 of NZ_CP088150.1, read as the reverse complement.
CGTTCATTGGCGATGACCTTGATCTCGGCCGCCTTGGCGCTCTGCGACAGTGAGTCATACAGGAGATCGCCGAGCGCATCCGAAAACCCGATGAACGCGACTGTCTTCAAGCCGCGCGCCTTCATGTGATCAACGACGCCCTGGACCAGGAGCGGCATCGGCTGCGGGGTCTGCACGACCCAGGGGCCGCCCTCGCCGGCCGGAACCGATGCGATCGGAGAGACAGCGATCATCGGCACTTTCATCTCGATCGCGGCGGTGGCCATCGCCAGCGTCTGCGGCGCCCCCGACGTCCCCATCAGGATGTCGACCTTCTCCTGCTCGACGAGCTTGCGCGCGTTGCGCGCCGAGGCGGTGGCATCGGAGGCGTCGTCGAGCTGGATGAGACGCACCTTCTCGCCGCCGATCTCGCCGACATACGTCTCTCCCGCGGCGATCCCCTTCGCGTTCGGAATGCCGATCGAGGATACCGGCCCGCTGAGACCGGTGACGAAGCCGACGAGGATGTCGGCTCGCGCTCCCTGAGGAACGGCCAGAAGCAGCAGCGCGGAGCCGAGCAGTGATTTCATCGAGATCATGGCACCTGTCTTTCGTTTCGTGTGTATCGATGTCGGGCAAGCGCCATGCGCGCGTTTCACGTCGAGGAGACCAGCGCGATCACGCGTAGCGGACTGCCCGAACCGTTCTTGATCTTCAGCGGAGAGGCCACGATGATCGCCCCAGTGGCGGGGAGCTGATCCAGGTTGCACAGGCACTGCAAGCCATAGCGGCCCGCGCCATGGAGGAAGTGATGCGCGGGATAAGGCGGCTCGAAATGCCCAGCCTGCCCTGCATCGGTGCCGATCGTCTCGGTGCCGAATCCGATGATGCCGCGCTCCTCCACCAGCCATTTCATCACCGCCGGATTCGGGCCCGGCGTGTGAGCGCCGTCATCCCGGAGGTTGGAATAGTCGCGCCACCCCTTCTTCGACCAGTCGGTCCGCAGCAGCACCCAGTGCCGGGAAGGAATCCGTCCGTGCCGAGCCTCCCAGGCCTCGACGATCGGCACCGTGAGCACGAAGTCGGGATCCTGCGCCGCCTGCGCGGAGCAGTCGATGACGCAGGCGGGCGCGATCATGTCCTTGGCCGGCATAGTATCAACCGCATTGTTGGCGAGATCCTTGCCGGTGAACCAGTGAATCGGTGCGTCGAAATGCGTGCCGGTATGCTCGCCGAAGGTCACATTGTTCCAGTACCAGGCCGGACCACGCGCGTCATAACGTGAAATCTCCTGGATGCGCACCGGCGCCGCCTGGCCGAATTCGGGCGGCAACACGATCACCGGAAAGTCGGGGCTGAGCGTGAAGCTCAGATCAATGACGCGCACCGCGTCCGAAGCGATCGCATCCGCCAGTTCCAGAAGAGCCCTGCCTTGCATCGTCGCGTCCTCCAGCTTGATCGAATTGGCCGTTCAGCGGTCGAGCTCGCGCTCGAGTGCTTTTGGATTGGCCGCAAGGCGCTGCCGGATCTCCTCGGCGACGTCTCCGACATACATCTCTTCAAGTCCGCCCCTGAGCCCGGCGACGACCGCCTGCGCGACGGCGCGCGGCGCCACCTTCGGCGGAGGCACGCTCTGAAACCACTCGGTGTCGACTGGCCCCGTGAAGACGTTCATCAACTTGATGCCGCCCGGCCGGAGTTCGGCGCGAAGACAATGCGAAAGCGACAGGCACGCGGCCTGCGAGGCGGAGTAAGCGCCGAAGGCGCGCCAGTTTGCCAACGCATGGACGGAGAGGATGTTGACCCAGGCGACGCTGTTGTTGATGCCGTCCGCGCCCCGCATCCGCATGACGGGCCCGAAGGCCTGCGCGAGATTGATGAAGCCGAGATAGGCCTGGTCGATCTCGTCGCGTGCAATGCTGGTGCCCTTGCGGTCCAGTAGGCCACCGGGCCTCACATACTCCGTCGTATTCACGAGGATGTCGACCTTGCCGCCGATGTCGGCGGCGAGATCGCCAACTGACTTTTCATCGGCGGCGTCGAGGGGCACGAGTTCGATGCCGTCCTGCCCTCGCAACAGCTCTTCGCCGGCAAACGGCCGCCACCGCTCCGCGATGCCGACGAACACCGTCTTGGTCCCCGCGGCCTTCAACGCCAAGGCAGCTTCCCGACCGATAGCGCTGCGGCCGTTGGTCACGAGCACGCGTCGAAACTTGGGATCGGCGGTCATTTCACGCCACTGCCTGTCGTCAGCCATGTCGGGGGTCTCCCCTTCGGGTCGGGCAAAGGCCACCGCCTGACCGCTCTTGTCGAGCTGGAACGACATGCGGACGGGGGCGCCTTCGATACAGTCGGCATGGAGATGCGCCACGATGGTCGGCCCGCAATCCATCTTGACGAGGCCGACGCGCCAGGGCGCCCGCTCGCGGAAATAGACGTCACTCGGCACGCGCGCCGTGGTCTCGGCAAGCAGCAAGCCGCGAGCCGGCGCGTCGACGAAAGCGAGCGCGGCCGACAGGCATGAGGGGCACGCCTCTCGCGCCGGATAGGTGAAGGTGCCGCAGCCCTCGCAGCGCTGCAGCATGAAGCGACCTTCCGCGGCGGCGCGCGTGAAGCCGTGCGACGTCCTGCTGCGCGCGCGCGACGGCGCAGTCGGCAGGCGCGTCCGCAGCAGCGGATTCTTGCGTCGTGGCGGTTCAATCGGATCGATCATCGCGAAGGCCCGGCAAAGATCGCGGCGCCGGAGGCAAGTCCGCGATCATAATTGATCATACCGAAGCCCGAGGCCAGGCCGAGGCTTGCATCCCTGACCTGTGTCGGGCCCGCAACTCCCAGAACCTGCCGCAGCCCTTCGACGAGACCGAGATAGGCGCCGCCTGCTCCGGCCTGTCCGACCGAGAGTTGTCCGCCGGATGTGTTGTGCGGAAAGTCCCCGTCGATGGCGAGATCGTGCTGGCGCACGAACTCGGCTCCCTCGCCCTTCCCGCAGAAGCCGAGATCCTCGAACTGCATCATCGAGATGACGGGATAATCGTCGTAGGTCTGGACGATGTCCAGATCGTCGGGCTTGACGCCGGCCATCGCATAGAGCTCACCGACGTCCATCGCCCAGCCGCCACGAACCTGCATCGGATCATCAGCAAAGGCATTGTGGCGCTCGATCGTCGACAGCAGCCTTGCCGCCGGCAGCCGCAGCGAGGCGGCCGTTTCCTCCCGCATCACGAGGAAGGCCTCGGCGCCGGCGCAAGGCATCACGCAGTCGAACAGGTGAATGGGATCGGAGATGGGGCGCGCCGCCAAATACTGCTCGATCGACAACGGCGTCTTCATCAGCGCGTGCGGATTGCGCAAGGCGTTGGCGCGTTGGGCGACCGCGATCCTGCCGACATCCTCACGCGTGACTCCGAAACTCCGCATGTAGTTGCGTGCAATGAGAGCGAAGCTCGAATTCGCGCCGCCCGCGCCGTAAGGATAGACCGCATCCTGATTGAAGCGGGAGAAATTCTCGAGCGTCAAGCGGAAGGAATCGACGTGGTTGGTGTCGCCGGCGATGCATGCCACGATATCGGCATCGCGCGCCTGAACCGCGCGCGCCGCCTTTCGCAGCGCGGCGATGGCGCTGGCGCCACCGAGCGGAATCGTATCCAACCATCGCACGCAGAGTCCGAAATGCTGCGTCAGGCCGATGCCGCTGTCCGTGCCCATGGTGAAACTGGAGACGCACAGACCATCGATATCGGAGACCTTGATGCCGGACTCGGTGACGAGCGAGCGCAAGGCGCGACCTATCCACCACTGCGCGCTTTCGATGGAGTAGCGCACATAGGGTATCGTGACGGGAGCTGCCATCACGATGCCGTCATAGGGTATGCGCAGCGAATTCGTCACCGGCCGCCTGTCCTGTCCATCCGCCTCAGACCACCGTCAGCTTCACATCGATATTGCCGCGCGTCGCGTTCGAATAGGGACAGCGCTCGTGCGCGCCCGCAACGATGGCTTCCGCCACCGAAGTCTCGACACCGGGCAGCCTGACCTTCAGCTCGACGGCGAGCGCATAACCAACCGGCACGGGGCCCATCGCGACCTTCGCCGTCACCGAAGGCTCCGCGGCCGGCACGACCTTCCTGGTGCGCGCGACGAGCTTGACCGCACCGAGAAAGCACGCGGCATAGCCGGCCGCAAAGAGCTGCTCGGGATTCGTGCCCTCGCCTCCGGGACCGCCCAGCGCTGTCGGCAATGACAGCGACACCGATAGCAATCCGTCGGAGCTCGCTGCCTGACCGTCACGGCCTCCGGTGGCCGTGACTTCGGTTTCGTATAGGATCTTGTCAGGCGTCATCATGTCGTCTTCTCCAAACGCTGCAGCGAGCCCTAACGTCGGTTGCGCGCGAGCATCGCGCGGAAATCGTCACGAGCAAGCGCGCTGGCGCGCTTGAAGCTCGGCCCGCGGCTCGGCTCGGTACCATTGAGGCGCCTGAGCTGCACCCACATCTCGGCGCTCTTCAGCGCCACCGCGGCGCAGTTGACCACCGGGGCGTGCCCAACCTTGAGACCATGTTCCCGGCCGATCAGCAGGCCCGGCAGCACGCCGGCGGGAATCACGACATCGGCGCCGCGCTCGACGAGCGGCAGCGCGCAGGCGACGAAATCCTCGACCATGCGCCGGTGCGCGGCTTGATCGCCCGCGAAGGCATCTGCGAAATCCTCGGGCTTGCAGTCGAGGCCCGTCACGTGAACGACGCGATCGCCGAGGCCATAACGCTCGGCCTGCTCGTAGTGCCAGACCTCGAAGACGGTATCGAGCGTAACGAGGCCGAGCCGCCGACCAAGCTGCGAGGAGGCAAGCAGCGTCGCCTCGCCGGTACCGATCACGGGAATATCGAGCGTCGCGCGAAGCTCGTACAGACCGGGATCCTGGAAGTGCCCCATGACGAATGCATCGAAGCCTTGCTCCTCCGCTGCGATACCATTGTCGATCGCCTGGACGGCGCAGCGCAGCTCAGCAAGACGCCCGAACTCCCGATCCGGCGGCGAAATGCCCTCGACATGGACCGTCGTACCCGGCGCAGCGATGTTGTTGAGATACTCGGACAGCAGCGCCATGTACGGCGCGTTCAGGCTCGCATCAACGAAGCTCTGCCAGAAGATGCGCATCGTCCTTCTCCTCGAGCGGGTATGGGAGGATCGGTCGCGGGACTGTCGACGCGAATATTTCAACCATAAACTAATTGGCGCGTCAAATGTGTGCGGCGCATCGAAGATTGTGGTCCGAGGCGCCACCGCCGCCGCGCCCATTTCGGGCGAACAGGAGGCGCGAGTTTTGGCTGCCGGTGCCGGAATTGTATGCAGCAGCATTTTTTGAAGACAGCCGCCCCATGCTGTTGACGCCTCCGCGGAATATACTTTAGGCTTTAAGTAATACTTCGCCGACCGGCGCTGGGGCGGCGTAACAATAGTGTTGCAGGGCACCGTTCTTGAGAGACTCGATCGTGTGGACAGTCTTCGAACCTGAACGACGCGCGACAGAGCGCGGCTGCGCTAACCTGCAGCGGCAAGCCCGGGCATGATTGCGCCGCCCGCAAGGCAAGGTCTTTTCAGTCGCGCCGACATTCGGCGCTGCAGCATCGCTTTCGATCAATTCGTTCGAAGTTTGGGCTCGGGCCCGGCAGCATCCAGTCACTCACATCCCTATCGAAGCAGGAGAAGGCAATGCGCAAGACCGTGAGCTTACTTGCACTTGTGGCTGGAATTGTCGCTGCACCAGCCGCGCAGGCCGACATCACCATCGGCTTTGTCACCTCGCTGAGCGGCAACGGCTCCTCGATCGGGATCCCCTACGGGCGCGGTATCAACGCCGCCTACGAATACAGGAAGTCGGTCAATGGCGAGACCATTCGCCTGATCCAGCTCGACGACGGCTCCGATCCGTCGGCTGCGACGCGCAACGCGCGCAAGCTGGTGGAAGAAGAGAAGGTGGACCTGCTGATCGGCACCGCAACCGCACCATCGACGATCGCGATGGCGGCAGTGGCGAGCGAATTGAAAGTGCCGATGATCGCGGTCTCGCCGATCGTCAAGCTGCCCGACACGCCGGAGCAGTGGGTGGTCTCGGTACCGCAGCCGGCGTCGCTGCTCGTCAAGATCATCGCCGATCGCATGAAGCGCGATGGCAAGAAGAATATCGGCTATATCGGCTTCTCGGATGCATGGGGCGACCTCGTCTACAACGGCGCCAAGGCAGCCGAGGCGACTGACGATCTCAAGATCCAGACCAACGAGCGCTATGCCCGCACCGACACGTCGGTCACCGCGCAGATCCTCAAGGTGATGGCCGCACGGCCCGACGCCGTGCTAATTGGAGGCTCTGGCACGCAAGGTGCGCTGCCGCTGCTCAGCCTTGCCGAGCGCGGCTTCAAGGGCAACACCTACGGCACGGTGGCGCTGGTCAATCCGGACTTCGTCAATGTTGGCGGCAAGGCGGCGGACGGAATTCAAGTCTCGGCCGGGCCCGTGATCGTCGCCGAACAGCTGCCCGAGGAGCACTTCGCCAAGAAGATCGCGCTGGATTTCCGCAGCGTCTACCAGAAGACCCACAACATTCCGACCACGGACGGTTTCTCGGCCTATTCCTTCGACGCCTGGCTGATCTTCGCCAATGCCGCCGAGCGGGCGCTCAAGACCGCGAAACCCGGCACGGTCGAATTCCGCGCTGCCCTGCGCGATGCGATCCTCAGCACCAAGGAGCTTCCGGGCGTACATGCAGTCTACAACTTCAAGCCGGGCGCCGTGACTGGTGTCGACGAGCGCTCCCTCGTCGTCGTTCGCCTCACCGGCGGCGCCTGGAAGTACGCGCCGTAAAGAAGGACCAAGGGGCGGCAATCAGAAGGGGGACAGCGTCTCAATGACGAGCGATATCGCGGCCATACTCGCGATCGATGGTATCGCCACCGGCGCGGTCTATGCGCTCGTGGCGATCGGGACCGTGCTCATATTCACCGTGACGCGGGTCATCTTCGTCCCCTTCGGCGACATCGCGGCGTTCACTGCGCTGACGCTGGCCGCCCTTGATGCGAAGCGCTTTCCGGGGACGGGCGCGCTGGTCGTGGTGCTGGCCTGCCTCGCAACCCTGATCGAGATCGTTTCGTTGACGCGCTCTGGCGAGCTTCGTCTCGCTCCGCGCGCCCTGCTCTTCTATCTCGTGCTCCCCTTGGCTGTGGTCGGTAGCGCCTGGCTTGCCATGCGCCTCGACCCGCCCCTCGCCGTCAGGCTCGTGCTCGCACTGATGTTGATCACGCCGATCTCGCCGCTGCTCGATCGCATCGTGTTCCGCCCGATCGCGGACGGCACGGTGCTGCTGCTGCTGACGGTGTCGGTGGCCCTGCATTTTGCGCTGGTGGGGCTGGGCCTATTGTTTTTCGGCCCCGAGGGTGTCCGCACCGAGCCGCTGACCTCGCTCTCGATGGAGCTCGCCGGCGTGCTGATCTCAGGCCAGACCATGCTGATCGTCATCGCAGCGCTCGTGTTCAGCGGCCTGCTCTATCTCTTCTTCGACTTCTCGCTGGTCGGCAAATCCCTGCGCGCCACCGCCGTGAACCGGACCGGCTCGCGGCTGATGGGAATACGACCGGCGCGCGCCGGCACGATCGCCTATCTCCTCGGCTCTCTCATGGCCGGCGTATCGGGCATCCTGATCGCGCCCGTCAACACGGTGTTCTACGATTCCGGCTTCCTGATCGGCCTCAAGGCGTTCGTCGGCGCCATCATCGGCAGCATGACGAGCTATCCGGGCGCGGCGATCGGTGCCGTCGGCGTCGGCATCCTCGAAAGCTTCGCATCCTTCGAGAGCAGCGCACTGAAGGACGTCATCGTGTTCTCGCTGCTGATCCCGGTGCTGATCTGGCGATCCCTCGCATCGCTGCATTCCGAGGAGGAGATCGAGGAATGACGCGCCTTCACGTTCAGATCGCCGCTGGCGCCGCCGTCCTGTGCCTCGCTGCGGCTCCCTTCGTCCTCGGCCCGTTCAGCATCACGCTGATGAACTACATCGGCATCTATTCGCTGGTCGCCATCGGGCTCGCGCTCCTCACCGGCGTCGGCGGCATTGTGTCGTTCGGACAGGCGGCCTTCGTCGGGGTCGCGGCCTATGCCACCGCCTGGGTCTCGGCATTGAATGGCCATTCGCCCTGGCTCGGCCTGCTGTTCGGTGTGGCCCTGACCTGCGGCGTTGCGACCATTCTCGGCCTCGTCACGCTTCGGCTCCAGGGCCACTTCCTCTCGCTCAGCACCATGGCCTGGGGTCTGGCGATCGGCTTCCTGTTCGGCAATGTCGAGGGGCTCGGCCGGTTCAACGGCATCTCGTCGATCCCGCCGATCAGCTTCGGATCGTTCGCCCTCGTCTCCAGCGCGCAGATCTATTTCCTGATCTGGGGCATCGTGACCGCCATCCTCTTGCTCGGCTACAACCTGCTGGACTCCCGGCTCGGCCGCGCCATGCGCGCGCTGCGCGGCGGCAACATGCTGGTCGAAAGCCTCGGCATCAACGCGTTCCGGATCAAGCTCGTGACTTTCGTGATCGCGGCCTTCCTGGCCTCGCTGTCGGGATGGCTGTATGCCCATATGAGCCGTTTCATCAGCCCCGGCCCGTTCGATGCCGGCATGGGCATCGAATATCTGATGATGTCGATGGTCGGAGGTGCCGGCAGCCTTCTCGGCGGCGTCGTCGGCGCCGCCATCGTGACGCTGCTGAAGAACAGCGTGCAGGACTATCTGCCCTTGATCGCCAAGGGCGCCTCCGGACAGCTCGAGATCGTCGCCTTCTCGGCTCTCTTCATCCTGTTCCTGCAATGGGCCCGACAGGGCATTGTGCCGTTCATCGCGCGCTACCTGCCGAAACTGCAGCACGAGCGGCCGCAACCGGCATCGCCCCTGCCCCGCCGTTCGCAACCGAAGCCCGGTGAGCTGCTCTTGAAGGTGGACGGCGCCGAGCGCCGGTTCGGCGGACTGATTGCCGTCAACAATGTCAGCTTCGAAGTGCGGTCGGGTGAAATCCTCGCCGTGATCGGTCCGAACGGAGCCGGCAAGAGCACGATGTTCAATTGCCTGACCGGCGCGCTGCGGGTCAACAAGGGCGAGATCGTCTTTGCCGGACGCCCGATCACACGTGACGAGCAGTCGCGTATCGCCAAGGCCGGAATCGCGCGCACGTTCCAGCACGTCAAGCTGCGGCCGCGCATGAGCCTTTTGGAGAACGTGATGCTCGGTACCTATGGCCGCACCAGTGCAGGTCTGTTCGCCGGCGCCTTCCGGCTCAACCGGCGCGAGGAAGCGAGCGCGCGTCATGAGGCGCTGATGCAGCTCGAACGCGTCGGTCTCGCCGAGAAGCCGTTCGAACTCGCCGGCAACCTGCCGCTCGGGAATCAGCGCATCCTGGAGATCGCGCGCGCGCTTGCCGCAGACCCGACCCTCCTGGTGCTGGACGAGCCCGCGGCAGGCCTGCGCCGCCAGGAGAAGCTCAGGCTGGCCGAGCTGCTGCGCTCGCTCCGGGCGGACCACCTGACCATCCTGATCGTCGAGCACGACATGGAGTTCGTGATGTCGCTGGTCGACCGCATCGTCGTGCTGGATTTCGGCTCGAAGCTCTGCGAGGGCGCGCCGGCTGCTATCCGCAGCGACGCTAGGGTGCAAGAGGCATATCTCGGAGGCGTCGCGTGAGCTCGATGTTTTCCCTGTCGGACGTCACGGTCTGCTATGACAATGTCGAAGCGGTCCGCAACGTCTCGCTGTCGGTCGAGGAAGGACAAATCGTCACCGTCATCGGCCCGAACGGCGCCGGCAAGACCACGCTGCTGATGGCCGCGATCGGACTGCTCTCCTCGAGAGGCCGCATGGTCTTTCAGGGCAGCGACATCGGCAGGATGTCGGTCGAGGATCGCGTCGAACGCAGATTGTGTCTGGTACCGGAGAAGCGCGAGCTGTTCTCCGACATGTCGGTTGCCGACAATCTCCTGCTGGGATCCTACAGCCTGTGCGACCGCACCAGTGTCCAGAAGACGCTCGATGAGGTTTATGATCGCTTCCCCCGGTTGAAGGAGCGGCAGCGCCAGGCCGCCGGCACGCTCTCCGGCGGCGAGCGCCAGATGCTCGCACTTGGACGCGCGCTGATGGCGAGGCCCAAGCTGCTCATGCTGGACGAGCCGAGCCTCGGCCTTGCGCCCCTGATCGTGCGCGAGATCTTCCGCACCATCGCATCGCTCCGCGATCTCGGCGTGTCGATCCTGCTGGTCGAGCAGAACGCCCGCGCCGCACTGGAGACGGCCGACTACGGCTACGTTCTGGAGACCGGCGAGATCGTGCAGTCAGGACCCGCCAAGGATCTCATCCACGATCCCCGACTGATCACGGCCTATCTCGGCGGACATTAGCGGCGGCCGCGATCAGGCGCGGCGGAGCTCTTGGGGGCCGCACAACAAAAAGTCAAAAAACAACCCCATGCACAGTAGCCGGTGATCACGATATCAATGGCTTAGCAAACTGACGCAGCATATTCTGATTTTTCGAATACAAGGTTGACGCGTCGGGCAAAACAGTGGCATAGTGTCATCATCGCAGGGCCTTGCGACAGTCTTTCAACCGGCGTCCTGGAACACTCTCGGATCTCTCCGCAATCGTTAAGCGGATATGCCGCAGAAATGTCCAAGCCGATGCGACTGCGTCGAAGCAGACGTATCTTTCGGTGAAGGCGAGATCGGCTTTAGACCGGTAGCAGAGCTATCGAATGCGGCTGGTCGAGGGCCGCTTTTGTGAAGGGTTTCGGATGCCGGCCCAATGATTGACGGTGCCGCGGGCTCCGAGGGTCGGCGTCCGAAAGCCTCCAAGGGAGGAAACCGCGGGAGGGGATACGTTGGTGGTGCGGCGTGCGCTATGGGGATTTGAGCGCCGCGGGCGGAGCGTGCGATTGGGATCGAGCCGACGCAGCAAGCTGGCTGACGATGCCGCGGCTGATGGAAGAGCGACAGATTGCGTCGAACGCAGCAAATTGTCGGGCGATTTTAGACGACAGCTTTACATCTGAGTGCACTCTGCCGTGGCCGGTCGAGAGCCGGCGCGTGTAACGAGCAGATTTGTAGGACTTTGACGCGGTCATGAGGTGTCGATCCTGATGACGCTCTGAGGACCTGTTGGCTGGTACCGTGACGTTGCACCGCGCGCGAAGACCTCGATGACGATCATGCGACCGCCGCAGCACGGACAGCTCGGCTTGCTGGGATCGATGGCGGCAGCGGTGGGCTCATCTTGAGGTTTTGCAACGGCGAGCAGCTCACGGGCGCGGGCGATGTTATCGGCGCAAGCGCCTTTGGCGAACAGGCCGTAGTGGCGGATGCGGTGGAAGCCGCGTGGCAGCACGTGGATGAGGAAGCGGCGGATGAACTCGAAGGTCCCGAGCGTCATCTGCTTGTAGCGATCACGGCCCTCGATGCGATAGTCCTTCCACTTGAAGGTGACGCCACGCTGGTCGCAGGCAATCAGGCGGCTGTTGGCGATGGCAACACGGTGGGTGTAGCGCGACAGATAGGCCAGCACTGCCTCGGGACCGCCGAACGGCCGCTTGGCGTAGACGACCCACTCGGCCTTGCGCAGCGGGGTGAGGTAAGCTGCGAAGGATTGCGCCTCGGCGAGGTGGGCGTAATCGCCGAAGAAGCTGAGGCGGCCGGCTTGGTGGGCAGCGACGAGCTTCTCCAGGAACACGCGCCGGAACAGGCGGGAGAGTACGCGCACCGGCAGCAAGAAGCCCGGCCGGCACGATATCCAGCGCTTATTGTCCAGCGAGATGCCGCCGCCCGGCACGATCATGTGCACATGCGGGTGATGGGTGAGCGCCGAGCCCCAGGTGTGCAGCACGGAGGTAATGCCGATCCTGGCCCCCAAATGCTTCGGATCGGCGGCGATCGTCAGCATGGTCTCGGCCGAGACCTTGAACAAGAGGTCGTAGAGGACGGTCTTGTTCTGGTAAGCGATGTCGGCGATGGCCGCCGGCAGCGTGAACACCACATGATAGTACGGCACCGGCAGCAGCTCGGCCGCGCGGTCGGCAAGCCATTCCTTCGCGGCGGCGCCCTGGCACTTCGGGCAGTGCCGGTTGCGGCAGGAGTTGTAGGCGATGGTCGTATAGGCGCAGTCCTCACAGCGCGCGACATGGCCGCCGAGGGCTGCCGTGCGGCAGCGCTCGATCGCCGACATCACCTTGAGCTGGTGGAGGCTGACATGGCCGGCATGGGCCTTGCGCCATGCCGGGCCATGGTCGCGGAAGATATCCGCAACCTCCAAAGCCGGGCGCGACACCGCTTTGGCGTCAGCCGGGCGGCCGGATCTCCTTGAGTTTGAGCGCGATGTGCTCCAGCGGGCTCATGACCTCGCTGATCGTCTTGGTCGCGACGCGGGTATACAGCGCCGTGGTGTCGAGCTTGGCATGACCGAGCAGCACCTGGATCACGCGGACATCGATGTTCTGCTCCAGGAGGTGGGTAGCGAAGCTGTGCCGCAAGGTGTGCAGCGAGACGCGCTTGTTGATCTCCGCCATTTGCGCAGCGGCGTGACAGGCGCGATTGAGCTGGCGCGTGGTCATCGGCTGCGCCGGATCGCGTCCCGGGAACAGCCAACCCTGCGGACGCGCCGCCTTCCACCAGGCCCGCAGCAGGTCCAGCAGGCTCGGCGATAGCATGACGTGACGGTCCTTGCCGCCCTTGCCCTGCTCGACGCGGATGATCATGCGCTTGCTGTCGATATCGGAGACCTTGAGCGAGACCACTTCAGTGGCGCGCAGGCCAGCGCCGTAGGCCACGCTCAAGGCCGCCTTGTACTTCAGCCCCGGCGCGGCATCGAGCAGCCGCGCCACTTCCTCGACGCTGAGCACCACCGGCAGCTTGCGCGGCTCGTGAATGACATGGGTGTGTTCGACGATCTCGTGGCGCTTGAGCGTGACCCGAAAGAAGAACCGCAGCGTCGAGACGGTCTGGTTGATGGTCGGCACGCCAACGCCGCTTGCCGTCAGATGTAGCTGATAGCGGCGCACGTCCTCGAAGGTCGCCGTATCCGGCGAGCGCCCGAGAAACGCGGCGAAGTTCTTGATTCTTTGCACGTAGTCATGTTGGGTCTTCGGCGCGAGCTTGCGGATCGTCATGTCCTCGATCATGCGCCGGCGCAACGGGCTCATTGCCTCGTCGGTCATGGGGATGCTCCTGTCTTGGATGAAGGTTGCGAACCCCTCATCTCAAGACAGGACGCCCCGTCGCGCTATCGTCTTGGCTGTGTCGCCAGCCCCGGGGTCCTACCGCGCGAGCGGTTTAGTCCTCTGGCCCTAAAGCGAAGGTACGGCGCCAGGCGCTGAGGTCGGCTCACGGTGACACAACGGACGGGATTTGCTTGGTCGGAGTTCTTCGCAGTTTGACCTGAGCGGCCGATGCGCAGCTTCGTGCTGAGCAAAAAGTTTTAGCTTAGCTGATCGACCAGCGAAGACCATAGGACCCATGGCTCGTCTCCATATGCAGGGTCCTCAATTGCAGTATGGACCATGACGATCTTTGAGGCAGGATCAACGCAAATATATTGGCCCTTGTATCCCAGAAGTGCGAACTGACGCCTGTCGCCAGGAAACAGCCACAAGAAGTAGCCGTATCCAAATCTTTTCGTCGCCCTTCCAGGGAGAAGATAGCCATCCGAAGCTCGAACCGTCGTCGCGTCGATGATCCATTGCGCCGGCACGATTTGCTTGCCCTCCCATGTACCATCATGCGCTAGCAAACGTCCGAGACGGGCGTAGTCGCGCAGCACGGCATTGAAGCCGAAGTGACTGAGTTCAAATCCTTCCGCGTCTATCAACCAACTAGCATCTGCTTCTGTGCCAATCGGGTCCCACACCTTCTCTCGCAAATAGTCGGATGCCGGTTTGTCGACCGCGTGGTGAAGCACCATACCGAGCACATCGGGTTCCACGCTGGCGTAGTAAAACCTTGTCCCTGCTGGTGCGATGCGACGATTGAATTGCATGATGCTTTCCACCGTGCCGATCTTGGTGCCTGAAAAGGCAATCCCCATCCCGTTCCACAGGCGATTTAGATCACGACCTCCATCTCTCGTTTCGCCAAAATCAACACCTGAGGACATGTGCAGAAGATCGCGGATTGGCGTCCTGCCGTATTCGCTGCCCTTGAAGCCCGGCACATAGGTCTCGGGGATATCATCGACTGACTTGATGGCGCCCTCGGAGATGGCGACGCCGATCAACAGGCTGGTTATGGACTTGACCATCGATTGCGATACGAACCGATCTTGATCAGTTCGCGCGTACTGATAGCGTTCGAAGATTATCTCGTCGTCCTTGGCGATGAGCAGGCCAGTGACCGGATTGCGTGACATATAGTCGAGCGGCGAAAACCGGCTTCCCTGAAAGTTGTAGTAGACGTCTGCCCTTGAACACTTGAACTTCCACGGCGTAACAGCTCGCTTGATGAGTCGAGTTCGATAAATTTGATCGATATGAGTGAATGCAGCGACGCGGTATTTTGGCTCCCAAGGGTCGCCGTGTCTTCGCGCCTCCAAAATGTCGGGAAGCGGATAGTCATCGCTCGCGCCGTAAAGCTCCGCGTTTGGACCTGTTGGGGAGAAGATCGGACCGGGGCAGTCCTGCGTCCCGCCAGGAGAAACTGGCTCTGCGGTTGCGGGGATACAACCGGCTACCGTACATGCGACTGTAGCGGCCAGCGATGAAAGAGCCTTACGACGCGAATATTGCTGTGACATGAAGTCTCGCACAGGAACCGCCCATAAGTAGAAACCTAATTGGGGAAAAACTTCAAGGAGTATGTCTCTTGTTGGCCCATACCGGCGAAATTCGACGTTCGTTCATCTGTCGGCTGGCGCGGGTAAACCGGACCTGACCAAGCAGCGACCGATCGACGTGAATGACCCCGAATCGGACGTTTGGCAATCCGACAAGAGACGTCGTGCGGGAAACGTCGAACAACTCGCTGCAAACAGAAGGGATGGCCCGCAGTTCAATGCAGCCTCACCCCCTCCATCCGGCCTTACTCAGACCGTCGACGAGATGCGCGTGGTCTTCTGGACGAAACCACGGGGCTCTGTTGCGGACATACATATCTAAGGCCCCCGGTGCGCGCGAGACGGCCTTTTCCAGTTCTTCCTTCGCTTCCGCTGTGCGGCCAAGCTGGCCCAGCGCCGCCGCGGACCAGCGGTAGATCATCGGAAAATTCGGATACGACCGGATCAGACGTTTTGCGGCCTCGATCGAAGCCTCGTATTCGCCGCAGAAATATAAACCGCACGCAATGTGCAACAAGCGGACTGCCAGATAGGGATCGCGGGGATCGAGCCTGATACACACGTTGAGAGACGTGACCCCCTCCTTGTGCCGTCCGGCAAAGATCAGCGTCGCGCCTCGATGGCCATGCGCGATCGCCAGATTTGGACTCATAGAGAGAGCTCGCTCGATCTCCGCCAACGCATCGTCAGCCTCGCCGCGTGCTTGCAAGGCCCAGCCAAGGCACGAACGGGCTTCGGCATCGGCACCATCGAGCGCGACCGCCCGGCGGGCCAAGGCCTCCGCCGAGTGTTGCGCGTCTCGCAGGCCAATCTTCTGGTAGAGCGCGGCCGCTTGCAGCTGGTACAGAGCGAGCGCGCTGTAGCTGCCGCTGAAGGTCGGGTCGAGATCGATCGCCTGTCTGAAGAATTTCTCGGCGCTCTCATCGTCCTCTGCGGTCGCTTTGCTCAGATGCCACAGGCCGCGCTGATAGGCGGCCCAGGCATCAAGGCTGCCCGGCGGCCTGCGCATGGCGCGTCGGAGCTCGGCGTCTGCAATGGCGGGGGCGAGCGCAGTCGTCAGCGCTTCGGTAAGCTCATCCTGCACGGCGAAAATATCTGCGAGGTCGCGGTCGTAGCGCTCGGCCCATACATGATTGCTGGTCGCCGCCTCTATGAGCTGCGCGGTCACGCGGATCCGGCTGCCGGCCTTGCGCACGCTACCTTCAAGCACGTAGCGGACGCCGAGCTCGCGCCCGACCTGTCTCACATCAACCGCTCGCCCTTTGTAAGTGAACGACGAGTTCCGTGCGATGACGAACAATGAGGGATAACGCGATAACGCCGTGATCACATCTTCGGCGATACCGTCGGAGACGAATTCCTGCTCGGGGTCGCCGCTCATATTGGTCAGCGGCAGCACGGCGACAGACGGCTTGTCAGGCAACGCGAGCGCCGGAATCTCGCGTTTGGGCGTCGCAGTCCGCGGGCCCGGGTCGATGATGATGCGGTAAACGTGGACGGGCCGGGCGATGTTCTTCAGAGTTTGCTCACCCGCTTCCTCAACGTCGAACGGCACCTTGTCGCGCGCGTGATTGAAGACAGTCTGAGAGATACAGATGCCGCCGGGTTCGGCGATGCTCTCGAGCCGGGCCGCAATGTTGACGCCGTCTCCAAAGATGTCATGGGCTTCGACGATGATATCACCGATATTGAGCCCCACACGGAAGAGAATGCGCCTGTCTTCCGCGTCGTCGCAGGTAAGTTCGTTGATGCGGGACTGAAACTGCATGGCAGCCCGCACCGCTTCGACCGCACTTGGAAACTCAGCCAAAAACCCGTCGCCGGTGTTCTTCACGATGCGGCCGCCGTGCTGCGCAATTGCGGGCTCGACACCTCCGGCGAGAAGGGCCGTCAGCTTGGCGTGTGTCGCCTCTTCGTCATTGTGCATGAGCCGAGAATAGCCGGCCACGTCGGCGGCCAAGATCGCTGATAATCTTCGCTCGACTCGGACCCGCTCTTGCACCATGGCCGCACCAGGCCCCACCAACCCACCATACTCTAAACGGATCAGAGCGCAGCGCCAAACGCGCTTTGACGTTTCGGTCATGCGCTAAGTTGAAACGTCAACTGTGCTGACCCGGGGTGCGCCTGAGCTGACCCGCGGTGCGTACCAAATAGAGATCGAGTCCGGGCCGCCAATGTCGCCTTCTGGACCCGTAGCCGACATTGCGCGGCCCCTGAAGCAGTGATTCCGGCCCGGCCGAAGACCGGGGACAGTATGGCTGCAGCGTGGTATCATTCCCACTGGTAGGCAGCTCTCGGGGGCGAGGCACATGCCAGCCAGGGTCGGACGACGGGAATTGATAGCCGCGCTTGGGGCCATCACTTGGCCAGTGACCGCGCGGGTCAGCAACCTATGCCAGTGATCGGTGTGTGTAGCTCCAGGCGTGGGGAAAGCACGCCTTGCTTATCGGACGCGGAGACCATCCGTTGCAGCGACCTTGCCAGAGGCGGGAAGGTCAAGGTGCTTCCTCAGTAACGCTTATTGCGCAGAGAGAGGAGAGCGTCGTGGCGGGCATCAGTCGGCGAGAACTATTCAAGATTTCCGGCGCGGGTCTTATGGAGGCAAGGTTCGGCGGCCTCGCAGCGCTCCTAGCTTCGGGAGGCGCCCCCGCCTACGCGCAGGAGAGGACCGTCCATTGGCTTCGCCCGTCCAGTTTCGTGCCGGCGGCGGACGTGCTCTTAAAAGGTGAAATCACGAGAGAATGTCAGAAGGCGCTTGGGATCAAGCTCACGGTCGAGACGATTAACGCGAATGACGTCCAGGCGCGCATCACTTCCTCGATCCAAACGGGATCGGGCCCCGACATCGTACTCGTAGTTAATAATTGGGCGCATTTGTATTCCGAGAGCCTGGCCGAAGTCGACGACGTGGCGGAGGAACTTGGCAAGTCTCAAGGCGGCTTTTACGAGACCTCTCGCTTAGCTGCATACGACGGTAAGCGCTGGCTCGCCATTCCTTTCAACATCACCGGCATTCAAATAGCCTACCGGAAATCGTGGTTTGCCGAGGCCGGTTATGCGAAGTTCCCGGAGACGTGGGAGCGGTATCGCGAAGCTGGCAAGAAGCTCAAGGCTAACGGCCGTCCTATTGGTCAGACGCTCGGTCACGCCTTCGCAGACGCCCCGAATTTTGTCTATCCATACCTCTGGTCTTGGGGTGGCAAGGAGGTCGAGCCGGACGGCAAGACGGTCTCGCTCAATAGCAAGGAGACGCTCGAAGCTGTCAAGTTCATGGTGGCGTTCTGGAAGGACGCCCACGACGAGGGCGGACTTGCCTGGGACGACACGAGCAACAACCGCGCCTTCCTCGGTGGCACAATCTGCGCGACGAATAATGCCGCTTCCATTTACCTTGAAGCTTTACGCAAACCGGATGCGTATCAGACCGAGGCCGGCAGGCCGATCAAGGACGACATCCAGCACGCACCGCTGCCGGCAGGTCCAGCTGGGCAGTTCAGCTTCCATACCCCCGCCTCTAACATCGTACTGCGTTATTCGAGCAATCAGAAGCCGGCCAAGGAGTTCATGCGCTGGATGAGTTCCAAACCGATCTTTGAAAAGTACTTCATTACGCAACAGGGCTTCAGTGTCGGCCCCACGACTGATTGGGAGAAGCATCCGCTGTGGGACAAGGATCCGGTCATGCTTCCGTTCCGGTCGGCAGCACGAACTGGCCGGCTAATGGGCTATGCGGGGCCATCAAGCCGTCAGGCGGCGGAGGTGCTGAACAAGTACATTATTATCGATATGTTCGCGAAGGCCGTGCAAGGGATGCCAGCCGAAGATGCGGTGAAGTGGGCTGAAGCTGAATGCCTGAAGGCATATGCCTAGCCCTTGACTACACCGCTGACCTGAATGCCCGCTTCTGGCCCCAAGCTGAACAAAGAACGAGCCACCGCCATGTCGGCTGTCTGCGGGAGGCCGGACGTTGCACGGAGGTTGCGGTGACCGCCGCTCATGACCCCGATTGTGCCTGTAGTCATACCGTTCGGGGCAGGAATACAACCGACGGCTCGATCTCGATAAGGAACTCGTCCCTGGCGAGGCTCGTTACTCCGATCCAAGTTGTGCACGGTGGATTGTCACCAAATACAGCCTTGAGCGCGCGAGATATGGTGTCACCTTGGTGCAGGTGGGTTTGCCTAATATAAATCCGTAGCGATCCCACATCATCAAGTCTGGCACCAACGGAAGCTAGGGCCACGCTGAGGTTTTCCAAACTCTTTTCTAATTGGCGTCCAATGTCGCCAGTACCGACGATGTTTCCATTCGAATCCCACGCGACTTGACCGGAAATGTGTATCGCGTGCCCTAAGGGCGTGGAAGTAACGGCCACCTGAGCAAAACCGAATTTCCGACTGTCAAAAAGCTCGGTTGGAATTTTCATAGATCGGGTCATTACAGCTCCCTAGTTGGGTCAGATCACGGCGTTGTAGCCGACAATTCTAACCAACGCTTGCTCAGGGAGCACTTCCGTTTGTGGCCCGTGGCTGACTTCCGCTCTCGGCCTCTCAGGGGCCGCTTCCGAGGGCTGAGCGGAAAGCCATCGTCGAGACGCCGAGGGCAGCCTTTGACCCGAAGCCGACTGTTCCTCAAATTTTAGCATTTCGCCGAGTGTACAGTTGACTTGACCAGCGTACGATAGGCTGCGGTTTGCAGCGAGTCACCGATGCCAGTTTGTACACTCGGCACACGTATCGCCGACGCAAAGACCAAGGACGCCATTGCCTTTGCGAAGTCCTTCGACCGATGTATCGAAGTGATTTTCGATGTGGTGGATTGCGTCGTCTTCCCACCCGTACGGGTCATCGCGCAACGGGAGCTGCCGAAGGGTATTCCCTAGGTTCACGACTGCACCGTCAACCGGACGGAACGTCGGCGCTCAAAAATAACTCTGCAACGTGCCGCACCGCCGGATGTCGAGGGTGGCGCAATGGAAGGCTCCGCCAAATGCGGCATAGTGCAAGAACTCGCAGGGAATGGGCTCGAATCCCCAATTCTCCAACGCACGCATCGTTGCGGTATGATGCGGATCGACGATGACTCGCTTCTCGTCCACCATCAGCACGTTCATGTTGAGCCATTTCCCACATAGCGAGGTAATCCTGAGCATAGGATCGGTTATCAGCTCGGGCTCCGGGGCCACGAGGATGTCCCATTTTTTCAAGACGGCCGGAAGTTGGTCGGCGTCAATGTATTCGGGATTGATCAGAATCTTGCCGGGGCCAAGCGGCAGAATGGTGGTATCGATGTGCATCGGAGTGGGACAGCGACTCTTGATTTCATGAATGCGATAGCCGTCGCCAAGATGCCGACGCAGCCATTCAATGCCGGACGCATTGGTTACGTTGCTGCGGGTCACGAACAGGTCGCGCCCGCAGCGAAAGAAATCGGCGGCGTCAAAGACCGGTTCAAATTCGGTGAGGATGTACGAGATCGGCTCGCCTTTCTCGGGCACGTGAAACTCTGGATCGAACAGCTCGTTCGTCAGCTGCGGCCTGGGCGCGGCGGTCCAGCGCGCGCCACGTCGGAAATAGTCCTTCAGGATCGGACGATAGGAGTGCGTTTCGAAGTAGCGACATGGCCAAACCATCGGCGTTTCAATGATCTCCCCGCCAATCACAAGCAGGCTGTCGCGCGGGCAGGAATTGCAGAAGCCCCACGAGGACCATTCCGGCGTGCCGAAGCGCTTCTTGTGGTCGACCGCTTCCGGCCGCTTTACCACGATGCCCAGCGATTGTAGCAGAGCGACAAAGTGGTCAAGCTCGCGCTGCGCAGGTTCAATCATGATCTTTGGGTAATGGAAGCCTGCGAGCAGCGACTGCGCTCGCGCAGCCATGCCCGGAATGTTGCAGGTGACAACCGGATGGTCGGAGGGGATTGCCGCACCCTCGAGCCTTCCGACTATCACTTCCTCTAGCGGGTCCCACTCGTTGTGTGAGTTCACCGGAGCAGCTCGGCTCGCTGGGTCGGCATCCGCACTGTCAACGCGCGTGACCATGTCCATGCATAAGGCCCTCGTGCGCTACAACAGCCGCTGGCCCCAGAGGTTCCGAAGGTCGGACCACCGTGTGCCGGTCAATGGCAGAATCCCGGATGTCGCCTATGGCCCGTAGCTGACTTATTCCTTGCCTTTGAGCTAGGACCGCCTTTGAACCCGAGCCGAACAACGCTGAAGCTATTGTGA
Source organism: Bradyrhizobium sp. C-145 (assembly GCF_023375135.1). Classification (NCBI taxonomy): domain Bacteria; kingdom Pseudomonadati; phylum Pseudomonadota; class Alphaproteobacteria; order Hyphomicrobiales; family Nitrobacteraceae; genus Bradyrhizobium; species Bradyrhizobium sp. C-145. Next base: position 3,239,029 of record NZ_CP088150.1, on the reverse strand, counting down.
TGTCAGCTGTCGACGGTAAACGGGACGCGGGGCCGCGGTTACCTCGACGGCCGCTCGTGACGCCACCAAGACTTCGGCGCGGAGCTTTTGTCTCGCATCTTGCGTTTAGGACCGCGGCGGCCCTTCGCTCGGCCCGGCTGCCTCGTCATGGATCGTGACACCCGCCGACCGCAACCCGGTCAGCAGTACAGTTCTTACAAAGGCAGGATCGAATCCAATATCCTTGGCGTTTGGTGGATGCGCCTCGCTGCCCTTCAATCGGAGCGCCAAGTGCAATTGCTCGCAAAGGTGCTGAACGACAAGATTGACCTGATCGTCAGTCATGATCTGCTTTTCCCGCTACCATTTTGCTACCCAACTAGATAGCACAGATGGAAATAGAGCGGTACGCGATTGGACCGTCCCAAGGATCAACCCCACGAGACTGCCCATGGCCGGGCTCCAAAATCGTCCGCCGATCGGCGCAGACCGGAAGTGACTAGCGGGCAGCTAGGCGTGTACCCATAAACCCAGCGGCGTGGTGCGAAGGCAAGTCTGCTTTGCCCCTATAGCGGCCGAAGTTGTGCGGCACCGCAAAAAGTAGCGATGAGCAGATGCGAGAGCTAGCGTCGCGGCGTTCGTCCGCGTATACGGTCGAAGCCCTGCTTGATCGCTGCGAAGCGCTTGTCGATGAACGGTTCGTGCTCAGTATCGGTGAAAATATAGGGCCAGTCGTTTTCGATGGCCTCGCGAACCAGTTCGCCCACATAGAGCGGATCAATGCCGTTGTTGATCCGTTCCTGCAATGCCCTGATGAACTCGGCGCGGGGTCCTTCTGTCGGCGGAGGATTGCCGACAGCTCCAGCAAATCGCTGCGGCACATTGCGCCGAGAGTTCATGATCTGCGTGCGGATGACGCCCGGACACAGAACGGATACCCCAATCTTCCTCGGCGCGAGCACGTTACGCATCCCCTCGGACAGCGCCACCACTCCATATTTGCTCACATCGTACGCCGGACTTGGTCCCGTAATCAGTCCGGCGACGGACGCCGTGGAAACAACCTGCCCTCCTTCGCCGTGCGCTTCGATCAGCGGACCGAAAATCTCGAAGCCCCAGATCACCGACATCAGGTTGACGCCGAGGACCCAGTTCCAGCCAGCATCAGTCCACTCACCATAGGTGCCGCCGCCGCCCACGCCCGCATTGTTGACCAATATGTGGATTCTGCCATACCGCGCGACGGTCGCGTCCGCTGCCGCCTGAAGTTCGCCTTTGAGCGAGACGTCAGCTTTCACGCCATCGACATCGACGTTGGTCCGTGTCTTCAGGTCCGCGACCGCTTTTTTCAGCGCCTCTTCCTCGATATCGCAGAGCATGACCTTCACGCCCGCCTGTGACAGCGCGGTCGCGATCCCCAGTCCGATCCCCGAGGCAGCGCCTGTCACGAATGCGGTCTGTCCAGCCAAGTCTCTCATGCGCTTTCCACCTTGCTTTCACTCAACAAATTCGCCCGCCACACGGCGGCGCCGAGTGCCACAATGAACTCGCGTCGTCTCACGTCCCGCGCCCCTGCGCCAAGCCTAGAAATAACCGATCGCTAGTTTCAAACTAACACATTGGAAATCGGCTGTGGCTGAGAGTCCGCGTCCTAGAACGATGCTTTTGACCCAGAGCCAGGCCTTTGACAGAGAGCCCACCTTCTGAGGGTTACGGCCCATGGCCCAGCTACGGCTCATGGCTCTCGAGCTTGCAGTCATCTTCGAGATCGACGCCGCACTGCTCCCACACGTGGGACTCTTGAACGTTTGCCGTTGGTTCTTTCCAACGCCTTCTGCACCCGAGCGCTAAGGGTTCGAAGCTCCGCAAGTTGAGAATTGAGCGACCAGACACGTTGGTGCAGAATGACCATGCGGTCGCAGACCCCATCACGACTACTCATTTACGAGCCCCTAGAACTACAATTGCCAAAAAATGCTGACGTTGGGCCGGAAATAAACGGGACTTTCAGGCCAACGGTAGCATCGTTTCGCGTACAAGATGTGAAACGGTACACACACGACAGAAAATGTACTCCACGCTCGGATACCGACCGATATGGCCCCCTTCTTCTGCCAAGTGTTCAATTCGCATGGGGGATGAGATGGATCGACATCCCCCCGTCATAAATCCGTAATCCTCGAGCAGCGCAGCGCACGCAGACGTCCGGCTACTTCTTTTTTGGGGTCAACCAATCCTCGTCTTCCAGGGACGGTGCTTGCTTCTGCTGCTCCAGGATTTCCCTGTACTCCTCGGGGATGACCTGACTGCGCGACGTCTCGTGCAGCGTCTGCGGGAACCAGGTCGCAATGCCGGGGAAAGCGATCATAAGCGCAACGCATAATACCTGCAGGATCATGAACTGGAACATGCCGGCATAAATCGTCGCGAGACTCCAGCCCCTGACCACCTGCTTGAGATAGTAGGCCGACATGGCGACCGGCGGCGACAGAAAGGCGGTTTGCAGCACCACCGCGACCAACGCGCCGAACCATATGAGGTCGATGCCCATGCCCTTCACAACGGGATAGAAGATCGGCAGGAACACCAGGACGATGGCTGGCCACTCAAACGGCCAACCCAGCAGAAAAATGAGAAAGAGCACGACAATCAGCATGAAGCTCGGCGGCAACTGCAGGCCGAGCATCGTCTCGGTGATCCAGTTCGCCGAGCCGAGGCGAGCGAACACCGCACCGAAGATGTTCGATGTGACCGCCAGCAACAGGACCATGCTCGACGTCGCCATCGTCGAGGTCAGCGCGCGCTGCAGTCCGGCGAACGAGAACCTGCCATATGCGATGGCCAGCACCAGAGCGCCGACGCTGCCGATGCCAGCGGCCTCTGTCGGCGTCGCAAGGCCCCCGATGATCGAGCCGAGCGTCGCCGTGATGAGCCCGAGCAGCGGCAGCGTGCCGACGACCACCTCGCGCGCAATGTAGCCAACGGAGTAGATCCGCTCATCCTTTGGCACCGGCGGCCCTAGTTTGGGATTCAGGAAGGCGCGGCCCATCAGATAGACGATGTAGATGCCGGCCAGCAGGAAGCCCGGCCCGAAGGCTGCAGCATAGAGATCGGCGACCGACACCCCGAGCACCGGGCCCATCACGATCAGCATGACCGACGGGGGAATGAGAATGCCGAGCGTGCCGCCCGCCGTGATGGTGCCCGCTGAAAGCTTGGCGTCATAACCCGCCTTGGTCATGATCGGCGAGGCCATGATGCCAAGAACGGTGACGGCTGCGCCGACGATGCCTGTCGCCATCGCGAACACGGTCGAGGTCAGGATGACGACGAGGAAGAGTGCGCCGCGCACCGGCGCGAGCATCATGCGGAACGCCGTAAAAAGGCGTTCCATGAGCCCCGCCTGCTCGGTGATGAAGCCCATGAAGATGAACAGCGGCACAGCGGCGAGGAGTTCTTCCTTCATCATGCCGATGGTCTGGAAGTAACCAAGCTCGAAGACCGTCGCTCCCATGCCCCAGTAGCCGAACGAAAAGGCGAGAAAAAGCAACGTGAATGAGATCGGCACACCGATGAAGATCGCGCCGAGCAGCACCAGCAGCATGACGACGCCGATGAGCGCTTCTGCGGTCATATCTCGACCTTCTCCTTGTGCTCGAGCTCGACGCCGGTGCGCGCCATGTAGATGCTCTTGATCAGTTCGGACACGCCCTGAATCAGCAGCAGGAGGCAGGCGAACGGCACGATGAACTTGAACGGCCACAGCACGGGCCGCCACGGCGTCTGGTCCGAAGTCTCGTTGATCAGCCAGGCGTAGTGAAATTCGTTCCAGCTGATCAGGAACAGCATGATCAGGCTCGGGAAGAAGAAGACGACATAGGAGATCGTATCGATCCAGCCCTTCCTGCGGATCGAGAACTTCTCCCAGAAGAAGTCGGTGCGGATATGAGCGCCCTTGTGCAGCGCGTAGGCGGCGCCAAGCATGAATAGCGAGCCGTACAGCATGTATGTTGCGTCGTAGACCCATATGGTCGGCGCGTTGAACAGGTAACGCGCCCCAACCTCGTAAGCGACGGCCAGGACCAGCGGCACCGACAGCCACGAGATGATCGTGCCGGTCCGGTCCGTGAAGCCGTCGATGATCCTGATTATGGCCAGCAATGCCGGCGGCTGCCTGCCTGTTATCTCAGCCATCCCTCGCCCCTTCCCTTGACCGTCCGGGCGGCGCATTTGCGGCGCGACGCAGAGCGGGCGCATGAGCCGCATCAATGGAGGGCGGCCTGAGCGGCCGCTCTCGGAGGAAGCTCTATTTCTCGAGAGGGAAGTAGTAGTTCGCCATGAAGGAGTACGGCGGGAAATAGGACCGCTTGTACGGCACCACGGCGCTGGCATAGGCCTTCTGCGAGTCGTGCACCTTCTTGAAGAACGGGTTCTTGGCGCTCTCGGCCGCCGCGATCTCGTCCCACTTCTTGATGAAGGCCAGCAGGATCTCCGTCGGCGTGCGCAGGATCTGCACGCCGTGCTTCTGCTGCATCTCGATCAGCGCATCGGCGTTCTGGCGCTGCCACTTGGTCCACCAGACCAGGAATGTCTCGTTGGCCGCCGACTTGATGATCTCCCGATGCTGCGGGCTGAGCTCCTTCCACACATCGCCGTTGATGACGATTTCGCCGATCGTCACGTTCTCATGCAAGCCAGGCGAATAATGGTACTTCCAGACGTTGTGGAAGCCGAGCTGCAGGTCCTCGATGCCGCCGACCCATTCTGCGCAATCGATCACGCCGCGTTGCGCAGAGGGAATGATTTCTCCGCCCGGCATGTTGACCACCGTGAAGCCGAGGGCCTGCCACACTTCGCCGGCCATGCCAGTCTGGCGGCATTTCATGCCCTTCATGTCCTCGACCGTCTGGATCGGCTTCTTGAACCAGCCGAACGCCTGCGGCCCCGCAGGCAGGATGGGGAACACGACGAGGTTGAGCTTGAGCTCCTTCTGATAGAACTCATTGTATAGGTCGAGGCCGCCGCCGTGATAGAGCCAACCCATCACGTCCATGAAGTCCATGCCGAAGGTGCCGCCGGGACCGCCGGTGAACAGGATCGCGGCCTTGTTCTTGCCGGTCCAGTAGCCGGCCCACGCATGCGCTCCGTCGAGCACCCTCTTGTGGGTTGCATCCAGCACCTCGAACGCCGGCACGACCTGGCCAGCGGGCATTGCCTCGATCTTCAGCGCGCCAGCCGACAGCTTGTTCACCCGGTCGGCGAAATAGGTGAAGTTGTCATAGAGCGTGAGCGACGCCGGCCATGTGGCCTGCATCTTCAACACTTTCGTCTGTGCGATGACTGCAGTGGTGGATACGACAAACGCCGAAGCGATCAGGGCAACGGCGACTAACCCCAGAAACATGCGTTTCATGAGCCATCTCCTCCCTTGGACGACGTGACCGGGGCGATCGCTTTTTCTTCGTTGTTCTTGGTCGCCTAACTTCAAACCACGTCTGCCACCATTCTGCCACCATGGCAGCAAGTTGTCATCTTGCTTTCTAGCCGCAGCAAGCGTCAGGTTACCGCAGCGTGGCGCCTTCTTGCGTCGGCCGCGCCGACGGACGTACCGCTGCTTGTTGCACCGTGGCCGATATTCATGCCGACGAAGCCTTGAATGATGATCTCGGAGTCTCTCGGGCGGAGCTGCCTGCTCTATTTGTATGTTGTCCGCCGATGTCCGCTTTGCGTGCGCTCTCGGCTCTAAGATTGAGATGCAACCGTTCGCGTCAGCATCGGAAAATGCTTGTTGCCGCCTGCGAACGGCGGAAACTGAACGAAGTCCGCGCGCATGCGCTTGATCACGTCGGAGCTTAGCGCGCGCGAGAGGGCCGCCGGGCTGTCGAACACCAGCTTGTTTCGCTGCATGTGCTCGACCCGCCGCGACGGCAGCCGGTCGACCCAATCGATCCGGGTATAGATCTCGATCTGGCGGACGTCCGGGAAGGTCCGCATGATCGACGGGTGATGCTCGAGATAGTGCAGATGCCAGGCGTTGATGTCGTCCGCCGGCCCGGGATAGTGCACGAGGTAGCTGCACGGGGTGGTCGTGCCGGGGGGATGCGCGGCGACATCGACCGGAAAGGGGCGTGTCAGCATCACTTGGTGTGTGACCTCCAATCCGGTGAGGCTCGATAGTCCGCCGCCGGTTGCGAGGCTGGCGAGCGCTCCGTCGCGCCCCAGCGCAGCTTCGCAAGCGAACAGATCCGGAAACCGCAATTGCAGCGCGAAGGTTGGCCCCGGACCGTCGGCCTTGTAGGGATGATCGACCGACTGCTGCAGCGGCGTGAACAGCAGGCCCTCGGTCATCTCGGTGACTGCGCCGACCAGTACTGCGACGGCATCCAGTGCGTCTGATGCGACGCGCCGTCCGCCCGTCGGGTCGACGAATGTCATGAACAAGGAGATCATGATGGCGCTGCTTCAATTTCCTCATCGACATTCAGATGCGCGACAAGCGCAGCCCGAACATCGTCGGGCCACGGAATGGCGTGGTGATCCACCAGCGAGGTTGCGGCAAGGATCTGACGGGCACGCCAGCGCATGCCATCCGAGCCCGAGACGACATGAGCCAAATGCAGCGATGATCCGCCCACCCGGCCGATGCGCAGCTTGAACGTCAAGAGATCGCCGAACATCGATGGGCGGGAGAAATCGCAGGTGAGATGCACCGTGGGCGTGCCGATCAAGCGGAGCCTGATCAATCCGGGCCAGGGAAATCCGATCGCCTCCCAGAAATCTTCGACGACTCCGTTGAGCATGTTCAGATAGGCCGGGAAGTAGGCGATTCCGGAGGGATCGCAGTCCGCGAACCGCAGCTTGCGGTCGAACGAGAACGCCGTCATCAGATCGCGACGACGGGGTGCCGGATGACACCGACGCCGTCGACCCCGGCCTCCACCACGTCGCCCGGCCACAGCCATTCCTGCGGAGTCATGCCTGCGCCCACCCCTTCCGGCGTTCCCGTCGCGATGATGTCGCCCGGCTCCAGCGTCATTCCGGACGAAATGTCGGCAATCAGGGCCGGAACATCGAAGATCATGTACTTGGTGTTGGAGTCCTGCTTCGTGACCCCGTTCTTCGTCAGCCACAGCCGCAGGTCATGTGGATCGGCAATCTCGTCCGCCGTCACGATGCAGGGGCCGAACGGCGCATAGGTGTCCATGCCCTTGGAAAAGATCCACTGCCCAGCCCGACGATTGTCGCGCGCGGAAATGTCGATCATCACCGAATAGCCGAACACGTGGTCCATCGCCTTCTCGGCCGCGATGCGCGTCGCGGTCCTGCCGATGATGACGGCAAGCTCGACCTCCCAGTCGAGCTGCTGCGTCATCTTCGCATTGTGCTGGATCGCCGCGCCCGGACCGATCACGGAGGTCGGCGGCTTGGAGAACACGACCGGCTGTTTCGGCAGATCCTTGTCCGTGTCCAGGCTCTTGGCGGACTCCGCGACATGCGCGCGATAATTCAGCCCGATGCCGAAGATGTTCTTGCGGGGCCGCAGGATTGGCGCCTGCAGCCTCACGTCCTCGAGGGGAACGGCAGCGCCGGCCGGCAGGCGCCCATTGGCGCTTTCGAGGCCATCCTTGAGCGCCGGCAACAGCGTCGCGTTGTTGTCGATGAATGAGAGCATGTCGTTCGGCCATGCCAGACCGCACGATGCGCCGAGGCGCTCGACATCGACGACCAGCCCGTTGACGAGCACTCCAAGGCGGGTACCGCCGGAGCCGAAGGTATAGGTCACGAGACGCATGGAAGCTTGATCCGACTCTTTCCGTTGAAATTCTGGGCGAGCACGTGACGTCAGGCGGCTGCCGGCTGATGGCCGGCATTGTCGCCATAGGCTTCTTCCCGATAGAGCCCGAGACCTTCGATCACAGGCAGGTCATTGAAGCAGAACAGGCAGGCGTCCTCGCTCGCGGAGGCATTGCCGTGCTCATGCCAGGCCCAGGACGGAACGCAGAAGATATCGCGCTCCTGCCATTCGAAGCGCTTGCCTGCGATGACGGAATAGCCGCTGCCCTTGGCGACCTGGTAGATGAAGCTGCCGGTGTGCCGGTGCGATGTCGTCGTCTCGCCCGGCCGCAGCATCTGCATGCTCGCGCCGATCGTCTGCATCACGTGCCCGCCGGTGACCGGATTGACATAATTCATGAGGATGCCGTCGTAAGGCGAGCCGTCGGTCGCAGCCGCATATTTCTGCAGGGCTTCGTAGGTCGGCTCCCACTCATATTTGAACATCGGCGAATAGCCCTTCGACCACGGCGCGTTCACCGGGCGAAGCCCGGGGTTGCCCCAGGTCTTAGTCATGTCGTCGACGGGATAGCCGGACTCTTCCTGCTGGATGTTGGGATGCACCACGAAGAAATTGGCTTCGAGCGCGTTGACGAGCGGGATGTCGAGCCCGTCCTGCCAGATGCACACCGAGCCGCCGGCGTCGACTCCGTGCTCGTGCCAGGTGCCGTTTGGTGTGAGCACGAAATCGCGGGCTCCTAACGTCATCTTGTGGCCGTCGACGACGGTGTAGGCACCTGAGCCTTCCATGATGAAGCGCAGGGCCGAAGCCGAATGCGCGTGGGCGGAGGCGACCTCGCCGGGATGCATGACCTGCAAGCCCGAATAAAGCCAGCCGACCGCTGCCGATACGTCGCGACGACCGGGATTGTTGAGATAGATCACCCGGCGCCCGGCTTTTTCGGGAGAGACCAGCTCGACCGATCGCAGCACATGTTCGCGCAGATCGCCGTACCGCCAGAGCACGGGAACGGACGCCGATTGCGGCTGCCATGGCTCGATCTTGTTGGCGACCGTCCACAAAGCACCAGCTTCGTATTTCTCGAGATCTTTGTAGTAGGCCTTGAGCTCCGGAGTGTCCTCGACATTGGCCCGGCCGATCACGTTGTCCCGCATCTCATCCTCCAAGTCCTGTGGCGTCTTAGGGCGTTCGTTGGATCGAAGCGTGCCATCCATTGATGGCCGTCGCCAGGGATCGACCATCCAGTTCCAAAGGGAGATGGCCGGGAACATCGTCGTGGAAGGCCAACGAGATTTGCGCCGGCTTGTCGGCCATTGCGCTCGCGCTAAGATGCCGAGATGAAGCCTGCATGGCGGCAGCCTTGACGCGAGGCAGCTTGAGCATCGGCCCTACCCTGTCACTGGTCACGACCGCGCCCGAACTGGGATGGCGGCATGTCCGGCGTTGACTTACTTCATATGTAAAATTATGGTAATGCATATTTCTGGAGGACGCAATGGCTGAACGGTCTTTCGCTCGCGAGGTCGAAGATCTCCGGCTCGGCGCGGGCGACATCTTCCGCGGCGAAGGCATCCTCGCCATCACCAAGGCGCTGCTGCAATCCGGTGTGGCCTATGTCGGCGGCTACCAGGGCTCGCCGATCTCGCATCTGATGGACGTGCTGGCCGACGCCAAGGACGTGCTCGACGATCTCGGCGTCGTGTTCCAGAGCTCGGCCAACGAGGCGGCCGCCGCGGCGATGCTTTCGGCATCGGTGATGTATCCGCTGCGGGGTGCGGTGGCCTGGAAGTCAACGGTCGGCACCAATGTCGCCTCCGATGCGCTCGCCAATCTCGCCTCCGGCGGCGTCACCGGCGGCACCATGATCATCGTCGGCGAAGATTACGGCGAAGGCTCCTCCATCATGCAGGAGCGCACCCACGCCTTCGCCATGAAATCGCAGATGTGGCTGCTCGATCCGCGGCCCGACCACGAATGCATCGTCAACCTGATCGAGAAGGGTTTCGAGCTCTCGGAATGCTCGAACACGCCCGTGATGCTGGAAGTTCGCGTTCGCGCCTGCCACATGCATGGGAGCTTTGCCTGCAAGGACAATGTCAGGCCGGCGCACACGATCAAGGACGCGCTCAATAATCCCAAGCGCGACGTCGGCCGCATCGTGCTGCCGCCGGCGGCCTATGAGCATGAGCAGGAGAAGATCAAGACGCGCATGCCCGCGGCGATCGGCTTCATCCGCGACAACAAGCTAAACGAATGGATGGGACCGAAGCGCGGCAAGGTCGGCATCATCATGCAGGGCGGCATGTACAACAATGTCATCCGCGCGCTGCAATATCTCGGGCTCTCGGATGCCTATGGCAATACGCAGATCCCGCTTTACGTCATGAACGTCACCTACCCCGTGATCGACACGGAAGTTGCGGAGTTCTGCCTCGACAAGGACGCCGTCCTGATCGTCGAGGAAGGCCAGCCGGAATATCTGGAGCAGGCGATCAATACCGTGCTGCGGCGCAAGGACATCCAGGCGCGCGTCCACGGCAAGGACGTGCTGCCGATGGGCGGGGACTACACCGCGCAGGTGCTGCTCGGCGGTGTCAGGGAATTCCTCGAGAAGACGGAGCCGAGATTGCTCGGCAACAGGCCGCCGGCACCGGATGCCGTTCCGGTGCTCAATCATCCGGCGGTCGAGAAGCTCAAGCAGGTCGTGCCGGCCCGGCCGCCGGGCCTGTGCACCGGCTGCCCGGAACGGCCGATCTTCGCCGCGATGAAGCTGGTGGAAGAAGAACTCGGCGAGCACCACGTCTCGGCCGACATCGGCTGCCATCTGTTCTCGATCCTGCCGCCCTTCAACATCGGTGCGACGACGATGGGCTTCGGCCTCGGTCCGGCCTCGACCTCCGCATTCAACGTCAAGGCCGATAAGCGCTCGATCGCGGTCATGGGCGACGGCGGTTTCTGGCACAACGGGCTGACCAGCGGCATCGGCAACGCCGTCTTCAACAAGCATGACGGTGTATTCGTCATCGTCGACAATTTTTACACCTCGGCAACCGGCGGCCAGGACATCCTGTCGTCCCGCGCGGTCAACAAGCGGCGCAAGACCAACAATTCGATCGTGCAGGCCGTGAAAGGCATCGGTGCCCAATGGGTGCGGCAGATCGACCGCACCTATGACGTCGGCAGGATGCGCGACACGCTGAAGGAGGCGCTGACGACGAAGGATGAGGGTCCCAAGGTCATCGTCGCCTCGTCCGAATGCATGCTGAATAAGCAGCGGCGCGTGAAGCCGCAGACGAGCAAGGCGATCAAGGACGGGCTGCGTATCGTCAAGGAGCGCTTCGGTGTCGATGAAGACGTCTGCACGGGCGACCACGCCTGCATCCGCCTGTCGGGCTGCCCATCCCTCTCGGTGAAACAGCTCGACGACCCCCTGCGCGACGATCCGGTCGCCGCGATCGACAATTCCTGTGTCGGCTGCGGCAATTGCGGCGAGGTCGCCGAGGCCGCCGTGCTGTGTCCCTCGTTCTACCGCGCCGACGTCATTCACAATCCGACCCGCTGGGACAGGTTCAAGTCGAACATCGCGATGACGGTGATCGGCTGGCTGCAACGGCGGCGCGAACGCCGCCGACCGGCGCTCGAGGCGCTGACATGAGAGACGAGACGGTTCGACTTGCGCTCCCCGCGGCCGGCGAAGCGACCGAGCGCCCGATCTCGATCGCGATCCTCGCCATGGGCGGCCAGGGTGGCGGCGTGCTGACCGACTGGATCGTCCAGCTCGCGGAGAACCACGGCTGGGTCGCGCAGTCGACCTCGGTGCCCGGCGTCGCGCAGCGGACCGGCGCCACGATCTACTACATCGAGGCGATGCCGCCGCTCGATGGGCGCAAGCCGATCCTGTCGCTGATGCCGACACCCGGCGACGTCGACGTCGTGATGGCGGCCGAATTCATGGAAGCTGGACGCTCGATCCTGCGCGGGCTGGTGACGCCGGACCGCACCACCCTGATCGCCTCCAATCACCGGTCCTTTGCCATCGACGAGAAGATCGCGCCGGGCGACGGCATCGCCGACGACGGGGCCGTGCGAGGGGCGATCGGTGTTGCCGCCAAGAGCGAAATCATCTTCGACATGAACGCCCTGGCCATCGCACATGGCAGCGTCATTTCCGCTGCGATGTTCGGCGCGCTCGCCGCCACAAGCGTGCTGCCGTTCGACCGCGACAGCTATCTCGCGGTAATTCGCGCCGGCGAGAAGGGGGCCAAGGCGAGCGTTGACACCTTCGAAGCCGCTTTTGATCGCGTCCGCATCGGGGCGCCCGATGTCGCCGCAGCCCCCCGGCCTGAGAAAAACAAGCAAAGCCCCTCGCCTGCGCCCTTCGATCCCCGGCTGGCCAAACTACTCGAACGGCTCAAACACGAGCTGCCGCAGCCCGCACGCGACCTGGCCCACGCCGGCCTGAAAAAGGTGGTCGACTTCCAGGACATCGCGTACGGCGCCGAATATCTCGACATTCTCAGTGGGCTGCACGCCGCCGATCGCAGCGCCGGTGGCGCGGACAGAGGCTTTGCCTTCACACGGATGGCTGCAAAGTACCTCGCCAATGCCATGACCTATGACGATGTCATTCGCGTTGCCGACCTCAAGACACGCTCGGCGCGCCGCGCGCGGATCGAGGGCGAGCTGGAACTGGCGCAAGGTCAGGTGCTGCAGACCACCGAATTCATGCACCCCCGCATGGAGGAGGTCATGGGGGTACTGCCCGCGGGCTTTGGTCGCTGGCTCGAGACCAAGCCGCGCCTGATGGGATGGCTCGATCGCCGCGTCAACAAGGGACGCCGGGTGCGGACCTATTCGCTGCCCTGGTTTCTCGCGCTCTATGTCGTGGGCGGTCTCCGGGGCCTGCGCCGCCGCTCGCGCCGCCACGCCATTGAGACGGCGCATCGCGACGAATGGCTCAAGGCTGCCACCGAGTCGGTCCGCACCAATTACCAGCTCGGCGTCGAGATCCTGCAATGCCGCCGGCTGGTCAAGGGCTATTCCGATACCCACAGCCGCGGCCTGTCGAAGTTCGACAGAACGCTGGCTGCGATCACGCTGGTTGCGCAGCGCGAGGACGCCGCCGACTGGGCGCGCCGCCTGCGGGAGGCGGCGCTGAAGGACGGCCCGGGCAAGCAGCTCGACGGCGTGATCCAGACCATCAAGAGCTTCGCCTCATGAGATTGACCTTAGCGCCGGATTGCCGTTCAAGCTGACGCGGGTCAGAATCGAGCTGCTTGACTGCGATTCCCGGTGCGCTAATCGGGGCTGACGATCTTCGGAATACCTCCGCCAGACGAACCGGACCCCTGGTCACGCAATGCCGGCAGCACTGAAAGAGAACACCGTTCCCCTCGGGCAGATCGAGACCCGGCTCTGGCTGCAGCTGCTGTCGCTACACGGTGACATCTTCGCGTCGCTGAACGCGCTCCTGAACTCGGAGTTCGGCTTGTCACTGGCGAAGTTCGACGTGCTGGCCCAACTCGACCGCGACAGGAACGGCCTTGCGCTCGGGCAGTTGTCGCAGAACCTGAAGGTTTCCGGCGGAAACGTCTCGGGTTTGGTGCAGCGTCTCCTGGCCGACGATCTCATCAGCAGGGAAATGTCCAGCGAGGACCGCCGGTCCTTCATCGTCCGCCTCACGCCGAAGGGCGAAGCCCTGTTCCGGAAGGCCGCCGACATGCACAAGAGACATCTCAGCCAAAGGCTCGAGACCATTTCGGCCGGCGAACTGGACACCGCGCTGTCGGTGCTGCGGTCTCTTTCGGCAAAAATTCGTACCCAGAGCAAGAAGCAAAGTCGCAAGAAATAATGGCGAGAGAATCCAAGAGCAGGTGGAAATCCGGCCCGCCGCGATCAAGGGACCAGCTGCAAGCCTACATCCCCTATCTGTTCAATCGGCTGGCAAATCGCTGGAACCTCGACCAGAACCGCGATCTCAGCGAGCACGGCATCAACAACGTCGTGTTTCGAACACTGTCGATCCTGTTCATCTACAAGACTCTCACCGTCAACGAGGTCGCGGTTCTCGCCGTGACCGAGCAATCGACCGCCAGCAGGATGGTCGAGTCGATGGTGTCCTCGGGTCTCGTCAAGCGCGAGATCGCCGAGGACGACCAGCGCCGCCGGGTGGTGGCGTTGACGCCGGACGGCGAGGCGCTGCTGCGCAAGATCTGGCCCATCATGGAAAAGAACTATGAGCGGCTGACCGCCGGCATCGATCCGGACGAGATCGAGATCTGCGCGCGGGTGCTCGCCAGGATGGTCGAAAACATCAAGCAGAACCAGATCTGATCCATCAGGGGCCGAGACCGACCAGGCTGGTGCCGCCGCAGACATACAGCACCTGTCCGGTCACGAAATCCGAGCGCTCGTCGAGGAAGAATTCGACCGCGTGCGCCACGTCCTCGCGCGCACCGAGCCGGCCGACCGGGACGTTGCGCGCCATTCTCTCCTGCCGCTCGGAATCCTTGGGGATGATGCCCCAGAAATTGTCGGTCAGGATCGGGCCCGGCGCGACGACGTTCACCGTGATGCCGCTGGACGCCAGCTCCAGCGCCCATGTCCGCGCCATGCCGTGCACGCCGGCCTTGGTGGCGGAATAGGCCGAGCGGGTCACGGCGCCCATCGCCGCGCGCGAGCTGACGAACACGATGCGGCCGAAACGGCGCGAGATCATGCCTTCCAAGGCGGCCTGGGTCAGGAGCATCGGTGCGCTGAGATGCAGCTGCGCAAGCTCCAGGATGTCCTCGGGCTTTGCATCCGGCAACAGGTTCGGCAGGATGATGCCGGCATTGTGCACGAGGCAATCAATCGCGTGGTTGGCGCCGATCTCCTGCGCGATGGCCCGCGTCTCCTCAAGGCTGGTCAGGTCCGCGCAATAGGCCGCGAGCAGATCGTGCGTCCAGCCCGGCTTCTCCAGCCCCACCGAGACCACGCGCTGTCCCTTGTCGACCAGCCTCTTCGCCAGCGCTTCGCCGATCCCGGAATTTCCCCCGGTGATGAGTGTGGTGCGGGTCTGGCTCATGATCGGTGTCCTGCGGGCTTTCCGGGTCAGACCTGCCGCCGCTTCATCTCGCGGAGATCGAAGAACGCGCCGTCCTGCATCAGCCTGGCAACGAGATCCTTCAAGCCGCCGCGCTGGATCTTCTCGGTTGCGGTGAGCGGCAGCCGCTCGACGAAGCAGATCCAGCCGGGCGCCTTGTAATAGGCCATCTGCTCCAGGCTCCAGCGCACGATGGCCTCGGCCAGCGCGCGGTCGGCGCCGGCCTGCTCGGCGATGATGACGGCCGCGACCTCGTCGCCACGCAGCTGATCCGGGGTCGGCGCAATCGCGGCCTGCCGGATCGCGGGATGACGATTGAGGACGGATTCGACCTCGACCGCGGCGATGTTCTCGCCGGAGCGGCGGATGACGTTCTTCTTGCGGTCGACGAAATGCAGATCGCCATCCGCATCGCGCGAGACGATATCGCCGGTGTGCAGCCAGCCTCCGGCCCAGGCCTCCGCCGTGGCCTCGGGGTTCTTGAGGTATTCCCGGAAGAAGCCATAGCGCGGGTCCGCGCCTCCCCGCCGCAACAGCAGCTCGCCCGGCGTTTGCCCGGGCGTATCGACACCTCGATCATCGACGATGCGAACCTCGACCTCAGGGGCCGGGCGGCCGAAGCAGCTGGTGCCGACCTTGCGCGGCTCAAGGTTGGCGGCGATCACGCCGCCACTGCCGGTCTCGGTCATCGCCCAGGCCTCGATCAGCGGGAAGCCGAAGCGCGCCTCGAAGGGCGCATGAAGCAGCTTGTCGACGCCGGCGCCGAACCCGAAGCGCACATTGTGCTGCCGGTCCTGTTCCGACGGCACGGCGCTCATCAGCATCGAGGGCATGACACCGAGATAGTGCAGGCACGTGGCGCGGCTCTCCCTGACCGAGCTCCACCAGCTGCGCGGGTGAAATCGATCGAGCATGGTCAGGCTGCCGCCGACCGAGACCATCGCCATCAGCGAGACCGCCATCGCGTTCATGTGGAACAGCGGCAGCGGCGTAATCATGCGCTCGCCATCTGGCTTCAGGCCGATCAGCCCGCCGGCGTCGCGATACCAGTTTCCGCTGTGCAGGAAATAATCGTTGGTGAGGACGCAGCCTTTCGGTTGCCCGGTCGTGCCGGACGTGTAGAGCAGCGCGCATTCGGTTGCGCTGCCCGCCGGCCGCAACGGCCGCGCACCGTCGTATGGCGCGGGAACGTCGCCGTCGTCGGTGACGACTGGGATCGGCCGGCCGGCCTGGCGCGCCGCCGTCGCCACCTCGGCGCAGCGCTCGGCGAGAACGAAGGCGGTATTCATCTCGGAATGGGAGATGATGTATTCGAGCTCGCTCACGCGCAGATCGGGGTTAATCGGCACCACGGAAACGCCAAGCGCGTTCAGCGCAAACCACAGCTCGATGAACACCGGCCGGTTCTGGAGCAGAAGCCCGACCCTGTGTCCTTCGCCATAGCCGCGGTCCGCGAACGCCTGCCGCCGGGCCTCGATCCGCGCGAGCATCGCGCGGTAGGAGATCTCGCCGGCTGCGATGCCGTAGATGCCGGCGGTCTCCGGCAACACGTTGAGGAAGCCGGCCTCGCCGCGGCGTAGCGCGGTGTCGCGAAAGCGGGCGTAGACTGTGGTCGCAGCGGTCAAGATACACTCACATGAAAAGCTGAATATTGCCGAATGGCGCGTCGAAATTGACGAGATCGACGCGCTTGAGCTTGATCTTCAGGCCGTCGCCGACCTGCACGAGATCGTGCGATGCCCATCCCGAATAGCGCTCCAGCAAGTCGCCGCGCGTCTCGGTGTAGATGTAGGACGTGCGCGCCCTGAACACGCCGGCCGCAGCATCGCAGGCGATGATACGTGGCGCCTGAAGCAGATGGTGGCACCGGCTCTTCGGCTTCTGGCTGAAGGTGCGTTCCCCGGCGAGGCGTTCGACCCGCACCTTGAGCAGCAGCAGATCCTCGTACATCAGGGAGGGCTGGAGCACCGGGTCCTGCTGCTGCCATTCGAGCGGCATCCAATAGCGCCCTTCGGGATGAAACAGATCGAGCCAGCTCTGCCACTGCATGGTGTCGAGCAGCTCGGCCTCCCGATAGATGAAATCCGTGACGGCTTTCTCGTCGATCATTCCCCGACCTCGGCATGCTTGTCCATGCCCATGGTCAGGAATTTGGCCCAGGCGTGAAACTGGTTGCGCATCTGCCGCTCGGAGGTGCCGTTGATGACGGCGGTGACATCAGGCTGTTCGTCGGGCTCGTAGAGGCGGCGCAGATTGATCCACTGATTGCCGTTGGACTTCAGGCCTTCCTGCGCGCGCTCGTACATCTCGAGGTCGTCGTGCCCGACGATCGAGGTCGGCGCGTTGATGAAGCGGTTGTACATCAGGGCACGCTCGTAGAGCTTGTCGGGCGCGCCGACCAGGCGATAGACCCAGCTCTCGACCAGCGTCCTGTCGACCGCGATCGGGATGAAATTGCGCAGGATCTGGACGGCGCCCTTGACCATGACGTTCGGGAAATAGACGGTGTTGTGCCTGATATCGCCCAGGATCTCGTGAGCCCGCGTCTCGCCATAGGCCGCGACCATCTGCTCGAGATAGCCGTCGACGTCGGAATAGTTCGAATGGATCGAATTGGCGACGCCGGTGTGGCCATGGCCGTTGGGCCAGATCCTGATGCCGCTCTGCTCGTAGAATTCGTACGGGCTCATGAACGGGCCGTAGAGCTGCACCGCCATCGGCGTCTCCGTGGAATCGCCCTGCTCGCGTTTCCAGACCTTGACCGCGGTACCCGCCGAGCTCTCGTGCGCGACCATGGGATGGCAGGTGTCGGTCTGGTTCTCGACCAGCATCTTCCAATTGCAGGTGTGCATATAGCGGATCGGCGCGGCCAGAACCTCGAGCTTGCCCTGTGGCGAGCGGTCGACCATGTTGTCGATGGTCGAAAGGCTCGGACCGAAATAGTCCTCGAAGGACACGCCGGTCCCGCTCAGCCGCGCGAAGATGAAGTCGCGATAGATCGCGACGTTCTTGATTCTCGACAGGCCTTCATTCGCCTGGGTGTCACCGAAACCGGTGCTCTCATAGCCCTTCTTCAAGGGGATCGCGAGCAGCGAGCCGTCGGTCCTAAACGACCATGCGTGATAGGGACAACGAAAGAACTTTCCGGCATTGCCGCAAGGCTCGGAGGCGATCTTGACGCCCTTGTGCGGACAACGGTTGTAGAAGACATGAATGGAGCCGTCGGTATGGCGGCTGGCCATCACCGGCTGACGGCCGATATTGGCGGTGATGAAATCGCCGGGCTTCGCCAACTGGCTCGCATGGCCGACATAGACCCAGCTGTTGGGAAACAGATGCGCCATCTCGAGCTCGAAGATCTCAGGATCGACGTAGACGTCGCGATGCACCTCCGCCTCGCGCACCAGCGCTGCGATCGACCGCGCATTTCCAGCGTATCCAGCCATGACGTTCCTGTCCTCGTCCTAGAGATCCAGCACCAGCCGTTCCGATTTTGCGCGCGACACACAGATCTGCATGACCTTGTTGGACGCCTTCTCGGCGTCGCTCAGGATGACATCGCGATGATCGGGAACGCCTGCGATCACGCCGCACTGGCAGATGCCGCAATCGCCGCGCCGACAGTCGGAGAGAACCTCGTGCCCCGCCGCTTCCAGCGCCTCGATGATGCTACGATCGGCTGCGACGGTGATGACCTCGCCCGTCGATCTGAGCTCCACCTCGAACGGACGGTTCGGCGCGCCCGGCAGCTCGGCCTTGAAGCGCTCGTCGTGGATGCGATCGGCGGCGATGCCCCTGGCGAGAGCTGCAGTCTTCACCGCTTCGATCATGCCTGCGGGACCGCAGACATAGACATGGGCGTTCGCAGGCGAGCCGTGCAGCGCGGCGGCGATGTCCAGGCACGAGGCGTCGTTGTCGTAGTGGATGGACAGAGTGCTCGCACACACCGTCTCCAGCTGCGGCAGGAATGCCAGCAGACCTGGCGCCCGTCCGGCGTAGTGAAGATGGTGGGCAACGCCCCTCGCCTTGAGCTCGGCCGCCATGGACAGGATCGGCGTGATGCCGATGCCGCCGGCGAACAGCAGCGCAGGCGCATCGTCCTCATGCAGCGGGAAATTGTTGACGGGCGCCGAAGCCGTCACGACATCGCCGATCTCGAGCGCATGCATGAAGGCCGAGCCGCCGGTCGACGTCCGCTCGCGCAGAACGCCGAGCGCAAGGACTCCCTCAGGCAGGCCCGGCAGGGCCATCAGCGAGTAAGGCCGGTCTCCCCCGCTTGGCAGCGACACGCGGATATGCGCTCCCGCCTGCCATCGCGGAACCGCACCGCCTTCCACGCCGAACAGAAGGCTTCGGATCGTCGGCGTCTCCGCCGCGACCGATTGCACCTTGAGCCTCAGCGGATGCGTGTCCATTGGCCGGGGTCTTGCAATATATGAATTTGCATATTTTTAGACATATAATAATTTGGATGTCAATCGCTCGCTCGGGTCGACACGCGCTGGACCCAACCCGACGCCTGGCGCCGGCCGCCCCTATTCGATCGGAGCCGGCCGCACCAGCTGGAAGAGCTCGCGAGGCCTCGCATACCAGCCCGAGCCGTGCATGCGGGCAATGAGGTCGAGGTTGACCGTATCGATATGGCCTCGGCGCGCGTCGATCACGAACTGCTCGGCCACATGCGCGCAGACGACCTCGCCGATCACGGCGATTTGCCGGGGCCCGGTCTCATGGACCGAGAGGGAGCGACATTCGAACGCAACCGGGCATCCCTTGATGAGCGGAGGCGAAATCATCTGCGCGGGGAGCGTCTCCAGCCCCGCAATCTCAATCTCGTCGATCTCGGAGGGAGCATCGACCGCCGTCGCGTTCATCGCTTCTGCCATCTGGTGCGGCACGAGGTGGACGGCGAACTCACCCATCTCCACGATATTCTGCGCTGTGTCCTTCAAGCCTCGCTGCGGATGACGCAGCAAGCCGAGCACCACCGTCGGCGGCTCATGCCCGAGAACGTTGAAGAAGCTGAAGGGCGCCGCATTGGCGATCCCGTCCCGGGACCTCGTCGTCACCCACGCGATGGGTCGCGGCGTAACGGTGGCGGTAAGGATCTTGTAGCGGATATCCGTCGGAAGCTGACCCATATCGAAGAGCATCGGTCCCTCAATTGCGCGCGCGAACGGAGCTGACGGCTGAGAAGTTACGCCCCGCAGCCAAATGCGAGACGGTTTATTTGGTCATATACATATGACGAGGTCAAATAAGCGCGCGACGGCATCAGCCGCTGTCGTGATGCCCTGCTGCCGAACTTCACCGCCCTATCCGCACCGATCTTCGACCAGGCCGGATTCAAGATCGCGGCCATCAGGATACGAGTCTCTTATCTAAATGGTGCGATGACGCTCGATAGCTGAAAGATCAGGCGACACTCCGAGTCCCGGGTCTTGGTCAAATTCAATCATGCCTTCCGTCACGTTGAGGACCGGGCCGCAAAACAGATCGCGCAATGGATTGTCGTTGGCATCGACTTCCAGCCAGCCATCACCTCCGATACCGGCAAGGAGATGCGCCGAAGCAAGCAAGCCGAGGCCTCCACCGAGATAGTGCGGGCAAAACGTCTTGCCCACCTTCAGAATGTCGCGCGCCAGTGGGGCGCAGACACTGAGGCCGCCCCATTTCGCAATATCAGGCTGAACCACGCCGAGCACGTCTTCGGCCAAAACCTCCTTGAAGCCTTCGACGCTCGAAATGTTTTCGCCGGCGGCAATCGGCATCTTCGCTGCGGCGCGCAGCCTGCGCCATTCCTCACGCGGCCGATCGGCGCGAATCGGCTCTTCCAGCCAGCGCAGATCGAATTCGGCAAGCCGCGGCAGCATCTCCATCGCCTGCGTGACCGACCAGCCCTGATTGGCATCGGTGGCAAGCATGCCGGCGCCGATGATCTGACGCAGCGTGGCCAAATTGGCGAGGTCGGTCTCGGCGCCGAAGCCAACCTTCAGCTTCAGCGCGCGATGGCCGCGCTTGAGCGCGGCCTCCGCCGTCTGCGCGGCACCGCCGGGATTGATGCCGCTGGCATAGACCTTGATCTTGCGCGACTGACCGCCGAGAAGCCGCCACAACGGCAAGCGCTGGCGGCGCGCCGAGAGGTCCCACAGCGCGAGATCGATGCCCGAAATCGCCTGCGCGAACGGACCGGGTTCACCGCATTGAAGCGCCAGAACTTCGGTGCCCTTGGTCAGCGCCTCGAAGGCCTGGCCAGGACCGTCGAACTTGCGTCTGACGAGGCCGGGGGCGAGCACCTCGTTGACGAGCCGGGCGCGATGCTCCGCGCCCGGAGCTGGAAAATTGGACCAGGCCTCACCCCATCCCTCAACGCCGTCCTCGTCGACAGCGCGAACGAAAACGGCGGGACGGTTGAGCATCTTGCCGAACGACGTCACCACCGGCGTCGCCAACGGATAGCGATAGCAGAACGCCTCGATCGAGCGGATGGTGAAGCTGTCAGTCATGTTGCGGATCCTGCGATCGGGATGAACCACGCAGAGCCACTATCTCAATAGGCGCGCGCGAAGTCACCTTCCTGCTTGATGTCAGTGAACACCGGAAAGCGCGCCTTCCACGGCGTGCCCTTGGCCGTGGTCAGCTTGTTGAGCCGCTCCAGCACGCCGAGGCCGTCCTTGCGCAGGCTCGCCGACACCGCCGCGCGGTCCGGAAAATTCTTCAGGACGGCATCGAGCCAGATGGTGCGGCCGGCGAGGAAGCCGCCCGCTCCCGCCGCATAGGCGAAGTCGAGGACGCGCTCGAACTTTTCCGGCGCAGCGCCGCCCGACAGCAGCACCCAGGGGATGCTGCGCTCGCGGCAGATATCGCCGATCGCATCGAACTCCTTCTGTGCGGCCTTCGCTTCCGCGCTGCCGTCGCGGGCCGGCAGGCTGCCCGCCGCAAGCGGGCTCTCCAGCTTGAGGAGATCGACGCCGTATTCGGGCTTGGCGAACTCGCGCACGCTGTCGATGACAAGGCCCGGCAGCTTGCCCGGCGATTCCACATAGTCGGCGGTGTGATTGGCGCTGCCGAGGAACGGGTAGACCAGCAGCTCGAGGATATAGGGAATGTCGTGACGGGCGCAGTCCTCGCCGATCTCGCGCACGAAACGCTTCTGGTGCTCGTTCACCGCAGCGTCGGCATCCGGCCGGTACCAGGCCAGCACCTTGACGGCGTCGCCGCCCATGGCGCGGATCTTCTCCACGCTCCAATTGGTAATCGCGCGCGACTTGCGGCCGCCCGCCGTTTCCTCGACGCGGTGCTCCTCGAGCGTCATGATCAGGCCGCAGCGCGGCGGCAAGAGATCGATCGCGGCGGGCACGGCAAAGTTCGGGTCGAATAGCATCGAGCTGCAATGCGGCGCGAGGTTCTCGACGAGAAGACGCTTGGCCGCCGTGACATCGGAATATTCGACCTGATCCCGCGTGATGCCCTTTGCTTTGGCGATGGCGTCGAACAGTGGCGGCCGCTGGTCCAGCGCGACCATGCGAAAGTGGCCATCCGCGTCAGCCAGCCGTGCCAAGCCGCGGTTCTTTCCAATCGTTCTCATGGCTTCGTCCTCATGAATGCAAGACACTCGTTGATATCGGGGATTCCGTTGCGGCCACCGGCATGGCGGCATTTCATGGCGGCTGTCGCCGCCGAAAACGCCATGGCGGCGCGCACATCGAGGCCGCCGCCGATCGCAAGCGCATAGGCGCCGTGAAAGACGTCGCCGGCGCCCGTGGTGTCGACGACCTCGACGGCATAGGCCGCCTGCCGATGCGACTGGCCGTTCTCGTACCAGCTCACGCCTCCCTCGCCGCGCGTGACGGCGATGACCCGGCAGCCGAAGCGCGCGAGCGCCGCGAGAGAGTCATCCTTGGCCGAGCCGGCAAAAGATGTGAGCGCGGGCTCCGAGAAGATCGCGTGGTCGGTCAGCGGCAGCAGCCGCTCGAACACCTCGGCGTCGGCCATGTCGCCGTCGAGCACAGTCGGAATGCCGCGCGCGCGGGCCTCGCTAAACAGCGTCGCTGCGCCCTCGACCCAGCGCGGATCGGCCAGCACGGAGGATGCGCGCGCGACGGCTTCGAGCGGAAGCCAATCCGCGGCTTCCGGAAAGAGCCCGCGGAAATTGACGATCTGCCGCTCACCGGAACTGTCGACGATGATCCCGGAGACGGACGAGCGGCCGTCGGGAAACAGCCGAAAATTCTCGACATCGACGCCTTCGGCCATGAAGGCCGATTTCATCTCATGACCGGCGGCGTCATTCCCTGCCCGCCCCCAGAACGCGACGGACGCGCCGAGCCTTGCTATCGCGACCGACGCGTTGGCAGCCATGCCGCCGCCAAGCGTGCCGTAACCAGCAGCCTTGATCTTCTCGCTTTGACCCGCGAACAGGCGATCGACGCGCCAGACCTGGTCGAGCGCCGACAGACCCAGGCAGATCACGTGCACGGACCTCGCCTTTGACGCCACGTCCGCCAGCGCCTTGAGATCACCGATGTGCGCGGATGCACTCACCGCAGGACCTGTCCGTTGGCCGCATCGAACAAATGCGTCTTGCCCGGTTGCGGACGAAGGCTGAGACGATCGCCGACCTTCGGCCGCAGCGACGGATCGACCCGCGCGATCGCGGAGGCGCCGGCGAGATCGAAATGGATCAGCGTATCCGAGCCGAGCGGTTCGACCAGCTTGACGTTGATGGCAAGACCGTCGGCGGCATCCGCGGCCACGGTGAAATGTTCAGGGCGGATGCCGAGAACGGCATTGCCGGCCTGACGCAGGCGGCCTGCGGCCGCGCCGTCGAGCGGCACTGCCGTTCCGCCTTGCGAAAGGAGCGCACGCTCCTGGCGCCACTCGACCGGGAAGAAATTCATGGCGGGCGAACCGATGAAGCCGGCGACGAACTGGTTGGCGGGCCGCTCGTAGACCGTCTCCGGCGTGTCGTATTGCTGGATCGTGCCGCTCTGGAGCACCACGATCCGGTCGGCCGTGGTCATGGCTTCGATCTGGTCGTGCGTGACGAAGACCATGGTGGTCTTCAACTCCTGCGACAGCGCCTTGATCTCGGCCCGCACCTGCCCGCGCAGCTTCGCGTCGAGATTGGACAGCGGCTCGTCGAACAGGAACGCCTTGGGATTGCGCACGATGGCGCGGCCCATGGCGACGCGCTGACGCTGGCCGCCCGACAGCTCCTTCGGCTTGCGGTCGAGATAAGGCTCGATGTGCAACAGCGCCGCGGCGCGCTTGACGCGGGCGTCGATCTCCGCCTTCGGCACGCCACGCAACTCCAGCGCAAATGACATGTTGTCGTACACCTTCATGTGCGGATAGAGCGCGTAGTCCTGGAACACCATCGCGATGTCGCGCTGCGCGGCCTGCACGCCGTTGACGCGCTTGTCGCCGATATAGAGATCTCCCGACGAAATCGGCTCGAGCCCTGCGATGATGCGCAGCAAGGTCGATTTGCCGCAGCCGGACGGGCCGACGAAGACGACGAATTCGTGGTCCGCGATCTCCAGATTGAGATCGGGGATCACGGTGAAATTGCCGTAGCGCTTGACGAGATTGCGGATCGAGATCGAGGCCATGATCGCTTAGTCCAGCGCCAGAACCGGCTTGATCAGCTCGCCCTTGGCGAAGCGGGCGAAATTCTCGGGCAGAGCCGACAGGCCGAACTCGCCATCGACGAGGACGCGGTATTCGTCCTTGTACCTGCGCAGCAGCTCGATATTCGGCTCGAAATCCGACACCGGGAAGTAGAAGGTGCGGACCATGTAGAAATCCTTGCGCCGGAACACCTTGCCTTCCTCGATGGTCCAGGGCGCGGCGTTCTCGCCGACCAGCACCAGCGCGCCGCGCGGCAGCACCAGCTCGATGCCGAGGTTGCGCGCCGCATGCGCGCCGGAGCATTCCATGATGAGGGCAAAGCGCCTGGAGGTATCGCCGACGGCGTGCGCCTTCGCGCCGAAGGATTGCGCGATCTTGAGGCGCGCGGCATTGGGATCAGCGACATAGACGTCGTCGTAGCCGAGTGCGCGGAGCGCCAGCACGACGCCGAGGCCGACCGGCCCTGCCCCCATCACGAGAACCGGGCCGGCTTCGGCCGGCGGCACGACGCGGCCGACGAAGCGCACGGCGTGGCCGGACGTGCCGATGGTGTCGAGCAGCAGCGGCGCAAGGCTGTCCTCGATATCGTCGGGCACCGGCAGCAGGCAGTTCTCCGGCACCGGCACATATTCGGCATAGCCGCCCGGCCTGTTCCAGCCGATCAGGCTGGAGACTTCAAGGCACATCTGGGTGTCGCCGCGCTTGCAGGCCGCGCAATGATCGCAGTGCAAGGGGATATAGACTGCGCAGCGGCGGCCGTGCAGGCGATGACTGGGCTGCTCGACGACGCCAAAGATCTCGTGGCCCGCGGTGAACTCGGCGCCCTTGTGCCAGAGCTTGAAGTCCGAACCGCACAGCGCGGTACGCGAGACGCGCACGAGCACCTCGTCGGTACCGACATCGGGCATCGCCACACGCTCGATGGTGATGCGGTCGTTGCCGTGAAAGACCGCGGCCTGCATGATCGAATTGGGACGAGGTGACAAGTTCATTTCAGATACCTAACCTTTCACCGCACCGAGCGTCAGCCCGGAGACCAGCCAGCGCTGCACGAGAGCTGCCAGCACCAGCGGCGGCAACGCGATCAACGTCGCCGCGGCCATCAGCGCGCCCCATTGCGTCGAGCCTTCGCCGATGAAGTTGAAGGCCGCCGCGATCAGCGTCTTGGTGTCGCCGTTGGAGAGCACCAGCGCAAACAGGAAGTAGTTCCACGAGAACACGAAGGCGAGGATCGCCGCGACGGCGACGCCGGATGCCACCAGCGGCAGCGCGATGCGCCAGAGGATGCGCGTGACGCTGCACCCATCGACCTGCGCGGCCTCGAACACGCTGCGCGGGATGCCGTCGAAGGACGGCAGCAGGACCCAGATCACGATCGGCAACGTGATGACCGCGTGGCTGAGGATCAGCGCGGTGTAGGAGCCGATCATGCCGACCTGCCGGAACATGACGTACCATGGCAGCAGGAACAGCGTGCCGGGCGCCATGCGGGCGGCCAGCGTCAGGATCGCCGGCCACGAAATTCGGGTCCAGGAGACCGCGAAGGCGGCGGGGATTCCGAACAGCAGTCCAAGCGCGGTCGAGCCGACGGTGACGATGAGGCTATTGAGCGCATAGCTCGGGAACGGCGTGGTCTTGGTCAGCTCGACATAATTATCCAAGGTCGGCGTGAAGATCAGCGTCGGCGGATAGGCCGTCACCTCGAAGGACGGCTTGAATGAAGACAGCACCATCCAGACCGTCGGCGCCATGATGATGATCCCGGCGAGCACGAGCTGCACCAGGTTGAGCCAGCGGATCCAGCGGTCGGTATTGGCAGCGTCCGTCATCGCGTCACCAGGCGACTGCGCCGCGCAGGCGGTTGAAGGCGAGCACCGCGCCGAACACGATCGCCGTCAGCGTCAGCATCAAGGCGCTGGCATAGCCGATGTTGAAGAACTCGAAGCCGACCCGGAAGCCGTAGATATTGAGCGTATTCGACGCGTTCCCCGGACCGCCCTGGGTGGTGATGTAGATGATGTCGAAGAAGCGCAGGAGATCGACGCTGCGCAGGATCGCCGCGGTGACGATGGTGGGCAGCAGCAGCGGCAGCGTGATGCGCTGGAAGGTCCTGAACGGGGATGCGCCGTCGATCTGCGCGGCCTCATAGACGCTCGGCGGCAGAGATTGCAGGCCCCCCAGCACGATCAAGGCGACGTAAGGCGTCCACTGCCAGCTGTCGATCAGAGCAACCGTCGGAATGACGAGTGACGGCGAGGCCAGCCACTCCGATGGCGGCAGGCCGAACGATTGCAGGATGTAGTTGGCCGCCCCCAGTGAGGGATCGAGGATCACCAGCCACATCATGCCCGCCACCACCGGCGGCATCATGAACGGCGAGATGAACAACGAGCGCACGATCCCCGGCAGGCGCTTGGCGTGAAACAACACCAGTGCGAGCCAGACGCCGAAGACGAGCTGCAGCACCAGTGACAGCACATAGAGCGCGATCGTGACCCACAGCCCGTGCCAGAACTCGTAGTCGGAGACCAGCTTGGAATAATTGGCAAGGCCGGCGAAGGACTGCTTGCCGGTCGAGGAGAAATTCTGGAAGCCGAGCCAGACCGTGTAGACGACGGGAAACGCGATCATCGCGACCGTGAAGATCACGGCCGGTGCCGAAAGCACCGACATTTCCAGCTTCTGCCGGTCCTGCGTGAGTGTCGCAGCCGCATCAGACATGCGTGCGTTTCCTTGAAAATGACGAGGTGCCGGCAGGCAAGCCTGCCGGCAGCAAGCGATTACTTCTGGGCGATCAGCGCATCCAACGCCTTGTCGGCATCTGCGCAGGCCTGATCGATCGGCTTCTGCTTCAGGATCAGATCCTGCACCGCCTGGCCGATGAACTCCCGCGATTCCGGGTTCGCCACGATGGGATAGCCGACCTCGGACGAGCCCTTGGTGGCGAGCACGTCGAGCGCGGCCTGCCATTCCTTGCGGACCGGCTCCTCGTCGATCCACTTGCGATAGTCGGGATCCTTGGCGACCGACGGACGCGGCGGGGCAATGCCCTGGAGCGCCATCTTCTTCTGCACCTCGGGGCTGGTCGCCCATTGCACGAAGTACCAGGCCGCCTCCGGCTGCTTGCTATGCGAGGACACCGCCATGCCCCAGCCGATCGTGGTCGGCACCTGGCCGGCCTCGCCCGCCGGGAACGGCAACAGGCCGGTGTCCTTCAGGCGCGCACCGCCGTCCATCACCGTGCGCAATTCATTCGAGGATTCGAACGCCATCGCGGCGCGCCCGCCGCGATAGAGCGCGGAAATCTGCTGGAAGCTGTAGTTGACGACGCCGGGCGGTCCGAACTCGCGCAGCAGCCGGCTATAGGTGTCGAGCGCCTCCTTGCCCTTGGCCGAGCAGAGGTTCGACTTGCCGCCGGCAATGTAGCTGCCGCCGATATTGTGCAGCATGTTGCTGAAGGTATAGGCGACCGCGGGCTTGAGACCGCGCGAGACGAACGGCGTCACCGCACTGTCGCAGGTCTTGATCTTCGCGGCGGCTGCTTCGACCTCCTTGATGGTCTTCGGCGGCTCGATGCCGCACTTCTTGAAGATGTCGGTGCGGTAATAGAAGATCGGACCCTCGATGTTCATCGGCATGCTGGTCAACTTGCCGCCGAAGGTTGCGGCCTTCAGCAGCGCTTGGCTCAGCCCTGCCGGATCGTATTCCTTGGCCACCTCGTTCTTGGCCATCGCGGTGAGATCACCGTACCAGCCGGCGGCGGCGAACTGCTCGCCCTCGCGCGAGGGCAGCGTCATGAACACATCGACCTCGTCGCTGTTCGCGTTCATGACGGTGACCAGGCGCTGGCGCATCTGCTGCTCCTGATAGCCGTCGACCTTCAGGGTCATGCCGGTCAGCTTCTCGAAATCGGCCTTGTAGGTCAGCAGCGCCTGCGCGACCGGATTGTTGTTGGCGAGAAAGGTGACGGTCTTGCCCTTGAACTTCATCCAGTCGAAATCGGCCGCGTGCGCCTGCGCACTGGCCGCCGCAATCGCGAGAACGGGCAACGCGACATGGGTCGCGAGCATCCTAGCCTTCATCGAACTCTCCTCCCGGCTGGCCGCCTTAAGCTGGCGGACCTTTTTGAACACGTTTGAGCACCACTTGAAAACGGTTACAATCTAGACCTCACATCCACGGTGTCAAGCGATGGACAGGCGTCACAATCTGCGGCAGATTTGCATCATCTTCGTGACTTCACGGCTCACCACGCAGGATGTAACGTTACATTCATGAGACTGACCAACGCCAAGTCCGTGAAACAGGGCATCCGCGCCGTGGCGGCCCGCGCCGGCGTGTCGACGGCGTCGGTCTCGCGCGCTCTCAACAATCCCGATGCGGTGAGCCCATCCCTGCGTGCGCGCATTGAACAGGCCATCGACGCGCTGGGCTACATCCCGCATGCACCGGCGCGCATCCTGTCGTCGCGACGCTCACGCACCCTCGGCGCGATCGTGCCGACGATCGACAACACGATGTTCGCGCGCGGCATCGCCTCGCTCCAGCAATATCTCTCCTCGGTCGGGTACATGCTGTTTCTCACCACGAGCGGATATGATCTCGATGTCGAATTGCAGCAGGCGCGCAACCTGATCAGCCGCGGTGTCGACGGCCTCGTGCTGCGCGGCGATTGCCATCACGACGGATTGCGCAAACTGCTGGCCGACAACACGGTGCCGTTCATCAATGTCGGCATCTACCAGCCCGACCGGCCCTACCCTTGCGTCGGCACCGATAACGAGGCAGCCGCCCATCGCGCCGCCGCGCACGTCATCGAGCTCGGCCATCGCCGCATCGGGATCGTCTCGGCACTCCAGCGCAACAACGACCGCGCCAGCGCCCGCGTCGCAGGCTTTCGCCGTGCGCTGGCCGAGAACGGGCTCGAGCTTCCGCCGCAATGGCATGTCGAGGTGCCCTATACGCTGGACGACGCACGCGAGGCGGCGCGCTATCTCCTCAACCTCAAAGACCGTCCGACGGCCGTGGTGTGCGGCAACGACGTCATCGCCTATGGCGTGCTGCTCGAGGCGGAGCGCGACGGGTTCTCCGTGCCGCGCGATCTGTCGGTGGTCGGCTTCGACGACCTCGACTGGAGCCGCCATTTGCGGCCGAGCCTGACCACGATCCACGTCCCGACCGCAGAGACCTGGCAGCGCGCCGGAGAATATCTGGTGCGCAGCCTCGCCGGTGAGCAGACCATCATGCATCGCGAAATCGACTTCTCGCTAGTGGTCCGCGAATCGACGGCTCCGCCTCCGAAATCGCTGAAGTGAGACAGTCCCGATGAATTCGAATTTCTCCCTCGCAACCGGCTTTCATGCCGTCGTGATCGGCGGCGCCGGCGACATTGGCGCGGCGATCAGCAACCAGTTTTGCGACCTCGGCGCGACGGTGACCGCAACCGGCGCGAACGAGGCCGATCTTGCCCGCACCCTGCTCAAGCCACGCACCGGCCTCACACTCGCAACGCTCGATGTCACCGATGATGCTGCCGTCACATCCTTCGCGCGGCAGCACACGCGCGTCGACGCGCTGGTCAACTGCGCCGGCATTCTCGCGCGCGACAAGGAATTCGAGATCGAGACCTTCATGAAGGTGCTCGACGTCAATCTCACCGGCACGTTCCGGACCTGCATGGCGTTCCACCCGCGGCTCGTGGAGACGAAGGGCTCGATCGTCAACATCGCCTCGATGAATGCGACGTTGGCGCTGCCACGGATTCCCGCCTATTGCGCCAGCAAGGGCGGCGTCGTGATGCTGACCAAGGCGCTGGCTTTGAAGTGGGCCGACGAAGGCATCCGCGTCAATGCGGTGGCACCCGGCTATATCGAAACGGCGATCAACGCCGCCGGCCGCACCGACCGTGCCCATT
Organism: Bradyrhizobium sp. C-145; assembly: GCF_023375135.1. Taxonomy (NCBI): domain Bacteria; kingdom Pseudomonadati; phylum Pseudomonadota; class Alphaproteobacteria; order Hyphomicrobiales; family Nitrobacteraceae; genus Bradyrhizobium; species Bradyrhizobium sp. C-145. Next base: position 3,208,624 of record NZ_CP088150.1, on the reverse strand, counting down.
ATCAGCGCATTGCCGACCGGACCGCGTTCAAGCGCTGGGGACAGCCGGAGGACATCGCCGGGGCCGTCGCCTTTCTGTGCATGCCGGCTTCGCAATATGCGACCGGCACCGTGGTCGCGGTCGACGGGGGATTCCTCGCGGGATGACCCCGCATCCCAGACCTGTTGCACCGCGAAACCATTTGCGCCGCAACATCCAAAATGAGACTGCCCGTCAAGCCGAACGAGGCGTCCACGCATGCACCGCATGCGACTTCGGCTAGCCTCCCCGTCAAATCCGCGAGCCCTTCGAGCTGCGGGCGCAGCGCCGGTCCGGCGCGGCGACAAATCGACGACACAGGGAGGAGCACAATGTCGAAATGCAGTGTGGGGCTGCTGGCGCTGAGCAGCCTGTTTCTTTCAGGCGCCGCGATCGCGCAGGAAAAGATCAAGGTGGGGGTGACCGCAACGCTCGAAGGCACCTACACGGTGCTCGGCGAGGACGGCATGCGCGGCCATCAGACCGCCCTCAACGTGCTCGGCAAGAAGGTCGGCGACAAGGAACTTGAATTCATCGTGGCCTCGACCGATGCAACGCCGGACTCCGCCGTGCGCGCCGTGCGCAAGCTGATCGAGCAAGACAAGGTGCAGATCCTGCTGTCGCCGCTCTCCGGCGACGAGGGCATCGCGGTGAAGAACTTTGCGAAGACTCACCCAGAGCTGACCTTCATCAATGCGGCCTCCGGCGCCCAGGAAACGACTTATGTCGATCCGGCCCCGAACTTCTTCCGCTACAACATGGACGGCGCGCAGTGGCAGGTCGGCCTCGGCAAATACGCCTATGAGGAAAAGAAGTATCGCAAGATCGCAACCGTCGGCGAGGACTACTCCTTTATCTACACCCAGGTGTTCGGGCTGGTGCTCGAGTTCTGCGGCATGGGCGGACAGGTGACCAACCGGCAATGGGTGCCGCTCGGAACGAAGGATTTCGCCTCCGTCATCGCCGCCCTGCCCGACGACGTCGACGCCATCTATCTCGGGCTCGGCGGCGCGGATGCCGTCAACTTCCTCAATCAGTATCAGCAAGCCGGCGGCAAGGCGCATCTGATGGGCGGTTCCATCATGATCGACCAGACCATCCTGTCGTCGAAGGGCAACGCCAAGAACGCGCTGATCGGCACCATCGCTGCGAGCGGCCAGGCCGATACCTGGGAGGATCCGGGCTGGCAGAAGTTCGTGAAGGCCTATCAGGACGCCTTCCCGCCCAACAAGCGCTTCCCAAGCCCGTCGCTGCTCGCGACCAACTACTATGGTTCAACCATGGCGCTGATCCTCGCACTGCGTCAGGTCAATGGCGACCTCTCCAACAACCAGGCGAAATTCAAGGAAGCACTGGCGAAGATCGAGCTCGATGCGCCGAACGGCAAGATCAAGCTCGACGCCAACCGACAGGCGATCGGCACCAACTTCGTCACCGAAGTCGTCGATGACGGCAAGGGCGCGCTGTTCAGCAAGGTCGTGAAGGTGATCCCGAACGTGAACCAGACGCTCGGCTATGATCCGGCCGTGTTCTCCAAGATCGGGTTGCCGGGCCGCACAGTACCGGAATGTAAGAAGTACTGACGCATCACGCCTGCGCAGTCGGAGAGCGACTTGCTGACGCGGTCGCTCTCCGCTCTTGCAATCTCGTCGGCGTTGTTGAACGCTGGCCGAAAAGACAAGAACATTCGGGAGGGGAAGGCATGAGCCGTGCGCTCGCCGTCTTCCACGGCCGCTTCGGCCGGGCGACGGTTTATCAGTTGAACCGCCCTTTCAATATTCACGCCCATCGTGAAGGTCATCTGATCTTCCATGTCGGCGGCATGCCGGCATGCATCGATGTCTCCAACGGGCATTATGATCTCACCGAATCCTCCGTGGTCGCCGTCAATCCATGGGAGCCGCATAACTTCCTGCCGGCCGATCTCGACGGCGGCGCGATCTTCTTCGTGCTGTACGTCAATGCCGAATGGTTTGCGCCAGATGCATCCGGCTCCGATCGCATGCGTTTCGGCCGCACCCAATTCAGGCGCACGCCTGCGCTCGACAAGCACATCAGGCGGACCGCCGCGCTCGTGTGCGGCGCACCATCGCTTTCCAGCCTCGATTCCGAGCTGCGGCGGCTGATCGACATCTGCTACGACGAAAGCTGGCAGCAAGCTGAGATCGCGCGCGATCCGCGCGCCAATGGCGCCGTGACCGACTTCCGTGTGCGCAAATGCATCAGGCTGATGTCGGAGAGTCCCGGGGCCGAGATGGAGCTCGATACGATTGCGCGGGAATCCGGTCTGTCTCGGCCGCATTTCTACCGGCTGTTCCGGGTCCAGACGGGCGTCACGCCGAACCTCTATCTCAACACGCTGATCATGGAACAGGCGCTCGAAGCGCTGGTGGCGAGCGAGGCGCCGATAGCCGATATCGGCTTCGATCTCGGCTTCTCCTCGCAAAGCGGCTTCACCCGCTTCTTCGCCGCCAATGTCGGGATGGCTCCGACAGATTATCGTCGTGCGGCCAAGGTTTTGCGCGCCTGATCGGTGCGCGAAAAGATACTCACGATCAAATGTCCTCCTCGCAGCCCGGCTAGGATGTGGGCAACGCGATCCCGCTAGAGGATTGCGAGTCCAGGGAGGACGTTCGCCCATGGCGAGGTACGCAGCCGCTGCGAGGCTGTCTGACCTACACTCGATGAGCCTTCGGCGTGCCGCCTGGGCGAACGGGCGGCGCACGTGAGCCGCTTTGTCGAACGCCATCCCGCCTGGGCGCTGATCGCAATCATTGCCATTGCCGTCGGGCTCTGGCTGATCTTCGCGGTCTGGCCGCCGGGCCTCGAAGAGGCCATCGGCCGCAAGCGTGTCTTCCTCAACGCCGTCTTCAACGGCATCACGCTCGGAGGGCTCTACTTCCTCGTCGCCAGCGGCTTCACGCTGATCTTCGGCCTGATGCGCAACGTCAATCTCGCGCACGGCTCGCTCTATCTGTTCGGCGGCTATGTCGGCTACGCCATCAGCGCCTCGACCGGCTCCTGGATCCTCAGCTTCATCGTCGCTTTTATCCTGACCGCCCTGGTCGGCATCCTGCTCCAGGTGATCGTGTTCCGCCGGATGGAGGGACAAGATCTCAGGCAGACCATGGTGACGATCGGGCTTTCGATCGTATTCGCCGACCTGATGCTGTGGGCCTGCGGCGGCGACTTCTATCAGATCCAGACGCCGAATTGGCTGATCGGCCCGGTGGAGCTGCCGCTGATCACCGCGATCAAATCCTCGGGCGAGCCGGTCTATCTCAGATATCCACTGGTGCGGCTCGTGATCTTCGCCGCTTCCGTGATCATCGGCGTAGCCATGTGGCTCGCGCTCAACCGCACACGGATCGGCATGATCATCCGCGCCGGCGTCGATGATCGCGATATCCTTGCCGCGACTGGCGTGCGCATCCAGCTCGTCTTCGTGCTGGTGTTCGCCTTCGGCGCAGGACTTGCCGGCATCGCCGGCGTGGTCGGCGGCACCTTCCAGTCATTGTCGCCCGGCGAGGACATCCGCTTCCTGCTGGCTTCCCTCGTCGTCGTGATCGTCGGCGGCATGGGCTCGATCCCCGGCGCCGCGCTCGGCGCGCTGATCATCGGCCTCGCCGAACAGCTTGGCTCGGTCTACATCCCGACCTACGCCATCGTCGTGACCTTCCTGATCATGGTGCTGGTGCTGGCGATCCGGCCGCAAGGCCTATTGGCGAGGCGCTGAGATGTCGCTCGCCCACGATGCCCGCGTTGCCGTTCCTCCCGCCACAATGGCGCAGCGCCCGGCAGGGACATGGCCGGAGGTCAACAATCCCGCCGCCTGGATCGTGGCAATCATTCTCCTGATCATGCCGCTGATCGCGAGCGGCTTCTTCCTGATCGAGATCTTCGCCTCCACCTTGATCCTCGGCACCATGGCGCTGAGCCTGATGTTCCTCGCCGGCTATGGCGGCATGGTCAGCCTGATGCAGCTCACCATCGCGGGCTTCTCGGCCTACATGGTCGCGGTGTTCGGCGTCAGCGGCAACGCCAATATCAGCCTGGGCTGGCCGTGGTGGCTCGCGGTCCCGATGGCCCTGGCGCTGGCAACCGCCTTCGGCACGCTCGGCGGCGCGCTCGCGGTCCGCACCGAGGGCATCTATACCATCATGATCACGCTCGCGATCGGCGCGGCCTTCTACTATTTCACCAACCAGAACTGGGCGATCTTCAACGGCCATACCGGCATCAACACCGTGGCCACCCCGCACTTCTGGGGCGTGAACTGGCGCGCCGACATACCCTTCTATTACGTCGTGCTCGCGGTCGCCGCGCTCTGCTATTTCGCGGTCGAATATCTCTCCCGCGCTCCCTTCGGTCTTGCTCTTCAGGGTGTGCGTGACAATCCGCGGCGCATGGCTGCGCTCGGCTTCAACGTCAATGCGCACCGCGTCGCGGCCTACGCCTTCGCCTCCTTCGTGGCCGCGCTGGCCGGCGTGCTCCAGGTCTGGAACTACCGGCAGATCTCGCCAGGGTCGGTCAGCGTCGGCGCCTGCATCGACGTGCTGATCATCGCCGTCGTCGGCGGCATCACGCGCCCGATCGGGCCTTTCATCGGCGCGCTGATCTTCGTGCTGCTGCGCACCTTCGCACTCGACTTCCTGGTCAGGCTTGGGCTCGACGGCAACCGCTTCCGCCTGCTAATCGGGCTCGGCTTCCTCGCCATCGTATTTTGGTCCTCGGACGGCGTCATTGGCCTATGGCAGCGCTGGCGCAACCGTCAGCGCCGCAGCGCGGACCGCTCCGGTGGAGGGCGCCGCCATGGATAGCGTCGCTCAACGCCTCTCCGCCGTCGGTGCCGGTGCCGCGCTGGAGCTGCGCGGCGTGACGCGTCTGTTCGGCGCGCTGGCAGCGCTGACCGACGTCACCATCACCGTGCGTCCGGGCGAGCGGCGCGCGGTGCTCGGTTCGAACGGCGCCGGCAAGACCACGCTGTTCAATTGCATCACCGGCGACTTCCCGCCCTCCTCCGGCACCATCCGCTTCTTCGGCGAGGATGTCACGCACTTCCCGCCCTATGAACGCATCCGGCGCGGGTTGCGGCGGACCTATCAGATCTCGGCGCTGTTCCCCGGTCTCACAGTGCAGGACAACGTCTATCTCGCTTGCCGCGGCGTCTCGCGCGGACGCTTCTCGTTCCTGCGTCCGGGACAGAACGATGCCCTGATGCATGCGGCGGACAATCTCGTGCAGGCCGTCCATTTGGCCGCCGTGAAGGACCAGCGAGTGGCCGAGCTCGCGCACGGCCAGCAGCGCCAGCTCGAGATCGCGCTCGCGCTTGCGGGCGCACCGCGCTTCGTCCTGTTCGACGAGCCGGCGGCCGGCCTGTCGCCGACCGAACGGGCCGAGCTGATCGAGATCCTGACCTCACTGCCGGCGCATATCGGCTACATCATCATCGAGCACGACATGGACGTCGCTTTACGCGTCGTCGAAAGCGTCACGATGATGCACAACGGCCGCATCTTCAAGGAAGGCCTGCCGCAGGAGATCCAATCCGATCCCGAGGTGCAGGAGCTCTATCTCGGAGGCGGCCATGAATGAGGTCCGCCGCAGCAAGGCCGCGCTCGAGGTCCGCGGCCTCGATGTCTACTATGGCCACTCGCACGCCCTGCAAGGCGTCGATCTCACCCTGGAGAGCGGCGTGTTCTCCGTCGTCGGCCGCAACGGCATGGGCAAGACCACGCTGTGCAAGGCGATCATGGGTCTGGTGGGCGTGAGCGGCGGCTCGATCCGCGTCCGCGGCGAGGACATCACGCGGCGGGCACCGGCGCAGATCGCCCGGCTCGGCGTCGGCTATGTGCCGCAAGGACGCCGTCTCTGGCGCTCGCTCAGCGTCGACGAGCATTTGCGGCTCGCCGGCGGCCTGCGGCCTGGCGCCTGGACCGTCGATCGCATCTACGAGACTTTCCCGCGTTTGGCCGAACGCAAGGATCACGGCGGCGGCCAGCTCTCCGGCGGCGAGCAGCAGATGCTGGCGATCTCGCGCGCGCTGCTCACCAATCCGCATCTCCTCATCATGGACGAGCCGACCGAGGGGCTAGCGCCCGTCATCGTGGCGCAGGTCGAGGAGATGCTGTTGCGGCTAGGAGAGGACGGCGACATGTCCGTGCTCGTGATCGAGCAGAACATCGGCGTTGCCACCGCGATCTCGCGCAACGTCGCGATCATGGTCAACGGCCGCATCAACCGCATCATCGACTCCGCCCGCCTCGCCGCCGACCGCGAGCTCGAGCAGCGCCTGCTCGGCGTCGGGCTCCACGCCGAGCTCGAGCCGGATATCGACGTCGCCGCATCCGCTGACGACACGAAGCCGGCACCGCCGCCACGCCGCGACGGACCGATCCGCATCTACATCTCCAACCCGACGCTCCCGACCCGATGGTCGCAACCGGCGCCGATCGCCCGCATCGAGGCCGCCGCGCGCACGCTCTCGACGCAAATCGCGCGGCTTGACGAGACGACGCGGCGCAAGCGCGAGCCGCTGGCGGCGCAGGCCGCCGGTCCACCCATCGTGCTGGTCGTCGGCACGCTCGACACCAAGGGCCAGGAGCTGCGCTTCATCCGCGACATCATCGCGGAAAGCGGCCTGCGCACCCGGCTGGTCGATGTTTCGACCAGTGGCAAGCATTCGTCGTGCGATGTCTCTGCGCAGGAGATCGCCCTCAACCACGGCCGCGGCGGCTCCGCTGTGTTCGGTCCCGATCGCGGGGCCGCCGTGACCGCGATGGCTGATGCGTTTGCCAACTGGCTGCGGCGCCAGGGCAATGTCGCAGGCGTGATCTCGGCCGGCGGCTCGGGCGCGGCGTCGCTCGTCGCCCCGGGCATGCGCGCGCTTCCCGTCGGCGTGCCCAAGCTGATCATTTCCTCCGTCGCCTCGGGCGATGTCGGGCCCTATGTCGGCCCCGCCGACATCACGATGATGTACTCGGTCACCGACGTACAGGGGCTGAACTCGATCTCGCGCGCGGTGCTGGCCAACGGTGCCAATGCGCTCGCCGGCATGGTCAAGGCGCGGCTCGATGCGCGCGCCGCAACGGCGCGCGAGACCGGCGGCCTGCCCTCGGTCGGTATCACCATGTTCGGCGTCACCACGCCCGCGGTGCAGAGGATCGCAGCGGAGCTGCGCGACGATTTCGAATGTCTCGTCTTCCATGCCACCGGAGTCGGCGGTCGCTCCATGGAGAAGCTCGTCGACTCCGGGCAGCTCGCCGGGGTCATCGACCTCACAACCACCGAGGTCTGCGATCTGCTCATGGGCGGCGTGTTTCCCGCGACGGAAGACCGCTTTGGCGCCATCATCCGCAGCCGCCTGCCCTATGTCGGCTCGGTCGGCGCGCTCGACATGGTCAATTTCGGTGCGCCCGACACCATTCCCGAACGTTACCGCGGCCGCAAGTTTCACGTCCACAATCCGCAGGTGACGTTGATGCGGACCACTGCCGAAGAGAATGAGCGCATGGGCCGCTGGATCGGCGAACGGCTCAACCAGATGGACGGCCCCGTGCGCTTCTTCCTGCCCGAGGGCGGCGTGTCCGCACTCGATGCGCGCGGCCAGCCATTCTGGGATCCGGACGCCGATGCCGCGCTGTTCCGCACGCTGGAGCGCACTGTGCGGCAGACCGGCAACCGCCAGCTCATTCGCGCGCCGAAGAACATCAACGATCCCGAGTTCGCCGCCGCCATAGTCGGTGCGTTCCGGACCCTGTTCGGCCGCGCCGGGGCGCGCCGAAGAGTAGCGAGGTGACCGATGGCGAGGTTTGAACGCGCAGCGCTCCTGAAGACGTTTCGCGACATGGCAAGGCGTGGTGAGCCGATCGTCGGCGGCGGCGCCGGCACCGGTCTGTCAGCCAAGTGCGAAGAAGCCGGCGGCGTCGATCTCATCGTCATCTACAATTCCGGCCGCTACCGGATGGCCGGCCGTGGCTCGCTCGCGGGTCTGATGGCTTACGGCGATGCCAACGCCATCGTGCTGGAAATGGCGAACGAAGTGCTGCCCGTAGTCGCCAGGACGCCGGTGCTGGCGGGCGTCAACGGCACCGACCCATTCCGCGACATGGACGTGTTTCTCGACCAGTTGAAGGCGCTCGGGTTTGCCGGCGTCCAGAACTTTCCGACCGTCGGCCTGATCGACGGCACGTTCCGCGCCAATCTCGAAGAGACCGGCATGTCCTATGCGCTGGAGATCGACATGATCGCCAAGGCGCACGACAAGGACATGCTGACCACCCCCTATGTGTTCAGCGAGAAGGAGGCCGCCGCGATGGCGATCGCCGGCGCCGACATCATCGTCTGTCACATGGGCCTGACGACCGGCGGCTCCATCGGTGCGCAGACCGCGCCGAAGCTCAAGGACTGTCCGGCGCAGATCGACACCTGGGCGTCCGCTGCGCTCAGCGTCAATCCGGACATCCTGGTGCTGGCTCATGGCGGCCCGATCGCAGATCCCGCCGACGCCGATTTCATCATGAAGAACACCCGTCATTGCCATGGCTTCTACGGCGCCTCCTCGATGGAGCGACTGCCCGTGGAGCGGGCGCTGACGGAACAGGTGCGTCAATTCAAGGCGATCGGCGCGCGGTAACGCCGAAGGTACGAGGGAGGGAAAGATGTCGGGGATATTGGTCGGTGAACTGATCCTCTGGCTGATCGTCGCGATCGTCGTGATCGTGGTTGGCGTCTACATCGTGAACTGGCTTTACCATCGCTCCTCCAAGGAGATTTCGTTCGTCCGCACCGGCTTCCTCGGCGAACGCGTGGTGATCAATGGCGGCGCCTTCGTGCTGCCGTTCATCCACGATTACACGCCTGTCAACATGAACGTGCTGCCGATGGGCATCGTCCGCTCCAGGCAGGACGCCGTGATCACCCGCGACCGTATGCGCGTCGACATCGAGGCCGACTTCTACGTCCGGGTGCAGCCGACCCGCGAGGCGGTCTCGATTGCGGCCGCGACGCTCGGCCGCCGCACCATGGAACCCGAGCAGCTCCATGCGCTGCTGGCCGGCAAGTTCATCTCCGCGATCCGCTCGGTCGCCTCCGAAATGACCATGGAGGAGATGCACGAGCGGCGCGGCGACTATGTCGCACGCGTCAAGACCAATGCAGCCGAGGCCCTCGCCCAGAACGGCCTCGAGCTGGAATCGGTCGCGATCACCGATCTCGATCAGACCGACCTGGAGTTCTTCAATCCCTCGAACCGGTTCGACGCTGAAGGCCTGACCCGCCTGATGGAGGATATCGAGGCCAAGCGAAAGCTGCGCAACGACATCGAGCAGGACTCGATGATCAAGATCCGTTCCCGCAATCTGGAAGCCGAGCGACAGGCACTCGAGATCGAGCGCGAGAGCGAGACCGCGCGCCTCGAGCAGGAGCGCGACATCGAGATGCGCCGCGCGCTCCAGCGCACGGAAGTCGCCCGCGAACGCGCGCTGCGCGAGACCGAGGCCGAACAGGCGCAGATTTCCGCCCGCGAGGCCATTGAGCGCGCCCGTATCGCCAATGACCAGGCGATCGCCGAGGCCCGCATCGCCTCCGAGCGCGAGACCCGCCAGAAGGAGATCGAACGGACTCGCACCATCGAGGAGAAGGAGCTGCTGGCACGCGAAGAGATCGAGAAGACAAGGATCGCCAACCAGCGCTCGATCGACACCAGCCGCATCGCTTCGGAGCGCGAGGTGCGCCAACGCGAGATCGAGCGGATGCGCACGGTCGAGGAAGCCGAGATCGCCGCGCGCGAAGCGATCGAGAAGGCGCGGATCCAGCAGGACCGAGTCGTCACCGACGCCCGCATTGCCAACGAAGAAGAGACCAGGCGCCGCGAGATCGAACGCACGCGCGCCGTGGACGAGGCCGAAATTGCCGCGCGCGAGGCAACGGAGAAGGCCCGCATTGCCCAAACCATGACGGTCAATGTCGAGCGCATCTCCTCGGACGAACGCACTCGCGCGCTCGAGATCCAGCAGGTGCGAACCATCCAGGAGGCCGAGATCGAGGCTCAGCGCGCGGTCGAAGCCGCCCGCATCGCCCGCGAGCGGACGCTCGCCGCCGAGCGCATCGCCGCCGAGCAGAACACGCGGCAACTCGAGATCGAGCGCAACCAGGCGCTGGACGTCGCCGGCATCGCCGCGCGCGAGACGACCGAGGCCACGCGCATCGCGCAGGAGGAGCGCGTGCGCTCGCTGGAGATCGCCCGCAACCGCGCCGTCGAAGAAGCCGATATCGCCTCGCGCGAGGCGATCGAGGCGGCCCGCATCGCCCAGGAGAAGGCGGTTGCGGCCGAGCGGATCCAGGCCGAGCGCGACACCCGCGCGCTCGAGATCGAGCGGACCGGCGTATTGGAAGCGGCCGAACTGAAGCGGCGCGACGCCATCGAGCGCCAGCGTATCACGGTCGATCTGGCGCTCGAGGCCGAGCGCATCAACTCCTCGAAGAAGCGCGAAGTGCTCAACATCGAGCAGAAGAAGGCGATCGAGATCGCCGATGAGGACCGCGTCATCGCGCTGTCGACCAAGAAGTCCGAGCGGATCGACGCCGACCGCCAGGTCCGTCAGGCCGAGATCGTCGCGCGCAAGGAGGTCGAGACCACCGACGTCTCGCGCGAGCAGGCGCTGGAAGCCGCCCGTATCGAGCGGCGGCGCGCCATCGAGCAGCTCGAGGTCGCTCGCGTGCAATCCTTGCAGGAAGCCGAAATCGCCTCCCGCGAGGAAGTGGAGCGCGCTCGCATCGCGTCGGATCGCGGCCTCGACGAAGCCCGCATCGGCCGCGAGCGCGAGCTGCGCAAGCTCGAAGTCAATCGCGAAAAGGACGTCGAGACGGTGCTGATGGAGAAGGCCATCGCCATCCATCAGAAGTCGCTGGAGGAGTCGGCGGCACGCGCCGCCGCCGAGGAAGCGCGCATGCGGGCGACTGAAGCCGCCGAGCGCGTGGTCACCGCGCGCGAGAGCGAGATCGCAAAACGCCGCAAGACCGTCGAAGTGCTGCTCGCCGAGAAGCAGGCCGAAGAGACGCGGATCGCGGCCGAGGCCGAGCGCGTGCGCGCCGCGGTCGAGGCCGAGGCGCAGCGCATGCTCAACGAGGCCGAGAACGTGCTCACCGACCAGGCGCGCTACTCGCTGTTCCGCCGCAAGCTGCTCGACCGCATCGAAGGCATCGTGCGTGAGAGCGTCAAGCCGATGGAGAAGATCGAGGGCATCCGCATCCTCCAGGTCGACGGCCTCAACGGCAACGGACACGGAAACGGCAATGGCGGCCGCAGCGCCACCGACGAGGTGATCGATTCGGCGCTGCGCTACCGCGTCCAGGCGCCGCTGATCGACTCGATCCTGTCGGACATCGGCGTCGAGGGTGGCAGTCTTGCAAAGATGCCGGGCCTGATCCGCGAGGCCCGCGACATGCAGGGCATCAAGGATTCCGCGCGCAAGAGTGGCGGCGGCGACAAGCCGGCGGCCTCCCCGCCTGCGGCCGAAGGCGGTGAGCCGCCGGCCGAGCGCGGGCCGCGAAAGAAGAGCTGAGGTCCGACCCATGGCCCGCGTCTACGTCTCAACCGTCGTCAACGCCCGCAACGACCGCGTCTGGGCGCGGGTACGCGATTTCAACGGTCTGCCGAACTGGCATCCGGCCATCGCCGAAAGCCGGATCGAGGGCGGCGAGCCCGCCGACAAGATCGGCTGCGTCAGGGATTTCCGCCTGCGCAACGGCGACCGCATCCGCGAGAAGCTCTTGGGCCTTTCCGACTACGATATGTTCTGCACCTACTCGATCCTGGAATCCCCAATGGGTGTCGAGAACTACGTCGCGACCTTGCGGCTGACGCCCGTCACCGACGGCGACCAGACTTTTGTGGAATGGACCGCCGAGTTCGACTGCGCGCCGGAGCGCGAGACCGAACTCGTCAGCAACATCGGCGGCGGCGTGTTCCAGGGCGGCTTCGATGCCCTGAAGCGCGTGTTCGGAGGTTAGCCGTGCCGCATATCGTCAAGAGCACGATCCTGAGCGCACCGACCGATGCGGTATGGAACGTGCTGCGCGATTTCAACGGGCACGACCGCTGGCATCCGGCGGTTGCGACCTCCTCGATCGAACGCGCTCAGACTTCCGACAAGATCGGCTGCGTCAGGCGCTTCAAGCTCAAGGACGGCTCCGAGCTGCGCGAACAGTTGCTGGCTCTTTCCGACCTCGAACAGACCTTCAGCTATTGCCTGCTCGATACCCCGATCCCGATGTTCAATTACGTCGCCCATGTCCGCCTGCTGCCGGTGACCGATGGCGACCGCACTTTCTGGCATTGGGAATCGCGCTTCACCACGAAGCCCGAGGACAAGGACCGCATCACCCACATGGTCGCGGAAGACATCTACCAGGCGGGATTCGAGGCGATCCGCCGCCATCTGAAGGAGGCCGCCTAGCCATGGCTGTGACCGTAAAAACCTTTGCCAGCGCCGGCGAAGCGGCCGGGGCAATATCCTCAGATCGCAGCGCACGCTATCTCGGCGGCGGCACGCTGGTGATGCGAGCGCTCAACGAGGGCGACGTTTCGATTTCGACCGTCGTCCGCGCCAGCGACCAGACGCTGACCCGGATCGATGCGTCCGGACCGCGAATCACGCTGGGCGCCGGCGTCACGTTCGCGAGAATTCTCGGCGAGCGCGACCTCGCTTTCCTGCACGCGCCCGCCCGTTCGATCGGAGGCCCTGCCGTGCGCAACATGGGCACTGTCGGCGGCAATCTGTTCGCGCCAAACCCCTATGGCGATTTCACCGTGGCGCTGCTGGCGCTCGACGCCACGGTCGCAGTGCAAGGCGGCTTCGGCGCCCGCGACATCGCGATCGAGGAGTTCCTGCAATCGCGCGAGCGGCAATCCGGCGCGCTGGTGCTCTCGGTCTCATGCACCCGACCGGCCAGCGCTGAGGCCTTTCGCTACCGCAAGGTTGCCCGGATCAAGCCGAAAGGCGGCTCGGTCATCACGCTGGCCGCACACCTGCCGGTCAGCGGCGGGCGCATTGCCGGTGCTCGCATTGCGCTCGGTTCGATGGCGCCGACCAAGATCCGCGCCAAGGCCGCGGAACGTGCCCTCGAAGGACGCACGCTCGATGCCGCGAACATCAATGCTGCCGCCTCTGCCGCAGTCGAGGGAACATCGCCCGCCGACAATGCGCTCGGCAGCGCCTGGTATCGCCGCGAGATCGTCGGCGTCCATCTCCGCCGTTTGCTGTCCGGCCAGGAATAGACTGGGATCACCATGTCCAAGACGCCTCTGCAATTTCGTCACAACGGCCGCGACGTCGCTATCTTCGTCGATGGCGGCACCAACCTGCTGGTCGCCCTACGCGAGCTGATCGGCGACATGACGCCGAAATTCGGTTGCGGCCAGGGCGGCTGCGGCACCTGCAGCGTGCTGATCGACGGAGAACTCCACCTCTCCTGTCTGACGCTCGCCGAGACCGTTGCCGGCCGCTCCGTCGAAACGCTCGACGGCCTCAAGCAGGGCCCGAACCTGCACCCGCTCCAGCGCGCCTTCGCCGACAATTTTGCCGCCCAATGCGGCTATTGCACACCGGGCATGCTGATGGCCGCAAAGGCGCTTCTCGACCGCAATCCCTCCCCGAGCCGCGCCGACGTGATCGAGGCGATCTCCGGCAACATCTGCCGCTGCACCGGCTACGAGCCGATCATCAATGCCATCCTCGTCGCCGCAGGCGGCCGGGCCAGCGCCTGAGGTCAGACCATGCTGGAACTACGCAAGGACATCTTCGCCGACGAGCGCGACGACAATCTCAAAGAGATCGGCAAGGGCACACAGCGCCAGGACATGCTCGGTCACATCACGGGCACGTCGAGCTATTTTGGCGATCATAAGCTCCAGGGCATGCTGCACCTCAAGGTCGTTCGCTCGACCCAAGCCCATGCGAGGCTGCGCCACATCGATACCACGGAGGCAGAACGCTCGGCCGGCGTGCGCCGGATCATTCGCGGTGCGGACGTTCCGGTCAATCTCAACACGCTGCTGAGCCTGATCAATTTCGGCAAGGACGACGAGCCGTCGCTGGCCGTCGACAAGGTCCGCTACAAGGGCGAGCCGATCCTTGCCATCGTGGCCGACAGCGAGCGCGAGGCTTTTGAGGCCATCGCAAAGGTCAGGATCGACTACGAACCGCTGCCGACCGTGTTCGACGTCGAGGATGCGCTGAAGCCCGGCGCCCCCGTGGTCAACGAGACCTATCCGAAGAACGCCTTCATCTATCACGACGTCTACGATCACCAGCGTCTGCGGTTCGGCGATGCCGACGCGGCGCTCGCGAGCGCCGACCACGTGCTCGAACAGCGCTACCAGATGTCGCCGATCGAGCACGCGCCGACGGAGACCAATGGCGCGATTGCCGCGCCCGAGACCAACGGCCGCTACGTCGTCTACACGTCGACGCAAGCGCTGTTCTTCTCGGTCGACACCTGCGCCAAGATTTTGGACGTGCCGTCCAACACCTTCCACTTCATCGGCGGCACCGTCGGCGGCGGCTTCGGCGGCAAGGTGGATACCTTGACCGAGCCGCTCGCCATTCTCGGCGCCATGTTGACCGGGCGTCCCGTGCGCTACGTGTTCGGTCGCGAGGAAGAGATGCAATACGGCCCGCCCCGCGGCGCCGAGCGCATCTACATCAAGGATGGGGTGATGCGCGACGGCCGTATCGTTGCGCGCAAGATCCGTGCCTATTTCGACAGCGGCGCCTATACGCGCCTCTCAAGCTACGCCGCGGTGAAATGCGCGGCGCATCTGCCGGGCCCCTACACCATCCCGAACGTTTATGGCGACGTCTACTGCGTCTTCACCAACCGCACGCCGGCGACTGCTATGCGCGGCTTCGGCGTCACCGCGATGGACTTTGCCATCGAATGCCAGATGGACAAGCTCGCAAACCTCGTCAGCATGGATCCGATGGAGTTCCGGATTCTGAACGCCTATCGCGACGGCGACATGAAGGCGCACCGGCGCGAGGCCAAGAACACGGCGCTGATCGAATGCGTTCAGGTCGCTGCCGAAAAGGCCAAATGGCCGATCCGCGACGAGTTCAGGCGCGCCTCCTCCCGCAAGGATGGCGGCGGCAGCCGCGCCGCGATCCCGCCGACGACGGAGCCGCGCGCGCGGCCGGCCGCGCCCGCGCAGCAGCGCACGACTTATGACCGCGCGCCCATGACCGCGACAAGAGAGCCACCGCGCGAACCACCTCCGCCGGCACCGCCACCTCCTCCGCCGCGCCCGGCCGCGCCATCGCACGGCGCCACCCGCTTCTCCTCCGTCTTCGGCACCAGGAGGCGCTAATGACCAGGCATCGCGGGCGCGGCATGGCATCGATCAACTATCCCATCGGCATGAACCTCGGCGGCGATCCCAGCCAGGCGCTGGTGCATTCCAATCCCAGCGGCAAGTTCACGGTGGCCTTGTCGTCGATCGACCTCGGCCAGGGCATGAAATCGGTGACGCGGCAGATCTGCGCCGAGACGCTGGGCGTACCGGTCGAGGACGTCTATGTCGACACGGCGGACTCCGATACCGGTCCGCATTGCATGGGCTCGTTCGCCTCGCGCGGCACCCATCGCGTCGGCAACGCCGTGATGGCCGCCGCCCGCGAAGCGCGCGGCGTGATGATGGAGGCGGCGGCCGAGGAGTTGGAAGTCAATGCGGCCGACCTCGAGACTGACGGGCGCGGCAACATCCACGTCAAAGGCGCGCCGCATCGCTCGATCTCGACCAAGGATGTCGCGATCGCCGCGCAGTTCAAACAGGGCAAGACCATTTCGGGTCGCGGCATCTTCCTGGTCCCGCTGTCCGACGTCGACCCCGAAACCGGAGAGATGTCACCGGCAACGTGTTATGCCCATGCCTGCCTCGTCGCCGAAGTCGAGGTCGACGACGAGACCGGCGAGGTCGCGATGGTCCGGATGGACTCCGCGTATGAGCTCGGCCGTGCACTCAACCCACGGCTTGTCGAGCAGCAGCTGGTCGGCGGCGCCTGGATGGGCGTCAGCCACGCACTCTACGAGACTCCCGAGCCTTACTATCCCGACCCCAGCCATGGGCCGCGCGACTTCGTCGAATATCTCATGCCAGGCCCCGGCGATATTTGCCCGCACGATATCGCGGTGCTGGAACGTCCTGCTCCCGATGGTCCCTTCGGCGCCAAGGGCCCCGGCGAGATGTGCGCCAACCCGGTACTGCCGGCCGTGGCGAATGCGATCTTCAACGCAGTCGGCGTGCGCATCGACGATCTGCCGATCACGCCCGAGAAAGTGCTGCGCGCGATCAAGGCCCAGGGCGGCGCACGGCCGCAGGCGCGGCGCTAGAGGTATCGTCGTGGCGGTTCGCAGCAACATCGTCGGCATCGACAGCGCGGAGGCGCTGGAGAAGGCGCTGCGGGCGGCCTATTACCTCGCCGACGAGGGACTGGCGACCGCCGCCTATCTCGGGCTCGCACTGGGCAAGCCGCTGTTGCTGGAGGGGGCGCCGGGCGTCGGCAAGACGGAGGCCGCAAAGGCGATCGCTGCGGTGCTCGGCCGCCGCCTTATCCGCCTGCAATGCTACGAGGGCATCGACGCGTCCGCCGCGCTCTATGAGTGGAACTACCCGCGCCAGATGCTGGCGATCCGCCAGGCCGGCGACGAGAGCATCGACATCTATGGCGAGACGTTCCTGATCGAGCGGCCGATGCTGGCGGCGCTCCGCGCGCCCGGTTCCACCGTGCTGCTGATCGACGAAATCGACCGCGCCGATCAGGAGTTCGAGGCCTTCCTGCTCGAATTCCTCTCCGACTTCCAGATCTCGATTCCCGAGCGCGGCACGGTGCGCGCGGCGGAGCGCCCCGTGGTCGTGCTGACATCGAACCGGACGCGCGATCTGCACGAAGCCCTGCGCCGCCGCTGCGTCTATCACTGGATCGACTATCCGACCGCGGAGCGCGAAGCACGCATCATCATGATGCGCGCTTCCAGCGTTGCCGAGGCCACGGCGCGCGCCGTCGTTGCAGCCGTCGAAAGGCTGCGGCGCGAACCGCTCAGCAAGGCCCCAGGGATCGCCGAAGCCGTGGACTGGGCCGAGGCCGCGACGTTACTTCACAAAGGCGGCGCCCGCTGGCCAGACGCATTCAAGCGCTCGATCGGCGTGGCGCTGAAGGACGAGGAAGACCTGCATTTCATCTCGCCACGGCTCGACGCCATGCTCGCGGAGGCGACCGTATGAGCACCGATCTGCAGCTTCCGCGTGCCGCACGCGTCTTCGTCGCCTTCGTCCCGCTGCTGCGCGCGAACGGCTTTGCCGTGGCACCGGAGCAGACCACGACGTTCTTGGCGGCTATCGAGCTGCTCGGCCCTGATAGCATCGAGGATATCCGACAAGCTGCACTGGCGACGCTGGCTCCGCCGCCCGAACGGCGTGCCACCTTCGACCGGCTGTTCGATCTGCACTTCCGCGGCACCGAGACGATTGCGCGCGATGACGAGGGCGAGGACGACGAGACGGTCCGGCTCCAGGAAGAGGGCCGTGGCGACGAGGAGCCCCTGCTCTCCGACGAGGCGAGCGAGTCCGGCCTCACCGCGACCCGGACCGAGGCCCTGGTCGAGCGCCGCTTTGGAGTGAGTCCGACCATGGACGCGCTACGCCGCCTGGCGCGCGAAGCACCGCGACGTCTGCCGCGACGACGTGGTCACCGGCGCATGCGAACTCGCCGCGGACCGTTTGCCGACCTTCGCCGCACGTTGCGCGATACTGTCCGCAGCGACGGCGAGATCTTGCGGCTCGGTCACCTCAAGCGGCGGCAGCGCCCACGCAAAATATTGCTGCTGATCGATGTGTCCGGCTCGATGAAGAGTCGCACCGAAGACAACATGAAGCTCGCACATGCGCTGGTGCAGGCGGCGCCCAATGTCGAGGTCTTCACCTTCGGCACGCGGCTGACGCGCGTCACCCGTCCGTTGCGGCTGAAGCGTCGCGAGCAGGCGTTGAACGCGGCCGCCCACCTCGTCAGCGATTGGGACGGCGGCACCCGCATCGGCGACGCACTGCAAGCCTTCCTCGCCGTGCCACGGTTCGACGGCTATGCGCGCGGCGCCGCCGTAGTGATCGTCTCCGACGGGCTCGAGCGCGGCGAAGGTGACGCACTTCGCGACGCCGTCGCTAAATTGTCGCGGCGGGCCTGGCGCTTGAGCTGGCTGACGCCGCTTGCCACGAGCCCGGCCTTCCGCCCGCAGACGGAAGCGCTCATGGCCATCGAGCGCTTCGTCGATGACCTCGTGGATGGCGGTTCGAGCGCGTCGATCGTCGCGCACATTCTGGCATTGGGACGAAGGAGAGCGGCGTGACCGAAATTGTCGACGGCCATCATCATATCTGGCGGCAAGCCGACCTGCCCTGGCTGATCGGCCCCATGCAGCCGCGCATCTTCGGCCCCTATGAACCGATCCGGCGCGACTATCCGATCCAGGAGTATCTCGACGACCTCAAGGGCAGCGGCGTCACCCGCTCGGTCTATGTGCAGACCAACTGGGCCAACGACCGTTTCGAGGACGAGGCCGCCTGGGTGCAGCAGACCGCCGACGAACACGGCTGGCCGCACGCGATCATCGCCTATGCCAATTTTGCCGTCGAGGACGTCCGGCCCCAGCTCGATCGCCTCAAGCGCTATCCGCTCGTGCGCGGCGCGCGCATGCAGCTGCACTGGCACGAGAACCCGCTCTACCGCTTTGCGGCCCGCGCCGATCTCTGCGCCGATCCAGTGGTCCGCCGCAACATCGCGCATCTCGCCGACTATGGCTGGAGCTTTGATTTGCAGGTGTTCACGCCGCAGATGCCAGTGGCAGCGGAGCTGGCCGAAGCTTGTCCAGAGGTGACCTTCGTCCTCCAGCATGCCGGCATGCTGGAGGACCTCTCGCCGGCAGGCCGCGCCGCCTGGCGCGCCGGCATGGCGCGCCTTGCGACCTGCCCGAACGTGGTCTCAAAGCTCTCCGGCCTCGGCACCTTCATCCATCGCAACGATCCCGCGCACATCGCCGCCGTGCTCGCCGATACCGTTGCGATCTTCGGCGCCGAGCGCTGCCTGTTCGGCTCCAATTTCCCGATCGAGAAGTTGTGGACCAGCTATCGCGAGCTGGTCGATGCGTTTCGCGCGGCGGCCGCGCCGTTGAGCTCGGCGCAGCAGGACGCGATCTTCAGGACCACTGCGACGCGCGTTTATCGGCTTTGATAGACAAGAAACAGATGAGGGAGGGCAGCGAATGGCGCTGGAAATCAAGATCCTGGACTATGGCGACATCGAGCTGGAATCGAGCTTCCTGGTGCTCGGCCGCGATTGCGGCCGCACGCGCCGCGTCCTCACCCTGGGCTTCCTGATCCTCGGCGGCCAATATCCGGTCGTGGTCGACACCGGCTATCGCTCCAACCAGATCATGGAAACGCTGGGCATGCGCGGCCTGCAATATCATGAAAACATGATCGAGAACCAGCTCGCGCGCCACGGCGTACGCATGGGCGACGTCCGCTTCGTCTGCCATACGCATCTGCACATCGACCACGCCGGCAAGGACGATCTGTTCCCGATGAACACGACCGTCGTCCTCAACCGCAGGGAGCTCGAATATTCCGTCTCCGGCCTGATGCATCCGCAATATCCGGCACCCGACATCAAGCACCTGATCGACCGCCTACACACCAAGAGCGCGCTGCGCTTTCTGGATCTCGAGGTCACCGGCCCGATCGAGCTGATGCCCGGCGTCTATTGCGATGCCGCCAACGCCCATACCGAGGGCTCGATGAACATCATCGTTCACACCGCCGACGGCATCGCCACCATTTGTGGCGACGTGATCTACGACTTCAACGACCAGATCGTCACGCCCTTCAACGAGATCCATGATTGGGAGCCGCGCACCACCGGCAACCACGGTACCAGCAAGCGCGCAGAAAAGGCGGCGATCAAGAAGCTGCTCAGCAATTCGCGTTATCTGCTGCCGGTGCACGATCGCCCCGCCAAGATCGAAGGCGGCAATGTCGTCGGGCGGCTGCACGACCAGGTCCCCGGACCCATCGTGCAGTCCCTGCCCCAACGCAACTGGTTCCCGGCTTGACGTGACCTGAGGATATCGACCGATGACGCACGTCACCTTGCGCTCCGAGTTCGAGACCCTGATCGACCCGTACGCGCCCGTCGCGCAAGTTGGCACCGGCTTCGACTTCACGGAAGGACCGGTCTGGCATCCGGTCGATCACTACCTCCTGTTCTCGGATATGCCAGGCGACGTGCGGCGGCGCTGGGATGCGCGGCGTGGTGTCGTGGAGGTCAAGCGTCCGTCGAACAAGTGCAACGGCCTGACCTACGATGCCGAGCTCAATTTGATCGTCTGCGAGCACACGACGTCGTCGCTGGTCCGCGAGCGGCCGGACGGGCGGCGGGAGGTGCTGGCTTCGCATTTCCAGGGTCAGGAGCTCAACAGCCCGAACGATGTCTGCGTCCACTCTTCCGGCGCGATCTATTTCTCCGATCCCTGGTATGGCCGCATGCCGGTCTATGGCGTCGAGCGGCCACGCCAGCTCGGCTTTCAGGGCGTCTATCGCGTCGTGCCCGGCGGCGAGCCGAAGCTCGTCGTCGACCGCAACCTGTTCGATCAGCCGAACGGACTGTGCTTCTCGCCGGACGAGAATCTGCTTTATGTCAACGACACCGTGCAGGCGCTGATCCGCGTCTTTGACGTCGATAGTGACGGCTCACTGTCGAACGCGCGCGTGTTCGCAAGCGGCATCCGCTCCGAGCTCGAGCCGGGCGTGCCCGACGGCATGAAGTGCGACCAGCACGGCAATGTCTGGGTCACCGCGCCCGGCGGCGTCTGGATCTACTCGCCGCGCGGCGAGCTGCTCGGCAAGGTCCGCGTGCCGGAGCTCGTCGCCAACCTTGCCTGGGGCGGTCCAGACTTCCGCACGCTGTATCTGACCTCGACCCATTCGGTTTACGCGATCCCGACCAAGGTCGGCCCGCGGCACGAGCCCTATATGAGCGGCCGGCGAAGCGGCGGCGGCGCGGCGCCAAGCTCCGCGCCAGCGGCACCCATCCTCGCCGAGGGCGAGATGCGGCTCGATCCGCAGCGTTGCGCGATGATCATCCAGGACCTCCAGAACGACGTCATCATGGACGGCGGCGCCTTCGCCGAATCCGGCGCCCCCGGGCATGCGCGCCAGCAGCATGTGGTGGACAACGTCCGCCGCCTCGCCGAGACCGCGCGCGCCCGCGGCGTCGCCATCATCCATGTCTGGTTCATCGTCGAACCTGGCGCGCCCGGCGTCACGCTGAACGCGCCGCTGTTCGAGGGCCTCGTCGACAGCAAGGCGATGGTGCGCGGAAGCTGGGGTGCGGCGCCGGTATCGGGCCTCGAGCCGCGGCCCGGCGACTTCGTCGTCGAGAAGATGCGCATGAGCGCGTGGGAGGGCACGCGGCTGGAGACGATCCTGAAAGCGACGGGGCGCGACATGATCATCAATACCGGTGCCTGGACCAACATGTCGGTCGAACACACCGCGCGCACCGGCGCCGACAAGGGCTATTTCATGATCGTGCCCGAGGATTGCTGCTCGACCATGAACGCCGACTGGCACAACGCCTCGATCAATTTTGCCATGCAAAACGTCGCGGTCGTGACCAGGGCGGATACGGTCATCAGGGCGCTGGGATGACGCGCGGTGCCGAAGCTCCTGCACCTCTCCTGCTCGCCTCGCCCCGACTCGGAATCGAGTGCCGGCGCGCTAGTCTTCATTGAGCACTTTCGTCAGGCCCATCCCGATTGGGACATCGATGTCATGGATCTCTGGCGCGAGCAGATGCCTGAGTTCGCTGGCCCCATCCTCGAAGCCAAATACGCACGCATGAACGGCCATCGCTTCAACGATCCTCAACGCGACAGGTTTGCCGAGGCCGAGCGCATGGCGCTGCGCTTTTCACTCGCCGATCGCGTGTTGATCTCGACGCCGATGTGGAACTTCGGCATCCCCTACAAGCTGAAGCAGTTCATCGACATCATCGTCCAGCCCGGGCTCACCTTTCGTTTCGATCCGTCGCAGGGATATATCCCGCTGCTGAAGGACCGGCCGACACTGGTGGTCCTCGCCAGCGGCAGCGACTTTTCCACCGGCATGAACCGCGGCCGTATCGACATGGCGACGCCCTACTTGCGGGAAATCCTGCGCTTCATTGGCATCAATGATGTCCGTTTCGTCGCGATCGGGCCGACCATCGGGCCGCGGCAATCGCTTGAAGCCGCCCGAGAACGGGCCTCTAAACGCCTCGCTGCAATGGCTGCGAATTTCTGATGCCGTTGCGAACGAACCGCCGCTTCAATGCGGCGGCGGGATCAAGGCGCGCAGGATGCCCGGCTTCCAGGCCTGACGCGCACTGTCGAAGGCCGCAAAATCATGGTCGAACTGCCAATAAGCCCATGACCAGCCAAGTCTGTCGGCGCTTCTCGCCATGAAGGAGAGGTATCGCAAACGACTGTCGGACGGAGCGCGCTCGTACACCCCGAATTCGCCGAGATAGATGGGGCGCTTCTCTCTCTCCGCCCAGAGACTCATCTTCCTGAAATCGGCGGCAGCTCTCGCTTCGTCATCCGGAGTGCCCCAATCTAGGGGACCTATTTTCGAGAAAGTTGCAGACCATGGAGCACCTTGGTGCGTGAACCGTATGGGCGCGTAGTAGTGAAACGTGACAATGAGCTTCCTGTCCTCGGCCGGCAGAGTCAGCTCGTCGGCAGGGATATCATCCGTGTTGAGAGCGGCGGCAATGACCGGCCGCTCGGGGTTGGTGCGGCGGATGATGCCGAGACACTCGTTGAGCAGTGAATTCCAGCTGGCGGACGTCATGTGCCCACCAGGCTCATTCAGGACCTCGAAGACGAGCGTGGGGTACTTCCCGGCATAGCGCTCGGATATCTGCCGCCAGAACGACTTGAGCTTCTCAGTGCATCCGGCAACGTCGCTTTGGCAAATGTGCGTGTCATGCTCGTCGACGACAGGAATGAGGCCCCTCGCGAGGACCTCCTCGATGACGACATCGAGCCGCCTCAGGACGATCTCATCCAAAACATTCTCCGGGCTCATGAACTTGAAGCCGAAGAAATTGATCCTGACGTGCGAGAACCCGGCCTTCTTGATCGTCGTCAAATTGTCCAGGCGGAACGGCGCGTTGTGGCCGCCTTCCCAGATTCCATCGTAGCCGAGAATATTGATGCCGCGCCCGAGTTTCGGCAGGTCGCGGGAATTGGCCCGCTCGGCTCCGTGAGCGTCGGAGAAGAGCGATGCAACGAAGAGTGCCGTTGCCGCCAGCACGACGCTCCCCGGCCGCCGAGCGCGCATGGCGGTCATCTTGCGTCCATTTGCAAGGACTGGAAGTCGGCCTGTGGCATCGACCTGCACGTCGCAAAGAAGAACGAGACGAGCAGCACCGACGTGAACATCGTCGAACGGAGGAATGTCGTCTCCGTAAAATTGGTCTGAAAGCTGAGCACGACAAATCCAATGATGAGAGCGCAGTGCGAACGATCGATGGATCTGGTCGAAATCAGATCGAGAATCTTGCTCGAGAACAGAACAACGCTCGCAGCGAAAAGCACATATCCCAGAAACCCTGTTTCCATCAGGATCGCGATGTAGCCGCTGTGATAATTGTCCAGCACCCAGCCGTGGTTCTGTTCGAAATAATCGTAGATCGACGGGACCGTCCAAAAGCCGTTGATCCCGAAGCCGAGCAACGGCGCATCGTCGAAATGGCTGATGGCGTAGTGCCAGATGAACGTTCGCTCGGTGAAATCGATGGTCGCATCGCCGACATGGATGGCGTCATAGCCCGTGACGTAAAAATAAAGAAACAGGATCCCGGCCAGGAGGCACATGACGAACGGCAGGACCGCATAGACCCTCATGCAGCCGACAGACCACATCGAGGTCACGAGCAATGCACAGGCCGCCAGGGCAACAGCGCCGGCACCGCGCGATTCCGACGCGAGGACGCAGGTTGAGGCCAGCAGGAACACGACGAGGAACGTCGGCCACCTCTGCCCCTTCATCTTAAGATAACAGGCAAAAAACATCAGATACGCGCCGACAAAGCCGAGCGTCTGCTTCGATTCATAGACGCCCTGCCATTGGCCGCTGTGCATCCAGGTTTGGTCTATCCCAATCTCGGGCACGGCAAGCGCACAGAAGGCCGATGCGGCGACCAATATGAACAGGCCGAGGGCCGTGGCCTTCACAATCTCGTCCATCTCGAGGCGCGTGATAAGACAGAATGCGCCGAAGGTCGTCATGGCAAGCGCCGCACTCTTCATGAGCGCTGCCGCGCTCAGGCTCGACCAGAACACGGAGATGACGGCGAAGGTGTAGAATGCGAGCAGCGCGATCAAATCGGGATTGAACTGCAAGCGCAGGCGCGGGCGCACGAATGCACTTGCGTAGATGAGGACGCCCCACATCAGGAGCGCCACGGCCTGTTGCACAAAGCTCAGCTCCGCCGGCAGGAGCGCGACGTTGAAGATGCCCATCGATGCCACCACATTGATGGTGATCGAGCAGCTGATTGCAATTCTGGCAATCTTCTCAACGCCAACGCTGCGCGCCTCCCAGAACGCGCTCTCGAGTGCCCCGGAATCCACCTCGGTCTGCAGGCTGGCCATGAACCGACCTTCCTTAATCGCGGTTAATAATTTGCTAGCGCGGGTCGATCTCCGGCGCTCCCAGCCCACACGATGCCGGAGTTTAAGAATTTGGTAACGATATGAGACCCGGCGCGGCACATTAATGCAATTCGCACCCCGCCGGTGTCTCGCCCGTAACGACCCTGCTATAAAGCGCGGATCGAGCTCGATCGAATTTCACGAATTATCTGGTTTCCTTGGTTGCGCATGAACAGATCCAGCAGCACGTTCGATATCGCCATCGAGCAGGCGTTCGACCTTCTCTCTCCGGAATACGCAGAACTGTTCGAAAATTCCGCCGCCACCGCGTTCCAGCACCCACTCTGGCTGCACAGCCTCTACACCAGGCTGGCGTCTCATGCGGGGGCAACCCCTCTGATTGTCGTGGTCCGTCACCGCACGACGCGTGCCCCTGCAATGGTGCTGCCCCTGCTGCGGATCCGGCGTGGTCCGATACGGACAGTGGAATTCGCCGACCTCCGCGTCTCCGACTATTTGGCGCCGGTTTGCAGCCCGACAGTATTCTCCCAACTGCTCGCGGACGAGAGCGCATGCGCGGAGCTTAGAGGCCTCCTCCACCCGTTCGACCTGCTCCGCACGACCAAGCTTCCCGACGGACGGCTTCCGATCGAGAACCTGCTGGCTGCACCCCGCCGCGTCTCGATGGACACCAATGCCTACGCGACCGTCCTCGTCGCGCCGTTCGAGCAATGGCGGGCCAGTACGATGGATCGCTCTTATCAGAAGGAGCTCGCGAAGAAATATCGTCAGCTCCAGAAAAAGGGCGCGTTGAGCTTCTCGTGCTGCAATGACAGCGCCTCCACGCTTGACGCGCTGGAGGTAATGAAGAAATTTCGCGGCCCCCGATTTCAGTCACAAGGCGACGGCGACCTGCTCCAGCGCCCCGAATATTTCGACTTCTATTCCGAGGTGGCGCTTCGCGGCCTCGGCTCCTTTGTGCGGCTTTATGCCATGAAGATGGACGGCGACGTGATCGCCGCCGTGCTGGGATTGTGCCACCGCGGCACCTACCATGTCATCATGAGCGCGTTCGACATTGCCGGATACAAGAGCCAGTCCCTGGGGGCGCTGATGTTCGAGCAGGTGGCGAGGGATTGCATCGAGCGCGGGGACCAGATGCTCGACTTCACCATAGGTGATGAGCCGTACAAGAAACTGTTCGGCGGGCAGCCATCGCCGATGTGGGCGGTCACGCAGGCCGGCAGCACCGCAGGCGCCGTCGCGTTGTTCGCACTGAAGCAGGCACCCTGGCTCAAACTGGCCGTCAAGCGCATGTCGGAGTTCAGGCTCCTGCCGCCCCGCACCTCAACGCCGACGCGCTGACGAGCGCGAGGCGCCGACGGTCGCGGCAGTCACGCACGAAGTGCGCTGCGGACATGCGCGAGCCAGCCTGGCCGCATTTGATCGACCCGATGGGTGATACTGCGTCGCAGGAAGTGCAACCGCCGCCGTACATCCCAGCCGATATCGTCGCGCGAGGTCAGGGCCTGGCGGAATCGCGCCATCTTCAGTGACTGCTGGTCTGCCGCGATCTTGTCGCGATCGGCGTAGAATTCCGAGATCTTTTCCCGGCTCATGCCGGGAGTCATGAGCCACCGCGGCGCATATTCGGTGCAAAGACGCTCGACGTCCACCAGCAGCCGCGCGACGCCGGTGCCGGCGGCAGGACAGTTGGTCTGGAACGCGTCACCGATGAGCACGACACCAGGCTGAAGGTGCCCCTCGACGACGGAGAGGTCCATCACCCAGTTCCGTATCCGGTCGACCACGCGAAAATCGCCGAGATAAGTCTGCAATCCCGGCAGAAGGCGCAGAACCGTCGCTTCCGTCTCGCGACGCAGATCGCGCATGATCGGATCGGCCGGGTCGCGGAACATGAAGAGGTTCGCCCTCATACCCGCGCGTACCGGAAACAGGCTGAGGTAGTCGACGCCATCAGCGGTGCGTTCGCCGTAACAGGTCAGCGCCTTGAAATCGAACGGAGCGCCATCACGGCGGGAGATCGTGAAGCCGAACGAGACCGAGTGACCCGCGGCCAGCACGCGCCGCCTGATGCCGAGTTTGTAGCCGAGAACTCCTGCCATGCCCGTGGCCAGAACGATGAGGCGCGCAGTGACGCGCCGTCCGGAGGCAAGCTCGAGATGCTGGACGTCGTCGCTACAGCTAATCGCAGTGACCTCGTCGACGATCAGGCTGGATGCATCAGGTAGCTGGCCGCGCGCCATAGCGACGAGATCGGCATAGGGAAGCCCATAAGCCTGACCGACGCTGACATCGACCACCTTGCCTTCCCTGATGTTGAGCACGCGATCGTATGGACAGGCGGCGCTTTCGAGACCACGGATAAAGCCCAGCCTGCGGAACGCCTCCAGCTGGTGGCCTCCGATCTTTTCGACCCGGAATTCGTCCGGATAGACCGCGCGCTTATCCACCAGAACAACGCGATGCCCTGCCCGCGCAAGAACGGCTGCCGCCAGCGATCCCGCAAGGCCGCCGCCGACGATCGCAATGTCCGTCGCGATCGTCACACCCCCGGCAGCGGCGATCAGCTCGCTCACGGTTCTGTCCGTCGTCATATCCAGGCTCCCACGGTTAACGTGGCCCCATCTGCAATTTTCTCGCCTGATGTCGCATCGCAGGGCCAAACGCGATCATTTCCGCAGATCGAGGTTAATGAAGGGAGGACCGATCTGGAGCTGCGATGTCCCGGCACGAGCTTTGCTCAGGAGACTCTGCAAAGTCCGCGTTTTGGGCAGATCGGGGCCATTCCGGCGAGCCATTCCGCATTCAGACGGCTGATCGTGCTGTCTTCGGCCGTCGATGCGGCCCTATGCCGCCATTCGGCCGAGCCGGGCTTTGCTCTATGTGGGACAATGGAGACGGCGATGTACCACCGTGAAGCAACTGGCCTGGCCGCGACGTCGTCGTGGCCGGCAAGATCCTCGAGGCCGCTCATTAACACTCGCGGTTTTTCG
Organism: Bradyrhizobium sp. C-145; assembly: GCF_023375135.1. Classification (NCBI taxonomy): domain Bacteria; kingdom Pseudomonadati; phylum Pseudomonadota; class Alphaproteobacteria; order Hyphomicrobiales; family Nitrobacteraceae; genus Bradyrhizobium; species Bradyrhizobium sp. C-145. Next base: position 3,180,842 of record NZ_CP088150.1, on the reverse strand, counting down.
GCATGCTAGGCTGGCGCCGGTATCGGCACGTAGCTCTTTCGGGGAGAGTTGCTCCTTAACGTTCATGATCGAATCCATCATCCAGTTCATGCGGCGCGACGTGACGCGCGGTGTCGTCGGAACCATCCTTCTCAAGGTTGGTAGCGGCGCACTTGCGTTTGCATTGTTCTCGCTTGCGGCACGAACGATGTCGCCCGATGGCTTCGGCATCTTTGCGACCTGGCTTTCAGTCGCCCAGATCGCATCGGTCGTGGGCCTGGTCGGCCAGGAATCGCTCCTCGTACGCTTCCTGAACGAGTATCAGGTGGGAAATCGGCCCGACCTCACCAAGGGCGTGCTGCTGTCGAGCCTGAAGCTTTCCTCCGTCGCGATGCTGGTTGTGATCGGTGCAATCGCGATCGCGGCGAACGTGAAGGGCGACTGGTGGCTGCTGATCCTCGCCGTGTCCGCCTACACCGCCGTGAATGCAGGTGTGATGCTCGGCAGCCAGGTTGCGCGCTCGCTGGTCAGCATCCTCATGGGGGAGGGAAACAGGGAGTTCTTCTGGCGGGTCGGCGTCGTCCTGTTTCTGCTCGCAATCATGTTCGGCCATCGCCAACTCGACCCCGCCGAATTGTTCGCGGTGATGACGATCGCGATGTCGGTTGGCCTGGCCGCGCAGGTCGTTTCGATCGCGCGAGCTCTGCCGGATCTCCGCGGCACGGCGGCGCAGTCCGAGACGGGCCGCTGGAGATCGAGCGCGCTTCATTTCTGGATCGCCTCCGTCCTCGAAGCCGCAAACCAGTATTTCGACGTCATTCTGGTTTACTGGATGCTGGATCCCGCGACCGCCGGCATCTATTTCGCTGCCTCGCGCCTTGCCAACATCTTCGCCATGTTGTCGGCCGCGCTGTACAGTTTCGGGGCGCGCCGGCTTCCTTCGCTGCACTTCAGCAAGAACCTTCAGGAATTCGAGCGGACGTTGCAGCTGATGGCGGAAGTGACCGCGCTTTGCGTGGTCAGCGGGCTCTTCCTGATCTGGATTGGCGGCCCTCATCTTCTCAACCTGTTCGGACCCCACTTCGCCGCACAGCATTGGGTCCTGATCGTGCTCGCGATCGGAACGGCGTTTCAAGCAGCGGGCGGTCCCTCTGCGGCGATATTGCAGCTCACCGGCCATGAGCGCATCTATGTCCCCGTCGTCGCGGCGAACGTGGCGTTGCGGCTGGTCGGATTTCTCGTGCTGATTCCCTGGCTCGGCGTGCTTGGCGCAGCAATCTCGGCCACGGTGTCGCTGGCGCTTGCGACCATCGCGCTCAACGTTCTCTGTCGCAGGCGAACCGGGGTTGATCCTTCAATTCTCGTGCTCTTGCGCTTCGGTGGATCGAAACGCGGCACCTATGCAGTCGGCGGCGCCGACGCGGGCGACTAGGCTCCGGTTCAACCGTGGCAGGCACGGCTCGGCCGCGCGGCGCCGAACGACCGTCAACCAGCCAGGCCGAGCGCTTCACCCCGACGTTGAGCCGACGACGGGTCTGCCGGCACACGATTGACGACGATCCCGGTCGGCACGCCGCCAAAGCGAGAGAGCGCGGCCGTCACCCTGCGCATTGCGGCTGAATCGATTGCGTCTTCACAGGCGACCAGGATGACGAGATCAGCATGAGCGGCCAGCGCCGCCGCCTCCGGCTGCAAGGCCAGTGAAGTGGCATGGACGACGATCAGATCGAACTCTGAACGAATATCGTCTGCGGGCGACGACTCGGGCCCCTTGCTGACGTTCAGAAGCTCGTCGATGCTGCGAAAATCCGCCGCGGTCGCGCCATCCGCCGGCGCCATGGCGAGGCTGGTCCCGGCACCACCGAGATCCGGCTCGACCCGGATCAGGACGCTCAGCTTTCCCCCGTTCAGCGCCCACCGATTCAGCGACCGCGCGACCGTGTTGCCGCCGGCCCGTTTCCCGACCGACATCACAAGCGCAACCTTGCCCCGGCCTTCCGGCAATTTCTCCAGCATGTCGAGCAGCGGACGCAGATGGGGACCGAGATTGAGTTCACTCGTCGCAGACACCGGGCTTTGCCAGATGTTTCTCGGGACCTCGCCAGGAGGCAGGTCGGGAACGCGGGCCCACACGGGCGGACGTGACCACGCCCCGGGCTGGCGCGGAGCCGGATCGGGGGCGCGAACGTCCGGAGCGGATTTGTCCGATCTGCGTCCCGTTGCCGCCACGACCGCCGTCGATGTCAGCAGCGAACCGATCGCGAGCGCAGCGAGCAGCAAAGACAGCGGCGGAAGGGTGGAGCGAAGCGGCGGAATGGCGGGCGAGGCGACCTTGGTCTGAGAACTCTGCAACAGGCGCTGTTCATTCGTCGTCTTGGACCGCGAAAGGAACTGCTCGTAGATATTTCTGTTGGCCTCGGCGTCGCGCTGTAGCTCCTGGAGCCGGACCAGAGCCTGCCCGTCGACCAGAAGCTGCGATTCAGCCGCCTTCATCTGGCCTTCCAGAGCCTTCTGCTGATCGCGCTGGGCTTCATATTCCGACTTCGCGGTGTCGATACCCTTGGTCCGCTCGATCTCGATCTGCCTGTTCAGATCGTTCAGCTGGCCGTACGACATCACGAGGTCGGGATGGCGATCGCCGAGCACCGCCCGCTTCTGCGCGATTTGATCATTGAGCGCCGACCGCTGGGCTCGCAATGCGCTCAAAAGATCCTGCTTGACGGGGCCCTCGACCTTCGCCTTCACATCGCGCTGCGCCTGCTCGTAACGGGCTTTGGCCTCCTCGGTCCGCGCGCGCGCAGCAGCCACCTGCTGCGACAGCTCGGTCACCCGCAATTGCTGGGTCGTGGCGTCCTTGCCGGCGTTGACGATCCTATGCTCGAGCTTGAATGTGGCAACGGCGTCTTCGGACGCCTTCAACCGGTCGCTCAGTGTTTTGAGCCGGCTGCCGAGCCAGTCGGCAGCCTCGTCGGTCGCCTCGGTGCGAATGCGGCTCTGTCTGGCGACGAACGCCTCGGCAATGGCGTTGGCATAGTAGGCAGCCCGCTCCGGTCGGTTCGAGGTGAAGCGGATGGCGATGACATAGGTCAGCCCGCGACGGGAAATGTCGAGACGGTTGCGGAAGCGCTCGAGCAGGCGCGCGGGGGCGGTGTAGCCGCCGGAAATGTCTTCGTCATCGCGGACCTTGAGCTGCTCGATCAGCGGCTCGAGAAAGCCGTCGGACTTCGCCACTTCGACCAGGCTTTGCAGCGCGGCGCTATCCTGCCCTATGCCCGGCAAAACGTCCTGCTCCGTGGTCACGCGCTGCTCGCGGGGATCGACGACGACCAGCGCGGTCGCTGCGAACCGGACCGGAAGCACCAGGAGAACGACGGCGCCAAGCGCGAAGATCGCGAGCGCGAGCGTCAAGATCCGCCGAGCGTTTTCGCGAAGGAAGGAGAGCGCACCGGCGGCAGTGAACACACCGCCAAGGCGTGCAGCGGCACCGGCAGCCTCAGCGCTCGACGAATTTCGGCTCCACGACGCGGCAACGCCGGTCGATCCGGAACTTGTCGGGTCTGCGCGGCGACCGAACGTCATGGACTCTACTCGGATTCAACTGGCGAACACTGTTCAGTGGCCAGCTCCACCGTAAATATCTATGGTTAATCCGCGGTTACCCGACCCTCGCACGACCATGACCAATTGGTTAACGCGGTCGCTTCACTTCCTTTGGAAACTGCCAGAATTCTCTCGCGAAGGATGCCGTTCCGGCAGGCTGCGCATTAACTCCGTTTATTGCTAGTCGGTGTCCGCGCGATGCTCGCATGGTAGGTACGGGATCAAGAAGGCGAAAACTTCGTTTCTTCAGTGGGTCGGGATCCGTGCTCCATTACCAGCCAAACAAGGAGTTGGGCGAGACGACTGCGACAGCACTCACGCCGTCCAACGGCAACGGACGGAAGCTGCACGTCCTTCTCGTCCAGACCCAGGCCGAAAACGCCGGCGCGCAGGAGATCTCCAGGCTGCTCGGTGCCGGCCTTACCGCGCGCGGCTATCGCGTCACCAATCTGTTCTTCTTCCGCAAGTCGGATTCGTTCGACGAGCCGCCCGATACGTTCTACTGCGCCTCGAGCCGGCCGAGCAATCCGCTGGCACTGCTGCGAATGCTGAGGACGCTCGGCCGCCATATCAGGACCAGCAAGCCCGACGCCATTCTGACCTTTCAGCATTTTGGCAACGTGATCGGCGCCGGTGTGTCGCGCCTCGTCTGCCGCGCGCCTGTCATCGCCAACCAGGTTTCGTCCGCGCTGTCGATGAGCCGGCCCGTCCGCACGGCCGACATCGTCATGGGCAGCCTCGGCTTCTTCGACCGCATCACGCTCAATTCGAAGGACATGCAGCGCGAATATTCGCGCTACCCCGCGGCGTATCGGTCACGCATGGTGCATGTCCCGCACGGCTTCGACGACAAGGCCCTCACCTTGTCGAAGGACGCGGCACGAGCGACATTCAACCTGCCGCCGGATCGCATCCTGCTCGGCTGCGCGGCGAGGCTGCATCCGCACAAGCGGCTTGATGCGGCGATACGCTTGTTGCCGGATCGACCATCCTGGCACCTTGCACTGGCCGGACAGGGAGCTGATGAGGCCCGGCTGAGGCAGTTGGCCGACGAATTGAAAGTATCGGATAGGCTGTACCTGCTCGGCGAGATCCCGCCACGCCGGATGGCGGACTTCCTCGCCTGTCTGGACGTGTTCGTATTCCCGACACAGGCCGAAACCTTCGGTCTGGCCGCGGTCGAGGCTGCAAACGCCGGTGTTCCCTCCGTCGTCACCGATCTTCCCGTATTGCGCGAGGTGCTGTCCTTTGAGGGAAAACCGACCGCACTCTTCGTCGACGCCTCCGATCATGCGAAGCTGTCGGCAGCCGTTTCGACAATTCTGACGAATCAAACCCTGAGCGACGAACTGCGACAAAACGCCAAAGGCCTGCGGCTGCGTTATTCGGTAGATGCCATGGTGGAGGAATACGTTCGGCTTCTCAGCCAAGTCATTTGACGGGGCACGCTGGAATAGATGGGCTCGACATGATCATCGAGTTTCGCTGTGAACGTGAGCATGCGCGCCGGTGGATGGACCGCGAGACGCTGTCGATCGACGGCCGGGACGTGCCGCTTCAAATCGCCTGGACCGCAACGACGGAGTCGCGCCCCACAGGTCTCGACGCGCTATTCGAACTCGAACGCATGGTGTTGCACAGGGGCCAACACAGCGGCGCCGGCAAACTGAAGATCATCCCGGAACGGACGCAGGCTCGCGCCGGCACGGCCGACGTGATCGTCGATTTTACGGGCGCCGCGCGCGACCCCAACTGTTCTGCCCGGCTGTATCTGCGCCCTCTCTTCAACGGCGCCGCAGGCGAAAATGCAGCGCTCGCCGCCATTCTCGCCGGCGACCTGCCGGTGATCGACATCGTCAACGAGGTCGACAATACAGTGCTCGATCGCGGCCACCCATCCGGAGAAATCGCGGCCGGCCTAAGCGGCGCGCTCGAAACGGTGATGGCGCGAACCCTGACCATGGTGGCGGCAATCCTGTCGGAACGCCCGCGCATCGTGCCGCAGCTGGCACGTCCCGCCGGAAATCGCATCGGCCTGCAGCCGGCGGCCTACGTTGCGCGCGGCCTCGCCGTATCGATCGCCAAGGAGATCTATCGGCTCTGCTGCTATGCCCCGCATTGGCATATCGGATGGCGCTTCAATGAAGGCGCAGGTGTCTGGCAGACCGGAAATCTATCGGGACCAGGCTGGAATGTCCTTGCCGATCCCGGCCATCGTTTCTACGCCGATCCGTTTCCCATCACGTGGCAGGGACGGACATTCGTCTTCTTCGAAGATCTCGATCACCGGATTGGAAAGGGGATCATTTCCGCGATCGAGTTCAACGATGCGGGCCCGGCGGGAGACGTCGTGCCGGTGCTAGAGGAGCCCTGGCACCTCTCCTACCCGTTTCTGATCGAGAGCGACGGCGCGTTGTGGATGATCCCGGAGAGCTCGGTTCACGGCGACGTCGCGCTCTACGAATGCGTTCGTTTTCCGGACAAATGGGAGCGGCACGCGACGCTGCTTTCCGGCCTCGAACTCGCCGATGTCACGATCACGCAGCACAACGGCCTGCACTATCTGTTTGGAGCCTGGCACGACGGAACGGGCGGCTATTCGGATTCGCTGGCGATCTACTACGCAGACCGCCTCTTGGGCCCGTGGTTGCCCCATGCCAGCAATCCGGTCCTGATCGATCGTGCGAGCACACGACCGGCCGGGAATTTCGTCACCATCGATAACAAATTGTGGCGCCCGGTCCAGGATTGTGCCGACGGTTACGGCGCAGCGCTCGCGCTAGCGGAAATCGTCGAACTGTCGCCGACGACGTTCAAGCAGATCGTCCGCCATTCCCTTAAGCCCGGGCCGGCATGGCCCGGCCGGAAGTTACACACGCTGAACCGCTGCGGCCGGCTCGAGGTGATCGACGGATCGCGCGTTCAACCCAAGGCCCATGCCTTCGCGAGCAAATTTCCATCGACCGCTTTGGCTCCGCGAACCAATCCCTCCGCCGCCTGCTAGCGCGGATGATTGACCAGGTCCGTCGTGGCGTCGTCGACTGCGATCTCGACCAGCGCAGGACCGCTCGACGCCAACGCTTCTGCCAAGATGCGGTCGACATCGCCGGCATCGGTGACGCGCCACCCCACGGGCGGCGTGGGTCAAGACGCCGCCCGTCGTTTCGTGTGTCGCGCGCACCCGGCGGGGACGGTGTTCTACTGAGAACGATCCGACGTCCAGCCCTTGTACTCGGCGACGTTGTCCCGGGTCACGAGCTTCGAAGGCAACAGCTCGACGGTCGAGGCCGGCTTCTGGCCATTGAGAATGCCGACACCGACCTGCACGGCCCGCCGCGCCATGAAGAACGGGTCCTGCGAAGCCGACGCCTGGATCTGCGGCGACTGCGGATCCTTCAGCGCGGCCTCGATATCCGGTGCGCCGTCGACCGCGGTGATGACAATGCCGCTGCGGTTCTGCTGGCGCGCGGCAAGATCAGTGCCGATCGCCTGCGGATCGTTGATGGCGAAGACGGCGTCGATCTTCGGGAAACGGGTCAGATAGCCCTGCGCGACGGTGAGGCCGCCTTCGCGCGAGCCCTTGCCGTCCTGGTCGCTGGATAACACCTTGATGCCGGCATTCTTTGAGAGGACGTTCTTGCAGCCGACGACACGGTCGATCACGGCGGAGACCTGCGGCCCGTTCTCGATGATGACGTCGCCCTTGCCGCCCAATTTGTCGACGATGTACTGGCAGGAGATCTCGCCGGCCTGCACGTTGTTCGTGGTCACGGTGGCGTCGGCGCCTTCGGCTGCGGTGTCGACTGCAACGACGACGATGCCTGCCGCCTGCGCCTTCTTGATCGCCGGCCCGATCGCCTTGGGATCGCCGGGGTTCAACAGAATCAGATCGACGCCGGCGGCAATGAAATTGTCGATCTGGGTGACCTGCTTGCCGAGGTCGTATTCGAAGCCGACCGTCGTGATCTTCACATTGGGATTGGTCTTCTTCGCCTCGAACTCGGCGCCCTTCGACAGCGCGACGAAGAACGGGTTACCCATCGACCCCAGCGAGACGCCGATCGACTTGAGCTCCTTGGCAGAGGATGGCGCGGTGCTTAAGGCAAGCGCCATCGCGGCGCCGGCGAGCATGATCGTCTTCAACATTGGTTTCCTCCCTGGTCTGTCTTCGTCCCCGGCACGGCAGACCAGTTGCCGCAACGGAACCTCGCATCACGCCATGCGCACTCCAAGTGCGCGCCGAGCCCTTCAAGTCCTGGCAGACCCCTGCAGCCGGTAACGGTCCAGCGCCACGGCGCCGATGATCACCAGGCCCTTGATCACATATTGCCAGATGTCGGAGACACCGATGAGGATGAGGCCGTTCGACAGCACGGCGATGATCAGCGCGCCGACCAGCGTGCCCCAGATCGAGCCGATGCCGCCGACGAACGAGGTGCCGCCGAGGATCACGGCGGTGATCGCGTCGAGCTCGTAAGATTGGCCGAGCTGGAGGCCATTGGCCGCATAGAGCCGCGCCGCCTGCATGGCGCCGCCGAGTCCGGCGAAAAGTCCGGAAACGCCGTAGACGAAGATCAGCACGGCCCAGACCTTGATGCCGGCAAGCCGCGCCGCGCTCTCATTGCCGCCCACCGCATAGATGTGCACGCCGAGCACGGTCCGGCGCAGCACCAGCCAGGAGACGAAGATGACGAGCAAGGCGATCACCGAGAGCCACGGGATCGAGGCAACGCCGGGGACGAGCGTCAGCGAGCCATTGCCGATGAAGGCATAAGGAATGGACGGATTGAACACGGTGGTATCGGCCCCGAGCAGTCGCGCCAGGCCGCGTACGGCGGTGAGAGAGCCGAGCGTGACGATGAAAGGCGGCAGGCGGAGGAGCGCGATCAGCGCGCCATTGATGACGCCGAAGCCAAGACCGGTGAGCAGCGCGGCCGGCAGCCACAGCATCCCGAGCTCCGGCAGCTTAGAGAGCGTCAACCCGGCCATCGCGGAGGCCGCCAGGATCGAGCCGACCGAGAGGTCGATGCCGCCGGTGAGGATGACGAAGGTCATGCCCGCGGCGAGCACTGTATTCACTGCGGCCTGCTGCAACACGATGCCGAGATTTTGTCCGGTGAAGAAGCGGCCCTCGGACAGAAAATGGAAACCGACGCACAGGATCAACAGCACTGGCAGCATGCCGAGCGCGCTGATCAGCACCCTTATGCGTTGACGCTTCGTCTCTTGCGCAGCCGCAAGGCCGGCAGCTGTGGCAGTGTCCGCCTTCGGAGAGCCGTCATGCATCGAGTTGCTCCATCCCGGTGGCGAGCGTCATGATGTCTTCCTGGTTCAGGGGAGCCGCAGCTTCGCGCCTGATCTCACCGGCGATGTGTCCGGCGCGCATCACGATGACGCGGTCGCAGATGCCGATGATCTCGGGCAGGTCGGACGAGATGACGAGGATCGCGGTGCCGGCCTTGGCCAGATTGTCGATGATCGAATAGATCTCGGACTTGGCGCCGACGTCGACGCCACGCGTCGGCTCGTCGAGGATCAGAACCTTCGGCGCAATGGCGAGAAGCCGCGACAGCAGCACCTTCTGCTGGTTGCCGCCAGACAGGCCACCGGCGGGGACGGCGACATCGGCGGCGCGGATGCTGAGCCCCGCGAAGGCCCGGTCGGCGCGCTCGCGCGCCTTGTCGCGATCCAGAAACCAGCCGAGCTTCGCATCGCGCGCGAGCACCGCGAGATTGATGTTGTCCAGACATGACATGTCGAGAAACAGGCCGAGCGCCTTCCTGTCCTCGGTCAGATAGGCGATGCCGGCCTCGAGTGCCGCGCCGGGGCTGCGGATGTCGATCGGACGCCCCTCGAGTTCGAGACGGCCCGATGTTCTCGGTGCGGCACCGATGATGAGATGCGCAAGCTCGGTGCGACCGGCACCGATCAGGCCGGCAAGCCCCACGACCTCACCTGCATGCACGGTCAGTGAGCAACCCTTGACGCGCTGGCCATCGGCCATGTCGATCGCTGCAAGCACCGGATGCCCCCGTCCCGCCTCCGGATCGTGATCCTTCTTGTAAAACGACGAGACGTCACGCCCGACCATCAGCCGGACGATGGTGTCGGCGCGGATCTCAGGCTTGTCGAGCGACCCGACCAGCCTGCCGTCGCGGAGCACGGTGACGCGGTCGCCGAGCGCGTAGACCTCGTCCATGCGATGCGAGATGTAGATGATGGCAAGCCCCTCGGAACGAAGCTGGCGGATCAGCGCGAACAGCCGCTCGCTCTCGGCGGCCGACAACGAGGTGGTCGGCTCATCCATGATCAAGATTTTTGACCTCGCGTGCAGCGCACGCGCGATCTCGACCAGTTGCCGCTGGCCCATGGACAGATGCGCCACCAGCGTCGATGGCAGGAAGTCCGCACCCAGCCGTCTCAGGATCGGGCCGACGCCCTCGCGCATGGCGCCGCGCGCCAGCAAACCTGATCGCGAGATCTCCCGTCCCAGATAGATATTCTCGGCAACGCTGAGATTGGGAGCGAGCGACAGCTCCTGGTAGATGATGGAGATGCCCGCCGCGCGGCCACCGAGCGGGCCTTCGATCCGCACTGGCCGGCCCTCGATGCGGATCTCGCCGCCCGGATCCGGCCGGTAGGCGCCGGACAGGATCTTCATCAGCGTCGACTTGCCGGCGCCGTTCTCGCCCATCAGGGCATGAATTTCGCCGGCATAGACGGTGAGATCGACGGCCCGCAGCGCCTTGATGCCAAAGAAGGATTTTGAGACCCCGCGCATCTCGAGGATCGGATCGTTCATCGTGCCTCCCGCGCACAATGCGTTTCCCACCCGCGTCTCGTTTCTTGCCCAGCGCGGTTTGGTCATTAAACAAAAGCGAGTGACGCAGGGCAATACCGAAGGCGAGTATACCGAAGTATGGAAATCCAGATTGGGCAGGCTAGTGGCGCGGCCGATACAGTTCGCGCCATGCGGGAAGCCGCCCGGCATAGGTATCGACAAGTTCGGCGTCGGGCTCGAACGTCTCGATGCGCTGCGGCCGCGTGCATGCGGCAGCGATTGCCTCACCGGTGACAGCAAGCCGCCCCAATCTCGCCGCACCGAACGCGGCGCCGGTCTCACCTCCAACGAAGCGATGGACCGGAACATTCAGCACGTTTGCCAGCACCGAGAGCCAGAATGGGGACCGCGAACCACCGCCAATGACATCGGCTTCCGCAATCGCAATGCCGGCATCCGCGAGCGCGTCGCGACAATCGGCAAGCGCGAAGGCAACGCCCTCGAGCACCGCCTGAACGATCGTCCCGCGGTCGGTGCCATGGCTCAGACCATCCAGCATGCCGCGCACGGCGGGATCGTCGTGCGGCGTCCGCTCGCCTGCGAGATAAGGCAGGAAGCTCACGGGCGACGGCGCCTGCGGACGCGCTCCAAGCGGCGCCAGCAGCTCGGCCTCGCCGACGCCGAACAGGCGCGCGAGCCAAGCGAGGCAAGAGGCGGCCGAGAGGATCGCGCCGGCCTGAATCCACATGGCGGGAATGGCATGGCAGAATGTATGCACCGCGCGGTCGGGGTTAGCGGCGATTCTGCTGGTTGGTGCCATGAGGGCACCGGAGGTTCCCAGCGATATGAACGCGGTTCCCGGCCCGATCGCGCCGATGCCGACGGCGCCGGCCGGATTGTCGCCGGCTCCGCCCGCGATCACCGGCTGCCGGGTCATACCCCAGCGCCGCGCGAGCTCGGCACGCAGGGTCGTTGCGGGCGCGCATCCCTCGACCAGACGCGGCATGTGATCGCGCGCGAGGCCGGTCGCCGCCAATGCCGCATCCGACCAGTCCCGACGCACGGCGTCGAGCCACAGCGATCCCGATGCATCGGAGACATCCTCGATGGCCTCGCCGCTCAGCACCAGGCGCAAATAGGCCTTTGGAAGCAGAACGAGCTTGATCGCCGCAAAGATGTCAGGCTCGTGCGTCGCGATCCAGAGCAGCTTCGGCGCGGTGAATCCCGGCATCGCTTTGTTGCCCGACGTCGCGCGCAAGGCGGGCCAGCGCTGCTCCAGGATAAGGCATTCGGCGGCCGAGCGCCCGTCGTTCCAGAGGATGCAGGGCCGCAAGGGCCTTAAGCTCGCATCGAGCAGCGTGGCACCGTGCATCTGGCCGGATAGTCCAATGCCTTCGACCGCCGCCAGCTCGCCGGCATGCGATGCCTTCAGGGCATCCAGCGTGGCGAAGGTCGCATCGATCCACTGCGCGGGATCTTGCTCGTAATAGCCTGATTGCGGCGAGACGGTCGTGAGCGGCCGGCTCTCGCTTGCAATCACGCGCTGCGCACCGTCGACGAGAACGGTCTTGACTGCGGAGGTGCCGAGATCGATGCCGAGATACATGGATGCTCCCGCTCACTTCGCCGTGTCGATCCAGATCCCCGGCTCCGAATGCTCGCGGATGTGGCTGACCAGGAAGTCCGAGAACACCCGGATCTTGGCCGGCAGCCCGGCGCGGTTCTGATAGGCGATGTTCATGGTGAGCAGTGGCAGCTCCCAGTCCATCAGCACCGGAACGAGCCGGCCCGCTGCGATATCGCTTTGGACGATGTAGAGCGGCTGGATGAGGATACCGAGACCTGCCAATGCCGCGCCGCGGATGACCTGGCCGTCATTGCTGTCGAGCGTCGGCGTGATGCGCACCGTCTGCGCGCCATGGCCCTTGCGCAGGCGCAGCGAATAGGGATCGTTGGCGAGATTGTAGACCAGCATGTTGTGACGCGCGAGATCGGCGGGCTGTTCCGGCGCGCCGCAGCTTGCGAGATAGGAGGGTGCGGCCGCGAGCACGCGACGCATCTGGCCGATGCGGCGGACGATGATGTTCGAATCCGGCTCCTGCTCGCGCGTCCGGATCGCCACGTCGATGCCGGCCTCGATGAAATCCGGGTAGCGGTTGGCGGTGGTGATCTGCATGTTGAGCTTCGGATAGCGCGCGCGGAAGGCCGGCAGCATCGGCGCCAGATAGATCACCGCAAAGGATAGCGAGCTCGTGACACGCAGCGTGCCCTGCGGCGACAGCGCGCGATCGCTGACGATGTCCTCGACCTCGGCCAATTCGTTCAAGACCCGGCTGGAACGCTCCAGCAGCTCTTGCCCCGCCTCCGTCAGCCACAGGCGGCGGGTGTTGCGCTCGATCAGCCGGACGGCGAGCCGCTCCTCGAGCGCGCTGAGATGGCGGCTCGCGGCCGCGTTCGACATGCGCAGCGCTTCGGCGGCCTTGGATAGGCTGCCGAGCTCGGCCGTCTTGGAAAACACCTCCAATTGCGCCAGGCGATCCATTTTTCCACTTTTAGGAAAAGAGAGTTACGATTATTGACCTTTATTTCCGCCTCCCGCAAGTCAAAATGGCCTCAACACAAGCAAGATAGCAGGCGAGGAAACAGGGAAATGTCGGGCCCGATCAGGCACATCGTGATGTGGCGGCTGCGCGGGGAGACCCCGGCGGAGCGCTCCGCCGCCCGGATCAAGGTCAAGACCCTGTTCGAAGGCCTGCGCGGCCGGATCGACGGCCTCACCCATATCGAGGTCGGCATGGATGTCAGCGCGGTCGATTACGCCTGCGACGTCGTCCTGTTCTCCGAGTTCACCAACGAGGCCGCGCTCAGCGCCTACGCCAATCACCCCGAACATTTGCGCGTTCGCGAGGCGCTGGGCGACTTGCGGATCGGACGCTTCCAGGTCGATTATCCCATCAAAGAGACCGGCGCATGATCGGTTCGTTCACCTTTGAAAACCTACCCTGCCGTGTTGTGTTCGGCAGCGGAACGCTTGCCTCCGCCAAGGCTGAAGTCGAGCGGCTCGGCGGCAAGCGCGCGCTGGTGCTGACGACGCCGCAGCAGGAAACGCAGGGCAAGAGTCTCGGTGCGTCGCTCGGGCCGCTCTATGCGGGCCTGTTTTCCGGCGCCACCATGCATACCCCGGTCGAGGTCACGGAGCGCGCGCTCGCCGCCATGAAGGCATGCGAGGCCGACTGCGTCGTCTCGCTCGGCGGTGGATCGACCACGGGCCTTGGCAAGGCGCTCGCCTTGCGCACCGGCGTCAACCAGCTCTGCATCCCCACCACCTATGCCGGCTCGGAGATGACGCCGATCGTCGGCCAGACCGAGAACGGCCTGAAGACCACGGTGCGCGACGCGGCGATCCTGCCGGAGACCGTGATCTACGATGTCGACCTGACCCTGACGCTGCCGGCGAGCTTAGCTGCGACTTCAGGCATCAATGCGATCGCACATGCGGTGGAAGCGCTCTACGCGCGCGATACCAATCCCGTGACATCGCTGATGGCGGAAGAAGGCATCCGCGCGCTGGCCCGTGCCCTGCCCGCCATTGCCGCGAGGAGCGACGACCGCGAGGCCCGCACCGAGGCGCTCTACGGCGCCTGGCTGTGCGGCGTCTGCCTCGGCACCGTCGGCATGGCACTGCATCACAAGCTCTGCCACACGCTCGGCGGCACCTTCGATCTGCCGCACGCTGAGACGCACACGATCGTGCTGCCGCATGCGCTAGCCTACAATGCACCGGCGGTGCCGGATGCGATGGCGCGCGTCTCGCGCGCGATTGGCGCGGCCGATGCCTCCCAAGGACTGTACGACCTTGCGAAGCGGCTGGATGCAAAGCTTGCGCTGCGCGACGTCGGCATGCCCGAGAGCGGCATCGACAAGGCGGCCGATCTCGCCGTCACCAACGCCTATTGGAATCCGCGTCCGCTCGAGCGGAGCGCCATCCGCGACCTGATCGCGCGCGCCTGGGCCGGCGAGCCGCCGGGCGCTATCAAACCGGCGGCGTGAAGCGATGCGGCGCACGCTGATCAAATCGGCCACTGTCATCAGCATGGATGACGCGATCGGCGACCTCTCGACCGGCGACGTGCTGGTCGAGGGCAGCCGAATCGCCGATGTGCGGCCATCGATCGACGTCGGCAGCGGCGAGGCAGAGATCATTGACGGCACGGGACGCATCGTCATCCCCGGCCTGATCAACGCGCATATGCATACCTGGCAGACGGGCTTACGCGGCTATGCCGCGAACTGGACGCTGCTGGAATATTTCCGCCGCATGCATGCGGGCCTCGCGACTGTGTTCAGGTCCGACGACATCCACATCGCGACGCTGGTCGGCGCGCTGAACCAGATCAACTGCGGCACGACGACACTCGTCGACTGGTGCCACAACAATCCGACGCCAGATCACACCGACGGTGCGGTTCGTGGCCTGATCGAGAGCGGCATCCGCGCCGCCTTCTTTCATGGCTCGCCGAAACCGGAGCCGAAGCCCGGCGAGCCGCATTTCTCGGAGATCCCGCATCCGCGCCGCGAGGTGGAGCGGCTGCTGGCGGGCCCTCTCGCCGACCGCGACGGGCTCGTCACGCTCGGGCTCGCCATTCTCGGCCCGCATTACTCGACGCTCGACGTCGCCATGCATGATTTCCGCCTGGCACGGGAGCTCAAATTGATCGCCTCCATGCATCAGGGCGGCGGTCCCGCCAAGACGCCTGGTGGCTGGGAGAAGCTGATTGAGGCTGGCCTCGTCGGCGCCGGCATCAACATCGTCCATGGCAACGATCTGCCCGACGAGCTGCTGGACCGGATGGTCGATCTCGGCGTGTCCTTCTCGGTGACGCCGGAGAACGAGATGATCCAGGGCCATGGCTTTCCGATCACCGGACGGTTGCTGAAGCGCGGCGTGCGGCCGACGATCGGCATTGATCTCGAATCCGTGCTGGCCGGCGACCTCTTCTCCGCCGCCCGCGTCGCACTGTCGATGCAGCGGGCGCTCGACAATGCGGAAACGCGCAAGGCCAGCGGTATGATCCCGGCAACGACCACGATTCCGGTGCGCGAGGCGCTGCGCTGGATCACGACCGAAGGCGCCCGCATGCTCGGCCGCGAGAACCAGATCGGTTCGTTGACGCCGGGCAAGCTCGCCGACCTCGTCATCATCAACGCCTCCGATCTCAACCTCTTCCCGGTGCACGATCCCGTCGCGACGGTGGTGATGCAGACGAGCCTCGCCAATATCGAAGCTGTCATGATCGGCGGCGCCTGGAAGAAGCGAAACGGCCGGCTGCTGGTCGAAGCGCTCGAGAGCAAGAAAGAGCTGCTGGCGCAATCCGGCCGGCGGCTGGTGCAGGACATCGAACGACAGGGACGCGCCGCCTGAAGGCGCCAATGGACAAGAACAATGACTGATGCTTCAAGGAATGTCGCTTTCATCGGGATCGGCAAGATGGGCCTGCCGATGTCGGTGCTCGTCGCCAAGGCTGGTTACGCCGTCACCGCGTTCGATCAAAGCGCGGCGCGGATCAACGAGGCACGCGCGCAAGGTATTGCGATTGCCGCTTCGCCGGCCGAGGTCGTGAGCGGCAAGACCGCAGTCGTCACGTCCCTGCCCGACGATGCCGCCTTGCGCGGCGCGCTGCTCGGTCCTGCCGGCCTCATCGCCGCGATGGCGTCCGGAGCTGTTCTCATCGAGACCAGCACCGTGAGTGTCGAGGCTTCTACCGAGGTTGCGGCCGCCGCGCAGGCGCGCGGCATTGCCTATCTTCGCTCGCCGGTCTCCGGCAATGCCAGCATCGTGCACACGGGCGCGCTGACCTGCTTCGTTTCGGGGCCGAAGGATGCCTTTGACAAGGCAAAGCCGCTGTTCGCGGCCTTCACCCGTGCGCAGACCTATCTCGGGCCGGCCGAGGAAGCACGCTACGCAAAACTCTCGGTCAATTTGATGATCGCGGTCTCCGCGGCGATGATGGCGGAGAGCCTGGCGCTGGCGCGCAAGGGCGGCATCGCCTGGCAAGACATCTTGAAGGTGCTCGACGACAGCGCGATCGCCTCGCCGATGGTGAAGTACAAGACCGCGCCGCTGCGCAACCGCGATTTCGATTCCACTTTCTCCTGCAAGCAGATGGCCAAGGATCTCGACCTCATCCTCGGCGCCGGCCACGCCGTCGGCGTGCCGCTGCAGCTCGCGGCGCAAGTGCGCGAGACCTATGGCTCGTTGGTCGCGCAGGGCGACGGCGAGACCGACTTCATTGCGACCGTCAAGCATCTCGAACGGTTGTCCGGCCTCGGCGAGCCGAAGCTGTGATCAACGGAGGCACACATGCGTAACTTCAACGAGAACACGATCACGGACGCGGTACTGGAGCGGATCGCGGGCGCGACCGATCCGCGCATCAAGCAAATCAGCGAGGCGCTGGTCCGTCACCTTCATGCCTTCGTCCGAGAGGTGCGGCCGACCCAGAAGGAATGGGAATACGGCATCGACTTCCTGACCCGCACCGGGCACATGTGCGACGACAAGCGTCAGGAGTTCATCCTGCTGTCGGATACGCTCGGCGTCTCCATGCTGGTCGACGCGATCAACCATCCGGTGCCGGAGGGCGCAACCGAGACAACGGTGCTCGGGCCGTTCTTCGTCCAGGCCGCGCCGGAGAAGGAAAGCGGCGCCGATATCTCGGGTCCGATGGAAGGCGATCCGATGCTGGTCACCGGCTCGGTCTCGACCGTGGACGGAAAGCCGCTTGCAGGCGCCGTGGTCGACGTCTGGCATTCCGACGACGACGGCTATTATGACGTGCAGCAGCTCGACGCCATCGGCGATCTCGCGATGCGTGCCCGCTTCCACACCGACCAGAACGGCCGCTTCCATTTCTGGTCGATCAAGCCGGCTGCCTATCCGATTCCGCATGACGGCCCGGTCGGCGAGATGCTCGAGGTCCAGGGCCGCCATCCCTGGCGTCCCGCCCATGTGCACTTCATGATCTCGTCGCCCGGTTTCGAGCAGCTCGTAACGCACGTGTTCGTCGCCGGCGACCAGTATCTCGACAGCGACGTGGTGTTCGGCGTCAAGGACAGCCTGATCCGCGAGTTCGTCCGCCGCCCTGCCGGCCGTGCGCCGGATGGTCGCATGGTGGACAGCGCATATTTTCATCTCAACTATGATTTCGGCCTGAAGCAGGTTGCGAGCAACGCGCAAGCCGCCTAAGCCGAATGAAAACGCAGCGGATCGACAAAGAGTCCGCCATCGGGGCAGAGAGGGAGCAAGGATGGGACCGCGGGTCAGCACGGCAGCATTGGCCGATCGCCTCAATGGCATGATCGGCCCGCGCGCCAGCGTCGCGCGCGGCGTGCTCGATCAGCATGGGCAGAGCGAGTCGCATTACCGTAATCTGCCGCCCGACATCGTCGTCTTCCCCGAAACGACGCAGGAAGTCGCCGAGATCGTGAAACTCTGCGCGAGCGCGGGGATGCCGATCGTCCCGTTCGGCGCCGGCACCTCACTCGAAGGCAACGCGGCCGCGGTCGCCGGTGGCGTCTGCTTCGATTTCGCGCGCATGAACAAGGTGCTTGCTGTGCACGACAGCGACATGGATGTCGTGGTGCAGCCCGGCATAACACGAAAACAGCTCAATGCGGAGCTGCGGGCGACCGGCCTGTTCTTTCCGATCGACCCGGGCGCGGACGCCTCGATCGGCGGCATGACGTCGACGCGCGCTTCCGGCACCATGGCGGTGCGCTACGGCACCATGAAGGACAATGTCATGGCGCTGGAGGTGGTGCTCGCGGATGGGCGCGTGATCCGCACCGCCAGGCGCGCGCGCAAATCGGCGGCCGGCTATGATCTGACGCGCATGTTCGTCGGCGCCGAAGGCACGCTCGGCGTGATCACCGAGATCACGCTGAAGGTACATCCCGTGCCGCAGGCGATCTCGGCCGCGGTGTGCAGCTTCGATAGCCTGCACAACGCCGTCGATACCGCGATCTCCGTGATCCAGTCGGCAATCCCCGTCGCGCGCATCGAGTTGCTTGACGACGTCATGATGCGCGGCGTCAATGCCTACGCCAAGCTCGGCTATCGCGAGGCCCCGACCTTGTTTTTCGAATTCCATGGCTCCGAGGCCTCCGTCGCCGAGCAGGCCGAGGCCGCGCAGGCCATCGCGGCCGACCATGGCGGCCATGGCTTCGCCTGGGCCAAGGCACCGGAAGACCGCAGCCGGCTCTGGCACGCCCGCGACAACACGCTCTATGCGGGCCTGGGCCTACGACCCGGTGCACGCGCGGTGATCACGGATGTCTGCGTGCCGATCTCGCGGCTGGCGGAATGCCTGATAGAGACGCGGCGCGATGCGGACGAGCATGGGTTTACAGCCCCGATCGTCGGCCATGTCGGCGACGGCAATTTCCACATGCTGATCCTGATCGATCCGGCAAAGTCCGAAGAGACCGAAGGCGCCAAGGCGCTCCAGGCCCGCATGGTCGCGCGGGCCATCGCCATGGACGGCACCTGCACCGGCGAGCACGGCATCGGGCTCGGCAAGATCGATTATCTCACCGACGAGCTCGGCGAGGCCGTCGACGTGATGCGGCAAGTCAAGACCGCGCTCGACCCGAACGGTCTCATGAATCCCGGAAAGATCTTTGCCAGCGGAGCGCAGGCATGAGCAGCGCAGCATTGGCCGTTGAGCCCTCCTCGCCCACACCGCTCTTGGAGCTGCGCGGCATCAGCAAGGAATTTCCAGGTGTCAAGGCGCTGGATGACGTGTCCTTCGCTGTCTATCCCGGCGAGGTCCATATGCTGCTGGGCGAGAACGGCGCCGGCAAGTCGAGCCTGATGAAGGTGCTGTGCGGCGCCTACCGCGCCGATGCCGGCCAATTCTTCTACAAGGGCGAGAAGGTCGAGATCAGCTCGACCGCGGATGCTCAGAAGCTTGGCATTGCCGTCATCTTCCAGGAATTCTCGCTGGTCCCCTATCTCGATATCGCCCAGAACATCTTCCTCGGCCGCGAGCCGAAGGGCCGCATTCCCGGCACCATCGACCGCCGCAAGATCCTGGCAGACGCGCGTCGTGTCCTCGGCACCATCGGTTTCGACATCGATCCTTCCACCACCGTCGACAAGCTCGGCGTCGCGCAGCAGCAGATGGTCGAGATCGCCAAGGCGATCAGCCAGAACGCCCGCATCCTCGTGATGGACGAGCCGACCGCAGCGCTGTCGGACCGGGAGACCGAGCTGCTGTTTGCGCTGATCGCGCGGCTGAAGGCCGATGGCGTGTCGATCGTCTACATCTCGCACCGCATGGCGGAAGTGTTCGCGCTCGGCGACCGGATCACCGTGCTACGCGACGGCCGCCGCATCGATGGCGTCCGCCCCGCCGACGTAACGCCGGACCAGCTAGTCCGCATGATGGTCGGCCGCAATGTCGACATGACCTATCCGCGCAACTTTGCTGACAAGCCCGGCGAGGTGCTGCTCGAGGTCAAGGGCCTGACCGCGCCGACCGGCATCTCCGACATCAACATCGAGGTGCGCCGGGGCGAGATCGTCGGCCTGTGCGGCCTCGTCGGATCCGGCCGCAGCGAGGTCGCCCGCGCCATCTTTGGCGCCGATCCCGTAACATCCGGCGAGATCGTCTTCGACGGCAAGACCATTTCCGGCGAGCCTGACCTTGCCGCCCGCCGCGGCATCGCCCTGATCCCCGAGAGCCGCAAGAGCGAGGGCCTCGCGCTGCTGCGATCAGTCAGCGACAATCTGGTGGTGTCGGCGCTACGAAAGCTGTTCCCGAGCGGCCTGTTCGACCAGCGCAGTGCGCAGCGCACCTCCGACGGACTGATCCGGCAATTGAGGATCGCGACACCGAGTGCGCGCCAGACCGTCGGCCTGCTCTCGGGCGGCAACCAGCAGAAGGTCGTGATCGGCAAGTGGCTGGCGGCTGGCTCAAAGCTGTTCATCTTCGACGAGCCGACGCGCGGCATCGACATCGGCGCCAAGTCGGAGATCTTCGCCCTGATCGACCGACTGGTGGCCGAAGGCGCAGCGGCCCTCATGATTTCGTCCGAACAGGTCGAGATCTGCCATGTCTGCGACCGCGCCTATGTGATGCGCGAGGGACGCATCGCCGGGCACCTGACACGCAACGAACTGACCGAGGAGAACATCGTGCGACTGGGGATGCATCATGCGTGAAGCCGCGGTCGTCTCTCAACCCAATCCACTGCAACGCATTCCCGGCGTTGCCATGGTGCTGGTGCTGCTGATCGCGCTGTTCAGCGCAATCGCGCCCGGCTTCCTGTCGGTCGCCAACCTCTCCAACGTGCTGGTGCAATCGACCATCCTGACCATGCTCGCGCTGCCGATGACCTTGATCATCATGACCGAGGGGCTGGACCTGTCGATGGGCGCGGTGCTGACGCTGACCTCCCTCTGCGTCGCGATCGTGTCGCTCGCGACGAAATCGATGTTGCTGGGTTTAGGTGCCGGCCTGCTGGTCGGCGCCGGATTCGGCATCGTCAACGGCTGGCTGGTTGCGATCCTGGGCATCCCGCCCTTCGTCGCGACGCTGGGCACGCTCGGCATGGCGCAGGGCCTGTCGCTGATCGTCAGCGACGGCCAAAGCGTGGTCGGCATTCCCCACAGCGTGCGCGACATCTACTCGGCGACGCTGCTCGGCATTCCCGTGCCGATCGTGATGGCGCTGGTGACCTACGCTGCGTTTCACGGCCTGCTCTATCACACCCGCTTCGGCACCTACATCTTCGCACTCGGGGGCAATCGCGAGGCGCTGCGCTATGCCGGACTCTCGCCGAACAAGCTGCTGATCGCGGTCTACGCGATCGGTGGCGCCATGGCGGGAATCGCCGGCCTGTTGATGACCGCGCGGATGAATTCCGGCCATCCCACCGCCGGGCTCGGCCTCGAATTTGACGCCATCGCGGCCGTCGCCGTTGGCGGCACGTCCTTCGAGCGCGGCAACGGCTGGCTGCTCGGCACCGTGCTCGGCGTCATCGCGGTCGGCGTGTTGCGCAACGGGCTGAACCTGATCTCACTGCCGTCCTCGGTGCAGGTCGCAAGCGTCGGCGTGCTTGTCATCGTCGCGCTGTTCCTCGATGGCCTCAGGAGCCGCGCATGACCGACATCACCAAAGACGCCATCGCGCCGCCCCGCTCGTTCCTGTCGCAGGACGCGATCCAGGTGTTCTATCGCCTGCTCGCGGCACTGCTGATCTGTGCGGTACTGGCCGTGCTCAGCGATTCCTTCCTGAGCCTCGGCAACATCCTCAACGTGCTGAGGCAGGCGAGCCTGACCTTCTTCATCGCCTCCGGCCTGACGCTGGTGGTCTTGACCGCCGGCCTCGACCTCTCTGTCGGCGCCAATGTCGCGCTGTCGGCCTGTATCGCCGGCACGGTGATCCACAAGACCGGCTCGCCGGCGCTCGGCATCCTCACCGGGCTTGCCTGCGGCGGCATCGTTGGCCTCCTCAACGGCGTCATGGTCACCGCGCTCCGCATCCCCTCCTTCATCGCCACCTACGGCATGCTCTGGGTGCTGAACGGCCTCACTTATTGGTACATGGCGGGCGAGACCCTTCACGGCTTCCCGGCCGGCTTCCGCCAGATCGGCAGCGGCTATCTGTTCGGCCTGCCGATCCCGGTCTATCTGCTGCTGGTGTTCCTCGGAATCGGGACGCTGTTCGCGCAACGGACGATCTGGGGCCAGGAGATCTATGCGATCGGCGCCAATCCGGTCGCGGCACGGCTATCAGGCATTCCGGTCGCGCGCCGCCTGCTGCTGGTCTACGCCGTCTCCGGCACCATGGCGGGGCTCGCCTCGATCATCTTCCTGTCGCGGCTGAATTCGGCCGAGGCCGACATCGGCGAAAGCCTGACGCTGCCGGCGATTGCGGCCGTGCTGATCGGCGGCACCTCGCTGTTCGGCGGCGTCGGCACCGTGTTCGGCACCTTCATCGGCGCTCTAATCCTGACCTTGGTGCTGAATGGCATGAACCTCTTGTCGGTCAGCGCCAACTGGCAGCCGCTGGTGACAGGCATCATCGTCATTCTCGCGGTCTGGCTCGACATGAAGACCCGCCGCCGCGCGCAATGAGCTTTTAGAAATCCAACAAGCAAAATGAGGGATGGAGGCTACATGAAACTGAAACTTGGCTATCTGACGCTGCCGCTGCTGATGGCGGCTGCGTTCACTACGGGGGCGCGCGCCGACGGCGAGACCATTGCCGTCTTCACCAAGAACCAGACCAACCCGTTTTTCCAGACGGTGCGGGTCGGCGCCGACAACATGGCGAAGACGCTGAACGCGAAGACGCTGCAGTACATCCCGACCAAGCCCGACAGCATCCCCGAGCAGCTCAGCCAGATCGAGGACGTCGTCGTGAAGAAGCCGAGCGCGATCGTCTTCACGCCGGTCGACTACAAGGCGATGGTGCCGGGGGTCGAGAAGATCAACGAGGCCAAAATCCCGGTCGTCAACATCACCGACCGCTCGGCCGGCGGCAAGTTCCTCTCCTTCGTCGGTGCCGACGATTACAGCCTTGGGCTCGAGACCGCGCGCTACCTGCTCAAGACGCTGGGCGGCAAGGGCAACATCGTCATCATCGAGGGCGTCAAGGGCTCGCTGACCAATGTCGACCGCGTCCGCGGCTTCAACGCTGCGCTGAAGGAGGCTCCGGGGGCCAAGCTCCTGGCCTCGCAGCCCGGCAATTACCAGCGGCTGCAGGCGCTCCAGGTGATGGAGAACCTGATGCAGTCGAACTCGCAGATCGACGGCGTGCTCGCCGCCAACGACGCCATGGCGGTCGGCGCGATCGAGGCGCTCGACGGCGCCAACCGCAAAGCCCAGGTGATCGGCATCAACGGCACCAAGGAAGCGATCGACGCGATCAAATCCGGCAAGCTGCTCGCGAGCGGCGACTATAACGGATTTGCGCAAGGCTGCCTCGGCACCATGATGGCGATCCGCTCCTTGCGCAACCAGCCGGTCATCAGCGAGATCGTGCTGAAGCCGACCGTCATCACCAAGGACAATTTTGGGCCGTTCGACGTGCCGCTGGAGCAGCGGACCTGCCCGACCTTCGAGGAAGCGGGCAAGCTCGGCGCCAAGTAGACTAACCGATCACGTCAAGCACGGACGGCCGCCGCCGCGGCCGTCCCAAGAACTAAAGCAAGAAACGGAGACCACCATGCTGTTCGCCATTCACGCCGTCGACCGCGCCGGCGCGCTGCCGACCCGGCTCGCCAATTACGACGCCCACAAGGCTTTCCTGAGCGACACATCGCGCTTCGGCGTCAAGATCGTGATGTCTGGGCCGCTCGTTTCCGACGACGGCGCGACCATGATCGGCAGCCTGTTCCTGATCGAGGCGCCCGGCCGTGGCGAAGTCGAGGCCTTCAACCGCGCCGATCCCTTTGCTGCCGCCGGCATCTGGGAAAAGGTCACGATCACGGGCTTCCTGCGCCGGCAAGGTTGAGGCCGGCCAAATCAAAAACGCAAAAACAACCCCATGCACAGTAGAACGGGGTTGTTTTTGCATACAAATTTCCGTCGCGTCGAGCGCGATTTAGCTCGTCGATCGCAAAGTGCAATGGCTTCAGGTTGAATCGATTCCGGGGCGGCTCGTTCACCTCTCCCGCTCGCGGGAGAGGCCGGCGCGCAGCGCCGGGTGAGGGCTTTCTCCTCTAGGGGACTGTCCCATTGCGGAGACACCCTCTCCCCAACCCTCTCCCGCAAGCGGGAGAGGGAGCGCACCCTCGGTGCAGCAAACAAGCCTGATCTCATCACGCTTTAGGCGCTCGTCGCGGCAACGCCCTCTTCGAGATGACAGGCCACCCACTGCTCGGCTCCAATCGCGCGAAGCACCGGCTCCTCGGTCCGGCAGCGATCGAAGACGAAGGGGCAGCGGGTGTGGAAGCGGCATCCGCGCGGCGGATTGACCGGGCTCGGCACGTCGCCCCTAAGAATGATCGGATTGCGCTGGGCGCCGGGCTCGGGCAGCGGCACCGCGGAGAGCAGCGCCTTGGTGTAGGGATGTCTCGGTGCCGCAAAGATCTCGCGGCGCGGGGCCACCTCGACGATCTTGCCGAGATACATCACCGCGACGCGGTGCGTCATGTGCTCGACGATCGCGAGATCATGGCTGATGAACAAGAGCGCGAGGCCGAACTCGCGCTGGAGATCCTGGAGCAGGTTGACGATCTGCGCCTTGACCGAGACGTCGAGCGCGGAGACCGCCTCGTCGCACACGATCAGTTCGGGCTCGGCCGCCAGCGCTCGCGCGATCCCGATGCGCTGGCGCTGGCCGCCGGAAAACTCGTGCGGCCGGCGGTTCAACGCCTCGCGCGGCAGGCGGACGGTATCCATCAGCGCGGTGACGCGCACCTCGAGGTCTTCCGCGGATTTGGCGAGACCGAAATTGCGGATCGGCTCGGCCAGGATGTCGCGCACGCGCATGCGCGGATTGAGGCTCGAGAACGGATCCTGGAACACGACCTGCACGCGGCGGCGCATCTGACGCATCGTGCTCGGCGCAGCATCGTCGATCCGCTGGCCGTCGAGGATGACCTGTCCCGCAGTGATGTCGAACAGCCGCAGGATGGCGCGGCCGACCGTCGACTTGCCGCAGCCGGACTCGCCGACCAGCGACAGTGTCTCGCCGCGCGCGATCTCGAACGACACGCCGTCGACTGCATAGACGAATTCGGACTTGCGGCCGAACAGGCCGGTCTTGACCGGAAAGTGCTTCTTGAGGTCATTGACCTGGAGCAGCGGAGGACTCATGCCGCGACAGCTCCCTTGGCCGCATAGTGGCAGGCGGCGATGTGACGGGGCCCCTTCTCTTCGAGCCCCGGCGCATATTGCCGGCAGAGATCGGTCGCAAGCGCACAGCGCCCGGCAAAGACGCAGCCGGTGATGGGCTTGCGCAGATCAGGCACCTGCCCCGGGATCTCGGCGAGCCGCGTTGCCGTCCCGGCGAGCGAGGAGCCAAGCTTCGGCACCGCGCCGAGCAGGCCCTGCGTATAGGGATGGCGCGGCGAGCGAAACAGCTCGGCGACTGGCGCTTCCTCGACCTTGCGGCCGGCATACATCACCATCACACGCTCGGCGATTTCGGCGACGACGCCGAGATCGTGGGTGATCAGGATGATGGCCGCGCCAACCCGGCGCTTGAGGTCCAGCATCAGCTTGAGGATCTGAGCCTGGATGGTCACGTCGAGCGCGGTGGTCGGCTCATCCGCAATGAGGAGCTTCGGATTACAGGCGAGCGCGATGGCGATCATGACGCGCTGGCGCATGCCGCCGGAGAGCTGGTGCGGATATTCGCGCACGCGCCGCTTGGGCTCGGGAATGCCGACAAGCGTCAGCATCTCGATCGCGTGTGTCTCGGCGGCCTGCTTGTCGAGGCCCTGATGGATCATCAAGGTCTCGCGGATCTGGCGGCCGACGGTGAGGACCGGGTTCAGGCTGGTCATCGGCTCCTGAAAGATCATCGAGATGTCGTTGCCGCGGATGGCGCGCATCTCACGATCGGACAGCTTCAGGAGATCCTTGCCGGCAAAGCGGATGCTGCCTGCGATCCTGCCCGGCGGCTCCGGGACGAGCCGCATCAGTGACATCGAGGTCACCGACTTGCCGCAGCCGGATTCGCCGACGATGGCGAGCGTCTCGCCCTCGTTGACATGGAAGGACACACCGTCGACGGCGCGGTTGATGCCGCCGGGGGTGCGGAAATGGGTCTGGAGGTTCTCGACTTCGAGCAGCGCCATCGCGATCAGCCTCAATACATCAGAGGCTCTTGGCCATGCGCGGATCGAGCGCATCGCGAAGGCCATCGCCAAGCAGGTTCACGGCGAGCACCGTGACGGACAGGAACGCCGCCGGAAAGAACACGATGTAGGGCTTGACCTGCCACAACGCACGGCCCTCGGCCATGATGTTGCCCCAGGACGGAATGGTCGGCGGCGTCCCGGCGCCGATGAAGGACAGGATCGCCTCCGTGATCATGGCGCTGGCGCAGATATAGGTCGCCTGCACCAGCATCGGCGCCACCGTGTTGGGCAGGATGTGGCGCAAAATGATCATCGGCGTGCGCGTGCCGCAGGCGACGGCTGCGTCCACATAAGGCTGCTCGCGCAGCGACAGCACCACGCTGCGGACGAGGCGTGAGACGCGCGGGATTTCCGCGATGGTGATGGCCAGGATGACGTTGCCGACGCTGCCGCGCGTCAGTGCCATCAGCGCGATCGCCAGCAGGATCGGGGGGATCGACATCAGCCCGTCCATGAAGCGCATCAAAATGCCGTCGGCCCAGCGGAGGAAACCGGAGACCATGCCGATGGCAAGGCCGGCCGCGGATGCGAAGATTGCAACTGAAAGCCCGACCGTGAGCGAGACCCGCGCGCCGAACAGCACGCGCGAATAGATGTCGCGGCCGAGCACGTCGGTGCCGAACCAGAAATCGGCCGACGGCGCCCGCGTGCGCTTGGCCGGCGCCAGCGCGGTGGGGTCGACCGTTCCGAGATGGGCTGCGAAAATCGCGATCAGGACCAACGTCAGCAGCAGCGCGCCACCAATCGCGACGGTGGGGTGGCCGCGCAAGAGCCCGATGAAGCCCCGCCGGATCGTGACCGGCCGCAGGATCTCGGGCAGTTGCGGCGCGACGACGAGGCCGGCGGGAAGCGATTGCGAATTGACGGTCGTATCGGTCAATAGCGGATCCTCGGGTCAACGAGCGTGTAGATGACGTCGATCATCAGATTGACGAGAACGTAGACGAAGCTGAACAGCAGCACGATGCCCTGGATGACGGGATAGTCGCGGCGCAGGATCGCATCGATCGTGAGCCGGCCAAGGCCGGGGATCGCGAACACGCTCTCCGTGACCACCGCGCCGCCGATCAGGAGCGCGATGCCGATCCCGATCACCGTGACGATCGGCACCGCCGCATTCTTGAGCGCGTGAATGAACAGGATGCCGCCCTGCCCGAGGCCCTTGGCGCGTGCGGTGCGGATATAGTCCTGCTGCAACACTTCGAGCATAGCCGCGCGGGTGATGCGCGCGACCAGCGCGATATAGACGCAGCCGAGCGCGATCGCCGGCAGGATCAGGTTCTCGAGCCATGGCCAGAAGCCCGCCGTGAGCGGCGTATAGCCCTGCACCGGAAGCCATTCCAATTCGAGCGCGAAGACGTAGGCGAGCATGTAGCCGACCACGAACACCGGCAGCGAAAAGCCGAACACGGCAAAGCCCATGATGGCGCGGTCGATCAGGCTGCCGGCCTTCCAAGCCGCCACCACCCCGAGCGGCACCGCGACCACGATCGTGAGCAGGAGCGTGACGATCATCAGCGACAGCGTCGGTCCGAGGCGCTGGCCGATCATCGCCGACACCGGCAGATTGGTGAAGATCGAGGTGCCGAGATCGCCGTGCAGGATGCGCCAGACCCAGCTTCCGAACTGGACCAGGAAGGGACGGTCGAGGCCGAGGCTCTGGCGGATGCGCTCCACATCCTCCGGGCTCGCCTGGTCGCCCGCGATCACCACGGCCGGATCACCCGGCGCGATGTAGAGCAGGCTGAACACAAACAGCGCGACGATCGCCATCACCGGCAAGGTCGCGACGATGCGACGGAGGATGTAAGAAGGCATCTGGCTTCAGCGCACGATCATGCGGACTTCGACACGCCCCAGAAGAACGGCAGCGGCCCCTTGGTGATGCCGGAGACGTTCTTGCGCCACGCCGTATAGGTCAAGAAGAAGCCTGTCGGCGCATAGACGACATCCTCGAGCGCCGCCTTATTGACTCGCCCGATCGCTGCCTTTTCTTCCTCGAGATTCTTGGCCTCGAACCAGGCCGTGATTTCCTTCTCGGTATTCGGGCTATTGGGCCAGCCGAACCAGGCCTTGTCGCCATTGGCGCGAATGGCGGTGTAGGCGGCGGGCGTGATGCAGTCGGCGCCGGCATGCCAGCTGTGGAACATGTTCCAGCCGCCCTGCCCCGGCGGCGTCTTCTGCGCCCGGCGAGAGCCAACCGTGCCCCAATCGGTCGCGACGAAGTCGACATTCATGCCAAGCCGTTTCAGGAGGTCCGCAGTGACGTCGCCTTGCGCCTTCGTGATCGGCTGGTCCTGCGCCACCAGACACGTCACCGGCTGGCCGGAATAGCCGCTCTCGGCGAGCAACTTCTTGGCCGCATCGAAGTCGCGCTTGCCCTTGAGGATCTCACCGCCCAGTTCGCTGTAGAGTGGCGTGTCCGGCGTGAAGAAGCCCGGCAGCGACTTCCACAGCGCGGTATCGTCGCCGACGATCGCGCGCATATAGTCTTCCTGGCTGAGCGCCATCAGCACCGCGCGCCGCGCCCGCACGTCGTTGAACGGCGCGAACAAATGGTTCATGCGGAACGAGCCGATATTGCCGAGGGGATCGCCGATGTCGACGCTGATGTTCTTGTTCTTCTTCAGCACGGGCACGAGATCGGCGATCGGGTTCTCCCACCAGTCGACCTCGCCGTTTTGCAACGCCGCGGCAGCGGTCGCCGGGTCCGGCATCACCACCCATTCCACGCGATCAATCAGGATCTGCTTGCCGCCGGCAAGCCAGGATGCCTTCTCCTGCCGCGGGACGTAGTCGGTGAACTTCTCGAAGACGGCCTTCGCGCCCGGCACCCATTCGCCCTTGGCGAACTTCATCGGCCCGGAGCCGACATATTCCGTGATCTGCTTGAAAGGATCGGTCTTGGCGATACGCTCGGGCATGATGAAGGAGCACGGCGCGTTATTCTTGGCCAGCGCATAGAGCATTTTCGGGAAGGGCTGCTTCAAAACCCATTTGAACGTGCGGTCGTCGACAGCGGTCAATTCCTGCTGGATCGCAATGATCATCAACCCCATCGGATCGCGCGCGGCCCAGCGCGATAGGCTCGCAACGACGTCCTTGGCCAGCACCGGCTCGCCGTCATGGAACTTGAGGCCGGGTCTTAAGCGGAATGTCCAGATCTTGCCGTCGTCGGAGGTCTCCTCGGACTCGACCATCTGCCGCTGGGGCTGGAGCGAGGAATCGATGCCATAGAGCGTATCCCAGACCATCGCGGCGGCATTGCGCACGACGTATTGGGTGCCCCAGATCGGATCGAAATTGGCGAGGTTCGCTTGCGGCACGAAGCGCAACGTGCGCGCCGCCGCGCCTTGCGACAGCGCAGGGGCCGAGAGGCCACCCGTCAACGCCAGGCTGCCCGCGCCAGCCAGTCCCTTCAATACGGTCCTGCGATCCATGAAGTCCTCCCACTATTGCCGTGATGCCGGCCATCATTGGCCAAGGGCAGGTGAAACCTGCCCGTTGGCGTGCAAATGGTATGCCACTAACTGCGCCTTCGCCAGCGGCGATTTGGGGGGACTTCGCGCCTCCTTGCAGACGCTGCCGCGATCAAGCGCGGCGCATCGCTGTCACGGCATGTCTTGCCGGAGCTTTTCGTTTCCTTAAGCGCTCGCCAGAAGGATGCAGGCAACGCTATATGCATCCGTGAAGGGACTTGCGGTGGCGACGGTCACGGCCACCGGCCGCGCTGATGTGCCCCGTCAAGCTGTCCGCGCGGGCACAGGATCGCAGGGGTTAGCCTTTGCAGACGGCGCCTCGCACAGTCGCAAGGCTAACCCGTACACTATCCTTACGCGCTCGCCTGGGTGACGAACTTCGTAGTGAGGTAACCCTCGATCGCCTCGAGGCCGCCTTCGGAGCCGTAACCGGAATCCTTGATGCCGCCGAACGGCACTTCCGGCAACGCGAGGCCATGGTGGTTGATCGACACCATGCCGCTCTCGATGTCGGAGCCGATCGCCTGCATCGTCTTGGTCGAGGTGGTGTAGGCATAGGCTGCAAGGCCGTAAGGCAGACGGTTCGCTTCCGCCACGACCTCGTCGTAGCTGCGGAACGAGGTGATCGGCGCAAGAGGTCCGAACGGCTCCTCGTTCATGATGCGCGCATCGCGCGGCACGTCGGTCAGCACGGTCGGCTCGAAGAAGAAGCCTTCATTGCCGATACGCTTGCCGCCGGCCTGCACCTTGGCGCCGCGCTGGACCGCGTCGGAGACCAAGCCCTCCATGGCGTCGACGCGGCGCGGGTTGGCCAGCGGCCCCATACGGGTGTCCTTGTCGAGGCCATTGCCGACCTTGAGGCTCTTGGCGGCCGTCACGAACTTGTCGACGAAGGGCTGGTAGACGCTTTCATGCACGAGGAAACGCGTCGGCGAGACGCAGACCTGGCCCGCATTGCGGAATTTGTTGGCCGACAGGATTTTTGCAGCGTTGTCGAGATCGGCATCCGCGAACACGATCGCCGGCGCATGACCGCCGAGCTCCATGGTGACGCGCTTCATGTGCAGGCCGGCGAGCGCAGCCAGATGCTTGCCGACCGCAGTCGAGCCGGTGAAGCTGATCTTGCGGATGATCGGATGCGGAATGAGATATTCCGACACTTCCGCCGGGACGCCGAACACCAGTTGGACAACACCGGGGGGGTCGGCATAGGCGCGCACCAGCTCCATGCAGCTCGCCGGCGTCTCTTCCGGGCCCTTGACGATGATCGAGCAGCCGGCGGCGAGCGCGGCCGAGATCTTGCGCACGGCCTGGTTGATCGGGAAATTCCAGGGCGTGAAGGCCGCGACCGGGCCGACCGGCTCCTTGGTCACCAGCTGTGAGACGTTGCCCATCCGCGGCGGCACGATGCGGCCATAGGCGCGGCGGGCCTCCTCGGAGAACCAGTCGATGAGGTCGCCGGCCAGCATGGTCTCGCCCTGGGCTTCCACCACCGGCTTGCCCTGCTCCATGGTCATTACCGGCGCGATCTCGGCGGCGCGCGAGCGGATGATGTCGGCCGCTTTCCGCATCAGCTTGTAGCGATCGAACGGCGAGGTCTTGCGCCAGACCTCGAAGCCGGCCTTGGCCGCCTCCAGCGCGCGGTCGAGATCCGCGCGCGAGGCGTGCGGGGTCTTGCCGATCGGCTGGCCGGTGGCGGGATTGAGGATGTCCTCCGACTTGCCGGACGTGCCGTCGGTCCACTCGCCGGCGATGAACATCTGAACTTTCGGGTACATCCTTGGGGTCTCCTGCATGATTTTCGGTCTCCGACGGGTTGGCGCCGCCGCTTCGAGCGAGCGCAGAGCTACACTGAAAGGCAGCCGGCGAAAAGGCGTCAATGATGATGGGGCAAGGCATTGCTGATCTGCTGACCCGACCGTATCGAGCCGCAGTTGCGCCTCAATTCAAGTTGCCAGCGAGGACCGCAAGCGCCGCCAGCCGATGACGATGCCGGTGACGGAGAAGGTCAGCCCGAGCGTACAGAGGCTCACGATCACGACATCACGCAGCCGCGGGTGGGCCAGCAAGACCGGGAGGTCGAGCGTGTGCAACGCGCTGTAAAGCCAGCGGTAGGCGCGCCGCGACGGATCCACTCTTTGCAGCACGTTGCCATCGGCCCCGTCGATGTCGAACCAGAGGTCGCCATCACAGCGCGAGCGGTAGACCGGTGCACCGGGCATTGTGGATAGCGCGGGGTAGTCGTCGCTATCAGGAAGCACGGACGGTGGGCCGCAGCCGACTGTAAGGCGCCCCGTCAGAGCCTGAATCTCGTGCACATCAAGGAATCCCGCCGATCCATCGCGCAGCGCATCCCCTCTCCTGCTCAAGGTCTGACCACCGAGGGCAACCCGATCGCGCCGATAGACATGGCCGTTAAACGCGAACCATTCCGCCTCGCGAGCCGCGGCAGATATTGGCTGCCGATCGAGCGATGAGGCCTCCCGCCAATCCGGCGCGGCGTTCACCACGCCGGCCTCTGTCGGGGTCAATTGCCCGCGCGAGAACAGCCGGCCGTGATCCATCGAGAGCCAGCCGCTGAAGATCCAGGTCAGCACGAAGACCGTCGCTGCGAGGCCAATCAGGTGATGCAGCGCATGCCAGCCACGGTAAGGCGAGGAGATTTGCCTTTTGCCAATCCTGATCCGCACGATCCCGAGCACCGCACCCAGCACAGCCGCGATCAGCGCCAGCAGCGACAAGGTCCAGACCACGCGGTCCCACAGGGTCCAATTGCTGCGCAGGATGGTCGGATAGATCCAGTGCAGCACGCTGCCGACAAGATTCCAGCCGCGCTCGCTCCGCGTCGTATCAAGCACGACCTCGCCGGTCGGCGACGAGACATAGACCTCCGTCCCCGCGGCATCGCCGAGGGCCATGCGAAACAGCGGGCGATGGCGATCGAAGCCATTCGGCACGCTCCACTGATCGTAATCCGCACGGCCGACAATCGTCGCATGCGAGGCATTGATCTCGCGCTGGCGCGCATGAGCCTGCGCAATAGCCAGTGCGACATCAGCGGATTTCACCGACGCGTCGTTCCCGTCGGCCGCGCGGATCGCGCGCTGATGCGATGGACCCGAGACGATGTAGACCGCGCCGTCCCTCCGCTGGATCAGCCGAACGCGCGTGGCATCCACGATCCCGCTCGCAGCAACGGCGTCCGCGACCGAAATCCTCCTCTCTCCGCGATCCACCGGCATGAGTCCGGCAAATCGCTCCGCTTCCGTCAGCGACGGAAACGGAACGAAGTGCATCACGATTCCGCTCGCGAACCACATCGCGAACAGCAGGCAGAACGCGATCCCGAGCCAGCGGTGCGAGAGGACGATCGCGCTCATCTTATGCTCGCGGCCTCACCATTTGAACGCTGCCGAGATCTCATAGGTGCGCGGCGCGCCCAGGAGGATCTGATCGGGATAGAACGGATCACCCCAGATTGCGTAGCGCTTGTCGGTGATGTTGCGGACGCGAAAGGTCAGGCGAACCTGGTCGACCGCATTGAACACCGTTTTGGGGATGTCGACGAAGGCATAGACGTCGGCGACGGTATAGGCCTTCATCGTCACCACGTTGGCATCGGTGTTGTAACGGTCGCCGACATGGCGGCCGGTGATGCCGAGCTCCACCGGCCAGGGCGTGAAGAAGCGCCAGGATGCGCCGGCGTTGGCCACGATGCGCGGCACGTTTGGCGGCGTATTGCCGGAGAACGAGCCACCGACAAAGTTGTAGTCGGCGTAGCGCGCATCGACATAGGCGATGTTACCCCAGAGACGCAGGGGGTCGATCGGGCGCACGGCCCCCGCGAGCTCCACGCCCTTCGACTCCTGCCGTCCGGCGATGTTGAGCTGCATGCCGCCAGCTGCGGCATAGACGTTCTTGCGCACGATGTCGTAGGCGGAAAACGACCACTCCGCACGGTTGTCCCAGAACAGGTGCTTGACGCCGGTCTCATAGGTGCGCGCGGTGGTCAGGTCGAGCGGCTGGGTCGGCCCGAGCAGAAAGATGTTGTTGGCTGCGATGTCGGCGCCGGTGGCGTACTGGCTGAAGAAGGTCAGGCCAGGAACAGCCTCCCAGGTATAGCCGATGCGTCCCGTCACCGGCGCCCAGTCTTTCGTGAACGGGAAGCCAGCCTTCTCCAGGCCGTTCTTATCGGTCGAGTTGCGGTCGAGCCCGATATGCTCGACGCGCAGGCCGCCGATCAGAGCGAAGGTCCGTGTCAGCTTCAGCCGGTCCTCGAACGACAGCGCCTCGTTGTCGATGCGCGCGGTTTGCTGCTGGATCGTGAGCGGGCCGTAAAAGCCGCGGTTGGGATCGACGAGCGAAACGGAATCGCCAGGGAAGTTCGCCGCGCCCGGCCTGACGAAATCGAGATAGCTTGACGAGAGAGTCGTGACCAGCCGGTTGTCGAAGCCAGCGATGTTCGCATCCCAGATCAGGTCGGTGACATTGCCCACCAGCCGCTGGCTGTGCGCGACATAGAAGCGTTCACGGTTGACCATGTTCGTCGTGGAATTGAACGCCTCGATCTCGTTGTTGAACCAGGTGCGCTCTGCGCCGTAGCCATAGGCTTGGCTTTTCAGCGTCAGATCGGGCGCCAGCTTCAGCTCGAAACCGCCGCGCAGCCACACCTCTTGCGCGACGTTGCGGTTGTCGAGGACGTTATAGTTGGTGTTGAAGGTACGATCATCGATGGTGACGGCACCGAGATTGGTTCCGTTGTAGTTCGAGACGTAATTGCCGGAGACGATCCCCGTCGTCGCGTGCGAGCCGCTGAAGGCGATCGGCACCAGCGGCGCGCCCCAATAGGCTTTGGAACGATCCTCCCGGTACTCGATCGCGCCCCAGATCTTGAGACTGTCGGAGATGCGGTAGTTGAGCTGGCCGGACGTGTCGAACGTCTTGACATTGGTATCGTCGGCAAAGCCGTTGAGCGTGGAACGGCTGAGGTCGAAGCGATAGTCCAGCCCCTGCACGTTGGTGCTGCCGCCGGAACCGTAATGGGCGCGGAACGAGTTCAGGGAATCCCAGGAGAAGTCAGCTTCGTTCCGAATCGGTCCGGTATGCGGCTGCTTGGTGACGAAGTTGATGGCACCGCCGGCGGCGCCCTCGCCCGAGATCAGCGAGGCCGGACCTTTCAGGAATTCCACCGCCTCCAGATTGGCGGTATCTGCGATCCGCGAGGTCATGTTCTGCGGACCGATCTTGATGCCGTTGTAGAGCGTGTTGATTTGGGTGTTGGTGAAGCCGCGCATCGAGAAGGCCGAAGGTTCAGCCGGATTGTCGCCGGAGGTGACACCGACTGCGCCCTGCGCCACCTCGGAGACAGTGCGATAGCCCTGCTCGCGCATCGTCGCGGCCGAGATCACCTCAACGGTCGCCGGCGTCTCGCGCACGGTGAGGCCGAGCCGCGAGGCGCTTTCGGCCACGGCATTGCTGTTGAGCGGCGTTGCTGCCGCGGCGGCCGGCACGACAGGCTTGGGCGCTGCGGATGCGGCCGCCGGTCTGCGTGCAGCTGCACGGCGGGCGCTCTGCGCCTCCCGGCCCGCCGGCTTGGCCTGCTTGCGGGATTGCGCCGGCGACACCTCGACCGGCGGCAGGGGTTCGCCGGCCTGCTGCGCCAGCGCCACGGGCAGATCAAAAACGGCAAAAGATGTGAGCGCCGCGGAGGCAAGCAGGAAGCGGCGCTGTCGGACAATATGGATGAAAGACACGGTTCGAAACCTCGGTATGACGTCAGTGGCACGTCACAGCGAACGAGGTCTCACCCTGGGCCTGTCAGCCGTCCGATGAAGCCGAATGTCTGTACTCCCCGACCGACATCTTCGCGTGTGACCACGGCTGACGGCAGGTCTCCTGGCTCGCGGGTCGTGACCGCTTCGTCGCCTTCCCGGGACCGAGGACCCAGTGGCTTCTGACGAATGATTCACCGCTTACAGTTGCGGGGGCAGCCGCGGCATTGGGCACAAATTCCCCGCACCGCATTCCCTTTTCATCCCCTCTCGGGGAAACCGTCGAAGCCATCTAGGATTACGATCAAGACAGAGTCAATGTGCAAGCTGCGGCGCTATTGCAACAGCAACCAACTTCCTCGGAGATGAGCATGGAAGGCGAGACCTTCCTCTGGCTGATACGGCATGCACCGGTCGACGGCGTCGTGGGGACGATCCATGCGGCTGATGCGCCAGCCGATCTCGGCGATCGCGCGCAACTGCAGGCCCTGCGGCAGTGCCTGCCGCGAGGCGCAGCGAGCTACGCCAGCCCGTCGCGGCGCACGGTCGAGACCGCGCAGGCGCTGGGACTCGCGCCCGAGCTGATGCCCGAATTCGGCGAACAGGATTTTGGCGCATGGACCGGCCGTCGGCATGACGAGATCGGCGCGGCTGGCGACGAGGCCTATGCGCAATTCTGGAGCGATCCGGCGCGCGGACGTCCGCCGGGCGGCGAGAGCTTTGAGGATCAGGTCACGCGCGTCCGGCTTGGGCTCTCGCGGATCGGCGCGGGCTCCGCAGCGCTCGTCGTGCATTCCGGCACGATCCGCGCTGCGCTCTGCATCGCGCTGGATCTGACACCGCACGCTGCCTTGCGCTTCGTGATCGATCCGCTGTCGCTCACCCGGATCGACCGGCTCGCCACCGGCTGGCGCGTCGTTTCCGTCAATCA
Organism: Bradyrhizobium sp. C-145; assembly: GCF_023375135.1. Lineage (NCBI taxonomy): Bacteria > Pseudomonadati > Pseudomonadota > Alphaproteobacteria > Hyphomicrobiales > Nitrobacteraceae > Bradyrhizobium > Bradyrhizobium sp. C-145. Next base: position 3,144,422 of record NZ_CP088150.1, on the reverse strand, counting down.
GCGCACGGCCTGAGCCGGATCAGGCCGGACGGTCCGGCACATTGGCCTGCGCAAATGTCGCCATGCCGTTGTGGAGCGCGCAAGCCGACCGCACCAGCGGCAACGCGATCGCGGCGCCGGATCCCTCCCCAAGCCTGAGATCGAGGCTGATCAGCGGCTGCACGTTCAGCGCACGCAGCACCAGCCGATGCCCCTGCTCTGCCGATTGATGCGACGGCAGCAGGAACGGCCGGCACGACGGGTTGATCCGCACCGCCGCCAGCGCCGCCACCGACACGATGAAGCCGTCGATCAATACAGGGATGCGGCGCTGCGCAGCTGCAATGATCGCGCCTGAGATCGCCGCGATCTCGAGACCGCCGACGGCGCACAGGATGCTTTCGGGCGAAGCCCCTGCAATGCCATGGCGCGCAATCGCGGCATCGATCACCCGCGCTTTGTGCGCACGGCCGGCCGCATCGATACCGGTGCCGCTGCCGGCGATCTCCTCGGCGCTGGTGCCGAGCAGGCTCGCCGCAATCGCCGCCGAGGTCGTGGTATTGCCGATGCCCATCTCGCCGAAGATCAGCAGATCGGGCTGATTGGCTGTTGCGCGCGCAACCGCGCCCTGACCGGCCTCAAACGCGAATGCCAGTTCCGCAGGTTCGAGCGCAGCTTCCACGCTGAAGTCGCGCGTGCCGCTGCGCGGCTTGTCGGTGACGACGCCCGCCATCCCCTCCTGCGCCAGCGTGCCGGCGTCGACCACCTCCAGGCTGGAGCCAAGCTCACGCGCCAGCACCGAGATCGCGGCGCCGCCGGAGGCAAAATTCGCCATCATCGCGATGGTGACCGCTTGCGGATAGGCCGACACGCCCTGCGCGACGATGCCGTGATCGCCGGCGAAGACGATGATCGGCACGCGCGCGGCTCGAGGAGATTCCGTCGCTTGCAGGCCCGCAAGCTCGATCGCGAGTTGCTCGAGCCGGCCAAGCGCGCCGGTCGGCTTTGTCAGTTGCGCCTGACGCGCGATGGCTGCCTCGCGATGATGCGCGGAGATCTCGGGACACTGTTGGTAGACCCATTCGGGGAGCATGCTGCCTCGCTTAACGCGTGCGCTTGAGAATGTAGCTGTCCATGATCCAGCCATGCCGCTCGCGCGCTTCCTGCCGCATTGCGACAATACGCGAGCCCACTTCGGCCAGCGCGCCGGACATGACGATCTGATCGGGCGTGCCGAGATAGGCGCCCCACCATATCTGAAGCCCAGCCGGATCGAGCGACTGGAACGCCGTGCCGCCGTCGAGCATCACCACCACGGTATCGACGCTCTGCGGCCAGCCGCCTTCGCGCAAGCGCCGCCCCGTCGTGACCAGGAACGGCTCGCCGATGTCATTGAGCGGCAGCGCATGCACGGCGCACAGCGCCTGGATTGAGGTGATGCCGGGCACGACCTCGATATCAGGCAAGGGATCGAGCCGCCGCGCGATGCGTAGCGAGGAGTCGTAGAGCGAAGGATCGCCCCAGATCAGCAGCGCAACCTTGCCCTCGCCGGCGAGATGACTTGCGATCGTTTGCGACCAGGTCACGGCAACCGCATCGTGCCAATCGTCCACGCCCTTGCGGTAGTCCGCCTCAGTCGCGTCACGCACTGGCAAGTCGAACTCGGCGATGCGGGTGCTCGCGCTGGTGAGCGCGTCCGCGCAGATCGTCCGCCGCAGATCCGCAAGATCGGATTTCGCCGTCTCCTTGCGCGGAATCAGGACGAGATCGGCGGCGTTGATAGCTTGGATCGCGGCGCGCGTGAGCTGCCCGGGATCGCCGCAACCGATGCCTATCAGGGAGAGCGTGAGCATCGCGAGCGCGAAGGGCGGCCGCGCCGGCCGCCCGTTCGCTTGTCTCTTAAGCGGCGTTATGCAGGCGCGGCGTGACGAGGCCGGGCGCGGTGACGCCACGCAGCGACTTCGCCAGCGCCAGCACGGCGAGATCGGCGAGCGGCTCGATCACGATGACCAGCGCATAGGATGCCGCAAACGTCGCGATGTTGGCGAGGTTGGTCGCGCCGAAGCCGGAGCCATAGAGGGCCCAGAACGCCACCCAGACGACGATGCCGGACTGATAGGCGGTCGAGAGCGCCAGCGCCTGGCGGTATTGCAGATCGACGTAAGCCGTGTTGCGCGGAATGATCCGCGTCGCCAGCGCCTGGATCGCGAACAGCGGCACCAGGAGCGTGGTGACGTTCATGCCATATTGCGGCAGGTCGGTCGGCACGAAGAAGACGCCCTGGAGCAGCAGGCCGAACGCAAGGCCGAAGGCGGCGGGCGCAGCACCGAACAGCAGGAACAAGGTCGAGCCCAGGATGAAGTGCACCTCGGAGACGCCGACCGGGAAGTGCGGCAGCACCTGGAAGAAAGTGAAGACGAGGCCGGTGGTGGCGAGCGTGCGCGTCGCGAGCGAGCCGATGCCCTGCTCGCGCACGGTCTCGACCGCGAGTTTCAAGGCAACACCACCTGCGGCGATGCCGGTTGCGTAACTCAACACGAGCTTGGCGCCCGTCACGATCCCTGGTTCGATATGCATGGTTCAGATCCTTCCTGCCGTCACACCCGACGGCCTTGGCCTCAAATCGTGCAGGGCCGGTCTCCTGGCTCGCGGTTCACTGGGGTTCTCCGGCCTTCCCGAGCCTTGCGGCCCAGTGGCTGATCGGAGCCCCTCACCGCTTACAGTCGCGGGGGCGGCTGGGGTTTTGGACGCCGCAGCTGGGTCCGCCCATCCCCATTCCCGATTATGCTCCGGCGCTTTGCGCCGTGTCGAGCACCATGCCTCTCCTGTGTGCCCCTTTCGCGAGCCGGGCGTCAAGGGGCGAAGGGCGACGGCGGCCATCATGACGGATCGTCTCCCGCCAGGGCGCCGAACAGGATGACGGCGGCCGTCGAGGCGGCGCCGCCCCGCGCAAGCTGCTCGGCGAGCTCGGCAATCGTGGTGCGGACCAGCCGCTCGTCGGAACGGCCGAGTGATTCCGCAAACAGCGCCGGCGTATCTGCGGCGAGGCCATGGTCGATCAATTTTGCGGCAAGCGCCGGAAAAGTGCGCCGGCCCATATAGACCACGGTGGTTGCCTCGGGATCGGCCAGCGCCGCCCAATTCAGGTTTGGCGGCAGTTCGCCGGTGACGTCGGCCCCGGTCACGAACTGCACCCGCCGCGAGGTGTGGCGCCGGGTCAGGGGGATGCCGGCTTGCGCGGCGGCAACGCAGGCGGAGGTGACGCCGGGAATGATCTCGTAGCCGATGCCGGCCTCGCGCAGCGTCTCCAGCTCCTCCTCGAGCCGGCCGAAAATTCCGGCGTCGCCCGACTTCAGCCGCACCACCCGCGCGCCGGTTGCGGCATAATCGACGAGCAGGCGATTGACATGGTGCTGCTTGGTCGAGGGCCGCCCTGCCCGTTTCCCCACCGCGACGAGATTGGCGCCGGGACGGGCGAGATCGAGGATCGCGCCGGAGGCAAGATCGTCATAGAGCACGACGTCGGCCTCACGCAGCCGCGCAGTCCCCTTCACCGTGAGGAGTTCTGGGTCGCCGGGGCCGGCGGAGACGAAAGAAACAAAACCGCTCACCGATCCTCCGCGATCAGATGGAAGAACGTGCCGGTGGCTTGGCCCCGCCGCGAGCCGGTCTCGGCAATGACCGTGCCGGTTGCATCGTGAACCACGGCCAGCGGCGTGTCCGGCTGGGCGATGATCGTCGAATAATGGAACTCGTGGCCGCGCAGGCGTGCGCCGACCTGATGCCCCGGCATCGGCGCGGCCAGTTCGGCGAGACGATAGCCCAGATGCATGCGGCGCTTGGCAAAGCTGGTCTCCAGGCCGAGCAACCCCGCCATCTCATGGCGCACGCCGTCGGCGTCGGTCAAAGCGATTCCCAACACCATATAGCCTCCGCATTCGCCGTGCACGGGGCGCGTCTCAGCAAAGACGCGCAAGCCGTCGCGAAAGCGTGCACTAGCCGCAATCTTGCCGGCATGAAGCTCGGGATAGCCGCCTGGCAGCCAGCAGACATCGGCGCATGCGTCAGGCGCTTCATCGGCCAACGGCGAAAATGTCGAGATCTCGGCGCCGGCCGCGCGCCAGGCTTCCAGCATATGCGGATACACGAAAGAGAACGCCGCATCGCGGGCCAGCGCGATGCGTTGGCCCGGCGGCGTCACGTTCAGGCCGTTCGCCCCGGATTGCGGCGCCCAGCTGGCTGCCGCTCGCAGCACCGCCTCGAGATCGACATGCTCGGCGACGAAGCGCGCGGCCTCGTCGATCAGCTTGCCGATCTCGACCTGCTCCTCGGCCTGCACCAGGCCGAGATGGCGCTTCGGCAGGCTGATCTCGGCATGGCGCGGCAGCGCGCCGAACACGGCGATGCCGGCATTGTTCAGCGCGCGCCGCACGAGATCTTCGTGGCGCGGGCTGGCGACGCGATTGAGCACGACGCCTGCGAGGCGCACCCCGGCGCGATAGTCACGAAGACCTGCGGCGATTGCCGCCGCGGTCTGCGCCTGTCCCGACGGATCGATCACCAGCAGCACCGGCCAGCCCAGCATCTCCGCAATGTCGGCGGTGGCGCCGGTGCCGGAGACGCCGCGTGCGGCAACACCATCGAACAGCCCCATCGAGCCCTCGGCGAGCACGACATCGGCATCCGCGCTGCGGCTGACGAGATGCGCGATTGCTGCGCGGTCCATCGCCCAGCTATCGATATTGACGGAGGCGCGTCCCGTGGCGGCGGCGTGGAAGGCGGGATCGATGTAGTCGGGCCCGCTCTTGAAGCACTGCACGTTCAATCCGCGATTGCGCCAGGCGCGCGCGAGCGCCAGCGTCAGCGTGGTCTTGCCGACGCCGGAGGCCGGCGCGGAGATGACGAGGCCTGCCGCCATCACGACCCCTCCGGAAAGCGTGGCTCGGCGCCGACCGGCCGATAGCGGCGATCATAATCGGCGGCATAGAGACGGCTCTCGTCAAAATCCGCGGCGCCAAGCGTCCGGCCGACCAGGATCAGCGCGGTGCGTTCCATTTCGCCGCCCACAGCCGCATCGAGCGTTGCGAGCGTCGCGCGCACGATGCGCTGGTCCGGCCAGCTCGCGCGCCAGACGATGGCGACCGGACAGTCCGCGCCGTAATGCGGCGTGAGCTCGGCGATGACCTTATCGAGCAGATGGATCGACAGGTGGATCGCGAGCACCGCGCCGGTGGCGGCAAATGCCGCGAGCTTCTCGCCCTCAGGCATCGCGCTGGCGCGGCCCGGCGTGCGCGTCAGCACCACGGACTGGGTGAGACCAGGCAGCGTCAACTCGGTCTCCAGTGCCGCTGCAGCAGCCGAGAACGACGGAACGCCCGGCGTTACCGAATAGGGAATGCCGAGCGCGCGCAGGCGACGGAGCTGTTCGCCCATCGCCGACCAGATCGAGAGATCACCGGAATGCAGCCGCGCGACATCTTTGCCGTCCGCATGCGCAGCGGCGATCTCGGCGATGATCTCGTCGAGCGACAGCGGCGCGGTGTTGACGATCCGCGCACCGGCCGGGCAATGCGCCAGCACGCCCTCCGGCACCAGCGAGCCGGCATAGAGGCAGACCGGAGAAGCGGCGATCAGATCGCGTCCGCGCAACGTCAGGAGGTCGGCAGCGCCCGGCCCCGCGCCGATGAAATGCACCGTCATGCGCCGTCTCCTTCAGCGATCGCCGCGGTCGCGGTGCGATCCTGCGAGACCGCCCGCGTCGCAATCAGCCGCGCACGAGGGCCGGCCGCTGCGAGCGCCGCCGCTTCAGCGACTGATCCCGTGCCGAACTTTTTGGCAACAAGCTTCGACTGCGTCGGCGTGTCGATGCCGGCCAGCAATTCGGCCGGGATAGCCCTGATCGGCACACCGCATTCGCGCGCGAGCTGCTCCAGTGCTTCCGCATCCGCCTTGTCGCTGACGGTCGCCACGGCGGCAAGGCCTTCAAAACCGCCGGCCGCCAGCAGCGCTTCACGCAGCGAAGCCAGCGTAACGTCGCGCTTAAATCCGAGCCCGGCAACTTTCATCGGACCACACTCCACTGCACCACCGGACGCGTCGCCTCCCAGGACCGGTAGCGGCCGAGCGGGCCGGCATGCGCGATCTCGACGCGCATCAGCTCGCCGCCGTGGCGCTGGTGCAGCTCGCCGAGCAGCGCTTCCGTCTCCAGCGTGACTGAATGTGCAACAAGCCGCGTACCCGGCGCGAGCCGGGGCCAGATGGCATCGAATATCGCAGCGCCGAGACCGCCGCCGATGAAGACCGCATCGGGCCCTTCCAGCGCAGCCAGAGCGTCGGGCGCATTCCCCGTGACGACGGTGATCCGATGCGCCAGCCCGAACGCCGTCGCATTGCTGCGGATGTTCGCAGCGCGATCGTCGCGCGCTTCGATCGCGATCGCCGTCCCGCCACACAGCGCCCACTCGATGGAGATCGAACCTGAGCCGGCGCCGACATCCCACAGCCGCTCACCGGGACGCGGCGCCAAGGCCGACAGCGCCAGCGCACGCACCGGACGCTTGGTGATCTGGCCGTCATGGACAAAGAGATCGTCCGACAAGCCCGAACTGCGGGGAATGCCCTGCGTCCCCCTCGCCAGCACCGCCACCGCAACCAGATTTCCAGCAATATCATCAGCAAAGAGATCGGCGCGATGCTGGTCAATGTATTCCCGTGGGCCGCCAAGCGCAGCAAGAGTCCACAGGATTGAAGCGCCCCATCCGCGTTCCGTCAGCCATTTCGCGAGATCATCTGCCGCCTTCCCGTTGCGCACGAGGCAAATGATGCGCGCATCTCGTGCCAGATGCGGCACCAGACGCTCGAATGGTGCGGCATGAAGCCCAAGACACACAACCGACTCGAGCCGCCAGCCGAGCCGTGCGGCGGCGAGCGAGAAGGTCGATGGCGCGGGGTACGCGATCCACTCGTCGCTACCGAGCTTCTCGACCAGGCCCGCCCCGGCGCCATGCCAGAATGGATCACCGGAGGCGAGCACCGCGGTCGGCCGGTCGCGGCAGCTCAGCACGATGTCCGCATCGAACGGCACCGGCCACGGACGGCCGCGGCTGCCAACTTCCGCGAGCGCAAGATGACGCTCGCCGCCGAAGACGGTTTCTGCCTTGGCAAGCGCCTTTCGGCTTGCCTCCGACAGGCCGGCAAGGCCATCTTCGCCGATACCGATGATGGTCAGCCAGGGATCAGCCATGACACGCGCCCTCATTCTGGGCGGAACAGCCGATGCGAGCCTGCTCGCCGCGGCGGTCGCGCGCGCCGGCATCCAGGCCATTTATTCCTATGGCGGCCGCACCCGCGCGCCCGCCGATCAGCCGCTGCCGACACGCATCGGCGGATTCGGCGGCGTGAGCGGGCTTGCCGACTACATTCGTCGTGAGGCCATCACGCATGTGATCGACGCGACGCATCCCTTCGCCGCCGAGATGAGTCGCAATGCGGTCGCGGCGTGCGCAGAGACGGGCACTCCGTTGATTGCGCTGGAGCGCGCGCCGTGGAGCAAAGCGCCTGGCGACGACTGGATCGAGGTCGTCGACGTCAATGCCGCCGTCGCCGCGCTGCCCGAGGCTCCGGCAAAAGTGTTCCTCGCCATCGGCCGTCAGCACATCGCGCCATTCGCGATGAAGCCGCAGCACACCTACACGCTGCGTTTCGTCGATCCACCCGAAACGACCCTGCCCTTTCCGGCCGACGTGATCGTGTCGCGCGGGCCCTTCACCCTCAACGGCGAGCTGGAGATGATGCGCATGCGCGGCATCATGTGCATTGTCGCCCGCAATTCCGGAGGCGATGGTGCGCGCGCCAAGATCGACGCGGCGCGCATGCTCGGCCTGCCCGTGATCATGATCTCGCGACCAGAGCTGCCCGAACGTCAGCGGGTCGAGAGCGCGGCTGAGATCATGCAGTGGCTCAGTCATCGCACCTGCCTCGGCGCATAGATCCAGCGGCCGACGCGCCGCGTCTGCGAATTGCCGACGATCACCAGCGTGCGCATGTCGGCCATCTCGGGCGCCACTTCGTTCAGCGTGACGGTTTCGATCTTTTCATCGGGCGTACTGATCGCGCGCGCGAAGATCACGAGCCGCTCGCCGCAGCCGGCCTCTCGAAGCGCCGCAAGCGCGCGGCCAAATCCTTCCGGCCGGCTGGCTGAGCGCGGATTGTACATCGCGATGGCAAAATCGGCTTCCGCGGCGAGCCGCAGGCGCTTCTCGATCACGGCCCAAGGCTTCAGATTGTCGGAGAGATTGATCGCGCAGAAATCATGGCCGAGCGGCGCGCCGGCGCGGGCAGCCGCCGCCAGCATCGCGGTGATGCCGGGCAGCACGCGGATCGGCAGGTCCCGCCATTGCGGTGCCTGCTCGAGCGCCTCGAACACGGCAGAGGCCATCGCGAAGACGCCGGGATCACCGGAGGAGACGACGACGACCTGGCCACCTTCGGCGGCAAGCCGCAGGGCTTCGCTCGCGCGATGCAGCTCTTCGCGATTGTCCGACGGGCGCAGGGTGAGCCCTGCTCGCGGCGACACGCGCGCGACATAGGGAGCGTAACCCAAAATGTCGGTCGCAGACGCAAGCGCGGCGGAGACTTCCGGCGTCACCAGCGCGTCGCTGCCAGGGCCAAGGCCTGCGATGGTCAGCGTGCCCGTCATTCGGCGGCGTCCAGATGCCGGCCCTTGCCGTGCACCAGCACTATCGCGAAATAAGGACAGTCGGCGGCATCGATCTCTGCGAGCCGCGTAACGCGCTCACCCGGCATGGTGCCGCGCTCGACCAGCCAGGCATCATCCAGTCGGCCGGCCGACGCGAGCGCGCGGCGCACCTTTGCGAGATTGCGCCCGGTCTTCATGATGACGAGCGCATCGGAATCACGCATGCGCCGTTCGAGCTCGTCTTCGGCAAGCGTTCCCATCAGCACCGTCGTGACGTCGTCGCCGAGCGCGATCGGCTGGCCGACGCCGTTCCAGCAGCCGACCATGCCGGGAATCCCCGCGATCACTTCGATCTCGACGCGGCCTTGCAGGCGCGTGTGCAGATGCATGAACGAGCCGTAGAAGTAAGGATCGCCCTCGCAGAGCACGACGACGTCGACCGCGCGCGAAAGCCGCGCCAGGCGCTCGGCCCATTCGTCGTAGAAGCCGGCGAGCAGCTGCACGTATTCAGGGCTGTCGAAGGCGATCTCAGTCGTGACCGGATATTCCATGGGATATTCGGTGACGTCGGCAGCCAGCATGCCCTCGACAATGCGGCGCGCCTGGCCGGGGCGTCCCTTCTTGCGAAAATAGGCGACGTGCTTGGCGGCGCGCACCGTTCGATCGGCGCGCACGCTCATCAAATCAGGATCGCCGGGGCCGAGACCGCAGCAGATGATGCGCCCCATGACTATTCGCTCCGGCTCGCCAGCGCGTTGACAGCGGCCACCGTGATCGCGGAGCCGCCGAGGCGGCCTTCAACCGTCAGCGCCGGCACCGGCGGATCGGCCATCAGCGCGGCCTTGGATTCGGCGGCGCCGACGAAGCCGACGGGACAGCCGATGATCGCCGCGGGCCGCGGGCAGTCGCGGTCCTCCAGCATGTTGAGCAGATGAAACAGCGCGGTCGGCGCGTTGCCGATGGCGACGATCGCGCCGCCCAGATGCGGCCGCCACAGCTCCAGCGCTGCCGCCGAGCGGGTGTTGCGCATGGATTGCGCGAGTGCGGGAACGGCGGCATCGCCGAGCGTGCAGATCACGGCGTTGGCTGCGGGCAGTCTCGCGCGCGTAATGCCTTCGGAGACCATGCGCGCGTCGCACAGGATCGGCGCTCCCTTCTGCAATGCTGTGCGCGCAGCGGCCGCCATGCCGGGCGTGAAGCGGATATGCGCCTCCAGGCCGACCATGCCGGCGGCATGGATCATCCGCACCACGACCTGCTCCTCGTCCGGCGTGAAGCGCGCAAGATCGGCCTCGGCGCGGATGATCGCAAAGGATTGCCGGTAGATCGCCGCACCGTCGGTTTCGTAAGTGTAGGGCATCAGTGCCCTCCGACCAGGATGGAGGGATCGCTGACGATGTCATCACCGTTCAGGCCGCGCAGAGCGGGCTCATCGCGGGTCGATCCACCGCGGACGAGATCGAATCCGGTGCGGGTCGCAACCAGCGTCACAGCGGCGGCGCCGGAATGCGCGCAGCCCTTGGCGCAGCCGGAGACGTGAAGCCGCGTATCGGCTGCAATGCGTGGCGCGAGCGCAGCGGCGAGCGCGCGGGTATCGGCATGCGCCTCGCGGCAGCGCGGCGCACCGCTACAGGCGATGACGCGTAGCGCGGGATCGTACGGCTCCGTAATGAGACCCGCCCCCTTCGGCATCGCACGCTTGCCCTCGCTCAGAACCATCCGCCATGGCGTCATGCGCAGGGCATGTCCGCAAGCCGCGAATTGATGCAGCGTTGAATGCAGCATCTGTCCGAACGCAACCCCGACCATGGCGCCCTGCGGATAATGTCCGGGCCGCAGCGCGGCCATCACGGGGGCCGGTTCGGTCTCGCCGCGCAAGGTCCCGGGCAATGCCGCACCCGAAGCGATGTGGGCCGCCATGCGCCCTCGCCCGCCGCTGACGCCGCCGGACGTTATGAACCAGTTTGCGATCGCCAGCGCCGTGCTCACGGCGCCTCCGCGCCCGACGGAGCGACCGAGCCTCGCACCATCCGCGCGGACCAGGAGCCGGCCGCTGCGATCGCGCTCGATGCGCACGTCGGCGGAATCGCCGGCCAGCACGCGCGAGGTCCCGTCATCGATCGCGAAGCCGAATTTTGTGGGCAATTTGAGCGCGCTGTCGGCAAGCGCCTCCTCGAGCTCGGCGGCGAGTGCCTGCGTGTCGTCGCCCTCGTTCCAGAACGGCGTCACCAGGATGTTGCGCCGGGATTCGATATCGACGTCGGGATCGAGCAGCGCCAGTCGCGCAAGGCCATCGAGCAGCGGGCCGTGGCTTTCGTCGCTGACACCTCTGATCTGGAGATTGGCGCGGCTCGTCACGTCGATGAGACCACTGCCGAAGCGTTCGGCCAGCCCGGCAAGGCCGGAAATCTGTGCCGCTTCAAGGCGTCCACCGAACGGGCGCACGCGCACCACGAGCCCGTCGCCCGACCGCATCGGCCGCAGCGCGCCGGGACACCAGCCCTTGATCGCGGAAGCGCTCATGACGCCTCCTTCAGCGCAGCGGCGATCGAATTACGGCGCGTCTGCCAGAGCGAGGCCTCATGCAACCGCGTGAAGCAAGTCTCCATTGCGACGAGCGCCGTCGGATTCTCGCGTGCCATGAACGCGCGGACATCATCGTTGCCGAGCGTCGCATCGTAATAGAGATCGAACAGATGCGGCGGCACGGCGCCGGCAAGATGGGCGAAGGCAGCCATGTGCTCGAGCGTCGCGGTGATCTCGGCCGCGCCGCGAAAACCGTGGCGCATCATGCCGGCGATCCAGGCCGGGTTGGCCGCGCGCGCGCGGACGACGCGAGAGATCTCTTCCGTCAGCGTGCGCGCATGCGGCTCCTCGGGGCGAGTCGTGTCAATGTGATAGAGCGATGGTCCGCTCGCACCGAGATGTGCCGCAGCTGCGGCGACGCCGGCTTCATGCGCGGCATAGTCGGCAGCGAGCAGAAGATCGGTCTCCGGCAGATCCTGGACGTGGACGAAGGCATCGGCCGACGCAAGCCGCGCCTCGATGCCGGCGCGATCCGGCTGCAGCGCGCCATCCGCCGAGAACGCCCAGGACGATGCCGACAGCCAGGCTTCCCCGGCGGCATCACGCGTCTCGGGCGTGAATGCATCCGGGATCGCCGACAAGCCAACGCCGTATTGTCCGGGCCGCGGCGCAAATACGCGTGACGCTCGGTGGCGATAAGGATTCTCCTCGCCCTCCTCGTCGCGGCTTGCGAGTGCCTCGGATGCGGCCTCGAACAATTGCGCCAGCCCCGAAAACACGTCGCGGAACAGGCCGGACACGCGCAGTGTCACGTCGATGCGGGGGCGGCCGAGCTCGGCCGGCACGATGATGTCGTAACCGGTGACGCGGCCGGAGGCGTGGTCCCAGCGCGGCGCGAGGCCGGCCAGATGCAGCGCCATCGCGAACTCCTCGCCCGCGGTGCGCATCGTCGCCGAACCCCAGAGATCGACCACGAGCCCCTTCGGCCAGTCGCCATGATCCTGCAAGTGACGGCGCAGCAGCTCTTCGGCGAGCTTGATGCCTTGCGCATGGGCCGACGGCGTCGGCACCGCGCGTGGATCGACGGCGAAGAGATTGCGCCCGGTGGGCAGCACGTCCTGGCGTCCACGATAGGGTGAGCCCGACGGCCCCGGCGCAACGCGCTTGCCTGCAAGCGCCGCCTGCAGCGCCTCCCGCTCCGCTCCGCCGCAGGCGCCGCGGCCGAACACGTGCAGGCCGTCACCGAACTGGCTTTCCTTGAGATCGCAGACGAAGCGATCGATCCGCGGAATGGCTTCGGCTGGTGCGGCCGATGCATCGAGGCCGAGATCGTCTTCGAGACCCGCCGCGCGCGCCTCGTCGCGGATCGCTGAGATCAGACGCTGGCGGCGCGCGGGATCAAGACCATCGGCAGTCGAATATTCGTCGAGCAGACGTTCGAGCCGGCGCAGGCCTTCCGGCACGACGGATGCCGCAAGCGGTGGCGGCAGATGGCCGATCGTGACGGCAGCGATGCGCCGCTTGGCCTGCGCGGCCTCTCCGGGATCATTGACGATGAAGGGATAGATGACGGGGAGATCGCCGATCAGGGCTTCCGGCCAGCATGCCTGCGACAGCGCCACGGATTTGCCGGGCAGCCATTCCAGCGTGCCGTGCGCGCCCATGTGCACGACGGCATTGATGCCCTGCCCTCGGAGCCAGAGATAGAATGCGACATAGGCATGGCGCGGCGTGCGGGCGAGATCGTGATAGTCGGCATCGCGCGTCGTTGCATCGCCGCGCTCGGGCTGGACCGCGATGATCGACGCGCCGCAAGCAATGGCGGCAAAATGAAGCGCGCCGTCGCGACAGCTCGGATCATCCTCCGGCACGCCCCAGGCTTGCGCGAGATCATCCTGCAAGACTTGCGGCAGGCGCAAGAGCGCAGCACGGTACTCAGCGACGCTCCAGGTAAGCTGCTGCCTCAGCAGCGTCTCGCCGAGCGCATCGACCGGCGCAACATCGAAGCCGGCCTCCGCGAGATCAGACAGCAAGGCCTCGACCGAGGCCAGCGCATCGAGACCGACCGCATGCGCGATCTGGTGCGGACGTCCCGGATAGTTCGAGAGCACGATCGCCAGACGCTTCCTGGCGGCCGGCGTCTCCGCGAGCCGCCGCCAGGCGGCAACGCGTGCTGCGATGACCTGCACCCGCTCCTCATCCGCGCGATGGACAAGATGCGAGAATTGCAGATCGGGATCGCGCATCCCAGCGGATTTGAAGCTCACCACGCCCGCGAACAGGCGACCGTCGACCTCGGGCAGCACCACATGCATCGCGAGATCGCCGGGCGAAAGACCACGGAGCGAGGTGGCCCAGTCCTCACGCTGCGCCGTCGAGAGCGAGACCTGGAACACCGGACATGATGCGGTATCGAACGGCGTCGTGCCGTCATCGCTCATTGCCGAGAACGCCGTCGCATTGACGATCGCGGCCGGAGGGTCTTGCACGAGATGCGCACGCAGCCAATCGGCAACGCCCGCGGCCTTCAGCGAGGTGACGAAGACGCCATAAGCGTCAAAGTCCTTCTCGCGCAGCGCGGCGATCAGGGCATCGACCGGGCCGGTGTCCGCAGCAGTGAGATAGGAGCGATAGAACGTCACCAGCGCGCGAGGCTTCCCCTCGCCGCCTACCGGCGCAGCAATGACGCCACGCGCGGGATCATAAAATCCCATCTCAGGCACGGTCATCTCGCCGACGACTGGCCCGGCATAGAGGCCCGAGGCCAGCGCGAGCTGAGCGATCGCAGCTTGCGCCGCGACCGGGCCGCCGGTGTCGCAGAGCACCTTGAGCCGGCGCAGCGTCGAGACCGGCAAGGTCGAATACGCGTCCAGCCGCGTATCGTCACGGCCATCGGCCGGCAGCACGGCCAGTACGATGTTGCGGTCTTTGGCAAGTTGCTGGAGCGCCGCGAGACCGTACGGCCAGTAGGACTCACCGCCAATCAACCGCACCAGGATGCCGCGCGCCTGCGACAGCGTGCGCTCGATATAGGTGTCGACCGAGAGCGGATGACGCAGCTCCGCAAGATTGGCGAGCCGCAGCGACGGCAGGCTGTCGCGCCCGCGCCGCCAGCCGGCCGCGAACGCGGCAAGGTCGGAATCCGAATACGAGAGCACCACGAGATCGGCCGGGTCCTGGCCGATGTCCCTTGGCGTCGCGGTCTCCTCGAGACCGCGGCTCTCGCGGAAAACGACGTGCATCAGATGCCAGATCCTGAAAGACCAAGTCCTGACCTGATCGCGGCCTCGTCGATGTCGCCATGCTCGCCGATCACGACGAGCTTTGATTGCCGTACGCCGGCAGCCCAGGGCTTGTCGAACTGGTGTCGCACGCGTTCGCCGACCGCTTGCAGCAACAGGCGCATCGGCTTGCCCGCGACCGCAATATAGCCCTTGGCACGCAGCACGTTCTGCTCGCGCGCCAGGCGCTGGATGGAGGCGACCAGCGCCTCGACATTAGACACTTCCGGAAGATCGATCACGACCGAGGCAAAATCGTCGTGCTCATGCTCCTCCTCGCCGTCGTGATGCGAGGGCCGCGCGGCAAGATCGTTCTCGGCGGCAGCGCCGAGGCCGAGAATGACGCGCGCATCGATCGCGCCGTCGGTGACGGGCAACATCGGCACGCGGCGCGGCATCTCGGCCGTGATCGCCGCCTTGGCCGCTTCGATACCCGTGGCGCCCGCAAGATCGGCCTTGGTCAACAGCACGATGTCGGCACAGGCGATCTGGTCCTCGAACACTTCCGACAGCGGCGTCTCGTGATCGAGATTGTCGTCCGCTGCACGCTGCGCTTCGACCGCAGCCGGATCCGGCGCGAAGCGGCCGGCAGCGACGGCTTCGGCATCGGCCAGCGCGATCACACCGTCGACCGTGATGCGCGAGCGGATCTCCGGCCAATCGAACGCCTTCAGCAGCGGCTTTGGCAGTGCCAGGCCCGAGGTCTCGATCAGGATGTGATCGGGCCGCACTGGGCGCGCCAAGAGCTGCTCCATGGTCGGAATGAAATCGTCGGCGACGGTGCAGCAGATGCAGCCATTGGCGAGTTCGACGATGTTCTCCTCGGGGCAATTGGCGTCGGCGCAAGACTTCAGGATCTCGCCATCGACGCCCTCGCTGCCGAACTCGTTGACGAGCACGGCAAGCTTCTTGCCGCCCGCATTGCTGAGCAGATGCTGGATCAGTGTCGTCTTACCGGAGCCGAGGAAACCGGTGACCACCGTAACCGGGACTTTTGCGAGCGAATTCATTCGGCGGCCTCCGGCACGACGGCGATGGGGGGAATGCGCGCAAGCGATTGCTTGCGGAAGATTTCGGGACGGCTGCGCCAGGGCACGAGGCCGTCGGGCGCGGCCGCATAGGCCGCAGCGCCCGCGATCACGTCGCGCGCATTCGCATCCGACAGGCGGCCATAGACGTAGGACCAGCGGCCGGGCGCGCTGAGCGCGACTGAGCAGCCCTGGCTGCAGGCGGACAGGCATTCGACGGGAACCACGCTGACGCCATCGGGCACGCCGGCGTCCAGGATCGCGCCATGCAGCCGCTTGCCTGGCGTCGTCTCGCCCTGGCCAAGTGTCTCGCCGGCACGGCAGGTAATGCAGACGTGAAGTGTGACCGTCATCGCCTCTTCCAGAATAAACAGCGGGAGGCGAAGAGGCGCACGAACCACTTTTCAGGGGCCCGTTTCCCCGTCGCGGAACACCCCGTCCGCCGGTCCAAAATCGTCCGCGCTGGCAGGTCTCCCGGCTTGCGGAGCAGGGTCTTGCCCTTCGATCCCCGCCTTCCCGATCCCCTGGGGGATCAGTGGCTTCGGGCATCTCTCCGGTCACGGTCGCGGGGGCGGCTGCATTTTGGACCCAAATCTTGCCGATTCGGACCCTATCGCATTCCCTCTTCGCCTGTCATAGGACAGGAACCAACGCGGGCCCACCATTTGCCGCTGGCCGCCACTTGTCAAGCCGAAGGACTGGTACGATGACGCCTGAACCGGAGACCCAAACGGGCGAGGAAACCGACGCCCGGCACGCTGCGAAAATGGCGAAGAAGAAGGCCGCCCGCGACAAGATCATGGCGACCAAGAGCGGCGAAAAAGGCCTCATCATCGTCCACACCGGCGCCGGCAAGGGCAAGTCGTCCTCCGCCTTCGGCATGATCGTCCGCTGCGTCGCCCATGGCTTCCCCTGCGCGGTGGTGCAGTTCATCAAAGGCGCCTGGGACACCGGCGAGCGGCGCCTGCTCACCGGTCATTTCGGCGATCTCTGCCAGTTCCACGCCATGGGCGAAGGTTTCACCTGGGAGACGCAGGACCGCGCCCGCGACATCGCCGCCGCGCGCGCCGGCTGGGAGAAGGCCAAGGAGCTGATATCAGATTCCAACCTGCGCATGGTCGTGCTCGATGAGATCAACATCGCGCTGCGCTACGACTATCTCGATATCGCCGAGGTCGTCGAATTCCTCACCACGCAGAAGCCGCCGATGACGCATGTCGTGCTCACCGGACGCAACGCCAAGGACGAGCTGATCGAGATCGCCGACCTCGTCACCGAGATGACGCTGGTCAAGCATCCCTTCCGCTCCGGCATCAAAGCGCAAGCCGGCGTCGAATTCTGAGACGATCTCGCTATGGCGCGCGCGCTGATGATCCAAGGGGCCGGCTCGGACGTGGGCAAGTCGCTCATCGTCGCCGGCCTGGCGCGCGCCTTCACGCGCCGTGGCCTGCGCGTGCTGCCGTTCAAGCCGCAGAACATGTCGAACAACGCGGCCGTCACCGTCGATGGCGGCGAGATCGGCCGCGCCCAGGCGCTCCAAGCGCTCGCCGCCGGCGTCGAGCCGCACACCGACATGAACCCGGTGCTGCTGAAGCCGGAGACCGATGTCGGCGCGCAAGTCATCGTCCACGGCAAGCGCATCGCAACCGCCCGTGCACGTGACTATGCCGCGATGAAGCCCTCGCTGATGAGTGCCGTGCTGGAGAGCTTTGAGCGGCTGAAGGCACGCTCTGATCTGGTGCTGGTGGAAGGCGCCGGCAGCCCGGCCGAGGTGAACCTGCGCAAGGCCGACATCGCCAATATGGGCTTTGCGCGCAAGGCCGACGTGCCGGTCGTGCTGGTCGGCGACATCGACCGCGGCGGCGTCATCGCCCAGCTCGTCGGCATCAAGACGGTGATCGACCCCGATGATGCCGCGATGATCCAGGGTTTTGTCATCAACAAATTCCGCGGCGATCCCACGCTGTTCGATGACGGCTACAAGCTGATCGAAGCGAGGACTGCGTGGCGCGGTCTCGGCGTGCTGCCCTGGTTCGCACGCGCCGGCGAGCTGCCGGCAGAGGATGCGCTGGGCCTGCGCGATGCGCGAAAGCCGGGCCAATGCAAGATCGCCTGTCTCGCGTTATCGCGGATCGCCAATTTCGACGATCTCGATCCGCTCAAGCTCGAACCGGGCGTCGATCTCGTCATGGTGCGTCCGGGCGAAGCGATTCCTGGCGATGTCAGGCTCGTCATCATCCCCGGCTCAAAATCCACCCGCGGCGATCTCGCCTTTTTGCGGGCGCAGGGCTGGGACATCGATCTGCTCGCACATCACCGCCGCGGCGGCCATGTGCTCGGTCTCTGCGGCGGCTATCAGATGCTCGGACATAGAGTCGCTGATCCCGATGGCATCGAGGGCCCTGCGGGCGACACGCCGGGTCTCGGGCTGCTGGATGTAGAAACGGTGATGAGCCCGCAGAAGACGCTGACGCGTGTCGCGGCCGTGCATGCCGCCACCGACAAGCCGATCGAGGCCTACGAGATCCACATCGGCCGCACCGATGGGCCTGACCGTGCGCGGCCATTTGCGAAACTGAACGGCGAGCCGGAAGGCGCGATCTCGCGCGATGGCCGCGTGCAGGGCAGCTATTTGCACGGCCTGTTCACGTCGGATGATTTCCGCAAGGCGTTCTTGGCAAAACTCGATATTCCCGCGGGCGACGAGCCCTATCACGCCAGGGTCGAGAGCGCGCTTGATGCCCTCGCCGATCACATCGAAAAGCATCTCGACGTCGAAGGATTGCTCGCGTTAGCGCGCTAGCACCTCGGCAAGGCGAGCCCATTCGGCTTCGCTGCCGGGAAGCCCGAGGCGCAGCCATGTCGGCTCTCTCGCGAAGACACGCGACCAGATTTGGCGACGCGCGAGTTTTTCCTGCGCGGCGCGCGCGTCAGGCGTTCCATAAAGACGAAACAAGGGCGTGCCGCCGACAAGCGTCCAGCCTTGCGACTGCGCCATGGCGTCGAGGCGAGCACAGTCGCGTGCGAGCCGCGCTGACGTCGCCTCGGCCCAGGCATCATCGCGCAAGGCGCGGCAGCCAATCGCGATCGCTGCCCCCGAGACCGGCCATGGCCCCGACATCGATGCAAGCTTGCCGATATCGGCCGCATTGCCGAGCGCGAACCCAAGCCGCAGGCCGGCAAGGCCATAAGACTTTCCGAACGAGCGCAGGATCAGCAGCCCCGGCCGATCCGCTTCCGAAGCAAGCGACAGCTGCGGAACGGCGTCGGCAAAGCTCTCGTCGATCACGAGACGGCCGACGCGCGGCAGCAATGCCAGCAAGTCCTTCGGCATATGGCGGCGTCCATCGGGATTGTTGGGATTGACGATGATCGCGAGGTCTGCGCCGGCTAGCGCGTCGAGCCCCGAGACCTCCTGGACATCCCAGTCCGCAGCCGACAGGACCCCGGCATATTCATTGTAGGTCGGCGCGAGGATGCGCGCGCGGCCGGATGGCGCCAGTTGCGGCAGCAATTGAATGGCGGCCTGTGCACCGCCCATCGCAGCAACAGGTGCGCTCGTGCGATAGGCGTGCTGCGCGGCTTGAAGCAAGGCATCGACCTCGGCGCGCGAGGGCAACGCGCTCCAGGCGCGCGGGCTCACCTCGCCCACGGGATAAGGCAGGCGGTTGATCCCTGTCGAGAGGTCGATCCAATCCTCAGCGCGTCCGCCAAAACGCTGCTGGGCCTGATCGAGATTTCCACCGTGCTCGCGCATGCCCCGTTGTTTCACGCGAAGGCCAGGATCGCAAGCACCCCCGCGAGAAGCAGCATGGACCTACGATAGACCGCCAATCCGTGATTGATGTCCGCAGCGAGCGGATCGCGCGCGCCTTCGTTGAGCCAGGGCTCGTTCGTGATGCTGCCGTGATAGATGCGGGGACCGCTGAGCCGCACACCGAGCGCCCCCGCCATGGCCGCTTCCGGCCAACCGGCGTTGGGCGAGCGATGGCGGCGCGCATCGCGGCTCACGCACGACAGCGCCTCCGATCGCCGCGGCGCCAGCAGCACGAAGAGGAAGCCGGTCAGGCGCGCCGGAATGAAATTGGCGACATCGTCGATGCGCGCTGCGGCCCAGCCGAAAGCTTCGTGTCGCTCGCTGCGATGGCCGATCATGGAGTCGAGCGTGTTGATGGCCTTGTAGCCGAGGATGCCGGGTAAGCCTAACAGCGCGCCCCAGAATACCGGCGCCACGATGCCGTCGGAGGCATTCTCGGCAAGGCTCTCGATCGCCGCGCGCGCGATGCCGGGCTCATCGAGCGCCGCGGGATCACGGCCAACGATGCGCGAGACCGCGTCACGTGCAGCGGTGATGTCGCCGGCCTGCAAGGGATTTGCGACCGCCGCGACATGATCGTGCAGCGAGCGCAGCGCGACCAGGGGCCAGGCGAGGACGCCGACCAGCACGATCTGGGTCCAGCCCGACCAAAGCAAGGATTGAATCATCCAGCCGACCGCAACTGAGAGCGCGATCACGAGAAGTGCGCCGGCAATGCCCGCGCCGCGGCGAAGAGCCGGCGGATCGGACACGCGATTCCAGGCCGTGTCGATGGCCGCAATCAGGCGGCCGAGCCAAGTCACGGGATGGCCGATCCGCGCGAACAGCCACGACGGCCAGCCCAAGAGGGCATCCACCGCCATCGCCACCACCATCGCGCCCGCAAAGCCCACGCCGGCCTCCTGTCCCGCCCCTGTTGCGCAAAGCGAAGGCAGAGCGCAAGCCCCTACAGGCCTGATTTCGGCTTTGTCTTTGGCCGTGTTTGGTGATTAGTCAGGGCTGATAGGAGACCTTCATGGCCGTCATCTTGATCACGGGCGGAGCGCGATCGGGCAAAAGCAAGCGTGCGGAAACGCGCACGCGCGCCTTTCCCGGCCGGCCCGTCTATGTCGCGACGGCTGAGGCGCTCGATGCTGAAATGGAGGCGCGCATCGCCGGGCATCGTGCGCGCCGCGGAACCGACTGGATCGAGCGCGAGGTACCGCTTGATCTCGTGCAGGTGCTGGTCGCAACCGATGGCGGCGGCGCACGGCTGGTGGACTGCCTGACACTCTGGCTCTCCAATCTGATGCATGCGGAGCGCGACTGGGAGAGCGAGGTAAACGAGCTTGCCGGCGCCCTGCTCCATCTCAAGAGCCCGGTCGTGCTCGTCACCAATGAGGTCGGCCTCGGTATCGTGCCCGACAACGCGCTGGCGCGCAGCTTCCGCGACGCCGCCGGAATCATGAATCAGATCATTGCTGGTGTCGCGGACGAGGTCGAGTTCGTCGTCGCCGGCCTGCCGATGAAATTGAAATGATGCCGCGCGCCGAACTTTTGAAAGACGTCGTCGCCGATCTCAGGATGGCAGCATCGTTCGTCACGATCCTCCCCGTGGCATCGTCGAAGCCCGCAGGCGATGGCGCCATCGCGCGTGCAACCTGGGCCCTGCCCGTCGCGGGACTGCTGGTCGGCCTTGCCGGCGCGTTGGTCTATAAGGTCGCCAGCCGGCTCGGACTGACACCAAACCTTGCCGCCCTGCTCGCGCTGGCCGCGACCGCCCTCATCACCGGCGCGCTGCACGAGGACGGACTTGCTGATACCGCCGATGGGCTCGGCGGCGGCCGGACGCGCGAGCGCAAGCTCGAGATCATGCGCGACAGCCGGATCGGGACCTATGGCGTCTGCGCGTTGATCCTGTCGTTCGGCCTGCGCTGGAGTGCGCTCACCGCGATCGCTAGTCCCTGGGCGGTCACGCTGGCGCTGTGCGCGGCGCACATCGCTGCCCGCGCCGGCGTGCCGGCCTTCATGTCGCTGGTCCCTCCGGCGCGGCCGGATGGGCTTTCGGCGAGCGCGGGGCCGCCGCCGGGCCGCAGCGTCGCCATCGCCTTCGCGCTTGGGACGCTCGCTCTCGCCCTCGCGCTCGGGCCGGGCAAGGCGCTGGTCGGCCTGATCCTGCTGTCGCTCGCCGGTGTGCTCTTGGCACGGCTTGCCATCCGCCACATCGGCGGACAGACCGGTGACATCCTCGGCGCGTTCGAGCAGCTCGGTGAGATCCTGATCCTGCTGGTCGCAGCAGCCTTCCAGATGGGACGCTGACCTCATGGTCGAGTTCGACGATACCTTCCGTCAGCATTTGCGCGAGCTGTTCGTGTGGCGCCGCGACGTGCGTCGCTTCCGCAGCGATCCGTTGCCGGAGGGTGCCATCACGCGACTGATCGAGACCGCCTGCCTGTCGCCGTCGGTTGGGCTCAGCCAGCCCTGGCGTTTCGTCACCGTCGACGATGCCGCACGGCGCCGTGCCGTAATCGACGATTTCAGGACATGCAATGCCGATGCGCTCAATTGCTACTCCGGAGAGCGCGCGGCGCGCTATGCGACGCTGAAACTGTCGGGCCTCGAACAGGCGCCTGGCCATCTTGCGGTGTTCGCGGACAAGGCCAGCGATATCGGCCACGGCCTCGGCCGCGCCACCATGCCGGAGACGACGGAATATTCCGTGGTCGCCGCCATCACCACGATGTGGCTCGCCGCGCGCGCCGAGGGCATCGGTATCGGCTGGGTTTCGATCCTGACCCCCGCGCGCATTCACGCCGCTCTCGACGTGCCTGAAACCTGGAAGTTCATCGCGTATCTCTGCATCGGCTATCCGGAAATCGAATGCGATCAGCCGGAGCTTGAGCAGGCGAAATGGGAGCACCGGCGCAGTGCGGACGAGTTCACGTTGCGGCGTTAGTCAAGGCCTATGCCAAGTAGCGACATCTGAACTTCCGTGCTGGGCCGCCGAGGCTGCGAATGAACGTTCACATGCGCTCCTTTCGTCAATTGTGGGCACCCGGCTTTCGCCGCTAAGCATCCGGATTGGGACAGGGCCATCATGCAAAGAATTTCATGACTGAACGGCCTTCCGCTTTCGCGGTCGACCGCCGCGGCTTCATTCGCCTTGCCGGCGCGACCGCCGCGGGATGGCTCGCGCTCGGCGCGACGTCGGATCGCATGCGGATCGTCGCTTCGCTGACCGCATTGCCGCTCCATCCTGAACCGGCTCGGCCATCGCCCCATGATCGCCACGAACGGCGCCTCAGCGGTCGCACTCGCCCGCGATCACGCCTTCGACATCATCCTGATGGACCTGCACATGCCCGACATGGACGGCGTGGAGGCGGCGTCGCGGATCGGCAAGCTCGGTCTGCCGAAGATGCCGCACATCATCGCGGTGACCGCAGACGTGTCCAGCAGCGCCCGCGAACGGTTCGCCGGCGCCGGCATCGCCAAGGTCGTCAGCAAGCCGATCCTGGTCAACGCGCTGCGCGAAGCGATCGAGGATGATCCGGCGCAGGAGACGACCGCAACACAGCTTGCGGCCGGCGCGTTGATCGACCGGCATTTTCTCGACGACCAGAAAGAACTTTTGGGCCCGGCGCAAATCGAAAAGCTCCACCACTTGCTGGAAACGACGAGCGCAAAGCTGATCGAGGACATAGACAGAGCAGCGACGGCCGGCGATTCCAAGCGGCTGGCGCGATCTGCGCATCAACTCGGCAGTGCCGCCGGTGCACTCGGGCTTGTCCGCTTGTTCGATCGCAGCCGAGAGATCGAGCTGGCGGCACCCTCAATGTCCCTGCCCGAGTGCGAGGACGCTGCACGCGAGCTCGCCGAGCTTCAACAGGCGTCGATGCGCACGCTGAACGATCTGCTCCGGCCGGCCGAGCAGCATTCGGGGAGCTAGCCGACCCGCGGGGTCGACTGATCCCGAGTCATCGATCTGACCCTACCTCAGTATGGTCACGTCATACCCGCGCACAATGGCGACAACCAACTACGTCGTGCTAGCCATGAACGCAGAGTGAAAAGCAACGGAACCGGCCCTGCGAGCCGGCAGTTGCAGGACAAGTCCGGCGGCGTAGCGCCCGCCGGCCTTTCTCCTGATCGAACGGCGCGATGCCGCTCCAGTACTTGATGTCTACTTTCACAGTTGGCTGCAGAGAGTACGTCATGAGAAACATCGCCGATCTCCTTGTGCGGTTTTGGCAAGGGACCCAGCCCGCATCCGATACTCAGGTTGCGGCGGTGGCCGAAAACCGAGATCGATCCAGCATGGCCGATTTTGTCCGCATCCTGCAGGCCTACGATCAGGACCAGTGGGGCGACCACGTCCGTTGGTCACGACAACTGAATTGCACGTTGACGTCTGCGAATCCCGGGCGTTGAATGGTGTTTTCGATGTGGCGGAGGAGCTGATGCGTCCGTCGCCCGATGAGCGGTCGGTTAGCCGCTCCTGATCCTCGCCTTCGGAAAGTACAGTCTGGCTTCACCGACACGCTGGGAGGTCGAGAGCCATGAGATTTCCGATCGCTCTATGGGCGTTCGCGATGGCATTGCTCACCGCGGCAGGGGCGCGTGCGCAAATCCAGGAGGGTCCGCCGGCATGGGCCTACCCGGTAAACCCGCCCAATTTTCAACGCACCCCTGACGATGGCACGATCAGGCGCGTTCCTGACAGCGCCGCCGGTTTTACACTCACGCAAGTGCGCGATCTGTTCGCCGCGCCCGACTGGCATCCGGACGATCATCCACCAATGCCGGAAATCGTGGCAAGGGGGAGAAAGCCAGAGGTGTTCGCGTGCGGCGTCTGTCATCGGGCAGACGGACCGGGCGGTCCTGAGAATGCCAGCCTATTTGGCCTCTCCGCGGAATACATCATTCAGCAAACGGCGGAGTTCAAGACGGGCCTGCGCACGAACTCGGCGCCTCGCGTCGCCACCGACCTGATGATCAAGCTGTCCAAAGCGGTGACCGATCAGGACCTCGGCGACGCCGCTGCCTACTTCGCCTCCATCAAGCCGAGATCGAATATTGCCGTCGTAGAGACCGAGCTGGTGCCAAGAACGCAGGTGCGAGACTTGTTCTTGGCTCCGCTGGACGGCACCGAGAAAGAACCCATCGGTCAGCGCATCATCGAGATACCGGAAAACGTTGAACACTTTGTCAGCCGGGACTCGCGCGCTCGTTTCATCGCCTACGTTCCGCCAGGCAGCATTCAGAAAGGACGAACGCTGGCAGCGAACAGCGATCCGCGCGTCCGGTGCGCGGTCTGTCACGGTGCTGACCTCAACGGGACGGCCATCGCGCCAGGGATTGCGTCCCGTTCGCCCACCTACATGTTCCGGCAGCTCTATGACTTCAAATCGGGCGCGCGGAAGGGCGCCAATAGCGAACTCATGAAACTGGTTGTCGAGAATCTCAGCGTCGACGACATGATCGCGCTTGCCGCCTTTTCAGCATCGCTCAAGCACTAACAGTCTTCGGGACGAGCCAGCCGGCGCGCTTGGCGCGATGTCAGGTCGCCCGGCCGGCAAGGTGCCGCCGGCCGGGCCAACACGCCGCACAAGGGATCAACTTCCTTCGTGCGGCGAGCTGTGCACATTGCGCTGTCATGAGCCGGGCGTTTTAACGACGAGCTTTATGTTAAGCAGGTTGACGCCCTTGAACGGGTTCGGCGCGCTTTCGATCGTGCCCGTACCCGTGGCGTTCGCATAAGCACCTGTGCCCGATAGGATCGTGTATTCGCCCGTTGATTTGCCGTGCTTGGCCGAACCGGTGTAGCGCGCCGTAATCGAGCCTTCCTCGAACGTGTAGGTGCTATAGCCGAAGAAGGGGCCCGACCCTTTGAGCAAGTCCGAAGTATTGACGAACTCCTTCACTCCGATACGGCCATCGCTAAAGACGGCGACCCCGAAGAATTTACCGGACACAACCGTCTGTCCTTCGACGTTTGCGGCCTCTATGACCTTGAGGTCGATCGGCTTCGTGACCAGCTTGAACTCGAGCACCCGCTCGCCGGCTACGGCGGTTGACGCCGCGACGGTCAATGCCACGCCAGTAAGGAAAAAGGTGAGGGACTTCCGCATGGGCTCCTCCTGCGCTTGTTGAAATCAAGTCGAGAAGGCCGGCGAGCTACACATCATGTCGCCGCTATTCGCAGCGGCATGAAAGAGAGCCCTCGGCGACGCCCCGGCAGCGGCTGAAGCTCTCTGGTCGTAAGGCGCGAAGTCGGGACGCAAGTATGAGTCCCGAGAGATCGGAATAAAGTTCAGCTTTCCGTCACGGTATAATAGTATCCGGTCACCTAGCCTCCGCACGTCTGCGTCCGCCGGCTTCGTCCTCGTCGCGGCCAAAACGTTCGACCAGAAAATCGATGAACAGCCGCACCTTCACCGACAAATGCCGCGTCGGCGGATAGACCGCATAGAGCGCGAGCGGCGGCGCGAAATAATTGTCCAGCACCGTCCGCAGCTCACCCTTCCGCAAGGCATCGGCGGCGATGAACTCGGGCAGCAGCGCGAGCCCCCTGCCCTTGATCGCGACGTCGCGCAGCACCTCGGCGTTGTTGACGCAGAGCGACCAGGCCGGCTGGATCCAGTGATCGCCATCAGTGCCGGTGAGCTTCCACTGATTGCCGGTGAGCAGGAAGCCGTAGGTCAGCGAGACGTGCTCGCGCAGATCCTGCGGATGCTTTGGCGTGCCGTGACGCGCGAGATATTCCGGCGAGGCGCAGATCATGCGCGCCACCGGCATGATCTTGCGCGCGATCAGGCTGGAGGATTCCAGCTCCGCGATCCGCAACGTCACGTCAAAGCCGTCCTGGACGGGATCGAGCAGATCATCGCTGAGCACGATCTGGAGCTGAAGCTCGGGATAGCGCGCCATGAAATCGGCGAGCACCGGGCCGAGCCGCATCGTGCCGAACGACATCGGCGCATTGACGCGCAACAGGCCCCGCGGCGCGGATTGAGCCTGCGTCACGGCCTGGTCGGCAGCCTCGATCTCCGAGAGGATCACCACCGCGCGCTCGAAATAGCGCTGGCCATTCTCGGTCGGGCTCGCGTGCCGCGTGGTCCGGTTCAGAAGCTGGACGCCGAGGCTCTCCTCGAGGTCGGCGATGTATTTGCTGATCGCCGAGCGTGACAGCCGCAACTGCCGGCCGGCTTCCGCAAAGCTGCCGCTCTCGACCACTTTTACGAAGGCCCGGAGGCTGCCGAGCTTATCCAAGAGTTGGCCTCGGCGATTGTTTCCAAATCATAGACATAGCCGTCATATTTGCATGGATTGTCTCCAATCCAAAGCGGAACGATATTTCCGGGCAGAGCAAGACCGCTCCCCGAATTTTGGAGGACGACAATGTCTGGACTGCACCATGTCACCGCGATCGCCGGCGACCCCATCCGCAATTTTGGCTTTTACACCCGGGACCTCGGCCTGCGCTTCGTCAAGAAGACCGTCAATTTCGACGATCCCGGCACCTACCACTTTTATTATGGCGACGAGACCGGCCGGCCCGGCACCATCCTGACCTTCTTCCCTTGGGCGGGCGTTTCGGCCGGCCGCCGCGGCGTTGGCGAAACCCATCAGACCGCCTTCCGCGTGCCGCAGCGCTCGCTCGGTTATTGGACGCAGCGCTTCATCGAGAGGGGCATCGCTCACGAAGCCCTGGAGAAGCGCTTCGGCGAGTCCGTGCTGCCCTTCACCGACCCTGATGGCATGGCGCTCGCGCTCGTCGGCATTCCCGGTGCCGAGAACGAGCCCGGCTGGAGCAATGGCGAGGTGCCGGCCGAGCATGCGATCCGCGGCTTCCATGGCGTGACGCTGCTGCTCGACAGCGCGGCGAAGACGGCGGCCGTCCTCACCGACGTGCTCGGCTTCAAGGAGACCGGACGCGAGGGCTCGGTGATCCGCTTCAAGGCGCCGGGAGATGCCGAAGGCAGCGTCGTCGATATCTACGAAGCCAAGGGCTTTTTGCGCGGGCATCAGGGCGGCGGCTCTGTCCACCACATCGCCTTCCGTGCGGCCGATGACGCCGAGCAGGGCAAGATGGCCGAGAGGCTCGTGAACAATCACGGCCTGCACCCGACCGAGCAGAGGGACCGCAACTACTTCCGCTCCATCTACTTCCGCGAACCCGGCGGCGTGCTGTTCGAGATCGCGACCGACATCCCCGGCTTCGCCGTCGACGA
Organism: Bradyrhizobium sp. C-145; assembly: GCF_023375135.1. Taxonomy (NCBI): domain Bacteria; kingdom Pseudomonadati; phylum Pseudomonadota; class Alphaproteobacteria; order Hyphomicrobiales; family Nitrobacteraceae; genus Bradyrhizobium; species Bradyrhizobium sp. C-145. Next base: position 3,116,880 of record NZ_CP088150.1, on the reverse strand, counting down.
ACCCGTCGCGACCTTGGGACGCGACCTCAAGCTGCCGAGCTTCCTCGAACAACACCGCAAGCAGATCGAGGGCGTGCTGCCGAACCTGGAAGAGACCGCGTCATGACCGAAAGTGCATTCATCCATCGCTTCGAGCCCGCGGCCAACGCGGGCTCCCCTCCTCTGCTGCTGCTGCACGGCACCGGCGGCGACGAGAACGACCTGCTCGGCCTCGGCCGCATGATCTCGCCCGGCGCCGCCCTGCTCTCGCCGCGCGGCCGCGTGCTCGAACATGGCATGCCGCGCTTCTTCCGCCGCCTCGCCGAGGGCGTGTTCGACGAGGATGATTTGCGCCACCGCGCGCTCGAACTCGGCGACTTCGTCACGGAGGCGCGGCAACGTTACGGCCTTGCGGCGCCCGTCGCGGTCGGCTTCTCCAATGGCGCCAACATCGCCGCAGCGCTGTTGCTGCTGAAGCCGGAGGTGCTGGCAGGCGCGATCCTGCTGCGCGCCATGGTGCCACTGTCGGATCCTCCCAAGGCCGCGCTTGGCGGCAAACCCGTTCTGCTCCTCTCAGGACAGGCCGACCCGATCGTGCCGGCGAGCAATTCAGCCCGTCTCGCGGCTCTGCTCTCGCAAGCAGGTGCGAGCGTGACCCACAAGGTCCTGCCGGCGGGCCATCAATTGTCGCAAGCCGACGTGACGCTGGCCCGTGACTGGATCGGCAATGTCGACGCCAAGGCAGCGTGATCAAACGGCGGCGCATCGTTTTCAAATGGTGCGCCGCCGCTTCAATCGAACCAGCCGCGCCGCTTGAACCAGATCAGCGGCAGCACGCCACTGGCAATGACCGCGAGCCAGGCCAGCGGATAACCGAAGGTCCAGTCCAGCTCGGGTATGTGCCTGAAGTTCATGCCCCAGATGCCAACCAGGATGGTTGGCGGCACGCCGACGACGGACACGATCGTCAGGATCTTGAACAGCTCGTTCTGCTGGATGTTGACGAAGCCGAGCACCGCATCAAGCAGCAGCTGGATCTTGTCGGACAGTCGCGTCTCGTAGTCACTGAGCGAAACGACGTCCTTCGACACCGCCTCGAGGCGCTTCTTCGACGCGGCCTTGATCCATTCGCTGCCGACATCGCCGGCAAATGAGGCGATGCGGCCGACGCCGAGCAGAACGTCACGCGCCTTGGCCAGCCGATCGGCTAGCTCGCCGATGGTTTCCAGGGCCTCGCGCATCCTCCGGCTGGAGCGCACCGGCCGTTGGGTGCGAACCAGCCCGCCCTTGAACACGCCCCGCGAGAGCTTGTCGACCTTGGCGCCGAGATGCTCCAGAACATCGGCGCCACGCTCGATCATGGCTTCGAGCAGGCTGGTGAACACGCACATGCTGTTCTCCAGGCTGTCGTCGGAGCCGATGCGCTTGCCGACATCGTCGAAGATCGGCAGCTCGGCAAAGCGCACCGTCACCAGCACGCGCGGGCCGATGACGAATCCCACCGGCGTGATCTCGGCCTCGTTGTCCTCGGAGAGCCGGACCGCCGGCGAGCTGAGATAGAGCGTGCCGTGGTCGAGGATCAGCCGGCTCGACGCCTCGATCGCGCTGAGGGATTCCTTGGACGGAATACATATCCTGAGCAGCCGCTCGACGAACTGCTTTTCCTCTTCAGTCGCGTTCAAGAGATCAGCCCAGATGACCTCCGAGGGCATTTCCGCGCCGATGCTCTGCCAGTCGTCGGACGGCCATCTGTACAGCTTGAGCAAGAACCAAACTCCGTGGCCGCATCGTCATGCCGGATGGCGCATCCGGCCTTCATCCGCCCGGCTAACGCATGAGGGTTCCAAACGTTCAATATCCTTGCGGCGAGCGCCCCCTCACGGGCCTGGACAGTCCGGCCTTTCGGTTTACTTCTTCATTTTGCCACACGCTTAAGGCGGAGATCATCCGGCGGGCCCGGCAGGTCCGTTGCGGGCCAAAGGACTAAACCGCTCGCGCGGTAGGACCCCGGGGCTGGCGACACAGCCAAGACGATAGCGCGACGGGGCGTCCTGTCTTGAGATGAGGGGTTCGCAACCTTCATCCAAGACAGGAGCATCCCCATGACCGACGAGGCAATGAGCCCGTTGCGCCGGCGCATGATCGAGGACATGACGATCCGCAAGCTCGCGCCGAAGACCCAACATGACTACGTGCAAAGAATCAAGAACTTCGCCGCGTTTCTCGGGCGCTCGCCGGATACGGCGACCTTCGAGGACGTGCGCCGCTATCAGCTACATCTGACGGCAAGCGGCGTTGGCGTGCCGACCATCAACCAGACCGTCTCGACGCTGCGGTTCTTCTTTCGGGTCACGCTCAAGCGCCACGAGATCGTCGAACACACCCATGTCATTCACGAGCCGCGCAAGCTGCCGGTGGTGCTCAGCGTCGAGGAAGTGGCGCGGCTGCTCGATGCCGCGCCGGGGCTGAAGTACAAGGCGGCCTTGAGCGTGGCCTACGGCGCTGGCCTGCGCGCCACTGAAGTGGTCTCGCTCAAGGTCTCCGATATCGACAGCAAGCGCATGATCATCCGCGTCGAGCAGGGCAAGGGCGGCAAGGACCGTCACGTCATGCTATCGCCGAGCCTGCTGGACCTGCTGCGGGCCTGGTGGAAGGCGGCGCGTCCGCAGGGTTGGCTGTTCCCGGGACGCGATCCGGCGCAGCCGATGACCACGCGCCAGCTCAATCGCGCCTGTCACGCCGCTGCGCAAATGGCGGAGATCAACAAGCGCGTCTCGCTGCACACCTTGCGGCACAGCTTCGCTACCCACCTCCTGGAGCAGAACATCGATGTCCGCGTGATCCAGGTGCTGCTCGGTCATGCCAAGCTCGACACCACGGCGCTGTATACCCGCGTCGCGACCAAGACGATCAGCGAGGTCATGAGCCCGCTGGAGCACATCGCGCTCAAACTCAAGGAGATCCGGCCGCCCGGCTGACGCCAAAGCGGTGTCGCGCCCGGCTTTGGAGGTTGCGGATATCTTCCGCGACCATGGCCCGGCATGGCGCAAGGCCCATGCCGGCCATGTCAGCCTCCACCAGCTCAAGGTGATGTCGGCGATCGAGCGCTGCCGCACGGCAGCCCTCGGCGGCCATGTCGCGCGCTGTGAGGACTGCGCCTATACGACCATCGCCTACAACTCCTGCCGCAACCGGCACTGCCCGAAGTGCCAGGGCGCCGCCGCGAAGGAATGGCTTGCCGACCGCGCGGCCGAGCTGCTGCCGGTGCCGTACTATCATGTGGTGTTCACGCTGCCGGCGGCCATCGCCGACATCGCTTACCAGAACAAGACCGTCCTCTACGACCTCTTGTTCAAGGTCTCGGCCGAGACCATGCTGACGATCGCCGCCGATCCGAAGCATTTGGGGGCCAGGATCGGCATTACCTCCGTGCTGCACACCTGGGGCTCGGCGCTCACCCATCACCCGCATGTGCACATGATCGTGCCGGGCGGCGGCATCTCGCTGGACAATAAGCGCTGGATATCGTGCCGGCCGGGCTTCTTGCTGCCGGTGCGCGTACTCTCCCGCCTGTTCCGGCGCGTGTTCCTGGAGAAGCTCGTCGCTGCCCACCAAGCCGGCCGCCTCAGCTTCTTCGGCGATTACGCCCACCTCGCCGAGGCGCAATCCTTCGCAGCTTACCTCACCCCGCTGCGCAAGGCCGAGTGGGTCGTCTACGCCAAGCGGCCGTTCGGCGGTCCCGAGGCAGTGCTGGCCTATCTGTCGCGCTACACCCACCGTGTTGCCATCGCCAACAGCCGCCTGATTGCCTGCGACCAGCGTGGCGTCACCTTCAAGTGGAAGGACTATCGCATCGAGGGCCGTGATCGCTACAAGCAGATGACGCTCGGGACCTTCGAGTTCATCCGCCGCTTCCTCATCCACGTGCTGCCACGCGGCTTCCACCGCATCCGCCACTACGGCCTGTTCGCCAAAGGCGCTTGCGCCGATAACATCGCCCGCGCCCGTGAGCTGCTCGCCGTTGCAAAACCTCAAGATGAGCCCACCGCTGCCGCCATCGATCCCAGCAAGCCGAGCTGTCCGTGCTGCGGCGGTCGCATGATCGTCATCGAGGTCTTCGCGCGCGGTGCAACGTCACGGTACCAGCCAACAGGTCCTCAGAGCGTCATCAGGATCGACACCTCATGACCGCGTCAAAGTCCTACAAATCTGCTCGTTACACGCGCCGGCTCTCGACCGGCCACGGCAGAGTGCACTCAGATGTAAAGCTGTCGTCTAAAATCGCCCGACAATTTGCTGCGTTCGACGCAATCTGTCGCTCTTCCATCAGCCGCGGCATCGTCAGCCAGCTTGCTGCGTCGGCTCGATCCCAATCGCACGCTCCGCCCGCGGCGCTCAAATCCCCATAGCGCACGCCGCACCACCAACGTATCCCCTCCCGCGGTTTCCTCCCTTGGAGGCTTTCGGACGCCGACCCTCGGAGCCCGCGGCACCGTCAATCATTGGGCCGGCATCCGAAACCCTTCACAGAGCGGACTAGTTTAATGCTCTGCATTTCGAGGTTGCGGCGCCAGCGGACGTTTAAGCCGATATGATCTAACCACAAAGCAAGACCGACTCGACTTGGCCACGCGCTTTCCAATAGGCTCCTGCTTTCCAATTACAACTAGCGGGCAGCGAAATGGCAGAAAGAATCGATGTCGAGGTTACCGGCAAATCGCAGTTTGAAGTCGCCTACGACATGGCGAGATTCATTCTCATCAATATGGAAGGTCGTCAGGTGAAAAGCATAAAGCGGCAAGAGTTCTTGCATTTGGTAGCTGATTGCATCGAGGCCTTGCGCGGCATCAAGGCCAAGGAGATCATCAGCTAAAGGCTTGCACTCCTGCAGCGACCGTCCACCCGCACTCTGCAAGGCCCGTCGCAAAATTTCGCGGGAGGTCTTGGAGAGCGCGCTTTCGACCAAGACAGCTATGGGTCTTGGCTGCCCCGGTAGCTGCGCATGACGTTGATCGGTGCGCGAGCAAAGGGCGCACTCCGTTCTGGGTCACAATATGACCTTCCGCGGGCGGGACCGCGTGTCCGCATTGTCTGCAAAGGCAGACATCCGATTTTGTTAGTGCATGCCGTCCGGAGCACCTGCGCGCTAACAAGCGCGCAAGGAGTGAACTCTAAAGCGCGCTCAACCCTGGCGGCTTGCGCGGTCTCCCGCAGGCAGCCGACATGGCGGCGGCTCTTTCGTTGTTCAGTTGAGGGCCAACAACCGACATCGACCACGTAGCAGGAGACCGCCCGAGGGCGGTCTCGCATTTGCGCGAAGGCGCTCCGTCAAAGATCGACTTGGACGGCAACATTGGAGCGCACCCAATCCGATTGCCCGGCCTTCAGCCGCTTGGCTTGAAATTCAACGAAGGCCGGATCGGCGCCCAGTGACGCCAAGGTACGCCCATAAGCTTCTACACTATCGAAGCGAGCGACGAAGGCATAGTTCCCGATCTCGCCGCCGATCACGGACCAATAGCTGACATCGGCCCCGTGTTTCCTCCAAAGTGACGCGCCGTCCTTTGCCAGCTGTAAGACGGTTGCAAGATCACTACCGGGTCTTGGATGCGAAACGAACTGCATAATGACTGCAGGCATTTTCCCCTCCGATGAGCAATGATGGCGCCAAACAACCGGGTTGGTCATTTGGCTAGAGGAGAATTCCAAAGAGTGCAGCCTCAAGCTTGATCTGGATCAATTCCATTGCTGTGGTCTGGCGGCAGCCTGACCGTTCTGCGCTGAAGGTCGGCATGCAAGGAGATCGGTCATGATGGTGCAGCGCAACCGAGTTGTTCAGGTCAGCCGCTTCGGTGATCCCGAGAGATTGGAGGTGGTGGACGCTCCCCTGCCGACCGCCGGTCCGGGCGAGGTGCGCGTTCGCGTACTCGCGTCGAGCCTCAACTACACCGAAGTGTTGGTCAGGCGCCATCTATATCCGCAAACGATGCGCCTCCGGCCGCCGTTCGTAATGGGCTACGACGTGGTGGGGGCAATCGATCAGCTCGGCAAAGGCGTGCACGACTTTCAGATTGGCGATCGCGTGGCCGACATGACGGTAGTCGGGTCAAACGCCGACTATCGCACGCTTCGGGCGAGCAACGTGGCCCGCGTGCCGGTGGATGTGGACGCAGCTGAAGCGGCTGTGCTGATCCTGAGCTGGACGACTGCGCACCAGCTTCTGCACCGCGCGGCCAAGGTCCAGCGGGGCCAACGTGTGCTCGTGCACGGGGCTGCCGGCGCGGTCGGCCAGGCGCTGCTCGTGCTTGGGGGACTGGCCGGCCTCGAGCTATGGGGCACTGTACGCCGCGAGCACATGACGCTCGTCCAAGACCTCGGGGCAACGCCGATCGATTACCAGCATGAGGACTTCACGCGGGTTGTGCCGGGTGGGTTCGACGTCATCGTCGACGGCGTTGGCGAAGACGGCTATCGCCGCTCATACGCGGCGCTCAAACCGGGTGGCCTGCTCTGTGCCATCGGCTTTTCGGCGAGCGTGCAGGCACAGCGTCGAATGCTGCCTATCTTGATGGAGATCGCGCGCCTCTACCTGTGGAGACTGTTGCCCGGCGGCAAGCGAGCCCGCTTTTACTCGGTAAATGCCATGCGGGCGCGACATCCCGCTTGGTTCAAGGAGGACTTGGAGCAACTGTTCAAGCTTCTGGCAACTGGCGCCATCCGGCCGCGCATCGCCGAGCGGATCTCGTTCGAGGAGGTCGCCGATGCTCACCGTCGCCTCGAGGCTGGCGGTCTTGAAGGCAAGCTCGTTCTTTGCCCGGATCTCTCCTCGCGACGCAGCCAGCGCGCTGCCTGAGGCGGCGCGCCGGCACGTTACATCCGCATCTGCGCTCATGAGACACAAAAGAAGGCCGCAGCGGTGCAAGGTCGATTTGCAGCGCTCTGGCTGCCCCAAATATTTCCGCTTCGGGTCAACATGCGAAGAACTTAGGGTGAGCAAATCTAGTCCGCTATGCGCCGACAAGCAGACCTCCACCAGAGGGGCCGCCACTTGGCTGATGGGCTAATTGCTGCCGCTCCAAACGTGCATTCGCGCGAGGCGCCAGCCACCTCGACAAATTCCGGCTCAGCAAGAACGGGACGTTTGCGAGCTTAGTTTTGTGAACGCGTAAAGGGGACAAAGCGCACGAGGGCGACGGCGCGCGTCGTCGTCTTGTCGGGGGCGATTTTTTCGACGACCGTGAGCTGCTGAGTGGTGTAACCGGGTCCCACCGGCATAACGAGCCGGCCACCTACTTTAAGCTGTTCAATCAGGGGCGGCGGTGGCTGCCCGAGCGCGGCAGTCACGACGATGGCGTCAAAAGGACCGCATTCGGGCCAGCCATCGTATCCGTCGCCAAGCTTGACGCTCACGTTGTCATACGCGAGGTCTCTTAATGTTTTCGCGGCGGTCTCGGCCAATTGCGGGATGATCTCGATGGTGCAGACCTTTCGCGCCAGGTGCGCAAGGACGGCGGCCTGATAGCCCGAACCCGTCCCCACTTCCAGCACAACGTGATCGGGCGCGACCTCGACCAATTGGGTCATCAAGGCCACGATGTACGGCTGCGATATGGTCTGCCCGAGACCGATCGGCATCGGTCTGTCCGCGTATGCGATGGAGCAAGATTGCTCGGGGATGAACAGATGGCGTTTCGTTTGCTCCATGGCCTCAAGGACACTCTCCGACAGGCCTTGCTGTCCCAAGGCACTGGCGGCGGATCGGGCGTATGCCCGGATGGTTTCGACCATGGCGGCGCGCTCGCGGACGCATTGCGCGTCCTTTGGTGCGTCCTGAGCGGTCGCTTCCCGGGCCATGACAACCATGGCAAACACGAGCAGCAGCAAGGCCTTCATCGTGCGCTCTCCGAGAAGGAATGGGCTCACGTCGAGCGCTCGAGCGCAATGAGCCGATTCGACGCATCACCTCAGCGAAACACGGCGTCCGGCGAACGACCGCAGTGCGTCATGGGGCCTCCAGCGGTCACGATCCATCACTGCATCTGGAAGGGCACGCCTTGCCGATGCTCTCAAGCGGGATTCCTCACCTAACGTCCGTTGCGGGTCAGAGGACTAAACCGCTCGCGCGGTAGGACCCCGGGGCTGGCGACACAGCCAAGACGATAGCGCGACGGGGCGTCCTGTCTTGAGATGAGGGGTTCGCAACCTTCATCCAAGACAGGAGCATCCCCATGACCGACGAGGCAATGAGCCCGTTGCGCCGGCGCATGATCGAGGACATGACGATCCGCAAGCTCGCGCCGAAGACCCAACATGACTACGTGCAAAGAATCAAGAACTTCGCCGCGTTTCTCGGGCGCTCGCCGGATACGGCGACCTTCGAGGACGTGCGCCGCTATCAGCTACATCTGACGGCAAGCGGCGTTGGCGTGCCGACCATCAACCAGACCGTCTCGACGCTGCGGTTCTTCTTTCGGGTCACGCTCAAGCGCCACGAGATCGTCGAACACACCCATGTCATTCACGAGCCGCGCAAGCTGCCGGTGGTGCTCAGCGTCGAGGAAGTGGCGCGGCTGCTCGATGCCGCGCCGGGGCTGAAGTACAAGGCGGCCTTGAGCGTGGCCTACGGCGCTGGCCTGCGCGCCACTGAAGTGGTCTCGCTCAAGGTCTCCGATATCGACAGCAAGCGCATGATCATCCGCGTCGAGCAGGGCAAGGGCGGCAAGGACCGTCACGTCATGCTATCGCCGAGCCTGCTGGACCTGCTGCGGGCCTGGTGGAAGGCGGCGCGTCCGCAGGGTTGGCTGTTCCCGGGACGCGATCCGGCGCAGCCGATGACCACGCGCCAGCTCAATCGCGCCTGTCACGCCGCTGCGCAAATGGCGGAGATCAACAAGCGCGTCTCGCTGCACACCTTGCGGCACAGCTTCGCTACCCACCTCCTGGAGCAGAACATCGATGTCCGCGTGATCCAGGTGCTGCTCGGTCATGCCAAGCTCGACACCACGGCGCTGTATACCCGCGTCGCGACCAAGACGATCAGCGAGGTCATGAGCCCGCTGGAGCACATCGCGCTCAAACTCAAGGAGATCCGGCCGCCCGGCTGACGCCAAAGCGGTGTCGCGCCCGGCTTTGGAGGTTGCGGATATCTTCCGCGACCATGGCCCGGCATGGCGCAAGGCCCATGCCGGCCATGTCAGCCTCCACCAGCTCAAGGTGATGTCGGCGATCGAGCGCTGCCGCACGGCAGCCCTCGGCGGCCATGTCGCGCGCTGTGAGGACTGCGCCTATACGACCATCGCCTACAACTCCTGCCGCAACCGGCACTGCCCGAAGTGCCAGGGCGCCGCCGCGAAGGAATGGCTTGCCGACCGCGCGGCCGAGCTGCTGCCGGTGCCGTACTATCATGTGGTGTTCACGCTGCCGGCGGCCATCGCCGACATCGCTTACCAGAACAAGACCGTCCTCTACGACCTCTTGTTCAAGGTCTCGGCCGAGACCATGCTGACGATCGCCGCCGATCCGAAGCATTTGGGGGCCAGGATCGGCATTACCTCCGTGCTGCACACCTGGGGCTCGGCGCTCACCCATCACCCGCATGTGCACATGATCGTGCCGGGCGGCGGCATCTCGCTGGACAATAAGCGCTGGATATCGTGCCGGCCGGGCTTCTTGCTGCCGGTGCGCGTACTCTCCCGCCTGTTCCGGCGCGTGTTCCTGGAGAAGCTCGTCGCTGCCCACCAAGCCGGCCGCCTCAGCTTCTTCGGCGATTACGCCCACCTCGCCGAGGCGCAATCCTTCGCAGCTTACCTCACCCCGCTGCGCAAGGCCGAGTGGGTCGTCTACGCCAAGCGGCCGTTCGGCGGTCCCGAGGCAGTGCTGGCCTATCTGTCGCGCTACACCCACCGTGTTGCCATCGCCAACAGCCGCCTGATTGCCTGCGACCAGCGTGGCGTCACCTTCAAGTGGAAGGACTATCGCATCGAGGGCCGTGATCGCTACAAGCAGATGACGCTCGGGACCTTCGAGTTCATCCGCCGCTTCCTCATCCACGTGCTGCCACGCGGCTTCCACCGCATCCGCCACTACGGCCTGTTCGCCAAAGGCGCTTGCGCCGATAACATCGCCCGCGCCCGTGAGCTGCTCGCCGTTGCAAAACCTCAAGATGAGCCCACCGCTGCCGCCATCGATCCCAGCAAGCCGAGCTGTCCGTGCTGCGGCGGTCGCATGATCGTCATCGAGGTCTTCGCGCGCGGTGCAACGTCACGGTACCAGCCAACAGGTCCTCAGAGCGTCATCAGGATCGACACCTCATGACCGCGTCAAAGTCCTACAAATCTGCTCGTTACACGCGCCGGCTCTCGACCGGCCACGGCAGAGTGCACTCAGATGTAAAGCTGTCGTCTAAAATCGCCCGACAATTTGCTGCGTTCGACGCAATCTGTCGCTCTTCCATCAGCCGCGGCATCGTCAGCCAGCTTGCTGCGTCGGCTCGATCCCAATCGCACGCTCCGCCCGCGGCGCTCAAATCCCCATAGCGCACGCCGCACCACCAACGTATCCCCTCCCGCGGTTTCCTCCCTTGGAGGCTTTCGGACGCCGACCCTCGGAGCCCGCGGCACCGTCAATCATTGGGCCGGCATCCGAAACCCTTCACATGAGCGGACATCAGCGAACTTCCCGAAAGCGGACGCATTGTCGATTGCGGGGGGACATGGGTCTGGCTTTGCCAAAGGGACATAGCGCCCCGGCAGTTGGTGTCACGGTTGCGCGCAGACGCATTCAATCTTGCCGGAAGGAGGGTAGCGAGATGACAGAACGAATTTCGTTGGAGGGAAAGGTCGCGGTTGTGACTGGCGCAGGTCGCGGGCTTGGGCGGGCATACGTCGAACTTCTCGCCGAGCGCGGCGCCCAGGTCGTTGTGAACGACCTGGGAACCGACGTATCGGGCTTCGGGAAGGATTCCACGATCGCGGAACAGGTGGCCGATTTCATTCGATCCCGTGGAGGCGAGGCAATCGCGAATGACAGCGATGTTTCAACCGCTGAAGGTGGCAGTGACCTGATCGCGACGACCATCGAGCATTTCGGGAGAATAGACCTCCTCGTGAACAACGCTGGTATCTGCGGAAGCCAGCTATTCGAGGCCGCCACCCTTGACGATTTCGATCACTATTGGCGGGTGCACCTCGGCGGGCCGGTTAACACGGTGAAGGCTGCCTGGCCGTATATGGTCGCACAGCGCTACGGGAAGGTCATCCTTACGACGTCAGTCAGCGGCCTGTTTGGAATACGTGGCCAAGCCACCTACGCTGCGGCCAAGTGCGCCGTAGTTGGATTGATGCGTATTCTTGCAATTGAAGGTGCTGAGCATGGGATTCTCGTGAACACCATTTCGCCAGCCGGGTACACGAGGATGCACCCGGCGGCGGTTGCGGATCCCGCTTGGCTGAAGCAGAGCGAAGCCACAATGCCGGTTGCGGCTGTTGCGCCAGCGATGGTCTGGCTTGCAAGCGATAGTTGTTCGGAGACGAACAGGATTTACAACGTGGAAGCTGGAGTAATCCAACGTATCGCTATCGTCATGGGACCTGGCTTCTACGATCCACATCTGACACCCGAGAGCATCGCCGAGAACTACGCAAAGGTCGAATCGATCGAGGGCTTTTTCGAGCCGGGTCCGTTCGAGCCCGGTCAGATACCCGCAACAGCGAAGTCTTGAGGAACGAGGTTACGCCATGGCGACGTTCGACTGTAGCAGACAGCGTTACTCTATGAACCTGTGCTTCCGCGGGCGGGACCGCGTGTCCGCATTGTCTGCAAAAGCAGACATCCGATTTTGTCAGTGCATGCCGTCCGGAGCACATGCGCGCTAACAAGCGCGCAAGGAATGAAGTCTAAAGCGCGCTCAACCCTGGCGGCGGCTTGCGCATATTGGAGGCCTGCTCGTAGGCGTAGGCCAGACGCAGCAGCTTGTGCTCGCTCCAGGCACGGCCTGCGAAGGTGACGCCGAGCGGATAGTCGGGCGTGTCCTTGCCGTCGGTCGCCCCCGAGATGAAGCCTCCGGGCACCATGACGCTGGGATAACCTGCCCTGGCGGCGATCGCGGCGCCTCCGCTGCCGGGGAACAGCACGGCATCGAGCTTGTGCTGGTTCATGTAAGCATCCATGCCGCGGGTCCTGGCGCTGAGCAGGTCCATGGCAAGTGCCGACTTGTACTCGCGTTCGCGTAAGTCGCCCCTGGTGAGGTCGGCGGCGAGGAACAGGTCCTGGCCGAAACGCAGCGCCTTGCCTGCATTCGCCTCGTTAAAGGCCACGATGTCGGTGATGGTCTTGATGGCGGTATTGGTCGCCCAATCCTTCAGGTAGAGGTTGAGATCGCGCTTCAGTTCGTAGAGGAAGACGATCCGCTGCGTGACTGGATTGCCCTTGTTACCGCTCAGCGGATTGCGGTTGAGCACGGCCATGATCGTACCTGGTCCGCTCATCCAGCCGGCCGTCGGCATGCTGGCGCGCACGATCACGGCGCCGAGATCCTCCAGCACCTTGATCGCCTCCGCCATCACCTCCGCCCCTTTGGGTGGCAGCTTGCCGTAGAAGGGATCGTTCAGCGGGTCGGCGGGGTCGCTCGGCACGCCGATGCGGGCGCCCTTCATCGCGTCGCGCGTGAGGTCGGCGGTGTAATCGGCTGGCCGCCGTTGCAGCTCTGTCGCCGCATCGCGCAGGTCCTTCGCCGCCAGCACGTTAAGGAGCAGCGCCGCATCGTGTACGTTGCGCGTCATCGGCCCTGCGGTGTCCAGGCTATGCGCGATCGGCACGATGCCGGCACGGCTGATCAGCCCGACCGTCGGCTTCACGGTGACGAGGCCATTCTGGCTGGCAGGAAACAGCAGCGAGCCCGAGGTCTCGGTGCCGATCGAGGCCGCACAAAGAGCGGCCGCCACCGCGACCGCCGAACCCGCGCTCGAGCCGCCCGGGGACACGACCGGGATGTCGTGATCGTCCACCAGCGCGGGCGCGTAGGGATTCTTCACCTGACCGCCCAGCGATGAATAGCCCGCAGGCATGTCGATCGCGAGCATGTTGGAAAACTCGGTCAGGTTCGCCTTGCCCAGGATCACCGCGCCGGCGTCCCGCAGCAGCTTGACGATTGTGGCATCGTCCCGGGCACGCGCGCCTTCCAGCGCCAGCGAACCCGCCGTCGTCGGCTGTTCGTCGCCGGTCGCAATGTTGTCCTTCACCAGGATCGGGATGCCAGCCAGCGGCCGCTTGGCCGATGGCTTGGTGCCGTCGAGCTTGCCCGCGATCGCGAGCGCATCGGGATTGAGCGCGCGCACGGCGTTGAGCGCGGGCCCGTTGCGGTCGTAGGCCTCGATGCGCGCGAGGTAAGCTTTGGTCAGCGCCGTCGCATTGACCTGCCCACTGGCCAAGGCCTGAGCGATATCGCTCAGCGGCGCATCGTCGAGCTTCAGAGGGATCGGCGCCTCGGCGCCAGGGGCCGCCGCGGCGGTGCCAGCATCGCGGCGGGATGGCTTCTCCATGGCGTGCCTCGCCTGACGGCGTTCCGAACCATGAAGCCGCAATGATTGGATAATGCCGGTGTTTTGCCCGACGGGTCAATGTCTCAGCGCATCGCGTCGACCTTTGAGCCGCGCAAGGCGTAAACCATTGAAATGACTACCCCCGGCTACTGTGCATGGGGTTGTTTTTCAGGTTTTTGTTTTGGACCTGCCAAACGATTGGCCTCTCCCCGATGGGGAGAGGCCAAAAATTGAAGCGACAGGCTCGACTTGATCGAGCGATCCTACTCCCAGGCCCAGGTCGAAAAATCGTTCTCGTATTGTGGCACGTCCTTCCAGACACCCTTCAGCTTCTTGTTGGTGATGGTGATCAGCTGGGGCTGGTAGAGGTAGGCGGAGACGGCGTCGGTGGCCAGCATGCGCTGGGCGTCGCCGAGCAGTTTTGCGCGGCCGGCCTCGTCGGGTGTCGCGACGATCTGCTTGTAGAGCGCGTTGAACTTCTCGTTGTTGTAGCCAAGATAGTAGTCCGGTTCGGTGATCTTGACGAGGTCGAACGGCTCGACATGGCTGACGATGGTGAGGTCGAAATTGTGCGGACCGTTACCGGCGAACACCTGCGACAGCCACTGCGCCCATTCGACGTTCTCGATCTTGGCGACGATGCCAACCTTGGCGAGCTGGGCTGCGACGATCTCGCCGCCCTGCCGCGCATAGGATGGCGGCGGCAGCTTGAGCGACAATTCAAGCGGCGTGGTGACGCCGGCCTCGCTGAGCAGCTTCTTGGCCTTCTCGGGGTCGTAGGGGTTGATTCCGGTGGTGTCGACATAGCCGAGCGCGCCCGGCACGTAGAAGCTGCCGATCGGCGTGCCGAAGCCATCGACGGCGCCGTCGATCATCGCCTTGCGGTCGATCGCAGCCAGGATGGCACGGCGAACGCGGACGTCGTCGAGCGGCTTCTTGCGGTGGTTGATCGCGACGATGGTCTTGGCCCTGGAGCCGCCGACCAGCACCGTGAAACGCGGGTCGGCCTTGAACTGGGCGATGGTGCGCTGGGCCGAGACGCGCGGAAAGGCGTCGACGTCGCCCGAGAGCAGCGCGGCGGTCTGCGCCGCCGGATCGGAGATGAAGCGGATCGTCACCTTCGACAGCTTGACCGCAGCGGCGTTGCGGTAGTCGGCCCATTTGGTCAGGGTGATCGAGGAGCCTTTGGCCCAGCCCCCTAACTGATAGGGCCCGGTGCCGATCGGCTGCGTGACATTGGTGGCTGCGCTCTTCGGCTCGACGATCGAGCCGCTCGCCTGCCCCAGCAGGAATGGCAGGTTCGGCTCCGAATTCTTCAAGGTGATCACGACCGTCTCGGCGTCGGGCGCGACAACGGACTCGAAGCTCTGGTACAGGCTCTTGTCCTTGTTGGTGCTGGTGGGCACCGCGTTGCGCTCGAACGAGAACTTCACCGCGGCGGAATTGAACGGCTCGCCATTGTGGAATTTGACGCCCTTGCGCAGCTTGAACGTATAGGTCTTCAGGTCGGGCGAAGCGGTCCAGCTCTCCGCCAGCAGGGGCGAGGTGGTGCCGTCCTCGTTGATCTTGGTCAGGGTCTCGTAGATGTTGTAGAGCGTGACCTCGGCGATCGCAGCGGCGGCGGCATTGGTGGGATCGAGCCCGGGGGGCTCCAGCGCCATCGCCATGACGACGCTGTCCTTCTTGCTCTGCGCCAGCACCGGCAGCGGCGCCGCGACGAGCGCGGCGGCAAAGGCGACGATCGATAGTTTCCTCAACATGCGTAACTCCCCGGCCATCTCTGTTTCCAGCCTACGCCAATCCTGCCCCGGACACTAACCTTCCATGGCCGCCCGCGGCAACGCCATCACGACTTCGGCCTTGTGGCAGGCGGCAAGGTGCCCCTCGCCTACCTTGCGTAGCTCAGGCGACACCTCGCGGCAATGCTGGTCGGCAAGCGGGCAGCGCGCCACATAGGGGCATCCGGCCGCGGCCGCCGCTTGCGAGGCGATCGCCTGGGCTCCGCGCCGCCGCCGGCCGCCACCGGCGCGCGCCCGCGGCACGGCATCGAGCAGCGCCCGCGTGTAGGGATGTGCGCAGCGCTCGAACAGATCCTCCGGCCGCCCCTGCTCGACGATCCGGCCGAGATACATCACCGCGACCTCGTCGCAGAGATAGTCGACGACGGCAAGGTCATGGCTGATCAGGATGTAGCTGAGGCCGAACTGCTCCTGGAGGTCCTGCATCAGGTTCAGCACCTGTGCCTGCACGGAGACGTCGAGCGCGGAGACCGGCTCGTCGGCCACGATGAGCTTCGGCTGGGTGATCAGCGCACGCGCAATCGCGATGCGCTGGCGCTGACCGCCTGAGAACTCATGTGGATACTTGTCCATGTCCGCATCGCGCAAGCCGACCTGGCGCAGCACCGCGGCGACGCGTTCGCGGAATTTGGTGCGATCGGCCTCCTCCAGCACGGTGAGCGGCTCGGCGACGATGCGGGCGATGGTCTGGCGTGGATCGAGCGAGCCGTAAGGGTCCTGGAACACCATCTGGAAATCGCGCCTGGCACGGCGCAGCTCGTCGGCAGAGATGCGGTTGAGATCGCGGCCGAGCAGCGCGACCTGGCCCGAGGTGGGCCGCTCCAATGCCATCACCAGCCGTGCGAAGGTCGACTTGCCCGATCCGGACTCGCCGACCACGCCAAGGCTCTTGCCGGCGGCGACCCGCACGTTCACGCCATTGAGCGCGCGCACCTGCCCCGGCGGCCGGAACAGGCTTTCACGCGGCAGCGTGTAACGCTGCACCAGATCCTTCACGTCGAGAAGCGGCTCGGCTGCGGCAATCATGCGGTCAGCGCTCCGACACGTTCAGCCATCGAGACATCCGTCCGGATGCAGCGCACGAAATGGCCGGGTCCGACGTCCACCATCGGCGGCAGCGCGGCGCGGCACCGATCGATCACCAGCGGACACCGATCGGAGAAAGTGCAGCCGGACGGCAGATCGGCGAGCTCCGGCACCGTGCCCGAGATCGTCTTCAGCCGCGTCCCCTTGCGCGCGCCGAGCTTCGGCCGGGCGCGGAACAGGCCCTGCGTATAGGGATGCCCCATGCGCCGGAACACCTCGTCGGTCGGCCCGCTCTCGACGACGGTGCCGCCATACATCACCATCATGCGCTGCACGTTCTCGGCGATGACGCCGAGATCGTGCGAGATCAGGATCATCGACATGCCGCGCTCCTCGACGAGATCGGCGATGAGGTCGAGGATCTGGCCCTGGATGGTGACATCGAGCGCGGTGGTCGGCTCGTCCGCGATCAATAGGTCCGGCTCGCAGGCGAGCGCCATCGCGATGGTGATGCGCTGGCGCTGGCCGCCGGAGAACTGGTGCGGATAGGCGTCGACGCGCCGCGCCGGATCCGGCAGCCCGACGCGGTCGAGCAAGGCGATGGTCTCGCGCCGCGCCTGCGACGCGGAGTATTTCTTGTGACGCCGCAGCGGCTCGGCGACCTGATGACCAATCGTGTGCATCGGATTGAGCGCGGTCATCGGCTCCTGGAAGATCATGCTGATACGGTTGCCGCGCAGGCGGCAATAATCGGCATCCGAGAGCCCGACGAGCTCGCCGCCGTCCAGCTTGATGCTGCCGCTGACGACCGCGCTGTCCGGCAGCAGCCCCATCAGGGAGAGTGCCGTGACCGACTTGCCGCAGCCGGACTCGCCGACGAGCCCGAGCGTCTCGCCGCGCTTGAGGGCAAAGCTGACGCCACGCACGGCCTGCGCCGGCCCGCGGCTGGTGTTGAGGCGCACGCCGAGATTGGCGACCTCGATCAGCGGCATGTTTGCGGGGTCAGCCATCGTCACCGCTCCCGCGCCAGTCTGGGATCGAGCAGGTCGCGCAGTCCGTCACCAAGCAGGTTGAGACCGAGCACCGCGATGGCGATCGCAGCGCCCGGATAGACCGCGAGCATCGGCGACTGGAACAGCAGCGTCTGCGCATCGTTCAGCATGCGGCCCCATGACGGCTGCGGCGGCTGCGTGCCGAGGCCGAGATAGGACAAAGCGGCTTCGGCGAGAATGGCGAGCGCGAACTGGATGGTGACCTGCACGATCAGGATCGAGAGGATGTTGGGCAGGACGTGCTCGATGGTGATGCGGAAGCGTCCCTTGCCCGCCGCGCGGGCGGCCAGCACGAATTCGCGCGCCCAGATCGCGTTGGCAGAACCGCGCGTCAGCCGCGTCAGCGTCGGGATCTGGAAGATGCCGATCGCGACGATCGAGGTCACCATGCCCGGGCCTACCACGGCGGCGAGCATGATCGCAGACAGCACGGCCGGAAAGGCGAAGCTGAAATCGGCGAAGCGCATGATGATCTCTTCGGTCCAGCCGCGCCTGGCCGAGGCGATCAGGCCGAGGCAGACGCCGAAGCTGAGACCGATGCTCACCGCGATGATGCCGACCATGATGGTCGAACGCGCGCCGGCAAGCAGCAGCGAGACGATATCGCGACCGAAGGAATCGGTGCCGAGCCAGTGCGATGCCGACGGCGGCCGGAGTTTCGAGGCGATGTCGATCTCATAGGGCGACCACGGCGTCCACACCAGTGACAGCAACGCCGAGGCCAGCACCAGCAGGCTCAGTGCACCGCCGAGCACAAAGCTGCGATGGCGCAGTGCGCGGCGCCAGAACGTCCGGGCCGGCAGCGGCCGCGTTGCAACCGGCGCGTCAATGGTCAGGGGCGTGCTCACAGGTCGTGCACCTTGATGCGGGGATCGATGAAGGCATAGAGCACATCGACCACGAAATTGACGATGACGACCATGGCAGCGAGCAGCATCACGCAGTTGCGCACCACGATCAGGTCGCGGTTGGCGATCGACTGGAAGATCAGGCGGCCGAGGCCCGGCAGGTAGAACACGTTCTCGATCACGATGGTGCCGGCGAGCAGATTGGCGAATTGCAGCCCCATCACGGTCATCACGGGGATCATGGCGTTGCGAAGCACATGACGCCACAGCACCTCGCGCTTGCCGAGCCCTTTCGCACGCGCCGTGCGGACGAAGTCCTCACGCAGCACCTCGAGCACGGCCGAGCGGGTGACCCGCGCGAGGATCGCGGCCTGTACCACCGCAAGCGAGATCGCCGGCAGCAGCAGCGACTTGATGCCCGGCCAGACGCCATCGTCCCAGCCGGCAAAGCCGCCCGCCGAGAGCCATTGCAGCCGCACCGAGAACAACAGCACCAGAAGGATCGCGAACCAGAAGTTCGGCAGCGCGATGCCCACTTGCGTCAGCGACATCACGCCGACGTCGCCGAGCGTGTTGTGGTTGGCGGCGGTGTAGATGCCGGCGGAGAGCGCCAGCGTCACCGTGACCGTCATGGCCATGATCGCGAGCGGAATGGTCAGCGCCAGCCGCTCCGTGATCAGGCTCGCGACCGGCGTGTCGTAGACATAGGAGTTGCCGAGATCGCCGACGAGGAGGCCTTTGATCCATTGCAGATAGCGAACCGCCAGCGGCTGGTCGAGCCCGAGCTTGACGGTGAGCGCGCGGACCGCGTCCGGCGAGGCATCGGCGCCCATCAGCATCTGCGCGGCGTTGCCGGGCAGCGCGTCGAGCACCAGGAAGATGATCAGCGAGGCGCCGACCAGCGTCGCCAGCAAGGTCAACAGACGTCGGAGGACAAAGACGCTCATGCGTGCTCGGCTTCAGGGCTCACCCGCGGCACGATCAACATGTCTGGACGCCGGAGGCAAGCTCTTTGCTGCATGTCCATCTCCTCAAGCCGGCCAGCGGGACAGAAGGTCGCTTGAGGCCTCGAACAGCGCGCTCACGCGCAGCAATTCGGCGTCGCCGCGGAAGCGGCCGACGAGCTGGAGCCCGATCGGCAGGCCGTCGCGGCCGAGGCCGCAGGGCAGGCTGACGGCGGGATGCCCGGTCATGTTGAACGGCATGGTCCAGGGGAACCAATGCGGGCGGACGCTGTCGAAATGCGCCCCGTCGATCTCGACGGTACCGAACAGGTCCTGGTCGATCGGCAGCGCGGTGCGCGTCAGTGTCGGCATCGCCAGCAGGTGCCCGCGCGCAAGCAACGATTGCACCCGGCGAAACAGCGCGGTGCGCGCGAACATCGCCTCCTGATAGTCGACGCCGCTGACCTCGGTGGCGAGCGCGAGCTGCTTGAGAAACGCCTCGCTCAACTCGTCCTTGTGCTCGGCCGCGAGCTTTGCAAAGCGCGTGCGCCAGACCGTGTGGTTGATGGCGCGCCAGATCGGCTCGATGTCGAAGCCATCGCCGGAGAACTCTTCGAGCTCGGCACCGAGCCCCGCCAGCCGATCGAGGCTCGCCTTGAAGCTGGCCGCGACGTCCGATGACACCGGGCGCCCGGGCGGGGAAGCACAGAACAGGATCTTCTGCCCGCGCAGATCGCCGCGCGGGGCGGCGGTGCCGATGAAATCCGGTACCGGGACGCCGATCGACCAGGGATCGCAAGAATCCTCACCGGCCATCGCCTGCATCATCAACGCGGTGTCGGCGACGGTGCGGGTGGTCGGCGTGACATAGGTCTGGTTGCCGAACACGTCCAGCGCCTGGCTGTGCGGGACGACGCCGTTGCTCTGCTTCAGCCCGACCACGCCATTGCAGGCGGCCGGAATCCGCGTCGAGCCGCCGCCGTCGGTCGCGATTGCAAGTGGCGCGATACCGCTCGCCACCGCCACCGCCGCGCCGCCGCTGGAGCCGCCGGAGGAACGCTCCGCGCTCCACGCATTGCGGGTGCGGCCGAACAACGGCGAATCCGTCAGGCACTTGCTGCCGAATTCCGGCGTCGTGGTCTTGCCGATCAGGATCGCGCCCTCGGCGCGCAGCCGCGCAACGGCGACGGCATCCTCGGTCGGCACGTTGTCCTTGTAGGGAACGGCGCCGAAGGTGGTCTTGATGCCTTTGGTATTGACGATGTCCTTGACGCTGACGGGGATGCCGTGCAGCAGGCCGAGGGGCTCGCCGGCCATCATCTTGCGCTCGGCTTCGCGCGCAGCTGCGATCGCCTCGTCACCGCACAGCGTGATGAAGCAGTTCAATTCGCCCTGAAGCGCCTCGGCGCGCGCAAGCACCGCGCGGACGATCTCGACCGGCGAAATCCGCTTTCCGGCGACGAGGCCGCGCAGCTCGGTTGCGGACAAGAGACAAGGATCGCCGTTCATCGTCAAATCGCGCTCCGAAGCGGGGCCGTCGTTGGCCCAAAGACATTGACAGCGAGAATGACAGTTTTGTTAACTCGCCGTCCAATACGATTTTTGTCGCCAACCCATACGTTTTCGGTATGCCAATGGATCTTCGCCGGCTCCGTTATTTCGTCGCCGTTGCCGAGGCGCGCAGCATCGGCAAGGCCGCTGAGCGGCTCCGGATGGCGCAGCCGCCGCTCTCGGTCCAAATCCGCAAGCTCGAGGCCGAGATTGGCGCACCGCTGTTCCGCCGCGGCACCCGCGGCATGGACCTGACCGAGGCGGGTCAGGCGCTGCTGGCGCGCGCCAGCGAAGCGCTCGCCCTTGCGGCCGACGGGGCTGAAGCCGCGCGCGCGGTTGCTTCGGGACGGCGCGGGCGGCTGTCGGTGGGCTACATGTTCGTGTTGGCAAATGCGATGCTGCCGCGGCTCATCCCCGAGCTGCGCCGCGCGGTTCCCGGCGTCGACCTCGGCTTCGCCGAGCTCAGCGCCTCGACGCGCGAGGCCCGCGTGCTCGACCGCAGCGTCACGGTCGCCTTGTGCATGCCGGCAATCAATCATCCTGAGATTCAGGTGGCACGGATCGGTGCGCAGCCCTTCATGCTGGCCATGCCGATCCGCTCGCCACTCGCCCGTTTGAGCTCCGTGCCAATGGCCCGCCTGCAGGGCCGTCCCCTGATCGCGCTCCCGCATCCGGACCATGGGCCCGCCTCCTCCGCCGTCGTCCCCTTGTTGCGTCGGCACCAAGTCGTGATGCCGATCGCCAGCCGAGTGGAGACGGTGCATTCGGCGATGAGCCTGGTTCTGGCCGGCGAAGGTCTCGCCATCCTCCCAGCCTGCGCGCAGCTCGGCGCGCCACGTGGCATCGTGTTCAGACCCTTACGTGACGTCACCGACTCCCTCGACATCGCAGTCTGTTGGCGGCGGGATTCCCAGAGTCCGCTGATCGGAACCTTCCTCAAATGCGCCGAGA
Organism: Bradyrhizobium sp. C-145; assembly: GCF_023375135.1. NCBI lineage: Bacteria > Pseudomonadati > Pseudomonadota > Alphaproteobacteria > Hyphomicrobiales > Nitrobacteraceae > Bradyrhizobium > Bradyrhizobium sp. C-145. The sequence goes on along the minus strand of NZ_CP088150.1, from coordinate 3,095,192 downwards.
AGGCCGTCGCGCGGATGTGAGGCCGCGCTACAAGCTCCAACTCACCTCAAAGCTCCAGGGCGGATCGGCGCCCGGACGGGTGCAAGTGAGGCCGGCGCAATTGGCGGCGAAGGACAGCGCGCGGCGAAGCTCGTCGGCACTGATGTCCTTTAGGGTTTGCCGGGCAATGCGACCCTGCTTGTGCAAGGCGAACAGCAGCGCAGCCTGAAAGCTGTCGCCGGCCCCGATCGTGTCGGCCACCTCGACCTTTGGCGCGGCGACCTCAATCTGCCCTGCGCGCGCGTGCCAAGCGACCGCGCCGTCGTTGCCGCGGGTGATGACGACGAGGCTCGTATCCTGCCCCAGCAGCGCGCTCGCGCGTTGTTGATATGGCTCGTCCCCGAAGAGATAGGCAAAGTCGACGTCCGACATCTTGATGAGATCGGCGCTGGCAGCGAAGCCGGCCATGCGCGCGAGATAGGCCGGCTTGTCCTTGACCAGATTGGGGCGACAGTTCGGATCGAAGGAGATGGTCGACGACGCCCGCGCGTCCGCGATCAGGGCCTTCGTCTCGGCCGCGCCCTGGTCGTTGACCAGCGTGGTCGAACCGACATGAATGGCTTCGACCTTATCGAACGGAATCGATCCGCGCCGATAGCTCCAGTTCCGCGTCGCGGTCCCGGCATCATAGAACGCATAATGCGACTCGCCCGCGACGATGCGGACGAAGGCGAGCGTGGTCTGGTGATCGCTGCGGGTGGCGAAACTGAGCTCCACATGCGAGGCCGCGGCATGATCTGCGATCATGCTGCCGAACAGATCGGTCGAGATGCCACCGACGAAGCCGGTGGGTACGCCCAGCCGCGCCATGCCGATCGCGACGTTGAGGCAGGAGCCACCAACCGCCGGCATCACCGCCTCGCGCCCTTCCCCGTTCCGCGTCGGCACGAAATCGATCAGCGCATCGCCACAGGCAATCAGCATGTCTTTTAGCCTCTCGCGATGTCGCGCATCGCCGCGCGGCTGCTGCGATCGACCTCGCGCAGCAGCTTGTAGACCTCGCGCTTGCGGGCGTGAAATGCCGCCATGTCGGGCGCGGTCGGCTCGCTCTTGCGTCCCAGCGCCGACATCTTTGCCATGGTCTCGCCGATCGAGGTATAGGCGCCGCCGGCCACCGCGCCGAGCATCGCGGCGCCCAGCAGCACCGGCTCTTTCGTCTGCGGCAGCGCAACCGTGAGGCCGGTCGTATCGGCCATGATCTGCCGCACCAGCGGGCTGCGGCTGGCACCGCCGCCCATGATCATGATGCTGGAGCGCACGCCGTGCGCGGCAAAGGCCTCGATCACCTCGGCAAGCCCGTAGGCGAGCCCGCACAAGCCGGCGACGAACAGCCGCTCCATCGAAGCGATATCGGTGTCGAGATCGAGGCCCACGATCACCGCGCGCGTGTCAGGATCGGCGTAAGGCGAGCGGTTGCCGATGAATTCAGGCAGCACATGGACGTCACGGGCGAGCAGCGCGGCGCGGCTGGCATCGCCTGCGCGCGCGATGATGCGGCGCTCGAGGAAGTCGATGAGGTCGAGGCCGTCGCTGCGCGCCGCCGCGCTGGCCTCACCGAACCCCGGATGCGATTTGAGGAGGTGATCGATCGCCGCGCCTGCGGCCGACTGGCCGCCCTCGTTGAGCCAGAAGTCCGGCACCATGCCGGAGTAATAAGGCCCCCACACGCCGGGCACGAAGCACGGTTCCTTCGTGGTCGCCATGATACAGGCCGAAGTCCCCATGATGTAGGCGAGGCGATCGCACGCGTCGGTCGCCCCGCCCGAGCCGTCGCGGCCGCCGATCGCGCCGATGCCGCCGGCATGCGCGTCGATCAGGGACGCGCCGACCGGTATGCCCGGCGACAGACCGAGATCAGCCGCAGCAACCGGGGTGAGACCTGCACCGAGCCGCGTGCCGGGGGCAACGATCTCGGTGCCGATGCGGGCATATGTCTCGGCCACGAAGTCCGACAGGCCAATGCGCTTAAAGAACGGCGCACTCCAGCCGCCGTCATGCGCGAGGTAGTTCCACTTACAGGTGACGGTGCAAGTCGAGCGCTGGAGCGAGCCGGTCGCGCGCCAGGTCAGGTAATCCGCCAGATCGAAGAAGTGACCAGCAGCGTCGAAACTCGCGCGAAGATGCCGCTTCAGCCACAGCAGCTTCGGCATCTCCATCTCGGGCGAGATCGAGCCGCCGACATAGCGCAGCACGGCATCCTCGGTCTCGTTGATCAGCCGCGCCTCGGCGGTGGCGCGATGGTCCATCCAGACGATGACGTTGCGCTGCTTGTCGCCGGAGCCGCTGACCGTAAGTGGCTCGCCTTGCCTATCGAGGACAACCAGCGAACAGGTAGCGTCGAAGCCGATACCGCCGACGCCGTCCGGCGTGATGCCAGCTTCTGTCATCGCCGCGCGTACCGATGTCGCGCAGGCGTCCCAGATGTCCTGGGACGACTGCTCGACGATATCGCCGGCCTCGTGCCAGATCCGGATCGGGTGCCGCGCCATCGCGAGCAGCGTGCCCGCCTCGTCAAACACTCCTGCCCGCGTGCTCGTGGTCCCTACATCGACGCCGATATACGCTCGCGGCATTGTCGCTCCCGGTCGCTTCGTCAGTCTTGACGCAAGCCTACCAGCAAGTGTAGCCGCCATCTACCAGCACGATGCTGCCGGTCATCAGGCTTGCGGCCTCGGACGAGAGGAACAGCACGACGGAGGCGATCTCTTCGACCTGCCCCATCCGGGCCATCGGGGTTCCGCCGATCCAGGCGTCGTACATTTTCGGGTTGCTCTTCACGAAGGCGTTCAGCGGCGTCTCGATATAGGTCGGCGCCACCGCATTGACGCGGATGCCGCGTGCGCCCCATTCGGCGGCCAGCGACTTGGTCAAGTGGTGCACACCGGCCTTGGAGGCGTTGTAGAAGCACTGCTCCTGCGGCTTGTTGACGATGAAGCCGGACATCGAGCCGACATTGACGATGGCACCGCTCTTGGCCTTCAGCATATGCTTGCCGAACTCGCGGCAGCACCAGAAAGTGCCGTTGAGGTTGACGTCGATGACGTTGAGCCAGTGCTCGTCGGTGACGGTCTCCGCCGGGGTCTCGCTGCGCGCGATGCCGGCATTGTTGACGAGGATATCGACCTTGCCGTGGCGGGCGACGAGGTCGTTTGCGACCTCCGCTACGCGCCTGGTATCGGTGACGTCCATGATCGCGGTCTCGATGTCGTAGCCCTTGGCCTTGAGGCTGGCCTTTGCGCTGTCGGCGACCTTGCTGTCGCGATCACCGATGACGACCTTTGCGCCGGCCTCAGCCAGCGCCTCGGCGCAGGCGAGCCCAATGCCCTGCCCGCCGCCGGTGATGAACGCGGTCTTGCCGTTCAGCTTGAATTTTTCCAGGTACATGGTGGTCTTTCCGTTTTCTTGCCGTTTCTTGTCAGCCTCGAAGCGCGTTGCCGCCCTGGTCGAAGCGATGGATGCGCGCGGGATCCGGCACCAGCGACACGCGGTCGCCGGCATGCAGGCTCAATTCGCCGATGTAGCGCGCCGTCAGCATGCCGAGCGGGCCGGCATCGACATAAAGGAAGGTGTCGCTGCCGAGATGCTCGGCCACCGCGATCGTGCCCTGCCAGCCGCCGGCACCGTCGCGCTCGATCTTGAGGTGCTCCGGCCGGACGCCGATCGTCGCGGCCCCCTTCTGCAAGGCCAGCTCGCCGGTGACGAAATTCATCTTGGGCGAGCCGATGAAGCCGGCGACGAACAGGTTGGCCGGCCGCTCGTAGAGCTCCAGTGGTGAGCCATATTGCTCGATCTTGCCGCCGTTGAGCACGACGATCTTGTCGGCCATGGTCATCGCCTCGACCTGGTCGTGGGTGACGTAGATCGCAGTGGTGCCGAGCTGCTTCTGCAGCCGCGTCACCTCGATGCGCATCTGCACGCGCAGCGCCGCGTCGAGATTGGACAAGGGCTCGTCGAACAGGAACGCCTTGGGCTCGCGCACGATGGCGCGGCCGATCGCGACGCGCTGGCGCTGGCCGCCGGAGAGTTCGCGCGGCTTGCGGTCGAGATAGGGCGTGAGGTTGAGCGTCGCGGCCGCCGCCTCCACCTTGCGGTTGATCTCGTCCTTGGCAAGGCCGGCCATCTTCAGGCCGAAACCGATATTGCCGCGCACGCTCATATGCGGATAGAGCGCGTAGGACTGGAACACCATCGAAAGCCCGCGCTTGGCCGGCGGGGTGTCGACCACGTTCTTGCCGTCGATCAGGATCTTGCCGCCGGAGACGTCCTCGAGCCCGGCGATCAGCCGCAGCAGCGTGGTCTTGCCGCAGCCGGAGGGACCGACGAACACCACGAAGGAGCCGTCGGCGATGTCCAAATCGGCGCCCTTGATGATGTGCACGGGGCCGAAGGATTTCTGCACGTCCTGAAGTGTGATCTGACCCATGATCCGGCAGCCCCTCTACTTCACCGCGCCAAAGGTGAGCCCGCGCACGAGCTGCTTCTGGCTGAACCAACCGAGGACGAGAATGGGCGCGATCGCCAGCGTCGAGGCCGCCGACAGCTTTGCCCAGAACAGCCCTTCCGGGCTCGAATAGGAAGCGATGAAGGTGGTGAGCGGCGCGGCGTTCGAGGTCGACAGGTTGAGCGTCCAGAACGCCTCGTTCCAGGCCAGGATCAAATTGAGCAGCAAGGTCGAGGCGAGCCCCGGGATCGCCATCGGCGTCAGCACGTAGACGAGCTCGCGGCCTATTGTGGCGCCGTCCATGCGCGCGGCCTCCAGGATATCGCGCGGGATCTCCTTGAAATAGGTGAACAGCATCCAGATCACGATCGGCAAATTGCCGAGGCACAGGATGAAGACGAGGCCGATGCGGGAATCGAGCAGGCCGAAGAACTTGTAGATCAGGTAGATGGGCACCAACACACCGACCGGCGGCATCATCTTGGTCGAAAGCATCCAGAGCAGGATGTCCTTGGTGCGCTTGGTCGGCGAGAACGCCATTGACCAGGCCGCGGGAATGGCGATCAGGAGCGCAATCAGCGTCGAGCCGCCGGCGATGATGATCGAGTTCATCGCGTGGTGGAAATAGTCGCTGCGCTCCTGCACCGTCGCGTAGTTTTCCGTGGTCCAGTGGAAGAATAGGAAGGATGGCGGTACCGCGAATGCCTCGAGCTCGGTCTTGAAGCTCGCCAGGACCATCCACAGGATCGGGAAGAAGATCAGAAATCCGAACAGCCAGGCCGCCGCCGTCGATACCGCCACCCGCCGCGTCGTAGCCATCCGTGCCATTTCAGGCCTCCAAATTGCGGCCGACGATGCGGACCAGGAAGAAGGCGACGACGTTGGCGATCACCACCGCGACGAGGCCGCCTGCAGAGGCGCTGCCAACGTCGAACTGGATCAGTGCCTGCGAATAGATCAGGAAGGCGATGTTGGTGGTCTGCAAGCCCGGCCCGCCGCCGGTGGTGACGAAGATCTCGGCGAACACGGTGAGCAGGAAGATGGTCTCGATCAGGATCACTACCGTGATGGGACGTGCGAGGTGCGGCAGGGTGATGTAGATGAAGGTCGAGACGGCGCTCGCGCCATCCATCTCGGCAGCTTCCTTCTGTTCCTCGTCGAGAGACTGCAGCGCGGTGAGCAGGATCAGCGTCGCGAACGGTAGCCATTGCCACGTCACGATCAGGATCACCGCAAACAGCGGCATATCGTTGAACCAGTCGATCGGTGTCAGGCCGAACAGCGAAGCGAGCCAGGCGAACAATCCCGACACCGGGTGCATCAACAGGTTCTTCCAGACCAGCGCGCTCACCGTCGGCATCACGAAGAACGGCGCGATCACCATCAGCCGGACGAAATTGCGGCCGATCACGGGCTGGTCCATCAGCAGCGCCAGGGGAATGCCGAGCAGGATGGTAAGCGCCAGCACGGAGCCGACCAGCACCAGGGTGTTCTGGAGCGAGGCAAGGAAGGCCGGATCAGTGAGGAAGTAGCGGAAGTTTTCCAGACCTACGAACGATTCCGAGCCGGGATCGAGCAGGCTGTAATGCAGCGTCGCGAAATAGATCGTCAGCGCGAGCGGGACGATCATCCAGATGAACAGCAGCCCGACGGCCGGCGTCAGGAGCGAGCGCGCAAGGAACTGCGTCTGCCGGGTTGCCATCCCTGGCTTCTCCTTTCGGGGAAGAAGGCGGCCATCCATCCGTACGGCGGATGGCCGCCAGTTTGAGCTCAGGAGGGAGAGCTCGGGTTCACTTGATGTAACCGGCGCGCTTCATCTCGCGCTCGGTTGAGGATTGCGCGGCGGTCAGCGCGGCATCGACCGTCATTGATCCCGCAAGCGCGGCCGAGAACTGCTGGCCCACCTGCGTGCCGATGCCCTGGAATTCGGGGATCGCGGCGTATTGTACGCCGACGTAAGGCACCGGCTTCACCGTCGGCTTGTTCGGATCAGCGGCATCGATCGAGGCCAGCGTCAGCTTGGCGAAGGGAGCGACCTTCAGATAGTCCTGGTTCTGGTAGAGCGAGGTCCGCGTGCCCGGCGGCACGTTGGCCCAACCCTCCTTCGACGCGACGAGCTTGGTGTAGTCCTTGCTCGTGGCCCAGGCGATGAACTTCTCGGCGGCTTCCGTCTTCTTGGAGCCGGCGGGGATCGCGAGATTCCAGGCCCACAGCCAGTTGGCGTTCTTGCCGAGCCCGGTGTTGGGTGCGAGCGCGAAGCCGACCTTGTCGGCGACCTTGGAATCCTTCGGGTTGGTGACGAAGGACGCCGCAACCGTGGCGTCGATCCACATCGCGCACTTGCCGGCGTTGAACAGCGCCAGATTCTCGTTGAAGCCGTTGGAGCTCGCGCCGGGAGGACCGGCTTCCTTCATGAGATTGACGTAGGTGGTCAGCGTCGCCTTCCATTCCGGCGTATTGAACTGCGGCTCCCACTTCTCGTCGAACCAGCGCGCGCCGTAGGAATTGGCCATGGCCGAGAGGAACGCCATGTTCTCGCCCCAGCCGGCCTTGCCGCGGAGGCAAATGCCGTAGACGCCGGCACTCTTGTCCGTGAGCTTCTTGGCGGCGTCGATAACGAAATCCCAGGTCGGTTTCTCCGGCATCTTCAGGCCGGCCTTCTCGAATAAATCGGTGCGGTACATCACCATCGAGCTCTCGCCATAGAACGGCGCGGCGTAGAGCTTGCCGTCGACGGAGACCGCATCCTTGATCTTCGGCAAGAGGTCGGCGACGTCGTAATCGGCGCCGAGATTGGCGAGCGGCACCAGCCAGCCCTTCTTGGCCCAGATCGGCACCTCATAGGTGCCAATGGTCAGCACGTCGAATTGGCCGCCCTTGGTGGCGATGTCGGTGGTTACGCGCTGGCGCAGCACATTCTCCTCCAGCGTCACCCATTTCACGGTGATATCGGGGTTCTTCTTGGTGAACTCACCCGTCAGCCCCTGCATGCGGATCATGTCGCCATTGTTGACGGTGGCGATGGTCAGGGTCGTTTCGGCCATCGCGGGGATGGCCAACAGCAGGCAAGACGCGCCGCAGACGGCGCCCAGGACGTGTTTCACGGTGACCTCCCTAAAGAGTCGCGTTTTGAGCATATGCCCACGCGTTGGGCGTATGTTCAGCTCAAGGAAGACGGTTGTCAAGCAGGCGCGCGAGCATTCAGGCAACTTATGAGTGCTGCGGTGCGGGAGGCTTTGTAATGTCGCGCACAGGGGTGGCGGCGTTCTCCACCTCTCCCGCTTGCGGGAGAGGTCGCACCGCATCGAAAGATGCGATGCGGGTGAGGTTTTCTCCTCTTGGAGAGTCTGGCCAGTCGAGAGACCCTCTCCCCAGCCCTCTCCCGCAAGCGGGAGAGGGAGTCGACTCCCGCTGCCGCGCGAGCTCGCCCTACCGCTCCAGGATCGCCCTTGCCGTCGCCTCGTCCGTGATCAGCCCATTGATCAACCGCCCGTTCAGTGCCGCCGCGATCGCTGGCACCTTGGCGGCGCCCACCGCCGCACCGATCGTCGTGGTGTTGGCCGGGACCTCCGGCGGGATGCTGGTGAGGCGCTTGTTGGTGCCGGATTTGAGCAGGCGGCCCTTGGAATCATAGGCCCAGCCGGTGATCTCGCCGATGGCACCTAACCGCATCATCTCGAATAATTCATCACGCGTGACAAAGCCGTCGACATGCACCTGCGCCTTCTGGTCCATCTGGCCGATGCCGACGAGGCGAAGGTCCGCCTTGGCCGCGACCGCCTTCACCTTGGCGATCGGCTCGATGCGGACCATCTTGTTGCGCTCGTCCTCCGACGACATCAGGAACGGCAAGGGCATCGGATAGTGCCGCGCGCCGGTGCGGTCGGCGAGCCGGCCGACGGTGTCGTAGAAGCTCGCCGAGCCGTCGGCGGAGATGTTGCCGACCAGCGAGACGATCTGGTGGTTGGGCCGATCGATCGGCGTGACGCGCTCGACCGCGGCGCGTACCGCGCGGCCCGTACCGAGCGCGACGATGACCGGCGTCTCCGAGCGCAGCGTGGAATCGAGCAGGTTGGCGCAACGTTCAGCGATGCCTGCGGTGGCCTGCGGTGCGGCAGGATCGGCCGGCACCACCTCGCAATGAACGAGATCAAAGCGCTGCTTCAGCCGCGCCGCCAACTCCATGCAGGCGGCGATGGGATGCTCGAGTCGAAACGTGATCAGCCGCTCGGCGAGGCACAGCGAAACCAGCCGCTGCGCCGACGCGCGCGAGACCTGGAGCATCTTTGCGATCTCGTCCTGGGTATGACCGGCAATGAAATAGAGCCAGCCCGCGCGCGCGGCGTCGTCCAGCCTTGATTTCTCGTTCTCGGCGGCCATGCGGGCCTTACGCCCCCTTCCAGAAATCGCTCATGCGCCCGAAGACGCGATCGGCCCCGGCGTCCGACAATATAGCGTGCCCGTCCCGGCCGCTGTAATGGCCTCCACCGACAAATCCCCAGACGGTCATGCCGGCCGCCTTGCCGGCCTGCACGCCGCTGACGCTGTCCTCGATCACGAGTGTGCGCGCGGGCGATATGCGCATCTTCTCGGCCGCGTGGAGGAAAAGGTCGGGCGCCGGCTTGCCGTGCCTGACCATCTGCGCCGTGTAGATGCGGCCGTCGAATAGCGGCTTGAGGCCGGTGACATCAAGCGAGAGCGATACGCGGTCGATATCGCTCGACGAGGCCACGCAGAACGGCACCGTCAGGTCCGACACCACCGCCCCCACCCCGGGGATCGGTTCCAGCGAAGCGGCAAATGTCTCGAGCACGCGCGACTTCAAGCGCGGCAGGAAGCCATCCGGCACGATTTGTCCAAGATCGCGATAATGCTGCTCGATCGCCTTGGTGCTGCGCCCGAGAAAGAGCTCGAGCGCCTGCGCCTCGCTGAGCGCGAAGCCGAATTCGGCGAGCACTTCAGACAGGCAGCGGCAGCTCAACAGCTCGCTGTCGACAAGCACGCCGTCGCAGTCGAAGATGATCAGATCGGGTTTCGGCCGGTCCTGGTCCATCCGGCCATTCGATCATATACCCATCGTATGAGCAATAGCTCAGCCGGGCAGGCCTCGGTGGCAACTTCCTGTGCCTCAATGCGCCACCTGCCGGTAAATCGCCGGCAGCGCCGCCGGCAAACGCTTGATGTTGCCGACGATGGCGTAGCCGCCGCGGCCGAACAGGGTCGGGAAATAGGATTGTGCGGTCGCGTCCACGGTCACGCCGAATGCGGCGATGCCGAGCCGGCGCGCCTCCTGCACGGATTTCCGGGTGTCCTCGACCGCGAACCGGCCCTCATAGTGATCGACGTCGTTGGGCTTGCCGTCGGTAACGACGAGCAGCAGCTTCTTGCGCTGCGGCTGGCGCGCGAGTTCGGCCGCGGCGTGGCGCACCGCGGCGCCGATCCGCGTGTAATAGCCGGGCTTGAGCGCGCCGATGCGGCGCTCCACCGCCCCGCTCATCGGCTCGCCGAAGGCCTTGACCGTCTCAAGCCGCACCCATGAGCGCCGGCGCGAGGTGAAGGTCAGGATGCTGTGGTGGTCGCCGCAAGCCGATAGCCCGTGCGCGAGCACAAGCAGCGCCTCCTTTTCGACATCGAGCACGCGATAACCGTCGACCCAGGCGTCGGTGGAGAGCGAGACGTCGACGAGCAGCGTGACAGCGAGATCGTGCCCCTGCGGGCGCATTGCGACATGGATGCGATCGAGACCACTGCTGCTGCCGGCGCGAAGGTCGCAGCGCGCGCGCACGAGCGCGTCGAGATCGAGGTCGTGGCCGTCGGCCTGGGCGCGCATCAATTCGTGACGCGGACGCAAGACTTCGAAGCGGCGACGCACCTGGCGGATGTGGCGGCGCATGGCGTCATCCGCCGTCCAGCTCTCACCTTGTTCGGACGCCGCAGCCGCGAGTACGCGGCAATGATCCGGCAGATAGGAGCCGCTGCGATAGTCCCATTCGGGATAGCTCAGGTCCGCGTTCAGGCGCGACGTATCGAGGGCTTCCGGCGGCAGGTCGAGATCGAATTTGAGCTGGCTCGCGGGCTTGCCACTGCGGCGGCTGAGCGTGATCTCCTCGAGATCGTCGGCCGCCTTCTGCGCATCCTCGTCCTCGCTGTCATCGGCAGGACGATCGACATTGACCATCTCGGCCATGGCGAGGATCTTCTCGAATCGATTGAGCACGAAGGGATCGCGACGATTGGCATTGTCCTCGCGCTCGCGCACCGCAAACCGTCTGCGATCGTCAGGCGGCGCAGATGCCGCGCCCGGCGCGCACTCGTCCTCGCCGGCATGCGCGGGCGAGAGCTCGCGGGTCCAGCAATCGCCCCAGAGTGGGCACGGCAGGATCGAACGATAGCCCGGCGGCGCCTTGTCCGGGAGCGGGCCCGTCCCCATCATCGCCGGCCACAGCTGGCCTGCGGGCGCCTTTCCAGTTCCAAGCAAGGCCAGGACGATCTGTTCCACCTCGCGCTCGACGCGCGGCAGAGGGCGCTGAGTCCGAACCTCGGCGGTGGCCGCAGCTAGCTGCGCGTAATCGGCGACAAGCCCCGGGAATTGCGCGAGCACCCAGACCGCCGTCTCGCTGGCGCGACGCAGCATTAGGAGATCGCGCCTGAGCGGATCCGCCTCCGCGATCGCTTCGACCGGCGCAGCCGCGAACCATGCCGCAAGCCAGCGATAGAGCGATGCATTCAGCGCACGATCGGAAAAGATCGCGATGCGGCCGGGAAGGAAGATGGTCGCAGCGTCGCGGCCCGGCTGCTCGAGGCGCTCGTCGCCGAGGCCGATGCGCTGTCGCCAGCCGAGCCGGTGAGCGGACTTTCGGGCCCCTGCGCTCGCGATCTGCACGCCGGTCTCGCCGCCGAGCGCGCGGAACATCACCGCGAGCCGGCCTTTCATCTTTCGTCAGCGTGACAGCCTGATCCTCATGAACCGGATAGCTCGCGGTGCCACCGACCATTCTGTGCCAGGCCCGTCCGACCGTCTCCTCCAGTTCGAGGAAATCGAGCATGGCGGTGGCCTCACCCGATCACGGCGCGCGCGACATCGAGCAGCGCCGCCTTGACGTCGGCGTCGTCGGTGAGCGGCTCGATCATGCCGGCGAGCACCGCATCGGCAGTCGGCGTGCCTGCGGCAATCAGCGTCGCGCAATAGACGACGAGCCGGGTCGAGACGCCCTCCTCCAGGTCGTGGCCCCTCAGCGCGCGCAGCCGGCCAGCCAGCCCGACAAGCGGCCGCACGCGCTCCGGCGACAGTCCGCTTTCGGCGGACACGACGGCGACCTCCTGCTCGGGCGGCAGGAAGCTGAATTCGATGGCAATGAAGCGCTGCCGTGTCGACGGCTTCAACGCCTTCAGCAGCGTCTGGTATCCGGGATTATAGGAGACGACGAGCATGAAGCTGTTGGGCGCCGCGATCTCCTCGCCGATGCGCTCCAGCGGCAGGATGCGGCGGTCGTCGGTGAGCGGATGCAGCACGACGGTGACGTCCTTGCGTGCTTCCACGACCTCGTCAAGATAGCAGATGCCGCCCTCGCGCACCGCGCGCGTCAGCGGACCGTCAGTCCACACGGTGTCGCCGCCCCTCAGCAGGTAGCGGCCGGTGAGATCTGCGGCGGTGAGATCGTCATGGCAGGCGACGGTGTGCAGCGGCAATCCGAGCCGCGCCGCCATGTGCGCGACGAAGCGCGTCTTGCCGCAGCCGGTCGGTCCCTTCAGCAGCACCGGAAGCTGATGCCGCCAGGCGTGCTCGAACATCGCGCATTCGTTGCCGCTTGCGACATAGGCCGGCAGCGCGGGCGCCGAGGTCACGGTGTGAAGAGCGGGTTTCATGATGTCTCTCCGGACTTTCCAGGAAGCAGGCGGCCGCGGCGAACCGCGGCCGCCGTTTGCATTTACTCGGCCGGCTGCAGCGCGCCGGGGATGACCGGTTGCCTGGCGCGGCCCGGCACCAGCACGGCCCACACGAACATCAGCGCGGAGATCGCCACGAATACGCCGGAGCCCAGTCGGACCCAGTAGAACATCGCGAGCTGGTCCTGCACGTCCATGTAGCCCTGGCCGAGCACGCGCTGGAGATGGACCTGGACCACGCCGGCGAAAGTCAGCGCGAAGGTCATCACCATCATAGCGGTGCACATGATCCAGAAGCTCGCCATGGAGAGCCACTGGTTGTAGGGCGCACGTCCCCTGATCTGCGGGATGGCGTAGGCCATTACCGACAGGTTCAGCATCACATAGGCACCGAAGAAGGCGAGATGGCCGTGTGCGGCGGTGACCTGCGTGCCATGCGTGTAGTAGTTCACCGAGGACAGCGTGTGCAGGAAGCCCCAGACGCCGGCGCCCAGGAACGCCATCACGGAGCAACCGACCGACCACAGCAGAGCTGCGCGGTTCGGATGCTTGCGACCGGCCTTCCAGGTCATCTGCACCGTGAAGATCACCATGGTGAAGAAGGGGGCGACCTCCAGCGTGGAGAACAGCGAGCCGATCCACTGCCAATAGCCGGGCGCGCCGATCCAGTAGAAGTGGTGGCCGGTGCCGAGAATGCCGGAGAACAGCGCCAGCCCAATGATGACGTAGAGCCACTTCTCGACCACCTCGCGGTCGACGCCGTTGAGCTTGATCATCAGATAGGCCAGCACGGAGGCCATGATCAGCTCCCAGACGCCTTCGACCCAGAGATGGACGACGTACCACCAGTACATCTTGTCGACCGCCAGATTGATTGGATTGTAGAAGGCGAACAGGAAGAAGATCGCAACGCCCCACAGGCCGAACAAGAGGATATTCGTGACCGTGGTCTTGCGGCCCTTGAGCGCCGTCATCGTCACGTTGAACAGGAACATCAGACAGACGACGACGATGCCGACCTTGATGATGAAGGGCTGCTCGAGGAACTCGCGGCCCTCGTGGTAGTGGAAGAGATAGCCGACCACGGCCACACCTGCCGCGCCAAAAAACATCCAGAACTGGATTTTTGCCAGCAGCGGGCTGTAGAGCTCGGTCTCGGTCTCTTCCGGAAGTAGGAAGTAGGTCGCGCCCATGAAGCCGATCAACGACCACACGATCAGCGCGTTGGTGTGGATCATCCTGACGATGTTGAACGGCAGGAGTGTCGACAGCGTGTTGGGCAGGACGTAGATCGTCCCCGCGAGGAGGCCGAACAGGACCTGCGCGAGGAACAGAGTCAGCGCGCCGTAGAAATACAGCATCGCGACTTCTGGGTCTGATATTTCATCTCAGGCTCTCTGTGTTTTAGGGATTCACGAGGCGATACGCTCAGCCGGCCTTGTTCGGCGGCCATTCCTGGCGCTTGATCGTAGAGGTCCATTGCAGGAAGTCGGCGAGATCGTTGAGCTCCTGGTCGGTGAGGTTGAACTGCGGCATCTGCCGCCGACCCGGCGCGCCCGAAGGCTGCGCCTGCATCCAGGCCTTCAGCGTCTCGCGCGCACCCGCCGGGTCCTCGTTGCCACCCCAGCGATCCCAGACGTTGCCGACTTCGGGAGCGAAATAGGCGCCCTCGCCGAGCAGGGTGTGGCAGTTGATGCAGGAGTTCTTCTCCCAGACATGCTTGCCGCGGGCGACCGACGACGTCAGTGTCGTCGCATCCGTCGAGGTCGTGGCCATGTAGTAATGGCTGTGCGCCGTCAGCCCTATGAAGATGGCGAAGAAAAAGGCCGAGCCGCCGTAGAAGACGTTTCGAGCGGCCGACTTGGTCAGGCGTTCAGCCATTGCCAATCCTTTCGGTTTGATTCCTGCGAAGAAGTGATGCGGTGATTTATTGCCGAACGACGCGGATCACTCTTTGACGAAGCGCAAGCAGCGCGACGATACGCGAGGCGCCGCGTCAGATCAGGGTGACGACAGCGGATGCGAGCCAGGCGAACAGCACCACGGCGAGGACCCAGGCGCTCACGAGGCCGCGCCAGAGCGCCGGCGCGGCCCGAAGATCGAGGAAATCGAGCACGATACGGCGGCCCTTGACGGCCGCGAACGCCAGCAGCAGGGCATTTCCGAGCAGCGGATGCGCCACAAATGATGGGACCAGAATGGTCGCGAGCGCGAGACCGATCAGGGCGATCCAGGTGATGTCGAGACGATCCGGAATCACTGCTGCACCAGATAGATGATCGGGAACATGACGATCCACAGCAGATCGACCATGTGCCAGAAGGCGGTTCCCGTCTCGACCCCCGAGGCTTCGGCACTCCGGGAAACTACGGCCAGGATCACGATGCCGAGGCCGACATGCAGGAGATGAAAGCCGGTGAGGAGAAAGTAGAGGGTGAAGAACGGGCTGGTCTCCAGACCGTTTCCCTGACCGATCTCGCCGGCATATTCGAACAGCTTGACCGCGATGAAGAGAGCGCCAAGCGCCATGGCGCCGAAGAGCCAACCGCGCGCGGCCGGCCTGCGGCCCGCACGGGCGGCGGCCGTGCCGCGCGCCGCGGCCCATCCGCTGGTCACCAGAACGACGGTGTTGATCCCGGCGAGATGCGCATCGAGGGTGGCCTCGCCGGCCGCGAAGATCGCGGGATGAATCGCACGAGCGACAATGAAGGCGCCGAGGAACAGGCCGAAGGCGGCAAGCTCGCTGAAGATCAGTACCCAGATCATGGGATCGCCGGGGAGATCTTCGAGGATTCCCCAGCCAGTTTCTTGTTGCTCGCAGTCCGTCGCCGACATCTGATTTCCAAACCAAGACGTCCAGCCACTACCTCGACGGCGCTGCTCCGACTTTGACGCCGGACAAAGAAGCGGCAGGCCATAGGGTGTTTGCGCTACCGCAACATCCTGGCGGCCCTTCCGCCATAGGGTGGATCAACCCGGCGGTTCCACAAGACGGCAAACGACCAGATGAGCGATGCACAAATCGGCCTGATGACCGCGACCCCCATTATCATCGCGTTTGCCATCGCGCTCCGGCGAATGGGCGTGCTGTCGACCGTGGCGACCGTGTCAGCGATAAGCCTCTCCGTCGCGACCGCGGCGCTGCTGTTCACGACGCAGTAGCGGCAGGCGCCTCAGCGCGCCGTTGCGGCACTGCACAGCAAGGGGCGCCTGCTGCAGCTGGGTCCGGGGCAGTTTCGATTCCTCCGTCTTGGCTTCCTTGCGTCGTGCGCTAATATTGCGCTCCACACGACTGGATGAGTTCGCCATGCCTGAGATCATCAACCTTGGCGCGCTGCAGCTGACGTTCCTACAGAGCAAGGATGACACCGCCGGCGGCCTCGATCTGTTCGAGATGACGCTGCAGCCGAACGCGCGCATGCCGATTCCCCATTATCACGATGGCTGGGACGAAACGATCTATGGACTCAGCGGCATCTCGACCTGGCGGATCGACGCAAAGGACATCGACGTGGCGCCGGGCGAAAGCCTCTTCATCAAGCGCGGCGTGGTGCACGGTTTCATCAACCGTTCGCCCCGACCGGCGACCTGCCTGTGCATCCTCAGCCCCGGCGTACTCGGCCCGCAATACTTCAAGGAAATGGCGGCCCTGCTATTGGCCGGCAAGCCTGATCCGGCCAAAATGAAGGAAACGATGCTGCGCTACGGGCTGGTTCCGGTGATGCAATCCTGAGGATGAGTGCAGCGCGAGCGGTCGAGTCAGGTGGCCGCGCTCGCCATAGTCGTTGAAAAGGGTGGGCACCGCGCAAGAGCGCTTCTGCCCACCCTACGAAATCAGCGAAACTATCGCCGCTGATTATACACGTCGATGCAGACCGCCCCGAGCAGCACCAGGCCCTTGATGACCTGCTGGTAGTCGATACCGATGCCGAGGATCGACATGCCGTTGTTCATCACGCCCATGATCATGGCGCCGACCACGGCACCGCCGACGCGCCCCACCCCGCCATAGGCCGAAGCGCCGCCGATGAAGCAGGCGGCGATGACGTCGAGCTCGAAGCCGAGACCGGCCTTCGGGGTCGCGGTGTTGAGGCGCGCGGCGAAGACGAGGCCGGCGAGCGCGGCGAGCACGCCCATGTTGACGAAGGTGAGGAAGGTCAGCCGCTCAGTCTTGATGCCCGATAGGCTTGCCGCCTTGGCGTTGCCGCCGACGGCATAGATCTGCCGGCCGATCACGGTGCGCCGGGTGACGAAGCCGTAGAGCGCGATCAACGCCGTCATGATGACCAGCACGTTCGGCAGGCCGCGATGCGAGGCGATCAGATAGGTGAAATAGAGCACGGCGCAGGCCAAGAGAACGCTCTTGCCCAGGAAGAACGCATAAGGCTCGACCTCGATGCCGTGCAATTGCTCGCGCGAACGGCCCTTGGCGCTGGCATAGACCAGTCCGAGCGCGAGCACGGCACCGATCAGCATGGAGGTCGGATGCAGCGTGCCGGCCTCGGGCAACAGTTCAGGAATGAACCCGGACGACAATTTCTGGAAGGTCGCCGGAAACGGCCCGAGCGACTGACCCTGCAACACCGCGAGCGCGAGGCCCTTGAACACCAGCATGCCCGCCAAGGTGACGATGAAGGACGGGATCTTGAAATAGGCCACCCAATAGCCCTGCGCGGCGCCGATGGCGGCGCCGACCAGGAGGCAGGCGATGAACGCGAGTGTGTAGTCGATCTTGTAGGTCACCATGAGCACGGCGGCCACCGCGCCGATGAAGCCCGCGACCGAACCGACCGAAAGGTCGATATGACCGGTGACGATCACCAGCAGCATGCCCAGCGCCATGACGACGATATAGCTGTTCTGCAGCACCAGATTGGTCAGGTTGAGTGGCTGCAGCAGCGTGCCGCCAGTGACGACCTGGAAGAACAGCATGATCGCGACCAGCGACATCAGCATGCCGTAATTGCGCAAATTGTTCTTGATGAAGCTGCCGTGCCGGCGCTCCTCGGGCAGCGACACCGTCTTGTCGGTCATGGCTGCGTTCCTCCCATCTCGACGGCCGCGGGCGCGGCGTTCCCAATTTTTCTTTCGTTGCGCATGATGGCGCGCATGATCTTTTCCTGCGTCGCCTCGGATCCCCTGAACTCCCCGACAAAGGCGCCGTCATTCATGACGCAGATGCGGTCGCAGATGCCGAGCAACTCTGGCATTTCCGAGGAGATCACCACGACGCCGCGGCCGGCTTCCGCCAGCTCGTTGATGATACAGTAAATCTCGTACTTGGCACCGACGTCGATGCCCCGCGTCGGCTCGTCCAGGATCAGCACCTTCGGATCGGTCATCAGCCATTTCGACAGCACGACCTTCTGCTGGTTGCCGCCGGAGAGCTGTCCGGTCTCCTGGTAGACGTCGGAGCAGCGGATCCGCATCCGGTTGCGGTAGTCGCTGGCGACCTTCAGCTCGGCGATGTCGTCGATGACACGGCCGGGCGCGACCTGGTCGAGGCTCGCCAGCGTGATGTTCTTGCGGACGTCGTCGGCGAGAATGAGGCCGAGCTGCTTGCGATCCTCGGTGACATAGGCAAGGCCGGCATCGATCGCGGCCGCGACGCTCGGCAGCATCATCTCCCTGCCCTCGAGCCGGAGGCTGCCGCTGATGGTGGTGCCCCAGGAGCGGCCGAACAGGCTCATGGCGAATTCAGTGCGGCCGGCCCCCATCAGGCCGGCGATGCCCACGACCTCGCCTCGCTTGACACTGAAATTGACGTTCTTGATCACCTGCCGTTCGGGATGAATGGGGTGATAGACCGACCAGTTCTCGACGGTGAGCACGGGTTCGCCGATCTTCGCGCTGCGCTCTGGGAAGCGGTGAGCAAGATCGCGATTGACCATGCTGCGGATGATGCGGTCCTCCTGGATCGCCTCGGCATGGCAATCGATACTGTCGACCGTGCGGCCGTCGCGCAGCACGGTGATGTGGTCGGCGACCTTGGCGACCTCGTTCAGCTTATGCGAGATCAGGATTGAGCCGATGCCCTGCTCGCGGAACGCCATGAGGCGTTCGAGCAGCGCGGCGCTGTCGGCCTCATTGAGGCTCGCGGTCGGCTCGTCCAGGATCAGCATCCGCACCCGCTTGGAGAGCGCCTTGGCGATCTCGACCAGCTGCTGCTTGCCGACGCCGAGATCGGTGATCAGCGTATCCGGCGATTCTCTCAGGCCGACTTGCGCGAGCAGTTCCCGCGTGCGCCGGTAGACCTCGTCGCGATCGATCACCCCTAACTTCGACGGCGGATGCGACAGGAAGATGTTCTCGGCGATCGACATCAGCGGAATCAGCGCCAGCTCCTGATGGATGATGATGATGCCGAGCGCCTCGGAATCGTTGATGTCGCGGAAGCGCCGCTCCTCGCCTTCGAAGACGATGGTGCCCTCGTAGCTGCCATGCGGATAGACCCCGCTCAGCACTTTCATCAGCGTCGACTTGCCGGCGCCGTTCTCGCCCACGAGCGCGTGGATCTGTCCGGCGTGAACCGAGAAATTGACGTCGCGCAGCGCCTGCACACCGGCAAAGCTCTTGCTGACGTTGCGCATCTCCAGCATGGCGGTCATGGCTTTGGTGTCCCTTGCTTTACTTCGCCTCTCCCCGCGTGCGGGGAGAGGCCGGAATTCGAGCGCAGCTTGAATTCCGGGTGAGGGGGAGTCTCCGCGAGGGCAACTCTCACCGCCCCCGTGGAGAGCCCCCTCACCCTAACCCTCTCCCCGCACGCGGGGAGAGGAGAAAGAAAGAGTTCTTACTGGAACTGCGACTTCTTGTAGTAGCCGCTGTCGACCAGCACCTTCTCCCAATTGTCCTTGTAGACCACCACCGGCTTGAGCAGATAGGACGGCACCGTCTTGACGCCGTTCTCGTAGGTCTTGGTGTCGTTGACGGTGACCTGCTTGCCGGCGAGCGCCGCGTCGACCATGTCGGCCGTGACCTTGGCGAGGTCGCGGGTGTCCTTGAAGATGGTCGAATACTGGTCGCCGCGCAGCATCGCCTTGATCGAGGGCACCTCGGCGTCCTGGCCGGAGATGATCGGCATCGGCTGATCGGCGCTGCCGTAGCCGACGCCCTTCAGCGAGGAGATGATGCCGATCGAGATGCCGTCATAGGGCGACAGCACGGCATTGATCTTCTTGTTGCCGTAATAGGCGCTGAGCAGGTTGTCCATGCGGGCCTGCGCGGTGGCGCCGTCCCAGCGCAGCGTCGCGACCTTGTCCATGCCCATCTGGCCGGAGACGACGACGAGCTTGCCGCTGTCGATGTAGGGCTTCAGCACGCTCATCGCGCCGTTGTAGAAAAAGTAGGCGTTGTTGTCGTCGGGCGAGCCGCCAAACAGCTCGATGTTGAAGGGCCCCTTGCCTTCCTTGAGGCCGAGCCCCTGCTCGATCGACTGCGCCTGGAGCACGCCGACCTGGAAATTGTCGAACGTCGCGTAGTAGTCGACGCTCGGCGTGCCGCGGATCAGGCGGTCATAGGCGATCACGGTGATGCCCTTGGCCTTGGCCTGCTTGAGCACGTCGGACAGCGTGGTGCCGTCGATCGCCGCGATCACCAGCGCCTTCGCACCCTTGGTCACCATGTTCTCGACCTGCGAGAGCTGGTTCGGAATGTCGTCCTCGGCATATTGCAGGTCGGTGTTGTAGCCGCGCTCCTTCAGCACCTTGACCATGTTGTTGCCGTCGTCGATCCAGCGCGCCGAGGATTTGGTCGGCATGGCGATGCCGACTGTCGCCTTCTGGGCGGAGGCGGTCACGCCTGTGGCCATCGTGGCGGCGCCGGCCAGCGCCAGTGCGAGGAACGTCGTCTTCAGTTTCAGCATATTTCACTCCCTTTGGGTGTCAGACTGTTTCTTCGTGTCGTCGAGAACGTGGGTGGGCTGCTTCGATCTCCTATGCGAGCTTGACGTCGGGCTCCGCACGACCGCGCGCGGATGCATCCAACAGAAAGGTCTGGCCTGCTTGCGGATCGGCGGCGCGCGCCGCCGCGTCCATGTCCTGCCAGGCGGAGGTGACGAGGAGACGGGACAGATCGGGGCCAACGAAAGCCGGGCAGCTCGCCTGCTTCGCAGGAACGCTCAAGGAGCGCAGGCGCTCGCCCTGCGGAGAGTAGACATCGATACGGCCCGCGCCCCAGCAGGCATTCCAGATCTGCCCCTCGGCGTCGCACACCGAGCCGTCGGGGCCGCCGATGCCGGTGTGGCGCAGCAGCACCTCCGGCTCGCCGCGCGGCAGGCCCGTCGTCGGATTGAGCGGCACCGTGTAGAGCACGGCGCGCGCACTATCGGCGAAATAGCCGATCGCACCGTCCGGCGAGAAGCAGATCGAGTTGGGAATGCTGATGCGGGGGAACAGCAGCGAGATCTTGCCGTGATGAAACGCGTAGATCGCGCCCGCCCCTGCTTCCGCCTTGCGTCCCATGGTGCCGATCCAGAACGTGCCGGATTGATGCACGCGCGCGTCGTTGGAACGCGTGGCGGGATTGTCGGCTTCGAGCGGACAGAACAGCTTCATCGCGCCATCGCCAAGCTTGCGGATGTAAAGCCCATCCTCAGCGACGATCAACTGACGCTCGGCATCGATGCGTCCGAGCGCGCTCGCCATCCGGCCGAGCGCATGGATGCGGACCTCACCGCCGCTGAGCTGCGCCTCGAATAGCAGCCCTTCGCGGATGTCGAACCACCAGGCGGTGTCGGTGGTCGCATCATAGGTCGGTCCCTCGCCGAGATGGCAAGGATGGTCCGAGAGCACAGACGTCGGTACCTCTTCCATCATGTCGTCCTCACCGAAAAGCGATAGACCGTGTGATGGCGATAGACCTCGCCGGGTGAGAGCCGCGGGCTCGGGAAATCCGGCCGGTTCGGCGCGTCGGGCCAGATGTGGGGTTCCAGGCACATCGCATCCGACTGCCGGATTAGCTTGCCGCCCTTCCCGGAGATCGTGCCATCGAGATAATTGCCGGAATAGACCTGAAGTCCGGGCTGATCGGTGAACAGCTCCATGATGCGCCCCGAGCGCGGCGCCTCCAGCCGGGCCGCGAAAGCAAGCTTGCCATCACGCGCGAGGCAGTAGGTGTGATCGTAGCCCCTGCCGCTCTGCAATTGCTGATCGCCCTCGCGGATGCGCGCACCGACGGGCCGTGCTTCGCGGAAGTCGAACGGCGAGCCGGCAACGTGACGCGGCGGCTCCGGCAGCGGAATGGCGGTGGGATCGATCGCGAGAAAATGCTCGGCGGCAACCGTCAGTCTATGATCAAGGATGGGGGTACCCGACGTCGCACCTTCCAGATTGAAGAAGCTGTGGTTGGTGAGGTTGACGATCGTCGGCCGGTCCGTGCGGGCTTCCATGGTGAGCGACAGCTCAGTCGGTCCCGTGATGCGATAGGTCAGACGCACATCGAGCCGGCCGGGATAATTTTCTTCGCCATGCGGGCTGACATAGGTGAGCATCACGGCGGGCTCGGCGCCCTCGTCGATCTCCGCAATCTCCCAGAGTTTCCGATCGAAGCCATCGAGGCCGCCGTGCAGCGCATTCGGACCGTTGTTGACGGGAAGCTGCACCGTCTCGCCGTCGAGCGAAAACTGTCCCTTGGCGATGCGGTTGGCATAACGGCCGACGGTGGCGCCGAAGAACTTTCGCTCGGCGAGATAGCCCGCGAACGCATCGTGCCCGAGCACGACATCGTCGTAGCCGCCCTTCGCGTCCGGCGCGATCAACGCCTGGATCACCGCGCCATGGGTGATGATCCGCGCTTCGAAGCCGCCCGCTCCGCGCAGTACGATGCGTTCGACCGCGCGGCCGTCCGGCAGCGTTCCGAAAACGTCTCTTGTTATTTTCGAGCCAGCCATTGTCAGTCCACAAATGCTTCGACGATCGTCCGCTTGCCGAGCAGGAAAGCATCGGCGACGAGACGCAATGGCGCCAGATCGACGTCGCTCGCGCAGGTCGCAGCGAGATCGACGAAGCGCCGGTAGAGCTCCCGATATTCCTCATCGGGCGCCTCGGCAACGGTCTTGCCGTCGATCGCCATGCGCCTGCCGCCGCCGGATAGCGTCAACCGGCCCTGATCGGTTTCCACGAGGACATCCCAGCTCTGCGGTCCGGTCTGACGGAAATCGAACTCGGCGCTGATCGGCAGGCCGCCGATGTCCGTCATCGTCAGCTTCGCGGCGATCGGCGCCTGGCAGTTGGCGGGAAAGGCCAGCTCGGCCGCCGTGACGAACACCGACTGCGGCAGGATTTTGGTCAAGATCGACAGCGCGTTGATGCCGGGATCGAATAC
The DNA here is from genome assembly GCF_023375135.1 of Bradyrhizobium sp. C-145. Lineage (NCBI taxonomy): Bacteria > Pseudomonadati > Pseudomonadota > Alphaproteobacteria > Hyphomicrobiales > Nitrobacteraceae > Bradyrhizobium > Bradyrhizobium sp. C-145. Next base: position 3,072,505 of record NZ_CP088150.1, on the reverse strand, counting down.
GCCAAGCCCGCCCGGTTCCCAGATCCAGCCTTGCCCGGGATGCCAGACGCGGACGTCTTCCTTCCAGCTGATGTGCACGGAGGTGATGCGGCGTTCGGCGAGCCATTGCCGCGCCGGCTCGACCGCCGGCGCGTAGCGCGAATGCCAGGTCGCAAACAGCGTCCGCTTCGCCTTCGCCGCCGTCGCGATCAGCGGATCGAGCTCGGCAACGCCGGTGCCGGGCGGCTTCTCCAGCATGACATGCTTGCCGGCGGCGAGCGCCGCAGCCGCCTGGGCACGGCGCATCTGCGGCGGCGTGCAGAGCGACACCGCGTCGATCGGCGGCCCCTTCTCCAGCAACTCCTCGATGGTGGCGAAATGCGGCAGCCCCGGCAGCGAGGCGTTGCGACTGGCGACAGCCACGAGCGTCGCACCCGGTGTCGCCGCGATCGCACTAAGGTGCTGGTCGCGCGCGATCTTGCCGAAGCCGACGATGGCGATACGAAGTTCAGTCACGATCTCTCTCCGGATTTCGCAGATGACAGCGGCTCGGCCGGCGCGGTTTCGATCACCGCGTCCTCGTGGCGGCGCATGCCGTTGTGAATGACGTAGACCATCGCCTCCGACGCGGCGTCGACATCGCCCGCCGCAATGGCATCGACGATCTTCTGATGCCAGAGCAGCACGGTGTCGCGGTCCTCCGACTCGACCGGGGCGCTCAGCAGGAACGAGGCGCGGAGCGCAGCCTCGATGACATGCCCGATCGAGCGCATGAACAGATTGCCGGAGGCACGCGCCACCCCAACATGGAGCGCGAGGTCGGCATCGGCAAAGCCGACGGAGTCGGACGCTTCAAGCCGCATGCGATCCATGCAGCGACGGAGCTCAGCGACGTCCTCGTCGGACCGGTGCATAGCTGCGAGAGCGGCGGCGCGCGGCTCGACGGCCAGACGGATCTCAGCGAGGTCGTTGAGGAAACGCTTGTCGATGCCGGCGTCCAGATGCCAGGCCAGCACGTCGGCGTCGAACATGTTCCAGGCGCCGCGCTCGCGTACGACGGTACCGACCCGCGCCTTGGTGGTGAGCAGCCCCTTGGCGACCAGGGTCTTCACACTCTCCCTGAGCACCGGCCGCGACACGCCGAACATCGCGATCATCTCGGCATCACCGGGCAGCCGCGTCCCCTCCGCATAGCGGCCGGCGATGATGTCGACACCGATCGAGCGGGCCACCTCCGCATGGTTGGAGTGGGCCCGTCGCGTCGGGATGACGACGATGCGCGAGGTCATGAGATTGCTCCTGCACTCTTCCTCACCGGCCGTCGTGCAAGCGCGACCAGCCCCTGCTGCAAGGCGATGAAGGCGAACAGCAGCACGCCGGTCGCGATCTTAGTCCACCAGCTCGACAGCGTGCCATCGAAATTGATGTAGGTCTGGATCAGGCCCTGAATCAGCACGCCGAGGAAGGTGCCGATCACCGATCCCTGTCCGCCGGTGAGCAGCGTGCCGCCGATCACGACGGCCGCGATGGTGTCGAGCTCGACGCCGACCGCAGAGAGCGAATAGCCCGCACTGGTGTAGAAGGAGAAGACAATGCCGGCGATGCCCGCCAGCAGGCTCGACAGCATGTAGATCTTCACCGTCATCTTGCCGACTGCAACGCCCATCAGGCTCGCGGTCGCCCGGCTGCCGCCGAGCGCATAGACATTGGCGCCGAACCGGGTGAGATGCAGCAGCAGGGCGCCGCCGATCACGATCACCAGCATGATGATCGCGATCGCCGTCAGCCGTCCGCCGCCGGGCATCCGCAGCGCGAAGTCGGACACGGTGGAGTAGACCGGCGCGGTGATCGGTACCGATTCCGTCGAGAGCAGGAAGCTCGCACCGCGTGCCAAGAACATGCCGGCGAGCGTGACGATGAAGGGCGGCAGGTCGAAGACATGGATCACGGCGCCCATTGTAGCCCCGAACCCAGCCGAGAGCACCAGGATGGCGGCGAAAGCGACCAGCGGCGGCACGCCCCAGCGCTCGATGGCCAGCGCCACGAACACAGTGGTGAAACCGATCACCGAGCCGACCGAGAGATCGATGCCGCCGGAGATGATGACGAAGGTCATGCCGATCGCGACGATGCCGAGGAAAGCGTTGTCGGTGAGGAGATTGCCGACCACGCGGGTCGAGGCAATGTTGGGGAATTGCATCGCGCAGAGCGCAAAGCCGGCGACGAGCACGATGGCCGTGATGAGGACGGGCGGCAGGCCTTTCATGCTTTGGACCTCCGCACCCGCGCGGCGATTCCGGCAATGCCGGCGAATTTCGGCGATTGCAGCAACAGCACCGCGAGCACCACCACCGCCTTGACCAGCAAATTGAACTCCGGCGGATAGCCGGACAAGAGGATCCCGGTGTTCGTGGTCTGGATGATCAGCGCGCCGAGCACGGCGAGCAACAGGCTGAAGCGGCCGCCGAACAGCGAGGTGCCGCCGATCACCACCGCAAGAATGGCGTCGAGCTCGAGCCAGAGGCCGGCATTGTTGGCATCCGCGCCCATGATGTCGGCGGCTGCGATCACGCCGGCGAGCGCCGCGCAGACGCCGCACCAGACATAGACCGACAAGATCATGGCCCGCGTGCCGACGCCGGCGAGCTCGCTTGCGCGCGCATTGCCGCCGGTCGCCTCGATCAGCAGCCCTAGCGCCGAGCCGCGCACCACCGCGCCGGTGAGGATCAGCATGCCCAAGGCAATCGCGACCGGCACCGGCAGGCCGAGAATGGCGCCATTGCCGAGCCAGACCAGATCCGGCGAAGAGAAGGTCACGATGCGCCCCTCGGTGATCAGCTGGGCGATGCCGCGCCCGGCCACCATCAGGATCAGCGTCGCCACAATCGGCTGCATGCCGAGCACGGCAACGAGGAAGCCGTTCCAGAGCCCACAGACGAGTCCGGCACCGAGCGCAGCCCCCAGCACGATCGGCAGACCGTGGCTGTCGGCGAGGCTCGCCGCGATCGCGCCCGAGATCGCCATGACGGCGCCGACCGACAGGTCGATGCCGCGCGTGGCGATTACCAGCACCATGCCGAGCGAAAGCAGCGCCACCGGCGTGCCACGGTTGAGCACGTCGATCAGGCTGCCAAACAGCCGGCCGTCCTGGAGACGCAGGTCGAAGAATTGCGGCGACACCACGCGATCGACCGCCAGGATGACGACCAGCGCAAGGATCTGGGCAAGGCCGCGGCGCGGCAACAGCGCTATCATGCCCGGCCCTCATGCGCAACGCTGGCGCCGTCCGCGGCGATGGCCGCAAGAATGTTGCCGACGTCGATCGCCTCGCCTGCGAGCTCCTCGACATGGGCACGGTCGCGCAACACCACAACGCGATCGGAATAGGTCACGATCTCATCCAGCTCGGAGGAGATCACGAGCAGTGCGAGGCCGTCGTCGCAGAGCTCGCGGATCAGACGGATGATCTCGGCATGCGCGCCGACATCGATGCCGCGGGTCGGCTCGTCCAACACCAGCAGGCGCGGCGATGTCGCGAGCCAGCGCGCCAGCAGCACTTTCTGCTGATTGCCGCCGGAGAGCAGGCCGACGGCGCGCTCCGGGTCCGCCGGCCGGATATCGAGCATCCTGACGTAGCGGCGCGCGATCTCGTCCTGCTCGCGGCGCGACAGCGGGCGATGCAGCCCGCGCTTGGCCTGGAGCGCGAGCACGATGTTCTCACGCACGCTGAGCTCGGCGACGATGCCGTCAGTCTTGCGCTCCTCCGGGCAATAGCCAAAACCGTGGCGGACGCCGTCGCGCGGCGACTGGAGCCGCACGGGGGTGCCTTCCACCCTCGCCTGCCCGCGATCGGCGCGTTCGGCGCCGAACACCAGCCGCGCCGTCTCGGTCCGGCCCGAGCCGAGCAGGCCGGCCAGACCAACGACCTCGCCATGGCGCAGCTCGAGATTGAACGGCGCGACATAACCGGCCTTGCCGTAACCCTCGAAGCTCGCGCAGATCTCGCGCGCCTTGTGTTCGGTGGCAGAAGCCCGCGCGCTGGTGGTCTCGGCCAGCTCGCGACCGAGCATCATCCGGATCAATTCCAGCCGCGGCAGCGAAGCCGTCTCGCGCTCCCCGACCAGGCGGCCATTGCGCAAGACCGTGATGCGGTCGGAGATCTCGTAGACCTGGTCCAGGAAGTGGCTGACGAAGACGATGCCGATGCCACGCTTTGCGAGCTGGCGCATGATACCGAAGAGAATCTCGACTTCGTGGCGGTCGAGGCTCGCGGTCGGCTCGTCCAGGATCAGCACGCGTGCGGAGAGATCGACGGCCCGCGCGATCGCGGTGACGTGCTGCACGGCGACCGAATAGCTGCCGAGCGGCGCGGCGACATCGATATCGAGGCCGAAGTCCGCGAGCAAGGCCTTGGCGCGGCGACGCATCTCGCCTTCGCGGACGATGCCGAAACGCATCGGCTGGCGGTCGAGAAACAGATTCTGTGCCACCGAGAGGTTCGGCAGCAGATTGACTTCCTGGTAGACGGTGGCAATGCCGGCCTGAAGAGCGGCCTTGGCCGAGCGCGGCGCGATGGCTTCGCCACTGATCCTGACGATGCCGGCATCGCGCGGGAACACGCCGGTGACCGCCTTGATCAGCGTGGACTTGCCGGCGCCGTTCTCGCCGAGCAGCGCATGGATCTCGCCGGCGCGCAGCGTGAAGTCGACCTCCTGCAACGCACGCACAGCACCGAAGCTTTTGCTGATCCCGCGCACCTCCAGAAGGGCCGGAGCAGGATCGGGGCTGTTCTCCATGACAACGTCACTCCCGCCAGTGCCCGCCGATGATGCGGTCACCCAGCCTATTCGTTCGCACAGCGATTTCGAAGGGGGTATCGCCGGACCACTGAAACATGGCGGTCCGGCGCAGCGCCCGCCTCAGTAACCGAGGCCCTTCTTGCTGTCGTAGATCTTCTGCGGATCGTCGGCAGCGGTATAGAGCTTGGACTCGGTCTGGATCCACTTCGGCGGAACCGTGCCCTTGCCCTTGAATGCCGCAATCGCATCGAGCGCCGGGCCGGCCATGTTCGGCGTCAGCTCGACGGTCGCATTGGCTTCGCCGGCGGCCATCGCCTTGAAGATATCGGGGACCGCATCGATGGAGACGGTGAGGATCTCCTTGCCGGGCTTGAGACCGGCTTCCTTCATCGCCTGGATCGCGCCGACCATCATGTCATCGTTGTGGGCGTAGACCGCGCAGATCGACTTGCCGCCGCCTTCGGCCTTGATGAAGCTCTCCATCACCTCCTTGCCCTTGGCGCGGGTGAAGTCGCCAGTCTGGCTGCGTACCACTTTCAGGTTCGCATGCTTGGCGATGGCGGTGTCGAAACCCTTCTTGCGGTTGGCCGCGACGCTCGCGCCGACCGTGCCCTGCAATTCGACGATGTTGCAGGCCTTAGCCCCGACGGTCTTGGCCAGCCAGTCGCCGGCGACCTCGCCTTCGTGCACGCTGTCGGAGGTGACAGCGGTGAGATAGAGCTCCTTGCCAGAGGGATCGATGTCGCGGTCGAGCAGCACGACCGGGATCTTGGCCTCCTTGGCTTCCTTCAGCACCGAATCCCAACCGGTCGAGACGACTGGCGCAAGGAAGATCGCGTCGACATTCTGCGCGATGAAGGAGCGGATCGCCTTGATCTGGTTCTCCTGCTTCTGCTGCGCGTCAGCGATCTTGAGATTGACCTTTCGCTTGGTGGCTTCCTGCTTGGAGACCGAGGTCTCGGCCGCGCGCCAGCCGGATTCCGATCCGATCTGCGAGAAGCCGATGGTGAGCTCGGCGGCATTCGCCGGCAGGGCGAGCAGCAACGCGGCCGTGGCACTGGCCGCAAAGAGGGCTTTGAAGGTCATCAGGCGTGTCTCCCAAGATGTTTATCTGGGGGCGCCGATGGTAGCATGGCACCCGCAGGCCGGCCTTCGAGGCGGCGGAAGGCACTATTTCACGGAAGAATGGTTCCGTATAGTCATATTATTTGACTATTTAGTGGAAAGAGAGCGGCGGAACCGGCTGGCCGCATAGATGACACGCACAGCGCGATATCGTTCCACAGATGCAACGCGGAGATGAAGATAATGATGTGTGCTTGGCAAGTAGCCGTCAACAGCGCAGGTGCGCTCCCTCGCCCCGCTTGCGGGGCCGCGACGAGCTTCGCTCGCGCTGAGAGGCTTGGGGTGAGGGGTGTCTCCGCGAAAACTAATGAGAGACGGGCTCACAACCTCTCCTCCCGTCATTGCGAGCGCAGCGAAGCAATCCAGAATCCCTCCGCGGAATGACTCTGGATTGCTTCGCTGCGCTCGCAATGACGATGTGGCGAGAGCTGTGCGTATATCGGCCTAATCGACTCGTGGAGAGTCCACCTCACCCGGAATTTGCTTTCGCAAATTCCGGCCTCTCCCCGCAAGCGGGGAGAGGCGAAGAGCTAGATCAGCTTCCGCTGCGCGAGATTCTTCATCAGCGCGCCGATGCCGAAGGTCCACGGCTCGCACTCGTCGCTGGTGCGCATGCGGTTGACGAGCTTGCCGAGCTGGGGCGCGGCGATCGTGACGATGTCGTCGCGCTTGTGGGTGAACCCCTGCCCCGGCGCATCACGGTCCTCGACGGGCGCGAACATCGTGCCGAGGAACAGCACGAAACCATCTGGATATTGATGCACCTTGCCGATGGTCTGCGCGACGAGATCGGTCGGGTCGCGGCTGATCTTGCTGATCGAGGAATGGCCGTTGAGAACGAATCCGTCCGCGCCCTTCACATTGAGGCTGATGTCCAGCCTGCGCGCGTCGTCCAGCGAGAACGTGTCGTCGAACAGGCGTAACAGCGGGCCGATCGCGCAAGAGGCGTTGTTGTCCTTGGCCTTCGACAGCAGCAGCGCCGAGCGGCCCTCGAAGTCACGCAGGTTCACGTCGTTGCCAAGCGCGCCGCCGACGATCCTGCCGCGGCTCGAGACGAACAGCACGAGCTCGGGCTCGGGGTTGTTCCAGGTCGATTTCGGATGCAGGCCGGCATCCATGCCGGTGCCGACCGACGACAATGTCGGCGCCTTGGTGAAGACCTCGGCATCGGGACCGATGCCGACCTCGAGATATTGGCTCCAGGCGTTCTGGTCGATCAGCACCTGCTTTAGATGCATCGCCTGGTCCGAGCCGGGCTTGAGCTTCGACAGATCGTCGCCGATCAGCCGCGTCACTTCTTTGCGGATCGCTTCAGCCGAGGCAGGGTTGCCCTTGGCGCGCTCCTCGATCACGCGCTCCAGCATCGAGATCGCGAAGGTGACGCCGGCGGCCTTCAGCGTCTGGAGATCGACGGGTGCAAGCAGCCATGGCCTCTGACGATCGCGCCGATCGGGTGCCGTGTTGGCGACGATGGCTTCGAGATCGCCGATGCGCTCGCCCTTGGTCGAGCTAAGCGCCTTGGCTGGATCGTCCTCTTCGCAGAGCGCGCTGATGGTGGGGAATTTCGCCGTGACGTCGAAGACGCCGTCGCCCCGCACGGCGACGACGGCGGGCCCATTCGCCTGCGGCAGCCAGACGCGGCCGGCCAGCGTTCCCTGCGTGCCGTCCTCGGGGAGAAGGTCTTTAACCGTCAATGTCGTCATGGCCGCGTCCTCGCTGTTTTTCGGACCGGCCGCATCATTCGACGGCCGGTCCCCTTGGCGAAGACCAATAAACGTCTGGCGAGGGAAGTCCAGAGCGGCGGCTATGCCCCCGCCCGCGCCTTCCGCGCCGCAATCTGCTGAAGCGCCCAGCGTGCGTTCTTGCGAACATCGGGATCGGGATCATCGGCGATCACAGCCAAGAATGCTTCGCCATCGGGATGGGCGATCTCGCCGAGCGCCGCGGCGGCCTCCTTGCGCAAATTAGCCTGGTCGTGATTGACGCAATTGCCGATCGGGCGCACCGCGCGTTCGATCTTCATCTTGCCGAGGCTGCGGATCGCCTTCAGCCGCACCTGCCAAAACTCGTCGGCAAGGCAGGCGACGAGCTGATCGGCCGCGAGCGAACCGTTGACGTTGAGGCCCAGCGTTTCCGCAGCCATCTCCCGCACCATCCAGTCCGAGTCCTTCAACGCACGCGTGATCGTCTCCGCGGCAGGCTTCATCTGCGAGAATGCAAGCGCACTCACGGCGGCGCGGCGCACATGGGCGTCGGGATCGTTGATCAGCGCCGTCAGCGCGGGGATGGATTCTTCCAGCTTCAGGAAGCCGATCACGCCGATCGCCTGCACGCGCACGGCGGCATCGGAATCCTGTAATGCTTCCAGCGCCGGCTTCAGCGTGTCCTTGCGACGCAGCTCCTTGAGCGCGCGCAGTGCGGCCATGCGGACGAAGGCGTGGGGATGCCTCACCAGCGGCAGGATGACATCGGCGCAAGCGGGATCCTTGAATTCGGCCATGCTGTCGGCCGCGGCGCCCGCGACGATTCTCTCGGGGTCGACCAGCAGCTTCACCAGCGCGCTCGCGGCTTCCGGCCCGTCGAACTCGCCGAGCGCCATCGCGACCTGCTGGCGCACGCCTGCGTCGGGATCGGCCACCATGTTGGCGAGATGAGCGACCGCGGCGGGATCGCCGGAATGGCCGAGTGCGATGATGGCGACACGGCGCTCGGCGGGATCAGCCGCCTGGAGCCGCTCATCAGCGTCGTCGAGATCGTCATAGGACTCGAACGGGCTCGACATGGTCACCTCAACAAATACGGAATGTTGACGGTGACGGCGCCGGTCGGGCAATCCGCCTCGCAGGGCATGCAGTACCAGCACTCGTCATAGGCCATGTAGGCTTTGTTGGTCATGTCGCTGATGCGCAGCACGTCGAGCGGGCAGACGTCGACGCACACGGTGCAGCCCTTGTCGGCGATGCATTTGGCGTCGTCGACGACCACCGGAACCGATGTCTGATAGGACGCGAGAGGCATCGTTATCTCCTGTTGCTTGCTGTGATGAGGGCTCAGGCTGTGGCCCGGATGCGCTGCTTGTCGTAGAGGTCCTTCTCATCGTCGGCGATCGGGACGACATAGGGTTCCACCGCCCGCTTCTCGCTGGTCATCCTGCCGTCCCGCTTGGACAGCAGCGTGTGGCAGAACCAGTTCTCATTGTCCTTCTCCGGAAAATCGGTGCGCCAGTGATAGAGGCCCCAGCGGCTCTCCTCGCGGTAGAGCGAGGCATGCGCAGCCATGTCGGCGCAATCCATGATCGATTGCACCTCGAGCGCGCGGAGCAGCTCGTGCGCATTGCGCGCAATCATGCGCTCCTGCATGTCTTCCCTCGCCTCGGCGAGACGGCGCATGCCGAGCTCGTATTTGCGGGTGACCTTCGGCGGCTGGAGATAATCGTTGACGAGGCGGCGGGTCTTGTACTCGATCTGGTTCGGCGGAATCCCGTCCTCGCGCTTCGTCGGCGCCATCACACGGTCGCGTTCCCTGGCGACATCCGCGGCATCGAACTCCGCAAAGTCGTGGCTGTCGGCGAATTCCATGGCATCGATGCCGGCGACCGAGCCGTTGGTGAAGGCGCCCAGCATGTAGTTGTGCGGAACGCTCGCCATGTCGCCAGCGGCGTAAAGGCCAGGCACGGTGGTACGGGCATTGTCGTCTACGAACACGCCTGAAGCGCTGTGACCGGAGCAGAAGCCGATCTCGGAAATGTGCATCTCGATCGACTCGCTGCGATAGTCGACCCCGCGCCCCTGCTGGAACAGGCCGCGCGTCGGGCGCTCGACCTTGTGCAGCGTCGACTCGATCTCGGAAATGGTGTCGGGGTGGAGATGCTTGAGCTGGAGGAACACCGGACCCTTGCCGGACAAGAGTTCGTTGTAGAATTCCAGCATCATCTGGCCGGACCAATAGTCGCATTCGATGAAGCGCGAGCCTTCGTTATTCGCGGTGTAAGCGCCGAAGGGGCCCGCGACATAGGCGCAGGCCGGACCGTTGTAGTCCTTGATCAGCGGGTTGATCTGGAAGCATTCGAGGTTCGCGAGCGCGGCGCCGGCGTGATAGGCCATGGCATAGCCATCGCCGGAATTGGCGGCGTTCTCGTAGGTGCCGAACATGTAACCGGAGGTCGGCAGGCCGAGACGGCCGGCGGCGCCCATGCACAGGATCACCGCCTTGGCCTTGATCACCAGCATCTCGGCAGTGCGGGTATTGACGCTGACCGCACCGGCGATGCGGCCGTCGGCGGATTTCAAGAGCCGCGTCGCCATGTAGCGGTTGGAGATCAGGATGCGGGCGCGGCGGAGCTGGCGATACAGCGCCTTCTTCACGGTCTCGCCGTTCGGCATCGGCAGCACATAGGTGCCGATGTGGTGCACCTTCTTGACGGCGTAATCGCCGTTCTCGTTCTTGAGAAAGCGGATGCCGAAACTGTCGAGCTCTTCGATGACCTTGTAGCAGTTCTGCGCGTATTTATAGACCGCCTTCTGGTCGACAATGCCGTCATTGGCGATGGTGATTTCCTTGGTGTACTGCTCGGGCGTCGCGTAACCGGGGATGACGGCATTGTTCAGCCCGTCCATGCCCATCGAGATCGCGCCGGAGCGCTTGACGTTGGCCTTTTCGAGCAGGACGACGTTGGCCTTCGGGTTTTTCAGCTTCGCCTTCAGCGCCGCCATCGGGCCGGCCGTGCCGCCGCCGATCACCAGCACATCGCAGGAAACCTCCGAAAGTCCGTCGACGATCTGATCTAGTGCCATCGCTTGCTCCTGGTTCGCCGATGGTCGGCGCCTTTGCGTCAGATTTGTTCAGGTGACGTCCCGGCGATAGCAATTAGTTGTCGACGGGGTGCGATTTGCGCTTCAGCGCTCGACAAAGGCCTTTTCGATCACGAAATGGCCGGGCTGGCTGTGATTGCCCTCAACGAAGCCGCGCGCCGAGAACATTGCGTGGAGTTCCTCCAGCATCGCCGGGCTGCCGCAGAGCATGATGCGGTCGGTCCGGATATCGAGGCCTGGTAGCCCGATGTCGTCGAACAATTGGTTCGATGCGATCAGGTCAGTGATGCGGCCGCGATTCCTGAACGGCTCGCGGGTCACGGTCGGGTAATAAACGAGCTTGTCGCGGATCAGCGGTCCGAAAAATTCGTGATTGCGCAGGCCTTCGACGAGGTGCTCGCCATAGGCGAGTTCGGAGACCTGACGGCAGCCATGGGCAAGCACGATGGTCTCGTAGTTCTCGTAGACGTCGGGGTCCTTGATGAGGCTGGCGAACGGCGCGAGCCCCGTGCCGGTCGAGAGCAGCAAGAGGCGTTTTCCCGGAATGAGGTTGCCGGTAATCAGCGTGCCCGTCGCCTTGCGACCTACCAGAATGATGTCGCCTTGCCTGATCTTCTGAAGGCGCGAGGTGAGCGGGCCGTCCTGCACCTTGATCGAGAAGAATTCGAGCGCCTCCTCGTGATTGGCGCTGGCCATGCTGTAGGCCCGCATCAAGGGCTTGCCCTCGACCTCGAGGCCGATCATCGCGAACTGGCCGTTCTGAAAGCGGAAGCCGGGATCGCGCGTCGCAGTGAAGCTGAACAGAGACTCGGTCCAGTGCCTGACCGACAAAACCGTTTCCTTTTGAAATGCGCTCATCCGCCGTCTCTCCTTGGCTCGATTGCGCCCAAGGTTTCGGAGAGAGGGGACTACGGCAACGCGGAAGTGAAATTCCCGGTCGATTAGTTTCACATTTCGGGGGCGATGCTTGAATGCAGGCATCGAAGATCGGCGGCCCACGCCTGCGCCGGCAATTAGTTGCTATCGCGGCGGCGCTGCGAAACGTAGAGCAAGGTCGGAGATACGTCATGACCATGACCTTGGTGGCACCGACCGTGGCCGACTATGAAGCCAGCGCCGATCTCGCCTCGCTCCTCGTCCGCACCACGCAGGATGAGGCGATCAGCCTACCCGCGGAAACGCTCCGCCTCTCCTGCAAATGCGCCCACTGCACCCGCGCCCGGTTCGATGGCCGCTTTCCTAAGGCATTTCCGGGCATCGCGATCACCGGGATCGGCGATCTCGGCTATGGGCTGAATCTTTCGTTTTCGGACGGCCATAACAGGGGGATCTACCCGAAGCCTTATTTGCTGAGTTTGGTGGGGCGTTAAGCCGACGCAGTCTTGAGATAGGCGGGACAGCGGCCACAAACTCCGCTGTCATTCCCCGCGAAGGCGGGGAATCCAGTACGCCGCGGCCTCTCCGTAACTCATTGCTGTCTCTGGAATATTGGGTCGCCCGGTCGAGCCGGGCGATGACACCTGAATGTGTGGCGCGCGTAGGCTCCGACAGCAGCATTCCGTCCGATCTGGCACGGACATTGCTCCTCTTTAGAACGATTTGAGCGTTCCGGAGGCAGATGATGTTGCAGGCGGCGAATGCAGTTCGTGGGACTGTTCCCCCGGCAGTCCGGCCTGCCGGCAGCTCCTCGCTGCTGCTCACCGAGAACCAGCAATGGATCGGCGGCCCGCCGCCGCTGATGGACAAGCTGTCGCCGCGCGAGCGTGAGCTGGTCTTGAAACAAGGCCGCCGAAAAGTGCTCAACCGCGGCCAGACGCTGTTCAGCCAGGGCGGCAAGCATGACGGCATCTGGCTGATCGAGAGCGGCCGCATTCGCGTCTTCTACACCTCCCCGCTCGGGCGGGAGATCACGCTGGCCTACTGGCATGTCGGCAATTTCGTCGGCGGGCCCGAAGTGTTCGAAGGCACCGTTCACCAATGGTCCGGTGTCGCATCCAGCAATTGCAGCGTGGTGCACCTGCCCGGAAAGGAGCTGCGATCCCTTGCCGTGGAGATCCCCAACCTTGCGATCGGCCTGATCGAGGGACTGACCTTCAAGGGCAAATGCTATTCGGCGCTGGCCCAGATGCTGGGAACGCGCTCTATCACGCAGCGCCTCGCACACCTGCTGCTGCACCTCGTCGAGCTCTATGGCGTCGAGGATGCCGATGGCCGAGTGATTGCAGCCGCCTTCACCCATGCCGACATCGCGCACATGGTCGGCGCCACCCGGCAATGGGTCACGATCAGCCTGAAGCGCATGCAGGAAAAGGGAATCGTGCTGACGAAGCGCTCGCAGATCGTGGTCTGCCGGCCCGACGTGCTGGAGGAGATGCGTGGACACGCGTCTGACTGAATGAGCTTGCGACCAGGGCCGGTGCACAGGCAAGCGGCTTTATAGTGCAGGACTGCCCAAGGAGTATGCAATCAGTTTTTCCCGGCAACTAATCGACTGCGGGTGTCATTCCGGATTTGCCCTGTCCGGGCCCTCACCCAATCATGGCAACCACAGCACATCCAACCGAATGAGGATGAGAATGGTCCGCCATCTTCCCACGCTCTCGATCGCGATGTCGATGACTTCGCTGGCGCTTTTGCTCGCGCAGCCGGCCTCGGCGGAAACCGTCACGCTCGGCATCGGAACGCAGGACACCACGACCAACACGGTGACCGCCGGCGTCGTCATCCGGCAGCTGCATCTGCTCGAAAAATACCTGCCGAAGGACGGCAAGTACGCCAACATCAAATTCGAGCTGGAGTGGCAGAATTTCACGTCCGGCCCACCCGTCACGAACGCGATGATGGCGAACAAGCTCCAGATCGGCATGATGGGCGACTATCCGCTGATCGTGAACGGCTTCACCTTCGAGAGCAATCCCGAGAGCAAGAGCCGACTGATCGGCATCGCTGCCTACAGCCAGTCAGGCTCCGGCAACGGCATCGTCGTTCACAAGGATTCGCCCTACTACGATCTCGCCGATCTCAAGGGCAAGCTCGTCAGCGTTCCCTTCGGCTCGGCCGCGCACGGCATGGTGCTGAAGGCGATGCAGGACCGTGGCTATCCCACTGACTTCTTCCAGCTGGTCAGCCAGAGCCCCGAAGTCGGCTCGACCAACCTCCAGGAGAAGAAGATCGACGCGCATGCCGACTTCGTTCCATTCGCAGAGCTGCTGCCCTTCCGCGGCTTCGCGCGAAAGATTTTTGACGGCGTCGAGACCAATCTGCCGACCTTCCACGGCATTGTCGTCCGCACCGATTTCGCGGAGAAATATCCGGAAGTCGTCGTCGCCTACTTCAAGGCGGTGATCGCCGCCAACCAGTGGCTGCGCGACGATCCCAAGCTCGCCGCCGAAAAGATCCAGGAATGGACAGGCATCAGCAAGGAAGTCGTCTATATCTTCCTCGGCCCGAGCGGCAACATGACCACCGACCCAACGATCAAGCCGGCGCTGATCGATGCCGCCACGGCCGACGTCAAGGTGCTGCAAAACCTCGGTCGCATGAAGGAGTTCGATCCGAAGAAGTGGGTCGACGACAGCTACATCCGCAAGGCCTACGCCGAGATGAAGCTCGACAATAACCCGCAGCTTGCGAGCACCAAGAACTACGAGATTTCCGGCGAAGATTCTTTCTGCAAGAAGCCGATCGCCGATCCGCGCAAGGCGGGCGAGGTCTGGGTGGATGATGCCGGCATCATGCCCTTCTCATCCGCAGCCTGCACCCTCGGCGCCTATGCCGACTACAAGACCAAGGGCAAGAAGATCAATGTCGCCTATGTCTTCGACACCACGCGCGGCATCAAGCTGTTCGCCGACCAGGCTTTCTTCGCGGTCGGCAATGGCGACGTGGCGCCCTTCCTGCTCAAGAAAGATGCCGAAGCCTACGCCGCCAAGATCAGCGGCAAGGTGCTCGGCTTCGATGACGCGGTGAAGGCGGCGGTCGGCGGAGGCAAGACGTGAGCAGTCCCGCCCTCCGCAGACATTCCGAGGACAGCATGTCGGCAACAGCCATTGCAGAGACGGCTCCCGTGTCCGCCGTCACTCCGCCCGCAACACCCCCTTCGTTCGGCACGCTCGCGCGGCGCTGGTACCGGCTGAATCAGGGCCGGCTTCGCGCAACCGCGATCGGCGTGATTTCGCTGCTCGCCTTCCTGCTGGTCTGGCACCTGCTCACGACCTATCGCGTGGTGTTCTTCGTACGTTTCACCAACGTGCCATCGCCGCTCGCGGTCTATGCGAGCTTCACCAAGGCGATCCACGATCCCAAATTCCTGCTGCACATCCTGCTCAGTTGCCGGCGCATCTTCATCGGCTTCTCGCTCGCGGCGATCGTGGGCGTGCCGCTCGGTCTGATCATGGGTCGTTTCAAGCTGGTGCATGAGGTGATCTTCCCGGTCGCCGAAGTGCTGCGCCCGATACCGGCGATCGCCTGGGTACCGATGGCAATCATGCTGTGGCCGACCAACGAGCAGAGCATCGTCTACATCACCTTCCTCGGCTCGTTCTTCCCGATCCTCGTCAATACGCTGCACGGCATGTCGCTGGTCGATCCAGTGCTGGTCCGCGCCGCGCAATGTCTCGGTGCACGCGAGCGCTCGATCTTCCGCGAGGTGTATTTTCCGGCTTCGCTGCCGCACATCTTCACCGGCCTCACGGTCGGCATGGGTGTCGCCTGGGTATCGCTGATCGCTGCCGAGATGATCTCGGGGCAATACGGGATCGGCTACTTCACCTGGGAGGCCTATTCGCTGGTCCAGTATGCCGACATCGCGCTCGGCATGATCGCGATCGGCGTTCTCGGCCTTGGATCGAGCCTGCTCATCAGAGGCGCGGGGCAATTGGTGATGCCGTGGAGGTCAACATGAGCGAGGTGCTTGCGAGCGAGCCGAAGGGCCATATCGAGGTCAAGAACTTCTCCCTCGCCTACGAGACCATCGAGGGAGCGGTGCAGGCCGTGACCGACACGCAGATCCATGTGAAGCCCGGCGAGTTCGTCTCGATCGTCGGGCCCTCCGGATGCGGAAAGTCGACCCTGCTCAATGCGGTCGCCGGCTTCCTCAAGCCGACCACCGGAATCGTCACCGTCGACGGCGAGCCCGTGAACGGCCCCAGCGCCGAGCGCGGCATGGTGTTCCAGCAATATTCGCTGTTTCCTTGGAAGACGGTGCGGGAAAATGTCGAATTCGGCCTGAAGATGCGCGGCATGCCGCGCTCGCAGCGCGAGCGTGCGGCACGCACGCTGCTCGGACTCGCGGGGTTGGAGGCGTTCGAGAAGCACTATCCGGAAAAGCTGTCCGGCGGCATGAAGCAGCGCGTCGGCATCGTCCGCGCGCTCGCCACGGGGCCGAAAGTGCTGCTGCTTGACGAGCCCTTCGGCGCGCTTGATGCGCAGACGCGCGTCATCATGCAGCAGATCCTCACCAACATGTGGCAGCGGCTGAAGATCTCGGTGCTGTTCGTCACCCACGACATCGACGAGGCGATCTTCCTCTCCGACCGCGTCTACTGCATGACAGCGCGCCCCGGCTCGATCAAGGCGGAGATTCCGATCCCGCTGGAGCGGCCGCGGCAGCAATCGATGATGATGTCGTCGGAGTTTCTGGCTCTGCGCCGCGGGCTGATGTCGCTGATCCGCGAGGAAAGCCTCAAGGCAATGGGCGGCGAGATCAACGACATGGGCATGCAGGGCTTGAACATCGAGCTGCACGGCCACTCGCTGGCGGATGTGATTTAGGCGCAGTGAGCGCGCTCAGTCTCGTAGGGTGGGCAAAGCGGCTTGTCCGCCGTAGCTCGTAGAGCGAAGGCGGAAGCGTGCCAACCATCTTACTCAGTTGCACGCCGAACCGAGTGGTGGGCACGGCGCTTTCGCGCCTTTGCCCACCCTACGGCAGTTTTGCTCTAATTATTTGAACCAATGCACCAGCGCGATGCTGATGCCGAGCAGCAGCATCAAGGACAGCGTCACGGCGGCCGTCACGCGACCGCCGACATTCGCCAGCACGCGCACGTCGACGCCGAGGCCGAGGGCGGCCATGGAGACCACCGTGAGAAAGCCGGTGATCTTCGTCACTGGCCCGACCACCGTGGCCGGCACGATCTCCAGGGAGCGCAGGGTCGCCAGCGCGAGGAAGCCGAGGATGAACCACGGCACCAGGCGAAAGAAGCCGACATTGGTCTTCTTGGCATCACTGTGCCAGCGCGAGGCAACCAGCGAGAGGCCGACGACGACCGGCCCGAGCATCAATACGCGCATCAATTTCACGAGCGTGCCGATCTGCGTGGAGACGAGTCCGGCCGGTACCGTCGCCGCCAACACCTGGGGCACCGCATAGACGGTCAGGCCGGCGAGAATGCCATATTGCGTCGCCGACAACTGCAACAGTGGAATCAACAGCGGCAGGCCCAGCACCATCATCACGCCGAGGATCGCGGTGAAGGAGATCGAGGATGCGATCTCGTCGTTGTTGGCGCCGATGATCGGCGCCACGGCCGCAATCGCCGAATTGCCGCAGATCGAGTTGCCGCAGGCGATCAGGATCGACAAACGCGTCGACAGACCGAGCATGCGGCTGAGGCCGAAGGAGACGCAGAGTGCGATCACGACGACGGCCGCGATCGACGCGAGCAGCGCGATGCCCGAGGCGGCAATGGCGGCGAAACTGATGGAGGCCCCCAACAGCATGACCGCGACTTCGAGAAGCTGTTTGGCGCTGAAAGCGATGCCGGCCTGCCAGCGCGGCGCGGGCTTCCAGAAGCTGCGCAAGGCCATCCCGAGCAGGATCGCCATCACCAGCGCCTCGACATAGGGATGCTCGAACACGCCAAGTTCCGCCCGCTCGAGCAGAGCCGAGACACCGGCGACGAGAACGCAGAGGAGAATGCCGGGAATCAGTGCCGCAATACGGCTCGCGGCGGAGGCCGGCTTGGTCTCGGCCGGGCTGGATGCTTGATTCTGCGACACAAATCTCTCCCTGAGGAGAAAGATTTATACGCAGTGCGCTTCCGTAGGGAAATAAGTTTTCGACATATCAGGCCCGAGGGAAGTTCTATCCTCAGGCCGGAATAATCGGCCTTAGAAGATCAGGCTCTTGGCCAGCGAAGCGACGCGGCTGAAGCCGTCATAGATGCCGGGCTCGAAGAAGGCGGCACGGGCAAGCACGATACCCGCAACCAGCGACCAGAACAGGCCGGTGCCGGCCCGCAGCAGGAGCTTTGACGTACGCGAGCGCGGCTGGGTGTCCGTCGCGGACACCAATTGCTCGCCGAAGGGTTCAAATCCGGTACGTTCCATGGCTCTGGCCAACCCATCAAATCCTGATAGGAATGTCGTCTTTTCGGCCTCAAACGGCAATGGAAGCGATTGGCGTTTTTGCCCTCCCGAGAGAAAACTCCTTCCGTCTGGCAACCTCAGGACAATAGTTTTCTTCTTCGGCCTATTTGGACACGGCGGCCCGGCTTACAGGGCCAGATACCTGCGCCGGATCGCGTCGTTGGCCTTCAGCTCGTCGATTCCGGCGGCATAGACGATCTGGCCCTTGTCGATGACGGTGGCGTGGCTCGCCAGCCCCAGGCAGAAATGCATGTTCTGCTCAGCGATCAGCACCGTCGATCCGAGTTGGCGGAGTTGCCGCAACAGCTCCCCGATCCGCTGCACGATGATCGGCGCGAGGCCCTCGCTCGGCTCGTCGAGCAGCAGGAGCGCCGGATTGCCCATCAGCGTGCGCGCGATCGCGAGCATCTGCTGCTCACCGCCCGAGAGGCGCCCGGCGATACGATGGCGCAGCGGCTCCAGAAGCGGGAAGACCTCGTAAATGCGCTTGATCGGCCACTCGTCCTGGCCGTCCGGACCCTTCTTCTTCCCGATGACGAGATTGTCCTCGACCGTGTGCTCCGGAAAAATCTGACGATCCTCCGGCACGAAGCCGAGGCCGGCGCGCGCGATGGTGTGCGGCTTCAGGCCTGAGATCACCGCGCCGCGCAGGCTGATCCTGCCCCTCCGCGGCGGCGCCAGCCCCATGATCGCCTTCATGGTCGTCGATTTGCCGGCGCCATTGCGGCCCAAGAGCGCCATGGTCTCGCCCTGCCGCACCGACAGGCCGACGCCGAACAGGATCTGGCTGGTGCCATAATAGACATCGAGATCGGCGACTTCGATGACGGCTGCGCTCATGCGGCAGCTCCCGCATGTTCGGTGCCGAGATAGGCGTCGATCACGGCGCTGTTGTTGCGGATCTCGTCCGGCGTGCCGGTTGCTAGGATGCGGCCGTAGCAAAGCACCACGATTTTTGGCGCGATCTTGAACACGATGTCCATGTCGTGCTCGATGAAGACAACCGTGATCTTCTGCGTCTCCCAGAGCTCGCGCACCTTGTCGATCATGCGCCAGCGCTCCTCCGGGCCCATGCCGGCGGTGGGTTCGTCCAGCAGCAGCACCTTGGGTTCGAGCACCAGCGCGATCGCGATATCGAGCAGCTTCTGATCGCCATGCGACAGGGTCGCGGCGGTACGATGACGTTTGCCGGCGAGCCCTAGCAGCTCCATCACATGCTCGGCGCGGTCGCGCGTCTCGGGCAAAGGAAAGCGCTTATGCAGCACCGCGGAGGTGCGCTGGTCGGCGCTGACGGCGGCAAGCATGGTCTCCTGCACCGTGAGCGACTTGAAGATGCTGGCCACTTGGAAGGCGCGGCCGATGCCATGGCGCACGATCTCGGGCGGCGATCGGCCGGCGAGATCGACGCCGTCGAGCAGCACCTGCCCGGAATCCGGCCTCAAGGCACCGGTGATCAGGTTGAAGAAAGTGCTCTTGCCAGCGCCGTTCGGGCCGATGACCGCGGTGAGCGAGCCGTCGGGGAAGTCGAGCGAGACATCGTTGGTCGCCTTCACGCCGCCAAAGGATTTTGCGAGGTTGCGGATCTCAAGCATCGCTAGCGCCCCTCGCCTGCATCGCGCCGCTGCGCAAACCATTCGGCGACGAAATCCAAGAGGCCCTTGCGCAGGCCCAGCGCGAAGAACAGGATGACCACACCGAGCACGATGCCGTGATACTCGGTGAAACGCGTGACAGTGTCGTTGAGCAGAAGCAGCAGCACGGTGCCGACCATCGGGCCGAGGAAGGTCGAGACGCCGCCAAGCATGTTGATGAAGATGCCTTCGCCCGAGATCGTCCAATAGGCGAACTCCGGATAGGCGCCGGAGACGAACAGCGCCATCACCATGCCTCCCATTGACGCGAACAGAGCCGCCAGCACGAAGACGGTCAGCTTGGCACGCCAGACGTCGATGCCGAGGAAGCTCGCACGCGCGGCGTTGTCGCGGATCATGCGCAGCGTATAGCCGAACGGTGATTGCGCGATCTGGCGCATCGCGAGCAGACCAAGGATCAGCAGCGCGCAGCTCGCGATATAGAGATGGACGTGGTTGGCAAGGTCAATGCCGAGGAACGGCGGCCGCGGAATGCCGCCGCGCAAACCCTGGTCGCCGCCGGTGAAGGAGGCCCAGGACAAAATGGTCGAGTGAATCAGCATCTGGAAGGCGAGCGTCACGAAGGCGAAGTAGATCTCCTTCAGTCGCACGCAGATCGCGCCGATGATCGCGGCAAACATTGCGGTGATCGCCAGCGTCGCGACGAAGGCGACGGGAATCGGCACGCCGAGCTTCTGCATGATCAAGCCGTAGCAGTACGCGCCAAGGCCGAAGAACATGCCATGACCGAACGAGGTCAGGCCGGTGTAGCCGACCAGTAAATTCAGCGACGTCGCAAACAGGCCGTAGGCCGAGCAGCGGATGACGAAGTCGAGCAGCGCCTTGCTGCCGGTAAAGAGCGGCAGGCTCGCCAGCACGATGAAGGCGATCAGCGCGATCAGGACGTCACGGTAGCGTTGGACCGCCGCGCCGCTGCGCACTGGCGCCAGCGTTTCGGCGCGTCCGGCCTCCAGCTCGGTCATGCCGCCTCCTTGCCGAACAGGCCGGTAGGCTTGGAGACCAGCACGATCACCATGAAGAGGTACATCAAGCCTTCCGTGAACAAGGGAAAGCCGAGCGAGCCGAACGAGCGGATCAGCCCGAGCAGCAGCGCACCGATCAGCGCGCCCAGGATCGAGCCCATGCCGCCGATCACGGTGACGATGAAGGATTCGATCAGCACCGAAAATCCCATCCCCGGCGTCAGCGACCGCACTGGCGCGGCCAGCGCGCCGGCAAGGCCCGCCAGCATGCCGCCGAGCGCGAACACGCCGCCATAGATCAGGCCGGTGTTGATGCCGAGCGCGGACACCATGCCAGGATTATGTGCGGCGGCGCGGATCACCTTGCCGATGCGGCTGCGCGACAATCCGATGCCGAGCACGATGGCCGCGACGAGCGCGACGCCGATCAGCAACAGATAGTAAGGCGGCACCACGCCACCGGCGATGAACAACGGCATCACCTGGAATGCCGACGGCATGCCCATCGACTTGAACTCCGGTCCCCAGATGATGCGCACGACATCGTCGAAGATTAGTACGAAGGCATAACAGACGAGGAGCTGCATCAAGACATCCGCGCCGTAGACCCGGCTCATGAAGACGCGCTCGAAAATCAGGCCGAGGATTGCGGTGCCGGCCGCGCCCGCCAGCATGGCGAGCGCAAAACTGCCGGTGAGCTGATAGGCCGTCATCGCAAAGTAGGCGCCGAACATGTAGAACGCGCCGTGGCTGAAATTGACCACCTTGAGCACGCCGAAGATCAGCGTCAGCCCAACCGCAACGAGAAACAGCAGCATGCCAATGATGAGGCCGCTGGTGGTTTGCGTCACCAGGCAGGCGGAGCTGGAGAGGCAGCCGGCGAGCGCGTCGAGATCCACAGAAGCACTTTCATTGCAGCGCGCGGTATGGCGCGGAAAACGAAACGAACGGCGGAGGCGATCGCCCGTCTCCGCCGCGCGTCAGATCAGGTGTAGCCCTTGCTCTTCTTCCACTCGGCCTCTAACTCGAAGATGGTCTTCCAGTCGCCGGCCTTGACCTCGGGAACATAAGGCTCCTGCGGGATGGTGGTGCCCCAGCCGATGGCGTAGCCGACGAGGGTGTGGTCGTCGCCGCGCATCGTCACCGTGCCGTCGGCGCCGAACGGGCACTTGATGGTAAGGCCCTTCAGCACCTCCGCGATCTTCTTGCCGTCGGCCGAGTTCGCCTTCTTGGCGGCTTCCGCCATCAGCATGATGGCGGTTGCGTTTTCCCACGACCAGTTGGTCGGATATTCATTGTACTTGGCCTTGTAGGCATCGCCCCAGGCGGCATTCTCCGGCGTCGACGGGAATGTCTTGATGTAGCGGTTGCCGGAGTGAATGCCCTTGGGCAGGTTCTTCACCACGGTGAGCGCGGTGTAGTCGGCCATGTTGACCGCGAACACCTCCATCTGGCTGAACATCGCGTAGATGTTGGCCTGGTCGATATAGGAGGTGAGATCGCCGCCCCACAGGCAGGAGTACAGCGCCTGCGGTTTGGCCTGCAGGATCTTGGTGACCACCTCGGTGTAATCGGCCTGGAACAGCTTTGGCCAGGACTCGCTGATGATTTCGACCTCGGGCGCAAAGCGTTTCAGGTAGAGCGTGAATTCCGCCGTGGTGTCGCGGCCATAGGCATAGTCGGGCGAGCAGGTCGCCCACTTCTTCAGGCCTTTTGCCTTGGCGATCGCTGCGGCATAGCTGCCGCCGACGATGGAGTCGTGCACGCCCTGCCGCGCGGTGCGGAAGGCATTGGGAATGTGCTGCTTCGGATCCGCGGTCAGTGCCGAGGTCTCGGAATTGGTGTGGATGCAGAACACGCCGAGATCGCGCGCGACCTCGTGCACCGCGAAGGCGCCGGAGGAGGCCTCGGCGTCGATCATCAGCTCGCAGCCGTCGGTGTTGACGAGCTCGCGCGCGACGCGGGCAGCTTCCTGCGGCTGGCCCTTGGAGTCGCGGATCACCATCTCGATCTGCCGGCCGGCAAGGCCGCCGGCGGCGTTGACCTTCTCGACCTCGAGCATCACCGCATTGCGCGAAGACGTGCCGAGCTGCGCGACGCGCCCCGATAAAATCGTCGGCATGCCGATCTTGATGGTCTTGGCCTGCGCACGCGCCACCCAGGGCGCGGCAAACGTCATCGCACCGGCGCCCATCAGCGCCAGCGTGGAACGGCGGCTGATGCCCGGCGTGCGGGTTCTCGTCATTTTCCCCTCCCTCTTTCGGGTCGGCGTGTCCTGGTCCCTGCCGGAGATCGTCTCGTCTCCGTGATGCCAAGGATTTCAGAGGGTGGGGGGTGACGTCAAGCCAAAGATGAATTACGAGTCAGAATTCATCGAGGGAGGAAATAAGGCCGGCAACGGCCCAAAACCCGGCAAATGATCAACCTTTCGAGCTTCATCGCCTTTCATGCCCGGCGCACGCCGGATCGGCCCGCGCTGAAATACCGCGGCGAGGAGATCTCCTACGCGGCTTTCGGCGCGCGCATCGGGACGGTCGCCGGCTGGCTCGCCGCGCAGGGCATCCGTGCCGACGATGTCGTGGCCGTGCTGATGAAGAACAGCGCGGCGTTCCTGGAGCTCGTCTTCGCCACCAGCCATCTCGGCGCGGTGTTCTTGCCGATCAATTTTCGTCTGTCCCGCGACGAGGTCGGCTACATCACCGGCAATGCCGGCGCGCGCCTTCTGGTCGTCGATCAGGAATTGGCTGCGAATGCAGCGGGCACGAACATCGTCGTGCTCGACGAGACCGCACAGCAGAGCATAACCCATCTCGCAGGCAACACGACGGCAGCACCGATGCATGTGCGCCAGCCCTCCGACCTGATGCGGCTGATGTACACCTCGGGCACGACCGACCGCCCCAAGGGTGTGATGCTCACCTACGATAATTTCTACTGGAAGTCCGCCGACCAGACGATCGCGCTTGGCCTCAGCGCCGACACACGCCTTCTCGTCGTCGGCCCGCTCTATCACGTCGGCGCGCTCGACCTGCCCGGCATCGCAGCGCTCTGGCATGGCGGGTTCATTCGCATCGAGCGCAATTTCGAGCCCGAGGGGGCGCTGGCGGCTATCGCAGAAGACAAGCTCAACGCGGCCTGGTTCGCGCCTGTCATGACCACCGCGATACTCACCTGCCCCACCCGCGACCGCTACGATGTCTCCAGCCTGCAATGGGCGATCGGCGGTGGCGAGAAGACGCCGGAGGCGCGCATCCGCGCCTTCTCCGAATATTTCCGCAATGCGCGCTACATCGACGCCTACGGTCTCACCGAAACCGTCGGCGGCGACACCTTCATGGAGAAGGGCCGCGAGATCGAGAAGATCGGCTCGACCGGGCGCGCCATTGCCCATGTCGAGATCGAAATCCGCGACGAGGACGGCAACACGCTGCCGGCAAACGTGAATGGCGAAATCTGCCTGCGCGGCCCGAAGATCACGCGCGGCTATTGGAGTGATCCAGACAAGACGGCGTCCGCCTTCTTCGGCGACTGGTTCCGCAGCGGCGACGTCGGCTATCTCGACGACGAGGGCTTTCTGTACCTGACCGACCGCAAGAAGGACATGATCATCTCCGGCGGCGAGAACATCGCCTCCTCCGAGGTCGAGCGCGTCATCTACGATCTGCCCGAAGTGCGCGAGGTCGCGGTGATCGGCCTGCGCGATGCGCGCTGGGGCGAGCGGCCGGTCGCGATCGTCGTGCTGACTGCGGGCGCGAGCCTCGACCTCCCCGCCCTTACCGAGCATTGCCGCGCGCGGCTGGCGAGCTTCAAGGTGCCGAAACAGCTCGTCCTCCGTGACAGCCTGCCGCGCAACCCGTCAGGCAAGATCCTCAAGCGCGTGCTGCGCGCCGAGCTGGAGACCTCCGAATGACTCAAGCGACCGCAAAAATAACCAAGCTGAACCGGGTCGAGCGCAACGCCTGGACCAAGCAGAAGATTTTTGAGGCTGCCACTAAGGTGGTCGGCAAGCATGGCTATGCCGAGGCCTCGGTCGCGCGCATCACCGAGGAAGCCGGTGTCGCGCAGGGCACGTTCTACAATCATTTCGAGAACCGCCAGGAGCTGCTGAACCAGCTGCTGCCCAAGATCGGCCTCGACATGGTCGAGTTCATCCGCGCCCGCACCGGCACGGCGCATGCAGCACGGCAGGAGATCGAGCGCTTCGCGGCGTTCTTCGATTTCATCCGCGAGGTGCCGGAGTTCCTGCGTATTCTCAACGAGGCCGAATTCTTCGCACCGACCGGCTACCAGAAGCATCTCGACAACATCTCGACGGCCTATGTCCGCATTTTGCGTCGCGCGCGGCTTGCCGGCGCGATCGAGGATTACAGCGACGAGGAATTCGAGGCGATCGTCCATATGCTGATGGGCGCGCGCGGCTATCTCAGCCGGCGCTACTCCTATTCGGAAGCCGGCGTCACCGCCGTGCCCGAGCACGTCATCTCCGCCTATCGCAAGCTGATGACGCGCGGCCTCTTCACTGCCTCCGGAGATCAGGACACGCCATGAACATCTCGTCTCCGCACAAGCCGCTCGACCTCGCCTCGGCCATCGCCGAGGGCGACATCCGCTGCCTTCTGATGGTGCTGGTGCACATGACCGGCGACGAGAAGTGGCTTGAACCGCCCTATTTGCCCAAGCGCGACATCCGCCTCATTCCCGATCCGGAAGCCGGCGTGCCCCGGAATATCCAGGACGAGATCCGCGCCGCCGTCGTCAGGCTCTTCGCCAATGGCACGCCGAAACCCGTGATCACCGATCCTGGCGAGGAGCTGCTGCTGAAGATGATGCGCGCCTGCCTCGGCGAGAATGTCGCGCCGGAATATGCGCCTTTGATGCGCGAGGAGATGGGTTTTGTGCCGCGCGAGGCGCGCTGGACGAAGCGCCCCTCCGACGAAACGCTTGCCGATCAGCATGTGCTGATCGTCGGCGCCGGCGTCTGCGCCATCGCGCTCGGCGTGGCGCTCGGCCATCTCGGCATCCCCTACACCATCGTCGAGAAGAACGCCGAGCTCGGCGGCACCTGGTGGATCAACCGCTATCCCGGCTGCGGCGTCGACACGCCGAACCATTCCTATTCCTACTCTTTCGGCTCGCGCAACGCATGGACGCGCTATTTCTGCCCGCGTGAGGAGCTGCTCGGCTATCTGCTGAAGGTCGCGGACGAATACGGCATCCGCAAGCATCTGCGCGTCAACACCGAGCTGACCTCATCACGCTGGGATGAAGGAAGGCAACGCTGGATTTCGACACTCAAGACGAAGGATGGCGAGGAGACTTTCGAATCCACCGCGCTGGTCTCGGCCATCGGCCAGCTCAACTATCCCTCGCGCGCCCGCTTCAAGGGCGAGGAGAACTTCAAGGGCACGATCCTGCACTCGGCACTATGGTCCGACGATATCGATCTCGACGGCAAGCATGTCGCCGTGATCGGCACCGGCGCGACATCGATGCAGCTCGTGCCGTCGATCGCCAGCCGTGTGGCCTCCGTCACCGTCTACCAGCGCAGCGCGCAATGGGCGCGGCCGGTGAAGGGCTATGCCGATCCGATCAGCGAGAGCGCACGCTGGCTGCTCGCGCACCTGCCGTTCTATGTGCAGTGGTACCGCTTCAATATGTTCTGGCGCTATGGCGACGGTCTCTTACCCTTCCTGCGCAAAGACCCGGCCTGGCCGCATCCGGAGCGCGCCGTCAACAAAGGCAATGACCGGCACCGCCAGGAGCTGACCGACTTCATCCTGTCGGAACTACAGGGCCGGCCCGACCTGGTCGAAAAATGCGTGCCGACCTATCCGCCCTACGGCAAGCGCATCCTGCTCGACAACAACTGGTTCAAGACGTTGATGCGCTCCAATGTGGAGCTCGTCACGGACACCATCGACCATTTCGACCAGAACGGCATCGTCACCGCCGACGGCAAGCACCGTCCCGCCGACATCATTGTCGTTGCGACAGGCTTCAAGGTCACGGAGATGGCGGCGCGCCTCAACATCAGCGGCCGCGCCGGCAAGGATTTACGTGAAGCCTGGGCCAACGACAATCCGACCGCGTTCCTCGGCCTCACCGTGCCGGGCTTCCCGAATTTCTTCTGCATGCTCGGGCCGAACTCCGGCCCCGCCCACGGCGGCAGCGTCATCTTCCAGTCGGAATGCCAGAGCCGCTACATCTCGGCGTGTCTGGTCGACATGATCGAGCACGACGTCGCCGCCATCGACGTCCGCCAGGACGTGCTCGACGACTACGTCCGCAAGGTCGACGTCGAGCACGAGGCGATGATCTGGACCCATCCGGGCATGAGCACTTATTACCGCAATGCAAGCGGCCGCGTGTTTTCGGCGATGCCGTGGCGGTTCGTGGACTACTGGCGCATGACCCACGATCCGGATTTGGGCCAGTACAAGTTGACGAGGGTGTGACTCTTCTGCCAACGCGGATCGGCTGTAGGGTCAGCGCACCCTCTCACCACATCGTCATTGCGAGCGCAGCGAAGCAATCCAGAGTCTTTCCGAGGCGGAATTCTGGATTGCTTCGCGGAGCCTGTCATCGGGCCGCGCTTCGCGCGGACCCGTTGGCGCGCAATGACGGAGGTTGCGGCTGCTCAGGCCGCCAGCCCGCTCTCCACCGGCGCGAATTCCAAACCTAAGCTTTCCGCCACCGCCTTGTTGGTAATTCGGCCGCGATGCACGTTGAGCCCGTTGCGCAAGTGCGGATTCTCTAGCACCGCGGCAAAGCCCTTGTTCGCGAGCATCAATCCGAACGGCAGTGTCGCGTTGTTCAGCGCCTGGCTCGAGGTCACCGGCACCGCGCCCGGCATGTTGGCGACGCAGTAATGCACGACGCCGTCGACCTCATAGGTCGGCTCGGTGTGGGTGGTCGGATGCGAGGTCTCGAAACAGCCACCCTGGTCGATCGCGACGTCGACCAGCACCGCGCCCGGCCGCATCGATGTCAGCATCGCGCGCGTGACAAGCTTCGGTGCGCTGGCGCCCGGCACCAGCACCGCGCCGATCACGACGTCAGCAGCGAACACCTCCTCCTCGACCGACTCGATGGTGGAGAAGCGGGTGCGCACGCGGCCGATAAAGAGATCATCCAGCTGACGCAACCGCGGAATCGAGCGATCGATCGCCGTGACTTCGGCGCCGAGCCCTGCGGCCATCCGTGCCGCCTGCGTTCCCACCACGCCGCCGCCGAGCACGACGACCCGCGCCGGCTGCACGCCCGGCACGCCGCCGAGCAGCAGCCCGCGGCCGCCGGCCGACCGCCTGAGCGCGGCGCCGGCGGCCTCGATGGCGAGGCGGCCGGCGACTTCGCTCATCGGCGCGAGCAGCGGGAGGTGACCGTTCGCGTCCGTGACGGTCTCATAGGCGATTGCAGTGCAGCCGGAGGCAAGCAAGCCCTTGGCCTGCTCCGGGTCCGGCGCAAGATGGAGATAAGTGAACAGGATCTGGCCTTCGCGGAGCTGGGCCCATTCGCTTTTCTGCGGCTCCTTCACCTTCACGATCATGTCGGATTTGGCGAAGATTTCGCGGGCGCTTTCGGCGATTGCGGCCCCTGCCCGCCGATACACGTCGTCGGAGGCGCCGATGCCGCTGCCTGCGCCAGTCTCGACCGTCACCTGGTGGCCGGCCGCGACATAC
This sequence comes from Bradyrhizobium sp. C-145, assembly GCF_023375135.1. Classification (NCBI taxonomy): domain Bacteria; kingdom Pseudomonadati; phylum Pseudomonadota; class Alphaproteobacteria; order Hyphomicrobiales; family Nitrobacteraceae; genus Bradyrhizobium; species Bradyrhizobium sp. C-145. Next base: position 3,044,130 of record NZ_CP088150.1, on the reverse strand, counting down.
TCACGGACCGCGCCTGGGGTGAGCCCGACGCGATATTCCTGCACCTTGATCTCCTTGGGAACACCGACGCGCATCTTTGAACCCCTCCTCCAAAGCATTGATTCCGTTCACCATCGTAGCGATGGCGGCAGTTTGGTTTCATGCAAATATCCGCTAGGTTCGCGCCTGGCGCGCCGGTTTCGGGCGCGGAAATGTCCTTTCACGCTGGAAACAAAACCTTGGCCCTCGACCGGAAAGACCTCGCCATCCTCGCGGAACTCACGACCAATGCGCGGGCCAGCCACACCGAGCTTGCCAACAAGATCGGCTTGTCGAGCACGGCGATGGCGCGGCGGCAGAAGGCGCTGGAGGACGATGGCTACATCCAGGCCTATCAAGCCACGCTCGATCTGGCGCAGTTTGGCCTCACGACGACAGTGCTGGTCCGGATCGCGTTGGAGAGCCAGAGCGACGACGCGCTGAAGGCGTTCGAGGCGGAGGTGGTGAAGTGCCCCTCCGTCGTGCGCTGCTTCCTGATGTCGGGCACAGACGACTACATCCTGATCGTGCTCGCCCGCGACATCCAGGATTTCGAGCGCATCCACCGTACCGAGCTGTCGCGCCTGCCGCGCGTCGCACGGGTGCAATCGAGCTTCGCGCTGCGCGAGATCGTCAACCGCGCCGTGCCGACCGTGGTGTTCGGCGAGGCGAAGCGCTGACCGCTGCGGGCGCACCGAATTCCCGTCAAGGAACCAAGCGGCCGCTTGTCCGTTGCACGCCATTGACCAGCGGAAGCGACGTGCCCCCGCGTCAGCACGGCTGACGTCTCGGCTCGATCGCCTGCAGGGAGCAGGACATGGGCGATGTCACGCATGAAATTCCCGAACGCACTCCGATTCATCTCATCGTCAATGGTGTCAGTCGCACCCTCGATCTTCTGCCCTGGATCACGCTGCTGGACGCTTTGCGTGATCATCTTGCGCTCACGGGTACGAAGAAAGGCTGCGATCACGGCCAATGCGGCGCCTGCACCGTGCTCGTCGACGGTCGGCGCGTTAATTCGTGCCTGACGCTCGCCATCATGAAGGATGGCGCCGAGATCACCACGATCGAAGGCTTGGCCAAGAATGGCGCGCTGCATCCCCTGCAACAGGCCTTCATAGATCACGACGCATTCCAATGCGGCTATTGCACGCCAGGACAGATCTGCTCGGCAGCCGGCCTCCTGTCCGAAGGCCACGCCAGGGACGCCGACGAGATCCGTGAACTGATGAGCGGAAATCTCTGCCGCTGCGGCGCCTATCCCAACATCGTGGCTGCGATCGAGCAGGCAATGGGCCGATCATGAACAACTTCCAGTATTCCCGCGCAACCGATGTCGCCGACGCCATTCGCCTGCTGGCCGCCGATCCGAGCGCGAAGCTGATTGCCGGCGGCACCAACCTGATCGACCTGATGAAGCAGAATGTCGAGCGGCCCTCCCGGCTGATCGACATTTCCCGCCTGCCGCTCCGCGACATCGAGGAAACGCCCGACGGTGGGCTGCGCATCGGCGCATTGGTGCCGAATTCGGATCTCGCCTACCATCCGTTGATCGAGCAACGCTATCCCCTGCTCGCCAGCGCCATCCTGGCCGGCGCCTCCGCGCAATTGCGCAACATGGCCTCGGTCGGCGGCAATCTGATGCAGCGAACGCGCTGCGCCTACTTCTATGACACGGCGACGCCTTGCAACAAGCGAAGCCCCGGCTCCGGCTGCTCGGCACTCGATGGCCTCAACCGTAACCACGCAATCCTCGGCACCAGCACGTCCTGCATCGCGACCAATCCATCCGACATGAGCGTGGCGCTGGCCGCGCTCGGCGCGCTCTTGCATATCGCAGGCCCCACCGGTCAGCGCACCATCGCGCTGACCGATTTCCATCGGCTTCCGGACGACAAGCCTCATGTCGATACCAATCTCGGCAGCGGCGAGATCATCACCGCAATCGAGCTGCCGCCGCGCGGCTTTGCCCAGAACTACAGCTATCTGAAGATCCGCGACCGGCTGTCCTACGCCTTTGCGTTGGTCTCGGTTGCGGCCGCGCTCGAACTGGAAGGAAACGCAATCAGCGAAGCGCGCCTGGCGCTCGGCGGCGTGGCCCACAAGCCGTGGCGAAGCTTCGAGGCCGAAGCGGCTTTGCGCGGCCAGGCGGCAACGCCGGACCATTTTGGGCACGCCGCCGATCTGCTGCTGCAGGGAGCAACCGCTCGCTCACATAATGGCTTCAAGATCGAGCTCGCGCGCCGAGCCGTCGTGCGTACGCTGATGCAGGCCGCAAGCGCCACACCGCAATCACAAGCTTACAAGAAGATCGCGTGAGGGCCCGATGAACGCCTATGTCGGAACACCAACCTCCCGCGTCGATGGCCGGGCCAAGGTCACCGGCGCCGCCAAATATGCCGGCGAATTCGCCGCAGACCATCTCCTGCATGGCTTCGTCGTCGAGGCCACCATTCCGCGCGGGCGCATCGCTCGGCTTGACCCCAGCGCGGCGCTGAAGGTGAAGGGCGTGGTCGACGTGCTCACCCATGCTCATCGCCCGCCCCTCGCCGACAAGGACGAAGCCTGGAAGGATGAGGTGGCACCGGAGAAGGGCTCGCCCTTCCGCCCGCTCTATGACGACAGGATCAAGTTCAACGGCCAGCCGATCGCGCTGGTCGTGGCGGAGGATTGGGAAACCGCCAAGTTTGCCGCAACCCGCGTTCGCGTTGAATACAAGCAGGAGGCGTTTGCGACCGATCTCGAATCCGAACGCGGCAAGGCTGCCAAAGTGGATCAGCCGCACAAGCCACGCGGTGACGCGGCAGCAGCGCTGACGCGGGCGGCCGTCCATCACGAGGCGGACTATGTCATTCCGAGCGAGCATCACAACCCAATGGAGCTGTATGCGACGACGGCCGTCTGGGACGGCAACGGCAGGCTTACAGTTTATGACAAGACCCAAGGCGTCCAGAACGTCCAGAAGTTTCTCTGCAGCGTTTTCGGAAAGAAGCCGGACGACATCCGCGTGCTCTCGCCCTATGTTGGCGGCGCCTTCGGCTCCGGTCTGCGGCCGCAATACCAGGTGGTGCTGGCGACGCTTGGCGCGCTTGCACTGAAACGATCTGTCCGTGTCGTCCTGACACGGCAGCAGATGTACGGCTTGGGCTACCGTCCCATGACCATCGAGCACGTTGCGCTCGGCGCAAAGCCTGACGGCACGCTCGATGCCGTCACCCACGAAGCCACTGCCGTCACCTCGCGGTTTGAGGATTTCTCGCGCAACGATACCGGCTGGGGGGAGCAGCTCTACAAGAGCCGCAACAGCCGCCTCTCCCATAAGCTCGTCCACCTCGACGTCGCCACCCCCTGCGACATGCGCGCGCCGGGCGCGGCATCGGGCGTCTGCGCGCTCGAATGCGCCATGGACGAATTGGCCGTCGCGCTCAAGCTCGACCCGATCGAGCTGCGGCTGAAGTGCTACTCGGATCTCGACCAGAGCGGGGACCTGCCCTACACCAGCAAGCAGTTGCGCGCATGCTACGCCAGGGGCGCAGAAGCCTTCGGCTGGGCCCGGCGCAATCCCGCGCCGCGCTCCATGCGCGACGGCAACGACCTGGTCGGCTGGGGCATGGCGACAGGCGTCTGGGAGGCGCTGCAGATGCCGGTCGCCGTCCGCATCGTTCTGACATCGAACGGCCATGCCGAGGTCTCCTGTGCCGCATCTGATATCGGCACCGGCACCTACACCATCGTGTCGCAAGTAGCGGCCGATGCCCTCGGGCTGCCGATCGAGAACATCAGCGTCAAGCTCGCGGACTCGACCCTGCCGCAGGCGCCGGTGGAAGGCGGCTCGTGGATGGCCGCCTCGAGCGCTCACGCCGTATTAGGAGCGGCCGAGGAGATTCGCCGGGAACTCGCGCGTCACGCTAAGGCGATGCCTGCCTCGCCACTCGGCAGCGTCGATGCGTCGGACATCATTCTCGTCGACGGAACTATCGCCAAGGCCGGCGACAGGAACCGTGCCGTCTCGATCGCCGATGCAATGCGCCACAGCAAGCTCGAGCGGATCGAAAGGGAGAAGCTCAACGAGTTTGCCGAGGACAAGTCGCATGCCCGCAACACGCATTCGGCGGTTTTCGCCGAGGTGAAGATCGACGAGCAGCTCGGCGTCATCCGCGTCGCGCGGGTCGTGAGCGCGGTCGCCGCCGGGCGCATCCTGAACACCAAGACGGGCCGCAGCCAGATCATGGGCGGCGTGGTCTGGGGAATCGGAATGGCGCTGCACGAGGAGACGGTGATGGATCACCGCTTCGGCCGCATCATGAACGCGAATATCGCCGAGTACCACATTCCCGTGAATGCCGACATTCACGACATCGACGTCATTTTCGTCGACGAGCCCGACGACCGGATCAACAGGCTCGGCGTCAAGGGCCTCGGCGAGATCGGCATCGTCGGCGTGCCTGCGGCGATTGCGAACGCCGTCTATCATGCCACCGGCAAGCGCATCCGGCGCTTCCCGATCACGCTGGACAAGCTGATCGACTGAGCGGGCGCGTCGTCGTGCTGTTTGCGAACGAGCATCTCCACGAGCGCCAATAGATGATCGTCACCCTGAGGTGCCGATATGCGGTGCGGCGCACCGCATATCGGCCTCGAAGGGCGACAGCCCAGCCGCTGCATCCCGGCCGTTCATCCTTCGAGGCTTCCCGATGGGACGCTCCGCGCCCCATCACTCGCGCCTCAGGATGACGGATCGAGTTTAGGCGCCGCAGGCCAGTCTCGCTCTTGTCATCCAGCTGTCATCGAATGTGCCGAGAGCTGTATCTCTCGCACATTCGGGACCCGACATGGACTATTTCAAGCGCTTCAACTTCCTCTTCGCCGCACCTGTATTCGACGCCGACGATCTCGAAGGCGTCCGTTTCAATCAGATCATCGAGGAGATCCAGCGCTCCGGCTTCGAGGTGGTCCGAGCCCGCAAGCTGGAGGATGCCGAGATGGCGGTGCAGACCGATGCCGCGATCGGCTGCATGGTGGTGGACTGGGGCAAGAAGGGCCTCGAGGGCAGGACCTCGGCGCTGATCAATCTGATGCGGCGCCGGGGCCTCGATTTCCCCATCATCCTCTTGATCCGTCGCAAGCGGTTCGAGGATTTGCCGGTCGAAGTGCTCGATTTCATCGACGGTTATGTCTTCCTGTCGGAGGAGACGCCGACCTTCATCGCCAAGAACCTGATCAGCCGGCTGAAGCAATATGCCGAGACGCTGAAGACGCCGTTCTTCGGTGCGCTGGTCGACTATGCCGAGGAAGGCAACCAGCTCTGGACCTGTCCGGGGCACAATGGCGGCGTGTTCTACAACCGCAGCCCGATCGGGCGCGTCTTCGTCGAGCATCTCGGCGAGTCCGTATTCCGCGACGACCTCGACAATTCCGTGCTCGATCTCGGCGACCTCCTCACCCATGAAGGGCCCGCGCTGAAGGCGCAGAAGGAAGCTGCCCAGATCTTCGGCGCGGAGAAGACTTATTTCGTGCTTAACGGCACCTCGACCTCGAACAAGGTCGCGCTCGGCGCGCTCGTCACCGACGGCGACCTCGTGCTGTTCGATCGCAACAACCACAAGGCCGCCCATCACGGCGCACTGATGATCAATGGCGGTGTCCCGGTCTACGTGCCGACCATCCGCAACGCCTGGGGCCTGATCGGCCCGATGCGCTGGGACATGCTCGATGAGAAGGCCTTGCGCGAGACGATCCGCAATCACCCGCTGGTCACCGACAACGACGCCTGGCGCAAGGAGCGGCCGTTCCGCGTCGCCGTGGTCGAGCAGTGCACCTATGACGGCTCGATCCACAGCGCCGACATGATCCTGAAACGGATCGGCCATCTCTGCGAGTACATCCTGTTTGACGAGGCCTGGGCCGGCTTCATGAAATTCCACCCGCTCTATGCCGGCCGCTTCGCCATGGGCCTGGCCAACCTTCCGCCCGAGGCGCCCGGCATCATCGCGACGCAGTCGACCCACAAGCAGCTCGCAAGCTTTTCGCAGGCATCCCAAATCCACATCAAGGACCGCCATATCCGCGGCCAGAAGCGGCGCGTCGAGCACCGCCGCTTCAACGAGAGCTTCATGCAGCACGCGTCCACGTCACCGTTCTATCCGCTGTTCGCCTCGCTCGACGTCGGCGCACAGATGATGAAGGGGCGCTCCGGCGAAGTGCTGTGGGACGACACGATCCGCCTCGGCATCGAGCTGCGCAAGAAGATCCGCGCGATGCGCCGGGAGTTCGAGGAGAAGGAGCAAAATCCGGACCGGCGCTGGTTCTTCGAGCCGTTCGTGCCGGATCGCGTCGCCATTCCCGATGTCAGCCGCCCTGGCGCTGCGCACAACGTCGCGTGGGAAACGCTCTCGACCGACGAACTCGCCACCAATCCCGCGCTGTGGCAGCTCTCCCCCGACAGCACCTGGCATGGTTTCCCCGGCCTCACCGAAGGCTTTGCCATGACCGACCCGAACAAGCTGACGCTGCTGACGCCTGGTTTCGACCGCAGCACCGGCGCCTATGCCGAGCACGGCATCCCCGCGCCGGTCGTCGCGCAATATCTGCGCGAGAACCGCATCGTCCCCGAGAAGAACGACCTCAACTCCCTGCTCTTCCTGCTCACGCCCGGCGTCGAGGCCAGCAAGGCCGGCACGCTGATCTCCGGCCTCGTCGCGTTCAAGAAGCTGCACGACGACAACGCGCTTCTGGCCGACGTCATCCCCGAGTTCAACCAGCGGCGGCAGGCGCGCTATGCCGGCGTGCGACTGCGCGACCTCTGTGGCGAGATGCACCGCTTCTTCCGCGCCGCCGATGTCAGCGCGCTCCAGGCGCGGCAGTTCATGCCCGAGCACATGCCTGAGATAGCGATGCCGCCCCGCGAAGCCGCGCGCTATCTGTTCCGCAACGACGTCGATTATCTGCCGATCGAAGCGATCGCGGGCCGCATCGCCACCACGCCCTTCGTGGTCTATCCGCCCGGCATCGCCACCATCGTTCCGGGCGAAAGGCTTACGGAACGAGCCAAGCCCATGATCGACTATCTCAGGATGTTCGAGACCTGCTTCAACACGTTCCCAGGATTCGATGTCGAAATCCAAGGCGTCTACAAGGAGATCGATGCGAACGGCCGCATCGGGCTCTATACTTATGTCGTTGCCGAGTAGGTGCCGATGAACGAAACAGCGATCGCGCACACAGGTGACGAACAGGTCCGGATCCGCGCCTCACGCGAAAGCGATGTCGAGGCGATGCTGGCGATCTACCGCGATCACGTCCGCAATGGCGTGCCGCGCGATGTCGAGGGAACCGGCGCGCCCGAGCCGGACGATCTGCGCGACCGACGCAAGAACCTGAAGCAGACCCGCCTGCCGCATCTGGTCGCGACCTCTCGCGGCGAAGTGGTCGGCTATGCCTATGCCGTGCTGTTCCGCAAACGGCCGGCCTATCGCTACACCGCCAAGCATTCCATCTACGTCCACCACAGGCATCTCGCCCGCGGGATCGGACGGCTGCTGCTCCAGGAACTGATCGATGCCTGTGCGGCGGCCGGATTCCGCCAGATGATCGGCTATATCGATGCCGACAACGCGCCCTCGCTGGCGCTGCACGAGAAGTTCGGCTTCGCGCGCGCCGGCCTGCTCTGCGGCGTCGCCTATCGCCACGGCCGCTGGTCCGATACCGTGATGGTGCAGCGGTCGCTCGGCGCGGGCACGACAGCACCTCCGCCCATCACGGCGCCCGGCCGGTAGGCTTTCACGACGGAAAATCGGCCGGTCTGACCTGGATGCGGTCGGCATGCAGGGACCAATGATGCAAGGCTTGATCCTTGCAGAACTTCGCCTTGGCCCGCTCCTTGGCCTCGTCCTCGTCGGCGGCGTCGATCTCGAGCGTCCCCTGGCAGACCTCGATCTGCCGGCCGTACTGACCGAGCACGTCCTTCATGAACCTGACGACATAAGTTGACATGGGACCTCCTGGTGCCCCCGGTCAGCCCCGGCGGCACTCTAATCCCATTTAGGCCAGACAGGGAAAGGAGATTTTGACGCGGATCAAGGTCGGGACGCTGTTTTCTTCACTCCGTCATTCCGGGGCGGCTCGCAGGGCCGAGCCCGGAATGACGAGGAAGAGAGGGTAGCTGTCCCTATCCCGGCGTCACGCCGAACGCCTGCTTGAAGCGATCCGCATAGTGCGGCCAGACCTCGGGATTGATGATGCGCGGCGGGCGCTTGCCGTCCAGCACATCCAGCACCTGCTCGGCGGCGATGCGGCCCATGTTCTGGCGCGCCTCGATCGTCACGCCGGCGGTATGGGGGCTCGCCAGCACGTTGTCGAGCTGGAGCAGCGGATGCTCCGGCGGCGGCGGTTCCTTGGACCAGACGTCGAGGCCGGCGCCGGCGATGCGCTTGTCGCGCAACGCCTGGAGCAGCGCGTCCTCGTCGTGGATGAAGCCGCGCGCCGTGGTGATGAAATAGGCATGCGGCTGCATCAGCGCGAATTCACGCACGCTGATCATGTTGCGGCTGCCCTTGTTGAGCGGACAGGAGATCGAGACGAAATCGGCGCGGCGCAGGAGTTCGTCGAGCTCGACCTTCTCCCCGCCCCGCTCGGCCATCACCTCGGCCGACAGATAGGGATCATAGGCCAGCACTTTCATGCCGAGCAGGCCCTTGCACAGCGCGGCGATGCGGCGGCCGACATTGCCGAGCCCGATGATGCCGACGGTCTTGTGCTCGACCTCGTTGCCGACGAGCTCGTTGCGGTTGACGTCGCGCTCGCGGCGCAGCCTGCGGTCCGACTGGATGATGCGCTTGGACAGCGTCAACATCATCGCCAGCGCATGCTCGGCGACCGAATGGGCGTTGCCGCCGGACTGATTGACGACCACGACGCCGGCGGCCGTGCAGGCCTCGACGTCGACCGGGTCGAAGCCGGCGCCGTTGCTGGAGACGAGCAGCAAATTCGGCGCGCGCTTCAGGAAAGCGGCATCGACATGGAAATGCGGGGCGAGCTCGTCGCGGGCGGCGCCGACCTGGTAGACATGGGTAGCGCCGAGGAGCGGCGCATAGACCTCTTCGGGGCTGCCGTTCTCGATGCGATCGAGCCGGACGTCGGACCGCGCCTTGAGGATGTCGATATAGATCGGATTGGCCAAATAATTGGAGTAGACGACACGCTTGCTGTTGACCGACATCAGGACCCTTCCGGCTCTCCGGGATCAGCAAGGCCAGCGCGGCGCGCGCCCCCTCCGTGCTTCCTCCCACTTTTTCGTTGCCGCACTTATGACATGGCGGTGCCGGCCACGGCAGGCCGTCTGGCGCAGATCACGGTGCTGGCCTGGACATGTTGACAATCCAGCCCGCTGCGTCAAGTTCAGCGGAGCGCCGCGACGGCCGAAGACCAATAAGCATACAACGCGGCTCAAGGGAGAACGCAATGGCGATTGCGGAGCAGCAGACCTCGCCGCAGGCGACGCACGGGGCCGGCGAAAGAAGCTGGCATGACATCGTCCTGCAAACCCTGAAGCGGAACGAGATCAGCCTCGTCCCTTACGTGCCCGATCGGGTGCTGACACCGCTGATCCGGAACCTGCACGCCGATCCCTTCTTCACCACCTTTGCCACCGCCCGCGAGGAGGAAGCGGTCGGCATCGTCTCGGGCGCCTGGATGGGCGGCCGCCGCGGCGCGGTGCTGATGCAGACCTCGGGTTTTGCGACGCTCGCCAACGTGCTGGCCTCGCTCGCAGTGCCCTACCAAATTCCGTTGATCATGTTCGTGTCGGAGCGCGGCACGCTCGGCGAGTTCAATTACGGCCAGTCGCTGGTCTGCCGCACCATGCGCCCGGTCCTGGACTCGCTGGCGCTGGAGCATCACACCATCACCCGGCTCGACGAGCTCGAATTCATCACGGACCGCTCGATCAAGCAGGCCGTCACCACGCAGGCGCCGGTGGCGCTGATCCTGAGCCCGCTGCTCACCGAGGGCAAGGTGTTCGACAAGTGAGGCCGGCGAAATGAGCTCAAATCTGAATGCGCGCAACACCAAGGTGATGAACCGTTTCGACGTCACCTCGCGCCTGATCGCCAAGCTTGGGAACGAGGAAGCGGTGGTCGGCGGCATCGGCAACACCAATTTCGATCTCTGGGCCGCCGGCCACCGCCCGCAGAATTTCTACATGCTGGGCAGCATGGGCCTCGCCTTCCCGATCGGGCTCGGGGTCGCGCTGGCGCAGCCCGACCGCCGCGTCTTCGCGCTGGAAGGCGACGGCTCGCTGCTGATGCAGCTCGGCGCACTCTCGACGATTGCAGCCCTGAAGCCGAAGAACCTCACGATGATCGTGATGGACAATGGCATCTACCAAATTACCGGCGCGCAGCCGACACCGGCCGCTGATGTCGCCGACATCGTCGCCATCGCCGTCGGCTCCGGCCTCGCCAACAGCGCCTGGGCCGCGGACGAGGAGGATTTCGAGCGCCTGGTCGAGAATGCGATGGCGGCTGCCGAGCCGAGCCTGATCGCGGTCAGGATCGACGACAAGCCGGGCGTCGGCACCACCCGGCGCGACCCCGTGCAGATACGGGAACGCTTCATGCACGGCCTCGGCGTGCGCGAGCCACTTTAATATTTCGTCATTAACTACACGTCGATCTGATAGCGGGACTATACGGCCCGGTGCAAATCTGTGCTAAGCGAGCCGGATGTCCCTTTTGGTTCGTTCATTTGCCTGGCTGCTCGCGGCCGCCGTCACATTCGCAACCCTTGGTCCCCCCGGCCTGCGGCCGCATTCCGACTTCGGCCAGGACGGCGAACATGCGCTCGCCTTCATCCTGGTGGGACTGGCCTTCGGCCTTGCCTATCGGCAGCGACGCCTACTGACCGCAGCGGCCGCGGTCGTACTGATCGGCGTCCTCGAACTGATGCAATTTTGGGCACCCGGGCGCCATGCACGGCTGGAGGATTTTCTGGTCGACGCGCTCACGGCTTGCCTCGGCTTTGCGCTCGCGGCCGCCGCCGATTGGGCCACCGCCCGGCTTCGCGCAAATTCGATCCTGACGAGCGAAGGCCCCGCGGAGTGACGCTCCGCAGGGCCCATTTTATCATCGCGCAGCTTGCGCAGATCAGTCGATGATCTTGACGACACGGCGCGTGCGCGGCTCGACGATCACGCGGCGATCGTTCACGACCGCGTAGCGATACTGGGTGTAATTCGGCACAGGACGCAGCACCACGGTCGGCGGCAGCGGCTCGCCAACCACGACGCGCTCGCGGATCACCACTGAATCATCGCGCGGGATTCCGCCCAGAATCGCATTCGGAATTTCCAAACCGGCGCCAACGGCCGCGCCGACGGTGCCGCCTACCATCGCGCCGACTGGGCCGCCGATGTCGCCGCCCGCACGCGCGCCTTCCGCAGCGCCTTGGGCGGTGGTCGATTGAGCAAAGGCTGCGCTCGACGCCAGCAGCGACGCAGCAGCCAACGTAATCGCAAGACGGGTTTTCATGTTCTTACGCCTCCAGTGATTGTTATGCACCTTCAACCCACGGGAGCGGAGCATTGTTCCGGTTCCCTTGCGACAAAGATGCACCACGAATCTGGAGACCGTTACCCGGTAACAGATCAGACCGCAGCGATCTCGTGCCCTGCCATCAGTTCCAACGCGCGCACCATCGCCGAATGATCCCAGGCCTTGCCGCCATGGGCGGTGCAGGACGAGAACAATTGCTGTGCCACTGCCGTGCTCGGCAGCGAAATGCCGAGCGTCCGCGCGCCTTCGAGCGCAAGGTTGAGATCCTTCTGGTGCAGCTCGATGCGAAATCCTGGATCGAAATTGCGCTTCACCATGCGCTCGCCATGAACTTCGAGAATCCGCGACGAGGCGAAGCCGCCCATCAGCGCCTTGCGCACCAGCGCGGGGTTCGCACCAGCCTTGGATGCGAACAGAAGCGCTTCGCTCACCGCCTCGATCGTCAGCGCGACGATGATCTGGTTGGCGACCTTCGTCGTCTGCCCGTCGCCATTGGCACCGACATGCGTGACGTTCTTGCCCATCTTGTCGAAGATCGGCTTCATGGTGCCAAAGGCCCGCTCGGGCCCGCCGACCATGATGGTGAGGCTCGCCGCCTTGGCGCCGACCTCGCCACCTGACACTGGCGCGTCCAAATAATCCGCACCGAGCGCCTCGATCTTCTTGGCGAACTCCTTCGTTGCCAGCGGCGAGATCGAGCTCATGTCGACAACGATCTTGCCCTTGGAGATGCCGCTCGCCACACCGTCCTTGCCGAACAACACGGCTTCCACATGCGGCGTGTCCGGCACCATGATGATGACCGCGTCCGCCTCTTCGGCGACCTGCTTGCTGGATTTGCACGCGACGCCACCGGCCGCGATCAGATCGGGCGCGACCGGCGCGGCATCATGCAGGAAAACGCGATGGCCCGCCGCTAGGAGATGGCCGGCCATCGGCCGTCCCATGGTGCCAAGTCCGATGAAGCCGATGTTGGTCATATCCATCTCTCTCAGTTGAATTAGCGAAATATCATCTCTGCGGTCGGTGCACCTCTCCCGCTTGCGGGAGAGGTCGGCGCGGAGCGCCGGGTGAGGGTTCTATCCGCTTGGGGATTCTCGATGCACGAACCCCATCGCGGGGAGAACCCTCACCCCGGCCCTCTCCCGCAAGCGGGAGAGGGAGTGCACCGTCGCTGTGGCTACGCTCTCACGTCTCGAACGTCTGCGCCGCGTGCCACGAGAGTCCTTCCAGCGTCGTGGTGCGCGGCTTGTATTCGCAGCCGATCCAGCCGCGATAGCCGATCGCGTCGAGGTGGCGGAACAGGAAGGGATAGTTGATCTCGCCGGTGCCGGGCTCGTGGCGGCCGGGATTGTCGGCAAGCTGGATGTGGGCGATCTGGGGCAGATATTCCTGCATGGTGCGGGCGAGATCGCCCTCCATGATCTGCATATGATAGATGTCGTACTGGATGAACAGATTGTTCGACCGCACTTCGGAGATCAGCTGCACCGCCTGCTCGGTGCCGTTGAGGTAGAAGCCGGGAATGTCGAGCGTGTTGATCGGCTCGACCAGCAGCTTGATGTTCTCCCGCGCCAGCGTCGAGGCCGCAAAGCGCAAGTTTCCAACCAGCGTCTCATTGAGCTGGCGACGGTCGGCATCGGCAGGCGCGATGCCGACGAGGCAATTGAGCTGCTCGCAATCGAGCGCCTTGGCGTAGTCGATGGCGCGGAACACGCCGTCGCGGAATTCGGCGGTGCGTCCGGGCAGGATCGCGATGCCGCGCTCGCCCGCCGCCCAGTTGCCGGCAGGCAAATTGTGCAGCACCTGCGTGAGGCCGTGCGCCTCGAGCTGCTCACGCAGCTGCGCCTTGTCGAAATCATAGGGAAAGAGATACTCGACCCCGGAAAAGCCCGCCGCCTTCGCAGCAGTGAAGCGGTCGAGAAACGGCATCTCGTTGAAGAGCATGGTGAGATTGGCGGCGAATTTCGGCATGATGCTTTCCCTTATTCTGCCGGCTGCAACACGCCAGGTCGAGCGCTTCCGACCTCGTCGAGCGGCAGATCGAGCACTTCCTCGAACTCGACGATGTTGTCGATCTCCGTGCCCATGGCGATGTTGGTGACGCGTTCGAGAATGAATTCGACCACGACGGGCACGCGATGCTTTGCCATCAGCTCACGCGCCGTCGCGAACGCAGCCTGCGTGTCCTTCGGGTCGGTGACGCGGATCGCCTTGCAGCCGAGGCCTTCTGCGACCGCAACATGGTCGACGCCATAGACGCCGATCTCGGGCGCGTTGATGTTCTCGAAAGAGAGCTGGACGTGATAGTCCATGTCGAAGCCGCGCTGCGCCTGGCGGATCAGGCCGAGATAGGAATTGTTCACGACGACGTGGATGTAGGGCAGATTGAACTGCGCGCCGACCGCAAGCTCCTCGATCAGGAACTGGAAGTCGTAATCGCCCGACAGTGCGACGATCTCACGCTCCGGACACGCCGCACGCACCCCGAGCGCTGCCGGCAGCGTCCAGCCGAGCGGCCCGGCCTGCCCGGCATTGATCCAGTTGCGCGGCTTGTAAACGCCGAGGAATTGCGCGCCGGCGATCTGCGACAAGCCGATCACGGTGACATAAGTGGTGTCGCGGCCGAAGGCCTTGTTCATCTCTTCATAGACGCGCTGCGGCTTGATCGGGACATTGTCGAAATGGCTCTTGCGCAGCATCGTCTTCTTGCGATCGCGGCAGGACGCGGGCCACGCCTGGCGCTCGCGGAGCCTGCCTGACCGGCGCCACTCCCTGGCGACGGTGACGAACAATTCGAGCGCAGCCTTCGCGTCCGAGACGATGCCGAGGTCGGGATTGAACACGCGCCCGATCTGCGTCGGCTCGATATCCACGTGAACGAATTTACGACCCTTGGTGTAGGTCTCGACCGAGCCGGTGTGGCGATTGGCCCAGCGGTTGCCGATGCCGAGCACGAAATCGGATTCCAGCAGCGTGGCGTTGCCGTAGCGGTGGCTGGTCTGAAGCCCGACCATGCCGGCCATCAGCACGTGATCGTCGGGGATCGCCCCCCACCCCATCAGCGTCGGCACCACAGGCACGTTGGCGATCTCGGCGAATTCCACCAGCAGATCCGAGGCATCGGCGTTGATGATGCCGCCGCCCGCGACGATCAGCGGACGCTCGGCAGCATTGAGCATCTCCAGCGCCTTCTCGACCTGCTTGCGCGTCGCAGCCGGCTTGTAGACCGGCAGCGGCTCATAGGTTTCGTCGTCGAACTCGATCTCGGCGAGCTGCACATCGAGCGGCATGTCGATCAGCACCGGACCCGGGCGGCCGGAGCGCATGACATGGAAGGCCTGGCTGAACACGCGCGGCACCAGCGCGGGCTCGCGCACCGTCACTGCCCATTTGGTCACCGGCTTTGCGATCGACTCGATGTCGACCGCCTGGAAGTCTTCCTTGTAGAGCCGTGCCCGAGGCGCCTGTCCGGTGATGCAGAGGATCGGAATGGAATCGGCGATGGCCGAATAGAGCCCGGTGATCATGTCGGTGCCGGCCGGCCCCGAAGTGCCGATGCAGACGCCGATATTTCCGGCCTTGGCCCGCGTATACCCTTCCGCCATGTGCGAAGCGCCCTCGACATGGCGCGCCAGGATGTGGCGGATCGAGCCGCGCTTCTTCAGCGCCGAGTAAAGCGGATTGATTGCAGCGCCGGGAACCCCGAAGGCAGTGGAGATGCCTTCCTTCTCCAGAATACGCACGGCTGCATCGACGGCTCGCATGTTCGCCATATCGGACCTCGCTTGGTTGCGTCAGCGAGCGAGATGATCGGGCGCGCAAGATGCGATCTCAACGAGATCGATTTTATTTTCCACGATGCGGCAGCCGCGGAAAAATCGCGGCGGTCTCAACTGGTTAGATGAAGAAATGCGTGAAAGCGCCTCACTCGAACAGCGGCGCCAGCTCCATCTGCGGCACCAGCACGAGGCCCTTGTCGGTGATACGAATTTCCGGAATGACCGATAGCGGAATCAAATTGAAGCCCATGTAAGGGATGGTGCAGCCGGCCTCGGCCCATTCCTTCTTGAGCGCCTTGACCTCTTCGGCCACTTCCGTGACGCGCTTATCCGAGAGCAGGCCCGCAATCGGCAGCGGGACCAGTGCCCTCACCTTGCCGTCGGCCACCACACAGACGCCACCCTGGCGCTCCCTGATCGCTGATATCGCGACCTGCATATCGCCCTCGTTGGTTCCAGCGACGATGATGTTGTGGCTGTCGTGCCCAACGCTGGAGGCGACCGCGCCGCGCTTGAGGCCAAAATCCTTCAACAGGCCGTACGCGACGTTGCCGGCGGACTTGCCGTGACGCTCGACCACGGTAACGAAACACAGGCCGTAGCGCGCGAACAGCGAGGGCCAGTCCTTGGCGGGCTCGATCGCGACCTTCTCGTGGATCAGCGTGATGCCGGGCAGCGCAGTCTTGATCGCATTGGCGGTGCAAGCCTTTGCCGGCAGTTCCGGGGTCAGCTTGACCTTCTCGGGCAGTTTCACGGTGGCATAAGCAGTCTTCGGATACTGATAGCGCTCCGACAGCGCCTGATCGAGCCGAGAGGTGATCTTGCCATGCTCGACCACGAGCTCGCCGCCATACCAGGTGCATTGCGGCTTGAGCTGATCATCCATCAGCACGAGATCGGCGCGGCGGCCGCCACCGAGCCCGCCGATATCGCCGTCCATGGCGAAGCGCGTGGCACCATGCAGCGAGCCCATCGACCAGGCCTGCTCCGGCGACATCCCCGCCTTCACGGCCTCGCGCACCACCCAATCGAGGCCGAACAGCAGCAGGTCGTCGGCGTCGCGGTCGTCGGTGCAGACCGCCGTGCGCTTGTGCGAGGCTCCGAGCTCGGTGATGGTCCGGATCGCCTGCGGCAGCGAATGCCAGGGCGTCGTCGGCGGTCCCCCGCGCAGGAAAACCCAGACACCGGCATCGAGCAGATCGTCGGCGATGTCGCGGTCGATCGCCTCGTGCGTGTCGGTGACGCCGCTCGCCGCATACGCCGCGACGAATTCGCGGCCATAGACGTGACCGGACACCGGCCGGCCCCGCTTCAACGCTGCCGCCAGGATGGCGTGGCTGCGCTCGTCGCCCATCGTCACCGGGACAAAGTCCATCTTCTCGCCGAGCGCGACCGCTTCGGGCCAGCGGTCGAACAGGCCGGCGATCTTCTCCGGCGTGAGATCGCCGCCCGCGGTCTCCAACTCCGCCGACGTTGCCGGCACCGTGCTCGGCACTGTCAAAAAGATGGAGAGCGGCGCCGCGCGCGCATCCTCGAGCATCGCCTCGACACCGGCGACGTCCATGACGTTGCCGATCTCGTGGCTGTCGCAGAAGATCGTGGTGGTGCCGTTGAGCAGCGCGGCCTCCGCATAGGCGCAAGCCGTCACCATCGAGGATTCGATGTGGATGTGGGGATCGACGAGGCCGGGCGCGATGATGCCGCCGGCCGCGTCATAGAGCGGCATGCCACTCCACACCTTCTTCGCTGCACCGGCCGGCTTCACCGCGGCGATGCGGCCGCCTGTGATCCAGACCTCCCGTCCCGGATGGATGCGCTCCGAATAAGTCGAGAGCGCCCGCGCGCCCGATATGACGAGATCAGGCGCGACGCGGGCCGAGGCGACGTCGGCGAGGCGCCGTGTCATGCTGTGCAGCGGCGCGACGGAGAAACGGGTGAGTTTGGTCATGTGGGCTCTCGCGGAGATTGGACAGCCCAGCGATGGTTGCCTCCGGCGGAGGCAGGAGCAACTCAAATAAAACGGCACCCGTGCTTACGCATTGGGCAGACGCGCCCGCCTTCTAATTTCCGCTCGGGCAAATCATACGCTTAGTTTGGGCGCTCCAGATGTCCGCTCGTCCCTCAACAGTGGCACAAACAGCAGACATCGTTGAAGGTCGCCGATGGGCCAAGACCCGACGAATGCATCGCAGCAAACCGCCACCTCAATCAAATCCGTTCTGAAGTCAGTTGGCGGGTTTGAAGATGTCGACTGCTATCAAAGTGACGGGCTCCTTACCGTCGTTATGATGCCAATGAGTAGTGTCTTTTGTAGCAGAAGACGTATCTCCCGGACCAAAGGTCCTCGACGTGCCGTCCGCAAGGGTGACCGTATCGCGCCCCTCGAGGAAGTAAACTACGGCGGGCCTGTCCTTGTGACTGTGCAATCCGATATGACCTCCCGGTTCAATAGTGAGCAATCGCAGTCGTAGTTGTCGCCCCGTCATTCCCTCAATTTCAGGACCCAGGTCAACAACGGTTGTCTTGCTCGCCGTAAATCCCTTGTTGTCCTGAGGAGTATCCTCGGAAGAGGCAACAATTGGGCATCCAAGGACAATTGCCAATGATAGCAAAGCTAAAACGATGTTGCCTGATTTCATGACGTCCTCCCTTCGAACAAAGAAGCCCGCCCGCACGGATTATTGCAAAACGGCAATTAGCAAAATACTTGCACAATGGTCTAACAGTTGGCTGCTGGCTGGCAAGGCGATTGTCGGCTGTGGGGTCATATTACGAAGAAGCCAGGATGAGCAAATCTGATCCGCTATTCCCCAAATGCCGGACCCCCATCACACGAGCCGCCACTTCGCTGATGGGCGAATAGCAGACAAGACGCTTATCACTTGGCCGCAGCGCACTGGTACGGCTTCTTGTTTGGGGCCCGCCAGGTGCCAGCAACCATTCCGCCGATCGAAAAGAAGCAGATCGTTGCTCGGAGCTCCAGTTGTCGTCTGAGCAGATCAACACAGTTGTCGCCGTCCAACTGGCGAACTCGTAGAGCCGGTCGTCAAGCGAACCGAGCCTGATTTTCAGAAGTGACGGCAAGAGTAGAACGAAACAACCAGGATGACTCTACTGGCTCAGTCGGCGAGGATCGATTTCGCATTGCAGAGGCGCGCAGCGAGATGGCGCATTTATTTGGAGGGTTCTTTCGTCCAGTGGCCTGGTATTTCGGCGAGGGCTTGAGGCTGGGAACCAGCTTGCGGCGTAATCGTACCGATTTACGCATCACCATTGTCGCGTTTGCCACGCCCCGAAATTGGAACCCCTTATGATGTTACCCATACCCATTTTGCAATTGTATGCGCGTGGCGTTCGGATCTAATTGAATGATCCTGCAACAGCAGAATTCGCTTCCGCGTCGCATGTGCTTGGAGTTTCATTTTTGCGGTTAAGAGCTTTCGCATCTGAATTGGATTTCGAGGCGAAAAGCATATGCGAATTCAAACAAAGTTTGAGGTTGTCGCCATATGCCGCTCGAAATGCGATGGGGCGGATGGTTCGCATCGGGCTGCAGCGATGCTTGTAAGCGGAGTTGGTAACCGGCTTCTGGCAGCACTGCCGACCGCGGACCTCGATCTTCTGTCACCCGACCTGCAGACGGTTACTCTCGATCGGGAAGAGGTCGTCTCGCGGATGGGGGACCACACCGAGCACGTTCTCTTCCCTCATAGTGGCGCCGTTTCGGTGATGGTCGATATGGCGAATGGGCAGACGGTCGCCAGCGCCGCAATAGGGCGCGAGGGGGCAGTGGGCACTCTTTCCGTGCTGGGGCCGTCACCTGCGGCCGTTACGGCTATCGTTCGTGCCGAGGGGACGGCCTCGCGGATCCCGGCAGCGCGTTTCCATGCCGCTTTCAGCCGGAGTCCTGCGATCCGGCACGTAGTCCAGCTTCACTTCAAGGCGATGCTGATACAGTTTCAATTGGGCGGGGCTTGCAATGCACTGCATCCGGTCCAAGCCCGCATGGCACGCTGGCTGCTTCAACTTCACGACCGCATCAACCACGACGTCCTGCCTCTCACCCAGGACGCGCTTTCGCAGATGTTGGGTGTGCGACGAACGACGGTGACGCTCCTGATGCGCAATCTGCGCGCTTCCGGAGCGATCAGATCTGAGCGACGAGGTGAAATCGAGATCGACTCATCGCGGCTCGCTGCGGTGGCGTGCGAATGCCGCGATACCATGCGGCTCGAACTCGAGAACATCTTCTCTATGGGTGCAGCGGCATCTGCTCGCGTTTTCGATCTGCCGATCCAGTAAATGAAACGGGCGATGCTAGCCGTTTCGGCGCGTCCGGGTAAAGCCGGCGAGCGCGATGCTCGAATAGCATCGCCGGATGCGCATCCTTCTGACCGGGCCGCGGCCCAATGCGGTGAGGATCTCCCACCCCAACGTCCGTAACGGGTCAAAAGCGCTGGTCAATGACCCGCCGGCACAGCAACTCAAGCGCTGAAGCGGTCCATATCGGATGCGCTATTCGAACACTGCGCGTTGAGGTCGGCTATGGGTCCAAAAGCAGCAGTTAACGCAGCCACCGTACGAGGATCTCCGGCAGAGAGTCGAGATGGCAGCCGCTGCTGCGGCGTTCGGCTCGGGGGCATGAGCCGACGCAGTCCATTTGAGCAACGAGCCTTTCACTTCGGCTGAAATCGATCAGATGAAAGAAATGATGCGGCGTTGGGACAGCGTGACTGTCGGATCACATCGCTTGCGCGAATAGAAGTTTGAGCATTGAATCAGCGCGGATACCAAGTGATTTCTCGTATGCCTGCCGCTCTCGCAAGATGAAGCGATGCAGAGATTCGCCTAGGCTTCGGGCGCATGATGGCTTCATGCGTAGCTGAACCGGAGAGGTGTACGCCTAGTCGGTCCTGCCAACTGATTGGGAGTAGCCACACGCGTCTCATGCGCGCCTAGCACGGTCGACGGCCAACAAACGGGGAGGAGAACAATGAGCACCTGGCTTAGTGAGCGAGAACAGCGTCTCGTCGCAGGCGCGGAGGCGGCATCGGCGGCAACGCCTATCCCGACCCAGATTGTCTCCAATGGCGAGTATCTCCCGCCCCCGCAGAGCGATACGCAAAAGAAAGTCGAGGCACGGATCAACGAGCTCGCTGATGTCAATGGCAGGCACCTCGGCTTGAGCCGCAGGCAGTTCTTGCACACGGGCTGCGGCATGGCGGCAGCGTTCCTCGCCATGAACGACATCTACGGCAATGTTTTCCAGGTCGCGCCCGCTGAAGCCCGCGAGCCCGAGCTGATGCTGGCCCGCGCGCAGAGCCTTGCAGGCCAATTCATCTTCGACGTCCAGACTCATTTCGTGCGGGACGACTTCGACCATAAGGAGCTGTTGGGGCTGGCGGACTTTGCGAGCCAGCACTGGAATCCGAAGATGAAGGAGGAAGGCGTCTCTTCGCTCGCCCGCTACAAGTTCCAGAACTATGTGAAAGAGATCTACTACGATAGCGACACCAACATGGCGCTCCTGAGCGGCGCGCCCTTCGACGACCCGAGTTGGTGGCTGCTGTCCAATGAGCAGATCGTCAAGGCGCGAGAACTGATCAACGACTTCGCCGGTTCACGCCGCCTGCTGGCGCATAGCGTCATCACCCCCAAGCAACCCGGCTGGATGGACGAGGTGGACAAGGCAATCGAGGTCTACAAACCGGATTCCTGGAAGTCCTACACGATTGGCGATCCGTTGGCGCCCTCGAAGTTCCCATGGCGGCTTGACGACGAGCAGGTGATGTATCCGTTCTACGAGAAAGCAGTGAAGGCCGGCATCAACACGCTGTGTATCCACAAGGGGTTGCTGCCGCCCGATTATGAGAAATCGTTCGCCGGCGTCTGGGAATACGCAACGGCGTGGGACATCGGAAAAGCCGCGAAGGATTGGCCGCAGATGAACTTCGTGATCTATCACTCGGCGCTGCGGCCGTTCCTCGAGCTACCCGATCACGCGTGGGCGGATTTCGAGCAGACCGGCCGTATCCAGTGGGCCACCGATCTCGCGGAAGTCCCGCAGAAGTTCGGCGTCGCCAACGTCTATGCCGAGCTCGGCACGTCCTTTGCCAACTCGGCGGTGGCGCATCCGAAGTTCTGCGCCGCGCTGATCGGCACGCTGATAAAGGGGATGGGTGTTGACCACGTCATGTGGGGCACCGACTCGGTCTGGTACGGCTCACCACAGTGGCAGATCGAGGCGCTGCGCCGGCTCGAAATCCCCGAGGATATGCAAAAGAAGTACGGCTTTGCGGCGCTTGGCGATGCCAACAGCGCTACCAAGCAGCTGATCTTCGCGGGCAACGCAACCAGATTCTACAAGATCAAACTGAAATCGGCCGAGAATACCAGGATGCCGGCCTTTTCCGAGGACCGCCTCGCGGCGCTCAAGAACGAGTACACGCAAGCTTCGAAGCAACCGTCGAACCTGCGCTACGGCTACGTTCGCGCCGCCTAGGACCGATGCCAACATCGTGGGCAAGCTCCGCCGGCAATGGATGCGCGGCCAAATCCGACTTCGGCTCAGGGTCACCAATGCTTTGGCCGATCAGAGATTTCCGCTCGGCCCTCAGGAGCCGACATTACTTTATGAGGACACGCCCTAACTAATCCTCATTCGCCTTGAACCGCCCGAGCCCCTTCAACACGAAGGGCGCCAGCAGCGCGATCAGCGCCACGCCAAGCAGGGTCGCCGAGATCGGGCTCTGAACCAGCGCCATGGGATCGCCGAGGCTGATCGCGAGCGCCCTGCGCAATTGGCTCTCGGCGATCGGGCCGAGGATCAGGCCGACGACGACGGGCGCGATCGGAAAATCGAACCGGCGCATCAGGAAGCCCAGCACGCCGAAGCCGGCCAGCATCGACAATTCGACCACCGACGGCTTTGCCGCGATGGTGCCCATGGTCGCGAACACGAGGATGCCGGCATAGAGCCACGGCTGCGGGATCGCGAGCAGCCGCACCCACAGGCCGACCAGCGGCAGATTCAGCACAAGCAGCATCGCGTTGGCGATGAACAGGCTGGCAATCAGGCCCCACACCAGGTCCGGCCGCTCGGCGAACAGCAGCGGCCCCGGGTTGAGGCCGTATTGCTGGAAACCCGCCAGCATCATCGCGGCCGTCGCCGACGTCGGCAGCCCGAGCGTGAGCAGCGGCACCAGCGTGCCGGCGGCGGAAGCATTGTTGGCGGCTTCCGGTCCCGCGACGCCTTCGATCGCGCCCTTACCGAACTCTTCCGGATGTTTCGTGAGCCGCTTCTCGGTGGAATAGGACAGGAAGGTCGGAATTTCCGCACCGCCCGCGGGCAGCGCGCCGATCGGGAAGCCGAACATGGTGCCGCGCAGCCACGCTTTCCACGAGCGCTTCCAATCCTGCTTCGTCATCCACAGCGAGCCGCGCACCGGCTCGAGCTTCTCCTCGGTGTGGTGGCGGCGCGATGCGACGTAGAGCGCCTCGCCCACCGCGAACAGGCCGACCGCAAGCGTCGTCACCTCGACGCCATCGAGCAATTCAGGCACGCCGAACGCAAGCCGCGCCTGCCCGGTCAGCTTGTCGATGCCGACCAGACCGAGCGTCAGGCCGATGAACAGGCTGGTCAGGCCTCGGACCGGGGAATCCCCAAACGTCGCCGACACCGTGACGAAGGCGACGCACATCAGCGCGAAGTAATCCTCGGGGCCGAAGCGCACAGCGAAATCGACCAGCCACGGCGCGAGGAACGCCAGCCCGATGGTCGCGATGGTACCGGCGACGAAGGAGCCGATCGCGGAGGTCGCAAGCGCCGGCCCGCCGCGGCCGGCCTTGGCCATCTTGTTGCCTTCGAGCGCCGTCGCCATCGAGGCGCTCTCGCCGGGCGTGTTGATGAGGATCGCAGTGGTCGAGCCGCCATACATGCCGCCATAGTAGATGCCGGCGAACATGATCAGCGAGCCGCCGGGGTCGAGCTTGTAGGTTACCGGCAGCAGCAGCGCGACCGTCAACGCCGGGCCGATGCCGGGCAGCACGCCGACGGCCGTGCCCAGGAAGACGCCGATCAGCGCATACAGCAAATTCATCGGCTGGACGGCGACCGCCATGCCATGCGCCAGCGCGGCAAAAGTGTCCATCACAGCAGTCGCTCCAGGGGGCCGGCCGGAAGGCTCAGCGTCAGCAGCCGGTCGAACGCTAGATAAATGAGGGTCGACATCACGAGAGCGATGATGGAATCGACGAGGATGGCACGGCGCCCGAAGGCCGCCGACGTCGTGACGAACAGCGCCGACGTCGCCAGGATGAAACCGCCGCCGAAGCCGATGATGGCGATCAGAAGCGCAAGGCCGATGAGGATCAAGACCACCGGCACGGGATCGGAGCTCTCGCGCGCCGGCAAATTACCGCGCAGCGCGTCGATGAAATTGCCGATCGCAAGCAGCCCAAGGCCGGAGGCGACCACAACCGGCATCGACTCGGGCCCCATCCCGTACATCGCGGCGGATTGCAGGCCGCGCGCATCCCAGACCAGGACAGCGGCGAGTACCGCAAGCAATGCAGCGATGGCGAGCCCGGCGCGGTCGACGCGCCGCGACGGCTGGACGGAATCGCCTGAGGTCATGACTTGACCAGGCCGACCGACTTCAGCACGTCCGTGACGCGCACCGTCTCCTTCTTCAGGAAGTCGGCAAAGGCATCGCCGCCGAGATAGGCATCCTCCCAGCCCTTCTGCTTGAGGATCTCCTTCCAGGCGTCCGACTTCACCATCTTCTCGACCGCATCGCTCAAGGTCTTGCGCTGCTCCGGTGTGATGCCCGGAGGCGCGACCACCGAGCGCCAGTTTGCGATCACGAGGTCAATGCCTTGCTCCCTAAAGGTCGGGATGTCGCTGCCGGCGATGCGCTTCTCCGAGGTCACGCCGATCGCGCGCAGCTTGCCGGATTTGATCTGCCCTTCATATTCGCTCAGCCCCGAAATGCCCGCGGTGACCTTGCCGCCGAGAATGGCGGCGAGCGACTCGCCACCGCCGGAGAACGGGATGTAGTTGATCTTCTTCGCGTCGGCGCCGACGGCGCCAGCGAACAGCGCCGCCATGACATGGTCGACGCCGCCGGCCGAGCCGCCGGCAAAGGTCACCTTGGCGATATCGGCCTTCACCGCAGCGGCCAGATCCTGCCCGGTCTTGATCGGCGAATTCGCGGGCACCACGATCACCTGGATCTCCTCGGTGAGGCGCGCGATCGGCGTCACCTGGTCCAGTGTGACCGGCGACTTGTTCATGGCGAGTGCGCCCACCATGACGAAGCCGTTGACCATCATCTGGTTGCCGTCGCCCTTGGCCCCGTTGACGAACTGCGCGATGCCGACGCTGCCGCCCGCGCCGGGAACGTTGGTGACCTGCACGCTGCGGGCCACGCCCGAGGCCACCAGCGCCTGCTGCATCGAGCGCGCGGTCTGGTCCCAGCCCCCGCCCGGTGCCGCCGGCGCCATCAGCTTGAGCTCGAGCTGTTGGGCAAAAGCCGGATTGGCTGCCGCCAGGGTCAGCGCGACGGCTGCGCCGACAAGGCGCGCGGGGAATTGAAACATGGGGGCATCTCCAGGCTCGTGCGGACGTTTGCCGCATTGTGTCGTTTGGTCGCATATCAGCCAAAACGGCCGATGCTGTCCAGTGACATCCCCTGGTGGTCCCGTTAGCGGGGCGTCGGGACCGTCCCGCCCAGCGCGGCCGTCAGTTCGGCGGCGACGTCCCGCACGATTTGCCCGATTTCCGGCAACCTCTGGTCGGTCAACCGGCTGGTCATGCCGGAGACCGAAATCGCTGCGAGCGGCTCGGCGCAGTCATTGTAGACGACTGCGGCAACACAGCGCAGGCCCATGGACGCCTCTTCATCGTCGAGCGCGTAGCCCTGCTTGCGGATCTTTTCGAGCTCTCGAAACAGGTCGCTCGGCCGCACGATCGACTTCTCGGTCAGGCGGGGCATGCCGTGGTGACGGATGACGGCGCCGACGTCCTCGTCGGAATAGGTCGCGAGCACCGCCTTGCCGACGCCGGAGGTCACCATGGGGACGCGGCCGCCGACCTGGGTCAGCGAGCGCATGATCTCGCGGCTCTCCATGCGGGTCAGCACGATGATGAATTCGTCGTCGACGACGGCGAGATTGGCGGTCTCGCGGGTGAGATCGCGCAGCTTGCGCAAGTAAGGGATCGCTTGCGTGGAGAAATTACGCCGCCGCGCGAAGCTCGCGCCGACCGTGAAACTGCGCACGCCGACATGCCAATTAGACTCGGCGCGGTCGAACTGCACGAAGCGTCGGCTCTCCAGCGTCGCCAGCAGGCGGTGCACGGTCGAGGCCGACAGACCGGTACGGATCGCGAGATCGCTGAGGCGATAGCCTTCGTCGTCCTCGGCCAGCGTTTCAAGGATCGACAGCGCGCGGTCGACGGACTGCACGCCACCGTCGCGGCCCTCATGATCGACCTCTGCGGTCGATTTGGGCTCGAGTGATTTGCGCCGGATCACGTTCTTGCTCATCGCGACCTGCATTTGCCAATCAGACAAGACGCGAGCCGCCTCTTCTCCCTCGCCCCGTTCTTACGGGGAGAGGGTCGGGGTGAGGGGCTATCTCCGCAAATTCGGTGAGAGCTGGACTCGCGGAAGCTCCCCCTCACCCAATTCGAGCCTTGCTCGAATTCGGCCTCTCCCCGCAGGCGGGGAGAGGCGAAGACAGCGTTAGAGCAGCCCTGCCCCGCGCGCCCACTTGTACTTGGCGCCCAGCACCTCGACCGGCAGCTCGGTCGAATACGCGTAGGCCGGGATGCCGTGCTGGTAGAGATATTCGGCGGCTTCCTCGACTTCGACGTCGCCGGCGAGCGAGGCGACCATGGGCTTCACAAAACCCTTGGCCTCCATCTCCTTCTTCACCTCGACCATGTTGCGGGCGAACACCATCGGCGGGGTGACGATGGTGTGCCAGTAGCCGAGGATCAGCGCGTGGATGCGCTCATCCGACAGGCCGAGCTTGACCGTGTTGACATAGGTGATCGGCGGCTCGCCGCCGGTGATATCCACAGGATTTCCGGCCGCGCCGAACGGCGGGATGAACTTGCGGAAGGCCGCATCGAGGTCCGGCGGCATCGACATCAGCGACAGGCCGTTGTCGACGCAGGAGTCCGACAGCAGCACGCCCGAGCCGCCCGCGCCGGTGATAATGAGCACGTTCTCACCCTTCGGCGTCGGCAGCACCGGCACGCCGCGGGCGAATTCGAGCAGCTGGCGCAGCGAGCGGGCGCGGATCACGCCGGACTGCTTGAACACGTCCTCGTAGATCCGGTCGTTACCGGCAAGCGCGCCGGTGTGCGAGGAGGCCGCCTTCGCGCCGGCCGAGGTGCGGCCGGCCTTGAGCACGACGACCGGCTTCTTCTTGGAGACGCGTTTTGCGGCTTCGGCGAACGCACGGCCGTCCTTGAGGTCTTCGCAGTGCTGCGCAATCAGGTTGGTGTTCGGGTCCTGCTCGAAGAAGGCGAGCAGATCGTCCTCGTCGATATCGGACTTGTTGCCGAGGCCGACGATCGCCGAGACGCCCATCTTGGCCGAGCGCGAGAAGCCGATGATCGCCATGCCGATGCCGCCCGACTGCGACGACAGCGCCGCGTGGCCCTTGACGTCATAGGCGGTGCAGAAGGTCGCGCAGAGATTGGCGGGCGTGTAGTAGAAGCCGTAGATGTTCGGCCCCATCAGACGGATATCGTACTTCTTGCCGACCTCGACAATCTCGGCCTGGAGCTCGGGCGCACCGGCTTCCGCAAAGCCCGACGGGATCAGCACCGCCCCCGGGATTTTCTTCTCGCCGCATTCGGTCAGCGCAGCGGCGACGAACTTCGCGGGGATCGCGAACACCGCGACGTCGATCACGCCCGGCACGTCCTTGACGCTCTTGTAGGCCTTGTAGCCAAGGATCTCGGCGGCCTTGGGATGGATCGGATAGATCTCGCCTTTGTAGCCGCCATTGATGAGGTTCTTCATCACGGAGTTGCCGATCTTGCCGTCCTCGGCGGAGGCGCCGACCACAGCGACCGCCTTCGGCTGCATGATCCGGTTCATCGCCGCGACGATCTCTTCGGTCGGGCGCGGCTTCGGCTTGGGCACATAAGCGAAGTCGACGACGATGCGGACGTCGGCGGCGGTTGCGCCCTTCGGGGTCGCGAAAACAGGGTTGAGGTCGAGCTCGACGATTTCAGGGAAGTCGGTGACGAGCTGCGAGACCTTGACGATGACGTCGGCCAGCGCGGTGCGGTTCACCGGCTCGCTGCCGCGCACGCCCTTCAGGATCTCATGCGCCTGGATGCCGTCGAGCATCGACAGCGCGTCTTCCTTGGTCGCGGGCGCGAGGCGGAAGGTGATGTCCTTCAAGACTTCGACCAGCACGCCGCCGAGACCGAAGGCGACCAGCTTGCCGAACGAGCCGTCGGTGATCGAGCCGACGATGACTTCGGTCCCGCCGGCCAGCATCTGCTGCACCTGGACGCCCTCGATCTTGGCATCGGACTTATACTTCTTGGCGTTCCCGAGAATGGTCTCGTAGGCTTTTTCGGCCTCCTCGGCCGTCTTGAGGCCGACGATGACGCCGCCGGCTTCCGTCTTGTGGAGAATGTCCGGCGAGACGATCTTCATCACGACTGGGAAGCCCATCGCGGCAGCCATCTTGCCGGCTTCGCCCGCCGACTTGGCCACGCCCTCCTTCGGCACCGGAATGCCGTAGGCATCGCAGACCAGCTTGCCTTCCGGCGCCGTCAGGCTGGTGCGGTTGTCCGCCTTGACCTGGTCAAGCACCTTGCGGACGGCATCTTTGGAATTGGACATGTGGGTTCTCCCTTGACCTCAGTTCGTTCTTTGCAAAGCGCGCGCGTGGTTAGCGGCTGCCCGTGATGCTTGCCATTCGCCGCGCTCTGTTCCATGCGGCGGAACGGAGTGGCATAAGCCCTGAGACTACTCCGCCGGCTTGGATCAAAAATGGCTGGCGATGGCATTTGGTATGCCAGAAGCCAACTTGTCAAGCCAGTGCACAGCCTAGAACGCCGCAAAAAATAGCCAGCTTGACATTCTGGCATGTGGTATGCCAAAAACTTTCCCGTAAATATTCCTGTAAAAGACGACTCCCACTGGAGGAGATTCGTCGTGTCACAACGGAAACCAACCAAGGCGTTGCCGAACATGGCCGAGGCAGACATCGCAATCGTTCGTATTGCCCCGGAGAGCAGCTTCAAGAACAAGGCGTATGACGCCTTGAAGGAAGCCATCCTCAAGATGGACATCTACTCGACGCCCGAGCCGGTGATGCTCGACGAGCGCGCGCTGTCCGAACGGCTGGGCGTCAGCCGCACCCCGATCCGCGAAGCGATCGCGATGCTTGAGCAGGACGGATTCGTGAAGACGGTGCCGCGCCGCGGCATCATGGTGGTGCGCAGGACCAAGAGCGAGATCGTCGACATGATCCGCGCCTGGGCGGCGCTGGAGAGCATGGCTGCACGCCTCATCACCACCACCGCGCGCAAGAAAGACATCACGGCGCTGCGCGACTTCTTCAAGGACTTCGGCAAGGACCGCCTGCCCGAGGATCACGTCGAGGAATATTCGCGCGCCAACATCGCCTTCCACCAGGCGCTGATCTCGCTGTCGGAATCCCCCGTGCTGGTCGATCTCACCAACGACCTGTTGCTGCACGTGCGCGGCTACCGGCAGTTGACCATCGGCCGCAAGGACCGCACCGCGACCTCCCTGCCCGAGCATCTCGGCATCATCGAAGCGCTGGAAGCGCGCGACACCGAGCTCGCCGAGAAGCGCGCCCGCGACCACACCCTTGGCCTTGCCGCTTATGTCGAAGCGCATGGCCAGGAACTATTCACTTAGCAACCTTCACCAGAAGGGCGAACAACTCGCCCCACTACCTTGAGACCAGGGAGACAAGGCCCATGCTGAATACCGCGACCAAGTCCGAAGCACCGGGCACCGAGCAGGAACTGACGGATGGCTTCCATCTCGTCATCGACGCGCTCAAGCTGAACGGCATCAACACCATCTACAATGTGCCGGGCATCCCGATCACGGATTTGGGCCGCATGGCGCAGGCCGCCGGTATTCGCGTGATCTCCTTCCGCCACGAGCAGAACGCCGGTTACGCCGCAGGCATCGCCGGCTACCTCACCAAGAAGCCCGGCGTCTGCCTTACCGTCTCCGCGCCGGGCTTCCTCAACGGTCTCACCGCGCTCGCGCACGCCACCACCAACTGCTACCCGATGATCCTGATCTCGGGCTCCTCCGAGCGCGAGATCGTCGACCTCCAGCAGGGCGACTACGAGGAGATGGACCAGCTCGCGATCGCAAAGCCGTTGTGCAAGGCGGCCTATCGCGTGCTGCACGCCCAGGACATCGGCATCGGCTTTGCCCGAGCCATCCGCGCCGCAGTCTCGGGCCGTCCGGGCGGCGTCTATCTCGATCTGCCGGCAAAGCTGTTCGGCCAGGTGATGAATGCCGATGCCGGCCAGAAGTCGCTGGTCAAGGTGATCGACGCGGCGCCCGCGCAGATCCCCTCGCCCGCTTCGGTGAAGCGCGCGCTCGACGTGCTGAAGAGCGCCAAGCGTCCGCTCATCATCCTCGGCAAGGGCGCGGCCTACGCGCAGGCCGATGAAGAAATCAAAAACTTCGTCGAGAAGAGCGGCGTGCCGTTCCTGCCCATGAGCATGGCCAAGGGCCTCCTCCCCGACACGCATCCGCAATGCGCCGGCGCGGCCCGATCGACGGTGCTGAAGGAGTCCGATGTCGTCATGCTGATCGGCGCGCGGCTGAATTGGCTGCTCTCGCACGGCAAGGGCAAGAGCTGGGGCGAAGCGCCGAAGAAGTTCATCCAGGTCGACATCGAGCCGAAGGAAATGGACTCCAACGTCGAGATCGTCGCACCCGTCGTCGGCGACATCGGCTCGGTCGTCTCCGCCTTCAATCAGGCGATGGGCTCGAGCTGGACCGCTCCGCCCGCCGAATGGACCAAGGCGATTACGTCCAAGCGCGAAGAGAACGTCGCCAAGATGGCGCCGAAGCTCATGAACAACAAGTCGCCGATGGACTATCACGGCGCGCTCGGCGTGCTGAAGAACGTCATCAAGGATCACCCCGAGGCGATCCTCGTCAACGAGGGCGCCAACACGCTCGACCTCGCCCGCGGCGTCATCGACATGTACCGCCCGCGCAAGCGTCTCGACGTCGGCACCTGGGGCGTGATGGGCATCGGCATGGGCCAGGCGATCGCGGCCGCACTCGAGACCGGCCATCCCGTGCTCGCAGTGGAAGGCGACAGCGCCTTCGGCTTCTCCGGCATGGAGGTCGAGACCATCTGCCGTTACAACCTTCCGATCTGCGTCGTCATCTTCAACAATGACGGCATCTATCGCGGCACCGACGTCAACGGCGCCAACTCGGATCCCGCCACGACGGTGTTCGTCAAGGGCGCGCGCTACGACAAGATGATGGAAGCCTTCGGCGGCGTCGGCGTCAACGCGACCTCGCCGGATGAACTCAAGCGCGCGGTCAACGAGGCGATGACCTCCGGCAAGCCGACGCTCATCAACGCCGTGATCGATCCGGCCGCAGGCTCGGAGAGCGGCCGCATCGGCAACCTCAATCCGCAGAGCGTTCTGCAGAAGAAGAAGTAACTCCGGGTCAATCCCCGCCCAGGCGGGGAATCCAGTATTCGCCGGACCACCCATTGTGGCGAGCACTGAGCCGAACCGAAACGACAGCGAATACTGGATGCCCGCCTTCGCGGGCATGACGGAAACAGAGTGGTAACAGGAGCAATACGATGACTAAAGCGCTCAAGGGCGTTCGCATTCTCGACTTCACCCACGTCCAGTCCGGACCGACCTGCACGCAGCTGCTGGCCTGGTTCGGCGCCGACGTGATCAAGGTGGAACGTCCGGGCGTCGGTGACATCACCCGCGGTCAGCTGCAGGACATTCCGAACGTGGACAGCCTGTATTTCACCATGCTCAACCACAACAAGCGCTCGATCACGCTCGACACCAAGAACCCCAAGGGCAAGGAAGTCCTCACCGAGCTGATCAAGAAGTGCGACGTGCTGGTGGAAAACTTCGGCCCCGGCGTGCTCGACCGCATGGGCTTCCCCTGGGAGAAGATCCAGGCGATCAACCCCAAGATGATCGTCGCCTCGATCAAGGGCTTCGGCCCCGGCCCCTACGAAGACTGCAAGGTCTATGAGAACGTCGCGCAGTGCACCGGCGGCGCCGCCTCCACCACCGGCTTCCGCGACGGTCTGCCGCTCGTCACCGGCGCGCAGATCGGCGACAGCGGCACCGGCCTGCACCTGGCGCTCGGCATCGTCACCGCGCTCTACCAGCGCACGCATTCCGGCAAGGGCCAGAAGGTCACCGCCGCGATGCAGGACGGCGTGCTCAACCTCGCCCGCGTCAAGCTGCGCGACCAGCAGCGCCTCGCCCACGGCCCGCTCAAGGAATACAGCCAGTTCGGCGAAGGCATTCCGTTCGGTGATGCCGTGCCGCGCGCCGGCAACGATTCCGGCGGTGGCCAGCCCGGCCGCATCCTGAAGTGCAAGGGCTGGGAGACCGATCCCAACGCCTACATCTACTTCATCACCCAGGCCCCGGTCTGGGAGAAGATCTGCGACGTGATCGGCGAACCCACCTGGAAGACCGATCCGAACTACGCCAAGCCCCCGGCCCGCCTGCCGCGCCTCAACGAGATCTTCGCGCGCATCGAACAGTGGACGATGACCAAGACCAAGTTCGAGGCGATGGAGATCCTCAACAAGGACGACATCCCCTGCGGCCCGATCCTGTCGATGAAGGAGATCGCCGAGGACCAGTCGCTGCGCGCGACCGGCACCGTTGTCGAGGTCGATCACCCGACCCGCGGCAAGTACATATCGGTCGGCAACCCGATCAAGCTGTCGGATAGCCCGAGCGACGTGCAGCGTTCCCCGCTGCTCGGCGAGCACACCGACGAGATCCTGCGCTCGGTGCTCGGCTTCAGCGACCACCAGGTCGCCGAGATCCACAAGTCCGGCGCACTCGATCCGCCGCAGAAGCAGGCCGCTGAGTAAGTGGAAGCACTCTGACGCGAGACAAAAGGGCCGCCTGTCGAGGCGGCCCTTTTTGCATGAGAACACCTGCCATCACCGGCCCCCCAACTAAAAAGTCGAAAAACAACCCCATGCACAGTAGCTAACCCCTTGGGCCAACAGAGATTACTGATTTTACGAAATTCTCTTTGACGCGTCGGGCAAAACAGGGGTATTGTGCCAAGGTCCAAAGATACGGATGCCAGGCTCGGCAACGAGCTTGTGCCCTTTACCCGCCCTTTGCCATCGTCTGAAGCGACACTGCGAATGTCCAGAACGACTGCGCCGAGCAGTGTAGCGTCTTGGCGTTGGCCCCGGGGAATGTTCGACCAGCCGACGTTGAATTAAGATTGGTCTGGAGGAACCGATACGATGACCCACGGTTATTCTCCTGACCGGTGCGCTCTCGGAAGTGCGGGCGCGCCTCCTTCCGGCGAGTGACTGAGCGCCTCGCAAGAGATCTGTCCAACGCTGAAGACTTGGCCGCCGTCTCGCCCGGAGGGTGTCTATCCCCGTCAGCGTAGGCGCCGGAGGCGTGGCATTCAGCAGTCCTCCGGACCACGCTCGTTGATCAAATCGAGGTCGAAATGTTGAGAGATCAATCCTCTGATCGCGATCGCGCCAGGCGCGAAGCCAACAAGGCGTTCAAGCCCGTCAAAACCCAAAAACCGATGAGTGACTATGCGAAGGACCAGCAATCCTTCCACGAGAATCGCGAGCGACTGAAAGCCGAGCGATTAGCCCGCGAGGCCAAGCTCAAGAGCCACTCCAAATAGCAGCGTTGTGGAGTGCTCAACGTACGTCGCCAGCGAGCTGCTCACGGAAGAACTTCACTACAGCCGCGTTGAACTCGCGATGAAATGTTGCGCGGTCAAATCCCGTGGGCACGTCGGTGCAGATGCGTGGGACTGCCGCTGCAAGCTGAGGCGAGCAAGGGGCAAGGAACGCATAGTGGCCAGCCGCAACAACGTGGATGTTGGGCTTGCCGGGCAGACTGTCCGCGACGCGCGCGGTACCCGCGCCGTCGCCGACTCCCGGACCGCCGAACTGCGACCGCCAGAACTGGAAAGGGATCTTGATTGCGGCGAGATTCTCCCGCGTCAGAACTGTCGGCGGAGGGTCGACGATCACTGCGGCGCGGATGCGTGCGTCCGGCCGTGCGTCAGGCGGCGTCTCTCCGTTGTGAAGCTGTGCGCATGCTCCGGTCGTTTCTTTGCAGAGGCTGGCGACCCTCGCAAAATCCGGTTTGGTCCCCATCAGCACGAGACCGGTTGAGGCGCCGAGCGAGAAGCCGAAAAAGCCGACCTTCGGATCGATCACCGCCCTATCTTTCCAGTCCTTCAGCAAGAAATCGAGCAGGCGCACCATGTCCGCCGGACGTGATCCCCATAGCGACAGCGTATCGCGCCGCGAGGAGTCGCTGTATGTGTCGCCGGGATGATTGATGGCAGCGACGACAAAGCCGGCATCGGCCAGCGCCTCCACTGTGTCGTGGTGTTGGCCGAACCACCCGCCCCGGCCGTGCGAGAAGATGATGACCGGGAGCTTTACACCCGCGACTGGGCAGTCCTTCACGCCCTTCAGATCGAAATCAGCGCCGACTGAAAGCCTGCCGAGCGCCACATGCGTCGGCTCTGCCGCGCACGGATACCAGATCGCGCCCGACAGCGCCGGATCGGTCTCGAGGAGCTGAATGCCTGCGGCCTGTGCGGGCGAGCCAAGACAACAGAGCGTGACGACGAAAGCCCAAAGCGTGCTGCGCAACGGAAGCCCCCTGATTTCGCGCAGGAGTTGAACGAGGAACGATAGCGGAATTGTGGCTCAGCTTGTCACGCGGGCACACCTTCGCCGCTATTGGCGTTGAGGCAAACTGTCCGCAAAAAGGGAAGGCTCTCGCATATGGTGCGAACGATGCTTCGGCGTCGGGACTCGGCTCCCTCTCCCGCTTGCGGGGGACGGCCGGGTGGGGATATCTCTGCAGCGGGATTGTCGAGAAATGCGGAGGCTGTCCCTGGGTGGCAAGAGCCCTCACCCGCCGCGCTCTGCGAGCGCGTCGGCCTCTCCCGCAAGCGGGAGAGGCGAAGCACCTCCGTCGCGGCGGCGATCAAGCCTCATCCCATCATGCTTAGCAATCCGGCCGAACAAGACTCGACCAAAAAAATCCGAGCTCCCCTGTCGGATCGGCAGCTTCCCCGTCGTCCTCATGACATGAATGGGCCATAGACGCCAAACTCGGGCCCATCAATCACTGAGGATAACAACCATGCCCAGCACGATCCGCTTGCACCGCGTCCTGGCCACCAGCCCGGAGAAAGTCTATCGCGCCTTCCTGGAGGCCGATGCGATGGCGAAATGGCTTCCGCCGAACGGCTTCACCTGCACCGTGCATCATTTCGAGCCCAAGGTCGGGGGCACGTTCAAGATGTCGTTCCGGAATTTCACCACAGGCAACGGCCATTCGTTCGGCGGTGAATATGTCGAGCTCGTGCCCGGCCAACGCATCCGCTACACCGACAAGTTCGACGATCCCAACTTGCCGGGCCTGATCGAGGTGACCGTGATCTTGAAGAAGGTCTCGGTCGGCACCGAACTCGACATCACGCAGGCCGGCATCCCCGACGTCATCCCGCCGGAGGCCTGTTATCTCGGCTGGCAGGAATCGCTGCGCAATTTGGCACGGCTCGTCGAGCCGGAGATCAATCAATAGCGACGACATGAGTATTGTAGGGTGGGCAAAGCGCCGCGTGCCCACCAATGCTCTCTCAACCCGGAAAAATGGTGGGCACGGCGCTCCGCGCCTTTGCCCACCCTACGGCACTGTTCGACCAAATGCGCAGAATTCCCCGCATCGTCATTGCGAGCGCAGCGAAGCAATCCAGAGTCCCTCCGCAGAACGATTCTGGATTGCTTCGCTGCGCTCGCAATGACGGAGAATGGGGAACTCTCCGAGAGAACAACCCACATCGAGTCTGCAGATATCTACACAGCCCCATTGAACTGCGGCTGCCAGCGAAGCAGATTCGACCATTGCGAACGATCGTTAGGCGCCCTCCTTCGCGAGCCCGCCGCCTGCCGTCCATCGGTCTGGGTCAGGACTATGTCCGATCAGCGCCAGCCCGTACGCGATCGACTCGAACTGGTCGCCCGACATCAGCCGTTCGTTGCCGAACCGCTCGGCGAACAGCTTTCGGACGGCGGGCACGAAGGACGTGCCGCCGGTCAAGAACACCTTCTCCACCTCGCGCGCGGTGATGCGGGCCTCGCCCAGCACCTTGTCGACGGTGGCTCCCAACCGGGCGATGTCGTCGGCGATCCAGGATTCGAAATTCTTCCGTGTGATGGCCGCGCCGATGTCGACGCCGCCGCCTTTGAAGCGGAAGTCCACCTGGTCCTGGGCCGACAGCGCGACCTTGGCGTCGGAAACCGCGCGGTAGAGCGCAAAGCCGAGGTCGAGATCGACGATGGTAATGAAATCCTCGAGTAATTCCGGCTTCAGCGCGGTGCGCGCAAGCTCCCGCAGCTCGCGCAAATCGCCGTTGCTCTTCATCATTGCGAGTTGATGCCAGCGCGCGAGGTTGGTGTAGTGGCCGCTGGGGACCGGCAACACCTTGTCGAACGAGCGGAAGCTGGAGCCCTTGCCGAGGCGCGGCGAGACGACATGGTCGACGATACGGTAATCGAACGTGTCGCCGGCGATGCCGATGCCGGCGTGTCCCAGCGGCTCGGCGCGAAGGCTGCCGCCCGCGCGCGAGAAACGCATCACGGAGAAATCGCTGGTGCCGCCGCCGAAATCCGCGACCAGCACGGTGGCATCGCGCTCCAGCCGGCGGGCGAAGGAGAACGCCGCGCCTACGGGCTCGTAGACATAGCGGGCGTGGCCGGCGCCGAGGCGCTCGAACGCGACCCGATAGCGCTGCATTGCCAGCGCCTCGTCGGGATTGCCGCCAGCAAAGCGCACCGGGCGGCCGACCGTGATGTTTGCGGCCTCGAAGCCGAACCGGTCCCCACCACGGCGCGCCAGCGTCCGCAGGAACGCCGCCAAGATATCCTCGAACTTGTAGCGCTGCCGGAACACCTGGGTGGTGTTGAAGCTGCTGCTCGCCGCAAACGTCTTGAACGACTGGAGGAAGCGGTAGACGTGGCGTCCTTCGAGAAATTGCTCGATCGCCCACGGCCCGCCCTCGGCCTGGGCGCCGGCTCCCGGGCGGTCCTCCCAGAAGCACAGCGCCGACACGAAGACGCTGTGGCGCTGACCGCCGTGATCGAAGCGGATGGCCTCGACCCGGCGGTCGTCCGCCGCGAGCGCGACGACCGTATTGCTGGTCCCAAAATCGATGCCGATCGAGACGGCGGGCGAGGCGCTCGACATGAACCACTCTGACAGTTGATTGGATAAGGGGGCGGACCACTAGCCGCTTTGCATGGCTGTGCCAAGGGCCTGCCCGTTGCAGTGCGGCCGGAACCTGGCGTCGATTGCTGCGAGATTTCCGCTTCCAGCCGGACGTTTCAGCCGCCTTTCTCACCTTTCGGCGATGAAGACCCACCTTCCCGCCGCGCCGGCAACCTTATGTCCGAAAAGCCCCCGTTAACCCGGCATTATGCTGCAATGCGAGAGGTTGCGTGCTGCTATGCAAACGAGAGCATGGACACTGGCATCTGGTATACATAGATTGCCCGAAATGAGACAGCAAGACTGACTGTTCTCAAGAAAGGGATTTCCGATGTCCAAGACCGCTTCCGTTGCTCTCGCCCCCTCCTCCTCGCTGTTCGCCCGCCTGATGGCCGCGATCGACAGCCTCCTGATGGCGAGCGCCGAGATTTCGAATCACAACGGCGACCTGCCGCGTTTCGGCCTGTAAACAAGGTCTTGCCCGCCCCGCCGAACGGCGGGCTGGCAAACCCGCAAACGCTGCGTTTGATCAAATGGCCCCGCATGTCGGGGCCATTTTCTTTTGCGGCCTCGCCCCGCTCGCGACCGCATCTGCGACGATTGGTCCGCCGACGTGACCCGCCCATCCAATTGTTTGCCCGCTGGCATCTCGCATACCATTCGGGAACCAAGAACGGTTTCACAATCAAAGGTGTAAGACGGGGAAACATAACGCGGAACGGGAACGGCCAAGGGGAGACGCGTGCCGCGAACTTGGCGGAGCCTTAGCCGAAAGGAGCGGATGCCGCGCGTTGTCCCTGCTCATAGAGTTTCTATCGGGACTGCCATGGGAGATCGACCGCAAGGGTGACCCCAGGGCATGTGAATCAAGATGGGCTGACGCAAGCCGACAAAGAGCGGCTGCGTTCGAGGTTCGACAGGGAGAGAAACATGAAGCCATTCGTTCTGAATGTCGCTTTGGCGGCAATCGCGATGTCGTGCGCCAACAGCACCACAAGCCGTGCTGCCTGGGAGCCGGTCCGTCCGGTCGAATTCATCGTGCCCGCGGGCACCGGCGGCGGCGCCGATCAGATGGCGCGCACCATCCAGGGCATCGTCACCAAGCACAATCTGATGAAGCAGCCGCTGGTCGTCATCAACAAGGCCGGCGGCGCAGGGGGCGAAGGCTTCCTGGACGTGAAGACGTCGTCGGGCAATCCTCACAAGATCATCATCACGCTGTCGAACCTGTTTACGACACCGCTGGCAACGGGGATTCCGTTCAACTGGAAGGATTTGAGCCCGGTGGCGATGCTGGCGCTCGATGAATTCGTGCTCTGGGTGAATGCAGAGAAGCCGTACAACACCGTCAAGGACTACGTCGACGCCGTGAAGAAAGCGCCGCCCGGCTCATTCAAGATGGGCGGCACCGGCTCCAAGCAGGAAGACCAGATCATCACGGTCGGCATCGAGAAGGCGATCGACTCGAAGTTCACCTACATTCCGTACAAGGGCGGTGGCGAAGTTGCCGTTCAGCTCGTCGGCAATCACGTCGATTCGACCGTCAACAATCCGATCGAAGCGGTCGCGCAATGGCGCGGCGGCAAGCTCCGTCCGCTCTGCGTCTTCGACGCCCAGCCGATGGCCTATGACGAGCCGATCGCCGAGGGCAAGGCCTGGAAGGATATTCCGACCTGCAAGTCGCAGGGCCTAGCGATGGAATATCTGATGTTGCGCGGCATCTTCATGTCGCCCAAGGCCACGAAGGATCAGATCGAATACTACGTCGAGCTGTTCAAGAAGGTCCGCGCCACGCCGGAATGGCAGGATTTCATGAAGAACGGCGCCTTCAACACGACATTCCTGACCGGAGCCGAATACGCGAAGTGGGTCGAGGCCGAGGAGAAGCGCCACCAAGGCTTGATGAAGGAAGCCGGCTTCCTCGCATCGGGAAACTGACCCGCGACATCGACGACGGCTAGGACGCTGGTCGTCCTCCCGTCTGCCGCGACCGCGAAAGACTGCGTCCGCCTGGAGGTCACATGACTGAACAATCCGGATCCGAATCCGGCCCCGCACACAAGACGCTGGAAATCGGCATGGCGCTATTGATCGGCGCCTTCGGCCTGGTCGTGATCTTCGGCAGCCTGAAGGCCGGCATCAACTGGGGCGCGGAAGGCCCGCGTGCCGGCTTCTTCCCCTTCTATGTCGGCGCCATCATCGTCGGCGCAAGCGTCATCAACCTCTGGAGCGCGCGACGCGACGGCGACGGCCGGCTGTTCGCAACATGGGGACAGCTTCGCCAGGTCATGAGCGTCGTCGTGCCCACCGCGATCTATGTCGGCTCGATGCCGTTCATCGGCCTCTACGTCGCCTCGATGGTCTTCATCGGCTGGTTCATGCGCTGGCTCGGCGGCTATCGCTGGCTGACGACCATCGCAGTGGCGATCGGCATGCCGGTTCTGACCTATCTTGTTTTCGAGCGCTGGTTCCTGGTCCCGCTGCCCAAGGGTCCATTCGAGGAATGGCTCGGCCTGTAAGAGCCGCGCCGCCATCCGTTATTGCTGCAGGACATATCGATATGGAAGAGTTGGCCAATTTGTTTCACGGCTTCGCGGTCGCCCTGCAGCCCTACAACATCATGCTGATGATCATCGGCATCACGCTCGGTGTCATCATCGGCGTGCTTCCGGGACTCGGCGGCGCCAACGGCGTGGCGATCCTCCTTCCCCTGACCTTCAGCATGCCGCCGACATCGGCGATCATCATGCTGTCCTGCATCTATTGGGGCGCATTGTTCGGCGGCGCCATCACCTCGATCCTGTTCAACATACCCGGCGAGCCCTGGTCCGTGGCGACCACCTTCGACGGCTATCCGATGGCGCAACAGGGCAAACCCGGCGAAGCCCTGACCGCCGCCTTCACCTCCTCCTTCGTGGGCGCGCTGTTCGCGGTCATCATGATCACGCTCGTCGCGCCCCTCGTCGCGGGCTTTGCGCTGCGATTTGGTCCGGCGGAGAAGTTCGGGGTGTACTTCCTCGCCTTCTGCAGCTTCGTTGGCCTCAGCAAGGAGCCGCCGTTCAAGACAATCGCGGCGATGATGATGGGCTTTGCACTCGCGGCGGTCGGCCTCGATTCGATCACGGGACAGTTGCGGCTGACCTTCGGCGTCACCGAGCTACTCAACGGATTCGACTTCCTGATCGCCGTGATCGGCCTGTTCGGCATCGGCGAGATCCTGCTGACCATGGAGGAAGGGCTGGCTTTCCGCGGCGGCAACGCCACCATCAACCTTCGGGTCGTGCTTCAGACCTGGCGGGAATTACCCTCCTACTGGATGACCTCGCTGCGCTCCTGCTTGATCGGGTGCTGGATGGGCGTCACGCCCGCTGGTGCCACGCCGGCATCCTTCATGAGCTACGGCATCGCCAAGCGCCTGGCGCGACGCGGCAACAATTTCGGCAGGGGCGAGATCGAAGGCGTGATCGCGCCGGAGACGGCCGCACATGCCGCCGGCACCTCGGCGCTGCTGCCGATGCTGTCGCTCGGAGTGCCGGGCTCCCCGACTGCCGCCGTCCTGCTTGGCGGCTTGTTGATCTGGGGCCT
This sequence comes from Bradyrhizobium sp. C-145, assembly GCF_023375135.1. NCBI lineage: Bacteria > Pseudomonadati > Pseudomonadota > Alphaproteobacteria > Hyphomicrobiales > Nitrobacteraceae > Bradyrhizobium > Bradyrhizobium sp. C-145. The sequence goes on along the minus strand of NZ_CP088150.1, from coordinate 3,003,640 downwards.
GCAGCCCGGCCCCATGCTGTTCGTCGAGCAGAAGGAGTTCGTCTGGGGCCTGATCGCGTCGATGTATCTCGGCAATCTCGCCGGCCTCGTCGTCGTGCTCACCTGCGTGCCGATCTTCGCCGCGATCCTCCGCGTGCCCTTCGGCATCATCGCGCCGCTCATCCTGGTGCTCTGTGCGATCGGCGCCTATTCGGTGCACAACAGCACCTTCGACGTGATGCTGATGCTCGTGTTCGGCGTGCTCGGCTATCTCCTGAAGAAGTGCAACTACCCGCTCGCGCCGCTGGTGCTCGCCATCGTGCTCGGCGACAAGGCGGAGGAAGCCTTCCGCCAGTCGCTGCTGGGATCGCAGGGCTCGCTCGGCGTGTTCTTCTCCAACGGCCTCGTCAGCACCATCATGGCGCTCGGTCTGGTCGCCCTGTTCTGGTCCGCGATCCAGCAAGGCTACAGCCGCCTGCGCACGTCGATGGCGCGAGGCGCGCCCCCGGCGCAATCCGCGCCGAAAAGCGAAGGCCGAATCTCTCCGCACTAGGCTTCTGGAATAAAGAATTCCAGGAAATAGGCGGTCCCCAAACCCCCGCACCTCGGGCCGTGCGGACAGCGCACGCCCCCATCGGCAGCCTAAAAGTCCGAGCGGAGCGGGTTTGCGGGCAGTTCTTTGCGGCTTTGCGCAAATACGAAAATCTCTCACGGAATCAATCTGTTGAATTGACCCGGTCGCCGCCGTCGCGGTTACGCCGCAGCGTTTTGGGCTTTACAATTCCTCCGCCATCGCGCATGTGAACGACTCCCGCGATATTTCGCCGCACCTCCAGTCCTTCGCTTGAATCTTGGCATAATGAATACCAGGATGCCGGCAGCGCATGCATAAAAAATGATTGGCGCGTTCGGGAGGGTTTTTATGACGGACATGGTGCAGTCAACAGCGGCCCCAAGTGCCGCGCGCGTCAGCGATGCTTATCGCTGGGCGCAATTGGCCATCGGCGTAGGCGCGATGGTGATGATCGCCAACTATCAATATGGCTGGACGTTCTTCGTCCCCGACATCCAGAAGAAGTTCGGCTGGGATCGCGCCTCGATTCAATGGGCCTTCACCCTGTTCGTTTTGTTCGAGACCTGGCTCGTGCCGGTTGAAGGATGGTTCGTCGATAAATACGGCCCGCGTATCGTGGTGCTGGTCGGCGGCGTGCTCTGTGCCATCGGCTGGGCGATCAACGCGCAGGCGACAACGCTCAACGGCTACTATCTCGGCATGATCATCGCGGGCATCGGCGCCGGCGGCGTCTACGGCACCTGTGTCGGCAACGCGCTGAAGTGGTTTCCGGACAAGCGCGGTCTTGCCGCGGGCATCACGGCCGCAGGCTTCGGTGCAGGCTCCGCGCTGACCGTCGCGCCGATCCAGGCCATGATCAAGGACAGTGGCTTCCAGACCACCTTCCTGTATTTCGGCCTCGGGCAAGGCATCATCATCTGCCTGCTCGCCTTCTTCCTGCTGGCGCCGAAATCGGGCCAGGTGCCGAACGTCGTGGTCAATGCCGCGCTGCTCCAGTCCCGGCGCAACTACCAGCCGACCGAGGTGCTGCGTCAGCCGATCTTCTGGCTGATGTACTTCATGTTCGTGATCGTCGGCGCCGGCGGCCTCATGGTGACGGCGAACCTGAAGCCGATCGCGGCCGACTGGAAGGTCGACAACGTGCCGGTCACGCTGATGGCGGTGACGATGACGGCGGTGACCTTCGCGGCGACGATCGACCGCGTGCTCAACGGCCTGACGCGTCCGTTCTTCGGCTGGATCTCCGACATGATCGGCCGCGAGAACACGATGTTCATCGCCTTCGGCATGGAAGGGATCGGCATCTGGTTTCTTTACCTCTGGGGCCACGATCCGATCTGGTTCGTGCTGCTCTCGGGCTTCGTGTTCTTCGCCTGGGGTGAGATCTACTCGCTGTTCCCCTCGACCTGCACCGACACGTTCGGCGCCAAGTTCGCGACCACCAATGCTGGCCTGCTCTACACCGCGAAGGGCACCGCCGCACTGCTGGTGCCGATCGCCAACTACATGCAGCAGTCGTCGGGCACCTGGGACAGCGTGTTCATCATCGCGGCAGGCGCCAACATCCTGGCTTCGCTGCTGGCGATCACGCTGCTCAAGCCCTGGCGCAAGGTCGTGGTCGCAAAATCGACCGTCTGACCCGCTCCACCACAGTTCGCTGAGCATGACGCCCGGCCTCACGGCCGGGCGTTTTCGTTTGATGCGAAGACACAGTGGATGCCCTGGAGAGCGGCTGGAACCCGCGCATTTTGTCCGACGGGGAATCAAGATAAGGCTTGCAATCTGGAATATGGTATACCAAGCTCCGCGCCGCGCTTGCGACGATAAGCCACAACATTTGCGACATCAGGTCATCTTGCAATCCTGTGTCGCGGTCAATCAGCGCGTTGGGAGGTTCTTGATGATTTCCAGCTTGGACGGCGCCGTCACGGCCGCGCCTCTTCGCACCGGTTTCCGCTGGCTCCAGCTCGTGATGGGCATCGTCTGCATGGCGATGATCGCCAATCTGCAATACGGCTGGACGCTGTTCGTCGACCCGATCGATGCGGCCCATCATTGGGGGCGCGCCGCGATCCAGCTCGCTTTCACCATCTTCGTGGTCACCGAGACCTGGCTGGTGCCGGTCGAAGCCTGGTTCGTCGACAAATACGGCCCACGCATCGTGGTCATGTTCGGCGGCGCGATGATCGCGCTCTCGTGGATTCTCAACTCCTACGCCGATAGCCTCACCCTGCTCTACGCCGCCGCGATCATTGGCGGCATGGGCGCGGGCGCGGTGTACGGCACCTGCGTCGGCAACGCGCTGAAATGGTTTCCCGACCGCCGCGGCCTCGCAGCGGGTGCGACCGCCGCCGGCTTCGGCGCCGGCGCCGCGCTCACCATCGTGCCGATCGCGAGCATGATCGTTTCGAGCGGCTATCAGCACGCGTTCCTCACCTTCGGCATCGGCCAGGGCCTGATCGTGTTCGCGCTCGCCTTCTTCATCCAGCCGCCGCGGATCTCGATTCCGCCGAAGAAGAAGCAGCTCAATTTGCCGCAGACCAAGATCGACTTCACCCCGCCGCAGGTGCTGCGGACCCCTATTTTCTGGGTGATGTATCTCGTTTTCGTCATGGTCGCTTCCGGCGGCCTGATGACCGCGGCGCAGATCGCCCCGATCGCGCACGACTTCAAGATCGCCGACACGCCGGTCACCCTCGCCGGCTTCCAGATGGCGGCACTGACCTTCGCAATCTCGCTGGACCGCATCTTCGACGGGTTCGGACGTCCCTTCTTCGGCTGGGTCTCCGACACGATCGGCCGCGAGCCCACGATGTTCATCGCCTTCGGCACGGCGGCGGTGATGCTGCTGGCGCTGTCGGCCTATGGTCACGTACCCGTCGTCTTCGTGCTCGCCACCGCGATCTATTTCGGCGTGTTCGGCGAGATCTACTCGCTATTCCCCGCGACCTGCGGCGACACCTTCGGCTCGAAGTTCGCGACCACCAACAACGGCATGCTCTACACCGCCAAGGGCACGGCATCCCTGCTCGTCCCGCTCGCGAGCGTGATCTCGACTGCTTATGGCTGGAAGGCCGTGTTCGTGGTCGCGGTGGCGCTGAATGCGACGGCGGCGCTGATGGCGCTGTTCGTGATCAAGCCGCTGCGCCGATCCTTCATCCTCGGCAAGGAAGCCGAGAGCGCTGACACCGCAACCGGCAACGCCAAGACCGAGACGGCGTAAGCCACCAACAAGCCTTGCAGGGCTTGAGAGGGGCGCAGCGATGCGCCCCCTTTCTTTTTTGCACGCGGCAAATGTCAGCATTGCTGCCGCAAGATTTTTCGGATCAGACAAATCCAGCGCTTGACGGTTGGCATTATGTATACCACACTTCTCCTGTCATTCACCCCAGGGAGGTTGCAATGCTGGTCGGAGACATTCTGCGCAAGAAGACGCCGCGCGTTGTCACGGTGCGAATGAACGAAACGGTGGGTATCGCCGCCAAGCTGATGCGCGCCAACAACATCAGCGCGCTGGTGGTGAAGGACGTGGTCCGCTCGGAAGGCAATACCGCGGTCGGCATGTTCACCGAGCGTGACGTGGTGCGCGCCGTCGCCGAGCACGGTGCGGCTGCCGTCAACGTCAAGGTCTCGCAGCTGGTCTCGGTACAGCAGCTCGTCTCCTGCACCTCGAGCGATACGATCGAGCACGTTCGTCATCTGATGAACCGTCATCACATCCGCCATTTGCCCGTGATCGACGATTACAGCCTCGTCTCGGTCATCAGCATGCGCGACATCGCCGCTGCCGTTGACGAGGCCACCAACTCGACGCCGCAAGCCGCCTAAAGCGGCAAGCCTTCCCCTGCGACTACCGGCCCCGGCTCGGATGCTTCCGAGCCGGACCGGATCTTTCGTCCCAAATTCCGGCTTCTGCTCCTTCGCGAGGACTTCATGAAGATCTGCATCTACGGCGCCGGCGCGATCGGCGGTTATCTCGGGGTTCAGCTCGCGCGCGCGGGCGCCGATATCAGCCTGGTGGCACGCGGCGCGCACCTTGCCGCGATGCGCGAGCGCGGCCTCACGCTGCTCGCGGGCGAGGAGAAGCACACCGTGCATCCGCGCTGCACCGACGATCCCGCCGAGCTCGGCGTGCAGGATTACATCATCATCACGCTGAAGGCGCATTCGATCACCGGCGTGATCGAGAAGATGCAGCCGCTCTTGGGCCCGCACACCCGCATCGTCACCGCGGTCAACGGCATCCCCTATTGGTACTTCTACAAGCACGGCGGCCCATACGAGAATTCGACGCTGGAGAGCATCGATCCCGGCGGCCGGCAGTGGCGCGAAATCGGCGCCGAGCGCGCCATCGGCTGCATCGTCTATCCCGCCACCGAGATCGAGGCGCCCGGCGTGATCCGCCACGTCTACGGCAACAATTTCCCGCTCGGCGAGCCCTCGGGCGAAATCACGCCGGACGTGCAGCGCCTCGCCGATCTCTTCGTCGCAGCCGACTTGAAAGCCCCGGTGCTCGACCGCATCCGTGACGAGATCTGGCTGAAGCTGTGGGGCAATGTCTGCTTCAATCCGATCAGCGCGCTGACCCATGCAACGCTCGACGTGATCTGCACCGATCCGGCGACGCGCGCGCTGTCGCGCGCGATCATGGTGGAGACGCAAGCCATCGCCGAGACCTTCGGGGTCAAATTCCGCGTCGATGTCGAGCGCCGCATCGAGGGCGCCCGCAAGGTCGGCGCGCACAAGACCTCGATGCTGCAGGATCTCGAGCGCGGCCGCCCGATGGAGATCGACCCGCTCGTCACCGTGGTGCAGGAGATGGGCCGCCTCACCGGCATCGCCACGCCCGCGCTCGACTCGGTGCTGGCGATGGTGACCCAGCGCGCTCGCATTGCCGGCCTCTATGACGGCGTCTCGACACCATCAGATCCTCGCGCACTGGCGGTGGCGTGATGGCGGGCGAGATGAAACAGTGGCTGCGCTTCCGCCACGCCGGTGCGACCGGCTTCGGCACGCTGACGTCGTCAGGCATCAGCGTGCACGAGGGCGAGATGTTCGGCCGCCATGCAGCCACTGGCAAGGTTCTGGCGCTGTCGGACGTCGAGCTGCTCGCGCCTTGCGTACCCAGCAAGATCGTCGCGCTCTGGAATAATTTCCACGCGCTCGCCGCCAAGCTGAACCAGCCCGAGCCGCCGGAGCCGCTCTATCTGCTGAAAGCCACCACCAGCATCACGACGCCCGGCGCCGTGATCCGCCGCCCCTCTTATTACGACGGCAAGACCACTTACGAGGGTGAGCTCGGCATCGTCATCGGCAGGACCTGCGCCCGCGTCTCCCCTGGCGAAGCGGACAGCTTCATCTTCGGCTACACCTGCGTCAACGACATCACCGCCAACGACATCCTGACCAGCGACCCCACCTTCCCGCAATGGGCCCGCGCCAAGGGCATCGACGATTACGGCCCGTTCGGCCCCGTTATCACCACCGGCCTCGATCCGGCCAAGCTCGTGGTCCGCACCATCCTCAATGGCGCGGAGCGGCAGAACTATCCGATCTCGGACATGATCTTCAGCGCGCAGGAGCTCGTCAGCAAGATCTCGCATGACATGACCCTGCTCCCCGGCGACCTCATCGCCGTCGGCACCTCGGTCGGCGTCGGCGTGATGAAAGAGCCGGTGAACACCGTGACCGTCGCGATCGACGGCATCGGCGAGCTGACCAACGAGTTTCGGCTGTAGCGGCAGGCACCGTCCCGTAGCGTAGCCGGATGAGTGAAGCGACATCCGGGATCACGCTCTCCCCTCGCTTCGCTCTACCCATCCTACGGGCTACGGACAGCCATCACGCAGCTCCGAAACATCCATACACATCACATCTCCGCGCGCCCGACATATGCCGCCAACATGTCCCGCGCTCGCCGCAACTTGGACGTATTCGGCCGCCCTTCTGTGAGGCGTGTCTGGGGGCACGGCATCGCCGTGTTTGGACCAAACCTGCTAGGGGTATGACTGTGAAGAAGATTGTAATTGCTCTGGGTGCCACGCTTGCTCTGGTGACGGCCGCGAACGCTGCGGATCTGCCGCGCCGCCAGCCCGTGCCGGTCTATCCGGCTGAGCAGGCTCCGATCGGCAAGATGCCGATTGGCAAGAGCCCGGTTGGAAAGGCCCCGATCGGCAAGGCGCCCGGCCCGGTCGCAGCGCGTTACTGACGCGCAATACGATACGCATCTCGCGTAGAGCGGCTGAGAGTCGAGGGGCAACAGCGTGACGTACAAACCTGATCGATCCGGATCCTGCATCCTCGCGGGCTTCGCGCTCGCGGCCATGATCGCATGCACGATGCCCTCGGCCTCGGCCCATGAAGCGAACAAGCGCGTTGCCGATGCGAACGCGCTTGCTACGACCGACACCGCATCACGACCGGCGCCGCAAGCGACGCGGCGTCCCGTCGCACGTGCGGAGAAAGGTCCGTACTACGTCGACTTCCGTGCCCGCACCGCCGCCAGCTGGGGCCACGCCTTCGTCTGGTACGGCAAGACCAGCGAGCGTGCGGTCGAGGTCGCGGGCCTCACGCCCGCCGGCGACACGCTTGCTTACGTGCTCGGCCACCTCACCTTTGTGCCCTCCGAGACCGGCGCGAGCTACGGCGATCTCGATCCGGAATATCTGACCGCGAGCTATCGCGTGTACCTCAACGAGGCCGACGCCAAGCGCGTATTCGCGTATATCAAGAAATTGCAGGCGAACTCGCCGGTGTGGAACGCCGAGACCACCAACTGCACCGGCTTCATCGGCGACATCGCCGAATTCATGGGACTGCAGGTCCCCAACCGCTGGCAGCGCCCGGAAAACTTCGTCAACCGCCTCAAGGAAATGAACGGCGGCCGCCAGATGGTGCGGCTGTCGGCGGAGTAGTTCTCCAGTCTCGTAGCACTGTCATTGCGAGCGCAGCGAAGCAATCCAGAATCCCTCCGCAAAGGCGGCCTGGATTGCTTCGCTGTGCTCGCAATGACGATGTTGAAGCAGCGAGCACTCATCTATTGACCGTCACCCTGAGGTGCGCGCTCTGCGGCGCATCGCGGCGCTGAGCAAGCCTCGAAGGGCGACAGCCCGGCTCTCGCAGCGTGGCCGCTCATCCTTCGAGGCTCCCCATGGGACGCGTTGCATCCCATGCCTCGCACCTCAGGACGACGGATCTAAAACCCCAATTATCCGCCCGGCGGAATCCCCTCACCTGTCGCATGATCGCCCCGCCTGCACCGCACGGCGCGACAATAGACATTTCCCGGCCCGGGCGGCATCCTGACGCCAACACGCGATAACAGATCGCCACACCGGCGGGGGAAACAGATCATGTTGCAGACACGGTTCACCAAACTCGTCGGCGTCGAGCATCCGATCGTCCAGGGCGGCATGCAATGGGTCGGGCGGGCCGAGCTGGTCGCCGCGGTCGCGAACGCAGGGGCGCTCGGCTTCATCACCGCGCTGACCCAGCCGACGCCGGAGGACCTGACCAAGGAGATCGCGCGCTGCCGCGACCTCACCGACAAGCCGTTCGGCGTCAATCTCACCATCCTGCCGGCGATCAAGCCGCCGCCTTATGCCGAATACCGCGCCGCCATCATTGAGAGCGGGATCAAGGTGGTCGAAACCGCCGGCAACAAGCCGCAGGAGCATGTCGACGAGTTCAAAAGGCACGGCGTCAAGGTCGTGCACAAATGCACCAGCGTCCGCCACGCGCTCTCGGCCGAACGCATGGGCGTCGACGCCATCTCGATCGACGGCTTCGAATGCGCCGGCCACCCCGGTGAGGACGACACGCCCGGCCTGATCCTGATCCCGGCCGCCGCCAACAAGGTCAAGATCCCCATGATCGCCTCCGGCGGCTTTGCCGATGCCCGCGGCCTCGTCGCCGCGCTGGCGCTCGGTGCCGACGGCATCAACATGGGCACGCGCTTCATGGCCACCAAGGAAAGCCCGATCCACCAGCTCATCAAGGAGAAGATCGTCGCCAATGACGAGCGCGAGACCGAGCTGATCTTCCGCACCATGCGCAACACCTCGCGCGTCGCGAAAAACGAGATCTCGACCAAGGTCGTCGCGATGGAGAAGGAAGGCGCCAAGTTCGAGGACATCCGCGAGCTCGTTGCCGGTGCCCGCGGCAAGATGGTCTACGCGACGGGGAATTCGGACGAAGGGATCTGGTCGGCCGGCCAGGTGCAGGGCCTGATCCAGGACATCCCAAGCTGCGCCGAGCTGGTCTCCCGCATCGTTCGCGAGGCAGAGGCGATCATCCGCGGCCGGCTGCAGGGAATGATTGCAGGCGCAGCGGCGCAGGCTGCGGAGTGATCGCCGATGTGATTTGAACACGGCGCCCGCCACCGCGAAGGTATGCTCCCCTCTCCCCGCAAGCGGGGAGAGGCGAAGAGCACCGCCTCCGGTTAAACCAGTTCGTCAAATGCCAGAAAGCAACTTATGAAGGCTTACGTCTACGGCCCTGATGGCGCTACGATTTCCGATGTCGTTCAACCAAAACCTAAAGGCACGCAGGTGCTGGTCCGCGTCCGCGCCTGCGCCCTCAACCGCGCCGACACCGGCATGCGCAAGGGGCACGCCCACGGCGCGGCCGGCGGCGTCGGCACCGTGCTCGGCATGGAATGGGCCGGCGAAGTCGCCGAGCTCGGGCCGGATGCGAAGGGCGTGAAGGTCGGTGACCGCATCATGGGATCGGGCGGCGCCGCGTTTGCCGAATATACGCTGGCCGATCACGGCCGCCTGTTCCACGCGCCCTCGAACATGAATTTCGAGGAGGCGGCCACCCTGCCCGTCGCGCTCGCGACCATGCACAACGCCGTCGTCACCGTCGGCGGCGTGCAGGCGGGCCAGACCGTGCTGATCCAGGGCGCGAGCTCCGGCGTCGGCTTGATGGCGATGCAGATCGCCAGGCTCAAGGGCGCAAAGCTCGTGATCGGCTCGTCGACCGACGCCACCCGCCGCGGCCGGCTGAAGGAGTACGGCGCCGATCTCGCCGTCGATAGCTCCGATCCGAAATGGGTCGACGACGTCCTGAAGGCAACGAACGGCGAAGGCGTCGATCTCATCGTCGACCAGGTCTCGGGCAAGGTCGCCAACCAGAACCTCGCTGCAGCGAAGGTCAAGGGCCGCATCGTCAATGTCGGCCGGCTCGGCGGCACCCATGCCGACTTCAATTTCGACCTGCACGCCGCCCGCCGCATCGACTATGTCGGCGTCACCTTCCGCACCCGCACCATCGAGGAGGTCCGCGAGATTTTTGAGGAGGTTCGGAAGGATATCTGGAGTGCGGTGGAAGCGCGAAAACTGCAACTGCCGATCGACAAGGTGTTCGCGTTCGACGACATCGACAAGGCGTTCGAGCACATGGAGGCGAACAAGCATTTGGGGAAGATCGTCGTGACGGTGTGAGGCATCGGCAGTCTCGTAGGGTGGGCAAAGCGAAGCGTGCCCACCACAAGCGTTTGATTAGGAGACACTTGTCGGTGGGCACGGCGCTTTGCGCCTTTGCCCACCCTACGAGACTGAGCTTGTGGCATGAGCGAGCATTCAATTCGGAAGCATTCGCAACGACTTCGCTCCTGCAACTCACTAGCGACTACAGCTGTGGATCGTGGCTTGATGTTCACCCGCGGACTGCTAAATCCCCGCCATGACCTCCCAGCCCAACAAGACCACGGTCGCCGCGATCTCGATCTTCGCCAGCGGCGGCATGGCGGCGGCCAAGTTCGTGGTCGGGATCGCGATCGGCTCGCTGGCGCTAATCTCCGAAGCCCTGCATTCCTCGATCGACCTGGTCGCGACCATCATCACCTGGGCGGTGGTGCGGGTGTCCGACAAGCCGGCGGACCAGGAGCACCATTATGGCCATGGCAAGCTGGAGAGCATCTCGGCGCTCGGCGTTACCGCCCTGCTCTACGTGCTCGCCGGCGGCATCCTGGTCGAGGCCTATAGCCGGCTGCGTGAGGGAACCCCGCCGCCGACCATTTCGGCCGTGCCCTTCGTCGTGCTGGTGATCGACATCGCCGTCAATCTCTGGCGCGCCCGCGCGCTGCACCGCGCCGCGCAGGAGACCAGGAGCCAGGCGCTGGCCGCCGACGCGCTGCATTTCGCCTCCGATGTCATGGGCTCGTCTGCCGTGATCGTGGGCCTGGTCCTCGCCGGGCTCGGCTTCTGGTGGGGCGACGCGGCCGCCGCCGCCGCCGTCGCCGTTCTGATCGCGGCTCTCGGCCTGCGCATGGCGGGCTCGACCGTGCAGACGCTGGTCGACCGCGCGCCGGAGGGCGCCCAGGAGAAGGCCACGGCCGCGATCCGCAGCGTGCCCGGCGTGATCGATGTCGAGCGGCTGCGCCTGCGCATGGTCGGGGCGACCATGTTCATCGACACCATCGCCAAGGTGCCGAGGACCTATCCGATCGACCGCCTCGAGGACATCAAGCACAACGCGCAGGCCGCCGTCACAAGAGCGTTCGGCGACGCCGACCTCACCTTCACCGCCGTCCCCGTTGCACGCAACAACGAGACCGTGCGCGACCGCATCATGGTGATCGCGCGCAATTCCGGCCTCGCCGTCCACCACGTCACGGTGCACGACCTCGGCACCAAGCTGATCGTCGGCATCGACCTCGAGGTCGACGGCGAGATGCCGCTCGAGGCCGCCCATGAGGTCGCCAACACGCTGGAACGCAACATCCAGGAGGAATTCGGCGAGGACGTCGAGGTCGACGTCCATATCGAGCCGCTGGAACCCGAGTTGCCGTTCGGCGTCGACGCCCCGCCGGAACGGGTGCAGACAATTGCCGCCGCGCTGGCCGAGTTTGCCGGCGAGGGCGAGATCCACGACATCCACAATGTGCGCGTCCGCAACACCGACGCCGGCGAGATCGTCAACTTCCACTGCCGCGCCGCGCCATCGATGAGCGTGATCAGGGTGCACGAGCATGTCGACGCGATCGAGCGCGCATTGCGGCGCGCGTTCCCGAGCGTGAAGCGCGTCATCAGCCACGCCGAGCCGCCGCGTGCGTGACTTAGTACGCGAGGAGTCACACGTTCTCGTTTCGGACTCGTTGCGCACGTCCATTTACGGACACGCAGTGTGCAAACTGCGCGTTGGATAAGAATAATTTCGCGTTAACGATTCGTTGACTCTCGACAGCCCGCGAAAACTGGATTCAAATCGGTGTGATTCGAAAGCGACGTGGGGCTGCTTTCGAGCCTAGTTGCAAGCAGGTTTTCAGGGGGCCGAAGGCATGTCGCGTGCAGACGCCGCGAACGCGTGCGTCCAATCCGATTCGATCAAGGGATTGGCGCAATCGATCGCGAAACCTGCCTATCACCGGCTACTGATCGCGGAGCCAGCGCTGCGCCGCGCCGTGCCGACGCTCATTATCGCCTTCCTGATCACGATCTGCCTCGGCGCGTTCGTGCAGGTCGTCGACCAGACGCGCCAGAAGCGACTGGTGATCCGTCACGACATCTCGGCGCTCGCCGATTTGCTGGCCGAACGCATCGACCGCCTCACCTCCGTGCGGCAGGAGCGGCTCAAGAACATCGAGAGCCTGCCGACGCTGCTGCCTGACCTCATTCCATCCTGGGGCACGGCCTCGGGCCGCCACGTCATCGTCACCTCGGCCGGCATCGACCGCCGTATCCTCGCCCGCATCCCGGTCGAGAGCGATCCCTCCGGCAACGACCGCCTGCTCGATGCGATCACGACGGCGCAACTTATCGCGGCGCCGCCGCGCGACGGCAACATCGCCGACATGACGCTGCCGAACGGCAACGCCGCGATGGCGACCTCGCGGCAGATCAAGTCGCTGCCCGGCTTCGTCACCGTGATCCAGGAACGCAACGAGCCGATCTGGGGCTCGGACGCCGCGCTCTCGGTGACGCTGTCGGCGACCACCGGCTTCGTGGTCCTGATCCTCGGCTTTGCCTTCCACTGGCAGTCGACCCGCGCCCGCGAAGGCGACCTCATCAACGACGCCGTGCGCGGCCGCATCGACACCGCGCTCAACCGCGGCCGCTGCGGCCTGTGGGACTGGGATCTGTCGCGCGGCCGGATCTTCTGGTCGCAGTCGATGTTCTCGATGCTCGGCCTCGACGGCCGCAACGAGCTACTCACATTCGGCGAGGTCAACGCGCTGGTGAAGTCCGACGACATCGATCTGTTCGAGATCGCCGATCGGCTCATCTCCGAGAAGATCGACCACATCGACCAGACCTTCCGCATGCAGCATGTCGACGGCCACTGGATCTGGCTCCGCGTCCGCTGCGAGAAGACGCGCGGGGCGACCGATTCCAGCGTCCACCTGATCGGGATCGCCGTCGACATCACCGAGCAGAAGAGCCTCGCCGAGAAGACGGTGGAAGCCGATCTTCGCCTGCGCGACGCGATCGAGACCATTCCGGAAGCCTTCGTGCTGTGGGACGCGAGCGACCGCCTGGTGCTCTGCAATTCGCACTTCCAGCGCTTGCACAAGCTGCCCGACACCGCCGTGATCCCCGGCACCTCCTACGAGACCGTGCTCGAGGTCGGTCGCATGCCGGAGGTGCGCACCCGCCACAACGAGACCGCTGCCCAAGGCCCTGGCGCGCGTACCTTCGAGGCGCAGCTCGACGACGGCAGCTGGCTGCACATCAGCGAGCGCCGCACCAAGGACGGCGGCTATGTCTCGGTCGGCACCGACATTACCCGCATCAAGGAGCACGAGCAGAAGCTGGTCGACAACGATCTGCGCCTGCGCGCCACCGTAATCGACCTCAAGCGCTCGCAGGCCGCGCTCGAACGCCAGGCGGTCGAGCTCGCCGATCTCGCCGAAAAGTACCAGCGCGAGAAGACCCGCGCCGAGGAAGCCAACCAAACCAAGTCGAAATTCCTCGCCAATATGAGCCACGAGCTGCGCACGCCGCTCAACGCCATCATCGGCTTCTCCGAGATCATGGGCTCCGGCATGTTCGGTGAGCTCGGCTCGGAGAAGTACCAGGAATACTGCGAGGACATCCTGACCAGCGGCCATTATCTGCTCGAGGTCATCAACGACATTCTCGACATGTCCAAGATCGAGGCCGGCCGCATGAAGCTCGACATGGAAGAGCTGGACCTGTCGCGGACGCTGGCGGAATCCCTGCGGGTCGTCACCGGCCGAGCGCAGGACAAGCACCTGACGCTCGACGCCGACATCGCCAAATCCATCTCCGTCGTCGCCGATCGCCGCGCCACCAAGCAGATCATCGTCAACCTGCTGTCCAACGCGGTGAAGTTCACGCCCGACGGCGGACGCGTCGTGGTGCGCAGCCGGCAGCTCGACGACCGGATCGTGCTGATGATCGCCGACACCGGCATCGGGATCGCGCCGCATTCGCTGGCGCGACTCGGCCGCCCGTTCGAGCAGGTCGAGAGCCAGCTCACCAAGACCTATCACGGCTCGGGACTGGGCCTCGCCATCGCCCGCTCGCTGGCGCAGCTCCACGGCGGCTCGATGCGGCTGCGCTCCAAGATCGATGTCGGCACAGTGGTGCGCGTGACGCTGCCGCGCGACGCGATCAAGGCCGCGTCCGGGATATCGGCGGCGGCTTAGAGCTTCCTGTAGATCCGACTGGCTTTAGGTTGAATCGATTGCCGCGGCTCGTTCACCTCTCCCGCTTGCGGGAGAGGTCGGCGCGAAGCGCCGGGTGAGGGCTGTCTCCTCTAGGGGATTGTCCCATTGCGGAAACACCCTCTCCCCAACCCTCTCCCGCAAGCGGGAGAGGGAGTGCACTTCCTTGTGGCAATCAAACGTGATCTCATTGCGCTCGATAAATCTACAATTGCAGCGTCGGCGCGACCTCGCGCGCGACATTGACCAGCGCCGCGATCAGCGGCGTCATCGGATCGCGCTGCGGGATCACCATGCCGATGCTGTAATTGACGTCGGGATCGACGATCGGGATCGAGCGCACCGTGTCGGACAGGCCGAGCGTCTCGGCGAGCTTGGCCGGCATCACGCTCGCCCAACGTCCCGTCTTGACGTGCGTGAACAGCACCAGCAGCGAGTTCGAGGTCAGCGTCGGTGTCGCCTCGGCACCGACCGAGCGCAGCGCACGGTCGATGATGCGGCGGTTCTGCATGTCGGGCGTGAGCAGGCACAGCGGCACCTGCCCGACCTCGGTCCAGGTCACCGTCTCGCGGTCACCGAACATCGCATCGGGCGCGGTCAACAGGCGATAGCTCTCGTTGTAGAGCGGAATGGTCCGCACCTTGCCGATCGGCTCGTTCTCGATATAGGTCAGCCCCGCATCGACCTCGAGATTTTCGAGCAGTCCCAGCACCTCGGATGACGTGGTGGACTGGATGCGGAAGCGCACCTCGGGATGCTTGGCGCGGAACGGCGTCGTCAGCGCGGCGACCATGCCGAGCACGGTCGGGATAGCCGCGATGCGAATCTCGCCGGAGAGCTGATGTTTCAGCCCGTTGATCTCGTCGCGCATGGCGCGGGCATCGCCCACGATCCGCCTTGCCCAGTCCAACGCCCGCTCGCCTTCCGGCGTAAAGCCCTGGAAGCGCGACCCGCGCTGGACCAGCATCACGCCGAGGATCTCCTCGAGCTGCTTGAGCCCGGTCGACATCGTCGGTTGCGTCACGCCGCAGACCTCCGCCGCGCGTCCGAAATGCCGCTCCTTCGCCAGCGCCAGCAATAGTTCAAGCTTGTCGATCAACCGGTCGTCCCCTCGAGTTCTGTCGTGGCATGCAAGCTAGCACGCTCGCCCCCTCCCAACACGCAAAAACACCGGGCAGAACACCCATAATTGCATTTTCAGATCGACCGATCGTCCTTGCCAATCGATCGGAGTTCGCAATCGCAGCACGGGACAGCTTTATTGATCTTCGAATGATTCCAAATAGTTTGGGCGGAAGAAACGCTCAGGTTGAGAACGAAGAATGACAGCGGTTTATGATTGGGACGAGACGCGCGGCGCCGAGATCATCGCCGAACACGCTCAGCAGGAAGGCGCGACGCTCGTCATCCTGCATGCTCTTCAAGAGGCGTTCGGCTACGTGCCGGAGGCCGCCATTCCCATGGTGGCGCAGGCGCTGAATCTGTCACGCGCCGAAGTGCACGGCGTGTTCACGTTCTACCATGATTTCCGCCACAAGCCGGCCGGTCGCCATGTGCTGAAGCTCTGCCGCGCTGAAGCCTGCCAGGCCGCCGGCGGCGATGCGCTGGCGGCGCGCGCCGAGGCGAAGCTCGGCGTGGCGCTCGGCAACACCACGGCCGACGATCGCGTCACGCTGGAGCCGATCTACTGTCTCGGCCTGTGCGCCACCGCCCCGTCCGCGATGCTCGATGGCCGCCTCATTGGCCGGCTCGATCAGAAGCGCCTCGATGCGCTGGTTGCGGAGGCGCAGCGATGAGCATGCGTCTCTACGTCTCACGTGATGCCGGTGCGGTTGCCGTCGGCGCTGACGAAGTCGCGCTGGCGCTGGAGCAGGCTGCGGCCAAGCGCGGCATTGCTATCGAGATTATCAGGACCGGCTCGCGCGGCCTGTACTGGCTGGAGCCGCTGGTCGAGGTCGCGACGCCACAGGGCCGCATCGCCTTCGGCCCGGTCAGCGAGACCGATGTGCCCTCCCTGCTCGATGCGCTCGCCAGCAACACGCCGCATCTGCTGCGGCTGGGGGCCACTGACGAGATCCCCTGGCTGAAGCGCCAGACCCGCCTCACCTTCGCCCGCTGCGGCGTGATCGATCCGCGCTCGCTCGACGACTACCGCGCCCATGGCGGCTACAAGGGCCTCGAGCACGCGCTGTCGCTCGGCACGGATGCTATCCTGAATGAAGTGACCGCGTCCGGCCTGCGCGGCCGCGGCGGCGCGGGCTTTCCGACCGGCATCAAATGGAAGACGGTCGCGCAAGCGAAAGCCGACCGCAAATTCATCGTCTGCAACGCCGACGAAGGCGACAGCGGCACCTTTGCCGACCGCATGATCATGGAAGGCGATCCGTTCCTGGTGATCGAGGGCATGACGATCGCCGGCATCACCGTCGGCGCCACCAAGGGCTATATCTACGTCCGCAGCGAATATCCGCACGCGGTCGAGGCGATGAATGCCGCCATCGCAGCGGCGAAGCGTGGCGGCTATCTCGGCGCGAACATCGGCGGCTCGAAGCAAGCCTTCGATCTCGAGGTGCGCGTCGGCGCCGGCGCCTATGTCTGCGGCGAGGAGACCTCGCTGCTGGAAAGCCTCGAAGGCCGCCGCGGCATCGTGCGCGCCAAGCCGCCGCTGCCGGCGCACCACGGCCTGTTCGGCAAACCGACCGTCATCAACAACGTGCTGTCGTTCGCCGCCATCCCCTTCATCCTCGCCGAGGGCGCCAAGGCCTATGCGGATTTCGGCATGGGCCGCTCCCGCGGCACGATGCCGATCCAGCTCGCCGGCAACATCCGCCATGGCGGACTGTTCGAGACCGCGTTCGGCGTGACGCTCGGCGAGCTCGTCGACGACATCGGCGGCGGCACGTTCACGGGCCGTCCGGTCCGTGCCGTGCAGGTCGGCGGGCCGCTCGGCGCGTATTTTCCCCGCGCGCTGTTCGACACACCGTTCGACTACGAGGCCTTCGCCGCGCGCGACGGCCTGATCGGCCATGGCGGCATCGTCGTGTTCGACGACAGCGTCGACATGCGCAGGCAGGCACGCTTCGCCATGGAGTTCTGCGCCATCGAATCCTGCGGCAAGTGCACGCCCTGCCGGATCGGCTCGACCCGGGGCGTCGAGACCATCGAGAAGATCATCAACGGCGAGCGCGTGAGCGAGAACCTCGCGCTCGTCGAAGACCTCTGCAACACCATGAAATTCGGCTCGCTCTGCGCACTCGGCGGCTTCACGCCCTACCCCGTGCTCAGCGCATTGAAGCACTTCCGGGAGGATTTCGTCCCGGCGCCGACCACGCTTCAGGCCGCGGAATAGGAGAACGACAATGTCTCTGATCGAAGAAATCGACTTCGGCACGCCGCGTTCGAAATCGGAATCGATGGTGACACTGACCATCGACGGCAACCAGATCTCGGTGCCCGAGGGCACCTCGATCATGCGCGCGGCGATGGAAGCCGGCCACCAGATTCCCAAACTCTGCGCCACCGACATGGTCGACGCGTTCGGCTCCTGCCGTCTCTGCCTGGTCGAGATCGAGGGGCGCGCCGGCACGCCGGCCTCCTGCACCACGCCCGTGATGAACGGCCTCGTCGTGCACACCCAGACCGAGCGGCTGAAGCAGCTGCGCAAGGGCGTGATGGAGCTCTACATCTCCGACCATCCGCTCGACTGCCTCACCTGCGGCGCCAATGGCGATTGCGAATTGCAGGACATGGCCGGCGCGGTCGGCCTGCGCGACGTGCGCTACGGCTATGAGGGCGAGAACCACGTCTTCGCCAAGACGGATGGCTGCACCAACGACCACTGGATGCCGAAGGACGAGTCCAACCCGTACTTCACCTACGATCCTTCCAAGTGCATCGTCTGCTCGCGCTGCGTCCGCGCCTGCGAGGAGGTGCAAGGCACCTTCGCGCTGACGATCTCGGGTCGCGGCTTCGACAGCCGCGTCTCGCCGGGCATGAGCGAGAGCTTCCTCGGTTCCGAATGCGTCTCCTGCGGCGCCTGCGTGCAAGCCTGCCCGACCGCGACGCTGACCGAGAAGTCGGTGATCGAGATCGGCCAGCCCGAGCACTCCGTCGTCACCACCTGCGCCTATTGCGGTGTCGGCTGCGCCTTCAAGGCCGAGATGCGCGGCGAAGAGGTCGTGCGCATGGTGCCGTACAAGGACGGCAAGGCCAATCGCGGCCATTCCTGCGTCAAGGGCCGCTTCGCCTGGGGCTACACCAACCACAAGGAGCGCATTCTCAAGCCCATGATCCGCGAGCGGATCGAGGATCCCTGGCGCGAAGTGTCGTGGGACGAGGCATTCTCGTTCGCCGCCGCGAAGATGCGCGGCATCCAGAAGAAGTACGGCCGCGACGCTATCGGCGGCATCACCTCGTCGCGCTGCACCAACGAGGAAACCTATCTGGTGCAGAAGCTGATCCGCGCCGGCTTCGGCAACAACAATGTCGATACCTGCGCCCGCGTCTGTCACTCCCCGACCGGCTACGGCCTCGCCACCACCTTCGGCACCTCCGCCGGCACGCAAGACTTCGACTCCGTGGAAGACACCGATGTCGTGCTCATCATCGGCGCCAACCCCGCCTCGGCTCACCCGGTGTTCGCCTCGCGGCTGAAGAAGCGGCTGCGCCAGGGCGCCAAGCTGATCGTGATCGATCCGCGCCGCACCGAGATGGTGGAATCGCCGCATGTGAAGGCGCTGCACCTGCCCTTGATGCCAGGCACCAATGTCGCCGTCATGACCGCGCTGGCGCATGTCATCGTCAGCGAAGGCCTCGTCAATGAAGCCTTCGTGCGCGAGCGCTGCGACTGGAGCGAGTTCGAGGAATGGGCCGCCTTCGTCGCGCAGCCCAAGAACAGCCCGGAGGCGACCGCGATCCTCACCGGTGTCGATCCCAAGGCGCTGCGCGAGGCTGCCCGCATCTACGCCACCGGCGGCAACGGCGCGATCTATTACGGGCTCGGGGTCACCGAGCACAGCCAGGGCTCGACCACCGTGATCGCGATCGCCAACCTCGCGATGGCGACAGGCAATATTGGCCGTCCCGGCGTCGGCGTGAACCCGCTGCGCGGCCAGAACAACGTGCAAGGCTCCTGCGACATGGGCTCGTTCCCGCACGAGCTGCCCGGTTACCGCCACATCTCCGGCGATGCCGTGCGCGACCAGTTCGAGGCGCTGTGGAACGTCAAGCTCAACCCGGAGCCGGGCCTGCGCATCCCCAACATGTTCGATGCCGCAGTCGAAGGCACGTTCATGGGGATCTACGTGCAGGGCGAGGACATCCTCCAGTCCGATCCCAACACCTCGCACGTGGTGGCGGCACTGTCGGCGATGGAATGCGTCATCGTCCATGATCTCTTCCTGAATGAGACCGCGAACTACGCGCACGTCTTCCTGCCCGGCTCGGGCTTCCTGGAGAAGGACGGCACCTTCACCAACGCCGAGCGCCGCATCCAGCGCGTGCGCAAGGTGATGACCCCGAAGAACGGCATGGCCGATTGGGAGGTCACCATCGGCCTTGCCAGGGCGATGGGTTTCGAGATGAGCTACAGCCATCCCTCCGAGATCATGGACGAGATCGCGGCGCTGACCCCGACCTTCGCCGGTGTCTCCTACGCCAAGCTCGACGAGCTCGGTTCGGTGCAGTGGCCCTGCAACGAGAAGGCGCCGGAGGGCACGCCGGTGATGCATATCGACGGCTTCGTCCGCGGCAAGGGCAAGTTCGTCGTCACCGAATATGTCGCGACCGACGAGCGCACCGGCCCGCGCTATCCGCTGCTGCTCACCACGGGCCGCATCCTCAGCCAGTACAATGTCGGCGCGCAGACCCGGCGCACCGACAACGTGGTCTGGCATGCCGAGGATCGCCTCGAGATCCATCCGCACGATGCCGAGCAGCGCGGCGTGCGCGACGGCGACTGGGTACGGCTAAAGAGCCGCGCCGGCGAGACCACGCTGCGCGCCGAGATCACCGACCGCGTCGCACCGGGCGTCGTCTACACTACGTTCCACCACCCGGACACGCAGGCCAACGTCATCACCACCGACTATTCAGACTGGGCCACCAACTGTCCCGAATACAAGGTCACGGCGGTGCAGGTCTCGCCCTCGAACGGCCCGTCGGACTGGCAGAAGGCTTATGACGCGCAGGCGCGGCAGTCCCGCCGCATCGTGCCGGCCGAGGCTGCGGAGTAGAGGGATGCACGTGCCGGTCCAGGCCATCGACCGCAACAGCTGGCGCGACGGTGCCGCGTCCGAAGGGGCGCGGCTGATCCCGGAGGAGACGCCGCTGGCGCTGACCTACAACGGCGGCACCTACGCCGTCATGATGGGGACACCGCAGAATCTGGAAGATTTTGCGGTCGGCTTCAGCGTGAGCGAAGGCGTCGTCGGATCGGTCGACGACATTCGCTCGCTCGAAGTGGTCCGCCTCGACGACGGCATCGAGCTGCGCATGTGGCTGGCATCGGAAGACTCCGCGCGTATCAGCGAGCGTCGGCGCCACATCGCGGGCCCGACCGGCTGCGGCATCTGCGGCATCGAGTCCATTGCCGAGGCGGTGCGGCCGGCGGCCGTGGTGCCGCAGGGGCAGAGCTTCACGCCGGACGAAATCATGGCGGCGATGCAGGCCATCGCGCCCCTGCAATCGATCAATCTGCAAACCCGTGCCGTTCACGCCGCCGCGTTCTGGTCCCCTGCCGGCAACATCGTCGCGCTGCGCGAGGATGTCGGCCGCCACAACGCACTCGACAAGCTCGCCGGGGCGCTAGCGCGCAGCCGCACGGATGCGCGCGGCGGCATGGTGCTGCTGACGAGCCGCGTCTCGGTGGAGATGGTGCAGAAGACGGCCGCGATCGGCGCCCCCGTGATGGTCGCCGTGTCCGCGCCGACCGCGCTCGCGGTACGCACGGCAGAAGCCGCCGGCATCACACTGATTGCCATTGCCCGCCAGGACGGGTTCGAAGTGTTTTCGCATGGTGACCGGGTCGTCGCCCGCCATGCCACGGAGGTTGCCGATGTCGCCTGACCGCTTGATCTACATGGCCAACCAGATCGGCAAGTTCTTCCAGAGCCAGGGCCATGACAAGGCCGTGCCTGGCATTGCCGAACACATCAAGAAGTTCTGGGATCCCCGCATGAAGCGCGCGATCTTCGTCCATCTCGATGCGGGTGGAGTGGGGCTCGAGCCAAACGTGCGCGAGGCCCTCACCTCGCTGAAGCAAACTACAACCCTTCCAGCAGCGCCCTGAACACGCGCCGCACCTCGCTCTGCGTTTCCTTCACACGCGCCTCCAGCGACGAGAAGTCCGGCGCGTCGCCAGCGCGCGCCATCACGCGCAGGAGGTCGGTGCCGGCGGTTTCCGGCTTGAAGCGCTCGCTGACGCAAAGCCGCAAGATCTGCGTGAGGTCGTGATAGAGCCGCGCCGCGGCACGCAATATCTCGGTCTCCGATTGCGCGAGCACGCCAAGCCTGCATGCATTTTCCAGTACCTGCAGGGTGCTGACGTCGAGGATCTCCGGCTTGTCGTGGGCATGCACGAGCTGGAGGTATTGTGCGATGAAATCGATGTCGACCATGCCGCCGGCGGCATGTTTGAGATCCCAGCAATCGGCCTCGCCCTTCTCCTGGGCAATCGCGCGCCGCATGTCGGCAACGTCGTGGGTGGTGATTGCGGGATCGCGGCGGCGGGTCAGAACATCGCGGATGACGCGTTCGATCCGTTCGCGGAATTCGGGCGACGCCGACACCACGCGGGCGCGCGTCAGAGCCATGTGCTCCCAGGTCCAGGCCTCGTTGGCCTGGTAGTCCGCGAACGAAGTGAGGCTCGAGGCCACGGGGCCGGCACGCCCCGACGGACGCAGCCGCATGTCGATCTCGTAGAGCACGCCGTAATTGGTGCGCGTCGTGAAGGCGCTGATCAGGCGCTGGGTGAATCGAGCGAAATAGTGGGCCCCCTGCAGCGATTTCGCCCCGTCGGAGTCCGGATTGTCGCTGTCGAAATCGTAGAGCAGGATCAGATCAAGATCGGACGAGGCGGTCATCTCGCGGCTGCCGAGCCGGCCCATCGCGATGATCGCGGTATGCTGATCCCTGATGCGGCCATGCTGGGCGGCAAAGCGATCGGCGACAAGCCCATGCACGGTGTGGACGATGCCTTCGGCGACGTCGGCAAAAGCGGTGCTCGCTTGCTGCGCCGAGACCGTGCCTGACAGGATGCGCGTGCCGATCAGGAACAGGCTCTCCTGCCCGAACAGGCGCAGGCGATCGAGGAACTCCTCGTATGAGCCCGCGTCCTGCACAGTCGTCGCAAGCCGTCCCGACAATTCCAGCCTGTCGGGCATGGCGCCGAAGAAGCGCGGATCGATCAGACCGTCCATGAGCTGCGGCTGCCGCGCCAGCATCTCGCCGAGCCGGGGCGCCGCGCCCAGCACCAGCGCCACCAGCGCGACGAGCTCACGGTTCTGGCCGAGCAGCGTGATCAGCCGGCCACCTCGTTGGAGCGCCCCCAGGAACTGATCGAACGCCACCACCGCGCGATCCGATTCCTCGGCATGCGCGAGACCGTCGATTAGGGCCGGCACGAATTCGATGAAGGCGCTGCGCGTCGCCTCATTGCGAAACACGCGATAATCGCCGGTGATCCAGTCGCGCACCGTCTGCGCGACGGCGGCCGGCTTCTTGAAGCCGAGCGTCACCAGGTGCTGAAGCAGGCGCGGATCGTCGGGACCGGCACTGTAGTCGAGCATCGGCAGCAGTTTGTCTGTCCCAGTCGGATCGTCGCCCTCGAACAGTTTTTCGTAATGGCCCTGCACGATCTCGAGCTGGCGCAGCAGATCACGGGCAAACGCCTCCCGATCCGGATAGCCGAAGAACCAGGCGAAACGCTCGACGGCTTCCTTGTCCTCGGGCAGCGTATGGGTCTGCTCGTCGGCGATCATCTGGAGACGGTGCTCGACCCGGCGCAGGAATTCGTAAGCCGCGGTAAGCTCGTCGCGCGCCGCAAAGGTGATCCAGTTGCTGGAGGCGAGCACATCGAGCGCTTTGAGTGTCGGCCGCACCCGCAATTCCGGATGGCGGCCGCCGGCGATCAACTGCTGCGTCTGCGCGAAGAACTCGATCTCGCGGATGCCGCCGCGCCCGACCTTGACGTTGTGGCCTTCGACGGCGACCTCGCTCTGGCCGCGATAGGTCTGCATCTGCCGCTTCATGTCGTGCACGTCGGCGAGCGCGGCGAAGTCGAGATGCTTGCGCCAGACAAAGGGCGCGATCTCGGCCAGCAAAGCCTCGCCTGCCTTGGGATCGCCGGCGCAGGCGCGCGCTTTGATCATCGCGGCGCGTTCCCAGGTGCGCCCTTCCCGCTCGTAATAGTTCAGCGCAGCGTCGCGGGAGATCGCCACCTGCGTCGAGGACGGATCTGGCCGCAGGCGCAGATCGACGCGGAACACGTAACCGTCATAGGTGCGCTGCTGGAGGATGCGCGCCATGCCTTGCGTCACGCGGACGAAGAACGGCTGCGGCTCGATATCGGGCGCAAGCGTCGTCGCATCGGGATCGAAGAACACGATGAGATCGATGTCGCTGGAATAGTTCAGCTCGCCCGCGCCCATCTTGCCCATCGCGAGCACGATCAGCCCGCAGCCTTGTTCGGGCGCCTCGGGATCGGGCGGTGAGAGCTTGCCGCGTGCGGCTTCCTGTCGCAGCAGGTATTGGAGCGCCGCCTGGACCGAGAACACCGCGACATCAGTCAGCGCCGACGTCACCCGCATCACCGGCCAGACGCCGCCGATATCGCATAGCGCGGTCAGCAGCGCTGCCTCCGCCTTCATCCGGCGAAGCAGGCGCATCACCTTGGGCTCATCCGGCGCCGCGAGCACCGCGCCCCTTGCCTCCGCCATCAGCGCCGCCAGATGCACATCCGGATCGCATTCGAGCAACCGGATCAGGCGCAGGGGATCGGCGCGCACCAGATCGAACAGATAGGGCGAGAATTCCGCGATGCCGGTCAAAATATCCCGAGCGAAGGGTTGAACCAGCAGGGATTCGAGACGGGCCGATTGCGCCGGCTCGAGCTCGGCCAGCCAATTCCCAAAACGTCTTTCGTCGGTTGTGGAAGCGGCAACATAGGGAGCCTCCACGAAGCGTGCCGCGAGGCTCTTACCATGCTTGTCCGCGTTTCCCGGCGCGGAGTGGTTCATGCCACCTTCTGTGGCACATCCTGTATTGGCGGAGCAACCCTGTCGCCGGCGCCCGCGCGCGCCGGCAGCACCAGCGTGGCGACGAGACCGGGATGGGCATCGCCCAAGCGCAATTCGCCGCCGTGCAATGTCGCAACCGCCGAGGCGAGGCTGAGGCCGAGGCCGGAGCCGGGCAGCGTGCGGCTGGCCTCCAGCCGCACGAATCGCTCGACGACGTGCTTGCGATCCGCTTCGGGTATCCCCGGACCACGGTCGGTGACGCTGAGCAGCACCTGGTCGCCTTCGCGCCTCGCCTCGATCGTGATTTGCCTGGCGTCCATGCTGACCACGGTTCCCGCGGCCTGAGCCGCCGGCTTGCCGTATTTGATCGCGTTCTCGACGAGATTGGCGAGCGCCTGGCTGATCAGTTCGCGATTGGCGTGAACCGGCGTCGGCTCGGCCTTGACCTTCAGGGTCATGCCGTCATCTTCGGCAAGCGGCTCATAGAGCTCATGGATGCCACCCGCGACCTCGGCGGCGTCGAAATCGTCCATGTTGCCGCGCGCCTGCCCGGACTCGGCACGCGCGATCATCAAGAGCGCGTTGAAGGTGCGGATCAGCCCGTCGGACTCCTCGATGGTGCGCTCCAGCGCGGCGCGGTAATCGGCCTCGCAGCCCGATTTCGCCAGGGCTTCCTCAGCGCGGTTGCGCAAGCGCGTCAGCGGCGTCTTGAGGTCGTGTGCGATATTGTCGGAGACTTCCTTCAGCCCCGCCATCAGCGCCTCGATCCGCTCCAGCATGGCGTTGAGGTTTTCGGCGAGGCGGTCGAGCTCGTCGCCGCTGCGCCCTACCGGCAGGCGCTCACTGAGATCGCCGATCATGATGCGATGCGCCGTACCGCTCATCGCGTCGATGCGCGTCAAGACACGTCGCGCTACGAAGATGCCGCCGCCGAGGCCGAGCACCACGACGATCAGGATCGACCATTGCGCGGCCTTGGCGACGATGCCGAACAGCCGCCGCCGCTCGTCGAGGTCGCGGCCGATCAGGAGACGGAAGCCGTTCTCCAATTCGGTGACGCGAACGAGCGCGCGATGATCG
The DNA here is from genome assembly GCF_023375135.1 of Bradyrhizobium sp. C-145. Taxonomy (NCBI): domain Bacteria; kingdom Pseudomonadati; phylum Pseudomonadota; class Alphaproteobacteria; order Hyphomicrobiales; family Nitrobacteraceae; genus Bradyrhizobium; species Bradyrhizobium sp. C-145. The sequence goes on along the minus strand of NZ_CP088150.1, from coordinate 2,978,142 downwards.
CGCTCGTCGGCATCCTCGATCCGCCGATAGGCGGTCTCCGACCAGCCGCGCGTCGCCATCACGCCGGGCGCGAGCGAGCCGACATTGCCGGCGATCGCCTGCCCTGTCGGCGTCGTCACGAGATAGAGGTTGGCGCCCGGCCGCAGCGCCCGATACTCGATCGTGCGCACGAGGATGAACATACCGCGGCGCCCGTAGATCTCGTTGATCTCCGAGGTCTCGGAATTGACCGTCTCCGTGATCTCTTCGGTGATGAGCCGGCGCGTATTCCAGGCGAAATAGCCGAGCAGCGAAGCCGCGAACATCGCGAACAGCAGCAGATAGACCAGCGTCAGCCGGAACGCCGTGGTGCGGACGAGTTTACCGAATGCCGTCACGGATCATGTATCCATTGGGCCGGCCGCGTCCGCTATCGTCAGGCATCGTCATTCGCCAAATTTCTCCATATCTATCAATGCCTTGACTGCATTCCGCATCAGCGGCTATCGTCCCATTTCGTCATCACGCGGCGGCAAACTGGTAATAATTCGGCAATTCCGGCCCTTCCGGTCTTCCAAATGATCCGGCTCGGTAATAGCAGCCGAACAGTGGGGAATTCCCCTCCCCCTACCGTCAAGGCGCGATGATCCGTAACGGCAGCGGTAAGCTAGGGACTGTAGAATGAAACTCAATCCGAAAGAAATTAACTCCAAGCAATCCGGCGCCTATGCCGACGGCGGCGGCCTTTACCTACTGGTCCGGGAGAGCGGCGACCGCATCTGGCAGTTCCGGTTTACCGATTTGACCGGCAAGCGGGCGGCGATGGAGTTCGCCAAGGTCGTCGATCGGCCCAGCGGCAGGCCGGGCGAAATGTCATTGAGTGAGGCCCGGGATGCGGCCCGCGAATATCGCGTCGCGCTGAAGCGGGACGGCGCCGATCCGCGCACCAAAAAGCGCTTGGCGCAAACCGGCGGCAAAACCTTCAAGGAATATGCCGAGGAAAAATACCCGGGCTGGTGCGTCGGCAAGCACAAGGATGAGGAACTGGCTTGGCAACGATCGATCCGCGATGTGCCCTCGCTGCACGCGCTCACACTGCACGCGATCGATACCCCGCACGTCATCGAGGCGCTCAAGCCGATCTGGTGGGAAAAGCCGATCAGCGCCGATCGGACGCGGCAGCGGATTGAGAAGCTGCTCGATGCCGCGAAAGTGGAAAAATTGCGCACGGGCGAAAACCCTGCGGCATGGCGCGGCAACCTCAAACTAGTTTTGCCGTCGGCGCGCAAGCTCAACAAGAAAAAGCCGCACGCCTCGGTGCCCTACGCCAAGGCGCCCGCGCTCATGACTGCGCTGCGCTACGAGACCGGCACCGTCGGGCGATGCGTCGAGGTCGGCATCCTGACCGTCACCCGCAGCCAGGAAATCCGCTTGATGGAATGGACCGAACTCGACTTCAAGAAAAAGACATGGCTGATCCCGGCGGAGAAAATGAAGGTCAAGGGCGAAGGCGAGCCGAAGCCGCATCTGGTGCCGCTCTCCGAGCAGGCCCTCGCCATCATCCAATCGATGCCACGCACGGGCCGCTACGTTTTTCCGTCGGACCACTACCATGCCGGCGAGCACCAGCCGTTCTTCCCAAACGCGCTGCTCTATTGCATCAAGCGCTGCGGCTTTGCCGCCACCATGCATGGCATGCGCTCGACCTTCCGCAATTGGGGTGCCGATAGCCGGGAGCACAATTTCCGGCGCGAGGTTCTGGAATTTTGCCTCTCGCATCGCGTCGGCGACGAGGCCGAGCTGTCCTATTGGGATAGCGACATGATCGATCGGCGGCGCGATGCATTGCAGGCATGGGCCGACTATGTGAAGCCGATCCGCAAGCCGAAAGCGGACCAGCCGAAAAAGAGCAAACCCAAACTCCGGCTTGTCGCATGATCGCTTGCCCAGCCGAGCGAAAGGAGAGCGGGCCGCCCCATCCGGGCGGCTTTGCATTTACCCGGGCTGTAGATGGTCAGCGATCCGCGTGCCGATGCCGCCCGGCCAATCATGCCACTCATGCGCTCAGCGCGCCCAATACCGATTAGGGCCGCGCGCTCAGGCTCGACGGTGTCATAGGACGAAAAAAGAACCCGCTCTCCGGGATGGAGAGCGGGTCAAGTTTCGACGGGAAGCCCCCGACTGACCGCGTTGTGCGGGCCGAGGATGCGTATGTGTTCCCCGCCGGTCGCGAATTTCTAACCGTTGGTTGCATGTCCGCGCGAATACCTAAAGCACAATCCTGAACGGGATCAGTGCAAAAGGTTCCGCATGTGGAAAGCTTATCCGGCATAGGGCTATGCGCGCGGACCGTGTGGCCCCCGACCAGCTTTATTATTAGGGATGCAAAGCACGAACCGGGAATAACCGGCACGGCGCAGCAGCAGGGATCAACCCCGCGCGCGCCCAATAAAAATGCGTATGTGAAAGGACATAACCCCATGCGGCGGTGCGGGGATTGTCAGCTTTGCTGCACACTGTTGCCAGCTGGCTCATTGAGCAAAAGTGCGGGCGCGCTCTGCAAATTCACAAAATTCAAAAAGGGATCGCACGCCCATCACGACCCAGCTTTGCGCCGCTGGCTTTACCGTCGCGCCAAGAACGGGATCGCCGCCTTAATCCGCTTCAATGAGCGAGACGCCATCACGGTGTTCGCAACGCCCTTCGATCCAGCCCGCCAATGGGACGAGATCGACAGCGGCCTCTCGCTCAATCGCACTCATTCCTTTGAGGAAGTCGTTACGGCGCTCGGTGGTCGAGCGGCGGCGACCATCAGCGAGCCGGAGAAAGGCGAACATGGCAAAGCAATCAACACCACCCCCCACCGATCGGTTTCGGATCATCTGCGAGGCCGAGGCCGCCGATATGGGCCCGATCATCGCCCAACTCTCGCGCATGGGCCTAACGAACATCGGCTTTGAACTGATCACCGATGTTCCGACCTTCAATCGGAATGCACCGCGCGCGGTCAATGCCGAGGCATTCGCCCTGGCGTGGCTCGAAGCTAATCCGACATTCGCGCTGACCGATCTGGTGGCGCACTTCAAGGCGGATAACCGCACCCCATCATCGGCCTATTATGCGGTGAAGAAGCTTGCCGACGCCGGCAACGTGCGCAAGCTGGACGGCGGCAATTATCAGCGCGCCGATGTCGCCGCGATCGAGCCGCCCCCGGCCAAAGCGGCCGAGCCGAAATATGAGCGCACGCACCGCGAGGAGATCGAGCGGTTCATCGCCGGGCGCAAAACCTTCACCACCGCGCAGTTGCGCGAGCTATTCCGCGAGCAAGGGCGCAACGAGGTATCGGTCAGCCCGATCCTCGACAAGTTGATCCACACAAAGATCATCAAGCGATCGGGCGCCGCCGGATCGGGCGAATACGAGGTGGTGAAAAAGCTGGCGGCGAAAAAGCCGGCGACAAAACTCAATGGCGAATCGCAAGGAGAAATGACCAATGCCCAATAGGATCGGCCACAACTCGGGGACGCTATGGCTGACCCGATCTTATAATTTCATCGATAAGGACCCGGAGATCGATCGCTTCCGGACGCTCTATCAAAGAGATCGGATCAAGGAGGCGGATCTCGCTGTGCTTGCCGGCCTCTCCGGATCGACGGTCAGCAATATGTTTGGCGGCAAGACGCGGCGGCCGCAGCACGCCACGTTCGCCAAGATGGCCGGCGCGCTCGGCTACAAATACGATTTGGTCCGCGATGACCGACCAGACTACGCGAGCGAAATCCCGAAGGCGCGCTAGGAACGAAAGGCTTACCGGGCCTTGCTCGCGAAAAAGAAGGAGCGCGCCGCTAAACGCAACGCCTATGCAAACGGCCACGGCAAATTCGACGGAAGGAGCAAGTAACCAATGGGACGGGGTAGAACTACCAAGCCGAAAGTGCGCAGCGCCGGCAGTGCCGATCGCTCGCTCGGCATCATGATCCGCACGCGCCGCAAGGAGATCGGAATCAGCCAGAGCGAGCTAGGCGACCGGCTCGGGGTCAGCTTCCAGCAAATCCAGAAATACGAGAAAGGCGTCAACCGGGTCAGCGTGGCGCGGCTCAGTGAAATCGCTACCGCGCTCGATTGCGACATCTCGCTCTTTACCGGCGCGGCGAAAGGCGACGCGAAACTCACGCCCCACATGGAATTCGCTGCATCGAAAGACGGCCACGATATCATCACGGCCATGATGCGGGTCGGCAATCCGGAATTGCGGCGCAGCGTCATCGCGCTTGCCCGCACTCTCGCAGAGGCATTCCCCGACTAACGAAATGATCGACAGCCCCCGGCCAGCGCGAAAGCACTGGCTGGCGGGCTGCCGGGCGACGGAAGATGGGTGGGAACGAAAATGAACGATATCGGCGGCAATCGCACCAGATACCTGCCGCAGCACCGGCCAAGACGCATCTGCATCGCGGATGCGATTTTGGAGGTGCAGGTATATGGACAAAACGAAGCTCAATCAGACGATCTGGTCGATGCCCATGGTCGACCGGATCAAGCGGCTTCCGATCTCGGAGACGGGCTTTCCGGTCCCGTGGTTCGTCGCATGGATTGACGGCAAGCCGGATTTTCGCGTCATCGGCCCTGACAAGCTGGTGCAGGCGGTCAAGCGCTCTCTCTGTTGGGTTTGCGGCCAGCCGCTCGGCCAATACAAGGCGTTCCCGATCGGCTCCATGTGCGCGATCAATCGCACGATCGCCGAGCCGCCATCGCATCTCGAATGCGCCGAATACTCGGTGCGCGCCTGCCCCTTCCTTTCCAACCCGCGCATGCGGCGGAACGAAAAGAACATGCCGGTGGGCCACCGAGAGCCGTGCGGGATGATGATCAAGCGCAATCCTGGCGCCATCTGCATTTGGGTGACGAAGGAATTCCGCGCGATGCGCGATGGAAACGGCGCCCTCTTCCGTCTCGGCGATCCCACGTCGGTGACGTGGTGGGCCGAAGGCCGCCGCGCTACCCGCGCCGAAGTCGACCACTCGATCGGGGCCGGCCTGCCGCTGTTTCGCGCCGAGGCGGAAAAGGACGGGCCTGAGGCGCTCGCCATGCTGGACCGATACATTGCCCGCGCTCAACCGCTGTTGCCGCCATGATCGAAACCGACGACGCCATTGCCCGCTCCGCTCGGATCATCGATCAGCATGCGTTCCGGCAAGAGAACCCCAGCGTCGCGCTCGCAAGGCGGCAGCAAATCGCGATCCGCAAAGCCCGCGACGTGCTTTCCGATGCGACTGCCGAGCGGGACGATCTGGTCAGTTCGCTTGCGCTTGCGCACGAGCAAGTCATTACGCTGCTCGGCCTGCTGGTGCGCAAAGACAATTCCTTCGTTCCATCGGAGACAGAGCTATGGCCCGAAATCGTCCGCCGAAACGAAATCCTGCGTCGCTACGGGATCGAGCCGAAATGATCGGCGGGGAAATGCGAGAGAGGCTCCGGCAATCGGACGCGCTCGTTCAGCAAATGCGGCCGATCCTCGCGGGGCAGAACCCGCCCGCCATCACTCTTCTTGGTCGTCGATTTCGGCAGTGAGGCCAGCCGGCCGGTCGACGGTCCTGAGCAGCTGGACCGAGCGAGCCTCTCCGTCGATTTCCTTGATGGCCAATTCAACCCAGAGCAAGGACCGCTTTTCGAGCGCTTCGAAAAGCTTGTGCCTGCTCTCTCCGGCGAACAGGTCGTCCTTGAACTTCATCCTGTGCTGAGCCTGCGTCGAAGGGTCGAGCAGCACGATCTGAAGATCCAGTGGGTCGGTCGTGTTGATGGCGACGACCTTCACCTCCTGCTGGATGCCCTTTGTTGGGCCCTCTTCCGGGCCGGCGTTCGCAGAAGTTCAGCTTCCGTGCTCGTGACCTCAACATGATTGATGATGGTCTTCGGATTGCTCGCTGCAGCCCTCAAGAGCGCGTCGTTGGTCTGACTAACCACCTCCAGTGCGCGCTTGCCGACTTCGCCTTGATTTTCGAGAATCTCCAAAACGCGGTTGAGTGTTTTTCTTTCCTCTTCAGTGGCGAAGTGGATGGCATCGAGAGAGGCAAGATGCTCCTTGCTCTTTAGCTCCTCGATTTTGATTTCCTTGGTTTGATCCAGCCACGCCTTGAACGCCCAAGGTGACGCTATGAGCGTACCGAGGCACACGGTCACTATGGCAATTTGTTTGCCCGTCATCTTGCCGACCATCCGCTTGAGTAGCGACTCCAATGGCTTCTTCAGCTCCGTCACATAGTTTGAGCTGCCACCCGTGACGACGACGTTTAGAAGCAACTCGTCTCGCTCGGCATCATTGAGCTGTGCGACGTCCGCAAATCCGGTTTTGGCGACTGCTGCCAGTTGATAGATCTGCTTTTGAAGGACAAGAAATGCTTCCATAAACGGCGGCGTGATCGCCGATTGGATATCCGGCTGCGGCAGATAAATGCGAACGGCGGCCCAGTCCCAATCACTAAGGTCCACTTTTTCGAAGATCTCTTCGGACCTGACCGGGAGCGCGAGCAGCTTTTCGATCCGCGCTAGCGCAGCGGTCGGCTGCGTGTCCTCCACTTCCGGCATTCCTGAATCCCCCCGGCGCATGCGAGCGCCCCAAATCACCTCAATATTGTAAGCGCTGCTCATCGCCGTTGACAACTTTGGCGAGCAACAGCAGCGGTAAGTTGCTACCCCGAGATGTCCCCCGTTTGAATTGTGCCCGCGGCTCGGAAACGAGCGTCATTCCGGACCAGCCGAGCCTCCATCATCACTTCGCGGATTTCGGCGGCTGGTACGTCGGGAACTTCGAGTTCCGGCACGTCGGCGGACGAGAGTTTTTCTTCAGCTAGATCGAGAAGTAGCGCTGGATCGCCCCGAGTCTCTACGTCCAGCGTATCGATTCGGTTAAGTTCTCATCCCTTGCTGCCGCTAGGCAATTATCCAAGACCAAGACGATCTGCTAGTAAAACACCGGGCGTCGACGGCTTTGCAACCAAGGCGCGCGCGATATAATCGTCGGGAACCTTAGGAGGCAAGCTGAGAGATGGACGCTAGTGTAAGGGACCCGATCCCTCCGAAGATCAGATCAGGCGCGTTGGCCGGCGATCATTTGGAAGGACTCGAAAGATTTGAAGCCGGGCTCTGGAAGATCGCTGACAATCTGCGGGCCAACTCCAATCTGGCGTCAAACGAGTATTTCATGCCCATCATGGGGCTGATCTTCCTACGCCACGCGACGAACCGGTTCTATCAAGCGAAGGCCTCGATCGAGGCCGACAAGGCCTCCGGCAAGATGCCGGAGCGGCCGCTGGTCGACGCCGACTTTACTCGCCGTCGCGCGCTGAACCTGCCAGAAAGCGCACTGTTCGACGTGATTCTGAAGACGCCGAAGGGCGGGAATCTCGGCGCGGCGCTCAATGCCGCCATGGAAGCGATCGAAGCCGCCTTCCCGCCGCTCGCCGGCCAACTACCAAAGGATTACGCGCGTTTCGATGGCGGCGTGTTGGAAGACATGATGCGCATGTTCGACTCGGAAGGCCTGCGTAAAGCCTCCGGCGACGTTTTCGGCCGCATCTACGAATACTTTCTGGCCGAGTTCTCCAAGCAGGGCGCGCACGACAATGGCGAGTTCTTCACACCGCCATCGATCGTGCAGACCATCGTCAACGTCATCGAGCCGGATCACGGGATCATTCTCGATCCAGCCTGTGGCTCGGGTGGCATGTTCGTGCAATCGAGCCACTTCATCGAAGACGAAGGCTTGGACACGATGAAACGCGTGACCTTCTACGGCCATGAGAAGAACGAGACGACCGCCAGGCTTGCGCAGATCAACCTCGCCGTTCACGGCCTCGAAGGCTCGATCCAGGCCGGAAATGAGGCCATCACCTACTACAAGGACCCGCACGAGCTTGCCGGCAAGTGTGATTTCGTGATGGCCAATCCGCCGTTTAACGTGGACGAAGTGGACGCAGACAAGATTAAGGGCGACAAGCGCTTGCCGTTTGGCCTGCCCGGCGTCAACAAGGCGAAGAAAGTCTCGAACGCGAATTATCTCTGGCTTTCCTATTTCTACAGTTACCTGAACGAGACCGGTCGCGCTGGCGTCGTGATGTCCTCGCAGGCATCGAGTGCTGGAAGCGGCGAGGCAACCGTACGGCAGAAGATGGTCGAGACCGGCGCGGTCGACGTGATGATCGATATCCGCGGTAACTTCTTCTATACCCGCACGGTGCCCTGCCAGCTCTGGTTTCTCGATCGCGCGAAAGAGAAGGACGAGGCAAGGGCCAACCATGTGCTGATGCTCGATGCGCGCAACATCTTCCGCAAAGTGTCGCGCTCAGTTTACGATTTCAGCCCGGAGCAGCAGAAGAACATCGCCGCCATCATTTGGCTCTATCGCGGTCAGCTGGACGCTTCCTCAAGCTCGTCGAATCCTATCTGGCGCAGGCGATCAAGAGCGGCCAGGCGGCAACCGAGCCGCTCGCTACTTTCGAGCAGGCGCTCGGCAAGCTTATCGCCCTGACTGCCCCCTTCGCCAACCTCAAGCGGGAGAACGATCCGCTCGCGGAGCCGTGGGCCGAACTAACCGGCACTTGCAGAACTTTGGCGGAGGATTTCGGGACTTTCGGCAAAGAGACGGCAGTGCAAGCGGCCGCTTGGCCGGCTGCTGACCGCGACAATATCGGTCTCAATGCGGCGCGCCTTGCCCTGCACCCGCTGGTGGACCGATGCCGCGACCTGACCAAGCAGATCGACCTCGTGGCGAAGCTCGCTGGTCGCGTGATCGACATCGCCGTGAAGGAGCTCGATGCGCGAGATTCAGAGGCATGGGACAACGCCGACGTGAACAGGGCACGAAGGGCGTTGGAGGCGGCGCGCTCCAATGTAGTCGAGGCGCTGCGGTTGCCGCGGTACTTCGTGCGGCAGGCCGATTGGCTTCAGGAGCGCTTTCCTGAGGCGGAGCTGCGCGACGTGGAAGGTCTGGTTAAGCTTATCGATCGGGCGACGATCCAGGCGCATGACTGGAGTCTGACGCCTGGACGCTATGTCGGGGTGGCACCCGAGGAAGAAGATGAAGACTTCGACTTCGAGGAGGTGCTACGCGCGATTCACATCGATCTCAAGGGACTGAACGAGGAGGCTGCTGAACTAGCCGCGCGAATTGCTAAGAGCTTTGAGGAGCTGGGAGCGTGAGCTGGCAAAACTGCACCCTCGGCGATGTCGTTAAGCTTCAGCGTGGACATGACCTGCCAGAGCGACTTCGTGTCGACGGGCCAATTCCCATAGTTTCGTCCTCCGGCATAACCGGGCGGCACAACGTCGCAAAGGCAGAACCACCCGGCGTTGTGACGGGTCGATACGGAACAATTGGCGAAGTTTTCTTCTTGGAAGAGCCCTATTGGCCACTGAACACAGCTTTGTATGTCGTTGATTTCAAGGGCAACAATCCACGCTTCGCGGCCTATCTCTTAAGAAACACGCTGAAAAATTATCAGTCAGAGAAGGCGGCCGTGCCTGGCGTTGACCGAAACGTGCTGCACTTGCTGAAAGTGCGGGCGCCTGACCGGCAACTTCAGGAGAGGATCGTATCAGTCCTCTCTGCTTATGACGACCTTATCGAGAATAACCGCAGGCGAATTGCACTGTTGGAAGAAGTCGGGAGGATGCTCTACCGCGAATGGTTCGTCCGTTTCCGCTTCCCTGGCCACGAACACGTCAAGATCATCGACGGCCTCCCTGAGGGATGGGAGCGCCGGCCATTTGGACAGATTGCCGTCCTCAACTACGGAAAAGCGCTCAAGGAAGAGAACCGGCTGGAAGGGACGTTTCCGGTATACGGCTCCAGTGGCGTTGTCGGCTCACACCAAGTTGCGCTTGTCGAGGGACCGACTATCGTTATCGGTAGAAAAGGAAATGTCGGCAGCATCTATTGGGCCCCGACTAACTTCTGGCCGATCGATACTGTCTATTTCATTTCAAAGGGACAGGCTGATTTCTGGCTTTACCTTGCACTTCCGTCAGCCGGATTTCAGAATACGGACGCCGGGGTTCCGGGCCTTAACCGGGAGTTCGCTTATAGCCGCGAGCTGATCTGTCCTACCCCACGCTTGCGTCAATTGTTTAATGAAGCCGTTGAGCCGATGTTCGTCCAACGAACGACCCTAGAAAACTATAACTCGAAACTCGCCCAGGCGCGCGACCTGCTTCTCCCGCGGCTCATGAATGGCGAGATCACAGTATGAAAGCCGGGGATCGCTGATAATGGCGCTCACTCCCATCAACAGCGAGGACCGGCTTGTGCAAGCGACATTTGCCGAGCACCTCGGCGACACGCTCGGCTGGGAGAGCGTCTATGCCTGGAACGACGAGACCTTTGGGCCGGGCGGCACGCTCGGACGCAAAGATGCCACCGAAGCGGTGCTGACCCGCGACCTCCGTGTCGCATTGGAGCGTCTCAATCCAGATCTGCCGCCCCCAGCCATCGACGAGACCATGCGGGCGCTGACCGTCCACGATTTCAGCCGATCGATGGTGCAGCATAACCACGACTTCTATCGTCTGATCCGCAAGGGCGTGCCGGTCTCGTATCGTGACACCGCGGGTCACCTCTGCAACGCCCGCGCTCGGGTGATTGACTTCGACAACAAGCCCGGCTCGAACCGGTTCCTCGCCGTGCGCGAACTCAAACTCACCGGCCTGCGCACGCCGAACTACAACCGGCGCGCCGATCTCGTTTGCTTCGTGAACGGCCTGCCGCTGGTCTTCATCGAGCTAAAAGCGGTGTACAAGAACATCCGTGCGGGATTCGACGGAAATCTCTCCGACTACATGGATGAGAACGTCATCGCGCACGCCTTCCATCACAACGCCTTCCTGATCGTCAGCAACGGCGACCGAGCCCGTTATGGCTCGATCACCAGCGAATGGGAGCACTTCTACGAGTGGAAGCGCCTCGACGAGGCCGACAAAGGCAAGGTCGAGGCCGAGGTGCTGCTTGATGGCATGCTGGCGCATGACCGGCTGCTCGACATCATCGAGAACTATGTCCTTTTTGATGAGAGCAAGCCGGGCGCGACGCGCAAGATAGTGGCGCGCAACCACCAGGTTCTCGGCGTCAACCTTGCGGTGTCATCAGTCGAGAGGCAGGAGGCATTGAAGCGCGAATTCCCGACTGAGAAACGGCTGCGGCATCGCGTCATCGAACTGCCCCTGGAGAAGCGACCGGCCAGAGATCCGCGGCGCCTACCGGCGCCGGTCGGGATGGAGGAAGCCCCTCAGTCGCCTTTCATCCCCGAAGGGCCGGTGAGCATCATCGAGCGCGCGCATCCCGATCTCGGACGTCTCGGCGTGTTCTGGCACACGCAGGGCAGCGGTAAGTCCTATTCGATGGCCTTCTTCGCCGAGAAGGTGCGGCGGAAAGTGGAAGGCAATTTTACGTTCCTGCTGATGACCGACCGGCACGACCTCGACGACCAGATCTACAAGACGTTCGCCGGCAGCGGCATCACCGGCAAGGAGACGCCGCGGGCCGCAACGGGAGAGGACCTCGAACGCCTCTTGAAGGAAAACCATCCATATATTTTCAGCCTGATTCACAAGTTCAACAGAGACGTCGATCCCAAACACCCCTACAGCGAGCGCGACGACATCATTGTGATTTCCGACGAGGCGCACCGCACGCAATCAGGGCGTCTGGCGCGCAACATGCGGCTCGCATTGCCAAATGCTGCGTTCATCGGCTTCACCGGGACGCCGCTATTCAAGCAGGATGAAATCACCAAGCGCATCTTCGGCGACTATGTCTCGCGGTATGATTTCAAGCGCTCGGAGGAGGACGGTGCAACCGTCAAGCTCGTTTATGAAAACCGGGGCGAGAAGCTCGGCGTGGCGCGTCTCGATCTCAACAGCCGCATCGCCGAGAAGATCGAGGAGGCCGAACTCGATGCCGACCAGGCGGCTCTGCTTGATAAGCTCCTCGGCAAGGATTACGAGATCATCACCGCCGACGAGCGCCTCGACAAGATCGCTGCGGATTTCGTCGAGCACTGCACGACCCGATGGGAGTCAGGAAAATCGATGCACGTCTGCATCGACAAGGTCACCTGCGCCCGCATGCACCAGCGCATCATCCCGCTTTGGGAGGCGAAGGCGGCACAGGTGCGGCTTGCCGGCGACGCAAAGCAGGCGAAGGCGGCGGAAACTGCCGACGAAGCAGCGCGCGCCGTACTGCTCGAAGACGCAGCGAAACTGAAGCGCCAGGCGGACTGGATTACTGAGACCATCATCGAGATCATCATCAGCGAGGCGCAGAACGAGGTCGCCGAGTTCAAGAAATGGGACTTCGACATCATTCCTCATCGAGCCCTGATGAAACAGGGCTTCGAGACGAACGATAGCAGGCGCGTCGATGTCGAAACCGCCTTCAAGACGCCGGAGCATCCGTTCCGCGTCGCGGTTGTGTGTGCCATGTGGCTGACGGGCTTCGACGTGGAGTCCCTCTCGACCCTCTATATCGACAAGCCGATGAAGGCGCACACCCTGATGCAGGCGATCGCACGCGCGAACCGGGTCTATCCTGGCAAGGATTTCGGCCTGATCGTCGATTACAACGGGATGCTGGCAAGCCTTCGCGCCGCATTGGCGCAGTACGCACTGGGTGAGGACGGCGCAAGCGGCGAAGACATCGTCGCGCCGATCGAAGAGCGGGTGCAGGCCCTTATCGAGGCCATCGGAGCGACCGAGGCGCATCTGCGGAACCTCGACTTCGATCCAGGCTGGCTCATCGGGGCGACGGGGTTTGCGCGAATCCGAGGATTTGCCGACGCGGTGAATGCCGTCTATTCAAGCGACGATACCAAGCGGCGGTTCGAAATACTGGCGCGGCAAGTGTTCATCCGCTTTAAAGCTCTGCTCATGGAGCCGACGGCGTTCGCCTACGCCGAGCGGCACGACAATATCGAGGCGATTTACAAGAAGCTGACCGAACGCCGTGACACCGCGGATGTGACCGACCTGCTCAAAGAACTGCACCGGATCATAAACGAGGCGATCCAGACACAGGCCCCGGGAGAGGACCAGGCCGAAGGGCTGACGTTCGATCTCAGCCAGATCAATCTGGAAAAACTGCGTGAGGAATTTGCGAAGAAGGTCAGTCGCAAGGCGACAACCATTCAGGACATCCGGGACATCGTCGAGCAGAAGCTCGCTGCCATGCTGGCCAGCAACCCAACACGGATGGATTACCAGCGCAAATACGAGGATATCGTCGCCGACTACAACCGTGAGAAAGATCGCACGACAATCGAGGAGACCTTCCGCCGGCTGGTCGAACTAGTGAACAGTCTCGACGAGGAGCAAATGCGCGCAACCAGGGAGGGGCTGCGCGAGGATGAGTTGGCCTTGTTCGATCTGCTTCAGAAGGAGGGCCTCGACAGGACGTCCCGCGAGCGGGTGAAGCAGGCCAGCCGCGAGTTGCTTGCCTCGATCAAGGCCCGGCTGGCGGAACTCGATCGCTTCTGGGAGAAAGAGCAGACCAAGGCCGAAGTCGAGGTTTTCATTCTTGATACAATCTTCGCGCAGCTGCCTAGCCCTCCCTTCACAGCCGGAGAGAAGGAGGTCATTGCCGCAACCGTCTACGGGCATATATTTCAGCAGGCCCTAAATGGGCAATTTGCGAGGGCCGCCTGACTGCTAGGTTATCCCCATTACCCGCTTCCAGATTGGCCGGGCCGCAGGTCTGAAGCTCAGCTTGTGACTTGGCTGCGTCCACGCCCTCAGGAGCGGTTGAGGGCGCGCCGCCATCCAACTCGGTAAAATTGAAACTGTTCTGCAAGCCTCGAGTACCGCTTTGTCTGCCAGAAATGTGGGAAGCGAGGCGCGGACATCCCGCGGGATTCTCGGCCGCCTAAGATGGACCAACTAGCCATTCGGTCCGAAAGTTCGGGGCCTGTTCCAGATCAAACAGCGGGCATAACTCGGTTGCTCGCGCGGCGAGGTTGACCTCGATGGTATAGTTGAGCGGTGTAGTTGATTCGAGCCGCGAACCATGTCGACCATCCCGCAGCGCAAGTTGCCCTTACAAGCCGCCCGCCCCGCCTATCGCACGTTGCAAGGCTGGGCGCTCGGCACGTTGATCGAGCAAGAGGTGGTGCGGGCGTGCCAGCGCCATGGCTATAGCGTCGATCGCGCCGATCCCGACGCCTGGAACCGAGCGCGCGGGGAAGCTTGGAGGACCCCCTTCCCTGGCGCCACCCCGGAGGCCTGCCTGGCCGCGCTGGAGGAAGCGATGTGCGGCATCGGCGATACCTGCCCTGAATGCGGCTAAACGCCGGGTTTGACTCCACTTTCCCCGGCCTCCGCCTATATTGACCCTAATCAGGTGGAGTTTTGCGTTCATGGCCCCGCGCGCGAATTGGAAGGGGTTTTTGAGGCTGTCGCTGGTGACGTGTCCGATCGCGCTATTTCCCGCGACCTCGGAATCCGAAAAGATCAGCTTCAACCAGATCAACAAGAAGACCGGGCACCGAATTCGTTACTTCAAGGTCGATGCCGAGACCGGCGATGAAGTCTTAAACGAGGACATCGTCAAGGGCTACCCGGTCGATAAGGACCGCTATCTCGAGGTCACCAAGGACGAGATTGAGAACATCGCCCTGGAATCCACCCGCACCATCGAGATCGACGAGTTCGTACCGCGCAGCGAGATCGACGACCTGTACCTCGTCCGTCCCTATTACATCGTCCCTGACGGCAAGGTCGGTCATGACGCCTTTGCCGTGATCCGCGAGACCATCCGCTCGCTGGACAAGGTCGCGCTTGCCCGTGTGGTGTTGACCAACCGCGAGCACGTCATTGCGCTGCAAGCCCGCGACAAGGGTCTCGTCGGTATGCTGCTGCGCTATCCCTATGAGGTGCGCGACGCGGCGGAATATTTTGATGACATCCAGGACGTCAAGGTCACCAAGGACATGCTCGACCTTGCCAAGCACATCGTCGAGCAGAAGAGCGGCCATTTCGAGCCGGAGAAATTCGAGGACCATTATGAAGCGGCGCTTGCTGAGCTGCTCGCCAAAAAGCAGAAGGGCCTGCCGATCGCCGAGGTGAAAAGCGCCGCGCCCGGTAATGTCGTCAATCTGATGGACGCGCTACGCCAAAGCCTCGCCTCCGAGAAGAGCGCGGCGGCGGCACGGCCTGCCAAGGCGCCAGCAAAGAAGGCGGCGAAAAAGCGAAAGACCGGCTAGCATGCCCGCGCGCGATCGTGGCGGGCGCAGGCCCCCACTGTTTCATCCCGCAAAACCATCCCTTGTCCATTCGAATTTGTAAATCGGACGCAAAACAAAGCCCCAGTCAGGAGGGACAAACTGGGACCTAGTCGGACTCCACGCACGCGAAGACGGATCATAGAACCCGCTGCGGATGCGCTCGTTCCTAAAAGGCGTGCGGCCAGCGAGGCGTCATCCTACGCGCCGGTAGCGAGGGGACCATGATGGCGATCCGCCCGCCGAAAAAGACCACCAACTGAGGCGGCATTACTCGTTCGGCTCCTCCGGGAACGGTTCGTGAGTCTTGCGGCCCAGGAAGGTGTCCGGCATGGGCTGATCCAGGACTTTGCGCGCACGCTCCGTGAGCTGCCGTATTTGCTCCCGGCGGGTCTTGTTCTCCTCATTCAGGTTCGTGGGGCGGTACACGTGGCGATCGTCCGGCATCTGGTGGTCTCCAGCATGCAGGCTTAACGAAGGCGGCCAAACTTGGTTCTTAGATGGTAGCCATAAAAGGGCGGCCCCAGCTGGGGTCGACAACTGAGGCCGTTGGCTGCGCTCCGGTTTCGGGGGGCGTTGGGGGACGCCGGAGCAAGGAAGAAATTCGCTAGATTGCCACTTGTTCCTGACTCGTAAACGCCGCGGGAAAACTTATCTTCGCACCATGCGTATGGCATACGAGCTCTGCCTGGCGACCGCCGGCAAGCAGGTCTCGGACGGGCCGGACTGGATTCGTGAGGTGAAACACGATGCTACCGGATGCTGGTCATCCGGGAGGACAAGAGTGTGCGCCTGCTCTCGCGCAACGGCCTCTTATTTGCGCGACCTGCCCAACATTTGCGCGGTACACGAGGCGTCATGATGGCGTTCTGATAACTGCGGGTCCTTGGTGCGACACCTAGGTTTTCCCTAGCCTCGAACCAACCATCCGCGAGCCCCCGTCTTCCTAACGCTGGCGGGGGCTTCGCTTGGCACGAACCCAGGCAATATTCGATGCCTCTCTTTTCCTTCAAGCTCATCGATTCCCAGTTGGTCTCGGATTTCGGCGTGCATGACCTGCCGGGCGAGGCGGAGGCGCGGACAGAAGCTATCAAGCTCGCTCGATCGCTGCGCGAAACGAGACCGCAACTGATCAGCAAAAAGTATGCAATCTTCGTTATCGACGAGGAGGGTGCCGCCGTTTGCAGCGTCCCGCTGGATGTACCGGAATCCTGACTGAAACGGCCACCCCGCACCGCGATCGGCCATACCGCGGCGGCAGGCAAAAGTTCTGGATCAAGGGTCAAGAACCGCAGCCACCCCGCGATGGAGCGCGAGCTTTGACGCGCTGTCCTGCTGGGGGAGGAAAACTCGAAACAGGAGGAACAAACAGGGCGCGCACGAGTCGTTAATCGGTCAGCCGACGTCCTCTTAGTGTGCAGGACCCATGCGTTACGTGGCATATGCAGTCGATCTGTGGGGCGTCACCCATGCGACCTATGAGCTGGAGTGCGGCTGCGACGATGATGCTAAGCTTCGAGCTGTGAAATTCCTCGAAGCGCACCCGATGGTAGAAGTCTGGAGTGGCCCTCGACGGGTCGCACGGTTTACGGCCGATACCGCAGGCGGGGCCACGGCTACGGCAGAAGCCAGCCAGCGCCGAAGAGCGGGTTAGGAGTTTGCTTCAAGCAACTCAGCAAAAATCAGCAGCAGCAGTCGTCAGCCAAAAGTACAATTCAATTCTTGGGAACCGGAACCCCGCATCGCGCGTAATTCCGCATTGCACCGAGAAGGCCGCTCGGGGGAAGCGAATGAACGAGTTGCCTGTAGTCCTCATTGCCGAAGACGAAGAGGAGTTGCAGCACATCCTTCAAGAAGTCTTGAGGGATGCAGGCTTTGACTTCACTTCGGCTGCTTCCGGTGAACAGGCAATAACCCTGCTGAAAAGTGGCGTGGTCAACTACAGAGCACTGGTGATCGATATTAAACTCGATGGCCACATCGGGGGGTGGGAAGTCGCGCGACAGGCCAGACTGATCGATCCGGCCTTCCCTGTCGTATACATGAGCGGTGGTCATGGTGGCGAATGGGCCGTGCAAGGCGTGCCCAATAGCGTCCTGCTGCACAAGCCGTTCGCGCCCGCGCAGCTTATCACTGCCATTTCGCAACTCTTGAACGTCGGCAGCTCTATGCTCGGCCCGCCCCAACCATTGCCTTAAGCCGATCGGCGAGCGATCCGGCGCCGGGGCCGGCGCGCAACACCATCGGCCCCATGCCCATCAACGCGCCGAGTAGCAGATAGGCCCACTCGACCGTCGTCCCGCTCGACGGATATTGCCAGCGCGGCTCATAGGTGGCGCGGACGATCAGCACAATCAGCGGAATTCCAAACTGGTGATAGACCAGCACGAATAGCTGCGAGAGCACGGCGGTCGCCCAGACACGCTGCATCAGCGGCGATTGCGCCAGCGCGCCCATGAACGCCTGATAGGTTGTCACAAGCGCGTCGGCGTGCGCGACCTCGATCTCCTTGACCGCGCCGAGCATCGCCTCGTAGAGCCGCGCCCTCAATTCCTCGATCGAGATTTGCTTGTTCTCGTATGCCTTGAAGGCATCGAGGAACTTGTCGAGCACGCCATTGATGATCGACATCCCGAATTGCGAGAAGATCGCGGTCAGCATGATCAGCCTTTCGGCGGCGGCGCGACGTTCGTGTCGACCAGCTTCACCACGTCAACGTGGCCGACATCGGGGACATAGGCTTGCGTCTGGACCACTTCGGTGCCGCGCCGCCGAATGTATTCCGAGATAAAGCCGTTGACGATCATCCAATAGAGCAGCCAATCCGGGTGGTCCTTGAAGATCGGCAGCGGCGACAAATCCGTCACGGAGAGCACCGCGAACAGCGCACCGAGCAGCACTTGCAGCCGCGACCATGCGATCGTGCCGCTATTGCGCATCCAGTTCCAGAATTTGACCTGCCCCGCCTTCAATGTCGCGATCATGGCCGTGCCTCAAGTCGGGTTGCGGTTTTGATACCAAAGCAGCCACGTCAGGATGCCGGCGGCGATGAATGCGCCGCCGATCAGCAACGCGCTCTCGATCGAGACCAGCCCGTGCGCGCGCGCCTGCACGGCCGCGATGGCGCCGCCGACGACGATGGCGCTCGTGGTGGTGTTCTGCGCGTTCGATGTCGCAGGCGGTTTCGTCCTGGCGGGCGCATCCGGGCGCGACGATGCGATGATATCGGCGTCCGGGGCCGACGGATGCAGCGGCGGGATCGGCGCCGGGACTTGCTCGATCAGCCCTTCGCGGAACAGGTCCGCCTCGCGATGGCGCCGGCCGGCGATGCCGCTCGTCCATAGACGGGCCATGCCGTCGAGCAGCGCCGGGATCGCTTTGAAATTCTTGGCCGCCATCGCGGCCTTGATCGCTCGCATCTCGCGGTAGCGGTCGCCGTCGGCAGTGTAGCCGCCGGTACCCCGATTGTAATTCAGCGAGACCAGCACGCCGAGACACGTAGGCGAAAGCAGTG
The DNA here is from genome assembly GCF_023375135.1 of Bradyrhizobium sp. C-145. NCBI lineage: Bacteria > Pseudomonadati > Pseudomonadota > Alphaproteobacteria > Hyphomicrobiales > Nitrobacteraceae > Bradyrhizobium > Bradyrhizobium sp. C-145. The sequence continues at coordinate 2,959,386 of NZ_CP088150.1, read as the reverse complement.
CGCAATTCGGCAGCGCATGCGCGGTCGCCCCGATCCATTGCGGGATGTCGCGGTTCGTGAAAACCGCCATCGCCGCCTCCCATGGGACCGTGATGCGATTGCCCATGCGGGCTGCAAGGCCCTTCGCAGAACTGCCCTTGATGCCAGCGCACTCAACCATCGCGGCGAGCACCAGCGGATCGACGCGGTCGACCCAATCGGCCCTGATCTTCGCGACCGACTGATAGCCGAGATCATAGCCGATGCCGACGGTGACGCCGCTCGCACCGCCGGGCCATTCCGGGTGCGTGTAGTGCCGGCGATAGTATGCCTCGCTCGACACTTCCTCGCGGACGATCAGGTCGACCGCTTTTTGCGAGATGATCATGTCGTCGTCGCCGTGGTGCCGAGCGGCGGGTCGTAGATCAGCACATCCTGCGGCTGCGCGGTGATTGCCGCGATATTCGCCGCGTTCTGCTGCACATCGCTCGTCGCGAGCGGCGCGCCCGTGAAGTCGGCACCGATGACCGTCCCGTCGGGGATTGTGTTCCAATACCAATAGGGTTTCCCAATGCCTGGAGTGGTCCGCACAAGATAGGGCGCGGTGCCTTGCGCCGTGGTGACGACTTTCAACACGTCCTCGCCCGTCGAGTTTTTCACATAGCAAACAAGCCGACCCATGGTTTTCTCCGTCATTGATCGATCCTCATGACTTGCACCGAGAGGTTGGCCGGATCGATCCCGTTGCCGCTCACGGCGTCTTTGCACTCGATCGTAAAGCTATCGACTTGCGCGTCGCTCACGCGCTTGACCGGCGCGTCGCCAGTGATCAGCGCGAAATAGTTGTTGTCGGGCTGCGGCTCGATGAACAGCAACATGTATTGGCCGACGTCGAAATAGATCGCGCCCGCGATGTTGAATGCGCCATCGAGCGATGTGATGTTGCCGTCGGCGATCCCGATATTGAGTGCGGCGGCGACGACGCGCGGCGGCTTTGAGACCGGCGGATTGAGCAGCGCATCGGTATCAACCGCCTCGATCTGCGCTTGCGTCGGCTGCACCGTCGTCGAATGCCAAGCGGTGATGACGGGAATGCCGTTGCCACGATCGGCGACCTCGAAATCGGTCATGTTCTTGAGACCAGTTAGGTGCTCGATCGCGAGGACGGTAAATTGCTGATTGAATGCCATGGCTCAACGGCTCCGCCGATATTTGATTTGGACCGAACCGGCCGGGACGGGCGCGCTGGAATACGCCACTTGCCCATGACAGTAGACCGTCGCGCTCGCAGATGCGGCCAAGCGCACGCCTGCCCAATTCATGCAGAGCGAATAGTCGTTCGCCGATGGCATGCGAAGGTGCTGCACCTGCGATCCCGCGATGCAGTTTGCTTGCGTGATGCTCGGCGTCGGGTTCGTGCTCAGAATGGCGAAGTAATCCGTCGATGCCGTCGCGCCGCCGCCGCTCCAAACGAGGCTGGCGCTGATCTCGTAATCACCCGCAGACGGCAAGAGGACCGTGCCGATCAGCGTTGCGACCCCCGACCCCGACACGCTTGTCGAACTCGTGTTGAAGCCGCTCTCGCCCATCTCGCCCGACGCTGCGGCGTCGTTCGTCGTGGTGCCGGGAACGTGCGCGACGCTGTTGAAGCCGCGAATGTTCGCGATCAGCGTCCAAGTGCCCGAGACGAGTTGATAGAGGTTATCATTCGCGGTGTTGAGATAGAGATCACCGTTCAACTGCCCCGAGATCGTGCCCGGTGCACCGCTGCCGTAGTACCATTGCGATCCGCGCGTGCCGGTGTTGCCGGTGTTGCCTTGCAGCCCTTTGATGTTGCCGACGACGCTCCACGCGCTGCCGGAATACTGGTAGACATCGCCGTTCGCGGTGTTGAGATATTCGTCGTTCGCCGCTTGGCCCGCGATGGTGCCGGGCGCGCCGCTGCCGGTGTACCAAAGCGCGCCGCGCACGCCTTGAATACCCTGAATGCCTTGGATTCCCTGGATGCCTTGCGGGCCGCGAATGTTGCCGACGAGCGCCCAAACGCTGCCGCCATACTGATAGACATCGCCCGTCGATGTATCGAGCCATTGATCCTTCGAACGCGGATCAGGTACGTCCGACGGCGCGCCGCTGCCGGTGTACCATTTCGCGCCGCGAATGTTGCCGACCGGGGCGCCCCACGATCCGGCCGCGCGCGTATAGACATCGCCGGTCGTCGTATCGAGATAATCGTCGCCGTCCGCTTGCCCGCTGATCGTGCCTGGCGCGCCGCCGCCCGTATAGAACAGGCTGCCACGCGTGCCTTGCGGCCCGGTGTCCCCGACCAGCGAGACGGACGCCGGCCATGTGCCATCCTTCGGGCCGCGAAGATCGCGCGCGGTCCTATCGAAATAATAATCGCCATCGAGGCCGACGACGCCAGACGGCGGGCCGAAGCCCGAGAGAAGAGTACTGCCCTTGTCGCCTTTGTCGCCTTTCGCGCCCGGCGGGCCCTGCTCGGGCACCTCGATCACTTCGGCTTCGGCGTCGCCGATCACGCCAACGTCCGTCGTCGGATCAGCGACGACTACAATATCCCAACTCACCGGCTCGCTCCTGCGGCGTGCGTCAACGTCCCGGACCAAATCCGCAATCGCTCACCCGCGTGGATGCGGATCAGCGAATGAACGTAGTCGCCCGGCGCGAGGCGCCGCAGCGCGTCATATTCGATGGTGACGTTGAATTTGCCGTTCACTGCATCGACGATCTCGATGCCGCCGTTCTCGGTCGTCAGCAGAAGTTGCTCCGTCGCATCCGTCGCGTGTCGGCGAATGCCCATCCGCATAGTGTCGCCGGTCAAATCGATCGGCGTGCCGTTGGTCATCCGATAGACGAAGCCGCGCCGGAAATCCGCGTCGCTCTCCGTCGAGATGTTCACAGTTGGCATCGCTCACCCGGCAAAGATTACGTCCACATCTTTCATCGTCTTGACGGTGCCGGCCGCGGCGCCCTCTTGCACCTGTGCAAATTGGGCGAAGCACGTTTGGACGTGCGCCAGCACGGCATCCGAGAGCGCGATGATCGCCTGCGCGTTGAGTTCGATGATCGGGCCATCGTTCATCACCCAAGGCGTGGAGAAATTCGCATCGGCCGCCGCCGCGATCCGCGCGCCCATGATCATCTGCTTTGATCGATCGTCGGTCGCGACCGGCGCGCCGTTGAAGGTGATCCCGCCGGTTTCCTTCATCCATCGCTTGTTCGCGGCGTAGGAAACGAGATCAGCGAACAGGTTGTAGGGAAATAGAACCTCTTGGAGCGAGGCGGTGGTTTGATTGCCCTGCGCGTCCCGCGGCCAGACCGTCGGGAATGCTTGGTTGCGCCATTCCTGAAAATCGGCGTCACTCTCGTCGATCAGCGCTTGCAGCCGCGACGAGAACAGCCGGCCGTCGTCGGCTTTCCAGTACCAGTCGTAAGGATTGAAGATCATATGTATTGACCTCCCGAACCCTGAAATCCGGCCACATTGCCCGGCACGTAGGACGCGCCGCCGCCGCTTGTGTTGATCACGCCGTTGGTCGCGGCGTAGTAGCGCTGGCCGGTCGCGCCGCCGCTCAACGACGAATAGATGAAATCGATGATTCCAACGTCGAACGAGCGCAGGAACGATGTGCCATAAGCCGGCGTGCCGGTGATCGTGAGTGCGGGCGGCGCCGAGACGGGCCCAACGTCAAACTTGCCCGCCTGCTCGCAAGTAACAAAGCACCCGGGCGAAAAGCCATTGCCGGACGAGCCACCCGTGATGCGCCAGACGCCGCCGCTGAAACGGATTTGACCGCCATTGACGCAACGGTTCTGCGCGCCGCCGCACGCGCGCCACTCGAAATTCGTCAAGATGACGGTCGCGCCCGCGCCGGCATAGACGCCGTTCAATTCGTGCAGCGCGCCGTTACCCGAGCAGCCGACGCTAAAGCCGTCCATCTGATTGGCCTGCCCGCCGACGCCGATCGCCGCGTCGGTATCGACGCCTGAGATCGTACAATTGGTCGGATTGGCGGTGTTGCCGTGCCAATAGACGTGGCCGGCGCCGGAGACGGCGGGCAGGCTCACGCGATCATAGCCGCCATCGGCGACGTAGACATCGACGTTGTAGCCGTTGAGATTGAATTTCTCGATCGCGCTCGCCGCGCGCTGCAACGTGCGGAACGGTCCATTGGTCGCGTTGATGACCGTCGCGCTCAATCCATCATAGGCATCGTTGCCGGTCGCCACGTTGACGTAGTACGTGCGCGGCGCGGTCAGATAGATCGGGCCGCCCGAACCGCCCGCGTTGACGGTGGCGAGCACCCATTGCACGCCGTCATAGATGAACCGCGCGATTTGCCCGACGACGAGATCATAGATTTGCAGATTGGTGCCGTCGGGCCGCACGATGTGCTTTGGCGCGAGCGGGTAGCAGGCAAGCGTACTATCGCCGGCATTGCTGTTGCCGATCTTCAACCGGACTTCCATGCCGGTGTAATAGTCGTCCGGCGTCGGCGTCAGATGCGCGACATAGGCATTCGAGGTGCCGAAATCGGTCGAGTAATTCAGCCGCGACGACTGGATCGCCTTTGCCAGTTGATGCATGTCGGCATCAGTCGGCGTGAACGCGACATCGCCGATCAGGTTCGCGATCTCGCGTTGCGTGTACTCGATCGCCTCGGCCGGCGGGATCGAGCCGAACCGACCGACCGACGGATCACCGTTGACGTAACCTGCATTCGGATCGGTCACGCCATAAGGTTGATGGTACTTCACGAAAGGTCCTCCTTACGGTGTGCCAGCCATGCTGCCGCCCGTGGTCAACCCGGAGTAATCGAAGATGATTTGCGTGTGCGCGGGCTCCCAGCGGCGCAAGAGACATTCGAGATCGGTGGCAAGCGCGATCCGCAGATGAGGGTCGACGCCGCACTGTCCGCCACCACCGCCGCAGCGAAACCACGTCAAGCGCGCCTGCGCGACATGCACCTTCCAATAGTAGCGGTTTTCGACCGGCCCCAAGCCGTAGTTCGGCCAATCGGACAATTCGCCGTCGGCGACCGGCAGGCCGCGCGGATTGAGCAGCGGATAACCGAACCAATCGCGTTGCGTGCCGCTGGCGTCGCCATAGATGCGGTTATCGCCGCAGCGATCGAGGCCGCACATGAACGGCCGATATTCGCTGATCGAGATCACGTAGCCGATCTGCGCCGCGATGCCGATGAAGAACGCGCGGGACTGCGCGCCCTCGATTGTCATCCGCTGCACGAGCGCGATCTGGCGGTCGCCGATCGTGAGCGGCTCGTCATAACAGGGATCGGGCAGGCCCCAATTGCGCTCCCAATCGGGCAGCAACTCGATCGTGGTCCTCGGGTCGCTCTCGCTTTCGAGCAGATGCGACGCGCGGGTCTCGATCAGGCCCCAAATCTGCGAGAGGCCCCGGACCACCCGCATCAGCACGCTATCGTCGTCGCGCGGCCACGCTTGGCCCTTCGGCAATAGCGCGGCGAATGCCTCGGCGTAGTCGTCGCCGGATCGCGTAACGTGCTTGTCAGGCATACAGGATTGTCCCGACGAACGGCATATTGCCGGGCTCGGGCATGGCGGTGGTCGTAAACGTCAACTCGTGATGATCCTCGCCGACGGCGCCCGAGATCGCCTCGTCGACCCACGAGCGGTACATGGTTTGCCCTGGCCGCGAGCGCTTCAATTCCATGGTCTTGATCGCGTCCTCGATCTTGCCCCGAACGGTTGGCGTATCGGTCGAAAGGTTCGCGATTGTCAGGTCGTAGAACAGCGGGACCGGCGCCTCGACAAACAGGTCTTTGACCGCCACCGGCCGCATCGTATCGAGATAGGCGCGGACGTTCGCGACATCATCGGCGGTCGGGATGCCACGATTGTCCGCGCGGAGATCATCCATCATGAACCAGACGATGACCGTGCCCGGGCCCATGTCATCGCTCGCCCATGCGCGCGTAACCCCGGCGACGCCCTTCGCCCACGTCACATAGTCATCAACATCACCGCCCATCGGCGGCTTTTGGATGCGCTCAAGGACGCGCTCGCGCAACTGGTCGTCGCTCTCCTCGTCGACCCCGCCGTCCATCACCACGACGGTCGCTTGCCCGTCCACGCCCGCGATGATCTCGACGAACGAGAGAACGTCATCCTCGGGCAGATTGCCGGCGATGCCGGCGGTCAGAGCCTCGGCGGGCGCCGAGCCGGTGCCGTCGCCGCCGATTTCGCCGCCCTCGGTCGTCTGGTAGTCGATGCCGTTACTGCCGCGCAGCACCGAGAATGCCGGGAGGACGGTGCCCGAGGCGCCGGTAAAGGTCAGCGATCCCGCCGCGAATTTTGCCGCCTTGCGGCCCCTCGATCCGTCGGCGTTCCGGAGCCAGATATTGCCGTGCCGATCGAGCCATTCCTGCTCGGCGGTATCGGGCAGCAATTGCTTGGCGAGCCAATCGATATAGAGCAACACCAAATGCGCGAGGCCGGCCTTGGCGTCGCTCATGATTCGCAGCGCCGAATTCGGGATCAGCGTCCTTGCGCCCAATTGCGAGAGCACATAGTCGCGCGTCAGTTTCCGCACGTCTTTGAGCGTCGGCGTGGACCACGGCATCAGGCAAATCCTAATTCTTCCCAAAGCTCGGCATATCGCAGCGCCACCGCCGGATCGGGCCCGCGCTTCAAGACCACCGAGACATCGATGCGGCTGGTATCCGTGCGCTCGGCGCCGACATCGACGGATGATGCGATGAGCTTGTCGATAAACGGCTGCATCGCGGCGCGCGCGTAGCTATTGGCGCGGAACGCGGTGCCGCCATCAGCCGCGAGCGGAGATGAGATTTTCGCTCGCCGCAGCAGCCAAAGCTTTGAGCCGACCGGCCAGCCGTCCCAAATCTCCTGCGCGTCGAGGTCACCCCACCAGCCGCCGCGATCGGTATCATCGAGGCCCGGCAGTGGATCGGTCGCGCCCGCGAGCGCGTCGGTCCCGAGCGCGATGATCACCGCCGATTGCAGCGCGAACGTCTCGTCGAGCACATTCTGATCGGTCAGCAACCAGTCGAGTTGCACCGCATAGCGCGGGAAATCCGCCTGTTGCAGATAGCGAATGTCGGTCATGGCTCGGTGTCGAGAGAGTTCGGCGGCCCGGGTTGCGGCGCCTTGACGAGCACCGCGCCGCTGCCGCTGTCTTTCGTCGTCATGCCGACGCCGCCGTTGACGCCATAGACCGGGTTGTCGGCGTCCTCGCTACCGAGCTTGACCTCGCCGATGAAAACCCACCGGCTATTCCCTTTGTCGTAGTAGCCGACGACAGTATCTCCGACGCGAAACTCGATCCGGTTTTTGGTGCAGCGCACCTCGGTATTGACCGACTTGCCCTCGTGCGGGAAATCCTCGTCCTGCTGCTGCGTTCGCGATTGGCCGCCGGCCTGGCTGGCGCCTTGCTTCTGCGGGCGCGGTTGCTTGTCCTTTTCGACGTGTCGCAGCGACGCCATGCGCTCGACATCGTTACCGTCGTCGTCCTTGCCGTCGAGCGTGAGCAGGAAAAGGCCCTTGCGGCGCATCAGCGTCATCTGGCCGATGTCGTCATATTGCGCGTTCTCGCCGGGCTTCAAGCCGCGCGGCCGGTGCCGACGATCATCAATCCCGACAATCACCGGATGATTTCGCTGGCCGCCCTGATAGAGCACCAAGGCCTCGGCTGCCTCGCCCTTCGGCTGCTCGGGCTGCGTCTCGCCTCCCGATCCGCCGCTCTGCTGCTGTTGCGATCCCTGTTGCTTCGATCGCGGCAACGGCACCGACGTAAAGCCGTAGTTCTGCACGCGCTCGATATTCTTGCGGCTATCGTTGTTGAAAAAATCCAGATGCATCTCCTGCATCATCGGATTGTCGCTCGCGCTGTTGAGCGTCGCCCGGGCCAGCGTATGGACCGTGCGGAATGCCATGTCGCGGATCGAATTTCGATGCATTGCTATTCCGTTGGCGTCGAGCCGGAGTAGTCCGGCCGGCCGTTCATGTGGAAGGGATCAACCATGGTCAGCGTCGCGGTGGTGCCGGCGCCGACCGATTGCTCGTAAAGGATGCTGCGGCACCCGAGCAGCATGTTCATGAGCAGCATCGGCGAGCGCACCCAATATTTGTCGCCGGCTTTCCAGAGTTCGCCGCTCTCGCGCAGCCACCCTTGCACGGTGATGTTCAATTCGATCCGGCCGCCCTCGGTGAACAGCTTTTCCATCTCGGCGCTGCGCTGGGCGCCGTGCTGATCATCGGACACGTCCATCAAGGTGACGCGGGTTCTATTCCGCGTCGATGATCCGGTCGTCTGGCCGACCAGCTTGTTCGACTGGTCGCCCCACGTCTGATCGTTCGAGGCGCGCTGACCAAGCGAATAGATTTTCTTATAGACGTTATCGTCCGCGATGACGCCATTGGCGCGCAGGATGTTGACGCCCTCGATCAGCTTGTCGCTTTCGACTGCCGCGTGCTCGCCGATCGCGAGCAATTCGCCCTTCTCGGTCGATCCCATCACGATTTTGCGCTGGCGCGCGTATCGCTCTAACGCCGACCAGATGATCTCGCCGGGTTGAACGTGCGCCTGCTCATATGGCTTTTCGTCGATCGCGCCCATGGTCTTGAGCGAGACCCCGACGGGCGCGATCAGAGCGCGCGCGATCTGCGACCAAGACTGATTGTCGTATGATCCGCCTTGCGACCAGACCGAGACGGTCGAGAGGTCGAAGGTTTTGCCGACGCCGACGATGCGAACGCCATGGCTGCGCGCGTCATAGCCCACATGGCGCTCGGTGACGTAACCGTGCACCACGAGTTGGCCGGCGAGAAAGACATCGACGATATCGCCCGGCTTGATCCGCAGATTGTTCATGATCTGCGCCTCGGACATGCCGGTGGCCTTGCCCATGTCGTCAAACTCGGTGCAATCGAACTGGAATATCGGGAATGCCTCGGTGATCCGCACCTCGACCGTTACCGCCGTCCAATCGAAATAGTCCTGCCCGTTGATGCGCAGGAACGCGATTTCCCTCGGGTTCATACCGCCAGCATCCGCCCATCGCGCGGCATGAATGCCGGGTGGACCACCTTGTTTTCGTTGCGCAGGTCGTCGGCGCGCGATGCGTCGGCATAGAAGCGCTGCGCCATCGCGAGCGCCGGCAAGGTCTGCGCGACGTGGTAATTGACCACGCGCGGCAACTGCCGCCCGGTATCGGTCAGATATTTCGTCACCGAAGCCTGTAGCGAGATGATCGCCATATAGGCGCCGGCTTGGAGATCATCGCTTGCGATTTCCGCCGCCGCGTCGAATGCCGCCGCCATGGTTTTCGCGACACTATCGACATCATCGCGCGACTTGAATTCGAGGTCGGTCACGAGCCGCGCCTCCTGCGCGAGCGATAGCCGGACGATCATCTGCACCAGCACCGTGGCCGAGAGGCTTTGCGGGCTTTCGGATAGCGCTTGCAGCCGCACCCGCGCCATCGTGACCCATGTTGCGCCGGCCGCCCTGGCCTCGTTAAGGCAATCGATCATCTGCGCGGCAAATGATGCGCTGTCGGTGATGGCGCTATCGCTTGCCAGCAGCTTGCCGACCACCCGGCGCAATTCGGAGCCAGATGATCCGGCGCCGGCCGTGACCGTCGACAGCACCGCTGGCCCGATGCGCTGGATGATCGCGGCCACCTCGTCCTGATCCGCCCAAATCATGTGCCGAGCACCATGCGTTCGAGCGCCGCCGCCGCATTCGTCACCGCCGCCTGCGTCACGATCGAGACATCGCTAAAGCCCGGCTTGCCGTACTCGACGAAATCCATCTCGACGCCGCACATGCCGCCGCGCTCGCGGCTTTCGGTGATGGAGTATTGAACCACCATCACCTCCATGTCCTGTCCCTGATACGGCAGCGGCAAGCGGAGCGTGCCCGGGCCGTCCTGCTCTAACGCGGTGATCAGCGCGTCCTTGCGATAGAGATAATCCGGCCCGATCAGGTAGCCTTGCACCGTGAAGCGAATGGCGGACCGCCCCATGTCCTCGGCATAGGGCAAATTCCGCTTCGGATACTCGTGCACCACCGTCCGCCGCCCGCCTTGGCGGTGATCGGTCTCGACATGGAACATGGCGCCGCGAAAGGTCGCGGTCTGATACCGATCGCGCCACGGGTTATGAATGTCGCGGATCGCGGTCATTGCGCGCCACCATCAAGCCCGGTCTCGCCCATCTGCCGATAGCGCTGGATGCGGGTGCTCTGGAAAAGGCCGTCGCTCTGCGCGTCGACCTTGGTCCCGCCCGGCGCATGCACATTGACGTTGACGGTGCCCTCGGCCTTGACCCCTCCTGCGCCTTTCGCCAGAGCCTCGTCGATGCGCCGATACGAGAACCGCGCATCCGTCGGGAAGGTCTTGGCCGAATATCCCATCTGCGTCGCCGCAGCGGAGTTGATGTCGATCCCGCGCCCGGTGCGCGCCGCCGGCCCGAGGTCGGTTTGCGGCAATGTAAATTTGCGACCGTCCGGGGTCATCACCTCGAACATCTGGCCGAGGGAGCTGCGCGACGGCAGCGCGATCCCGGGCACCGAGAGCGGCTTGCCCGATGCGGTCAGCTTGCCCGCCGGCTCCGACGGATCATGCCAGCCGGGGCCGCTACCGAACCATGACCCTTTCACCGACTTGCCGGTGCCCTCGGCGTTCGGAGTGCCGTTCGCACCAAAGCGACTGCCGCCGCCGTCCTCAAATTTGCTGCCGTGCGGCCCGCGCCATTCGAGATGTGCCGGGTCCTTTCCACGTATCCCGCTGGCATCGGCGAGCGGCTGGCCGATATTCCAGCGCTCCTTGATCTCCTTCCACTTCTCCGGATTGGCGGCCAACCACCCCTGCATCGCGGGCGAGAAGAATTGCTGATCGTCGATGTCGGTCGCCGCACCCATCGCATGCGATGACCACCCGCCGCCCCAGCGCTTCGGGCGCGGATTGTATGAGCCGAGTTCTTTGATCGGCGCGCCGGCTTTGCCGAGATCGCCATAGAAGCCGGAGAAGTCTGCCGCTGCGTCGGGATGGACGAGCGCCTTTCCGAACGGCGTCTCGATCGTTTGCAGTTCGCTGCGAGCGAACGGCCGGTCGCGCCCGTGCCGCTGGAACCAGTTATACATGCCGCCTTCCGAACGCGGCCCGGCCACGGCATCGCTCTGTGGCCCGGTCAGCGGATTTGCGCCGCTCTGGCTGGCGCCACCTTGCGGATTGTTGAAGCTGCGCGGCACCGCGCCGCCACCAGTGGCGCCGCCGGGACCGAACGGCCCGAGGTTCGGAAACTCGGCGCTGCCGAACCCGCGAAAGCCATCACCGCCACCGCGCGCGGCAAATCCGCCGCCGCCGAAACTCGCCTTGATGATACCGCCGCCACCGCCGCCCGCGCCGGGCCGCGATAGCTCGAAATTCATCTTCTTGAAGTTCTCGGCCAAGTCGCCGGACTGTTTCTTGAGGTCGTCACTCTCCTTGGACGGCAGGTTCGGATGGGAGCCGAGGCGGGCGGCGCCCGGCCCTTTCCAGAACTCCTGCCACCATTTGAGCCGTTCTTCGCGGCCGCGCTGTTGCCCGCCAGCGCGCGGATTGTAATTCGGTGCGCGCTCGGCGCCGCTACCAAGATGCTGCTCGATCCACTCGACGCCGGCCTTGGTCTTATCGAGCAGGGTATTGATGGCTTCGAGGCCGCGTGTGAATGCCGGGAACAGCGGCGTCAGCGTGCGCTCTTTCAGTTTCGTCAGCGTATCGTCGAATTTTTCCCACTGCTGCCGGAACGCCTCGCTCTGCGCGATGGCTTCGGCGCTATAGCGGCCGGTCGCAACGTATTGCTCGTTGAGCCGCTGGATTTCCTGCCATGACATCCGCGCGGCGGCGGCGGTGCCGAACATGCTCTCGGCAAAGCGGCGCGCAGCGGCCGGATCGCGGCGCTGGATTTGCTGCATGCGCTCAAAGGCGAGGCGCAGCGCATCCATCGGGGTTTGCGCGCGCCCGATCGCCTCGACGACATCGCCCGCGCCGAGCTTGTACAGTTCCTCGCGGACGCCGCCGATCCGGAGCCGGAAATCCTCCGCGTTCCTCGTGAACGTCTGCATCGCCGAGAGCGCGGCGGATGGATCGATCCGAACCTCGCGCGCGGCGCGCTGGAACGCCTTCAACTCCTGCACCGAGACGCCCATGTCCCGGGCGGCGAATTTCAGGTCGGCGGTCTTGTCGGCGAACGCTTGCAGTTCTCGGCCCATGCCGTAGAAGGCCGCGCCGATCGCCGCGAGCCCGACGACGATGCCGCCGCCAGCGCCCCGGAACGCCCCGAAGGCGTTGAGCAGGCCGCTGGTGCCGGTCAGCGAGCCGGTGAGTTGCGTGACATGCTTTTGAAGGTCGCCGAATTCTTTCCGGACCTTCGACGTGTCGACGCCTTGACCGACGGTGGCGAGTTGCTTGCGGAGTTGGGCCAATCCTGGCGACGCTTGGTCGCGCAGGGTCGCCCGCATCCGTAAGACATCTTCCTCGGCCATCGCGGTTATTCCGTTTGCTTGCCGCTCATTGTCTCAGCCAGCCGCTCGGTCCAATGCATGTGCTGGCCGATCTCCTCCACGGTCAGTTCGAGGAATTCGCGCGGGTGCCGCCCGTAGAACTTCGCGAGCCGGTAGCAATGGAGAACTAAATCTTCGTCAGGTCCGGCATAAAAAAACCGGCGATTGCCCAAGCCGCCGTGCTCCAATCCTGCGGCGACAACTTCGCAATCACGCTCGGCGGCTGGCGATAGAGTGCGCACATCATCGCCGCCATCTTCTTCTCGTCGAAGGTGACGGGCACGTCGCCGTTCCAGTTGATCTTGAGCGGGTGCCCACATTCGATGATGTCGGCGCCCGTCGGCTTGCGGTATTTCAGTTGCGTGATCTTCTCCTCGCCGAATTGCACCGGCTCGGAGAGAACCACGATGTTCGAGGGTGTCGGCGCCGCCTGCGTAGCGCCATTGTTTGCCGCCTCAGTCATATTTGCCGCCTCTTGAATTGGCTTAGCTGATTTCGTCACATGCCTCGCCTTCAAACCGCGCCCGGAATTGGCCGTCGTGCGTATTCAACTCGATTGCTGATTTGCACCACGCATTCCGCAGCACGTAGACTTTGCCGTTGATCAATTCCGCCGTGACGGAGGCGTTGATGATCAATTCCATGTCCTCAAGGGAGATTTCCGGCCGAGACGAGATATCGCCCTCGATGAACGGGACGCGCGGCAATTCGCTATAGCCGTGCACGTAGTCCTGGCCGGCGATGCCGGCGCGCTCGACCGCCGACGGCGACACCGTGAACGCGCCCTTGAGCGGGTATTGATTGCCGTCGACCTTGAGATAAGCGGTGCCCGCGACTGCGACGCCCATGTTTGTGCTCCTTCATGGAATGAAAAAGCCCGCGCGCTGGTGGCGGCGGGCTTGAGATGATCGGTTGCGCCCGATCGGGTTACGAGATGGCGGCATCCACCCCGCGATCGTATTGCAGCCGGAATTGCGCGAGCGTGGCGAACATGCGCAGTTGGTTGATGAGGTCCGGCGGATACAGCACGTTGAGCCGGTTCGGGTTGTTGCTGTCCCGCTCGACGATCAAATTCGCCTTGAACGCTTTGGCGTTCTCGACCAGCCCGTTCCACTCGTCGAGCCGATACTGCGCGACCAATTCGGCCTTGACGATCTTCGGCGTGACAATCGCCTGACCGGGGCCGAACCGCGTGCCGTCATCGGCGAGCTTGTGGCGCGGGAATTTGCTGGTAATCGCCGCTTTCTGCCGGCGCAGCACGGCCGCGAGCGTCGCGAGCGTCGTCACCAACTCGTAAGCGTCGTCGCCTTGGCTGTAGAGGTTCTTCTGATAGGTCGTACTCTCCCGCTTGATCATCGGCACGCCATCGGCGCCGACGCCTTGCGTCGCGAGACCCGCGCCCGCCAGGTTGTTCAACTCGGTTAGCAGGAACCTCTCGTTCTTCGGCGCCGGCAGAATGCCGTCAAGCGAGAGCGTTTGCAGCGGGCGCGCCGGGTCGTTGATCAGCGCGCGGCCGGCCTTCGCGGTATAGGCCGCCGCGACATGCCATTGCGGCGACGGCATGTTGGTTTCCATCGCCATGACCGAGACCACCCCGGCATTGTTGTTCGGTCCCCACGTCAGCAGCGACGAGTAGCTGCCGCGCCGCGCCGAAAAGACGTGTCCGAACAGTTCGCGCATCCAACCCCAGCGCCCGCTATCGCCGAAACCGTACTCGGTCTCGATCGCGACCAGCGACGTGCTGTCCGTGAACGGGAACGCGACATATTCGTAATTCTCGTCGCCGAGCGCGGCGATGGCGGCGGAAAGGTCAGGCGTGCCGGTGCCGCCGGTCAGCTTGCCGGCATTGGCGAGCGTAAAGGTCAGGCCCGCCGGCATCTCCTCGGCCGCGAGCGAGCCGCCGTAATTGACCCGGAAATCGATGTCGTTTCCGTCCACGCCCTTATGCCGCGCGGTCAGCGTCACCACGCCCGCCGCGTTGGTCGCCGTGACCTCCATGGAGGGATCGGCGCCAATGGCCGCGACGATCGAGGCGGCCACCGTCGTCACCGTATCGCTTGCCGAGATCGGCACCGCGACGCGCCGGCCGGCGACGTAGACATAGACCGTGCCGGCTTGCGTCGGCGGCGTTGCCACCGTGACCGTGCCGGTTGCCGCCACGCCCGCCGACGGTTCGTCCAGCGGCACCACCCACAGTTCTTGCGATGCGCTGTTCTTGAAAAAGATTTGCGTCATCGCATCGAGCATCGAGCCGAGGCCCGCAAGCTGTTGCGCCTCGGCAACCGAGCCGACCGGGACTGGGACATTCGAGGCCGCCGAGCCGGCCGCGAGTTTGTAGCCGAAAAGCAGCGCCGGCTGGCGCAGGGTCAGCGATCCCGCCTTCGAGGGATCGACCTCGACCCAATAGAGCGGCATCTTCCAGTTGGCCGGGATGCTGTTGAACGAGATGGGCATTGTGGTTGCTCCTTCGGTCTATGAGCGCGCGCAGCCGCGCGGTTACTTGTCGGCCTGCTCTTTCGGCGCGGCGCGCTTCGGCTCGTCACCCTCCTTCGCGTTCTCGTCGACCAACTGGATTTCGATGTCCTTGTCAGCGATCCGGCGCAGCGTGAATTGATCGAGCGGCCAGAGGGTGCGCGCTCCCGCGACTGGGTGATGGATCATCTTGCTGCCAACCATCTTGACCTTGACCATTTGAACCATGGCGTCCGTCCTTTCAGTTTTGCTCCACGTCGTATTGCTCGATGACCTGCCGCACCCGGGCGGGATCGGTGTCCTTCGACGGATAGCGGGTCTCGACGTGCAAGGTTCGGTAATCGTCGGGGATGACCGGCGGCCAATAGGTGCGGAACGTCACGATTATTTCGATCTGGATTTCCGCGAGTGGCGTTTCGCCCATGATCGCGTATTGCGATCGGCGGTCCATCTGCTCGACGCCCTCGATCATGCTGATAAAGGCGGGACTGGTGAGCAGCCGCTCATCAATCTGCGCCATCATGCTTTCGAGAGTCGTGAATTGCGATCCGTCATCGGCCGCGCTGACCGCGCCCGCGATCCCGAGATGCAGGCGATGGAAGAAACGCGGCTCGCCCGCGTTGGCGTCGCCATCGGTCGAGCGCGTCTCGCGCAAAATGTAGACGCCGAGCAACGGGAGATCGGTCGGCGCGACTTGCCGCATCGGCGTTCGCTTGAACGTCTTGAATACGGGATCGAACGGCGTCGCTTGCAGCACTGCGAGCGCCTTGTCCGCAATCTCGATCGCGTAAGTGCTCACGGAGTTTCCTGCGGTGCTGTATTGCGCAAAAGGATCACGGCGCCGCCCTGGCCGTCGGTATCGACATCACCGACCCAATAGAGGCCGTCGACCCCATCGACCTTGATCCGGTCGCCGATGTCCGGCGGGATCAAAAACTCCGCGAGGCGGATGCCAAGCGTGGTTTCCTGATCGGAGAAGATTGTGCTGTCCTGCATCTGCACGTCGATCGGGCGCGACGAGTAGACGCCGCGACCGAGATAGGGTGCCCCGTTCGGGAATTCGGCCGTGACCGTGCCCGGCTGGCTCACGCGCGGATAGAAGGTGCAAACCCGCGCAAATGCATTCATTGCCGGGGCGAGGACGACCGCGGAAAAATACATGGGCTCGCCCTCGACCCCGTTAGGCGGCCCGCCGACCTTGGATCAGCACGCCCGGCCGCGTGCAGATATTCAGGTTGTTGGTCTGCACGTCGAGATTGATGCCTTTGTCGTTCGGCATCGCGTATTGCTTGGCGTAGCGCGGCTGCCCCAGCGTGTTGACGGTCTCCATGTAATCGGCCGGCGCGAAATAGGTCCGGAACAGGCCGGGGACGCCGGTCGGATAGATGTGGCACTTGTCGGGATCGATAAAAGCCTGCGCGCCGACCTGACCGCGATAGTTTGTCCACAAGATGCCGCCGAACGGGAACGAGCCGAACGTCTGGCCCGAGCTATCAACGTAGCCAGAGCGCAGTTCGGCTGCCGCCTGATAGTTCTTGTAAGTGTCGCGGACTTCCTTGTGCATGATCAGCGCGTCATAGAAGGCGTCGCCGCAAAGCGCTTCGAGGCCGGTGAATGGCGTTCCATCGAGCAGCGCGGCCACTTGGCGCGTCACGCCCGCGCACGTCTTGCGCAGAATGCCGTCGGTCGGGTTGGCGTTGGAAAGATCGAAGCCGATTTCCGCCGGCTGCGCGACGTCGAACGTGGTGTAGAGATTCAGCGCCGATCCATCGGCATAGGTGACGACGCCCTTGACCGCGCCGATCCGGGAATACTCGATCGTCGCCTCGTGCGATTGCCCATCGACTTGCATGCGCTCGCCGACCAGCCGCATCACGCTATCCTCGCCGGTCTCCTGACCGAACGGGCGAATGTTCTGCACTTCCTCGGCATAAACCGCGTCGTTCACTTCAAAGTGCGGCACGTTGATGGACAGCATCGAGCGCTTGCCCTTGTCCAACGTGATGCCGGGACCGCCGCGCGGCGTGGGCGGCACGAGAGACAGAACGTTGTTCTTGCTCTCGATCGCGATGGCGGTAGTGGTCACGCCGCTCTCGGAGAACAAGCCGCGCGACCCGAGATAGCCGGGCACGAATTTCAGCTTGTTGATGGCGTCGGTCAGCGAGACCACGCTGAATGCATCGCTGTTGAAAACATCGAGCATAGGCATTGCCGGGTTCCTTTCAGACAAAAGGCCACCGATCCCCGACAGCGAGCCGCCGTCGTTGTCGAGGACTGTGGGTGTTAGGGAGAGCGGGTTTTGCCCGCGCGTTAGCGGACGATGATGCCGTTCGCCGCGAGCGCCGCGATGGCCGTCGCCTTTTGCAGAGCGGTGATGCCGGCCGGCCACGTCAAGATGTTGCCGTTGACCTCGGCGTCGCGGGTGATGGCGGCGATTTTCGCGGTCTCGCCCGCGCCCGTGGTCACGCCATAGATCGCAATCGCCGCTGCGTTCTGCGAGCCGTCGGCCGCGCCGGTCGTA
Organism: Bradyrhizobium sp. C-145; assembly: GCF_023375135.1. NCBI lineage: Bacteria > Pseudomonadati > Pseudomonadota > Alphaproteobacteria > Hyphomicrobiales > Nitrobacteraceae > Bradyrhizobium > Bradyrhizobium sp. C-145. Next base: position 2,941,846 of record NZ_CP088150.1, on the reverse strand, counting down.
AAGCCGAGATAGGAGCCGTCGGCAGTGACCATGCCGAGCACGGTGCCGGGCACGATGGTTTGGCTGGCGCCGATCGTGATATTATCGCGCGAGCGCTGACCGTTCGCCTCGGTCAGGATGAACTCTGCCGGGTGCCGGCCCTCGATGAAGATAGTGGGCATGCTGGTCTCCTCTTGGGGTTACTTGCGCACGCGAGAATTCAGCGTCTCGGTGATCCGCCCCCATGCGGCGGCGGTCCTCTCCCGGGCGGCTTGCGTGGGCGCGGCGCGGTGGTGCTGGATTTCAAGCTTCTCGTCCTCGGCGGCGCGCGCCTCGATCAGCTTCTTCCGCACGTTCTCGATGCCCTCGTTTGCTTTGATGTAACCGGCGGCGAGCTTCGGCAGGCCGGCGAGCGCGCAGAGATCGTTGATCTCGTTGACGTATGCGATCGTGCTCTCGCGGCCCTCGCGGCGCGCGTCATCGAGATTGATGATCTCAGCGCTACCCGGCTTCGGCGGCTCGGTGCGATTGCTAGGAGCCAGGCCCGGAACCGGCCGCACCGAACCCGGCTCCTTCTCGGCCGGGGCCGGAGGCGGCTCCGGCTCGGCCGATTTTATTACTCCCTGCAATTGCTGCGCGGCGTTCTTCGGCAGCAGGCGCAGGGAGAATTTGGCGGCCATCTTCACCGCGTCCTTGATCTCGTCGGCGAGGCCAAGCTCCTTCGCCTCGCTTGCGTCCATCAAGCGATCTTCTTTCATGATCGCCGAGATTTTCTTTTCGTCCTGACCCGATCGCTTGGCATAGGTCGCGGTAATCGAGGTATCGAGGCGCGCAAGGTCATCGGCCATCGCTTGCATGTCGTGCGCGTTGCCCATGGCAAAGCCGCTCGCGCCGTGGATCAGCATGAACGAATTTTCGGGCATGACGATTTTGTCGGCCGCCATGGCGATGATTGAGGCCGCCGACGCGGCGATGCCGTCGATCGTCGCGACGAATTCCGCCGGGTGGTTCCTGATCTGGTTGTGGATCGCGATGCCATCGAAAGCGTCGCCGCCGGGCGAGTTAATCCGCAGATTGACGGTCTCGACATCGCCCATCGATTTCAACTCGTCGTCGAAATTCTTGGCCGACATCGCGTCGTCATTCCAGAACGACTTGCCGATCTCGTCATAGATCAGGATTTCGCCGGTCTTGTCGTCTACCTTCCGCATCGAAAACCAACGGCGCATGATCATCTCCTATGCTGCTTCGGCGTCGTCATTGCCGGACAAGTCTTGATTGGCGTCCGCCTGCTCTTGCGGATCGGGCGCGTTCGGATCGATCGGCTGCGTCGCGGATGCGCCATGGATCGGGAAGTCGAGACCCAGCCGCTTTTCGCGCTCATGATCGGCCGCGATCCGCTCGTCGGTCTCCTCGGGGTCGTAGCCCTCGGCCTCGATGACATCGCTGCGCGATTTGAAACCGCTGTCGACGGCGAGCTTTTCGGCTTGGCGGTCCTTGAGCGGGTCGACCCACTCAAAGCGCGGCGCGATCCATTTCGCGCGCGAGAGTTGGCGCTGCTGATCGGCGAAGCCCGGGAGCGCGATCGTGCCGGCGAGCGCCGCGTCATTCATCCAACGCTGCCAGACCGGCCGGCAAAACTGAAAAACCATGACGTTGTGCTGCAATTGCTCTAGCCGGCGCCGATATTCGACGATGACGCCGCGCAGCGACGAGTAGGACGCGCGCCGGGTATCGCCCGTGCCGAGCATGTAAGGCACGCCCATCGCGGAAAAGACCGCGAGTTGGTTGCGATACTGGAAAGCCTCGTAGGAGCCGCCAACATCGGCCGGCTCGGAGAATTTGATATCCTCGCCCGGCAACAGCGCTTGCATGGTGCCGGGTTCGAGCGGTGCGATCCCGACGGTGCTGCTGGTCGAGTTCTCCGGGTCGGTGACGTCGGGCAGAATATCCTCGGGTGCCGAGGACGTGATGAAACCGGCGAACATCGCCGCCAGCTTTTTGCGGTCAAGCTCGGCGTCATCGTATTGATCGAGGAAATAAAGCTTCACCATCGCTGGCGTCACCAGCGGGACGCCGCGCACCTGACCCGGGCGCGTCGCGCGGAAAATGTGGAGCACCTGATTTGCCGGCACCCGGACTTGTTCGGTCGTAAACCCCTCGGGCTCGATCGGGCTATCGCCAGGATGCTGGATATAGAACCAATATGCGGCGCGGCGCCCGACAAGATCGAATTCCACGCCGTTCATGATGTAGTTGCCGTTCGGCGCGAACCGATTGTCCCAATAGGGCAACATCTCGCTTTCGAGCACCTGCAATTGCAGCGGCGTCGAAAGTCCGTCCTCGGGCCGGCGCGGCCGAAAACGGACAAAACACTCGCCGGCCTCGAATAGCGCGCGGGCGATCAGCGATTGCATGCCGTAAAAATCGACAAGGCCGTCTGCGTCGCACTCGTCGGTCCAATCGAGCCACGCCTGCATCACCTCCTCGCGCGTCTCGATTTGCTCGATCAGCGAGGACGGTTTGATGCCGGCGCCGACCAGATTGCCGGCGAAGTTTTCCACAGCGGCGGTCGCGTGCGGATTGTTACGCAGCACGTCGCGGGCGCGGGCGCGCAATAGCTCGCCCTGCCATGACATGATGACGTTGCTGGTGACGAGCGCCGGCCGCCATGGCGCCAGCCGCCGGACATAGCGCGCCGCATCAAAGCCGGTTTGCCGCACAGCCGGCGCCACGGTCGCCGGGTCGGCCGTCGTCTGGTTGCGGATCGACTGCGCCCGGACCCGGACGCGCGGCTTGATCGCGGCGGCGGTGGTCGCCAACGGCTACAGCCCTTTGTCCGGCGGCGTGACCATGCGGAACGTGCGCCGTTGCGTGGTCCCGGTCAGGCTCGCGCTCGCGCTCGAAAAAATCTCGCGCAACTCGGACAGCGAGCGGAATTCGACCGACTTGTCGCCATAGGAGACGCGCTGCGCGCCGGATGCGAGCGCGTTCACGATGTCCTGTAGCTGCTGCGTCGTATAGACCGGATCGGCCATGGCTTTCTCCTACAGATAACCGGAGCGCACGACGCGGCGCGTGATGCGCGGATATCGCGTCATCATCGCGGGCGGCGGTGCCGGCGGCTCCTTTGGGGTGACTTCCGCGCGCCCCTCTTCCGGCTTCGCCCTGGCCGGCAGCGGCACGCGCTGCATGTTCATCAAATAGCTCGACGCCGCGGCCATGGCCTCACAATCGAGGAAATGGTTCGCCTTCGTGCGCCGTATCCATTCCGGGCGGCCGGTTGGCGACTTGATCCGGGCCTCGGACACGATCTGGTGGCAATAATCGTCATCGACGCCGCGCGGCAGATGCCATGCGCCGGCCTGCTCGTCTGGCCACCGCAACCGCTCGTGCACCCACGATTTCCAATGGTCGGTATCGAGCCGCGCGAGATCGAGACCATATTTCGCCGCCTTGCCGGCGCGGTTGATCTCGATTTTTGATATGACCAGCGGCACCCGCAGCGGCGCGCTCGACCCCTTTGTCGGCCGCACGCGCTTGGGAAATCGCCGGCAGAATTCGTAAACGCGATTGAGCGGCAATGTGTCCGTTTTGCCGGGTCGGAAACCGCTATCGACGAACGTCAAGCTGATCGGCATGCCATCGATCGGCGTCGAGATCAATTCCGCGAGTTGGTCCCAGATCTCGGGCTCGCTGGTATCGCCGCGCAGATATCCCCAATCGATCAGCCAGGACGTGGCGCGCGGGCCCCATCCCCGGACCACATAGGGAATAGAATGCTTTTGCACATCCGCCGCGATCGAGATGCGCAGCACGCCGTCCGGGAGCTCGCCGCGCTGATAATCCGAGCACCGGCTTTTCTCCTTGATCTCGGACCATTCCGGCACCTCGCCGCCGCCGGGCGAGTACAATTCGCCAAAGCCGCCGTTGATCGCGGCTTGGATTTCGCCGTCGTCACCGATCGCGACCGCTTCAAGATAGGTCCGGATGCGCTCGCCGAACGTAACGAAGGGCGACGCGAGACCGGAGACCCACCAGCTCATCGCCATGGTATCGGCGGGCTCGCCTTTGATGGTCCCCGTCCGGTCGATGGTTTGACCTGGCGCCACGTAGCGCCCGCACTCGTTCATTTCGGCCTTGTGCCGATCCTCGATCACGCCGCCGCAATGCGGGCATTCGAGATAGACCGCACGCGCCGCCGCCATCGGCGTGCTATTCGGCGGCCAGCGCATCAAATTGAAGCGCGGGATGAAATAATCCCCGCAATGCGGACACGGCCAGCACCAGTGATGCCGGGTGCCTTGCTGCCAGAGTTGCCAAATCGGGCTTTCGATATCTTCCGACACGGCAACGTCCCAAAAGACCAGCTTGCTTTTTTGGTCCTCGACCGCTGCGACCTGTCCCTTTTTCGGCGTTGACGTGACCACGCAAACGAAGTCGGCATAGGTATCGCCGCGCCGCTCGACCAGACCGAGCGGGCCGCCTTGCTGGTTCACGTTCGTGACCATCTCGTCATATTCATCGATCAGCGCGAGCACCGCCGGATCTGACTTGAGCGCGGTCGATGATCCCGAATGCGCGAGGCGGAACGGCACGCCGCCGACCATCTTGCGCGTTTTCGTCATCCGCTTGCCGCGCGCCAGCTTCGCGGTCAGCGTCGGCGATTGATCGAGCAACGCCAGGACGCGTGGCTCGAACTGCTCGGTCAGGAATTGCTTGTTCGGACCGACGTACAGGATCGGCCCCGGCCGCTGGTCGAGCCGCTGGCCGGCGCAATCGAGCATCAATTCCGACTTGCCGGTCTGCGCGCCGAAAACGAGCACCGCGCGGCGATACTTGCCGCTGGCGATCATCCGCTCGGGCTCGACGACGTAAGGCGTAAGCGTTGGATCACGCGGCCCGGGGACCGCGGCCGTCTGCGGATATATCCTGTTCTCCGCTGCCCATAGATCGGGCGGCGTTGGACGCGACGGCCTCGCTAGCAGCGCGAGCTTCTGCCACAGCGCGTCCCCTTTCGGCGGCAATATCTGCCACCCTTTCGAGGATGTCATTTACAGCGGTCTCGATTGTTTTCCGGAATTGCAAATCGCGCGTGACGCGCGCCGGCAGGCCGGCGGTCTCTGCGCGGAACAACCCGATCATCTCCTCGACGATCGCCATGGCCTCGTCGATCTCGATCACGCGACCTTCGCGGACTGCGTTGCGCAATTCGATCTCGCGCGCTCGCGCATCGCGGACCCGGCTATCGGCTGCGCTCTTTTGCGCGCGCCGGTCGCTGTCATTGCGAAAGCGGATATAGCCTTGCACGACATCGACCAGAAAAAACTGGTCGCGCCCTTGCTTCTCTATCCAGCCTTCCTTTGACAGCTGCCGGATGCGCTCCGGGCTGACCATGAGGAGCCGCGCGGCAAGGGCCGACGCGATCAGTTGGCCGCGCCCGGCGGCGCCCGTATCGGGCGCCGGGGGCGCATTTTGGCCGCTCGCCCGGTCCGATCCCCCGGCCGGATTCTCGCCCACCAGTGGCGCCCCTAGCGCCGTGGGCGCGCCTTTAACCATTTGATCTTCCGACATTATTTCCCTCGGGGACCCGGCCAAAAGGATCTTCCAACCACCGACCAGTGGCCTAGTTCTGAGCCTTGCCCCGGGGCTTTGGCCCAATCCGGGCCGGCGCCGCCCGGGGCAAACAAAGAAAGGCGTTTGGGCAAATGACGAAGCTAACCCGGGCCGATTTGGCTCACTTCACCGGCACCGGCGAATGGTATCGCCACGGGCTCAACCGGCGCATGCTCTACACCGACGGCGTGCAGTATCTCGCCCAAAAGGGCGGCGCGTATTGGCTCCTCGATAAGATCGCCTGCCTGCAACTCGAACCGAAAATTCGGACCGAGGAATTTCAGGTCTGGCGGTTGCACGTGATGGCTGACCGCACCGCGCGCCTCGTCTGCGATGACGGCAACGACAATGGCGCGGTCCTCTATTCCGAGGCCATCGAGTTCACCGATTTCCCTCTCGATCAAATCACCATTTGGGTCGAGGGCAATGTCATCCTGCTGCCAACGGAGCACTGACGCTTTCGCTGGAGATTCGGTCGATGACATTCGACGCGATCGAGACCCGCGCGATCGAGGCGATCCGCCACGCGGACCACTTCACCGCATCGCTGTTCCTCGGGCGCGGTCAATACCGCGTCGAGCGGCGGCCCACCGTTCTTGCGGCGATGCAAGCCGCCCGCGAGATCGAGCAAGACCCGGCGGCGCATACCCGCCGCGCGCTTATTTACGCCATCGCGGTCGACGGTCACGCCACGCTGCTGACCGCTGCGCTAATTGCAAAACTACTTTCTCTCAAATCCTAGGATAAACCGATTGGCCGCTCAGGCGCGCGTTTTCCAACACCGGGCAAACCATACCCGCGGATTGGCACGATGGACGAAGGGCTACTGTCCTAATTGGGACACTCAAAAACTTCGATTAGGACGGAACGATTCATCTTCAGGGTCCTTGGTCCTCAGCAATCGGCGACACGATCCCCGAAGTGATACGATCCCCGAAAGCTAAAGCCCCGACCGGTCAACATTTTGCCCAATGCCCGGCGAAAGGTTTGAAGCGGCCTCAGATGCTCTCGCACTGAGGCCGTTTCGTTGGGCGCTCGCGAAGAGGAATGACGGAACGCAACGCCGCCACGCGTTGAAACGTTCGCTGGCGGCGCTGGGCCTATACCCCGAGAGGGACTAACAAAATCCCGGATATAGGTTGGTCTGGATACGCCACGTAAAGTTCACTAGCGGAGGGGAACTGGAAGGGGCGCAGGCAGCCATTTTTATGTTGGAGCGCGCAGTCCTGGCGAAGTCAGCCAGTTATTGACCTCAACGGCAGCATCTATTTGGCGTGCCTTCCGCAAAAGCTCGTCGCGACGGATGCTAAGGGGCATATCTTCGGCTTGTTTGCGCAAGTTAATTGCCTCTTGCGCTAAACGGTATTCAAATGTCGATGATTGTTCGGCGCGTCGTCGAACCAGCATAGTGGTGCTCCCTGTGGTTTAGGCGGGAGCGCAACTGGCGTTCTCATCACCGATAGAAGCCATGGGCCGGGCGGTGGTGATCTTTATATAGGGACTTGGTGGCGCTCAAACTAGGCCACTGTCAAACAAGGGACGCTCCCCAATTCAACTTAGGACACTGGGCGGAACGGTCGTGGGTCACGAGGTAAGGCTCGAAACGTGCATATGATTGCTGCTTCTCCTCCAAAACCCGACCGCGCTGATCATTCGGCTGCACTACAGCCACAAGACGGTCAGCAACGCTTTCCTTGCGCTCGGCGGCCGGCTTGAAGGTGCGGCAAGATAGCGATGGCTATTGCGGCGGAGGGGGCGCATGCTGCTCTCCGGGCAGCGCCGGCGCCGGCGCTTTTGCGAAAGGCAGGCGCGCATGTCCTTGCGTTCCCGACGTGAAGTCCTCACCTTCAAACATCCGTTCCGGATCAAGGGAATCAATCGCTTGTTGCCAGCCGGCGCCTATGAGGTCGTCACCGATGAGGAGGCGATCGAGGGGCTTTCGTTCGCGGCGTTCCGCCGCGTCGCAACCATGATCAAGGTGCCGGCGGAGGGCTCGCGCGGGTTGACGATGGAGGTGGTATCGATTCGCCCGGTCGATTTGTCGGACGCGCAGCGCATCGACGCGAGCACATCGGATGGCTGACGAACCACTCGACCTCGACAGCCACCGCGCGGCATCGCGGCGCAGAGAGCGACCGACATCCGCCGCGCGCTGGCGGAAGTCGAGACCCATGCGCGGGAGCTGCGCGAACGGCCGACCGAGATCGAAGATCACCTGCTGGCATTTCCCGCCGGATCGTGGCCGGAGGCGGCCGCCAGGCGTGCTACGTCCTGAAGCTGTATGCCGCAGTCTTGAGGCTCACCTCGGAGGCAAGCGCCTTGATGTCGGACAGGTCTGCCGCGAACACGCCGTCGACCAGCACCAGCTTGTGGGCGCCTTCGATCCAGGACTGGCGGCGGAAGACACAAGGCCTCGCTCGGGGCTGCAATCGCGGCGCCGCGTCTAAGGAGTAGGTCACATGACGCTCACGCACGGACGCTTTATCAGTTACGAATACGACAGGATGGTGGTCCTGTTCTCGATGCTCGACGGCAATAAGGAGATCCCATGCGCAATCTCCACTTCCGCCATGGATGAGCTGGATGGTGTAGTGCACGCCAGAGCTGGCCAGCGTGAGGAGCAATTCATGCGGTTACTCGAGCGCATCGAGGCGTGCGCCGCCGGCAAATATCAGGCCACCGAGTTCGAAGGCGCGCCGCCCGGAATTGTCCTGCGCAGCATCGATTTCCGAAAGCTACGATAAGACCGCGCGGCTCGCCGCGCGGCACATGGGGAAATGCTGCTGTCGGGGTTAGTGACCGTTCTATGCATCTACTTCGCATCCCAGCGGACGCGAAAGTTTCTGAGCTTCGGACTAGCTATAAGGTGGTTCAAGGCCTATCTTATTACTATCACCGATCGTGAAAAGGCTTCGGTGACTGAGAGACCGTACCGTGCTCCCGCCGCCCAACAGGAGGGAGCCCATGAGTTCGTTCATCTATCCATTGCATTTTCAACGAAGGTTCGAGCGCCGCTGGGCTTCTAGAATGGTGAGCGAGCCACGTCGCTCTCCATCACGAGGGACCGATACCTGCAGCTGCGGACAACTTGTCACTGCCCCGGTCAGTTCAACCTATTTGCCCACAGGGGTTGTCAACGAATGGCGGTGTTCCGCTTGCGGCAAGAATTGGAAAACGATTGCTGATCCCGGCGTTGGCTCAGCGAAGGCAGTTCAATGAGCCATTGGCCAGCTTTGTGCTCGGTAGTTGCAGCGCGGCGGTGACCGGAGCCGTCCCATAAAGGGGCTCCGACACAACGGCGAAAGAAGGCAGCGATTCGTACTTGTCGACCTGAAGTAAGGAGACTCTTGTGATAAGCAACATATTCAACAGCAAGGGTATTCACGTCGGCATTATAGTGGGTCGAGAAATTTTCGACCGTAGTGGTACGAAGCTGTATGACCTCAAAGGGATCAACATCTACCGGCGGTCCGGAGAGTTGATTGGTCATCTAAATGACGCGAGCGGTTCGGACAAGCGGCTCGATAAAGCGACGGACCGCTTGTTTACGTAGTCTCCCCCAGACGCTGTGGATGCACGAGCGCATCACGCCGAATGTCGGTAAGGCTCAGAACGAGCACATGATTTCTGCTTCTCCTCCGATATGTCGGCGCTCAAACAGGAGCGTGGTGGTCGCCGCTGCCGCGCCGCTGTGCCGAGGGGGCCTCGGCCATCGCCTGCTTACCACGCGCAAGACCGCGATACATGCCTGCGCCGCGCCGCTCGATCTCCGCATATGGGATTTCTTTGCAGGCGAGCCGCGACCGCGCGGCCGGATTAAGAAAATAGATATAGCGCATCTGGTAGCCGTCGAGCGGCTCGCCCTGGCCCGACCATGAACCACCGGTCTTGGCGAAATGCGCCGCGCGGTTCTTGCCGGTCACTTGCGTCATCTTGTGCGTGACGGAGCCGTCGGGCAGTCGCAGCAAGCTTTTGTTCAGCTTGATCCCTGTGAGCACAAATCCGGCCGCGCGATAGATCGTCCCATCGCCGCACTGACATCCATCGGCGAACGAGATCACCCACTCGATGTGCGGATAATGCTTCCGGATCATCCGCAGCGCGATCGAGAGCGCGCGGCTTTCGGAATTGCGCGGCAGTGCCTCAGAGAACGCCAGCCTGTTCAATTCGAGAAAGCCGTTCCATGCGGTATCTCGCACAAGCCCGAGAATATTGCTCTTGTCCATCGACGGGCCGAACGTCATCGCGCCTTCAAGCCGGCCGTTCAAAAAGACGCCGAGCGCGAGGAAAGCATTGTTGACGGTCTTGTGGCTGTAGTGCAGCCGAATGATCAGTGCGTCGGCGTCCTTCTTCGCGATCGGCGCGACGCGGATTTCTTTAGCCTGTCCCATCGGTAGTCACTGAGTTCATAGCGAGGCTCCCACGGCAATACCATCCAACCGGCAATGGCCCCTCGCGGAGGTGCCAATGCTCTGAATTCGCTTCAGCTTTTGGGGCATGGCGGATATTGCCGGACTTGCGGCTGGCTCGACCCGGTCGAGAATGCCCCGGAAAGGACATCTGCTGTCAGGCTTGCCTGGCAGTAACAGCGAACATTGATTCAAAATTGGTAGTATTGCCTTCATCGTCGGAGGTAATTCTATGGACATCTGGTGGCTTTTGTTCGCCGTGGGGTTCGTGGCACAGCTGGTCGACGGCGCGCTTGGTATGGCCTACGGCGTACTGACGAACACCGCGCTGTTGGCTATAGGCTTGCCGCCGGCACATGCCAGCGCGCTGGTTCATACCGCTGAAGTCGTCACCACGAGCGCATCGGCGGCTTCGCACATCTATCATCGCAATGTGGATTGGCGGATGGTGGCGCGCTTGGGCGTGGCAGGAGTGTTGGGCGCGATTTTAGGCGCCTGGGTTCTATCGAACATCGAAGTCACAGCCGCGCGCCGCTTTGTCTACGCCTATTTGCTTATCATGGGACTCTATATTCTCTGGAAATCGCGCCGGATCGAGCCGATACCACGAACCCCTGCCGGCTGGACTCCAGTGCTCGGATTTGGCGCAGGGTTTCTCGATGCGACTGGCGGCGGCGGGTGGGGACCGATTACAACAACAACGCTCGTGGGGTCAGGGCACGCGCCGCGCTACTCCGTAGGCTCGGTCAATACAGCTGAGTTCTTCGTTACCGTTTCGGCGGCAACCACTTTTTTCACGGAAATTGGTGCCGTGCCTCTGGAACACCTCATTCCACTCGTGCTTGGCGGCGTGCTCGCGGCTCCGTTCGGAGGCTGGTTTGTGAAGCATATACCAGCTCGGGGTCTGATGATGGCCGTAGGCGTGCTGATCGTGATGCTCTCTCTAGTGCAGCTTTTCCGCGCGCTCCGGTCCACTTAGTGCGCTTTTCGTCTGGGGGAGTAGCGACATTGTTCGGACAGGCAGCTAAGCCATCGCGTCATTTCGCTGCCCTGCGGTATTTTGTCTGTATCGGGGCATAACGGACATCAAGTAAAGCATCGGTCAAGCTCGACTATGCGACGCGCTCTAGATATTCGGCGCAGATCGCCGCGAGCGCATTGCCTTGCGGCGATCGGTTGGGGTTGTTCGGCTCGCGCGGCTTGGTCGCCTTGGCTATCGCGCGCTCGACGATCCCGAATTGCTCCCCGTACAGAATGAACGTCATGTCGCGATAGGGCGACCGATCGCCGTCCGGCAATTCGGGCATCTGCTCCAACTCGCCGACCCCTACGGACAGCCGCGATAGCTCGTCCTCGGTTATGCCGGTCAGCGCGATCTCGAAACCGCCCTCCACGAGGTCGGCCAATTCGAGCCGCAGCATCTCATCATCCCAATCGCTGGCGTCGGTCAGCCGATTATCCGCGATGACATAGGCGCGCTTTTGCTGATCGGTCCATCCGCGCGCCACGATGACCGGGACTTGCGTAAATCCGAGCAACTTGCCGGCGGCTAGGCGCCCATGACCGGCGAGAACCATGCCGTCATCGGCCGCGAGGATCGGCATGGTCCAGCCCCATTGCCGGATCGACGCGGCGATTTGCTCGATCTGCTCGGCCGAATGCCGGCGCGAATTGCGCTCATAGGGCCGTAAACGCTCAATCGGCCATGTTTCCACGGCCGGCTTGCTCGCCGGTGCATCCATGATTTGCCGCCTGTAGGACCTTTTACGGCCCGGACTAGGTGTGACTCATCCCTGCGCGGCCACATTGCTGTGACTCATTACCGCGTTACAAGGACGTTGCGGCGCCCGTCAACCGGGTCCAGTCTCTACTTAACTGGCGATCCGAGGTTGACGTGAACACCTTTGCGAATTTGCCGATCTCGCGCAAGCTCATGACCGCGTTTGCTGCCGTAGTCGCGGTCATCATGGTCAGCAGTGGAATCGTGTACGATCGGCTTCGCGCGATCGAATGGGCCAAAGATCGCCGTATTCACACGACCGACGTACTGGATACCCTGCAGGACTTAAAGGAGGCAATGCTGGATCAGGAAACCGGTGTGCGCGGCTATTTGATCAGCGGCGACCAGAACTTTTTGGAGCCCTATCACAAGGGCGGCGACAACTTCAGCGCGGCGATCCGGAAAATAAAAGATCTCACCTCGAATAATGGCGCCGAGCAGAATCGGTTCGATGAATTAAACGAGTTGGCGAAGAAGTGGCGCTTAGAGGTCGCCGAGCGGGAGATTGCGTTGATGGCGAAGCCCGAGACGCGCGAGGAAGCGCGCGGGTTGGAGGGCTCGGGGGCCGGCAAAACTGCCATGAACGGCCTCCGCGCCAAGGTGGACGAAATCGACAGGGTTGAGCGAGATTTGTTGGCAAGGCGCGACGCCGCACAGAGGCAGGCGTACGCGACGGCCTACACGATGACCCTTGTCGGCGCCGCCGCCTCGCTCTTCATCGCAGTGTTGATGGGGGTTCTACTCACGCGCGGCATCACAACGCCGATCACCCGCATGACCGGCGCCATGGCAGCGCTCGCCAAAGGCGACATCAGCATCGAAGTCCCTGAGGTTGATCGGAACGACGAAATCGGCGCGATGGCGGCGGCGGTTCAGGTTTTCAAGGAGAGTATCATCGAACGCCAGAAGACCCAGGCCGAGCTGGCCCACGCTAATCGGGTCGCCACGATGGGGCAGCTGACGGCCTCGATCGCCCATGAGGTCAATCAGCCGATCTCCGCGGTGGTCACTAACGCCGACGCCGCCTTGAACTGGTTGGGCGTCCACCCGCCCAAACTAGACAAGGTCCGCGAGTCTCTCGACCACATCGTCGCGGACGGCCAACGAGCTGGCGACATCGTCCACGGGATCCGTGCTCTGGCCAAGAAAGCGCCGCCCCACAGGAGTCGGTTCGACCTCAACGAAGCGGTCCTCGATGTCATCGCCCTGGTCCGCGCCGAAGCCCTGAGGCATGGCATCACACTACGTACGCAACTTGCAGAGGATTTGCCGCAGATTGACGGCGAGCGCATTCAGCTACAACAGGTGCTTATGAACCTGATCCTGAACGCCGTCGAGGCCATGTCCGTCCTCGATCGTGGGGCGCGGGATGTACAGATCTGTACCAAGGCGGATCCCGCCGGAAGTGTGCTGGTTCTGGTGCGTGATTCGGGGCCGGGCGTCGACGCGGCGAGTATCGAGCGCGTGTTTCAGCCGTTTTACACGACCAAGCCCGACGGCATGGGAATGGGCCTCGCCATCTGTCGGTCCATTATTGAGGCGCACGGAGGACGGCTGTGCGTCACCCCGAACGAGCCACATGGTGCTACATTTGAATTTACGATTCCTCGCAGCTGACACAATCCTTTAGCGGCCTTCTGGGAGCGGCCCCGACGGCCCCTCTGCTCGGATGCTGGGGCCAGTTCGTTGTACGCGTCGAGGCCACCAATTGAGGCGATCTTATGCTTTGCAGCGGCTCGTGAACGGGGCATTCAGATGCATTCAGGGGCGGCTTTAGCGCGCGGGAGCAAAGCGGAAAATCACCACGGTATAATACGCGCAAACGGCGCCGTCCCGCGTACCCGCCCGGCCGCCCCTTCCCAAAGTACCTTTGAAAGCTAAGACGCTGCCGGCCAACCATCGCAAGAGCGCCAGCGCTAAATCTGGCCCATGGCCGCTTGCGTTAGTGACCGCTACACAACCGTTTTGGGCAAAGTGCGATGCGGTCGCTCAGCAGTTGGCAGCCGCTTCCATCACGGAACGTAACTGACCGACCAGCGAACATTGACCCCGTAGTGGAAATCGCCGTTACTCGTCGGGCAGTCCATCAGGAACGTAGTCTGTGCAACATTTTCGTTCCGGCCCACAGGCAATGGGAGTCGCGTACCCCAATTGCTTGCGGCTTCGTCCTCCTCCAAGAATCCGTCATGTTCGACACCCCACGACGCGACAGATACGCTCATCTCGTTCTCATCCGCCACCGCCAGAGGCGTTCCGAAATGTGCGAAGCTCATCGCATAGGGCCGATCAGTCTCACCCCAGTCGTCGATGTCTTGCGTCCCCCGATCGAAATCCTTGATCACGGTAGGGTGGTTATCGGGGCCGGTAAACACGCGGAACGTAAACGAACCTTCGCCATGATCGAACGGATCTCCGTCATTGAAGATGTGAAGGGTCGGAAACTCAACGTTGAGCACGCGGCGCAGGGTCGTGAACTGGTCCTGGCGTACCTCCCAATTTCCTCGGGAATCCACGACCACGGCTGAGAAGAAGTAGCGGTTACCGGGAAGGAGCGGCAGGAGGTCTGCCTTGTGGTCCATCATTCCTTGTGTGAAGGGCGCGGAAAGAGCGCCTTCAGGAGAGACCGGATGCGGAATGCCGTCAGGGTCGATAACGGGAGCTGTTCTGCTCACTGCGAACGAAACGACACTTGTAGGTACGCGCGTATGGATCTGGTGAAAGTACCACGTCCCACCGAATCCCCGGTTCTCATCAGTGATCAATCCAAGCGCTCTCGGTCTCTTAACGAGGCAAAACACTACGAGCGTCGCGCGACGGATTGGGTCGATCGCCAGGGGCCCATGTCTGCGCTCAAATATGCCAAGCTCATAACTCTGGCCAGGCGTTAGTGTGACGGGCCACGATCCCTCTTTATCGGCGACGTCACCAAGGCCAGTACGGACGTGTGGGTTTACTCGGCTCCAAGAGCCGCCTGGCACGAGTTCCCAAAGATCGTCTTCGGGCTCTTTCTTGTAGGAGATAGTTGTTTCTCCGCTCGTCTGTCCGGCGTCAACGTCAACTACGACAACATCTGGCAACGCCGAAAGCTCGATCATGCGATAGCTCCAACTGTTGATCTCAGGCAGACGGAGGCAGTTTACGCCTGCTCGGAATGCTATTGTGTGAGTTACTTCACAACGAGATCGGATACTTTCTGCGGGATACATTTCTGATGATCGGGTAACCGGCCATGTCTGCGCATAGCTCATCGCGATAGTTCGCTGACCACGCAGGGTCGCTTTGGGAGCGCAGCGGACATCCACTTCGGCGGACAGCACAACCTATGGACGCTGGGCGCGCGCGGCGTCCGCTTGCTGCTGCGCAAGGGCAAGTCGGCGCTCGACATCTTCCAATCTCCTTTGCAGATTGGTCAGCGCATCGCGCGGCGAGTACAGGTCCGAATAAGCTTTCTTGATCTCGTCAAGCTGGCGCTGCGTATCGGTAAACTGCCGATCATTGCTGCGCCATTTCTCTTCGTGCTCACCGCGCGGCACAATCATCTTCGTGACGTCATCGATCCGCGCCTCGTTCCGGCGCATGCGATCCTCAGCCGATCGCTGCCAATCATCCCGACGTTGGCCGCTCGTTCCTAAGCGATACTCAACCTCTTTCGACGTGATCAGCTCGTCCTGCATCTTCTCCATCACCCGGCCATGTCGATCTAGGTCGGTCTTGACAGGATACCAAACAAGTCCGCCGATGACGGTAAGAAAGGAGAGCATGACGCCAAGCGCCGGCCACGGGATCTTCGCCCGCTCGTCCAGCTTGGTCGAGAGGTTCGCGATTTGCTGCGAGAGCGAATTGAACTGCGCAGCCGTTTGCGCTTGGTGATCTTTGACCCCTTGTTCGAGGTTTTGAACGCGCTGCTCGATCGCGGCGGGCTCTAACCGAAATGGCAACGGATTATTCCTATTAGGCACGGCATCGAAGCTTTCGGTAGTAGTCGCGCCATTGCGCGGATTAGCCGGGATCAGGGCAATCGACGGCCGAGTCCCGCGCCGGCATTGTTAGCCGGCTTGAGGGCCCGTGCTGGATTGGTCGGTCCCGCTTTGCTCGCCCGTGCTCGTGCCTGTACCCGGACTGGGGGCCGGTTGGGTGCCGGCCGTGACCGCAGACGCCACGATCTGCGCATTCGACGTATCGAGATTTTTGATCGAGAGTAGCGTGTCCGAAAGCTGCTGCAAATCGGCTTGGCTGGCACCACCGGCCGCTACGAAATCGTCAACCTGCTTTTTCAGCGCGTCGATCGTCTCGTTCTGATCATCGACCACTTTCTTGACCGCGTTGGCGACATCGGTATCGGCCTGCACCTGTTGCAAGGTGGCGGCGGCTTGGTCTTGAAGGTCTCGAATGCTGATCATGATCGATTTCTCCGATCTTACTAGATTGCGAGAGAGTGCGGCGAGGCGGTCGTTGATATCGGCAAGATGCGCCACGATCAGCCTGCCGAACGGATCATCCAGGATGAGGTGGTGATAGACGTGCATTTCCATTGCGCGCTCCTATCGAGACCGCCGCGTGGACATCGCGATTGCAACATTGCGCGGCAGGCTTTCGAGCACCGCTTGCCGCATTGTGTTAGTGAAATCCCGATAGAACGGCACATCGCGCTTGATCTGTACCGCCGGATCGAGCGTGTAGACCATCTTGCCTTTTGCAAACAGGAAGCGACCACGGCGCGCCGCCTTGTCGGCTAGAGCCCGCGGCGTTTGACCGCGCGAGACGGCGCCGCTGGCGGTGCGCTTGACGTTCGCAGATGACGGGATCGCGAGATTGGCGCCCTTGGCGCGCCGCGTTCCGCCTTTCGCATGCAGCATCAGATTGCCGCGACCGAGCTTGTCGTAAATCTCGACGCGTAAGTCCTGCTTCGTCGCCCTGGCGCCCCGCGCTGTCAGCGCGGCGCCGATGAACGAGCGGTTCTTTGCACTGATCGCGGTCGGCCACGTCCTTTCGATCAGATATGACCGCGTTTTCTCGGCCGCATCATTGAGCGAGCGCGCGAGGATGTACGGCAGTTGATCCGCGACCGCACCAAGCTCCATCGCTCGGCCGGTGAAATCCGCCGTGTCAAAATTGACTTCGATCATGGGACGCAAAAAGACCGACCTCGCGGCCGAGATCGGTTCAAAGTTTCCTTCGCGTAGTGAAGCGTCCTCGATGGGCGCATAGCTCCGCCATCGGGCGTGCGCGCGTAGAAAACCCACCAAATTCCAGCCCGTCAACGTAAATTTTTACGAGCCGCTTTGCGTAAATCCGGGAAGATCGCCGGCAGTAAATCGGTGCCGGGATCGAGAATGTCGAGTGTAATGAGTCGCTTAGTGACTTCCTTGCGCAATCGCGCGAGCGCTTCTGCATAGCTCATGGCCCGGCCGACTTTTTTCGCCTCGATCCGCCAACCCCGGTATGCGGCATTGAACCACGCGAGTTCCCCGCTCGCATTTGCTTCGCTGATCTTTTCCTCGACCCGACGCACCGCAGCCTGCACGCGCGCCAACGCCGCGTCGTGGTTGGTCAGCGATATTTTCCAGTCGCACGCGACCCGCTCGATTTGCAGGCGCGCGGTCTCCGCTCGGACAGCGAGCCGGCCGTCGAGATCATGCGGCAGCACGCCATTGACCTCGTTCGCTATCGCCTCGGCGGTGTCGCGATCCTTCACCCAGAACGCGCACGAGATTTCCGACCACGGCCAGCGCTCATGCGTTGCCTCATAGGTCTTATCGAGATCGCGCGATACGCCGACGATGCACGGCTCGCCGCGCGGGATCGTGCCGACATAGATGGCGGCCACGCCGAAAACGATCAGATATTCCCGATCGGCGCCTCGGGGAATTTCAAGGTCCATCATCAGAAAACCGGGACTAGCTCGGCCCTCAATCCACCCGCGATGACATCGCACCCGCGATCATGGTTTGCGCGCCATGTATCGGCATAGCCGCCGCGCTTGACCGCCACCCATCCCGCGTCGCGCTCCAGCGAATGCGCCAAGGCCACGGCATTCACCGCGAGCAAGAGATGATCGACCCCGCGCAAATATCGCGCCGGCCAAACGATCGCGGCCTCCATCCGCGTTACGTCGCTATAGGACGGGAGTACCCGCGTGCGGTTTTGCATGCGCTGGGTTTTTTCCAACTCGCCCTGCTCGTGCTGCGCCAGCAAGTCCTCGAATTCGTAACTATAGGCCGGCCATGCGGCGCCGTAGCCGGCCACGGCTGGCATCGGGATCATTCGCAGCGTGCGCATCGCCTCGGCCAATCGCTTGCCGACATGCGGGCCGTCCCAAACGCTTGGCGGGATGTCATCCATCACCGCATCTTCCAGCGGGTTGAATTTCAGCGGATCGCGCCGCAGCACAAGCACGTCACCCATAGGCAAACTCCGATTGCATTCGTTCATCCAGTTGCACAAAGCGCTGCGTTGCCTTGTCCAGTTTCAGTTTGATGGTGCCTTTCTCGCCAGTCCCCTCGAACCGCACCTTGTTGATCATGATCGCAGTCTGATCGGTCTCCGGATCCCGCCAGATGACCAGGCCGTGGTCGCATTTGTTGAACCAGTGCGCGGCGCCATCGATGTCGTACAGAGAAGGCGGGCGAAGCTTGCCGCGTTCCCAAACGTCCTTTGTTGGATGCGCTAGGACGAAAACCGCCACGCCGTATTGCCGACCGAAGCGCTTGAGCATGCGGATCGCGCGGCCAATATACTCGGCCGTGGTTTCATCGCGCCGCCGCGCGTGCTCGACCTCATTCCATGGATCGATCACCAGCGCGCGGATGCCATAGCGCAGCACAGCATCGCGGCCCTTCTCGATGATCCATTCCAGCGTGATATCCTCGTCGTCGGCGTCGTTTGGATCGTTGTCGATGAAAAGGAAATTGTCCTCGATCAGCCGGTCCGCATCATCGCCGCCGATAATCCGGCGCATCTTGTCGCGCAGGTACGGGACTGTCGGCAGTTCCGGGGAAAAGATCGCAGCGCGCCAACCGTGGTCGCGCGCCACGTTCCAGAGCACGTTTGCGAGAAAGGTCGATTTGCCGTGGCTCGGCACGCCGGTCACAACGATAAACTCGCCGGCAAAAATCTTCATCCAGCCATTGCCAGGAACGATCCCGTCGAACAGCGGCCATCCGAGCGAGATGGGTTGGAACGCCGGCAACGATGGATATTCGGAGAGCCGATAGAGGCCGCGCACCGGGTATTGCTTCGCGTCGCGCAGCACCTCATGGACCGCATCGCGTCCGTATTTCCGCAGCACGTCGTTCAAGTCTTTGCAGCCGCCCGGATACGTGACGAACATGCATCGGGCAGCCCCGAGCCGGCGCACGATCTCGGCCGCGAGCCGTTGCCCTGGCCCGTCATCATCGACCGCTAGAATGAACCGCTTGATGCGGCGCAGACGGTCGCGATTGAGCCACAAGAATTCAAATTTGCCGTGCTGCTCGGACTCCGGATCGAGCGGCGCCATGCGGCCATCCTTCGGCACCGGCGGTGCGCCATCCGGCACCGAGACGGTCAGCGGCCACCCGCAATCGATCGCGACCATCGCATCCTCGAATCCTTCCGCGATGACCAGCGCTTGCGTGCCCGCCTCTAGCTGCGGATCATCGAGCACGTCGGCATTCCAGAACGTCCGCTTGCCTCCCTTGCGGTGCCAGAAGAATTTTTCGCCGTCGCGCTCGGCGCGGTATTTCTCATTGACGATAACGCCGTGATCGAAAAACGGATACGCGATCACATTGCCGCGCGCTCGGCTCGACATGCCGCTCGCCCGGCTTACCGACGACTGCACCCGTATAGACCTCGAACCGAGTAGCTAGCTCGGGCGATATCCCCCTTTGTTCGAAAAACTCGACGTGATGCGGCGCCAACGTGTTCATATCGATAGCTCCCGTGGAAGTCGTCGCAGTGAAAACAGCGGAAAAAGAACCCGTCGCTCTCGGACCGGATCGACAGGCATTTGTTGAATTTCTTCCGGCGCTGGTGCGAGCACGCCGGGCAGCGGAATGTTTTCGTTCCGCTGAATGATCGCGGGTCGGCGCCGACGCTTGCCAGCATCCGGAGAACTTCGTCGAGCGAATAGCGCTGCGTCATACCTGCACCCTCGGCGTTCGATCGTTGCTCGCGCCAGCGGTGCCTTTGATGATTGCGCCGATGAATTCTCGCGGTTTCTGTTTGGTCGATGCTTGCTCGATTGCCGCGCGAGCGAGCGCGACGTTGTGGTCTTTCGCCTTGAGCAATTGCGAAATCATCCCGCCGGCACTTTCGCCGAGGACTTGCCGGCCTCGCCGGAACAATTCGGTCTCGGCATCGACGGCAGATGGCCGTGCGCGGGATGGCTCGCCGAATTGAAACTGACCGTTGGGCCCTTCCCCTTTAGGGGAAGGGATATTCTTCTCTCCTCTACTCTCCTCTCCTCTACTCTTATGGTGTTGTCGTTCGGACAGTGGGCTTGATACCGGCTCGTGCGATTTCAAAGGCTTATCCGGCGAACCATCGCCAGACCTCGGCTCAACCTCGCCCTGACCTCGGCCCGACCCTTTGCGGACCCCGCGCGAACCCCGCCCCCCTTTGGCCGAGGTTGAGCGGAGGTCGGCGACACGTTGAAGCTCGGTTTCGGCGCGGTCATTCGTCAGGCGGCCGTCGATGATCCGTAGTTTACCTGCATCGAGCAGCCCCTTGAGGTTCCGGCGGAACGCGAGAATGTGTTGATTGCACCGGCCGGCGAGCCCTTGCTCGTGCAGCGCGATCGGGCCCTCGTGCAAATAGATCAGTTGGCAGACGACGTGATAAACGCGATACGGCCCATCATCGAGACCCTCGGTGCCATCCATCCAGCGAGGTATATCGTGCTTGAACCACTCGACCATCACGCCCTCCGGGGGAAAAGCGCTGATGTCTGGACCGCGAGCGAGGGCTCGAGCATCGCGGCCTGATAGTGCCAGAGCGCGAGCGCGTCGGCCGCGTTATCATCGCTCGGAGTCCAACCCAAGCGATAGCAGGCGTCCATCGTGAGCGACTTCGCCTCCTTCCGCTTGTGCCGGTTCGATCCGATGAAATGCGTGCGGACATCGGATACGCGCGCCTCGCGCACGTCGTAGCCGCGCGCATAAGTGAATTCTTCCACGACAGCACAAAGCCCGATCAACACGCGGATGATCTCCGCGTTAGTTCGGCCGGCCATGTGCTGCGGCACCATCGGCGCCTCGAACACCACCAACTTGATATCGTTCTCGGTCGCGAGGAACTCGTTGAGCCATTGCCGGCATCCGGCAAAGACCGCGCCCATGCTCGCGCCCTCGCGGGCAAAGCGCACCGAGCCGGAGTGCGGCTTATCCTCGTTGGGATAGCCGACGGCCCAGCCGGTCCTTGATGCGAGATCGAGCGCGAGGATGCGCGGATTGTACGGCATGGACGCACCGCATCAGTGGTGCGCGGTGCTGCCCATCGCCGCGCTCGCGGCCTGCATCGCGGCCGCCCTCCACAGCGGCAAGTCCTTGACGCCCTCGGCCGTCGCGAGCATCGAGAGAACCTGCTGCTGGTCGATTTCGAGATCGTCGTAAAGCTGCTTGTTCTTGGTCTCGTTCTTCCGGATTTTGACCAGCGTGCGCAATTCCTTCGACGGAATGCCGCGCGCCTTGGCCTCCTTGTAGACGTTGCGAATGTCTTCGCGGATGTTGCGGCAATCGCTCATGTAAGAACTGTGCCGCTTCACGAGAGCGTCCTCGAACCCGTCGATCTTGCCGAGTACTTCCTGCACTACCTCGGGGTCGAACTCGTTCGTTTGCTGGGCTGCTTGTTTCGCCATCGACTTCCCTTTCTTTGACGGGGCCTCGGCGAATTGGGATGGATCGCCGGGCCTCGCGTGGGCGGCCCATCACGCCCTCCCGACGTAAGCGGTGATGACGAACTTGCGCTTATGCTTGGCGCACCATGGCGATCCGGCCACCTTGCGCGCGCCACAAAACATCGCCAGGCCGTTCGGATCGCGCTGATCGAGCACGGCGCGGCAATGATGCCGCTTCGCGGCCAAGATCGACACGGGCTGCGTTGCCGGCTCGGTGATGAATTTCGGCAATGGTGCCGGTGTCGGCTTTTTGTGGGGCTTAGACGTGTACCGCGTCATGATCGGCCCGCTCTCGCGATGGAGCTTCAGCCGCTTGATCTTGCCGCAGACGGCGCTGCGCGTCTTCTCGACCGCATCGGCGATCAGCGCGGCCGATGCGCCGGCATTGAACATATGCCGCAGGGTGGTTTCGGCCTTGTCAGACCATTCGTTTGATTGAGCCATCGCACGCCGCCTTTGCTCGCGAAGCAGACAGCCACATCGAATAGGCAATGATTTGCATTCGCGTCATCTGAAAAACGCGCTCTCTGCCCGGCAATTTCGTAAATCGGATTTACGCGAGCGCCGCGCCATGCATCCGACATGACCCAGAGCCGTTTCGTCGCTACCAAACGGCGAAAGTTTCACTCTGCCCGGATTTTTTACGACGGATGTTGACATCGGACGCGAAGCGGAATGAAATTTTACGTGCGTAAGACGGGCGATTAAGCAAACAAAAACTCGCCCCGCGCGAGGCGTCACCGGGCCGCCATCGTAGCGGCCGGCACCACCAAAGAACATCGACGTTCCGAGCATCACCTTTGCGAAACGGCGGTTCGCAGAGCACGGAGGATTTTGTTTCGGCTAGGCGGGGGCTTTGGGGGAATGAAAAGCGCGGTGCGGTGCAATGCAATCAATCCTATGGGACGGCAAGCCGATCACTCGGCCGGGACTTTATCGCAACATTCCGCTCGCCGATTACCACCGGCACGATTTGTGCGATTCAATCAGCGTTTCGTCGTCGATGTTTCGCAATATCATCCGCAAGTCGCCCGCGCACGCGTTCGCAAATTCTTCGCTCAACCCACACCGCGATCGTGAGACGCAGACCGAGAGCATGGCGCTCGGCCGTTTCGTGCACAAGGCCGTGGCCGGCGAGCCGTTCGACGACGATTGCATGCTCTGCCCGCCGCTGGTGAAGGGCGAGCCGTTCAACATGCGGAAGAAGGTTTGGCAGGATTGGAAGGCCGACCAGGAAGCCGCCGGCAAGTACGTCATCACGCCATCGCTGGCCACGCGCGCCAAGGGCATGATCATCGCCCTCGGGCAATTCCCGCTCGTGCAGCAGGGCATGCTCGGCGGATCGCCCGAGCGCTCGCTAGTCTGGAAGGACCCGCGCGGCTTCTGGAAGAAAGCCCGACCGGATGAGATGCCGAACGACAGCGGCGATTTCGTCGACCTCAAGACCACCGCGTCCGTCCTCTATCGCGACACGCAATACTCGATCGCCGAGTACGGCTATATGCAGCAGGCCGCGATGGTGATGGAGGGCGCCCGCGCGCTCGGCATGGTCGCGAATTCCTTCACGCTACTTTGGGTCGAGAGCGAGAAACCGCATTGCGTACGCGCTCAGACGCTCAAGGACGAGGATTTGGCGCGGGGGCACCACCTCAACGAGTTGGCCGGCAAGACTTTTTGGCAATGCTACCAGAGCGGCGAATGGCCCGGTCCTGGCGATGACCGGCCGGATGCCGAATATGTCGACATGCCGGATTGGTGGCGCAAGTCGGTCGATGACCGGGTGAAATACGAATTGCGGGAGGCCGCGTGATGTCCGATCAAACCGTCACCACCGAACGCCCGCAAGATGCGCCGCCGCCCCAACCGCAGGCCGCCTCGGAGCGCGTGACCCGCCGCGATCTAGTCGAGGGTAACGCGGAGAAGGTCGTCACCGAGCGCACAGAGGCCGTGACGCTGTTCAAGGGCGGCGGGGTCGACTACTCCAATCTACGCGATATGGTCGACGCGGCCAAGCTGCTCGCATCCGCCGGGCCGATGCTCAAACCATGGCTACAAGGCAATGTCGGCGGGTGCTTCGCGATTTGCCTCCGCGCGCAGGAACTCGGCGTCTCGCCGCTCGCGCTCGCAGGCTGGACGTACATTGTCGAGCAATACGTCAACGGCCAGAAGGTCGAGCAAGTCGCCTATGAGAGCCAGATGTTCCACGCGATCATCGAGGCGCGGGCGCCGATCACCACGCGCTTGCAAGTCGGCTATGAAGGCGAAGGCGACAAGCGGCGCTGTCGCGTTTGGGCGACCTTCAAGGGCGAGACCGAGCCGCGCTACTTCCCGCCCCTCGATGCCGACCCCGATCAATTCACGCTGGGCAAACTTCACCCCGGCCACAATGACAAGGGGAAGGTGAAGGGCTCGCCGCTTTGGGACAAAAAGCCGGACCTTCAACTGTTCTACAACATGTCGCGCGATTGGGCGCGCATGTATTGCCCCGATGTCATCGCCGGCATGTATGGCCGCGATGAAATGGAGGATGCCGGTTTCACCGTGGCATCCGATCAAGCGAAGGACGTTTCCCCCGGACTGAACGCACGGCTGCGCGGATCATCGGCCGCCCTCGGTCAAGCTGCGATCGACGCAATCGATGCGCAGGCATCCGCATCATCAAAAGGCAAATCCAAGCCAGAACCCAAAGAACCTTCCGCGGAGCCCTCCGGGTCCGACTTCCCGGGCGAACGGCCAATGGACAGCGGCAAATGACGGGAATACCTGCAATGGGAATGCCTTGGACTGCCGATCGGTTTTTCGAGTTCGGAATGCAGCGTGGCGCGGAACTCGCGCAACGATACAGTTACGACGAGGCGCGACGATATCGCGAGATGGCTCGCGAGTTCCAGCGCATACGCGCCGCGCGGCCTTACGTCAATCAATGCGTCGTCGCCCGCGACCTCGGCGCCCGGGCCTTCGGGATCAGCGTCGACCATCTGCTCGCCGGGACGCGCGAGGCGGACGTAACCGCGATCCGGCAAAAACTCATGGCGTTCACCCACGTCATGACGGGTCTGTCCTTTCGGCAAATCGCGACCGTGTTCGATCGCGATCATTCGGCGGTCGGCTATGCCTGCAACAAATATGAGCGCGCCATCCGCGCGGCCGTGGCCGATCGCGGGTGAGGCTATGCGCAAGCTAGTGCGGGACATCGTTGGCGACATCCGCGATGCCGGCGGGTCGGACGTGCGGATCAGCGAGGGCGGGAATCACACGCGCGTGCATTTCGTCACGCCTTCCGGCACGCGCTCGATGCTGCTCATTCATCGCGGCACTGATGTCAGCAAACGATATGCCCGCATGCTCCGGTCGCAGCTCCGTCGAAAGGTCGCACAATGAGCGTTCAAGCCTACCCGCTGCACTGGCCGGGGCTTTCCTCGCACCAAGGCGCGCGACTACGACCGCGGGCGGCGCGGGATACCTCACGCCGCCCGTATCTAAGATTATTGGGAGAGCACAAAATGAAAATTCCGAAGGGCACCGATATCCGCGTCGACACCAGCAACGAACTGGTGGAATTGCACATCACGGCGGCGATCACCACCAAGGCGCAGGCGAACGAACTGGCGGCGGCAATCAAGTCGTTCTCCAGCGTGCTCGAAGGCGAGAAGCGCCAGCGCAAGCCGAGGGGGCAGCCATCGCAGGCGCAGGCCGCCTGATGTTGAAGTTTCGACTTGCCGCCTTCTATGGCGTCGACGAACCGGAGAACGGAAAGCGGCGCGGCGATTGCGCGATCCGCTCGACGCACGACGGCGAATGCAGCATGGGACCTTTGATCGAGACATTCCGCGCGCGGCCGGATATCGGCTGGATCGAGATCACCGATCTCGAAACGAACGAGACCAGGCGGGAGTATCTGCGATGACTGATCGCCGCGTCCTTCCGCAACGCCGCGCCGCTGAGACATTCGAGATCGCATGGGGCGGGCTCGACCGGACCTATGCTGTCACGCTGGGTTTCTATGACGACGGCGCGCTCGTCGAGGTTTTCATCACCGGGGGCAAGTCGGGCGAGCAAGTCGAGGCGGTGGCGCGCGATGGGGCCGTGCTGCTCTCGCTAGCGCTGCAATATGGTGCGCCGATCGCGAGCATGGCGGGCGCGATCACGCGCGATAGTGCCGGCGCGCCGTCCTCGATCATCGGCGCGGTCCTCGATCGGATACAACCGGACGCCGAGGTCGGTCGCGCCGACAAGGAGCGCACGCAATGACCGTCACCACCGTGACGCCGCATCGATCGCGGTGGCCGAAACGAAAGTGGCGTTCATGAGTGATGAGAGTACCCGAAGCCAACCCGCCCTGGCGGGCATCCCCACACTGATTTGCAAGGCGTGCAACGAGGAGAAGCCCGAGACCGAATTCTACATGCAAGTGCGCGACGGCTATAAGCCGCGTCGCATGCGGGTTTGCAAGGCTTGCCACAAGGCGCGCGTGGTTCGGAATACCCAGCGGTATCGGCGGGAAGGAAGGAGGTCGGATTAATGCACGAGTTTGGTAGCAAGGAGGCCGTGCCGATCGCGGACAAGCTTTCGCTTTCGACGGAGGAAGCCAGCGCGCTGACCGGAATCGGCCTCACCTCGATCCGGCAAGCGGTCAATAGGGAAGCGCTCGTCGCGCGAAAGCATGGCACGCGCACCATCATATTGCGAGAGGAGTTGGAGGCCTGGCTCAAAACACTGCCGAAAGCCGGTAAGAAATCGGTAAGCGCCACCAGAGACTAGATGTATAACTAATTGATATTAATAATGATTATCGAATACCATCGCGGATCATGTATCCGGCGCCGCGGATGGTGTGCAGCAGCGGGCGCTCGAAACCCTTATCGATCTTGGAGCGGAGCCGCGAAATGTGCACGTCGATCACGTTGGTCTGCGGATCGAAATGATAATCCCAGACGTTCTCGAGCAGCATGGTGCGCGTCACCACCTGGCCGGCGTGCTTCATGAGGTATTCGAGCAGGCGGAATTCGCGCGGTTGGAGCGTCAGCTCGTCCTTGCCGCGGGCAACGCGATGGGACAGCCTATCGAGCTCGAGATCGCCGACGCGGTAGAGCGTGTCCTCGGCCGGGCCGCCGCGGCGGCGCGACAGCACCTCGACGCGGGCCAGCAGTTCGGCGAAGGAATAGGGCTTTGGCAGATAATCGTCGCCGCCGGCGCGCAGGCCCTTGATGCGGTCGTCGACCTGCCCCAGCGCGGAGAGAATCAGCACCGGCGTGGTGGTGCCCTTCTCGCGCAGTCCGCCGATCAGCGACAGGCCGTCGCGCTTGGGCAGCATGCGGTCGACCACCAGCACATCGTAATCGCCGTTCTCGGCCATGGCGAGGCCTTCCTCGCCGTCGGCGGCGTGATCGGCAATGTGTCCGACTTCGCGAAACGCCTTCACGAGATAATCGGCGGATTCGCGGTCGTCTTCGATGATGAGGAGGCGCATCGTGCGTTCGGCGGCGGTCAAGGGTGTGAACCTTCTCTAAACATGGCGCGAGCGGCAATCGCATGCAAGCCGAAGCGGAACGATCTCGGATCGGGAAAAGGCGGGCGGTGAAGCTGGGGGGACTTCACCGCCCTAGGCCTTCCGACGGAGGGGGGCGTAATTCCACCGGAAGGTAGATGAGGGAAGCAAACGTTGCGCTGCTCCCCCGAAGGGCGCCGGCGGCGGGGGCGACTGATGCCGGCGACACCCTTCATCTCATAGGCCTCCTGAGGCTTCAGCCCTTGTTAGCCCTTGGCGATGGGCACGGCGACGAAGCGCGACTGGCCGCCGCTCTTGACGCGCATCAGGACGCTGTTCTTGTTGTCGGTCCGCGCCGTGTTGATGGCGTCGCGGACTTCGCCGGCGGTGCTCACGCTCTTGCCGCCGACTTCGAGAATCACGTCGCCTTCCTTGAAGCCGCGTTCAGCCGCGGCGCTCTTGGGATCGACTTCGGTGACCACGACGCCTTCCTTGCCGGCACCGGCCACGGAATTGGCGGGCGCAACCGTCATGCCGAGCTTGGGAACGTCGGTGCCACGGCTCGCACCCTTGCCCTTGTCGTTGTCGGTGTCGGCCTTGGCCTCGATCGTGTTCGGCAGCTGGCCGAGGGTGAGGTTTACGACCTTGTCCTGGCCCTTGTGCAGCACGTTGAGCTTCACGGTCGCGCCGGGTGCCATGCCGCCTATGGTGCGGGCGAGCTCGCGGGCGTCCTTGACGGATTCGCCGTTGACCGAGGTGATCACGTCGCCGGACTCGATGCCGGCCTTCGCCGCCGGACCGTTCGCCTGCGGCTCCGCCACCAGCGCGCCTTCGGCCTTCTTCATGCCGAGGCTGTCGGCGATGTCAGACGTCACCGGCTGGATCTGCACG
Organism: Bradyrhizobium sp. C-145; assembly: GCF_023375135.1. Classification (NCBI taxonomy): domain Bacteria; kingdom Pseudomonadati; phylum Pseudomonadota; class Alphaproteobacteria; order Hyphomicrobiales; family Nitrobacteraceae; genus Bradyrhizobium; species Bradyrhizobium sp. C-145. Next base: position 2,913,806 of record NZ_CP088150.1, on the reverse strand, counting down.
CCGATCCAACCGCGGCTGACCGAGCCCTTGTCCTTGAGCTGGGCCACCACGCTCTTGACGGTGTTGGCGGGAATCGAGAACGCGATGCCGACGCTGCCGCCCGAGGGCGAGTAGATCGCGGTGTTGACGCCCATCACCTCACCGTTGGTGTCGAAAGCCGGACCGCCCGAATTGCCCTTGTTCACGGGCGCATCGATCTGGATGAAATCATCATAGGGACCGTTGCCGATGTCACGGCCGCTGGCCGAGACGATGCCCGCGGTCACGGTGCCGCCGAGACCGAAGGGATTGCCGACTGCGAGCACCCAGTCGCCGATCCGCGGCTTGCTATCCGCAAGCTTGGCGAATGGGAAGTTCGAGCTGCCCTCGACCTTGATCAGGGCGAGGTCGGTGCGCTGGTCGGTGCCGATCACCTTGGCGGTATAAGTCTTGCCGTCGTCGGTGGTGACCTCGACCTTGTCGGCGCCGTCGACCACGTGGTTGTTGGTCACGGCATAGCCGTCGGGCGAGATGAAGAAGCCGGAGCCCTGGCCCTGCACGACGCGGCCACGGCCGCCCTTCAGGCCCGGGAAACCGTCCGGACCGCCGAAGCGGCGGAAGAAGCGCTCCATCGGCGAGCCCGGCTGGAACGGCGAGGAGGAATCATCGCCGTCATCGTTGCTCGCGGTCTTCTCCTTGATGTTGACCTTCACCGAGATCACCGACGGCTTCACGCGCTCGACGATGTCGGCGAAGCCGATCGGACGCTCGACCTTCCGAACCTCTTGGTTGACCTGCGCATGCGCCGGGCTGGAGAACAGGTCCGCCGGCGAGGTCGACGGGCTGAAGCCATAGACGGCCGCGCCGAGACCGGCGACGACCGAGGCCATCAGCGCGATCTTGCGCGCGGAGAACACCGACCGGCGCGGCTGCCGGTAGGACGGAAGATTCGAGAGGTCGGGACGGTCGGTCATGCAGAGATCTCCAGGGCCTTGAAATTCATTTGGCGCCGGATAGCGGCACGTTACGGTCCTGAACATGGGGGCTCCCGCCTTACCGTGCGCTGGCGGCGGGGTTAAACTTTCGTAATGAAGCGGCGGCGTGGATGCGGCAGTTTAGCGCAGCCCGAAAATCGTGTTTCTACAGGAACTTAATCGAGTTCCCGCGATGAGCGTGGAACCCTGCTCGGACGATTTTAGCTTGCCTTGACACTGACGATGAACTCGTCGACCTCGCGTTTCAAGGTCTCGGCCTGCCGCGACAGGTCGACCGCGGAATCGCGCGCCTCGGCGGCCATGCGCCCGGTCTCGGCCGAGGTCGAGGTGATCTGGACGATGTGATTGGAAACGTCGAGCGTGCCGTGCGCGGCATCCTGGGCGCTGCGCGTGATTTCCTGCGTGGCATTGCGCTGCTGGGCGGTGTCGACCTCGATACCGGACATGATCGACGAAATCTCCGACAGCGTCTTGGAGATGCCGTCGATCGCGCCGCGCGTCTGTGCGGTGATGCCCTGGATGCTGGCGACATGCGAGGTGATCTCCTCCGTCGCCTTGCTGGTCTGGTGCGCCAAACTCTTCACCTCGGACGCGACCACCGCAAATCCCTTGCCGGCCTCTCCCGCCCGCGCCGCCTCGATGGTGGCATTGAGCGCCAGCAGATTGGTCTGCGAGGCGATCGCCTGCACGAGCTGCACGACCTCGCCGATCTTGTCGGCCGCATCGGACAGGGTGTGGATGGTGTCGCGGCTCTTCTCGGCCTGGGACGCTGCGCCCTCGGCACGCTGGGTCGCGTCGGTGACGCGGCGACTGATCGTGCCGATCGAATTGGTCATCTCCTCGGCCGAGCCCGCAACGGTCTGGACGCTGGCGCTGGCCTGGCTCGCGGCGCTTGCCACCGCATTGGCCTTGGTGCTGGTGTCGTTGGCGGTCCGCGACAACGTCTCGGCGTTGCTCTTCAGGTGCACAGCCGAGGACGCCACGCTGTCGACGACGCTGGCGACGAGATCGTTGAAGCGCTTGATCCGTGCGTCCAAAAATGTCGACCGCTCGGCCTGGTGCTGCGCCTCATGCAACTGCCGCTCGGTGAGGCGGCGCCGCTCGAGGCCATTGGTCTTGAAAACCTCCAGCGCACCGGCGAGCAGGCCGATCTCGTTGGTGCCGCCGAGCCCCGGAACCGGCGTCTCGAATTTCTGATCGGCGACCTCGCGCATGGCATGCACGATCGCTGCCAAGGGATTGAGGATGCCGTTGCGCACGGCAAACCAGGTGGTGAGGCAGATCGCGACGGCGACGATCGCGATCACGCCGCAGGCGATCAGGAAATAGGAGAAGGCGGTCTGCGCCTGCTGGTAGATCTGCATCGCATGGTCGCGCGCCGGACCGCTCAGCGCGGCGAAGTCCGACGACAGGCTGGTGATCTCGTTGTCGAGGTAGAGCACCGCGACGAATCCGGTGCCGCCGCCGATGCCCAGCAGGAACAATAATGCAGCGACGACAGCGCCGACCAGGAAGCGGATCGTCAGATTGCTATTCGTGAACATCGGGGACTCAGAATCTGGAATCAAATCTCGCGACAAGTTTCCAGACAAAGGTCAACATAGCATGAAACACGAGGGCCGGCACCGGCGGCCTCCGCATCATGACGCAGCCAGGACGCTAGGACGATTTGGCATCATCCGACATCAACGCGGCGAGCCGCGCCTTCTCGTCGGGCGAAAGCGGCGGCGCCGGTAGGTCTTCACCGCTTCGCGCGCGGCGCCGGATTTGCAGCCATAGCGCCAGGCCGCCGCCAACCAACAGAAGCGGCGCGAGCAGCCATAGCAGCATGGTTTGGCGCTCGAAGCGCGGCTTCAGCAGCACGAACTCGCCATAGCGCGCGACCAGGAAGTCGAGCACCTGCGAATTGCTGTCACCGGCGGCGATGCGCTCGCGCACCAGCAGGCGCAAATCGCGCGCGAGCGGCGCGTCGGAATCATCGATCGACTGGTTCTGGCAGACCATGCAACGCAGCTCGCGCGACAAGTCGCGGGCGCGCGCCTCCTTGGCGGGATCCGACATGATCTCGTCAGGCTGCACCGCGTGCGCCGCAGGCCAGGCCAGCAGCATCAGCGCGACGATCACGAACCACATCCGGCGCATCGGATCACTCCGCCGGCTGGAGGCGCTGCTTGGCCCGCGCCGGCTTCGGCGCACCGACCCGCAAACGGCGGTCGGACAGCGACAGCACGCCGCCGAATGCCATCAGCACCGGCCCCCACCAGATCAGCAGCACCAGCGGCTTGTGATAGATGCGCGCCGCGATGGCGCCCTCGGCGGTGGCATCGCCAAGCGAGATGTAGAGCTGGCTCGCGCCGCGCGTCAGCAGCGCCGCCTCGGTGGTCGAGGAGCCGCGGGTGGTGAAGCTGCGCTTGGACGGCGTCATGACGCTGAGTGTCTCGCCGTTGCGGCTGATGTTGAACTCGGCGATCATCTCGCGGTAGTTCGGGCCCTGGCGCTGAAACAGCCCGTCGAGCTTCACGTCGTAGCCGGCGACGTGGGCGACGTCGCTCTGCTTCATCGTCGCGATATATTCGCTGTTCCAGGTGGTCTCGCAGACGATCCCAATCAGCGCGACACCGAGGCCGGCATGCGCGAGCGCGGTGCCCCAGGCCGAGCGCGGCAGGCCGCGCGCCCGGTGCAGCACTGTTGCGAACGGCAGGCGAACCAGGCCCGTCCGCTCGACGATGTCGGTGACGGCGCCGGCGACGACGAAGACACCGAGCCCGATCGCGAGCGGCGCCAGCGCGCTGCCGCCCCGCGCCCAGGCCCAGGTGATGGCGACGACGACAAGGCTGGCAACGCCCGCCGCGAGCAGGCGCTGTGTCACGCCGAGCAGATCGCCGCGCTTCCACGCCAGCATCGGGCCGAACGGCACGGCGAGCAGCAACAGGGCAAACAGCGGAGCGAAGGTGAGATTGTAGAAGGGCGCGCCGACCGACATCTTGAAGTCGGCCAGCATCTCCATCGCCAGCGGATAGAGCGTGCCGAACAGCACGACTGCGCAGGCGACCGTGAGCAGCAGGTTGTTCAGCACCAAGGCGCCCTCGCGCGAGATCGGCGCGAACAGACCGCCCTGCTTCAACGAAGTGGCGCGGCCCGCGAACAACGACAGGCTGCCGCCGATGAACAGGCAGAGGATCAGCAGGATGAATACGCCGCGGGTCGGATCGGTGGCGAAGGCGTGCACCGAGGTGATGACGCCCGAGCGCACCAGGAAGGTGCCGAGCAGCGACAGCGAGAAGGTCAGGATCGACAACAGGATGGTCCAGACCTTCAGCGCGTTGCGCTTCTCCATCACCAGCGCCGAATGCAGCAGCGCGGTGCCGGCAAGCCACGGCATCAGCGAGGCGTTCTCGACGGGATCCCAGAACCACCAGCCGCCCCAGCCGAGCTCGTAATAGGCCCAGTACGAGCCCATGGCGATGCCGAGCGTCAGGAAGATCCAGGCGACCAACGTCCACGGCCGCACCCAACGCGCCCAGGCCGCGTCGATCCGCCCCTCCATCAGCGCCGCGACGGCGAAGGAGAACGAGATCGAGAAGCCGACATAGCCGAGATAGAGCATCGGCGGATGCACGGCGAGACCGATGTCCTGGAGCACCGGATTGAGATCGCGCCCCTCGATCGGCGGATTGGCGATGCGCAGAAACGGGTTCGAGGTCACCAGGATGAAGAGATAGAAGGCGCTGGCGATCCAGGCCTGCACGGCCAGCACGTGCGCGCGCAGCGACAGCGGCAGATTGTTGCCGAAAGCCGCGACCAGCCCACCGAACAGCGCGAGAATCGACACCCACAGCAGCATCGAGCCTTCATGGTTTCCCCACACGCCGGTGATCTTGTAGAGCAGCGGCTTCATCGAGTGGGAATTCTCGTAGACGTTGGCGACAGAGAAATCCGAGTTCACGTGCAGCATCACCAGCGCCGTGAACGAGGCGCCGACGAACAGCAGCTGCGCCAGCGCGGTGGAGCGCGCCACGTTCATCAATGCAACGTCGCGGAGGCGCGCGCCGATCAACGGCACGATGGACTGGATCAGTGCGAGCCCGAGCGCCAGCACCAGCGCGTAGTGTCCGGATTCTGCGATCACCGCACCGCTCCCTGCGGATTACCCTGCGCGGTCGTGGCCGCAGGTTTGCTGCCGCCCGAAGCTATGCCGCCGTAATCGTCCTTCCAGTGCCCCTGCTTCTTCAGGGCATCGGCGACGTCCTTGGGCATGTAGGTTTCGTCGTGCTTGGCAAGCACGGTGTCGGCCTTGAACACGCCGTTTGCGTCGAGCGCGCCTTCGGCGACGACGCCCTGCCCTTCACGGAACAGGTCGGGCAGGATGCCCTTATAGGCGACCGGCAGCTTGGCGTTGCCGTCGGCGACCTCGAAGTTCACCGCGAGATTGTCGCCGCGCTGGAGCGAGCCGGGCTGCACCAGCCCGCCGAGGCGAAACCGCTTGCCGGGCCCGACGTGCTTCTCGGCGACCATGGTCGGGGTCGAGAAGAACACGATGGAATCGCGCAACGCGTTGAGCACCAGCGCGGCCGCGAGCGCGAGCACGGCGAGCGAGCCGCCGATGATGGTCATACGTCGCTGCTTGCGCGTCATGGCGTATCCGTCCTCCGCTCGTCTCGTCCCGACATCGTCATCCGCCGAGCCCGAGGGTCCTGAGCCCTTCGTTGAGCTGGCGCAGTCGCTCGGCATCGCTCGCGACCGCCTGCCGGGCATCGGCCGATGCCCCCACCGCCTTGCCACGGTCGCCCATCACGAGATAGGCGCGCACCAGGCGCAGCCACCCCTCGACGTCATCGCCGTTCTGCTTGAGCCGCGTGGCGAGGCGTTCGACCATGCCGCGCACCATCGCGTTGCGATCGCCCTCGGCCATGTCCTTGGACGCTGCGATCGTCTCATCCGACAGCGCCGGCATCGTGCCGCCGCCGACCCGCGCCAGCGAAGATTGCACCAAAGGACGCCACGGCGCATCCGCCGGCGCCTTCGCCAGCAGCGTGCGCCAGATATTGGCGGCATCGTCCTTGCGGCCGTCCTGCTCGGCGGCGAGCCCCAGGAAGTAGTTCGCCTTGGGGTCGTCGGCATTGAGCGCGTGCGCACGCTCGAATTCCACCTTGGCCTCGGCGGTCACGACGCCGCCGGCAGCGGCCGAGAGCGCCTCGCCGAGATCGGAGCGGCGCTCGGGGCTCTCGCCATTGTAGGTGAGCGAGTTGCGATAGGCGCGCACCGCATCGTCGAAGCGGCCGAGCCGCTCCAGCACCGGCGCGAGCACGTTCCAGCCGCGACCGTCGGTCGGATTCTTTTCCAGATGTTGCTCGACCTGCACGACGAGGTTCTCGAGCGATTGCGCCATGCCGGACCCGGATCCGCGCTCGCGCTGCGCCAAGGGAAAGTCCTGAAGCCGGGGCGAGCCGAGCGGCACGTAGACGCCGATCGCAACCAGCGGCAGACCGGCAAGCGCCAGCACGGCCGCGGCGCGGCGCCATTTCAGGCTCGATTTCGGCGCCGTTGCGGGTTCGCTGGCGGCCGCGGCGAGCAGCCGGCGGCTGATCTCGACGCGCGCAGCCTCGGCTTCAGGAGCTGCGATCAGTCCCGTGCCGAGATCACGCTCGATCTCGGCCAGTTGGTCCTTGTAGACCGCGACCTCGCTGCCTTGATTTTGCGCGCGTCCGCTGCGGCCGAGCGGCAGAAGCACGGCGAAAATCGCCGCGACCGTCATCAGCGCGAACACGAACCATAGCGTCATCTGGCAAGCTTCCGGCGGCGCACGAGCCGCGCCCACAGGTGGCTTTACACCACGGCCGGACGAGGCGGCAATTGACAATTGTCAATTCGGCGCGACCGCGCGCGGTCCCGAAACGGTGAAACTCCAACGGCTTAGCCGATCTCGAAGTCCGCACTTTGTGCGGCATCCTCGCCGTGCCCGTTGAAGGCCTTCAGGAAGTATGTTCCGGGCCGGATTGCAGCGGGCATTCTGATGCGCAACGCCCCCACCGGAACCGGCGAGGCGACCCTGGTGACTGTCTCCGGCACTTGCCGACCGCTTGCCTTCTCGACCAGCACCACCTTCGCGCCGACCATCAGTCGTTGATATTTGGCAGTGATGACGCGGTTCTCGATTTCGATGGAGCTGATAATGGGTTTCATGCGCCCACAAATAGAAATTCCCCGGACTTGCACGGGACCGTAGGGCTCGCTATCGGCAGCGTCAACCTCAAATTGTGATCACGAAAATATGCGCTTATATCAGCTTGCGCGCGACGATTTGCGCTCGCCCGTGAGCGCGTTTTCTGCCGCACGACTCATCAGCGAGGCGTAATCGTCGCCGAACAGCACCTGGCAGAAGCGGATCGCGGCCTGCACCTGCTGCTGTCGATAGGTGCGGACCTTGTGATCGGCGGCGCGCAGCGACTGCACCAGCTGTTCGGTCGAGCGTTCGACATATTGCTGGAGGTCGGAATAGGTGCGCAGCGTCACCTCGTTGATCGCAAGCTCGCTCGCATAGTTGCGGCAGGTCGCGACGAAATCGATCAGCGCCACGGTTTCCTCGACCTCGGTGCTGTCGATTCGCGCCCCCGGCGGAATGTCCTTCTCGGCGCGCTGCCGCAGGATGCGGCGAACGCGGCCGGGAACGCTGTCGATCTCGGATTGCAGCGCATTGGAGATGTCGGCCCGGATCGAGACCAACTGCTTGCCCCAGGCGGAATCGTTGCGCAGGTCCAGCTCGGTGCGCAGGCCGCGCACGCCGTCATGCAGCGCCTTGAGGTTGCCGGCGACATTGTCGAAATGGCCGCGCTTGATGTCCATGCGCAGGATCGCGGCAACGCAGGACAAATCGTGCAGGGCGATCGTGACGGCGACACCGTAGGGCGTTGCGGCGACGCGGATCTCGTCGTCCGATGCGGCAATCTTGATGGCAAGGCGGATGATCTGCCACGGCGCGGTCATCCGCTGCACCACCATCGACAGCGCGAAGGGCAGCATCTGCGGGGTCTGGAGAACGGGAATGTTGAGCGCTGACGTCACCGAGGCGATCTGGGAATCGCCGAAGGCGCGCAGGAAGCGCGGCAGCTTCTCGTTCAGGGCCGCGATGGCTTCCCGGACCTGGAGCACTGCACCGATCGAATAGAGATCATCGATCACGTTGGGCGGGCCGACACGGGCCAGCGCGCGCGACTTGTCGCCGCCGCCGGGCCCCGTCAGCGCGAAGATCGCGTCCGCAGCCACCGCCTGGAGCTTTGAGGCCAGCGCCTCGACCTGGCCGGCACTGTCTGCCGGCATGCGGGCCAGCGCCGCCTCGAATTCATTCACCTTGTCCGGGGCGCCGTCACGGCCGAGCCATTGCCAGATCGGGTGCAGCGAGGAGCGGCGGATTTGTCCGACCCGGATCGGAGCGCCCGCTTCGACCAGGAATGGTTCCAACACTTGGAACAGCAGGCGCGACGGGTCATCCGTACGCGGCGGCGGGGCCTCGTCGGCTTCGCTCTTGCGGACGATCTTGCGCAACTGCTCAAGCACGAGGGTCGCGACAGCCGTGTCCTGGCCACGCTCCAGCGCGCGCTCGAACTCCCGCATCAGCAGCGCCTGCGACTGCGGCGGGAGCTGCGCGAGATATTCCCTCAGCCGCTCGATCGATGTCTGGCTCATGCGCCCGGGTCATGCACGGTAAAATGGCGGACATGGGATGCGTCCGGGTGCGATCTTAAGAGGTCCCCACTTAAGAAGCCGTTTAGGAAGTCGCCTCGAATGCCTCCGGTTTTCTCCTGCGGGGGCATCGGCCGCAACGAAAAATCCAGTGAGAACAATGGACTATAGCCCGGGAAGGACCAGTTCGGCCCGCAGGCCCCCGATCGGCGCGCCGCCGAGCGAGAGGCTGCCGCCATAAAGCGCGGCGAGATCGGTCACGATCGACAGCCCCAGCCCCGAGCCGGGCTTGGATTCGTCGAGCCGCTGGCCGCGCCGGGAGACCTTGGCGCGCTCGGTCTCCGACAGGCCGCGGCCGTCGTCATCGACGATGATCCGCAGACGCGGGCCGGCGCCGGTCTGGTGCGGCGTCTCGACCAGAACCTCGATGAAGACGCGCGAGGCCGCCCATTTGCAGGCATTGTCGACGAGATTGCCGACCATCTCCTCCAGATCCTGCCGCTCGCCCCGGAACTTCACAGACGGATCGGCCTTGGCCTCGACCACGATGCCACGGTCGCGATGGATCTTCTCCATGGTCCGCCGCAGCGCCTCGATGGCGGGCGCCACCTCCGTCACGGTCGCGACCACCGAGACTCGCGCCGCAATGCGGGCGCGCTCCAGATGATGGGCGACCTGGTCGCGCATCACGTCCGCCTGCTCCATCACCTTGGACGCGAACGGATCGGCCGCGTGGGCGCCGGCCTCGTTGACGATGACCGACAGCGGCGTCTTGATGGCATGGGCGAGATTGCCGACATGGGTGCGCGCCCGTTCGACGATCTCGCGATTGGCGTCGATCAACGCATTGGTCTCGCGCGCCAAAGGCGCGATCTCGACGGGAAATTCGCCCTCGAGCCGCTCCGCCCGCCCGGAGCGGATGTCGGCGATGGATTCCGAGATGCGCTTGAGCGGCGCCAGGCCAAAACGGACCTGGAACACGGTGGTTAGCAGCAGCACGATGCCGAGCGCCGTAAACGTGCCGCCGAGATAGTAGTCGAAGCTCCGCGTCTCGTCGAAAATCTCGGTGTCGTCGCCGGCGACGCTGACGAGAAACTTGCCGTCGGCACCGAGATCGACCGGCCGCTCCACCATGCGCAGGTTCTGCCCTTCCGGACCATCGACATAGGCGAGTCGGATGCCGGCGGCGGTGAGCTCGGCCCCCTGCTCTTCCAGCTTCGGCAGTTTCTTGTCCCAGAGCGAGCGCGACGAGCGCACCTCCGGCTTCTCGGTGTCGGTTCGCGTGATCTGCCAGTACCAGCCCGACAGCGGCAGTTCGAACAAGGGCTCGCCGAGCGACTGGAACTGGCGGTCGGGCGGCTCGTCGGGGGTCGCGACCTCGGCGATCAGCGTGCGGAGATAGAGATTGAGACGACGGTCGAAGGCGCGCTCGGTGGCGTTCTTGTAGACCGACGACAACACCACGCCGGTGATGGCCAGGATCACCACGAGCCAGGCAGTCGCCGACAGGAACAGGCGGTTCGCAAGCGAGCTAGCGGGCATCGGGACGATCCCGGGAGGCGCAGGATGGCGGGGCGTCGATCATGACCGGACCAAGGCCCCTGTCGAGCCGCCCGTCAAGACGCTTCAAGCGCCGGGAGCCGGCGGGGTCAGGAGATAGCCGAGGCCACGGACGGTCTGGATGATGTCGACGTCGAGCTTCTTGCGGATGCGGCCGACGAAGACCTCGATGGTGTTGGAGTCGCGGTCAAAATCCTGGTCGTAGAGATGCTCGACCAGCTCGGTGCGGGAGACCACGCGCCCGGAATGGTGCATCAGGTAGGCCAGAAGCCGATATTCGTGCGAGGTCATCTTCACGGGATTGCCTGACACGCTGACCCGGCCGGTCCTGGTATCGAGCGTGACCGGGCCGCAGCTGAGTTCGCTCTGGGCATGACCGGTCGAGCGGCGCAACAGCGCGCGGATGCGCGCCAGCACCTCCTCCAGGTGGAACGGCTTTGCGACATAGTCGTCGGCGCCGGCGTCGAACCCCTGCACCTTGTCGCTCCAGCGGTCGCGCGCGGTGAGGATCAGGACCGGCATGGTGCGGCCGTTGCGGCGCCAGGCCTCCAGCACCGAGATGCCGTCCTTCTTCGGCAGGCCAATGTCGAGCACCACGGCGTCATACGGCTCGTTGTCGCCGAGATAGTGCCCCTCCTCCCCGTCGAAAGCGCGGTCGACGACATAACCAGCGTCGGTCAGCGCCTTGGTGAGCTGGCGATTGAGATCGGGGTCGTCCTCAACAACGAGCAGGCGCACGCTTCTCTCCAAAGATTGGCTGCAAGAACAGGCTGCATGACCACGGCCAGAGATGAGCAATTCCGGCGTGAACTGAATATGAACGCGGGGAACCGGCACGTTACTTTTTGGTCATATACGACCTCCCACGCGCCGACGCGACTACGCCCGCCAGGCAACCGGACGAGCCGACGGCATGGCGGGCGCAATGTGCCGCGTCACGCGGCGAATAGGAAGGGTCCGAGGCGTTCGGACCCGGCCGATCAGGTCCGGAAGAACACGAACCAGATGACGGCGAGGATCAGGATCGCAAGGCCGGTCGAGATGGCAAGCAGCGCCGCCACCGACGGCCCGGGCTCGCCCTGACGGGCCTCGGTCGGAGTTTCCACGATCTGATGCCGCTCTCGCGTGGTTGCCATGATGCCCTCAATCTTTGGATGTCGCTTCAGATAGCCACGACCTCCTCGCAGCCGATATCCGGAGCCAACGCGTGATTGGATATGATGTTCCGGCCTTTGCCCGCGGATCGGCAGCAACCTCAGGCCCAGTGGCCGGTTAACGCAGTTGCAAGATTGAGCAACCCGTCTTGCTATGATTCGTTGTTCCCCGATGGTAATCCTTGTCATCTGTCCCCGTTGCGTTTGGAGTAGCCCATGGCCCCCCGCGCCAATTGGAAGGGTTTTCTGCGTCTGTCGCTCGTGACCTGTCCGGTCGCGCTCTATCCGGCCACTTCGGATACCGAGAAGGTCTCCTTCAACCAGATCAACCGCAAGACCGGCCACAGGATCAAGTACCTCAAGGTTGACGCCGAGACCGGTGACGAGGTCACGTCCGAGGACATCGTCAAGGGCTACAAGGTCGACACCGACACCTATATCGAGGTCACCAAGGACGAGCTCGACGACATCGCGCTGGACTCCACGCACACGATCGAGATCGACGAGTTCGTGCCGAAGGCCGATATCGACAACCGCTATCTGATCCGTCCCTATTACCTCGTGCCCGACGGCAAGGTCGGCCACGACGCCTATGCGGTGATCCGCGAAACCATCCGCAGCATGGACAAGGTCGCAATCGGCCGCGTGGTGCTGACCAACCGCGAGCACATCATCGCGCTGGAGCCGCTCGAGAGCGGGTTGATGGGCACACTGCTGCGCTATCCCTACGAAGTGCGGAGTGAAACCGAGTATTTCGACGACATCCAGGACGTGAAGCTGACCAAGGACATGCTCGACCTCGCAAAACACATCGTCGAGAAGAAGTCCGGCGCGTTCGAGCCCGGGCTGTTCGAGGATCATTACGAGACCGCGCTGATCGATCTCATCAACAAGAAGCGCAGCGGCATGCCGATCACCGCCAAGGCGGCGCCGAAGACCGGCGGCAATGTCATCAACCTGATGGACGCGCTGAAGAAGAGTCTCGCGAGCGAGAAGGAGGCGGCGCCCGCGGCAAAGGTCGTCAAGGAGCCCGTCAAGGGCAAGAAGCCGAAGAAGCGTGTCGAAGGCCAGCGCGAAATGCTGCTGCCGATCGCCGGCAAGGGTGGCAAGGACGCCGCGGCGAAGACTGCGCCCAAGGAGGCTTCGAAGAAGGCCGACAAGCCGGTGCGCGCGCCGGCGCGGGCGAAGAAGGCCAGCTAGACGCATCGCACCTCACAATCGCGCCGTGATGTCCCCCCTCGCCGGTCGGCCGGACTGACATGCCCTGGTCGACGGCGTTCGACGATCCGGTTCGCGTGAGCAACAAACGCAAGCTGCTCACGCTTCAAGAGGCGGCGGACTACATCATGCAGCTGCCTGAGGATGCCCAGCACGAGGCGCACTGGCAGACTGCGGTCGAGACCTTGATCAATGCGGCCGAGACCGGCGGAGGCTGGGTGATGTTCGCCCGCATCGCCATGTTGCGGGCGTTGAATGCGGACGGACGGCGCGAATGAGAGCGATGGTCGGTCCCTTCGATCAGCATGCTTGCCGAGCCGTTGACGAACAGGCTCAATAATCCGTTAAGCGCGACCGTCGTTTGCCGATATGGCGGAGCTCTGCGCATGAACCAGGGTATTCCTACGGGAGACAAAATTAAGCACCGGTTGTCCTTGCGCACAGCATGGTGCCAGCCCCGATCGAGCCAAGGTACGCGTACCGTGCAGCAGCAGGACGTCAGAAAGAGCTACATCAGCATTGTGAACGACGCACGCGATAGCGAGCGGACCGCCGGCACGGGGGCGCGCTCGCAGCGGGGCGCGGTAAAAGACTTCGTTGGCCGCCTCACGGCCATGTTGAAACGCCGCCTCCCCGGCGCCGCGATCACGTCCTAGCGGACGCTGCGGCTGTCGCAGAGCGTGCGCCGATTTGCATCCGTTTGGATGGGATGAGGGAACCTTAATTTAATGAATGTCACCGTATGAAACAGAGGCGCGCTCGCCCGGATTTGATTCTTTTGGCGCGCAGAAAATCTATTCGATCGATTTACGGGTTCGAAAACGACGCGGCCATACATTGGTTCGGATGAAGAGGAGTTGGCAATGAGTTTGCTGAGGTCTTTCCTTGCCGATGAGACCGGCGCCACCGCCATCGAATACGGCCTGATCGCCGCCGGCATTGCACTGGCCATCGTAACCGTCGTGAACAACACGGGCAGCCAGCTCCTCAACAACAAGTTCAACTCGATCAGTTCGTCGCTGAAGTAACGGCCGCCCTGGCCTGAGGCGACGTCCCTATGCGTTGACTTCAGCATTGCTCGCGGCGGCCTTGCCGGAGCATGCCACCTCCCCAATTCCGTCATTGTGGGCCACCGGGTCCGCGCAAAGCGCGGTCCGATGACAGGCTCCGCGAAGCAATCCAGAATCCCTCGGCGGGAAAGACTCTGGATTGCTTCGCTGCGCTCGCAATGACAGAGTGTGGAGCGACGCCGCGGTTCCATTGACTCGAATGTCTGCTTACGGGATTCTCGCTCTGCAACCGCGGCGTGGCTCGACGAGCCGTGCTGTCTATCGATGAACCAGAGCTGCTTGAAGGATGCGGATGAGAAGCGTGACGCTGTTGGCGCTCAGCCTCATGTTTGTCGGCGTCTGGTCGGGCGACGGCGCGAGAGGACAGACCTCGGCCGCGCCGCCGGTTTCGCTTGCCCCGCCCAATGCATCGCCGCCACGCGGGAGCGCCACAAATTCAAGAATTCCGCCGGCGACATCCGGCAGAGAGGCTTCGCCACCTGTATCCGGCGGGCTTCCGCAGGGGCCGAATCCGGCCGCCGACTACGATGGCTTCAGCGTCGGCACTGACGACAATGACACCCCAAGTCAGGTGACGCCGCCCGTGAGGTCACGCGCAGCAAAGGGCTCCAGGTCCAATCCGGATACGAACGGCCTCGCCGGACAATCGTCGATCGATCAGGAAGACGAGGCGTTGCAACGAAAGCTGACGATTTGCAAGAACTGCAAATAGCAGGTTTCTCAGCCGCTGGTGAAACCGACCTGCGGCATGCGGCTGGCAAGCTCGTGGCCCGAATGGAGCGCAGCGAAATCCGGGGCTACGGGACTGAGGCAAGCCAGCGATGACGCAACGGGTATTTCGATAGCTCCAGCAACACCAGGGACACAAGCGCTGCCACCACCGTAACGGCGAGATCGTCGGAATGCAGCGGGCCAAAGCGGAATAGGTCGGCGGCGGCCGGCCACGCAAGGCTTAGGGAGAGCACGGTGGTCACGAACACGACAATGATGACCAGTGTCCGGTTCGGCCGGGTAAAGGCTTCGATAAGCGACGTCGAGAACGAGCGGTTGACGAAGATCAGGCTCACGATCACCAACACCAGCGAGAAGAACGTCAGGGCACGCACCTCGTTCGCCGGCATGCCGTAGGCATTCGCCGTCACCATCACGCCCCCGGTCAGGGCCAGCGCGAGCGCACCCTGCAGCGCCGACCAGACCAGCAAGGACCTTGGCAGCAGCGGCTCGTCCGGCGAGCGCGGCGGCCTCCGCATCACGTCGCGCTCTTCGGTCTCTGCCTCGAACACCAGGGAGCAGACGGGATCGATGATCATTTCGAGGAATGCGATGTGGACTGGCCCGAACAGGAGCGGCAGCCCGGTCACCAACGGCAGCAGCGCAAGCCCGGCAATCGGAACGTGGACCGCAAGGATGAAGCTCATCGCCTTGCGAAGATTGTCATAGATCCGGCGGCCGAGGCGGATCGCCTTCACGATGGAGCCGAAATCGTCGTCAAGCAGAACGATCGAGGACGCCTCGCGCGCCACGTCGGTGCCGCGCCCGCCCATGGCGACGCCAATATGGGCAGCCTTCAGCGACGGCGCGTCGTTGACGCCGTCGCCGGTCATGGCAACGATTTCGCCGGCGCCCTTGAGCGCATTGACGATGCGCAGTTTCTGGGCCGGCGCAATTCGCGCGAAGACGGCTTGTCCCCGCGCCGCCTGGGCAAGTTCGGCATCGGCCATGCCTTCGGCGTCCGCCCCCGTCAGGATGCGTTCGGGATCGAGGCCCGCTCGCGTCGCGATCGCAGATGCAGTCGCGGGATAGTCGCCAGTGATCATGACCACACGGATGCCAGCGGACCGGCATTCGGCGACGGCGCCCTTCACTTCAGGCCGCAGCGGATCGGCAAAGCCGGTCAGGCCGCAGAAGCCAAGGGAAAAGCCGCGTTGCGTCTCGGGAAGATCGGTCTCCGCGCAAGTCGCCCGCGCCACGCCGAGCACGCGAAGCCCTTCCCGCGCGAGGGCGTCCACACGTGCCCGCAATTCAGCCAGCTCTTCCGCGCTCATCCCGCAAAGCATGCCGATCGTCTCGGGCGCGCCCTTTGCCGCGACGACGCATTCACCGTCGCCTCCGCGCCACACGTTCGACATGGCGAGCAGGTCGGGACGCAAGCCGTAGCTTTGCACAAGTCGTCGGCCGGTGCCGGTCCCCGGCCCGAGCGAATGCAGCGCCTTCTCCATGGGATCGAACGGCTGCGGGACGCAGGCCAGGACGCCAGTCTCAATCAATGAATCGAACGTATGCTCCGCGCGCGCCGCGATGTCAGGCGTGTATTGTGAACCATCGGGCAGCACCAGACGCGCAACAGTCATGCGGTTTTCGGTCAGCGTGCCCGTCTTGTCCGTGCAGAGCACGGTTGCCGCTCCGAGCGATTCGATGGCCGAGGCCCGCCGCGTCAGCACGCGAGCCTGCGAGATGCGCCAAGCGCCCATGGCGAGAAACACCGTCAGAACGACCGGAAACTCCTCGGGAAGCATCGACATGCCGAGCGCAATGCCGGCAAGCACGCCCTCGAGCCAGCCGCCGCGATAGAGTCCGTACAGGAGCACGGTCAACGCGATCACGAAGGCGCTGGCGATCGCAAACATTGCCACCAGGCGCGTCGTTTGCTGTTTCAGGCGGGGCGCCTCCGTCGACAGTGAATGCAGCGATTGTCCGATCTTGCCGATCTCGCTTCGGGCTCCGGTCGACGTGACTTCAGCCACGCCGCTTCCGCGCACCACCAGCGTCCCGGAGAACACGAATGGATGGTCATCGCCACCAGCATGCGGCGCCACCGGCTGATCGAGCGCGCAATGCGCCAGCTTGCGGACCGGGACGGATTCCCCCGTCAGCAGCGATTCATCCAGCAGGAGATCGTCGCATCGAACGATCGTAGCATCCGCCGCCACGCGGTCTCCCTCGGAGAGCATGATCAGGTCACCGCGAACGACCTCGCGGCCTGGAATGCGGATGTGTTCGCCGCCGCGGATCACGAGTGCGCGGGGGCTGGTCAGATCGCGCAACGAGTCGAGCACGCGCTCGGTGCGCGCCTCCTGCACGATGGTGATGACAATCGAGATCGATGCAAACACGAGGAGCAACAGCGCTTCGCCGAGATCGCCCAGGGCGAAGTAGATCAGCCCGCCCGCCAGCAGCAACAGCAGCATGGGCTCGCGCAGCACCTCAAGGATGAGTTGCACGATCGTTCGCCGCTCCGTGCGAGGCAGCTCATTGAAGCCTTCGGCCTTCAGCCGTGCCTGCGCTTCGGGCGCGGTCAGCCCCTGCATCGCCGGCCATCGGTGTGAAGGGCACGGCGGCTTATCATTGTGTTTCTCGTTGGCAACGGTGCTGTCAGGATAGCTCGCGAGGCTCAAGTCCATGGGTCCCTAGAAGCAATTGAACGATGATGGCCGTCATCTCGCCCCTCAACGCCATCATGGCATGCCGCAACCGGCTGCCGGCTTGACCTGGGTCAAGCGTCTGCGCTCCCACGGGGCCTTGCTGGGGCTGGCGAACGCGTCAGTTCGGACAGGGTTGTCCGGCGGCGCCCCACACGGCCATGTCCTTGACGTGATCTTCGAAAGTGCCCGGCGGCGTCGCGCGGCCGGCTCCGGGGGCCCAGCCCCGCGGAATGAAGCCGCTCAGCGACGCATCGTGCCGCAAGTGCTCGACGAGACCGGCAGCGTCACGACCGCCATTGCGCTTGGGATCCTTCATCTGCGCGCAAATCTCGGCGCCGCTCTTGCCGAACCAGATGAAATCGACCGGAGCGAGCTGCCAGTCGATGCCGGCGCGCGGCGGCGATGGTGCCGGCTCGTTCGCCTGGGTGGAAGTCATGTGAGGTCGAGCACGGGATCGCTTCCGCGCCGACAGGATCGGACCGCCATTCCGTCGATCTGGACGGTGCAGGCGCCACATTGCGCGACCCCGCAGCCATATTTGGGACTGGTGATGCCGAGCTCGTCGCGCAGCACCCAGAGCAGAGGCATCTCGGGAACGACGTCGACCCTGTGCTTGATCCCATTGACGGCGAGCTCGATCATGTCGACGTGTCCCTTCGCAACGTTGGAATTAGCGTTCGTACGAAGCTTCAACACTGTCAAACCGAATCCCCACCGCATCTGCGCTCACTTTCAAATTCGCACGATAACCGCGGCGGGTTTGAATTCGGCGGCAAGCTGCATGCGGTGAGCTGCCCAATTCGACAGCAGCGCATCGCGTGAGTGCGCCTTCTCGTCGCGCGGCAGCTTGATCGATTTGGCGACGACACTGCGAACCGCAGAGTTGCGATGACGGTCCGTACACCTCCTGCATGGCTGACCTACCTGCAGGCGCGATCAACTGCGCTTTACGCCTCTCCAATTTCCTGATCCTCTCTCCTCCAATCAGCCGGACCAACCGGCCTGCCCAGGGAGAGACGCCATGAAGCTCGGCACCGCCATTGCGGAAATCATGCGGCGTGAGGGGATCGAGATCCTCTGCGGCTATCCAGTCAACCATCTGATCGAGCATGCGGCGAAAGCCGAGATCCGACCCGTGATGGTGCGGCAGGAACGTGTCGGCATCCACATGGCGGATGCGATCTCGCGGGTGACGTCGGGCCGCAGCATCGGCGCGTTCTGCATGCAGCATGGGCCGGGCGCGGAGAACGCGATGGGCGGCGTTGCGCAGTGCTTTGGCGAATCCGTTCCCGTGCTAGTGCTGCCGATGGGCTATCAGCGCCGGCTTGCGCATATCGAGCCGAACTTCAATTCCAGCGCGGCGATGAAGCCGTTCGCGAAATCTTCTGAGCCAATCATTCTCGCCACCGAAGTCGCCAACATCTTTCGCCGCGCCTTCACCAAGCTGAAGAACGGCCGCGGCGGGCCTGTCATCGTCGAGATCCCCGCCGACATGTGGAACGAGGAGGTGCCGGAGCCGCTGAACTACACGCCGGTGCTGCGCACGCGCTACGGCGCCGACCCTGTTCACGTGAAGAAAGCAGCCAGCCTGCTCGTGAACGCAAAACGGCCGGTGATCTATGCCGGCCAGGGCGTGCATTACGCGCAGGCGTGGCCGCAACTGAAACGGCTCGCCGAGCGGCTGGCGATCCCCGTCACCACCAGCCTCGGCGGCAAGTCATCGTTCCCGGAAACGCATCCGCTCTCGCTCGGCTCGGGCGGGCTCGCAGTGCCGCGCGCAGTGCCGAAGTTTCTGGCCGAAGCCGATGTCATCTTCGGCATCGGCTGCTCCTTCACCGAGACCAATTTCGGCATCGCGATGCCGAAGGGCAAGACCATCGTCCACTCCACGCTCGACCCGAACCATCTCAACAAGGACGTGGAAGCCAAGATCGGCCTCGTCGGCGATGCCGGCCTCGTGCTCGATGCACTGCTCGAGGAAATCGGCAAGTCGGTGACATCCGATCGTGATGCCTCGGCGGTCGCGGCCGAGATTGCGGCCTCGCACAAGGAGTGGCTGGCGAAATGGATGCCGAAGCTCACCAGCAATGACGCGCCGCTCAACCCCTATCGCGTGCTGTGGGATCTTCAGCACACCGTCGACATCCACAACACCATCATCACGCATGATGCCGGCAGCCCGCGCGACCAGCTCTCGCCGTTCTGGAAATCGGTCGAGCCCCTCAGCTATCTCGGCTGGGGCAAGACCACGCAGCTCGGCTATGGCCTTGGGCTCACGATGGGCGCCAAGCTCGCAAAGCCCGACAAGCTCTGCATCAATGTCTGGGGCGATGCGGCCATTGGTTTTACCGGCATGGATTTCGAGACCGCGGTGCGCGAGCGCATCCCGATCATGTCGATCCTGCTCAACAATTTCTCGATGGCGATCGAATTGAAGGTGATGCCGGTCTCGACCGAGAAATATCGCTCGACCGACATCTCCGGCGACTACGCCGCGATGGCGCGCGCCTTCGGCGGCTATGGCGAGCGGGTGACGAGGCCGGAGGACATCGTGCCCGCGATCAAGCGCGGCATCCAGAAAACGCAGGAAGGCGTGCCGGTGCTGCTGGAGTTCATCACCAGCAAGGAGACCGAGGTGTCCCGGCCCGGCACGTGAACGGGGCCGCAGGCGCTGGCTCCGGCCGCACAAGATGTGATAATCCGGCCCGGTGCCGCGCAAGCCGCGGCATCAAGCCGGATTAGGAATGACCACCCCTTCCAACGAAATCGAGGAACTCGAGCGCCGATTGCAGTCGGCTGCAGCCGAGAATGCGCAGCTGCGCGGCGAGCTTGCGGTTGCACGTGATCGCCAGAGCGCCAGCGCCGAGATCTTGCGCACCATCGCGGCCTCGCCCTCCGATGCTCGGCCGGTCTTCGCGGCGATCGCGTCCAGCTCGAAGCGCCTGCTCGGCGGCTTCTCCGCCACCGTGCTTCAGTTCATCGGCGATGAGCTGCACCTTGTGGCGTTCACACCGACCAGCCCGGAGGCCGACGAAGGACTCAAGGCGTCGTTCCCGCGCAAGCTCGCGGACTTCCCGACTTTTGCGCTCGTGCGCGACGGCGAGACGATCCAGTTTCCCGACAGCGAGGCCGCCGACGTCCCGGAGCTGAATCGAGAGCTGGCGCGGCTGCGCGGCTTCCGCAGCGTGCTGTTCATGCCGCTGATGAACCGGGGCGCGCCGGTCGGCATGATCAGCGTCACGCGCGCCGAGCCCGGCGCGTTCGCGCCCGATCTCGTGCAGCTGCTCCAGACCTTTGCCGACCAGGCCGTGATCGCGATCGAGAATGCGAACCTGTTCAACGAGACGCGCGAGGCGCTGGAGCGGCAGACCGCAACCGCCGACATCCTCAAGGTGATGGCCGCCTCGCCCTCCGACGTGCGGCCGGTGTTCGCGGCCATCGCCGCCAACGCCAATCGCCTGATCGGCGGCTTCTCCACCGCGGTGCTGCGCTATGTCGACGGCGCCGCGCATCTTGCGGCATTCACGCCGACTGATCCCGCGGGCGATCGCGTGCTCCAGGCCTCGTTTCCAGTGCCGTTTGCACAATTCCCGCCTTACCAGCTCGTGGCCAATGGTGCCGCGGCGCAATTGCCCGACACCGAGCTCGAGCCGGCCGCGCGCGACATCGCGCGCGCCCGGGGCTATCGCAGCATGCTGTTCACGCCGCTGATGAGCGAGGGCGAAGCCATCGGCATCATCATCGCCACACGCCGCGCGACCGGCCGGTTCGCCGAGCATCACGTGCGGCTGCTGCAGACCTTCGCCGACCAAGCAGTGATCGCGATCAAGAATGTCAGCCTGTTCAACGCCACCAGGGAAGCGCTGGAACGCCAGACCGCGACCGCCGACATTCTCAAGGTGATCGCGGCTTCGCCTGCTGACGTCACGCCGGTGTTCCAGGCCATCTCCGACAGCGCCAAGGCGCTGATCGGCGGGCACTCCTCCACCGTCACCCGCGTCATCGACGGCATGCTGCATCTGGCGGCCTTCACCACCGACAACGAGGCCGGCAATGCGGACCTGCTCAGCTCGTTCCCGACGCCGCTGTCGGCGTCAGGCATTCACAGCCGGGTGGCAAGGAGCGGCCAATATGCGTTCCGCAGCGACATGCAGAGCGAACCTGATCTCACCGAGGCCATGAAGGAGCTGGCGCGGACGCGAGGCTATCGCAGCATCCTCGTGGTGCCGATGCTGCGCGACGGCGTTGCGATCGGCACCATCGCCGTCACGCGGCCGGAGCCCGGTCATTTCCCCGACAAGGCGATCAACCTGCTCAAGACCTTTGCCGACCAGGCCGTGATCGCGGTCGAGAACACGCGCCTGTTCAACGAGGTGCAGGACCGCACGCAGGACCTCGCCAAATCGCTCGATGATCTGCGCGCCGCGCAGGACCGGCTGATCCAGACCGAGAAGCTTGCCTCGCTCGGCCAGCTCACCGCCGGCATCGCGCATGAGATCAAGAACCCGCTCAACTTCGTCAACAATTTTGCCTCGCTCTCCGACGAGCTGACCGACGAGCTGAACGAGGTGCTTGCGCCGGTTAAGCTCGCAGACGAGATCCGCGCAGAGGTCGACGAGCTGACGGGGCTTCTGAAGGACAATCTGCAGAAGGTCGTGCAGCACGGACGCCGCGCCGATTCCATTGTCAAGAACATGCTGCTGCATTCGCGCGAAGGCGGCGGCGAGCATGGGCTGAGCGACATCAACGCGCTGGTGGAAGAGAGCCTCAACCTCGCCTATCACGGCGCACGCGCCGAGAAGGCAGGGTTCGACGTAACGCTGAAACGCGAGCTCGATCCCGCGGTCGGGCAAGCCGAAGTGTTTCCGCAGGAGATCACACGAGTGCTATTGAACCTGATCTCGAACGGCTTCCACGCGGTCACCAAGCGCAAGGCGGAGAGCGCCGCCGACTACGAGCCGATGGTGATCGCCGCGACGCGCGACCGCGGCGACAGCATCGAGATCCGCATCCGCGACAACGGCACCGGCATTGCCGACGAGGTCAGGGAGAAGATGTTCAATCCGTTCTTCACCACCAAGCCGGCCGGCGAAGGCACGGGCCTCGGGCTATCGATGAGCCACGATATCGTGGTGAAGCAGCACGGCGGCACGATCGACGTCGCGACGGAGCCCGGCGCGTTCACGGAGTTCACGATCCGGCTGCCGCGCAAGAGCAGTTTTGCGAATGCAGGGGGCTAGGCCCTACTCCGCCATCTCGACGGGTTGCTTCGCCGAGGGACCGGCCAGCGGCCGCTCCTCCATTGCGATCAGACAGAGCGCAGCGCCGGTCATCAGCGCCGTGGCGGCGCCGAAGACGTAGCGGAACGCATGCCGCATGTCGTCGGCGGGAATCGTGCTGACGGCGGCGTGATGCTCGCCGAGCGGGATGTCGGCACCGAGCGCGATCAGCAGGATGGCCGCGAACGCCGCGACCGTGAAGGACGACATCAGCGAGCGGAAGAAGTTCAACGCACCGGTGATGGTGCCGATCTGCGGCCGCGCGACCGAATTCTGCACCGAGACCACGCAGACCGGAAAGGTGGTGCCGAGGCCGAGCGCAAACGCGGCCATCAGCGTCAGCAGGCCCCATAGCGGCAGCGTCGTCAACGTGAGCCCGAGGCCGCACAGCGCGGCCCAGGAGGTGCCGATGATGGCGACGCGCTTGTAGTGCTTGGCCCGCGCCATCGTCCGCCCGGCGATAGCCGCGCCGCAGGTCGAAACCGCCGCGAGCGGAATCAGCGCAAGGCCCGCCTCGCTGGCACTGAGGTGATAGACGGATTCGTAATAAAGCGGGAGCTGGACCGTGAGGCCCGTGATCGCGCCGAGCGCACAGCCGCCGGCCATCAGCCCAAATGGTACGACACTTCCGCCGAGCAGCGGCAGCGGCAGGAACGGCTCGTCCGCCCGCCGCGCGTGCCAGACGAAGCTGACGACGAGTGCGACCGCGCCGCCGACCATCGCGAGCACTGTCGGCGACAGCCAGGGATAGCGCGTGCCGCCCCAGGTCAGCACCAGCATGAAGACGACGGCGGAGGCCATCAGCAACACGCCGCCGAGCCAGTCGACCTTGCGCTTGCGGTGGAACACCGGGATCTTCTTCATCCTCGGCAGCAGCAGCGCGATCGCGGCGGCCGCGAGCGGCAGGTTGATCCAGAAGATCATCGACCAGTGCAGATGCTCGGCGAACACGCCGCCAATGACCGGGCCGAGGATGCCGCCGACCATCCAGACGCTGGAGAAATAGGCCTGGTACTGGCCGCGCTCGCGTGGGCTCACAACGTCCGAGATCACGGTCTGCACCACCGGCATGATGCCGCCGCCGCCGAGGCCCTGAAGGCCGCGCGCCAGAATCAGCATCGGCATGTTCGGCGCGATCGCGCACAGCACCGAGCCCGCGACGAACAGGCTGAGCGAGGTGATGATCATGGCCTTGCGGCCGTAGATGTCGCTGAGCGTGCCGAACACCGGCGCGACCGCGGTCGAGGCGAGCAGATAGGCCGTGATCACCCAGGACAAGCTGGAGACGTCCTGGAATTGGCGTCCGATGGTCGGCAGCGCGGTCGCCACGATGGTCTGGTCGAGCGCTGCCAGGAACATCGTCAGCATCAGGCTGATGACGATGGTGCGGACCTCGTCCTGCGACAGCGGCACCGGCGGAGCGATGGACGGCGCGTCGTCGACGCTGATGACCTCGCTCGGAAGGCGGGATAGCTCTTCGGCAATGTCGTCAGGCAACGGCTGGATGTCGGCAGAACTGCTCTGCCGGTCGAACTTGTTCATCTCGATCGGACGTCGTGGGGCGGCACAACGCCGCGAAGGATTCGTTCTATGCAGTCCAATGTAGACAGCAAAATCCTTCTCGGGCAGACACCGCGGCGCATGGGTGCATCCCACCGCAGGGTCATCCCGAACACGTGATCCGAGGCGCGCGGCGGATCAGTCCTTCGGACGTCGCTTCAGACGGGCCCGTTTCGGCAGCACGGCCGGCCATTGCACGATGTGATCCTCGAGATCCTCGTCGGGGATCTCCTCCTCGCTGCCCTCGACCCGGCCGCGCACGGAGACGCCGGCCTCATGCACGGTATTGGGATCGCCCGACACCAGCGGGTGCCACCAATAAAGATCGCGACCTTCGGCGACGAGCTTGTAGCCGCAGCTCGGCGGCAGCCAGTTCAGGGTGCGGACATTGGCCGGGGTCAGGCGAACGCAGTCCGGAACCTTGTCGGAACGATTCGGGTAGTCCTTGCAGGCGCAACTCGCCCCATCCAGCAGCTTGCAGCCGATATGGGTGAAATAGATTTGCCCGGTGTCCTCGTCCTCGAGCTTGTTCAGGCAGCAGCGGCCGCAGCCGTCGCACAGGCTTTCCCATTCGGCCGCCGACAGCTGTTCCAACGTCTTGGTTTTCCAGAAGAATCCTTCCTGGCCTGAAGGTCGTTTGGGAGCTGCGGTCATACGCCTCAACAATGGTTCGAAAGAGCTACGGCGAAGTCATCTAGAGCGAGCGGCCGTGACGGTGCAAGCAACGCCCTCGGAAGGCCCGTAATGTCCCGGGGTCAATTAGGCCTGTTGTTCAAAATCGCGAGCGTGGCCATTGGTTTATGGGCCCTGCTCGGCTAGAAGGAACAGCAAGTCCCCGAAGGACGCGAACCGGGCGCCTTGGGTTTGCCGCAACATTCCCGCAAGACGTTCCGATGCCGCCCCCGGCCGGGTGCTTGAACGCTTTCGAAGCAAGCCGCAAGGGTTCTAGGTGCGCCAGATCATACCACCGCATTGGAAGCAGAAGGTCCGGAATTTCTTCCTGGATCTCGATGCGCGCATTGATTCCTCGCTGTTCTCCTCGGCCAAGGGCATCCGTGAGCTCTACGAGCGCTACTCGACCTTCATGGACCGGTTCTATGTCGGGCGGTGGAAGCGCTGGGTGTTCATCGAGCCGCTGTCGGAGGCCGCGACCCTCGGCCTCGGCGGCCTGGTCGTGATGCTGACGCTCGCCATCCCCGCCTTCCGCGAGACCGCGGACGAGGACTGGCTGAAGAAGTCCGACCTCGCGGTGACCTTCCTCGACCGCTACGGCAACCCGATCGGCAGCCGCGGCATCAAGCACAACGACTCGATCCCGCTGGAAGATTTTCCTGACGTGCTGATCAAGGCGACGCTCGCGACCGAGGACCGCCGCTTCTACGACCATTTCGGCATCGACATCGCCGGCACGGCGCGTGCCCTCGTCACCAATGCCCAGGCCGGCGGCGTCCGCCAGGGCGGCTCCTCGATCACCCAGCAGCTCGCCAAGAACCTGTTCTTGAGCAACGAGCGCACCATCGAGCGCAAGGTCAACGAAGCCTTCCTCGCGGTCTGGCTGGAATGGCGCTTGACCAAGAACGAGATCCTCAAGCTCTATCTCGACCGCGCCTATATGGGCGGCGGCACCTTCGGCGTCGATGGCGCCGCGCATTTCTACTTCAACAAATCGGCGCGCGACGTGACGCTGGCGGAAGCGGCGATGCTCGCCGGCCTGTTCAAGGCGCCGACGAAATACGCTCCGCACATCAACCTGCCGGCCGCGCGCGCGCGCGCCAACGTCGTGCTCGACAATCTCGTCGATGCCGGCTTCATGACCGAGGGCCAGGTGTTCGGCGCCCGCCGCAACCCGGCCTTCGCGGTCGACCGCCGCGACGAGGCGTCGCCGAACTATTATCTCGACTACGCCTTCGACGAGATGCGCAAGCTGGTCGACACTTTCCCGAAGTCGTACACCGAACGCGTCTTCGTGGTGCGGCTTGCGATCGACACCAATGTGCAGAAGGCCGCCGAAGACGCGATCGAGAACCAGCTGCGCCAGTTCGGCCGCGATTATCACGCGACGCAAGCGGCGACCGTGGTCGCCGATCTCGACGGCGGCATCCGCGCCATGGTCGGCGGCCGCGACTACGGCGCCAGCCAGTTCAACCGCGCCACCGACGCCTATCGCCAGCCCGGCTCCTCATTCAAGCCTTACGTCTACACCACTGCGCTCCTGAACGGCTTCACGCCGAACTCGATCGTGGTCGACGGCCCTGTCTGCATCGGCAATTGGTGTCCGCAGAACTATGGTCACTCCTATTCCGGCTCGGTGACGCTGACGCAGGCGATCACGCGCTCGATCAACGTGGTGCCCGTAAAACTGTCGATCGCGATCGGCCAGAAGGAGCAGCCGAAGGCGCCGAACCCGGCCAAAATCGGCCGGGCCAAGATCGTCGAAGTCGCTCGCCGCTTCGGCCTCAAGGCGCCGCTGCCCGACACGCCGTCGCTGCCGATCGGCTCGGACGAAGTCACTGTGCTGGAGCACGCCGTCGCCTACGCGACCTTCCCGAACCGCGGCAAGGCGGTGACGCCGCATTCGGTGCTGGAGGTGCGCACCGGCGCCGGTGACCTCGTCTGGCGCTGGGATCGCGACGGGCCGAAGCCGAAGCAGGCCATTCCGCCGAACATCGCCGCCGACATGGCGGGCATGATGAGTCACGTCGTCAGCGAAGGCACCGCACGCCGCGCCGCGCTGGACGGCATTCCGACCGCAGGCAAGACCGGCACCACCAATGCGTATCGCGACGCCTGGTTCGTCGGTTACACCGGCAATTTCACCTGCGCGGTGTGGTACGGCAACGACGATTACTCGCCGACCAACCGCATGACCGGCGGCTCGCTGCCGGCGCAGACCTGGCACGACATCATGGTCGCGGCGCATCAGGGCGTCGAGGTCCGGGAGATCCCCGGCATCGGCATGGGCCAGAAGCTGCCGCCGCAGCAGATCGCCAACGCGCAGGCCAATGCGGCGCCGAAGGTGCTGGAGACCAAGCCCGGTCCGCCGCCGGTGCTGACCAAGCGCGGCGCCGACATTCTGGTGCGCGTCGAGAAGCTGCTTGATGATGCGGCCAAGACTGCGAACAAATCGGCGGCCGCCGATACCAAGCCGGCCTCATCGACAAATGCGCTCGCCTTCCCGCAGAATTATGCGGAAGAGAACGCCAACACCTCCGCCCCGCGCAAGAACTGATCGAAACCCGTGCGGCTGATCCTGATCACATTGACGGCCCTTCTGCTCGCCACCGTCGTCGGCGTCGGCGCGACCTGGATGACGACGACGCGCGGCACCGAGATCGGCGCGCTGACCATCGGCCCCTGGACCGCCCGTCCGCGCACCGGCACGGCCGACGTCGATCCGTATTCACGCGCCACCATCGTGCGCAACGGCGAGCTGCCGATCGGCACCGGCGACGGCGTCGCCTTCACCGCGACCGCCGATGACAAGAAGAAGGCGCTCGACGGCCGCTGTGACGTCGTCGTCTCCGGCGTGACACCGCCGGCGCGGTTCTGGACGCTGACGCTGTACGACCGCAAGGGCCATCTCGTCGCCAATTCGCTTACCCGCTACGGCTTCACCAGCCAGGAGATCGTGCGCCAGTCCGACGGCTCGTTCGAGATCCGCATCGCCTCGCGCTCGCGCGCCGGCAACTGGCTGCCGACCGGCGGCATCGAGCGCTACGCCTTGATGCTGCGCCTCTATGACACCCCGGTCGGCGTTGCCACCCGTACCCAGCGCGATGCGCCGATGCCTACGATCACGACGGTGGGCTGCTCATGATCCGGCTGCTGTTCACCATCCTTGCCGGCATCGTTTTGGGCCTCGTGGTCCATCTCGTCAGCGTGCTGGCGCTGCCGCGGATCGCGACCCAGGATGCCTATTCGCGGCTGACGCCGATGACGACGGTGAACGCCGTCACCCAGCTGCCCCTCGCCGATCCGCAGACCTCGCCGATGCCGTTCATGGACCCGGCCTTTGCGCTCGCGATCTGCCGCTACGATCTGTCGGGCGGTCCGATCAAGCTGGCCGTGCCGGTGAGCCAGGCCTACACTTCGGTGTCGTTCTACACCCGCAACGAGATCGCCTATTACGCTATCAACGACCGCTCGGCGGGCCGCAAGGTGATCGAGCTCGACCTGATGACGGAAGCGCAGCACAACGAGCTGCCCGAGGACGAGGAGGTCACCGCGGCCGACCGGCTGATCATCGATTCCCCTGCTACCACCGGCCTGATCGTGATGAAGGCGCTCGCCCCCGAGCCCGGCCTGATGCAGCAGGCGCAGGCGACGCTTCAGGCTGCGACCTGCGCCCCGCAGACCGAGCCGCCCGCCAAGGCCGAAGCGCCGCGCGGCCGGCGTTGAAGCGGGCCGCTTCGGCCGTGCAACAACAAAAACTGCGAAAACAACCCCATGCACAGTAGCGGGGCATTGAAATCGTTGGGCTATCCGACCACCCAAAAACCGACGCTGCGGACTCGCATCAAGAATTCGGAAATTTGACACGTCGGGCAAAACACCGGCATACTGGCATCATCGAGAGTTCGTCACACCCGCGCGGAGCAGTCCGTCGCGGGTGTTTTCATGTGGGAGCAGAGGTTGAACGAGCCGGACGGACACCGCTTAGCCATACTCGGCAGGTCTTTTCAGACTGCTGACACCGCGCTCATTCCGATGGCCCATGGCGAGCCGACCGCTCCTGACGCGATCGTCGGCATATGGGAAGCGGACGACGGCACCGTAAAGCTCGACATGGCTGTCAGGCGACAGTAGGACGCAATCGCAAATCGATTGCGCCGTTGAAGCAGCAAGCCTCGAGGGCTATCGATCGGCGATGCCTTCAATCGGGAGGAACGCATGAGCACCATCACCGGCGGCTGTCACTGCGGCGCAATCCGTTATCAGATCGAAGGCGAGATGATCGTGCACGCACTGTGCCACTGCCGCGATTGCAGGCTTCACGCCGGCGCGCCGGTGGTCGGCTGGACGATGTACGCGGAGAATGCCGTCAAGGTGACCAAGGGCGAGCCCAAGGCGTACCGGTCTTCGGAACATGTGCGGCGGCACTTCTGCGCTGACTGCGGAACCGGCCTGTTCTATGTCAACGCCAGCATGCCCGGGATTATCGACGTCCAGAGCGCGACCTATGACGATCCCGATTCCGTCCCGCCGGCGATGCAGATCCAGGTCGCCGAGCGGCTTCGCTGGATGGAGCGCGCGCACGAACTGCCGACGTTCGACCGCTTTCCCCCGCAGCCGTAGCGGCGAGCCGCGACACGCGCCGACAAGATCTCCCGCATCACAGGAACCCCGTCGAAATCCACGGGATCGCGGCAACCACCAGCGTGCCGATCAGCAAGGCCACGATATAGCCGACGATCGGCTTGATGCCTTCGTCGGGACTGATGCGGCTGATCGCGCATGCGGCATAATAGCCGACCCCGAATGGCGGGGCGAACAGGCCGATGCCCATCGCGAGAACGACGACCATCGCATAGTGCACCTCGTGCACGCCGACCTGGCGGGCGATCGGAAACAACAGCGGCCCGAACAGCACGATGGCCGGGATGCCTTCGAGCACGCTGCCGAGAATGACGAAGGCCACGATCGTGACGCCAAGGAAGACCGGCGTTCCGCCCGGCAGCGCGGTCATGAACTTGGCGAGCGATGCGGAGAAGCCCGATTGCGTCAGGGCCCACGCCATCCCGGTCGCGGCGCCGATGATCAGCAGGATCGCGCCGGACAGCGACGCGGTCTCCGCCAGCATCGGATAA
Organism: Bradyrhizobium sp. C-145; assembly: GCF_023375135.1. Classification (NCBI taxonomy): domain Bacteria; kingdom Pseudomonadati; phylum Pseudomonadota; class Alphaproteobacteria; order Hyphomicrobiales; family Nitrobacteraceae; genus Bradyrhizobium; species Bradyrhizobium sp. C-145. The sequence continues at coordinate 2,884,082 of NZ_CP088150.1, read as the reverse complement.
AGCCGGCGCCAGGAGAACTGGCGGTAGATCAGGAGCCCGGTGAGAACCGAATAGACGATGCCGATGGTCGACACTTCGGTCGCGGTCGCGACGCCCTCGACCACCGCGGCGCGGATGACGAAGGGCAGCGCCATGGCCGGAATTGCGATGATGAAGGCGCGGCCGATCTCCCTCCCCTTCGCGCGCTTCACATGCGACAGATCTTCGCCGCGATATCGCCACCAGACGACGGAGCAGAGACCGATCGCCAGCACGATGCCAGGCAGCAGGCCGCCGGTGAACAGCGCCGCGATCGACACGCCGGTGACCGAGCCGATCGTGATCAGCACCAGCGACGGCGGAATGGTCTCGGTTTGCGCTCCGGTTGCCGCAAGAAGCGCGACGAGATCGCCGGGCTTGGCGCCGCGCTTGGTCATCTCGGGAAACAAGACCGGCGCCACTGCCGCCATGTCGGCCGCCTTCGACCCCGAGATGCCCGACACCAGGTACATCGCCCCGACCAGGACATAATGCAGGCCGCCGCGCACGTGGCCGAGCAGGCTGGCGAGAAAGCCGACCATGGCCCGCGCCATGCCGGTCATTTCGATCAGCAGGCCGAGGAACACGAACAGAGGCACGGCCAGCAGGATCAGATGGCTCATGCCTTCGTCCATCCGTCCGATGATGACCACATCGGGCGTACTCGTCGTCAACGTCAGATAGCCGACGGTGGCAAGGCCAAACGCGAACGCGATCGGCACCGCCGCCAGCACCATGGCGCCGACGATGACCACGAAGAAGATGAGCAGGTTCAGATTGCCGAGCGGTTTCAGCATCGGCGCCGCGAGCACAAGCGCAGCGATGACGCCGGCGACGAGCGCCACGGCCGCGAGCAAGCTTCGCAGTCCCGCGATGCGAACGAGCCGCAGCCCCGCCGCGACCAGCATCAATCCGATGCCGACGGGCAATGCCGCGGCACGCCAGCTGTTGACGATCTCGAGCGCCGGCGTCGTGACGAACACCTCGTCGGCCGCAAATTCGTAGGCGGGATGGATCACCAGCAGCAGGAATGCCAGTGACGCCGCGGCGGCAACGACATCCAGGAATGCGCGCGCATCGGCGCGGAGCATGCCGATGACGGCCGTCATCCGCATGTGCTCGCCGCGCTGGAAGGCGATCACGGATCCCAGCATGGCGAGCCACAGGAACAGGATGCCGGCCAGCTCGTCAGCCCAGATGATCGGGGCATGAAACACGTATCGGCCGACGATGCCGGCCGACAGCACGACGATCTCGGCCAGCACCAGGAGTGCGGCCGGGATCGCAACCACATGACCAAGCAGCTTGTTGGCCCTGACGGCCCACAGGCGCACACCAGATTGAGGTGCCGCGACAGCGGCACCTTCGTCGATGTTGGGCGTATGGTTGACGGCCGTCATGACAGCTTGCCCGCCGCTTTCTCGAGCTGCGCCCAGGCCTCTTCGCCGAACTTGCCCTTCCAGTCGGCGTAGAAGCTCGTCTTGGCGAGCGCCTGCCGGAACGCGCCGCGATCGACCTCGATGAACTGCATGCCCTTGGCGGTCAGATCCGCGCGCAGCGAGTCGCTCAGCTTCGCGATGTCGGCGCGCTCGTCCTTGGCCGAGCGATCGAACTCGCGCGTCACGATCGCCTGCACGTCCTTCGGCAATTTCGCGAAGGCGCGTTTGTTGCCGAGGATCCAGTAATTGTCCCAGACATGACCGGTCAGGGAGCAGGTCTTCTGCACCTCGTAGAGACGGGCGGTCGCGATGATCGGCAGCGGGTTCTCCTGCCCGTCGACCACCTTGGTCTGGAGCGCGGAGTACACTTCATTGAAATTGATCGGCGCAGGTCCCGCGCCGAGCGCCTGGAACAGCGAGGTCAGATTGGGTGCGGCCGGCACACGCAGCTTGAAATTCTTCAGGTCCTCCGGTGTCCTGATCTCGCGGGCCGACGAGGTGACGTGACGGAAGCCGTTGTCCCATGGGCTCGACACCGCCATGATCGGCGTCTTGGCGATTTGTGCGCGGATATAGGCGCCGAGCTCGCCATCCATCGCCTTCCAGACCGCGTCATAGCTCGTGAAGAGAAAGCCGAGATTGACGATGCCTGCGGCCGGGACCAGCGTCGCGAGAATCAGGGACGACAGGTTGAAGAACTCGACGCCGCCGTTGCGCACCTGCGTCAGGAGATCGGTGTCTGAACCGAGCTGGTTGGCCGGAAACAGGTTGATCTCGAGTCGGCCGCCCGTCGCCTCGCGAATGCGGTCGATCGCCTCTTTTGCGCGAACGTTGACCGGATGGGTCGGGTCCTGCCCCGTCGCGAGCTTGTAGGTGAACTCCGCCGCCGACGCCGGGCGCGTGAGAACGGCACACAACGGCACGGCGGCGCCTGCCATCAGCAATCTGCGACGGCTGAGGGTGGTCGGCTTGCGCAAGGTCATCGTTTCCTCCTGTTGAGCATGGATTGATGTGCAGCGACGGCTTTCGCCACCAGCTGTTGCTGCCGGCCGGCTCTCGATGCGCCGGTATTGGACAGCAGCTCTCGTTCTCCACAGCAGCGCTGCGAAGCATGTCGATCTGATCAGTTACGAAAGGTGGCCGCGGCGTTAGCGCAGCCACTCCTTGATCTGCCGCGTCACTTCCGCGGTCGAGATGCCGTAGCGGTCGTGCAGGGTCGGAAGCGCGCCGGCGGCGAGAAACTCATCGGGCAGCCCAATCTGCCGGAACGCCGGATGCACGCCCGCGCGCATCAGCAGCGCCGCGACCGCTTCGCCGAGGCCGCCGATCACGGTGTGGTTCTCGGCGACCACGACCAGACGGCCGGGCTTGCCCGCTTCGCGCAGGATAGTCTCGGTGTCGAGCGGCTTGATCGTCGGCACGTGCAGGACGGCCGCATTGACACGATCGTCCTGGAGGGACTGGGCCGCCTCCAGTGCACGCATGGTCATGATGCCCGAGGAGATGATCAGAATGTCGGTGCCATCGCGTAGCAGCGCCGCCTTGCCGAGCTCGAAACGGTAACTGTACTCGTCGAGCACCAGCGGCACCTGGCCGCGCAACAGGCGCATATAAACGGGCCCGCGATGCGCGGCGATGGCCGGGACGATCTGCTCGATCTCATGCGCATCGCAGGGATCGATCACCGTCATGTTGGGCATCGCGCGGAATAGCGCGAGGTCCTCGGCGGCCTGATGGCTCGGCCCGTAGCCCGAGGTCAGGCCAGGCAGCGCGCAGGCGATCTTCACATTGCGGTCTTCTTCCGCGATGGTCTGATGGATGAAGTCGTAGGCGCGGCGCGAGGCGAACACCGCATAGGTGGTGGCGAACGGCATGAAACCTTCGGCGGCGAGACCCGAGGCTGCGCCGAACAGAAGCTGCTCGGCCATGCCCATCTGATAGTAGCGATCCGGAAAGGCCTGCGCGAAGATGTGCAGATCGGTGTATTTGCCGAGATCGGCTGTCATGCCCAAGACGTCTTCCCGGCTGCGGGCAAGCTCGACCAGCGCATGCCCGAACGGCGCCGGCCTGGTGCGCTGCCCTTCCGCCGCAATCGAGGCGATCATGGCCGACGTCGTCAGCCGTGGCTTCCCGGACGGTGTCGATCCCACGGACTTCATGACTGCTCTCCCGCGTTCAGCGCCGACAGCGCCAGCTGCCATTCATGCGGCTCGACGCGAATGAAGTGGTTCTTCTCGCGCTGCTCCAGGAAAGGAACGCCCTTGCCCATCAATGTGTCGGCGACGATCATGCGGGGCTTTGGCTCGGGATGCGCCATCGCGGCATCGAAGGCGCCCACCACCGCGTCGAGATCATTGCCGTCGACACGCTGCACAAACCAGCCGAACGCCTCGAGCTTGTCGACCAGCGGCTCGAAGCCCAGCATCTGCTTCGATGGACCATCGGCCTGCTGATTGTTGACGTCGACGATCGCGATCAGATTGTCGAGCTGGTGATGGGCCGCCGACATGATGGCTTCCCATTTGGAGCCCTCGTCCAGCTCGCCGTCGGAGAACAGCGTGAAGATGCGCGACGCCGACCGCTTGCGCTTCAGCCCGAGCGCCATGCCGACGGCGATGCCAAGACCAAGGCCGAGCGAGCCACCCGACATCTCCATGCCCGGTGTATAGGACGCCATGCCGGACATCGGCAGTCGGCTCTCGTCGAAACCATAGGTTTCGAGTTCGGCCTCGGGAATGATCCCGGCCTCGATCAAGGCTGCATAGAGCGCGATCGCATAGTGCCCGTTCGACAGCAGGAAACGGTCGCGGCCTTCCCAGGCGGGATCCTCGGCGCGAAAACGCATGGCGTGAAAATAAGCCACCGCCAAGACGTCGGCGATGTCGAGCGCCTGCGCGATATAGCCCTGGCCCTGGACCTCGCCCATCAGCAGGGCGTTGCGGCGGATGTTGCGGGCGCGCTGTGCGAGCGTCGGCGCGTTTGCGAGCGTTGGTGTTGCCATGATCGTCTCTCCCCTCCTCCGCTCAGTGGATCAGCATGCCGCCGTTGACGTCGATGACGGCGCCGGTCACGTAGGCCGAGAGGTCGGAAGCGAGGAAGGTGTAGATGCCGGCGACATCAGCGGCCTCGCCGAGCCGGCCGAGCGGAATGCCCTCGAGGATCTTCGCCCGCATCTCGTCCGTGAGCTTGCCCGCGGTGATGTCGGTGCCGATCAGGCCGGGCGTCACGCAGTTGACGCGGATGCCGTCGGGCCCGAATTCGCGCGCCATCGCCTTGGCGAGACCGAGCACGCCGGCCTTCGCCGCCGAATAATGCGGTCCGCCGAAGATGCCGCCGCCGCGCTGGGCGGAGACCGACGACATGCACGCGATCGAACCGCTTCTGCGCTTCTGCATGTGCGGGATCACGGCCTGCGACAGGAACAGGATGCCCTTGAGGTTGACGTCCTGGATGCGGTCCCAATCTTCCGGCTTGATGTCGAGAAGTTTTACGGGCTGGGTCACGCCGGCATTGTTGATGAGGATGTCGATCCGGCCGAATCTGGCGATCACCGCTTCGACTGCCTTGATGCAGGCCTGCTTGTCGGCGACGTTGCAGGCAACGCCGAGATGCGGCTCGCCAGCGGCCGGTTCGAGGCCGCGCGCGGCGTCTTCCGCGGCCGCACCGTCGATGTCGAGAATGGCGACCCGGGCTCCCTCGGCCGCAAAGCGGCGGGCGGTTGCAAGGCCAATGCCTCGCGGAGAGGCCGCTCCGGTGATGATGGCTGTCTTGCCGCGTAGCAGCATTGTGGTCCTCCCTGAATGGCTGTTGCCGGGCACCCGACGGCGCCGCCGTTCTTGACCCGTTTGATTATGCGGCAGCGCGCCTTCGGACAAACGCGCTGTTGTCTTGCATGGGTGAATTTGGTTCACTTGTCGGATGCTGCTGTCCAGTATCCCGATATCGTCCATCCGCGCCTTCGAGGCGGCCGCCCGCACCGGCTCGTTCCGGGACGCGGCGAACGAGCTGCATCTCACTCCGAGCGCGGTCAGCCACGCCATTCGCAAGCTCGAAAGCGCGATGAGCACCGTCCTGTTCGAGCGCAGCGCCCGGGCGGTGCGGCTGACGCCGGCGGGCGAGAACCTGATGCGTCATGCCGGCGCCGCTTTCGACAATCTGCGCCGAGGTATCGAGGAGGTCGCAGGCCGCGGCCCGCAATTGCTGCGGGTGCACTGCGCACCGAGCTTCGCCGCCCAGTGGCTCGCCCCGCGGCTCGCCCGCTTCATGGCCGCCGAGCCCAAGCTCGAGGTTCGGCTCGCCGCCAACACGGAATATGCGAGGTTCAGCAACGACGATTTCGACATCGACATCGTCTACGGCCAGCCGAGGGCCGAGGGAGTCGAGATCATTCCGCTGGGCGAAGAGACCGTGACGCCACTCTGCACGCCCGAGCTCGCGAAGAAAATCCGCAAGCCGAAAGACCTGCTCGACCAGGTATTGATCCGCTCGGACGTCAAGCAGGTGCAGTGGCATCAATGGTTCACGGCCAACGGTCTCGAAGCGCCGGCCATCCACGGCATGCGCTTCGATCGCAGCTTCCTGGCGATCGCGATGGCGTCGAGCGGACTTGGCGTGACGCTGGAATCAACGCGGCTCGCCGAACGCGAGATTGCGGCCAAGCTGTTGGTGGCGCCACTTGCCAGACGTTCCACCGACATTCGCTATGTCGGCCATCATCTGGTCTTTCCCCGCGCAGGCCAGCAGCGTCGGGCGATCCGCGCCTTTACCGAGTGGATCACGCGCGAGCTTGCGGCCGGCCGCTCGGCTTGAGCGATAGGCGCGGCCACGATGGCGGCAGTCGTCACGCGCGGCGAGCGATAATCACGAGCTCGGCTTCGCGTCAGCTTTTCGTGCTGGCGGTCTTGTCCAGCGCCGCCCGCAAGCCCTCAGCAAGCTTGACGGCATCGTCGTTTGCCCAGAAATGCATGAAGAAGAGCCGTGGCTGCTCGTCCAGCATGTGACTATGCAGCGCCGTCACCTCGATGCCGTGCGTGCGCAGCGCCACGATGACCGGGTTCACCTCGTCGCTGGTGAGGACGAAGTCGCCGGTGATGGCCGCCTTGCCGCCGCCGGTCGGCTGGAAGTTGATGGCGATCGCAACACCCATCGGGCCGACGGGGGTCAGCGGCATGCCGTCTTCCGTGATCGGGTCGCGCCGCTTGACGTTGAACTGGTAGACGCCGCCATTGCCCTGCCCTTTGACGCCGATGATCTGGTCGAGCTTCGCCGTATCGAGGTCGATCGCAGGCGGGTTGCCCGCCGCCGCGACCGTCAGGGGGGTTTTGCTTTCGGCGAGGGCATCGTGGATTGCCGAGGCCAGCTTGACGGCATCGCCATGTCCGGCGACGTGCATGTAGAAGGTCGCCGGGCTCGCGCGCAGGAGATGATTGTGCACGGCGGTGATCTCGATACCGCTCGCGATCATCTTCGCCATCACAGGATTGATCTCGGTCTCGAGGAGCACAAGGTCACCCATGACCATGGCACCGCCATGCGCAGGCTTGAACGCGAGCCAGCCGCCAAGCGCGAGCGCCGGCTTGATCGTGACTCCGTCCAAAGTCACCGTGAGATCGCTACGAGGGAAGCCGTAACGATGGACATCGTCCGCAACACTGGGCTTGCGGCCCAGCGTTTCGTCGATCTTCTTCCAGTCAACATCCTGCGCATGAGCGCTCGCGATGAAACAGGCACTGACGCCGATCAGCGCCGAGATCGTCTTTCGCATTGATCTACTCCTTGAGCTTGGTTTCAGGCTCTCGCGCCCCCAAGGGTTCACTTCTGCTCCTTGATCTGTCCGCTACTGTCCACGACGAGCCGCACGTCCTTGCCGTTCTTCACGGCCTTTGCGGTCGTGCCCTCGGCGGTCGACTTGATGTCGCTGACCTGCGAATAGCCGGCGGCCTGGAGTTTGGCGACGAACTCCTCCTGTGTCAGCGCATCTGCGCTCGACAGCCCGCCTGCAGTCGCCAGAAGCAGGACTGCTTGAAAGATCGCTGGTGTACGCATGATCGTTCTCCCGGTGGTATTCCCCGCCCCAGGTGAAGCCCGCTCAGTGACATCGTCTCCGGACAAAGGCCACGACGCGCAACAGGGTACCAGCACGCGATGCCCTCGCCTATCGCGTGTCGGCGCTGCGCGCCGATCAGTCGGGACAATTTGTGGGATGGCCTGGAGGTTGAAGATGGTTCGGAGGTTGAAAATGACATGCTGCGTCCCTGGTGAAGATCAGGACGCGATTCTTCGGCATGTCGCCTCGCGGGGGGATCGCACACCCCCGTCACCGCAAATAGAAACCGTGATGGCAGAGCTGTCAATCCGAGCTTTCCCCTCAAATTGCCACCGCGCGTCACGAAGAGTTCACCGTCGAACGGAACCGCCAACCACCAGTTCGAAACGACCGAAGGATCTCACCTACATTGCCCGCGTTGAGGCGTGTAGGTCGAGCGGGCTTGCGCGCTCAGCCCTTCGAGACCACCGCGCGGCCGTAAGGCGGCTGCGCTGCGACCGGCGGGTTGGCGGTCTGGGCTGCGAGCTCGCCGATCAGGCGGTCGGCGTCGGCGGCCATGCCGTCGGGAGCCTGGATCACCAGCCGCTCCAGCGCCCAGCGATAGGACGAGACGCGCTGCTCCAGGCACTGCTGCACCCACTGCACGATCAGCGAGTTCTCCTGCATGCGCGCGACCGCATCGTCCCTCTCTCTTGGCGAGAGCGCGGAGACGCGCGCCATGCTGGCATCGCGCTTCCTGTCGAGATCGATGACGCGGATTGCGCTGGCGAAGAACGGCTCGAACCGGGTGATGTCGTTGCGCACGTCCTCGATCAGCTGCGCATAGCGCGAGGAATGCGAGCGGTGCGGCTCGTCGATCAGCGTGCGTCCATACATGGTGCGGTCGAACACGATCTTCTGCCGCCAGGGCGAGGGCAGCGGCTTGTAGTCGCCGAATACGCTCTTCCAGGCCGGGCGCGACAGCGGCGGCTCGATCATGGGATAGGCGAGATCGCGGAGCTGGCGCTCCTCGTCGGTGAGCTGGAATTGCGAGGGCTTCAGGCCGACGCTGGAGGTGACCTCCGCCCCTAACCAGCGATGCATGTCGTCGCTGCGCATGTCGGCGCGAGTGCGGCCGAAATCGCCGCCGCTACAGGCGCCGAGCGCAGCGCCAAGCAGCGCGAGCAGGACGGCCGATACGAAAGGCCGGATCTGGCGGATGGTGTCCGGCATTGCAAAAGCCTGAAGTCAGCGGCGACGACGACGGCGCCCCGGCGCTGTGCCCTGCTCCGGCCCGCGATCGCCGCTGGTTTTGTCCGCCTCGCGCTCGATACGGATCACCGGGAGGATCAGAACCGTTCCCGTTTCCGTGCGCGGTGCGGCATCCCCCGACGAGCCTGCCCGGCGAGCGGCCGGAAATTCGATGATCGTCCCCATATCCAGCTCTCTATCAATTGCCGTGCGACCAAACGTGCTTCATGCAACATGCATTCATTAAGATCAGTTATGGTTAACGGGATGTAAACGCCCTTTCCGGACCGTAACCGCACGGAGCGTGCCGCGCCGTCCCGTTGCGGCACGACAACGCCTTAAATTGCCGGGCCGGCTTCACGCCTCATTTTCCTTAACGAGGCTTTAAAAGAACCTGCGATAAGCTCGCGACAAGGATCTCTCCCGAGTTGCGTACGCCTCCATGACCAAGTCGCTGTTTCCCGGATTCGACGGGCTGATGACCCTCTCCCGTCGCGAAGGCGTCGACATCCGCCCGACGCTGCTGCGCGTGCTGACCGATCTCTATGTGCAGACGCGCGTCCACAGCGACGACGAACAGCGGCAATTCGTTGAACTCGCCACGCGATTGATCGACCAGGTCGACGACGCGACGCGCGCGGCCGTCAAGGCGCGGCTTGCGGTCTATCCGACGACGCCCGTCCCGATCCTCCAGAAGCTCGGACTGGTCGCCGCCCAGGAAGGCCGCAGGGTTCCGCTGGCGCGAGAGATTCCCACCTCGCCGCCGGCACCCGCCCAGGCCCGCACGCCCACCGAGGCCGAGCAGCGGCTGGCTTCGAACATGGCGATGCAGCCGAAGGACGCCGCCGAGATCCACGACATGTTCTTCCGCGCCGGCACCTCCGAGCGCGCGCTGATCCTGCACAATCTGGCGCAGACGCCGCTCAAAGCCGCGCCGCGGATTCCGACCATGCGCGCCAAGCGCGCGATCCAGATCCTGGAGATGGCGGCGATCGCGGGCGACATCGAGAACTTCACCTTCGAGCTCGGCGACAGCCTGATCCTGCCCTCACGCGTCGCGGCCCAGATCGTCGACGATGCCGGCGGCGAGGCGCTCGCGGTCGCCGCGCGCGCTCTCGACATGCCGAGCCCGGTGTTCCAGCGCATCCTCTTGTTCTTCAAGCCGGAGATCGGGACCTCCGTGAACGACGTGTACCGGCTGTCGCGGCTCTATGACCGCCTCAGCGACCGCTCCGCGCTGGTGATGCTGGCGGCCTGGCGCGGCTCGACGCTCGCGGTGACCCGCGCAAAGTACCAGGCCTCGCTACATGACGGCGAACGCCAGCGTGCACGTGCCGGTGCGAGCCAGACCCGGCCGGGCGTGCAGCCGGGCACGAGCCCGACGGTGCGCAGGGGCACCGGCGGATCGTCGGATCGCTAGAAGATTTAGATTGGTTTGTCGCTGAGAAGGCGGTGCGCTCCCTCTCCCGCAAGCGGGAGAGGTTAAGAGCCTGCGGGCTGATCGTGGCAAACAACGGCTATCGCGCCCGCATCACGCCCGCGCCAGCTCGAGAAAATGCCGGCCCGCGCGGTCCTCGGTCTCGACGATCCAGGCGTCCGGATCGAAGCGGATTTCCTTGGTCAGCCGTTCCTCGATGGTGTGCTCCGGCAGAGGCTGCGGCGCGACCGGCACGAAGAAGCGATCGACCGGACGGCCGTCGTCATAGACCGCCTGCGGCGCCGGCGTATACAGCATCGCATTGCCGTCGAGCAGCGAGACCTTCACGAACACCGCGCCCGCCTCCTCGGCGCCGCGCCGGCGCACCGCGCCGAACACGCCCTCGGTCTGGCAGCGACGCAAATAGGCCGCCACCCATATGTTGGATTTCAAACGCATGAATCCGACGATAGGCCAGCGCGCGGTCTCACGCCAGCCTCAGCTCGTGCGGCTATTCGACGGGATGACCGATCGCGGCCGCGAGCTCGCGCAGCAGGCGGTCTGAGACCTGGCCGGTGACCTGCATCTTGTGCTCGCGCTCGAATTTCTGGATCGCGGACTGGGTCTCGCCGCTCATCGTGCCCGTGATCTTCAAATTCCCGTAGCCATATTCGGACAGCGCGCGCTGCACGCCGGTGATACGTCGCGCGGCCGGGCTCTGCACCGGGATCGGCGCCGGCGGACGCAGGGCCGAGGGCGGCGTCGAGGTCGTCGCCTTGACCAGATTGGTCATCGGATCGTTCGAGCGCGTCGAGGCGGTCGCCTCGACCGGCCTTTCGGGCGGCTTCTCGGCGGCGCGCTCGGCAGGTTTGGGCTCGGTGCGAAACTCCGTCGCGCGCGGCTCGAGCGGCGACGTCTCGGCGCCAACGGGACGCGGACGCGGCAAGGGGTTCGCCAGCGGCACGGACGACGGCGCGGGTAGATTGATCACCGTGCCGAACATCGGCGCGGGATGCCGGCCGGTCTGCAGGAACAGCGCATTGGCAACGATCGCACCGATCGCGGCGACGGCGACGAGGCCGGCCAGCGTATCCTTGGGGCTATGCAGCAGCACGCGCATGACGAGGTTGCGCTCGGTCTCGACGTCGATGACCGCGGCCTTGGCACCACGACGGCGCGGAGCGGCTTCGCCCTTTGCAGACTTCTTAGGCACTTTTCTTCACCAGCGCAGGTTGGTCGTGAGATTCTTCGTGAAGTTGGTCGTGAGATTCTTCGTGAGATTGGTTGTGAGATTCCTGGCGCAGCACCGGCATCAGCGTCGCGATCTTGCTCTCCGCCGGCTTGGCCTGCGGCGGCGTGTAGACGAGCGGCAGCTTGACGGTGACGGCGGTGCCCTCCCCTAACCTGCTTTGTACCGTCAATTCGCCGAGATGCAACGCTATGAGGCTCTTCACGATCGAAAGCCCGAGGCCGGTGCCTTCGTGACGGCGCTGATAGGTCTTGCCGGCCTGGAAGAACGGCGCGCCGATGCGCTTGAGATCGTCGGGCGCGATGCCGACGCCGGTGTCGCTGATGCGCAGCGCGAGCTGCGAACCCGACACCGCCGCCGTCACGGTGACCTGGCCGCCGCGCTCGGTGAACTTGATCGCGTTGGCGACGAGATTGAGCACGATCTGCTTGAAGGCCCTGGGATCGCCGGTCATGACAGGCAGATCCTGCGGCGCATCGGTGATGAGGTCGATGCCGTTCTCCCGCGCCTTCAGTGCCAACAAATTGCAGCAATGCATCAGCGAGGCGCGCGGCGCGAACGGCTCCGAGGCAATCTCGAAATTGCCAGATTCCATCTTGGACATGTCCAGGATGCCGTTGACGACCGACAGCAGATGCTGGCCGGACTCGTTGATGAGCTGGGCATATTCCTTGCGCTGGGCCGCTCCCAGCATCAAGGTCTGCTCCTGCGCGATCATCTCGGAGAAGCCGATGATGGCATTGAGCGGCGTGCGCAGCTCGTGGCTCATGGTGGCGAGGAAGCGCGTCTTGGCGGCGTCGGCCGCCTCGGCGGCGCTGCGGGCCTGATCGAGCGCCTGCTCGGCAAGCTTGCGGTCGGTGACGTCGCGCATCACGGCGACGACTTCGGCCCCGCCGGCGACGTCGCGAACCCTGTCTAGGTCGAGCGGGCGGCAACGCATCCCGACCCAGATGAAGTCGATCTGGCCGCGCTCGGAGCCGGCAGGTTCCCGCCGCAGCCGAAACTCGACGCTGCACACGTCGCCGCGCGCCGCATCCGATAAAGCCGTGAGATAGGCCGGGCGATCGGCGACGTGCACGCGATCGAACAGGCCGTGACCAAGCAGTTGCGTGACGGGCATGCCGAGCATGGTCTCCGCCGCCGGCGAGATGAACTGCACCGCTCCGTTGCGCTGATGCCGCGAGATGACGTCGCTCATGTTGCGCGCGAGCAGGCGATAGCGCTCTTCCTCGCGCGACAGCAGCGCAACGCTGGTGCGCGCCAGCGATTCCGCGCCGAAGGCGAGGCCCGCGGCGTAGAGCGTCGCCGAGGCGACGCCGAGCGCCATCAGCACGCCGCGTTCTGTGGCGCTCGGCAGGTCGATCGGCAGCCAGCCGAGCTGGCTGACGAGGATCAGGATCCCGGCACAGGACAACGCGAGCAGCGAGGCGAAGGCCGCGACGCGGCGCGAGGCCGACAGCGCGGCTTCGAGCGGAACCACGACCAGCCAGATCGCGGCAAAGGATTCGATGCCGCCGGTGGTGGCCGCCACCGCCATGATCAGGCCGGCAAGCGCCAACGACGACAGCACATGCGCGCCTTCATAGCGACCGGTGCGCGACAGGAACCAGGACAATAGGATCGGCGCGATCAGCCAGGCGAAGGCGGCGACCTCGATCGCGCTCGGCGCGCCGCGCAGGACGAGATAGATCGGGAATGCGGCGAAGGCGGCCAGGCTGCCAAGCAGCCGCGGCGCCATGAAGGCACGATGGCGCGCTCGCGTCAGCGCATCGTAACGCGCGGAGGGATGCAGCAGCGCATCGAGACAATCGCGGATGATACTCAAAACGGTCACGGGTCTCGCGCTTCGGCTCAATCGTCTTTAGAAGACGCGCCGGAACGCCTCCTTATCGTTGAGCCACCGTGTCAGAGCGACCTTAAACGAGTGCTAAGGCGGCGCGGCGTGCGGCCGGACACCGCGGCATCGCGGGGCTTTTTAGACGATTTGGCGACGTCTTCGGTGCGGATGGTGAACACAGAGTTTCACTCTCCTCGGCATGGTTTCGAATTGGTGGATCCGGGGCGCCAGCAGAATCACGGGCGCGGGCGTCAATCGAAAATTTACGAGACCGTCGATCCCGAAGATTTTTGCGTAAATTTTCCGCGAATTAAGCTCAAGGCAATCACTTGCGATTTATCGAGGGTTGCTAGGTCCGACATCCGCGGAGATCGCCGCGGCGGGATCGAACGTACAGGTCGCAAGATGCGCTTTCTGCTCCGCATCGCATTCTGGCTCGGGCTGGTGCTGGTGCTGCTGCCGCGGGACAAGACGCCCGAATCGGAGAAGCTGCCGCAGATCGGCGCCGCCGATGCGGTGCAGGCTGCGACCGCAGCCGTCTCCGACGTGACCCAGTTCTGCAAGCGCCAGCCGGCGGCCTGCGAGGTCGGCGGACAGGCCGCGACCATCATCGGCCAGCGCGCCCAGGACGGCGCGCGCAAGATCTACCAGATCATCAACGACAAGAAAGAGCAGATCACCAACGAGAAGAACGACAAGAACGACAAGACGGACAAGAAGGCGCCCGACCATACCGGCTCGATCGCGCTGGCCGGCGAAGGCGATGCCGTTGCGAGCGAGGCGCCGCGCGACACCCTGACCCAGGACGACCTCGCGCTGGAATGGCGCGGACCTGCGGCCGCAAATTAGCCCCAAACCCTATCGATTTCGCGGCTTCGCGTCCCTATATTGGCCTGAAAGGGAACATGGGCCAGCATGACGACGATCGACGAAATCAGGGACAATTTCGAACTTCTCGACGAGTGGGACGACCGCTACCGGTACGTCATCGAGCTCGGCCGCACCCTGGAACCGATGCCGGAGGCGGAGCATTCTGCCGCGAACAAGGTGCAAGGCTGCGTCAGCCAGGTCTGGCTCCAGAAGCTGGTCGAGCGCGGCAATGGCGCGCCGATCCTGAAGTATCGCGGCGACAGTGATGCGCATATCGTGCGCGGATTGGTTGCGATCGTGTTCGCGCTCTATTCCGGCCGCACGCCGCAGGAGATCCTCGACACCGACGCGATCGCCGTGTTCAACGAGTTCGGCTTTCGCGATCATCTGACGCCGCAGCGTTCCAATGGCCTGCGCTCGATGGTCGAGCGCATCAAGACCGACGCCAAAGAGGCGCTCGCGGAAGCGTCGTAAGACCCTCATGGTGAGGAGCGCAGGTCTCGAACCACGCAGCAAAAAGCCGTAGGGTGGGCAAAGCGAAGCGTGCCCACCATTTCGCGTGCAATCGAAGAAAGATGGTGGGCACGGCGCAAGAGCGCCTTTGCCCACCCTACGAAAATCTTTATTTCCGCTTCCGCTGCTGCTGTCCGAGGCCCATCTGCTTCGCCAGCTGCGAGCGCGCCACCGCGTAGTTCGGCGCGACCATGGGATAGTCGGCCGGCAAGCCCCATTTCTCGCGATATTGCTCCGGCGTCATGTTGTACTGGGTGCGCAGATGGCGCTTCAGCGACTTGAAGCGCTTGCCGTCTTCCAGGCACACCAGATAGTCCGGCGCGATAGACTTCTTCAGCGAGACCGCCGGCTTGGCCGGCTCGAGCGGCGCGGTCTCGGTACGACCCGACGAGACCCGCAGGAGCGCGCCATGCACCTGGCTGATCAGGTTCGGAATCTCCGCCGACGGCGTCGGATTGTTGCTGAGATAGGCCGACACGATGCTCGCCGTCAGCTCGATGAAATTCTTGTTCCCTGCATCCGACATGCGCCCCCCTTTCTCCGCCATCCTTCTCACGGGATTGACGACGCCAGAGTATTCCCTGTCAACAATACGTTCGGCGGAACCACGACGACTGTCGAGGAAGAGCTGATTACTGGCGAACGGCGGCGCTTTACTTTCTGCGCGGCGGCGCTCAGCCCCGCTGGTCGAGATGTGCGCGGAGCTCGTCGATCGAGGCAAAGCGCATCATGCCCTCCGGCATCTGTGCTTCGATCGAACCGTCGGAATAGAGCGAATAGGCCATGCCATCGACGACGCCGGACTTGAGCACGGTGACGGGCGCCTGCTCGGCCGCAGCCGCCGGCTCAGGTGCGCGCGGCGGCTCAGGTGCAGGCGGCGGCGTGGGAGCGGCTTCCGCAAAGGTCGAGGGCGAGTGCGGCGGCGGCCGGCGCGAGGTGACCGGCGGCTCCGGCGGGCGCATGCGTTCCGGTTTCGGCCAGGCGTCCTCGAAACTGGCAGGCGGAACGTTCGCGGCGGCGGGTGCTGCTGGTTCCTCATGAGGCGGCGGTGGGCCCTCGGTGGCCTTCGCCTCCGCGCGCTCACGCTCCTTGCGCGAGGTCGAGGCGAATAGCAGGTTGCGGCGGCGCGGCGCTTCCGGAGCCGCAGGAGGCGTTGGAGCTTCCGGCGCCTCGACGCGCGGACGCTCGCGCGCGGCGGCTTCGCTCTGCCACGGCGGAGGACCCGCGGCTGGTGGTGGCGGCGGTGGCACCGGTGGCTGGGCGAGCGCCGGCTCGGGCGCAGGCGCCCCGGGCATCGCCAGCCCCGGCAGCACGGGCCTGACCCGAACCTCTGATGCGGCTGTTCCGGCGACCAGCCGGCGGGCGATGCCCTTCAGCTCGAGCAGCAGGAGATGCAGGCCGACCAGTAGCATTCCGGTGCAGACGCCGATGGTTCCGGAGATTATGAGGGTGCTGCCGACACTGAATTCCCTGACTGTGTAGCCAAACAGGATCGCAAGGAGGCCCGCCAGAACGGCGAAAATCCCCACGATCAACAATGCCAAGGTCATCGAACTCACCCCCGGCCGCGCATCCACACGCGACACTCGTCAATCCACGATACCGTCATACGGTGTTCCACGCCAACGGCCAATTGTGGGCACTGTTCCTAAAGGGAAAGAAATCAGGGACTTATTCACATTCCCTTCAGCTGCGGCTCGCTACTGCTACAGTGCTCCAAGTGCCTGGTTTTGCTGCGTCGCATCAGGAATTTAGCCATAATGCCCAATTACTTGGTAATGGAACTGCGCTATAGGGATTCCGGGGAGCAGGCCCGCGCGCACCAGCAGGGCCGAGAGGGGATTCCGGGTCACCAATAGCCATGACATCCATCACGACTTCGGCGATCGACACGCCTCTGCGGCGCTCGGTCGAACGGACTTGCGACGATCTCGCCATGCTGGTGCTGGCTGCGGTCGCCGTCATTGCAGGATTGACCTTCCGCGACTACGGGCTCGGCTGGGACGATTACACCCACGCTGAATATGCCGACCTGTTGCTGCGCATGTTCGGTTCCGGCTTCAGGGACACGGCGGCGCTCTCCTTCGCCAATCTCTACATGTATGGCGGCGGCTTCGACATGGTCGCCGCTCTCCTGCACAAGATCATTCCGCTCGAACTGTTCGAGACGCGACGTCTGGTCGGCGCCATCGTCGGTGTGATCGGGCTTGCGGTGACGTGGCGGCTCGGCCGCCGCATCGGCGGCCCCCTTGCCGGTCTTGCGGCACTCTTGCTGCTCGCGCTCTGCCCGATCTTCTACGGCCACATGTTCATGAACCCGAAGGATGCGCCCTTCGCGGTGGCCATGATCATCCTGATGCTGGGCCTCGTCCGCCTCGCGGAGGAATATCCGCAGCCTTCGCCACGCACGGTGCTGATCGTCGGCTTGGGTGCCGGACTTTCGCTGGGCTGCCGCGTTCTCGGCGGTCTCGCACTGGTCT
This sequence comes from Bradyrhizobium sp. C-145, assembly GCF_023375135.1. Classification (NCBI taxonomy): domain Bacteria; kingdom Pseudomonadati; phylum Pseudomonadota; class Alphaproteobacteria; order Hyphomicrobiales; family Nitrobacteraceae; genus Bradyrhizobium; species Bradyrhizobium sp. C-145. The sequence continues at coordinate 2,866,983 of NZ_CP088150.1, read as the reverse complement.
ACGCCGTGCTCGGCTTCCTGCCGCTGTTCCTGGAGGAGCTGCGCAGCGAGGGCCCGCGCGAGTCGATCCGCCGCTTCGCTCATGTCGTCTACGTGCTGCTGCCCGGCCTCGTGCTCGGCTACCTCGTGATGGGGCTGATCTGGCCGTGGTCGATCATGCAGCCCGGCAACCCCTTTGAGGCGCTGACCTACTTCTCGCACTTCTTCGAGAAGCCCTGGAAGGAGATGTTCGACGGCGCGATCGTGTCCGTGCCCGACATGCCCTGGTCCTATCTGCCGACGCTGTTCGCGCTGCAGCTGCCCGAGGTGATGCTGGTGCTGATGGCCGGCGCGGTGATCGGCACCTTCGTACTGCTGCCGCGCCGCGAGGTTCCCGCGCGCCGCAAGACCATCCTCTTGATGCTGACGCTGGCCGCGACCCTGCCGCTCGCGATCGCAATGGTGAAGCGGCCGGCGCTGTACAATGGCATCCGCCATTTCGTCTTCGTGATCCCGCCGATGGCAGTGCTCGGCGGCGTCGCGTTTGCTTGGGCCATGGAGCGCCTGCGCGCCAATCACCGCACCTGGCAGCCGGTCGTGCTCGCCACCTTCTGCTTCGGCCTCGCGCTGTCGCTCGCCGAGATGATCCGGCTGCATCCCTATCAATACACCCACTTCAACCACATCGCCGGCACCGTGCGCGGCGCCGACGACCGCTTCATGCTGGACTATTGGGGCCTGGCGCTGAAGCAGGCTTCCGATGAATTGCGCGAGCAGCTGGTCGAGCGCCAGGAAGTGCCGCCGGTCAATCGCAAATGGAAGGTCGCGGTGTGCGGTCCGCAGCGTCCGGCCCAGGTCGCGCTCGGACCCGACTTCACCATCGGCTGGGATTCCAATGCGGCCGATTTCGCGATGACGCTAGGCGAGTTCTACTGCAAGGGCCTCACCGCGCCCGTCATGGTCGAGATCAAGCGCGACGACGTGGTGTTCGCCCGCGTCTACGATATCCGCGGCCGCAGCATTTCCAGCCTGCTGTCGATCCCGGCGCCGTAATAATTTTCTTTCGACCGTAGCCCGGATGGAGCGCAAGCGAAATCCGGGATCAGGCGTCCCGCATGGAGCTTCCGCCTTCGCTCTTCGAGCTACGGCGGAAGCTCCATGCAGGCTGCGCGCGACAGCCACGCTCCTTGCGCCTTGCCGTCAACCCGGCCCAAGACTACGCTCCCACCCCGCAACAACGATGTTCGGAGAGATCAGCCATGTCGCCAGCGGAAGCGCGCCTGAAGGAAGTGCCGTCGAACATGACGGAGGCCGAGTGGCAACAACGGGTCAATCTCGCCGCCTGCTATCGCCTGGTCGCGCTGTACGGCTGGGACGATCTGGTCGACACCCACATCTCCGCGCGCGTGCCCGGCCCCGACCATCACTTCCTCATCAATCCCTACGGACTGATGTTCGACGAGATCACGGCGTCGAGCCTCGTCAAGGTCGATTTGCACGGCAATCAGCTCTCCGAGAGCGAATACAGCATCAACCCGGCCGGCTTCACCATCCATTCGGCGATCCACGAGGTGCGCGAGGACGCGATCTGCGTGCTGCATCTCCACACGCTCGACGGCACCGCTGTGTCGAGCAGCGCGGAAGGCCTGTTGCCGCTGAACCAGACCGCCCAGCTAGTCACCCACGACCTTGCCTATCACGACTATGAAGGCATCGCGCTCGACCACGACGAGCGGCCGCGGCTCCAGAAGGACCTCGGCGACCACAACCACATGCTCCTGCGCAACCATGGCACGCTGACGGTCGGCCGCTCGGTCGCCTCCGCCTTCGAGCGCATGTATCACCTCGAGCGCGCATGCTCGATGCAGGTGCGCACGCGCGCGCTGGGCACGCCGGTCTATCCGGTCGACCACGTCGCGATCGATAAGAACACCGAGCTGCTGTCGAACCGCGACCGCGCCGAGCTGCGCGCCACCAACCTCGTGTGGCCGCCGCTGCTGCGCAAGCTCGACCGCGAGCTTCCCGGCTACCGCTCTTGAGATTTTCGAGGTTTGGTGTAGGGTAGCGATCAACGAACCTCTACGCCTTTTGGAATGAAACGCCGCCCAATTCCGGGCGGCGTTTTTATTTGGGGCGGCGTTCGCAATCACCATCACCGTCACCCTGAGGTGCTCGCCTCTTCGGCGAGCCTCGAAAGGCGACGGCCCGGCTGCATCGGGGCCGTGCATCCTTCGAGGCTCACCGTGAAGCGCGTTGCGCTCCACGGCTCGCACCTCAGGATGACGGAAGGCGCTCTCGTAGGGTGGGCAAAGGCGCATAGCGCCGTGCCCACCATCTCGCAGCTCGCCTCGGAAGTGGTGGGCACGCTGCGCTTTGCCCACCCTACGACACCGCCTTTATTTCACCTCGGCCAGCGCGGCGAGGATGCGGGCCCAGGAGCGGATGCCCTTCTGGAAGCTGCGGAGGTCGTACTTCTCGTTCGGCGAATGGATGTTGTCATCGTCGAGGCCGAAGCCGACCAGCAGCGAGTCGAGGCCAAGCGTGCGCTTGAAATCGGCGACGATAGGGATCGAGGCGCCCGAGCCCATCAGCACGGTCTCCTTGCCCCATTCCTCGGTCAGCGCCTTGCTGGCGGCGGCAAGCGGCTTCATGTTCCAGTCGAGCGCGACCGCAGGCGCGGCGGAATGGTCACCGAACTCGACCTTGCAGTCGCCGGGAATGCGCGCCGTCACATAGTCGCGGAAGGCCTTGCGGATCTTTGCGGGATCCTGCCCCTCGACCAGACGGAACGAGACCTTGGCAGACGCATGCGACGGGATCACCGTCTTGGAGCCCTCGCCGATATAGCCGCCCCAGATGCCGTTGACGTCGCAGGTCGGACGCGAAGAGGCCTGCTCAATCAGCAGCCGGCCCTTCTCGCCCGCCGGGATCGACAGGCCGATCGGCTTCAAAAACATCTCCGGCGTGAGATTGAGCTTCTTCCACTGCTCGAGGATATCGGGCGGCAGGTCCTTCACGCCGTCATAGAAGCCGGGGATGGTGATGCGGTTGTCGTCATCGAACAGGCCGCCGAGAATTTTGGTCAGCACCCGGATCGGGTTCATCGCGCTGCCGCCGAACACGCCGGAATGCAGGTCGCGATTGGCGGCGGTGATCTTCAGCTCCTCATAGAGCAAGCCGCGCAACGACGTCGTGATCGCCGGCGTGTTGCGGTCCCACATGCCGGTGTCGCAGACCAGCACGTAGTCGGCTTTGAACTCGTTCTTGTTGGCCTCGATGAAGGGCACGAAATTCTTCGAGCCAACCTCCTCTTCGCCTTCGATCAGGAAGGTGATGTCGATCGGCAGCGAGCCCGTCACCTTTTTCCAGGCGCGGCAGGCCTCGACGAAGGTCATGACCTGGCCCTTGTCGTCCTCGGCACCGCGCGCGACGATGATCTTGCGGCCATCGGCATGGTCGGTGACGACAGGCTCGAACGGCGGACGGTGCCAGAGATCAAGCGGATCGACCGGCTGCACGTCGTAATGGCCGTAGAACAGCACGTGCGGCCGTCCGCCTGCCCCGGTCTTGCCGACGATGGCGGGATGGCCCGCGGTCGGCCTCACTTCAGTGGCGACACCGAGGCTCGCGATGTCCTTGGCGAGGTGCTCGGCCGCCGCCTTGCAATCGGCGGCGAAGGCCGGATCCGCGGAGATCGACTTGATCCGCAACAACGAGAACAGGCGCTCCAGGCTGTTGTCGAAATCCTTGTCGATGTGGTCGAGCACGGATTGAAGCTGCGCATTGGCCATGGTCGTGATCCTGACTTTCAAGTCTCAAGAAATCGGGGGCTCAAGGTGTCTGCGCTTTTAGCGCCGGCGCGGCCTCGGGGCCAGCCGCAACCGGCGGGTGCCGGATGTGCCATGCGAGGCCGCCGGCAAGGATGGCGGTCGCAACGAGATTATTGCCCCAGGCCTGGATGACATTGGGAAACCACGGCAGCGACAGCAGCATGAGGATGCCGGCCGCGCCCAAAGCGAGCCAGGTTCCCAGCCGCACATTCGCCCGCGCGTCGAAGGCAGCCCGATGCATCAGCACCGTCATCGGGAAGAACAACCACATGAAATAGTATTGTCGCGCCAGAGGCGAGGCAATCGTCATCAGGCAGAACAGGATGCCGAGCTCCTCGGCATCGGAGCGCGCCGTGCGCTGCGCTTGCCGAGGCATGATCGCGATGAAGCCGAGCCCGAGCAATGCCGATAGCGCGAGCACGATCCAGTTCGCCGTGCGGTAGTCGACGTCGATGACGTTCATCGTACGCGGCGGCTTGTTGGGATCTTCCAGATTGTAATTGATCGGCCGGACCAGGCGATGCGTGACGGCAATGAGGGACTGGTTGACCCACGACCAGTTCTGCTCGCCGCGCTGACCAAAGCCTTTTTCCGAGCTGCTCCCGACCATGGCCTGGTACCAGGTCGCAAGTTCGGCCGCGTTGCGCTCGAAGCCGCGGATCGGCGCCGGCACGACGTAAAGAAGAATGCCGATGAAGGCGACGGTCGCGACCACGGCCGCCCACTTCCGCCGCCAGATTAGATAGGGCAGCACCGCGATCGGAAACACCTTGATGGCCGTCGCGAGCGCGAACATGAAGCCGGCAAGCCAGGGGCGCTGATGCCGCAAGCTCCAGAAGCCGTAGAGCATCATCGCGAGCAGGACGAGGTTCGGCTGGCCGAGGTCGAACATGTCGAACACGAAGGTGACGGTGACGAAGGCGGGCAGCGCTTCCAGCCACGGACCGGCCCTGCGGTCCGATCCGGCCATCACCTGGGAGAACGTCCCGGTGCACCACCACGCCACCGCATTCAGGATCGACAGGACGACATAGAGCGGGATCTTGCCGAACCAGCTCGGGATCGCCAGCAGGACCGCCGGCAGCGGTGGATAGATGAACTCGAAATAGTCGCTGATGTCACCGGGATAGAGCGGCCGCCCCTGCAAGACCTGCTGCCCGGCCCAGTACCACAGCCCATAATCCTTGGTCTTGCCGTGGCCGAAGATCTCGGGAATGAGCACATCGGCAGTCAGGAGGAGGCAGCAGAACAGGAAAAGCAGGTCCAGCGGCGCACGCAACGACAGGCGTCTCGGCGCTTCGGGTTTGGCTAACGGGGCGGTGGAGATCACGGTGGGGTCCAGTCGGCGGCGGACTACCACGTAGCAGACGGACGGATGTTTGGAGAGTCCCTCACCGGAATTTGTGCCGGTGGTGATGGCCTCCCCGATGGCCGCTAGACCTTCCGCAGCGTCACGGCCGGACCTGCTGCCTACCGCCGCAGCAATCCGCCGAGCGCGCCGCGAACCAGGGTGCGGCCGATCGAGCCGCCGAGCTGGCCGGCGACCGACTTGCCGATATTTGCGGCCATCCCCCCGATCACCTGGTTAGTCACCGATCGCGTCACGTCGCGCGCAATGACCTGGCCGGTCGACAGCCGGCCACGCTTGACGTTGGTGCCGAAGATGGTGCCGACGATCGAGCCGATCTGGCCGAGGACGCCGCCACCGCTTCCGCCTGCCGAACCGTCGGCCGTTGCCGCCGTGCCGGCGAGGCGCTTCTGAAGGATCTCATAGGCGGACTCGGAATCGACGGCGGTGTCGTATTTGCCCATGACCGGGCTCGCCGCCATGATCGCCTTGCGCTCCTCCGGCGTGATCGGTCCGATCCGGGCCGATGGCGGCCGGATCATCACCCGCTCCACCATCGAAGGGGTGCCGTTGCCTTCGAGGAAGGATACCAGCGCCTCGCCCTTGCCGAGCTCCGTGATCACCTTGGCGGTGTCGAGCTTCGGGTTGGGCCGGAAGGTCTGGGCTGCGGCGGTGACCGCCTTCTGGTCGCGCGGGGTGAAGGCGCGCAGCGCATGCTGGACCCGGTTGCCCAGTTGCCCGAGCACGCGGTCGGGCACGTCGACCGGGTTCTGCGTCACGAAGTAGACGCCAACGCCCTTGGAGCGGATCAGACGCACCACCTGCTCGATCTTGTCCATCAGCGCTTTGGGCGCGTCGTTGAACAACAGATGCGCCTCGTCGAAGAAGAACACGAGCTTCGGCTTGGGCAGGTCGCCGGCCTCGGGCAGCTCCTCGAACAGCTCCGACAGCATCCACAACAGGAATGTCGCATAAAGTCGCGGGCTCTGAAGCAGCTTGTCGGCGACCAGGATGTTGACCATGCCGCGGCCGTCGCGGTCGGTCTTCATGAAGTCCTTCAGCGTCAGCGCCGGCTCGCCGAAGAATTTGGTGCCGCCCTGGTTCTCCAGCACCAGGAGCTGGCGCTGGATGGTGCCGACGGTCGCCTTGGTGACATTGCCGAAGCCCTGGGCGGCTTTGCGGATGACGGCGAACGGATCCTCCTCCGCGTCCGCTGCCTTCTTCCCGCTATCGGGCACGATGGCGTCGAGCAGCGCGCGAAGGTCCTTCATGTCGATTAAGGCAAGACCGTTATCGTCGGCGACGCGGAAGGCGACGTTGAGCACGCCTTCCTGCACGTCGTTCAGATCGAGCATGCGCGCGAGCAGAAGCGGCCCCATTTCCGTGACGGTCGCCCGCACCGGGTGGCCCTGCTCGCCGAACACGTCCCAGAACACCGTCGAGAACTGGTCGGGCTGGAAGGTCAGCCCCATCTCGGTGGCGCGCTTGACGATGAAATCTTTGGCTTCGCCGACCTCGGAGATGCCGGAGAGGTCGCCCTTGATGTCTGCGGCGAAGACCGGAACACCGGCGCGCGCAAATCCTTCCGCCATCACTTGCAGCGACACCGTCTTGCCGGTTCCGGTTGCACCGGTGACGAGCCCGTGGCGATTGGCGAGCGCCAGCGTCAGCCAGGCCTGCTCGTCTCCCTTGCCGACGAAAATCTTGGCGTCGGTGTCACCGAGCTTGCTGTCCTGTGCGGTCATAATTCTCACTGATCTCTGCAGGTTTCGCGTATCGAAACTCGAATGCATTAGTTCCGTAGTTTAACGCATGTTGTGCGTCGATTAAAACCATTCAACGCGTCCCAAACATGCGACATTGGCGGAAATATCAGCCGAAAGTCGGAATGGAGCGTTCGCACCGCGGTATTTTTTTGCTGATTCCATCTCCGCTCTTGCACCGCTGCAACACTGTTTACGCGTTCGAAGATGAATCGCGGCGAGGCGTGCGTTCATCGCTTGAATTTCACATCGCACCGGCTCAAGATCATTTTCGAAAGCAATACTCCGGCATGTGAACCGGCTGAGGGGCAGGCCATATGGACGAGCTGATCGGACGGCTGGCGACAAACGCCAGCATAGATAGTGCTGTCGCGGAAAAGACCCTCGGCATTATCCTGGGCTTCCTCCGCAGCGAGGGTCCTTCCGACAGCGTTCAGGCCCTGATTGATCAAATCCCCGGAGCAGAAGCCGCGATCGAGGCGTGCAAGAGCGGCGGCGGACTGTCGCGGCTGATGGGCGGCGGCCTGATGGCCGTCGGCTCGCGCCTGATGGGCCTTGGACTGGGCATGTCGGAGATTCAAAACGTCGCCCGTGAACTATTCCGCTTCGGCCGAGACAAAATCGGAGCGGATCAGATGGGCAAGATCATCGCGGGGACGCCGGGCCTCAGCCAGTTCGCCTGAAGCCACGCATTTCATATTCGAGTATCATGACATATCCGATCTCCGAGATTGACGGCCTGTCGGCCTTCGCCGCCAACAAATTGAAGGCGCAAGGAATCCGCACCACCGACGCGCTGCTCGAGGCTGCCTCCACCGTGAAGGGCCGCAAGGCGCTGTCCGCCAAGACCGGCATCAGCGAGCAGCTGCTGCTGGAATGGGCCAACGTCTCGGACTACATGCGCATCCCCGGCATGGGCCGGGCCAAGGTCGGCCTTGTCCGTGCCGCCGGCGTCACCACGGTGCGCGAGCTTGCTTATCGAAATCCGGCAAGGCTCGCCCAGAGCATGCGGGACGCCAACGAGAAGAAGAAGCTCCTCCGCATCCTGCCTTCCGAGAAGTCGGTCGGCGACATCATCGCCAAAGCGAAGAGGCTGCCGCCGAAGATTACGTATTGAGCGAGGACGAAGCTGGAGAGATAGGGTACCACTGCTCCCAGATCGTCATTGCGAGCGTAGCGAAGCAATCCAGAATCCTTCCGAGGTGATAGTCTGGATTGCTTCGCGGAGCCTGTCATCGGGCCGCGCTTCGCGCGGACCCGTTGGCTCGCAATGACGGAGTGCGGGCAAGAACCTCCTCCCTCTCGTGCCCCTGAGCGCGTCGGAACGGCCGGATGCCCCCTTCCGTCTTGACTCCCCCTCCCCGACCGCTAAAGCCACCCGCATGAGTGCCTCGCCCTCTCCATCCGTCCCGCCGGCCGGCTCGGCCGGGGCCGACGTGCTGCGGACGCTGCTGGAACGGCCGCTTCCGGCTGTTATGGGCGTGCTCAACGTCACCCCGGATTCCTTCTCCGATGGCGGCGAGTTCATCGCGCCCGAGCAGGCCTTCGCGCGAGCCCGGGCGATGATCGCTGATGGCGTCGACATCATCGATATCGGCGCCGAGTCCACCCGACCCTACAAGGGCGCCCAGCCGGTCACAGCAGACCGCGAGCTCGCCCGGCTGAAGCCGGTGCTGGCTGGTGTCGTGGCGCTTGGGGTGCCCGTCTCGATCGACAGCATGAAGGCGGAGGTCGTGGCCTTCGCACTCGACCAGGGCGCGGCCATCGTCAACGATGTCTGGGGTCTGCAACGCGACGCCGCCATGGCACCGCTGGTCGCTGCGAAAGGCGTTCCGGTCATCGTCATGCACAACCGCGACAATGCCGACCCCACCATCGACATCGTCACGGACATGAAGACCTTCTTCCTGCGCTCGCTGGATATTGCGGCCAAGGCCGGCATCGCGCGGGAAAAAATCGTGCTCGATCCCGGCATCGGTTTCGGCAAGACGGCCGAGCAGAGCATGATCGCGCTGGCGCGGCTGCGTGAACTCGACATGTTCGGCCTGCCGATCCTGGTCGGCGCCTCGCGCAAGCGCTTCATCGCTTCGGTGTCGCCGTCGGAGCCGAAAGAGCGGCTCGCCGGCTCGATCGCCGCGCACCTCATCGCCGCGCAGCGCGGCGCAAAGATCATCCGGACCCATGACGTCGCCGAAACCTTGCAGGCCCTGCGGGTGGCGCACGCAATCGAGAGCAAGCCATGACCGATACGATCTTCGTGACCGGCCTGTCGATCCATGCCCGCCACGGCGTCATGGATCACGAAACCGAAGTCGGCCAGCGCTTCGTCATCGATCTCGAACTCTATACCGACCTGTCGGAGCCTTCGCGCAGCGACCGGCTCGCCGACACCGTCTCGTACGCCGAGGTCGTGGCGACCACCACGGCGGCGTTCAAGAACACCAACTACAAGCTCTTGGAGCGCGCGGCCGGCGCGGTCGCCGATGCCATCCTGTCGCATTTCCCGCGCATCCGCGCCGTGAAGATCACCGTGCACAAGCCGCATGCGCCGATCGCCGCGATCTTCGACGACGTCGGCATCATGCTGACGCGCTCGCGGCATCCCTAATATGGCAAGCGTGCTGATCGCACTCGGTGGCAATGTCGGCGATGTCCGCGCGACATTCGGTAAGGCGATCGCGCATATCTGCGGCATGGCGCAAGCCGCACTAATTGCGCGGTCCTCGGACTACACGACGCCGCCCTGGGGCGACAAGGACCAGGAGCCCTTCATTAATGCCTGCATCGAGATCGAGACCAGCCTCGATCCGCATGCGCTGCTGTTCGTGCTGCAGAAGGTCGAGCAGAAATTCGGCCGCACGCGGGACAAGGAGCGGCGCTGGGGACCGCGCACGCTTGATCTCGACATGATCGCCTATGACGATGTCAGCTTGCAGAAGCCCGATCTGACCTTGCCGCATCCGCGCCTGTTCGAGCGCGCCTTCGTGCTGGTGCCGCTGACCGAAATCGCGCCCGACCGCGTGATATCAGGCATTCGTGTGCGTGACGGGCTCGCTAGCGTCTCGACGCAAGGCATTGAGCGGCTTCCGGATACCGGTTAACCAAAAACAACCGTTTGCAGGGACGGTCCGCCGTGGCAATTTCGCCTGCGAATAACAAGATTGTCGGGAGCCCCTCGCCGCATGACCTCCGTGACTGACGACCTGCCGCTGGCGGCGGAATTCCCCAAGGCCACGATCGAAGACTGGCGCAAGCTGGTCGACGGCGTGCTGAAAGGCGCGCCGTTCGAGAAGCTGGTCGGCAAGACCTATGATGGCCTGAAGATCGAACCGCTCTACCCGCGCGCCAAGGGCGTTGCGCCCGTGGCGGGCCGGCCGCTGGCTGCGCCCTGGCAGATCATGCAGCGGATCGATCATCCCGATGCGGCCGCCGCGAACGCACAGGCGCTGACCGATCTCGAGAATGGCGCGACGGGGCTTGCGCTGGTGTTCGCTGGCGGCAGCGGCGCCCACGGTTTCGGCCTGGAACCGTCGGCCGATGCGGCCGCAAAAGTCTTGAAGGACATTCATCTCGATGCCGGCATCGGCCTCGAGCTCCAGATCGGTCCGCAATCGCGGATGGCCGCGATCCATGTCGCGGAATATGTGAAGAGCGCTGGCCTCGATCCCGCCGCCTGCAACATCCGTTTCGGGCTCGACCCGCTCGCGGCTGGTGCGGTGTGGGGTCACAGCCCTTATACGTGGGAGGAAATTGTTCCCGCCGTCGCCGGCGCCATCAAGGGCCTGGCGGCGCTCGGCTTCAAGGGACCGTTCGTGTCGGCCGACGGGCGCGTGATCCACGATGCCGGCGGTTCCGAGGTGCAGGAGCTCGCCTTCGTGCTCGCCTGCGGCGTTGCCTATCTGCGCGCGATCGAAGGCGCCGGCATTGCGCTGGAGCAGGCGCAGGGCATGGTCTATGCGCGGCTGTCCGCCGATGCCGACCAGTTCCTGACCATGGCCAAATTCCGCGCGCTGCGGCTGCTCTGGGAGCGCATCGAGACGGCGTGTGGGCTCACGCCAAAACCGCTGTTCATCGCCGCCGATACGGCCTGGCGCATGCTGACGCAGCGCGACCCTTACGTGAACATGCTGCGCGCGACCATCGCGACCTTTGCAGCGGGGCTTGCCGGCGCCAATGCGATCACCGTGCTGCCGCATACGCTGGCGCTCGGGCTACCCGATCCGTTCGCGCGGCGCGTGGCGCGCAACACGCAGCTTTTACTGCTGGAAGAGAGCAACCTCGCCAAGGTCAGCGATCCCGCCGCCGGCGCCGGCGGCATCGAGACGCTGACGGCGCAGCTCTGCGACGCCGCCTGGGCGCTGTTCCAGGAGAGCGAGAAAGCGGGCGGCGCCTTCGCAGCGCTTCAGCAGGGTCTGTTCCAGGGCAAGGTCGCGGCGACGCGAAAAGCGCGCGACGCCAATATCGCAAAGCGGCGCGACGTGCTGACAGGCGCCAGCGAGTTTCCAAACCTGCACGAGAGCGAGACGGTCGTGCTGAAGGCTACGCCGATCGCGCTTCCGCCTTACGGTGAGCAAAAATACAAATTCGATGCGCTGCCACCGATCCGGCTGGCGGAGCCGTTCGAGGCGCTGCGCGACAAATCCGATGCAACGCTGAAGGCGCGCGGAGCGCGGCCAAAGGTGTTTTTGGCCAATCTCGGCACGCCCGCCGATTTCACGGCGCGCGCGACCTTTGCGAAGAGCTTCTTCGAAGCCGGCGGCATCCAGGCCGTCGACAGCGAGGGCTTTGCCGATCCGGCCGAGTTGGCCGCCGCCTTCAAGGCCTCCGGCGTCGCGCTTGCCTGCCTTTGTTCCAGCGACAAGGTCTATGCGGAACACGCCGAGGCTGCGGCGAAGGCCCTGCAATCGGCCGGCAGCCGTCATATCTATCTGGCAGGTCGCCCGACCGATACCGAGGCGGCGCTGCGCGCGGCCGGCGTCACCGGTTTCGTCTTCGCCGGCGGCGATGCGCTTGCGACGCTGCAAGACGCCTATCGACGGATGGAACAGGCATGATCGAAACCAGCAAACCCGTTCTCACCGGCGGCTGCCAATGCGGCGCCGTGCGCTTTGGAGTCATGACTGCGCCGACCAGGATCTCGATCTGCCACTGCCGGATGTGCCAGAAGGCGGCTGGCGCGCCATTCGCCTCCTTCGCCGACATCAACAAGACGGACTTTGCCTGGACCAAGGGGCAACCCTCGTTCTTCCGCTCCTCTTCGATCGCCGAGCGCGGCTTTTGCGCCGCCTGCGGCACCCCGCTGAGCTTTGGCCGCATCGACGGCGACCGGATCGAGATCATGACCGGCGCTTTCGACCATCCCGACCGGGTGATACCGACGCGGCAGTTCGGCACCGAGTCCCGCCTCGGCTGGGTGGTCGGCATCGCCAACCTGCCGAGCCAGACCACGCAACAGAATTACGGACCGGAGAAGATGGCGACCATCGTCAGCCATCAGCATCCGGATCATGATTGAGCGTCTATGATATGGTTGAGACCATGAGCCGCATTCCCAATTTCGCAGACGTGGCCTTCGCGCGGACAACCCCCGCCGCACCGACCGGCAGCGCCGAGCCGTGGCTGACGCCCGAGGGCATTCTGGTGAAGCCCGCCTATGGCGAGGCCGATGTCGCCGGACTCGATTTCCTGGACACCTATCCGGGCATCGCCCCCTATCTGCGTGGTCCCTACCCGACCATGTATGTGAACCAGCCCTGGACCGTCAGGCAATATGCCGGCTTCTCCACGGCCGAGGATTCCAACGCGTTCTACCGTCGCAACTTGGCTGCCGGACAGAAAGGCCTCTCGGTCGCCTTCGACCTCGCCACCCATCGCGGCTATGACAGCGACCATCCGCGCGTTGGCGGCGACGTCGGCATGGCCGGCGTTGCCATCGATTCCATCTACGACATGCGCACGCTGTTCGCAGGGATTCCGCTCGACCAGATGAGCGTGTCCATGACCATGAACGGCGCAGTGCTGCCGATCCTCGCGCTCTATGTCGCGACCGCCGAGGAACAGGGCGTGCCACCGGAGAAACTCTCAGGCACCATTCAGAACGACATTCTGAAAGAGTTCATGGTGCGCAACACCTACATCTATCCGCCCGCGCCCTCGATGCGGATCATCTCGGACATCTTCGCCTACACCTCCACTAGGATGCCGAAATACAACTCTATTTCCATCTCCGGCTATCACATGCAGGAGGCCGGCGCGACGCAGGACCTCGAGCTCGCCTATACGCTCGCCGACGGCGTCGAATATCTGCGCGCCGGCCTTGCCGCCGGCCTCGACGTCGACCGCTTCGCGCCGCGCCTGTCGTTCTTCTGGGCGATCGGCATGAACTTCTTCATGGAAGTCGCCAAGCTGCGCGCCGCGCGCCTGCTCTGGGCCAAGCTGCTGAAGCCCTTCAACCCGAAAGACCCGCGCTCGCTGTCGCTGCGCACGCATTCGCAGACCTCGGGCTGGTCGCTAACGGCGCAGGACGTCTTCAACAACGTGATGCGCACCACGGTTGAGGCGATGGCGGCCACCCAAGGCCACACTCAGTCGCTGCACACCAATGCGCTGGACGAGGCCTTGGCGCTGCCGACCGATTTCTCGGCGCGTATCGCCCGCAACACCCAGCTGTTCCTCCAGCAAGAGAGCGGCACCACCCGCATCATCGATCCCTGGGGCGGTTCGTATTACGTCGAGCGCCTGACGCGCGACCTCGCGGCGAAGGCCTGGAGCCATATCCAGGAGGTCGAGGAGCTCGGCGGCATGGCGAAGGCCATTGAGGCCGGCGTGCCCAAGCTGCGCATCGAGGAAGCCTCGGCCAAGACGCAGGCCAGGATCGATGCCGGCAAGCAGGCAGTGATCGGCGTCAACAAATACAAGCCGACTGACGAAGCTCCCATCGACATCCTCAAGGTCGACAATACCAATGTCCGCCGCTTGCAGATCGACAAGCTGACGCGGCTGAAATCCGAGCGCAACCAGAAGGACGTCGATGCCGCCCTTGCCGCGCTGACGCGCTCGGCCGGCGAAGGCAACGGCAATCTGCTCGCACTCGCCATCGACGCGGCGCGGGCCAAGGCGACCGTCGGCGAGATTTCGGAGGCGATGGAAAAGGTGTTCGGCCGGCACCGCGCCGAGATCAAATCCATCACCGGCGTCTACAAGCGGGAGGCGTCCAGCATGGGTAACCAGGTCGAGAAGGTTCAGGCGCTGATCGACGCCTTCGAAGAGGCGGAGGGCCGCCGGCCGCGCATCCTGGTCGCCAAGATCGGCCAGGACGGCCACGATCGCGGCCAGAAGGTGATTGCGTCAGCCTTCGCCGACATCGGCTTCGACGTCGACATCGGGCCACTGTTCGCCACGGCGGATGAAGCCGCGCGGCAAGCGGTCGAGAACGACGTGCATATCCTCGGCGTCTCCTCACTCGCCGCCGCCCATCTTACCGCCGTGCCCGAGCTGAAGGCGGCGCTGAAGAAGCAGGGCCGCGACGACATCATGATCATCGTAGGCGGCGTGGTGCCGCCGCAGGACTACGATGCGCTCTATGCCGCCGGCGCCGAAGCCATCTTCCCGCCCGGCACCGTGATTGCGGACGCAGCCGAGGAGCTGATCCGCAAGCTGAACGCCCGGCTCGGGCATAGCGAGGCGGCGGAGTAAGTCAGCCCTCGATAAACGCATCCGGATTGAACCGGAAGCACGGAGGTGCGACCAACCGCATACCGGTTGATGACGCTGCCGATGGCGCGCGACCAACGCTTGAGGACTCATAAATTGGCTAAGTTGCAGGATGGCGCGTACGCGCAGAGGAAAAGCTTGATGCGATGCGCCGCTATCGCCACGACCGTTGTGGCGACGATGCTGCTGTGCTCGCCGACGCTCGCCACCGGTCCCAAGCCCGATGCCGTCCTCAAGAACAGGAACATCGAGGCGCGTGTCCTGCTCGACGACACGATCAGAGCCGATGCCGTCCTCACGGCCGATTGCCTCACTGAGGCGAGAAAGTGGCTCGACAAGAGCGCGGCGGAAGCGGCCGCCACACGCAAGACCGATCCGGTGCTCTTCAGGGATGGTGCGTGGGAGTTCGAGCGCAATTATGCCATTCGTTCGGTGGTGGGCGATCGCTATATCAGCATCGTCAGATCCGATTATACGGACACTCACGGCGCACATCCCAATTCCGACGTCGACACGATTCTGTGGGACAGAACCGAGAGCAAGCGCATCTCGATCCGACCGTTCTTCATCGAAACGGCCGACAACGGCCCCACCATGAAAGCGATGTTGAAAGCCGTGATCGCCTCGCTCACGATCGAGAAGAAGAAGCGCGATGTGGCCGACACGAGCGACGAGTGGATCAAAAATCTCAAACCAAGTCTCTTGAAGATCGGCGCAGTGACGCTCGCGCCGTCAACTGAGATCGGAAAGAGCCCCGGTCTCACCTTCCACTATCCCCCCTACGCCGTCGGCCCCTATGCCGAAGGCGCATACGTCGCCTTTGTTCCGTGGGAAACGCTGAAGCCCTATCTCACGCCGGAAGGTCTGCGGATTATCGGCGGCGCACGGCCGAAAGGCGACGCGGATGAGCAGTGAGTGCTCGCTAACGCGATCGCGGACTGACGCGAGCCAATGTCCGCGCAAGTGAGTCCGTCCAATCGGGAATCCAGGAGCCAAACAGCGCTTGCCAGCGATCGACGTCCGCAGGTTCCGTATCGAGGGCGACCACCCATTCGATGAGAGTGCGGTCGCCTTCGATGATCGGGCGCAGATGCATGGTGCCCTGGTAGCGCGTCGGCGCTGGCGCTTGGCTCCCCGCTTGGCTGCCGTCATCTTGCGGATATGGCAGCGCTTCGAGACCGGCATAGGTCAGGGTGTGCTGCCGGTCCGAGTGATCGACCAAGCGCTGGCGGATCCAGTTTCCGAGATAGCAGAAGCGCCTGATGGCGCCGACTTCGTCGCCGCGCTTGTCGTCTTCGATCACGCTCTCGCTCACCCCGTCGATGTAAGCGGGATAGTTGTTGAAATCGCGGATCAGCGACCAGACTTCGTCCATCGGGTGGTCCAACACGGCGCTGTAATAGGCTTGGGTCATCGGAAGCGTGCCTTTGGCTTTCGTTACGCGCTGAGGTTGGCGACTTGCGCGAGCAAAACCCACCCGATTTCCGACTGCCTTTTCCGATGGGCCTCCAGCTTTCACACAACACTGCGATCTCATTGGTAGCGCTACCTTGCAGCGGCGCCGCAAAGCCGACTAGAATGCCGCCGTTGACAAGAGCGCCCGACGTCACGGGCGCCGCTGGGAGGCATTCAATGTCCAAGATTTCGCGCCGCACCTTTGCGGCTTCATCCGCCGCCGTTGCGGCATCCGCCGTGTTCGGGTTCAAGCCCGCACGCGCGCAAACCTATCCGGCGCGTCCGGTCACCGTGATCGTGCCCTGGGGCGCAGGCGGTGGCACCGACGCGACCGCGCGCATCGTCGCGGCGCTGCTGGAGAAGGATCTCGGCCAGCCCTTCAACGTGGTCAACCGCACCGGCGGCTCCGGCGTCGTCGGCCATAGCGCAATCGCGACTGCGCAGCCGGACGGCTACACCATCGGCATGCTCACGGTCGAAATCTCGATGATGCACTGGCAGGGCCTCACCGACCTGACGCCGAAGAGTTATACGCCGCTGGCGCTGATGAACGAGGATCCGCCCGGCATTCAGGTCTCCTCCTCCTCGCCGTACAAGACGGTCAAGGAGCTCGCCGAGGCGATCAAGGCGGCGCCCCCAGGCAAGTTCAAGGCTTCGGGTACCGGCCAGGGCGGCATCTGGCATCTGGCGCTGGTCGGCTGGATGCAGGCGATGGGCCTGCCCGCCAACCAGGTCGCCTGGGTGCCCTCGAACGGCGCGGCGCCAGCCATGCAGGATCTCGCCGCCGGCGGCCTCGACCTCACCACCTGCTCGGTGCCGGAAGCGCGCGCCATTATCGAGGCCGGCAAGGCCAGGAGCCTCGCCATCATGGCACCGGCGCGCAATCCGATCTTCAAGGACGTGCCGACGCTGAAGGAGGCGATGGGCATCGATTACGCGACCGGCGCCTGGCGCGGCATCGGCGCACCCAAGAACCTGCCGCCGGAGATCGCAACAAAACTCACCGCGGCCCTGAAGAAGGTCTACGACTCCGCCGAGTTCAAGGACTTCATGAGCAATCGCGGCTTTGGCACCGTGTGGGGCGATGGCGCCCATTTCGCCGGCTTCATGGACAAGGGCGACGCCCAGATGGGCGAGGCAATGAAGGCGGCCGGCCTGAGCAAGGCGTGACCTGGTACTGCGACGCTCTGATCGCCTCTCCCCGCCTGCGGGGAGAGGCTGGAATTCGCGCAAAGCGCGGATTCCGGGTGAGTGGGACTCTCCACGAATCCAACTCTCACCGTCCTCGCGGAGGACCCCCCTCACCCCAACCCTCTCCCCGCGCGCGGGGAGCGGGAGAACACTCTTTGTAGGACTCCCTCATGCGTCTTCCCGACTCCGTCACGGGATCGTTTCTCGTCGCACTCGGCGCGGCCGCCGCCTATGGCGGTTGGATCTTGCCGCCGGTGCCGGGGCAGCCGGTCGGCCCCAATGTGTTTCCGCTGGTGATTGGCACGGGGCTCGCGCTGTGCGGGCTCGCGATCGTATTCGGCATCGGCCATTCCTTCGAGGAGGAGGAAGAGCTCATCCCGTTCGAGGACGGCCAGGCAGCTAGCCCGCAGCCACAGGGCAAGCTCTACGGCCTGCGCGCGCTGCTGCCGCCAGCGCTGCTGCTGTTCTACGTCTTTGCCGCCGACCGGCTCGGCTTCATCATCACCGCGGCGATCATGGTCTACGTGACCTCGACCGCGTTAGGGGCGAAGTGGAAGCTGGCGTTGCCGCTCGCGGCGCTCTCGCCGTTCGCCATTCACCTCATCTTCGGCAAGCTGCTCCGCGTGCCGCTGCCTGCCGGCCTGCTGCCGACGCCCTGGTAATCCCATGCTGAAAACCCTGATTGATGCGTTCGCACTGATCTCCACCTGGGAGGTCATCATCGCGATGTTTGCGGCTTCCGTGTACGGGCTCGTGATCGGCTCGCTGCCGGGCTTGTCGGCGACGATGGCGACCGCCCTGCTCGTCCCCGTCACCTTCTACCTGTCGCCGATCGCGGCGATCGCGACCATCGTTGCGGCCTCCTCGATGGCGATCTTCTCCGGTGACATTCCAGGCGCGCTGCTGCGCATTCCCGGCACGCCGGCTTCCGCCGCCTATGCCGACGAAGCCTATGCCATGACCCGCAAGGGCCAGGCCGAGCTCGCGCTCGGGGCCGGCGTCTGGTTCTCCGCAGTCGGCGGCATCGCCGGCGTGCTGTCGCTGATGATCCTGGCGCCGCCGCTCGCCGAGATCGCGCTGTCGTTCTCGACCTTCGAATATTTCTGGCTAGCGCTGCTCGGCCTGATGTGCGCCACTTTGGTCGCGCGCTCCTCGCCGGTGAAGGCGATCGCGGGGATGTTCATCGGCCTGCTCGTCTCCTGCATCGGCATCGAGAACCCCGGCGGCATCCCGCGCTTCACCTTTGGGATCACCGATCTGTTCGGCGGCATCGAGCCGATCCCGGCGCTGGTCGGCGTGTTCGCGGTGGCGCAGGTGATGCGCGCGATGCTGACGCCCGAGCCGCCACCACTGCCGCGGCGAAAATTCGGGAGCATCATGGCCGGCCAGTGGAAGCTGACGAAGCTTTATCACTGGCAGATGACGCGCGGGAACATCGTCGGCATCATCATCGGCGTGCTGCCCGGCGCCGGTGCCGACATGGCCGCCTGGGTCTCCTACGCGATGTCGAAGCGGTTCTCCAAGGAGCCGGAAAAGTTCGGCACCGGTCACGTCGAAGGCCTGGTCGAGGCCGGCGCCAGCAACAATGCCAGCATCGCCTCCGGCTGGGTGCCTTCGCTGCTGTTCGGCATCCCCGGCGACACCATCGCCGCGATCGCGATCGGCGTGCTCTACATGAAGGGGCTCAATCCCGGCCCGACGCTGTTCACCGAGAAGGCGTCGAGCATGTATGCGATCTATCTGATGTTCATCATCGCGAACATCCTGATGATCCCGCTCGGCATCGCCATGATCCGGGTCGCCGCTTATGTCCTGCTGGCACCACGCTCGACCGTGATGCCCATCATCATGCTGTGCTGCGCGGTCGGCTCGTTCGCGATCGGCAACAACATGTTCGGCGTCGTCACCGTCGCCGCGTTCGGCGTGATCGGCTATGTGATGGAGGCGAACGGCTATCCCGTCGCCGCGATGGTGCTCGGCATCGTCATGGGCACCATGGTGGAACAGGCCTTTGTCACCTCGCTGATCAAGTCCGACGGCAGCATCCTGCCGTTCTTCGAGCGGCCGGTGGCGGCCATCCTCGCCGCAATGGCGATCGGCGCGCTGCTCTGGCCGGTGATGGTGTGGGTGTGGCGCAAGGTGAAGCAGCCGCAGACGGTCGTGGCGACATCCCGGTGATATCGGGCGGGCGGCCCTCGCCTGTCTCCCCTCGGCGTTGTAAAGCAGGGCATGACTGAGAAGAAGGCCTCGCTGGATATCAAATCCCTTGCCCGCGACTTGCGCGCCGGCAGTCGCGCGGCCCTCGCCCGGGCCATCACACTGGTCGAGAGCCGGCGCGGTGACCATCAGGCGCTGGCGCGCCAGCTGGTGCAGACGCTGCTGCCCGACACCGGCAAGGCATTTCGCGTCGGCATCACCGGATCGCCAGGCGTCGGCAAATCAACCACGATCGACGTGCTCGGGACGTATCTGATTGAACAGGGCCACAAGGTCGCCGTGCTCGCGGTCGATCCGTCCTCGGCGCGCAGCGGCGGCTCGATCCTCGGCGACAAGACGCGGATGGCGCGGCTGGCGGCCTCCACTGATGCTTTCATCCGCCCCTCGCCGTCTTCGGGCACGCTCGGCGGCGTCGCCGCCAAGACGCGCGAGGCGATGCTGCTCTGCGAAGCCGCCGGCTTCGACGTCGTGCTGGTCGAGACCGTCGGCATCGGCCAGTCCGAGACCGCGGTCTGCGACATGACCGATTTCTTCCTCGCCCTGATGCTGCCGGGCGGCGGCGACGAGCTACAAGGCATCAAGAAGGGTCTGGTCGAGCTCGCCGACATGATCGCCATCAACAAGGCCGATGGCGACAACCTCAAGCGCGCCAAGATCACCGCGGCCGACTATCGCGGCGCGCTGCACATTCTCAGCCCCAGGTCCGAGCATTGGCACCCACCGGTTGAGACCTATTCGGCGCTCACCGGCACCGGCATCGCCGAGCTCTGGCAGAAGGTTCTGGATCACCGCAAGGCGATGAGCGCATCCGGCGAGTTTGCCGCGCGTCGGCGCGATCAGCAGGTGAAATGGATGTGGTCGATGCTGGAGCAGCGGATGCTGGCGCGGCTGCGCAGCGAGGCATCGGTGCGGACCAAGGTCCGGAAGATCGAGGCGGAGGTGGCCGACGGCCATCTCACGCCGGCGCTCGCCGCCGAGCAGATCTTGGAGTTGCTGCAATGAGCGAAAAGCTCCGCGTTCTCCTGACCGGATTCGGACCGTTTCCCGGCGCGCCCTATAACCCGACCCAGCCGCTGGTGGCGCGACTGGCGCAGCTGCGCCGCCCGGCACTCGACGATGTCACGATTGCAAGTCACATCTTCCCGGTCACCTATGCTGCGGTCGACCGGCAATTGCCTGACGTGCTCACGAAGGTGAAGCCGGATGCGCTTCTGATGTTCGGCCTCGCCGCACGCACGTCTTACTTGCGCATCGAGACCCGCGCCCGCAATGCCGTCACCATGCTCTGGCCGGATGCCGCCAACACCCGTTCGAGCAAGCGCGGCATCGCTGGCCATGCGGACGCGATGACGTTCGGTCCGCACACCGCACGGCTGCTGCGCGCCGCACGTCTCACCGGCATCGATGCGCGCTCTTCGCGCGATGCCGGCGCCTATCTCTGCAACTATCTGAGCTGGCGCGCGATCGAGAATGTGAGAGCGGGCGGGCCGAGGCTGGCGGCGTTTATCCACATCCCGTTGCTCGCGCGCAGCGGCGCCGTGCGCCGCAAGGGCGCGCCTCGGATCACATTGGACGAGTTGGTGGATGCTGGCGAAGCAATGTTGATGGAGATCGTGCAACTGGCGCGCAAGGCGCGGAACACGCCGATTTCGTAGGGTGGGCAAAGGCGCTCTTGCGCCGTGCCCACCATGCATCTTCATCCGAGGTGACAATGGTGGGCACGCTTGCGCCTTCGCTCTCCGAGCTACGGCGGACAAGTCGTTTGCCCACCCTACCGCACCTCGCTTGCGTAAACATTTAACCCTACCGCGAACAATCCTCACGCCACCGGCCGCGCTGCGCTACCTAGTCGGCGCGGACACTTCCCGCGTCCGCCGAAGGACGCGTCATGGACCTCAATCGCCGTCATCTCATCGGAGCTTCGACCGCCGGCATCGCCGGCGCGCTCGCCATGCCGGCTGACGCTGCCCGCGCGGCGCCCCTGACATCCCTGCTCGGCCGCGACGCCACGCAATACGGCGTGCGGCCCGGCAGCAGCGAGGACCAGACGCGAGCGCTTCAGCGTGCGATCGACGAGAGCGCGCGGGCGCAGATGCCGCTCGCCTTGCCGCCGGGCATCTACCGGACCGGCCTGTTGCGGCTCCCGAACGGCGCGCAACTGATCGGCGTGCGCGGTGCGACGAAACTCGTCTTCACCGGCGGCGCCTCGGCGATCCAGAGCGATGGTTCCGATGCGATTGGCCTCACCGGCATCACCTTCGACGGCGGCAACATTCCGCTGCCGACGCGGCGCGGCCTGATCCACGTCCTCGGCGGCCGCGACATCCGCATCACCGATTGCGCGATCACGGGATCCGGCGGCAGCGGCATCTGGCTCGAGCAGGTCTCGGGCGACATTTCCGGCAATATCTTCACTAATATCGCGGTGACGGCGGTGGTCTCGTTCGACGCCAGGGGCCTCAGCGTTTCCCGCAACACCATCACCGGCACCAACGACAACGGCATCGAGATCCTGCGCACCGCGATCGGCGATGACGGCACGCTGGTCGCTGACAACCGCATCGAGGACATCAAGGCCGGCCCCGGCGGCTCCGGCCAGTACGGCAACGCCATCAACGCCTTTCGCGCCGGCAATGTGATCGTGCGCGGCAACCGCATCAGGAATTGCGACTACTCAGCCGTGCGCGGCAACTCCGCCTCCAACATCCACATCACCGGCAACAGTGTCAGCGACGTGCGCGAGGTCGCGCTCTATTCCGAGTTCGCGTTCGAAGCTGCGGTGATTGCCAACAACACCGTCGACGGCGCCGCCGTCGGCGTCTCCGTCTGCAATTTCAACGAGGGCGGCCGCATTGCCGTTGTCCAGGGCAATATCATCCGCAATCTGCTCCCGAAGCGTCCGATCGGCACCGCGCCCGACGACAATGCCGGCGTCGGCATCTACATCGAAGCGGATTCATCGGTGACCGGCAACGTGATCGAGAACGCGCCATCCTACGGCATCGTCGCCGGCTGGGGCAAATATCTGCGCGACGTCGCGATCACAGGCAACGTGATCCGCAAGGCGCTGGCCGGCGTCGGTGTCTCCGTGGTGCCGGGGGCCGGCTCTGCGCTCGTCAACAACAACATGATCTCCGAGACCCCGCGCGGCGCCGTGGTCGGGCTCGATCACGCGCGTGCGGTGACGTCCGACCTGTCGGCCGACGGTGCGCAGCGGTTCGCGCAGGTGGTGGTCGGGGGGAATGCAGTGCGGCGGTAACTGTGCGGCCGGCAGACGGGCCGCACATCCTTCGAGGCTCGCCCTTGCGGTGCTCTGCACCGCAAGGCTCACGCCTCAGGATGACGGGGTTGGAGAAGTTCGGCTGCCCTCTTGAACATCCCTTAGAACGCGTTCCGCAGCAGCGGGTATTTTGCCTGCAGGCCGTCGAGGCTGAAGGTGAATTCGACGACGCGCTCGGGGGCGGCGACGATTTCGGCCGCGGGCGGGGAGAACTGCGGCAGAAGCGTTGCCATCGTGGCCGGCGCCGTCGGCGGTGCCATCACGGCAGGTGCCGTGATCGGTGCCATCGCGGGCGGCGCGGAGAGCGGTGCGATCGGGGCGTCGGTGATATCGGCGAGAACGTCCGGCTCGGGATCGAGCCTGACTGGCACGGCGGTCTCGGGCGCGATGTGGACGGCCTTCGGCTGCACGGTCTGCGCCTGTTGCTCACGCGGAAACACGCGCGGCATCGTCGCCGGCGACCAGCCGAAGGCAGGCGTCACGCTCGCGGCTGCCGCAGCGACGTCCGCACCCGTTGCAAGCGCGCGCCAGGTCTGGACCGCGCGCTTGGCCTCCTGGATGTTTTCGAGGAATGCGATCTCGGAGTGGTAGCGGCGCCAGCGTCCGGTCTCGAACATTTCGGAGAGATGTTGCAGCCGCTGCTCGGCGAGAGCGCACCAGCGTGCCGCGATGTCGCGGCTAACAGCCACGTCGCGAACGACTTCTTGGCGATGTGTCATGAACCAGCCCGTCAGGAGAAAACACGGACGCGGGGACGCAACGCACACGAATCAATTTAGACGCGACATGAATATTTTGTGGAAAAGTTTTGACTTGTCCAGCAACGACGCCGCGCCCGTCATCAAACACCGTAGTCGTGCGGAGATTTCCTGTGTTTTCGAGTCAAGCTTCGCACAAGCATGACGGGCTTGCCGCGTGCCGAGTCGACGATCGGCACGAACGCGGGCGCGATCCTTCAACCGGAAGCTGAACGAGCGCCAAGCTTCAAAAGATCAGATGCCCAAAAGAAAAGACCCGTCCGGGGGGACAACCGGACGGGTCGAGCCATATGGGCGCTTGGGGTGGATGGGCGCTCGCGCCTGATATGACTGATGGGGAGGGATGACCGCTCCCACATAATTTGGTCGTGGCAGCTGGCTGAACGTTCAACGCGGGGTTTGCTTTTTTGAGCTTCGGCGTACGCGCATCTTTGTCGCAGCGGCTATCGCGTCGCCGGCCTATCCGCCTGAGAAATCGCGGATTTCTCGTCTGTGCTCGACAGCGAGGGTTGCTCGATCGCGCGGCTGCCCGGCTCGTCGCGACGCTTGCCGGCGTCTTCACGTTTTGTTGTACCGGATGCCGCCGCAACCGGCGTCGCGCTGTCGGGGGGAACGGCCATGACCGCGGCAAATGCATCGGCCTCGCCGTCACCGAACAGATCATCACGCCCGGGTGAACCGAGGTCGCGCGCAGTCTTCGCCAGCGTCATGCGCAGCGCTTCCGGCTTCAAGGCATGGTTGCGCTCGAGCAGCAGCGCCGCGACGCCGGAGACATAGGCGGCCGAGAACGACGTGCCCGACGTCATCTGATATTTGCCGTCGGGCGCCGGCAGGAAGATGTCGACGCCGGGGGCTGCGACCGCGATGTAGTTGCCACGGTTGGAGGCGGTGAACAGCCGGTCCTGCTGATCGGTGGCGCTGACCGCGATCACGTTGGGATTGGCGGCGGGATAGAGCGGCGGCGATTTCGCGCCGGCATTGCCGGCGGCCGCGATCAGCACCAGCCCGCGCGCAGCGGTCGCCGCGATGGCCCGCTCGATCACCGCGTCCTTCGGACCGGCAAAGCTCATGTTGACGATCTGCGCGCCGTGCTCGGCGGCATGGTTCAGCGAGCGCAGGATGATGTAGGACGAGCTCTCGGCGCCACCGGCGGTGCCGCCGAAGGCGCGGATCGCGATGATGCGCGCCTCGGGCGCACTGCCCATCAACCGCGCATGCGCCACGATGGCGCCGGCGATGCCGGTGCCGTGAACGTGCGGCCCCTCGGCGCTGCCGAGCGCATCGAAATTGTCGGCGATGGAATTGGCGAGTTCGGGATGGCTGGCGTCGATGCCGGAGTCGATCACGGCAATCGTGACGTTGGCGCCGTGCGCCAGCGTGTGCGCCTGCAGCAGGCGGAGCTTTGTCAGTGCATATTGCGCAGGATCGCCCTCGGTCGATCCCGACGATGTCTGGTCCTGGAGCACATAGCGGAAGTTCGGCTGAAGCGAGCGCACACTGCCGTCGGCCGCGAATTCGCGCCGCACTGTCTCGTACGGCCGGCCGTCGGTGATGCGGAACAGGCCGAAAGTGGCGCCGATCAGCGGAAAATTCTCGGAGGCGACGCGCGTCAGGCCGTGGCGACGCGCAAGCTCGTCGGCCTCGGCCGGCGACAGCGCGCTGTCGATCTCGGCGACGAATTCGTTGGCGAAGCTGCGCAGGTTCACCGCGGCCGGCGTGCTGTTGCCACGCCCCTTGCCGGCGCTCTTCTTGCCTGATTTTCCACCGCCCTCGCCGCCCGCGTTCGGCTGCGCCAGGCATTCGCCGCCGGCATCGCGATAGGGTGCGGTGCAGGCCGGATAGAGGTTCGGCGAATAGCGCGCATAGGGCAGCACCGGCGTCGTCCGCATGCGCAACGGTGTGGTGCGGGGGATGGCCGCGATCGTCCGCGGGCCGCGGCCGACGCTGACCGCACGTGCGGCAACACCGGGGCTGACACGCGGGGCAATGCTCGAAGAGATGGTCGGCGTGCGCGAGGGAACGCTGATCGTGGGCGTACGCATGATCGCCTGCGCCTGCGCAACCTCGGCGCCGAGACAGGCTGTGAGCAGCAGCACGGCTCCAACCGACGAAACGTAGGCCCCGGCGCGTACCCAGCTCTCGGACTTGCGCGTCATCAGTTCAGTGGCACGTTCAGGGCGTCGCGACGGCCAGATTGACGAACTTCTCGCGCTGCATCTTGCCGAGCAGCGAGGCGAGCTCGTCCTGGCTCATCGCCTTGTTGAATTGGAGGCGGAACATGCCGCCCTTGGCTCCGTCGATGATCGACGCCTGATAGCTGTCGAGCAACGCGGTGATGTCGGCGATGCGCGCCTCGGGGGTGAAGCGCACCAGCGCGCGCGCCGGCGCGGCCGTGCTACCAAGTTCGCGTGTGATCGGCGCACTGGTCGAGAGCGAAGCCGTCTGGAAGGTCGCAGGCTGGTTCTTCATCAGCACGGCGCCGATAATTCCGGCTTGCAGTACGAGCGCGACGGCGCCGAGGCTCGCCGACCAGGCCAGCGTCCGCGGCGACAGGCTCGCGAAGAAGGTCGCGATGCGCGCCGACAGCGGCAGCGAACCGGTCGCCCGCGCCGGCTCGGCGTCGATCGCGGCGAACAGCTTCTGCATCGCGCGCGCCGACGGAGCCCCCAGGCTCTCGTTCAGATGAATGGTCTCTTCGTACTCGCCGCGGATCGCGGCATATTGCTTCGCAAGCTCCGGATCGCGCGCCAGCGCTTCCTCGACGCGGCGGGCATCGCGCGCGTTCAGCGTGCCGGCGGCGTGCCAGGGCAGCAGCAGTTCAATTTCACTGGGCTCTTGCTCCAGCATCTTCTTGCTCAAAGCCATCATGGCCAGCCTCGCTCAACGCCGGCTGCCTTCAGCAGTTCGGCCAGTTTCTTGCGCGCATAGAACAAGCGCGTCTTCACAGTGTTCTCCGGTATCCCGACGATTTCGGCCACTTCTTCCACGGATTTCTCGTGGTAGTAGACGAGATCGACGATTTCCCGGTGTTCCGGCGAAAGGCCCGTCAGACACTCCCGCAACGCCTCACTGGTATCCTTCTTCTGCACCACCGTTTCCGGATCGTCGGACGTATCCTCGATCGCGTTGGCGGCCTCTTCGTCCAACTCGAAATCCTTCCTGCGCCGAAGCGCAGACAGGGCCTTGAATCGGGTGATTGCCAGCAGCCAGGTGGAAACGGCGGATCGGCCCTCGAATTTGCCGGCTTGACGCCAGACGTCGAGAAACACCTCGCTGATGAGGTCTTCCGCCGCCTGCTCGTCCCGCACGAGCCTGAGCCCGAACCTGTAAACCCTGACATGGTGCCGCCCGTACAACACCTGCATGGCGAGCCGGTCGCCTTGAGCGATCCTGGCGATCAGGACCTCGTCCGAAGCCGCCTGTGTCACGCTCAAAGGCCGTCTCGCAAAGTTGGTCGGGTCGGTGCGGCGGAGGGTTCGACCAAAGCGGCGAAATTCTTCAAGCTACCGCACGCATACGGGGGCTTATGTGATCCACCCCACATACGCGCATTTTTCTTGTTCCACCGGCGGCGACCCGCCTCGATCCAGATCGGTAACATAATACTGAAATATTTCCCTGCGAAGGACTGTCCGGCACAGGCAGCCCGGTCAACCTGGATCCATTAGCAGCCCTGCACGGTGTATGTCTCACGAACCCCTGCTTTGGCTCGACCGCATCGCAAACCATTGCTTAACCGCCGGCAAATTTCGCTGCCGGCCGACATTCCCTGTTCCGCGCTGCACGGTTCGGATTCGATTTCGAAGGATACCAAACCTAAAGGCTTGCCACGTAGATTTTTGAGCTGACATCCACCATTGGCAGGACAATGAACACGGCCGCGCCGTCCTTTCCGCAGAGGAGTGCCGCTGAAGTCGCGGATCTCGTCCTCGCGCCCGCGGCGGCGGCTCCGGAAGTCCTGGCGCGCCGGGCCCGCCAGCGCCGCCAGATGTATATCGGGCAGGTCGCGAGCTACTCGCTCGGCGCCTCCGTCCTGCTGCTGTACGCCTATGACGGTGCGATCTCCATGGGTGTGCCGTCGCTGTTCTGGCTCGGCGGGCTCCTGATCATCGGTACGTTCACCGTGCTGTCGGAAGCCGGCTTCGGCGATCGGTTCGAAGATCATTACCTCACCGTCTTCCAGATCTCGGCGCATATGGCGCTGCAACTGGTATTCCTGCTCGCAGTGCCGACGGTCGGGGTCGCGTTCCTCGCCGTGCTGTTTCTGATCTTCGCGTTCGGTACGCTGCGGATGACATCGAGCCAGGCGATGCTCACCTGGGGTCTTGCCACCTGCGGGCTCGCCTTTGTCTTCCTGGGTTCGGATCTGCCGATTGGCCTGCCGGTTACGACCCGGTTGCAGCGGACCGCCTCCATGCTGTGCTTCGTGCTGGTGATCGGCCAGTGCGCTTTCCTCGGCCTGTTCGGCGCCACGCTGCGCAAGATCCTGTACCGGCGCAGCATCGAGCTGAAGGCCGCCTATCAGCGCATCGAGGAACTGGCCGAGCTCGACGAGCTCACCGGCTCCTACAATCGCCGCTGCATCATGCGGCTTCTCGACGCCGCGATCGAAAAGTCGCGGCAGGCGTCAACGCCTTGCGCAATCGCGCTGATCGATCTCGACTGGTTCAAGCGCGTCAACGACGCCCACGGCCATCCCATCGGCGACGAGGTGCTGCGCACCTTCGCGATCACCATTTTCGCCAACATCCGCCAAGCCGACTGCTTCGGCCGCTACGGCGGCGAGGAATTTCTGCTGCTGCTGCCCGGAACCGATGGCGAAGCGGCATCGCGCATGCTCGAGCGCTTGCGCCAAATCATCGCCGATCTCGACTGGAGCGCATTTTCCCCCGGCCTGCGCGTGACCATTTCCGCGGGCGTCGTGACGCTGCGCGACAACGATACTGCCGACACGTTTCTAGCACGCGCCGACCACGCGCTCTATTCCGCCAAGGCGCAAGGGCGCAACCGCATTGCAACGGGCTGACCAATTCATTTTTCCGGCGCGTGAGAAGACGCCGCCGGGCCAAACGCTCCAGGACAGGGCAATGAGATCGAAATCGGCAACACCATCCGAGAACCTGCTCGAGGAATTGCAGGCCGCGCTCTCGCACGGCACCGTGGCTCGCCGGGTCGAGACGCTGCGCCGCGTCACCGATCTCTTCGTGGGCAACGCGGTGGATTATTCCGACGACCACGTCCGGGTGTTCGACGACGTGTTCCAGTGCCTGATCGAGCAGATCGAGATTTCGGCCAAGGCACTGCTCGCCGAACGCCTCGCACCGATCGTCTCCGCGCCGCCGAAGATCATCCGCACGCTCGCGCTCGACGAGGTGATCGAGGTCTCCAGCCCGGTACTGTCGAAATCGGAACGGCTGGACGAGGCGACCCTGATCGAGATCGCGCGCACCAGGGGCCAGGCGCATCTCAAGGCGATCTCGCTGCGGCGAGTGCTGTCGGAGGCATTGACCGATTTGCTGGTGACGCGCGGCAACGAGGACGTGGTGCAGTCGACCGTCAGCAATCCGGGCGCGCGCCTCTCCGAGGGAAGTCTCACCGACCTCGTCACCCGCGCCGAACGCGACGACGACCTCGCCACCTGCATCGGCCTGCGGCCCGACCTGCCGCGTCATCATTATTTGAAGCTGGTCGCGAAGGCCTCCTTGAGTGTGCGCAGGAAGTTAGAGGCCGCACACCCCGAACTTGCGGACGAAGTATCGAGCGTGGTCCAGGAAGCGGCCCAGCGGGTCCGTGCCGCCGCCACGACCCGGCAGACCGAGATGGCGCGTGCGCTGGTGAAGTCGCTGCACGCGGACGGTCGCCTCAACGAATTCCAGGTCAGCACCTTCGCCGAGCAAGGCAAGTTCGACGAGACCAATGCGGGGCTGGCGGCGCTCGCAGGCGTCGCGGTCGAGACCGCCGAGACCATGATGATCGACAGCCGGACCGAGGGTGTGATGATCCTCGCCAAGGTCGCGGGGATGTCGTGGTCGAGCGTGCGCGCGATCATCGCCATGCGCGAGAAGCTCTCCGGCGGCTCGCAGACCGACATGCTGGCGCTGCGAGATACCTACGAAGCCCTGCGCTCTTCGACCGCGCAGCAGGTGCTGCGCTTCCACCGCATGCAGCGGGGCACGACGCCGGCGGCGTGAAGCTGGCTCCTTAATACCGCAGGACTTTGGAGCCCACCGCCGCGCCGATCGCGGTCACGACCGCGGTCGCGATCGTGTACCAAGTCGCGACGAACAGCGGGGAATCGTCGGTGCAGTGCGAGGCGTAGAGCGTCGCGGCCAATCCCGCCGCGACCAGGCCGGCGAGCGCGCCGGCGAGCGCGGGGCGCGAGGGCGCGCCGTGGCGCAGGCCGAACAGCGCCCCCGCAAGCAGCGGCAGCGACATCGCGGGGATCGCAAGCAGGCACACCCTGGAGTTCTTGCCCATCAAGCGCATGGTCATCGGCATGGCCGGCGCCATCATCGCCTCACTGCCGATCGCCACGGCAAGCAGTCCGACGGGAAGCAGCAAGAGCCAGCCCCAGCCGCGCAGCAGGGCTTCGGGACGCGACAGATGCAGGCTGACGATGATCGCGGGGATCGCGAGCGACAGCGTCACCGCGAACTTCATGTCGAAAAACGGATTGCGCATCGCGCTCATCACGTCCGGGCGCACGCCGAGGAACGTCGCGAAGATCAGGATCGACAGCGGCGCGGCCACCAGCAGCGCCATGGTCAGCACGGCGCCGACGCGCGGCGCGCGATGGACGTTGTCGGCCGCGAGCGAGCGAATCAGTTGATCGGTATCCATGCCTAGTGGTCCCGCAGTTTGGCAGTCAGCGCAGCAAGTCCGCGATGCAGCGCGACCCGCACCGCACCTTCGCTCATCGCAAACTTTGCCGCCGTATCCTTGATCGAGGCGGCCTCGACCGCGATTGACTGCAACACGTCGCGCTGGCGCTGCGGCAGAGTGCTCAGTTGCGCGGCGACCTCGCCCGCCGAAGCCGTTTCCTGCGGTGCCTCGCCCGGCAGCGTCTCGACGAAATCATCGATGTTGACGAAGACGCGCCTGCCGCGCCGCCGCAGCGTATCGATCAGCTTGTTGCGGGCGATCGCGAACAGCCAGGGCGCGAAGGGAGCTTCGCTGTCCCAGGTGTGTCGCTTCAGATGCACCGCCAACAAGATCTCCTGCACGATATCCTCGGCCTGGTCGGGAGACTGGCCGGCCCGCGCCAGCCCACGCCTCGCAGCAGCGCGCAGCACCGGCGTGACCGCCTTCAACAGGCGATGATACGCCGCATCGTCGCCAGCCATGGCCGACCGCATCAGGCCGGTCCATTCGTCCTCACGTCCGCGCACGCGCGCCCCTCACCATGCAATTCGGCCGCTCTTTCAATTTGTTACCCCTGCACCCGAGCTATCACGAATTCGTGATCGCTGCCGAGCCTCCGCATCCGGTGCGGCCGTAAGAGCCCGCGACGGCTCATAACACCGATCAGTCCGGCCCGCATCCGGCGGCCGGCCGCGAGGGGCGGTTTGCCCCGCTTTTGCCCGGTGTAGCCAGAAGATTCCCATTTTCTGCCCCGCTGTGGTCACGCCCCAGGGTCTCTGTTCGTTCCTGGGACGGGCGGAATTGGGGAGATCGTCAACATGATCAAAGCCATCGGGCGCGCGGCCCTGATCGTTCTGGCCGGACTTTTCTTGCTGTTTGGGGGCATTGCACAGGCGGCGCCGAGTTCAGCCGCAAGCAGCAACTCCGACAGCGCAGGCAAGCAAGCCGACGCGGCCAAGCCGAGCAAGCACCGGCGCCATGAGTCTCGCCGCACCAGCAGCAGCAAGACGGCGCAGAAACCCGACGACAAGGCCGACAAGAACGATGCTGCGGCAAATACCGCCGAGGCCAAGGCAGACAACGGCGTGCCGGCCTCGAGCCAGATGCCGCCGGAAGTCGCCAACGCCAATGCGCAGGTCGCCGCCGATACGCCGACCGCGGCTGCGGCCTCCGCGATGACGGGCCGCGCCAACGACAACGTCCAGGCGGCGGCCGATGATAGCGCCAATAACACCGCACCGAACGCCGACACCCAAGTGGTGGCCCCCGATCAGCTCAACGACATCGACCGCGCCCTGCAACAGGACAGCCCACCGGCGCAGAAGGCTGTGATCGCCGCAACCGAAGCACAGCCGCGCCCCTCACCGGTGATGGCAAGCACCCAGCAGAGCTCGGCCTGGGACCAGAGCTCCCTGATCGGCAAGATCTTCATCGGCGTCGGCACGCTGCTGACGCTGGCCTCGGCCGCGCGCATGTTCATGGCCTGACCGTCAGTTCCGCCAGGACGCGCGGCCCGCGCGTCCTGCGTCCGGCCCTCTTGAAGCCCATCGCGCCAGCGGGCACATTGCCCGCCCAATCAAAAGCGTGGGTGGAACATGAGCACGTTCGAACACATCATCGTCGAGAGCAAAGGCGCGGTCGGCATCATCAAGCTGAACCGGCCGAAAATGCTCAACGCGCTCTCCTTCGGCGTCTTCCGCGAGATTGCGGCCGCCGTCGATGATCTCGAGGCCGATGAGGCCATCGGCTGCATCGTCGTGACCGGCAGCGAGAAAGCCTTTGCCGCCGGCGCCGACATCAAGGAGATGCAGCCGAAAGGCTTCATCGACATGTTCTCCGAGGATTTTGCCGCGATCGGCGGCGACCGCGTCGCACGCTGCCGCAAGCCGACCATCGCCGCGGTCGCGGGTTACGCCCTCGGTGGCGGCTGCGAGCTCGCCATGATGTGCGACGTCATCATCGCAGCCGACACCGCAAAGTTCGGCCAGCCCGAGATCACGCTCGGCACCATTCCGGGCATCGGCGGCACCCAGCGCCTGACCCGCGCGATCGGCAAGTCGAAGGCGATGGACCTCTGCCTCACCGGCCGCATGATGGATGCGGCAGAGGCCGAGCGCAGCGGCCTCGTCAGCCGCATCGTGCCCGCCGACAAGCTCATGGACGAGGTGATGGCGGCAGCCGAGAAGATCGCCGCGATGTCGCGCCCTGCCGCTGCGATGGCCAAGGAAGCGGTGAACCGCGCGTTCGAGACCACGCTCGCCGAAGGCATGAGCGTCGAGCGCAACCTATTCCACTCGACCTTCGCGCTGGAAGACCGCTCCGAGGGCATGGCGGCGTTCATCGAGAAGCGCAAGCCGGTGAACAAGAACCGGTAAAGCCAAACCCCGGCAAGGCTTGCAAGGCTGGTGTAAGACTCTCTCGCTCCCCTAAGGCCCCCTGTGACGTAGCTGCAACAAGCACGCATTTCATGGGGGTTTTCCCCGCGGCAGTTTGCCTGCGGGACCTGCGCTGGTTAAACAGTTAAGAGGGCCGCCGTCGGCGGGGGCGGACAGCCAGGGTTTTGCGGGATTACATGATTGGGCGTGCCGCCAGAGCTGGTCGCGTGATGACGCGGCATCGATCGGGCGTGGCTCCTGTGCTTGCGACATGGACCACGCTGGCGCTCTGTTGCGCCCTGCCCTCGGCCGCATCGGCGGAAGCCCTGCCCGAGGCGCTGGCCAAGGCCTACCAGACCAACCCCCAGCTCAATGCCGAGCGCGCGCGGCAGCGCGCCACCGACGAGAACGTGCCGCAGGCGCTTGCCGGCTATCGGCCGCAGATCGTGGCCAGCCTCAGCGCCGGCCTGCAATCGGTGCGCAATTTGCTGCCCGACAACACCATCCAGACCGCCAATCTGAAACCCTGGATCATCGGCGTCACCGTGACGCAGACCCTGTTCAACGGCTTCCGCACCGCCAACAGCGTGCGGGCCGCCGAACTCCAGGTGCAGTCGGGCCGCGAGGCGCTGCGCAACGTCGGCCAGGGTGTGCTGCTCGATGCGGTCACCGCCTACACCAACGTGCTCGCCAACCAGTCGCTGGTCGAAGCGCAGCGCTCCAACGTCGCCT
Organism: Bradyrhizobium sp. C-145; assembly: GCF_023375135.1. Taxonomy (NCBI): domain Bacteria; kingdom Pseudomonadati; phylum Pseudomonadota; class Alphaproteobacteria; order Hyphomicrobiales; family Nitrobacteraceae; genus Bradyrhizobium; species Bradyrhizobium sp. C-145. The sequence continues at coordinate 2,833,482 of NZ_CP088150.1, read as the reverse complement.
TCCTGCGCGAAACACTCGCCGTCACCCAGCGCCGCCTCAACGCCGGCGATGTCACGCCGACCGATACCGCCCAGGCCGAAGCGCGCCTCAACCGCGGCCTTGCCGATCTCAACGCCGCCGAAGTCGCGCTCGCCGTCAGCCAGGCCACCTATGCGCAGGTGATCGGCAATGCGCCGTCGCAGCTTCGGCCCGCCGAGGTCGTCGACCGCTATCTGCCGAAGAGTCGCGAGGACGCGATGACGATGGCGATCCGCCAGCATCCGGCGGTGATGGCCGCAAGCTTCGACGTCGACGTCGCCTCCACCAATATCCGCATCGCCGAAGGCACGCTGCTGCCGAGCGCCAGCATCCAGGGCAGCGCCAGCAAGAGCCGGAACAACGACCCGACGCTCGGCACCTTCGCCGAGGACCAGGCCTCGATCGTCGCCAACGTCACAGCCCCGATTTACGACGGCGGCCAGGCCGCGGCGCAGACCCGGCAGGCCAAGGAGATCACGGCGCAGAGCCGGCTCGTGCTCGACCAGGTGCGCAACCAGACGCGCACGGCCGCGGTCAGCGCCTGGGTTGCCAATGAAGGCGCCAAGATCACGGTTTCGGCCTCGGAGTCCGAGGTGAAGGCGGCGACCGTCGCGCTCCAGGGCGTGCAACGCGAGGCCGCCGGCGGACAACGCACGACGGTCGACGTGCTGAACTCGCAGGCCGACCTGATCCAGGCCAAGGCCCGCCTGATCGGCGCATTGCGCGATCGCGTCATCGCCTCCTACACGCTGCTCAGCGCCGTCGGCCATCTCGACGTCAAGACGCTCAATCTGAACACGCCGGACTATCTGCCCGAGGTGCACTACCAGCAGGTCCGCGACGCCTGGCACGGCCTGCGCACGCCGTCGGGGCAGTAGTTTCAAGTCTCCTGGCGGGGTACCGATGAAAAGCCGCCGCATCCATCTGATGGGAGCTTCGGGATCCGGCGTGACGACGCTCGGTCGCGCGCTCGCCGCTCGGCTTGCGCTGCCGCATCACGACAGCGATGACTATTTCTGGCTGCCGACCGTGCCGCCCTACCAGACGACGCGCCCCACCTCCGAACGTCTACGCTTGATGCGCGAGATGTTTCTGCCGCGTATAGACTGCGGATCTGTCACCGGCTGGGGCGACGAGCTCGTTCCATTCTTTGATCTCGTCGTCTTCGTGACTGCGCCGCGCGAAATCCGCCTGAGGCGATTGCGCGCTCGCGAGGCCGCCCATTTCGGCACCGACGCCGTCGCGCCCGGCGGCTGGCGTCATGATGAGACCGAAGACTTCGTCGAATGGGCTTCCCATTATGAAGCCGGTGATCGCGAAGGCCGCAATCTTGCAAAGCATGAAATGTGGCTCGCGGGCTTGTCTTGCCCGGTCGTACGCGTTGACGGCTCACGCCCGCTTGCCGAGCTTGTCGAGCAGGTATGCAGCGAAGCGGAGCGGTTGCCGGGCTGATGTGATATTCTCACGGAGCTTGCCTCTAAAAAATAAACAGGGAGAAAAACCGTGCTCAACTGACGCAGTGTCCTGCTTGCCTCCCTTGCCGCCGGAGTAGCCATGACCAGCAAAGCCCACGCCCGTGCGGCGCAGCCTGCGACCCCGATCAATTTCGACGTCCCGGCGCACACCTGTGACTGCCACACCCACATCCATGGCGACGTCGAAAAGTTTCCGTTCTTCGCGGGACGCGTCTACACGCCGGAGCCGGCGAGTCCCGAAGAAATGGCCGCGCTGCACAAGGCGCTGCATATCGAGCGCGTGGTGATCGTGACGCCGAGCGTCTAGGCACCGACAATTCCTCCACTTTGTTCGGCATGAAGGCGCGCGGCGCGACCGCGCGCGGGGTGGCCGTGATCGACGATAAGACACCGGAGAGCGCGCTCGACACGATGCATCAGGACGGCTTCCGCGGCATCCGCCTCAATCTGGCGACCGGCGGCGTGAACGATCCCAATGTCGGCCGACCGCGCTTCACTGCCGCAGTCGAGCGCATGAAGGCGCGCGGCTGGCACGTGCAACTCTACACCACGCTTGCCATGATCTCGGCGATCAAGGACCTCGTCGAGACGGCGCCGGTGCCCGTCGTGTTCGACCATTTTGGCGGCCTTGAAGCCTCGCAGGGCCTGGAGCAGCTGGGCTTCTCCGATCTCGTCGCGCTGGTGAAATCCGGCAAGGCCTATGTCAAGATTTCGGGCGCCTACCGGTCATCAAAGCTCGCTCCCGACTATCAGGACATGGTGCCGTTCGCGAAGGTGCTGATCGCGGCGAACCCGGACCGCATCGTCTGGGGCACGGACTGGCCGCATCCGGATTCCAGCCGCGTCGAGGGCCGCAAGCCCACCGACATCGCGCCGCTCTATCAGATCGACGACGGCCGGCTGCTCAATCAGCTGCCGGCGTGGGCACCGGATGCGGATGTGCGCAAGAAGATCCTGGTCGACAATCCGGCGCGGCTCTACGGGTTCTGACGGTCAGCGCGCGCGGCGCGAGAAGAAGGAGATCAGAACCGGCAAGGTCACGAGGATCACCACGGGCGCCAGCATCATGCCGGTGACGACCACGACCGCGAGCGGCTTCTGCACCTGCGAGCCGATGCCTTCCGACAGCGCCGCCGGCAGCAGGCCGACGCCCGCGACGACGCAGGTCATCAGCACCGGACGAAGCTGCAATTCACCGGTCCGCACCACCGCGCTCATGCGGTCCATGCCTTCCTCGATGAGCTGGTTGAACTGCGACAGGATGATGATGCCGTCCATCACGGCAATGCCGAACAGCGCGATGAATCCGATCGCCGCGGAGACGCTGAATGCCGTGCCGGAAATCAAGAGGCCCAGCACTCCGCCGAAGATCGCCATCGGGATCACGCTCATCGCGAGCAGCGTGTCGGTCATCGAGCCGAAATTGAACCAGAGCAGGATGCCGATCAGCGCCAGCGAGATTGGCACCACGATCGACAGCCGCCGGATCGCGTCCTGGAGATTGCCGAACTCGCCGACCCATTCCATGTGCGAGCCCGGCGGCAGCTGCACCTGCTCGGCGATCTTCTGCTGCGCCTCGCGGATGGCGCTGCCGAGATCGCGCTCGCGCACCGAGAACTTGATCGGCAGATAGCGCTCCTGCTGCTCGCGATAGATGTAGGCGGCGCCGGAGACGAGGCTGATATTGGCGACCTCGCTCAGGGGGATCTGCGTGACGGTGCCGTTCGGCCCCGGCGCGCCGATCCGCAAATTCTGGATCGCCTCCGCGCTTCTGCGGTATTCCGGCGCGAGGCGGACGATGATCGGGAAGTGGCGGTCGCTGCCCGGCTCATAGAGATCGCCCGCAGTGTCGCCGCCGATCGCGACCTTGATCGTGGCGTTGATGTCGCCGGGGGCGAGGCCATAGCGCGCGGCCTTGGCGCGGTCGATGTCGATCTGGATGGTCGGCTGGCCGAGCGAAGTGAACACCGCAAGGTCGGTGACGCCCTGTACGGTGGCCAGCACCGATTTGATCTTGTTGGCGGTGTCGGTCAGCGCCTGGAGGTCGCTGCCGAACAGCTTGATCGAGTTCTCGCCCTTCACGCCGGAGACGGCCTCGGAGACGTTGTCCTGGAGATATTGCGAGAAGTTGAACTCGACACCGGGGAAGCGGTCGTCGAGCTGCTTGAGCAGCTCGGCGGTCAGCTCCTCCTTGTCGCGCGTGCCGGGCCATTGGCTCGCAGGCTTGAGCGGCGCGAAGAACTCGGCGTTGAAGAAGCCGGCCGCGTCGGTGCCGTCGTCGGGACGGCCGTGCTGCGACACCACGGACTCGACCTCAGGCCGGGCGCGGATGACCTTGCGCATCTCGTTGACGTAGGTGTTGCCTTCCTGGAGCGAGATGGTCGGCGGCAGCGTGGCGCGGATCCAGAGATTGCCCTCTTCCAGCTTTGGCAGAAATTCGAGACCGAGCAGCCGGCCGAGCGCCACCGTCATCAGCACGAGGCCGACGGCGCCGCCGAGCACGATGTTTCGATTGGCGACTGCCCAATGCAGCAGCGGCGAATACAACCGGTGCAGGATCAGCATCACCTTCGTCTCGGTCTCCTCGACATGGGCGGGCAGGATGATCGCGGATAGCGCCGGGGTGACGGTGAACGTCGCAAGCAGCCCGCCGGCCAGCGCATAGGCGTAGGTGCGCGCCATCGGCCCGAAGATGTTGCCCTCGACGCCCGATAGCGTGAACAGCGGCAGGAAGGCCGCGATGATGATTGCCGCTGCAAAGAAGATTGAGCGCGAAACGTCCGCCGCGGCGCTGAGGATGGCATGGCTCTTCATGCCGAACAGCGTCTCATTCGACATCTGCTCGGTTTCCGACATCGGCGTCGTCTGGGTCAGGCGGCGGAAGATCGCCTCCACCATGATGACGGTGGCATCGACGATCAAGCCAAAATCGATGGCGCCGACCGACAGCAGGTTCGCCGATTCTCCGCGGAGCACCAGGATGATAACGGCGAAGAACAGCGCGAACGGAATGGTGGCGCCGACGATCAGCGCGCTGCGCAAATCACCGAGGAAGATCCACTGCAACAGCACGATGAGCATAATGCCGACCACCATGTTGTGCAGCACGGTGTGGGTGGTGAGCTCAATCAGGTCCCCGCGGTCGTAGATGCGCTCGATGCGCACGCCGGGCGGCAGGATGCTGGAGTTGTTGATGGTTTGAACGAGTTGGTGGACGCGCTTGATGGTCGGCGAGCTCTGCTCGCCGCGCCGCATCAGGACGATGCCCTGTACGATGTCGTCGGACTCGTCGAGGCCGGCAATGCCGAGACGGGGCTTCTGACCGACGGTTACGGTGGCGACGTCCTTGACCAGCACCGGATTGCCGCCGGACTGCGCCACCATGGTGTTGGCGAGGTCGTCGATCGACCGGATCAGGCCGACGCCGCGCACCACGGCCGATTGCTGGCCGATATTGACGGTATTGCCGCCGACATTGACGTTGGAATTGCCGACCGCCTGGAGCAATTGCGGCAGCGTCAGGCCGTTGGCGACCAGCTTGTTGAAATCGACCTGGAGCTCGTAGGTCTTGCTCCTGCCGCCCCAGCCGGTGACGTCGATGACGCCGGGTACGGCGCGGAAGCGGCGCTGCAGGATCCAGTCCTGGATGGTCTTGAGGTCGAGCACGCTGTAGTTCGGCGGACCCACCAGACGATACCTGAAGATTTCGCCGATCGGGCTGAGCGGCGAGATCTGCGGCTGCACGTTGCCGGGCAGCGGCGCGAGCTGCGCCAGCCGGTTCAGCACCTGCTGCAGCGCCTCGTCATAGGTGTAGGCGAAGGAGAACTGGAGTTTGATGTCGGAGAGGCCGTAGAGCGAGATGGTGCGGATGGTCGTGAGGTTCTTCAGGCCGGCGACCTGGGTCTCGATCGGGATCGTGATGTAGCGCTCGATCTCCTCGGCCGACAGGCCCGGACTCTGGGTCACGATGTCGACCATCGGCGGGGTCGGATCGGGATAGGCTTCGATGTTGAGCTGGTTGAACGCGATCAGGCCGCCGATCAGGACGGCGACGAACATGCCGACCATTAGGAAGCGCCGGTTGACGGCAAGAGCAACGAGGCGATCCATCAGGTCTTCAGTTTTCTTGGGTCGTCGATCAGCTGCCGGACGCCGCGCGGTCGATGAACAGGCTGCCCTTGGTGACGATCTGCTCGCCGGGTTTCAGATTGCTGGTGACCTCGACGAGGTTGCCGTTGATGAGGCCGATCTTGATCTGGCGCAGCTCGACCGATTTATCTTCGCGCGCGACCCAGATGCGGACCTTGTCGGCTTCATAGATCAAAGCCTGTTTCGGCACCGCCGGTGCGGCACGGTCGCCGGCCGAGTAGATCGTGACGTTGGCGAACATCTCCGGCTTGAGCAGGCCGTCCTTGTTGTCGATGGTGGCGCGGACCAGGAGGCGGCGTGTGCTGGGATCGATCGCGGCGGCGACGTAGTTGATCCTGGCGGTCAGCGGCCGACCCGGTAGCGCCATCACGTTGACGGTGATGTCCTGACCGATGCACACCGCGGCCGCATCGCTCTCGCGCACGAACGCGGTGAGCCAGACCGTGGAGAGGTCGCCGATCACGAAGACCGGATCGCTGGCACCGGAACTGACGTACTGGCCGGGGCCGATCTTGCGCTGCACGACGGTGCCTGCGATCGGCGAATAGATCGTGATTTCCGGATTGATCGCGCCCTTCTCCTGGAACGCCTTGATGGTCTCGTCGGTGAAACCGAGGATGCGCAGCTTGTTGCGCGCGGCTTCCAGCGCCGTCCCCGAGGAACGCATGTCGTTCTGCGCCTGGACCTGGGTCGCTTCCGCCTGCTGATAGTCCTTCAGCGGAATGGCATGCCCCTCATAGAGATCCTTGGCGCGCTTGAATTGGATGTCGGAGAGCTCGAGCGCCGACCTCGCCTTGTTCTGCGACGTCATCGCCGCAACGAAATCGTTCTGGGCCTGCACGGTGTCGGCGGCTTCGATCGTGAACAGCGGTTGGCCTTGCTTCAGGGTCTCGCCCGGCTTGGCGAGCAGCTTGGTGACCCGGCCCGCATAGGGCGAGAACACCGGCGTCGAGCGGTCCTCGTCGACCGCGACCTTGCCCTCGGTGACATACTCGGCCCGGAAGCTCTTGGCCTTGACCGGCTCGATCGTCAGCGTTGCCCATTCGGACGGCGTCGGCGTGAAGGTCTGAGCATTCCTGCGCGATTGGCTGGAAATGTCGGAGTGCTTCTTTTCCTTGGGCCCCGCCTGGAGGAAGCCGTAGGCCCCGGCACCGACGAGAGCTAGTAAAACTACGGAGGTGATCACCCGTGGTTTTGTAAGCACCTGCAATCGCTTGGTATTTTCAACTACCATTGAGCCCGGTTGTGTCTGCGACGATCTCGGCAAATGACTGCCTCATCGGTCGCGCTAATAGTGCTGAATTCAGATTTCAGACAACCTAAAAAACGCTGGGCGCCTCTCGGTTGGCGTTAAAAATTTGCGACGTGTCAGCTTCATGTCAGCTTCGCGCCGGCCACTGTGCCGGATGACTGCCGAGCGGCATCGCAGGACGGCTCCATTGTGCCGGCGTTGTCGATAGCACCGCCGAATGACGCACCGCCTTCAACGTGCCGAAGCCAGATGGCATGCTTTCGATGAACGCTGCATGTACAGCGTCCCCCGTAAGATCCGGGGTGTTCAGTCCGCCGTCAAGGCGGCCGAGATTCCATAGCCAGCGTCCGGTCTGCGCCAGCGATACGCGCACGTGCCAGCTGCCGCCTTCGCGGGCCTGGCGCGCCTTGGCCACCATGGCGCCGAACGCCATCAGATAACCGGTGGCGTGGTCGAGCATCTGCGCCGGCAATTCCTTGGGACCGTCGATGCCGGCGGCCTGCCCCTCCGCCTGGTTGAAGCCGGTCGTGGTCTGCACCAGTGAATCGAAGCCGCGCCGCTCCGCCCAGGGGCCGGCATGGCCATAGGCCGACAGCGTGACATAGACGATGCCGGGACTAATTTGCGCCGCGTCCTCCGGTGCGAAACCGAGAGCGGCGAGCGCGCGCGGACGATAGCCTTGCGAGAAGACGTCGGCGTCTTTCAACAGCGCGCGCAATTGCGCCCTGCCCGCTTCGCTCTTCAGTTCGATGAAGGTGGTGAGCTTGCCGCGGCCGGTGTCGATGGTGAGCCAGGGGATGGCGGGTAATTCAGGCCCCGAGACGAGCAGCACGTCCGCGCCGTGCGCAGCGAGCGTGCGGCCCGCGACAGGGCCTGCGATGACGCGCGAGAGATCGAGCACGCGGAGGCCCGCGAGCGGACGATCGCTGTTCGACAATCCTTGGGGCCACGGTTTCGCCGGGGCCTCGCCGATCTTCTCGATCGAGACCAGCGGCAGTTCGGCGAGCGCACGCGCCTGCGGCAGCGCCGACCATTCGTCGTAGCTGCGCATCAGGGCGACGACGCCGCCCGCAGCGTAAGCCGCAGTTTCGAAATCCTCGCCTTTCCATTGCATCAGCGCCGCCTGCACCTTCTCGCGCTCGGGCACGCAGCCGAGCACGTTGCAGACAGCGTCGCGGTGATGCGGGAAATTGGTGTGGCAGCGGACGAAGCGGCCATCGCCGGTCCTGTAGACGCCGGCGATGGCGTCCCAGGCCGGGGGCGGCGGCTTGTCGTCGACGCGCAAATAGCGCTCGGATCGGCATTCGACGACCGCGTGACGCATGTCGACGGAGACGTCCTGCGCCTCGCCGCTGCGCAGTCGCCAGATTTCGGTGGCGGCGAGGCCGGCGGCAGCGATCGTTGTCTGGCCGGCGACGGCGACGCGAAACGAGGATGGGATCTGCGGCTCCTCGCCCGTCAGCTGCACGCGGCCGAGCGCAGCCGGATCGCCGCCTGCGGAGGTCCAGATATCCCTGAGAACGTCGGCGGAGCTTTGCATAGCCGCTTCTCTCCCTTTAGTTTTCGCGACCATCCCACGTTCAGAGAAAGGATTGCAATGGCCGCCATCGATCCCCTCACCGCGGGCGCCGTGTTCGTCGCAACGGCGGCCACCGACGCGGTCTATGTGATGTTCACCTCGGCCGTAGTCGCGCGCAAGCGCGTACCGGCCGCGACGTGGAGCGCGATCTGGTACCTGCTCTCCTCCTACGCCGTGATCAGCTACACCGAGAACGCCTTCTATGTCGCCTTCGCCGCGATCGGCTCCTGGGCCGGTGCCTACGTCTCGCTGACCTTCCTGCATCGCCCACCCGGCGGCCCGCCGGTGGGCGCGGCGCCGGAGTGAGGATCGTCATTGCGAGCGCAGCGAAGCAACCCAGAATCTTTCCGCGGCGGCAGTCTGGATTGCTTCGTCGCAAGAGCTCCTCGCAATGACGTTGTGGAGGCTTCAGCGTATCCACTCAAGCAGCTACACTTCCTGCGACCAAGAAACAAACAAGGAGCCAAACAATGGATCTCGGTCTCAAAGGCAAGAACGCCATCGTGCTCGGCGGCACGCGCGGCATCGGGCGGGCGATTGCGGAGACACTCGCCGGTGAAGGCGCCAATGTTCGCAGTATGCGCTCGCAACGCCGATCAGGTTGCGGCCACCGTCACTGAACTGAAGGCAAGCGGTGTCAGCGCCATCGGCAGCCCCGTCGACGTCACCGACGGCGCGGCGCTGAAAGGCTGGATCGAGAATGTCGCGAAAGAACTCGGCGGCATCGATTTGCTGTTCTCCAATGCCGGCGCGATGGCGCAGGGCCAGGATGCCGCGTCCTGGGAGCAGAATTTTCGGCTCGACGTGCTCGGCGCCGTGCATGCGTTCGATGCCGCGCGGCCATTCCTCGAAGCCAGCGGCGAGAGAAGCGGCGATGCAGCCTTCGTCATCATCTCCTCGATCTCGGCCGCACAGGCTGACCTCGCCAGCTCCTATGGCCCGATCAAGGCGGCGCTGATCCACATGGCCGAGGGACTGGCGCGGCAATATGCGAAGAAGAAGATCCGCGTCAACGTGGTGTCGCCCGGCACCGTCTATTTCAAGGGCGGCGTCTGGAACATGATCGAGCAGAACATGCCTGAGCGCTACAAGGATGCGATGAGCCGCAATCCGACCGGCCGCATGGCCACGCCGCAGGAAATCGCGAGCGCGGCGGTGTTCTTGGCGAGCCCGGTGTCATCGTTCACGACCGGGTCCAATCTCGTCGTGGACGGCGCGATTTCGAACCGGGTGAATTTTTAGGGGCGACAAGGTTCGTAACCGCCCCGTCATCCTGAGGTGCGAAGCTTGCGATGCAAAGCATCGCAGGCTGAGCCTCGAAGGATGAACGGCCACGATGCAGCCGGGCCGTCGCCCTTCGAGGGCCGCTGAAGAAGCGGCCGCCTCAGGGTGACGGCGAGAGATTGCGCGAGCTGAACAACCTCAATGAAAATCTCGCGACGGCGGCAGGATGCGGACGTTGCGGGGATGGCGGATTTTTTGCGCGGGGGTATCGGCGTGAGCGCGGGGGTCGTCGTTGAGGGGCTCGATCAGGTCGGCGCCTGACGGCACCGGATGCTTGCGGCTTAAGGCATCGTTGGCGAGGCCGATCAGATCGTGCGAGCGATCGATCATGCGCTGGGCGATGAGATGCGTCACCTTTTCGGGGCTGCTCTGGATATAGCCTTCGACCAGGATGAGGCGCGCGCCCATCACCTCTTTGCGGTACTGCTCCATGATCTTGGGCCACACCACGACATTGGCGATGCCGGTTTCGTCCTCCAGCGTCATGAACACGACGCCGCTGGCGCTACCCGGCCGCTGCCGCACCAGCACGACGCCGGCGCAGCGAACGCGGCGCCGCTCGTTCTCATGGCTGACATCCTTGCAGGCGATGACGCGCTCGCGCGAGAACATCTCGCGGAGGAACTCCATCGGATGTCCCTTCAGCGACAACCGGATGGTCTGATAGTCGGCGACCACTTGCTCGGCGCGCGGCATCACCGGCAATGGTTTTGCGTGCTCGTCCGGCTGCTCGCGCGCGGTGGCTGCCTCGAACAATGGCAGCGGCACGTCGTCGGGCAGCCGCCGCACCTGCCATAGCGCCTCGCGACGGTCGAGCCCGAGCGAGCGGAACGCGTCGGCATCCGCCAGCAGGATCAGCGCGCGCTTGGGCAGGCCGGTATCGCGCGCAAAATCTTCGAGCGAGGTGAAGGGACGGCGGTTGCGGGCGGCGACGATGCGATCGGCCCAGTCCTGGGCTCTCTCCGTATTGTTCTGAGCTACCTCCCCATCGTCATTCCGGGGCGCGCCACTTGGCGCGAGCCCGGAATCCATTCCTCCTCCAGGCGTACGCGGCCTCATGGATTCCGCGTTCGCGCTTCCGCCTTCACTCTCAGAGCTTCGGCGGATAGGCCGCGCCCCCCGGAATGACAGCTGGGAGCGTTTCAAGCGCTCCTCATCCTCGTCCAGCCAGTGGAAGCCGTCGATCTGGCGGAAACCGAGGCGCACGGCGCAATATTTGTCTTTCCCCTGCTCCAGCGTGTTCTGCGCAAAGCTGTAGGACACGTCGATGTCACGCACCTCGACGCCGTTCTTGCGGGCATCGCCGACGATCTGTGCCGGGGCATAAAAGCCCATCGGCTGCGAGTTCAAGAGGCCGCAGCAGAAGGCGTCGGGATGGTAATGCTTCAGCCATGAAGAGATATAGACGAGCTGCGCGAAGCTCGCGGCGTGGCTCTCGGGGAAACCGTAGGAGCCGAAGCCCTTGATCTGGTCGAAGCAGCTTCTGGCGAAGTCGGCATCATAGCCGCGCGCGACCATGTTGCCGATCAGCTTGTCCTCATATTTGCCGATGGTACCGACATTGCGGAAGGTCGCCATCGAGCGGCGCAGGCCATTGGCTTCCTCAGAGGTGAATTTTGCCGCCTCGATCGCGATCCGCATCGCCTGCTCCTGGAACAGAGGCACGCCCTTGGTCTTGTGCAGCACCTTGTAGAGCTCGTCCGCAGGACCATGCTCGGGCGACGGCGAGGGATAACGCACCTCCTCCTGACCGTTCCGCCGCCGTAAGTAGGGATGCACCATATCGCCCTGGATCGGCCCCGGACGTACGATCGCGACTTCGATGACGAGATCGTAGAAGGTGCGCGGCTTCAGGCGCGGCAGCATGTTCATCTGCGCGCGGCTCTCGACCTGGAACACGCCGAGGGATTCCCCGTCGCAAAGCATGTCATAGACTTTGGGATCGTCCTGCGGAACGCTCGCCAGCACCCAGCGCTCGCCCTTGTGCTCCGCGATCAAATCGAAACATTTGCGGATACAGGTCAGCATGCCCAGCGCCAGCACGTCGACCTTCATCATGCTGAGCGCATCGACGTCGTCCTTGTCCCATTCGATGAAGGTACGGTCGTCCATCGCGGCATTGCCGATCGGCACATAAGTGTCGAGCCGGTCCTGCGTCAGCACATAGCCGCCAACATGCTGGGAGAGATGGCGCGGGAATTCGATCAGCTCGGTTGCGAGCTCGACCGCGAGGTTGATCATGGGATTGTTGGGATCGAGTCCGGCCTGCCTGACCTGCATGTCATTGAGGCCCTTGCCCCAGCTTCCCCAGACGGTGTCGGCGAGCGCGGCAGTGACGTCCTCGGTCAGGCCCAGCGCCTTGCCGACGTCGCGAATGGCGCTGCGCGGGCGGTAATGGATGACGGTAGCGATGATCGCGGCGCGGTGACGGCCATAGCGGCGATAGACATATTGCATCACCTCCTCGCGCCGCGAATGCTCGAAATCGACGTCGATATCAGGCGGCTCCAGCCGCTCCTTGGAGATGAAGCGCTCGAACAACAGATCGACCTTGGTCGGATCGACCGAGGTGATGCCGAGCACGTAACACACGGCCGAGTTCGCCGCCGATCCCCGCCCCTGGCACAGGATATTCTGGCTGCGCGCGTAGCGCACGATGTCGTGCACGGTGAGGAAGTAATGCGCGTATTTCAGCTCGGCGATCAGCGCGAGCTCTTTCTTCAGCGTCGCGTACAGTTTCTCGTCGATTTTGGTGATGCCGCCGAAATATTTGTCGACACCCCCCCAGGTCAGGTCCTCCAGATGCCCTTGCGCGGTCTTGCCCGGCGGCACCGGCTCGTCCGGATATTGGTATTTGAGCTGATCGAGCGAGAAGTCGATTGCGTCTGCAAAGCGCATGGTCTCCGCGACAGCCTCGGGGAAATCGCGGAACAGCCGCGACATCTCCCTGGGCGTCTTCAAGAACCGCTCGGCATTGGCTTCCAGCTTCCGTCCGACCGCCTCGATCGTGGTCTTTTCCCGGATGCAGGTCAGCACGTCCTGCAAAGGACGGCGCGCCGGATGATGATAGAGCACCTCGTTGGTCGCGAGCAGCGGCACTCGTGCTTCTGCCGCGAGATCATCGAGCCGCGCCAGCCGGCGCCGGTCGTCGCCACGATAGATCAGGCTCGCCGCCAGCCACACGCCCTCGGCGCGGCTGTCCTTGAGTTTCGCAAGAACATCCAGCGCCTGCGCGGGTTCGAAACGATGCGGCAGCGTCAGGACCAGGAGCTGACCTTCCGAAAACGCGAGGAGATCGGCGAAGGTGAGACGGCATTCCCCCTTCTCGATCCGTGTGACGTCGTCGCCGCGCTTGCCCTTGGTGAGAAGCTGGCACAGCCGGCCATAGGCCGCGCGGTCGCGCGGATAGACCAGGATATCAGACGTGCCGTCGATGAAGACGATGCGTGCGCCGATCAGGAGTTTCGGCTTGTGCAGCACCTCGGCATTGTCGAGCTCCTTGTAGGCGCGCACCACGCCGGCCAGCGTGTTGTGATCGGCGATGCCGATCGCGGGAATGCCGAGGATGCTGGCCTGATGCACATAGGCGCGCGGATCCGAGCCGCCGCGCAGGAAGGAAAAATTGGTGGTGATGCCAATCTCGGCATAGGCAGGCGTGTTCATGCGAAGAGACCGTGCACATACCAGCTGGGAGGAACGGGCTTGCCGTCGTGATCGAAGCACTCCCCCTCATAAAGACCGTCGCGAAAAATCCAGAAGCGCAGGCCTTCGGCATCCTCGATACGGAAATAATCCCGCGTGAGCTGCTTGCCGTCCTGCCGCCACCATTCCATGGCGATGCGCTCGGGTCCCTCCACCCGCACCACCGCATGTAGCGCGCGGCGCCAGGTGAACTGATGTGGCGGACCGTCCGGCACGGTCGCGAACGGCACCTTGATCGGCTCCGGCTTGTCGAACAGCCGCAAGGGGCGCAGCGGCGGCTCGCTCTCGGCACGTGCCGGCCATTCGGCCTGCATGGCAGCGGCGAGATGATGCTGCGCCGGCGCGGCCAGCACCGCGCATTCAGGGATATGGGTGTCCTGCGGCAGGTGCACGACGACACGCTTGCCGCCGATGCGCGCGGCAATGCGGTCGATCAGTGCGGCGAGCTCGTCATTGTCGTGGACATGAGCGTCGAGATCGCGCTGCTCCTGCACCACGATCTCGGTGCGGCTCGCCGACAGCCGCACCATGTCGAAGCCGAAGCCGGGATCGAGCGGATCGGCGAGTGCGTCGAGGCGCTCGCGGAACAGGCGGTCAATGACCGCGCTTCGCGTCACCGGATGTCCGGTCTCGACCGTGATCGCGCGCACCACGCCGTCGGTGCGGAAGAAGGCGGCTTCCAGGCGCCGCGCGCCCTTGCCTTGCTTCTCCATGGACGCGATCAACGTGTCGGCGAGCCGCGACAGCGTCATCGCAATCATGGTGTCGGTCGCGATCGGCTCGGCAAAGCGCTTTTCCACGATGTAGTCGGGCAGCGGCTTGCGCGGGTTGATCGGCGCATCGCCCTGCCCCAACGCATGCGCCAGCAGCGTGGAGAACCGCGCGCCGAACCGCGCCGTGATCTCGCTCGGCGTGCGCGAGGCGACATCGCCGATGGTCTTCAGCCCGGCACGGCGCAGGCCAGTGGTGATGGTCTCGCCTGCGCCCAGCGCGGATATCGGCAACCGGCTGATCGCCTCCGCCTCCTCGCCATCGGCCACGATGGTGCCCGTGGCCTGCCGCGTCAGCGTGCGCGCGCAGACCGAGGTGCCGGCGATCGCCGCGCTGACGGCAAACCCCTGCCGGGCCAATGCGCGGACCAACGTCCGCAACAACGCGGCCTCACCACCGAACAGATGCGCGCAGCCGGTGATGTCGAGGAACAGCCCGTGCGGCGGATCGAGCGCCACCAGTGGCGTGAAGCGGTCGCACCAGTCCGCTACATCGCTGAGCGTCTTCGCATCGGCCACGACATCGGCGTCGAACACACGTAAGTCCGGGCACATCGCCCGCGCATTCGCCAGCGGCTGACCGATATACAGGCCGAGGCGCTCGGCGGCCTCGTCCAGCGCATGAATCACCAGCGCATTGTTGTCCTTGATGACGACGATGCTTGGATCATTGCTCTTATGCAGTCCGACGTTGCCAAAGAACCGCTGAATCCGATCGATTGGCAGGCGCGGCAGCCACAGGCTGAGGACACGTCGACGGCTCACTGAACTGGCACTCATCACATTTCCATTCCATGATCCACCGGCCACATGGGCCATGACGATTGCGCAAGAGCTCGGCATCGAAGCGCGGCGCCCCCCAGGCACTCCACACCGGGCCCGGCGGTGAATGCGCCGCGCGCAGCATCCATCGTGTTTCCGCGGTCGAGGGCATCGGTTGCGCGGCCATGCGCAGCAAGAGCCCGGTGACGCCGGAAGATTGCGCGGCCAGCGTCAGCTTGCGGCTCGCCACGAGATCGAACTGCCTGATCTCGCCCCAGAGCTCGAGCACCACGGCCCCCAGCGCATCGCAGGCGAGCGCGTCGGCTGAGGTGCGCAGTGCGCTCTCGACATCGGCGGCGCGCACCATCACCACGCGGCGCGGGTCGAGACCGAGTTCGGCAAGCCCGCTCATCGACAGCGCGCCGGTTTCGATTTCCGAAAAATCCTGCCGCACCCACAGCAGCGGCTTGCGTGCCATCACGCGGCCCGCAAGCCCCATGACGAAGCCCGTCGCGGCCGTTCCCTGCCGGCCCTCGCAAAACACCTCATGGATCGCCGCGCGTGCAAGCCCGCCCTTCAGCGCGGTATCCGCCTCGCTGTGGCCGAGCGCGACGCGATCGCGATGATGCACGACCTCCGCCGTCTCGATGCGCTCGATCTGGCTGCGCAAGGTCGCAAGCGCGCTGATGCGTGCGCCGCTCATGCTCGCCGCTCCTTCAGAGATTGATGCCGTGGTCCTCAAAAGAAGAACCAACGGCTGGCTCATTTGTTCATGATATGTTCTAATATAAAGCTAATGGCGCCCCGAGAGTCAATCGAATTGGCGCTCAGTCGGATTCATAAGCAGAATCAAGAGGATTCAAGTACCATGTACCTCATCACTCTCGACAGCCAGACCGATTTCGAGAGCTGGCGCAAAACCGCCCGCGCGCTCGCACTGCATCAGATCGCGCCGGCCGACGTGACCTGGAGCGTGCAGGGCCGCGCGAAAGAGGCGGTGCCGGCCGGTCTATGCGAAGCGCCAGGCATTCCGCTGATCGAAACCGACGGCACCTTCAGCGTGCCGGCCAATTTCATCGAGCTCGCCCGCATCGCGGCCCTGCACCGCGACGGTGAACGCTTTGCGCTGCTCTATCGCCTGCTGTGGCGGTTACGGACCGACCACGATCTGCTCGAGACCAGGGCCGATCCGGACGTCGCGCAGGCGACAGCGATGGCCGTCAGCGTGCATCGCGACATGCAGCGGATGCGCGATGTCATTCGCTTCCGCGAGATCGGACGCGAGCACAACGCACATTACGCGGCCTGGTTCGTGCCGGAGCATCACATCGTCGAATTCACCGCCCCCTTCTTCGCGCGCCGCTACGCCGACATGCCCTGGTCGATCCTCACGCCCGACATTTGCGCCCATTGGGACGGCCACGCGATCTCCTTCACCCCGGGCATCAGCCAGACGGAGATGCCCGCCCCAAACCGGTTGGAGGAAACCTGGCGCCGCCACTTTCGGCCAGACCAACCGATCATGCCGGAAGCGCCGAAGAAGAGTCACAGGAACCTGTCGAAAGCCTCGATACTTGAACCGCTGCTCGCCGATGCCGAACGCTGGACCGGCGGGTGGATCACCCCGCGGCCGGAGGCTCCGATGAAACGCAAGCTAGCTGCCGATGATCTCGACGCGCTCCGTAAGGAGGCCGCGCATTGCCGCGCCTGCCATCTCTACAAGGACGCAACCCAGACCGTGTTCGGCGAAGGCCCGAAGTCCGCCAACATCATGCTGGTCGGCGAGCAGCCCGGCGACAAGGAAGACCTCGCCGGCCATCCCTTCGTCGGCCCGGCCGGCCAGATGCTCGACCGCGCGCTGGAGGAAGCCGGCGTCGATCGCAAGAAGGTCTATGTCACCAACGCGGTCAAACACTTCAAATTCGTGCCACGCGGAAAGGTCCGCCTGCACCAGAAGCCGACTACGCCGGAGATCCGGGCGTGCCGGCAATGGTATGAGCGGGAAGTTTCGGCAATCCAGCCCGATCTCATCGTGGCGATGGGCGCCACCGCCGCGCAAAGCGTGTTCGGCAAGATCACCCCAATCGGCAAAAACCGAGGCCGGCTCATCGACCTACCCGACGGCCGCAAGGCTTTGGTGACAGTGCATCCGTCTTATCTGCTGCGGCTGCCAGATCCCGAGACCAAGGTGCTGGAATATCAGCGCTTTGTCGACGATTTGAAAATCGCGGCCGGCTTGCAGAAGAAGGCTGCACGGGCTGCCTAATACTGGCAGCAAAAACGGCCTTCACGCCTTAGTTGTCATCCGGCCTTCAAATCCATCGCGGACAATACCCTTACTTGAAAGTTAAGGGGCGTCCAGACATGACCGATGTTGCATTTGACCGCGCGGTAACAGATCCCGCGCCCGTCCAGCCGGCCTCGCGGCCAAATCTCGACAAGGGCTTCAATCCGCTGACGTTGATCCTGTTCTTCGGCATCCTCGCCGCCGGCCTGCTGTTCGTCGCCTACAGCATCTATGTCGACGTCAACGCGACCGGCACGCGGGTGACGACCTACCTGCCCTACATCCTCCTGTTCGTCGCGCTCCTGATCGCGCTCGGCTTCGAATTCGTCAACGGCTTCCACGACACCGCCAATGCGGTGGCGACCGTGATCTACACCCATTCGCTGCCAGCCGAAGTCGCGGTGATGTGGTCGGGCTTCTTCAACTTCCTCGGCGTGCTCTTGTCTTCCGGCGCGGTCGCCTTCGGCATCGTCTCGCTGCTGCCGGTCGAGCTGATCCTCCAGGTCGGCTCCAGCGCCGGCTTCGCCATGGTGTTCGCGCTTCTGATCGCCGCGATCCTGTGGAATCTCGGCACCTGGTTTTTCGGCCTGCCGGCCTCCTCCTCGCACACGCTGATCGGCTCGATCATCGGCGTCGGCGTCGCCAACGCCGTCATGCGCGGCCGCGACGGCACCTCGGGCGTGGATTGGAGCAAGGCGACCGAGATCGGCTACGCGCTGCTGCTGTCGCCGCTGTTCGGCTTCATCTGCGCCGCCGTGCTGTTGCTGCTGCTCAAGTTCATCGTGCGCAACCCGGCGCTTTATGCCGCGCCCGAAGGCAACAAGGCGCCGCCGCTGTGGATCCGCGGCCTTCTGATCACAACCTGCACCGGCGTCAGCTTCGCGCACGGCTCGAACGACGGCCAGAAGGGCATGGGCCTGATTATGCTGATCCTGATCGGCACCGTGCCGACGGCTTACGCCCTCAACCGCGCGCTGCCGGAATCCCAGGTCGCCCAGTTCCAGAAGACCTCCGAGGCTGCCTCCAAGGTGATCTCGGCGAAAGGCGCGGGCCACAGCATCATCGGCGATCCTCGTCCGGCGGTGACGCAGTACATCGCCCTGCACGAGCTCAACGACGGTACCTATCCCTCGCTCGCCGTGCTGGTGAAGGACGTCGGCGATCAGGTTGCCCGATACGGCACGCTGAGCAAGGTCCCCGCCGAAGCCGTCGGCAATACCCGCAACGACATGTACCTGACGTCGGAAGCGATCCGTTTCCTGATGAAGGACAAGGCGAACGATCTCAACAAGGATGAGATCGCGGTGCTCAACACCTACAAGGGCTCGCTCGATGCCGCCACGAAGTTCATCCCGAACTGGGTGAAGATCGCGGTCGCCATCGCGCTCGGCCTCGGCACCATGATCGGCTGGAAGCGCATCGTCATCACCGTGGGCGAGAAGATCGGCAAAAGCCATCTCACCTACGCGCAAGGCGCCTCGGCCGAGCTCGTGGCCGCCGCCACGATCGGCGCCGCCGACGTGTTCGGCCTGCCGGTCTCGACCACCCACGTGCTGTCGTCCGGCGTCGCTGGTACCATGGCGGCGAACGGTTCGGGCCTGCAATGGTCGACGATCCGCAACCTGCTGATGGCCTGGGTGCTGACCCTGCCCTGCGCGATCATGCTGTCGGCCACGCTCTACGTGATCTTCTCGCGGATGTTCTGAACTTCTTTCCTCTCCCCGTTCTTACGGGGAGAGGGTTAGGGTGAGGGGCTGCATCCACAATCACGGTGAGAGACGGACTCGCGGAGAGTCCCCCTCACCCGGAATCCGCGCTGCGCGCGCATTCCGACCTCTCCCCGCATCCGCCTTCGCCGAGGCTTCGGCGGACAAGAGCGGGCGAGGTGAACTACGACGCAGCCAGCGATTCCTCGACCAGCTTGACCCAGTAGGACGTGCCGTAGACGATCGCCTCGTCGTTGAAATTATAAGCGGGGTGATGCAGGCCGGCGCTGTCGCCATTGCCGCAGAAGATGAAGGCGCCGGGGCGCGCTTCCAGCATGTAGGCGAAATCCTCGCCGCCCATCAGCGGCGGCATCTCGTGCACGTTGGCGTCCCCTGCGACCTGCTTGGCGATGCGCCTTGCCACCTCGGTCTCCGCAGCGTGGTTGTTCACCACCGGATAGTTGCGCTTGTAGCGCAGATCGATCTTGGCACCCGTGATCTGCGCCACGCCTGCCACAACCTCGTGCACGCGCTTCTCGACCAGCTTGCGCACCTCCGGCGACAACGTGCGGATGGTGCCCCTCAGCGTCGCCGTCTGCGGAATGACGTTGCGGGCATTGCCGGCGTGGAATTCACAGATCGAGATCACCGCCGATTCCAAGGGATCGACGCTGCGCGCGACGATCGATTGCAAGGCGGTGATAACCTGCGCACCGACCAGCACGGAGTCCACGCATTTGTGCGGACGCGCGGCATGGCCGCCGACGCCCTCGATCATGATGTCGACCTCGTCGGTCGCCGCCATGATCGGACCCGGCCGGATCGCGAACGAGCCGATGGGGATGCCCGGGCCGTTGTGCATGCCGTAGACCTGCTCGATGCCGAAGCGCTCCATCAGGCCGTCCTTGACCATGGCCGCACCGCCCGCGCCGCCCTCCTCGGCCGGCTGAAAGATCACCACGGCATCGCCGGCGAAATTGCGGGTCTCGGCGAGGTAGCGCGCCGCGCCCAGCAGCATCGCGGTGTGGCCGTCATGGCCGCAGGCGTGCATCTTGCCCGGGGTCTTGGAGGCGTAAGGCAGGTTGGTCTGCTCCTCGACGGGCAGCGCGTCCATGTCGGCGCGCAGGCCAATCACCTTGAGGCCCTCGCCGGCCGGCTTGCTGCCCTTGATCACGCCGACCACGCCGGTCTGGCCAAGGCCAGTCACGACCTCATCGCAGCCGAACTCACGCAAACGGTCCGCAACGAATGCTGCGGTGCGGTGAACGTCATATAGCAGCTCCGGATGCTGATGGATGTCCCGGCGCCAGGCCTGAATATCGGGTTGGAGGTCGGCGACGCGGTTCACGATGGGCATGGAGGGTCTCAAGCTTTGTTGGGAATACAGGACTGTCTACCATGCAAGCGCCGGTCCACCTAACTGCCGCGGATCGAGGGTAGCCCTGTCTTCTCGTCATGGCCGGGCTTGTAGCGAGCTTGTCTTCGCCATCCACGTCCGACTATTAGGACAGAAAGCGCTGGAGCCCCGGGACAAGCCCCGGGCATGACGCCTGTTTGGGTGGACGCAGAATGCCAAGACGGCTCGAAGGTGAGTTTGACTACATTGTCGTCGGGGCCGGCACGGCGGGCTGTATCCTCGCGAACCGGCTCTCGGCCGATCCGAAGAACCGTGTCCTCATTCTCGAGGCCGGCGGCGACGACAACTGGATCTGGTTCCACATCCCGGTCGGCTATCTCTTTGCCATCGGCAATCCGCGCTCGGATTGGATGTTCAAGACCGAGGCTGAGCCGGGCCTGAACGGCCGCGCGCTCGCCTATCCCCGCGGCAAGGTGATCGGCGGCTGCTCGTCGATCAATGCCATGATCTCGATGCGCGGACAGGCTGCCGATTACGACCATTGGCGCCAGCTCGGCATGACCGGCTGGGGCTATGACGACGTGCTGCCGCTGTTCAAGCGGCTGGAAGATCACTTCCTGGGCGCGAGCGAGCATCACGGCGCCGGCGGCGGCTGGCGCATCGAGGCACCGCGGCTATCGTGGACGATTCTGGACGCGGTGGGCGACGCCGCCGAGGAGATGGGCATCAAGCGCATCCCGGATTTCAACACCGGCGATAACGAAGGCACGAGCTATTTCCACGTCAACCAGAAGCGTGGGCGGCGGTGGTCGTCGGCGCGCGGCTTCCTCAAGCCGGCGCTGAACCGCCCCAATCTGCGGCTCGAGAAGCATATGCTTGTCGACCGTATCATCATCGAGCAGGGCCGCGCCATCGGCGTGCGCTTCATCCAGAATGGCGAGATCATCGAGGCACGGGCGAAGCGCGAGGTGATCCTCTCGGCCGGCTCGATCGGCTCGGTGCAAGTGCTGCATCGCTCCGGCATCGGCCCCGCCGACTGGCTATCGCCGCTCGGCATCGACGTCGTCATGGACAAGCCCGGTGTGGGGCGCAACTTACAGGACCATCTGCAGCAGCGCGCGATCTACAAGGTCGAGGGCGTGCGCACGCTGAACGAGACCTATTACAACCTGTTCCGCCGCGGCCTGATGGGGCTCGACTACGCCTTCCGCCGCCGCGGTCCGCTGACCATGGCGCCGTCGCAGCTCGGTATCTTCACGCGCTCGGATGCGACGCGCGAACGCGCCAACATTCAATTCCACGTGCAGCCGCTGTCGCTCGACAAGTTCGGCGATCCCCTGCACCGCTTCCCCGCGATCACGGTGAGCGCCTGCAATCTCCAGCCAACCTCGCGCGGCACCGTGCGGCTGCGCTCGGCGAGCCCGGACGAGAAGCCGATCATCGCGCCGAACTATCTGTCGACCGATGACGATCGCCAGGTCGGCGCCGACGCAATCCGCACGACGCGCCGCCTGATGCAGCAGAAGGCGCTCGCAAAATATCGCCCGAGCGAATACCTGCCCGGCCCCTCCGTCGGCGACGATGATGCCTCGCTCGCGAAGGCCGCCGGCGACATCGGCACCACCATCTTCCATCCCGTCGGCACGGCGAAGATGGGCGCGGCGAACGATCCGATGGCGGTGGTCGACGAACGCCTGCGCTTCTACGGCCTTTCCGGCCTTCGCATCGTCGATGCCTCGATCATGCCGACCATCACCTCGGGTAACACCAACACGCCGACCGCGATGATCGCCGAGAAAGGCGCGACGATGATCTTGGAGGATGCGAAGTAGCATCTTGCCACTATGATCGATCCGCACCGCTTTTCGATCGGCCCGGCCGGCTCCGAGATCGCCATGCTGCAGTGGGGCGAGCGCGGCAAACCGCCCGCTCTTCTTCTGCACGGCACCGGTTTCGTCGCCGACGTCTGGGACGAGGTCGCGCGCGAGCTTGCATCGACCTACACCGTCTATGCGCTCGACCGCCGCGGCCACGGCGCCAGCCACAAGCCCGGCGCATATCACTTCCTCGATTACGCCGACGACGTCTGCCGGGTGATCGATGCGCTGGAGCTGCTCGACATCTACGGCATCGGCCACAGCGCGGGTGCGACGGATTTATTGCTCGCAGCGAAACTTCGGCCCGGCCGTTTCACGCGCCTGTTCGTGATGGAGCCGACCGTGATGGATCCGCGCAAGGCACGCGATGCGTCGGCGGGATTGAGCGAATGGGCCACCGCCGGCGTGCAAGGCGTGCTGCGGCGCCAGGCCGAGTTCGACAGTTTTGAGGCGGTCTTCAAGCGCTACCGCGCCGCGCCGGCGTTCGCGGATTGGACCGAGACGTCGCTTTGGGCCTATGTGAAGCACGGCTTCGCGCCTCTGGAGAATGGCCGGGTGCGGCTCTGCTGCACGCCAGAGATCGAGTCAGCGATCCTGCGGCCGATCTTCGAGGCAATGGACCAGATCTACACCGGCGACGCCCGCGGAAACCCCTTCGCGCGGCTCATCGAGATCGAATGCCCAGTGCGCGTGACGACCGCCGCGGCCTCGGGTGCGATCTACAAGGAGATGGCCTTGCGCGCCGTGTCACTCATTCCGCGCGTCAGCACGCAGGCCTTCGCCGGCATCGGCCATTGCGTTGCGCAGGAAGCGCCGGCCGTCGTGGTGCGGGCTGTGCGGGAATTTTCGGCCTAGCGCTACGACCGCTTGCGAAACCTGAAATCGCAGCAGGCTCCGCCCTCCATGATCGTCTGGCTTCGGGACAGTTCGAGTTCGTCGTTGAAGCCGGCCAGCATGGCATGATCACGATTGCAGTGGACGCGAATGCCGAGATCAGCGAGACCCAGCTCCTTGTAGAACGCGGCGTATTGGCAGCGCGTAACGTTGAAATCGAGGTGATCGTCGGACTCCGAGACCACCTCGACGTCCATGCTGCCGCCGCCCGCCCAGAGCTCCTGTGCCACGGTTCGCAGCGACGCAGTCGTCTTGCCGTAGGTTGCTGCCCATCTCGCGCCGTCCTCGGCGGCGAGCCTGCGGATCGTTTCGTCAACGACTTCGCGCATTGCGCTTTGACCAAACCGGTCACGCAATACCTGAATGAACGGGATCAGCACGCGCCCTTCGATCTTCCGGCGCTGCAGGTGACTGATAACAACTTCGCTCGCATCAACCATTGTCGCTCACCTGTTTCATGGTTCGGTGGGAGCTTGTTTCACGCCGCCATCCCCGGATCAAACCAGATCTTCTGACGTGTTGACTGAGATTTTCTATGCCATGAAAATTGGTGTTTCCGTCACCTGAGTTTCAAGCGGGCATCCGACGAGCTCTGCGTCACGCCCGGAGCCGTCAGCCAGCAGGTCGAGAGTCTTGAAGCGAGCCGGTGCAGCTGTTCGAGGAGTTCGTCCTTCTAACCGGACCTTAGTAACGCCGCCGGATCCAAGCGCGCAGCCCGCTCGGCCGGCAGAAGACCGAAGATAATGCCGATGAGACTGGAGCAGGCGACGGCGACCAGCGCCATCCCTGCGTTGAACTCGACGGGCCAGCCCAACGCGGAGGGCACAACGCGCGTGCAGGCGTAGCCGATAACGAGACCCGACAGGCCGCCGATGGTGCATAGGAGCACCGCTTCCATCAGAAATTGTTTCCGAATATCTTGTGGCCGGGCGCCAAACGCAAGGCGAATGCCGATCTCATTGAACCGTTCGGTCACCGATACGAGCATGATGTTCATCACGCCGATGCCGCCGACCAGGAGCGAGATTCCCGCAAGCGCGGACACCAGCAACGTGAACTGGCGATAGGTCCGATCGCGCGTCTGGGCGATCTGGATGAGGTTCTGAATCCGGAAATCGTCGTCCTTGTGTCCCATGATCTTGTGACGCTGTCGCAGGACGCGGGCAATCGCACCTCCCACCGCCGTCATTGACTGGGTGGAATCGGTCTTCACCAGAATCGTATGCACGGCATCCGGATTGGCTTGACTCCGTCCGGTGGCGAAGATTCTTGCGGACGTCAGGGGAATGAAGACGACGTCGTCCTGGTCGCGGCCGGTGAAGTCCTGCCCCTTCTCGGCAAGCACCCCGATCACGACATATGAAGTGCGGTCGATACGGATGAAGCGGCCGATCGGATCGCTATCGCGGAACAGTTCGCGCGCGACCGTACCTCCGATCACCGCAATCTTTGCGACTGATGCAACCTGATCCTGATTGAACAGCTGCCCCTCCCCTATTCGCCACCCACGGGCTTCAAAAAACTCCGGGGTCACGCCGGCAACAAGGGTTGACCAATTCAAGTCTCTCGCGATGACCGTCTTTTGTCCGCCCACGAATGGCGCCGCAATGACAACGTCGGATACCTCGCGAGCAACCGCGAGCGCATCGGTTGTCGTCAGCGACAGGACGGTGCCCGCCTGCTGTCGCACGCCTTGCGCGTTTTGCGCACCGGGCTGCACCAGCAATAGATTCGATCCAAGCGAATTGATCTGTCTCGAAATCTCGGCACGCGCCCCTTCCGCCACGGCGACCACGATCAGCACGGCGGCAATGCCGATGACAATGCCCGTTATCGCGAGAACAGAGCGCAATATGTGCGCACGTATCGACTGAAACGCCAGATAGACGTAGCCGAGCGATCGCATCAAACCTCCGCGATGGTCGAAGTTGAGGAGGTGCCGAGAGATATCGAGTCGCCGACGATTGCGCCGTCCCGGAGCCTGATCGTGCGCTGCGCGCGCCCCGCGACTTCGGCGTCGTGGGTTACAAGCATGACCGTGAGGCCGCCACGCCGGAGTTCGGCAAGTATCGAGAGGATGGCATCGCGTGTGCTCGTATCGAGTGCCCCGGTCGGCTCGTCGGCCAAGAGAAGGTCGGGTTCGTTGACGATCGCACGCGCGACGGCGACACGCTGCTGCTCACCGCCCGAGAGCTGGCCAGGCATATGCTGCATCCTGCTGCCGAGACCGACCCGCTCGAGCGCAAGGCGTGCCCTTGCGATCGGATTGCGCAGCCCGTCACGCCGATAGAACAAGGGCAACCCTACATTCTCGAGTGCGGTCAGGCGTGGCAACAGATTGAAGTTCTGAAACACAAAGCCGAAGCGCCGGTTTCGCAGTTCGCTCAACCGCCGCCTTGACTGCGCAAGTACATCCTGACCGTGAAGAAAGTAGCCTCCGGAGGAGGGTCGATCGAGGCAGCCTATGATCGAAAGCAAGGTGGATTTTCCTGATCCGGACGGGCCCACGACCGCAACGAACTCTCCCGGATCGATTTGCATGGTTATGTCCGACAGCGCGTGAACGCTTTGGCTGCCGAGCCGGTGCCGCTTGTGGATATGTTCCAGGACGACGAGCGATCTCATGGCTTGCTACGATAACCGATGGCGACCCGCTGACCGATTTGGACGTCCTCCGACAGGATCTGGGTCAGAGAGTCGCTGGTGGCGCCCAATGAGACCGAGGCTGGGTCCAGATGGCCGGACTTCGTGCGGATCCAGATCACTCCCTGTCCGGGGCCGCGATCGGTTGCGCCGTCCCGCACCGGGCGAAAGCTGAGTGCGGCATTGGGAACAACCATCACATCGTGTTGCTCTTGAACTACGATGCGAACATCAGCCGTCATCCCGGGAAGCAGCAGATCTTCTGGATTGGGCGCCGAAATCATCACGGTGTAGGTCACCACGTTTTGTACCATCCGTGCTGCCTTCCGGATCTCGAGTACGCGGCCCTCGAAGGTCCGTCCCGGATAGGAATCGACACTGAACAGCGCACGCTGGCCGGTTCGGACTGCGCCAATGTCGGCCTCGCTGACGGACGCACTGACGCGCATGTCCGACAGATCCCGCGCGATGGTGAAGAGGGTCGGCGCCTGGAGGCTTGCAGCCACTGTCTGGCCAAGCTCGACGCTGCGCCGGATGACTATTCCATCGATCGGCGACTTGACGGTGCTTCGTTCGAGATCAAGTCGAGCGCGTTCGAGGGAGGCACGCGCAACCATCACACCGGCCGCGCGTACCTGCACGCGCGCCTGCGCCGCGGACAATTCAGCGCCGAGCGAGCGAGCCGTCATCTGCGCTCGCTCGGCGTCGCGTTGGGAAACACTGCCGTTCTTGCTGAGTGAGCTCTTGACCTGAAGATCGCGCAACGCGTCATCGTAGTGCGCCTGCGCGCCATCGACGGCTGCCTTGGCCTCCTCGTGTTGTGCGAGCGCGACGGTGAGCGAGGCTTCTGCTTCCTTGACCAAGACTTCGAAAGTGGCGCTGTCGAGTGCAGCAAGGGGCTCGCCGGCCCGAACGATGGAATTGTGGTCGGCCATCAGCTTGGCGACCTGCCCCGAAAGCTGCGAGCTGACCTCGACGGTATCAACGGCTTCGAGCGTTCCGGCAGCGGTGACGTTCTGAATGACGTTGTCGCGGGCAATGCTAACATAGCGCAGATCATCATGGTCGCCGCCGGCAGCTGTGAGCGAGCTGTCCGGAGCCCACAACGGATAGGCAGCGGCAACCACGCAGCCCCCCAATGCTGCGCGCATCAGAAGGCTTCGGGGCGATGTCAATTGATTATCCGTGCGAATGATAATTTCGCCGCATTAGCTCTTGCGGCGCTCCACGCTGAACGTTGCCCCCTCGTTGACGATGCCGCAGGCGGCGTGATCAGACCAGAAGAGCTGAGACTGAACGCGCCGCTTCTGGCCCGCCCCGAAGCGATCGCAGTGGCTGGATTAGGGCACCGAAGGGCTGCCCGTCGGCACAGTCTTCGTCCCGCTCTGCGCTGGCGGAGGCGTTTTAAGCATCTTCACCCCGGTCGTCGTATCCGTTGCCGGGACGGTATGGTCCTCGCCCTGAAATACGCTGCCTTGACCTGGGACTTCGTCACCCGGTCGACCCGGATTGTTGAGTCCATTCAGGAATGGTTGGCTTTCTTGGCCGGGGGTATTCGACAGTCCGCCCGCAGCCACGGCGGTGAACAGATGGTCTGCTGCATAGCTCGGGCAAGAGACTGCAAGCAGTGATGCGCCTGCCGCAAGGATCGCTAGTGTTCTCATCATCATCAACTCCTCTTCAGTTGCGTTCGCCAAGGCGTCAAACTCGGCAGCCTGCGTCATTGGCGAACCTTGAATTCAGTTGATCTCCAGCTGTTCCTATTCTTGCGATGCGAGCTCACCTTCGAGCGAGTTAGTTTCTGACACCGAAGTCAGTCTCGTCGATTCGCGGATGATTGCTGCGGCTGAACGCTGCATCCTGATCGTTGCACAAGCACCAAGAAACGACGGCCTGGCAACGGCTTCCACAGCGCGAGATGGTTGCTCAGCTGCGCCACCATTGGCGTCCCGCGGTGCGGAGACCACCTGTTTCGGGGTAAACCGGTTCTCGGAAAGTTGATTAGCCGGTCCCGATCCATTTCATCTGGAGCCCGGGAATAAACCCGCCCCTCTCCCGATCACCTCCCGGCAAGCCCAATTTCGGGCCAGAGGAGATGCGCGATGAGCGGACACGACCATGGCGAAGACGGCGTCAACCGCCGCAAGGTGCTGGAATGCATGACCTGGGCCGGCACCGGGGTGCTCTGGACCATCACCGGCGGCGTGCCGCGCTCGCTGGGCATCATCGATTCTGCGCAAGCTGCGACCGCGGCTGCGCCCGGCATGACCTTCCTCCAGATCAGCGACAGCCATGTCGGCTTCGACAAGCCGGCCAATCCCAACGCGCTCGGCACGCTGGAGGAAGCCGTGGGCAAGATCAATGCGATGCCGATCAAGCCGTCCTTCATGATCCATACCGGCGACATCACCCATTTGTCGAAGGTCACCGAGTTCGATAACGCCGAACGCATCATCTCGCAGACCAAGCTCGACGTGCACTACGTGCCGGGTGAGCACGACTTCATCGACGAGGAGGTTAAGCTCTATCGCGAACGCTATGGTCGCGGCACCAAGGGGCACGGCTGGTACTCATTTGATGCCGGCGGCGTGCACTTCATCGGCCTCGTCAACGTCGTCGACCTCAAGGCCGGCGGCCTCGGCAATCTCGGCGCCGAGCAGCTCGCCTGGCTCGAAGACGATCTGCGCGGCAAGTCGAAATCGACGCCGATCGTGCTGTTCGCCCATATCCCGCTTTGGACCGTCTACCCGCAATGGGGCTGGGGCACCGAGGATGGCGGCCGCGCACTGGAATACGTCAAG
The DNA here is from genome assembly GCF_023375135.1 of Bradyrhizobium sp. C-145. NCBI lineage: Bacteria > Pseudomonadati > Pseudomonadota > Alphaproteobacteria > Hyphomicrobiales > Nitrobacteraceae > Bradyrhizobium > Bradyrhizobium sp. C-145. The sequence continues at coordinate 2,804,926 of NZ_CP088150.1, read as the reverse complement.
GGTTTTGGTTCGGTCACCGTGCTCAACGGGCACATCCATCAGGTGATGCAGAAGGTCGAGGGCAACGTCACCTTCCACACCGCGCGCTCGACCGCCTTCCCGCAGCCGGCGCCGGGGGCCGCTCCCTCGCCCGGGCCGATGAAGGTCGAGGACGCTAGACTCCGGTCCATGCTCGGCGTTGCCAGCATCAACTTCAAGCAGAACGAGCAGCGCCTCGCCATCATCGATACGCCGCTCCAGGGCTGAGAGAAAGGCTGATCATGAAGACACTTAACCGCCGCGACTTTGGAGTCGACTTCGGTCTCGCTTTGGCCGCGGCCATCCTGCTGCCCGCCACAACTGCCCGCGCCGACGACATGGAGGTACATATCGACAATTTCGTCTTCCAGCCGGCCGAGCTCAAGATCAAGGTCGGCACCACGGTGACCTGGACCAACCGGGACGACATTCCGCACACCATCGTGTCGGCCGGCAAGTTCAGGTCCAAGACCCTGGACACCGACGACAAGTTCTCGTTCACCTTCACCAATGCGGGCGATTACAAATATTTTTGTTCGTTGCATCCGCACATGACGGGGATGATCAAGGTTGAGTAACATCTCGAGCCGAGACATCAACGTCTTGCCCGGCCGGTGGTCCCACGCCGGCCGGGCTCGGACGTCTTCGATCGCGGCAGAAGAAGCAGCAAAGCAAGAGGCAAAGCGAGGAGCGATGCCCGCCACCGACGATATGCAGAAGGCGCAGCGCTTCCGCGAAGCGGCGCTGCCCTATCTCGACGACGTCTATACCCTCGCGCGGTACCTCCTGCGTGATGCCTCCGACGCCGAAGATGCGGTGCAGGAGTGCTATCTGCGTGCGCTGAAGCACTTTGACAGTTATCGCGGGCCGGCGATGAAACCCTGGCTGTTCGCGATCCTGCGCAACGTCTGCAACGCAGAATATGCGCGGCGGGCGCACAGGCCCAGCGCGATCGAGGATACACCCGGCGCCGCGGAGCAGACGCCGATCTGGCAGGAGAGCGAGGCAAGCCCGGAAACCGAAGTGCTGCGCAGCCACGATGCCGGCGCGATCCGCAAGCTGATCGACACGCTCGCCGAACCGTTCAAGGAGACCTTCGTGCTGCGGGAGATCAACAATCTGTCCTATCGTGAAATCGCCGAGACGGTCGGTGCACCCATCGGCACCGTGATGTCCCGTCTCGCCCGCGCGCGCGCCATGCTGCGGGCGGCCTGGACGGCGGAAGAGGAGCAAGCAAGATGATCTGCGACGAAGCAAGAATCCTGCTTCACGCGCTGCTCGACAATGAGCTCGATGCCGGCCATGCGCGCGAGGTCGAAGCGCATATCGTCAGCTGCCCGGCCTGCGCCGCCGAGCTCGCCGCGCAGCGCGAAATGCAGCGCGTGCTCGCCGACACCGATTTGCGCTACACCGCGCCCGCGAGCCTCCGCGCTCGGATCGAGGCGTCACTGCCGCAAGCACAGCACCAACCGACTCGCCGCTCCTTGCTGCGCGGCTTTGCCATGGGCTCGGCCGTCTCCGCGCTCGCCGCCTCCGGCGTCGTCGCATTGGTACTGCGCCAGGATGATCAGCAGCGCATCCTGTCGGAGGTCGTCTCCGCGCATCTGCGCTCGCTGCAGGCCGGCCACCTCACCGACGTGGTCTCGACCGACCAGCACACGGTCAAGCCGTGGTTCAACGGCAAGCTCGACGTCGCCCCGCCCGTGATCGATCTCACCGCGCAGGGTTTTACGCTGGTCGGCGGCCGGCTCGACTACATCGACGCGCGCGCCATCGGCGCGGTCGTCTACCGGCGCCGGCAGCACGTCATCAACCTGTTCGTATCGCAGACATCGAACGTGGAATATCGCGCGCCGAAGACCGAGACCATGCAAGGCTTCAACTGCCGCCGCTGGGGCAATCGCGGCCTGAATTTCTGGGCCGTCAGCGATATCGCCGCCGACGAGCTCGCCGAGTTCGTCGACAAGTTCGAGGCGGCGATGAGGGCGAATGTGGAGGGGTAGATTCACCCCGCACCGTCATTGCGAGGAGCTCGCGGCAAAATTGCGCAGCAATTTTGCGCTGAAGCGACGAAGCAATCCAGACTGCCTCCGCCGAGATAGTCTGGATTGCTTCGCTTCGCTCGCAATGACGAATGCCGAGATGGCTCGGCCAAAAATCAGGCCGACCGTCTCACCGCGTTGTCGACCAGGGTCTTGCCCAGCGACCAGATCGCACCGGGGACCTTGTGGCTGCCGGCGATGACGTCGTCGAAAGCGCGCTCGATCCAGCTGCAGTCTTCCTCGGTGATGGTGAGCGGCGGCAGCAGCTTGATGGTGTGACTGCCGTGGCCGGCGACCTGCGTCAGGATCTTGTGATCCTTGAACAGCGGCACGGTGATGAGCTGACAGAACAGGCCCTTGTTCGCGGTCTCCAGCACGTTCCAAGAGGCGCGCAGACGCAGCGATTTCGGCGGGCCGAACTCGATGCCGATCATCAGACCCTTGCCGCGGACTTCCTTCAACAGCTCGTAGCCGGGCACCATGCGCGTCAGCGCCAGGCGCAGCTCGGCGCCGCGCTTGGCCGCGGCCTCAATCAGCTTCTCGGACTCCATGACGTCGAGCGTGGCGATGCCCGCCGCCATCGCGAGGTCGTTCTTGGAGAAGGTGGAGCCGTGCACCACCGCACGGTCCATCTGATTGAAGATCTTGTCGAAGATGCTCTTGCGCGTCAGCACCGCGCCGACAGGCACGTGGCCGCCGGACAGCGACTTCGACAGCAGCACTATGTCGGGCTCGACGTTCCAGTGCTCGACCGCAAGGAAGCGGCCGGTGCGGCCCATGCCGGTCTGGATCTCGTCGGCGACGAACAGCGTGCCGTATTTCTTGCAGAGCGCGGCCGCGCCGGGCAGGAACTCGTCAGTGGGCATGTTGACGCCCTTGCCCTGGATCGGCTCGACGACGAAGGCCGCGACCTCGCGTGAGGCCAGCGCCTTTTCGAGCGCAGCCAGGTCGTTGAACGGGATCGGGGTGCAGCCTGGCAGCAACGGCTCGAAACCGGTACGGAAGTTCGAGTCGCCCGTGAGCGACAACGCGCCATAGGTCAGGCCGTGATAGCCGTGGGCGCAATAGACGATGCCGGGACGGCCGGTCGCGCCGCGTGCGAATTTGATCGCTGCCTCGACGCATTCAGCGCCGGAATTGGCGAAGAACGCCTTGTCGAGATAGGGGACGTATTTCAGAAGGCGCTCGGCGAGCACGCCGGCGAGCGTCGAGACGTCGAACTGGACGAGGTTCGGCAGGTCGGCATCGAGCACGCTCTTGAGCGCCTCGCGCATGACCGGATGATTGCGCCCGATCGCAAACACGCCGAATCCGGACAACAGGTCGAGATAGCGCGCGCCCTCGCGGTCGTAGAGGTACTGCCCCTGCCCCTTCTGGAAGCCGACATCGTAGCCGATGGTCTTGAGAACCCGAACGAACTGCTCGTTCAGATACCGATTATGCAGGGCGCTGCGCTGGGCCTGACGGTCCGCGAAGAGCTCAGACATGTCTGGATTTGGACTGTGCATCCGCTACATACTTCGGTTGAGGGCCGTCTAGTCAACTGAAAACGGACCGCTATTGAAACGGTCTGTGCGGCCTTTTGCCCTTTTTCGGACCATCTTCGCAAGCACAGCTTTAAACCATGTTGCACTGCCAAGGAACTATCATGCGTTTAGCCCTTTACACCGGAATAATACTGGCTGGCGGTTACACCTGTCTGACCCCCGCGCTCGCCACAGACCCGACCGGCGACTGGCGGGTCGCCGACGGCGTCGCCAACATCCGTGTCGCCCAATGCAGTGGCAGCATGTGGGGTGCCGTCTCCTGGGAAAAGCAGCCCGGAGGCCGCGACGAGAATAACCCGGATGTGTCAAAAAAGAACAGGCCGACGCTGGGCATGCCGACCCTGATCGACATGAAGAAGAAGCCCGGCGTCGATCAGTGGGAAGGACAGGTCTACAACGCCAAGGACGGCCAGCTCTACAGCGCGACCATCACGCCGGCCGGGACTGACCAGCTCGAAATCAAGGGCTGCGTGATGGGCTTTCTCTGCGGGGGCGAGACCTGGACCCGGGTTGGTCCGCCGATCCCCTTGAGCCCCGCCAACGCCATGGCCAAGGGCGCGCCGAAGTCCACCGGCGCGGCACCGAAAGCCCAGGGCACGACGGGCGCCACAGCAGCTGCCCCGGCAGCCCCGAAGGCCGCCGGCGCGGTCAAGCCCGGTCAGAAGGGCGCCGCCGACCCAGTCGGCGACATCTGCCTACTCCCTGAGATTGCGGGGTTTGCCCATTAGGGCCGGCTGGAACAGCAGCACGGCGGCAAGCGTCGTTACCAGCGACAGTGCGAGCAGCTTGCCCATGCTGGACGTGCCGGGATGGCTGGACAGCCACAGGCTGCCGAACGCAGTCGCCGTCGTCAGCGCGCTGAAAAAGATCGCACGCGTCAGGCTGGTCTGCAGCAGATTCGTCCTGCCCGAGCGCCACGCCACGACATAATAGATCTTGAAGGCCACGCCGACGCCGAGCAGCAGCGGGAATGCGACGATGTTGGCGAAGTTGAGCGGCAGGCCGACCAACACGCAGATCTCGAGTGTCACCGCGCCGGCAACCAGAAGCGGCACCAGCGTCATCAGCACGTCGACGAACCGCCGCAACGTGATCCACAAGAGCAGGCCGATCACCAGCAGTGCATAGACGCCGGCGTGGATGAACGCCTTCACCACGGTGTCGCCGGATTTCAGGATCGAGACCGGCCCGCCGATCGCGGTCGGCTCGGCCGCGAGCACGGCCGCGGCAAACTTGCGCAGCGTGTCGTTGTCGTTGGGATCGCCCTTGGGCAGCGCCTCGACGCGGATGACGCCGTCCTTGCTCTTCCAGGCGCTGACGAGATCCGGCGGCAGTGACTTCAGGGTCACCGGCTCGGCCTGCAGCGCGTTTCTGAGCTGGCCGAACACGATCTTCATCGGTGTGACGAACACGTCCTGCGCCTTGTTGCGCGTGGCCTCGTCGGAATTAGCGAGCTTCTCGAGCGCATCGGCCAGCCGGCGCGAGGCGAGCGCACCCGGTCCCTTCGCATCGCCCGCGGTCCGGCGCAGATTGTCGACCGAGGATTTCAGCGCTTCGACGTTTTCCTGGTCCGACGGCGCCGCGTCGATCTGGTCGGGATTGAGCGCGGGATTCAAGACCTTGGCGCCCTGCGCGAGCAGCTTCAGCTTCGGCGGCTGATCCTGCGGCACGAAGCTGTCGAGTGACATCACCCGCAATACCTCGGGCACCTTCTCCAGCTTCGCCTCGACCTGCTTTGCCTGCTCTTCCGACGTCGTCATCACGTTGATGGCATTGGCGCCCGTGTTGGGATCCTTGCGCAGGTCGAGGAAGGTCGCGATCGATTCGGCATGCGGATTGCGCAGGTTCATCGGGTTGAAGTCGAACTTCATGAAGTAGAGCAGCGGCAGGCCGCCGAGCGCCAGCAGCAGCGTGCCGCCGACGATCAGCACGCGGTGCTTTTCGAGGAAGTGATCGAGCGGCGCCAGGAAGGCGTAACCGACGGGCTCCGGCTCGCCGGGCGGGTTCAACAGCTTCAACAGCGCCGGCAGCACGGTGATCGACGAGAGGAACGCGACCAGCATGCCGACGCCGGCGATCTGGCCGAGCTCGGAGATGCCCTTGTAGTCGGTCGGCATGAAGCAGAGGAAGCCCGCGGCCGTTGCCATCGCCGCGAGCGACAGCGGCACCGCCGAGCGTTTGGCCGCCAGCACCAGCGCGCCCGAGAGATCGTCGTACTTGTAGCGCTCGGAGCGGTAGCGGACGCTGTACTGGATGCCAAAATCGACGCCGAGGCCGACGAACAGCACCGCAAACGCGATCGACAGCAAATTGAGCGAGCCGACCATCATCAGACCGGCCGCGGTCGTGATCGCGAGGCCCACGAAGAGATTGATGAAGACCGCGAAGATGATCTTCGCCGAATGCAGCGCCAGCCACAGGATCAGCAGCACGACGAGAACCGTGCCGATGCCGTTGACGACGGCGCCTTCCTGGACGGTCGCGTATTCCTCGTTGGCGATCGGGACCGGGCCGGTCAGCCGCACCCGCGCCTGGTATTTGGTCGGGAAATCCAGATCCGCTGCGGCCTTGCGGATCGCGTCGGTGGCGCCCTTGCCCGGCTCCAGCGCGTTGTAGTCGAGGATCGGCTTGAACTCGATGAACGCGCGCTTGTCCGAATCCTTCAACGGCTCGTCGCTGACGAGCTCGCGCCAGGAGAAGCTGGCATTGCCCTTGTTGAGCACGGTCTCGACCGTCTGCGCGATCAGGTTGAAGGGCCGCTCCGTGTTGTCGAGCTTGACCTGGCCGCGCTTGACGCCGGCAAGTCCGGTCTCGAGCGCGCCGGTCAGGCCGCGGATCGAGGGGTCGCCCGCCATGATCTCGATCAAGGGCGCGGCCGATTCGAACTGACCGGTGATCTTGCCGACCTCCTCGGTCGGCAGGAACAGCAGGCCATTCTTCTCGAAGAACTCGCCGCTGCCGAGCTGCTGCATCGATTGGAAGTTGGTCTTGTCGTCCTTGAGCTTGGCAAAGAGCGCATCCGCTGCCGCGCTCGCCATCTCGGGCGTCTTGGCCTCGACGACCGCCGTGATGGTCGCGTCGCGGTCGAAGGCGCGGTCGAACTGCTGGTCGCGCTGGCGCCAGTCCAGATTCTGGGCAATCAGCGAATTGATGTCGGTGTTGATGGCGAAGTGGCGCGCAGCGTAATAGCCCGCTCCCACCGACAGCAGGAGCCCGAAAATGACGACGAGGGAGGCAAACCGGGTACAGGCCCTGACGATGGCAACAACGACGCTTTGCAGCACTTCTTTTCTTTCTGCGGTTAACAGCTTGCCGGAAACGCCCGCTGTTTATCGGAGTTCCCGGGCGAAACCTATTGCTGTTTGAGTGGTTCTCGCCGCGACAAGGTTCGAGGTAAACGGCGGAGGACCCGCGGCAAAATCATGCGGGGCGGTCGGTATAGCCGGGGAGTTGAGGCGGGAAAGTGACGAAAGAGTGAGCCAAATGTCGCCATGTTGCTCACCGGGAATGGCCTACCAAAATACCATCGAACTGCCTTTGTCTGGGAACCCAAGGAGCGTTCGACTTCCCTTGCTGCCGATTTTTTGACACAAAGTATTGCGCCTCCATGCGCCGGAGCCCAAACGGGGGTGGGTGGCTACCGCTGCGCGAGACCAATGGTGCGGATATTGCACCTCATTGGTCAGTAGCGAGGTGCTGCCGGGAACTTTGAAGCGGATTGATGCAACTTGCGTGATGGGCGTCCAATGGAAGTTTATCTGGCGCAGCCGCGCGGCTTCTGCGCGGGCGTGGTGCGTGCGATCGAGATCGTGGAACGGGCCCTGGAGAAGTACGGCCCGCCCGTCTACGTGCGCCATGAGATCGTGCACAACAAATACGTGGTCGAGAGCCTGAAGAACAAGGGCGCGATCTTCGTCGAGGAATTGTCAGAAGTGCCGCCGAAGGCGGTGACCGTTTTCAGCGCCCATGGCGTCGCCCGCAGCGTCGAGGAAGAGGCCGCTGCGCGCGATCTTCCGGTGCTGAACGCCACCTGCCCCCTGGTCACGAAAGTTCACAATCAGGGGAAGCGCTACATCACCAAGGGCCGCACGCTGATTCTGATCGGCCATGCCGGCCATCCCGAGGTCGAGGGCACGATGGGCCAGGTCCCGGGGCCAGTGCAGCTTGTTCAAAGCGTTGAAGAGGTTAACGCTCTGACGCTGCCGGCGGATACGCCAATGGCCTACATCACCCAGACCACCCTGTCGGTCGACGACACCAAGGACATCATCGCGGCCCTCCAGGCCCGCTTTACAGATATTCAAGGTCCGGATATCCGGGATATCTGCTATGCGACACAGAACCGCCAAACTGCGGTAAGGGATTTGAGCAAGCTGGTCGACGTGATCTTGGTGGTGGGCGCTGCCAACAGTTCGAACTCGAACCGGCTCCGCGAAATCGGCACCGAAGCCGGCGTCGCGAGTTATTTGATTGCCGACGGCAGCGAGCTCAATCCGGCGTGGTTGAAGGATGCCAGGACCGTCGGCGTCACGGCCGGCGCTTCGGCGCCCGAGGTACTCGTGGATGACGTGATTGAAGCGATGCGGCGGATCGGACCAGTGAAGGTCTCGGTGTTGCCGGGCCGCGAGGAAAACATCGAATTCCGGCTTCCGGCCCAATTGGCTGCGAGCTGACCCATCCGAATTCAAAGCCCAGAAAGAAACTTGTAATGGCCATCCCGTTCTTCAAGGAAATGCGTATCGGCGGCTATTTGCTCAAGCAGAAACTGCTTGGCCGCAAACGCTATCCGCTCGTGCTGATGCTGGAGCCGCTGTTTCGCTGCAACCTCGCCTGCGTCGGCTGCGGCAAGATCGATTATCCCGACGCGATCCTCAACCGCCGCATGACGGCGCAGGAGTGCTGGGATGCCGCCGACGAATGCGGCGCGCCGATGGTCGCGATTCCCGGCGGCGAGCCGCTGATCCACAAGGAGATCGGCGAGATCGTGCGCGGCCTCGTCGCGCGCAAGAAGTTCGTCTCGCTCTGCACCAACGCGCTGCTGCTCGAGAAGAAGCTCGATCTGTTCGAGCCCTCGCCGTATCTGTTCTTCTCGGTGCATCTCGACGGCCTGCGCGATCACCATGACAAGGCAGTGTCGCAAAAGGGCGTGTTCGACCGCGCCGTCTCCGCGATCAAGGCGGCCAAGGCGCGCGGCTTCACCGTCAACGTCAACGCCACGATCTTCGACGGCCATCCGGCCGAGGAGATCGCGAAATTCCTCGACCTCACCGTCGAGCTCGGCGTCGGCGTCTCGATGTCGCCGGGCTACGCCTATGAGCGCGCGCCGGACCAGGAGCACTTCCTCAACCGCACCAAGACCAAGAAGCTGTTCCGCGACGTCTTCGCGATGGGCAAGGGCAAGAAGTGGAATTTCATGCACTCCGGCCTGTTCCTGGACTTCCTCGCCGGCAACCAGGAATACGAGTGCACGCCGTGGGGCATGCCCGCGCGCAACATTTTTGGCTGGCAGAAGCCCTGCTACCTGCTCGGTGAAGGCTACGCCAAGACCTTCAAGGAGCTGATGGAGACCACGGACTGGGACTCCTACGGCACCGGCAAGTACGAGAAGTGCGCCGACTGTATGGCCCATTGCGGCTACGAGCCGACCGCGGCCACCGCAGCCCTCCACAACCCGCTGAAGGCGATGTGGGTGTCGCTGCGCGGCATCAAGACGTCGGGCCCGATGGCGCCGGAGATCGACATGTCCAAGCAGCGCCCGGCGCAGTACATCTTCTCGGAGCAGGTCCAGAAGAAGCTCTCCGAGATCCGCAAGGACGAGGCGGCTGCCGCGCAGGCGAAGGCCGCGCAGAAGGCTTCGACCGCCGCGTAAGCGCGCTGGTCGGCACCAACGAAAAAAAGGCCCGGTCGCGAATCGCGACCGGGCCTTTTCTTTTGTTCAGCTCAGGCGCCAGGGGAAGAGCAGCGCGGTGCGTAGGCGAGGCCCCTTCGTTCCTCGCGTGGCCGGCTCAGGAGCCCTCCTGCAAAAAAGTGAAAAACAACCCTATGCACAGTAGAAACGCGGCCGGCGAACGGCACATCGTGCATTCGGCTAAACTCTTGCCGCGCCGAGGAAATCAGCAGCAAAGGAACGGAGATCGCTGCATCTACGACGAGGAGCGATCTTCGCGAAAGCAACGACGGACGATGGCCAATCGGATCAACGCGCGGAAGTCGCTCAGGAATTACAATTCAAGGCCAGCGCGGATTTCGAATTTTACGAATATCGTTTGACCCGTCGGGCAAAACAGTGGCACTATGCGATGCTGGCCCCTTGCGAAAGCAGCGCTAACTCATCGCGGACGCGACGCGATTAAACGCCGTCCGAAAACTGGCGGTTCTTTCCTTGTGGTGCCAGGTCATCCTTGAAATGCCTGCACTGTAATTATCGTGTCTCACCTCAGGGGTGCAGTCCAGCACTGTCACCGTAATTCCGGGCGGGCGATCAGTCAGATGATGACCGCAATTACGGAGAGCGAGGATCGGGAAGAGAGGGGTTTCGCAACGGCTCAACCCATCCTACCAAGGTGGCCCTTCGTATTCCGCTGCCGTCTCGGCGTACTGGATCGCCCGGTCAAGCCGGGCGATGACAGCGGAGAGTGGGACGCGTACTGCCTCCGCATAGTCATTGCGAGCCGAGCGAAGCAATCCAGACTGTCTCTGCGGAAACAACTCTGGATTGCTTCGCTTCGCTCGCAATGACGGGAGAAAGTGCGCCTACCCCGCTCAGGCCGCCTCGGAGACCAGGCCCTCGCTGCCGACCAGCTCGGTGCCGATCAGGTAGTCGCGGCAGCCGCGCAAGCTACGCAGGGCGCGGTTGAAGTCGAGGCCGGTCGAGACCAGCGCATGCAGCGTCGCCGGGTTGCGCACGATGCCGCGCAGCACGGCCGCAAGGTCGATCTGGCCGTTCGGTTTGATCGCGGCACGAGCGAGTGCCGGCAGCGCACGGTGGGCGGGGTCGCTGATGACGCGGACCGCGGCAAAGGGCAGTCCGGCCTCGGCGGCATAGGCGGCCGCGATATGGCTTTCCATGTCGACGGCCGCAGCTCCGGTCTCCGAATGCAGCGCCGCCTTGCAGGAGCGCCCGGTGACCACTTCCTCGGCACCGGCGAGGCTGCCGCGCACCACGCGGCGGCGTCCCGAGGTCAGGCGTTCGATGAGATCGTCGCCGAGCGACAGCCCGGCGGCCCAGCGGGTGTCGCCGGACAGCACTTCGGTTGCCAGCACGACGTCGCCGGAGCGCAGCGTCGGGTCGAGCCCGCCGGCCACACCGAAGGAGATCACGCCGCGAATCGTCTCGGGATCCACCACCGTCAGCAACGCCCGCAACTGGGTCGGGCTGCTCGATGAACAGATGACCGCCATTCCCGGCCCGGCTGCAATGCGGGCCTCCTGAACCAGTCCAGTCACGATCAGTATCGGCCGCGGGTCGATGGCATTACCCGCGGTAAAATAGTCCCCCGTCCCCAAAGTCACATTCCGACCCCTACCACCCTGCTGTTGGTGTTCCGCAAGTTCCGATACCGCGCCAGCGCCCACAGCGGGAAGAACTTTGGGTAACCATGATACCGTAGATAGAAGACGCGGGGGAAGCCTGTGGCGGTGTACCGCTGCTCGTCCCACAGTCCTTTTTTGTTTTGTGTTGCAATCAGGTACTCCACCCCGCGGGCGACGGCAGGGTGATCAACCTCGCCTGCCGCCATCAGGGCAAGCAAAGCCCATGCCGTTTGCGAAGCGGTCGAGGGCGCGGCCTCCCAGCCCTTGTAATCCAGGCGGTAGCTGACGGCGTCCTCGCCCCAGCCGCCGTCCTCGTTCTGGATCGAGGCCAGCCAGGCCGCGGCTTTGCGAATCATGGGGTCCTTGTGGTCGACGCCGGCCATGTTGAGGGCACAGAGCACGGACCAGGTTCCATAGATGAAGTTCATGCCCCAGCGGCCGTACCAGGAGCCCTCCGGGTGCTGGGTCTTGCGGAGATAGGCAACGCCATCGGCCACCTGCTTGCTGGACTTCTCGGTCTCGCCGAGTTGGGCCAGCATCGAGATGCAGCGCGCGGTGACGTCCTCGGTCGGCGGGTCGAGCAGCGCGCCGTGGTCGGAGAACGGAATGTTGTTCAGGTAGTATTCGAGATTGTTGACGTCGAAGGCGGCCCAGCCGCCGTCGTCGCTCTGCATGCCCTCGATCCACTCCCGGCCGCGGGCGATCGCGGCGTCATAGCCGGTCACCCCGTGCTCCCGGCGCATGCGGTCCATCGACATCACCACGACAGCGGTGTCGTCGAGATCGGGATAATGGGCATTGTTGTACTGGAAGGCCCAGCCGCCCGGACGCACGTCGGGCCGCTTCGCCGCCCAGTCGCCCTTCACCTCGAGCTCCTGCTTCGGGATCAGCCAGTCGAGGCCACGCTTGGCAGCCGGCACGGCTTGCGCGTTGCCGGCTTCCAGCAGCGCATGCGCAGTCAACGTCGTATCCCACACCGGCGAAACGCAGGGCTGGCAATAGGCTTCGTCGTCTCTGATTACGAGCAGCTTGTCGATGCCCCGGCGCGTGATCGCGCGCGGCGGATAATTCGCGTCCTTGCCGAGCGCGTCGTACATCATGACGATGTTGGCCATGGGCGGATAGATCGCGCCCATGCCGTCCTCGCCGTTGAGCCGCTCCTCGATGAAGGCGAGCGCCGCATCGATCGCGCGCTTGCGCAGGCTCTTGGAAAACATCGGCTCGATCACGCGCAGAATCGCATCGAGCGAGCGAAAGAGCAGGAACCAGGCCATGCTCTGGTGCGGCGCCTTCGCGGTCATGCCGATCGAGCGCGGATCCTGCAGGAACAGCTCGTCGATGCCGATCCCTTTCGGATTCTTCGCGCGCGGCTTCAGCGCGGCGATCACCATCAGCGGCACCATGGTGGTGCGCGCCCAATAGGAGATCTTGTTGAGGTGGAACGGCGACCAGAACGGCAGCAGCACGATCTCGATCGGCAGCACCGGCACCGCGCTCCAAGTCACCACGCCGAATGTCGCGAGCAGGAAGCGGGTGAAGACGTTGCTGTGAATCGCACCGCCGCGGGCATGAATGGCCTCGCGCGCACGCACCATGTGCGGGGCATCGATGGAATCGCCGATCATCTTCAGCGCGAAATAGGCCTTCACGCTGGCGCTCATGTCGAATTCGCCGTCATGCACCAGCGGCCAACCGCCATGGGCACCCTGGACGCGGCGCAGATAGTTGCCGATCTTGGCCTCGAGCACCGTGTCGACGGGCTCGGCGAGATAATGGCGCAGCAGGATGTACTCGGCCGGAATCGTGCAGTCGGCCTCGAGCTCGAACACCCAATGGCCGTCCGGTTGCTGGAAGCCGAGGACGCCTTGCGTTGCCGATGCAATGCTCGATTCCAAGCTGCTCGGATCCAGGGCTTCGCGGCTGGTCGCGTTCACGGAATCCATGTCGCTCGATTGCTCCGATAGTCGATTGAAATTGACCGGGACATTGCCCGTCAGGGCCGCTGTGCGGCGAGAATCAGATCGGCGGCGCGATCGCCCGATCGGACCGATCCCTCGATGGTTGCAGGCAATCCCGTAGCAGTCCAATCCCCGGCGAGGAATAGGTTTTTCATCGCAGTGACCGGCGCCGGACGCAAGGCATTCTGCGCCGGCGTCGCGGCAAAAGTGGCGCGGCGCTCACGCACGATCTGCCAAGGGGGCAATTGAGGGGGCAGCTCACCGGAGAGGCCGCCGGCCTTCCAGACGTCGTCCCAGATCGCCTGCGCGAGCTCCTCGCGCGGCATGTCGACCAGGCGGTCGCCGTTGCTGATGGTGACGGAAAGCCGGTTCGGGAACGCGAACAGCCATTCCACCACGCCGCCGATCACGCCAAGGATCGGCGCAGAGCCCGGCGGCGGCTCAAAGCGGAAATGCGCGTTCACGATGGCGCGGAATTCGGTCGGCGTCTTCAGGCCGGGCAGCAAGCTGGCGGCAGCGCGCGGCGGCACCGCCATCACGATGACGTCGCCCTCGCTGAGCTGGATCACGTCCTCGCCGCCGAAATTCAGCGCACCAACCTTGCCGTCACTGGTTGCAAACGAACGCAGCTCATGGCCGAGCTGAACCGTGTGGCCGCGCTCAGCCAAGAATTTCACGGCAGGCTCGATCAGCACGGCGCTGAGGCCGTCGCGCGCGATCAGGGGACGGCAGGCCTGTCCGCCCGCGAGCAGCGTCTCGCGCACGATCGCGCCGGCGAGCCCGGCTGAGCCCTCGGGCGGATCGACGTTGAGCGCCGCAAGCAGCAGCGGCTGCACCAAACGCTGATAGAGGATGCCCTCGCAAGGAATCGACTTGCCGACCAGCGTCTCCTCCGACGCCCAGACCAGCGGCGCCAGCTTGAGATAATCGGTGAGGCCGGTGTCGGGCACGCGGCGGCTCTCGTCGAGCACCCAGGTCGGCAGCCGGCCATCGCCGAGATCGATCTGCCAGCGCTGCCCGGTCTTGATGTCGACGAAGGGAAACTGCGCGCGCTCGGGGCCGACAAGGCCGGCTTCGGTGCCGATCGCGCGCGCATAGGCGCGCGCATGGCTGTTGCCCGACAGCAGCAGATGATTGCCATTGTCGATGGTGAGATTGGTGGCGCCGTCGAAATAGGACCGGCAGCGGCCGCCGGCCTGATGTGTCGCCTCGTGCACGGCGACCTTGAAGCCGGCATTGGCGAGCCGCACGGCGGCGGAGAGGCCGGAAATTCCAGCACCGATGATGTGAGCTGTCTTTTGCATCAGATGAAAGCGTAACGGAGCAGGATCAGAATGCGTGTGATCTTCGACACACGCACCGGCTCGCGCGGCGCGTTGAAGCCGCGCGCGATCAGGAGGTCCAGAATGGAATGATAATATTTCGACATGATCCGCGGCGCGCGCACGGTGCGGCGCTTGTTGCGGTTCATGATCTCGTCCGACTTCTCGAAATGCGATTTCGCACGCTGCGTCAGCGGCAGGCAGACCTTCGGCAGCGCGCGCTCGGTGATGACGCGGCTGGGATCGTTGGAGGTGATGCCGGCATGCAGCAGCGCCTCGCGCGGCAGATAGAGCCGGCCGAGGCCAGCGTCCTCGTCGATGTCGCGCAGGATGTTGGTGAGCTGGAGCGCGCGGCCGAGATGATGGGCGAGCAGGATGCCGTCTTCTTCCGGCAGGCCGAACACCCGCACCGACAGGCGCCCCACGGCACTGGCGACGCGATCGCAGTAGAGATCGAGCGTCGCCATGTCGGGCGCGCGGATGTCCTGCGGCACGTCCATCTCCATGCCGTCGACGATGGCGAGGAAGTCCTCGCGCTTCAGCCCGAAGGTTTTCACCGAGGCGACGTAGTCCCTCAGCCGCGGCGGCGGATTGCCCTGATAGAGCGCATCGATGTCGTTGCGCCACTGCTGAAGTGCGGCGAGCCGCTCCTCGCGCGGGCCGTCGGAATCGGCGATGTCGTCGACCTGGCGGCAGAAGCTGTAGATCTGGAACATCGCTTCGCGCTGGTCATGCGGCAGGATGCGCATCGCGGCGTAGAACGAGCTGCCGGATGCGGTCGAGCCATAATTGGCGCCGGGCGAGGTCGCCTCAAGCGTCATGTGCAGTCCCCGGTCTGGAAATGGCCTTGCGTCCGATCGCGCGACGGCCGACTTCGCCGATCATGCCGGCGAGGCTGAAGGTAAGCAGCTCGAGCTTGTTCAGATGCACGCGCTCGCGCAGGGGATCGCGTACCTTGAGCAGGCGCACGATGCGATCGGCATAGGCCTGGATCACCGAAATGTCGACGCCGAGGCGGAAGTCCCTCACCTCCGCGCTGAGCGACTTGCTCTCGTTCAGCAGCGCTTCGTTGCGCACGGCGAGCGCCTGAAGGCAGGCCAGCATCGCCGGCGGCGACTGCGTCAGCCCGAGCTGTTCGACCGAGGCGCCGCTCGCAGCCAGCGCATCGCGCGGCAGATAGACGCGGTTGAGCTCGCGAAAATCCTTGCCGCAATCCTGGAGGTGATTGTTGATCTGGAGCGCCGCGCAAAGCGCATCCGAGGCAGCCCAGGTCGACGTGCTCTCGCCATGGACATCGAGCATGAAGCGGCCGACCGGCATCGCCGAGTAGCGGCAATAGTGGATGACTTCGTCCCAATTCTCGTAGCGGAGCTTGGTCACGTCCATGCGGAAGGCGATGAGCACGTCGAGCGCATGGCGCGGCGCCATGCCGCGCTCGGCCAGCGCACGGCGCAGCGTGACGGCTTCGACCTGGGTGTCGCCCTTGCCGAGCAGTTCCGCCTCGAGCAGGTCGAGATAAGCGAGCTTCTCGTCGGGCGGCAGCGTCGCATGGTCGGCAATGTCGTCGGCGGTGCGGACGAAATTGTAATACGCCAAAATCAGCGCGCGATGACGCGGATGAATGATCCAGGACGCGACGGGAAAATTCTCGTCGCGGTCACCCTTACCGGATCGCAATTCGCTCGCAGAGGTCATCGAGGGCTGGTTTACAATCGTTTGGACAGGAAGGGCTTTTTCACTCGCGCGGGCTCATGCCAGCAGTGCCGCCGCGGCCCCCATATAGGGGAATACGGCCGCAAAACCAATCCTGTCTCTCGATGGCTGCCCTTCGTGGATCGCACCCGGAAAGGCGGCCCGGGAGCCGCCTTTGTGGGCCAGCGGCCGAGCTTACTGGTTGTGGTTCTTCAGGACCTGGTCGCAGGCCTGCGAGATCTTGGCCCGGTTCTCCTTGAGGCAGGCCAGGACGGTGAAATCGCCCTGGTCGATGACCGGACGGCAGAACTTCTGCACATCGCGCGTGCAGGCCTTCTGCTCGGCGTCCGTGCCACGCCCTTGCTGAGCGAGCGCAGCCGTCGAAAGGGAGGCCGACAGCAGGGTGAGAGCGACGAGAAGCTTACGCATTGTATTCCTTCATTCTGACGACAGAATCGCACCGATCCCGGGCTGCACAGGGCGGATGGCCGGAACGGGATTGTTCTGATGGCAAGTCGCCGCGGGAGGTGCGGCCTCAGAGAAGGCACAAGCACTGGCAAATGCGGCCAAATTGGCGCCACACCCACCAAATCAGGTCTTCCCTACGCCTTCATTGGCAGATGTAAGGGCTTGATACTACGTCATAATTCAGGAACGCCGCATTTTACTGCACGGCTGTTGCAGAGCTGCATCTCTCCGCCCGCCGTTACAGCCAGAAACACACCGAAACACAGGAAATTGCAGGGTCGCACCACGGTGCGAGGACCAGGTGGGACCGCCATCTCAGGCAGTCAGGCGTTGAACCTGACAGGGGCTGGGAACACTAAACTTTCGATGTGGCGAGACGTTCTCAATCGTAAGCGGGCGTCGTTCCAAAACGGGATATTTGAGATGACATTCTTTGGGCGATCTGGACTGGCAATCAAGGCGGCGGGCATCGGGGCTGCGCTGCTCTTCTCGGTGTCGGCAAGCCATGCTCAATCGTCCGGGCCATTTGCCGGTTTCGACGGCGCGTGGACCGGCACCGGGACGGTGTCGCTGTCCGACGGCTCCACCGAGCGCATCCGCTGCAAGGCCGACTACAAGGTCGCCGGCAGCGGCCTCAGCCTCAAGCAGGCGCTGCACTGCGCGTCCGACAGCTACAAGTTCGACCTCACCAGCGACGTGACGAGCCAGGGCGACCGCATCTCCGGCAATTGGAGCGAGGCGAGCCGCAACATCTTCGGCAACCTCCAGGGCACCGCCGGCGGCGGCCAGATCGACGTGTTCGTCGAGGCCAATGGCTTCGCCGCCAATCTGTCACTGCGCACCAACGGCAGCAAGCAGACGGTGCAGATCTCCTCCAAGGGCGAGATCCGCGGCGTCAACATCACGATGACGAAGGGCTGACGCCCTTCCGGCTCAAGAACAACAAAGCCCCCGGCTCTCGCGAGCCGGGGGCTTCTTGCTGTAGCGCTCCCTGCACGCTCAGATCGCCGGCTTGTCGGGTCCCTGAAGCCTGGCGTGCAGATTGATCAGCCACATCGCCGTCGGGCGCAGGATGAAGAGGTCGGCGACGAGGGCCATGACCATCGAGAAGGCGCTGAGCCAGCCGAACAGCCGCAGCGACGGCAGATCGGAGAACACGGTGACGACGAGGCCGCAGGCCAGCACCACCGTGGTCAGGATCAGCGCCGGACCGACCAGCACGGTCGCCCGCTCCACCGCCAGCCCCGAGCCGACGCCCGGCTTGCTCTCGAGTCTCAGGCGATTGAGGAAGTGGATGGTGGCGCTCAAGCCCAGGCCGAACGAGACGGTGAGCGCAACGACGCTGGCGAATTGCAGGCCCTCGCCCATCGCCCACAGCACCGTGCCCGACATCACCACCGGGAAGATGCCCGGCAGGATGCAGGCCAACATCACCACCCAGGAGCGGAAGGCAAGGCCAATGAAGATCGCGACCAGCGCGAATTCGACGGTGAGACCGCGGTTCAGCTTCTCGATCATGCTGGCCGAGTTACGCGCGGCAATCGCAGCGAGGCCCGTCACCGCAATCTCGTAGCCGGGATGCTTCTTGCGGATGGTGTCGAGCTCGGTATCGAGCTTGTCGACGATTGGCAGGAGCTGGCTGGAATCCTTGTCCGGCACGCGACCGGCCACCACGACCGCGTCCTGCTCGGCGTCGATGAAGCGCCGCACCAGATGCTCGGGGATGACGTTGACATATTCCTTGAGCGTCGCGACGTCGGCGCTGCCGGCCTTTTCCGCGAGCCAGCGGCGCAGGGTCTCGAGCGACCAGACGTTGCCGACACCGGCCGCCTTCTCCACGGTCGCATGCACGTCGGCGATGGTCTGGAGCGTCTCCGGCGAATAGAGCGATTCGCCCTTGGGGAACGCGATCAGAACGTTGACCGGATTGGCGCCGGTCAGCTTGGCGTCGAGCCGGTCGCTGGCGGCGACCGCCTGGCGCTTGTCCGGCACCTGGTCGGCAAGGCGGTAGCGCGGCTCCAGATTGGCGTAGATGACGCCGAGGCTGCCGACGAACAGCACCGCGATCAGGCTGAACAGGCCGGGCCGGCCGACCATGCGCACCGCGATCCAGTAGCAGAAATTGCGCAGCGCCTGGACGCCGGCATCGGCGCCCTGGAACTTGACCGCAAAGACCCTCTCATTGCGCACGAACAGCACGCCGAACACCGGCACCAGCGACAGCACCGCGACCAGCGCGATGATGGTGGCGGCAAGACCGGCCTCGCCGAACTTGCGGATCAGGTCGGAGTCGGAGAATTGCAGGGCGATGAAGGAAATCCCGGCGGTGCCGTGCGTCAGCACGCAGGCCGGGCCCACCACCAGCACCGCGTTCTTGAATGCGGTGAACTTGTCCTGGCCCGCGATCAGCCGATCGCGCGCGGCGAAGGTCAGCTGCATCGAGTCCGAGAAGCTGATGACCATGATGAGCGGCGTCATCACGTTCAGGAACATGTTGAGATTGAAATTGGCCCAGCCGAGCACACCGAGCGCCAGCAGGATCGCGATCATCGGCGGGAAGGCCGCCGCGACCATGAACGAGATCCTGCGGAAGAAGATGATGGCGATGATACAGCCGGCGAGGATGCCGAGGACGTTGTAGGTGAGCCCGTCGCGCTCGACCGCGTTGCGGATCTCGAGCTGCATCACCGGCACGCCGGAGAGCTGCACGTTGAGCCCGGTGTCGCCGAGGTCCTCCTTCATCAGGGCGCGGATGTCGGCGACGGTCTTGGTCAGCTTGCTGGAGGCGACCACTTCCGGATCCAGCGACAGCACAACCAACGCAAGTGTCCCGTCCTCCGACAACAGCTTGCCGCGGATGATCTCGTTGTTTTTGACGGTCTCGATGAACTTGTCATAGGCCGCGCCCTCGGGCAGCTCGGGCGGGAACAGTGCCGCCGGCAGCTTGCCCGGCGCCGGCGCCTGGCGCGCCGAGAACAGCGAAACCAGTCCGCGGGTGCCTTCGACGAGCTGCATGTCGGTGATGAAGTCGCGCAGCTTCTCAAGGTTGTCCCGCGCCAGCAGATTCTTGCCCTCAACCACGACGAGAACGTCGAACTCCTCGGCCGGGAACTTCTTGGTCACCTCTTCGTATTGGCGGAATTCGCGGGTGTTGGAGCGGAACAGCTGCGACAGGGAATCGTCGATCTTGATCCGCTGGATGCCGAACACGGCGCCGACGATCAGCGCGAGCAGGACGATACAGGAAACGATCGGGGTCCGGACGGCGATCAGCCCGAGCCGCTCCAGCCCGAAGGCGATCGAGGACGCAGGTCCCTGCTCGACCTTGTCGACGTGAACCTCATTCTCGCTGTGCTTTTCGAGCATGCCTTGTCCAGTTCCTAAATCGGCTCGTCTTGAGAGCTTATTGCGCCCCGCGAACGGCTTGAAAACGCCATACCAATGGGAGGCTTGCCCTTTGAAAATGCGCGGAAAATCGCCGCGAGGGTTTAGCAGGTCAATCACCCCTCTCGCAAGCCGGCGAAATGTGGCCAAATCGATCAAGATGCGGCGATTTTGCCGGAACGCCCGTCATTCGGGCCAAGCCGTGCCGATTCGACGTGGCGCACGGTCCGCGCTCTCGTCCTTCAGCGCCACGCCGGTAACCTTTCGGGCAAGCCCCTCGCGCACCAGCCAGGCGATCTTGAAGGCGGCCTCGTCATAGCTCAACCCAGCATGATGGATGTTGGACACGCAATTGCGCTCGGCATCGGTGCGCCCAGGCTTCGGCGCGAAGGTCAGATAGGCGCCGAGACTGTCAGGCGCCGACAGGCCTGGCCGCTCGCCGATCAGCATCGCGACCATGTGCGCCCCGAGAATCGCGCCGATCTCGTCACCAAGGGCGACGCGCGCGCCTGAGGCGACAACGACACGGCCGATCGCGACGGCGCCATCGGCCGCGAGCAGCGGCAGCAGACGCGTCAGCAGCGCCACCGCATGGGCGTGGACCGCTGCCGCCGACAGGCCGTCGCCGATCACGACTGCCAGCTGGCACGGCGCCGAGGCACCTCGTGCTAGAAGCTCCGCTGATCCGGCATCAAGCTGTCGTCCGAGGTCCGGCCGCCGCAGATAGTCGCTGCGGTCGACCGCCCGGCTCCTCACCTCGGTCACGACCAGGCCAAGTGCACTGAGATCGGCGACCAGAGGCGGCACATCGAAGGCGGCATGCACGGCATCGCGGGCGCGGGCATGGTCCAGCGTGAAGTCGAGCAGCGCTCTTGTCGGCACGCTTGCGCCGCTGCGGCCCAGCGCAACGCGCGCGGGCGTGAACGCCCGCAGATCGAGCGTCGGACGGCGCGGCGGGGCCGGATCAGACATGTCGCATCATTCGGCGGGAACGGCGGCCTCGCGCAGGCGGATCGAGTAGTTCGAGGCGTTCTGCTTGCCGCTCGAAGCCGCGCGCGCGAAGGTGATGAGGTGATGCGCGATCGTGGCGCAGCCGATCAGGCCTTCGAGATCGCCGCGCCGGATTCGCCCCAAGGCAAACTTCCAGAACACGCGCCTGTAGTCGCCGAGCACCCCGATCTGCCAGAAGATGTTGCGCAGCATGATCAGGCCGCGCTTGATGTTGGGCCAGGTCTTCATCTCCGGTGCCACCGGCACGTTGAGACGGTTGGCATAGGTGTAATCGCACTGATGCTGATAGCGCGCATAGACCTTCTCGGGCGCGTAGGCGACCTCCATGCAATGCTTCCAGGACGAGACGACCTCGTCATAGGGCAGCAGGAATTCGACGTTGGAATCGCGGCCCTCATCGTGGACCAGACGCCCCTCGCGCTCCAGCCGGTCCCACAGCGGCGTCTTGGGCAGCGCCTGGAGCAAATTGATGGTGAGCAGCGGAATCTGCGATTCCTCGACGAAAGCGAGCAGTGCGTCCGACGTGTTCGGCTTGTCGGTGTCCAGCCCCATGATGATGCCGGACACGACCTCCATGCCGTAGGAGTTGATGGTGCGCACGCCCTCCAGGATCGGGACCATCATGTTGTGGTCCTTGTGCATCGCATGCAATGCATCCGGATCCGGCGTCTCGATGCCGCAGAAGATGGTAATGAAAAAGGCCTCGCGCATCTTCTCCAGGATCTCGGGCCGCTTGGCGATGTTGAGCGTCGCCTCGCAGGCGAGCCGCACCACGTAGCCGGTCCGCTTCTGCCATTCGATCAGATGCGGCAAGAGATCCATCGCGGCCTTGCGGTTGCCGATAAAATTGTCGTCGACGAAATAGACCGTGTCGGTCATGCCGCATTCGCGCAGGCGGTCGAGCTCGGCGATGATCTGCTCCGGCGTCTTGATGCGGGGATTGCGCCCGTAGAGGCCGGGGATGTCGCAAAACTCGCACTGATAGGGACAGCCGCTGGAATATTGAATGCTGCCGAGGAAGTACTTCTTCACGTCGGCGAGCTCGTAGGCCGGGATCGGAAACTCCGTCATCGGCACGCGGTCGTTGGTGGCGAGCACCACCTGCTGCTCGGGCCGCGACGTGTCGCGCGACAGGATCTCGATCAATTGGTTGGTGGCATCGCCGAGCTCGCCGACATGGAGATAATCGAAGGTCGGGTAATAGTCCGGGCAGGCGCTGACCGAGGGACCGCCGAGCGCGACGGGCAGATCGAATTCATGGGCGCGGCGGCAGATGTCGTTCATCTGCTGGCGCTGGATGTGCATGCCGCTGACGAAGACCACCTCCGCCCATTCGAACTCTTCCCTGGTCGTGCTGCGAAGGTTCTCGTCGACGAATTTGACCTGCCACTCTTTCGGAAGATAGGCGGAAATCAGCAGCAGCCCCTGCGGCGGCATGAAGGCGCGAACGCCGTCGGTCAGGGGATAGGAATATTCGAACGTCCCGAATGAGGAGGTGTAGCGCGGAAACACACAGAGAATCCGCCGGGACGTTCCGTTACTTTCAGCTCGCATCTATGCTCCCCCGCCACGCTCGACCGATGGTGCGGAAATTGCCAGCCAGACACATACCGTAATGCGGCTGCCGAAATTTCTCAATATTGTGGCATCCACTCAATTCGCGAGGGCCGCCAATAGTTTCCTGGGGAGCTGGCGTTTCCGCCGCCTCACGCGATCAGCCGTGAGGCAAAATCGGGCAATAGACCTGCATCGCCGGCAAGGCGGAAGTCGGCGCCCGCAATACCGGCCTGCACCAGCCAATCGTCGAATTCCGGCGCGCGGCGCAGGGAGAAGACGTCACGGACATAGAGCGCGTCATGAAAGGACGTCGACTGATAGTTCAGCATGACGTCATCGGCGCCGGGGACGCCCATGATGAAGGTGACGCCGGCGGCGGCGAGCAGCGTCAGGAGATTGTCCATGTCGTCCTGGTCCGCCTCCGCGTGGTTAGTGTAGCAGATGTCGACCCCGAGCGGCAGGCCGAGCAGCTTGCCGCAGAAATGATCTTCCAGCCCGGCCCGGATGATTTCCTTGCCGTCGTAGAGATATTCCGGGCCGATGAAGCCGACCACGCTGTTGACCAGCAGCGGAGCGAAGGCGCGGGCGACCGCATAAGCGCGCGCCTCGCAGGTCTGCTGGTCGACACCGTGATGGGCGCCCGCCGACAATGCCGAGCCCTGGCCGGTCTCGAAATACATCACGTTCTGCCCCACCGTGCCGCGCTTCAGCGACAGCCCGGCCTCTTGGGCTTCCCTTAGAAGCGCGAGGTCGACGCCAAAGCTGCGATTGGCAGCTTCAGTGCCGGCAACCGACTGGAAGACGAGATCCACCGGCACGCCCTGCCCGATCAGCGACAGCGTCGTCGTGACATGGGTGAGCACGCAGCCCTGCGTGGGAATCTTCAGTCGCGCGATGATCTCGTCGAGCAACCGCAGCAATTGGGCGATTACTGCGGGATCGTCGCTCGCCGGGTTGATGCCGATACAGGCATCGCCGGCCCCTAACAGGATGCCGTCGAGGATCGAGGCGGTGATGCCCCTGGCATCGTCGAACGGATGATTGGGCTGGAGCCGCGTGCTCATCCGGCCCTTCAGCCCGATGGTGTTACGGAAGGCGGTGGTGACCTCGCATTTCCGCGCCGCCAGGATCAGATCCTGGTTGCGCATCAGCTTCGAGACCGCGGCCGCCATTTCCGGCGTGATGCCGGGCGCAAGCATTTTCAATGCCTCGGGCGTGGCGGCGTCCGACAGCAGCCAGTCGCGGAAGGCTCCGACCGTCAGCGAGGCCACCGGCGCAAAGGCCTTTGCGTCGTGGCTGTCGATGACGAGGCGGGTGACCTCGTCGGTCTCATAGGGAATGACGGCTTCCTGCAGAAACTGTCCGAGCGGGACATCGGCGAGCGCCATCCGCGCCGCGATCATCTGCTCGGCGCTGGCGGCCGCGATCCCGGCCAGCCGGTCGCCGGAGCGCGGCGGCGTCGCCTTGGCGAGGAGGTCGCGCAGGTCCGGGAACGTGTAGGTCGTGGCGTCGATGGTGTGGCGGTAGACCAAGGGCCTCTCCAGGGGTCGTCGGCCAGTGGCCGAGTCCAAACTCAATCTCGAGCGCGATCCCGACGACAAGGGAATACGCTCTTGGCAGCCCCAGTGCACGCCGATCTTTGGGGGAGTCGCTCCGGACCCCCGGGCGCGATCTGCCGGAGGTCGATGAGGCATTCGCAACCGGCTGAAACATTTCGTATTTCCGCCGACCGGCCGGCTCTCCATGGGGCTGCGGCGTTAACGCCGCATCCATCTTCGTTCTGCATAATTTTGCATCAAATTCAAACGACCGCGCTCACCGGCCGCTCCAGGCCATCTCGGGCTTCTTGAACACCATGACATCAGACCGATCTGGGAATGCCGCCGGCCTCGCCGGCCGTTTCACGCTTGCCACCAAGCTCTACGCGATCTTCGCGCTGTTTGCGCTGCTCACGGCGGCGATCGCGATGCTGTCCGACTACAACAGCCGCCGCAGCGCCGAGCTGACGAGCGCGATCGAGACGGCCAACGCCGCCGCGCAGAACGTCGAGCGCGTCAACTCGCTGGTCTATGCGGTCGTGATGGAATCGCGCGGCGTCTACATGTCGACCGAGCCCGCCGTGGTGAAGAAATACGGCGAGGGTCTGCTCAAGTTCAACGCGCAGATCCTCGACGTCGTGAAGCGCTGGGAGACCATCGTCAAGGCCGACGATGCCGAGCAGTTTTCCACCTTCAAGAAGCGCATCGAGCAGTTCGTCGAGTTCCGCAAGGAGCTGGTGCGCCGCGGCATCGAGATCAATGCGGCCGCGGGCCGCGAATGGGGCGACAACGATGCCAATCGCAGCGTGCGCTCGGCGTTGAACAAGGATCTCGAAGCGCTCTCCAAGGTCTACGCCGAGCGCGCCAGGCAAATCGCCCAGCAGACCGAGACCAATCGTACGCTGTCTTTCGTCCTGACCTGCCTCGGCGGCGTGGCGCTGGCCCTGGTCGTGATCGGCATCGTCATCATCGCCCGCTCGATCGCACTGCCCCTCTCGGCCATCACCGCGACCATCAAGCAGGTCGCAGACGGGACCGAGAACGTCGTGGTGCCCTACAGCCGCCGCGCCGACGAGATCGGCGCGCTGGCACGCGCAATCGAGGTCTTCCAGGAGGCGATGGGCCGCAACCGCAATCTCGCCTCCCAGGTCTCGCACGACTCCGCCGCGCGCGAGGAGCGCGCCCGCCATATCGAAAGATCCGTCGAGGCATTTCGCGAAGCGATCGGCGCCGTCATGCGCGGCCTCAGCGACAATGCCTCCACCATGCGCGAGACCGCGCAGACCATCACGCGCGTCACTGCGGATGCGAATAATCGCGCCGGCACGGCGGCGAACGCCACCGAGCAGGCCTCGCACAACGTCTCGGCGGTGGCGAGTGCCGCCGAGGAACTGTCGGCCTCGGTGGAAGAGATCGGCCGCCAGGTGCGGCAATCCGCCGGCGCGGTCGAACAGACCGGCCAGCGCACCGAGAAGTCGATCTCCGAGATCGAGAGCCTCGCCGCCGCCACGCAACGCATCGACGGCGTGCTCAACCTGATCCAGGCGATCGCTGAGCAGACCAATCTGCTCGCGCTCAACGCCACCATCGAGGCCGCTCGCGCCGGCGATGCCGGCCGCGGCTTTGCCGTCGTCGCCCATGAGGTAAAGGCGCTCGCGGGCCAGACCGCCAAGGCCACCGCCGAGATCGGCGAGAACGTCTCGATGATCCAAGCCTCCACCCGCAATGCGGTCGACGCCGTCCGCGAGATCGGCGGCGCGGTGCGCGAGATCAACGAGGTCACCTCGGCGATCGCCGGCGCCATCGGCCAGCAGGACGCCGCCACGCGCGAGATCTCCTCCAACGCGCAATCGGCCGCGCAGGGCAACGAGACCCTGGTCGCCAACATCACCTCGCTGCGCGACGCCATCGGCGAGACCGACACGGCGGCAGCCTCCGTGCTGACGGCGGCGAGCAGCCTGACGGAGACGGCGGACACGCTGTCGCGCGAGGTGGAGAAATTCTTCCAGAACTTGCGCTCGGGCGCGGCGGACGGCCGCATCGCCAAGGCCGGGTGAACGCACGGCAAGGCCCGTTCGCGAAAAAGTCGAAAACGAGAGCGGCCTATCGTTGCAGTGATTGATCGACGAAGATGCGAACGCGGCCGACGTCCTCGATCTCGCGGTAGTGACTGAGCTCCTTTTGCAGTTCGGGATCCGAATTGGCCCAGGCCAACCAGTCGAACTCGAACGTGCTCAGCAGATAGGTATCCACGAGAATGACATTTGGCCGGCCGTTTCGCAGATCCGCCAGCAAATGCCGTCGTTCGAAATTGATGATGCCTTCCAATTTCGCCCGCCCCTCTTCGGTCGGTTGCGAACTGTTCTCGCGCAGTATTGCGCCGGCCGCCAAGAGCTGCGCACACGAGCTGCCCACCCAAGTGCCGCCGATCTGACGGACGAGCGGATGCCCCAGACCGATGTGGTCGGTGATCGTAAGCAGCCGCGGCTGCTTCACGACGGCCTGGACACGCTCCTGCAGCGGCGGAAACCCCGGAGCCGGTGAGGACAAATAGAGCCCGAGGGCCACAATCGTAGCGAGGCCACCGATCACGATGGGCATTCGCACCGTCTTCGTGCAAACCTGTAGCAACGGCGCCGCAATCGCAAACAGGCAAAGCGCGAAAGCGGTATATGGCCAACCCTTGCCCTGAACAAGGAAACCCGCGGCTCCGCCGACCGCTGCGGCCAGCCAAGGGATTGCATCACTCCGCATTTCGAGCGTTTCACGGCCAAACAGGCACAGGAAGCCGATGGAAGCCCCTATCACGGCAATTGGAATGGGGAGCAGGCTACCAAATTCCCTTCTGATCGGCAGATAGGCCTCGGCGACCATCGGGGCATAGGTGGAGAGATAGGCGGGGAAGACGACGACGACCACCACTCCGTAGCCGATGACAACAGCGGCGGCCGTGCATGCTTCCGAGGTGAACAAGGGCCTTAGAGAACGCCGGCGGAGCGCGCCCAGGAGGATCGGGAGGCCTGCCACCAGAGCAAAGAAGGGCTTGATACTCATGGCCAGCCCCGCCCCCGCTCCGGCGACGATCGCGATCCATCCAGGATCGAGCCCACGCCAGCGCAGTGCGGTGATGGCGACAAACGGGGTCAGTGCGATGACCGCGATGTGTTCACGTTGTCCGAATATGGCACCTGGTAGAATTGCGAGCAGAAGCGCAAACGACCATGTTGAAATACTTCGCTCCCGGGCTCCCAGCTTTGCGGCCGCGGCTGCTCGGTCCATCATCAGAAGCGCACCGGCGATCTCGACAATCACGAGCACGATGACGATGAATTCGGCTGCAACGCCGGTCATTCGCGCGAGCATCACCGCCGGCATGTACATGTAGACCGACAGGGGCGGGTTGGACTCGAAGAGGTCGACCCCAAGCTTCCGGCCATCCAGGATTTTTTCGTTTGCAGTCAGGAGCCAGCCCAAATCCGCGTTGAGAACGAGCGGGATTTGAATGACCAAGGCCGCCAGGAGGATCGCAGCCACGACAATCCAACGTCGTCTTGCGCTGAATTTGTCATCTAACAGACCCACGGCGTGACCTTCTCTTGCAGAGCAGCCCGTGGAGCCTTAAGCGACATCCGCATCCATCGGGCATCTGCGTCTTTAGCGTACGCGCCCTAAAAGAGGGTAACAGCCCTACCCCGCCATCACCCCGCCCCGCCGGATCAGTTCCTTGCCGACCGCGGCCAGGTGCACCTGGTCCGGCCCGTCGCCGATGCGGATGAAGCGGGCGTAGACGTAAGCGCGGGCGAGGAACGTGTCCTGCGAGACGCCGGCGGCGCCGTGGATCTGGATGGCACGGTCGATGACGCGGGCGGCCATGCTGGGCACCACGATCTTGGCGGCCGCGATCAGATCGCGTGCGGCCTTGTTTCCTTCGCGGTCCATCTTGTCGGCGGCCTGCAGGGTGAGTAGCCGCGCCTGCGCGATCTCGCAGAAGGAGTGCGCGATGTCCTCGCGCACCGAGCCTTGCTCGGCCAGCGGCTTGCCGAAGGCTGTGCGGAAAACCGCGCGCTGGCACATCAGTTCCAGCGCACGCTGGGCGCAGCCGATCAGCCGCATGCAATGGTGGATGCGGCCGGGCCCGAGCCGACCTTGCGCGATCTCGAAGCCGCGGCCCTCGCCGAGCAGGATGTTCTCGGCGGGCACACGGACGTTGTCGTAGACGATCTCGGGATGGCCGACCGGCGCGTCATCGTAGCCGTAGGTCAGCATGTCGCGGACGATGCGCACGCCGGGCGTTGCCTTCGGCACCAGGATCATGGATTGCTGGCGATGACGATCGGGATGGTCGGGCGCGGTCTTGCCCATCACGATCAGGATCTCGCAATCCTCATTCATCGCGCCTGACGTGAACCACTTCCGTCCGTTGATGACGTAGTCGCCGCCGTCGCGCCTGATCTCGCACTGGATGTTGGTGGCGTCGCTGGAGGCAACCTGCGGCTCCGTCATCGAGAAGCCGGAGCGGATGCGCCCCTCCAAGAGCGGCTTCAGCCAGCGCTCCTGCTGCGCCGGCGTGCCGTAGTTCGCCAGCACCTCCATGTTGCCGACATCAGGGGCCGAGCAGTTGAAAACCTCGGGCGCCCAGAGGATGCGGCCCATGATCTCCTTCACGGGGGCATATTCGAGATTGGTCAGGCTTGAGTTGGGAAGATCTGGGCCGTGCTCACCGGAGAGAAACAGGTTCCAGAGCCCCTGCTCCCGCGCCAGCCGCTTCAGGTCCTGGAGCACGAGCGGCGTCTTGTAGCGCGCAGCTTCCGGCTTGACCTGCTCGTAATAGAGCTCCTCGACAGGCTCGACATGCGTCCGCATGAATTGGCGGACGCGGTCTTGGAGCTCGAGCGAACGGGGAGAGTGTTGAAAGTCCATGGTGGCCTCCTCTTCCCTTCTCCCCTTGCGGGAGAAGGTGGCGCGAAGCGCCGGATGAGGGAGATCTCTCCTTGCGTCCAAATAAGAGTTGGACACGCGGAGAGATACCCCTCACCCGGCTCGCCGCTTCGCGGCGATCCACCCTCTCCCGCAAGGGGAGAAGGCCTCTGTGGCGTTCGCCACCGCTCACGTGCCGCGCAGCAGCTCGCTTGCCACGACCCAGTCATTGCCGTCGAACTGGAGCATGTAGCCGTCCTTGATCGGGCGGAAATCCTGCGGCGTGGTGTTGAGGGTGATGCCGGGCATCAGCAGCGACAGCGGCACGTTCTTCATGTTCGATGCCTGCGCCATGATGTTCTCGCGCGTCAGATTGTCCTTGCACTGCTTGAGAAGGACCACCAGCGCCTCGGCGACGGTGTAGCCGTAGAGGCCGGCGACGTTGTTGACGTCGGCATTGGGCAGGCGTTTCTTCATGAAGTCGATATAGGCGGACATCGCCGGATCGTCCTTCGGCTGCTCGACGAAAGGCTTGAGCGCGCCGAGCGACAGCACGCCCTTGCCGGCATCGAGGCCCGCCGGCACCATCACGGTCGCCTTGTTGGCGCAGCCGGAGGCGAGGAAGCGTGTCGGCTGCCAGCCGACCTCATGGGCCTTGCGGATCGCCTGCGCACAGGCGCGCGGCGTCACCGAATAGATCATGAAGACGTCAGCCTTGGTATTGGCGAGCGTCAGCACCTGGGAATCGACGGTAGGGTCGGCGACCTCGAAGCTCGAGGCCATCGCGATCGCCTTGTCGGCGTCGGCACCGAGCGCTTCCCTGATGCCGCGCAGATATTCCTTCCCGGCGTCGTCGTTCTGATAGAGCACCGCAAAGCGCGCATTCGGGTTCTTGGCGCGGGCATAGGCGACGTCGATCGCGGCTTCGCTGGTGTAGTTCGGCGCCCAGGGCAGCGCCATCGACCAGGGCATGTTGGCGGGATCGTTCCACTTCGAGGCCGAACTGATCAAGAACAGCTGCGGCACCTTGTTGCTGTTCAGGTATTTTGCGATCGCCGAGCTCGGCGCGGTGCCCATGGTGGCGAAGATGAAGGCGACGCCCTCGCCCTCGACCAACCGCCGCGCCGCTTCCATGGTCTTCGGCGGCGAGAACGCATCATCGAGCGAAACGAGATTGAGCTTGCGTCCGTTGACACCGCCCTTCTCGTTGACCTCATCGAAATAGGCTGCGATCACCCTGCCGGTGATGCTGAGCGGAGAAGCCGGCCCGCTATAGGGCATGGTGTTGCCGATCTTGATCTCGGTGTCAGTGACGCCGGGACCGTAGGATTTTTGCGCGGCAGCGGGCGTGGACAGACAGGCGGCAGCCAGCGCTGCGGCCAAGACCAAAGCGGCTTTCATGGTTTCTCCCGGTGATCTTTCGTCCGCGCGAGGCGGTCACGCGGCGCGCTGCTTCTTGTCAGCGCGCCAGCTCAGCGGAGTTCCGCAAGATGGTCTTGCGTCGAGTTGCTGATGGCCTCTTCCGCAGCTAGCGGCGCCGCTTCAAGCTGAAGCCGAGGCTGATCCAGCCGGCCCCCGCCATGATCAGGTCGATGCCGAGGAACAGGCCGAGGATGTAGACGCTGTTCACGGGCCAGCGCGCCACGATCAAGAGGCCGAGCAGCAGCGTGATGGCACCCGACAGCGCTACCCAAACCCAAGGGCTTTCGCGCTTCATGCTGAAAGCGAGAAACAGCCGGACGACGCCCGAGGCGACCAGCGATGCGCCCAGGAACAGCGTCAGCAGGACTGCCGCGAACAGTGGGTTCTCGAAGGTCAGGAAGCCCGCGATGACATAGAGCACGCCGAGCAAGGCCCAGACCAAAAACTTGCCCCAGCTCTTCATCTGAAATGCGCCGATGATCTCGGCCGCGCCCGCGACGATCATCATCGCGCCGACCACGATCACGCTCGCCACCGTCGCCATCACCACGCTGCCGAGCGCGACGAAGCCGGCGACGAGGTAGATGACACCGAGCGCGACGATCCAGCCCCATTTGGCATGCAGCGCCGCGATGCCAGAGCCAAGGCCAAGACGATGGGAGGTATCCGATGCACTTGTCATGACGCCACTCCTGCATGCGAAGCCCGGAGACACTCGCCAGGATAGCACAGGTCGATCCGGGGCGACAGCCAGCAGAGCAGCCGCTGACGGCAACAACATTGACGCAAATCAAGATCGAATGCGGCGCGTCAGGCGCGCGACCGCTCCATCTCGAGCTCGGCCTTGAGATTGTCGAGGTCGCGGTAGATCGAAGCAACCGCGAGCAGCCGGCCGCCCCTGCGGTATTTCAGCAGGCAGTCCTTGCCGGGTATGCTGCCGTCGATCGCGACGTCGTCGAAGTTCTCGGCGTGACCGACATAGTTGATCGGCACGTCGTAGTGCTGGGACCAGAAGAACGGCACGGCATCGAAGCGCTCGCGCTTGCCGAGCATGTTGCGCGCCGCGGTCTGACCTTGCCGCTCCGCCACCACCCAATGCTCGACGCGGATGGTCTGCCGTGAATGCGGATCGGGCCAGCGCGCGATGTCGCCGGCCGCGAAGATGCCGGATACGCTGGTTTCGAGATATTCGCTCACGCTCACACCGCGATCGGCGGCAAGGCCCGCTTGCTCGGCGAGCGAGAGGCGCGGCTTGACGCCGATGCCGACCACGACGAGATCGGCCTCGATCACCGCGCCGCTCTTCAGCGTCGCGCGCATGCCATCGAACTTTTCCACCGTATCCTTCAAGTGGAAGATGACGCCATTCTCTTCATGCAGTGACCGGACGAAATCGCCCATCTCGGCGCCGAGCACCTTCTGCATCGGCCGTTCTTCCGGCGCGACCACATGGACTTCCAGCTTGCGCGCGCGCAAGGAGGCCGCGACCTCGAGGCCGATGAAGCTGGCGCCGATCACGAGCACGCGTTTTGCGCTGCCTGCCGCGGTGATGATGGCGCGGCTGTCGGCGACGGATCGCAAGGTGTGGACATGCGGCTGGTCGGCTCCGGGGATCTGGAGCTTCACCGGCTCGGCCCCGGTCGCAAGCAGAAGCCGGTCGAACGGCAGCCTGTCGCCGTTGCCCAGCGTGACGCTGCGAGATTTGGGATCGATCGCAGAAACATTCGTGTTGAGCCTGAGATCGATACCGGCGTCCCGATAGTAATCCTCGGGCCGTAACGGCAGCCAGTCCTCCGGCGCGTTGCCGGCAAGATAGTCTTTGGAGAGGTTCGGCCGGTCGGCCGGCATCGCGCCGTCACTGCTCAGCATGGTGACGGCGCCGGCAAAGCCCTCGCGCCGGAGCGTGTCGGCCGCGGCGAAGCCAGCCGCGCCGCCGCCGACGATCACGAATTTCTCCGGCGTCGGCGCGCTGCGATGTGCTGCCGACGGCTTCGGTGCCTCTTGCTTGCGCTGAACGATGATGTTGTCCCGATCGCGCGTGACCTCCCACACCGCCAGCGCGTTCAGCGCCGGCGGGCGGGAGGCTTCGCCTGTACGCAGGGAGAAGCAGGCGTGATGCCATGGACAGCGGATGGTGTCGCCGACCACCAGCCCTTCGGCGAGCGGGCCGTGGTAGTGGCTGCAGGCCGGCTCGATCGCAAAAATCTCGCTGCCGAACTGCACCAGCAGGACATCTTCCTCGCCGACATGGCCGAGCAATTTGCCGTCCTTGAAATCGGCGGGCGACACGCCCCTGGTCAGATCGGGTCCGCTCGGCTTGTTGTCCTCGGTCATGGCACCGTCTCCTTGGCTCGCGCCGCGTGGCTCACGTGTCCGAATTGGCTAACCCCAACAACTCTTGTCGTGTCAGCGCATTGTCACGGAACACCCCCAGCATGCGACTGGTGACGAGATCGGTCCCGGGCTTGTACGCGCCGCGCGTGGTCATGCAGTGATGCGTCGCCTTGATGATGACGCCGACGCCTTGAGGCTCCAGCACGTCGTTGATGGTGTTGGCGATCTGCGCAGTCATCTTCTCCTGGATCTGGAGGCGCTTGGCATAGATGTCCACGACCCGCGCCAGCTTGGAGATGCCGACCACGCGCCCTTGCGGGATATAGGCGACCCAGGCGCGGCCAACGATCGGCGCAATATGGTGCTCGCAATGGCTTTCGAAGCGGACGCCGCGCAGGACGATCATCTCGTCATAGCCTTCGATCTCCTCGAAGGTCTTTTGCAGGATTTCGGTCGGATCCAGCGCATAGCCGGAAAAATATTCTTCGAAGGCACGCGCAACCCGATCCGGCGTGTCGCGCAGGCCGTCGCGCGCGGGATCATCGCCCGCCCAGCGGATCATGGTCCGGACCGCTTGCTCGACCTCCGCCCGATCAGGTCGCTCGGTTGGCCTCTGCGCCACCGCGACACGTTCCAGCTTGCGCACTTGCGACTTCATCTAGATCCTCCCTGCAACGAGCCGCGACATAGACGCGGCCCCACAGCTTGGACGGCTGCAATCGGAAAAGGTTCCCAGGATCAGGAAAAATCGGAAGGACGACAAGCCAGCCGCGAGACGAGAAACCGGCTCTATGAGGCCGCCTTCCGGACATCGAGCACGGCCTGCGCCCATTCGGCCGGCCGCTCCTGCGGCAAATTATGACCGGCGCCCGCGAACACGCGCCGTTCGAAAAAGCCCTCGAACTTACGCGCGTGATGGGCGGTGCCGGGATTGACGCCGTCGCTGTCGCCGTCGATCGCGATCGTCGGGACGCGGATCGGCGGTTGGCTTGCAAGCTTGGCCTCGATCGCGGCATAGGCGGGATCGCCCGCGACCAGTGCATAGCGGTGGCGATAGGAGTGGATCACGACATCGACGAAATCGGGATTGTCGAACGACGCGGCGCTCTTCTCGAACGTGGCGGCGTCGAATATCCATTTCGGTGACCACATCGACCAAAGCTGACGCGCAAAGCCGCGCCGGTTGCGCTCCAGCGCACGGCGGCCACGCTCGTTGTGGAACAGATATTGATACCAGAGCGCGGCCTCCTCCGGCGGTGAGGCCGGCTCCATCGCGCGGGCGATGTTCTGGATGTTGTAGGAATTGCCTGAGACGAGTCCGATCACGCGCTCCGGAAAGAGTGCTGATACCACGCAGGCGGCGCGTCCGCCCCAGTCATAGCCGCCGACGACCGCACGCTTGATGCCGAGTGCGTCCATGAAGGCCAGCAGGTCGGCGCCGAGCGCCGCCTGCTCGCCGGAGCGCAGCGTCTCGGCCGCACGAAACCGCGTCGGCCCGTAGCCGCGCAGCCAGGGCACCAGCACCCGAGCGCCGGCTTGTGCGATCAACGGCGCGGTTTCCGCGTAGGCGTTCACGTCATAGGGAAAGCCGTGGCCCATGATGCAGGGCCAGCCATCGGGCGCGCCGTAGTCCAGATAGGCGATGTCGAGGATATCGGTGGTGACGGTTTTTTGTTGCATGATTTGCTCACCGATTGACGCGATGTCGTAGCCCGGATGGAGCGCAGCGAAATACGGGATTCGCGGATGCAGGGCGTCCCCGCATTCCGCTTCGCTCCATGCGGGCTACAAGAGACGACGAGCCGATCTATCTCTGCGGACCGGACAGCGAGATGTCGCGTTCGGCGCGGAACACGTTGCTGTAGAGATTGGCGATCCACTGCCGGCCGATCTCGGTCTTGTTGAGATAGCCGATCTCGGTCTGGATGTGCGGTGCGACGCTGTTCCAGTAGAACTGCGGATAGCGGTTGACGATGTCGGCGGGCGAGTCGTAGCCGAGCTGGCGGTTGATGCCGACCTCTTCGAACTCGTAATAGAGCGCGTTGGCCTTGCGCAGATAGTTGGGATCGCCGAGCTGGCCGATGAAATCGGCGGCGCGCAGGATCGAGGCCTCGTCGTCGTACTCCTGGCCCTCGCGGGCCGGAAAGCGGGTACCTTCGATGGCGCGCGCGATGCGCTCAGAGTCGAGGCCGCGGATCGGCGGCAGCCGCCGACGCACAAAGAGTTTCGAGCGATCAACGTGATACATCATCAGACTGGCATCCGACGCGCCCCGCGGCAGCGACACCTTGGTCCCGGCCTCGTTGATGATGAAACCGTCGTCGTCATCCTCCGGAAACAAGCCGCGGACATAACCGATGTCATGAGCAAGGCAGGCGATCAGGATATGGAGGTAGTCGTCCGCCGCAAGATGCGCATGGAGATTGCGTCCCGTGAGGATCGCCTGAGCGGCCAGAGTCACCAGCATCGTATGCTCGATGTTGTGGTACAGCGCGTCGCTGTTGCCGATGCATTCCATCGCGGTGCGCGTCGAACCCTCCAGCACCCGGGCAGAGGGCTCGTCGTACCGGCGACGCATGAACGAGCCCAGCATCTTCTCCAGGGTCTCGGCCGCCAGTCGCGGTAACGTCATCATGGATGCAGCCCCGTCTGTCGATGGTATTCCACGCCAACTCCCGACGTTTCATTCTTGTCCTCGGCGCACCAGTCAGCATAGCCCATCTTGGGCCGAGGGACCAAATCCCGGAACGAGAACACGAAAATATATTGCAGTTGCGCTCCGCCATATCGCGATTGCAGCGATGTGGCGACACATCCTAGAGGTGCCGGCGTCCAGACCGCAAGATTGAGGTCATTCGACCGGCAGCACGTCGACGGCGACGCCGAGCTTCTGTTTCGGCGAGCCGACGATGACGCCATCGACAGGCGAGACGTCGGAAAAGTCGCGTCCGACCGCGAGCACGATGTGGTCGTTGGCGATCAGGAGATCATTGGTCGGATCGAAATCGACCCAGCCGAGCTCAGCCCCGCACCACAGCGACACCCAGGCGTGGGTGGCGTCCGCCCCTTGCAGGCGCGGCTGGCCCGGCGGCGGAGTGGTACGTAAGTAGCCGCTGACATAGGCCGCGGGCAGACCGAGCCCGCGCAGCCCTGCGATCATCACATGGGCAAAATCCTGGCAAACGCCGTGACGCTTATCGAAGACCTCGCCGAGCGGCGTCGAAATTACCGTCGCCTTGGGATCGTAGCGAAATTCGCTGCGGATGCGATGCATGAGATCGACCGCGCCTTTGAGGATGCCCGCGCCGGGCGCAAAGCTCACCGCCGCATAGGCGCTGACCGGACGCAGCACCGGCACCAGCGGGCTCGCAAAGACATAGCCGACCGGCGAGGATGGCCCGAGACTCGTCGCCTCGAAGGCAACGTCGCGAATGGTCTCCCAGGGCGGGCTAGAGGCATCGCGCGCCGGCGGCTGTCGCGAGACGGACACACGCGAACGTGAATCGATCCTTAAGTTGCGGTGCGCAGCTTCGATCACCACGCTCTCGGTGAGCGTGCCGAAGAAATCGCGGCGGACATTGCGCTCGACCGGACGCGGTCGGATCTCGAGGTTGTGCGAGATCAGCTCCTGGCCATTGCCGCTTCTCGGCTCCAGCCGCAGCGTGCAGCGGGCGAAGCTGACCGGATTCTCATATTCGTAAGTCGTAACGTGGCGGATGTCGTAGATCACGCCAGCCCCGTCAGCTTTTCCGGCCGGCTGGCATTGGGGCCGTGCGGGAAATAGTGCTGCCCGATCGCCTCGGCGAGGCTGAGCAGATCCTGCTCCAGCGCAAACAGCATCTTGACCTCGAGCTTCTCGGCCTCCGCGGTCGCGAGCATGGCCTGCATCGCCACCGCAAGCCGCTGCGGCTGCTCGATCAGGCCGTACTCCTTCAGGCTCGGCAGCGCGGCGATGTGCTCGTTCAGCGTCGTGACCTGGAACGCCACCGAACGCGGATTGTAGGGATCGAGCACGGCGAGGTCGCGCACCGGCGCCAGGATCGGCGCCAGCAGATAGCGCGAGCGATAGGTGATCTGGCAATCCACCAGCGTCAGCAGGATGTCGAGATCCTCGTCGCCGGCCTCGTCATAGGCGAATTGACGCGTGAAGCGCGTGGTGTTGATGGCGCGCTCGACGCGGCGGCCGACGTCGAGGAAGCGCCAGCCGGCGGCGCGGTTCATGTTCTCCTGCGCGAGGCCTGCAAAGCTCGCAAGCTCCTGCAAGGTCAGTTCGGCAGCGCTCAGCACGCTGTCATCGTCCTCGACCTCGTAGGCGAGCCGCTCGGTCATCTCGGTGATGACCTGCCAGGCATCGGGCGACAGGCGCTCGCGCAACGAGGTCGCGGTGCGCTGGGCCGCGCGGACCAGCGACAGTGCCGAGCCGAGACGCGCCTCGCTCTGCAACGCTTCGGCGACGATAGGTCCGGGCGCCGCGCGCGAGGTCTGCGAGATCGCGCCCCAGGCCACCAGCAGGCGCTGGATGCGTTCGGCCGATTGCAGCGAGGCCGCGGTGCCCTTGTTGGGCCCGCTCGGCGAGCCCAGCGCGCGCACCAAGCGCAGCGTCGCCTCGGCGCGTTCCAGATAACGGCCGAGCCAGAACAGATTGTCGGCGGCGCGGCTCGGCAGCACGCCGGCGATGCGGCGGATCCGCACCTTGTCGGTCGCCGGCAGCAGCGTCGCGGTCGAGACCTGCTTGTCCGATACGACCCAGACGTCGGCGGCGCGGGCGCCGTCGCCCATCGACACCGCGCGCGCATCGGCCTGCTCGGCGATCCGGCAGAAGCCGCCGGGCATGATCACCCAGCCATCGGGCGTGGCGGCTGCGAACACGCGCAGCACGAAGGGCCGCGGCGTGAGCTGCCCGTGCTCCCACACCGGCATGGTCGAGAGCCGCACCACCTCCTGGCCGACATAGTCCATGCCCCGCGCGGTGATGGCGTCGATCAGGCGCTGGCGGTCGCTCGCATCCAACTCGCTCGCGAGCACCGGCCCCGTGCTGTCGAAGCCGGGAACGCCGCGCCGGTAGGCGCCCTCGATCGCGACCTCATCGAGCCGTGCCAGCACCTCATCGCGTGCTGCGCGCTGGCCGCACCACCAGGTGGCGATGTGCGGCATCTTCAGCTCCTCGCCGAGCAGGCGGCGGCTCAGCGCCGGCAGGAAGCCGAGCAGCGCCCGCGCTTCCGGCACGCCCGAACCCGGCATGTTGGCGACGACGACGCCGTCCTTGCGCAGCACGTCGATCAGGCCGGGAACTCCTAACCGCGAGGAGGCATCAAGCTCGAGCGGATCGAGCGAGTTGGAATCGACGCGGCGGAGCAGCACGTCGAGCCGCTTCAGGCCGGCGACAGTGCGGATGTGGATACGGCCGTCGCTGACGGCGAGATCGTCGCCCTCGACCAGGAGGAAGCCGAGATAGCGCGCCAGCGTCGCGTGTTCGAAATAGGTCTCGCTGAAACTACCCGGGGTGAGCACGCCGATGCGCGGCTCGTCGCGGTCGGCCCGCGCACGCAAGCTGTCGCGAAACGCCTCGAAGAACGGCGCGACGCGCGGCACGTTCATCGACTTGTAGAGGTCGGAGAAAGCGCGCGAGAGCACCAGGCGATTCTCCAGCGCATAGCCCGCGCCTGAGGGCGCCTGGGTGCGGTCGCCGAGCACCCACCAGCGGCCGTCGGGCCCGCGGCCGACATCGGCGGCGTAGATCGACAGATACCGCCCGCCGGGCGGCGGCACGCCGCAGACGGGACGGAGATATTCGGGACTGCCGGCGATCGCGGCCGCCGGCAGCGCGCCTTCGGCGACGAGGCGGCCCTCGCCATAGATGTCGCGCAGCACGAGCTCGAGCAGCTCGGCGCGCTGGATGATGCCGGCGGACAGCTGCTGCCAGTCGGCCTCGTCGATCAAGAGCGGCAGATGGCTGATCGACCACGGCCGGTCGGCGCTGTCGCCGGGCGCACGATAGGTGACGCCGGCCTCGCGGAGATGGCGGTCGGCCATGCCGAAGCGACGCTCGACCTCGTCCGGCGCGAGCGCGCCGAAGGCGTCGAAGAAGCGGCTCCAGACCGCGCGCGGGGCGCCGTCGGGTCCCAGGAACTCGTCGGGAATGCCGGGCAGGCGGCTATAGTCGCGGACCCATTGCGCCAGGCGGCGCTGGCCGTCACGCTGACCTTGCGCCCTGCCCGCCTGGTCGTCCTGTTCGGCTGCGCCCTCGCCCATGCGCCTCTCCCTGCCCCACCATCATACTCATTGCAGGAGCGGGGTCCGCAAGTCGAGGGTCAGCGGAAACTCATTTGTGCGTTCCTCCGGCGGCGGCTGGACCGGACCCGGGGTGTGGCCGTGGTCCTGGAAGCGCGCGAGCCGCCGCGCCTCGGCCTCATAGGTGTTGACCGGCTTGGTATCGTAGTTGCGGCCGCCGGGATGGGCGACGTGATAGACGCAGCCGCCGAGCGAGCGGCCGTTCCAGGTGTCGATCAGGTCGAAGGTCAGGGGTGCGTGGACCGGAATGGTCGGGTGCAGGCCGGAGGCCGGCTGCCAGGCCTTGAAGCGGACGCCTGCCACGGCTTCAGTCGAGCGGCCGGTCGATGTCATCGGCAGCCGGCGGCCGTTGCAGGTGACGATGTGGCGGCCCTCGATAAATCCCTCGGCCTTGACCTGAAGCCGCTCGACCGATGAGTCCACATAGCGCACCGTGCCGCCGGCCGAACCCTCCTCGCCGAGCACGTGCCAGGGCTCCAGCGCCTGGCGCAGTTCCAGCGTCACGCCGCCATGATGGACCCGGCCGAAGGCGGGGAAACGGAATTCGAGCTGGGCCAGATACCATTCCGGCTCGAAGGCATAACCGAACTGCTTCAGCTCGGTGAGCACGTCCTGAAAATCCTCCCAGATGAAATGCGGCAGCATGAAGCGGTCATGCAGCGCGGTGCCCCAGCGCACGAACTTGCCGGCCTGCGGCTCGCTCCAGAATTTTGCGATCAGCGCGCGGATCAGGAGCTGCTGCGCCAGCGACATCCGCGGATCGGGCGGCATTTCGAGCGCGCGGAATTCGACGAGGCCGAGGCGGCCGGTCGGACCTTCCGGCGAATAGAGCTTGTCGATGCAGATCTCGGCGCGGTGGGTGTTGCCGGTGATGTCGACGAGCAGATGCCGGAACAGCCGGTCCACCAGCCACAGCGGCGTCTGGGTACCCGGCGGCGGCACATGCGAGAGCGCGATCTCGAGCTCGTAGATGCTGTCGTGACGGGCTTCGTCGATGCGCGGCGCCTGGCTGGTCGGGCCGATGAACAGGCCGGAGAAGAAATAGGACAGCGCCGGATGGCGCTGCCAGTACAGCACGAGGCTCTTCAAGAGATCGGGCCGCCGCAGGAACGGCGAATCCTGTGGGCTAGAGCCGCCGACCACGATGTGATTGCCGCCGCCGGTGCCGGTGTGGCGGCCGTCGACCAGGAAGCGGTTGGCGCCGAGCCGCACCTTCGCAGCATCCTCGTAGAGACCGGTGGTGATGTCGACCGCATCGTGCCAGCTCTTCGCCGGCTGGATGTTGATCTCGATGACACCGGGATCTGGCGTCACCTTGATCACCTCGATGCGCGGATCAAACGGCGGCGGGTAGCCTTCGACATGGACCTGGAGCTGCATCTCCTCGGCGGTGTCTTCCAGCGCCGAAATCAATTCGAGATAGTCTTCGATGCGCTCGACCGGCGGCATGAAGGCGCAGAGCACGCCGTCGCGGATTTCCACGGCCATTGCAGTACGCACTGGAATTGCCGTGTTGAGATGCTCGGGGGCGGTGCGCGGCGGCGATGGCGGTCGCGCCATGCGGGTGAACACGGGAAGCCTGCCACGCGGCTCCATCGGGTCCTGCTCGACGATGTAAGGATATTGGTTCGGCGGGACGTGACCGAGCGAGCCCATCGGCAGGCGCAGGCCAAGCGGTGAATCGCCCGGTGACAGGAACAGGTGATTGCGCCGGAGCGGCCAGCGCTCGCTGCGCCAGCGCGGCGGCGCATTCCAGCGCTGGATCGGCAGCACGAAGCCGCGCGGCGTGGTAAGGCCCTGGTCGAACACGCGCGCCATCCGCGCGCGCGCTTCGGGATCTGACAATTTGGAATCGGTGGGGTCGACGTTGATCGGAAGCTCGGCTTCCTTGTGAAGCCAATAGGCCGGGTCCTCATAGGCCGGCATGATGTAGCCGAGATCGAGCCCGAGCCGCGCCGCGGTGCCTTCCATGAAGGCTTCGGCGTCCTTGACCTCCGGCCGCCTGGGATTCTCGATCCTGGCGATGAGGTCGGCGTTCTTCCAGATCGGCACGCCGTCCTTGCGCCAGTACAGGCCAAAGGCCCAGCGCGGCAGGCTCTCGCCCGGATACCATTTGCCCTGGCCGTAATGCAGCAGCCCGCCCGGCGCAAAGCGCGAGCGCAGGCGGCGGATCAAATCATCACCAAGCGCGCGCTTGGTGGGGCCGACGGCTTCGGTATTCCACTCGCCTGCCTCGAGATCGTCGACCGAGACGAAGGTCGGCTCGCCGCCCATGGTGAGCCGCACATCCTGCGCGGCGAGGTCGCCGTCGACCTGCTCGCCGAGATCGTTGAGCCGCGCCCAGGCTTCGTCGGAGAACGGCTTCGTGATGCGCGGCGCCTCGCGGATGCGCTTCACGCACATGTCGAAAGCGAACTCGACCTCGGCAAAGCCGGCGCCACCGGAGATCGGCGCGGCCGAGCGATAGTGCGGCGTCGCCGCAACCGGGATGTGCCCCTCGCCTGCGAGCATGCCGGAGGTCGCGTCAAAACCGATCCAGCCCGCGCCAGGCAGGTAAACCTCGGCCCAGGCGTGCAGATCGGTGAAATCGTTCTCCACTTCCGGCGGTCCCTCGATCGGGTCGATGTCGGGACGGATCTGAATGAGATAGCCGGAGACGAAGCGCGCGGCGAGCCCGAGATGGCGGAGCGTCTGGATCAGGAGCCACGCGGAGTCGCGGCACGAGCCGGCGCCGGAGGCGAGCGTCTCCTCCGGCGTCTGCACGCCCGGCTCCATGCGGATAATGTAGCGGATCTTCTTCTGCAGGTCGCGATTGAGCTCGACCAGGAAGTTGACGGTGTTCGGCGCTTCGTGCGGGATCGTATCGAGATATTTCGCAAACAGGCGATCGGGTTTGATGGTCTCGAGATACGGCGCAAGCTCCGTCTTCAGATCCTTCGGATAGTCGAACGGAAAACTGTCGGCATAGGGCTCGACGAAGAAGTCGAACGGATTGACCACGGTCATCTGCGTCGTGAAATCGACCTCGAATTTCAGCTCGGTCGTCTTCTCCGGGAAGACATAGCGGGCGAGCCAATTGCCTTGCGGGTCCTGCTGCCAGTTCACGAAATGATTGGATGGCGTGACCTTCAGCGAATAGCTCAGGATCGGCGTGAGCGTATGCGGCGCCGGCCGCAGGCGGATGGTCTGCGGGCCGAGATCGATCGGGCGGTCGTATTTGTAGTGCGTGACGTGGTGTAATGCGACGTAGATCGACACGGGGTGCGGTGCTCCAGCAGCTTTTTTGAGCAGAACACCTGATGTCAATGCGATCAAGCACTAACAACGGGCAGACCGTGCCTAGGAAGTATCCGCGCTACGCGGGCAGTATCGGTAGGGTGGGCAAAGCGACTTGTCCGCCGTAGCTCGAAGAGCGAAGGCGGAAGCGTGCCCACCGCTTCTGTTGCAATGTGGATCGATGGTGGGCACGGCGCAAGAGCGCCTTTGCCCACCCTACGGTTCTGCCGGTGGCTATGGGTCCGGGATCGGCGCGCGCTTTAGGACGCGCTTGTCCGGGACGACAGCGGTGGGTGGCGCAGCGTTACGCCGCCGAGGTCAGCCGCTGCAGGAACTGCGTCACCTCGCGCCGGAGCGTCTCGACCTCGCCATGGACGCGTTCGGAGGCGCTGTTGACGCGGCTCGCGACGCGGCCGGTGTCGGCGGCGGCCTCGTTGATGCCGGTGACGTTGGAGGACACCTGCGTCGTGCTGGACGAGGCCTCCTGGACGTTGCGGGCGATCTCGCGCGTCGCGGCCCCCTGCTGGTCGATCGAAGCTGCAATGCTGGCGGTGATCCCGTCGATCTCTGCGATGGTTTGCGCAATCGCCTCGACCGCCGCGACCGAGTTGCTC
Organism: Bradyrhizobium sp. C-145; assembly: GCF_023375135.1. NCBI lineage: Bacteria > Pseudomonadati > Pseudomonadota > Alphaproteobacteria > Hyphomicrobiales > Nitrobacteraceae > Bradyrhizobium > Bradyrhizobium sp. C-145. Next base: position 2,762,002 of record NZ_CP088150.1, on the reverse strand, counting down.
GTCGATTGCTGCATCTCGCCGACCTTGGCGCTGATCTCCTCGGTCGCCCTCGCAGCCTGGTTGGCGAGGCTTTTCACCTCGGACGCCACCACCGCGAAGCCGCGGCCGGCTTCGCCCGCCCGCGCCGCCTCGATCGTGGCGTTGAGCGCCAAGAGGTTGGTCTGCTCGGCGATCTCGCTGATCAGCTTGACGACGTCGCCGATCCGCAGCGCCGTCCGCGAGCGTGCGGATCTCGCTGCCGGCGCGATTGGCTTCGTTCACCGCCCGCCCCGTGCTCGTGGTCGAGCCGGCCACTTGGCGGCTGATCTCGGCGATCGAGGACGCGAGCTGTTCCGCCGCGCTCGCCACCGTCGCGACATTGTTCGAGGCTTGGTCGGACGCGCTGCGCATCCCGGACGTCTGGCGGCTGGTCGTCTCGGCCGCCGCGGCCATCTGGCCGGCGTCGGCCTCGAGATCGGTCGCGGCGCTCATCAGGCCGCCGGCGACCTGGTCGAGATGCGTGCCGAACTGCTTTGCGAGCTCTGAGATCTCGACGACGCGGCGGCCGAGGCTGTCGGTGCCGGAGTTGATCACGGAAGCCGAACGGCGGAACGAGCCGGGCAATCCGCGCGCCAGGATCTTGCGAAAATGCTTGCCGCGGCTCGCATAGTCCATCGACGCCGAAGCTTCGCGGACGAAGGCATCGGTGACGTCGAGCATGTCGTTGACCGATTTCTGAATCATTCCGATGCGGCCGGGTTGCCGATCGCCGAACGCGCGCGCTTCCAGGTCGCCATGGGCGGCCTTGCGGCATACCTCCGCGACCTCTTCGATCGCAGCCAGCGAACGGCGCTGGCTCCAGACCGTGTAGCCGAGCAGCAGCACGATGGCGCCGAGCAGCGCAGCGGCCGGAGCAGCAGTCAATGCGCCCGCAATCGACAACGTGAGGACAACGACGGCGAGCAGGCAGGCAAGGCCAGCAGCGGCTTGCGCCTTAGAGAGAGAGCACAAATTCATCGTAGGCGACACCGTTTTGCTTGAGCAGGCCGACCATCATCTCGAAGCTCGCGCGCATGCCGTTCTTGGCATTGGCGTGGCGCGCCTCTTCGGCGCATAGCGCCTTGTAGATCGGCTTGATGCGCTCGATCTGCGCAGGATCGGGTTTGCGGCGGTTGGAGTGGTAGCCGATGATATTGCCGCGATCGTCCAGCGTCGGGGTGACGTGAGCAAACACCCAATAATGGCTGCCGTCTTTGGCGAGATTGACGACGTAGGCGAAGATTTCCTGCCTGGCCTCGAGCGTATCCCACAACAGCTTGAAGACGCAGCGCGGCATGTCGGGGTGGCGGATCAGGCTATGGGGAGCGCCCATCAGCTCGGCATAGCTGTACTTCGCCATGCGGAGGAAAACGTCGTTGGCGTAGGTGATGCGGCCCTTGAGATCAGTCTTCGATACGATCAGCTCCTGCTCCCCGAGGAGATTTTCCACGCCGGTCGGCCGTATCGCACGCGTCATCGTTGACGAATCCTCACGAAGGGCGAATGCCCCGAGTGAGTGGAGCTCGCATCTCTCCAGAACTACGGCGAGAGATGTTAATCAGGCGTGACCACGGGAACCAGCGCGATCACTTGACGCCTCCGTATCATTACCTAGGTGCGTCGCCGTGCAGTGTTTAGCTACCGCCGGCGCACGATGAGGAGATTACATCGTCGCCCCTAACACCCACGGCGCGAACTCGGCGCCGCCGAAATCGAAGCTCTCGCTCTTGGTCGGCTGTCCCGAGGCGGTCTTGAGGATGAGTTCGAAGATGCGCTGGCCGCAACTCTCGACGCTCTCCTCGCCTTCGAGGATGGTGCCGCAATTGACGTCCATGTCCTCTTCCATGCGCTTGTACATGGGCGTGTTGGTGGCAAGCTTGATCGACGGCGCCGGCTTGCAGCCAAACACGCTGCCGCGCCCGGTGGTGAAGCAGACGAGATTGGCGCCGCCTGCCACTTGGCCGGTCGCCGCGACCGGATCGTAGCCGGGCGTGTCCATGAACACGAAACCCTTCTTGGTGACGGGCTCGGCGTAGCGCAGCACCTCGACGAGATTGGTGGTGCCGGCCTTCGCCATCGCGCCGAGCGACTTTTCCAGGATGGTGGTGAGGCCGCCGGCCTTGTTGCCGGGGCTTGGATTGGCGTTCATCTCGGCGCCTTCGCGCTCGGTATACGCGTCCCACCAGCGCATGAGGTCGACCAGCTTCTCGCCGACCTCGTGGCTGACGGCGCGGCGCGTCAGCAGATGCTCGGCACCGTAGGTCTCGGGCGTCTCCGAGAGGATCACGGTGCCGCCGTGACGAACAATGAGATCGCTCGCCGCACCCAATGCCGGATTGGCAGACACGCCGGAATAACCGTCCGAGCCGCCGCATTGCAGGGCTACCGTGAGCTCGCTTGCCGGCACCGTTTCGCGCTTGACCTTGTTCGCGTCAGCGAGCGCCTCGCGCACGAAGGCGATGCCCGCCTCCACCGTCTTGCGGGTGCCGCCGACCTCCTGGATGTCCATCGCGCGCAAGCGGCCGGCGAGCTTCTGCTCTTCCATCAGGCCGCCGATCTGATTCACCTCGCAGCCGAGGCCGAGCACGATGACGTGGGAGAAATTGACGTGCCGCGCATAGCCGCCGAGCGTGCGGCGCAGCAGCGCCAGAGGCTCGTTCTGCGTCATGCCGCAGCCGGTCTTGTGGGTCAGCGCGACCACGCCATCGACATTGGAGAAGTCGGCCAGCGGATTGTCGCCGGTGAAGGGATTCTTCTTGAAGACGTCGGCGACGAGGCTCGCGACATGCGCGCTGCAATTCACCGAGGTGAGGATGCCGATATAGTTGCGCGTGGCGACGCGGCCGTCAGGGCGGCGGATGCCCTCGAAGGTCGCGGGCAGGTCGAAGTTCGGCGTCGGCTTGACGTCGGCGCAATAGGCATAGTCCTTGGCGAAATCGCCCATGCCGCAGTTCTGCGTGTGCACGTGCTGGCCCGGCGCGATGGCCTGGGTGGCAAAACCGATGATCTGGCCGTAGCGCTTGACCGGTTCGCCCAACGCGATCGGCTTGATCGCGACCTTATGGCCGGAGGGAATGCGGTCGATCGTGGTCACGCCGTCGGCGACCACCGTTCCGGGCGGCAGGCTCGCGCGCGCGATCACCACGCCATCATCAGGATGCAGGCGGATGACGGGGCTGATGGTCATGGGTATCTCCTTCGGTCTTACTTCACCTCTCCCCGCTCTTACGGGGAGAGGTCGGATCGCGTTTGGCGATGCGAAGCATCGTCCAATGCGATCCGGGTGAGGGACGAGCTGCGCGCTCGATCGTTAGATTAGTCCGTGTTGAGAGAGGCCCCTCACCCTAACCCTCTCCCCGTAAGAACGGGGAGAGGGAAAGGAGAGAGATCAGGCCTTGCCGCCCGACTCCTTGCGGGTCGCATTCACCTGCATCTTGGCGTAGGTCGTCATCAGGCCGACCTCGTTCGAGAGCGTCACCAGCTTGAAGCCCATGTTGATGGCGCGCGCTGCGCCTTCGGCGCCGCTGCAATGGATGCCCGGGTTGAGGCCGCGCTTGCCGCACTCCTTGATGATCTTCTCATAGATCGCGAGGATCTCCGGCTCGCTGCGATCGAGCTTGGGCTCGAGGCCGTAGGAGAAGCCGAGATCGGACGGACCGATATAGACGCCGTCGATGCCTTCGACGTCCAGGATCGCTTCCATGTTCTCGACCGCGGTCCTCGTCTCCATCATCGGCAGCAGCACGATCTCGTCGTTGGCCGTCTTCTGGTAGGAGCCTGCGGTGCCGTACATGCCGGCGCGGATCGGACCGTTGGAGCGAACGCCCTTCGGCGGATATTTCGAATAGGAGACGAGGTTCCTGGCTTCCTGCGGCGTGTTGACCATCGGGCAGATCACGCCATAGGCGCCGCCGTCGAGCACCTTGCCGATGATGCCGGGCTCGTTCCAGGGCACGCGGACCATCGGCGTGATCGGATGCTTGTCCATGGCCTGGAAGCACTGGACCATCGACAGATAGTCCTGCACGCCGTGCTGCATGTCGACGGTGACGCTGTCGAAGCCGCATTGCGCGATCATCTCGGCCGAGAAGCCGGAGGGAATTGCGAGCCACGCGTTGACCACGGCCTTGCCCGACTTCCAGATCTCTTTGACTTTGTTCGCCACGTTGCCTTCCTTCTTTGTTGTTTGGACCGTCGTCACCATGACGAGCGCCGCGACAAGGCGATGCCGTTATTACCGCGAACTCGAGCGCCGCGCTACGCTCGCGATAACGCAAGATGTCATCCGACAAGAGGGGCGCCATCCGTCCCGGCGCCGACTTTCTAGCGATCGGCTTGGGCGGCACTTTGAGCGAAAAAACGCGGCTATGTCCATGGCTGTTGCCGCGCGCTCGCGCATATCTGCTTTCACTCCTCGGCACTTGCCTCCTCGCCGGCGCCGAGGCCTGCGAGACTCTGCTCGAGCTCGCCAAGCATGTCCTGCAACTCGGCGAGCTTGCGCGCGCCAAAGCGTCGCGTGATCTCGGTATAGATCGCCTCCGACGTCGGCGCCACGGAGGCCATCAGCTTCACGCCCTCTTTCGAGATCGAGACCATGCTGCGGCGCTGGTCCGCTTTCGCGGTCTTGCGCTCGATCAGATTGCGGGCCTCGAGGTCGCGCAGGATGCGTGACAGGCTCGGCCCGAGCAGAAACGCCGTGCGCGCGAGTTCCGTGACCTCGACCGCCTCGATGGCCGCGAGCGCGCGCAGGATGCGCCATTGCTGCTCGGTCAACCCGTGCTCGCGCAGCGAGGGGCGGAATTGCCGCATCACCGCCTCGCGCGCCCGTAGCAACGACATCGGCAGCGAGCGCGAGAAGTCGCGCATCGGCACCTGGCGCGCGGCAGGCGCGCTTCCGTTGGCGGGATCAGCGGATTTCTTCGTCATGACGCCCTTTCAAGCCGCAAAATGTTTGCAGTGCAGCAAGCCCAATTTGTGTTTGACGCATTCACTTAACATGTTAAGCATCTCCGGGCACCACGATTTGAAAGACAAATGGCGCTTTCCACCGACGATATCCAAGCTTGCGCGAGGCGTCTGCACCAGGCGGAGAAGACCCGCACGCAGATCCGGCAGCTCTCGCAGGGTTTCCCTGACATCACCATTGCCGATGCCTACGCGATTCAGAAGGCCTGGGTCGACGTCAAGATCGCGGAGGGGCGCATCGTCAAAGGCCACAAGATCGGCCTGACCTCGAAGGCGATGCAGAACGCGCTCAATATCGATGAGCCGGATTCCGGCGTGCTGCTCGACGACATGTTCTTTGCCGACGGCGGCATCATTCCGACCGAGCGCTTCATCGCAACGCGCGTGGAAGCGGAGCTCGCCTTCGTCATGAGCAAGCGCCTCGCAGGACCCGACTGCACGATGTTCGACGTGCTCAACGCGACCGACTTCGTAGTGCCCGCGCTGGAGATTTTGGACACGCGGATCGAGCGCGTCGATCCCAAGACCAAGGCGACGCGAAAGATTTTCGACACCATCGCCGACAATGCGGCCAATGCCGGCATCGTGCTCGGCGGACGGCCGATCCGGCCGCTGGAGGCCGATTTACGTTGGATCGGCGCGCTCTGCTTCAAGAACGGCCAGCTCGAGGAAACCGGTCTTGCCGCCGGCGTGCTCAATCATCCCGCAACCGCGGTGGCCTGGCTCGCCAACAAGATCGCGCCGCTTGGGCTAGCGCTGGAGCCCGGACAGGTCGTGCTCGCCGGCTCCTTCATCCGCCCGATCGAGACCCGCAAGGGCGACACAATTCAGGCCGACTATGGCGGCTACGGCTCGGTGAGCTGCTACTTCGCTTAGGCGAACAAGAAGACAGGGTGAAACCGCGATGCCGCATTTCACGATCGAATATTCGGCCAATCTCGATGGCCGCCTCGACATGGGCCTGGTATGCGAAGTCGTGCGCAAGGCGGCGGTCGAGACCGGGATCTTCCCGCTCGGCGGCATCCGCGTTCGCGCCGTCAAGTGCGAGCATTACGCGATCGCGGATGCGCGGCAAGAATACGGCTTTCTCGACATGGTGCTGCGCATCGGCGAGGGCCGCGACCTCAAGACGCGTCAGAAGGCCGGCGAGCACGTCTTCCAGGCGCTCTCCAGACATCTCGATCCCGTCTTCGCGGCCAGCAAGTTTGCCTTGTCGTTCGACATGCAGATCAACGACAAGGACACGAGCTGGAAGCGCAACAACATCCATGACGCCCTGAAAGCGGAGGCGCAGCCCGGCTGACGTTCCCATTCCCTGCCCTGGCAGGGACATCTCGACCTTTGCCACACTCGCATTTGGGAACGTGATCGACGTCGAAGCCGAGGGCATCGCAAGCATGCGCAACTGCGTCGTCGATGAAGCCCGGACAACACTCGAAGTGGAATAGCACCATGACCACCCTCACCGGCGGCGAAGCGATCGTAAGCGGCCTCGTTGCTCACGGAGTCGACACCGTCTTCGGCCTGCCCGGCGCGCAGGTCTACGGCCTATTCGACGCTTTCCATCAGGCCCAGCTCAAGGTGATCGGCGCGCGGCACGAGCAGGCCTGCGGCTACATGGCCTTCGGTTATGCGCGCTCCAGCGGCAGGCCCGGCGTGTTCAGCGTGGTGCCCGGCCCCGGCGTGCTCAACGCCAGCGCGGCGCTGCTCACCGCCTTCGGCTGTAACGAGCCGGTGCTCTGCGTCACCGGCCAGGTGCCGACGCCATTTTTGGGAAAGGGCCGCGGCCATCTGCATGAGATGCCGGACCAGCTCGCGACCGTGCGGACCTATGTGAAATGGGCCGATCGCATCGAATATCCCGGCAACGCGCCGACGGTCGTCGCGCGCGCGTTCCAGGAGATGACCTCCGGCCGCCGCGGGCCTGCTTCTGTCGAGATGCCCTGGGACGTTTTCACCCAACGCGCCGACACGGCGGCCGCACAGGTGCTGGAACCGCTGCCTGCGCCGCAGCCCGATCCTGACCTGATCAAGCAGGCCGCCGCGCTGATCAAGACCAGCAAGGCGCCGATGATTTTCGTCGGCAGCGGCGCCATCGACGCGCGCAAGGAGATCCTCGAACTCGCCGAGATGATCGATGCGCCCGTCGTTGCCTTCCGCAGCGGCCGCGGCATCGTCTCCAACGCGCACGAGCTCGGACTCACCATGGCCGCCGCCTACAAGCTGTGGCCCACGACCGATTTGATGATCGCAATCGGCACCCGCGCGGAGCTGCCGGCCTCGGGCTTCCGCTGGCCCTATCAGCCGAAGGGACTGAAATCTGTCAGGATCGACATCGATCCGGCCGAGATGCGCCGGCTCGCTTCCGATACCGCTATTGTCGCCGACGCGAAGACCGGCACAGCCGATCTCGTCGCAGCCGTGAAGAAGGCCGGCTATGCGCGAAGCCGCGGCCGGCGCGGAGACATCCGCGAGGCCACCGCAACCACGCAAGCGGAGATCCAGCGCATCCAGCCGCAGATGGCGTATCTCAACATCCTGCGCGAGGTGCTGCCGGCAAATGCGATCGTGACAGATGAATTGTCGCAGTTCGGCTTCGCCTCCTGGTACGGCTTTCCGGTCTATGAGCCGCGCACCTTCATCACGTCAGGCTATCAGGGCACGCTCGGCTCCGGCTTTCCGACTGCGCTCGGCGCCAAGGTCGCCAACCCCGACAAGCCGGTGGTGGCGATCACCGGCGACGGCGGCTTCATGTTCGGCGTGCAGGAGCTCTCGACCGCCGTGCAGTTCAACATCGGCGTGGTGACGCTGGTGTTCAACAACAACGCCTATGGCAATGTCCGCCGCGACCAGCGCGAACGCTTTGACGGCCGCGTGGTGGCGTCGGATCTCGTCAATCCGGATTTCGTCAAGCTCGCCGAATCCTTCGGCGTTGCGGCTGCGCGCCTCACCGCACCGGACCAGTTCAAGGCGGCGATGGAGAAGGCGCTCGCCCATGGCGGGCCCTATCTGATCTCGGTCGAGGTGACGCGGGACTCCGAAGTCAGTCCGTGGGCGTTCATTCACCCGCCGAAGCCGTAAGCGTCAGCGCGTCCTGCGGAAGGTCAAATTGATCCGCTTCCGCCCGAGCAGCGCATGTTCGCCGTCGGCGAGCGGCGCAACGCCGTGATAAGCGAGCCTGCTAGCCCCGCCCCAGACCACGACGTCGCCATGCACCAGGCGGAAGCGGCGCGGCTTATCGCTGCGCGCCAGGCCGCCGAACAGGAAAGTCGCGGACAGGCCGAGCGAGACCGAGACGATCGGGGCCGAATAGTCGAGCTCGTCCTTGTCCTGATGCAGCGACAGCCGCGTGCCGGGCTCGTAGCGGTTGACGAGGCAGGCATCGGGCGCGAAGTCTTTGAAGCCGCCCTGCTCCGCCGCCCGGCGGGCGAGAGCCCGAAACACGGGCGGCATCGCGGGCCAAGACGCGCCAGTTCGCGGATCGATTGGATCATAGCGATAGCCGGTGTGATCGGTGATCCAGCCGCGCTCGCCGCAATTGGTCATGGCCACCGACATCTGGTAGCCGCCGGGCGTCGTCATGCGCCGGAACGGCGATTGCGCCACGATGGCGCGCACGGCTTCGAGCAGCTCGCTCTCGATCGGCTTGACGAAGCCGCGCAGCAGCACGGCGCCGTCGGCGATCTCCTCGCGCGATGGCTGCGCCTCGGCGACGCTGTCGAACAGATCACCCATCAATCGCAGCGCTCATTTGGCATCATGAAAAATCACACCCAGCGTGTGGCGCTGGCCGGACCTGATACGGCTGACGCCATGGCGGAGATTAACGCGGTAGGTGCCGCGTGTCCCCTGCACCGGCCGGTGATGCACGGCAAAGGCCACCGCATCGCCCTGTGCCAGCGGCACCACCTCGGCGCGGGACTGCATGCGTGGCCGTTGCTCGGTCAGCACGAACTCGCCGCCGGTGAAATCGCGCCCAGGCTCTGACAGCAGGATCGCGACCTGGATCGGGAACACGTGCTCGCCATAGAGATCCTGATGCAGGCAATTGTAGTCGCCAGCCTCATATTGCAGCAGCAGCGGCGTCGGCCGGCTCTGGCCGGCCTCGTGGCAGCGCTTCAGGAAAGCTGCGTGCGCGGCGGGATAGCGGATGTCGATCCCCATCGCCTCGTTCCAGCGGTTGGCGACGCCCTGAAGATGCGCATAGAGCGCCGGACGCATCTGCGCGATCAAGTCGGGGAGTGGATAGGAGAAATATTTGTACTCGCCTCGGCCAAAGCCGTGGCGGCCCATGACGATGCGGCTGCGGAAGTGTGTGTCGTCGGGATAGAGGGCGGTCACGGCGCGGCATTGGTCCGGCGTGAGCAGGTTCTTCAGGACGGCGCAGCCCTGGCTGTCGAGTTCAGCGGTGATCTGCGGCCAGTCGAGGATGTCGACGTGGGAGGCAATGTCGACGGATAGCTTAGGGGCTGATTTGCGTGCTGTTGCTGTCATGGCTACGACTCTCGCAATATGCCGCCCTCCGCCGCCACCCGATTTCCGACTATCTTCCCGTCATTGCGAGGAGCCCTTGCGACGAAGCAATCCAGAGTCCCTCCGCGGAACCAGTCTGGATTGCTTCGCTTCGCTCGCAATGACGATGGAGAGCTATCAACCCAGCACCGGGAGCGTCACCACGTCATAGCCGTGCTTGATCGTGCGCTTCAGCACGGGATCCTCCAGCTCGAAATCGAAGCGGCCGGCGGGGCGGATGCCGCCCTTGGCGGCGAAGGTGCCGCCGAACATGGCGCAGCCGTCGGGCAGCTTCCCGCCCGGAAAGCCGCGCGTGATGAGGTCAGGGACCGGGAGCATCGCATCGAGCGTGCCCTCCTGGTAGAGCACGCGCTCGCCGTTGATCGTGGCGTAGGATCGCAAAATCATCCTGTCCCAATGGCCGATGACGTCCTCGAGCTCCCACAGCGTGGAGGCGATCGGCTTGTCGCACATCTGCTTTGAGACCGTGACGCTATAGGCCTCGACCTTGCGGTCGGTGTGATCGGAGCCGCAGCCGACGAAGATGCGGCCCTGCCAGCCGATCAGCACGAACTCGACCTCGCCGGACGACTCGCCGCCGGTACATTCGATGCGGTCTTCCATCGTCAGCCGCCGCGCCGAGGCGCGGTAGTAGATCGGCGTCGAGGCCGGAGGGGCGATGCCCATCTCTTGCAGCTCGGCGATGTGCTTGTCGCGCGCGACAGGATCGCGGCCGGTCCAGCCGGCGATGACGACCTGGTCGATCGCCAGCGTCAGCGGCGTCGTGGTGTCCTGGGCGTCGACGGTGAAAGTCAGGTCAAACACGGATCACGGCCTCCATGCCGACAGCAAGTTCGAAGATACGGCGGTCGGATCCGCCGGCGCCGGCCAGCATCAGGCCGACGGGAACGGCGCCCTGACGATGCGCAGGCAGCGAGATGGCGCAGCCGTCGATCATGTTGATCAGGGTGCAATTGCGCAGGGCACGCAGGTTCTGGGTGGTGAACGCCTTGTCGTCGGCGAGATCGGCAATCTTCGGCGGCGTGTTGGCGGTGGTGGGCAGCACCAGGGCGTCATAGGGCGCGATGCGTGCATTGACGCGGGCGATCAGCGAGCGGCGCTCGTTGAGCAGATCGATGTAGTCGGCCGCGCTCTGCGCCTCGCCGCGCATGATGCGGACAGCGACGCGTGGATCGTAGACATCGCCCTTGGACGTGATGAGATAGCGGTGCCAGGCATAGCTCTCGGCCGCGGCAAAGCCGCCCTTGGCGTTCATCGGGCCGATGTCGTGGAATTCAGCCATCTCGATGCGCTCGATGATGGCGCCGTGATCGGCGAGCGCCTTCAGCGCGCGCTCGAAGGTTTCAGAGACGGCTGTGTCGAGGTCGTCGAGCGCGATCGTGGTCGGCACGGCGAGCCGCATGCCCTTTACGGGGCGCGGCTTCACCGCGGTGATCGGCTCGTTGGCGAGCACCGCATCGAGTATGGCACAGCAACTGACCGATCGCGCCAGCGGGCCGATGCTGTCGAGCGACAACGACAGCGGCACAGAGCCGTCGAGCGGCACACGGCGCTGCGTCGGCTTGTAGCCGACGATACCGTTGAAGGCGGCCGGAATCCGACAGGAACCGCCGGTATCGGTGCCGAGCGCGCCATGCGCCATGCCGTCGAGCACGGACACTGCCGCGCCCGAGGACGAGCCGCCGGGGACGTGGCCCTCCGCCCGGTTCCAGGCGCCTTTCGGCGTGCCGTAATGCGGATTGATGCCGATGCCGGAATAGGCGAACTCGGTCATGTTGGTTCGCCCGATCACGACGAAGCCGGCGCCGCGCAGCCGCGCAACCGCCGCCGCGTCGTGCTCCGCCGGATCGGAATCGTCGAGCGCACGGGAGCCGGCGCGCGTCGTCTGCCCCTTGATGTCGAAGAGATCCTTGATCGAGATCGGAATACCGGCATAGCGCGATGGCGCGGCCTTGGCCTTGCGCAAGCCGTCCATCGCGTCCGCCGCCGCGAGCGCGGCGTCCTTGTCGACATGTATGAAGGCGCGTTGGCCCTCACCGGTGGGATCGGCGATCCTGGCAAGGCACGCCTCGACCAGCTTGCGGGAGGTGGTGCGGCCACTTTCGAGGTCTTCGGCGAGCTTCGCCAGCGTCGGAAAATCGGGCATGTCTGTCTCACGGAATATTGGCGCGCGCAATCTATAGCGCCGGCTCAGTTCGACACAAGTATTGTGCGCATGATGGCATGCATGTGCATTGCTGGACCGTTGACGCACTATAGTCGATTGTCGCATCAAGATCGAAACAGGCGGGCGCGAAGCCTGTCTCTTGGGAGGAGCTGCCGATATGGCCGAACCGCAGCGCGCGCGACCGAAACCAACGCCGGAAACCCAGCATTTCTGGGACGGCACGAAAGTCGGCGAATTGCGCCTGCAGCGCTGCGACGCCTGCGCGCATGTCTACTTCCCGCCGCGCCCGTTCTGCCCTTCCTGCGCCTCGCGCAAGGTCTCGGTGTTCAAGGCGAGCGGCAAGGGCTTTCTTTACAGCTACGTGATCAACCATCGTCCCGCTGCGCCCGGATTCACGCCGCCCTACGCGATCGCGGTGGTCGAGCTCGCCGAGGGGCCGCGGATGATGAGCAACATCATCGACTGCCCGCAGACGCCGGAGGCGCTCGAGCTCGACATGAAGCTCGAGGTCGCCTTTGAGAAACTCGACGACAAGATCACCCTCCCCGTCTTCCGTCCGGCGAAGGGGTAAGCCATGCGCAAGAACCAGGTTGCCGTCGTCGGCGCGGCCGAGACCACCGAGCTCGGCGTCATCCCCAACGCCTCGCAGCTCCAGCTCCATGCCGACGCGGCGCTCAATGCCATCGCCGATGCCGGGCTGAAACTCTCCGACATTGACGGCTTTGCCACCGCGGTCGAAACACCGCAGCAGGTCTGCCATTATCTCGGCATCAAGCCGACCTGGGTGGACGGCACCTCGGTTGGTGGCTGCTCCTTCATGCTGCACGTCCGCCATGCCGCCGCGGCGATCGAGGCCGGCCTGTGCAAGACCGTGCTGATCACCCATGCCGAGAGCGGCAAGTCGATGATCGGCAAATTGCCGCGCTCGACGCCGGCAGACAGCCTCAACGGCCAGTTCGAGGCGCCCTATGGTGTCTACGGCCCGCCCAGCATGTTCCCGATCCCCGTGCTGCGCTTCATGAAGACCTACGGCATCACGCATGAACAACTGGCTTCGGTCGCAGTGGTGCAGCGGGAATGGGCGGCGAAGAATCCGCGCGCGATGATGAAGGACCCGATCACGGTCGCCGACGTCCTCAACTCGCGCATGATCGCCTATCCGTTCCGCCTGCTCCAATGCTGCCTGGTCACCGATGGCGGCGGCGCGCTGATCCTGACCTCGGCGGATCGGGCCAGGGACTTTCCGCGCAAGCCCGTCTACATCATGGGCACCGGCGAGAGCGTCGAGACGCCGATGGTCAGCCAGATGGAGACCTTCAACTCCTCGCGCGCGTTCAAGACTGCAGGGCCCCTCGCCTTCAAGGAAGCCGGCATCGTGCACGCCGACGTCGACCATCTCATGATCTACGACGCGTTCGCACATCTGCCGCTGTTCGGTCTCGGCGATCTCGGCTTCATGCCTTATGAGGAGACCGGCAGGTTCATCGCGGACGGCAACACGCGGCCGGGGGCCAAGCTGCCGCTCAACACCAATGGCGGCGGATTGAGTTACATGCACTCCGGCATGTACGGCATGTACGCGCTTCAGGAGAGCGTGCGCCAGATGCGCGGCATCGCGCCGGCGCAGGTCCCTGGCGCGAAGATTTCGGTGTGTCACGGCGTCGGCGGCATGTTCGCGGCGAGTGGCACGATCGTGTTTACGAACGAGAGGTAGTTCACATGAGCAAATCACTGCAAGACAAGGTCATCATCGTCACCGGCGCAGGCCGCGGCATCGGGCGGGAGATCGCGCTGCTGTGCGCCGCGGAAGGCGCCAAGGTCGTCGTCAACGATCCCGGCGGTGCCGCCGACGGCGCCGGCTCGAACGCGGCGCCCGCCGAGGAGGTGGTCGAGGAGATCAAGAAGCGCGGCGGCACTGCAGTTGCGAACTTCGAGTCGGTGGCCGAAGCAATTCCCGCCAGCAAGATCGTGAAGACCGCCACCGATCATTTCGGCCGGCTCGACGGCGTCGTCAACAATGCCGGCATCTTGCGCGACATGATCTTCCACAAGATGAGCGTGGAAGCGTTCGAGGCCGTCATCAAGGTGCATTTGATGGGCTCGTTCTACGTGTCCCACGCCGCGGCGCGGATCTTCCGCGAGCAGGAGTCGGGCTCCTTCGTGCACTTCACCTCGACCTCGGGCCTGATCGGTAACTTTGGACAAGCCAATTACGCCGCCGCCAAGCTCGGCATCGTCGGGCTCTCCAAATCCATCGCGCTCGACATGGGCCGCTTCAACGTCCGCTCCAACTGCGTCTCGCCGTTCGCCTGGACCCGCATGATCGGCACCATCCCGACCGAGACCGAAGCCGAGAAGGCGCGCGTCGAGAAGATCAAGCAGATGGGACCGGAGAAGATCGCCCCGCTCTGCGGCTATCTGCTCGGCGATTCCGCCAAGGACGTCACCGGGCAGATCTTTGGCGTGCGCATGAACGAGATCTTCCTGTTCAGCCAGAATCGTCCGATCCGCTCGGTGCAGCGGAGCGAAGGCTGGACGCCGCAGTCGATCGCGGAACACGGCATGCCGGCGCTGAAGGGCTCGTTCTACAAGCTCGACCGTTCCGCCGACATATTCACCTGGGATCCCGTCTAGCCGCGTTTCCGGCATTCCTGCCCTGCGATCTCCGGCTGCCTCGGCCAGAGATCGCCCCGCTTTACGCCCGAATGCGGGCGGATGGTGCCCTCCCAACAAACTTTGGGAGGAAACCATGACAAGAATACTGACCAACCCCGACATCTCTGCCACCGGTGGCCTTGGGCGCCGCGCTCTCCTCAAAGGCACGGCGGCTCTCGCCGCCTCCACCGTCCTCGCCTCGCAGGCCAACGCGCGCGACTTCGGCGCCAATGCCGAGCCGCAGCGCTATCCCGACCCCGACATCGTCGTCATCGACCCCAAGCGCTTCAAGGCCAAGGTCGGCAACACCGCGATCAAGCGGCTCTATACCGGCTGCCTGTGGGCGGAGGGACCGGCGTGGAATGCGCAGGGGCAATATCTCGTCTGGAGCGACATCCCAGCCAACCGCCAGCTTCGCTATCTCGACGACGACGGTCACATCTCCGAGCAGTTCCACAAGCCGTCGAACGAAGCCAACGGCAACTCGTTCGACACCGAAGGACGTCAGATCAGCGCCGAGCGCACCCGCCTCGTCCGCTACGAGCACGACGGTTCGGTAACGGCGCTGGCCGAGCAGGCAGGCGGCAAGCCGCTCAACGGCCCGAACGACATGGTGGTGCATCCTAACGACAAGGCGATCTGGTTCACCGATCCCGGTTATGGCGCGATCAGCATCTACGAAGGCAAGCTTGCCAACACCGGCTCGCTCCAACCTCATCAAAAGGAAGCCGTCTATCGCCTGGACACCCAGACCGGGCAGGTCGCGAAGGTCGCCGACGAGCCGTTCAAGCCGAACGGCATCGCCTTCAGCCACGACTACAAGAAGCTCTATGT
Organism: Bradyrhizobium sp. C-145; assembly: GCF_023375135.1. Lineage (NCBI taxonomy): Bacteria > Pseudomonadati > Pseudomonadota > Alphaproteobacteria > Hyphomicrobiales > Nitrobacteraceae > Bradyrhizobium > Bradyrhizobium sp. C-145. The sequence continues at coordinate 2,746,830 of NZ_CP088150.1, read as the reverse complement.
CTGCGATACCGGCATCACGCATTATCCGCAGGCCGAGAACGTGGTGTGGTCCTACGACATCGACGGTGCCAAGCTGTCGAACCCGAAGAAGCTGATCGACATGAAGCTCGACAGCAAGTCGGGTTTCCCCGACGGCTTGCGCGTCGATACCGAAGGCAACATCTGGGTCGGCGCCGGCTGGGTCGGACCCGGTTATGACGGCGTGCAGGTGTTCGCGCCGACCGATGGTGCACGCATCGGCCAGATCCTACTGCCCGAGACCTGCGCCAATGTCTGTTTCGGCGGCAAGAAGCGCAACCGCCTGTTCATGACCGCGAGTCAGTCGCTCTATGCGGTGTATGTGGAGACGCAGGGCGCGCATTTCTGTTGACTGCCCCGCACCCTGTTCGTCATGCCCGGGCTTGACCCGGGCATCCACACCTGTTCCGCTGTTGCAGAGGCACGTGGATGGCCGGGTCAAGCCCGGCCATGACGAGCGAGGGTGTGGCACCTGCGTCGACCCTATCCCGTATTCCTCAGCCCCGCCGAGATGCCGTTGATTGTGAGCTGGATTCCACGCAGCACCTGCTCATCCGGGTTCTGCGCGCGGTGCTCCTTCAACAGCTCGACCTGCACATGGTTGAGCGGATCGAGATAGGGGAAGCGGTGGCGCACGGAGCGCTCCAGCAGCGGGTTGCTCTGAAGCAACCGATCCTGGCCCATGATGTCGAGCAACGTCTCGATACAGGAATGCCATTCGCGACGGATGCGACCGAAAATCTTTTCGCGCAGGGCTTCGTCCGGCACGAGCTCGGCATAGCGCGAGGCGATGGCGATCGAGCTTTTCGCCAGCACCATGTCCATGTTCGAGAGCAGCATGCGGAAGAACGGCCATTCCCTGTAGAGCTCTTTCAGGAACGGCATGCCCTGGTCGGGATGATCAGCGATCCACTGCTCGACCGCACTGCCAAAACCGTACCAGCCCGGCAGCATCAGGCGGCATTGCGCCCAGGAGAACACCCAGGGGATCGCGCGCAAATCCTCGATCGCGCGGGTCTTCTTGCGCGAGGCCGGGCGACTGCCAATGTTGAGCGTTGCGATCTCGTTGATGACGGTGGAGGCCCAGAAATAATCGACGAAGCCGTCGGTCTCGTAGACGAGGCCGCGATAAGCCCTGAAGGCGAGGTTCGACAATTCGTCCATCGCGGTCAGGTATTCGCGGCGCGGCGCGCTCTGGCGCGGATTCAGGAGACTCGCCTCCAGCGTCGCCGCGGCGAGGATCTCCAGATTGTTGCGGCCGACCTCGGCGTTGGAATATTTCGACGAGATGATCTCGCCCTGCTCGGTGATGCGAATCTGGCCGTTCACGGCACCGCCGGGCTGCGCGATGATGGCATCATAGCTCGGCCCGCCACCGCGGCCGACCGAGCCGCCGCGGCCGTGGAACAGGCGCAGCCGGACGTGATGCCGCTCGAACACCTCGACGAGCCCGATCTCGGCCTTGTAGAGCTCCCAGCCCGAGGTGACGAAGCCGCCATCCTTGTTGCTGTCGGAATAGCCGAGCATGACCTCCTGCACGCTGCCGCGGCTGTCGACGAGGCGGCGGTAATCGTGCAGCGACAGCATGCGGTCCATGATGCCGGCGGAAGCCTGCAGATCCTCGATGGTCTCGAACAGCGGCACGATGTTGATGGCGCTGCGCCCGGAGGGATGGACGAGGCCGACCTCCTTCAAGAGCACCGCGACTTCGAGCATGTCGGACATGCCCTTGCACATCGAGATGATGCATTGGGGGATGGCGTCCGAACCGAACTTCGCATGCGCTTCCGCGGCGGCATGGAACACGTTGAGCTCGCCCATGGTCTCGTCGCTGTACTTGACGAAGGGCGAGACCAGCGCGCGCGTTGAGCGCAATTCGTTGGTGAGCAGCGAAATGCGGGCATCCTCGCCGAGCGCGAGATAGGACATGCCGGGGTTGGCAGCGTCCATCAGCTCGGCGATGGTGCGCTCATGCACGGCCGAGTTCTGGCGGATGTCGAGTCGCGCCAGATGGAAGCCGAAGCAGTCCACCGCGCGCCGCAAGCGCCGCAGCCGGCCGCGGGCGATGACGCCGGCATTGTTGGAAATCAGCGAGCGGTGCAGCACGTCGAGATCGGCTTGCAGCTCCTTGACGCTCTCGTAAGGCTTGCCCTTGCCGACCGGTCGCCGCGTGATCTCGACGTCGAGCTTTTCGGCGGTCGCGGTGAGGCGCGCATAGATGCCCGAAACTGCGAGGCGATAAGGCTCGCCGCTCCGGTGCGGCGAGGTGTCCGGCGAGCGCTCCGCCAGCGTGCGCAGCTCCTCGGAGACATCGGCGAGATGCGCGGCGATCGACAGCTCCGAGCCGAGCACGTGCAGCTCGTTGAGATAGAACTGCATCACGCGGCTCGACTGCAGCCGCAGCGTGCCGCGCATCACGTCGGCGGTGACGAAGGGATTGCCGTCGCGATCGCCGCCGATCCAGCTGCCCATGCGCAGGAACGAGGCGAGCTCGCTTGCCGCCTGCTCGCCGCCCTCCTCCAGCCGGTCTTCCAACGCGTTGACCAGGCGCGGCACCTCGCGCAGGAAGGTGTAGTCGTAGAACGACAGGCCGTTGGAGACCTCGTCGAGCACCGTGAGCTTGGTCCGGCGCAGGAGATTGGTCTGCCACAGCGTCAGCACCTCGCGGCGGAGTTGCTCGTCGCTTGCGGCGGTCTCCTCCGCGGTCAGCGCGACGCGCTCGCGGCGGTCGAGCAGGGCTGCAATCTCCATCTCGCGGTCCATGGTGCTCTTGCGGCGGACCTCGGTCGGGTGCGCGGTCAGCACCGGGCTGACCAGCGCGGACTTGAAGAAAGTGCGCAGCGCGTCGGGGCCGATGCCCGCCGCCTTGGCATGGGCGAGCGTTTCCGCCAGCACGCCGGAGCCGCCATTCTTGCCCGCGCCGCGGGCACGCATCTGGCGGATGTTGTTCTGGTCCTCGGCGATGTTGGCGAGATGGGAGAAATAGCTGAAGGCGCGGACGATCCGCACCGTCTCGGAGGTCGACATGCCATCGAGGATCTGCTCGAGTTCGCGGCGGGCGAGCCGGTCCTCGTCGCGATGGAAGCGGATCGAGGTCTGGCGGATGCGCTCGACCAGATCGAACACGTCGGCGCCCTCCTGGTCGCGCACGGTATCGCCCAGGATGCGCCCGAGCAGGCGGATGTCGTCGCGCAGGCGCGCATCCGCTTCCATCGCCTGGACGTCCTCCGGGCGGTTGGGGCGATGCTCAGTGGCGTCGGATGATATGGTCTGGAGGGACATGGCTCGCTCCCCTTTAAGAGCTCCCTGGCTCCTCGGTCCGAAGGAGTGTGCGATATTTTTCTACCGCAGTGCAAGATGAACTTGGTGGCGGCGCGGCAGAACAGCGTACACACGTCCTCGGTCTCGCGGCGCAGGCGCCCGAGCTTTGCTGTCCGTTTCGCCCTCATCGAGAAGAAAGGGCGCTGGGAAGGCCGGGCGCCGGCTGGCACCCAGGGTCCGCACGCGAGAAACGCACGCGGGGTGACCACAGGTGACGCCGGGACATCCCGGCCTTCCCTGCGCAATGGTTTTACGGCTTATGGCGCGCTCTCCCCGGGGAGCGATGCACTATTGCCCCCGTCGCCTTGCGGTTGACTGATGCGCGCGGTCCGGTCGGGCCGCTTCACCACCGCAAGCCTTGACGCACAGACCCCGGGCGTCAGGACCACACGCTTTTGCCGCCGCGGACGTCCCTCCCAAACATTCGGAAGCTCGCGCGTGCTCGCCCCCGAAGCCGAAAGGAAACGCTGTGACCGCGCCGTGTCGATCGCGCGGATCGCGATGGCTCACAGGCGTAGCCCGCCCTGCCACCTCGTCACGCGCCGGCGCTACCGCGTCCATCGCATCCCGGCCTACGTATCGTGACGATCGCGAAACGTCCCTTTGACGGGCCGGGATGAAATACGGCTTAACCGAAACGCTAAATTCGGTCAATCAGAATATTTTGTGCCCCTCTCCCTTGACCTGCATGTGGCGTGATTTGCCCGTCGGGCAGCGCGAGGGATTGGGCGCGCAAGCGCCCGAGCTGCCTCCTTCCACCCGCACTGGTCGGGTAAAGATACAAGTCAGCAGTCAAGTCGGGCGGGCCAAATGAAAGGCGCTGTCGCAAGGTGGTCTCGCGGCTCATGAGTGTTCATAGCACACGGCGGAGCGGCGACCACCCGTGGTACGGTCCGCTCCAGGTAAAATAGCGCCGGCTCAAGTGCCCACGAATGAGGTCTGATTCACCCCAATCAGCTGAGGTCCTTCGCGTGAGTGCCAACAGGCGACCTTACTCGGTCGGCCACTGGCGGCGGACATTGGTCGATGCCAGCGGCACAAGAAACAGGCTCCGCCCCATACGCATGCGTTGATGGAACCGGAGTTCAGCTCGCGTTGTTTTCGGGTCGGGCGTCAAAGCAATATGGCTCAGAGAAGCCTTGTATACGTGAGTATAGTCGTCACAAGGCACATTCCTGATCGATCATTGGCCGCTGCGAGGCCAGGTTCGACCCGCCGTGCATCGTTAGCGATCGCCGGCGCTATTTGCCACTCCGGGGGCGAGAAGCAGCCCCGCAAGCCGGTACGAGAGATGCGTCGGTTGATTCATCGCTCGTGAGCAAGAGGTGATTATGCAACATCCGATTCAAGTGCCGTCGGTCGCGCTCGATTCGAATGGGCGCAAGCGCCCCGAGGAGGCACTGCGCGAGAGCGAGGAGCGCTTTCGCACTTTGGTGCAATTCTCCTTTGATGTGTACTGGGAAACTGACGCGCAGCATCGCTTCATCCGCCAGGAGTTCGCTGAGACACTTCCCGAACCGCCGGTCTCCGAGATCGGCAGGACACGATGGGAGGTCCCTTATCTGGAGCCTAGTGCAGAGGGCTGGCGCAAGCACCGGGAGATACTCGATGCCCGCCTCCCGTTTCGTGATTTCGAGCTCGCGCGGCCGACGCCCGACGGCGGCAAGCGCTATGTTTCCGTCTCTGGGCTGCCCATCTTTGACGAGACGGGGCAGTTCATGGGCTACCGCGGTGTGGGGCGCCACATCACGGAGCGCAAGCGCGCCGAACAGGCGCTGATCGAGAGCGAGGCCCGTTTCCGTACCTTCGTGGACCACGCGACCGATACGTTCATGCTCCACAGTGAAGACGGTCGCGTTCTCGATGTGAATCGAAATGCCTGCGAAAGCCTCGGCTACAGCCGGAGCGAACTGGTCGGGGCAACTGCGTCCTTGTTCGATCTGGAGATGGATGAAGCGACCTGGCGTATCAACCGCGAGCGCCTCAAGGCCGGCGGCATCGCTACGCTCGAGAGTCGCTATTGCCGAAAGGACGGCACTGTGTTTCCCGTCGAAGTGCGTATGCGGGAATTCTGCGAAGGCGGCCAGTCACGGATCATTTGTCTGAGCCGCGACATCACCGAACGGAAGCGAACCGCCGAGACGTTCCGCGAGATGCAGGCTGAACTAACACGCGCCAATCGCGCGGCGGCAATGGGCCAGGTCACGGCTTCGGTGACACACGAATTAAGCCAACCAATCACCGCGATGCTCTGCAACGCAGAAGCCGCACTGAACTGGCTAGGAACTCAATCTCCGAATCTCGAAAAGGCACGGCAGGCGCTCGCATCCATTGTCGCAGAAGCCAAGCGAGGCAGCGAGATCATCGGTTGGATCCGTTCCCTGATCAAGAAAACTCCGGCGCCGAAGGAGAGCGTCGACATCAATGGTGCAATCCTGGACGTGATCACCATAGCCCGGAGCGAACTGCTCAAACATGATGTCTTGATCCAGACTGACCTCGCCCCGGGCTTGCCGCTCGTGAACGGATATCGCGTCCAGCTGCAACAGGTTGTTCTCAATTTGATCCTCAACGCGATCGAGGCAATGAACTGCCTCGACGTCGGGAGACGGAAGCTGCGGATCAGCACGGCTGTAGATGCCTCAAGTCTAGTAATTGTCGCCGTGCGGGATAACGGTCCCGGATTTGACGTGGCAATGGTTGACCGCCTGTTCGAGCCCTTCTACACCACCAAGCCGGACGGGACCGGCATGGGGTTGTCGATCTGCCAAACGATCATCGAGGCGCACGGAGGACGACTTTGGACCCGTGCGAATGAACCACGCGGGGCCGTGTTTCTGTTTAGTCTGCCTTCGGAACAGGGGTGATCCACTTCGCTTTTCATGAGCGGGCGCTGTGCAGGCGGGAGCCACGGCCTCAAACGCAGCACGTAGGATGGGTTGAGCCCTTGCGAAACCCATCATGCTGCATCATAGGCGGGAATTGATATAGGCGGGAATTGATGGGTTTCGCTTCTACCCATCCTGCGAGCTCTGCTCCCTGCGGGCGACCTCTGGCCTTGGCTCAGCGCCCTCAATTGCGCTGTGCGGTCCAGTAGCCTGAACAGCGCGCGTTTCCTGAATGGCCGCTCCACGTCCCGCGGCCAAAATTGCTGGAGAGCCTCCCTGAGCCGGAGGCGAATTTGTCCTGAACTGTCACGGACGCCCGAACTGCGCCGGAACGCGCCACATAGCCTCTGAACCTGACTAAATTCGGATGTGTCACTATTCCGTTGGTGATGTTGACCGTGAAATTATAGGTCGCATCGCAAGGTCCTCTTTGCGTCACGAAAACGAGGCCCCAGGAGCCGTCGAATGCAGAGCGGGCTTGCGCGACGGAGTGGAAGGCGACCAGGCAGCCCAGGATCGCCACACAGGTGAAAAGCTTCTTCATTGTCTGCTCCAAGCTGTCTCCCACACATGGCGAGCGAAGCTGGCGAGTTCAATGCGGCTCGCCGGGGGCCGGAGAAGTGATGTCGGCTACGGGTCCGAATGCGAAGAACTCAACCTGAGCAAATCTAGCACGGAGGATGGGTTGAGCCCTTACGAAACCCATCAGGCTGCGTCACAGGCGGAGGGGTTGATGGGTTTCGCTGGCGCTCTAGCCATACTACGAGCTGAGCGCTAGAGGTCGGCTTTGTGCCCACTTGCGGACAATTCGGTAGGCGCGAGCGGAGGTCAGCGATGGGCCATGGGACTAAACCGCTCGCGCGGTAGGACCCCGGGGCTGGCGACACAGCCAAGACGATAGCGCGACGGGGCGTCCTGTCTTGAGATGAGGGGTTCGCAACCTTCATCCAAGACAGGAGCATCCCCATGACCGACGAGGCAATGAGCCCGTTGCGCCGGCGCATGATCGAGGACATGACGATCCGCAAGCTCGCGCCGAAGACCCAACATGACTACGTGCAAAGAATCAAGAACTTCGCCGCGTTTCTCGGGCGCTCGCCGGATACGGCGACCTTCGAGGACGTGCGCCGCTATCAGCTACATCTGACGGCAAGCGGCGTTGGCGTGCCGACCATCAACCAGACCGTCTCGACGCTGCGGTTCTTCTTTCGGGTCACGCTCAAGCGCCACGAGATCGTCGAACACACCCATGTCATTCACGAGCCGCGCAAGCTGCCGGTGGTGCTCAGCGTCGAGGAAGTGGCGCGGCTGCTCGATGCCGCGCCGGGGCTGAAGTACAAGGCGGCCTTGAGCGTGGCCTACGGCGCTGGCCTGCGCGCCACTGAAGTGGTCTCGCTCAAGGTCTCCGATATCGACAGCAAGCGCATGATCATCCGCGTCGAGCAGGGCAAGGGCGGCAAGGACCGTCACGTCATGCTATCGCCGAGCCTGCTGGACCTGCTGCGGGCCTGGTGGAAGGCGGCGCGTCCGCAGGGTTGGCTGTTCCCGGGACGCGATCCGGCGCAGCCGATGACCACGCGCCAGCTCAATCGCGCCTGTCACGCCGCTGCGCAAATGGCGGAGATCAACAAGCGCGTCTCGCTGCACACCTTGCGGCACAGCTTCGCTACCCACCTCCTGGAGCAGAACATCGATGTCCGCGTGATCCAGGTGCTGCTCGGTCATGCCAAGCTCGACACCACGGCGCTGTATACCCGCGTCGCGACCAAGACGATCAGCGAGGTCATGAGCCCGCTGGAGCACATCGCGCTCAAACTCAAGGAGATCCGGCCGCCCGGCTGACGCCAAAGCGGTGTCGCGCCCGGCTTTGGAGGTTGCGGATATCTTCCGCGACCATGGCCCGGCATGGCGCAAGGCCCATGCCGGCCATGTCAGCCTCCACCAGCTCAAGGTGATGTCGGCGATCGAGCGCTGCCGCACGGCAGCCCTCGGCGGCCATGTCGCGCGCTGTGAGGACTGCGCCTATACGACCATCGCCTACAACTCCTGCCGCAACCGGCACTGCCCGAAGTGCCAGGGCGCCGCCGCGAAGGAATGGCTTGCCGACCGCGCGGCCGAGCTGCTGCCGGTGCCGTACTATCATGTGGTGTTCACGCTGCCGGCGGCCATCGCCGACATCGCTTACCAGAACAAGACCGTCCTCTACGACCTCTTGTTCAAGGTCTCGGCCGAGACCATGCTGACGATCGCCGCCGATCCGAAGCATTTGGGGGCCAGGATCGGCATTACCTCCGTGCTGCACACCTGGGGCTCGGCGCTCACCCATCACCCGCATGTGCACATGATCGTGCCGGGCGGCGGCATCTCGCTGGACAATAAGCGCTGGATATCGTGCCGGCCGGGCTTCTTGCTGCCGGTGCGCGTACTCTCCCGCCTGTTCCGGCGCGTGTTCCTGGAGAAGCTCGTCGCTGCCCACCAAGCCGGCCGCCTCAGCTTCTTCGGCGATTACGCCCACCTCGCCGAGGCGCAATCCTTCGCAGCTTACCTCACCCCGCTGCGCAAGGCCGAGTGGGTCGTCTACGCCAAGCGGCCGTTCGGCGGTCCCGAGGCAGTGCTGGCCTATCTGTCGCGCTACACCCACCGTGTTGCCATCGCCAACAGCCGCCTGATTGCCTGCGACCAGCGTGGCGTCACCTTCAAGTGGAAGGACTATCGCATCGAGGGCCGTGATCGCTACAAGCAGATGACGCTCGGGACCTTCGAGTTCATCCGCCGCTTCCTCATCCACGTGCTGCCACGCGGCTTCCACCGCATCCGCCACTACGGCCTGTTCGCCAAAGGCGCTTGCGCCGATAACATCGCCCGCGCCCGTGAGCTGCTCGCCGTTGCAAAACCTCAAGATGAGCCCACCGCTGCCGCCATCGATCCCAGCAAGCCGAGCTGTCCGTGCTGCGGCGGTCGCATGATCGTCATCGAGGTCTTCGCGCGCGGTGCAACGTCACGGTACCAGCCAACAGGTCCTCAGAGCGTCATCAGGATCGACACCTCATGACCGCGTCAAAGTCCTACAAATCTGCTCGTTACACGCGCCGGCTCTCGACCGGCCACGGCAGAGTGCACTCAGATGTAAAGCTGTCGTCTAAAATCGCCCGACAATTTGCTGCGTTCGACGCAATCTGTCGCTCTTCCATCAGCCGCGGCATCGTCAGCCAGCTTGCTGCGTCGGCTCGATCCCAATCGCACGCTCCGCCCGCGGCGCTCAAATCCCCATAGCGCACGCCGCACCACCAACGTATCCCCTCCCGCGGTTTCCTCCCTTGGAGGCTTTCGGACGCCGACCCTCGGAGCCCGCGGCACCGTCAATCATTGGGCCGGCATCCGAAACCCTTCACAATTCGGGAAGTAATTCGGACCCGTATTGACGCAAGCGACGGTTGCGTCGCGTGCTGGAAATGGTTCTATTAATCTAGCTTCATCCACCCGATAGCAGCGAGATGCGGTTCGCATGCGAGATCAAATCGCCAGAACTGTTGGAGCCTTGTTCATTAGCTCAGATGGTAAGGTTCTTCTCGGTCTGCGTGCCCCCTCGAAGAAGGTCTGGCCACGCCATTGGGATACGATCGGTGGGCGCGTCGAGGACGGCGAGAGCCTGGATGAGGCACTGATACGCGAAGTCCAAGAGGAGGTCGGCGTAACGCCAACTCAATTTAGGCTAGTCGCAACTGTAAAAGAGCGGCAGGTGCGGTCCGGATAATTTGCAACACCAGAGATGTCACTAGTCCAAGACGCATGATTTCCGGTAGTCATGAGCCGCCAATGATGGCCAAGCCGCGCGCCGCCAGAGGCCGACATTGACGGGTAGGCGCCCTAAGCCGGCACGATCACCTTTCCGATCGGCCAGAGCGCGATGCCTGCGAGCTTCAGGTGGGCCCAGGCGAAGGGGATGCCGATGATGGTGACGGCGAGCACCAGCGCGGTCACGAGGTGGCCGAGCGCCAGCCACCAGCCGGCCAGCACAAACCAGATGATGTTACCGATCACCCCGAGCGGGCCGGTGCCGATATCCTCGACACCGGTGACATCGTAGCGGCTGACCGCCTTCGAGCCGAACGGCAGCAGCGTGTAGACCGCGATATTGAACGCCGCCCGCGCCCAGGGCAGGCCGATGATGGTGATGGCCATGATGATCGCAGCGATCAGCCAGCCGAACGCCATCCAGGCGCCGCCGATCAGGATCCAGAGCAGGTTGAGCAGGATGGAAACGGGAGCCATGGGATGATCCGGAAGTGGATGACCACGTCTATATAGGCTCGAAATCTGTCGCCGCTAAGACTGTCCGATCGGCGCAACCGGCTACCGCCCCTCGAATTTCGGGTCGCGCTGTTTCGCCATCCGTTATCTCGTAGGGTGGGCAAAGGCGCGTTTGCGCCGTGCCCACGATCAATACCTGCGACCGTCCTGGTGGGCACGCTCCGCTTTGCTCACCCTACGGCACTCACCGGGCTACGCATCGTCAGATCTTCCGTCCCAGCTGCTCCCAATAGGAATCGCGCAGGCGGCGTTTGAAGATCTTTCCGGAGTCTTCGCGCGGCAGCCCGGTGCGGATCTCGATGTGCTTTGGCACCTTGTAATCGGCGAGATGGGCTTTCAGGCTGGCGCGTATGGAGGCTTCATCGAGCGCGACGCCGGCCTGCGGCTCGATCACCGCCATCAGCGCCTCGCCGAATTCGGCATCGGGGATGCCGAACACCGCGCAATCGTGCACGCCGGGCACGGCATGCAGCACGGATTCGATCTCGGCCGGGTAGATGTTGACGCCGCCCGAGATCACCATGTCGCGCTTGCGGTCACAGATGAAAACGTAACCCTCTTCATCGATATAACCGACGTCGCCGGAGGTGATGAAGCCGTCGCGATCGATCTCGGCGCGCTTCTCCGGCTTGTTGTGATAGGTGAAATCGGCCATCCCGGCCATGCGGGAATAGATCTCGCCGATCTCGCCGACGCCGAGCACGCGGCCGTCCTCGCTGAGGAAGCGCAGCTCGGCGCCGGGCGAGATCTTGCCGACCGTGCCGGGCTTCTTCAGCGCGTCCTCGGAGGTCGCGAAGGTGACGGCGCCGGATTCGGTCGAGCCGTAGAATTCATAGATCACCGGCCCCCACCATTCGATCATGGCGCGCTTGACGTCGGCCGGACATGGCGCGGCGGCGTGGATGACGTGGCGCAGCGAAGAGACGTCGTACGTCTTGCGCACCTGCTCCGGCAGCTTCATCAGGCGGATGAACATGGTCGGCACCATGAAGATGGTGTCGACCTTGTAGCGCTCGATCAGCTGCAAAAACTCCTCCGCCTCGAAACGCGGCATCAGCACCAGCGCGCCGCCGAGCTTGCCGGCACGGATGCCGAAAGAATTCGGCGCGGAATGATAGAGCGGGCCCGGCAGCAGCGCGCGGGCGCCGGGCTTGAGCCCGTAGATCATCGCGCGCATGCGCTCGCCGGCGGCCAGCTGCTCCAGCGTCGGCGCATTGCGGCGGACGCCTTTGGGATGGCCTGTGGTGCCCGAGGTGTAGATCATGTTCATCGGCTGCGGCACGACCGGGCCGTCATAAGGCTGGTGCTGCGCGAGCCAGGACTCGAAATCGATTGCGAAGTCCGGCGTCGCCAGATGATGGGGATCGATCTTGTAGCTGGACAGGATCTCCCGCGGGGTCGGCACGCCGAGCACGGTGACGCCTTTGGGGATCGCATCGCGCAAGGGGTGCAGCATGTCGGCATGTCCGATCAGCACGGACGTGCCGGTATCTCCGAGGATGTAATTGATCTCCTCCGGCTTGAAGTGCCAGTTGATCGGCACGCCATAGGCGCCCAGCCGCATCGCGGCATAGGCGGCCTCCAGGAAGGCGATGTCGTTGCGCATCAGCATGCAGACGCAATCGCCTGGCTTGACGCCGAGCTTGGCGAGGCCGGAGGCGATGCGGTCGGCACGGTCAGCGATTTCGGCGTGGGGGCGACGGCGGCCGCCGGAGACGATGCCGAGGAAATGGGACGTTTCGCTCATTTTTGTTTTCCGATCTTTCGTCGGGTTAAGAAATGTGGAGACCACCAGCCCGTCGCTCCGGGGCGATGCGAAGCATCGAGCCTGGAATCCATTTCACCTCAAAAAATGCGGCTCGATGGATTCCGGGCCTGCGTCTACGGCGCATTCCGGAATGACAAGTTGCTAATCCGCAAATTTCGGCGCGCGCTTCTCCAGATTGGCGCGGACCGCCTCGGTCTGGTTGGCGCTGCCGATCAGCTTCTGCTGCTCGACGGATTCGGCGAGCAGCGCGGGGCCCGGATCGACCGAGAGATTGTTGAGCAAACGCTTGGCGGCGCGGATCGCATCGGGACTCTTGCCGGCGATCTCGCGCGCGACTTCGAGGGCGCTAGCGCGCGGGTCGTCGCAGATGCGCGTAGCGAGACCGTAGGTCATCGCCTCCTGCGCCGAGAAGATGCGGCCGGTATAGGTGAGGTCGCGCAAGATATCGTCGCGCACGAGCGAGGCCAGGATCGGCGTGCCCGCCATATCAGGGACGAGGCCCCATTTGATCTCCATCACCGACATCCGCGCATCCGCCGCGAGGAAGCGCATGTCGGCGCCGAGTGCGAGCTGGAAGCCGCCGCCGAAAGCGACACCGTGCACGGCCGCGATCACCGGCACCGGAAGCTGGCGCCAGCCCCACACCGCCTGTTGCGGGAAGTTCGCCTGGCCATGGGTGCGCTTGGTGAGATCACGATTTTCGCCACCCGGAATTCCGTTGCCACCTTTTTCCTTCATGGCAGCGAAACGCCCCATGTCGAGCCCGGCGCAGAAGGCGCGGCCTTCACCTGAGAGCACGACGACGCGCACACTCTTGTCCTTCGAGAGACGCTCGGTTGCGGCGACAAGGGCCTCGAACATGGCCTGATCCAGCGCATTCATCTTGTCCGCGCGCACCAGCCGGACGTCGGCAACGCCTTCCGAGATCGAGATCGAGACGCGCTCTTCCATGGATGAATTCTCCCCTGTTCTTGTTCAGTGCCGCTTTACAGGAAGCCGGCGGCCAGATTTAGTCAATCGACCAATTAACTGACAATCCGTACGGGAGAAACAGCCATGTTCAAGGAAAATCTTCTGGCCGGACGGCGCATTCTCGTCACCGGCGGCGGCACTGGGCTCGGCAAGTCGATGGCGGCGCGGTTCCTCCAGCTCGGCGCCGAGGTGCACATCTGCGGCCGGCGCAAGATCGTCTGCGACGAGACCGCGACCGAATTGATGGATCTCTATGGCGGCCGCGTCACCAGCCACGGCGTCGATATCCGCAACGCGCTCGCGGTCGAGGAGATGATCGAGACCATCTTTCGCGACGGTCCCCTCACCGACCTCATCAACAATGCCGCCGGCAATTTCATCTCGCGCAGCGAGGAACTGTCGCCGCGCGGCTTCGATGCGGTCGCCAACATCGTCATGCACGGCACGTTCTACGTCACCCATGCGATCGGCAAGCGCTGGATCGCCTTGAAGCAGCCCGGCAACGTCGTCTCGATCACCGTGACCTGGGTGCGCAACGGCTCTCCTTACGTGGTGCCATCGGCGATGAGCAAGTCGGCAATCCACGCCATGACGATGTCGCTCGCCACCGAATGGGGCCGCTACGGCATCCGCCTCAACACCATCGCGCCGGGCGAAATCCCGACCGAAGGCATGAGCAAGCGGATCAAGCCCGGTGATGAAGCCGGCGCACGCACCAAGGCGATGAACCCGATGGGCCGCGTCGGCACCATGGAGGAACTGCAGAACCTTGCGGTGTTCCTGATCTCCGGCGGCTGCGACTGGATCAACGGCGAGACCATCGCCATGGACGGCGCGCAGGCGCTCGCGATGGGCGGCAATTTCTATCAGCTCCGCGACTGGAGCGACGACGACTGGAAAGCCGCACGCGAGAGCATCATGGCGCAGAACGAGAAGGACCGGGCGAAGCGGGGGTAGTTATCGTCGTCCCGGCGAAGGCCGGGCCCCATACGCACTGAATTTTGTTTGGCGAAGATTGGTCACGACCAGTCTTCGTCAAATTGCGTTCAGTGGTTATGGGTCCCGGCCGTCGCCGGGACGACGGCGTTGAGAGAGTTGCGCACTCTCCCTCCCCCACCTTGTCTTCACCCGCGGATGACGCCACACTTCCCCGCATAAAAACAAGACGCGACGGGAGAAACATGACCACACAGCCATTGGCCAATCTCGCCGACATGGTGCGCGAGCGCGCGACAAGCCGCGGCAACGCCATCGCCTACGAGTTCGAGGGCCGCCTCATCAGCTTTGCAGAGTTCGATATCAAGACGAACCAAGTCGCCAACGCACTGATTGCCATGGGCGTGAAGAAAGGCGACCGCATCGCCTATCTCGGCAAGAACAGCGACTTCTATTTCGAGCTGTTGATGGGCGCGATGAAGGCCGGCGTGGTGACGGCGCCGGTGAATTGGCGGCTCGCGGGACCCGAGGTCGCATTCATCGTGGAGGACTGCAAGGCGCCGGTGCTGTTCGTCGGGCCGGAGTTCATCACGCTCGTCCGCCAGATCAAGGACAAGCTACCGAGCGTACGGACAATCATCACCACCGAGGGCGGCGCGCCGGAATGGCCGGATTTTGCGGCCTGGCGCGATGCGCAGAGCGGTGAGGACCCGAAGGTGCCGATCGCTACCCGCGACATCGCGATCCAGCTCTACACGTCGGGCACGACGGGCAAGCCGAAGGGCGCGATGCTGTCGCACGCAAACTTCCTCAACCTGGTGCAGTCAGGCAATGCCGAAGACAAGCCGGAGTGGAACCGGTGGTCAACCGACGATGTCTCGCTGGTGGCGATGCCGGTCTTCCACATCGGCGGTTCGGGCTGGGGCGTGATGGGGCTCTATCACGGCGCCCGCGGCGTGATCGCGCGCGAGTTCGATCCGACAAAAGTGCTGGATTTCTTCGAGCAGTCGGGGATCACAAAGCTGTTCATGGTGCCGGCGGCGATGCAGTTCGTGGTGCGGCAGCCACGCGCCAGGACGGTCGATTTCTCGCGCCTGAAATACATGCTCTATGGCGCCTCGCCGATACCAGCGGCGCTGCTGAAGGAGTGCATCGAGGTTTTCAAGTGCGGCTTCGTGCAGCTATACGGCATGACCGAGACCACGGGCACGATCGTCGCCCTGCCGCCGGAAGACCACGTCGAGGGTCTGGAGCGGATGCGTTCGGCCGGCAAGGCACTGCCGGGCGTCGAGATCGCGATCCTGGACGTGGACGGCAAGCCACTGCCGCCGCGTGAGGTCGGCGAGATCGCGACGCGCTCCGGCTCGAACATGGCCGGCTATTGGAACCTGCCCGAGGCGACCGCCGCGACGCTGCGCTCGGACGGCTGGCTGCGCACCGGCGATGCCGGCTACATGGACGAGGACGGCTATCTCTACATCCACGACCGCATCAAGGACATGATCATCTCCGGCGGCGAGAACATCTACCCCGCCGAGGTCGAGAGTGCGTTGTGCGATCATCCCGATGTCGCGGAAGCTGCCGTGATCGGCGTGCCCGACGACAAATGGGGCGAGGCGGTGAAGGCCGTCGTGGTGATGAAGCCGGGCAAGCAGGCGAGTGCCACCGACATCATCAACTTCACCCGCGAGCGCATCGCCGGCTACAAGACGCCGAAGAGCGTGGAGTTCCTGCCGGCGCTGCCCCGCAATCCATCAGGCAAGATCTTGCGGCGGCAATTGCGCGAGCCGTATTGGGCGGGGAAGGACCGAAGGGTGAATTGATCGTCATTGCGAAACCGAAGCGATGAACAATCCAGCATCCCGCCACGGCGACATTCCTGGATTGCTTCGCTCCGCTCGCAATGACGGCTAATGTTTCCCCGGCCCCATATAGCTGAACAAAAACCCCGCCACTTTCCGCATCTGGATCTCCTCGCTGCCCTCGGTGATCCTATAACGCCGGTGGTGGCGGTAGATGTGCTCGAACGGCTTGTGGCGTGAGTAGCCCATGCCGCCGTGGACCTGCATAGCGCGGTCGGCGGATTCGCAGCAGAGGCGGTTTGCCCAGTAGTTGCACATCGAGACGCGATCGGAGAGCGTGCGCTCGATCTGCTCCTCGGTGAGCTGGTCCATCTCCCAGGCGGTCTTGCGGATCAGAAGACGCAGCATCTCGGCCTGTGTCGCCAGCTCGACCAGCGGGAACTGGATCGCCTGGTTCTCGGCAAGTGCCTTCCCGAACGGCTTTCGCTCGCGCGCGTACTTCACGCTCTCGTTGATGCAGTAAACCGCAGCTCCCAGCGAGCTCGCGGCCTGCCGGATACGGTTCTGGTGCACGAAGCATTGCGCCAGCGACAGGCCGCGGCCGACCTCGCCGAACAGCGCATCCTCCGGCACGAACACGTCGGTGAAGCTGACGCGCGGGTGGTCGGTCGGCATGTTGAAGGTCCACATGTACTCCTCGACCTTGACACCGGGACTCTTGGCCGGCACCAGGAAGCAGGTGATGCCGCGGGCGTCGCCGTCATTGCCGCTGGTGCGCGCGAACAGCGCGCAGTGCGTGGCAACGTGCATGCCGGTGGTCCACATCTTCTCGCCGTTGATGATCCAGCCCTTGACATTATCGCGGGTCGCCGGCACCGCACGCGTCTCCATGTGGGTCGCGTCCGAGCCGTGATGCGGCTCGGTCAAGCCAAAGGTGATGCGGTACTTGCCTTTGATCGAGCCGTCGATCATCGCCTTCTGGTCGTCGCGGCCGTAGCGGTCGAGCATGGTAACGACGGGGAAATTGCCGACGATGGAGTGCTCGTTCTGGAGGTCGTTGTGCAGGCCGAGACCCTTTGCGGCAAAGTGCTCGCGGATCACGGCCATCCAGAGATTGGAGCCGTCCTTGCCGCCATATTGCTTCGGCACCGGAAACCGCAGATGGCCGGCGGCGTCCGCAAGGTCCTTGGCCTTGCGCAGCAACGCTTCCCATTCGTGGCGTGGCAGGCCGCCATTCTCGAAATCGGTGCGCGCCCATTCGCGGCGGTGATCGAAGAAGCGGATGTTGTCGTCGGCTTCTTCCAGCGGCTTGATCTCGCGTTCGATGAAACGGTCGAGCTCTCCGAGATAGGCGACGAGATCGGCAGGCAATGAGAAATCCAAGGGTTCTCTCCCGGAATGATTTTTCGTTTTGCGTTAAGGCGCTACGCGCATTCTTGCTTCGCATGATTAAGCGGAGAAGAGCGCATCCAAGTCAAGCAAGCCGAGACGTGTGAGGCGCGCAAGGCGCGCTTGCGCAATTCGATGGTGTTCAGACGCACCCGCGCGCTACTATGCCGGCAATATTCCTTCACGAGAAAATGCGGGAGCGATCATGGAGCTGAAATTTTCGAAGGTGGAACGCAAGGGCCCGATCACGATCGTCACGCTGTCGCGCCCCGAGGTCTACAACGCGCTGCACACCGATGCGCATTTCGAGCTCAACAAGGTGTTCGACGACTTCTCCGCCGATCCCGAGCAATGGATCGCGATCGTCACGGGTAGCGGCGACAAAGCGTTTTGCGCCGGCAACGATCTGAAGTGGCAGGCGGCGGGCGGCAAGCGCGGCTGGGACAAAGGCGGCTTTGGCGGCCTGACCTCGCGGTTCGACTGCGACAAGCCAATCATCGCAGCGGTGAATGGCGTCGCGATGGGCGGCGGCTTCGAGATCGCGCTGGCCTGCGACCTCATTATCGCCTCGGAGACCGCGACCTTCGCTCTGCCCGAGCCGCGCGTCGGCCTAGCCGCACTCGCCGGCGGCCTGCACCGGCTGCCGCGGCAGATCGGGCTCAAGCGCGCCATGGGCATGATCCTCACCGCACGCCATGTCAGCGCCAAGGAAGGCCTCGAGCTCGGCTTCGTCAACGAGGTGGTGCCGCAAGGCGAAGCACTCAACGCCGCGCTGCGCTGGGCTGACATGATCACCAAGAACTCGCCGATGTCGATCCGAGCCTCGAAGCAGGCGATCCAGAAGGGGCTTGGCGTCTCCCTGGAGCAGGCGATCGAGGAGCAGCGCGAGTATCCGGCGGTGAAGGCGATGGCGGCGTCGCGGGATTACATCGAGGGCCCGAAGGCGTTCGCGGAAAAGCGGCCGCCAAAATGGGTGGGGAAGTGACCGCGCTCGGCGCCGCGCGCCCTAACATCACCGGTGTCATGCCCCGGCTTGACCGGGGCATCCAGTACGCCGTCGCTTCTCCGTATGTCACTGCCGTCTCTCGAATACTGGATCGCCCGCCTGCGCGGGCGATGACAGCTGAGAGCTTGGATGACGAGTACCACAAACTCGTCATTGCGAGCCAGCGCCGCGGGAAGCGCGGCCCGATGACAGGCTCCGCGAAGCAATCCAGAATCTTTCCGCGGAAGCAGTCTGGATTGCTTCGTCGCATCAGCGCAAATTGCTCCGCAATTTTGTCGCGAGCTCCTCGCAATGACGGAGCAGGTGGCTACGCCTACCCGCCTCGCGGCAGCTCTCGCTTGTAGGACGCGTAATTCGGCTGATCGACTGCGAGCTTGTCCATCGTGGTCGCCCAGAGGTGCTCGGCAAGGCCCGGCGTTGCGAGATCGACCTCGCCTTTGGCGATGCGATCGGCGAGCGCTTGATTGAGCTCGGCGACCGAGCCGTCCACGCCCAGCAGCGCGCGCAGCCGCTCCACCTCCCTTGCATCGCTCTCCTCCTCCCGTGTCAGCTGCCGCGTGACGAGGTCGAGGATGTTGATGGCGACGCGCAGCTTGAAGGCCTGGTGGCCGGAGATCAGCGGCGTGATGTCGTTGCGCAAGAAATCTGCGACTGACTTGGTCAGCTCGATCGGTGTGGGTTCGTCCTGCATGGTCAACTCCCGCGCGGCGCGAGCAGCCGCAACAGATCGATCTCGGTCTCGGAGGCGCGGCGGCCGATCATGGCGCGCTCCATGGAATGGTCGGGCCCCTCGCGGAACCGCTGCATCATGCCGCCGCACATGATGCCCCAGCGTAGCGTCCCCATCACTTCCCAGAATTTCACGCGCGCCGGATCGACCTTGCGGCCGGCGGCCTCATAACCTGCGAACAGCTCCTCACGCGAGCCAAAGCCGCCGACCGGCTTGTCGATCTCGCCAAAGCGCCAGGAGTTGACGCAGACCCAGCCGAGATCCTCCATGGGATCGCCGAGATGGGCGAGTTCCCAATCGAGGACCGCACGGACACCGTCGGCGCCGATGATGAGATTGCCGTTGCGGAAATCGCCATGCACCAGCGTCTCCACGGCCGAGGGGCCGGGATCGTGATCGCGCAGCCAGCGCAGCGCCAGCTCGAACACGGGCTTTGGCCAGTTCAGGCTGCGATAGTCGTGCTCGAACTCGCCGATCTCCTTCGCCGCGGTCATGCGGCGCAGCTCGGGCAGCTTGTCCAGCGGCAGCTTGTGCAGGCCGGCGAGCACGCCGCCGATCTGCCGCGCCAGCAGCGGCCGTGCAGCTGCGAACTCGTCATCGCGAAGGATCTTGCGGGCGATGGTCTCGCCCTCGACCCGCTGCATGATGAAGCCGGTGCCGAGATCGTCCTCCGGCGTGAGCACATGCATCACCCGCGGCGATGGCACGCCGGCCTCATAGGCGAGCTGCATCAGCTGCGCTTCAGCGCCAAGGCCGGCCGCACGCGTTGGCGCAGCGCCATAGCCCTTCGGCGAGCGGCGCAGGATCGCGCCGATCGGACCATCGGGATGCACGACGTCGAAGCGCCAGGTTTCCTGGCTGGCGCCGCCCGAGAGCTTTGCCGCGCCGGTGACGCCGGTCGCGCCCGGGCACCAGCGCTGGACGCTGCGTGAAAGCTCCGCCTCGATCATTTGCCTTTGAACTGCGCGGGCCGCTTCTCCAGGAACGCGCCGACGCCCTCGCGAAAATCCTGGGTGTCGCCGGCGCGGAGCTGGCACTGGAATTCGAGATTGAGCTGATCCTCGAACGAGTTTTCAGGGCTGTCCCAATAGAGCTTGCGGATCAGCGACAGCGCGACCGTCGGGCCGCTGGCGAGCTCGCGCGCGAGCTTCATCGCTTCCTCCATCAGCACGCCGTCATCGTAGACGCGGTTGACGAGGCCCCATTCCAGCGCCTTCTCGGCCGGCAGCCGCTCGCCCATCAGCGACAATTCGATCGAGCGCGCCCGGCCGATGAGGCGCGGCAGTAGCCAGGTCGAGCCGCAATCGGGCACGAGACCGATGCGGCGGAAGGCTTGCAGGAAATACGACGAGCGCGCACACAGGATCATGTCGCCGAGCAGCGCGAAGCTCATGCCGGCGCCCGCAGCCGGGCCGTTGACGGCGGTGATGATGGGGCAATGCAGGTTGCGGATGCGGCGCAGGAAGGGATGAAAACCGGTCTCGAGCGTCAGGCCGGCCTTGGTCTTCTTCGACTGATTGTTGCGGCCCTGGAGATTCGCGCCGGTGCAGAACGCCCGCCCCGCGCCGGTCAGCACGACGCAGCGCACCTCGTCCCTCTTCTCCTCGATGGTATCAAGTGCTTCGGCAAGACCGCCCAGCATGTCCAAGGAGACCGCGTTCATCACCTCCTGATGGTCGAGCTTGAGGATCGCGACCGCGCCATCGAAATCGAGCGTGACGTGTTTGAACTGCATGGTTTCCTCGTCAGTTGCCGGCCTGGGTCAGTTTCGCAGACCGGAATTTGTTTTGCCGGGGCGCATATTTGATTTTTGTCGCGGCCTTGTCCATGGTGATCGGGACATAGCAAGCAATCTTGTGCGCAGCGGCTGACGCGCGCCATGCCAAATATGGGAAACGCGCCATGAACCTTTTCGACCTCACCGGCCGCGTCGCCGTGATCACCGGCGGCAATGGCGGCATCGGGCTCGGCATCGCGCAGGCGCTCGCCGGCCAGGGCTGCAACGTCTCGATCTGGGGCCGCAATCCTGACAAGAACAGAAGCGCTGCCGCGAGCCTGGCCGGCCTTGCCGGCAAGGTCGACACCCGCGTCTGCGACGTCACCGATCCGGCCTCGGTCAATGCCGCGATGAAGGCGACGCTCGACACGTTCGGCAGGGTCGACGGCTGCTTTGCCAATGCCGGCATCGGCGGCGGCGGCCGGCGCTCCTTCATCGAGCGCACCGAGGAGGAATGGCGCACGATGTTTTCGACCAATCTCGACGGCGTGTTTCATGCGTTCCAGGCCGCGGCGAAGCACATGACCGAACGCGCCAATGCCGGCGATCCCTTCGGCCGGTTGGTTGCCACCTCGAGCCTCGCCTCGATCTTCGGCACCGCGCGCAACGAGCACTATGCGGCGACCAAGGCCGCCATCAACGCGCTGGTGCGCGCGCTCGGCGTTGAGCTGGCGCGTTACGGGGTCACCGCGAACGCGATCCTGCCAGGCTGGATCAAGAGCGACATGACTGCCGGCATCATGGCGAACGACAAATTCGTCGCCAATGTGATGCCGCGCATTCCGGTGCGCCGCTTCGGCGAGGCATCCGATTTCGGCGGCATTGCCGTGTATCTGATGAGCAAGGCGTCGTCGTATCACACCGCCGATACGTTCGTGATCGACGGCGGCTATACGGCGTTCTGATTTTTTGTAGGGTGGGCAAAGGCGCTCTTGCGCCGTGCCCACCATAGGCATCTTCCAATGTCGTGGTGGGCACGCTGCGCTTTGCCCACCCTACGGCTTCTCGTTTTGTCAGCGCAGAAGGGAATGGGCAAATGTTCTCGCACGTCATGATCGGCACCAACGACTTGGACAAGGCCAAGGCGTTCTACGACAAGCTGCTCGGCACGCTTGAGGTACGGCCGGCCAGGGTCGACGGCCATCGCATCTTCTACATCACCAAGACCGGTGTGTTCTCGGTGTCGAAGCCGATCAACGGCGAACCGGCGACCTGCGCGAATGGCGGCACGATCGGCTTTGCTTGCAATTCGCCGGAGCAGGTCGAGGCTTGGCACGCGGCCGGAGTCGCCGCCGGTGCAAAATCGATCGAGGATCCGCCTGGCATCCGCCAGGGCCCCGGCGGCAAGCTCTACCTCGCCTATTTGCGTGATCTCGACGGCAACAAGATCTGCGCGATGCATCGGCTGCCGGCGTGAGCTAGCTACATCCACCGCTGTCATTCCCCGCGAAAGCGGGGAATCCAGTACGCCGCGGCTTCTCGATTCAATCACTGCGGTCTCTGGAATACTGGATCGCCCGGTCTTCGCCGGACGATGACAGCGGAGAGTGAGGCGCGCGCCTGCCGCCTCTCGCCCAGCACCATTCAAACAACATTTCAAACGCCCGCGCAAAATTCCATCGCATGGCATGGCGCGCGTGAAAAATGCGTGCTCGCACTTTGGCAGCGCTGCGACTATTCTCCGGCTCAGCAGTCTCAACGATCCGGGAGGAACAATGACAAAACACACCTACATTCCCCGCACCACCAACTACACTCTCAATCCCGGCGACGAGCTCAACGACCTCAGGATGTCGGACCAGGTCCGGCCGCTCTATGATCACGTCAAGAAGTTCATCCGCGACACCGTCGAGCCGATGTCGATCGAGTTTGCCAAGGCTGGCGAGAGCAAGGAGGATCGCTGGAGCTTTACCCCGAAGCAGCTCGAGGTGCTGGAGAAGGCCAAGAACAAGGCCAAGCAGGAAGGCCTCTGGAACTTCTTCCTGCCCGACGACGAGACCGGCCAGGGCCTGAAGAATCTCGACTACGCCTATATCGCGGCCGAGCTCGGCAAGAGCCCGCTGGCTTCGGAGACCATGAATTGCTCGGCGCCCGACACCGGCAACATGGAGGTGCTGGAGCGCGTCGGCACCAAGGAGCAGAAGGAGAAGTGGCTAAAGCCGCTGCTCAACGGCGAGATCCGCTCGGCCTACGTCATGACCGAGCCGAACGTCGCCTCCTCCGACGCCAAGAACATCTCGACGACGGCCAAGCTCGTCGGCGACGAATGGGTCATCAATGGCGAGAAGTACTACATCTCAGGTCTCGGCGATCCCCGCTGCAAGATCCTCATCGTGATGGTGAAGACCAATCCGGATGCGGCGCCGAGCAAGCAGCAGTCGCAGATCCTGGTGCCGCGCGACACGCCCGGCGTCGAGGTGCTCGGCCCCATGTACGTGTTTGGCCAGGACCACGCGCCGCGCGGCCACATGCATATGCGCTTCAACAACGTCCGCGTGCCCAAGGAGAACATGCTGCTCGGTGAGGGCCGCGGCTTCGAGATCTCGCAGCTCCGCCTCGGACCGGGGCGCATCCACCATTGCATGCGCACCATTGGCAAGGCCGAGAAGGCGCTCGACCTCATGGTGCAGCGTGGCCTCACCCGCGAGGCCTTCGGCAAGAAGATCGCCCATCTCGGCGGCAACATGCAGATCATCGCGCAGGCGCGCTGCGAGATCGAGGCGATGCGGCTGATGGTGCTGAAGGCGGCGAAGGCGATGGATGTGCTCGGCAACAAGGAGGCCCGCGTCTGGGTCTCCATGGTCAAGGCCATGGTGCCGGAGCGCGCCTGCAAGATCATCGACCAGGCGATCCAGATGCACGGCGCCACCGGCATCTCGCACTGGACCCCGCTGGCCGAGATGTACCAGGACGTCCGTCACCTGCGCTTCGCCGACGGTCCGGACGAGGTGCACTGGATGGTGGTGGGGCGCCACGAGTTGAGCATGGCGTGAGGCGCCGCTCTATCTTTCCCCTCTCCCCGCTTGCGGGGAGAGGGTCAGGGTGAGGGGGACTCTCCACAAGGACGGTGACAGATGGACTCGCGGAGACTCCCCCTCACCCGCCTTACGTCACCGGCACGAGCTTGTCCTGCGTCTTGGTCTCGAAGTCGCTCGCGTCGTGGCGTTCGTGGAGCTGGCTGGCGGGATCGCCGGAGACGCGGTTGACCATGCGGCCGCGCTTCACGGCCGGGCGCTTGGCGATCCGGTCGGTCCAGCGCTGCACGTTCTTGTAGTCCTGCACCGAGAGGAATTCGCCGGCACCATAAACCAGCCCCTTGGCGAGCGCACCGTACCAGGGCCACACCGCCATGTCGGCGATGGTGTACTCGCTGCCCGCGAGATATTCGTTGTCGGCGAGCCGCCGATCGAGCACGTCGAGCTGGCGCTTGGTCTCCATTGCGAAGCGATCGATGGCGTATTCGATCTTGGTCGGCGCGTAGGCGTAGAAATGGCCGAAGCCGCCGCCGAGATAGGGCGCGCTGCCCATCTGCCAGAACAGCCACGACATCGCCTCGGTGCGGGTCTTGACGTCCTTCGGCAGGAAGGCGCCGAACTTCTCGGCGAGGTAGAACAGGATCGAGCCGGACTCGAACACGCGGATCGGCTCGGGCCCGGAGCGGTCCATCAGCGCCGGGATCTTGGAGTTCGGATTGATGTCGACGAAGCCGCTGCCGAACTGGTCGCCGTTGCCGATCCTGATCAGCCAGGCGTCGTATTCGGCGCCCTTATGGCCGAGCGCCAGAAGCTCCTCCAGCATCACCGTGACCTTCACCCCGTTCGGCGTCGCCAGCGAGTAAAGCTGGAGCGGGTGGCGGCCGACCGGCAGCTCCTTGTCGTGGGTGGGCCCGGCGATCGGGCGGTTGATGTTGGCGAACTGCCCGCCATTTTCCTTGTCCCAGGTCCAGACTTTGGGCGGTACGTAGGGGGTGTCGGTCATGAAAATGCTCCGGCGCGGAAGGGCGCGTGCAACGTTAGCTAGCGAGACCGGTAAAATTGACAAGGGCGCCGACATGCATTGCAGGGCGGGGCCGCTCTCCATTTCGTCATGGCACTCGTCCCTGCAACCCGTCCTGCACATGGCGCCTGCACGCAAGATGCGCCTCAGAATCCGGCGTGGCATCGCCGGTGGTGATGGGCTAGCGTCGGGATGCCTTCGCCCGAGGAAAGCAACAAGAGCAAGCGAAGGCCCGCCGCCGGGAGAGAGCCATGAAATCGCCGATCTGCGACATGCTGGGCATCGAGTTCCCGCTGCTCGCCTTCAGCCATTGCCGCGATGTCGTTGCCGCCGTCAGCCGCGCCGGCGGCTTCGGCGTGCTGGGCGCCACTGTGCACACGCCGGATACGCTCGAACGCGAACTGAAGTGGATCGACGATCACGTCGACGGCAAGCCCTACGGCATCGACGTGCTGATCCCCGAAAACATCTCCACCGCGGGCGAAAAGGACGTCACCTGGAAGAGCCTGGAGGCGCGCGTGCCGCAAGAGCACCGCAACTACACACGCGATCTTCTGAAGAAATACGATATCGAGCTGACCGCCACTGAAGTGGCAGACAATCAGCCGCAACCGTTCGACGGGAAGACCGCACTTCAATTGCTCGAGGTCTCCTTCAATCATCCAATCCGCTTAATCGCAAATGCGCTGGGCGTGCCGCCGAAGGCGATGATCGAGATGGGCAAAAAGCATGGCGTGCCCGTTGCCGCGCTTGTCGGCGCCAAGGAGCACGCACTGCGCCAGGTCGCGGCCGGCGTCGACATCCTCGTCGTGCAGGGCACCGAGGCCGGTGGCCATTGCGGCGAGGTCTCGACCATGGTGCTGGTGCCGGAGGTGATCAAGGCGATTAGGCCGATCCGCGACGTGCCGGTGCTGGCGGCCGGTGGCATCATGACCGGACGGCAGATGGCGGCCTGCATGGCGATGGGCGCGGCCGGCGCCTGGACCGGCTCGGTGTGGCTCGCCACCGTCGAGGCCGAGACTACGGAGATTTTTCGCGAGAAGATGATCGCGGCGTCCTCGCGCGACGCGGTGCGCTCGAAGGGCCGGACCGGCAAGCCGGCACGGCAGCTTCGCTCGGTCTGGACCGATGCCTGGGACCGGGCGCCAGACAGCCCGGGCGCGCTGCCGATGCCGCTCCAGAGCATCATCAGCCGCGACGCTTTCAACTCGATCGACCGCGCGGCGGCGAGCGGCAACGCCAAGGCGCGCGATCTCGTCAGCTATTTCGTCGGCCAGGGCGTCGGGCTGATCGACAGCGTGAAATCGGCCGGCGCCGTGGTGCAGGAGTTCAAGGAAGAGTTCGCCGAAGCCGTCGAGCACATGAATGCGCTGGTGGCGGAGTAATGGTGTGTGGCCGCACTAGCGCCCGTGGCCCATCCTTCGATGGCTCGCCCGACGGCGCGTTGCGCCGTCAGCCTCGCACCTCAGGATGACGCTTCCCCCGTAGCCGTCATCCTGAGGTGGCCGCTTCTTCAGCGGCCCTCGAAGGGCGACGGCGTGCCCAAGATCTGAAACGTGAAGCAAGAAGAAAATGGACAACTCCTCTATCCCCGCAGACCGCATCCCCGTTATCGTCGGCATCGGCGAGATCGTCGACCGTCCCAAGGAGATCACGGATGGCCTCGAGCCGCTCGATCTCCTGGAACAGGCCCTGCGCCGCGCGGAAGCAGACGCCGGCGCAAAGCTGCTCGGCGAGGTGCAATCGCTCGACGTCGTCAACTTCCTGAGCTGGCGCTATCGCGATCCGGAGAAGCTTTTGGCGCAACGGCTCGGCATCTCGCCGTCGCATTGCTACTACGGCCCGGTCGGTGGCGAGAGCCCGATCCGCTACATCCACGAAGCTGCAAAGCGCATCGCGCGCGGCGAATGCGCCGTGGCGGCCATCTGCGGCGCCGAGGCGCAGTCGACCGCGACCAAGGCAGAGCGCGCCGGCGTCAAGCTACCGTGGACGCCGTTCGCGCACGACGTCGAGGAGCCCAAGCGCGGCGCGGCGTTCCAGAAGCCGCTCGCTGTGAAGCTCGGCGTGTTCCGCCCCGTCACCGTCTATCCGTTCTATGAGGCGGCCTCCTCCGCGCATTGGGGCCAGACGCCGCGCGAGGCGATGGCGGAATCCGGCACGCTGTGGTCGCGCTATTCGGAAGCTGCCGCGCAAAACCCAAATGCCTGGCTGAAGCGGCGCTATGCGCCTGAGGAGATCACGACACCGACCGCCAACAACCGCCTGATCGCGTGGCCCTACAACAAGCTCATGGTCGCCAATCCCAGCGTCAACATGGGCGGCGCGCTGCTGCTCACGAGCCTCGCCAAGGCGCGGGCCGCCGGGATCGCCGAGGACAGACTGGTCTATCCGCTCGGCGGCGCCTCGGCGGAGGAGCCGCGCGACTATCTCCTGCGCGACCAGTTCTACGAGAGCCACCCGCAGAACGCGGTGCTGAAGGCCGTGATGGACCTCGCCGGCGGCGACGGCAAACAGTTCGACGCCATCGAGCTCTACAGCTGCTTTC
This sequence comes from Bradyrhizobium sp. C-145, assembly GCF_023375135.1. NCBI lineage: Bacteria > Pseudomonadati > Pseudomonadota > Alphaproteobacteria > Hyphomicrobiales > Nitrobacteraceae > Bradyrhizobium > Bradyrhizobium sp. C-145. The sequence goes on along the minus strand of NZ_CP088150.1, from coordinate 2,719,371 downwards.
CGTGCGTGCCCAAGATGGCGCGGCGGACGCTGGGCCTGGGCGCCAACGTGCAGCCGACCGTGACCGGCGGCCTCACCTTCTTCGGCGCCCCGCTCAACACCTACATGACGCACGCGGCCTGCGCGATGGTCCGCCGCGTGCGCGACGGCGCCAGGCTCGGCCTGCTCTACGGCCAGGGCGGCTTCGTCACCAAGCATCATGCGCTGGTGGTGTCGAAGACGCCGCCGCACGAGGCGCTGGTGCAGGAGACGAGCGTGCAGGCGGTGGCGGACCGCAACAAACGCACGGTGCCGGAGTTCGTCACGGAAGCAACTGGCAAAGGCAAGGTCGAGAGCTTTACCGTGCTCTACGGCCGCGGCGGCGACGTCGAGCACGGCGTGGTGATGCTGCGCACGGAAGACGACCGGCGCACGCTCGCGCGGATTCCGGCGAGCGACAGCGCGACGCTGGCGCATCTGCTCAACATGGATCGCACGCCGGTAGGCTCACGCGGCGAGATCGCGATGGCTGCCGATGGCGTGCCGGAGTGGCGGGTGGCGTAGCTCTCGTAGAGTAAGCGAAGCGTGCCCACCATCTTGCCACGATGGCGGACATAATGGTGGGCACGGCGCAAGAGCGCCTTTGCCCACCTACGATACTGCCTCAGCTCCTCGGCGCCTGCTTCTCCGAAGCTGTCGCCGGCTTGGCCTTGGCGCCAACCACGCGCACCGCATCCCCATCCGACAGGCCGTCCGGCGGTGCCGTGACGACGCGATCATCCGCTGCGATCCCCGAGGCCAGCTCGATCTCGCGGCCGAGGTCACGGGCGATGGTGACGGTCTTGAACAGCACCTTGTCGTCGGGACCGACAGTCGCAACGCGCAGGCCGCTGCCGTTGAAGATCAGCGCGCTGGCGGGGATGCTGAGCGGCGCGGCATCGCGCTGGAGGTTCAGCTTCACGCTGGCATAGCCGCCGGGCATCAGCTCGCCTGAGGAATTGTCGAGCCCGAGCTGCATGCGCGTGGTGCCGGAGGCGACGTCGACGGCCTGGGAGGAGGCTTCCACTGTCGCCTGGAACGTTCTGTTCGGATATTCCGGCAGGGTGATGGTGGCCTTGGCGCCGATCTTGATCGCCGGCACATAGTTCTGGGGCACGTTGACGTAGACGCGCAGCTTGGTGATGTCGGACACCACGAACATCGCCGGGCCCGCCCCGCCGCCGGCATTGATCAGCGCGCCGACGTCGGTGTCGCGCGCGGTGACGACGCCGTCGAACGGCGCGGTGATCTTCTTGTAGCCGGCCAGCGCTTCCAGGCGCTCCACATTGGCCTGGCCCGAGTGCACGGCGGCGTTCTTGTTGGAGAGATCCGCGGTGCGCTCGTCGATCTCCTGCGCGGAAACGAAGTTCGAGGCGACCAGCGTCTTGCGCCGGTTCAGCGTTGCCTCGGACAGCCTGGCGCTGGCCTGCTGGCTGGCGAGGTCGGCGCGGGCCTGCAAGAGCTGCTGATCGAGGTCTGGCGCCTCGATCTCGGCAATCACCTGCCCTGCCTTGACGCGGGCGCCGATGTCGGCGTTCCAGCTCTTCAGGTAGCCCGACACGCGCGCGAAGATCGGGGCGCGGTAATAGGCTTCCAGCCGGCCCGGCAGATCGATGGTGGCGTTGAGGACCTTGGCGTTGGGCTGGGTCACCGCAACGCTGGGAACGGCCTGATCATCGGTCCATTCCTTTAGCTTGGAGCCCTGCTCCTCGCGGGCACGGATGCCGGTGCCCACGACGAGGCCAGCCGCGATCAGCGCCACCACGCCGAAGATGCCCAGTTTCCGGCGCGACACCGGGGAGCGGGGTTCAGTGGACGACATGCGGGGTCTCCAATGAGGCGGCGGCTTTGGCGCCTTGTTTCTTGTGTACCATGCTGAACACGACAGGAACAAACATCAGCGTTGCGAAGGTTGCAAAGATCAGGCCGCCGATCACGGCGCGGCCGAGCGGCGCATTCTGCTCGCCGCCCTCGCCGAGCCCCAGGGCCATCGGCGCCATGCCGATGATCATGGCGAGCGCGGTCATCAGCACCGGGCGAAACCGGACGAAGCCGGCTTCGAGCGCAGCGGCGACGGGATCGCCGAGCTCCGCGTAGCGTTCGCGCGCGAAGGAGATCACGAGCACGCTGTTGGCGGTGGCAACGCCCATGCACATGATGGCGCCGGTGAGCGCCGGCACCGACAGCGTCGTCTCCGTCATGAACAGCATCCAGACGATGCCCGCGAGCGCCGCCGGCAGCGCCGTGATGATCACGAAGGGATCGGACCAGGACTGGAAGTTCACGACGATCAGGAAATAGATCAGCACGACGGCGCCGAGCAGGCCGAACAGGAGACCAGTAAAGGCGCTGTTCATGGTCTGCACCTGACCGAGCAGCACCACGGAGGACCCCTTCGGCACCTCCTTGGCGGTGTCGGCGATCAGCTGACGGATATCGGCGGCGACCGCGCCGAGATCGCGGCCCGACGTGGTCGCGAAGATCTGCACCATCGACTGGATGTCGTATTGCGAGACCACGGCGCTCGAGGTCGAGCGCTTGATGTCGGCGATGCCGCCGAGGATCGGCGACTGCGCATTGCCGGCGGCGGTGATCGGCAGCGTCTGCAGCGCGCTGAGCGAGTCGATCTGGTATTGCGGCGTCTGCATCACGATCGAGTAGGACACGCCGTTGTCGGGGTTGAGGTAGTAGGTCGGCGCCACCTGCGAGGAGCCGGCGAGATTGACCACGAGGCTGTTGGTGACGTCGCGCTCGGTCAGGCCGACATATTGCGCGCGGGTGCGATCGACATCGATGTTGAAGGTCGGATTGTTCGGCGACTGCTGGATGCGCGCATCGGCAACACCGGGAATCCTGCGGACCTTTGCCAGCAGATTATTCGCGTAAGCGAAGTTGGCGCTGAGATTGGCGCCGCGGATCTGCAGGTCGATCGGTGCCGGCGCGCCGAAATTCAGGATCTGGCTGACGATATCGGCGGGCAGGAACGCGAAGCTGACGCCGGGGAACAATCGCGGCAGCTGCTCACGCAGCACGCGCACATGTTCTTCGGTCGGCTTGTGGCCTTCTTTCAGCTTGATCTGGATATCGCCGTCCTGCGGGCCGATGACGCCGGTGTTGTTGTAGGTCATGTTGATGCCAGAGATCGGCATGCCGATATTGTCGGTCATGGTCTCGATCTCGCCCGGGATCAGCTTGCGGACGGCCTTCTGCACGTCGGCAAGCTGGTTGGCGGTCTCCTCGACCCGGGTGCCGACCTGGGTGCGGACGTGCATCAAAATGTTGCCGGCGTCGACCGCAGGAAAGAAGTTGCGCCCGAGGAACGGCACCAGCGCGAAGGACGTGCCGACGACGAAGAGGAAGCCGATCACGAACACTGCACGGTGCGCCAGCGCGAGCCCGAGCAAACCACGATAGCCACCGCGAATGCGCTCGAACCGCACCTCGAAGCCGCGCTGGAGCCAGACGAAGGGATTGCGCGACTTCGGCGGCCCGCCCTCGTGGTGAACATGCGCCTGCAGCAGGTAGTTCGCCATGGTCGGCACCAGCGTGCGCGACAGGATGAACGACCAAATCATCGCGAACATCACGGCTTCCGCCATCGGCACGAACAGGAAGCGCGCGACGCCGGTCAGGAAGAACATCGGCACGAACACGATGCAGATGCAGAGCAGCGACACGAAGGCCGGCGTCACGATCTGGTTGGCGCCGTCGAGGATCGACTGCTCGACCGGCTTGCCCTGCTCCAGATGGTAATTGATGTTCTCGATCGTCACGGTGGCGTCGTCGACGAGGATGCCGACCGCGAGCGCGAGGCCGCCGAGCGTCATGATGTTGAGCGTCTCGCCGATCGCCGACAGCATGATGATGGCGCCCAGCACCGACAGCGGGATCGAGACCGCGATGATGATGGTCGAGCGCCAGCTGCCGAGGAACAAGAGGATCATGACACTGGTGAGCAGCGCCGCGATCACGCCTTCGAAGGCGACGCCCTGGATCGCGCCGCGGACGAACACCGACTGGTCGCCGATGAAGCCGATCTTCAGCGCGTCGGGCAGCTGATCCTTGACGTCGATCACCTTCTGCTTGATGCCGGCGATGATGTCGAGCGTCGAAGTCGCGCCCGCCTTCAGCACCATCATCAGCACCGAGCGGTTGCCATCGACGTGGACGATGTTGGTCTGCGGCGGGTTGCCGTCGCGCACGCTTGCGACGTCGCGCACATAGACCATGGCGCCGTTGACGGTCCTGATCGGCAGATTGCCGAGTTCGTCGATCCGGAGCGGCGAGTTGTTGAGCTGGATGTTGTATTCGAACTGGCCGATCTTCTGGGTGCCGACCGGCGTGATCAGGTTCTGGGCGGCGAGCGCATTGGCGACGTCCTGGCCCGAGAGGCCGCGGGCCTGCAGCGCGGTCGGATCGAGGTCGATCTGGACCTGGCGCTGCTTGCCGCCGAACGGGTACGGGATCGCCGCGCCGGGCACGGTGACCAGCGGCGTGCGAAGCTGATTGATGCCGATATCGGCGAGGTTCTGCTCGGTAAGCCCCTCGCCCGACAGCGCCACCTGAATGATCGGCACGGTGGAGGCGGAGTAGTTCAGGATCAAGGGCGGCGTCGCGCCCGGCGGCATCTGCTTGAGCAGCGTCTGCGAGATCGCGGTAACCTGCGCGTTCGCGGTGCGGATATCGACGTTGGGCTGGAAGAAGATCTTGATGATGCCAAAGCCGTTATAGGAATTGGCAGTGATGTGCTCGATGTCGTTGACCGTCGTCGTCAGCGCGCGCTGGAACGGCGTCGTGATGCGGCCGGACATCTGGTCGGGCGGCAGGCCGGTGTACTGCCAGACCACGCCGATCACGGGAATGCGAATGTCCGGGAAGATGTCGGTCGGGGTGCGCAGCGCCGCGAGCGGTCCGATGATCAGCAGCAGCAGCGCGAGCACCACGAAAGTATAGGGCCGGCTCAGGGCAATACGGACCAGAGCAATCATGCGCCAGACAATTCCAGGTCAACGAGGATGTGGAATCCGCCCCCGGGCGATCCCCATTTCCCCCTTTACCCGAGCACCGCCGGAAACGCTAACCTCCGGCGGCCTTCGCGCATTCACTTCCCTGCTACCGCATCTGCGAAATCTACATCGCAGCCATGCGGCCGCGTGCTTCACGCAGCGCGGACCGAGTCCAGGAACCTGCCGACCTCGAGCTTGAGGCGGTTGGAATCGCGCGACAGCATCTGCGCCGCCGACAGTACCTGAGACGAGGCGAGCCGGTTTCGGAGGCGCCGCGCTGGACGTCGCCGACATTGGCCGACACCAGCTGCGTTCCCACGGCCGCCTGCTGCACGTTGCGGGCGATCTCCTGGGTCGCCGCGCCCTGCTCTTCGACGGCCGCCGCGATCGCCGATGCGATCTCGGACAAGCGCGCGATGGAGCCGCCGATTTCCCGGATCGCAGCGACGGACTCCTGGGTGCCCTTCTTGTATTCTTCCCACTTTTTGGACCACTCGCTGTACAGAGCTCGTTCTTCGGGCGAGGTGATCATACCCTCGTAAGACTTGCGGAATTTTGTGTTCGCCTCGACCACTGTTGCCAGGGTTTTCTCGGCCGCAAGCTTTTCCTCCAGCGTCTCCGACAGCATGTGCTCGAGGATCACGTTGCGGTAGGTGATGACTCCGGCACGGAGGTCGCCGATCACGCGGACGCTGGAACGGGCGACTAAGAATGCTCTGCGCTCAGCGCATGAGCCCAAGCGCGTCGGAGAAAAACTCCGGACCGCCAAAATTGCCGGATTTCAGAGCGAGCAACATCTCGCCTGCCTGCGCACCGACCGCACGCAGCACCGGGACGCCCGCGGCTATTTCCACGCCCACGAGAAACCCAGGAATCCTCAACCGGTCGACCACGGCGCCCGACGTCTCGCCGCCCGCAACGATCAGGCGCCGGACGCCGGCCTGCACCAGGCCTTCGGCGATGTCGGCCATGGCCTGCTCGATGGCATGCCCGGCCGCGTCGCGGCCGTGACGCGCCTGAACGGCGGCAACGGCTTCCGGTGTCGCGCTCGAGGCGATCAGAACAGGACCATCCGCCAGGCGCGGCCGCGCCCAGGCCAGCGCGCGCTGCGCTTCGCCAGTACCTGCAACGATCTGCTCGGGATCAAGATGTAACACCGGCATGACACGCTCGGCATTGGCGATCTGTTGAAGCGTCGCCTGCGAGCAGCTCCCGGCAAGGCAGGCCGCCGGGCCGCCAACCGCCGCACCAGCGTCGCTGCCCGCCGCGCTCGACCGCACCTTTCCGGTCGACACCAGCGCCCGCGCCAGGCCAAGGCCGATGCCGGAGGCGCCGACCGACAGCCGATGCTCGGCGGCAACGAGGCCGATGGTCTCGAGGTCGCGGTCGAACACGGCGTCGATGATCGCGGCACCGATACCCTTGCCCGCGAGCTCGGCCAGCCGCGCCCGCACCGCATCTGCCCCGCGCGTGACGGCGGCGAGATCGACGAGGCCGATCTGCGTCTTGCTCTGGCGCGCCAAGACGCGCACCAGGTTGGAATCCCGCATCGGGTTGAGCGGATGGTCCTTCAGCGGGCTCTCGTTCAGCGGCACTGCACCGACGAAGAGGTTGCCCTGATAGACGGTGCGGCCCGTCTCCGGAAAGGCCGGCGTCACCAGCAGGGTCGCCTCGCCGCAATCGGCGCGGAGCGCGTCCATGACGGGGCCGATATTGCCGGCGTCGGTGGAATCGAAGGTCGAGCAGATCTTGAACAGGACATGGCCGGCGCCGCGGCCGCGCAGCCACGCCTCCGCCGCGCGTGAGCGCGACACGGCAAGGCCCGCCTCGATCGAGCGGCTCTTCAATGACACAACGACGGCATCGACCTCGGGCAACGCCAGATCATCGGCAGGCACGCCGATGGTCTGCACGGTGCGCAGGCCGGCGCGGGTCAGCGTGTTGGCGAGGTCGGAGGCGCCGGTGTAATCGTCGGCGATGCAGCCCAACGCAAGTGTCACGGCTTCACTCCAGCGTAAGGCTTGAACCAGGCGAGCCCATCCGTTGTCTTGCCGCGCGGATTGTATTCGCAGCCGACGAAGCCGGCATAGCCGAGCCGGTCGAGCTCTTCGAACAGGAACGGATAGTTCAGCTCCTCGCCGTCGGGCTCGTTGCGCGAGGGGATGCTGGCGATCTGGATGTGGCCGATGATCGGCATCATCTCGCGCAGCCGCATGGTGACGTCGCCATGGATGATCTGGCAGTGATAGATGTCGAACTGGAGCTTCAGGTTCGGAAGTCGCAATTCCTGGATCAGGTCGCGGGCGAAGCCGAAATCATTGAGGAAATAGCCGGGCACGTTGCGTGCATTGATCGGCTCGAGCACGATATCGATGCCGTGGGGCGCGAAGAACTCCGCGGCCCACGCCACCGATTTGTAGAACGCCTCGATCGCGACGCGCTCGCCGCGGTTGGCGATACCAGCCATCAGGTGCAGGCGCTTGACGCCGGTCGCCTTGGCGTACGGCAGCGCCGTCTCCAGGCTCGCCTTGAGATCATTGAAGCGCGCCGGGAGCGCCGCAAAACCTTTCTCGCCGGCATTCCAGTCGCCCGGCGGCAGATTGAACAGCGCCTGCGTCAGGCCGTTGCGCTTGAGCCGCTCGCCGACCGCCTCGGCCGGATGCTCGTAGGGAAAAAGGAATTCGACGGCGGTGAAGCCGGCTTGTGCGGCGGCATCGAAGCGGTCGAGGAACGGCACCTCGGTGAACATCATCGAGAGGTTGGCGGCAAAACGGGGCATCGGAGTCCTCTCAGTTCTACTTGTCGCCGGGCAGCTTGACGCCGGTGACCTGCGCATACATCCGCGCCACCGACGCGTCGTCGTCGCGGCCCATGCCGGCGGCTGATGTCATCAGAAACATCTGAAGTGCGGCGGCAGAGACCGGCACCGGGAATCTGGCGCTGCGCGCCATGTCCTGGATGATGCCGAGGTCCTTCACGAAGATCTCGACCGCGCTACGCGGCGTGTAGTCGCCGTCGAGCACATGCGGCATCCGGTTCTCGAACATCCAGGAATTGCCGGCAGAGGCCGTGATCACCTCATAGACCTTGCGGATGTCGAGGCCCTGCTTGGCCGCGAACGCCATCGCTTCGGAAGCCGCGGCAATGTGGACACCGGCGAGGAGCTGATTGATCATCTTGAAGGCCGCCCCCTGCCCCGCGGCATCACCGAGCTCATAGAGCTTTGCGGCCATGGCGTCGAGCGCTGGACGCGCCTTGGCAAAAGCGGCGGAGCTGCCGGAGGCGAGGATGGTCAGCTCACCTTGCGCGGCGCGCTGCGCCCCACCGGAGATCGGCGCATCCAGATAATGCCGGCCGGTGGCCTCCAACTGCTTGGCAAGGCGCCGCGCGATATCCGGGTCCATGGTCGCCGAGGATATGAAGACGCTGCCCTTCGGCATGGTCTCGGCGGCGCCGTCCTTGCCGAACAGGACGGTTTCGGTCTGGGCGGCGTTGACCACAACGCTGACCACGATATCGGCGCCCTTGGCCGCCTCGGCCGGCGTCTTGGCCCCCGCGCCGCCATCCTTCACGAAGCGCGCGACGGCATCCGCCGAAACGTCGCAGCCGGTCACGGCATGGCCGGCGCGCTTCAGCGAGGTCGCCATACCAAAACCCATCGAGCCGAGCCCGATCACGGCGGTACGCTGATTTTGTGGCGTGGAGGCGGACATGCAACTAACCCTTGCGAAACGTTTCCCGGACGGCCGCCCTTTGCGGCGGCTCGGCGCACCGATAACACGGCTTGGCCGCGCTGCCAAAGCGTGAGACAAGCAGGCATGACGGCCATGAACAACGAGACACGGCTGCGTGAGGATATCTGCCGCTTCGGGCGGTCGCTGTTCGAGCGCGGACTGACGCCGGGCTCCTCCGGCAATATCAGCGTCAAGCTGGACGATGGCGGCTGGCTGGTGACGCCGACCAACGCCTCGCTCGGCTTTCTCGATCCGGCGCGGCTGTCGCGGCTGGATAGAAGGGGACGGCTGGTTTCGGGGGATGCGCCGACCAAGGAAGTTCCGCTCCACACCGCGCTCTACGACACGCGCGGGAGCGCGCGCGCGATCGTGCACCTGCACTCGACCCATTCGGTCGCGCTCTCGATGCTGCCCGAGGTCGACCCGCGCGCCGCGCTGCCGCCGATGACGGCCTATTACCTGATGAAATGCGGCGCCACCGCGCTCGTGCCCTACTACCGCCCCGGCGATCCCGCGGTGGCGGACGCGATCAAGGGACTGGCAGGGAAATATTCATCCGTGCTGCTCGCCAACCACGGCCCTGTCGTCGCCGGCGATACGCTGGAAGCCGCGGTGTTCGCGACGGAAGAGCTGGAGGAGACGGCAAAGCTGTACCTGCTGCTGCGCGGGATGAACCCGCGCTACCTGTCGCCGGAGCAGGTGACGGATCTGGTGAAGGTGTTCGGGGTGACGTTGCCGGAGCATGGGGATGGGCATTAGCCCGGCTCTAACCCCGTCATTGCGAGCTTAGCGAAGCAATCCAGAATCCTTCGCGGGAAGACTCTGGATTGCTTCGCTGCGATCGCAATGACGGAGGATGTGGTGACGACAGTAGCCCGCATGGGCGGAGCGATATGCGGGACCAGCGGACCGGAATTGATTTGCATCACCGGGATCGCCAGCACATGATCCCCCTGTAATTGACTGAAGGAGTTGTTTCATCGATCGCTAGGAGAATTGTCATGGATTTCAAAATATCCTGCGCCCTCCTCTCTGCCGCCTGCTTTATTGCCCTGCCACTTTCCGCAGCCGCCCAGACGTCCGCGCGCGGCGGCGTCCCCGATCTCAAGGTCGAGGCCAATTGCAAGGCAACTCAGGAGATCGACAAGTCGCTGACCGAGCCGCAGTCCTACGAGGCCTGCATGAGCGACGAACAAACCGCACAGCAACAGCTCGGGTCCATCTGGACGACAACGCCGGAGGAAATTCGCACCCAATGCTATGCCGAGGCCTCCGCCGGTGGCATCGAAAGCTATGTCGACCTTCTCTCCTGCATCCAGATGAATGGCTTCGGGCAACCCTCGGCACCCGCGTCAACGCTGCGCGGCGCAAGCAAGAACCGGAACAAGAAGCAATCAGGATAGGGATCGTAGCGAGCGGCTACAATCCGAGGTACGCCTTCCTGACGTCGGGATTGCCCTTGATCTCCGCGGACGGGCCCTGCATCAGCACGCGGCCGGTCTGCAGGATGTAGGCGCGGTCGGCGATCTCGAGGCACTCGGCCATGCGCTGCTCGACGATCAGCACGGTCATGCCGGCGTCGCGGATGCGCTTCACCGCCTGAAAGATCTCGTCGACGAGCTTCGGCATGATGCCCTGCGAGGGCTCGTCCAGCATCAACAGCCGCGGGCGCGTCATCAGCGCGCGGCCGATCGCGAGCATCTGCTGCTCGCCACCGGAGAGCGTCTCGGCGCGCTGCTCGAGGCGTTCGGACAAGCGCGGAAACAGGTTGAAGACGAGATCGAGCGGCTCCTCACGGTTCGCCTCGCCGCGATAGAGATAGCTGCCGAGGCGGAGATTGTCGCGCACTGACAGGCGCGGAAACAGCCGGCGGTTCTCCGGCACATAGGCGATGCCGGTGGCGGTGATGTGGTGCTGCGCCATCCCGTCAAGTCGCTTGCCGTCGAACGTCACGGAGCCCGAACGCGGGCGCTCGGCGCCGGCGATGGATTTGAGCAACGTCGACTTGCCCGCGCCGTTGGCGCCGGCGACGCAGACGATCTCGCCCTTCTGAACCTCGATCGAGACCGCGGAGATCGCGACCAGGCCCTGATAGGCCGTCGTGACTTCACGCACCGACAGCATGACGATCTCCCAGATATGCGCTGATCACCTTGGGATCGCGGACCACCTCGGTGGGCTTGCCCTCGACCAGCACCTTGCCGAGGTCGAGCACGATGGCGCGGTCGACCAGCGGCATCACGATCTCCATGACATGCTCGACCATCAGCACGGTGATGCCGGCATCGCGCACCTTACGCACCAGCGCCACGCCGGTCTGCGCTTCGGTCGGCGTCAGGCCGGTGAGGACCTCATCGAGCAGCAGCAGCTTTGGCTCGGTCGCGAGCGCACGGGCGACTTCGAGGCGGCGCTTCTCGGCCGGCACCAGGTCGCTTGCGAGCACGTCGGCGCGCGCGGCAAGGCCGGTGAACTCCAGCACCTCATGCGCCTTGCGGCGCGCCTCGCGCATCACGGTGTTACGAACCAAAGCGCCGACAATGACGTTGTCGACAACCGTCATGGTCTCAAAGCTCTTGACCACCTGGAAGGTGCGCCCGATGCCGCGCTGGCAGCGCTCGGCCGCCGGCATATGGGTGACGTCCTCGCCGTCGAACCAGATCGAGCCTTGCGTCGGCGGCAGCACGCCGGCGATGAGGTTGAACAGCGTCGACTTGCCGGCGCCGTTCGGGCCGATCAGGCCGACGATCTCGCCGCGGCCGACCGAGATCGAGACATCGCTGTTGGCGACGAGGCCACCAAAACGCTGCCAGACGGCACGGGTTTCAAGGAGCGCGGTCATCGCGTGGCCCCCTTAGCTTTTGCGCGTGAGAAAAGGCTCACCAGACCCTGTGGCAGCGCCAGCGAGATCAGCACGATCAGGGCGCCGTAGACGATGAGGTCGACGCCGCGCCCAGAGCCGCCGATATAGGAGCGCGTCAGCTCGGTCATCGGGATCAGGATGGCGGCCCCTAACACCGGCCCCCAGAGGGTGCCGATGCCGCCGAGCACGGCCGGCAGCGCCATCAGCAGCGAGAACTGGAAGCCCATCACGCTCTCTGGATCGATATAGGCGAGAAACTGCGCATAGAAGGCGCCACCAATGGCGACGAGGAAGGCGGAGACGGCCGCCGCGCCCATCTTGGAGTTGAACACGACGACGCCGAGGCTTTCGGCCGCCTCCGGATTGTCCTTCACCGCACGCCACCAAAAGCCCCATTTGGAGTCTTCCAGCCACCAGGTGACGAACCAGGCGAGGCAGCAGAGCGCCAGCGCGAAATAGAAGTATGGCAGCTTGGTGCGCAGGAACTGGAATTTCAGCCAGCTGTCGCCGCGGATCGGAATGGTGATGCCCATCGCGGCTCCCGCCCACTCCCAGTTCTGGAACAGCAGCAGACCGATTTCGGCGATGACGATGGTCGCGATCACGAAGTAATGGCCGCGCAGGCGAAAGAAGGGATAGCCGAGGCCCATCGCGATCAGGGCGGCAATCACGCCGCCGCCGAGCATGCCGAACCAGGGTAGCACGCCGAACTTGGTGAACAAGAGTTCGGTGGTGTAGGCGCCGATGCCGAAATAGAGCGCGTGGCCCAGCGAGATCTGTCCGCAATAGCCGGAGAGAATGTTCCAGCTCTGCGACAGTGCCGCATACATCAAGGTCAGGATCAGGATGTTCTGGACGTAGACATCCTTGATGAACAGAGGCGCGAGCGCGGCGAGCCCGGCCAGCACGGCGGCGATGATGAGGTCGCGGCGGCGCCGCGCGGCAAAATTCTTGTCCATCACATCGACCCGAACAGGCCGCGCGGCCGGATGAAGACGACGAGCAGGTAGACGGCGTAGATGCCGACCGACTTCAGCGACGGCGGCAGCACCAAGGCGGTGACGGCCTCCACGAGGCCGACGATGATGCCGCCAGCGAAGGCGCCGAACACGCTGCCGAAGCCGCCCAGCGCCACCGTGACATAAGCGATCAGCGCAAAGGACGCGCCGACATCGGGATAGATGTAAAAGAACACCGCCATGATCGCGCCGGCGAGGCCTACCAGCGCGGCGCCAAGACCCCAGCCGAGCGCGAACACGCGGTTCTTGTCGATGCCGACGAGGGCCACCGCGCCGGGATCCTCACGCGTCGCTTCCAGCGCACGGCCGAAATCGGTGCGATGGATGAAGAAGTAGAGACCGGCAAAGGCGAGAATCGAAACCAGCGCGCCGATCAGCTGCGGCTCCGGCAGGAAGATGCCGGCGACCGAAATAGTTTTGCCGCCGAGCCATGACTGCGGAATGCTGCGATAATCCGGCGTGAAGAAGAACTGCGCCAGGCCGCGCATCACGATGGCAAGGCCAAAGGTGGAGAAGATCTGCACCATGCCGGCATTGGCCTTGGCTCGCATGGCGAAGCGTACAATGAGCAGGTAGACCACCGCTCCGAACACGAACAGCGCCGCCGCAACCAATGGCGCCGACAGCAAGGGATCGATGGCGAAGAAGGCGAACAGAAAGAAGCTCGCATACATCGCGATCATCAGGAACTCGCCATGGGCGAAGTTCACGACGTCCATCAGGCCGAAGATCAGCGCGAGGCCGACCGCGATCAGTCCGTAGAGCAGGCCCATGAGCAGGCCGCTCGCGAGACTCTGGATAATGGCTTGGGCTGTCACTGCTTTGCCCCCACCAGAAAAACGTCACGGTAGGGCTCCGTCATTGCGAGGAGCTCGGGACAAAATTGCGAAGCAATTTTGTGCTGATGCGACGAAGCAATCCAGATTGTCTCCGCGGATTCATTCCTGGATTGCTTCGCTTCGCTCGCAATGACGGAGAATGCGGTTAGCGGCTCGATCTTCTCGGCTCTCACAATGCTTGGTTCCCTGCCCCGGCGCTGCGTCCCGCTTACTTCATCGGCCAGATCGCCTCGGCGATCGCGGCCTGCGGCGGGAAGATGGTGACGAACTTGCCGCCGACATATTGCAGCAGCACCGGGTCGGCATCGTTGTTCTGGCCCGCCTCGTCGAACTTGACGCGCTTCCAGGGCATGATGGTCTGCTCGCCGGGGATGTCTGTCGCCGCCAGCGCATCGCGGATCTTCTCGCCGTCGGTCGACTTGGCGCGGCTGATGGCGTCGGCGAGGATGATCAGGCCCATGAACTGGCGCGAGGTGAGGTCGTTGAAGTCCTTGCCCGACCGCGCCTTGAACATCGCGTTGATCTTGCCGACCATCGGGCGCTTCTGCGCGAGGTCGAGCGAGAAGGTGCCGCGCGAGATCACGCCTTCGAGCTTGTCACCGACGGCATCATAGAGCGCCTTCTCCGAGAAGCCGGCGTCCTGCGCCACGATCGCGTTCGGCTTGTAACCGAGCTCGGCCATGGTCTTGACCAGCAGGATGCCATCGGTAGTGTAGCTCGAGGGCATCAGCACGTCGGCATTGGCGGTCTTGAGCTGCTGCACCTCGGCCGAGAGCGACGGCGAGTTGGCGCGATACTTGATGTCGGTGACGATCTTGTAGCCGCGCTCGCCGGCGATCTTGGCCTGGGCGTTGCCGGAATCGGTGCCGAATATAGTGTCCTCGTGGAACAGCGATAGCGTCTCGATCTTGGTGCCCTTCTTCTTCATGGCATCGAAGAAGTCGAACATCGCGGCCGAGTACATCTCGTCATGCGGCGCGGCGCGGAAATAGTATTTCAGGCCGCGGCGATGCAGGCTCGGCGAGGAATTGTCGGCGGAGACGAACGGGATCTGGTAGCGTTCGCAGATCTGGCTGACGGTGACGGCGACCGCGCTCTGATAGGTGCCGATGATGGCGGCGACCTTCTCCTGCGTGATCAGGCGCTCGGCCTCGGCGCGGCCCTTCTGCGGATCGGCCTGATGGTCGGCGAACACGAGGCGCACTTTTGCGCCGCCGAGGCCCGGCAGGCCCTCACCTTTCGCCAGCGGCAGGTCGAAATCGGTGTCCTTGTTGATGACTTCGAGCGCGGTCTCATAGGCCTTCTGGGCATCGACGCCCTGCTGCGCGCTGCCGCCGGAGAACGGATAGATCACGCCGATCACGACTTCCGAAGTCTGTGCGCGCGCGGCCAGCGGCACCAGCGCGGCTGTAGCGGTAGCTCCCAACAACACGTCGCGGCGAGAGATCGTCATGGCAAAGTCCCCTGTTACTGAATTTCGGCTGATCGAATGAAGTGATTGATGGCTGCGGTAAAGCCCGAACAAGCAGCAAACGCTGCCTGCTAAATCACGGCCATGGTCCTGTTCTTGAGATCCGTCACCAGCATCAGGCCGGGCGAATGCGTGATCGCGAACGGTAGCTTCGCGGCGTTGATGACGGATTGCGGAGTGACGCCACAGGCCCAGAACACCGGGATCTCGTCATCGGCAACCGGCACGGGATCGCCGTAGTCGGGCTTGGCAATGTCCTTGATGCCGATCAGATGCGGATGGCCGAGATGTACTGGCGCGCCGTGCACGGCGGGATAGCGCGAGGTGATCTGCACCGCGCGGATCGCATCCGCCGGCTTGAACGGACGCATCGACACCACCATCGGGCCGGCAAACGGTCCGGCCCCGCCGCAGGCGACGTTGGTGCGGTACATCGGCACGCGCACGTTCTTCTCGATGTGGCGGATCGGCATGCCCTCGTCGAGCAGGGCCTCTTCGAACGAGAAGGAGCAGCCGAGCACAAAGGTGACGAGATCGTCGCGCCAATACGACGTCACGTCGGTCGGTTCGTCCACGACCTCGCCGTCGCGCCAGACGCGATAGCGCGGAACGTCGGTGCGGATGTCGAGATCGGCGCCGAGCGAAGGGATGTAAGGGCTGCCGACGTCGGACATGCCGATGATCGGGCACGGCTTGGGATTGAGCTGGCAGAAGCGGTGAAAGGCGCTGGCATATTCCGCCGGCAGGATCGCCAGATTGCCCTGAACGAAGCCGGGGGCGACACCAGCGGTGGAGGCGACCAGCCCTTCGCGATAGGCAAGCCGGGCCTTGCGGCTCGGGAGCATGTCGGGCGTTTCAGTTTGCTGCGCTGCCACCAAAACAGTCATGGGATCGACCTGCCTATAAACTCGACAAAGACAAGCCAACACCAAGCGTGCTATAAAGTCTAATCGTCGTTTCTAATCAATCTCGATAAATCTGATTTATCGACTGGGAAAATCCTTCCAATGCTGGACTTCAGGTCGATCGAGACATTCCTCTGGGTTGTGAAGCTCGGCAGCTTTCGGGGCGCTGCACAACGGCTCAACACCACCCAGCCGGCGATCTCCCAGCGCATCGCCCAGCTCGAGCGCGAGATGGGCGTCAAGCTCCTCAATCGCGATCATCGCGTCGCTTCGCCGACGCCGAGCGGCCGGCAGATGATGGTCTATGCGGAGAAGCTGATCGGCCTGCGTGCCGCGATGATGGCGGAGATCGGCGACCGCTCGGCGATGCGCGGCGTCATGCGCCTCGGCGTCGCCGAGACCATCGTGCACACCTGGCTGCCGCGCCTGGTGAAGAGCGTGAACGAGGTCTATCCGAACCTGTCGCTGGAGATCGAGGTTGACATCACGCCGAACCTCACCGCGCGCCTGCTCGCGCAGGAGATCGAGCTTGCGTTTGTGGTGGGACCGCTGTCCGCTTCCGGCGTGCACAATCGCGTGCTCGCCGATTATCCGATCGGTTTCCTCGCAAGCCCCTCGCTCGGCCTCGGCCAGGGTCCGGTGACGCCGGCGGAGCTCGCGCGATTTCCGATCATCACCTTCCCGCGCAAGACCAAGCCTTACGAGGTCGTGCGCGAGGTGTTCGACCGGCCTGAGCTGCCGCCGATCCGGCTGCACGCCTCCGCCTCGCTGGCCACCGTCATCCACATGGCGGTCGAAGGACTCGGCATCGCCGTGATCCCCGACGCCATCGTCGAGAACGAGCTTGCCGACGGGCGGCTGCAACTGCTCGACACCGATCTCGCGATCGCGCCGCTGACCTTCACCGCGAGCTGGCTCGCCTCGCCCGACGTCGTGGCAGTCGAGCGCGTCGCTGAGCTGGCACGGCAAATTGCGCAGAGCAGCCTCACGGTTGACGCGCCCACGCTGGCGCGTCATTGAAAAAGGCGCCGGACAATTGAGAGACCGACCGCATGAGCCGAGCCGCCACCAACCTGCAGATCGATTCCGCCCGCCTCTGGGGCTCCATCCACGAGACCGCGCAATTCGGCGCGACGGCCAAGGGCGGCGTGCGGCGGCTGACACTGAGCTCCGAGGACAAGCAGGTCCGCGACTGGTTCCGCAAGGCCTGCGAAGACGCGGGCCTGGAGGTGCATGTCGATGCGCTCGGCTCGATGTTTGGCCTGCGCAAGGGCCGCGACATGTCGAAGCCGCCCGTCGGGATCGGCTCGCATCTCGACACGCAGCCGACCGGCGGCAAGTATGACGGCATTCTGGGAACGCTCGGCGCACTCGAAGTGATCCGCACGCTGAACGATGCCGGCATCGAAACCGAAGCGCCGATCTGCGTCGTCAACTGGACCAATGAGGAAGGCTCGCGCTTCGCGCCGGCGATGATGGCCTCTGCCGCCTATGTTGGCGACTTCACCACCGACGACATTTTGTCGCGCAAGGACGCCGAGGGCACGACCGTCGGCCAGGCGCTCGACGGCATCGGCTATCGCGGCGACAAGCCGGTCGGTTTCCAGAAGCTCGGCTGCTTCGTCGAGCTGCACATCGAGCAGGGCCCGATCCTGGAGGCCGAAGGCAAGACCATCGGCGTGGTCGATTCCGGTCAGGGCGTGCTGTGGTACGACGGTAAGATCAGCGGCTTCGAGAGCCATGCGGGATCGACCCCGATGCCGCTGCGGCGTGATGCGCTGGCGACACTGTCGGAGATCGTGCTGGCGATGGAGGAGATCGCGAAGAAGCACGGGCCGAACGCGGTCGGCACCATCGGCGAGGCCGTGATCGCAAACCCGTCACGCAACGTCATTCCCGGCGAGATCGCCTTCACCATGGATTGCCGCAGCGCGGATAGCGCCATCATGGACGCGCTCGATCGCGATTTGCGCGCCGCGATTGCCGAGATCGCCGCGCGCCGCAAGGTCGAGGTGAAGATCGACCTTGTCTGGCGCAAGCCGCCGACGCATTTCGATCCCAAGCTGATTGCGGCGGTCGAGAACGCGGCAAAGACGCTGGGCTACTCGTCTCGTCGCATCACCTCCGGAGCTGGCCACGATGCCTGCAACCTCAACACCGTCATGCCGGCGGCAATGGTGTTCGTGCCCTGCAAGGACGGCATCAGCCACAACGAGCTGGAGGACGCGACGCAGCCCGACTGCGCCGCGGGCACCAACGTTCTCATGCATACCGTGCTGGCGATCGCCGGCGTCGCATCCTGATCGGAGAGAGCCATGCGCGGAGTTTTCGTCGACGCCAATGAAACGCTTGCCGTGATCATGGAGCGGCTGGAGAAGCCGGGCGATCCCAAGGTGCGGATCCACCGGAATCCCGACATCAAGCCCGAGCAGTACCCTGATATTCTCGACGGCGCCGAGATCGCCATCGTCGATCACACCGCGCTGCCGACCGACGTCGCTAAGAAGTGCGCCGGGCTGAAGCACGTCGTGTTCCTCGGCACCGGCGCGCGCAGCTACATGAATCCGGAGGAACTGGCCGAACTGGGCATCTCCGTGCATCTGATCAAGGGCTACGGCGACACGGCGGTGGCGGAATCCGCGATCGCGCTGATGTGGGCCTCCGCCCGTGTCATCGCGATGATGGATCGCGAGATGCGCGGCGGCAACTGGCTGCGCGAGGACGGCATGCAGCTCACCGGCAAGAGGCTCGGACTGATCGGCTTCGGCGGCATTGCCGCGGAAGTTGCACGCATTGCGTCCGGCAGCGGCATGAAGGTGATCGCCTGGAACCGCTCGCCGAAGAGCTGTCCTGGCGTGGAATTCACCGATCTCGACACCGTGCTGACAAGGAGCGACGTGGTGTCGCTGCATCTGCTGCTCAACGATGAGACGCGCGGCATGATCACGCGCGAGAAGATCCTTGCGATGAAGCGCGGCGTCATCCTCATCAACACCGCTCGCGCCGCGATCGTCGACGAGACTGCGATGATCGACGCGCTGAAGTCGGGCCACATCCGCCATGCCGGTCTCGACGTCTTCAACATCGAGCCGCTGCCCGGCGATCATCCGCTGACAAAATTGCCGAACGTGACATTGTCGGCGCATTCCGCCTTCCGCACGCCGGAGGCGAGCGAAAACCTGATTGAAGCGGCGTGGGAGCACTGCCGCCGAATCGTAAGTTCGTAGGGTGGGTTAGCGAAGCGTAACGCACCGCTGTCTATTTCCGCTGGGGCAGAAGAGGTGGGTTACGGCTTCGCCTAACCCGCCCTACGCCCCCCCGCCGGATCGTAAGAGGATAAGAGCAATAACAAATGGCCGACTATCGCACCATCAAGGCAGAGCCGCTCACCAGTGTCATCTATGCCATCGCCAAGGCCGGCGGATCCACCGATCGCGAAGCCGAGCTGGTCTCCACCAACCTCGTCGAAGCGAATCTGAAAGGCCACGACTCGCACGGCGTCGGCATGATTCCGCGCTATGCCGAGGCGGTCGCCGAGGGCGGTCTCGCCATCAACCAGCACGTCAAGATCGTGATGGACACTGGCCCCCTGCTGACCCTCGACGGCCTGACCGGCTACGGCCAGGTGATGGGTCATGAGGCGATGGAGCTCGGCGCCGAGCGCGCCAAGCGCAACGGCGTCTGCGTCGTCGGCCTCTCCAACTCGCACCATATCGGCCGCATCGGCCACTGGGCCGAGCAGTGCATCGACCACGGGCTGGTCTCGATCCACTTCGTCAACGTGATCTCGCGCCCGATCGTGGCGCCCTGGGGCGGCAGCGATGCGCGCCACGGCACCAACCCCTTCTGCGTCGGCATCCCGCGCGCGGGCCACGAGCCGATCGTGCTCGACTTCGCCACCAGCAAGATCGCGCAGGGCAAGACCCGCGTCGCTCACAACAAGGGCGTCGCGCTCGAGCCCGGCACCATCATCGACAACGAGGGAAAACCAACGACGAACCCGCGTTACACCGTGATCGCGCCGCACGGCGCCATCCTGCCGTTCGGCGAGCACAAGGGCTCCGGCCTCGCACTGGTGTGCGAAATCCTGGGTGGCGCGCTCTCGGGTGGCGAGGTTGTCAAGGGTCCGGCCGACGGCAAGCGCCGCGTCCTCAACGGCATGCTCTCGATCATCATCGATCCCAACAAGCTCGGCACCGGCGAGAACCTCGCTCGCGAAGTCGAGAGCTTCGTCGCCTGGCACACCGGCTCGCCACCCGCCCCCGGCGTCGACAAGGTGAAGATTGCCGGCGAGCCCGAACGCGAGATCAGGAAGCAGCGGCTGGCCGAAGGCATCCCGGTCGATCCGAACACCTGGCAGGAAATTCTGGATGCCGGGAAGCGGTTCGGGCTGGATCGGGCCGCGATCGAGAAGATCGTGGGGTAAGTAATCTGCTGCGCGGGAATGGAAGAGTCATTTTCCGCGCTGCCCTCCCTTCTCCCCTTGTGGGAGAAGGTGACATAGGCGGCCTTCGGCCGCCGTTCTTGGAAACGCCGATGCTTCGCATCGGCTATGGCGCCGGTTGAGGGGTTCGCTCCACGAGGTGTCCTTCAAATGAGAGGCCTGTCTCCGCGGATAGAGACCCCTCACCCGGCCTCGATGCTCCGCATCGAAGCCACCCTCTCCCACAAGAGGAGAGGGTGAAGCACCGAGCTAGTCGACCATCTCCGCGACGGCCTTGCCGCAGGCCGTCGTGTCGGCGTTACCGCCGAGGTCCTTGGTCCGGAGCGTGCGTTCGGCGAGCGTGCGCTCGATCGCGTCGACGATCGACTTGGCGGCTTCCTTCTCGCCGAGATGTTCCAACATCATCGCGCCCGACCAGATCATGCCGATCGGGTTGGCGATGCCCTGCCCCGCGATGTCAGGCGCCGAGCCGTGCACCGGCTCGAACACCGAGGGGAAATCGCCCTCGGGATTGATGTTGCCTGACGGCGCGATGCCGATGGTGCCGGTGCAGGCCGGGCCGAGATCAGAGAGGATGTCGCCGAACAGATTGGAGCCGACCACGACGTCGAACCAGTCCGGATGCAGCACGAAGTTCGCGGTCAGGATGTCGATGTGATACTTGTCCCACTTCACGCCCGGGAACTTCTTGGCCATCGCCTCCACGCGTTCGTCCCAATAGGGCATCGTGATGGAGATGCCGTTCGATTTCGTCGCCGACGTCAAGTGCTTCTTCGGCCGCGACTGGGCAAGCTCGAAGGCGAACTTCAGGATGCGGTCGACGCCGATGCGGGTCATCACCGTCTGCTGCGTCACGAACTCACGGTCGGTGTCCGGGAACATGCGGCCGCCGACGGAGGAATATTCGCCTTCCGTGTTCTCGCGCACCACCCAGAAATCGATGTCGCCGGGCTTGCGGTTCGCCAGCGGCGACGGCACGCCGGGCATCAGCCGCACCGGGCGCAGGTTCACATACTGGTCGAACTCGCGGCGAAACTTGATCAACGAGCCCCACAGCGAGACGTGGTCCGGAATCTTGGCCGGCCAACCGACCGCACCGAAATAGATCGCATCGTGCTTGCCGATCTTTTCCTTCCAGTCATCCGGCATCATCTGGCCGTGCTTCTCGTAATAGTCCCAGGACGAGAAGTCGAAATGGTCGAATTGCAGGGACACCCCGTGCTTCTTCGCCGCCGCCTCCAGAACGCGCTGGCCCTCAGGCATCACTTCCTTGCCGATGCCGTCGCCGGGAATGACCGCGATCCGGTATTGTTTCTTGCTCATGGAGAACGTCCTTGATTGGTTCGGCAGCCGCCGCCTTTTGATCGCACTGCAATGGACCAAACGCGGCGGCAGTGCAACGCTGCACTGCAATGTTGACCATGGCGCGACCGAGCGCCTACTGATTTGATGCTGTTCCTATCCTGCGAGTCCCCTTCATGGATCTGCATCTGCGTGGCAAGCGCGTCCTGATCACGGGCGCATCCAAGGGCATCGGCGCGGCCGCCGCCGAGGCGTTTGCCGAGGAAGGCGCCCATCTGCTGCTCGCTGCCCGCAGCGGCGAGCAGCTCAAGGTGCTGGCGGAGCGGTTGCGCTCCGCGCACCAGGTCGATGCCGCGACGAGTGTCGTCGATCTACGCAAAGCCGAGGACATCGCGCGGCTCGCCAACGAAGCCGCCGACATCGACATCCTCGTCAACAATGCTGGCGACATCCCTGGCGGGTCCATCGACAAGATCGACGAGGCGACCTGGCGGCACGCCTGGGAATTGAAAGTGTTCGGCTACATCAACCTCACCCGGCAGATCTACGCGCAGATGAAGGCCAAGGGTGGTGGCGTGATCGTTAACGACATCGGCGCGGCGGGCGAGAAATTCGATGCCAATTACATCTGCGGCAGCGCCGGCAATGCCGCGCTGATGGCCTTCACCCGTGCGCTCGGTGGAAAAAGTCTCGCCGACAACATCCGCGTGGTCGGCATCAATCCCGGACCTGTCGGCACCGACCGCCACGTCACCCTGCTCAAGACGCGGGCAAAGCACCAGTTCGGCGACGAGAGCCGCTACAAGGAATTCCAGAAGAGCCTGCCGCTCGGCCGCCCTGCGCATGCGCGCGAGATCGGTGATCTCATGGCGTTCCTGGCGTCGGATCGCTCGGGCTATACGTCGGGGGTGATCTACACCGTTGATGGCGGCATCAGCGCCGGGTGGGGCTAACTCTATCCCCGTCATTGCGAGCGAAGCGAAGCAATCCAGAAATGCCCCCGCGGTGAAAAGACTGGATTGCTTCGCTTCGCTCGCAATGACGGCACCAAGTACAAGCATAGGAGTAAAATAGTTGTCTCAAGAGCTGATCCGCGAAACCGCGTGCGCCGTCGTCGACAAATTGCGGTCTGGCGACGTCTCGCCGCTCGAACTGCTGGATGTATTGGAGAAGCGCATCAGCGAAGTCGATGGCAAGGTCAACGCGCTGCCGACGCTGTGCTTCGATCGCGCCCGGGAAAACGCCAAGGCGCTGACGCAGAAGCCGGCTGGCGCGCGCGGGCTGCTCGCGGGCCTGCCGGTGCCGATCAAGGATCTGACCGACGTTGCGGGCGTGCTGAACACGCAGGGCTCGCCGATCTTCAAGGATAACATCCCCGCGAAATCCGACCTCATGGTCGAGAACCTCGAAGCCAATGGCGCGGTGGTCTACGCCAAGTCCAACACGCCGGAATTCGGCGCCGGCGCCAACACCTTCAACGAGGTGTTCGGTGCGACCCTCAATCCCTGGGATACTTCGAAATCTGCCGCCGGCTCCTCCGGCGGCGCGGCAGTGGCGCTGGCCACCGGCATGGCCTGGCTCGCGCAGGGCTCCGACATGGGCGGCAGCCTGCGCAGTCCGGCAAGTTTCTGCGGCATCGTCGGCATGCGGCCGAGCATCGGCCGCGTCGCGCATACGCCCAAGGCGGGCATCGACCGCAATCTCGGCGTGCAGGGCCCGATGGCCCGCAATGTCGAGGATCTCGCACTGCTGCTGGATGCCATGAGCGGCGACTATGCCGCCGATCCGCTGTCGCTGCCGGCGCCGCTGACTTCGTTCCTGTCAGCTGCCCAGTCCGGCAAGAAGCCGAGGCGCATCGCCTATTCGCCCGATCTCGGCATCACGCCGGTCGATCCCGAGGTCAAGGCGATCACACGCAAGGCGGCTGAACGCTTCGCCGAGGCCGCCGTCACCGTCGAGGAGGCGCATCCGGACTGGCGCGAGGCGCATGAATGCTTCCACGTGCTGCGCGCTTTCGACTTCGCGATCAGCAAGGCACAACTTCTCCGCACTAAGCGTGACCTGCTCAAGCCCGAGGTGATCTGGAACATCGAGGAAGGCCTCAAGCTCACCGTCGAGCAGCTCGAACGTGCCGAGGCCCAGCGCGTCGGCATGACCGCGCGCGCGGTCGAGTTCTTTAGGACCTACGATCTCCTGCTGGTGCCGACCACGATCGTGCCGCCCTTCCCAGTCGAAAATCGCTATGTCGCCGAATGCGCGGGCAAGCGATTTGACAATTACGTCGAATGGCTCGGCATCGTCTACGCCATCACGCTCGCATGCTGCCCGTCACTGTCGCTGCCCTGCGGTTTCACGGCGTCAGGCCTGCCGGTCGGCGTGCAGGTGGTCGGCGCACCACGAGCGGATGCGCAAGTGATCGCAGGCGCGAAAGTGCTGGAGGATATATTGGGCCTGCGCGGCACGACACCGATCGATCCGAGGGTGAAGAATTAATCTCACGCTCGTGCCCCGGACGCAGCGCGGCGCTCCTTCAGCGGTGCGCTGCAGAGCCGGGGCCCACCTCGCCGAGACCTCCCGTGCATCTCCTGGGTCCCGGCTCTGCGGCGCAGCGCTGACGCGCTGCACCTTGTCCGGGACACGAGACCTCACCTCCCGCTCGTCGCCTCAAGACTCCGGCTGTAGCGCGACATCGCAAAGCAAAAGACAAAATAGATTGCGGCGACGAAGATATAGACCTCGACGGAAAACTGCTGCCAGGCGGGATCGATGATCGCGGTCTTCGCCGTCGTCAGCAGGTCGAAGATGCCGATGATCAGCACGAGACTGGTGTCCTTGAAGAAGGCGATGAAGGTGTTGACCAGCGGCGGGATGACGTGGCGGATCGCCTGCGGCAGGATGATCAGCCGGTTCTTGCGCCAGTAGGACAGCCCGAGCGCGTCGGCAGCCTCATACTGCCCTCGCGGCACGGCCTGAAGGCCACCGCGGATGACTTCAGCAAGATAAGCGCCCGCGAACAGGATGATCGCGATCTGTGCGCGCAGGAGCTTGTCGATGTTGAACCCACTGGGCATGAACAGCGGAAACATCACGCTCGCCATGAACAACAGGCTCACCAGCGGCACGCCGCGGATCAGCTCGACATAGAGCACACTGAGCGAACGGATCGCTGGAAGCTTTGAACGCCTGCCGAGCGCGACAAGGATGCCGAGTGGAAAGCCGAACGCGAGTCCAAACGTCGCCAGGATCAGCGTGACCGGCAATCCGCCCCAGCGATCCTGCGAGACGAAAGAGAGTCCCAGCACCCCGCCCCACATCAGGACGCTGATTAGTGCGAGCGCACCGATCCAGATGAAAACGAGCTCGCGCCTCCACAGGGCGCGGCGGGTCGAGAGATAGAACAGCGCGATGAACAGCACGACCGACAGCGCCGGCCGCCACTGCTCGTCGAACGGATAGGTGCCGAACAGGATGAAGCGGTACTTTTCAGGAATGACCGCCCAGCAGGCGCCGATGCCGCGCACCGCGCGGCAAGCGCTGGAATCATTCACCGGCGTAAGCCAGACCGCACTGGCAATGCCCCATTGCACGAAGCTGATCACGCCCTTCGAGAGCACTGCCAGCAGCACGATCGTCAGGATGCCGTTCGGGATCGACGAGAACAAGTTGGCGCGCAGCCAGCGCAGCATCGGATTACCAACTTGCGGGCGGCGAGCGGCCCGCGGCACGTCCGGCATATCGCTGATCGCCGTCATTCTCAGCGCTCCACCAGCGCGATGCGCGCATTATACCAGTTCATGAAGAAGCTGATACCGAGACTGATGGTCAGGAACACCGCCATGATCAACGCGATCGCCTCGATCGCCTGACCTGTCTGGTTCAGCGTGGTGTTCGCGATCGAGACGACATCCTGGTAGCCGATCGCGACCGCGAGCGAGGAGTTTTTTGTCAGATTGAGATACTGGCTCGTCATCGGCGGCACGATGACGCGTAGCGCCTGCGGCAAGATGATCTGCCGCAGCATGAAGCTGCGGCGCAGACCGAGCGCGTTGGCGGCGTCCCACTGTCCCCGCGGCACCGACTGGATGCCGCTGCGCACGATCTCGGCGATGAAGGCCGAGGTGTAGGTGACGAGTGCGATCAGCAGCGCGAAATATTCCGGCGCCAGCGTCAGCCCGCCGACGAAGTTGAAGCCGCGCAGCTGAGGCCATTCGATCCGCCAGGATACGCCGAGCAGCACAGACACCAGCGCCGGCAACGCAATCACCAGCGCAACCGCAAAGGGCCACGCTGGCCGCGGCTTGCCATCGCGCATCTGCTGCGCGACCAGCCATCGCCGGACGACATAGAACACCGCGCAACCCAGCACCGCGGTGCCGAGGACCGCGAGCTGCGGCGGGCCGAACGGGATCGCCGGCAGGATCAAGCCGCGATTGGAGAGGAACACACCCTCGACAGGTCGCCACGCAGCGCGTGCGGCCGGCAGCGCCTGCATCAACACGTACCAGAACAGGAGCTGAAGCAGCAGCGGGATATCGCGAAGCGTCTCGACATAGACCGCGGCGAGCCGTGACAGCAGCCAGTTCGCCGACAATCGCGAAATGCCGATTAGCGTGCCCAAAATCGTCGCGAGCACGATCCCGATCACGGCAACGCGCAAGGTGTTGGCGACCCCGACGACGAACGCCCAGAGGTAAGTGTCTCTCGGACTATAGGCGAGCAGACTGTCGGCGATCGGCATGCCGGCCTCGCGGCCGAGGAAGGCAAAACCGGTGGTGATGCGGCGGGCCGAGAGGTTGGTGACGGTGTTGGACCAGAGGAAGGCGACGACCGCAACCGCGATGCCGACGACCAGGACCTGCCAGAACAGGCCCTTCAGCTCGCGGCGCCCGAAGGCGCCGAAGAAGCGGCGGCGCGGCGGCGGTCTCGGCGCATCTGAGGTCACGGCACAAAAATCCTTCTCAAGGGGCAGCGATTTCCGGCAGCGCACGTCAACTGTTGCACCAAACTTCGATTCATGCAACAAATGTTTCATGGCCGAGCCCGCGAAATCCTCGCCGTTGAGCGAGCTGCGTATTGCATTGCCATCGCTCCCGATGCGCTTGCAGGAGGTCGGACGCTTCGTCGCCGCCAACGACTACGACGCCACCACCCGTTCGATGCGCGATCTGGCGGCGGAAGCCGGCGCCGATCCTGCTGCATTCACGCGGCTTGCGAAGGCGATCGGCTATTCGGGCTGGGAGGCGTTGCGCGCGGCGCTGACCGAGGCGCGGCGGCCGTCGCAGACCGCGCCCTTCTCCGGCCGCGCAAGAGGCCGTCGCCACGGGCCGAACGCCGATGTCGCGCTCGTCACCGACAAGCTCGAGGCCGAGGCCGCCGGCCTTCCGCGGATCCCGGCACACCCGATCGCAGAAGCTGCCCGCGCGCTGCACGATGCCAAGCGGATCTGGATTGCCGGCTATCGAAGCTGCCGCAGCGTCGCGGAATTGCTGAACTACGAGCTGCGACTGTTTCGGCCCGAGCAGGTCCAGCTCGTCGGTGCTTCCGGGCCCGACGACCTCGATCTCGGCGCGTTCCGGCCCGGGGAAGCCGTCATCGTCGTCGGCTTCCTACCCTACACGCATGCAAGCGTCCGCGTCGCACAGGCGGCCTATCGCGCCGGCGCGACACTGATCGCCATCGCGGATAGCCTCTCGGCACCAATGGCCGAGGGCGCCGACCACGTGCTGCTGTTCGAGGCGGCCTCCTCTCCGGGCTTCTTTCCTAGCCTCACGGGCGCGATTGCGATCGCGCAATCGCTCGCGGCGGTCACGTTCGCGCTCGGCGGCGTTACCGCGAAGAAGCGTCTGGAAAGTACCGAGGCGCGGCTCGCTGCGACCTCCACTTACGTCCCAGAGAAAGGTTGACCCATGGCCGCTCGCACCAGCCGCGTGCTGCACCGCTCGTTGCGCGAAACGCCGCCCAAGGCGATTGGCGGCGAAGGCGTCTATCTCTTCGCCGAGGACGGCCGGCGCATCATCGATGCCTCCGGCGGCGCGGCGGTCTCCTGCCTCGGGCACCAGCACCCGCGCGTGATCGCGGCGATGGCGAAGCAGGCCGCGACGCTTGCCTATGCTCATACGGCGTTCTTCTCCTCCGAGCCGGCCGAGGCACTGGCTGAGGTGCTGGTCGGACATGAGCCTGGCGGGCTCGCCTACGCCTATTTCGTCAGCGGCGGATCAGAGGCGATCGAGGCCAGCATCAAGCTCGCCCGGCAGTATTTCATCGAGCGCGGCGAGCCGCAGCGGCAACACTTCATTGCGCGGCGGCAGAGTTATCACGGCAACACGCTCGGCGCGCTTGCCGCCGGCGGCAATGCCTGGCGGCGCGCGCCCTATGCGCCGCTGCTCTCGGCGGCATTCAGCCACGTGACGCCGGCCTTCGCCTATCACGAGAAGAGCGAGGGCGAGTCGGATGCGCAGTTCGTCGCGCGCCTTGCCGCCGAGCTCGAGGCCGAGTTTCAGCGGCTTGGCCCCGGCACCGTCGCGGCGTTCCTCGCCGAGCCCGTCGTCGGCGCCACCGCCGGCGCCGTGACTGCACCCGACGGCTACTTCAAGGCCATGCGCGAGATCTGCGACCGGCACGGCGCGCTGCTGATCCTCGACGAGGTCATGTGCGGCATGGGCCGCACCGGCACAACGCACGCCTGGGAGCAGGAAGGTGTCGCGCCCGACATCCAGGCGATCGCGAAGGGTCTCGGCGGCGGCTATCAGCCGATCGGCGCGATGCTCGCGAGCGGCAAGATCGTCGACACGATCCGCGCCGGCTCCGGCGCGTTCCAGCACGGTCACACCTATCTGGCGCATCCCCTCGCCTGCGCGGCCGCGCTCGCGGTGCAAAACGTGATCCGCGAAGATGGCCTGCTCGATCAGGTCAGGGAACGCGGACGACAACTCGAGCAACGGCTGACCGAACGCTTCGGTAATCACCGCCATGTCGGCGACATCAGGGGCCGCGGGCTGTTCTGGGCGATCGAGCTCGTCGCCGATCGCGCCAGCCGCACCTCGTTCGATCCAACGCTC
This sequence comes from Bradyrhizobium sp. C-145, assembly GCF_023375135.1. Taxonomy (NCBI): domain Bacteria; kingdom Pseudomonadati; phylum Pseudomonadota; class Alphaproteobacteria; order Hyphomicrobiales; family Nitrobacteraceae; genus Bradyrhizobium; species Bradyrhizobium sp. C-145. Next base: position 2,690,716 of record NZ_CP088150.1, on the reverse strand, counting down.
AAGCTGCACCAGAAAATCAAGGCGGAGGCGCTCGCCAACGGGCTCGGCTGCTATCCCGGCGGCGGCACCGTGGACGGGGTGCGCGGCGACCACGTGCTGCTGGCGCCGCCCTATATCGCTTCCGCAGACGAGATCGATCTGATCGTCGACAGGCTCGGCACGGCCGTCGACAACGTGTTGCGTAGTGTCAATCACTGAGGGGAGACTAGCATGATGAGGAAAGTGGTTATCGCAGCGGGCGTGCTCGCAGCATCGACGGTCGTCGCTTCGGCCGCGACGCTCGACACGGTGAAGAGCCGCGGCACGCTGGTGTGCGGCGTCAGCGCCGGCTTTGCCGGCTTCTCCGCGCCGGACTCGCAAGGCAACTACAAGGGTCTCGACGTCGACTATTGCCGCGCCCTCGCGGCCAGCGTGCTCGGTGATCCCAACAAGGTGCGTTACGTCTCGCTGACCGCGCAGAACCGCTTCACCGCGCTGCAATCGGGCGAGATCGACGTACTCTACCGCAACTCGACCCAGACATACTTGCGCGGCGTGACGCTGGGCCTGCGGCAAGGTCCGATCAACTTCTACGACGGCCAGGGTTTTGTCGTGAAGAAAGATCTCGGTGTGAAGGAGCTGAAGGACCTCAAGGGCGCCACCGTCTGCGTGGCTCAAGGCACCACGCATGAGGTCACGCTGGGTGATTACGGCCGCGCCAACGGCATCGACTGGAAGCCGCTGGTGTTCGACCGCATCGACACCATGTATCAGACCTTCTTCGGCGGCCGCTGCGATGCCATGACCCAGGATGCCTCCGCGCTGGCTGGTGCCGTGACGACCGCGGCGCCGAACCCGGCCGACTACGTCGTGCTGTCGCAGACCATCAGCAAGGAGCCGCTCGGCCCCTTCACCCGCAACGGCGACGAGGTCTGGAGCGACATCATCACCTGGCTGCATTACGGTCTGATCGAGGCCGAAGAACTCGGCGTCACGCAAGCCAATGTTGACGAGATGGCGAAGTCGCAGACGCCTGCGATCCAGCGGCTCCTTGGTGCCTCCGGCGACCTCGGCTCGCGGCTTGGGCTCGACAACAAATGGCTGGTCACGGCGATCAAGGCCACCGGCAATTATGGCGAGATCTATGAGCGCAACGTCGGCAAGGCCAGCACGCTCAAGCTCGATCGCGGCCTCAACGGCCTCTGGAGCAAGGGCGGCTTGATGTACGCGCTGCCGTTCAAGTAGACGGTGCTTCACCTCTCCCCGCCTGCGGGGAGAGGTCGACCGCGCAGCGGCCGGGTGAGGGGGAGCTTCCGCGAGTCCAACTCTCACCGTCCCCGCGGAGACTCCCCCTCACCCCACCCTCTCCCCGCAAGCGGGGCGAGGGTGACGAGACATCCCATGCGCATCGCCCTCATCCACGCCCTCAAGCACTCCATCGCCCCGATCGAGGCGGCGTTCGCGCAAGCGTGGCCCGAGGCGCGGCTGATGAACCTGCTCGATGACAGCCTATCCGCGGATCTGGCGCGCGACGGCGCGCTCACCGACACCATGACCGAGCGCTTCCTGGCGCTCGGCGATTACGCCGTCGCGACGGGGGCGGACGGGATCTTGTTCACCTGTTCGGCCTTCGGTCCCTGCATCGATGCGGTCGCGCGGGCGCATGCGCCGATGCCCGTGCTGAAGCCGAACGAGGCGATGATCGAGCGTGCCGTGACCATGGGTAAGCGCATCGGCCTGCTCTCGACCTTCCCGCCGACCCTGGTCTCGATGCCGCCGGAATTTCCTGCGTCCGTCCAAATCGTGCCGAAACTTGCCGAGGGCGCGCTGGCCGCTCTCGACCGCGGCGACCGCGCCACGCACGACCGGCTGATTGCGGAGGCCTCGCGCGATTTGCGCGATTGCGATGTTATCGCGTTGGCCCAGTTCAGCATCGCGGCAACGGCGCCGCTGGTTGCGGAAGCCACCGGCCGCCCTGTCGTGACGACGCCGGACAGCGCCGTCGAGAAGCTGATGAGCCTGCTGAAGGCGAAGGCTTAAGCGCCGTTCTTTTTTCGCCGGGCATCCTTGATCGCGACTGCGAGCGCGGCCTTCGTTTCGCTCACGAAATCCTGGACGAGATCCTCGCGCGTGGCATGTGCGGCCTCGCCGGTGAACAGGCCCTGCTCGGCCAGCATCACCACGCCGTGCAGCGCCGCCCAGATCTTGAGGGCCTGCCGTTCGCGCAAATAGTCGACGGCAGGCACCTCCAGGGCCTCGATCACGAGCGCAAACGTCTCGCGCGTGGCCTCATGCAGCTCGCTGCCCTTGGCGGCGCAGGACACGATGCGCGAGGCGAACATCAGGCGATAGATGCCGTTGCGGCGCAATCCGAAGTCGAGCATTGCCTGCGCCAGCCGCGACAGCTTCGACTGCTGTGACGGTTTCGCCATCGCCGCCCGAAAGGTTGCACTGAGCTGCCGGAACGCCTCCGCCGTCACCGCCGCAAGCAAGGCTTCGCGGTCGGCAAAATGCCGATATGGCGCCGGCTGCGAGACGCCGAGCTGCTTGGCCAGCGCCTTGATGCTGATCGCCTCGGCGCCGCCGCGTTCCGCTTCGCGCAGCGCGGCCTTGATCAAGGCATCGCGAAGATCGCCATGGTGGTAGGTCTTCTCGGGCTTGCGGGCGAGTTGTGAGCGCATGTCGGGGCGAGCCTATAAGTTTGCGCTTGACAAGGGAAGCCTACCGCGAATGTAATAGGATATAACTTATAGAACGCAGATGAGGAAACGCGCCGCCTTCGGGCCTCGCGCGCACACGACCGAGGAAGCCGCAATGACAGAGCGACTGAAGGTTCACGTCGATCCCGACAAATGCCAGGGCCACGCCCGCTGCAAGGCGCTCGCGCCGGAGCTGTTCGAGCTCGACGAATACGGCAACGCCCATGAAGCTGGAGACGGCACCGTCCCGCCGGGACTGGAAGACAAAGCCTGGCTTGCCAAGTCCAATTGTCCGGAGATCGCAATCGATGTGATCGAAGAGTAGCGCGCTTTCCGCGTCGTGCGTGCCTTCAGCGAACACGAGCCCCTGGGGATTCCGAGATGTCCGACGTCAGCCAACCCGCCGCTCATCCGCCCGTGACCGACTGGGTCCATGATTTCGACCACACCGATCCGCAATGGACGGACGACCCCTTCCCGATCTGGGACGAACTGCGCGCCGCAAGCCCTGTCGTGCATACAGAACGCTTCCTCGGCTGCTATCTGCCGACGACCTATGCAGCCGTGCGCGAGATCGCCAACGACACCGAGCATTTCTCCTCCCGCCGCATCATCGTCCGCGACGTGCGCCCGGAGATCGCCAGGAATGCGGCTCCGCCGATCACCTCCGACCCGCCCGTGCACAAGCCAGCCAAGCAATTGCTGCTGCCGCCGTTCACGCCGGACGCGATGAAGAAGCTCGAGCCGAGGGTTCGCGCCATCTGCAACGAGCTGATCGACGACTTCATCGCCGAGAAGAGCGTGGACGCCGCGGCGCGCTACACGAAGCACATTCCGGTGCGCGCGATCGCGCACATGCTCGGCATTCCCGAGAGCGACAGCGATCTTTTCGTCAACTGGATCCACATGATCCTGGAGCTCGGCATCAAGGACGAGACCAAGCTGCTCCAGGGCGTGCAGGAGATGAGCGCCTATTTCAGCGGTCACATCGAGGCGCGCAAGACGAAGCCGACCGACGACCTGATCTCCTACCTGATGAACGCCAGGGACAAGGACGGCAATCCGCTCGAGGACTCCCACGTGCTGGGCTCGCTGCGCCTGCTCTTGATCGCCGGCATCGACACCACCTGGAGCGCGATCGGTTCCTCGCTCTGGCATCTTGCGAAAATGCCCGCCGATCGCGAGCGGCTCATCGCTGAGCCCGGGTTGATTCCAACCGCAGTGGAAGAGCTGCTGCGCGCCTATTCCCCGGTGACGATGGCGCGCGAGGTGGTCAAGGACACGACTATTTCGGGCTGCCCGGTGAAGTCGGGCAACATGGTGCTGCTATCCTTCCCCGCCGCGAACCGCGATCCCAAGATGTTTCCGGACGCTGACAAAGTCGTGATCGATCGTCGCGAGAACCGTCACGCCGCTTTCGGCCTCGGCATCCATCGCTGCGTCGGTTCCAACCTTGCGCGCATGGAAATGCAGGTTGCGCTGGAGGAATGGCTGAAGCGGATTCCGGATTTCGCCCTCGACTCGGCAGGCACCGTAACCTGGTCGCAAGGCACTGTGAGAGGTCCCCGCCAGTTGCCATTTCTGCTTGGAAAGGCGATGTAGGCCTCTCCAAACAACGATACGGAGAGGCCGGACGTGACAGAGCAAGCAACGAACCCGGCCTCTGCGTATTTTGACCTCGCCGACGCCGAGCGGCGGATCAAGGCGATCTTCATCGGCTCGATCGGCAATCTCGTCGAGTGGTACGATTTCTACGCCTATACGGCGTTTGCGCTCTACTTCGCTCCCGCGTTCTTCCCTGGTAACGACCCCGTCGTCCAGCAATTGAACGTCGCCGTCGTATTCGCGGCGACCTTCCTGATGCGGCCCCTGGGCGGCTGGTTCTTCGGCTATATCGCCGACCATTTCGGCCGCCGCATCTCGCTGACGCTGTCCGTCGTGTTCATGTGCTTCGGCTCGCTGATCATCGCGCTGACGCCGACCTATGCCACGATCGGCTTTGCGGCACCGGTGATCCTGGCGCTCGCCCGCGTGATCGAGGGCTTGAGCCTCGGCGGCGAATATGGCGCCAGTGCCACTTACCTCAGCGAAGTCGCCGACCCCAAGCACCGCGGCTTCTATTCCAGCTTTCAGTACGTGACGCTGATCGGCGGCCAACTCACCGCAATCATCGTGCTGCTGCTCCTGCAAAAAGTCTTCCTCACGCCGGCGGAGCTGAAGGACTGGGGTTGGCGTATCCCCTTCGCGATCGGCGCGGCGCTTGCGATCTTCGCCGCGGTGATGCGGCGTGGCCTGCACGAGACCGAGGCGTTCGAGGAGGCCAAGAAGGTGGTGAAGCCGACCGGATCGATCACCAACCTGCTGCGTTATCCACGCGAGCTCTTGCTGGTGGTCGGCCTCACCGCCGGCGGCACTGCGGCGTTCTATACGTTCACCACCTACATGCAGACCTTCGTCAAGCTCTCGGTCGGTCTGACCGAGGACCAGACCACTTTCGTGATCTTCGGCACGTTGATCTTCGCGACCATCCTCCAGCCGATCTACGGCGCGATCTCCGACAGGATCGGACGCAAGCCGCTGCTGATCTTCTTCGGTATCGCTGGCACGCTCGCGACCGTGCCGCTGCTGATGACGCTGAAGGAGACCAAGTCGCCCTTCGTGGCGTTCATCCTGATCTGTGCCGCCTGGCTGTTCGTCGCCGGCTACACCTCGATCAATGCGGTGGTGAAGGCCGAGCTATTCCCGACTAATGTCCGCGCGCTCGGCGTCGGTCTGCCCTATGCCATTACGGTCTCGATCTTCGGCGGCACGGCGCCGGCGATCGCGCTCTATTTCAAGAGCATCGGGCACGAGGAATGGTTCTACTTCTATCTTGCCAGCATCATCTGCCTGTCGCTGATCATCTATGCTACCATGCGCGACACCAAGCACGCCTCCGCAATGCATCGGCACGAGTAGGCCATGGTTGATGACAACGAGCCGCCCGACAGCAAGCTGACGCGCACCAAGGAGAAATGGGCGCGCGAGGGCCGCTTCCTCACGGGGAAGATCACGCGGCCGGAGGACCAAAGGCTGCCGCCCGGCCAGCACCTCACCAAGGATTGGCCGGTGCTCGATCTCGGGGTCGTGCCGCCGGTATCGCGTGAACGCTGGCGCCTCGACGTCTATGGCGCGGTCGATGCCCCCGTGTTCTGGACCTTTGCCGAATTCACCGCACAGAAACAGGCCCGCTTCACCTCCGATATCCACTGCGTGACGACTTGGTCGCGCTACGATAATGAGTGGGAAGGGCTCGCAACGCGCGAGCTGCTCGCGGCCTGCCAGCCGCGCGAGGATGCTCGCTTCGTCGTGCTGCATTCCTATGATGGCTATACCACCAATCTCGCGCTGGAAGACTTCGCCGCCGAGGACGCTTTGCTCGCCCACAGCTGGTCGGGCCAGCCGCTGTCGGCCGAGCATGGCGGCCCGGTGCGGCTGGTCGTGCCGCATCTGTATTTTTGGAAGAGTGCCAAATGGCTCCAGGCCATCGAATTCCTGACTGAGGACGCGCCGGGCTTCTGGGAAGTCCGCGGCTATCACAACCGCGGCGATCCCTGGGCCGAGCAGCGCTATTCAGGCGATTAGGTTCAACAAAGGACGGGGGAAGTCCAATGCCGACGGAACGCTTTCAATTCACGGGTGAAGGCGGCCATCAGCTTTCGGCCGCGCTCGAACTGCCGGACGGTGAGCCCGCGGCTTTCGCGCTGTTCGCGCATTGCTTCACCTGCGGCAAGGATACGCTGGCCGCCAAGCGTATCTCGGTCGCGCTCGCGGCCAAGGGCATTGCAGTGCTGCGGTTCGACTTCACCGGGCTCGGCTCCAGCGAGGGCGATTTCGCCAATTCCACCTTTTCCTCCAATGTGACCGATCTCGTGCGCGCCGCCGATCATCTGCGCGCAACGCGCAAGGCGCCGTCCGTCCTGATCGGCCATAGCCTCGGCGGTGCCGCGATCCTCGCGGCAGCAGGACATATCCCTGAAGCCAAGGCGGTTGCGACCATCGCGGCGCCGTCCGATCCCGCCCACGTCACCGGGCTATTCAAAGAGCACATCAATAACATCCGCGCGCAGGGCGAAGTGGAAGTCTCGCTGGCGGGCCGCCCGTTTCGGATCAGACGTGAATTCCTCGACGACATCATCGAGCATGAGTTGATGAAGGACGTCACCGGCCTGCACAAGGCGCTTCTGGTGATGCACTCCCCGGTCGACGACACCGTCGGCATCGACAATGCGACCAAGATCTTCGTGTCGGCGAAGCACTCCAAGAGCTTCGTCTCCCTCGACCACGCCGACCATCTGCTGACGGCGCCTGCTGACGCTCTCTATGCGGCCGATGTGATCGCGGCCTGGGCCAGCCGGTACATCGACACCGCAAAGCCCGCGAAGGCGATGGATCTCCCCGAGACGCCGCGCCAGGTCGTGGTGCAGGAGACCCGCAAGAGCAAGTTCAACCAGATCATCTCGGTCGGTCCGCACCGTCTGGTGGCGGACGAGCCTGTGGCTGCCGGCGGCGAGGACGCTGGTCCCGGGCCCTATGATTTCCTGCTCGCAGGCCTCGGCGCCTGCACCTCCATGACCATGCGCCTCTATGCCGACCGCAAATCGTTGCCGCTCGACCGCGTCACCGTCACGCTGAAGCATTCCAAGATCCACGCCAAGGACTGTGCGGAGTGCGAGACGCGCGAGGGCATGCTCGACCAGATCGATCGCGACATTGCAATGGAGGGCGCGCTCGATGCCGAGCAGCGCAACAGGTTGATGGAGATTGCCGACAAGTGCCCGGTGCACCGGACGCTGACCTCGGAGATTCGCATCGTCACGAAGGCCGTGGAGTAATTCAAGCGGCCGGCGAACCTGCCCCGGTTGCCGCCTCGAAGGGTTGGACCCGCAACGCACCGCGCAGGCCTGCCGCCGTACCGAGCAGGATGCCGGTGACCGCGACGAATGAGCCCAGCGCCAGCGTCGACATGCCGGTGAGTCCCTGCCCGATCGAGCAGCCGAACGCCATTACGCCGCCGATCCCCATCAGCGCCGCGCCGCCGGCCGAACGCAGCATGTGTCGGGGCGAGGAATAGCCTTCGAGATGGAAACGACCTGTGGCGAGCGCCGTGACCAGGCTGCCGGCGAGCACGCCGGCGACCGTCGCGATGCCGAAATTGAGTGTCAGGCCGGTCGAGAGCATGGCGTATTGTAGCGCATCCGCGATCGGCGCGATGAAAGTGAGCGAAGTCACCGGCACCGGATTGAAATCGTCGGCGCCGAGAGAGCCGGTAGCGAACCAGCCACCGGCCACTAGGAGACCGACGATGATTCCGGCCGCGATCTGGCCCGGCGAGCGCCGGAACGCCGGATGCGCGAAAGCAAACAGGATCAGCGCGACGACGATCGCGGCGGCAGCGAGCGCCCGCGAAACCGGTTCAACGGCACCAAGCGCTGCCAGCACAGACGGGAGTGAGTTGGATTTGACGGTCGTTTGCGACACTTGAACCACGGCAATGCGAGCGGGCGCGATGAGGCCCTTGAGCGTCATCTGCGCAGCGATGGCAAGCACGATCACGACAACGAAGGAACGGAGATTGCCCCGTCCGAGCAGCACCAGCGCCCGCGAGCCGCAGCCATTCGACAGCACCATGCCGTAGCCGAACAGCAGGCCGCCGAGGAACAGCACCGGAGCCGAGAACGTCTGTTGCAGATAGATCGACTTGCCGAGATCGACCGTGCCGCTGCCCGCCAGCAATTGGCTGGCGGCAATCGCAACGGCAACCGCCAGCGCATAGGTGCGCACCAGCCGCCCGTCGCCCTTGGCCAGAAAACCACGCATGCTGCTCATCAGGCAGAAGCCGCTGAGCAGGCCGACGGCGCCGTAGATCAGGCCAATGACGAGGCCGGCGAGGATGACGAGTTGCGTGGATTCCATCGGTTGTTCTCAGAACTCTCGCCAATCTCCGTCATTGCGAGCGGAGCGAAGCAATCCAGTCTGTCTCCGCGGGTGCATTTCTGGATTGCTTCGCTGCGCTCGCAATGACGGTGTGTGTGTGTGTTACGGCTTCAGGATCACTCGGTCGCGCGACGACCCAGCGACAGCGACATAAGCATCTCTGGCGCGCTCCAGCGGATAGACCGCGCTCGCCTTGATCGGGAACGGTTTCAGATGCCCGCTTGCGAAGCCCGGGCCGAGATCACGAAGCACCGCACCGGTCGCAACCGACGAAAGGCCGAGCGTGTCGATACCGACATAGGTGTGTTGCCCCCGGTAGAACTCGAGAATGTTGAACTGCACGATGCGGTCGATCGCGGCGATCAGGATCTGGCGGCCGCGCAGGGCAAGTGACTTGTGCGCCGCGTGGAAGTAGGGGTCGCCGACCGTGTTGAAGACGATGTCCGCGCCTTTGCCGCCGGTCAAATCGCGCACGCGCGTGGCGACATCGGTCGTCGAAGCATCGATCACCTCGACCGGCGCGTTGGTGTGGCCTTCATAGGCCTCCGCCTTGCGCACCACGCCGATCACGCGCGCGCCCTGCCAAGTCGCGATCTGCACCGCGGCCTGGCCGACCTTGCCATTGACGCCGAAGACCAGAAGGGCCTCGCCGGGCTTCGGCACGCCGGCGCGGCGAAAGCCTTCCATGGCCGTGACGAAGGGCACGCCGATGCCGGCAGCTTCCTCCCAGGACACCGTCCTCGGCTTCTCCACCACGGCATCGGCTTCGACCACGAGATGCGTTGCGTGGGTGCCGTCGCGGCGGATGCCGAGATCGCCGGAGGAGCCGAACACCTCGCGCCCGATCGTCCCGGCCGGCCCGTCCATCACCACGCCGGCGTAGTCACGGCCGGGCGTACGCGGGAAGACGGCATAAGGCATCAACCCCGTTGCGGCCTTGACGTCGGATGGATTGACGGCAGCGGCCCTCACCTCGATCAGGAGATCGTTCGGACCGCGCGTGAGCGTCTGAGGCTCGACCACCGGCGCAAGTGCCGCGGCGTTCTCGGCCTTGGCATTGAGGCGGACGCAGCGCGCTTCGACGGTTTTGGTATCGGCTGGCGACATCGAAAGACCCGTGATTTCTTGCGGGCCTTGTCGCCTTTGGGGCCGGTCAAGTCAATCCGTCAACTCAGTCCTTGGGCCGCTTGTCGTAGAGCCGCTTGGCCTTGCCGAGCGAGCGCTCCAGCGTGGCCGGCGCGACCACCTGAACCTTGGAGCTGATCCCGATCGTGTTCTTGATATGGGTCGATACCCTGTCGGCGTCATCGACGAGACCGCGACCGTCCCAGCTTTCGGGACGCGCTTCGGCGATGATCGTCAGCTCGTCCATGCGGCCTTCGCGGGTGAGTTCCAGGATGAAGTGGCCGCCGCACCAATCGGTCGCGAGCAGCACCTCCTCGACCTGGGTCGGGAACAGATTGACCCCGCGCAGGATGATCATGTCATCCGAGCGCCCCGTTACCTTCTCCATGCGCCGCATGCCCGGCCGCGCCGTGCCCGGCAACAGCCGCGTCAGGTCGCGAGTGCGATAGCGGATCACCGGAAACGCCTCTTTGGTCAGCGAGGTGAAGACCAATTCGCCCTTCTCGCCGTCCGGCAGCACCGCACCCGTTTCAGGGTCGATCACTTCGGGGTAGAAATGATCCTCCCAAATATGGAGCCCGTCCTTGGTCTCGATGCATTCCTGCGCCACGCCGGGGCCGATCACCTCGGAGAGACCATAGATGTCGGTCGCATCCATGTCGAAGGCGTCCTCGATCTCGCCGCGCATGGCGTTGGTCCAGGGCTCAGCGCCGAAGATGCCGACCTTGAGCGAGCATTGGCGCGGATCGAGCTTCTGACGCTTGAACTCGTCGAGGATCGCCAGCATGTAGCTCGGCGTCACCGTGATGATGTCGGGCCGGAAATCGTTGATGAGCTGTACCTGCCGTTCGGTCATGCCGCCGGAGATCGGCACCACGGTGCAACCGAGCTTCTCGGCGCCGTAATGCACGCCGAGGCCACCGGTGAAGAGACCATATCCATAAGCATTGTGGATGATCATGCCGGTGCGGCCGCCGGCGGCGCGGATCGAGCGCGCCATCACGTTGGACCACGTGTCGATGTCGGCCTGCGTATAGCCCACGACGATCGGCTTACCCGTCGTGCCGGAGGAGGCATGTACCCGCACTAGTTTTTCACGCGGCACGGCGAACATGTTGAAAGGATAATTGTCGCGGAGGTCCATCTTCACGGTGAACGGGAATTTTGCGAGATCCGCGAGCTCGCGAAAATCGGACGGATGCACGCCGGCCTTGTCGAAGGCGCTGCGATAATGCGTGACGTTGTCATAGGCGTGCTTCAGCGACCAAGCCAGCCGCTGCTTTTGCAGCGCCATGATCTCGTCGCGCGAGGCGCGCTCCTGCGCGTCCATCTCGGCGCTATAGGTGTTGCCACCTTCCTTGCGTCTCGCCAGAGCCATCCTCATTTCCCCACATTGTCGTTTGTTCTTTTCTTTGGTCTCTTATTGATCCTGCGCCGGCAGCCACGTGCCGAGAATGACACGTGAATGCCCGCGGAATTCCGCAATGACGGTGTCACCTACAGTGACGCGCACGTCGTAGATGCCGGAGCGGCCGCCACGGGTTATCTCTCTTGCCTTCGCAATCAGGCGATCGCCAAGCTTGCCCGGCCTGATGAAGGTGATCTGCCCCTGCGCCGCGACGACGCGCTCATTGTGCGAGTTGCAGGCAAATGCGAAAGCGGAATCGGCGAGCGTGAAGATGAAGCCGCCATGGGCGATACGCTGGCCATTGACCATGTCCGGCCGCACCAACATCGCCAGCGTCGCAAAGCCCGGGCCGATCTCGACGATCTCCATGCCGAGTCCCTTGGAGGCATCGTCCTCCGCCCACATTGCATCGGCGCAGGCCCGCGCGATATCCTCGGGCGACAAGGTGGCTTTGACGTTCACGCGCTTCTCCCGGGCAAATGTCTATCCATCATGCTCTGCTGCTTGGCCAAAACTGTCAAACGTGGTCGTAATCGACCACGACCCGCTCCGACGACGGCTTCGCCTGACAGGTCAGGATAAAGCCGGCCTTCAGCTCCCAGGGTTCCAGCGAGTAGTTGATGTCCATCGGCGCCTCGCCCTCGACCAGCTTGGCGCGGCAGGTCGAGCACATGCCGCCCTTGCAGGCGAAGGGCAGATCGACGCCGGCGCGCAGCGCGGCATCGAGGATCGCCTCGTCCGCGGCAACAGGCACGTCGCGGCGCTTGCCGTCGATGATCAGGGACGCGACCGCCTTCGGCGGCGCGTCGGGCGCAACGGCTTTCTTCGGCCGCGGCTTGCCGCCGAATTCGGAGACGAAGCGCTCGACATGGATCCCCTCTTCCGCAATCCCGAGGTCGCGGCAGGTCGCCTCGACGTCCTCGCTCATGCCTGATGGACCGCAGATGAAGACATGATCGACGCTTTCCGCCGGCACCAGTGAACGCAAGAGCACCCTCACCTTGTCGCCGTCGAGCCGGCCATGCAGGATCGGGATATCCTGTTCCTCGCCGGAGATGACGTGGAAGATCGAAAGGCGGTCGATGAAGCGGTCCTTCAGCTCCTCCAACTCTTCGAGAAACATGATGTTGTCGGTGGCGCGGTTGCCGTAGAACAGGAAGAAGCGGCTGTCAGGCTCGCGCACGAGCGTGCCCTTCACGATCGAGAGAATGGGCGTGATGCCGGAGCCCGCGGCAAAGCCGACATGGATACGGCCGGTCTCCGCTGATGGGACCAGGCCGAAGCGCCCCGTCGGCGTCATCACGTCGAGCTCGTCGCCGCATTTCAGCTCGTCCGCCGCCCAGCTCGAAAACGCGCCGCCGTCGACCTTCTTCACGGCGATGCGGATCTCGCCGTCGTCGGGTCCGGAACAGATGGAATAGGAACGGCGCACTTCTTCGCCATCGAGAGTGGTGCGGAGCGTCAGGTATTGGCCGGGCGTGAAGGCATAGTCGCTGGCGAGTTCGCCGGGGATGGCGAAGGTCATCGAGATGGCATCCGAGGCCTCGCGGCGGAGGTCGTTGATGGCCAAGCGATGGAAGCGCGGTGCGGCTGCTGACATCAGAGATACCCTACACTAGTCTCACCGCCGTCATTGCGAGCGCAGCGAAGCAATCCAGAGACCCACCGCGGAGATAGTCTGGATTGCTTCGCTGCGCTCGCAATGACGATGAGGTTGGCATCGCACGTTTCTCAATGACACTTGAAATAATCGAAGGGTTCGCGGCAGGCCTTGCAGCGCCAGAGCGCCTTGCAGGAGGTCGAGCCGAATTCGGACAAGAGTTCGGTCTTGTCAGAGCCGCATTGCGGACACGCGACGGCCTGTCCGCCGAATAGCGCGCGGCGCGAGCTTGAGGCCTGCGGCGGCGCGATGCCGTAGGCGCGCAGCTTCCGGCGGCCCTCCTCGCTCATCCAGTCGGTGGTCCAGGCCGGCGACAACACCGTGCGCACCTCCGGACGACGGAAGCCGGCGCGCTCCAGTGCAAGCTCGATTTCGAGTGCGATCATGTTCATGGCCGGGCAGCCCGAATAGGTCGGTGTGATCGCGACCTCGACGCGATCGCCGTCCAGAATGACGTCACGGAGCACGCCGAGATCGGCGATGGTCAGCACCGGAATCTCGGGATCGACCACGCTCGCCGCGGCATCCCAAGCTCGCCGGCGCAGCTCGCTATCGCGCTCCAGCACCGTCACCATGTCGACCCCGGGAAGGTGCGCTGCATCGATTGCAGCTCGGACAGGAGATGGCCGAGATGCTCGCTGTGCCGGCCAGAGCGACCACCCTGCTGCATCCAGTCGTTCTGCGGCAGCTCAAGTGTCGCCTCTCTGACGATATCAGACAACGTCGTCAACCAACGATCGCGCAAGCTCGCCGGATCGATGGCAATATCGGCATGGATCAGGGCGCGCTCGGCTTCGTCCACGGCAAACATCTCACCGGTGAACGCCCAGAGATGATCGATCGCGGCCTGCGCCCGGGCGCTGCTTTCGTCCGTGCCGTCGCCGAGCCGGATGATCCACTCCGAGGCATGGCGCAGATGATAGGCGCTCTCTTTCTCCGACTTGGCCGCAATGGCGGCAAGCGTCGTATCGCGCGAGGTCATCATCGCGCGCCAATAGAGGTCGGCGAAGGCGGAATAGAAGAACTGCCGCACCAGCGTCTGGGCGAAATCGCCGTTCGGCTGTTCGACCAGCAGTAGGTTACGGTATTGCCTGACGTCGCGCAGATAAGCGAGTTTGTCCTCGTCGTTGTCCTTGCCTTCGACCTTGGCGGCGTAAGTGTAGAGCTCGCGCGCCTGGCCGATCAGGTCGAGCGCGATGTTGGACAGCGCCATATCCTCTTCCAACATCGGCGCGTGCCCGCACCATTCCGACAACCGGTGGCCGAGGATCAGCGCGTCGTCGGCGCGGCGCAGCGCGTACTGCACCAGCGGCGTTTCGGAGACCTGGATGTTGGCGGCTGGCATCACATGTGCCCCACTTCTTCGGGCACCTCATAAAAGGTCGGGTGCCGATAGATCTTCGACTCCGCCGGTTCGAACATCATGCCCTTGTCGGCCGGATCGCTCGCGGTGATCGCGGTGGACGGCACGACCCAGATCGACAGGCCCTCGCCGCGGCGGGTGTAGATGTCGCGGGCAGCCTGCAGCGCCATCGTCGCGTCGCTCGCATGGAGCGAGCCGACATGCTTGTGCGCAAGCCCGTTGCGGCTGCGAATGAAGACTTCCCACAGCGGCGTGTTCGGCGTGGCCATCGTGATCTCCCTATTCCGCGGCTTGTGCGGTGTGACGCTGCGCGCGCTTTGCCGCGTAAGCGGCTGCCGCCTCACGCACCCAGGCGCCCTCTTCGTGTGCCTTGCGGCGCGCGGCCATGCGATCGCGATTGCACGGGCCGTTGCCGGCGAGCACCTGCTTGAATTCGGTCCAGTCGATCTCGCTGTAGCGCCAGTGCCCGTCCACATCCTGCGTCATGGCGGGATCGGGAATGGTGAGGCCGAGATATTGTGCCTGTGGCACGGTGGCATCGACGAACTTCTGGCGCAGCTCGTCATTGGAGAAGCGCTTGATCTTCCACTTCGTCGAGGTGTCGCTGTGCTGGCTCGTCGCATCCGGCGGGCCGAACATCATCAGCACCGGCCACCACCAGCGGTTCAATGCATCCTGCGCCATTGCCTTCTGTTCGTCGGAGCCGCGGCACAGCGTCAGCATGATCTCGTAGCCCTGGCGCTGGTGAAATGACTCCTCCTTGCAGACACGGATCATCGCGCGCGCATAGGGGCCATAGGAGCAGCGGCACAGCGGGATCTGGTTCATGATCGCGGCGCCGTCGACCAGCCAGCCGATGGTGCCGATGTCGGCCCAGGTCAGCGTCGGATAGTTGAAGATCGAGGAGTATTTGGCTTTCCCCGCCAGCATGGCGTCGACCAGCTCTTCGCGCGAGGTCCCTAACGTCTCGGCGGCGGCATAGAGATAGAGCCCGTGGCCGCATTCGTCCTGCACCTTGGCGAGCAGCGCGGCCTTGCGGCGCAGCGTCGGCGCGCGGGTGATCCAGTTGCCCTCCGGCAGCATGCCCACGATCTCGGAATGGGCGTGCTGGGAGATCTGGCGGGTGAGCGTCTTGCGGTAGGCCGCCGGCATCCAGTCGTTCGGCTCGATGCGCTCCTCGGCATCGATGCGGGCCTGGAATTGCGCAGCCCTGGCCGCGTCCTCAAGACCGCGATCGTCGGTCTCGGCCGTGTTCAGCGCCTGCGTGTACATGCGCATCCTCCCGATTTGTTGGGAGGGAATATATAACAGAATTTAGTTCATGCAAGATATTTCTGTAACATATAGATCAGGCGCCGAACCTCCGTTCCAGAAGCTTCCGCGCCGCCGGCAAGGGTCCCCTCTCGTTGGTTCCATGGCTGTCGAGCCATTGTTCCGACGGAGCCAGCAGTGCGCGATAAATCTCGCCGCAAAGCGCACGCGCTGCCCTGCCCGGCCAATCCGCCGGCAACAGGCTTTCGGGCAACAGCGGATCGCGCAGCACGACGCGGCGGTAATAGTGGATCAGGAGGATGCGCGCGGTGAAGGCGTCAGCCTCGGACAAATCCGTGCCGCGCGCGATCGCGGCACGGAGCGGATCGAACGTCTTCATGAATTTCAGATAGGCATCCGCGGTGCGGTCCAGCGGCCAGCTCGCACTAAGCAGGCGGCGGCCGCTGTCATCCTCCGCCGAGACTTCGAGACGGATCGCGCCCACGGCCTCGTCGGGCACCGGTACGCCCGACGGCGCGACCCATACGCCCGGCAGCGGAGTGCCGAAGCCGGCATTGCGGAGCGCTTCGCGCGAGGCGTCGCGGTCCTCGCCGTTGCCGATCAGGAGCAGCTCGAAGCGCCCGGTCCAGTCGGACGGCGGCGGATCGTAGATGTGGCGCGTCGCGGCCTCGAAGGTCTGGCGTCCCTTTTCGGCCAGCCGGTAGAAGCTGTTGCGGCCGACCTTTTCACGCGTCAGCCAGCCATCGGCCGCAAGGCGCGACATCGCGGTGCGCACCACGCCGCTGTCGATGTCGAGGCTTTCGAAGAACTCCAACAGCGTGCCGAGCCACACCACACCGCCGCGCGGCACGATGGCGTCACCGAACACGGTGATGACGATGGAGCCGGTGCGCGACGGCTCGCGCTTGAGCTGGTCGATGATGCGGGACAACGGATGCGCCATACGCGAGGCATAGCGCGTTTGGTGCGGGCGCGACAATGGACGGGAGCGACGAGGCGAGAGCCAGGCTCGATCCTTCGAGACGGCGCTTCCTCTTCTCCCTCTCCCCGTTCTTACGGGGAGAGGGTTGGGGTGAGGGGCTGTATCAGCAAACTCAGTAGCAGACGGACTCGCGGAGATTCCCCCTCACCCGCCACGCTTCGCGTGTCGGCCTCCGAAGGAAGCGAGCTACCTGTGCGGATCGGGATAGGCGAGGCTCCGCCAGCCGCTGCGATCGAACGGCCGCCACTGGCCTTCTTTCTGCGCGAGGCGGTCGGCGACCGCATAGACCACGGCGGGATGATGACCCATGCCGCAATGGCTGCTTTCGACCTCGATGCTCTCGGTCTGCGCTCCCGATTTCTCCATGCAGCCCTGCCAGGCGCAGACGCCGTCGGTGCGGCTGAAGATGGCGGTGGTCGGCACCGGCGGCGGGAGGGCGAGCTCGCCGCCGAAACGCGGATCGACCTCGTCGGCCTTGCGCCCGCTCGCCCATTCATAGACGCGCCAGGCGTTGGTCGAGCGCGGATTGCCAGCGAAGGGGCTGCCGAGCGTGATCACCTGGCGTACGCGCTCCGGCATCATCTTGGCGAGCTGGCGCGCATAGAGGCCGCCGAGGCTCCAGCCGACCAGGCTGATCTTGCGGCCATGCGTGTCGCTGAGCTCCTGGACCAGATCGACCATCGCGTGCTGGACGCCGGGACGCAATCCGTAGTTGCGACCCTGGCGCCAGCCGCTCACCGCATAGCCCTTGCTGGTCAGATACGCGCGCAGCGCGCGCGTGGACGCATCGGAGGCCACGAGGCCTGGCAGCACCAGCACCGGATGCCCATCGCCGCGGGGCGCAAGGCTCAGCAGCGGCAGCGCGCCGAGGAATGCGCCGAACTCATGGATCGCACGCCCCTCCAGAAACATCAGGGTGCGGGACGGCGGACGCAGCGTCTGGGCAGTTGCGGTCATCAATGTTTCCCCTGGGACGAATTCCTGGAAAGGCCGCCGGCTGCGATGCCGGCAATCGGGCGTGAATTCCAATACGCCGGCTTCTTGATCGTTCCGCAGCGCAACATGAATCAGCTAGGCGGCCGGTTCCCGACATTCAAGCGGGAGAGACGCAAGGCGACAATAGGCCCGCGCGCTAATGCTAATGGCCGTGACGCAAAAGTCACAGCAATCGGAGCAGGAATTCGACGGAGTAGAGCGCAAGTCCCGCGAGGCCGCCGATCAGCGAACCGTTGAAGCGGATGTATTGCAGGTCGCGGCCGATGTTGATTTCGATCAGCGAAATCAACTGCGTCATATTCCACGCCTTGACCTGGTCGGAGATGAAAGTCGAGACACCGCCCTTCTGATCGGCGACGACGCTGCGCAGCACGGTCACCAGGCCCTTGTTGATCTCCCCGCGCAGTTCGGCATCGCCGGCGAGCGCTTCGCCCGCCGCGACGAACATGCCGGCGAGATGATGCTGGAGCACTTGCGTCTCGCCGCTTGCGCTGCGCTCGATGAAGGAGCGCGTGTTAGCCCAGACGGTGCGGGCGAGATCGGCAAGCTCCGGCCGCGCCAGCAGATCGCGCTTCAGGCCGTCGATGCGGTCGATATAGGCTCGGTCGGTGCCGAGCTGGTCGACGAAGTTCAACACCATGCGATCGAACTCGCCGCGGAACGGATGTTTGGGGTCGCTGCGCACTTCATTGAAGAAAGCGGTGGCAGACGCCATGATCTTGTTCACCAGAAACTTGTCGGCGCGATAGAGCCGCAGCAACGTCGGCAATTCCGCGCGCACCTTCTCGCGGATCATCGCCATCGTCTCCTTCTGATTCAGCGTGTCGTGCATCACGCGCAGGAGATCGTCGAACAGAATCTGGTGCCGTCCTTCCGCCACGAAGCCGCGCAGCGTGCCGGCCGCAAGCGGTGCAAGATCGATCGCCTGGAGCTGGGAGGACATGCGGCGGATGATGAAGGTCATCAGGCCCGAGCTTTCCGTCGCTGAGAACGCCTCCGGCAGCAGGCGGAGCGCAAAGCGCGCGAGATCGTCGCTGCGCTTGCGATCACGCAGCCAGTCGGCAACGAAGGAGCCGAAATCGATTTCCTTCAATTTGGCCTCGACGGGACCGGTCTCGAGGAAATGCACCTGGATGAATTCGCCGAGTTTGTCGGCGATGCGGGCCTGGTTGCTCTGGATGATCGCGGTATGCGGGATCGGCAGGCCGAGCGGCCGTTTGAAGAGCGCGACCACGGCATACCAGTCGGCGAGCCCGCCGATGGTCGCGGCTTCCGCGAAGGCCGCGATGAAGCCGAACACGGGATGCACGTTCAGCAGGAGTTTTGCGACAGTGAACAGAGCGAGTGTCGAGGCCAACACCAGCGTCGCCAGCGCTTTCACGCGCCGTAGCTCCGCCGCGCGTTCGGCGTCACCGGGGGTGTCGAAGAGATAGGTGCCTGATGAACCCATGACTGCATCACCCTACCCGTCATTGCGAGCGAAGCGAAGCAATCCAGAATCTTTCCGCAGAGAGACTCTGGATTGCTTCGTCGCAAGGGCTCCTCGCAACGACGACTGCGGCAGCGCAAAACAAAGGCCCGCCGAAGCGGGCCTCAAATTCAGTTTGTCGTCGGGCGCCGTATCACGCGGTCTTGTTGTAGACCTTGGCGAAATTGTCCTGAGCGGACTTCGCGCCGTTGGCGGCGAGCTTGCCGAGATAGTCGGCGGTCGCCTTCGCACGCGAGACGAACACTTCACCGCGGGCGCGGAGCAGGCTCGACTGGATCTCGACGGCCTCGCTGACCGACTTGGCGGACGCGAGCTTGTCGATGCCCGAGAAGAACGCCTCGGCGTCCTCATAGATCGCCTGCTGGATGTTGCGGCTGATCTTGCCGGCCTCGGCGACGGATTCGGTCACCGCGTTCTCGACGGCGGCGGTCACCCGCTCGGAGCCGGCGAAAGCTTCGGCAGCACGGTCCTTGGCGGTATTGGCGGTCTTCTTGACGAACTCGCGGGCGGCCTCGGGAACTTCCAGATTCTGGATGTTCTTGAAAGCGTCCTTGAAGCCCTCGAAAGCGGTGTTGGTTTCAGTGGTCATGGGGTTCTCTCCATCCTCATTGGTCTGAGCTATGGGCTCACCCCGTCCGCATCGGCCCGGGGCACGGCTTATATGGCATAGCGAATTGTGCGATGCAATATTCGTATTGCACTGCGATATCACGAAATCGTGAAAAGCCTTAACAAAAGGCGCCACACTGCCCTAGTTGGAGGCCGTCTCGGACAAATTAGGTCCGTACCGGACCGATCTTCGCCTTAGTGCTGGACCGCGCCTGGCAATCCATAGGCCTCCATCTGAGCCTGAACCTGCGCGATGTTGTGCCCCAGCACGACAATGTCATGGGTCTTGCCGTCGATATCCCGCACGTGGTCGCGCAGCAGCGCCTCGGCCTTAAAGCCGAGGCCTTCGAACAGGGCGACCGCCGCCTGCTGGTCGACCGTCATCTGCACCGAGAGCTTTTCCAGGCCAGCACCGAGTGCAAGTGCAAAGGTCTCCTGTGAGAGCGCCTTCCCCACACCCTGCCCGCGCACGTCGGACGAGACCACCATGCGGATCTCGCCGACATGAGGCGACCAGGAATGCGGATCGCGCACCAGCGTGCCGCAGCCAACGACCTTGCCGTCCCTCACCGCGAGCAGGCTCGTGATCGCGCCGCGCTCGATCTCCTTGACCCAGGCGGAGAGCACCTTCGGCTCACTGATATTGCGTGGCAGGAACAACAGATCGTGGGACGGAAGACCTTGGCCGAAGGCGAGCACCGCGGCTTCGTCTCCAGGCGACATCAGGCGGATCTCGATATCACCAGCATCGGTCTTGGTGTGACGCGGATAGGAACGCTGCTCACTCATGTCGATCTCTTTCCCAGCCAGGAGTCCAGCTTCGGCCACAGCCGCTTCACCGCGTTGGCACCGGCGACGAGGGAGACGTGGCCGCCCTTCAACATCACCTCTTCCTTGTCCTCGGAGCCGATCTTCGCGATCAGGTGCTTTGCGGCGTCATAAGGCACGATGTGATCGTGCTCGGCGACAGCGTGCAGGATCGGCACCTTGATGTTTTCGAGCTTCGCCGCGCGGCCGGCGACCGACATGGTGTCGTTGAACAGCTTGTTGTCCCACATCAGGTCCTTGGTGATGGTGCGGAAATACTCGCCCGCCAGCGGCAGCGTGTCGGTCGCCCAGCGGTCGAACATGCGGTAAGACTTGACGAACTCGTCGTTCCAGATGTTTTCCCAAAGCTGGATCTGGCTAACAGTGCGCGAGGCCGGGCGCAGCATCTCGAACGAAGACAAGATCATCTCCGGCGGCACATTGCCGACGCTGTCGACGAGATGATCGACATCGAAATAGCGGCGGTCGGAGAAATTCGAGAACAGCTTCATCTCGCGGAAGTCGATCGGCGTGGTGAAGCAGATCAGATTCTTCATCGGCCCGTCCTTGTGGATCGAGCCGTAGAGCAGCGACAGCACGCCACCGAAGCAATAGCCGATGATGGAAACGTCCTGCTCGCCGGAATCCTGCTGGACGCGACGGACGCAATCCGGGATGAAGTCGAGGACGTAGTCCTCCATCCGCAGGCTCTTCTCCTCCGGCCGCGGTGCGGTCCAGTCCAGCATGTAAACGTCGTAACCGCGCTTGAGCAGGAACTCGATGAAGCTCTGGCCGGGGACGAGGTCGAGAATGTAGCCGCGATTGGTCGTCGCCATCACGATCAGCACCGGGATGCGGTAGATCTCGTCCGACATCGGCCGGTAGTGGTAGAGGCTCATCGTGCCGCGCGAATGCAGCACGTCCTTCGGTGTCGAGCCGAGCGTGGGGCCGGAGGTCGAGAAATATTCTACACCCTTGATGCTGCGCTGGATCGCGCGCTGCACCTCGGTCTGGATGCGCTCCGGGATAGATGCGAAATCAAGTCCCGTCGGCGCATTCATTTCTGCTCTCCGTTTTCGGAGGGCGGACGCTTCGTCCGCGGCGGCCGTGGCGTCCCATCGGAGCCTTGCGAGATGCCCGAACTCGCCGCCATTTGGCTCAGCATCGACTTCATCTCGCCGAGCTGGGCTTCAATGGACTGGAGCCGCTCCGCAAGACCCGTGACCTGCTCCCGGCTCGGCAGGTTCATTGCGACGAGGTATTTCTCCACGAGCTCGCCGAGCTGCTTCTGAGCACCTGCAGCAACTCCTCCCGCACGGTTCATCGCCTGTGAAAACTCGGGCGATGACATGGCCTGGTTGGCGAAGGAGTTGAACCCCTTCTCCATCTCGCCCACCATCTTCTGCCACACGGCGACGGGGTCGTTGGTCTTGTCGGTCATCGGCGTCCTCCAGATGTCGAGAGCTTCGATGCCCTTCTTTTTGGCCATACCACACCGTTGCGAGGGGCCGGTCAACCGGCAAGCGGCCCGGTGCCGCACACGCGGCTTCTTTGCCGCGGGAAACCGTGCAATACAGCATTGGTCAGCAGCAAGGGATCGCGACCGTGACCGTCCATCAGCCGCCCCAGACCGCACGCGCCAACGGCATCGACATCTGCTACGAAATCTTCGGCAACGACAATGCCGAGCCGCTGCTGCTGATCATGGGGCTCGGGGCGCAGATGATCCATTGGGACGATGCGTTCTGCGAGCAGCTCGCCGCGCGCGGCTTTCGCGTGATCCGCTTCGATAATCGCGATATCGGCAAGTCGAGCCATCTGACTGGCGGCAAACGGCTGACGCCGCTCGAGCTGTTGAAGCTGCGCTTCCTCAGGATTCCCGTGGCAGCGACCTACAAGCTGATCGACATGGCCAGGGACACGGTCGGGCTGATGGATGCGCTCGGCATCAAGTCGGCGCATCTGGTCGGCGCCTCGATGGGCGGCATGATCGCGCAGGAAGTGACGCTATCGTTCCCCGAGCGCGTGCGTTCGCTGACCTCGATCATGTCAACGACAGGCAATCCGCGCGTGCCGCCGCCGACACGCGAGGCGGCCGCCATGCTGATGGCGCCGCCGCCACGCAGCAAGGAGGAATTCATGGTCCGCTTCGGCCAGACCTGGAAGGTGCTGCGCGTCGGGCATTTTCCCGAGGAGGAAGCGCTCGACCCTGGTCGTGCCGAGCGGGTGTTCGCGCGCGGACTCAATCCGGCCGGTGTCGGGCGGCAGCTCCGCGCCGTGCTCGCCTCCGGCAGCCGCAAGGAACGGCTGCATGGCGTGAAGACGCCGACGCTGGTCATTCATGGCACCGTCGATCCCCTGGTCCATCCCGAGGGTGGCAAGGACACGGCAGCGTCAATTCCGGGCGCAAAGCTATTGATGATCGAAGGCATGGGCCACGCGTTGCCGATGCGGTTCTGGCCGGAGATCATCGGCGCCATCGACAAGCACGCGCATGGCGCTGCGGCGCAGGCGGCGTAGACCGCCGGTCTCCTTACGGTGACCATGTGAGCGGCTGGTTACTCTCTTAACGAAAGCCGGCACGGAAGCTATACAGGCCTTCCTCAATCGCAAAGAGGCTGCGGCCTCTCGGAGCTCACATGCATTCGATCGTCCGATCAGGCGCAATGATCACTGCTGCAATTCTCATGCTCTCGCTCGCCAGTAGCGCTGCGATGGCCGGTAGCGCGCAAGAAGAAGCCAATCGCAAAACCGTGCTAGCCTTCTACGAGAAGGGGCTCAATCAGAAGGACGCTGATGCGGCCCTCACCCATGTCGGCGACCGCTACGTCCAGCACAATCCAAACGCGGCCGATGGCCCGGATGGCTTCCGAAAATTCATCGGCTTCCTGCGCGAAAAGTTTCCGAACTCGCATAGCGAGATCAAGCGCAGCTTCGTGGATGGCGACTTTGTGATCCTCCACGTTCACTCCGTTCGCGAGCCCGGCAGCAAGGGGCGCGCGATAGTGGATATCTTCAAGCTCGAAAACGGCAAGATCGTCGAACACTGGGACGTCGTTCAGGACATTCCTGAAAATCCCGCAAACAACAACACGATGTTCTGACGGATAGAACCGGCGCTGCGGATACGGGCCTAGCGCTTCCGCGCGATCCAAATCACGTGGCGCGCGCCGCCGCCCCTGCCGGTGGCGCGGACGTTGACTTCGTTGACGTTGAAGCCGGCACGGCCGAGGCGCTTGGTGAAGGCGGGGTTGGGTCCTGAAGACCAGACAGCGAGCACGCCGCCAGGCCGCAGCGCCGTCTTCGCCGCCGTGAGCCCGCTCGCGTCGTAGAGCGCATCATTGCCCTTCCGGGTCAGCCCTTCCGGCCCGTTGTCGACGTCGAGGAGAATGGCGTCGAAGACGGAACGCTGCGCCCGGATGATCTCGCCAACGTCGGTCTCCCGGATGCTCACCCTGGGATCATCGAGGCTGTCGCCGAAGACCTGCGCCATCGGGCCGCGTGCCCAGGCCACCACCGCAGACACGAGTTCGGCGACCACGATCCTCGCGTTGCTTCCGAGCACGGCAAGCGCCGCACGCAGCGTAAAGCCCATGCCGAGGCCGCCGATGAGGACGACGGGCTTTAAGACATTCTCGATCTGCTTTGCCGCCAGCGTCGCAAGCGCCGCCTCCGAGCCCGACAAGCGGCTGTTCATCAGCTCGTTGCTGCCGAGCTTGATGGAGAACTCCTTGCCGCGCCGCATCAGGCGCAGCTCACCGTCGGAACCGGGGATTTGCGCGGTGTCGATCTTTTCCCAGGGAATCATGGGAGAGCTTTAGCACGATCGGAAATCGTAGGGTGGGTTAGCCGAAGGCGTAACCCACCACTTCTGTATCCGCGGTAAGAGACCTTGATGGGGTTACACCCAGCGAACTGCGCTTCGCGCGTTCGCAAGGCTAACCCACCCTACAATCTCGCCCTATCCGCCCGCCCAGACGTCCAGCACATAGCGGTTCTTCGCACCCATCTCCTCGATCCAGCGTGCGCTGGCCGCGGCATCGTTGCCGCTCTTCTCGCGGTGGATCGCGACGAGCGCTGCCTTCACGTCGGGCTCCATCTTACCGCCGTCGCCGCAGACGTAGATGATGGCGCCCTGCCCGATCAGGGGCCAGACCTTGTCCTTCTGCGCGGCAAGTACGTGCTGGACATAGGTCTTGGGTCCATCCGCGCGCGAGAACGCCGTGAAGAGCTCGGCGATGCCGCTTGCCGCCAGCGCCTTCAATTCGTCCGCATAGAGAAAGTCCTGGTCGGGGTGGCGGCAGCCGAAGAACAGCATTGCGGGACCGAGCGTGGCCCCGTTCGCCTTGCGCGCGGCGCGCTCCTGAAGGAAGCCGCGGAATGGGGCAAGTCCCGTGCCCGGCCCGATCATGATGATCGGCACGGATGAATCATCGGGAAGCCGGAAACCGGCCTTGGTCTCGCGCACCGTCGCGTAGATCGCATCGCCAGCGCGACGGTTGGCGAGATAGTTCGAGCAGATGCCTTTGTAGGTGCCGCTACCGGAGGATGCCGGACCTTCGACCACGCCGACGGTGACGCTGCATCGCGCCGGGTCGACCGAAGGCGAGGACGAGATCGAGTAGTAGCGCGGCGCCAGCAGCGAGAGCATTTCCAGATAGACGTGGAAGGGCAGTTCGCAGGCCGGATATTCGAGCAGCAGGTCGAACACCGATTTGCGCCTGGCCAAGATCTCGGTGCGGTAGCGCTCGAGCGTTTCAGGCTCCTCGCCAACGAACCCCAGCAATTTCGGCTTGGTGACCGGGCAGCGGGTGTGCTCGGCCATGATCTGGATCTGCTTGCGCGTCGCCACCTGCTGCAGCTCGACGAATTCGCTGAGCAGACGGCCGACCGGCACGGCCTCGCCGACCGGCAATTGCGCACGGCGGCCTTCGGCCACCTGAAGCCTGATCTGATCGGCCGGCAGGAAGCCGAAGCGGCGGGCGACCGAATCCACCAGCGTCGGGTCGTTGCGCGGAACGACGCTCAAATGGTCGCCGACGCGATAGGTGACGTTGGACGGCAGTTGCACCTCGATGTGGCGTGTCGAACGCTCCGATGGATTGGCCCCGCTCCTGTTCTGAAGCTCATCATTGACCAGCACCTTCATCGCCACCGCGCCGCCCTGGGCGGCGATGGTGTTGACGGCAGTCACCGCCACCGGCTCGATCGCGTAAAGCGGATCGTCCTCCGCGGTGCGGGTGAAATTCCAGTCGATGCCGAATTCCTTGGTCGCGACCTGGGCAGCCGCCGGGAACCATTTCTGGAATTGGCCGTCGAGATCGCTGCGCGCATCGCCTTCGCCGCGCGGGAAGACGGCGCGCCCGCCATGCGCCGACAATTGCTCGTCAATGAAGCGCGGCACCGACTGATAGGTCGCAGCCCAATCGCTATTGCCGCAGCCGAACACGGCGTAGCGCACATTGGCAAAGGCATCCGTCGGCAAGTCGCCGCCGAGCCATTTGACGAACTGCGTCGCATTGTCAGGCGCCGCGCCATTATAGGAGGCGCAGATGATCAGCACGCCGCCTTCCTGCGGCAACTTGCCGACGTAATCGTCGAGCGGGCCAAGGTGAACGGCAAAGCCGTTGATCTCGGCGAGATCAGCCATGCGCGTCGCCAGCTCCTCGGCGGTGCCGAGATTGGACCCGTACAGCACCAGCATCGGCGTGTTGTGACCCGGCCGCGCGGTCGGCTGGCGCGGCGCCCTCGGTGCCGAGGCCACAGCCGCGATGGGCCCGCCGTAAGCACCGCGCTCGCGATCGGCGCGTGGGCGCACCTTGATCTTGAAGCCTTCCGGCTTCATCGTCAGCGTTTCCTTGAGGTGCATCTGATAGCGCTCGTGATCGATCAGCTTGAAGCGCTGCAGGATCATGCCGAGCGCAAGCGCAGCCTCGTGCATGGCAAAGCCGCGGCCGATGCAAGCGCGCTGGCCGTTGCCGAACGGCTTCCAGGCATTGATCGGCCGCTTCGCTTCCGCTTCGCGGCTGAAATTCTCGGGATCGAACGCATCCGGGTTCGGTCCCCAGACGCTGGGATCGCGATGCAACGCCGTCACCAGGATGGTGGTGAAGGTGCCCTTCCTGAGCTTGTACTTGCCGCCGCCGATGGTCTCGTCGTTGAGCGGCGAGATACCATAGGCCGGCGCCGGCGGCCACAGCCGCAGCGCCTCCTTCAGAATCTGCGTGATGTAGGTGAGCTGCGTCACCTGCTGATAGGTCGGCTTCGCATTGACGTCGGGGCCGAAGACGCGGTCGACCTCATCATAGGCCTTCTTGAGGATGTCCGGATGCTTGAGCAGCGCATAGAGCGTGTAGGACAACAGGCCGCTGGTGGTCTCGTGGCCAGCGATCAGGAAAGTGTTGATCTGGTAGCGAATGTTGACGTCATCGAGCTGCTCGCCGGTCGCGCGGTCGACGCCGGTCATCATCGCGGCCAGCATGTCCTTCTTGTCGTCGATCCCGTCCGCACTCTTGCGGCGTTCTGCGATGATCTCGTCGACCATCTTGTTCATGAAGGCGACGTCTTCGGCCAAGGTCTTGCGCCGCTTCTGCATCCAGAGCTGCTCGAACGGCAAGCCGCGCGTCATCATGATGGTTTCGAGCGAGCGCACCAGCGACTCGACGAAGGGGTGGTAGTCGCGGCGGTAGAACGAATTGAAGCGGTAGTCGAAACCGCAGAGGCCGATCGTATCAAGCGTCAATGCGGTCATGTCGTGGACGACGTCGATCTCGTCGTCCGCGTTGAGCCGCTCCCATTTGTGGACGAGTTGCTCGGCGATATCGACCATGCTCGGATGATAGGACTGCATGGCGCGGTTGCCGAACGGTTGGAGCAGAATGTTGTGCGCCTTGCTCCAGTTCGGCTCCTTGGTATCGGCCGTGAACAGGCCGTCGCCGCCGACCGCACGCACACGCCGCAGCGCGCCGCGCACCGTCTTGTCGAAGCGCTTCTCGTTGGAGAGCTCGTCGACGAGATCATGGCCGGAGACAACGACGATCGGCGAGCCCATCATGTCGAGCCAGAAGATCGGACCGAGCTCCTTGGCGAGCCGCGTCAGGTGCTGCACGGGGGCGGCCGAATCCAGCGACAACATGTTGCCGACCACCGGCTTGGTCGGCGGATGCGGGATCGGGTCCAGTCGGTTCTTGGATGACATGAAAAGCGCTTCCCCCTCAGTAACCCTCGTCATTGCGAGGAGCTCTTGCGACGAAGCAATCCAGAGTCTCTCCGCGGACACATTCCTGGATTGCTTCGCTTCGCTCGCAATGACGACCTAGCCAAACCTCCTTCTACGCCATTCGATCAGTTTGGCGCTGACCTCCTCCGGCTTCTCCTGCTGCGTCCAATGGCCGCTGTCCTTGACGAGATACTTTTCGAGATCGGGAATCAGCTTGTCCATGCCATCAGCGGAGGATGGCGGCAACACCGCGTCATTCTCGGCCATGATCATCATCGACGGCACGCGGACCGTATGATCGAGCCCTTCGGCACGCGTCCAGTTGCGCGACATGTTGCGGTACCAGTTGATGCCGCCGGTGAAGCCGGTTCTGGTGAAGGCATCGACGAAGACTCTCTTCTCTTCCGGCGACAGGATCGGCGTACGCGGATCGTGCTTCGCGTCATAGCCGGCAATCATCTGCGGAAATGCCAGATTGAGCCGCGGCGAAGCGCCGACACCGGCAACCACCTCCTCCGGCGGCGCGTCGGCCGGGCGCGGCACCGGCTTACGCATGAACGCATCGAAGGTCTGTTCGACACGGCTGCCGAAAATCCTGTCCGGCTCGCGCGCCGGATCCTGGAACTGCACGATGTACATCTTCTCGCCGAAGCGTGCACGCAACAGCTCGATCGGATCGGCCCAGGCGCGATTGGTGTGGGGCGTGTTGATGCCGACCACGCCGGCGACCCGGTCGATGTGCCGCAACGGCATCTGCCAGACGACGAAGCCGCCCCAGTCGTGACCGACGAAGATCGCCTTGTCGATCTGCAGATGATCAAGCAGTCCGACGAGATCGCCGGTCAGGTTCTCGATGTCGTAGGCCTCGACCGGCTCGGGCCGGTCGGTCGCACCGTAGCCGCGCTGGTCCGGCGCGATCACGCGGATGCCGGCCTCGCTCAACGCCTTGATCTGGTGGCGCCAGGAGAAGGCGAGCTCGGGCCAGCCGTGGCACAGCACCATCGGCGGCTTGTCATCGGCCGGGCCAGCCTCGTAATAGCCCATGCGGATTCCGTTCGTCGTCGCGAACTTGAGCGGTGGCATTTCAATCATGGCGACCTTCCTACTCGGCAGCGCTCTTGACGTCGGCCGCGGGCGGCACATAGGCCGCCTCCAGTGCGGCGAACTCTTCCGGCAGCATGTCGCACATCACCTGTACATGCGGAATGATATTGGCGCCAACGATGAAGCCGAAATCGAGCTGGTCCCGATAGCTCTGCACGGTGATGTTGAGCGCCTGCCCATGCGTCGCGATCGACACCGGGAAGATGTGCAGCAGCTCGGCCCCTGCGGCATAGAGCGTCTGCCGCGGTCCCGGCACGTTGGACACCGTGATGTTGGCGGCCGGCGGCAGCACGTCCGACAGATTGGAGCGGCTGTAGAGCAGCGCCAGGATCTGCACCATGATCGGCGCGCCCAGCATCGAGATATTGGAGACCTGCGGCATCAGTGCCCGCAGCGGATGCGACATCTCCTTGGACTTGGTCGATTGCGCGATGATCGCTTCGAGCCGCGCCTTTGGATCGGCGATGTTGGTCGCGATCGAGCAGATCATGCCGAACACCTGGTTGTTGGCCTCGGTGTTGCCCTCCTCGCGCAGCGAGATCGGCACGGCAGCCGTGAGGGATTTCGCCGGCAGCGTGCCATATTGCTGCAGATAGCGGCGGACCACGCCTGAGGCGAGCGCCAGCACCACGTCGTTGAGCTTGCCGCCGGCCTGCTTGGCTAGCGCCTTCGCCCGTGAAAGTGAAATCGATACGCCGGCGAAGCTGCGCTCCGACGAGATGGTCTTGTTGAGCATGGTCGGCGGCGACACCATGCTGGCAAGGCTCTCGCGCGACTTCGGGTCGGCGACCTTGCCGAGCACGTCGGAGACGCTCTTGAGCACGGTCGGGATGTTACCGGCAAAGCGAACCGCGCTCTCGATCTGGTACATCGCGTTGTCGAACAGGATCGAGCCGATGTCGCTCTTGCCGGTGCGCGGCAATTGCAGGTTCTTCGCGGCCGCCGACGCATCGAGCGGCTGGCTGAAGAGCTGCTGATAGGAATCGAGCAGGTTGGCGGCGATGTCGCGCGGCTCCTGTCCGGGCTTGGCTCCTGCCGTCGGAGGATCGACCTTCCGCGGAATCGGCGAGATGTCGTAGATCATGTTGGTCAGGGCCGCACCGGCGCCGCCGTCGATGGCGGCATGATGCATCTTGGAATAAAGCCCGACCTCGTTGTCCTTCATACCCTCGAACACGTAGAACTCCCAGAGCGGACGGGCCCGGTTCAGGAGCTTGGCATGCATCCAGCCGACAATGCGTTCGAGCGTGGCGCGGTCGCGTGGCTGCGGCAGGCTGGCGCGGAAAATGTGGCGGTCGATGTCGAACTGGTCGTCCTCGACCCAGGAGGGATGATCGATGTCGAGCGGCGCCTTCTCCAGCCGCGCCTTCAGGATCGGCGCGATGTGCAGGCGCGAGACGATCATCGCCTTGAAGTCTTCGAAGAAGTCGCCCTTGTAATCGTCGGGCAGGCGAAAGATCGCCATGCTGCCGACATGCATCGGCATTTCCGGCGTTTCCAGATAGAGAAACGACGCGTCCAGCGACGACAGCTTCTTCCCGTCAGCCATAGTTCCCTCCCGCAGGATTTCGACGGGCGCCTTGGTCGGCGCTTCTCGTCAGGCCGATACTGCCTGTTCCGGCGGGGCATATGCAATGGCAAACGGCCCGGCCCGGTCAAATGGCCAGAATTCTCCCTCCGGTTGCGCCAAGCGGTCCGCCACGGCCCATAGCGCCGCGGGGTTGACCCCGAGCCCGATATGGCTCGCCAGGTGCACCTCGATGTTTTCGGCACGGTCGGAAGGACGCAGCAGACAGGTCCGCCAGTTCACGACACCGTCGGCGCGCGAATAGATCGAGCTCGTGGGCACCGGCAGATCGCCGGCGATCGCCTCGCGCTGTTCGGCAAAATCCTCGACCCGCTCGCCGGACAGCGCCTCGTACAGCCGCGTGGCGTTGGTCGCCCGCACGTCGTTGGCAAAAGGGCTACCGAGCGTGACGACATAGCGGACCATTTCCGGCGCCTGAAGTGCGAGATCACGGGCATAGACGCCGCCGAGGCTCCATCCGACCAGGCTGACCTTGCGTCCGGACGCGGCATGGATTTCGCCCAGACGAACGCGCAAGGCGTCCCGCATCCGTCCGAGCCCGCCGAGATTGCGGCCCATCCGCCAGGCATGTGCCTCGTAACCGAGCTCGCTGAGATAGCGCCGCATCGGCGCCATCGAGAGATCGCTGGCGAGGAAGCCCGGCAGCGCCAGCACCGGATGGCCGTCGCCCCTTGGTGCGCGCATCAGCAGCGGTGACAGCAGCAGGCTCGCATTGAGTTCGAACAGGCCCCGCGCCTCGGCAAGCAGCAGTCCGACACCCGGCGGACGAAGCCGGCCTGGATCCAGCGTCCCGTCCGGCCCTGACGACACTATTTCTTCTTGTCGCTACTGCGCGTGCCGCCGAGGCCGGCCATCGCGACGAACATGTCCTGAAACCGCTCGGCGAGCTTGGGATCGTATGTAAACCAGCTCTGAACCAACGATTCGGGCGAGACCTTGTCGATGTTGCTCAAGACCTGCTGCTGTAGCTTGTCCATCACCGCCGTCTGCATCGGCGACACGTCGGGCAATCCAAAGAATTGGCGGGCCTCGAGGGGGGTGCAGTCGATTTCGATGTTAACTTTCATATCCCCTCCTGATGAGATTCGAGCGGCCTGCCGCCAGTATCGCCGCGAGTTGTGGTGCGACGCAAGCGACCTGAGGGGAAGCTGCGGCGACCGGCTTTCGCAATCGACGGGAATGGTCAATCAAATTGTCCGGCGCGACCGCAGCGGACGGCTGAAACGAAGAGGGCCGCCAGGGCCCATCTCCATCGTTCCGGAGGACTTCACAGGTCGAAAGTCGGATGTCGTTTGCGCGCCAGCCTCCCCTAGATTGCCGGGCAGCATTGCTGCACAGCGGTGCAACTTGGCGCGTTCCTTGCTGGAATGGCGCTTGCACGGGTCGTGAACTCTGGGCAACATGGATCGATCGGCCCCGCCGAACAATCAAAAATGACGGTCGGGGCGAGTGGAGAGGGTCAAGAATGTCAGTCGGACGAAGTCTGTTTGCGGCGACGCTCGCCGGTGCGCTTGCGTTGGCGGTCTCGCCGGCGTCGAGCCAGACGCTGCGCTATGCCAACCAGGGTGAGCTCAAGTCGCTCGATCCCTACACGCTGAACGAGTCGACCACCAGCGCGCATCTCGGTCATGTCTATGAGGGCCTGGTCGCCCGCGGCAAGGACCTGAAGATCGTCCCGGCGCTCGCCGAAAGCTGGGAGACGCCGGAACCGACACGCTGGCGTTTTCACCTGCGCAAGGGCGTGAAATTCCACAATGGCGACCCCTTCACCGCTGACGACGTGGTGTTCTCGGCCGAGCGCGTACGAGCAAAAGGCTCGAATTTCCAGAGCCGCGTTCCCGCCGATGCCAAGGTCGTCAAGGTCGACGATTACACCGTCGATTTCATCCTGACCTCGCCCAATCCGATCCTGACGGCGCTGTGGGCGACCTGGTACATCATGGACAAGAAATGGGCAGAGGCGAACGATGCGGTGGCACCGACGCCAGCGGCCGCCACGACTCCGAGCTATGCGTCGCTCCATGAAAACGGCACCGGTCCGTTCGTCATCGAAAGCCATCAGCCGGGCGTGAAGACCGTCTTCAAGGTCAACCCGAACTGGTGGCGCAAGCCGGAACATAATCTGAAGGAGATCATCTTTACGCCGATCGCCAACCCCGCCACCCGTGTTGCGGCGCTGTTGTCGGGCGAAGTCGACGTGATCGAGCCGGTACCGGTGCAGGACATCGAGCGCGTCAAAGCGAGCCCCAACGCCACGGTGCTGACGGGACCTGAGCTCCGCACCATCTTCGTCGGCATGGATCAGGCGCGCGACGAGCTCCTGTATTCCAACGTCAAGGGCAAGAACCCGTTCAAGGACGTTCGCGTCCGTGAAGCCGTCTACCGGGCGATCGATGTCGACCTGATCAAGAACCGCGTCATGCGCGGGCTGTCCACGCCGTCCGCATTGATGGTCGCACCGGAGATCTATCCGTCGAAGGGCTTCACCCGGCCGAAATTCGATCCCGACGCCGCCAAGAAGCTCCTTGCCGACGCCGGCTATGCCGACGGTTTCGAGGTGACGATGGACTGCCCGAACGATCGCTACGTCAATGACGCCGCGATCTGTCAGGCCATCGTCGGCATGCTCGCCCGCATCAACATCAAGGTGGATCTGCTGGCGCAGCCCAAGGCCCAATATTTCGCCAAGGTGCTCAAGCCCGGCGGCTACAAGACCTCGCTGTTCATGCTGGGCTGGACCCCGGATACGCTCGATTCCCAGAACGTGCTGCACGACATCATGGGTTGCCGGGACGATCCCAAGGATCCCAACCGCGGCGAAGCCAATCTCGCCGGCTATTGCAACAAGCAGTTCGACGAGCTCGCCGACAAGGTTCTCGTGGAATCCGACACGGCCAAGCGCGATCTCCTGATCAAGCAGGCCTTCGAGCTCTCGATGAAGGACTGGGCCTATATCCCGCTGCACCAGCAGGCGCTCGCCTGGGGCGTGTCGAAGAAGGTGAAGCTGACCCAGCGTGCGGACAACATGGTCATGCTCTACTGGGCGACCAAGCAGGACGAGTAGGTGTCGACAAGTTGTGAAGTCCCGGAAGCCTTGGCTTCCGGGACTTGCCGTTTCGGGTTAACGCAATGATGCGTGCTGCTGAAGAGATGTGAAAGGAACAGATGCTCGCTTTCACACTGCGCCGGGCCATCCAGGCCATCGGTGTCATGATCGCCGTCGGGATCATCGCGTTCTCGATGTTCCGATTTGCCGGCGATCCCGTAAACCAGATGGTCGGGATGGACACGTCGGGCGCTGAACGCGCCGCGATCCGCAAATCGCTCGGCCTCGACGACCCCGTTCTCGTGCAGTTTGGCCGCTATATCGGCAACGCCGCGCAGTTCAAATTCGGCGTGTCCTACCAGTTCCGCCTCCCCGTCAACAATCTGCTGATGGAGCGGATGCCCGCGACGCTGGAGCTCGCGATCTGCGCCACCATCTTCGCGATGGTCAGCGGCATCCTGATGGGCGTCTATTCGGCGCTGCGCCGTGACAGCTGGCTCGCGCACATATTTCAAGCCGTCTCGCTGATCGGCATCTCGCTGCCGACCTTCCTGATCGGCATTCTCATGATCTACCTGTTTTCGGTGACGCTCGGCTGGTTGCCTTCGTTCGGGCGGGGCGACGTCGTGCATATTGGCTGGTGGACGACTGGCCTTCTGACGTTATCGGGCTTGAAAGCGTTGATCATGCCCGCGATCACACTTGGCCTGTTCCAGATGACGCTGATCATGCGCCTCGTGCGCGCGGAGATGCTGGAAGTGATGCGGACTGACTACATCCGCTTCGCCCGTGCGCGCGGACTGACCACGCGGGCGATCCATTTCGGTCACGCGCTGCGCAACACGCTGGTTCCTGTCATCACCGTGGCAGGCCTGCAATTTGGCTCGGTCATTGCCTTCGCAATCATCACCGAGACCGTGTTCCAGTGGCCGGGCATGGGGCTCCTGTTCGTGCAGGCCGTTCAGAACGTCGATATCCCGATCATGGCGGCCTACCTGATGATGGTCTCCCTGATCTTCGTCACCATCAATCTCGTGGTTGATATCCTCTACACCATCGTCGATCCGCGGCTGCGCTCGACGGTCAGCCGGGCGCACTGACATGAGTGAGGCCGTCGTTCCGCATAGTGTCGAGAAGCGCGCCGCGGCCGCACCTGGCTGGTTCAGGCGCGCGCTCGACAGCGACCTGTTCTATTCGTTCCGCCGCTCCAAGATCACCATGATCGCTGCGGGGGTAACGCTTCTGTTCTTCCTGCTCGCGATCTTCGCCTCGGTGCTGTCGGTGCAGAATCCATTCGATCCGGCGCAGCTTCAGTTGATGAATTCTCGCATCTCGCCGCTCTGGACCGCCGACGGTCAGAGCCCGTTCCTGCTCGGCACCGACGAGCAGGGCCGTGACGTGCTGTCCGCGATCCTCTACGGCCTGCGCATTTCGCTGCTCGTCGGCGTCCTCGGCGTGGTCTTGTCTGGCGTACTCGGCATCCTGCTCGGGCTGACGGCGGGTTATTTCGGCGGCGCAGTGGATGGATTGATCATGCGCATCGCCGACGTGCAGCTTTCTTTCCCGGCCATCCTGATTGCACTCTTGATCAACGGCATCGCTAAATCGGTCTTTGGCAACAAGCTCGACGAGATGAGCATGTTGGCGGTTCTGGTCTTCGCGATCGGCCTGAGTTTTTGGGTGCAGTACGCGCGCACTGTGCGTGGCTCGGTCCTGGTCGAGAAGAACAAGGATTATGTCGCAGCAGCGCAATTGATCGGCCTGCCCGCCCCCGTGATCATGCTGCGCCACGTGTTGCCGAACACCACGGGACCGATCCTCGTGATCGCTACCATCAATCTCGCGCTCGCCATCATCACCGAGGCAACGCTGTCGTTCCTCGGCTCGGGCATGCCCGAAACCATGCCGTCGCTCGGCACGCTGATCCGCATCGGCAACGGCTATCTGTTCGCAGGCGAATGGTGGATCGTCGCCTTTCCAGGGCTCGCGCTCGCGGCGCTGATTCTGTCGATCAATCTGCTCGGCGACTGGCTGCGCGACGCGCTCAATCCAAAACTTCGATGAGTATGCCTCGCCCATGACCGAACCCGTTCTCTCCGTGCGCAACCTCCAGGTCGAGTTCGCCTCCCGCCGTGGCACGCTGCGCGCCATCGACGGCATCTCCTTCGACATCGCCAAGGGCGAGGTGCTCGGCGTGGTCGGCGAATCCGGCGCCGGCAAGTCCGTCACCGGCCTCTCGGTGATCGGCCTGATCGATCCGCCCGGCCGCATCGCCGGCGGCGAGATTCATCTCGCGGGCCTGCGCATCGACAATCTGCCGCCGGAGGAGATGCGCCGCATCCGGGGCAAGCGCATCGGTATGATCTTCCAGGATCCCCTCACCTCGCTCAATCCGCTCTACCGGGTCGGCGACCAGATCGTGGAGACGATCCGGACCCACCTCAATCTCTCCGAACAAGCGGCGCGCCGCCGCGCCATCGATCTCTTGGCCGAAGTCGGCATTCCCGCGCCGGAAAAGCGCATCGACGGCTATCCCCACGAATTCTCCGGCGGCATGCGCCAGCGCGTGGTGATTGCGCTGGCGATCTGCGCCGAGCCGGAACTGATCATCGCAGACGAGCCGACCACCGCGCTCGATGTCTCCGTGCAGGCGCAGATCATCTCCCTGATCAAACGGCTCGGGCGCGACCACGGCACCGCCGTGATGCTGGTGACCCACGACATGGGCGTGATCGCGGAGACGTCGGACCGGGTCGCGGTGATGTATGCCGGCCGCATCGCCGAGATCGGTCCGGTGCAGGATGTCGTGAAGAATCCGCTGCACCCCTACGCCAGGGGGCTGATGGGCGCGATCCCGACGCTGGCCGGAGACGACAAGCGTCTCGTGCAGATTCCTGGCTCCATGCCGCGCCTGTCGGCGATTCCGCCGGGTTGCTCGTTCAATCCGCGCTGTGCCTTCGCCTTCGACCGCTGTCGCGTTGAGCGGCCGGAGCCGCTCCCACGTGGCGCGCAGTCGGTTGCCTGCCACCTCTATGACAATGTGCCGGCGGAGAGCGCGGCATGAGTGCTCCCTTCGTCCAGGCCACCAATCTACGCCGCGTCTTCGACGTCTCGAAGCCATGGCTCAACCGCGTGCTCGAAGGCGGGCATCTCGAATATCTGAAGGCGGTCGATCACGTTAGCTTCGAGATCAGGAAGGGCGAGACGTTCGCCCTGGTCGGCGAATCCGGTTCCGGCAAGACCACGGTGGCGCGCATGGTCGTCGGCCTGTTGCCGCCGAGTTCTGGCGATGTGCTGATCGACGGCGTGTCGATGACCGATCCGCGACAGGCGTCGGCGCGGCGGAAGCTACGCCGCCGCATCCAGATGATCTTCCAGGACCCCTATGCCAGCCTGAACCCTCGCTTCCGGGTCGACGCCATCATCTCCGAGCCGATCCGCGCCTTCGACCTGATCCAGGGCGAGCGCGACATCCAGGCTCGCGTCGGCGAGCTGCTCAGCCTCGTCGGCCTGCACCCCGACGACAGGCTGAAATTTCCGCACGAGTTCTCCGGCGGCCAGCGTCAGCGCATCGCGATCGCGCGCGCGCTCGCATCGGACGCCGAGTTCATCGTCTGCGACGAGCCGACCTCGGCCCTCGACGTCTCCGTGCAGGCCCAGATCCTGAATCTGATGCGCGATCTCCAGGACAAGTTCGGCCTGACCTACATGTTCATCAGCCACAACCTCGCCGTGGTCCGCCACATGGCGAGCCGGGTCGGCGTGATGTATCTCGGCCGCATCGTCGAGCTCGCGGAAGGACGCGAGCTGTTCGCCCGTCCGCGCATGCCCTACACCAAGATGCTGCTGGGTGCCGTGCCAGATCTCGCCATGAGCGGCCGCCAGCGCGTTCCGGTGAAAGGCGAGATCCCGAACCCGATCCATCCCCCCTCCGGCTGCGCCTTCAACCCGCGCTGTCCGCTGGCGTTCGATCTCTGTCGCAAGGACACGCCGGAACTGATCGACGGCGTCGCCTGCCACGCGGTCAACACCGCGCCAGTCCCGGCGTGACGCGCGCGTGCCATGCAGCCTGCGCATTTGGCGGCGGCGTGGCCCTGTGATCAATTGCGCGCGTCGCAAATGAGGTAGCCCATGACCAGCAAAATCAATCCCGATCCGTTCACGACGAGGCCGGAGATCGAAGGCACCTTCGGGGTCGTCGCCACCACGCATTGGATTGCGACCGCCGTTGGCATGGGCATCCTGGAGAAGGGCGGCAACGCCTTCGACGCCGGTGTCGCCACCGCCTTCACGCTCCAGGTGGTCGAGCCGCATCTGAACGGCCCCGGCGGCGACGTGCCTGTCATCGTCCATGACGTCAAGCGCGGGCGCACCGAAGTGATCTGCGGTCAAGGCCCGGCACCGGCACGCGCCACCATCGCGCACTACAAGAGCGAAGGCCTCGACATGGTGCCCGGCACCGGTCTGCTCGCCGCCTGCGTTCCCGGGACATTTGAATCCTGGATGATGCTGCTGCGCGACTACGGCACGATGCGTGTGCGCGATGTGCTGGAGCCCGCGATCTCCTATGCGCGTGACGGCTATCCGCTGGTCGAGCGCGCTTGCGCCACGATCCAGACCGTCGAGCAGCTGTTCCGCAAGCATTGGCCGACCTCGGCCGCCGTCTACCTGCCGAATGGCGAGGTGCCGAGGCCCGGAACGCTGTTCACCAACAAGACGCTGGCTGCGACCTATACCCGCATTCTCAGCGAGGCCGAGAGCGGCGGCGGCGGCCGCGACGCCGAGATCGAGCGCGCGCGAAAAGCCTGGTCGCAAGGTTTCGTTGCGGAAGCCATCGACAAATTCTGCCGCACCCAGGAGGTCATGGACGTTAGCGGCTCGCCGCATCGCGGCGTCCTCTCGGCCGACGACATGGCACGCTGGCAGCCGACGATCGAGGCGCCGCTCACTTACGATTACGGTCGCTACACCGTCTGCAAGGCCGGCGTCTGGAGCCAGGGCCCGGTTACGCTCCAGCAGCTCGCTCTCTTGAAAGGCTTTGCGCTCGACGGGCTCGATCCGACCGGGCCGGAGTTCATCCATCTTCAGATCGAATGCGCCAAGCTTGCATTCGCCGACCGCGAAAAGTTCTACGGCGATCCCAAATTCAACGAGATCCCGATCACGACGTTGCTGTCGGATGCCTATAACGACGAGCGCCGCAAGCTCGTCACCGAAAAGGCCTCGCTCGACTTCCGCCCCGGCTCGGTCGAGGGCTTTGGCGGCGTGGTCAAGCTTCGCCGCGCCGAGGGCCAGCGCGAGGCGGTCGGCGCGCTCGGTGCTGGCGAGCCGACCGTGGGGCGCTTCGGCGAGGTGCGCGGCGACACCGTGCATTTCGACATCATCGACAAGGCCGGCAACATGGTGTCCTCGACGCCGTCGGGCGGCTGGCTGCAATCCTCGCCGATCATTCCCGAGCTCGGCTTCTGTCTCGGCAGCCGCGCACAGATGTTCTGGCTCGAGGAGGACCATCCCGCGGCGCTCGCGCCGGGCAAGCGGCCGCGCACCACGCTGTCGCCGACCATGGCGCTGCGCGATGGCGAGCCGTATCTCGCCTGGGGCTCGCCCGGCGGCGACCAGCAGGACCAGTGGATCACGCAGTTCTTCCTGCGCCACGTCCATTGCAACCTCAATCTCCAGGAGGCGATCGACGCGCCGGCCTGGCACTCCGAACACTTCCCGATCTCGTTCTGGCCGCGCACCGCGCGCCCGGGCGTGCTCGTGGTCGAGAACCGCGTGCCGAAGGCCACGATCGAGAACCTTCGCGAGCGCGGGCACGTCGTCGAGGTCGGTCCCGACTGGTCGGAAGGCCGCCTCACCGCGGCCTCGCGCGTCGGCGTGCGCCGGCGCGCTGCCGCAAATCCCCGCGGCATGCAGGGCTACGCCGTAGGACGCTGATGGGCAGAAAATGACCTGGTCGATCATCGCGCGAGATCCTGCCACCGACCAGTTCGGCATTGCCGTTGCGACGCGTTTCTTCGCCGTGGGCGCGCGTGTCCCGTACATTGCCGCTGGACTCGGGGCAATCGCCACGCAGGCCTTGGTCAATCCCTATTACGGCATCGACGGCGTCAAGCTGCTGCGCGAAGGCCTCAATGCACACGACGTGCTTGCCGCGCTGCTCGCTGCCGACGACGGCCGCGAAAGCCGCCAGATCCACATCATGGACGCGAGCGGCGAGATCGCCGCGCATACCGGGCGCGATTGTATCGACTGGTGCGGACACATCGCGGGCAGCGGCTTCTCCATCGCCGGCAACATGCTTGCGGGTGCCGACGTGCTCGACGAGACCGCAAAAACCTACATCGCCAACGACAGCCTGCCCTTCCCGCGCCGTCTGCTCGCGGCGATGCGCGCCGGCGAAGCCGCCGGCGGTGACAAGCGGGGCAAGCAGTCGGCGGCGCTGCTGATCCATGGCGAGGAGGAATGGCCGGCGTTGGACATTCGCGCTGACGATCATCCCGATCCGCTCGGGGAACTCGAACGACTCGAGCAGGTCAGCCACGAGCTCTGGGTGCACTTCCGCGCCTCCATGCCGACACGGCAGAACCCGGCCGGCAACACCGATCGCAGCGTCATCGACGCCAGCATCAAAGCAGCCCGCGCAAGACAGTCATGAGCGCCAGTCCCCTCATCGAGATCACGGATCTGCGCATTCGCTTCCACGGCGACGATGGCCGTGTCACCCACGCGGTCGATTGCGTCGATCTCAGCGTCGCCAATGGCGCCACGCTCGGCCTCGTCGGCGAATCCGGCTGCGGCAAGAGCGTGACGTCGCTGGCGATCATGGGCCTGCTGCCGAAGCAAAGCGCGGAGATATCGGGCACGATCCGCTTCGAGGGCCTCGACCTGTTGCAGACGCCGGACCAGACGCTACGTGACCTGCGCGGTAACCGTCTGGCGATGATCTTCCAGGAGCCGATGACCTCGCTCAACCCGAGCCTGACCATCGGCGACCAGATCATCGAGACGATCCTGCGCCATCGCGGCGGCTCGCAGCGCAATGCGCGCGAGCGCGCGATCGAGCTCCTGCGCCGCGTCCACATCCCCTCACCCGAGCGTCGGATCAACGAATTCCCGCACAAGCTCTCCGGCGGCATGCGCCAGCGCTTGATGATCGCCATGGCGCTTGCCTGCGATCCGCGCCTCTTGATTGCTGACGAGCCGACCACGGCGCTCGATGTCACCTTGCAGGCCCAGATTCTGGAGCTGATGCGGGAGTTGAAGGCCGCGAGCGGTGCCGCCATCATTCTGATCACGCATGATCTCGGCGTCGTCGCCGAGGTCTGCGACGAGGTCGCGGTAATGTATGCCGGTGAGATCGTCGAGCGCGCGCCGGTGGACGAATTGTTCTCGGCACCGCAGCATCCTTACACCGTTGGCCTGCTCGGCTCGATCCCGCGGCTCGACCATCGCGCCGAGCAGCTTGCGACGATCGAAGGCATGGTGCCGAACATGGCGCAGCCGCCCGTCGGCTGCCGCTTCGCCGCACGGTGCCCGTTCGTGCTGGGCGCCTGCACCAAGGCGGCGCCGCCACTGATCGAAGTCAGTCCCGGTCACCTGTCGCGCTGCATCCGCGCGCCGCTCGAACGTCTGGTGTCGTGATGGCACTGCTCGAGGTCCAAGGCCTGGTCAAGCATTTCGTCGCCGAACGCTCGCTGTTCGGCCGCGCTCGGGCGCATGTCAAAGCCGTCGATGGCGTCTCCTTCTCGGTCGAAGTCGGCAAGACGCTGGCCCTGGTCGGCGAATCCGGTTGCGGCAAATCCACCGTCAGCCGTCTGGTGCTGCGGCTGATCGAGCCGGATGTGGGCACGGTACGCTTTGACGGCCGTGATCTTCTCTCCCTCGACGCCAATGCACTCCGCGCCTTCCGCCGCGAAGCCCAAATCATCTTCCAGGACCCCTACGCCTCGCTCAATCCGCGCATGACCGTCGGCCAGATCCTGACCGAGCCGCTGGCTCTGCACGATCTCGTACCTCCCGCACAGCGGCGCGAGCGGGTCGCCGAACTGTTGCGGCTGGTCGGGCTGGAGCCGCGGCTGGCGCAGCGCTATCCGCATGAATTCTCCGGCGGTCAGCGCCAGCGCATTGCCATCGCCCGTGCGCTCGCGGTCGAGCCGAAGCTGATCATCTGCGACGAGCCGGTCTCGGCGCTGGACGTCTCGATCCGCTCGCAGATCCTTAATCTGCTGCGCGAGCTCCAGGACCGGCTCGGCCTCGCCTACATCTTCGTCTCGCATGACCTCGCGGTGGTCAAGCACATCGCCAACCAGGTGGCGGTGATGAATCTCGGCCAGATCGTCGAGACCGCGGAGGCCGACGCGCTCTTCGCAGCACCGCGCCATCCCTATAGCCGGGCGCTGTTGTCCGCGATCCCCCTGCCACAGCCGAAAGCGAAGCGAACGGCGGTCCTATTGACGGGCGAGATCCCGAGCGCGCTCAATCCGCCGGCCGGCTGCCGCTTCCATACGCGCTGCCCCTTCGTTATCGAGCGCTGTCGCACCGAGGCGCCGGAGCTCGTGGCCGACCGCGCGGGCCACGCCGCCGCCTGTCACCGCGTAGGCGAGCTGCCGTCTGCCGACGCCATCCTGCCGGCGGCCGGCGGGTTTTCGCCAGCACTTGCAAAATTGGTCGCGGCCTTCAGCCAAAAGACGGAAGGCACAGTCGTCTCCGGGGTTGGTATACAAGACACCGCGCCCACAACGACGTAGCCGAAGCAATAGGGATTGTCCGATGAAGATGTTTCGCCTGGCCGCAACGGCCACCGCCTTCCTGCTGTCGGTCGTAACAGCGCAAGCCCAAACCACACTGCGCATCGGTCTTGCCGAGGACCCCGACATCCTCGATCCATCGATGGCACGCACCTATGTCGG
Organism: Bradyrhizobium sp. C-145; assembly: GCF_023375135.1. Taxonomy (NCBI): domain Bacteria; kingdom Pseudomonadati; phylum Pseudomonadota; class Alphaproteobacteria; order Hyphomicrobiales; family Nitrobacteraceae; genus Bradyrhizobium; species Bradyrhizobium sp. C-145. Next base: position 2,648,482 of record NZ_CP088150.1, on the reverse strand, counting down.
CCGCATCGTGTTCTCCGCGTTCTGCGATAAGCTGTTCGACATCGACGAGAAGCTCAACATCGTGCCCCAGCTCGCGCTGTCCAGCGAAACGGCCGATGATGGCAAAGCGCTCGTCATCAAGCTCCGCCCTGGCGTGAAATTCCACGACGGCGAGCCGTTCGATGCCGAGGCCGCCAAGTTCTCGCTGGAGCGCCACCTGACCTTCCCGGGTTCCTTCCGCAAGCCAGAGCTGGCCTCGGTCGACCACATCGACGTCGTCGATCCCCTCACCATCAAGCTGGTGCTGAAGTCGCCGTTCTCGCCGCTGCTCGCCCAGCTCACCGATCGTGCCGGCATGATGATGTCGCCGAAGGCGGCGAAGGAAGCCGGTGACAAGTTCGGCCTGCGTCCGGTCTGTGCGGGCCCCTACAAATTCGTCGAGCGCGTGCAGCAGGACCGCATCGTGTTCGAGAAGTTCGCCGACTATTGGAACAAGAACAACGTCTTCATCGACCGCATCGTGTTCCAGCCGATCGTCGATGCCACGGTGCGGCTCGCGAACCTGAAGTCCGGCGGACTCGACCTGATCGAGCGCGTGCTCGCCACCGACCTCAAGGAGGTTCGCGCGGATTCGCGGCTGAAGGTCGCGACCGCCATCGAGCTGGGCTATCAGGGTGTCACCCTCAACATCGGCAAGGACAAGGCCAAGGGACCGCTCAGCCAATCCGCCAAGGTGCGACAGGCGCTCGATCTCGCCATCGACCGCGAGGCGATCAACCAGGTCGTGTTCAACGGCGAGTTTCAGGTTGGCAATCAATGGGTCAATCCTGATCATCCCTATTATCAGAAATCCCTTCCGGTCCGTCCCCGCAATGTCGAGAAAGCCAAGGCGCTGCTGAAGGAAGCCGGCGTGACGCCGCCAGTCAGCGTCGATTTCCTGGTGCCGAAGGGCGCCGAGACGGAGACGCCGGCGCAGGTGATCCAGTCGATGGCGGCCGAGGCCGGCTTCGACATGAAGATCCGCCTCACCGAATTCGCGACCGGACTGAAGCAGGCCGAGGCCGGCGACTACCAGGCTTACATGCTCGCCTGGAGCGGCCGCGTCGATCCCGACGGCAACACCTACGTCTTCCTGCACAGCGGCGCGCCGCAGAACTACGGCGCGTGGAACAATGCACAGGCCGACAAGGCGCTGGAGGATGCGCGAGCGGTGACCGATCCCGCCAAGCGCAAGGCCAGTTACGAAGCTCTGGCGAAACTGGTCCAGGAGGAAGAGCCCCTCCTTTACATCTATCATCGCCGCATCATCATCGCGCACACGACCAAGCTCGAAGGTTACAGGCAGATGCCCGACGGCCTCGTGCGCGTGGTCGGTCTCAAGCTGAAGTGACGCCGAAGGGATGCTGAACTTCCTCGCCCGCCGCCTTGTGCAGATCGTGCCGACGCTGTTCTTCGTGTCGGTGCTGATCTTCTCGCTGCAACAATTGCTGCCGGGCGATCCCGCGCTGGTGATGGCGGGCGAAGAGCGCGATCCTGCGGTGATCGAGCAGATCCGGCATCAGTACCGGCTCGATCAACCGGTTCCCGTGCAGTATGCCTACTGGATCAAGGGCGTCCTGTCGGGCGACTTTGGCGAGTCGCTGCGCAACAAGATGCCAGTGCGCGAGCTGATCGCGCAGAAGCTGCCGGTGACGCTGCAGCTCGGCTCGATGGCGATCCTGATCGCGTTCTGCATCGGCATTCCCGCCGGCATCGTCGCGGCCGTGAAGAAAGGCACCGCCTGGGACTACGGCGCCAATTTCTTCGCACTGTGGGGCATCTCCACGCCGAATTTCTGGCTCGGCATCATGTTGATCTTCCTGTTCTCGATCGAGCTCGGCTGGCTGCCGGCCTCGGGCTATGTGCCGCTCACCGAAAACTGGCGCGCGAGCCTTTCGGCCACCATCATGCCGGCCTTCGTGCTGGGCAACGCGATTGCGGCGATCCTGATGCGGCATACGCGCAGTGCCATGCTGCAGGTGCTGGAGAGCGACTATGTCCGCACAGCGCGCGCCAAGGGACTGTCGGAACGATCGGTCATTCTCAACCACGCGATGCGTAACGCACTGACGCCTATCATCACGCTCGGCGCGCTCGAGCTCGGCACACTCTTGTCGGGTGCGGTGCTGACCGAACAAATCTTCTCCATCCCCGGCTTCGGCAAGCTGATCGTGGATGCCGTGTTCAACCGCGACTATGCGGTCGTGCAGGGCGTGGTACTGGTGACGGCCACGGTCTACATCACGCTGAATCTTATTGCGGACGTCGCTTATATCCTCGTCAATCCGCGGCTACGGGGCTAGTGCCATGACCGACACAGCGCTGGCCAGTTCCGTCACGCAAGCTCACGAGCCGGACAGCCCCGCACGCCGCGCGCGGCGGCGTCTGTTCAAGCGCAAGGCCGCTGTATTTGGCCTCATCGTGATCATCGCGTTCATTCTTCTTGCGGCGCTTGCACCGATCGTCGTTCCCTATGATCCCGTCGCGACGAGCTGGAGCCTGGTGCGGAAGCCGCCGACCGCCGCGCACTGGTTTGGCACCGACGAGCTCGGCCGCGACATCCTGAGCCGCGTGGTTTACGGTGCGCGCGCATCGCTGCTCGCCGGCTTGATCTCGGTCGCCATCGCACTCGGCATTGGCCTGCCGCTGGGTCTGCTCGCCGGCTATCGCGGCGGCTTCACCGATGCGCTGATCAGTCGGATCACCGACGCGATGCTCGCCTGCCCGTTCCTGATCCTGGCGATTGCGCTGGCGGCATTCCTCGGCCCGAGCCTCGGCAATGCCATGATCGCGATCGGCATCTCGGCAACCCCGATCTTCATCCGCCTGACCCGCGGCCAGGTGCTCAGCGTCAAGGCCGAGGACTATGTCGAGGCCGCGCGGGCACTCGGCAATCCACCGTGGCGGATCGCGTTCTCACACATTCTGCCGAATATCCTGCCGGCGCTGTTGGTGCAGGCGACACTGTCGATCGCGGCGGCCATCATCGCCGAAGCGGCGTTGTCCTTCCTCGGCCTCGGCCAGCAGCCGCCGGCACCGTCATGGGGCAGCATGCTCAATGCCGCACAGCGCTTCCTGACCCAGGCGCCCTGGATGGCGATCTGGCCGGGGCTTGCGATCTTCCTGGTGGTGCTGTCGCTGAACCTGCTCGGCGACGGCCTGCGCGACGCACTCGACCCGCGCCAGCGCTAGCTGTCCCTCATGGTGAGGAGCGCGTTCTTACGCGCGTCTCGAACCATGAAGGCCCGACTGTCACCTGTAGCCATCCTTCGAGACGCGGCCTGACGGCCGCTCCTCAGGATGAGGATCTCAAATCACCACCTCCCGCATCACGCGGCGGCAATCCATCTCATATTCGAGATCGACCACGGGAGGCCGGGCAAAATGCCAGGTCAGGCCGGAGCGCAGCGCGCCGCGACGGACCAGCTCGTCGACCAGCGCGTGGTGGAAGTCGTGCACCGAATAAGCCTGCACGCCGGTGGTGTCCTTCCAGCCGAAGCCGAAGGCCCCCATCCGGTTTTCCATCTGCGACGTGGTCGTGAAGCGCACCTTCTCCCGCAGCCCTTCCGGACTGAGATCGCGGTAGCGCACGGTGCGCTCGACATAGGTGCCGCTGCCCTCACGTGCCTCGGCGCCACCGGCGATCACGAAGCTCGGCGCTGTCGAGCGGGTTGGGCGCGTGAAGGAGAACGCGTAGAATGACGGCTCGGAGGGCGGATCGATCTCGGGGCAGACATTGCTGCGTGCCACCGGATTGGTGGTGCCGTCGAAGATGCCCCATTCCGACAGCGTCTTCACATAGTGCAGGTTGAACGCCCGAAAGCCTTCCTCGCTGAAAGCCGCCGGCGAGCGCAATTCGCAGGCACAGAATGCCGTCAGCGGCCGCCCGGCCTGCTGGATGAACTTCGCCGCCAGCGCAAATCCTTCCGCAAGCGGCACCAGGCGGTCGAACCGGACGCGCTCGATCTCGTAGCCGTCATCTGCGGCGGCACCCGCCGAGTACTGGAACACGGACGGAATGAAACGATAATTGCCGGCAGAGAACTCACGAATCATGACGGACTCCTATTCCAGTTGCATGCGAATGCCCTTGGCGCCGTTGAGCAGGCGTCTTAGGTGAAAGCCGGCCAGGGGATCGTCGGCGTGCATGCCGACCAGCGCAGCAAAGGCCGGCATAGCGGCGGCATCGCCGGCCTCCATCTTGGCGAAAGCCTCCGAATATAGCGCCGTCTCAGGCGCTTCGAATTTAGCCTGCGGCAGCGGTTCGAACGCGCGCAGCGGCTCGCTGCGTCCGCGCAGCATCAGCTCGCCTATGGGGCGGCCTTGGAAGTTTTCAGCCGACTTGGCGACGCTGGCGCTGACGCAAATGCGCGTTCCCAGATGCTTGTTGGCAGCCTCCAGCCGCGCCGCGATATTGATGGTGTCGCCGTAGGCGGTGTAGTCGAAGAAGCGATTGCCGCCGAAATTGCCAACCAGCGCCGGGCCCGCATGCACGCCAATCCGCGTGGTCCCGAAATTCACGCCTCTCGCCCTCCAACGCGCCGAGAAGTCCTCCGCCCAGGCGTCGAGATCATGGGCGCAGGCGACCGCACGCGTCGCATAATCCGGCTGGTCCCCCGGCGCGTTGAAGAGCACCTGGATCGCATCGCCGATGATTTTCGTGACCGTCCCCTCATGCGCGAAGACGATCTCGGTCATGCCGCCGACATATTCATTGAGGAGCTCGCCGAGCATCTGGGGCGCCGCGCTCTCCACCAGCGACGTGAAGCCGGTGATGTCGGTGAAGATGGTCGCGACCTCGCGCCACTGCACGTCCATGCCGTCGCCGGCGACATCCGCCGCCAGGCGCCTGGCGATCTCGGGCGAGAAGAAGCGCGACAGCGACGCATGGGCGCGCTCGGCCTCCATCTGGCGCCGCCGCACCTCGCGCAGCATCTCGACGTGGCGAATGGTTTTATCGATCGTGGCTTCCAAATCGGCGAAATCGATCGGCTTGGTCAGGAAGTCGAATGCGCCGCGATTCATGGCTGTGCGGATGTTGCTCATGTCGCCATAGGCGGAGACGATGATGGTCGACTTCTTGTCCTCGGCCTCCTGGAGCTTCGCGAGCAGCGAAAGTCCGTCCATCCTGGGCATGTTGATGTCGGAGACCACCATGTCGACATGCGGATTCCGCTCGAGCGATTGCAGCGCCTCGAGGCCATCGCGCGCGAACATGATATCGATGCGCCCCTCCCGGATCTGCCTGCGGAATTTTTGCAGGATCAGCGCCTCGAGGTCCGGCTCGTCATCGACGAAGAGGATGGTCGCAGTCATGCGGCTTGCTCGAGCCTCGTGTCGATCTCCTGCCGCAGCAGCGCAAAGTCGATCGGCTTGGTCAGGAGCCCGACGGCGCCGCGCTCGATGGCCTTGCGGCGCGTTTCGGCGTCGCCATAGGCAGTGATCATGATGACGGGAACGTCCGGATGCGCGGCACGCACCTTCGGCAGCATGTCGAGCCCGCTCATGCCGGGCATGTTGATGTCCGAGAGAATCAGGATCAGCGAGGGATCGCGAACCTCGGCGGCGCGCTTGAGTGCATCGGGCGCAGAGGACGCAAATTCCATCTGGAAGCGTCCCGCGCGCAGCTCGCGCCGGAACTGCTGCCGGAACAGCGCCTCGACGTCGGGCTCGTCATCGACGACCAAGATGTAAACGTTCAAGTCTCGTCTCCAGTAGTTCCGCCTGCCGCCATCTTGCGCGGCAGCGTGATGATGAATTCGGTGAATACACCGGGCTCGGTGTTCACGTCGATCGTGCCGCCGTGCTGTTTCACGACGATGTCATGGCTCATGGAAAGGCCGAGCCCTGTGCCCTCGCCGGCCGGCTTGGTGGTGAAGAATGGATTGAACATCTTCTGCTTCACCTCGGGCGGAATCCCGGTGCCGTTGTCGCGGATCCGGATCTCGACCCTGTCGCCGAGGTTCTTCGTTGCCGCACGCAAGGTCAGCTCGAACGCCTCGCCCGCACTCTCCTTGCGCTTGGCAGTGGCATAGAAGCCGTTGGAGATCAGGTTGAGCAAGACGCGCGTGATCTCCTGCGGATAGATATCGACCATGCCGGCGGCCGGATCGAGCTCGCGCTGCAGCGTGACGTTGAAGGCCGGCCTTTCGGCGCGCGCGCCGTGGTAGGCCAGATTGAGGCTCTCCTCCACGACTGCATTGATATCCACCGCGCGATGCTCGCCGGAGCCCTCGCGCGAATGCAGCAGCATGTTCCTGACGATGGAGTCGGCACGCTTGCCGTGCTGCACCACCTTCTCGAGATTGGCCCTGAGCATGCCGGTCAGCTCGTCGACCTCCTCCTTCGTCTTGCCATCGAGCGCGGCCGACTGCAGGGTCTCCTTGAGCTCGTCGATCAGCTCGGTCGACACCGCGGAGAAGTTGTTGACGAAATTGAGCGGGTTCTTGATCTCGTGGGCGATGCCCGCCGTGAGCTGGCCGAGGGAGGCGAGCTTCTCGGTCTGGATCAGGCGATCCTGGGCGGCGCGCAGGTCGTCGAGCGACTGCGACAACTCTCTGGTACGCTCCTGGACCTCCTCGAACAATCGGACATTCTCGATCGCGATAAGGGCCTGGTCTGCGAAGGTCGTAGCGAGTTCGATCTGCTTCGCGCTAAACGGCCGTACCTCGTGCCTTGTCAGAACGAACACCCCGATCGGTGCCCCCTCTCGAAGCAGGGGCACACCCAGCATCGTACGCACGTTGGCGCGCCTTCGGGCGGACGAGGGCGCATATTCCGGATCGGCCTGCACATCCGGGACATGAACCGTCTTGCCATCGAGCAGCGTGCGGCCGACTACACTTCCCCGTTCAGGCACGGAGGCGAATGTCCGAAGCTTGTTTTCCTGTTCCGCGTCGAGTCCGCAGCTTGCCGCCAAATAGAAAACGCCATCGTTGGGCCGGAAAATCGTTCCCTCATCCGCGTCACACAAGCGAGCTGCCGAGCCAACAAGCGTGTTCAGCACGGCTTGCAGGTCGAACGCCGAACGGCTGATGACTTTCAATACGTCGGCGGTCGCAGTCTGCTGCTGCAGGGACTCGCTCAATTCCGCTGTGCGCCGTTCGACCTTGTTCTCGAGGTCGGCATAGGATTCCTGCAGGCGCACGCCCATCTCGTTGAACTGGTTGGCGAGGCCTTCGAGCTCGTCGCCGGTCTTGATCGAGATGCGCTGGGAGAAATCGCCGCCGCCGATCCGCTCGGCGCCGCTGCGCAGCGCCTGGATCGGCCCGACCATGCGGCGCGCGAGAAAGATCCCCGCAAGCACCGCGAAAATCGAAGCCGCCAGCAGCACGATCGCGAGCCGCTGCAACGAGGCATAAAGCGCAGCATAGGCCTCCTCGACAGGAAGCTCTACGAACATGGTCCAGCCCAGCGGCGCGATCGGGGCCGATGCGGTCAACACCGTTTGCCCCTGGATATTGCGCGCTTCGGGCAGCGCGTCGGAGGTGGGGCCACTGCCGGCCTGCGCGGCGCGCACTTGCGCAAGACCCGACATGTCGGTGTTGCGTAGGACCAGGCTGATATCGGGATGCGCGATCAGGCGCCCCTCGGGGCCAACCACATAGGCATGCCCGTGCTCGCCGACCTTGATTTGCGACACGACGTCCCAGATCAGCTTGAGATTGACCTCGGCGATGCTGACGCCGGCATCTTTGCGCGCGCCGCCCAGCGCCAGCGTCATGTAGGGCTCGGACTCCCGGCGGAAATAGACCGGCCCGTAATAGATCTTGTGTGCGAGCGCCTCGGTGAATTTCGGATCGCTCGACAGGTCGATCCCGCTGTCGACAGAGTTCATCGCCAGCCGCGAGACGCGCAACCGCTCCTTGCCGGTCGAATCCACCTGGGCGAGCTCGGTGACGGCAGGCACTTGGCGGAGCAGCCGCAGCGCGTCGAAGCGGCGCTGCTCGATCGAGCCCCCCGACCAGGGCAGTTGCGTGGTCCAGCCGAGCTGGCTCTCGATCTCCTTGACGAACTGGCCGATCTTGGCCGCGGCTGCCTCGGCCTGCTCGTGCTGGACCCGGATCAGCGAGGCCTTGTGCTCACGATAATAGAAGAAGACCTCGAACAGGCCGTTGGCGAGCAGCGCGACGGCGACCACTGCCACGAACAGCGCGACATATTTGGTGAACAGCCGGGTTCTGATCCCGCGGCCCGCCGCTTCGCCGGACGCGCCCTCCCCCGGCGCCGCGCTCGGCAGCGGCCTGGCTTGCGGGGTGTCGGGATGGAGGGAAAGGCTCATCCCTCGGAACCTAGCAAGAAGACCGGACCTTGTCTCTCGCAAGCGCGGGAACGGACTCTTGCTGGAGCCGAGAACGAAAAAGGGCGGCAACCCATTGCCGCCCTCTGGATTCGCTCGGATGGGCCTCAGGTCGGCCGCAGGGCCTTGTCGGAGCCGAGGTCGAGATCGGCCACCTGCTTGTTCCGCTCCGAATCGGCCGCCGCGCGATGGTCGGTCGCCAGCACCACATAGACCGCCGGCAGCACGAACAGCGTGAACAGCGTGCCGATCGACATGCCGGCGACGACGACCAGACCGATTGAGAAGCGGCTGGCCGCGCCCGCGCCGGTCGCGGTCAGGAGCGGGATCAGGCCCGTCACCATCGCGGCCGTGGTCATCAGGATCGGCCGCAGGCGGATGCGGGCCGACATCTCGATGGCCGAGCGGCGGTCGAGCCGCTCGTTGACCTGGAGCTCGTTGGCGAACTCCACCATCAGGATGCCGTGCTTGGTGATCAGGCCGACCAGGGTGAGCAGGCCGACCTGGGTGTAGATGTTCATCGTCGCCGCGCCGAAGAACAGCGGGATCAGCGCACCGACGATCGCCATCGGCACCGAGATCATGATGACCAGCGGGTCACGCAGACTCTCGAACTGCGCGGCCAGCACCAGGAAGATGATGATCAGCGCAAAGCCGAAGGTGATGGCGAGCTGGTTGCCTTCCTGCACGTATTGCCGGGAGTCGGCCAGATAGTCGTGACTGAAGCCTTGCGGCAGCTTTTTGGCCTCGCCTTCGAGGAAGTCGACCGCCGCACCAACGGTCACGCCGGGCATGGGCACGGCCGAGAACGTCGCCGAGTTCAACTGATTATAATGCGTCAGCGAATTTGGGTCGGTCTTGGTCTCGATCGACACCACCGTCGACAGCGGGAGCTGCTGACCGGTGTTGGTCGTCACATAGTAGCCGCCGAGCGATTCCGGCGACAGACGCTTGCCGCGTGGCACCTGCGGGATCACCTGGTAGGAGCGGCCCTCGAGGTTGAAGCGGTTGATGTAGTTGCCGCCAAGCAGCACCGCGAGCGTAGAGCCGAGGTTCTGCATGTTGACGCCGAGATCCTGCGCCTTGGTGCGGTCGATCGTGACCTTCACGTTCGGCTGGTTGTAGGCGAGGTCGCTGTCGGAGACGATGAACATGCCGCTCTTGCGCGCGGCGTCCTTCAGCTTCTCCATCTGCTCATAGACCGTCTGGAAGCCGGCGGTGGAATTGATCACCATCTGGATCGGCAGACCGCCCGGCCCGCCCGGCAGCGGCGGCAGGTTGAAGGCGAAGGCCTGCACGCCCTCGATCTTTGAGAGCTCGGCCTGCACCAGCGGCTTCAGCTGGATCGACGAACGCTTGCGCTCGTCCCAGGGCTTCAAGAGCATGCCGGCGATGCCGCCCTGCGGGCCGTTGATGCCGTTCAGCACGAAACGCAGATCGGTCTCGGGGAATTTCTGGAATTCCTTGTCGAGCTTCTCGCCATAGAAATCGACATAGTCGATGTTGGCGTATTTCGGCGCCTTGGTCACCGCAAACACGATGCCCTGGTCTTCCTCCGGCGCCAGCTCCTTCGAGGTGTGCATGTAGAGGAAGCCGACCAGCCCGAGGATCGTCACCGCGAACAGGCCGGTGATGGCCTTGTAGTCCAGCGAGCGATCGAGCTTGCGCCCGTACCATCTCGTGATTGCACCGAACACCCGGTTCACGAGCTTGGCGAAGCGGCCCTCTTCGGTGTTCTTGAGCAGCACCGAGCACATCATCGGCGACAACGTCAGCGCGATCACGCCCGACACGATCACCGAGCCCGCCAGGGTGAACGCGAATTCGCGGAACAGCGAACCGGTGAGACCGCCAAGGAAGCCGATCGGCGCGTACACGGCGGCGAGCGTGATGGTCATCGAGATGACCGGCCCGACAATTTCGCGCGCGCCCTGCAGCGACGCCTGGACCGGCGTCTTGCCCTCCTCCAGATGGCGGTGGATGTTCTCCACCACGACGATGGCGTCGTCGACCACAAGGCCGATCGCGAGCACCATCGCGAGCAGGGTCAGGAGGTTGAAGCTGAAGCCCAACGCCAGCATCAGGGTGCAGACGCCGATCATCGACAGCGGGATGGTGACGACGGGAATGATGACCGAGCGGAGCGAGGCGAGGAACAGGAAGATGACCACGATCACGATGATCACGGCTTCGCCCAGCGTCTTCTCCACCTCGTCGATTGAGGATTGGATGAACTTGGTCGAGTCGTAGGCGACCTTCATCTTCATCGACGGGGGCAAATTGCGTTCGAGCTCAGGGAACAGCGCGCGCACGCCCTTGACCAGCGTCAGCGGGTTGCCCTGCGGCGTTGCCTGCACGCCGATGAAGATCGCGTGCTCGCCGTTGAAGGCAACGCTCGCATCGGTGCTTTGGGCCGCAAGTTCGACGGTGGCGATGTCCTCCATCCGCACGAAGCCGCCGTCCTTGGCCTTGACGATCATCTTCTTGAACTGGTTGACGTCGGTCAGGCCCGTATTCGTCGAGACGTTCGAGACGATGAGATAGCCCTTGGCCTGGCCCGCCGCAGACTGGAAGTTGTTGGCAGTGATCGCGGCGGCGACGTCGGCCGGTGACACATTGCGGCCGGCCATCTTCACGGGATCAAGCCACAGCCGCATCGCGAAGGTCTGACCACCAAGAATGTCGGCCGAGGCCACGCCGTCGACGGTCGACAGCACCGGCTGCACCACGCGCGTCAGATAATCCGAGATCGCCGAGCCCGATAGCTCCTCGGACGAGAAGCCGAGATACATCACGGCCGTGGTCTGGCCCGTGGTCTTGGTGACGATCGGGTCGTTGGATTCCTTCGGGATCAGGTATTTGACCGAGTTCGTCTTGGCCAGCACCTCGGTGAGCGCCTGGTTCGGATCGAAGTTCAGCTTGATGTAGACCTGGATCGTCGAGGTGCCGAGCACCGAGGACGAGGTGATGTAGTCGACGCCCTCGGCGGAAGCGACCGCCTGCTCGATCGGCGTCGTGATGAAGCCCTGGATCAGGTCCGCGGATGCGCCGGGATAGACGGTCGTGATGTTGATGACCGTGTTCGATAGCTTGGGATATTGCCGGATCGGCAGCACCATCGCCGCGCGCAAGCCGATCAGCAGGATCAGCAGGCTAACAACGACCGACAGGACCGGTCGCTTGATGAAAATGTCGGTAAAGGCCATCGGCGATCTCGATTTCTATGTCTCAAGAGGCGTGATCCGGCCGAGCCGGATCACGTGAATGTATTTGTCAGTAGCGCGGCGGCTGCGCCGGGATTGCCGGGGCCGGATCGGTCGAGATCGACACCGCCGCGCCCGATTGCAGCTTGAGCTGGCCCACGGCGACGACCTTGTCGCCCGGCTTCAGGCCCTTGACGATCTCGACGCGACCTTCGACCCGGTTGCCGGTCTGCACGAAGGTGCGCACCGCGGAGAGGCTGGTCTTGCCGTCCGCTTCCTTCTTCTCGGTGATCACGAACACCGAGTCGCCGTACAGCGTGTAGTCGACCGCCGTCTCCGGCACGGTGATCACGGCCGGCTTGTCTGGCAACACCACCGTGGTGGTCACGAACATGCCCGGCTTCAGGATCCTCTCCGGATTGGCAATCGTCGCCTGCACGCGGATGTTGCGGGTGTCGGTCGAGATTTGCGGCTCGATCGTGGTGATCTTGCCCTCGAAGGTGCGGCCCGGATAGGCGTCGACCTTCAACCGCACGACCTGTCCAACCTTGAGGCTGCCGGAATCCTTTTCCGTCACCGTGAAGTTGGCCCAAAGCTCCGACAGATCGGTCAGCGACACGATGGCGGTGCCGGCCGTCAGATACTGGCCGACCTCGACCTTGCGCATGCCGAGATCGCCGGAGAACGGCGCGCGCACCAGCTTCTGCGAGATCAGCGCCTCGGTCTTGGCGATGCCCGCCTGCGCCTGGTCGTAGGCGGCCTGCGCCTGGTCGACGGTCGCCTGCGGACCGAACTGACGCGAGGCCAGCTGCTTGGCGCGGTCGAGCGACAGCTGGGCGACGGTCGCCTGCGCCTTGTAGTTGGCGAGATCGCCCTGCTCGGGCGTGTCGAACAGCTGCACCAGCGGCGTGCCGGCTTCGACACGCGTACCTGGCTCGAACTTGATCTCGGTGACGCGACCGTTGACATCGGCGGAGACGTCGACCTGGTGCACGGCGGCAAGGCCGCCGACCGCGGTGAGCAGGTTCGGCACCACCTCCGACTTCGCCTCGGCGGCGCTGACGGCGACCGGCGGCGGCTTGTTGTTGGCGAAGAACTGCTTGATCATCTGGCCGCGGAAATAATTGAACCAGACGAGACCACCGACGAGCACGGCCAGAAGCGTGCCGACGATGATGAACCAGCGCACCGGCCTGACCGGACGCTTGGGAGCCTTGTTGTCGATCGGTTGGCCCGAAATCTTGTGTTCGGCTACGATGTTCATGTCATGCACTTTCTGCAATTGCCGTCTTGCCGGCATCCGCCGTCTGATTGTGGCTCAGATGCGAAGCAATTGCGGCGTCGTTAAGTCCGATACCCCTCAGGAGAAACTCACAGAGCTGCCGCTCCAGATCGTTTGCCTTACCGTAGGCGAGGCAGGGCGCGGCTGGCAGCCTCGTCAGCGCCGCGGTCATCACCGAATGATGCGCGAACCAGAACAGGTTAAGTGGATCGCCAGTGCACGGCCGCGCGTCCCCAGCCGCAACCGCGCGCTCGAGCGAAGTGACGAAGACAGCCCCGATCAGCGTCTCGATCTTGGCGTAAAGCAAACGGGCGAATTCACCATCATCCAAATGGCTCGTGGCCATCAACCGCAGGCGCTGCGCCTCTTCCTGGTCGGGCCCGTCCGCGATCGCGAGGAAATGTTGGACCATGCCGCGGATCAGCTCGACCAGGGTAGCCGTCGATGGCTCCCGTTCGAGCAACTCCATCAGGGCCGGATCGGCCTCGCATTCGTCACTCAGGATCTCGGCATAGAGCGCCGCCTTGGACGGGAAATGCTTGAACAGCAGCGCCTCGGAAATGGCAGCGGCGGCCGCCACGCTCTTGGTCGTGGTGCCGTTATAGCCGTGTCGGGCAAAGCAGCGTTTCGCGGCACCGAGGATCAATTGACGCCTCAGGTCGCTCGTCATACGCAATGAGCTCATGTTAGTGAGTAAGCACTCACCCACGCAGAAGTCAAGCAATATGTTGCATCGCAACCTCTGGATTCAGTGGAAGCTGGCTAGAGTACACGGCGCACGAGCAGGATGGGGGGCCGGGCAAGGCTGGACCTAGATCGGCCGGAAGCCCAGGTCGCCACGGATGCGGTTGACGATGTAGGTCCCATCCCGGGTCGGCAAGATCCGCTCGACGCTGGCGCTATCGATCTTCACATTGGCAAAGCGGGGGCCCACGGAGACGTCGTGGACGGCCTTTGCGAAGGCCTCGACCTCGGCCATGGTCGTGACGGCCCGGCTGTCCTCGATGCCGCAGGCCCTGGCGACGCCGACGAGGTCGGCGGCCGCGGAGGTGTGGCTGGTCTGGCCGCCGGTCTCGCCATAGGCCTCGTTGTCGAGCACGACGATGGAGAGATTGGCCGGCTTTTGCAGGCCGATCGTGGCGAGGCCGCCCATGCCCATCAGCATCTCGCCGTCGCCGGTGATGACCAGCACCGGCAGCTTTGGCTGCGCCAGTGCGAGCCCGAGCCCGATCATCACCGCGCCACCCATGCCGCCCCAGAGATAGAAGTTGCGCGCGTGGTCGCCGGCCGCGCACATGTCGTTGGTGGAGGCACCCAAGCCGCCGATCGCAACGATGTCCTTTCGGTCCGCGAGCAATGTGGACACCACCTGGCGGCGGTCGAGAAGATTGGCCTTGCTCATTTGGTGAAAACCTTGGCGCCGATCAGGCGCTGCGACAACAGGACGGCGGTGGGGGTGAGCGCGTTGTAGGCCTGCGCTGCAGCCGCCTCCAACACGGCCGGCACCTCGGCCGCGTTCGAGGCGCGCAGCACCTTGACGCCAGAGAGCTCGAACACGCCCTGCGTGGTCGATCCCATCGGCACCTGCCACGGATTGAACTCGCCCCACTCGCCGCGCATGGTGACGAGGGTGAGGAAGGGAAAGCGCAGGATCGGGATCAGCGACAGCATGTTGATGCAATTGCCGACGCCGCTCGACTGCATCAGCAACGCGCCGCGCTGTCCGCCCGCCCAGGCGCCAGCGAGAAGTGCCACGCCCTCCTCCTCCGTCGTCAGCGCAATGCCGCGCATCGTGGAGGAGGCCAGAACGCGCTGAATCAGCTTCGAGTGACCGGCGTCGGGCACATACGGCACCTGCCGGACGTCGAAGCGCTGCAATGTCGCGAAAATATCGTCGGGCCAATTCGGGGCCGTGTCGGGAGCGTCAGCGCACGCGTGCATTTTCCTGTCCGGTCGGCTAGCAAAGACGGCGCGACTGTAGACGCATGCGTGCGTCGATCAGAACAACAAAAACGGCATATCGGCTTTAACCGGCGAGTATAACGGGATGAACGCAGATGCGAAGGAGCTGGCGGCAAGCTTCGATCTCGAGAAGCTGACGCCTGAGTTCTACGACAACCCCTATCCGACCTATCGTGCACTGCGGGAGAACGAGCCGGTCAAGCGCCTGCCGAACGGCACCGTGTTCCTGACCCGCTATGACGACCTCGTCACCACCTACAAGAACACCAAATCGTTCAGCTCGGACAAGAAGCGCGAGTTCGCGCCGAAATACGGCGACAGCCTGCTCTACGAGCACCACACCACCAGCCTCGTCTTCAACGATCCGCCCTCTCACACCCGCGTGCGCCGCCTGATCATGGGCGCGCTGTCGCCGCGCGCCATCGCCGGAATGGAGGGCGACCTCATCAAGCTGGTCGACGGCCTGCTCGACGCCATCGCCGCCAAGGGGGCTTGCGAGCTGATCGAGGACTTTGCCGCCTCCATTCCGATCGAGGTGATCGGCAATCTGCTCGACGTGCCTCACGAGGAACGCGCGCCGCTGCGCGACTGGTCGCTGGCGATCCTGGGCGCGCTCGAACCGGTGGTGACGCCCGAAGCGGCTGCGCGCGGCAACAAGTCGGTACAGGACTTCCTCGCCTATCTCGAGACGCTGGTCGCGCGCCGGCGCCAAAAGCCCGGCAATCCCGACCGCGACGTGCTGACGCGCCTGATACAAGGAGAAGGGAGCGGCGAGGAGAACGGCGAGCGGCTGACGGAGAAGGAGCTGCTGCACAATTGCATCTTCCTGCTCAATGCCGGTCACGAGACCACCACCAACCTGATCGGCAACGGCCTCGTCGCGCTGCATCGGAACCCGGATCAGAAGCAGCGCCTGATCGACAACCCCGACATGATCAAGACCGCCGTGGAGGAGTTCCTGCGCTACGAGACCTCCAACCAGCTCGGCAACCGCATGACGACCGAACGGGTCGAGCTCGGCGGCGTCGTGCTCGACGCCGGCACGTCGGTGACGCTGTGTATTGGGGCGGCCAACCGCGACCCCGCGCAGTTTCCGGACCCCGAACGCTTCGACATCGCGCGCACGCCGAACCGGCACCTCGCCTTCGCCACCGGCGCGCATCAATGCGCCGGGATGGCCCTCGCGCGGCTGGAAGGCGCGATCGCGATCGCGCGCTTCCTGGCGCGCTTCCCGAACTATGCCGTGAGCGGGCAGCCGGTGCGGGGCGGACGGGTCCGGTTTCGCGGCTTTTTGAGCGTGCCCTGCGCGATCGGCTGAGGCCTCCAAACAAAAATGACGAAAACAACCCCATGCACAGTAGAGCCTGGGCCGGCGAACCATGCCCTGATGCTCCGCAGAACTACCTGACATTTCAGGCAAATCAGGCCGCGGCACGCAATCGGGCGCACGAAGGCTTCCAAGGCGACAGTCCGATCCCCAGATCAAGCTGAAGGCCGCCGGTGCAGTCGGTTGACGCCCCCGCGCGCAGCAATGGAGTGACGACAGATGAGCGCGTCGGTCATTGATTTCATCGCAACAGAGGCACGCTTTGGCGCCCGCAATTACGAGCCGATCGGGGTCGTCCTGTCGCGCGGCGAGGGAGTCTGGGTCTGGGATACCGAGGGCAACCGTTATCTCGATTGCCTCTCGGCCTATTCGGCGGTCAGCCAGGGCCACTGCCACCCCAAGATCCTGGCGGCGATGGTCGAACAGGCGCACAGGCTGACGCTCACCTCGCGGGCCTTCCACAACGACCAGCTCGCCTTGTTCTACGAGGAGATCGCGGCGCTCACCGGCTCCCACAAGGTGCTGCCGATGAACAGCGGCGCTGAGGCGGTCGAAAGCGCGATCAAGTCGGTCCGCAAATGGGGCTATGAGGTGAAGGGCGTGCCGGACGGCCAGGCCGAGATCATCGTCTGTGCCAACAATTTCCACGGACGCACGCTGGGCATCGTCGGCTTTTCAACCGATCCCGAGACACGCACACATTTCGGTCCGTTCGCGCCTGGCTTCAGGATCATCCCGTTCGGCGACGCCGCGGCGCTGGAAGAGGCCATCACGCCAAACACCGTCGCCTTTCTGGTCGAGCCGATCCAGGGCGAAGCCGGTGTCGTCATTCCTCCAGTCGGCTATTTCACTGAGGTGCGGGAGCTCTGCACCGCCAACAACGTGATGCTGGTCCTCGACGAGATCCAGACCGGGCTTGGCCGCACCGGCAAGCTGCTCGCCGAACAGCACGAAGGAATCGAGGCGGACGTGACGCTGCTCGGCAAGGCCTTGTCCGGCGGCTTCTATCCGGTGTCGGCCGTGCTTTCGAACAACGACGTGCTCGGGACATTGAGACCCGGGCAGCATGGCTCGACCTTTGGCGGCAATCCGCTTGCCTGCGCGGTGGCGCGCGCGGCGATCCGCGTGCTGGTCGAGGAAGGCATGATCGACAACGCGGCCAGGCAGGGCGCGCGCTTTCTGCAAGGCTTGAAGGACATTCGTGCCAATACGATCCGCGAGGTGCGCGGACGCGGCTTGATGCTGGCGGTCGAGCTGCATCCCGAGGCCGGGCGCGCACGCCGCTACTGTGAGGCGCTTCAGGGCAAGGGCATCCTCGCCAAGGATACCCATGAGCATACGATCCGCATCGCCCCGCCGCTGGTGATCACCAGCGACCAGGTCGACTGGGCGCTGGAGCGGCTCGCCACCACCCTGACGCAGGATTTCTCTTGAGGCTGCCTGCGTCGGAAGATCGCAATGCCTGAAGCGGCCAACAACGAACGATTCCCCCATCTGCGCGTTGAAACGTCGTGGGCGATTACGAGCTGGGAGCTGCAATCATGCTTCCGCGTGGCTTTTGCCTTACGGCTGTTTTAGTTGGTGTCTCGATGCTGTCGGCGAGCCTCAGTGCGTTCGCCCAAGGACCCGGCCAGGGACACGGAAGGGGCGGACCACCCGGTGCGGGCGCAGCGCCGGCAGCTCGGCCAGCAGCACCACCGGCCATGGCCCGTCCGGCGGCGCCGCCAGCCATGGCGCGTCCCGCTGCGCCGGCATTCCATCCCCCGGCCATGTCGCAACGACCGGCCATGCCGCAACATTCGGCGCCGCATATCGCCGCACCGCCATCGCGCCCGACCCCGCATTTCGCTGCACCGCCGTCCCGCCCGACACCACATTTCGCTGCACCGCCGTCGCGGGCGGCGCCGCACGTGGCGGCTCCGCGGCCTGAAATCCATCGGGCGCCGGCAGCAACGCAGCGTCCGGCCATGGCACCCCAGCGGACGCCGCATATCGCCGCCCCCTCGCGCCCAAGTGCACCCCCGGCCGTGAGTGAGCGACCGAGACCGCCGCGCGAGACGCTGTCGCGCCAGTCCGCGGAACGCCAGGGCCGCATCGACCGCTTGCAGCAGCGCGTGCAGCAATTGCAGTCGCAAAAGCCACCAGAAGGCGCAAGGGCGCAACGCGAGCAACAACGGTTGCTGCAGTCGCAGAGCCGGCTGCTTGAACGCGAGCAGCGAGTTCAACAGCGCGAGCAGCACGTCGAGCAGCGGCAGCGCGAGATGCTGTCGCGCCAGAGCACAGAACGGCAGACCCGCATTGACCGCTTGCAGCAGCGCGTCCAGCAACTGCAGTCGCAGAAGCCGGAAGGCCTGCGGGCGCAACGCGCGCAGGAGCGGATGCTGCAGACGCAGAACCGGCTGCTGCAGCGCGAACAGCGCTTGCAGCAAAGTGATCAGGCGCGCCTGCAGCGGTTGGGACCTGAGCCGACGACAGTTGGGCGAGCCGCCACGGCTGCCGCTGTGCAGGCCGCCGAGCGCGGGCGGTTTGCGGAGCGCTTCCGTGAGCAAGCCGCTCCGCAGACCCAAGCCGCCCTCCTCACTCGCCAGAGCGGCTGGGCTCCCCGTCAGGCCTGGCGTCACCACCATCCCGCGGTATTCGTGGCGTGGCTTGGGCCGGTGTTCTGGCCATACGCTTACTCCGACATTTTTGACTACACGTTCTGGTCCTATGCGTATGAGCCCGGCTATTGGGCGTACGCGTATGACGACTTCGTCGACACCGTGTTCTGGGGCGGTGGCGGCCCCTATTCCGCCTTTGCCAGCACCACCCCGTATGACTATCCGCAAGCCGGCGGCGGTGGCCGCGCGCGTCCGCGCGCCAGCGTGAGCCCGCAAACGCTACAGCAATTGTGCGGCACGCCGGACAAGGGCATCACCGCTTGGCCGCTTGCCGATATCGCGAAAGCAGTGCAGCCCACGCCGGAGCAACGCGCGCTGCTCGACGAGTTGAAGACTGCGGCGGCCGAAGCTGCCGGTGTGTTCAAGGATTCCTGCGCGGAGACTTATGCACTGACGCCGCCTGGCCGCTTGCGCGCGATGATGAACCGCATCAGCGCAACGCTGGAAGCCGTCAAGATCGTGCGACCGGCGCTGGAGAAGTTCTACAACTCGCTCAGTGACGAACAGCAGGCCCGCTTCAACGCGCTCGGCCCCAATGTCGGCGACCGCTCGTCACAGCAGCAGCAAGCCAGTGCCGAGGGCTGCGGTGATCCCAAGTCCAGCCTGACCCAGTTGCCGATCCAGAGGATCGAGGCCGTGCTCCACCCCGCAGGCAAGCAGAAGGAGGCGCTCGACCGCCTCGGCGAAGCGACGGCGAAGGGCGTTCAGGACTTGCAGGCAGCCTGCCCGAACGATGTGCCGCTAACGCCGGTCGGACGGCTCGAGGCAATGCAGCGCCGGCTCGAGGCCATGCTGACGGCCGCCAAGCTGGTCGAACCTGCGCTGGACGAGTTCTACGCCACGCTGAGCAGCGAGCAGAAGGCGCGCTTCAACACGCTGCAACAGGTCGCAAGCCCGTGAGGGCAGCGCGCGCGTGACCTAGAGCACTATCGGTTCTGATTGAATCAGAACCGGCGCTCTAGATTTTTGTTTTGACGCGTTTTCTTCACGCGAACCGGTATCCACTTCGCTCGAATATCCACTTCGCTCGAAAACGCTTTACACCACCGTCTTATGCCGCGCGATGCAGGTGCGCAGCACCTCGTCCATCGGCTTGGCCCACCAGTCATTGGAGAAGATTTCGATCTCCGAATAGCCGGCAAAGCCCTGCGCTTCGACCGCTTGACGCACCGATTTGATGTCGATGACGCCGTCGCCCATCATGCCGCGGTCGTTGAGGATGTCCTTGGTCGGCACCATCCAATCGCAGACGTGGAAGGCGAGCAGGCGATCTTGGCCGGCGCGCGCGATCTGCCCCATCAGCTCCGGGTCCCACCAGATGTGATAGACGTCGAGCGCGACGCCGAGCATGCCGCTGCGGCCGGGGTCGAGCCGGTCGCAGATGTCGAGCGCCTGTTTTGTGGTGTTCACGCAGGCGCGGTCGGCTGCATAGGCCGGATGCAACGGCTCAATCGCCAGCGGCAGGTCTGCCTGTCTGGCGTAGTCGAGCATCTCGGCGAGCGCTTCCTCGACCTGCCCCCGCGCTGCGGCGATGTCCTTCGACGCCTCGCTGCCCGGCCGCGAATATTGCGGCAGGCCGCCGACGACAAGCACGATGCAGGGCGCGCCGAGCGCCTTGGCTTCATCGACGCAGCGGCGGTTGTCGTCGCGCACTTCGCTCCGACGCGACGCATCCGAAGTAAACATACCGCCGCGGCAATAGCCTGAGAGATCGAGACCGGCATCGCGCACCGCGCGTGCGGCACGGTCGAGACCGACGGCGGCAACCTGGTCGCGCCAGGGATCGATGGCGCGGATGCCTTGCCTGCCACAAGCTTCAATGATCTCGACGAGGTCACCCTGCTTGCGGACCGTCGCCGTGTTCAGCGACAGCCAGCGATGGTCGGACGAAAAATCGCGCATCAGTCTTCCAGTCCGTGCGAGGCCAGCACAGTCTTCATCCGCTGTGTCGCCAGTTCTGGATTGGCGAGCAGGCCGGCCTGATCGGCCAGACGGAACAACTCGGCCAGATGCAACATCGAGCGCGCGCTCTCCTGGCCGCCGACCATGGTGAAGTGGTCCTGGTGACCGTTGAGATACGCCATGAACACCACGCCCGTCTTGTAGAAGCGCGTCGGCGCCTTGAAGATATGGCGCGACAACGGCACGGTCGGCCCCAGCACGTCATGGAAGCCGGCTTCGTCGCCGGCTGCCAGCCGCGACAGCGCGTAGGAGGCTGCCGGCGCGATCGCATCGAAGATCCCGAGCAGCGCATGCGAAAAGCCTTGATCGTCGCCGGCGATCAGCTCTGCATAGTTGAAATCGTCGCCGGTGTACATCTTGATGCGCTTGTCCAGGCGACGGCGCATGTCGATCTCACGCTGCTTGTCGAGCAGCGACACCTTGACGCCGTCAACGTTGGCGGCGTTGCCGTTGATGATGGCCACGGCCGTATCCATCGCCTTGTCGAGATCCTTGGTGCCCCAATATCCCGTCAGCGCCGGATCGAACATGTCGCCGAGCCAGTGGATGATCACGGGCTCCCGAACCTGCGACAGCACGCGGTCGTAGACCTTTGCGTAGTCGTCGGCGTTGCGGCCGAGTTTGGCGAGCGCACGCGAGGCCATCAGGATGATGCGGCCGCCGACCTTCTCGACTGCCGAGATCTGCTCCTCATAAGCGCGGATCACGTCGTCGAGGCTCTTGGCATCCTCGACTGCGAGGTGGTCCGTGCCGGCTCCGGAGAACACCAGCGCGTTGCGGCGCTTTGCGGCAGACACCGATCGCGTGATCAGCTCCAGCGAGGTCGGCCAGTCCAGCCCCATGCCGCGCTGCGCGGTATCCATCGCTTCGGCGACGCCAAGGCCGAGGTCCCAGACGTGCTCGCGGAAGGCGATGGTCTTGTCCCAGTCGACAGCGACCGAAAGCCAGGGATCATTGTCCGCGAAGGGATCGGCCACCGTGTGCACGGCCGAGAAGGCGATGCGGTTGAGCGGCCCCTCGAGCTTTGCGGGGAACGTGCGCGAGGCCGCGAGCCGATAGGTCTCGATCGACCGGTCGGCCTTCGGCAATCTTAGCGACAATGACGACATTGAAGGGACAGGCTTGGGCTGGACGGGCTTGTTCATGACTTCGAACCACTCCTCATCATTGCGAGCGAAGCGAAGCAATCCAGGATGCCTCCGCGGCAACAATCTGGATTGCTTCGTCGCCAGCGCAAAATTGCTTCGCAATTTTGTCGCGGGCTCCTCGCAATGACGGCTTAGTAGACATCGGGGCTTATCCAATAGACCTCAGGCCTTGATCGGGGCGACGTCGATCCAGCGCCGCTCCTTCCAGCTCTTCAGCGCGCATTCGGCGAGCTGCACGCCCTTGGCGCCTTCGAGCAGCGTGAACTTGTAGGGCGCATCCTCGTAGACGTGACGGATGAACATCTCCCACTGCTCCTTGAAACCGTTGTCGTAGGTGACGTTGTCGGGCATCTTCTGCCAGTCGCCGTAGAAATCGTGCAGCCGCTTCTCGTCGGGATTCCACACCGGACGGGGCGTCGCCTGCCGCGTCTGGATCATGCAGTCGGAGAGCCCTGCGACCGCCGAGCCCAGCGTGCCGTCGACCTGGAAGGTGACGAGGTCGTCGCGATAGACCCGCGTCACCCAGGACATGTTGATGTGGGCGATGACACCGCCCTTGAGCTGGAACGTCGCGTAAGCCGAGTCGTCCGCGGTCGCCTTGTATTTCTTGCCCTGCTCGTCGTAGCGCTCGGGAATATCGGTGTTGCCGATGCAGCTCACGCTCTCGACTTCTCCGAACAGGTTGTCGAGCACATAGCGCCAGTGGCAGACCATGTCCAAAATGATGCCGCCGCCATCCTCGTCGCGGTAATTCCAGGACGGCCGCTGCGCCTCCTGCCAGCCGCCTTCGAACACCCAATAGCCGAACTCGCCGCGCACCGAGAGGATGCGGCCGAAGAAGCCGGAGTCGCGCAGGAAGGCGATCTTCTTCAGGCCGGGCAGGAACAGCTTGTCCTGCACCGTGCCGTGCTTGACGCCCTTGGCATTGGCGAGCTTCACGACCTCGACGGCTTCCTCGAAATTCGTCGCGATCGGCTTCTCGCAATAGACGTGCTTGCCGGCATTGATCGCCTGGGTCAGGAGGCCGGGTCGGGCCTGCGTGGTCGCTGCGTCGAAGAACATGGTGTCGTTCTTGTCGGCGAGTGCGGCATCCAGATCAGTGGTCCAGCGCGTGATGTTGTAGCGCTTGGCGAGCGCCTCGACCTTCTCGGCGCTGCGGCCGACCAGGATCGGATCGGGCATGACGCGGTCGCCGTTCTTCAAGCCGACGCCGCCCTGCTCGCGGATCGCGACGATCGAGCGGATCAGATGCTGGTTGAGCCCCATGCGGCCGGTGATGCCGTTCATGATGAGGCCGAGGCGCTGAGTGGTCATGACAATTGCTCCTGAAGTGATTTTGGCTGTTCGAGCGGGCGGAGCGCCGACCAATCCGGATGGACCGAGGTGGCGAAGCCCGCAGCATGAAGCGATCCCGTCAGGAGATCGCCGTCGTGAATGGACAGCCGGATGCCCTGCCCGGCATCGGCATAGAGATCGGGATGCGCGGCGGCGAAGGCTTGCGCTTCCGCGGCCGGCGTGTCGCCAAAACCGTCGACATAGTGATGGCCGTTGCGCTCCGCGTGGGTGACGCCGATGAAGGCGCCGAGCGCGAGGTCCTGCTGCACGGCAAGGCCTGCCTGACAGGTCAAATCCTCACCGGTCACGAAGAACGTCTCGCCTTCCGCGCTCCATTTCGTCGCGCGCATGGCATTGACGATGGACTTGTAGAGGCCCTTGCAGGATTTCGAGGAGATGCCGCGATAGCCGAGCGCCCGCGCTGCCCGGAAGGCGTCATAGGAATCATCCGCTTCGTCGATGATGAAGCCACGTGTGGCCAGCGAGCCCAGCGGCGACTGCCTTGTGATGTCGCGCGGCATCGGCTGCTCGACATAGAGCAGGCGCTTGGCGATCGGCCGCAACGCGGCGTCATGATCGAGCCGAGCCATCAGCGCCTGCAGCGCCGCGAGATCGGCGTATTGCTCGTTGGCGTCGAGCGTCACCTTGTAATCAAGTCCCAACGTCTCGAGCTCCTTGCCGATCCGCGCCAGCCGCGCCGCATCGACTGCGGGATCTCCCGAGAGCTTGAGCTTGAAATAGCGAGCACCGGCGTTCTCGCGGGGATCGGCAACACCGCCCTCACCTTCCACCGCATCATCAAGTCCGACGGTATGCCTGATGGCAACACGCTCCAGCCGCGTCCGGCCGGAGAGAAACGTCCTGATGTCCCTCTCGCTCAGGTCAGGCGACAGCCGCGCATCGATGCCCGCGATGTTAGCGGCCATCCCGTCGAAAAAGCTGGTCTCGGCAGCGCGCAGCAGCGCATCGAGGATCGCCTTGTCGATCTCGGCTGGACCATAAGCCGCTGCAAGCGCGGGAATGTTCTTCTTCGCACAAGTCGCAACCTGCGCACCGATGCACGCGGCATGCAGATCGAACGCCGTCAGATATCCAGTCCGCGCCAGATAAAGACCGCGTGCGATCTGGAGCGAGCGACGCAGGCCATCGACCGTCTGCGCCGGCGACAGCTCCGGCCGCTTGTCGAACCACTTTGGCACCAGCAGCTCGGCACTGGCGCCGACCGCAACGCCCCTGCCCTCGACCTCGATCTCGACGCGCACGAACAGCTGCGGCGTCGCGTTGATGGTAATCGCGCCAAAGCGGAACGGCCGCGCAAACTGCACGGGACGTTCGAAGAAGGCGATGTCTCGCAACTTCAGGCGCGGCGCCATGGTGCTACTTGGCTCCGGAGGTGTGGCCGCGGGCGCGGTGCACCTCTCCCGCTTGCGGGAGAGGTCGGCGCGCAGCGCCGGGTGAGGGTTCTCTCCTCTTGGGGGTTTCCCGCTGCGGAGACATCCTCTCCCCAACCCTCCCCCGCAGGCGGGGGAGGGAGCGCGCCGTCGCCGCGGTTACAGCCCGACTAAATCGCATTGCCCTTAGTCCAATGCACCTTGTGAGAAGAAATGCTTGCGGATGCGCTGCACGAGCTCGGTGAACACCGGGTCAGCCATCACGTCGAGCGAGCGCGGGCGCGGCAGCGGCACGTCGTAGATCGCGGCGACCGCGCCGGGACGCTCGGTCATGACCAGCACGCGGTCGGCGAGGAACACCGCCTCCGGAATCGAATGCGTGATCAACAGCACCGTTTTCTTGGTCTCGCGCTGGATCCGCATCAGCTCGACGTTCATGCGTTCGCGCGTCAGCGCATCGAGTGCGCCGAACGGCTCGTCCATCAGCATGATCTTGGGATCGTGCACCAGCGCGCGGCAGATCGAGGCGCGCTGCTGCATGCCGCCGGAGAGCTGCCAAGGCAGCTTCTTCTCGAAGCCTTCGAGCCCGACCAGCTTCAGCAGCGACTTGGCGCGATCGAGATATTGCTGCCGCGGCAGCCGCTTCATGTCGATCGGCAGCATCACGTTGTTGAGGATGTTGCGCCAGGGCAGCAGCAACGCGTTCTGGAACACGATGCCGACATTGCCGTGCGGCTTCGTCACCTTCTCGCCCTCGACCAGGACCTCGCCCGTGGTCGGCGGCAGCAATCCCGAGATCAGCTTGAGCAGCGTGGACTTGCCGCAGCCGCTTGGGCCGACCACGACGAAGAACTCGCCGTCGTTGATGTGGAAATCGAGCGGCCGTAGCGACGGCACATCGCCGTCGCGCGTCCGGTAGGTTTTTGACACGCCGGACAGCTTGATGCCCGACGCATCGCCGGCAGCCCGGTCGCTCACCAGTCTCAGATGCGCGGCCGGCTGCACGGTTTCGCTCATTACGGTCGCTGATTTCACGAGCCACTCTTCGGCAGATAATCGTTGGTGTAGAACGCCTTCGGGTTCTCCTTGGCCTTGGCGTCGAGGCCGCCATATTCGACCAGCAGATTGACGGTCTCGGTCATGTTCTGGTCGGTGACCTGGAACGGCCGCTTGCTCTTGGTCTCCGCGGTCCGGTAGAGCGGGATGGTCAGCTCAAAACCCTGGGTCAGCGTATCGATCTTGCCGCCCTTCGGGTTGGCATCGAGGATCGACTGCGCCGCGGCCTTCGGCTCCTTCTCGGCGGCTTCGACCGCCTTGGTCGTCGCCGACATGAAGCGGCGGACCAGATCGGCATTGGCCTTCACATAGTCGGTGTTGGCGATGATGCCTGACGAAACCATGTTGATGCCGTAGTCGGCGAACTTGATCGGATAGACGTCCTTGCCGGTGGCGTCCTTGATCTTCATCGACTGGTCCATGACGTAGCCGAGCAGGAGATCAGCCTGGCCATTGATGACGGCGTTGAGCTTGGTCTGGCCGTCTCCGGCGACTGTTTTGAAGTCGCTCTCCTTCAGGCCGGTCTTCTTCAGGAACAACGGCCAGATCTGGGTCATGGAATCGGCCGGCGTGATCGCCACCGTCTTGCCCTTGATGTCCTCCGGCTTCCTAATGTTCTTGTCGACGAAGCCCATCGCGGACATCGGGCTGGTCTGGAGCAGCACGCCGGTCGCGACCACCGGCGCGCCCTTGATCGCGGCGCGCATCATGGTGGGAACGTCGACATAACCAAAATCCGCAGTCTTGGCGGCGACGGCTTGCGTTGTCGCAGCCGAGCCGCGGCCTTCCTGGATCTCGAGATCGATGCCCTCGGCCGCGTAGATGCCCTTGGCCTTGCCGTAATAGAACGGCGCGTGCTCGCCATAGACGTACCAGTTCAGCATCAGCACGACCTTGTCGGCCGCCTGCGCCGGCATCGCCGCAAGCACCATCAGCGTCGCCGAGACGACTCCTATCCACCGCTTCATTGTCACTCTCCCTTGCCCTTATTGCGTCGACCGTTGGCGGCCGCTCGTTGCTTCACTTCAGAGCCTGAAAATATTTAAGAGGCGAAAATCACGTCTTCGCGCTGGCTGACGTGCCAGGGGATGATCAGCTTCTCGATGCGGTCCACGACCCAGAACAGGACCACGCCGAGCAGCGCCAGGATCACGAGGGCCGCAAACATCGTCGGCAGGTCGAAGGTGCCGATCGAGCGCTGCATCACGTAGCCGATGCCGGAATTGGAGCCGACGAACTCGCCCACGACGGCGCCGACCACGGCAAGGGTCACGGAGACTTTGAGGCCGGAGAAGATCGCCGGCAGCGCATGCGGCAGGTTCACCGCGCGGAACACCTGAAAGCGGCTGCCCTGCATGGCGCGGGCGAGATCGACCATATCAGGATCGACCGATTTGAAGCCCTGCACGGCCGACACCACCACGGGAAAGAAGCCGAGCAGGAAGGCCGAGATCACCTTCGGGATGATACCGAAGCCGAACCACACCACGAACAACGGCGCGATCGCGATCTTCGGCACGGACTGCGAGAACACCAGCAGCGGATAAACGTAGCTCTCCACCGTCTTCGAGCCCGCGATCAGCATCGCGACGGGAATCCCGAACAGCGCCGATAGCAGGAAGCCGCACACGGTCGCATAAGTGGTCGGCCATGACTGGCGCAAGAGCTCCGGCCATTCGGTGCGCAGCACCGCGACGACATCGGCCGGCGACGGGATCTGGTAGGCGGGAATCTTGAACAGCCGGATCGCGAGATCCCAAGCAACCACGATGAAGACCAAGAACAAAAACGGCCGAACCCAGGCCGCATTCAGCATCTTGGACACCGCACTCTGCGGCTTCAACTCAGCCACGTCTCACTCCCGGCATTCTTGTTCGTTGCGGGGAGA
Organism: Bradyrhizobium sp. C-145; assembly: GCF_023375135.1. Lineage (NCBI taxonomy): Bacteria > Pseudomonadati > Pseudomonadota > Alphaproteobacteria > Hyphomicrobiales > Nitrobacteraceae > Bradyrhizobium > Bradyrhizobium sp. C-145. The sequence continues at coordinate 2,620,951 of NZ_CP088150.1, read as the reverse complement.
AATTAACCCGTTGGATAAATACTGTCCAGCCCTTTCCCTGTGACGTTTTGCGGCGGGTTCCGGGCGTTTGGGATCATGCAGCTCGCCAAACCAGCAGTGTCGTCCCGGCGAAGGCCGGGACCCATAGCCACAAGGGGGAAATTTGGCGAAGGCTGGTCGTTCGGGATTGGCACTAAACACAGCCGAGAGTTCACGCGGTATGGGTCCCGGCCTCCGCCGGGACGACGATGAGGAGGCATATTCGCGCCGCACTCTCGGTGTCATTCCCCGCGAAGGCGGGGAATCCAGTACGCCGCGGCTTATCGGTTCAATCTCAACCGCCTCTGGAATACGGGATTGCCCGCCTGCGCGGGCAATGACGGCGGAGATTGAGGAAACAGCTGGCGCGACGTCGACCAGCGCGCGAACCGCAGCGCTAAACCGTCTGCACCACACTCGCGCGCGACTTCGGCGCCTTGGCGAGCTCGAACAGCGCGGCGGACTGCCCCGTCAGGGCGGCGAGCACGAGGCCGACCATGTGTGCGAGGCGCTCGTCCTTGGCGTCCTTGGCGAGCAGATCGCGGCCGAAGATCACGCTGAGCGTCGCCGAGTTGGAGAGGTAGAAGAAGCAGAGTCCCGCGATCGAGATGTAGAGCTGCACCGGATCGACCGCGACCTGGAAATCGCCACTGTCGACGCCGCGCCGCACCACGGTGCGGATCATCTCAACGAAGGGCGAGTGCATCGACTTGACCTTGGTCGACTTCTTCAGGTGCTTTGCACGCGCGAGGTTCTCGGTCTGCAGCAGCGACAGGAATTCGGGATTGCGCAGGAAGTAATTCCAGGTGAACTCGATCAGCCGCCGGATGGCCTCGGGCGGGTCGAGATGTTCGAGGTCGAGCCCCCGCTCCTCGCTGCGGATCTTGTCATAGGCGCCTTCGAGCACGGCGAGATAGAGCTCGTCCTTGTTGCCGACGTGGTAATACAGCATGCGCTTGTTGGCGCCGGCCTTGGCGGCGATGCGGTCGACGCGCGCGCCGGCGAGGCCATGGGCGGAGAATTCCTGCTTGGCGGCTTCGAGAATGCGCAGCCGCATCCCCTCGGGGTCGCGCTGCCATTTCAGAGTTCGCTTTGCCTTCGCCAAACCGGTTGCTCGCTGGGTGCTGCCGGTATGCATGTAACACGCGGCCGGGCCGCCGCATAGTTTCGTCGTTGCGAGGGCGACGGCGGAAGCTAAGCAGGCCAGCTTCGTAGGGTGGGCAAAGGCGCGTTTGCGCCGTGCCCACGTCTTCTCATCAAGTCGCCAAAACGTGGGCACGCTCCGCTTTGCCCACCCTACGGGAGTCTTCGTCGCATCCGCACAATGACGACGGAAAGACCGGCTCCCTACTCCACCGGCTTCGGCGAGCGCTCCAGCAGCACGGTCTGGATGCCGCAGGTGCCGTTCCGCACTGTCATCACCCTCGTGCCCGGCTTGCGGCCGTTGCGGACCTCCGAGACGTCGAGGCCGCCAGCGATCAGGCGGGCGCGGGTGGCGTCGATGTCGGCGACGCGCCAGCTCAGGCCCCAGAGCCGGTCGTGCGCGGGATCGCCGCCCGCCACCGGGCGGCGCACCACCTCGACGATGAGATCGCCGCAGCGGAAGAACATCAGCTGGCCCCAATCCTGGTGGGAGCGGTCGAGCGCCAGATCGAGCCCGAGCCGCGCGCCATAGAGCGCGGCGGCGCGCTCGGAATCCTCCGTCGTGATCACGACGTGATCGAGCGCGTCGATCGGTGCGATGTCGGTCGCGATCGACTTGGGCCGCTCGTCGGCGAGCTCGAGGAAGAACATGCGCACGCCGCGCGTGAGCTCCGTGGCGGCACGCGTGCGCTTCCAGTGCAGCACCGCATCGGATGCGGCATCGCTGCTTTCGACCTCCGCGACCGGATCCGGCCTCAATGCCACGCGCTCCAGCCGGCGGTGCATCTTGCTCATGTCTGCGACACGAAAGCACAGGCTGGCGAGCACGCCCTCCTGGTCGTCGAGCAGCGCGCGCATGCGGTCGGCGCTGACGCTGAAGCCGCTCGGCGCCATCAATTCGATCGTCATGTTGTCGAGGGTGAACAGCACCCGGTCAGCGCCCTCGCCGGAATTCTGCCAGGCCGGCGCGCGGGCGAGCAGCGTCTGATAGGCCGCCTTGGCCGCACCGATATCCCTGACCAGAGCGACGACGTGATCGAGGCCGGTGATCATCTTCCCCCCTTTTTGACCGCCCCTTGTCGACCCGGAACCAAGGCCGAAAAACGGCGTTTGACCGGGCTTGGCATTTCCCTGTCATGGTCGTATTCCCCCACCATGCTGACCTCAAGCGCTTCGGGCGGCAGTCTTGCGAATATTTTCAGCGATCCCTCGGCGGAACCGGTGTTAGAGTAGGCGTGCCGGCCGGGACCACAAGCGCATCACGGACAAGCAATGCAGGCTCTCTTCATCGGACAGACTTATATCGACGTCGTCTTCATCACCGACCACATGCCGACCGGCGACGAGAAGCACGTGGCTTCGGACTACGCGGTTTCCTTCGGCGGCAACGCGGTGACGGCGGCGTTCTGCTGCGCCAAGCTCGGCATCGTGCCCGATCTCATCGCAACCGCCGCTAATGACTGGCTGGGGCGCATGTTCCAGGACATGTGCGCGAAATACGCGATCTCGCTGCACGCGCGGAAGGTGAAGCAGTCCTCGCTCTCCTTCATTATGCCCAAGGACGGCAAGCGTGCCATCGTCCGTTGCCGCGACGACGAGCACATCCATCCGTTCCCGATGCTCAATCTCGGTGGCTGCCGCGCGCTGCACGTCGACGGCCACCAGCCGGATGCGGCGATCCACTATGCCAAGGTGTGCCGCGAGGCCGGCATCTTGACCTCGCTCGACGGCGGCGGGCTGCGCACCAACACCCACGAGCTGCTGGAATATATCGACGTCGCGATCGTCGCCGAGCGGCTGTGCGAGCAGATGGACCTGACGCCGGAGAAAATGCTCGATTACCTCAAGAGCCGCGGCTGCAAGATCGGCGGCGTCACCATGGGCGAGAAGGGCCTGTTCTGGTATGACGAGACCGGGACGGTGCAGGTGATGCCGGCGATGCCGATCCCGCGCGAGCGCGTGATCGACACCAACGGCGCCGGCGACGTCTTCCACGGCGCCTATGTCTATTCCTACCTCGCCCATCCCGGCAAAAGCTGGCGCGAGCATTTTGATTTTGCCCGCGCCGCATCGACCTACAAGATCCAGCGCCTCGGCAACGAGGCCGGCCTGCCGACGCTCGTCGACATCGCCAAGGTCAGGCACGAATTCGAGGTCAGGGTCTAGCGTTCGGAAGGGTGTGTCATGGGGCGCGTCTTCGTCGCCGGAAGCATCAACATGGATGTAGTGGCGACGGCCGATCGCCATCCCAAGGTCGGCGAGACCATCGCCGGCCGCCAGGTGCTGTATTTCCCGGGCGGCAAGGGCGCGAACCAGGCGGTGGCAGCGTCGCGGCTCGGTGCAAGGACCACGCTGATCGGGCGGCTGGGGAAGGATTCCTTCGGAGCTGAGCTTAAGGTTTTCCTGCGCAGTCAGGGCATCGATCTCGGCTATCTCCAGGAGACGACCGCTGCGCACACCGGCACGGCCATCATCACGGTGGCGGAGGCCGACAACACCATCGTCGTCATCCCCGGCGCCAATGCATTGGTCGACGCCGATGACGTCAGCGTCGTGCCGCTGCTGGACGGCGACGTCGCGGTCAGCCAGTTCGAAATTCCCCTGCCGGCGATTGCCGCGTTCTTCCAGCGGGCACGCGCCGCCGGAGCCATGACGCTGCTCAACCCGGCGCCGGCGCAAAGCATGCCCGGCGAGTTGCTCGCGCTGGTCGACATCCTCGTGCTGAACGAGACCGAGCTCGGCTTCCTCGCCGGCACCGAGCTCTCCGACGGCGACGAGGCCGCGCGGATCATCGAGGTGGCACGGCAGCTTCAGGCGCGGCCGGACCAGACCATCTGCGTTACGCTCGGCAGGCGCGGCGTGCTCGCACTGGCGGGGCGCGAGGAGATTTCGGTGCCGGGGCGCGCGGTGCAGGCGGTCGACACCACAGGCGCCGGCGACTGCTTCGTCGGCGCGCTTGCGGCGCGCCTCGCCGATGGCACGGCCTTGCGCGACGCGCTCACCTTTGCCAACGCCGCCGCTTCGATCAGCGTCCAGCGGATGGGCGCGGGGCCGTCGATGCCGACGGCGAAGGAAGTCGCTGCGGTCTTGTAAGACGGAGCGCTTTCATCACCTCGCCCCGCTTGCGGGGAGAGGTCGGATTGCATCGAAGATGCAATCCGGGTGGGGTGGAATCTCCGCGAGCCCAGCTATCACCGTCCCCGCGGAAAGTCCCCCTCACCCCGACCCTCTCCCCGCAAGCGGGGCGAGGGAGAAGAGACTCAAGCCAGCGCGCTCTTCAGGTCAAAACTCTCATCGGCGGCCTGCTCCGGCGTGATCGAGCGATCCATGGCCTGCAAGCGGCGGCCGAACATGTGGTCGCCGGCGCGGTTGATCGATTCGATGCCGAGCAGCTTGTCGCCGTGGTAGCAGAACGCCGAGAACGCCTTCTTGGCGGGATCGCCGCGCAGCACGACGCGGTCATAGCCGGTGGTGAGACCGGCGATCTGGAGCTTGTCCTCGCCCTGGTCGCTCCAGAACCAGGGATGGCCGTCATAGGGCCTTCGGTCGCCGGTCAGCCGCGCCGCGAGGCAGCGGGCGTGATCGGTGGCGTTCTGCACCGATTCCAGCCGCAGCGAGCCGCCGAAGCGCGGGCTTGCGAACAGCGCGCAATCACCGATCGCGGAGATATTGGGATCAGCCGTCGCAAGATATTCGTCGACGATGATGCCGGCGGCAACCGGCAGCCCCGCCTCTGCGGCAAGCTCGATGTTCGGCAGCACGCCGACGCCGACCACGACGAGATCGGCGGGCAGATGCCGTCCGTCGCTCAAGGAGACGCCGGTGACCTTGCCGCCCTCCGCCTCGATGCTGGTTGCCTGCACACCGAGATGAATGCGGATGCCGGCCTCGCGATGCCGCGCCTGAAAATACTCCGAGACCTCAGCCGTCACCGCGCGCGCCATCACGCGCGGGGCGAGCTCGAGCACGTCGACCTCGAGGCCCTTGATCCGCGCGGTGGCGGCGAATTCGAGGCCGATGAAGCCGGCGCCGATCACCACGACACGTGTCTTCGACGGGATGATCTGGCGCAGTGCCTCGCTCTCGTCGAGGATGCGCAAGTATTTCACGTCGGGCAGATTGGCGTTGGGCAGGTCGAGCAGTCGGTTGCGCGCGCCCGTGGCCAGCACGAGGTGGCCGTAGGGCAGCGCCTCGCCCGAGGCGAGATGCAGCTTGCGCCCCGCCCGGTCGATCGACACAGCGCGGCCGGCGATCAGCTCGATGGTCTGGTCGTGGTAAAACTTCTCGGGGCGGAACATCAGGCTCTCCGGCCCGGCCGAACCCTTGATGTAGGCCTTGGACAGCGGCGGCCGCTGATAAGGCAGATGCGCCTCGTCATTGATCAGGCAGATGCGCTGCGAAAAGCCCGCCTGGCGCAGGGATGCCGCGACCTGGTAGCCGCCATGGCCGGCACCGACAATGATCACCGGACCATCCGTCATTGCAACAGCCCACTTCCGGAGACACGAGCGTGACCCATGTCGTCTCCTCTCTCGCTGATTTTGATTTGCTGGCCTTACGAGGAGCCGGCGCTCGTGTCCGTCCCTTGGCGAAGGCGGGCCCATTTGAGCCTATCGTTCCGCCCAACGCAAGAGCGGCGGACGGGGATTGTCACCCCTCGCCTTCTGCGATTTAGTTGCAGCAACGAACCTCTTGCCGGGGATTTCAAGATGCCAGCTCCCGTCTCCCAGCCCGATGATCCTGCCCTGCTGCGGATCGATGGCCCGATCGCGACCATCACGCTCAACCGCCCCGCCGCGTTCAATTCCATCAACCTCGCCATCGCGCAGAGGCTCGAACAGCTCGCATCCCAAATCGAAGGCGACGACAGCATCCGCGTCGTCGTCCTCGAGGGTGAAGGCCGCGCCTTCAGCGCCGGCGGCGATTTGCAGACGATCGGTGCTGCCGCCGAAGCGGGCACGGTAACACCTGTCGTCGGCGAACTGCTCAAGCACTATCACGCCTTCATCGAGATCCTCCGCCGTATGCCAAAGATCTCGCTGTCCAGCGTGCACGGTTCGGCCGCCGGCGCCGGCATGGGGCTCGCTTTCGTCACCGATCTCTGCATCGCCGCAGACGACGCCAAGTTCACGCCGGCCTATGCCAAGATCGGCGTGTCGCCGGATGGCGGCTCGACGGTCGGCATCGTCGGCACGGTCGGCTCCCGCCGCGCGCTGCAGATCTTCCTGGCCGAGGATAATTTTACCGCGCAGCACGCCCACGACTGGGGTCTGGTCGCCAAAGTCGTTCCTGCCGCGGAGCTGAAGGCGGCGACGCGGCAACTCGCCGAACGGCTGGCGCAGAACCCACCGGCGGCGATCGCCGGCACAAAGTCGCTGGTCTACCAGGCCGCGACCACGCCGGTGAAGCAGCAGTTAGATGCCGAGGAGCACAAGATCATCATGGCAATGAACACGGAGGCGTTCCGCACCGCCGTGAAGAAGTTCACCAGCAAGGGCAAGTAGCGTTCACTCGAGCAGGCCTACTGCGGACAGATATAGCCCGTGCCGGCCGGCGACTTGAAGCAGCCGACCGACTCCGGGAGCACGTGCCGCGGCAGCCACAGCACCACGCTCGGGAAATAGATCGCAAACGCGATGGTCGCCAGGAACACCAGAGAGATCGGCAAGGCTGCCCGCAAGGCCTTGGCAAAACTGATGCCGACGAATTTCGACGCCATCAGCAGCACCAGCCCATAAGGCGGCGTGATCAGGCCGAAGGCGAGCGTCGCGATCAGCACCACACCCATGTGCACGGCGTTGATCTCGCCGGCCTCCGTCAGCGCGTTGACCAGCGGCATGAAGATGATGATGGTCGGCACCGGCTCGATGAAGTCACCGACGATGGTGAAAAGTAGCACCATCAACAGCATGATCAAATGCGGGTCGTTCCCGGCGATCGAGGTGATCCACTCGGCGATGTAGGTCGCCCCGCGCAAATAGGCGAGCATCCAGCCGAAGGCGTTGGCGGCGCCGATCGTGATCAGCGGCAGCGAGAAGATCAGGCCCGCGAGGCAGAAATCATAAGGGATTTTCCTGAAGTGCCCGCGATTGAGCGCGGGGATCACGACCAGGACGATCCAGACCACGGCGACGACGCCGGCTTCCGTCGGTGTGAACCAGCCGGTCAGGATGCCGCCGAGCAGGATCACGGGGATCATCAGCGGCAGGGCGGCATCGCCGGCGGCGAACACCACCTGTCGCAGCGGCGCGCGCGGCTTGCGCAAGCCGGAGGGGCCGAAGAAGTAGCAGTAGATCATCAGGCCGAAGCCGATCATCAGGCCCGGCACCACGCCCGCCATGAACAGGCCGGCGATCGAGACGTTGCCAACCGCGCCATAGACCACCGCGGTGATGCTCGGCGGCACCAGCGCCGCAATCGTGGATGCGGAGGCGATGATCGCGGCGATGAAGGCGGGCTCGTAGCCCTCGCGTTTCATCGGCCCGCCCAGCGCGCGGCTCATCACGGCGACGTCGGCGGTGGTCGAGCCCGACATCTCCGAGAAGAACATGCTGAAGACGACCACGACCTGCGACAGCCCGCCCCTGATATGCCCGACCAGCGATACCGAGAGGTTGGCTATTCGCACCACCACATTGGCCGAGCTCATGAGCTCGCCGACCAGGAGGAAGAACGGGATCGCCAGCAGCGCCTCGGAATCGACGCCGTCAAAGATCTTCTGGATGATCGCGGCGAGCGACACGTCCGACAGGAGCGCGCCGATGAAGACGCCGGCCATCAGCGAAAACGGCACCGGCACGCCGAGATAGCCGAAGGACAGGAAGCAGACCGTCATCAAGGCCAGGACGATGGGTGCGCTCACGGCTGCGCCCTCATCTGTGCGTCGGTGATGACGGGCGTTCCATCCTCCTCGGGCGGCTCCGGATGGTCAAAGCCGTTGCGCAGGCCGTTGACGAGCTGCTCGATGGTGAACAGGGCGATCAGCACGCCCGACAGTGGAATGATCGCATAGAGCGAGGCGATCGGCGTGCCCGACGGCAGACGAAAGCTGCCGAAGCCGCGCAGATAATTCTGGTAGCCGTACCAGATCAGGCAGAAGGCGACGCCGAGCACGACGAGGCGGATGATCACCTCGACGATGAGCCGCGAGGTGCCGTGCATCGCCTCGGAGATCGCGGTGAGATAGAGGTGGTCGTTGCGCCGGGTCGCGGCCGCCGTGCCGATGAAGATCGCGTAGATGAACAGCGTCGACGTCACCTCCTGCAGCCACAGCCAGGGATGGCCGATGGTGCGGGTGATGATGTCGGCGGTCACCGACAGTGAGAAGCCAAAGCACAGCAAGCCGCAGAGGATCATCAGCGCAAGTTCGAGCCAGTCGAGCGCGCGCCATTTCAGGTGGCGTTGGCGTTGAACGAGCAGTTTGTCGGCGATGGCCATTCAATGTCCCCCGTCGTTCCGACGTGGTGCGGAACGATTTAGTTGAGTCGGTGGCTGTGGGTTGTCTGAACCTCTCCCGCTTGCGGGAGAGGTCGGCGCGGAGCGCCGGGTGAGGGCTCTCGCCTCATTGGGAGTCTCTCCGAGGAGACACCCTCTCCCCCTACCCTCTCCCGCAAGCGGGAGAGGGAGCGCACCGACTTCCGGCACCACGTCAATTAATCGACCGGATCAAATCCTTGATCTTCTCGGCATGCGGGCCAAGCTCCTTGGCGAGCTTGTCGAGATAGGGATCGGCGATCGCCGTAAAGCTCTTCTTGTCGACGTCCTGGACGAGCTTGACGCCCATCTTCTTCAGCTTCTCAGCCGCGGTTCGCTCAAGCTCGAACGCTTTCGCCGGCTCCTTGGTGCTGATCTCGTTGGCCGCCGTCTGCACCCACCCCTTCTGCTCGGCCGACAGGCTCTGCCAGAGCTTGTCGGAGACGAACACCAGCGCGTTGTTGGCCTCGTGCTCGGTGATGTTGAGGACGGGCGCGACCTCGTAATGCTTGTTGACGAGGTAGACGTTGATGCTGTTCTCGGCGGCGTCGACCACGCCGGTTTGCAAGCTTGTGTAGACGCTGCCGAACGGCATGTGCACGGTCTGGGCGCCATAGGCGGGGAACATGGTGTCCTCGGTCGCGGTCGCCTGCACCCGGACCTTCAGGTTCTTGACGTCGCCGACGTTGTGGATCTCTTTCTTGGAGTACATATGGCGCACGCCCTGCGATCCCGTCGCGATGACGTGCAGGCCCTGCGTGGTCTCGTCGATCATGGTCCTGAGCGCTTCGAACACGCGGGGATCGGACAGCCCCTTGATCACGTGGTTCTCATCGCGGAACAAATAATGCAGCGACATCACGCCGGCCTGCGGCGAGATCGTCGCGGTGTTGGCCGATGAGATGATCGAGAATTCGACGTCTCCGGCTTTCACGAGCTGGAGCACCTGCGGCTCCTGCCCGAGCTGCGCGCCCGGATACTGGTCGATGATCATGGTGCCTTTGCTCAATTCCTTGAGCTTCTCGGCAAAGAGGTCGCCCGCGATGGAATAGCCGGTGTTGCGGGGCTGGTCATAGGCGAAGCGATAATGCTTCACCTCCTGTGCCCCGGCCTCCGTGACGAACAGCACGGCGGCCATGGCCGCCAACCCATGTAAGAATCTTGGCATGGATCGCGCAATCATCGTTTCCCCCCTGTTTTATCGCCCGCCGCTTGTGCGGTCTGAGCGCTCGTTCGAGTCTTGATCAGCCCTTCTCGGTCTTCTTCCCAGTCCCTTGCATGAAATCGAAGTCGCAGCCCTCGTCGGCCTGCATGATGGTCTCGTTGAACAGCCAGGCGTAGCCGCGCTTTGCCTGCTCGGGCGCTGCGGCTGGCTTCAACGCGGCGCGCCGCCGCTCCAGCTCGGCCGCATCGACCAGCAGCTCGATGCTGCGCTTGGCCACATCGAGGCGGATCATGTCGCCGTTCCGCACCAGCGCCAGCGGCCCGCCGACGGCGGATTCCGGTGTGATGTGCAGCACGATGGTGCCGAACGCGGTGCCGCTCATGCGCGCATCCGAAATGCGCACCATGTCCTTGGTGCCGCCGCGCGCCAGCTTCTTCGGGATCGGCAGATAGCCCGCCTCGGGCATGCCCGGCGCACCCTTAGGGCCGGCATTGCGCAACACCAGCACGTCGTCGGAGTTCACGTCGAGATCGGGATCGTCGACGCGCAGGGTCATATCCTCGACGGATTCGAACACCACCGCGCGCCCGGTATGCTGCAGCAGTTTTGGACTCGCGGCCGACTGCTTGATCACCGCACCGCGCGGCGCGAGATTGCCGTGCAAGACGGCAAGACCGCCTTCCGTCTTGATCGGATTGTCGCGTGGACGGATCGCGTCCTGGCCGGGCACGTCCTCTGAATTCGCCACGATATCGCGCAGGGTCTGGCCGGTGATGGTCCTGGCGTCGAGGTCGACGAGATCACCGAGCTGCGCCAGCAATTTCGGCACGCCACCGGCGTGATGGAAATGCTCCATGTAATGTTCGCCGGACGGCTTGAGATCGACCAGCACCGGCACCTCGCGGCCGATCTGGTCGAACACTTCGAGATCGAGCCGGTGCGGCGAGCGATGCGCCATCGCGGTCAGATGGATCAGGCCGTTGGTCGAGCCGCCGATCGCCTGAAGCACGACCTGCGCGTTCCTGAAGGACGTCGGCGTCAGCAACTCGCTCGGCTTCGGCCCCTTGGTCTTCGCCATCTCAGCGGCCACCTTGCCGCTCGCCTCCGCCAGACGGAAACGCTCGGCATGCGGCGCCGGGATCGTCGCGCTCATCGGCAACGACAGGCCCATTGCCTCGATCATGCAGGCCATGGTCGAGGCCGTGCCCATCACCATGCAGGTGCCGACCGACGGCGCGAGGCGCCCGTTCACCGCTTCGATCTCGGCATCGTCCATGTCGCCGGCGCGATATTTTGCCCACAGCCGGCGGCAGTCGGTGCAGGCGCCCAGCACTTCACCCCTGTGATGGCCGACCACCATGGGGCCGACTGGAATGACCACCGTCGGCAAATCGGCGCTGATCGCCGCCATCACCTGCGCTGGCAGCGTCTTGTCGCAGCCGCCGATCACGATGACCGCATCCATCGGCTGGGCGCGGATCATCTCCTCGGTGTCCATCGCCATCAGATTGCGCAAGTACATCGAGGTCGGATGCGCAAAGCTCTCGGCAATCGAGATGGTGGGGAACACGAACGGCATGGCGCCCGACAGCATCACACCGCGCTTGGCGGCTTCGATGATCTGCGGGACGTTGCCGTGGCAGGGATTGTAGTCGCTATAGGTGTTGGTGATGCCGACGATCGGGCGCTCCAGCGCGTCGTCGGAATAGCCCATGGCCTTGATGAACGCCTTGCGCAGGAACAGCGAGAAGCCGGCATCGCCATAGCTCGTCAGACCCTTGCGCAAACCACTCGTCATCGTGCCACTCCATTCACCTTGCCATTGTGGTACAGCCTGCCCCTCGATTGTCAATAAGATTGGCCAATATTGTCGCACTTTCTGGCTTTTGGCATCCCTTGCGGCACAAATTATTGACAATCCAGGCTTCCCCTGCTCCACAGGACAAACCGGCCAACCGCCGGGAGGCTGAGGGCATGTCCGACATTCGCACTGCAGACAGCATGCCGGTCCGGCGCGACGATCCGGACGACGTCGTCGCTCGCCTGGAAGAGGACATCATCTTCGGCCGCCTCGCACCGGGCGCGCGCCTCACCGAGGACGCGCTGATGTCGCGCTACGGCACCTCCAGGCACTTCGTGCGTCAGGCGCTGGTGGAAGCCGAGCGGCGCGGTATCGTCCGCCGCGAGAAGAACGTCGGCGCCACCGTAAGGTTCTACTCGGCGGAGGAAGTCCGGCAGATCTACGAGGTCCGGGAGATGCTGACGCGGCAGGCCGCGCTGATGATCTCCCTGCCCGCGCCGCAAGCCCTGATCGACGAACTCTCCGCGCTGCAACGGCAATATTGCGCGAAGGCGGATGTGCAGGATCTGCGCGGCATTCACGAGGCCAACGACGCCTTCCACCTTGCGCTATTCTCGGCCTGCGGCAATCCCTATCTGGTGCGCTCGCTCCAGCACTACATGAACCTGACGCTGCCGATGCGCGCAAAGAATCTCGCCGACCGCGAGGGTCTTGCACAATCGCGACGCCAGCACGAGCTGATGATCGAGCTGCTCAAGGGACGCGACAGCTGGGCGTTGGCGCAGCTGTGTGTCGACCACATGCAGTTCAGCAAGTCGGATTATCTCAAGCGCATCGCTGAGGATAAGGCCGGGCTCTAGGTGGGGGCTTCCCGCCACGAAACGAGCCTTATTCGCTCCCCGGAACGTCGCAAGCCCCGGCGCGTTGGAAGGCTCGAGCGAGCTTCATTCGCCCGTCATGCTTTGGACGTAGCCGGGTGACGATCGATCAGAGCATGTCGGCCCAAGGGAGGGCCGGCTATTTGAACAATGAGGGTCTGCGCAGCAATGCGGGCCGGTTTGTTCATCGCGTTGATTGCAGCGGCCTGGCTCGGCGGACAGGTCCAGGAGTCCCTCGCACAAAAGCGGCTGCCCGCGTCTCCGAGTGAAACCGGGAAAGCTCTGCGAAAAGAAAGCACCCCGCGGAAGGAAACGGGACGGTCTGCGGATCCGTATACGGTGGGATTCGTAACCGGCACACCGCAATGCACTGAATTCGCGATCGCTCAGGACATTGCAACCACGCTCGCCGGCGGCCAAGAGACCGGCCCTCGTGGCGAGGTCGCCTTGCGGGTCCTGCCCATCGTAGGAAACGGCGGTATCCGCAACGTCCTTGATGTGCTCACCCTCGCAGGTGCCGACGTGGCGATCGCGCCCGTCGTCCTGGTCGACCGGCTCCGGGAGACGAGGACCTTCGGAGATATCTCTGACAAGCTGACCTACATTGCCCCGCTCCATATCGAAGAGTTCCATCTTCTCGCGCGGCTCGAGATCAGAAGTCTGTCGGAGCTGTCGGGAAAGAGGGTCAATCTCGGGGACGACGGCAGTGCCGGCGCCATACTCGGCCGCGAAGTGTTGAACCGTCTGGGCGTCAAGGTCAGCGAGTCGAACTTGGGACCGGAGGCCGCGCTGGATGGTCTGAGGAAGGGAGATCTCTCCGCCGCTCTGTTGGTCTCAGGAAAACCGCTCAGCTTCCTGACGCAGGTCTCGCAGCTCGATGATATTCACCTCCTGCCCATCCCCTACTCCAAAGAGCTGCTACAACAAGACTATCTACCATCGACGCTTCGCCATCAGGACTACCCGAACATCATCGCGGCCGAAGCAAGTGTCGACACGATCGCGATCAAATCCGCTCTCTTCGCCTACAACTGGCCAAGCGGCAACGAGCGATTTCGGTTGCTGGAATTCTTCGTCCAGACATTGTTCGCGCGCTTTCCCGAATTTCTCGGCGACGCACATCACCCCAAATGGCGCGAGGTGAACCTGGCCGCGCTGCTCCCGGGTTGGCAACGATTCCGACCGGCAGAGCGCTGGCTCCAGCAGCAATCCGGGGGCGAGGCCGCGCTTCGCAAGGCGTTCGGCCGGTTCCTCGAGGGAAAGCCAACCGCTAATCCGCCAGACCGCGAAGAATTGTTCCGGGACTTCCTGCGCTGGCGAGAACGCAATCCGGATAAGTGAGCAAAATTTGGTAGGCAAATCTCGGGGAGATGTCGATGCGCAACGCGCTTATGAAGGCAGCCCTGGTTGCGTTGCTCGCCTTGATCGCCGACGTAAGGCGTCCTGCCGCCCAATTTGCTCCCTTCTTTCCGCCAGCGCCGCAGACGCTCGCGCCAGCCACCGCGCCGCCGGCCGCCAAGGTCGATCAAACCAGGACAGCCCCTCACCGAAGCAGCAAGGCGCACAGGAAGCACGAAGAGAAGCCCGAAGTCGTTCGTCGGCCGCCAAATCAGCGGAAGGTCGCCGAAAAAAACGGATATAAGCGGGTCAGCGATCTCGTGAACTTCCCGAAATTCTTTCCGGGCCTCGGCGTCATCTTCGTCAAGCCCGACACTTTGCCGCTGGGGCCGTTCCTGTGCTTCGATCGCAGGGATCGCTTGGTGGCGACCGTGTACATGGTCCCGAACAAGGACATCGACGATCACAAGTCATTGGAGGGGGCTGGGTCCGCGGCACCAGTTGACCACGTCAGCCTCTACTTCAACGCGGGTCACCCCGGCGTGGATGTGCCGCACTACCATGTGGTGCTGTGGCATGTGACCAAGAAACAGGAAGCACGCGTTGCAAAATGACGTGCGACAGCTCGTGCGATCAAAGGGGCCCGCTTGTTCGAACACGTCACGGACGATCTGCGCGCGGCACCCGCGGACATGCGGTGATCGACGACAATTGCCCGCCTTGAGCCGCAAGCCGGGCGCTTGCCCGGCCGCAGCAATTGTCAGGAATTGACGAGAGCGCACCCGAGCGCTTCGCGTCGCGCAATCATCCGGCCGGCGCCTTGAAATCGTATGAGATGCGCCCAGCCGGCAGATAGAACAGTGCAATGACCGCGCCGCCCCTGACTTCAGGATAGTGTCTGCTGCCTGGATCAGGCGCCGTCCAGCCGGCCCCCTGCCAACCCTGTAATCCCTTCAACTCCGCGCCCTTGTTCAAGGGCACCACAAGGTTGAGCTCGCCGTAGGGATGGCCGTGATATTGTCCCCGCAACACGTCGTGGTCATCCTCGTCCTTGAAGCGGCGCGGATCGGCGCTGTTCATGTACACAGCAGTGATGCTGAACTGGAACGTATCGGCCGTCGGCTCAAGGATGCGGCTGCGCCGGTAGTTTGGGCCGTCAACTTCCTGGTTTGCGGCCCATCCTTCCTCGACCCCGACCTTGATCAGGCGAGCGAGATCCTGATAGAGCGCGCTCTCTTCCCCATATGTCTCGTTGAGCCAACGCTCCATCTCAGCTCCCGGGGTCATGTCCTTGACCTCCCGAAGAAACGGAATGCTGCACTGGATCAGTTCTTCTCGGCTTTGCATCGTGATCTCCTCTTCGACCAACCTTCAATCTTCGAAACCAAGGAACGTCGCGAACTCATCGATGTCCGCCCGCGGCATCAATCTGTCCTGCCCCTGAAGCTTGGCCTTGCCGACCGAGATGCCGCACACCACCATTTGCTCTGCCGGAATCGACAGCAGTGGGCGCAGGATTCGATGGTATTTTGCGAACGTTTCCTGCGGGCACGATTGAAGCCCGCGTCCTGCCGCCGCGAGCATTATGTTCTGCACGAACATTCCGAGGTCGAGCCAGCTACCGACTTCCAGGCGACGGTCGATGGTCACGATCAATCCCACGGGCGCACCGAAGAATGTGTAATTCTTCGCGGTCTGTCTGCTCCTCCCCTCTGAATCGGCTTGATGAATGCCGAGCGAGCCATAGAACAGCCGGCCGAACTCCTGCCGCCGTTTGAGATACAGACCGGGTAAATCGGTGGCGTAGTATTTGTACTCCGAGACGTGTTCGTCACGGGAGGTCTCGTGCGCCTCCAGCAGCGCCGCCGACACCTTGCCCTTGACCTCGCCTGTCAGCACGTAGACGTGCCAGGGCTGGATGTTCGCACCGCTGGGCGCGAATCGCGCGACACGGAGGATCTGCTCGATCGTTCGTCGGGCGACCGGAGCGTTGCAGAACTGGCGGCATGCAAACCGGCCGGTCAGGATCGCGTCGATCGGGCTCGGCGCCACGATACGCGCCTCATCTCCAGCCATCACGGCTTCTTCAGGAGCGGACATCCTCCGTCCTCCATCGGCCTGAAGGCCTCTTCTCCGGGAATGGTCGCGAGCAGCTCATAGTAGTCGAACTTATGTTTCGATTCCTGCGGTGACTTGACCCGGAAGAGATACATGTCCCGGATCAATCTGCCGTCTTCCCGGATCCGGCCATTCTTCGTCATGAAATCATTCACCGGCATCTCGCGCATCTTGGCGGCAACGGCAGGTCCATCGAGAGTGCCCGCCGCTTCGGCCGCCTTGAGATAGTGCATCACCGCGCCGTAAGTGCCGGCATGGATCATGGTCGGGACCTTCCGGGTCTTCTCGATGAAGCGCTTCGACCATGCACGCGTGTCGTCGTTCATATCCCAGTAGAATGCCGAGCTGAGCATCAAGCCTTGAGCACTCTGCAATCCCAGACTGTGAATGTCCGCGATGAAAACGATCAGTCCGGCAAGCTTTTGCCCGCGCGTGATCCCGAACTCGCCGGCCTGCTTGACCGCGTTGATGAAATCACCGCCAGCATCGGCCAGTGCGATCACATCCGCCTTCGAAGATTGCGCTTGCAGCAGGAAGGAGGAGAAATCCGGCGTGTTGATAGGATGCTTGACCGCGCCCAAGACCTTGCCACCGGTCGCGCCGATGACCCGGCGGCTATCGGCCTCGAGCTGTGCGCCCAGCGAATAATCGGCGGAGAGGAAGAACCAGGTCCTTGCGCCAAGGCGCGCGATCGCTTTGGTTGTGCCCTGCGACAAAGCAAAGGTATCGTAGGTCCAGTGAATGCCGGTCAGCGAGCATTCGTCGCCGGTGAGGCGCGAAGTGGCGGCGCCAGTGGCGAGAAACAGCTTCTTCTTGTCACGGGTAATGCCTTGTACAGCCAACGCGACGGCCGAATTGGGGACATCGAGAATCACCTCGACACCCTCGTTCTCGATCCAGCGCCGTGCAATCACCGATCCTACGTCAGCCTTGTTCTGGTGGTCGCCGGCAATGATCTGGACGGGACGCCCCAAAACCCTGCCCTTGAAATCGTCAACGGCCATTTGCGCCGCGACCACTGACCCTTGCCCGCCATTGTCGGCATAAAGCGAGGACATGTCGGTCAGCACCCCGAGCTTGATCGGTGCCTCGTCGGCAATCGCGGCGGTCGTGAGCATCAGCGAAATCAACGTCGCAACAACCGCCTTACCGGTACCTGTCGTCGCGGTCGATCGCATCGCTCACCTCCTCCGAACACAGCGATTGAATAATGCCGGGATCGGTCTCTTGCGGAAGTGAAACTCTTGCAGATTGATCCTGAACCTCCTTCAGTTTGCCCGGGACTCAAGGCTTGGTTCGATCGTTTGCACCGGTTGCATCTACGGCGCCCCTGACCTTAACTGGTCGCCGTCGCGGCGCGCCGTCAGCCATCAACTGGATCCTCATCGTGTCGGTTTCATTCAAGACATTGGACCTGAATCTGCTCAAAGTGTTCGACGCCGTCATGGAGGAAAGGAGCGTATTGCGCGCCAGCCAGAAAGTCGCGCTCAGCCAGTCCGCCGTAAGCCACTCGCTCGCCCGGCTTCGAGAGATGCTGGAAGATGAGCTGTTCGTGCGCACGGCCGCGGGTATGCAACCGACGGCGCGGGCCTTGACGATGGCCCCCCAAATTCGCGAGGCGCTACGCGTGCTCGAGGCAGCTGTGGAACTGCCGACCTTCGTTCCTGCGACGTCAACCAAGCAGTTTACGCTGGCTGCCAATGACTTTGCCACGATGGTGCTGGCGTCGCCTCTCTTGAAGATACTCGGGCGCGAGGCGCCCCACATTGACCTGACGATCAAGCCGGTCACGCGGATCGACCTTGCCGAGCAGATCGACCTCGGTCGCATCGACGTTGCGATCGGCGTCTTCTCGCTCCCGCCGAGTCGTTTCCGCACGTCGCTGCTATTCGAATATGACGACGTGCTGATTGTCGGCAAAAAGCGCAAGCTTGGTCGGCTGGACAAGGCGATGCTTGCACGGCTGCCGCTGGTGGTGGTCTCCTTCGGTGGAGAGCAGGAGGGCGCGATCGGCGGCTTCATCTCCGAGCGCGGCCTGGCGCGGCGCTCTGAGATGTACGACCGCGATGCGCTCGAGCGGGCGCTCGCCGAGAGCGACCGGCCGCCGCGGATGGCGGTGTCATTGCCGCATTTTCTCGCGGTCCCAGCGCTGATTCGGGATTCCGAACTGGCAGCTATCGTCCCGCGCCCGCTCGCGCAAACACTGGAGCAAAACTACCCGATCGCGATCTACGAGCTTCCCTACACAGCGACTCCGCTGGAGGTCCGGCTACTATGGCACGAGCGCGTCGACGGCGAACCCTCGCACGAATGGCTCCATGACGTCCTTAGACGCGCTGCTGAGAACCTCAGACGCGGAGACTAGGATGAAGCGTGCGGCGGTATGCAGACCAAGGGCAACAGACTTCCGCGAGTCCAACTCTCACGGTCCTCGCGGTGAAAGCCCCTCACCCCAATCCTCTCCCCGTAAGAACGGAGTGCACCTGCATAGTGGCGAGAGTCTAGGCTACATCAACAGCCCTACCGCTTATTCCAGTCGATGATCCGGCTCGCATCGCCGTCGAACTCGCTGCTGCAGAAGGCGCCGCCCTGATAGTGGTCGCCGATCGGGTCCGGCTTCAGCTTGGCCTGCTCGGCCATGGCGTGCGCCACATGATCCTCGGAGCGGCCGGTGGGGCGGTAGCCGAACTCGTAGGCACGGTGGTTGTCCCACCAGGCGCGCTCGTTCAGGGACACGCCGTAGAAGATCTCGAAATGGATGTCGGGATGCTCGAGCCCGATCTGGCAGAGCTGCACGAGGTCGTCGGGCTTGAGCCAGATCGCGAGCCGGCGCTGGTCGAGCGGCATGTCGCCGAAATTGCCGATGCGCAGGCACGTCACCTTCAGCCCGTGCTTGTCGGCGTAGAGCGCGCCGACGGCCTCGCCGAACACCTTGCTGACGCCATAGCGACCGTCGGGGCGCGGGGTGACGTCGGTGCCGATCTTGTGGTGGCGCGGATAGAAGCCGACGGCGTGATTGGACGAGGCGAACACCACGCGCTTGACGCCCTTGCGGTACGCGGCCTCGAACAGATTATAGCAGCCGACGATGTTGGCCTGGAGGATGTCGTCCCAGGGGCCTTCGACCGAATAGCCGCCGAAATGGATGATGCCTTCGACGCCCTCGCAGATCGCCTCGCATTGCGCGAGGTCGGACAGGTCCGCCGCCCTAAACTGCTCGTTGGGGCCGAGATCGGCCGGCTTGCGGATGTCGCTCAGCAGCAGGTCCGGATAGATCGGCGGCAGCAGTTTCCGCAGGCGCGTTCCAATCCCGCCCGAAGCTCCCGTCATCAAGATGCGCGACATGTCTTTCCTCATAGTTGCGACCGATTTGCGGCCGTAGATATCTGATGCTAGCAGACTTGGACAGAGGGAACGCAACAACGAGACTGCACATGAACGATGCATCGTCCCATAAAGAAGGCTGGCGGCCGGCGACCTATTACCCCGATCCGGCGATACGTGCACTCGATCCCCGCTTCGAAAAATACTGGCTGAAACTGTCGGCGGTGGAGCGGCTGACGACCGGCCTGCGTTGGGCCGAGGGGCCGGTGTGGTTCGGCGACGGGCGTTATCTGCTGTGCAGCGACATCCCGAACCAGCGCATCATCAAATGGGAGGAGGAAACCGGCGCCGTCAGCGTGTTCCGAAAACCCTCGAATTTCGCCAACGGCAACACCAGGGATCGTCAGGGCCGGCTCGTCACCTGCGAGCATGGCGGCCGCCGCGTGGTGCGCACCGAATATGACGGCAGCATCACCGTGCTGATGGATCAATTCAACGGCAAGAGGTTGAACTCACCGAACGATGTCGTTGTTAAATCGGACGGCTCGATCTGGTTCACCGATCCGACCTTCGGCCTGCTCGGCAATTACGAGGGCTACAAGGACGAGCCCGAGATCGAGCCGAACGTCTACCGGCTCGATCCCGCGACCGGTAAAGCGACCATCGTCGCCGAGGGTGTGCTGGGGCCGAACGGGCTGTGCTTCTCGCCCGACGAGAAGATTCTGTACATCGTGGAATCGCGTGGGCAACCGAACCGAAAGATCCTCGCCTATGATGTCTCGCCTGATGGCGCCACGATCTCGGGCAAGCGCGTCCACATTGATGCAGGTCCCGGCACGCCGGACGGCATGCGCTGCGACATCGACGGCAATCTCTGGTGCGGCTGGGGCATGGGCGATCCCGAGCTTGACGGCGTGGTCGTGTTCGCGCCCGACGGTGTCATGATCGGCCGCATCGCGCTGCCCGAGCGCTGCGCCAATCTCTGCTTCGGCGGCGTCAAGCGCAACCGCCTGTTCATGGCAGCGAGCCAGTCGATCTACGCGCTGTATGTGAACACGCAAGGCGCGGTTGGGGGATGAGGTCGCTCCACCGTCATTGCGAGGAGCACTTGCGACGAAGCAATCCAGACTATCTCCGCGGAACGATGCTGGATTGCTTCGCTTCGCTCGCAATGACGGAAACAAAAAAACGCCGGAGCGGTTTCCCGCTCCGGCGTCGCGTTCATTCAGACGCTAAAGCTTACGCCGCGTTGAAGCCGGCGACGGCCTTCACTTCGAGGAAGTCCTCGAGGCCGTACTTGCCCCACTCACGGCCGTTGCCGGACTGCTTGTAGCCGCCGAACGGCGCGGTGCGGTCGTTGGGCACGCCCTGGAGGTTGACGTTGCCGGCGCGGATCTGGCGGGCAACGCGCCTGGCGCTTTCCACCGTGTCGGCCGAGACGTAACCGGCGAGGCCATACGGCGTGTCGTTGGCGATCTTCACCGCGTCGGCCTCGTCCTTGGCGCCGATGATGGTCAGCACCGGTCCGAAGATCTCTTCCCGGGCGATCGTCATGTCAGGGGTGACGTCGGCGAAGATGGTCGGGCGGACATAGAAGCCCCTGTTGACGCCTTCGGGCAGGCCCGGGCCGCCGGCGACGAGCGTTGCGCCCTCGTCGATGCCCTTCTTGATCAGCCCTTGGATCTTGTCCCATTGGCCGCGGTTGACGACCGGGCCAATGGTGGTGCCTTCGGCGCGGGGATCACCGGCCTTGGTTTTGTCCGCGACGGCCTTCGCGATCGCGGCGACTTCCTTCATCTTCGAGGCCGGCACGATCATGCGCGAGGGCGCGTTGCAGGACTGGCCGGAGTTGTTGAACATGTGCATCACGCCGCCGGTCACCGCCTTCGTGAGGTCGGCGCCTTCGAGGATGACGTTCGGCGACTTGCCGCCGAGCTCCTGGCTGACGCGCTTCACGGTCGGCGCCGCGCGTTTCGCCACGTCGATGCCGGCGCGGGTCGAGCCGGTGAAGGAGATCATGTCGATATCGGGGTGCTCGCTCATGGCCGCGCCGACCTCGGGGCCGAGGCCGTTGACGAGGTTGAACACGCCCTTCGGCACGCCGGCCTCATGGAGGATTTCCGCGAAGATCAACGCCGAGGTCGGCGTGAACTCCGACGGCTTCAGGATCATGGTGCAGCCGGCGGCGAGCGCGGGGGCGACCTTGCAGGCGATCTGGTTGAGCGGCCAATTCCAGGGCGTGATCATGCCGACCACACCGATCGGCTCGCGCAGCACCATGGCGGTGCCAACCGGCTCCTCGAAATGATAGTTCTTGAGCACGTCGAGCGTGGTCATGAGATGGCCGAGGCCGGCGCCGGCCTGGAGCTTCTCCGCCATCGGCAGCGGCGCGCCCATCTCATCGGAGACGGCAGCGCCGATCTCCTTGAGCCGGCCCTTGTAGATCTCGATGATCTTGGAGAACAGCGCGACGCGCTCTTCGCGGCTGGTCTGGGAGAACGTCGCAAAGGCGCGCTTGGCAGCGGCCACGGCCTTGTCCACATCGGCCTTGGAGCCCAGCGCAACCTCGTACATCGCCTCTTCCGTCGCCGGATTGACCACGGCGGTGGACTTCTTGACGGCGGGATCGACCCAGGCGCCGTCGATGTAGAATTGCATGCGATTGACCATCGTTAACCTCTTCTTGGGGGCTTGGAGGGGGCGTTTCGGCAGGCATCCTTGCACGAAAGCGCCAGCAATTGAACCCGCCATATGCGGGGCCAGCGTTGCGGCGGACGGAGATTATATGAGCCGGTGGCGCGAGCGAGGCAAGGTCTCAACTGCCGTCGTCCTGGCGAAGGCCAGGACCCATTACCAGTTGGCTTGCTCAGACATCTACCGCCCGTCGCCTACAACACCCGCCGCGGCGTATGGGTCCTGGCCTTCGCCAGGACGACGACGGAGACTTACACCGCCATCTTCCGGTGCAGTACCGGCGCGCCGGTGGTGAGGCTTTCGGCCGCATCGATGATGGCGTTCGCATCCAGGCCGTAGTGCCGATACAGGTCCGCGATCGTGCCGGTTTGGCCGAACTGCTCGACGCCGAGTGCCTCGACGCGGTGGCCACGGACGCTGCCGAGCCAGCCGAGCGCGGAGGGATGGCCGTCGATCACGGTCACGATGCCGCAGTCGCGCGGCAACGGCGCCAGCAGTTTTTCGATGGAGCTGAGATGCTGCACGCCGCGGCGGTCGCGGCGCAATTTCCGTGCGGCGGTCCAGCCTGCGTGGAGGCGGTCGGCCGAGGTGATCGCGAGCAGGCCGACATCGCGGCGGCTCTCGCCGATGAAGCCGGTCGCCTCGATCGCTTCCGGCGCGACCGCACCGGTATAGGCGATCACGACTTCGGCATTCGGCCCCGGCTTGCGCAGCCAATAGGCGCCGTCGGTGATGGCCTGCCTCAGCTCCGGCGTCATGATGCGCTGCGCCTGCTCGATGCTGCGCGTCGAGAGCCGCAAATAGACCGAACCGCCCTCGCCCGGATCGCGCTGCATGTGCTCGAAACCGAAAGCCATGATCACGGCGAGCTCGTCGACGAAGGCCGGCTCGAACGAGGCCAGGCCATCCTGCGCCATGCCGATCAACGGCGTTGCGATCGACTGGTGCGCGCCGCCTTCGGGCGCGAGCGTGATGCCCGATGGCGTCGCCGCCACCATGAAACGCGCATCCTGGTAGCAGGCATAGTTCAGCGCATCGAGCCCGCGCTCGATGAAGGGATCGTAGAGTGTGCCGACCGGCAGCAGCCGCTCGCCATTGATCTGGTGCGACAGGCCGAGCGCCGAGAGCATGATGAACAGGTTCATCTCGGCGATGCCGAGCTCGAGATGCTGCCCCTTGGGGGAAGCATCCCAATTGTAGGTCGAGGGAATTTTCTCGCTGCGGAATAAGTCCGCTTTCTCGGCGCGCGCGAACAGGCCGCGCCGATTGACCCAGGGGCCGAGATTGGTCGAGACGGTGACGTCAGGCGACGTCGTGACGATGCGCCTCGCGAGCTCGCTGTCGCTGCGTGCGATCTCGTTCAGCACGAGACCAAAGCCCTGCTGGGTCGACATCTGCGGCGACGGCTTGAAGGCGAGCTGCTGGGGCACCTCGACGACAGGCGCGCTCAACCGGCGGCCGTCCTGGTTGAACGGCACGCGCGCGAGGAAAGCCTCCAACTCGGCCGCATCCTGCCCCAGGCCCTCGAACTTGTCCCATTCATGCCCGGGACGGATGTTCTGGCTGTCGCGATATTTCTCCATCTGCGTGACCGTCATCAGGCCGGCGTGGTTGTCCTTGTGGCCCTGGAACGGCAGGCCGACGCCTTTGATGGTGTAGGCGATGAAGCAGACCGGGCGATCGTGGTCGATGGACTCGAACGCCTCCAGCATGCTCGCCATGTCGTGGCCGCCGAGGTTCGACATCAGCGCCAGCAACTCGTCGTCGCTGCGCTTGTCGATCAGTTTGGTGATCGGGCCCTGGTCGCCGATCTCGTCGTGCAGATGCTTGCGGAACGCCGCACCGCCCTGAAAGCACAGCGCGGCGTAGAGCGCGTTCGGACA
The DNA here is from genome assembly GCF_023375135.1 of Bradyrhizobium sp. C-145. Taxonomy (NCBI): domain Bacteria; kingdom Pseudomonadati; phylum Pseudomonadota; class Alphaproteobacteria; order Hyphomicrobiales; family Nitrobacteraceae; genus Bradyrhizobium; species Bradyrhizobium sp. C-145. The sequence goes on along the minus strand of NZ_CP088150.1, from coordinate 2,597,116 downwards.
ATTGTCGATCCAGCGCTTCAGCGCCTCGCCGCCGGGCTCGGCAAAGGCCTCGCGCATCAGACGCCCGTATTTCACGATCACCACGTCCCAGCCGAAATTGCGGAACATGGTCTCGAACTTCTCCCAGAGCCCTTCGCGCACGACCGCGTCGAGCGACTGGCGGTTATAGTCCACCACCCACCAGGTGTTGCGCAGGCCGTGCTTCCAGCCTTCTGCAAGAGCTTCGAAGATGTTGCCCTCGTCCATCTCGGCGTCGCCGACGAGCGCGATCATCCGTCCCTCGCGGCGATCTTTCATCCAGCCACGCGCCTTGACGTAGTCCTGCACCAGCGAGGCGAACAGCGTCTGCGCGACGCCGAGGCCGACCGAGCCGGTGGAGAAATCGACGTCGTCGACGTCCTTGGTTCGCGAAGGATAGGACTGCGCGCCCTTGAAGCCGCGAAAATTCTCCAGCTTCTCGCGGGTCTGCCGGCCGAACAGATATTGGATGGCATGGAACACTGGGCTCGCATGCGGCTTCACCGCGACGCGATCCTCAGGGCGCAACACGTGGAAGTACAGCGCCGACATGATCGTGGCGAGCGAGGCGGATGAGGCCTGATGGCCGCCGACCTTGAGCCCGTCCGCGTTGGCGCGGATGTGGTTGGCGTGGTGGATGGTCCAGGACGACAGCCACAGCGCCTTGCGGCTAAGAGCGGTCAATGTGTCAAGACGAGCGGAATCAACGGGCATGGCAATGCTCCCGGAAACAGACGCTGCGATGATACGCCTGCGGGCGGCGCCAAACTTCTCAATTTTTCGCGCCATACCTCCAGATATTGGGATATTTTACCAATGTAGCCCGCGAAAGACAGGTTCCATCCCAATGCCCGAGCTCGACGCCATCGACCGCAAGATCCTCGCTTTGCTCCAGACCGACAGCCGCATGACCATGCAGGAACTCGCCGATAAGGTCGGGCTCTCGGTCTCGCCCTGCCATCGCCGCGTCAAGCTCCTGGAGGAGCGCGGCGTCATCTCGCGCTACGTTGCGACCGTCGACCAGAAGGCGCTTGGCCTGCATGTCAGCGTCTTCATCTCGATCAAGCTGGCGCGGCAGAAGGAGGAGGATCTCAACCGCTTCGCACGTGCGATCTCGAAATGGGACGAGGTGCTGGAATGCTATCTGATGACCGGCAACCGCGACTATCTGCTGCGCGTCGTGGCGGCCGACCTCGCCTCCTATGAGACCTTCCTGAAGACCAAGCTGACCCGGCTCGACGGCATCGCCTCGATCGAGTCCAGCTTCGCGCTGAGCCAGGTGAAATATTCAATCGCGCTGCCGGTGTGACGGTTGTCCTCGTCATTGCGAGCGTAGCGAAGCAATCCAGAATGCATCTGCGGAGACAGTCTGGATTGCTTCGTCGCTTTGCTCCTCGCAATGACGATGCATCACCGCCACGGCTGCACGATGATCTTGGTGTGCGCCTCAGGATTGGCGAGATCGGCGAAAGCTCTTGCGACGCCGTCGATACCCACTTCCGCCGTCACCATCGCCGCGGCATCCACCTGCCCTTCCGCGATCAGGCGCAGTGACGCTGCGAATTCGTCTGGCGTGTAGCCGAGCACATACTGGACATTGAGCTCCTTCATGATGCCGAGCATCGGCTCGCTCTTGTCGGTTTCCATGCAGACGCCGACCACGACAATGCGCGCGTCACGCGGCGCGCCTTCGAACACCTGCTGCAACAGGCCGGGCACGCCGACACATTCGAAGATGATCGCAGGCTTCAGCGCCGGCAGCATGGCCTGGAACGGCGGTCGCGCCGCCTTCTCCGCATCCGACATCTGCGCGTGCTCGGCCCATGTCGCATAAGGCTGCGACACCTTGGGGTCGACGACGATATCGGCGCCGAGCCTCGCCGCAAGCGCACGCCGCGCCGGCGAATAGTCGGCGGCGACAATCGGATGCAAGCCTTTGAGCTTCAGCGCTGCGATCACCGCGAGGCCGACCGGGCCGCAGCCGATCACGAGCGGCACCTCGTCACCACGGATATTGGCTTTTGCGACGGCGTGAATCCCGACCGCGAGCGGTTCAGTCAGCGCGGCATGTTCCGGCGCAAGACCGTTGGGCACCTCGAGCAGCAGCGCTTCGCTGAGCAGCATCGCCTCGGCATAGCCGCCGATATTGTCGTTGGAATAGCCGATGCCTTCGATGCCCGCAGGCGTCACCAGCGCCGGCAGCGAGCAGACGCGTGTGCCCGGCTTGAGCTTGCGCGCGGTGCCTGGACCGTAGTCGACGATCTCGCAGCAGAACTCATGACCGAACACGACATCGCGGCTGAGGTCCATCGGCTTACGCCCGGTCTTCCGCGCCATCTCCACCATGCGGTGGGCGTGCTGTCGCGCGTGCAGATCGGAACCGCAAATGCCGCAGGCGAGCGTCTTGACCAGAACCTGGCCGGGACCCGGCGTCGGCTCCGCCATCCGGTCGACGACAATCTCACCGTTCCTGAAAATCGCAGCGCGCATCCGGCTCCTCCCGTGGTGTCGGAGCCGTTCATAGCACGACGCGGGCGTGCGATCTTGCGTCAGGGGTTCGGGGAACGCTCTTCCAGCACCAGGAGCTGGGCGCGGCGCACCCGCTCGCGATGTGCGATGTAGAGGCCGCTCGCGACGATGAAGGCCGCGCCGATGATGGTCCAGAGATCAGGCACCTCACCGAAGATGAAGAAGCCCAAAATGCTGACCCACAGCAGCTGCGTGTAGGAGAACGGCGCCAGCACCGAGGCATCGCCATAGCGATAGGCCAGCACGATGATCCACTGGCCGACGGTCGAGGCAACACCGATCACGATGCCGAGCCCGATCGCGGTCCAGCTCGGCGTGACCCAGACGAACGGCACCATCACGGAAAGGATCGCAACGCCCGTCAGCGCGGAATAGGCCATGGTAGTGAGCACCGCCTCGCGACCGCTCATCATGCGCGTCAGGATCAGCGCGGCAGCCCAGCAGAACGCCGAGATGATCGGGAAGAACGCGGCGGCATGAAACGCGCTGGAGCCCGGGCGCAGGATGATCATCACGCCGGTCAGGCCGATCGCGGTGGCGATCCAGCGGCGCAGGCCGACCTTCTCGCTCAGGAAGATGATCGACAGCGCGGTGACGAACAGCGGCGAGACGAAGCCGGTGGCAGAGGCTTCCGCAATGGGGAGGAACCGCAGACCGGTGATGAAGAACAGCGAGGAGCCAAGCAGCGCGGCGCCGCGCATTAGCTGCAGGCCGATCCGCTCGGTGCGCATCGCATGCAGCGGTGAGCCCGGCAGCATCACCGGCGTGAACATCAGCGCGAAGGTGACGAAGCGGATCCAGGTGATCTCGATCGACGGCAGGCTGGTCGAGAGATATTTCGCGGTCACGTCGGAGGTGCCGAGAAACACCGTCGACAGCAGCACCAGCGCAATGCCCTTGAAGGGATGATCGACGCGCGCGGGCGCAGGGCGAGCCGCCTGCTTCTTCTCCGGCACGGGCATGGGAATACTGTCGAGCCTTGCGGCTGCGGCGGGCGGCGGTGTCACGGCTGGAACCCGGAAATAATGCGAATCGAGAACGCTCGTAAAAAACGACAAATGCGCCGCGTTCACAACTTCCGAAAACAGGATGCCGATATGCGCTGACGTCCGCGCGCGTCAATATTCCATTAATAATGGGCGTTTTTGCACTACAACATGGGCAGGCTGCGCGGCTTCGGCCCGCGCGGAAACGCCGCATCGAGCGCCGCAATCTCCTCTTTCGTCAGCACGAGATCGCCGGCGTCCGCATTTTCGGCGGCATGTTCCGCGGATGAGGCTTTCGGAATCGCGAACACCGTAGTTGCACGGGTGAGGAAGCTCAGCGCGACCTGACGCAGTGTCGCGCGACGCGTCTCCGCGATCTTCACCAGCACGGCGCCGCCCTTGCTGCGCACATCCGGAAAATCATCGTGTCCCAACGGCGAATAGGCGACCACGGCGACACCATGCCGCTCGCACCAGGGAATCACGGCATGCTCGATCGCGCGTTCCTTGAGATGATAGAGCACCTGATTGCATGCGATCCGTCCCTCGCCCGCAGCGTCGAGAATGTCGTCGAGATCGTCGGCATCGAAGTTGGAGACGCCCCAGGACTTGATCTTGCCCGTTTTCACCAGTTCCTCGAACGCAGCGACGGTGTCCTCGAGCGGATAGGAGCCGCGCCAGTGCAACAGATAGCAGTCGAGCCGATCGGTCTTCAGCCGCTTCAGCGAACGCTCACAGGCCGTGATCGTGCCGCGGCGCGAGGCGTTGCTCGGCAGCACTTTTGAAACGAGAAACACCTCATCGCGACGGCCCGCAATCGCGTCCGCAATGACGAGTTCGGCGTCACCGTACATCTCGGCGGTATCGATGTGGGTCATGCCGAGATCGAGCCCGCGCTGAAGCGCGGCAACGGCGCGCTTGCGGTCGCCGTGGTCGAGATACCAGGTGCCCTGCCCGATGACGGAGACGTTGGCGCCGGTCTTGCCGAAAGGGTTTGTGTTCATGTTCTTTTTCGATCTCCGCTCTGTTCTCTCACTCTCCCCGTTCTTACGGGGAGAGGGTTGGGGAGAGGGGCTGCCTCCGCCAATTCGCTAGCAGTTGGACTCGCGGAGACTCCCCCTCACCCGCCGCGCTCCGCGCGCCGGCCTCTCCCCGCAAGCGGGGCGAGGCGAAGAGCCACGCGCTACAGACCGCTGATGTCAGCGACTAGTACGCTCCCGGTCGAGGACTCCGTGATATAGAGACGATCTTTCCTTTCGCCACCGATCGCCACATTCGTGCAATTCGGCCCCGCGCACGACTTGATCCGCGCAATCAATTCGCCGTTGGGTGCGAATACGAAGACGTGACCGAGGGAGGCGTGGCCGACGAACAGGCGACCTTTGGCATCCATGGTCATGCCATCAGGGCCGCTGGTGCCGAACAGCGAGCAGAAGCGGCCGACCTTCGACACGCTGCCATCCTGCATGAACGGCAGCCGCCACACCGCATTGTCGCGCGTCATGGCGACGAACAGGACGGTCTCGGTCGGGCCGAGCACGAGGCCGTTCGGGCTGATGCCGGTGTTGATCAGGCAATCGAGCCGGCCATTCGATGCCAGCCGATAGACCCGACCACTCGGATCGTGCAGGCCGGTCTGGCCCTGATCGGTGAAATAGATGTCACCGTTGGACGCGAGATGCAGATCGTTGCAGCCACGAAACGATTCCGAATTGCGCGCGGTCAGGACCGGCTTGACGCGGCCGGCTTTGGCATCGAGCTCCATGATGCCATGCATGTAATCGGCGATCAGGATGCGGCCGTCGGATGCGACCTTCAGCCCGTTCGGCCAGCCCTCATATTCGGCGACCTGCGACCACTCGCCATCAGGCGCAATACGGAAGATGCGGCCGAAGGGAATATCGACGATGTAGAGATTGCCTTCCTTGTCGAAGGATGGCCCCTCGATGAAGCTATCGGTCGGCACGCCCGGCCGGTTGGCGTCGGCCCAATCCGTCCGCACGCCCTTGCGGCGGAACTTGTCAGGCATGGCGGAGAAGATTCTTGTTTCGATCAGGCGCGGCGGCGTTTCCAGGTACATCATTGTTGTTGTGCGCGTTGAGAGGGAGAGCGCGGCAACATAGGGCACAATGGCCGGTGCGTCGATTGCGGCGGAAGGCATGGCGCCCTGTCCTTGCTGTCATTCCCCGCGAAAGCGGGGAATCCAGTACGCCGCGGCCCCACCGCCTAATCACAGTTGTCTCGGCGTACTGGATCGCCCGGTCAAGCCGGGCGATGACGGCGGAGTATACGGCGACGACTGAAAATGTCGCGCCTACCCCGCCGCGCCCGCGAGCTTGGCCTGCTTCGCCTGCGCTTCCGTCGTCGCGATCAGCCGCTTCAGTTCGGGGATGCAGGAGCCGCAATTGGTGCCGGCCTTGAGCTTGGCACCGATCTCGGCCGCGGTGCGTGCGCCAGCGGCGATGGTGTCGCAGATGGTGCCGCGGCCGACACCGAAGCAGGCGCAGACGACTGGCCCGGTCGAGGCCGTTCCCTCCGTCGACTTGCCTGACAGCAGCATGCGGCGCTGCTCGTCGGTGACGTGATCGGCCGCAAAGGCAGTTCTGATCACCTCCCAATCGCCGGCGTCATGCCCGGGGCCGACAAACAGACAGGCCTCGATGCGATCGCCCGCGAACGAGGCAGCGCGATAGATGCCGCCGCCGAAATCGCGATATTCGGCGATGTCCTCGCCGGCAACGCCGTCGAGCCAAACCGGCCAGCGCGACAGATCCGCGTTGTCGGCGAACAGATAGCCGAAACCGCCGGCAACCGTGACGCGGGTCCACAACAGGTTCGGCGGCAGATCGAGCTGCTGTCGCGACAGCGCAAAACCGCGGAAGACGAATTCGTAAGGCGCGATCGCAGCCGGCGTCGCCTTGGACTCGGGCTGGCCAGAGAACGGATCGGTAAACGACTGCACCAGCGCCCCAACGCGGCCATGTGAGGCGTTCATCGCGCTCCAGTGGATTGGCGCGAACAGCGTGCCGCGCTGCTGGCGCTCGCTGACGACGACTTTCAGGATGCACTGGCCGTAATCGGTGGTGATGCGGGCGTAGCCGTCGTGAGCGACGCCGTATTTGCTGGCGTCATCGGGATGGATCTCGACGAAAGGCTCGGGCAGATGTGCGCCGAGCCGCTGGCTAAGGCCCGTGCGCGTCATGGTGTGCCACTGGTCGCGGATGCGTCCGGTATTGAGCCTGAGGGGGCGCGAGGCGCCGGTCTCGCTGCGCAACGACGGCACTTCCGGCGCGACGAAGCGGCCCTTGCCGTCATTGGTGAAGAAATCGCCTTCCGCAAAGAAGCGCGCGCGGGGTGCCTCGCCTTGGCGCGCCGGCCACTGCACCGGCTTGAGCGCATCGAAGGCTTCGTTCGACAGCGAGGTCAGCGCGCCGATGTCGAAATCACGGCTGCCGTCGTTCTCGAAGGCCGAGAGCGCGGCATGCTCGCGAAAAATCTCGGCGGCCGATTTGTAATTGAAGCTGTCGCCGAAGCCGAGACGCTTTGCGGTCTCGCTCAGGATCCACCAGTCGGGGCGCGCCTCGCCCGGCGCCGGCAGGAACGAGCGCTGGCGCGAGATGCGGCGTTCGGAGTTTGTCACCGTGCCCGACTTCTCGCCCCAGGCGAGCGCCGGCAGCAGCACATGCGGCCCGGCCGCGACCGTGTCGTTGGAGAGCACGTTCTCGGAGACGACGAACAGCTCGAGCTTCTTCACTGCATCGCGAACCATGTCGGCATCTGGCAGCGACACCGCCGGGTTGGTGCCCATCACCCACAGCGCCTTGACCTCGCCGCGGTTGATCGCCGCGAACAATTGCACCGCCTTCAGCCCTTCATGGGTGGCAATGCGCGGCGCCTTCCAGAACCGCCTGACACGATCGATGTCGGGCGGCGTAAAACCCATGTGAGCGGCGAGCATGTTGGCGAGGCCGCCGACCTCGCGGCCGCCCATCGCGTTGGGCTGGCCCGTGAGCGAGAACGGCGAGGCACCAGGCTTGCCGATGCGGCCCGTAGCAAGATGGCAGTTCAGGATCGCGTTGACCTTGTCGGTGCCCTGCGCCGACTGGTTGACCCCTTGCGAATAGAGCGTGACGACCTTCGCGGTCTCGCGAAACATCTTGAAGAAGCTGGCGACGTCCTGCTCGGACAAGCCCGTGGCAAGCGCCGTCGCGGTGACGCTGCCGGCGATGCTCCGCGCACGCGCCAGCGCATCGTCGAATCCGCTCGTGTTCTGCGCGATGTAATCCTGATCGAGCGCGCCGTGGTCGGCGAGATGCACGAACAGGCCGGAGAACAGCGCGGTGTCGGTGCCGGGCTTGAGGCCGAGGAATAGATCGACATCGCTCGCGGTGTCGGTGCGGCGCGGATCGATCACGATCATGCGCGCGCCGCGTTCCCCACGGTTCTTCAGCATACGCTGGAACAGAATGGGGTGGCACCAGGCCGCATTCGAGCCGACGAAGACCAGCAGATCTGCCTGGTCGAGATCCTCGTAGCAGCCGGGCACGGTGTCGGCGCCGAAGGCGCGGCGATGGCCGGCAACCGAGGACGACATGCACAGCCGCGAGTTGGTATCCACGTTCGCCGTGCCGACAAAGCCCTTCATCAGCTTGTTGGCAACGTAATAATCCTCGGTGAGGAGCTGTCCGGAGAGATAGAAGGCGACTGCATCAGCGCCGTCGCGCGCCACGATGTGCTGCAGGCGGTGGGCGACATGGTCGAGCGCATCGCTCCAGGCGACCCGCTCCAGTACGCCCTTGCAGCGGATCATCGGATAGAGCAGACGGCCTTCCAGCCCGACGGTCTCGCCGAGCGCAGAGCCCTTGGAGCACAGCCGGCCGAAATTGGCGGGATGATCGGGATCGCCCGCGATCGCCGCGCCGCCCCTGCCGTCCGGCGTCGCCAGCACGCCGCAGCCGACGCCGCAATAGGGACAGGTCGTCTTGGTGGTGCGGAGATTTGGATCGATCGCCGTCATATCAAGCCGCTTTCGAAGGCAGCGCCAGCGCGCGGCCGAACATCATGTCGGTGCGGATCGCCGCGACCTTGTCGCGATTGCGGATCAGCTCGAGGTACCAGAGCGCATCGACGGTATCGCCGATCAGCACCGCGCCGGTGAGCCGGCCGTCGGCGATGACGAGCTTCTTGTAGGTGCCGCGCCTGCGGTCCGACAGCACGAGGCTCTCGCTGCCCTCCCCGCCCATGAAGTCACCGGCCGAGAACACGCTGACGCCGGAGACCTTGAGGTTGGTCGAGACCACGCTGCCCTGATAGGCGGCGGGCCGGCCGGCGAGATGCCGCGCCAGCACGCGCGCCTGCTCATAGGCCGGCTCGACCAGGCCATAGCAGGTGCCGCGATGCTCGGCGCATTCGCCGAGCGCGAAGATGTCGGGCGAAGCCGTCTGCATCACGTCATTGACGACGACGCCGCGGTTGACCGCGATGCCTGCTTCCTTCGCAAGGGCGACGTTCGGCCTGATGCCGGCGGCGAAAATCACGGCGTCGGCCTCGATGCGGCTGCCGTCGGCAAGCTCGACGGCCTCGACGTGACCATCGCCATGGATGCGGGCGGTGGAGGCGTTGAGCAGGATACGGATGCCCTTGCGCTCGACCAGCATTTTGAGCAGGTCGGCCGCGGGCGCATCGAGCTGGCGCTCCATCAGCCGGTCCATCAGATGCAGCAGCGTCACCGGCGCACCGGCCTTGGCGAGGCCGTAGGCAGCCTCGAGTCCGAGCAGTCCGCCACCGATGACGACGACGCGCTTCTTCGCCGCGGCCAGCGTCAGCAGCAGATCGACGTCGCGCGTGTCGCGGAAGGTGTGCACGCCGGCGAGATCGGCGCCCGGCACGTTGAGCCGCAGCGGCGTCGAGCCGGTGGCGAGCACCAGCTTGGAATATTCCATGCTCTCCTCACCGGCGATCTTGAGCTCGCGGCGGCCGGTGTCGATCTCGGTAACGCGATAGCCGTAGCGCACGGTGACGCCGCGATGGCGCCACCAATCGGCCGGCCGGAGCTCGATCTCGTGCGAGCCGGTCTCGCCGGCCAGCACGGATGAGAGCAGCACGCGGTTGTAAGCGAGCCGCGGCTCTTCGCCGATCACGGCGACCGCGTAGCGGCCGAGCGCGGTCTTGGCGAGCTCGTCGACCAGACGCGCGGCCGCCATACCGTTACCGACGATGACCAGCGGTTCACTCACGAGGCATCTCCTATTCAGCGGCCTGCGGCCGGGCGCCGTAGGCTTCGGACATCATGTAGCCGGACAGCACGCCATAGGCGTCGGTCCAGGCTTTTGCCAGTTCGGGCGTCCATGCTTCGCCAAGACCCTTCTCCAGGGTCCACAGCAGGGTCGCGCCGACCACGGGATAGTGCTCGGCCATCGCACCGTAAGCGACGTGACGCTTGGCGAGTGCGGAGGCCGCGGGAAGAATCTTCTCCAGGTTCGACAGGCCGCCGACGACGGCAGCGAGCATGCCCATCAGCTTCTTGCGCTGCTCGGTCATGTCCTCGGGAAACATCGCGCGCACGGACGGCGCCACCTCGAACAGACGATCGTAGAACAGCACCGCGGCCTGCTCCGACATCGGCGCGACCTTGGCGAAGCTCTGTTGGATGAGAGTGATCTGTTCGGGCGTCATGTGGTTCTCCTGTCTGTTTCAGTTTGCCTTGGTGCGCGCCGTTGCGAACAAGGTTCATGGGTCAAACGTCATCAGAGAGTCTTCTCCCCGCGTACGGGGAGAAGCGAGTTTCATACCAAGTGTCACACTCTTGCTTCGGCGAGGCTTGGTGCGCCTTCGGTCTGCGGGCCGCGACGCAGGTAGAACCACCAGGTCAGGGCGAGACAGGAGCCGTAGAAGGCGAGGTAGATCGCGAGCGCGAGCTGCGGCCCGCCGGTCATGGCGATCGACTTGCCGAAACCGCTCGGGATCAGATAGCCGCCGACGGCGCCGATCGCGCCGATGAAGCCGACCGCCGCGCCGCTCTCGATGCTCGCGGTCTTCAGGGCAGCCGCACGCGCGACATCGCCCTTACCGCGCACCTTGAACAGGTTCTCCTCGCGGAAGATCGAGGGGATCATCCGATAGGTCGAGCCGTTGCCGATGCCGGTCGTGACGAACAGGATCAGGAACATCGACAGGAAGCCGATGAAATCCTTCTGGCCGACGAAATAGAGCACGCCGATCGTCGCCGCCGCCATCGCAATGAAGTTCCACAAGGTGATGATCGAGCCGCCGAGCTTGTCGGCAAGCCAGCCGCCGAGCGGACGCGACAGCGAGCCGACCAGCGGGCCCAAGAAGGCGATCGAGATCGTCACGGTGGGGAACTGCGTCTTGATCAGCAGCGGGAACGCCGCGGAGTAGCCGATGAAGGACCCGAACGTGCCGATATAGAGATACGCCATGATCCAGGTGTGCTTGCGCTTGACGATCGCGAGCTGGTTCTTCACCGAAGACTTGGCCGTGGTGAGGTTGTTCATGAAAAACACCGCACCGAACACGGCGACCGCGATCGGCAGCACCCACATCAGGCCGGCATTCTGGAGGAAGATGCCGTCGACGGGCGTTGCCTGGAACAGGTTGAAGACGGCGAGCGTCATCAGGATCGGGGTCAGGAGCTGCACGCTGGAAACACCGATATTGCCGCCGGCCGCGTTGAGACCGAGCGCCCATCCCTTCATCCGGTCGGGAAAGAAGAAGGAGATGTTGGTCATGCTGGAGGCGAAATTGCCGCCGCCGAGACCCGCGGTCGACGCGATCAGCAGCATCAGCCAGAACGGCGTGTCGGGCTGGCTCACGAAATAGGCAAGCGACAAGGTCGGAATGAACAGGATCGCCGCGCTGAAGATGGTCCAGTTGCGGCCGCCGAAGGTCGTCACTGCAAAGGTATAGGGAAAGCGCATCAGGGCGCCGATCAGGCCCGGCACCGCGACGAGCTGGAACAGCTGGTCCGTGGTGTAGTGGAAGCCGGCCTGCGGCAGCTTCGTGGTGACGATGCTCCAGATCAGCCAGACCGAGAAGCCGATATGTTCGGCTACGATCGACCAGATCAGGTTGCGCCGCGCGATCGTCTTGCCAGTCGCATTCCAGAACGCCTCATCTTCGGGGCGCCAGTCTGAAATCCAGCTGGAGTTCAGAGTCGGATTCTTCGTCATTGAGTATCCCTTCTAAGCTCACCGCTGCGTCGTTGCAGGCTCAGCCTCCGGGCCACGGAGGCACGCTCCGAGGCTTCACCCCGGTGGCGAGTTCACGATGCTGATTGATGATGTTGAGGGACGTCGTCGTTGGCGTCGCGCAAAGACATTTCAATTTCCGTGCCAGTTGCGCGCATGCTGGAAATACAGGGATTTCAGCACGTTATTCGCATTGCCCGAAATTCTTGCAGGGCCTTCTCGCTCGCAAAATTTGCGATTCGCTCAATCCTTGTGCGCCGCACAAGGATTGAGCGAGGTGTCGATTATTTAGGCGCGGACGTTTTGCGCATTAAACTTTCGTTTACGCGGCCTCAACGAAGCGGTGACGCTCGTAGAGGAATTCGAGCACGCGCTGCCGGCACTTCAAGTAAGTGGCGCTGGTCGCAAGCTCGAGCCGCTTGCGCGGGCGCGCCAGCGGCACTTCCAGCACCTCGCCGATGCGCGCGGAGGGCCCGTTGGTCATCATCACGATGCGGTCGGACAAGAGCACGGCCTCGTCGACGTCGTGGGTGATCATCAGAATCGTGTTGCCGAGTTTCTGATGCAGCGCCATCACCGAGTCCTGCAAGTGTGCGCGGGTCAGCGCGTCGAGCGCGCCGAACGGCTCGTCGAGCAGCAGCACCTTCGGCTCCATCGCCAGCGCCCGCGCGATGCCGACGCGCTGCTTCATGCCGCCGGAGATTTCGGAAGGACGCTTGTCCCTGGCGTGGGCCATCTGCACGAGATTGAGATTGTGCATCACCCAGGCGTCGCGTTCGGCGCGGGACTTGGTCCTGGCAAAGACCTTGTCGACGCCGAGCCTGACGTTCTCGTATACGGTCAGCCACGGCAGCAGGCTATGGTTCTGGAACACGACCGCGCGATCGGGTCCCGGTGAGTTGACCTCGCGGTTCTCCAGCAGCACGCCGCCGATGGTGGCATTGGTCAGGCCTGCGATGATGTTGAGCAGGGTCGACTTGCCGCAGCCGGAATGGCCGATGATCGAGACGTATTCGCCTTTCTCGATCGTAAGGTTGATGTCCTTCAGCACCTCCGTGGTGGCGGCGCCGCGGGTGAAGACCTTGTCGATGTGGTCGAGCTTCAGATAGGCGGTCATGTGCCCCTCCTCTTAATTCTGCGCGGTGCCGCGGGTGACGAACTTGCCGAGGCCCGCGATCAGGCGGTCCAGCACGAAGCCGACGATGCCGACATAGAACAGCGCCAGGATGATCTCGCTGATATGCGAGGAGTTCCAGGCGTCCCAGATGAAGAAGCCGATACCGACGCCGCCGATCAGCATTTCGGCGGCAACGATCGCGAGCCACGACAGGCCGATGCCGATGCGCAAGCCCGTGAAGATGTAGGGCGCGGCCGCCGGGATCATGATCTTGGAGAAGAATTCGAGCGGATTGAGCTGCACCACCGCGGCGACGTTGCGATAGTCCTGCGGGATGTTGCGGATGCCGACCGCGGTGTTGATGATGATCGGCCAGATCGAGGTGATGAAGATGACGAAGATCGCCGAGGGCTGGCCGTCGCGAAAGGCTGCGAGCGAGAGCGGCAACCAGGCCAGCGGCGGGATGGTGCGCAGCACCTGGAACAGCGGGTCGAGCCCGCGCATCGCCCAGACCGACTGTCCGACCAGAACGCCGAGCGCGATGCCGGCGACGGCGGACAGCGAATAGCCGAACGCAACGCGCTGGAGACTGGCGGACAGATGCCAGAACAGGCCCTTGTCGATGCCGCCATGATCGAAGAACGGATCGAGGATCAGCTCCTTTGTATCCTTGAACACCTTTGACGGCGGCGGCAGCGCCGAGCCGGCGCGGCGGCAGACCAGCTCCCACACCAGCGTCAGCAGCGCGATCACGACCAGCGGCGGGATCACGCGCACGGCCGTCTCCCGTGCCATGCGTGCGTAAGCTTCGGTGCGCGGGGGACGCTTTGGCATCATCGCGACGACGGGCGCGGCGGTGACCGCAGGCGTCGCGGTTTCAATCTCAATCTTGGCGGCAGACATATTCATTGCAATCTCTCTCCGGCTTCAAAAGACGATGCGGCCGCCCGAAGGCGGCCGCTGGCTCCATCAGACTTCGACACGCTTGATCGCGAGCGACTTCAGATAGGCAGCCGGATTTTCCGGATCGAACACCTTGCCGTCGAAGAAAGTCTCCTTGCCGCGCGAGGTGGAGGCCGGGATCTCGGAGGCCGCGACGCCGAGCGTCTTGGCCGCGTCGCGCCACAGGTCCTCGCGGTTGACCTTGGCGACCAGCGCCTTGGTGTCGAAATTCGCCTCGTATTTGCCCCAGCGGATGTCCTCGGTGAGGAACCAGAGATCGTGGCTCTGGAAGGGGTAAGAGGCGAAGTCGCGCCAGTACTTCATGATGTGTCGGGAATTCTCGACCACCTTGCCGGGGATGCCGTAGTCGAACTTGCCGGCGGTGCGGTCGAGCACGTCCTCGACCGGGCAATTCATCCACTGCCGCTTGCCCATGATGGCGGCGAGCTCGGCCTTGTTCTCGGCCTTGTCCGACCACTGCTGGGCTTCCATCACGGCCATCAGCAGCGCCTTTGCCGCCTTCGGATATTTGTCGACGAAGGCCGCGCGCATGCCGAAGGATTTTTCGGGATGCTTGTTCCAGAGCTCGCCGGTGGTGACAGCGGTATAGCCGATCTTCTGGTGGATGAGCTGCAGGTTCCATGGCTCGCCGACGCAGAAGCAGTCCATGGTGCCGACCTTCATGTTCGCCACCATCTGCGGCGGCGGCACCACGATGGTCTCGATGTCCTTGTCGGGGTCGATGCCGCCGGCGGCGAGCCAGTAGCGGATCCAGAGGTCGTGGGTGCCGCCGGGGAAGGTCATCGCCGCCTTCACGGCCTTGCCGGACGCCTTCTTCTTCTCCAGCGCCGCCTTGAAGGGCGATGCATCGACGCCGAGCTTGAGATCGGCATATTCGTTGGCGACGGAGATGCACTGACTGTCGAGATTGAGCCGAGCCAGGATGTACATCGGCGTCGGCTGGTTGTTCTGCGTCACCTTGCCGGCTGAGATCAGATAGGGCATCGGGGTGAGAATATGCGCGCCGTCGATGCCATTGCCTTCGGAGCCGAGCACGAGGTTGTCGCGCGTCGTGCCCCAAGAGGCCTGCTTCTGTACGTCGGTGTCGGGCATGCCGTATTTGGCGAACAGGCCCTTGTCCTTGGCGACGAAGAGCGGGCCGGCGTCGCTGAGCGCGATGAAGCCGAGCTTGGCGCCCTTGACCTCGGGGCCCGCCTCCTGCGCGAAGGCGCCAGCGGGGAAATTCAGCTTTGCGGCGGCGAGGAGTGCGGCGGTAGAGCCTGCGGCCTTCAACAATTGGCGGCGGCTGAGCCCATTATCCGAGGGCCGGCGGGTGCGCTTCGTCATAGGCAGTGTCGTCCTTTGCGTCGTTGCAGAATTGATTGGCGTCAGTGCACACGAGCAGCCCGTCCGTCCGGTGGCGCCGTCTTTGGCGCGTGCGAACGCACGACGGGGAAGACCCCCGTCTGGTGGCGTCAGCAAATCGGATGAGAAGTCTCGCGGGACGGCTTCAATGGCGTCGGACTGGAACCATTCAAGCTTCATGCCAAGCCCGACGACCCAGAAACAATCGAATAATCAATATGTTATGGAGGTTGCGACAGGCTGCCGCAGGATCGCCCCGCATGTGAAACTTGCGGACTGCTCAATTCTTGTGCGCCGCACAAAGTTTGTGCAACAGCTCAAGCACAAGGCTGGCGGCGCGGTGGGAGAGAATCAGGACACGGCCCATCGCATTGATGTTGCTTTCATTTTCCTCACGCACCCAGACGGCACGCAACTTGCTTATCCCTAAGCGTCAACGAAGACTGCGGCTTGCCGCATTGTTGCAGCCTCTGGCGGCTGCATTCCGGAAGCTCAACTGCTTCGCGGCCCTCTGGGCCGTCGTGACGCGATTCCCAAGGCTTCCAATCTCCATAGCCCTCGTGCGCGGCAGGCCGGCCCGCACGGCCCAAGACGTTCAGCCGCGCTCTCCAAGAGGGTGTGTCGATCTCACTTACGAAGCAAAAGGAACCATTGATGTCGTATCTCGCGCCTTCGGAATTCGTCACCAAGATGGTGGATGCAGGCGAATCCAAGATCTTCATGTCCACCCGGGATACCATCATCCGCGCCTACATGGCCGGCGCGATCCTCACGCTCGCCGCATGGTTCGCCGTCACGATCAACGTGAACACGGGCCAGCCGCTGCTCGGTGCGCTGCTGTTTCCGGTCGGATTCGTCATGCTCTATCTGCTGGGCTTCGATCTCCTGACCGGCGTATTCGTGCTCTCGCCGCTTGCACTGATCGACAAGCGCCCGGGCGTCACTCTTGGCGGTGTGCTCCGCAACTGGGGCCTGGTCTTCGTCGGCAATTTCGCTGGCGCCTTCACCGTGGCCTTCATGATGGCCTTCGTGACAACGTTCGGCTTCACGCAAGCTCCCGACAAGGTCGGTGCCGCCATCGGCATCATCGGCGAAAGCCGGACGCTCGGCTACGCCGCGCATGGTGCGGCCGGCATGGCAACGCTGTTCATGCGCGGCATGCTCTGCAACTGGATGGTCTCGACCGGCGTCGTCGGTGCCATGATCTCGACCTCGGTCCCGGGCAAGGTCATCGCGATGTGGATGCCGATCCTGGTGTTCTTCTACATGGTGTTCGAACATTCCGTCGTGAACATGTTCCTGTTTCCGTCCGGGCTGCTGCTCGGCGCAAAATTCTCGATCCTGGACTATCTGATCTGGAACGAGATCCCGACCGTGCTCGGCAATCTCGTCGGCGGGCTCGCCTTCACCGGCATGACCCTCTATGCCACGCACGTCATGACCCTGCCGAAGCGGCAGGCCGACAAGGCCGTAAAGCCCCGCGTCGCGGCCTGATCAAACACGACTCGACAGGGGGAGCCTCGCCCGCGCAGGGTGAGGCTCCCCTCTCCTGGTGATGACGATGCCCCCCGGTCTCCTGATTTCGGTCGGCCAGCATTCCGACAAGGGTCGCAAGCCCATCAACCAGGATTTTCACGGCGTCCTGATTCCGGAGGAGCCGCTGCTCAGCCTGAAGGGCATTTCCGCCGTCCTCGCCGACGGCATCTCGAGCAGCACGGTGAGCCAGATCGCCAGCGAGTCGGCGGTCAAGAGCTTCCTGATGGACTATTACTGCACGTCGGAATCCTGGACGGTGAAGACCTCCGCCCGCCGCGTGCTGGACGCCACCAATTCCTGGCTGCATGCGCAGACGCGCAAGAGCCAATATGCCTATGACCGCGACAAGGGCTATGTCTGCACGCTGAGCGCCATGGTCATCAAGGCGACCACCGCGCACATCTTCCATGTCGGCGATTGTCGCATCTACCGCGTGGCCGGCAAGGCGCTCGAGCAGCTGACCGACGATCACCGCATCATCGTGTCGTCGGAGCAGACCTATCTCGGCCGCGCGCTCGGCATCAACCCGCAGCTCGAGATCGACTATCAGGCCTTCGAGATCGAAGCGGGCGACATCTTTCTGCTGGCGACCGACGGCGCCTACGAATTCGTCGACGCGCGCTTCGTCACCAGTGCACTGAACGAGTATGCAGCCGAGCTCGACGGGGCGGCCAAGGCCATCGTCGAGGAAGCCTACCGGCGCGGCAGCGACGACAACATCACGGTTCAGATCCTGCGCATTGACGCAGTGCCCCAGCGTGAGCCGTCCGGCATCATCAATCAGACCTCACAACTGCCGCTGCCTCCGCTGCCGGAGCCACGCGCGATCTTCGACGGCTACCGGATCGTCCGCGAGATTCACGGCAGCAGCCGCAGTCATATCTACCTTGCCGTCGACACCGAGACCGAGGAGCCTGTCGCGCTCAAGCTGCCGTCGGTCGACCTGCGCGACAATGCTGCCTATCTCAAACGCTTTCTGATGGAGGAGTGGATCGCGCGCCGGATCGACAGCCCGCACGTGCTGAAGCCGATGTCACAGTCCAGACGGCGCAGCTATCTCTACGTTGCGACCGAATTCGTCGAAGGCCAGACCCTGAAGCAGTGGATGACCGACAATCCGCGCCCCGATCTCGAAACCGTCCGTGGCCTCATCGAGCAGATCGCCGCCGGCCTGCGCGCCTTCCACCGCATGGAGATGCTGCATCAGGACCTCAGGCCGGACAACGTCCTGATCGACAAGACCGGCACCGCGAAGATCATCGACTTTGGGTCAGTCAGGGTCGCCGGCGTCGCGGAAGCCGCGCCGCCGGACGAGGCCGACGAAATCCTGGGCACGGTCCAATATACGGCGCCGGAATATTTTCTTGGGCAGGGCGGCTCGCCGCGCTCCGACATGTTTTCGCTGGCCGTGATCTGCTACCAGATGCTGACCGGAAAGCTTCCCTATGGCACTCAGGTCGCCAAGATCCGGCGCAAGGCGGACGTGCGGAGACTTCAGTATCGCCCAGCCGACGACGATCGCAACGTGCCGGCCTGGGTCGACGGCGCGCTCAGGCGCGCGCTGCATCCCGATCCGTACAAGCGGCACGAGGATCTGTCCGAATTCGTCTTCGAGCTTCGCACGCCCAATCCGGCCTATCTCAACACGCGGATCACGCCCCTGTTGGAGCGCAGCCCGCTGATGTTCTGGAAATTGACCTCGGCGGCGCTCGCCTGCGCGGTCGTCGTGCTGCTGGCACTGCTACACGCGCGTTAGAGCATGATCCGGACCCCGAAGGGCCGCGTTAGCGCAAAGTGTGCAGCGGTTTTCCGAAAAGATCATGCTCAAACAATAACCTAAAGCGCGATGACGATTCATCCTATTCTCATCGCGCTTTTAGGCGTCAGGCCGGCTGGGCCGCCTTCGTCCCCAGCGGCTTCGGCGCCATGCCGCCGCCGGGCTTGAGGTGGAATTCGTAGCTCATCAGGTGCCACTTCCCATTCGCCTTACTGCCGTCGGGCATTGCCGGATCGTTGCGCGGCTCGACCTTGGCGATGAGGTCGTCTTTCACGCCGAACACGACGTCGGTATCCAGATATTTGTCGCCGTCCATGAAAACATGGGTGATCAGCGGCTCATAACCCTTCGCATTGACCAGGAAATGCACATGCGCCGGGCGCATCGGATGACGCTTGGTCTGCGCAATCATCTCGCCGACCGGGCCGTCGGTCGGAATTGGGTAGCTGCACGGCAGGATGGTGCGGAAGAAGAAGCGGCCGTCATCGTCGGTGATGAAGCGCGCCCGCGCCGAGGCGCCGACCTCGTCATAGTTGGCCTTTTGTGAATCGTAGAAGCCGTCATCATCGGCATGCCAGACGTCGACGGGGACGTTCGCGAGCGGCTTGCCCTTCAGATCCGTGACTCGGCTCTGCACGAACATCCGCTCGCCGGTCTGGTTGTTCGGGGAGATATCGGTGCCGTGCGCGGTGACCTTGTGCTCGCCGACATAGAACGGACCGAGCACGGTGGTCTCCGTCGCGCCCTCGCGGTCACGATGGTTGACGGCATCGACCAGCATGGAGACGCCGAGCACGTCGGACAAGAGAATGAACTCCTGGCGGGTGTCGGTGCACTTCTGGCCGGTGCGGGTCAGGAAGTCGATGGCATATTCCCATTCCGCGAAGGTGAGATCGGTCTTGCTCACGTAATCGTGCAGCGACTTCACCAATTCCTGGAGCAGGAATTTCGCACGCGGGTTCGGTGTGCTGTCGAAGCTCCTGACGACGGCTTCGGTGAGTTCGGTCTCGTTGAACTGGGTCATGGTACGTTTTGCCCTGGGTTTTTCTCGTTGGCCCCATGAGAGGCCCCCTTGGGGCTCCCTGGAGGCGTTCCAGGCTGCAGCCTACACCAGCAGGCCTGCTCCCGTTAAGCGCGCCGCCCTTGGAATGAGGCCGGCATTTCGGCTATCAACTGACAGACAAAACTGCCCCGGAGGAACTGATGCTCGCGCCCACCCCTGCCTCGCCCGAATCCGTCGGCATGTCCAAGACTGCACTCGACCGCGTCGATGCGCATGTGAAGAGCCGGTACATCGATGCCGGCCGGTTCCCCGGCGCGCATCTTCTCGTCTTCCGCCGTGGCAAGGTCGCATACAGCTCGGTTCAGGGCCTTGCCGACGTCGAGCGCAAGGTGCCGGTCAAGGATGATACCATCTACCGCATCTATTCCATGACCAAGCCGCTCACCAGCGTCGCCTTCATGATGCTGGTCGAGGCGGGCCTCGTCGCGATCGACGAGCCCGTCGCCAAATACATTCCGGAATGGAAGGATCTCGGCGTCTTCGTCGCCGGCACCTATCCGGCCTTCCTGACCCGGCCGCCGTCCCGGCCGATGCTGATCGTCGACCTCCTGCGTCATACCTCCGGCCTCACCTATGGCTTCCAGCAGCGCTCCAATGTCGATGCCGCCTATCGCGCCGAGAAGATCGGCGAGGTCGAGAAGTCTGGCACGCTCCAGACCATGATCGAGAGCCTGGCAAAGATCCCGCTGGAGTTCTCGCCGGGCGAGGCCTGGAACTACTCGGTCGCGACCGACGTGCTCGGCTATCTCGTTGGCAAGATCTCAGGCATGCCGTTCGAACAGTTTCTGAAGGCACGCATCCTCGATCCGCTCGGCATGAGCGACACCGATTTCCACGTGCCGGCCTCGAAGGCCCATCGTTTCGCCGCCTGCTACTCGGCAGACCCCGGCGGCGGCATGACCTTCCATGCCGGCCAGCGGCGCGAGGGCCTGACGCTTCAGGACGATCCGGCAACCAGCTCGTTCCTGTCGCCGCCGTCCTTCATCTCCGGCGGCGGCGGACTGTGCTCGACGGTCGCCGATTATCTCACCTTCTGCCGCGCGCTGCTCAACGGCGGCGAGCTTGGCGGCGTCAGGCTGATCGGGCCGAAGACGCTGGCGCTGATGACCACCAATCACATCCCGGGTGGACGATTCCTGCCCGAGGTGTCACGCTCGCTGTTCTCGGAAGCCGCCTATAACGGCATCGGCTTCGGTCTCGGTTTCGCCGTGACCATGCGCCCGGCGGAAACGCTGATCGCCGGCAGCCCCGGCGAATATAATTGGGGCGGCGCGGCCACGACCTCGTTCTGGATCGATCCGGCCGAAGAGCTGATCACCATCTTCATGACGCAGATGTTGCCGTCGAGCGCCTACCCGATCCGGCGCGAGCTGCGCAGCATGGTCTACGCCGCGATCACCGAGAGCAATCTGTAACCATTGAATCGATCCCGCGGCCGTCGGCCGCGGGACTTTACTCTCAGAAGCTCATTTGCAGACGCTCATCTGAGCATCTCCGGCACGATCAGCCGCGGCAGGAACAGCGACACGCTCGGCCAAATGATGACTGCCGCCAGTACGAGCAGCATCGGAACCAGCATGATCACCGTATCCTTCAGAGCATAGCGCAGCCGTACACCGGCGATCGAACAGGCGATCATCAGGCATAAGCCATAGGGTGGCGTCACCAGTCCGAAGGCCAGCGATACGATGGAAATGATCGCGAACTGAACCGGATGGAGATCGACGGACTTTGCCAGCGGCTCCAGCACCGTGCCGACGATGATGATGGCCGGGATGGCGTCGAGGAAGCAGCCCACCACCAGAAAGCAGAAGGAGATGAAGAAGCCGGCGGTGACGGCGCCCATGCCCCATGTCGAGACATTGGCCAGCAGCTCCTGCGGAATCCTGTAGTAGGCGAGCAGCCAGCCAAACGCACTTGCGGTGCCGACACAAAACAGCGCCACGCCGGCAAGGCGCCCGGTGTCGAGCAAGGCCTTGTACAATTCGCGTGGACCTGTCTCGCGGTAGAAGAACGCCGAGAGCGCGATAGAATAGAGCACCGCGACGCAGGCGGACTCGGTCGCGGTGAACCACCCGAGCAGAATGCCGCCAACGATGATGAGCGGCGTCATCAGCGCCGGTAACGACTGCCAAATGGCGCATCGCATCTCGACCCAGGTCGCCTTCGGATAGGTCGGGTAGCCGCGGCGCACCGCATAGACGTGTACCGTCGCCATCTGCGCGCCGGCGATCAGCAGGCCCGGCACGATGCCGGCCAGATACATCGCCGCAATCGAGGTCGAGATCAGCCCGCCCCACACGATCATGAGGATCGACGGCGGGATGATGACCGCGAGAACGGCCGACACCGCCGTGATGGCGATCGAAAATGAGAGATCGTAGCCCTCCTTGGTCTGCGCATCGATGAAGATCTTGGACTGGCTCGCCGCATCGGCCGTGGAGGAGCCTGAGATGCCGGCAAAGAACACCGACAGCACGACGTTGATCTGCGCCAGCGATCCCGGCCAGTGCCCGACCATCGAGCGCGACAGCGCCACCAGGCGGTCGGTGATGCCGCCGATGCTCATCAGGTTCGCCGTCAACAGGAAGAACGGCACCGCCAGCAGGATGAATGAATTGTACGCATTGAAGGTCTCCTGCGCGAGCGTCATCAGCGACAGACGCGGCTCGATCAGCAGGATCGGCACGCAGGCAAGGCCGAGCGCGAAAGCGACCGGCACGCGCACGATGAGCAGGCCGATGAAAACCCCGAACAGCACCATCGCGGCCTGTCCGGCAGAGAGCACATTGCCGCTCATCGCCCTGCCCCAACCAGAACGCGCATCTCATCAACGATCTGTTCACCGGCAAAGACGATCCACGTCGCCCCGGTCACAGGCCAGGCAACGTGAATCAGCCAAAGCGGCAGATCGGCCAGCTCCGAAGTTCTGTTCCAGCCAAAGCGGGTGAACTCCATGCCGGCCGATACGAACACCAGCGCCAGTGCTAGTACGCCGAGACGCGCGAGGATCCGCACCGCGGCCTCCGATCGCCGCGACAGATTGGGCCACACGTCGACCTCGAAATGCTGCGCTTCGCGCACACCGACCATGGCGCCGATCATGATCGTCCAGATGAACAGGAACCGCGCCATTTCCTCCGTCCAGATGTAGGAGGGAATGAAGGGCGTGTAGCGCGAGATGATTTGCAGCGTGACCGGAACAATCAGGACGCCGACACAGGCGGCCAGCAACAACTCCAGCAACTTCGCATAGCCCGCGGTGACGCGACGCCACAGCGACCGTGTGGACAAGACCGGCGTTTCAGACATTGGGGCTCCGTGCGGCAGCTCATCCACCTTCCGGGCAAGAAGCGGGGCCTGCCCGGACTATTGTCGGCGGACGCAACGACCTCAGACGACGTTGATCTTCTCGAAAATGCCTTCCGCGCCAATTTCCTTGGCGTAGGTGGCCATCACGGGATCGGCGAGCTTCTTCATGGCGTCCCGCTCCTCGAAGGGAACGCGCTTGAGCTTGCCGGCTTTCTCGAGCGTGTCGAGCTTGACCACCTCTTCGCTCGACTCGAGCTGACGGCCGTAGTCGCCTGCCTCCTTGCCGGCCTTCATGATCGCGTCCTGCAAATCCTTCGGCAAGGTCTTCAGCGTCTTCACCGAGAAGCAGATCGGCCGGATCGACACGGCGTGCTGGGTCAGGTTGAGATGCGGGGCCACTTCGTAGAACTTCATCGCCTCGACGCCGGCCGCCTCGTTTTCGCCGGCCGAAATCACCCCGTTCTGGATCGCGTTGTAGATCTCGTTATAGGCGATCACCGTCGGGCTCATGCCGACTGCCGCGAAGGTCTTCGACCAGATCGGCGCCCCCTGCACGCGAACCTTGAGACCCCTAAGATCCGCGAGATTCCTGAGCGGCTTGTTCGCGAAGATGTTGCGGATGCCTCCGCCGGCATAACCGATCAGAACGACCTCGGCCTTCGCCGCGACCTCGTCGGCGATAGGCGCCAGGATATTGGCCTCGACGACCTTGTTCATGTGCTCGATGCCCTTGAACACGAAGGGCGCATCGATGAACGGGGCCGCCTTGGCGAAGGTCGACATATGGGCCGGCGAGACGATGCCGTAATCGACCGCCTTGCCCTGCGACATGTACTCGAAATACTGCTTCTCGAGGCCGAGCGAGGAGTTCTTGTGCAGCGTGAAATTGACGGGCTTGCCGTAGTACTTCTTCACCAGCTCCTCGAACCGGATCAGCGCGCGGTTGAAGGCATGGTCGTCGTTGAACTGGACCGCGCCGTTCAGCGTGATCGGCGCTTGCGCCCTGAGGATCGACGGCATGCCAATCGTAGCTGCCGCAGTGGTCGCACCGATACCAGCGAGAAATGACCTTCGCTTCATCGTCTCCCCTCCCATTGATGCCCCGCCCCTGTCGCCGGGGCGTGAGCGCAGCCGGTTAACGGCCAGCGTTCAGGGAGCGTATGAAAAACGACGGCGGGACGGAAGTCATTTCGCGCACGCCGGAGGCACTCTTCGTCGCAGAGCGACGCCCCCACGACCTATTGCACTGCAACTCGCACTCTTGCTGGCGTGCGGGGCCGCATGGGCGGCCTCCCGCTCTCGTGGAAACGGCAGACTTGCGGACCTGTGCGCTGCACGCAGAGGCCCGCTCGCCTCCCTCGACAGGCCTAGTGCATGTGACCAATCAGATAGATGCCGCCGCCGATCACAATGATCGCTGGCACGGCCCAGAGAATAAATACGGGGATCACGGGCATCACATTCTTCCTAATTGGATGTGCAGACCTTGACGGTCTTCATGCCGCTCTCAGCCTCGGCGCGCGTCTTGTAGATCGTGCCCGACGGGCTCACGACGGTCATGGACGTGTCTGTCGGCTTCTTGTCGACGATGGTGCACTTCTTGGTCTTGACGTCCTGGACCACGTAGAACTCGTCGGCCGCAAAGGCCGGCAAGGACAATGCAGCAACCATCAGCGCTGCACTCGCTATTCTCAGCGTCATTATCTCCTCCTCCAATTTCCCGAGCTTCCGGGCCCGGTCGATTCAGAAACGGGAAAAAATAGCAATTTGTTCCTACGCGGGAGGAACGGCGCGCATGGTGAGATGTTGTTGCGGCGCATATTCCTGTGAGGAGGATAAGATGAAAAAGCTGTTCCTGCTGTCCGCCGCAGCCGTCCTGATTTCGACCGGCGCGTTCGCGCAGTCCACCGTGGTGACCACCACTGGAACCGGTCATGCGGCGGCAGTTCAGATCGAGCCGGAGTACCGCACCAAGATCAAATCCTACATCACCGAGCACCGCGTTCGTCCGGTGGTGACGAAGGAAAAGATCATCGTCGGTGCGACGGTGCCGACCGACGTCGAGCTTGAGGCCGTTCCGGCGGATTGGGGTCCCTCACTGACGAAGTATCGCTACGTTTATTCCGGCGATCGCGTGATGCTGGTGGATCCGGGCTCACGCGTGGTCGTTCAGGAAATCGATTGATCGCGACGCGACCTCCGGGCGGCTGCTCCCCAACGGCGGCCGCCGACCTGGAGTTGACCGTATGAAATCGCATCGAGAGGCCCGGATCGTCGGGCTCAGTCTGGCAGCTGTCTACGCCACGTGTCTGCTATTGACCGCGATCGCGATGATCTGACCTCGGCCCCGACTGCATCGCAAAATCTTCTCCCGGACTGCTCGCAGATGCGAAAATCGTGGCGCCGGGCAAAGGATATCGACGATGAAGATCACTCATGTGGACCGCAAGGCGCTGGCGCGCTTCGCGGTCAGCTCGTCGGCGTAGCTAAGAATTACGAGAGCTCGGGAGCACCTTTGGAGCCGGGCTTGATGGCCGCTTGCACGGCATGGATGCCCGGCCCGTAAAAGGCGATGAGCGCAAGGGCGCCCAGCAGGCCGAGATTCTTCAGGAAGTTGATGGTCTGCATCACGACCTGCGCCTCGGGCGCGGCCCAGAAATTGTGAAACATCAGCGTGGCGGCGATGGTGAACGGGATCAAGACCGCCGCCGCCGGGCGCGCAAACAGGCCTAGCAGCAGGGCCGTGCCGCCTCCGAGTTCGACTGCAATCGCGCCAGCGGCCAGCACCGCGCCGAATCCCTCGGCGCCGCCGGGAAGCCGGCCCGCGGTCGTGGCAAATGCCATCACCTTTCCGATGCCGCTGTAGAGAAACAGCGGCGCAATCGCGACGCGTGCGAACAGAAGTACCCAGGCGTCGAACGCGCCTGCGGTCGCAGCGGAACGAGTGGATGTCGGCATTTCGGATCTCCTTTGGTGAAGCTGGCCAGTCAAGGAGCGGCCGGTGATTGTCGATCGGCCCGCCTCATCACTCCGCGGGTGCGATATCGGCGCGCGGCAGACGATTTGCTGCGGCAGCACTGAGCGATCCGATCGCCAGCGCACCGACGATGGACGCGCCGCCGATCGCCCAGAACACAGCGTCGGGGCCGCCGGTCGCCTGCTGCAACAGACCGATGACATAGGGGCCGAGGATCGCTCCCACCCGGCCGATGCCCAATTCCATTCCGACGCCGCTGGCGCGGAAACAGGTCTCGTATGACCCGGCGGTGAAATTGTTGAGCACGTGCTGGGCGCCGATGATGCAGAAGCCCGCAACGGCGACGATGGCGAGATTGACGCCATGACCGCTGACGAAGACGAGCGCCAGTACGGCAATTCCGCCGGTCAGCCACCAGGTCGCGAGATAACGTGGCGTCAGCGAGAAATTGCGATCGGCCAGCATTGCGAGCGTGAGGCCGCCGATGAACGACATCGCCTGCATCAAGGCACCGAAGCCGAATGATGCCGCGAAGGTCTCGCCGCGCTTGAGCATGACCGTCGGAATCCACCCGGTGAGACCGAAGATCGCGAACAGGCTGAGAAACGCGGTGATCCAGATGGTCAGCGAAACGCGGCGATAGCGCGCGCTCAGCAATGTCCCAATCGTGCTCTGCGGCCGCGTACCGTCATGCGATGCGAATGACGCATTCTGGTAGACGGCCGCCCGCTCGGGCCGCAGCCGCGCCAGCAGCGCGCGCAACTCCGGGACCCGCGATCGGGTCGCCAGGAATTGCGGACTTTCCGGCAGGATGGCGTGTGCCACGAAAGTCAGCGGGATCGACAGCGCGCCAACGTAGTAGAGGATCTGCCAGCCGTGCTGCGGCGTCAGGAATACGCCGACGAGACCGGCGCAGACGCCGCCGAGCGACCAGCCCAGCGTCACGCCCCACAGCGAAAACGTGTTGCTGACACGCTTGGGCGCGAGCTCGTTGATGAAGGTCGTGCCGAGCGGCAGCAGCACGCCGAGACCGAGCCCGGTGACGAAGCGAAGAGCGCAGTAGCTCCAGAAATCGTTCGCCAGCACGGCGGTCAGCAATGTGAAGACGTTGACGACCCACAATCCTGCGAGCAGCGTGCCACGCCGGCCGAAACGGTCGGCCACGCTGCCGTGACCGATCGCGCCGAACAGAAAGCCGACGAGACCCGAGCTCACCAGAAATCCCGCTTGGCTTGGCTGGAGTCCCCAGGGCTGGACCACGTAATGGATGACATAGGCGGGATTGAAGGTGTCATAGCCGTCGAACAGCGTGATGAGCGTGATCAGGATGCCGAGCAGCTTGTGGAACGGGCCGATCGGAGCGCCGGACAATTCCTCATGCACGTCGATTTCGGACGAGAAGCTCACGGGTTTCCTCCATTGGGATTGCTGACACGTTCTGCTCTGCGGCAGATTGGGTCGTTGCTTTGCCGAGCCCGAACAGGGCACGCGCATTGTCGCGGCCGATCTTGATACGGTCGCCTTCGGAAATCGCCGCGCTGTCGAACCAGTCGGCGGCATGATCGATGTTCTCGAACGGCCAGTCGGCTGAGAAGAGAATGCGGTCGGCACCGATCTCCAGGATTGCGTCGATCAGCGTCTGGGTGCGGAAGTTGCCCGATGTGGTGATGTAGAAATTCTCCCGGAAATAGTCGGCGATCTTGCGCCGCGCGGGATAGGCATTCTGGGTCCGCATCCACTTGTTGTGGTTGTCGACCCGCCACATCGAGTACGGCAGACCTTCCCCCATGTGACCGAGAATGATCTGGAGCCGCGGATGCGCGTCGAACAGTCCGGAGCCCATCAAGCGCAGGGCGTGGACCGCAGTCTCCTGCCCAAACGCCCAGGTCGGTCCCAGCAGCCAGCGATGCCCTTCATAGATCGCCGAGTCTGTCGGCAGCGGATTGCGCGGGTGCAGATAGAAGGGAATGCCGAGGCGTTCGACTTCCGACCAGAACGGCCAGAACTCCTTGCGGTCATAATAGATCGCATGATCGGTGCCGGCGAGCTCGCTGAAGCCGTTGACGAGCGCCCCGCGAAATCCAAGCGTGCCGACGCTGCGATCGAGCTCGCGCGCGGCCGCGTCGGGATCCTGCATCGGCAGTGCTGCAAGGCCCTGGAAGCGGCCCGGCCGCTTCGCGACCTGCTCGGCGAGGAAGTCGTTGGCACGGCGTGACAGCTCCAGCGCACGGCTGCGGTCGGGAATGGCCTGGACGGCCGGCGCGTTCAGCGACAGCAGCATTATCTCGATTCCGTGACCGTCCATCTCCGCGAGCCGGCGGTCGTGGATATCGAGCAGCCGCGCTTCCAGCTCGCGCCAGTCGTCGGCCGGCGCGAAGCCCGCGCTGTCCTGAACAGTCTCCCGAAGCGCGAAGTGCTCCTCGAGCGCGATCTTTCCCTGCATGGCGTCGTCCCTTCAATTCTGGCGTTGACAAAGCAAAGCACCGGGCGCAAATACTTGTCAATGATAAAGTTGTATATGCAAATGATGGATACGCAAATATTGCATGTGCGAAGGTTGACCCTTATTCCGGGCGGAGTTCTCCCGCCAGGATCCAAGTCCATGTATCGATTTTCGAATTCGCTGCCCTATCTGCTCGCCCGGCTCGGCGTTCGCATGGGCGACCTCTTCGCGCGCGTGATCCGTCACGAGAAGTTGACGCTTCCGATGTACCGCGTGCTGGCCGCACTGTCAGAGCAGGGCCATCCGTTGCGCCTTGGAGAGATCGCCGAACTGACGTCGGCCGACGTGTCCACCCTGTCGCGCATCGTCGCGGAGATGAGCCGCACCGGCCTTTTGACACGCGACCGGCCTGAGAACGATCAGCGCAGCCTCCAGGTCGTCCTGACGCCCAAAGGTGCTGAGCTGGCAGGGCGGCTCATGCCGCTCGCCGCCTATTATGAAGAAGTCGCAACCGGCAGCATGTCCGCCAAGGAAGCGGCGGAGCTCAAGCGCGTGCTGGTCGAGCTCTACAAGAATATCGATCGGCTCGAGCAGGAAGTCGAAGCCGGATTGATCAAGGTGCCCCCATCGGCGCGGCCGAAGGACGTTCTTGACGAGCAGCCGGAGGCACGCGGCAAGGCGAGGCCGCCGCGTGCCAGGACATCGAGAAAATAGCAAACCACCGAGGAGAGGACATGCGACAGGATCCCATCATTGTCGGCGGCGGCATCGGCGGACTTGCGGCCGCGATCGCGCTGGCGCGGAAGGGTTTTCACGTCACCGTCCTGGAACGCGCACCGCGCTATCAGGAGATCGGCGCCGGCATCCAGCTTGGTCCCAACGCATTCCACGCCTTCGACCGACTCGCACTCGGTGATGCCGCACGATCGATCGCCGTCTTCATCGACCAGCTGCGGCTGATGGATGCGATCTCGGCGGAAGAGATCACCAGCATCGATCTGACCAGCTATTTCCGGCAACGCTTTGGCAATCCCTATGCCGTGGTCCATCGCGGCGATCTTCACGGCATCTTCGTGCGCGCCTGCGAGGCGCACCCCCACGTCACGCTGCGGTCCGATTGCGATGTCATCGGCTACGAGCAGAACGATGCTTCGGCAACGGCACTGCTCAAGTCTGGTGAGCGTGTCACCGGGTGCCTCGTGGTTGGCGCGGACGGGCTTCGCTCCCGCATTCGCCAGCAGATGGTCGCCGACGGCGCGCCGCGGGTCGCCGGCCACACCACCTATCGTTCAGTGATCCCGACCGAGCAGATGCCGGAGGATCTGCGCTGGAACGCCGCGACATTGTGGGCCGGCGCCAAGTGCCATCTCGTGCACTATCCGCTCTCGGGCTGGAAGGTGTTCAATCTCGCAATTACCTGCCACAACGATCCCGTCGAGGCGTTTGCGGCAAAGCCCGCGACCCACGAGGAGGTGCTCGAAGGTTTTCGGGACGTGCACCCTCGCGCCAAGGCGATCATTCATCATGGAAGGGAGTGGAAGGCGTGGGTGACCTGCGATCGCGATCCGACCGATCGCTGGATCGACCGGCGCGTTGCTCTCCTGGGCGATGCTGCGCATCCGATGCTGCAATATTTCGCGCAAGGGGCCTGCATGGCGCTGGAAGATGCCGTCTGCCTCGCGGACGAACTCGACGAGACGGAAGGCGATGTCGCCCACGCGCTGGACCAATACAGGAACGCCCGGGTGCTGCGCACTGCGCGGGTCCAGCTTCAGGCCCGGGAACTCGGCGATCACGTCTATCATCCGGCCGGAGTCCACGCAATCAGCTCATACGCGAGACAAGCCTGGAGCGCTTCTGCGAGAATCTCGCCTGGCTCTATCAGTCGCCATTCCCGGAACGGGCGCCGGCTTCGTGAAAAGACCCGGGCGGTCCTGAGCCGTTGCAGCTCGCCGATCCCGCTCTAGCCGATCGTCTGCAACGCCGGGAACGTCTCCAGCAGCCAGATGCTCACATTCGAAACCCCGCCGGTGAGGAAGCCGATGCCGGTGATCACCATCAACACGCCCATGGCACGCTCGACATTGACGAGCTGGCCCTTCATCCGCGCGAACAGCGCGGAGAACTGCTCGATCATCAGGGCGGCGATGAGGAAGGGAATGCCGAGGCCCGCGGAATAGACGGCGAGCAGGCCGGCGCCCTTGGTGACTGTCGCTTCCGCCGCGGCGATCGACAGGATGGCGGCGAGGATCGGACCGATGCAGGGCGTCCAGCCGAACGCAAAGGCGAGCCCCATGATGTAGGCGCCCCAGAGCCCGACGGGCTTGGGGATCGGCAGCCGGCCCTCGCGCATCAACAGGCCGATCCGCGTCAGTCCCAGGAAGTGCAGGCCCATGATGATGATGACGATGCCGGCGAGGATCGACAGCTCGGCCGACCAGGCGCGGATCAGGCCGCCGATCAGCGAGGCACTGGCGCCGAGCGCCACGAACACGGTGGAGAAGCCGAGCACGAACAAGAGCGCCGACATCAAGATCGCGCGCTTGGAGGCCGCGGCCGGCTCGTCGCTCTCGACATGCTCGATCGTGGCCCCCGTGAGGTAGATCAGATAGGGCGGAACCAAGGGCAGGACGCAGGGCGAGAGGAAGCTGACGAGGCCGGCAATCAGCGCCGCCGGGATCGAAACATTTTGCATGATGCAATCGGAGCCATCTCAGGCCCGACACGACGCGCGGGGAGCGCGCGGACCGGAGCCGAACCGGCTCTGGTGTAACCGATGGCTCGGAATGCGCAACAGAGGCGCGCGAAACCGGGGCTCCTCCCGATGCCGTCCGTGATCACAGATGCGGCATCGGGACGCGCACAAATCTCCCCAAAAAGCGAGACTCGGCGGCGCGGCTACTTCACCACGCGGAGCAGCGGACGCCGGGGCTGGTCCTGCGTCTGCTTGGAAGGGGACCGCGGTTCGCTCGCAGCGCTCCGCAGCATTTCGTCGCACAATGCCTTGAGATCGGCATCGTCAATTCCTTTGAGCTTCATCCTGACGTCGAGGATGACCATGGACAGCAGCTCGGCCGAGTCGCGGCTGTTGCTCGCATTGAGAACCCTGCGGCACTCTTCGAGCGTTTCCAGGACCGACTGCAACTGTTCGTCTGAATGCGACACAAGCGTTCTTTCCGTTAATTCGGCCTGCGAGAATTGTCTGTGACGACCCCTGCGGCCCCCGTGGAGCACCAAGGATAGCACGACGCCGCTGAGCCTCTGAACATGAATTCAGTGTGTTTCTGCGATGAAACCGCGGTTCCCGCCAAAATCGTGCCACGACGGCGTCGGCAATCATCGGAGTGATTCGGGACAAGACGCTTCGTGCGCTGCGATTGCATCCGGGACCACGGCAACCGCTGTTGCGCAGGAATGTCCACTGCGGACAGCGCCGACAATCCCGCAGCCATCTCGAGGCTTGCAACGGAACTCACGCGATACCCCTCAAACGGGCAACAGGCTGCCCGATCCCAGCCCTGGCAGCACTCAAATACCGCTCGCGCCGCAGTAAGGATGACGTTCAAAACTCATCACCCCCGCAACCCGCCGTGGTTGTAGTTTGCGCCAGATTCTGCCAGTTTAGCAAACCAAAGGGAATTGTATGCACTCCTTGGCGGAAAGGGGCGTTCCGTTGGAAGAACGCCCGAAGATAAATATCAGCGGCCTCTCCGATTGGGACGCGGCCCGCATATTCCTGGAAGTCGTCCGATGTGGAAGTTTCCGCTCGGCGGCCGAACGTCTGTCCCTGTCGATCAACGCCGTCCGTCGCCGGATCGATGATTTCGAGCGTCAGACCGGCACCACCCTGTTCACCCGCGACGTCCACGGCACCCATCTGACCGATGAAGGCGCGATCGTGGTCTCTGCCGTCGAGCGCATGGAGGCGGCGGCCTTCGACGTGATGCGGACCAGCGATTCGACGGTCAACGCCCTGTCCGGCGAAGTCCGCGTCGCCGTCACCGAGGGACTTGGGACGTTCTGGCTTGCCCCGCGGCTGGTCGAATTCCAGCAAGCCTATCCGAAGATCCTGGTCGACCTGCATTGCGCGATGCGCTCGGCCGACGTCTCCCGCCACGAAGCCGACGTCGCTATCCATCTGTCACGTCCCTCGGCGCTCGACGTCAAGCTGGTGCGGCTCGGCCGCATGCATCTGATGTTCTGGGCCTCAGAGAAATACATCGCAAAACACGGCGCGCCGCGCTCGGCAGCGGAATTGATCAAGCATCGCCTGGTGCTGCAATTCGCCGACCAGCTCGCCGCCAAGGAATCTTTCGAGAGCTTCTTCCCGGGCGTTTCGGAACGTGACCTTCTGGTCATGAAAACCAACGTCTCGAGCGCCAACTACTGGGCGGTCGCGAATGGCGCCGGAATCGGCGTATTCCCGAGCTACGCCATTGCGCTTGGCGGGAAGTTGATTCCACTGGAGGTCGAGCTGAACCGACCGCTGGATATCTGGCTGTCCTACCATCCCGGTAGCGGACGGATTCCGCGCGTGCGGCACATGATTGACTGGCTGATCGAGGCTTTCAATCCGGCTCGCTTCCCGTGGTTTAAGGAGGAGTTCGTGCATCCGCATGAATTCAAGGACTCGTATATGGGCGAACCCCTGACCCAGCTCTTCGGGGGATTTTCAACCGAAGAACAACGGTGAGAAGTATGAAAGCAGCGGCGAAGAGAATGAAGCAGCGCAGTGCCGGCAAGCCGGACATTGAGCTTGGCAAGCGGATCCGTTTGCGGCGAGTCGAAATGAAGATCTCGCAGGCCGAGCTGGGCGAGAAGCTGGGCGTCAGCTTCCAGCAGGTGCAGAAATACGAGAAGGGCGTCAATCGCGTCGGCGCGGCCAGGCTTCAGCAGATCGCCTCCGCCCTCGATGTGCCCGTGACCTTCTTCTATGACGGCGACAACAAGGCGCGCGAAGTGGAGAGCCTGCTCTTCCTCGACAGCGCCTTCAGCCTCCGGCTGCTGCGCGCCTACAGCAAGATCAAGGATCAGACGGTGCAGCGTCAGCTCGTCTCGCTGATGGAATCGATCGCAGCGAACGAAAGCTGAGATCGATCGACGGTCCGGCCTTTGCGGCCGACGTTCAATCCGCCGCGTCGCGGGGGCGCGGCCGGATTGGACGAGGCCGGACGAGAAGATATGCCTGCGCCCGCGCGCTTGCGCGCGGTCTTTCTCGGGGCGGTCTAGTCGCCCCTTTTTCTTGGCGATCTGCTGCCATGCGCCGAACTTCGCGCGCGCCATGCAATCGCAGCACAGGCGGATGCAAGCTCGCCTACCCCGGCTCCGGTTGACTGCAGTGGCGCCCGCGCCGCACATTGCCTCGCCAACGATCAGCGAGCGCGCGATGTCCGACATGTCCAGCACGACCGAAACGGCTTACGCCGACGGCAAGATCCTCAAGCACACGACCAGCGGCGTCGGCGTGATCACCTTCAACAATCCCGACAAGCGCAACGCGATGTCGCTGGAGATGTGGGAGGGATTTGGCGAGGCACTGACCAGCCTGCGCGACGACGAGGCGGTGCGGGTCGTAATCCTGCGCGGCGCCGGCGGCAAGGCGTTCGTCTCGGGCGCCGACATCAGCCAGTTCGAGAAGGTCAGGCACAATGCAGCGGCGTCCGAGGAGTACGCCAAGCGCAGCGCCGCCCAGCGCGCGCTGCTCGCCGACTATCCCAAGCCGACCATCGCCTGCATCCAGGGTTTTTGCCTAGGCGGCGGCATGCAGGTCGCGATGCTCGCCGACATCCGCATCGCTTCGCACGACAGCCAGTTCGGCATTCCCGCCGCCAGGCTCGGCATCGCCTATGGCTATGACGGCTTGCGTCACCTGGTGTCGCTGGTCGGCCCGTCCTGGGCGCGCCTGTTGATGTACACGGGCATGCGCATCGATTCCTCTGAGGCGCTGCGCATTGGCCTCGTCGAGCGCGTGATCCCCGACGACCAGCTCTGGGGCGAGACCATGGGAATCGCGCAGACCATTTCCGAAAACGCGCCGCTCGCCATCAAGGCCGCCAAGATCACCATCGCGCAGGTTCTGAAGGACGAGAGCCAGCGCGACATGGACACGATCAAGGCGATCGGCAACGCCTGCATGGACTCCCAGGATTTCCGCGAGGGCCGGCAGGCCTTCATGGAAAAGCGCAGACCCAAGTTCCAAGGGCGGTGAAACTGAACCTTCGTTCAGGAAGATTAAATTTCCCACGCGCACGCACCGCGATAGCAACCAGTTGATCTGTCGAAAGTTCTCTCGCCACCAACGAGGGAGATTGCGATGAAACTCAAATTTGCTGTTCTCGGTCTGGCTGCCTTGGGCGGTGCGGCGCTCGCCTCGGGTCCCGCTCTCGCGGCAATGCCGAACGGCATCCCGCAGGCGGACAAGATTGCAGGCGGTCCCGGCGCCGATGTCGATCAGGTGCGCTGGGTCTGTAACCCCTGGGGCCGCTGCTGGTGGCGTCCGAACTACTACGGCGCCTACGGCTATTATGGCGGCCCGCGACGCTTCTACGGCCCGCGTCCGTGGGGCTGGGGTCACCGCTACCACCACTGGCGCCGCTGGTGAACGACAGGGGGCCTGCGGGCCCCTTTTTCCTTGACTACAGCGCCGCGAGCACCGCCTTCGTGATGTCCGCCGTGCCGTTGTTGCCGCCGAACTCTATCGGCTTGAGGCCGCCGGCGTAGACCTTGTCTACCGCACGCTCGATCGTCTCGCCGGCCTCCGTCGCGCTCTCGACGCCATGCTTGTCGGCGAGCCAGTCCAGCATCAGCGCCGCCGACAGGATCATGCCGGTGGGATTGGCCTTGCCCTGACCCATGATGTCGGGCGCGGTGCCGTGGCACGGCTGAAACACCGCATACTTGTCGCCAATGTCGGCCGACGGCGCCATGCCGAGGCCGCCGATCAGGCTCGCGGTGATGTCGGAGACGATATCGCCGAACATGTTCTCCATCACCATCACGTCGAAATCCCAGGGCCGCTTCACCAGCATCGCCGAGCAGGCATCGACATAGACCCGGTCGGTCTTCACCTCGGGATGCTTTTTGGCGATCTCGTCGAAGATGCCGCGAAAGAAGGCGAAGGCCTTGAACACGTTCGCCTTGTCGACGCAGGTGAGCGCACCGGGCTTGCCGCGCGCCTTGCGCCGCTCGGCAAGGCGAAACGAGAAATCGAACAGGCGCTCGGACGTCTTGCGCGTGATCACCATGGTCTCGCGCGCATCCTCATGGGTGACGACGCCCTTGCCCATCGAGGCGAACAGGCCTTCGGTGGACTCCCTGATCACGACGAGATCGATGCCGCGCCGGTCGGCGCCGACGATCGGGCTCGGCACGCCCGGAATGAGCCGTGCCGGACGCACGCCGGCATAGAGATCGAAGATGAAGCGCAGCTCGATCTGCGGCGAGATCTCGGTGTTGTCGGGGTAGCGTACCGAAGGTAGGCCGCAGGCACCTAACAGGATCGCATCCGCCTCCTCGCACAGCTTGATGGTGGTATCCGGCATCGACTTGCCGGTGGCGAGATAATTGTTGGCACCGGCCGGGGCCTCGGTGAAGCGGAAGCGCAAATCCGATTTCTGTTCGATCTTGCGCAGCACCTCGATCGCCGGCGCCATGACTTCGGGACCGATGCCGTCACCGGCGAGCACGGCAATGTGGAAGGCGTTATTTGCGGACATAAGAGCCTCAAGGAAGGAGTTAGCCAAGTCGTCATTGCGAGCGAAGCGAAGCAATCCAGAATCTTTCCGCTGGGGCAGTCTGGATTGCTTCGTCGCTTCGCTCCTCGCAATGACGGAGGAGAGAGCGTTCGTTACGGCGTCAGCACGGTGCGTCCGACCACCGCGCCCTGCTGCAATTGCAGCAGCGCGTCGTTGGCCCTGGCGAGCGGCACCGTCGTCACCGGGATCGGCGGCACCTTCTTCGCTCGCACCAGATCGAGCAATTCCTGCGTCTCACGCAAATTGCCGACATAGCTGCCCTGGATCGTCACGGCCTTGATCGGAATCAGCGGCAGCGCCCAGGTCGCACCGCCGCCGAACAGGCCGACGATGACGAGCTTGCCGCCCTTGGTCAGGCAGTCGAAACCGAGCTGCGTCGTCGCGGCATTGCCGACGAGGTCGATCACGGCGCGGATCGGCCCGCCCGCCTTCTTCGCGAGTTGCTCCAGCGCATCCGGCGCCTTGGGATCGACCGTCGCGAGCGCACCGGACTTTTCCGCCGCTTCGCGCTTCTTCGCATCGATATCGACCATGATCGCGCCCTTGCCGCCCATCGCTTTCAGCAGCGACAGCGCCATTAGGCCGAGGCCGCCGGCGCCGAACATCACGATCGGCGTGTCGAAATGCTGCTCGACCTTCTTCAGCGCGCTGTAGGTGGTGACGCCCGAGCAGGCATAGGGCGCGGTCGTCGCGGGGTCGAGCCCTCTTAGATTGAGCAGATAGCGCGGATGCGGCACCAGCATGTGGTCGGCATAACCGCCATCGCAATAGACGCCGAGCGAGCGCGGCGTCAGGCACATGTTCTCCTCGCCGCCAAGGCACGTGGCGCATTTGCCGCAGCCGATCCAGGGATAGACCAGGCCGACATCGCCGAGCTTGAGGTCGCCCTGGTCGGTCGGCTTTACGTCGGGCCCGAAGGCGAGGACTTCGCCGACGGTCTCGTGGCCCATGGTCAGCGGCAAATTGATGCCGCGGTCCTTCAGCGACAGCGGCTTGCGGCCGTGACCGAGATCGTAGCCGCCTTCCCAGATGTGGAGGTCGCTGTGACAGACGCCGGCCGCCTTCACCTTGATCAGAACCTGGGTGCCCGAGGGCTGCGGCGTGGCCTCGTCGACCTCCTGCAGCGGCGCCTTGAAATCGGCGACCTTGAAGCTCTTCATCGACGTCCTCCCGGCATGTTCTTGTTGTCGCGCCAGCATGCCACGACCGGCGAGGCGAGACAAACCCCGACCGTCTTAGTTTAGGCCAGCGGATGATGGCAAGCCGCGAACTGGCCGGGCGCGATTTCACGCAACTCCGGTATCTCCGCGCTGCATCGCTGATCGGCCCTCGGACAGCGGGTGCGGAAGCGGCAGCCGGACGGCGGCGCAATCGGCGATGGCGGCTCGCCACTCGCTACACTCTCAACGGGACGCACATCCGGATCAGGCACCGGGATCGCCTGCAACAGCAACCCGGTATAGGGATGCGCCGGCTTTGCGAACAATTGTTCCGACGGCCCGACCTCGCAGAGCCGGCCGAGATACATCACCGCGACGCGGTCGCTGACCGCTTTGACCACCGCGAGATCATGCGCGATGAACAGCAGCGTCAGGCCGAAGCGCGCCTTCATCTCCTCTAGCAGATTGAGAATCTGCGCGCGGATGGAGACGTCGAGCGCCGACACCGGCTCGTCGCAGACGATGAACTCAGGATTGAGCACCAGCGACCGCGCGATGCAGATGCGCTGGCATTGCCCACCGGAGAATTCATGCGGCAGACGACCCGCCACGATATCAGGGTCGAGCCCGACCGCGGAAAGCACCTCGTGAACGCGCCGCTTGCGCTCGGCAGCATCCTTGACGCCGGCGATGATCAGCGGTTCGGCGACGATGTCGCCAATGCGCCGGCGCGGATTGAGCGAGGCGATAGGATCCTGAAAGATCAGCTGCACGCGGCGGCGCATCTTGCGCAGCGCCTCGCCCTCCATCGCCGTCAGATCCTCGCCGTCGAACATCACCCGCCCGGATTTGGCGCGGCGCAACTGCAGGACCGCGCGCCCCAGCGTCGACTTGCCGCAGCCGGATTCACCGACCAGCCCCAGCGTCTCGCCGCGTGCGACCTGAAGGCTGACACCGGAGACGGCATGCACCGTCTTGTTGCCGAGACCATATTCGACGACGAGATTGTCGACGTTCAGCAGCGGCTCGGGGCGCACGGCAAGCTGCATCATGCGCCGATCCCCTCGGCCATCTGGATCGGATGGAAGCAGGCATAGAGATGCCCCGGCACCTCCGCGCTCTTCAGCTCGGGCTTAGCCTCGTGACAGCGCCGCGCGGCATAGCGGCAGCGCGGCGCAAAGGAGCAGCCACGCAGCGGCCGCGTCGGGTCGGGCGGACGGCCGGAGATCGCAGGCAGCGGCGTATGCGGCGCGGTCTCAAGCTTCGGGATCGCCGCCAGCAGCGCCTCGGTGTAGGGCATGTGCATGCGCTTGAACAGCGCCGGCGTCGGCGCGCGCTCGACCACCCTGCCCGCATACATCACGGCCACCTCGTCGGCGCGGCCGGCGACGACGCCGAGATCATGGGTGATGATGATCATCGCCATGTGGCGGCGCCGCTGCTCGCGCGCCAGGAGATCGAGAATCTGCGCCTGGATGGTGACGTCGAGCGCCGTCGTCGGCTCGTCCGCGATCAGCAGTTTCGGCTCGCAGGACAGCGCGATCGCAATCGCGATGCGCTGGCGCATGCCGCCGGAACATTGATGCGGATATTGCGCGAGCCGCTGCTCCGGTGCCGGAATGCTGACGGCCGCCAGCAGCTCGATGCTGCGCTTCCTGGCCGCCGGGGCATCCAGCTCGAGATGTTCCTGGATCGTCTCCATCAACTGGGTGCCGATGGTGAGCACGGGATTGAGCGAGGTCATGGGATCCTGGAACACGACCGCGAGATCGCGCCCGCGCAGGCGCCGCAGCCGTTCCGCATTAAGCCGCACCAGATCCTCGCTGTCGAACATCACCCGGCCCGTCAGCTTCGCCTTCTTCGGCAGGAGCTGAAGCACCGCGCGCGACAGCATGGTCTTGCCACAGCCGGATTCGCCGACGATGCCGAGCGTGCGGCCGGCCGCCAGCGACAGGTCGACGTGATCCACCGCGCGCAAATTGCCGCGCGGTGTCGGCAGCTCGACCGCGACGTCCTCGATGGTCAAGAGCGGCGCGCTCACAATGCCCCCTGACGCGGGTCGGTCAGGGCCCGCAAGGTGTCGCCGACGAGGTTGAAAGCCAGCACGGTCAGGAACAGCGCCGCCGCCGGCAGGAAGGCGAGCCGCGGCGCGACGTCGAGGCTCTCACGCCCCTCGCCGATCATGCTGCCCCAGCTCGCCATCGGCGGCGGCACGCCGAGGCCGAGAAAGGACAGCGCCCCCTCGACCACGATGGTGACGGCGACACCGAGCAGGAAGAAGGCGAGCAGCGGCAGGATCACGTTCGGCAGAAGCTCGCGCAGCAGGATCCGCGCGTGGCTGGCGCCGAGCGCCTCGGCGGCAATCACGAATTCGCGCCGCGACAGCGTCAGCGTCGCCGCACGCGCCACGCGCATGAAGGCGGGAATGCCGAGCACGCCAAGGATCAAGGTCAGGTTGGGGACGGATTGGCCGAGATAGGCGGTCACGGCGAGCGCGAAGATCAGCGGCGGAAAGGCCAGCAGCACGTCCATGCTGCCGACCACCAACGTCTCGAACCGGCCGCGGAAATAGCCGGCGAGCAGGCCGAGTGCGCCGCCGAATACAAGGCTGATCATCGGCGCGATCAGCCCGACCGTCAGCGACACTCGCGCGCCGAAAATCAGGCGGGCGAGCTCGTCGCGGCCGAGCCCGTCGGTGCCGAGCCAGTGCTCTCCAGAGAACGCCGCGCGACGCTCCAGCATGTCCATGTCGGTCGGGTTCTGCAGCGGCAGCACCGGCGCGAGGATCGCGAGCGCGAGAATGATCGCAAGCCAGCCGCTCGCGAGCCAGAACAGCAGGCCGAGCTTGCGCCTGCCGCGAACGGGCGCGGACGCCGCCTCGTCCTGAATCGAGAGCTCAAGCGTGGCCATGGCGGATCCTCGGATCAAGCACGGCGTAGAGCATGTCGACGATGAAGTTGACGAGCACGAAGCCGCAGGCGACCAGCAGCACCACGCCCTGCAGGATGACGAGGTCGCGGGTGTAGATCGCGCCGACCAGCAGCCGTCCGATTCCGGGTAGTGCAAAGATCGATTCCACGATCAGCGTGCCGCCGAGCAGACGGCCGATATTGATCCCGGTCACCGTCACCAGCGTCAGCGACGAGGGCTTGAGCGCATGCACGAACAGGATGCGTGCGGGCTTGAGGCCCTTGGCCTTGGCGAGCGCGATATAATCCTCCTGCAAGGTGGCGATCATGTCGGAGCGCAGCACCCGCATGATGCCCGGCCATTCCGCCAGCGCCAATGTCAGCGCCGGCAGCACGAAGAAGCGCAGATTGGCCAGCGGCGCCTCGGTGAACGGCACATAGCCGGTTGCGGGCAGCCAGTGCAGCTCGACCGCGAACAGATAGATCAGGAGGATCGCGGTCAGGAAGGACGGCATCGACAGCATGGCGAAGGCGCTGCCGGTCATGAAGCGGTCGAAGGCGCCGCCGGCGCGCGCGGCGCAGGCGATCGCAAGCGGCACGCCGATCACGAGCCCGATGAACTCGGCCATCAGCATCAGCTGGAGCGAGACCGGGATGCGCTCGGCCACCGCCTGGAGCACCGTCTGCCCGGTGCGGAAGGAGCGGCCGAGATCGCCCTGCAGGACATGGCCGAGCCAGCTCAGGTAACGCCACCACAGCGGTTGGTCGAGCCCCATGTCACGGCGCAGCGCCGCGACATTCTCCGGCGTTGCCTGGTCGCCGAGGATGACCAAGGCGAGATCGCCCGGCAGCAGCGAGGCAATCAGGAAGGTCAGCAGCGAGACGGCCAGCAGGACCGGCAGAATCGCAAGGAGCCGCCGAACGACGAAGTTCAGCATCGCGCTTTCATTCCAGCCAGGTGTTCGAGACGTCGATCACACCGTTGTAGATTTTCGGAAAGCCCTTCAGCTTGGCGCTCGACAGCGCGTAATAGGTGTTCTGGAAGGTCCAGAACCAGATCGCCTGCTTGTTGATCAGGCGGCTGATCGCGCAATAATCCTCGGTCCGTTGGCCGAGGTCGGCCGTGACGCGGGCATGATCGAGCAGCCGGTCGAGCTCCGGATCAGCGTAGTTGGACAGCGCGAGCGGACTGCCGCTGCGAAAGTTCGCATACATCTGCGGATCGGGATCGGCGAGATCGACGATACGCCACGGCGTCAACTGGAACTGGCGGGTGAAGGCGCGCGACGGGATGGTGGCCTGATCGACCTGCTCGATCTCCATGTTGCCGCCGACGCGCTTCCAGAACTGCTGGAGCACCTGGCCGATCATGCGGCCGCGCGGCGTCGCGGTCACCAGCATCTTGAACTCGACCGGCTTGCCATAATCCTTGATCAGCGCCTTGGCCTTCTCGATGTCGAACGGCAGCGCGCCGTCGTCCTTGCACTATGACCCAGGAACCGTCGCCGTACGGATTGGTCGCGGGGCGGCTCAGGCCGTTGCTGATTGCCTGCGACATTTTTGGACGGTCGATCGCCATCACCAGCGCCTGCCGCACGCGGACGTCGTCGAACGGCGCGACCTTGGTGTTGAAGGCATAGACCTGCGCGCCCGAGCCCTTGTAGGTGTGCACGGTGAGTTTTGAGTCCTTCTGCGCCCTCATGATGTTGTCGGCGTCGTTCTCGTCGTCCCAGATGATGTCGGCCTCGCCCGATTGCAGCGATGCGAAGCGCGACTGTGCGTCGGGCAGCGGCTTTAAGATGATGCGGTCGAGATACGGACGGCCCTTGTCCCAGTAGTCCGGGTTCTTCTCCAGCACCATGCGGTCGCCCGCAGTCCAGGATTTCAGAATGTAGGGGCCGGTGCCCACGGGATTGCGATTATAGTCGTCGCCCTTGGTCTTCCAGGCCGTCGGCGAATGAATGGCGTTGTTGGAGCTCTGGATGGTGATCACCGCCGGCAGGTTCACGGAGGGATCAGTAAGATTGTAGACGATGGTGTATTCGTCGGGCGCCAGCACCTCCTTGACGTTGGTGATGTAGAAGGCGCAGCGGCACTTGTTGGCGGGATCCTTCTGCCGGTCAAAGTTTTCCTTGAACGCCTGCGCGTTGAACGGCGTGCCGTCGTGGAATTTCACGCCCTGACGCAGCTTGAAGGTCCAGCTCTTGTAGTCGTCGGAATGGGTCCAGGACACCGCGAGTTTTGGCGCCGCCTCGCCTTTCTCGTCCAGCGTCGTCAGCGTGTCGAAGATCGCGGCGGCTGCGGTGAAGGTGGAGGTGTCGTAGACGCCGACCTTGAGCGGATCGAAGCCTGCAATCTCCAGCTCCTGACCGACGGTGATGCTGCCGCCCGACTTCTGCGCCTGCGCCGGCGCTGCCAGTGCAAATGCCGCAACAAGGAAAATCGGCACGCACTTGCGTGCCACGGCAGCCGCATTCGTCATGGTTCCTCCCGGGGTCCCTCGTCCGATGTTTCGGATCGTTGAATGACTCGGGGAGCGAGATTGGCGACAAATGTCCGCCACGGCAAGAGGAACGCACGAGGGTTCGAGCGCCGCATACCGCGGCGCGATGCGTTCAGCACGTCGCGGCCGTTTTGCCTGACGGAATTGGCGCTTCGTCCGCGAGACCGATCTCATCGCGTAGCGCATCCGTGTGCTCGCCGAGCACGGCCATCGTCTTGGCCGGCGTGGTGTCGGCGCCCGACATTCGGAACGGCAGATTGAGGACCTGGAATGAACCGCCCCCGTCCCGCACCTCGGACAGCGCCTGCCGGTGCGCGAGCTGCGGATCGGCCAGCGCTTCTGACACGGTGCGATAGGCCGAGGCCGGAACGCCGGCTGCGCCGAGCGCGGCAAGGCATGCATCGGTCG
The DNA here is from genome assembly GCF_023375135.1 of Bradyrhizobium sp. C-145. Classification (NCBI taxonomy): domain Bacteria; kingdom Pseudomonadati; phylum Pseudomonadota; class Alphaproteobacteria; order Hyphomicrobiales; family Nitrobacteraceae; genus Bradyrhizobium; species Bradyrhizobium sp. C-145. The sequence goes on along the minus strand of NZ_CP088150.1, from coordinate 2,554,110 downwards.
TGAGCTGCCGTGACCAGGCTTCGACCCCGTCCATCATGTCGGCCCAGTTCTCGCGGCGCGCGGCGTAGGTCGAGAAGCGCGGATCGGAGATCCAGGCGAGGCGGCCGATCACCCCCATCAAACCCTGAAACGTCTTCTCGCTCGCGATCGTGATCATGACATAGCCGTTTTCCGTCTCGGTCGGCCCGAACATCGGGCGCGGCGGCGGCTTCACGGCGAATTGCGAGCTCTGCAACTCGGTCAGCGTCAGCGACAGCATCGTTTCCAGCATGGAAACGTCGATGTGCTGGCCGAGACCCGTAACCGTGCGCTGATAGAGCGCCGAAGCGATCGCGCCGAAGCCGTAGGTGCCGGTGACGACGTCGGCATGATAGATGCCGCAATAGTCGGGGCGGTTGCGGCCGGGCTGGTAGGCGAGATGCGCCAAGTCGTAGCCCGAGGCCGCGTGGATCACCGGCGCATAGGCCGGCAGCTCGGCCGAGGGGCCGGTCTGGCCGTAGCCTGAGATCGAGCAGTAGATCAGCTTTTGGTTGACCTGACGCATGCTGTCGTAGTCGAGCCGCAGCCGGTGCATCACCCCCGGGCGGAAGTTCTCGACCAGGACGTCGGCGGTCGCGGCCAGCCGGCGCACCGCCTCCTTGCCGTCCTCGGATTTGAGGTCGAGCACCACGCTTTTCTTGCCGACATTGAGCTGGCCGAACGTGGTGCTGCACCCCTTGCGCAGCGGCGGCCGGGTCCGCATCGTCTCGCCGCCGTCGGTCTCGATCTTGATCACCTCGGCGCCCATGTCGGCGAGCATGCGCGTGCAATGGGGACCGGCAATCGTGGTCGAAAAATCCAGGACCCGCAGGCCGGCGAAGGCCTTTGTCGTCGTCCCCTCATGCTTATCTGCTAGCTGCATGCCTGCTCACGTCCTTGGGTGTCTTAGGAACTTATCGAAGTTCTCTGTTGTTGATGCGGCGACCCTAGAGGGCGGCGGCTGAGTAGGAAAGTGTTTACCGAACCGACGCGCCGCATGGGCGGGCTTGGGAATTCCGGAACAACTGGACCCGTTCTTGCATAGCAGCGAACGGGATCGGCAGAGGGCGGCTGTTCTTGAGGGTCTTGTTCGTCACGACAGAGATGGACGACTTCGTCCGCGTCGGCGGACTTGGAGCCGTTTCTGCTGCTCTCCCCCGCGCCCTTCGCTCCTTTGCCGATATCCGGATCATGCTGCCCGGCTATCGCGACATCATCGAACAACTCACGCACATTCAAATCGTTGGCCGCTGTCCGGCATTCGCGGAGATGCCAGCCTGCTCGCTCGGGCGGGCCGCGACCAAGGACGGCCTGCCGGTCTACGTGCTGTTGTGCTCACAGCTCTATGACCGGCCCGGCAATCCCTATGGCGACGAATCCGGGCGCGACTGGCCGGACAACGACATCCGCTTCGCGCGCCTTGCCTCGGCCGCCGCTGAGCTGGCCATGGGCACGCTGGACAAGAATTGGGCAGCAGACCTGATCCATGCCAATGACTGGCAGGCCTCACTCGTGCCGGCCTATCTCGCCTGGCGCGGCGCCAAGCTGCCGTCGATCCTGACCATCCACAACCTCGCCTATCAGGGCCTCTTTCCGAAGGACTCGCTGCGGCGGATCGGCGCGCCGGAGAGCTCGTTTCATATCGACGGCGTCGAATTCTACGACCAGGTCTCCTTCCTCAAGGCCGGGCTGGTCTATGCCTCGCACCTCACCACGGTCAGCGGCACCTATGCGCGCGAGATCACCACGGCCGAATTCGGCTGCGGTCTCGAAGGCCTGCTTCGCGTCCGCTCCGACGCCGCCGAGCTCACCGGCATCCTCAACGGGATAGACGAGAGCTGGGACCCACGCTCCTGCTCACAGCTCGCCCAGCAATTCGGCGCCGGCGACTGGATCGGCAAGAAAGCGAATGCGGACTACGTGCGCAAGCAGTTCGGGCTTGCGGTCTCACGCGGCCCCATGTTCGGCATCGTCGCCCGCCTCGTGCACCAGAAGGGCATCGACCTCGTGCTGTCGGCCGCCGACGAGATCGTCGATGCCGGTGGCCAGATCGTGATCACCGGTTCCGGCGAACCGGCGCTCGAGCAGGCCGTGATCAACGCGCATCGCCGCCGCCCCGATGCCATCGGGGTCGTGATCGGCTTCAACGACGCCCAGGCGCGCCGCATTTTCGCCGGCAGCGATTTCACCCTGATGCCCTCGCGCTTCGAACCGTGCGGGCTCAGCCAGATGTACGCCCAGCGCTTCGGTTCGCTGCCGATCGGACACCAGACCGGCGGTCTGGCCGAGACCATTACCGACGGCGAGACCGGCTTCCTGTTCGCAAGGCCTTCGCGCGAATCCTTCATCGGCGGCGTCCGCCGCGCGTTCGAGGCGTTCATGGCGCAGGACCAGCTCGATACCATGCGCCGCAGCGCAATGGGACGATCGTTCTCCTGGAGCATCTCGGCCGGCTGCTACAGCGCGCTGTACCGGAAGCTGGCGTCGGTGTGAGATTGGGCCGAGGCGTGGCTGCGCACTCCGTCATTGCGAGCGTAGCGAAGCAATCCAGAGTCTGTCCGCGGCGGTAGTCTGGATTGCTTCGTCGCAAGGGCTCCTCGCAATGACGGAAGTTGTTGGCAGCAGCGGAGGACTTCACCCCTTCCCGCGCACGTCCATCTGCGGCCGCCCGATCCAGGCGCGGTTCAGGCACCGGATCATCCAGTCGGGCTGCGGCTCGCCCCGCAAGCGCGCCTGCGCCTCCTGATAGGGGCCGACATAGCGCAGCCGGTCGGGCAGTTTCGGATAGACGCGCCTGATCCAGGTCAGCGCATTGTCGGCAGCTCTGATGTCGCGCGCGTCAAGCACAAGGCCGAACCCGGCGCGCAGCCGCTCCGGCAGCATGCGCGCCGCGAGCGCGCGGTACCATCGCGGTGGCCGCAACCAGGGACGGGCGCCTCTGAAGATCTGTTCGGCGATCTGGCGCGCCGCCGGGCTGACGGTCAGCGTATCCGACTGCGCCATCGCCGCATTGTAGGCTGCGAAGCCGGACCAGTCCGCCGGCAAATCATCCCCCGTCAGTCCGAACAGGGCGCCGTACAGCCGGGCCTCGCTCCAATAGCGCTCGCGCTCCTCCGCCGAGAGCGGCGGCAGCACCAGATCATGCACCATCAGCGCGGTCTCGACCAGCGTCGCATGGACCCAGCGGAGCGAGGGAATGTCGTTGGCGCAATAGCGCGAGCCGGCCGCGAACGGACCGACGGTCTCGGGCATCTCGCCAATGATCATGCTGTGGCGCCGGTGCAGCTGCCGGGACGACAGCAGCGCCCGGTCCAGCGAGCCGAACACCATGGTAAAGACGATGTCGAAAGTGCGGTGGAAGCGGCCGATCGGGTCGGCAAGCGTGCTCGAATGCTCGGCGATCGCCGCCGCCACCCACGGATGCGCCAGTTGCAGCAACAGCGCACGGCCGGCGCCGAGAAAGATCACGGCCTCCCGGTCGATCCGCCAGGTCAGCGAGGACGGACCGAACACGCCGGCGACCGGTCCCGCCGCGTTCGCACGCAGCGTTTCGAGCGATGCCTCCAGATCTTTCTCACCGACCAATTGCAAGCCTCGCGACGAAGACACGGCGACAATACCCCGGACCGCGCCGCTGCGAAATCGTCATCACGCAAAACAATGACGAACAAGGCCCTCACTCCGCCGCAATCGGCAGCACGTCCATATGCTCGTGCAGCACCACGCCGGCGAGCGGATCGAATTCACCGATCCACGGCTTTCGCGCAAGCACGGATCTCGTGTGGGCATAGCCTGCATCCCAGCGCTGCATGATGCCTGACGGACTGAAATCGATATCCTTGGTGTGGCTCTCGCGGTCCAGCTGCGGGGCGAGCAGGCGCACCACATGCATGCGCGTTGGGCAGCCATGGCTCGTGAGCTCGCGCACCGCCGGATCGCTGCGCTCGCGCTCGGGCAATCGCGCGGCGAGCTGGTTGATGACGTGGCGCAGGCGATGGGCCTGCTGCTGGCGCGCGATCTGGCTGGCGATCCGGCTGGAATATTGCACGTCCTTGTGACGGTTAAGCACCTCCGCCATCGTGGTCGGCTCGGCTCCAACCGGATTCCACAGATGCACCGCGAAGATCAGCGAGTCCTTACGCGGATTGTCGTCGAACACCGCCTCTGTCGGCGTGTTGGACAGGATGCCGCCGTCCCAATAGAGCTCGCCGTCGATGCGCACCGCAGGGAAGGCCGGCGGCAGCGCGCCCGAGGCCATGACGTGCTTCACCGAGAGATCACCGTCGCGGCTGTCGAAATAGCGCATCTGGCTGGTGCGGACATGAGCCGCGCCGACCGTCAAGCGCGGCGAACAGCGGTTGACGAGGCTGAAATCGACGAGTTCGAGCAGCGTCTTCTCCAGCGGCGCAGTCGAATAGAAGCCGGCGTGGTCGGCGCCGAGCGGAAAGGAATCCCCCGCATGCGCCAGCGGATTGGGCCGGAAGAAGCCGGGAATGCCGTTGGTGACCGTCGACCAATAGGTCAGCTTCTCGTTGAAGCCGGGAAACGCGGTGCGCAAATTCCAGATCGGATTCTGCTCCATCCGTTTCCAGAACTCCCTCAGACGCGCGAGTCGCTGCCGAGGCGCGTTGCCCGCAATGAGGCTCGCATTGATGGCGCCGATCGAGGTGCCGATGATCCAGTCAGGCTCGATGCCGGCCTCGTGCAGCGCCTGATACACCCCGGCCTGATAGGACCCGAGTGCGCCGCCGCCCTGAAGCACCAGCACGACCTGGCCCGGCAGGTCCGTACCATTGTTCTGCGCGTTGTCCTGCATGCCGTTCATGTCTCGCTCCTCATGAGCTTGCGCCGATCGAATGTTCGCAGTCCGCCGCAGCTTGTTGCGCCGCCCCATGTCAATGCGCGGTCCAGCCGCCATCGACCGGAAGCGCAATGCCGGTGATGGAAGCGGCCGCTTCCGTCGCCAGGAACACCGTGAGCGCGCCAAGCTCCTCGACCGTGGCGAAACGCTTGTTCGGCTGCTGCACGAGCAGCACGTCACGGATCACCTGATCGCGGGAGACGCCGTGCGCCTTGGCCTGTCCGTCGATCTGCGCCTCGACCAGCGGTGTGTAGACGTAGCCCGGACAGACGGCATTGCAGGTGATGCCCTCCTCCGCGGTCTCGAGCGCCGTCACCTTGGTGAGACCGACGATCCCATGCTTGGCGGCGACATAGGCCGCCTTGAACGGCGAGCCGACCAGACCATGCGCAGAGGCGATGTTGATGATCCGGCCAAAACCGTTCCGGCGCATGGCCGGCAACGCGAGTCGCGTGGTGTGGAAGGCGGACGTCAGATTGATCGCGAGGATCTGGTCCCATTTCTCGACTGGAAACTGGTCGAGCGGCGCGACATGCTGGATGCCGGCGTTGTTGACGAGGATGTCGAGCCGGCCGGATTGGGCGATGGTGGCCGCGATCATCTCGGCGATCGATTTGGGCCTCGTCATGTCTGCGGGCGAGTAGCTCGCCTTGATGCCGAATTCGGCGGCGAGCTGCTCGCGCGTCCGGTCGATCTCGCTCGCGACACCGAGGCCATTGAGCACGATGTCGGCACCCGCGGCAGCCAGCGCCCATGCGATGCCGAGCCCAATGCCGCTGGTCGAGCCCGTGACCAGCGCAACCTTTCCGGCCAGCGCGCGCGCAGGTTGAGACGTCTGTGGCTTCAGCGATATGTTCATGCGAGATCCTCCGTTGGCGATCGCTGGGCTTGGCCCCGGCGCCCGCTTTCGCAGGACCATGAAGCGGCGCCGGCCCGAATGGAAATGCCGCCTGGCTTCCGAAACCATACGCGCCCGCTATTGCGGCCGGGATGTCATTCCCTGCCCCGATCGGCTAGAGTTCTGCTGCCCGATCCTGCTGGGGAGCCGATCCATGGAAATGCATCAGGTCCGCTATTTCCTCGCGGTGGCGCAGCTGTTGAACTTCACGCGTGCCGCCGAGGAGTGCAACGTGACGCAGCCGTCGCTGACGCGCGCGATCAAGCAGCTCGAGGCCGAGCTCGGCGGCGACCTGTTTCGTCGCGAGCGACCGGCTGCGCAGCTGACCGAGCTCGGCCAGCGCATGCATCCGCTCTTGAAGCAGTGCTATGACGCCGCCGTCGGCGCGCGTTCCCTCGCCTCCTCGTTCAAGAGCGGTGAGATCGGCCCGCTCCGCATTGCGCTGACACATTCGATCGATCTGTCGCTGCTCATTCCCCATCTCAACCAGATCAGGCGGCAGTTCAACCGGCTCGAATTCCGCTTCCTGCGCGGGACGAGCCGCGAGGTCGGCGAATTCCTGAAGAAGGGCGAGGCCGAGCTCGGGATTGCCGCCGAGATCGATGAGGCCTGGGAACGGCTCGACGTCTGGCCCCTCTTCACGGAAACTTTTGAGCTCGTCGTCGGCGATGGCCATCGGCTGGCCGGCCGCAGCTCGGTCGAACTGGAGGACTTGCGATCGGAGCAGCTTCTGAGCCGGACGTTCTGCGAGCATTCCGGCCGGATCTCTGCGAGCCTGCGCGAACACGGCATCGACATCGAACATGGCCACGAAGTCTCGAACGAGCGCGATCTGATCGAGCTGGTCGACGCCGACATGGGCATCGCCATGGTGCCGCACACCTCGCCCGTGCCGGAACGGCTGACGCGCGCCGCGGTGACGGGGCTGGACGCCCGCCGTACCGTCAGCCTTTACGGGGTGGCCGGCCGGCAGCGCACGGCAGTGGGCAATGCCGTGATGCGCATGCTGCGCGGCGCGGACTGGCGAGCGCTGGCGGGGTAGTGCGGACGCTCTTTCTTCCCCTCTCCCCTTGCGGGAGAGGGTGGCTCGCCGCGACAGCGGCGGGACGGGTGAGGGGTTGTCTCAGCGCGCTAGTCTCTTGCATCGAGGGCGGAGAGAAACCCTCATCCGGCGCTTCGCGCCACCTTCTCCCACAAGGGGAGAAGGGAATAAAGCGCGTTATGCGAAGCTCAGCTTTCCCCTGCGTGCATCCTCCAGCGCGGCCAAGAGATCATCGATCTCCATGCGCTTGCGGAAATCGGGATCGACGAAGCGGGCCTTCACAATGCCGTCGCGTCCGACCACGAACACGGCCGGGATCGGCAGGACCCAGCCGTCATTGCCGTGGAATTTCGCCATGTCCTGATAGGACAACAGATGCTGGATCTCGGCGCCGAGCCAGATCGCAAGATTGAGCGAGAGCGCGTAGCCGTTGTCGAGATCGGTCAGGATCGGAAACGGCGCACCGGCATCTGACTTCAGCTGCCGCGTATATTCCTGCGTTTCCGGCACGATTGCGACGACCTGGGCCCTTATCGCCTTGATGCGGCCGAGTGCCTGGACCACCGCGCGGACATTGAGCCGGCAATACGGGCACCAATGACCGCGGAAGAACATCACCGCAACCGGGCCGCTCTCCAACAGCGCATTCAGCGCGACGAGACGTCCACTCTCGTCGGGCAGCATGAACGGCGGCATCGCATCGCCCGGACGCGGCGCCGTCTCACCACCCCCGTTTCCATTTAACCGCGCGACCAGGCGATCGACCGCCTCGCCATAGGCGGGGAACACCTTCCGGCTGGCGTCGGCATAGGCGCGGAGCTGGTCGTTCAGCGTACCGTCCATGTCGCGGCAGCGCTGGAAAGCAAGCCTGAGCTGTTCGGCGTCGGCGGGCGAGAGAGACGTCATCTTCTGCTCCGGCGTTCAGGGGACGAATATTAGTTGCGTGGTCGGGCCGCCCGCAAGGGGGCGGCCGTCCTGCGCACGCGATCAGTTCACGTAGAAATTTCCGGTCGGATCCAGCCGCCCCGACGTGGAGTACAGCGTACCCTTGTCCATGAAGAAGACGGTGTTGTCGGGAACCCTCTTCGCGTTCTTCATCATGGCGTCGTGGTTCTTCTCGGCCGGCGCCATGGCCATCGCCGACATCTTGCCGGGCCCGCCATAGACGTAAGCCATGCCGGCCTTGAAGTCCCAGGCGGCCTCCGAGAAGGCCGACGTGGCGATGACGGCGAAGGCCGCGCTAAAGATCAGGGTTTTGGACACTTTCGTCATGAGATGCTCCTCCGGATTGACGTGAACGCCCGCCAATCGGGCGCCCTGCCATCGGACGCCAGATCCCCCGGAGGCGGAAATGCCGATGCCCAATCGGTTCGATAGCCGCGGCGCATCAACATAGCGCCGGGCTATCGCATCGAAAGCGAGCCGGCATTTCAACATCGACGCGGTCTCGACGAAGCTCCTGCCATAGCCGGCGACCACCACGGTTGCGGCCAACACAGGAGAGTTCCCATGTCTAGGCATCACATCGTGTCGCGCGTGGTTTGGACAGGCGTTGCCGTTCTCGGGGCGCTGACATTTGCGACACCGGTTTTCGCCGGCGAATGTCCGGCCGACAAGATCAAGCCGAACGCCCAGCAGATGGTCGATTACAAGCCGGTCGGCGTCACCGATGTCACGCTCGGTGCGATCGACCTCGGCAAGCAGCCGGCGCATATCGAGGGCCGCGAGCTGCGCTTCCGCAAGCTGACGATCGCGCCCGGCGGCATCGTGCCCTGGCACAGTCATGACGACCGCCCTGCTTTGATCTTCGTGCAGCAGGGCGAGATCGTCGAATACGCCTCCAACTGCGCCGATCCGATCGTGCACAAGGCTGGCGACATCCGTCCCGAAGTCTTCGGCACCTCGCACTGGTGGAAGAACCTCGGCAAGGAGACCGTCATTCTCTATGTCGGCGACGTCCGCAAGGACCCGAACGACCACCACATGTAACGAGCGCACGGCCCCGGCGTATCGTTACCCGATGTGGTGCCCGGATCTCGTGCCGGGCGCCACATCCCTCACAGGACAAGCGTGCCATGATCGATCTTTCCACTCCGATCAAACCGGGCGCGGTGCCCATGGATGGGCTTTCCCCAGGTCTCGCGCTGCGTTCGCTCGTGATCGGCCTCACCGCATTCCTGACTGTCGTCGACCTGTTCGCGACGCAGGCGATCCTACCCTCGCTGACGCGCCACTATGGCGTCACGCCGGCGGCGATGGGCTTCGCGGTCAATGCCAGCACCTTCGGCATGGCCGTCGCGAGCCTCGTCGTTGGCTTCTTCAGCCCACATATCAATCGTCGGAACGGCATCTTGCTCAGCCTGGCACTTCTTGCGATTCCGACGAGCCTGCTGGCGTCCGCACCCAATCTTGCCGTCTTTACCGCCTTACGCGTTGCTCAGGGCCTCTGCATGGCATCCGCCTTCGCGTTGACGCTCGCCTATCTCGGCGAGCAATGCAGCGCGATGGACGCCGGCGGCGCGTTTGCCGCCTATATCACCGGAAACGTCGCCAGCAATCTCGTTGGTCGGCTGATCTCAGCGGCCGTCGCCGATGGCCTCGGCCTCGCGTGGAATTTCTACGTTTTCGCTGCCCTCAATCTCGCCGGCGCGGCGCTGGTCTATTTCACCATCAAGCACGTCCAGCCGATGCATGCGATGAGCGCGACGGAATCGCCGCTCGCCGCGATGTTCGCACATTGGCGCGACCCGCGATTGCGCGCCGCCTACGGCATCGGCTTTTGCATCTTGTTCGCCTTCATCGGCACCTTCACGTTCGTCAATTTCATTCTGGTGCGGCCGCCGCTATCGCTCGGCATGATGGGTCTGGGCTTCGTCTATGTCGTCTTCCTGCCCTCGGTGCTCACGACATTGCTAGCGGGCAGAATAGCATCGCGCCTCGGACCACGGCCGACGATCTGGGGCTCGCTCGCCGTCGCCGGGATAGGTTTGCCGTTGATGCTGACGCCGCATCTGAGCGCGGTGCTCGCGGGGATGGTCCTGGTCGGCGTCGGCACGTTCTTCGCGCAAGCGACCGCCACCGGCTTCGTCGGACAGGCGGCCACCGACGGCCGCGGCATCGCCAGCGGCACCTATCTCGCCTGCTATTTCTGCGGCGGGCTCGTCGGCACGGCCGTGCTCGGACGGCTGTTCGACGCCTTCGGCTGGCAGGCCTGCGTGGCCGGCGTGGGTCTGGCCCTCGCGGCCGCAGCTCTGCTCACGATTGACTTGAAGCGCTAGTCGGCGCCTGTTGCGGCGGCTCGTCGTCGGCAATCGCGCGCCAAGCGGCGCCGTCGAGATCGTCGTATTGGCCGCTCCGCAGCGACCAGAGGAAAGCTATGAGACCGGCACCGCCGAGGGCCAGCGCCAGCGGGACCAGAATGACCAGGATCTCCATCACGCGATCTCCCGCGAGGCGCTGCGCGCCCGCAACGAATTGAGCATCACCAGGATCGACGATCCGCTCATCGCAGCCGCGGCGATCAGGGGGGTCACGACACCGCTGATCGCAACCGGCACAGCGAGGACGTTGTAGCCGATCGCAAGCCAGAGGTTCTGCCGCATCAAATGCAGCGCCTTGCGCGCGGAGTCGATGGCGGCGACGACTGGAGCGAGCGGCCGGCCGAGGAAGACGAGATCGGCGGTTGCTTGACTCAGATGCGCGGCGGAGATCGGCGACATCGAGACATGGGCCGCCGCCAGCGACGGCGCATCATTCATGCCGTCGCCGACCATCAGCACTTTTGCGCCACGCTGTTTCAGTTCCCCGATCCGCGCGATCTTGTCGGCCGGGGTGACGCCGGCGCGCCATTCGGGAATGCCGAGCGCGTGCGCCGCCGCCTTCACCGCCGGCTCGCGGTCGCCGGAGAGGATCTCGACGCCGATGTTGCGCGCCTTCAGCGCCGTGATCACGGCTTGCGCGTCGGGGCGCAGGCCCTGGCGGACGGAAAGGATGAACTTTTCGTTGCCCTTGCTGAATGCCACGATCGAGGCTTCGGGATCAAGCGTGGCGCCGCCGACCAGCGTCTCGGCACCGCAGAACGGCGGACGGCCAAGGCGAAGCTCGACGCCGTCGACGGTCGCGCGGACTCCCTGACCGGATTCCTCGACAGCACCGACGATCGGAGACTTCGCACCGGCAGCCTGCGCAACTGCGGCTGCGACCGGATGATGGCTCGACAGCGCGAGGCGGCCGGCGAGCGCGAAGATATCGGCAGGGATGTCGGCGGCATTCATGACTTCGAGATCGGGCAGCGTCAGCGTGCCGGTCTTGTCGAAGATGACATGGTCGGCTTCGGCCAGCCGCTCGATTGCGTCGCCTGAGTTGAGCAGCACGCCGGACTTGAACATCGCGCCCGAGGCCACGGTCTGCACGGTCGGGATCGCGAGCCCGAGCGCGCAGGGGCAGGTGATGATCAGGACGGCGACGCCGGTCACGATCGCATCATGCCAGCTCGCGCCGGCGATGACCCAGCCGAGGATGGTCAGGAGCGCAGTCGCATGCACGACAGGCGCATAGAGCCGCGAGGCACGATCGGCGAGCCGCATGTAGCGCGAGCGCGCCTGGAGCGCGTTGTCGAGCAACCGCGTGATCTCGGCGAGCAGCGTCGCCTCCGACGCCGCCGAGACCCGCACCCGCAGCGTGCCGGAGATGTTCATCGACCCCGCATAGACCGGCGTGCTCTGCTCGGCCGTCACATAGAGCGTCTCACCGGTGATCAGGCTCTGGTCGATCTCGGAACGTCCCTCGATCACGGTGCCGTCGACCGCACAGCGCTCGCCGGGGCGCAGCAGCACGATGTCGCCGGGATGGATCGCCGCCACCGGCACGTGCGAGATTTCATCGGGGCCGACGAACTTGGCCGCCGTCTCCGCCTTCAGCGCCGCGAGATTGCCGGCGACCGCACGCGTCCGCCGCCGCATGTTCTGGTCGAGGAAACGGCCGACCAGGAGGAACGTCAGCAGCATGATCGCGGCGTCGAAATAGGCGTGCTCGGCGTGGTGGATGGTCTCGACCACGGACATGCCGAGCGCGAGGATCACGCCGATCGAGATCGGCACGTCCATGTTGGTGGTCTTCGCTGCAAGCGCCCGCCAGGCCGAACGGAAGAACGGCTGGCCGGCATAGGCCGCCGCCGGCAGCGCGATCAGCGCCGAGAGCCAGTGGAAGAAGTCGCGCTGCTCGGGCAGCATGTCGGAGACGTTGCCCGACCATACCGGGATCGACAGCATCATCACGTTCATGGTGGCGAACGCGGCGACGCCGAGGCAGCGCAGCAGGAAGCGAGATTCGGCGACCTCGGTTGCCTCCGCGCTCTCGGTCTCGAACGGATAGGCCTTGTAGCCGAGCTCTTCGAGCCGATCGATGAATCGGCCAGGATCGAGCGTGCCCGCCTTCCATTCCAGCGCGACGCGGCGGTCAGTGAGGTTCATCCGCGCCAGGGTGACATCAGGGATGGCGGACAGCCCGCGCTCGATCTTGGCCATGCAGCCGGCGCAATGGACGCCTTCGACGGCGAGATCGATGTGCTGGAGGCCCTCGCCCGCGGTCCGGACGTAGTGCGAAAAATCCCGCGTGACCTGCATGACGAAATCCCTTCAGTTCAGGATCACGCGGTTGCGCGACAGGAACACACGTGCCCCCCGCGCCTCGCACTCGATCACCAGATCCCACTGGCCGGGCGCGACGGCGGCGGCATGGCCGCGATAGATGCCGATGCCGGCTTCCGTGAGCTCGACGGCGAGATCGGCGCGCTTGTCGGTCGGCCGCTCCAGGCGGCCGCCGAACCTCAGTCCGGCGATCGGCTGGCCGCTCGCATCGCGTGCTTCGACCTGAAGCACGGCGCCGCCGTCGTTGCGGCGCTCGACATGGGCGTTGACCTTCCATTTGCGCAGCGCCTGGTCCTGCGCCGCCGCGATCTCGCGGTCGTAGGTGAGGCCCGCAGCATAAGGACTGTCGACGTCGGTACCGGGCAGCGTCGCAATCGCGAGCTTCATCATGGTCACGTTGACGCCGATCACGAGACCGAAGAAGGCGACCAACATCAGGAACACCTTGGTTCCGGTCAGCGGCTTGGAAGCCATGGCTGTCTCCTGATCCTTAAGGCGTGACGAAATTGTCGGTGGCGCTCGCGGCGACGCCCAGTCCGATGTCCATGACGTGGAAGCGGACCGGAATCGACTTCTCCGGATTATTTTCGGCCGGTGCGGTGACGAGCAGCCGCAGTTCGCTGGTGGAGTCGCGCGGAATCACGATGATCGGGCGGTCCGGCGTCACCGAATCGACGCCGACGACGTGCATCGTCGGGTTGACTGGCCCCTCCACGTCGATGGCGATGACGCGGTCGTAGCCGCTCTTGTTCAGCAGACGCACCGTGTAGGCATTGCGGATCGAGCCGTCGCTGAGCTTGACCGCGACTGGATTGCGGTCGTGCAGGACGTTGACGTCGAGCAAGCTGCGGGTCGCGAGCGTATAGATCATGATGCCGCCGACCGCCGCGATGATTGCGCTGTAGACGATCGTGCGGGCACGAACGATGCGGTAGATCGGCGCCTTGCCTTCTTGACGGCGCTGGATGTTGATGTCGTTGTCGTAGCCGATCAGCCGCTTCGGCCGACCGATCTTGGTCATCACGTTGTCGCAGGCGTCGATACAGAGTCCGCACTGGATGCATTCGAGCTGCGGCCCGTTGCGGATATCGATTCCGGTCGGGCAGACCGCGACGCATTGATAGCAGTCGACGCAGTCGCCGACCTGCTGGCCGAGGGCGCGCAGCTCCGCGGCCTTCTTCACCGAGGTGCGCTTCTCGCCGCGGTCGTAGCGATAGGTGACGTTGAGCGCCCATTCGTCGGTCAGCGCCGCCTGGATCCGCGGCCACGGGCACATATAGGTGCAGACCTGCTCGCGCATGAAGCCGGCGAGCACATAGGTCGACGCGGTGAGGATGCCGATCCAGACATAGGCGATCATCGGCGCCTGGAAGGTGACGAGCTCTTTGACCAGCGTCGGCGCGTCATTGAAATAGAGCACCCAGGCGCCGCCGGTCCACCAGGCGATCAGCAGCCAGATCGAGTGCTTGAGCACGATCTCGTAGATGCGCTCGAGCTTCAGCGGGTCGGACGATTTGTCCTTCCTCATCCGCTCGCGCCGGTCGCCCTCGACGAGACGCTCGACGGCATAGAACAGGTCGGTCCACACCGTCTGCGGACAGAGGTAGCCGCACCAGATCCGGCCGCCGATGGAGTTCATCAGGAACAGCGCGACCGCGGCGACGATCAACAGGCCGGTGAAGTAGTAGACCTCCTGCGGCCACAGCTCGATGAAGAAGAAGTAGAAGCGGCTGTTGGGGAGATCGATCAGCACCGCCTGGCTGGGCGCGCCGAGGCCGCGGTTCCAGCGCACGAATGGCAGGAGATAATAGACGCCGAGGCAGAACGCCATCAGGCCCCATTTGACCCGGCGGAACGTGCCGGAGACGCTCTGCGGATAGACTTTCTTGCGCGCAGCGTAGAGCGGCGCGTTGTCGTCCGCCGGCTTGAGTTCGTTCGGGTTGACGGTCTTGTTCATCGCGGAATCTTCTCAAGAGGTGCGATCAAACCTAGACCCGGCGCCGGCACGTCCCTTGATCCAACGCAAACGGGGGCGCTTTTCTTCGCCCCCGCCGGAAGTCGTTGGCCGTGGATCGGCTTATTTGCCGCCGCCGAGCGAATGAACGTAGACCGCCATCGCCTTGATGGTGGCGGGATCGAGCCGCCCTTCCCAGGCCGGCATGACGCCGGCGCGGCCCTGGCTGATGGTCTCGATCAGGCTCGCCTCGTCCGAGCCGTAAAGCCAGATCTTGTCGGTCAGGTTCGGCGCGCCCATCTCCTGGTTGCCCTTGCCGCCGTCGCCGTGGCAGGCGACGCAATTCTCCGCGAAGATCTTCTCGCCCTTGGCGGCATCAAAGCCCTTGCGAGTCGAGAGGCCCGACAGCGACCGTACATAGTTGGCGACCGTGACGATCTCGTCGCCCTTCAGCACGCCGTCCTTGCCGAAGGCGAGCATCTGGCCTTCATGCGTCTTGGCATGGCCGGAACGCGCGCCGTACTGGATGGTCTGCATGATCTGGTCGAGCGTGCCGCCCCACAGCCAGTCGTCGTCGTTCAGGTTCGGGAAGCCCTTGGCGCCGGCGCCGCCGGAGCCGTGGCACGGCGCGCAATTGTCGCCGAACACGGTCTTGCCCTTGGCACGGGCGAGCGCGAGCAGCGCGGGGTCCTTCTCGATGTCGGCCAGCGAGGCGGCACCCAGCGCCAACATCTTGTCACCGCGGATCTTCTCGAGATTGGCGAGCTCGACCGCGACGTCGGCGCGCGACGAATAGCCGAACAGGCCCGTGGTGTTGCTGGCGATCAGCGGCCAGGCCGGATAGACGATCCAGTAGCCGATCGCCCAAACGATGGTGAGGTAGAAGGCGATCACCCACCAGCGCGGCAGCGGCGTGTTGAGCTCCTTGATGCCGTCCCATTCGTGTCCCGTCGTGGACTTGCCGGTGACGGTATCGACTTCGCTATGATCGGTCATGGTCTCTCACTCCTCCCGCAACGGCAGGTGCGCTGCTTCGTCGAACGCAGCCTTGTTACGGGGCCAAAATGCGTAGGCGATGATCGCGAGAAAGATCGCGACGAACACCGGCGTCCAGATCGTCGTCACCAGCTCGGACGCGAGATTATGGACTGTCAGGATGGCTTTCATCGTTGATGCCTTCTCAGCGAAGATTGGCTTTCTCGTTGTAGAGCTTGAAGTCGACCAGCGTGCCGAGCATCTGCAAGTAGGCGATCAGCGCGTCCATTTCGGTCGGCGTGCCGGTCTTGCCGTCGAAGTTGCGCACGACGGCCTTGGCGTAGCGCTTGCTGAAGGCATCGCCGCCGGCATTGTCCGGATCGGCCTGGGCCTTCAGGTCGGCGCCGGCGCTCGCGATCTGGTCGTCGGTGTAGGGCACGCCCACGGCCTTCAACGTGCGCATGTGGTCGGCGATCGTGTCCGGATCGACCTCGGTGTGGCTCAGGAACGGATAGCCCGGCATCACCGATTGCGGCACGATGGCGCGCGGGTTGGTCAGATGGGTGACGTGCCAGTCGTCGGAATATTTCGCCCCGACGCGGGCAAGGTCCGGACCGGTGCGCTTCGAGCCCCACTGGAACGGATGGTCGAACATGCTCTCGGCGGCGAGCGAGAAGTGGCCGTAGCGCTCGACCTCGTCACGCAAGGGGCGGATCATCTGCGAATGGCAGAGATAGCAGCCTTCGCGGACGTAGATGTTGCGCCCCGCCAATTCCAGCGGCGTGTAAGGCCTGACGCCGTCGACCGCCTCGATCGTGCTCTTCAGGTAGAACAGCGGGGTGATCTCGACGAGGCCGCCGATCGCAACCACGAGGAGGATGCCGACGACCAGGATGATCGAGTTCTTTTCGAAGACTTGATGGCGTGTCCAGAATGACATTGCTTGAGCTCCTCATTCCGCCGGCTGAAGAGCGACGGGCATCTGGACTTCCTGCTCGCCGACGCGGACGGTCATCCAGAGATTGTAGGCCATGATCAGCGCCCCGATCAGGAACAGGCCGCCGCCGGCGGCGCGGATGATGTAGAAGGGATGCATCGCCTCGACGGTCTCGATGAAGGAATATTCGAGGAAGCCGAGCGAGGTGTAGGCGCGCCACATCAGGCCCTGAAGGATGCCGGACACCCACATCGCCGAGATGTAGAGAACGATGCCGAGGGTGGCGATCCAGAAGTGCCAGTTGACGAGCTTCAGGCTGTAGAGGCCCTTGCGATTCCAGGCCCACGGCACCAGGCAGTAGAGCGCGCCGAAGGAGACGAAGCCGACCCAGCCGAGCGCGCCGGAATGTACGTGGCCGATGGTCCAGTCGGTGTAGTGGCTGAGCGAGTTGACCACCTTAATCGACATCATCGGACCTTCGAAGGTCGACATGCCGTAAAAGGCGACGGAGACCACGAGCATGCGCAGCACGGGATCGGTGCGCAGCTTGTCCCAGGCGCCCGACAGCGTCATCAGGCCGTTGATCATGCCACCCCAGGAGGGCATCCACAGCATGATCGAGAAGGTCATGCCGAGCGCCTGCGTCCAGTCCGGCAGCGCCGTGTAGTGCAGGTGGTGGGGACCTGCCCAGATGTAGAGGAAGATCAGCGCCCAGAAGTGGATGATCGACAGCCGGTAGGAATAGACCGGCCGCTCGGCGCGCTTCGGAATGAAGTAGTACATGATGGCGAGGAAGCCGGCGGTCAGGAAGAAGCCGACCGCGTTATGGCCGTACCACCATTGGAACATGGCGTCCTGAATGCCGCCCCAGGCGACATAGGACTTCGAGCCGAACACCGAGACCGGCAGGGCCGGATTGTTGCCGAGATGCAGCACCGCGATGGTCACGATGAAGGCGAGATAGAACCAGTTCGCGACGAAGATGTGCGGCTCCTTGCGCTTGAAGATGGTGGCGAGGAAGACCAGCAGGTAGGCGACCCAGACGATGGTCAGCCAGAGGTCGGCATACCATTCCGGCTCGGCATATTCCTTCGACTGCGTGACACCGAGCAGATAGCCGGTGCCGGCGATCAGGATGAAGAAGTTGTAGCCGATCACGACGAACCAGGGCGCGAGATCGCCGGCCAGACGCGCGCGGCAGGACTTCTGCACGACGTAGAACGACGTGCCGATCAGCACGTTGCCGCCGAAGGCGAAGATCACCGCGGAGGTGTGCAGCGGCCGCAGACGGCCGAAGCTGGTCCAGGGCAGGTCGAAATTCAGCGCGGGCCAGGCCAGCTGCGAGGCGATGATGAGGCCGACAAGGAAGCCCGCGATGCCCCAGAACATCGCCATGAAGGCGGTGAACTTGATCGGCCCCATGTTGTAGTTGGGCCGGCCATTGATCTCCGCCGGCGGCAGCGTAGCCGGCCGTTCGAAATAGCGGTTCACGATAAAGAACACCGCAGCCAGGCTCGCCGCAGCGCTGAGCGCAGCATGGAAGGCAAAGGGCGCATCGAGCGCCTTGGCCGCAGCGATCACGCAGAGGAAGGCGGCGACTGCAAACACGACAGACAGGCCGCTTTCGCCGATGGTCATGGATTTGGAGATGGAGGGCTGGCTCATGCGGATTCTCTCTCGAAAGAACACGACACCAGAAACCACATTCACCCTCGCGGGGAATTGATTGAAATCAAGATGGCCTTGGAGGTTAGCCGTAGCCGACGAATATTTTCTGGGTTCCTCCGTATTTTTTCGGTGCGGCCAGTTAAAGTGCCCTCTCCCCTTGTGGGAGAGGGCAGCGAGGACAGCGCGGCAAACTCGCTTGGGTGAGGGGTTGGTGCGGCGGGGAACGGCGTCTCTGTGGAGACATACCCCTCATCCGGCGCTTCGCGCCACCTTCTCCCACAAGGGGAGAAGGGGAAAGGCATCGCGTCAGTCCCGCGCCGTCGCCTTGAGCGCCGCGATGACGTCCTCGCGGGCGATGATTCCGGCCAGATTCTGCGCGCCGTCGAGCACGATGATGCTCCTGATGCGGTGCTCGACCATGATCTGGAGCACGCGCGTCAGCCGCGTCTCGGGGCCGACATAGATGAACTCGGGTGTCATGACGTCGCCGATCTTGCGACTCATCAAGTCGGGATAGCGCGGCAGCATCTGGCTCGGCGTGAAGGCGAAGCACTTCAGGATGTCGAACTTGGTGACGATGCCGACCACCTGGCCGTCATCCACGACCGGATACGAGTTGAAGTCGTCGGTCTCGAACATCTCGCTGAGCTCGAGCAAGTCGCGGTCGCGCTGCACCGTTTTGACGTTGCGTGTCATGTAGCGGTCGACGGTTTGTTCGAGAAATCTGTACATGGCGCGTCCTCCTCGATTCGCTACTGGCCGGGCGGCCGGCCCTCAGTGCGACAGCAGCACGCTGCGGGCAGATTGTGTGACCAGATACTGGGTGACGCCGCCCAGGATCAGTTCACGAAATCTCGAATGACCATAGGCGCCCGCAACGATCAGGCCGGCACCAACGTCGCCGGCGACCTTGTCCAATTGCGCGGCAGCGCTTCCGTTCCGCGCCGCCTCCGAGACGCGCGCTGTCGCGGTGACCCCGTGACGGGCGAGCCAGGCGGCCACGTCGCTGACGCCGGCCATCACGACCGAGCGGTTGTCGCCCTGCTCCGGAATTTCGACGATGGTGACGTCCCTCGCCTTGCGCAGCATCGGCAGCGCGTCGACGACTGCCCGCCGCGCCTCCGGCGTGTCCTTCCATGCCACCAGCACGCTGCGCAGATCGAGCCAATTGGCGTTATCGGGAACGACCAGAAGCGGCCTGCCAGCCTGCATCACCAGGTCCTTGGCGCTTGCGAGCGCAAAGGCGTCAGAGAAGGCGGGGCTCTGTCCGCCGCTGATGACGATGTCGGCGCAGCGCGCCTGCTCCAGGACAAAACGCGTCGGAAAATCCATGGCGCTGCGCCACTCTGCGTGTCCGCCGCGATTCCTGGTGGCGGCGCGGAACTGCGCCTCGAGACCGGCGAGCCGCCGCTTGACGGACGCTTCGCCGTCCTCGATCAGCACTTGTGCTTCGGCGCCGTCGGCGAAATAAAGCGGCGGCGCGAACTGAGCCGCGGCAACGCCGACGATGGCCGCTTCGAATCGCTCGGCGAGTTCGCCCGCGACCTGAAGGCGCGCCTCGTTGGACTGATCGAGCGCGAGGCTGACCATCACGGTCGCATATGTCATCGGGATTCTCCGGCAGGCAATGAACTGCCTCGAAATCTAGCCTCGCCGACGCAAGGCAGGATGAGATAGATCAAATCGCCGGCCGTCATGTCGCAGGAATTCCGCCAATGAATTCAATCCGGCTTGCCTCCGAACGAACCTTGAGCGACATTGTCATGAGCGGTAAGCACATCCTGCCGACCGCGCTTTAGCGAGGAGTGAAGTTTGGCGCCGACCCGCGTAACCCATCGGGCAGACGATGGTCGGGGCGAGCATTTCCGGCTCCGCATCGAGGGATTCGGGGTTGGCACCTGGGATCTCGATTTGCGAACTCGGGACCTTGAATGGTCCGAGATGTCCAAGCGGCTGTTTGGCCTCGCGGGGGATGATGCCGTCAGCCACGATCTCTTTCTGTCGCTGCTGGCCCCCAGCGATCGGGACCGCGTCTTGCAGGGAATCGAGCGCAGCTCGGAGAACGGCGCAGGATTCGACGTGTCCTTCAAGGTTGGCGGTCCTTCGGGGAAGGGCCAATGGATCCGGGCCAGGGCCGGCGTGATCCGAGACGATTCGGGCTCGCCACGTCATCTCAGCGGGATATTCCTCGACATCAACGAGGAAAGACATCTGGAAGAGGCCCTGCGCTCTCAGGAGAATCATCTTCGCTCGATTCTCGAAACGGTGCCGGACGCGATGATCGTGATCGATTCGCGCGGCATCATGCAGCTCTTCAGCAGCGCCGCGGAGCGGCTGTTCGGCTACAGCAGGCAGGAAGCCATTGGTCGGAACGTCAGCATTCTGATGCCGGAGCCTGATCAATCGCGTCACGACAGCTATATCGTGCGTTACCTCAAGACCAACGATCCCCACATCATCGGCATCGGCCGCATCGTGACCGGCAAGCGCCGCGACGGCACGACGTTCCCGATGCACCTTTCGGTCGGGCAGACGCAACGGGGCGGCGAGCTCTATTTCACCGGCTTCGTGCGCGATCTCACCGAACATCAGCAGACGCAGGCGCGTCTTCAGCAGCTGCAGTCGGAGCTCGTCCACGTTTCGCGGCTGACCGCGATGGGCGAAATGGCCTCGGCGCTCGCCCACGAGCTCAACCAACCGCTGGCGGCGATCAGCAACTACATGAAGGGATCGCGTCGTCTGCTTGCCGGCAGCGTTGATCCGAATACGACGAAGATCGAAAGCGCGCTGGACCGCGCCTCGGAGCAGGCCTTGCGCGCCGGCCAGATCATCCGCCGCTTGCGCGACTTCGTCTCCCGCGGCGAGTCGGAAAAGCGGATTGAGAGCCTGTCCAAGCTGATCGAGGAGGCCGGCGCGCTCGGGCTCGCCGGCGCGCGCGAGCAGAATGTCCAGCTCCGCTTCAATCTCGATCCGAAGGCGGACCTCGTGTTGGCCGACCGCGTGCAGGTCCAGCAGGTCTTGGTCAACCTGTTCCGCAACGCGCTGGAAGCGATGGCGAAGTCGCCGCAGCGAGAGCTCGTGGTGGCCAACAAGCCCGTTGCCGACGACATGATCGAGGTCGAGGTTTCCGACACCGGCTCCGGCTTCCAGGACGACGTCATTCCAAACCTGTTTCAAACTTTCTTCACCACCAAGGAAACCGGCATGGGCGTAGGGCTGTCGATCAGCCGTTCGATCATCGAGGCTCACGGCGGCCGCATGTGGGCCGAGAGCAACGCATCGGGCGGGGCGACATTCCGCTTCACCTTGCCAGCAGCCGACGAGAACTGATTCATGACCAACAAGGGACATGTCTACGTCATCGACGACGACGCTGCGATGCGGGACTCGCTGAACTTCCTGCTGGATTCTTCCGGCTTCGGCGTCACGCTGTTCGACAATGCGAAAGATTTCATCGACACCCTGCCCGGCCTCGCCTTCGGCTGCGTCGTCTCCGACGTGCGCATGCCGGGCCTTGACGGGATCGAGCTTCTGAAGCGCATGAAGGCGCAGAACAGCCCGTTTCCAATCCTGATCATGACCGGGCATGGCGACGTGCCGCTCGCGGTCGAGGCAATGAAGCTCGGGGCCGTCGACTTCCTGGAGAAACCCTTCGAGGACGATCGTCTCATCACCATGATCGAGACGGCGATCCGCCAGGCCGAACCGGCGGCCAAGAGTGAGGCCATTTCGCAGGACATCGCCGCCCGCGTCGCCTCCTTGAGCCCGAGAGAGCGCCAGGTCATGGAGGGACTGATCGCAGGCCTTTCCAACAAGCTGATCGCCCGCGAATACGACATCAGCCCGCGGACCATCGAGGTGTACCGGGCCAATGTGATGACCAAGATGCAGGCGGGCAGCCTCTCGGAGCTGGTCCGCATGGCGATGCGCGCCGGCATGCTCAACGATTGAGGCAGGTAGCCTTGAGGCAGGTCAAGGCCCTTGGCGAGACCCGTGCTAGTCAAGCAGCATGATCGAGGTCAGCTCACACCATGCGCGGCCGTCGTCTCCCACAAAACCCACCGTCTATGTGGTCGACGACGATGCCGCCGTCCTGGGATCCCTGCGGTTCCTGCTGGAGACCGACGGCTTCGCCGTGCGGACCTTCAGGAGCGGCACGGCCCTGCTCAACGCGAGCGGCGCTCCGGGCGCGGACTGCTACGTGATCGACTACAAGATGCCCGACATCAACGGCATCGAGCTCGCCGGCCGGCTGCGCCAGTCCGACGGCGAGACCCCCGTGATCCTGATCACCGGCTATCCGGACGAGAACATCTCGGCCCGGGCGGCCGCGGCCGGGGTGAAAGACGTGGTCCTGAAGCCGCTTCTCGACGAAAACCTGCTCAAGCGCATCCGCCGCGCCATCCAGGACCACCGCCACGCCTGACCTACGGGATTCTACGTAAGGCAACCCCCTTAAGATATCGCTCGAAATTTTCGAAGCCCCCGATACCGCGTACCAATGCGTCATCACAACGGAGATGGCGCAGATGCTGACCCAGACGATCAACACCAAGGCAATCAATACCCAGATTGGTGGCAAGATTGCTCCTGCCCATCCCGTCACCGACCAGTTCGGCGCGATCACGGGCCATGTCGGCCTCGTCGCCACGGAGTTCTCCTACCGCAAGGACGAGGAGATCTATGGCGAGGACGAGCCGGCCGAATATGTCTATCAGGTCATCACCGGCGCGGTGCGCAGCTACAAGCTTCTCTCCGACGGCCGCCGCCAGATCGGTGCCTTCCATCTTCCCGGCGACGTGTTCGGGCTCGAATCCGGCGCCACTCACCGCCTCGCCGCCGAAGCCATCATCGACACCACCGTGCGCCTCGTGAAGCGCGCCAGCCTCGAGAAGGCCGCCGGCATCGACGTCCAGGTCGCCCGCAAGCTCTGGGCCATGACGGCTTCCGAGCTGCGCCACGCCGAGGACCACATGCTGCTGCTGGGGCGCAAGACCGCGATGGAGCGCGTTGCGACCTTCCTGCTCGAAATGGACCGCCGCCTCGCCGTTGCTGGCATGATGGCGCTGCCGATGTGCCGCCGCGACATCGGCGACTATCTCGGCCTCACGCTCGAGACCGTGTCGCGAGCGCTGTCGCAGCTTCACACCCAGGGCATCCTGGGCTTCTCCGGCGCCCGCCAAATCGTGCTGCGCAACCGCCAGCGCCTGCACAATCTGGACGCCTGATCTCTCTTTCGTCCCCCACCTACTTGGCCGGCTGAATTCGTTCAGCCGGCCATCTCTTTGGTCGCGGTCATACCCGCGCGCCGCGTCTCCGGCATCACGAACAAAATCAGCAGAAGCCCCGTGGCGGCGATGCCGGACAATCCGATGAAGGCGGTGGCGTTGCCGAACTTGTCGCTGACATAGCCGCCAAGCGCGGTGCTCAAGGACGCACCGATGCCGGTCGCCGTGCCGACGATGCCCTGCGCCAGGTTGAAGTGGCCGCTGCCGAATGCGACGTCGGCGACGATCAGCGGAATCATCACCGCGAACACGGCCGCGGTGAGGCCGTCGAACACCTGCACCAGCACGAGCAGATAGGGATCGCGCACGGTTGCGAACAACAGGCCGCGAATCGTCAGCGCGCCGAATCCGATCAGGAGCAGCGGCCGCCGGCCCCAGAGTTGCGCCTTGCGTCCAATGCTCGGCGACAGCAGCGCCACGATCGCTTGCGGAACGACAATGCAAAAGGCGACGAGCACCGTCGCCCACTGGCTTGACCGCGCCGTCACCGCGCTCGCCATCAGCGGCATCATCGCGGCATTCGCGAGCTGCAACAAGAGCACGCTCAGCGCGAACACGATCAGCGGACGCTGCCGGATCAGGTGCCAGACATTGGTGTCGCCGCGATCCGCGGCTTCAGGCGGCATCTCGCCGTGACAGCGTCTAATGTCGACCTCATGCTCGCGGATGCGCGAAAGCGCGATCAGGGTCGGGATCGCGAGCAGGAAGGTGACCAGGAAGACCGAGCGGCTCGACAGCAGGTAACCGGCGGTGCCCATCACCGCCGCCGCAACGCCGTTGCCGAGCGAGGCAAAGCGGGCATTGCGGCCGAGACGCTCGCCGATCGCGATCGGGCCGACGAGGCCGAGGCTGATCGCCGCAATCGCCGGCCCCAGCACGCAACTCGCCATCGCATGCAGGGTGGCGGCGGTCACCACGACGGGGAAGATCGGCATCGCGGCGTAGGCAAGCGCGCAGCAGCCGATGGTGGCAATCGCAAGGGCGGCCACCAGCCGTTCCGATTTGGCCGCATCGATGATCGCGCCGCCCGGCATCTGTCCGATCAGGGCGACGATGCCGCCGATCGACAGCACGAGGCCGATCTCGACCTGGGTCCATTTCTGCGTCGTCAGATAAACCGCGATGAACGGACCGAATCCGGTCTGCACATCGGCGAGGAAGAAGATGAACCAATCGAGCCCGCGCAGGCTCTGGCGTGACGGTGCCGGAAGGCCTGCAGCCGGCGGCGCGGCGACGTTGTTCTGCTCAACGCGGCCGTCGCGATCTGCATGTTTCGGCTTCCTCGACAACAGCACAGGCGGTCAGCCCTCCGGGCACCTCACTGAATCGCTTGCAGCGGTTGAAGGCTGCCGGACGCGCCGAGCACGACGATCGGCGTGTCTTCCTTGTATTCCGGCGCGGCCGCGACCTGCGCCTTGGTCAATTCCAGCGTGATGCTGTCCTTCTTGTTGGCGATCTTGCCGAAGCGCAGCGCGTTCCAGTCCACCACGATCTTGCGGCTGCCGACGCCGAGGAAGCCGCCGAAATCGATCGCCGCCGCGCGCACATGGCCGGTGCGATCGACGATGACGTCGACGATGCGGCCCATGTCTTCACCGGCGGCGCTGCGCACGTCGCGGCCGAGGACGCCATGCGCCTCGCTTGCGCCGATGATGGTCACCGAGGGCGGCGGGGCGGCATCCTTGGGGGTGACCGGAACGGTCGAGGCCGGCGGCTGTGCCGTCGGCGGCGCATTCGCTTCGCTCGCGCCCGCGGGTTGATCTTCCGCGGCGTGCGAGGTCGCCACCGCCAGGCCCGAGACGATGGCTATGCCCAGGATTAGCGCTCCGATCGCACGCATCGCACCCTCCTCACGGCGCGCCGCTAGCGCGCCAGCACGATCGAGACCTGGATCTGGCCGCGCGTGCGCAACACCTCCAGCGCCACGTCGTCGCCGTGGCGGCTGACGCGCAGATCCACGCTGGACCCGCCCAGACGCAGATCGCGCAGGATCACCTCGTTCAGAAACGTCGGCAGATGCGGATTGCGCAGGCGAATCTCACAGCGTGCCACGTCGAACTCGATGCCCAGCGCCGCCTCCAGCAGCGTGAACGGCGTCGCGCTGGCCCAGGCCTGCGGCGCGCAGGCGACCGGATAGAGCGTCGGGCCGCGCCGCTTCTCGCGCCGGAAACCGCAGAACAATTCGGGCAGCCGGCGCAGGTCCATGT
This sequence comes from Bradyrhizobium sp. C-145, assembly GCF_023375135.1. NCBI lineage: Bacteria > Pseudomonadati > Pseudomonadota > Alphaproteobacteria > Hyphomicrobiales > Nitrobacteraceae > Bradyrhizobium > Bradyrhizobium sp. C-145. The sequence continues at coordinate 2,528,614 of NZ_CP088150.1, read as the reverse complement.
AGGTCGCCGCGTCGAACAGTCCCTTGAAGACATGAGCCACTGAATGTTTGAGGCCGTAGCGCGCGAGCCCGAGTGCGATCAGGGCATTGTCGTGCGGCCAGATCGAACCGTCATGATAGGACATCGGGTTGTAGCGCACCTCGCCTTGCGCGACGGTGCGGATGCCCCAGCCCGAGTAGAAGTGCGGCCGCATCAGATCGGCGGCGACGAGACGGGCGCGATCCTCGCGGATCATGCCGCTGAACAGCACCTGCCCGGCATTCGAGGTCCGCACCTTGCAGGGACGCTTCCTGCCGTCGAGGGCGAGCGCATAGGTGCCGAGCTCCTCGCACCAGAACGCCTTCTCGAAGCGCTCGGCCAGCGCCTTGGCTTCGGCCTCGAGCTGGCGCACGCGGTCCGGCTTGCCGAGCCGCAGCGCGCAGCGCGCGGCGAGCTGCTTGGCCGCGTAGACGTAGCCCTGGACCTCGGCGAGCGCGATGTTGCCTTCCGCGAGCTGGCCGTCGGCATGGAAGATCGCGTCGTAGGAATCCTTCCAGCCCTGGTTGGCCAGCCCCTTTTCCGTCGCGCGCTGGTATTCGACGAAGCCGTCCTGATCGGGATCGCCAGGACCGTCGATCCAGGCGAGCCCCGCCTCGATCGCCGGCCACAGCTCGATCAACGTGGCCTCGTCTCCAGTGCGCTCGAAATAGCTTCCGGCGAGCAGGACGAACAGCGCGGTCGAATCGACGCTGCCGTAATATTGGGAGAACGGCACCTCGCCCAGCGCCGCCATCTCGCCGCCGCGCATCTCGTGCAGGATCTTTCCGGGCGCGGCGTCGGCGAGCGGATCGATCGCCTTCGCCTGGAAATGCGCGAGCCGTCTGAGCACGCCCTTGGCGACGCGCGGATCGATCCAGAGCATCTGTAGCGCAGTGATCAGGCCGTCGCGGCCGAACGTCGTCGAGTACCAGGGTATGCCGGCATAGGGATAACGGCCCTGCGGGGTCTCCGTCATCAGCATGTTGAGGTCGGCCATGGCCTGGCACAGCACCTCGTTGAAGATGTTGTTGGAGGTCTCGATGCTGGCGGCGCCCATGGTCGACTGCCGCATCTCGCGGCGGTGCGCCAGGAGGCCCTGGAAGAACCGCGCCGGCTTTTCCGTCACCGGTCGGTTGCAGGAGACGGCGACGAACAGCGATCTGGCCTCGTGCGGGTCGAGCTCGAGCTGCCATGTCGCGGCATTGACCGACAGCCGCGTCGGGCGCGGGTCGAAATGCAGGCCGGTGGTGCGCTCGGCGTCGTCGAGGCCGCGATACCCGAACAGCACGTCGGTCGGGCCGAGCAGCCGGCTCGTGCCCGTCCCGCGGCGCGCGCGCCGCTCGCCGCGGACCTCGAACAGGTCGGCGAAGTCGTTGTCGAACAGCAGCGTCAACTCGAAGCTGGCGCGCGCATCGCCGTGGTTCTGCACGCCGATGCGTTGATAGGCGGCACCGCGCCACAGGAAGATCGTGCGCACGATGTGCAGCAGATCCTTTTGGAACACGAGGCGGCCCTGACGGTATATGTCGGGGTTGGTCAGATCGACTGTCAACGCCGAATTGTCGTCGCGCAGATTCGAGCCGAGCAGCAGCGGCTGGAGATCGTCGAGCACAAGCTCCAGCCGCGCCAGATAGCGCGTGTCGTGGTGAAACAGCCCGTCCGGCCCGCCCGCCGAAGCGCCGATGTCGCCGTGGCTGTCGAGCACGATGAAGGTGTCGTCGTGCTTGAGGGACCGCCGCGGCCGGGCGGCGGGTCCCGTCATCGGAATGTAGAACGTCTGCTCCGCGACGGCTTCCGCCGCCTGCGATATCGAAATGATCTGGGTTACGGTTTCGGCTGCCATGAGCTGCTCCCCTGCGCCTTGATTCGAAACGCAACCAACGAACGCGACTGCTGGATCTACGCGGCGAACTTCGAGAGCCGGCTCATCTCCTGCGTCACCAGCTCACGGTAGGGACCGTGAGCCTGCATCAGCCGGTCGGGCGCGCCGTCCTCGATGATCTTACCGGCCTTGAGCACCACCACGCGATCAAAATTGCGCAGCGTCGCCAGGCGGTGCGCGATCGCAATCACCGTGCGGCCGCGCATCAGCCGCGACAGCGCCTCGCGGATCGCCTCCTCGGATTCGCTGTCAAGCGCTGCGGTCGCCTCGTCGAGCAGCAGGATCGGCGCATCCTTGAGGAAGGCGCGCGCAATCGCGATGCGTTGGCGCTGGCCGCCCGACATCTTCACACCGCGGTCGCCGACCATGGTGTCGAGGCCGTCGGGCAGGCTCTCGACGAAATCGCAGCGCGCCGCGATCGCCGCGCGCAGCACCTCGTCATCGGTCGCGTTCGGGCGACCATAGCGGATATTCTCGCGGATGGAACGATGAAACAAGGAGATATCCTGCGGCACGACCGAGATCGCCTCGCGCAGGCTCAGCTGCGTCACCTTCGAGATGTCCTGTCCGTCGATGGTGATGCTGCCCTCGTCGGTATCGTAGAAGCGCTGGAGCAGCGTGAACAGCGTCGATTTGCCGCCGCCGGACTGGCCGACCAGACCGACGCGCTGGCCGGGCTGCAAGCGCAGGCTGAACCGCTCAAAGATCTTCTCGCCGCCGGGATAGCCGAAGGTGACGTTGTTGTACGCGATCGCAGCGCCGCTCTTGACGAGGGGCTCGGCCTCGGGGTGATCGCGCAGTTCGTGCGGCACCAGCAGCGTGGCGATCGCCTCGGTCAGCCGCGCGACGTGCTGAGTGACGTCGACCAGCGCCACCGCGAGGTCGCGCGTGGCATTGAGAATGGATAGGCCGAGGGTGCAGACCAGCACGACGTCGCCGGTGGTCGCCTCACCCCGCTGCCACAACGTGATCGCCCAGGCCATCAGCGCCACCGTCAGCACGACGGTCACGCCGGCATGCGTGAGCCGCAGCTTCTCCAGATAGCGCAGGCTGCGGCCGCGCGCGGTGAGCTCCCGGTTCACCGTCGCATCGAAGCGCTCATGCTCGTGGCTGATGCCGCAGAAAGCGCGCACCAGCGGCATGTTGCTGATCACGTCGATCATCTCGCCGTCGACCACGGCCGCCTTGTCGGCGAAATCGTCATGCAGCGGCTTGCCGGCGGCGGCCAGGTGGAACATCGCGATCACCATGCCACCGGCGATCACGATCAGGCCGAGCGCCATATAAGGACTCACGGTTCCAATCAGCATGATTGCCGCAACTGTGGCAATACAGGGCGGCAGCACGTTCCAGACGAACATGTTCTCGACCGTAAACACCGCGTTCGAGGTCGCCGTGATGCGGCTCGTCAGCATGCCCGGCATGCGATCGGAGAAGTAGCTCGGCGCGTGACCGGTCAGATGACGAAATATGTCACGGCGTAAATCACCCGTGACCCGGACGAAGGTGAAGCTCGCCGTCCAGCTCGCGATCCGCCACAGGAAGTTGTCGGCGGCGATCAGCGACATGAGTAAAATGAATGCCAGCCATACGCTACCACCATGTGATGGTCCGGCGGACAGACTGTCGACCAGGGATTTGACGCCATACTGCGTGCCCACGGAGCAGGCAACGGCTGCCACGACAGCGGTCAGGATCACCAGATGCGACGCAAGACGACGCCGGAGATAGCGCAGGACAAAGGCAAATGGCCTGCGCGCGTATCCAGAAAGCTGATCCATATGGCTACCGACCCCGTCGTGATGATTTTCGGATGTTGTTTACCGATCGAACTGAACATCGACCGCTTCGCCTCGGTTCCCGGGCGGGGCGATCACGACATGCGGATGCGGACGATCTGAGAAGATGTGATGGCAGCATCGAGACGGCCCCGCACGTGTCGAATATGTAACGTTTGGAGGAAGGAACTTCGCAAGTGCGGGAACGTTCCCTTGTCTGGCATTGCCGGTGCCGTACTGGCGGGGGCTCTTCGATCATGATCGCACAAAGGAGATGGTGAGATGCGCATCGCGCAGGTTGCTCCGTTGACGGAGGCTGTTCCACCCAAGCTGTATGGCGGCACCGAGCGGGTGGTGCATTGGTTGACGGAAGAGCTGGTGGCCCTTGGACACGATGTGACGCTGTTCGCCAGTGGCGACTCGCAAACCTCGGCAAAGTTGGATGCATTATGGCCGCGGGCACTCCGTCTCGACGGTTCCGTGCGCGATCCCAATGCGCTGCACATGGTGCTCCTGGAGCGGGTGCGGCAGAAATGTGACGATGAGGAGTTCGACTTCCTCCACTTCCATCTGGATTATTATCCGTGGTCGCTGTTCCACCGGCAGCCGACGCCGTTCGTGACCACGCTGCACGGCCGGCTGGACCTGCCGGAGCATCAGCCGGTCTTCAACACCTTCACCAAGATGCCCGTCATTTCGATCTCCAATGCGCAGCGGCGACCGGTGCCGCAGGCAAACTGGGTGACGACGATCCACCACGGCCTGCCGGAGAATCTGCTGACGCCGAAGCCGACTCGCCAAGAGTATCTCGCCGTGCTCGGCCGCATCGCGCCGGAGAAAGGCGTCGACCGCGCCATCAAGATCGCGACCCATTGCGGCATCCCGCTAAAGATCGCCGCCAAGGTCGATCGCGCCGACCAGGATTACTATGATGAGCTGATCCGGCCGATGATCGAGAACAATCCTCTGGTGGAGTTCATCGGCGAGATCAGCGATCACGAGAAATCGGACTTCCTGAGCGGCGCGCTCGGCCTCTTGCTGCCGATCGACTGGCCAGAGCCGTTCGGCCTCGTGATGATCGAAGCCATGGCCTGCGGAACGCCGGTCGTCGCCTTCAACCGCGGCTCGGCGCCGGAGATCATCGACGAAGGCCTGACCGGCTTCGTGGTCGAGGACGTCATCAGCGCGGCAGGGGTGATCAAGCGCCTGCCGCAGCTCGACCGCGCCGCGATCCGCAAGCAGTTCGAGACGCGCTTCACGGCGCGGCGCATGGCACTGGACTATCTCGCCGCCTATCGCAGCCTGACCGAGGAACAAGCACCGCGGATCAAGCTGGTGAGCAGCGCGGAGTAGGCCTTCTACGCCGCTGCCAATCGATGTGCCCTCTCCCCTTGTGGGAGAGGGCTGCGAGAACCGGGCCACAAACTCGTTTGGGTGAGGGGTTGCCTCCACATCCAAAGGCTCTTCGCGGAGAGAGACCCCTCATCCGGCGCTTCGCGCCACCTTCTCCCACAAGGGGAGAAGGGAAGAAGTCGTCAACGGCGCCCTACACCACCCCCGCCCGCTTCGGCTCGACGATCTCGAACATGCGCGGAAATTCGTCCATCAGGCCCATCAGCTCGGCGAGCCGCATCGGATTGCCGGAGAGCTTGACCTTGCCGGCGGCGACCGCCTCCGGAAAGCTGGTCTGTTTCGCGATGACTTCGTCGAGCGTCGAGCGCGCCAGCGTGAAGCTGGCATCGGCGCCGTCCGCCTGCGCGCCCTCGGTGTAGGTCAGCGCAGAGTTCTCCAAATTGAGAACGAAGGTCTCGCCGGTGTCGGAAAAACGCCAGTTCAGCACGATGTGCTTGCCTTCCGCTTTCGGGCCGTTGAGGCGAATGCCGAGCACGTCCCAGAGCTGCGAGGTGCACAATGCGGCCAGCGTCTCGCGCGGCATCGGCGGGCGCGCCGACACCTTCGGCATGCCCTGGCGCAATTCCTGGGCGCCGAACAGATAGGCGTTGCGCCAGGTCGCGCTTTCGGCGGCATAACCGAGCTGCTCGAGCGTATCCGCCAGCAACGCGCGCGCCGCCTGATTGTCCGGCTCGGCGAAGACGAGATGGCCGAGCGCCTGCGCGACGAAACGAAACTCGCCCTTGTCGAAATCCGTCCGCGCCCGCGCCAGAATGGCATCCGCGCCACCCATGTACTCGACATACTTCCTGCCTGACTCCACTGGCGGCAGCGGGTCGAGATTGACCGGATTGGCGTCGTACCAGCCGAGATATTTCTGGTAGATCGCCTTCACATTATGCCGGATGTGGCCGTAATAGCCGCGGCCGTGCCAGGCGGCCTCCAGGCTCTTCGGCAGCTGGATCGTCTCGGCGATCTCGGCGGCGGTGAGGCCGTGGTTCATCAGGCGGATGGTCTGGTCGTGCGCGAATTTGTAGAGGTCGCGCTGCTGCCGGATCATGGTGCCGATCCGATCCCTCCCCCACACCGGCCAGTGATGCTGGCCGCACATCGCCTCGGCCTTGCCGTCCCAGAGCAGCAGGGCCTCGCCCAGATATTTCGACCAGGCCAGCGCGTCGCGCACGTCGGCGCCGCGGAACGGCAGCAGATTGTGGAAATTATGGGTGCAGTTCTCGGCGAGATTCAGGAGCTTGTAGCGCGGGACGAAGAAATGCATCTCCGCCGGTGCTTCGCTGTTCGGCGCCATCTGGAATTCGAACTCGACGCCGTCGATGACGCGCCTCTCGCCGGTGGCCATGATCAAATCGGTCGGGCGCAGCAGCGCGACCGAGCCTGCCGCCATCGACTTGCCGAGGCCGCAATCCACCTGCCCGCGCGCGCCCTTGGCGAGGAACGGGCCGAACTGGTACTGCGCCCGGCGCAGCATCGCCGGTCCCGCGATGATGTTCTCGGAGACGGCGTGCTCCATGAACAGGTTCGGCGCGATGATCGGCACGCGGCTAGTCGCCAGCGCATCCTCCTCCAGCACGCCGCGCGCGCCGCCCCAATGATCGGTGTGGGTGTGCGTGAAGATGACGGCCGCGACCGGGCGCTTGCCACGATGCCTGAAGTAAAGATCGAGCGCGGCGCGCGCGCCCTCGATCGAGGTCAGGGTATCCACGACGATGACGCCACTGTCGCCCTCGATCAGCGTCATGTTGGCGATGTCGAGCCCGCGCACCTGATAGACGCCCGGCACGACCTCGAACAGGCCGTGATGCATGTTGAGCCGCGACTGCCGCCACAGGCTCGGATTGACCGTGGGCGGCGCTTCTTGCTCGGCGAGGAAGCCATAGGGCGCAAGGCTCCAGACCGTCCGCCCCTGCGGATGTGTGACCGTCGCGTTCTCGATCGTGCCGAGAAAGCCGCGCGCCGCATCGTCGAAATCCCGCGTGTCGGAGAACGGCAGCGCGTTCAGCATGGCCTCGTGTTGCGCGATGACGGACGGCGTTGCGCTTTTCGGCTCGCTGCTGTGTTCTGTCATATCTGTTCTCGGGCCTGTCGCGGCCATCTAACCGCATCTTGCGGTTGATTGCCATCGGAGGAAGGAGCGAACCGTAGCCCGGATGGAGCGAAGCGCAATCCGGGATTTCGATCCAGACGCGGGAAAGTCCCGGATTACGCTTGCGCTCCATCCGGGCTACGATTTGCCCTCTCCCCAGAACGAGACGAGGTTAAGCCGGCTACATCCCCAATAGCGTCGGCAGCCACAACGACAGGCCGGGCCAATAGGTCACGATCACCAGGAACGTCAGCATGGTCAACAGCCAAGGCCACACCGCGACGGTGAGCTCGGTGATGCCCATCTTGGCGATGCCTGAGGCGACGTAGAGATTGAGGCCGACGGGCGGATGGCACAGCCCGACCTCCATGTTGACCGTCATCAGGATGCCGAAATGGATCGGGTCGATGCCGAGCTTGACCGCGACCGGAAACAGGATCGGCGCCATGATCAGGATGATCGAGGACGGCTCCATCACGTTGCCCGCCAGCAGCAGCAACAGATTGACGACGAGCAGGAAGCCGATCCACCCCAAGCCCTGGTCGATCATCCATTGCGCCAGCGCCTGCGGCACGTTCTCGTAGGTCATCAGGAACGAGAACAGCACGGCGTTGGTGATGATGTAGAGCAGCATCGCCGAAAGGTTCGCCGATGACAGCAGCACCCGCGGCACGTCGCGCAGCTTCAGATCCTTGTAGATGAACACCGCGACGATGAAGGCGTAGACCGCGCTGACGGCCGCAGCTTCGGTCGGCGTGAACAAGCCGCTGTAGATGCCGCCGATCACGATCACGATCAGCAGGATGCCCCAGATCGACTTGCGGAACGCATCCAGACGCTGGAGGAACGTGGCCTTCGGCATCCGCGGATAGTCGTTGCGCCAGGCACGATAGAACGTTGTGGCGCCGAGCAGCGTTGCGAGGACGAATCCCGGCACGATGCCGGCGATGAAGAGCTTGCCGACCGAGCTGTTGGTGGAGACGGCGTAGAGAACCATCGGGATCGACGGCGGAATGAGAATGCCGAGCGAGCCCGATGTCGTGATCACCCCCGCCCCGAACCGCTTCGGAAACCCTTGCGCGACCATCGCAGGCAGGATCACCGAACCGATCGCCACCACGGTCGCCGGCGACGAGCCGGAAATTGCCGCGAACAGCGCGCAAGCGACCACGCCCGACAAAGCGAGACCGCCGTACCAATGGCCGACCAGCGCGGTCGCGAACGTGATCATCCGGCGCGCCACGCCGCCATGGGTCAGGAAGTTGCCGGCAAGGATGAAGAACGGGATCGCCATGATCTCGAAATTCTCGATGCCGGTGAACAGCTTCAGCGCCACCGATTCCGTTCGCACATCGGTCAGCGTGAACATGAAGCTGAGCACGGTGAGACCCAGCGCGATCGAGATCGGCATGCCCGTCAGCATCAACGAGAGCAGAAGTGCGAACACGATGACGACGCGCAGGCCATGCGGCAGCGTGATGACGTGGCCGGCATGCGCAAAGCACAGGGCGACGATCAGGACCGGCAGCAGCATCAGGATCCAGCCGAGCGGGCTGCGCTCGTCCCGGACGACCTGGCTGGGTGTGACCGGGGCCGGATGCACCGGGTCCGCCTCGACGCCCTCGACGCCCGCCATGTCGTGATGCGGCAGCTCGCCGGTGCGGTAGAACGACCACGCGACCTGGAGGAAGCGGAAGCACATCAAGCCGGAGCCGAGCGGGATGGTGAGATACACCACCCACATCGGCGCTTCGAGATCGTTCGACTGCTGGCCGGTCTGCCACATCTGGCTGACGAACGCGGCGCCGAAATAGCTCACGATGGCGGTGAAGAGCGCGCCGCACAACAGCCCGAAGGTGATGACGCGGCGGCGCGATCCGCCCGGAAGGATGTTGACGAGCACGTCGACGCCGACATGGATGCCGGTGCGCACGCCGTAGGCGGCGCCGAACTTCGCCATCCAGATGAACATGTAGATGCAGAGCTCTTGCGCCCAGGACAGGTCGAGCGAGGCAAGCCAGCTGAACGTCGCGCGCGCGGGAACGGCGAGGAAGGCCAGATTGCGGGCTTCCGCCCATCTGGCGATATCGATCGACAGGCCGGCGCCGTAACGATGCAGCACCGCGACGAAGATGAGCGACGTCGCAGCCGCGATCATCGTCGCGATCAGCCATTCCTCGAGATGATCGAGCACCCGGTTCAGCACACGCAGCAACTTGGTCCCCCCAGCATTGGCTCGTCCATTCAAGAGCGAAACGGCCGGGAGTGCGATCACCCCCGACCGTTGTTGTTGTTCTTAGTAGGGCGCGGCCGTCAGTTCATCTTGACGTCGAGTTCCTTGGCGAGGAGATCGAGCACCTCCTGCCCGACCCGTCCCTTCGCCCATTTGTAGGTCGGCTGCATCGCCTCCTGCCACGCCTTGCGATCGGCGTCGGTGAGATAATGCAGATTGGTCTTGCCCGTCTTCTTGATCTCGGCCAGCGCGTCCTCGTTCTCCTGGCGCGCGATCGAGTTGGTGTAGTCGGTCGCCTCCGCCATCGCCTTGTCAAGCTGGGTGCGGACGTCGGGCGGCAGGCCCGACCAGAATTTCGCATTGACGATGACGGCATATTGCAGATGCGCGTGATAGGACACGGTGATGTCCTTCTGCACCTCGTAGAACTTCTGCGTCAGGTAGTTGGACGCCGTGTTCTCGCAGCCGTCGACCACGCCCGTCTGCAGCGCCTGGTAGACTTCGGAGAACGCCATGATCTGCGGGATCGAACCCATGATGCGAAGATATTGGTCGGCGATCTTCGATCCGGAGATGCGGAATTTAAGCCCCTGGAAATCGGTCGGCTTCAGCAAGGGGCGGTTGGCGGAGAGCATGTGGAAGCCGTTGTCCCAATAAGCGAGCCCGGTGATGCCCTTGGCCTCGAGCTTCTGGAACAGCCATTTGCCGACCGTGCCTTTCATCGCGTTGGCGTAGGTCTGTTCATCCCTGAACAGCCAGGGCAGGTCGAGCGCCTCGAATTCCTTGATGCCGAGCGGCGCGAATTTAGCGGTCGACGGCGCGAGCATCTGCACCGAACCGAGCTGAAGTGCCTCGATCTCCTCCTTGTCCTTGTAGAGCGTGGAGTTCGGGTAGACTTCGACCTTAACCTTGCCGTCGGTGTATTTCTCGGCGAGCTCCTTGAACTTCAGCGCGCCCTTGCCCTTCGGGGTGTCGTTGGCGACGACGTGGCTGAACTTGATGACGATGGGATTCTGAGCCTGGGCGACGGCAGGGGCCAAGAGAATAGCCGCGGCGGCGACTGCAAGAAGCAGCTTGCGCATAAAGTAACCTCCCAACAACCTGTCTAAACTGGGTCTTTTTGTTTTTCAGGTCAGTAGTGGCAGCAATCCGCCACCCGAACAACTAGACCTAAGCCCAATTTGCCGCAGCCAAGCTAACTTGACCGCTGCCGGACGCGCAACCCGGCACCCGCTTCAGTCCAAGGAAACGAGCGCTTTTGCCGCATTGCGGCAGTGCCATCAGTTTTTGCGCTGGGCGACTATGAAGAGGCGCCGGAACGGGAACAGCGTCTGCCCCGCCGCATTCTTCGGATAGGCCTTTGCGACCCGCATCCCATAGGCGGCTTCGAACGCAGCCTTCTCATCACCCTGCAAGACATCGAGATAGCGCGTCAACCAGGTCCCCTTGGTCCATTCCTTCACCGGGTTCTCGCCTTCGAGCACTTGCAGATATTCAGTTTCCCAGATGTCGATATTCTGCGAGAGCGGCGCGAGCAGGTCGTGATAGAAGGCCGGCCCTTCGACCGGCGGCGGGGTGACGAGATGCTCAACCTTGGACCGCCAGGGACCGTTCAGCGCGGTCTCGCCGATCAGCACATGCGACGGCGCGGTAAAATTGCGCGGCATCTGCACCGCAAGCATGCCCCCACGCGTCACCTTCTCCATCACCGACGGAAACAGTGCCGCGTGATTGGGCAGCCAGTGCAGTGCGGCATTGGAATAGATCAAGTCATACCGCTTCGCGGGACGCCAATGGCCGAGGTCCTCATGCGACCATTCCACGTCGGGCGCGGCCTTGCGGCCGGCCGCGACCATCTCGGCCGAACCCTCGACGCCGGTCACGGCGGCCTCCGGCCAGCGCTCCCTGATCAGTTTTGTCACATTGCCGGCGCCGGCGCCGAGATCGGCGATCGCGCGTGGGCCGAAATCCGGAATCCGCATCAACAGGTCGACGGCGGGCCGGAGCCGGTGACCGGAGAACTTCAGATATTGCTGCGGATCCCAGACCATCATCTCTGCCTTTTCTTTTTCGTGTTTCCTTCGCCGAAGCTCTTGGTTACCACTGCTCGTCCCGGTCGGGCAATTCGCAAAGCCCGCGGGACGCGGCAGGAAACGAAAGCAACAGCCAAGAACAACAAGAGAGCGTGTGACCATGGACCTCGGGCTCAAATCGAAAACCGCAGTCGTCACGGGCGCAAGCATCGGCATCGGCCGCGCCATCGCCAAGGGCCTTGCTGCCGAAGGCGTGCGCGTCGTTGGCGTCGCGCGGCGGACCGATCTGCTCGCCGAGCTGGTGAAAGAGGTCGGCGGCGGGCTGATAACGCCGTTCGAGCAGGACGTGATGGCGAAGGACGCGGCGGAGAGGATCGCGGCGTTTGCAATCAAGGAGCTTGGCCATGTCGACATCCTCGTCAACAATGCCGGCGGCAGCCGTCCCCTCCCCGTCGATGCACCCGACAGCAAATGGGACGAGGCGATCGCGCTGAATTTCACCAGCTACCGCCGCATCGCGCATGCGCTGCTGCCGCAGATGATCGAACGCAAATGGGGCCGCATCGTCAACATCACCGGAAAGTCCGAGCCGGAAGGCCTCAACGCCGCCTTCGCCGCGAAAGCCGCCGTGCACGCCTGGGCCAAGGGCTTGTCGCGCGAGATCGGCGCGCACGGCATCACCATCAACTGCATCCCGCCCGGCCGCATCATGAGCGAGCAGATCCGCCGCAACTACCCGCCGGATTATCGCGAGCGCTTCGCGGAGGAAGAGATCCCAGTCGGCTATTGGGGGGAGCCGGAGGATCTCGCGGCGCTCGCAGTGTTCCTGGCCTCACCGGTGGCGCGCTACATCACGGGTACGGTGATCCCGGTGGACGGGGGACTAAGGCGGTATCAGTTCTAGGAGGCGGACTCCCGAATCCCAGGGCTATCGCATATGGATTTTAGGAGGACTTTTCGCGGGCTTGCTCCGCCTCTCCCGCTTGCGGGAGAGGCCGACGCGCTCGCAGAGCGCGGCGGGTGAGGGCTCTTGCCGCCCAGGGACAGCTCCGCATTTTTCGACAATCCCGCCGCGGAGATACCCCCCACCCCAGCCCTCCCCCGCAAGCGGGAGAGGGAGCCCAGTGCGGATGCCGCCGCAGCGTGGACACCATATGCGATTCCCCTGGCCCGAATCCGGTCGGCCCGAGAAAGGCACGCCATGTCCGGTTCGCCGCCGGACCTCACGGTTTGACGTAGCTCCAGCCCTGTTCCTGCAGCTCCATGACGCGGACGACACCGGATTTGACGACCGTGGCTTGTGGAATCAGGTTGATGTCCTTGTTCTCCGCCTTGCGCATGTTTTCCTGGGTGTTGCCGCAGGCTTTGAAGGAGATTTCGGGATGGCCCATCGCGAGCACCTCGATGCGCGGCTTTACCGGCGAGGTGTCATCGCGCAGCATGTGAAGGCCGGGACCGAAAGTGACGACCTCGATCGACACTGGTTCACCGAGATCGCGATAGTATTGCGCGACGTTGGTCGCATTGTTGAGTGTGAGGTTCATCATCGCAGGTTCGTTGGAGTTAACCTGCAGGATCAGCCGATGCGGCTTCTTGGCGCTCTCGGCTTTCGTCGCCTCAGCCATCTTCGTGTTGTTCGCAGCTTCCTGCTTGATCGCCGGCTTGCTCACCTGCTTCTGTCGAGCCGGATGCTTCGGGTTGCTCGCTTGGCTCTTCTCACGCGCCTGCGGAATCAACTGATTGTCCTGCTGCGCCTGCGCGCTTTGTCCGATCAGAAGCAGCATCGCCAGTCCGCTGATGACTGCCATCGCCCATTTTGGATTGATCATCTCGTATCTCCCATTTTCCCTGCCCATCACCTTGCTGGTCTGGCGACGGCATGGGGCCATTTGCATGCAGCCGCCATTTTCTTGCGCACATTTTCGAATCCGCTGAGCAGGAATTGTCCGTCTTGCACCGGACCAGCGCGGGTGAAAAGGCGCACAACGATGTGACCGTCGTCGGGTAGCGAGCTTAGCAACTTTACGACGTCGCCCCCGAAAGCGACTCCGGAGCCGAATGAGGGCGACGATGCCGTGAGTTGCATTGGCGTATCCGCATTCAGCCGAAAAGAGATGACGTATTCGTTGGCACTGCGTGACAGCGCCGGTCCGGTGACTACGACTTCCGTGCGGCCTCTGCGGCAGTGGATTGCGAGTTGCATCGCGGCGCCATCAGAGCCGCTAACGGATGAGGTGGTGGCGGTGACGATCGGCAGATAATCCACCGGCGAAGTGGTCTCGCTGACCAGCCAGGCGTCATCTGCCCCCCGCCGACTTGGCGGTGGGATCTTACGTGATAAGTCTTGCAGACATTCCAGCCGGGCTTGCCCCTCCATCGCCGAACAAGCCCGAAGTGTTTCCATGGGATCGCCAGTGTTTTGCGCGTAAGCGATTCCGCAGGCGACATTCAAGGCGACGGCGAGCCGAGGAGCGGCAGTCTTCATGGCCCCGCCTGTACGCTGCGCGCCTTGCGATCCAGCCATTCCTGCGCGGCTTGGAAGCGGGTAAGCCCGGGAACGGATGCCGCGAGATTGATCGACCGCCATTTCGGATCGAAGCCCGGAGCCTGCAGGCGGTCGATTCGCGAGAACAGGTACTCGACAAGGCGTGCCACACGTTGATAGCGATTGGAGCGTGGCGGCCAGTTGAACGCAACGAGCGCCGTCGGCACCGCGATGGTCGAGACCCGCTCGCCTTGCTTGATCAGATTGGGATACTCATTGGGGTCCAAGGTCGCAGGCAGATAATAGTCCTCGAACTTCCTGTCGTAGTGCACCGGGAGGAACTTGAATCCGGCCTCCCAGCGGCCCTTTACGAAGGCGTCGACGGGTTTCGACGTGATGAACACGACGGCCGACATCTCGCCTTTGCGCATCTGTTCTAGGGCGACCTGATGCGGAATGAATGTCTTGTCGACGTCGATGCCGAGACGGCTGAAGATCAGTGGTCCTGAATAGGCAGCTGCGGTGCCCAGGGTATTGAAGTTCACCTTCTTGCCGGCAAGATCCTGCAGGCTCGCGATTTCCGGTCGCACGAAAATGTGCAGCTCGGATGGAAAGAGATTGAGCAGATACGTGATGCGGCTTCGGATCTGCGGTGCCTGAGCCTGATATTCTTCGAGCGCGTCGGAATTGATGATGGCGGTATCGACGCCACGCAAATAGAGCAGCGCATTCAGATTGTCGGTGGCGCCCCGGGTGACGATCGGCAGGAGATGCAGGTCTGCTCCGTCGTCGACGACGCGCGCCATTTCGGCGGCGAGGCGGATCGGCGCGCCCTCGAGCAGGCCGCCGGCGAGCCCGACCGTCCAGGCATTCATCCGGTCCTTTTCATTCTCTTGCGGGAGCGGCCGTCGGACGAGCTGAGCATCGGCCCTGGTATTTCTCGCGGTTTGCGCTTCCAAGCAGGCCGTTTGAAGCATCATCGCAACCGGCACCAACCAGGTGAGCAGGAGCAACGAGAGTGACTTTGGCGCCTTGTTCATGTCGTTCCCTTCTGAATCAGCCACCACAACCTTTCGTCCCGCCGAAATGCAACGAGCCCATTTTCAGCGCTGCAGCGCATCCAGCCGTTCCTTCGCTTCGCGAATACCGCCCCGGTGTGCTTTCGCGTAGAGCTCACGCGCCTTGGCCGCTTCGCCGCGCGTTCCATAGGTACCCCAGGCGGCTAAAATCGCCGGATCATATGTCTCCGCGAGCATGAAACTTGCCTGCGCAATGTCCTTCTCGGCCGCGAGCTCGAGGACGATGCGCGCTGCACCGATATTTCCCTGGTCGAGCAAAGCCCTGGCGCGCGGGATCAATCGGGCCTCCGCCTCGTTTTGGTTTGCGGCTGTCGGCGGCTCCGCTGCGGTCACTTCCGCGTTCTGCGTCGCCGGCAAGATCGGGGCTTCATTTGCTTGCTCCACCGGAAGGCGCGCATCGGTGGGGGCCCATGCCGATGCGCGGTCTCTTTGCTTGGCTTCGGTCGCGCTCCGCTCCTGTTGCAGCGATTGCCGCAGTTCAGCAATCTCTCGGTCTGCGGCCTGTCTCTGCTGCGAGGTCGCATCGTTCGCCTCGCGCAATTGCACGTTTCGGGTTTCGATCTCACGGCGCGTTTCAGCGAGTTCTCTTTCCAGCGTGGCGGCGTGCGCCTGGGCCTCTTCGAGAGCGCGACGTTGTTGTTCGGCATTGGCCATTGCCGCCTTCGCCGCTTTGGCCTCGGCGACAAGGTCGGCGTTCTTCCGCTGCTCATCTTGCAAAGACTGCCGCAGCTCTGCGATCTCCCGCTCCGTCGCCTCCGTTTGTTCCGCGGCCGCAGCTTCCGCCATGAGCGATCCGCGAGGAATTCCGGCAAGTTCGCTCGCGAGTGCGGCGGCGCGTGCCTGCGCCTCGTGGCGTTCTTGCTCCGCGTTCGCCGCTGCTGCCTGCGCCGTGTTCGCCTGCTTCACGAGGAGGCCGCTTCTTTGCCGCTCCTGTTGCAGGGACTGCTGCAGTTCTGCGATCTCTCCCGCCGCCGCCTCTCTCTGCTGGGCGGCCACATCGTCCGCGTTGCGGGATTGTTCCTTACCGGCGTCGATCTCGCGGCGGGCTCCGGCAAGTTCGTTCGCGAGCTCGGCGCTGTGGGCTTGCTCCTGTTGAAGTGATTTTCGCAGCTCCTCACCGGCGAGTTCCGCCGTCTGCGTGCGCTGGACTGCCTCGTCGAGCTCTCTGTTCGCCTCGGCCAGCTCGTTGGCGAGCGCTTCAATGCGCGGAGCCTCTTCGTCCAGCCGCGGCTGGGGTCGCACCACGCTTGCCGGCTCCGCCTGCATCAGGGCTCCGGTCGTTTCGCGCTGAAGGAGAGCTAGCGATCCGGTCGTGATTTCCGGCCGCTGATTGAGGCTGAGGGCGCTCTCGTCGCCGGCGCGCGTCATGTCCGGAAAGGGTTGCGGGTGGAATGGCTCGAACACCCCGAGCAAGGAAGCCCCAACGAGGATGACGGGAACAAAAATTGCCACCGCCACAAGCCAACTGCCCGATCGTTCCTCCTCGGGATCGACATCCTCGATCACGGGACACCAATGGGTCGGCGCAGGATTGATTGGAGAGCCGTCCTGCCAGACCCATTTGCCTGCCTCCGATGACCAATGGCCGACCTCAACAGCCCCGGTCGCATCTTCCACCCAGATGCCTTCTCCGTTCCTCGGTGCAGTCTCAATTGGTCGGCGCATGGATCACGCCTCCCTCGACAGCAACTCCAATGGAGCGAATGGCCCGGCCTGTTCGCATGGTTACAGTCCTCGATCAGAACACGCTTAGATCGAAATAACTGTCTATAATGATTAAATAATTAAATATATTAACTATATAATTTTGACCCTGCGCAAAAGTCAAATTAAATCAACCGGTACGGCATGGCCGGCACCGGAGCATCGGCCGAAGCACGTCTGGTCCATCCCGACGGAACTCCAGTTCGAAGGCCGCGCCGCGGTCTGGCGCGCTGTTCAACATCGCCATCAACAGATGAATGCGCGCTCTGTCTTCCCGTTAGGGAAGAGGTCCCCTCTCCTGGCGCGGTCGTGCGAATTCATAGGCTAACGGCGAAGTAGATGTGCCGCTCGGCCACATCGCAACCGAGATAACAGGCAGGCCCGCACCTCGGGTGATCGCGGCGGCATCGACCGCAGACAAGCGACGATTTGCGATCAGGTTCGGCGCTGACGCTGCCCTGGACTACACGGGCGAGAGGTGGCGCGATGAGCTCAACGAGCTGACGTCGTCCGGATCAGTTGCCGACAGCGAGCATCCGGTCAGTTGGGCGCGTGGCGATGAGATGAGCGGATGCGCTGAACTTGCTCGCGAAGCGGACATCGCGCATTCAAGCGAACCTATGCGGGCCTTGTGACCCCTCGCTGGCAGCATAGCATTTTGCCGGTGTTTTGCCCGACGTGTCAACGTCGCGGCGACGACGGGTGTCATCCCGGGTGCAGTTTGAAAATCCCTTGTCGATCAAGCCCATCTCTACTGTGCATGGGGTTGTTTTCGCACTTTTTGTCTGAGCGCACAGCCGCGGACGGCGCGCATACACTGCATGCGTGCTTGTCTCTGTGGCAGGCCGCCCGGCCGTAGTACATGCCGAAAGCCCCTTTTGGCCACGCCGCCGGAGCAACACGCCAGGCAATGACAATAAGAGAATGACAATCACGTTACCTGCCGCGGCGCGCGAGCCCGATCACACCACGTCCGATGGCGTGCCGGCCGCGCAGCGGCGCTGGGCCATCGCGGCGATCTTCACCGCGCTCGCGATGGCTTCGCTCGACACCGCGATCGCCAACATCGCCCTGCCTGCGATTGCCGCCGACTTGCATGTCACGCCGGAGCAATCGGTCTGGGTCGTCAACGTCTATCAGATCGCGCTGGTGGCGACGCTGTTGCCGCTCGGCGCGCTCGGCGAGATCGTCGGTCACCAGCGCATCTATCTCGGCGGCCTGATCCTGTTCACCGTCGCCTCGCTGTTCTGCGCGGTGGCGTGGTCGCTGGACAGCCTGCTTCTCGCGCGCACGCTGCAGGGCTTGGGGGCCAGCGGCATCATGAGCGTCAACACGGCGCTGGTGCGCTTCGTCTATCCGGGCCGGATGCTGGGCCGCGGCTTCGGCCACAACGCGCTGGTGGTCGCGACCGCCTTCACCTTCGGACCCTCGATCGCCTCCGCCATCCTCGCGCTCGGCCCGTGGCCGTGGCTGTTCGCCGTCAACATCCCGTTCGGCCTGGTCGCGATCGGCATCGGCTTTGCGATGCTGCCGAACACACCGCGCGCCGATCACGGCTTTGACTTTCTCGGCGCCATCCTGGCGTCGGCCTGCCTCGGCCTTTTCATCACCGGCATCGGCAGCGCCGCGCACAATTTGTCGCCGGTGGTCGTGGGCATCGAGCTGGTCTCGGCGCTCGCGCTCGGCTTCATCCTGACGCGCCGCCACGCCGACCATCCCGCACCGATGCTGCCGATCGACCTGTTCAGCCGGCCGATGTTCGCGCTGTCGGCGGCGACGGCGGTCTGCTCCTTTGCCGTGCAGGGCCTCGCCTTCGTCTCGCTGCCGTTCTACTTCGAGGACGTGCTCGGGCGCTCGCAGGTCGAGACCGGCTTCTTCATGACGCCATGGCCGTTGGTGGTCGGCATCATGGCGCCGATCGCCGGACGCCTGTCGGACCGCCACGCGGTCGGCCTGCTCGGCGGCATCGGCCTCGTGCTGCTCGGCCTCGGCATGGCGCTGCTCGCGATGCTGCCGGCCAATCCCGCCATTGCCGACATCATCTGGCGGATGGTGATCTGCGGCATGGGGTTCGGCTTCTTCCAGGCGCCGAACATGAAGGCGGTGATGTCGAGCGCGCCGCCGCATCGCAGCGGCAGCGCCTCCGGCATCGTCGCCACCGCGCGCCTGACCGGCCAGACCACGGGCGCCGCGCTCGCCGCGGCCTGCTTCGCACTCGCGGGCCACGACGGCGCGACATTGGCGCTGGCGCTCGGCGCAGGCTTTGCCGCGCTCGGCAGCGTAATGAGCTTCCTGCGACTGGCAGTGAAGTAACCGCTCAAGCCAGGTGTCAGGCCGCCGTCACGTCGGCAGTCGCCGAAGCGACGGTTTCGTTGTCCAGCGCCGCCAAGCGCTCATCGATGGCAGCGATGACCTTGCGCGAAAACGGTCCGAGATGGGCGTAGGCGGCGATCATCTGCACGGCGATGCGTGCCGATGACGTGTCGCGCTTGGCGCAGTTCATGAAGGTCTGCCACAGCGGCCCGCGCGCCTCGGGAAGGGCGCTGACCACACGATGCACCGTCTCCATCGCGCCGAGCTTGGCGCGGATGTCACCTTCCGCGAGCTCGTGGCGCTGCCGCGAGCGGTCGAGCAGCGTCATCAAGCGGTCGACGCGTCCTGCATAGGCAGCCGGGCTGTAGATGTGCTCAAGCACCCGCTTGTAGTCCATCAGGATGTCGCGCAGCGGGCGCACCGGATCGAAGTTGATCCCGGCCGTGCACTGATCGGCGCCGATGGTCGGCGCCACATCGTGGCCCGCGTGGAGCCGGCCTTCGCGCTCCAGTCGGCGCGTCAGCTGCGTGTTCGGCAAGGCATAGAGCAGGCCGACCATGCTGACGGGGATCGCCGCCTCCTCGATGAACTCGATCATGGACTCCGCCATCGAGACCTTCTCATTGTCGAAGCCGACGATGAAACCCGCGGTAACGAGAATGCCGGCGGCGTAGATCTTGTGAATGCTCTCGGCGATGTTGCGCCGGGTGTTCTGCTTCTTCCGCATCGCGACCAGGGTCGCCGGATCCGGACTTTCGATGCCGACGAAGATGCCGAAGAAATTGGCCGCCCCCATCAGCTCCAAGAGCTCCGGATCGTCGGCGAGGTTGACCGAGGCTTCGGTGGAGAATTCGAACGGATAGCCGTGGGCGCGCTGCCATTCGGCGAGCTGGGGCAGGAACAGCCGCAGCGACTTCTTGTTGCCGATGAAATTGTCGTCGACGAAGTCGAGATGGCCCCGGTAGCCCATTTGGTAGAGCGTATCGAGCTCGCGCAGGATCTGCTCGTTCGTCTTGGTGCGTGGGACGCGTCCATAGAGCTCGATGATGTCACAGAACTCGCAGGTGAACGGACATCCGCGGGAATACTGCACACCGAGATAGAGGTAGTCGTCGAACTTGAGCAGGTCGAAACGGGGCACCGGCGTCTTGGTGACGTCGGCCTGGAATTTCGGCGCGGTGAAGACGCCGGACCGTGCGCCGCTGTCCCAGGCCGTGATGAATTGGTCGATGACGCTCTCGGCCTCGCCGAGCACCCGGAAGTCGGCCCGCTCGTAGATGTGGGGGCTCGAGGTGGGATCGGGCCCGCCGACCACCACCGGCTTGCCCGCCGCGCGGCAGAGCTCGATCAGACGCAGCGTGTCGGCCTGCTGCGGCAGCATTCCGCCGGTGAAGACGACGTCGGCCCAGGCGAGGTCGTCGTCGCCGAGGGGCGCCGTGTTGCAATCGATCAGCCGGACCGTCCAGCTCTCGGGCAGCATCGCGGCAACGGTGATCAGGCCCAGAGGGGCGGCAGGGCGCTTGACGCCCAACACTTTGCAGGATTCGCCAAAGGTCCAGAAGGACTCCGCCGAGAACAGCGGGTAGAGCATCAGCACGTTGCAGGGACTCGGCACGTTCATGGAACTCCTGTTGGCGGCGGCGCAGTGTATCAAAGCGCCTGCGTCTTGCACCCCGGCAAAAGGGACAAACTGTCGCCGCTGTGCAGCGGCGATGCGGCCCGGAACCAGCGTTCACGGCCGGACGTCGCCTCAAGCCGTGGATTGGCGCCCACGGAAGAGGTGCCAACCCGAATCGATTGAGAAGGGATGAGGCAAAACAACGCCCCGGTCCATACTTTCAAGCAGGAGGGCCATGCATCCCGGCCACCCCGCGGACTGTTGATTTGAACGGTTCCAGTTTGCCGGACACATTGCGCCGCTGAGTTCAATCGGTGGATTGGGCCAATCAGGGGACTTGCGATGGCAAACCTAACAATCAACGGAAAAACCTTCACACTCGACGTGGAGCCGGATACGCCGCTGCTCTGGGCGATCCGCGAGAATGCCGGCCTGACCGGCACCAAATATGGTTGCGGCATTGCACAATGCGGCGCCTGCACGATTCACATCGACGGCGTCGCGATGCGCTCCTGCGGCGTTTCGGTCAGCGAGGCCGAGGGCAAGAAGATCACCACGATCGAAGGGCTCGCATCCGGGAATTCGCTGCACAAGGTGCAGGAAGCCTGGATCGCCCAGGACGTGCCGCAATGCGGCTATTGCCAAAGCGGCATGATCATGGCGGTCGCGGCACTCTTGAACGAGAAGCCGAAGCCGACCGACGCCGACATCGACGAGGCCATCACCAATATCTGCCGCTGCGGCACCTTCCAGCAGGTGCGCGAGGCGATCCACACGATCGCAAGCGCGTAAGGAAATCCCACATGAACAAGCATGTTTCGCCGCGGCTCAACCGCCGCGCCTTCGTCATCGGCACGGCCGCGGTCGGTGCCGGTCTCGCAATCGGCTTCGACCTTCCTTTCGGCGGCCCCGCCGTGGTCCGCGCCGCCGACGGCTCGCCCGAGGTCGGCGCCTGGGTCGTGGTCCGGCCCGACGACACCATCGTGATCCGCATCGCCCGCTCCGAGATGGGCCAGGGCTCGCTGACCGGCCTCGCCCAGCTCGTCGCCGAGGAGCTCGAATGCGACTGGACCAAGGTCACGACCGAATATCCAACGCCCGGCCAGAGCGTCGCCCGCAAGCGTGTCTGGGGCGATTTCTCGACCGGCGGCAGCCGCGGCATCCGCTCCTCGCAGGACTATGTCCGCAAGGGCGGCGCCACCGCGCGCGTGATGCTGATCAACGCCGCCGCCGATGCGTGGAAAGTGCCGGCATCCGAATGCACGGCAGCGAACAGCGTCATCACCCATACGCCCTCGGGCAGGACCACGACCTACGGCAAGGTCGCCGAGGCTGCGGCGAAGCTGACGCCGCCGGCGGACGTCAAGCTGAAGGATCCGAAGGACTGGAAGCTGATCGGCAAGGGCGTGAACCGGCTCGACACCGCCGACAAGACCACCGGCGCCATGACCTACGGCATCGACGTCAAGCTGCCGGGCATGCTCAACGCCGCGATCAAGGACTGCCCGGTGTTCGGCGGCAAGCTGAAGAGTTTTGACGAGTCCAAGATCTCCGGCATGAAGGGCGTCAAGAAGGTCGTCAAGGTCGGGGACACCGCGGTCGCCGTCGTTGCCGACACCTGGTGGCACGCCAAGACCGCGCTGGAGGCGCTGCCGATCGTCTGGGATGAGGGCGACAACGCCAAGGTCTCCAGCGAGTCGATTGCGAAATGGCTGACTGAAGGCCTCGACGACGCACAGCCGGCCTATGTCGGCAACAAGAATGGCGACGCGAAGGCCGCGATCGCCAGTGCCGCCAAGAAGATCGAGGCCGTCTACAGCTATCCCTACCAGAACCACGCCACGATGGAGCCGTTGAACGCCACCGCGCTCTACACGGCGGACAAATGTGAGGTCTGGTGCGGCACGCAGAATGGCGAGGCGGCCTTCGCGGCGGTGCTGGAGGCGTCGGGCTTGCCGGCGGAAAAGTGCGACGTGCACAAAGTGATGCTCGGCGGCGGCTTCGGCCGGCGCGGCCAGACCGACTATGTCCGTCAGGCGGTCATGATCGCCAAGCAAATGCCGGGCACACCGATCAAGCTGTTGTGGTCGCGCGAAGAGGACATGGCGCACGGCCGGTATCATCCGATCACCCAGTGCAAGATGACCGGCGCGTTCGACGCCAACAACAATCTGGTCGCGCTGCACTACCGCCTGTCCGGGCAGTCGATCCTGTTCTCGCTGCGCCCCGAAGCGCTGCAGAACGGCATGGATCCGGCCGCATTCCAGGGCGTCGCCCAATCCGGCGAGGCCGCGTTCGGCTATTCAGTGCCGAACCTGTTGATCGAGCATGCGATGCGCAACCCGCACGTTCCGCCCGGCTTCTGGCGCGGCGTTAACGTCAATCACAACGCGATCTACATGGAATGCTTCATGGACGAGCTGGCCCAGGCCGCTGGCCAGGACCCGCTCGAATTCCGCCGCAAGCTGATGGGCAATCACCCCAAGCACCTCGCGGTGCTCAATGCCGTCGCCGAGAAGATCGGCTGGACCACGCCGGCACCGCAGGGCGTCTATCGCGGCATCGCCCAGGTCATGGGTTATGGCAGCTACGTCGCCGGCGCGGCCGAAATCTCGGTGACCGACGGCAGCAAGATCAAGGTGCATCGCATCGTTGCCTCCACCGATCCCGGCTATATCGTCAATCCGGCGCAGGTGGAGCGGCAGATCGCGGGCTCCTTCGTCTATGGCCTCTCCGCGCTGTTCTACGGCGGCTGCACCGTCAAGGATGGCAAGATCGAGCAAACCAACTTCGACACCTACAACTCGATGCGCATCAACGAGATGCCGAAAGTGGAAACGGTGATGGTGCCGAGCGGCGGGTTCTGGGGCGGCGTCGGCGAGCCGACCATCGGCGTCGCGGCGCCCGCGGTGCTCAACGCCTACTTCGCGGCGACGGGCAAGCGCATCCGCTCGGTGCCGCTGCGCGACCAGAACATCACCTTCGCTTAAGAGAGCGCTGCGGCTGCCACAATGGCAGCCGCAGCATTTTTCCGGACAAGACTCATGAACGCGTCGGTGACACGGCGGAATGCCATCCTCGGCATCACCGCCGCGGCCACATCGCTCGCCGCACCTTCGATCCTGCGCGCGCAAGCGGCGGGCCGCATTGTCGTGGTCGGCGGCGGCTTTGGCGGCGCGACTTGCGCCCGCGCACTCAAGCGCGCTGATGCGAAATTGCAGATTACCCTGATCGAGCCGAACAAGACTTTCATCTCCTGCCCCTTCAGCAACGAGGTAATCGCGGGCCTGCGCGATATGGAAGCGCAGCAGTTCGGTTACGATAAGCTCGCCGCCGAGGGCATCAGCGTCGTCGCTCAGGCTGCGACGACCATCGACACGCAAAAGCGCAGCGTGACGGCCGCCGATGGCGAAGCGTTTGGTTATGACCGTCTCGTGCTCTCGCCCGGTATCGACTTCCATGTCGAGGCTCTGCCCGGCTACGACGACGCTGCGTCGGAAAAGATGCCCCACGCCTGGAAAGCTGGTCCGCAGACACTGCTGCTGCGCAGGCAGTTGGAGGCGATGGCGGACGGTGGCACGGTCGCGATTGCGATCCCGGCCAATCCCTCGCGTTGCCCGCCGGCACCTTACGAGCGCGCCAGCCTGATCGCGCATTATCTCAAGACCACGAAGCCACGCTCGAAAATCCTGATCCTCGATGCCAAGGACGCCTTCTCCCAGCAGCGCCTATTCGAGAGAGCTTGGAAAGAGCTCTACGGCGACATGATCGAGCGCGTCGCGCTGTCGCAAGGCGGCCGCGTCACCTCGGTCGATGCGGCGAGCAAGACCATCGTCACCGAGTTCGGCAACTACACGCCTGACGTTGCCAACGTCATTCCGCCGCAGCGCGCCGGGCGCATTGCCGAGATCGCAGGCGCTGCGGATGCCACCGGCTGGTGCCCGATTGATCCTGTCACTTTCGAATCGAAGCTCGTCAAAGACATCCACGTCATCGGCGACGCCTGCCTCGGCGGCGGCATTCCCAAATCGGCTTCCGCTGCAAGCGCGCAAGGCAAGGCTTGCGCCGCCGCGATCATCGCTTTGCTCGCGGGCCGCACGCCGGAAGCGCCGCGGCTGACGGGCGTCTGCTACACCACCGTCGCACCTGGCTACGGCTTTTTGCTTGCCGGCAACTACCAGCCGAAAGGCGACATCTTCGCCGAGGTCGAAGGCGGCGCGACCAGCCCGGTCGATGCCCCGCGCGAGCTGCGCACCCGCGAGGCAGCCGAGGCGGAGCACTGGTTTCAAACCATTACGGCGGATTGTTTTGGCTAATGCAATGGTGAGACGAAGCTGTCACCACCAATCCGGTGCGCTCCCTCCCCCGCCTGCGGGGGAGGGCTGGGGAGAGGGTTTCTACACAATCGAGAACCCCGAAGAGGAAAGAGCCCTCACCCGCGCCTTCGGCGCGACCTCTCCCGCAAGCGGGAGAGGTAAGTGGAGCTCGCGGCTAGATTTCTCGTCACACAACCGATTGATTGTCGCTGCGCTGGTCGCAGCAAATCTTACACTTGCGGGTGGTGCGACTGCCAAAGACCTAGTGCCTTACAAAATCGTCGGCGATGGCATTCCGGCTTCCCTCACGGGCTCGCCGGGCGATGCCGCGCGCGGACGCGCGCTGATGCTAGCACGCACGACGACTTGCATCCTCTGCCATTCCGGTCCCTTCCCGGAAACGCGTTTCCAAGGTGATCTTGCGCCCGATCTCACCGGTGCCGGGAACCGCTGGACGGCGAGCCAGTTACGGCTTCGGCTGGTCGATGCGTCGCGCTTCAACCCGCAGACCATCATGCCGTCCTACTATCGCAAGGATGACCTCGTGCGTGTTGGACGCAGTTTCGCCGGCAAGCCGATATTATCGGCTGCGGAGATCGAGGACATCGTGGCCTTTCTTGCAACGCTTCGGGACTAGGACTGATCATGCCGACCACGCGACGCCAATTCTTGAGCCTTGCCGGCAGCGTGACGGCCGCCGGCGCGATCCCGATCGTGACGCTGCGACCGGTCGAGGCGACACCCGCGATGCTCACCACCGCGATCCGCAATATCGTCGGTGAGGCACAAATTCGCACGGGCAAAGTCAAGCTCGACATCCCGCCGCTGGTCGAGAACGGCAACACGGTGCCGATGACGGTGAGCGTCGCAAGCCCGATGACGGCGGACGATTACGTCAAGAGCATCCACGTCTTCAACGCGAAGAACCCGCAGCCGAACATCGGCAATTTCCATCTCGGCCCTTCGTCCGGCCGGGCCCAGGTCTCGACCCGAATCCGGCTCGCCGACAGCCAGAAGGTGGTGGCGATCGCGCGTCTGTCCGACGACAGCTTCTGGCAGGTCGCCGCCGACGTCGTCGTGACGTTGGCCGCCTGCACCGAGGAGATCAACTGATGGCCGCCCTCATCAACGTTCCCGCAAAGGCCAAACGCGGCGAGATCATCGAGATCCGCACGCTGACCTCGCACATCATGGAGACCGGCTTCCGCCACACCGCGGACGGCAAGCTGGTGCCGCGCGACATCATCACGAGCTTCAGCTGCCGCTACAACGGCGCCGAGATCTTTCGCGCCGATCTCTTTCCCGCGATCGCCGCGAATCCATATTTGTCGTTCTTCATGGTGGCCAAGGAGAGCGGCAAGTTCGAGTTCGAATGGATCGGCGACAACGGCTATTCGTCCACCGCATCAGCATCGATCATCGTCGAATGAAGTCTTGGCGCGCGATAGCGGTGGCGGCGCTGGCCGCGACGGCCCCTGCCCTCCTCGCAGGTGAAATCCCGCCCGAGGCGCGCCGCTCCGGCTATTCCTTCATGGGACCCGACACGCGCGCGATGCAGGATGACGATACGTCCAATCCGGGCATGCTGTTCGTGCTCGACGGTCAGGCACTGTGGGGAAAGAAGACCGGCAGTGCAGAAAAATCCTGCGCAGATTGCCATGGCGATGCACGTAGCAGCATGAAGGGTGTCGCGGCGCGCTATCCGGCTTTCGACAAGGCGCTCGGCCGTCCCGTCACGCTCGACCAGCGCATCAACCTCTGTCGCGGCAATCACCAGCAGGCGACGCCGCTGCCCTATGAGAGCCGCGACCTGCTGGCGTTGTCCGCCTTCGTCGCCCATCAATCGCGCGGCGTTCCGATCACCGCTGGCGATGATCCGCAGGTAAAACCCTTCATCGAACAGGGCCGCGACCTCTTCATGCAGCGCGAGGGCCAGCTCAATCTCGCCTGCGCCAATTGCCATGACGACAATTTCGACAAACGCCTTGCCGGCGCGCCGATCACGCAGGGACAGCCGACCGGCTATCCGCTCTACCGCCTGGAATGGCAGACGCTGGGTTCGCTGGAGCGGCGGTTGCGCAGCTGCATGACCGGGGTGCGCGCTCAGGCTTATGATTACGGTTCGCCCGAGCTTGTCGCGCTCGAGCTTTATCTGATGTCGCGAGGGCGCGGCCTGCCGATCGAGACGCCCGCGGTGCGGCCGTAGGCGATAACGGCCTGGACTTGCCGTCGTCTAAGCCGTCGAAGCCTTCATCGCCTCCAGGACTGCGGCCGAGCTAGCGACCCAGCCGAAGATGCCGCCCTGGGCCTTGATCATCTTCAGGCCCATCTCGTGAAACTCGGGAAAGTAGGATGCGCATCCGTCGGAGATGACGACGCAGCGATAGCCGCGGTCGTTGGCCTCACGCACGGTGGTGTTGACGCAGACTTCCGTGGTGACGCCGCACACGAGCAAGTTTTCGATACCGTATTTTTCCAAGACGTCGCCGAGCTCGGTGGCGTAGAACGCGCCCTTGCCGGGCTTGTCGATCACGATCTCACTGTCGAGCGGATAGAGCTCGGGAATGATGTCGTGGCCGGCCTCGCCGCGGATGAGGATGCGGCCCATCGGGCCAGGATCGCCGATGCGCAACGACGGCGCACCGCGCTCGACTTTCGCCGGCGGCGCGTCGGAGAGGTCAGGCAGATGGCCCTCCCGGGTGTGGATCACCAGCATGCCAGTGTCGCGCGCGGCCTTTAGCACCGCGCCGATCGGCTTCACCGCGCGCCCGAGCTGACTGACGTCGTTGCCCAGCGTCTCGCCGAAGCCGCCGGGCTCGAGAAAATCGCGCTGCATGTCGATGATGAGGAGCGCGGTAGCGGGCCAGTCGAGCCTGATCGGCTCAGGCTCGGCGCTGATGACGCCGCCTGTCGGTTTGGTTGAGTTCAGCATGATGCCAACCTCTGCAAGAACACCCGTTGCTGGAACTTCTGCAAGCGCCGTGCCACCGCTCGGCCCCCTTACCCTCCCGCCCCGTACAGCCGCCGATACTCGTCCTCATACGGCGCATACGACTCCTTCAGCGTCGCCATGTTCAGCAGCATGGTCGCTACCATCGTGCCCGCCTTGTCGAACACACGCGTCTTGGCCCAGGCGCTCTCCGTGCGGCGGCTGCCGGAGAGCGCGACCACCTCCCGCTCGACCTCGTAGTCCTCATCGACGAAGAGCGGCCCCCGCACCAGCCTGATCTCCTGATCGGCGAACAGGCCGACCGCCGGGCCCTTGGCCGGCAGCGGATCGTCCTTGGAGCGGTACTGGAACAGCACGCTCAGCATCTCCATCGGGATAACAGGCTTGCGCCACGGATTGTCGGTGCCGGAATAGTACGGCGAGTTTTCGGTAATCACGGCGAGCTTCTGCCGGAGAGAGAACGGATAGAGGTCGCCCATGATCTGGTCGAACGCCATCCGCACCGTCTGCCGCCTGCTCGTCTGCGCCACCTTTACGTCGCGCAGGATCACGGGATCGGCGAGCGGCTTGAGCTCGCCAAGGCGTGCTTCGAGCGCGGTCGCTGCGTGCGGCTCGCCGACCGAGGCTGTGCCGCGCAGCACCTCGGTGCCATCGCGCTTGACCATCTGGATCTGGCATTGGCGGGTAGCAGGCAGCGGCTTCGACAGGATCGCCTGCACCTCCTCACCCTCATAGCAGACGCTGCGGTAATGCGCGGAGAGGCACCCCGTTTCGAACCAGGCGCGTCCCCACAGCCGTTCCCCGAGCGGCGCGAACTGGCTGAAATGCGTGGGCCCCTCGATGGTGCCGCCCTTGAAGCCGAGCTTCTGTGCGGTTGCGTCGTCATGGATCGAGGCGTGCGCGTCGTAAGTTTGCGCTTGCAGCATCTGGCGCGGCCGGCGCCACGGCCCGATCAGGGCCTCGGCCGTCTCGGTGATCTCGGTGTCGAATGCGTTTGCAGCCATGGTGTTCTCCACAAGCAGCCATGACTAGCAGGAGCGCCACGGATGCGGCCAGCGATATTGACTTCGCCCGTGCATGCTTTTGACTGTCACAATTCGCGTCGCGCCGCCGCAATCCTTCCCGCAGCGCAAACCCCACACCCGAACGAGAGCCGAGGACTTCCGAAATGACGCTGATGCAGGTCGAGCTGGACGATAAATACCGGCTCGAATCGAAGCGGATCTTCCTGTCCGGCACCCAGGCCCTGGTCCGCTTGCCGATGTTGCAGCGCGAACGCGACCGGCTCCAGGGCCTCAACACCGGCGGCTTCATCTCGGGTTATCGCGGTTCCCCACTCGGCATGTACGACCACGCGCTGTGGCGCGCGAAGTCTTTCCTCCAGCAGCATGACATAGCCTTCGTCCCCGGCCTGAACGAGGATCTGGCCGCGACCGCCGTCTGGGGCAGCCAGCAGGTCGGCCTGTTTCCCGGCGCCAAGGTCGATGGCGTGTTCGGCATCTGGTACGGCAAGGGGCCGGGCGTCGATCGCTCGGTCGATGCGCTCAAGCACGCCAACGCAGCGGGCACCTCGCTCAATGGCGGCGTGCTGGCGCTGGCCGGCGACGACCACGGCTGCCAGTCCTCGACGCTGGCGCATCAGAGCGAGCAGGTGTTCGCCGCGGCGCTGATCCCCGTGATCAATCCCGCCACGCTCCAGGATTATCTCGACCTCGGCCTCTACGGCTTTGCGTTGTCGCGCTTCTCCGGCTGCTGGGTCGGCTTCAAGGCGATCAGCGAGACCGTGGAGAGTTCGGCATCGATCTACAGCGATCCCGAACGCATCAAGATCGTGCTCCCCGACGATTTCGAGATGCCGCCCGGCGGCCTCAACATCCGCTGGCCGGATCCACCGCTGGACGCCGAGAAGCGCCTGTTCGGCCCGAAAATGGAAGCGGTGCAGGCTTTCGCCCGCGCCAACCAGCTCGACCGCATCGTGCTCGATTCCAAGCCCGCGCGGCTCGGCATCGTCGCCACCGGCAAGGCCTATCTCGACCTGCGCCAGGCGCTCGCCGACTTGGGGATCACCGACAAGGACGCGCAGGATCTCGGCCTGCGCATCTACAAGGTCGCGATGACCTGGCCGCTGGAGGAAAGCGGCGCCAAGCGTTTCGCCGAGGGCCTTCAGGAGGTCCTCGTGGTCGAGGAGAAGCGCGGCTTCATCGAAGACCAGCTCATGCGCATCCTCTACAACATCGATGCGTCCAGGCGCCCGACCGTCACGGGCAAGCGCGACGAGCGCGGTGCACCGCTGCTGCCGAGCGAGGGCGAGCTGACGCCGACCATCGTCGCCTCTGCGCTGGTGGCGCGCTTACGTAAGCTCGGCCACCACAGCCCGGTGCTGGAGCAGCGCCTGGCGCGGCTCGAGGCGTTCGACAAGCCTGTCACCACCAGCGCGCCAATCAAGCTCGCGCGCACGCCGTTCTTCTGCTCGGGCTGCCCGCACAACTCCTCGACGCGCGTGCCCGAAGGAAGCCGCGCCATGGCCGGCATCGGCTGCCACGGCATGGCCCTGAGCATGCCGACGCGCCGCACCGATCTGATCTCGCATATGGGCGCCGAAGGTGTGAACTGGATCGGGCAATCGCCCTTCACCACCGAGAAGCACATTTTCCAGAACCTCGGCGACGGCACCTATACTCATTCTGGTCTTCTTGCGCTCCGCGCCGCTTCCGCCGCCGGCATCAACATCACCTACAAGATCCTCTACAATGACGCCGTCGCCATGACCGGCGGCCAACCGGCCGAAGGCAGCTTCAACGTCGCGCAAATCGCGCATCAGGTCTGGGCCGAAGGCGTCAAGCGTCTTGCGATCGTCTCGGACGATCCGAGCAAATATCCGCAAGGAAATTACTTCCCGCACGGCGCGACCATCCATCACCGCCGCGAGCTCGACGCCGTGCAGCGCGAGCTGCGCGACATCAAGGGTCTCACGGTCATCATCTACGACCAGACCTGCGCCGCCGAAAAGCGCCGCCGCCGCAAGCGCGGGCTCTATCCCGATCCCGCCAAACGCGCTTTCATCAACGAGCTCGTCTGCGAAGGCTGCGGCGATTGCTCTCAGGCGTCCAACTGCGTCTCGGTGCAGCCGCTGGAGACCGAGTTCGGCCGCAAGCGTCAGATCGACCAGTCGAACTGCAACAAGGACTTTTCCTGCGTCGAAGGCTTTTGCCCGAGTTTTGTCACCGTGCATGGCGGCAGCCTGAAGCGCGTGAAGACGTCAGCGGTCGATTCCGGCCAGCTGTTCGCCGACCTGCCGCTACCGCCGGCGCGCGAGCTGGACGGTCCCTACAACATCCTCGTCACCGGCATCGGTGGCACCGGCGTCATCACCATCGGCGCGCTGCTCGGCATGGCCGCTCATGTCGATGGTCGCGGCTGCTCGGCGCTCGACTTCACCGGCCTGTCGCAGAAAAACGGCGCCGTGATGAGCCATGTCCGCATCGCGCCGAAGCCGGAAGACATCTCCGCCGTCCGCATCACCACCGGCGGCGCCGACGTCATCCTCGGCTGCGACATGATCGTCTCAGCCGGTCCCACTGCGCTGAGCCGCGCCGAGCGCGGCGTGACCAGGGCTTATATCAACGCCGACCTGCAGCCGACCGCGAGCTTCGTGCAAAACCCCGATCTCGATTTCGAGTTGGGCGCGATGCAGACCGTGCTGCGCGACGCGATCGGCGACAAGAACCTCGACATCATCGACGCTACAGGCATTGCCGCCGCGCTGATGGGCGATAGCATCGCGACCAATCCCTTCATGCTCGGCTTCGCCTTCCAGAAGGGCGCGATCCCGCTGTCGCTGGAGGCCCTGCTCCGCGCCATCGAGATCAACGGCGCCGCGATCGAGATGAACAAGCTCGCCTTCACCTGGGGCCGCCTCGCCGCCCACGACATGTCGCGGGTGCGCAGCGTGCTCCAGTTCAAGAACAGAGCGGCCGCGCCGACGAAGTCACTCGACGACGTGATCGCGACCCGCGCCGAGTTCCTGACCGGCTATCAGGACAAGGCCTATGCCGAACGCTACCTCGCAGCTGTCGCCAAGGTGCGCAAGGCGGAGAGCGCGGCCTCGCCGGGCTCCACGGAACTGACAGAGGCCGTCGCAAAGAACCTGTTCAAGCTGATGTCCTACAAGGACGAGTATGAGGTCGCGCGGCTCTACACTGACGGCAGCTTTGCCAAGAAGGTGTCGGAAAAGTTCGACGGCGACTTCACGCTGAAATACCACTTGGCGCCACCGATCTTTGCGAAGCGCGATAACGCGACGGGCCGCCTCCAGAAGCAGGAGTTCGGCGGCTGGATGATCCACGCTTTCCGCGTTCTCGCGAGGCTCAAATTCCTGCGCGGAACCGCGTTCGATCCGTTCGGCCGCACCGAGGAGCGCAAGACAGAGCGCAAGCTGATCGAGAATTATCTCGGCATGATCAATCAGCGGATTGCGAGACTGAAGGCCGAGCAGATCCCGCTGCTGGCACAGCTTGCGCGCGTGCCGGAGACGATCCGCGGCTTCGGTCACGTCAAGGAAGCCAACATCA
Organism: Bradyrhizobium sp. C-145; assembly: GCF_023375135.1. Lineage (NCBI taxonomy): Bacteria > Pseudomonadati > Pseudomonadota > Alphaproteobacteria > Hyphomicrobiales > Nitrobacteraceae > Bradyrhizobium > Bradyrhizobium sp. C-145. Next base: position 2,496,141 of record NZ_CP088150.1, on the reverse strand, counting down.
AGCAGGCGGCGGCCGAGACAGCACGGCTGGAGGCGGAACTGGAGAACAGCCGCTTTGCGGCGGCTGCGGAGTAGCGGCGAGAGGCGCGACGCTCTCTCCACACGTCATTGCGAGGAGCTCGCGACAAAATTGCGTAGCAATTTTGCGCTGATGCGACGAAGCAATCCAGAGTCTTTCCGCAGAGGTAGCCTGGATTGCTTCGCTACGCTCGCAATGACGAGATTGTGGAATGCGCTCGCCACGCACTCGGTGTCATCGCCAGGCTTGACCGGGCGATCCAGTACTCCGAGACAGTTGTGATTAAGCCCATAAGCCGCGGCGTACTGGATGCCCCGCCTTCGCGGAGCATGACTGCGGTGGGGATGGCTAGACCGACGTCGTGGCAACGCTTGATGCGATCGACGCTACACCACCCTCCGCCAGATGCCGCCCCGCGATGTACCCGAACGTCAGCGCTGGCCCCAGCGTGATGCCCGGGCCCGGACAGTTGCCGTTCATGATCGAGGCCATGTCGTTGCCGCAGGCATAGAGGCCGGCGATCGGCGTGCCATCCGCGCGCAGCACGCGCGCCTGCGCATCGACCTTCATTCCGATCGCGGTGCCGAGATCGGCCGGATGGATGCGCATCGCGAGGAATGGCGCGCGGATAATTGGCGCGACGCAAGGATTTGGCTTGTGAGCGGCATCGCCGAGATGACGCTGGTAGATGGTGCTGCCGCGGCCGAATTCGGGATCGCGGCCCTCTTTCGCACCGGCATTGTAGGCCGCGATCGTCGCCGCGAGCGTAGACGGTTTGATGTCGATCTTCGCCGCGAGCTGCGCAACGTCAGGCGCCTCGATCAACTCGCCGCTCGCCACATAGCGCCGATAATTGCGCGTGAACGGCTTGATACGGCCGAGACCGTAGCTCCACAGGAACTCGCGGTCGCAGATGAGGTAAAACGGCCGGTCCGGCTCGCCATTGCCGTCGCGCAGCATGGCGAGCACGAATTCGTGGTAGGACAGCGCCTCGTTGACGAAGCGCCGGCCTGCGGCGTTGACGGCGATCACACCGGGCTTGGCGCGATCGGTCACCGTGTGCGGGAAGACGCCACGGCTGCCGTCGGCACGGCGGAACAACGAGGCCGGCACCCAATAGGCCGGGCTGGTCGCGTCCGTGTTGAGCGCGGCACCGGCAGCAGCCGCAAGCCGAAGCCCGTCGCCTGTCCCTGATGGGTTGGTGGCCGAAACAAAACCGGCAGCGGCCGGGAAGAACCGTTTGCGCAAGCGCGCATCGTGCGAGAGGCCGCCGGTCGCGAGCACCACGCCGCGGCGCGCCGCGATCAGGCGATCGCGGGCGCCGTGTCGGATCACCACACCGGCCACGCGATCGCCTTGCATCGACAAATCCTCGACATCGGCGCTGAAGAGGATTTCGACCCGCCGCGCCAGAAGCGAGGCATACAGCCGCGCGGCGAGCGCATTGCCGAGATGCAACGTGGTGCCGCGCGGCGCGCGCAAGCGCTGCCACGCATACGCTGAAACCAGCCGCGCTGTGCGTAACGTCGATCGCAGTGATTTTCCGACCTGGCGCAGATGCGAAATGTCGAGACCGTTGACCATCATCCCGCCGAACAGCGTGAATTCCGGCAGCGGCGGCCGTAAGCGCGCAAAAGCCTTGCCAAGCCGCGTGCCGTCGAACGCCACCGGCTCCAGCACGCGGCCGCCGGACGTCGCACCCAGCCGCTCCGGATAATAGTCCGGATAGGCTTTCACCGGCCGGAGCCGCAATTCGGTGTTGGCTTCGAGATAGGCGATAGCTTCCGGTCCGCGCGCGAGGAAGGCGGCGCGCAGGCCGGCATTGGCCGGCTCGGGCACCGTGCTCGACAGATACTGCACGGCGTCCGCGACGCTGTCGGACAGCCCCGCCTCCTTCATCTTGGGATTGGCGGGGATCCAGACCATGCCGCCGGACCATGCGGTGGTGCCGCCGACGAAGGCGGTCTTCTCGATCACCAGCACACGCAGCCCTTCGGCGGCCGCAACGGCCGCCGCCGTCATGCCGCCGGCACCGGCGCCGATGACAACGACATCGTAGGTCTCATGTGCCGGCATCATGCGGCAAGGTTCCGGGAGCGAGGCATGACCCCGTCATACCTCGCTCGCCGGCCCGCAGCTAGCGCGCCTTCTTGCGCTCGACCGGGTCGATGTCGATCGCCCGCAGGCGTCCGAGCCGCAATACGTCCATGGCCAGCCGCCGGCCGATGCGGTCGCGGTCGAGCACGCGGATCAGGTCGTCGACGCCGTTGATCTCGACACCGTCGAGCCTGACGACGACATCGCCGGGCAACAGGCCCGCTTTCGCGGCCGGGCCGTCCGGCTCGATCTGCATCAAGAGCGCGCCCATCTTGTTCTCGACACCGGCCAGCACGGCATGCCGCCGCGGGACCGGCGCGGTTTGCCCGGCAACGCCGATATAGGCGCGGCGGACGTAACCGTGGCGGATGATCTCCGACAGCACGAATTGCGCGGTGTTGCTGGCGACCGCAAAGCAGATGCCTTGCGCACCGTTGATGATAGCGGTGTTGATGCCGATCACCTCGGCATTCGAGGACACCAGCGGGCCGCCGGAATTGCCCGGGTTGAGCGCGGCATCGGTCTGGATCACGTCCTCGATGGTGCGCCCGCTGACCGAACGGATCGAGCGGCCGAGCGCCGAGACCACGCCAGCGGTCACGGTCGATTCGAAGCCGAGCGGATTGCCGATCGCGATCACGAGTTGACCGCGCCGCAGGTTCTTGGAATTGCCCAGCGCAGCATAGGGCAAATGGCGCACGCCATTGGCGCGCAGCAGCGCAAGGTCAGTGTCGGGATCGACGCCGAGCACCTGGGCATCGCCGACATGGCCCTCGACGTCGCGCAGCCGGATCTCCTTGGAGGAGCCGACCACATGGCTGTTGGTGAGGACGAGTCCGTCCGGCGAGATCACGATGCCCGAGCCGAGCCCACCGCGCTCGCGGCCGTTCGGCACTTTCGGCCCGGTCTCGACCCGCACGACCGCCGGGCCGACGCGATCGGTCACGTCGATCACGGCATTGGAATAGGCGTCCAGCAAGGCCCGGTCATCGGCCGGGGCAGACGCCGTCGTTCGCGATGACGATGCGTCACCGGCGATATCTGAGGTGAAGTCCAACATGGCAAGAGTCCTTGAGGCTCACACAGATGGTGGCCTGTTCCCTCCAGCGCAAGTGGCCCAGCCGGGGCGCAGGGCTGGGCTGCTAGGGTGCCCGCCTCAGCGAGCCGCCTCTTGCCTTGACCGGATCGAGCAGCGACCAGTCCCCATCCGGGAGCACATGGCCTTTGGGGAATGGCGCGCGCAGCTCGAGCCCGAGCGAGCCCAGCACGCGGTCGTCGCGGTAGTAGCATTGCAGCACGACGCGAACGAGCGTTGCGGCGGCGACGCCGCCAGAGCTGCGGAACTGCTGCGCAACACCATCGCGCGCGGCAGGCTCGAGATCAGCAAGCGGCATCCCCGCGAGCCGCGCCAGATGATCTAGCGCCGCCACCACCAGCTTGGTGTCGCGGCCGAGCGTTGCCAGCATGTCGGCCTGGATGATGTCGTCATCGGCGCCCGGGACGCGGTATTCCTCGCTCGCCGGAATGATCATCGCGGCGATCGTGCGCAAGTCCTTGCGCTGCCGAGGCGTGAGGGTGAGCTGATCAGTCATTGGGGCCTCGCGTCGGAACGTTGCGGCTAAGGTGACGGTGCGCTCCCTCCCCCGCTTGCGGGGGAGGGTTGGGGAGAGGGTGTCTCCGCAAAGAGACGCTTCCAGAGGAAAGAGCCCTCACCCGCCGCGCTCTTCGAGCGCGTCGACCTCTCCCGCACGCGGGATAGGTGGAGCGAGTTCGTGGCGGGTTCGGTGCATCCATCACGCGCCTTAGTCGAACAAATTGGCGAGGCGCTGCTTCATCTGATCGGCGATGTAGAGCGCGAGGGCCTGGATGGTGGACGTCGGGTTCACCCCACCCGAGGTCACGAAGATGCTGCCGTCGACGATGAAGAGGTTCTTCACGTCGTGCGAACGGCCCCATTCGTTGACGACCGAGCGTTCGGGATCAGTGCCCATCCGCGCGGTGCCGAGCAGGTGCCAGCCGCCCCACGGAATCGGCGAATTGATGCAGATGTCGGCCGCCCCCGCCGTTTCGAGAACCTCGCGGCCGCGGGCCAGCGCATGCTCCATCATCTTCCGGCTGTTCTCGCTGATCGTATAGTCGATCTTCGGCGCGGGAATGCCGTGACTGTCCTTCAGCACAGGATCGAGCGTGACGCGATTGTGCTCTTCCGGCAGGTCCTCGCAGATCGCGGAGAAACCCAGCCGATGGCCATTGAGCTTGCGGAAGACACGATGGTGATCGGCGCCCCAGGGCAAAATGCCCTTCTGCTCGCTGACGACGGCCTCGAACACCGGCCCTGCCCCGCGCACGAATTGCACGCCGTAGCCGCGCACGAAGCCGCGCGACAGGTCCGTGTCATACCATTGCTTGCTCCACAGGCACGTCGGCGGCGCGCGGTTGGAATCCGTCGGCTCCTTCACATAGCCGTAGATCTGCGCATAGGGATGGAACATCAGGTTCTTGCCGACGAGGCCGGACGAATTGGCAAGGCCGTTCGGGAAGCGCCCCGAGGCCGAGTTCAGCAGCAGTCGCGGCGTGCCGACGCCGTTGCAGGCGATGATGACGACGTGCGCGGGCTGAAACTGCTCGACGCCGTCCTTGTCGTAATAGACCACACCCGAGGCCATGCCGTTCTCGTCGGTGGTGATCTCACGCACCCGGCAATGGGTGCGCAGCTCGACGCCGGCGCGGATAGCATGCGGCCAATAGGTGATGTCGGTGGAAGACTTTGCGCCTTGCGCGCAGGCCGGCGTGCAATGGCCGAGATTGATGCAGCGCGCGCGGCCCTCGTAATCCATGGTCGCGACCGTCGTGTCGGACGGCCACCAGTGCCAGCCGCGCCTGTTCATGGCCTTGGCGATGATAGCGCCTGACAATCCGAGCGGCTGCTGCGGCATCGGCGGATGCGTCAGCGGCGAAAGCGGATCGCCTGACAGGCCCGACGTGCCCATCATCCGGTCGTTCTCCTCGAAGAACGGAGTCAGCGCGTCGTAGTCGATCGGCCAGTCGTCGGCGACGCCGTCGAGCGTCTTCACCTTGAAATCAGACGGATGCAGCCGCGGCCAGTGCGCGGTGTACATCACCGTCGAGCCGCCCACCGCGTTGTAGTTGACGACCTTGATCGGCGAATGGTCGTCATTGATCGGGTAGTCCTCGGGCCGGCCGCGAACGTTGGGGCTCGACGACCATTCGCCGTAGAACTTGGCCTCCCAGTCGCGGCCTGTGCTGGGATATTCCGCCGGATTCATCCAGCCGCCCTGCTCAAGGCAGAGAATGTGCATCTTGGTCTCGGCCAGCGACCACGCCACCGCCGCGCCCGAAGCGCCAGCGCCGACGATCAGGACGTCCACGGGGTCTTTCATTGCAACCTTATCCTCCCCCTCGCGGCTTCCGGGCGATTCGGCCTCTGCAGTCCGCAAGGCCCGCGAACGATAGGATCAGAGCAATGGCTGAGTAAAGCCGCGAGGCCGGAATGTCGCACTTCGCAGGGCGCAGACCATTGGTATCGCCACATCCGGATGCTAGGAACAGGGCGCACGAGCCATCGATAGCGAGATCGTATGTCCATCCGAAATTTCTTTGCCCCCGCCCGCGCTTTTGCGCTCGTTTCGTTTTTCGCCTTGTCCGGATTTCTGGCCTCGTCGGGGCCGGCCTCCGCGCTGACTGCCGCCGCGACGGTCCGCGACGGCAACTCCATACAGCTCGGCGACGTCACCTACCGGCTCGACGGCGTCGACGCACCCGAGCTGGACCAGGTCTGCATCGACGATCACGCCGATTCCTGGACCTGCGGCATCGAGGCTCGTGACCAACTGGCGAAGCTGATCGGCAAACGGACGGTGCGCTGTGACGACGTCGGACCGGAGAAGAGTTTTGGCAAGCGGCACCGCGCGATCTGCACGGCCGAGGGGGACAAGGCCAGCTTGAACGAGCAGCTGATCAAGCTCGGCTTTGCCCTCGCGCGCGAGCCGATCAAGGCCAACGTCAAGCCGGCGGCCACCGAAGCCAAGACGGCGGCGGTCGGGATCTGGAAGGGCTGCTTTGTTGCACCGCAAGATTTCCGTGGCGGCAAGAAGGACGGCGCGCTCCTCGGCGCCGCGTGCCGCCCAGACCGCGACAAGGAGATCCGCGCCGTGCTGTTCCCGGAGGAGCTGACGATGCCGCCGAGTTGCAGCATCAAGGGCAAGCTCGCGGTGCGCGCACGCGTCACCGGCAATATCGGCATCTATCATTTGCGGGGCTGCCCGAGCTATCCGGCGACCACCAAGCCCGACCGCTGGTTCTGCTCGGAGGATGACGCGCAGGCCGCCGGCTTCCGCAGAGCCTACAACTGCCGTCGGCCGAAGTGAAAAATTCCTTCACACATCCGTGAGTGGTAGTCCGAGACCGTATTGATCCGGAATTGAACTCGATCGGGGGTTGCGCCATTTGTATGGTTACGCAAGCGCCTTGCGCGAGCGTTTCCTTGGCAGCGATCCGATTTCGGTCCGATTGCCTTGCTCGGGCGTTTCCTCCCTAGACTTGGGCCGCTTGTCATCACAAGCGGCTCTTCTTTTTTGGGCGGGGTCCTAACTCCGCATCTGCATGATCTGGTCCATCGGCGGCATGTTGGCATTCAGATGCGCCATGATCCAGACGGTGCCGCCGACCACCAGGAAGACCACCAGCAGCCCGAAGGCGAGCGCCAGCACGTTGTTGGTGTTGTCGGGGCCGGTGGTGATGTGCAGGAAGAACACGAGGTGCACACCCATCTGTGCGATCGCGAGCACGATCAGCGCCACGGGGATGGACGGCTGCCAGACCAGATCGGTGCCGGCGATGAAGAACGACGTCGCCGTGAGCAGCAGAGCCAAGACAAGACCGACAACGTAACCGAGGATGCGGACGCCGACACTGTGTTGCTCTTCCTCGCCGGGCGCGAGGTCGTGTTTGACCAACTCATGCGTCTGATCGCTCATGGCGCACTCCCAAGCAGGTAGACCACGGAAAACACGGCGACCCAGATGATGTCGAGCGCGTGCCAGAACAGCGCAAAGCACATCATCCGCCGCTGGATGTCGGCACGAAAGCCCTTGGCGAACACCTGCGCCATCATGGTGAGCAGCCACAACACGCCGGCCGAGACGTGGAGGCCATGGCATCCGACCAGCGAGAAGAACGCGGTCAGGAACGCGCTACGCGACGGGCCATAGCCACGAGCGACGAGGTCGGCGAATTCGCGGAACTCGATGGTGAGGAATATGAGGCCGAGCACGCAGGTCACGGCCATGCCGAGATAGAACCAGAACCGGTTGCGCACGTCGGCGGCAATGCTGGCCATGCCGCAGGTAAAGCTCGACAGCAACAGGCAGACCGTCTCGATCGCGACGTTCTTCTGGTCGAAGATCTCGGAGCCCTTCGGGCCGCCGGCGGTCTGGCCGGCCAGCACGGCGTAGGCAGCAAAGAAACAGGAGAACATCACGATGTCGGAGAGCAGGAAGATCCAGAAGCCGTAGGCGGTCACGATCCGCTTCGGCGCGGGCCCGGTATGCTCGATGACGACACCGATGTGATGGGGATCGGCATGGGCGTGGCCAGCGGTCGCGGTCATCGACATCAGACGGCCCCCGCCATGCTGACGAGCCTGCGCCGTTCCTCCAGATTGACGCGGTCGATGCGGGCGACCTGATCGGCCGGGATGACGTATTCGTCATGATCGCGCCAGGCGAACAGGACGAAGGTCGCGAAGGCGCCGAGGCCGCCCAAAATCACCATCCACCAGATGTGCCAGATCAGCGCGAAGCCCATGATGGTGGCGAAGAACGCGCAGACGAAGCCGGTCGGCGAATTCCGGGGCATCTCGATGTCCCGATATTCCGGCTCTTCGTGCTCGAGCAGTTGCTGCTTGGCATGGGCCTTCATCTCCCAATAGGCGTCCTCGCCGCGCACATCGGGATTGAACGCGAAGTTGAACACCGGCGGCGGCGACGAGGTCGCCCATTCCAGCGAACGGCCGTCCCAGGGATCGCCGGTGCGGTCGCGCAGGGCCTCCCGGTTGCGGATGCTGACGACGAGTTGCATGATCTGGCAGATCACGCCGATCGTCAGCACCGCCATGCCGACCGCCGCCACCAGCATCCACGGCCGCCAGACCGCGACATCGTAGTGCTGCATGCGGCGCGTCATGCCGAGCATGCCGGCGACATAGAGCGGCATGAAGGTGATGAAGAAGCCGAGGAAGGTAAACCAGAATGCAGCCTTGCCCCAGCGTTCGTCGAGGCGGAAACCGAACGCTTTCGGAAACCAATATTCGAAGCCGGCGAAAGCGCCGAACAGCACGCCGCCGATGATGACGTTGTGGAAGTGCGCCACCAGGAACATGCTGTTGTGAAGCATGAAATCGGCCGGCGGCACCGCGAGTAGGACGCCCGTCAATCCGCCGACGATGAACGTCACCATGAAGCCGACCGCCCACAGCATCGGCGTCGCGAAGCGAATGCGTCCGCCATACATCGTGAACAGCCAATTGTAGATCTTCACCCCCGTCGGCACCGCGATGATCATGCTGGCGATGCCGAAGATGGCGTTGACGTCGGGCCCCGCTCCCATCGTGAAGAAATGATGCAGCCATACCATGAAGGAGATGACGCAGATCGCCATGGTGGCCAGCACCATCGAGCGATAGCCGAACAGTGCCTTGCCGGAGAAGGTCGAGACCACCTCGGAGAAGATGCCGAAGGCCGGCAGCACCAGGATGTAGACCTCGGGATGGCCCCAGGCCCAGATCAAATTCATGAACATCATGACGTTGCCGCCGGCCTCGTTGGTGAAGAAGTGGAAGCCGAGGTAGCGGTCGAGCAGCAGCATCGCCAGCGTGGCGGTGAGGATCGGGAACGCCGCGACGATGAGGAGATTCGAGGCCAGCGTGGTCCAGCAGAACATCGGCATGCGCAGATAGTTCATGCCTTTGGTGCGCAGCTTCAGCACGGTGGTGACAAGATTGATGCCGGCGACCAGGGTGCCGACGCCGGAGATCTGCAGCGACCAGGCGTAGTAATCGACGCCGACGCCGGGCGAGTAGGACAATTCCGAGAGCGGCGGAAAGGCGAGCCAGCCGGTGCGCGCGAATTCCCCGACCACGAGCGAGATATTGACCAGCAGCGCGCCGGTCGCGGTCAGCCAGAAGCCGACGGAATTGAGCGTCGGGAACGCGACATCGCGCACGCCGAGCTGGAGCGGCACGATCAGGTTCATCAGCCCGATCACGAACGGCATCGCCACGAAGAAGATCATGATGGTGCCGTGCGCCGAAAAGATCTGGTTGTAGTGCTCGGGCGGCAGATAGCCTTGCGACTGGTAGGCGACGGCCTGCTGGATTCGCATCATGATGGCATCGCTGCCGCCGCGCAGCAGCATCACCGAGGCCAGCAGCACATACATGACCCCGATGCGCTTGTGGTCGACGCTGGTGATCCATTCGCGCCAGAGATAGGGCAGATGACCCTTGATCACGACCCAGGCCAGCACGCCCAGGATTGCGACCAGCACCACAGCGCCCGCGACAAGCGGAATCGGCTGATCGAACGGAATGGCGGACCAGTCGAGCTTACCGAGCATCGTGGCCTCCACTGTGCGACCGGCCCGCTTCGGATGCGAGCTCCGGTCCAGGACCCGGCGGAATGTGCTGGGTCGCGATCAGGTCGAACAGGCGCGGATCTTCGAGCCGATAGGCCGGCCGCCCCGTCTCGATGCCTTGCTGCATCAGCTTTGTGTAACTGTCCGCATTCAGCACGGCATCCGTCTTCGCCGTGGTCGCCACCCACTCCGGAAAGGCGAGCGGCGAGATCACGTTGACGTCGAACATCATGTCGGGGAAGCCGTCGCCGGAGAAATGCGCCGACAGGCCCTGCAGCTTGCCCTCGTTGTCGGCGCGCAGGTTCAGCTTCGTCACCATGCCGTTCATGGTGTAGATCATGCTGCCGAGCTGCGGGATGAAGAACGTGTTCATCACGCTCGACGACGTCAGCTGGAAATTCAGCTCGGCGCCCGCCGGTACGGTCAGCGTATTGACCGTGGCGATGCGCTGATCCGGATAGATGAACAGCCATTTCCAGTCGAGCGAGACGGCCTGGATCCGCACCGGGCTGCCGGTGCCTGGCACGGGCGCTGCGGGATCGAGCTGGTGCGAGCCGATCCAGGCGACGCCGCCGAGCAGGATGACGGTGAGCGCAGGGATCGCCCACACCACCATCTCGACGCGGCCGGAATAGACGAAGTCGGGCTGGAAACGCGCTTTCGGATTGGACGCGCGAAACCAGAACGCGAAGCCGAGGATCGCAACGATGGTCGGCACCACGATCACGAGCATGATGAAGACGGAATCGACCAGGATGGTGCTGTTGGCCGCAGCCACAGGCCCTTGCGGATCGAACAGATTCATCGGCGAGCCACTGGCGGTTGGGAAGCCCCGGGACAGAGCCTAGCGCGGGAAAGGCTCCGCAACAAACGCGATTGCCTGAAAACGGTTCCTGAACCGCAAAGGGTCAGCCATGCGCGATGGGCCGGGCGCAACATGCAATTCCACGTGATCTCAATGACATGAACGCAGAGGCGCGCCCTTCTCTCCGATTGGGGCGATTGCTAATCTGCACGAAAATACTGAATGAACAGACCGAGCCCCGGGAGTGAACCGAGATGCGCTTGAAGGACAAGGTTGCGATCGTCGTCGGCGCCGGCCAGAGCCCCGGCGAGGGCATGGGCAACGGCCGCGCCACCGCGCTTACCTTCGCGCGCGAGGGGGCCAAGGTCTTGTGCGTCGATCACCAGCTGGAATCGGCGCAGGAAACGGTTGCGATGATCACCGCGGAGCAGGGCACGGCCGCAGCCTTTAAGGCCGATGTGACCAAAGCCGCCGACATCAAAGCGATGGTCGCGGACGCGCAATCGCGCTGGGGCCGGATCGACGTGCTGCACAACAATGTTGGCGTCAGTCTCTCCGGCGGCGATGCCGAATTGCTGCAGCTGACCGAAGAGGCATTCGACCGCGTCGTCGCCATCAACCTGAAGAGCTGCATTCTCGCCGCGAAAGAGGTGATCCCGATCATGCGCGCGCAGAGAGGCGGCGCCATCATCAACATCTCCTCGATGGCCGCGATCACGACCTACCCTTATGTCGCCTACAAGGCGACGAAGTCGGCGATGATCGCCTTCACCGAACAGCTCGCCTACCAGAACGCCGAATACGGCATCCGCGCCAACGTCATCCTGCCCGGCCTGATGAACACGCCGATGGCGGTCGATACCCGCGCCCGCGAATGGCACAAGACCCGCGCCGAAGTCGAAGCCGAACGCGACAGCAAGGTGCCGCTGCGCAAGAAGATGGGCACCGGATGGGATGTCGCCAATGCCGCGCTGTTCCTGGCATCAGATGAAGCGAACTTCATTACGGGCGTGACGCTGCCGGTGGATGGCGGGGCGAGCGTGCGGCGGGGGTGAGTGCCAAAGAGACGCTGCACTTACCCTCCCCTGGAGGGGAGGGTCTGATCTTCCCCCGAAAAAGTGGAGGGGTTTAAGCGGCTTTTAGCTCCATCTCGATCGGGGCGATATATCCGATCGCGGAATGGAGCCGGGTGCGGTTGTAGAAGCCCTCGATGAAGGCGAAGATATCGCGCTGGGCCTCGGCGCGGGTCTGGTAGTCGCGATGGTGAACGAGCTCGGTCTTCAGGGTATGGAAGAAGCTCTCCATCGGGGCATTGTCGTAGCAATCGGCCTTGCGGCTCATCGATGCAACGATGCCGGCGCCCGTGAGAGCGTCGCGATAGGCGTGTGAGGCATACTGCACGCCGCGATCGGAGTGGTGGATCAATCCGGCCTGCGGCCGTTGCTGCTGGATGGCCATCGTCAACGCCGCGGATGCGAGTTCGACTTGCATGTGATCCCGCATGGCCCAGCCGACGATCTTTCGACTGAAGAGATCCATGACGGCCGCCAGATACAGCCAGCCCTCCGCGGTCGGGATGTAGGTGATATCGGCGAGCCAAACGCGGTTCGGGGCTTCCGCTGTGAAGTCGCGCGCGATCAGGTTCGGGGCGATCGGCAGGTCGTGACGGCTGTCGGTGGTGCGCACCCGGCGCGGCGGCGCCGTGATGGCGCGGATACCGTGCCGGCGCATCATCCGCTCGATCCGGCCGCGGCTGGCGCCACGGCCCTGCGTCCGCAGCACGGCATGGACGCGGGGACTGCCGTAGCGTCCGCTGCTGTCGTGATGGGCCTGCCGGATCGCAGCCAGCAGCGTGGCATTGGATTTGGTCCGCTGACTCGCCGGGCGATCGCGCCAGGCGTAATAGCCGGCCGGCGAGACCTCGAGCACGGCGCACATTAATCGTACCGGATAGGCGTCGCGATGGTCCTCGATGAAGCGGAAGCTCATGTCCGGGTTCCGGCAAAGATCGCGATCGACTTTTTTAAAATGTCGCGCTCCATGCGCAGCCGTTCGTTCTCCTGGCGCAACCGGGCGATCTCCGAAGCCTGGTCCGCCGACATCGGCGTCGCCTGCGTGGTGGGGCGCCACGCCGCCGATGCCGGCTGCTGCCCGGCCTTATCCACCCAGCGCCGCAGCACCGAGTCGCGCAGCCCGAGTTCCTTGCCTACCGACGTGATCGAGCGACCGCTCGACACCACCAGCTCAACGGCCTGGCGCTTGTACTCTTCGGTAAATGACCGACGTTGACGTTCCATTCGACACCTCCGGGCTCAATGAGCCTACTACAGATGTCCACTCATTCGGAGGAGGTTCAGTCGCCACGCATGAAGCGCAGCGCAATGCGTAGCGGGGTGGGGTGACGGTCTCTCCGCATCGAACCCTGCCCGAGTGGAGAGATCACCCCACCCCGCTCGCGCTGCGCGCGACTGGCCCTCCCTCCAGGGGAGAGTGCAGCGTCATTGCGGCACGCGCGTCACCCGCCAGATCGTGCCATTGCCGTCCTCCGACACCAGCAGCGATCCATCCTTCGCCACGGTCACTCCGACCGGCCGTCCCCACACCTCGGTATCGCTCACCACGAACCCCGTGACGAAATCCTCGTACTCCCCGGTCGGCTTGCCGCCCTTCATCTTGATGCGGATCACCTTGTAGCCGGTGCGCTTTGATCTGTTCCAGGAGCCATGCTGGGCGGCGAAGGCGTCGCCCTGGTACTCGGGCGGAAACTGCGTGCCCAGGTAGAAGGTCATGCCGAGCGAGGCCGAGTGCGGCTGGATCAGCACATCCGGCACCGTCACCTTGTCCTTGAGGTCCGGCCGCGCGCCGGCGTGGCGCGGGTCTTCGTTGCCTCCGATGTAGAACCAGGGCCAGCCGTAGAAACCGCCCTCCTTCACGCTGGTCACGTAATCGGGCACCAGATCGTCGCCGAGGCCGTCGCGCTCATTGGTCGAGCACCAGGGCAGACCGGTCTGCGGCTGGATCGCGAGGCCGACGCAGTTGCGGAGTCCGGTGGCGTAGATCTTCCGCTCCTTGCCGTCAGGATTGAACACCAGCACGGCGGCGCGCTCGGTCTCGCTGGCCCAGGCCGCGCCAAGCGGCTGCGCTTTTGACCACGCCTCCATCCCGCCCGGCGGCGTGCCCATGCCCTCTGCGACGTTGCTGAGCGAGCCGACCGACACCAGCATGCGCTTGTTGTCCGGCGTGAACACGATGTCGCGGGTGGAATGGCCGCCATCATGCGGCAGGCTTGCCACGATCGTTTCCGCCTTGCCGCGTGCCTTGAGATCGCCGGCCTGGTAGGGAAAGCGAACGACGCCGTCGGTGTTGGCGACATAGACCCATTGCGGGTTGTCGCCGTTCGGAAAAAAGGCGATGCCGAACGGCTGCCTCAGTCCGCTGGCAAACACGTCGTTGGTCACCTTGCCGCCATCGCCCGCGCGCAGCACGCGGATGTTGCCGGCCCGCGTCTCCGCGACAAAGACATCGCCATTCGGCGCGATCCGCACGACGCGTGGCGTGCGCAAGCCTTCGGCGAACAGCTCGATCTTGAATCCAGTCGGCACCTGGAGCGCAGCCTCGGGCGGACGCGGCACCACGCGCGCGGAGCTTGCAACCGACCGCGTCGCGCCGGGCCTGACCAGATCCTGTGGCCGGATCAACCTGACCGTGCCAGGCCTGTCGGCCCGCCAGTCGCCATAGGCGTCCTTGCCCTGCAGCACCGGCTCACCTCGTGCGCTGGTCGCAGCCGCGACCAGCAATCCCGCGGACAGCGCAACGAACCATAGTCTGTTCTTCACGTCTCCCTCCCGGCCTGCACGTCTCAAACGTCAATATGCGACAACCCGCAACCGTTCTGCGGCAGGTCATGCGCCTGCCGAATTCCACGTCAGCTCATGCCCGTACGATGGGCATCAGCCGCGGCCCATCGTACTGGAAAATGCGGCTGATCGGTGCGACACATTGGCGGGGCGCGACCGGCGGTTGTTCAAAGCTGCGGCATTGGTGTCGCGGCTGATGGGGTGATCATGTGGGGATCCGTCATATCGGAATGGACGAGCCTGCTGCTGCGCTGGCTGCACGTGGTTGCCGCGATCGCCTGGATCGGCAGTTCCTTCTATTTCATCGCCCTCGATCTCAGCCTCAGGCCCAAAAGCGACCTGCCTGATGGCGTGCAGGGCGAGGCCTGGCAGGTCCACGGCGGCGGCTTCTACCGGATCATGAAATATCTGGTCGCACCGAGCCAGATGCCGGACGAGCTGACCTGGTTCAAATGGGAGGCCTACACCACCTGGCTGTCCGGCTTCGCGCTGATGGTGGTGGTGTATTATCTCGAGGCCGATTTATTTCTGGTCGACAAGGCGATCCTCGACCTCACGCCATTCCAGGCCGGCCTGTTCAGCTTCTTTAGCCTCGCTCTGGCATGGCTGCTTTATGAGGCCGCGTGCCGCTCTGGGCTTGCGCAGCGCGAGCTGCCCTTCGCTATCGGCGGCTATTTGTTCCTGGTCGCGCTGACCTACGCCTTCACCCATGTGCTGAGCGGTCGTGGCGCCTTCAACCAGATCGGGGCGATCATCGGCACCATCATGGTCGCCAACGTCTTCGCGCTGATCATCCCGAACCAGAAGAAGATCGTGGCCAGCCTGATCGCGGGACAGGCGCCCGACCCGAAGCTCGGCAAGGCCAGCAAGGAACGCTCGGTCCACAACAACTATCTGACCTTGCCCGTGGTCGTGCTGATGATCAGCAACCACTATCCCCTGCTCTACGCCACGCGCTTCAACTGGATCATCGTCGCGATCATCCTGGCGCTCGGCCCCGTGATCCGCCATTTCTTCAACGCGCGGCATGCGGGGCGCAAATCGCCGTGGTGGGTGTGGGGCGTCGCAGCAATCGGCGTGATCGCGATCCTCTTCCTCTCCGCCGCCGGACCGCGCGACGTCAAGATCAGCGCGCTGCCGGCACAGCCGACGCTCGCCAATGTCGAGGAGATCGTGATGTCCCGCTGCAGCATGTGCCACGCGGCCGAGCCGGTCTGGGCCGGCATCGTCACTGCGCCGAAAGGCATATTGCTTGACGCGCCCGAGCACATCCATCGCAACATCCGCCTGATCGGGCGTGTCGCGGCCTGGTCCAATGCGATGCCGCCGGGCAATGTCACCGAGATGACCAGCGAGGAGCGCGCCATTCTCGCCGCCTATGTCGAGCAGGCGCATTGATGCCGTCCCGCGTCGGCACGGCATTTCGCGGAATGAAATTCCCGCATCTCCCACCGAATTGAAAATGACTCGACCGTCTATCCGGCGTAGACAGGAGCCGTGGCCGCCGCCGCGGCCAAAGTCAGTTGCATGCGCGGGGAAAGAACAGTGGCTCTCAAGAACGTCATCGGTATCGACCACGCCGTGGTCATGGTGAAGGATCTCGACCAGGCCGCCGAGAATTACCGGCAGCTCGGCTTCACCGTCTCCCCGCGCGGCACCCACAGCGTCCATATGGGCACCGGCAACTACACCATCATGTTCGACCCCGACTATATGGAGCTGCTCGGCGTGCTGGCTGCGACCGAGCTCAATGCCCCGGCGCGCGCCTTTCTCGACAAGCACGGCGAAGGCATCGAGCGCATCGCCTTCACCGCAATCGATTCCGCCGCCGGCGCCGAGGAGATCCGCGCACGCGGCCTGACGCCGATCGGCCCGACCGATTTCGAACGGCCGGTGACGCTGCCTGATGGCACGGTCTCGGCGGCGAGATTCCGTACCTTCATGTGGCCGACCGCGGAAGCGCCCGGCGGCGTGCGTATCTTCGCCTGCCAGCACAAGACTCGCGAGACGGTGTGGATTCCCGAATTGATGAAGCACGCCAATGCGACCAGGCGGATCAAGCAGACGCTGATCGCAACGCCCGAGCCTGCGAACGAGGCCGCGCATCTCGGCCGGCTGATCGACCGCGAGCCGAAAACGGATGCCGACGGCGCGGTCACCGTGCCCTCCGGCGGCGACCGTGCCGACTTCGTCTATCTGACGCTGGACCAACTCGGCAAACGCTATCCCGGCGTGCCGCTCGCTGGCCTCTCAGAGCGCGGCGGCGCGGCGCTGGTGCTCATCAGTGGCGATCTCGCGGCAACCGAGAAGGCGCTGGGATCAGTCGCTGTGCGCAGCGGAGCTGCGATTTGCGTGCCGCCGGCCAAGGCCAACGGCACCCTGCTCGCCTTCATTGCCGGCTGATTTGAACTAATTCTTTAACGCGTATTTACCCGGCGGCTCTAGGATTCCTGGCAGTCCAAAGCCGCCGGAGCCAAGCGCATGTTCAAAGAGGGATCGCCGATCGCCTATGACGCGCCGGCCGAACTGAAGAAGTGGCCGTCGCTGAAGGGGCAGAGGCAGAAGGACCGAGGCCCGCCCTATCTCGTCTACAACGGCACGCTCGCCGACTGTGTCCGCGAGCTGATGGGCAAGCCGATCAAAGGCATTTCGCTCTACGACATCATGACGAAGCCGCAACCGGCCTTCGACCAGACCGTGCTGTCGCCCGGCGATGCCGCCGAGATCGCGATGCGCAAGGATTTTCCGAAAGACTAATTCGAGGCGCGGCTGCCGGCCGTCTTGCCCTGCTGCCTCGAGGACGTATCCGTCGGCGCATCGAGGAAGACGACGGGTGTGCCGCGCTTCACGTTCTCGCCGAGCACACGCGCATCCCAATTGGTGAGCCTGATGCAGCCGTGAGACGCGGACTTACTGACCCTGTCGGGCTCTGCCGTTCCATGAATGCCGTAGCCCTGCGCCGACAGTCCGATCCAGTACGAACCCACCGGATTGTTCGGCCCCGGCTTGATGTCGAACGGCCTTTTGGATTTGACACTCTTGAACTTGTACTCGGGATTGTAGTGATAGGTCGGCTGCTCGTGGGTGCCGGTTACCTTCAGCGTCCCCATCGGCGTCGGACGATCCGGACTGCCGATTGTCGCCGGGTAAAACGCGATGAGACGACCGGAGCCGTCAAACGCCTTCAACGTCGCTCGCGTCTTGTCGATCTCGACCCGCGCAATGCGCGGAAGCTCCCGTTGCGCCGGAACGTTGGCCACGACGATCGTCTCGCCGGATTTGTCGAAAGCCTTCCTTGGATTGAGCGTCTTCAATAGCTCTTCGCTCATGTGGAATTTTTCCGCGAGCCCTTCGAGCGGACTGGTGTAGCTCAGCGCCTCCAGTGACTTCATCTCATCAAGCTTGGCCGGCAGCCTTTTTAGGAACGGCCCCTTCACGTCTGCGTCGGTGATCGTGTAGTTGACGACGACGGGACCTTCGCTCGCTGCGTTCAGCTGGTCCCACAGTTCCGGGGCAATCGTCTTGTCGAAAGCGATCCCGTTCTGCTCGGCGAACGCCTTCATCGCCTTCTGCGCGTTCTCGCCGAACTTGCCGTCGATCTGGCCGGGCGAGAATTGCGCACGATCGAGCAGGATCTGAAGCTTCGTCACCGAAGCGTTGAGCTTGTCGGTCGCCGGCTGCTTTTCGGGACGCGCAGCATCATTCACCGCCACTGCATCGAAATTGCCCGCGAGTGCCGGGCAGAAAAACCAGAGCGACATCACCGCGCCAAGCATCCATCGCATCATGATCGCTCGTCCCAATTCGCAAAGTGATCCGCAAAACCGCGGAGAGTTCTCTTTGGGAACACCGTAGTAACACCGACGGAACCCATGAGACCGCAGCTTTGCCGCAATCGCGCGGTTAAGAATTCCTTATTGCCGGCGCATCGCTGGCCGTTCATCCCACAGTTCGAGGTTGCCCCAGCAAATGCGATTTGTCGTCGCGGCTTGCGCCGCGTTCATGATTTTGTTGTGCGACCTCGATCCGCCGGCGTCCCGGCAAACATCAGCATCCGACGCCACTACTCTCCAGAACAATCATGCCTCGCCACTTGTTCCGGTGGTCGAACTCTTCCTCGCCAGCGTGCAGGCCATCGAGCTCGCGAATGCACACGCGGCCCTTGAGGAGAAAAGCGAGCCGCCGCGCGCGGCCGAAACCGTCGCCGAGGGTCCGGTTTCACCGACAGACCGATTCTGCCACGCGCTTCGCGAAGCCGCCGAAGCCAGCGGCATTCCGGTGCCGTTCTTCGCGCGCCTGATCTGGCAGGAGAGCCGCTTCAAGTCCAACGAGGTCAGCCACGCCGGCGCACAGGGCGTCGCGCAGTTCATGCCGGAAACGGCCGCCGAGGTCGGGCTCGATGATCCCTTCGATCCCATGGAGGCGCTGCCGGCATCGGCAAAATTCCTACGCAAGCTCCGTGACGATTTCGGCAATCTCGGCCTCGCCGCAGCCGCCTACAATGCAGGTCCCGGCCGCATCCAGAAGTGGCTTGCCAAGGAGAGCGAGCTGCCGCGCGAGACGCGCGACTATGTTCGCATCATCACCGGCACCAAGGCCGAGGACTGGACCGAGCGCGCGGAAGCGCTCGCAATCCGGATCGACTTGCCGCGCGAGGCGCCGTGCGAAGGCATCGGCAGCCTCTCGAAAGCCAGGGATGTCGCCTGGGTTCCGGTCAACCTGACGCCATCGGTCACGACCATCATCCGCAAAGCCGAACAGCTTGCCGCGCGACTGACGGCGAGCCGCGCCCGCAAGCGGTTCGCAACCATGCTCCGGAAGAACACTTCGGCGCACGGCAAGGCCCGCAGCATGATTGCAGCACGCGCGGCCGGCAAGAGCGCGAAGGCCCGCGCCATTCGCTTCGCATCGCGCGAACGGCCTTCCGGCTAGTTTTGGAGCCGCGCGAGCGCTAAAACGCTCCGTTCCACTTTCCCGGACAGGGGGGATGGACCCTGTGTCTGCACGGAACTTGCGATGCCATTGAAGAGTGCCGGGATCATCGCCTATCGGAAGCGCCGCAGGCTCGAGGTTCTCCTCGTTCATCCTGGAGGGCCGTTCTGGCGCAACAAGGATCTCGGCGCATGGTCGATCCCGAAGGGCGAATATGCGGACGAAGAAGATGGGGAAATCGCCGCGCGGCGGGAGTTTGCCGAAGAGCTTGGGCTTGAGCTGTCCGTGCCGCTGATCGCGCTTGGAGAGGTCAAGCAGCGCGGCGGCAAGCTCGTCACCGCGTTTGCTGCCGAGCTCGACATCGATACGAGCAGCCTTCGCAGCAACACCTTCGAGATCGAATGGCCGCCCCGCAGCGGCAAACGGCAGACCTTCCCGGAGGTCGACCGTGCCGAATGGTTCACGCTCAAAGAGGCGCAGGAGAGGATCAATGCAGGACAACGCCCGCTGCTTGATCGGCTACAGCGACTGGCCGGCGGCGAATAGGCGCGTCGCTTACACCGGCTTATCGCGAGCTTCGAAGGCAGCCGCGAACGAGGTGCGCTCCCTCTCCCGCTTGCGGGAGAGGGTTGGGGAGAGGGTGTCTCCACAACGGGACAATCCCCAAGAGGAAAGAGCCCTCACCCGGCGCTACGCGCCGACCTCTCCCGCAAGCGGGAGAGGTTAAGAAGAGCCAGCGGCGAGTAGGCGCGTCGCGATGACGGCTATTTCGAGCAAAGCAGACTTTCCTACTCCGCCTTGATGTTCGCGGCCGCCACGACCTCGGCAAGTTCCTTCGTCTCCTTCGCGATCTTGGCGGCGTACTCAGTCGAGCTGAGCACGCTGACCACGCCCTGCGAGCCGAGCTTCTCTTCAACCGCCGGATCCTTGGCAGCGGTGACGATCTCCCGGTGCAGCGTCTCCAGGATCGGTGCCGGTGTCGCCTTCGGCATGAAGAAGCCGACCCAGAACGAGATGTCGAAGCCGGGATAGCCGGCTTCCGCGACGGTGGGCACATCAGGCAGCGCCGGCAGCCGCTCGGCTGAGGACACCGCGAGTGCGCGCAGCTTGCCGGCCTTGACCAGCGGCACGGCGGAAAGCGGATCGAACACCGCCAGCACCTCTTGCGCGAGCAGGCCGACCTCGGACGCCGAACCGCCGCGATAAGGCACGTGGATCATCTTGATGCCGGCCTTCTGGCTGAGCAGCTCCATGGCGAGATGGGCGAGATTGCCGTTGCCGCCCGAACCGTAAGCGAGCGCGCCGGGGGCGGCCTTCGCGGCGGCGACGAGATCGGCTACGGTCTTGATGCCGGCGGTCTTGGGATTCTCCGGATTGACCACGAGCACCAGCGGCGCCGAGACTACGGTCGTGAGCGGCGCGAAGTCCTTCTCCGGATCGTAGCGGATATCTTTGAACAGCGTCTTGTTGAGCGTGATGGTGGACGAGTTGCAGGCGAGGATGGTGTAGCCGTCGCCTTCCGCACGCGCGACGCCTTCGGCGGCGATCATGCCATTGGCGCCGGCGCGGTTCTCGACCACGAAGGGCTGCCCGAGCTTGTTGCTTAAGCGATCGCCGATGATGCGCGCGACGACGTCGACCGGGCCGCCGGCGCTGAAGCCGACCATGATCTTGACCGGGCGCGCCGGATATTTCTGCGCGAGCGCCTGTGTCGTGACGCACAATCCGGCGACAATCGCCAACAGGCGAAGCGTTCGTTGCATTCGTTCCCTCCCCAGACCTCATCGCGCCGCTTGTGCATGCTTGTTGGTGCGACGCATTCGAAGGTCGATGATGAGCGGCGGCGCCGGAATTCGCAATCGCGTTTGCGCGTCGGCATTCCGCCGCGCGGCACGAAAGAGCAGCTCCGCAACAAAAAATGCGAAAACAACCCCATGCACAGTAGCCGACCGTTGTCGAAACAAGGACTTGGGCAGGACAAGGCGAATTTCTGGTATTGCGAATTCGAATTGACACGTCGGGCAAAACACCGGCATAATGGCATGATCGCAACAGCCGTGAGCGCCCAGGCCATTTCAGCCCTGCACGCCGCGAGCTGGTTGCGCGTAAGTCCTTCATCGACATCTGAAAATTGCAATCACCGCGCGGCACGCGCGCGACCGGCTTCGCGCCGCAAGCGCTCGCGCCCGCAAAGGACCTTAGGACATGACGTCAACTCCCCATCGCACCAGCACGTTACCGATCGCGGCAACGGATCGCAGCAGACCGACGCCCCGGATCAAGCTCACCCGGCGGCGCCTGGAGATCCAACATCCCGACCCGCAAGCCGGCGAGCGGCTGCTGGCTGAGGCGCTCGGCGCCGTCGATCGCGACGCGCTGCACGGCATCCTCCAACAATTGCTCAAGGCCAGCGTGATCGAGCAGAAGCCAAATGAGGCCAACCTCGCCTTCATGATCTCGATGATGACGAGCATCGCACCCAGGGATTCGGTCGAGACCATGCTGGTGGCGCAGATGGTGTCCGTCCACGTCGCGGCGATGCGCTCCGCCTGCCGCCTCGCCTTCACCGACCATCTGCAGCAGCAGGAAGGCGTCACCCGCGCATTGACCCGGCTGGCCCGCACTTTTGCAGCCCAGATCGAGGCCCTCAGCCGCCACCGCAGCAATGGCGAGCGCGCCATCACGGTGCAGAATGTGTCGGTGCAGGACGGCGGCAGCGCAATCGTGGGCAACGTCACGCAGCACGCGAACGTGATCGTGGCGGAGGCAAGCGCGACGGATAGGACTGCGAATGCAGAGAACGGCGCCAGCGCATGAGCCGCGATCACATCCGCAATACAGATGCCATGCAGTCGAGCCCACGCTGCGGCGCACGGACACGCAGCGGTACCGTCTGCCGCGCGCCGGCGAGGCAAGGCAAGGCCCGCTGCCGCATGCACGGCGGCGCACGGAGATCAGGCGCACCGAGGGGAAATCAGAATGCGCGGAAGCATGGCGCGTTCGCGCAGGACGGACTCGCGGCGCAGCGGGCGATCCGGGAGTTGCTGGGCGAGACAAGGAAGCTGCTGGCCGAGCTGAAGTCGGGCTAGCCCACCGAGGGGCGGTAGCGATTTTCAGAAATTCGACAACTCAATGATCCATCAACGGTCCATATGTTCCCATACGGTCCGTCTGTGAGCCATTGCATCGCGGCGTCGGAACTTCCCGCGCTGGCATCGCTTTGAATTCGACAAATGGAAGAATTCGCCATGACCTCCGAAACGGAACTGAAATTCCGCGTTGCGCCGCGAAACTTGTCGTCAGTGTTGCGGAAGGGCCGTTTGAGCGGGCGGCGCGGCGACCAGTGCGAACAGTCGCTCGCATCGACCTACTACGATACGACCAAGCATAAGCTCAAACGCCATGGCGTGACGTTGCGCGTCCGCAAGATCGAGGGCCGCTACGTGCAGACCGTGAAAGCCGGCGGCGCGGGCAGCGTGACGCGGGGCGAATGGGAGCACGAGGTTTCCGGTGCAAACCCCGACCTGAGCAAGACGAGGCATACGCCGCTCCAGGAGCTTGCGACCCGAAAGCTCCCTCGCAAGCTAAAGCCGGTCTTCCGGACCGACATTCATCGCATGGCGCAGGCGCGACGCGTCAGGAAGAGCCAGATTGAACTTGCGGTCGACCGCGGTCGCATCAGCGCCGGACGCCATTCGCGGCCGGTTGCCGAGCTGGAGCTGGAACTGAAGTCCGGCCATGTTGCAGACCTGTTCCGCCTTGCCCGCGATGTCGAGCGCAGAACTGGGGCAGAGCTCGATCTGCGCTCGAAGGCCGAGCGAGGTTATCTGCTCGTCGCGGGCAGTGGCGGCGGCGCGCAGCGCGCCGAGCCGATCGCGCTGAAGGCTGGGCTGTCGCCGCGCGAGGCCTTCCGGATCATCGCGCATTCGACGCTGCGTCACGTCACGGCGAATGCCGATCCGGTGCGTGACATGGACGCCGAAGGAGTCCATCAGATGCGCGTCGGCCTGCGGCGCCTGCGGGCGGCCATCTCGCTGTTCGCCGATATCTTGCCGCGCGCGAGCACTGCGCGGATCAAGGCCGAGCTGAAATGGCTCACGGGCGAACTGGCGCCTGCGCGTGAAATCGACGTGTTCCTGAACGAGAGCATCCGGCCGATCACCGAGCAGGACGTGCCGCGACGCGGCGCCCGCGCGATCCGCAAGAGGTTCTCCGGGCAACGACAGGCGGCATTCGAGCGCGCACGCGAGGCGGTGATGTCGGGGCGTTACCGCCGCCTGCTGATCGACGTGATCGAGTGGATCGAAGGCGGACGGCTTCACACCGATGACGATGGCGCGATCGCCGCCTACGCTGCGGAGATTCTCGATCGGCGCATCCGGAAGGCGCGCAAGCAGGGCAATCGACTGAACGATCTCGATCCGATGCAGCGTCACAAGCTGCGGATCAAGATCAAGAAGATTCGTTACGCCGTGGATTTCTTCGAGAGCCTCTACAGCGATGGCGACCAGAACGAGCTCGCAGCCCTGTCCGACCGGCTGAAGCAGATTCAATCCGCGCTGGGATCGCTGAACGACTTCATGGCGCATCGCGAGCTGGCGACGGAGGCCGCATTGACGGCGCCGCCTGCGCACCGCCGCGCCCAGGCTTTCGCAGCGGGCTTCATCGTCGGTGCGGAACGCAAGGCCGCGGACGGCCTGATGAAGGACGCAGCAAAGGAGCTGCATCGGTTGCGCCGGCTGCGCGCGGCGCCGAATGGACGAGCGTAGGAGAACCGACATGGGATCCGATGTGGCTTGGGTCGGCAATTGGCGAAATCAATTCGGCTCCATCTTGCGCATCACTGATGATGCGAACGGCCGCATCGCGGGGAATTTCGAGACCGCGCTCGAAGACAGCGGCTTTTACGGGCAAGCGGTGCCGGTCACCGGGTTTCACAGGGGCAATTGCATCGCCTTTGTCGCGGTAGGCTCGTCTGCGACGGGCGACCGGGCCGTCTCCTATACCGGACTGCTGCGTCACGGAAAGATGGAGACCGCCTGGTTCGTGGTCGCAGACCAGGCGCTGCGCGCGTCCAGGGAGGGCGAGCCGGCGAAGCTGAAACCGGTGAACTGGTGGCGCGCCGTGACCACGAACGTCGATACGTTCGAACGGAGCTACGGCCCATCATAAATCGTGTCCGCTTCGCTCTGCTTACGGCGCACAGCGGACTTTCTCGTGAATTCCAACCGCGTTGCGCGAAAACTCCCCGCCTACTGTCCGTCCACGGAGAAGGCGAGCAGCACGTTGCCGGGCGCGGTACCATAATTGGTGTAGCCCGAGTTGACGTAGAGGATGCCCCCGGCGATCACCGGTCCCGGTCCATCGAGCGAGCCGCCGTGTGCCGACACGCCGTTTACGGTCGCATAGTCCCGCATGGTGTCGACGTCCCAGATGATCTCGCCGCTCTTGGCGGCATAGGCCCGCAGGTGACCGTCCAGTCCGCCGGAGAACACCACACCAGGAATGGCGGTTACGGCAGCCGACTGCGCGGGGCTGCATCCCGGCCGATCACCGCAGCCCGGATGTGCCGTGTGCCAGACGATCTCGCCCGTCGCCTGGTTCATCGCATACAGCCCGCCGCCCTGACTTGGATCGAGCTTCATGGGTATCCCGAAGACCGATTTCTGCGCGCCGGCGGCGGCCGGGGGCACGGCCTTCATGCCGACATCCGACACCGCGACATAGACGTTCGCATCATCCGCAGCGGAGCCCCATTGCACGCCGCCGAGCGTGCTGCCGAGTCCAACCCGGCGCTGCCAGATGATGGCACCATCGCGGTCCGGATCGAGCGCGTACACCATGCCGGATTTCTGGCCGGCAATGAGCGCACGACGTCCGTCAGGTAGGTCGACCAGCATCGGAGAGGAGCCGAAATCGAAATCGGGACCCTTGGTGCCGGGGCAGTTAGCGCGATACTGGCTGCTGCACGCGACGTTGTAGGCATCACCCTCGGTCAGCTGCCGCGACCAGGCGAGCCGTCCGGTGCCCAGATCGAAGGCCACAAACGCGTCGGAGGTCGTGGAAGCCGGGTCCAGATAACTGTCGCCCGTCGTCGCATAGATCCGACTTGTCTTGAGGTCGACGGTCGGCGACGACCAGATGGCGCCGCCAGAGGGTCCGAAGAGTTGGACACCGATCTCGTTGAGGCGGATTGGCTGGGCCGGCGGGCTGACATAGCCGCGCCACAGCACCTCGCCGGTCCTGGCGTCGAGCGCGGCGATCAGACCGCGGAAGGTGCAGCAAGAATAGCGTGGATCGATCGCCAATACCTCTTCGACGGAGGAGACTGGCACATAAAGCACATTATTGGCCAATGTCGGCGCGCCCGTGATGACGGCCCCCGCATGCGCATCGACACGTCGCCTCCACAGCAGCTTTCCGCTCTCGGCATCGAGCGCATAAGTTTCACCGCGTTGATCGCCGAAATAGGCGGTCGTGCCCCGCTCATCCTCGCCGATGGTGATCGCGGTGCGTACGCCGAAGCCGGCGTCGAACACCCAGCGCTGGCAGCCAAGTCTGGCATCCAGCGCATAGACCTTGCCCCCCGCACTGCCCACGAAGACCCGGCCGCCCCAAACCGTCGGCTGCGCGTAGGCTCTGGTATCGCCGGGAAAGCCGAACGCCCATTTGAGCTTCAGACGCGGAACATCGTCGGGCGAAAGCTGGGCCATGGCAGCGGGTTGAAACCGGTGTTGAGCGATGTCGACGCCCCAGCCGTTCCAGCGCGGCAACGAAGCGTCCGCCAGCGCGGGGCCCCGCTCACCGCACGTGGAATCCGGCAGTGGTTGCTGCTGCTCCGGCGCTGTCCCGACGAGATAGCGAACGATGGCCTGAATTTCGCGTTGGCTCAGGTCGCGCCCCTGCTGGCTCATCATGCCGAACATCAAGGCAAAGCTCATCCGCTCAGGCCTGAATTGCCGCAGCGCGTTGGCGTCAGGCGCGCGTGTCACGCCACCCTCGTGGCACGATGCGCAGCGCGTGCGGTAGAGCGCCTCGCCACGCGAGTTTAGCGCCTCCTCCGCATGATCCGGAAGCACGCCAGTGAGCAATATGCCCACTCCAAGCAGGAGGTGTGCGGAGAGCGTGCATCCAGAGCGGCGCCTGGCCGTACCCGTCATTCTCGCCTCCCTCGCATAACTGGAGCGTGCTTCGGCAACAGAAGATCAGCGCGCGGTCGTCAACGCGTACCACGAATGAACAACCGAAGCGAGCTTGAGCGATCCAGGATTACCGGAGGGGGGTCATTCTCCCGATACGGTCCTGTCACGGGCCGCCCGCGCCGCGGCTTATCCGCTTGCGGCGGCGTCTGCCTCGCAGGCGCTTCGGGAAGCACCCGAAACGGCAGTTCTCGGGCGCAAACGGAACGTTGGCAGGAAGGGTGAGGGTCCGCAGGGAGCCAATTTCGGCGGATTCATCGGGACTTTAGGCGGATTGATGTCCGCGCTAGCGCGGCGTGATCTCATTGACGGCAGCAATCTGCAGCCCAGCCTCGTTCAGCGCTTCAGTGATCTGCTTGGCCAGCAGCTTGGCTTCTTCGGTTGCGATTTGGACGTCAGGATGTCCCTTGAAGAACGCGCAAACCGTCGTGGCGATGATGGTATTCACCTGGTGCGGATCATCCATTCTCTGCACGCGAAATTGCGAATGACGTCACCGGATCGCCAGTGCGTCAGCCTTCATCGCAATTCTCCTCTTCGACTTGATGACTTGAATTTATTCGAGGGTCGTGGGCGTATCCTTGGCATTACACTGCTGAACGGTCAGCTTCTCGATCTCCACTTCCTTCTCTATGGCCGTTAGAGAGTTGCCGATCTTGTCGACGATCCTGACCAGATCGGTACTGGAGATGCGAAGCCGCCTGCGTACGGACTTGACCTGCACTGCGTTCGTAAGATCGAGCGTTGTGCGAATGGGCCGTGGCGGTCTTGAGGACAGCATGAGTAGATCTCCTGACCGAGGTAAGAGCGACGATGTCTTTTTTGTTCCTATCGTCCGCTGACCGAAGGTCCCGAACGGCGATGAGTACGGAGAGGCGGCGATGGCAGCCGTCGCGGGCACCGCGGAGCGAGCTGCAAGAGGTTGAGATGGCCGACCTTATCCGCGCGGCGTAGCGCCATGGCCCGCTACCGCGCCGCGAACGGTTTCGAGGGTGGCGCGTTGCAACGCGGCTCGCCTCTCGGCAATGGCGTTGCTCAAGAGGTCGAGCACCAGCTCAAATGCCGCCAGCTCCTCTCCCTCGATAGCGCCGTCATCGTAGCACTCGAGCGTTTCAGCGATGATGGCGTCGGCCTCACGCTGCAGGGCCAGAAGTTCCTGATTGGATTCCGCGGTCCGCGCGCTGGACACCATGGCCAGGATTCTCTTGCGATGGCTGGTATTGTCCTCCCTTTCGTCGCGGTTCAAATAGCGGCGCAACCAGGCGCCGGCCGAGCCGATTCCGGAGAGAAGCAGGAGCCCGAACCAGAAGTAATCGCCATACCGGTCGAGGAAGGTGCGTTCATTGCCGTCAATGACGGCCGCCGCTCCCCGATGGACCTGCAGCTCGGTGTCCTTCTCGAGGTCCGGCTTGGTGATGTGCGCAGCGCCGGGTGCCAGCCGCGCAATCGTCTGGCGAACGGCAAAGAGCTGCCGGAAAAAGGCGGCGACCGTCGTTTCGGACAAGGTCTTTCTCGCCACGATGAGATGGCTGACGCTGACCGTCTCGACTTTGTCATCCGGCCAAGCTGGATCCGCATTGAAGACGCTGGGCGGAATCTCCTCGGATTCATAGCGGGGATGCTTCAGGGCGATCGCTTCCGATGTCTCGATGGCGAGAAACTTCGGCTCGCCGCGTGCCCGCGCCGTTGCGACGACGGCCTCCGCGGTAATTTTGCTGTCGAGCGGCCCGACCGCCATGAATGCGTCGAGGGTGTGATCGCGTGCCAGCTCCTGGATCTGCTCAGTGCCAAAGTGCGTCACCGCGACCTTGTCCGCCTGCACTCCGGCGGCGCTCAGGATGACGCGCAGCAACGCGGCGTTCGCCGCGGTCCGCCCGATCACGCCGACACGGCGCCCTGCGAGATCGGCGACCTCCTTGATTTTCGGCGGGCTCTTTCTTTTCGAGCCCTTGCCGGCAAGTCCAGACGGCGCCCACAGCACAACGAAGTTCTTGCGCAAGACGGCGACAGTCTGCGCCGCGGCGGGCATTTCCAGATCGCCCCGGCCGACGGCAAGGTCCGCCTTGCCGGCCCCAAGCAGGGCGAGAGACTCCACCGCCCCTTCGGTTTTGATCGGAGCCAGCCTGATCGTTCGGCTTTCGCTACCGAAGGCATCGGCCATCGCCTGAATGACTTTGTAGTCGTCGCTGCCCGGCGGTCCAACGGCGATCCTGAGAACGTCCGGCCGCAACGCATAATAGAGTGCACCCGCTGCGGCGCCAAAAACAAGAAATCCAACGGCGAGGACCAACAGTAAGGAATTGCTCCTTCTCCGCTCTCGGCGGGCCGCGTCACTGGTCGTCTGACTTGGACTCTCGGACGAGGACATTGCCGCTGCCGCCGCAGATCGAGGCGCCTCCCGCTTGGCAGGATACCACGTTTTCCCGAGCATAACGTCTTGGCGGCCGTCCTGGTTCACAACCGTCCGAGGCCTGAACGCCTGCCAAGCGCGCCGTCGTGACGGCCGGCACTCGGCAAGCGTCATGCTGATGGCCGGCTGCCTGCACCTGGTCATTCGCGCGGTGATCCAGAGAAGCCACATTCCGGAATGAGGGGGTCCCGCTGCCGCCATTGGCGCCCGCCCCGCGATCATGTACGCCGATCCGAAATCTTCTCGGGACGGGACGCCCATGACGACCGCTGCCACGAAAGACGCGGGAGATGGCACCCGCGCGCTGATCTTTGCGCTGCTCACGCTGGCCTGCGGGCACATGCTCTCGACCCTGCTGCGCACCATTCCGGCGGTCAGCCTCGACCTGATGGCGGCGGATTTCCATATCGAGCCGCAGGCGCTGGCCAGCCTCACCTCGGTCTATCCCTTCGCCTTTGCCGCGGCACAGATTCCGGTCGGCGCGGCGATGGATCGCTTCGGTGTGCGGCCGGTGGCGCTCAGCCTGCTCGCGGGAACCGTGATCGGCGCCATCGCGTCGGGGTTTGCGACCGGGCCTGCGAGCTTTGCGGTCGGGCAGGTGCTGCTCGGCGTTGCCACCTCGGGCATGCTGATGTGCCCGATGACTCTTGCCGCCAAGCAATTGTCGGCCGGCCGCTTCGGGCTATGGTCGGGCGCGATCCTCTCGATCGGCAATATCGGCATGCTGCTGTCGTCGAGCCCGCTCGCCTTCGTGGTCGACACTTGGGGCTGGCGCGCCGGGTTCTGGATCTCCGCAGCTGGCGGCATCGCGGTGGCGCTCGCCGTGTTCGCGCTGGTGCCGCACCAGGCGGCCGAGCACAAGGACGATTCCTCGCCGCTATCGCAGATGATCGAGGTGCTCCGGCTCGGACTGTCACGGCCCTTGCGCGGCCTGATCGCGCTGGCGCTGGTGTCGCTCGCGAGCTCGCTGGTGCTGCGCGGCCTGTGGGGCGGGCCGTGGCTGATGCAGGTCAAGGACCTGTCGCGGGTCGAGGCCGGCAACCAGCTCGGCGCGTTCACTCTGGCGATGATCGCCGGTCCTCTTTGCATCGGCATGATCGACCGCAGGCTGGGCCGCCGCCGCGCGCTGGTGGCGGCCTCGCATATGGTCGGGGCGCTGCTCCTGGCGCTGATGGCGTTGGGGGCGCCGCATTACGCGGTCTCCGTGCTGTTCGGCATGCCGATGATGCCGCCGCAATACGACCTCGTGCTGTTCGTGCTCATTGGCCTTGCGACCTCCGCGCAGCCGCTGCTGTTCGGCATGTCCCGGCAGCTGGTCGATGCGCAAACCGCGGGCAAGGCGCTCGCGGCCGTGAACCTCGCGTTCTTTCTCGGCGCGGCCTTGATGCAGTCGGTCACCGGTGCGGTGGCGGCACTCGCCGGGCTGCCGGCGGTGCTGCTGTTCATGGCTGCCGTGCTGGCATTCGGCGTGCTGATCTTCTTGGCTTACACCTCGCCAAGTCCATAAAGCGCGATGAGATCAGAATGAATCGTCATCGCGCTGTAGGTTATTTGTTTGAGCATGATCTTTTCGGAAAACCGCTGCACACTTTTCCGGATCGTGCTCTAGGATGACGCGCCCCGCCTGCCAAAGGAATCACTCATGCCCGTCGACACCAAGGCCGCCACCGACCGCCTCATGCGCTTCCTCTCCGTCGAGGGCGTGACGGGACAGGAGGCGGCGATCGGGCGAGAGCTCACGGCCGCGCTGAAGGAAAGCGGCGTGCCGGCGAAGGCGATCCGGCTCGACGATGCCAACACGCGCATTCCCGTGCCGACCGAGACCGGCAACCTCATCGTCGACCTGCCCGGCCGCGGCGCGCTGCACAACCAGCCGCGCATCATGTTCATGACCCACATGGACACCGTGCCGCTCTGCGCCGGCGCTAGACCCAAGAAATCGGGGCGCAAGATCGTCAACGAGGCCAAGACCGCGCTCGGCGGCGACAATCGCGCTGGCCGCGGAGCTCGAAAAGCAGAAGCTCGATCATCCGCCGATCACGCTCTTGTTCTGCGTGCGCGAGGAGAGCGGGCTCTATGGCGCGCGCCACGTCAAGCTCGACGAGCTCGGTGCGCCGGTGATGGCCTTCAACTATGACGGCGGCTTGGCCTCCAACGTCGTCATCGGCGCGGTCGGCGCCGACCGCTGGACCGTCGAGATCTTCGGCCGCGCCTCGCATGCCGGCGTGGCGCCGGAGCGCGGCATCTCCGCGACCATGATCATGGCGCTGGCGCTCGCCGAGGTGAAGGCGGGCGGCTGGTTCGGCAAGGTGGTGAAGGGCAAGCAGCAAGGCACCAGCAATGTCGGTCCCGTCACCGGCGGCGAGGGCCGCCCGGCGGGCGATGCCACCAATGTCGTCACCGACTACGTGCATGTGCGCGGCGAATGCCGCAGCCATGACGGGAAGTTCTTCAAGGAGATCACCAAGGCCTACAAGGCCGCGTTCGAGAAGGCCGCCAAGAAAGTCACCAACGCGCAAGGCAAATCCGGCAAGGTCAAGTTCAAGGCGCAGACCGACTATTATCCGTTCCGCATGAAGGAGAGCCTGCCCGTGGTCAAACGCGCGATCGCGGCGGTCTCTGCCGTGGGCGGTACTCCGAACGTCCGCGCCGCCAATGGCGGCCTGGATGCCAACTGGATGGTCCGCCACGGCATTCCGACCGTGACCTTCGGCGCCGGACAGAACGAGGCGCACACGATCGACGAGTGGATCAATCTCGACGAATATGACCGCGCCTGCGCGCTGGCGCTGCAGCTCGCGACGATGCGGTGACCCGCCCTGCACGGTGCGCGCTTGCCCGCCGGTGCGCACCGTCCTAGCCTGCAAAGAAAACGCAGGAAGGAACCATGGCGCGCATCGCAACGACCGAGACCGGATTCTACCGGGTCCCCCTCCCCATCACGCTCTCCGACTCCACCCATGGCGAGATCGCCGCGTTCGAGCTGATCACCTGCCGCATCCGTGATGCCGACGGCGCCGAGGGTGTCGGCTACACCTACACCGTCGGGCGCAATGGCGGCGCCGTCGCCGACATCCTCAAGCGCGAGATCCCCGTACTGATCGAGGGACGCGAGGCCGACGACACCGAAGCGATCTGGCATCACCTCTGGTGGGCGCTGCATTATGGCGGCCGCGGCGGGCCGGTGGTGCTGGCGCTGTCCGCGCTCGACATCGCGCTGTGGGACCTGAAGGCGCGACGCGCGAGGCTGCCGCTGTTCCGCCTGCTCGGCGGTTTCGACGCGGCCGTGCCGTGCTATGCCGGCGGCATCGACCTCGATCTCTCCGTCGACGCGCTGCTCAAGCAGACCGACGGCAATCTCGCCAAAGGATTTCGCGCCATCAAGATGAAGGTCGGCCGGCCCGACCTGAAATCCGACGTCGCGCGCGTCTCCGCGATGCGGCAGCATCTCGGCGATGGTTTTCCGCTGATGGCGGATGCCAACATGAAATGGACCGTCGAGGAGGCCATCCGTGCCGCCCGCGCTTTCGTTCCCTACGACCTCACCTGGCTCGAGGAGCCGATCATTCCCGATGACGTCGCAGGCCACGCACGGATCATGCAGGCCGGTGGCGTGCCGATCGCGGCCGGCGAGAATCTGCGTTCGCTGTGGGAGTTCAAGAACTACATCGCCAGTGGCGCGGTGTCCTATCCCGAACCCGACGTCACCAATTGCGGCGGCGTGAGTGCGTTCATGAAGATCGCGCGGCTGGCCGAAGCCTTCAACCTGCCGGTCACCAGCCACGGTGCGCACGACATCACCGTGCATCTGCTCGCGGCCTGCCCGAACCGCTCCTATCTGGAGGCGCATGGTTTCGGGCTGGACAAATATATCGAGCATCCGCTGGTGCTGAAGGACGGCATGGCGCTGGCGCCGGACCGGCCCGGCCACGGCATCGGTTTTGACTGGAACGGGCTGGCGAAGCTGGCGGGGTAGCGTTCAATCGTGGCCGCGAACGAGGTGCGCTCCCTCTCCCGCTTGCGGGCGCTACGCGCCGACCTCTCCCGCAAGCGGGAGAGGTAAGTGGGGCCGCGGCAAGATTGGGCTCATCGGCCGTCATCAGACTGATCGTTGCTGCACGCGTGCTATTCTCGTCTGCTGGATGCACAGGTCGCAGACTTCGATATGATAGCCGCAACCGACATCACCCAAGAGCTTCTATCTTGACACCCGAGCTGCACCAGAAACTGACCGCGTGGCGCCAGCACCTGCATGCGCATCCCGAATTGTCCCTCCAGGAGAAGGCCACCGCCGCCTTCGTGCAGGACCGGCTCACCGAGCTCGGCATTCCCTTCGTCTCAGGCATCGGCGGGCACGGCATCGTCGCGACCTTGATGCGCGGGCATGCGCAGAGGCGCGTCGGCCTGCGCGCCGACATGGATGCGCTGCCGATCACCGAGGACACCGGCCTGCCCTACGCCTCGACAACTCCCGGCGTGATGCATGCCTGCGGCCATGACGGGCACACCGCCTCGCTGCTCGGTGCGGCGGCGCTGCTCGCCGCCGACACCGATTGGAGCGGCACGGTCGATTTCATCTTCCAGCCGGCCGAAGAAGGCTTTGGCGGCTCGCGCGCGATGGTCGCGGCCGGGCTGTTCGACCGCTTCCCGATGGAGCGGGTGTTCGGCTTTCACAACTGGCCGGGCCTTGCCGCCGGCAGCATCGCGGTCCATGACGGCGTCGTCATGGCCTCCGGCGGGCGCATCACCATCACCATCGAGGGCCATGCCGGGCATGCCGGCATGCCGCATCTGACGCGCGATCCAGTGATGGCGGCCGGCCATTTGATCGTGGCGCTGCAATCGATCGTGGCGCGCGGCGTCGATCCGCTCGACACTGCCGTGCTCTCGCTGTGCATGATCGAAGGCGGCACCGCGCCGAACCAGATCGCCGGACGCGTCACGATCCGCGGCACGCTGCGGTATCACCGCGACGCGGTCAAGGACACCATCCTCGACGGGATCGAGCGCAGCTGCGCTGGCATCGCGACCAGCTTTGGCGTCAAGGTCACGCCGGAGATCGTCATGGGTGTCGGCGTGGTGGTCAACACACCGGCGGAAGCGGGCCTCGCCCGCATCGCCGCAGAGAAGGTGCAGGCTCCGGTGCGGCGCGACCTCGCGCCCAGCATGGCCGGTGAGGATTTTGCCCACTTTCTGCAGCAGCGGCCGGGCGCCTTTGTCTGGATCGGCAATGGCGAGTTACGCGACGGGGCCGAGCTGCACGGCCCGCGCTACGATTTCAACGACGCGATCCTGCCGGCGGCCTCCGGTTGGATGGCTGAGGTCGCCAAGACGGCGCTGGCCTCGAACTAGCTCACGAAATCTCGCGCGGCAGCTTCCAATCCGACCGCGGCTCGCAAACCTCGTCCACCCGCTTGACGTGATAGCCGGCCGGCAGAATCCGGCCACCTTCCTCGTCGGCGACCGGGACGTCGGTCACCAATCCCTCGATCAAGGCGGCTTCCCACACCTCTTTCTCGGTCGGAAAGGGACTGCCGATCTGCTTGTTGCCTTCGAACAGCGCGTACATCGGTTCCGGTCCTGCGTTGATCAAGAGCAACGTATCGGCCGCACGGACGTTCCCTTCCGGCAAATTGCAACGAATGGCACGTAAAAGATGGCGCGCGTTCTGATCGGCACCTCCGGCTGGCATTACGCCTCCTGGCGAGGCCCGTTCTTTCCCGAGGGCGTGACGCTGAAGGAGCAGCTGCGCTACTACGCCGGACAGTTCGACACCACCGAGCTGAACGGCGTGTTCTACCGCACGCCGACGCCGGAAGCGGTGAAAGGGTGGCGGGAGCAGACCGGCCGCGATTTCGTCTTCGCCTGGAAGGCGTCGAAATTCATCACGCACTGGAAGCGCCTGTCGGGCCGCTCCGTCAACAGCCTCGAGCTGCTGGAGGATCGCATCTCACGGCTGGGCCGCAAAGCCGGCCCGATCCTGTTCCAGCTCCCGCCGCAATTCGAGGCGGACGCCGACCGCCTCGCCGCCTTCTTCAAGCTGTTGTCCGGAAAACGGCGTTACAGCTTCGAATTCCGTCATCCGAGCTGGTATCAGCCGCGCATTCTGCGAATGCTGGCCGACGAGAACATCTCGCTGTGCCTGTCCGACCATCACGATGCGCCGGCACCATGGAAGCGCACGGCGGATTTCGTCTATGTGCGCGGACACGGGCCGAGCGGGCGTTATCACGGGCACTATACCAAAGCCACGCTCGCGCAATGGGCGCGGCGGATCAAATCGTGGAAGCGGCAGGGCTGCGACGTCTATGTCTATTTCGACAACGACCAGAAGAGCGCGGCACCGGCCGATGCACGGGCGCTGAAGCAGTTGCTGTAGCAGGCGGACGCCGGCTCGCCCCGCATAGCTCGACCTCTTGATTCCAGCCGTTGACGACGGGAACGGACACCCGCTGCCCCGCGCGTTCCGCGCC
The DNA here is from genome assembly GCF_023375135.1 of Bradyrhizobium sp. C-145. Lineage (NCBI taxonomy): Bacteria > Pseudomonadati > Pseudomonadota > Alphaproteobacteria > Hyphomicrobiales > Nitrobacteraceae > Bradyrhizobium > Bradyrhizobium sp. C-145. Next base: position 2,460,697 of record NZ_CP088150.1, on the reverse strand, counting down.
TCGCGGCGCGCCCCTGCGCTTGACGCACGGCGTCTTGAGAGGTCTAATAGGCATTGACAACAATTGTTCGCATTCCGAACATTTTGCAGAGCGGGCTCACAACACCGCGTCCGTCACCAGAGGAAACGTCAACGATGCAAGCCATCCTCAACGGCGAGAGCACGCTCATCGTCACGATGATCGTCGCCTATATCGCCTTCACGTCCTGGCTCACGCTGAAACTGCGCAGCCGAACCAGCGACCAGTTCATGACTGGCGCGCGCGCAATGCCGGCCGTCGTCGTCGGCGTGCTGATGATGTCCGAATTCGTTGGGGCCAAGTCGACCGTCGGCACGGCGCAGGAGACCTTCCAGTCGGGCATCGCGGCAGGCTGGGCCGTGCTCGGCGCCTCGATCGGCTTCTTGCTGTTCGGGCTGTTGATGGTGAAGAAGCTCTACAATTCCGGCGAATACACCATCTCGGCCGCGATTGCGCAGAAATACGGCAAGTCGACCATGCTCACGGTATCGGTGATCATGATCTACGCCCTGCTGCTGGTGAATGTCGGCAATTACGTCAGCGGAGCAGCCGCGATCGCCACGGCGCTGCATGTCAGCCTGCCGGTCGCGATGTGCATCATTGCTGTCGTCAGCACCTTCTACTACGTGTTCGGCGGCTTGAAGGGCGTCGCCTGGGTGACGATCCTGCACAGCGCCTTCAAGGTCGTCGGCATCCTCATCATCTTTGCGGTGGCGATGTCGCTGACCGGCGGGATTGCGCCGATGCAGGCCAAGCTGCCAGTGCACTATTTCAGCTGGGACGGCAAGATCGGCTTTGCGACCATCTTCGCCTGGACCTTCGGCACGGTCGGCGCGATCTTTTCGACGCAGTTCATTGTCCAGGCGATCTCCTCGACGCCGAGCGCCGACGACGCCCGTAAGGCGACCTTCTATGCCGCCGCGTTCTGCCTGCCGCTCGGCATCCTCCTCGCACTGATCGGTGTCGCCGCGAAATTCCTCTACCCTGATATGAACAGCCTCTACGCCCTGCCGGTGTTCCTCGAGAAGATGCCGCCGCTGGCCTCGGCCTTCGTGACCACCTCGCTCGTCGCCTCGATCTTCGTCAGCGTCTGCACGGTGGCGCTCGCGATCGCCTCGCTCGTGGTGCGCGACTTCTACGTTCCCTACTGGAAGCCGACGCCGGAGCGCGAGCTGAAGATGACCCGCGTATTCTCGGTGCTGATCGGCATCGTGCCGCTGGTCTTCGTCTTCTTCGTTCCGGAGATCCTCAAGCTGTCGTTCTTCACGCGCGCACTGCGGCTGTCGATCACGATGGTGGCGATGATGGGCTTCTATCTGCCGCTGTTTGCCAGCAACCGCGGCGCCACGGCCGGGCTGATCGGCGCGGCGGTGTCGACCACGGTCTGGTACCTGCTGGGCAACCCATTCGGCATCGACAACATGTACGTCGCCGCCGTGACGCCGTTGATCGTGATGGCGATCGAGCGCCTGGTGCTGGGCCGCTCGCCCACCGCCCCGGCGACGCCGCAGGCGGCGCAACCAAACGCCCTGTTGGAAAGGACCTCGACATGATCGCCGACATGGAGATCGTCGCCGATGGCGTCGTCCGCCCGATGGCCGGTGATCCCGAGCGGTTCGACGCCTTCATTCCCTCGCCTTGCGTGCAGAACCACGCCGCCAATCTTATGCCGCTCGCGGGCGGAGATCTGGCTTGCGTCTGGTTCGGCGGCACGCAGGAGGGTATGTCGGATATCTCCATCTACTTTTCACGCCTACCCCGTGGCGCGACACAGTGGTCGCCGCCTGAAAAGCTCTCCGATGACAAGGGACGTTCGGAGCAGAACCCGGTGCTGTTTCCCGCTCCCGACGGCACGCTGTGGCTGATGTGGACGGCTCAGCTCGCCGGAAACCAGGACACCGCGCTGATCCGCCGCCGTCTCTCGCGTAACAATGGCAAGAGCTGGGGCCCGATCGAGACGCTGTTCCCGGAGCAGCGCGGCCGCGGCACCTTCATCCGCCAGCCGCTCGTCGTGCTCGACAATGGCGACTGGCTGCTGCCCGTGTTCTATTGCCACAGCACGCCGGGCCGGAAATGGAACGGCGACGAGGACACCAGCGCGGTGAAGATCTCGTCGGATGCCGGCGCGACCTGGCGGGACGTCGACGTCCCCGGCAGCCGCGGCTGTGTGCATATGTGCATCGCGCGCCTCGACGACGGCTCGCTGCTCGCGCTGTATCGCAGCCGCTGGGCCGACAACATCTATCAGAGCAGGTCCGCGGATCACGGCCGCACCTGGTCAGCGCCGGTTGCGACCGCGCTTCCCAACAACAACTCATCTATCCAGTTTACGCGGCTCGTGAACGGCCATCTCGCACTCGTGTTCAACGACTCGAGCGCCAATGACGCAACCGGGCGTCGGCTCTCGCTCTATGACGAAATCGAAGATGATCTGCCACCGGTTCTCGCCGCCGACGGCAGCACGGCGAACGGTCGCACCGCATTCTGGGGCGCGCCGCGGGCACCGATGACGCTGGCGGTCTCGGCCGACGGTGGACGGAGCTGGACCAGGCGCAACGTCGAGACCGGCGACGGCTATTGCATGACCAACAATTCGCGCGAGCAAAGCAATCGCGAGCTATCCTACCCGACCGTCAAGCAGACCGCCGACGGCGCGCTCCACATGGCGTTCACCTTCCACCGCCGCGCCATCAAATATGTACGCGTGACCGAACCATGGGTGACGCGCGCCGCCCAGGGCTGAGATGGTGCACATGAGGCCTCACGCCCTCGTCACCGGCGCCAGCTCGGGGATCGGCGCTGCGATCGTCGAGCGGCTGCTGCGCGACGGTTGGCGCGTCACCGGGATCAGCCGCCGGCCCGGACTGTTCGAGCATCCGGCCTTCGATCATGTGTCGCTCGACCTTGCCGACGTCGGGGCCATCGCGGACGCCGTCGCGGGCATCACGCCGACCGCACTGGTTCATGCCGCCGGCATGCTTAGGGTCGGTCACCTCGGATTGCTCGACCACGAGGAGGGAGCGGCGATGTGGCGGCTGCATGTCGACGCCGCCGAGCGCCTCGCCGACGCGCTGGCACCGCGCCTGCCGAAAGGAGGGCGCATCGTCTTCATCGGCAGCCGAACCGCATCGGGTGCGTCCGGCCGCGGGCAATATGCCGCGACGAAGGCGGCGCTGATCGCGCTGGCCCGGTCTTGGGCAATCGAGCTCGCGCCGCGCGGCGTCACGGTCAACGTGGTTGCGCCGGCTGCGACCGAGACGCCGATGTTGAAGGATCCCTCGCGCGCTGATGTTGCACCAAAACTGCCGCCAATCGGCCGTTACATCCGCTCCGAGGAAGTTGCCGGCGCGGTCGCCTTCCTGCTCTCGGCGGAAGCCGCCGCCATCACCGGACAGCAGCTGGTCATCTGCGGCGGCAGCTCGCTTTGAATGCTCCGCCATCCCGGAGCTTGCACCGTGATAGCTAGATGATGCCGCCCTGCCGGAGCGCCGCGATCGCGGCCTCGTCGTAGCCGAGCTCAGTCAGGACGAGATCGGTGTGCTCGCCGAGCCTCGGCGAACGCGTTGCGATGTCGCCCGGCGTCTCCGACAGCCGCACGGCAGCGCGAGCGACCGGTGCGGGCTTCGGCAGGCCGGGATAATCGACGTCCTGCATGAAGCCGGCGGCACGGATGTGCGGATGGTCCAGCGCCTGTTGCGGGCTGAGGACAGGTCCGGTCGGGATCATCGCACGTCCCAGCGTGTCGACCGCCTCCTGCGTGGTGCGCTCGGCGCACCAGCGCGCCATCCGTTCGCTGATGATGGGGCCGTTGTTACCGCGGCTGATGTCGTCGGCAAAGCGCGGATCGTTCAGCCACTGCTCCTCCTCGCCCATCAGCCTCGCCCAACGCTTGAACAGCGGATGACCGGTGACCTGGCACAGCACCCAGCCGTCGTTGGTGCGGTAGATGTCGGCTGGAGCCGCGGTCTGGCCGAGATTGCCTGTCGGCACGCGGTTGACGTTGATGACCGCCTGCTCGATCAGCGTGGCATTGGTGAAGGACAAGGCGGTTGCGAGCAATGCGCCCTCGACGACCTGCCCGCGCCCGGATTTGCCGCGCTCGATCAGCGCGGCGAGCGTTCCGAACGCGCAGTGCAGCGCCGTACCGAAATCGACCCAGTTCACCGCGGCCCGATACGGCGGATCGCCCGCGCCCGTCATGTACACCGACCCCGACATGACCTGGCCGACGCCGTCGAAGCCGACGCGGTCGGACCAGGGCCCCGGCCCGCCGAACGCGGTCGCCGTGGTCAGGATGATGTCGGGCTTGACCGCCTTCAAGGATTCGTAGTCGAGCTTCATCGCGCGCAGGGTCTGCGGCGGCAGATTGGCGACGACCACGTCCGCGGTGGCAACCAGGCGGCGCATCACCTCCTGCCCCTCCGCCTTCATCGGATCGAGCGTGATGCACTTCTTGTTGCGGTTGACCTGGAGAAACAGCGCGCCTTCGCCATCTTCGCCCACCGGCGCCACGAAGCGATCCTCGCTGCCGTCGCGCTTTTCGACGCGAATGACCTCGGCGCCGAATTCGGCCAGCAAGGTCGCGCAATAGGGACCTGCGATATAGCGCCCGAAATCGAGAACGCGGACGCCGTCCAGAACTCCTCCCATCGATCCCTTCCCCAATGTTTTCGCCAGATTACAGGGACTGCACGCCGCAGCAAGGCGGCAATGGACATGATGCCCAGCCCGCGAGATGTGAACGGCGACCAGTTTCGGCGGACGGAAATTCTGCTCTAGTATGGCCCTAGATCCCCCAGCCGGAAGCACACATCCATGCCGCAGCCATTCGATCGATCAGCCGAAGATCTCGGGAATGCGATCCATTTCGAGCACGTCAACGTGCAGGTCCCGGATCAGCGCCTGGCGACCCTGTTTTACGTCACGGGGCTCGGGCTGACCCGCGATCCCTATCTGATGGTGTCCGACACCAACATGTGGATCAATGCCGGGCGAAGCCAGTTTCATTTGCCGAGCGGCAGGCCGCAAGTGCTGCGCGGCCATATCGGGCTGGTCATCGCGGGCCGCGAGGCGCTGCTGGCGCGGCTCGCATCGGTCGCGAAGAAGCTCGAGGGCACGGCCTTCGCATTCGCCGAGCGCAACGACCATGTCGAGGCGACCTGCCCGTGGGGCAACCGCCTGCGCTGCTACGAGCCGGACGCTGCGCGCTTCGGGCGCATCGCGCTCGGCATTCCCTATGTCGAGTTCGACGTGCCGGTGGGCTCCGCGGCCGGCATCTGCGCGTTCTATCCTGAAGTCATGGGCATGCCCGCCGACTTGCGGAACGGCGACGGCAAGGTTGCCGCGGTGAAGACGGGCCGCGACCAGCATCTGCTGTTCCGCGAGACCGATCGGCCGCAGGGCGACTATGACGGCCACCATGTGCAGATTTACATCACCGACTTCTCGGGCCCGTACCGCAAGCTGCTGGCGCGCGGCCTGATCTCCCGCGAGGACAATCAATACCAGTACCGGTTCTGCGACATCGTCGACCTCGATAGCAGCAAGCACCTCTTCACCGTCGAGCACGAGGTGCGCAGCGCCACCCATCCGATGTTCATGCGCCCGATGGTCAATCGCAATCCGGCGATCAACAACCGGAATTATGCGTACGGGCACGACGAGGCGGCCTGGGCAATGGGGCCGGACCAGTATGAGGGATAGGGAGCGCTGGCTGAACGTTTGAGCATGATCTCCGCGCAAACGCGTTCGGCGTTTGTCGCGAGGAAAACCGCTGCACACTTTGCACTAACGCTGCCCTTCGGGGCCGGATCATTCTAGCGTCCTAGCGTCAGTCGGCAGGATCAAATCCGACAGCATCCAATGAGGGCCGGCTGATCAATTCAGCTGGCACTCACGATTGGAAATTTCCGACGCGCCGCCAGGCGTTATAGGCCACCTCGCCCTTCCCAATAGGTGGGCATCCCATAATAGCGGTGAGTTCGCGTTTCCCAGTCTCGATCCTGCCAGGAGTCATCGCTGAACTCAGGCGCATCCTTCAGCTGTTGCTCGGTGATGTTGGTTCGAAAACCGTCAAGCGACGTATCAAATGTCAGAGCGCCCCAGGGAATGGGGTAGTGGCTGTGACCCAAGCCAACGAATCCGCCGAAGCTCATGACGGCATAAGCCACGCGGCCTGACACCTTGTCGATGATGAGGTGATCAACCTCACCGATATTCTTTCCATCTGCACCATACACCTTGGTTCCCTGAATATCTTCGCTCGAGATGCATTGATGATTCGGATGTGCTGTTGCGCGGGCCATGACCTTGTCTCCTTCACAAGTGGTTTTGTCGGCCTAACTCGGCCGCTCCGAGGGCGTTCCTGTCTTGGGAGAACATGTCGCAGCGCCGATCATCAACCTGTCGTCGCTGACACCGACTATGACAACCCAGCCCTGGTCGCTCCGGGGAGGCACACACATCTGGCGACAAGAGCCGGGGCGACAGGCCGACAAAGAAGCTACGAAAGGACGCCCAACGAGGACGGTGCAGGCACGCTCCACGTCGCGGGCTTCGTCGGTCTGCCACGACACTTTCGAGCGACAGCGCGCATCTCGCTGAGACCCGGACGGCCGGTCGCGCTCCGATGCGACTTCACTGCGTGACGAGGCCGCGCCAGACCCAGCAGCTCCCCAGCCAGGCCGATTTCGGGAGTGGTCTCAGGCGGGGCGGGCAATCTGGCTGGGGCGGGAGGGATCGAACCTCCGAATGGCGGAATCAAAATCCGCTGCCTTACCGCTTGGCTACGCCCCAACAGGTGACTGAGGGAACGACGGAAGATCGGGCTACCGCGGATTCCCCTCAGGTGCTGCCGGTCTATAGGGAGCGACGCGGCATTTCAACCGCCTGGAGGGCAAAATACCACACGGGCGGGCGACCCTCCCCTCCTCACTCTATATTATAGGCACGGCGATGGCCCCGCTCCCGGCCGGCGCGTCCCTCCCCGGCCATTGAGACCGCCCCCGTTTCATGGGAATACGGCGCCAATATTTGTCCACGGGAGTGAGCCATGACCTACCGCGCGCCGATCTCTGACATGCTGCTGTCGCTCAACCACGGCGCGGGCCTCAAGGCCGCCGTGGCGGCCGGCCATTACGGCGATTTCGACGCCGATATTGCCGCGGCGGTGCTGGAGGAAGCCGGCAAGTTCGCGTCCGACGTGCTGGCGCCGCTCAACAAGGTTGGCGACGAGCACGGCATCAAGCTGAGCGAGGGCAAGGTCACGACCGCGCCGGGCTGGCCGGACGCCTACAAGCGTTGGACCGAGGGCGGCTGGAACGCCGTCTCGGGCCCGGAAGGTTTTGGCGGCCAAGGCCTGCCACTTGCGATCAACGCCGCCTGCACCGAGATCTGGAGCGCCGCCAACCTCGCCTTCGGCCTCTGCCCGCTGCTGACGGCTTCCGCGATCGAGGCGCTGGAGGCGCATGGCCGCGACGAGCTGAAAAAGATCTATCTCGAGAAGCTCGTCTCCGGCGAGTGGACCGGCACGATGCAGCTCACCGAGGCGCAGGCCGGCTCCGACGTCGGCGCGCTGCGCACCCGCGCCGAGCGGCAGGCCGACGGCACCTATCGCATCAAGGGGACGAAGATCTTCATCACCTATGGCGAGCACGACATGACCGAAAACATCGTGCATTTCGTGCTGGCGCGCCTGCCTGACGCGCCCGCCGGCACCAAGGGGATCTCGCTGTTCCTCGTGCCGAAATTCATGGTCAATGCCGACGGCTCGCTGGGGCAGCGCAACGACATCTATGCGAGCGGCGTCGAGCACAAGCTCGGCATGCATGCTTCGCCGACCTGCACCATGACCATGGGCGATCATGGCGGCGCCATCGGCTTCCTGATCGGCGAAGAGAACCAGGGCATGCGCTGCATGTTCACGATGATGAACCAGGCCCGCCTCGGCGTCGGCCTCGAGGGCGTCGGTGTCGCTGATCGCGCCTATCAGCAGGCACTGTCCTACGCCCAAGAACGCAAGCAGGGCCGTGCGGTCGGCAACAAGGGCGACGGCTCGGATGCGATCTTCGTCCATCCCGACGTCAAGCGCATGCTGATGCGGATGCGGGCGCAGACCGCCGCGGCGCGCACCATCTGCTATGCGACCGCGGTCGCGATCGACGTTTCCACCCGCGCCAAGGACGCGAAGGTGCGTGCCGATGCGGCCGCACGCGCGGCGCTGCTGACGCCGATCGCCAAGGGCTATTCCACCGACATCGGCAATGAGGTCGCCTATCTCGGCGTGCAGGTGCATGGCGGCATGGGCTTCATCGAGGAGACCGGCGCTGCGCAGCACTATCGCGATGCCCGCATCACCGCGATCTACGAAGGCACCAACGGCATCCAGGCGATCGACCTCGTCACGCGCAAGCTCGCGGCCAATGGCGGTGCGGCGGTGTGGGCGCTGCTCGACGAACTCTCGGCTATCGTCAGCCAAGTCGAGGCCTCCAACGATCCCGCCTTCGGCACCACCGCCACCAAGCTGCGCGAGGCGGTGGAAGCGCTGACGCGCACCAGCAAATGGCTGTTGGAGCGCGTTGCGTCCGCGCCGAACGAGGCGCTTGCGGGAGCTACGCCCTATCTGCAGCAGTTCGGCGCCACGCTCGGCGGCTGCATGCTGGCCTCTGAGGCGCTCGCCGCCAAGGCCGACGGCACCACGGACGCCGCGCGCTACGTCTCGCTCGCCCGCTTCTTCGCCGAGAACATCACGGTGCAGGCGCCTTCGCTCGAGCGCACCGTGACGGAGAGTGCGGAGTCGGTCGCGGCGGCGGATGCGGTGCTGCTGTAGGCGCGAAGCACTGCCGCGTTTGGGATGGGAGATCTGACCTCCTCCCCGCTGTCATTCCCCGCGAATGCGGGGAATCCAGTACGCCGCGGCTTCTCGATAAGCGACTGACGCCACTGGGTACTGGATCGCCCGATCAAATCGGGGCGATGACACCGAATGTGTGGGACGAGCGTACCACACACGACCGGATTGCGCCGCGCTCCAGGCTACGAAGCTGCGACATCCGCCCTTCCCCCCGGCCGCCACAACACGACGGCCGCCGCGACGAGATCGAGCACCACGCACAGCGCGAACGCCGTCGTGTAATTGCCGGTAAAGCTCCGCACCAGGCCGACGATGCCGGGGCCGAAGGCGCTGACGATGCCGCTGATCGAGGTGCCGAGCCCCATCGCGGCCGCGAAGGCAGAAGCGCCGATCTCGCGCTGGATGATCAGAGGCGGGAACGTGATCATGTTGCCGATCGAGAAGCCATAGACGGCGCAGCACGCCAGCAGCACGGTCGGATTCGTGCTTTGGATCAGCACGAAGAGAGCCGCGGCCTGGCTCGTCATCGACGCCGCGCAGGCGAGCCGCGGATCGAGCCGGTCGACGAACAGGCCGAGCGACAGGCGGCCGATCACCGCCATCGCCGCCATGAGAGTGACGGCGAGGCCCGCGCTGGCGCGCCCGATCAGCGGCTCGAGAAACGTTACCTGATGGATGATGAAGCCCATCTGCGCCAGCAGCGCGATCGCGATCGGCAGCACCATGGTCCAGAACGCTGCGTTGGCGAGCAGCGCCTTGCGCGACTGGCCGGGTGCGGCCGCATCGCCACCGGACGGACGTCCGGCCGGTGCCAGCGAGGTCCCGGCGGGCCAACCGATGAACGTCACGACCACCGGCAGCACCAGCAGCACCATTGCGAACGTGACCGCCAGCATCGCGGAACGGAAGCCGATGCTGCCGGTCAGCGACAGCAGCAACGGGACGAGGACGATGCCGCCGCAGGTCGCACCGTTGAAGGCGAGGCTGAGCGCGAGCCCGCGGCGCCGCTCGAACCAGGAGTTCAGCACGGTCGCGATCACCACGGTGCCCATGCCGGTCCAGCCGACCGACATCAGCGCATAGGCCAGATAGAGCTGCCAGGGCGTCTGCATCAGCGCCAGCAGCACGGTCGAAGCACCGAGCGCCGACAGGCCGCACAGGATCAGCGCGCGCAATCCGATGCGGGCGAGCAGATCGTCGGTGAAGATGACGAGGACGGAGGTCAGGAGGAACGAAAAGGTGCTGGCCGCGGAGACCAGCGTGCCCGGCCAGCCATGGGCGCGCTGCAGCTCGGCGAGATAGACGCCTTGGCCGTAGAGGCCGAAGCCGAACATGAAGAAAGCCATCAGGAAGCAGGCCAGCACCACGCGCCAGCCGCGGTAGTGCAGCGAGGATTCGTCGACACCAGTTTTGGCAATCATCAATCGAGCAATCAGTCAAAGCAAACGGTGCAATGTGCGATCGTGCCCCACAACCAGCGGTTTTTCAATTGAAACATTGTAGCCATTTGTTGCAACGCGCAATAGCGAGACCCCACCGATGCGGCGGGCGCCATGTACCTGCGTCACAAGATCGGCATCGAAAAGCTTGAGCCAGCGCATTGGCACGCCTGCAAGATGATGTAGGCTGACGTTTCGTGAGTCACGCCAAAAGCAAGCGCCGCGGCGACCGCAGGGGGCTCTCATGCCGAATGGCAATATCGTCGTCACCGAAGAGCGTGGAACGCGCGTGATCACCCTGCGTCGTCCAAGCAAGAAGAACGCGATCACGCAGGACATGTATCGGGAGATGAGTCACGCGATCGACACCGCGCAGAACAACTCCGACATTCGCTGCATGATCATCACCGGCGGCTCCGGCGTGTTCACCGCCGGCGACGACATCGAAGATTTCCTGAAGGCCGACGCCTCGCAGCCCGAGATGCTGTCGAATGGCGCCAAGTTTCTCTATTCGCTCGCCCTCAATGCCAAGCCGATCATCGCCGCCGTGGACGGCGCCTCGATCGGCATGGGCACCGTGATGCTGTTCCACTGCGACTATGTGCTCGCCTCGAACGCTGCGACCTTCTCCGCACCTTATATCCATCTCGGGCTCGTACCAGTGGGTGCGGCCAGCCTGCTGATGCCGAACACGATGGGCTACCAGCGCGCCTTCGCGATGCTGGTGATGGGGCGGACTTTTTCCGCCGCGGAGGCGCACGCCGCAGGCTTCGTCAACACCGTGGTCTCGCCGGGACACACCGAGGTCGAGGCGCGCAAGGTGGCGCGCGAGATCTGCCGCTTGCCGGCCGAGGCGGTCGCGACATCGCGCCGACTGCTGCGCGCCCCGCCCGAGGAGCTCACCCGCCGCATCGACCAGGAAGGCCATCTGTTCGGCGAGCGGCTGAAGTCGGAGGAAGCGGTGGCGGCGTTCAATGCGTTCGCGAACCGGAAGAAGCGGTGAAGTGAGCACGCTGCTGCCACCCTCCCCTGGAGGTCACCCCGCCCCGGTTCGCATTTCATGCGAACCGACCCGCCCCCTCAAGGGGCGGGTGGGAGTGCGCGGCAGTCGCCGCACGCAACAGAAGGCTTCGTGAAATCTTCGCGCCGAACGTCTAATCTGGTTCCATGCGACATCTTATCCGCCTGACCGCCTTCGCGCTCGCCCTTACCTTTGCCCTCCGCGCCTCGGCCCAGACCGCCGCGCCGGTCGAGCTGCGCATTCTTGCGGTCAACGATTTCCACGGCAATCTGCGTCCGCCGCCGGGCGGCATTCGCGTCGGAGATCCCGAGGATAGAGCCAAGAAGGTGATGGTGGCGGCCGGTGGCGCCGAATACATGGCGACGCTGGTGAAGCAGCTGCGCGAAGGACACAGGAACACAATCTTCGTCGCTGCCGGCGACCTGATCGGCGCGAGCCCATTCCTGTCGGCGATGTTTCACGACGAGCCTTCGATCGAGTCGCTCTCGATGATGGGTCTTGCGATCACCTCGGTCGGCAATCACGAATTCGACGAGGGCAAGACCGAGCTCTTGCGGATGCAGAACGGCGGCTGCCATCCGGTCGACGGCTGCCAGGGGCCGCATCCCTTCACGGGCGCCAAATTCCGCTATCTCGCGGCCTCGACCATCGAGACCGCGACCGGCAAAAGCGTGCTGCCGCCGTTTGAGATCAGGGAGTTCGACGGCATCTCCGTCGGCTTCATCGGACTGACGTTGAAAGGCACCGCCGGCATCGTCTCGCCCGCCGGCATTTCCGGTCTCGAATTCCGCGACGAAGCCGAGACGGTGAATGCGCTCGTGCCGCAATTGAAGGCGCGCGGGGTGGAAGCGATCGTCGTGCTGATCCACGAAGGCGGCGAGCCTGCCGGCGACTACAACGAATGTCCCGGCATCTCGGGCCCGATCGTCGACATCGTCAAGAAGTTCGATCGCGCCGTCGACGTCGTCGTCAGCGGTCACACCCATCGCGCCTATGTCTGCAATATCGATGGACGGCTCGTCACCAGCGGCGACAAATTCGGCACGCTGGTCACCGCGATCGACCTCAAGCTCGATCCCGCAAGCCGCGACATCGTCAGCGCCAGAGCCGAGAACGTCATCGTCGCCAATGCCTCGCTGCCTAAGGATGCCGAGCAGACCGCATTGATCGAGGCCTACGACAAGCTGTCGGCGCCGATCGCGAACCGGCCGGCCGGATCGGTGACGCAGACGCTGTCGCGCATTCCGAACGAGGCCGGCGAAAGCGCGCTCGGCGACATCATTGCGGATGCGCAATTGCTTGCAACCCGCGATGCCAAGGACGGCGGCGCCGTGATCGCGCTCACCAATCCCGGCGGCATCCGCACCGACATCGTTCCCAAGGAGAACGGCGCGATAACATTTGGCGATGTCTTCGCCAGCCAGCCGTTCCGCAACCGTCTCGTCACCATGACGCTCACAGGCCGCCAGCTCAAGGACTTGCTGGAACAGCAATGGCTCGACCCGAAGCGGCCGCGGATCCTGCAGGTGTCGAACGGATTCAGCTATGCCTGGGATGCGGCGAAACCATTCGGCGAGCGCGTAATGCCGGAGAAGATGACGCTCAGCGGCAGGCCGATCGAAGCTGGAAGCGGCTACCGCGTCACCCTCAACGACTACCTCGCCGTCGGCGGCGACGGCTTTACCGTCGCCAAACAGGGCTCGGCGCCGCAATATGGCGGCTACGACGCCGACGCGCTGTTCGCGTTCTTCCGGGCGCACGGGCCGATCGGTCCGCTACCGCCCACCCGCATCCTGCGGGTGAATTGATCCGGATCAAACGGGCCGGCGCGGGACGACCCTTTGCCATTGCCGTCCAAACGCCTAGATTGGGTTTTGCATTGCGTTTTGGCGCCGGATGCGCCAAGCGACGTCAAGAGCCGTTTTCTGTGAGGCCGACCTGATGAGCACGCTCCTTCTCTCCCACAAGGCCTGCCTCGACCACGTCACGCCGCCGGGACATCCTGAGAGGCCGGATCGTCTGCGCGCGGTGGAGGAAGCGCTGTCGCACGAGCGTTTCCAGTTTCTGGCGCGCGACCAGGCGCCGGAGGGCGATCTCGATCTCGTCACGCTGTGCCACAACGAGCACTACGTCACCGAGCTGCGCCACATCGCGCCGACCAGCGGCCAAGTCTATCTCGATGGCGACACCTCGATGTCGCCAGGCACCTGGGAAGCGGTGATGCGCGGCGTCGGCGGCGCGGTCGCGGCCACCGAAGCGGTGATGGCCGGCGAACATCGCAACGCCTTCGTCGCGGTGCGCCCGCCCGGACATCACGCCGAGATCGGCAAGCCGATGGGCTTCTGCTTCTTCGACAATGTCGCAATCGCGGCGCGCCATGCGCAGCGCAAATTCGGCATCAAGCGCGCGGCCATCGTCGATATCGACGTGCATCACGGCAACGGCACGCAGGACATCTTCTGGTCGGACCCGACTGTGATGTACTGCTCGACGCACCAGATGCCGCTGTTTCCGGGCACCGGCGCCAAGAGCGAGCGCGGCGACCACGACACCATCGTCAATGCGCCGCTCGCGTCCGAGGACGGCGGGCCGGAATTCCGCAACGCGTTCGAAAATCTGATCCTGCCGCAGCTGGAAAAATTCAGCCCCGAGCTCCTCATCATCTCCGCCGGTTTCGACGCGCATTATCGCGACCCGCTGGCCTCGCTGAACCTGCGCGCCGAGGACTATGCCTGGGTGACGCGCAAGCTGATGGACCTCGCCGACAAGACCGCAGGGGGCCGCATTGTTTCGGTACTCGAGGGCGGCTATGACCTGCAAGGACTGAAAGAATCTGTTACGGCGCATGTCGGCGCCCTGATGGGCGCGTGACGGACCCGCCACATTAAGCCCGCAAAATTCTGCTTTTGCTCATGTGAAGCGAATCGGGCAATCGGAAACGGATATGGCCGAAAATACCCAAATCGACGTCTCCAGGCTCACCTTCGAGCGCGCGATCGAGGAACTCGAGACGATCGTGAAGCGGCTCGAAGACGGCAAGGTGCCGCTCGAGGAATCCGTGACGATCTATGAGCGCGGCGAGGCCCTGAAGCGCCGCTGCGAGGACCTGCTGCGTCAGGCCGAGGCCCGCGTCGACAAGATCACCACCGATGCCAGCGGCCAGGCCACCGGCACCGCACCGCTCGACGTCCAGTAAGCCAAGTTCCCCCCTTCGGTTTCTGACCGCGCTTGTCCCTTTAACAGGGCACAGGGAGCGCTGCCGGCTGCATTTTTCATGATCGCACGGCGCCGTCCCTCGAAGCGTGACGGTTCCATGGGGTGGGAGCTGGTCGGGGTCGTTCCGGATCGAGGCCTTCCGAGGGACGAAAAAGATCTGATTCTGGCAAAAAAGTCCGCCAAGAAACCGGACGAGCCCGGAACCCCTCGTCACGGGCCGCAGTTAACCAAGCCGGCCCGCCGGTTGCACCTGCATACCCCCAATCGGCCCGGCGGGTTGGCTTTGGCCCAAGCTTTGGTGTAAAGCTGCGCGGAGTGTGGCTTTTTGTAAGCCTTGCGTGGGCAATGATTACCGACGACAAGCGCTTCAAACTGCTGATGAAATTGGCTGGGACGGGCGAAGCCGATCTAAGTGACAGGGATCACAGAGACTGAACCGGAGCGCACTTAAGCTTACCTAAGCTTGAAGACGGGGCCTGGCCCCATGCAGGTGGCTCCGACGGTTTGGGGACTCGCGCTGCGCCGATATTGAGCAAACCCATCGCGCACCGGAACCTTCCGGCGCTGACAAATTGGAAATGGCCGTGAACGCATACAGTAAAACGCCGCTTCTCGACACCATCCGGACGCCGGAAGACCTGCGCAAGCTCAAGATCGAGCAGGTTCGCCAAGTCGCCGACGAGCTGCGGCAGGAGACCATCGATGCTGTCTCGGTGACCGGCGGTCACTTCGGCGCGGGTCTCGGCGTGGTCGAGCTCACCACCGCGATCCATTACGTCTTCGACACGCCGCGCGATCGGCTGATCTGGGACGTCGGCCATCAAGCCTATCCGCACAAGATCCTCACCGGCCGGCGCGACCGCATCCGCACCCTGCGCACCGGCGGCGGCCTGTCCGGCTTCACCAAGCGCAGCGAGAGTGACTACGATCCGTTCGGCGCGGCGCATTCCTCGACCTCGATCTCGGCCGGCCTCGGCATGGCCGTGGCGCGCGATCTCTCCGGCGGCAAGAACAACGTTATCGCCGTGATCGGTGACGGCGCGATGTCGGCGGGCATGGCCTACGAGGCCATGAACAATGCGGGTGCGATGAACTCGCGCCTAATCGTCGTCCTCAACGACAACGACATGTCGATCGCGCCGCCGGTCGGCGCCATGAGCGCCTATCTGTCGCGGCTCTACTCCGGCAAGACCTATCGCACGCTGCGCGATGCGGCCAAGCAGATCAACAAGCGCCTGCCCAAGATCCTCGCCAACCGCGCCAACCGCGTCGAAGAATACTCCCGCGGCTTCATGATGGATGGCGGCACGCTGTTCGAGGAGCTCGGCTTCTATTATGTCGGCCCGATCGACGGCCACAATCTCGACCACCTGCTGCCCGTGCTGAAGAACGTGCGCGACATGGAGGAAGGCCCGATCCTGGTCCACGTCGTGACCCAGAAGGGCAAGGGCTACGGCCCGGCGGAAGCATCCGCCGACAAGTATCATGCGGTGGTCAAATTCGATGTCGCCACCGGCACCCAGGCGAAAGCAAAACCGAACGCGCCGGCCTACCAGAACGTGTTCGGCCAGAGCCTCGTCAAGGAAGCGCAGAAGGACGACAAGATCGTCGCCATCACCGCGGCCATGCCGTCGGGCACCGGCGTCGACATCTTCAACAAGGCGTTCCCCGACCGCACCTTCGACGTCGGCATCGCCGAGCAGCACGCGGTGACGTTCGCCGCCGGTCTTGCGACCGAAGGCTACAAGCCGTTCTGCGCGATCTACTCGACCTTCCTGCAGCGCGGCTATGACCAGATCGTGCATGACGTCGCGATCCAGAACCTGCCCGTCCGCTTCGCCATCGACCGCGCGGGCCTGGTCGGCGCCGACGGCGCGACCCATGCCGGCTCATTCGACAACGCCTATCTCGGCTGCCTGCCGAACATGGTGATCATGGCGGCGGCGGACGAGGCCGAGCTCGTGCACATGGTGGCGACCCAGGTCGCGATCGACGACCGTCCGAGCTCGCTGCGCTATCCGCGCGGCGAAGGCCGCGGCATCGACATGCCCGAGGTTGGCATTCCGCTCGAAATCGGCAAGGGCCGCATGATCCGCCAGGGCAGCAAGATCGCCCTGCTCTCCTTCGGCACGCGCCTCGCCGAATGCGAGAAGGCGGCCGACGAGCTCGCAGCCCACGGCCTGTCGACCTCGATTGCGGACGCGCGCTTCATGAAGCCGCTCGACACCGAGCTGGTGCTCAAGCTCGCCCGCGACCACGAGATCCTGATCACGATCGAGGAAGGCTCGGTCGGCGGGTTCGGCTCGCATGTCGCGCAGTTCCTGACCGATCAGGGCGTGCTGGACAGCGGCATGGTCAAGTTCCGCTCGATGGTGCTGCCCGACGTGTTCCAGGACCACGACACGCCCGCCGCGATGTACGCCCGCGCCGGTCTCGACGCCAAGGGCATCGTCGCCAAGGTGTTCGAAGCGCTTGGCAAGGACGTCAAGGCCGAGACGGTCAAGCTGGCTTGATGGGTTTCACCTCTCCCGCTCGCGGGAGAGGTCGCGCCGAAGGCGCGGGTGAGGGTTTTTCCTCTTGGGGGTTCTCGCTTGCGGAGACACCCTCTCCCCACCCCTCCCCCGCAGGCGGGGGGAGGAGCAGAGCGCGTGCCGTGGCTCACACATCGATCCAAATTTCTTCGGCTTTACTCCCATGAAGATCTATCTGGCAGGCCCCGACGTGTTCCTGCCGGACGCGGTAGAGATCGGCCGCCGCAAGGTCGATATCTGCACGGCTCATGGCCTTACCGGCCTCTATCCCCTCGACAACGCGATCGACCTCACCGCGCCCGATGTCTCGCGGCAGATCTTTTGCGGCAACGAGGCGATGATGGACGAGGCCGACGCCATCATCGCGAACCTCACCCCGTTCCGGGGCGCTGGCGCCGATCCCGGCACCGTCTACGAGCTCGGCTACATGGCGGGGCGGCGTAATTTCTGCCTCGCCTATTCCAATGACGGCGCCGTCTATGCCGACCGCGTCGGCCGTTTCATGGACGTCGCCTCCGAGGACGGACGGCTGGTCGATGCGCAGGGACTGACAGTCGAGGATTTTGGTCTCGTCGACAACCTCATGATGATCCATGCGCTGGAACTGCACGGCTGCCCGTTGGTGACGCCGGCGCAGATGCCGGTCGATGTCTGGCACGATCTCGCCGCGTTCGAGGCTTGCGTCCGGATGGCGGCTGCGCGATTGATCGCTACATAAGCACCTCAGTCGTGCCCATGAGAGCGTGATGCCCCCTGCCCGCAAGCGCGCGGATGTATTGCTGGTCGAGCGCGGCCTGTTCGAGAGCCGGGCACGGGCGCGCGCGGCGATCGAGGCCGGCCTGGTCACGGCTGACGACAAGCCGGTTTTGAAACCGTCGGAGACGATCGCCGAGGACGCGGTGATCCAGGCCGAGCCGGCGCATCCCTATGTCTCCCGCGGCGGCGTCAAGCTCGCCGGCGCGCTTGAGCATTACCCGATTGAAATCGAGGACCATGTCTGCCTCGACGTCGGCGCCTCCACCGGCGGCTTCACCGAGGTGCTGCTGGCGAACGGGGCAAGCCTGGTGTTCGCAATCGACGTCGGCACCAGCCAATTGCATCCCTCGCTGCGCGATCATCCCAAGATCGTGTCGATGGAGGAGACCGATATAAGGTCCTACGAAGGCAAGCGTCTGCCGGCGCGGCCCGATATCGTCGTCATCGACGTCAGCTTCATCTCGCTCAAGGCGGTGCTGCCGGTGGCGTTGTCGCTGGCGGCGGCACCCATGAGCCTGCTGGCGCTGATCAAGCCGCAATTCGAAGCCGAGCGGAAGCACAACAAGAAGGGCATCATCCGCGACACCGCCGTGCACCGGGAGATCTGTGACGACATCGCGGCCTTTGCCGCTTCGCTCGGCTGCACCAACATCGAGATATTCCCCTCACCGATCACGGGCGGTGACGGCAACATCGAATTCTTCCTGGGCGCGCGCCGTGGTTGAGCGCCTGACGATTGATCATGTCGGCCATCGCGGCGACGGTGTCTGCCTCGACGCCGGCGCAGCGATCTACGTGCCCTATACGCTTGGCGGAGAGACCGTCGAGGTCGATCACGTCGCGGGCCACCATCCCGACCGCCGCAAGCTGCTCGCGGTGGACGTCGCAAGCCCCGAGCGCATTGAACCGTTCTGCCCGCATTTCGGCGTCTGCGGCGGCTGCGCCATCCAGCATTGGGCGGCTGAGCCCTATCACGCCTGGAAGCGCGGCATCGTGGTCGAGACGCTGGCGCAGGCCGGCGTCGATTGCGAGGTGGCGCCGCTGGTCGATGCGCACGGCGCCGGGCGCCGGCGCATCACGCTGCACGGCCGCTTTGGCACGCATGACGTTCTCAAGGTCGGCTTCTCCGCGACGAGCTCGCACGACGTCATTCCGATCCATCGCTGTCCCATCCTCGATCCCGCGCTCGCGGGCGCGATAGACGCCGCCTGGGCGCTGGCCGAACCGCTGACGACCAAGATGCCGGTGACGAAGCCGCTCGACATCCAAGTCACCGCCACCACCAACGGCCTCGATGTCGATGTGCGCGGCTCCGGCCGGTTGCCAACGCCGCTGGTGACGGCGCTGTCCCGCGTCGCCGAGCAGCACCGCCTGGCGCGACTGACGCGGCATGGCGAGCTGGTGCTGCAGCGCCTGCCACCAGCGGTAAAGATGGGCCGCGCTGAGGTGACGCTGCCGCCGGGCTCATTCTTGCAGGCGACCGTCGCAGGCGAAGAGACGCTGGCCGCGCTCGTCGCCGAGCGCGTCGGCAAGGCCAAGGAAATTGTCGATCTCTTCTGCGGCGTCGGCCCGTTCGCGTTGAGGCTGGCGGAGAAGGCGCGCGTGACCGCCTATGACAGCGACGCCGGCGCGATCGCAGCGCTGGCGAAAGCGGCGCGCACGCCCGGCCTGAAGCCGATCAAAGCCCAGCCGCGCGACCTGTTCCGCCGTCCCCTGATGCCGCAGGAGCTGCGCGACGTCGACGCGGTGGTGTTCGACCCGCCGCGCCAGGGCGCCCAAGCTCAGGCACTGAAGCTTGCCGCAAGCAAGGTGCCCGTCGTGGTCGCCGTATCCTGCAACGCCGCGACCTTCGCCCGCGATGCACGACTGCTCATCGACGGCGGCTATCGGCTGGAGGCGGTGGTGCCGGTCGACCAGTTCCGGCACACGCCGCATGTGGAGCTGGTGGCGCGGTTCAGCCGGTGACGCAACCCGCCCCCCAATTCCGTGCGGACTGCTATGTCGACGGCTCGAATTGCGGTTGCCATCGCAGCAGGTAGGACTGGAGCGAGCGCACCGCGATCGCCAGCAGGATGCCGACGAACATCATGACGAAGATGGCGACCATCATCTCGCTGGCATTGGCCCGCGCCTCGGCTTCGATAATGAGCTTGCCGAGCCCGCGCTCGGCACCGATGAATTCGCCGACGATGACGCCGATCAACGCAAAGGACACCGCCGGCAGCAGCGAGGCGAATACCCAGGCGAGCGCGGAGGGGATCACGACCGTGCGCAGCACGGTGAACTCGCTGGCGCCGAGCAGACGAGCGGCGGCGATCTGGTCGCGGTCGACCGCACGCGTTCCCTCGAAGGTGTTGAAGAACACCACGAAGAACACGACCAGCCAGGCGGTCGCGATCTTGGAGAGATCGCCGAGGCCGAAGATCAGGATGACGAGCGGCACCAGCGCGATGCGCGGGATCGAATTGAATGCCACGATGTAGGGCCCGAATACGCGGGCAAGGAAATCCGAACGGCCGAGGATCAGGCCAGCCGCGATTCCGCTCGCCGATCCGAACAAAAAACCCCACCAGGTGTTCTTCAGCGTGACGAGTGTCGCAAGCCACAGATTGTTGTCGTTGCCCTTGATACAGGCGGCAAAGCCGCTGGTATCGGCAAAGCAGCCAAGCCGCAGGAAGCTCTGCCAGATCAGCGACGGCTTGGCGACGAAATAGGGATCGAGGATTTTCGGCACGTAGGCCTTCGGCAGCAGCGCCTTGCTCCATTCAAAGCCCCACTGCCAGATGACGAGAACGGCCGCGAGAATGGCCAGTTGCCAGAACAGGATGACGGTGCGGCTGTTGGACATGGTCAGTCGGCCCTGGTGCGGCGGAACTCTTCGCCGAGCGAATGCCAGATGTGGGAATAAAGGCGGCCGAATTCGGCGGTCTCGCGCACGGCCACGGGATCGCGCGGACGCGGGATGGCGACGTCGAAATCTTCCTTGAGACGCCCGGGCCGCGCCGAGAGCAGGATGATGCGGCTCGCCAGCGTCAAGGCTTCGCCGAGATCGTGCGTCACGAACAGCACGGTCTGCCGCTCGCGTTCCCAGATCTCCAGCAGCGTCTTGTGCATCTCCAGCTTGGTGTGAGTATCGAGCGCGCCGAACGGCTCGTCCATCAGCAGGATCTCGGGCTCCAGGATCAGCGTGCGCATCAAGGCGACGCGCTGGCGCATGCCGCCGGACAGCATGCGCGGAAAACTCTGCGCAAAGCCCGACAGCCCGGCCTTCTCGACCGCCGAAGCGACACGCCCTGCGCGCTCGGTCTTCGGCAGTCCCGCGATCTCCAGCCCATAGCCGATGTTCCGCTCCACGGTTCGCCAGGGAAACAGCGTATCGCGCTGGAAGACATAGCCGACCCTGGGGTTGACCTTGCCGGTCTCGACCGTGTCCGCATCGATCAGGATGCGTCCGCCCGAGCGCGGCAATAGGCCCGCGACCATGTTGAGAATGGTGCTCTTGCCGCAGCCGGAGGGACCGAGCAGCGCGACGAACTCGCCTTGCTTGACCTCGAAGGAGACGTCATCCACCGCCACGAACTCGCGGCCGGACGCGTTGAAGCGCTTGGCGAGCCCCTGCACGGTAATGCGGGTGCGCGCCGCCGCTGTTTGATCCTCGTCGCGCGCGAGCGCGAGGCCCTGACCTGGCGCGGCAATCATTTGTACTTCGCCCTGGCCGCCTGGAGGAAGCTCATGTCGACGACATCCTCGTATCTGGTCTCGGGAATATCGGTTCCCTTGCGGTACCAGGGCTTGGCGCCACGTTCGAACGCGGGCTTGTCGATGACACCGTCATAGGCCCAGGTCGACTTGTCGAAGCCGAGTTCGGCGCTGACCGCGTCGGGATCGATGCCCGAGAAATATTTCGGCGTGACCAGCGCCTGCACCTCGGCGAGCGGCGTCGCCTTCACGAAAGCCATCGCGCGATGGATCGCATTGACATAGGCCTGCACCATCGCCTTGTCCTGCTCGATCGTGTCCTGGAGCGTATAGATCACCAGCACGGGCAACGTCCCGCCGAAATCCTTCTCGAACACGCCGGGCTTGGACGTGTCGTAGATCGTCCGGCCAAAGCCCTTCTTCTCGACCTCGACGATCCAGCTCGGCGGCGCCATGATGGCGTCGAACTGCTTGGTCTGGAGCGAGGGGAACATGGTGTTGGTCCCGCCGCCCGCGACCCAGTTCACCTTGCCGCCGAGCCCGCGCGCTTCGAACACATAAGTGCCGAACACCCAGGTGCCCGACCCGATGGCGGTGGCGGCGACGATCGGCTTGGCGCCATCGGTGCGCTTGTAGTCCGCGAGCTTCTCGACCGAATTGATGCCGCTGTCGTAGAGGTCCTGCCGGACCATGATGCTGGCGTAGGAGCACACCATCTCGGTCGCGAGCAGGATCTTGCAGGGCTTGCCGCGAGCACTGAGCTGGAGCGGGTGGCTGGCGTCGCCATGGGCGAACAGCGCTTGCCCCGCCGCCAGGGTCTGGCGACCGAATGTGCCGGCATTGCCGGTGACGAGCTTGGAATCGAGTCCTTCGTCCTTGAAGTACCCCTTCAGCTCCGCGATCATGCCGATGGCATAGACCGGCGACACCGGTCCGAAGGCGAGCGAGACCTGCTTGGCCTCGGCGCGCAGCTGCCCCGGCAGCAGCGATGCGCCGGCCCATGCGGAGCCCGCGATCAGCGCCTGGCGCCTGGTAATGCTCATGTGCTCCTCCTCCCTTGGTTTCTTTGTTCGATTGCGCCGATCGGTCAGGACGGCGCGACCTTGATCGTCCCTGCCTGTCGCAGCGTTTCGATCTCATTCGGCGACATGCCGATCTCGCTCAGGATCTCGCCGCTGTGCTCGCCGATCTCAGGTGGATCGTAGCGGTTGGGCAGGCGCCTTCCGTCCATGGAAATCGGCAAGAGCGGCGTCTTGGCCTCGCCGCCGTCCGGCAGCCGAATATCGGTCAGGCCGCCGGACTGGTTGAGATGCGGATCATCGAACAGATCGCCGGGCTTGTTCACCGGCGCATAGGGCAGGTCGAGCTGCTCGAGACGCGCGGCGAGATCGGCCTTGTCCCATTGCTTGAAGATCTTCGCGATCTCGGGGATCAGCCAGCCGCGATGATCGACGCGGTCGTTGCTCGTGGCAAAGCGCGGATCAGTGAGCCAGGCTTCTCGATCGAAGGCGCGACAGAACGCCGCCCATTGCTCTTCACCGACGATGGTGACGAACAGTTTCGAGCCGTCCCTGGTATCGAAGAGATCATAAACCGGCCATGGGCTGTCCTTGATCGAATACGGGATCGAGGGTTGACCGCTGACCACTTCGCACATCATGGCCTGCGCCATCAGGAACACGTTGTTCTCGTACAGCGCACTCTGGATGTAGCGACCCCGGCCGGTGCGCTGCCGCTCGGCGAGCGCAGCCTGAATTGCGATCACGCCGAACATGCCGCCCATGACATCGTTGACCGAGGCACCGGCGCGCATGGGACGGTCGGGCAAGCCGGTCATGTAGGCGAGGCCACCCATCATCTGCACGACCTCGTCGAGCGCGAGGCGGTTCTCGTAAGGCCCGGGCAAATAGCCTTTGAGCGAGCAATAGATCAGGCGCGGCGCGAAGGCCGCGACGGTCTCGTAATCGAGGCCGATCCGCTTCAGCAGGCCCGGCCTGAAATTCTCGATCAGGACGTCGCTGTTCTCGATCAGCCTGCGTGCGATCGTCTGGCCTTCCGCAGTCGACGTATCCAGCGCGATGCTGCGCTTGTTGCGGCTGTAGGTGGCGAAGAAGCCGGCGGCGGGTCCCTTGAAATAGCGGGTGCGGTCGCCTTTGGGCGGCTCGACCTTGATCACGTCGGCGCCGAGATCGGCCAGGATCAGGCCGCAGCTCGGCCCCATCACCATCTGGCTGAACTCGATGACCCGCAGGCCTGCCAGCGGACGAAGCTCCGATGGCGTCTCGCGCGCAGCCCTGGTCATGCCGCGCTCCGCAGGACCTTGGGGATGCCGGCCTCGTGCAGATGCCCCGTCAAATGTTTTGCCGGGATATGGCGGGCGAGAATCTCGCGCGTCTGCATCAGGCGGTCGAGGTCGATGCCGGTGGAGAGTCCCATGCGCTCCAGCATGAACACGAGATCCTCGGTGACGATGTTGCCGCGCGCTCCGGGAGCAAAGGGACAGCCGCCGAGGCCGGACACCGCGGCGTCGAAACGGCGGATACCCGCTTCGAGGCCGGCGATGGCATTGGCAAGGCCGGCACCGAGCGTGTCGTGCAGATGCAGCCGCAGCGTCATTTGCGATCCGACCTCGCGCCGCACGGCCGCGACGATCTGCCGGATCGATTTGGGCGTCGCATAGCCGACGGTGTCGGCAAGCCCGATCTCGTCGGCGCGGGCTTCGGCAAAAGCGCGTGCCACACGGCACACCGCCGCCTCGCTCACCTCGCCCTCCAACGAGCAGCCGAAGGAGGTGGAGATCGCGCCCATCAGTTGCGGTCGCTCTTCCACCGACCGGGCGTCGATCGCGGCGCGGACCGCACGAAATCCCTCGATCTGCTCATCGACTGTGCGGCGCACATTGGCGCGGTTGTGCGTCTCGCTTGCCGAGATGACGAAATAGACGGCGTTGACGCCTGCGGCGATGGCGCGCTCGGCGCCCTTCGGGTTCGGCACCAGCGCGCCGATGGTTGCGGACTTGTGCGTGAGCGCATGCGCCATCACCGCATCGACGTCGGCGAATTGCGGCACGACCTTTGGCGGAACGAAGGATCCGGCATCGATCTCGCGCACGCCGGCGGCCGCGATCGTGTCGATCAGCGCGCATTTGGCTTCGGTCGGAACGAAGATGTCCAGGTTCTGGAGACCATCGCGGGGAGCAACCTCGCAAATGTGGACATCGGGCGCGCGCGCCATCGGGCTCTCCCTAGATCGATTGTATATTGTTGCGTAAAAGAACAATTCATGGGACAGTCTGTCAAGCTCTAAAACTTGCGTGCACTGCAATGATCGCATCCGACAGTTCCCGACAGCGCAGCGTCAAAAACGGTTCCGAGCGCGCCGAGCACCTCGCCGGCCTGATCATGGCGCTGGCCCGGCGCGAAGGCATGAAGGCCGGAGACCGCCTAATCGAACAAAGGCTTGCGGATGCGCTGGACCTTTCACGCGCACCGATCCGGCTCGGCCTGAAGGCTTTGGAAGCAGCGGGGCTGGCGCGCGGCGAGCCGCATCGCGGCTTTGTGCTAGCAAAGAATCCCACCAGCGGCGCAGCCCAACCGGCGCTCGCGGCGGTGAGGCGCAACGAGCAGGTTTATGCGACCATCGCAGGCGACGTGCTCGCAACACGGCTACCGGCCGACGTCACCGAGGCCGAGCTGATGCGCCGCTATGGCCTCAGCCGGGCCGAGCTGCAGCGGCTGCTCGACCGGATCGCCGCCGAGGGCTGGATCGCACGTCTGCCCGGCTATGGTTGGCGCTTCGCCGAGACGGTCTCGAATCCCGAAGCCCAGGCCAAGGCCATGGCGTTTCGCGCGGTGATCGAGCCGGCGGCGATCGCGCAGCCGGGCTTTGCGCTGCCGCAGGAGGTGATCGTACGCTTGCGCGAGCGCCAACAACGCGTCTTCGAAGGCGAGCTCGAGAAGATGACGATCGGCGAGGTCTTTCACTCCGGCTGCGAATTCCACGAAGAGATCATCCGCGGCGCCGGCAATCCCTTCTTTCTCGAAGCGCTCAAGCGCGTGAACTCCATCAGACGCCTGTTCGCCTATCGCAGCTTCGCCGACCGCGACGGCATGCGGCGGCACGTGCGCGAGCATCTGCGCCTGCTCGACGTCTTGGAGACGCGGCGCTACACTGAGGCGGCCGACCTGATGGCCCGGCACCTGCAACGCCCGCTGGTGGCGGGCTTGTCGTGATGCCTGTGGGGATTGCTCAGCGACGCAAGCCGCCCAACGCCGGCGACTCGCCGGGCAGCATCGAGGAGTTGATGTCGCTGTCCATGCGTCCCGACTGCTGCTGGATGAAGCCGGCACCGAACGACAGGCTGAGATTGGAGGTCGGCTTGAACTCGACACCCGCGAACGCGCCATAACCGGGCGTGGCGCTGGAGGTCAGCGGCGCCAGCGAGCTGCCGATGCCATTGCCGAACTTCAGCGTGTCGAAGCCGGCGAAGAACGTGACGGGCATGCCGCCCGCCGTCTTGGTGTTGTAGCCAAACTGCGTGCTGTCATAGGATAGCGCGCTGAAATTGCCGGCCGAGCCGGCCTGATTGAAGCCGCTCAAACCAAAATTGCCGCGCTCGCTGCCGACGAAGAAACCGTTCGCATAGCTGGTACGCCAACCCGCATCGCCTGCATTGAAGCTCGAGAAGCCGCCGTAAGTATTGGAACTCTGCTCGGCACCACCACTGAGACCGAAAGGCCCGCCGGGAATCCAATATCGCAGCGGCGCAACTTGCGCATGAGCCGGTGCGCCGGTGAGGCAGAGCAAGGCGAGAGTTGCAAGAGCGCGTGAACGTGCGAAGTTGAACATCCAGGTTACCGTCGAGAGTTTTGCAAATTATACTCCTCGGACATCACCAATGCCAGCGGTGCGACCGCGCCGACGTCACGGCCCCGAGCCTCCCGGAAAGCTGCACCTGATGTCCCACGATCCGTTGCTCACGCGCCTGACATCCGCCTTTGCCGGAGTACCGGGCGTCGAGGCTGTCGTTCTCGGCGGCTCGCGTGCGCGGGGCAGCGGGCACTCCACGTCGGACTACGATGTCGGCCTCTATTTCAAGACGGCGATCCCGCTGGATACCGAACGGCTGCTGGCCGCCGCAAAGGACATCGCCGACGATCCCGCAGCCACGACCGTGACGCCGGTCGGCGAATGGGGCCCATGGATCGTCGGCGGCGCCTGGCTTTCAGTGGAAGGCCGCAAGGTCGACCTGCTCTATCGCAACGCCGACGCGGTCGAAGCGGCGATGGAATCCAGCCGCGCGGGCGTGGTCACCATGGATTATCAGCCCGGCCATCCGCATGGCTTCTGCTCGGCAATCTGGATGGGCGAGATCGCGTATTGTCAGCCTCTGCACGATCCGAAGGGTTTGATCGCTCAGCTCAAATCAATCGCACTTCCCTATCCGCAGGCTCTGCGCCGCGCCCTGATCCGGCGCTTCCAGTGGGAAATCCTGTTCAGCATCGAAAATGCCGAGCTCGCGGCGGCACGTGACGAGCGGACCCACATCGCGGGATGCCTCTACAGATCGCTCGCCTGCATTGCGCAGGTGCTGTTCGCCCTGAACGAACGCTATCTCATCAATGAAAAGGGCGCGCTGCAGGAGGCGGCTGGACTGCCGCTGACGATCCCGCAACTGGAGGAGCAGGCAAACACGGTCTGGCGGCTGATCGGCGACGGTGCCTTTGCGCCCGCTTGTGAGGCCTTGCGCAGGATCGACCGGCAGTTGAAGGTGCTGACATCTTAAAGGTATGGAGAATCCGGTGACATCGGATGGTCCCGTCACTTACGAACGTGCAGGCAACATCGCCCGCATCACGCTGCGCCGCCCGCCCGTCAACGCGCTCAGCCTCGAACTCATCCGCGCGGTGGTCGCGGCGCTCCGCCGCGCCGCGGACGATCCGGAGGCGCGCGTGGTCGTGCTGGCGAGCGCTATCCCTAAGCGCTTCTCGGCGGGCCTCGATCTCGACATCCTGCTCGGCAAGCCCGGCGCCGAGATCCGCGAATTCCTCCAGGCGCTCTATATCGACCTCTACGACGCGCAGTATCGGCTCGGCAAACCGTCGATCGCCGCCGTCGGCGGTGCGGCGCGGGGCGGTGGCATGACCATGGCAGTGTCCTGCGATGTGGTGCTGGCGGCCGAGAGCGCGACGTTCGGCTATCCCGAGATCGACGTCGGCGTCATCCCGGCGATCCACTATGCCCATCTGCCGCGGATCGTCGGACGTCACCGCGCCTTCGAGCTGCTGTTCACCGGCCGCGTCTTCAGCGCCGCGGAGGCGCGCGAGCTCGGCGTGGCCAACCGCGTCGTCGCCGATGCGGAGCTCGAGGCCGAGGTCGCAAGGCTCGCGGCGCAATTCGCAGGCAAATCGGCCGCAGTGCTGCGGATGGGCCGCGCCGCCTTCATGCGCCAGATCGATCTCGACTATCGGCGCAGCATTGCAAGCGCCGTCGACGATTTCTGCAATGTCGCGACGTCGGATGAGGCGCAGGAGGGCTTGAGAGCGTTCGTGGAGAAGCGGCCGCCGAAATGGTGAGGACGGCAGCTTTCAGGCGGTCTTGTCGACGGAAGACGAGGAGTCCGCCGGCGGATATTTCGTCACCGGCACCATGAAGGATTTCGTGCCGACCTGGTAGATGATCTTGCCGTTCTGCCCGTCATCGGTTGCGATCTGCGCCTGGCCGAACATGATGACGTTCTTGTAGACGGTGCCGGTGCCCTGGCGGGTGATGCCGTCGGTGGTGACGCTGACCTGGGCTTCCTTGCCGTTGACCGAGAGCACCTTGAAGCTCGCGCTCTTGCCGTTATCGCTGGAATAGCCGCCCCAGCTTCCCATGAGGCGGCTGTCGGAAGCCGGCGGGTCCTGCTTCTCGAGGTTCGCGGTCTGCTTGCCAGCGCCGCCCACCGAGAACAACAGCACCATGCTCTTGCCGTCCTTGGTGCCGACCGTGACCCCGCCGAACGTGATCAGCGAGCCATTGACCTCGGCAAAGCCGCGCTCGGTATGCCCGTTATGGGTGTACTCGACCTGCGCCCGGGCACCGCGGATGTTCACGACCTTGAAGCCGACGGGCTGGTTGTTGCCCACCCAATTGCCCTTCCATTCACCGAGCAATTTGCTCTGGTGAAAGACCCGCTCATTGGCGGGCGAAATCTGGCTGGTGCTCGACGTGACGATGGCCATGGTCTGCTCGGTGGACGGGTTCGACGCACCCGCTCTCGTTCGCGCGCCCGACATCAACGTCAAAACGGCAGTCGGAAACGAACTGAAACAACCGGATTAGGGCCATGTGCCGGTTAACGAGCGGTTAAATTCAACCGTCGGGCGAGATGAGGCGAAAGGTCCCGACGGGGTACGCTATCAGCGGCCCCAGCGGTCCGACCAGATCTTCTCGCCGATCATGCAACTGACGCGCGGCTCCTTGTCCGCAACCCGCATCACGGGGCGCTCCGGCATGCGGCCAGCGACCTCCATCAGCAGTTTGGTGCGGATCGCTTCCTTGAACTTGTCGCGGTCCTTGATCGTGATGACGAAAGAGCCGGGACCGCCGATGACGCAGTCCTCGTAGTAGAAGTCGAGATTGTCGATATCCATAGTCGAATAGGACGGCTCCTTGACCATGATCGGCAGACCGTTGATGACGATGCCCTTCTCGAGCGCGGCATCGCGCGCCACCGTGACCGGGGTGCCATTGTTGTTGGGGCCGTCGCCGGAAATGTCGATCACGCGACGCAAGCCTCGATATGGATCCTCGTCGAACAGCGGCATCGCAAACATGATCGCGCCGGAGATCGAGGTGCGCGAGGCACGCCGGATCGGCGTCTTCAAGATCTCGGCGGCGACCGCATCGGCGGTCTCGGGGCCGTCGATCAGGCGCCAGGGGATGATGATCTTCTGGTCGCTGGAGGCGGCCCACTCGAAATAGGTCACGGCGATCCGGCCGTTCGGACCGAGCTTCAGCGCCTGGAGGAATTCCTTGGACTGGATCGCCTGCGCGTAGCCTTCGCGCTGGACCGCGAGCTCGTCCATGTCCATGGAGTAGGAGACGTCGACCGCGAGGATCAGTTCGACATCGACCGTCTGTGCATCCTTGTCGGCAGCCAGCCGCTGCGGCTGATTTTGAGACGATTCAGATTTGGGCGGCTCAAATTTAGGCCCTGGCGCCGCGATGCCCGCGACGTCCCCTCCGGCAAGCACGCCGGCCACCAGCACAGCCCCGATCGAGAACAGCAAGCGCATTGCAGCGGTCTCCCGTCGTATGACGCGATGGTGACATGCAATCGCCTTGCCGCAAAGTGCGAAGATCGCTTGCGCTTCACATTCGAGTTAGGATCGCCGCTGTGTTGCCTCGCTTCGCGTGACTGGAACACGCAGCGAGACCGCCACCGTCGTTCCAGAGCTCGCGCGAAGCGCGCAGAATGACGCCTAGGGACAGCGCGGCCGGCCCACTTGTCCGGCGCAATTTCCATGCTAGGCTGGATGCACAGATGGGGATGGAGTCCCCCGACAACCGCCCGGCGGTCGATGATCGTACTGGGCTGATGACTCCTGCTTGAGGTGGGGCAATCTTTGAGCCTCTGCCTTTGGTGGGAGCATGGACCAACCCGCCGATGGCGGGTTTTTTGTTGCCTGGTGGCGAAGGCAGGAAACTGGGCCAGCAAGCCAAGGCCAGGAGAAAGTCAAGCCAAGGCCAGGAGAAAGTGAAGACGTGACCACGACGACACCGAATGCTGCGCGCGCCTCGCTGCCCAGGGGAATCTGGGTGCTCGGCTTCGTCTCGATGCTGATGGACATCTCCTCCGAGATGATCCATGCGCTGCTGCCGGTCTATCTCGTGACCGCGCTCGGGGCCTCCACGCTCACGGTCGGCTTCATCGAGGGCATTGCCGAGGCGACCGCCTCGATCACAAAGATCTTCTCCGGCGCGTTGTCGGATTGGCTCGGCCGCCGCAAGCTGCTCGCCGCGCTCGGCTACGGGCTCGCCGCCTTCACCAAGCCGCTGTTTCCGCTCGCCCCGAGCGTCGGATGGCTGGTGGCGGCGCGCTTCATCGACCGCGTCGGCAAGGGCATTCGCGGCGCGCCGCGCGATGCGCTGATCGCCGACATCGCGCCCATCGGTCTGCGCGGCGCGAGCTTTGGCCTGCGGCAATCGCTCGACACCATCGGCGCCTTCGTCGGGCCGCTCGCGGCCATCGGCATGATGTGGTGGACAGCTGACAATTTTACGATCGTGTTCTGGGTGGCGGTGCTGCCGGCCTTTCTGTCCTTCGGCCTGATCGCCTTCGCCGTGCACGAGCCGGAGCCGGATCCGAACCGCAAACCTGCAACGAACCCGCTCAATCTTGCCGCGATGCGGCAGCTTGGGGCGGTCTACTGGCGCGTCGTCGCGGTCGGTGTCGTGTTCACGCTCGCGCGCTTCAGCGAGGCCTTCCTGATCCTGCGCGCGCAGAACATCGGGCTCAACCCGATGTGGGTGCCGGCGGTGCTGGTGCTGATGAATGTCACTTATGCGCTGTCGGCCTATCCCGCCGGCGTGCTGTCGGACCGGATCAACCGGACCGGCCTGCTCGCGCTCGGTCTGATCTTCCTCGCCGGCGCCGACCTCGCGCTGGCACTGCTCCCGAGCCTTGCAGGCCTCTCGCTCGGCGTCGTGCTGTGGGGGCTGCATATGGGGCTGACGCAAGGCCTGCTCTCGGCGCTCGTCGCCGATGCCGCGCCGCCGAGCCTGCGCGGCACCGCATTCGGCTATTTCAACCTATTCACGGGTCTGGCCCTGCTGGCTGCGAGCGTGATCGCCGGCGCGTTGTGGGATGCCTATGGTCCGGCAGGCACGTTCCTGGCGGGGCTCGGCTTTGCGCTGATCTCGCTCATGGGGCTGCTTGCCGTCGGCAACGGTCTGGCAGCAGAGCAAAAATGATGACGGGGAGTTTTTCGTCGTGCTGAGTGGGGTGCTTGCGATCATGATGGGTAGCATGCTTGGCGGCTGTGCGCGCTATTTCGTGTCCGGCGCGATCGCGCGGCGGTTGGGCGAGACGTTTCCGTGGGGCACCATGACCATCAACGTCACCGGCGCCTTCCTGATCGGCATTTTCGGCGCGCTCGCGACCCATCCCGGCTCGGCCTTCGCCGCGCCCACCCCCTGGCTGTTCGCGGTGACCGGTTTTCTCGGCTGCTACACCACGGTGTCCTCATTCAGCCTGCAAACCCTGACGCTGGCGCGGAGCGGCGAGCCGCTCTCCGCACTCGGCAATGTCGTGCTCTCGGTCGGGCTGTGCCTTGCGGCCGTCAGTTGCGGCTTCCTCCTCGCGGACAGGCTTGGAGGATAGAAGCGCATGGCCGTCCCCTCCTCCGCCGAGCGCTGGCGTAGCGCGATACTCTACGCCTGGGTTGCCGCCGGCAGCATCGTCGGCGGACTGACCCGTTATCTGGTCGGTCTCGCGCTCGACACCGGACCGGGCTTTCCCTTCGCTACGCTGTTCATCAACGCCACGGGGTCGCTGATCATCGGCTTCTACGCGACGCTGACCGGCCCCGACGGCCGCATGCTGGCGCGTCCTGAGCACCGGCAGTTCGTCATGACCGGGTTCTGCGGTGGCTACACCACGTTCTCGACCTTCAGCCTGGAGACCTTCCGCCTACTCCACGGCGGCATGAAGTACACGGCACTTGCCTATGTCGCAGCGTCCGTCATCTGCTGGCTGGTGTCGGCGTGGCTCGGGCATATGATGGCGAGCCGCTACAACCGCTTGACAAGGAGTTGACCATGCAAATCCCCGCTCAGGCCGTTTTGCTCCGGATCTTCATCGGCGAGAGCGACCATTTCGATGGCAAGCCGCTCTATGAAGCGATCGTGATGACGGCACGCGAGCGGCACCTCGCCGGCGCCACCGTGCTGCGCGGTCCGATGGGCTTCGGCAAATCGAGCCGGCTGCACACTTCGAAGATCCTGCGACTTTCCGAAGACCTGCCGCTGCTGATCGAGATCGTCGACAGCGAGGACAACATCAACGCATTCCTGCCCATCCTTGATGGCATGATGTCGAGCGGCCTGATCACCTTGGAGAAGGTGCAGGTCCTGCAATATGGTGCGAAGGCCACGAGCTGATCGCTCCAGCAGGAACCCGAGCCCGCAGTGTCCGGGAGGCGGAATGAACGATACCGTTACCACACCGAAAACCAGGACGAAGACCAAGGTCGAGCGGCCGCGGCTGCACAAGGTCATCCTGATCAACGATGATTACACGCCGCGCGAATTCGTCACCATGGTGCTCAAGGCCGAATTCCGCATGACGGAGGATCAGGCCTACAAGGTGATGATCACCGCGCACAAGCTGGGCACCTGCGTCGTCGCCGTGTTCACCAAGGACGTCGCCGAGACCAAGGCGACGCGTGCCACCGATGCCGGCCGTGCCAAGGGCTATCCGCTGCTGTTCACGACCGAGCCGGAGGAATAAGGCTCAGCCCACCAGCGCATGCGTTTCTTCCGCCAGCCCGTACACGCGCTGTGCCTTGGAAAATCCTGCGATCGGAAATTCGCCGAGCTCGTGCCAGTCGTGGTGGCAGACATTGGCAAAACCTTCCGAAGCCACGACGGTCCGCCCCAGCCGCCCCGTGATCTTCTCCAGCCGGGCCGCGAGATTGACGGCGGGGCCGATGCAGGTGAAGTCCAGCCGGTTACCGCCCCCGATATTGCCGTAGAGGATGTTGCCGATGTGCAGCGCGACGCCAAAGCGGAAGCGCTCGACGACATCGCCGACCGGAAACGCGAGTTGCTCCACGCTGGCGCGCGATTCACGCGCCGCCTCCAGCACGCGCGCGCAGACATGGGCGGCATCGCCAACATATTCATCGATCGGAAACACTGCGAGCAGGCCGTCGCCCATGAATTTCAGCACCTCGCCGCCATGACCCCTGATCGCGGTGACCTGGCAGTCAAAATAATGGTTGAGGATTGCCACCACCGTCTCGGCCGGCAGCCGGTCCGACAGCGCGGTGAAGCCGCGCAGGTCCGAGAGCCAGATCACCGCCTGCATGGTGTCGGTGTGGCCACGGCGGATCTGGCCGCCGAGAATGCGTGCGCCAGCGCGGTTGCCGACATAGGTGTCGAGCAGCATCTCGGCGGTGCGTCGCAGGCTGATGATCTCGCTGACGCGCGCGAGCGGCGCTATGATGCTTCGGATCGCCGCGATGTCGTTGTCGCTGAACCCGCCGGGATGCTGCGTGATCCAGCTCGTGGCGTGGATGGAGCCATCGAGAAAAGGCACCGGCACGGCAATATAGTCGGTCGCGCCTTCGGCGCGCATGTCGTCGAGGAACGGAAATCGCTTGCTGTCGGGATCGCTCGCGCGTCCCCTGACCTCCACCCCCTGCTCGAACACGATGCGGAGCGGGCTGCGGGCGAATTCGGGCGTCTCCAGGATCTCGAAATCGACGCTGCCGATTTCGACCTCCCCACCCTGCCGCCAGATGAAATTGCGGCCGAAGATTTCCGGATGCAGCGTGCGGATGAAGATGCCGAACCGCCACAGCGGCAGGCCGGCCGCGACCAGACGTTCGCAGAAATCGGCGATCATCTCGGCCGGCTCTAGCGACGACCAGGCACCGCCGATCAGCCAGTTGCAGATGCGCTGGAGCTCGGAGCTGTTCATGCCCGCATTTGCGGACGAAGTTGTGGGCCCGTCAAGCTGCGCGGTGGGCTAGTACCGCGACACTAACGTCCCACCTGCCCGCGATCGCGCAGGAAGTGATCGGCCAGCACGCAGGCCATCATGGCCTCACCTACGGGGACGGCGCGGATGCCGACGCAGGGGTCATGGCGGCCCTTCGTGACGATCTCGGTATCAGTGCCCTTGCGATCGACGGTGCGGCGCGGCTGGAGGATCGATGAGGTCGGCTTCACCGCAAAACGCACCACCACCGGCTGTCCGGTGGAGATGCCGCCCAGAACGCCGCCGGCATGGTTGGAGAGAAAGCGCGTGCCGTCATTGCCGGTGCGCATCTCGTCGGCGTTCTCTTCGCCGGTCAATTCGGCCGCGCCAAATCCGGCGCCGATCTCGACGCCCTTCACCGCGTTGATGGTCATCATCGCGGCCGCCAGATCGGAATCGAGCTTGGCGTAGATCGGCGCGCCAAGGCCCGCTGGCACGCCTTCGGCGACGATTTCGATCACCGCACCGATCGAGGAGCCGCTCTTGCGGATGCCGTCGAGATAAGTCTCGAAGAACGCGGCCTTATCCTTGTCGGGACAGAAGAACGGATTCTTGGCGATCTCGTCCCAGTCCCACTTATCGCGGTCGATCTTGTGCGGACCGATCTGCACCAGTGCGCCGCGCACCTTGACGTCGGGCAGCACTTTTCGCGCGATCGCGCCGGCGGCAACGCGCGTGGCGGTCTCGCGCGCCGAGGAGCGCCCGCCGCCGCGATAGTCGCGCAGGCCGTACTTGGCCTCATAGGTGAAGTCGGCATGACCGGGGCGAAACTTGTCCTTGATCTCGGAATAGTCCTTCGAGCGCTGGTCGGTGTTCTCGATCAGGAGCCCGATCGGGGTGCCCGTCGTCACCTGCACGCCGGTCTCCGGATGCGCCATCACGCCGGACAGGATTTTCACCTGGTCCGGCTCCTGGCGCTGGGTGGTGAAGCGCGACTGGCCGGGCCGACGGCGGTCGAGATCGCCCTGGATGTCGGCCTCGGTGAGCGGGATCATGGGCGGACAGCCGTCGACCACGCAGCCGATCGCCACGCCGTGGCTCTCGCCGAAGGTGGTGACGCGGAACATGTGGCCGAAGGTGTTGAAGGACATCCGTCTCTACTCGTCAGTCAGTTCTGACTTGTGGTGGTAACGCGGGGGAACACCCGGGTCAAACACACACTCGGTCATTCCGGGGCGATGCGAAACATCAAACCCGCAATGACCGCGTTCCAGGCTAACTAAACTTCTCCAGCCGGCGGTCGCGGAACACGTAGACGGCGCCTTGCTCGATATAGAGCTCGGCGGCACCGGCGGGGGTCTCAATGCCCAAAGCCACCATCAGGGCCCGGCAGGTGCCGCCATGGGCGACCGCGACGGTATCGACCAGAAGCGACTCGTACCAATCGAGCATGCGCAGCTGCACGGCCGCATAGGTCTCGCCGCCGATTGGCGCGACAGTCCATTTGTCGGCGAGGCGCCTTGCATAGATCTCGGGATCGGAGGCCTCGCTTTCGGCCAGTGTCAGCCCCTCCCAGGTGCCGTAGCCGATCTCCCGCAGGCGGTCGTCGAGCGAATAATCGGCAAGCGGCAGTTCAAGCTTGCGGCGCACCAGTTCCATGGTCTGGCGCGCACGCCCGAGCGGGCTCGACACGTAGGGCAGCGCCGCCTTGTCCTTGCTGTCGCGCCTGAACAGATCGGCCAGAATACCGGCCGCGTGCACGGCCTGCCCGCGGCCGCGTGCATTCAGCGGAATGTCCTGGGCGCCCTGGAGCCGCCCGAGCGCGTTCCACTCAGTCTCGCCGTGGCGCAGGAAGTAGATCGTGGGCACGGGCATGCGGTTCGAAGGCTAGTCTTGTTCGAGCATGATCTTACCGGAAAACCGGTTCCCACTTTTCCGGATCATGCTCTACCCGCCGAGTGAGATATCCGGCGCGTCCGGGCGCTTCATGCCGAGCACGTGATAGCCGGAATCGACGTGGTGCACCTCGCCGGTCACGCCGCGCGACAAGTCGGAGAGGAAATACAGCGCGCTGCCGCCGACGTCTTCGGTCGACACGTTGCGACGCATCGGCGCGTTGTATTCGTTCCACTTCAGGATATAGCGGAAATCGCCGATGCCCGAGGCGGCGAGCGTCTTGATCGGACCTGCCGAGATCGCGTTGACGCGGATGTTCTTCTCGCCGAGATCGGCGGCGAGATAGCGCACGCTGGCTTCCAGCGCGGCTTTCGCCACGCCCATGACGTTGTAATGCGGCATCCATTTCTCGGCGCCGTAATAGGAGAGCGTGATGAGCGAGCCGCCGTCGGTCATCAGCTTCTCGGCGCGCTGCGCCACAGCGGTGAACGAGTAGCACGAGATCAGCATCGACTTCGAGAAGTTCTCCTGCGTGGTGTCGACGTAGCGGCCGTCGAGCTGCTCGCCATAGGCGATTGCGTGCACCAGGAAGTCGATCTTACCCCACTTCTCCTTCAGCACCGCGAAGGCGGCGTCGATGGTCGCGGCATCCGTGACGTCGCAATGGCCGAGCACGAGACCGCCGACCTCCGCGGCGAGCGGCTCGACGCGCTTCTTCAGCGCATCGCCCTGATAGGTGAAGGCGAGCTCGGCACCGGCCGCGCGGCATGCCTTGGCGATGCCCCAGGCGATCGATCGGTTGTTGGCAACGCCGAGGATCACGCCCCGTTTGCCCTGCATCAGACCTGAATTCTGCGCCATTTTTTCAACGTCCCATCGAGCGGGTTAAGGTCTGGAGGTACACCAGCCCTCCTTCGCGGTACAGTCCTAATACGCGGCGTTAACGCTGTTTCGAGCGCCGGAATAGCCGTTTCATTCGGGTGTTATGATCGTTGTGGCGCTCGCGCCGAACACCGGGACGTGAAAACCGCAATGAATGCGTTTCGCCAGAGTGTGGAAACCATGATCCCGGCGTTGCGCCGCTATGCCCGCGCACTCACGCGCGATGCGGATGCGGCCGACGATCTGGTACAGGATACGTTGGTACGCGCGCTGCGTTCTGAGCGTCTGTTCCTCGGGGGCGACGTCAGGAGCTGGCTCTACACGATCCTGACCAACCTCAACAAGAACCGGCGGCGCTCACTGGCCAGGCGGCCGCAATTCATGCCGCTGACGGAGAACAACCCGGATGCCAGCGGGACCGAGGCCGAAGGGCGCGACATCGAGAAGGCGCTGGCGACGCTGGTCGAGGAGCAGCGTTCGGTGCTGCTGCTGGTGATGCTGGAGGGCATGAGCTATCGCGAGGTCGCCGACATTCAGGGCGTGCCGATCGGCACCGTGATGTCGCGCCTGGCGCGCGCCCGCGCCCACGTCAAAGCCTCGCTGGAGGGCGCGCGCCCGGCGCTCAGGCGGGTGAAATGATGGCAGGGCTGATGCATTGCGTGTTGTCCGCCCACATGCCGATGGAGCGGGCGACGTTAAGCCACGAAGGACATTTTGGGCCGCAGAGCCAGAGACGACCGATATGAACGACCGCAACATTCCGATCACCGAAGACGAGCTGCACGCCTATGTCGACGGCGAGCTGCCGGCCGAACGTCGCGCCGACGTCGAGGCCTGGCTTGCCGCCCATCCTGACGAGGCCGAGCGTGTGCAATCCTGGCGCGTCATGGCTGAGATGCTGCACGCCCGCTACGACGCCGTCGCCCAGGAGCCGGTGCCGGCACGGCTGGAACTCGAGCGGCTGGAGCGACGCCCCCGGCAATGGCTCTATGGCGCCGCCGCGGCTGTGCTGGTTGCTTTCGTCGCCGGCGGCACGGCCGGCTGGGTCGCGCATGGCGCCGCCAACGCGCCCTCGACCTTCCAGAGCTTCACAGCCGACGCGCTCGACGCCCACCGTCTCTACGTCGTCGAGGTCCGCCACCCCGTCGAGGTCGGCGGCAACGAGCGTGACCATCTCCAGGCCTGGCTGACCCGGCGCTGCGGCTGGACCGTGTTCGCGCCGAACCTGGAGGTGAGCGGGCTGAAGCTCGTCGGCGGCCGGCTCTTGCCGGGGCCGAAAGGTCCCGCGTCGTTCCTGATGTATGAGGGCGCCTCAGGCGAGCGGTACACGATCTACACCGCCAAGACCGAGAATGGTGCGACGCAGATGCGCTACGCCAAAACGGACAAGGACGGGGCGCTGTTCTGGGCCGAGCGCGGCGTCGGTTACGTCGTCAGCGGCGGCGCCGACCGCGACCGGCTGACCAAGGTGGCGCAGGCCGTTTACGACCAGGCAGAGAAGCACGGCACCTAGACAACCCCTGCAAGCGCGATGCCTCGATTCCGACATCGAAAATTTGGAATCAGGACATCGGCGCGTCTCAGAATCGCACCGGATGATCACGCGAAAATGAGCAGCGTTCGATCCGCCGATCGACGCAGGCGGCCTCGATTGGGGTTTTTGGTACCGCGCTGGTCCCCCTCTCGAGGCCGCACCTTCTTATCGGCTGCCCCGCCGGACAGTCGACGCGCCTCAAACGTCAGCGTTGAAGCGCGACCGCGCTTCAGGCGTATGTTGAGCATCATCCTTTCGGGAAGAGAATGCTCCGATCGTCGAGGCGGCCTCGGATAGCGCCCTAGCCGAGCCCGCTACGCGGATTGTAGGGATGTTGGTCCCGCCACTTTTCCATCAATGTCTCAAGCTCGGCATCGTTCCCGTCCGGTAGCATAATCCTGATGACGACGAAGAGGTCTCCGGCTCCGCCGGCCTTCGGCAGCCCCTTGCCCTTGAGGCGGAAGGTTCGGCCGCTGGATGTGTTTTTAGGGACCGAGAGCTCCACAGCATTGCCGAGGGTGGGGACGCGGACCTTGCCGCCGAGCACCGCCTCGTAGAGCGTGACCGGCAGATCGATCCGCAAGTCCGTGCCCTCGACCTTGAAGTGGGGGTGGGGCGCGATGTTGATGGTGATCAGGAGATCGCCGGGCGGATGGCCCTGCGCACTCTCGCCCTGGCCCCTCAGCCGGATCTGCTGGCCTTCGGCGACGCCGGCCGGAATCTTGACGTTCAGCTCCTTGCCCGTGGGCAGCCGGACGCGTTTCTCGCCGCCCTTGACCGCCTCTTCCAGAGAGACGGACATGGCAACGTTCACGTCGAGATCGAGCCCGATCCCGCCGGTGTCGAAGTCGAACTGGGCGCCGCCGCCGGCCCCGGGCCGCGCGCCACGCATCCCACCGCCGAACATGCTGTTGAGGATATCCTCGAACGCGCCGCCGCCCGGGCTGGCACCCGCACCGCCGCTCCGGAACGTATAGCTCTCGAACCCGCCGGGGCCCGCGCGCCCGCGCGGCCCGCCGCCCCCCGGAAAGCCCTGGAAGCGCGGCTTGCCCTCGGCGTCGATCTCGCCGCGGTCGAACTGCTTGCGCTTGTCCTCGTCGCCGAGAATCTCGTTGGCCGAGTTGATCTCGGCGAAGCGCTCGGCGGCCTTCGGGTCACCCTTGTTGCTGTCGGGATGATGCTTCTTGGCAAGCTTGCGATAGGCGCTCTTGATGGCGGCAGCGTTGGCGCTCCGCGGCACCCCCAAGACCTCATAGGGGTCGCGCATCCGTCACGTCTCCTTCACGGAATCGAATTGTTCAAAGGGCTCCCCGCCCCACCTGCGGATCATGTGGGGAGAGAGTGGCATTTTTGCAACTAGGGCCCGCCGGATCCTAGCTCCGCCACGGCTTTAGCGTATGAATCTCCCAACGGCCACGGCTGCTTTGGCAGCCGGCGCCCTGGAGCCAGCTTTCGGTATTGCCGTTGACGTAGCTCGCCAGAAAGTCGCGGCACTTGCGGCCGTCCTCCGCGGCATAGGATTGGGCGATCGGGGTGACCGAGCCCCGCGCCCCGGTCTCCGGATTCTCCCAGTGCTGGCTGGAATCCTTGTCGCCCTTGCTGAGGACGTCGGAGGCGGCGTTGCGGGCGAAGGCGAGATCGGTCTCGGTCGGCGGGGCGTCCTTCGCCGGCCGCGCGATCGATCCGGTCAGGTCGCTGTCGTCGGCCTTGGCATAGGCACTGCTGTCGTTGCGCGAAAAGCTGCAACCGCCGGCACCAAGCCCGATTAGAATCATCGTCATGACGAAGCCGGACGGACGGATCACCGATAGGCCAACGCGTCCCCATGCCCTATATAGGGCGGTAGCGGACAATAGCGCGTTTTGGGCCGCGGGACGCAACTCGGACTCCAGACATGACCGACACGACATCGATGAAACACCAGACACCCTTAACATCCGGTGATTTCACCGCCGCCGACGAGCCATTTGCGTTGTTCGAGTCCTGGCTGAACGAGGCGATCAAGAGCGAGCCGAACGATCCGAACGCAATGGCGCTCGCGACCGTCGACCCGGACGGGCTTCCGGACGTGCGCATGGTGCTGATGAAGGGTTTCGATACCGAGGGTTTCGTCTTCTACAGCCACATCGCCAGCCAGAAGGGCCGCGAACTCGCCGCAAATCCTAAGGCAGCATTACTTTTTCACTGGAAGTCGCTGCGCCGTCAGGTCCGCATCCGCGGCAACGTGACGCCGGTGACCGACGCCGAGGCCGATGCCTATTTCGCCACCCGCCCCAAGCAGGCCCAGATCGGCGCCTGGGCGAGCAAGCAATCCGAGGCGCTGGAGAGCCGCTTCGCCTTCGAGCAGGCCATCGCCAAAGTCGCGGCCAAATACGTCATCGGCGAGGTGCCGCGGCCGCCGGGCTGGAGCGGCTGGCGCATCACGCCGGTGCGCATCGAGTTCTGGCACGACCGCCCATTCCGCCTGCACGACCGCATCGAATTTCGCCGTGACGCGGCCGGCCAGAAGTGGTCCAAGACGCGGATGTATCCTTGAGCCTTGTGGGCCGACCTGAAAGATGTCCATGCCGCATTCGTCCAATGTGCCGCGTCGTACGCTGCTCCTGACCGGAGCCAGCCGCGGCATCGGCCACGCCACCGTGATCCGTTTCTCCTCGGCCGGCTGGCGCGTCATCACCTGCTCACGGCATGCCTTCCCGGAGGACTGCCCGTGGGATGCAGGCCCCGAGGACCATATCCAGGTCGACCTCGGCGATCCCGTGGATACGGCGCGCGCGATCTCCGAGATCCGCCGCCGGCTCGAGGGCGGCACGCTGCATGCGCTGGTCAACAACGCCGCGATCTCGCCGAAGGGCGCGGGCGGCGCGCGGCTCGGCTCGGTCGACACCGATCTCGACACCTGGACGCATGTCTTCAACGTCAACTTCTTCGCGCCGATCATGATGGCGCGCGGGCTGATCGAGGAATTGAAGGCGGCCAGGGGATCGGTCGTGAACGTCACCTCGATCGCAGGCTCGCGCGTGCATCCCTTCGCGGGCGCCGCCTACGCGACGTCCAAAGCCGCGCTCGCCGCGCTGACGCGCGAAATGGCTTCCGACTTCGGCCGCATCGGCGTGCGCGTCAACGCGATCGCGCCCGGCGAGATCGACACCTCGATCCTCTCGCCCGGCACCGAGAAGATCGTCGAGCAGCAAATCCCGATGCATCGCCTCGGCACGCCCGACGAGGTCGCCAAGATCATCTACGTGCTGTGCACGGACACGAGCTCCTACGTCAACGGCGCCGAGATCCACATCAACGGCGGCCAGCACGTTTGATCCGCTCTCGTCGCTGCGCGGCAATGACGGAGCAATGGGCGATCTCGTCGGCAACCAACCCGCCTCTCAGACACGCGTTCGCATTCTCGCGGCGTCTTTCGCCCGAGCTTTGCTTCATCTCTCCACCCTC
This sequence comes from Bradyrhizobium sp. C-145, assembly GCF_023375135.1. Lineage (NCBI taxonomy): Bacteria > Pseudomonadati > Pseudomonadota > Alphaproteobacteria > Hyphomicrobiales > Nitrobacteraceae > Bradyrhizobium > Bradyrhizobium sp. C-145. Next base: position 2,418,719 of record NZ_CP088150.1, on the reverse strand, counting down.
GAAGCCAAGAGGGCGCAGGGAAGGCCGGGTGCTGACCTGGCACCCGCGGTCCGCTGCGCGAAAAGCACACGCAGGAAGAACCGCACAGCAGCATACAGGTGTAGCCAATCACTCGGCCTTCCCTGCGCGATGGTCGGACGGCGTATGCCGCGCTCTCCCGGGAGCCGAGTTCCTTCTGGCCTCCCTCACGCCTGCGAAAGTCACCGGCACCGCGCCGGTTGACGCGATTGCCGCATCCGCAAGAGCTTGACCGTAGCAACGACGGCCAGGACCACACGGTTTTGCCGTACGCACGGCCCGCCATTTCGCCGCAGTTTTCCCAGCCCTGTCGACGGAGCCGGAAACTTACAGGCGAGACGAACCTGACAGCGCCGTCCGTCCGCACGAAGCCCTGGGCTCACGGAGAGCAATCCGCCCTGCCCTGGCTGTTCGCGCCCGACGCTGCTGCGTCCACCGCAAGCCCGGCTCGCGAAACATGACGACCACATGATCGCCCCTCAAGGATGAGCCGGGATGGGCGACACATACGACAAATCCGAATTTCGGTAAAGCGGAATATTTTTGCACCAGCCTCTTGACAGCGATTGTTGCCGTCGCGCGATGTTTTGCAGGACGGACAAACGTGACCATTTTTGGACACGCTCAATTCAGCAGAATTTTTAGCGTTGCATGTCTTCTTGTTTACAACCTCCTAGGGCCGCGGCTAGGTACGCCCGGAGGTGGTGGAGGACGGCTGATGCCTTTCCCGGTGCCTCTTATGTGAGGAAGCTATGCTGTGTGTTTTGCAGATCGTGGGCCGGTCGCTTGAGACCGGCATTGCTAACCAGCTGACCGTTCCCTTCTATCGAAAGGAAGTATCGGATGATGGGCGCGAGCAGTTGTTCTACGATGTCGCTGATGCATCGAGCCGTACTGAGCTTATGAGACAAATCAAGCAGTTCATCGCCGAAAAATCGGGAGGGCTTTGCATACGCGCTTCAGCACCCAGGTGAAGTAGAAGCCCCGAATCTCGACGTTGGAATCATCATGGATGGACCGCCGGTAAAAGGCGCGACATTCGACGGCGAACTCATTGCAATGCTTGCAGAGTTCGGCATCACAGTTTCGGTTTCAGCTTATCAAGCTTCGCCAAGAGAAGAATAGGCGGTGCAAGTGCCCTCAATCGGCGCCTGCCAATGATGCCTTCAACTGCGGACAATAGTAACAGCGCTCGTCCTCCCCTTGGAGAGTTGACGAAGGCCTCCCCATGCCACTCATGTAGGAGCATCCAATGCTTTGTGTTTTGCAAGTCGAAGGACACAATCTGGAGAATGCCATATCCCAGCATTTCGCCGCGTCGTTCTATCGCAAGGATGTCTCGAGGGACGGGCGTGACCTGCTGTTCTACGACGTCGCCGACGCGTCGAATAGATCAGAGCTATCGCTGCATATTCGGCAGTTCATCGACGAGAATAAAGCGGCGCTCGCATATGCGCTTCAGCATCCTGAAGACGTCGAAATGATGAACCTGGATATCGGCATCGTGATGGACGGACCGCTGTCAAAGTCGATAAGTCTCGATCGCGCGCTTGTTGCAGAATTGGGCAGATACGGGATCTCGGTGTCGGTCTCCGCCTATCAGGGAGAAATTGTCCTGAGCGATGACCAACGTTGACAGACCGCATTCGATGGCAAGCCGATTGCAATGCTTGCAGAGTTCGGCATCACAGTTTCGATTTCAGCTTATCAAGCTTCGCCAAGCGAAGAATAGGCGATGCAATTGCGGCGACAGTCCACGAATTGCGGTGAACGGCCCCCTCAATCGGCGCCTGCCAATTTGAGTGTGCTGCGCGACGTCGGAGAGCATCTCGCTTCGTCCGGCCGCGACGGCGCCATCGCCGAGACCATCGTCTCGACGGCGCATATCGTGAAGCGCTAGCTGATTTGCCGAAAGACGGAAGCTAGGCGATCCAGACAACGCCGCCGCAAGACCTGGATCGCCCGCCTTCCTTCCGTTCCTCAATCGAGTCGAATCCGACGCGACCGTTCGCGCAGCCGCGGAGCGGCGGCGTTCAATGCAGTCGAGCAGTCGTCGTCGTTTTCGCCGTCGAGCAGCGGAGCACCACAGTGCCGGCACAGGCGTGCCGACGACGACGGCGCCTTGCCGCTCGTCACGACCTGACGATAGTTCGCCAGATCGATGACGTTGCGGGGCGTCGTTATGTGTTTTTCAACCATGGCTGTTCCTCGCGGCTAACACGCTGCTTATCGCAGACAAGTTTCGCGCAAACGTTCAGCCCACCGCTCAAATTTTACCGGAGGAATTGGGGCACAGAGCACACATCACGGCACCGCCGCAATCCCGCTCTATTCTGCGACACGATCGACCGTGTCTTTGCGAACCGCGTAAGGTCTCGGTAGCTATTTTCCGAGAGCGCGGGAGATCAGAGCCACTTCTTCCACTTGAAGATCCAGTACGGGACGATCGCTGCCACCAGCATCATCACCAGCGCCATCGGATAGCCGTGGATCCATTCGAGTTCCGGCATCACCTTGAAGTTCATGCCGTAGATCGAGGCGATCAGCGTCGGCGGCATCAGGACAACAGCCATGACCGAGAACAGCTTGATGATGTTGTTCTGCTCGAGATTGACGACGCCGAGCATGGCGTCGAGCACGAAGGTGATCTTGTTGGAGAGATAGGAGGCGTGATCGGTCAGCGAGGCCACGTCGCGCTGCATGGTCTTGAGCTGCTCGCGCATGTCCTTCGACCATTTCACGCCTTCGACCACTGCGGACAAGAAGGTCACGACGCGGCCGATCGACACCAGGCTCTCCCGAACCTTCGACGTCAGATCGCCCTTGCGGCCGATCGAGATCAGGATCTGGGAATATTGCTTGGCGTGGCCGTGGCGCTCACTCTCGGGCTCGAAGATGTCGTGCGAGACCTGGTCGATCTCGGCGCCGCAGCGCTCCAGAATGTCGGCGCAGCGGTCGATCACGGCGTCCAGGAGTTCCATCAGCACCATCTCGCCGGTGATGGAAGGCGTGCAGGAGCGACCGAGCTTGGCCTCGACCAGGGCGAACGGCTTCGGCAAATCGTAGCGGACCGTCACCAGGCGGTGGTCGCCGAGGATGAAGGTCACCGCCGTGGTCCGGGGCATGTCGGTATCGGAGTGGCACATCAGCGTCGCGGTCATGTAGCGCGCGCCGTTCTCGATATAGAGCCGGCTTGAGATCTCGATCTCCTGCATATCTTCCCGGGTCGGGATGGCGATGCCCGCCAGCCGCTCCACCGCCTTGTCCTCGGCCGCGCTCGGGTTGACGAGGTCGATCCAGACCGCGCTCTCCGGCAGCGCGGTGAGATCTTCGATGACGGCCTTCTTGAGGGAGGCCTCGGAGGGAACAAACACCGAAAACATGACAGCTCCAGAGAACCTGCGACAGAATGACAGCCCTTAGCCCGATTCTGACAAGTTCACGATGACAACCGGATTAACGAAGCGTTGGTATTTATGGCGGGGTCGCGGCTCAACTGTGGCGCGGAATCGACAGTTCGGAGCCGCCTGCCGCAAAATCCACACAGCGCCGCAAAACTTGCGGCAGAAAAGCCACAGCTGGGGTCTTGCAGCGCGGGATAAAGGCTTCAGTGCTGGAATTGTGGCAGATTTCAACGATAATGGGATTAACGGAGTCGAGGAACTTGGGCGCTAAGCTCAGGCCTTCCGCACGGTATTGTTTCGATTGGAACCACAAACCATGTCGTCGCTGAAAGTTAAATTGGGGATCTTGGCCGCCGGCCTGATGCTGTCGGGCTGCATGCAGGCCACGCATTATGAGGCGACCGACACCAAAGCCTTCAAGCCGAAGGACAAGGAACTCCTCGCCAAGGTCCGGTACGAAAACACCCCCGTCGCCGAGCCGTTCCGCCGCGCCATCGTTGAGTATCACCGCAAGGAATCGCCGGGCTCGATCGTGGTCGATTCCGACAACCACTACCTCTATTACGTCCTGGAGGGCGGCAAGGCGATCCGCTACGGAATCACCGTCGGCGAAGAGGCCATGGCCTGGTCCGGCATTGCCAAGGTCGGCAGCATGACCGAATGGCCGGCCTGGCATCCGACGCCGGGCGAGATTTCGCGCCTGGGCGTGCCGACTTATGTCGCGCCGGGTCCGGATAATCCGATGGGTTCCCGCGCCATGTACCTCTATTCGGGCGGCAAGGACACGCTGTTCCGCATCCACGGCACCAACCAGCCAGAATATATCGGCGCCTCGATCTCGTCGGGCTGCATCCGCCTGACCAACGAGGACGCGATCGACCTCTACAACCGCGTCAAGGTCGGCACTATCGTCGTGGTGCTCGAGCCGAAGCATGGCGACTCGCCGTATAATTCGCGCCTGGCGCTCGGCAGCAGCCAAACCGGCCAGGCCGGCAGCTACTGATCGCATCCTGATCTCTGACATCCAAAAGCGCCGGTCTTACCGGCGCTTTTTTGTTGCCGGCTTGTGCGACCGGGCTTTGCTGCCATCAGCAGACGGCTTGTCCGCAGGCGCAGGGGGATTCTCCGCCGTCCCTTCGTCGGCGTCCTCCTTCGCGTCGGGCTTGGCCGCGACCTCGCGCGGCGGAGCCCCCTCGGGGCGCTCCGCCGGCAACAGCGGGGCGACCTGCGGCAGGGGATCCCAGACGTTCCACTGGCAGATCCGGTAGTCATTGCGCCGCTGCGCCAAATCGAGGTGGATGTGGTCCTCGTGGTACCAGTCCGAACCCGGGCCGAGCACGGTGGAGAAGCGCGCGCACACCGAATGCAGCACACGCTCGCGCACGTCGCGCGACATGGTGCGGTCGGTCAGGCCGATCGACTGCCCGTTGGCGAGCTTGATGGCGCGGACGTCGAGAGCGTTGGCCTTGCCGTGCTCGGACAGCATCGCGCCGACGACGCGGTTGCGGCCGCGACACTCGAAGCTGTCGAAATTGTCGAGGTCGCTGATGGTCGAGCCGAGGCTCGCAGCCAGCGGCACCATGTCCTTGCGCACCCAATCGGCGACCGCGGACGCCATGGTGCAGCGGAGGATCGCCGCCGGCTTGACCGCCACCTTACGCTTGTCCGGCAGCACGATGGCCTCTAACCGCACCAGATCCTCACCGCCGCAGGCGCCGGGGCCGCGGATATCCGGAATGGACGGCGCGATCGCGATCTCCTCGGTCAGCGCCAGCCGGCAGGCCGAGGCCTGCTTCTCGGGCGGCGGCGCGGCCTCGGCGGGCTTGTCGGCGCTTGGCTCGTCCTCGGATGGCTTGCCTTCTGGCTCCGGCGCCCCCTCGTCCGACGCCTTGGGGGCCTGTTCGGGGCGCGGTTTTGGCAGTGGAATCTTGGCGTGACGAACGGCTGCGCGCGGTCGTGGTGTACCAAGGCCGAAGATATCCCATGGCGCAGGATATTTCCGCGCCTCAGCCCTCTCGGCGAACACAAGCGACAGCGCGAGCGCGGCGGTAACCATTGCCGCCCCGGTGGACATATAGCCGCGACAAGACCATTTGCGGCGAAAGTCCGGCAGGCTAAAACTCATCACAATTGTTTGGCCCAAGGCTGAGAGCGATAACGCGCCCAGCGACTTCTCGGAGGAACGTCAGAATGCTCGGTTTGATGCAAGATTGGCCCCTGCTCTGCCACCGGATCATCGAACACGCCGCCAGAATTCATGGCAAGCAGGAGGTGGTCACACGCTCGGTCGAGGGGCCGATCCATCGCACCAACTACGCCGAGATCCACCAGCGCGCGCTCAAGGTCTCGCAGATGCTGGAGCGCGACGGCATCAAGCTCGGCGACCGTGTCGCAACGATCGCCTGGAACACCTGGCGCCATCTCGAGGTGTGGTACGGCATCATGGGGATCGGCGCCATCTGCCATACCGTCAATCCCCGCCTTTTCCCCGAGCAGATCGCCTGGATCATCAACCATGCGCAGGACCGCATCGTGATGACCGACATCACCTTCGTTCCGATCCTGGAGAAGATCGCCGACAAACTTCCGAGCGTGGAACGCTATGTCGTGCTCACCGACAAGGCGCATATGCCGGAAACCACGCTGAAGAATGTGGTCGCCTACGAGGACTGGATTGCGCAGGCCGACGGCAAATTCAAATGGAAGGACTTTGACGAGAACACGGCAGCCGCGATGTGCTACACGTCGGGCACGACGGGCGACCCGAAGGGTGTGCTGTATTCGCATCGCTCCAACGTGCTGCACGCGCTGATGGCCAACAATGTCGACGCGCTCGGCACCAGCGCCTCCGAGACGATGCTGCCGGTGGTGCCGCTGTTCCACGCCAACAGCTGGGGCATCGCCTTCTCCGCGCCTTCGCAGGGCACCAAGCTGGTGATGCCCGGCGCCAAGCTCGACGGCGCCTCGGTCTACGAACTGCTCTCGACCGAGAAGGTGACACACACTGCGGGCGTGCCGACGGTGTGGCTGATGCTGCTCCAGCACATGGCCGCCAACAATCTGAAGCTGCCCGACCTGAAGATGGTGATCTGCGGCGGCTCGGCGATGCCGCGCTCGATGATCAAGGCCTTCCTCGACATGGGCTCGAACGTCCGTCACGCCTGGGGGATGACCGAGATGAGCCCGATCGGCACCGTCGCGGCGCTGAAGCCGCCGTTCCAGAACGCGACCGGCGACGCCAGGCTCGACGTGCTCCAGATGCAGGGCTATGCGCCGTTCGCGGTGCAGATGAAGATCACCGACGATGCCGGCAAGGAGCTGCCCTGGGACGGCAAGACCTTCGGCCGCCTCAAGGTGGCCGGCCCAGCCGTCGCCAAGGCCTATTACCGGCTCGACGCCAACATCCTCGACGAGGAAGGTTTCTTCGACACCGGCGACGTCTCGACCATCGACGAGGACGGCTACATGCGGATCACCGACCGCTCCAAGGACGTGATCAAGTCCGGCGGCGAGTGGATCTCCTCGATCGATCTCGAAAACCTCGCAGTCGGCCATCCGGCCGTGGCCGAAGCCGCCGTGATCGGCGTGTTCCACCCGAAATGGGATGAGCGGCCGCTCCTGATCGTGCACCTCAAGCAGGGCCAGCAGGCCACGCGCGAGGACATCCTGAAGTTCATGGACGGCAAGATCGCCAAGTGGTGGATGCCCGACGATGTCGTCTTCGTCGAGGGCATTCCGCACACCGCGACGGGCAAGATCCTGAAGACGGAGTTGCGCGACCAGTTCAAGGATTACCGCTTCCCGAACGCGGCGGCGTAAGACGGTGCCACCCTCCCCTGGAGGGGGAGGGTGAACGACCCTTGAATTTGCCCTCGGGCCGTGGTCTCAACGGCGCATAGCCGCGCCAGATCGGCCGGCGTCGTCCGCAACACCCGGCAGAGCTCACCCGATGGCCCGCAGGTTTTCCGCTCCCTATCAGTCGGAGCCCGTGTCCAGCCTCGCGAGCTGGGCGCGTAATCTGGCCGTGTTCGCGGTGGTGGCGGTGGTGGTCTCGATCATCATCGTCCGCTTCGACTTCCTGGAGATGAAACCGGCGCTGATGGCCTTCTTCGGCGGGCTCGCGATTGCCGGCCTCTCGATCCTGTTCGGGCTCGCCGGCTTTGCCGCGATCTGGCAGAACGGCTCGCGCGGCATGGCGCGCATCCTGCTCGCTTTCCTGATCGATGCGCTGATCCTCGCCTATCCCACCTATCTCGCCCTGCAATATCGTAAGCTGCCGGCGATCCACGACATCACCACCAACCCGATCGACCCGCCGCGCTTCGACGCGCTGGCGCCCATACGCACCGGCGATGGCACCAACACCGCGGTCTATGCCGGTCTCTATTCGGCCGAGCAGCAGCGCCAGTTTTACCCCGACATCGAGCCGATCGAGCTGGAGATCCCGGCTGACCGCGCCTATGCGATCGCGCGCCAGCTCGTCACCAAGCGCAAATGGCTCGTCATCGACGAGCGTGCGCCGCAGCCGCCGCGCCGTATCGGTCGCATCGAGGCGGTGGCGCGCACGCCGATCATGGGGTTCCGCGAGGACATCTCGATCCGGGTCGTGCCTGATGGCGATGATTCCCGCGTCGATATCCGCTCCGCCTCGCGCTATTTCGAGAGCGACCTCGGCAGCAACGCTGCCCGCGTCAAGAAATTCATTGATGATCTCAACACCGCCGCCGATGCCGATGCGCTCAAGCCGGTGAAGAAGACGCCGGTCGCGCCGCCAAAGGCGCCGGCAAAGACGGTGAAGAAGTAGCGGCTGTCATTCCGGGGCGGTCCGCAGCATCGAACCCGGAATCCATCGGGCCGCAGCGTCGGTGGATGAATGGATTCCGGGTTCGATGCTGCGCATCGCCCCGGAACGACAGTGGGACACTAGGCGCTAGCCATCCGATACGTTCCGCCGATCACGGGATCGCCATCCGTCGCGACCACGCCGCGTGCGACCAGGTCTTCCAGATGCGCCAGCACGGAGTAGCCAGCGGCGGTCGTCAGCCTGGGATCGATCCCGATATAGATCGCGCGCACCATGGTCGGGATGTCGGCCTCGCCCTTGGCGAGGCGATGCAGGATCGAAGCCTCGCGCGCCTTGCGATGACGGATCAGGAAACGCACGAAGCGCGGACCGTCCGGAATCTCCGGGCCATGGCCGGAGAAGTAGAGGTCCTCCTCGCGGGACGCGAGGCGGTCCAGCGACTCCATATAGTCGATCATCGAGCCGTCGGGCGGCGCCACGATCGATGTCGACCAGCCCATGACGTGATCACCGACGAAGTTGAATTTTCGCTCGGGCCAGGCAAAGGCGAGATGGTTTGCGGTGTGGCCGGGCGTTGCCACCGCCTCGATCCGCCAGCCGGCGCCTTCGACGACGTCGCCATGGGCGATCCTGACATCGGGCGCGAAATCGCGATCGGCGCCGGATTCCGGATTGTGCTTCTCGCTCTCGAAGCGCGGGCGCGAGGCCCGGTGCGGGCCTTCGGCATAAACAAGCGCGCCGGTCGCCTGCTTGAGCCGCGCGGTGTTCGGCGAATGGTCGCGGTGGGTGTGGGTGACGAAGATATGGCTCACCGTCTCACCGCGCACGGCATCGAGCAGCGCTGCCGCATGCGCCGCATCGTCCGGGCCGGGGTCGATGATTGCGACATTGCCGGTGCCGACGATGTAGCTGACCGTACCGGTGAAGGTGAACGGGCTCGGATTGTTACAGAGCACGCGCCGCACGCCGGGGCGGACTTCCTCGACGATTCCGGGCTTCAGCGGAAAGTTGCGGTTGAACGGGACGTCGTCATTGTCGGACATGGGACTTCCTGTGCGTACCGCCACACTCTTCGTCGTCCCCCGCGAAAGCGGGGTATTCAGTACGCCGCGGCGCCTGTGACGAAGGCGAGGTCTCTGGGATACCGGATCGCCCGCCCCAGTGCGCATTGCGCACAAGGCGGGCGATGACAGCTCAGCAAAACAACCGCCACGGAATGCGTGACGACTAGAAGAACGCCTGAATGCCCGTGATCGCGCGGCCCAGGATCAGGGCGTGGACGTCGTGGGTGCCCTCATAGGTGTTGACCGTCTCGAGGTTATGGACGTGGCGCATCACGTGATACTCGATCGAGATGCCGTTGCCGCCGTGCATGTCGCGGGCGGTGCGGGCGATGTCGAGCGCCTTGCCGCAATTGTTGCGCTTCATGATCGAGATCATCTCGGGCGCGAACTTGCCCTCGTCCATCAGGCGGCCGACACGAAGCGAGCCCTGCAGGCCCAGCGCGATCTCGGTCTCCATGTCGGCGAGCTTCTTCTGCACCAGCTGGGTCGCGGCGAGCGGCTTGCCGAACTGCTTGCGGTCGAGCGTATACTGGCGGGCGCGGTGCATGCAGTCCTCCGCGGCCCCTAACGCACCCCAGGAGATGCCGTAACGGGCGCGGTTGAGACAGCCGAACGGGCCCTTCAGGCCGGAGACGTTGGGCAGCAGCGCGTCCTCGGGAACCACCACACCGTCCATCACGACCTCGCCGGTAATGGAGGCGCGAAGCGACAGCTTGCCGCCGATCTTCGGCGCGGAGAGGCCCTTCATGCCCTTCTCCAGCACGAAGCCGCGGATCTGGTTGTCGTGCGCCGCCGACTTGGCCCAGACCACGAACACATCGGCGATCGGCGCGTTCGAGATCCACATCTTGCTGCCGGTGAGGCGATAGCCGTCCGAAACCTTTTCTGCGCGGGTCTTCATGCCGGCCGGGTCGGAGCCGGCGTCGGGCTCGGTCAGGCCGAAGCAGCCGACCCACTCGCCGCTGGCGAGCTTCGGCAGGTACTTCTTGCGCTGGTTCTCGTCGCCATAGGCATAGATCGGATACATCACCAGCGAGGACTGCACCGAGTTCATCGAGCGATAGCCGGAATCGACCCGCTCGATCTCGCGCGCGACGAGGCCATAGGCGACGTAGCTCGCATTGGCACAGCCATATTCCTCGGGCAGCGTGATGCCGATCAGGCCGAGCTCACCCATTTCGTTGAAGATCTCGCGATCCGTCTTCTCTTCGAGATAGGCCTGGGAGACACGTGGCAGCAGCTTGTCCTGGGCGTAGGCGCGAGCGGTGTCGCGCACCATGCGCTCGTCTTCGGTGAGCTGCTCGTCGAGCAGGAACGGATCGTCCCACTGGAAAGAAGCCGCAGCCGGCTTGTCCTTGGCCTGAGGGCGCACGCTCATGAAACGTCCTTTCGCGTCTGGTTCCGTCATAAATTGCCCGACAAATTAAAGCGCCGCGGCAACAAGTGCAATTGCATCCTGGTTTCGGTCATTCCGGGGCGAGGCGAAGCGTCGAACATCTCCTCGCCTCTACACTGCGTGTCAGCTTTCGAGCTGCTCGTTGGCGACGATCTCGATGCCGAAGCCCGACAGGCCTTTGTAGTCGTGCACCGAAGAGGTGAGGTGCCGGATCGAGGTGACGCCAAGATCGCGCAGGATCTGCGCGCCAACGCCGACCTCGCGCCACTGGCGGTTGCGGTCGGCTTCCGTGGACGTCTCGTCCGGCAGCGGCTCCACGGGCACACCGGCTGCGCCATCACGCAGGTAGACCAGCACGCCTCGGCCGGATTTCTTGAAATGCTCGAGCACCGCCGCCATGCGCTTGTGGCCGGTGAAAGCGTCCTTGACGATGTTCGGCTTGTGAAAGCGCGTCAGCACGTTCTTGCCGTCACCGACGCCATTGTAGACGAAGGCGACGTGGGCGATGGAATCGAACGGCGAGCGATAGGCATAGCCCTGCAAGGGCCCGATCGGGCTCTCGGTGACGAAGGTCGAGACCCGCTCGATCAGCTTCTCGCGCCCCTGGCGGTAAGCGATCATGTCCGCGATGGTGACGTGCTTGAGCTTGTGCTCGGCGGCGAAGCGGGCGACTTGCTCGCCCTTCATCACGCTGCCGTCGTCGTTCATGAGCTCGCTGATGACGCCGACCGGCGGCAGGCCGGAGAGCTTGCAGAGGTCGACCGCGGCCTCGGTATGGCCGGAGCGCAGCAGCACGCCGCCATCCTTGGCGATCAGCGGGAAGATGTGGCCCGGGCGGGCGAAGTCGTTGGCGCCGACATTGGGATTGGACAGCGCCCGGCAGCACGAGGCGCGCTCCTCGGCGGAGATGCCGGTGCCGCCGTCGGGCTTGTAGTCGATCGAGACCGTGAATGCCGTGGTGTGCGCGGAATCGTTGTGGGCGACCATCGGGTCGAGCCGCAGGCGGCGCGCGTCCTCCGTGGTCACGGGCGCGCAGACGATGCCGGAGGTGTGGCGGATGATGAACGCCATCTTCTCGGCGGTGCAGAGCGAGGCAGCGACGATCAGATCGCCCTCGCCCTCGCGATCCTCATCATCGGTGACGACGACGAGCTCGCCCCGGGCAAAGGCCTGCAAGACTTCCTGAATGCTATCGGGCATTTCCCAATCTCTATCGGTTATGGCCGGGAGGCTTAGCCGGACTTGAGCCGGGGCGCTAGTCTTCCCAGCGCAACCACATATGCCAGACGGCAGGCCTGCCAGGGTGGTTCAGGCTTGCACCGAAGACACCAGGGATATAGGCACCGACCGCCGGAAAGGAAGGCGGCCGGGCGCGGTCACGGCAGCACTTCGCGCCGCTCGCCGAGCCTCTGATCGAGCTCGGCGCGCTTGTCGGCCAGAAGGCCGGCCTGGGCGGCTTCGATCACCGTGAACAGCTCGTGGGCGTCGCTGAGCCGGGTCACGGTGACATAGCTGGCGCCGGCCTCGTAGAGCTCGCTGACATCGGCCAGGAGGTCGGCGGTCGCCACGATCAGGGCGGTGGGGTTGAGCGCGCGGACGTGGCGGACCAGCTTCTCGTTGGTGGCGCCCTTCAGCAGCGAATCCGGCACGCTGAGAATGATCATCTCGGACTTGCCGACGCCGGCATGGAGCAGCGTGTCGACATTGCTGATGTCGCCATAGATCACGTGCAGGCCGCGCGAGAGCAGGGTCTGGTACACATTGGGGTTGAAATCGACCACCGTGATCTGCTCCAGCAGCACCGGGGCCTGCCGTTCGATCTCGGCCAAAAGCGCGCTCGCCGCACGGAAAAAGCCGAGGATGACGATGCGGCGGGCCTCGCCATGGCCGCCCCCATGGGCCTCCTCGGCATGCCCGCTGCCATGATCGAGGTCGCGCAGGCCGATCCGCTTCAGGGGGCCGATCATCCAGCGGGTGATCTCGTCACTGCGCGTCATCACGAAGGTCGAGAGCACGGCCAGCACCACGAAGGCGAAGGAGGCCGCGTTCGCCGTCTCCGGCGCGATATGGTGGTCGGCGATGCCGGTCTGGATCACCACCAGGGAGAACTCGGAGATCTGGGCGAGGTTGAGGGCCGGCAACAGGCTCGCGCGAAGCCCCTGCTTCATCAGGTAGAGTGGGATGAAGGTGGTGATGAGGCGGCTCACCACGGTAAACGCCGCGATCATCAAGGCCAGCCCGATGACGGAGAGACCGGGCACGGGAATGGTCATGCCGAGCGCGACGAAGAACAGCGTGATGAAGAAGTCGCGGAGCGTCGTGACCTTGGCGGTGACGTCGAGCGCGTAAGGAAAGGTCGAGAGCGAGACGCCGGCGATCAGCGCGCCCATCTCGCGCGACAGCGACAGCCGCTCCGCAGTTTCGGCGACGAGGAAGCACCAGGCGAGCGCGCCGAGCAGGATCAGCTCAGGGCGGCGTGCGATCTGGTGGAACAGGCGTGGCAGCACGTAGCGGCTGACCAGAAGCGCGGCGGCGACCAGCACCGCGACGCGGCCGATCGAGAGCAGTATGACGCTGACTTGCAGATTGGCCAGGCTCGGCTGCACCGCCAGGAACAGGATGGCGAAGATATCCTGGAGCACCAGCACGCCGAGGGTGATGCGGCCCGGCAGCGTGTCGAGCTCGCGCTTCTCGTAGAGCACCTTGACGATGATGACGGTGCTCGACAACGCGCAGGCGACGCAGAGATAGACCGCATCGAAATGCCCGCCGCCGAGCGACAGGCCGATGCCGACGAAGAACAAGACCCCGAGCAGGCAGCCCCCGAGCAGCTGGCCGCCCGCCGCGAACAGGATCACCTTTCCCGCCCGCACGATCTTCTTCAGATCGATCTCCAGCCCGATCATGAACAGCATGAAGATCAGGCCGAGCTCGGAGATGACGCTGATCGATTCCTGCGATTTGACCCAGCCGGCGCCGAATGGACCTATGCAGAAGCCGGCGATAAGGTAGGCCAGGATCAGGGGTTGCCGGGAGAAATGGGCAAGCAGGCCCAGCATCCAGGCAAACAGAATACAGAGAGTGATGTCGCGAATGAGCTCGTGCATGCCAAATTGGTCCGTTTTGCCGCACCCTAGAGACGGGTTGCGGTGCGGCAAGCGAGCAATTCGTCACATGCGGAAAGGGCTCCTCGCGGCAATGCTGCTATGCCCCCTCGCCTACGCCGCGCCCGCCGCCGCGCAATCCAAGGTCAGTATCGAACAGAACTTTGCTGATTCGCTAACCGCGCTGCCGAAGGAAGAACTCGCCGTCTCCGGCGGGTTCTACGTGCCCGCCTATTCCAGCGTCGCGATGAGCCAGGGCAAGCTGCGTGTCGACTTCTCGGTGACGCTGAGCGTGCACAACGCCTCCGAGACCCGGCCGCTGGTGGTCAAACGCATCGCCTATTTCGACACCGCAGGCAAGCAAGTCGAGAGCTATCTGAAGGCGCCGGTCGCCTTGAGGCCGCTCGCCACCGTGTCGATCTTCATTCCGACCGACGACGTCCGCGGCGGGACCGGAGCCAATTTTCTCGTCGACTGGGCCGCAACAAGCGAGATCGCCGAGCCTGTGGTCGAGGCCTTGATGGTTGGCGGCGTCGCCAATGCGCATTACGCTTTCATCAGCCAGGGACGTCCGACCCGGACGGCCAGCAAGAAGTAAGACAGGCCGGTGCAACGCCGGCCACCAACAAGAACAAGACGAGGAACGCCCATGACCTCCAGCTTCGATTTCGCGCCCCTGTTTCCCGCAGGGCTGCCGGCCCCCTCTGCGCGCTGGACGGGCCTTGCCAAATACAGCTTCGTCGGCGGCAACAACGATTCCGAGCAGGTGCCGCTCGAGGGCCTGATCGAGGCGACGAACCTGGCGCTGCAACGCGAGGGCCGCTCGCTTGCCACTTACGGGCTGGCGCACGGTCCCCAGGGTTACCTGCCCTTGCGCGAATTCCTGGTGACAAAGCTCAAGCGCGATGCCGGCATCACGTGCACGGTCGACGATCTCCTGATCGTCTCGGGCTCGCTCCAGGCGCTCGATCTCGTCAACGCCACGCTGCTGACGCGCGGCGATACCGTGATTTTCGAACAGGAGAGCTATCAGGGCGCGCTGACGCGCCTGGCGCGGCTCGGCGTCAATGTGGTGGGCATTCCCCTCGACAAGGACGGCATGCGCATGGACGTGCTGGCTTCCACGCTAGCCGACCTGAAGAGCCGCGGCATCCGGCCGAAATACATCTACACCATCCCGACTGTGCAGAACCCGACCGGCAGCATCATACCGGAGAACCGGCGCACGGAGCTGCTGCGCTTGTCATCGGAATATGGCGTGCCGATCTTCGAGGACGATTGCTATGCCGATCTCGTCTGGTCGGGACAGCGGCCACCTGCGATCCATGCGATGAGCCGAAACGGCGGCGTGATCCATATCGGCTCGTTCTCGAAATCGATCGCGCCGGCACTGCGCGTCGGCTTCGTCGTGGCGCCCTGGGATGTGATGTCGCGGATGCTGGCCCTGAAGACGGATGCCGGCTCCGGCGCGCTGGAGCAGATGGTGCTCGCCACCTATTGCAAGCCGCATTTCTCGACCCACGTGCCGGCCCTGACGAAGGCGCTGCGCACCAAGCTCGATACGCTGATGGAAGCCCTCAACGAGCAGTTCGGGACGGCGGCCGAATTCGAGGAGCCCAAGGGCGGCATCTTCCTGTGGGTGAAGCTGCCCGACCAGGTCGATACGCTCAAGCTCTATCAGGCCGCGCTCGCCGCCGGCGTCTCGATCAATCCGGGGCCGGAATGGTCGACCAACAAGAACCATTCCAGCTCGCGGCTAAGGCTGTGCTTTGCGAGCCCGACGCATCAGCAGATCCGCGAGGGGATCGCCGTGCTGGCCGAGGTCTGCCGCAAGGAATTTGGCGTGCCGGCCCGTAGCGCCAATGTGGAGAAGCGGGCCTGATATTAAGCCGCCTGATATTAAGCCACTTGGGGCTGGCTGCCGTGGATCGCGGAGGCCAGTCGCAGCAACAGGACGATCGAGACGTTGCCCTTGCCGGCCTCGATCTGGGCGATGTACCGCTCGGAAATCCCGGAGCGGCGGGCCAGCTCACGGCGCGACAGGTCGCAGCGCGTGCGCGAGGACCTTAAGCGCTCGCCCAGTTCGGCCAGAAACGCGGTCTCGGAATAAGGCGGCACGGCGCAGCTCCCCGGGAGCACTTCGCCCGCAAAATCCACGACTTGATTCAGCATTGGTCTATCCACGTTCGCCTTCGGGAAGCACATCCTACTCCGGAAACGGCCGGCCTCATTGACGCGGATCAAATTCGCGCGCGATCGGCAGCTGGCGTGGACGGCCGTGCGCGGGATGCTACACTTTGGAATTCTTCGAGGCGGGGCTTGCCAGGACATGACGGGTTGTTTGAGCCGCTGGATCGCGGCTGCGCTGCTGTGGATCGCACTCGCGTCCGCGGCGCGTGCCGAGACGCTTGCGGCGACAGTCGAACAATGGGGCCTGCTCGGCTCTTGGGCGGTCGACTGCGCGGTTCGGCCCGACCGCGACAAGCGCGCGCTCTTGACCTACGAGATCAGGAAGGACGGCCGGGTGATGTACGGGCGCAACTTCGGCGACGCCAGGGACGAGAACGAGGTCGTCTCCGCCACGGTCAATGCCGAGGGCCTGCTCAATGTGATGGTGTTCTTCCCCTCGCTGCATCAGATGCGCGAATTTGGACTCCTCTTGCAGAAGGATGGCAGCCTGCGCGCGATCTACAATCGCTGCGAGCGCGGCGAGTACACGATCAGGGACGGCAAATACGTCGCGACCGGCGCGCCGACACCGGCGCAGCAACGCTGCGATTAACAGCCGTTCAGAATTCTCCCGCAGTTCCTCCGGAACGTTCGCGTGCACGCGCGGTTTAGATGTGCATTCGATTGGAGGAGAGACATCATGAAGAGGCTTGGTTATGTGGTTGCGGCTCTCGGCGCGCTGGTGATCGCGGCGCCGACGCTGGCGAGCGCCGAGACGGTGGTGATCAAACGCGGTCATCATCACGGCCCGTACGGCGCCCGCGCCGAATATCGCATGCACCATGACTACGGCTGGCATCGCGGCTGGCACCATCGCGGCGACAGGGTCGTCGTGATCAAGCGCAGTCACCGCCACCACTGGGACTAACGCGCAACGCAACATGGAGATGGCCCCTCACGGGGCCATCTCTTTGCGTTCGAAAGCACTCGGCGGCTAATCCCACGTCGGCGCGAAGCCGGGATTGACGCAGCGCCTGTCCTTCGGCGCGCGGCGATCTTGTTGCGGTCGGCGTCGTCGAGCGTGATCTTCAGGGCATCGAGGTTGGCCTTTTGGCTCTCGCGCCGCGAGGCCTTTGGAATCGCCGCGACGCCGTTCTGATCGAGCAGCCATTTCAGCGCGACCTGCGCAGCGGTCGCATTGTGCTTGATCCCGATCTCGCTCAGCACCGGATCTGTTGCGAAGCGCCCCTGCGCCAGCGGGCAATAGGCGACGAGCGGGATCGACTTGGCGTTGAGATAGGCCAGCACCTTCGATTGATCGAGCATGGCATGATATTCGATCTGGTTGCAGGCGATCGGCGCCTTGATGTCCTCGACGGCGATCTTGAGCAGCGCCGTCGTAAAGTTCGCAACGCCGATCGCCCGTGTGCGTCCCTCCTCCTTCAGCTTCATCAGGGTCTCGAACACAGCGCCCCAATTGGCGGCTCTCGACGGCCAGTGCACGAGATAGAGGTCGACATGGTCGAGCCTGAGCTTGTTCAGGCTGGCGTCGAAAGCCCGACGGATCGCCTCCGGTGCCAGATTCTCGTGCCAGACTTTTGTGGTGACGTGCAGCTCGCCGCGCGGCAGGCGGGAAGCGGCGATGGCCGAACCGATCGAGTCTTCGTTGGCATACATCTCGGCGGTGTCGATGTGGCGATAGCCGATCGACAGCGCACTCTCGACCGCGGCGCGGCAGACGTCGCCCTGCATGCGGAAGGTGCCGAGGCCGAGCTTGGGCATGCTGATGCCCTGTGTATTCAGATAGTCCATGAAACAGGCTCCTGACGTCATTCATCCCGCCGGACGCGCGGTGACAGACTCTTCGGTGATGGAAAGGAAGTGGTGGGAATAGCGACCATAGCGCGGGCGGCGCCGGGCAGCCAATCAAGATCGGGTTAGCTTTGGGGCGCACGATGCTTCCCCATCGTCATGGCCGGGCTTGACCCGGCCATCCACGCCTTGCCCCGCGGCACAAAGAACGTGGATGCCCGGGACAAGCCCGGGCATGACGATTAGGGCTCAGTGCGGTCGTCCCTCACGAATGCTGCGCCACCACAGCCGGTCGGGCCGGCGGCCGCGGCACGATATCGACCGACCAAAGGTCACGGTTGTCGACGTCCTTCAGGGCCACGGTCATCACGCCGGTCGGGCCGTCGATATCGACCTTGCCGAAGAACTGCAGGCCGAAGCAGGGAGCGAGATTCTCGCCCTGCGCCGCGCTGCAGCCGTTCTGGTACATCGCCACCGGACCAAACGTATTGTCGAGCTCGCCCGGCCCCCAGGTGCCGGCATGCAGCGGGCCGGAGACGAACTCCCAGAACGGATCGAAATCCTGGAATTGCGCCTTGTTCGGATCGTAGTAGTGCGCGGCGGTGTAGTGCATGTCGGCGGTGAGCCAGACGATATTGCGGATTCCAGCGCGCTTGATGAACGCCAGCAGATCGGCAATCTCGTGCTCGCGCCGGTCGGGCGGCCCATTGCCGAGCGCAACGGCGTCGAGGCTGATCAGGCCGATCGGCAAATCGGCCGCGATCACCTTCCAGGTTGCGCGCGAGGCGGCGAGCTCGCGCTTGAGCCAGGCGAGTTGCTCAGCGCCGAGAATCCAGCCGCGATGGTCGTTTCCTTTGTTCCAGGTCTCATCGCGATAGCTGCGCATGTCGATCATGAAGACGTCGAGCAGAGGGCCGTAAGCGATCTTGCGATAGACCCGGCCCCGTTGCGCGCCGTTGTCGCGGATCGGCATGAAGTCGAAGAAGGCGCGGCGGGCGCGCGCGACCATGAGCGGCGTGCCGTCGTCCTCATAACCGGCAGCGTCGTAGCTGCCGGTCGGCGACCAGTCGTTGGTGACCTCGTGATCGTCCCATTGCGCGAACATCGGCACCTCCGCATGGAAGGCGCGGAAGTGTTCGTCGAGGTGGTTGTATTTGTAATTGCCGCGGAATTGCGCCAGCGTGTGCGCGACCGCGGATTTTTCCTCGGTGACGATGTTGCGCCAAATTTCGCCGTTCGGCAGCTTCTGCTCGGAGGGAATGGTGCAGTCGGCGTAGATGTGGTCGCCGGAGTGGATAAAGAAATCCGGGCGGTTGTCGAGCATGGTGCGATAACTGCGATACCCGCCGCGCGAGACATCGATGCCCCAGCCCTGCCCCGCGGTATCGCCGGACCACAGGAACGAGATCGACCGGCCCGCGGCCGGCGCTGTGCGGAAATGGCCGATGCGGCTCTCGCCGGCGATACCGGTCGCAATATCGTCGAAGCGCACGCGATAGAAGATGTCCTGCCCGGGCGGCAGATCGTTCAGCAGCAGCTTTGCAGTGAAGTCGGCATCGGGCAGCGCATCTCGCGAAGCCGACGCAATGATCGTCTTAAAACTCTCGACGGTCGAACACTCCACCTGCATCCGCGCCGGCCGGTCGGCGCGCGCCCAGATCACGGCGGCGCCGTCAGAGACATCGCCGGACTGGATGCCGCTCGTGATCTGCGGACGATCGGCGGCGCGGCTGAGATGCGGCTTTGCGAGCGTCCCAAGCGAGGCGATGGCGAGGCTGGAGGTCGAGCGAACCAAAAATTGCCGCCGGGTCCATGCCCGCGCGGCGCGGAGCGTTGCCATTCAGGAAACCTTCGTCGAATCGCGACGGAAGGTGCCTGCGCTCCTTGACTTCCAGCTTACGGTTTCTTGACTCCGCGCCTACGGTTTTGCGACGCAGTGATGACGCCTATGAGCTAGCGCTTCCAGTTGCAGATGCCGCCGGAGCGGCACGGCCAGGTCTGGATGCGCGTGTCCCTTGCCTGCGCGTCCAGCGGATTGCCGTGACGACGTGAGAGTTTAGTGCGCGCCGCACCGCGCGGCTGGGCGCTCCGGGCATGGCCGACCTTGGGCTCGGCCACGTGCACGCGTTCAGCGGCAACCTTCCTCGGCACGTCGATCGGCTCGGTGCGCGCCTGCGCCTCGTTGCCGCCGCGTGCCTCCAAAGCGACCGGCGCGAATTTCGTCTCCGGACCGAGCCGCTTCGGCGATAGCACAGCCTTGGACAGATCGAGACCGAGATATTCGTCAGGCTTGTAGTCGTCAGCGCGCGCGATGCCCGCCCCTGCGAGCACGAGGGCCACGGCAATTGCAAAGGGAACGCTTTTCAGGACCACGGACGCCTCCTGAAATCGATTATGAAAGGGGCAATTTACCCGTATTTAGGAGGCGTCGCGCGCAATTCCAGCGGCCAATTGCCGCCGTGGTTAAGAAGTTTGGCGATGTCAGGCGACCTTTCGCGTCGTCCCTGTCCCATCCAGGAACCCGATCAGGCGGCTGCGGATGATGGTTTCCGCCTCGCTCATGATGCGGTCGACGAGTTCCTTGCAGGAGGGAATGTCGTGGATGAGGCCTGCGACCATGCCGCAGCTCCAGGCGCCCGCGTCCATCTGACCATCCAGCATGATCCTGGGATAGACACCCGCGACCTGGTCGTGAATGTCGTCGATCGTGAGCTTGGCGCCCTTCTCGCGCTCGATCTCGAGCAGACGGTCGACATTGGCGTTCTTCAGGACGCGCTCGGTATTGCGCAGCGCCCGCATGATCAGGCGGGTGTCGAGCTCGGTGGCGGTGACCAGCGCGTTCTTGACGTTCTGATGCACCGGCGCTTCCTTGGTGGCGATGAAGCGCGTGCCCATGTTCATGCCGGCTGCGCCCAGCGACAACGCCGCGACGAGGCTGCGCCCGTCGGCCATGCCGCCGGAGGCGACGAACGGGATCTTCAATTCTTCCGCAGCGCGCGGCAGCAGGATCATGTTGGGAATGTCGTCCTCGCCGGGATGGCCGCCGCATTCAAACCCGTCGACGCTGACGGCGTCACAGCCGATCCGCTCTGCTTTCAGCGAGTGGCGGACTGAAGTGCACTTATGGATGACCTTGATGCCGGCCGCCTTCAGCGCCGGCATGTATGCTTCCGGGCTGCGGCCCGCGGTCTCAACCGCCTTGATTCCACCTTCGATGATGGCCGCGATGTATTCCGGATAAGGCGGCGCCGAGAAGGTCGGCAGGAAGGTGAGATTCACGCCGAACGGCTTGTCCGTCATGTCGCGGCAGCGCGCGATCTCCTTGGCCAGCAGCTCGGGCGTCTTCTGCGTCAGCCCGGTGATAATGCCAAGCCCGCCGGCATTGGAGACGGCGGCAGCCAGCTCGGCAAAGCCGACGAAATGCATGCCGCCCTGGATGATCGGGTGCTCGATGCCGAACAGTTCGGTGATCGCGGTCTTCACTTAGTTTCTCCTCCCGGAATTTTGCCTGGTGTCAGGTTCAGTCTAGCCGCAGTCTCGTGCCACGGTCACCATTTCTCTCCGGACGGGTGGAGGGCGCGTCAGTGCCCCCGCGCCGGCGCGCTCAAATCGATCGGGCGCAGCACCGCCGCCGTGGGAATCATCAGTACAGCGACGATCGCGAGCATCCAGAACACGTCGATATAGGCGAGCAGATCGATCTGCTGCTGCAAGGTGCGGCCGACCCAGGCGATCGCCTGTGACGCCGCATCGCTCGCATTCGAGCCCTGGGCCTGGAAGTAGCGCGTCATCGCGTCGATGGTCTGCTGGTAGCCGAGATCCGAGGGCGCAGCGTGCTCGATCAGACGGCTCTGATGGAATTGCTGGCGCTGAGCCAGGAGCGTCTGCGCCAGCGCAACCCCCATCGAGCCGCCGATATTGCGCGCGACATTGATTAGGGCGGAGGCCTGGTTGGTCTTCTCGGGTGGCAAGCCGTCATAGGATGCCGTCGTCACCGGAAGGAACAGGAACGGAAGAGCGACCGCGAGATAGATTCGCGCCAGCGCGGCATAGCCGTAGGTGATCTCCCCGGTAAGCCCGGTCAGATGCCACATGGAAAGTGCGGCAGTCGCAGCGCCGAACATGATGAGATATTTGGGCTGCACGATCGTGACTAGTCGCCCCGCCACCGGCATCAACATCATCGTCACGACGCCGCTCGGCGACAGCACCAATCCTGCAAGCATGGCGGTATAGCCCAGCTCCGTCTGCAAAAGCTGCGGCAATAGCTGCGTCGTTGAGATCAGCACCGCGAATGTGCCGAGCATGACCAGGAAGCAGGACCCGAACTGGCGCCTGCCGATCAGGCGGATGTCGACGATCGGATCATCCCGCATCAACTCCCATGGGATCAATGCGAGCAGGCAGAAGGCGGCAAGAAGTGCAAAGAACAGGATCATGTTCGATCCGAACCAATCATTGCGCTGACCTTCGTCAAGCACGAATTCGAGCGCGCCGAGCCCGATCGCGACCAGCAGGAAGCCGATGTAGTCGACGCGCAGGCCTCTGCTCAGCAGCTCCGCCCTCTCCTCTTCCGCGCCCGACGGCTCCTTGACCAGCGTGCCGACCAGGAACAGCGAGATCAGACCCATCGGCACGTTGATCAGGAACACCCAATGCCAGGAATAGGTGTCGGTGATCCAGCCGCCGAGCGTCGGGCCGATCACTGGGGCGACCACGACGGCGACGCCATAGATGGCGAAGGCCTGGCCGCGTTTTTGCGGCGGAAACGAATCGGCAAGGATCGCCTGCTCGCTGGTGGCCATGCCGCCGCCGCCGAGGCCTTGAAGGATGCGAAACAGCACCAGCGACTGCAAACTCCAGGCAGATCCGCACAACAGCGAGGCCACCGAGAAAGTCGCGACGCAGATCATGTAGAAGCGCTTGCGTCCCATCACGGTCGATAGCCAACCCGAGATTGAGAGCACGACGGCATTGGCAACGAGATAGCTGGTGATGACGTAGGTACTCTCGTCGATGCCGACCGCGAGCCCGCCGGCGATGTGGCGCAACGCGACGTTGGCGATGGTGGTGTCGAGCACCTCCATGAAGGTCGCGATCGAGACCACGAAGGCGATCAGATAGGGATTGTGCCCGCCGGCCGCAGAGCGCTCCGGCGACCAGCCGGCGGTCCCGCCCTGCGTAACGTCCGTCATCGCACCCTGGTCCATGGCACGACCGACATGCCGGGACCAACAGGCAGATCGGCCGGCCAGTTGTCGACCACGATCTTCACCGGCACGCGCTGCACCACCTTGACGTAATTGCCGGTGGCGTTCTCCGCCGGCAGCAGGCTGAACGCGGTGCCCGAGCCCGGTTGCACGGAATCGACGTGGCCGGTCAGCTTGCGGCCGGGATAGGCATCGATGCGGAGCTCGACCGGCTGGCCCGGACGCATGTCGTTGAGCTGCGTCTCCTTGTAATTGGCGACGATCCAGACCTCGTCGGGCACGAACATCATCAGGCTCTGGCCGGCGGTGACGAATGTGCCCTTGGCGCCGCTCAGCTTGACGACGCGGCCGGACTGCGCGGCAACGACGCTGGTATATTGCAGGTTCAGCTTGGCCTGATCGAGCTGCGTTTGCGATTGCTCCAGCTGCGCCTTGGCGCCTTCGAGCTGCGCTTGCAGCGATTTGATGCCGAGTTGTGCCGCCGTGACTGCGGTCCTCGCGCGCTCTGTGTTGGCTTGCTGGGCTTGAAGATCGGAACGGGTCTGCTGCTGGCGCTGCACGGTGCCGGCGCCCTTCTCGACCAGATCCTGCGCCCGCGCAAATTCTTCCTGCGAGAACTGAAGCTGGGCTTGCGCCTGCTCGAGCTGAGCCTGGGCCTGCTTGATCTGCTCCTCCTGCGAAACGATCTGCGCCTCGACATTGTCGATGTTCGCCTTGGAGACCGCGACCTGCGCGTTGGCCTGGTCGACCGCGATCCGGTAGTCGCGCTCGTCGATCTTGGCGAGCAAATCTCCTGCATTGACGTGCTGGTTATCCGTGACCGGAACGTCAGTCACGTAGCCACCCACCTTCGAAGCCACGGAAAAGCTGCGCGCGGCGACGAAAGCGTCGTCGGTGGATTCGTAATGGCGGATCTCAAGCCAATAAAGCAAACCGCCGACCAGCGCCGCGATCAGCACAATGGCGCCGCCAGTTGTGAGCAGCCAATGCTCGCGAAGCCGCGCGCGCAACGGCGGCGCCGGCTTGTCCGGCTGGTCTTTGACGTCGCGGGCTTGATCAGGATTCGTGGTCGAAGCTTCCTTCGCCCTCTGCGGCTGCTCCGCGGACGGCCCACGCTCCCGGGTTTGAGCATCCACGCTGAACACCTTTTCTCGGGACTACCGGCCGCGAGCCGATTGAGCCGAGCTCGCGCGCCGGGAGCCCAACCACAGCGCAGAAGCATGGTTCCGTCTTGCTGGAACGCCGCTGCCATTCGTGAACACGGTGCTGCAAAAAAGCGCGGCGCCGGCGTGCCACGCTTCGATGGTCTTACGGGAAAATGCGCACCACTAGTGCGTCTTGGTCTCGTGCCACTTCTCGAGATCGGGCTTTACTTCTTTGTTCGAGACCTGTTCTTTCTCCGGATTGCCCTTCCAGGGCTTGTCCGTCTGTCTGTGCGAGCCCCAGTCGTTCCGATCCCGGGGATCGTCGGTGGGCCGTTCCTTGCTCATCGCATCGTCCTTTTGCTACACGAAGGGGACGCCGTAATAGGCATTGATACCGCGTACAGCAGCGTCATCGCTCCAGTTCCACTCGGTCTTTTCGCCGTATTTTGGAGCGCTTTCCAGATCCTTCGCGGTAATTGCGGTAACATAGCCGCCAAGCTCGGTGTCGTATTTCAGCGACTGCCAGGGCAATGGGTAGTGATCATTGCCGAGGCCGAGAAATCCGCCGAAACCAAGCACTGCGTAAGAGACCTTGCCAGTGATCTTGTCGATCATCACGCGTTCGATTGAACCGATCCTGTTTCGATCGGCCCCGTAGACCGATGTTCCCTCGACCTTGTCGCTCCCGATCAGGCGGCCCATCTCGTTCCGGTCCAGTTCGCCCTGATTCAGCATCGTAATTCTCCACTCAGCCATTTAAGAATCAACCGCGAGGGGTCAGCGATCGTTCCGGCGCGTGTTCCGCAAGCGCCAGGGAACATCGCCGTAGACAACAGGTTCTGAGGCTAACTGGGTTCGAACCTGGAGAGCCACGCGCAATGTCTCAGACCGTCTCCGACTTCATCGTTCGGCGCCTGCATCAATGGGGCGTGCGCCACATCTTCGGTTATCCCGGAGACGGCATCAACGGCGTGTTCGGCGCGATGAGCCGGGCCGAAGGCAAGATGAGTTTCGTGCAGGCGCGGCACGAGGAGATGGCGGCGCTGGCGAGCGATATGCCTGTCGTGCTGGAAGTGAAAACCGATCCCGAGGTGCCGCCGCTGCCGCCGCACATCACCTTGCAGCAGGCGAAGAACTTCTCGCTCGCTCTGATGAAGGGCGATCCGAACGAGAGCGGGATGATCAAGGGAGCTGCGCGGCAGGTGCTCGAATCGATTCTGCCCGGAAAGCAATGAGGTGAACCATGAGTGACTTCCGCGACATTCAGCACGGCGTCAACGACCCCGTCGACGGCGTCGACGTGAAGTGGCGTTTCAACGACAACCGGACGCCGCATGAGCGGGCACAGCGTCATGCCGACGTGCGTGCCGACGCCACCGCCGCACCGGCCGAGGCGTTTCTGCCCGAGCGGCTTCGACGCAAGCCGACCGATCCCATCAATCCGCGCACGGGGCGCAATCCCACGGACTAGTCCGCTAGGAACCTCGGCCCTTGCGGCGTGTTGATCGGCGCAACATGGCGCGGCAAGTGGCTGCGCAACCAATTAGAGGGATCGGACTATGAAACGAACCATTGTCGCCGTTGCTTGCGTGCTTGTTGCAGGCCCCGCATTGGCCCAATCGCTGGGCGAGAAGACCGGCGTCAATTCGGCGCTCGGCGTCGCGCCAACGACCGCCGACTTCGTCAAGGAGGTCGCCATCAGCGACATGTTCGAGATCGAGTCGAGCAAGCTCGCCGAGCAGAAGGGCAATGCGCAGGAGAAATCCTTCGCCCAGCAGATGGTGACCGATCACACCAAGACCAGCGGCGAGCTGAAGGGACTGGTTGGCAACGGCAAGGTCCAGGCGACGCTGCCGACGGCGCTCGACAGCTCGCACCAAAGCAAGCTCGACAAGCTCAAGAGCGCAACCGGTAAGGACTTCAGCTCGGACTACAATTCCTACCAGGTCAGCGCCCATCAGGACGCCGTCTCCCTGTTCGACCGCTATGCCAAGGGCGGCGATAATGCCGCACTGAAGGATTGGGCCGGCAAGACGCTGCCGGCGCTCAAGCACCATCTCGACATGGCCAAGGAGCTCGGTAAGGCGCCGAGCGTCGGTCAGTCCAAGTAGGTCTCGACCGGGGACGCCGACTCTGCCGGCGTCCTCCTCGTCTCAGCAACGATGCCCTTCTCCGCACGTTGGATCACAGAATCGCGGAGATCCTCATGGCGCAGCAAGACAAGACCTCGATATCCCGCCGGCACGTCGTCCACGCCGCGAGCCAACGTTCGCGGCGGCTTCGCTGGCCGCCTCGACGGCTAAAGGAGATACGTCCATGGCTGAGCACGACCTGATCAATCCCGTCAGCCGCTATCCGAAGCCGCCGTTCAAGAAGCAGGCGCAGCCCTGGCCGGGCCTTGCCGGCAAGATGGAGCCGCGGCCGGATCATGGCGAGACCAGCTACAAGGGCTCCGGCCGGCTCGCCGGCCGCAAGGCATTGATCACCGGCGGCGATTCCGGCATGGGCCGCGCTGCCGCGATCGCTTATGCGCGCGAAGGCGCCGATGTCGCCATCAACTATCTTCCGGCGGAAGAGCCCGATGCGCAGGAAGTGATCGCGCTGATCAGGAAGGAAGGACGCACCGGGCTCGCGATCCCCGGCGATCTCAAGGACGAGGCCTTCTGCAAGCAGCTGGTCGAGCAGGCCGTGCAAGGCCTCGGTGGGCTCGATATCATCGTCAACAACGCAGCGCGGCAGCAGACGCGCGCCTCCATCCTCGACGTCTCGTCGGAGGACTTCGACGCCACCATGAAAACGAACGTCTACGCGCCGTTCTGGATCATCAAGGCAGCGTTGCCGCATCTCAAGCCGGGCTCCTGCATCATCGGCACGACCTCCGAGCAGGCTTACGATCCCTCGCCGGATCTCTATGATTATGCGCAGACCAAGGCGGCGACGATGAACTATGTGAAGTCACTGGCCAAGCAGCTCGCCTCCAAGGGCATCCGCGTCAATGGCGTCGCGCCCGGACCGATTTGGACGCCGCTCCAGGTCTCCGGCGGCGCCACGATGGAGAAGCTGGAAAAGTTCGGCGGCATGACACCGCTCGGTCGTCCCGGCCAGCCGGTCGAATTGGCCTCGATCTACGTGCAGCTTGCCGCGGCTGACGCAAGCTATGCAACCGGGCAAGTGTATGGCTCCGCCGGCGGAGCCGGACAGCCATAGTCGCGGCGCGGCGGGCTGATACCACGCGATTGAAACTGAGGAACCTTCTTTGTCTCCGAGTTTTACAAAACTGACAATGGAGGACTTCTCGCCGGCGGACCGATGGCGCTCGTAGCAATCAAACCCACCCGGATCGACGCGGCGATCGCGAACGAGATCGCGCACAACACCACTTCGGGACTCGAGCATGTCGCCCAGACATTGACCTGGGGTGCCGACGAGCATGTGCTCGTCGCGCTCGCCACGGCAGGATGGCTCTACACCCGGCTACAGCAACCGCAGAAGCGTCGCATCGCCGATCACTTGCTGATGGTATCGCTGGCGACGGCCGTGCTGCCGCATGCTCTGAAATCCTTGTTTGATCAGACGAGGCCGGACCGTCTGACGGTTAGCGGCCACCGGCGCGGGATTCCCTATTCGGGGCGCCCGCGGGATGCGTTTCCCTCAGGTCACGCCGTGCACATGGGCGCCCTCGCCTCGGCCGCCGGCCTGTTGCCGCCGGTCCCGCGCCGCTTGGTGCGCTGCCTTGCCGTGGCCTTGTCGTTGACGCGCGTCGTGGTGCTTGCACATTGGGCCAGCGACGTGGTGGCGGGCTTCACCCTTGGCATCGTCGTCGAGCGATTATTCAGGCCGTTCACGCTGGCAAAGTCACGGCAGCAGCGGCCTCCAGCCTCGCGGGGATGGCCATGACGGAATATCTCGTGCGCTTCGTCGCCGGCGGTCTGATCGTCTCCGCGTTCGCGATCGTCGGCGACATGCTGCGGCCGAAGAGCTTTGCCGGGCTTCTCGGTGCGGCGCCGTCGGTCGCACTCGCCACGCTTGGCATCGCCGTCGTTCAGCATGGGCCGCAATATGCCGCGGCCGAGAGCTGGACCATGATCTATGGCGCGGTCGCCCTCGGCTGCTACAGCCTCGCCGTCTGCCACCTCCTGATGCGATTTCGTCTCGCCACGCTGCCGGCCACCATCCTCGCATTTGCGGTTTGGCTCGTGGTCGCCTTCGGCTTGCTAGCCGGGTTCGGAGGCGCCGCCTGATGCTGGTCAAGCTGTCATCATCCGCGCTGAAGCAGACGCATTGGTATGAATACGCGGTGCGCTTCGTGCTGGGCGGCCTCGCGACGGTAGCGGCAGGCCTGATCGGCAGCCATTTTGGCGTCGCGATCGGCGGCCTCTTTCTCGCGCTTCCCGCCGTCTTCTGCGCCAGCGCGACGCTGATCGAGCGCCATGAACGCCGCGCCAAGGAAAAAGCCGGCCTCAGCGGGCGAAGACGCGGGCAGCAGGCTGCAGCGTTGGACGCGGCGGGCGCCGGCCTCGGAAGTATCGGCCTCGCAGCGTTCGCAGCGGTCTTCTACGTCGTGGTGTCGGCGAGCATCACCGAAGCATTCGCCGCCGCCATCCTGGCCTGGGCCATGGTGTCCGTGTCGGCGTGGTGGTTGAGGCGGAAGCTTCGCGTCACCTCGGGCCGCCGGCAGCCCGAACACGGGACGCGATCAGCGAGAGGCTGGAGTTTCTTGCCGTAGCATCAGGAAATCGTACATCTCGGCGGCAGTCTGGAGCTGTTCGAGGCGCGCAACAAGGCAATCTCGTTGCTGCCCGTCCGGTAGCTTCGCCATCTCGTGCTCGAGCCGCAGCCTCTGCGCCTCGAGCCGTTGCTCAAATGTGTGTGGCTCAGAGCGTCTTCGCATTTTCCGTCCTCGGTGGCTGCAGGCCCGGGCTGTTCGCCCAGCGCTCCACCTCCTCGATCACCTTCTGATGGCTGGGGCGCACGGGCTTCGATGCTTCTGCCTCTTCGGAAAGCTTGCGGGGCAATTGCGGGGCAACCTGACGTCGTCTGTCATCGCCTCTCTCCCTTCGCAGGGGAAATGCGCCAGCGCACGACTGGTTTCAATATTAACTTATTGATTTTATTTGCTATTCTTACTCATTTGGTGATTATTTCGATTCTTGTGGAACTCCCGCCAAATTCGTCGATTGAGTAAAATACTCAACTTGCTCAATTTGCGTGTTCGACCATGAATGACCTTCGCGCCGAGCGCCTTCAGGTTATGCTCTCGCTAGAAGAATTGGCCGCCATCGATGATTTCCGATTCAAACACCGCATGCCGACACGGGCGGCAGCTGTCCGCGAACTCCTCAAGTTCGGGCTCGCCGCCGTGGGCGTCGATGCGGCAGCCGGCGTGAAGTCGAGCAGCTTCGGCGTATTTGGCCGCGGACCTGACGGACATACTCAGGGCGATCCCGACGGCGGGACCGAGAACTAAGCCATAGGACGCTCCACAAACAAACGACCCTGGCACGGGGGTGCCAGGGCCGTCCTTGGAGATTGCTTCCGGCGCACCGGGGGCATGACAACCGGAAGCAATCCGTCGACTCTTCGCGCGGGAATTCGTTCCTCGTAAAGCGCTAACCCGTAGCGTCGCTCGAACCGTCCGGCATCGCGCCGGAGCCTGGCGTCTTACTATCATCGCTCAGCTTGGGATCGCGTGTCGCCTCCCGCGACGGCGAACCTTTAGGATCCGTCTTGTGCACGGACTGCGCACGCCGCTTATCGCGCGGCTGCTCCTCCGCCCGCTTGTCCTTGACGATGCCGTGATCGGAATGGGCCATGATCTGCTCTCGCCTCTCCTGATGTTTCGGAGCGGTTACGCGCTGGCACGTCGATTGTTCCGGGCGAGAGCACCCCGACGCTAGCTGTGTGCCGCGTGGACCGCAGCCGATGCATTTTCCAGATGCACCTGCCGTACCGTCGTTACCGTCGCGAAGGCGACCGAAACGCCAAAAGCGAGAATCAGTGAAAGAAGAGCCAGACGTGGAGTCATTGCGAAACCTCCTTCTGGAATCGAAAATCAACGCGATCGACTGTTCACGGATGATCCTGGATTGGTCTCTTGCATTCCGTGCGCGGTCTCACACACGGCTTCACGAGGACGACTATCTGTCCTGTTTTTGAGGGATATGGATCGTCACGGGCGGGATTTCTCCATCGAGCCAATCCTGTTCCGTCGCAAGCGCCGTCCAGGCGTCCGCCATGCGCGAATAGCGCCTGTAAGCGGGTTTCCCTTCCGCGCGCTCGGCGAGCTGAAGACAGTTGTCGGCGTTGTCTCTGAAAATGTCAGACTGTTTCATGCGAAAGACGTGGGGACGGAACTCTCGGGTCGCAATGCCCTTACCGGATCGTAACGTTCGGGGAACTTTGCACGTCATCCGTCATTGATACCGATGCGAGTTCTCGTCGCCATAGTCCTGGTGTTCATCAGCACCGCGGCCCCTGCCGACAGCACTGGCGAGCGAAACCTTGGCGACCGCATGCCGAGCGCAACCGACGTCATCGGCGGCCTCTACGCCTTCAGCCGCTTCCAACAAGGTCTGCTGGAGAGTACCGACCTGAAGGGCAAACCTTGCTGCGCTGCGGGCTGAAGAAGCAGCCAAGCGCGACAAGGCGCTGAAACAGATTCAAGAGACGATCGGTGCTGAGCCCCGCGTCAACAAGGCGGCGTCGGCAAGCGCGAGCCTCGTCGAACCCGAAATTTCGGACGGACCGACTTACGTCAGAAGCTTTTATGCCTCGCAGATTCCCGAATACGAAGCGGTTATCAACTTGCTTGAACGCTACCTGAAGGCGCCCGACAATGCTGCGCTTGCAGCGTTCGCGCGCGAGCAGCTTCCGATGCTGCGGGCACAGGTCAAGGCTGCCGAGCGCACCATGGCGGACAAGTAGCCTTTACTTGTCATTCGGATGATACTGCTGACTCTGCGGCCGCACGGTCCGGTCGCTCTCAGGCATTCTGTCCCGGCCTGCATCGCCATTGTCATCCTTGCCGCCCGAGGTCGAGGTGCCGCTGCCGCTCGGGTTCGATCGGGTCGCCGTTCCCGTGGTGGACGGATCCGCGCGAGGCGTGGCCGAGCTCGCGGCGGGATCGCCGGTCACGGCCCCCCGGCCACTGGGCGCCCCGCCCTGCGCGAAGGCCGATCCGGCAAGCAACACGACCACGATCGCAGCCAATCCAGCTTTCATCTGCGCTCTCCCTGACTTTGCGGGCTAACCGCAGGGCTCCTGCTGCGTTCCGCGAGGAGTGGTCCGCGAGGCACCGACCAATGGGGGCCGCCGAGGCCAAATTCTTTGGAACTTGCGTGGAACTAGTCCGATTATTTGCGGTTAGTACAACCGGGCTGAGCAAAGCAGGTTCCATTTCCCTGCGCCGCAACCTTGGCGCTTGATTTCGAATTTGGCTGACGCTCTATTTTGACCAAACGCGTCTTGCCTGGGATTCGGCCGACGCCTGCGGGGGAATCAGTATGAGCGACCTCGATCCCGGCACTGCATCACGCTCCCGTCGTCGCGTCCCAAAGCCCAAACCCAACGGTACGTCGGAGCAGGATTCCCGGGCGGAATTGCTGCTCTCCTTGCAGGCAATGCGTAGCGGCGATTTCTCCGTGCGGATGAGTGGCGACTATCTCGGCATCGACGGCAAGATCGCCGACACTTTTAACGAAATCATAGCGGCCAACCAGCGCATGGCGCAGCAGCTCGAGCTGGTCGGCCAGGTGGTGGGCCGCGAGGGCAAGACCCGCCAGCGCGTGAAGTTCGGCCTCGCCTCGGGCTCCTGGGCCGACATGGAAGGGTCCGTCAACACGCTGATCGACGACCTGTTGTGGCCGACCCGCGAAGTGACGCGTGCAGTCGCCGCGGTGGCGCAAGGCGACCTGCTCCAGACCGTCAAGCTCGACGTCGACGGCCGCCCCCTGCGCGGCGAGTTTTTGCAATCGGCGACCATCGTCAACACCATGATCAAGCAGCTCGGCGTGTTCACCTCCGAGGTGACGCGCGTGGCGCGCGAGGTCGGCACCGAAGGCAAGCTCGGCGGCCAGGCCCAGGTGCCCGAGGTGACCGGCGTCTGGAAGGACCTCACCGAGAGCGTCAACTCGATGGCGAACAACCTGACCAACCAGGTTCGCAACATCGCCGAAGTGACGATCGCGGTCGCCAATGGCGACCTGTCGAAGAAGATCACCGTCGACGTCCGCGGCGAGATTCTCCAGCTCAAGGAAGCCATCAACACGATGGTCGACCAGCTCCGCTCGTTCGCCTCCGAAGTGACGCGCGTGGCGCGCGAGGTCGGCACCGACGGCAAGCTCGGCGGCCAGGCGATCGTGCCCGGCGTCGCCGGCACCTGGAAGGACCTCACCGACAGCGTCAACGCGATGTGCGGCAACCTGACCGCACAGGTGCGCAACATCGCCAACGTGACCACCGCCGTGGCGCGCGGCGACCTCTCGCGCAAGATCACCGTGGACGTGCGCGGCGAAATCCTGGAGCTGAAGGACACCATCAACACCATGGTGGACCAGCTCAACTCGTTCGCTTCGGAAGTGACGCGCGTGGCGCGCGAGGTCGGTACCGAAGGCAAGCTCGGCGGCCAGGCCCAGGTGCCCGGCGTCGCCGGCACCTGGAAGGACCTCACCGACAACGTCAACTTCATGGCGTCGAACCTGACCGCGCAGGTCCGCAACATCGCCGACGTCGCCACTGCGATCGCCAGCGGCGACCTCTCGAAGAAGATCACCGTCAACGTCTCGGGCGAGATCCTTCAGCTGAAGGAGACGCTCAACACCATGGTCGACCAGCTCAACGCCTTCGCCGGCGAAGTGACGCGCGTCGCCCGCGAGGTCGGCACCGAGGGGCGGCTCGGCGGTCAGGCCAACGTGCTCGGCGTCGCCGGCACCTGGAAGGACCTGACCGAGAGCGTCAACTCGATGGCCTCGAACCTGACCGCGCAGGTCCGCAACATCGCGGAGGTGACGACGGCGGTCGCCGGCGGCGACCTGTCGAAGAAGATCACCGTGGACGTGCGCGGCGAGATCCTGGAGCTGAAGGACACCATCAACACCATGGTGGACCAGCTCAACGCCTTCGCCGGTGAAGTCACGCGCGTCGCGCGTGAGGTCGGCACCGAAGGCAAGCTCGGCGGCCAGGCCGTCGTGCGCGGCGTCGGCGGCACCTGGAAGGACCTCACCGACAGCGTCAATTCGATGGCCTCGAACCTGACCGGACAGGTCCGCAACATCGCCGAAGTCGCGACCGCGGTGGCGAAGGGCGATTTGTCGAAGAAGATCACGGTGAACGTCTCGGGCGAAATCCTTCAGTTGAAGGAAACGCTCAATACCATGGTGGACCAGCTCAACGCCTTCGCCGGCGAGGTGACGCGCGTGGCGCGCGAGGTCGGCACCGACGGCAAGCTCGGCGGCCAGGCCGGCGTGCCCGGCGTCGCCGGCACCTGGAAGGATCTGACCGATTCCGTGAACTCGATGGCGGGCAATTTGACCGCCCAGGTGCGCAACATCGCCGAAGTCGCGACCGCGATCGCCGGCGGCGACCTCTCGCGCAAGATCACCGTGGACGTGCGCGGCGAGATCCTTCAGCTCAAGGATACCCTGAACACAATGGTCGACCAGCTCAACCGCTTTGCGGGCGAGGTGACGCGCGTCGCGCGCGAGGTCGGCACCGAAGGCCGCCTCGGTGGTCAAGCCAACGTGCCCGGCGTCGCCGGCACCTGGAAGGATCTCACCGACAGCGTGAACTCGATGGCGGGTAACCTCACGGCCCAGGTCCGCAACATCGCCGAAGTCACCACCGCGGTGGCGCGTGGCGACTTGTCCCGCAAGATCACGGTGGACGTGAAGGGCGAAATCCTCGAGCTGAAGAACACCATCAACACCATGGTGGACCAGCTCAATGGCTTTGCCGGCGAAGTCACGCGCGTCGCCCGCGAGGTCGGCACCGAAGGCAAGCTCGGCGGTCAGGCCGAAGTGCCCGGCGTCGCCGGCACCTGGAAAGACCTCACCGACAACGTCAACTTCATGGCCTCCAACCTGACGGCCCAGGTCCGCAACATCGCCGAGGTCGCGACCGCGATCGCCGGCGGCGACCTCTCGAAGAAGATCACGGTGGACGTGCGCGGGGAAATCCTTCTCTTGAAGGACACGCTGAACACCATGGTCGAGCAGCTCCGCTCCTTCGCCGCCGAGGTCACGCGCGTGGCGCGCGAGGTCGGCACCGAGGGCCGGCTCGGCGGTCAGGCCGTCGTGCCCGGCGTCGGCGGCACCTGGAAGGACCTCACCGACAACGTCAACCTGCTCGCCGCGAACCTCACCACGCAGGTCCGCAACATCGCCGAAGTCACCACGGCCGTCGCGCGCGGCGACCTCTCGCGCAAGATCACCGTCGACGTGAAGGGCGAAATCCTCGAGCTGAAGAACACCATCAACACCATGGTGGACCAGCTCAACGCCTTCGCCGGCGAAGTCACGCGCGTGGCGCGCGAGGTCGGCACCGAAGGCAAGCTCGGCGGACAGGCGCAGGTACCCGGCGTTGCCGGCACCTGGAAGGACCTCACCGATACCGTGAACCTCATGGCCGCGAACCTGACCGAGCAGGTGCGCGGCATCGTCAAGGTCGTGACTGCGGTCGCCAACGGCGACCTCAAGCAGAATCTGACGATGAAATCGCGCGGCGAGGTCGCGGCCCTCGCCGACACCATCAACAACATGACCGAGACGCTCGCGACCTTCGCCGATCAGGTGACGTCGGTGGCGCGCGAGGTCGGCGTCGAGGGCCGCCTCGGCGGCCAGGCCAACGTGCCCGGCGCCGCCGGCACCTGGAAGGACCTCACCGGCAACGTCAATCTGCTCGCGGCCAACCTGACCTCGCAGGTGCGTGCGATCGCGGAAGTCGCGACCGCCGTGACCAAAGGCGACCTGACGCGGTCGATCCAGGTCGATGCCCGCGGCGAAGTCGCGGAGCTGAAAGACAACATCAACACGATGATCACGAATCTCCGTCTGACGACGGACGTGAACACGGAGCAGGACTGGCTGAAGACCAACCTCGCGAAATTCACCAACATGCTCCAGGGCCAGCGCGATCTCACGACTGTCGGCCGGCTGCTGCTCACCGAATTGTCGCCGCTGGTGAACGCGCATACCGGCGTGATCTACCAGGTCGAGAACGAGGACAATTCCCAGCTCCTGCTGCTGGCGTCCTACGCCAGCGACGGTATCTATCCCTATCAGCGCGTGCTTCAGTTCGGCGAAGGCCTGATCGGCCAGTGCGCCCTCGACAAGCGGCCGCGCCTGGTCGCCGACATTCCATCCGACGTGGTGCCGATCAACTCGGCACTGCTCCGCGTCGCACCGAAGAACCTCGTGGTGCTGCCGGTGCTGTTCGAGGGCCAGGTCAAGGCCGTGATCGAGCTTGCTTCGCTGATATCGTTCACGACGTCGCAGATGACGTTCCTGGAGCAGCTCACCGACTCCATCGGCATCGTGCTCAACTCGATCGAGGCGACGATGCAGACCGAAGGCCTGCTCAAGCAGTCGCAGCAGCTCGCCGGCGAGCTCCAGACCCAGCAGCGCGAATTGCAGCAGACCAACGACCAGCTCGAACAGAAGGCGCAGCAGCTCGCCGAGCGCAACGTCGAGGTCGAGCGCAAGAACCAGGAAATCGAGCAAGCCCGCCGTGCGCTGGAGGAAAAAGCGACCGAGCTCGCACTGACCTCGAAATACAAGTCTGAATTCCTCGCCAATATGAGCCACGAGCTGCGCACGCCGCTGAATTCGATCCTGATCCTCGGACAGCAGCTCACCGACAATCCGGACGGCAACCTCTCGGCCAAGCAGGTCGAATTCGCCCGCACCATCCACGGCGCCGGCACCGACCTGCTCAATCTCATCAGCGACATTCTCGATCTCTCCAAGATCGAGTCCGGCACGGTGACAGTCGACGCCGAGGAAATCCTGACCGCGAACCTGCTCGAGACCGTCGGCCGGCCGTTCCGGCACGAGGCGGACAACCGCAATCTGGCGTTCAAGATCGACATCGATCCGAATCTTCCGCGCAGTATCGTGACCGATTCCAAGCGCCTGCAACAGGTGCTGAAGAACCTGCTCTCCAACGCCTTCAAGTTCACCGCCGAAGGCGAGGTGCGGCTGAAGGTCGCCGGTGCGGTCGGCGGCTGGGGGACGGATCACCCGGTGCTGAACTCCGCGCCGGCCGTGATCGCGTTCGAAGTGACCGATACCGGCATCGGGATTCCCCTGGAGAAGCAGAAGCTGATCTTCGAGGCGTTCCAGCAGGCGGACGCCGGCACCAGCCGTAAATATGGCGGCACGGGCCTCGGGCTTGCGATCAGCCGCGAGCTCGCAAGCCTGCTCGGCGGCGAAATCCACCTGCGCAGCTCGCCGGGCAAGGGCTCGTCATTCACGCTTTACCTGCCGTTGAAATATTCCGGCCCGACGCTCGCGCCGCGCGCGGCGCCTGCGCCACAGCAGTACAGCCAGCCGCCGGCACTGCAGTCGGCCGCGCCCGACCAGCAGCGCGTCATCGAGCAGCTTCCCGATGACCGGCTCAACCTCGAGCCCGGCGACACCATCCTCCTTATTGTGGAGGACGATCCGCACTATGCGCGCGTGCTCGTCGATCTTGCCCGCGACAAGGGCTTCAAGGTCCTGGTTGCGGCCCGCGGCGCCGAAGCGCTGGAGCTCGCCAAGCAGTACCAGCCGACGGCCGTCTCTCTCGACGTGTTCCTGCCGGACATGCTGGGCTGGACCGTGCTGAGCCAACTCAAGCACAATCCTCTGACCCGCCATATTCCCGTGCAGATCATCACGCTCGACGAGGACCGCCAGCACGCGTTGGCGCGCGGTGCGTTCTCCTTCGTCAACAAGCCGACGACGACCGAAGGCGTCTCCGCCGCGCTGACGCAGATCAAGGAATATGCGCGGCCGCGGCGCAAGCGACTCCTGATCGTCGAGGACAACGAGGCCGAACAACTCTCGATCCGCGAGCTGCTGCACCACGACGACATCGAGATCGTGACGACGGATACCGGTGCCGGCGCGCTCTCGACGCTGCGTCAATCCCCATGCGACTGCGTGGTGCTCGACCTGCGGCTGCCCGACATGAGCGGCTTCGAGGTGCTCGACGAGATCCGCAACGACGAGGCGCTGTCGAACGTCCCGGTCGTGGTGTTCACGGGCCGCGAGCTTTCGGCGGAAGAGGATGCGGAACTCCACACCATGGCGCGCAGCATCGTGGTCAAGGGAGTGGAATCGCCGGAGCGCCTGCTCGACGAGACCGCGCTGTTCCTGCACCGTGTCATCACGGAACTACCGATCGAGAAGCAGCGCATGTTGGAGAAGCTGAACAGTTCCGACGAGGACCTGATCGGCAAGACGGCCCTGCTCGTCGACGACGACGCCCGGAACATCTTCGCACTGTCGAGTGTGCTGGAACGGCGCGGCATGAAGGTGCTGACGGCCACGACCGGCAGCGAGGCGGTCGCGCTTGTCGAATCCAATCCGGAAATCGCCATCGTGCTGATGGACATCATGATGCCGCAGATGGATGGCTATCAGACCATGGGTGTGATCCGCGAGAACCCGGCCTTCGCGCGGCTACCGATCATCGCGCTGACCGCCAAGGCGATGAAGGGCGACCGTGAAAAATGCCTGGAAGCCGGCGCGTCCGACTACCTCGCCAAACCCGTCAACACCGATCAATTGCTGCTTGCGATCCGCATGTGGCTGCACCGCTGAGTTGGATCCGCGAATGGACCAAGAGAAGGTCAACATCCTGCTCGTCGACGACCAGCCAGCCAAGCTGCTGGCCTATGAGGTGATCCTGAAGGATCTCGGCGAGAACCTCGTGATCGCCTCGTCTGGACGCGAAGCGCTGGAGGTTCTACTCAAGACCGAGATCGCGGTCATCCTGGTGGACGTCTGCATGCCCGAGCTCGACGGTTTCGAGCTCGCCGCGATGATCCGCGAGCATCCGCGCTTCCAGAAGACAGCAATGATCTTCATCTCGGCCATTCAGGTGAGCGATATCGACCGGTTGCGTGGCTACGAGATGGGCGCAGTCGACTACGTTCCGGTGCCCGTCGTGCCGGAGGTGCTGCGCGCCAAGATCAAGGTGTTCTCCGAACTCTATCGCAAGACCCGCGAGCTCGAACGACTGAACCAGGAGCTCGAGGACCGCGTCCGCGCACGCACCGCCGAGCTGGAAAACTCCACCGCCAAGCTTCGCGAAAGCGAGCAGCGGCGCAGCATGGCGATCGCCGCCGGCAAGATGGGCTCCTGGGATTGGGACTGGATCACCGGCGACTGGATGTGGGACGAGGGGCAATATCGCATCTTTGGGGTCAGCCCGGAGAGCTTCGAGGTCAACCCGGCCAACGTTCAGGCGCTGTTGCATCCCGATGATGTCGATCAGTTGCGCAAGGCGATCTCCGAGTTCAACAAGGGCGCACGCGCCTACGAAACGGAATTCCGCATCGTGCGGCCCGACGGTGATGTGCGCTGGTGCGTCGGCACCGCGGCGGCAACGGTTGACGAGAGTGGTCGCGTGGTTCGTGTCAGCGGCGTCACCGTCGACATCACCGAACGCAAGCGTGCCGAGGAGCGGCAGAATCTCCTTGCGCGGGAAGTCGATCATCGCGCCAAGAATGCGCTGGCGCTGGCGCAATCGATCGTGCGCCTTACCCGCGCCGACGAGGTCAAGGCCTACGTCAATGCCGTCGAGGGGCGCATCAATGCGCTCGCGCGCGTGCACACGATCCTGTCGCTGTCGAGTTGGCAGGGCGCCGAGCTCTCCAAGCTGATCGACGAGGAGCTTGCGCCCTATTCGCTAGGCGGCCAGATCAAGCTTGCCGGGCCCGAGGTTCAGTTGCTGCCGGCGACCGCCCAGACGCTGGCGCTGGCGCTGCACGAGCTCTTCACCAATTCGGCCAAGTATGGCGCACTGTCGACGCGATCCGGTCGGCTCATGATCGGTTGGCAGACCGAGGACGACCGCCTCACACTGACCTGGGAGGAATCCGGCGGCCCGCTAGTCAGGACGCCGAAATCCCGCGGCTTTGGCACGCGGAGTCTGCTTGCAAGCGTCGAGTCCCAGCTTGGCGGACAGGCGCAATTCGATTGGCGCGCCGAGGGCTTGTTGTGCCGTCTGGAGGTGCCGTTGACACGCAAGCCGGTCGCGACGACGGCACCCGGCAAATTCGATGCCGCCGCCGCGGCCGAATTGCAGCGCGCATCTGGTTAGAGCGTTTTACAGCGAAGTGGTGACCGGTTCGCGTCAAGAAAGCGCGTCAAGCGAAGAATCGAGAGCTACCGTTCCGATTCAATCGGAACGGAAAGCGCTCTAGCCGGACGCCGCGCTCGTCATGCGCTGCTCCGTCCGGGGATCGCGCGCGACGCGTCCTTCGAGCCAAGCCTCCGTTCGAGCGAGATCGCGTAGCGCCTTCGCATAGTGGCGAGCCGCGCTTCGTTCCGCGCCGCGCGGGAGCTTGCGCGCCTTGCGCAGGATGTCCGCGGCCGCGTTGCGATAGGCCAGCGAGCGGTACAGAAAGACTACCTTGCCCATATCGATATTCCCGTGTTGACAGCGCTCATCTTCGCAAGCCGGGCATGAACGTCGGATGAAGCTGACGATGACAATTCCTTCATCCTGATGGAACCAATGGCGATCGCGCGCGTTTGCCTGCCAGATCGGGACATAGTTCCATGCGCGCGAAAAAGTCGTCGAACCTGATCTCTCCCACCGGCCTTATCAAGCTGATGACACATGCGATGATGGGTGCAGCCCTCGGCCTCGCCTTCAGCCTCGCACTCATTCTGACCAATCCAGCCGTCGCCAACCTGCTGAGCCATGGCGGAAGCCAAGCCGCTATTGTCTTCGCTCTCACGCTGGTGACGACCTTCGCGATCGGCGCGACGCTCACCGGCATCGTGTTCATCCTCGAAGAGAACAAGCAATCTTGAAGCGTGCGCGACGTGTGGAGAAGCTTTGTTGGGAACTCCTGCGAGGAACGGCCGTTGGCCGCCTGCGTCAATTTAACCCAGGGAGTTCCCCCATATGAAGACAGTCAAGCTCGTCCTCACCGCAATGTTGGCAACGGGCCTCGCCGCCGCGCCGTTCGCCGTGCAGGCGAAGTCGCACAAGGCCAAACATGGATCCTCGATGTCATCGTCGCAGACCACGGGCGCGAATACCAAGTCCTCCAAGGGTGCCGATCCCTCCGGTCAAGGCGGCTCTGGCCCCGGCTCCGACCAGGGCGGCACGATGACGAACAAGGGCGGCATGAGCAACACCAAGTGAGCTCTGGCTGGCAGGGTGAGAGTCCCGCGTTCAGCGCGGGGCTCTTCACTCGAGGACGACGATTCATCTTGCCCTCTCCCTCGCGCTCTAGGCTAGCGCCACATGGTCGGCGCGCTGATCCTCCGACAGCATCGACAATCTCCAGCATGTCGCTTGCGCGAACGCCTTAGCTGC
The DNA here is from genome assembly GCF_023375135.1 of Bradyrhizobium sp. C-145. Taxonomy (NCBI): domain Bacteria; kingdom Pseudomonadati; phylum Pseudomonadota; class Alphaproteobacteria; order Hyphomicrobiales; family Nitrobacteraceae; genus Bradyrhizobium; species Bradyrhizobium sp. C-145. The sequence continues at coordinate 2,378,060 of NZ_CP088150.1, read as the reverse complement.
GTCGGATGTCAGTGATGTTAAGACAGCTTGCCGCGGAATTCGTCTTAACGAGATGCTCGAGCTGCGCCCGCTTGCGCGCGATCAGGAGTTGGGCCGCAGCGTCGTCGAGGCCCTCGCGCTGCAATTGCCGGATGGCGGAGCCCAGTTCGAGAATCTCGGCGCGCAATTTCAGGATCCGGTAGTTGTCCGGGTCTTCCTCCACCGCGCGGCCCCCGATGTCTCAGCGGCGGGCCAACACGCGCGCCGGCTTGTCGACATTCTTCAAGGAGCGAAGACGCATCCGGTCGCGAACGTCGGGCAGGACATCGCCGCCCCCGGCCGACTTCCATTCGTCGATAAGCAGGTTGATCTTCCGGCGCAGATTGATCTGCGCCAGAGCTTGTTCGCTGCAGTCGCAATCGCGATTGATGAGAGCGCGCACAGACGCCTCGACATCGGCCATTTCCAGCCTCAAAGCGCTAATTTTACGCCGAATTTCATTAATTCTGTTGTCCATGGCTTGTTAGAACAAAATAAGAACATATAGTCAAGCCAGATTTCAAGGACGGAGGAGCGACATGCAGGTCCAGGCCAAATACGACGCCAGGGTTTTTCTTGGCGAGCAGATGACACGGGCGCAGGGATTGAGGTTGAAGCGGCTGAGCGAAGAGGCCTATCAGCCGGCACAATATGCGCGAGATCTGTCCTCTGCCGAGGCTGCGCGGCGCATTCAGGTGCTGGAGGCCGAGATCGAGCTGGCGAATTCGTTCTGAGCCGCCTTCATCGCCCGGAACATTGCACGCGTGCTGTCGGAACCATGCCAGTGTCGAATGGTTCTCCCTCCGCCAAGGGAGAACAGGCATGGCACGCAAGGCAAAGAAGCGCCGCTACTCGCGCAGCTCCGGCAGCGATGTCGAAAGCGAGATGCGGCGCTACAAGAAAGGTACCGCGAAGAGCGGACGTGGCGGTCGCGGCGGACGCGTGAAGAGCCGCAAGCAGGCGATCGCGATCGGGCTGTCGAAGGCCCGCAAGAAGGGCAAGAAGGTCCCGAAGAAGGCCTCGAAGCGGAAGACGTCCAAGAAGAAGACGTCCAGGAAATCTTCCAAGAAATCTTCCAAGAAATCGTCGAAGCGCAAATCCAGCAAGCGGTCGCGCTGACCTCAGTCAGATCATGCTGCCCGGCATGAAGCAGCGGATCGAAATCCCGAACGCAGTCTTCACCGGCCACACCATGGTGCGGCCGGCGCGGTTCGGCTCGGTGATCACGGCTTCATCCGGCACCTCGACCCATTGCCCGTCCAACCGCACACGGTAGTGCCCGTTGTGCGATTCCCAATCTGGGTCGGAGACAGCAAAGCCGTCCGCATCCGAGCAGCACGGACCGAGGTGGCTGCGCAGGCTGTCGAACCATGGCTTCAGGGGCGAGTTCGCATAGCGGCCATCGTCGCGCCCGAAGGCGTTTCCGGCCGGCAGCACGAACCACGCCACGAGCAGCGTACTCATCAGCGAGAGCTTCAATCGATCCATGTCGGCACCGATCAATGTGAACCAGCGGCCAGTTCCACAAAGCGGCCGGAGGTTCGAAGGTTCCACGCTCGCGAGCCCACTCCGCGGCTGCGTTGCCGCCGAGCAGATGCCCGACCAGAAAGTGTGATGGCCGAACACGGCTTTTTCGGACGAACCGGGTCACCCTCCCTGCCGTTAACGAGAATGTTATCGGGTGACCTGTGGGAATCTTGAGTGCGAATGCGAAAGACGGCCCAAGGGGCCGCCTTTTTGAATTGTACCGATCGAGGTTCGCCTTACGCGAGTGGCACCGCGACGAACCGGGTGGCATCCGCGCTTCTGATCTGCAACAGCACGCTGCGCTTGCCGGACGATTTGGCCTGCGCCAGCTCCGAGCGCACCTCGCCGACATCGCTGACGGCCTTGCCGCCGACATTGAGGATGACGTCACCGGTCTTGATGCCGCGCTGCGCGGCCGGCCCTTCCGGATCAACCTCGGTGACGACGACACCCTTCTGGCCGGCGCCCTGCACATCGCCGGCCGGAGCCAGACCAAGCCCGAGGCGCGGCGTGCCGGCGCCCGGCTGCACCGTGCCGTCATAAGCCTTGCCCTGAGCCTGCCGTTCGTTCGGCAGTTCGCCGAGCGCCAGCGTCACCGTCTTGCTCGCGCCCTTGTGGAAGATGTCGAGCTTGACTGAGCTGCCGGGCGCCAGGGTGGCGATGGTGCGGGCGAGATCGCGGGAATCCTTGACTGCCGTGCCGTTGACGGCGGTGATGACGTCGCCCGCCTCGATGCCGGCCTTCGCCGCCGGGCTGTCGGGTTGCGGATTGTCGACGATCGCGCCGCGCGCCTGCTTCAGTCCGAGACTATCGGCGATTTCCGACGTCACCGGTTGCACCTGCACGCCGAGCCAGCCGCGGGTGACCGCGCCCTTGTCCTTCAACTGCGCCACCACCAGTTTTGCGGTCGTGGCCGGAATGTCGAAGCCGATGCCGACCGAACCGCCGGAGGGCGAGAAGATCGCGGTGTTCACGCCGATCACGTTGCCGTTCATGTCGAAAGCGGGACCGCCGGAATTGCCCTTGTTGATCGGCGCGTCGATCTGGATGAAGTCGTCATAAGGACCATTGCCGATGTCGCGGCCGCTGGCCGACACTATGCCGGCGGTGACGGTGCCGCCGAGCCCGAAGGGATTGCCGACCGCGACCACCCAATCGCCGATGCGCGGCTTCTGGTCGGAGAATTTGACGAACGGAAAGTCCTTCTTGCCGTCGACCTTGATCAGCGCGAGATCCGTCTTCGGATCGGTGCCTACGACCTTCGCGGTGTAGGTCGTGCCGTCGTCCATGGTCACCTGCACGGACTCGGCGTGATCGACGACGTGGTTGTTGGTCACGGCATAGCCGTCGGCGGAGATGAAGAAGCCCGAGCCCTCGCCCGTGATCATCTGGTGGCGCTGACGCGGCATGCCGTTCATGCCACCATCCGGGAAGCGGAAGCCGAACTGTCGCGAGAACTGGTCGAACGGCGAGTCTTCGTCCGAATCCATCCGGTTATGTTGCAGCATCGCGCTCTTGTCGCTGTCCTGGTCGATTCTGACCCGCACCGAGATGACGGCGGGTTTGACCTTGGCCACGAGATCGCTAAAGCCCGGCGGGGTCGCAGCCGTTTCCGCGGCCTGGGCCGGCGCGACGAAGGAGGTCAGGCCGAATGGCGAAGCACCGGGAGCAGCCGCCAGCACGGCCGCGCCGAGCGCGGCTGCGGTGCCGAGCAGCGTGAGCCTGCGCGGCCTCAAGATCTTGCGGGACGTGGGGGTGTCGGAATTGACGCGATCGTTCATGTCGAAATGTCCATGTTGAGCAGGTGTCGCCTTGCGCGTAACATGGGCGTTGCCACCTTACGGCGTCCCGTCCAGGCGATTAAATCTTGGCAAAGGATTGGGACCGGGCCCCGCGGCGAGTTCGTCGCTGCACATTGATGCAGCTCAACTCAGGTCCTTCGTGCAGTGAAAAACTGCGTCACCGGATGATGTTCATCGGAGGCGCCATGTACAAAGACATTCTCGTCCACATCCCGACCGAGCGTCCGATGCGTCCCGCGATCAATGGCTCGATCTCGCTCGCGGCGCACCTCAACGCCCATCTCGACGCGGTCGCGGTCGGCTATATCGCAACCAGTGCGGCTTACGTCGTGGAGGGTGGCGCCGCCGCGGCGGCCGTGTTCGAGCTGGAACGCGAGCGCGCAATGGAGCGGGCCGAGGCCGCGCTCGCAATATTCAGGAGCGAAGCGGTGAACGCGGGCATCTCCCACGCCTGCCACCCGCTCGGCGCGATCCCGATGGATGCAGCCGGCACGCTCGGCGAGATGGCGCGACTACACGACCTCAGCATCGTGCTCCAGCCCGATCCGACGCAAGGCTCGTTCGACAACGACATGCCCGGCGAGATCCTGTTCCAGGCGGGCGGCCCGGTGCTGTTCCTGCCGTACACCTTCCGCGGGACCTTCAAGGCGAACCGGATCGGCATCTGCTGGGACGGCAGCCCCCTCGCTGCCCGCGCAATGCGCGACGCAGCCCCGTTCCTGGCCCGCGCCGAGGCAATCGTGATCATCACGATCAACGAAGCCGATGTGGCCTGCGGCGAAGCTTCAGCGACCAATCTGGCAAGACATCTCGGCCGGCGCGGGCTCTCGACCCGCACGGTCGGCCTGTCGGCCACGCGCGCCGACATCCAGCCCACGATCCTGTCTCTGGCGGCCGATGAGAGCCTCGATCTCCTGGTGATGGGCGGCTACGGCCATTCGCGATTGCAGGAGCGCTTTCTCGGCGGCGTCACCCGCGGCATGCTGGAGGCCATGACGATTCCGACGCTGATGTCGCATTGAGCCGAGCCGGCCCGCCGCTGCTACGCCGCGGCAGGTGTCTTCAATGGCCCGGCTTCAGCGACGTCCTCGCCGCCTTGTGCGTTGCACGCGTCGAAATGCGCCTTGAGCTCGACTTCCGCGAGATATTCGAAATGTTCGGCCTGGCCGAGGAGCTCCCAATTCTGGAGCGGCCGGTAAGCGGCCTGCTGACGACAGAGGGACGCCAGCGCCCGGTAGCGACGTACGTTCTCCATGAGACCCTCCCTCGCATTCACAGGGCTTATTGCCCCGATTTGCGTCAGGCCGATGGCGGTCATGCAAAAGTTTTGCTGCGCCCGCCGCGGCGCCGACTTCGGCTAGTTCTAGCAAATGCGCAAGGAAGCCAAAGTTCCAGTCGAAGCGGACTCTCGCTCTGAATTCCCGCCGCGCCCATCAAGGGCTAGGCATAGAGGCGACGCTCGACGGTCACGCCGACGAGATCGAGATAGCTCCTCACGGCTGCCGAATTAGAGCACGAGCTGAGCGGGCCCGAGCAGTGGATCAGCTCCGCGCCAGCCATGGGCAGCATTCCAATGGAGATATTGCATGTGCTTCCACGCCTCTGCAGTTATTAAACCACAGATTGTAGCGCGGCGCATTAATCGAACGCGTGCTTCGGCGCTCTTGGTTACCCTGGCATGAAGGGTGTTGCCGATTCGCGTTGGATTCTCCGTAGGACCCCGGAGAAAAATGCGCGCTATGAAGCGATCGATACCTCGGCGTAATCGCCTGGGTGATGCTCTCCGTAGTCTACCGGACGCGCGCACTTTCTCCGACGCGCAGCGGCCGCGCGGCATTATCTTTCTGCGAATGGCCGCAATATTGGATGCGTATTCGGCGGCGCTCTTGCCGCGAAACACGGCGGACCCCGCCACGAGCGTATCGGCGCCCGCTGCAGCCACGGCAGCGGCATTGTCGCGCGTGATACCTCCATCGACCTCGAGCCGGATCGGCCGGTCGCCGATCATGGCCTTGATCCGTGCGATCTTCGCCAGCTGGGAGTCGAGGAAGGACTGGCCGCCGAAGCCGGGATTGACCGTCATTACCAGCACGAGGTCGAGGCGATCGAGCACATATTCGATCGCGCTCTCCGGCGTTGCGGGACACAGGCTAACGCCGGCTTTCCTGCCGAGCGCGCGGATCGCCTGAAGCGAACGGTCGAGATGCGGGCCGGCTTCGGCGTGCACCGTGATGACGTCCGCACCGGCCTTCGCGAACGCCTCGAGGTAAGGATCAGCAGGCGCGATCATGAGATGCACGTCGAAGACTTTCTTCGTGAGCGGCCGGATTGCCTTGATGACGTCCGCGCCGAAGCTGATGTTCGGCACAAAGTGTCCGTCCATGACGTCGCAATGGATCCAGTCGGCCCCGGCCGTATCGATCGCCGCGATCTCCTCGCCGAGACGCGCGAAATCCGCGGCCAGGATCGAAGGAGCAATGATCATCTCTCTCGTCATGATTTTGCACTCCGCGAGTCGGCGCCGCCGCTGAAGACGCGGCTCGCCAGGACGTCCATGGGATCGATGGTTTCGAGGTCGGCGACGTCGAGCATGCGATCGAGATCGGACACCAGGCGATCGGCCTGCCGCAGGCGAATGCGGTCGACGGCGTTGCGGATCGAGCGCGCATTGGAGAAGAACGGCTGGGTCCGGCGCAGCGCGATGTATTTTTCGAACGCCTCGCGCGCCGCTGCCGAGAAGCGATAGCCGCGCTCCTTCAGCATCAGCTCGGCGATGACGAGCAGCTCGGCTTCGGCATAGTCCGGAAATTCGATGTGATGCGCGATGCGCGAGCGGAAGCCGGGATTGGAGGCGAAGAAGCTCGTCATCCGCTCGCCATAGCCGGCGAGGATCACGACCAGATCCTCGCGCTGGTTCTCCATCACCTGGAGCAGGATTTCGATCGCCTCCTGGCCGTAGTCGCGCTCGTTGTCGGGACGATGGAGATAATAGGCCTCGTCGATGAACAGCACGCCGCCCATCGCCTTCTTCAATATCTCCTTGGTCTTCGGGGCGGTATGGCCGATATACTGGCCGACGAGATCGTCGCGCGTGACCGAGATCACCTGCCCTCGTCGCACGAAGCCGAGGCCGTGCAGGATCTTGGCCATGCGCAGCGCCACCGTGGTTTTGCCGGTGCCGGGATTGCCGGTGAACGACATGTGCAGCGTCGGTGGCGCGGAGGCCAATCCAGCGCGCTGCCGAATGCGCTCGATCAACAGCAGCGAGGCGATCTGGCGCACGCGGTTCTTTACCGGCTTCAATCCGACCAGCTCCTGCTCGAGCTGTTGCAGCGTGTCGGTGATCCCAGCCGCTTCGGCCTCCTTGCGGAGATCGAAACTGGTCTCGCTGTGTTCGGTCGTCGTTGCGTGGGGCACATCGAGCATCGGCACCTCGAAGAAAAGGGCTTCGCCGCGGGGGGAGCGGCGAAGCAGTGGTCCGCCAAGGATGCGGAGCAGGGAGAGCTCCGCGCGGAAGCGGATGCCTTAAGTTGACGCGTGCGCGGCCGGTCGGCGCACGGTGGTGTAACGGATCGCGCGGCCGCCCACCTCCTGCCGCACCAGCTCGAGCTCCGCTTCCTGCTTCGGCCGGTTGACGAGGAAGGAGATGCGCACCGATTCCCAGCCGTGGCTGGAATCGAAGCCGCTGATGCGGATGTAGCGGTCGCCATACACCCTGCGGCACTCAGCGAGCTCCATCATCACGCCGGCAGCATCCTGGAGATCGAACATCGGCAGGCCCCACATCTCCCAATAAGTGTTGCGGGGATGCGGATCGTCGGTGAACTCGATGTTCACCGCCCAGCCTTTGGCAAGGCAGTACTGCACTTGGCTGTAGATCTGGTCATCGGTCAGATCAGGCAGGTATGAGAAGCAGCCCTGGGTCAGTTTCATGTGAATCTCCTCAAACGGTTTCCAGCGCCGTCGGCACGAAGTCCGGCGTGTCGGTGGATTGATAGTTGAAGGTGACGTCCTTCCAGACTTCGAGCGCGGCCTTCAGCGGCGTGCAGGTCTCGGCCACCTTGGCGAGGATCTCCGGCCCTTCGTGGACGTAGTCGCGGCCCTCGTTGCGGGCGAGGATCATCGCTTCCAGCGCCACGCGATTGGCGGTCGCGCCGGCCGCAATGCCCATGGGATGGCCGATGGTGCCACCGCCGAATTGCAGCACGACGTCTTCACCCAAGAGGTCGAGCAGCTGGTGCATCTGCCCGGCATGGATGCCGCCGGAGGCGACCGGCATCATCTTGTTCAGGCTCGCCCAGGACTGGTCGAAGAAGATGCCGTGTTCTAGCTTCGTCGGATTAAAATCTTCGCGGCAGACGTCGTAATAGCCGCGCGTGGTGTTCGGATCGCCCTCGAGCTTGCCGACCACGGTGCCAGCATGGATGTGGTCGACGCCGGCGAGCCGCATCCACTTGGCGATGACGCGGAACGACACGCCGTGGCTCTTCTGCCGCGTATAGGTCGAGTGGCCGGCGCGATGGAGATGCAGGATCATGTCGTTGCGCCGCGCCCACTTCGCCATGGACTGGATCGCGGTGTAGCCGATCACGAGGTCGATCATGACCACGACCGAGCCGAGCTCCTTGGCGAACTCAGCACGCTCGTACATGTCCTCCATGGTGGCCGCGGTGATGTTGAGATAGGTGCCCTTGACCTCGCCCGAGGCCGCCTGCGCGCGGTTGACGCCCTCCATGCAATAGAGGAAGCGGTCACGCCAGTGCATGAAGGGCTGCGAGTTGATGTTCTCGTCATCCTTGGTGAAGTCGAGCCCGCCCTTCAGCGCCTCGTAGACTACGCGGCCGTAATTGCGCCCCGAAAGACCGAGCTTGGGCTTGATGGTCGCACCCAGCAAAGGGCGGCCGAACTTGTCGAGCCGTTCACGCTCGACCACGATGCCGGTCGCCGGTCCCTGGAACGTCTTCACATAGGCGACCGGGAAGCGCATGTCCTCCAGACGCAGCGCCTTGAGCGGCTTGAAGCCGAACACGTTGCCGATGATCGAGGCCGAGAGGTTGGCGATCGAGCCTGGCTCGAACAGGTCGAGGTCATAGGCGATGTAGGCGAAGTAAGAGCCGGGCGAGCCGGGGACCGGATCGACGCGGTAGCACTTGGCGCGGTATTTCTCCGCGGCGGTTAACCGATCGGTCCACACCACGGTCCAGGTCGCGGTTGAGGATTCACCGGCGACCGCAGCCGACGCCTCGATCGGGTCGACCCCCTCCTGCGGGGTGACACGAAACAGCGCGATGACGTCGGTGTCCTTTGGCGTGTAATCGGGCTCCCAATAGCCCATGCGCTTATATTCCATCACGCCCGAGCGATATCTTTCCTTGCCGCGAACGGTTCCTGCGTGTGCGTTCATGACTCTCTCCTGCTCTTCTCTCTGAATGACTAGGCAGCGACCGGTTCGCGGGCGTCGATGCGCGGATCAAGTTCGCCGGCGCGATAGCGCCGCGCCATCTCGCTCATCGGGACGACCTTGATCTTGCTGGCGTGGCCTGCCGTGCCGAACTGCTCGAAGCGCTCGCGACAAAGCTCGCGCATCGCATCCATCGCCGGCTTGAGGAACTTTCGTGGATCGAACTCGGAGCGCGCTTGCGCGGCGACCTTGCGGAATACCGCAGTCATCGCAAGACGGCAGTCAGTGTCGATATTGACTTTGCGCACGCCGCTTCGGATGCCGCGCACGATCTCCTCGACCGGCACGCCCCAGGTCTGCGGCATCTCGCCGCCGAACTGGTTGAACATGTCCTGCAGCGGCTGCGGCACCGAGGACGAACCGTGCATCACGAGATGCGTGTTCGGCAGCCGGCGATGGATCTCCTCGACCACCCGCATCGCCAGGATGTCGCCATCCGGCTTGCGGCTGAACTTGTAGGCGCCGTGCGAGGTGCCCATCGCGATCGCCAGGGCATCGACCTTCGTCGCGCGGACAAAATCGACGGCCTGGTCCGGATCGGTCAGCAGCTGATCGTGACTGACCTTGCCCTCGACGCCGTGACCATCCTCCTGCTCGCCGCCGCCGTGCTCGAGCGAGCCGAGCACGCCGAGCTCGCCTTCGACGGATGCGCCGACCCAATGGGCGAGGTCGACGACACGGCGGGTGATCGCGACATTGTAGTCATAATCGGCCGCCGTCTTGGCGTCGGCCTTGAGCGAGCCGTCCATCATGACCGACGTGAAGCCATGGGCTATGGCGGAGGCGCAGGTCGCCTCGTCATTGCCGTGGTCCTGGTGCATGCAGAGCGGAATGTCGGGATAGGTCCGCTCCAGCGCATCGATCATGTGCGAGAGCATGAGATCGCCGGCATAGCTGCGCGCACCGCGCGAGGCCTGCATGATGACCGGCGCATCGACCTCGGCCGCCGCCTGCATGATCGCGATGCCCTGCTCCATGTTGTTGATGTTGAACGCCGGCACCGCGTAGCCGTGGCTGGCGGCGTGATCGAGCAATTGACGAAGGGTGATACGAGCCACGATTAATCCTCCTTATTGTTTCTTGCGGGCGATCGCCCGCCGGGCGGCTTCCGCAATGCTTTGCGGTGTGATGCCGAACTCGCGGTACAGCACGGGCGCCGGCGCCGAGGCGCCGAAGCCGCGCATGCCGACGAACTCGCCCTCAGTGCCGATCCAGCGCGGCCAGTCACCCGCTACGGCCGCCTCGATGCCGACACGCGGTGCAGTACCGAGCACCGTGGCGCGGTAGTCGTCCGGCTGCTCCTCGAACAGCGCGAAGCAGGGTGCAGAGACGACGGCGGCGCGGATGTGCTCGGTCGCGAGCAGGCGGGCCGCCTCCAGCGCGATCGACACTTCCGAGCCGGTCGCGATCAACGTCACGTCGCGGCCGCCGTCAGGGGAGACGACGAGATAGGCGCCGCGCGCGACGCGATTTCTGCCGCGGACATCGCTGCGGAAGGTCGGCAAGGCCTGACGCGACAAGCACAACACGGACGGACGGCTCTCGGAGCTGAGTGCGCAATCCCAGGCTTCCAGCGTCTCCACCGCATCCGCGGGGCGGAACACCAGAAGGTTCGGGATCACCCGCAGTGCGGCGACATGCTCGACCGGCTGGTGCGTCGGGCCGTCCTCGCCGAGGCCGATGGAGTCGTGAGTCATCACATGAATCACGCGCAGCCGCATCAGAGCCGCAAGGCGAATCGCCGGCCGGCTGTAGTCGGAGAAGGCGAGGAAGGTGCCGCCATAGGGGATGAAGCCACCATGCAGCGCGAGGCCATTCATCGCGGCAGCCATGCCGTGCTCGCGAATGCCGTAGTGGATGTAGTCGCCGGCGAACGCCCCGCGCGTGACGGGAGCCTGCACCTTGGCATGCGTGAGGTTCGAATGCGTGAGGTCGGCGGAGCCGCCGACCAAGCCCGGAATCGCCCCGGCGATGCCGTCGAGCACCTGTTGCGAGGCCTGGCGCGTTGCGATCTTCGGACGCTCGCTGGCGAAGCGCTCGCGCAACTTCGCCGCAGCCAGCGCATAGGCGCCCGGCAAGGCGACGGCCTTACCCTCGACGAACAGGTCGCGCTGCTCGGGCGTCGCACGTTCATAGCGATCGAGCCAGGCGAGACGGGCGACCTGCCCGCGCTGTCCGATCATCCGCCACGCCTTCGAGATCGGGAGCGGCACCACGAAAGGCTGATAGTCCCAGCCCAGCGTCCGGCGCGCGGCCGCGGTCTGCTCAGTGCCGAGCGGCGCACCATGCGCCTTCTCGGTGCCCTGTCTATCAGGCGCGCCATAGCCGATGATGGTGCGGCAGGCGATCAGCGACGGTTTTGTGGTCTCACGCTCCTCCGCGATCGCCTGTGCAATGGCTTCGGGATCGTGTCCATCGACACGGCGCACCGACCAGCCGGAGGCGGCGAAGCGGGCGAGTTGGTCGTCGGAGGTCGCGAGCGAGGTCGGCCCGTCGATGGAAATGCCGTTGTCGTCGAAAAGCACGATCAGACGCGCGAGCTGGAGATGACCGGCGAGCGAGATCGCCTCCTGGCTGATACCTTCCATCAGGCAGCCGTCACCGGCGATCACATAGGTGAAGTGATCGACGAGGCGGTCGCCATGCCGCGCATTGGCCATGCGTTCGGCGAGCGCCATGCCGACCGCCGTCGCAATCCCCTGCCCCAGCGGTCCAGTCGTGGTCTCGACGCCCGGCGTGTGGCCGTATTCCGGATGTCCCGGCGTCTTGGAGCCCCATTGCCGGAACGCCTTGATGTCGTCGAGGCTGACATCGCCGCCGGTCAGATGCAGCAGCGCATAGAGCAGCATCGAGCCGTGGCCCGCTGACAGCACGAAGCGGTCGCGGTCGGGCCAGTTGGGATGGGCCGAGTCGAATTTGAGGAAGCGCGAGAACAGCACGGTCGCGACGTCGGCCATGCCCATGGGCAGGCCGGGATGGCCCGACTGCGAGGTCTCGATGGCGTCCACCGCGAGGAAGCGGACGGCGTTGGCGAGATCGTTATGCGTGACCGCCGTAAGGTCGGCTTCGGCATGAACCGAGATATTCATCGGATCCTCCCGTTGTTGTCGTTGCTGTGCATCACTTCAGGTTCCGCTTGCGCTCGATCAGCTGCATGATCAGCGGCGTCAGGATGAGTTGCATCGCGAGATCGAGCTTGGCGCCGGGGCAGACGATCGAATTGGCGCGCGACATCCAGCTTTGCGGCAGCATCGAGAGCAGATAGGGGAAGTCGATGCCACGTGGATTCTTGAAACGGATCACGACCATCGATTCGTCCGGCGTCGGGATCCAGCGCGCGATGAACGGATTGGAGGTGTCCACCGTCGGCACGCGCTGGAAGTTGATGTCGGTCTCGGTGAATTGCGGGCAGATGTAGTGGATGTAATCCGGCATCCGCCGCAGGATGGTGTCGGTGACAGCCTCGGTCGAATAGCCGCGCGCGCTGCGATCACGGTGCAGCTTCTGGATCCATTCGAGATTGATCACGGGCACGACGCCGATCTTGAGGTCGGCATAGCGCGCGACATTCACCTTGTCCGTGACGACGGCGCCATGCAGGCCCTCGTAGAACAGCAGGTCCGAATTCTCCGGCAACCGCTTCCACTCGGTGAAGGTGCCGGGTGCCGCGCCATGCAGCGCGGATTCCTCGGCATCGTGGACGTAGTGACGCGTCGTCGCCGTGCCGGTCTCGCCATAGTCGCGGAACGCGCGCTCCAGCTCCTCGAACAGATTGGTCTCAGGGCTGAAATGGCTGAAGTGCTTGTTGCCGCGCTCGGCCTCCTTCGCCATCTGCGCGCGCATCTCGGCGCGGTCGTAGCGATGGAACGCGTCGCCCTCGATGTAGACGGCGTTGACCTTCTCGCGGAAAAATATCTGCTCGAAGGTCTTCTTGACCGAGGTAGTGCCGGCGCCGGAGGAGCCGGTGATCGAGATGATCGGATGCTTCCTGGACATGGGACGCCTCGCTCAGAGCCGGAAGAATCCGCGCCGCGCGAACAGCGGTGCGGAGACGCTGGCAACCAACAGGGGATCGCAATGCAATTCCTCGACCCGCCGCACCTCGTTGCTCGAGCCCATGATCAGCGGCACGCGCTGATGCAAGCTTTGCGCAGACAGCTCGAGGATGCGCTCGCGCCCGGTCGTGGCCGAGCCGCCGGCCTGCTCGATGATCATCGCCATCGGGTGCGCCTCGTAGGTGAGGCGCAGGCGGCCGTCGCCATAGCCGGGTCGCGCGTCCGAAGGATAGAGGAACACACCGCCGCGGGTGAGAATGCGATAGGCCTCCGCGACCAGCGAGCCGATCCAGCGCATGTTGAAATCGTGGTTGGCGGGCCCGTCGACCCCGGCGAGGCATTCGTCGATGAAGGCGCGCACCGGCGCATCCCAGTGCCGGCGATTGGACGCGTTGATCGCGAACTCCTCGCAGGCCTCGGAGATCTGCACGCCGCTGCGCGCGAGGCGGAAGCAGCCCGCCTTACGGTCAAGCGTGAAGATGTCGACGCCGTCGCCGAGCGTCAGCACCAGCGAGGTCTGCGGGCCGTAGGTGACGAAGCCCGCCGCGAGCTGCGCCGAGCCGCGCTGATGGAAGGCGAGTGAGAGATCATCGGGTGCCGGCAGGATCGAGAAGATCGTGCCGACGGTCATGTTGATGTCGATGTTGGAGGAGCCGTCGAGCGGATCGATCGCGACGCAGATGCGCCCCTGACGGTCGACGATCTGGGCCTCGCGCATCTCCTCCGACGCTAGCGCCGCGATCGGCAGCCTGACGAGGCAGCGGCGCAGGATCGCATCAGCCTGGACGTCGAGATCGCGCTGGACATCGCCGTCGCTGTTGCGGCCCGTCGTCAGGCCCGAGGCGTCGGCGAGATCGCCGGAGGCGATGAGATCGGCGATCTCGACCGCTGCTGCCGCGATGGCATCGACTGCGGCCGCCACGGCGAGCGCATGCAGTGCGGTCTCTGAGTACCGTTGAAGGTGGTCGTCCAGCCTGAGTTGCCCGGTCATCTGCGTCCATCCCCTTGCTGGCGCCGCATCCATTTCCCTCCCCCTTGGAGGGTCGATGCGGTCCGTCCCAGCACGACGAGATTGACAGGGCCGGCTTAATAAGGAAAATTTCTATTCATAATGAGCCTCAAAGAATTTTCTTATAATGGCCCCGGCCATGCGGCGGCCCAGCTCCGGCATCTGACGATCCGGCAGCTGCGCTCACTCGCGGCGCTTTCGGCCAAGGGCAGCGTGACGGCGGCGTCCAGCCATCTCGGGCTGACCCAACCGGCCGTGACCCAGCAGCTTCGGCAGCTTCAGGACCTCGCCGGCCTGCCGCTGGTGCAGCGGACCGGTGACGGCATGCTGCTGACGGAGGCTGGCAAGGAGGTGCTGGCGCTGGCCGAACGGGTCGAGGCCGCGATCATGGACTGCCAGGGCTCGCTCGACCTGCTGGCGGGACGGACCGGCGGCACGGTGCAGCTCGGCGCGGTCTCGACCGCAAAATATTTCGTGCCGCACGCGATCGCGGCATTCTCGAAGCGCTATCCCAAGATCGAGATCAAGCTCACCATCGGCAACCGCGAGGAGATCCGCGAGGCCATGCACGGCTACGACCTCGATTTCGCCGTGATGGGTCGGCCACCGGCCGACGTCACGGTCGACGTCCGTCAGCTCGGGCGCAATCCGCACATCATCGTCGCGCGCAAGGGACATTGGCTGGAGAAGGATTCCGGCCTCAACCTGACCGACCTCGTGCACGAGACCTTCCTCACCCGCGAGCCGGGCTCGGGCACGAGGACGCTGATGGAAGGCATGTTCCAGAAGTCGGATCTCGAGCCGATCATCGGCATGGAGATGAGCAGCAACGAGACCATCAAGCAGGCGGTGATCGCCGGGCTCGGCATCGCCTTCATCTCGGCGCACACCGTGGCGCATGAGCTCGCCGAGGGCCGACTCATCGTGCTCGACGTCGCCGGCCTGCCGATCGTCCGGCAATGGTACGTGATCCGCCGCAGCGACAAGGTGCTGCTGCCGCCGGCGCAGGCGATGTTCGATTTTCTGGGTTCGGAAGGCTCGAACTATCTGCCCGAGGTGCCCGAACTCGGCGGGCGATAGGCAGCCAGCGCTCAGCTCATCAGCTTCATGGCGATCGTCGCGATCAGAACCACGATGATCTGGAGCAGGCGCTCGGTCGTGAAGATGCGGTTGAAGGTGATCATCGCTTGCCCCGGCCGACGTGAAGGATCTCGTTGAGCCGTTGCTAGCACAGGCGCGCGCCGAGACAACTCCGAAATCGCCGCGTGGTGTCCCGTGCACGATCCGACGATCGCACCTTCGGCAAGGTGGACCGAGGCCGCGCCGATGGTTAACGATCAGGCCGCGAGTGGGGCCGCGTGGTCCGTGCGGGCCGCGAAATAGGCTTCCAGCTCCGACAGCGCCCGCGCTTCCCAATCCCTCGCCTGCTCCAGCAGCGACCAGCTCTGGCCCGGGCGGAATGCAGCGGTCTGGCGATAGAGCGATGCGATGCCGCGGTAGCGGCGCACGTTCTCCAAGATGGCGTGCCCGGTTATTTGGCTGTTCATGTCCGAAAACTCCCTCGTCATTCCCGCGGGAGAAACTGCGGCCAAATCTTTTTCGAAAAGTTAGCGGCGCGCGGCAAGCTCGCGGATGGTTGCCGAACTGTTGCGCGCGCGCAACGCGTACGGTCGTGCAAAGCCGACTTATTGCGGATTCGTTGCCGCGCTCTCGCCCGGGCGCTTCAGCCCGCAGCGGCTGACGATCGCCATCGTCTCGCGGCAGAGATCGGCGAGGCCGATCAGCAGCACGGCCAGCAGGCAGAACAGGTTGATGGAATCGGTGTTCGCGCTGGTCAGCGAATTGAACTCGAAGAAGGGCGGCATGAACGCCCACCACACCAGCGGAATGGTCAGCAGCGTGGCGAGGGTCGCCGCCGGCACGCCTGCGACAAGCCCGAGCACGAAGAGGCCGGGCAGGAACGCCGCGAAATAGAGTTTTGCGCCGAGCGCGACACAGATCCCCTGAAGCATCGCCGACATCGCGACGGCCACGAATCCGAGCAAAAACGCCTGCCACGACCACGGCCGTACCTGCGGTACGCCAAACAGCCCCGTACGCCTCATCAGCCTCCCCCTGCCGCCTGTTAACCAGGTCCGCTTGCGACCAAAGTACTACAGCGGCGGCCGGACCGCGAGCCGGAAATTGCGGGCTCGCGGCGTTGATAAACGGGCCGTATCGCACCATTCCGGCCATGCCGGCGGCTACTCGGTGGCCGCATAGAGCAAGCCGGCCACCGGCAGGGCAAGGCCAATGGCCGATGCGAGCGTCCAGCCGCCTTGCGCGAAGGCGAAGGCGCCGAGCGCGGAGCCGGCGGCGCCGGCGGCGAAGAACGTCGCCATGTAGAGGCCGTTGAGGCGGCTGCGGTGCTCGTGCCCGAGCAGGAAAATGGCGCGGAAGCCGAGCACGACGTTGCCCTGCACGCCGATATCGATGGCGATCGCGGCCACGACTAGGCAGGCGAGGTTCAGCAGCGATCCGGCCGCACCGACATGCGTGATCAGAAAGCCGACGGCCGCGAGCAGCATCGCGATCAGTGTGGCGATGCGGCTATGGCCGCGATCGGCGAGCCGTCCTGCGATCGGCGCCGCGAACACGCCGACGCCGCCGGCGAGCGCGAACAGCGCGATGCCGCGTTGGGTGAAGCCGTATGCGCCCGCGAGCTGGAGCGGCGCCACCGTCCAGAACAGCGTGAAGCAGCCGAACAGGCTCGCCTGGTAAAGCGCGCGGCGGCGCAGCAGCGGCGTCGTGCGCACCAGCTGCGGCATCGACAGCAGCAACGCGCCATAATGCATCCGCGCGACCGGCTTGCGCTGCGGCAGCGTCACCCAGAGCATAGCTGCGAGCACGATCATCAGCCCGGCCGAGCCGAAGAACACCGCGTGCCACGACAGCGCCGCCGTGACGAAGCTCGACACCGGGCGCGCCAGCATGATGCCGAGCATCAGGCCGGTCGAAACGTTGCCGACGACGCGGCCGCGGATGGCCTCGGGCGCCAGATGCGCGGCATAGGGAATGATGATCTGCACCGCAACCGAGCCGAGCCCGATGAACAGCGCGGCGATCAGGAACGGCAGCGCGTGGGTCGCGAACGCCGCGGCAAGCAGTGCTGCCGCGCCGAGCGCGATCACCGAGCAGATCAGCGAGCGGTTCTCGACGAGATCGCCGAGCGGCACGATGAAGAGAAGCCCCAGGCCATAGCCGATCTGCGTCATGGTGACGATCAGCCCGGCGGCGGCATGCGACAGGCCGAGCGCGGTGCTGATCGGCGCGATCAGCGGCTGGGCATAATAGATGTTGGCGGCGACCATGCCACAGGCCGCGGCAAGCACGAAGGTCAGGCGCTGCGACACCGCATCCGGTCCGGGCGCGGTCTCGATCGTGGCATTCATCGTCATTCGCATAGACTCCAGAAATAGGGAATGAATATTCCCTATTATGACAAAAAATTCAGGCGAGCAGTTTCATCGCGACGGCGACCAGACGCATCCCGTCGAGCGGCAGGCGCGCCTTGCCGACGACGCGCATGCCCTGCGTGATGCAGATCATCAGCCGCGCGGTGTCGTCGGCGGCGACATGGCGGGGAATTGAGCCATCGGCCTGCCCCTTGCGAATGAGGCCGGCGATGAAGCTTTCGTTTGTCTTGAGCTGCGCATTGACGCGGGCGCCGACCACCGGATCGAGCGCGGACAGTTCGACCGCGCTGCCGACGACAAGGCAGCCGCGCCGCCCCTCGGTGCCCTGGGAATGCTCGACATAGGACAGGAGCACGTTGCGGATTTGCTCGCGGCCGTTCGCGCCGCGCGCCGCAGCGCTGTGCGTCTGCTCCTGGCGCAGCGTGGTGTAGCGTTCGAAGGCGGCCAGGAACACGGCATGCTTGTCGCGAAACGCCTTGTAGACGCTCCCGGTCGCCAGCCGCATCGCCGCGGTGAGTTCGCCGATCGAGGTGGCATGATAACCGCGCTCGCGAAACACGCGCACGGCCCTGTCGAGCGCGGTATCCATGTCGAACTCCCGGGGACGGCCGGGCGGACGGGCGGCAGACTGAGATCGGCGGGCAGCTTTTTGCATCGCGGCATGATAGGGAATGAACGTTTCCGAATAAAGACACTTGGTTGTGAACGCTACTTTAGCGTTGTCATTGCGAGCGCAGCGAAGCAATCCAGAATCAGTCCGCGGAGGGATTCTGGATTGCTTCGTCGCAAAGGCGCCTTGCAATGACGGAGCGAGGGGCATCGGCTTCGTCCTCCAAATGACGCTGTCATTCCCGCGAAGGCGGGGAATCCAGTAGGCCGCGACCTCTCGGCTCAATCGCTGCCGCCTCGGAATACTGGATCGTCCGGTCGAGCCGGGCGATGACAGCGAGTGTGTGGCGTGCGCGTGCCCCAATCTCGTCATTGCGAGCGCAAGCGAAGCAATCCAAAATCCCTCCGCGGCAAGATTCTGGATTGCTTCGTCGCAAGGGCTCCTCGCAATGACGGAGCAAGGGGCAATGGCGTCGTTCTCCAATTCGCATCTGCGTTGCAAACACGCCTTCGCATTCTCGCGGCGCGTTTCGCCCGAGCTTTGCTTGATCTCTCCCCCCTCTAAAGCCAAGAGGGCGCAGGGAAGGCCGGGTGCCGGCGGCACCCGCGGTCCGCTGCGCGAAAAGCACACGCAGAGAAGACCGCACAGCGGCATACAGGTGAAGCCCAACACACGGCCTTCCCTGCGCAGTGGTTTGACGGCTTATGCCGCGCTCTCCTGGGAGCCGAATTCCTTCTGGCCTCCCTCGCCCTCGTAGAAGTCACGGCACCCGCGCCGGTTGACGCCAATGCCGCATCCGCCAAGGCTTGACCGTAGCAACGACGGCCAGGACCACACGGTTTTGCCGTACGCGCGGTTCGCCTGCGCCGCAGGGTTCGACGGCGTTGTGCACGTTGCCATCGAAATGCTGGCACGACGAACCTGACAGCGCCGTCCGTCCGCACGAAGCCTTAGGGCTCACGGAGAGCAATCCGCCCTGCCCTTAACCTCGCGCCCGACGCTGCCGCGTCCACCGCAAGCCCGGCTCTGCGATCATCACGACACATGATCGCCCCTCAAGGGTGAGCCGGGATAAGCGACACATACGCCAAATCCGAATTTCGGTAAAGTGGAATATTTTTGACCGCGCCGCTTGACACCGTACCGGGTGTTTTGCCCGTCGGGCAACGAAGCTCCATCGTCCTGGCCTCCGCCAGGACGACATCGGAGAAGCAGCATCGCAAGGTAAGGCACGAGGCCAATCACGCCTTCGGCGGCACCGGCGTCCCATCCGCCATCGTCGTCACGCCCTTCCGCTCCACGATCATCCCATAGGCCCGTGGCTGGCGGTGGACGTCGAAATTGAAGGTGGTGCGCTTGTAGGAATTGCAGAGATCGAGATCGCAGCGGGCGATCGCGATCTCGTCGCCGTTCGTCGTGCAACTCGCAACGATCTCGCCCGAGGGCGCGATGATGCAGCTGCCGCCGATGTGCTCCACGCCCTCCTCGATGCCGGCCTTGGCGACGCCGACCACGAAAGTGCCGTTCTGATAAGCGCCGGCCTGCATCACCAGATGGTTGTGAAACAGCGAGAGATGGTCGTGCTCGGGTGCGGGCGGATTGTGCACTGGCGTGTTGTAGCCGATCAGCACCATCTCGACGCCCTGCAGGCCCATCACCCGGTAGGTCTCGCTCCAGCGGCGGTCGTTGCAGATCGCCATGCCCATCACGCCGCCGAAGGCGCTGGTCACACCAAAACCTGCGCCAGGCTCGAAATAGCGCTTCTCCAGATGCTGGAATTTGCGCCACGGCTCGTGCTCGGCATGGCCGGGCAAGTGCACCTTGCGATATTTCAAGACGATCGCGCCGCTTCTGTCGACCAGGACGGAGGTGTTGTAGCGCCTGAGAATCCCTGCCTCGACCGCCAGCTCGGCATAGCCGAGATAGAACCCGATGCCGAGTTCGCGCGCGAGGTCGAACAGGCCTCGCGTCTCCGCCCCCGGCATTTCGCGCTCGAAGAATTTGTCGATTTCGGCCTGATTCTCGAAATGCCAGCGCGGAAAGAACGTGGTTAGCGCGAGCTCGGGATACACGATCAGGTCACAGCCGTCTGCGTGCGCCCGGCGCATCATGGCCATCAACCGCGCCACCACCTCGGTCCTCGTCTCGCTTTTCGCGATCGGGCCAAGCTGACCGGCCGCAACATTCACAAATCTCGCCACGCGTCTTTCCTTTATTCGCTTTGCGGTTCGCCGATACCGCGGCAACACCCACGACCTTGCCGGTTGGAATCAAATTCTGTGCCTGCAGGTCTCATCATGCGATCGCGTGCAAAAACAAGGGAACTTCGTTGCCAATCTGCAACGGTTCCCCACCGTCTGAAGCCGGACAAAAGAAACTCCCATTCCGGCCACGAACCGCTCTCACAACGCCGTGAGACCAGCAGGGGAAATACGATGCGTGCACAGCGCGTTTGGAAAGTGAATGGGGCCGCCAGCATCGGGCAGCTCCAGTCGAGACTGGACGAGCTAAACAAGCGGCTCGGCCAACTCGAAAGCCAGCATCCCGAGAGCTGGAAGATCGAAGAGCTGAGATCGAGCGCGCTCAGCCTGTCGCGCGAGATCGACGACATCCGCTGCGCCGAGGCGACGGCCGCCCTGAGCGAGCTGCTGCGCAAGTAATCAGGGCAAGTCATCAGGCCTTTCGCGATTCGCGCGTGCCGCAAGGAACCAACCTCGCGCACCACCATTTCCATGCTGAACATGGAGCAAGATCATGACCAGGCACCTGACGCGGGCCCATCTTGCGCGCGGCGTCACCGGCGCGATTTCCACGCTGGTCCTATGCGCGGCGGCTGCATTCACCATCGCGCGCCACTTCGCGCCGTGAGGGATTTCGCATGACGTCCGACCCCGAGGAGTCGGTGAGGCTGCAAGGCTATGGCGAGATGACGTTGCGTACCGCGATCGCGACGCTGATGGCGCTCGCGCCGCGCGACCGATCCGACGCCGCCATCTTCCGCGTCCGCGACGGCTCGCGCCTGGCCACACGCGAGATCACCGACCTCGCCTCGGAATGGGGCATGACGCCGCTGGCCGACGTCAGGTCGCCAAGTCTCGTCCCGGCCCCGCACTGGCCCGACATCGTCCGCGGCATGGTGCGCGAGGCGCCGCTGCCGTCGCTGATGGTGGCGTTTTTGGTCGGCGTGCTGGTGGCGCGGCGGTGATCTCGCTGTGTCTTGCGGCCCAGGCCGTTGCCGTGGGCGACGCGGGCCAAATTGCCGAAACAGGCGGCCGGTCAACCAACCCAACCATTGGCGCGCAGCCAGAGCACCGACCTCACGCCGCGGCGCGGCCCGATTTCGCGCGTTGCTCCAGCGCGTTTATCGTCGACACGAGATTCTCACGTCGCGCGCGAAGGTTCATCGCGAGCAACGGATAGGACGGGTCCTTCACGTCAAACACCCCGGCCTTGGCCTCTTCTTCGAGGATATCGGAGTTCATGAGCTGAACGCGCCACCACAGATCCGCAATCAGCGCGCTGAGCCGAAGCTCTCCATTGGAGCCGAAACGGGACACTTCTTTCATTGTTTTTGCCTCAACCTGAAACAGTCCCTCCGCTAGGGGCTGCCTTTGGTCATGACTGAGCAAACGGAGTGCCAGGGCTGCGGGCCGGTCAGATGCGCCAACCTGCGCGACCTCGTGGCCTGCACAGGATCGACCGCAATCGGCGTGGACGGAAAACGCCTTGATCCGCGCGAGCCATGCCACGCGCACAGACGTCCCTGCTTGGGCCAAATCGGCCGTGGACCCGCCCCGAAAATCGTTGCAAAAAGGCACTCCCGAGGCGCCGGCGGCCGGTCTGCCAGAATACGTCGACTTTTGGAAGAATGGTCGGAGTGGCAGGATTCGAACCTGCGACCCCTGCGTCCCGAACGCAGTGCTCTACCGGGCTGAGCCACACTCCGACAAGAAGGCGGCTTATAGCGTCGGGTTTCGCGCACCGCAAGCGGCCGAGTTGAGGAATTTTATCCCTGTGAAAACGGGTCTTGAAACGCTGATTTTACCGGCCGGAGAGGCTGCCGCCGCGGCCGCGGCCCGGGCGCTCGCGACCGGTGGTCTGGTCGCGTTTCCGACCGAGACGGTCTATGGGCTCGGGGCGGATGCCGCCAATGCCGCCGCGATCGCCCATCTCTACGCCGCCAAGGGGCGGCCCGCGTTCAATCCGCTGATCGCCCATGTCGCGGACGTTGCCGCTGCGCGGCGGATCGGCCGGTTCGATGCACGCGCCCTGAAGCTCGCGGAGGCGTTCTGGCCGGGGCCGCTGACGCTGGTGGTGCCGAAGACGGACGACTGCCCGGTGGCCGATCTCGCCACCGCCGGCCTCGACACGGTCGCGATCCGCATCCCCGCCCATCCGGTGGCGCAGGCGATCCTGCGCGCTTTTGGCGGGGCGGTGGTGGCGCCGTCCGCAAACATCTCCGGCCATGTCTCGCCGACGTTGGCCGCCCATGTCGAAAGCGACCTTGCGGGGCGGATCGATCTGATCATTGACGGCGGCTCCGTCGAGGTCGGCGTCGAATCGACGATTGTCGGCTGCTTCGAGACCTTGATGCTGCTCCGCCCTGGCGGGCTGTCGCGTGAGCGAATCGAGGCCGT
Source organism: Bradyrhizobium sp. C-145 (assembly GCF_023375135.1). NCBI lineage: Bacteria > Pseudomonadati > Pseudomonadota > Alphaproteobacteria > Hyphomicrobiales > Nitrobacteraceae > Bradyrhizobium > Bradyrhizobium sp. C-145. The sequence goes on along the minus strand of NZ_CP088150.1, from coordinate 2,355,486 downwards.
GCTCGGCGCGCCCTTGGCGCGGCCGCCCGCGGAGGCCGAGAGCGAGGACAGCCAGCCGCTGGCGCCGGGCATGCTGGCCTCGCATTATGCGCCGCGCGCGGCCGTACGGCTCAATGCGCGCGAGGTGGCGCCGGGCGAAGCGCTGCTGGCATTCGGCCCGGTGCACCCGCCTGGCGCTGAAGCCGCCGCTGTCATGAATTTGTCGCCCGCCGGTGATCTCGATGAAGCCGCTGCCAATCTGTTCGGCTATCTTCGCGCCCTCGATGCCAGAGGGCCACGCGCGATCGCCGTGATGACGATCCCCGAAGAAGGACTCGGCGAAGCGATCAACGACCGGCTGCGCCGGGCTGCGGTTGGGCGATAAGAAGCTTGAGAAGAGACAACACCATGAACGTCAATCAATCCGCTACCCCGCCGCTTGCGCCCGAGTTGATCGAACAATTTCGCAAGATCGTCGGCGAGCGCCACGCGATCACCGATGCCGCCGACATCGAGGCTTACGTCACCGAGGAGCGCAATCTGTTTCACGGCCGCTCGCCGCTGGTGCTGCGTCCGGGCTCGACGGCGGAGGTCTCGGAGATCTGCAAGCTCGCCTCCGCGCACAGGATCGCGCTGGTGCCGCAGGGCGGCAACACCGGGCTCGTCGGCGGGCAGACGCCGCACAATGGCGAAGTCGTGGTGTCGTTGCGCCGGCTCGACAAGATCCGCGAGGTCGACACCGCCTCCAACACCATGACCTGCGAGGCCGGCGTCGTGCTGCAAATCGCGCAGCAGAAGGCGGCGGAGGTCGACCGGCTGTTCCCGCTCTCGCTCGGCGCGGAAGGGAGCTGCACCATCGGCGGCAATCTCTCGACCAATGCCGGCGGCACCGCTGCGCTCGCCTATGGCGTCGCGCGCGAGATGGCGCTGGGGTTGGAGGTGGTGCTGGCCGACGGGCGCGTGCTGAACGTGCTGTCGAAGCTGAAGAAGGACAACACCGGCTACAACCTGCACAACCTCTTCATCGGCGCCGAAGGCACGCTCGGCATCATCACGGCGGCGACTTTGAAACTGTTTCCGAAGCCGCGGGCGGTCGAAACGGCCTTTGTCGGGCTGAAGTCGCCGGCGGCGGCGCTCAAACTGCTCACGATCGCGCAAAGCGAGGCCGCCAATGCGCTGACGAGTTTCGAGCTGTTGTCGCAGATGGCGGTCGATTTCTCGATCCGCCACGGCATCGACGTGCGCGATCCGCTCGCAGAAAAGCATCCCTGGTACGTGCTGATGGAATTGTCCTCTCCGAGCGAGGATGCGCGCACGCCGCTGGAGACGATCCTGACCCGCGCCATGGAAGAGGAGATCGTCGACGATGCCGTGATCGCGGCCAACCTCACCCAGCGCGCCGGCTTCTGGAAGCTGCGCGACGAGATGTCGGCGGCACAGAAGCCGGAAGGCGGCTCGATCAAGCACGACATCTCCGTGCCCGTCGCCGCCGTGCCCGCCTTCATCGCCGAGGCCGATGCCGCCGTGGTGAAGCTGATCCCCGGGGCGCGGCCGGTGCCGTTCGGCCATCTCGGTGACGGCAATCTGCACTACAATGTCAGCCAGCCGGTCGGCGCCAACAGTGCGGATTTCCTGGCGGGCTGGCACGAGATGAACGCGGTCGTGTTCGAGATCGTGCTGCGCATGGGTGGCTCGATCTCGGCCGAGCACGGCATCGGCGTGCTCAAGCGCAACGAGCTGCCCGAGGTAAAGGACAAGACCGCGATCGAGCTGATGCGGTCGATCAAGGCGATGCTCGATCCGCTGGGAATCATGAATCCGGGGAAGGTGCTGTGAGCGCCATTACGATCGACGCCATCACGGATGCCGACATCGAGCCCGTCGTCGCGCTGTGGCAGCGCTGCGGCCTGACCCGGCCCTGGAACGATCCGCATGCCGACATCGCGCTGGCGCGGCGGCGCGACAATTCCACCGTGCTGCTCGGCCGCGACAATGGCGCGACCGTCGCCACAATCATGGTCGGCCATGACGGCCATCGCGGCTGGGTCTATTACGTCGCCGTCGATCCCGATAGCCAGAAGCGCGGCTACGGCCGCGTCATCATGACAGCGGCCGAGGACTGGCTGCGGGCGGCCGGAATTCCGAAGCTCCAGCTCCTGGTCCGCCGCGAAAACGCGCAGGCCAATGCGTTCTACCAGTCACTGGGCTTCGAGGAATCCACCTCGGTGATGTTCCAGAAGTGGCTCAACGGCCGCGCCACGACTTCAAGCAACTGAGATCGAGCCATGACCATTTCCGACCGCGTCCGCATCAAGGACGTCCGCGTGCTCTCCGACAATTGGACCCCCCTGAAGAACACCACGTTCGAGTACCGGCGCGCCAATGGCGAGTGGCAGACGCAGCACCGGGAAACCTATGAGCGCGACAACGCCGCGGCCGTGCTGCCCTACAACCGCGCCCGGCGCACGGTGATCCTGGTGCGCCAGTTCCGTCTGCCCGCCTATATCCGCGGCTACGACGATCTGCTGATCGAAGCGGCCGCCGGCGTGCTCGACGATGCCGCCCCCGAGGTGCGCATCCGCGCCGAGGCCGAGGAGGAAACCGGTTATCGCCTGCACGACGTCCACAAGGTGTTCGAGGCCTTCATGAGCCCCGGCGCCATCACCGAGAAACTGCATTTCTTCATCGCCGAATATGAGCCGGAGATGCGGGTCAGCGACGGCGGCGGCCTCGAACATGAGGGCGAGGACATCGAGGTGCTGGAGCTTTCCATCGACGAGGCGCTGGCGATGATCGCAGACGGCCGCATCATCGACGCCAAGGCGATCATGCTGCTTCAGTATGTGGCACTGCAGGTGTTCAGGTAGGTGACGCTCTTCACCCTCCCCTGGAGGGGGAGGGTCGATCGCGCGCAGCGCGAGCGGGATGGGGTGATCTTTCTACTCGGGCACTGTTGGATGTGGAGAGACCGTCACCCCACTCCGTCTCACATTTCGCTACGCTCCATGTGAGCCGACCCTCCCCCTCCAGGGGAGGGAAGAGTCCGCGCCGCATCATCCTCATCTGCAATTCTGGCCTGCGCCACCCCACTCCCCGTTGAGCAACTTGAAAACTATCTCTAGTCTGGGCCCTAACCAAGAACCAGGAGACGCGCCCATGTCCGCTCCGCGCGACGACGAATTTGGCTTTGCGCCCGACTACGATTCGCCCGTGCCCTACATGCAGCGCACGCGCGACTATTACGCGGCGATCGGCTACACCACGCCGTATCGCTGGGCGCATTACACGGAGGCACCGTTCCAGCCGCTGAAGAAGCCATTGGCGCAGTCGCGCGTGACGATCATCACGACCGCGGCGCCGTTCGATCCGGCCAAGGGCGATCAGGGGCCGGGCGCGGCGTATAATGGCAGCGCGAAATTCTACCAGGTCTATGACGGCGACACGTCGAAAGAGCACGACCTTCGCATCTCGCACATCGGCTACGACCGCAAGCACACCAGCGCGACCGACAGCGGCACCTGGTTTCCGCTGCCGCAGCTCCTGAAGGCCAGCGCCGCTGGCCGCATCGGCGAGGTCGCGCCGCGTTTCTTCGGCGCACCGACCAACCGCAGCCATCGGGTCACGCTGGATACCGACGCGCCGGAGATCCTGGCGCGCTGTCTTGCCGACAAGGTCGACATCGCGGTGCTGGTGCCGAACTGCCCGGTCTGCCACCAGACCACCGCGCTGGTGGCGCGGCACCTGGAGCGGAACGGCATTCCGACCGTGATCATGGGCTGCGCCAAGGACATCATCGAGCACGCGGCCGTGCCGCGCTTCCTGTTCTCCGATTTCCCGCTCGGCAATTCCGCCGGCAAGCCACACGACATCACCTCGCAGGCGCAGACGCTCGAGCTCGCGCTAAAACTGCTGGAGACCGCAAGCGGTCCGCAGACGACGATGCAGTCGCCGCTGCGCTGGAGCGAGGATGCCTCCTGGAAGCTCGACTACAACAACGTGGCGCAGCTTTCGCCGGAAGAGCTGGCGCGGCGCCGCGCCGAATTCGACAAGCAGAAGGAGATCGCGCGCGGCAACCGCGCCGCCTGACGTCCTCCGATAACGAAGAAAAAGGGAGAGCGACGTGACGCGACCGTTCGAGGGCGTGAAGATCCTGGACTTCACGCAAGTGCTGGCCGGTCCCTATGCGAGCTATCAGCTCGCGCTGCTAGGAGCCGACGTCATCAAGGTCGAGCGGCGCGAGGGCGAGGACATGCGCCGCACGCCGCTCAGCCGCGAATGGGCCGAGCGCGGGCTGGCGCCGGCATTCCAGGCCATCAACGGCAACAAGCGCAGCCTGACGCTCGATCTGCAGAAGCCGGAGGCGATCGCGATCGTGAAGAAGCTCGCAGAGACCGTCGACGTCGTGATGGAGAATTTCCGCCCCGGCGTGATGGACAAGCTCGGCATCGGCTACGAGGCGCTCTCGGCGATCAATCCGAAGCTGATCTATTGCGCCGTATCAGGCTTCGGCCAGACCGGCCCGGACCGCTTGCGGCCCGGCTATGACGGCAAGATGCAGGCGCTGTCCGGGATCATGGCGATCACCGGCCATCCCGAGACGGGACCGACGCGCGCGGGCTTTGCGGTGTGCGACGTGCTGTCGGGCGCGACCGCTGCGTTTGGCGTGTCGAGCGCACTGTATCAGCGCGACCGCACCGGCAAGGGCCAGCTCGTCGACGTCTCCATGCTCGAGGCGACGATGGCGTTTCTGTCAGGGCAGATCGCGGACTGGTCGGTCGCCGGCCACCGTCAAACACTTTCGGGCAACCAGGCGGTGAGCCGCAGGACCACGGCCAACCTGTTCAAATGCGGCGACGGCCACATCCTGCTCGCGGTCAACAACGAGAAGCAGTACCGCGCGCTGATGAGCACACTCGGCCGCGAGGACACGCTGAGTGATCCGCGCTTTGCTGACTGGTTCTCCCGCAACGAAAACGAGGGCGCGCTCCGCGCCATCATCGAGGAAGCGCTGGCGGCAAGGCCGGCACGCGAATGGGAGACGATCCTGGAAGACGCCGGCGCACCCTGCGCCAGCATTTGGAAGGTCGAGGAGGTGATCGACCACCCGCAAATCAAGGCACGCGGCGCGATCCAGGAGCTGGACACGCCCTATGGGCGCCTGCGCTTTGCCGGCAGCGGGTTCAAGCTCGCCCATGGCGGCGGCAAGCTGGATCGCATGGCGCCAGAGCTGGGCGCGGATACGGATGCGGTGCTGGGCGAGCTGGGGTTCGATGCGGCGGAGATCGCAGCGCTGCGGGCAAGGGAAATTGTGTGAAACACCGCTGCCGTAGGGTGGGCAAAGGCGCAACGCGCCGTGCCCACCACCTATCGATTGCTTGGCGCACGATGGTGGGCACTGCTTCGCTTTGCCCACCCTACGGCATCGGCGATCAGAACAACGACCCCTGCCCGTCATCCACCGAGGTAACCGCAGCCTTCCGCGCCACCTTCTTCGGCTTCACCACCTCCGCCTCCATCTCCTCAGCACTGATCGGCAAGAGCAACTGCTCGTCGTCATTGGCGACGCGGTTGACGCGGGTGGAGACGGGGTGCCAGGCGAACTCGCCAATGCGCGGGGCGGCCATCAGCGGCAGGATCGCGTCGATTTCGTCGCTGCGGCAGTCGAGCCAGCGCTCGAAATCGCGCGGGCTGATGGTGACGGGCACGCGGTCATGCAGCGCGGCGAGATCCTCGCCTGCCGCCGCCGTGACGATCGCGACCGTGTCGAGTTCCTCGCCGTTCGGGCCGACCCAGGTCTCGAACACCGCAGCAAAGCCGAGCGGCGCGCCGTCGGCGCGATGGATGAAGAAGGGCTGATTGCGGCCACCCTCCGCCTTCCACTCGTAATAGCCGTCCGCCGGGATCAGGCCGCGCCGGCGGCGAATCGCCTTTTTGAAGGCGGGCTTCTCCAGCGCCGTCTCGGAGCGGGCGTTGATCAGGAGCGTAAATCCGCGGGGGTCCTTGACCCAGCTCGGCAGCAGGCCCCAACGCATCAGGCGGAAATGGCGTGCGCCGTTCTCGATCAGCACGACCGGAATCGGCTGCGTCGGGGCGACGTTGTACCGGGGCGGGAAATTCGGCTGCTCGACATAGCCGAACAGTTGCCGCAAAGCCGCGGGGGCCGAAGTTATGACGAAGCGTCCACACATCCTGGGGTATCTATATAGGGTCCGTTCAGGTCCTTTTAACCCCGAACGTTAACACTGCGGCCGATGAGCTCAACGGTCTCCCAGCCCGCGCGGACGCATGTACAGACGGGCCCCGAGGCCGCCGCCTGGGCCGAGCGGCTGCGCGTCGCCAACATCAACCCGCGGACCGGGCTTGCCACCGACTATCTCAACCATTTCAATGAAGCCGTGATGCTGCTGGAAATGGTCCCCGACATGCCGGAATGCGCGGAAGATTTTCTGACCTGGACGCCACTGTCCTATGCCGAGCATTTCACCGCGTCGAATTTCAGGGCGCGCGACCTCGCCATCGAGGCCTATGAGAAGGCCGATCCCAACGTGCGCGCCCAGTTCGACCACATCACGGATACCATGACGTCGATCCTGACCGCGGTCGGCTCGGCCATGCGCGAGGTCGAGAAGGACACGACGCGCGTCCGGCTCGCCGAGCAGGCCACGGCCTGGGTCAAGCCGCTGATCGCGGCCTGCGGCGGCATCATCAATGGCGGCGCCGAAGCCGACATCGACACCATCATGGCGAACTGAGCCGTGGTTTCGGCGGTCCAGCCTGCTCACCCCCAGATTGCGGTCAGTGCCGCGATTTTTCGCGACGGCAAGGTGCTTCTAACCCGCCGCGCCCGCTCGCCCGCAAAAGGGTTCTATTCGCTGCCCGGCGGCCGGGTCGAGTTCGGCGAATCGCTGCACCAGGCCCTGCTGCGCGAGGTCGATGAGGAGACCGGGCTCGCCATCGAGATCATTGGTCTCGCCGGCTGGCGCGAGGTGCTGCCGGCGGCGGCCGGAGCCGGTCATTACCTGATCATGTCCTTTGCCGCCCGCTGGGTAGCCAAGGAACCCGTTCTCAACGACGAGCTCGACGACTACCGCTGGATTGCCCCGGACGCGTTGGCAGGCCTCGTCGACCTCAAGCTGACCGGGGGGCTGGAGGAGGTCATCCAGTCGGCGCGGCGTCTGATTGGGGCTTAGAGCGAGCCGCGAGCTCCGCTGCACCTCTTCCGCTTGCGGGAGAGGTCGACGCGCGGGAGCGCGGCGGGTGAGGGTTTTCTCCTCTTGGGGATTCTCGCCCGCGGAAGCACCCTCTCCCCACCCCTCCCCCGCAAGCGGAGGAGGGAGCGCACCGCTCCCGTGGCTCGCCTTGCGTCCATTGAGCGAAGGGGGCATACACCCGGCGATGTCCACGCGATTTCTGGCCATTTTTGTCCTGATTCTCGCCTGCGCCTCCGTGCCCGCCCGGGGCCAGGAGGGGGCAGCGCCGTTTGACGGCGATTTGCAGCGGCTGGCGGAGATCCTCGGCGGGCTGCACTATCTGCGCGGCATCTGCGGGTCCAACGAGGGCAACAAATGGCGCAACGAGATGCAGGCGCTAATCGATGCCGAAACCCCCTCCGGCGAGCGCCGCACCCGCATGATCGCCGGCTTCAACCGCGGCTATAACGGCTTCCAGCAGACCTATCGGAGCTGCACGCCGGCGGCCACGGTGGCGATCCGCCGCTATATCGAGGAAGGCTCGAAGATCTCGCGCGATCTCACGGCGCGCTACGCGAACTAGACTCTTTCTTTCAATCGCGCCCTGCGCTGCTAGTCCCTCATCCTGAGGAGCCGCGAAGCGGCGTCTCGAAGGATGAAGAGCCCGGCTGCAACAGCGTGGGCCTCTATGGTTCGAGACGGTGCTGCGCGCCTCCCCACCATGAGGGTTTGGCGGTAGCTGGAACTCTGTCATCGATTTTGTTCACAGCCGTTAACCGTTCTTAAAGATGTGGCCTAGCGGTCGTTAACGCCCGTGCTACACCTCTCGCACAGCGCATCGCCGTGGATCGCGCCCCAGCCCTGATCGAGTTTCATGAGCCAGCCGATTTCCTACGCCCCCGCCCGCGCGCCACTGCCCGATCACGAGCAGAAACAGGCCGCACTGAGCTATCTCAATGAGGCATGGGCCGAGGCGCGCCATGAAGGTGTCGACGGCGACTGCCTGGCTCAGGCGAGCCTGTTCGCGGCCTTTGCCGAACTCGTCGGCACCTACGGCGAGGACGCGGTGGCGAAATTCGTCGAGGGCTTTCCCGGCCGCATCCGCAACGGCGAATTCTCGGTCAGCCTCTCCAGGCAATAACCCTTTTCGAAAAATGACCCCGCCACGGGACGGGGCCAGTTCACGGATGAATGACTTTGCGAAGTGCTCGCGAAGTCTGCCGCGATTTATCGCACGGAAGCGATTGAACGCGGACAAGCATTAGTCTGGCGATGACCGGGAGACGTTCCCGATGCGATCGGGAATGCACGCCCAGGGATCAGGGCTCGACTTTCAGAGTCGCCTTCATATTGGGATGATAGCGACAGTAGTAGCCGACCGTTCCCGCCTTCTTCAAAACGAACGTCGCTGACTTCTTCGGCAGCAGAGGGACGTCGAAATCGCCATTGGTCGCGGTGGCGGTGTGGGCGAAGATGTCCTTGTTGATCCACTCAACGGTGTCGCCGACCTTGGCCGAGATTTCGGCCGGCGAGATCACGAGATTATCCATCGTGATTTGAATGGTCGCCGCACGTGCCGGGACGACCACTGACAGGACCATGACCGCAAGCGCGATCGAAGCGAGGCGTCCCGGCTTCATCGCACCCTCCTATTTCAGCTCGGCCGCGACGTGCTCGGCGTGCTGCTGATGGCCCTGGAAGATCTTCAGGCCGGTCTGCAACAGGCTCTTCAGCTCGTTATTGCTCGCGGACGGAATGAGCTGGGTCTCCAACGCGCTATTGACCGTCTTGTGGTAGGCGACCTCGTTCTGGACATAGGCCTTGTCGAAGGCGCCGCCGCTCAGCTTGTCGAGCTCAGCCATCTTGTCGCTCGCCTGCTTCGACAGCGCCCGGCTGGTGTCGTTATCTTCAGGCGTGACGTTCAGCTTCTTGACCAGCGCGAGCGCCTGCTTGTTGACGGCCTCGTGGTCGCGCAGCATGTCCTCGGCGAACGCCTTGACGTCCTTGTTCTTGGCTTTCTTCTGCGCCTGCTTGGCCGCGTTGATGTCGATCACGCCCGCGGTGTAGGCAATATGGGCGATCTGCGGATCGGTGGGCTTGTCGGCTGCGCGAGCGCCCTGCAGCAGCGCAGGACTCGACAGCAGGACGGCTGCGGCGATCGCCGCGCTCGATCGGAAGAACATGGCTTGATACTCCTGTGGTGCCGGACGTTTGGGCCGGCGCGTTGCTTCACAGGAGTTGGATGGGCATTTCGCGCAAACGTTCCCGAAAATTTTAGCTGCCGAAGCCGAGCCGCTTCAGCACTGCTTCAGTCAAGCGCTCACAGCGCCACCCGGCGAACGGGAACGCATCCATCACCACCGGGCCGATCTCCTTCTCGACGTTCTCGCGCAGCATGGTGCGGGCGCGGTGCAGCCGCGTCTTCACGGTCTCGGGCTTGACGGCGAGCAGATCGGCGGTCTCCTCGATACTCATGCCTTCCATGACCCGGGCGACGAACACCATGCGGAAGACATCCGGCAACTCGTCGATGGCGCGTTCGACGACGCGCTGGATTTCACGTTGGGCCATTGTCCTTTCCGGATCACCTGCGGGAGAAACGGGAAACTTGATGATCTGCGCGTCGAGCGCGGCATCTGGTATCGCGCCAAGTTCGACATCGGGCTTTCGGCTGCGTACCCGGCCGAGCGCCTCGTTGATGGCGATGCGCGACAGCCAGGTCGACAACCCGGCCTCGCCCCGGAAGCCATCGAGACGGGTGAACGCGCGGACGTAGGTTTCCTGCACCACGTCCTCGGCTTCGCTGTCGCTGCGCAGGATTCCGCGCGCGAGGCGATAGAGCCTGCGGTTGTTGGCCTGCATGATCTCGCGCAAGGCGGCTTCGTCTCGGCCCCGCGCCCGGTCGATCAGCTCGGCTTCCAATGTCCTGGCGCCGGCGGACAGGCCGGCTGCGGTCCGTTGCATGGCTGTTACCTGCTTGTTTCGCTTCGTTCCGGACATTGGATGCAGGCCCAAACGAAAGGTTCCCAACATTCTTACTCGGGGCTCCGACCCTCCCGTGGAGGGGGAGGGTCGCTTCGCATGGAGCAAAGCGCAATGCGAGGTGGGGTGATCTCTCCAAACGGGCACCGCCAATGGCGAAAGACTGTCACCCCACCCCGCTCGCGCTGCGCGCGACCGACCCTCCCCCTCCAGGGGAGGGTAAGTAAGCACCCTAATCCGTCTCGATCGGCAGCGCCGGATCCCGCGCCCATTCGCCCATGGAGGCGTCATAGAGCGTGAGCTTATCGTAGCCGAGCTGCGTCAGCATGAGCAGGTCGATCGTCGCCGAGATGCCGCCGCCACAATACAGGATCACATTTTTATCGCGCGTAACGCCTTGGGCGGTGAATTTGGCCTCGGCTTCTGCAAGCGTCGTCAGCGTTTTGTCGGCATTGGTGAGCGACGCCGCTGGGACGTTGACGCTGCCCGGCACACGGCCGGGCCGGCCGTAGCGGCTCGGCTCGAGACCCTGATGAAATTGCGGACCGAGCGCGTTGACGATAACGGTCGCGGGATCGCCGATCCGGGCCTTCACGATGTTCTTGTCGACGAAATAGCCTGGGCGCGGCGCGGCCTTGAACGTCGCGGCAGGATAGCCCTTCGGCGCACCTCTCTCGACCGGCCGCCCCTCGTCCTTCCATTTGTCGAAACCGCCGTCGAGCACACGCGCATCGACGCCGAGCGAGCGCAGCATCCACCAGAACCGCGTCGACCACATCATCGTGCCGATGCTGTAGAGCACGATGGTCTTGGATGCATCGAGGCCGTGCCGGCCGAAGGCAGCCTGCAACTGGGCCACATCGGCCATCATGAAAAACTGTTGCGCGGAGGTGTCGGAGAACTCGCCCTGCAGGTCGAGGAAATCGGCGCCGGGAATGTGGCCGGCCGCAAACGTCTTGTCGCCGGGCACCGCTCGATACGGCACGTCGCTGCCCGGCGGCACCGGCTCGTTGTACGTCGTGCAGTCGTAGAGGCGGAGGTCGGGATCGCCGAGCAGGCCTGCGAGTTGCTCGGTGGTGATGAGGGGTTGAGTCATTGAATGCTCTCCCATGCTTCCTCAATGTCGTCCCGGCGAAGGCCGGGACCCATACCGCGTGACCTATCGGTGGACGGAGATATTCGTACCGAGAGAAGGCCCAGCAACGACTAGTCTCCGCCAAACGTCTCCCTGTGGTTATGGGTCCCGGCCTTCGCCGGGACGACACCGAGTGTGGAGCGGCCTACGCCTTCAGCGTCTCCAGAAACCGCACCGGCTCGCCTTGCGAGGCCGTCACCAGCTCGCCCTGCCACATCACGCGGCGGCCGCGGATGAAGGTGCCGACGGGCCATCCGGTGACGCGGACGCCGTCATAGGGGGTCCAGCCGGCTTTGGATGCGACCCATTTGTTGGTGATGGTCTCGCTGCGCTTCAGGTCGACGATGGTGAAGTCGGCGTCGTAACCGGCGGCGATGCGGCCCTTGCAGGCCATGTTGTAGACGCGCGCGGGGCCGGCGCTGGTGAGATCGACGAACCGTGCCAGTGACAGCCGGCCGGCATTGACGTGATCGAGCATGATCGGCACCAGCGTCTGCACGCCGGTCATGCCGGAGGGCGAGGCCGGATAGGTCTTCTGCTTCTCGTCCAGCGCATGCGGGGCGTGGTCGGAGCCGAGCACGTCGATGATGCCCTGCTCGATGCCACGCCAGATTCCGGCGCGATGTTCGGCGCCGCGCACCGGCGGATTCATCTGCGCCAGCGTGCCGAGCCGCTCGTAGCATTCGGGCGCGGCCAGCGTCAGATGATGCGGCGTCGCTTCGCAGGAGGCGACGTCCTTATGGTCGCGCAGGAACTCGATCTCTTCCTTGGTCGAGATGTGCAGCACATGGATGCGCTTGCCCGTCTCATGCGCGAGCTTGACCAGGCGCTGCGTCGCCATCAGCGCCGCGGTCTCGTCGCGCCAGACCGGATGCGACCGCGCATCGCCCTCGATGCGCAGCGATTTGCGGTCGTTGAGGCGGTACTCGTCCTCGGCGTGGAACGCGGCGCGGCGGCGGATGACCTGGAAGATGCGCCGCAGGCTCTCGTCGTCCTCCACCAGCAGCGCGCCGGTCGAGGAGCCAATGAACACCTTGACGCCGGCGCAGCCGGGCGCGCGCTCCAGCACCGGCAGATCCTGCACATTCTCGCGGGTGCCGCCGATGAAAAAGGCGAAATCGCAATGCATGCGGTGACGAGCGCGCTTCACCTTGTCGGTGAATTCGGCTTCCGTCACCGTGAGGGGCGAGGTGTTCGGCATCTCGAACACGGCGGTGACGCCCCCCATCACGGCGCTGCGCGAGCCGGTCTCAAGGTCTTCCTTGTGCGTCAGCCCGGGCTCGCGGAAATGCACCTGCGTATCCATCACGCCGGGCAGGATGTGCAGGCCCTTGCAGTCGATCACCTCCGCGGCGCTGGCTTGCGACAGCGCGCCGATCTCGGCGATGCGGCCACCCGTGATGCCGATATCGCGCAGGCCCTCGCCGTCCTGGTTGACCACGGTGCCGCCTTTGAGGATCACGTCGAAACGCTGGGTCATGGGGCCTCTCTCATCCCCAAGCGCAGGGCTCGAGGTCTTGTCGTTTTTGCCTTGCGGGCTTACGTTCCGGAGCAACATGTCGCAAGAGATTTTCGCATGAAATCAGCGTTTCTTCCCGACCGGGGCGTGGTCAAGGTCGCGGGCGAGGATGCGCGCAACTTCCTCAACGGCCTCGTCACCACCGATGTCGACAGGCTCAAGCCGGGCCTGGGGCGATTCGGCGCGCTGCTGACGCCGCAGGGCAAGATCATCGTCGATTTCCTGATCACGGAGGTGCCCGCCGGCCATGGCGGCGGGTTCCTGATCGATTGCCCGAAAGCGCTGGCCGAGGGCCTCGCCACCAAGCTGAAATTCTACAAGCTGCGCGCCAAGGTCACGGTGGAAAACCTCTCCGATGCTCTGGGCGTGCTCGCAGCCTGGGACGGCCAGCCTGCCGCTCAGCCCGACCTCGGCTTCGCCGATCCGCGCCACAATGAGCTCGGCTATCGCATCCTGATCCCCGAGGATCTCAAGCAGAAGCTGTCCGATCTCATCGGCGCCGAGCTGGTCGATGCCGCCGAATACGAGGCTCACCGCATCGCGCTCGGCGTACCGCGCGGCGGGCTCGATTTCATGTACAGCGACGCCTTCCCGCACGAGACCAATATGGACCGGCTTGCCGGCGTCGATTTCGACAAGGGCTGCTATGTCGGCCAGGAGGTCGTCTCGCGCATGCAGCATCGCGGCACCGCGCGCACCCGCAGCATCAAGGTGCTGATCGAGGGGCCCTCGCCCGAGATTGGTGCCACCATTCTCGCCGGCGACAAGCCGGTCGGCACCATCGGCTCGACCGCCGGCGGCAAGGGCATCGCGCTGGTGCGCGTCGACCGCGTCGCCGATGCGCTCGATGCGGGCCAGCCGCTCACCGCGGGCGGCCTCGCGCTGACACTCACCGAACCCGACATCGTCCGCATTCCATCGAAGCAACCCATCGCATGAGCCGCGCCCCTCGCCTGCATCCCGACGGAAAGACCCGCTGTCCCTGGCCGGGCGAAGATCCGCTCTATGTCGCCTATCACGACACCGAATGGGGCGTACCTGAGTATGACGACCGCGCACTCTACGAAAAGCTGATCCTCGACGGCTTCCAGGCCGGCCTCTCCTGGATCACGATCCTGCGCAAGCGCGACAATTTCCGCAAAGCCTTCGACGATTTCCAGCCAGAAAAGATCGCGCGCTACAACGACAAAAAGGTGCACGCGCTGATGAACGATGCCGGCATCGTGCGCAACAAGGCCAAGATCGACGGTACGATCCTGAGCGCAAAATCGTATCTGGAGATCATGGAGAAGGGACCGGGCTTCTCGAAGCTGTTGTGGGACTTCATGGACGGCCGCCCCAAGGTCAACAATTTCAAGACCAGCGCGAGCGTACCAGCCTCGACGCCGCTGTCGGTGCAGATCTCCAAGGAGCTGTCCTCGCGCGGCTTCAAGTTCGTCGGCCCGACCATCGTCTATGCCTTCATGCAGGCGACCGGCATGGTCAACGACCATCTGGTCGACTGCCATTGTCACGCGACCTGCGGCAAGACGCAGCGCAAGCCGCGCCTCAAGGCCAAATGACAGCTGAGAAGAAGACCGCGCGCGATGCGCAGTCCCGCGCCTGGCAGCGCATGCTGTCGGGCCGGCGGCTCGATCTGCTCGACCCCTCCCCGCTCGACGTCGAGATCGCCGACATCGCGCACGGGCTGGCGCGCGTGGCCCGCTGGAACGGCCAGACCATCGGCACCCACATCTTCTCGGTCGCGCAGCATACGCTGCTGGTGGAGACCGTGATGCGGCATGAGATGCCGCGCGTCGACCAGCGCGTGCGACTCGCAGCCCTGCTGCATGACGCACCCGAATATGTCATCGGCGACATGATTTCGCCGTTCAAGGCCGTGCTCGAGGGCCATTACAAAACGGTCGAGAAACGCCTGCTCAGCGCCATCCACATCCGCTTCGGGCTGCCGCCGGTGCTGCCGGAGGAGATCACGCAGGCGATCAAGGCTGCCGATCGCGGCGCGGCTTATCTGGAGGCGACCGAGCTTGCCGGTTTCAGCGAGAGCGAGGCACGGCGCCTGTTCGGCAAGGATCCCGGCCTACCCGACAGCGTCCGGCGCGACTATCTCACGCCCTGGACCGCGGCGCGGGCCGAGAAGCAGTTCCTGGAGCGGTTTGGCGCGGTGATTGCGTAGGGCAGTGGTGCCTCGATCTCTGTTGTCGTCCCGGCGCAGGCCGGGACACATACTCCGGGAAGGGGTTTTGCGAAGACTGGGAGTTGCCACCGCCTCAGTCACGCCGGCCGGTGGTTATGGGTCCCGTCCTGCACCGGGACGACAATGTGGGATGCTTTGCCCACCCTACGGCCGCTCGCTATAATCGGCGCCAAAAAGGTCCGCCATGATCCACGTCTGTTCCCTCGCCGCACTTCCCGAAACCGTCCGCCTCACTGGCGCCAGCCACGTGCTGACGGTGATGGCCAATGTCGAGCAGGTGGCGCGGCCCGTGTCCGTGCTGCCGGCCAACCATCTCAAGGTGTCGATGGACGACATTACCGAGGAGATGGACGGCTTCGTCGCACCGTCAGAGACGCATATCGAGCAGGTGTTGAATTTCGTGCGGGGCTGGGACCGCAGCGCGCCGCTGGTGGTGCATTGCTACGCCGGCATCAGCCGCTCCACCGCCAGCGCGTTTGCAGCGGTATGCGCGCTCAATCCGAACCGCGACGAGATCGAGATCGCCAAGAAGATCCGCGCGGCCTCGCCGATCGCTTCGCCGAACCGGCGCATCGTCGGCCTCGCCGATCGTGCATTGGGACGCAACGGCCGCATGCTGCGCGCGCTCGACGAGATGGGCCCGGGCGCGATGATGGTCGAGGGCCGCCCCTTCGTGATCGAGCTCGAATGAGTCGGGAGCCGAATAGCAGCCGCGACGGGACTGCGCCCCCTCTCCCGCTTGCGGGAGAGGCACAGGCGGCCTTCGGCCGCCGTCCTTTAAGAAGACGCCGATGCGAAGCATCGGCTATGGGTGAGGGTGCTTCCGCATCGGGGCACCCCCAGCGTGGAGAGAGCCCTCACCCGCCGCTGCGCGCCGACCTCTCCCGCAAGCGGGAGAGGTTACAGCGAGCATGCGGAGAGACCGGCTCAATCAGCCGGCATATCTTGTTCACAACACCAGCGACCTCAGCCGCATGAGCGAGATGCTGCTGACGCCGATCGAGATTGGCCTGACTGCCGCGATCGTCGCGATCGAGGACCACGAACCGCAGATCCTCACCGCACGCGCCGGTGACGGGCTTGCCGGCCTGCCGTTCGGGCCGTTCGATGCGCTCGCCCATCGCACCTTCGAGATCGGCCTGCGCGCCTGGGTCGAGCAACAGGCGGGCCTGCGGCTCGGCTATGTCGAGCAACTCTACACGTTCGGCGACCGCGGCCGTCATGCCGAAGCCGCCCACACCGGCGCGCACATGGTGTCGATCGGCTATCTGGCGCTGACGCGCGCCGTCGATGGCGAGCTCGCCGCGACCGGCGCGAGCTTCGAGCCATGGTATCGCTTCTTCCCCTGGGAAGACTGGCGCGAGCAGCCGCCAGAGATCATCGCCCGCGACATCATCCCGGCGCTGATGAAATGGGCCGAGGAGGAGACGCCGGAGACGACGCGCGCGCTGCCGCGGAAGGATCGCGTGCGGTTCTATTTCGGTCTCGACGGTGCGCCCTGGGACGAGGAGCGCGTGCTCGACCGCTATGAGCTCCTGTACGAGGCCGGGCTGATCGAGGAGGCGCGGCGCGACGGCAGGCCTGCGGCATTAGCGCGCAAGACGCTTCCCGCGCTTGGGACCTCGATGCGGTTCGATCACCGGCGCATCCTCGCCACAGCCATCGCGCGGCTGCGTGCAAAACTGAAGTATCGTCCTGTCGTCTTTGAACTTTTGCCCGCCGAGTTCACACTCACGGAATTGCAGCATACGGTGGAGGCCATCTCCGGCCGCCACCTGCACAAGCAGAATTTCCGCCGCCTCGTCGAAACGGAAGCTCTGGTCGAACCGACCGGGGCGATGTCGACACAGACCGGCGGACGCCCGGCGGCGCTCTATCGCTTCCGCCGCGACGTGCTCCAGGAGCGGCCCGCGCCGGGCTTGCGCGTACGCTCCCGGCGCTGAGCATGATCCGGAAAAGTGCGTAAGCGGTTTTCCGAGCAAGGTCATGCTCCAAACTAAGATTGTAAGATTTCGCGATCGGCCCTGCCCGCCGGTTGCCCGGAGGCTTCATGTTCGACGGCCCGTTTGACGTCTTTGCGTTGATCATTGCGATCGCCGCCTTCCTCGTCGCGATCAAGGCCTCCAGTCAGGCAGCCGAACTGCGCCGCCGACTAAGCTCGCTCGAAGAGACGTTTGACGCGCAGCGGCGGGTTCAGCCGCCGCCACTCACGCCGACGTGGGAGCAGGCGCCCGCGACGGCTGCGGCGGAGCCGCCGCCGCTTGCGCCGGAAGCTGAGCCGGCACCGCCACCCGCCACCGAAGCTGTTTCGCCACCGCCGCTCGAAACGAGCACCGAGGCCGCTGCACCGCCTCCGCTGACTGCATCCGCACCCGGCTTCGAGGAGCGACTCGGCACGCGCTGGGTGGTGTGGATCGGCGGGCTCGCACTCGCGCTCGGCGGCTTCTTCATGGTGCGCTATTCGATCGAGGCCGGCCTTGTCGGCCCCGGCGTGCGCGTATTCCTCGGCGGCCTGTTCGCGCTGGCGCTGCTAGGTGCCGGCGAATGGACGCGGCGCAAGGAAAGCATCTCGACGATCCAGGCGCTGCCGATCGCCAACATCCCAGCGATCCTCACCGCGGCCGGCACGGCGGTGGCGTTCGCGACCATCTATGCAGCCTATGCGCTCTACGGTTTCCTCGTGCCCGCCACCGCCTTCGTGCTGCTCGGCCTCGTCGCGCTCGGCACGCTGGCCGCTGCGCTGCTGCATGGGCCCGCGCTCGCGGGCCTTGGCGTCGTCGGCGCGTTCGTGACGCCGGTCCTCGTCTCCAGCGGCAAGCCGGACTATTGGGCGCTCTACATCTATCTCGCGATCGTGACCGCCGCGAGCTTCGGCCTCGCCCGCATCCGGCTGTGGCGTTGGCTCGCGGTGACCACCATCGTCTTCGCGGTGCTCTGGACTTTCATGGGGCTCGAGCCCGAATTGCAGGTGGCGCCGCACGCCTTCCACGTCATTGCGGGCTTCACGCTCGCTTCCCTCCTCGTCGTCTGCGGCTTCATGTTCGGCCCAACCATCGAGGACGGCGAGATCGAACCGGTGTCGTCGAGCTCGCTCGGCGCCTATCTGTTCGCAGCCATGATCATCGTGCTGTCGAGCGCGCATGCCGATCTGGCGCTGATCGCCTTCACGCTACTCGTCGGCGCGACCCTGCTCGTCGCCTGGCGTGGGCCGGCAGCAACCGGTGCGCTGGGCGCGGCCGCGGCAACCGTCTTCATCGTGTTCGCCGAATGGGCGGTGCGGGCCAATCCCGACATGCTGGTGCTGCCGGGCGGCCCGCTGCCGGGTGTCGGGCCAGCAGCGATCGGCAGCTCCGTGACGCTGCATCTGGTGATGGCCGCGGTCTTCGCCGCCGGCTTCGGCATCGCGGGCTTCCTCGCGCAGGGCCGGTCGAATTCGGCTGTCATTCCCGTGGTGTGGTCGGCCGCGGCGGTCGCCACACCGATCGCGATCCTGGTTGCGCTCTATGCGCGCATCGCCCATCTCGACCGCTCGATCCCGTTTGCGATCCTCGCCGTGCTGCTCGCCGCCACCTTTGGTGCTGCGACCGAATCGCTCACGCGCCGCGAGACCCGGCCGGGCATCATGATCTCCACGGCGCTGTTCGCGACCGGCACGCTCGGCGCGCTGGCGCTGGCGCTGACCTTCGCGCTGGAGAAGGGCTGGCTCACCATCGCGCTCGCGCTGATGTCGCTCGGCACCGCCTGGATCTCGATGCAGCGGCCCATCCCGTTCCTGCGCTGGCTCGCCGCCATCTTTGCCGGCATCGTCACCGCTCGGATAGCCTACGATCCGCGCATCGTCGGCGATGCCGTCGGCACCACACCGATCTTCAATTGGCTGCTTTGGGGCTACGGCCTGCCGGCGGCATCGTTCTGGGGCGCGAGCATCTTCCTGCGCCGCCGCGCCGACGATCCGCCGCTGCGCATGGTCGAGACCGCCGCGATCCTGTTCACCGCGCTGCTCGCCTTCATGGAGATCCGGCACTTTGCGACCGGTGGCGACATGATCTCGCCGCCGTCGCTGCTCGAGTTCGCGCTGCAGGTCTGCGTCACGCTCGCGATGGCGATCGGGCTGGAGCGCCTGCGACTGCGCAGCCACAGCATCGTGCACAATGTCGGCGCGATCGCGCTCAGCGCGATCGCCGCGCTCATAAGCGTGTTCGGCCTGCTGATCCTGGACAACCCGCTGCTGTTCTCCAGCGTCAATGTCGGCGGCCTCGTGTTCAACCTGCTGCTGCTCGGCTACGCGCTCCCCGCGATGCTGATGCTGCTGCTGTCCTACGCCGTGGCGGGACATCGCCCCATCGCCTACGCCAATACGATCGCGGGCGGGGCACTGGTGTTTGCGCTCACCTACGTGACGTTGGAGATCCGCCGCTTCTATCACGGCCCGGTCCTGCTCTACGGCGGCACCACAGGCGCGGAGCAATACACCTATTCGATCGGCTGGCTCGCCTTCGGCGTGGTGCTGCTCGGCGTCGGCATCCTGGTCAATTCGGAGCGCGCGCGGCTGGCCTCTGCCGCCGTCATCGCGCTGACGATCCTCAAAGCCTTCGTCATCGACGTGTGGACGCTGACAGGCGTCTATCGCGCGCTGTCGTTCATGTGCCTCGGCGTCGTGCTGGTGGCGATCGGCTGGCTCTACCAGCGCATCCTGTTCCGGCGACAGGTCGCACCGCCGCCGGTTCCACAGACGGGCAGTTGAGGATCAGGCGGCGCGGACCGACTCCAGGAACTGCGCGACTTCGACCTTCAGGCGGGTGCTGTCGGTCGCCAGCGATTTGGCCGCCGACAGCACTTCGGTCGAGGCCGAGCCGGTCTCGGTCGCGCCGCGCTGCACGTCGGTGATGTTCATCGAGACCTCCTGCGTGCCGACCGAAGCCTGCTGCACGTTGCGTGAGATCTCCTGGGTGGCCGCGCCCTGTTCTTCGACGGCGGCGGCGATCGCCGCCGAGACCTCGGACAGCCGCTCGATGGTGCCGCCGATCTCCTGGATGGCGCTGACGGATTCCTGCGTGGCGGCCTGGATGCCCGACACCTGCGCTCCGATCTCGCCGGTCGCTTTCGCGGTCTGCTCGGCGAGCGCCTTCACTTCCGAGGCAACGACGGCGAAGCCGCGGCCGGCCTCGCCGGCGCGTGCCGCCTCGATGGTCGCGTTCAGCGCCAACAGATTGGTCTGGCCGGCGATGGTGTTGATGAGCTCGACGACGTCGCCGATGCGGGCCGCCGCCTGCGACAGCGCGTTGACGCGCTCGTTGGTCCGCGCCGCCTGTTCGACGGCTTCCGCGGCCATCCGCGCCGAATCCTGAACGCGGCGGCTGATCTCGGTGATGGAGGAGGACAGCTCCTCCGAGGCGGAGGCCACGGCCTGGACGTTGGTGGAGGCCTCCTCGGAGGCAGCTGCGACGACGGTCGCGAGCTTCTGGCCGCGCTGCGCCGTGTTGGTCAGCGTCGTCGCCGATGCCTCCAGCTCGGTCGAGGCCGACGACACGGTCCCGACCACTTCACCGATCATCGCTTCGAACTTGCGGGTGATGGCGTCGACGCGGCGGCCGCGCTCGATCTTGGCCTCGGCGTCGCGCGCCGCTGCCTCGTCGGCGATTTTCTTGGCGATCAGCGCCTCCTTGAAGATCTGCAGCGCATCGGCCATCGAGCCGATCTCGGTCTTCTCGCCGCGATGCGGCACCTCGGCCGAGAGGTCGCCTTCGCCGAGCGACTGCATCGGACGGATGATCGAAGCAATGCCGCGGGAGACGTCGCGCACGAGATAATAGGCGGCGCCGATCGCGATCACGACCGAGAGCAAGATGATGCCGACCAGCACGCGGAAGATCGTGGCGTAGCTGTCGGCCGCCTGCTTCGTCTCCAGCTCGGCGCCCTGATTGTTCAACTCGATGCCCTTCTGGAGCAGGGGATCGGCGGCCTGGGCCATCTTCGCGACCTTGGTCTGCAACAGCTCGTTGGCATCGGTCGGGAAGCGACCGACGCTCTTGCGCGACAGCGCCATCACGTCCTGAACGCCATTCAGATACTCAGCCCACGCCTTGGCCCATTGTCCGTAGAGCGAGCGCTCCTCGGCAGCGGTGATCAGCGGCTCGTAGACCTTGCGGGTCTTCTCGATGCGTTCGCGCAAGGAGGCCAGGCGCTTCTCGGCGGCTTCCTTGCCTTCAGCTGTGTCCTGCATCAGGTGCAGACGCAGCGCGACGCGCAGCTCGTTGATGTCGGCGCGCATGGAGCCGAGCGCACGCACGCTCGGCAACCAGCTCTGCGCAATCTCGACGGTGTGGGCGTTGATGTTCTGCATCGTGCCGATCGCCGTCACGCCGACACCGGCGAGCGAGAGCACGAGGACCGACAACACGGTCAGCAGCTTGAAGACGATCGACAACTTCGACATCACACGAATCCCGATGATAGCTGGCAGCGCGCACGTCGCCTGCGCCACAGCGTCACGACGGACGACCGGGCGGAGGTCAGTTCAACAATGCTGGCTGGTTCTTATTCCGTAGAATTGCGCCCTATATTCGCAAGCAGGCGTTAACATGGTCCTACGTAAAACTATTGGACGTCCCGACAATCGCTATTTTCCCCGACCATCCGCTGCAGCTGCACAGATCTCGCGCGGCGCCGTGCTTCATGCATAGCAACATCGCCAGGGCCGACGTCGTCACGCGGCCCGCACCGACTCCAGGAAACGCGCCACTTCGCTCTTCAGCCGGTTGCTCTCCTGCGAGAGCGACTGGGCCGCCGAATGCACCTGCGCAGAAGCAGCCCCGGTCTCGCCGGCGCCGCGCTGGACATGGCCTATGTTCGCCGAGACCTCCGAGGTGCCCTGCGCGGCGTTTTGGATGTTGCGGGAGATCTCCTGCGTCGCAGCGCCCTGCTCCTCGACCGCGGCGGCGATGGTCGACGAGATCTCCGACATGCGCGCTATGGTGTCACCGATCTCCTTGATCGCGCCGACGGAGTCCTCCGTCGCGGCCTGGATCGCGCCGATGTGCTGGCCGATCTCGCCCGTCGCCTTGGCGGTCTGCTCGGCAAGCGCCTTCACTTCCGTCGCCACCACGGCGAAGCCCTTGCCGGCCTCACCCGCCCGCGCCGCCTCGATCGTCGCATTCAGCGCCAGCAGGTTGGTCTGGGCGGCGATGGTGTTGATCAGATCGACCACGTCGCCGATGCGGCCGGCCGCTTTTGTCAGCTCGGCGACGCGCGCATTGGTACGTTGCGCTTGTTCCACCGCAACGTCGGCGACCCGCGCCGATTCCTGCACCTGACGGCTGATCTCAGTGATCGAAGAGGTCATCTCTTCACTTGCAGCCGACACCGACTGAACGTTGGCGGAGGCCTCCTCCGAGGCCGCAGCCACAGCCGTGGCGAGCCCGTTGCCGCGCTCGGCGGCCTCAGTCAGCGTGTTGGATGATGCTTCGAGCTCGGTTGCCGCCGATGACACGGTCTCGACGATCTCGCCGACCGCGCCCTCGAAGGCATCGGCAAGCCGCTGCATGTCCGCCTTGCGCTGTTCACGCCCACGTGCATCGGCCTCCGCCTGCTCGACGCGCAGCCGCTCGGCCTCCGCCATGCCGGTCCTGAACACCTCGACCGCGCCGGCCATCTCGCCGATCTCGTCCCTGCGTCCGACACCGGGAACGGCTATCGAAAGCTCGCCGCGCGCCAGCCGCGTCATCGCGCCCACCATGGCGCCGAGCGCGTTCGAGATCGAGCGTCCGAGCAGGAAGCCGACCGCCGCGAGCACGACGACGGTAACGCCGAAGGCGACCATCATCCACAGACGTACGGCATCGCGGGTCGCGGCCTCGGCAACATCGGTCTGCTTGTACATGGCATCGACGGCGCTCTGCACTTCCGCCATGACAGGCTCAAGCTCGCGAAACGTCTTCATCATGCTGGCGTCGAGGGCCGCAGTCTGCTGCGCGGTCTCCGCCCAGGCCGCGAACTCGGACTGGTATTTCTGCAGCTTGGCGGTGATGTCGTTCATCACCGCCGTAGGGACCGCGACGACTTCTATCGCCTTGGAGAATTCGGCCGCCGCCTTCTTCATCTCGGCAATGTATTTTGGATCGCGCCGCAGCATGAAATCCTTCTCGTGCCGGCGCATCATCAGCATCCAGCTCGTCGTCCGCGGATCGTCGATCTGCTTCAGCTTGGTCTCGATGTCGTGCGCCGCGGCGCGGAGCGAGCCGGACAGGCCGAGCGTCTCGTTCAGGCCGAGCCTGGTCTCGGCCGCCACCAGGGCGCCGAAATCCGAGGCATAGCGCTTGAAGCCGGTCTGGACCTGCTTCATCCTGTCGGACAGCGCACTCATGCCGCCAGTCGTCAACAACCGCTCCACATCGTCGAAATCACGGTTGATCGGTCCGATCAGCTCGGCATGCGCCTTGGCGGAGCTTTCGTTTCGCCGCTGCTGGAAATTCTTCTCGTTGCGGCGCGCTTCCAGCATTTCGATCGAAAGCTGCTTGTCGAGATCAGCGATCGCGCGGGCGCGGTTGGCAACCTCGCGCGACGCATCCTGGGAGAGGCTGCCGATCTCGTAGATTGCACCGAAGGCGGCGAGACCGATAAGGCCGAAGAGTCCGATCGCCATGACCTTATGGGTGAGGCGAATGGAAATGCCGCTCATTGAATGTGCTCCAACGACTGAGACGCAATACATGAAGGGCGACTCAGCGCCCGGAATATTGCGGAGATCATGCCTGCATCGCTTTTCCGGAAGGTTAACCCTGCGCGCATCGGTCGCGGCGTCGAAACACGAACGCGCGCAACCATCGCAGCTTCGCGCGCGGCGGTTGCAGATCGGGGTCTGCTCAAGACGCCACCGTCAGCCGGCGCGCACAGAGCCGAGAAACTTGCCGACCTCGAGCTTGAGGCGGTTGCTGTCACCGGACAGCATTTGCGCGGCAGACAGGACTTGCGAGGACGCCGAGCCGGTCTCGCTTGCGCCGCGCTGCACGTCAGTGATGTTGGACGACACCTGATAAGTGCCTTCTGCAGCCTGCTGCACATTGCGGGAAATTTCCTGCGTCGCGGCGCCCTGCTCTTCCACGGCCGCCGCAATCGTCGAAGAGATCTCCGACAGCTTCTCGATGGTGTCGCTGATGTCCCTGATCGCGCCGACCGAATGTTCGGTCGCGGTCTGGATGCTGGAAATCTGCTGCCCAATCTCGCCGGTTGCCTTGGCCGTCTGCTCGGCCAGGGCCTTGACCTCGGAGGCAACCACCGCAAACCCCTTGCCCGCTTCGCCGGCGCGGGCGGCCTCGATCGTGGCATTGAGTGCGAGCAGATTTGTCTGGCCAGCGATCGAATTGATCAACTCGATCACGTCGCCGATGCGCGTCGCCGCCTTGGACAGCTCGCTGACCCGCTCGGTCGTGACACGAGCCTGGCCGACCGCTTCGTTGGCCATGCGCGCGGACTGCTGAACCTGACGACTGATCTCGTTGATCGATGAGGACAGTTCTTCGGTCGCGGATGCCACCGACTGCACGTTGGTCGAGGCCTCTTCGGAGGCGGCAGCAACCACCGTGGTCAACTCCTGCGCGCGCTCGGCGGTCGAGGTGAGCGTCGAAGCCGAGGCCTCGAGCTCGGTCGAGGCCGAAGAGACGGTCTCGACGATCTCGCCGATGGCGGATTCGAAACTGTCGGCGAGCTTGTGCATCTCGGCCTTGCGTCGCGCGGCCGCGATCTGGTCCTGCCTGATTTTGGCTTCGGCCTCCTCTTGCGCCTTCTGCTCGGACACGATCTTGAACTTCTCGACGGCAGCGGCAACGCCGCCCACCTCGTCCTTGCGACCAAGCCCGGGTAGCACCACTGAAAAATCGCCGCCGGCGAGCTTGTCCATGGCCACGGTGAGCGCGCGGATGGGCCGCGCGATGCTGAGGAAGGAGAGGAGCCAGGAGCCGATCAGAACGAGCGCCGCGAAGGCGCCGACCGCCGTTCCGATCTGCTCGCTCGATCTCATCTGAGCGGCAGCCGCGGCGTTGTCCTCGTCGGATTTGTGTCTCGCATAGTCGGCGATCTGGCTGATCAGCGCGTCGAGTTGTGCTGCGATCGGCAGGGTAACCTCCCGCGCGATGCGAATGCCTTCGTCATTGAGCTTCGCGGCGCGCGTCGCGCCGTCTGGGCCAGACGCGGCGACAGCGACGGCTTCGCCGCGCACGCCGGCAATCTGCTGCGCAGCTTTGCCATAGTCCGCCGCGAGCGATCCCAGTTTCTCCATGCGGACACGATTCTCCGCCGCGTGAGAAAGCCTCAGCATCGCCTCGACCAGCATGCTCATCGAATTCTGCTGATCGCCGAGACTCTGGCTGGCCTTGTGAAGATCGGCCGCGCTATTGGCGAGACGAAGGTCTCGCACTGCGAGTTGCATGCCGCGAACTGCAACTTCGGCCCTGATTGCGTCGCGCGCGATCTCCTGCTGTGCAAGTGCGCTTTGGCTGGTCTCGCGGATGCTCGCATTGCCGAGCATCTGGCTCGCAATCATGGCTCCAACCAGGAGCACTCCGAGAGCCGAAGCGATCGCCAGCTTGGTCCCGATCCGCATATCCTGAAAAAGGCTCAACATGGTACGTTTCCCAAGCAACGAGCTGCCAAGTCATTGCTGGCCGCTTGGACGTTGATCGCCCTTACCGTGAAAGCCTATCGGTCAGAGTTCCCCTTTTGGTTAATGAGCGCCCTCGCAGAAATACTGATTTTGCGCGCTAAATAATTGAAATTGAACGAGGATAGTCTCGTCATAGTTGTAAATTGCAGCTTGAAGTCGGACCTAGGACGTTTTGCATCCGACAGCCTCTCCAACCAGGCTGACGCGAAAAATCGGCTGCTTGTTCTCGTCAAGCAGCTCCATGCGCCACTCGGCATTCGGCTTCAGGCCGCGGGCGATGCCGCCGAGCAGATTGGCGCAAACCTCGGTCATCTCGGTCCAGGCCGCTGCGCGATCCTCGAACTCGTAAGGTTGGTCGGCAGCGCCGGAATAGCGGCCGGTGCTGATGCGGAAAAAGTACAGCGACATCGTTGAACCCTTGCGTAGGGCCGCGTGCCCCGGCCGTACGCAAACTGGGACGCGAACAGCTACCAACGCATGAAAGCCGCCGTCCGTATGACTACGGCGCGGCGGCTTCGTGTTCGATAGGGATATTTCAACGACAAAGTGCGCGGCCTGCCCCACGCAGCCAGCTCACTGAGTCGAACGGCGCAGCTCCAACGGGGCCTCGGTCTTCGCGGGTTCCGACTTCACCGGCTCGAGGCGACCGCTCTCGACACGCGGCGTCTCGACCCGCGCGGCGACCTCTGTGTTGGGCGCGCCGATCGAACCTGTGCGCTCCGATGAGCGCAGCGAGCGCGGACGCGCGACGGCGCGCGCCATCAGCATCTGATTGCCGCCCTGATGGTGGAAGTCGCAATAGGCGAAGCCCATGCCCGACACCGAGCCGCGGAAGCTGCGTTCGTCGGTCTTTTCCAGGTTGAAACAGGGCTCGAACGGAATGCCCTTGATCGAGGCGCAGACGTTCTGGCCGCGAATCTGGAGCGTGTTGCCGGGCAGGCGGAGATGTTTCACCGGGCCTGCGCCGGAGAACTGCACCGCGCCGGCGGCGCCGAGGTCGTCGAGGATGCGGCCAGCACCGCGGGTGCCGTCGAAACAGGTGAAAGCAAACACCTTGCCGGCGACGAAGCGGCGCGCCTCGTCTGCATTCATGCTTCCGGCAATGGCCGGCGCAAACGTCGCTGCCGCCGTGACAGCCCCCAACACAATACGCGCAAGCATGCTCAACTCCGAACCAACCCCGCGGCGGGCGATGCCTTATCTCTCTTTACCCGCTGCTTACCATACTAACCATGGCAAGATTGGAGCAGGTTGGTTGGTAAAGTCTGAACGCCGTCAGACTATTTTTACCACGATGCGCCCGCGGACCGCGCCGGCCAGAATTTTCGCGCCCCAGTCGGACACCTCGGCAAGCGGAATTTCATGAGTGATTTCAGCTAGTTTCGTCCGGTCGAGATCGGACGCCAGGCGCTGCCAGGCGGCTTTCCGCGGCTCGATCGCGCACATCACCGAATCGATGCCGAGAAGGCACACTCCGCGCAAAATGAACGGCGCGACGGAAGATGGCAGGTCCATGCCGGCCGCCAGGCCGCACGCCGCTATCGCTCCACCGTATTTTGTCATCGACAGGAGGTTGGCGAGCGTGGTCGAGCCGACGCTATCGACGCCACCCGCCCAGCGCTCCTTGGCCAGCGGCTTCGCCGGTGCCGACAATTCGTTGCGGTCGATCACTTCGGCTGCGCCCAGGTGCTTCAGATAGTCTGCCTCCGAGGCCCGACCGGTCGAAGCGATGACGTGATAGCCGAGCTTCGACAGCACCGCGGTCGCAACCGAGCCGACGCCACCGGCGGCACCCGTCACCACCACCGGGCCACTCTTCGGCGAGATGCCGTGCTTCTCCAGCGCCAGGACGGACAGCATCGCGGTGAATCCGGCAGTGCCGATCGCCATGGCGTCGCGCGCCGACAGGCCCTGCGGTAGCGCGACCAGCCAGTCGCCCTTCACCCGCGCCTTCTCGGCATAGGCGCCGAGATGGGTTTCGCCCATGCCCCAGCCGGTGCAGACCACCTTGTCGCCCGCCTTCCACTGCGGGTGCGAGGACGCTTCAACCGTGCCGGCGAAATCGATGCCGGCGATCATCGGGAAGCGGCGCACCACCGGCGCCTTGCCGGTGAGCGCGAGGCCGTCCTTGTAGTTCAGCGTCGACCATTCCACACGCACGGTGACGTCGCCGTCCATCAGCTCGGCTTCGTCGAACTGCGTCAGCTGCGCGGTGGTGCCCTTGTCCGCCTTGTCGATCCGGATTGCCTTGAACGTGGCCACGACTGAACTCCCTGACTTGTTTGTCGGGA
The DNA here is from genome assembly GCF_023375135.1 of Bradyrhizobium sp. C-145. Classification (NCBI taxonomy): domain Bacteria; kingdom Pseudomonadati; phylum Pseudomonadota; class Alphaproteobacteria; order Hyphomicrobiales; family Nitrobacteraceae; genus Bradyrhizobium; species Bradyrhizobium sp. C-145. The sequence continues at coordinate 2,327,536 of NZ_CP088150.1, read as the reverse complement.
ATGTTTAGCCGATCAGGCCGGCTGCGCAACCGCCCGTGCGACCGGTTTCTCCACGATCGGGAGATTGATCAGTGCGGAGAGCACGCCAAACAGGATCGAGAGCCACCAGATCGGCGTGTAGGAACCGAAGCGCTCGAACACGACGCCGCCGAGCCAGACACCGAGGAAGCCGCCGACCTGATGGCTGACGAAGGCAAAGCCATAGAGCGTTGCGAGCCAGCGCGTGCCGAACATCAGCGCCACCAACGCCGAGGTCGGCGGCACCGTCGACAGCCAGGTCAGGCCGGAGATCGCACCGAATGCGATCGCCGAGAACGGCGTGATCGGGAACGAGATGAAGGCGAGCGTCGCGAGCGCGCGCGTGAAATAGATCGTCGAGAGGATGTAGCGCTTGGGCACAGTGTTCTGGAGGTAGCCGACACTCAACGAGCCCATGATGTTGAACAGGCCGATCGCCGCGATCACCCAGCCGCCGGTTTGCGCCGAGATGCCGCGATCGACCAGGAAGGCCGGCAGATGCACCGTGATGAAGGCGAGCTGGAAGCCGCAGGTGAAGAAGCCGAGCACCAAGAGCACGTAGGAGCGGTGATCGAAGGCTTCCGCCAGCGCCCTGGTGAAGGTCTGCTCATCCGCAGGCGCCGCGGTCGCCGCGCTTGCGACCGGCGGCGTCGAGAGCGCCAGCGACAGCGGGATGATCAGCAGCATCAGGAAGCCGAACACGGAGAGCGCCTGCTGCCAGCCGAAATTGTCGATCAGCGCGACGCCGATCGGCGCGAACAGGAACTGTCCGAACGATCCCGCCGCGGTGCCGGCGCCGAGCGCAAGGCCGCGCTTCTCGGCCGGCAGGAGCTTGCTGAACGCCGACAGCACCAGATTGAACGAGCAACCGGCGAGGCCGAAGCCGATCATGACGCCGGCGCCGATGTCGAGCGACAGCGGGGTCGAGGAGTAGCGCATCAAGAGCAGGCCGCCGGCATAGAGCAGAGCGCCGACGCACATCACCCGGAACAGGCCGAAGCGATCGGCGACCGCGCCGGCGAGGGGCTGGCCCAAGCCCCACAGCAGGTTCTGCACGGCGATCGCGAGGCCGAACACGTCGCGGCCCCAGGCGAACTCATGACTCATCGGCTGCACGAAGAAGCCGAGCGCCGAGCGCGGACCGAAGCCGAGCATGCCGATCGCGCAGCCGCATAGAATGATGACGGCCGGGGTGCGCCAGGTCGAGGAACGTGAGACCGGAGCGAGCTCGCCTATCTGTGTCGACATGGTGTTCCTCGTCTGTCGTTGGCGGATTCGCAAATAGGAAGCCACGAGTCAGGTCGTTTAATGCATCTGCATGAAAATCCCAAGTCAAAAGCGGTTGCATTCCACGAGGAGCTGTCGCGAGAGCATTGCGTTTCACGCGGCCTCGCCCGGCTCACGCCGGGCGATTTGACGGGAATGTGTGCGATGGGGCCTAGCGATCTTCGGCGGAGCGTGTTATCTTAGATTTACTCACATTGAGCATATTTGAGCCTCGATGACATCCAGCTCCGGCCTTCGGCCGGATTACTCGGGCTCAAAATATACTCATATTGAGCATAATTGGCATGCAAGGGAGGCTTCGATGCCGATCACTGGAATCTACGGTCCCGACGACTTCGCCAACCGGCCGCACGGTCGAATCAATGGCCAAGTCAATGTCCAAGACATCAGCTCCCCTCGCGCCGCGCCCTCCCGAGCGGGATCCGCGCTGCCAATGCCCTCGCTGGACTGGACGCCCGAGGTCGAGCGCGCCACTGCATCCCTTTACGAACGCGTGAAGCACGTGATCCCGCCGATCGAGTGGCCGCTGCTAGCGCCGACCATCAAGGCGATCAACGAGCTGAAGCGCGCCCGGAACGCCGTGATCCTCGCGCATAACTACCAGGCGCCGGAGATCTTCCATTGCGTCGCCGACATCGGCGGCGACTCGCTCCAGCTCGCGGTCGAGGCGACCAAGGTGAAGGCCGACATCATCGTCCAGTGCGGCGTGCACTTCATGGCGGAAACGTCGAAGCTGCTCAACCCGGACAAGACGGTGCTGATCCCGGATTTACGGGCCGGCTGCTCGCTCGCCGCCAGTATTACCGGCGCAGACGTTCGCCTGCTCCGCGAAAGATTCCCCGGCGTGCCGGTCGTCGCCTATGTCAACACCTCAGCGGAGGTGAAGGCCGAGGTCGATATCTGCTGCACCTCGTCCAACGCGGTGCAGGTGGTCGAGAGCCTGAACGCGCCAAGCGTGATCTTCCTGCCCGACCGCTATCTCGCTACCTACGTGGCCTCCAAGACCGACGTGAAGATCATCGCCTGGAAGGGCGCCTGCGAGGTGCACGAGCGCTTCACCGGCGACGAGCTGCGCAACCTTCGCGATGGCGATCCGACGGTGCAGATCATCGCGCATCCCGAATGCCCGCCCGACGTGCTGGCGGAGGCCGATTTCACCGGCTCGACCGCGCACATGATCAACTGGGTGCGTAACAAGCGGCCGCGACGGCTGGTGATGATCACGGAGTGCTCGATGGCCGACAACGTGCGGGCGGAGCTGCCCGACGTGGAGATGCTGCGCCCCTGCAATCTCTGCCCGCACATGAAGCGCATCACGCTTGCCAACATCTTGGAAAGCCTGCGGACGCTCCGCGAGGAAGTGACGATCGACCCCGCGCTCGCGATGCGCGCACGGCACTCGGTCGAGCGGATGATCAATTTGAAGAATTAGCAACACACTCGGTGTCGTCCCGGCCTAGTGCGCGATTGCGCACGGGGGCCGGGACCCATAACCACCGAACGATGTGGTTTGCGAAGAACGTCGTTACAGAGCTTCGCAAAACAACAACCGCCGCGGCGTATGGGTCCCGGCTTTCGCCGGGACGACGGCGGAAAGCTTGGAGAGAACTATGACGAACACGATCCACAATCTCACCCGCGCCACCGACGACGTCGTCATCATCGGCGGCGGCCTCGCCGGACTGTTTTGCGCGCTGAAGCTCGCGCCGCGGCCGGTGACGTTGATCTCGGCGGCGCCGCTCGGACAGGGCGCATCATCGGCGTGGGCGCAAGGCGGCATCGCGGCGGCGGTGGCCGAAGGCGATACGCCGGAAGCGCATGCCGCGGATACGATTGCCGTCGGGGGCGGTCTCGTCGATGAAGCCGTTGCACTTGGCATCGCGCGGGAGGCGGCGCCGCGAATCCATGACCTTCTCGCCTATGGCGTCCCATTCGATCGCGACCTCGAAGGAAAGCTCGCAGTGGGACGCGAAGCCGCACACTCGGCCCGGCGCATCGTGCATGTGCGCGGCGATCGGGCCGGCGCCGCGATCATCGCAGCGCTGAGCGAGGCCGTGCGCCGCACGCCGTCGATCCGCATCATCGAAGGTCTCGTCGCCGAAGCACTGCTGAGCGAGGACGGCGCCGTCACGGGCCTCCAATTACGCGAGGCCGGCAATCCCGCTGCGCGGCCGATCATCCTCGCCTCGCGCGCGATCGTGCTGGCCACCGGCGGCCTCGGGCATCTCTATGCCGCCACCACCAATCCGCTCGAGGCCTGCGGCTCGGGCCTTGCGATCGCCGCTCGCGCCGGTGCCGTGATCGCCGATCCCGAATTCATGCAGTTCCATCCGACCGCCATCATGGTCGGGCGTGATCCGGCGCCGCTTGCGACCGAGGCGCTGCGCGGCGAAGGCGCGACGCTGATCAACCGCCACGGTGAGCGCTTCATGCCGGCGCGCCATCCGCTCGCCGAGCTCGCGCCGCGCGACATCGTGGCCCGCGGCGTCTTCGCCGAGATCGCGGCCGGGCGCGGCGCCTTCCTCGATGCGCGACAGGCGCTGGGGACGCGCTTCGCCGAAAAGTTTCCGACCGTGTATGCGAGCTGCATCGCCGCCGGAATCGATCCCGCGACAGAGGCGATCCCGATCGCGCCGGCCGCGCATTACCACATGGGCGGCATCGCAGTGGACGCGCGCGGCCGCAGCTCGATCGACGGGCTTTGGGCCGACGGCGAAGTGTCCTCCACCGGCGCGCATGGTGCCAATCGGCTGGCGTCGAATTCGCTGCTGGAGGCCGTGGTCTACGCCGCGCGCATCGCTGAGGACATCGACGGCTGCGCCGCCGCCGCGCCTGCCCGGCTTCCGGACGCGCTGGTGACGGCGCACGGCGGTGCGCCCGATGCTGCGGCCGTGAAGCGGCTGCGGGCGGTGATGACCGCACGCGTCGGCGTGATCCGCCACAGTGACGGGCTTGCCGAGGCCGTCCACAGCTTCGCTGCGCTCGAACGCGAGGCTACGAGCATCGCGCTACGCAACATGGCGACGTCCGCGTTGCTCGTCGCGGCCGCGGCCTGGAGCCGGCAGGAGAGCCGCGGCGCGCATTTCCGCTCCGACCATCCGGCGGAAGTCCCTGCCCTGGCGCAACGAACGATGACCACGCTCGCCGCAGTGCGCGAGGTGGCCGACGGCCTCGCCGATCACTCAATGCCGCACAGCGCGCAACCCATCATGGCCTGACGGAGTTCTCATGATCACCGCAACCTCACTGCTCTATCCCGACGCCTTTCTCTCGCCGCTCGCCATCGACGAGGCCGTGCAGCGCGCGCTCGACGAAGACCTCGGGCGCGCCGGCGACGTCACCTCGCTGGCGACGATTCCGGAAGCCACGACGGCGCAGGCGATCCTGGTCGCGCGCCAATCCGGCGTGATCGCCGGATTGCCGCTGGCGCTGGCGACGCTGCAAAAGCTCTCACCCGACATCGAGGTCCGCGCGCATATCCGCGACGCCGCGCGGGTTGCCCGCGGACAGCAGGTGTTGACGATCTCCGGGCCTGCGCGCGCCATTCTCGCGTCGGAGCGGACCGCGCTGAACTTCGTCGGCCGCCTGTCGGGCGTCGCGACACTGACGGCCGACTATGTCGCGCGCACCGAAGGCACGAAAATGCGCATCTGCTGCACGCGGAAGACCACGCCGGGATTGCGGGCGCTGGAGAAATATGCCGTGCGCTGCGGCGGCGGGTTCAATCACCGCTTCGGCCTCGACGATGCGATCCTGATCAAGGACAACCACATCGCGGTGGCCGGCGGCATCCGGCCCGTGCTGGAGCGCGCCCGCGCTCATGCCGGCCATCTCGTCAAGATCGAGATCGAAGTGGACACGCTTGCGCAACTGCGCGAGGTGCTGGCCACCGGACTGGCCGACGTGGTGCTGCTCGACAACATGGATACCGCGACGCTGCGCGAGGCGGTGAGGCTCACCGAGGGCCGCCTCAAACTGGAGGCGTCCGGCGGCGTCACGCTGGACTCGATCGCGGCGATCGCGGCCACCGGCGTCGACTACGCTTCCGCCGGTGCGCTGACGCATTCGGCGCCGAATTTCGACTGTGCGCTGGATATCGAGGCGTGATTGGAACACTAACGCCTCCACAACGCCATGGCCGGGCTTGTCCCGGCCATCCACGTCTTGCGGCACAGCGCGAAGAACGTGGATGCCCGGGACAAGCCCGGGCATGACGGTCTTTCGTGAAGGCGCTACCGCCGCTCGCCCATCTCCGCGGAACTCTTGGCTTCCTGCGCGAGCGCGGCGGAAAGCGCCGCGGTCTGCGCGGGCGTGCCCCAGCTCGGCTCCTCGCTGCCGTCGCCCCAGTTGCGCGGCCGATAGAAGGTGTGCACGCCGGTCTTGTACATCTTCTTCATCTCGGCGACCCAGGACGGGCGCACCCAATAGGCGTGGTAGTGCGTCGACTTGCCGACCTCGGGCAGCCAGATCTGGCCATCGAGCATCGCCTTCGAAATCTTCTTCGCGCGCTCCCACATCTCGGGCTCGCGGATCACGTCCGGATTGTTGTCGCAGGCAAAGGTGAACTGGCAGGCGAAATGGCGGTACTTGTTCTGGTAGACGACGCCGCACACGGTGTCGGGATATTTGCCGGAGAAGACGCGGTTCATCACCACCTGCGCCACCGCGATCTGGCCGCGCACGGCCTCACCGCGCGATTCGAAATAGACCGCTTCGGCGAGACACTTCTCGGACTTGGCGCGCGACTTGTCGTCGAGCGCGAGCCGCTCTGCCGGCGACCTGGCGCGCTGGTTGTCGGCGTTGACCTCGCCCTTCGGCGCGACGCTCTCACCGCTTTCGACGTCCTTGGCAATCTCCGCTGTCGGCGGCGACAGCGAGGCCGTCACCTTCATATCGGGATCAGGTATCACGATCAGCGGCTCGGCCCCGGGCTGCCAGCTCTCGATGCTTTCGAGATTGCCGCCGAGCGAGGAGCTGCCGAAGAACAGGTTCGACGTCTTGACGGTGAAGGGATCGCGCGCCGGCGCGGTGGCCTGCTTCGGCGCTTCCGGCGGCTGCACCGCAAACGCGCGCGCGCTATCGCTCGCCTGCGGCGCATTGGTATATTGCGGCAGCGGCGGCGCACGCAGCGCTTCCTGGAGCTCGGGATCGAGCGCGGCCGCGGACTCCGGCGACATCGGCTGCGGTAGCGTGGCGGTCTTGGCGCCGAACACGGAGCTGTTCGACGTCGCAGGATCTTCCTGCGCGGGCGCTGCCGGCGGCGCAGCCGCATCGGGAGACGTCGTCGGCGTCACGATCGCGAGACGATCACCCTTCATGGAGCGATCGACCCTGGGAAAATCGGCGGCCTGGTAGCGCGGCGGCGCCTGCAGCGCCGGATTGCGGCTGATCGCGCCGGTGACGTCGCGGCCATCGATGCTGGCGAGGCGAACCATCGCGCTCTGCGGAACCGAGGTGCCGATCGGCCGGGAAAAACTGTAGGTGGCGAGCTGGATCGAGGACGCCGCGGAATACACCTGCTTCTGCCACCGCTCGGCGACGCCGGGTTGGCGCGCCAGCAGCGAGGCAATGTCCTGATAGCCGGTCTCTCTCGGCATCAATGCGAAGATGCAGAGACCGATGCCGAAGGACGCGAACCGCGCGCCCTTCGGATGGTTACGCAACACTGACATCGATACGCTCACGCTACGCTTACGCCAGAACAATCGAACGGCAGTACGTCCGTGCAATTCGATCTTTATCGTAAGTATCTAATTTAGGTTGCCGGGGCGTTAATCGACGTGGCGCGCACGGCACACTCAAGCGAACACAGGTGTTTTCACGGAGTGATCGCGCGTGTTGGTAAATCCGAGCGAGGTGAAGCGGTAAATAATGGGTCAACGCATATGGTGAAGGAACTCTTGCACGCACGTATCATTACGGGACGTGTGGCGAGTTCCGTTGTTGGCGTTTGCGCAAAGCGTTTCCACATAACCGATGTCATGCCCGCGAAGGCGGGCATCCAGTACGCCGCGGCTTCTCGATTCAGACACTGCCGTCTCGGCGTACTGGATGCCCGGTCAAGCCGGGCGATGACACTGAGTGTGTGGCGCGAGGCACATGCAACACGATCGTCATTGCGAGGAGCACTTGCGACGAAGCAATCCAGAATCGCTCCGCGGAAAGATTCTGGATCGCTTCGCGGAGCCTGTCATCGGGCCGCGCTTCGCGCGGACCCGTTGGCTCGCAATGACGGTGTGGATACAGCACGGCGCAAAATGAAAGAGGCGGGGTTGGGCCCCGCCTCTTCGCATTCAACATTTGACCTCGTCGCTTACGCCTGGCTCGCGATCTCCTTGCCGAGCGCGGCTTGCGCCGCAGCGAGGCGGGCGATCGGTACGCGGTAGGGCGAGCAGGAGACGTAGTCGAGGCCGATCGTGTGGCAGAAGGCGACGGAAGCGGGATCGCCGCCGTGCTCGCCGCAGATGCCGACCTTGAGCGAGGACCGCGTCTTGCGGCCGCGCGCGACGCCGATCTTGACGAGCTCACCGACGCCTTCCTGGTCGAGCGCGATGAAGGGATCGACCGAGAGGATGCCCTTCGCAACGTAAGGACCGAGGAAGCTCGCCGCGTCGTCGCGGCTGATGCCGTATGTGGTCTGCGTGAGATCGTTGGTGCCGAACGAGAAGAACTCGGCGGACTGCGCGATCTCGGCCGCGAGCAGACAGGCGCGCGGCAGCTCGATCATGGTGCCGACCTGATAGGCGAGCTTCGTATTGGTCTCGCGCATCACCGCCTGCGCGGTGGCATCGATCCGCGCCTTGACGAGGTCAAGCTCGGCCTTGGTCGCGATCAGCGGCACCATTACCTCGAGACCGACGGCCTTGCCGGTGCGCTTCTGCGCCTCGACCGCCGCCTCGAAGATCGCACGCGCCTGCATCTCGGCGATTTCAGGATAGGCGATCGCGATGCGGCAGCCGCGGAAGCCGAGCATCGGGTTGAACTCTGAGAGCTCGCGGGCGCGGTCGGCGAGGCGCCGCGGGTCGGTGTTCATGGCGCGCGCCACTTCCTCGACCTCGGCATGGGTGTGCGGCAGGAATTCATGGAGGGGAGGATCCAAAAGCCGGATCGTGACGGGCAGGCCCTTCATGATCTCGAACAGCTCGACGAAGTCGGCGCGCTGCATCGGAAGCAGCTTTGCGAGCGCGGCACGGCGCGACTGCTCGTCTTCGGAGAGGATCATCTCGCGCACCGTGCGGATGCGCGTCTCCTCGAAGAACATGTGCTCCGTGCGGCACAGGCCAATACCTTCCGCGCCGAACTTGATCGCGGTGTGCGCGTCCTCCGGCGTATCGGCATTGACCCGCACGCCGATCTTGCGGACCTGGTCGGCCCAATTCATCAGCGTGCCGAACTCGCCGGACAGCTCCGGCTCGATCATCGGCATGCGGCCGGCGAGCACCTGGCCGAGCGAACCGTCGATGGTGATGACGTCGCCGGTCTTGAAGGTGCGCGAGCCGATGCTCATGGTGCCGCGGCCGTAATCGACGCGGATGGTGCCGCAGCCGGAGACGCAGGGCTTGCCCATGCCGCGCGCGACCACCGCCGCGTGCGAGGTCATGCCGCCGCGCGTGGTCAAGATGCCTTCGGCGGCATGCATGCCATGGATGTCTTCCGGGCTGGTCTCGATGCGGACCAGGATCACCTTGCGTCCGTCGGCCTGAAGCTTGGCCGCTTCATCCGAGGAGAACACAATCTCGCCGGAGGCAGCGCCGGGCGAGGCCGGCAGGCCGGTCGCGATCACGTCGCGCTTGGCATTGGGATCGATGGTCGGATGCAGGAGCTGATCGAGCGAAGCCGGATCGATCCGCGTCACCGCTTCCTTCTTCGAGATCAGGCCCTCATTGGCGAGCTCGACCGCGATGCGCAGCGCCGCTTTCGCGGTGCGCTTGCCGCCGCGGGTCTGGAGCATCCAGAGCTTGCCCTGCTCGACCGTGAACTCCATGTCCTGCATGTCGCGGTAGTGCTTCTCGAGCAGCGTGTAGATCCGCGTCAGCTCCTTGAAGGCCTCCGGCATCGCCGATTCCATCGACGCCTTGTCGGAGCCCGATTCCTTGCGTGCCTCCTCAGTGATGTCCTGCGGCGTGCGGATGCCCGCCACCACGTCCTCGCCTTGCGCGTTGATCAGGAACTCGCCGTAGAGCTTGCTCTCGCCGGTCGAGGGATTGCGCGTGAAGGCAACGCCCGTCGCCGAGGTCTCGCCCATGTTGCCGAACACCATGGCCTGCACGTTGACCGCGGTGCCCCAGGATTCCGGAATGTCGTGCAGCTTGCGGTAGGTCACCGCGCGCGTGTTCATCCAGGAGGAAAACACTGCGCCGATCGCGCCCCAGAGCTGGTCGTGCGGATCCTGCGGGAATTCCTTGCCGGTCTCGCGGGCGACCGCGTCCTTGTACTTGCCGACCAGCTCGACCCAGTCGTCGGCGGACAGATCGGTGTCGAGCGTATAGCCCTGGCTGTCTTTGAAGGTGTCGAGGATTTCCTCGAAATGATGATGCTCGAAGCCGAGCACCACGTCCGAATACATGGTGATGAAGCGGCGATAGCTGTCATAGGCGAAGCGACGGTCACCCGACAGCTCGGCCAGCGCTTCCACGGTCTGGTCGTTGAGGCCGAGATTGAGCACGGTGTCCATCATGCCCGGCATCGAGGCGCGCGCGCCGGAGCGCACGGAGACGAGCAGCGGGTTCTTGGTGTCGCCGAACACCTTGCCGGTCAACTTGCCGACATGATCCAGCGCCTTCTCAACCTGCGACTGCAGTTCCTTCGGATAGGTTTTGCCGTGTGCGTAGAAATAGGTGCAGACCGAGGCCGGGATGGTGAAGCCCGGAGGCACCGGCAGGCCCAGATTTGCCATCTCAGCGAGGTTGGCGCCCTTGCCGCCGAGCAGGTCACGCATTTCCGAGCGGCCCTCGGCCTTGCCGTCACCGAACGTGAACACCCATTTGCCGGCCTTGGCCGCTGCTGGCGCCGCCTTCGCGGGCGCAGCCTTCTTCGGTGCGGGCTTCGCAGCGACCTTCGGCAGAGCCGCCTTGGTCACGGCCTTTGCCGCCGGCTTGGCGGCGGACTTGGCAGCGGGCTTGGCGACCGGCTTCGGCGCTCTCTTGGCCAGCGCCTTGCGGGCCGGCGGCGCGGCCTTCGCCGCGGCGGAGGACTTTGATTTCGCTGGGATTTTCGCTGGCATTTTCTTCGGCTTCGAAGCGGCTTTGGCCATAGCTTGCACACAACCTGCGAGAGGAATGGGAAATCGCGGGCCTTACACCATTTTGGGCGGGCCCGCGCAAGACGGACAGTTCCGAAAAGTGAACGCCTAGAAGCGGAGCCACTTCAGGAGCCCAAGCCCGATCGCGCCATTCACGATGAGGAAGATCGCGACGATCAGATTGAGGAGTCGCGGCATGATCAGGATGAGCACGCCCGCAATCAACGACAGGATCGGCGAAATGTGGGCGACGGTGATGTGCATGAATTATCTTTCTGTGGAGGTGGACGAATCGCGGGCGGATCATAGCGGCCCCGGTTCCGCGAGTAGAGACGCGCAAGACCGATGCGAGTTCCCGGCTTCGCGAAAACTGCCCGAAATTGCCGCGGATACGGCAGGCCCTTTCCCGGAACATTGCGAAGTCGCATGCATTGGCAACCGAATGCGCCACTGGCGCTTGCCGAACATCACTTCGAAGGAGTTGCCCATGCGAAACAGGATTCTTGCGCTCGCGGCGCTGTGCGTTGCGATCGGCTCGCCCCTCGCGGCACAGGCGCAAAGCGATGTCACGGTGGGACGCGCGCCCGCCGTGGTCGACAGCAGCCCGACCATTGCGGCCGACCAGCGGGTAGCCTTCCGCGACTATGTCGTCGAACAACGTGTGCCGCCCTTCCGCATCCCGGATCGCGTGGTGGTCGGCGCCATCTTACCCGAGAGCGGCATCACCTATTATGACGTGCCGCAACGTTTCGGCGCCACCACCTATCGCTACACCGTCGTGAACGGCGAGACCGTGCTGGTCGAACCGCGCTCACGCCGCATCGTCGAGGTGCTGAACTGAGATCGACGACCTGAGATCGACTAGATGTCCGGCGCGCCACATCAGGCGGCGCGAGCAGTGTTAATCGGACATCAGGCCCCGCCCGGTCCTCCCCCCGCCGGGTGGGGCTTTTTTGCGCCACACCAATAGCCGCCATTCCGGGACACGCCGAAGGCGTGGACCCGGAATCCATCGGGCCGCAGCGCATGAGGATGAATGGATTCCGGGCTCGCGCTCCGCGCGCCCCGGAACGACAGCCTCCTGCGCGACTCAATCCTGGATCTTCGAGAAATCCGCCACCGCCCGCGTGGCGCTGCGGATCTCGTTCAGCAGCTTCAACCGGTTCTCGCGCACCTGCGCATCGTCGTCATTGACGCGAACCTTGTCGAAGAACGCGTCGACCGGCGGACGCAATTTCGCCATCGCGCTCATCGCGGCAGCAAAGTCTTCCTTGGCGACGGCAGCGCTCGCTTCCGCCGTCACCTCATCAATAGCTTTCGCCAGCGCCTTCTCCTCGTCGAGGCTATAGAGCATGGCATCCGGTGCGCCATGGTACAAACGCTTGTCCTTCTTCTCCTCGATCGAGAGGATGTTGCTGGCGCGCTTGGTGCCGGCGAGCAGGTTCTTGCCATCGTCGCTATCGAGGAACTTGCCGAGCGCCTCGACTCGGCGGACGATCATCAGGAGATCGTCCTGGCCGCCGAGCGCGAACACGGCATCGACGAGATCGTGCCGCGCCCCCTGCTCGCGGAGTTGGACTTTCAGGCGGTCGGCGAAGAAGGCGAGCAGGTCACTCGGAAGCTTTTGCGCATCGGCCGGCTTGACCGACAAGCCGGCGAGTGCGGACGCCGCCACCTCCATGAGCGACAAACGCAACGCGTTCTCGGCAATCAGCCTGATCACCCCGAGTGCTGCCCGCCGCAGTGCATACGGATCCTTGCTGCCCGTCGGCTTCTCGTCGATGACCCAGAAGCCGACGAGCGTATCGATCTTATCCGCGAGCGCCACAGCCACGCTGACCGAATCTGTCGGCACGCGATCGGCAGGACCTTGCGGCTTGTAATGCTCCTCGCAGGCAGCAGCGACGGATGCATCCTCACCCTGTGCCAACGCGTAATACTTGCCCATCAGGCCCTGCACTTCCGGGAATTCGCCGACCACTTCGGTCAGCAGATCCGCCTTGGCGAGATGTGCGGCACGCATCGCCTTGGCGACATCGGCTCCGACCAGCGGCGCGATCTCGGCGGCGAGGCGTTCGATACGCTTGATGCGCTCCGCCTGCGTGCCGAGCTTCTCGTGGAACACGATCTGCTCGAACTTCGGCAGCCGATCCTCGAGCTTCGTCTTCAGATCGGTCTCGTAGAAGAATTTTGCATCGCTGAGCCGCGCGCGGATCACGCGCTCGTTGCCGCCGATGATGGTCGCACCGCCATCGGTGGCCTCGATGTTGGCGACCAGGATGAACTTGTTGGCGAGTTTGCCCGTCTTGGGGTCGCGCACTACGAAGCACTTCTGGTTGTTGCGGATGGTGGCGCGGATCACCTCGTCGGGAGTTTTCAAGAACTCCTGCTCGAACGAGCCCATCAGCACGACCGGCCATTCGACGAGGCCTGCGACCTCATCGAGCAGGTTCTGGTCCTCGACCAGCTCGAAGCCTTGCGCGAAGGCAAGCTGCTTGGCGTCGGTCAGGACCGCGTCCTTGCGCCTGTCAGGGTCGAGCACGACCTTCGCATTCAGGAGCTTGGCTTCGTAGTCCGCGAAACGGCGGACAGAAATAGCTGATGGCGCGAGGAAGCGATGGCCGTAGGTGGTCTGGCCGGCCTCGATGCCATCGACCGAGAATTTTACGACATCGGGCTCTTCGGTCTCGAGGCCGAAGGTCGCGGTGATCGCGTGCAGCGGACGCACCCAGTTGAGCGAGCCGGCCTTGGCCGAGCGCGCGCCCCACCGCATCGATTTCGGCCAGGGGAAGGTGCGGATGATGACGGGCAGGATTTCCGCGAGCACGTCGATGGCGTCGCGGCCGGTCTTCTCGATCAGCGCGATGTAGAAGTCGCCCTTCGGGTCGCGCTGGATCTTGGCTTCGTCCAGCGATTTCAGACCGGTCGCTTTCAAAAAGCCCTGCACGGCCGCATCGGGGCCGCCGACTTTCGGTCCGCGGCGCTCGGTCTTGAGATCAGGCTGGCGCGCAGGGATGCCGTGCACGGTGAGCGCAAGGCGGCGCGGCGTCGCGAAGGCTTTCGCGCCCTCATAGACGAGGCCTTCGGCGACGAGCTTGTCCGTGACCAGGCGGCGCAGATCGTCGGCCGCCTTGGCCTGCATGCGCGCGGGGATTTCTTCCGAGAACAGTTCAAGCAACAATTCGGGCATCAGGCCGCTCCACCGGCTTCGGTGTGCACCCAGGCTTCGCCGCAGGCTTTCGCCAGCTCGCGGACCCGGAAGATGTAGCTCTGTCGCTCCGTCACCGAAATCACGCCGCGCGCGTCGAGCAGGTTGAAGACATGGCTCGCCTTGATGCACTGGTCGTAAGCCGGCAGCGCCATCAGATGCGCCTCGCGCTTCTCGTCCTTCCAGCCAGCATCGAGGTATTTCTTGCAGGCCGTTTCGGCCATCTTGAATTGCTCGAACAGCATCGCGGTGTCAGCGTGCTCGAAATTGTGCCGCGAATATTCCTGCTCGGCCTGGAAGAACACCTCCTTGTAGGTGACCTTCTCGGCGCCCTCACGACCGTTGAAGTTCAGATCCATGATGCGGTCGACGCCTTGCAGATAGCAGGCCAGCCGCTCGAGCCCGTAGGTGAGCTCGCCCGCGACCGGCGCGCATTCGACGCCGGCGACCTGCTGGAAATAGGTGAACTGGCTGATTTCCATGCCGTCGCACCAGCACTCCCACCCCAGGCCCCAGGCGCCCAGCGTCGGGCTTTCCCAGTCGTCCTCGACGAAGCGGATGTCGTGCACGGCGGAATCGATGCCGATGGCCGCGAGCGACTTCAGGTACAGCTCCTGAAGGTTCGGCGGCGACGGCTTGAGGATGACCTGGAACTGATAATAGTGCTGGAGCCGGTTCGGGTTCTCGCCGTAGCGGCCGTCCTTGGGCCGGCGGGAGGGTTGCACATAGGCGGCATTCCACGGCCTCGGACCGAGCGCGCGCAGGGTCGTCCCGGGGTGGAAGGTGCCGGCGCCAACTTCCATGTCGTAGGGCTGAAGGATCACGCAGCCGTAATCCGCCCAGTAGCGCTGCAAGGCCAGGAGCAGGCCCTGGAACGAGCGTTCCGGGCGCATATGGGCGGGCAATGAGGCGTCCATCGTCAGATCAGGCTCTCGCGGGGGGTTGAATCGCGCGGGACCGTATCGACGGCGGGGATGGGAATCAAGGCGAAGGGGGCTTTCTTACCTCGCCCGCCTGCGGGAGATGTCGGCGCGAAGCGCCGGGTGAGGGCTTGGGGTCCTCGCTCGTGGAGAGACCCTCTCCCCAGCCCTCCCCCGCAAGCGGGAGAGGGGGCGCACCTTGCGCGCGGGAAGAGCTAGCCCGGCCGGTAAGCTCCGGTCACGGGGTCACGTTTCAGCGTCTGGATGTCCCCCATAGGGGCGGCCTCGGTGACGCGCGACAGGCGCATCTCCTCCAGCTCCTGGTTGATCCGGACAGCGGTCTTGTAGGCCCAGCGGACCACGGCAAGCCCGCCCAGGACGCCCGCGAAAGCGACGAACGGCGGCATCGGTCGATCCTTGTCTAGTGCTCAGCCCCCACACGTATTGTTGCGCAGATGGACCTGCACCGCAATCGGAGCGTCGAGGGGCCAAATGGCGCGGGAGCGCGAGCCCTAGAACCCGAATTTCGCCCAAATCGCCCGCGTCTCGACCGCCGAGATCAGCTCGTCCGGCAGGCCGGCCATTGATTCCAGGGCCGAAAGCTGCCCCGCGCCGGGCGCTTTCCGGCCCAGAAGGCCGGAGAGGAGCCCGGTCGGCTGCGCGATCACGGGGGTGAGAACCTTCTCGCCATAGCGGGCACGAAGAGTTGAGCGGATATCACCGATGCCGTCGGCGAGCCCCAGCGCGATCGCGCTCTCGCCGGCCCAGTATTCTCCCGTGAACAGGGTGTCGTCCGCGCCCTTCAGCCGCGCGCCGCGGCTGTCCTTTACCAGCGAGATGAAGATCTGGTGGATCTCGCGCTGGATCGCCTTCAGCTTGGCGACGTCATCCGGGTTTTCCGGAAGGAACGGGTCGAGCATCGCCTTGTGGGCGCCGGCGGTGTAGAGGCGCCGCTCGACGCCGAGCCGCCTGATCGCCTCCTGGAAACCAAAACTGCCACCGACCACGCCGATCGAGCCGAGGATCGAAGAGGGATCGCAGATGATCTCATCGCCGGCACAAGCGATCATGTAGCCGCCCGAGGCCGCAACGTCCTCGACGAAGACCAGCACGGGCAGCTTCTTCTCCGCCGCGAGCTGCTTGATGCGCAGGTAGATCTGGCGCGACTGCACCGGTGAGCCGCCGGGCGAATTGATCACCAGCGCCACCGCCTTGGCGTTCCGATACGAAAACGCCCGCTCCAGCACCCGTGCGACGGTCGCGAGCGTCATGCCCGGACGCAGCGGCGTCACTGCGCCGATTACGCCGGATAGCCGCACCACCGGCACGATTGCCGCGCCGGGCCGGAAACGCGCCGGCAGATATTGCATGAGCTTGTCGGCCAGGCCGGAACTCTCACGATCGTTCAATTGTTCGGCCATGCCGTTACCTCTGCTTAACCATTTCTTATCACGCGACTGTCATTGGAAGTGCCTGGAACGTGTTTTGCAGATTTTCCGTTGGGAGGCTGCAATGAGGCAGCGGAGAACGCCATGAAAATCTATTTGCTGATGCTGCTGATCGGTGCGCTATTCATGGCGATCCGTCTGACGACGCCGCAGGAACAGCAGTCGGAATCGCTTCCGCAGTAGGCCGTCACAGCTCCGCCAGCGGCAACACCGCCCTCCCCTCCAGAATCTCCTTCACCTCTTTCTTAGGGACGCCTGACTCGTCGTTGAGCATGAGGCCCGGCAGCAGTCGCGTCGGCGCCCGGCCGCCTTTGACTGCGCGCACCAGCACCCGGATCGCGGGACGTCCGGCTTCCCCATGAACCGGAAGAATCGACCGGCTGCCGAAGCCGCGTGACAGCGCTGCCAGGACGTCGGCGATCCCATCTGCACGCCAGATCAATGTCAGCACGCCATTCGATCGCAGGATGCGCCGCGCCGCATGCACCCATGCATTCAGCGTCTCCTCGCTCGCGACATGGGCGGTGTGACGCGCCTGGTCCGGCGACCCGCGATGCCGAGCCGGATCGTTGAAAGGCGGGTTCATCAGCACCACGTCGACGCTGTCGGGCGCGAGCCCATGTGCCGCAAACGCCTGGGCATCGGCCGTGACGTCGAGCACGATCGCCTCGGCGGCAATTCCATTCGCCGCGGCGTTGGCCCGCGCAAGCTCCGCCAGCTCCGGATCGATCTCGACCAAGCTGAGGTTGATCCCCGCCACGCGCCGGGCGAGCGCGAGGCCCGCCGCGCCGATGCCGGCGCCGAGATCGACCACGCGATCGCCTGCCCTGGCCTCGGTCGCCGCCGCGAGCAGGATGGCGTCGTGCCCGGCGCGATGGCCGGACCGCTTCTGCTTCAGGCGTAACTGCCCGCCGAGAAAGGCGTCCTCGGTGATATCAGCCGGCGCCTCAATCATCGCCGCGCAGTTCGTGGCTGAGGCCAGCCTCGGTGAGGAGCTGACGGGCCTCTAGGGCGTCGTCTTCATGGACCAGGATACGGCGCGGCAAAATGCCGAGCGAGCCCTCGATGATGCTCATGTTCTGGTCCAGCACCAGATGATGGATGTTGGCACCGTCGAGCAGTGCGCCGATCGCCGACACCAGCACCATGTCGTTGGTCCGAACCAGTTCACGCAAAACGCAGGTCTCCTGCCTGAAAAAGGGGGAAAGCGACAAATGTCAATGGTTCCGCGGCACTTGCCGCGTCCGCCGCCAGTTTCTATTGTCTTTCCATCAGAATAGCCCTTCCGGGGCAAATATTGGAGACCGGCGTGGCCGTCATCGTACCTTTCGAAACTCCCGGCGCGTCGATCGAAGAGCTGGTTACCCTTGTCGCCGGTGACATGGAGCGCGTCAACGCCACGATCCTGTCGCGGACCGGTTCGGATGTAACCATGATCCCGGAGGTCGCCAACCATCTGATTTCCTCCGGAGGAAAACGACTGCGGCCGATGCTGACGCTCGCCATGGCCAACCTCGCCGGCTACACCGGCGACGGCCACATCAAGCTCGCCGCCTCCGTGGAGTTCATGCACACCGCGACCCTGCTCCACGACGACGTCGTCGACGAGAGCGAGATGCGCCGCGGCAAGCTGTCGGCGCGCATGCTCTGGGGCAACGAGGCGAGCGTGCTGGTCGGCGACTTCCTGCTCGGCCAGGCTTTTCGCATGATGGTAGAGGTCGGCTCGCTGCGCGCGCTCGACATCCTCTCCGCGGCCGCCGCCACCATCGCCGAGGGCGAGGTGATGCAGCTCGCGGCTGCCAAGAACACCGCGACCACTGAGGACGAATATCTCGCCGTGATCCGCGGCAAGACCGCCGAGCTGTTCGCGGCCGCCTGCGAGGTCGGCCCTGTCATCGCCAACCGTCCGAAGGCGGAGCAGACCGCCTGCCGCTCGGTCGGCATGAATCTCGGCATCGCCTTCCAGCTCGTCGATGACGTGCTCGACTATGGTGGCAAGAGCGCCAAGCTCGGCAAGAACACCGGCGACGATTTCCGCGAGGGCAAGATCACCCTGCCGGTCGTGCTCGCCTTCCGCCGCGGCAACGACACCGAGCGCGCCTTCTGGATCCGGGCGCTGGAGCGCGGCGAGATCGGCGATCCCGATCTCGACCACGCCATCGGCCTGATGAACAAGCACCGCGCCCTCGAGGACACGCTGAGCCGCGCCCAGCACTACGGCGCCATGGCGGTCGACGCGCTGGCGCTGTTCCCGCCCTCGCCGATGAAGAGCGCGCTGGAGCAGGTGGTGGCGTTCTGCCTGGCGCGGTCGCATTAGGCGCGCCTCTACGGCACACACCGGCGACACCGGTGAGATCCGCCCACCGCTGCCTCCACATCGTCATTGCGAGCGCAGCGAAGCAATCCAGAATCCCTCTGCGGAAATAGTCTGGATTGCTTCGCTCCGCTCGCAATGACGGAGTGTGGTGCACGACCATCTTTCGCCAACTCGCATTTCAACTTACCCCACAGCCCCCGCGGTCGCGCCGCTTCCTTACCGGCCTCCACCCGCGCTCACCTAGTAACTTGCATTTTGAAAGTAACTACCCTACCTTCCCGCCATGCAGCCCAAATCCCCTTCCATCCTGGAATGCCCGGTCGGCCGCGCCGTGGAGACGGTCGGCGAATGGTGGAGCATCCTGATCCTGCGGGATGCGTTTCAGGGCGCGACGAAGTTCGACGAGTTTTCGCAAAGCCTCGGCATCGCGCCGAACATCCTGTCGCGGCGGCTCGCCCATCTTACCGAGAGCGGCATGTTCGTTCGCCGCCGCTATCATGAGCGGCCGCCCCGCTACGAATATGTGCTGACGGATAAGGCGCGAGATTTCTTCCCCGTGATCGTGGCGCTGCTCGCCTGGGGCAACAAGCATCTCGCTCCCAAAGGCGAATCTATCCTGCTGGCGAACCGAAGCGACGTTCGCCCGCTCGATCCTGTCGTCGTCGACGCCGCCGACATGCGTCCGATCACGCTCACCAATGCAGTCGTCATCGCAGGCCCCCGCGCCAGCCGCGGGATGCGCGCGCGGCTCGCTTCGCTCAAAGCCATGAACCCGGCCGTCGCGCCGGCTGGAGACTGACATGCGTCGTATCGTTGTGACCGGAATGGGCGCAGTGTCGCCGCTTGGCTGCGGTGTCGAACTGTCCTGGCGCCGGCTGCTGGCCGGTCAAAGCGGGCTGCGCCCGCTGCCGGAATGGGCGCAGGCACTGCCGGCGCGCATTGCCGGGCTCGTGCCCGACAGGGCCGATGACACCGAAGGCGGCTTCGATCCCGCACAGGCGGCCGCGCCAAAAGACCAGCGCAAGATGGACCGCTTCATCCTGTTCGCGCTGCTCGCCACCGCAGAAGCGGTGACGCAAGCCAAATGGATGCCGCAAGACGCAGCGGCGCAGGAACGGACTGCGACGATCATCGCCTCCGGCGTCGGCGGCTTTCCGGCGATGGCAGAGGCGGTGCGCATCACCGAGCAGCGCGGCGCGCGCCGGCTCTCGCCGTTCACGATCCCCTCGTTCCTCGCCAATCTCGCCGCCGGCCACGTCTCGATCAAATACGGCTACAAGGGAGCGCTGGGCACGCCCGTCACGGCCTGCGCCGCCGGCGTGCAGGCGATCGGCGATGCCGCGCGGATGATCCGCGCCGGCGAAGCCGACGTTGCGATCTGCGGCGGTGCGGAAGCCTGTATCGATATCGTCAGCCTCGGTGGCTTTGCAGCCGCACGTGCACTGTCGAGCGGCTACAACGACGAGCCCGCGCGCGCCTCGCGCCCGTTCGATCGGAAGCGCGACGGGTTTGTGATGGGCGAAGGCGCCGGCATCCTGGTGATCGAGGGGCTGGAGCATGCGCTGGCGCGCGGTGCAACGCCGATCGCGGAGATCGTCGGCTACGGCACGAGCGCGGATGCCTATCACATGACATCGGGTCCGCCCGATGGCGACGGCGCCCGCCGCGCCATGGAGATCGCGCTTCGGCAGGCGGATCTTGCGCCCACGGATTTGCAGCACCTGAACGCGCATGCGACGTCGACGCCGGCCGGCGACGAGAGCGAGCTTGGTGCGATCGGCGCGCTGTTCGGCCGTAACCGCGGCATTGCCGTGAGCGCGACCAAATCGGCCACCGGCCATCTGCTTGGCGCCGCCGGCGGTCTCGAGGCGATCTTCACGGTGCTCGCTTTGCGCGACCAGATCGCGCCGCCGACACTCAATCTCGAAAACCCAGATCCTGGCGCTGATGGCATCGACATCGTCTCCGGCGCAGCGCGGCCGATGCCGATGCAAAGCGCCATCTCCAACGGCTTCGGCTTTGGCGGGGTCAATGCCAGCGTGATCTTCCGCCGGATGGGCTAAACGAGGGCCTTGCAATCGCGTCAGGCTTCGTTACCAAAACAGCATGATCACGACGAATTTCTGGCTGTTCCTGGCAGCAGCCTGTCTCATTGCCGCCATTCCAGGTCCCGGCATTTTCTATGTCGCGGCACGGACCTTGTCGGAGGGACGCATCAGCGGCTTTGCATCAACCGCGGGCACGGCGCTGGGCGGACTGGTTCATGTGGTGGCGGGCAGCCTCGGCATCTCCGCGATCATCCTGGCCAGTGCCGAACTGTTCGCGGCCGTAAAATTCGTCGGCGCGCTCTATCTGGTCTGGCTCGGTATCAAGACGTTCCGCAGCGCCGGCCGGACGCTGTCGCTCGAGAGCGAGCCCGTCGGCGACAAGCGCGCTTTCCGCGACGGCGTGCTGGTGGAGGCGCTGAACCCGAAGACCGCGGCGTTTTTCCTCGCCTTCATTCCGCAATTCCTGGATCCCGCGGGATCGAACCCCACGCTGCATTTCATCGTGCTCGGCGCGATCTCGGTGATCTTGAACACGCTCGCCGATGTGGCGGTGGTGCTGATGGCATCAGCAACGCGCAAGCAGCTGATCGGAAGGCCGCATCTGATGCGGCGACTTACGCAAGGCTCGGGCGTCTTCATCGCCGGCCTTGGCCTGTCGCTCGCACTGGCGCGGCGGCCGGCAAATGGCTAGCGCCCCGCAAAGCCGCTATTATGAATCGCACGGCCTGCGGCTGCATTATGCCGACTGGGGCAATGACGGCGCGCCCGTCGCCATCCTGGTCCATGGCGGCCGCGATCATTGCCGCAGCTGGGACGTCATCGCAGAATCGTTGCAGCCGCACTTTCACGTGCTCGCACCCGACCTGCGCGGACACGGCGATTCCGAATGGACCCGAGGCGGCAGCTACGCGCTGACGGAATATGTGTACGATCTTGCCCAGCTCGTCCGCAGCATCGCAGCGCCTCAGGTGACGCTCATCGGCCATTCGATGGGCGGCATGGTCAGCCTGATCTTTTCAGGATCATTCCCCGAGCTGGTCGCGAAGCTCGTCGTCCTCGACGGCGTGACCATGTTGCCGGATACGCCGAAGCCGCCGGTGCATGAGCGCATCGGCAAATGGATCGCCCAGCTCGACAAGCTGCATGACCGCACGCCGCGCCGCTATGCGAGCCTCGAGGCCGCAGCCGCGCAGATGATGCTGCACAACAAGCGCCTCGCCCGCGACCTCGCGCTGCATCTCGCCACGCATGGCGCGCGGCGGAACGAGGACGGCACCTATAGCTGGAAGTTCGATCCCTACCAGCGCGCCAGCGCGCCGCACCGGCTCTGGCCGGACGACCACGTCGCGCTGTGGTCACGCATCGCCTGCCCGACGCTGCTGCTCAACGCCGGCGAAAGTTTTCTGGCGGGCGCAAAGGCAGCAGGCCTGGAACGGTATTTTCGGAACGCGCGCATCGAGACCATCGCCGGGGCGGGACACTGGCTGCAGCATGACCGGCCGCAGGAGGTGCTGGGCGCGATCCGAAATTTTCTTGGGCTGGCAGCGGTCAGCAGCTAACTCAACTGCCGTAGGGTGGGCAAAGGCGCAACAGCGCCGTGCCCACCATGCATCCAGATTGCACGAATAAGTTCGTGGGCACGCTTCGCTTTGCCCACCCTACGGCACCGTCTTCGCAGAAATACCTAGCTCAACGTCCCCGCATGCACCCACCAGCCGGGGTGATCGCGCCGGATCTTTTCGGCGGCGGTATGGGCCTCGGCCGGCGCGCCATAGATCGCAAAGCACGTCGCGCCGGAGCCGGACATGCGGGCGAGCTTGACGCCGGCGGAATCGCGCAAGGCTTGCAGCACCTCGCCGATGACAGGTTCGATGCGCATCGCGGGCGCTTCGAGATCGTTGGGGACGGTCTCGAGAACGTCGACCCAGTCAGCGATCGACGCCCCCTCCTCCGGCCAGGCCGGGGCGCGGATGACGTCGGTGACGCCGACCAGGAGCTCGCCGTTGCGCAGGCCCAGCGCCTTGAACACGTCCTTGGTCGCGACCGGCACGCGCGGATTGACCATGACGCAGGGCATGCTCGGCAACGCGAGCGACAGCAGCTGCTCGCCGACCCCGGTCATGTCACAGGCGCGCGATTGGAGACACACCGGCACGTCCGCGCCGGTCGCGAGCGCGACCTTCTGAACGCGGGAATCATCGAGCGACAAATCGTTGAGACGCGCCAAGAGCCGCAGCGCCGCCGCGGCATCCGCCGAGCCGCCGCCGATGCCGGCTGCAACCGGGAGCACCTTGTCGAGCACGAAGGCGCCCAGCTTCAGGCCGGGCACAGCCTCGGCGAGAAGCTTGGCGGCCTTGAGCACGAGATTGTCGGCGGTGTCGCCGCAAGCTGCCGCCAGCGGTCCGGTGGCGGTGAGCTTCAGTTCGCCACCCGGCTCGAGCGTCAGCCGGTCGGCGCAGTCGGCAAACGCAACCACGCTTTCGAGATCATGATAGCCATCGGCACGACGGCCGACGACGCGAAGGCTCAAATTGACCTTCGCCCGTCCCTCTTCAATCAACGCCGACATCGGCGACACGCCCCCAATAAACCTCAGCCGCCCTTGCCGTCGTCCTTCTTCTTCTCGGCCTGCGCCGCCGAAGAGTTCGAATTGTCGTCCGAGAGCCCGTTGGCGATCTTGGCCTCGATCTTCGGCAGTTCTTCCGGCTCGGGCTTGAGATCGCGCGCATGCGACCACTGGAATTTGGCTTCCAGCGTGCGGCCGACGCGCCAGTAGGCGTCGCCGAGGTGATCGTTGATGGTGGGATCCTCGGGCTTGAGATCGATCGCGCGCTCGAGGTTCTTCACCGCCTCCTCGTAATTGCCGATGCGGTAATAGGCCCAGCCGAGGGAGTCCACGATATAGCCGTCGTCGGGACGCTGCTCGACGGCGCGCTTGATCATCTTCATGCCTTCGTCGAGATTCACGCCCTGGTCGATCCAGGAATAGCCGAGATAGTTGAGGACGTGCGGCTGATCGGGCTGCAGCTCGAGCGCTTTCTTCATGTCGGATTCGGCCTTGGCCCACTGCTTGGAACGCTCCTCGCAGATGCCGCGATAGTAGTACCAGACGCTGTTGGCCTTGTCGTTGCCGGCCGGCAGCACATCGATGCCTTGCGAATAGGTCGCACCGCAATCGCCGAACTTCTTGCGGCCGCGCTCGATGTTGCCGAGCGCCATGATGGCTTCGAGATCCTTGGAATCCTCCGACGTGACGCCCTTGAGGATCTTGATCGCCTCGTCGGTGCGGTCCGCGGAATCGAGGTCAATGGCGAGCTGGATCTGCGCGTTGCGCTTGAGCGGCGAGGACGAGGGCACGCGCTCGTAGACCTTGATCGCCATCTGCGGCCGCTTCACCGATTCATAGAGATCGGCGAGCGAGAGCAGCGCCAGCGGATGGCTGGGCTGGAGGTAGAGCGAGAGCTGGAGATAGACCAGCGCCAGATCCTCGCCGCCACGGCGGGTCAGCGTGGCGCCGATGCCGTAGAGCGCTTCGGCGGCGCCGGCTTGCGCGGAATCGACGAGCGGCGGCATCTTCTTCCCGGCCTTGGTCTCGCGCAGGCCTTCCACGATCAGCGGATGGCGGGCGAGCTTCTTGTCGAAAGCCTGGTACACGGTGGTCGCGGCGGCGGAATCCTTGTTGCGCGACAGCCAGCGCGCATAGGCCTCGGTGACGCGCAGCATGGAATCGTCGAGCTTGTAGGCGCGCTCGAAGCGGGTGCCGGCATCCTTCTCCTTGCCGGAGAGCTCGAGGATCATGCCCGCGTGGAGGTCCTTGAACAGCGGATACCATTCCGGACCGGCCAGCTTGTCGATGGTGGCAACACCGCCCTTGGCGTCGCCCGCACCATAGGCGGCCCAGCCCGACAGCAGCGTGGCGACGAGATCGGTGATCGGACCGCGGATCGACTGGTTGATGTTGGTTTGCGCCGTCGCATACTTCTTCAGCTTGAGATCGTGCACGCCGACGACGAGCCGCGCGACGCGGTTGGTCTTGTCGATGGTGAGGATGCGCTCGGCGAGCTTGACGGCCTCGTCGATGTCGCCGTCGGCGACCGAGGAGATGAAGGCGCGGTCGAGCAGTTCGTTGTTCTTCGGATCGGTGCGCAGGGCCGAGCGGTAGAACGCGGCGGCGGAGGAGGCGTCGCGCTCGACGCTGGCGTGGCGGGCGGCGAGATAGCTGCCGGCGCCGGTGAGCGACTTCAGATCGTTCCGGGTCGGAAACTGCGCCGCCGTGTTTTCCGGGTGATCCGGCGTCTGCGCCAGGACCGCGCCGGGGACCGCGACGAACGCGGTGCCCATGAGAGCGATGGCGGCAGCAGTCCAGCGGTTGAAACGATTTGAAAACATCAGGGCTCGCCTTGAGTTGGTAGTGCCTGGGTCTGCAGCAGAAGGCCGTATCGCATGCGAACGCGGCCGGTCGCATCGGGACCCGGAACCGTCAGGCCGACAATGCCGCTTTTGGCGCTTCGCCGCAAGGATTCGGACCGGGCGATCCCCGCCGCACGCCCCAAATCGGTCAGATGAATCGGCCAAGAGCGCCCCAAGACGCTGCTACTATGGCCTTATCGTGGCCGCGGGCCGCTCCCGCGGCCCGGTTCTCACGCGAACGTGCGTCACATTGCCGGGGTCGCGTAACCTTGGTTACATCGGCCCAGGCTGCATGTTCCCCGGCTTACATCGCCTCGTAATTCGGGCCACCACCGCCCTCCGGGGGAACCCAGGTGATGTTGCCGTTGGGGTCCTTCACGTCGCAGGTTTTGCAGTGGACACAATTCTGGGCGTTGATCTGGAAGCGCGGGCCAGAACCCTCCTCAATCCACTCATAGACGCCGGCCGGGCAATAGCGGTTCGAGGGACCGGCGAACACGTCGTGCTCCGAGGTCTTCTGGAGGTTCATGTCCGTGACCTTCAGATGGATCGGCTGATCCTCCTCGTGATTGGTGTTGGACAAAAACACCGAGGACAGCTTGTCGAAGGTGATCTTGCCATCCGGCTTCGGGTAGTTCTTCGGCGCGTGGCTCTTGGCCGGATCGAGCGTGGCGCGGTCATGCTTGCGATGCGACTGCGTGCCGAACAGCGATGCGCCGAACAGCGTGTTGCACCACATGTCAAAGCCGCCCAGCGCGACGCCGAGCACGGTGCCGAACTTCGACCACAGCGGCTTGACGTTGCGGACCAGGAACAAATCCTTGCCGACCGACGACGTGCGCCAGGCATTCTCGTATTCGACGAGCTCGTCATTGGCGCGCTCGGCGGCGATCGCCGCGGCGACATGTTCGGCGGCGAGCATGCCGGTGCCCATTGCATTGTGCACGCCCTTGATGCGCGGCACGTTGACGAAGCCGGCCGCGCAGCCGATCAGCGCGCCGCCGGGGAAGCTCAGCTTCGGCACCGACTGGTATCCGCCCTCGGTGATGGCGCGTGCGCCGTAAGCTAGCCGCTTGGCGCCTTCGAAAGTGCCGCGGATCGAGGGATGGGTCTTGAAGCGCTGGAATTCGTCAAACGGCGACAGATAAGGATCGTCGTAATTCAGATGCACGACGAAGCCGACGGCGACGAGATTGTCGTCATAGTGATAGAGGAACGAGCCGCCGCCGGTCTTCATGTCGAGCGGCCAGCCGAAGGAATGCTGGATCAAGCCCTTCTGGTGCTTGGCGGGATCGATCTGCCAGACCTCCTTGAGGCCGATACCGAATTTTGGTGGCTCGGCCTTGGCGTCGAGTGCGAATTTGTTGATGAGCTGCTTGGTCAGGCTGCCGCGGGCGCCTTCGGCAAACAGCGTGTACTTGCCGAGCAATTCCATGCCACGGGTGAAGGAATCTTTCGGCTTGCCGTCGCGGCCGATGCCCATGTCGCCGGTGGCGATGCCCTTGACCTTGCCCTCCTCGTCATAGAGCACTTCGGCCGCAGCAAAGCCCGGATAGATCTCGACGCCGAGTGCCTCGGCCTTGCGCGCCAGCCAGCGGCAGACATTGCCGAGCGAGCCGATGTAGCAGTGATGATTGTCCATCAGCGGTGGCATCATGAAGCCCGGCAGCTTGATCGCGCCAGCGCCCGTCATCCAGTAGAAGCGGTCGTCCTTCACCTGCGTCTTCAGCGGGCAGTCGGAATCCTCGCGCCAGTCCGGGATCAGCTTGTCGAGCCCCGCCGGGTCGATCACGGCGCCGGAAAGAATGTGCGCGCCGACCTCGGAGCCTTTCTCCACCACGACGACGTTGAGATCGGCGTTGAGCTGCTTCAGCCGGATCGCGGCCGACAGGCCGGAGGGGCCGGCGCCGACGATGACGACGTCGAATTCCATGGATTCGCGCGGGGGAAGTTCTTCGGTGCTCATCTGATCTCAGCCCTTGAGACGGTCCTTGGTCGATTGCGCCCTCTTGTTTCCGATTTTTCCGGGTAGGACAACCTCGGAATCGCGTTCTGCCGGGATGCAAGGCCGCCCAAGGTGATATAATAGTCAAACTTTCCCATGATCCCCGAGCCCGCACCCACCGTTCGTGAGCTTCTCGCCTTCTATCTGGAGGCCGGTGTCGACTGCACGCTCGCGGAGGAACCGATCGACCGCCTGGCGGAATTAGATGCCCCGCCGCCGGCCGAGCGCGTGGCACCGCCGGTCGAGCCATCGCGGCCGGTCGCCGCGCCGACGGTCATGCGCGGCGAAGCCGCCCCTGCGCCCGACGTCGCGATC
Organism: Bradyrhizobium sp. C-145; assembly: GCF_023375135.1. Lineage (NCBI taxonomy): Bacteria > Pseudomonadati > Pseudomonadota > Alphaproteobacteria > Hyphomicrobiales > Nitrobacteraceae > Bradyrhizobium > Bradyrhizobium sp. C-145. The sequence goes on along the minus strand of NZ_CP088150.1, from coordinate 2,300,319 downwards.
GCTTCCGCACGCGAGGCTGCGCGGACCGCGCCGACGCTGGAGGCGCTGCGCGAGCTGATGCAGAGCTTCGAGGGCTGCGCGCTGAAGCATACCGCGACGCGGCTGGTGTTCGCCGACGGCAATCCTAGGGCGCGCATCATGTTTGTCGGCGAGGCGCCCGGGCGCGACGAGGACATCGAGGGACTGCCCTTCGTCGGACGCAGCGGCAAGCTGCTCGACCTCATGATCGGCGCGATCGGGCTCAACCGCACCACCGCCTACATCGCCAACGTCATTCCCTGGCGGCCGCCCGGCAATCGTACGCCGACGCCGCAGGAGACCCAAATCTGCCTGCCCTTCATCCAGCGCCAGATCGAGCTGGTGAATCCGGACGTGCTGGTGACGCTCGGCAATCCCTCGACGCAGACGCTGCTGTCGACGCGCGAAGGCATCATGCGCACCCGCGGCCGCTGGTTCGACTACGACACCGGTCAGCGCACCATCCGCGCGCTGCCGACATTTCACCCGGCGTACCTGCTCCGCTCGCCGTCCTACAAGCGGCTGGCCTGGCAGGATCTGCGCGCGGTCGCAAAGGTGCTGGCGGGCACGTGAGGGGCGGAATGCTCCCTCCCCGTCATTGCGAGCGCAGCGAAGCAATCCAGGCTGCCACCGCGGAAAGACTCTGGATTGCTTCGCTCCGCTCGCAATGACGACGGAGAGACCGCGCTAAGTCCCCTTCGGCCGCACGATGGCCCAGCCGATGCGCAGCAGTTGCTGGCGGCCGTTCACCAGCCATTCGAAGGCGCGCGGGACTTCCGGCACGATGCCGGGGAAGCGCTTGAGGATCTCCGGCGGCGGGGTGCCGGCGGTATCCGAGGCGCGCCAGACCACGACGCCGCCGGTCTCGCTGAACCTGGCCTGATTCATCCACGGCGTGCGCGCCGGGTCGGCGTCGATGAAGAGATGCGGCCGCCCGGAATGCAGCGTGATCAGGCTCGCAAGCTGGGTCTCGCCGGCGACCGCGCGCAGGCGATGGTTGGTGCGGCGGGCGAAGCTCTCGTCGAAGAAATCGGAGATCGCGTGCGCCGGCATCGAGGTCGCGATCTCGCCGGTGCCGGTCCAGGGCATGACCAGGACGGCGAGCACGACGCCGATGGCGGGCGCCACGACGGCGGCGGCCCATACCATGCGCAGCATCCGCGCGCGGCGCATCGCGATGAGATCCCCTGCGGCAACCACCACGACAAGCCCGGACATGACGAGCACGACACCGGCGCCGCCGGCGGCGGATTCCAGCCCAAGCAGACCGGAGATCAGCACCGCGCCGAGCGGCGGCGCCAGCGCGAAGAAGTAGACGAAGTTGCGCGCGAGCGGCTCGACCGGCGGGCGATAGATGATGGGCGCTTCCTCGCCCTTGTCGGCGAACATCCCAGTGTTGAGGAAGGTCAGCGCCGGAATCGCCGCCGCCCCAACCACGAGCCCGCCGAGCAGCCAGGCTGCGTGCAGAGCGCGGGCGCTAAGCTCCGAAACCTGCGGCAAGGCCGGCATGGTCAACGTCTCGGCCCGCATCAGCCAGACCGCGTAGGGTAGCGCCAGCACGGCAACGACGATCAGCGCAAACAGCGGATCGAGCCCCCACAGCGTCCTGCGGCCGCGCGCGGTCGAGATCGCGAAGACGACGATCAGCAGGAGGAGGAAGATTGCGGCGGGCGTCGTGAGCAACAACAGGCCGGCTTCGATCGACCAAGCGAACCAGGCATTGCCGCGGCGCTGGCCGATGATCTGCCAGGAGTGCAGCAGCAGCAGCGCCCAAAGCGGTCGCGCCAGCACCAGCGGGCCGAAGTCGAGCGCGGGCGAGGAGAAGGCCAGCACGGTCATGGTCAGCAGCACGGCGAGCACGGCCTGCTGGGAGCCGACCACGGCGCGAGACAGATGAAAGAGCGCGATGAAGGTCGCGATCTCGCAGAGCTGGGCGAACACATAGACGCCGAACATGTGACCGCCGGCGGCGCGATAGGCAATGTCGGCGAGCCAGATCGGCAAGGGAGGGCCGAGATCGGTGCCGACTTGGTACTCGCGGCCGAAAGCCAGCAGCGTCGCAAGGGTGCCGGGCGGGCTGCGGTAGAACACCAGCGCCACGAACAGCCACATCGCCGCCTGAAGCAACACGGCGATCCACACGATCAGCCGCGGCCGGGCGCGAATGAGCTCGATGACCAGGGAGGTAAACCGCATGCAAGGTCCGAAAGATGCAGCCAACCCGTCCAGCCGGCCCTATTCGCTCACATCTGTTTTGATAAAGGGCGCTGCGCGTCGTGGCAACTTCGGTCTGCTGCCTCTCCCCGACAGTGTCTCTTCTCCCCTCTCCCCGCTGGCGGGGAGAGGCAAAGAGGCCGCAGCGAAAAACGGAGTCCTAGAGACCTGTGGAGGGGCCGGTTTCGACACCCGCCTCCACCTCCATCTCGACCTCGGTGACGGAGAACAGATCCTGCACCGGCTCGATGGTCCAGGGCATATGCTTGGCGCGGGCGGCCGCGACGGGGGCGAAGAAGCGGCGGTGGTGGATGGAGGGGCCGAGGCGGTCGAGGGCGTCGAGATGCTCGGGCACGGCGTAACCCTTGTGCTGCTCGAAGCCGTAGCCGGGGCAGTCTTGCGCCAGCGCGCACATCAGCCGGTCGCGCGTGACCTTGGCGACGATAGAGGCTGCCGCGATCGACAGCACGATGCCGTCGCCACCGATCACGGCCTCGCAGTCGCATTCCGTATCGAGCCGGTCGCGGCCGTCGACGAAGACGTGGCGCGGCGTCTCGGGCAACGCCACCACGGCACGCTTCAGCGCCCACAGCGAGGCGCGCAGGATGTTGTCACGGTCGATCCGCGCGGGCGAAGCCACGACAACCGAGACCTGCGCGCTGGCGCAGATCTTGTCGAACAGCTTTTCGCGCTCCTCTACTGTCAGCCGCTTGGAATCGTCGATGCCACGCGGAATGCGGTCGGGATCGAGAATCACCGCGGCCGCCACCACTGGGCCGGCCAGCGGGCCGCGGCCGGCCTCGTCGCAGCCCGCGACCGGCCAGACGCCGCGCTTGATCAGCGCGCGCTCCCGACGGAAGCTCGGCGGCGCTACGGCGATGATGCCTTTCGGGCCCGCACTCTTGCCGGCTAAAGCCTCAACTTCCGAAGGCTTAGTTTCCGACTTCTCGGCTTGCGACGGCTTGGCTTCCGGCGTCTTGGCTTCCGAGGCCTTGGCAGGCGCGGCCTTCTTCGCACCGTTCTTTTTTGGCGCGTCTTTGGCCGGCTTCTTGGCGGACTTGTCCCGAATCATGGCCGGGATCGTGCGCAAGGGACTTCGCCAGCGCAACTAGGAACCCCAGATAATTCCCGTTATTCAGGTCGTCCCCTACTCCGCCAGATGCACCCGCCGATCGTCACCGACATCGATGCCGGGCGCGACCACGACCTCCCACGGATGGCCGTCGGGGTCCGTGAAATAGCCTGCATAGCCGCCGTAATCGGTCTCGTGCGCCGCTTTCAGCCGCGTTGCGCCCTTGTCGACAGCGAAAGCCAGCACCGCATCGACCTCCGCGCGCGTCCGGCAGTTCCAGGCCAGCGTCATCCCACGAAAGGTCGACGGCCTCGGATTGTCCGGCAACGCCGCGTCGGCAGCGAGTTGATCCCAGGGATACAAGGCGAGCACCGGACCACCGGTATCATAGAAGGCGACCGCCTCACCGGTCGCCTTCAGCCGGCGCGAGAAACCGAGCGAGTCGTAGAAAGCGATGCTGGCGCGGATGTCGCTGACACCGAGCGTGATGACGGTCAGCCGCGGCACCGGCACGGTGAGTTCCTTGGCCATGCTACGCCTCGTCCACTTCCCGATCAGAACAGGCTGAGCTGATCGCCGTTCCGCTTCGGCCGCGCGAAGTGATCCGTGGTCAGCTTGGAGCGCCGTTTGTTGAGGCCTAGCCTGTCACAGGCGATCTCGAAGCGGCGGCCGATGGTCCAGGCCATCGGGCCGGTTCCTTTCATCCGCTCGCCCCATTTTGCATCGTAGTCACGGCCACCGCGCATGTCGCGGATCAGCGTGAAGACGTGGCGATAACGGTCCGGATAGTTCGCCATCAGCCATTCGCGGAACAGATCGCGCACCTCGAGCGGCAGCCGCAGCAGCACGTAGGAGGCTTCCTTGACGCCGGCATGGGCTGCGGCGTCGAGGATGCGCTCGATCTCGGAATCGTTTAGCGCGGGGATCACAGGTGCGACCATCACCGTGGTCGGAATACCGGCGTCGGAGAGCTGCTTGAGCGCCTCCAGCCGCTTCGGCGGCGTGGAGGCCCGCGGCTCCATGGTGCGCGCAAGTTTTGGGTCGAGTGACGTCACCGAGATCGCGACCTTGGCGAGGTTGCGCTTCGCCATGCGCGCGAGAATGTCGATGTCGCGCACCACCACCGCCGACTTGGTGACGATGCCGACGGGATGGCCGGTGCGCTCCAGCACCTCGAGGATGCCGCGCATGATTTTGCGCTCACGCTCGATCGGCTGATAGGGATCGGTATTGGTGCCGATCGCGATCATCCGCGGCTCGTAGCCTGAGGCTGCGAGCTCCTTCTCGAGCAGCGCCGGCGCCTCGGGCTTCACGAACAGCTTCGACTCGAAGTCGAGCCCGGGCGACAGGCCGAGATACGCATGGGTCGGCCGCGCGAAGCAATAGACGCAGCCGTGCTCGCAGCCGCGATAGGGATTGATCGAGCGGTCGAAGCCGATGTCGGGAGAATCGTTGCGAGTGATCACCTTGCGTGAGGTGTCGACGGCGACCGTGGTCTTGAACGGCGGCAGTTCCTCCAGGCTCTGCCAGCCATCGTCGAAGGCGACGCGCGCCTCGGCCTCATAGCGGCCGCTGGCATTGGACTGGGCACCCCGCCCTCGCCGGCGCGCACGGTCGATGGCGACGCCAAGCTCGGGAAAATCGGCAGGAAAATCAGAAGGCGCACCCGCCGGCTCGGAGGGCGCCGTGACCGGCGGGTGCTTGAGGGCACGAGAAGATGCTCGACTCATGAAGCCAACATAGCACCCAAACGGAACAAATCAAGAACAAAAACAAAAAACGCGAAAACAACCCCATGCACAGTAGCGCTGCCCAAACTTTCGGCGCGCACCCTTGACCTCACGCAACACGGGCGGCGCGGCGATCCCGTTTCATGGCGAAGGGATCAATCGCGCCGGAACAATGTTGGTGACGATCGCTGGGTGAAGGTCGGCAAGAACATGACAAGTCAACGACAATTGCGCGCCGCAAGCAGCGAACTCGATCTCCTCGATCGCTACTGGCGTGCCGCCAACTATCTCTCCGTCGGGCAAATCTATCTCCTCGACAATCCGCTGCTGCGCGAGCCGCTGCGGCCCGAGCACATCAAGCCGCGCCTGCTCGGCCATTGGGGCACGACGCCCGGTTTGAACTTCATCTATGCCCATCTCAATCGCGTCATCCGGGCGCTTGACCTCAACGTGATCTACGTCTGCGGCCCCGGCCATGGCGGCCCGGGCATGGTCGCCAACACCTACCTGGAAGGCAGCTACAGCGAGATCTATCCCGACATCGCCCGGGATGCGGACGGATTGCGCAAGCTGTTCAGGCAGTTCTCTTTCCCCGGCGGCATTCCGAGCCATGCGGCGCCGGAAACGCCGGGCTCGATCCACGAGGGCGGCGAGCTCGGCTATGCCCTGGTGCACGCCTATGGCGCAGCATTCGACAATCCCGACCTCATCGTCGCCTGCGTCGTCGGCGACGGCGAGGCCGAAACCGGCCCGCTCGCGGCGTCCTGGCACTCCAACAAGTTCCTCAACCCTGCCCATGACGGCGCGGTGCTGCCGATCCTGCATCTCAACGGCTACAAGATCGCCAATCCAACCGTGCTCGGGCGGATGCGGGACGACGAGATCCGCGCTCTCTTCCGCGGGCTCGGCCACGAGCCGCTGTTCGTCGCGGGCGACGATCCCAAATTGATGCACCAGGCCATGGCGGATGCGCTCGACGTCGCGCTCGCCAGCATCCGCTCGATCCAGCAGCACGCCCGCGACGGGCGCAGAAACGTCGAGCGACCGCGCTGGCCGATGATCGTGCTGCGCAGCCCCAAGGGCTGGACCGGCCCGAAGGAGGTCGACGGCAAGAAGGTCGAAGGTTTTTGGCGCGCGCATCAGGTGCCCGTTGCGAGCTGCCGCGAGAACCCGGCGCATCTGAAGCTGCTCGAAGACTGGATGCGCAGCTATGAGCCGGACAAGTTGTTCGACGCCGGCGGCGCGTTCATTCCCGAGCTTCAGGCGCTGGCGCCCGAAGGCCAGCGGCGGATGGGCGCCAATCCGCATGCCAATGGCGGGCTGTTGAAAAAAGAGCTGAAGCTGCCGGACTTCCGCAGCTTCGCAATCGAGGTGCCGCAGCCTGGCGGCATGGTGGCGGAAGCCACCCGCGAGCTCGGCAAATTCCTGCGCGATGTCGTCCGCCTCAATGCCGAGGCGCGCAACTTCCGCATCATGGGCCCGGACGAGACGGCATCAAACCGGCTCGATGCGGTGTTCGAGACGACCGAACGGGTCTGGATGGAGCCGATCGAATCTTACGACGTGCATCTCGCGCAGGACGGCCGCGTGATGGAGGTCCTCAGCGAACATCTCTGCCAGGGCTGGCTCGAAGGCTATCTGCTGACCGGCAGGCACGGCTTGTTCTCCTGCTATGAGGCCTTCATCCACATCGTGGATTCCATGTTCAACCAGCACGCCAAATGGCTGAAGGTGACGCGCGATCTGCCCTGGCGGCGCCCGATCGCCTCACTCAACTATCTCCTGACCTCGCATGTCTGGCGCCAGGACCATAACGGCTTCAGCCATCAGGACCCTGGTTTCGTCGATCTCGTCGCCAACAAAAAGGCCGATATCGTCCGGATCTATTTCCCGCCTGATACCAACACGCTGCTGTGGATCGCCGATCATTGCCTGCGCACCTACAACCGCATCAATGTGATCGTCGCCGGCAAGCAGCCGGCGCCGCAATGGCTGTCGATGCAGGAGGCGGCCACGCATTGCGATGCCGGCATCGGCATCTGGACCTGGGCGGGCACGGAGGACACAAACGCAGAGCCCGACGTGGTGATGGCCTGCGCCGGCGACGTGCCGACACTGGAGACGCTCGCCGCCGTCGACCTCTTGCACAAGGCGCTGCCTGACCTGAAGATCCGTGTCGTCAACGTCATCGACCTCATGACGCTGCAACCGAAGGAGCAGCATCCGCACGGCCTGTCCGACCGCGATTTCGACAGCCTGTTCACATCAGACAAGCCGGTGATCTTCGCCTACCACGGCTATCCTTACCTCATTCACCGGCTGACCTATAACCGCACCAACCATGCCGGCATGCATGTGCGCGGATTCGCCGAGGAAGGCACCACGACGACGCCGTTCGACATGGTCGTGCTCAACGAGCTCGACCGCTACCATCTCGCCATCGAGGCGATCGAGCGCGTGCCGGGGCTTGCGACCAGGGCTGCGCAGGTCAAGCAACAGTTCCGCGACAAGCTGATCGAACATTCCCGCTATGTCCGCGAGCATGGCGAGGACATGCCTGAGGTCCGCGATTGGGTCTGGCCAAACAGCGCCGGCGGCAACACGCCGGCCAAAGCCGGCGACTGAAGCCATGTCGGATACCGTCCTTGTGCTCAACTCGGGATCATCGAGCATCAAGTTCGGCCTGTTCGAGCTGCCGGCGTCCGGCCCCGACCTGCTCTGCAACGGCTTGCTCGACGAGCACGAGGCAGCGCCCCGGCTCGTGGTGAAGAGCCCAGCGGGCGAGACAATGTTCGAGGCGCGGAAGGACGCATCCGATACGAACAGTGATCATCTGTTCGCCGAGGTGCTGGCGTTCATCGACGAGCGTTTTGGCGAGCATCGTCTGCGCGCCATCGGTCACCGCATCGTCCACGGCGGTCCGGATTACTCCGGCCCGATCGAACTGACGGACGACGTCTACGCCAAGCTGGCGGCGCTGGCGCCGCTGGCTCCGCTGCATCAGCCGCGTTGCCTCGAGCCGGTTCGCACCATCCAGGCGATCCGCCCCGGTCTGACGCAGATCGCCTGCTTCGACACCGCCTTTCATCACAGCATGGCCCAGCCCGCGAGCCGTTTCGCCATTCCGAGGCGCTATGAGGAGCGCGGCGTCCGGCGCTACGGGTTTCACGGCCTCTCCTTCGAATATGTCGCGGGGCGCCTCGCGGCAATCGCGCCGCAGCTCGTCGCAAAGCGCACCGTCATCGCGCATCTCGGCAACGGGGCGAGCCTGTGCGCGCTGCGCGATGGCCGCAGCGTCGACACCACGATGGGACTGACACCGCTCGATGGCCTCGTGATGGGCACGCGCTGCGGCGCCATCGATCCCGGCGTGCTGCTCTATCTGCAACAGCACCAGAACATGTCCAGCGAGGATATACAGCATCTGCTCTACAACGAGTCCGGCCTGCGCGGCGTCTCCGGCATCTCCGCGGACATGCGCACGCTACTCGCAAGCAGCGAGGCTGCGGCACGCGAGGCGGTCGATCTGTTCGTTTTCCGAGCGGCGCAGCAGATCGCGATGATGGCGACCACGCTTGAAGGATTGGACTGCCTGGTCTTCACCGGCGGCATCGGCGAGCATGCGAAGGAGATCCGCAGCGCGATCGGCGAACGTCTTAGGTGGCTCGGTGTGAGCATCGATGCCGCGGCGAATGATGCCGCGCGCGAGCGCATCAGCGGGGGCGATAGCGCTGTTGAGGTGTTCGTCATTCCAACGAATGAGGAACTAACGATCGCGCGGCATTGTGCGGCGGTACTGCAGACAATAGAGTCTTATCCGATTAGCCCGTGATGGCCGCCAATCCGTCATTGCGAGCAATCCAGACTGGCTCTGCGGCGGGACTCTGGATTGCTTCGCTCCGCTCGCAATGACGACGAATGCGGCAAAGCAACGCATCACAACGCACCGGCGATTATGCGGCGACAACCCCTCACCGAAGTGAGCTTGTGTCGACCAGCGTCGCCGCCCTCTCCCACAAGGGGAGAGGGCACAGTAACGCGTCTCGCTCGCGAACAAAATTCAGCTTGGCTAATGCGTCCCCGACCATATCTGAAAGCACCCGATCGCGACCTCGATCACGATCAGCACCACGACCGCGATTTCGAGGCGGAGCGAGCGCTGGGTGTCGATGATGTCGGTCAATGCGTTGGCGGTCTCCGACACCGCTGTGAGCTTGCGCTCGAGCGTGTCGAGGCGCTCCTTCAGCTCATACTCGTCCTCGAGCCGGGCGTAGAGCCGATCGAGCTCGGGCTTCTCCCAGAGCACGTCGGGTTTCTCGGCGACGGCAACACGGCCCGCGACACGCTGCTGGACAAGAAGCGCATTGCCGATCAGCTGTAAAATGCCCTTGCGCCGCCGCGGCGTGCGGCCACGCTCGGCGAGCTCCCGCGCAAACGGCTCGATCACGTCGAAGACCGCCGCGACGCGCCGCTCGTCGCGCGCCAGCGACGTGCTCTTGGCGAGCGCATCCGCGATCAGAAGCAGCCGGTCGTCGGAGAATTTGGCGAGGCAGATCGGCCCGCCCGGCTGGATCGCCTCGACATTCTCGTCCTTGCAGAGCTGCGCCTGCGCGGTCTCTTCCTCATGAGGACTGAACTCGCCGATCACCCGCGGCTTCAGGCTGTCGATCAACACCTTCTCCTCCGAGGGCAGAAGACCGATCAGCACCACGACGCCGTAGCGGAAAATCACGACAAGGCCGGCGTGGACGCGGAAGGCAGCCGGCGTCGAGGAGACCAGCGTGCCGATCTCGAGGCCGGAGGCATTAATGCGGTCGCCCAACATCAGGGCGCGAACCCGCAGGGTCGGCGCGGCGTCCTGCTTCGGCGTTGCTGCCGTCGCGTTGACGGCGAGTTGATCGGCATTCATGCAAAGCCTCCGTCAGCACACCAATCGGCACCCAAGTCGCACATCGTTCCCGCTCGATGTTTGGTTGCAGTCCGTCCTCTCCTTGGACGGTTGCGAACTGCCCTGCACCGCGCAACATCGGGCTCCGGGTTAATACGGACCGGACGAGCTTGTGCCGAAACATTCGACCAAAATACCATCCCGCGCGCGACACATTTGGCTGCGAGTTTACCATTGCATGCCGAAGCCCCGCCGAAAAAGTTGCACTCGGCAACGCCACGTGTTTATGACAACATCATGAAAAGCTACGCTTCTTCCGAAGTGCAGATATTGAAGCTTCAATCATGCTGAGCGTCATCATTCCGACCGAAGGCGTCGAGCAGACGGCAGTCGCAACGCTGGCCGCGCTCGTCCCCGGCGCCGCGGCCGGCATCATCCGGGAAGTGATCCTGGTCGACGGCACCCGCAACGGCGTTATCGAGCGCGTCGCCGACGTCGCAGGTTGCCGCTTCATCGGCTTCGAGGGCTCTTCGCAAGGGGCCGCGCGCGCCGCCGGCGCCCTCCAGGCCCGTTCGCCGTGGCTGATGTTCCTCCCCGCTGGCGCGGTGCTGGAAACCGGCTGGATCGAGGAGACCACCCAGTTCATCCAGGCCGTGTCGAGCAGCGGCCGCGATCGAGCGGCGGTGTTTCGCTATGCGCGCTCGCCCTACGCCGACACCGGGCTCGGCGACATCCTCCGCGCCGTGGCGCGCAAGCTCGTCGGCCCGTTTGGCGATCAGGGGCTTTTGATCGCGCGCGATCATTATGACCGGATCGGCGGCTACCCGCCCCAGGCCCGCCGGTCCGAGGCACGGCTGCTCCGGCGGCTCGGCCGCTCGTCCCGGACCATGTTGCGCAGCCGGATCGTCATGGTCGGCTGAAGCCTCCAATACTTGCCAAAGTCAAATAATTGTTTGACAATGGCAAGTATCGAGGTGACCCATGTCCTTTGAAGCTACCGACGACCACATCGGAGCGGTCCGCGCCTTCAACCGCTTCTATACCCGCAAGCTTGGTGTGCTCGACCAGCACCTTGGAAAGAGCCCGTTTTCGCTCAGCGAGGCCCGGGTGCTCTATGAACTCGCGCATCGCGACGACCTGGCAGCCAAAGAGATCGGAAACGAGCTTGGTCTTGACCCCGGCTATCTCAGCCGCATCGTACAGAGCTTCGACGAAAAGGGGCTGATCACGCGAAGACCCCTGCCCGCAGATCGCAGGCAATACCAGCTCAGCCTCACCGCCAAGGGCCGCCAGGCCTTCGCCAAGCTGAACCTAGGCTCGCAAAACGATGTTGCCGCCATGCTGGCTCAGCTTTCGGCCAGCGATGCAACGCGGCTCACGCAGGCTATGGCGACCATCGAGGCTGTGCTGGAGCAACGTCGAAGCCAGCCCGCGGCTTTCATGCTGCGCAGCCATCGCGTCGGTGACATGGGCTGGGTCATCTCCCGACAGGCCGCCGCCTACGCCGCGGATTACAACTGGGATATCAGCTACGAGGCGCTGGTCGCCGAGATCTGTGCACAGTTCATCAGAAACTACGACGCCGCGCGCGAGCACTGCTGGATCGCGGAAGTAGGTGGCGAGCCGGTCGGCTCGATCTTTCTGGTCAAGGCCTCGGATGAGATCGCCAAGCTGCGCCTCTTGCAGGTGGAGAAGAAAGCACGAGGGCTCGGCGTCGGCCGCGCACTGGTCGAGCAATGCATCCAAGGCGCACGCGAGAGGGGCTACAGCAAGATGACGCTGTGGACGCAGAGCATCCTCGTCGCCGCGCGCAGCATCTATCAAAGTGCAGGCTTCAAGCTCGTGAAGGAAGAGAAGCACCACAGCTTCGGTGCCGATCTGGTCGGCGAGACCTGGGAGCTGGATCTCTGATCTCGCAGCGGGCGGCATGCGCATGATTGCGCCCTCGCCCCTTGCGGGAGAGGGCATCTCCGCTGGCGGCGGATACGAACTCGGTTGGGTGAGGGTCTCTCGCCGCGAGTCTGGAATCGTAGGGTGGGCAAAGGCGCATTAGCGCCGTGCCCACCGATCTAGCATTGCGACAGGAGTGGTGGGCACGCTTCGCTTTGCCCACCTACGATACTGATGGTGTGGAGAGACGCCGGAGAGCTATCCGTGCTTACACCGTCGCGCCCTGCGCCTTCGGTCTCCGCAGATGCTCATCTAACCGCGGCATGATCTCGACGAAATTGCAGGGCCGCGTGCGGTAGTCGAGCTGAGCGGCAAGGATGCCGTCCCAGCCGTCGCGGCAGGCGCCGGGCGAACCTGGCAGGCAGAAGATGTAGGTCGCGCCGGCGACGCCCGCAGTGGCGCGGCTCTGGATCGTCGACGCGCCGATCTTGGCGTGGCTCAGCATATGGAACGCGATCGAGAAACCATCCATGCGCTTCTCGAACAGCGGCTCGATCGCCTCCGGCGTGACGTCGCGCCCGGTGAAGCCGGTGCCGCCGGTGGTGATGACGACGTCGATGCCGGCATCCGCGATCCAGCGGCGGATCACGTTGCGGATCGCCTCGATGTCGTCGGTGACGATCTCGCGCGCGGCGAGCTTATGGCCGGCAGCTAGGAGACGGTCGGCCAGCGTCTGGCCCGACTTGTCGTCGGCGAGGGCGCGCGTGTCTGATACGGTGAGCACCGCGATGTTGAGCGGGATGAATTGCTTTGTCTCGTCGATGGAGGCCATTGTATCGCACCTTCTATCCCGCCCACCGCCGTCATCCTTCGAGGCTCGCCGAAGCGGCGAGCACCTCAGGATGACGCCACTACTTCTGAATCCTCAGAAGCGCAACCGCGCAACATAATTCGTGCCGCGCTGCGTCCGGGGCACGAAGCCTTCGTTACAGCGCCCCGGCACCGAACGTGTTGCAGGCCTGCACCGATCCCTGCTGGTAGCCGGTCATGAACCACTGCTTGCGTTGCGCCGCCGAACCGTGGGTGAAGGAATCGGGCACGACGCGACCCGTCGCCTGGCGCTGGAGCGTATCGTCGCCGATCGCGCTCGCCGTGGTCAGCGCGGCGTCGATGTCGCCGGGCTCCAGGAAGTTCGGACGCTTCTTGGCCTCGCGGTTGACCCAGACGCCGGACAGGCAGTCGGCCTGCAATTCCACCTTCACCTGAAGCGCATTCGCCTCGGCCTTGCTGCCGGCCTGCTGCTGCAGCCGCGTCACGCGCGGAATGATGCCGAGCAGGTTCTGGATGTGATGGCCGGCCTCATGCGCAATGATGTAGGCGGTGGTGAAGTTACAGGCGGACTTGCCGGAGCAGCCACGGAAGCGCGTCTCGACCTCTCGGAAGAAGCCGGTGTCGAGGAAGATGGTGCGATCCGGCGGACAATAGAATGGCCCCATCGCCGATTGCGCCATGCCGCAGCGGCCGCCATTGGTGGCGTTGCGGAACAGTACGATCTTCGGACCGGTATAGGACTGGCCGCTGGCCTGGAAGATCTCGCTCCAGCGATCGTCGATCTCGCCGAGAATGCCGGAGATCATGCTGCCCATCTCGTCGGTCGGCGCGCCGCGCTTGCCGGAGGAGGCCTGGCGGTCGGTCTGGTAGGTCGGCGCATGGCCGCCGCCGGTGAGGATCTCGGCGCCGCCGATCAGGATGCGCGGGTCGATGCCGAAGGCGTAGCCGACCAGGCCGAGTATGATGATGGTACCGATGCCGAGCCCGCCGCCGCCCATCGGCAGCCCGAACCCGCCTCCTCCGCCGCCGCCAAACCCACCACCTTCGTCGCGACGATCCTCGATGTCGTCGCTGCGGCGGAAGTCATCGTAACGCATGGCGGCCTTTCCCCTGGGGGTCCCTGGTTTAGTCGGCTTCGTCGGGCACATGAGCGCCAAAGCTCAACGCGCCACACAGGTAAAATTTCCGTTGCGTTTATCAATATCGTGGCCGGCAAAAATTGCCTAGTGCGACACCATGCCGATGCCAGCAATTTTTTCCGAGGGTCGAGCAATTTTTTCCGAGAGAAATTTGGATCTTTTCTGAAGCCTCAACTGCTCGCGTGAGGCGAAGAAGCACGAAATGCACTGTAAAACACGGCGAATGCGCGCAACGTCCCGCACACGAGGCGCGATGCGGAGGCTGCTCACGAAAGCGGCGGGTTAAGTCGATTTTTACTTTGCCGCTTCAATGTAGCGGTCAGTCGGTTGTTTGGTCCCGCGTCGCCGACAGCGTCGCCTGAGTCAGAGTTCTTGAGTCATGGTAGAGTCGCGTCGCGGGGCGTCTGCAAGGGCGCCCCGCACAAATTTTGAGTCCCCTTCGCATCGCATCATCCTCGGCGATTGCGTCGCCGAGATGTCGAAGCTTCAGGCCGGTTCGGTCGACCTCGTGTTCGCCGATCCGCCCTACAATCTCCAGCTCAAGGGCGATCTCAAGCGTCCTGACGAATCCCATGTCGATGCCGTCGACGACGAATGGGACAAGTTCGATTCGTTCTCCGCCTATGACGATTTCACCCGCGCCTGGCTGCTTGCCGCCCGCCGCGCGATGAAGCCGTCGGCGACGATCTGGGTGATCGGCTCCTATCACAACATCTTCCGCGTCGGCGCCATCATGCAGGACCTCGGCTTCTGGCTCCTGAACGATATCGTCTGGCGCAAGACCAACCCGATGCCGAATTTCCGCGGCCGCCGTTTCACCAACGCGCACGAGACCATGATCTGGGCCGCGCGCGACGAGAAGGCCAGGGGCTACACGTTCAACTACGAGGCCCTGAAAGCCGCGAACGAGGACGTGCAGGCGCGTTCCGACTGGCTGATCCCGCTCTGCACCGGCGAGGAGCGCCTCAAGGGCGCCGACGGCAAGAAAGTTCATCCGACGCAGAAGCCGGAAGGCCTGCTCGCGCGTGTGCTGCTGTCCTCATCCAAGCCCGGCGATCTCGTGATCGATCCCTTCAACGGCACCGGCACCACCGGCGCGGTCGCAAAGCGTCTCGGCCGCTCCTATATCGGATTCGAGCGTGACAAGACCTATGCGAAGGCGGCCGAAGCCCGCATCGCGGCGGTCGAGCCGCTGCCGGAACAGAGCCTCGCCCCATTCATGACCGCGCGCGAGGCGCCGCGGGTCGCATTCTCCGAGCTGATCGAGCGCGGCATGATCATGCCCGGCACGAAACTGTTCGACGCCAAGAAGAAACTCGGCGCCCTCGTGCGCGCCGACGGCGCCATCATGTTCGGCGACAAAGTCGGCTCGATCCACCGCATCGGCGCCGTGGCGCAAGGCTCGGCCGCCTGCAACGGCTGGACCTTCTGGCACGTCGAGACCAAGAAGGGCCTCAAGCTGATCGACGAGCTGCGCGCCGAGATCCGCGCCGGCATGGCGGCGGAGTAAGGTCCCTCCATCGTCATTCCGGGGCTCGCGCAGCGAGAACCCGGAATCCATCGAACCACAGCGCAAGCCGCCCAATGGATTCCGGGCTCGCGCCAAGAGGCGCGCCCCAGAATGACGGCGGCGGTGCTTGAACGCCGCCCCCGCCAGGACTAGATTCGCCCGATCAGTCTCGTCCCGACCGGTCCTCCCATGCGACGACAGTCCGAGACATTGCTGCTGGTGCCGCTGCTGCCGATCTTCCTGCTCGGCATGTTTCCGATGTTCCTGATTGCGCTCTTGGGATTTTTCGGCCTCGCCTTGTTCGGCGTGCTCGTGGTCTGTGTCGGGCTCGCCAGCAGCAACGAGGCCCACGACAATTTCAATCACGACGTCATCGTGCACGGTTACGCGCGCGGAACGGAGCGCAAGGCGCGGGCGTCCGATATGCATCTCGCCACGCGACTCGGCCTGCGCCTGGAAGCGGTCGGCGCGGCGATGATCATTGCGGCGGCGATCGGCCTCTGTTACGCCGCCTGATCTGCGCTGCGCGCAGATACCGCCCGGCAAACTCGCCGGTTGCGCTTCCGAAAGGTTCGGGCAAGACAAGCGGCCTCGCTGCAATGATGCTGCGCTCGCTCTCGGCAACAACCCCCTGGGGAGATGATCGATGCTCAAATTCTATTTCAACGGATCGCCGAACCCGACCAAGGTCGCGCTTTATCTCGAAGAGTCCGGCCTGCCCTTCGAGCCGGTCGCGGTCGACACCCGCAAGGGCGAGCAATTCACGCCGGAGTTCCTCAAGATCAATCCGAACGGCAAGGTGCCGGCGATCGATGACAATGGCACCATCGTGTTCGACTCGAACGCCATCCTGCTCTATCTCGCCGAGAAGACCGGAAAATTCCTGCCCGCCGCCAGCGTGCGCGGCGAGACGCTGTCGTGGCTGATGTTCATCGCGACCGGCGTCGGGCCCTATTCGGGTCAGGCCGTGCACTTCAAGCATTTTGCGCCGAAGGACCAGAACCACGACTACGCCCACAACCGCTACCAGTACGAGACCGACCGCCACTACAGGGTTCTCGACGGTCACCTCAAAGGCCGCCGCTACATGGTCGGCGATGACTATTCGATCGTCGACATGGCGCTGTGGGGCTGGGCGCGGATGGTGCCGTTCAAGCTCGGCGACGACGCCTTTGCCCGATACCCGAACGTGAAGCGGCTGGTGGACGAGATCTCGGCGCGGCCCGCGGCGGCGCGCGCGATCGCCTTGAAGGACAAGTTCACCTTCAAGGCCGAGATGGACGACGAGGCGAGAGCCAACATGTTCAAGCACATGAAAACGAAAGCGGCCTGATCGCGCGCCGTTCTTCGAGGCCACGCGCATGCGGGTGGCCTCTTGCTTTTAAAGCTCAGGCGGCGTGAACCGTCTCCAGGAACCTGGCGACTTCGACCTTCAAGCGGTTGCTGTCGGCCGACAGCGAGCGCGCCGCCGAGAGCACCTGCGATGAGGCCGAGCCGGTCTCGGAGGCCCCGCGCTGCACGTCGCCGATATTGGTCGAGACGCGCTGGGTCCCGTGAGCGGCCTGCTGCACGTTGCGCGAGATTTCCTGCGTGGCGGCGCCCTGCTCTTCCACGGCGGCGGCGACCGCTGAGGAAATCTCCGACAGCCGCTCGATGGTGCCGCTGATCTCCCTGATGGCGCCGACCGATTGCTCGGTGGCGGCCTGGATGTTGGCGATCTGCTGGCCGATCTCGCCGGTCGCCCTCGCCGTCTGCTCCGCGAGCGCCTTGACCTCGGAGGCGACCACGGCAAAGCCGCGGCCGGCTTCGCCCGCGCGCGCGGCCTCGATGGTGGCGTTGAGCGCGAGGAGATTGGTCTGGCCGGCGATGGTGCTGATCAGCTCGACCACGTCGCCGATCCGGGCGGCCGCCTTGGAGAGCTCGCCGACGCGGTCATTGGTCCTGCTCGCCTGCCCGACGGCCTCGCCCGCGATGCGGGCGGATTCCTGCACCTGGCGGGCGATCTCGCTCACCGAGGAGGACAGTTCCTCGGTGGCGGATGCGACCGCCTGCACGTTGGCGGTGGCTTCCTGCGATGCGGATGCCACTTCGGTCGACAGATCCTGGGCGCGCGAGGCGGTCGTGGTCAGCGTGCCGGCGGAGGCTTCCAGCTCGTTCGACGCCGCCGACACGGTGTTGACGATCTCGCCGACAGCCTGCTCGAACTGGTCGGCGAGCCTGACCATGTCGGCCTTGCGGCTCTCGGCCTGCCGCGCCTCGAGCTCGGCCTGCTCGGCCCGCATGTGCTCGGTCTCGATCATGTTGTCCTTGAACACCTGGATCGCCTTGGCCATGTCGCCGACCTCGTCAGCCCTGCCGCGGCCGGGAATCTCGACCTCGAGATTGCCGCCGGCAAGCCGCCCCATCGCGTGCGTCATCGAGGTCAGGGGACCGACGATGCTGCGGGCGATCAGGAAGGCGACGATGCCACCGAACAAGATGGCGAGCCCGCCGGCGATCTCCTGAACGGTCGTCGTGCTGGCGATCACGGCTTCGGCATTGTTGCGCGAGTCCCGGTAGTCCTTCTTCAGGGTCGTTTCCGCGGCCTTGAGCTTGCCGATACTGTCGACGATGAGGGGCGCGAGGTTCTTATGATAGATCTCGTCGGCCTGAAGCATCGCGGCGGACGTCGTCTCGAATGCCGATTTGTAGATTCCGAGCGAGGTCTTCACCGGCGCGATCGTGGCGCGCAAATCCGCGGCCTGCGGGCTTTTCTCGATCGCCGCGAGCCGTTGCGCAGCCCTGTCCACACTCGCCCTGAAATTCGCCGGTCCCTGCGCGTCGCGCAGGGCCAGGAAACGCCAGTTTGCGACCCGGACAAGGAGGATCCTGGATTCGAGGTCGGCGACCAGGGCCGCGGTGTCTTCATCGACGGCGGCGCGCGCCGCATCGACCAGCTTGCCCATCTTGACGGCCAGCTCCTCCCCGCTCGGCAGCAGCGTCGCCTTGCCCGTTCTCGCCTCGTTGACGGCATCCCCGAGATTGTCACGCAGGCGTCGCATCTTGGCGATGTCGCCGATGAGGCCGTTGTAGAGCGCTCGCCGCTCCTCCGAGAGCGTGCCCTTCGCCCCGACCTGCAACAGCTCGGTCGCCGCGGTCTCCCGCTCTTGCGCCTCTTTCATTGCGGGTTCGTTGGCGTCGTAGATGTAACGCAGATTAGCGCGCTGGATCGCCTGAAGATGGGTCGATATCTCCAGCACCCGCGCCGTGCTGTCCGAGAGCGCGGATTGTCTTGCGACCTGATCCTGCACCGCCCGCAAATTCCAGACGGCGACCACCGCCATCACCAGACCGACCGCCACGAGGGCCATGAAGCCTGCGTACAGGCGTCCCCTGATCCGCAAACGAAACTTCGGCATTCCCACTGTCCACCCAGATGCATTTCACTTCGAGCGGCCGAACGATTCCGGCGATCGTCACCGGCCACCCCGGCAGCCGCGTGTCGCGTCTTTGCGACTCACGCTGCACCGCGACACAATGGGGGACACTCGTTAATTGAACCTTCCAATTGTTCGCGCAGAGCTGCGGCAGCGCCGACAAAACCTGCTGATTTTGTCGGCAGTTGCTCCCGCTCCCTACTTCCGCCGGACAGGCTTCTTCAGCTCGTACGCAATTTCCGCCCGGGTCATCCCACAGTCCTGAAGCTCCCGTTCGGTCATGGCGGCGAGCTGACACCGTGCCCGAGACCGCTCGCGCCTGATACGAACCATCTCGACCAGCGTCTGCCAGGCCCGCACGATCATCACCGGCTCTGACGGACGAGATCGGCCGGCGGACGTGATGCAGCTCAATCCACTCAGCTCGCAGCCCTCACGCCCGCTTGCGGAAAAGGACCGAGCGCCCTCTCGGTCAGGACCGAGTCGCAATATTCCCGGATCTCCTTGATCTTGCCGTCCTCCAGGCGAAACACGAGACAATAGTCGTTGTCGTAACGGACGCCTTCGGGCGTGACGTTGTCGCCCTTGGCTTCCACCACGACGATGTCGCCATCGGCAATGAAGCGGTGGGCGACCGTGCGCGTGCGGTCACGCAGGCGGGTGCGGACATATCCGTGCAGATCGTTGAGGATCGCCTCCTTGCCCGAAAAGGTGCGCGACCAGGAATATTGCCCGGTCACGACCCATTTGGCGTCGTCGGCAAGGCTCGCGGTGAATAGCGCGCGGTCACGCGCGGCGGGGTCAGGGTTGGCGGCGGCGGCAAAGATATCCTGCATCAGCTTCTTGTTGGCGCTCGCGCTCATGGCGGCATCTCCGTTTTGGTGGCAACACGGAGAACATCGCCGCTCAACGGGAATTCTTCAAATCGATAGCGAATATGATATCTATTCACCTCATGAATTTGAATTCGCTTGACCTCAATTTGCTGACCGCCCTCGACGCATTGCTGCGCGAGGCCAATGTCAGCCGCGCCGCACTTCGGATCGGCCTGTCGCAACCGGCGGCGAGCCATGCGCTCCAGCGCCTGCGCGACATCTTTGGCGATCCGCTTTTGGTGCGCACCGGCGCACGGATGGAGCTGACGCCCCGGGCCGAGGCGCTCCGCGCACCGCTCGCCCACGCGCTCGACCAGGTGCGCGGGTTGTTCGTGCCTGAGGATTTCGACGCGGCGCGCAGCGAACGGCAATTTCGCCTGATGATGCCGGACTTGGCGGTCGAGCTGTTGATGCCGCCGTTGATGGAGAAGGTGACGCGCCTTGCGCCCAACGTCCGCATCGAGATCGTGCCGTGGCGCGGATCTGCGATCTTCCACGCCGAGTTCGCCCGCACCATTGACCTCGTGATCTCGATCGGCAACGCCTTCAAGGGCTTTCACCGCCAGCTGCTTTACACCGACAGCGACGCGCTGGCGGTGCGGCGCGGCCATCCGATGGCTGCGAAGCTCACGCGGCGCGAAACGTTCCTGGCCGCACGCCATGTCGGCGTCATCATCCGCGGCAGCGCTGAGGACCTGATCGACACATGGCTGCGCAGCAAGGGCATCGAGCGGCACATCTCATTGGTGGTGGCAGGCTATCTCGAAGCGCTGCACGTCGCCGCCCGCACCGATCTCGTCGCCTTCGTGCCGCGAAGGCTGATCGCGGCGCTGTCGAAGCAGCTCGGCCTCGTCACGGTGACGCCGCCGCTCGACCCTGGGATCGACGAGCAGTTCATGTTCCATCCGACGCGCGCGCAGATGGACCCCGGCTCGATCTGGCTGCGGCGGCTGATGCTGGCGACGGGACGGGAGTTGGAGCAAGCCAAGCGCAAGCTCTCGTAGGGTGGGCAAAGCGGAGCGTGCCCACCGCTCTTACAATCGTGGGAAGATGGTGGGCACGACACTTCGCGCCTTTGCCCACCCTACAAGAGCCTGAGTGTGTGGCCGCGCGCTACGCCTTCTGCGCGTCCATCACCTTGCGCACCGCGGGCCGATCCGACATGCGCTTGAAATGATCGGCGATCTTCGGCGTCGCGTTGATGTCGACGCTGTCGCCTTCGAGCCAGGTCGAGAGCGTGTAGAGATAGGGATCGCAGATCGTGAACTGCTCACCCATCACCCAGGGCCCTCTGAACATCTTCTGCTCGATCAGGGCAAAGCAGGCCGCCATGGTCTTCGGGACCATCGCCTTCATGTCGGCGAACGAGCTCTCCTGCGTCGCCCAGCGCGCGCCGCGCATCTTGTGGGCATGGTTGATGTGCACGGTCGAACAGAGATAGGAGTTGAACGACTGCACCTGGGCGAAATCGAAGGGATCGTCGAGCGGCGCGAGCTTCGCCTTGGGAAAGGTCTGCGCGATATAAGCCAGCATCGCCGGCGTCTCGGTCAGGATCCCGCGATCGGTCACCAGGGCCGGCACGCGGCCCTTCGGGTTGATCGCGAGATAGTCCGGACTGTTCTGCTGGTTGTCCTTGAAGCTCAGCCGCTCGGCCGTGTAGTCGGCGCCAACCTCCTCCAGGGTGATGTAGGTGGCGAGCGCGCAGGTGCCGGTGGCGTAATAGAGCTTGAGCATGTCGGACCTCCTAGGAAAGCTGGAAATTAGCGGCTGTCGGCCGTCAGGTCCATAGCACGAGCCCCTCTTCGCAGTTGCCCACCGCCGCCCGCCTATGCCAAGACGCCCGCAGTCGGAGGGGTTTTGTCATGACGGTACTCATCGCCGGTGGCGGCATCGGCGGGCTGACGCTTGCGCTCAGCCTGCACGGAATCGGCGTTCCCGTAAAAGTGTTCGAGAGCGTCGCCGAATTGAAGCCGCTCGGCGTCGGCATCAACGTGCTGCCGCATGCGGTGCGCGAGCTGATCGAGCTCGGCTTGATGGACAAGCTGGATGCCAGCGGCGTGCGCACCCGCGAGCTCGCCTATTTCTCCAAGCACGGCAAGCCGATCTGGAGCGAGCCGCGCGGGCTGGAGGCCGGCTACAAATGGCCGCAATTCTCGATCCATCGCGGCACGCTCCAGCAACTCCTGCTCGACACCACGGTCGAGCGACTCGGCCGCGAGAACATTCTCACCAGCCATCATCTGACCGGCTGGACCGAGACGGCGGATGGCGTGCGCGCCGACTTCATCGACAAGGCGACCGGCAAACCCGCCGGGACCTACGACGGCGCGATCCTGATCGCCGCCGACGGCATCCATTCCGCCGCGCGCGAAAAGCTGTACCCGGGCGAAGGCGCGCCGATCTGGAACGGCCGCATCCTCTGGCGCGGCGTCACGCCTGCGAAGGCCTTCCTCAGCGGCCGCACCATGATCATGGCTGGTCACGAAATCCTGAAATTCGTCTGCTACCCGATCTCGAAAGAGCCGGATGCGGCGGGCAATCACCTCATCAATTGGGTGGCCGAGCGCCACATGCCGCCGACCTATCAATGGCGCCGCGAGGACTATAACCGCACCGCGCGGCTGGAGGAGTTTCTGCCCTGGTTCGAGAGCTGGACGTTCGACTGGCTCGACGTGCCCGGCCTGATCAAGAACTGCCCGCACGCCTATGAATATCCACTGGTCGACCGCGATCCGGTGTCGCAATGGACGTTTGGCCGCGTCACGCTGATGGGCGATGCCGCACATCCGATGTACCCGATCGGATCGAACGGCGCCTCGCAGGCGATCCTCGATGCCCGCGTCATCACGCGCGAAATCCTGGCCCATGGACCGACGCAAGCCGCGCTGCTCGCCTATGAGGCCGAGCGGCGGCCCGCGACCACCGACCTCGTCCTGCTCAACCGCAAGAATGGCCCTGAGCAGGTGATGCAGCTGGTCGAGGAGCGCGCGCCCGACGGCTTTGAGGTCGTCACCGACGTGCTATCGCAGCAGGAGCTGGAAGACATCGCCGCCAATTACAAGCGCGTCGCGGGATTCCAGGTCGAGGCGCTGAATGCGAAGCCGGCGATCGTGAACGCAGGCGCGACGCGCGCGGGGGCGTGAGGTTTTGCTGATCGTCGAGCCGCGGACTCCTCTTCACCTCGCCCCGCTTGCGGGGAGAGGTCGGATTGCATCGAAGATGCAATCCGGGTGAGGGGGTACAGGTCTCTCGACAATCTCCCGTGTGGAGAGAAGCCCCTCACCCCAACCCTCTCCCCGTAAGAACGGGGCGAGGGAGTGAGAGAGCGGTGCACACCTCACTTCACCACCCTCGCCGCCTCCAGCAGCCGCTCGCTCGCGCTCGCCGTCGCCAGCACGGTGCCGTCCTCCGCCGTCAGCTTGCCCTCGACGAACGCAATGGTCTTGCCGAGCTGCGTCACCCTGGCCTCACCGATGATCGGGCCGGGCTTTGCCGGGCTGAGGAAATTCACGGTCATGCTGATGGTGGTGGTGTAGAGCCGGCCCTCGCTCATCACCAGCACGGCGGGACCCATGGTGTCGTCGAGCATGGCCGAAAGCATGCCGCCCTGGATGAAGCCCGCCGGATTGCAAAATTCAGGCTTGCCCTCGAAGCCGAGCTTGATCCAGCCCTCCTGCGGGCGGGCATCGAGCAGGCGCCAGCCCAATAGCTCGGCGCAGGGCGGCTTTCGAAAGTTGTCCAGCGCAGTCTTGACCATACGAACCTCCGTTGCCGTCGAAGGGGATAACGCAGTCCTGCTGCCAGCATGATGTCAGCAGGGTTGGACGCTAGAGATCCAATCCATGCGCGATGACCTTGCGCATGACGTTGGGGAGCGCTTCGCCGGCAAGCGTGGCGATCGGCACCCAGCGCATGCCCTCGGGCGCGCGGGTGCGGACCTCCGCCTTCGCCGTGTAGACGATCAGCTCCAGCGGAAAATGCGTGAAGACGTGGGTGACGACGCCCACCTTGCGCTGCCAGCGCGTCAGCCCCTTCAGCTCCGGCGCCTGCTGCTTCGCCGCCGCGTCGTCCTGACCGGCGAGCCAATCTGAGCCCGGCACCTCCGTCATGCCGCCGAGCAGACCCTTTTCGGGTCTTGAGCGGACGAGCAGTTCGTCGCCGCGCGTGACGACGAAGGCAGCACCGCGGCGGAGCGTTCCGCTCTTCTTCGGCGCCTTGCGCGGAAATGTTTCCTGCGTGCCCTGCGCACGCGCGATGCAATCCTCGTTGAGCGGACACAGCGAGCAGGCCGGCTTCTTCGGCGTGCAGATCGAGGCGCCGAGATCCATCAGCGCCTGCGCGCTGTCGCCGGCCCGGGAGGCGGCCAGCAGCGTCGCGGCCAGCTGCTGGATCAGCGGCTTGGCCTGCGGCAGCTCCTCCTCGACCGCGAACAGGCGCGACACCACCCGCTCGATATTGCCGTCGACCGGCATGGTGCGGCGATCGAACGCGATCGCGGCGATCGCGGCCGCCGTGTAAGGCCCGATGCCCGGCAGCGCGCGCAGGCCTTCCTCTGTGTCGGGAAAGACGCCGCCATACTCGCGCGTCACCGCGACCGCGCAGGCATGGAGGTTGCGCGCCCGCGAGTAGTAACCGAGCCCGGCCCACATTCGCAGCACGTCGTCGAGCGAGGCCCGCCCCAGCGCCGTGACGTCAGGCCAGCGCGCGACGAATTTTTCGAAATAGGGCCCGACCGCCTTCACCGTCGTCTGCTGGAGCATGATCTCCGACAGCCAGATACGGTAAGGGTCCGACGCCTCGCCAGGCGCTGCCCGCCAAGGCAGTCGGCGGCGGTGGCGGTCGTACCAAGCGAGTAGGAGTTTCGGGCGCGATGAGGCTTTCGACTGAACTGGTTCCGACTTGGCCATGAGGGCAGATCTGGGGCTCATGGCTACACTGTAGCGGCAACGCGCCGGTCTCTCCACGTCATGCCCGCGCCTGTCGCGGGCATCCACGTCTTTCTTCGCGGCAAGACGTGGATGGCCGTGACAAAGCCCGGCCATGACGGCAGCAGTTCCTGAGGCATCGCGCACGGTGCTATAAGGGCCCGATGTCCAAATTCCCACCCAAGCCCGGTCCCATCAGCGCCAAGCCGCTGTCGCTCCTGCTCAACGACGTCTTTGCCGAGGCCTATGCCAAGCAGGGCTTTGCGGCGCGCGAGCTGGTGACGCGGTGGGCGGAGATTGCAGGGCAGGAGATCGCGGCCCATGCCGAGCCCTTGAAGATGCAATGGCCGCGGCCGGTGGAGGGCCAGCCGCAGGAGCCGGCGACGCTGGTGCTGCGGGTCGAAGGGCCGATGGCGCTGGAGATCCAGCATTCGGCCGATGTGATCCTGGAACGGGTCAACCGCTTCTTCGGCTGGAGCGCGGTCGGCAAGCTGGCCTTCCGCCAGGCCCCCCTGTCGCGCCCCCGGCGGCGGGTGCGGCCCGGCCCGCCGGATCCCAAAGCGGTGGCCAAGGTGGCGGAGAGCCTGGGCGACATCGAAGATGAACAGCTCAAGACGGCGCTCGCGCGGCTCGGGGCCGCCATCAAGCGAAATTGAGCCTCATTCCCTAGCTAATCTGGACCCCGACTTGCCGCTCGCCATTGCCTCAAACGACGTTTCAAGCTAGCGACAGGCCGCCCGAGCGGGAACTCGCTAGACCCCTGGGGCGACACCTTGCCAATCCGGGAGCCGACCTTGATCATCACCCGCCGCGCCTTCACCACGATGCTGTCGCTGACCGGGCTTGCTGCGCTCGCCGGGCTCTCGCCGCTGCGGTTCATCTCCGAGGCCATGATCCCTGAAGCAATGGCGCAATCCGCCGCGGATGTGGCCAAGCCGGTGTCTTTGCCCGACATGGCGCTCGGCCCGAAGGATGCCGCCGTCACCATCACCGAATACGCCTCGATGACCTGCCCGCACTGCGCGGCCTTCAACGAGCAGGTGTTCCCCAAGATCAAGAAGGAATACATCGACACCGGCAAGGTGCGTTACATCTTCCGCGAGTTCCCGCTCGACATCAAAGCCGCCGCCGGCTCGATGCTGTCGCGCTGCATCGCCAAGGACGACGCGCCGAAATATTTCGCCGTCACCGACATGCTGTTCCGCCAGCAGAGCGACTGGGTGATGAAGAACACCACCGAGACCCTGACGCGGATCGGCAAGCAGGCCGGCCTCACCCAGCAGCAGGTCGAGGCCTGCCTGAAGGACCAGTCGCTGCTCGACAAGATCGCCGCGGACCAGAAATACGCCAGCGACGTTCTGAAGGTTGACTCGACGCCGACCTTCTTCATCAACGGCGAGAAGATCAAGGGCGAGGCCTCGTTCGAGGAGTTCGCCAAGAAGATCAATCCGCTGCTGAAGAGCTGATTCGCAACGCCACAATCCTGATTCGCGCATCTAAAGCCGTATCATTCCCGGCATAAATCCCTTGGGAAAAGCGGCTCTCGCCGGTTGCCCTCGCGGCGCACCACGGCCATTGTCCGCCGCACGAGCCGCCTCGCGCGACTCGCCCAGACAGCGACAACGCCTTCCATGGTATTGTCCCGGCAGGGGATTCGCGCCTGCCAACAGAGATGCGTGCTTATGAAAATCACCCGCCTGCGCCTTCACGGTTTCAAGTCCTTCGTTGAGCCCACGGACTTCGTTATCGAGCCCGGCCTGACCGGCGTGGTCGGACCCAATGGCTGCGGCAAGTCGAATCTCGTCGAGGCCCTGCGCTGGGCGATGGGTGAGACCTCGTACAAGTCGCTGCGCGCCGCCGACATGGACGCGGTGATCTTTGCCGGCTCCGGCAACCGTCCCGCGCGCAACCATGCCGAAGTGACGATGACGATCGACAATGCCGATCGCACCGCGCCCGCGGCGATGAACGACAGCCAGCTTCTCGAAATCTCCCGCCGCATCGAGCGCGAGGCCGGCTCGGTCTATCGCATCAACGGCCGCGACGTGCGCGCCCGCGACGTGCAGATCCTGTTCGCCGACGCCGCCACCGGCGCGCGCTCGCCGGCGCTCGTCCACCAGGGCAAGATCGGCGAAATCATCCAGGCCAAGCCCGAGCAGCGCCGCCGTGTGCTGGAAGACGCCGCCGGCGTCGCCGGCCTGCACGCCCGCCGTCACGAGGCCGAGCTGCGGCTGAAGGCGGCCGAAACCAACCTCACCCGCGTCGAGGACGTGATTGGCCAGCTCTCCGGCCAGATGGAAGGCCTGAAGAAGCAGGCCCGCCAGGCCGTGCGCTACCGCGAGGTCGCGGCCAAGGTGCGCAAGGCCGAAGCCACGCTGTTCCATCTGCGCTGGATCGGCGCCCATGCCGACGTCAACGAGTCCGGGCAGACCCATGATGTCGCGGTCCGCGAAATGGCCGAGCGCACCCAGCACCAGGCCGAAGCCGCCCGCATCCAGGCCATTCGCGCCGCCGAGATGCCGGCGCTGCGCGATGCCGAAGCGCGCGCCGCGGCCGGGCTCCAGCGCCTCACCAATGCCCGCGAGCAGCTCGACCGCGAGGAGGAGCGCGCCAAGGAGCGCGTCGCCGAGCTCGAGCGCCGTCTCGCGCAGTTCGAAGGCGACATCTCGCGCGCCCAGCAGCAGACCATGGACGCCGACGTCGCGCTGCAGCGGCTCGACACTGAGGACGCCGAGCTGAAGGAAGAGATCAAGTCGCGCGTCGAGAAGCGCTCCGGCGTCGACGAGCGCGTCGCGGAAGCCGAGGCGGTGCTGACCGAGACCGAGCAGCGCTTCGCCGAGCTCACAACCGCGCTCGCCGACCTCACCGCCAAGCGCAACCAGCTTGAAGCCAATGTCCGCACCCATCGCGACAAGCTCGCCCGGCTCGACCAGGAGATCGCGAGTGTCGCGGCGGAAGAGCAGAAGCTTGCGCAGGAGACCGGCGGCTTCGGCGATCTCGACGAGCTGACCGCCCTGGTCGAGACCGCGGAGCAGACGCTGGCCGCTTCGGAAGCCGCGGCGCAGGCGAGCGAAGCCGCCCATGTCGCCGCGCGGCAGACGCTGGAATCCTCGCGCTCGCCGCTGGTCGAAGCCGACAAGCGCGTGCAGCGGCTCGAGACCGAGGCGCGCACGATCTCGAAGATCGTCAACGGCGAGACCAAGAATCTGTGGCCGCCGATCATCGACGGCATCACCGTCGACAAGGGTTTTGAGAAGGCGATCGGCGCCGCGCTTGGCGACGATCTCGACGCGCCGGTCGATCCGTCGGCGCCGATGCGCTGGACCAATGCCGGCGTCACCGACGGCGATCCGGAGCTGCCCGAGGGCGTCGTTCCGCTCGCCAACCATGTTCAGGCGCCGGCCGAGCTGGCGCGCCGTCTGGCGCAGATCGGCGTGGTGCCGCGCGAGCGCGGCGCCGAGCTGGTCTCGCAGCTCAAGACTGGCCAGCGGCTGGTCTCGCCGGAGGGCGACGTCTGGCGCTGGGACGGCTTTGTCGCCGCGGCCCACGCCCCGACCGGTGCCGCGCGGCGGCTTGCCGAACGCGCCCGCCTCGTCGACATCGAGAACGAGCTGGAGCAGGCCCGCATCGACGCGCAGATCAAGCGCCAGGCGCTGGAGAACGCCGAGTCCGAACTGCAGATGGCGGCCAGCACCGAAGGTGCCAGCCGCGAAGCCTGGCGGGCCGCGCAGCGCGAGCTCAACGTTGCCCGCGAGCGCCACGCTGGTGCCGAGCGCGAGATCAGCCGCCACGCCGCACGCAAGGCGACGCTGTCGGAAGCGCACAGCCGCCTCGCCGCCGACCGTGCCGAGGCCGAGGCGGCCTACGAATACGCCGAAGCAGGCATCAGCGAACTACCGTCGAGCGAGGACACCGAGACCCGTCTCGCCGCCGTCCGCAGCGACATCGAGGCCCATCGCCGCATCGCCGCTCAGGTCCGCGCCGAGGCGCAGGCGCTGGCCCGCGAGGCGGAGCTCGCCGACCGCCGCGTGCAGGCGATCCTGGCCGAGCGCACCGAGTGGCAGAACCGCAAGGAGAGCGCGGCCTCTCACATCGACACCATCCAGGCCCGCATCGCCGAACTGACGATCGAGCGCAGCGAGCTCGAAAACGCGCCGGCCGTGTTCGCCGAGAAGCGCAGCGCGCTGATCACCGAGATCGAATACGCCGAGAACGATCGCCGCATGGCCGCCGATGCGCTCGCCACCGCGGAAACCGCAATGGCCGAGACCGACCGCGTCGCGAAGCTGACGTTAGAGGCGCTCTCCAGCGCCCGCGAGGCCACCGCCCGCGCCGAGGAGCGCATGGAAAGCGCGCGGCGCCGGCTCGAGGACATCGAGCGCGAGATCCGCGACATGCTCGAAGTCGAGCCGCAGGCCGTCGCCGGCCTCGCCGAGATCGAGCCCGGCGCCGAGCTGCCGCCGCTGCACGACATCGAGGAAGACCTCGAAAAGATGCGCCGCGACCGCGAGCGCCTGGGCGCAGTCAACCTGCGCGCTGAGGAAGAGCTGCGCGAGGTCGAGACCCAGCACACCGGCCTCGTCACCGAGCGCGACGATTTGGTGGAGGCCATCAAGCGGCTGCGCCAAGGCATCCAGAGCCTCAACAAGGAAGCGCGCGAGCGGCTCCTGACCTCGTTCGAGATCGTCAACAACCACTTCAAGCGCCTGTTCGTCGAGCTGTTCGGCGGCGGCGAGGCCGCGCTGCACCTGATCGAGAGCGACGACCCGCTGGAAGCCGGTCTCGAAATCATCGCCAAGCCGCCGGGCAAGAAGCCGCAGACGCTGTCCCTGCTCTCCGGCGGCGAGCAGGCGCTGACCGCGATGGCGCTGATCTTTGCGGTGTTCCTCACCAACCCCTCGCCGATCTGCGTGCTGGACGAAGTCGACGCGCCGCTCGACGACCACAACGTCGAACGGTACTGCAACCTGCTGCACGAGATGACCGGCTCGACCGACACCCGTTTCATCATCATCACGCACAATCCGATCACGATGGCGCGGATGAACCGGCTATTCGGCGTCACCATGGCCGAGCGCGGCGTCTCGCAGCTGGTGTCGGTGAGCCTCGCAGAGGCCGTGGACATTCTCGACCAGAACGTGGCGTGATATCTCTGCCGTCATTCCGGGGCTCGCAAAGCGAGAACCCGGAATCTCGCGCCACAACCATTGACGTCATCATCCGCCTTGTGCGCAAATTGCGCACTGGAGCGGATGATCCAGTACGCCGCGGCTTCTCGGTTGACGGCTACCCTCTCGGAATACTGGATGCCCCGCCTGCGCGGGGCATGACCGCGGATGATGATCTCACCCAACCTCCCCGCCGAACTCAAAGCCGCCCTCGAGGCCAAGCTCCAGGGCTTTTCGCGCACCGACGCCGCACAACGATCGCAGAAAATATCGACCACCTATCGCGCCGGCGGCGGCTCCGGCACGATCAAGTCGGAGGCCGATGCCCTCGCCTACGCGCTGGCGCGCATGCCGGCGACGTATGCGGCGGTGGCCGCGAGCCTGAATGCACTGACTGAGATCGCGCCGGACTTCGCTCCGGAAACATTGCTGGACGTCGGCGCAGGTCCGGGCACCGCCAGCTGGGCCGCTGCCGAGGCGTTTCCGTCGCTGCAAGATTTCACCCTACTCGACGCCAACAGCACGCTCAGCCGGCTGGCGCTCGAACTGGCGCGCGACAGCTCGCGATTGTCGGACTGCCGTTATCTGCCCGGTGACGCGGGCGGTAACCTCGCCGAGGTCTCGCAAGCCGATCTCGTTGTTGCCAGCTACATCATCGGCGAGCTCAGCGAGGCAGATCAGCGCAAGCTCGCGGAGGCGATGTGGGCGAAAGCGCGCCACGCGCTGGTGGTGATCGAGCCCGGTACGCCCGCCGGCTACGCGCGCATCCTCGCCCTGCGCCAGCAGCTGATCGCGGCAGGCGCCTATGTCGCCGCACCCTGCCCACACGAAAAACCGTGCCCGCTCATCGCGCCCGACTGGTGCCATTTCTCCCAGCGCCTGCCGCGCTCGCGGGCGCACCGGCAGATCAAGGGCGCCGAGGTGCCATTCGAGGACGAGCGCTTCATCTACGTCGCCCTGACCCGCACCCCGCCCGCCGCGCGCGCCGCTCGCGTGCTGGCGCCGCCGGATGTCAACAAGGCCGAGATCAATGCAAAGCTCTGCACCGAGGCTGGGGTCGCGCTGACCAAAGTCCCACGACGCGACAAGGCGGCCTATGCGGACGCCCGGCGCTGGCGCTGGGGCGATGCGATCATGTCCGAAAGTTAACCTCGTCCGGCACTTTGGCCTTGAACTTGGGTGGTTCCTGATCCGACCAAGCCTTACCTCCCCTCTGCGCCGGGCTCTCGCTTCGCGCCAATTTGGTCTACCCTAGCGCCCGCCTTCTTCCCCCTTCAGGAGTTCTCCATGTCGACCGGCTGGATCGTTCTCGGCGTCATCGTCGTCCTCGTGTTCCTGGCCTTCAGCGCCTACAACCGCCTGGTGGCGCTGAGCCAGCGCGTCGGCCAGGCCTTTGCCGACATCGACGTCCAGCTCAAGCAGCGCCACGACCTGATTCCGAACCTGGTCGAGACGGTGAAGGGCTACGCCTCGCACGAGCGCGGCACGCTCGACGACGTCATCAAGGCGCGCAACTCGGCGATGTCGGCGCAGGGACCGGCGCAGGTATCCGCGGCCGAGAACCAGCTCTCCGGCGCGCTCGGCCGGCTGATCGCGCTGTCGGAGGCCTATCCCGACCTCAAGGCCAACGCCAATTTCCAGCAGCTGGCATCCGAGCTCTCCGACCTTGAGAACAAGATCGCGGCGAGCCGCCGCTTCTTCAACAATGCGGTCCAGGAATACAACACCGGCATCCAGCAGATGCCCGCTGCGCTGTTCGCCGGCATGTTCGGCTTCACCAGGAAGGAGTTCTTCGATCTCGGTACCAGCCGTACCGAGGTCGAGGCGGCGCCGCAGGTGAAGTTCTGATTTGATCCGATAGGCCGGCAGGGCACCCGCGTCATGGCCGCGTATGGTCTCTACACGCACATCGCCTCGAACAAGTTTCGTTCGATGCTGCTGCTCACCGGCCTGTTCATGCTGGTCTACGTGCTGGTCTATGCCGGCGCGCTGGTTGCCGAAGTCGTCATCAACGGCAATGGCACGGTGGCCTACTATCTGAGCCGCGCCTTCGCCGACCTGCTCAAAGCCGCGCCCTTCGCGACCATTGCGGCGATCGCCTGGATCGCGATCGCCTATTTCTTCCACCAGTCGATGATCGACGCCGTGACCGGCGGCCACGACGTCACCCGGCAGGAGGAGCCGCGGCTCTACAACCTGCTCGAAAACCTCTGCATCTCGCGCGGCATCACCATGCCGAAGCTGAAGATCATGGAGAGCCCGGCGCTGAACGCGTTCGCGACCGGCCTCAATCCGCGGCAATATTCCATCACCGTCACCACCGGTCTCCTCGATGCGCTGAACGACAAGGAGATCGAGGCGGTGCTGGGCCACGAGCTGACCCACATCAAGAACGGCGACGTGCAGCTCATGGTGGTCGCCGTCATCATCGCCGGCGTGGTCGGCTTCTTCGGCGAATTGTTCTTCCGCCTGTTCACGAGCCTCGACTGGAGCCCCAGCTCCGGCGGCTCGTGGTCCTCAGGCTCCTCCTCGTCGTCGCGGTCGTCCTCGTCGTCGAGCGACAGCAAGAGCTCCGGCGGCGGCGCAATCATCGTCATCATCATCGCGGTCGTGCTGATCGTGCTGGCTTGGCTGCTGTCGCAGGTGGTCAAGCTCGCGCTGTCGCGGTCGCGCGAATATCTCGCCGACGCCGGCTCGGTCGAGCTGACGAAAGACCCCGACGCCATGATCTCGGCGCTGCGCAAGATCGAGGGCCGCGGCGAGCTGCCGGGCGCGACCTCGGCGGTGATGGAGCTCTGCGTCGACAACCCGCGCGAGGGCTTTGCCGATCTGTTCGCGACCCACCCCTCGGTGCAGTCCCGGGTCGACGCGCTGGTCAAGTTTGCCGGCGGCCGCGACCCCGGCCCCCTGCCGACGCTCACGGACGAGACGGAGGAGCTGGGGGCGCAAGCCGACCGGCAGCAGGACGCCCCGCCGCCGTTGCGCCATGGCCCGTGGGATGACGCCGACGCATCGGCCAGCCCACCGCCCGTGCCCGCCCCAGTCCCTCCGGAACCGCCCCCAGCGACCCGGCGGCCAATCCAATGGGTAATTCTATGGGTAACTCTATGGGTCCTTGGGGCCGCCATTGAGCACCTGATTCCCGCCACACGCGGCGAGTTTCACCGCGATTGGGAAAAACCTCGGGAATTGCCGTAACTGGGGCCTACGGAATTGAATTCTCCCTTGTTTCTGCCATGTTCGCGCCCAACAGCAGACTTGGGACATCGATTTGGGGCCCGGCCGATTGCGACCTCGCGATCGGGGGCGCGCGTTAGGGGACAGCAATGGCAAAGCCGGCAGTGGTTGTGGTGGGCGCGGACAAGGGCGGGGTCGGCAAGACCACGGTGTCGCGTACCTTGCTCGATTATTTTTCCGCCAACAACGTGCCGACGCGTGCGTTCGACACGGAGTCGCCGCGCGGAACCCTGAAGCGCTTCCACCCCGACATCACCGAGATCGTCGACATGACGACCACGGCCGACCAGATGAAGATCTTCGACACGCTCAACGCGGTGAGCCCGTCGGTGACCGTCATTGACGTCCGCGCCGGCCTGCTCTCGCCGGCGCTGGCTTCGCTCCGCGACATCGGCTTCCTCGACGCCGCCAAGGCCGGCCAGATCACCTTCGCGGTGTTCCACATCCTCGGCCCCTCGATCGCCTCGCTGGAGGAGATCGCCGAGACCGCGGGCTTCATGAACGGCGCAAAATATTTCCTGGTGAAGAACTTCATCAACGACACCCAGTTCTTCCAGTGGGACCAGTCGACCTACAATTCCTACTTCCACCGCATCAAGGACGCGACCGAGCTGACCATCCCCAAGCTCAATGAAATGGCCTATGAGCAGGTCGAGGTCTCCTCCGTCCCGTTCCTGAAATTCGTCGCCAACAAGGGCATGAACGACGACGCCGCGAACTATTCGTTCGTGCTGCGCGGCTATGTCCGGCATTGGCTCGCGAATGTCTGGAGCGAGTTCGACCGGATCCGGCTGACCGACATCGTCGGTTCGAAACCCGTCACCCGCAACAGCGAAAAATAGTTGCGCAAGCAGGGCTGATACGGCTGGATTGGGCGACAAGTTCGCTCAGATAATGCGTAATGCCCGCGACACCCGTCTACATCATCTGCTCGCCCCGCCCGCAGGTCGGCAAGACCCTGCTGGCGCGGCTATTGAGCGAATTCCTGCTGCTCAAGAATGGTGACGTCGCGGCCTTCGACGTCAACCTGAAGGAGCCGTCGCTGCTGGATTACTTGCCGAAGATCACCGAGACCGCCGACGTGATCGACACCTACGGCAAGATGCAGCTGATGGACCGTGTCATCGTCGATGATGGCCTTGCCAAGGTGATCGACCTCGGCTTCCACGCCTTCGACGAGTTCTTCAAGATGACCGACGAGATCGGTCTCTTGAAGGAGGCGGCCCGCCGTCACGTCGCGCCTCAGATCCTGTTCGTCGCCGACACCGACCGCGTTTCGGCCCGCGCGCACGAGATGCTGCGCGCGCAGATCCCGCGCATGAACCTGATCACGGTCGACAACGAATATGTCGTGCGCGGCGAGCTGCCGCTCGCAATGGCCGGCGGCCGGCTGTTCCGCCTGCCCGCGCTCCCCGGCTTCCTCAAGACCTATATCGACCGGCTGACCTTCTCTTTCACCGGCTATCTGCGCCAGGAGAAGGACTCCTCGACCGAGCTGCACCAATGGACCCGGCGGAACTATATCGCCTTCCGGGAGCTCGAGCTGAACCTGATTCTGCAGCGATCGTAGCCTGGAATTACCCGGGCTCTATATTGGTCAATGCCCCTCGAACGTCATCAGCGTGCGCACGGGCACTTCCATGGCGCGCAGCTTGGCGGCGCCGCCGAGTTCGGGCAGATCGATAATGAAGCAGGCCGCAACGACATTGGCGCCGATCTGGCGCAACAGCTTCACCGCGCCCTCCGCGGTGCCGCCGGTGGCAATGAGATCGTCGACCAGGATCACGCGCTCGCCGGGCAGGATGGCGTCGACATGCATCTCCATCTCGTCGATGCCGTATTCGAGGGAGTAAGCGATGCGCACGGTGGTGTGCGGCAGCTT
The DNA here is from genome assembly GCF_023375135.1 of Bradyrhizobium sp. C-145. NCBI lineage: Bacteria > Pseudomonadati > Pseudomonadota > Alphaproteobacteria > Hyphomicrobiales > Nitrobacteraceae > Bradyrhizobium > Bradyrhizobium sp. C-145. The sequence continues at coordinate 2,265,524 of NZ_CP088150.1, read as the reverse complement.
GCCTTTCTTGCGGATCGGCACGAAGCCGGCCGAGAGCTGATGCGCCACTGCGCCGCCGAGGATGAAGCCGCGCGCCTCCATGCCGGCGACCTTGTCGATCTTGTTGCCGGCCCAGGGATTGACGAGCTCGTCGACCGCGCGGCGGAAGGCGCGCGCATCCGCAAGCAAGGTCGTGATGTCGCGGAACATGATCCCTGGCTTGGGATAGTCGGGAATGGTGCGGACGCTCGCCTTCAGATCGTGGTCAAAGGTCATTGGTGCCTCTCAATCAACGCGCGCATCCAGCCGGAACGCGTTTTCAACAATACGCAGCCCCACCTCGCCGCCAAGCGACATCAGCGATTCCGGGTGGAATTGCACGCCGGCGACGGGCAGGGTCTTGTGCTCGAGCGCCATGGCGACGCCGTCCTCGGTACTGGCGGTGACGTTCAGAACTTCGGGCATGCTGTCGCGCTCCACGAACAGCGAGTGATAGCGGCCGATGACGATCTCGTTCGGCAGATTGCGCATCAGGCGGCCGCCGCGCACCTGCACCCGCGAGGGCCGGCCGTGGGCGGGATGGGTGAGCTGGCCGAGTTCGCCGCCAAAATATTCGCCGATCGCCTGCACGCCGAGGCAGACGCCGAACACCGGCAGCCTCTTCTCCAGGGCCGCATCGATGGTCCTCTTGATCGCGAAATCCTCCGGCCTGCCGGGGCCGGGCGACAGCACCAGCAAATCCCACTTCTTCTGCTTGAGCATGTCGAGCGCATGCACATAGCGGACCACGGTAACGCTGGCACCGACCTGGCGGAAATAGTCGGCGAGCATATGGACAAAACTGTCGTCGTGATCGATCAGCAGCACCTGCTTGCCGCTTCCGGTGGCATCGGGCGCAAAGGTCGACAGCGGCTTTGGCGGATCGCCGCGCAGCGCCTGGAACAGGGCGGCGGCCTTGACCTGGCATTCGCGGTCTTCCGCGGCGGGATCTGAATCGAACAGGCAGGTCGCGCCGACACGCACTTCAGCCAAGCCATCCTTCATGCGGATGGTGCGGATGGTAAGACCAGTGTTGATGCTGCCGTCGAAATTCACCGCGCCGATCGCGCCGGCATACCAGCGCCGCGGCGAGCGCTCGTGATCCTCGACGAACTGCATCGCCCAGAGCTTTGGCGCGCCTGTTACCGTCACCGCCCAGGCGTGGGTGAGGAAGGCGTCGAGCGCGTCGAAGCCGGGGCGCAGCATGCCCTCGACGTGGTCGACGGTGTGGAACAGCTTCGAATAGGTCTCGATCTGCCGCCGCGCCAGCACCTTGATGGTGCCGGGCACGCAGACGCGCGCCTTGTCGTTGCGGTCGACGTCGGTGCACATGTTGAGCTCGAACTCGTCCTTCTCCGAGTTCAGGAGCTGGCGGATCTGCTCGGCATCGCCGATCGCATCGGTGCCGCGTGCGATCGTGCCTGATATCGGGCAGGTCTCGACGCGGCGGCCGTCCGAGCGCACGAACATCTCCGGCGAGGCCGAGACGAGAAACTCGCCCTCGCCGAGATTCATCAGCGCGCCGTAGGGCGAGGGGTTGATGACGCAGAGGCGCTGGAACACTTCGGCCGGCGAGCGGTCGCAGGGCTCGGCGAAGAGCTGGCCCGGGACCGCCTCGAACAGATCGCCACGCGCGAAGGCTGCGCGCGCCGTCTCGACGGTGGCCTGATATTCGCCGGGCGCGTGATCGGCAAAGCCCTGGCGCGGCGTCTTCAGATATGGGCTGTCGGCCGTCTCGCGCGGCAGGCCTTCGGTCGACTTGCCCTTCCAGGCGAAATCGTAAGTGAGCACCACGCCGCGGCCGGTAGCGCGGTCATAGGCCAGCAGGCGATCGGGCACGTAGAGCACGATGTCGCGCTGGTCGCTCTCTCGCGCCCGCTTCTGCACGAGATCTTCGATCTGGAAGACGAGGTCGTAGGCAAAAGCGCCGAACAGGCCGAGCAGCCCGTCGTCATTGGCGGAGAAGGCGGCGACGAGATCGCGCACCAGCGACATCACGCTGGCACGCCGGGTGCGCTGGTCCTCCTCGACCGGCGCATCGCCGCGGATGATGTGACCTGTAAGCCGCGTGGCTGTCTTCTCGGAGATCACCACGCAGGGCTCGCGCAGGACCTCAGTGAGAAAGGTGATCAGCACCTGCCCGCGTTGGTTCAGCGCTTCCAGCTTGAAATTGACGCCTGATGTCTCGAGCTTGAGCGGCGGGTCGGAGAAGCCGAGATCGAAGCTCTCGTAGCGGCCGGGCACAGTCGTGCCCGAGGACAGCACCACGCCGCGGCGGCGGTCGAGCAGGCTAACGAGATCGTCGAGCCGGCTCGCGCCGCCGGTGAACTGCTCGGCCACGCGCGTGATCGCGAGACCTGCACGGGTCACATAGTCGCTTCTGGCCGGGAGGGCAAAGACTGTCCTGTTCATGTCGTCCTCTTACGAAACTTGCCGAGGGAACGCCACACAGGACAAACGATCAGGCCGCCGCACTGCGTTGGCGACCTCAGACGATTTGGGAAAGGAAAATCGCACGGCCACCTCGTTAGGAGGTGCGCCACCAGAGACGGGCTGGGTGGACGGCGGTGCTCATGGGGCGGATACTCACCATGGCGCGGGGGCGGCGTCAAGGGCGGCGCCAAGGGCTGTTGCCCGGATGGAGCGCAGCGTAATCCGGGGTCATGCCACGAGACAATCCCCGGATTACGCTTCGCTCCATCCGGGCTACGGGCTATCAGCCGAGATGCTTTCGGAAAAACTCCGTCGCCCTGCCCCAGGCGAGCTCGGCGGCCTCGCGGTCGTGCACGGCCTGGCGCTGCTCGTTGACGAAGGCGTGCTCGGCGTCATAGCGGAACAGCTCCAGCGACTTGCCGGCGGCCTTCATGGCCTTTTCGAAGCCATTGACCAACTCCGGCGTGCACCAATCGTCCTTGTTGGCGAAGTGAGCCTGGAGCGGGATCTTGACGTCGGCGGGCTTGGCCGCCTGCTCCGGCGGGATGCCGTAGAACACGACGCCGGCCGCGAGCTCCGGGATCTTGGTCGCGCCGATGATGGTGACGGCGCCGCCGAGGCAGAAGCCTGTTAGTCCGACCTTGGCGCCGTTGCGCGACAGATATTGCGTGGCGCCGCGCACGGTCTGCGTGGTGACGTCCATGAAGTCGAGCGAGTTCATCTCCTTGTTGGCGCTGTCCGCGTCGTGATAGGGCACCACCTTGCCCTTGTAGAGATCGGGCGCCAGCGCGTCGAAGCCGGCGAGCGCAAAGCGATCGCACAGGCCTTTGATCTGGTCCGACAGGCCCCACCATTCCTGGATCACAACCACGCCCGGCGCGTTGCCGCGCCCGGCATTGGCGAGATAGCCCGAGGCGTCCTTGCCATCCGGGCGCTTGAAGGTGATGGTGGTTCCCATGGTGTCCTCCGATGAGTTTTGGGGGAGCGGTTGTGGGTATTCTGGCGGGTGCAAGAGGATGACGCAATCCACACTCACGTCATTCCGGGGCGCCCGCAGGGGCGAACCCGGAATCCGTCGGGCTACGGCGTTGGTGGAGGAATGGATTCCGGGCTCGATGCTGCGCATCGCCCCGGAATGACAGCCCAACAAAAAAGCCCCCTCGCGGGGGCTTCTTCATTCTCGTCTCGCGCCACTCAGTGCGAGCCGGCCCAGACCTTCTTCTTGGTGAAGTACATCAGGCCCGCGAAGATGATCAGGAACACGAACACCTGGAAACCGAGGCGCTTGCGCGCTTCCATGTGCGGCTCTGCGGTCCACATCAGGAACGTGGTGACGTCCTTGGCGTATTGCGCGACCGTGGTCGGCGAGCCGTCATCGTAGGTCACCTGGCCGTCGCTGAGCGGCTTCGGCATCTTGATGGCGTGACCCGGGAAGTACTTGTTGTAATAGGAGCCTTCCGGGATGGTGACGCCCTCGGGCACCTTCTCTTCAAAGCCCTGAAGCACGGCCGCGACGTAATCCGGACCCTGTTCCTGGTACTGGGTGAAGAAGTCGAAGATGAACCAGGGGAAGCCGCGCTTATACGAGCGCGCCTTGGTGATCAGGGACAGGTCCGGCGGTGCCGCACCGCCGTTCGCCGCACGCGCGGCCTGCTCGTTCGGGAATGGCGAGGGGAAATAATCCGCCGGCCGGCCCGGACGCTCGAACATGTCGCCGGCATCGTTCGGGCCGTCCTTGACCTTGTACTCGGAGGCAAACGCCGTCGCCTGCGCCACCGAATAGCCGGGGCCGCCGGCTTCCGCGAGGTTGCGGAAGGCGATGTAGGACAGGCCGTGGCAGCTGGCGCAGACTTCCTTGTAGACCTTCAGGCCACGCTGGAGCGCGCCGCGGTCGAACTTACCGAAAGGGCCCGAGAACGACCATTTGTTGGCCGGCGGCTGGTCGCTGCCTTCGGACGCTTTCGCGCTGTCGATCGAACCCGCGAACAACGAACCGGCGAGCGCCAGCACGATCGCGGTCGACACCATCGGCGTCGATCTGCTCCCGGTTTTGGCCAGCACAGCATCCGAGATCGAGTTCGGAACCGGTCGCGGCTTCTCGATGCGCGCGAGCAGCGGCAGCACGATCAGGAAGTAGGCGAAGTAGCACACCGTCAGCACCCGGCCGGCAATCACGTAGATGCCTTCCGGCGGCTGCGCGCCGAGATAGCCGAGCAGGATGCAGACCACGACGAAGATCCAGAAGAACTGCTTGGCCAGCGGACGATACTTCGACGACCTCGTCCTGGCGCTGTCGAGCCAGGGCAGGAAGGCAAGGATGATGATCGCCCCGAACATCGCGATGACGCCCGCGAGCTTGTTCGGGATCGAGCGCAGGATCGCGTAGAACGGCAGGTAATACCATTCCGGCACGATGTGCGGCGGCGTCACGCCCGGATTCGCCGGGATGTAGTTGTCGGCGTCGCCGAGATAGTTCGGCATGTAGAAGATGAACCAGGCGTAGAGCAGCATGAAGCAGGCGACGCCGAACATGTCCTTGATGGTCGCGTGCGGCGTGAACGGCACCGTGTCCTTTTCCGTCTTCGGCTCGACGCCATCAGGATTGTTCTGACCGGCGACGTGCAGCGCCCAGACGTGGAGGACGACAACGCCCGCGATCAGGAACGGCAGCAGATAGTGCAGCGAGAAGAAGCGGTTCAGCGTCGGGTTACCGACCGAATAGCCGCCCCACAACAGTGTCACGATGCTCTCGCCGACATAGGGAATGGCGGAGAACAGATTGGTGATGACCGTGGCGCCCCAGAAGCTCATCTGGCCCCAGGGCAGCACGTAGCCCATGAAGCCCGTCGCCATCATCAACAGGTAGATGATGACGCCGAGGATCCACAGCACCTCGCGCGGCTCCTTGTACGACCCGTAATAGAGGCCGCGGAACATGTGGACGTAGACGGCGACGAAGAACATCGAGGCGCCAACCGCGTGCATGTTGCGCAGCAGCCAGCCGTAGTTCACGTCACGAACGATCAGCTCGACCGACTTGAAGGCGAGATCGGCTTGCGGCGTGTAGTGCATCGCCAGGATCACGCCGGTCAGGATCTGCATCGCCAGCATGAAGGAGAGGATGGCGCCGAAGGTCCACCAATAGTTCAGGTTGCGCGGGGTGGGATAGGCGACGAAGGAGGAGTGGATGAGACCAAAGATCGGCAGACGCCGCTCGATCCATTGCAGGGCCGGATTGCTCGGCTGGTAGTCGGATGGTCCGCTCATGATGCGATCCTGAGGAAATAATACGACGAGACGGCGCGAAGCTTCGGACGATAGTCCGAAGCTCAGCCGATCTGGATTTTCGTGTCGGAAACGAACTGGTACGGCGGCACTGGCAGGTTCGCGGGCGCGGGCCCCTGGCGTATGCGGCCGGACGAATCGTACTGCGACCCATGGCAGGGGCAGAAGAACCCGTCGTAATTGCCCTCATGAGCGATCGGGATGCAGCCGAGATGGGTGCAAATGCCTATCACGACCAGCCACTGCTCGTGGCCGGACTTGACCCGGGCTTCGTCGGACTGCGGATCGGGCAGGCTCGCCACGTTGACGGCGCGCGCTTCGTCGATCTGCTTCTTGGTGCGGTGGCTGATGTAGATCGGCTTGCCGCGCCAGAACACCTTGATGTCCTGGCCCTCGGCGATCGGGCTGAGATCGACCTCGATCGGCGCACCGGCGGCGATGGTCGACGCATCCGGATTCATTTGCGAGATGAAGGGCCAGAGCGCGGCCGCGCCCCCTACTGCAGCGGCTGCCCCCGTTGCAACGAATAAGAAATCACGGCGTGTCGGATGGTCCGCCGAAGACGCTGTCGTCACGATTCCAACCCTTTCTTCTTATGCGACCGGTCGAACCGCTCCGGGGGGCGCCCATGAGGTCCCCAGAAGGCTGCCGGCGCCCGCGGCCCCCCGCGGCGGCAGAACTTTGCTTGCTCACGCCCAAAACGGGGAAAACAGCAGTCCAGAATCGTTCTATTGGCACCCTTGCCGGGCGAGCGCAAGCCCGCTATCGGCGCGGGAGCGTGCAATGCACGAATTCCCGGGGATGCGATGTTTTATTGAGACATTTTGCCCCCGCAACCAACCCGCCACAGCCCATGCAGATAGCGCTTTTCCAACCCGACATTCCCCAGAACACCGGCACGATTCTCAGGCTCTGCGCCTGTCTGGGCATGGCCGCTCACATCATCGAACCGGCAGGGTTCCCCGTCTCGGACCGCTCGTTCCGCCGGGCGGGAATGGACTACCTCGACCAGGTCAGCATCACCCGGCACGACTCCTGGGCGAGATTCGAGGACTGGCGTGCGGCACAAGGCTACCGCCTGTTGCTGTTCACCACCAAAGGTGCCACCGACTACCGCGATTTCCGTTACCAGACGTCGGACATCCTGCTATTCGGACGCGAGAGCGCCGGCGTCACGGATGCGGTGCTCGAGGCTGCGGATGCGCGGCTGGTGATACCGATCAGGGCCGGCCTGCGGTCGCTCAATGTGGCCATGACCGCGGCGATGGCCGCCGGCGAGGCGCTGCGCCAGATCCGGAACCCCGAAGGCCCAAAGGATTGAGGAGCGAGAGTTGAGTTACGCGGTCAAGGAAATCTTCCTGACCCTGCAAGGCGAAGGCGCCCATGCCGGGCGCGCGTCGGTGTTTTGCCGTTTTGCCGGCTGCAACCTCTGGAGCGGCCGCGAGGCGGACCGCAGCGAGGCGACCTGCAAGTTCTGCGACACGGATTTCGTCGGCACCGACGGCACGCTCGGCGGCCGCTACGCCTCGGCTGCGGAACTCGCCGACACCATCGCCGCGCAATGGGCCGCATCCACTGCCAACCGCTACGTGGTGCTCACTGGCGGCGAGCCACTGCTCCAGGTCGATACCGCCTTGATCGACGCCCTGCACGCCCGCGGCTTCGAGATCGGCGTCGAGACCAACGGCACGATTGCCGCCCCGGCGGGGCTCGACTGGATCTGTGTCAGCCCCAAGGGCGGCAGCGAACTCGTGCTACGCCACGGCCACGAGCTGAAGCTGGTCTATCCGCAGGCGCTCGCCGCGCCCGAGACCTACGAAGGCCTCGCCTTCGAGCGTTTCTCGCTGCAGCCGATGGACGGACCCGAGGTCGCCCAAAACACCGCGCGTGCGATCGACTATTGCCTGCGCCATCCGCAATGGCGGTTGAGCGTGCAGACGCATAAATCGCTCGGCATCAGATAGGATTGTTGACGGACAGATGTGGGAATTGACGAAATCGTTCCGCTTCGAGGCGGCGCACTCTTTGTCGGGCACGACGTTCGGTGCGGCGAGCGAAGAGATCCACGGCCACTCCTTCCGCGCCGAGGTAACGGTTCGCGGCACGCCGGATCCCAACACTGGCATGGTCGTCGACCTCGGGCTCCTTCAGCGCGCCATCGAGGACGTGCGCCTGATGCTGGACCACAAATATCTCAACAAGATCGAGGCGCTGGGCACCCCGACGCTGGAAAACCTCTCGCGCTTCGTCTGGGACAGGCTGGCGCATATCGGCAAGCTCACCCGCGTCAGCATCCACCGCGACAGTTGCAACGAGAGCTGCACCTATTACGGTCCGCAAGAGTGAGATTCGTAGGGTCGGCAAAGCGCAAGCGTGCCCACCGTTCGGAATCGCGGTGAAGATGGTGGGCACGGCGCAAGGGCGCCTTTGCCCACCCTACGGCAGGTTCGTTTCGGGAATTGAGTATGGACGCCTCAACAATCGAAGACCGCAAGGGCCGCGCTCGCGCCTGGTTCGAAGCCTTGCGCGACGACATCTGCGCGAGCTTCGAGCGGCTGGAGGACGACGCGCCGCAAAGCCTCTATCCGGGCGAAGCCGGTCGTTTCAAGCGCACGCCGTGGCAGCGCACCGATCATACCGGCGCGGCCGGAGGTGGCGGCGTGATGTCGACGATGCATGGCCGCTTGTTCGAGAAGGTCGGCGTGCATTGCTCGACCGTTCACGGCGAATTCGCCCCTGAATTTCGTGCTCAGATCCCCGGCGCCGCAGAGGATCCAAAATTCTGGGCCTCCGGCATCTCGCTGATCGCGCATCTGCGCAATCCGCATGTGCCCGCGGTGCATATGAACACACGCTTCGTCGTCACCACAAAAGCCTGGTTCGGCGGCGGCGCCGACCTTACGCCGGTGCTGGAGCGGCGGCGGACGCAGGACGATGCCGACAGCATCGCCTTCCACGCCGCGATGAAGGAGGCCTGCGCGCAGCCGAGCGGTGTCGCCGACTATGACAAGTACAGGAAGTGGTGCGACGAATATTTCTACCTGCCGCACCGCAAAGAGGCGCGCGGCATCGGCGGCATCTTCTACGACTGGCATGACAGCGGCGACTGGGACGCAGATCTTGCCTTCACCCAGGACGTCGGCCGCGCCTTCCTCAAGATCTATCCTGAGATCGTGCGGCGCAATTTCGCGAGCGCCTGGACCGCGGCGGATCGCGAGGAGCAATTGATCCGGCGCGGGCGCTATGTCGAGTTCAACCTGCTCTACGACCGCGGCACGATCTTCGGGCTCAAGACCGGCGGCAATGTGGATTCGATCCTGTCGTCGCTGCCGCCGGAAGTGAAATGGCCATGAGCCTCGCCATGCCGCCGCTCCCTCGCGCCATGCTGATCGACATGGACGACACCATTCTGTCGGCCTATGGCCGGCCCGAGATCGCGTGGAACACGATCACGGCCGAGTTCGCCGAAGAACTCGCGCCGCTGCCGCCACAGCTGGTCGCAACCGCGGTGCTGGCGTTCGCGCGAAACTTCTGGGCCAACGCGGAAGCCGCATGGCGGCTGAAGCTCGCCGAAGCCCGCCACCTCACGGTCAAGGGCGGCTTTGCCGCGCTCGCGGCCGCCGGCCACCGCGCCCTGCCCGACGATCTCGCCATCCGCATCGCCGACCGTTTCACCGCCTATCGCGAGGAGGAGATGTTCGTCTTCCCCGGCGCGCATGAGGCAATCGACCAGCTGAAGGCGCTCGGCATCAAGCTCGCTCTGGTGACCAACGGCGCCGCCGACACCCAGCGCGCCAAGGTCGAGCGCTTCGAGCTCGCGCACCGCTTCCATCACATCCAGATCGAAGGCGAGCACGGCTTCGGCAAGCCCGAGGAGCGCGCCTATCTGCACGCGATGGAGGCGCTCGGCGTCAGCGCTGATGACACCTGGATGATCGGCGACAATCTGGAATGGGAAGTCGTGACGCCGCAGCGCCTCGGCATCTATTCGATCTGGATCGACGTGCATGGCGACGGCCTGCCCGAGGGCTCGATCGTCAAGCCAGACCGCATCATCCGCTCGCTGACCGAGCTGCTGCCGGGGTAAACAAGCCCGCGACAACAAATTATCGAAAAACAACCCCATGCACAGTAGCCGACTGTTGCAAACTCAAGGGCTTACGGCAAACGCAAGCTCGATTTTCGATTTTACGAAATTCTTTTTGACACGTCGGGCAAAACAGGGGCATGATGGCATCGTCGCAGGCCTTGCGATGAAGGCCCCCTTTGCCAGCGGCCCCGGCACCTGAGCGTTCCGTGCATGGGAGTGCGCGGTCTCATCCACCGCCCCCGTTTTCCGGATGTCATGACAAATTGCTAGCTTCGCGTCCGGTCGATCAACGCGAAAGGACAATCCATGGAAGTGAAAGCCGGTGATGTCGTGATGCTGAAATCCGGCGGCCAGCCGCTGACGGTCGCGGAAGTGAAGGAGAACGACGTGATCTGCCTCTGGATGGGCATGGAAGGCGATTTGTTCCGCGAGACGCTGCCGCTGGCCACGCTCGCGCGCGTGGAAGAGGACGAGAGCGACGAAGACGACGAGGATGAAGACGAGGACGAAGACGACGAGGAGTAGGCAGACCGAAGACCACAGCGCCTGGTCAGATCGGAGTGCTCGGCTCCGGCGCGCCCGATGTCCGCTTCACTGCCACTAGCGCGCAATAGCGGACATCGCTGAATGTCGCAGAAGGGCCAAATCCGGACTCATGCGGGCAGCAAATTGGCCTGAGCCTATCCGACTTTGTCGTCGCTGGATTCACACCGTGATCAAGGCGCTGGATAATTTTTGAGGCCATGCGCTGCCCTCCTCTTCGAAATCTAAAGAATGATGACCTGTGCTGCCGCTCGTACATCGCGCGTCTCGAAGCCCTAGACCAGTTTTTTTCGGCCAACCTCTGAGTGCGGGCAAGATTGGAGATGCCGGGGCCTACGCACTCCCGATTTTCAAGCAACAAAGCGTGCCGCAATCGGCAGACATTTAAATTGCAACGCCGGGTAGAGGCGCGCGCTGGATATTTAAATTTCGTATCCAATTTGTTTGGAGTTGGCCAATCCGAATACCGTCACCGGTGTCCCCCCGGAGCGGCACGATGAATTTATGATCATGCGGCCGTGACCGCTATTCTAACTTGCCATCCTGAGGTTATACAATTAAAATGCAAAAAATATAATGCATTTAAATGGTGCGGGACGGCGAGATCCCGAGCCCGCTTAATTAGGGAAGGCTGATCATGGCCATTAAAAAGAATGTCGTTTTGAGAGGCGCGGCGGCTCCGACAGAGGTGACGGTTCCAACCTTCTCCTTCAGCCCCAACGATTCGCTCGCGCAGTTGATCGTCGACGCGTGGGTCGAAGACGATTTCCGAAATTCGCTGCTGGAACGTGAGGCGGACAACACTACCGTGACGGCCGCCGCCGCGAACCGAGCCAAAGTCGCGCTCGCGGCGCGAGGTATCTATCTGAACCGCGCGGTCATCATCACGGAAGAAGAGCACGATGGTCACTACATCATGCAAGACCCCGATGAAGTCGTCTTTGTGCTGCCGAACAGAGGCCGCGTGACCCCTCGACCCGGCCAGTCTCTTCTGGAAACGGCTCGCTTGCTGATGTCTTGTACGCCCAACGGAATCTAGCGCGGTTACCGTTCGGTTCGAGGGGAGGCGCGATCCGTCTCCAGTTTGAAGCGCGTGTCCGAAGTGGCAACGGCAGACAGACGGTCCGTGCTGAGCACTGCAGGTTGGGAGGTTTCTAATGAAGCGGTTGAGGACGGAGTGGGTCAACGTCACGGGTGATATTTCGATCATTGCTCGCGACTCCGGACAGGTCTGGTTCCACACCACGGGTGGGACGAAAGGGAACGTAGATCCATTCGCGACGCCGATGACGGGCGTGGGTACGGCGGGCAGCGCGATCGGGCTGCTCGACGGCGCGATCAATCTCGGATTTGCCGCGATTGAAGAACGCCTCGCACGTCCGGACCAGACGCTCGCGGGCTATGTTGCGGCCCTGGTCGGCGCCTATCACACGTCTGTCGATACGCCTCGAAATCTGCGGCGCGCGGCCAGCCGCTTCGAGGAACTGGGCAGGCCCGAGGTCGCGGCCTACCTTGAAGAACGGGCGCGCGAGGAGTCTGGTCACGATCGCCTCGCGCTCAAGGATCTGCGTGCGCTCGGTTTGCCGGCCGAGCGACTCGTCACCAATTTCATCCCGCAGGGGATCAAGCCACTCTGCAAGCGCTTCGATGACCTTTGCTCGCAGGACTACCCGATCGGCTGCATAGGGTATTCCTACTGCCTGGAGCGCATCGCCGCGCTCAAGCAGAAGGCCGACGTCGAGAAAGTCCAGGCGCTGTGTCCGGATGGCGTCGACGCGACCCGCTTTCTCAGAAGCCATAGCTCTCTCGGAAGTGAGGCCACGCACGTCAAAGACACCATCGACTTCGTCGCGTCTCTTCCTGCGAGTGACCGTATCGCAGTCGTTCAGGAGACGTATGAATCGGCATTGATCATGGCGGAAGGCTATAATCACGAACTCCATAAATCCGAAGCCGAGATGGTCGACGAGCTTCGACAGGCGATCGGAGAAGCGCTCCCATACTGTCTCAGTTCAGGGCCTTCAAAAGACGAGGATTGCAGCGCTCGTCCCGCGGCTTGAGCGGAACAGCGCGACGTCATCGCGGTTTGCTGGGCCTGAGCGCAAGCACGCACTGTTCCGGCGTCCCCGTCGTGAGATAGTATAAGGGGTCCTACGGCGGTAAGAGGAGGGCCTCTTCGATGACGAGGACAAACACCGACTTAGCTGAGTGGCTGGTCAGACACGGTCTAGGCCAGTACGCCCAAGCCTTCGCGGAAAACAACATCGAATATTCCCTCCTTCCGGATTTGACGGAAAACGATCTCAAGCAAATTGGAGTTTCTTCCTTAGGTCACCGCAAGAAGCTGCTTAGGGCGATTGAAGCATTGACCGCTTCGCGCCAGCCCGGCGGCGAGACGCTTGCGGGTTCAAGAGTCGCTGTGGCGCCGCCCTCCATTGCGCAGCATCGCGAACCTGAGTTCCGTCAGATTACCGTACTGTTCAGCGACCTTGTGGCTTCTACACAGCTCTCCGAGAAGCTGGACCCTGAGGATCTCCAAAAACTTATCGACGCGTACCGGGAGGAATGCAGCACCGCGATCGGGCGGTATGGCGGCGAGGTGGCCCGGTATTTCGGCGATGGCGTCATGGCATTTTTCGGCTGGCCCTCCGCTCATGAGGATGACGCCATTCGTGCCGTTCACGCCGCACTGGAGATCGCGTCCGGGGTCACGAAGATCTCAGGTCCGGTTACTCTGTCTTGTCGAGTGGGTGTTTGCTCTGGACCGGTTGTTGTCGGTGACATTGGAGATAGCGGCCGCTGGTCGATGGACGCGGTGGGAGAGACACCGAACATTGCGGCGCGCCTGCAGGCCCTTGCCGCTCCAGATACGGTACTCATCTCAGAGACGACGAGGCGTCTCATATCGGCCGCTTTTGATTTTCAGGACCTCGGCATCCACGAACTCAAGGGTGTGACTCACCCCCTTCATTTGTATCGCGTGCTGGCGGCGAAAAGCACGGTTAGCCGCTTCGAGGCTGCGCATACGGGCTCTCTTACTCCGCTCATTGGACGCTCAAGCGAACTGAGCCTGCTGCTCGACAGGTGGCAGAAAGTCAAGGAGCGTGATGGCCAGGTCATACTCCTTTCGGGTATTCCGGGAGTCGGGAAGTCGAGGCTGCTCCACGAGTTGAAATCGCATATTCAGCAGGAACCGCATATTCTGCTGCATCATCAATGCTCGCCCTACCATAATCAGAGCGCGTTCTTCCCCGTCATCGAGCAGATCCAACATTCGGCCCAAATAACACCGCGCGAGCCCGATGCAGACAAGCTCGCCAAGCTCAGGGCTTACCTTCCCGATAATTCCGCCGAGCCGGTCCTGCTGGTCGCCAGGCTGTTATCCATCCCAGTGCATGATCACCTCCAATTGTCTCGCCTGACCCCGCAGCAAATAAAGAACAGAACCATAAGTACGCTTGTCGATATGCTGTTGGCGTTCTCCGTCCAAGGGCCCACGCTCTGCATCTTTGAGGATGCACACTGGCTGGATCCGTCGACGGTTGAGTTGCTTGACCTGATTATCAGCCGGATCGACCACGCCCGCGTGCTGCTTATAGTGTCGTGCCGACCGGAGTTCCGCCCTGCATGGATCACTCATGCGAATATCACCGTGCACTCGCTGACTCGATTATCGCATACGGAAGTGAAGGCGATGATTGGAGGTCTGTTGAGGGGCGGGAGAATGCCTCAGCCGCTGCTGGACCAAATTATCGAAAAGGCCGATGGCGTCCCGCTATACATCGAGGAACTGACAAACAGTATGTTGAGCGCACCTGTACTCGGTCGAGGTGCGTCCGAGCGGACGGCACAAGCAGCATTGCTCAGGGTTCCGGACACGCTGAGTGACGCATTGATGGAGCGGCTCGACCGCGTTGCGCCGAGTCGCAAACTTGCAATGATTGCGGCGGTGATCGGGCGCGAGTTCTCTTATGATCTGTTGTCGGCCGTATCGCAACTCGACGAAGATAATATCCTGTCAGCACTCTCGCTGCTCGAACAGGCTGACATCATATATCGAGTCGACATTTCGCCTTCCCTCCGCTTCGCGTTCAAACACGTATTGCTGCGTGATGCGATCTACGATTCTTTGCTCAGGAGCAAAAGACAGCAGATCCACGCCGAGATCGCCATGGTCCTGGAGCATGACTTTCCGGAGCTTGCGGAAAATCAGACCGAAGTCGTGGCGTATCATCATCAGGAAGCAGGCAATCACAATTCGGCTATCCGTTATTGGTTCAAGTCCGGGCAGCGCGCGCTCGCGCACTCCGCCAACATCGAAGCGATTGCCAATTTTCGAAGTGCGCTTCAGCTTCTGAAAACGATGCCCGAAACGCCCGAGCGGACCAAACAAGAGGTCGAGGTTCAGCTGGCGCTGGGAATACCGCTTATCGCCGTCAAAGGGTATGCCTCCACGGAAACCCGCGAAGCGTTTTCCAGAGCTAGCGCCTTATGCCTGCGTCTCGGCGACATCCCTGAATATTTCCAAGCCCTGTTTGGGTTGTGGGGACACTCATGGATGGGGGGAAGGAACGATGAGGCGCTCAGCATGGCCGATGAGTTTCTGCTGCGGTCACGAGACTTGTCTAGCCCCGTGCTGGCGATGGTGGCTCATAGAGTGATGGGCAGCACGTTGTTGACAATCGGGGACTTCCAATCCTCAGCGAACCATTTCGAAGAGACGATCAGGCTTTCGATCAGCGAAGGAAGACAGCCCCTTTATCACCTTTACATGGTGGAGCCTCAAGCGGCTTCACTGCTGCTTCAGTCCTGGGACTTGTGGTTCCTCGGCTATCCCGATCGATCCCTTTCGCGCGTGTCGGAAGCGTTGGCCCTGGCTCAGGATCTTGCTCACCCGTACACAGTGGCGTTCGCTCATTACATGACCTCTGTCGTGCACCTTCTGCGCGGGGACGCCGCTCGCGCTCTCGAGAGCGCCCAGAACAGCTTCGAAATGTCACAAGAACAGCGGTTTTCGCTGTACGTAATTCTATCGCGAATTTCGCGAGGCCGGGCCGTCGGCGAGATTGGCCGAATTGAGGAGGCCCGATCCGAGATCGCACTGGGAATCGACGAGGCGCGGCGCAACGGTGTCGGTTTCATGATGCCAATGATGAATAGCTGGCTGGCGGAAATTGACGCCAAGGCCGGCGAGAATGAACGCGCACTAACGTTGGTCGAAAGGCTCCTGGCCGGCTTAGGTGATGTGACGGGCAGGGCATGGGAGTCGGAATTACACCGGCAAAAAGCCCAAATTCTCCTATCGCTCGACCCATCGAAAGTCGGCGAAGCCGAGTCTCATCTTAGGAAATCCATTGAGGTGGCGCGTGGTCAAGGCGCCAAGTCCTTGGAGTTGCGCGCCGCCACAAGCCTCGCAGAACTCTGGCGGAGCCAAGGAAGGATTGATGAGGCGCGCACGCTGCTAGAACCGATCTGCGATTGGTTTGACGAAGGAGCCGAAACGGCTGACCTCAAGCGTGCGCGCGATCAATGCGCACTGCATTAATCCTGCCTCTCGCAGAAGTGACAGCCAATCGGACCCTTTCCCGTCGACCCGCCATGAGCGGACATGATGGCGCTGGTCCGCCAGGTTAGCTCGGAGCCGCCCTCCGGCGGCCAGCCGCTGACGCTGGGCGTCATCGAAGCTGGTGACAGGGAGGTCACCAGTCCTGAGCGAATTCCCCTCACCACCGGAATTGGCCAACTGCCGGCGTTAGATGGCCGCCTCGGTCTGCGCGTCGAAAACGTGAAGCCTGGAAGGCCGCATGGCAACGCGCAGCTTATCGCCCACCCTCACCCTCGCGGTCGGCTCGATGCTCGCCACCATGATGCTCTCGCCGACCTTCATATCGAGCAGGATTTCCGAGCCGAGTTGCTCGACCACCTCAATCACAGCATCGAAGCATGGGTGGCCGAGATCAACGCTACCCGCCACGGTGAGGTCCTCCGGCCGCACGCCGAGCATGACCTCGCGTCCGATATGGCCGTGCAGCCGCTGCGCGGTCTCGTCCGGTAGCTTGATGCGCAGGCCGGAGTTCTCGGCGATCAGCGATCCATTCGCCTCGGTCACCGTAACGGCGGCGAAATTCATGGCCGGGGAGCCGATGAAGCCGGCGACAAACTTGTTGGCGGGCTGATTGTACAGCTCTAGCGGCTCCCCCACCTGCTGCACCACGCCGTCTTTCATGACCACGACCCGGTCACCCAGCGTCATGGCTTCGACTTGATCATGAGTAACGTAAATGGCTGTAGTGCCGAGTCGCAGATGCAACTTCTTCAGCTCAACGCGCATCTGCACCCGCAGCTTGGCATCGAGGTTCGACAGCGGCTCGTCGAACAGGAACACGCGAGGGTGGCGCACGATAGCACGGCCTAACGCCACGCGCTGGCGCTGGCCGCCTGAGAGCTGGCGTGGCCTGCGCTTTAGCAGTTCGCCGATGCCGAGGATGTCAGCCGCCTCCAGCACGCGCTTGTCTATCTCGGACTTTTCGAATTTGCGCATCTTCAGGCCGAACGCCATGTTGTCGTACACGCTCATGTGCGGGTACAGCGCGTAGTTCTGGAACACCATGGCGATGTCGCGGTCCATGGGCGCCAATTCATTGACCACGTTGCCGTCGATGGAAATATCGCCGGAACTGATCGCTTCAAGCCCGGCGATCATCCTGAGCGTCGTCGTCTTGCCACAGCCGGAGGGGCCGACGAACACCACGAACTCTTTATCGCGGATCTGCAGATTGACGTCTTTGACAGCGTGCACGCTGTCAAAGAACTTGTTGATCCCCTTGAGGACGACCTGGCCCATTCACTTTCACCTGCCTCCCAACGACCTACGCGCAATCTGGATTCGCGCCTTCGAATCCCTATGATCCGTCGTGCTGTCAGCCCTTCACCGATCCGGTCAATCCTGCGACGTAGTGCTCGACGAAAAACGAATAGGCGATAGCAACCGGTATCGATCCAAGCAGGGCCCCAGCCATCAGCGGTCCCCAGTAGAATACATCGCCACGGATCAGCTCCGATGTGACGCCGACCGGCACAGTCTTCTGCTCAGGCGAGGACAGGAAGACAAGTGCATAGATGAACTCGTTCCACGACAGCGTGAAAGCGAAGATGCCGGCCGAGAGGATGCCCGGGATCGCCACCGGGATGACGATGTAGAGCATAGCCTGCCAGCGCGAGGCGCCATCAATGCGCGCGCATTCCTCGAGCTCCTTGGGTACCGCCTTGAAGTAGCCCATCATGAGCCAGGTGCAGAACGGAATAAGAAAGGTCGGATAGGTCAGAATCAGTGACCAAGGCGTGTCACCCAGCCGATAGTTGCGTATGATCTCTGCCAGCGGAATGAACAGCAGCGTTTGCGGTACCAGATAAGTAATGAAGATGCCGGTGCCCAGGCTGCCGGCAAATGGAAAGTTCAGCCGCGACAGAGCATAGCCGGCGAACACGCCGCACACGAGCGAGATAGCGGTTGACGCGAGCGCGATGAACGTCGTGTTCCACAGCCACGATGCGAACAGCGTTTCCTCGAACAAGTACCTGACATGGTCCCAGGTCGGTTTCCAAGTCCAGAACGGATTGTAGTTGATCGAATTCCAAGGCCGGTAAAGCTCGCCGTCCGGCCGCACCGAAGTGATCACCATCCAGTAGAACGGGAACAGCAGGAAAAGCAGGAACAGCGCCATGGGGACGTAGAAGAACATCCACTTTCGCCACCTTGCGCCTTCGATCATGGCTCAGCGGACCTCCACGCGGCGGATGTAGAGAAGTTGGATAATGACGACCAGAAACAGGACCGGAAACATTGCGAGCGATATTGCGGCGCCCTCGCTCAAGAGGCCGGTGCCGATACCAATCTGATAGGCGTAGGTGGCAAACAGGTGCGTTGCGTTGGCTGGTCCGCCGCCCGTCATCACATAGACGATCTGGAAGTCGGCGAACGTCTGAATCACTGAGAACAGCACCACGACCATGGTCACGGGCAGCAGCAGTGGCCAGGTGATGTGCCAGAACCGCTGCCACGGCTTGGCGCCGTCGATGGCGGCGGCCTCGTTGAGTTCGGGACTGATAGTCTGCAAGCCTGCGAGCAGGCTGATGGCAAAGAACGGCACCCCGCGCCAGATGTTGACGATGATAATCGAGATCATGGCGAGGTCCGGATCGCCCAGCCAATTGATCCGACCGGTGATCAAGCCGAAATGGTAGAGGAGCCAATTGAGAACGCTGAACGTCGGGTCGAACATCCACTTCCAGGCGAAAGTCGAGAGCACGGTCGGGATAATGAAAGGCAGCAGGATGAAAGCACGGGTAAAGGCCTTGCCGCGGAAATTACGGTTGAGCAGCATGGCCAGCCACAGCCCGAGCGCCAGCTTGAAGACGGTGGTCACGCCCGTATAGAGGAAGGTGTTGTAAACGGAGGTGCGAAAGATTCCGTCATTGAAGATCTTGTAGAAGTTAGCGAGGCCGACGAAGTCGCCGGGCATACCGACGCGCGAGTTGGTGACCGACAGCAATATCCCTCGAATGAAGGGATAGGCAATGAACATGCCGAGCAGCGCGATGGTCGGCACCAGCAGCACGAATGCCAACCAGCGCTCGTCCTCGAGCAACCGCTGTCGCCGCGGAGGGGGCGCCTCGCGGAGCGTGGTGGCGGAAACCGCGCTTATCCCCATGTTCGATCCTCGTCGGCCGGAAGATTCCCTTCCCCCACGAAAATGGGAGAGGGACGGCTTAACCTCAGACGTAGACCTTCTTGAGCTCAGCCTCTGCCCACTTCACGGCATCCTCGGCGGGCATGCCTTGGACGGCCTTTGCGTACATATCAATGATGATGTACTTGGTAACGACCTCGGCTGCCTTGCGCGTAGAGGGGCCTTGGTAGCCAGCGAAGCGCCCTGTGCGCGCCGCTTGCTTGTAGGGCAGCATGATCGGGTCGTCGCCCCACAGCTTGTGCTTTTCCCAATCCGTGGTCGGGCCGACCGAGAAGCCCTTCTGGGAGACGAACCACTTGTCGTAGACGTCCTTGGAGTGAATCCAGCCAAGGAATTTCTTCGCCGCATCCTGGTTCTTCGAATAACCCGTCAGGAGGTTCGAGAACGGGACGTGATAGCTGAACTGCCCGCCGGGGCCCTTGGGCAGCGCGGCGTGCAGGATGTCGTCCTTCAATTGCCCGCCTGCCTCCGTCTTGTAGGTATCCGGCTTACGCAGAGCCTCGATGTAGATCGAGGCGCCATTGAGCGTGGCGCTGCACGTCCCGGACAGAAAAGCGCGGTTGTTGTTGGAATCGTCCCAGGCGAGCCCGCCTTCATCGTGGGCGTCCTTCCAGAAGGCCACCATGAACTTTACCGACTCGACTGTCGCTGGGCTATTCAGCACAACGGTCTTGCCGTCTGCTTCGACCTCTTTGCCGCCCCAGGACCACAGATAGGGGTAAGCGAAGGCGGGCGCATCGCCGAACGTGTGACCCAGCGTTTGGCCGATCGGCCGTCCCTTTGCCTTCAGCTTCTTGCCGGCCTCGCGATACTCTTCCCAAGTCTGGGGAAATTTTCCATCGGTGTAGCCGATCTCGGCAAACCAGGACTTTCGGTATGCGATCTGCAGGCCGACGATGCACCACGGCACTGCGATCCATTTTTTTCCGTCATTGGCGACCGCGCGGGATGTTTCGTAGAAGCCGCCCTGGCTCTTGCCGAGTGCCTCAGCGAGGTCGCTGACATCCGCGACGCTCTCGCCGTAAAGTTGCCCCCAATTGTTGAGGACACAGACGACGTCCGGGCCTGACCCCGACTGGATAGCCGAGGTGACGCGGGCCTGGATATCGTTGGCGTTGATGGTCTCGATATTGAGCTTTATGCCGAGCGCCTTCTCGCCCTCCCTGGCGATCTCGTTGCGCAGAAGCTGATCTGACGCCGGAACGAAGTCGGTCCAGCGCAGCCAGTGCACCGTGGTGGCTTGCGCATAGGCGGGCGCCCTGCCGGTCGCCAAGATGCCGGCCATGCCGCCCACAACCGCGGCACCGCCCTTGAGGACGTTACGTCGGGTTACCGTCGTCATGCATCCCTCCCTCTGTGTGTCTGAGCTGATGCCCTTCGGCCGGTCTTACGCCGGCTTGGACTCCCTTTCAGCCTATCGCGCCTCCGTGGCTCAACGCATGCCCACGCCGTCGCCTGCGCGATACGTTGGCTCGATGATCTTTTGTAGGTGTTCCACTTGCAGCGCCGTGGTGGCGAGTTCGCCGCGAAACATGGTGAATTCTTCGCAGAGCAGCGGCGCGACCACGTCGTTCCCAATCGTAGCGGCGATACGCCCGGCGGCCCGGATCGTGTCGGCGCTGCAGCATGAACCGCACCGTCATAACGGTCCCTCCCGCGCAGCGACGGTATTGCCGTGGCCAAGCGGGTTTTCCCCGTCTTATATGAAGTTCAGTACCGGAAGCTGGCGTGACGTCATTGTCGCCCGTCGCAGCAGGAAATCAAGTGCTAGCTTGACGCGCCGGCCATGGTCTCACTTCGGCTCTCTATGCGGGTTCGCGGCCAACGAGTCTCCTTTGGGGCAATCGCGCCAGGTCGCCGGCGGGTCGAAAGGGCTGCTTCGCACCTTTCATTCCTTTCTTCTGGAGATCTGGTCCTTCACCAAGAGCAAGCCGACGGCAAAGAGCCTGCTGGCGCACCTGTCGCAGCCGAAGGCAATCGAAAGGATGGTGGCCGCGAGCGGAGGCCACGACCTTCGGGCCTTCGACAACCTGACGACGCTCAAGACCTGGGCCGACCAAGGACCGCCGAAGGGCACGCTCTACCACTACCCGAATCCCTACGACCACCAGATCCTATCGATTGCCGCGCAGCCAACACCGCTCAAGATCGCAGTGCAGATCCATTCCTGGGGCCTCATGACCCAGATGACAGTCCGCCACATGCAGGGCGAGCCGCTAGAGAAGACGCTCGCCTGGGCTGAGGGCGAGGTTGAAGGCTACTTGCGCATGTGAAGTCGCGGGTCACGTCGTTGTCCAACGAGCAGACGTTCGATTGGGGCGGGTTCTCGGCATGTCCGGTCTGGCCTCAACTGCTGACATGCCGAGCGCGACCGTGATCTTCGTCTTAGCGGCCCTTCGGCGTTCACCCAACCGAAGCAGGCATCGGTCAGCGCGGCTGACATTTCAAGACAACAACTGGAATGGGCCCTTGGGGCGACCCCGTGAAAGCGCGTTGGCGCTGGCGTGTGATCCGTCGTACAAAATGTGCTGAGCAGGGTTGCTCGCGATGGTGCAAGAACGGCCGGTCCGGGTCGAGCGCAGGTTGTCGGCGATTTTGGCTGCCGATGTGGCTAGCCGATGTGGCTAGCTATTCGCGGCTCATGCACACGGATGAAGAGGCTACGCATGCCAAATTGGCGGCGCTCCTAGCCGATGCTGTCAATCCAGCAATCACGGAACACTGCGGCCACGTCGTCAAAAATACTGGCGACGGGTTCTTGGCGGAGTTTCCGAGCGCGGTTGAAGCAGTACGGGCTGCGGTGCAATTCCTCCCGTATTCATGAACTTTCAGTCGGAGACGCTGAAGACAGGCGCCTTGCTTTCCGCCTCGGCGTCAATATCGGCGACGTAATCGTCGAGCCGCACGACATCTTTGGCGATGGCGTCAACCGAGAGGTCGGGCTTGTCTGAACTGGAAAGTGCTCGGCGTGAACCTCCTGGCCACGGCGCGCGCCTTGCCCTCGCATGTTTCCAACGCAATCTTCTGGGCAAGCATGACATCTCCGATCGGCAGCGCGCCGATCGGCATGAAGCACAGCCCCTCCCGCACGCGGCCTCTTTCGTCAATCTCGCACACGTTCACCGACGTCCCGGCGTGGATCCGGTACCGCTTCCCACTTTCGCTTCCGACAACCTCGAAGTAGCCCCTCCTTGCGAACTGCTCCCACTGCGCGGGCGATAGCCAACGCCGCAAGAGCAGCAGCGACCGCCCCTCGGGTGTGCGCTCAGCGCCGTGCCTGATGAAGAGCATTCGCGCCGCTCTCGTGCGGGAGCGGACGCCCGACGCGGACGGCCGAAAGCCGAACATGAGCGGCTAGCCGCCGATCAATCTGGGGAAAAAGAGGGTTTCATCCGCACTGGGGTCGAACGATCGGATCTGCGAGATCTGACCGGGACCCGTCCGGACCGCGGCGGTGAAGCCGGCATTCGTCAGTTCATAGAACCGCTGCTCCGCCTTCGCCACTTCCTGCAGGTCGCGGGGGTTGAAAGGGTGATGGCTGTCGCCGGTGCGGTCCATCACGATCTGAATCGCCATGATCGTCCTCCTCGGATTGATAATGGCCCAAGGGATCCTATCCAGTATCCGACTAACGTGACGAACTTTCAAGACAAGACCACTTCAATCCGAAGAGCGATCTGCTGCTGACCGCAGAAGACAACCGAGTTCTGGAAACGTGCCGTCATCGACGCGGTCAGCGCGAATGCTGTCGTCGGCCCGCCATCGGGCCGCGACGGCCGGCTTCCTTCCGGCTGAAGCTGATAAGACAGGTCGAAGAGTATCCCGCAGGACCCGCGCGCGGCTCGTTCAGCCCTTTGAACGCATGCGGATCATGAATGTTTCATATGAATACTCCGCGATCTGCCACCAGAGATTCTCGTCGTTTCGAAAGTCCACTTGCGAATCGTAGATCTTCTTGAAATCAGGGTTGGACGCGGAGGTTTCCGCATTGACCTCGTTCGAAGCCTTTAGGCACGCTTCCATCACCGCCTGGCTGAATGGACGCAGAAGTGTCCCGTTGGCGACGAGCCGTTTGATGGCCGCCGGATTGCGAGCATCATAGCGCGCCTGAACGTCCATGTTGGCATAGCCGCAGGCCAGAGCGAGGAGCGACTTGTAAGCCTTTGGCAGGGCGTTCCACTTGTCCAGGTTGATGAAGAAATGCAGCGCCGTGCCACCTTCCCACCAGCCCGGATAATAGTAGTACCTCGCGACCTTGTAGAAGCCGAGCTTCTCGTCGTCATAGGGACCGACCCATTCGGTTGCGTCGATCGTGCCTTTTTCCAATGCGGGATAAATGTCGCCGCCTGCGATCTGCTGCGGAACCACGCCGAGCTTTGAAAGGGTCTTGCCCGCCCAACCGCCGATCCGCATCTTCAATCCGCTGAGATCTTCGACGCTGTTGATCTCCTTGCGGAACCAGCCGCCCATCTGAGTGCCGGTATTGCCGCCCGCAATACCGTATATGTTGTACTTCTTGCCGAACTCGTTGAGCATGTCCTGACCGCCGTGATCCTGAAACCATGCGTTCTGCTGGCGCGAGTTCAGGCCGAACGGTACCGAGCAATAGAGTGCGAAGGTCGGATCCTTGCCGATGAAATAATAGGCGGCGGTGTGGCACATTTCGACCGTTGCATTGCTTACTGCATCGACAGCCTGCAAGGCAGGCACGATCTCGCCGCCTGCGAAGGGCTGAATTTGAAACTTGTTGTCGGTAGCTTCCGCAACATATTTCGCGATCGTCTCTGATGCACTGAAAGGCACATCCAGCGACTTCGGCCAACTCGTGGTGCAGCGCCACTTTAGTTCAGGCATCGACTGGGCGATGGCTGGCGCAACAACGGCGGCAGACGCGGCGAGGCCGGCGCCTGCCGTACTTAGAAATTGACGACGTTTCATGGCGTTTCCCCTGTGGATGATTGCACATTGAATAGAACCGCCGGCCCGCGACGATTTCGACGGCAGTGCTCCTCCGGGGATCAAGTTTTCATGCGGGCCTTTCTTGGATGAACCCGGCAGATATCAATTATATCAGACATAGGGATGCGCAGGAGATGCGGACAGCCACCACCTGCAAGTCGAATAGGACCGGATGGATTGGGAAGCGGCCACGCTGCATTGCGGCAATCTTGCGCCGACGAACCCCGCCCGCCTGAACCACTGACGGCGCGAAGCGACGCAATAAATGACATCACTTCGGCTTGCGTCGTCAGGCGAGATGGCGAGCGAAGGTCCAGGACCGCTTCGGGTCAAAACCGGCGGTCTGGACCGGTGCAAGCCGCTTCCTGTCTACTCGACGGCCGCCGCTTGGACGCGCATCGAGCTAGGCAGCATCGGGCCAATAAGCGAAGTCGGTGTAGAGCTCGATGACCGAAATCAAATTGCCTCTGATGCCCGAGTGAACAGATTGGGCCGCCAGCTAACAGCCTATTCGTTGGGGAGTTGAAGGCGCCTTTGACCTGCCGTCGCTGGATTGTCGGGTGCCGGTGACTCCAGGTCGAAGAGGGAGTAGCTTCGCGAGGAGGAAGCCCCAATGCCGGCGGAACAAGGCCGGATCGAGATGCATCCAGGGGATAGCCCCATGGGATAGTGTTCAAAGGTACGCTGGGTGGTGGCGACCGCGAACAGACGGTGCGGGTTCAAAACCGTCTGCTGGGCGGTCTTGCGCCGGCGTCCTTTGAGCAGCTTCGTCCCTTCCTGCAGCCCGTTGCGCTCAAGCGCCGGGCAATTCTTCAGGACTACCACCATCCCATCGAGCATATCTACTTCATCGAACGCGGCGTCGCCTCGCTGCTGGTGCGAACGCAGCGTGATGGTCCGGTCGGAATCGCCATGGTTGGACGGCTCGGTTTTGTCGGAGTGGCGGCGGCGCTCGGTATGCAGCGCTCACCCAATCGCTGCCTAATGTCGGTCCCCGGTTATGCATTGCGCATCGCGGTGCCGGACCTAAGCAGGGCCGCGCACAGATCCCCGGACATCCAGCAGCAGCTGTTCAGCTATATCCACGCGCTGTTGGTCCAGAATGCGCAGACAACGCTTTGCAGCGCCCGCCACAGCCTGGAGGAACGGCTGAGCCGCTGGCTGCTGCTCGCAGCCGACCGCCTGGACGACCGGATCATCCCCGTGACGCACGATATGCTGTCGGTCATCCTCGGCGTGCGACGCGCCAGCATCACGACAACGCTTGCGGAACTGGAACAGTCCGGCGGGCTCATCAGGCAGCGAGGTGGCATCGACGTGTGCGATCACGCGGCCCTCGAGCTTAGAACATGCGAATGCTATCAGATCATAGCGTCGGAATACCGGTACCTAAATCGCAGCGGCCTGCACGAGCACCGCATTTCCGCGGACGCCGACCTTATGCGCGCCTGCCTTTGCTGCGTCTGACGCAGCCATCCAAACAGCTTGCTTCCGGCCAGCGCCGCGCGACTTCGTCCGCTGTCAATCTTTGTACGGCAGCGTACCGACTGACCGGCTTTAGTAGAAAGGCCGGTCCGGGCCTCAAAGCTATAGTGACGCCAGCGATAACAAGATCCAGGGCGGAGCTAGACTGATCCCTCATCTGGATGAGCCTTTCTCCAACTGGCGATATCCGCAGGAGGAGTCCAGATGAGCACGGGCAATTTTTTGCGCGTCACGCGACGTCGTTTCCTGACACAAACTGGTCTTATCCTCGCCGCCGCTTCGGTGCCGTCCCTTGCTGCCCCATTCGTTTCCCGTGCGCTTGCCGACACCAAATCCGTCTCCATCGTACAGTGGAGCCATTTCGTTCCGGAATACGACAAATGGTTCGATCAGTTCGCAAAGGATTGGGGCACGAAAAATAACCTCGACGTCACCGTCGACCACATCCCGGTCGCCAACGTCGCCGCGCGCGCGGCCGCCGAAGCCTCGGCTCAGTCAGGTCACGATCTGTTCGGATGGAACGGCGCAGGCGGAGCGCACCTCTACCGCAAATTCCTCGTCGACATGACAAGCCTCGTCGAGGCAACCGAGAAGAAGTACGGCAAGGTCAGCAGGATCGGCCGCCAGATCGGATACAACCAGGACGATAAGACTTGGTCAGCTTTCCCCGATTTTTACATCAACTTCCCCGCCATGTACCGCAAGAGCATGTGGGACGAGATCGGGATGCAGCCGGACACGTGGGACAACGTGCGTATCGGCGGCGCCAAGCTGAAAGCCAAGGGCCATCCGGTCGGCATTTCGCTCGGACACAGCAACGACCCGAACACGACCTGGCGCGGCCTGCTGTGGAGCTTTGGCGGTGCACTTCAGGACACCGAAGGCAAGAACGTCGTGCTCAACAGCAAGGAGACGATCGAAGCCGTCAAGTTCGTCACCGCGCTGTACAAGGAAGCGATGACGTCCGAAGTGCTGTCGTGGGACGACTCCAGCAACAATCGCTATCTCGTTTCGGGCATCGGCTCGCTGATCGTCAACCCGATCTCCGCCTATCGGACGTTCCAGAAGGCAAACAAGAAGGGCGCCGACGACACCTTCGTGATGGCTCCGCCAAAGGGGCCGGTACGCCAGATCATGGGCGGCGCTTCCGAATTCTACGGCATCTGGAAGTTCGCCAAGAACAAGGAAGGCGCAATCGAGTTCCTCAAATACTACGCCGATCATTGGCCGGAGGCGTTCAAGGCGAGCGAAGGCTACAATAACCCCTGCTTCGCCAATCTGGTGCCGAAGCCGATGCCGATCCTCTCGAACGATCCGACTTCGACGCCATCAGACAAATTAGCGGTGCTACAGGAGTCCGAGCAGTGGTCGGCCTCCCCGGGATATCCCGGGCCGTCCTGGCCCGCCGTCGACGAGGTCTATAACGACTTCGTTATCTGCGACATGATGGCAAAGGCGGCGAGCGGTCAGATGTCCGCCGAGGACTCGGTCAAATGGGCGCACCAACAATCTGATGCCATTTTCAAGAAGTGGCACGAGAAAGCCTGAAGCCGTGTCCGGACGCAGCCCTCCTTTGCGCGCTCCGGCAGCCGGCCACGTTGCAGCTCATTGGCAAACACGATTGGCGCCCTGCCCAGCGATTGGCAGCAGAGCGCCATGCATGAGCTCCGGGAGGATCGATGGCAGCCGTATTGACCAGGGATATCGTCAAGAAGTTCGGCGAGATTAACGCCGTCAACGGCATCTCGCTGAGGGTGCCGGATGGCGAGTTCATGGTGCTGCTCGGCCCCTCGGGCTGCGGCAAGACGACGTTCCTCCGCATCATCTGCGGCCTCGAGCAACAGACCAGCGGCGACCTCCTGATCGGCGGCAATGTCGTCAACGACATCCCGCCCCGCGCCCGCGGCATTGCGATGATGTTCCAGAGCTACGGCCTTTATCCGCACTACACGGTACGTAATAACATCGCCTTTCCGCTGCGCACGCAGCGCATGCCCTCCCAGGACATCCAAAACAAGGTCGAGTGGGCCTCGCAGTTGCTCGGCATCGGCCATCTTCTCGACCGGCGGCCACGCCAGCTCTCAGGCGGCGAGCGCCAGCGTGTGGCGCTTGCGCGCGCGCTCGTTCGCGAACCGACCGCGCTTCTGCTCGACGAGCCGCTGTCCAATCTGGATGCCAAGCTCCGTACCTCGGCCCGCCAGGAGATCAAGAACTTTCAGCAGCGCGTTGGCCTCACCACCATTTACGTGACCCACGACCAGATCGAAGCGATGGGCATGGGCGACCGTATCGCGGTGATCGATCATGGAAGGGTTCGGCAAGTGGGAACGCCAACCGATATCTATGAAGATCCTGCCGACCTTTTTGTCGCAACCTTTGTCGGCGCGCCGCCGATGAACATCGTCACCCGCAATTGCGGCGGCTATCTCGGATTCCGGCCGGAGAATTTCTTGCCCAGGGACATGATTGAAGACGGAGGCGCGACCGAATTTTCGTTTCGCGTCGACCGTTCGGAATATCTCGGGTCCGAGCGCATTGTTTACGGCGTGGTGGATGGCTTTGACTCGAAGCAGCCGATCACGGCGAAGTTGCCGCCAGCCCACGTCGCCGAAGGAAGCATTCGGCCCGGAGAGTGGCATCCGTTCGCCGTGAAGAACAGCGCGCTGCGCCACTTCGACGCCAACGGCAATCGTCGCACTCGCCACTGAACCGGGGATTCGCCGATGGCTGTCATCGCAGAGCCTGTTGCCAAGCCGATTTCGCGCTTTCACTTCGTCCTCGACCGTCGCGAGGTACTCGAAACAATCTTGGTCGCGCCGGCGATCCTCTACGTCTTGCTATTGGTCGGCCTGCCGCTCCTGCTCGCGGTCTATTACTCGCTCAGCGCCTATACCATCTACAACCCAACCTGGAAGTTCGTCGGCCTGGCGAATTTCGAGCAGATCCTGCAAAATCCGAATTTCCTCGACACATTGCGCAACACCTTCATCTTTACATTCGGGTCGCAATTGCTCGGCCTCGTGCTCGGAAAGTTCGGCGCCTTCCTGCTGTTGCAGCCCTTCCCCGGCCGCAAGATCGTGCGAGCGCTAATCATCCTGCCTTTTGCGGTACCGGTCGCGCTCGCTACGATCGCCTGGCAGTGGATGTTCGATTCGCTCTACAGCGTGATCAACTGGACCCTGATTGCGGCTGGCATCCTTACTCGCGAAGAGGCGCCGAACTGGCTCGGCAATCCGTACCTTGCGATGCTGTGCATTGTCATTATCAACGCTTGGCGCTTCTTTCCATTTGCCATCGTGATTTTCCTCGCCGGCATCACTGCGGTTCCGCAGGACGTGATCGACGCCGCGACGGTCGATGGTGCAGGCTTTTGGCGCCGCAACTACCAGATCATCCTGCCGATGATCCTGCCGATCATGGCCATCGGCCTGATCTTCGGCATCGTGTTCACGTTCACTGATCTTTCCATCGTCTTCCTGCTGACCCAGGGCGGCCCCGGTGGCGCAACCTCGGTGCTGGGCTTTGAAGGCTTTCAGACCGGTATTGTTTCCGGCGACGTGGCGCACGGCGCCGCGATCTCGCTGTTCATGCTGCCGGTGCTGCTAGTCGTGGTGATCTTCATGCTTCGCTTTATTCGTCGCCGGGAGATTTGACATGTCGGAGCCTTTTGTTCGCTCGCTCCGCGGAACCGGGTTTTTCCTCGGCGTCGCATTCTTCGTTATCCTGGCCGCGTTTCCGTTCTATTGGATGGTGATCACGGCGTTCAAGCAGAACAGTGACCTTTACAACGTCACCAACATCCCGTTCTGGTTCAACGAGCCGCCGACGCTGGAGCACATCAAGTACCTGTTCGAGGAAACCCTGTTCGCGCGCTGGCTGTTGAACTCGCTGATCGTCGGCGTCTGCGTTACCGCGATCACCCTGGTCACCGCGGTTCCGGCCGGTTACAGCCTGGCCCGCATGACCAGTCGCAAGGGCGAAGCGCTCGGAATCATGATTTTCCTAACCTACCTGGTGCCGCCGACTTTGTTGTTCCTGCCGCTGTCCCGGATCATCGCCGAACTCGGACTGCAAAACTCGATGTGGTCGCTGGTGCTGGTCTACCCGACCTTCACGATCCCGTTCTGCTCCTGGCTGCTGATGGGGTTCTTCAAGGCGCTCCCGGTCGAGATCGAGGAAGCCGCAATCGTCGACGGCTGCAGCCTGTTTGGCGCCTTCATCAAGATGGCGATCCCGCTGTCGGTGCCGGCGATCCTGACGGTGGTGATCTTTACGTTCACCCTGACCTTGCAGGAATTCGTCTACGCGCTGACCTTCATCTCGTCGTCCGACCAAAAGCCGATCACGCTAGGCGTCTCGACCGACCTGATCCGGGGCGACGTGTTCTTCTGGGGCGAGATCATGGCGGGCGCTTTGATTGCCGCCATCCCCGTAGCCATCGCCTACAATATCTTCCTCGATCGCTTCATCGCCGGCATCACCGGAGGCGCTGTCAAATAGCCGTCGTGCCGCTTCTGGCAAGGGGGTGAACTAGGCTCCTGTGCGCCGCCTTCTTGGACCCGCGCCTCGGCCGTAGCCGGACGCCGCGAGAACACAGAGCCGGATCCACTGTTCGGACATCATCCGACCATGGCGATGTGTCGGCTCAAAGAGAATGGGCGTTCGGACAGTCTGGCTGCCAAATTACATCGCTTGCGCCCGTACTACTTTGAGCGTTGAATTCATCGTGATGCTACGGCGCTGCTGAACGAATACATTCGGCCGCAGCAATCACCGTCTGGTGTCTGCACCCCTCGCCGAGGTCAGGAGACGAGCTGCACGGATGAGGCAGCTTCTGCAAGAGGCCGCAGCAGACTGCATGTTGGATGTAGTTCCCCGCGATACAATAAGGGAGGCAGAACAATGACAGTCAGTACAAGGCACCTTACCTATGTTGCCGCACTGGCCGCTATGCTTGCACCATCAGCTTGGGCGATCGCGCCGTCAGAGATCAATTCCGCTCGCATCGAGGCGGCCGAGCAGAACCCAGGTGATTGGCTGACCTATCACGGCGGCTATAAATCGTATCACTACAGCGGGCTCGATCAAATCAATGCGAGCAATGTAAAGAATCTCGAGGTCGCCTGGATCCATATGCCCGGACGTTCCACGCGCGGTCTGCAGTCGATGCCGCTCGTTGCTGACGGCGTGCTCTATTATTCGGGGTCCTATAGCCGCGTCTATGCGCTCGACGGGGCAACCGGCAAGATGATCTGGTCGCACTTTCCGGTGCTCGACGAGGAACTCGTCGCGATGCAGACGCACTCACCGTACAACCGCGGTGTCGCGCTCGGCGATGGCAAGGTCTTCGTTGGCACCGTCGACGGGCATCTCATCGCGCTCGACATGAAAACCGGCAAGGAGGTGTGGAACACGCAGCTGGTCGACTCCAAGAAGCTCACGGTCGGCTTCACGGGTGCGCCGCTGGTGGTGAAGGACACCGTCATCATCGGCAGCCAGGGCGGCGAATGGACCTCGCGCGGTCCGCTGTTCGGAGTCGATATCAAGACGGGCAAGAAGAAATGGGAATTCTTCACCGTCGCCGGCACCGAGGAAGCCAAGGCCACCTGGGGTGGTGATTCCTGGCGCACCGGCGGGGGTGGCGCATGGATGCCCGGCACCTACGATCCTGAAACCAACACCGTCTGGTGGGGAACGGCCAATCCTGCACCGCTTTACGACTGGTCCGGCGCGGACTGGAAGAACAGCGGACCGCGGCCAGGCACCAATCTCTACACAACTTCGGTCATCGCGCTCGATCCCGACACCGGCAAGCTGAAATTCTATCATCAGGAGCTGCCTCATGATGCATGGGATTTCGACTCGGCAGTCGGTGAGTTCGTGATGATCGACCGCGACGGCCGCAAGCTCGTCGTGCATCCGAACAAGGGTGGTTTTGTGTTCGTCTACGACCGCGCCGATGGGAAGGTGCAGAACGTGTGGCGGATCGCGAAGAATATCAATTTCGTCAAGGATATCGATCCGAAAACCGGCGAACTGATCGGCCGGCGCGACTTGAGTCTCGGGAAAGCGAGCGAGCCGCTTTGTCCGGCGATTGCCGGCGGCGTCAGCTGGAACTCGGGCGCCTACAGCCCGAAGACAGGCCTGTGGTACAAGCTCGCCCAGGAATGGTGCATGGATGTGGACGTGATAAAGACCACGCCAATCACCGAGCCGATGGCGCAGCTCAATATCGGCGCGAATTTCAAGCTCGTTCCGCCGCCGGACGGAGCGGCGCGCGGTCATCTTGATGCACGTGATCCCGTGACTGGTGCGAAGAAATGGGAGGTCAATTTCGACGAGCCTCCGCTGGCGAGCGTGCTTGCGACGGCCGGCAATCTGGTGTTCGTGCCTGACTCGCGTGGTGTGCTGCGCGCTTACAATGCGGAGACCGGACAGGAACTGTGGTCGCATTTCAATGGCGTCGGTCACAATGGCGGCATCATCAGCTACAGCGCCGGCGACAAGCAATACATCGCAGTGCCGGCCGGTTGGGGCGGCATGGTGGCGGACGAGTTCCCGGCCCTTTTCGGCGAACCCTTTACGAGCATGCCGAAGGACGCCGGTGCGCTCGTTGTCTTCACGCTGAAGCAATAAGAATGGTGAGGAGAGCCAGGGTGCAGTCGCCCCCTGTCTCTCCGGTCCAGATGCCAATGTTGAAGTCGATTCTTCTCATCGCCGGCATTGCGTTGTCAGTGCCCTTCGGCCTCTTTGCGCAGCAGAGCCAGGCTCCCAAGCAGGATCAATCGGCCCGCGAAACCGATATCGAGGGCGGGACGATGTTCGCGACCTCGTGTGGCTTCTGTCACGAGAACGGCGGCCGCGCCGCCGGCAAAGGGCCGAAGCTCGCGGGTACGGCGCGCAGCGACGATTTTATCGTGGAGCGGATCAAGAAGGGTAAGCCCGGAGCCATGCCCGCCTTCGGAGGCGCCTTTTCGGAGAGCCAGATCATGGCGATCCTGGCCTACATCCGAAGTCTGGAAGAATGAGGCCGGAGATGCGCCAAAGCGTTTTCGTAGGCCTTTTGGTCCTGCTCGGAGCCACCGGTGCCAGCGCGCGCTCGCTGGAGGCGATTCGTACACGCGGGGCGCTCACGCTTTGCGCACACCCCAATGCGTTGCCGTTTGCCAGCAAGCGTGATGTCGACCCCGGATTCCAGGTCGAGATCGCCCGTGAACTGGCGAAGCAGTTGAAGGTCGCGCTGGAGCAGCACTGGGTCGTCAACAGCTTTCAGTACCGCCGCGCGGACTGCGACATCATCATGGATGCGATCGCGAACCCCGCGGCGCTGGCGGAGGTGGGATTGCGCATGTCGCGGCCCTATCAGCGCAGCGGGGTCGCGTTGGCCGTCCGGGCCGACTCTGGCGCGGCGTCGCTGGCGGATTTGAGGCCTGGTCAGCGCGTCGGGGTGCAGGTCGGCTCGATCGCCTCCATGACACTCAGCAAGCGAGGCATCCAAACCTCTCCTTTTGTCTTCGAAGATGAAATCATGGACGCGCTTGCCAAGAACGAGATCGACGCCGCGGCGGTTACACCCGCCGCAATTGGTTGGTTCAACCAAGTTCATCCCGATGCGCACGTGCGCCGCATTCCTGCTTTCGAAGACGATCCCGACTTGAACTGGAATGTCGCTGTTGGGATGCTCAGCCCAGACGAGAAGCTCAGGCAAGGACTCGACGCAGCCCTTGAAGCATTGCTCGCCGACGGCACCCTCGCGCGGATCTACGCGCATTACAATGTCGAATTGCGGTCGCCAAAATGAGCAGGGCTCCCGGCGCAAGAACTGGCGGAGCAGCCGGAATTCATTGGATGATGTTCAGCCTATCTTGACGTTCAACTTCGTCTCAAACAGCCTCGTGCACAAAGGAGTGCCAGCCTTCGGCATCGCACCCCCGGGGATTTTGTTGGCCCGATTGCTCTGGATTCGGCAGGTCGTCTCTGGGGCATTCGCGTCGGTTTGGCCGGTGCCGACGACTTCCGCCCTCCCCCTATAAACAGACATCGTTACCGCGCGTCGGCTCGTCTCAAACGGGCCATATTGCACTTGCCATTCCCAAGGATGGAAATTCACTGGCTTTCCGCTATTTTGTGTTGAGCCGCAATTCTGTAGCGGCGATCTCGAAACGAGGTTCGCGATGACCTCCAGGTCCTCAATCAGGCGGCTCGGCGCGCCGCTCGTCGCTTTTTTTCTGACCATCTGGCCGTTGGTCCCTCCGGTACATGCGATTGAGGACGCTGCAAAGGTTGGCGTGGTGTCCTTTGGTCTGTACGGGGATCAAGGCGTGTTTAGATCCGAGGCGACCGGCGCGGCTGAGGTCGTGGCCGGCCGTTTCGAGACTGGACCGATCAACGTGGGGTACAATTCCAAGAAAGGGGGACGTGCAACGATCGAAGCTCTGACCAAGTCGTTGCAGACGGCCGCCAACCGCTTGGATCCCGAGAAAGACGTTCTCTTTTTGATTCTCACCTCGCATGGCTCTCCTGATGGCCTTGCAATCAAGGCGGGGCGGCTCACAGAAACGCTTACACCATCTCGTCTCCGCGACATGCTCGCGAAGACTGGTGTGCGACACAAGGTGGTGGTCATCTCGGCTTGTTATTCCGGAGTTTTTATCCCGCGCCTGGCGAGTCCCGATGTGCTGGTCATCACCGCGGCCGATGACAAGCATCCGTCATTCGGCTGCCAGGACAAGGCCAAGTGGACCTATTTTGGCGACGCTTTTTTCAATGTCGCGCTCCGGAAAGCCGTCAGCCTGAAGGATGCGTTTCTCGATGCGCGCTCACTCGTCCGGAAGCGAGAATTGCGGGAACATTTCGAGCCGTCGAATCCGCTCATGGCGGGCGGTGCAGACGTGCTGCCATTGCTTGTCGGACGCCCTTGAGCAACCGGCCGCGAGCGCCAAGGCTATTGCTCGCGGGCGTATCGCCGTTTCCGGTCACCCCCGATAAGCAGACTGTTTGGCGGCCCCCTAGGCTTCGCATTCGGGCCACAAGCGGAAAAGGGGCAAGTTGCTGCATTATCCACGAGCTTCCTCGACCTTTTGTAGGATCGAACGAAACCTCCGCGCGATGCTGTCCCCGAAGAAGCTCGCTATGGCGAGCCCTACGAACGCCCCAATGCCAAGGCCACCAAAGCCGAAAAATACGAGAAGGCCGGCAATAAACGCTTTGGCCCAATTAGCGCTCCAAAAATCCAGATAAGCGAGAAAGAAGAGCGCTGGGATATTAGCGCAGATCGCGAGGCCCCAGGCCAAGACTGGATGATTGCGACCGAGAAGTGGAAAAACGAAAGCAGCAAACGCAAATGCAACTGCGTTGCAAAAAATGATGTACCACATCGTCACTTCTTTCGACTGCGCTCATTGACCTGGATCGGTGCACAGCAATTGTACTCACAAAGTAACTGTTTTGCGTCAATTTCGGCCATTGGAACGGTCGCAATTAGCGCGCGCACTCTCAAGTCCGCGATGGGGTCAAAATCGGCAGTCTACACCGTTGCAAGCCCCTTCCGGTCTACACCCAACAGCCGACGCTTGGACCGGCATCGAGCTAGGCAGGATCGAGCCGCAAGCGGACATCATTCAATGACCTCGTCGGCGGCGGCGAGGAGTGTCGGGGTCATTTCGAGGCTGAGCGCCTTCGCAGCCTTCAGATTGATGACCAACTGGAATTTGTTGGGCCGATAGATCGGGATGTCGCCGGGCTTGGTCCCGTTCAGGATCTGATGCACGTCGATGGCAAGGCGTTGGGCAAGCTCGCCCAGATCCGGCGCATAGCTCATCAGCCCACCTGAATCCACATAGTCGCGAAAGGGATAGACGATCGGAAGATGAAGTTTCCTGGCGAGTTCGGCAATGGAGGCGCGTCGTGCCAAAAAGGTGCCGCTCGCGTCAACCATGGCAGCGTCGAATTGCTGTGACGTCATCTCGGCAAAGGCGCGACGGAGTTGCGCGTCATTTAACCTCCGGGAGGAAATTCCAGGTCAGCGCGATGCCCAGGCCCTGCCCCGCTTTCTGAAGCGACAATCCGAGTGAGGTATCCATAAAGATCCGGGACGACGTCAGGTAAGCGACCTTGGCGGCCAAGGGCACCGCCTCCTTCAGGATTTGCAAACGCTTGGCGACGATTTCGTAGCCTGCATCGATGCTGACACCCGTAAGGTTGCCTCCGGGATGCGCGAGGTTTGCAACCAATCCTGTCGCGATCGGATCTCCCATGATCGCAACAATCGGTATCGTTGTGGTGGCCGCCGCGAACGCTTCGACGAGATCATTAAGATTGACAACGATCACCTGCGGGTCGCGGCCAACGACGGCGGCGGCAAGAGACGCAAAATGTTCGGAGCGACCCTCTGCGGAATAACGCTCGACGACGATATTGGCTCCTTCCGCATAGCCCAACCCGCGCAGCGTTTCATGAAACCGCCGCACCCAGAAGGGGCCGGCAGTCTCGGTCAGCTGACCAGCGGGAATGCCCGAATGAACAAACGCAATGCGGTGCTG
The DNA here is from genome assembly GCF_023375135.1 of Bradyrhizobium sp. C-145. Classification (NCBI taxonomy): domain Bacteria; kingdom Pseudomonadati; phylum Pseudomonadota; class Alphaproteobacteria; order Hyphomicrobiales; family Nitrobacteraceae; genus Bradyrhizobium; species Bradyrhizobium sp. C-145. The sequence continues at coordinate 2,229,420 of NZ_CP088150.1, read as the reverse complement.
CCGCGGGGCCCGCTGCGCCCAAGCTGGGAGCGGCCAAGCCGCTGTCGCACCGCTCAGAAGCCTGATGAACTCCCGTCGCTGCATCGCCAATCCCCGACGCTCCGACCCGAAACTGCCGCCCGACCCATTCCGAGGCCAAAGCAACAGAAAGGGCCACCCTGCGGTGGCCCTTTTGATCATTTTTGAAGGTTTGCGAAGAACTTGGCGGCTTCGGCCTTCGCTTCCTGATCAGCTTTGGCGTCGTATCTGAGCGGCAAATTGAACTTCTTGCCGAGTTCGGTCGCTTCGGGGTTCGTGAACGCGTGCACAGCGCCGGGATACTCGATAACCTGATAATCGGCCTTCGCTGCGTCGAAGTCCTTCTTAAGCGCATCGTACTGCTCGCGCTTCGCGAACGGGTCGTCCGCGCCGTTCAGAATGAGGGTTTTAGCTTTGACGGTTCCCGGCGCCGGTGCAGGAGTGTTGAGACCAAGTGTTGCGTGAAAGCCCGCAACGGCGGCGAGATCAGCGCCGGCGCGTGCCATGTTCAGCACCACCGCGCCGCCGAAGCAGTAACCGACTGCGCCGACCCGCTGGGGATTGACCGAGCTCTGCTTGGCGAGTTGCTCCCGCGCTGCGTTGAAGCGCGCCTCCATCACCTTCGGATCCTTCATCACGGATCCCGAGAGCGCGCCGGCGTCCTTCGGGTTGTCGGCGGTCTTGCCGTCGCCGTACATATCCGCAATGAACGCCGTGTAGCCCTGCTGTGCGAATTTCCGTGCCTCGTTATGGATATGCTTGGTGATGCCCCACCATTCGGACACCATGACGATGCCAGGCCGCTTGGCCTGGGTCGCGTCGTCGTAGACAACGAAGCCCTTCATCGTGGTCTGGCCATCCGTGTAGGTGACCGGCTCTTCCCTGACCGCTGCGTGTGCGCTCGCGACCATGGCGATGGCGCAAAGTGCTCCCACTATGTTCGTTCGCATGCTGACCTCCCGCGGGTTTGGCACAAGACTAACATTGGCATACCAGCGACTCCTGCGCCAGGCTTTGAAACCCGTGCAGGTGCCCTCGGTGGCTGCGCCTAAACTTCAAGTTTCCGGACCTCCAGCTTGAGGCGGAGCGTGCCGACATTGCGCTTGGTCGCTGGATGACGCAAAGGCGCGTTGCGCGGTCCGCCCCAACCGGGCGCTGTGGCCCATCTCGGAAAGTAGGCTCTGGTCCGACCGGGAGCGATATGCTTTGATGGGTAGGGGCGAGTGGCGCGTGGTGGCCTCATGTACATGGTCATTCGCAAGTACACCAAGGTTCGTTCGGTCGCGGACGCCGCCCGCCGCGCCAAGAGCGGCGTCGGCGAGATCCTCAGGCAATCGCACGGCTTCAGATCTTACCATGTGCTGGATGCCGGCGACGGTGTCGGTATCGCCGTGATGATATTTGACGACCGCGAAAGCGCCAATGCGGCGAACGCCAAGATACTCGCGTTTGTTCAAGCCAGTCTGCATGACCTCGATCTTGGAGTTCCCGAAATCGCTGCCGGCGAGGTTTTGGTGAACATCGAGCCTAATGGGCCCTCGGGCATCAAGTAGCCGAAAACCTCAGCAGTTGCGTGGCGGGTGTCGCCCCTTACTCATGTCGACCTGATGTCCCCGTCGCGTTTGCAGCGATCACGCCCTGGGCATCTGCATGTCGTCGGCCAGGAATATGTGACTGCACGTGCTTGGGGAGCACAACGACATGAAGCAACACACCTCCGAAGCATTTTCCATCACAGCAATCGGCTGGACACCGCTCGTACTTATGGACACTGCGATGCCGCCACGAGATCCCGATGAAGACTAGGAGGAGGAAGACGACGAAGAGGACGATGACGAACCGGCGGTCGTGCGCGAGCCGGACGAAGACTAGGCTAGCGCGTGCTCGACAGTCGGCGCTATAATATCTGCCATGGGCTGGGATGCGAAAGACATAGCGCTCCTCACTAGGCTCTGGTCCGCAGGACAGAGCGCAGCGCAGATCGCGCGCCGTCTCGGGTGCAGTCGTAACGCGGTCTGCGGCATGCTGACTCGTCAGGGCCTGAAGCGCGGCCACAAGCCGCCCACGGCAAGACCCAAGATAAGGCCGCCCCCGAAGCTGAGGCCGACGTCATCGGCAGCCTGCGTCCGTCCGGTCGCAAAGAAGGTGTCGCGGAAGACAGCGGAGAGGCAGCAGCCCAAGGAATTCAGCAAGCAGCAGCTTTACGCCATGCTGGCTGAGGCGGTCAGAAACACTGGCTAAGAGCTCACCACGAACGTCGTTGCGCTTCGTCAGTGCCGGGCTCAGCTCGACGGGTTCTTCCGCCGTGTAGCTTCCCAAGCCATTGTCTGCTTTCAATGTCTGCTTTCAACTCAGATGGCAGCTCCGGCCAGCAAGAAAACGCCGCCAAGCGCGACCATCACGAGCCCAGGCCAGTTCGATTTGATGCCGAAGCCGCTACCTGGCCTTTCAGGTTCCAGCGTGTCACGCCCGGAGCGAAGCCACTTTCCACCGCTGAATCGGCCTCGCCAGATGGGCTGAAACGCCATTTGGAGTACGCCGACGAAAACAAGGAGCACACCAAGCAATATGAGAGTCATGCTCACCTCCTCTACCTGCGAACGCCGATAGGTTGCTGCGCCGAGAACCGTGGTCCATTCAGCGCCTGCCCGCTGCTCTCGGAATCAGACCGACCCTTGGAATCCGCCGGACACACCAGCGCGCCGCACGCAGGCTGGGGATCGCACTCACCGAAACTCAGGCGACGTCTAAGCGTCCTGCTTAGTCCTCGTCCGGCTCGCGCACGACCGGCGGTTCGTCGGTTTGGTTCTCTTCATCGTCTTGCTCTTCCTCCTCATCCTCTTCGTCGTCATCAGGATCTCGGGGCGGCATCGTGTCGGGCATGATCGCGAAGACGTGCCGGTCGATCTCGGCCGGAACCAGCTCGGGGAGTTGGGTCATGGTGTTGCTCCTCGGATGTGACCCTGGGGCACTCTACCCCTTTTCGGCGGGGCAGGCACGAAATTGGCGGCCGGCGCGGACGGTTGCGGGAGTGAAGGAGGAGGACTTTGCCTTTGGATGGCATGGAAGGCGATCTGTTCCGCGAGACCTGCGCGAGGTGCTGCGCCGGTCGAGTGCAGCCAGATGCCGGGCGGGCTGTTCAGCCCGGCGACCCGGTCCCCCGAGTTTGATCCAGCGCAAGATTCTGAATCGCTTTCAGGATAGCTTTGATCATTCAATGGTTCGTTGGAGGCCACAATGATCATTGAGCGCCTATCCCAAGAACACCGCAATATTGAGACGCTGCTCGCCGTGCTTGAGCACGAGCTTGAGATTTTCGATCGCGGCGACCACCCCGACTATGAGGTCATTCGCGCAATCATCAGCTACTTCGAACTCTATCCCGAGATTTACCATCATCCCCTGGAGGAGCTGGTCCTTGCCAAGCTAGAGCTTCGGGATCCGGCTGCGGCGGCAAGCGTCGGCAACCTGAGACTTGAGCACCAAAAGGGGACTGATCGTTTGCGCCGCGTTGCTCGTGCGATCGACGGTGTCCTGTCGGATCGGGAAATCCTTCGGCAAAACGTGGACAATATCGTTCGCGACTTCATAGAGAGCGAGCGGCGTCACATCATGATTGAAGACCGCGATTTCTTTCCTGCGGCTCTCAAGGCTCTAAAGCCTGCAGATTGGAGCGAAATCGCTTCGACCTCAATCGATCATGAGGATCCGCTGTTTAGCGAGGCTGCCGAAGAGACCTTCGGCGCGCTCCGAGAGCGCATCTTGCAGATGGAGCACGAGTCTGAAGTCGGACGACGTTAGAAGCGCTCCACCGGTGCACAATCGAAGATATCAATGCCTCGGCCGTGTATCAGGTCAGCTGCCTCGCCGCCGCCGAGATCATCACCAGCCCGCCGGTGATCACCGCGAGGTCCAAGATCGCGGTGTGGATGTGCACCGGCATCCGCTCGACGAAGGCTTTTGCGAGGAACGCACCGGGGATCGCAATCGCGCCGATCAGCAGCGCGAAGGCGAGCACCTGCGCGGTCACGGCACCGGCAAGGCCGAACACCGAGATTTTGATCAGGCCGGTGCCGAGCGAGATCATCGCATCGGTTGCGATCACCGCCGCGCCTTCGAGCCCGGCGGCCATCAGCAGCGATAGCAGGATCACGCCGGAGCCCGAGGTGCCGCCGACCAGCACGCCGTAACCGATCGAACCGGCGGCAAGGCCGGTGTCGCCGATCCTGACCTCACGGCGGCGCAGCACGCGGCGCAGCGGCACGCTCAGGATCAGCATGGAGCCGATCACGAGCGCCGCGCCCGCATTGGTCAGCCGCGTGTAGCCATAGGCGCCGAGTGCCGTCGTCAGCGCCGCGCAGAGAAGCACGATCAGCGCGCGGCGGCGGTCGGCATGGCGCAGATAGGCGATGGCGCGGCTGCAATTGGTGAAGATGGCGGAGATCGCGATGATCGGCACCACGGGCTCGGCGCCGACCAGCGGCACCAGCACCAGCGGCATCAAGGCGCCGGTGCCGTAACCGGCGAGACCACCGATGATCGAAGCCAACAACGCCATCAACGCGACCAGCAGGAGCTGAAGAATCGAGATGTCGGCGAAGCCTGAGACGATGGTCACGTTTTCTCATCGCGGCTGACGCGTGCCGCAGCTTGATCGGCGATGGAAGCGAGCGCGGCTTGCTCTAGTGGAAAATCCGCCGCAAGCCAAGCGTCCTCGGCGAGCGTCAACACATGTCCGAGCGAAGGCCCTTCCGCCATGCCGCGCGCGATGAAATCGGCGGCCTTCAGCGGAAATTTCGGCGCAGTCCAGCGCTGCGGCAGCTCGGCGAGCGCACGCCATCGCGACGATCCGATGTCGCCGCCGGCCCGCGCCCAGGCCAGCAACACGCGATCGTGATAGCACTCGGCGCCGAGGCGATAGAGCAGCCGGCGTGCGTCGGCCTCGTCCTTGGTGGCCAAGCGCCACCAGCGGTGCCCCATCGAATCCAGCGCCTTGGTCTCGCTATTGGAGAGCCGCAGGCGCGTGGCGATGCGCTTGGCATCCTCGGTCACGGCGACCGTCAGCGCGGCCAGGCGCCGCGTTGCATTCGCCGGCAGGCCGAGCTCGCGCTCGATCGCGATCATCGCCGACAGCGGACCTGTATAGACGACGCCCCCGGTCAGCGCCTGCAGCAATCCGCCCTCGGCCATCGCCAGCGCTGCGGCCGACGCACCGCCGGCCACCAGTAGCTTGAGCATTTCCATGCGCACCCGCTCGGCCGAGAGGCTAGCCAGGCCCGCGCGTCCCCGGATGCAGGCGAGACAGCCGTCACGGTCTGGCTCGCCCGCACCGAAGGCGGCGTGGATGCGGAAGAAGCGCAGGATGCGCAGATAATCCTCGGCGATGCGCTGGCCGGGATCGCCGATGAACCGCACGCGACGCGCTCTGGCGTCCGCGATCCCGCCGACATAGTCGTGCACGACGCCATCAGCATCGACCGACAGGCCGTTCATGGTGAAATCGCGCCGCTCGGCGTCCTTCACCCAGTCGCGTCCGAATGCGACCTTGGCTTTGCGACCGAAGGTTTCGGTGTCCTCGCGCAGCGTCGTCACTTCGTAGGGATGCCCGTCGATGACGAGCGTGACGGTGCCATGATCGATGCCGGTCGGCACGCTCTTGATGCCGGCGGCCTTGGCGCGCCGCATCACTTCGTCCGGCAACGCGGTGGTCGCGATGTCGATGTCACCGGGCTTAAGACCGAGCAGCGCGTTGCGCACCGCGCCGCCGACCACCCGCGCCTCTTCGCCGTCCGCGCCCAGCAATTGCAGCACGCGCGCGGTCCCGCCTGCGGTCAGCCAGGGCGCATGGGCAAGTAAAGGCTCCGCGATCATCCGTCGGCCCCTATTTTTCCACGCCCGGCACGAGCTTGCCGTTCTCGATATGGGCGGGAACGTAGGTCGAATCCGGCGCCGCGCCGGAGAAATGCGCGAGGCCGATCAACCCCGCGATCACCAGCACGATCGCCGCCAGCGCAAGGCGCGCGACGATCGCAACCGGCCAGGAAGATCGCGCGAACAGGCCGGTCCGGGTGGCGGCCAGGAACAGCGCATAGACGGCAAAAGGGATGAGGAAGATTCCGATCTCGGTCAGAACCGGCCGGATCATGATGAATAGATCCGCTCATAAAGCACACGCAGCATACCCGCTGTCGCACCCCAGATGTAGCGTTCCGCGAACGGCATCGCGTAATAGAACCGCTCCATGCCGCGGAATTCCTTGCTGTGCACCTGGTGGTTCACCGGGTTCATCAAGAAGGATAGCGGCACTTCGAACGCGTCATCAACCTCGGAATGGTTGATGGTGAGCTTGAAGCCCGGCCTGACCCTCGCGACCGTCGGCAGGATGCGGAAGCCGAAGGCGGTGCCGTAGAGATCAAGATAGCCGATCGGCTCGACGAAGTCCCGCGACAGTCCGACCTCTTCCTCGGCTTCGCGCAGCGCCGCATCGAGCGGTGAGGAATCGGTCGCGTCGATCTTGCCGCCGGGAAAGGCGATCTGGCCGGCATGGTCGTTGAGGTGCGCCGAGCGCTGCGTCAGCAGGATGGTCGGCTCGGGATGGTCGACCACCGCGATCAGGACCGCCGCCGGCCGCACCGGCTGCTCGCGCGCGATGATCTCCAGCATCTTGTCGGTGCCGGGGTCGCCCGAGGCCGGAATGATATTCGGATCATAGAGGCCGGGCGGGACGTCGAAGCCGAGCCTGGCCCTGGAGCGGGCGAAGAAATCCGCCGCGCTGAGCGCGACCGGATCGTTCTTCAGGATAGTTTTGTTCAAAGCGCGGCCCTCACCTGCTCCGCGTCGGCCATGGCGAAGAATTCGCCGGCCGACTCGACGCCGAACATCGGCTGGCCATCGACCATCCGCTCCTCGCCCATGTCAACCAGATCGTAATAGAGCGCACGGGTGACCTTGGCCCAGAGATCGGCGCGGACATGCAAGTAGGGCGTCAGCCCGCCGTCCTTCGCCTGCTCGAAGCGCAGCCGGTGCGCGGCATCGCAGGTCACCCAGTCGTCGACATTGGTGCGGAAGCTCAGCACGCGGTGGCTGCCCTCGCCGTGCTTCAGCATCTCGACCGCCATGAATGGCGCGTCGTCGACGCGAATGCCGACCTTCTCCACCGGCGTGACCAGGAAATGCTTGTCGCCTTCGCGCTTGAGAATGGTCGAGAACAGGCGGACCAGCGCATGACGCCCGATTGGCGTCCCCATGTAGAACCAAGTACCATCAGAGGCGATTCGGATATCGAGATCCCCGCAAAACGGCGGATTCCATAGATGCACCGGAGGCAGGCCCTTTTTGGCGCCCTCGGCATTGGCAGCGCTTTTGGCGGCGGCAGTCAGCCCCTCGAGACCGCGATCGGCACTCTGCCCTTGGTTCGCCATGGTTTGCCCTGACTTTGTCATTTGGCACGATTGGTGCAGGTCTACGTTGTACCTCGGTGAGCGGTTCCACTCCGGATGAGTCCGGTGTGCGAGGTCGCCACTTCGTGATGCCGTACATAACCCGAAGCCGATAAGGTGGGGATAGGTTAATTCAACGAATACATGGCCTTCCTGCAAGTCTAGCATAGGGCCCATGATCCGACGGATGGCCTGACGTGATGTGCTGAGGTGAAGCGCTGACGTGACGACGCAGGCAAGCCGCGTGGCAGGCTGAAGGAGCGAGCGAATGGCGGAAAGTGTCGAGAAACTCGAGGACGGTATCGTCCGTTCGGCCGAGCAGGTGTCGGGCCAGATTCGCGCGGCGAAGGAAGCGATCGCATCCGTCATCTTCGGCCAGGATCGCGTGATCGAGAACACGCTCGTCACCATCCTCTCCGGCGGTCATGCGCTGCTGATCGGCGTCCCCGGCCTCGCCAAGACCAAGCTGGTCGAGACGCTCGGCGTCACGCTCGGCTTAGATGCCAAGCGCATCCAGTTCACGCCCGACCTGATGCCGTCGGACATTCTCGGCGCCGAGGTGCTAGACGAGAGCACCGCGGGCAGGCGTGCGTTCCGCTTCATTGCAGGTCCGGTGTTCGCGCAGCTCCTGATGGCCGACGAGATCAACCGCGCCAGTCCGCGCACGCAGTCGGCGCTGCTGCAGGCGATGCAGGAGCAGCACATCACGGTTGCGGGTGCGCGCCACGACCTGCCGAAGCCCTTCCACGTGCTCGCCACGCAAAACCCGCTGGAGCAGGAAGGCACCTATCCGCTGCCCGAGGCGCAGCTCGACCGCTTCCTGATGGAGATCGACGTCGACTATCCCGATCGCGACGCCGAGCGCCGCATCCTGTTCGAGACCACCGGCGCCGAGGAGACGCTGGCCAGGGGATCGATGACCGCCGATGCGCTGATCGCCGCGCAGCGGCTGATCCGCCGCCTGCCGGTCGGCGATTCCGTGGTGGAGGCGATCCTGTCGCTGGTGCGCTCGGCCCGTCCGGGTCCCGACGCCGGCGAAGCCGGCAAGTTCATCGCGTGGGGACCCGGCCCGCGCGCCAGCCAATCGCTGATGCTGGCTGTGCGCGCGCGTGCGCTGATCGACGGCCGTCTCGCGCCCTCGGTCGACGACGTGCTCGACCTCGCCGAGCCCGTGCTGAAGCACCGCATGGCGCTGACGTTCCAGGCGCGCGCGGAAGGACGCACGATTCCGGACGTGATCCGGCAATTGAAGACACGGATCGGTTGATGGCGGCAGAGAACGGGCACACAGCAAAGGAGATCATAGCGATCCGACGTGCCGATGGCGAAAGCCGCACGCTCGCCGCTTCGCTGCCGCGCCTGGTGCTCGAGGCCCGCCGTATCGCCGCCAACGTCATCCACGGCCTGCATGGAAGGCGCCGTGCCGGCTCCGGCGAAAGTTTCTGGCAGTACCGTCGCTTCGTCTCGGGCGAGCCGTCGCAGAACGTCGACTGGCGCCGCTCGGCGCGTGACGACCATCTTTACGTGCGCGAGCAGGAGTGGGAAGCCGCGCACACGGTCTGGATCTGGCCCGACCGCTCGCCCTCGATGGCCTTCGCCTCCAAGACCGCGCGCGAATCCAAGCTCGAACGCACGCTGATCGTCGCCTTCGCGCTGGCCGAGCTGCTGGTGTCCGGCGGCGAACGCGTCGGCATTCCCGGGCTGATGGCGCCGACCGCGAGCCGCAGCGTGATCGACAAGATGGCGCAGGCGATGCTGCCTGACGATGCCGAACGCCTCAGCCTGCCGCCGTCCTTCGTGCCCTCGGCGCTTGCCGAGACGATCGTGCTGTCGGATTTCTGGTCGCCGATCTCCGAGATCAGGGCCACGCTCGCAGGGCTCTCCGGCTCCGGCGCACATGGCACCATGGTGCAGATCGTCGATCCCGCCGAAGAGTCGTTTCCGTACTCCGGCCGCATCGAGTTCGTCGAGCCGGAAGGGTTCGGCGTGATCACCGCCGGCCGGGCCGAGAGCTGGGTGCAGGATTACACCGCGCGGCTCACGCTGCACCGCGACCAGATCCGCGCCGAGACCAACAAGCTCGACTGGCTGTTCACCACGCACGCGACCGACCGCTCGGCCGCCGAACTGCTGTTGTTCCTGCATGCCGGCCTGCAGGTGAGCAAGTCGGGCGCACGCACCACGACGATCAAGGCGGGGCCGGCCGCATGATGGGATTGCCGCTCGCCTTCACCGAACCACTGCTCCTGATCGGCCTCGTCAGCCTGCCCGTGCTGTGGTGGCTGCTGCGGGTGATGCCTCCGCGGCCGCGCCGGATCGAGTTTCCGCCGACACGGCTGTTGTTCGACATCGCGCCGCGCGAAGAGACGCCCTCGCGGACGCCGTGGTGGCTGACCGCGTTGCGCCTGCTCGCGGCGGCGCTGGTGATCTTCGCCGCCGCCGGCCTGATCTGGAATCCGCAGACGGGTCTTGCCGGCAGCAAGGCGCCGCTGATGATCATATTCGACGACGGCTGGAGCGCGGCATCGCATTGGGACGTCAGGATCAGGGCCGCCGACGAGCTGATCGCCAACGCCGACAATGACCGCCGCGCCATCGCGCTGGTGCCGCTGTCCGAGCCGAACCGCGACATCACCCTGATGCCGGCGGGCGCAGCGCGCGTCGCGCTGCGGCAGCTCGCGCCAAAGCCCTATTCGATCGACCGCGTCGAGACCCTGACCGCAATCGATCGTTTCCTCAAAGCCACCGGCGACTGCGAGATCGCCTGGCTCTCCGACGGCGTCGACACCGGCCGCGGCGAGGAATTCGTAGCTGGCCTCGGCAAGACCATCGGCGATCGCAGCCTGACCGTGTTCGAAGGCGGCACCTCCGCGCCGCTGGCGCTGGTCGCGGCCGAGAACGCCGCCGCCAGGATGACGGTGAAGGTGCTGCGCACCGACAGCGGCATCGCCGTCGGCACCGTGCGCGCGCTGGACCAGAAGGCCTCGCCGATCGGCGAAGCCCGCTATTCATTCGGCCCGCAGGACAAGGAGACCGACGCGGCGTTCGATCTGCCGGTCGAGCTGCGCAACGACATCACCCGGCTCGAGATCTCGGGCGAGCGCTCCGCCGGCGCGGTGCAGCTGCTGGACAAGCGCTGGCGCCGCCGCGCCATCGGCATCGTCTCGGGCTCGACCAGCGAGACCGCGCAGCCGCTGCTGGCGCCCACCTTCTATCTCACCCGCGCGCTGGCGCCGTTCGCCGACGTGCGGCTCGCCGACAAGGGCTCGCCGCAGCAGGGCATCACCCAGTTCCTCGACCAGAAGCTGCCGATGATCATCCTCGCCGATGTCGGCACCATCGCCCCTGAGCTGCGCGAGCGCCTCAATGCCTGGATCGATCAGGGCGGCGTGCTGGTGCGGTTCGCAGGGCCCCGGCTGGCGCAGGCCGAAGACGATCTCGTGCCGGTCAAGCTGCGCAAGGGCGGCCGCACGCTCGGCGGCAGCCTGACCTGGGAGAAGCCGCAGCATCTCGCCTCCTTCGCCGCCGACGGTCCGTTTGCCGGCGTCGTGGCCCCCAAGGACGTCACCGTGAGCCGCCAGGTGCTGGCCGAGCCCGACGCGGTGCTCGCCACCAAGAGCTGGGCCTCGCTGGAGGACGGCACGCCGCTGGTGACGGGCGAGCATCGCGGCAAGGGGCTGGTCAGCCTGTTCCACGTCAGCGCCGACATGCGCTGGTCGGATCTGCCGATGTCAGGCACCTTCGTCGAAATGCTGCGGCGGGTGGTCGACATGTCCGGCTACACGTCCAAGCCCGGCGCCGGGGTCGCGGCCGAGACGACCGCCGAGACGGTGGCGCCCCTGCACATCCTCGACGGCTTCGGCGCCTTCGGCCCGCCGCCGGCCACCGCAAAACCGCTGCCGGCGGATTATCGCGATCGCGCCACACCCGATCATCCGCCGGGCTTCTATGGTCCGGCCGAAGGACCGCTCGCCGTGAACACGCTTGCCGCCGCCGACCGCATCGCAGCCCTGAACACCGCGAGCCTGCGCGCCCGGCACGCCACCTACACCAACGCCGAGCCGCGCGACTTGCGCGGCTGGCTGCTGTCGACGGCGCTGGCATTGTTCCTGATCGACGCAATTATCGTCGCGCTGCTCGGCGGCGGGATTGCCGCGCTGCTGCGCCGCCGCGCTGCGCCAGCGATGATCGTCTTCGCGCTGGTGCTCGCAGGCGTCGCGGCGCTCTCGCCGACGCCGGCGCGCGCCGACGGCGTCACGGACGAGTTCGCGATGAAGGCGGTGTCGCAGACCCGCCTCGCCTATGTCGTGACGGGCAATGCCGACGTCGATTCCATCGTCAGGGCGGGGATGAACGGGCTGACGCTGTTCCTGGCGCAGCGCACCGCGCTCGAGGCCGGCGACCCCGTCGGCGTCAATCCCGCGCGCGACGAGCTCGCCTTCTTCCCGCTGATCTACTGGCCAATCGTGCCCGGGGCGCCCAAGCCGCCGCAGGATGCCATCAACAAGATCGACGCCTACATGAAGCAGGGCGGCACCGTGCTGTTCGACACCCGCGACGCGATCGAAGCACCGCCCGGCGCGAACGGCGCGGCGCAGACCCCGGCCATGCAGACGCTGCGCGAGATCCTGTCCTCGCTCGACGTGCCCGAGCTCGAGCCGGTGCCGCGCGAGCACGTGCTGACCAAGACCTTCTACCTGCTGCGCGACTTCCCCGGCCGCTTCGTCTCCGGCCAGACCTGGGTCGAGACCCTGCCGCGCGACGAGGACGAGGACAGCGCGCAGCGGCCGGCGCGCGGCGGCGACGGCGTCTCGCCGATCATCATCACCTCGAACGACCTTGCCGGCGCCTGGGCGGTGCGGCCCGACGGCCAGGCCATGCTGCCGGTGACCGGCGGCGACACCCGCCAGCGCGAATTCGCCTACCGCGCCGGCGCCAACATCGTGATGTACACCCTGACCGGCAACTACAAGGCCGACCAGGTGCACGCACCCGCCCTGATCGAACGGCTCGGGCAATAGGATAGATATGAATTACGGCATCGCGTTCACGCCGCTTGTTCCCGCGATCGTCCTCTGGCTTGCGCTGGCGGCGATCGTCATTGTCGCGCTCGTGCTGCTGCTGGCGCGCGCACGCGGCGCCGCCGTGCGTGTGGCCGCGTTGGCGCTGTTCCTGCTGGCGCTCGCCAATCCCTCCTTCACCCGCGAGGATCGCGATCCCCTCACCTCGGTCGCCGCCGTCGTCGTCGACAAGAGCCCGAGCCAGAATTTCGGCAACCGCAATCGCGAGGCCGCGCAAGCGCAGGAAGCTCTGGTCGACAGCCTGAAGAAGATCAAGGGCCTCGAAGTCCGCGTCGTCGATGCCGGACAGGCCGACGGTGAGACCGACGGCACGAAACTGTTCGGCGCCCTCGCCTCGGCCTTGTCGGACGTGCCGGTCGACCGCGTCGCCGGCGCGTTCCTGATCACCGACGGCCGCGTCCACGACATTCCGGCGAACGCCGCCGCGCTCGGCTTCCAGGCGCCGGTGCAAGCGCTGGTCACCGGGCAGAAGGACGAGCGCGACCGCCGCATCGCGATCACGGCAGCGCCGCGCTTCGGCATCGTCGGGCAGACCCAGACCATCAGCTACCGCCTCGACGACCAGGGCGTCTCCGGCGAGCGTGCCAAGGTCACGGTCCGCAGGGACGGCGAGGTCATCAACGAGCGCACGCTGTCGAGCGGCCAGGCCGCGAGCGTCGACGTCGACATCAAGCATGCCGGTCCGAACATCGTCGAGATCGAGGCCTCGCCGCTCGAACGAGAATTGACGCCGGTGAACAACCGCGCGGTCGTTGCCATCGACGGCGTGCGCGACAAGCTGCGCGTGCTCTTGGTCTCGGGCGAGCCGCATTCGGGTGAGCGCACCTGGCGCAATCTGCTCAAATCCGACGCCAGCGTCGATCTCGTGCATTTCACCATTCTGCGTCCGCCGGAGAAGCAGGACGGCACGCCGATCAACGAATTGTCGCTGATCGCGTTTCCGACCCGCGAGCTGTTCCAGCAGAAGATCAACGAATTCCAGCTGATCATCTTCGACCGCTACGCCCGCCAGGGCGTGCTGCCGATCGCCTATTTCGACAACATCGCGCGTTATGTGCGCTCCGGCGGCGCGGTGCTGGTCTCGGCCGGCCCCGACTACGCCTCCAACACCAGCATCTGGCGCACGCCGCTGGATTCGGTGTTGCCGGCCGAGCCCGTCGGCGTGACGGAAAAGCCGTTCTATGCGCATCTGTCAGACATCGGCAAACGCCATCCCGTCACGCGCGGGCTGGAGGGCTCGGGATCCGAGCCGCCGCATTGGAGCCGGTTCTTCCGCACTGTCGACACCCGCAATGCGGTCAACCCCCCTGTGATGACCGGGGTCGACGGCAAGCCGCTGCTGTTCCTGTCGCGCTTTGGGGAGGGCCGCGTTGCGCTGCTACTGTCCGATCACATCTGGCTATGGGCGCGCGGCTATGAGGGCGGCGGCCCGCATCTCGACCTGCTCAGGCGGATGTCGCACTGGCTGATGAAGCAGCCGGATCTCGATGAAGAAGCGCTGCGCCTCCAGGTGCAGGGCAAGGATCTCATGGTGGTGCGCCAGACCATGTCGGACAGCGTCCAGCCGGTGAACGTGACCTCGCCGTCGGGCGTGTCGCACGACCTGACGCTCAGCCCCGGCGATCCCGGCGAGTGGCGCGCCAGCCTGCCGGCGAACGAGCTCGGCCTGTGGCAGGCCACCGACGGCACGCTGAAGGCGCTGATCAATGTCGGCCCGACCAATCCGAAGGAGTTTTCGGAAGTCACCTCTACCACCGAGACGTTGAAGCCGCTGACCCAGGCGACCGGCGGCAACGCCGTGCGCGTGGCCAGTGGCTCCAGCGTCGAGCTGCCGCGCATCCTGCCGGTGCGCTCCACCAGCGTCTTCCACGGCGACGGCTGGATGGGCGTGCGGATGCGCGATGCCAGCGTCGTGAAGGGCGTCGGCGTGCTGCCCATCTTCGCCGGCCTGATCGGCCTGTTGCTGCTGCTCGGCGCCTTCGCCGCGACCTGGGTCCGCGAGGGGCGGTGATCTCTTGGTCGGGGCCTCGTTCAACCTCTCCCGCTTGCGGGAGAGGTTGGCGCGAAGCGCCGGGTGAGGGTTCTCTCCAAACAGGGGGTCTCGCCTTTCGAAGACACCCTCTCCCCAGCCCTCGCCCGCAAGCGGGAGAGGGAGCGCACCTTCTGCGTTGCTGCATCAGGCCTAATCTCAATCCACTCTAGTTGCCGGAACGACACATTGGGTCGGCGGCCTGCGCGCGCCGATCCGCCCGCCGTTGACATCCGCTGATCGATCGGGCGATGTTATATTGTAACGCCGCGATGCCAGGGGATTGGCCGCGCGGTGTGGGGCGCTTTCGGATGAAATGGTTTCGGTCAAATGTGAGGCACGGTGCCCGGCTCGCGCTGTTCGCGATGCTGGTGCAGTTCGCGCTGACGTTCGGCCATAGCCACTGGTTCGCGCAGGCCGCGCCCCTCGCCCAATCCTCGCTGCAGCAGACGGACAGCGCCAAGGACATCGCCAAGGGCGTTGCTGCGATGGACCGCGCCGCGGTCCAGAAGCAATCGCCCGCCCGTCCTGACCGCGAGCATCCCGGCGACGACAATTGCGCGATCTGCGCCGTCGTCGCGATGGCGGGCACAATCGTGTTCGCGACGCCGCCGGTGCTGCTGCTGCCGCGGGCGATCGAACTGCTCCACCGCACCACCGATGCCGAATTCATCCATCTGAAATCGGCCGGCACGGCGTTCCAGCCACGCGCCCCTCCTGCGTCCTGACCTCCAACGCTTGATCATGCCCAGCCTCGCCGCATGGCGGCGAATGCCTGGGAGAAGTTGAAGTCGAATTCCGTCGCGCTGCGACGGCAGGCCGCCTCCGATCAGCAGACAATCATGCGGACGGCCTGGCTGGAATCAGGACCATGTCATTTCAATTGCGACGCGCGCAGCGCCTTGGCGGAGCAAGCCTGCTCCTGCTCGGCGTCGCCGCCACGCCCGCCTTCGCCCAAGAGCCGGCACAACAGCCTGCGCAAGACAAATCGTCGACCGAGATCCCGGCCGTCACCGTGACGGCGCCGAGCCCGATCGTGCGCCGAGCGGTGGTGCCGTCGCGGACCCCGGGTCGCGGCACGCGAACCGCGCGGGTGCGCAGCCGGCAACAAACGGCGGAAGCCCCGCCCGCAGCCCCCGCGCCCGCCGCGCCTCAGCAGGGCGTGCTGCCTATCGTGACCAACCAGTTCGCGACCGTCACGGTGGTGCCGAATGAAGAGATCCGCCGCGAGGGCGGCGGTCAACTCGGCGATCTCCTGTTCTCCAAGCCCGGCATTACCGGCTCGAGCTTCGCGCCCGGCGCCTCCAGCCGGCCGATCATCCGGGGCCTCGATGTCAACCGCGTCGGCATCGTCGAGAACGGCACCAATGGCGGTGGCGCGTCCGATCTCGGCGAGGATCATTTCGTCCCGATCGATCCGCTCGCCACCAACCAGGTCGAAGTGGTGCGCGGGCCGGCCGCGCTGCGCTACGGCTCGACCTCGATCGGCGGCGTCGTCAGCGCCACCAACAACCGGATTCCGGACGCGATGCCGTCCTGCGCGCCATCGTTCCAGGCCTACGGCCTGCCGACCAAAGCCCCGCTCGCGAGCGCCGCGACCTCGCCTTGCGTCACCGCCGAGACGCGCACCGCGTTCAGCTCGGTCGATCGCGGCGTCGAAAGCGGCGTGCTGCTCGATACCGGCGGCGGCAATTTTGCATTCCACGCCGACGCCTATGGCCGCACGACCTCCGACTATTACATCCCGAGCTATCCCTATCTCACCGACCAGTCGCGCCCCGTGAACGGTCGCCAGCCCAACTCGGCGACGCGCTCCGACGGCGCCTCGATCGGCGGCTCCTACTTCTTCCAGGGCGGCTATATCGGCGCGTCGATCACCCAGAACGACTCGCTCTACCACATCCCCGGCATCGACGGCGCCGACCACAACACGCGGATCGACGGCCACCAGACCAAGATCAACGTCAAAGGCGAGTACCATCCCGACGCGGCCGCGATCGATGCCGTCCGCTTCTGGGCCGGCGCGACGGATTACCGGCACAACGAGATCGGCCTTGCCGATCCCGCTGACCTGAGCAGCGACGGCATCAGGCAGACCTTCACCAACAAGGAGCAGGAGATCCGCACCGAGGTGCAGCTGATGCCGTTCAACGCCCGCTTCGCCGAGGTGACGACGGCGCTGGGCTTCCAGGTCGGGCATCAGGAATTGAGCGCGCCGAGCCCCGACAATCCCGGCACGCTGTTCAACGGCCTGTGGGACCCCAACAACAGCACCCGCGTTGCCGGTTACGCCTTCAACGAGTTCAAGTTCACGGAGGCGACGCGGGCGCAGATCGCCGGCCGTATCGAGCATGTCGAGCTGCACGGCACGACGCCGGACTTCCCCGCCGATTACCTGCCCGACGGCACGCCACAGGCGGCGATCTCGCGCAATCCGTCCTTCACGCCGAAGAGCGGCAGCATCGGCCTGTTGCAGGACCTGCCGGGCGGCATGGTCGGCAGCATCACCGCACAATATGTCGAGCGCGCGCCGAAGGCGGCCGAGCTGTTTTCCCGCGGCGGCCACGACGCGACCGCGACCTTCGACATCGGCAATCCGAACCTCACCATCGAGACCGCGAAATCGGTCGAGCTCGGCGTGCGCAAGGCGACGGGGCCGTTCCGGTTCGAGGCGACGGTCTACTACACGCATTTCGACAATTTCATCTTCCGCCGTCTCACCGGCGTGTCCTGCGACGACGACTTTGCGTCCTGCGGCACGCCGGGCGCCGAGCTGAACCAGGCGGTCTACTCGCAACGCAATGCGAATTTCCGCGGCGGCGAATTCCAGTCGCAGCTCGACGTCGGCGCGTTCCAGGGCGGCATCTGGGGCATCGAGAACCAGCTCGATTTCGTCCGCGCCACCTTCAGCGACGGCACCAACGTGCCGCGGATTCCGCCGCTCAGAATGGGCGGCGGCGTGTTCTGGCGCGACGACAACTGGCTGATGCGCGTCAACCTGCTGCATGCCTTCGCGCAGAACAACGTCGCGGTGATCGCGGAGACGCCGACGGCGGGCTACAATCTGCTGAAGGCCGAAGTCAGCTACAAGACCAAGCTCGACCGCAACTGGTTCGGCGCACGCGAGATGATGGCCGGCATCGTCGGCAACAATCTCCTCAACGAGAACATCCGCAACTCGGTGTCCTACACCAAGGACGAGGTGTTAATGCCCGGCATCGGCGTCAGGGCATTCGCGAACTTCAAGTTCTGATCTCGTGTCAGTCGGGGCCTACGGCCCCCGACATACATTGTCATTGCGAGGAGCCCTTGCGACGAAGCAATCCAGGCTGCTTTTGCGGAAAGATTCTGGATTGCTTCGCTGCGCTCGCAATGACGGTGTATGAGGCAACGCCGCGCTTCCAATTCGCAGCGTCGTAGCCCCTACCCCCGCGCCTTGCTCCAGTCGGGACCGACCGCGCCCGACACGCCTTCGAAAGCGCCGTCGACGAGCTCGAACACCAGGATACGGGCGGCGTCGACCGGGCCCGGCATGGTGACGCGGCCCTTGGGGACCGGCTTGAAGCCGACCCGGCTGTAATAGGGCTCGTCGCCGACCAGGAGCACGATGGCGTGGCCTTTTTCCTTGGCGTCCTTCAGCGCGCGCTCCATCAACAGACGGCCGATGCCGCGGTCGCGGAACGGCGGCTCGACGGTGAGCGGCCCGAGCAGCAGCGCCGGCGTGTCGCCGATCAGGATCGGCAATTGCCTGACCGAGCCGACCAGCAGCGTGCCGATGCGCGCGGTGAAGGACAGTTCGAGCAGATGGTCGACGTGCTCGCGAATCCGATAGGCGCTGAGCACGAAGCGGCCGGGACCAAAGGTGCGCTCGTGCAGCCGTTCGATCGCCTGGGCGTCGCCGGCGGCCTCGGGAAAGATGGTGAGTGAGAGATCGGTCATGTCAGTTGGCGGGATAGCACCTGAACGCAGCGCGGTCCATCGGGCAGCAAAGATGCTCAGTTCCTTTTCAGCGCCGGCGGGAGAGGTGTTCTGACTCGCCGTTGAACGACCAGTACAGCCCGCCCTCAGCGCCACGTCGCAATCAGGGGCTTGCCGCCCAGCACTTCCGCGATCCGCAGCCGTGTGCCGGGCGTGGTCCCCTCGGGCAGCGCCGTGATCGCGAAGTACCCGCATTCGACGATCTCGTGATTGGGCGCGGGCAGGCGGTCCTGACTGAACTGCCTGACGACGTAGACCGCGACATGGTCGCGGCGGGAGACGTGGCTGTTGAGGAAGATGCCGTGCAGCACGGCATCTCCGATCAGATCGATGTCACCCTCCTCCTTGAGCTCGCGCCGTAGCGCGTGCGCCATGGTCTCGCCGAAATCGACGCCGCCGCCGGGCAGGTACCAGCCGCTGACGTAGCTGTGCCTGACCAGGAACACCCGGTTCTCCGCGTCCAGCACCACGGCGCGGACGCCGAGCGTCATGCCGCGGACCAACAGGAAATAGACATGGAAGAGGCGCCGCAGCAGCGGCTCGAATTTTCGTCGAATGGTGTTCAGACGTTCTCCCATCAGGCTTTCCTTGACACCCCCTTTTGAGGCCCTGCTTGCGCGCCGGCTGCGACCTTGCCATTACAGCGGAGCAATAGCGAGGCAATCGCGCGCCATGGCCCCCTTCACGCTCGCCCATCTGTCCGATCCGCATCTGCCGCCACTGCCGGAGCCGCGGCTGATCGAACTCGCCGGCAAGCGCGCGCTCGGTTACGTCAACTGGACGCGCAATCGGCACAAATACCAGCGCCGTGAGGTGCTCGACGCGCTGGTTGCCGACATGAAGGCGCAGGCGCCCGACCACATCGCGGTAACGGGCGATCTCGTCAACCTCGCGCTGGAAGCCGAATTCGCGCCGGCCCTGGCCTGGCTCGAAAGCGTCGGCCCGCCCGACCGCGTCACCGCGATCCCCGGTAATCACGATGCCTATGTCAGCGCGACGCGTCATCGTTTCGGCGAGACGTTCCTGCACTACATCGCCGCGGACACGCCCGACACTGTGGCTTTCCCAGCCGTCCGTCGGCGTGGGCCGCTGGCGCTGATCAGCCTGTCGACGGCGGTGCCGACCCTGCCGCTGATGGCGACGGGCACGCTCGGGCGCGATCAGCTCGCGTCGCTCGAACAGGTTCTCGACCGGCTCGCCGCGGAAGACGTCTTCCGCGTGCTGCTGGTGCACCACCCACTGAAATCCGTCGCGCGCCAGAAGCGGATGACGGACGCGGCCGAGCTGCTGGCACTGTTGAAACGCCACGGCGTCGAGTTGATCCTGCACGGGCACGACCACATTCATTCGACGATGTGGTTCGAGGGCCCGAACGGCAACATCCCTGCGGTCGGCGTGCCCTCCGCCTCCGCGCTCGCGCACGGACGCTACCCGGCGGCGGCGTATAATCTGTTCACGATCGAGAAGGACAATGCCGGCTGGCGTTGCGAGCAGACGGTGCGGAGCTTGGGGGCCGGATTCCAGATCGGACAGATCAAGCATACGCGGTTGATTTAGTTCACCGTCATTGCGAGCGCAGCGAAGCAATCCAGAGTCCCTCCGCGGAAAGATTCCTGGATTGCTTCGTCGCAAGGGCTCCTCGCAATGACGACGGAGAGAGCCTCACCAGCTCCGCAGGGCCGCCAGCAAGGCGACGCCGAACAAGGCGGCGGCGCCGAGGATGAAGCCAAACACGAACGGCCACAGGCGCGAGCGGCGCGGCGGCTCGGTGGCCGGTGCTTGCGGTTCGGGCGGGACCACCATCGCATGCTCGCGCTCGATCATGCGACGCGCGACATAGTCGGTGACGGCCTCGACGATAACAGCGGTGTCGTGCGATTCGGCGAGCACGATGCGGCCGAAGCGGGTGTCCTGGACGAAGCGGTACATCCGCTTGTCACGCCCCATCATGATATGGGCGACGACGTCGATCCAGAGCCTGGGCGTATCGCCTTGGCTGATGCCGCGGTCGAACAGGTCGATCTTATCAGGCACCTGCGCGAACAGGGGATCGAGCGCGTCGTTGAGGATTTCGAGCCGGGCGACCTCGGCGTCCCTGAGATCGACGACCACGCCGGTCCGGTCGGCGGCCTCGATCCGGGCGCGCAACAGCGCATCGCGCAGCCGCACCGGGCGCGGCTGGCTGGGATGGATTCCGCTGGTTTCGGGCTCTGACATTGTCGGCCTCGTCCTCAAACACCATGGTTAACCTATCAGCAACCACAGCGTCCGCAAAGGGCCCACAATTCCAGATACTTACGGCACCCACAGACGTTTCACCCGTGCCAAAAACAGACGATCCCACCCAGGCAGGGCCTGGATGGGACCATCCGTCCTTGGACGTCTTCTTAGTTCAGTGCGTCAGGCTGGGACCCGCGACGGCTCTTCCACGATGGAGAAGCGGACGCCGGCCTTGTGGCGGCTCTCCTCCGACACCTCGCGCCAGCAGTCCTCGGCTTCCTTGCGGGTCTTGAACGGACCTTTGACCTGGGCCGAGCCTTCCACGAGCTTGTGGAAGTTCATCGAACCGAACTCGCCCCCGATCACCCAGAAATTGCTGCCTGTGGTCATTGTCAGTCTCCTGTCGAAGTGCCTGATGCGTTAGCCGAACTGGTTCATCGTGTTGTGGACGCCACCCGCCTTCAGGGCAGCTTCGCCGGCGAAGTACTCCTTGTGGTCGTCGCCGATATCGGAACCGGCCATGTTCTGGTGCTTCACGCAGGCGATGCCCTGACGGATCTCGGCGCGCTGGACGTTCTTGACGTAACCGAGCATGCCCTGCTCGCCGAAATACTCGCGTGCGAGATTGTCGGTCGAGAGCGCCGCCGTGTGATAGGTCGGCAACGTGATCAGGTGATGGAAGATGCCGGCACGCTTGGCCGAATCCGCCTGGAAGGTGCGGATTCGCTCGTCGGCTTCCTTCGCCAGCGGCGTGTCGTCATACTCCGCCTTCATCAGCTCGGCGCGGTTGTACTGGCTGACGTCCTTGCCGGCTTCCTTCATCGCATCGTAGACCTGCCAACGGAAGTTGAGGGTCCAGTTGAACGACGGCGAGTTGTTGTAGGCCAGCTTCGCATTCGGAACGACCTTGCGGATGCGGTCGACCATCTTGGCGATCTGCTCGATATGCGGCTTCTCGGTCTCGATCCAGAGCAGGTCGGCGCCGTTCTGGAGCGAGGTGATGCAGTCCAGCACGCAGCGGTCTTCGCCGGTGCCGGGGCGGAACTGGTAGAGGTTGGAAGGCAGCCGCTTCGGACGCATCATCTTGCCGTTGCGGTTGATGATGACGTCGCCATTCTTGGCGTTCTCCGCCGTCACTTCCTCGCAATCCAGGAAGCTGTTGTACTGGTCGCCGATGTCGCCGGGCTTGTGGCTGACGGCGATCTGCTGCGTCAGGCCGGCGCCGAGCGAGTCGGTGCGGGTCACGACGACGCCGTCTTCGACGCCGAGCTCGAGGAAGGCGTGGCGGCAGGCCCGGATCTTCGCGAGGAAGACGTCATGCGGCACGGTGACCTTGCCGTCCTGATGGCCGCACTGCTTCTCGTCTGAGACCTGGTTCTCGATCTGAAGCGCGCAGGCGCCCGCCTCGATCATCTTCTTGGCGAGCAGATAGGTCGCCTCCGCGTTGCCGAAGCCGGCATCGATGTCGGCGATGACGGGCACGACGTGGGTCTGGAAGTTGTCGATCTTCCCGATCAGCTCCTTCTCCCTGACCTTGTCGCCTTCCTTGCGCGCCTTGTCGAGCGCGCGGAAGATGTCGTTGAGCTCGCGGGAATCCGCCTGACGCAGGAAGGTGTAGAGCTCCTCGATCAGCGCCGGCACCGAGGTCTTCTCGTGCATCGACTGGTCGGGCAGCGGGCCGAATTCGGAGCGCAGCGCGGCGATCATCCAGCCCGAGAGATACAGGTAGGTGCGATCGGTCTTGCCAAAGTGCTTCTTGACCGAGATCAGCTTCTGCTGGGCGATGAAGCCGTGCCAGCAGCCCAGCGACTGGGTGTACTTGGTGGGGTCGCCGTCATAGGCGGCCATGTCGGCCCGCATCAAGGCCGCGGTGTAGCGGGCGACGTCGAGGCCGGTCTTGAAGCGGTTCTGCAGGCGCATGCGTGCGACGGCCTCGGCCGTCACCCCGTTCCAGGTCGGCTGGGTCTTAAGAAGCGTCTGAGCCGCCTCGACCTCGCTCTGATACGAAGCCGGGCGCAGGAGGGGGCTGATGCCGCGGGGCTGATAATTCATGGCCTGATCCTTTTCGCTGACGACGACTGTTTTGCCATCGACATTTTTGACAGTGCATTGCGAAATGCGTGTCAGGAGCTAAACGCGAAAACGGAAACTTCGTACAGGCGCCTTGTTTTTTATTGGTGATGTCATGTAACATCGGAACATGTAATAGATGTTATTTTGTAAATGCTGTTAAGAATTTAGGTCAACGAGACTGTCCTTGATGTACACGGAGACCTGAAATGGCCGCCGATTCCGGCAAGAAACTCTTCGTCGGTCCGCGCTTCCGGCGCATCCGGCAGCAGTTGGGGCTGTCGCAGACCCAGATCGCCGAAGGGCTCTCGATCTCGCCGAGCTATGTCAACCTGATCGAGCGCAACCAGCGCCCGGTGACGGCGCAGATCCTGCTGCGGCTGGCCGAGACCTATGACCTCGACCTGCGCGACCTCGCCACCGCCGACGAGGACCGCTTCTTTGCCGAGCTCAACGAGATCTTCTCCGATCCGTTGTTCCGCCAGATCGACGTTCCCAAGCAGGAGCTGCGCGACCTCGCCGAGCTCTGCCCGGGCGTGACCCATGCGCTGCAACGGCTCTATGCGGCCTATACCGAGGCACGTCAGGGCGAGACGCTGGCGGCGGCGCAAATGGCCGACCGCGACGTCGGCACGCGCTACGAGGCCAATCCGGTCGAGCGCGTGCGCGAGCTGATCGAGGCCAACCGCAACTATTTCCCGGAGCTGGAGCAGGCCGCGGAAACTCTTCGCGACGAGTTGAACGTGCCGGCCGAAGGGCTCTACGCGGCGCTGGCCGCGCGCTTGCGCGAAAAGCATTCGATCCAGACCCGCATCATGCCCGTCGACGTGATGCGCGAGACACTCCGGCGGTTCGACCGCCACCGCCGCCAGCTCCTGATCTCCGAGCTGGTCGACCCGCCCGGCCGCGCGTTCCAGCTCGCCTTCCAGCTGGGCCTAGGTGAATGCGCGCAGCATCTGGAGACCATCATCGGTCGATCCGGCCCGCTCGACGACGCGCCGCGGCGACTGTTCCGCATCACGCTCGGCAATTACTTTGCAGCCGCTGTCATGATGCCCTACCCGGCATTCCTCGCCGCGGCCGAGGCGCTCAATTACGACATCCACGTGCTGGCGCAGCGCTTCAATTCCGGCTTCGAGCAGGTCTGCCATCGCCTCACGACATTGCAGCGGCCGAACGCGCGCGGCATTCCGTTCTTCCTGCTCCGTGTCGACAATGCCGGCAACGTCTCGAAGCGCTTCTCGTCAGGCACGTTCCCGTTCTCGAAATTCGGCGGCACCTGCCCCTTGTGGAACGTGCACTCGACCTTCGACACGCCGGACCGCCTGCTCAAGCAGGTGATCGAGCTTCCCGACGGCACGCGCTATTTCTCGATCGCGCAGATGGTGCGCCGCCCGGTCGCGCCGCATCCGCTGCCACAGCCGCGCTTCGCCATCGGCCTCGGCTGCGAGATCCGTCACGCCGCGCGCCTGACCTACGCCGCGGGCATCGACCTGGAGAAGACCGAAGGCACGCCGATCGGCGTCAACTGCCGTCTCTGCGAGCGCGAAAACTGCGCCCAGCGCGCCGAGCCGCCGATCACGCGCACGCTGATCCTGGACGAGACGACGAGAAGGGTGAGTTCGTTTGCGTTTTCGAATGCACGGGAGTTGTGAGGGGTGTTCGATGGCAAGCGTGCACCACACACCACCGTCGTCCTGGACAAGCGAAGCGCAGATCCAGGACCCATTACCCCAAGATCGAGTTTGGCGTCACTACGATCTCGCGCCACAACTACTCCCTGGGGTAATGGGTCCTGGCTTTCGCCAGGACGATGTTGGGGACATAGCTCGCGCTTAAATCACGCCAGCGTATGCACGATCACCGGCCCGGCCACGGCGCGGGCGTCGCCGGCGAGCAGCGGCCCCAGATCCTTCTCGATCCAGGCGATCGCGCGCCGGTTCGCCTCCTCCGCCTGCTCGAACTTGTCGAAGATCGAGATCGCGGTCACCGTGTCGTCGCCGGCATAGACGACGTAATAGGCGCGGAAACCGTCGACGTCGCTGATGATCGGAACGGCGCCGTCCTTGATGCGGCGCGCCAGCTCTTCCGCACTCCCGCTTTTCGCCTTGGCCTGACGGATGGCGGCATACATGGCATCCTCCTTCCGGCTACTGATGTGAGGGCCCGGTGCCCGAAGCGGATGTTACGCCGAAGCGCGCCGCCAATCCACGCTTGGTTAACCCCGCCCTAATCCGCCTCCACGATCTGCAACCAAGGATTAAGCACGCCTCAACATCGGTGCCTTAGTCTTGCCCCACTCACTTTTCGCAAACAACGGTGGCCTATCCTGCCGGCGAAGTGAGATCAGGGGGTTCATCATGCGCATTGCGTTGCTGCTGACCGCAACCATCGTCGGCGCGCTCTTCGCCAATCCATCCATTGCCGGATCGCTCGATGCGTCCACTGACGCAGCGCAGCCGCTGCCGCCAGGCTTCCAGAGCTACCGCGGCTACATGTTCGACCTGTCCGAGAATCGCGACCGCAAGGATGTCGACAAGCTCACCGACAATCTGAAGAGCCAGATCGACGTCGTCGAAGGCGTCGGCCTGTCGCCGCGCGTGCTGCGCTTCTTCCACACCGTTCCGATCGTCGCGAGCGAGCTGGCCTGCCTCGACGAAGGTGCCGCGACCGCGTGCTACGGCCGGGTCACGCCGGACATCCAGCGCAGCGCGCCCCGGACGCTGACGGTCTGGGACCCCGGCAAGCAGCGCTGGACCAATCCCAATGCCATCGATCTCGCGGTCGATTCGGGCCTCGGCGTGATCATGCTGCGGCCCGACATGATGCGTTACGAGAAGGAGGCCGTGCTGCTGCACGAGCTGCTGCACGCCTATCACGCGCGGCTGTTGCCGGACGGCTACGCCAACAAGGGCGTGATCGCCTACTATGCCCTGGCCAAGTCCAAGGACCTGCTGCCCAAGGAATCCTATGCGCTGAAGAATCCCATGGAGTTCTTTGCCGTGACCGCGAGCATCTTCCTCTCCGGAAAGAGCGAATTCCACGATCCGAAGTCGCGCGAGACGCTCAAGGAGAAGATGCCGGACTATTACAAATATCTGGTCGGCGTGTTCGGCTTCGATCCCGACCCGGCAGCCTCGAGCGGTCCGGTCGCCTCGCTGAAGTGAGGCAGACGTCGCGCGTCCTGCGCCAGACCACATCAGAGCCGCGCGAAATGCGCGGCTTTTTTGTTTTGTCAGCCGGAAGCTGCGGATGACGCGCAGGCGGCAATTGCCAAGGCGGGGCTCGATCTGCATAGTCCCGCCCGCATCGATACCGTTTTCGAAGGGGATAGAACAACATGGCGGACGCCGACCTGGATGTCGTGATCCGGCAACTGGCCAGACAGCTGCATACGGGCCTGATGACCCGCGCCAAGGAGCGGCGGGATCGCTTCAACGGCCTTGCGGCCAAGGCCAAGGGCAAGGAGACCAGCGACCGCTTCAAGATGATGGCCAAGGCCACCCTGGAGCAGGCCACCGCCGCCGCCAAGCGCCTGCAGATGTCCGCCGACAACGTCGCCGACAGCTACGCCCGCGCCATGCGCCTCGCCGCCAGCACGCCGGTTGCGGCCAAGGTGGAGAAGAAGGCGAAGGAAGAGAAGCCGGCGAAGAAGGCTGCCAAGGCGAAGAAGGCAAAAGCCAAGAAGGCGAAGTAAGGCGCGGCGCTTATCCCTTGCGGGAGAAGGTGGCATAGGCGGCCTTCGGCCGCCGTTCTTGAGAACGCCGATACTTCGCATCGGCTATGGCGCCGGATGAGGGGTTGTTTCCGCAAGTTCAGCCGCAAGAGATTCGCGCGCGGAGAGATACCCCTCACCCGTCTCGCCGCTATCGCGGCGAGCCACCCTCTCCCGCAAGGGGAGAGGGAAGGCAGCGAAGTCTCACGACAATCTCACCTTCTCGGCGCGGCGAGCCGGGTCGGCTCGACATTCGAAAGCTCGGCGAGCTTGGCGCGCGCGGCTTCGCGGGTGCGGGCGTCCTTGCCGGGCGGCAGTGCCAGCGTGGCTTCGAAATCGGCACGTGCATCGTCGGTCTGGCCATGGGCGAGGAATGCGAAGCCCCGGTCGAGGCGGGCCTGCGCATCCGAGGGATCGAGGCGGACCGCGGTGCTGTAGCTCAGGATGGCACGGTCGAGATCGCCCTTGGCGGCGAGCGCGAGACCGCGCTGGTGATAGGGCGCGGCGAGCTTCGGATCATGCGCGATCGCCTCGTCATAATCCGCGATGGCAAGCTCGAGGTCGCCGTTCTGCCGGCGCGCCAGCGCCCGGTCGCGATAGAGTGAGGCGCGGTTGGGATTGAGGTGGATGGCCTCGTCGAAATCGGCGATCGCCCGCCTGAGGTCGCCGTGGCGCAGCGCGGTCCGCCCGCGCCCTTCATAGGCGAAGGCGATCAGCGAGCCGCGCAGCGGCGAGAAGCCGATCACGGCCGAGCAGATGTCGGGATCGTCCTCGTCGCCGCAATTGACGACCATGTGCGTGGACAGCCCAATGAGCACGCAAAGGACGATCAGCAATGGTACGGCAGCTCTGGTCATCTTCGACGCTGGCCGGCTGAGGTCCGGCCACGCATCCCCTTTCGAAGAAATGGTCTCGCCGGGGTGTTAACACCGGCGCCGGGGAATTTGTGTGCGCCAGGTCACAAAGCCTGGCGCAAATTCCAGCCGGTTCCGCGTCAGCCCCAAGGACCACGTGAAGGAGAGGAGCGGCCCCACGGGCTTCGCGGCGGATAGTTCTCGTTGGCGCCGACCGACGGCGCCTGCGCGCCGAGCTCGGCCGCGAGCTGTTGAAGCGCCGCGATGCGGTTCTGGGTCGAGGGATGGGTGGCGAACAGATTGTCGACGCCGTGGCCCGACAGTGGATTGATGATAAACATGTGCGCGGTTGCGGGGTTTCGCTCGGCTTCCAAGTTCGGCACCTGATGCGCGGCGCCCTCGATCTTCACCAGCGCGGACGCCAGCCACATCGGCTGTCCCGCAATGCGCGCGCCGAGATTGTCGGCGGCATATTCGCGCGTGCGGCTGATCGCCATCTGCACCAGCATGGCGCCGAGCGGGGCGAGGATCATCATCAGGATCGAGCCGACGATGCCCAGACCATTGTTGTTGTCGCGATTGCCGCCGAAGAACATGCCGAACTGCGCCAGCATGGAGATCGCGCCGGCGATGGTCGCGGTAACAGTCATCAGAAGCGTGTCGTGATTCTTGATATGCGCGAGCTCATGCGCGATCACGCCGGCGAGCTCCTCGCGGCTGAGCTGGTTCATCAGGCCCGTGGTGACGGCAACCGCGGCGTTCTCGGGATTGCGTCCGGTCGCGAACGCGTTGGGCTGCGGCTCGTCCATCAGGAACACGCGCGGCATCGGCAAGCCGGCGCGGCCGGCAAGCTCGGCGACGAGACCGACCAGCTCCGGCGCGCTGGCACGATCGACCTCGTGGGCGCCGTACATCGAGAGCACCATGCGGTCGGAGTTCCAGTAGGTGAAGAGATTGGTCGCGGCGGCAATGACGAGCGCGATCATGGCGCCCGAGGCACCGCCGATCAGATAGCCCACGCCCATGAACAGGGCAGTGAGGCCTGCGAGCAGCATTGCGGTACGAAGATAGTTCATGGCCGTCTCCTGGCGCGGCCGCGCCGCTGGAGGCATTGCAGGCCGGCAAGCCTGAGGTAGGGATGACCCCGGCCCGGGTGCAAGGTTTCAAGGTGCGTCGCGGGGCCGCGGCTATTGTGGGAAGAGGTCATTCGGGGTCACCCAATGGGCCCGGACTGACGAAGGGAATGGCTCGGCCGCTTTCATTCCTTTAGACTGCGGCAGATTCCTCCTCCCCTCCGGAAACCTCATGCTCCTGACCCGATGTGCGATCGCGACCATTGCTCTCGTCGCGTGCTCCTTTGCTGCCTCCGCCCAGTTCGCGCCAACGCCCGCCAAGCCCGTGGCGCCGAAGGCGCCCTCGCCGCGCGCGGCATCGTGCCACAATGGCGCGAGCTTCGATCGCTTCCTGGCCGACGTGAAGCAACAGGCGGTGGCCGCCGGCGTGTCGCAGCGCACGATCGCGGAAGCCTCGCCGTATCTCGTCTATGACCAGGGCATCGTCAATCGCGACCGCGGCCAGCGCGTGTTCGGTCAGCTCTTCACCGAATTTGCCGGCCGCATGGCCGCATCCTACCGCATGCAGAACGGACAGCAGCACATCAAGCAATACGCGGCCGCATTCGCGCGCGCCGAGAAGGAATATGGCGTGCCGCCGGCCGTGATCGCCGCCTTCGGGGGGCTGGAGAGCGACTTCGGCGCCAACATGGGCAATTTGCCGACGCTGAAATCACTGGTGTCGCTCGCGTATGATTGCCGCCGCTCCGAGATGTTCGTGAACGAGACCATCGCCGCGCTGAAGATCATCGACCGCGGCGATCTGCATCCCGACGAGATGATCGGCTCCTGGGCCGGCGAGCTCGGGCAGACGCAATTCCTGCCCGTGCATTATGTCAACTACGCGGTCGATTATGACGGCGACGGGCGGCGCGACCTGCTGCGCTCGGGACCCGACGTGATCGGCTCGACCGCGAATTACATCGCCAATGGATTGAAATGGCGGCGCGGCGAGCCGTGGTTGGAAGAGATCAAGGTGCCGCAAAACCTGCCGTGGGATAAGACCGATCTCACGGTGCGAGAGCCACGCTCGACCTGGGCCCAGCTCGGGGTGACCTATCCCGACGGACGGCCACTGCCGAATGACAATCTCGCGGGGTCCGTGCTGCTGCCGATGGGGCGCTTTGGACCAGCCTTCATGGCGTATGCGAATTTCGCGGCTTACACCGAGTGGAATAACTCGCTGATCTATTCGACCACCGCGGGCTATCTCGCCTCGCGCATCGCTGGCGCCCCGCCAATGCGCAAGCCAATGACGCCGGTGGCGCAGCTGCCGTTCAACGAGCTCAAGGAATTGCAGCAATTGCTGGTACGTGCCGGCTTCAATGTCGGCAAGGTCGACGGCGTGCTCGGCCAGCAGAGCCGCGCCGCGGTGAAGGCGATGCAGATCAAATACGGCCTGCCGGCCGATTCCTGGCCGACCGCGGAGCTCTTGGCACGCATGCGCGGCGGCACGGCGCAGGCGCAGCCAGCGGGTGTGTTGCGATAGCGGTCCATCCGCTGTCATGCCCAGCGAAAGCGGGCATCCAGTACGCCGCAGCCCATCGGTTCAGCCACAGCCGTCTCGCCGTACTGGATCGCCCGGTCAAGTGTTCAGCCCGGGGACATGACCGACGGGTGTTCGGGGACATAGCCGACACTTTCTCCGCTCGCCAAGTCGATGATAGCGATTTGGTGGGCGGCAAAGAAGATCCCGTATTGCGCATCGTTTGCCGAGGGGCGGATGGCGAGGCGCTCGCCACGGAAGGCCTGTGGCACTTTCCACAGACGTCCCTTGAAGCTGACATAGGCCTTGGTCGTGGAGACGCGGCGCACGATCTCATGGCTGTCGTATTCGACCTGTGGCAATCGATCGGGCATTGGTCGCTGGCTGGGCCGATATCGACTGGCCGGGACCTGTTGTCCGAGCGCCTCGTGTGGCCGTTCGAAGTTGTAGACTTCCCGCCAGGCGTCGAAGGCACGCTGCGTCTCTGCGAGATCGCGGAACTGTCGCAGTGCGAACACCTCAGCCGCGAGGGTGCGGTGGAATCGTTCATTCTTGCCGCGGCTTTGCGGGTGATATGGGCGGCTGCGGATGACGGCGACGCCAAGCTTGAGCAGCCACACCGAGAACCGTGTCCATCGCTCGCCGGAAGGATCACCCCAGGGCGAACCATTGTCGACGAAGAAGGCCTCCGGGAGCCCGTAGTGGCGAAAGGTCTTCTCCAGGCGGCTGCGCACGGTATCTGTGCGTTGATCGGCACAGGCCTGCAGACACAGATCATAGCGGGAGTGGTCATCCACCACCGTCAGAGGATGGCACTGGGTATCATTGCCGAGCCGAACCCAGCCTTTGAAGTCCATCTGCCACAACAGATTGGGGGCCGGCATCTCGAAACGCTGGCTTGCCATCGGGCCGCCGATCGGAGGCTTGATGCGGCCAGACCGACGCAAGATCTGATGAACTGTTGAGACTGCTGGCGAACGCAAACCATTGCGCTCCAGGCAGTGAGCTATCTTGCGAGCTCCCCATGCCGGATGGGCATCGCGCACCGCGAGAATACGTGCCTCGAGCTCGCAATCGGTCTGTCCCGGGCTCGCATGCGGTCGGCGCGAGCGGTCGTTGACATTCTGATCCGCTTGCCATCGTGCAAGCCACTTGTAGCCCGTGTCGGGATGGATATTGAACCGCCGGCAGAGCTCCCGCCGGTTCGCTCCCTCCTGCATCGCAAGCCGCACGAACTCCCGCCGCTGATCCATCACCGACACCTCTCGCCAGGGCATGGACTTGGCCTCCTTTACCGCCAAATCCCTGCACTATGATGTGTCGGCTATGTCCCCGAACACCCGTCGGTCATGTCCCCGGGCTGAACATCAAGCCGGGCGATGACGGTGTGAGAGAATTTTCGCATCGCACAAGCCGCTTCCGCGATTGTATTTTTCCATGACGTTCCCATGTGAGTGGCTCAGGTTTTCTCCTGAGGTTTTCCACCATCACAGCGAGCATCACATGTCCTTCTACGACGCCGTCGTCCCCGCCTATTTGCAAATGCTAAATAGCCTCACCGGCCTGCTCACCAAGGCGGAGGCGCATTGCGCGGCCAAAAAGATCGACCCCGGCGTCCTGCTCGGGTCCCGCCTCTTCCCGGACATGCTGCCGCTGTCGAAGCAGATCCAGCTCGTCAGCGATTTCGCCACCAAGGGCTGCGCGCGGCTGACCCACAGCGAGGTG
Organism: Bradyrhizobium sp. C-145; assembly: GCF_023375135.1. NCBI lineage: Bacteria > Pseudomonadati > Pseudomonadota > Alphaproteobacteria > Hyphomicrobiales > Nitrobacteraceae > Bradyrhizobium > Bradyrhizobium sp. C-145. The sequence goes on along the minus strand of NZ_CP088150.1, from coordinate 2,197,693 downwards.
CCGTCGACGCCCGACACGGAGATCAGCTTCGCGGAATTGAAGCAGCGGCTGGCGAAGACGATCGACTACGTGAAGTCGTTCAAGCCCGAGCAGTTCGAAGGTGCCGACGTCAAGGACGTCACCTTCCCGGCCGGTCCGGACAAATCCATCACCATGAAGGGCCAGCAATTCCTGAGCGCGTTCTCGCTGCCGAACTTCTATTTCCACGCCGCAATCGCCCACGGTATTTTGCGCCACAACGGCGTCGAGATCGGCAAACGCGATTTCCTCGGCGCGAACTGATTTGCCAAATCGCACGGCCGCGTAGCGGAATTTCCCTGCCGTGGCCGAAATTGCACATGAATCATGCTACGCGGCCTTGCCGCGTAGCTCGCCTGCAGTTTGAGTATGGCTCCGCCCTTGCGCCTGATGTCGCGATGCACAAGTGTTCGTGACCTCTCATTGCCTGGAAACATTCCCCATGAGCCGTCCGACCAAATTGTTTGAGACCTACAAGCTCGGCCCGATCACGCTGGCCAACCGCCTGGTGATGGCGCCGCTGACGCGCAACCGTGCCGCGCCCGGCACGTTCGTGCCCAGCCCTCTCGCCGCCGATTATTACAGCCAGCGCGCCTCCGCCGGGCTTCTGATCACCGAAGCGAGCCAGGTCTCGCAGCAAGGTCAGGGCTACCAGGACACGCCCGGCATCTATTCCAAGGACCAGGTCGCCGGCTGGCGCAAGGTCACCGATCGCGTGCATGAGCGCGGCAGCAAGATCTTCATCCAGCTCTGGCATGTCGGCCGCATCTCGCATGTCGATCTCCAGGCGAATGGCGCAGCCCCGGTGGCGCCGAGCGCGATCCGCGCCAAAGGCAAGACATTCGTGAACGGCACCTTCGCCGACGTCTCGGAGCCGCGGGCGCTCGAGGTCTCCGAAATTCCGGGGATCATCGACGACTTCAAGCGTGCGACGAAGAATGCGCTCGAAGCCGGTTTCGACGGCGTCGAGATCCACGGCGCCAACGGCTATCTGCTCGACCAGTTCGCCCGGGACGGCGCCAACAAGCGCACCGATGCCTATGGCGGCTCGATCGAGAACCGCGCGCGGCTGATGCTCGAGGTCTCCAAGGCGGTTGCAACTGAGGCCGGCGCCGACCGCACCGGCATCCGCATCTCGCCGGTTACGCCGGCCAACGACCTCTCCGACTCCAACCCACAAGCCTTGTTCGATCACATCGTCGACGGTCTCAGCGCGCTCAAGCTGGTCTATCTCCACGTGGTCGAGGGCGCCACCGGCGGTCCGCGCGACATCGCGCCGTTCGACTATGCATCCTTGCGCAAGCGCTTTGCCGGCGCCTACGTCGCCAACAACGGCTACGATTTCGATCTCGCCACCAAGGTGCTGGACGCGGACGCTGCCGACCTGATCGCCTTCGGCAAGCCCTTCATCTCCAACCCCGACCTGGTCGAGCGGCTGAAGCAGGGCGTAGGCCTGAACGATTGGGACAAGGCCACATTCTACGGCGGCGGCGCCAAGGGGTACACGGATTACCCGACGCTGGCGGCGGAGCCGGCGGAGTAAGGCGCATACGCTGTCATGCCCCGCCACCGGGTCTCGCCTCCGGCGAGCCCGATGGCGGGCTCCGGCGGGACATCCAGTACGCCGCATCTTCTCGATTCAATCACGACCGTCTCTGGAATACTGGATCGCCCGCCTTCGCGGGCGATGACACCGAATGTGTGGGACGCTTGTGCCACAAGCTCGTCATTGCGAGGAGTTCGCGACAAAATTGCGAAGCAATTTTGCGCTGGCGATGAAGCAATCCAGACTGGCTCCGCGGAAAGACTCTGGATTGCTTCGCTGCGCTCGCAATGACGGCGCGGTTGCAGGGTGCGCTCACCAACAAAGAAGGTCGGGGTTGCACCCGGCCTGTACCTGCCGGCAGACTCACGCCAATGCGCGTGTCTCAGTTTCTGCAGTCACCATGCGTTCCACGATGCGACGCATGCGCTGCGGGGCGGCATCGATGGCGAGGCGGATGGTCTTGGCATTGGGGCGCGCCTGCACGACCTCCTCGATGCGCTCCAGAATCTCCTTGTCCTCGTTAAAGGCGATACGGAAATCGGCGTGCAGGCGCTGATCGACATCGGCATCGTCAAGCGCAAAATTGCGAATATGAAGCCAGTGATCGATGCAGATGTGATCGTCGACCGGCGTGATGAAGTGGCATGCGAAGATGCGCAACCCCCTGCCCCGGTCTGTGGCATCGACGATCTTGCCTACGTCCGCGCTGCCGAAATCGATCACCGCGATACAGGGCGCGATATAGTCGTAATAGTGCCAGCGATCGACATTGCCGGCGAAATTGCCGTACTTGGCGAACAGCGGGATCGGCGGCGCGTTCCTGATCCACCGCCACACCAGAACGCCATCCTCGGAAAAAGTGTGCTCGACCGGAATGTCTTCGCTGGCCGAATTGCCGAGCGTCGACAGGTGGACGAAGCTGACATGCGCGGGATCGCAGAGATTGTCGGCGAGGTTGAGATAGTTGGTTTCGATTCGAAGAGCGTCTCCTTCCGCCGCATGCCAGTCGTTCTGACCGTATTGCGGCAGATCATAAATCCGCGACGGGTCGGCGAGCGCGGGATCGCCGGGCCAGATCCAGACCAGTCCCATCTTCTCCCTGAGCGGATAGGACGACACCCGTGCATTCGGCGGGATCATCGACTGCCCCGGAATCCGGACACAGCGCCCGTTGGCCCCAAATGTCATTCCGTGATAGCCGCACTCGATTGCATCGCCCTTGAGCTTGCCCATCGACAGCGGCGCCAATCGATGTGGGCATGCGTCGTCGAGCGCAACGACGCCGCCCGCTTCGCTGCGGTAGACGACAAGGTCCATGCCGAGAATGCGGTGGCGCGACAACGTGCGCGTGACGTTGCGCGACCACGTCAGCGGGTACCAAGTGTTGCGGGGAGCAAGCAGGTTCATGCGGCACCTCTAGTTCTTGAGCTTGGCCATCACCTCGGCGTCGGCGGGCTGGTAGTCGGCGCCGTCGACATAGCGCCAGTCGGTCATCACGCCCTGGCCGTCCCGTACTGCGAGCCTGCCGACATAGACGCCCATGGTGGATTGATGGTCGATCGCACGGAAGGCGATCGGCCCGACCGGCGTGTCGACCTTCAGATGCTCCATCGCCTTGATCAGATCATCGGTCTTGGTGGAGCCGGCCATCTCGATCGCCTTCGCGAGAACCAGCGTGTTGGTGTAGCCGATGAGTGCGCCGATGTTGGGCGGCTCTTTGAAACGAGCGACATAAGCTTGCAGGAACGCATCATGGGCCGGGGTCTTGATCTCGCTCCAGGGATATCCGGTGACCAGCCAACCGGGCGGCGCCTCGTCCCTCAGCGGCGCGAGATATTCCGGCTCCCCGGAGAGGATGCTGACGACAGCGCGGTTTGCGAACGCCTTGCGCGTCGACCCCTCGCGCACGAACTTGGCGAGGTCGGCCCCGAATGTCGCGTTGAAGATGGCGTCCGGGCTCTCCGCCATCATCGCCTGCACGACCGCACCTGCATCGATCTTGCCGAGAGGCGGCCATTGTTCGGAGACGAATTCGACGTCGGGCTTCAATCGCTTCAGTTCGCGCTTGAAGCTCGCCACCGCCGCCTGACCGAACTCGTAGTTCGGTGCAATCGTCGCCCAGCGCCGCGCGGGGAACTTGGCCGCCTCCTTTGCGAGGATGGACGCCTGGGTATACGTGCTCGGCCGCAGCCTGAACGTATAGCGATTGCCCTTCTCCCAGATGAGGGCGTCAGTCAGGGGCTGTGAGGCGAGGAAGAATGTCCGCTTCTGCTTTGCGAAATCGGCGACGGCGAGGCCAACATGGGAGAGGATCGTGCCCGTCAGGAGGTCGACCTGCTCACCGTCGACGAGCTGACCGGCTGCGGTGATGGCGACGTCCGGTTTGCCGGCGTCGTCACGGGCGATGATCTCGAGCTTGCGGCCGAGCACGCCGCCTTTGCCGTTGATCTCGTCGCGCGCGAGCTCCCAGCCCTGGCGATAGCCGCGGGTCCCCAGCGGGAGGGCCGAATAGCTTGAGATATCTCCGATCCTGATCGGCGGCGGCTCTGCGGCCCGACCTGCGCCGCAGGCCACCGCCAGGACAAGTCCGACGAACTTCGCAACAGCCAAAATGCGCATATCAGCCTCCCGCCATTGGGACCAGCTTATGTATGTAGTACTTACTACATAGCGAATACCAAGAGCTAGTGATTGTCAATGGCGAAGAAATCGGCGGGCTTGCCAAAAAAACGGCAAGCCCCATCCTGCTGGTTGTGATTCCCTGGGATACGCGATGCCCAACGATACAGAGCTGCCAGCCCGTACACTGGCCGGCCCGCGCCTCAAGCGGGCAGCCAAGCGGAAAAAAGCTTCAACGGTTCGACGGACGCGAGCGCCCGATCAGACCCGCGAGGCCATTCTGCGTGCGGCCGTCGCCGAGTTCGCCCGCGAGGGCTATGGCGGCGCGCGGGTCGACCGCATCAGCAAGGCCGCCAAGAGCAACGACCGGATGCTCTATTACTACTTCAAGAGCAAGGAGAAGCTCTTTCATCAGGTCATCGAGCATTGCTATGCCGATCTGGTCGCGTCGGAAGAGGCGCTCGATCTCGACTTTTCCAGCCCGCGCCAGGCGCTGGCGGCACTCGTCGCCTTCAATTGGAACTACTATTGGGCCCACCCGGAACTATTGAGCATTCTCGCTACGGAGAATCTCTTCAAGGGTCGTCACGTCAAGAACAACATCCGCCGCAGCTTCGCAAATACCCAACTGGGCATGCTGGAGCGCGTGCTCCAGAGCGGCATCGAGCGGCGTGAGTTCAGGCCGGACTGTGACCGCCTCCACCTTTATCTGTCGATCCTATCGCTGACCTATTTCTACCGCGCCAACCTCTATACGCTGTCGAGCTACATGCAGACCGACCTCGCCGATCAGGAGATGCGGAGGGCGTGGCTTGCACATGTGCAGGCCATGATCGAGGATCTGGTGAGACGGAAGGAGTGAAGGCGCGCGCTACAGGCTCGTCATGGCGAGCGCAGCGAAGCAAACCAGAATCCTTCCGCGGCGACAGTCTGGATTGCTTCGCTGCGCTCGCAATGACGGTGTGGAGACAGCGCGCCGAACTCCAGAAAAAGGAGAAAGGCCGGGATCGCTCCCGGCCTTTCGTGCTTGATGATGCTTTACGCGCCGCTTACTTCGCTTCCGCGCGCTTGGGCGGGGTGGCCGGCCACGACTTGATCAGCGTGTCGTAGTCGACCGTCTCGCCCTTCGGCTTCTCGTTGGCGAGCTTGCGCTGCGGGGCAATCGTGCCGTCCTTCTGGGCCTTGGCGAACCAGTATTCGGCCGACTCCTTCTTGTGCAGCTTCGGACCGCAGGCGCCCTGCACGCCGGACTTCTCCAGGCGCTCCATGACGGAGTCCTGGGCGGCCGCAAGGGCATCCATCGCGGCTTGCGGCGTCTTCGCACCGGACGATGCATCGCCGATGTTCTGCCACCAGAGCTGCGCGAGCTTCGGATAGTCGGGCACGTTGTTGCCGGTCGGGGTCCACTGCACGCGGGCGGGCGAACGGTAGAACTCGATCAGGCCGCCGAGCTTCGGCGCACGTTCCGTGAAGGACTTATCCCAGATGTCGGATTCACGGATGAAGGTGAGACCGACATGGCTCTTCTTCAGGCTCACCGACTTGGAGACGATGAACTGGAGATAGAGCCAGGCTGCCTTGCGGCGGTCCGCCGGAGTCGACTTCAGCAGCGTCGCTGAGCCGGCGTCCTGGTAGCCGAGCTTCATGCCTTCCTTCCAGTACGAGCCATGCGGCGACGGAGCCATGCGCCATTTTGGCGTACCGTCCGCGTTCACCACCGGCAGACCCGGCTTCACCATGTCGGCGGTGAAGGCGGTGTACCAGAACATCTGCTGGGCGATGTTGCCCTGCGCCGGCACCGGGCCGGCCTCCGAGAAGGTCATGCCCTGCGCCTGCGGGGGCGCGTACTTCTTCAGCCACTCGAGATACTTGGTGATCGAGTAGACCGCGGCCGGGCCGTTGGTGTCGCCACCACGCTCCACTGAGGAGCCGACCGGACGGCAGCCTTCCATACGGATGCCCCACTCGTCGACCGGCAGGCCGTTCGGAATGCCCTTGTCACCGTTGCCGGCCATCGACAGCCAGGCGTCGGTGAAACGCCATCCGAGCGAGGGGTCCTTCTTGCCATAATCCATATGGCCGTAGACCTTGACGCCGTTGATCTCCTTGATGTCGTTGGTGAAGAACTCGGCGATGTCCTCATAGGCGGACCAGTTCACGGGCACGCCGAGCTCGTAGCCATACTTGGCCTTGAACTTGGCCTTGTAGTCGGGATTGGTGAACCAGTCGTAGCGGAACCAGTAGAGGTTGGCGAACTGCTGGTCGGGAAGCTGATATAGCTTGCCGTCCGGCCCCGTGGTGAACGACTTGCCAATGAAGTCGTTGACGTCGAGCATGGGATCGGTGACGTCCTTGCCCTCGCCGGTCATGTAATCCGACAGCACGATGGTCTGGCCGTAGCGGAAGTGCGTGCCGATCAGGTCGGAATCGTTGATCCAGCCGTCATAGACGTTCTTGCCCGACTGCATCTGGGTCTGGAGCTTCTCGACGACGTCACCTTCCTGGATGAGGTCGTGCTTGAGCTTGATGCCGGTGAGCTCGGAGAACGCCTTGGCCAGCGTCTGCGATTCATATTCGTGGGTCGTGATGGTCTCGGAGACGACGTTGATCTCCATGCCCTTGAAGGGTTCGGCGGCCTTGGCGAACCATTCCAGCTCCTTCTTCTGGTCTTCCTTCGACAGCGTCGAGGGCTGGAATTCCGCGATCCACTTCTGGATCACGGCGTCGTCGGCGGCGCGAACCGGCGCCGAGACAGCGAACGACACCGCAACAATCGCGGCGACGCTGGACATGGTCAGAAAGCTATTCTTGGTCAATGGACCTTTCCTTCTCCTAAACTGTCGCATGTTATTCCTCCGTTGCAGCGACAAACTTTTATACAGGCCCGGGTTGGTCCCGGATCTGGCCGTCCCTTCGCAAGCTTCAGACCGTGCGGAAAATGAGCACGGCCGTGGCCAGCGAAATTCCTGACGCGAGCCACAGGCTCGAGATCTCAAAACCCTCCTCACCGATCGGCAGCGTGGCGATCGCATCGGTGCCGACGAGGCCGATCCACACGAGGTGAATGACGGCGGCCGCGATCAGCGAGATGAACAGGCGGTCGCCGCGCGTGGTCGGAATGCTGAGTACGCCGACGCGCTCGGCCTCGGGATAGACCGCGGCAAGCCACGTCATCACGGCCAGCGTGCAGGCGAGCGCGGCGAAGAAGATCGCGGTCGGCAGCGTCCAGGCCATCCATGCGATTGATTCCATGCTCGCCTCCTTACACGCGACCGAGCGCAAAGCCGCGCGCGATATAGTTGCGGACGAACCAGATCACGAGCGCGCCCGGAATGATGGTGAGCACGCCGGCGGCGGCGAGCAGGCCCCAGTCCATGCCGGCGGCCGACACCGTGCGCGTCATGATCGCGGCGATCGGCTTGGCCTGCACCGAGGTCAGCGTGCGTGCGAGCAGGAGCTCGACCCAGGAGAACATGAAGCAGAAGAACGCGGCGACGCCGATGCCGCTCGCGATCAGCGGCACCAGGATCCTGATGAAGAAGCGCGGGAACGAATAGCCGTCGAGGAAGGCAGTCTCATCGATCTCGCGCGGCACGCCGGAGACGAAGCCTTCGAGGATCCACACCGCCAGCGGTACGTTGAAGATGCAGTGCGCCAGCGCGACCGCCCAGGGCGTATCGAACAGGCCGATCGCCGAATAGAGGTTGAAGAACGGCAGCGCATAGACCGCGGCCGGCGCCATGCGGTTCGACAAGAGCCAGAAGAACAGGTGCTTGTCGCCGAGGAAGCGGTAACGCGAGAACGCGTAGGCCGCCGGCAGCGCCACCGCGATCGAGATGATGGTGTTGAGGACAACGTATTCCAGCGAGTTGATATAGCCGGAATACCAGCTCTCGTCGGTGAAGATGCGCTTGTAGTGCTGCAGCGTCGGGGTGTGCGGCCACAGCGTCATCGTCGAGACGATCTCGCTGTTGGTCTTGAAGCTCATGTTGACGAGCCAGTAGATCGGCAACAACAGGAAGATCAGGAACAGCCCCATGACGAGGCGGCGGCCGGGGATCGAATGCATCAGGCCACTCCTTCCTTAGGCTTGAGCGCGGGCACGGGCTTGAGCCCAGCCACAGGCTTGGGCTCCACCGCCGGCTCGCTCTCCGCCTGGACTTTGCGTTCGACGCCGGCATTGGTCATGACGGTGTAGAAGATCCAACAGACGATCAGGATGATCAGATTGTAGACCAGCGACAGCGCGGCGGCCTTGCCGAGGTCGAACTGGCCGAGCGCGATCTTGACGAGCTCAATCGACACGAAGGTCGTGGAGTTGCCGGGCCCGCCGCCGGTGACGACGAAGGGCTCGGTGTAGATCATGAAACTGTCCATGAAGCGCAACAGCACAGCGATCAAGAGCACGCGGTTCATCTTCGGCAGCTGGATCGCCTTGAACACGGCCCAGCGCGAGGCGCCGTCGATTTGGGCGGCCTGGTAATAGGCTTCGGGAATCGACTTCAGGCCGGCATAGCAGAGCAGCGCGACGAGGCTGGTCCAGTGCCAGACATCCATCACGATGACGGTGACCCAGGCGTCGATGTCGTTGGAGACGTAATTGTAGTCGAAGCCCATCGCGTTGAGGACATAGCCGAGCAGGCCGATGTCCGGACGGCCGAAGATCTGCCAGATCGTGCCGACCACGTTCCACGGAATCAATAGCGGCAGCGCGAGGATCACGAGGCAGGCCGCAACGGTCCAGCCCTCGCGCGGCATCGACAGCGCGACGACGATGCCGAGCGGCACCTCGATGGCGAGAATCACCAGCGAGAAAAACAGATTACGGCCGAGCGAGGCGAGGAAGCGGCCGCCGAGATCGGTCGAAGGATCGAGCAGCTCCTTGAACCAGCCGACGCCGTTCCAGAAGAACTGGTTGTTGCCGAAGGTGTCCTGCATCGAATAGTTCACCACCGTCATCAGCGGCAGCACCGCCGAGAAGGCGACGACCAGGAACACCGGCAGCACCAGGAACCAGGCTTTTTGGTTGACGGTCTTGTCCATCAGGCGGCTCCCTCCACCAGAAGGCTGTCGGCATAGACGTGGACATGCGACGGATCGAATTGCAGCCCGGCGTTGCCATCCGGGCTGGTGAAGCCGCCAGGGGCGCGCGCCGCGAGCTTTGCGTCCCCGAGCCGCGCTCGCGCGAAACGGATGCGACCGAGATCGTCGATGCGCTCGATCTTCGCGGTGAGCAGGTCGGGCGCGGGCGCGACGACCTCGACGAATTCGGGACGGACGCCGATCTCGATCTTCGCGCCCGAAGGCAGATTGTCGTAGCTGCGGTTGAGCGCGATGACATGGCCGCCGATCCGCGCCTCGCGTCCCCTCACCTCCGCGGGCAGGATGTTCATGCCGGGCGAGCCGATGAAATAGCCGACGAAGGTGTGCGCCGGCCTGTCGAACAGTTCGGCCGGCGTGCCGCTCTGCACCACGCGGCCGTCATGCATGACGACCACGGTGTCGGCGAAGGTCAGCGCCTCGGTCTGGTCATGGGTAACGTAGATCATCGTGAGATCGAGCTCGCGATGCAGCGCCTTCAGCTTGGAGCGGAGCTGCCATTTCAGCTCCGGATCGATCACCGTCAGCGGCTCATCGAACAGCACGGCGGCGACGTCGGAACGCACCAGGCCGCGGCCGAGCGAGATCTTCTGCTTGGCGTCGGCCGTGAGCCGCGTCGCCTTGCGGTTCAGATAGGGTTCGAGATCGAGCAGGCGGCCGATCTCGGCAACGCGCTTGTCGATTTCGGCCTTCGGCACGCCGCGGTTCTTCAGCGGAAACGCCAGGTTCTGCCCCACCGTCATGGTGTCGTAAATCACCGGAAACTGGAATACCTGGGCGATGTTGCGCTTCTGGGTTGACAGCGGTGTGATGTCCACCCCATCGAACATGATCCTTCCGCGCGAGGGCGTGATGATGCCGGAGATGACGTTGAGCAGCGTGGTCTTGCCGCAGCCGGACGGCCCGAGCAGCGCATAGGCGCCGCCCTGCCGCCACGTCATGGTGACGGGCTTCAGCGCAAAGCTATCCGGCGCGGCATCATTGCCGCCGTAGGAGTGCGCGAGATCGACGAGGTCAATGCGGGCCATGTCGCACCTCCCTCAAGAGCTTTTTCTGTTTGACGCGTTTTCTTCACGCGAACCGCTACGCACTTCGCTTGAAAACGCTATGCCAGGAGCCGCGACGAGCCGGTCGGCCGCGTCGAAGACAAAGACATCATTGGGATCGAGCACGGCATCGATGGTCTGGCCCGGCTCGAACTCATGCACGCCGTGCAGCACCGCCACCCAATTCAATCCGTCGCGGGTCAGATGCACGAAACTCTCCGAACCGGTGATCTCGGTCACCGTCACCGTGGCATGGAAGGCGTGGCGGTCGGCCTCGCCATCGGCAAGGGCGAGCTGATGCGCGCGGAAGCCGACGCGATAGGCGCCGTCGGCAAGGCCTGCATAGAGCCCCCTGGCCGGTGAGGTCGTGCCGCCGGCATATTGCACGGAGCCGTTCTTCTTCTCGAGACCGACGAGATTCAGCGGCGGATCCGAAAACACCTGGGCGACGCGCAGCGTCTGCGGGCGGCGGTAGACGTTGGCGGTCTCGCCCATCTGAAGCGCCCGGCCCTCCCACATGCACACCGTATTGCCGCCGAGCAGCAGCGCTTCGGTCGGCTCGGTCGTGGCATAGACGAAGATCGCGCCGGAAGCCTCGAAGATGCGCGGCAGCTCGGCGCGCAGCTCCTCGCGCAGCTTGTAGTCGAGATTGGCGAGCGGCTCGTCGAGCAGCACGAGGTCGGCGCCCTTGACCAGCGCGCGCGCGATCGCGGTACGCTGCTGCTGGCCACCGGAGAGCTGGAGCGGCGTGCGCTTCAGGAACGGCTCGAGGCGGAGCAGTCTTGCAGCCTCCGCGACACGCGCCTCGATCTCGTCGCGCGGCTTGCCCTGCACGCGCAAGGGCGAGGCGATGTTCTCATACACCGTGAGCGAGGGGTAATTGATGAACTGCTGATAGACCATCGCGACCGAACGCTGGCGCACATCGGCGCCGGTGACGTCCTTGCCATTGACCAGCACCTTGCCCGTGGTCGGCTTGTCGAGGCCGGCGAGCAGCCGCATGATCGAGGTCTTGCCTGACAGCGTCGGGCCGAGCAGCACGTTGAGGGTTCCGCTCTCGAGCGTCAGCGAGACGTCGCGGATGTGCGGGACGCCTTCGACAGTCCGGGTCACGTGATCGAGTGTCACGGTCATGAGCGCCCTCCCGCTTCCAGCAGGGGAGTTTGCGGCACGGCGTGGGTCCTGATCCAGTCGTCAAGCGCCGCGATCTCGTCGGCAGATAGTCGCAGGCCGAGCTTGGACCGGCGCCAGACGATGTCGTCGGCGGTGACGGCCCATTCATTGGCCATGAGATAGCGGACCTCGCGCTCGGTCAGCGTCGCACCAAAGGCCTGGCCGAGATCGGCGGCCGATTTCGCATCGCCGAGCAGCTTGATCGCCCTTGTGCCGTAGGCGCGGGCGAGGCGCCGCGCATGCTCGTGGCTGAGGAAGGGATAGCCGCGCTGGAGCTCGGCGATCAGGCCGTCGATGTCGGACACGTTCATGTCGCCGCCGGGCAGCGGCCATTTGCCGGTCCAGCCCTCGCGCGCTTTCGCGCTGCGAAGATAAGGCGCGAGCCGTTCCAGGGCCTCTTCGGCGAGGCGGCGGTAGGTCGTGATCTTGCCGCCATAGATCGACAGCAGCGGCGCGCCGCCGGGTGTGTCGAGCTCGAACACATAGTCGCGGGTTGCGGCCTTGGCTTCGCTGGCGCCGTCGTCATAGAGCGGGCGCACCCCGGAATAGGTCCAGACCACGTCCTCTGGCGTGACCGGTTTGGCCAGATATTCGCTGGCGGCAGCGCAAAGATACTGGATCTCCTCAGGTGTCGCCTTCACCTTGGCGGGATCGCCGTCATAGTCGCGGTCGGTGGTGCCGATCAGCGTGAAATCGTCCTGGTACGGGATCACGAAGATGATGCGGCCGTCGGCGTTCTGGAACATGTAGGCGCGGTCGTGGTCGTAGAGCTTCTTGACCACGATGTGCGAGCCCTGGACCAAGCGTACCTTGGCCTTCGCGTTGACGCCGGCGCCGCGGCCGAGCACGTCCTCGACCCAGGGACCACCGGCATTGACCAGCGCGCGCGCCTGGATCGACGAGCGCGCGCCAGTCAGCGTGTCGACCATGCTCACGGTCCAGATGCCGTCGGACTGGCGGATCTCGGTCGCGCGGGTGCGGGTGCGGATCTCGGCGCCCTTGTCGGCGGCATCGCGCGCGTTCAGCACGACGAGGCGGGCGTCATCGACGAAGCAGTCGGAATATTCGAATGCGCGGGAGTAGCGGTTCGGGATCAGCGGGCGGCCGACCTCGTCGCGTCGGAGATCGACCGTGCGCGTGGCGGGCAGCAGGTGGCGGCCGCCGATATGGTCATAGAGGAAGAGGCCGAGGCGCAGCAGCCAGGCCGGGCGCAGGCCGGCGTGATGCGGCAGGACGAACCTCAGGGGGCGGATGATGTGGGGCGCGATGCCCCAGAGGATCTCGCGCTCGATCAGCGCCTCGCGGACTAGGCGGAACTCGTAATATTCGAGATAGCGCAGGCCGCCATGCACCAGCTTGGTCGACCAGGACGACGTCCCGCTCGCCAGATCGTTCATTTCGCACAGGAAAACCGTGTTGCCGCGGCCCACCGCATCGCGCGCGATGCCGCAGCCGTTCACACCGCCTCCGATAATGGCGAGGTCGAAAATACGCTCCAACAGACGCATCCCCCGAAGACCGCCCGTTCCATCGAGCGGCTACTTTCGTTTTTGATTAGATCACACCGGAAAACGAAAGCAAGATGAAAGAGAGGTGAAAGGAAGTGAAAGCGGAACATTTTATGTGGGCGTTGCGAGGGACAAGCCGCAATGTAGCGGAGACCCAAAGCAGGACTCACTGAAATGGAGCGGGGAATCGAGCTACCAGTAAATGCGTTGACTGCTTAAATGTAGTAACATGCCTACATAAGATTTGTACCGGCGAAGCCCCGGCCAGGAGGTGCAAGCAATGGTGACCACTCTCACCAGCCGAGAGTTCAATCACGATACCAGCGGCGCAAAAAAAGCGGCTTCGCGGGGACCGGTCTTTATTACGGACCGCGGCCGCCCGGCCCATGTCCTGCTGACGATCGAAGATTATTTGCGCCTAGCTGGCGGGCACATGAGCCTTGCCGAAGCCTTGGCGCAGGCCGGAACGGACTTCGATTTCGATCCGCCGCGCATTGCCAGTGGGATCTTCAAGCCGGCCGATCTCGACTGATGTTTCTGCTGGACACCAATGTCATTTCCGAACTGAGGCGACCAAATAAAGCTCATCGCAACGTCGCCGCCTGGGCCAGCTCAATTCCGGCGGCAAGCTTCTTCATATCCGTCATCTCGATACTCGAAATCGAACTTGGCGCACGCCTTATCGAGCGCAAAGACACCACGCAAGGAGCCATTCTGCGCGCTTGGATCGACAACCAATTTCTGGCTCGCTTTGAAGACCGAATCCTGGCCATCGACACGGCCGTGGCGCAGCGCTGCGCCCAACTTCACGTTCCCAACCCGCGCGCCGAACGCGACGCTCTTATTGCGGCAACCGCGTTTGTTCACGGCTTGACGATCGTTACGCGCAACGTCGGGGATTTCGAACCTACCGGCGTGCCGCTGCTCAACCCGTGGGGCGACGCCTAAGGCACTATCGCAGCCTGACCACCGGCGCCGCTTCAGGCGCGGCGTCCTGCGCATCGGCCTGGGCCTCATCGATCTCCCTCACCTCCTTCGGCATCGCTTCGACCACCTCGATGCCCTTGCTGTGGCAGATGGTGGCGAGGCGCTCGGGCAGCTCCTGGTCGGTGACGAAGGTCTGGATCTGGGTGATGTGAGCGATGCGCACCGGCGCGCTGCGGCGCAGCTTTGTGGAATCGGCGACCAGCATGACGCTGCGGGCATTGGCGATGATGGCCTGCGCCACCTGCACCTCGCGATAGTCGAAGTCGAGCAAAGCGCCCTCTTCATCGATCGCGGACGCACCGATGATGGCATAGTCGACCTTGAACTGGCCGATCAGCTGCGTCGCGGTCGAGCCGACCACCGCGCCGTCGGCGCGCCGCACCGTGCCACCGGCGACGACCACCTCGATGCGGGGATGGCGGTAGAGCAGCATGGCAACGTTGAGATTGTTGGTGATGACGAGGAGATCCTCGTGCGAGGTCAGCGCGCTCGCGACCTCCTCGGTGGTGGTGCCGATGTTGATGAACAGCGAACAGCCGTTCGGGATCAGCGAGGCGGCGGCGGCGCCAATCGCCTTCTTCTCGTCGGCGGCGACGAAGCGGCGCGCCTCATAGGCGAGGTTTTCGACGCCCGAGGCGATGATGGCGCCGCCATGGATGCGGGTCAGCGATCTCCGCTCGCAGAGATCGTTGAGATCTTTCCGGATGGTCTGCGCGGAAACCTCGAACCGGCGCGCGAGCTCCTCGACCATGACGCGGCCCGAGGCGCGCGCGATGTTGAGGATTTCGGCTTGGCGATGGGTCAGTCCGGTCACGGCAAGGGCCTCACATCAGGAAGCTGCATGGTGCGGCGGTTCACGCGTCCGGTCAATGCGTGATCACGGTTAACGGACAAGGATCTTCACCACGCCATCGCGGCTGCGAGGTGCGCAAGCAGCTCCGGATCGTCGAACGCACCCGCGGAAGCGACCGCGCCGGCCGCAACGAGGTCAGCATGGCTGAGCGTGGTGCGCAGCCCGATGGTGGGAATGCCGGCCGCCGCGGCCGATTGCACGCCGGAGCGTGAATCCTCGAATGCGATCGAGGCTGGCGCGCTGGCGCCGACGAAACGCAGCCCTTCCTGATAGGGCAGCGGATGCGGCTTGCCGTGCGGCAGCTCGTCGCCGATCACGATTGCCTTGAACCGCTCGGTGATGCCGAGGCCCGAGAGCAGCAGCTCGGCGTTGAGCCGCGGCGCGTTGGTCACGGCGACCATAGGGATGCCGGCACCATCCGCACGGTCGAGCAGCGCCATCAGCCCCGGTATCGGCGCGATCTGCCCGGCCACCAGATCACGAAAGATCGCCTCCTTCTCGCCGAGGATCGCGAGCCGCCGTTCCGGCGATTCGTCTGGCAGAAATCGCTCCCCGATCGAAACATTGGAAAAGCCCTGAAGCTCGCGCTTAAAGCGCTCATCATCCACGACGTGGCCGCGCGGGGCGAACACGCGGTGAAAGGCCTCGCGATGAAGCGGATCCGTATCGGCCAGCGTGCCGTCGATGTCGAACAGCAACGCCCTGCCCATCGCTTGCCTTTTGGCCTCGATCATTTCCGTACTTTCCCACATGCGCAGCGCATCAATGCGAAAGACGTATCAATACGGCCTCGCACGCGCAATGAGCATCCACATGACGACAATGCGACACTCGACAAAGTCGCGCGCGGCTGCAACACTCGTCGCAAGATCAAAAAGGAGGAAACGATGACGATCAACCGACGCGATCTGGCTCTCTCGACTCTCGCCGTCTCCGCGCTCGCTCTCACCACACCGGCGTTCGCTGCCTCGGCAGACGAAGAGGCCGTGGCGAAGAAGGTGGAGGCCTTCCGTCTCGCCCAGATCGCGGCCGACCCGAAGGCGCTCGGCGCACTGTGCTGGGACGATCTCAGCTACAGCCATTCCAGCGGCAAGGTCGAGGACAAGGCGACCTTCATCGCCAACGCCACCGACGGCAAGTCGAAATTCCTGTCGATCGAATACAAGGACCCGACCATCAAGGTCGTCGGCCCTGCGGCGATCGTCCGTTTCCACTGGCTTGGCGAGCAGGAGATGGCAGCCGATGGAAAAAAAGTGTCGACCAATCTTCATATCCTGATGAACTGGCAGAAGCAGGGCGACGACTGGAAGCTGCTCTCGCGGGCTGCGACGAAGTTGTGATGACAGTTCTTACCCTCTCCCCTTGCGGGAGAGGGTGGCTCGAGGCGAGACGGGTGAGGGGTATGCTTCAGCGAGTCATTCTCTCGCTTTTCAATTGCCGATAGACCCCTCATCCGGCGCCATAGCCGAAGCTTTGCTTCGGCGTTCTCTTAAGAACGGCGGCTGAAGCCGACTTATGCCACCCTCTCCCACAAGGGGGAAAAGGAAAGGCAGCTGTGTGCTCGGCAAAAAATTCCGACCTCGCGCCTCGCGCGCCCCAGAATGACGAGTGCGGCGCTTACGCCGCCTCCTTCTCATCGCCGTTAATCAACTTGCGCGCGGCGCGCTCGGCTTCGCGGGCGTTGCGGAAGAGTTGACCTTCGAGGCGGTTGAAGCGGTGGGATGAAGCGAAGAAGCAGTAGCCTCCGGAAGAACGAACGACGATACCTGCGGTCTGCGAGTCGACTTCGATGATGTAGCTATCCGGCATGGTCCGTGGATTCCTCAGTGCGGGCAAATAACGGTGCTCCTGCCCAAAGGTTCCTCAGGCATTTGAGGCCGTTTCCACCCCGAATCGACACGCAATTGAGTACGCTGGGACCTCATCCGTTTTATGACTGGTTCTTGACTGGTTCTTGGCGAGGGCGCGACGCGATGACTTCGTCGCGCCGCGTTTGGCGGTGCTGCACATCTTCGCGAGATGAGGCAGAGCGTCGCGCGCGATTACGTCGCGATCCTCGTGTCGGTCGCGCGAACCGCCTGCGGGCGGCCGTGCTCGTCGATCGAGACGTAGGTGAAGTTGCCGTCGGTGACGAGGAACGGATGCTCCTCGCCGCGCCGCAGCGCCCATGCTTCCAGATGCACGGTGAGCGAGGTGCGGCCGACGCGCACGAGATTGGCGTAGACGGACACGAGATCGCCGACATAGACCGCCTTGCGAAAATTCATCGCTTCGATCGCGACAGTCACCGTGCGCGACTTCGCGACTTTCGAGGCGAACACACCGCCGCCGACATCCATCTGGCTGAGCAGCCAGCCGCCGAAGATGTCACCATTGGCGTTGGTGTCGGCGGGCATCGCCAGCGTGCGGATGCAGAGATCGCCGCTCGGCCCGGTCATGGCTTGTTCGTTCATGCCTGTCTCACTTGAAATTGTCCCAGCCCGGATCGGGCGCGAAGCGCTCGCCGAATCGCTCGGCCAGTGCGCGCAACGTGGATACGACATTCTCCACGCCACGCGTGCGCGCATAGTTCAACGGACCGCCACGGAACGGTGCATAACCGGTGCCGAAGATCATGGCGCCATCGACCGCGTCGGCATCGTCGACGATGCCTTCGCGCAGCGCCGCGACGCAGACATTGGACATCGGCAGCACCAGGCGATCGATCATCTGGTCGGTGACGCGCGGACCGGTCTCGGGAAGCTGTGCCTTCTCCGCCTTGCCGTCCTTCCAGACATAAAAACCCTTGCCGCTCTTGCGGCCGAGTTCACCCTTGGTGACCTTCTCGCGCAGCCAGGCCGGCGTCGGCGGCAAGAGATCGCCGAACTTGGTGCGCAGCATGTCGCCGACATCGAGACAGATGTCGAGCCCGACCTGGTCGGCCAGCTCGATCGGTCCCATCGGCATGCCGAACTGCTCGGCCGCGGCGTCGATCAGCCGCTGGTCGGTCTTCTCGTCCAGCATCACCATCGCCTCCAGCATGTACGGCGTCAGCGCGCGGTTGACGAGGAAGCCGGGCGAGCTCTTCACGGCGAGCGGCAGGCGATCAATCGCGCCGACGAAGGCGAGCGCCTCCTTCAGCACTTGCGGGTCATTGCCGTCATGGCTGACGACCTCGACCAGTTGCAGCCGCGACACCGGATTGAAGAAGTGCAGGCCGACCAGCCGCTCCGGCCGCGCCAGCGTCGTCCGCAGATCCTGGAGCGGAATGCTCGACGTGTTGGTCGCAAGGATCGCGCCCGGCTTCATCCGCGGCTCGATGCCGGCATAGACCTTCTGCTTCAGCTCTAACTTTTCCGGCACGGCCTCGATGATGAGATCGGCGTTGCGCACGCCTTCCCCGTCCATGTCAGGGATGAGGCGATCGAGTGCGTCGCGCACGTCGGTCGGCTTGCGGATGATCTTGCCGTAGAGCTCGTTGGCGCGCTTCACCGCGCCGGCGATCGGCTCCGCCTTCATGTCGGCGAGCGAGACGCGCAGTCCCTGCCCCGCGCACCAGGCCGCGATGTCGCCGCCCATGGCGCCGGCGCCGATGACATGGACATGCTTGACGGCATTGCGGCTGCCCGCCGCCTTCTTCATCTGCTCGCGCAGGAAGAACACGCGGATCAGGTTCTGTGCGGTCGGCGTCACCATCAGCTTGGCAAATGACGCCTGCTCGGCCCTCAGCATCGCGATCTTGCTGCCGCCATGGGTCTCCCAGAGATCGATCAGCGCGTAAGGCGCGGGATAGTGCTCGCGGGACGCCGCCTTCGCCGCCTCCGAGCGCATGCGCTTGGCGAGCAGCCCGCGCACGAAGCCGAAACCCGCCGCGCGCGTCAGCAAGCCCGGCCGCGCCCGCTTCAGGCGTCCGAACAGCGCGTCCTTCACGGCGTTGTGGACGTGGCGCTCCTGCGTGACGGTGTCGACGAGGCCGAGTGATCTGGCGCGGCGCGCATCGATGGTGCGCCCGGTCAGCATCAGGGTCATCGACTGCGTCGGATTGACCAGCGCGGTGAAGCGCGCGGTGCCGCCGAGGCCGGGATGCAAGCCCAGCATCACCTCCGGGAAGCCGAACCGCGCCCCCTCGATGGCGATGCGAGTCTGGCAGGCGAGCGCAACCTCGAGGCCGCCGCCGAGGCAGAAGCCGTGGATGACCGCCACCGTCGGCAGCCTCAGGGCTTCCAGATGGTCGACCACCGCATGCGCGGCGCGGATGCGCGTCTCCACCATGTCGGGATCGCTGGCGCCGCGGAATTCGTTGACGTCGGCGCCCGCAATGAAACCGGACGGCTTGGCCGAGCGGATCACGAGGCCGGCGGGACGCTCGGTCTCGATCGCCGCGAGCACAGCGTCGAACTCCTCCATCACATCCGAGGACAGCGTGTTGGCGCTTGTCTCGGCGCGGTCGAACAGCAGCCAGGCGACACCATCGGCATCGCGTGTCAGCTTGAAGTGCTTGTAGGGACCGTCGGTCGCAGGCTTGGGCCCGAGCGCCAGCACGCGGTCGCCAAGCGCGGTCATGATCTTGGAATCCATGGTCACACCGCCTCGATCAGCATGGCGCCGCCGAGCCCGCCGCCGATGCATTCGGTGGCAACGCCGCGCCGCGTGCCAAGCCGCTTCATCGCGTTGACGAGATGCAGCACGATCCGGTTGCCGGAGGTGCCGACGGGATGGCCGAGCGAGATCGCGCCGCCGTCGACATTCAGTCTTTCGTGGTCGATCTCGCCTGCTGCGCCGTCGAGGCCGAGAATCTCACGGCAGAATTTATCGTCCTTCCACGCGGCGAGGCAGCCGAGCACTTGCGTCGCAAAAGCCTCGTTCAGCTCCCAGGTCTCGACGTCTTTGATGGTGAGGTCGTTGCGCTGGAGCAGCGGCGTCGCCGACATCACCGGACCCAGGCCCATGATGCTGGGATCGAGCGCAGCCCAATGGCTGTCAACGATGACGGCTTTCGGCGTCAGCTTGTGCTTGGCCACCGCCTGGTCGGAGGCCAGGATCACCCAGGAGGCGCCATCGGTGATCTGCGAGGAATTTCCGGCGGTGACCTGTCCCCAGGGGCGCTCGAACACCGGCCGGAGCTTTGCCAGCGTCTCGGCCGTCGAGTCCTTGCGCACGCCGTCGTCATGGTCGAAGAACTTGCCGTCGCGGGAAAACGCGGTCTCGACCTCGCCCTTGAGAAAACCCGCGTCTTGCGCATGCGCGAGCCGGCGATGGCTCTCTGCGGCGTAAGCATCGGACTGCGCTCGGGTGATGCCGAAGAGATGGCCGACGACCTCGGCGGTCTGGCCCATATTCAGATCGGTGACGGGATCGGTCAGTCCGCGCTCGAGGCCGATGATCGGCTTGAGATAACGCGGGCGCAGCTTGAAGGCCGCGCCGAGCTTCGCAGCCACGCCCTTGGCGGTGGCAAGGCCGGCAAACCAGCGCACGCCGGAATTCGGCCAGACCAGCGGCGCGTGGCTCAGCGCCTCGGTGCCGCCGGCCAGGATCATGTCGGCATGGCCTTCGCGGATGTAGCGATAGGCGGTGTCGATCGACTGCATCCCGGAGCCGCAATTGATCTGCACGGTGAAGGCGACCATGTCCTCGCCCATGCCGAGCCGCAGCGCGGCGACACGGGCCGGGTTCATCTCGTCCGCGATCACGTTGACGCAGCCGAGGATGACTTGGTCGAAGTCAGTCGGGGCGAACAGCTGGCGCGCCAGCAGCGGCCGGCCGCATTGCACGGCAAGATCGACCGGCGTGAACGGCCCTGGTCCCGAACGCGCCTTCAGAAACGGCGTCCGGCTGCCGTCGACGATGAAAACCGGTCGTGCCATCAGCTCGCCGCCCTCTGTTCACCGAGTTCCTGGAAGAATTGATGCACGTCGCTGGATTTCTTGTAAATCGGCGACAGCGCCTCCGGCGCAAAATCGTCGACCTCAATCACCTCGGTGACGGCGTCGCGGGCCGCGGCAACCTGCTCGCCCTCAGCCTGCGTGATCACGCCTTTGGTGACCGCTTCCTTCCAGTCGCGGACATGCGCCGCGCGCATGCGCTTGGCGATGGCCTCCGTGCCGGCGACCAGCTTGAACGCGCGCTCCAGCCGGGCAAAGCCGCCGTTGTCATCGACTTGGGCCAGATCCGGCGTCAGACGCTCGCGCGCCGCCGAGGGCTCCAGCACCAAGCTCGCGCATTGGTGCACGACACGGTCGGAGGGGCCGAGCACGCGGGCACCGAACGGCTGGACCACGAGCTTGAGGAAGATTGCGACAAAGCGGTTCGGCAGATTCGCGAGGATTTCGGCGAGCCGGTTCTCGATGGTCCGGAAGCCCGTCGCCATGCACCATTCCAGCGCAGCGAAATCCTCCTTCTGCCGGCCCTCGTCCTGCCAGCGCTTCAGCACCGCCGAGAGCAGATAGAGCTCGGACAGGATGTCGCCGAACCGCGCCGACAGCATCTCCTTGCGCTTGAGCGCGCCGCCGAGCGTCAGCAGCGCCATGTCGGCGCAGAGCGCGAAGGCGGCGGAGTAACGCGAGAGCTGGCGATAGAAGGGCGTGGCATCGCCCGCGTCCGGCGCAGGCGCGAAGGCGCTAAAGGTCCAGCTCCGGCCGAAGGCGCGGAACAGGGTCCGGAAGCTGTGGCCGACGTGCTTCCAGAACGCCTTATCGAACGCGGCGAGGCCACGCTCGCGATCGGTGTCGGCCAGCGCGTTCATCTCGTCGAGCAGATGGGGATGGGCGCGGATAGCGCCCTGCCCGAACACGATCAGATTACGAGTCAGGATGTTGGCGCCTTCCACCGTGATGCCGACCGGCACGGCGCGATGCAGATTGCCGAGATAGTTTTGCGGACCGTCGATCACGGCCTTGCCGCCGTGGATGTCCATGGCATCGTCGATCGCGACCCGCATCCGCTCGGTCGCGTGCAGCTTCATGATGCCGGAGATGACGGCAGGATGAATGCCGGCATTCAGCGCCGAGCAGGTCAGGCGCCGCGCGGCGTCCAGCTGATAGGCGGTCGCGACGATGCGCGCGAGCGGCTCCTCGATGCCTTCAAACTTGGAGATGGAGATGCCGAACTGCTCGCGGATGCGGGCATAGGCGCCGGTGGTGCGCGCCGCAAAGGCAGCGCCGGCGGCCGAGAGTGATGGCAGCGAGATGCCGCGACCGGCGGCGAGCGCGGTCATCAGCATCTTCCAGCCCTGCCCCAGGCGCTCCTTGTCGCCGATGACATAGTCGAGCGGAATGAAGACGTCGCGGCCCCGGTTCGGTCCGTTCTGGAACACCTGCATCGACGGCAGATGACGGTGACCGATCTCGACGCCGGGCAGATTGGTCGGGATCAGTGCCACGGTGATGCCGAGCTCTTCCTGATCGCCGACGAGATGATCGGGATCATAGGCCTTGAAGGCGAGGCCGAGCAGCGTCGCGACGGGGCCGAGCGTGATGTAGCGCTTGTGCCAGTTGAGCCTGAGGCCGAGGACTTCGCGGCCCTCGAAATCGCCCTTGCAGATGATACCGGTGTCGACCATCGAGGCGGCATCGGAGCCGGCCTCGGGGCTGGTGAGGCCGAAGCAGGGAATGTCGCGGCCGTCGGCGAGGCGCGGCAGCCAGCGCTGCTGCTGCTCCCTGGTGCCGAAGCGCATCAGCAGTTCGCCGGGGCCGAGCGAGTTCGGCACCATCACCGTGACCGCGGCCGCGATCGAGCGCGTCGAGATTTTCCGCACGACTTCGGAATGCGCATAGGGCGAGAAGCCGAGGCCGCCAAACTCCTTCGGAATGATCATGCCGAAGAACTTCTCGCGCTTGACGAAGTGCCAGACGTCCTGCGGCAGGTCGCGCCATTCCCAGAAGATCTTCCACTCGTCGAGCATGGCGCAGAGTTCGTCGACAGGGCCCTTGAGGAAGGCCTGCTCCTCCGCGGTCAACCTCGCCTGCGGGACCTTCAGCAGCTTCGACCAGTCAGGATTGCCGGTGAAGAGATCGGCGTCCCACCAGACGTCACCGGCCTCCAGCGCCTCGCGCTCGGTATCGGACATCGCCGGCAGCACGCCGCGCGCGCGAGAGTGAAGATCGGCTTCGTCAGAGTGTCGCGGCGGAAGCTCATGGCGGACCTCATGCATCGGCGCGGTACCGGGCATTTTAGCGGAAACTGGCTGGCGGAGGCGAACACTTCGCCTGCAAAATTGACGCGGCCGCGGGCGGCCGCCCAAGGTCATAACGGCCGGGGCGTGAGGGCAGTTCCGGGAGGGGGAATGGGGTGAATGTCTCGCCACGGTCATTCCGGGGCACGCGAAGCGTGAGCCCGGAATCCATCGTGCGGCGGGTTTGGTAGATGAATGGATTCTATGATGCGCAATTGTGCATCATAGTTCGCGCCTGGCGGCGCGCCCCGGAATGACGGCATGGGAAGAGGCGCCTGCCTAATCCGGCCGGACCATCTCGAACATATTTTCCGGCTTGATCTCGAAATAATCGCCGCGGCGGCCGGCACGGACGATCGGGCGGGCGGCGGCGGTCTGGTAGATGCCGTCCTTGATCATGGCCTTGTCGATGTGGACGGCGACGACCTCGCCCAGCGTCAACCAGGCGTCAGCCTCCTTGCCGGCAGCGCCCTTGAGGCGGACGATGTCGGAGACCTTGCATTCGAAGGCGACGGGGCTCTCAGCCACGCGAGGCACGTTGACGAGCCGGCCGGGCACGGCGGTGAGGCCGGCGACCTCGAATTCGTCGACCTCGGGGCCGACATGCGCGGCGGTCGCGTTCATGTGCTTCGCCAGATCCATCGTGGCGAGATTCCAGGCGAACTCGCCGGTCTGCTGGATGTTCTCGACCGTATCCTTCCAGTTGGTGGAGGAGAAGCCGATGATCGGCGGCACGTAACAGAAGGCGTTGAAGAAGCTGTAGGGCGCGAGGTTGACATGGCCCCTGGCGTCGCGCGAGGAGATCCAACCGATCGGCCGCGGCGCGATGATGGCGTTGAAGGGATCGTGCTTGAGGCCGTGGCCCTTGGAGGGCTCGTAGAAATAAAGCTCTTTGTCGGTCACGCTGGCTTTCCCCTGCTCGTCATTGCGAGCGCAGCGAAGCAATCTAGGATCCGTCCGCGGAGACAGCCTGGATTGCTTCGCTACGCTCGCAATGACGGAGTTTGACGATCCGTCCTGGGCCGCCACGCGGCGGTCAGCCCGGAGCGGTCGGCCTGCTTATAGGAAGAAACGGCTCCGCCCGTCAGTGGCGCGGCGACAGACCCGCGATGACGAAATCGATCATCTGGTCGATGGTCGGGCCCGGCTTGGTGGCGCACTGGGCGATCATCTGGGGGTGGAAGAAGCGTATCATCGCGGTGCAGGCGCAGAGCGAGGCGAGCTGCAGGTCGGGCGCCTCGAACTCGCCGGAGGCAACGCCTTGCGCGATCATCTGGCCGATCACGCCCGCAATGCACTCCATGTGGGCGACGCAGACGTCCCAGTCCTCCTCCATCGCGATCGCGACCATCTCGTGCAGCTTGTTGTCACCGACATAGCGCTCGGTGTTCATTCGATGGATGGTGGTGAGCAGCTCGCGGAAGCGCGGGAGCACCGGGCCGGGCCGGGTCACGATCCGCTGCGCCTCCAGCTCGACCTCGCCCATCAAGCCCCGCGCCACCGCCTGATGGATCGCCTTCTTCGATTCGAAGAAGCGATAGACATTGGCGGGGCTCATCCTGAGCTCCTTGGCGATGTCCCCGACCGTGGTCTTCTGATAGCCGATCTGGCGGAACAGCCGCTCGGCCACCTCAAGGATACGATCCCGGGTGTCGCCTTCGATATGTTCCGCAACCAGTGTCATCTGTCAGGACTCGTCATTCAGCACTACTTCTCACTTATTCAGCCGCTTCAGCAAGCGGAATTGCGTGCTGGTCATCGCTCCCATGCTGCGGCGCGGCAGGCTGCTCGGGGGTGCCCGCCTCGTCCAGGCTCTTCCTGAACCAGAGCGCATAGAGGCCCGGCAGGTACAAGAGCGTCAGGAAGGTCGCGACGAACAGGCCGCCCATGATGGTGATCGCCATCGGGCCCCAGAAGGCCGAGCGCGACAGCGGGATCATGGCGAGGATGGCGGCGAGCGCCGTCAGCACCACCGGACGGGCGCGGCGGACGGTCGCCTCCACGATCGCCTCGCGCCGGGTCAGGCCGTGCGAGACGTCGGTCTCGATCTGGTCGACCAGGATGACGGTGTTGCGCATGATCATGCCGGCAAGCGCGATCAGGCCGAGCAGCGCCACGAAGCCGAACGGGGCATTGGCGACGTTGAGCCCGAGCGAGGCGCCGACAATGCCGAGCGGCGCGGTCAGGAACACCAGGATCAGGCGCGAGAAGCTCTGCAGCTGGATCATGAGCAGCGTCAGCATCACCATGACCATCACCGGGAAGAGGATGAAGATCGAGGCGTTACCCTTGGCGGATTCCTCGAACGCGCCGCCCGGCTCGATGCGGTAGGCCGGCTCGAGGTTGTCCTTGATCGCCTTCAGCTTCGGCGTGATCTGGTTGGTGACGTCGGGCGCCTGCACGCCGTCGACCACGTCGGAGCGCACGGTAATCGCCATGTCGCGGTTGCGCCGCCACATGATCGGCTCCTCGTGGGCATATTCGATCTTCGCGATCTGCTGCAGCGGCACGGCCACGCCGTTACGCGAGGTGATGGTGAGGTCGCCGACGCCGCCGAGGTCGAGGCGTTCGGACGGGATCGCACGGGCGACCACGCCGACCTTCTCGATGCCGTCACGTACCGTCGTGACCTGCGAACCCGAGATCAGCATCGCCAGCGCCTGCGAGACCTCCTGCGGGGTCAGGCCCATGGCACGAGCACGGTCCTGGTCGACGACGAGCTTCAGGTAGGGCGACTGCTCGTTCCAGTCGAGCTGGACGTCCTTCATGCTCTTGTTCTGGCGCATGACGTCGCGGACCTGGTAGGCGATCTCGCGCACCTTGTTGGCGTCGGGCCCGATCACGCGGAACTGGACGGGGAAGCCGACCGGCGGGCCGAAATTGAAGCGGTCGACGCGGACGCGCGCCTCCGTCAGCACGCCCTCGGCAGCGGCGTTCTCGATCTTGGCCTTGATCCGCTCGCGCGCCTCGACGCCCTTGGCGACGATGACGATCTCGGCAAAGGCCTCGTTCGGCAGTTGCGGGTTGAGGCCGAGCCAGAAGCGCGGCGAGCCCTGGCCGACATAGGACGTATAGGTCTCGATGTCCTTGTCGTCCTTCAGCAGCGTCTCGGCCTTCTTCACAGCCTTCTCGGTGACGTTGAAGGCAGTGCCCTCGGGCAGACGCAGCTGGAGGAACAGCTCGGGCCGCTCCGACAGCGGGAAGAACTGCTGCTGGACATGGCCGAAGCCGACGATCGAAGCGACGAAGACGCCGACGGTCGCGACCACCACGGTGATGCGGTGGTTGACACACCATTGCACGATGGCGCGCAGGCCGCGGTACATGCGGGTCTCGTAGACCGCGTGCGGATCGTGGTTGTGGTGCTTCATCTCCGGCAGCAGCTTGACGCCGATATAGGGCGTGAAGATCACCGCCACGAACCAGGAGGCGACCAGCGCGATCGCCACGATCCAGAAGATGCTGCCGGCATATTCGCCGACCGCAGAATTGGCAAAGCCGATGGGGAGGAAGCCAGCGGCCGTGACCAGCGTTCCCGTGAGCATCGGAAACGCAGTTGATTCCCAGGCAAAGGACGCCGCACGCATGCGGTCCCAGCCCTGCTCCATCTTTACCACCATCATCTCGACCGCGATGATGGCGTCGTCGACGAGCAGGCCGAGCGCGATGATCAGCGCTCCCAGCGTGATGCGATGCAGGTCGAGCGACATCGTATTCATGACGACGAAGACGATGCCGAGCACCAGCGGCACCGACAGCGCGACCACGATGCCGGTGCGCCAGCCGAGCGCCAGGAACGAGACGAACAGCACGATGACGAGCGCCTCCATGAAGGAGTGCACGAACTCGCCGACGGCGTTCTCGACCACCTTGGGCTGGTCGGCGATGAGCTTGACGTCGATGCCCTGCGGCACGGCCTTCATGAATTCGCTGGTCGCCTTCTCGACCTCCTTGCCGAGATCGAGGATGTTGGCGCCCTTGGCGGTGACGACGCCGATGCCGATCGCGGGCTTGCCTTCCTGGCGGACGACGAAGCTCGGCGGATCGACATAGCCATGGGTGACGGTGGCGATGTCGCCGAGGCGGAAGACGCGGCCGTTGCTCTCGACCGGCGTCTCGGCCACGGCCTTGGCGCCGTCGAGCGCGCCGGTGACGCGCAGCGGCACGCGCTGCGACGAGGTTTCGACCGTGCCGGCCGGCGTCACGTTGTTCTGCTTGGCGAGCGAATCGAACAGCGCCTGCGGCGTGATGCCGAGGGTGGCGAGCTTGGCGTGGCTGAACTCGACGAAGATGCGTTCGTCCTGATTGCCGTAGACGTCGACCTTGGTCACGCCGGGCACCTTCAACAGGCGCTGACGGAAGCCTTCCGAGACCTTCTTCAGTTGGGCATAGTCGGCGCCCTCGCCGGTCATCATGTAGAGGATGGAATCGACGTCGGAGAACTCGTCATTGACGACGGGCCCGAGGATGCCGGACGGCAGCTGGCCCTGCACGTCGACCAGCTTTTTGCGCAGCAGGTAGAAGAGATAGGGTACGTCCTTCGGCGGAGTGTTGTCGCGGAAGGTCACCTGGAGCGCGGTGAAGGCGGGCTTGGAATAGGTCTGCACCTTCTCGAAATAGGGCAGCTCCTGGATCTTCTTCTCGATGGGATCGGCGACCTGGGTCTGCATCTCCTGCGCGGTCGCGCCCGGCCACATCACGGAGACATTGACCACCTTCACCGTGAAGAACGGATCCTCGGCGCGGCCGAGCTTCTCATAGGAGAAGAAGCCGGCGACGCCGAGCACGATCATCAGGAAGAGCACCAGCGTCGGATGGCTGACGGCCCAGGCCGAAAGGTTGAAGCGCTTCATCGCACTCTCCGAAAGACGATCCAATTGCCAAAAACGACAGCCACTCTGTTCAAGGCGTCATCGCGAGGCAGCGAAGCAATCCAGGGGGCTGGGCAGGTTCTGGATCGCTTCGCCGCTTCAGCCTTCGCATTTGCGCTCGGGCCGAAACTCGCCTTGCAACGACGAACTCAAAAACACTTAGAAAGACAGCGACGACACGATCCGCACCCTCTGGCTAGGATCGAGCTTCTGCACGCCGAGGGCGACGATCTTGGCGCCCTCTTCGACACCGTTGGTAATGACGACGTCGTTGCTCTCGTAGGATTTCACCACGACCGGCTTCAGCGTGACCGCGCCGTTATCGTCGACAACGTAGAACGAGGGCTTGCCGCCTTCGTTGAAAAGCGCCGACAGCGGCAGCCGCGCAACACGCTCGGTGGCGGCGTCCGACAGCGTCAGCGTCGCGGTCATGCCGAGCGCGACCTTGTCGTCGGCCTCGGGCAGCGAGAATTTTGCCAGATAGGTGCGCGTGGCAGGATCGGCCGCCGGCGCGATCTCGCGCAGCTTGGCCGTGTACTTCCTGTCCGGCTCGGACCAAAGAGTGACACTGGCGACGCCCGACTTGGCGCGTCCAACCAGCGTCTCAGGGATCGCGACGACCGCTTCCTTCTCGGCAAAGCGGGCGACACGGATCGAAGCCTGGCCCGCGGCGACCACCTGGCCGGGCTCGATCAGCGTTGCGGTGACGACGCCACGGGCGTCGGCAACAAGCGTCGCGTAGGAAAGGGAATTCTTGCTCAATTCGAGCGCGCGCTCGGCGCGGTTCAGGCGGGCGCGGGCTTCATCCGCGGCGGCGCGGCTCGAGTCCATCTGCGCGTCCGTGGTCCAGCCCTTGGCCTTGAGGTCCTTGGCGCGCTGCTCGGCGGCGGCAGCCTGGGCCAGCACACCGGTCGCGGCGGTCTGCTCGGCCAGCGCCTGCTCGGCCTGGAGCTTCAAATCGACCTCGTCCAGGGTGGCGAGCGGCTGACCAACCTCTACCGTCTGGCCGACTTCGACCAGGCGCTTTGCGACCTTGCCGGCGACTCGGAAGCCGAGGTCGCTCTCGATCCGCGGCCTGATGGTGCCGACGAAACTCCGCTCCGGCGTCTCGGCATCATAATGGGCGGTTGCGACCAGAACCGGCCGCGGCGGCTCGGCCTTCTCGGCGACGGTGTCATTACACCCGGCCAGCGCAGCGGCCATCAGGGCCAGCGAGACACCCGCCAAGAGCCTGGAATAGCTGGACAAAACCGACCGGACGAACATCGAAGGACACTCCTGCATCTCGAATGAGAGGAATGTCGACTAATCACTGATAAAAGTCAATAATCGTCAGTCATCAGGAAAGCGTGATCGTGAAGAGGTAGTAAGGATTGGGCGGCTGCGGCTAAGAAGGTGCTATCGTAGGGTGGGCAAAGCGTAAGCGTGCCCACCGGAGGGGGTTCCATAGGGGAAGATCGTGGGCACGGCGTGCGAAGAGCACGCCTTTGCCCACCCTACAAGGGTCGCGTTACCGCCCCCGTTCAGCAAACTCCTGCTTGCTGTCGTGGACGCCGATGAAGACCAGGAGGCCGGCGATCAGCGGCAGAACGGCAAGGACGAGCAAACCGGTCGAGGTCTGGCCGGTGGCTTCCTTGACCCAGCCGATCAGATAGGGACCACCGAAGCCGGCGAGATTGCCGATCGAGTTGATCAGGGCGATGGCGCCGGCCGCCGCCGTGCCGGAGAGCCAGGCGGTCGGAAGCGTCCAGAACACGCCGAAGCAGCAGAACACCCCGATCGCGGCGACCGTCAGCACCACCATCGTGAGGGTGGGGTCGGTGAGATAGGAGGAGATGCCGAGCGCAACGGCGGTGAGCAGCAGCGGCGCGCCGACATGCATCACGCGCTCGCGGCTCGCATCCGAATGCCGCGCCCACAGGATCATGGCGATGGTGCCGAACAGATAGGGGATCGCGGTGACGAAGCCGGTCTGCGCGTTGGTGAGGCCGAACGCCTTGACGATCTGCGGCAGCCAGAACTGCATGCCATAGAGCGCGCCGACGAAGCCGAAATAGATCAGGCTGAGCGCGATCACCTTCGGCGACGACAGCGCCTGGCCGAGCGAGGGATGCTTCACCGCCTGCTTGGCGGCGATCTCGGAATCGAGCTTGGCCTTGAGCCAGGCTTTCTGCTCGGTCGAGAGCCAATTCGCCTTCTCCGGTCTGTCGGTGAGATAGAACCAGGTGATGAGGCCGAGCAGCACGGAAGGGATGCCCTCGATGATGAACAGCCACTGCCAGCCCTTCAGCCCCATCATGCCGTCGAGCCCGAGCAAGAGGCCCGAGACCGGCGCGCCGATCACGGTCGAGACCGGCACGGCGATGGCGAAGGCGGCGAGGAATCGCGCGCGGTATTCGGCCGGGTACCAATAGGTCAGATACAGGATGATGCCCGGGAAGAAGCCGGCCTCGGCGACGCCGAGCAGGAAGCGCAGGACGTAGAAGCTCGTGACACCGCTGACCAGCGCCATCAGCGCCGAGATGATGCCCCAGGTCACCATGATGCGGGCGATCCAGCGGCTGGCGCCGAATTTTTCCAGCGCAAGGTTGCTCGGCACCTCGAAGATGAAATAGCCGATGAAGAAGATGCCGGCGCCCCAGGAGAAGATCAGCGGCGTGAACTTCAGCTCCGCATTCATGGTCAGCGCGGCGAAGCCGAGATTGACGCGGTCGAGATAGGAGAAGAAGTAGGCCAGCACCAGGAACGGAATCAGGCGCCAGGAGATGGCGCGGATGGTCGAGGTCTCAATGTCGCTCTTACTGGCGTTCCTGGCAGCGCCGGCGGAACCGGCATAGGTGGTGGTCTGGCTCATGGCTCCCCCCGGGGTTGTTGCTTTTGTGGGCTGGTTGGCGGTTTTCAGCATCGCAGGCAAAGAGTCAATGGAGCGAGCAATGCACGGAGCGCAGCCGGATAAACCTGTTGCGCTGTTACGGACATCCCTGATCCGCGCCGCCCTCGCGCTCGGGGTGATCGTCTGCGGACTCTCCTTGCGCTGGTACGGCTTTCCGCTCGGACTGCCCGCCTTCGTCGTGAAGTATGGTGGCTCGATCTTGTGGGCGACAATGGTGCTTCTGCTGGCCGGGGTTTTGCTGCCGCGGCTCACTCGGACGCAGATCGCGGCGACCGCGGTGATGATCGCCATCGTGGTCGAGTTCTCCCGGCTGGTTCACACGCCGTGGCTCGATGCGTTCCGGCTGACGACGGCTGGCGCGCTGCTGCTGGGGCGGATTTTTTCGCTGTTGAATTTAGTGGCCTATGCGGTGGGGATTTTGCTCGGCGTTTGGCTCGATCGAATTGTCACAATGCGTGGTCTCGTAGGGCGGGCAAAGGCGCCCTAGCGCCGTGCCCACCATTCGCATCACCTAGGACGATGGTGGGCACGCTTCGCTTTGTCCACCCGACGAAACCGACACCGTGGCGAGCAGTGTTCACTCCGCCAATTGAAACCGCTCGAAGCGATCGAGTTCGTCCTCGATCTTGCGCTTGAGCTCCTTGCGGCCTGCGGTCTTCTTGCCCTCGCCGACCCAGGTCCATTTCTGCATCAGGAGCTTCTTCGCCTGCCGGTCCGTCTTGAGGTCGAGCGCGGCAACGATCTCGTCGCCGACCAGGACGGGCAGCGCGAAATAGCCGAGCTTGCGCTTGGCCTTCGGCACATAGGCTTCGAACAGATGGTTGTAGCCGAAGATGAGATTGGTGCGCTTGCGCTGGATGATCAGCGGATCGAACGGCGACAGGATATGGACGAGATCCGGCGATGCCCGCTCACCCAGCTCCAGCGCGCCCGGCGCCGCCCAATGCTCCTGCTTGCCCGCGCCGTCGATCGCGACAGGCACGAGCTCGCCGCGGCGCACGCGCGAGGCGACCAGGCCCGCCACCGCCTTCTTGCGCGGCGCATCGAGATGGCAGATCGAATCCAGGCTCACCACGCCCTGCGAGCGCAGCGCGCGCTCGAGCAGATAGGCCGTGATCTCCTTCGCCGACGCGGGCTTCGGCAGCTTGTCCCAGCCGAAATGCCGCGTCATCAGTTCATAGGTCTTGAGCATGCCCTGACGCGCGCTGATGGTCACGGCGCCGGTGTAGAAGGCGAGCTGCAAGGCCCGCTTCGAGGGCTTGCGGCTCTGCCACAAATGCTCTTTCTCGACGAGCACGTCGTCCTCGATGTCGCGGATCGTCAGCGGGCCGGCGCGCAGCAGCCGCATCACCTTGCGCGTGTCGGCCGGCTGCACCGAAGCGAACCATTTATGGCCCTCGCGCCGGTGCTCGCGCATCGCCGGCAGGAAGAAACGGAAGTCGCTCGCCGGCACGTAGGACAGCGCATGCGTCCAGTATTCGAACACACTTCGGTCGACGCTCTGGGCATGGCGAAGATCGGCGCGCCGGTAGGACGGGATACGGCTGAACAGGATGTGGTGGTGGCAGCGCTCGATCACGTTGATGGTGTCGATCTGCACATAACCGAGATGAGCGACTGCGTCCGCGACGGCCTGCGCGCCGTCGCCGAACGGGGCGCGCTCGCCCAGCCGCTGTGCATGTAGCCAGATCTGCCGGGCCTGTATCGTCGAGAGGGGAAGAGGTTTCGGGGACATTGCGGAAAGCAATGTAGCGGGATTCGCGCCGAGGCAAACAAGAGAGGCAAAGAAAACCGCGCTGCCATCTGCTGACAGCGCGATCTGTCGACGAATGGAGCAAATTATTTTGCGCTCATCTTCTGCGCCTGCATGTAATGCTTGCAGGCGGCGCGCATATTGCCTTTGCTCATCTCGCTGTTGGCCGCAGCCATTTCCTTGGCCATCGCCTGTTTGGCGGGCGAATCCACGGTTCCCATCGCGGTCATGGACTTGCCGATGGCCTCGCCTGTGCAGGGCTGCATCTTTGCCGCAGAAGCCGGCGAGACCGCGAACGCAGCGAGCACAACGGCCGAAAGCAACATCTTCATCGAATGTCTCCTCCGTAGAACAAAACCGGCGTCATGCCGGCCAACGCAAGAGCCATTCTTCAGCGACAAGTTTTCAGGGAGAAGACATTTTCGTTGCTGCGGCGCAGCGATAGCCGCTCCTAGCGTGCGGCTTTTGGGCGCTCCCCAAGGCTGCCGGTGGCAGTGTCCGGCTCGCACGAGGCCTTGCCGCGCCCCTCCGACTGGCAGCGATAGACGCTGCCGGTGAGACGATCGACCAGCCACATGTTATCCTCGGCCGGCCCTTCCAGGCCGACATAGCGGGAGGTCAGCCCCGTGATCAATGTCGACAGAAGGATCGCCACCGCGATCATCGCCGCGCCGATATAGATGGGCATTGAGCTCAGGGACACTGTCCGATCCGGCGGGCCGCTGCGATAGAACTGGTAGTCACTCGGCCTCGGCACTGGATGGAACTCGGCTCCCTCGCGGACGAATTATTGAATGATCAAAACCTGCTAGGCGCGCATCTGGACGAATTCTTGTTCGTAGGCGGGCCGTGGGGCGACGCCTTTGCGACGATCGGTGAACGCGGATTTCCGGGAGTGGTCGGGGAGCTGGTTCGGCGCAACCCCCAAACCAACACTGTGACCTCCGGCTCGTGGCTTCGAATGTGACAAAGATCACATCAGGGTCTTTGAACCTTCCCTAGGCTCGCAACATCAAATCGCCATCAGGCGTAACAGCGAGGATACGACAATGACCCGTTTTGATAAATTTTTCGGACTGAAGGCGATTACTCTCTCCGCGGCCCTGTCGATGACGGCGAGCCTTGCCCTGGCCGGCGACAACAACGTCTCCGCGGGCCAGATCCTGGATGCACTGAAGCCGAAGCCGGTAACTCGTGGCCTGTCCGTTGGGCCGCAGGTCGATACCGCCGCGCAGGCCAAGGAATCGACCTTCCTCAACACCGTGCGCAACCGCTCGACCCGGTCGCTATCGACGGGCGAACGCGAGCAGATTGCAGAGCTCGCGGCGACCAAGCCGAAGATCGATCTGGAGATCCAGTTCGACTACAACTCGGCTGAGATCGCCAAGACGTCGGTGGCATCGGTGCAAGCGCTCGGCAAGGCTCTGTCCGATCCGGCGCTCAAAGGTTCGACCTTCGTGGTCGCCGGCCACACCGACACGATCGGCGGCGAACAGTACAACCAGGGCCTCTCCGAACGGCGCGCCGACACCATCAAGAAATACCTGGTGCAGAACTACGGCCTGAACAGCGCTGATCTCGTCACCGTCGGTTACGGCGAGACCAAGCTGAAGGACGCCGCCAACGGCGCCGACCCGATCAACCGCCGCGTCCAGGTCGTGAACATGGACACCAAGACCGCGTCGAAGTGATCTCCAAGTTACGCCTGACGAAACGCGCCGCCTGCTCTAATCCGGCAGGCGGCGATGTCATATCCAGCTCTGGAACAACATCAGCCGGCCGAAGGTTCGCATGGAGGTGCCGACGAAGGCCGCGGAGATCGGCAGCAGAAGCGCAAAGCCGGCCGCGGCGACGCTGACATAGGCCCACAGCAGCCAGCGCGGCAGCCCCTCCCGGCGCAGCACATAGACCAGCGCAAGCGACGCCGCGGTCGCGGCCGGCAAATAGTAATAGATGAAACCCAGCGTGCGCGGCAGCAAGGCCCAGGCGAGCCAGGGACCGAAATAGAACGCCGCAATCAGGAATGCATCCCAGCGCCGCGCCACGATGAAATCGCGTAGCACCACAGTGAGCGCGAGCAGCGCCGGCCATAACACCAGCGGATTGCCGAGGAAGACGATCGCGGCAATGTTGTCCTCCGTCGTCTTGTCGAACAAGAACCAGACCGGACGGGCGAGCAACGGCCAGGATGGCCACGCGCTCATATAGGTGTGGCCGGCGATCGCGGTCGTGGTGTTGTCGGTGAAGATTCGCCGCTGCGCCTCGATCAAATCCGGCAACGACAATCCATAGAGCGGAACGAAAGCGGCAAGATACGTCAAGGCCGGCAGGACGGCGAAGCAGAGCGCGGCATGCTGCACCCGAAAACCGGCCCAGAGATCGGGCCGATACCAGTCGCTCGGCCTGGCGTCGGCAAACTGCGTGCGCCAGCCCTGCATCAGGCGGATCACCGCAACGATAACGATGCAGACGCCCAGTGGAAACAGGCCGCTCCATTTGCAGGCCGCAGCACAGCCAAACAGGCTGCCCGTGAGCGCGAACAGCGCATGCGGCCGCTCTCTTCGAAAACCATGCATGAAGGCGGCGGTCGCGAGCAGGCCGAAGCCGAGCGCAAAGATGTCGAGCATGGCGATGCGCGCCTGCACATAGAGCATCTGGTTGCTGCCAGCGATGAGCGCGGCTGCGATCGCGGGCCCCTGCGCGGAGAACAGCGCGAGGCCGCACAGATAGATCGCGACGACCGCGAGCGCGCCGAACAAGGTCGCCGGATAGCGCCAGCCAAACGCGTTGTCGCCAAAGGCTGCGATCGATGCCGCGATCAGCTCCTTGCCCAGCGGCGGGTGCATTGGATTGAGCATCGGCTCCGACATCACAGGCGCCAGCATCTGCCGCGCCGCCGGCACATAATGCACCTCGTCGAAGACGAACTTCTCCGGCGTCGCGAGACCGATCAGCAGCGCGAGATGAGCAACCAGGAAAATCGCGACGGCAATGACTGCGCTCCGCGACACTTTTGGAACCGCGGATAATTCGAGCGTCGGCTGTGGAGATGTTTTGCGTGGCAAATTGGCGTCACCGCGGACAAAAAGGAGATCGCGGTTTTCATTGAACGCATTCTGCCGCGACTGTCACTAAGCATAACGCACGTCCCGCGCCGCTTGTGATAATTCCGCCACATCGCAAGTGCGCGCGATCCGGTACGATCAGGGACATATCGATCGGTTGCGAAATGAATTTGCGTTTCTGGCTTTTCCCCTCTCTGTTGTCGGCCGCATTGTGCGCAGGCCCTTGCGCGCAGGCGCAGACGCGCGTCGGCGAAGCCGTCGTGATCCAGAACGAAGTGGTGCGCGTGGCCGTGACCACCACGCCGATCAATGTCGGCGACAGCATGCTGCGCGACGAGACCGTGCGCACCGGCGCCGACAGCGCAGCGCGCTTCGTCATGACCGACAGCACCAACCTGTCGCTGGGCCCGAGCGCCACGCTGAAGCTCGACCGCACCGTCTTCAACGACCAGCACAGCTATCGCGACGTCGCGATCCGCATGACCACCGGCGCCTTCCGCTTCGTCACCGGGCACTCCGAGAAGACGGCCTACAAGATCACGACCCCGCTTGCGACCATCGGCGTGCGCGGCACCACGCTCGACATCCTCTCGCAGCGCAGCCGCTCCGTCGTCGTGCTTCAGGAGGGCGCGGCCAGCGTCTGCACGAAGAGCTCCCAGTGCGTGCAGCTCACCCAGCCCGGCGACGCCGCCATCATCACCTCGACCGGTGGCAAGGTCGGCATCACCAAGACCAACACACCGCCCTGGACGTTTGCCGCCAACTGCGCAGCGAGTGCTGGGCTTTGCGCCGTCAACCAATATGCCGCCGCCTCGCCGACCATCACGCCTGCCGTCCAAGACGACGGCATGCTGTGCGGGCGGTGACAATGGTGAAACTCCGCTTGAAGCGCTGGGTTCTCGCTGGCGCGCTGGCCGCCTTGGCTGCGCTTGCCTTTGCGCTGGACATTCGACCGGCGGCAGCCCAGGCGACGTGCGGATCCGAATGCGGTGAGCCGACGCCTGACCCGACCTATTCGCCGTCCCCAACGCCGACCTATTCTCCGTCACCCTCCCCCTCGCCGAGCCCCTCTCCGTCGCCCTCGCCGACCCCGGATCCTGCGTCCGCGCCGAGCCCGAATCCATCGCCAAGCCCGACGCCGACCGGCGCGGATTCCAGCGGCAATTCGATCGGCGGCCTTGCCAATCAGCGCTTCAACCAGATGATCACCAACCGCGTGCTCGGCACGGTACTGCTCGGCGTCAACGAGCAGATCAATTGCAGCGACTGCATCAGCGCGTTCGGCTCGGCCGGCTCGTTCTCCGCCGGCATCCACGGCCGCAAGGAGCTGACCAACAATCTGTCGCTGCTCGCCGGCATCGCCTACACGCACTACAACGAGGGCGGCTACAAGATCACGAGCGCACCGATCGGCGCCTTCGCGCTACGTTATGACTTCACCGACTGGGGCTCGTCGCGCCCGTTCTTCGACGTCGGCGCGATCCTGACGCCGTGGGAGAAGGCGCGCTACACGCGCAGCTACGATACTAGCCTCGGTCCTGTGAGCGTGACCGGCTCGACCAACGCATCGAACTACGCCGTGTACGGCCGCGCCGGCTGGATCAGCCGCCTGTCGCCGCGCGACGAGGTCGCGGCCTCAGTCGAGGTCTGGCAGCTCTGGCAGCGCGTGTCGGGCTACACCGATAGCGCAGTGGCCTTCAATCCGTTCGACGCCACGATTGCGACCGGTACCGACCGCACCAGCCTGGTCAAGATCGGCGGCCAGTGGACGCATCTCTACGGCAGCAACATCGAGGCCAATATCAACGGCGGCTGGGTGCAGTCGTTCGCCAGCCACAGCGGCATCGTGGCGACCGTGACCGGCAACGGCGTGGTGGTCCCGAGCATGGGCACCCAGGGCTGGTTCGAATATGGCGGCCGCCTCGGCTTCCGCCTGCAAAAGGGCTGGATCGTGGATCTCTTCGCCAACGGCACGCTGGGCCCGCAGCCGGTCGGCAACACCATCCATGGCGGCGTGGGGCTGCGGATCAACTACTAGAAAGCCTCACTGAAGCACAGTCTCGTAGGGTGGGCAAAGCAGAGCGTGCCCACCAACGCTCTCAATCGGGGATGGTGGTGGGCACGGCGCAAGCGCGCCTTTGCCCACCCTACGGCACCTGTGTTGACGTCACGCCGCCGACTTGCCCTCGAACGCGCGACGCAACGCGTCGACATCCAGCTTGACCATCTTCATCATCGCCTGCATCGCGCGCGCGGCCGCGGCCTTGTCCGGGCTCGACAGGAATTCGAACATCACATTCGGCACCACCTGCCAGGCCACGCCCCAGCGATCCCTGAGCCAGCCGCACTGCTCTTCCTTTCCGCCATGGGCGAGGAAAGCGTTCCAGACGCTGTCGACCTGGGCCTGGTCGTCGCAATTGATCATCAGCGACAGCGCGTGGGTATACTCCATCTTCATCCCGCCATTCAGCGCGACCAGGCGCTGCCCGCCGAGCGTGAACTCGACGACGAGCACCGAACCCTGCTTGCCGGAGGGGCCATCGGAGACGTTGCGCTGGACATGCACGATCTTGGAGTCGGGCAGCAGGGAGACGTAGAAGTTGGCGGCTTGTTCAGCGTCACCGTTGAACCACAGGCAGGGCGTGACCTTGGACATTTGAATGCTCCTGTTCTGGGCCGCGATCAGGCGTTCGCCATCTCGGGCTGCAGAGGGGCGGCCGCGAGATCCATCCAGTTCACGCCCCACATGTGGCCGTCCGGATCCTCGAAGCTGCGGCCGTACATGAAGCTGTATTCGTCCTTCGGACTGGGATCGGCCACCCCGCCCGCAGCCTCGGCCTTGCCGACAATATCATCGACATCGCTGCGACTGTCCGCGGACAGGCAGAACAGCACCTGATTCGAGGTCTTGGCATCCGCGATCGGCTTCGGCGTGAACTGACGGAATTTGTCGTAGGTCAGCAGCATGGCGAAAATGGTCTCGGAAAAGACCATGCAGCTCGCTGTCTCATCGCTGAATTGCGGGTTCTTGACCGCGCCAATCGCCTCGTAGAAGGCAGTGGCGCGCTTGAGGTCGGTCACCGGCAGATTGACGAAGATCATCTTGGGCATCGGAAGCTCCTTGGCGGGGGTTCTGCCCAAGGACGGACCAGCCGGCGGTCATCCGACACGGCTTCCGAATATTTTTTGGTCTTCCCGCTGCGAGGTTCTGTCGCACCGAACCTCGCTCCTCGGACGGCCTTACTTCTTCTCGTTGGGATCGCGGTGCACTGGGTCGATCCACAGCACGGTCTCGGGCTTCTCGACCGGCTCGATATCGAGATTGATCGCGACCGCCTCGCCGTCGCTGCGCACCAGCACGCATTCCAGCACCTCGTCGGGGCTGGCGTTGATCTCCTGATGCGGGACGTAAGGCGGGACGAAAATGAAATCGCCGGGCCCGGCCTCCGCGGTGAATTGCAGACGCTCGCCCCAGCGCATCCGCGCCTTGCCCTTCACCACATAGATGACGCTTTCGAGATGGCCGTGGTGATGC
This sequence comes from Bradyrhizobium sp. C-145, assembly GCF_023375135.1. NCBI lineage: Bacteria > Pseudomonadati > Pseudomonadota > Alphaproteobacteria > Hyphomicrobiales > Nitrobacteraceae > Bradyrhizobium > Bradyrhizobium sp. C-145. Next base: position 2,158,577 of record NZ_CP088150.1, on the reverse strand, counting down.
GCGCCGGTCTTGGCGTCGGGCTTGATGCTGACCGTGCCCGCCCACAATTTCTGCGCGCCGACGCGCGCGAAATTGATCGCGGCCGCGCGGTCCATGCCTGCCGTCGACGGCACGTTCGTATCGAGCTGGTTGCCGGGAATGACGCGCACGCCGTCATGTTTCCAGCGATCTTCGTGATCGTGTGCATGGTGCGAATGCGTGTGGTCATGGCCGGTCATGGGACTTGCTTTCTGTTGGTTCCTTGGGCGGCAAACTAACCCAAAGCCGCACCCACGAGCCACAGCAAAATCGGAGCCCTCATAGTCATGAGACCATGCTTTCGCGAGCAAACCCGTATGGCTCAGTCATCCCGGGGCGATGCGCGGCACGAACCCGGGATGACTGCGCAAACTATTTTACCGCGAGCAATTCCACGTCGAACATCAGCGTCGCGTTCGGCGGGATCACGCCGCCGGCACCGCGGGCGCCGTAGCCCAGCTGCGGCGGGATGATCAGCGTACGCTTGCCGCCGACCTTCATCGAGGCAACGCCCTCGTCCCAGCCGGCGATGACGCGGCCCTTCCCGATCGGGAATTCGAACGGCTCGTTGCGATCGACGGACGAGTCGAATTTCTTGCCCTTCTGGCCGTTCTCGTAGAGCCAGCCGGTGTAGTGCATCACGCAGATCTGGCCCGGCTTTGGCGAAGCGCCAGTGCCGGCGACGCTGTCGATGATCTGCAAGCCTGAAGCTGTGGTCATGGTCTTTCCTGCAGTCTGGGCCGAGGCCGTGGTGGAAACGAAATGCGACACGCCGGCGACCACGGTGATCGCGAGTGCCGACATCAGGGCGAGGAGTGCGCGCTGGAAACGCTGCATTAGGCACCTTCCGTTTGAAGCGGGAGGTGTCTAGCGCAACGCGGGTGAGGTTTCCACCCCTCACACCTCGATATTTTCCAGCCGGACCGGCAGCTTGCGGATGCGCTGGCCCGTGGCGTGATAGATCGCATTGCAGACCGCCGCATTGGTGCCGACATTGGCAAGCTCGCCGAGGCCCTTCGCACCTGCCGGATTGATGTGATCGTCCTGCTCGGAGAGCATGATGACCTCGACGCTGGGCACGTCCGCATTCACGGGCACGAGGTAGTCCGCGAAATTGTCGTTGACGTAGCGCGCGTTGCGTTCGTCGATCTCGGTGGCCTCGAGCAGCGCCGACGACATGCCCCAGATCAGCCCGCCCATCAGCTGGCTCCGCGCGGTGCGCGGGTTCATAATGCGGCCTGCCGCGAACGCGCCGACCAGACGGGGCGCACGGATTTCGTGCGTGAAGCGGTTGACGCGGACCTCGACGAACTCCGCACCGAAGGCATAGGCGATTTGGTCTTTCATGGCGTGGCCACCGACCAGCCGCACCTGGCCGCTGTGCATGGCGCGGAAGGAATCCAGCGGCGCGTCTTCCGGCTTCCACTCGCCATATTCCTCGACGACGCCGACACCGAGCGCGTCGAAGGCTTTCTCCAGGTCGAGCGCGCGGTCGCCCTTCGCCGCCTGCGTGGCCGGTGTCTGGCCGATACCCACGGTCTCCTTGGCCTTGTCCGTCAGGCTTTGGCTCGGCATCACCGCCTTGAACAGGCGCTGGCGGATCTGGTCGCACACCATCATCACCACGGAGCAGGTGCTGGCCGTCGAATTCGAGCCTCCGGCAACCGGCGCCGGTGGCAGATCGCTGTCGCCGATGAAGACGGCGACCTTCTCGAGCGGCACGCCGAGCCGCTCGGCGGCGGTCTGGGCGATGACGGTGTAGGCGCCGGTCCCGATCTCGTGGCCGGCGATCTCCACACGGGTGCGGCCGTCACGCTGGAGGCGCACGCGCGCGGCGGACGGCCCCATGTGCGTCGGATAGCAGGTGGTGGCACAGCCATAACCGATCAGCCAGTCGCCATCCGACATCGATTTCGGCTGAGGCGAACGCTGCGCCCAGCCGAACGCCTTGGCGGCGTCGTCGAAGCAGGCCATCAGCGACCGCGACGTATAGGGCTTGCCGCTGATCGGCTCAACGGTGGTGTCGTTGATGCGGCGGAGCTCGATCGGATCCATGTTCAGCTCCACCGCCAGCTCGTCCATCGCGCTCTCCAGCGCGAACAGATACGGCACCTCCGGTGGCGAGCGCATGAAGCCGGGCGTGTTGCGATCGGCGCGCACGATCGAGACGACGCTGTCGACGTTCGGACAGGCATAGAGCCGCGTCGTCGTCTTGGTGCCACCGACGCAATAGGGATCGGGGCGCGAAGAGACCTCGGCGCCCTCGTGCCTGAGCGCGACCAGCTTGCCGTCGCGACGCGCACCAAGCTTGATCTCGTGGCGGGTCTCGGCGCGATAGGTGGTGATGGTAAAGCCCTGGTCGCGGGTCGGGACCAGCTTGATCGGCCGGTTCACGCGCTGTGCGATAGCGGCGATGATGGCGGTGCGCGGCGTCATCGATCCGCGCGAGCCGAAGCCGCCGCCGACATAGGGATTGACCACGCGGACCTTGTCGGCGTCGATGCCGAGCTGTTCGGCGACGCCGTTCTTCAGACCGTAGACGAACTGGCTGGGCTCGTAGATGACGAGGTTGTCGCCCATCCAGGCGCAACTCGTCGAGAACAGCTCCATCGGATTGTGATGCTGCGTCGGCGTGTCGTAGGAGGCCGTCAGCTTGACCTCGGCCTCGTCGAACGCCTTGGCGAAATCGCCGACCTTCGGGTCTTCCTTGAACTGAGCATTCTGTCCCTTCGCTGCCGCCGTGGTCGTTCCGGGCGAGTCGAAGGTCGCGCTTGGCGTAGTGGCCGTGTAGCTGACCTTGACCCGGTTGGCGGCCTCGCGCGCCGCCTCGTAGCTCTCGGCAACGACCACCGCAATGATCTGGCCGTCATGGGCAATATCGGCCGATTTCAACGGCTGGATCGTCGTGCCCGCATAGCCGCCATTGCTGAAGAGTTTCGACTCCTTCAGCTTCGGTGCGTTCTCGTGGGTGACGATGTCGATCACGCCGCGGACACGCCTGGCGTCATCGAGATCGAAGCGATCGACCCGCCCCTTGGCGATGGCGCTGGTGACGAGGAATGCATAGGCGGGGTCGGCGAGCGGCATGTCGGACGCATAGGTCGCGCGTCCAGTCACCTTTACGGCCGCGTCATAGCGCGGCACGGGCTGGCCCATGTTCGTCTTCGGCTCCGGAGCAGCAGCGGTCATGATCAGATCTCCATCGTTACGGCCTGCTGGAGCGCGCGTGCCACTACCCGCTTGCCGAGCGCGATCTTGAAGCTGTTGTGCCGCCGCCCCCTGGCATCTGCGAAAGCGGCATCGGCGACGCGCTGCGCAAGAGCTTCGTCGAACTTTTGCCCCTTGAGCAGCGCCTCCGCTTCGCGCGCCCGCCAGGGCACAGTGGCGACACCGCCGAGCGCGACGCGCGCGTCCCTGATCGTGCCGTCCTGCACGTCGAGCGCGACCGCAGCCGAGGACAGCGCGAACTCGTAGGATTGCCGGTCGCGCGCCTTGAGATACACCGAGCGCGGCCAGCGTCCTGGCACCGCGAAGGCCGAGATCAGCTCACCGGGCTGAAGCGTGGTTTCGATGTCGGGCGTACTGCCCGGCGTCTTGTGAAGCTGGGCAAACGGCATGCTGCGCGTGCCGGCCTTGCCCGTGATCTCGACCATGGCATCGAGAGCGATCAGCGCCTGGGCGAAATCGCCTGGATAGGTCGCGATGCACTGGTCGGAGACGCCGAGCACGGCATGCATGCGATTGACGCCGTCCATCGCGGCGCAACCGGAGCCGGGATGGCGCTTGTTGCAGTTCTCATAGGAAACATCGCGGAAATAGCTGCAACGCGTTCGCTGCATCACGTTGCCGCCGAGCGTCGCCATATGGCGCAGCTGGGCGCTCGCCGCGAGCTTCAGCGAATTGGCAATCACCGGATAGTTGCGCTGGATGCCGTCATGCGCGGCGACGTCGGACATCTTCGCGAGCGCGCCGAGCCGCAGGCCGTCATCCTTCGGCTCGATCGCCGACCAGTCGCGCGCGAGCGGATTGATATCGACGATCGCGGCCGGCCGCATCACATCCAGCTTCATTAGATCGATCAGCGTGGTGCCGCCGGCGAGCGGCTGCGCAGGGGCCTGTGTCAGCGGATTGTTCGCGGCCGCGGCGGCGCTGAGCGCCTGCACGGCCATGTCAGGGTCTGTTGCCCTCTGATACGAAAACGGTCGCATGCGCCTAGCCTTTCATGATCTCGGGCGCGGCCTGCTTCACGGCGGCGACGATGTTGGGATAGGCGGCACAGCGGCAGATATTGCCGCTCATATATTCGCGGATGTCCGCCTCGTTGTTTGCATGCCCCTCCTTGACGCAGGCGACGGCAGACATGATCTGGCCGGGCGTGCAATAGCCGCACTGGAACGCGTCGTTGTCGATGAAGGCCTGCTGCATCGGATGCAGGCGGTCGTCGGTGGCGAGGCCTTCGATCGTCGTGATCTCCTGGCCTTCGGCCGCAAGTGCGAGCGTCAGACACGACACCACGCGCCGGTCGCCGATCAGCACCGTGCAGGCGCCGCACTGGCCGTGATCGCATCCCTTCTTGCTGCCGGTGAGCTTGAGCTGTTCGCGCAGCGCGTCGAGCACAGTGGTTCGCGCATCGATGCTCAGGCGCTTGTCCTTGCCGTTCACGTGGAGGGTGACCTCGACAGGAAGCGCCGGATCTTGTGCGACCGGCGCATTCGCGTCCTGCGTGGCGGCACGCGCCGTCATCGGTACGAGCGCGCTCCCAGCGACGCCGGCCATGAAGGCGCGCCGATCGAATGCGGATGCTCTGGAACTTGATTTATCGGACATGGACGGCCTCCACTGCTTCAAACCAAGCAGCGCACGCCTGCACCGCTCATCGCCCCTTAACCTGAAGCAATGAGCTCCGTTCCGAACGAGAAAGGGCGACGCAGCAAATGCCGCGCCGCCCTTCGTCAACTTTTCCTGATCTGTGCGGGGAACCGCGCGGGCGCTCAATAGCCCAGCGCGCAACCGTCCTTGCGCGGATCGGAACCGCCGGTGAGTGTGCCCTTGTCCCAGTCGATCCAGATCGCCTGGGCGCCGCCGAGCGGACCGACCACACTGGTGGTCTTGTGGCCGAGCTTCTTCAGGCCCTCGACGATCGCGGCGGGCACGCTGTCCTCGAGCTGATACTGGCCCTCGTAATGCAGGCCGCGCGGCATATCGATCGCCTCTTGCACGTCGCAGCCATAGTCGAGGATGTTGGTCAGCACATGCGTCTGGCCGGTCGGTTGATACTGTCCGCCCATCACGGCGAACGGCATCACGGAACGGCCACCCTTGGTGAGCAGGCTCGGCATGATCGTATGCAGCGGGCGCTTGCCGCCTGCGATGCAGTTGGGATGGCCCGGCTGGATGCGGAATCCGCCGGCTCGGTTCTGGAACAGGACGCCGGTCTTGTTGGAGACGATCGCCGAACCGAAGGAATGGGCGATCGAGTTGATGAACGAGCAGACGTTGCGGTCCTTGTCCACCACCGTGATGTAAATGGTCGACGGATTCATCGGCGGCGCGACATTCGGCAGCTCGAGCATGCCGTCCATCCGGATCTTGCTGATGTACTCGTCGGCAAAGCCCTTGGCGAGCATCTCGGCGACGTTGATCCTCATATGATCGGGGGCAGCGACATGCATCTCGCGATTCATGTAGGCGATGCGCGCAGCCTCCGCCTCGAGGTGGAAGCGCTCGACGCTGAGCGGTGCGAACTTGGTCAGATCGAACCGCGACAGGATGTTCAGCATCAGCAGCATGGTGACGCCGGGTCCGTTCGGCGGGCACTGCCAGACGTCGTAACCCTTGTACATGGTGCCGATCGGCGTGGTCACTTCCGTCGTGTGCGCGGCGAAATCATCGAGCGTGTGCAGGCCGCCGATCCCGCGCAGGGTTTCGACCATGTCCTCCGCGATCTCGCCCTTGTAGAAGGCGTCGCGGCCGTCCTTGGCGATCGCGCGCAGGGTCTTGCCGAGCTCTGCCTGGCGGATGACGTCGCCGGCCACCGGCGGCTTGCCGCCCGGCAACAGGTAACGCACGGTGTTGGTGCCACCCTTCAGCTTCTCGAACTGGTTCTTCCAGTCGAAGGCGATGCGCGGCGCGACGACGTAGCCCTCTTCCGCCGCCTTGATCGCGGGCTGCAGCAGCCGGTCGAAGCCGAACTTGCCGTGATCGCGCAGCACGGTGGCAAAGGCATCGACCACGCCGGGGATCGACACCGCATGCGCCGAGGTCAGCGGGACGGAATTGATCTTGCGCTCGAGATACCAGTCGGCGTTCGCCGCCTTCGGCGCGCGGCCGGAGCCATTATAGGCGATGATCTTGCCCTCGCCCCGCGGCTGGATCAGTGCGAAGCAGTCGCCGCCGATGCCGGTCGATTGCGGCTCGATCACACCGAGCACGGCCGAGCCGGCGACCGCTGCGTCCACCGCCGTGCCGCCCTCGCGCAGCACCTCGATCGCGGCGAGCGAAGCCTGCGGATGCGAGGTCGCCACCATCGCATTGGTGGCGTGGACCGTGGACCTGCCGGGGAAATGGAAGTTTCTCATGCGAATTCTTGCTTTCTTGGACATCCGGCGCGACGGCGCGCCATCTCGGAAAAACCCGGCCTACATGACATATTCCGGCCAGCCGGAGCAATGCTGGCATACCAATGAAATGGCTGCCATCCGCTGGGCGTATGGACCGTTCACGGCTTTCAGCCATGCGGGTTTTCCGGGCGCCGGCGGGCTGCTAAACGAGCCGCCATGTCTGACAACAATTCGGTCACCAAGGTTGCCGCCTTCTACCAATTCGCCGCCCTCCCGGATTACCGCGAGCTGCGCGAACCGTTGCGTGCGTTCTGCGCTCGCCTGGCGCTGAAGGGGAGCGTGCTGCTGGCCCAGGAGGGCATCAACGGCACTGTCGCGGGCACCCCGGAGGCGATCGGCGCCTTCGCTCACGAGCTCGCGCACGGCGACATGTTCGGCGGCCGGCTCGACAATCTCGAACTCAAATTCTCGACCGCCGCGGCGATGCCGTTCGGCCGGCTCAAGGTGCGGCTGAAGAAGGAGATCGTCACGCTCGGCGATGCGACCGCCGATCCGACAAAGCAGGTCGGCACCTATGTCGACGCCGCCGAATGGAACGCGCTGATCGCGGCACCCGATACGCTGCTGCTCGACACCCGCAATGCCTTCGAGGTGGCGATGGGCACGTTCGAGGGCGCGGTCGATCCCGGCATCAAGAGTTTTGGCCAGTTCAAGGATTTTGCCGCCGCGCAGCTCGATCCGGCAAAGCACCGCAGGATCGCGATGTTCTGCACCGGCGGCATCCGCTGCGAGAAGGCCAGCGCGCATCTGCTCGCGCGCGGCTTTGCCGAGGTCTATCACCTCAAGGGCGGCATCCTCAAATATCTGGAGCAGGTGCCGGAGACGCAGAGCCGCTGGCGCGGCGAATGCTTCGTGTTCGACGAGCGCGTCGCGCTCGGGCATGGATTGCGCGAGCTTGGCTTGCGAGAACTTGGCCTGCGCGAACCGGACAAGGGGCACGGCCGTGACGAATGAGATCAAGACGCTGAGCGAGCGAATCGACACGCTGGAGATGCGCCTTGCCTATCAGGACGACACGATCGAGACGCTGAACCAGACCATCACGGCGCAGTGGAAGCAGATCGATGCGCTGACGCGGCAGATCGCACAGCTGAGCGAACGGCTCCAGGAGGCCGAGGCGAATGCGCCGGGCCCTGCCAACGAGCGCCCGCCGCATTATTGAAAAAGATGAGCTACTGGCCAGACGCCTTGGGCATCAGGCTGGCCACTTCGCCCGACATCATCAACCGGTTGCGCCCGGCTTCCTTCGCGGCGTAGAGCGCCTGATCGGCCGCCTCGACGAGCGAGGCCACGCCCGCCGTGCGCTCCAGCACCGGCCGGCACGCCGCGCCTCCGAGCGAAGCGGTGACGCAACCGGTCGCACGGTTGGTGGTGTGGACGAGGCCCGCCTCGCGGATCGCGCGCCTGATCCGGTTGCCGATCCGGGCGCAGCCTTCGGCATCGGTGTCCGGCAGCAGCATGGCGAACTCCTCGCCGCCATAGCGGGCCGCCAGATCGCCGGGACGCTGCATCTCGGTCGCGATGATCTGCGCCACCACGCGGAGGCAGGCGTCGCCCGCGGGATGGCCGTATTCGTCGTTGTAGGCCTTGAAGTGGTCCACGTCGATCATCAGCAAGGCGAGGCTGGAGCGGTCGCGATAGGAACGCGCCCACTCCTCCTTCAGCCGTTCGTCGAAGCGGCGGCGGTTGGCAAGGCCCGTGAGGCTGTCCTCGATCGCGAGGGTCTCGAGCCTGGTCTCCAGCTTCTTGTGTTCGGATATGTCGCGCGAGATCGCCACCACGCCGTCGACGCGGCCATTGTCCTTGCGCGTCACCCGCATGGTCGATTCGAGCCAGACTTCGCCGTTCTCCCGGTGCGCGTTGCGATAGACGAGGCGCGCCTCCTCCGTCTCGCCACGCTTCATGGCGTCGACGATCGCCTGGACCTGCGGCAGATCCTCCGGATTGATGCCCGCGAGCGCAGGCGTGCCGATCAGTTGATTGGCGCGCCAGCCGACGAGGCGCTCCGACGCAGGCGAGACATAGCGCAGCCGCTCGTCGAGCCCGATGCGGGTCACCATGTCGCTGGAGCCTTCCGCGAGCAGGCGGAAGTGAGCCTCCTTCTCGATCAGGGCCGCGGCCATGCGCTGGCCCCGCTGCAACTGCCGCACCAGCATGGCACCGATGATCGCGATCAGCATCACCAGGGCGATCACGTAGAGCATGCGGGAGATTGCGGCCGCGCGCCAGGGCGCCAGCAACTCGTCCTTGTCGACGGTGGCAAGCAGGACCAGCGGGTAGCGGCTGCTGCGCTTGAAGAAGCTGACGCGCTGGGCGCCGTCCAGCGGCGACTTGAAATGATAAGCGCCGCCCGGCCGCTGCAGGCTGGCGTCGCGGAACAGCGGCTTGTCGGCAACACTGTGTCCGACGAACTTTTCGTTGTTCGGGTTGCGCGCGACGATCAGGCCGTCGCCATGCGTCAGCGCCACCGAGCTGTTGCGGCCAATCTCGAACTGCTCGTAGAAATGCGAAAGATATTTCGAGCTGATGGTCGCGAGCACCACGCCGCCGAAGCTGCCGTCCGCCTTGTTGAAGCGGCGCGACAGGGTGACGACCCATTCGCCGTCCAGGAGGCTCTTCACGGGACGGCCGACATGGGGCTCTCGTTTCGGAGAGAGCTGGTGATGACGGAAGAACGCGTCGTCGCTGAAGGTCGAGCCGATCGTGCCGGGCAAGGTCAGCCAATTGCCCTGATCGTCGATGATGCCGAGGCTGTGAATGCGCTCGATGGCCTTCTTTCGCGCTTCCAGCAGGGTACGCAGCTTCGCGATCGTGGCAGGGCCGGCGCCATCCATCTCCAGCCGGCTGACGACGCCGACGACGCCGGAATCCAGGAGATCGAGGCTGTCCTCTGCATGCTGTGTCAGCGAGCGGGCAACGTTGGCCATCTCGGTCTCGGCGCTCTTGAGCACGGCATCGCGCGCGGCCCATTCGCGCCAGGCGCTGACCCCAAGGATGGTCGCGCAGGTGAGCACGACGAACGCGGCCGCGCGCAGCGGCAGACGGCTCCATCCGGCTCTTTGGGTCGCAGCACTCATGCGGCAGAATTCTCCGATCGTTCGGAAACTCTGCCGCTTCTGTTATTGAACTCTGAAATTACCGCAGCAATGCGCGGCGATCCCGTAGTCGTACGGACGCAAGCGTCAGCGCATTGCTAACAGAACATTAGCGTGCTTATCGGAATCCGGCTCCCGCCGGCTAGCTGAAGATGGCCTTAACTTTGTTCCAGAGCGAGGGATGCTCGGCATCCGCATCCGCCTTCGAGGGTGTCGGTTGCGCGGCGCTCACGGGATCGGAGGCCGGGAACGTATCCTTCAGACCGTCATCGAGCTTGGCGTTGCGATCGGCGGCGAGCGCTTCGCGCAGGTCGTCGGCGTGCTTGTCGTGCGGCGCAGGGTTGAATGTCTGAGCCATGAGATCCTCCTCGATTGGCTGGTCAACGCGGCGCATTTGCGCTGGTTCCCCTGTTCCGCTCGTGCCTCCCACGGTGTATCAGGAACCTCAATCTGCATCAGGACAGCTCGTGCCCCAGTCTGCGACAAAGCCCTTCATCGACGTGCTCTCCGGCCAGCGCCAGGCCATCCCGCCCATGTGGATGATGCGGCAGGCCGGCCGCTACCTGCCGGAATATCGCGAGGTGCGCGCCAAAGCGGGCGGCTTCCTCGATCTCTGCTTCACCCCGGAGCTTGCCGCGGAGGTGACGCTGCAGCCGATCCGGCGGTTCGGCTTCAATGCTGCGATCATCTTCTCGGATATTCTGGTGATCCCCTATGCGCTCGGCCGCTCCGTGCGATTCGAGGTCGGCGAAGGCCCGCGGCTCGAACCGCTGGATGATCCGGCGAAGGTTGCGACGCTGGCCGCGCGCGCCGATTTCTCCAAGCTCGCGCCGGTGTTCGAGGCGCTGCGGATCGTGCGCGGCGCGCTTGCTCCCGAGGTTGCCCTGATCGGCTTCTGCGGCGCGCCGTGGACGGTGGCGACCTACATGATCGCCGGCCAGGGCACGCCCGACCAGGCGCCGGCACGAATGATGGCCTACCGGCATCCGGAGGCCTTTGCGCAAATCATCGATGTGCTGGTCGACAACTCGGTCGAATATCTGCTGGCGCAGCTCGCCGCCGGCGCCGACGCCTTGCAGATCTTCGACACCTGGGCCGGCGTGCTGCCGCCCGCCGAGTTCGCGCGCTGGTCGGTCGAGCCGACGCGGCGCATCGTCGAAGGCGTCCGCGCGAAGGCGCCGGATGCGAAGATCATCGGCTTCCCGCGCGGTGCCGGCGCGCAGCTACCGGCCTATGTCGAGGCAACCGGCGTCAACGCGGTGAGCATCGACTGGACCGCGGAGCCGGCCTTCATCCGCGAGCGTGTGCAGAGCAAGGTCGCCGTGCAGGGTAATCTCGACCCGCTGGTGCTGATCACTGGTGGCACGGCGCTCGACCGCGCCGTCGACGACGTGCTGGCGAATTTTGCGCAAGGACGCCTGATCTTCAATCTCGGGCACGGCATCCAGCCGGAAACGCCGATCGCCCATGTCGAGCAGATGATCAGGCGCGTGCGGGGCTGATTTATTTCGCCCGTGGGGCGCGGCAAAACAAAAAGCTGCGAAAACAACCCCATGCACAGTAGACAAGTCATTGAGAAGTCTAGGCCGGCATGATTCACCCCGCGCGTTTGACACGTCGGGCAAAACAGGCGCAGGATGGTACCGTCGCGCATTGTGATTTCGCGGGCAGGCTCAGCGCGGCCGGCTGCGCTCGATGATCTCGGCGGCCCCTTTGGCCAACAAATCCAGCCCCACAGCACGACCGAGCTCGCGCGGACGGTTGGCGGGGCCGGAGTGTGAGGCTTCGATGATGGTATTGCCGGAAAGGTCGAGCACGGATGCGGCCAGCGACATCTGATCACCGGCAATGGTCGAGAACCCGGCCACCGGCGAATTGCAGTGACCGTTGAGCACCCACAGCACTTCGCGCTCGGCATCGGCGCAGGCATGCGCGGCGGGATCGTCGATCGATGAAAGGATTTGCCGCGTCTGCCAGTCCTGCGCCGCGCATTCGACCGCGACGATGCCCTGCCCCGCCGCAGGCAGCATCTCCGCCGCGGTGAATTCATAGGCGATGCGGCTGGAAAGACCGACGCGGTCGAGGCCCGACCGCGCCATGATCAGTGCATCGGCCGGCCCCACCGTGCCGCCATCCGGCAGGCGCTGCTTCTCGCCATTGTCGAGCTTGCGCACGCGCGTGTCGGCGGCGCCGCGGAAGTGGATCACCTCCACCTCCGGAAACAGGCGCCGCGCATAGGCGGCGCGGCGGACAGCGTTGGTCCCGATCTTGAAACCCTTGCCGCGGGACTGGCGCAGCGCCTCCAGCGTCACGCCGCCGCGCAGCACCAGCGCGTCACTGGGCGGATCGCGCGACAAGGTGGCGCCGATGACAAGGCCGGGCGTATCCTCGTTGCCAGGCATGTCCTTCAGCGAATGCATCGCCGCCTGGAGCTCGCCCGACAGGACGGCGGCGCGGATCTGCGCCACGAAGGCGCCGCCCTTGCCGCCGTGGGGCAGGAGCTTGCTGGTCTGGTCGAGATCGCCGGTGGTGTCGAACTTGACGATCTCGATATCGAGACCGGGCACGGCGGCGGTCAGGCGGCGCGCGATCTCTTCCGTCTGTGCCAGCGCCATCGCGCTCTTGCGGGTGCCGATCTTGAATCGCGTAGCCAAGTCCTGATCCTTTCGAGACGCGTCATTTTGTTTGAGCATGATCTTATCGGAAAACCGGTTCCCACTTTGCGCTAACGCGGCCCTTCGGGTCCGGATCATGCTCTAACGCGCATCCTCCAATATCATGTCGGAGGCCTTTTCGGCGATCATGATGATCGGCGCGTTGGTGTTCCCCGACACGAGGTCCGGCATGATCGAGCCGTCGACAACGCGAAGGCCGACGAGCCCCCTCACCTTCAGCCGCTGGTCGACCACCGCGAGCGCGTCATTGCCCATACGACAGGTCGAGGTCGGATGGTAGATGGTGCTGCCGCGCTCGCGGCAGAAATCCAGGAGCTCGGCATCCGTGGATACCTTCGTGCCGGGGTCGACCTCGCCAGCGACGAACGGCTTCAGCGCCGGCGCGTTCAGGATCTTGCGCAGGATCTTGAGGCCCTCGACGTTGGTGGTGCGGTCGGTCTCGGTCGACATGTAGTTGATGCGGATCTCCGGCGGCACGGTCGGGTCGGCGCTTTTGATGCGCAAGGTCCCGCGGCTTTCGGGCCGGAGCTGGCACACGGAGGCGGTGAAGCCGGAGAAATCGTGCAGCTTCTCGCCCATCTTGTCGGTCGAGAACGGCAGGAAGTGCACCTGGATGTCGGGCGAAGCCAGCCGCGGGCTGGTCTTGAAGAACGCGCCCGCTGTGCCGGCCGCGATCGTCAGCCAGCCCTTCCGGAACAGCGCATAGCGCGCGCCGGCCATCGTACGGCGGAGCGGATGATTGATGGTGTCGTTGAGCGTGATCTTCTGCGAGCAGCGCATCACGATGCGGACCTGCATGTGGTCCTGGAGGTCATGGCCGACACCGGGAGCATCGAGCACGATGTCTATGCCGTGCTTGCGCAAGAGATCGGCGGGACCGACGCCGGAGAGCTGAAGCAGCTGCGGCGAGTTGTAGGCCCCGCTCGAAAGCACGATCTCCTTGCGGGCCCGCGCGCGGCGCAAGGCCGCGCCTTGCCGGTATTCGACGCCGACGGCGCGGCGCCCTTCGAACAAGACGCGCTGGGCGTGTGCGGAGGTCTCGATCTTGAGATTGCTGCGGGTCTTGGCCGGGCCGAGATAGGCCACCGCCGTCGAGGCGCGCCGGCCGTTGCGCGTCGTGGTCTGGAACAGGCCGACGCCTTCCTGCGTGGCGCCGTTGAAATCGGGGTTGTAGGGCAGACCGGTCTCGACCGCGGCGTCGATGAAGGCCTTCGACAGCGGATCGGTCACGATCATGTTGGAGACCGGCAGCGGCCCGCCCGTGCCGTGAAATTGATCGGCGCCGCGCGACTGGTTCTCGGCCTTCTTGAAATAGGGCAACACGTCGTCATAGCCCCAGCCGGTGTTGCCGAGCTGGCGCCAGCGGTCGTAGTCCTCGTGCTGGCCGCGGACATAGAGCAGGCCGTTGATCGAGCTCGAGCCGCCCAGCGTCTTGCCGCGCGGCTGGAACACCTGGCGTCCCTTCAGTTCGGGCTCCGGCTCGGTCTGATACATCCAGTTGACGCTCTTCTCCTTGAACAGCTTGCCGTAGCCGAGTGGGACGTGGATCCAGATGTTGGAATCCTTCGGGCCGGCCTCGAGCAGCAACACACTGTGCCTGCCGTTCGCAGAGAGCCTGTTGGCGAGCACGCAGCCGGCGGAGCCGGCACCGACGATGATGTAGTCGAATTCGGGATCGGACGGCGCGAGCGAGGAATTTGCGTTCATGCGCTACTGTTCTTCTTGTTGGTGTTGGCGTTTCCGTTTCGTCACTTAGCACAATCATGCACGCAGGCGCAGCGCCTCGACCAGCGACCTGAACGCACGGGCATATTCCGCACCCGCCCTTGCGATATCGGCGCGCCCGGCGCAGGCGACCGCGGCTTCCGTGACGGCGCCGAGCAGCAGCCGTGCCAGCGGCTCGACCGGCTGGCGCGCGATCAGGCCGGCGTCCATGGCCGCCGCGATCGCGCGCGGCAGCTTGCCGCCAAAGTGCTTGGCGTCGATCTCGCGCCAGCGTTCCCAACCGAGCACCGCGGGCCCGTCACGCAAGATGATCTGGCCGGCGGGGCCCTTTGCCGTCGCCGCAAAGTAGTGCTGGGTACCGGCGACCATGGCGGCGAGAACGTCCTTCTCAGCGCGCGCGGTGCTGTCGATCTCGACGACGAGGTCGCGCGAGACCTGGTCGAACACGGCTTCGAACACCGCTTCCTTGGTCTTGAAGTGATGATAGACCGCGCCTTTGGCAATGCGGGCGGCCTCGGCGATCTCGTCCATGGTGGTGGCGGCGAATCCTCGGCTCCCGAAGAGGCGGCGTGCCGCCGTCAGGATCGCTTCCATCGTCGCCGCGCGCCGTTCCGCCTGCTTCGCCATCAGTCTCGTCTAATCGAATTCGCAGCAAGCGGCCAGTTGACTTTTCGACCATCGGTCGGTATTTACCGACTATCAGTCGGTTTTGATTTGTGAGGTGTTCGATGCCGAGCCGTGACATTGTCGAAGCGTTTGCGCAGCGGCTGGAAGCCGGAGACTTCATCGGCGCCATCGAACAGTTCTGCACGCTTGATGCCGTGACCTACGAGAACAACGCTGCCTCGACGGTCGGCCGCGACAAGCTCGTCGCCAAGGAACGCGGCATGCTGGCTGCGTCCAGGGACGTCAAGGCCGTGCGTATCGGGCCGAGCCTGATCGAGGGCGACCACGTCGCGACCCGCTGGGTCTTCAGCTTCACCAATGCCGAGGGCGTCACGCGGACACTGGACGAGATCGCGTGGCAGACCTGGCGGGGCGATCAGCTGATCGAGGAACGGTTTTATTACGATCCGAAGCAGCTGGGGCGGTGACCGCGCCTCTCTCTCGCCCTACCACCGCTGTCATCGCCCGGCTTGCTGCCTTCGCTGATGCTTCGGCGTGCCGAGCGCCCGCGTGGGCCTCGGCGTAGCCTTGGCGGAGCCGGGACCGGGCGATCCAGTACGCCGCGGCGGCTGTGATGAGTCGAGGGGCCGCGGTGTACTGGATGCCCCGCCTGCGCGGGGCATGACAGTGGAGTTAGGGGGCGAACATTCCCCTGCCGTCACGCATTTGTATCGATTTGTTATCGATACCTTCGTTTGAACACGTAGAAGTGCTCATTCCGATCGCGGCAGCTATGGATAATTCATAGTTCGTCAAAGGTTTGCAGCGAATTTTCCGGTTCTAGCCGGACAATCGGCCGATGCTGCCAGGCTCTGGAATGCGGACTCAAACGACCAGCTATTTCGCACGGCTGTTCGCCGGCGATCTGTCGGCCTTTGGCGGTCCCGCAACCGACGAGGCCGTGGCCGGCCATATCCGGGCCGAGCAGATGTCGCTGGTGCTCGGCTATTCGTTCGGCATCATGCTTGCCAACGCCTGCAACGCCATCGTGCTGGCCATCGCGCTGTGGCAGTCGCCGGACAGGATGCCCGCCCTGATCTGGGCGGCCATCGTCGCCAGCGCCGCGATCGGTTTCGGCGTGCAATCCCACGCCGCGCGCCGCATCACCAAGCCGCAATTCGTCTCGCGCCGCGCCATGCACCGGCTGGTGCGCAACGCCTTCATCCTTGGCGCGGCCTGGGGCATCGTCCCGGTCGCCTTCTTCGCCGATGCTTCGACCGGCGGCCAGCTCGTCATCACCTGCCTGTGCTCGGGCATGCTGGCGGGCGGCGCGCTGGCGTTCGCCACGATCCCGATCGCGGCCATCGCCTTCACCGCGCCCATCTTCCTCGGCATCGCCATCTGCCTCGGCAGGAACGGCGATCTCGCCTTCCTGCTGATCGCCTTCCTCGTCGTGGTCTACGGCAGCGTGCTGCTGCGCGGTGTGTTCGTCAATTCGTTCGCGTTCGCGCGGCGCGTGATGCGGCAGATCGAGGCGGAGCGCACGGTGCGGCAGGATCCCCTCACCCATTTGCCCAACCGTGTCGCCTTCAACGAAACGCTTGATGCCGCGCTCAAACGACTGGCATTGTCCGGCGAGGAATTCGCGGTGCTGCTGCTCGACCTCGATCGCTTCAAGGAGGTCAACGACCAGTTCGGTCATCCCGCCGGCGACGAATTCCTGGTCCAGGTCGCAAGCCGCCTGCAACGCTGCACGCGCGCGGCCGAGCATGTCGCGCGCATCGGCGGCGACGAATTCGCGCTGGTCATGAACAATTTGGCGCGGCCGGAAGATGCGCTCGAGATCGCCGAGCGCTTCGTTGCTGCTTTCACCGAGCCGTTCCAGATCGAGGGCCGCCAGATCGTCGGCGCGACCAGCGTCGGCATTGTGCTGGCACCGCGCGACGGCACCACGCCGCTTGACGTCATGAAGAATGCCGATGCCGCGCTCTATCGTGCCAAGAAGGCGGGAGCCGGCACGGTCTGCTTTTTCGAGACCAGCGACGACAGGGTATCGCGCGACCGCAAGGCGCTGCAATCGGACCTCGCGGGCGCGATCGCGAGGGACGAGCTGTTCCTGGTGTTCCAGCCGTTCCTCGATCTCGGCGACAACCGCATCACCGGCTTCGAGGCGCTGCTGCGCTGGCAGCATCCCACACGCGGGCTGGTGCCGCCGAGCGAATTCATCCCGATCGCCGAGGAGACCGGACTGATCCACGAGATCGGCGAATGGGTCATCCGCCGCGCCTGCGCGACGGTGGCGCAATGGCCTGAAGAGATCAGGGTCGCCGTGAATTTCTCAGCGGCGCAATTTCACAACACCGGCGTCCTCCAGACCATCGTGCAGGCGCTTGCCGATGCGAAGGTCTCTCCCAGCCGGCTCGAGATCGAGATCACGGAATCGATGCTGCTGTCGAAATACGGCTCGGCAGAATCAGTCCTGAATGCGCTGCTGGAGCTCGGCGTCACCGTGGCGCTCGACGATTTCGGGACGGGCTTCTCCTCGCTCACCTATTTGCGCAAGCTGCCGTTCAGCCGCATCAAGATCGATCAGTCTTTCATCAGCGACGTGCTGGTGCAGCCGGACTGCGCCGCCATCGTGAAGTCGGTGATCTCGCTCGCGCGGGACCTGCACATCGGCGTCGTCGCCGAAGGCGTCGAGACCGCCGACCAGCTCGAATATCTGCGCCAGATCAGTTGCGACGAGGTGCAGGGCTATCTGATCAGCCGGCCGGTGGCGGCCGATGCCGTGCTGGCGCTGCTGGACGCGAAGAAGTATCGGGCGACTTACGCGGCGTAGGTGGAAATTATAGGGGGCCTGAGAGCCGGCGATGAGGGCGGTGAGCCCCCTCTCCCGCTTGCGGGAGAGGGCTGGGGAGAGGGTCTCTCCACGGAGGGACTCTCCAAGAGGAGAGAACCCTCACCCGGCGCTTCGCGCCGACCTCTCCCGCAAGCCGGAGAGGTGGAGGCCGCGGCGCCGTCCATTTATCCTCACGGAATTCCGGGCTCGGTTAGACCGCATCCGCGCGCAGCAGCGTGTCCACCGTGATCGTACCCCGCGCGCGGGAGACGCAGGCGCAGATCTTCTGGTTGCTCTGCTTCTGATGGTCGCTGAAGAAAACGTCGCGATGGTCGATCTCGCCGTCGACCGCGACCACGTCGATGGCGCACAGGCCGCATTCGCCGCGCTTGCAATCATACATCACGTCGTGGCCGCTGGCATTGAGCACGTCAAGCATCGAGCGCTCGCGCGGAATCTCGAGCTCGACATTTGAGTCCTTCAGACGCACCCGGAACGTCTCGGTCGGCAGCGTGCCGCTGGAGCCGAACGTCTCGTAGCGCAGATCGGGAAGCGGATGGCCGGCGCCGATCCAGGCGTGGCGCGCGGCATCGAGCATGCGCATCGGGCCGCAGAACAGCACGAGCGCGCCTTGAGGCAGCGAGACGAACAGGGCCTCGAGATCGAGGCGCTTACCTTCGTCGCTGGCATGAACGACCAGGCGATCGTCGAGCAGCGTGGCGAGATCGTCGAGATAGGCGGCTTCGCTGCGCGAACGCACGGCATAGTGCAGCGTGACGTCAGCGCCGCGGCGGGTCAGCGCCTGCGCGGCGCCGAGGATCGGCGTGATGCCGATGCCGCCGGCGATCAGGCAATAATTTTCGCGCGCCCAGTCCACCGCAAGCAGCGAGGCGGGCTGCGTGATGTCGAGCCGCGCGCCTGGCGCCAATTGCCACATGTAGCGCGAGCCGCCGCGAGAATCCTCAGCGCGGCGCACCGCGATCTTGAGGCCGTGGGACGAAGCTTCGCCGACCAGCGAATAGGACCGCGTCTCCGGCAGGCCGTCGATGCTGACGCTGACATTGATGTGGCTGCCGACCGGATAGGCCGCACCGTCGAACTGATCGGGCCGGATCAGGAATTCGCGGATGCCGGGCGCAAGGTCGCGCGTCGAGACGAGCGTCGCCGGAATCCAGGTTTCGATGAAGCGCATGGTGATTGCCTCAATCGTTTGCGGTCTTGATCAGCGCGAGTGCCGGCAAGAGGTCGAGATGGGTCCGGTTGCGCAGCGCGAGCCGCAGGTTTCGCACCGCGAGCCGCGCATGCTCGCGCATGACGGCTTCGGCGCGCGCGCCTTCGCGGTTCTCGATCGCGTCGATCACGACGCGATGATGCTCCTGCCCGATGATCAGGATCTGTTGGGCCTCCGGCAGCGCCGACTGCGCCATCACGAAGCCGCTCGGCGAGGCGAACGGTAGCGCCGAGGCGCGGTCGATCTGCCGGATCAAGGGCGGGCTGCGCGACAATTCCGTCAGCAGGGCGTGGAAGCGCGCGTTCAGCGTGACGTAAGACGAAAATGCGTCGACCGAGATCGGCACCTGGCGCAGCAATTCGTCGATCGCGGCGAGGCACTCCTTGAGCGGCTCGAGCTCGCGCGCGGAGACACCGCGCTCGGCGGCAAAGCGCGCGGCGAGGCCTTCCAGCGTGCCGCGCAGCTCGATGGAGTCGGAGATATCGCGCTCCGAGAACGCCTTCACCATGAAGCCGCCGGATGGGATCGCCTCCAACAGGCCCTCCTCCTCCAGCCGCACCAGCGCCATGCGCACCGGAGTGCGCGAGGCGCCAGTCGTCTCCACCGCCTGGAGCTCGGAGATGCGCTCGCCCGGACGCAACGAGCCCGACAGGATCTGATCGCGCAGCGCTAGCTGCGCCTTCACGGTCTGCGAGATGGAACGATCAACCTCACGTTCGGCCATCGTCTACTCCGCGGCCTGGAGATGTGTTGGCGCGTTTTCCTTCGCCACCATGCGATCGATCAGCTTGCGCGACCACATCGCGCCGGCGTCGATGTTGAGGTTGTAGAAGATGCGATCCGGGTTCTCGTCCATCGCGCGCTGCTGCGCTTCGAGAATCAGCTCGTCCTCGTGGAAGATGCCGGAGACGCCCTCGCGGATCTCGGTGGTGATGCGCTGCTCGCCGAGGCGATAGTTGCGCACGAAGGCCCAGAAATAATGGCAGGTCTTCTCGGTCTCCGGCGTGATGGTGTTGAGCACGAACCCGTTGACGCCCTGCGAGCGGTCGCCCTCCGGCGCGCCGGTGCCGGTCGGCGCCACGCCGACGTCGATGGCGATGGTGCACGGGGCCTCGAAACGGATGATCTGCCAGCGATCGACGAGACCGGGCTTGCCGAGCTGCTTGGCCCAGAACGGCGGCGGCTCGATGCCGCGCATCCAGCGCGTCACCGTCACCGTCTTCTCGCCATGGGTGACGTCGAACGGCGCCTCGGCCACCGCATCGTTACCGATGGAGGAGCCGTGCACGAAAGTCTCGTGGGTGAGATCCATGAGATTGTCGAGCACGAGGCGATAGTCGCATTTGACGTGGATGGTCTTGCCGTCGCCGGCCCAGGCCGGATCGTGATTCCAGTGCATGTCCGGAACGAGCGCGGGATCGGCCAGCGCGGGATCGCCCATCCAGAGCCAGATGTAGCGGTGACGCTCGACCACGGGATAGGCGCGGACACAGGCGGAGGGATTGATGGTCTCCTGCGAGGGCATGAAGGTGCAGCGCCCTTGCGCGTTGTACTTCAGGCCGTGATAGCCGCAGACGACCGTGTCGCCTTCGAGCCGGCCCTTGGACAGCGGCACTAGGCGATGCCAGCAGGCATCCTCCAGCGCGGCGACCGAGCCGTCGGCCTTGCGGTACATCACGATGTGCTTGCCGCAGATCGTCCGCGGCAACAGCGCCGGCTTCACCTCGGCATCCCAGGCGGCGGCGTACCAGGCGTTCATGGGGAAGGGTTTTGTCATCGGTCTCGCTCCCACGGGCTTATGCATACGTTATGTATACAGTATCAGCGATGCGGGATCAATCAAGCCCGACCATAAAGTATTAAAGTACCTAAATCGTCGTTATTGTATACATCGCACCCGTCATTCCCCGCGAAGGCGGGGAATCCAGTGCTCCGCGGCGGACATAGGGTTCACACAACTCCTGCCGCGGCGTACTGGATCGCCCGCCTGCGCGAGCGATGACACCGGAGGATACGGCGACCGCTCCGCTGGAGGGGCCCCTGCGGCGCCGGCCCCGCGCCCTACGCCCCGAACACCTTCGCCAAGCCGGCCTTGGCTTCTTCCTGAATGCGCGTCAGGTGCTCGGCGCTGCGGAAGCTTTCCGCGTAGATCTTGTAGACGTCCTCCGTCCCCGACGGCCTGGCCGCGAACCAGCCGAAATCGGTCTCGACCTTGATGCCGCCAAAAGGCTCGCCGTTGCCGGGCGCCTTGCTCAGCGTAGCGCGGACGGGATCGCCGGCGAGATCCTTCAGGCCGAGCTGCTCGGGTGTGACGGACTTCAAAATGCTCTTCTGCGGCCCGGTGGCGGCGACGTCGATGCGCGCGTAATGGGGCACGCCGAACTCGGCGGTGAGGTCATTGAAGAGCTGGCTGGGATCGCGGCCGGTCTTGGCCATGATCTCGGCTGCGAGCAGGCCGAGGATGGCGCCGTCCTTGTCGGTGGTCCACACCGTGCCGTCGCGGCGCAGGAACGAGGCCCCTGCACTCTCCTCGCCGCCAAAGCCGAAGGAGCCCGTGAGGAGGCCGTCGACGAACCATTTGAAGCCGACTGGCGTCTCGACCAGCTTGCGCCCGAGCTTTTTCGCAACGCGGTCGATGATCGAGCTCGACACCACGGTCTTGCCGATCGCGGCATCCTTGCCCCAGTCCGGCCGGTGCGCGAACAGATAGGAGATCGCGGTCGCAAGATAATGGTTCGGGTTCATCAGGCCGCCGGTGCGCGTCACGATGCCGTGGCGATCGGCATCGGTGTCGTTGGCAAAGGCGACGTCGAAGCGGTCACGCATCCCGATCAGGCTCGCCATGGCGTAGGGCGAGGAGCAGTCCATGCGGATCTTGCCGTCCCAGTCGACCGTCATGAATCGGAAGGTCGGATCGATCGCCTCGTTCACGACGGTGGCCTTGAGGCCATAGCGCTCGATGATCGGATGCCAGTAATGCACGGCGGCACCGCCTAGCGGATCGATGCCGATCGTGACGCCGGCGGATTTGACCAGGTCGAGATCGACGACATTGCCGAGATCGGCGACGTAAGGCGTGATGAAATCATAGGCGTGGACATTCGCGGATTTCTTCGCCTTGGCATAGTCGATGCGCTTCACGCCCTTGAGGGCGTCGGCGAGATAAGCATTGGCGCGCTTTTCGACCACGCCGGTGACATCGGTGTCGGCGGGGCCGCCATGCGGCGGATTGTATTTATAGCCGCCATCTTCGGGGGGATTGTGCGAGGGCGTGATCACGACGCCATCGGCGAGGCCCGAGCTGCGCCCCTTGTTGTAGGTCAGGATCGCGTGTGAGATCACCGGCGTCGGCGTGTAGCCGCCGTCCTTGTCGATCATGACGTCGACGCCGTTGGCCGCGAACACCTCGACGGCGCTGACCAACGCGGGCTCTGCCAGCGCATGGGTATCGATGCCGATGAAGAGCGGGCCGGTCAGCCCCTTTTCTCTTCTGTAGTCACAAATCGCTTGCGTGGTCGCGAGGATGTGACCCTCGTTGAAGGTGTTCTTGAACGAGGTGCCGCGGTGACCCGAGGTGCCGAACGCAACCCGTTGCGCGGGGTCGGCCGCATCAGGCTTGCCGGCGAAATATTCCGTCACCAGCCGCGGAATATTGGTGAGCGCGTCCGGCGAGGCCTGCTTGCCTGCCGCGGGATGAACATCAGCCACTGAAATACCTCGTCCTTGTCAAATTGAGGCCTGCTGCACCATAGCATCGGGCTTGCACGCGCCAACTCAAAAGCCATTAGCGACACCGGCAACAAATGGCCGCATTTGGGCCCATGAATAGTGACATGACCATTTTCGCAACGACCCTGCTGCTCGCCGGTTCCTTGGCGCTATCGTCTCCGGCACATGTCGGGCGAACCGACGTCGAACTCAACCCGATGCTGCGCAACGCGGCCGTGGATCATGACCTCGCCAAGGTGAAGCAGCAGTTTGAACGGGAGCTCCACAGCGACGCTGCAGACCGCTCCGCGGCATCCAGCCAGCGCTAGCGCCGCGGGCCGGGCGCATCCAAAGGCATTCCTGACGGCCGCACATGGCGTTTACTTCCTTGGGGTCGCCTTGAAAGAGGCAGGCACCACAATGCAAATTGCGGGATCATGCTATGGTTGATGCGTCCCCGCTGCCGCGCCGCAAGGCCGGTTTGTTAACTCCAAAGCTCTATCACAGACCCATGCTGTGGGATCGGACACGCTTCAATCTCGGCGCGACGTGGGGACGCGTGGCGGTCGCCCTGCTTTTGTCGACTCCGATCTGCGCGCAGGCCAAGGACGGCGGTCCGGACGAGCCGCGCACGACGGCGACGCTGCCTGACGGCGGGATCGAACTCGGCGCCGGAGAAACGCCGGCATCCCGCGCCGCGATCCGGAAAATCATCGAGCGAGAGATCGCAAACACCCATTTGCCCGCCGACATCGCCGAAGCGGTGGTCTTCGTCGAGAGCGGCTACAATCCGGCCGTGATCGGCAGCGTCGGCGAGATCGGGCTGATGCAGGTGCGGCCCGAGACCGCAGCGATGCTGGGATTCCGGGGAAGCAATGCCGAACTGGCAGAGCCGGACATCAACATCCATTACGGGGTGATTTATCTCAGCCAGGCCTGGCGTCTGGCCGGCGGGGATCTCTGCCGTGCGCTGATGAAATATCGGGCGGGTCATGGCGAGGAGACGATGACCCCGCGGTCGCAAGTCTATTGCAACCGGGCCCGTAACCGGCTTCTCGCGATGAACTCGGCATCGCTGAACGTCGAAGCCACGGCCGTTCCGGCTCCCGCGCCCCCGGCCATTCCCGCGGCTGCTGCGGCGCCGGCAAAACTGGCAAGTGCACCGAAGATGTCGACGCAGCCCAAAGCCGTCTATGCCCGATACCGTCAGGGCACGGCCGCCGCCAGCCGCGCCTATTGGGCCGCCCACGAGGCCCGGATCAGCCAAATCAAGGCTCGCATCGAAGCAAGATGGAAGCGCGTCGCATCACGTTGACGGCGATGCCCCGATCTGCCGCTAGAGCCGCTCGCTGAGCGCGAGCTTGTAGCCGACGCCGGTGACGGTCGCGATCACGGGCGTGCCGCTGCCGGTGCGACACCGCCAATTCGGCACATCCGGCTCCGCACGTCCGCCGTTAACGTAAAGGACGCCTTCGGCTTCGAAAACGCCGGCTCCGCCTCTATGGTCCCCGCTCGCAGATATGAGACCACGGAGAAGGCGTGATGCAGGGGCAGGCCCGCTTGGCAACCGGTCGAACCAAAGAAGGCACAACGTCCTTCGGCCGTTCGCACACGCTCGACTTGCTGCGCGGTCTTGCCATTGCCGGCGTGATGGCGATCCACGTCTCACAGTCGTTCCCGTCGCACATCGGCGCCGTCGACTTCGCCTTCATGTGCGGCTGGACCGGCGTCAACGTGTTCTACTTCGTCAGCGCCATGACGATGTGCCTGATGTGGACGCAGCGCACCGAAACGAATCCGGCGCGCAAGTTCTACATCCGCCGTTTCCTGCGCATCGCGCCGCTGTTCTGGCTCGCGATCCCGGTCTACCTGCTCGTCAACGGCACCGGGCCGAGCGCCAACGCTCCCAACGGCATCGGACCGCTTCAGGTGATCCTGACCGCGACGTTCCTGCACGGCTTCTGGCCGGACAGCGTCAACAGCGTCGTGCCGGGCGATTGGTCGATCGCCGCGGAGATGACGTTCTATCTGGTCTTTCCGCTTCTGATCACCGCGTTCGGAGCACGCCGTCATCTCTATCTCGCGCTCGCGATCGTGCTGCATCTCGTCAATGTCTGCCTCTTTAAGCCGTGGGCCTTCGCGCTGTTCTCGGCCTATTACGGATCGGGCAACGAAGCCTTCGTCTGGACCACGCTGCACATCAGCTTCCTCAACCAGCTTCCGGTTTTCCTCGTCGGCTGCGCGCTGTTCTTCTCGCTGCGCGACGGCTTTGCGAAGTCGGATGCCGCGGTCTTCGCCGTCTTCATCGCAGTGTCCTTCATCGCCGACCGCGCCACCGGCTCGCATGAATTCAACTATCTGATGATCAATCTCGTGCTCGGTGCGCTGGTCGCCGGCTGCATCCGTCTCGAGATCCGCTGGCGGCCGCTCGAGACGCTCGGCCGCAATTCCTATTCGATGTATCTGTCGCACTTCGCGGTGATCTGTGGCCTGAGCCAGATCTGGCCGCTCGCGGACGGACCGGTCTCGTTGCTCATCGCCTATGCCGTCACCGCCGCGCTCAGCTATTTCGTCGCCCGCGCGACCTGGCATCTGGTCGAGCGGCATGCGCAGGATCTGGCGCACCGCCTGACGTCCGCGCGGGCGGACCGATCAACCATCCGGCCGACCCTCGCCGCCACTGCGGCCGCCATGCGCTGAGCGGCCTGCTCCGTTCCGGCGTCGGCCTTGATGCGGCTTGCTTGGCTTGCCGTGTTCAAATCTACTGTGAAAGATTTTCACGCTGGAGGTGGCGCCATGGAGGTCATATTGCTCGGCACCGGCGGCCCACGCCCGGATCCACGCCGGATGGCGACGACCACGCTGATCAGGCTCGGCGACGAGAACATCCTGATCGACGCCGGCCGCGGCGTCATGCTGCAGCTCAGCAAAGCCGGCGTGCCGCTCGGCGCCATCAACACGGTCTTTCTCACCCATCACCATTTCGACCACATCGGCGACCTCTACGATGTGATGCTGAATTCATGGATGCATGGCCGCAAGGACGAGCTGCGCATCTATGGTCCCCCGGATACCGAACGGCTGGTCAATACGCTGATCACGCAGGTCTACGACAAGGACATCACCTGGCGGGATCGCGGCGAGCCGACCTTCGGCGGCTGGAAACCGGTGGTCGCAACGGACATCGTGCCCGGCCCCGTTCTCGACACCGGCCGCTGGAAGATCAGCGCCGAGCTCGTCTCGCATGGCGACGGCCTCGACATGCCGCCGGCCTTCCTCCAACGCTGGATGTGTCTCGGCTACCGCTTCGAGGCGGAGGGCAAGGTCATTGCGATTTCCGGCGACACGGTCCCCTGCCCCGGTCTCGAGCGACTGGCTGAGGGCGCCGACCTGCTGGTTCAGTGCTGCTTCCTCGCAACGCCAGAGATCAACAACGAGCACTTGCGCCGGCTTGCGAAATTCACGATCGCCTGCGGCGATACGGTCGGCAAGGTCGCGGCCAAGGCCGGTGTCAAGAAGCTCGCCCTGACCCATCACCGGCCGCGCACCGACGATTCCATGCTGAGCGCGCTGCTCAACGATGTCCGGCGGGATTACTCAGGCCCTGTCGTGCTCGGCGAGGACCTCACGCGCATCGAGGTCTAACGGAGATCTCAGGACGATCCGATGTCGATCCGGAACGACAAGCGTTCTTCCGCTCCCGCCGCGATATGCATCAGGCCAGGCTTGTCGGTGAACTCGCCCTCGAAGCTGGCGGGACTGGCATGGCCGCGCCAGGGCTCGATACAGAGGAACGGCGCGCCCGACGGCTTCGACCAGACGCCGAGCTCGCGAAAGCCGCGCCAGGACATTTTCAGCCAGGGCCCGGTTGATGCGCCCGGCCCGGCGGCATAGCGGACCGAGCTGCTCTCAATGCGGTCGAAGATGACAGCGTCATCGACGAATAGGGCTTCGGACAAGGGCAGCGATTTATCTTTGACCGGACTTGGCTCCGTTGCCGCGCGCAGTAAGCCGCCGTCGAGACGGCGGACGGGAGACGCTTCCGCGTTCGCAAAGGTCAGCGCATAGCTCTCCTTCGCCAGTCCGGATTGCAACGGCCAGTTGAAGGCGGGATGACCGCCGAGCGACGCCGGTAATGTCTCCTTGCCGGTGTTGGCGATGGTGAACGTCACATCAAGGCCTGTGTCGTCGATCGCATAGGCCACGGTGAGCCGGAACGTGAACGGATAGAGCGCGCGCGTCGCCTCGCTGTCTTCGAGCACCAGGGTGCAGCGGCTCTCGCCGCGTTCTGCCCAGGCAAAGCGGTTGTCGCGCGCAAAGCCGTGCTGGGTCATCCGATACGTCTTGCCCCGGTGACGCAATTTGTCATTGGCGAGGCGCCCGACGATCGGAAACAATAGCGGCGCGTGGCGCGGCCATTCCGGCCCCGCCTTCCAGACGAATTCGATGCCGCCTCCGTCCTTGAGCGAGCACAACTCGGCGCCGTGCGCCTTGATGGCCGCGCTGAGCCGGCCGCTTCGAATGGAGTGGGTTTCATCGCTCATGCGCGACATCTACACCGCGACCCCATATGCAGCAAGGCGGCGCCAGCGGAGGCGTGACGGTCATCGATGGCGCTTGCTTGTACAGAGCGTTGAAACGTAAAAGAGAATTTGGGTTCGTTCTGTGGACCATCGCCAGCTCGACACCGCGACTACGTGCAGCAACTCGCATGATCAGCGCCTGGGTTGTTACGCCGTCGGACCTTCAGAGCAGTCGCGCTAGGCCGAATACAAAAGTAAGCCGCCGAGGTCCGCAACGCCCTCGACTTTGCCACAGGACTGAGGCGCAGCCGCGAACTCGAGCACCGACCATACCTTCGACCCCGCAGTCCCAGATGTCCCAGCAGGGAGTCCTCTCAGGACGATGCGGCCGGTTTCGACTCAGCACGACGGGATACCCCAGCGCCGGCGAGTTCGTCGGAATTGGAGTTGCGTAACAGGAACAACGACCTCCAATCGCGCTGATGGCCAAATTCGATATAGCGATAGCTCAGGGCACTTAGCAGGATTGTTATTGCAAGATACGGAAATGAAAGTCGAAGCGTGTCTTGCAACGGAGACGTATCGGGCGGGATCATTTCAACCATGATGATCGAATGCCACGCATAGATACTGTAGCACATGCATCCGACGACCTGAATTGGCCACGCCTCGAACAAGCGATTTGCGGACCATGCCCCGCACAACACCGCCAGCAGCACCATGGAAAACCCGGCGCAAAAGATCGTGGCGTAGAGAATGCTCACAGCCCAGGGGCCATTATCCTTGAGATAGATGGCGGCAATCATCAGCAGCAGTCCGGGCAGCAGCCCGCGCGACTGAAATCTCCTGAGTGAAACACTGTCCCTGGACTTGACGTAGAGATCGCAAACCAACATTCCGAAAATGAACTGGTAACACGACCCAAATATTCCACCCACAAACGGGCGAAACATCCCAATCCGATCCACCGCGATAAGATGCCCAGCCACCACGAAAGCTGAGCAAATGACGACGCTCAACAGCAACAGCCTTCCAAGGCCGAAGCGCGCGATCAGAAGAATCAGCAGCGGAAACAAAAGGCTGAACCAGATTTCAACGCCTACGGACCACAATACGGGATTGGAGGGGGGCATAAACCCGTGCGGCACAAAAATGAAAAGCGTAGATAACAGTCCGCCGAGCTCCAGGTACCACGCGTGCGATCCAGCGGGCGACTTGGCATGGAGTGCAATCGTCACGAGGACAACCGTATAGTAAAGTGGAAGCAACCGGGCTGCGCGATGCCAATAGAAATGCGGGAAGTCGGCGAGCCGATCGATGGCTCGCTTCTTTGTGCGATAGGGCAGGTACAGAACGAATCCGGAGAGCACAAAAAAGATATTTACGCCCAAGAAGCCGTGCTTCGCGACAATGGCCAGGAGACCGTTTGGATCAAGTTCGCCGGGAAACGCCGGCGCGCTGGATGTGAACGGAACAAGCAAGTGAAAGAGGATCACCATCAAGATGGCGAGTCCGCGAAAACCGTTGACGGCCCCGATCTTCTGCGCGCGACTATCGGCTATGATGGTGGAACCTGGGGATTGTAACGACAAGGGGGCAATCTCAGTATTCGTGGTTTCCTGTTTGCGATGTTCGCTACGTTGAGCGAGCTGTCAATCGATGGCCGTCGCATCACTCACGACACGTGCGATGCCAAACCGAAGGCGCATTGACCAGCAAATAGGCAAGTCATCGGATCGCGGGGGATGCAGCGAATATCTCGTATCGCGAACACCTCACGCCTCGTCGGAAGCGATCCTCAGGCGAGCGCAGCCCTCCCCGGACACGGCGAACGACGTGCCTTCAAATCGTCAATTACGGCATCTATCAACTACGGGATATAGACGGTAGCAGGTTAACTCTGAGGCAGAATTATGAGTGGGCGCGTATAGTTTGATGGTTGGGCTCCTCATCATATTTGTTCTGCTCGCGATTGGCTTCGCGGCCGGCTACGGCACGCGCGAGCTGATCTCTCGTAAGCGGCACGCCGAGTACTTGCACTTGCAGCCCTACGTTTCGCCCGCGCTCAGAACCGGGCGACCATCTTCCGATGAAAGCACCAGGACGCGATACGCCACACCTCAACCCGCAATGAC
The DNA here is from genome assembly GCF_023375135.1 of Bradyrhizobium sp. C-145. Classification (NCBI taxonomy): domain Bacteria; kingdom Pseudomonadati; phylum Pseudomonadota; class Alphaproteobacteria; order Hyphomicrobiales; family Nitrobacteraceae; genus Bradyrhizobium; species Bradyrhizobium sp. C-145. The sequence goes on along the minus strand of NZ_CP088150.1, from coordinate 2,129,402 downwards.
TGAGCAGGTGAATTATGACATGCCTCAGTCGTTTAAACCCGTATCCATTCGGGAGCCGAAGCCAGTGAAATCGAAATCCGGGCCTGCCGGCGCAAGCTTGCGTCTGATCGAGCCGCAGTCCTCTAAACCCGATACCGGATCTTTGCAGTCCGTGGACATTGAGCAGAGCCTCGAAGAACTGGTCGGACTCCTGCTGCGCAAAAGACAGGGGAGCTAGGACCGGTCTCATCCGAGGCGTCTTGGTCACAAGCCTCTTGCCGCGTTTGCGTGTCGGCCTGTTGCCGAGGTCGACCACCCGGGGTGGAAAAGTAAAGCCCCTGGAACCGAAAAGCATCAATGTCAGCAGGAGAACTCCGGGATCCAGGGGACCGGATCGACGATCGAGCAAGTTCCAGGGCAGAACCGCCCGCCCGCAGCACGGCGGTAGGCGCACCAAAGATTTGGCCACGCCTGCGCAAAAGTGGTATGTTTTTAGCGGTTCTGTGGCTACAATACGGCCCGTCACGCGTCCAGAACATCTCTGGTGCAAGAGCAGGAGGGCAGATCTTGGTTGTGCTGATGATCGCAAGCGCCGTGGCCGGTGTTCTTCTGGGGCGTTTTCTTCGCGCATACGCCCTTATTCCCGCAACGATGCTGATCCTGGTTGCCGCGTGGTATTTGGGTCTTGAGCAGGGTTTCGCCACGGGCTTGATAGCATTCGTCGCCAGCGCGGTAATTTTGCAAGTCGTCTATTGCGCGAGCCTGCTGATCTATCTGCTCATCGCGAACCTCTCGGTGCTCGACCAGGTGCAGTCGGAGGCATCACCGCAGATGCGTGAATCGCGAATCGCAGTCTAATCAGACCCCTATCATGAGCGGCCGGCGAGGATGTTGTCGCATGGCCGTATATTGTTACATCCTCCTGTAGAAGCTCCGCACCTGCTTAATTGCCATGCAGATCATCCCGCAGGGCCGCATTCCTGCCGGTGTGCTTGTGAGCGCTTCGTTTACGCGGCATGATCCCCTGCGCGCGTGATGCTCTGCAGAAAGCTCTTGCCGCAGCTCCAATCTGCTCAACGGCTCGAAAGATCTCCGGCACCAACTGAATACGCTTGGCGGAGGCTTCTTCTTTGACTTTGATTTCGGCCCCTTGAAACTTCAGCGGAATGGCTGTGTTGCACAAAGTCGACCGGGCAAAATGTTTTTGGACGACACGACCGGCGACAAGCTGGAGCGACACATCAAGTATGCTCAAGACGTTTGAAGTATGCTCAAGACGTTTGGAAATGAATGGTAACGCAATTTATTTGGAACCCGACGCGAAGCCGTCGGCCGATATTCCTCGATTGCAAAGAAGAAGCGCACATTTGCGCCCTGCCACGGGCTTATGAGGCTAGATCAACCCGCTGAGACAAAGTGACCGTCCATAGCACCTATATTCGCCGTCTTTATTCGATAATGCAGATGTGATCGGTTGGCTGGAAATTAAAAATGGAATTGCTGGCGAGAACAGCCGCGGGCGGCAACGGCGCGCAGAACGCGTTACAAAAGTTGATCGTAAGGGGTCAAGCGGCTGTCGCACTTTTGACGCCAGCGCGATCACGGGCCAAGCAGCGTCCCGATCCGGTCATTCACCGGATTGATACCCGGCCCCTCGACTTCGGCGCCGATGAGATCGTGGCTGTTGGCAAGCTCCGCAACGAAATGCTGCGATTACCCGAATTCCTGCGCCATCATCGCCGGCTCGGGGTCGGACGTTTCCTCGCGATCGATGACCGTTCGGATGACGGCACGCGAGCATTCCTGCTCGATCAGCCGGACGTTCACGTGTTCGAGATCCGGGAGCCCTTTGCAGAATCAAGTGGTGGCGCGCGTTGGACCAGCGCCGTGCTCGACCAATTCGCGCCAGGACGGTGGGCGCTGACGCTCGACGCCGACGAACTCTTTGTCTATCCCGGTTGCGAAAATTTTGATCTTCGATGGCTGTGCCGATATCTGGAGAGCACCGGCGCCGATTGCATGACCGCGGAGATGGTCGATATGTATCCACGCTGGCTCGGAGGCCCGGAGCGCTACCAAGCCGGTGAGAGCCTCGTCGCGTTCTGCCCCTACTTCGATTCAGATACCTATGTGAAGCGCCGTCGGCGCGGCTTTCCGACCAACTACCTGGTGGGCGGTGCGCGAGCGAGGCTGTTTTATGACGAACCGATGCCGCCGAAGATCGCCCTTTATGACGCACTCGTACAGTTGCTTGAGCCATACGGGCTGGCGCGGCTGCTGCCTGCAGTTAACATCACGCGCTGGCAGCCACCGCTGCTCACTAAAGTGCCGCTCGCGCGCTGGTTGCCCAGCCGTCGCTATATCGCCGCCGGTCACCTGATGGCCCCACCAGGCAAGCCAGGCGATGTCACAGGCGCCCTGCTCCATTTCAAATTTCTCCACGACTTCACCGATAAGGTCGCAATCGCGGTCCGTGAAGGGAATTACTATCTCGGATCGGTCGAGTATCAGCGCTACGCGGAGCGACTCGATCAAAATCGGTCATTCGAGCTCATCTATCCGAAAAGCCTGATCTACCAATCATCCGACGACCTTGTCCGTTGCGGCCTAATGCGTCTCTCTCCGGCCTATCAGGCCGCGACGCGATAACCTGCCCCACCGCTTCTTGTACACAGGAGGCGCGCTGGAGCCTTCCTCCAATCGTCATCGGACCCCGTCGTTGTGCTTGATGTTTTCGTCGGAAGGACCGACCGGTATCCGCTGTTCCGGAGCATTGATCTCATCGATCAGCTTGCGGCCGAGAAGCCGAAGGAGAAGCTTCCTTCCACGCACCAGTGCCGGATAAAGTGCCCTTGCGAGGCGTGGCCGGGAGAACACCAGCCGATTAAGGCGATTGAAGACAGTCGTCTCCCCGGCAAGCGTTGCCAGCAGATGCATTGCATCGGCCCCATGGTAGTGCCGCCCACGCCAGCGAACCACCATGCCTTCATTGAGATCGAGGTTGCGGGCGCGGATATCGCCGACGATCGGATGCTCCGAACGCGCGTCGATCAGGTGAATGCGCTGCCCACGCTCCCGCAACTGGTACAGCAGAACATAGCGGCTGCATAACGGGCACTCGCCGTCATAGACCACCCAGATCTCGTCATCACTATGGGTCAATTCGATAGTCCGTTCGATTCCGAACGTCGCGCACAAGCTTGCCCTCCGCCAGGCCGAGGCATACTGAGTCCACCACATAGTGATAGGCGACGATATCGTCCATGGTCAGCTTGTTGAATTCGCCATACAGCCATGGATTGGACAGCATGTGGTGCGGATAGGCATAAAAGCTGTTGTTGTCCTTCACCCAGGGATAGACACGAAAAAAGCGATCCGTCTCGCGGACCAATTTTTCCACGGCCTCCATGGCTACGCCTGTGTCCTGACGCGGAAGGATCTCCGGGCCGCAGGTAGTCGCGTCGTGCCAAGTCGTAAGATCGTGGTTGTTGCCGCCAACGCGAGCCCGGAAATGATTCTCAGGGATGTACATGGTTCCGGTTCCGATCATGTACGAGTAGATGCCGAAATACGTGGAAGGCGCGAGAACTTGGCGACCATCGCGGGTCTCGACGAAAAGCCGCGGGCTTGCCAGCTTCGGCCCGTCCAGCCATCCCAGGTGATTGGTGTAGAAGAAGAACCGGCCACAGATGACGGTCACGACCATCACAACCTTCATCGCCGGGGTGAACCCATCATGCGGCAGCGTGCGTGCCGCGACTACGATGAACAGGTTGAGCGCAATCCAGAAGAAGAAAAGAGCCCCGAGCGTGAAGTACACGCCGATGTGGAAGACGTCGAACAGCAGGCAGAAGAACGACAGCGCGCGCGTCGAGATCGCAGCCAGGGGCGACAGGAGCTGGGCACCCAGCACGAAGACGTTGAAGATCAGCTGGTTGCTCACGATCGCGTCCCAGATGGTCTGCAATGCGCCCGGCCACAGGCCGAGCGGGGCGTCGCCGCGTTCGAGGCCCATCAGGATCGAGGTTTGCGTGGGATTTGCGAGCAGCCAGGTCCATGGCTTCTCGCCACCAGCCTGCAGCTTTGCGATTCCCGACCAGAAATAGCTGCCGAGATGCGCCCCGACGGCGCACGCCCAAATCAAGCCATAGGCGCGATCGCGAAGCTGCTTCACGTCATCTGCGGAAGCGAACAGAGTTCGCAGCCACGGCACGCGATCCATAACCCAGGCGCTGGTGAGAACGATCGTGCCGAGCACGCCAAGCACGGCGAAGTTACCGACGTCGAGCATACCGAGATAATCGGTCTCCGTCACGAAGATGCCGGACACGACGCTCACCATTTCGCGCCATGCATGATAGAAGTAGAACAGCGGCACAAGAAATGAAGGACGCCAGATCGCGGCTATTCCTGCCACAACCGCAAGCACCGCACCGTAGCGGAAGAACAGAATCTTGTCGCCCGCCCCGAACAGGATGTTGGGAGGCCCTGCGAAGGGCCCCAATGAATCGAACAGCAACTGCACAAAGATCGTCATTCCGATCGCGAAGGCGGTGATCCGCAATGGCGGCGAGAAATCACGGTAGCGAATGGAGCTGAAGGCGAGCGCGCCGGCAAATGCCGAGCAAACCAGCACCAGAGCGTAAATGTCAGACCAGCGCGCGAGATGTGTGACGGCCCGCCGCGAAATCGCAGATAGAATGACGGCTACTGCAAGGAGGAAGAGAGGTCCCGCAAGCGACGCGACGCCAGACCGCACTCCTTGCCGTGATGCAACAGTGTACAACGTCATCCCGTCTCGGACCTCCGGAGCTTCGCCATCGAGATCAACCGAACATTATAGAATGACTAGCGGCCTGCAAATATCGCAAGCCAGCTTGCCCTTCTCCTGGTGTGAGTGCTCACAAAATCATCTCACGGGAACCTCAGCGCTGTGAATTGAAATATGACAAACTGCGGGCATTGATGTGACCACAAGTGTCCGCATTGACGTTGGTGACGTCCGGCCATCGCTTGAGATCAGTTTCGAGCAGGCTCGCCCAGGTACGCCGATCCCACATCGCCCGATCACGTCTTCCGTTCGTGTCAAGGCCAAGCTAAAAGCCGGAGACGATCGGAACCGCCATCGTGCAGCGCGCTGGATTTCCCGCGGCATTTGCTGGCAGGCGCGAGACCGCGCAAGAGGTGTTTGAGATCGCGGGGGGTGAGCTCGTTGGACAAGGACAGCAAGTCACGGGCCGTAACCAACATCCTCATAACGGGCGGGTCCCAGGCCTGGAAACTGTCGGCCGGTTTTGTCCTGACGATATTCTCGACGCGAAATCTTGCCCCGTCCGACTTCGGCCTGCTGGCCATGTCTGCGACGGCCGCAACGTTCCTCGGGCTCATCAAGGATGTCGGCGTTGGACAGGCTATCATTCAACGCGCGGAAATCGCCAAGGGCCAGATCGATGCGCTGTTCTGGCTGTCGGTGCTCGCTTCCGCGGCATCTGCTCTCGTTCTGGCATTGAGTGCGCATCCGGTTGCGCTGTTTTACGGCGATACGAGGCTTCAGCAGCTCATGATCGCAATTGCCGGCCTAAGTTTCATTGCTGGCCTTCCGACCGTTCCGGCGGCGCTACTTGCCAGAGAATCCCGATTTAAGGCCCTAGCAATCCTGGATGTCGCCGCGACAACCGCTTCCGTTGTCGCAGGGATCGTCGCTGTAATCATCTTGAGAAACTATTGGGCACTTTACCTGTCCACGCTCGTTCTTACGCTCTTTTCGACAATCGGGATCTGGGCCTATTCCGGCTATCGCCCCGGATATCCCAGTCTGGACAGCGAGACGCGGCACATGGCGCGATTTGGCCTGCACGTGTCAGGGTTCAACCTCGTCAACTATCTTTCGAGAAATGCGGACAACATTCTCATCGGCAAATTTCGAGGCGGCGACGAACTTGGCCTGTACGATCGGGCCTATAAGCTGTTGCTGCTGCCGATCGTCCAATTACACAACCCGATCGGCCAGGTGATTGTCCCGCTGCTTTCGCGGCTTCGTTTCGATAAGGAGAGATATCTCAGTACCTACAACGATGCCCTTTCCATGGTTATGCTCATATGTCAGCCGGGCATCGTGTTCGCCATCCTGCTCTCGGAGCCGCTCTTCAGAGTTCTCCTTGGCGAGCATTGGGTGGGCGCAGCCCCGATTTTTTCCTGGCTCGGCGTTGCCGGCTTGATCCAGGTCGCGACCGCGACGGCAGCTTGGCTGTTCCTCAGTCAAGGCCGTAGCCAGGAGTACTTCAGGCTTGGCGTTTGGACCGCCTTGATCAACGTGACCTCATTCCTCGTCGGTCTTCCTTGGGGCGCGCTCGGAATCGCCGCGGCGTATACGCTGGTGAACTGCACCGTCGTGCTGCCGCTTTGCGCGATATCTATCGGTCGTCATGGCCCGGTGACGACAACGAGCCTGGTCAAGACGACCGTCCCGCATTGGATCGGTTGTGGCGTTGCGGCGGCCGTCACAAGGATTTCGAACATCTCATTGCTGGATGGAAACTCTTTCGCTGGGCTGGTTACGCTGCTGGCGCTTGCCTATGCATCATACCTCCTCGCCATGATCTCCTTCACGCGGAAACGGGAACTTGCGAAACGCGCGTTGCGCAACGTTGTTCGAAAGGCAAAGACCTTCAGCGAAGCATGAAGTCATGCAACTCCGCCAGATGGACATCAATCGGGGCTACCGCGTGAACGGCGTCGACCTGATGAAGGCTCGAGTCAACATCTGGATAAGTGGTGGCCGCGAGGAGCCCTACCTTGGCCGTTTCATGAAACGCCTCGTTAACTAAGTCATATGCGTTGGAGGTGGCGGACTGCTCGAACATGAACCCCTCGCCTCCCAGGCGCGCGGTGCCGACGGCTTGTGCGGTAGCAGGAGGCTGCGACGGCGCAACCGCCGAAAAATCAAAGCTAGCCTTCGGAGGATCGATAACCAGCGTGCCCCCGGATCCGTCGCTCGAGAGATTGAAGGTCGAGTTGGTGTAGTTGCCAACAAGCGAGATATGTGCCGTGTGATTTTGAGCGTCGACCACGGTCAACACGCCACCGGCTGTATCGCCGGAAAAGGACGCCGTCGTTCCCGCTCCGTACGCGATGTCCTTCAGGTCGATATGGTTGGAATTTGACGCGGTGCCGTCACCCGTCAGACCGATGAGCGTTCCCGTAAATTGCGACGCGTGGTCCAACACCAGATTGCCGGTCGACGCCTTGAAGGTGATCGACCCGGAAGCGGCGCCGGACAATTCGAGCGTGGCGCCGGGGTCGACCGTCGCGGCCTGTGACATATTGCCCAGATTCAATACGACATTTCCGGAGATCTTGAGGATGGTCGATGACGTATTGATTACACCATCGCCATTGAGGTCCTGATAAAACGTCGTCTCGACCGCTTTAAGAGCAGGGTCGGTCGGGGACACCTTGTTCAGGAGGTTCGATAGATAGTTGCCATTGCTGTCCGTGGTCCACACACAGAGTTCGCCGGTGGCCGGAATCTTCCAGGCGACATCATAGCCGCTGGTCGTTTGCTCAACGCCCACCGGCGTCCAAGCGCCGAACTGTCCCGACACAACCGCTACGCCACCGTACTTCAAGGTCGGCCCCGCGCCGCTGGCCATCGCGTCGAGCAAGTAATTCGAGCCGACCAGAACCAGGCTGGTTGAGCCGGACGCCTCGATTGTCGTGCCTGAAACCTGCTGGGGCGTTGGTGGAAGACCAATCACGCCATCACCGTTGAGATCCTGGTGAAAGAGGGTCTCGCTCGACTCAAGAGCCGGGTCGGTGCCGGACACCTTGTTCAGATAGTTGGATACGAAATTGCCGTTGCTGTCGGTGCTCCAGACCGCGAACTGGCCGGTCGAGGGGATCTTCCACGCGACGAGATAGCCGTTCGACGACGCTTCCGCAGCCACTGGCACCCATGCGCCAAGCTGCCCCGCGACAACGGCCGTTCCGCCATTCTTCAGGATCACCGATGAGCCGGCCGTCGAAAGGTAGAAGTTGCTTCCCGACTTGATAAGCGATGTCGTGCCGGTCGCTTCGATCACCGTACCCACGGCGGAACTGAAAGCATTGGAAAGCTGGCTCAAATTGCCGGCGATGTCGGTGGCGGTCGCGGTGAAGCTGTGTTGCCCTGCCGTGAGCGATCCGGTGGTGACGCTCCAGGCCCCACTCGTCGCCGCGACGCCCGTGCCGAGCAAGGTCGAGCCTTCGTACAGCCGGACAGTGCTTCCGGCTTCTGCCGTGCCGGACACGATTATCGCGCTCGAAGCTCCAGGTGCGCCCGAGGTCAGGATAGGTGCAACCGGGGCACGCGTATCGACCGTGACGTTCAGCGCACCGGAGGAAGCGCTGACGTTGCCGGCGGTGTCCGCGGTCTTGCCGGTAAAGGTGTGATTACCGTCCGCCAACGTTGCGGTGGCAAAGGACCAGGCTCCGTTGGTATCGGCGATCGCCGTTCCGATCATCGTCGCGCCGTCGAAGACCTGCACCGTGCTCCCGGCGTCCGCGGTTCCAGTCAAATTCACGTGGTTGACATTGGTGACGCCATCGCCGGCGACGTTGCTGTCGGGCGAGAACGACGCGAGCTTGGGCACGTTCGGGGCGATCGTATCGATGGTGACATTCACCCCGGCTGAGAGCGCGGTGAGATTGCCGACACCGTCCATCGCTGCGGCGGCAAAGGTGTGGCCGCCTTCGGCCAGCATTGCAGTCGCCATGCTCCAGCTACCGTTGCCGTCGGCGATCGCCGTGCCGATCTGAGTTGTCCCGTCGAAAACCTTGACGGTTACACCTGCCTGCGCGCGACCCGTGAGGACCAGATGATTTGTATTGATGAGGCCCGACACGATCGAGCCGCTGTCGTTGACAGCCGAGATCGTCGGCACGGCGATAGATGTCATCGTCATCGGCGAATTCGTCGCGGAAACGAATGAATAGTCGGCCGACGTCAAGCTGGTGACGCCCGCAATGCGCAGCGTATCTGCTCCACCCGCGTAGTGAACGGTCCACACGTCGTTCACATGGGTCAAATAGGCGCCGCTATCATAACCTTTCAGAATCAGCTTGTCGTGTTCGGCAGTCGCGCTTGTGAAGACGTGGAAATCGGCGACTGTATCGTTGCCGCTGCCTGCATTGTAAATGAAGGTATCGTTTCCGGCTCCTCCGGAGAGCCAGTCATTCCCGCCCGCGCCATCCAGGAAATCGTCACCGCTCGAGCCGACCATACGGTTTGCCATTTGGTTGCCGACGCCGGCGAGCCCGCCCATCATCAACGTCAAGTTTTCGACGTTTGCCGACAACGTGTACGACGTCCACGCCTCCACACTGTCAACGCCGCCGCCGGGATTCTCGACGATTTTCTGGTTCGCATTACCGATGACGTAGGTATCGTCGCCGTTCCACCCGACGAGCGTGTCATCGATATTGACCGCCGAGAGCTTGTCGTTCGCCGCGGTACCGTACACCATGCGGCTGCTCGCTTTCCCGCTGATCCAGGACGTAATTGTCCCGCCGGCCGGGAGCGTTGCTGGCAATTGGAAATCGTCGCTGGTGAATGCCGAGACCGTCGTGTTGCGGAACACCAGGGTATCCTGGCTCGTCAGCTTCAGATATACGTCGCTTCCGACCTGGCTCATCGCCGCTTGAACGTCGGCGAATGAGGTGAAGGCAAAGCCGTTCAATTGGACAACATCGTGTCCAGCGCCTGATCCCGGCGAAAAGTCGGTGATGATGTCCGAACCGTCGCCGGAGTTGATTACGAAGCTATCCGCACCGCCCCCGCCGGTCAGGATATCATTGCCGAGCCCGCCGGTGATCACGTTTGCCGCGGCATTGCCGATGATGATGTTGGACTGAATATTGCCGGTCGCGTTGATGGCCGCCGAACCGGTGAGCGTCAGATTCTCGACGTAGCTCGAAAGCGTATACCTCACGGAGGAGTTTACCGTGTCGATGCCTCCGCCATAGGCCTCGATAACCTTCGCACCGGAATCGGTGACGACATAAGTGTCATCGCCGGCACCGCCGGTCATGACATCGGCCCCTCCTGCACCACCGATCAGATCATTGCCGGATGTGCCGCTCAGCGTGTCCGCAGCCGCGCTTCCCACGATCGTGTTGGTCGGTGCGCCACTCGTGAGCAGGGTGTAGTTCGCAAGCGTGTACTCCGGCAATTGATAGGCTTTGATTGAATCGATCGTCATCGTCGCCGTCGATCCTGGAGCGGCGTTGCCCGGCCAGCTCCCGCCCATCGCCAGATTGGCGATCATATACATCGCCGAATTCATGTCGGAGGGTGTGGCCTGCTGTGCGACCACCTTCCCGTCGACGAAGAATGTCAGGTCGTAAGGGGTCCATTTGAGCGCAAACGTGTGTTCTCCGGTGGTCAGGTTGGCTGTATTTGCCCAACCCCCATTCGTCGCAGGCGCGTAGGGCGAGTGAATGGCCCAATGCGCCTGGTCAGGATCCTGACCAAAGGCCTCGAGCACATCGATTTCCGTCTTGAGGTTATTGGCAGTGCTGGGCAGCAACCAGAACGCCGGCCACGCGCCGCTCGTGCTGGGCAGCGTGGCCGTCATCTCGAAATAGCCGTAGGTCTGGGTAAAGCTGTTCTGGGTCGAGATCATGCCCGACGAGAAAATGGCACTGCCTGTATAAGGCGTTGCGCTCGCAGGCAAGGGCTGCGCCGTGATGACGAGGTGACCGTCCTGAATCGAGAACGGATTAAGCCCGAGCGACGTTGACGCCTGAGTTGCCGGCAGCCCGGAAAAGCTGGGATCGACATACACTTCCTGTTCGCCGGCCAGCCCGTAGCCTGCCGCTCCGCTCCAGGCATAACTCGTGCGCCAGGTCAGGCTGGGATCCTGCCCCGCGGACAGCGTGTTGAAGTCGTCGTTGAAGGTCTGGACCAGTCCAGTCAGGGGACTGACGATGTTTATATTGGCGGTCGTGAGATTCTGGAGGCTGGTGTTTTCAAGTGTTATCGTTTCGCCGCTGGCGATCGTCAGGACAAGGTCGGTGCCCACCTGCTTCATGGCCGCCGTGACATCAGTGAACGTCTTGAAGCCGGTGTTGTTGAGCTGCAGGATGTCCCCGCCGGCGCCCGCCTGAAAGTCGGTGACGATGTCGTTGCCGTTGCCCGCTGTCACGACAAAGGTGTCGCGACCGGCCCCACCGGTCAGCACATCGTTGCCTCGCCCGCCGTCAATCATGTTGTCGCCGGCATTGCCGACAATGATGTTGTTGAGATCATTGCCGGTGGCGGGCGACGGAACACTATCTGTCAGGACAAGATTCTCGACGTTCGGCGCATTGACGAGGCTGTATCCATTGATGTTCCAGACACGGATCGTATCGATACCCTCTCCGGCCTGCTCGACAACCTTGGTGTTGTGGTCATAGACATAGTAGGTGTCGTCCCCTGCTCCGCCGATCAGCGTGACGCCCGTGCCGCCGGCCTCCATGCCGTCATTTGTCGCCCCGGTCGTCAGCGTGCCGCCTGCGGGGACGGTACCCGCCCAGTTCCATGCCGTTCCGCTCGCTGGCAGCGGATTGTCCAGCGCGACATTGCTTGCAACCAAGGTCGAAAGCGCGACATTCTGCAGCGTCAGGGTTTCGGTGGACGACAGCGTGACGACCGTATCGGAGCCCATTTGGGTGGCCGCTGCCAGGAAACTGGCGAACGTCGCAAAACCGTAGTTCTGCAACCGCAACACATCGCCGCCTAAACCCGCCTGAAAATCAACGACCGTATCGGAGCCGTACCCCTTCGAGATGACGAAGGTATCGCTGCCTGCGCCTCCGGTCAGAACATCGTTTCCGGTCCCGCCAAACAGAACGTCAGCACCGGAACTTCCATTGATAATGGTCATGATGGATACGTGCTCCTTTTACGTGGCACACAACTATGCATGCGTTCAAAAGAACCTTATGGATTCGACGCAATTTGACGCATGATGAGAGAAACAGCTGGCGGCTGGCGATTTCTGCGGAGACACCGGAATGCTACGGGCTCATGTGAAGTCCACGCTGCTTTGCAAGTGTAGGACCCGTCATTCACTGAGCAGGCGCCGAACACGCTGGGTTCCGATTAGGGAACCGTATTCCGCATCCGATATGTGAGCACATCATCTTGCGAAGTTCCCGTTACGCACGCTCCTCGACTCGCCAGGACTTTCGCCGGAGGGCCCTCAGCGCGAACTCGGCCGTTTTCAATGCACACCACATGGTCCGCATCGCGCACTGAATCCAGGCGATGTGTTATCAGCAACAAGGTTCGGTTCTTGAATTGTAGCTGGATCGCGCGTCGAATGCTGTCCTCGAGCGTCAGATCGAGCGCGCTCATCGCTTCGTCGAGGATGAGGAACTTCGGATTGCGCACAATCGCACGTGCAAGACCAAGACGCTGACGCTGACCGCCCGAGAAGCGCAGACCATGCTGTCCTATCCAGGTGTCGTATTTGTGAGGTAAGGCCTCGACGACCTCTGAAATGCCCGCGACCCGCAGCGCCTGCCGAACCTCTTCCTCGGAGGCGTCGTTCCTAGCCATCCGCACGTTTTCGATCACCGTGCCTTCGACCAGGTCGACATCCTGGCCCGCAATCGCGAGCATGTCGAGCCAATCGGTTCGACGAACGTCTTCGATGGATCGCCCATCAACCCGTATGACACCCGCGTTGGCCGAATAGAGTCGCAACAATAGATTTACGATCGTGGTCTTGCCCGCTCCACTGGCTCCAATGAGCGCAGTGGTCTTCCCCGCAGGAATGTCAAACGAAACATCCAAAAGCGCGGGCTCGGTACCGGCATCATAGCGGAACGTCACGTTGCGAAATGAAATGCCGTTCTCCAGTTTAGCCACGGCCACGTGCCCGGCCTTCGGGTACTCCTTGTCATCTGTCGACCTGATGGACCGCAGCTGCGGCTCGATCTGCGCCATATACAGCAGGTTCCCTTCCAGATCTCGCATATGCGGCTGCAATCGATAGAGCAATGCGACCGCGGTCAAGCTTGTCGCGAAGCCAATTCCCCACATATCAGCGAACGCGATGACGAGAAACAGCACGGCAAGATAGCCCACCTCCGTCAGGGGCGAGACCAGAGCGGACAGACGCGCAAGCCGCAGCGCGACCTGCCGTGCCTGCGTCGACGCGTGCTCGAAGCGCTTCTGGTGAACCTCCTCCTGGCCATATGCGCGGATCGTGCGCATACCCTGGAGTGTCATCAGCATATGCTCACCCAGTTTTTGATGAACCAGCTTGACGCCGGCACCCAACTGCTGAATCGGCAACGAAAGATGACGCAATCCAGCCGACACGAGCATTGAGGCCGCGACGGCGAGGACGGTTATCTTGATCGAGAGCGCCAACAGAAAGGACGCGAAGAGAAAAACCGAGCACGAACTCACGATAATGCGGGTAAGAGTGGCGTATGCCCCGGAGATCACCCATGTCTCGGTTCCCAACACCTCCATGAGATATGCTTCGTCATGGCGTTGGAAGAACGAATACGAAGTTGACAGATACTGCAGATGAACGCGGTTGCGCGCGACTTCATTGATCTTCTCTCCAACACGCGCACTGATTAATGTGTTGATAAAGGAAAGAGCACCGCGAGCAATGATGAGAAGGAGCAGCACGACAGCAGTTTCGCTCGAGCTGTGAAACCAGTTAGCCGCATATCGGAGCGCTTCGCCCAGGAGGCCACTGGTCGACGTTGCAAGTTCCACCTGACCCATGGCGAAATAGAAGAACAGGAGTACGAGAGTAATCCCGACCGTCTCCGCCAACGATGTAGCAAGGCCAAGGACAATCAGCGCGGGCGTCACCCAACCGGGCAGCGGAGCAAGCTTGAGCAGCTTGAACAGTTCGACCAATGCAGCGCGGCGAGCAGCTCTCGGTCTTCGTATGTTGTTCGGGTGCTCTGTCATAGCGATTGACTTGGATCGCCGATGGCAAACAACGAAGCTGGAGGTCGAACCACCCTGCGACGCTGATGACGCCATTTCCACCGGATTTCCGAGACGGTATCCCGCGGAACATCGTGCACGGCGACCCTGAGCGCGAGCAAGGGATGCCGTCTGAAAAGGTGTCCAAAGATTGAAACGAAGTACCACAACTGACCGCCCGTCAGAGCTCTGCGAAGCAGCCAACGCGCATAGTTTCTGAAGCCCAGGTCGAGGAGCGCCCTGCGCTCAGGGTGCCGCGTCATGATCTCATCCGCGACCAGCATCCACGACCGGAACATCCGCGTCTTGTTGCTTGACATGTTGTTCGGGAGGTAACGATAGCCGATCTGGTACTCGGGCACGACCGCGAACTGGTACGCCTCCGCGACACGGCAATAGAACAGCAGATCCTCGCAGCCTTCTGCCCCCGATGCCCTGAGTCCGCTCTCGAAACCTTTTGCAGCTATGAGGGCTTCGCGGCGGACCAGCGCCGAGCTGCCGTTGCCAATGAAATTTCCCTGACAGAGATAGTCCAGCACCTCGCCCGCATGAAAGACGGGATCGGACCTGGCAGTTACGCGACTATCGGCATCGATCCAGTCATACCAGCTGTAGACAAGACCAGTCCGCTCTCCTGCATCAAGCAAGGCTTGAAGCTGTTTCTCAATCTTGCGGAGCGTCCAGAGATCATCGGCATCAATGAACGCGACGAAGTCCGCGCGCGCCGCCTGCCAGCCCGCATTCCGGGCGGCCGCCACCCCTGCATTACGCTGTTCTATGATGGTTATTCGAGAATCCTCGGCCAAATGTCGCTGGACGACCGCAATCGTATTGTCGGTGGAGCCGTCGTCCACGACTATGATTTCCAGCTCCCGATGCGACTGAGATCTGACGCTGCGAAGCGTCTCGTCGATCGTTGCATCGGCGTTGTAGGCCGGAATAACCACACTGACGAGGAGCGCACCGGTGCTCATTGATACTGCTCCAAGCAGCGCGCGAATGTGTCCAGCGTAAAATCGCCCCTGACCTCAATTCGCGGCAGGTCTAACAAATTGTCTCTGAGGGTGGCGGCCCGGCTGACCGTTTTGAACAGGGTCTTGTAGCCGCATTCGGCTGCGAGGATTCCAAGCCGCTGATCCGTGGAGCCAAACGGCGCGGCAAGCGACGTTATAGGTCGCCCAAGCCATCGCTCCAATTGCGCACGAGATCGCGTCAGTTCCTCGGCGAGATTCCAGGTCGCAAGTTCCTCGCTGCGCGGGTGGCTCGCCAAATGGCTACCAAAGGATACGCCTTCGGCGGCAAGCCCGGCAATCCTGACCGCATCGAGCAGCGGAGCGGGTTCTCCGAACGGAGCATCCCACTCCGCCCGCTTTCCCGCGAAGTCGGTCGCAACGAACACCTCTGCCGAGAAATCGTTTGCCTGCAGGATCGGCCATGCATGCTCGGCAAAATCCTCGTACCCATCGTCGAAGGTGATCAGCACCGGCCTGCCAACGAACGGATGATTGCTTGCCACGAACCAGGCGAGCTGATCCGAATTGATCGCGTGGTAGCCATTTCGGCGCAGCCACAGCATCTGTTGCCCGAACGCATCCGGAGACAAGCGGTACCGCGCCAGTTCGCCGGGTCCTTCGGCCGCAATTCGGTGGTACATCAGGACCGGAACGTGCGTGCGTCTTTCGGATTGCGCGACGTCAAACCTGCGCGCCGCAGCCCCACCCCACACGATGGACCGCGCAACCTCGACCTCGATCGGCGCGTCGATAGCCGCGCATGTCACCTGTGTGTCAGGGGCCGCTTCGCCCGGAAGTAACCGCCTGAACCGATCGATACGGTACAGCTCCGTCTCGATCGACGTCTCCAGGGCGAGTCCGGGTACGCCCTGGAGAATTCGTGTGATCGTCTCCGCCCCATACGGACTCTCCCAGTCGAGCCCCGTTCGCGACATGTTGTCCTTCAACACAAAGGCATGGGCCGCCACAAGGTGACCGCCAGGACGCAGCGCCTGCACCAGTCGCTTCGCGACCGACTCTAGTTCGGCTTCATTATTAAGGTAGTAAAGGACCTCGGAGCAGACGATCAGATCGATGTCCTGCGGGAGCGGATCGGCGGACAAATCCAGTTGAGAGAATTCGATATTCTGATGCCCATTGCATCGGACACGAGCGCGATCGAGCGCCTTGGTCGAAATATCGGCGGCCCTGAGGCGCTTGACCCTGGGTGCCAATTGGCGCGTGAAATGTCCTTCCGCGCACGCGAGCTCGAGCGCGTGATCCACTGGCTGGTCTGGCAGAAGCTCGAGCTGCCGAGTGTACTTTTCCTGTTCATACGGCGAACCATAGTTCCAGGATCCTCCTGCTCGAAGAAACCCTCCCAAAATTGCTGGCGTGCGGTGTCTCGAGGCTTTTCGGCACATCGCTTCCGTCTGCTGGAATCGGGGATACCTGAAATGGCCAGCGGCCGCGCCTCACGCGAGGCCCGCGTGGCCAACTCGCGCAGGCGCTCCCGATGAGTATCTCGGCCGTCTCGCATCAAAGATCGAACCCGTTCGGTCCGCTTGTGGAGTGCGATTTTCGCCCGAACCAGCCTTCCAATCTGGTCTTTGACCTGCAAATGAACGAGGCCATGGCCGGCCAGCGCGATCCAGAAGCGGCTGTCGACAGTGCCGAGGGCACCAATATCGAGCAGCGTCAGGATGCGAGGCCCGTCACAGAGATAGACGTACAATCGATCAACAGTCCCGATCGGCCTAATAGTACCGATACGGCGAAGGTCAACGCGCGTGCCGAACGTCAACGTGAGGACCCTGGGCGCCGAAAGGTCGTCATAGTCGAGCACTTTCCGCTCAAAGCGGTATTGGCACTTTCGCCCTGCCGCCGGGTCGTTCCATGCGCGACCGATCGCTGAAATGAGGTTGGTTACGCCCTCCCCGTATTGCGGCCACCGTTCCGCCAGCTTGGCGGGCACCGTTCTTGCCCCGACCGTCACGGCATCGAGCAGAACAGCGGCAATGAAGTCCGCCGTTGTCTCGGTCTTTGGAATGTCGCTGAGCGTTTCCAGCGATGGATCGCTGGCGTTCCTGCGGCCGCATTCAACTCCGGCGCACCAGAGCGCGAAATACGCGTACGCCGTCGCGGCGCTGCCATATGCAGTTGATGCTCCAGACCGATGTGCAGGTGCCGGCTCGCTGACGCGCTTATCGCTGGAAAATCCGCGCGCAATGACCACCTGCGCATCGGCCAGCATCCGTTTGACGTCTTGTGTCAGAGAACGGTCGCTTGTTCGATAATAGCTCAATTTCTCATCGACATGGATCCACCTGCCGCCGCAGCGAGCGATCCGTTGCCATAGGTCCCAATCTTCGCACGTGCGGAGACTGGTCTCAAAGCCACCAACCTTTGCGACCGCGCCCTTTAGGACGAGCACGCCATGGATGAACGTGGCACACGTGCGGGCGAACCGTTCAAATGCGTTGTCCTGGATGGCCGGATCGCGGCGAACGGGAGTTTCACTGCCGTCAGGCATAACCCGGCAACAGTTGCAATAGGCGGCCACCGCCGCGGGATCGCGATCCAGCGCAGCATTCATCCGCGCAAGGAAGGATCGATCAATCCAATCGTCACTGTCCAGGAACAGTATTCGTTCGCCGCGCGCGCTTGCAATTCCCTTGTTGCGGGCACCGGAAGCGCCTGCTCCGCCAGTCTGCAGAATCCGAAAGCGGGAATCCCGCGCCACGTATTCAGCCACGATCGCGGCCGTGGCATCGGTCGAACCGTCATCCACGACAAGCGCCTCCCAGTCGGCGGCGCTCTGCGCGAGCACGCTGTCAAGCGTTTCAGCAACGGTCCCTGCAGCATCGCGGGCGGCGATCACGACGGACGTACGCGGATGGGCCGTCATCTGCGAAACCTTCGACGATGATAGAACAGCAATCCGGCGAGATATCCGGTCACCTCCTCCTTCAGGAAGCGGTCGCGAATGTTGTCTCCTTCCACTACTTTCCGGAGCAGCCGAGAGAAGTACCAACGCGGCTTGCGATAGTAGGCCAGACGCCGGTTCGCCGAGATTCCCGTTCTTTCATACTGCACCAAAAGCGCTGCCGCATGACCGCGCATGTAGTGATAGATCTGGCTGGCCAGGCCATCCATTGTCCTGCGGTGAAAGTGGAATGCGATTGACGCCGGAGTGTAACGACACGTGTAGCCGCCCGCGAGCAATCGATACCAGTATTCCGAGTCGCCCGAGCAGCCGGCCTGACCGACGTCCAGTCGCTCATCAAAAAGCCCGACGGCCTGAAACACCTCGCGCCGGAACGCCATGCTCGCTCCGGCGCCGATGTCCCACGCGGGAAGGACCTGGCCGCGATGCGATCGGAAGGCTGCGCTGTCGTAATCCTGTTCGCGATAGCCTTTGCCAAATCCCCAATACGTCTCGAAATGCCGTTGCGCCTCGGTCGCGAGCTCGGCGGGAAGCACCAGCCCAGTCACCGCACCGATCTGGGGGGAGTCAAACGCACATGTCAGTTGCTCCAGCCAACGCGGGTGAAGCAGCACATCGTCGTCCGTATAGGCGACAATATCTCCGGTCGCCTGGAGCGCGCCGGCATTGCGCGCAATATCCAGACCGGGTCGCTCCTCGCGAATATAGGTTGCTGCCGCGGCCAACGCGACATCCCGCGTCCGCCGATCGCGCGATGCATTGTCCACCACAATGACTTCTCGGGGAGGATGGGTCTGCCGCGGCAACGACGACAAGCATTTTTTCAGCTCCTCCGGACGGTCGCGCGTGCAGATCACCACGCTCGCCGAGAGCCTCACTTTCGTCGGGATTCGCACTTGGGAATCGACGGCTGACAGGAAGGCGTCGTCGATATGATCGATCCTGGCGTCGGTTATCTGGCCTTCATGCATCAGCACATGGCCGATCGGCTGGTCGGCGCGCCAGAACACCGTCATGCCCTCGTTCAATGTCGTTACCGCAACATCGGACGCCGACGTCACGGAGACATGCGCCACGCCTCTTCCCAGTCCAATTCCTGCGAATGGGGTGTCCATCATCGTCGTGCGAAATCATGCCGGCGGGTTGCTATCGCTCCACCTGAGCGCAGTCTCAATAATGAAATCGATCCCGGATTGGCGCGGGCTCCAACCGAGCTCCCGCTTGGCTTTGGCAAAGGAGGCGACGAGCATGGGCGGGTCGCCCGCGCGGCGCGGGCCGCGGCGGACGACCGGATCGTCTCCGGAGACACGCTTCACGGCCTTTATTAGTTCGAGCACACTCGTGCCAACCCCTGTACCGAGATTGAAGACATGAGTACCGCCTCGAGCCACCAGCATGTCACCTGCGAGAAGGTGCGCCTGCGCCAGGTCATTGACGTGGATATAGTCCCTGATTGCACTGCCATCCGGCGTCGGAAAGTCCGTTCCCAGAATGGTGAAAGGCCGATCGGGTCGGCGCGCTGCTTCGATCGCCAGCGGAATGGCATGCGTTTCCGGTTCGTGGCGCTCGCCGAGCTCGCCGTCAGGGTCACAGCCCGCCGCGTTGAAATAGCGCAGCGAAACCGACGACATCTCGTACGCGCGACCAAAGTCCTCCAGCATACGCTCGATGATCATCTTGGACCAACCATAGGGATTAATCGGCGCCTGCGGATGTGTTTCGTCTATCGGGGTGTGCTTGGGTACTCCGTAACTGGCACACGTGCTGGAAAAGAGCACGCGCGAGCAGCCGGCCGCTCGCATTGACTCCAGGAGGGCAAGCGTTCCTCTCGTGTTATTGTCGTAATAGATGGCGGGATCAGCCACGGATTCGCCGACATAAGCCAGCGCCGCAAAGTGCGCGACGAGGTCTGGCTTATAGGTGTCCAGCACTGCGCGCACGCCGGTTGAATTGCGAATATCGCACTCGACCAACGGTCCCCAGCGCACCGCATCGCGCCAGCCCCGGGAAAGATTGTCGAGCGTCACGACGTTCCAACCCGCCGTCGCAAACGCCTTGCAGCAATGCGAGCCGACGTAGCCGGCACCGCCGGTGACCAGAACGGTCTTCTTCATCTCGCCGCGTCCGCGCGCTGCGCATCGGTCGGAGGTGGGGGACTACCGAAATTTGTCGGACCGGTAAAATCGTTACGCGGCTTAATCAACCTTCGCGCCAACAACACTCAACTCCTTGTCACGAAGAACGACCTTGTTCTTGATCTCCAATATTCCAAATTCCATCAAATCATATCTAGATGGATTGTGGCGTCATTCGTACGATCAAACGGCGGCGCGCAGACGCGTGGAGCTGCCACGCGCAGTTGCAAAGGCCCGAAACGGTGCAATACATGGATTGATGTTGCGAAGTTATTGCTTCGCTACGGTTTCATCCGCGGGATAGAATCGCGCCTGATGCGCTTCCGATAGAACCTGTCCCGTCGATGATTTCACGAGGGCGGTCCATTCATACAGACCCGGCTTGCAAGGACCAAATGTCCGGATCGTCCCCGATGGCACGACGCCATTGCTCGGAACCGGAACGTTCTGGCCTCCCATTTCGCGAGCGCCTTCCGCAAGTGTGAGCGTCATCGAAGTGGCACCGGCGGGAATGTTGCGCAGACGTATCTCCGGATTTGGGAACAGCGTGACACAGCCGTGCGCCCCGCGCCATGAGAAATCCAACGTCATCGGATCGGCCGATGCAGGATGACAGACCGCTAGCAACAAAGCGACGGCAACAACAACAGCTCTCACATATCGCTCCCAGTCCGGTTCGCTTCCGATCTTCAAGCGATCGGGGCACGCGCTATTCACGATTCACGCAGAATAGATCGCCCATTTTAAGGCGCCATCGGTAAGCCCACTTGCTGATCGATGCATCAAAAGAAGCAGTCACGAGTTGGCCATTCTTTTGACGGACCGTCGGTTCGTCCTTTGGCGTGCATCAACGACCATTCCCGCGCCTGCCAACGGATTGAGCAAACAATGGCAAGTGGCAGCTAAACCGTGTCCAGAAACGTCCTGATCGTCGTACCCGTTTTGAACGAGGCTTCCCATATCGAGACCGTTGTCCGCAATCTGGCGCGGGACAGTCTCGACGAGGATCGCACGATAGTGGTTGCAGATGGCGGCAGCACCGATGGGACGCCTGACATTGTCCGCCAGCTCGGCAGGGAGATTCGCGGCGTCCATCTGTTGCGCAATCCCCAGCGGCTGCAGAGTGCCGGGGTCAATCTAGCCATACAAGTCTATGGTGCTGCGGCGCAGGTCCTGGTGCGGTGTGACGCCCATTGCGAATATCCAGCCGATTATGTTTCGAGCCTCCTCAAGACTCTGGACGAGCGCAAGGCCGACTCGGTCGTGGTCCCCATGGACTCCCGAGGTGACGGCTGCCTGCAAAAGGCCGTCGCCTGGGTCTCGGACACCAAGGTCGGTTCGGGCGGATCGGCACATCGCGGCGGAAAGCAAAGCGGCTTTGTCGATCACGGGCACCATGCGGCGATGACCATCGATGCCTTTCGCAGGGCCGGTGGTTACGATGAAACCTTCACTCACAATGAAGATGCAGAGTTTGACTGCAGGCTGCGTGCACTCGGCGGCCGGATATTTCTGGATTCGGACATCCGCCTTTCATATCGACCGCGGTCGAGTTTTCTGAGTCTGGCGAAGCAGTACTTCAACTACGGGCGTGGTCGATCGAGAACGGTGAGACGGCATCCAGGATCGTTGCGACTGCGTCAATTCCTGGTGCCCACTCATGTTGCATTGACGCTCGGCGCCATCGTGCTGTCGCCGGCGGCGCCGCTGCTGTTGACGTTGCCGGCGGCCTATCTGGCGATACTGGCGCTGATCGCAATGATGATTGCAGTAAAACATCGCTCCATTTGCGGGCTGCTTGCACTGCCGGCCGCTGTCGTGATGCACTTCGCGTGGGCACTTGGCTTTTTCTGGGGCATCCTGTCGATCCGCCAGGCCACCTGGCAGATGACCCCTTCAGTTTCCTGAACCCTGCAGAACCTGGGCACTGGCCGGCGCGCCCACACGCCGGCCCGCCTTCGCATAGGCCGCCTCGGTCAGGCGTGCAATCGAGGTCCACGTCGGCACCGAGTCTCGCAGATCCAGCATTCCTTGACTCTTGCGGTTTCGATAATCGGGGTCGCTGATCAAGCGCTCGAGCGTCCGGGACAATGCGGCGGGATCACCTGGAGGAACGAGCGTCCCCTCTGCCCGATCGCTCAGCCATTCCGAGAACGTTCCAAGGTTCGAAGCGACGATCGGGCGTCCCGCCGCGATCGCCAGCATCAGCACACCCGATGCGTCGATATCCCGGTACGGAAAAGCCAGGATGTCAGCGCGCGCGACCAGCGAGGTCACTTCATCTTCCGGAACGAAACGCAGGTCGAATTCGACATGGTCTTCGAGCTGCAGATCCTTCACCATCGCAAACAGCGGCTCCATCGCCATTTCCGGCCAGCCCACGACCTTCACCACGCAATTCGCCCTCACCTCTCGGGGAAGCAGCGCAAGCGCGCGAAGCATGACGTCGACGCCCTTGTAGGGCTTTATCTTGCCGAACAGGAGTATTTGAACGCGCCCGTCCCCGGCCGAGGGCTCGTCGGCCGGTCGGGTGATATGATCCGTCAGCAATCCGTGCGCGATAACGGATATCTTTTCGTCCGGGATACCAACGCGTAGCAGGCGATCGCGCGCAACGGTCGTATGAACGATAAGATGGTCGAAGCAATGCAGAATGCTGAACACGCCAATTCGCTGTATCCGCGAGCTCGGATTGTTATTGAACGGATTCGAGTCATGGACGGTCAGAACCGTTGGCGCGACCCTCCTGAACTTGGGAATGAACTGGCTGTCGACGATTGCCAGCGGCGCCCATTGAAAATGGATCACATCGGGCGGCGTCTTCCTGAAGCGCCTGATCAGCCGTGTCATTGATTCAGCGTGACTGAGGCCCTTCAGCCCCAGCTGCACGTTGCGTGGAAGTCTCTTGAAAAAGCGCGACTGCAATCCCGGATAAAAATGCCGGTCAAGAAACAGGTCTTCATCAACGGAGGGCTTCCGCCCGAGCTGGCGCCCGACAATGCTGGCTGCATGCCCAATATCGGTCAATCCTTTGGCTAATTTAAGATCATATGGCCAAGTAAACAGTGACGGATCGATCAGAGCGATTTTCATGCGATTGCCTCACCAACCATGCTTTGCGGACCGTGAAATTACTTCTGGCTCATCAAGGCATGGATTGATAGCCTCTTCTGTCACCTTCAAATTGTGAGCGACACGCGTTGAAGATCAGCATCGTCATAACTGTCTACAATTACGAACGGTATGTCGGATTGGCAATCGACAGCGCGTTGAATCAGACCCGTCCGGCGGACGAGATCGTCGTCGTCGACGACGGATCGATCGACGGTTCCCGCCAGATCATCGCCGGCTATGGTGACAGGATTCGAGCCATATTTCAGGCAAATCAGGGCAACATCGCAGCATTCGAAGTTGGGTATCGCGCGGCGACAGGCGATGTACTGCTGTTCCTCGATGCGGACGACATCCTGATGCCGACGGCGGTCGAAAACGTCGCCGCGCACTGGCGTGAAGGTGTTTCGAAAGTTCAGTTCAATCTGGACATCATCGATGGCGCCGGCAGGCGACTTGGGCGCTCGTTTTGTGCGTTTCCTGAATCCTATGCACCAGACGATGTGCACGCAGAATTTACCCGGTCGGGAACGTACATCTGGCCAGTCATGTCGGGAAATGCGTACTCCCGAGAGTTTCTTCGACAGGTCATCCCCCTCAACCCGCCCGTCGGATATGACGGCGCCCTCAACACGATCGCGCCTCTTTACGGAGACGTGATCACGGTGCAGGAAACCCTGGGGCAATATCGGCTCCATGGCAGAAATATCAGCCGAAATGACGCGAAGGGCCGGGCGCAGCGCTTTCCGGATTTTCCTAGGCAGATCGGGTTCCGCGTCGCCGAGTTCGATATCCTGAAGGCACATTGCGACAGGAAGTCCATGCACGTGCAAGCGGCACGGCCGATCGATAACGAGATCGTCTTTGTCAACTATCGCCTCGCGTCGCGTAAATTGGGACTGCGCTATGTTGGGCAGGACGCGGACACGTCGAGTTCACTTCTCCGCCGTGGGATATGGCTTGCGCTGACCACGACCACACATTGGCGCGCCGCCGCCTCTCATATCGTCTGGTTCACAGGGTTGTTCTTGAGCCCTTCCTGGCTTGCGTACCAGCTGATCATGCTCCGGTTCAACAGGGCAGAACTCCTGAGGCCGCTCGTCAGGTTCGGAAGTGTCATCCGCGGCAAGCCCGCCTGAGGGGCAACGGCGCAAAGGCAACCCGCCTCGTCAGATCTCGTCCGGCGCACTCCGGGCGTCAATCACGCGCTTTCGATCGTACGAATTGTCTCCGGCATTGGCCCGGAAAGACCGGTTGCGCCGACGAGGCGGGCGCGAATTCGCCTGTCGGACTGGCGAAGGCGGATATTTTCCGACAGGCGCAGAACATATTCCTTCGATTTCCACGCAAACCGAGCCGCTCTGTCAAACGCACTAGGCTCGCGGACCGACTCCGCCGCCTTTGCGATCGAAGATGTCAGCGTCGCCTCAAGGCACGGAAAAGGAAACAAGGCATAATTGTGGAGGCCATTTGCCCAGAAGCGGTCCATCTCCCAGTCGATCGGCCGATGGATCGTTGTCACGCTGTCGATGAATCGACGCGCGGCATGGCCGGAGATCAGATACGCTTGCGTTCCCATTGGCGCACGCTCAAACCGCACCAATTCCCGCTGATCCAGCCAGGCAACGTGCTTGCACGGCGCCATGTGTCGTCCATACAGCCGTAGATAGTCGATCTCGGCAGCCTTGCAGATGTCCGGAAGCGATCGAAAGCTGAACCCGGTATCGAGAATGACGTCGTCTTCGATCACAAGTGTCCATGAATTGTCGGCATCTGACGCTGCCACTTGCGCCATGACGCTCATATGACTCGCTGCGCAGCCGATCTCGGCCCGTGAAAGGCCCCTGCCCCAAAAGCGGATGGCCAGCGCTTCATCATATTGCGGGAGCCCCTTGGCCGGCACACGCAAGGCATCAAAGAAAGTCCATGGAATCTCAAGCGACTCCAGATTTGCACTCGCGCGCTCGCGGCGCACGGAACCGGCCAAACTAATCGCCACAATTCTGAGATTGCTGCCCATGGATTGATCAGTCCGACACCTTGATTGGGAACCGTATTGCACGTGATCTCCAAACGATTACCGCGAACTTGTCTCTGCTGACAAGGACGCGGCACGTGCCCGGCGGTTGCCATGCTGGTGGCCATTTCACATTCTTGTCTCGTAAAGCACAGCGAAATCTGCGGCTATACCTAAAGCGGTCCGCATTCGGAGGCCTTGGATCGAACCAACGGTTCCTCACAGACGAGTGACACATGTACATCGCGAAAGTCGCGATGGTCTCAAGCAAAGAGGCGCGGATGCCATCAAAGCATCGATTCACCAGCACCATTGCAGCATTGTCCGTCGCGTCATTGGTTGTCGGTGCCTCAGTAATTTATCTTGGCGCTATCAATGATGGACTCATCCCGCTGTTTAAGGAACGCAGCCAGGTCGTCGGCGGCGCCGTCATCGGCCAGAATGGCAGCGGGTTGTATGCGAGCTATACGCTGTCGTGGGGTGATGAATTCAACACTCTCGATATCGTGGGTCCTGCAAACCCTCGCGGCAAGTTCTTCCCGACTGGCGCCTATCATCCAGGCATCCGCGGCAATACCACGTCGCTCGGGACGGCTTTTGATGCCGACCCGCTGACCACAGGCTACAAGGACCGCAACCGCGGCGTCGCGGTTGGCTTCGACAACATGTCGGTCTCCGGCTCGGTCCTGCGCCTCGGAGCGCGCAAGGCAACAGCGCGCGAGCAGGCATTCCTTACGCCGACCGACCGATCCATCAACGAAGGCGTGCGGCCGCACCTCTCCGCGATGATTCATACCGCCGGGGCGTTTGCATACTACCCGACCACCAACGCCGTCATCATCGAGATGCGTGCCCGGTTCAGCCCCAGGCTTACAAATCCGGCCGGCTTTCATCCCGCGTTCTGGACCTATTCGGTCGCACCCGTGCTCAATCCAACCGGCAACGAGTGGGATCTGGAATGCAACTCCCAAGGGATGCACTTCAGCAATATCGTCCATACCTCGGGGGCAATCTCGACCGACAACAGCGCCGGACCATTCGACTATATGGACGGCGCGTTCCACGTCTTCAGCTTTGTCTTTCGAAACGGTGGAAACACCCAACTCTACGTCGATGGCGCGCTTCGATCCCAGTTTGCCGGCGTGGATTCCAATACCAAGAATATGCCCTCATTTGTGCTGCTGACGTCACACATATTCAACAACACGTTCGCGGGCGAGGCGTATGACGCCGCAGCGTGGGCCAGCTCGGCGACCGGCGCCTATCTCGATGTCGACTGGATCCGCGGCTGGCGGACGACAGGCGTCAAGCATTGGAAGCCGCTGGTTTCGGTCGCAGATCTCAATGTCGATTACGACGGCAACGGCAAGATTGTGCTGCCGAGCGCCAAGGCCCTCTGGGGTGATGCAAGCGTTACCGAATTCGTCCAGGTCATACCCTATGACAGCTCCGAACCCGACATGACGGAGCAGACAACCTTTACGCAATTCCCGGAAGGAATTTCCTACGATGCGGTGTCGCGCACGATCAAGGCGGACTTCACCGCCGGCAAGGGCAATGCCGGACGGTCTCATGTCGTCGTTTACGGCTACAAACCTGACGGCTCAACGATGGAGCCGGTGCGATTCTCCATCAATCGCGGTCCGCGCGTGACGACGGGCCCCCTTTCAGCCGCCGCAGGCGACAGCTACCACCACGATGTCTATGCGGAGTGCGATGTCGGGGTCATGATGCCGAAGATCTTGTCCGTCAAAGGACTGCCGCGGGGGCTCTCCTTTGACCGATCCACCGGACTGATCAGCGGCGGCCCAACGGCAACAGGGGTCAGCAAGCTGACAATATCCTGCGCAAACAATGCGGGCCAGACGACAGAGAGGACGACGACGTTCACCGTCCACGCGCACGATGCGGCGAGCCGCCCGGACCGACGATGATGCTCGACCTTCAACCTTGATCCGTCGGGGCGGAACCGCCAAGAAATTTTGCGAGTGCCTCGGCCACACTCGTGCTCAATGGCCGGCTCAACTTTTCGAAGGGCTTGCTCCAGGCATCGACAAAGGTGCTGATTTTCCCATAATTGTTGTCAAGGACCGAGTGCGGCACATTCAACAACACGCAAAAAATGTGCGTGTGAAGCCGGTCCGTGATCACATAGGCCGACGATCCAACTTGTCTCATTCCGCGGGCTACACGGTTCGACGCCAGAAGGTGAAACCAGCGAATACGCACATCGAGCTCTGACGGCTTCCTGCCCTTGAGCACGAGGAGCGCCGTCTCAAGCAGCGCCTTCACAAACAACCACTTTCCCAAGCCTCGTCGTTCGACGAGCCAGTCCTCGACAACTGCAACGTTTGGGAGCGGAGGGAAACCTTTTCGCTCCACCTTCTCGTGATCGGTTCGGAGCAGCAGCAACAATTTCCTGGTTATTGCTGCTGGCGAGCTCTGCGCCCCCAGACAGAACGCCATGTCCGGACAGAGATCGACGGGCGCCGTAAATTCCTTTGTCGCGATATTCAAACTTTGCACGTCGCGGACCAGAATCCGGAACTTTTTATGCGAGTTGATAATGTCCGCGGCGCGCTTGAGACTTGCCGCCGAGGAGAAGTGTATGGTTTGCGGCAACTGGATGATCTGGCGATCCGGAAACTCCGACAGAAGCCTGAGCCGAAACTCCTGATGGCTGGGCCACAGGTCGCCGAAATTGCCCCCACCATGGATAAGGATAGGTCCGGCAGGAACGGCTCTTTCAAACTCTTCCCTTGACCAGGTGTCATAGGTGCAGACGTAGGACGGTGCTCTGCCTAGCTTCTTCTGCAGATAGGTCTCTTCACCCAACCATATGGCGCTGTCGCCCACATTTGAGTGGTTGGGGAAATCCACCAGCGCAAAATTCTCGACGCCCTCCAGATGAGGCCCGATGACCCTGTCGATTTCATTCTGTAACTCGGTAATGAGGGAACGAGAATCCTTCATGGGCTTTTCGGCCATCGTCCTGAGCTCTTCGGCGCCACCGGTCGCATCACAGCATCGAACCGCTTCTGATGCATCACCCAAACTTCGCATTCGTCAAACCCACTTCTGCCATTGCGCGAGGCACTCGCTACGGTTGCGCGAAGGACTTGACCGCAACGCCGGACTTTTGCGCTGCCGAGCTTCCCGCGTCGGTCATTCGATCTTTCGCACTCAGCCGGCTTCTGCCTCTAACACGCGCGCTCCCTCGGCGTCCCTACCGATGCGGAAGCTGACCGGGTTCCAGAGCACGGAATAGATCGGCTTAGCAGCCAAAAGGCAAGTCTCGGCAACGCCGCCTTAGCGACAACACCGCACATATTCATGACAAAAATCGAATCTATTGAAGTCCTAAGGCAGGCAAATGTGTTCATCGCAACGAACATAGGCATCGAGCCTACGGGAGTGCCGCTTCTTGCAGCAAGCCCGCACCCAGGTGCGTTAGCGAGTTCGGAGTGAACTGCATGATTGGTTTGTTGAAAGACTACGTAAAGGCACGCCTGCTCGATAACGACTTTATGATATCCGGCACCTCAAAGGAGGAGGAGCTCAGGGAGTTCTTCCGGGACCTTTTCCCTGTCGTGACGGACAAGAAGTTGATTCGACTGGGCGGATCGGCTGATGGCGGCTATCTGGTTCCGGACGACCTGGATGGATGCGTCGGCTGCTTTTCACCGGGCGTCTACAACGTCTCTGACTTCGAGCTCGGCCTTGCCGAACGCGGCATCCCATGTTTCCTCGCTGACTTCTCGGTGGATGCACCCGCGATCCACAATGACCTCCTCGATTTCGAAAAGAAATTCCTCGGAAACGAAAACAATGCCAAGTTCATGACTCTAGAGAACTGGATGTCGAGAAAGGGCCCTCACACCGGCGACCTCATCCTCCAGATGGACATTGAAGGCGGCGAGTACGAAGTTCTCATTGAAACGAGCTGGGAGTACTTGAAGCGCTTCAGGATCATAATCATCGAGTTCCATTCCTTGGACAGAATTCTCAATCCGATCGGACTCAAGCTGATCGGCGCTGTTTTCAAGAAGATCACCAAGCACTTCGACGTCGTACACATTCATCCAAACAATTACTTCAAACCCATCGAATACAGGGACTTCAAGGTCCCGCCGATCATGGAATTCTCGTTCTTGCGCAAGGATCGCGTTTCTCGCCGGACGCCTGCGAGAAGGTTTCCTCACGACCTCGATAGGAGAAACGTCGCAAACAGGGATGATGTCGTGCTGCCGAAATGCTGGTTCGCTCCGGAGTGATCGCCCCGTGGCCGCGCCGATGAATCGCGCCAGCCGCTGACAGCGGGCGCGCCGATGCGCGACCGTTGGCTCGCAATGACGAGGCGCGGTCCCTATTCCCCCGCCTGACGGTTTTCGCTGAGATATGCCTGATAGGCCAACTTGAGCCCATCCTCGAGCGAGGTCTTGGCCCGCCAACCCAGCTTCGCCAACCGGTTGACGTCGAGCAATTTGCGTGGGGTGCCGTCGGGGCGCGAGGTGTCAAAGCTGATCTCGCCGGAATAGCCGACGGTCGCCGCGACTAGGCGTGCAAATTCGGCGATCGCAATGTCCACGCCGGTGCCGATGTTGACGAGCTCGCCGCTCGAATAGGTCTTCATCAGGTGGATGCAGGCGTCCGCCAGATCGTCGACAAAGAGGAATTCGCGCCGCGGCGTGCCGGTGCCCCACACCACGACGTTCTTCGCCCCCGACGTCTTGGCCTCATGGAAGCGGCGGATCAACGCCGCGACGACGTGGCTGTATTCGGGATGATAGTTGTCGCCGCGACCGTAAAGGTTGGTCGGCATCACACTGATGAAGTTTGAACCATACTGGCTGCGATAGGCCTCGACCATCTTGATGCCGGCGATCTTGGCGATCGCGTAGGGTTCGTTGGTTGGCTCCAGCGGGCCAGTCAGCATCGACTCTTCGCGCAGCGGCTGGACTGCCAGTTTGGGGTAGATGCAGGAGGAGCCAAAGAACATCAGCTTCTCGCATCGATTGACATGCGCAGCGTGAATGACGTTGGCCGCGATCGCGAGATTTTCGTAGAGGAACTCGGCGCGCAGCGTATTGTTGGCGACGATGCCGCCGACCTTGGCGGCAGCAAGGAACACTGCCTGCGGACGCCTTGCAGCGAACCATCTATCGACGGCGGCCTGGTCACGCAGGTCAACCTCGCTCCGCGACACCGTCAGCAGCTCGACATTTTCCGTCGCAAGCCGCCTCACCAACGCGGAGCCAACCATGCCGCGATGGCCGGCGACGAAGACGGTCTTGCCGGCAAGTTCAAATGGATTGCTTGCCATTGGCAACCTCTCGCCTGGCCTCGAACAAATCGGAAGCCACCATTTCCTTGACCAGTTGCGCGAACGGGGTCCTGGATTTCCAGCCAAGCTTCTCGCGCGCCTTGCTGGGATCGCCGATCAGGAGATCGACCTCGGTAGGACGGAAATAGGTCGGATCGATTCGCACGACGATCCTGCCTGACTTCT
Organism: Bradyrhizobium sp. C-145; assembly: GCF_023375135.1. NCBI lineage: Bacteria > Pseudomonadati > Pseudomonadota > Alphaproteobacteria > Hyphomicrobiales > Nitrobacteraceae > Bradyrhizobium > Bradyrhizobium sp. C-145. Next base: position 2,098,731 of record NZ_CP088150.1, on the reverse strand, counting down.
TGTCGATACCGGTTTCCTCGACGCCCTTGCCCCGCCATTCGACTTTGCGGCCGACTTCGGCAAAGGCGAGCTCCACGAACTCGCGCACCGAGCGGGTCTCCCCGGTTGCCAGCACGAAATCGTCGGGCCGGTCGGCCTGCAGGACCATGTGCATGCCTTCGACATAATCCCTGGCGTGGCCCCAGTCGCGCTTGGCCTCGAGATTCCCGAGATACAACGTCTCTTCGAGGCCCGTCTCGATGCGGGCAACGGCACGCGTGATCTTGCGGGTGACGAAGGTTTCGCCGCGGATCGGGCTCTCGTGGTTGAAGAGAATGCCATTCGAGGCGAACATGCCGTAGGCCTCGCGGTAGTTCACCGTGATCCAATAGGCGTAGAGCTTCGCCACCGCGTAAGGGGAGCGCGGGTAAAAGGGAGTCGTTTCCTTCTGCGGCACTTCCTGCACGAGGCCGTAGAGCTCGGAGGTGGACGCCTGATAGAACCGCGTCTCCTTTTCCATGCCAAGAATGCGGATCGCCTCCAATAGCCGCAGCGTTCCGATCGCGTCAGCATTCGCGGTGTACTCCGGGCTCTCGAAACTGACCGCCACATGGCTCTGTGCAGCCAGATTGTAGATCTCGGTTGGCCGGATCTGCTGCATCAGGCGGATCAGGTTTGTCGAATCCGTCATGTCGCCGTAATGCATCAGGAACGGCACATCGCCGGCATGCGGATCCTGATAGAGATGATCGACACGGGCGGTGTTGAAGGAGGACGATCGCCGCTTGATGCCGTGGACGACGTAGCCCAGGCCAACCAGATACTCAGCGAGATAGGCACCGTCCTGACCGGTGACGCCCGTAATCAGCGCGACGCGGCGCTTCGACCTTTCATTCATATTGCTCACCCGACTGCTTAATTGTCATCGACGATTTTCCCATTTTCCCGAACCTGTTGGCGATTGCGCCGAGGATTCGCAGGATCTCACGCTCGGGCCCGGCCGGCGAGCCTGTCGCTCGCCAGAATCCAAAGAGTGACCCGACATAGGCAAGCGCGCTCACGAGAACAACAGCGATCAACCGAGCATAGACGTGAGACTCATGGCCAACAGATGTGATGAAGGCCAAATTGGTCAGAAGACCGACAATGATCATCGTGCAGGTGGACAAAGCGGTCCTCAGATTCACGAGAAATTGCCGGGAGACAGAAGTGTCGATCAATTCGCGGACCAGGACCATGTTGTAGACGACACCGCCAAGCGTAACCGCCACGCGAGCTACCAGCAGGCCAAGTAACCCTCCTACCCACAGGCCCGCAACAATGACAGGCAGCCTCACGATTAGGATCGCAACGTCGCGATGAAATAACCTGCGCGTCTGCCCAAGCGCCAGACCAAGGGGTTGGACGGTCGCGCTGAGCGTATGCAACGCAATTGCACCACCGAGGAGCTGGATCACGATTGTCGCGCCTGCCCAGGCCTCACCCAGCACAAGCGGAACGAATTGATCGGCGATCAACGCGAAACCGAACCCGGCCGGAAAGGCGATCGCACACAGCATTGCTTGCGCCGACAGATAAGCTCGTTGAAGGGCGGCTTTGTCGTCCCTCAGCCTCACGAACGCGGGAAACAGCGTCCCGGCAAGCGGATTTGTTGCTTCTCGTGTCGGCGTCGCGGCCAGGTCGCTGCCCAGCACATATCCACCCAGGGCGGATTTCCCGAGAAAATATCCAATGATGATCTGGTCGAAACGCCAGTTCAGCGTGCTGACGGCCTGTCCGAGCGATAGCCACACAGAGAACGAGAATAGAGAGCGGCTACCCTTTATCCGGAATTTCGGTCGGAACGGCTGGATCAGATAAGAGGCGACGACATCGATGAAGTTGGCGACGACAGCCCCGGCGATCAGCGCCCAGTAGCTCCTGAAGCAAATGGCGATCCCGGAGGAGACGAGGATGGTAGCGAGCGCCCGGCTGCTGCTCGTCACAAATTCCTGCCAGAAGACGAGTTGACGCTGCATCATCGCTAGCATCGGATTTCGAAGGCCGGATATCACGATCGAACAGCTCAGGACCAACAGGATCGGAATCAAACGTCCATCGCCGTAGGACAAAGACACCGGATAAGCGAGCAACGACAGCAAGAGTGCGAGCAAGCAGGCGCGAGCCAGGCTCAACGTCCATGCGGCGTGGAATTGATCTTCACTTGGATCCTTATGGTGAATGAGCGCCGATGCCAGGGACAGTTCAGTCATCGACGTCAGAACAGCAATGATGGCCGTCGCGACGGCAACCAGGCCGAAATCCTCCGGCGTGAGCATTCTTGCCAATATGAGCGTGTTCAGGAAGCCGAGACTGGCAACCACCAGCCGGCTCACGCCGATCCAGGCAGCTCCGATGGCGATTGAATTTTTCGACAAAGGGGGCGCCGTACGCGCACCAATAGCGACCATTTTCAATGCTCGTTCATTGACAGATGGCCTCCAGTGCGCGCTTGAAGATGTCAGGCGCAACCTCGAAATCGAATGGACTGGGCCCAAACGCTCCCTGCGGGCGCGTTCCCTGGCTATCCCCCACGATGTAAGAATAGTCCGCGCCGGCGGACGTTGCGATCGTGTAGTAGTAGGGATGCACGTGGTCTGAAGGGATCAGCTCCAGGACTTTCGTTCCAGGCGAGCAGAATACGAGATTGGTGAGCCCCGCACCATGTGGGCCAACGACAATCGAGCATTCCGAGAAAAACGCCGCTTCATCCTCAACGTCATCAAAGTCGTAGACCTGGAAGCCGAACTTTTTCAGTGCAGGCATCAGCTCTTCTTCGTTGGCAATCTTCCTTTGTCCTTTGCGCGGAACGTATACGCGCCTGTCGTGACGAAGCGGCGACTTGGCTACCTGTAAGCGGAAGAACTCCGTAAGCCATGGCGCATAGTTCCGTCGCAAGCCTGGAAACGAAGTGCCGATTACGAGATCGGCCTGGATATCCTCCTGGGCTGCCCACACGCACTTGTGCATTGGAATTCCAAGCCGGCGAACGAGTTTGGCTGCCGTTTCGGACGCAGGCTTGGGCAAATAGACCCAATCGACATCATCGAGCGACAGGCCACTTTTTTGAAATAGCGCCAAGCGTCCCAGGCAGTCGAGCAGGAAGTGCCCATAGTTTCCTCCGGCGAAATCACTCGCCAGCGAGAGACAGGTGCCGCTTAGCGGCAGCGGCGTCCCGTAGGCAATTGATCGCGGATGGCGCGAGAACGACGATCCGTACCAGGTGCTCTCGTAGAGCAGCGATCCATCCTCCGTCACGAGCCAGCCGTCGGGACCGAGGATGCGGGCCTTGTCCAGGCGGAGAATGCCTAGCTCGGGCATTCTGTTGTCAACGCTTTCACCGAAACCTGCGTCGCGGCTGCCGAATCGAACCGGCGGCTTCCGCGCCAGTACCTCTTCCTCGACGGCAGTCAGCCAAGTATGCGGATGTTCACTTCGCCACGTGCGATGATCACAAAGCCGGCTCGGGCTGCCGCGCAATGCACCACGGAGGATTTGCCTGACGGCGCGAACCTTTGAGTTCATGGACGACTACCATTGCAAGAGACACTGACCGTGACAGGCAAGCCCGCATGACGGCTCACGTGCCATGGCCAAAGCAAAATTCAGACCGACCTTCGGACAGCGTGCCGATCGCAATCAGCGGTACTCGGCTTGATCCAGATCAGACGGAGCTTGATGCAACCTTTGGATGCACCCCTCCGATCAGCGGCGCACATGCAGCGACAGTAGACGGCAAGATCTGGCTTTTTTTGGTTGGATCACCGTGGTGTCGCAAGCAACTGGGACTTCTTTGGGGCCGACCTCGCCCGCGACCTCAGCCGTCAGTTTGCTGCCCAGCAGATAGTTCCCTTCACGCGGCACGGCCGGCAGCGCAAATTCGATCACGCTGACGCCATCTTCCCCTTCCTTGCGAGAGACCTGTTGCAGCGGCTTCTTTGCCGATGCGACCATGACGCCGGTTGTTGCATCGAAGACGTAGGCATGAAGCGTTCGATTTGTCGGATAGTCGTCCGGAATCTTGATCGGAATTTCGATCTTGAGCGGATCGGTTGTGCTCAGTGACAATACCCCCGCATCCGGCTTCTTATCCGCTACCACATTCGTAACATTAAGGAATGTCGGCTTGGGCATGTCGTTGAGCGCCGCCCTATATCCAAATTCATTCGGATCCGGTGTCACGTCGCTCGGGCCGCATTTTCGGCTCCCCCGCTCAGAGGACGTGAACTGGCAGACGCGAACGTAGTCGATCTTGAACGTCTGCGGAAAAGCCGCGTCATCGATCCCGTGCCGGCCGGCCCAGGCTGCTCCGCCGATGGCGAAATTGAGATCGATGTGCGCCGGCGGCCCCAACTGGCCGTCCTTCCTGAGCCACTGATACATGCGCGTGTAGACGAGACGGCCGTCCCAGAAGAACGAAATGCGGTCAGGAGCCCAAACGAAGCCAGCAATATGCCAGTCCTTGTTCAGATCCTCCTTGCTGACCATGTCCTGAAACCTGAGCACGAACGAGTTGTCCAGATACGTGTAGGACTGCGGCGTCCACTTATCTTTACTCATGGCATTCGAGTGCAGCATGTTCGGCTTGTCTTCCACGCCATTGATGACGTACTCGAAAATGTCGATCTCCGGCGGATGCCAGAACTTTCCATCGATGTCGTAATCGGCTTCGAGCCAGAATGCCGGCCACGATCCCCGCGCATTCGGAAGAAAGACCCGCGCTTCATAGTAGCCGTAGTAGAATGTCTGATGGCTCCGGATCATCGCGGAATCGAACGTGTCCGTCCCCTCATTCTTTTTTGCAGTCAGATTCAGCGCACCTTCGGACACCACGTGGTTGTCGCGGTAGCGCTGCTTTTCATCGTTGAAACGATCCATCGTTTCGTTGTTGTAGATGTATCGGGTGGCCCATTTGGTTCGATCAAGCTTGTCGCCGTTGAACTCATCCGAAAAAACCAGCTCCCAGCCAGCGCACCAGGCCGGCGTTGCGGATCCGAGTGCAACGAGTATCGAGGCGACACAAAGGACTTGCCTGCGCACGGCTGCGATCATCAACGAGGTCCTTTCGGTTCGGCTGTTAGCCCGGCCGGGAAACGCTGTGCCGGTCCAATGCGCAAAGACGATGGCAACGGTTATGCTGCCACGTCGCAAGCCGGCACAATCAAGCGCACGACTCTGCGGCTTTTTCCCGAATAGACAGTCAACTTGCGATCGTTTTGGGGCGCTGACTGGTCGAACAATCAAGAACATTTGACTGTTCCTCGATCAGGTTCCCTCCCTGAGTGCCGTCGAGTGCTTGAATGATCGGCCGGACGGCCGGTTTCGCTTCCGAAGCCCTATCGAGCCGTTTTCGAATCTGTCCCGTCACCTTCACTTCAAGGAAGCGATGGCTGATCGTTGCTACGATAAGCGACGGCGGAAGCGAGACCAGGAGGAAAAACAGTTGCGATCCGCTCCCCAATGCATCGATCATGCCCGTTCGATGCATGATCAGCTTGACCCCGGCCATGACGATCGGCGGCCAGAGATAAAAACTGAAGCTGATCGTTCCCAGCCACTGCATCACCTGCCAACGCAGCATTCTTCCGAACAGACCGTTTCCTCGGGACATGCCGAGCAGGAAAATAGTCCCGAAGACGCCACCAAGAACAACAAATGGAAAAGCAGAGACCCAGTCATGGAATGACAAATATGCCGGCGTGACAAAGCCAACGTAGTCTGTTGCGCTGGCAAGCTCGAGGCCTCTCCAGACAGTCAGGAACAGCACGAAGAAGATCGCCGGGTACTTCGCCAGGGATTGCAACAAGATCGACGATAAGTACTTCTCCGCAATGAGCACGCCACCAATCATCAGGAGCGCGCGGGGATAGTACACGAGCAAGATCAGCGAACTGACGGCTAATGCCAGGGCCAGCGGCCGACTGACGCCGCTGGTCAGGAAAACGACAGCACATACTGCATAGAACAGGAATTCGTATCCGAGCGACCACGCGGCGGGATTGATCTGGATGATGTCAATAAATGGAGGCGGCGCCAATAGATTTGCACCAACCAGCAGCAGACTTGGACCCTTTCCTGAAAGCCAGCCAAAAATAGCGATCGCGAACACGGTCGCCCAGAGCACAGGAAGGATCCTCGCATAGCGATCAAGAATAAAGGTCACGACCGAGGATGCCCGATACAGGCTTGGCAGAATCACGATTCCACTGATGCCGAAGAAGAACTCGACACCGAATTTTCCGGTCTGCAGCGCTTCCCCCAACAGCCCCCTGGCAAACAGATCGAACGTCGGGAGGCCGGAATGAACGACGTGATAGACGAATACCATGAGGCAAAACAAACCTCTGGCACCATGAACGTAAGGGTTAAATCTTGCGCTCGTGTCGTGTTCCATGTGGGAAGTCACTACAGGCTCAAGTATAGAGGGTGAACAGCCTCACGAGCGAGACCAAGATCGACCGCGATCGTTGCCCTGCGCTCAGACGTACCCACCAACCGAGGCGCCAAGAAGCAGTAATCGACGAGTCCTAACATGGTGAGCCTCGACACATTCCCAGCCAGAACCTCGTCTAACAAGCGCGCTGCAGCAGCGTCAAGCGACGAGACCAACAGCGTCATTTTCGCGCATATCGCCTTCATTCTGTGCATTTGCATGCAGCGCTTCGGACTCCTCATCGGAACCGGACAGATCTTCTTTTCGCTGTTCGGATTCTTCGCGCTCGTCGCGTGGGGATGGTGGGTTGGTCTGGTGAGCATTCGCGGGCCGCAGACTCTCGCATTCGGACTCGTCGTCGTCTGGTTTCTCTTCAGCGCGGTCGCCGCAGCCGAATCTCCCGATCGCGGTGTCGAGACCAGTGCGGCATCACTTGCGATGGTTCTTGTCACGAATTCGATCTTCCTGTTTGGACCCTCGACGAGATTCTCGAACGAGGCGGTCCTTCCCGTCTTCCTGTTCTATGTTCGCCTGTGCGCCGTTCTGGCAATCGTCCAGATCGTTCTTCAATTCGGCGGAATACGCATCTTCTCGTTCAAGGATGCAATCCCGGCGCTCGATCCGGTCCTCGTCGAGTCCGCCTACAATCAAAATGCGGTGGAATTTTATGGGTCTTTGAATCGGCGCGCGAACGGGTTTTTCCCGATGGAGCCGGGAGCGCTGTCTCAATTGCTCGCTATAGGTGTTATCGTCGATGTGTTCGTTTTGCGGCGACTTGCCTATCTTCCGTTGTACGCCATCTCGTACGTGCTCACTCGGTCCGGATCTGGCCTCCTGGTGCTCGTCGTGTCCCTCGGTGCCTATCCCCTGATTGCTCCGCTCAAATCACTGCGGGTTATCGCCATCGGGGCGGCCGTTGCCTTGGTGATCGGCACAACGTACCTCGTTGCACCGGAACCTTTTGATCCCATCGTTAGTCGGCTTGATGAATTCAGTTCAACCAAGTCGAGCGGCTATGCTCGCTACGTCGCACAACTACAGACCTGGGACTATCTCTTTCAGACCGACAGAGTGCTTATCGGGTCCGGGCCCGGCGGGTTGGAACGCTCGCCTGCCTACTTTGGCGGCAGCGGAAATCCCGTTCTCAAGCTCGTCGCGGATTACGGAATTATCGGGCTACTGATTTTCCTGTTCTATCTCATCCTCTCGATATTCAGGAAAGACAACTCGATGCTCGCATTGACAATGCTGGCCTGCTATCAGCTCGGCGGCGGCAACCTCGCGATGGCTCCATTCCTGATCATGATGGCAATGCTGTGCGTATGGTCGCAGCCGCCAGGCGCCGGCCTCAGGTCGATCCGTCCCAAAGCTGCCGTCTGACCGAAGTGTCCCAGCCCTGCCCTGATCATCGAATGATCCGGAATCGGCCGAGCAACGCGCGCAACCATTTCGGCCGCTGGGCGGGCACGTAGCGCAAACTCACCAGGGCCCGACGGAAGTACTGCGGACTGATCAGGATGCAGAAGATCCAAGCCAGCAGCGATATGCGCTGCGATCTTGAGAAACCTTGCGGCGACGCAGCCGCTCCAAGCGCATCGACAGCGATGCTCAATGAACTATCCGCCGCGATTGGATGAAGGTCCGGCCGCAGCTTGAACGACGCTATCCGCAAACAAAGAAATATCAAATTGCTCTTGAGCGCATCGGGCGCAACCGGCAGCTTCTCCGTGCGCGCGATCTCGGAAAAGAACTTGTACCGCCTCCGCGTGAGGTCGATCTCTCTCGCAAAGCGGGTATCGTCGAGTTGAAGGAAAGCCCCGTGATTGAGGCCGTGCACGCGATAGTCTGCCAACGGCTTGGTGATCGTCACGATCTCGCCACATGCAGGAGCGGCCGCCAAAAGATAACTGTCCGGAGCCCGATCAACGAAGTCGGACTCAAAGCCGAAGACACGCTCGACAAACCATTTCGGGTAGGCATTTCCTGACCCGGGTGGCGTCGGATAGGCGCCGGTGGTTGCCATCCACTTGCGGACATCCTCCGAGGACGGACAGGAGAAGTACTGCGGCAGGACATTTCCGGTCGGCTTCCCGTCGGCATCGATCACGCGCATCTGAAACTGATATTTGCTCGCGGCTTTGGACCAGACGGATACGATCTCCGTCATGACATCAGGATGCAGGGCATCGTCCGAGTCGAGAAATATGATGATATCGCCGGACGACCTGCGAAAGCCGTTCACACAGGACATCATCTGCCCGGCGTTCGCCTGGCTGATGATTGTGACTTCGTCTGCAAATTCGTTGATGACGTCGAGTGAATGGTCCGTCGACCCGTCATCGACGACGATCACTTCGACGTTTGGCCATCGTATGTCCAGCGCGCTGCGGATCGCGGATCCCACGTAAGCTGCGTAATTGTGGTTCGGAATGACGACCGAGAGGCGCGGCGGGGTCGCCAGTTCGACTTCTGGCAACACTGCGTGCCCTGGTATCTCCTTCAACATTCGCCGCTCAGAATACTCGCGTTGTAAGTACGTCGCATGACCGCCGACAGAACATCACAGTCGACGGACGTCAGACACCCAATCCAGGAAGGTGCAGCCTCTAGCACGTGTTTTCAAGCGCAAGGAAGAGGCAAGATTCCTCCTGCAATCCCGGGAACCATTTTGCCTGTCATTCTGTTGCCGCAACTGCAAATCTATCCTGCCGCCGACAATCGCGGCTTCTTTCGAGAGCTGGTCCCAACCATCATGGATGTGCAGAGCAGTGAAGATACATGATAACCGATCTAGGCGCTCAGACGGTTATGTGGCGATATGTGTAGCGATCGCTTCATCGCTCCTCGCAACGACGGCCGATGCTCAAATTTCCGGCTTCGGTCGCACATCTCCTCCGATGTATGGCGGCTCCGGCATTTCCACTCGGCCTTCGAGTTCGATTCGACCGATGGAAGGTACTTTCGCTCCAAATCACACGACAGCGGACGGAAAGCTTTGCATATCGGTCAATCCATTGACGCACCCCCAAGCCAACAATCCCAAGATCATCGAGCAGATCGTGCTGGTTCAAAACATTTGCGGTCAATCGATCAGGGTTCGGGTTTGCTACGCGGGAAGTTCCGACTGCATTGTCGTTCCGCTCGCAGGCTACCAGAAGCTGCAGAGACTATTGGGGATTGCGGCCGGATCAACGAACTTTCAATTTGAGTATCGCGAGCTCTATTGAGTCGTCGATTCAGACGAAAACCCCTGGTTGCACGCTCAAGAAATGTGCGAGTTGCCGCTTGAACCGAGGCCACCGCATTCGGGATCGCCAAGATGGAACTGACGCTTCCGCGTTCACACGCGCTGCCTGTAACGATCTTGTTATCGCCGCATCAAAAGCGCACGACTAACCAATTGCTGCCCCGATTTGCTCGCTTCATTGATACCCAGCAGCGAAAGCGCTCGCGGTCGCGAGCGGGCGTACCGCGTGTCAAGCGATCCTGGTCTGTGCAGGTACAACTCTTGCAACGGCGGGGCGTGCAGTTCTTCAATGCGCGTGCTCGATCGTCAGCAAGCCTTGACCGAACTTCGTCGCAGTTGATTCAGCACATTCACTCACGTTGACCCTCGCGCACATGTCCCATCCCACCCAGGCTATTGTATTTGGAGGCGCAGGCTTCATCGGTACACATCTGATGACGCGAATGCTCGCTTCCGGCCGCTACGACCGAATCGTCTCAGTGGATATCGCGAAGCCCAGGGCGCACGTCGAAGGCGTCGAATATGTCCATCATGATGTCCGTGAGCCAATCGACCCGAAGCTCGGTGGCGGGGTGCCTGCCGATATCTTCAACCTCGCCGCGATCCATGTCACCCCGGGTCATCCGGACGGCGACTATTATTATACAAACGTGCTGGGTGCGGTGCACGTCTGCCGATTTGCGAGAGACACTGGCAGCCGGAATGTCATCTTTACCAGCTCGATATCGGTCTACGGTCCGACGGAAACCCCACTTACCGAAGATGCGACGCCAGTCCCCGTCAGTGCTTATGGGCGTTCCAAACTCTCGGCCGAAGCAATCCATCGCCTATGGCAGTCGGAGGACCCGGACAGGCGGCTGACCATCGTGCGCCCCGCCGTCATCTATGGGCGCTACGAGCGAGGTAATTTCACGCGATTGTCGAGGCTTCTCGAAAGGCGAGCGTTCATCTATCCCGGCCGAACCGACACCATCAAGTCGTGCGGCTACGTGAAGGACCTGGTCTCGTCGATGCTCTTCATGGCGTCTCGCAACGACAGTTTGTCGATCTACAATTTCTGCTATGAGCACCGTTACACCATCAGCGAGATTTGCTCCGCCTTCTCTGAAGCTGCCGAATACCCAAAGCCGACGATAACGATTCCGGTATGGCTCATGAATCTCGCCGTGCTTCCATTCGAGGTGCTGCAAGCTGTCGGCATCAAGACCGGCATCAATCGTGACCGGATCAAGAAGTTGTGGTTTTCTACGAACATTCTGCCGAAGCACCTGATCGCAAGCGGGTTCAAATTCGACTACGATCTGGCAAGCTCGCTTGTGGATTGGAATCGGGAATCCTCCATCAAAGATTTTGATTGAGGTCTCGTTGGCTTGATCATTCAAGTGCCCGGAGATCGGAGATTCACCGGTGGAACTTCAAAGCCGACCCTCGCCACCATAGCGGACGAAACCAGACTCGTTCGCATTCCGGCGTCTCATTCGGTCGTAACCCCTGAGACCGGATTCGACTTGCCTGCGGCAGCTGATCGATCCCCATCCTTGTCCGTCACACTCAGGCCGATATTGCATCGCAGAATTCGTGGCCGGTCGGGCGCTGTTCCACCGGGTCGGCACGCGGGATTCGGGCAACCTGCCCAATTCATGGGCGAACAATGATCTTCTCAGGCGGCGTAAATTGCCTCGATCTTGAAAGTCGCTTTTTTGGCGGAGTTGACGGAGATGGCATTATGACGATTTTGCGGCGAGCGGCACCGACAATGGCCCGGCAGCGTTGCCGACACTTCTCTGACCAACAACGTGCCGAACGATCCGGCTAGGTGTTCTCGCCGAGGCCTCGATGCCATTGCTCAACTCTCGAGCGCCGCGATCTCGATCACCGCATCCGGCGTGTCGACAACGTGCAACTTCTACGCGGCACTTTGCAATTCACGAATTCAGCGCGGCGGCAAGGCCAGCCTGATGCCGCATTCACAGAGATTTAGGTAGGCGGGCCGGATGCTTCAAAAGATCACATCTCGCGAGATTGAAACCACCGCGCCGGAGGCTCCATCGCTGGAGCAGACCATCTCCTCTGCGCTTGCGCTGGTGAGCCGCCAGTATCCAGTAATGATTTTCACGCTGCTCCTGTGCATCTGTCTTGCCGGCGTTTACGTGTTCACGGCACCGAAGCGATATACCGGAACGGCCATCCTGATGATCGACAGCCGCAAGATGCAGGGCCTGCAGACGCAAGCGCCCGCGACCGGCGCAGACAACCCGATCGACTCGGCGATGGTCGACAGTCAGGTCGAACTTCTCAAGTCCGAAGCGATCGCCTCCAAAGTCATCAAGGACCTGAAACTTGCGGAGTCGGCAGACTTCATGAGCGACGGTGGCGGATTGCTCAGCAGCATCAGTAACGCGATTACCAGAATATTCTCCGAGTCGACCCCGCCCACGGAAGAGCAAATACTGCGCGCAGCACTCGCTCGCTTTGCGAGCGGCCTCAGCATCAAGCGCGTCGGCGTGAGCTATGTTATCGAGATCTCCTTTCAGGCATTATCGCAGGACCTGGCAGCGCGGATCGCCAACGCGGTCGCCGACGGCTATATCGTGGACTCGTTGGAATCGAAATATCAGGCCTCGAGACGGGCGGCGGTCTGGCTGCAGGACCGATTGAAGGAATTGCGGTCGCAGGCGTCTTCCGCCGAACGCACCGTTGCGGATTTCAAGGCCAAGAACAACATCGTCGACGCCGGCGGGCGACTGCTCACCGAGCAGCAACTCGCTGAAATCAATACTTCGTTGACGACTGCGCGTAGCCAACGTGCGGAGGCACAAGCTAAGCTCGAACGCATCACCGCGATATTGAATGCGGACACCGAAGATTCCAAGGTCATTCTGAATGAACTGGCGACTGTGAGCGAGACGATGGCCAACCCGGTCATCACCAAGTTGCGCCAGACCTATCTCGAGTACGCGGCCAAGCAGGCCGATTGGTCGAACCGGTATGGATCGACACATCTGGCGGTTGTCAATTTACGCAACCAGATGCGAGAAATCCGACGCTCGATCATTGACGAACTGCGACGCACGGCCGAGGTCTACAAGAGTGACCTTGAAATTGCCAAGGCGCGCGAGGAGTCCAGCCAGAAGAGCTTGAACGATACGATCGCGGTCTCGAATAATACCAGCCAAGCCCAGATCATCCTGAGAGATCTGGAAAGCAACGCTCAGAGCGCTCGCGCATTGTCGGACAACTTTCTGCAACTGTACATGGTCTCGGTTCAGCAGCAATCGTTTCCCGTTACTGAAGCGAGGGTGATCAGTCAGGCCGCGTCGACTCTTCCCAACAAGACGTCGCCAAGAACGACACTCATTCTGCTTGCGGCGATCGTGGGTGGGTCGATTCTCGCGGCTCTCGTCGCAATTCTACTTGATATGATGGATCGCGTCTTCCGCACCGTTTCTCAGGTCGAGCAGTTCGTGGATACCCGCTGTCTCGCTTCGATTCCGGTCATAGAGCAGGGTGCCGTCAAAGCGATTTCCGCTGAATCCGGCAAGGCCGCCTGGCGATTCGGTAAACGCGACAAGCCCAAACCGCAGCAGGCACCGCCGAGGTACGGAGCATCTGGCACGACGTTGCCACTACATGGGTCCGCGCCCGGGTTCAGCCACCAGCAGTCGCATCGCGACCGTCTGCTTTCAACCGAGGAGAGCGTCGGGCGGCACGTGATCAATGCCCCGTTTTCACGCTTCGCAGAGGGATTTCGGTCAATCAAGCTAGCCAGCGATTTTGCAAATTTCGGTGCAGGGTCCAACAAGGTCCTGGGGATTACCTCCGCACTTCCGAACGAGGGAAAGTCAACCGTCAGCGAAGCGCTGGCGCAGACCCTGGCGCAAAGCGGGTGCCGTACGCTGCTGATCGATGGCGACATCCGCAACCCAAGCCTCACCGCAAGGCTTACGCCGGCTGCTCAGGACGGCTTGATCCATGTCGTCATCGGCCAAGCCGACTGGAGGAACGTGGTCTGGATAGACCCGCAGACGAATCTACATTTTCTTCCTTGTGCCATCACATCCCGCTTCTCGAATTCGAGCGACCTTCTGGCCTCGCAACAGATGGAAGACCTGTTCCAGCAACTACGGCAGCACTTTGATCGCATCGTTCTCGATCTTAGCCCGCTGGCGCCGGTCGTCGACGTTCGGGCGACCAGGGGGTTGGCTGATTCCTATATCCTTGTCATCGAATGGGCGAAGTCGAAAATCGATATCGTCGAGCGCGTGCTAGGCGAAACGCCGGTTGTGCGCGAGCGGATGCTCGGTGCGGTTCTTAACAAGGTGAACGTGTCGGTGATGAGCCGCTACGATACGTACGGCGCAGCCTACTATCGCAATCGATACTACAAGAGGTATGGTTACGTCGATTGACGTCAGATGCTTGATCCGGACCGGTGGGCAGCGCTTGCCCGATTTTTGACAGGGCCCTTGGATACAATATGAATGATTTGGCGCTAGCGCATGTCAGGTCGGCGCTTCTCATGGCGCGCTCAGTTCTGCTCGGCGCCGGTCTGTTGATGACGACGACTCCCGGTCGAGCCGAGCCGGTGCGTCCGGGCATTCTGAACTGCGGGTCTGGCATCAGCGCCGAGCAGCGTCGACGTTGCGACGAAGAGGCATTCAAGCAGATCGAGTCCGGCAGCCAATCGACACAGCTTGAGGGCGGATGGCGCCTAGTGAAGAGCAAGAATCCAGACGGCGGCGACGATGCCATTTCAGTGATGCATGTCGTCGATAGTGCCAAGTCGGATACGCGCCTTGCCGGTCTGAGCCTGCAATGCGGGAAGGGCGGCATCGAAATTGTACTCATTGTACTCGAGCCACTGTCCCGCTCGGCGCGACCGAACGTAGCCCTCATGGCAGGAGAGAAGCGCGCAGAGTTCCAGGCATCTGTGATCCAGGGCGGCGTGGCGCTCCTACTACCCGCCGACGCCTCGAAGCTTGCTGCCAGCGACTGGCAAACCGCAAACGAGCTTGCGGTCGAAATCGGTACTACACCGAGCGCGATCCGCGGCGCGGTGCCGATGGCTGGACTGGCGACGGCTCTCCGTTACTTGTCGCAGCACTGCTATGCTCGATAGTTTAGCTGGTCACGGAAACTGTCATGCCGGGCGAATCCCGTAAATCGACTGCATGTGACGAGTTGACAGGCCGCGTTGTGATGATGCGTCATAGTGGCAACTATCCGATCATCCATCACCGAGACGACGCGTGCTCGGCTATGCGACGCGTATCAATGTCCCACTCGCGCAATGCTGCGCTCCATTCCCGCTTCCACGTCTCACGGTTCTCCGATTGCTTATCGCTTCCTGGCTTTTGATCACATTGCTGGCCGCGACTCCGATCTTGGCCATCACAAGCGGCTCCTTCGCACAGCATGTGATTTCACTTGCTACTGCCTTGATGATGGCAATGGCAACAAGAGGTCCGGAGGCGCAAATCGCGTCTGCCGCGCAGTTGCTGAAGCAATTTCTCCTTATATTCTTGCTTCCGGTCGTCTGGATGACGTTGCAAATCGTTCCGATGTCTTCGCTTGCGAACCCGATCTGGTCGGCGACTTCGATCGCATTGAATCAGCCATCGCTGCAGGGCCGCATTAGCGTTGATACGGGCGCAACGCTGCAAAGCCTGTTCCTCTATCTGGTCAATGTGTCGCTCCTGGTGTCGACCGTCATCATCACAAGGGATCGCCGTATGGCCGAAACGATCCTGTTCGTATTGAGCGCAGTGACGACCCTCATGTCAGTCGAGTTCCTACTCGGCCGGCTCGATTTATTCGCCGGAATCATTCCCCAGTCCGGCGCAGCTAAGAATCTGTTTCCGGCAGCTGCGGCTCTTGCGATATTGACAAATGGCGCGCTGGTCGCTCGGGCACTCGAACGCCACCTGCACCAGCAGAACATCCACAATCTGGCCTCGCCCCAACTGTGGGTCGGCGTTTTCTGCGGCCTGTCAGGAATTGCCGTAGCCTTCGCCGCACTTGCGGCCCTCGAACAACACACATTGGTGGCGGTTACTGGCTGCGGATTGATGGTCCTTGTGTTCATAGCCGCTGTCCGGCGCTTGGGATTTCGGTTTTGGCCCTCGGCTCTATTGTTCTTGGTCCTTGCAGCAATCGCCAGCGCGATGGTTGTGCCGCACTCTCTATCCGGAAGCTTGGGTCTCGTTGGATTCGTCAGCCTCCCCCCGGAAGCAGTTGCGCCGGCAAGGCACCTGCTCTCTGATGCACCAACGTGGGGGAATGGTCTCGGAACCTTTAGGTTGACTTCGAGAGCCTATCAGGAGTTCGGAGCTGCGCTGGCAGACCCTCCCTCTACCGCAGTCTTGATGGCTGTCGAGGCGGGAAGATTGCCGAGCGCCATCCTGGCAGCGTTCGCCGCCCAGTTCTTCCTCGTTAGCTTTCGCGGCGCCGTCCGGCGAGGACGTGATTCCTTTTTCGCGGCCACCGCGGCCGCCGGCGTCGTCGTTGTACTCTGCGAGAGCTTTCTTGACTCAAGCCTCTCAAACCCCACGATTCAAGCGATTGTGGCGATGATGGTTGGAGTTGGACTTGCACAATCAGTGGGACGGACCAGTGGCGCCAACCACTCGGCGGCATCCGCGCACCGTAACACTAGCTTTATATTGAACTAATGCATCGACAATGAGTTCATCGGGCTCCTTTCGCATTCTTTTGATGGCGTTGACCGTGACGGTCGGATGCTATGCCATTGTGTCGGCCGTGACGGCGCTAAGGCGGACAACATTTCCCGCAGATGCGGCCGAGATTGGGGCGCGGTGGACTGGAGATGCGACCTCAGTGTTGGGAACGCGCTCGCCGTTTGGATCGGAGCTGGAGAGCAATCATTCCTTGATCGGCGCGCTGCAGACAATTGAGTCCGGTCAGCAAGGGCCCACGATCCTACGATCAATAGCGCATACCGACGCTCTCAGCCGGGTCCGGCGGACGCTGTCGACCTCTCCTTACAATCCTGAACTATGGCTGGCGCTGGCGCTGCTTCAGGTCCAGCGGGACCCGCACGATCCGGTCGTGGTCGAGGCCCTGAAGATGGCATATTTCGTCGCACCAAACGACGCGCGATTGATGCCGGTGCGGATCGACATGGTGGCCCACTTCGACGCACTCGCCCTTCCCGATGTCAAGGACCTCGTACGCAATGACATTCGGCTCATCCTGATACGCCGATCTGGGTCGAGATCGGCACTTGTGTCCGCTTATCGGAGGGCATCAAAACTGGGCAAAGCTTTCCTGGAGGATGCCGTTGAATCGATCGACCCGTCCTTCCTGGCAACACTGCGCGGTTGAATTCGGACAGGACACTCCTGATGAAGTGCGGGGAGCCGTCGGCACCGGGTGATGCCGGAGTTGACCGCTTCGTTCATAGGTTACAGATCTTCGATCGTTCAGGAAAAGGTTATGATTGGCGCGCTGCCGCGCGTTTTCTTTTCACGATCAATGCTCTTGCGCTATACGGGGCGGTTCCCGCCGCCGGCGAACTCACCTAGCGCTCGCGCGATCCATAAGTCCAGCGCCAACCGTAGTGGTACGGAGTCCACAAACGACGGTCATTGTCGTAGCCGATGTTTGCGGGGATTGACGAAGGCGGGCGTGGGGTGATCGAGACAATCTCGGGAACTCATCGGCTGAAAAGGAGCCTGCTGACGCTGCAACAGCGCTGTGCACCCTTTCCTTCCGCGGTTCCGACGGTTAACTTGATCCCATACTGCTGCATTTCGGTGGGACTGGATGACGATACTTGCCATATTAAGCATCTGGCTGCTGCTCAACGTTTTATTCGTGCTCATCGTGGTTCCTCCCCGCGGGTCGCGATCGCGGCTCAACAGGTCGGGAACAATCCTTGCGCCGGTCCCGATCGAAAAGAATCAAGACCAGCTCGATAACAACGAAAAATTCTCCCTTCGCCACGCTCTCGGATCACTCGCGACGGGAGTCTTTTTCGTCCTGATGCCCCGGCTGATCGCGATACGGGAGGTCATCGTGCGGCTATGGAACAGGACGCGTAGGCATAAGGCCTAAAACTTGGTGATGAGCGCGACGACCTGATTCAAAGGCTCCAAAAGGAGTCCTCGCCTCAATCCGCATCTAGCTCAGCGCATATGAATGAGTCCGCGCCGCGCCCCGCCAAGGCCGCCCCGCTGACCTAGTACGCCTCTTGGGAAATGACGGTAGCCGCCGTGCGCGCCATGATTTTCAGATCGAGCCAAATGCTCCAATTCCTTACATACCAAACGTCATATTCTACCCGCTTTTCCATCAGGTCGATGGTCGGCGTTTCCCCCCGGAAGCCGTTAACCTGAGCCCAGCCCGTGAGGCCCGGCTTCATGTGGTGGCGGTATACGTAATTGCTGATGATCTCGTCATAATAATTATCGTGGGCAAGCGCATGTGGGCGTGGTCCGACCAATGACATGTCGCCGCGCAGCACGTTCCAGAGCTGGGGCAACTCGTCAATGCTGGTCATGCGGAGGAAGCGCCCAATCCTCGTGACGCGCGCGTCCCTCTTGGTTGCCTGAGTAATCGAGTTACCATTCTCGCACACGTACATGCTGCGAAATTTCCAGATATCAAACGGCTTGCCGTTGAAGCCGCGGCGCGACTGTCGAAAGATCACGCTCCCAGGCGAATCCAGCTTGATCAGAATGGAGACGGTGATCAGCACCGGCGCCAGGGCCACTAGCGAAAACAACGCCAGACCGATGTCGAGGCAGCGCTTCTGGAGACGTTCAAACACGCTGAGCGGTGGTCGCTGAATCTCGATTGCCACCGTGCCGCTGACCGGCAAAAACGGGCGCGATACCAGATCAGCGATCGAATTGTCCGGCAAGAGACGGATCGGCTGTGGTACAGCGCGCAAGTGCAGTTCGAGTTGCTGCAACAACGGCAGCTCGTTCCAATCAACCGCCAACAGGTACTCCTCGACATCCGCTGCACGGGATTGGAGAATGACATCGCGAATTTGCCTCTCCCAGCTGGTCCCATGGTTGTTAGCGGGAAGCACGAAATGGCGAACCACGTCGAATCCGTTCTTGCGCAGGTCCTTGAAACGGCTCGAGGTGAAATCAAGCGGCTTCAAGCTGAGCAAGGCAACCTTGCGATCGACCAATCGGCCCTTGGCAAAGTTCGTGCCGAGCACCCACTGCCACGCAAAGCGCAGGCTGAGCAACCCAAGGCCGCCAATTCCGGTGAAGACGAGGAACGTGCCGCGGGACAGATTGTCCGACGATTTCAATAGAAACGCCGCGACCGCAAGGATCGTCAGTGACACCAGCCAGATGATCACCGCTTTGCGCAATTGCCAGACCAGACTAAGCAAACGGTGCGTTGCATACACACCCTGAAAATAGGCGATTGCAACGAACACTGCGCTGACGATCAGTCCGGCGCCGATGGGCGCTCCGTCTCCAGATGACGGCGTGGCGACGCTATAAAGTTCCGACGCCAGCGCGTAGCAGAGCAAGATCAGCAAAAGGTCGGCCGCGATGACGAGGAGCTGAAAAGGCTTCTGAAGAGCCGTGCCCCGTGCGGAGGACGTGGCATAGGTGCTATCAGAGCCATAAGTGGCAACAACCATTCGATCCTCTACGTGTGGAGAGTGCCTGGCGGTCATTGTGATGCTGAAGATTTACCGCTTCCAAACGAAGGGTGTTAAGTGATCGCAGCGACATTGTGGCGCTGCATGCAAAACTTTTGCGATGCACGAATGATGTGTCGCGTTGAAATGCGCATCGACAATTCGACGCGCGCTGAAAATCTCGTCACAGTGCTGACATATCAGCGACGCGCTGCCGCATTTTGACTCAAGTTCCATATCCTCCGCGTGCTTTAACGGTCACGCGAGCGCGTCTTCGCTCATCTTTGAGGCGCTCATCCTGTCGCGAGAGCGCGAGGAGCCACTTGCGGGAACATAGATGAATTTCAATCTGCGGATGCATCAATGCATCTTTGCCGCGCTATGCAGTACAGCGCTGCAATTTCCGCGGACTGGTGGAACCCGTCGCAAGGGTGGGCAAGAAGTTCCGCCCTTCTTTTGGCGTGATCAAGCCGGAGAACGAGGACCTACTCCATCCACCGCACATTGTTCGTATCAGATGGGGAGTTCTCAGGTGCCGGCGACTTGGGGAAATTTCTCGACCACCTGATCGATTTTGCTCCATGATATCTTTCGCCCGACCACGTCGGCCAATCCACAAGCCGCACTTGCCCGACGGGATTCGCATCTATGCGATCTCGGATATTCACGGCTGTGCGCATCTGCTGCAGCCGATGTTGCGGGTGATCGACGCCGACGTGGCTCGCAGCCGCCCGCACTATGCGATCGAGGTTTTCATGGGCGATTACATCGATCGTGGTCCGGACACGCGCGCCACCCTCGACATCCTCGTCGAGCGGAGTCGCCGGGGAAATGCGGTCTTCCTCAAAGGTAATCACGAGGCATTTCTGGTGAGGGTGTTCGAGGACCCTTCACTGTTCGAGGATTGGATTGCCGTCGGCGGAACCCAGACATTGATGTCCTACGGGCTCGCTCCGCCAGATCTCAAGCGCGACGAGCCAACATCGATTTTGCGCGATTTGATTCGCGCAATGCCGACTGAGCATCTGGAATTCCTGGACAATCTGCGGCTGAGCTTTACGTGCGGAGACTTCTTCTTCGTTCACGCCGGCGTTCGACCTGGCGTGGCGCTATCCGAACAGCAGGAGAACGATCTCTTGTGGATTCGCGAGGAGTTCCTGGAGAGCAAAAAGCATTTCGGCAAATATATCGTGCACGGTCACACGCCAGTGCGGCGCGCCGATGTGCGAAACAATCGCGCCAACATCGATACCGGCGCCTATGCGACCGGCAATCTCACCCTGATGAGCATCCAGGGAAGCCGCATGCTCGCGGTGTGACATGTTGGCAACCGCTTGCCATCTGCCAAAGCCCCTTCCGCGACGAGGGTCGAATGGGCCTCGGCGCCCAGAGGTGACGCGCCTTGCCTAATTGAGGACTTGCCTAATTGAGCAAGCAGGGCTTCTGCGGCCGGGCACGCGTCTCGGCCATCCAATCGTTCCAGGCTCGCTCATGCTTGACGTAGAGCTCCAGCCAGCGCGCGCCGTGCTCGTTCTGGTGCAGACGACGCTCCTGGTCAGGCAAACCGGCGCGCAATCGCGCATCCGGATTGTCCAGCGTTTCGAACTCGACCGTCTCCGAAATCGTCAGGCCGACGAGAACACGCTGTCCCGCGCCATCCACGATGTATCGCCGCGGAGCGTCCTTCTTGGGTTCACTCATCTCGTCATGCCCCCATTCGTTTCAGTGAGAACCCCGAGTGCCCCCCGGCGAGCCCGACGGTGCCTAAAAGGCTCGTCGGGCATGGCCGAATGTTGAGGTGGGAGTCGAGGTCTCACCGGAACTTGCAGCCCTTCGCTGGACGCGCCAAGCACGCAGCGCATATCCCAAGATGAGGCCAGCGCCAAAAATGGAAGCGGAGACAAATGCAGAAGCCATGGAGAGTCGTCCCGGATAGTCCGGGGACACATCAAGACCGAGCAGTGTGTCGACATCATGATTCTCGGTGCCTCCCGGCGCCGAAAGATTGTTCACGCCTCGACTTCTTGTGTGCATGCAATGCGATGCCGCGTCCGCTCGTCCTCCCCATCTCTCATTTCGGTCCGGAACGATCACTCTCTATATAGAGAAGCCTTTGCGAGCTATATAGAGAAGCCTTTGCGAGCTGGCGGGCCCGAGCCTTTATCGTCGAGCAGGAGCGCTTCGAGCAGACCTTGTCTCCCGCAACGGGGAATTTCGCGCCGATCGTTCGGCCGATGCCCTTGCAACCGTCCGGGAGCCGTCGCATTATTTCGCATCGCATTTTAGAAGGGATTCAATCCAATGAACTTCCGCGTGCTTATTCCATGCATTGCTCTGTCTGCTCTTGGCCTCACCTTGACCGCATCCGTGGCGCCAGCCGCCGAGCTCGCGCTTGGTCCGGCGCATCATCGGGCGGCTTCCGTCCAAGGCGGACTTGTGCTGTGGGATGATGTCTACCCGCCCGCGATCTATGGTCCTCAGCTTCGCCCGGTCGAGGAAGTCGCGGCCATGAAGGCGCAGGCACGGCCCGTGTCCCAGCGCTGGTGGGGATACTGGTACGCCTGGTAAATTGGAGAGCGCTTGGCTGAGGCCGAGCCAGGCTGGATTAACGACTGCCGCCACAACGGGTAACCGGATGGCGGCGGTCTTTGTTTTGAGGCGCGCTGCATATGTCCGGCGGCCGCGGGGGCCATAGGGCCCCGAAGCCGACGCCTTCTCCAAAGCCTAGGTGATGAGGAAGTTGCCATTGTGCAGCGTGCCAGTGGCATTTTGCAGGCTAACGTCCATATCACTGGCTCCATCGCCATCGATATCGATCTGGAGGTAGTCGTTGCCAGGCCCAAAACTCTGCAAATGGGCCGAAGCCTGGTTGGCGCCGAGGAGCGCCGCACTATCCACATACTCGATGTGACCGCCGGCGATGCTGATGCCTGAGAAGGTAAAGCTATCGTTGGCTGCGTCGAAATTGTGAATGGTATCGGCAGCACCGGCGGCGGAATCTGCGATGCTGACGAAACGGAAACTGTCGTGGCCCGCACTGGCGAAGATCTCATCCGCGCCCGCGCCGGCAGTGATCGTCGTGTTGCCGGACGTATTGCCGATGGTGATCCTGTCGAAATTCGCGCCAGCATTGATGTTTTCGACGTTGCTTACCGTGATGTCGTAGACGTTCGCGTTGAAGGTCAAGCTGTCATTCCCGTCGCCGAGATCGATCACGTTCGCCGGACTGCCGTTCAACGTCAGGGTATCGTTCGACGAGCTCCCGTTGAGCAGATTCACGTTCCAGAGATTGTCGAACGAATTGCTGCCTGCGGCGAGGTTCAGCACATTGGCTGTACCCTCGCCGAGATTGACCGTGACGCCGGATACGGTGTTCAGAAGTGTGACCGTGTCGTCCGATGGGTTGAGATTGCCGGTGAAATCACTGCCGTTGAGGTTTTCGACCCCAACGATGCTGAGCGAATTCACGCCATTGGCGAGAGAAACCAGATCGCTGCCACCGCCCATGTCGATTGCGATGCCGTCGACATTGTTCGTCAAGCTCAAGGAATAATCGCCTGCATTGCCGTTGATGTGCTCGACACCGACCGCGGCAAATGCAGCGAAGTTTCCGTTGAGGACGATGGTGTCCTCGCCATTGCCGAGGTCGATTGCGACCCCGTTCGCAGCAGAGATTGCGCCGGTCACACTCAGAGTGTCATCACCCCCGGTTCCATTGACGTGATTGACGTCGAAGATATTCACGAACGAGTTCGCGCCGGCGGCGAGATTCATCGTGTTGTCGCCGTTGCCGAGGCTGATCTCCAGGCCAGTGACCGTCGTCGACAAGTTGAGCACGTCATTGACGCCAGGCGTCGCACCGAAATCGGATCCGGCGATCCCCTCGACGTCCACGAGGCTCAGCGTATTGGTACCGCCCACGAGGCTGAGATGGTCATTGCCGGCACCGAGGTTTACGACCAATCCGTCAGCGTGGTTCGTCAGGTTGACGAATTCGTCGCTATTGCTGCCGACCAGGTTCCCGACGCCGGCAAGATTGAGCGTGTAACCGTTGCCGAAGACGCTGCCGTTGAGCAAGACCGTGTCCGCGCCCCCGCCGCCCAGATTGATCTGATGGCCGAAGATGTTGCTCCCGATACGGAGATAATCGTCACCGGCCGTTCCGATGACGGGCGCATTGCCGGAGATCTGCTGTTGCGTCGAGAGATCAATCGGACTGCCCGAAGAACCCGACGACAGCAACACGATGCCGTCGCTGAACTGTAGCACTTCGACATTGCTCAGGCTGTCGGTGCCGTCACGGCCCGCCGTATTGTCTTGAACCACAATCGGTCCAGGCGTCGTGACGGTATACTGCGATTGCGTCCCGCTGAAGATCACCATGTCGGTGCCGGCGCCGCCATCGATCGTGTCGTTGCCGCCCTGGCCGGTGATGCCGTCATTGCCGCCGCCGGCACTGATCGTGTCGGCGCCGCCACCGCCGAAGAAGTACTCGTCATTTGAACTGCCGACCAATGTGTCGGCCAGATTGGAACCCTGGACGCTGTTGACGCCACCCGTGATGACGTCGGCGCCTGCGGCCCCGCTCACCGCTCCGGTCGAGAGATCGACGGAAATGCCTCCGCTTGCCTGGGAATATGAGACGCGCGTATTGCCGTTGCCGGTGATGGTATCGTTGCCGAGGAGGCCCTCGAACAAATTGAAGGTACCGAACAATCCGACGAATGTCGCCGCATTGTAAGTGTCGGCCTGGTTGCTACCGGTCGCGCTGTTGACACCG
Organism: Bradyrhizobium sp. C-145; assembly: GCF_023375135.1. Lineage (NCBI taxonomy): Bacteria > Pseudomonadati > Pseudomonadota > Alphaproteobacteria > Hyphomicrobiales > Nitrobacteraceae > Bradyrhizobium > Bradyrhizobium sp. C-145. The sequence goes on along the minus strand of NZ_CP088150.1, from coordinate 2,074,622 downwards.
GTATAGGTGTCGGCGCCGATCGAGCTGCCGCCGGTTGCAGTCCCTGCCTGCAGGTTGATCGTTACGGCATCGGCCGCGCTGGCGTAGATGATGCGGGTGTTGCCGTTTCCGGTGATGGTGTCATTGCCGGCCAAGCCTTCGAACTGATTGAAATTGCCGTTGTTGCCGACGTTGTTGACGGCGGCATTCTGGAAGCCAATCGCACCAAAATTCGTCGCCGTGAAGACGTCGTTGAAAGTGGTGCCCTGGGCGCCCTCGATCCCGCGGAACGTGTCATTGCCGATCGAACTGTCACCGGTCGCAGTGCCGGCCGTGAAGTCGATGGTTACCGGGCCGGTGGAGAAGTAGATATTGTTGTAACTGATGAGGTCGAAGCCGCCGCGACCATTGATGGAGTCGTCACCGGCAAGGCCAGTGAACGTCTCGGTAGCTGCGGTGTTGTTGCTTCCATAAATGACATCGTTGAACATCGAGGCCATCACGGCATTGACGCCGCTGAAGGTGTCGCTGCCGGTGGATGCGTCACCACTCGCCGTGCCCGCCAGCAGGTCGACGGTCACGAGACCGGTCGCATTGGTGAACGCGATACGCGTGTTGCCGTTACCGGTGATGCTGTCGTTGCCTCCCATGCCGATGAATTCGTTGAAGGTCCCGTTGGAGCCGGCATTCGTGCTGCCTGCACCGAAGCCGGTGGCGTTGAAGACGTCCGCGTCATTCGAGCCGCGCACGGATTCGATCGATCGAAGCGTGTCGGTGCCGACCGTCGCAGCATCGCCCGTCACGGTTCCCGCAGCGAGCTGAACGTTGATGCCGCCCACGGCTGCCGGATCGAGCGCGTAGTCCGCCCGGTCGAAACCGGCCCGGCCATCGATGGAGTCGTTGCCGGCGCGACCTTCGAAGGTCTCCACGGTCCCCGGTCCATTGGCGCTGCCCAGCAACTGGTCGGCAAATCCAGAGCCGACGATGCCGGCAAAGCCCGAGCCAACCAGGGTATCGGTCCCGACCGAGCTATCTCCCGTCGCCGAATGCGCGGCCAGATCCACTGTCACGCTACCCGTCGCGTTGGCGTAAGAGATGCGCGTCAGCAGCGCACCCAGGCTGTTGGTGGCTCCCGTGATGTTGTCGTCGCCGCCGCGACCCTCGAATTCGTTGAAGCCGAGATTCGTGCCGGCAATGCCGGTGTTACCCGCAAAGCCGGTCGCGTTGAACGTGTCGGCAAAGCTGCTGCCGACGATGCCCTCGATATTCGCGAGCGTGTCAGTTCCGACACCCGGACCTGTCACCGAGCCTGCGGCGAGACTTGCGGTAATGCCGCCCGTCGCATCGGTATAGTCGGCGCGGTCGAAGCCGAGGCCGCCGTCGAGCAAATCATTGCCATCGAGGCCCTTCAGGCGATCGTTGCCGCCGAGGCCACTCAGGCTGTCGGCATAGGCTGTGCCGGTCAGCGTGTTCGCATTGCCGTCGCCAGTGAGGTTGACGCCTTGCCCCAGGATGAAATCGGCCGCCGTCAGGTTCGACAGCGTCACGTTCGAGAGCGTCAGGCTGTCGCCATTGCCGAAGTCGATGACCGTGTTCAGCCCAACCTGAGTGGCAAGCGCCTGAACCTGCGCAAAACTGGAGACGCCCGCGACGCCCGTGAGGTCGATCTTGTCAGTCTGCGCCTGCAAGAAGTCGCCGATGGTGTCCGCGCCACCGCCGGTGGCGTAGACGAAGGTATCGGCGCCGAGACCGCCACCCAGGAAGTCGTTGCCGGCACCGCCGTTGAGCAGGTCGTTGCCGTTGTTCCCGAACAACTGGTCGCCACTGGCCGAGCCGGTGATCGTGTCGTTGAAGTTCGAGCCCGCGACGTTGGTCACCCCTCCTGTGATGGTGTCGTGACCCACAGAGCCGTCGCCGTCCGCGGTGCCGCCAGCGAGATTGACGGTCACACCTGACGTGGCGCTGCCGTACTGGATCTGGGTGGAGCCGTTGCCGGTGATGGCATCGTTGCCGGAGCCGCCCTGGAAGAAGTTGGCCCCGACGAAGCCGGCCGCGTTGAACGTATCGTTGCCGCTGCCGCCGACCGCACTGTTGACGCCTGTGAAGGTGTCATGGCCGGTTGAGGTATCGCCACTGGCCGTGCCTGCGGCGAGGTTGATGGTCACGCCGGACGTCGCATTCCCGAACAGGATCTGCGTGTTGCCATTGCCGATGATGGTATCGTCGCCGCCCTGGCCCTGGAACGCGTTGAACCCGACGAATCCCGTCGCGTCGAAGCTGTCGGCAAGATTGCTGCCGGTTGCGCTGTTGACACCCATAAAGCTGTCATGCCCGACCGAGGCATCGCCGCTGACGGTGCCGCTGCCGAGATCGACAGTCACCCCGCCAGTTGCATTGGCGTAGATGATGCGGGTGTTGCCGTTGCCGGTGATGACGTCATCGCCGCCCAGGCCTTCGAACTGGTTATAGGTGCCGTTGTTACCGACGTTGGAAGCGCCATTCTGGCCGTAGCCCGTTGCGTTGTAGCTGTCGGCGTAGCCCGTGCCCTGAATGCCCTCGATCGAGCGCAGCGTATCGCTGCCGATCGACGCATCGCCGGTCGCCGTGCCTGCCGCCATGTCGACGGTCACGCCGCCCGTGACCGTGCTGAGGCTGTTGTAGATGGCAACGTCGAACCCGCCGCGACCGTCGATGTAATCGTCACCGCCAAGACCGGTGAAGTTGTTGTTGAAGCTGCTGCCGAGCAGCGTGTCCGAGAAAGTCGAGCCCTGCACCGCATTGACGCCGGTGAAGGTGTCGGTCCCCTCGGTCGCACCCGTGGCACTGCCGGCGACCGTGACTGCATTCGTCGTCCCGACGGCGCTGGTCTCGAGGTCGACGCTGACGCTTGAGGCGGCGATCTGGTAGTTCAGGCGGGTGAAGCCGTTGCCGATGATGGTGTCGTTGCCGCTGGCGCCGGCGAAGTCGTTGAAGGCCCCCGAGGAGCCGACATTGGTCGCCCCGGCCTGACCGAAGCCGGTCGCATCGAAGGTGTCGTCAAAATTGGTGCCGCGGGCGGCCTCAACGTTGCGCAACGTATCGGTGCCGACGGTCGCATCGCCGTTCACAACGCCCGCGGCCAGGTGAACGTAGATGCCTGACGTGGTCGTCGTATCCGAATTGTAGGTGACCTGGTCGTAGCCGCCGCGGCCATCGATATAGTCGTCGCCGCCGCGCCCCTCATAGGTCTCATAGGTGAAGGCCGCATTGTCGCTGCCGTAGATCGTGTCGTTGTAAGCCGAGCCCCAGATGGTCGAGACATTGGAGAAGGTGTCGTGACCGACGGAGGCGTCGCCGTCGGCGGTGCCTGCGCCGATATCGACCGTGACGGCACCGGTCGCGCTCAGATAGGACAACCGCGTCACCGCCTGCCCCAGGGCGTTGAGATCGCCGATGACGCTATCGTCGCCGCCGCGCCCCTCGAACTCACTTTGACCGGCCGCCACGCCGGGCAGGCCGGTCGAGCCAGTAAATCCAGCCGCGTTGAACGTATCGGCAAAATTGCTGCCGAGGATGCCCTCGACATTCGCCAGCACGTCGCTGCCGACGCCGGGACCCGTCACCGAGCCGGCCGCCAGGTTGGCGGTGATGCCACCCGTCGCATCGCTGTAATCGGCGCGGTCAAAACCCTGGCCGCCGTCGAGCTGGTCATTGCCGCCGAGCCCCTGCAGGACATCGTTGCCGCCGAGGCCGCTCAGGATATCGGCATAGCCGGTGCCGACCAGCGTGTTCGGATTGGCGTCGCCAATCAGGTGAACGCCCGGCGAGAAGATGAAGTCCGCCGCGGTGAGGTTCGACAGGGTGACGTTCTGCAGCGTCAGGCTGTCACCATTGCCGAAGTTGATGAACGTGTTCGGCCCCTGCTGTGAGGCGAGCGCCTGGACGTCGGCCAGCGTATAGATGCCGGTGACGCCCGAGAGGTCGATCTTGTCGGCCTGCGCTTGCGAGAAGTCGCCGATGAAATCGGCTCCGCCGCCGCTGGCATAGATGAATGTGTCGGCTCCGCCGTTGCCGAGCAGACTGTCGGCACCGCCGCTTCCCTTCAGCGTATCGCTGAAGCCCGATCCGGCAACGCTGTTCACACCACCGGTAATGATGTCGTGCCCGACCGAGGCATCGCCGCTGACGGTGCCGCTGCCGAGATCGACAGTCACCCCGCCGGTCGCATTGGCGTAGATGATGCGGGTGTTGCCGTTGCCGGTGATGACGTCATCGCCGCCCAGGCCCTCGAACTGGTTGTAGGTGCCGTTGTTGCCGACGTTGGAGGCGCCATTCTGGCCGTAGCCCGTTGCGTTGTAGCTGTCGGCGTAGCCCGTGCCCTGAATGCCCTCGATCGAGCGCAGCGTATCGCTGCCGATCGACGCATCGCCGGTCGCCGTGCCTGCCGCCATATCGACGGTCACACCACCCATGACCGTGCTGAGGCTGTTGTAGATGGCAACGTCGAACCCGCCGCGACCGTCGATGTAATCGTCACCGCCAAGTCCGGTGAAGTTGTTGTTGAAGCTGCTGCCGAGCAGGGTATCGGCGAAGGTCGATCCCTGCACCGCATTGACGCCGGTGAAGGTGTCGGTCCCCTCGGTCGCACCCGTGGCACTGCCGGCGACCGTGACTGCATTCGTCGTCCCAACGGCGCTGGTCTCGAGATCGACGCTGACGCTCGAGGCGGCGATCTGGTAGTTCAGGCGGGTGAAGCCGTTGCCGATGATGGTGTCGTTGCCGCCGGCGCCGGCGAAGTCATTGAAGGCCCCCGAGGAGCCGACATTGGTCGCCCCGGGCTGACCGAATCCGGTCGCATCGAAGGTGTCGTCAAAATTGGTGCCGCGAGCGGCCTCGACGTTGCGCAACGTGTCGGTGCCGACGGTCGCATCGCCGTTCACAACGCCCGCGGCCAGGTGAACGTAGATGCCTGACGTGGTCGTCGTATCCGAGTTGTAGGTGACCTGGTCGTAGCCGCCGCGGCCGTCGATATAGTCGTCGCCGCCGCGCCCTTCATAGGTCTCGTAGGTGAAGGCGGCATTGTCGCTGCCGTAGATGGTGTCGTTGTAGGCCGAGGCCCAGATGGTCGAGACGTTGGAGAAGGTGTCGTGACCGACGGAGGCGTCGCCGTCGGCGGTGCCTGCGCCGATGTCGACCGTGACGGCACCGGTCGCGCTCAGATAGGACAATCGCGTCACCGCCTGCCCCAGGGCGTTGAGATCGCCGATGACGCTGTCGTCACCGCCCCGCCCCTCGAACTCACTTTGGCCGGCCGCCACGCCGGGCAGGCCGGTCGAGCCGGTAAACCCAGCCGCGTTGAACGTATCGGCAAAATTGCTGCCGACCACCCCCTCGATGCCAACGAGTGTGTCGGTTCCGACGCCCGGCCCTGAGGCGACGCCTGCTGCCAGATTGATCGTGATGCCGCCGGTCGCGTCGGTATAGACGGCGCGGTCGAAGCCCGCTCCGCCATCCAGGAGGTCGCTGCCACCCAGGCCCTGAAGGCGATCGTTGCCGCCGAGGCCGCTGATGGATTCGGCATTTGCCGTTCCGGCGAGGCTGTTGGCGTCGTCGTCGCCGACGATCGGCGCGGCCGGCGTGCCGAACAGGAAATCGCTCGCCGTCAGGCTGCTCCGAGTGACGTTCTGAAGCGTGATTCCGTCACCGGAACTGAACGTGATGACCGTGTTCGGGCCGCTCTGCTCCGCGTGCGATTGCAGATCGGAGAGGCTATAGATGCCGTAGACTCCGGTCAGATCGATCCTGTCCTGGCCATGGACGAAATCCTGGATGAAGTCGAAACCGCCGCCGCTCGCATAGACAAAGGTGTCTGCACCGGCTCCGCCGCTAAGGAAATCGTTGCCGGCTCGGCCATCCAGCGTGTCATTGCCGCCGCTGCCGGAGAGGCCGTCATTGCTGGCGCTACCGACGATCGTATCGTTGAAATTCGATCCGAAGACGTTGAAGACGCCCCCGGCGATGGTGTCATGGCCGACCGAGCCGTCACCATCAGCCGTACCCGCGGTGAGATTGATGGTCACGCCGCTGGTCGCGCTGCCATACTGAATCAGGGTGTTGCCGTTGCCGATAATGCTGTCGTTTCCGGCGTTGCCCTGGAATGAATTGAAATTTGCGTTGACGCCGGTGAAGCCCGTTGCGTCATAGACGTCGTTGAAATTGCTGCCGATGGCGCTGTTCACGCCGCTGAAACTGTCGTGGCCGACCGACGTGTCGCCGCTGGCAGAACCGGCCGCGAGATTGATGGTCACACCGCCGGTGGCGTTGTTGTACTGGATCTGCGTCGTGCCGTTGCCGATGATCTGGTCGTCGCCCCCCTGCCCCTGGAACGAGGTCCCGCTCGGGCCAGAGAATCCGGTCGCGTCGAAAATGTCGGCAAAGTTGCTGCCGAGGGCGCTGTTGACACCGGTGAAGCTGTCGTGACCGGTCGAACCGTCACCGTTGGCGGTGCCGCCCACGAGATTGATGGTCACGCCGCCGGTGGCATTGGCGAAAATGAGGCGTGTGTTGCCGTTGCCGGTGATGACGTCGTCACCGCGCAGCCCTTCGAACTGGTTGAAGGTCCCGTTGTTGCCGATGTTGTCCCCGGTCACGCCGTAACCGGTCGCATCGTAGGTATCGTTGAAGTTTGTGCCCTGAATGCCTTCGATCGAACGAAGCGTGTCCGTGCCGTTCGAGACATCGCCGGTGACGATGCCGGCCGCCATATTGACGGTGATGCCCCCCGTGGTGAAAAAGATGTTGTTGTAAGACGATACGTCGAAGCCACCGCGGCCGTCGATATGATCGTTGCCGGCAAGGCCGGTGAAGGTATCGTTGGTCGCGCCGCCATACAGGGAGTCATCGAACATCGATGCTTGGACGGCGTTGACGCCCGTGAAATGGTCGGTGCCGACGGATGAATCACCGGTGGCGATGCCGGTCACGAAGTCGACCTGGACGCCCGCCGTCGCATTGTTGAAACCGAGCCGCGTAAAGCCGTTGCCGGTGATGGTGTCGTCGCCGCCGTTGCCGGTGAACTCGTTGAACGTCCCATTCGAGCCGGCATTGACGCTGCTGGAGCCGAAACCGGAGGCATTGTAGGTATCCGCGAAGTTGGTGCCGCGGATTGCCTCGATCGCGCGCAGCGTGTCCGTTCCGATGGTGGCGTCGCCGGTCACGATGCCGGCTGCCAGATTGACCGTGATTCCCGTCGCCGTGGTCGGATCGACGTTATAGTCGACGCGGTCATAGCCGCCGCGGCCGTCGATATAGTCGTTACCGGCCAAGCCCGAGTACACTTCCGCGGTGAACATCGGATTGTTGCTGCCGAGAATCGTGTCGTCATGGGCTGAGCCCCAGACGCCGTTGAAGCCGGAACCGACCAGCGTATCGTGGCCCACCGACGCATCACCCTGCGCATAGCCGGCCGCGAGATCCACCGTCACCGCCCCGGTCGCGCTCACATAGGAGACGCGCGTGAGCTCCGCCCCCTGGCTGTTGGTATTGCTGATGATGGTGTCGTCGCCGCCCTTGCCCTCGAACTCATTGTAACCGACGGGGCTGCCCGGAACACGCGCGTCGCCGGTGAATCCGGCGCCGTTGAATATGTCGGCGAATTCGCTGCCGATGGCGGCTTCGATGTTGACGAGCGTGTCCGTATCCACTCCGGCGCCGGACGCGGTTGCCGCCGCGAGATTGATCGTGACTCCGCCGGTCGCGTCGGTATAGACGGCGCGGTCGAATCCTGGCCCGCCGTCGAGAACATCGTCACCGGCACCGCCCGTGAGATAATCCTTGCCGGCGCCACCAAAGAGAATGTCGTTCCCGGCGCCGCCGCTGATGCGGTCGTTGCCGTCCTGACCGTCGATCAGATCGCTGCCACCCCCGCCCGAGAGCACGTCATCGCCGAGCGAGCCGAACTGGGCGCTGCCGACCGGCGTCAGCACGGCATTCCCGACCTGCTGGTCAAGGTTGTCGACGTAGAGGGTGGTGAGCTCAGTCACCGAATCCGGGTCGGAAAAGTCCGTCGCGGCCAACTGGTCCGTGGCCGCGCCTTGAGCAACCTGGCCGGCCTGCGCTAGCTCGGTCACGTTCGTAGCTGATTGAATACTCTTGTTCGCGGCAGCAACGACCTCGACAAGCGTCGCGGCAGCCGCCGCGTCGACGCCGGAGGACACAACTACGCTCTGCACCGTTTCCTGCGAGCTGAGATCGAAGGGCAGCGGATTGTCCGGATCGGCCTGAGCGGCAGCAACCGCATCCGCAATTGCGGCTATGACCGTATCCGGCGCAACGCCGACGGCCGAGACCTGCGCCACCGTGCTCTGGACCTGGATGGCCGCCGCAAGCACCGCGGTCGCCGTTGGATCGCTATTCACCGCATCAGGCACCGGATCGTACGACCTCAAGTCGATACCGGTCAGGTCAAGGTCGAAGGCGGCGGCCACGGCGTTCATGGCCTGGTCAGCTGTCAGCGACGTGCTGTCGATCAAGGCAGCGATCAACGTCGTCAGCGGCGTGATGACGGTGGATCCCTCCGGCGCCCTCAGCACGCCATCGACCTGCAGTCCCGTCGAGATGTCGACACGGCCGATGCTCACGAGCGGACCGGATCCGCCGGACAGCGTGAAGCTACCGTCGGCCCGGGTCGTCGTGAACGCCTCGCCCGCATCGAGAATTCCGTTGTTGTTGGCGTCGGCAAAGACCGTGGCTCCGCCGATGTAGCCGTCAATATCCAACGCATTGATCTCGTTGGCGCCGGGCGTCACGGTCAGCGTGAGCTCGGCCGAGCTCGACGCCCGATGCACGCCGTCGTCGGAGGTGGCCGTGACCTTCAGTGTGAATGGGGTCGTGCTGCCGACGGCATTGTGCGGGATCAAGACGATCTCGGAGATTGAATCGCCGGTCACGAGCCAGGTGCCGTCTCCGATTGCCACGCCGTGCTCGACGTCAAACGTCGTCGGCACACCTTCGATCTTGACCGACAAGGTGCTGCCTTGATCGACTTTGCTGGCCGCGACGTTGAGCGTGATCTCTCCGTCGGCGGCGCCAGATGCGTCCTGAACGCTCAAGCTCGGCGCGTCCTGCGCGCCGTGGATATCGAAGCTGATCTCCTTGGTCGTGCCGTCGATCGACGTGACGGTGAAGGTCTCCGTCTTGGTGTCGGTGGCACTGAGATATTGGATCGCCGCGTTGTCGACCGAATAGGTGTAGTGACCGTCGGCAGACAGTGTCACTGCGCCGAGATTGCCCGGTGCCGTGATCACGCCGGCCTGGAACGCGGCCTGGTTCTGGTCGGGATCGCTGATGGACAGCTGCCCCGATGCCGTCAGCTGGCTGTCCTCGGTGACGTCGTGCTGTGCAGGATCACCTATCGCGGCTACGTCGTTGGCGCCCGTGATGTTCACCACGATATCGGAGGTGGCGCTGCCGTCGGCCGAGGCGACCGTCAGGGTGTCGGTGACGTGCTGCCCTGCGACGAGCGAATCCGATTTCGCAGAATCGAGCGTATAGGTCCAGGCACCGGTCGCTGGATTGAAGGTGAAGTTGCCGTACGTGCCGGCCAGGGAAGCCGGGGTGGCGAAATGGTCTTGGCCGCTGTCGAGGTCGTGCACCGCGAGTTGGCCCGACGCGTTGGGATCGCCGGCCACTGCGTCGGCAACGCCGCCGGCCTCGATCACCGAAATATCCTGGCTCCCAGACACGGTGATCGTGGCCGCGTCGTTACTGCCGGTGACGGTCACCGTGAGCGTCGACGAGCCCGTGCCTCCGTGGTTGTCAGCATTCGTGTAGGTGAACTGATCCGTTACCTGCTGGCCTTCGGCGAGCGCTTGCACGGATGCGCTGGAATTGTTGAGCGTATAGGTGTAGGCGCCGGTCGCCTTGGTGACGACCAGCGTTCCATAGGCGCTGACGACCGTGATCGTGGTGCCGTTGTCCGTGCCTCCCGCTACCGCCGATACGATGTGGGTGTCGCCGACATCGGCATCCGTGTCGTTTGCGAGCAAATTGCCGCTCGCAACCGTCGTCGCATCCTCCGTGACGGAGACGATATCTGCGACTGCGACCGGCGCATGATTGGTCGCGCCTTCGATGACGACCTCGACCTTCTCGATCGAGACGATGGCCAGGTTGAAGCTCCTGAACGCGTAGTCCGCGCTGCCATAGCGCGCGATAAGCGCCTGGATTGCCGCAAGATCGGACCTGAACGAAGCCGAGTTCGCCAGTTCCTGCGTGACGACGAGGCGGAGCGTGTCCTGGCCTTTGCCGCCATCATAGATATCGCAAGAACCCACATTCTCCGAAACGCGGTAGATCAGGATATCGTTGCCATTCTCGCCGCTGACGATGTCACGACCCGCACCGCCGTCGATGATGTCGTCGCCGTTTCCGCCGCCGATCAGATCATTGCCCGTCCCACCGAGCAGCGTATCGTTGCCGTTGCCGCCGAGAATGACGTCATTTCCGGCGCCGCCATCCACCGTGTCATTGCCATTTCCGGCGTCGATCAGGTCGTTGCCCGCACCAGCATTTATGCTGTCATTGCCGTTGCCGGCCTGAATGAGATCATTGCCTGCCCCGGCGTTGACGATATCGTCGCCGTTTTTTGCATTGATGACGTCAGCCGTATTAGTGCCGGCGATCTGATTGTTTGCGTCGGTGCCGTTGATGATCATGGTGGTTCATCTTCCTCGATAGGGCAACAGGCATTGCTCGCGAGCGCGCGGAAGCGGCTTGCGTTATGCGGATGGAGAAATCTTCAATCGTCGATGGTGGAACGCGATATGGACGCGACGCGTAACGTCGTGCGGTCCCTCATGGTGAGCCCCTTCCGTAACCTCTTTGATTTTTCAAGTTCGCCGTCAGCCCAACGGCGCGAGTTGGAAATGAACTGGTCTTGTTATTGTTCTACTGAAGTACCGCTCGACGAGGCATCGTGATGCAGCGTCGAACGTCGAAGTCGTACCGCGGACCGTCAAAAGGTTTTTGACAATTGCAAATTGTTTCCATTGTTGCGCGACAGCGTCAAGACAGCACAGCTGCTAACCTTAAGCAGGACGCGAACCGAACGGTGCAGCTGCGAAATTATGCGTGTCCGATTTGCGACGGCCGGCCATCTCACCGAGCCAAAGCATCGACGCGTCGCCGGGCCACGGCGCAATCCGCACCGAAATGAAATGTGCGCGCTCTCCACCTGTCGCGATCGGACCAGATCGCCCAAGCTGCTGATAAAACGAATTGCTACCGTTGATAGCGCCGGCCCCCGGGCCGCGTCGCGTGCCGCAGACCGCACTGCGACACTCTGACGCGCCGAGGCGTCCCCACAGAAACAGAGCATGAGCGGAAACCGAAAACCTGCAACAAACTGGCTCAAGGCCTTAATTCCTGGATCAAAGGCTATTCCTCCCCAATGGAATAGCGCTGGCACGTCTCGACGCATGACCCGAATGGGTCATTGAGAGCTTGCTGGCGCCGCCTCACGGCAGCGATCTCATTAGACTTTCGTCGACCGCGATTCTTCAGGAAAAGCAGGCAACAGGGCTTGCTTCGAGCTGCCGTCTCACGAAGCATCCTGGACCAGGGAAGCGCGTTCGAGGGGGCCCAGGGTCGGTTGTGGGCCTTCTGCACGGCATGCAACGAAGCTCGCCGGCTGCAACGAATGCCTTGGGCACGGCGGAGGGGGGCCGCTCTTGAGGACCAATAAGATAGACCATCAGGAATTGTCGAAGGTCATCGATCGGCTCGGCGAAGCCGCCGTGAATCCAGATGCGTGGCGCGACATCATGGATGACATTTGCAAGGCGGTCGGAGCGTCAGCGGCACTCCTGCTTCAGAGCGACATCAGGACCCCGGACGTCCCACGCACCGAATCGATCGACGAAGGGACCCAATTCTACTTCAGGAACAACTGGCATCTGAAGGATCCCCGCGCCAGGGGGTTTCCGCGCATGATGGCGGGCGAGGTCGTGACCGACCTCGACGTGATGACCCTGGAGCAGATTCGCTCCGATCCCATGTACAACGAGGTGCTATTTCCGTTCGGATACCGTTGGTTCGCCGGCATAGGCTTCTGGGCCGACACCGCAGCATGGGCATTGACGATCCAGCGAACGGGCCGCGAGGGCATGTTCGAGACCCGCGACAAGCAATTGCTCGCGCAATTGGCGCCGCGCCTCACCGAGACCGCCACGCTCGCGACCGCCGTCGGCAGGGTCGCGCTGACGTCGATGACCGACGTCCTCAGCCGTGTTCGTCAACCTGCATTGGTCCTCAACCGAGAGGGAATGGTCCTGCGCACGAACGAGGTGGCCGACTGTGGCTTTGACGATGAGATCCGCATCAGGGAGCGGCGTCTCGTTCTGCGCGACAAGCAGGCGATGACGAAACTCGATCAGCTGATCAGCTTGATCCGGTCTACGCCTGACGCCATCGCGATCCCCGCCTCTCCGATCCTCATTCGTCGGACGACAAAGCCACCGGTTGTCTTACGCATACTGCCAGTGGACGGCGCCGCGCGTTCCGTCTTCCTCGGAGCGCGTGCCGTGCTGATCCTATCCAACCTCGTCCCGCGCGCTGCGCCAGACCCGGCGCTCATCGGCCAAGCCTTCGACCTCACACGAGCCGAAGCTCGATTGGCCGCGCTGCTTGCAACTGGCGCATCGATCGACAGCGCCTCCGAACACCTCGGCATTTCGCGCGAAACGGCTCGCAATCACCTGAAAGCGATCTTCTCGAAGACGGGAGCGCACCGCCAGTCGGAGCTGGTCACTCTCGTTTCTCAACTGGCATGAGCGGGACGTTACTATCAACGCTGCAAGACTCTTCGGCGTCCTCACAGGTCGCTACAGGTCCAGCTGGTTGCGCAATGCGTCACGCTCTTCAAAGAGTTCTCGGAGTCGCTGAGCATTGTCGGATTGCATCTCCTGCCATTCGATGCGATCCTCCGCGGTCCACAAGTAAGACTCGCGATTGAATCGGTCTTTTTCTGCCTTATCAAATTCCATGTACAGTTTGATATCGCACTCAACTTGATCAAGTTGCTCTCGAAGAGTTCTTGGCATCAGCCGTTCCCTCGGCTCTGCCTCTAGCCCACTTTTGATCTTTGACGCTATCGGTGCGGCGATCAATAGGCCTTCTCTCCCCACGGATGATGCCCTCAATCTTATTTAAAGTTGTATGGTCGGCGTGGCTCTCTCTGCGTCAATCCTTGGCCCGAACGATCAACAAGTCGGGGCCCGTATAGGCCGCCCGTTGATGAACGCGTCACTCTAAGCTGCCGTAGCATTGTCCAGAATCATTCACTTACGATTGCAACGTATGCAAAGTGAAGAGTGATCGGTGTTTTTGAACCGTCCAATATGATACGGAGGCTTTTGGGATGATATCCAGCACCAATCAAAGTCCCAGTTCTGCCAGACAACCGTGGTCCGGCAGATGGTCTTACCTCGATGCGAGCGCCAACAGTAAATTGCTCTTTGATTGAGAGAGAATCTTGCATCGCTGATGCCCGCACCAAATTCCGGGTTTACTCGATCCAGGCTACGGCTTCTTGGTCGAAGCGCCGAAGACGCTGGCTTGCCATTTCATCACCAGGCGCGGTCCAACAAGGATTTCCTCGTCGACGACTTTTGCGGACTCGCGAACCAACGGCAATAGTGACCTCGCTTAGTAGCAAGCGTATTTTGCCCCCGGCCTGCATCCCTTCTTAGCGCCCTTGGCTTTGTCGGGTGTGTTTTGCTGGGCCAGTGCTGGAGACGGGTAGAGCGGCGCGACGGTCGAAATAGCGAACAGAATTATGACTGTGAGCATGATCGATTTCATCGAAGACACCCCTTCTTGACCCGCACAGATTTATCTGCCATTTTAAATACGACGCATTGATATAAAATATTTAAAAAGACCTCTTCAAGAGCTATTTTCAAATATCGTACTCATTCCCGCCCGGATGGAAGATGATGGACGAGAAGATTGTCCGTTTGCGCACATATCAGAAGAACATAGATCGGTATGTGCGCCTGCTCGAAACGACGCTGACCGAAGTTGAACGGCAGTACATTGAGAGGCGCCTGACCGAAGAACGATCGGCTATGGCATTGCTGTCTGCCTCGTCGCTTCAGATGGCCATCGAGGCTAACGTTGCCAATCAGGCATGCAATCGCCAGCCCAGCTTCAACGCCGCGGAATAGAGCTAACATCGGTCAACCGAGATCCGCTGTGCAACTGCCCCGCAAGTGAGGATGCACAGAGATCCGGGCAGCGACGAATGCACGAATCTGCGCAAGCGGCTGCGGTCCGCAACTCTACGTCAGCATGGCCGGAATCGGGTCCGGTGCCAAAGCCGGAATTTTTTGGTCATTGCATCGGTGATGCGCGCGCCGATGCTCTGGGCCTGCTGCTGCTTGCACTAAGCTGAAGGACAAGCTTGGCAGCGGTTACCTCTCTGATCGGGACTTAGGTCAACTAACCTTCGGATGTGCCTCGGAGCGCAATTTGAACAGCCTTGCGAATTCGCTCACTTTGGCTGGGGGCGATGCCATCCAAGTGGTAAATCCGGCATAGCAGGCCGTTGATGCGCCTTACGATAACGCGGTTACTGGAATGTCGGTTGCGCGCGCGCACCAACTGACGCCGCACCTCGATCAGGTCAAGGCGACGAAACGCTCTTGATCGTACCATGTGAGTTGGACCTTCCGCACGGGTGCCAACGCTCTCGCTTGATTCCGGGGTCGAACGATCATGGGCTTCAAACAGATTCCGACGCCGACCGCACAATCGGTTTGCAGTTAATTTACGATGTGTTATTAACACAAAATTAATTAATTTCAATTTCTGAGTGGGGCACTATTTGAATACCCCATTAAACCAAAAGCTCGATGTTGCCGGATCTGAGGTCGCTTCGGAGTCCTTCAGCTTCCCTGAACCTCGCCCAGCCAACGCGCTCATCATTCCTGACGCGCATCTCTTGTTCTCGGGTGAATATGCACGTTCGGGCCATGATCTCATCATTTCCGATCCCAACCATCGGATCACGATCCCCAATTACTTTCTCGGTGAGAAGCGTTCGCCGCTCAGCTCTGCGGACGGCGCACTGCTCGATGCAAGAGTCGTTGAAGCTCTCACCGGCTACCAAACCTTTGCTCAAGCCGGAGGAAATGCTGCCGCTGGAAAGGTGATTGGCCATGTCGCCACCATAACGGGCAGCGCGAGCATCGTTCGCAACGGCGTTACTATCGAGGCGAATAACGGAGACGTCGTCTATCAGAACGATATCGTGCAGACTGGAAGCAGCTCTACCCTCGGCCTCGTTCTGATCGACGGCTCAACGTTCAACCTGAGTGCCAATGCTCGCTTCATGTTGAACGAATTGGGGTATGAGGGGCAGAGTAGTGCGAGCGGTACCTTAGTCAGTCTGACGAGTGGCGCGAACCATTCGCTGTTCACTCTCGTCCAGGGCGCCGCCAGTTTCGTCGCCGGCCAGGTTGCCAAAACGGGTGACATGCAGGTCGCAACGCCTACCGCCGTGATCGGAATTCGCGGTACAGCCGTCCTTCTTAACGTCGATGCAGTGGATGGACAGGTCTCGGTTTCCGTTGCTGATCAGCAAGACGGTCAGGTTCATTCCGTACAGGTCTTCAAATGCGTCCCAACGAACTTGCTTCAAGGTGTTTGTACCGCGGGGGATCCAATCGGGATAGTTACCAGCGACGGCCCATCGATGACCATCACGCCAACCGCGAATTTCGAGGTGATCACCCAAGCCGTCAGTAAGAGCCCAGGCCAGGTTGCGCAGGAATTCAACGCCTTTCAGCAGGTGTTAACGACCTACGATATCGGGAAACAGATCGCTCCAGACACTCCGGCACCTAGCGACGGCAAGCGAGGAGACGTCGATACAAAATCACTGCAGAAGTTCGCTGGGAGCCCGCCACCATCACCCACCGAGGCTCCGACTACCGTTGTTGCGGACGACGTCAAGGGCCAAGCTGGTGGCGGCTCGATCACTCCAACTTTTGCGCCCCTCGCCTCCATCACGGGAGGTTCTGCGTCCGCATCGAAACCGCTCGTCCCCACTTTGGATACAACGCAAGTTATCGCCTTGGTTTCGTTGGCGCCTGTAACTATCGCCAATGCAGGTGGCCCAACCAATCAAGGAGGCCAAACGATCAGCGGAACTGTCGACGCGTCCCTCGTTGGAACGACAGTGACGCTGTACGATACCTACAATGGTGTCACCACACAAATTGGAAAGGTGACCGTTGGCTCCGGCGGTGTTTGGAGCACGGCAGTCACTCTGGCAGGAGATGGCGACCACAGCATCGTCGCTTTGGACGCTAGCGGCAACGTTAGCACAAGCGTGCCCGTTGTTTTCACCCTCGACACGACGGCGCCCACCGTCGCCATCACCAGCGCGGGCGGACCGGTGAACCAGGCGAGCCAGACCATCACCGGCACGGTGGGCGTGGCCGATGCCGGCGCCACCGTCACCGTCCTGGACGGCACCACCGCAATCGGCACCGCCACCGTGCAGGGCAACGGCAGCTGGAGCAGCACGGTCACGCTCAACAACGGCCCGAACTCGCTGACCGCGCGGGTGAGCGATGCGGCCGGCAACACCGCGACCAGCAGCGCGGTGGTCTACACGCTCAGCACCACCGGCCCAACGGTGACCGAGGCCCTGGTCGCCGACACCGGCACTTCAGTCACTGATCACGTCACCGCCAACCCAGCGCTGAGCGGCACCGGCCTCGCCAACACGGTGGTGCATCTGACGATCGATGGCGTTCTCAGCACCGCCACGGTGACCACCGATGCGCAAGGTGCCTGGTCGTTTACACCAAGCGGGCTGGCCGATGGACCACACACCATCGTGGCGAGCCAGTCCGACAGCTTCGGCAACACCGGGTCGGCCTCGCTGAGCTTCTCGCTCGACACCACGGCCCCCGCCGTCGCGATCACCAGTGCGGGCGGGCCGGTCAACCAGGCCAGCCAAACCATCACCGGCACGGTGGACGTTGCCGATGCCGGCGCCACCGTCACCATCCTGGACGGCACCACCGCGATCGGCACCGCCATCGTGCAGGGCAACGGCAGCTGGAGCAGCACGGTCACGCTCAACAACGGCCCGAACTCGCTGACCGCACGGGTGAGCGATGCGGCCGGCAACACCGCAACCAGCAGCGCGGTGGTCTACACGCTCAGCACCACCGGCCCGACCGTGACCGAGGCCCTGGTCGCCGACACCGGCACTTCGGCGACTGATCATGTCACCGCCAACCCAGCGCTGAGCGGCACCGGCCTCGCCAACACCGTGGTGCACTTCACCATCGACGGCAGCCCGATCGCGGCGACGGTGACCGCCGATGCGCAAGGTGCCTGGTCGTTTACACCGAGCGGGCTGGCCGACGGACCGCACACCATCGTGGCGAGCCAGACCGACACCTTCGGCAACACCGGCTCGGCCTCGCTGAGCTTCTCGCTCGACACCACGGCCCCCGCCGTCGCGATCACCAGCGCGGGCGGGCCGGTCAACCAGGCCAGCCAGACCATCACCGGCACGGTGGACGTCGCCGATGCCGGCGCGACCGTCACCATCCTGGACGGCACCACCGCGATCGGCACCGCCACCGTGCTGGGCAACGGCAGCTGGAGCAGCACGGTCACGCTCAACAACGGCCAAAACTCGCTGACCGCGCGGGTGAGCGATGCGGCCGGCAACACCGCAACCAGCAGCGCGGTGGTCTACACGCTCGGCACCGCCGGCCCGACGGTGACCGAGGCCCTGGTCGCCGACACCGGCACCTCGGCGACTGATCATGTCACCGCCAACCCGACGCTGAACGGCACCGGTCTCGCCAACACCGTGGTGCACTTCACCATCGACGGCAGCCCGATCGCCGCAACGGCGACCACCGATGCGCAAGGTGCCTGGTCGTTTACACCAAGCGGGCTGGCCGATGGACCACACACCATCGTGGCGAGCCAGATCGACAGCTTCGGCAACACCGGCTCGGCGTCACTGAGCTTCACCCTGGACACGACGGCCCCGGGCGGCGGCACGCCAGATCTGACGGCGGGCTCGGACAGCGGCAGCTCGGGCACGGACAACATCACCTCGGCGACCTCGCCGAGCTTCACGGTGGCGCTGAGCCCGACGGCGGCCATCGGCGATACAGTGCAGCTGTTGCTGGGCGGCTCGCCGCTGGCACACCCGGTCACGCATGTGATCACGGCTGCCGACGTCACGGCCGGCAGCGTCAGCTTGACGGTGACTGCCGGCGATCTTGGCGCCGATGGCGCCAAGCAGGTCACGGCACAGCTCAGCGATGCCGCCGGCAACAGTTCGACGACTGCTGCGCTGAGCTTCACGCTGGACACCACGGCGCCCACCGTCGCGATCACCAGCGCGGGCGGGCCGGTGAACCAGGCCAGCCAGACCATCACCGGCACGGTGGACGTTGCCGATGCCGGCGCGACCGTCACCATCCTGGACGGCACCACCGCGATCGGCACCGCCATCGTGCAGGGCAACGGCAGCTGGAGCAGCACGGTCACGCTCAACAACGGCCAAAACTCGCTGACCGCACGGGTGAGCGATGCGGCCGGCAACACCGCAACCAGCAGCGCGGTGGTCTACACGCTCAGCACCGCCGGCCCGACGGTGACCGAGGCCCTGGTCGCCGACACCGGCACCTCGGCCACCGACCACGTCACCGCCAACCCGGCGCTGAACGGCACCGGCCTCGCCAACACGGTGGTGCATCTGACGATCGATGGCGTTCTCAGCACCACCACGGCGACCACCGATGCGCAAGGCGCCTGGTCGTTTACGCCGAGCGGGCTGGCCGATGGACCACACACCATCGTGGCGAGCCAGTCCGACAGCTTCGGCAACACCGGGTCGGCATCGCTGGGCTTCACGCTGGACACCACGGCACCGGGCGGCGGCACGCCAGATCTGACGGCGGGCTCGGACAGCGGCAGCTCGGGCACCGACAACATCACCTCGGCGACCTCGCCGAGCTTCACGGTGGCGCTGAACCCGGCGGCGGCCATCGGCGATACGGTGCAGCTGTTGCTGGGCGGCTCGCCGCTGGCACATCCGGTCACGCATGTGATCACGGCGGCCGACGTCACGGCCGGCAGCGTCAGCCTGACGGTGACTGCCGGTGATCTCGGCGCCGATGGCGCCAAGCAGGTCACGGCACAGCTCAGCGATGCCGCCGGCAACAGTTCGACGACTGCTGCGCTGAGCTTCACCCTCGACACCACGGCGCCCACCGTCGCGATCAACAGCGCAGGCGGGCCGGTCAACCAGGCCAGCCAGACCATCACCGGCACGGTCGGCATCGCCGATGCCGGCGCCACCGTCACCATCCTGGACGGCACCACCACAATCGGCACCGCCACCGTGCTGGGTAACGGCAGCTGGAGCAGCACGGTCACGCTCAACAACGGCCAAAACTCGCTGACGGCGCGGGTGAGTGATGCCGCCGGCAACACCGCGACCAGCAGCGCGGTGGTCTACACGCTCAGCACCACCGGCCCGACGGTGACCGAGGCCCTGGTCGCCGACACCGGCACTTCAGTCACCGATCACGTCACCGCCAACCCGGCGCTGAGCGGCACCGGCCTCGCCAACACGGCGGTGCACTTCACCATCGACGGCAGCCCGATCGCCGCGACGGTGACCGCCGATGCGCAAGGCGCCTGGTCGTTTACGCCGAGCGGGCTGGCCGATGGACCACACACCATCGTGGCGAGCCAGACCGACTCCTTCGGCAACACCGGGTCGGCATCGCTGGGCTTCACCCTGGACACGACGGCCCCGGGCGGCGGCACGCCAGATCTGACGGCGGGCTCGGACAGCGGCAGCTCGGGCACGGACAACATCACCTCGACGACCTCGCCGAGCTTCACGGTGGCGCTGAACCCGACGACGGCCATCGGCGATACGGTGCAGCTGTTGCTGGGCGGCTCGCCGCTGGCACATCCGGTCACGCATGTGATCACGGCTGCCGACGTCACGGCCGGCAGCGTCAGCTTGACGGTGACTGCCGGCGATCTCGGCGCCGATGGCGCCAAGCAGGTCACGGCACAGCTCAGCGATGCCGCCGGCAACAGTTCGACGACTGCTGCGCTGAGCTTCACCCTGGACACCACGGCGCCCGCGGTCGCGATCACCAGCGCGGGTGGGCCGGTGAACCAGGCCAGCCAGACCATCACCGGCACGGTGGACGTCGCCGATGCCGGCGCGACCGTCACCATCCTGGACGGCGCCACCGCGATCGGCACCGCCACCGTGCAAGGTAACGGCAGCTGGAGCAGCACAGTCACGCTCAACAACGGCCCGAACTCGCTGACGGCGCGGGTGAGCGATGCGGCCGGCAACACCGCGACCAGCGGTGCGGTGGTCTACACGCTCAGCACCGCCGGCCCGACGGTGACCGAGGCCCTGGTCGCCGACACCGGCACCTCGGCGACTGATCATGTCACCGCCAACCCGGCGCTGAGCGGCACCGGTCTCGCCAACACCGTGGTGCACTTCACCATCGACGGCAGCCCGATCGCCGCAACGGCGACCACCGATGCGCAAGGCGCCTGGTCGTTTACGCCGAGCGGGCTGGCCGATGGACCACACACCATCGTGGCGAGCCAGACCGATCCCTTCGGCAACACCGGCTCGGCCTCGCTGAGCTTCACCCTGGACACGGCGGCCCCGAGCGGCGGCACGCCAGACCTGACGGCGGGCTCGGACAGCGGCAGCTCGAACACGGACGACATCACCTCGGCGACCTCGCCGAGCTTCACGGTGGCGCTGAACCCGACGGCGGCCATCGGCGATACGGTGCAGCTGTTGCTGGGCGGCTCGCCGCTGGCACATCCGGTCACGCATGTGATCACGGCCGCCGACGTCACGGCCGGCAGCGTCAGCCTGACGGTGACTGCCGGTGATCTCGGCGCCGATGGCGCCAAGCAGGTGACGGCGCAGTTCAGCGATGCCGCCGGCAACAGTTCGACGACTGCTGCGCTGAGCTTCACCCTCGACACCACGGCGCCCGCGGTCGCGATCACCAGCGCGGGTGGGCCGGTGAACCAGGCCAGCCAGACCATCACCGGCACGGTGGACGTCGCCGATGCCGGCGCGACCGTCACCATCCTGGACGGCACCACCGCGATTGGCACCGCCACCGTGCAGGGCAACGGCAGCTGGAGCAGCACGGTCACGCTCAACAACGGCCAAAACTCGCTGACGGCGCGGGTGAGTGATGCGGCCGGCAACACCGCGACTAGCAGCGCGGTGGTCTATTTTGTCGGCGTGCCCGGCGCCATTCTCGGCGACGCTGGCGACAACACCCTGACCGGGACTGCCGGGAACGATGTATTCCAGGGCTTTGGTGGTAATGACATATTCAACGGCTTGTCGGGTGTTGATCGAGCGGTCTATGTCGACGCGACCGGGGGCATCACCGCCGATCTGACGGCAGGGACCGTGACGGGTCCAGGTGTCGGCACCGACACGTTGATCGGTATCGAAGCCATCCAGGGCAGCAACTTTGCCGACCATTACTCGGCGGTCGGCTTCAGCGGCAATTCCGGGGTGCCTGGTACGCCAATTGGCTTCAACAGTTTCGAAGGCATGGGGGGAGATGACATCATCGCCGGCACGGTCAATCCTTCCGGAGAGATTCTGACTCGCATTTCCTATGTCAGTGCGACAGCGGCAGTCGTCGTTGATTTCGCCGCGGGAACGGCGAACGGCGATGCATCAGTCGGCAACGACACCTTCACCAACGTCAACTCGGTCATTGGGTCGGCATTTGGAGACACGCTGCGGGGCAGCGACAATCCGAACGGCACTTTCGAGCAATATGACGGTCGTGCCGGCAACGATCTGATCGATGGCCGCGGCGGCTACGATTTCGCCATCTATAACAACGACGTCGCCACAGCCACGGGCATAACCGTCAATCTTGCAACCGGAACCGTCACTGGCGATGCTACGATCGGAACCGACACGCTGCGGTCAGTGGAAGCCGTCCGCGGCACCAACTTCGCTGATACTTACGATGCCACCGGTTTTAGCGGCACCAGCACCAATGCTGGATCAAGCGGCACCTTCAATAATTTTGAAGGCATGGGCGGCAACGATACCATCATCGGCAATGGCAACACCCGTATCCAATATACACAATCAAGCGCCGGCGTGACGGTCGATTTCCTTGCGGGCACCGCGATCGGCGATGCCTCGGTGGGGACCGATACATTCACCGGCGTCAACGCCGTCATGGGCTCGATGTTTGCCGACACCTTTTCGGGCAGCGGCGCCAACGAGAACTTCATGGGCCTTGCCGGCGATGATTTTATCGACGGAAAAGGCGGCTTCGACACGGCGCAATATGCCAACCTCACCTTCACGACGGGTGGGATCAGCGTTCACCTTGCAGCTGGAACGGTGACAGGCGATGCCTCGAGCGGCACCGATACCTTGCGTTCAATCGAAGCCATTCAGGGCACTAACTTTATCGACACCTATGACGCGATCAATTTCGGCGTCACGGGAGCTATCGATCCCGCTACCGGCCTCCCCTATGCCAACGTCGGCAACAATGGCACCTTCAATCAATTTGAGGGAATGGGCGGTAACGACATCATCACCGGTAACGGCAATACGCGTCTGATCTACGCCAATGCGACCGGTCCCGTGACAATCACTTTCAGTCTCAATGGCTGGACCAGCAGCACCAGCGGCGCGTCGGGGACCGTAACCGGCGATGGGTCCGTAGGCACCGACACCTTCTCCGGTGTCGGCTTGGTATCGGGATCGTCATTTGCCGACACCATCACCGGCTCGAACAATCCGAACAACACCTCCGAAGACTTTTCGGGGCGCGCCGGCAATGACTTCATCGACGGAAAGGGTGGGTTCGACAGAGCTTTCTACAACAACGACGGCACGGCTTCAGGTATTCAAGTCGATCTGGCTTCGGGCGTGGTGACCGGCGACGCTGCTATCGGAACGGACACCCTTCGATCGGTCGAAGCGATCCGTGGGACCGCCTTCGCCGACACTTATGTCGCGACCAATTTCGGCGTCTCCGGGCCGAATCTCGGCGATTTCGGTACTTTCAATGAGTTTGAGGGGATGGCTGGCAATGACACCATCACCGGCAACGGCAATACCCGCATTGCATTCTACAATGCCCTGGACGGGGTGACCGTCGATCTCGCCGCAGGCAGCTCCCACGGGACGGCCTCCGGTGACGTCGCAGGCACCGGGATAGACACGTTCACCGGCGTGAATGCCGTCCGCGGCTCGTCGTTTGCCGACGTCATCCTCGGAGATGCCAATGCCAATACCCTCGACGGCAGGGATGGCAACGACCGGATCGATGGCCGTGGCGGTGCCGATACCCTGACTGGCGGGAACGGCTCTGACACTTTCGTCTATGCCGATGGCGGCGGAGCAGACACCATCACGGACTTTGACCGCAGCCAGGGCGACACCATTGATCTGACAGGTTTGTCCGGCATCTTCACGTTCGCAGACGTTCAATCGAAATCGACGTTGAGTGCTGGCAATACCATCATCAATTTTGGGAGCGGAAATACTCTGACGCTGATTGGTGTGACAAGCCTCCAGCAAAGCGACTTCATCTTTCCGAACGCCACCAACGGCACCTCGGGCTCGGATGTGCTGCTCGGAACGAGCCAAGCGGATGCAATTTACGGGCTTGCAGGAAATGATCGGCTTCAGGGATTCGGCGGCAACGATCTGCTCGACGGCGGGGCCGATTTCGACCGCGCTGTCTACACCGATGCCACGGGCGGAATCTCCGTCGACCTGGCGGCGGGCACGGCATCCGGTCCGGCAGTGGGCTCCGACACGCTCGTCGCGATTGAAGGCGCAGTTGGCAGCGATTTCGCGGACACATTCAATGCGACCGGCTTCGCGGGAGCCACCGGTATTCCCGGCACACCCGTCGGGTTTAACGAGTTCGAGGGTCGGGGCGGCAATGACACCATTCTAACTGCCGTGAACCCATTAGGCGCGGCTCTGACGCGGGTTTCTTATGTGAGCGCCACCGCGGGTGTGACTGTCGATATCGCAGCCGGTACGGCGGATGGAGATGGATCCGTTGGTCACGACACGTTTGTCGGCTCCGGCATTATTGCAGTCTGGGGCTCTGCGTTCGCCGATACCCTTTTCGGAAGCAACAATGGATTCGGCACGATCGAGGTCTTTGCAGGCTTTGCTGGCAACGATGTGATCGACGGCCGCGGCGGCTTCGACCGTGTCGACTACAATAACGATCCGACCACCACATCAGGTATCACCATCAATCTCGCGGCTGGCACCCTGACGGGAGATGCCACGGTTGGTAATGATACACTGGTGTCGATCGAAGCTGTCCGCGGCACCAATTTTGCTGATACCTACAACGCCTCCGGGTTTGGCAACACCAGCACGAACTCCGGATCATCGGGGACCTTCAATGAGTTCACCGGCGAGGGCGGCAACGACATCATCATCGGCAACGGCAACACGCGCATCGGATTCAATAATGCGACGGCGGGCGTTGTGGTGGACATAGCAGCCGGCACGGCTACCGGGGACTCCTCGGTCGGAAGCGATACGTTCACCGGCGTGAATGCCATCATGGGCACGATGTTCATCGATTCCCTGTCGGGAAGCAGCACCAACGAGACATTTACAGGGCTTGGCGGCAACGACACGATTGACGGTCGCGGCGGCTTTGATACCGCCAGCTATCACAACATCTACCTTTCGACCGGCAGTGTCACCATTGACATGGCAACCGGCACGGCTACGGGCGATTCCTCGATCGGCGTGGACACGCTGCGCTCGATCGAAGCTATCCAGGGAACCATCCTTGCCGATACCTATGTGGCAACGGGATACGGCCTCGCAGGCGCTCTTAACGTCGGCAACAACGGCACCTTCAACCAGTTCGAGGGACTTGGTGGTGACGATTCCATCACCGGCAATGGCAGTACGCGTCTGGTCTACAGCAATGCAACCGGTCCAGTGACGATCACTTTCGGCCTTAATAGCTGGACCAGCACCACCAGCGGCGCGTCGGGGACCGTGACCGGCGATGGGTCCGTAGGCACCGACACCTTCTCAGGCGTTGGCTCGGTGTCGGGGTCGTCATTTGCCGATACCATCACCGGCTCTAACAATCCTAATGGCACCGCGGAAGATTTTGCGGGTCGCGGTGGCAACGACTTCATCGACGGCAAGACTGGTTTCGACAGGGCGCTCTACAACAACGACGGTTCTGCGTCAGGTATTCAGGTCGACATGGCTTCGGGCGTGGTGAGCGGCGACGCTACTATCGGAACGGACACCCTTCGATCGGTCGAAGCGATCCGCGGGACCGCTTTGGCCGACACTTATGTCGCGACCAATTTCGGCGTCTCCGGGCCGAATGTCGGCGATTTCGGTACTTTCAACGAGTTTGAGGGGATGGCCGGCAATGACACCATCACCGGCAACGGCAATACCCGCATTGCATTCTACAATGCCCTGGATGGGGTGACCGTCGATCTCGCCGCCGGCAACTCCCACGGGACGGTCTCTGGTGATGCCGCAGGTACGGGGACAGATGCGTTCACCGGCGTGAATGCCGTCCGTGGTTCAGCCTTCGCTGACTTCATTTTCGGCGATGCCGGCAACAACACATTGGATGGGCAAGCTGGAAATGACGTGATCCAGGGGCGAGGAGGCGCCGACACGTTGATAGGAGGAGCGGGAAACGACCAATTCGTCTTCGCGGCGGTTTCCGACTCCACGGTAGCAAGCCATGATACGATCAGTGATTTCGTTCATGGTGCGGACCTCATCGACACCTCGGCGATCGCGGGAGTGACGAGCGTCCAGGGCCTGCTAAGTGGAGGCGCCCAAGTTGCGGCGCATAGTATCGCGTGGATTCAGAGCGGCGCGAATACAATTGTCTACGTCAACAGCTCGGGCGCTGCGCAGAATCAGGGGGCGGCGGATATGGAAATTGTTTTGACCAGCGTTACTGCGAATACTTTGACCAATCAGGACTTTCTCTTCCAGATCTAACGGCGCAATTCTTTGCTCCTCGGAGATCGAGGGCGTCCCGCTAATCTGAGCCCGGTCGTGACGCCGCTAGTCGATGCGCTGGATCGGTACGTCATCGTGCGCGCGGAGCCGCCCGCCCAAAAGCGTAAAAGGGACCGGGGATCAATTCCCTGCTTTCAGGGAATTTTGCAGGGAAAAATGCCCGCCACAGGGGCGCCACCGGGCATAAAAATGCGAAATGGGCGTTGAAATCGCAGGCATTGCGTCGCGATGCATTAAAATCGAAACAGGGAAATTCCGCTGATGATGAGGGAATGTGCTCGCGTCAAACAGGCAAAATGTCTTGCCGCTCCCATCATTGGAGCGGATTGGATTGGCTCTGTGACGTTTGGGGTGCTCAAGGAGAGGCGCCTCCCCACGAGCGCGACCGTCGCCGATATGCCGTCGGCAATGAAGCAAGATCACATCCCGATGACAACGCTTCCGACGGGTCAAAAGCAGCGGCGCATGCGATCATGGATCGGCGACCGCTCTTCCACCGACAGCTAACGCACGACTACTTAGGCGCGTCGCAAAGGCCCGCGCAACTCAATCTGAGTTGGTCGCTGTTGTTAGACGCGAGATATCTCCCCGCCGCGGCCGCCATGGTTCGCAAGCAACCCCATCCCCATCGCGATCGTGGTGCTTCCAATAGCCTGGCTCTCCGCGCCTCGCGGGTGCTAGGCCGACCAAGCGGGCAAAATCACAGTTGGGGGCGGACGCGATATGTTTGAGCGTCATCGTGACGGGCCACGGGCTCGAAATAAGGAGCCAAATAGCCGGATAGGCGACCAAAATGGCAGCGGCTGCGATCAATGCCGTGATAGCCCACCGCAGCTTAGTAGTTCGATTATGGCGCGCCGATACCGCACGGAAACTACGCTGCAATGTGCAGTCGCTGTTCAGGACCGGGACCGGGACGAACGGGATTGGGGTTAGGAAGGTGGGGCATGAAATGATCAGAATACCATCACGGAAATCTTCATTCGCGAACTAGGTGCGCGGCAGGCGCGTTCGAAACACGGCGGCTATGTCGCCACCTCGCTTGCGGCCGATTCGCCCGTAACAGTTCGCATTCGCAAGCTCTGTCTGTACTCGATGGCCTCGGCTATTTCGCGGAATTCCAACAATTGGCCGGCTAGTTGATCAAGATGCGCCTTCACCTTGGATGGCGTCGCTCGAAAGAACTCTCGTCTTCGGTTCACTTCGTTTACGCGGCAGTCCGACAATCGATCATGCATGGACGTTTCGATCCCCAAAAGAACTGGACTGCCGCCGGAGTTACCAACACGATCTCAGGTTGAATGAGAATTCCAGAGCGTCCCTGCACTTTCAAGCAGAGTCGTGAGATCGCGACGTCAGACCTTGGGCTTAGCGCAAGGGCCGAAGCACCCGTCAATTTCCCAAGTATTGGCCAGCAGACTCACTGGTTAACTACTGCGGTCAAGCGCCGCACCATGACAAGCCGAAGCCAAAGCAATAGGGCCGAGCAGAAGTCCGACGTTTGGTCCTGCTCACCCGCAGGGAGTTCGTGTATCGAGATCGCGGCCAAACTGGGCCGTCCCGCCGGCTCAGTGAGGGCGAATGGCGCGGACGATAGGCATACTGTTGAAGAGGTCGCTGTCGAGGGACCTCTCATGCGCTGCCCGAACGAAGGCAACGCGGCTGATCCTAAAGGCCGAAGCCTCGACCAATCTCCCGCACAAGCTTGAGCGCGGCGTCAGTATTGCGGCCATAGAAGAACGCTCGATCAAGCTGCGAGAAGATGCCTATTCCAAATAGCGCGATAGCAATGCCTCTAAACATGGTTGTGGATCGGGTTGAACGATGCTGCGAAAGTTCAAAACGGCCCCAGCCGCAGGATTGGGGCAACAGCCGGGGCCGGCATTCCCATTCCAATGTGCCGCACTCCGCGGTAATCGGCACCCGCTCAGCTAGCCACATGAAAGCTAATGAACTCTTTCGCTCGCCCTTGTTCGGGCGGCCCGCCCCCGCCGTCGAAGTTGGTGCAATGTGTCGCACACACTCCCCGTCTGCTGCTTCGCTGACCTGCGCACGCTTCTCCTCTCGATGCGGAAAGCGAATTTAGAACGCCTACTGGCGCGCCGTCCTGAAGGCGTCTTCGTCAGTCCCTTTGAACGCGGTGAGCTTGGGCCTGATCTGTTTCGAGCTGCCTGCACTTGAAGGGCTAGTATGCAAGCCCGGGGACCGGCCCCGAGGCTGGATGCTGTCGCGCTTGAATCAAAGTGAAGAACCGGTCCCACCCCCGGTTGCTTGCGTCAACGAAGCATTTGCCTGAACTTTTTCACGGCTTGGCTTCATCCCGCACCTAGCCTAACATTAGCTAGCTTTAAAGCGAACCGCATCAGCCAGCGGACCTTCATAGCGATGGGGGCTTATCGTGGCCGCGGTGTCGTTTGGCAGAGCGACGGGTTTCTCTATGAGCCGCGGCTCTTGCGATGCGCCTTCAAAACCTCACTTTTGATAATTGGCTGGAGCACGCATTTGGACGCGAGGTTCGCTTTCAGCAAGCGCCTTGGTACTTCGATGCCGCGCATGATTGGTGGGATCCGCCCCCGATAGAAGCCGTGGCTTATCTCACTCGACTGTTTGAAGATCCGGAGCCAGCGTTACAGGGATTCGCTGATAGCCAAATCGCGCAAGGCTTAACCTATCTCGTGAATACGAACGCAGGTGGCGATAACCGATGGCTTTGTTCAACTGATGTTCCGGTCGAAGACCGTGTTCGGTGCTTCCGTCGCTGCTCTATTTGCGAAATTGTTCGAGCCTCGTTGCGCTCCTACCCTGTCCCACCTGAGCGAGGCCGATACCAAAGCACTAAACTGTGTTTGCTACATGTGGTGGGATGCGTTTCCGAGCTTGGCTCTTCCTGACGACCCCGACCTGCCAACGCTCCACGATTGCGCGCTGCATACCATGGAGCGCATCCTTCAGCTCAAATCGATCGCCTGCCAGGAAAGCGCTCTACACGGGCTTGGACACTGGCACCGAGACTACAGCGAGAAAGTCACCCAAATCATAGACCGCTTTTGCCAGGCGCATTCTAGCGCCGACCCGCGCCTTTCGGCCTATGCCCGATCGGCTCGGTGCGGATGCGTCCTGTGATCCGCGGCAGTGGCGCCATGGTTGCGTCCCGTCCCGCATTGAGCGCATCATCGAGACCTCGTGTTGAGGATTATCAGGGAGTCGGCGGCGCCCGAACAGGGAACGGCCGTCAGCGTCCGAACGTCGGAAGTGTCTATTGTCGCGCACTTACTCGAGGTTCGCCCTCAATGCCTCAGTTGCAGATCGCCGGATCGGCGTGTTCGATGCAGCGGAGCTGGCCCTGGTGGTCTTTCACTCACTCGAGAAGCCAAGCGAATACAGCTGAGCAGATGAGCTGGCCTTTTTCCCGGCGCGATCGCGACTGCGGCACTCAATTGGTCTGCGCTTTTGGACCGAGGCCTGGTCGATTAGGAAATCGTCCAGCTTGCACCCCCTCGCAGTTGCGGCCGCAGCCACCGAGGCAGCCTACCGCGACCGGACCATGTCTCCGCCGGGTTCTTCGGATTGCGATATTTGGGACGCACGGGCGGATAGGGACGGCGCTTGCGATCAAACCGTGTGGCCTCGTCGGCCAGTCCAATCTTCTGGAGTCATTCCTCCAACCGTGCTTTCCGTACCAAAATTCTCTGGATGACGCTGGCGGCCACCTGTTGGTGAAGTATGCAGAGCTCGTCAAGGGAGAGAGAATTGAAATGCGCGGTATTCATGGCTTGATCCGAATTCCCGAGAGAAGGCGCACGCAGACAAATCGGGAATGACGGAGCAGACAAGCCGTCAGTTAAGTCCGAGCCGGATAATCCACATTTAAATGCGGGAGATTGCAGGGAGAAGGGGATGACGGCGGTAATATCATGGCGGAGCATTTAATTTGCTCTGAGGGATAAGGCTCGTTGAGGCCCTCACAGCGGGATCGTGACATCCAGAAACTTACCGCCCGCCAGTTGCGCGTTCGCATCGCCAGTTGCCAGCGCGGACAGGAGCGCAAATGTGACCGCAGCGACGGCGATCAACCGGGCGGCTGCGTCGCGGACCGCGGGCGGGAGCGATGTCCGGCGACACGCAGGTGGCTCGATTGATTGAGCGCGCGTGCAGCAACCCAGGCGGGCCGGACGAGCCGATTAATTCGGTTGCCAGGACCACGATTAATTCATTGCGCTGCCAGATTTAAGTCGTATGGGAGCCCATGTCGCCGCGAAGGCTCGTGCCGGGTGGGGGGGCATCACCGGGAGTTTTCGATGTCCGGTCATTTGCGATGTTATTTCGCCAGTTTGGTCCTTGCTGGAGGTCTTACGGCCACACCTGCGTTCTCTAATCCATTCACCGACTTGTTCAATGTTGCTCCGCGCGAGCCCGCTGCAACCTCTTCGCCGCAGCCGGAATGCTTGTCGCGGCCCGGCAATTCGCCGGGCCCAGGCCAGCGCTGGGTGTATCGGTGGGACGGTCACCGCAAATGCTGGTTCTTGGCCGAGGGGATTGCGCCGGTGCGAAAGCCGGTTCATGGCCGTGTGGCCAACCGCGCCGCACGCCCCGACGAGAACGCGGCCGCGCGGCAAAGCCAGAGCCCGGTGATCGATGCGCGCGCGGAATTGCTCGGCGCTTCGCCGGCCGAGGAGGCTTCGCCGAGGCCGCCGGCACGCGAACTCAAGCTGGCTGATGCCGCGTCTGTTGTCGATGCGGGCACGCCGGCGCTGATGACCGCGGCAACCGTCACCAATCGCCCCACCGGCCCGCTCACGCCCGAACACTCCGTGCCGCCCCAACTGGACGTGGAGAAGCTCGCGCGAGCCGCCTCACCTCCAGCTATGCCGATGCGCAATGAAGAGGCGCCCGACGAGGCGCGCAGCCGGACGGTAACCTGGCTAGGTGTGCTGCTGATGACGCTGGGGGGCTTCTCGCTCCTAAGCTCGAGTCGCACGCTTCGGCAGGTGGTGAGATTGCGCTTCTGAAGCGCGCTATACGGCTTACCTGACGCGCTCACCGCGAAGTCGATGAGTTCACGCTTATAGCTGAATTGCCACACGTACAAAGGTTCCGCGCACCGCCACTGAGTTTCTCCCTGACTTGGACGGACATTCGATTACGATGACGGTGCCTCTTTGGGATGGGACTACCATCATGCGGTACAAAGTGTTCGTGGTGGACAGCAGCCGCCGAGTGATCTGTGCCGCAAAGTCGACTGCATCGACGAGCAGGCGGCAAGGCATCGAGCCGGTGGCGAGCACGACGTGGAGCTTTGGGAGGGTGACCGGCTCGTTGCGGTTTTTCAAGGTGCGACGCCGAACGGAAATCGGTGCGAGCGCCCTGTCCGAATAGACGGCCGGTCTCGCCGCCGCGTTAGTCCACGGCGCTTGCTCTGCTGCCGGGTTTGGCACACCGTCTTCTGCCGATTGTTCTTGCTTCTACACGCCGGAGCTTACCTCGAAGCTTCTCCACTTCTCTAAGCTCCGCCACAAGCGCTTGGCGCCGTTCACTCAGAACGGCACAGCTGTAAATCTGACGCAGACTGGACATGATCGCCTCGAACTATGACTTGAAGTAAGAAGTCGATGAAAAGAGAAGCAACGAAGAATCACTCAGCCGAAGCTCACTGAGCCAAAGCCGCAGCCGCCAGATGCTCCCAGTACTCTGCCTCAGCGAGCAGTTTCCAGCTTCTCTCAGGTTGGCGCACGGCAGTCTGTCGGCAAAGCAACGCCATGGCGCGAAAACGGCGGGCAGCTTCCATTTTGAGCTCCCATTTTTCCCAAGCATATTTTTTAACTTTATGCTGGAGTCATCAGCATTATCAATCATAATCGAATTTATCATTCTAACGGCAGCCGTTTAAGCGGCTGGCGACGAGCCGACGGGGAATTGCTTTCGATTTGAACTTCACATCAGTTTCGAATCCGGCTGCTTGCCAGGGTGTTGCGCGTTCAAGCGCGTCTGCGGCCGTATCGCGGACGTGTGAAGCGGCACCGCGATCACGGGAACGCCTGGGCAAGCATCGCAATGTCCGGCTCCGAACCGGTTGGAGCCGCGGGACTCGTCTCCAATTCGTCCGCTGCTGAGCACCGAACCATATTGGCGATCAGCCTGGCGCAAATGCTGGGCTTATTCGTCGGCGGCGCTTGGAGACTTCGCAAGAGCCGACCGCGCAAAGGCAAGCCGGATCATGTCGTGGACCGAGCACATCTCGCCGGGCGAGCACGATGTTGTCGGCTTGCACGACCTCGCAGGATCATGTGTCGGCGTTCATCCGGGCAGCGACCGCAACATCGGATAAAGCCCGTATGAATCCGGGTGCTTCCCGCCCGAAGCGAAGCAACCGCCTCTTTGCGGCTGATTTTCATGCATTAATTATTAAATACAGAGGTTGAATAAATAAATGGACCGCCGCATTATTTTAATCTAGCTTTAATTTAATCCCGAGCCCAACGATCGTGATCGCTCCTGATCACGCACGGCACTCGGGAGCCGAACAATGCTGCAGATCGATATTGTCAACGTGGGCGGACGAGGACCGCACACGAATGGGCAGGGGGATACAGCTCTAAATCTTTTCGCGTAACTTGCGAGCGGACATGTCATTCGTCCGAGCGAACGCTCGCGGTCTGCGTGAATTGATTTGGCGGCGACACTCTCTGCTCAGCATTAGCAGACGAGGGTCGCGAATGAGCATGAGGCGCGCGCGTTTTGTCTGGGAGTCCGAGACCATCTTCGGCCGGGCTCAAGTTGAAGTCGATCTTCAGGCGATTTCGAATTCTTCTCTGTCGGCATGTGATCCTTCGATCGAGCTCAGTGTGCGGTTCGCGAACGATTCCGTCGCGCACGGCCCGACGCTCAAGGACTATCTCTCGTTCCTGTCAGGCCGCGACCGGCTGTTGCGAGCTCGGAGCGACGCTAGCTCCAGACAAGCTTGAGCTCGTCGCATGCATTCTTCGCACATTTTCGTAGCCCTTAGCATGACGACAGTCTTGCTCGGCAGCACAGCATTTTTCTTCAACGGTGTAGGCAAGGCATCGGCCGACCATCACCGCGCAATTGTGCAATTCCAGGTCCGTGAACGCGGACGGCATATCACCCAGAGGATTTAGCTATGGCGACGCAGACGACGGGCGGCGGCAGCACGGTTTCGTTCGGAACTACTCCGCAAGCCAACACCGATATTTTCTCGTTCACGGAAGACGCCAGCAACATTCTCATCTTGAATGTGCTGGCAAATGATCTTGGCGGCGCTGCCAAGACGCTGTTCTCGCTGGACGACGGAACGAGCGCCTCCGCGTCCACCAAGAGCTACGCACCTGCGGATTTGCTGGTCAAGGACGTGGCGTACAGCAGTGACGCAGCCGGCATGGCCGGAACCGGTGACCGCAGCGCGCTCGGTGCGCGCATCTGGATCGCATCGGACGGCACCGTTCATTACGACAAGGGCGACATCAACGCTCAGCTTCAGGCGCTGGCGGCCGGGCAAAGCCTGACTGACACATTCACCTACGCGATCCAGCTGGGCAACGGCACGCTCAGCTGGGCGACGGTGACACTCCAATTCAATGGCGCAAACGACGCGGTCTATATGACCTCGAGCCCGCAGAGCGGCTCGGTGGTCGAAGGCGCGCCGTCGACATCGGCCCCCTCGGAGTCCCTGAATACCGCAGGCACCATCAGCTTCACCGATGCGGATCTGAGTGATACGCACACAGCGACGTTTGTAGCGTCACCCACGAATACAACCTCGCTTGGCACGTTTTCGCTCGATCCGGTCAACGAGGCGGCCAATGCCGCGAACGGCTCGGTGCAGTGGCACTATGCCTTGAACAATAGTGCTGCGCAGTATCTCGCCGCTGGCCAGAGCGTCACCGAGAGCTTCGTGGTGACCGTCAACGACGGCCACGGCTCGACGTCTACGCAGACGGTTACGGTAACGATCACCGGGACCAATGATCTGGCAACCGTCAGCTCGGACTCCAGGTCCGTCACCGAAGGCGACACCGCCGCGGCGCTCAACACTTCCGGGCAACTCACCATCACCGACCCGGACACCGGCGAAGCCCATGTCGTGGCGCAGACCAACGTCCACGGGACCTATGGCGACTTCACGATCGATGCCAACGGCGCCTGGAGCTACATCGGCAACGGTGCGCACAATGAGCTCACCTCTGGCCAGCAGGTCCAGGACCAGTTCACGGTGATGAGCCAGGACGGCACCGCGACCGGCACTGTGACGGTGACGATCACCGGAACCAACGACAACGCGACCGTTAGCTCTGACTCGAAGTCCGTTACCGAAGGCGACACTACGTCAGCGCTGAACACCTCGGGTCAGCTCACCATCACCGACCCGGACACCGGCGAAGCCCATGTCGTGGCGCAAACCAATGTCCACGGGAGCTACAGCGACTTCACGATCGATGCCAACGGGGCCTGGAGCTACACCGGCAACGGCGCCCACAATGAGCTCACCGCCGGCCAGCAGGTGCAGGATCAGTTCACGGTGACCAGCCAGGACGGCACCGCCACCGGCACCGTGACGGTGACCATCACCGGGACCAATGATGCGGCGACGGTCTCGTCGGACTCCAAGGCGGTGACCGAAGGCGACACGGCAGCAGCGCTGAACACTTCCGGGCAGCTGACGATTGTGGATCCCGACAGCGGCGAAGCCCATGTCGTGGCGCAAACCAACGCGCATGGGGCCTACGGCGACTTCAGCATCGATGCCAACGGGGCCTGGAGCTACACCGGCAACGGCGCCCATAATGAGCTCACCGCCGGCCAGCAGGTGCAGGATCAGTTCACGGTGACCAGCCAGGACGGCACCGCCACCGGAACGGTGACGGTGACCGTCACCGGCACCAACGACGCGGCGACGATCTCGTCCGACTCGAAGTCCGTGACCGAAGGCGACACGGCAGCGGCGCTCAACACTTCCGGGCAGCTGACGGTTGTGGATCCCGACAGCGGCGAAGCCCACGTCGGCGCCCAGACCAATGTCCACGGCAGCTACGGTGACTTCAGCATCGATGTCGACGGGGCCTGGAGCTACACCGGCAACGGCGCCCACAATGAGCTCACCTCTGGCCAGCAGGTCCAGGATCAGTTCACGGTAACAAGCCAGGACGGCACGGCCACCGGTACCGTCACGGTGACCATCACCGGCACCAACGATGCCGCCACTGTCTCATCGGACTCGAAGTCCATGACCGAGGGCGATACCGCCGCGGCGCTCAGCGCCAGCGGCCAGCTCAGGATCACCGACCCGGACACCGGCGAAGCCCATGTAGTGGCGCAGAGCAACGTTCACGGCAGCTATGGCGACTTCGCCATCGATGTCGACGGGGCCTGGAGCTACACCGGCAACGGCGCCCACAATGAGCTCACCGCCGGCCAGCAGGTGCAGGACCAGTTTACGGTCGTGAGCCAGGACGGCACGGCGAGCGGCACCGTGACGGTCACCATCACCGGCACCAACGACGCGGCGTCGGTCTCGTCGGACTCCAAGGCGGTGACCGAAGGCGACACGGCAGCAGCGCTGAACACTTCCGGCCAGCTGACGATTGTGGATCCCGACAGCGGCGAAGCCCATGTCGTGGCGCAGAGCAACGTCCACGGCAGCTACGGCGACTTCAGCATCGATGCCAACGGGGCCTGGAGCTACACCGGCAATGGTGCGCACAATGAGCTCACCGCCGGCCAGCAGGTGCAGGATCAGTTCACGGTGACAAGCCAGGACGGCACCGCGACCAGCACCGTGACGCTGACCATCACCGGGACCAATGATGCGGCGACGGTCTCGTCGGACTCAAGGTCCGTGACCGAGGGCGATACCGCCGCGGCGCTCAACGCCAGCGGCCAGCTCACCACCACCGACCCGGACAGCGGCGAAGCCCATGTAGTGGCGCAGAGCAACGTTCACGGCAGCTATGGCGACTTCGCCATCGATGCCACCGGCGCCTGGAGCTACATCGGCAATGGCGCCCACAACGAGCTCGCCGCCGGCCAACAGGTGCAGGATCAGTTCACGGTGACCAGCCAGGATGGCACGGCCACCGGCACTGTGACGGTGACCATCACCGGCACCAATGATGCCGCCACTGTCTCGTCGGACTCGAAATCCGTCACCGAGGCCGACACGGCCGCGGCGCTCAACACCTCCGGGCAGCTGACGATTGTGGATCCCGACACGGGCGAAGCCCACATCGTCGCGCAAACCAACGTCCACGGCACCTACGGCGACTTCAGCATCGATGCCAACGGCGCCTGGAGCTACATCGGCAATGGCGCCCACAATGAGCTCACCGCCGGCCAGCAGGTGCAGGACCAGTTCACGGTGACCAGCCAGGACGGCACTGCCACCGGGACCGTGACGGTGACCATCACCGGGACCAACGACGCGGCGACGGTCTCGTCCGACTCGAAGTCCGTCACCGAAAGCGATACCGCGGCGGCGCTCAACACCTCGGGGCAATTGACCATCACCGACCCGGATTCGGGCGAAGCCCATGTCGTGGCGCAGAGCAACGTCCACGGCACCTATGGCGACTTCACGATCGATGCCAACGGCGCCTGGAGCTACATCGGCAATGGCGCCCACAATGAGCTCACCGCCGGACAACAGGTGCAGGATCAGTTCACGGTGACCAGCCAGGACGGCACGGCGAGCGGCACCGTGACGGTGACCATCACCGGGACCAATGATGCGGCAACCGTTAGCTCGGACTCCAAGGCGGTAACCGAAGGCGACACAACGTCGGCGTTGAGCACCAGCGGCCAGCTCACCATCACCGACCCCGACATCGGCCAGGCCCATGTCGTGGCCCAGAGCAACGTCCACGGGACCTATGGCGACTTCACCATCGACGCCGACGGGGCCTGGAGCTACACCGGCAATGGCGCCCACAACGAGCTCACTGCCGGCCAGCAGGTGCAGGACCAGTTCACGGTGACCAGCCAGGACGGCACCGCCACCGGCACCGTGACGGTGACGATCACCGGCACCAACGACAACGCGACCGTGAGCTCGGACTCCAAGTCCGTGACCGAGGGCGATACCGCCGACACGCTCAATACCAGTGGCCAGCTCACCATCACCGATCCGGACACCGGCGAGGCCCACGTCGTGGCGCAATCGAACGTCCACGGCACCTACGGCGACTTCACCATCGATGCCAACGGCGCCTGGAGCTACGTCGGCAATGGTGCCCACAATGAGCTCACTGCCGGCCAGCAGGTGCAGGACCAGTTCACGGTGACCAGCCAGGACGGCACTGCCACCGGGACCGTGACGGTGACGATCACCGGGACCAACGACAACGCGACCGTGAGTTCGAACTCCAAGTCCGTCACCGAGGGCAATACCGCCGACGCGCTCAATACCAGTGGCCAGCTCACCATCACCGATCCGGACACCGGCGAGGCCCACGTCGTGGCGCAATCGAACGTCCACGGCACCTACGGCGACTCCACGATCGATGCCAACGGCGCCTGGAGCTACGTCGGCAATGGTGCCCACAATGAGCTCACCGCGGGCCAGCAGGTGCAGGACCAGTTCACGGTGACGAGCCAGGACGGCACCGCCACCAGCACCGTCACAGTGACCATCACCGGCACCAACGACAACGCGACCGTGAGCTCGGACTCGAAGCCCGTCACCGAGGGCGACACGGCAGCAGCGCTGAACACTTCCGGGCAGCTGACGATTGTGGATCCCGACACGGGCGAGGCTCATGTCGTGGCGCAGAGCAGCGTCCACGGCACCTATGGCGATTTCACCATCGATGCCGACGGGGCCTGGAGCTACACCGGAAATGGCGCCCACAACGAGCTCACTGCCGGCCAGCAGGTGCAGGATCAATTCACGGTGAAAAGCCAGGACGGCACCGCCACCGGTACGGTTACGGTCACCATCACCGGCACCAATGACGCAGCAAGTGTCAGCTCGGACTCGAAGTCCGTCACCGAGGCCGACACCGCCGCAGCGCTCAATACCAGTGGCCAGCTCACCATCACCGACGCCGACAGCGGCGAGGCTCATGTCGTGGCGCAAACCAACGCGCACGGGACCTATGGCGACTTCAGCATCGATGCCAACGGCGCCTGGAGCTACATCGGCAATGGCGCCCACAATGAGCTCACCTCTGGCCAGCAGGTGCAGGATCAGTTCACGGTGACCAGCCAGGACGGCACCGCCACCGCTACGGTGACGGTGACCATCACCGGCACCAATGACGCGGCAAGTGTCAGCTCGGACTCGAAGTCCGTCACGGAAGGCGACACGGCCGCGACGCTCAACACCTCCGGGCAGCTGACGATTGTGGATCCCGACACGGGCGAAGCCCATCTCGTGGCGCAAACCAATGTCAACGGCACCTACGGTGACTTCACGATCGATGCCAACGGCGCCTGGAGCTACACCGGCAACGGCGCCCACAATGAACTCACCGCTGGGCAGCAGGTGCAGGACCAGTTCACGGTGGTGAGCCAGGATGGCACCGCCAGCGGCACGGTCACGGTCACCATCACCGGCACCAACGACACGGCCATCGTGAGCTCGGACTCAAAGCCCGTGACCGAGGGAGATACCGCCGCCGCACTGAACACCTCCGGGCAGCTGACGATTGTGGATCCCGACAGCGGCGAGGCCCATGTCGTCGCGCAGACCACCGTCCACGGGACCTATGGCGACTTCACGATCGATGCCAACGGCGCCTGGAGCTACACCGGCAACGGCGCCCACAATGAACTCACCGCCGGGCAGCAGGTGCAGGACCAGTTCACGGTGGTGAGCCAGGATGGCACCGCCAGCGGCACGGTCACGGTCACCATCACCGGCACCAACGACACGGCCACCGTGAGCTCGGACTCGAAGTCCGTGACCGAGGGAGATACCGCCGCCGCACTGAACACCTCCGGGCAGCTGACGATTGTGGATCCCGACAGCGGCGAAGCCCATGTCGTCGCGCAAACCACCGTCCACGGGATCTATGGCGACTTCAGCATCGATGCCAACGGCGCCTGGAGCTACACCGGCACCGGCGCCCACAATGAGCTCACCGCCGGCCAGCAGGTGCAGGACCAGTTCACGGTGACAAGCCAGGACGGCACCGCCACTGGGACCGTGACGGTGACCATCACGGGCACCAACGATGCCGCCACTGTTTCATCGGAGTCCAAGTCCGTCACCGAGGGCGACACCGCAGCTGCGCTCAACACCTCGGGCCAGCTCACCATCACCGACCCGGATACCGGCGAAGCCCATGTCGTGGCGCAGACGAACGTGCACGGCAGCTACGGCGACTTCAGCATCGATGCCAATGGCGCCTGGAGCTACACCGGCAACGGCGTCCACAATGAGCTCACTGCCGGCCAGCAGGTGCAGGACCAGTTCACGGTGACAAGCCAGGACGGCACCGCCACTGGGACCGTGACGGTGACGATCACGGGCACCAACGATGCCGCCACTGTTTCATCGGAGTCCAAGTCCGTCACCGAGGGCGACACCGCAGCTGCGCTCAACACCTCGGGCCAACTCACCATCAGCGACCCCGACACCGGCGAAGCCCATGTCGTGGCGCAGACGAACGTGCACGGCAGCTACGGCGACTTCAGCATCGATGCCAATGGCGCCTGGAGCTACACCGGCAACGGCGTCCACAATGAGCTCACTGCCGGCCAGCAGGTGCAGGACCAGTTCACGGTGACAAGCCAGGACGGCACCGCCACTGGGACCGTGACGGTGACGATCACGGGCACCAACGATGCCGCCACTGTTTCATCGGAGTCCAAGTCCGTCACCGAGGGCGACACCGCAGCTGCGCTCAACACCTCGGGCCAACTCACCATCAGCGACCCCGACACCGGCGAGGCCCATGTCGTCGCCCAGACCAATGTCCACGGGACCTACGGCAACTTCAGCATCGATGCCAACGGGGCCTGGAGCTACACCGGCAACGGCGCCCACAATGAGCTCACCGCCGGCCAGCAGGTGCAGGATCAGTTCACGGTGACAAGCCAGGACGGCACCGCCACCGGCACCGTGACAATCACCATCACCGGCACCAATGATGCCGCCACCGTCTCGTCGAACTCCAAGTCCGTCACCGAGGCCGATGCCGCAGCGGCGCTCAACACGAGCGGCCAGCTCACCATCACCGACCCCGACACCGGCCAGGCCCATGTCGTGGCGCAGACCAATGTCCACGGGACCTACGGCGACTTTACCATCGATGCCAACGGCGCCTGGAGCTACACCGGCAATGGCGCCCACAATGGGCTCACCGCCGGACAGCAGGTGCAGGACCAGTTCACGGTGACCAGCCAGGACGGCACCGCCACCGGCACTGTCACCGTAACCATCACTGGCACCAACGACGCGGCAAGTGTCAGCTCGGACTCCAAGGCGGTGACGGAGGCCGACACCGCCTCCGCGCTGAACACCTCCGGGCAGCTGACGATTGTGGATCCCGACACGGGCGAAGCCCACGTCGTCGCGCAGACCAATGTGCACGGGACCTACGGCGACTTCACGATCGATGCCGACGGGGCCTGGAGCTACACCGGAAACGGCGCCCACAACGAGCTCACTGCCGGCCAGCAGGTGCAGGACCAGTTCACGGTGACCAGCCAGGACGGCACCGCCACCGGCACCGTGACGGTGACCATCACCGGGACCAACGACGCGGCGACGGTCTCTTCCGACGCGAAGTCTGTCACCGAGACCAACACTGCCGCGGCGCTGAACACCAGCGGCCAGCTCAGCATCACCGACTCCGACGCCGGCGAGGCTCATGTCGTGGCGCAAACCAGCGCGCACGGGACCTATGGCGACTTCAGCATCGATGCCAACGGCGCCTGGAGCTACACCGGCAATGGCGCCCACAATGAGCTCACGGCGGGCCAGCAGGTGCAAGACCAGTTCACGGTGACGAGCCAGGACGGCACTGCCACCGGCACTGTGACGGTGACCATCACTGGGACCAACGACAACGCGATCGTGAGCTCGGACTCGAAGTCCGTGACCGAGGGCGACACGGCAGCAGCGCTGAACACTTCCGGGCAGCTGACGATTGTGGATCCCGACAGCGGCGAAGCCCATGTCCTGGCGCAGAGCAACGTCCACGGCAGCTACGGCGACTTCAGCATCGATGCCAACGGGGCCTGGAGCTACACCGGCAATGGCGCGCACGATGAACTCACCGCCGGCCAACAGGTGCAGGACCAGTTCACGGTCGTAAGCCAGGATGGCACCGCCACCGGCACGGTCACGGTGAGGATCACCGGGACCAATGACGCGGCAACCGTCAGCTCCGACTCCAAGGCGGTGACGGAGGGCGACATTGCCTCTGCGCTGAACACCTCCGGGCAGCTGACGATTGTAGATCCCGATACGAGCGAAGCCCATGTCTTCGCACAGACCAACGCGCACGGCAGCTACGGCGACTTCAGCATCGATGCCAACGGGGCCTGGAACTACAGCGGCAACGGCGCCCACAATGAGCTCACCGCCGGACAGTTGGTGCAGGACCAGTTCACGGTGACGAGCCAGGACGGCACCGCCACCGGCACCGTGACGGTGACGATCACCGGCACCAACGACAACGCGGCCGTGAGCTCGGACGCCAAGTCCGTGACCGAAGGCGACACCGCCACCGCACTCAACACCTCGGGCCAGCTCACCATCACCGACCCGGACACCGGCGAAGCCCATGTAGTGGCGCAGAGCAACGTTCACGGCAGCTATGGCGACTTCACCATCGATGCCAACGGCGCCTGGAGCTACACCGGCAATGGTGCCCATAATGAGCTCACCGCCGGCCAGCAGGTGCAGGACCAGTTCACGGTAGTGAGCCAGGACGGCACGGCGAGCGGCACCGTCACGGTGACGATCACCGGCACAAATGATGCGCCGCTCGCCGTGAATGACACCGGTGCCGCGACCGAGAAAGGCGGCACGGCCAACGGATCGGGGGGCACCAACGGCAGTGGCAATCTGCTGACCAATGACACCGATGTCGACAGCGGCAGCCTGACGGTCAGTGCGATCCGCACCGGCGGCACCGAGGGGGCCGGCACGGCCGGCACTTTAGGCGTCGGCCTGGTGGGCGCGCACGGCACGCTGACACTCAATGCCAACGGCAACTACACGTACGTGGTCAACGAGAACGACGCAACCGTGCAGGCGCTCAACGTCGGCCAGTCGACGACCGACACCTTCAACTACACCGTGACTGACGGCAGCATGACCGACACGGCGGTGCTAACCGTTACCATCAGCGGCGCCAATGATGCGCCGGTCAACACCGTTCCGGGGCAGCAGACCGTGGGAAACGGTACCGGCGGCGGCTCGACAGCAACTTTCACGCTGAGAGTCAGTGATGTCGACAACGGCATCGAGACTGTTTCACTCTCACTGGGCAACTCCCCGCAATCGTCGACCGGCATTTTAACACTCTCCACTACATCAGGCCTTACATTCAGTTCCGGTGCCAACGGCACGAAGGCCATGACGTTCTCCGGCTCGATCTCGGACATCAATGCGGCCTTGGCTAGCGTGACGTTTAGTGGTGGGTCAAACAACACCACGCGGACGTTGACCATGACAACGACCGACGCAGGAGGCCTCGCCGACGCTGACACCGTCACGATCGTGAAAGGGAGCGGAGCCACTGCCCTTGCGCCCGCCGGTATCGCCGGCGAGGCCATCAATCTGGCTCTGGTCGATCCTTCAGATGATCCCAACGATGTCATCACCGTCACGATCAGCGGGGTGCCCTTGGGCTGGAGCCTTAGTAACGCTACGAATAACGGCGATGGCACCTGGACTGCTCAGACAAATGATGTGCAATCGATGACAATCACTTCGCCGCTAGATTTCGCGGGTGCGGTGGTGCTGAACGTCACGCAAACCTGGACGAACGCCGATGGCACTACGGGAACGGCAACCGTGGCCGACAATGTCGAAGCCTATGCGCAGGGATCGCCGATCTTTGCTGTGTCGGGCGACGATCATCTGACGGCTTCGAGCGGGAACGACCTGCTGGTGTTCTCGCAGCCGATCGGTCACGACGTGGTTTATAACTTCGACGCGATGCACGACCAAATCGATCTGATCGATTACGCCACCGTCACCTCGTTCGCCGACGTCCAGGCGCATACTGTGAGCGACGCCAACGGCAACGCCGTGATCGAGTTGGGAGAAGGCCAATCGATCACCTTGCAAGGTCTGGATCCGACGTCGCTCACATCGAGCAATTTCGTGTTCGATCAAACCCCCGTTACGGAAAATTCCGGCAGCCTGGTGATAGGCGACGGCGCGTTGCTTCCGTTGAGCGGCACCATCGACAACACGGGTACAATTGAGTTGAACTCGACCGGAAACGGGACAAACCTCGAGCTGATCGAACACGGCATCACGCTCCAGGGTCATGGGCAGGTCGTGCTGTCCGACAGCGATCAGAACCTGATCACCGGAACGACCTCAGACGTCACGCTGACGAATGTGGACAACACGATCGCCGGCGCGGGCCACCTCGGGGACGGGATGATGGGACTGGTCAACAAAGGCCTGATTGTCGCCACCGGCATCAATGTGCTCGATATCGATACCGGGACGAACACCATCGTCAATTCCGGAACGCTTGAAGCGACTGGGAGCGGCGGGATGGTCATCGACAGCAACCTTGATAATTCTGGGCTGCTGTGGGCGCATGGAGCCAACATCACCCTCAATGGCAGCGTCACT
Source organism: Bradyrhizobium sp. C-145 (assembly GCF_023375135.1). Classification (NCBI taxonomy): domain Bacteria; kingdom Pseudomonadati; phylum Pseudomonadota; class Alphaproteobacteria; order Hyphomicrobiales; family Nitrobacteraceae; genus Bradyrhizobium; species Bradyrhizobium sp. C-145. Next base: position 2,030,733 of record NZ_CP088150.1, on the reverse strand, counting down.
GGCGGCGGCACCGCCTTGATGGATGGAGTAGCCACGCTCGAATTCGGAGCCGCCTCATCGACCAAGATAACGCTTGATGCCGGAGCCACCGGGACAATCGTGCTCCACGACTCCTTCGACTTTAGCGGGGTCGTGTCCGGATTTAACGGGGATGACCACCTCGATCTCCTCGATGTGGCATTCGGGGTCGGCACGACCGCGAGTTATGTCGCAAATCAGGCCGGCACTGGAGGAACCCTGTCGGTGACTGACGGCGTCCATACCACCGACATTACCCTGTTGGGCCAGTACGATGCCGCGGGCTTCCAGACGGAGGCAGACAAGAACACGGGAACGCTTATCAGCTATCACGACTATCTGGTCTGACGTTGCGGGGGATGGATCGGGCGAATGTTGCGGCCCGGCTTGCCGAGCTCTATGCGATCGAGACCATCATCCGGGCCAGACCGCCGTCATCCGGCAGAGCGCGCGCCAAGCCAGATCGCTGCCGCTGGTTGGGGCCATGAAATTCTGCTGGAAGCCCAACTTGCCCACATCCCGCCCCGCAATAGCGTTGCTGATGCGATCCGTTATGCGCTGGCCCGCTGGGACGCTCTTTGCCGCTTCGTCGATGATGGCCGCATCGAACTCGATACCAACACCGTTGAGCGCGCGATCCGGCCCATCGCGCTCGGCCGCAAGAACCATCCGTTTGCCAGATCCGACGGCGGCGCCGATCGCTGGGCGACGGTCTGCTCCCTCCTCACCACCGCCAAGCTAAACGACGTCGAGCCCTTCAGCTATCTCCAGGACGTGCTCGAGCGCATCTCTATCGGGCATCCCATCACCCGCCTCGACGAGCTCCTACCGTGGAACTGGCGACCACCGACCGTCGTCAACGGACATCACGTGTCAGAAATGGACGCTTACAGCCTCCGGCCCTCCGGCAGCGAAAGGACTAGGGTCTTGGAGGTGTTGATCGCTGCGCGTGATGGGCACGCGACAACCGCCAGCATTGAGCACCGACCGGGGCCTCGACTTAACCATCGGAATGAGAGATGGAGCTCTGACTTCAGCGCATGACGTTGCGCGCCACGTGCAATCACCAGCACGGAGAACGTCGCTGCGAGCACCTCAAACGGGCTACGCCTGCCGCACAGTACCGCGAGCGGGCCACCATAACGTCCAGTCCCTCTGGACAGCCCTGTTTGTAACCTGATATCACGCTCCAATGGATGACTACAAGCGCAACCAGGTCGAGGACGCCATTGTGGCGGGGCTCGGCGCCAATGACGCCAAGTCAGCGGCGAACCTAGTGACGCGCCTAAAACGCCTATTGGACACCGACCGTGCGTTAGACGTGCGTCCGCAATCGAACCGAGCCGAACTGGCTAACTACGCTTTTGTTAGTGGCGACGCTCCGGGTAAGGGCGGCCAGATTCAGTTTTCGGAATATGAGAGCTTTGCCTTGCTGATCGGCTTGCAAATGCTCAATCACAGATGGCCGCAGAAATTTGTCGTCGAATCCTTGCGGCGCATCAGGCCGGCGCTGGAACGCCAGCATAAAAAGATCATGAAGCTCGATCGCGCCAAGTTGTTCGATCCGGATCAGATCCGGCTGCAAGCCAAACCTGGGAGTCCAGCTTTGGCGACGACCTCACCAGTATTTTTACTGATTTGGTCGGATCAACGGACGGCGGAAGACCCCGCCCCGACCGTTGAGATTTTCGAGGACTATAGCGCGGCGTTCAAGCGTGGCCTTGAAAAGCCGGGCCGTTCCACCACCTGGCTCGAACTCACGCGATCAGCACACGCGTTGTCAGAACAGCTCGCCAAGACGCGACCGCGCAAGCGAGGACGCAGCTGAACCAGCCGAATAGAAGGAGAAGGACCATGCACTCACGTTTAATTGAACCCCATATCGACGCTTCAAAACAAGTTGGCGCGACCGGTGCATGGGCTGGCGAAGCTACCGCGGCCACGGAAGCGCGCATAGGGGCGCGCGGACTGAATGAGCCGAAGGAAAAAGTACGATGCACGCATGTCCAATTGAAACCTGTATCGACGCTTCCAACAGGCCACACGACAAAACATCCGCGCTGTCACCCAAAGGAGTAAACGATGACTGCATCATCGAAACACAACGAGGTCTTCACACAACTGGGACCGGTCGAGCGTCTTGCCATCGAGGCAATTTCGCTGCCTCGGCGATCGCTCCGCAAACACACCGATCGGCACAAGAAACAATACGCGAAATGCATCGAGAAAGTGGGCTTGATCAGCCCTGTTATCATCGATTCTGCGGGCGTGATCGTGGCCGGTTTGATCTGGTACCTTGGCGCGCTGCAGCTTGGCTTGCGCGACCTCCCGGTCATCCGAGCCACGCATCTCACTCCCGAAAAACTCGAACTCTACCGGATTGCTGAGCAGCGGCTCGGCGAGCTAGCGCCTTGGGACGACCGCGCGGTCGCAGAAACCTTCAAGGAGCTCTCTCAGCTCGACCTTGGGTTCAGTCTCGAGGTCACGGGCTTCTCCCAGGGAGAGATCGATTTTCGAATCGAGAATCTCGAATCTCTGCAGGTTGAGCCGTCTCCTGACCCAGCCGACATCGTTCCTGCAGCTCTCCCGACCACGGTTTCGGCTGTCAACGATCTCTGGCAAGCCGGACCACATCGGATACTGTGCCAAAGCGCACTTCAGTCCGATTCATTCTCCGCCCTCATGGCCGGCGAACGCGTCCGCGCCGTGATAACCGATCCGCCGTTCAACGTCCCCATTCGAGGGCACGTCTCGGGCAAAGGACGCATTCGCCACCCCGAGTTTGCGATGGCGTCCGGCGAACTGTCCGATGACGGGTTTAAGGGTTTCCTGAGCGGCTATCTGCGCCATGCGACCGAGCACCTCTCCCAGGGAGCCCTCCTCTACATTTTTATGGACTGGCGCCACTCCGCTCAGATTCTTGCCGCCGGCAAGGCAATTGGCGTCGAGCTCAAGAACATATGCGCGTGGGTCAAATCGAATGCTGGCATGGGATCACTCTATCGCAGCCAGCACGAATTCGTCTTTGTCTTTAAGCACGGCAAAGTGCCCCACCGCAACAACGTCGAGCTCGGTCGACATGGTCGCTTCAGAACCAACGTATGGCAATATCCAGGATGCAATAGCTTCGAACGTAACGGCGAAGAAGGTAACCTGCTTGCCTTACACCCAACCGTGAAGCCGGTTCAGTTGCTTGCCGATGCGATCCTCGACTGCACGGAACGCAATGACATTGTTTTGGACAACTTCCTGGGCAGCGGCTCGACTTTGCTGGCAGCCGAAAGGGTCGGCCGGCGCCTCTACGCGACGGAGCTAGAGCCGCGTTACGTTGACGTCGCGATAAGGCGCTGGCAACGCCACACCGGCCAAAGCGCTGTCCACGTCCAAACCAGGCGCCTGTTCGACGAAATCGCCGCAGATCAGCAACGGGAGTGCGCGGAATGACCAAGCGCAAATCCGAAAACTATCAGGTTGGCTACGGAAAACCTCCCAAAGAGCGACGCTTCAAGCCCGGCCAGTCCGGCAATCCAAGCGGTAGGCCGAAAAAGTGTCTCACGTTAATCGAGCTAGTTGCACACGAAGTGAAGCGGAAGCGACCCATCGTCGAAGACGGCCAACGATTGCGCATTGAGACGGACAGGGTACTGGTTAAGCGACTGATCGATCTCGCGCTCAAGGGCAATTTGAGAGCCTTGAGTTTGATGATGACACTGATTCAGCAAATTCGCGAAATCGAAAGTGCAAAGATCGAACGCGATTATGACGCGATGTCGATGGAGGAGATAAGGGCCGATTTCGAGCGACTACGGGCCACCACGCGGGCCGACCTCACCCGCGCCAAGGGGATTGACGATACTTTTCCGTAGCCCGGAGAAGATCCAGCCGGATGGCTGTCCAAGGCGCAGCCTCACGCTGAGTCGTCTCTAATCGATCGCGTTTGGCTAGGCGAGCCTCTCCATCACCCAATCGTGCAGCCCGAGCCGCATGATGGTCGAACCTAACTCGCGACCGGTCCAGATGTGAATGTCAGCGCGGTCGTCGGGGGCGCTCAGCGCCCCCTTCGGCGAATGACAAATGAAGAAGAACCGGTCGAACTGCTCGGTGGCGTCCATCCGGCGGATATAGGCGTCCAAGGTCTTTTGGCTGGCGGCAGACTTGACCTGGACTGCCGCCCGCTCGTTGATCACCGCATGCTCCAGCTCGAGGTCGACCAGCTTCTTGGTGCCACCGAGCACGGAGACTCGATTCCAGCCACTGCGCGCAAAGATGATGTCAACGAGGGTTTCGAAATCGGCCCAGTGCAGCAGCTGCAGGGCCTCGATCGTTACCTCGAGCAGCGCGGTCCGGATTTGGCTGGCCTTCGCGACGATCGGCTCCTCGATACCATTGATCCGTCGCAACAGGTAGTCCTGCGCCTTTGACCGCACAGATCGTCCGCCGATTAGCTTGCAACCTTGGTCAGCTTGGTGCTGAGCGAGCTTATTTTGAGCGGCGTCCCATTGATGTCGGTGTTGCACCACCTGAAGCGCTCGCCTGCACGCGTTGGATCAGGTTTGACCCAGGTGACCTCTCGCTCCGCAAACGTCCACCACAGATGATCGCGCGCGAACGTAATCCAAAGACACGCTTCGTCCAAATCGTAGAAGTCGGCAACCTCCTGCGCGTCGCGCGCGGTGGCCTGCGGCGACCGGCCAAGCGCAATCAGGTGGGTGATGATCTTCGCCCGGTTGCCTTCACGGGCAAGTTCGTGGGTCACCGACCCATAGCCGAAGTGCAGCTCAGCGCGGTCCAGGCTGTTCTCCCACCGGCCGCCAGCGCCGAGCTTGATGTACCGAACCGTCGTCGCTGAGACCTTCATAAGGTGCCCCGTGGCTGTACCACTGATAGCTCGGCCGACCAAAATTATCCAGTTTTGGGATAATCCAAGTTGGGGATCAAATTGACCGCCGCCGATTCTCTGGCCCGGCGGTCATGCAAAAGTCCCTGAGATCCGCGGAACATGCCCGCCTGATCGAACTTCTTGTCGCAGCGCGACAGAAGGCCGGCATCCGCCAGCATGCTTTGGCCAAGAAGCTCGGACGGCCGCAATCGTTCATTGCTAAATATGAGGGCGGCGAACGACGGATCGATGTCTATAGCGCGACAATCAGGATGAGAGCGGCGCGTCAATCAAGATGAGACGAGGCGGCCGAGTCAGGAGATAATTGACGCTGGCCGCCGGCTTGGCAAGCGTTGATTGACGCTGCGCGACAATCAAGCGGCGCTGCCAGCGTCAATCGCAGTCTTGTCGAGTTCGTTGGGGGTAGTGTGAACAGGCGGCCGGCCTGGACCGCGCTTGCGATCGAGGGCAACTTTTCGACGGTAACTTTCGACGTTCATCTCGAGGATCGTGGCGTGGTGGACCAAACGATCGATGGCAGCCAACGTCATTGCTTGGTCCGGGAAGATACGCCCCCATTCGCCAAATGGCTGATTGGCCGTGATCAGCAGCGAGCGTCGTTCGTAGCGGGCGGCGATCAACTCGAACAGCACACTGGTTTCCGCCTGATCCTTGCTCACATATGTGATGTCGTCGAGGATCAGGAGGTCATAGCGATCGAGTTTGCCGATCGCGGACTCCAGCGCCAGCTCGCGCCGCGCGACCTGCAGCCGTTGCACCAGATCAGTGGTGCGCGCGAAGAGAACGCGCCAACCGTTCTCGACGAGAGCCAGGCCGATCGCCGCGCCGAGATGGGTCTTGCCGCCGCCCGGTGGACCGAACAAGAGCAAATTGGCGCCGGCCTTCAACCAGGCGTCGCCGGCAGCGAGCGCCATCGCCTGTGCCTTTGATAGCATCGGCACGCTCTCGAAGTCGAAGGTGGCGAGCGTCTTGCCGGCGGGCAAACGCGCTTCCACCATGTGTCGCTCGATCCGACGGCGGGTACGATCGGATGCCTCGTGCTCGGCAAGGGCGGCGAGGAAGCGGGCGGCAGGCCACCCTTCCTTGTCCGACTGTGCGGCGAGCTTCGGCCAGATCGCCTTGACGCCCGGCAGGCGGAGCTCATTGAGAAGCAACTCGACACGAGCAGCATCGACGGAGGTGGCGATGCTGGTCATGCTGCCTCTCCCAGATTCGAGCGGCCCGACATGACGCTGACGGAGGCGAGTTCATCGTAGACGTCGAGCGGCGCCAGCTTGACGGCGACGCGCGGGATCGAGGCCGCCTCGGGTCGGAAGCGGTCGCGCAGCGCGGCAAGATCGGGTAACTGTCCGGCGTCCAGATCCATCGCGATCGCCTTGGCGAGCTCGGCTTCGCAGGCTCGCTCGTGGGCCAGCGCTAGAAGTTCGACCGTCACCTTGCAGGCGCGCCGATCGTCACCGTGCTCCCGCAAGGTCTCGAACAGGCGTCTGTAAGCGGCGCGCGGGAAGAGCTGGTCGCGATAGACGAGGTTGAGGAGCGCCATCGGCTTGCGCCGCAGGGCATGGATGACGTGCCGATAATCGACGACATGCCCGCCCTGGCTCTCCGACACAGGCCGACCGCGCCGCAACGTCACAACCGGCGTGACGCCGAGGAAGCATTCGAGCCGGTCGTCGAAGATGCGCACACGCAGGCGATGGCCAATCAGCCTTGAAGGAACGGTGTAGAACACGCGCCGCAGGATGAAGCCGCCTGACGACGTCACCGGGATCACTTTCTCGTCGAAGTCGGTCGTGCGGCCTTTCGGCAGCGGCGCCAATGCCTCCTTCTCGAGCGCGATCGGCTTGGCGAGATTGGCGTTGCGCCGGCCGACAATCTCGTCGACAAAAGCCCGGTAGGCATCGAGACTGGCGAAGTCGCGCGTCCCCCGCAGCAACAGCGCATCTTCCAGTGCGCGCTTGAGATGGCCGTGCGCACTCTCGATCGAGCCGTTCTCGTGTGCAATGCCCGCATTGTTGCGTGTTGGTGCCATGCCATAGTGGCCCATCAGCGCAGCGTAGCGCTGTGTCAGATCCTCACGCGCGTCAGCCGCCAGATTGCGGAACGCCGCCGATAGGCTGTCGCTGCGATGCTCCCGTGGAACGCCGCCAAGCGCCCACAGGGCGTTCTGCAAGCCCTCCGCCAGGGCGACGAAGCTTTCGCCCCCGAGCACGACATGGGCATGCTCGAAGCCGGAGAACGCCAACCGGAAGTGATAGAGCCGGTGATCGAGTGGCTCACCTACGATGGTAATGCCGAGCGCGCTCACGTCGGTGAAGTCGGACAGACCCAGCCGCCCGGGCTCGTGCTCTTGGCGGAAGATCACGTCCTGTTCGGGGCCGTTGAGCGCCCGCCACGCATTGATGCGCCGCTCCAGCGTGCGTCGGATGTTGGGGTTGAGGTCGCGATGCCGCCGGCGCAGTTCGTCCAGCACACCGATCACGCGGATGCCGGGAGCAGCCTTCAGGATCGGAACGATCTCGGCGTCCCAATAGGGCGCGAGTGGATCGGATCGTCGCCGGCCCCTCGGCGCCTTCTTCTGCGATGGCGGGCGCGCATCGCCCTCAATCCGATACGCACTCGCTTTCGAGAACCCCGCCTTGGCCGCGGCCGCTTCGGGGGACAATGTCAGTCGGTAGGTCATGTACAGCCTCATCTGGTGGTCGGTGATGTGAAGGCCAGGCAAGGCATCGATTCCCTCTTGTCGAGACGAATCAAAAGCTTGCACCAGCCCCGCCCAGCCGCCAGACGGGTCCAAAAACGCGCCACGCCGATGGGGACGGTCCTCCGGTCGGGCTACGCCCTCCCTTCGGTCCGTCCCCATCGGCGCAGTCTCACCTTGATTGTCGCTGGAGTCTCACCCTGATCGCCGCCGCGCAGATGTCGTAGAATTTGTCGCGATCGCCCGAGCGCTGGGCGTTGATCCCGTGAAGCTATTCCGGGAATTGCTGTCGGCTAAAGCTCGTGGTTCTGCTCGCAAGCGGCCCACGCGCTAAGCCCCATCAGGCTTTGGCGGGCGGTTTTGGGAGCTCTGCCGCAGCCATGGGGGTGGTGCGGACAATTTCCAGAACGAAGCCAAGTGACCACGCGTCAACCTTTAAGGCTGAGCGCTCGAAGCGCCCGCCTCTGTTGCACTAAAGCGGCCCGTTCGTAGCGCTCAAGCCCTTTAAGACATTTTAGGTCTGCCGGAAGCGGCCCGCCCAAGAGCGCCGCCAACTTCTCCTGCCGCAAAGTGCGGAGGCGCAGCAGCGCGAGCTTGGACCGTGCAAGTACCATCGCCGACTCCGGTGTGACCTGATGCCCGAGCCCCAAAGCAATTGCGACGGCAAAATTCTCGGTCACGGCAGGATCGCCACTCCGTGCCAACCCATGGCGCAGCGCATTTTGGCTGGACCTCGCCTTTCCACCCGCCGTTTTCGGGCCGGTACTGCGCTTGGCGTTGCTGCGATTGGCTTCGATTTGTCGAATTGACGCCATGTCCGAGCTCCTCGGCTTTTGCTGATTGCGACACCCGGAGAACTCGCTCCAATGCATTGAGATATCAAGAGTTTTCGGGGCGAAAGAACAGCAAATTTGCTGCAGAAAGGACTGGCATTCCCGCGCAAAAGGAGCGTTACTGATCCGACCGGGCCTTGGCCATTGGCCCCGGTCTCTCTCCTCGCCGGTGCGGGGCTTTTGGTGGTGCGGCGGCAAGCCGCGTGTGCCAAACCAAGGAGAGACCCGGTGATCCCGATTTCAACCGACGGCGCCGAGGCGCCCCACTCCGTCATCAGGTTCAGTCCGCACGACCGGCGCGCCTTCATCGGCGGCTCGGACGCGCGCATCATCATGGGCGATGATCAGGACGAGCTCATGCGCCTGTGGCGGGAAAAGCGCGGCGAGATCGCGCCACAAGATTTGTCCCGCAACCTGGTCGTTCAGCTCGGCATCGCCACCGAAGCGCTCAACCGCAGCTGGTACCAGGGCGCCACGGGTCAAGCGATCACCGACATTCAGAAACGGATGCGCCATCCCGTCCACGCCTGGATGGCGGCCACGCTGGACGGCATGGTCGCGCAGAGCGGCGCGGTGTTCGAGGCCAAGTTCATGCTGCCCTGGGCCTTTACCGAGGAGGCAGCGGCCGAGAAGCACATGGCGCAGCTGCAACACAACATGTGGGTGGTCGCGGCGCGCTCGGCCGTGCTTTCGATCATCACCGGCGGCGGCAAATGGGTGGAGATCACCGTGCATGCCGACCCGCTCTACCAGCACCTGCTGCTGACCGCGGAAAAGAAGTTCTGGCGCTGCGTGCAGAGCGGCGAGCCGCCGCTGCTGTTCGGAATCGAGACCCCGCGCCCGCGGCTCGCGGCGATCAAGGTCGTCGACATGACCGCCTCCAATCTATGGGCCGAGTGCGCGGCGAGTTACCTGCGCACCCGGGCGGCCCATGGCGAGCACGAACTAGCCAAGACCGAGCTCAAGAAGCTGCTGCCCGAGGATGCCAAGGAGGCATTTGGCCACGGCGTTCGCGCCAAGCGCTCCAAAGCCGGCGCGATCAGTTTTGATCCGGTTGAGACGGAGCGCGTCCATGCACCAGGCAAGTGAGCATATCGGGGCGATCGCAGCCGCCTTGGCCCGTGCGCAAGCCGAACTGACCAACCCGGAAAAGACCCTGACCGGGATGATCCGCTCGCCGTTCCTGCGCGATGACGACCGCACCTTTCGTTACGCCTCGCTGGCGAGCGGCCTCGACATCGTGCGCAAGACCCTCAGCCAGCAGGAGATCGCCACCATCCAGAGCACCCGGGTCGAGGCGACCACCGGCCACATCCATCTCACCACCCTGCTCGCCCATTCCTCCGGCGAGTGGATCTCCTCGGACTGGCCGGTCTGCGCCTCAAGGGACGTCGAGGCGCCGCACCGGATGGGCGCGGCGCTTACCTACGCCCGGCGCTACGCCCTGTTCGCGCTGGTCGGAATTGCCGGCGAGGATGATCTGGACGCCCCGGACGCGGTGGCCAGCCCGCCGGCAGCAGAGCCGCAGGCAACCGCGGGCGCGAACCCCAAACCCGCCAAGGGGATGCTAAACCGCGCACCGGTGCTGGGGCCGCCGCAGTCGGCCGAGCTCCGGGAGCAACTCTTGCGCCAGCTCGCATCCCTAGCCGCCAGCGAAGACCTGCTGGCCTGGGCCAAGGCCAGCCTGCCGCTGAAAAACACCCTGCTGGAAGCCGACGCCCGGGTCGTCGAGGCCGCCTATCAGGCCAAGCTTGAGGACGCTGCGGGTCCCGCGGCAGCAGCGTCGCTCCCTGCTGCGGACGCCGAGGCCGCGCTGCAGCCAGCACTGCCTGCCACGCCTGAGACCGGGCTCGCACATGCCAAGGAGCCTCCCCGCAAGCGCAGCAAGGCGCACCTGTTATTTGTCCAGGAGCAGCCCTGCCTCGTCTGCCAGCAAACGCCGTGCGATGCCCATCATCTGAAATTCGCCCAACCCAGAGCGCTCGGCCGCAAGGTCAGTGATGAGTTCGCCGTTCCGTTGTGTCGCGCGCATCACGAGGAGCTGCATCGGCACGGCAACGAGCGCGCTTGGTGGACCAACCTGCAGATCGCGCCGTTACCGGTCGCGCAGGACTTGTGGGCTGCGAGCCCCGTCCACGGTCCGGCCGACGCCGCGGTCGGCACCGCGCCCCGTCCCGCAAACCTTGGTTCGGAGGCCTCATCCCGATGAACGGGCCCTTCCAAACGGCGCGCGAACTAACCGCAACGGCGCTGCCGGTCGAGTTTGAGGCGTTGGCGCCGCCGCCCCTGCTGCTGCCCGGGGAACACCTCGAACATTACCAGGCCCTGCGGCAGGTGATCTTCGCGGACCTTGCGCCCCGATCCGCCATCGAGTGGCTGCTCGCGATCGACGTCGCCGAACTGTCCTGGGAAATCCAACGCTATTTGTTAAACGGCGAAAGGTGGGTGCCGGCTAACCAATCGACCTCGCCGGCTCGCACTGATGTCGCCGTGCCCCGTGGTGTCCCGGCTGCTGGAGCTAACCGGACAACGCGATTCCTACGATTGGGCGTTAACCGTATAATGCCGAATCGGGGCCTGCCGAGTCGGCGGCCTTGCATTGGGGCCGCCTTTGTCGCCATCGACCTCCTCGCGACCGTTCGGAGCGCGCTATTCCGTCCGGGCCTATGTCTTCATCTTTGTGGCCGTCTTTGTCGCGTCGTCGCTTCTATTGCGGGCTGGCTGGTCCTGCGATCGGTAACATTCGTCGAAGCAGAATTTCAGAAGCGCGCGGCGCAGGAAATCCTTGCGTCGATCGAGCGCGAGATTGCCGGTATTCAGAACGTGTTATTGGCGCTGGCAGCCTCGCCGGCAACGCATGACGGAGAGCTGGCGCAGTTTCAGCGCCGCGCCGCCAAGGTTGCCCGGCAACTCGACCTGCCCATCGTCTTGCGAGAGGTCGGCACCGGACAACCGGTGATAGGCCCTTCGCTGGAGCCCGATAGGCTCGTTCTCCAGAATGTGTCGGTACCGACCCGGGAAGCAATTCGGCGAACGGGCGAGTCGGGAAGGCCGGCCGTTTCCGGCGCTTTCTTCGATCCAAGCGCGGGTAGATATGTGGTAACAGTGGCGGTGCCGTTCGGGGAGGGCCTTTGACCAGAAGGCCTTATCCTGCCTTCTGCTCCGAGACCTGAGTCCGAACGGTAGGGTTGGTCTGTCTTGCGGGGAACGGAGTCAGTAACAGCGACCCGGCAATGATCACGGGCGTGTTTCACGTGATGGAATTTGCCGGCTCACGAGGCTTGTCGGCGGACTAAAATGGATGGCGAACAACGGTGTGCCGGCGTGAAAAAAAGGCCGCACCGGGATTCCTAAAGAACACCTGGCATGGGGGATAGATGACCAGGCTTTCAGCGGGATCCGAATCGTCGATTCGACCCATGTTCTAGCTGGTCCGTTTGCGAGCTATCAGCTCGGCGTCCTCGGTGCGGAAGTTAACAAGGTCGAATCTCCGCACAGTCCGGTAGGACATCTCCGCCGGTCCTGGAGCTGTTGGGTGCGCACGAAGATGGGCGGCCCGAGCGCCCCAGTGGACCTCGAGACCGGACAGCGGACCCAGTTGTCATTCGTGTCGCGCGAAGTAGCGGAATCCGTGCTGCTTGATCAGTTCGTCCCGCTTCGCGGATTCGAGATCCTCCTTCATCATCTCCCGAACTAGGCTCTCGAACGACGTTTTCGGCTCCCACCCGAGCTTCTGTTTCGCCTTGGCAGGATCACCGAGAAGCGTCTCGACTTCCGTCGGTCGGAAGTACCTGGGATCGACCGATACAACGCACTTTCCAGTTTTGGCATCGTATCCCTTTTCATCGACCCCCGCGCCTTCCCAGCGAATTCGCATTCCAATCTCGCTGGCCGCGACATTGACGAAGTCCCTCACCGAGTGTTGTTTGCCGGTGGCGATGACGAAATCCTCTGCCTTCTCCTGCTGCAACATCAACCATTGCATCTCAACATAATCGCGGGCATGTCCCCAGTCGCGCAGCGCGTCGAGATTACCGAGATACAAACGTTCCTGCAGGCCCAAATGGATCCGCGCCAGGGCGCGCGTGATTTTTCGGGTGACAAAGGTCTCGCCCCGGACGGGAGACTCGTGATTGAACAGGATGCCGTTGCAAGCATACATCCCATAGGCTTCGCGATAGTTCACTGTAATCCAGTAGGCGTAAAGTTTAGCAACCGCGTACGGTGAGCGCGGATAGAAAGGCGTGGTTTCTTTCTGAGGGATCTCCTGGACCAACCCATAGAGTTCGGACGTCGAGGCCTGGTAGAAGCGCGTCTTCTTCTCCAAGCCGACGATCCGCATAGCTTCGAGAATCCGCAGAGTGCCCAGGCCGTCGGAGTTGGCCGTGTATTCGGGTTCCTCAAATGAAACGGCCACATGGCTCTGGGCAGCGAGATTGTAGATCTCGTCTGGCTGCACCTGGCCCACAATCCTGATGAGGCTCGAGGAGTCCGTCAGGTCGCCGTAGTGGAGCCGAAACGGCGGGTCGGGCTCGTGCGGATCGAGATAGAGGTGGTCGATGCGATCGGTGTTGAACAGCGAGGTTCGCCGCTTGATGCCGTGGACTTCATAGCCTTTCGCAAGAAGCAATTCAGCGAGATAGGCGCCGTCCTGCCCCGTAACGCCCGTGATTAGTGCTCGTTTTTTGGTCATGCAAATCTCGTCTAATTTGGCAGCTGTTCTTACCCAAAAGCAACGCTCGGTGCTAGCGAACGCGAAGCATTCTTGGGCTGTTTACTTGCTAATGTTAATGGCCTGAGGAGGACGGCTTTGGGTCGGGGCTTGGCCCCAAGCGGCCAGACATCTTCGGCGACTGAGAGCGCAACCCGCAAACGCAGCCCGTTGAGATCGAGAGCCGAGCCTCGCCACTAAAAACGCCGCAAGCGTGCGCACCCAGAGCCGGGGAGCCCGATCCGACTCTGTGCGCACAAGAACGTACTTGTCCAAGGCTTCGTTCAGTTCAATGACGATCGTGCTCAGATTGTCGAGAACGAAGACACTCCTTCCTTCTCGTGCAAGCAGGACAAAATGATGTTCTCCGCTTGCGCGGATGATCACCTCCGCGAGAAGAAGCGATGAACTTGGCCAGCCGGCGCGAAGCAGCAAATGGCGTTTTGTGACGGCATAGTCGCTGCAGTTTCCATCAAAAGGAAAGATCTGCCAGTCGTGATCAAGCTGACTGGCCACCTGCTTCTTTGGCACAATAGCGACATTGACGGTCGAGTTGATTTGGTTGAGCTCCCGCCAGCGCTGCCCTCGAGATTGGAAGTTCGTTATCCGCCGGTCGGGTTGTTCCTCACATTCTTCAGGATACTGGATGCAGAACAGCGCGAACGAAAGGGGAGGCACGACCTCCAGGGTCTCGATAGTTGAATGGGCTGGTTGGGTGCAAACGCAATACATCGTAGCCAGCATGCGGGCAGCTTGTCTGATCATCGCTTCGGCCTGCAAGCTCCAGAGTCTTAATCGGCGTGGGGTCCCGACGCCGATCGGCGCGCTAAGCTATTGATCTAACGAGTGGTGGAGGGGGCAATCTTGGACGCTTATTCACATTTTTGGCTTTTGCCGGACACGCTAGGTAAGCAATAGGTAAGCAGTCGCCACGACCTTCCCGCCAGCACCGCGCTGAGCTTCGATTTTTTATTCACAAGTACCCACCCGTTTTGGGGCCCCACTGCTTCCCGATCGGAGCGCCAAAAGAGCCATTTCGTGCCCACTCACGTCGAATGGGTCGTGGATCAGCCTCAGTGTTCCAATCCCTCGACCGGGTGATCTCATCAACAGCCAGCGCGCCGGCAAGCCGATCACGCCAAAGGCTGGAAACGCCGTCGACCTGATGGAGGCGCCGTAGCGTCGGTAAGGAGGCCCCGCTGGTAAAGGCAGCCAAGCCCGCCAAGAAGCCGCGCAAGGCTTCGAGCGGCCAGAAGGAAATGCTGATGCCCATCGAAGGCAAGAAGCCGGCGAAGGAAACCGCGGCAAAGAGGACGGCGGCCAGGCCGCAGCGGAAGTCAGCCTAGCCCAGTGCGGAAATCCAGACGCGCTTCTGTGATGCGCAACCTAACCGCGCTTGCGCGCATCCGATTTCCGTCTCAGGTCTGCCCGAGGCCCCAACATGCTCTTTTTCGCGTTTCGTGCTTGCCTTGTGACGGGCTCGTTGCCACGTCAGTGTTTACTCACGCCGCCAATCAACCTTGTAGGTCCGGAAGCCGTCACCGGCGGCCGTGAGAATGCCATCCTTCAATTTTCCCGATAGCCGTGCGCTCACCAAGCGATGCCCGCTGCTGTTCTCTATGTTCACCTCGATTGTAACGTCTCCCTTATCGGAAACAACTCCAGAGATCACATTGCTCAGGCCGGGGTCTCTGGCAGGGTATCGCGCGGAAATTTTGCTCTCTCTGACAATGATGCCTGACGCCGCATAGCAACGAGCAGTGTCCTCCCGATAAGGCCCAAGGCACACTTGCCCCCCATAGCGGCCATCTTGCGCCAGCGCTATTTGGCGCTGTCGATAGAACGAATACGACCAGTATCCTCCGATTAGCAGCAACGTAAGCCCAACAATTCCTCCAATCAGTTTCCAACTTGGCCTGCGTCTCGCGGCTGCCGCAGACGCGTGGAGTTCGCTTGATTCGGCGATGGAATAAGTGCGCACCGGTTGAGGAATGTTTTTGTAGTTTTTTTTGCCCAAAGGTTTGAATGACAGCGACAGCTTGTTTCGAATCTGATCGTAGACACTGCCTGAAATGCAAACCCCGCCGGGGTCCGCTGCGGACTGGATCCTGGCCGCAACATTAACCCCATCACCAAGCAAGTCCGACCCTTGCAACATGACGTCGCCGAGATTTACGCCGATACGGAACCTGACTTGGCGAGATGGTGCCAGTTGATCATTTCGCGTCCGCAAAGCTGCTTGAATTTCTGTCGCGCAGCGCACGGCTTCAACGGCGCTGCCGAACTCCGCGAGAATTGCATCACCTGCGGTGTTGAAGACGCGTCCGCGGTGACTGGCAACAAGCGACTCAAAGACCGCTTTGTGGCCGCGAAACGTTTGCACGGTCTGCTCTTCGTTTTCGGCCATCAGGCGGCTGTATTCCGCAACATCGGCCGACAGAATCGTCGCGAGCTTCCGTTCGACCATCTCGGAGACGCCAAGTTCATCAACCATAGGCTCCGCCCTGATGCGATGACGAAAACTTCTGTCAAAGGCTCATCGATCTACGCAAAAATGCGATCGTATCTGCGAGTGATTTCGCGCGCGTCTGTGAACTGAATCCCATCGAATACCCTCGGCTATCGCTTCGGCAGCTCTCCCACAGCGTCGGGTTGAAGCTCTTGTCTTCTCCGTTTATCAACAGACCAATCCGCGCTTCACCAATGAGCATTGTCGGACACTTGCGTGCGCTGCCGAAATCCTTGAAAAAGTTGGGCGCGCGGAAGGCAGGATTGGTCCAGCCATGGTACGCGGCGGGATAGGTTAGCTTTTCGATCGACTGCGGCGTATTCGTGCTCGTCAGATATGCCAGGTAAGTGTCTACCTTGTCGGCGGGAGTCAACTCGTCCTTCTCTCCCAGAAGTAGAAGAACGGGAGAGCCTGTGTAAGCGGTTGGGCCACCGCGAGTGCCCATCGTCCAAGCCGGATAGAAAGCTACGTGGGCAGCAAAGCGTTGATCTGGCGCCATCGCCTTACGAAATCTCTCGAACGCGGCCATATGCGCAACATCGCCGCCCAGCGAAAACCCGACCACCGCGATCTTTTGCGGATTTATCTTGGGTTGGCCAGCTAGAAACCTTAATGCAGCGAAGGCGTCGGCAAGTACCGAGGGATTGACGCCTGGATTAGCTCCCGCCGTTTGGCTACTCCATTTCCGCGATTTAATGCTGTCATAGGTCAGCGTCGCAAAGCCGGCCTTTCGCAACTCAGCAGCGAACCAGCCCTCGTTTGCCTCATTGTAGCCGCCAATCGTATGGGCAACTACTATTGCCGGGTAACGACCTTCTTTACCGCTTGGGAAACGTAGATCTGCGTTGATGTTGACTTCCCCGACAGATGCTCCCTGGATCGCCTGTACGAAATTCGAGAACGTGACTGATGAAAACGTAGTCTCTGCCGAAAACGCAGTCGATGACGCCAGGGAAGACGCCAGGATCCCTATTACGCAAAGCCTGAGCCTGGATGCCATTTTCATTTGCTGAGATCAGCGCCAAGCGCTTCCCTGTTGAAGAGATGAAAACCAAATCAATTAGGGCTTATGGTATTTCAGCAATCGAGCTTTCTCAGCACAGTCACACAAAGATTTAGCCGGCCTTGCAATTCTAGCAATCTTAGTTTGTCTTACTCAGGTGACAATTTTGAATTGGATTGTGGGCAAGGATCGGTCCCATTACAAGGACTTTTGGGACCTAAGTGGTGACAGCCAGATCGCGCTCTGTAAGAGGGCCGATGGTTGAAATTGATAACCTCGCCTCCGTCGAGCCGGAGCATCGACGATGGTTCACGTTTGCCCCGCGTACACGGCGCAGTCGGCTATCGGTCCGCGCGCTACCAGAGGGCTAGGGGCGCAACTAGACCTGCCGCCCTTGCATACAGGCGACAACGAAGTCTCGTCTGGTCCGGCGGTCAAACCTACTTCCTGTATAGCCTCGTTGAAGAGATAACTCCTTGCATCGAGCGAGTCTTGCCGCAAAGAATCCGGGGTAATTCCGCTGCAAGCACTGTCTTTTCTCAGGACCAAACGGGAGGCTCCTGCACATTTGTGCCTGTGCAGGAGACCACATTCCGAACAATACAATTGCGCGAACAATGGCTTTCATCTGTTTCGCTCCCATCGCTAAAGAATTAATGTTCCGTCAGAGGGAGGGGTCAATTAGCCCAACTTGTCAGACTGGCCCGCCATGTGAACCCGCAGAGAGCGCCGGGAGAACTGCAGTTTCAGGTGCTTTCGATTTCGAAGGCCACTGGGACTCTGAGGTCGACGTGAACGGCTTGCCGAGGACGCCGCGGGAGATCAGGGCGGCCGACCTCCTGTAGCACGGAGATCGCGTCTGGATCGCCACCGACGCTGCTTCATCATCAGCATCGAGATCGCTCCTGCCCGAGACGTCCTTTCGACCCGTCCCTCGTTTTCTGGGGGCACAACGCAGGGATTCCGAATTGCTGGGCTGCGGCTTTTTCACCTGTTCCGCCATCCTGTGCAAAGACACGCCAATCCTCAATTTGGCAACAGCCTGTTGCAAAATTGAACTTTGGGATCTACTCGGCCACCGCATCTTCCTTCTCGCCGGTCGCGACGATCTTTAGGGCTCCGTCCAGCGGTGGCCCCTGCAGCGCCTCCTACGAAGGCGCCCGCAGCCATACGTCGTGCTCCTCGGGCGTCGTTAGGATCACCGCCCGCGCGAGCGGATTGCCGCGCATCAGCGCATAGGCGGCAATCACAAGCACACCACCGTGCCGGAGCATATGGCCTCCAGCCATCGCCGCTACACCGGCTGGACCATCGTGCGCATCCGCCAGGACGCCGCCGCGATCGGCCCGGCGACCAGCGCGTTGTGCGACCTCATTCTCGACGAACGCTCGCACCCCGAGCAGGGATTCCGCGCCTGTCTCGGCATCCTCCGGCTCGCCGCGTCCTACGGGCGCGAGCGCCTGGACGCGGCAGCCGCGCGGGCGATCGACATCGGCGCGCGCACCTATGGCTCGGTC
Organism: Bradyrhizobium sp. C-145; assembly: GCF_023375135.1. Lineage (NCBI taxonomy): Bacteria > Pseudomonadati > Pseudomonadota > Alphaproteobacteria > Hyphomicrobiales > Nitrobacteraceae > Bradyrhizobium > Bradyrhizobium sp. C-145. The sequence goes on along the minus strand of NZ_CP088150.1, from coordinate 2,012,541 downwards.
AAATCGATCCTCGCCAACAACCTCGATCGGCGTCCTGGTCCCCAGCCTGTCGGTAGGTCGTCATCGCGATTGATGAGAAGCAAGTAAGCGCTCTCGCGGCGCTTAATGTTGGCTGCTCGTGCCCAAGCGACGTCATCGGTGTCATCCCTCTTTAGGCAAGCGAACCGCATCTTCCATCGGCAGTGGGGAATGAGGCGTTAGAGACCGGACCGACGTCTCGCTGCTCTTGCCAAGACCCCAAGGTTTCCGAGGAGATGTCTTGCCGCTATCGCCGCACTCTTGCCTTCGGTGACTTCCTGGAGCTTATACTCAAAGTAGTCGGGCAGGACGCGATCCAGGTCGAAGGGGCTGGTTAGCGACGAATAACCTTCGGGACAACGATCGCCGCGACAAAAAACGAGAAGGTTCTGTCGATACCAGGGCCGAATTCGGCTGTCGTCATATATCTGCGGTCGGACGCAATCGAAGGCGCTGTAACCATGGCCGCTGAAACGTTCTGCCCAGTAGGATGGCCACTGCTCGTTCAGGTGGTTTCTACCGCCCTGCCCTTTGACTGCAGCAGAGAACAGTACGATTGGTGCAGCGGCCACGAGCGCGGAAACGAACTCATTCGCGCTACTCTCGGGCAAATGCTCGGCCACCTCTAACGAACACGCCAAATCGAATTTGCGGCCGATATCGGTGATGGATCGAAGGTCCATGGATCTGAACCTTTCCGACGGAATTCTGAGCTGATCACGAGGCACATAGTCGCCGTCAATTCCGAGATAATCGCTCACACCGTTCGTAGCGAATTCGTGCAGCCAGGCGCCGACACCGCAGCCGACGTCAACGACCGAATTGACTTTGAAAAGTCGAAGCACCAGCGGGACGATCACCGACGCAGATTCGAAAGACCCGCCTGACTGTTCCTTGAAGAACTGCGCACCGTAATGCTCAGCGACAGATTTCTCCATATCGACACCTCCGGACACCCAACCCGCCGGACAATCAAAGCTGCGCCATGCCGGCGCATAACGTCAAGCCCGTCACTCATTGGAGTTGCAGCAAAAATGCGACCTGTGCGATCGAGTTCCGTACTGCCACATTTGTGGTAAGCGACCTCGGCTCGCAGATCGCACTCTCAATTTCGGGCGCTGCAATAACGCGCGCTCTATGCGGCAATACGTTCGGGGGCTTTTCGGAAAAAGGCCTTCCTCCGTCTTCAATTGATCTTTCACCGACTTTGAAGCACCTGGGCAACATCGCGTACTTCGTCGAATGCGTCGCCGCTTTGCCGCCATTGTTTCCAACGGAACACTGGCGTGCTTAGTATAGAGTGGGTTGACCTCCCTTCACGCACAGGTCAAATTGCCGGGTGGGCTGTTCAGGCGATAAGCACAGGCGAACTCATTATGCTCACAGCGCCGCTACGCTTTGCCGGCCGATTGCGCCGCTACATTTCCCGCCGCCTTTACGGCGATCCCGACTCCTATCTTGAACTATGTTCCGGCGTGATTCATGTCGGGGCAAATGCTGGCCAAGAACGGGACCTCTATGCCCGACACAAACTCAAGGTGGCGTGGATAGAACCTGTGCCGGAGCAATTTGAAATGCTTCGACAAAATATCCGCTCGCTGCCTGACCAGCGGGCAATCAACGCGCTGATCGCCGATACTGATGGCAAGCCCTATACTTTCCATGTCTCGAACAATGATGGCCTGTCATCGTCCATTCTGGATTTGCAAGACCACAAGGACATTTGGCCGGATGTGCATTTCGTCCGCGACATAACGATTCGTTCTTCGACGTTGAAAACGGCTCTTGAAATGTGGCAGGTCGATCCCGGGCAATACAATGCCCTTGTGTTGGACACCCAGGGCTCGGAGTTGCTGGTTCTGCGGGGTGCGCAAGACATCTTGCGGCAATTCAGATTCATCAAGGCTGAAGCGGCGGACTTCGAGTCATACCGGAATTGTGCGACCGTTGATCAAATACGCTCTTATCTGAAAGATTTTGGCTTTCAGGTGAGACGCGAGGACCGGTTTGCGAAGCGTGCATCTGGTGGCGCCTATTTCGACATCTTGTTCGAACGCGTCTAAGGCTGAGGTCACCGAATAACGCCAATCTGCCGGCTTTGGTCCGAGCGGATATTATCTGCAGATTACTTCTCCGCGCCTGGCGGGTCAGCTCCGACTTCTCCTTCGCGTATCCGCCGACACTAGCCCCTGCCTCGCCGCCGCCCCACGAACAGCTGAAAACGGACAAACTCCCCGAACGAAATGCGTGGTACTGATTGTTCGCGCGTTTTCTAGATGCAATGTGCACAGCAACAGACATGCAGCCCGTATCGCGAGCGGCGACCCATTTCAGAGCCGATGTCGAGGGGCTGAGGGCGATCGCAGTTCTATCGGTGGTCGCCTTTCATTACGGAGTTCCGGGCTTAACCGGCGGATTTGTCGGTGTAGACGTGTTCTTCGTCATATCCGGCTTCCTGATCACGCAACTTTTGCTTCGGGAGATAGCCGCGACCGGGAAACTCGATTTACTTGGCTTCTATGGTCGCAGGGCTAAGAGACTCTTGCCTGCCGCCTTCGCGGTCACGCTAACGACCCTGATCATCGGATACTTCGTGCTGGCGCCCTTTGAACAGAAGGAGATGGCCAAGTCGGCCGCAGCTTCAGCGCTGTATGCCGCCAATGTTTGGCTCCTCCGCCAATCCATGAACTATTTCGCCCCCGAAAGTTCGCTCAATCCCTTCCTTCATACGTGGTCACTTTCAGTCGAGGAACAATTTTACTTGGTCTGGCCCGCGTTTCTCCTCATTGTCGGTCGTTTCAGCCAAAAGATCATCTTGCTCGCTCTACTGATCGTAGTGTTCGGATCGTTCGCTGCCTGCATCTACCTGACCTACGGCAAGCAAGCTTGGGCGTTCTATCTCGCGCCCCCTCGGGCGTGGGAGTTTGGAGCAGGAGCTCTGATCGCAACAAGACCCTTCGAGCGCTGGGCAAAGCAGCCTGGCTCGAGTTCGATCGTTGGATGGTTGTCCTTCGCAATTCTCATCCTGTCATTCTTTGCTATCGACGGCTTCATGGCGTTCCCGGGAGTAGTTGCCGTTGTTCCGGTGGCAGCTACGGCACTGCTGCTGCTCACGGGGAACAATCCTGCTGGACCATCGGCTTTGCTCAGGACGCATCCGTTTCAGTTCTTCGGTGCCCGGTCCTACGCCATTTACCTCTGGCATTGGCCGATTGCAGTTCTTGGTACGGTGCTTGTTGGCAGCACGGCACTCGCCAATTGCCTTTTCTTTGTCATGACAATCGTTCTCTCGTCGCTCAGCCTCGCCTGGCTCGAACACCCCATCAGAGCTAGTCACTGGCTGGCACAACGATCTGTACGATCAATAGTCATGGGTGGCGCCGTTACGTTAGCCGCCACGGTTGCCGGCATCCTTTCGTTCGCCATTGCGCAGCACGTCACGAATGCCGCGCAAGCGAAGATAGTTGCCTCGACTTCGAAATATTCACTTTCGAGCGAGAGTGGTTGTCTGGCCGGGTTCACCACACAAAGTCCCACCCGCTGCGTGTTCGGCCCATCTAGCTATACAAAGACAATTGTGCTGTTGGGAGATTCTCACGCCGATCAATGGACGACCGCGCTCGCGGCTATTGCCGAACAGAGAGGATGGCGGCTTATTACCTACCTGAAGGCCTCGTGTCCTATCGCCGATATCCCGGTTTCCAAGGTCTACAGTTTGCGACTTCGCCGGCTCTCGCCGCAGTGCGCAAGCTGGCGCGAGCAGGCAATCGCCATGATAAAAACTCAAGATAGCCCGGACGCGATACTGTTGGCGCAGTTTTCGAGCGGAAACGTCAAGGGACCATTCACCAATCTGGGACCTCACGCAGTGAGCATTGAGACATGGGAGCGTGGATTATTTGGAGCGCTCAAGGAACTCGAACCGGTCAACGCCAAGCTCATTGTGATCCGCGACAATCCCACTCCTTACCACCCCGTCGGCAATTGTCTTGCTCGGGCGGAATGGCGGCGCTTACCATTTAGCACCTGCAGTCGCAGTCTTTCGCTCACTACAAGCAACGAAGTGTTCGAAGCAGAGCAACGTGCCGTCTCGTCCATTAACAACGCGCGCATGATCGACCTAACATCGTCGATTTGCACAGGCTTGGTATGTCCGGCCATTCGCGACGGCGTCGTTGTCTATAGAGACGCAAACCATCTCACAGTCGATTTCACACTAGTGCTTATGGATCGTCTCGCCGCAGAACTAACAGCCGCCCTCTGAGGAAGATCCTGTCGGTCAAGCATCGCAGCGAGCGAGACTCGGGTATGAGCGCTCATCGCGGCGCTTACTTCCGGCTAGTCTCGGTCGAAAGGCGCTTTCCAAAAGAACTCTCAAAAGCTACCTCCAATTGCTTCAGGTACTTACGGAGATCGATTTGCGAAATTGCCCGTATCCCGCGAATCCCTTCTCGATACTCGCAAAGTGAAGCAGCGAACTTGCGCTCGGTGAGCACCCGCCATCGGGGCATGCCAGCTTCAGCCTTGAGCCTCGGGCTCGTTTGCGGAGTTGATTGATGCTTCAATCATCCGGACTGGCGACTTCCTCTTATGCATCATCAGCTCGTCGGCCGCTTGCAATTTAAAGAACCGGTGCACCTGCTGATCGATCAGTCGCTCGATGCGCTCTTCGGCGGCAAGGTCTGCGAACAGGCGCTTCTCGTTCAGCACCTTCGCAGCAGCTTCTGCGGAACGATTGCCTTCTGTGGTGGGGTGACGCCTGCGCACCATTGGAAGCAATACGCCGTCAACCTCCCTTTTAAGCGCAACGATCCATTGAGAATTGGTTTCGTAGTTTCCTTCCGGGCAGGCCTTCTTGAGGTGTTCGGCGAATTCGGCGGGCAACATCTCAATTGCGCGCCGTAAGGTCGACGCAGCGAGGTCGCGATAGAGGCTGGTACTGAAATTAAAGAGCTCATCGTAATCTTCGCGGACGCGCCGAGAGCGCGTATTCGCCTCAGTGAGCCTTGCGGCCTCCTGTTTCATGTGTTCGAGCCAATCATCAGCGAGCGGCGGCGGGTGCTGCCACAGAACAGCATTTTCCGCACGATCAAGTTCGGCAGCCAGATCGAGTTCGCGCCTCTTCTGAATCCGACGCTTGCGCCACATCAGGGAAGCGATGCTCGCCATGCATTCTTCCTGGAGAGGGCCGTCGGGGCAGTATTTCTCGATTAGCCGACGACACAACCGGTCGAACTCGTCCGCGCTTTCCCAAGGCATCAAGTCGATCGAAGAGAAGGCGCCGTGCTTCAGGGCGCTCGGCTTCCTGGAGATGACAGCTTTCCGCGCGCTACCGGCGGCTCTTGTGCGAGGGCTGAGAGGCTCATCTTGAGACATGAGGTAACTTCTCCGTCTTGCTAAAAGCCGACCTCCCCCTTTCGATTTTTGTTCTGAAGTTAGAAAAATCGGCCAGGCGAGAGCCTGCTGCGGCATTCCCGTTGCCGATTCGAATACTGATCTTCCTACCGTTCGAGAAAGCGGTCTAGCTCTACCGTCAGAATGTCCACACTTTTGAAGGGCCGAGCTAGCGCGGGCTACCGACAGGCTGCAAGCGCACTACGGGCCAGCTAAAGGCGCCGGTCGGCACATCTGCCATACGCATGAATCAAATGAACATCAACTCTGCGGCGAGCGTTACCAGCCAAAGCAGTAGGCGCACACGAGCAATACCATGCGGCGTTCAATGGAAATTATACACAAGCTCAAAGTCCAACCGGAGAACTCGGAGACCGCTCAGGAAATGATGCAGTTGCATCGGCAATAGATCGCTTGTTGACGGCGATCGCGAACGCTCAATCCGCACTGACCTATGAACAAATGGCGATTGAGGACCGCATCACCTCCGCGCTCGCTCGCCGCTTTGGGCTTTGGAGATAGATGGACGTGCTCGTCGGTCGACAGCAATCTCCGCTGATGTAATAAACTCGTCTTCCTGGCGTTAGCCTAGCCACGCCGATCCTATTGTGGGCTATCGTCAGTAGAGCGGAGGCGGAGGCGCGCTCGCCTCGCCTGCCGCTTGTGCCCAAAGCTGACACCATGTGCAGGTGGCGACGAAACCGACTGCTCCCTTGACGCCCCTCAGAGCGATGAGGCCATGAAGGTCGACAAAGTTTCATCCGCGGTCCTGCGGCGCGCCTTGTTCTGCCAAACGCCCGAGGTCACGTCAGGAACCGGGCGATGCCTTCGCGCATACAAGCCAGGATTTCATCCTGCCGCTCCTCAAGACGGGACACTGGGCCGCCGACGCCGAGGACCAGGTTGCGTCCGAAGTCGCGCTTTGGCAGCAGGACTGCAATCACCCCGGCGTCCTGGACGATGATGTGTTTTGAGAACATGTAGCCGTCGCGCCGGATGCCGTTGATGATCTTCATCAACGCGTTCAGTTCGAAGTGCTCTTCCCGCGGGCAAACGGCATTGATGCGGCGCAGTAGCCGTTCAATCTCGACGTCGGTATGACCACTGAGCAGCGTCCGCCCGATTCCGCTGATCGCAAGCGGCCGGACATCGCCAGACTTCACTTCGAAGCGCAAACGTTTGCTGGTTTGTAAAGCGTGAATGTATTGAGCATGCAGATCGGATTGCGTGCTGATGCTCACAAGCTCGTCGAGCTTCTCATGGACGAAATCGACCAGCGCAAGGATGGCGCTGTCGCCGAATAGCCCGGTGTCCAGCCACCGGCCCATCTGGGCAATGCGCATCGTCGGCATGTAGGTGCGATTGTAGCTGTCGTAGAACAGGTAACCGAGCATCGCCATGCTCTTCAGCAACGCCGCAGCGCTGGACGTGGGATAGTCGCACTTGGTCGCGACTTCCTTTAGCGAGATCGGTCGTTTCACATCCTCGAAGTACTCGAGGACTTCGAAGATCCGCTTGGCTGACTTGATGCTGGAATCCATCATCTTCACATATGTGGAAATATTTCCAATAACTGGATCAGATATTCTGAATAGGCCAGAACTTGGCGCGAGCGCAAACTTAGCGCCTTAACACCGTGATCGCGACTATTTTCCATATATATGTAAATAGAAATACATATCTGTAAAGAGTAGACTCAGCGGCGCCCTGCTCTTAGTGTTCTCCCCCGGCCGGCAAGGCCGCGGCGTCACAGCCGCCCAACAACAAAAACGCTCACGGGTGGCGCGCGCTTGCAAGGAGACGTCATGGAGCTGGGAATGAAATTGTCTGCCGCGTTCGACTGATGCCGGCCGGAGCGACCGGTCGCTGCACGGCTCCCCGTCGCCAAGTTGAACCTGCTCGCGACCATTCTCTTGAAGATCAACCCTCGCGCTCACGACGGTGACGCTGGCCAGGCCATTGTGCGCAGCGACGGCAACACCTCTCAATACCGAACAGGGATTTGCTTGCATGGACTATCGATTGCCTGAAGGCAGCTGCGATTGTCATTTTCACATCTACGGCCCGTTCGATCGCTTTCCGCCCGGAAACGAGGGACGCTTTACCGCCGCACGGCCATTCACGATCGAAGACGCCTTTGCCATCTGGGACAAGCTCGGCGTCACGCGCGGCGTTATCGTTCATGCGGTGGGATCTGGAGAAGACAACGCTGTCACTTACGACGCGCTGCGTCGCTATCCCGACAGGCTTCGTGCCGTCGCAATCCTGCGGCCCGACGTCTCGGATCGCCGGCTCGATGAACTCACCAATGCCGGCTTCAAGGCGGTGCGCGTCACCATGATCCGGCAGGACGGCAAACCGGTCTCGACACTCGGCACCAGCTACGACGATCTGGTCAAGCTCGCCCCTCGCATCGCGGAGCGAGGCTGGCATGCCCAGCTCTGGATCGAGAGTTCGGATCTGGTCGCCGCTGCCGCCGAGCTTGAGAAGCTGCCGCTGAACTACGTGATCGACCATATGTCGCGGACCATGGCCGACAAGGGGCACGAGCATCCGGATTTTCGCGCCTTCACCGACCGGCTGAAGACCGGCCGGTACTGGACCAAGATCTCGGGTGCGGATCGCAACACGCGTGTCGGCCGTCCCTATGCGGACACGGCGCCCTTCATGCGCGCCATCGTTCAGGCTGCCCCGGATCAGGTCGTGTGGGGCAGCGATTGGCCCCATGTTGGCCACAGCGCCGAGACGAGGCCCGATCTTCAGGATCTGCTTCGCCTGCTGCACGAGTGCGTCCCCGGCGAAGCCATCCGCCGAAAGATCCTGATCGCCAATCCGGCGCGGCTCTACAATTTCTGACAAGACCGAGGAAGCCTTGGAGAACAACAACAAGCTGCCGCTCGATGGCGTGATCGTCATCGATCTCGGGCAGGTGTATCAGGGTCCGTATGCCGGCTTCCTGATGGCGCAGGCCGGAGCGACCGTCATCAAGGTGGAGCCGCCGAACGGCGAGCCGGTGCGTCATCGTGCCCGCATCAGCAAGGGCAACGCCGTCCCGTTCGCGATGCTCAATGCGAACAAACGCAACATCAGCCTGAATCTGAAGTCGCCAGACGGGGCCAGGGTCCTGAAGGAGCTCGCGGCGAAGTCCGACGTGCTGATCGAGAACTACGCGCCAGGCGTGCTCGATCGACTGGGCGTCGGCTACGCCGTGCTCAGCGCCATCAATCCGCGGCTGATCTACGGCTCGGCCACCGGCTACGGCCTGTCGGGCCCCAGCCGGGACAATCTGGCGATGGACCTGACCGTCCAGGCGATCTCCGGCATCATGAGCGTGACCGGCTTTGCCGATGGTCCCCCGGTCAAGGCGGGGCCGGCCATTACCGACTTCATCAGCGGTGTGCATCTGTACGCCGGCATCCTCACCGCGCTCTACGATCGGGCGAAGAGCGGCCGCGGCCGGCTGGTCGAGATCGCGATGGTCGAGACCGTCTATCCGGCGATGGCCTCGAACCTGGCCGACGTCTTCAATCGCAAGGCGGCGGCCCCTCGCACCGGCAACCGCCACGGCGGGCTCGCGGAGGCGCCCTATAATGTCTATCCCGCGTCCGACGGGTATGTCGCCATCATCAGCGTCAACGAATCCCACTGGACCGGACTGACGCGCGCGATGGGACGGCCGGAGCTGGCCGACGATGCGCGCTTCAAAACGGTGCTCGACCGTTTGAAACACATCGATCTGACGGACCAGGTCGTCTCCGAGTGGTCCTCGCAGCTCACGCGCGACCAGGTCACCGAGCTTTGCCGCATCAACAGGGTACCTTGCGCCGCGGTTCGCGATTTGCGTGAAGTGACCGAGGACAATCACCTCCACGCCAGGGGCATGTTGCGCGAGATCGAGCACCCGGAATACGGCGACATCCTCGTTCATCGCAGTCCGCTGGTGCTCCACGATACGGCAGCGCCGGACTACGTCCCGTCCGCGCGTCTTGGTCAGCACAATGGCGAGGTCCTGTCGGAATATCTCGGCTTGTCCACCAGCGAGATCGATGCGTTGCGGCGCTCCGGCGCCATTGCACAAGCATGACGCACGTCGAGGCGCGAATTTCCGGTCCGCTAATTCGGGGGAAGATCACAATGGTCAAGCTGTTTGAAAGCATCGCGTTTCGTGGCGTCGAGTTGAGCAACCGGATCGTCGTCTCGCCGATGGGCATGTACTCGGCCGAGAACGGCTACGTCACGCCGTTCCATCTGGTTCACTATGGCAAGTTCGCCATGGGCGGGGCCGGACTTGTCTTCGTCGAGCAGACGTCGGTGACCCGGAAGGGGCGCATCACCAACGGCGATCCCGGATTGTGGGAGGACGGCCAGATCGACGGCATGCGCCAGATCGTTCATGTCATCAAATCGCATGGCGCCAAAGCGGCGATCCAGATCAATCACGGCGGACGAAAATCGAGCCAGCAGCGCGCGTTCCGGGGCAACAGTCATTTGACGGACCGCGATATCGAGATGGGAGAGGAAACCTGGGTGCCCACGGGGCCGTCGGATGTCGCGTTCTCCGAAGGCTTCCAGACTCCTATTCCTCTTAGCAAGGAAGGCCTCGTCGGCGTGCGCGATGCATTCGTCGCGACGGCGCGCCGGGCCGTGCTGGCGGGTTTCGACGTCATCGAGCTTCACATGGCTCACGGCTATCTCCTGCAATCATTCCTGTCGCCGCTCGCCAATTTCCGCAGCGACGAATATGGCGGCAGCCTCGAAAACCGGATGCGTTTTCCGCTGGAAGTGACGCGCGCCGTGAGGGCCGCGCTCCCTTCGTCCACCCCGCTCTTCGTGCGCATCTCGGCCACGGACTGGATCGATGGTGGCTGGGAAATCGAAGATAGCGTCGTCTTCTCCCGCAAATTGAAGGAGCTGGGCGTTGATCTGGTCGACTGTTCGACAGGCGGTAATCTTCGCGCCGGATCGACCAATGCCAATCTCGGTCGCGGCCCAGGCTACCAAGTGCCGTTCGCCGAACGCATTCGCCACGAGGCCAACATTGCAACCGGCGCAGTCGGCATGATCCGAACCCCGGATTTCGCGGAGAAGATCCTGCAGGACGACCGTGCCGACCTCATCTTCATGGCCCGCCAGATGCTCTTCAATCCGTTCTGGGCGCTCCACGCGGCAGAGCATTTCGGGCTGACCGGCAACTTCGAGAAGTGGCCCGAACAATATGGCTGGTGGCTCGCCAAATGGGGCGGAGCGCTTCGCACCAATGGCGAAAGCCTGCACGGGGTGGAGCGATACCACGAGGCCGCGGAATAGCGGCCTCCGCCAGCGCGGCTGGCGTCGCAAGATCGATTCTGATTTCGAGGGTTAAAATTTCAAAGGGAGTGAAAAAATGAGAAGTGTGCTGGCCGCGTCGATGGTCTTCCTAAGTCTTGCTTCGGCTCACGCGCAGACGCCTGCGTCGAAGCCGGTCAAGCTCGGCGTGCTCAACGATCAATCGGGCCAATATGCGGATGCCGCGGGGCCTGCGGCCGTTGAAGTCACCAAGATGGCGATCGCCGATTTCGGCGGTAAGCTGCTGGGGCAGCCGATCGAGCTCATTTTCGCCGATCATCAGAACAAGACGGATATCGCCTCGGCTATCGCCAGGCGCTGGATCGACACGGAAAACGTCGACGTCATTCTCGACATCGGAAACTCGGCGGTCGCGCTGGCGCTTGCCGATCTGGTCCGCGACAAGAACAAGATGATGATCGTGTCGTCGGCGGGGGCCTCGACGATCACCAACGAAAAATGCTCCCCCAACACCTTCCAGTGGACGTATAACACCAACACGCTGGCGCGCAGCACGGCGAAGGCGTTGATGGGGCAAGGCGGCAACGAATGGTTCTTCCTGACGGCCGATTATGCCTTCGGTCACGCGTTCGAAGCGGATGCTTCGGCCGTGGTCAAGGCGAACGGCGGCAAGGTCGTCGGTTCCGTACGCCACCCCTTCAACACAAGCGACTTCTCGTCGTTCCTGCTGCAGGCCCAGAGCTCCGGCGCCAATGTGCTGGCGCTCGCCAATGCCAGCGGTGATACCTCCAACTCGCTCATGCAGGCTCACGAATTCGGCTTGCTCGGACTCAAGAGCAAGATGAAGGTGGCGGCGCTGCTGTTCCAGATCACGGATGCCAAGTCTGTCGGTCTGAAAAACATGCAGGGTCTGTACACTTCGGAGGCCTTCTACTGGGATCGGAATGACGCCTCGCGCGCGTTCGGGAAGCGGTTCTTCGAGAAGGTCGGCCGTATGCCGACCATGGTTCAGGCCGGCCTGTACTCGGCAACCATGCACTATCTGAAGGCCGTCGAAGCGGCCGGAACGCTCGATACCGCCGCCGTGCTCGCAAAATTTCGTTCGATGCCCGTGAACGATTTCTTCTCGGAGAAGGGATATGTTCGTGAGGACGGCATGCACATCCACGACTACTATCTTCTGCGCGCAAAGACGGTCGAGCGGTCCAAGGGACCTTGGGACTTCTATGACGTTGTCGCAACCGTCCCGGCCGAAGACGCCAACATTCCTCGCGAACAAAGCAAGTGTTCGCTGATGAAGAAGTCCTGATCTCCGGGCGTCATGGACCAGCCAGGGCTTGATCGGCAGTTGCAGTGCTGCCGCTCAGGCCTCTCGCTTCCAACGCTCGGGAAATCGTCAGCACTACTTTTCACATCCATGGAAATGCGACGTCGTTCCTGACGCGCATTGGCATGCGGAGACTGGCCCCCTAATCTTGGATCAACAAGGGAGGCCGGGATGAACGAAACGTTGCTGTTCTCGCCACTACGTATCCGGGATGTCGAATTCAAGAACCGGATCGTGGTCCCGCCGATGCTGCAATACGTTGCAGAGCGCGGCTTTCCGACGCCCTGGCATCTGAGCAACGCCGGCAAATTCGCCGCGGGCGGCGCCGGTCTTGTGATCGTGGAGTCGACCAAGGTCGAACGCCGCGGCTGCGGGACGATTGGAGACCTCGGCATCTGGGATGACAAGTTCATCGCGCCGCTCCGGCAGATCGCCAGCCTCATCAAATCGAACGGCGCGTTGGCTGGCATCCAGCTCGGGCACACCGGCCGGAAGGGCAAGGCCCGGCGTCCCTGGGAAGGTGACGGCACGCTGTCTGCGCAGGAGCTCGCAGCGGTTGAGGACGTGCAAGGCTGGGACCTGATCGGTCCGAGCCCGCTTTCATTCGGCAGCGGCTATGTGACGCCCCGTGCCCTGGAGCGCAGCGAGATCCCCGATGCGATCGACGCCTGGGGCAAGGCGGCGGCGCGGGCCGACCAGGCCGGCTTCGACGTCGTCGAGCTGCATGCCGCCCACGGCTATCTGATCCATTCGTTCCTCTCGCCCGAGGCCAATCAGAGAACGGACGACTATGGTGGCAGCGAAGCCAACCGAATGAGATTTGCCATCGAGGTCGCCGAGTCCGTTCGCGCCCATTGGCCGGCGTCCAAGCCCCTGTTTGTCCGCCTGTCGATCGAGGACGAGGCGGGTTGGGGACCGGCGGAGAACGCCCGGCTGGTGCGTATCCTGAAGACGAAGGACGTCGATGTCATCGACTGCAGCACAGGAGGCCTCAACAGCAAGGTCCCGAACTTTTTCCGCCTCAACGCGTACGGCTATCAGGTCCAGTTCGCGGACTATATCCGCCGCGAGGCAGACATTATGACCATGGCGGTCGGTCTCATCATCCACGGCGATCAGGCCGAAGCGATCCTTCAGAACAAGAAGGCCGATCTCGTCGCGGTCGGCCGCGAGTTCATCAATAACCCGAACTGGGCGATGGACGCGGCACAGAAGCTCGGCGCCGATCCGACCTTCAGCGCGGTCCCGCCCCAAATGGGTTACTGGCTCGAAAAGCGAGCCCGCCGCGGTTTCGGCGGAAATCCCTCCACGTGGCAAAAGGGCATCGCGGCGGATAGCTGATCACCGCTGGGCGGAGTTGCGGAGCCGTTCCGCTCATGTTGATTACCTGCAGGCGTGCCGTGGCTCGCCTCGTGCAGAATCCGAGCAGCGAGCAATCAGAGAGACATGTCCACTTCAGAACTGATCAGGCAGATCGAAGCGCGGCGTCCGCCGGCATGGGAGCTTCTCGGCATAGGAGGCGTCACCTACGATAAGATACTAAACCGCGTCACGATCGAGTGGCATGCCGAACAACGCCACTGCCACTCGGTTGAAGGCCACCCAAGGGGCGGCATCGTCCAGGGCGGAATTGTCACGGGATGGCTCGACGCCGCCATGGCCACCGCGTGCCTGTTGCGTGGTGAATACCAGATCGCGGTCGCAAGCCTCGAAATCAAGGTCGCGTTCCTGCTGCCCGCGCATCCGGGCCTGTACCGTTCTTACGGCAAGGTCGTGCGACAATGACGCAGCATCGGCTTCCTGGAAGCCGAGCTGCGGGATTCGAACGACGTGCTCATCGCGACGGCAAGTTCGACGGCGGCCCTGCGGGCCAAGAATCCCGCCGGGACCAGCCCAGTGTGATCCCCTCGCGGCTTTCGGCTCTCAGAAGCCGTAGAGCCGGCTCGGATTGTCGATCAGGATCTTCCTGCGGACAGCTTCGTCAGGCACGCAGCGCCTGAACAGGTCCATCAGCACGGACTCTTTCGGGACCGCATCGCCGGTGTGTCCGACATGCGGCCAATCGCTGCCCCAGACCAGCCGGTCGGGGTTAGCGGCGGCCAGCGCCTTCATGAAATCCTCGGTGTCCTTGTACGGGCTGCCGACGCGCGTGTTGCGGTCGGCGCCGGACAGCTTGCACCAGTAGCGGCCGCTCTTGAGGCCGCGGTCGCAGAACCATTGGTAGCCGCTGTAATTGACAGTCTTGTCCGCCATGGTACGCCCCTGGTGATCAATCACGAAATCAAGCGGGAGCTTTTCGATCTCAGGCGCCAGCTGCTGCAGATCGCCGGTCTCGATCCAGAGCTGCGCGTGCCAGCCGCGCTCGGCGATGCGCGGCGCCAAGGCCTTCAGATCGTCCAGGTTCATGCCGCCCGACATCACGGGCTTGCCATCCTGATACAACAGATTGATGCGCACGCCCTTGAAGCCGGCGTCGGTCAACTCGTCCAGCCGCTTGTCAGTGACGTCCCGGTTGAGGATCGCGACAGCGCGCAGCTTGTCTGGAAAACGCTTCAAGGCTTCGAGCGTCACCTCATTGTCCGAGCCGGCATTGCCGGCATGGACGATAACGCCGCGCGAGATGCCGATCGACTTCCAAACGTCGAACAGCATCTCGACCGGGAATTCCTGCTTCGGCGAAAACCGGCCGGCATGGTCGGCCGGGAAGCGATTGAAGGGCCCGTAGATGTGGACATGGCAATCGCAGCTGCCGTCCGGGAATTTTTCGAGCTTCTCCGTCATGATGGCCCCTCACTTGCCAGTGAAATTGGCGGATCGGCGCTCCGCCGTGGATTTGACGCCTTCGCGAAAATCGTCCGTCACACGCAGGCGGTTCTGCTCGGCGAGCTCGTGATCCGTGGCGCGCTTGACGCGGTCCGCCAGACCTGCCCGCATGGTGGCGCGGGTCGACAGGAGGCCGAGCGGCGAGCATTCGGCAATCTCCTGCGCGAGCGACACAGCGGCCGCACGAACCTGATCCTGAGGAACCAGCACGCTGGCCAATCCCATTGCCCGCGCCTGCTCACCGGTGACGCGCCGGCTCGTGTAGAACATCAGCTCTGCGTTCGACTTGCCAATGGCTTCCGGCAGCGTGACGGTCAGCCCGAAGCCGGGGTGGAAACCGAGACGGGTGAAGTTCGCGGCAAACCGGGCCTCGGGGCACGTCACGCGAAAATCCGCCGACATCGCCAGGCCAAAGCCGCCGCCGATCGCCGCGCCATGCACGGCCGCGACGATCGGCTTCTTGTTCCGGAAGATGCGAACCGCCTCGATATAGAGGTGGCCGCCGTCCCGCCGGTCGTTGTTCGCCTGCGCGCCCTGAGCCGGCGTATTGAAATCCGCACCGGCGCAGAACGCCTTGCCCTGCGCGGCAAGGACGACCGCCCGGATTTCGCTCTCCGCATCAATCTTGTCGAGTGCGTCGGCAATGTCGCGAATAAGCTGAAGATCAAAATAATTCAGCGGCGGCCGCTGGATCTCGATCGTTGCGACGTGGCCTTGCCTGGTAACTGCGATATCAGTGCTCATGTGGTGCCGAATTCCTTTCGTATCTGCTGATCAGCGAAGCCCGAGCCCGCGCGCGATGATGCCACGCAGGACTTCCGTGGTGCCGCCCTGGATCGTCAGCTTCGGTGCGATCTTGAGCTCGAAGTCCAGCTTGTTGCGGAAGGCGTCCTCTTCGTCGTCCTCGAGGTCGAGCAGCGAAGCGAGCTCGCGGACCCGGTGCGGCAGGCCCTGCTCCCAGACCGTGCCGAGGTCCTTGACGATTGCGGCCTCGACGACGGGTTCGCGGCCGGCCTCGAGCATCCCCGCCACCGAGACGGACATGCGGCGCAGCGTGTGCAATTGCGCGACCAGTCGCCCGATGCCGACCGTCACTCGGACGTCCGGCTTGACGCCCGCCGCGTTGGTGAGCGCGAGCAGCGCGTCATAGGTTTCGAGAAACCGCTCCGGCCCGGAGCGCTCATAGGCCAGCTCGCTCGTGGCCTGCTTCCAGGCACCGTCGACCTCGCCGATGACGTGGTCATCCGGAATGAAGGCATCTTCGAAGATGACCTCGTTGAAGTCGCGCTGGCCGCTCATCTGTCCGATTGGTCGGCAGGTGATGCCCCGCGTCTTCATGTCGACCAGGAACGACGTCAGGCCATGCCGCCGGTTCTCCTTGATCGAGCTCGAGGTCCGGAACAGGCCGATCATGTAGTCCGCCAGATGCGCACTGCTGGTCCAGACCTTCGATCCGTTGATCAGCCAGCCGCCGTCGGTCTTGGTCGCTTTCGTCCGCGCCGCGAACAGGTCCGAGCCGGAGTTGGGCTCGCTCATGCCGATGCAGAAAAACAGCTCGCCGCGGATGATGCGGGGAAGCACGTCCTGCTTGATCTTTTCATGGGCGTAGCGAATGAGGGTTGGACCGCTCTGCCGATCCGCGACGAAGAAGCGCCGCACGGGAGCATTGGCAATCCGCATCTCCTCGGTCACGACATAGCGCTCGAGAAAGCTGCGCTCCTGACCGCCATACTTCTTCGGCCAGGTCATGCCGATCCAGCCTTTCGCGCCGACGCGGCGGGAGAATTCATCGGCATTCTTCGCGCCGACCTCCGGCCCGTCGGGATCGAACGTGCCCGCTGCGATCTCGCTCTGCAGAAACGCCCGGACCTCCTTGCGCAGCTCCTGGCAATGATTCGGCAGGCGCATGGCGTCGAAATGAATAAGGGACATTGTGGCTCCTTTCAGCGAGAGGCCAGCAAGGGCCAGAGCTCCCGGGGACCTCTGGCTGTGATGAACTCGCCAAGCTTAAGGCTCCAGAACGTTTCGTCGCCGAACTCATCCCGCCACGAGAGCAGGCGCAGCGTGAAGCGGTGCAGGATGTGCTCATCCGTAAACCCGATCGCGCCGTGCACCTGATGGGCGATGCCGGCACCGACCTCTGCGGCCTCGCTGCAACGAATCTTGGCTGCTGCGATCTCCAGCAGAGCTGCGTCATCATCGAAGCCGGTGTTGGCGATGGTATCGGCCGCTGACGCCGCAGCGGACGCTGCCGCAGCAACCTCACCGCCGAGCCGGGCCAGGCTGTGCTGAATTGCCTGGAATTTCGAGATCGGCTTTTCGAATGCGATCCGCTGCTGCGAATACAGGACGGAAAGCTCGAGTATCCTGTCCAGAGCACCCGCAATCTGCTGCGCTCGCGCCGCCGCGCCCATCAGCAGGAGAACATACTTTTCTTGAGCTGCCGCACCCTTCACGCGTGAACATTCAACCGGCAACACGTTCGCGAATTCCACGGTGTCGCGCGCATCGTCCGCGAGACTCTTGCCGGGCCTGAGTTTGCAATCGGCCCTTCGGACCAGAGCCACCGCAGGCCCGTCGTCCGCCGTGGCCAGCACGACGATATGCTCGACATCGCCGGCGAAGGGCACCATGCGGGCGCGGCCGTTGATGCGGCCGGTGCTGTCCAGCGTGAGATGATCTTTCGGCCGCACCGGTGCCACCGTCATCTGCCCGCCCGGCGCGGTCAGACCCGCACGGTCCAGCAGCCACCCGGCCAAAAGCGTTTCCGCGAGCGGCGCTGCCAATGCCGCGCGGCCTGCCTCGCGGATGATGCCGAAGCCATCGGCCAGGGACGCCCCTGCCCCGCCGGCGGTCTCCGAGACCCAGGCGAGGTCGAGGCCAATCTCCTGCAGCGACGACCAGAGCGGCGCCTTCCAGGCATCATCACGCTTCTGCACGATCGTCTGTGGATCGGCCAGATCCGCAAGGACACGCGCGGCGGTTTCGACGACGAGGGTTTCCGAAGCTGACATCGTCATTTTCTCACAATGTGGATGAGGGGCGCGGGCCGATCACGCCCTCGGTTCGCAGCGCGGCAATCTCGGGCTCGGACATGTCGAGCATCGACGTCAGCACCTCATCGGTGTTCGCGCCCAATCTGGAGGAGACCGCCGCCGGCAACCTGTCGGCGCCGTGGATGCGGATGGGGCTGTTCGGAATCACGATCCGTCCGAACTGCGGGTGCTCGATCCATTCCAACATGCCGCGCGCATGCATGTGCCGGTCGTTGCAGACCTCTTCGAGGTCGCGGACCGGCGCGGACGGTACCTTGAACTTCGCGAGCGCAGCGCAGGCTTGCTGTCGGGTTATCTTCGAGCTCCAGTCCGCAATCAACTGGTCGGTTTGGTCCATGTTGCGAACACGCGCGACTTTGTCCCGAAATCGCGGATCATCTGCGAGCTCGGTGCGCCCGATCGCCTGCAGCAAATTGCTCCAATGCTTGTCATTGGTCGCGATGATCGCGATGTACCCATCGCTCGCCGGATAGACATTGTACGGCGCCGCGGAGAGCCCGCCGTGCCGATTTCCGGTGCGCGGCGGCGCCCGGCCGATGTCGTACATGTAGGCAAGGTTCGAGGCGAGCGCAGGAAACACAGCCTCCTGCATCGCGACCTCCACGAGCCGGCCGACGCCCGTGATCTGCCGCTCGTACAATGCCGTCATCACGCCGGCATAGAGGTGAATTCCACTCATGAAATCGACCAGCGCCGGCCCCGCCTTGACGGGCGGGCTGTCAGGAAAGCCGGTGACGCTCATGAGGCCTGACACGGCCTGAACGGTCACGTCCATGGCCAGATTGTCCTTGTCCGGGCCCGACAGCCCGTAACCGGATCCCGAAGCGTAGACCAGCCGGGGATTGAGTTCGTGCAACACGGACCAGCCGATGCCGAGCCGATGCATCACGCCCGGCGCGTAGTTTTCCAGAAGAACGTCGGCGTCCTTGACCAGGCGCTTGAGGATTTCCTTCCCTTTCGTGGATTTCAGGTCGAGCGTGATGCACTTCTTGTGGCCGTTGAGCATTGCGAATGGTGCGCCCGAGCCGCGACTGACGCTGTCGCGCTGACGAACCGGCTCACCTGCCAGCGGTTCGATCTTGATTACCTTGGCCCCGGCCTTGGCCATCAGGTACGTTGCGTAAGGGCCCTGATAGACCTGACCAAGATCGATGACCGTGAGGCCATCGAGCGGAAGATTGCGTCGACCCTGCATGTCTCTGCCTCAAATCCTTTGCAACGAGCTGTGTCCGCTAGGCGCCGAGATAGGCTTCCTGGATGTCGGGGGCGTCAGCGATTTCGCCGGCCGATCCCTCGCGCACGATCGAGCCAACCCTCAGCACATAGGCGCGGTCGGCGATCTTGAGCGCCGCGCGCATGTTTTGTTCGACCAGAAGCGCCGAGAGGCCCTTGGCCCTCAGCGCGCCGATGGCGCCAAGCACGAACTTGGAGAAGAACGGCGACAAACCGAGCGACGGCTCGTCGAACAGGATGAGCCGGGGACGTGCCATCAGACCTCGGCCGATCGCAAGCATCTGCTGCTCGCCGCCGCTGAGATTTCCGGCGGCCTGCCGGAAGCGCTCGCGCAGACGCGGAAACATGTTCAGCACGTCCTCGACCGTGAACACGGGGCCGCTGCCAAACGCATCGACGATGTTCAGATTCGCCTCGACCGTCATCGACGGAAAGATCTCGCGCCCTTCGGGCACGTGGCTGATGCCGGCCCGGCTGAGCGTCCAGGGCTTGCGGCCGTCGATACGCTGTTTTGCAAATTCGATGCGGCCCGCCGCGATCGGCAGAACGCCGGAGATCGCGTTCAGCAATGTGGTCTTGCCGGCGCCGTTGGCGCCCAAGATGGCGACGATCTCGCCGCGATTGACCGATAGCGAGACGCCACGGAGCGCAACGACCTTGCCATAAGCCGCCGAGACGTCCTTGACCGTCAGCAGCGTGCCATCATTCGTCATCATCAGTCCCCAGGTATGCGGTCACGACTTCGGGATGGCTGAGAACGTGATGCGGCGCGTCCACCACGACCGGCTTGCCGTCGACGACGACGAGCGCGCGGCCACAGAGCTGCCGGATAACGGCCATGTCGTGCTCGACGATCAGGAGCGTCCGTCCGGGGGCGATCGCACGGATCAGCGCGATGAAGTCGGCGGTCTCGCGGCCGTTCATTCCGGCAGCCGGCTCATCGAGGAACATGATCTTCGGATCGGACATCAATGCGATGCCGACAGCGAGCCGGCGCTGCACGCCGTAGGCCAGCACGCCGGCCTTGCGGTGTCGCTCTCCGTCAAGGCCGATCAGCGTGAGCACCTCCTCGACGCGAGCCTGGAAGGCCTGCTGATCCCCGGCATAGGATTTGCTGCCGATGATCCGGCCCAGGACGCCGTGATGAAAGCTCGCATGGCGCCCGAACAGGAGATTTTCAAGCACCGTACTTTCGGCGAACACCGCGGTCCTCTGGAACGTTCGGGCGACGCCCGCGCGCGCGATGAGATGCGGCGATATTCCTGCGATCTCGCTACCCATGATGCGGATCGATCCGCTGGTCGGCACGGTGATGCCGCAGAGGATGTCGAACAACGTCGACTTGCCCGCGCCATTCGGACCGATGATGCCGAAGATCTCGCCTTCCTGGACGTCGAGGCTGACGCCGTTCAGGGCCGTCACGCCGCCATACCGCTTGACGATGTCCCGGGCCGAGACGGCTGGACGCTCAACGACTGCGATCGTCATCTGTCTTCCTTCCCAACCGGTCACGCAGAGCAAGGCCCAGTTGATGCAATCCCCCGGGGGCAAACATCATGATCAGAATGATGATCGACGAGAACACCAGGATCCTCACGTTCGGATCGAGGTTCATGGCCTGCGGTATCAGCGTGAACATCGCAGCGCCGATGACGGGACCGATCACGAGCTGGGCGCCGCCCAGCAGCACCATCAGGAGGCCATCCACCGTGTTCGCGACGCTGAACACCTCGGGCGTCACGATCTGGGTGTAGGGAACGGCAAGCGCGCCGGCCAGCGCAGCGAACGGCGCACTCAGCATGAACGCCTTCAGTCGGACACGCGCGACATCGACGCCGACTGAGCGGGCGAGATGAGGATTTTGGCGCACGCTGTCCATCGCGCCGCCGAACGGAGACCGGCGCAGGGCGACCAGGAAGAGGATCGCGAGCAGAAGAATCGTGGCAGTGACCGCGAAATAGGTCTGCGGATCCGACAGCTCAAGCGGGCCGATCTCGATCGGTGGAAAGCCGAACAGGCCGAGCGGACCCCCGGTGATCTCCTCGAGATTCGTCGCCGCGACCATGGCGACGCCGGTGAGGCCCCAGGAAACGATCGAGAAATAAGCGCCGGTCAGACGCAGCGTGATGACGCCGATGATCGCGGCCAGCACCACGGACAAGACGAGCGCGATCAGCACCGCGACCTCGAAAGGCAGCCCCAGCTTGCCCATTCCGATCGCCGCGCCATAGGCGCCGACGCCGAAGAACAAACATTGGCCGAGCGGCACTTCCCCGACGCCGCCGAGGATGATGTTGATGCTCAGAGCGAACAGAGCGAATGCGCAGGTGTAGCCGGCGAGAGTGACCACAAACGGATCGGTGAACGCGAATACGAACGCCGCGATGGCCACAACGGCGCATACGACATAGAGCGACTCTCGCGCCATTCGCCCCGACTTATTCCTGGCGATGGCGCCGACCTGCTGCTTCCTGTCCATCACCGTGCCGAAATCCTGAATCGCCATGTCAGTGCCGATGCTGCTGGAGTTGGCCGAGCAGTCCCTGTGGCCGGAACAGCAGCGTGGCGATCACGAGTCCCCACCCCAACGCGGGGGTCCACGACACCGACACGAAAGTCTCGAACAGGGCGTTGGCAACGCCGATCAGCAGCGCTCCCAACATCGCGCCGGGGATGCTGCCCATCCCGCCCAGGATCACGACCGTGAATCCAACGATTAGCGCGCTGTACCCCATCGTCGGGTAGATCGTCGAAATCGGCGCCAGCAGCGCACCGGCCAAACCAGCGGCGGCGACGCCGAGCACAAACGCGAGTGCGCGGATCCAGGGCACGTCGATGCCGGAATAGAGCGCACCACGCGCATTCTGGGCAACGGCCACGACCTGCTGGCCCTTGATGCTCAGGCGGAGCCACAGGCCGAGCGCTCCGAGCACCAGCACCGAGCAGATGAAGATGAATGCGCGTTGGGAGGTCACGAAGATGCCCAGTAATCGCATCGTGCTCTGCCCAAGCGGCGATGTCACGGGAAGCGGATCAGGCCCGAAGATCAGGATCAATCCGGCCACCGCGGCCTGGCCGAGCGCGAAGGTCACGATGAGCGAACCGTGGTGCGAGTCGCCGTAGAGGCTGCGCCGGATAACGATCCATTCGGTCACGGCGCCGATGACCACGACGATCAGCACCGAGAGCGGCACAGCGGCGAAATAGTTCAGGCCTCGCGACGTCAGCAGATAGCAGGCATAGCCGCCCATGGCGAAGAACGCGCCATGGGCGAAGTTTGCAATGCCCACGATCCCGAAGATCAGCGTCAGGCCGACGGCAATGACGGCGTAGCCGGCGCCCAGCACCATTCCGTTGACGAGGGTTTGAACCAGAAGTTCCAAAGCCGTACGTACCTTTTGCGTTTAATCCGGTCGATCTTCAGTTCGCGCTGACGCGCTCGAGCTGGACGACAGCCCCGTTCTCAACTCGCTGGATGTAGAAGTACGGCGCGCGCGCCCTGCCCTTCTCGTCGAACTTGAGCAGGCCACGCGGGCTCTGCCATGCACCCTCCCGAATGGTTTTCGAGATCTTGTCGTAGTCGCTATCGGTGCCGGCCTTGTCCATCGCGGACGCAATCAGGTTGATCGCTTCGAAGATCACCAGCTCGCCTTTGCCCGGGACGCTGTTGAACTTCTTCTGGTAGTTCTCGACGAATTCTTTGCCGTCGGGCCCCGGATCGGACGCCATGAAGATTTCGCCGGTGATGACGCCGTTCATGGCGCCCTCCGACGGCTTGATCATGCCCGGCGTCACCACGCCCGGCGACATCACTTCGGTCTTGAAGCCGCCGATCTGACGCACCTGCTTCCAGAGCTGCGCCGCGCGCGCCGGATAGGCGTCGGCGACGTAGATCATGTCCGGATTGCTCGCCTTGATCTTCGTGAGGATGGACGTGAAGTCGTTGGTCTCGGCGTCGTAGGTCGATGCGCTCATCAGCTCAATGCCGGCGGACTTGAGGCTCACCTTGAGCTTCTCAAGCACCGTCTTGTTGAACTCGGAGTTCTCGCCCATGTAGGCGACGGTCTTCGGCTTCAGCGTCTTGATGATGTAGGCGTTGAACGCCTCCGAATTGAGCGACACCGTATTGTTGATCTGGAACAGCCAAGGGCTGCCCTGATCCGTGATGGCGTCGGCCTGCGCGCCGGCGTTCACCTGCAGAATCCGCTTTTTCGTGACCGAGGATTCCGCGAGCACGACCGAGCTGTTGGTGCCCCCGGTGATCGCCTTCACGCGCCCCACGGACATCAGCTTCTGCACCGCTGCGACGCCGCCCTGCGGCGTGCCCTTCTCGTCCTCGAAGACCAGCTCGATCTTCCGGCCGCCGAGAATGCCGCCGCGCTGATTGACGAGGTCCGCCGCATATTCAGCGCCGCGCTGCAACTCCTGGCCGTAAGTCGCCGCCGCGCCGCTCAGGGGCAGCGCGAGGCCGATCTTGACCGAGTCGGCCGCCATCGCGCCGGGCGCGTAGGCGAGTTGCACAGTGGCAGCCACGACGGCCCCCAACGAAAACATGATCTTTCGGCGATCCGCATGCATCATCGTTCTTCCCCTATGATTTTATCCGGCCAGCCCATGGCGACGCCGCGGCGGCCTTCTTGAATGCAGGACAATTCAGATGTTCGAGCTCAATTCAGATTGCGCTGAAAGAGATCGAACAGACGCTCCCAATGCCGCTCGCTGCTGGCCTTATGGTAGAGGCGCCGTGTTGGAAAGGCAAAGCCGTGCTCGGCTTCCGGATAGTATTCCATCCGTCCCATGATGCCGGTCGTCTTGATCGCCTGCGACACCTGCTCGAGCATCTCGGGCGGCGCGTAGTGATCATGCTCGGCGAGAGCAAAGTAGATCTCGCCCTTGATCTTGTCGGTGACGAGATGTGCGGAGTCCGGCTGGTCGGTGACGAGGCGCGCACCGTAGACGGAGGCGCCGGCGGCCATGCGATCAGGAAACACGCCCATCGCGCGATAGACGTAGCGGCCGCTCATGCAGTAGCCGACGCATCCCGTCTTGCCCTGCCGCGCCGCCGGTTCATTGGCGAGGAAGTCGAACATGACCTGAGTGTCCTCCATCACCATCGTGTTGGTGAGGTGACGGTTGAGCTTCCACATGAACTCCAGCTTGTCTGCGCAAGCGGGGTCCCACAGCCGATTGGCGTCGAGATCGACGCAGCGGACCATGCGGTAATACATGTTCGGCATGATGACGTAGTAGCCGACTGTCGCGAGACGCCGGCACATGTCGGACAGCTCCTCGCGGACGCCGACCGAGTCCATATAGAAGATGACGACAGGGAACGGTCCTGGACGGTCCGGGTGAAACACATACGTGTTCATCACCCCGTCCTTGGTTTTCAGATCGACGACCTTCTCCTGCACGACTCCACCCTTCTAACCATTTTGTATCTCCGCGCGTTCAAGGCGTGGAGTGGGCGGAAGAATGTGCCGGGCCGAAGCTGAAAGCCAGAGCATTACAGATATGCGTGTGTATTTACAGATATGTGAAAATGGCGCTCGGTCAGTTGCGGGCTTTTGGCGCGGGAGCGCCATCCTCGCGCGAGACGAATTTGTCGATACCTTCGCGCAGTGATCTCAGGATCTGCGTTCGCTTGGACACGAGCCGATCGACTGGCCCGCCGACGCCGATCGCCAGGATGCGGCCGTGGCGCCGCTCCGGCAACAACATACCGATGACGCCTGCCCCCGCCGTCACGGTGTGAAGGGAGATGACGTAGCCATCCTTGCGGATCTTGCGGAGCTTCTGCATCAGCTCCTTCAGATCGACCTTCTTCTTCCGGTCCTCTTCCTCGAAATTGATGCGGCGCACGAGCTTCTCGATCGTCTCATCAGAGCGCGCGCTCAGCAGCATCCATCCGAGACCCGAACGCGCAAGCGGCCGGATCGTCCCGGGCCTGATCGAAAACTGGATTGTGCGCGGCGAAGGCTGGACATGGATATATTGCATGTACAGATCGCTCTGGGTCGCGATGCTGACCGTCTCTTCCGTTTCCTTGTTGAGGTGGTTGACCAGCGCCGAAATTCCGCGCTCACCGAAAAGCGCGCCTTGCACCCAGTGCCCGAGCTGAACGATCCGCATGGTTGGCATGTACGTCCGCGAATAACGGTCGAAGTCGACATAGCCGAGCACCACCATGCTCTTGAGAACCGCGGAGGCGCTTGAGACGGGGTAGCCGAAACGCAACGCGACCTCCTTGAGACTGAGGGGGCGCTGCACTTCGTCGAAATATTCCAGGATCTCGAACAGCCGCTTGGCCGTCTTGATGACCTCTTTGGACATGGTTTCCTCTCGCTTTTTCACATAGATAGAAAAGTTTTCCCGTGTACGAAAGGCATTTCGCGGGTTCCTCGCGTTTGCTAGAAGGCTCGCCAACTGAGGTCGCCCATGGTTTCTGCAGAGCAGATGAAGTTCGAAGTGTCCGATCGCGTCGCGACGATCACGTTCGACCGACCGGACAAGATGAACGCCTGGACGCCGGTCATGGAGAGCGAGCTGCGCCGCCTGATGGCGATCGCATCCGAGGACGACGAGGTCCGGGCGATCGTGATCACCGGCGCAGGCCGGGGCTTCTGCGCTGGCGCCGACATGGGCCGCCTCTCCGACGCAGCGTCAGGAAGCGCAGCCGCCGCTGCACCGGTCGTCCCCCCGGAGAGCGATGATGATCTGGCGCAGCGATACAGCTATCTCCTGGCCGTTCCCAAGCCGATCATTGCGGGCATCAATGGCGCAATCGCAGGCGTCGGTCTTTGCATCGCGCTCTATTGCGATCTGCGCTTCATGGCCGCAGGCGCAAAGCTGACAACGTCCTTCGCCCGGCGCGGCTTGATCGCGGAGCACGGCAGCGCCTGGATGTTGCGCCGGCTCATCGGACCGATGAATGCCGCGGATCTTCTTCTTTCGGGGCGCGTGGTTGAAGCTGCGGAAGCCGAGCGGCTTGGCCTCGTCAGAATGCTGCCGGCGGACACTTTCCGCGAAACCGTCCAACGAATGGCTTCGGACTTCGCCAATCTCTGCTCTCCCCGGTCCATGCGCATTATCAAGCTGCAGCTGACGGCCGCTCCCCGGCAGACATTGGCCGAAGCCACGCAGCTCGCGAACAGGGAGGTCGTGATCTGCCGCGGAACGGAAGACTTTAAGGAGGGCGTTGCTCATTTCGTCGAAAAGCGGGCGCCGCGCTTCACCGGCAAGTGAACGCGAGGTCGCGCGCGTCTTTCAACGAAACTGAGTTCCGGGCCGAGCGCTTGCCCCGGGCGCCGGAGCAGCCGGGCTCGGCTGGGCATGGGCAATATTGTGATCGGCCGCGGCTGGCTGCTCGAGGGTCGCGAGAAAGCTGCGGCCTTCCGCGGTGATGCTCCACATGCCCGGCTCGCGCATCACCAGTTTCTGGCCGAATATATCAAGGTCGGGCACCCGCTCGGCCACGCGCTTCATACGTCCGGTCCATTCCTGGCCACTCGTATAGAGGATAGCAAGGTGCTGCTTGATGACCTCGAGACTGGCCCGTCCGTCGGTCTGCCCGTCGAGAATCTTCAGTATCGAAAGCTGGAAACTCACATGCGACTCAGACCGTACGATTCACCTGGGCCCTATATGTGAGTGGAGCATGATGTGAAAGTCATGACCGCTCCGTCGAACTTGGATACCGGCCCTGTCGATGGGCTCGACTGGACCTGCCAGCGCAACCCGACTAACGTGCCGCCAAATGGACATGGAATAAGGATTTCGGCGCGGCGTTACCGGATGTCTGCGGAATTGCCGGCACAGTCAGACGATGGCCAGAAGAAGCAAGACAGGAACAGCAGACGATCAGATCACGGAAGCCACGAGCTACGGCCCGCCGGCGGCGGGATCGGTCAAGTCGGCGGGACGTGTACTGCGAATTCTGGAATTCTTCGACGAGATCCAGCGGGACGCGCGCGTTGCCGAAGTGGCCGAGCGGCTGGGATTTCCGCAATCGTCGACCTCGATCCTGCTCAACTGCCTCGTCGAGCTCGGTTACATGGACTATCTGCCGGGAAGCCGCAGTTTCCTGCCTTCGCCTCGCGTCACCTTGCTCGGGACCTGGCTCGACAAAGGCCCTGTCAGAAACGGCAGCCTGATGAGGATGCTCGAAGAGCTCTCCCAGAAAACAGGTGACACCGTCATCATTGCCGCGCGGAGCGGCATCTTTGCGCAATATATCCACGTCTTGCAGGCGCGAGCGACCATGCGCTTCCACGTTCCGCCCGGGTCCAGGCGCCTCGTCGTCTGGTCAGCCACCGGATTTTCGCTGCTGACGGCCAGCAGCGACAAGGAGATTCGCAGCCTGTGCACGCGCACCAACGCGGAAGCGGCGCTCGACATACCGCGCATCGATATCAATCAGGTGCTCGAAAATGTGGAGCGAACGCGGCGTGACGGGTTCTTCTTCTCGGCCGGCCTGGTCACGCCGGGCGCCGGATCGATTGCCGTACCGCTGCCCGAGGGCATCGATGGCTGGAACCGCGCGCTTGCTGTCGCTGTGTCAGGCCCGCTCCAGGATATCACGCGGCGACAGACGCAGATCGTCGCGCTGCTCAACGATGTCGTGCAGCGCTATCTTTGTCCAACCTCCTCGAGCTAGACGGCACCGGCGGTTGCCGCCCGGTCAACGAGCAGCGGCCACAAGCCTTCGTCGTCCTGCTCGCGGATCATCCGGCCGGTTTTTTTCTGCCACCAGCTCCAAGGCACCTCGTTCGAGGTGCTGGAGATCATTCCTTCCTTGGTGCAACACTGATTTGATGCCAGGCCATGCTGAAGACCCCCCACGCGATGCCGCTGGTGGATTTCATCAACGAGACAATTGAAGTTCTTCACCAGCAGCCCACTCCGCATGAGATCAAAGTGAAGCGCCTGAGCGTTCTGCGAGATGCGGAGGCAGAGGGGCGATTTGAGCAGACCTTCAACATGCTCAACGGAACTCATTGACGGATTCCACAATAAATCTGCGAATGAGTCGTGCTCGCAGCTTTCCTCACCCACGAAAGTCAAGGAGCGCGCGGTCTTCGGCAAGCGCATGATCGAGTTTCAGAATACACGCATGGTGTCCGAGGGACGACGGGGTTGACCAGCCCGGTCCGTTGGGCTGCGTTGCCCTTCAAGCACCGATGCGAGCGCCGAGCCGCGCTCCGAAAGCGAGCGCCCCAGATCAGCAGGAGCAAAGTCAAGAGAAACTACTCTCAGGCCGAATTGGCCGATGTGCATGGAGCTATGCGGCAGTGACGGCCTTGCTGTCGATGGCGGCCTGGATTTCGGCCTCGCTCAGGCCGGCCTCGCGCAGCACCTCGCGCGAATGCTCGCCGAGGTGCGGCGCGACGCGATGGATGCCGGCCGGGCTTTCCGAGAATTTCGTCGCCGGGCGCGCCTGCCGGATGCGTCCTTCGGTTGGGTGATCGACGTCTGCGAACAGCCCAACGGCGGCAAGATGCGGCTGCTCCCCGATCTCAGTAAGCCGGGCGAAGGCGGTGTGCGGCACATCTAGCCGGAGCAGTAATTCCTCCCACTCAGCGGTGGTGCGGGTCAGGCCGATCTCACTCATGCGGTCATAGATTTTGTCGATGTTCTGGGAGCGTAGCACGGGATCGCGCACGCCGAGTTCATCGCTCAATTCAGGGCGGCCCACGGCTTCAAAAAACCCACACCAGTTGTCCCCGGAATAAGGCAGCATGGTCAGCCAACCATCCTTGGTTCGCACCGGGCGCCGATTCTTCATTCGCTTGTAGCCGATCGGGCCGATTGGCGGATCGAAGGCGTGGCCGCCTAGCATCTCGATGCTGTTGAAGCTGGCGATGGTTTCCAGCATTGGCACTTCGACCATCTGGCCCTGCCCGCTGCGCTCACGCCGGAATAGAGCGGCGGAGACCGCGCCGACCATCGCCATCGCGCAGATCTTGTCGCCGATCAGGCTCGGGACAAATTCAGGCTCCTCGTCCGATCCGATCGATGACGCAAGCCCTGACGCAGCTTGGATTATTTCGTCGAAGGCGGGTCGCGCCGCCCACGGACCGTCTTGGCCGAAGCCGGTGGCCGCAGCATAGATCAGCCGGGGATTGAGTGTCGCGCAGGCCTCGTAACCGAAGCCAAGACGCGCCATCGCGGCCGGGCGCACATTCGTGACGAGCGCGTCGACGGTTGGGATCAGCTTCGCGAGCGCGGCCTTGCCCTCGGGCTTCTTCAGATCGAGCGCGAGGCTGCGCTTGTTACGGTTGACCGCCATGAATTGGCCGCTCATGCCGCGGTTACGAAATACACCCGTGTAGCGCCAGGTGTCGCCGGCGGGCGGCTCGACCTTGATGACATCGGCGCCCCAGTCGCCTAACATCTGCGCGGCATAGGGACCGAACAGCACGCTAGTCAGATCGAGAACGCGGATACCGCTGAGGGGACCTGTCAGCATTTCTTCAACTGGGGCTGGAGGAATCGACCAATAAATGCCAAGCGGGAAAAGCTGGAGCACCTGCCCGCTTGTCATTGCGTCTGGACTATTCGCCGATCACGTCGCCGAACAGCTCCCAAGATTTGTCGTTGAACCGCGCCATCTGCAACTGGCGGATCGGCGTGACCTGTTCGGCCGAGGTATTGAGCTTGATGCCCGGCAGCAGCATCGGCAGCTCGACGTCCTTGAACGACTGCGTCTGCTTCATCAGGTTCGCGCGCGTCAGATCGTTGCCGGCACGTAGTAGCACCAACTCCATGATCTGCGCCATGGTGTAGCCGGTGACGTTGAAGATGTCGGCAGGATCAGCTCCGGGATTATACGTCTTCATCCACTCGCGCCAGGCCTTCATGCCAGCGTCATTCTCCCACCGCGGATCGCCGGGATCCTTCTGAAAGGCGCCGGTGACGATGCCGATGGAATTCTCGAGCCCGGCCGGTACCAACACGGAGCCCACGGAATTGGAGACGGCGGGAAGGATGATCTGCGGCTTCCAGCCGAGCTCCGCGATCTTCTTGATCGCTTGCGCCGCGAATTTCGGCGTGCATTCGTTGAAGACAACGTCGGCGCCGGCGGCCTTGAACTTAACTATCTGCGAGTCGACGGTCGGATCGGATGTCTCGTAGACGGCTTCAGAGACGATCTGATTGACGTGCTCGCCCAGCCCTTCCTTGAAGCCCGCAAGATAGTCGCGCCCCGGATCCTCGTTCGGCGTGATGACGGCGATTTTGGCGTCCGGCTTGTTCGCCAGAATCCATTTCGCGTAGATCCGCCCCTCCGTCCTGTAGGTCGGCTGCGAACCGGTGGTCCAGGGGAAATGCCGCGGGTCATTCCAGCGGCTGGCGCCGCTCGACGGAAATAGTTGCGGTATCTTCTTGGCGTTGAGATACTTCTGCGCCGCGATGTTCGGACCAGTTCCGAGCATCGAGAACATCGCCAAAACTTCATCGCTCTCGGCGAGACGCCGCACCTGCTCCACCGTCTTCGCCGGCGAATATGCATCGTCCATGCTGAGAAGCTCGACTTTGCGTCCGTTGATGCCGCCCTTGTCGTTGAGCATCTTGAAATAAGCGATCTCGGCGCGACCAATCGCGGAATAGGCCGAGGCCGGCCCCGAATAGGGCATGGTCTGGCCGAGCTTGATTGTCGTGTCCGTCGCACCCGTGTCGTAGTTGCCGGCGATTGCAGCCGAAGCGACACAGAAACTTGTGAATAGAGCGAAAGCGCCAAGGACGAGTTGTCTTCTCTGCATTTCAAATTCTCCCCGCCAAGACCGTGACCGCGAGCTAACGGCGTGTCGTTTGTTCTTGATTGTCCCAAGCCGCAGTAATCTCGACATCGCTGGCGGAGATTATACTCGCGGTTTGAAGTTTGAGATGTAGCGGAGATGTCAGACGCTTATGCGCAACTTGCAATCGCTCGTCGTGCAGCGCCGTCTACGTCCAACCTCCTCGAGCTAGGCGGCGCCGGCGACTGCCGGCCGATCGACGAGCAGCGACCAGAAGCCTTCGCCGCCCTGCTGGCAGATCATCCGGCCGGTTTTTTCCTGCCACCAGGGCTCAGCGCCCCATTCGTCGCGCCACGACCAGAGACGACGGGTGGCGTAGTGCAGCGGATGCTCCTGGGTAAATCCCATCGCGCCATGGACCTGATGGCAGAGCGCGGCGACCTGCCCGGCAGATTCGCCGCACCGGGATTTTGCGATCGCAACGGCGAGCGTGTCATCGCCCAGCCTCGGCGATTCCGTGAGCGCATCACCCGCCGCCGACGCCGCGGCAAACTGGCCTGCCGCAATCGCCAGCATGTGCTGGATCGCCTGGAATTTCGCGATCGGGCGGCCAAACTGCACGCGCTCATTGGAGTAGGACAGCGCATACTCCATGCACCGCTCCATCCCGCCGATCATCTGCTGGACACGGATAGCGGCGCCAAACGGCATCAGGCCATCGGCGCCGAGGCAGGCGGGCGCCGGCAAGATGTCGCTCGCGGCCAATCGCACGCCGCCGAAATCGACGTCTTCGCGCGGCTCATAGGCAACGTTCCGACGCGTCTTGTTCGAGCGCGTCTTGCCGCTCGGCACGCGGCACAGGAAGGCTTTGCCATTCGCGTCGCGAGCAAGGACGAGCACAGACGGTGCCTGCTTGCCCCAGGCAACATGTCGCGCGATGCCCTGCAGCGTTGAGCCCGTGGCATTCGACGTAAGGGTGATGCGATCCTGGGGATTGACCGGCGCAAGCGTCACAGCACCCGCGATGACCTCGCCGCCGGCGTAGGCCCAGAGCGCGTTGGCGATCATGGTCTCCGCCAGCGGCAGCGGAACGGAATGAAATGCACACCTGCGGATCAGGTTTGCCGCAACGTCCGGGGCCAGCCCCGCCCCGCCGTTCATTTCGGGCACTAGCGCCAGCGGCAATCCGGCGTCTTCCACCGCACTCCAGAGCGCATCGGGCCACTGCCCTGCGTCGGCCGCGGACAGAACCTTCTTGTCAATGTGTTGCGCAAACAAGCGATCGGCCTGTTCGAGCACAATGGCGGACATGTCTTCCACGGCGTCCTCCCCGTCAGCGCAGGCCAAGACCGCGGGCAATCATCCCGCGCAGAATTTCCGGCGTGCCGCCGCGAATGGTGAACGAGGGCGCGTGCAGCAGCACATGCGCCATCGCCTGCGAATACTCGTCGTCGTCATCAAGACTCGCCTCGATCGGCAACAGCTTCCGCACCATTTCCGGAACCTCCCTTTCGAATGCCGTTCCGACGTCCTTGACGAGGGCGGCTTCCGTGACCGGGCTCTCGCCGCGCTCCAGAAGCCCGGCGATCGACGACGACATCCTGCGCAGCGTGGCGAAGTGAGACGCCAGCCGGCCAATCTCGACCGCCTGCCGCTCATTCGGCTCGCGCCCGATCTTGTCGACCAGCTCGACCAGGAGCCGGATGTCAGACATGAAACGATCCGGGCCGGCGCGCTCGAACGCCAGTTCGCCCGTCACCCGCGTCCAGCCTTCACCGGGCTTTCCGATCATCATGTCGTCGGGAACGAAGCAGTTCTTGAAGAACACCTCGTTGAATTCGTGCCCGCCAGACAGGTTCATGATCGGCCTGATCTCGATACCTTCCGAGCCCGTATCCACGATGAACTGGGACAGGCCGGCGTGACGGTTCTCGCTCGGCGGCTCGGTGCGGGCCAGCACGATCAGGTAATGAACGCGATGCGCGTTCGAGGTCCAGATCTTGGTGCCGTTGATGACCCAGCCGCCATCGACCCTGTCCGCCTTGGTGCGGGCCGCCGCAAGGTCGGAGCCGGAATCAGGCTCGCTCATGCCGATGCCGAAATAGCATTCGCCCATCGCGATCTTCGGCAGGATCAGCTCCCGCGCCCGCTCGCTGCCGTGCTTGAGGATCTGCGGCCCGGACTGCCGATCCGCGATCCAGTGCGCGCCCCCCGGCGCACCGGCCGCGAGCATTTCCTCGGTCACGACGAAGCGCTGCAGGTTGGAGTACTCGCCGCCGCCATATTGCTTCGGCCAGGTCATGCCGATAAAGCCCGCCTTGGCGGCGCGCTTGCTGAACTCCGGATCGAATGTCGACCAGGATGTCCGGTGGGCCGCGTAACAGCCGTTGTCACGCTCCTCCTGCAGGAAGGCGCGGGCCTTGCGCCTCATCTCGTCGGCCTCGGGCGGCAATTTGAGGGATTCGAACCGGAATGCGCGCATTCTAGCCTCCATTCATCAAAAGTCGTTGTTTGGCGGAATATCAGTCGTCAACTGCGCCTCACTTGCGACTGCCGCTGATGGAAGCCATCTCCGCGGCGTCCACGCCGATTTCCGCGAGGATCTCGGCCGTATGCTCACCTAGCCGCGGCGCATGGCGGCGGAGCCGGAACGGCGCCGAGCTGAAGGACACCGGCGCCCGGATTGATTTGTACGCTCCTTCGGACGGGTGCTCGGCCCGGCTGAACATGCCGACCGCCTTCATGTGCTCGTCGTCGGGCAGATCGGCGAGGCCGAGCACGGGCATGCAGGGAATGCTGACCTCGTCGCAGAACGACACCCAAGCGGCCGTGGAATGCCTGGCGGCTTCCTGCTCGATAATTTCGTAGAGCGTCTCGAGATGGGCTGCCCGCTCGACCAGCGGAAAGAAGCGGGTGTCGGACTTCAGTTGGGGACGGCCGACGAAGTCGAAGAAGTCGCGCCAGTTGCGATCCGAATAGGGCAGGATGCACATGTATCCGTCGCGCGTGCGAAACGGCTTCCGGCGCGGACTGACGACTCGGCTATAGCCGGGATTGCCGAGGGACGGCTCAAAGGCGAAGCCAAGCAGATGCTCGATATAGGCGAATTCCGCCGTGGTTTCGAACATCGGCACCTCGATCGCCTGACCTCCGCCGCCGCGCTCACGCTGGAACAGGGCTGCCATCACTGAATAGGCGATCGCCTGCCCGGACAGCTTGTCGCACAGCACCGTCGGCATGAAGGCCGGCTCGCCGCGCGCGGCCATATGCAATGCAGCGAGCCCGGAGCCGGCCTGGATGATATCGTCATAGGCGGCCTTGTCGCGGTAAGGCCCCTTCTCGCTAAACCCGTAAGCGCCGCAATAAATGATCTCAGGCTTGATGGCGCGAACTACCTGATAGCCGAGCCCTAACTTGTCGATGGCCCTGGGCCGCAGCGAGTGGACGAACACGTCGGCCGTCGCGATCAGGTTGCGCAGGGCATCCATCCCCGACGGCTGCTTCAGATCGAGCATGACGCTGCGCTTGTTGCGGTTGAGATGGAGAAAGCCGCCGGCCATGCCTTCATGGCGATTGGGCCGGTAAGTCCGGAAAGAATCACCTTCCTCGCTCTCGATCTTGATCACGTCGGCCCCGAGATCGGCCATGATGTGGGTCGCAAACGGTCCCATGATCACGTTGGTCAGGTCGATGACGCGAATTCCACCTAACGGGCCGTCTGCAGGGGTCGTGTCCATCCGGAAGCTCTCTTGTTCAACTTGCCGCGCCGACTGGCGCGTGCCGGGCGGGACGTCCAACTTCTACGTGATTGCAATCGGATCAATACGGTTCGGCCCGGTCGCGCCAATTATCACATATGCGATTGATTACGCCCCTTCGCTCTCTTGCTGGCGGGAAGGCGATCAAACATAGTTTCGCCCAACCAAAAAAAGACTTGGGAGAAAACAATGATATCGACGAGCCGTCGCCAACTTGCGGGCGTGATCGCGGGGGCTATTGCATTGGCCGGCTTCGCGGCGCCAGCCGCAGCCGCCGAGAAATGGGATCTTTACATCTACAATCCCGTAGCAACTGTGGCAGCGGCCAAGGGCATGAATGCCGTCGCCGAGCAGATTGAAAAGGACACCGGCGGCGAGCTGTCGGTCCGGCTGCACCTCGGAGGATCGCTCCCCATCAACACCACCACCATCACCCAGGCCGTCAGCGACGACGTCGTGCAGATGGGCGACGACGGGTATTTCCTCGGCAACGTGCCGATCGGCGGTGTCCTGCGGCTGCCGATGCTGATCCGCTCGCTCCATGAATACAAGAAGGCGGCGGACATTATGGCGCCGTACCTGGAGAAGGCCTTCGAGAAGAAGGGCGTCCTGGTGCTTGGGCAATATCTCTATCCCTACCAAGTCGCGTTTTCGAGCAAGAAGCTGACCGCGCTGGCCGACATCAAGGGCCAGAAGATCCGCGTGACCTCGCCCGAGCAGAGCGAATTCATCAAGCGGCTCGGCGGCGTGCCGGTCACGCTCGGCGCCCCGGAAGTTCCCTCCGCACTCGACCGCAGCATCGTCGACGGCGTGCTCACGGCGAACACCGGCGGCGGAAATACCTGGAAGGACCTGCTGAAGTTCAACTACCGGCTAGGCATCAACTATTTCAACTCCGTCGTCATCGTGAACAAGGACCGCTTTAACAAGCTGTCGCCGGAGATCCAGGCCAAGGTCCGCAAGGCCGTTGCCGACAACATGCCGCTGATCACCAAGTCCATGGCGGATGAGGAAGACAGTCTCAGCAAGAAGTTCGCCGAAGGCGGCATGACGGTGACCGAGCAGCAGCCCGGCGATCTCGACGTCGGTACGAAGGTAATCTCGACCTATTGGGACGAATGGGCAAAGGCGAAGGGGCCGGATGCTGCGGCGGCGCTCAAGCAGGTTCGTGCGGCGCTCGGCCGGTGATCGGACATGGCCAGCAGCATCGAGATCAAGGAGGTGGCGCCTGACGGCGCCGTCCACCTCATCGACAACGTCTCATCGGGCCCCGGCCCGGTGGAGAACGCCTCGGAAGCCGTCTGCGCGCTCTTGCTGATCGGCATGATCGTCCTGATCGGGGCCGAGGCGATTGCGCGCAATGTGTTCGCGACGTCGCTTCAGATCACCGACGAGATCGGCGGTTATCTGCTGGTGGCGACGACCTTCCTGAGCATGTCAGTCGCCGAAGCCCATGGCGCGTTTCACCGGGTCGAACTGGTCCAGGCCCGCCTCGGACAATCCGCCCGGCTTATTTCGCAGATCCTGTTCGACCTGATGTCGCTGGTCGCCTCCGCATTTATCACCTGGCAGCTCGCGCGCCTGGTCATGAACTCGTGGCGCTCGGAGGACGTGGCGCCCACGCCGCTCCAGACGCCGCTGTGGATGCCACAAACCACCATGGCGATCGGCATGTTCCTGCTCTGCCTCGCCCTCGTCCGGACCATCCTGGCCAGGGTTCGCTGCCTTCGCAGGAGTGCGCAGCCATGACCGCGGGCGTCGAACTGATTTTTGTGCTGGCGATCTTCATCGGCCTGCTTTGCGCAGGCATGACGATCCCGTTTGCGATCACGGTGCCATCCGTCCTCTATTTGCTCCTGCACGCAGGCCTCCCCGGCTTGAAGGGCATCGGCCTCGTCAGCTGGGGCAGCATGAACAGCTTCACGCTGAGTGCCATTCCCCTGTTCATCCTGATGGCAGAAATCCTTCAGGAGAGCCGCCTTAGCTTGCGGGTTTATCATGGCCTGTCCAAGCTGGTGTCCTGGATCCCCGGCGGCCTGCTGCAAACCAACATCGCCGGTTGCGCGATCTTCGCCGCCATCAGCGGCTCGAGCGTGGTCACCGCCGCCTCGATCGGGCGTGTCGCGCTCCCCGAACTGCAGAAGCGCAAATACAGTCCGCGGATGTCCGCGGGTTCGCTGGCGGCGGGAGGCACGCTGGGCATCCTGATCCCGCCGAGTATCGCGATGATCGTCTACGGCACCTTCACCGAGACTTCCGTCGCAAAACTGTTCATGGCCGGCGTGATGCCCGGCCTGCTACTGACGGCGATGTTCATGGCCTATATCGCGGTGCATGCCTGGTTCAAGGCCGGGACCGCTCCAATCGAAGTCGGCGCCCGGTCGGTTCGCGAATTCCTCGCAGCTCTGCTCGACGTCATCCCCTTCATGGCGCTGATCGGCGGGACCATCGGCAGCATCTATTCGGGGCTGGTCACGCCGACCGAGGCAGCGGCGGTCGGCTGCGTGCTGGCGATGATCATTGCGGTGTTCTGGGGCGAGTTCAGCGTCGCGATCCTCTGGCGCGCCTTGCAGACCACCGTGCGCGTGTGCGGCAACATCCTGTTCATCGTCTATGCCGCCTTCCTGTTCTCCTACGCGATCAGTTACGCCGGCGTCGGTGAGCAGATCACCCAATTCCTGGTCAATCTTAAGCTTTCGAAGCTGGAGTTCTTCTTCGCCCTGTTCGTTCTCTACACGGTGCTGGGCTGCCTGGTCGAAAGCCTCGGCATGATCGTGGTGACGGTGCCGCTGCTCTATCCCGTTCTCGTTCAGTACGGCATCGATGCGATCTGGTTCGGCGTGATCCTGGTCCTCTTCATCGAGATGGGCCAGATCTCCCCGCCGATCGGCATCAATCTGTTCGTGATCCAGAGCATCTGGACCGGCAAGCTGAGCGACGTCGTCGCGGGCACGATCCCGTTTCACCTGATCATGTTCGTGCTGCTCGGCCTGCTCGTCATGTTCCCCGAAATCGCAATGTGGCTGCCTTCACAAGTCACTGCCGTGCCTTAAGCGAGATGCCCTAATGTACGCACCACCCCAAGAGATCAAGACCGAGGTCTTCGCCCGCCTGCCGGACAAATTCCGCCGCAAGGACCCCGACAATGCCTGGTCGCTGGTCAACCGCCGCGGCCTGACGGCGGACTCCTTCATCGAGGGTCCGTCGTTCGACCGCGACGGCAATCTCTATATCGTCGATATTCCCTATGGGCGGATCTTCCGGATCTCGCCGGCGGGGGAGTTCACGCTGGTCGCCGAATACGACGGCGAGCCGAACGGATTGAAGATCGCGTGCGACGGGCGGATCGTGATCACGGACTATCGTCATGGCCTCATGACGCTCGACCCGGCCAGCGGCAAGGTCACCTCTATGCTGGAGCGACGCTGGTCAGAGCGTTTCAAGGGCGTCAACGACCTGGTCTTCGCCGGTAACGGCAACATCTACTTCACCGACCAGGGCCAGACCGGCATGCACGACCCAACTGGCCGCGTCTATCGCCTACGCGTGGACGGAACGCTCGACCAGATCGTCAACAACGTCCCCAGTCCGAACGGCCTCGTGCTCAACGGCAGCGAACATATCCTTTACGTTGCCGCCACGCGGGGCAATGCGATCTGGCGAATACCGCTGATGCCTGATGGCACCGCATCGAAGGTCGGGATCTTCATCCAACTGTCCGGGAGCCTCGGCGGCCCCGACGGCCTCGCGATGGACGAGCAGGACAACCTTGCCATCGCTCACGCCGGCCTTGGCACGGTCTGGATCTTCAGCCGCCTCGGCGAGCCACTCTATCGGATCCGCTCCTGCCAGGGCCTAGCCACCACCAACGTGGCCTATGGCGGCGCCGACAACAAGAGCCTCTACATCACGGAATCCGAGAGCGGCTGCATCCTGGTCGCGCGCGTTCCCGTTGCTGGACGAGTCATGGCATCGCATCGATAGTGCTGGAAGAGGTTGGCAAGGGCTCGGGGCCAGGCAGGTCACGACAGAACAGCCGGATAATTGTTTATTACGAAGAATGAAAGGGCAGCCTTCATGTTGAGGAAGGTTCGAACAGTCATACTGATGCTTGGCCTGACCGCTTCGGGATCGGCGATGGCCGCATGGCCCGACGACAAACCGATCGAGGTCGTGGTTGGCTTCGCCGCGGGTGGCGGGACCGACGTCATGGCCCGCAAGCTTCTTCCTTTCGTCGAGAAGAGGCTCGGAAACGCGAGATTTGTCGTCCTCAACAAGCCCGGCGCCGGCGGCGAGATCGCGTTCACCGCGATCGCACGCGCGGCCCCCGATGCCTACTCGATGGGCGTGGTCAACGTGCCCGGCTACAACTTCCTGCCGATGACGCGGAAGACCCAATACACCATGGACGAGATCCGTCTGGTCGCGCGCGTGGTCGACGATCCCAGCGTGATCGTCGTTCGCAACGACAGCCCGTTCACGACGCTGGCAAGTGTGCTCGGCGCATTGCGCAAGAAGCCCGGTTCGGTCACATTCGGCCATAACGGCGCTGGCACGAACGGCCATTTGGCCATCCGCATGCTTTCAAAGGCCGCCGGCGTCGAGCCGAACGAGATTTCCTATCGCGGGACAGCGGCGCAGAGGACCGACGTCCTCGGCGGCCATCTCGATATCGGAATGGTCAGCCTGAGCGAAGTGCCCGAGCTGCACGGCACGAACAAGGGAGAGCTCCGGGCCATCGCAATTCTGTCGAAGGCTCGTTCCCCGTCCTTGCCCGGCGTACCCACCGCCGAGGAAGCCGGCGTTCCCGTCATCATGACCGCGGAGCGCGGCTTTGCGCTGCCGAAGGGGGCACCTGACGACGTCGCGAAGAAGCTGGAATCTGCAATCGCTGAGAGCCTCAGGGATCCCGACTACGTCAAGAGCTCACCTGGTGATGCTCCGGTGCTCGCCTTCATGCCCGGAGCCGAATGGCAGAAGCGCCTCGACGAGATGACGAAGGCGTTGCAGCCGCTCGCCAGCGAGCTGGCCGAGCCGAAATAGCTTTAATCCAGCAGAGCTCGCCGCTTATGCCTATCCCTCATTGATATCCGGCGGGGCAAGCACATTCTCGGACGGATGCGGACCGACCAACTCCATGCCGAGCGGCCGGTCGTCATCGAAAGACGGTGGCGTTCAGGCTCTGCGCCTCCGGAACGCCTACACCAGCCATTCGCTAAGTTCGACAATAGGTGGTCCAGCCCCATTTCTAACGTGCCGCAGCGATTTCCTGGGGCTGTCGGCAGCCCTCCGCCGACAGAAGGCCCCCGCGCCGAGTCCATCAAGGCACTGCAGGAACGGATCAATAACGGCATTGATCCGCTCTATGTGGGCGAACTGGTTCGCGAGGCCATCGAAAACGACCGGCCCTACATTTTCACCGATACTGAGCACGAACCGTTCGTCGACAAGCGCTTCGCAGCGATCAAGCAGGGCTTCGACCGTATACGCGGACGAACGCCGCGACGTTAGCTCTCGCATCTGCTCACAGGCGACGCCGCGGACACGGTAATTGGGTTTCCGAAAACTACTTCCAACGGTAGCTCTAGCGGACCGATAAATGGGTCCCCATTTCTTTGGTCCAACACGTTGCGCCAGCTCTGCCCATTGCGATTCGGCTGAATGAAATGAAGAACAGATATTTTGGTTCTGAACGTTTGCTACTGCTCTATGCAAAGCAGTTCACCACTCTCGTGGCGGCCTACAGAGGCAGCGATTTAAACATGCAAAGCCGTCTTCATTTGAAGATGTCTCACATCCTTGAGCTAAGCGGCAAGGCAATGACAGCTGCAAAGCGCAGATGTGAATGTCGGTTGGAATACGACATCCGTGACTTCGTCGTACACAGAAGACCCTTCGAACGGCCTATCGCTTCTCATGAGGCCGAAGCGGTGCGGCGCTATTATGCCACACCTTCTGTCTACCATCTCGTCGCTTCGTCGGGGTTTGAATTATCCGGACTAGCCGATCTCCTCGAGGGATGGGCTCAGGACAAGCGGCTCGATTGTCGCTCAATGATCGAATTGCTCGGCTGGTCCGAGGGCATGCGTAGCTTGGTGGACGCGGTCGGCCTCGACTATACGGCCCTGCCCTGGCCTCAGGGCCCAAAGCCCCCGCTTTTCAAGTTTCTCGCGACCAAAATACTTCGACGCTAGCTACGCGTTCCTATGCCTTGGAAAATGCAAGGAAGGTTACGTGAGCCGGATTGAAAGATTCCGACGCACCTTCGGACCAACTCGCCTAAACCCGCACTCGCCGCCGGCTCGGAACGAGCCACTGCCGCGGCCGCTCCGTGGCGGAAGAAAGCCTTCTCGATAGATAGCAATTTAGAGTGCCTGCACTAGCCGCGTCTAGGCGTCGGCTTACGCATGCGGACACCAGGGCCGCCTCCGTTTTCCTCTATGAACTCGATCCCGGCAGCCTGCAAAGCCCGCAAAATTTTTGAAGACGTCTCGGCTCGCCCGCCGAGGGAGTCGTCCGACGCTTCCAGCCGCTTAATCGTGGGAATCGAAACGCCGGCGGAATGAGCCAACTCGTCTTGCGACCAACCCAAGAGGGCACGTGCAGCCTTCACCTGACGAATTGATACTTTTAGTATTGACATTTGAGGTGTGATTGATACTTTTGGTATCATATGAGGTTGAATCGGATGGCGGAGAATTACAACTATGCACGCAATTGCCAACTCAAGAGTCGATCGCCGTTACTACATTGGCGGGTCCGACGCCCGCATCATCATGGGGGACGATCAGGACAAGCTGCTCCGGCTTTGGCGCGAGAAGCGGGGCGAAGCGCTGCCACAGGATTTCAGCAATGACTTGATCGTCCAGCTCGGCAGCATCACCGAGGATCTCAACCGCACTTGGTATGAGCGCGTGAGCGGCCACAGCGTTGAAGACGTGCAGAGAAAGGTCAGGCACCCGATCCACAAATGGATGGGGGCTACCTTGGACGGAAGGGTGCAGCAAACCGGTGCGGTGTATGAGGCCAAGTTCATGCTGCCCTGGAATTTCTCCGAAGAAGCGGCAGCCGAGAAACACATGGCTCAGCTGCAGCACAACATGTGGGTCGTGGCGGCACGTTCAGCAGTGCTTTCGATCATTACCGGAGGCGGCAAGTGGATCGAGATCACTGTTCATGCTGACCCGCTGTACCAGCACCTCCTCCTCACTGCGGAAAAGAAGTTCTGGCGTTGCGTGCAGACTGGCGAGCCGCCCGTGCTGTTCAACATCGAGACGCCCCGGCCGCGGCTTGAGGCGGTCAAGATCGTCGACATGGCAGCATCCAATTCTTGGGCAGAGCTCGCTGCAGTTTATCTTCGCACTCGGGAAGCCCATAGCGATCATGAATTTGCCAAGGCCGAACTGAAGAAGCTGGTGCCTGAGGACGCGAAGGAAGCAACTGGTCACGGCATCAAGGCCAAACGCTCCAAATCAGGCGCAATCAGCTTCGAGGTGTTTTCGATAGAGGTCGCTCATGCACCGGTCCAGTGAGCGCATTGGCGCCATCGCCGCGGCTTTAGCCAAAGCACAGGGCGAGCTGACTAATCCTGAGAAGACAATGACTGCCACCATCTACTCGCCGTTCCCGAGAGAAGGAAGCCGAACCTTCCGCTACGCCTCGCTCGCAAGCGGGCTTGACGTCGTGCGGAAGACGTTGAGCCAGCAAGAAATTGCAACAATTCAGACGACGCGAACCGAACAGGCGACCGGCCATATCTACCTCACCACGCTTCTTGCCCACTCGTCGGGGGAGTGGATTTCGTCGGACCTTCCGGTGTGTGCCGGCAAAGACCTGGAGGCTCCCCATCGAATGGGAGCGGCACTCACATATGCGCGCAGGTATGCGCTCTTTGCACTAGTTGGCATTGCCGGCGAGGATGATCTCGATGCCCCTGATAGTTCGGCCGCGCCGCCCACGCCGCCTGAGCCGAACATCGCCCCAAGCCCGAAGAGCAAGTCTCCCAAGATCAATGGGGAGCGTCCAGCAATCCTAAACCAGAATAAATCC
This sequence comes from Bradyrhizobium sp. C-145, assembly GCF_023375135.1. Classification (NCBI taxonomy): domain Bacteria; kingdom Pseudomonadati; phylum Pseudomonadota; class Alphaproteobacteria; order Hyphomicrobiales; family Nitrobacteraceae; genus Bradyrhizobium; species Bradyrhizobium sp. C-145. Next base: position 1,969,862 of record NZ_CP088150.1, on the reverse strand, counting down.
TCCGAGCTGCGCGACCAACTGCTCGGTGAAATCGCTCCTTTGGAAACAAGCGACGATCTTCTGGTTTGGGCAAAGAGAACCCTACCTATTAAGAACTCCCTCGCTCAGGCCGATGCCCGCAGCGTCGAAGATGCTTATCAACAGAAACTCACGAAGCTGGAATCATTCGGTACTAACGTTGCGGAAGACCAACTCGCCCCAGCGGGTCGTGGACAAACTCAGGACGATTTCTCCTCGGGTGAAGCGAATCATTCAGGAGACAATTCCCGCGCCGACTTGCAGGGGCAGCTGGCTTTTCCTAAGGAGCCAGCGCGGAAGCGAAGCAAGGCACATTTACAGTTCGTCAGAACACAACCGTGTCTGATCTGCAAGCAGACGCCTTGCGATCCACATCACGTCAAGTTCGCTCAGCCTAGATCCTTGGGACGCAAAGTGAGTGACGAATTTACCGTTCCTTTGTGCAGGGCACATCATCAACAGCTGCACCGAAAAGGCAACGAGAAGGCATGGTGGTCAGACATGCAAGTCTTGCCGCTGCCTATCGCAAAGCAGCTCTGGATGTCGAGCCCCATTCACAGAAGCTCGGCCGCACAATGATATTCCACCCTAGAATTTCTTGTGAGTACTGATGGGTTGATGTTAAAAGCCTCACCCTCGAACACTGGGCATCTTGCTCAGTGTTAAGGTCAGCCAAGCGGCGCCGAGCTCCTCAAGGAGGTGTTGCTGACGAGGCTCGGTATGGATACCGCTAGTATGTAGGAAGGGCACGAAGCAGGAACAGGCTGCGTGTCCCAGGAGGGCTCGGGCGGAATGGCGGCGCTTACCATTTAGCACCTGCAGTCGTAGTCTTTCGCTCACTACAAGCAACGAAGTGTTCGAAGCAGAGCAACGTGCCGTCTCGTCCATCAAGAACGCGCGCATGATCGGCCTAACATCTCATCGCGGCACTTACTTCCGGCTAGTCTCGGTCGACAAAGCTATCGTAGCGGAGCTGGTTGAGGCCAGGCACCTCAGGGTACACGAACCGCATCCTCGACCGGCAATGCAACGTTGTCGTTAGCGCCTGCCGAGCCGCTTTCCTTTTTCCCAGTTGAGTTGGACTCCCCTGCCATGACTTCCGCCCACCGCCGAACGATGGTCCACCGATCCCATCGCTCGAGGGCGCGCTTTCGTCCTTCATCGCCGTAACGCCGGCGCAGTGCGGGCGACTCACTGAGCTGGCAGATCGCAACTTCCAGAGCGGACAAATCTCCCGGCGGAATCACGAGACCGGCGCCGGTCACTTCCGCCGCCAGCCCGGTACCTTCTTCGGCCATCGCTATGACCGGCCGCGCGGACGCGAAGATCGCACCAAGTTTCGAGGGCAACACCAGATCGGCCGCCTCGGCCTTCTGCGGAATGAGATGAAAATCGGCCGTCGCCATCAATTCGTTGAAGCTCTCGTTGGGCTGAAGTCCGAAAAAATGGACGTTGGAATGTCCGGCGCCCATCTGCTCGAGCCTCATTTTGTGCGGTCCCTCGCCGGCAAGAATAAAGTGAACATTTGGACGGCTTTGCTCCAAGCTGACCGCAGCCTCGATTACGAGATCGAGCCCCTGCTTGTTCGACATCGTTCCAGAGTAGAGCGCAACAATATCGCCCTCGCCAAGGTTTAACTGCCGGCGGTATCTTGTCATTCGTGATCCGGGGCAGATCGTGCTGGTATCAATCCAATTTCTGACCTCAAGCGCTTTGTTGGGCGATAGTCCTTTGATTACCAGGCGCAGCAGCATCGCCTCCGAAATAGTTGAGACGCGATCGAATGATTTGAGGATTGCAGCTTCCGTTCTCAACATCCACTTGCGCAGTGAATGGTTGCGCAGCAGACCAAGATCGAATGCCGCGTCCACCTCGAAATCCTGCACATGAAGCCATGATTTGGCACCGACGCGGCGAGCGACGAACGAGACGAAGGCAGCCGACATCAGAGATGGCGCGACAGCGATCATAACGTCGGGTCGCCAGGATAGCGCCTCGAAGAGGACCGGCGCCGCGCTCGTGAGCGCGAATGAAGCGTGATGGACCAGCCGTTTAGCGCCCGAGGGATGTCCGGGCACATAAATCGGCGCACGTGTTACTCGAACGCCGTTAATATCCCTCGATCTGAAGTACGACGATTTGAACGCGGGGGGGATCTTCCAGGCCGGATAATAGGGAGGCGCCGTAATGACTTTTACTTCATGACCTTCGGCTGCCAAACTTTCGCAGAGCTCGGCGTTGTATTTCGCCACGCCAATCAGATCGGGGGCATAGTTGATGCCGACCAAGAGAACACGCATAAAGCACACCCCAATTCAAACTTCAGAATAAAAAAATCGCTTGCAATCTAAGTCGTCTACTCAGCGCGTTGCGCCGACTTCCAGATGACGTCCGTAGCCTCCTAGATAATCTGCGTAGGCCGTCGCGAGGCCGGCTCGCAGAGCAACTTTCGGTCGCCAACCAAGCCCTCGAATTCTCGAGCTATCCAGCAGCTTGCGTGGCGTTCCGTCAGGCTTGGAGGTATCGAACGCGAGCTTGCCTCCATAGCCCACGACTTCCGCTACGGCCGCCGCGAAGTCTGCGATCGATAACTCATCACCACTACCGACGTTTATCGGTAGGTCGCTCGAATAATTCTTCAGAAGGAAAACGCAGGCATCGGCGAAATCATCGACGTTGAGAAATTCGCGGAGCGGCGTGCCGGTGCCCCATACGGAGACGCTCGGCGCATTGGCGACCTTGGCTTCGTGGAAGCGCCGGATCAGCGCTGCAGGAACGTGACTATGGTCCGGATGATAATTGTCGCCGCGACCGTAAAGATTGGTCGGCATCACCGAGATGAAACCATCGCCATATTGCCGACGATACGCATGGCACATCTTGAGGCCGGCAATCTTGGCGATCGCGTACCACTCGTTGGTCGGCTCAAGCGGTCCCGTCAGCAATTCGCTTTCGGCGATCGGCTGCTTGGCGTGCTTAGGGTAAATACACGACGAGCCCAGAAAGAGCAGGCGCTGCACGCCAACCGAGTGACTTGCGCGGATCACGTTCAATTCCATCGCAAGATTGTCGCAGAGAAAGTCGACCGGGAAATTATTGTTGGCCGCGATACCACCAACCTTTGCAGCGGCGTGAACCACGACCTCGGGACGATTGGCCTCAAGCCATTTCAGCGTGGGTTCTTCTTTTGTGAGGTCCAGCTCACGCCGATCGGCGACCAGCACGGCGCAGTTCTCTGACGCAAGCCTACGGACGACGGCCGATCCCACCATGCCGCGGTGACCCGCGACAAAGACACGTTTGCCCGTGAGCTCGTAGGTTGAGACCCCTGTCATCGTATCCTTACCAGCGTCCGTTTGACCGGATCACCGCTCCGGGCGATCCGACCACCGTCGCTTGCGCAATCACGCTGCCGATGCAGCCCCGTCAAACTGGTAACACAATCTTCACCACGCGACAGCCTGTCGCGGCACCACAAAGATATTCATGATGAACGGCACTGAGCGCACAAAAGGTCAGCGTAATGAAACAAAAACGAGCAAGGCAGCCGCATGAGCTGTGCGGCTGCCTGGAGAGATACTTGATTAGTGGCAGCCGCCGTTAGCTCACCCTCAGTACGCCCGGCGGAGGACAGGACCGATAGGCGCGCAAACGCGGTCCATGTACCAGCCATAGGGCGTCTCGACCCGCACCAAGGGGCAACGGCGCACCGGCACATAGCGGTATGGGTACGGCTGCGCCCAGAACGTAACGGGCGTCACCTGGCTCTCGCCCGTGAGCAGGGCAGCCGGTGCCGGCATTTGCATCGCGGCACTTGCTCCGCTCGCTGCGCAGAAGGTAGCAGTTGCGGCCAAAAGTCCCGCTCGCATCAACGTCTTAAACATCCCAAAAAGCTCCTCGCCCTTGCGGATTTGATCCCCGACTCGTGCTTGCCAGACCCCAGCCGAGCCCGTAAAGCCACTCCGCAACTAGCCCAAATAGTGAACCGAACTTTACCAAGGCCACCGGCGGAAATGCAACCGATGCCGGGGCGGCCGGGGCACTTTTGGGACGATATGGCGCGCAAGTGTGGCTTCTTGGTCCTACTTTTCCTCGCTCCAGGCACCCGGGGCGGCGAGGTCGGGTGAACGGCGGTACACATCCCGAAGGAACTGGTAGTTGACCGTCTGAGCCAGCGGCACGTCTTCCTCGCCGAGCTTGGCGAAAATGAGAATATCCCGGAGCGTCCGCCAGCGGCTTTCGTCGTAGTCGCCAATACGACCGCCCGTCGGCAGCACCAACGGCCGCTGCTGCTGCAGCTCGAATTTCAGCCGCTCAGAGCTCAGCCTGGTCGGGCCGGCGCCCACGAGAACGGGCACGCTCCGTGCATAGTCCGCGTAGGTAAATTGCCAACCTCGAATGAGGCCCTGAAGGATGTCGGCAATCATGGATGGCTGTTCATGGACGAGACCATTGCTCGCGAAGTAGACCAAGCCAGGGACATGGATGCCGTAGTCTTGCGGCTTGATGACATTCAGCTTCACGAAAGCCGAACTGGAGGAATCGGGTTGCTCGTCGATTGCGGTGATGATCGCATCCACCTCCCCGGCCCGCAGAGCCTCGAAGCTGTCGCGGCCTGGGACCTTGGTGATCTGGCTCCGGGGAAGCCCGAGCTGCGCCATCATGGCATCGAAAACGACGTCTCCCTCACTCGCCCTGCGGTATCCGACCCGCTTTCCGACCAGATCAGCCGGCCGCCGCAATCCCGAGGCTTCGAGCGTGAAAATCGCGACAGAAGTATCGAGAAAGCTCGCAGCAAAGGCGGTCACGGGCACGCCACGCCAGCTCGCGAGCAAGAACTTCTGGCCGCTCGTCACGCCGATGGCATGCTGGCGTGCAATGGTTTGGACGAAGTCAGGGTCTTCAGGCTGGGCCGACACCTCAATACGGGAGGAGAAGTATCCCTGTCTGGATGCCGCGAGTTCGCCGGCAAACCGCGCGCCATATGGCCCGTCCAGGACCAGTTTGACCGTTACGGGCTTGGAAGCTGTTGGCGCTCGTGGAGGGGCCGCATCGGAACGAAGAAGGAGAAGCACGATTCCCACTGAGGCGACGGCCGCAAGGCCGATGCCAACGTACCACTTCCCTCTCGGCCGCGCCCTTCGCCGGGACTGGATTCGAGGCAACGAGATCTTCCTAACAAGTTGTGGAATTTGACATATCAGCTGAGGCGAGATGGACGACAATACAGTTGTGGGGTAAGGTTAATTTTTCCTTCGCCTTGTTTTAACAGCGATTTTGACCGATAGCGCAGCTGTTCAAGCAAATAAATTTTATGTCGCTGGATTTCGCAGGATGACGATTCTTTCCACTCGGCCGGTGCCCGTCCCTGGTTCTGTGACGGAAAATCGCGTGGTCGAGCAATCTCCGACAACAGCTATAAGAATTGCGCCGAGCTGGTTGCGCCCTGTGGTTGCCGAGTACTTGATAGCAATGGTCGATGCAGCTCTGATCGTGGTCAGCGGAGTCGGCTGCGCGGTTGGCTATCACGTGACCACCGCGGGCACGCTCGGCAAGGCCGACATCTATGCGGCGGCGAGCCTGCTCGTTGCCATCAATTTCGTGCTTCTGACCATCGTGCAGCAGGGCTACCGGCTGAAGGCGGTCACCTACTTAGCCCGCACGTTCCGGATGACGCTGACGACGTGGACCGGCTTGTTCGGCGCGCTGCTCGCGATCGCCTTCACGATGAAGGTCAGCGAAGAGTTCTCCCGCGGCACTACGATCTCGTTCTATCTGATCGGTCTCGCCGTCCTGCTAGTCTGGAAGACTGCGGCTGCGCGCTGGACTGCGCAAGCCTTGCGCACCGGCGGCTTCGCCAATGGCCGCGCGATTATGATCGCAGAATTAGGGCTTGCCACCTCGTCCAACGCTGTGGATGACCTCGGCCAGCACGGCTACCGCCTGATGCGGATCATGGAAATCCCCGCCAGGCAGCTCGCCTCGCCGCTGCTGCTCTCCGCGCTGGCGCCGCGCTTCGAGGAGCTGATCACGTACGCGCGCGAGCACCGGATCGAGCACGTCTTCCTGCTGATCAACTGGAGCCGACAGCATGCGATCGATAGCATCCTGGACATGCTGAAGATCCTCCCCGTCCCGGTGCATCTGGTGCCGGACGCCAACACGGCGCGCTTCCTGCGCTACCCGCTTGAAGGCACCGGCAACACCTTCACCGCCGAGCTGCGCCGCGCCCCGCTGTCCATTCGCGAACGCGCGCACAAGCGCGCGCTGGACCTTGTCGGCGCGATCCTTGCGCTCTTCGTGTTCGCCCCCGTGATGCTGGCCGTCGCCATGCTGATCAAGCTGACCTCGAAGGGCCCGGTGTTCTTCCGCCAGACCCGCAACGGCTTCAACGGCCGTGCGTTCAAGATCGTTAAGTTCCGCACCATGCACGTGCTGGAGGACGGCCCGACCATTGTACAAGCGCAGAGGAACGACCCGCGCGTCACGCCGATCGGCAAATGGCTGCGGAAGACGTCGATCGACGAGCTGCCGCAGCTCTTCAATGTTCTGAGCGGGGTCATGTCGCTGGTAGGCCCCCGCCCGCACGCGGCCGCCCACAACACCGAATATGAGCAGATCATCGGCAATTATGCCTTCCGCCACCACGTGAAGCCAGGCATTACGGGATGGGCGCAGATTAATGGTTATCGCGGAGAAACGAACACGATCGAGCTGATGCAGAAGCGCGTGGAGTACGATCTCTGGTATATCAACAATTGGAGTGTCTGGCTGGAAATCTCGATCATCTTGCGGACGGCCGTGACCATCTTCCACAAAACAGCATACTAAGCTTGCCTTACGTAAGGATTTTAGTTGGACATGAAATGGCCGTCAGTATCTCGGCGCAAGTTCATAGAACGTTCGTTTGCGCTTTCTGCATTTCCAACGCTTTCTAGCGCCAAGCCGATGACTTCAAGTGCGTCAAAAGCAGCTTGGATGAGCGGCCGTTGGGGCATCATGCTGCACTGGATTGCTCCAGGGCCTGCAGCCAGATCGGGCCGATACCGATCTGATGTCAACGATGCAGTGGATCACTTCGATCTTGATCGTCTTGTGAACCAGATATCGCGCACGAAAGCTTCTTGGGTAATCTTCACGGTAGGCCAGAACAGCGGATTCTATGCAAGCCCAAGTTCATATCTCAAATCGATTGCTGGAGCCGGGCGAACCCCCACCCGTGATCTAGTCTTAGACTTAGCCAAAGCGCTTCACTCTAGAAGCATAGCGATGATTGCCTATGCGCCTGGAGAGATAAAGGCTGTAAAAGAGCTGCATGACTCCTTTGGTTGGAATCCCGAGAATCAAGTCGTCTTCCAACAAAGGTATACCGAATTTCTACGGGAATACGCGGTGCGTTACGGCAGCTATTGCGCAGGTTGGTGGATTGATGGATGCTACAATTGGCGAGATTTCCCGAATTCGAGCCGAGATTGGCCTCTTTGGTGCAATGCTTTGAGAGCCGGGAATCCGAACGCAGCCTTGTCCTTCAATGATGGATGCTTCCTCGTCAATCATCCGTATCCTTTAACAGACCAGCAGGATTTTCTTTCTGGTGAAGCCGATGGGCTCAGCTCTGCCGGTCCGCTGATTAAAAAGAGTGGAGCCACTCGACCCTTCGCCTTGACCGATGACTATCTGCAGGCACTGCCCTGCCAGGCTCACGTCGTGGCACCGATCGACAACAACGGAAAATGGGGCTACGGAGGACCGGGAGAAATGGGACCTCCGTTGTACACGGTTGAACATCTGTCAGGTGTGATCAGTCGCTATCGTGCCTTAGGGGTCGCGCTCACATTCAACATCGGAATATACCAGGAAGGATTCCTCGGCGACCAAACCGTCGAATTTCTTGAGCGCCTGCCATAGTCACGAATCGAGTTTGGGATGCCGGCCAAGTACATCATGTCGCACAACTACGCATACGTCTCCAATCCTGGCGGCGTAGCAGATGTGGCACAAAACCTATCGGTGGCCTTCAAGAATAATTTGGCCGGCTTCCACGAGGTCTTTCCCTCCGAGAGCCGCTCTAAGGCACGAACGTTTCACCGTTTCGCCAGCGAAATCACATTAGAACTTAGGCATTGGAGAAAAGACGTCGTTCTTATATTTCCTAATTATTTCGCATTTCCGCTACCCGGCTCGTCAACGCGAGACATCGTTGTCGTGCACGACCTGCAATATAAAAGCTTTCCGCAATTTCATTCTTTGCCTAAGAGATTGCTGCTGGAAGCCTCGCACAGATTAGCAAGAAGGCGAGCAGCTGGGATCGTCTTCATCAGTAAAGCGACAGAAGGGGATTTCGACCGATTTTTTGGTTTACCGCGAAAGCACAGGGTTATTCTAAATCCGGTAGCGGTACGGGATCTCGGAGCGATCGACGCTCGCCTGACTAAGGCGATTGGGTCTTCACCTTATGCAATAGCGAACTTTCACCATTATCCTCACAAGAACATCGAGAAGGTCTTGTCGTTCTTTCGCCAGATGCGGCTTCAGTATCCAGAATTGAAGCTTGTGCTGACCGGTAGACACTCACAAATTGGCTTGCTGTTGAGGCAATACGGCCTGGACGACGACTCTGTAGTAGTCAGTGGCTTTCTCCCGAAGAACATGGTGCTTCAGTTAGTTGCCAACGCGGCGTTTTTCGTTTCGTTGTCCCTGTTTGAAGGGTTCAACATGGCCGCTGCGGAGGCCGCCAAGCTCGGCCGACCACTGCTGCTGTCCAATATTACCGTACATCGGGAGCTATTTGATGATTTTGCCTTCTTTGTCGATCCTCACATTGCCGAGTTTCCACTCAGTAGTTTCAACGAATATTTAAGGGAGCATCGCTCGAAGGGGTACTGGAAATTCTCCGATGCCACCGAACCAGAGGCAGTCGCAGCGCGTTATGCTGATTTTTTTGATGAAGTATTAGCAGAACCGGAGAATCGAGCATGAGTGCAGGCTCGAACCCCTTTCCCAAGATCAACAGCTTTTCTCAAGGAAGCAGGTAGAATTGGCTTATCGAGACGCTTTCATTGCGCGGCTTCGCTTCTCCGCGCTTGTCTTGGGCCGGGCGCTCGTCTATGCGACGGGTTTCCTATATAATTTCGTCTTTTCAAAGCTGCTGTCGCCGAGTGAATTTGGGAGCTTCGCGACGGTCATGTCTGCGGCGGAACTACTCGCCGCTTTATGCACTATGGGTGGTTCACTTCTGATCTACCGATACGTTCGACGGTCGCAAGCTATTTCAGTGACTGCGATGGCCCTGATGATGATTGTGGGTACAGTCATCGCTTCGCTCATTACCATCGTTGTGAACGGCATTTCCGAACTTTACGGACAAATATTGATGAACGGACTGCTAGTGGCAGTCCCTTTGGGAGCTTCGGTATTGCTTATCAGTGGGTACCGAGGTTTAGGTCGAGTAACCATCTTCGTGATCGATCCCGCAATCCGCTACGTGCTCTACATCTCTTTGATAATCTCGGCGTATCTTTGCGTCCAGATTGACAGTTTTGGCGCTCTGGTAACCGTGTCGCTAGCCAACTTTATTTTGGCGACCGTCTATGGCGGAGTTCTTGCCTGGCAGAAACGGCTATCTACGGAAATCCCGCCGATCGAATGGAATGAGCAATGGTCAATTCTGATGACCGCCGTTGCTGGATTCATGGTACGAAAGAGTGATCTGCTTATTTTCGCTTTCGGAATTAGCTTAGCGGCGATGGGCGGACTAAAGATCGCCATTGTGCTAGCCGAAGCTCCTCTACAGTTTGTTCAGGTTCTCTACTTCCAACATGCCAGCCTCTTTGAATTTCAGTCATCACATGCTGACGCAAAGCGAAGATCAGTAGCGGTCAATCTGGCACTTACCGCTGTTGCACTGACTCTAGCCATGTACGCTGTTTCGCAAGTACTCCAGTCGACCGTCCTCGAGCAGTATCGTTTTACTTGGGCTTTGCCCTACTTGGCTGGCTACTTTCTCTGTAAGCTGATAACCATCCCACTCGATCAAGCCTATGTCATGGGAAATAAGACTCGCGAACTAATGCTGACTTACGGAATAATGGCCGGAGCCAAGCTACTGACGTTGGGAGCTGGCATTATGCTGCTCGGAGAGAATGCTGTTCTCCTCTATCCGATTGTCGGACTAGTTGAAATTTGCATTGTCGAATGCTCCACCCGTTACTCATTCGGCAAATCGTTTTTCCATTTGCTCATAGGATCGAACCCTTCCGTCAGGTTAAAGTCACTTTGATGCCCCCCCGTAGCACTCAACGCGCACGCAGTGTTTTATCTCCGTTCTCGTTGGCGGTGTTCGCAACGTCTGTCGTTGGAGCGCCATTCTTTTTGCTTTTTGGCCCCAATGCGATCACGTACTATGGCTTATTCGCGCTGTACGCATCCTCCTTAGGGATTTGGTTCATTCACGGTGATTACAGGGAGGACTTTCTTGCTCTTTCAACTATGTTTGTGTCCGTATACGTCTTGCTACCCGAACCGGCCTTATCGGACGCGCACTATTATTTCTGGGGAGCATCGTCTGAATTGAACGAACCGAATGTCCGCGTTCTCCTGCTGTGCGCGGCGTTTCTCGGAACGGGTGCTGCAACCACTCTGAGTGTACCTCCGGCTCCCCCTCGATTGCCGAAAATCCCTATCGTGGAGCTTAGAATTCTCCCCCTGCTCATGATAGCTGCCATTCTGGTGATGTTTGCTGCCGTGTTTCCAGACATATTATTCTCCAGTCGAACAGAAGCAGCCATAAGCTTGGGCGCGGCAAGACCTTTTGAAATGCTGCTACTTTTACTGCTTCCGCGTGGAGTTGCGATCGGATACTGCATTCTCTTAATGATGCGGATCTGCAGTTTGGTGAAAAACAACCGGATCCCGCTTTTTGAAATGCTTTTGCTTCTGCCCGGCTTGATCTATTTCAACCCGGTCGCTCTTTCCCGGCAGGCCCTATCTACAGGCGTGCTTGCGCTATTCTTTATCTTGTCGCGGTACCGCTTGCTTGACCGGCGATGGATCGTTGGTTTTCTTCCTTTGGCAGCGCTCTTTTTAGCACCGGCGCTTTCTAATATTACAAGGTATGAGATGCGCAATGATTGGTTTCCATTTGCCCCCGATTTCGATGTCCACCAGAACGCCGCTGTAGCGCTGCAGTTGCTGGATGCGGAAGGGTTCAGGTGGGGAAGCCATCTTCTTGCATCTCTATCCACCGTTCTTCCATCCGAGCTGAAGCTCTTTGAATCCTCTCATCTACTGGCCTCAGAGCGACTGAAAGGACTTTACGATCAGACAAATATCTCGCTACCGGCGTTTGTCGAATTTTTCATTGACTTCGGATGGATTGGCCTGTTTGCACTGACCTACCTTGTCTCTAGGGCACTCCGAGCAGTACAGACCAGGGCTTACTTCCATCGGAGATCCGATCTGTGGATCATAGGAGCTTCCTGCATTGTAGGCGGAGATTGGCTGGCTCTAAATCGCGGCCCTTTCTTAGGCAACGCACCGGTACTAATCATATTTCTAATTGGTTGGACGTTTTGCTACTGCGTTGCAGTAAAGTCGAGACAATCCAAATTATTGAAGCCGGAATCATACTCACGTCACGGCGCAGTGCCGGCCAATTAGAATATCGGAGAAACAAGAGGTGTCTCGGATTTGCTATTTGGGCCCAGATCAGCCTGGCTCATACTCTGGGTCTCCATTCTATTTTGCTTCCGCGCTTAGGTCCGCTCTGACAGAGGCGGAGCTTGGCGATTTCCATATCGTTCGGACGCCGAGGACCAGAGAGGTTCTCGCACAAGCAGTCATATGGGGAATGCTCAGGAGGTCTGACCCAAGAGTTTACAACATCTCGATCGAGTTCTTGGACAGGGTCTTGCGCAACGTACCATTTGCAGAGCGGTCCGTGTGGATATATCCTTTGCAAGCAATGCCTACCGCCCTCCTGTCATCTGATCACAAGAAGGTAAGGATTGCTCAGTTCATTGACTGCACTTTGAGCTATTTGATCGAGGGATACCGGCTTGAGAGCCGACTGTCTCGTTCTGTCCGGCGACAGCTACTCGATCGAGAGCACGAATCGTACCTACGCGCCGATGCGATCTTTTGTTTCCACGAGGGCATCCGCCAAGAAATAGTAAGCCGTCACGGAATCGCTCTCGACAAGGTACGAACAATTGGACGAGGCGTTAATATTGACAGGGCTGTCGCAGAGCCGGGCCGGCACTCATCTTCGGAGCTCTTCAAACTGATTTTTGTAGGCGCGGACGCTCATAGGAAAGGTCTCTTCGAGCTAATCGCAGCAATCGATCGTTTGGTGGAAACTCAGAGGAATCGGGTCGAACTGACCGTTATTGGCCCCCCAGCAAATAAAGTACCAAAACGACCTTACGTTCGGGCCAAAGGGTTTCTTGGCGTTGAACACCGCGAAACAGTTCTCGAGCTAATGCAAGCGGCTGATGTTGGCGTGCTGCTGTCTAGTGCTGAAGGTCTTCCAGGCTTCATTTGGGAGATGCTCTATTTGGGAAAGCCGGTTCTTGTCGCCAATCTACCGCACTATGACGATCTCCCAGCCGGTTTTCCGATCGTGCAGGTTTCACAGCCTCTCAAGCTTGATGAAGTCACCGAAACGTTGAGTAAGATGATTGACCGAACTCTCATGTCCCCTGCACCATCGATGGAACTGCGAAGCTCTCTTTCTTGGGAGGTACAAGCCAAGATAGTCAGCGATTGGATTAAATCGGCGTGCCAGTAGCGCGCTTATGCTTTGGGTGGTGGGCATCGCTGCAATGATCTCCAAATTGCCAGCAACGCTGTTATCCTGGAAAGCCGCTAATCTTGGACCGAAGTAGATTGGGGCCCAAGTTGTGACACGCGTGTCCTGGCCTTAACTGGTCCGATATAGCCAGAAAGTGCACGGTAAAGAGGCATGGCACGAACGCGGCGAAATGAAACAATCCGGGAAGTAGCTACCCCCAAATGTGCGGCGGGCGGAATGACGGAATTCAGGGCAATTAGGTTAATGCTGTTCGGTCAGCGCTCTTGGGTTAGGCGGTCATTAGATTGCAGGTCTTTTCAGGCCGAATGCATGTCGCTTGCCAGCCAATTTGATGAGGATCCGCGTCAGAGCCTCTTGACCCGGAATCTCAATAAACCTCCGAGACAAAAATGAAGCTGCAAAGGTGAGGGGGCACGCAACAATAATCGCGTGCAGTCGAGGAACGTGCTGCTGGTCCGCGAGCCAGACCAAAACCAGAGCGATGGGCAAATGAAGCAAGTAGAGGGAGTAAGAGTACTCGCCCGACTCCACGAGCCAGCGGGGAGGTTGCAAGGCAGTGATCGCCGCGCACCAAACGGAAGCAATATAGGCACCGTTGAGAAGAAAGTACGTTAAAGGAGGGATTCTCGCCCACCATTCATCGCGTCCGAAGGCGGAGTAGCCAACTGCTAGAGCCAACGCAACAAAGACGGGTACGCTGCGATAGCCAGAGACCAATCGATAGAGCATCATCCCTGCGATGAAGAGATGACCAAATTTGATCATCGTTAGGAATTCAAGCTTGAGCGCGTGAAGGTCGATGTGAGAGATCCGTACGGCATACGCCAAGACGAGCCATGCAATGGCGAAGTAGTCGATATTTCGAAGTAAGCCGAGAGCGACAACGCAGGCCATAACAAAGTAAAACAGTAACTCATATGCCAGTGTCCAATACGGAGGGATCAGGTCCTCAACCATCATGAATTTTTGCAAGAGGGTCAGATTTATCACTGCTTGGATCGGGGTGGCTGCGCCTATCGAAAAAAGAAACAGAGCCGACAGGACGACCGAGACGATGTAGGCGGGATAGATTCTGGCGACTCGTCCAATTAAGAAATGGAGACTATTGGTCGCTCTGTCGAGCGTGAGCAGTATCACGAAACCGCTGATGACGAAGAAGAGCTCAACGCCTGTCAGCCCAAGATGAAAGAAATTTCTAGCCGTGTCAGGCCATAGATTTGGCCATTGGAAATCTAACAATGCCTCGTAATGGAACGCCATAACCGCCGTCGCGGCGACGCCGCGCAAAGCGTCAATTGACCGATATCTCATTTCGCGAAACCAGCTCTATATCGCAATCATTATCACGCAATCACTGAGTTGCTTTCCCTGCCAAGGACACAGATGGCCTAAGACCGTAAATCTGCACAGATTCCAGTCGTTTCCCGAAGTCTGATGTAGACGGAAGAGCAATTATCTCGCAACGCCGTAGTGAGCGCATTCTTGCTGAAGCCAAGGCGCATATTATTAGGGCATTCGCCTAGCACTCAAATTCAGGATGCAACGTCCAGATAGACTTATTAAAGACCCGAGACGAGCTCTATTTTGCCGCCGTTTTGCGCTTGATAAGATAACTCACACGCCCGATCGGCCCTTGGCATATCCGTTGGATCGGGTCCGTCGCGCCGAAAAATTCGTTAATCGCCTTTGTGCAGCCATCCCATGTTTGATAATCGTCTATCAGAAGCACCCCCCCCTCAGCTACGCTTGTCCAAAATTTCCTAAGGCACAGAATCGTACTCTCGTACCAATCAGCATCTAGTCGAAGGACGGCTATAGGTCCAACTCTCGACATATCGAATGTTGGAAAGGTCTTATCGTAAAAGCCTTGAATGATTCGGCGATTGTATGAAGGCCCCCTGACTCGCGATATAGCCCCCTCAAATTCCTTGATCGTAGCCCTGCAATTATCGCGGTAGTGTATAGAGCTAACGTCAGCCTGATAAGCCACTGCCGCTGGTCCATCTTCCGACGTCGCGGGCGGCAAACCTTCGAAGGAATCAAAGAAGTAATATTGACGGTCGGGCCCCATTGTACTCATCAGTCCAGCAGACATGCCGCCTCGCCATGTGCCGCACTCGATAATTGCGCCGGGGACGTTGCGTGCCGCAGTCGAAGCTATCGCCAGATTCTCAATGTACTGTAGATGACCGACCATAGTAGCATTTTTAAACTTGCGATAGACAAGCTCCGCGCGCAATGCTGCGGTCGCGTATCGAATTTTATTCAAAACTTACCCCTACTTAAAATTTTCGGCTGCTAGAAAGACAAACAACAGGTCTGGCGGGAGACGGGCCGGCACTTGGGACGCGTCTGGTGTCAGATGAGGCCCGGAGCCGGAACGCACAGCGATTCCTAGGCGTCGATTAGGTTCAACCTGGTTTGTTCAGACGCTTTTCGAAAGCCCTCGCTGTAGCCCGCGGGATCTTCTTCAATAAATCCCGCGGTCCATCTTGCCTAAGCGACATCTCTGGGTGCACGATATCTAATATGCTGCCCAGTGCATCCGAGCAATTCAGCTCAGCTCCCTTTTGCTCTGTCATATAGAGCAGTGCATTCTGCTTGTACCAGAAATCAATTTTGTCACTGTACCACACCTTAGGTCTAACAAGGTCATAGGGCAGCCGCCCCTGCGAGCGAAAGAGATCCGCCCAATAACTTTGCCATTGCTCGTTGACGTGGTTATTGCCGCCTTGTCCTGGTACGGCGGCCCCGAATAGAACCACATCGGAAAGCCCACAGAGGTCTGAAATTAAGGATGGCGCCCTTCGTTCAGATAGATGCTCGGCCACTTCCATGCAGATGACGAGGTCAAATCGGTCAGTTAGTGGGATGCTCGCTTCGAGGTCGGCCAGCACTACAGGCTCGGTTATCGCCATCCTCGCGTCTTTTATCCAGGCTCCCTCAACGCCCACCACCCTTTGAGCGCCCAGTGACTTTGCAGCAGCTAGCCAAGTGCCGACGCCGCAACCGACGTCTATGACGCTCTTAGGTTTTACTATTTCGAAAACGATAGGAAGCATATTTACAGCGGACGAGAATGACGCCTCGCGCTGCCAATTGTAGAACTCTTCGCCATAAAACGTGTTGGACATGCTACTTCTCTGCAGCCCCAAAATCATACGATACTTCGATTCATGTCGTCTTAGATAAGGGCGAGCAACGATTAAGACGTGATACGGTTAATCTCGACGAGGGGCTTTATTTTCCTCAGAGAGCTGATTAGCCCGAACTTAATAGCTGCAGCCAAACGCCTCCGTTCTAGCACATCAGCCATCGATATTTTGTACCTGCCCTGAAAGTGCAATGCGAGGGGGCTAACAAGAGAGCCACTTCTTGTGCGAAACTTGAAAATTCCGTCCGAATGGACCAGTTGCTTTACACCCAATCTCATACTGAATTGATCTGGCTCAGAATGAGTAGCTAACGCAATATTGTGATCAATCGTCACACCCTGGATGATAGTGGTACTATTCAAAAAATTTGGCTTCTCACTTTGGACCCACAACGCACAAAGGGTCATGTCGGAGACGCCGGACCGGTTCGATATCTGCTGGTTAGTGGACGCTGTCGACCTAATCAGCTCCTGACCTTTGCTAGATGTGTAACACCAAACGATGAAATTGATGAACGACGCAAGGGAATCTCTCGTCCAGTAAGAGAAATGAGGGGACATTTCCATGTACGAAGATCCTCTACCGCGCTGATCCAGCGCGCTCAACATTACGTCTACCCCTCCGACATACTGGTCTATGCACGTTGTGAAGCAGGGCTGAACCAAAACGTCAGTGTCAGACAGGATGGCGTCGTTCAGACAAGAGCGGACTAAGTACTCATTTACCGCGAAATAGCGATCGAAGCACGCCAGTTCAAATGCCGGCGGGTTCGGAGACAAATGAAAATAGTTTTCTCGAAAGCGCTTATAATGGGAATGTGACCTCTCCGGACCGGACTGCACTACTTCTACGTTGGCGCTCGACCTCTTGCAGGACTCCAAGAAAGCGGCGAGATGCGGTACAACTCGACTCTCGTATGCAACTATTCTTGGCGGCATCTGTACTCCGGTCTCTGCTAATCTATCTGGCCATTTTACCTAGCGCTGCTGAATGGAGTAACGGAAGAACCGCCTTCCGCTCGTGCTGCCTAAGACCGTGTCGACCCGTTTGTACGCCTGCACATCAAACAGATTGCAATTTTCTGACCCAAAGTAGCAGACTTTGACTTTGATTGCTCTGGGGCAGTTGTTTTTTACGCTAACTATATCATCCATGATTTGCGAGTTCACGATATGGGTACGCGACATAGCCTCCACGTCTAGACAAGGTCTATTCAACGCGTCCCGAATAACGGGTGAATTAGACTTTTCAGCCGGTCCTTGGATGGTGAATCGAGAACTTGTTTCGCTACGTGCCTCGCCGCCCAGGATGGAGAGCCAAGCTGCAAGTAGAAGCGTAATGGCAGGACAGGAAACAAACCGCTGACTTGTGGTCTCAACAATCACCGCAAAAACCTTTCGTCAATTCTAATTCCAGGCACGTCAGCCTTTACACCGATCTGCGCCAATTTCCTTGCGAGCGTCTCGCGACGCGAAATATCTACGGATACCAGATTGCTAAGAAGGCGGACTCGCTCTTCCCACCCGACCCCAGTAAGGTTGGCCATTGCAATCTCGATAAACTCTGCATCGACCATCTTCGCAAATTCCGCGATGACCGAGTCTTGGGTTTTCCTTTCAAGCAGAGCGAACACGGAGAGCGCTAGTCTATTTCGACGAAGTGCAACCCACCCCTCCAGCGGTCCAGTCATATAGGACTGATGGAGATAGCTGATACATTCGCGACGGAAGCCATTCCGTGTCGTGTCGATAGAATACATCATCAGCCACAGGAAGGAATCAGTCGGATACACGGCGAGCGTCAGCTGGATCTTCCTTTCGGCTGTCTCCAATCTATGATCCGCTTCAGTCGAGCCGTTTCGTTCGAGCGCGTCCTCACCCGCCTGCAATTGGATTAGAGCTTCGGCGCGCGCGAGTTCCGGCGGCGATGGCGTCCTGACCGGTTGCGCCTGCATTCGATTCAAAATCTCCGCCAAAGCTCCCGGTCTAAACCTAACCTGTTTGAGAACTTGCTCGGAAACTGTTCGGGCTGCCGCCGTCAGCCAGAACGAAGGAAAGACCGAAACGGACCAAAGCACGCTGGCAAGGCCAAGCAAGCAGATCGACGTCCGCAATACTCTCCGCTGCATCTAGATCAACTCGATTTGAGCCTGCGCTACTCCACATATCCATATCGGGCATAGTATTTTTGATAGTAGTAGCGACCGTGATACGACTCATAGCGCGACAGCAGCCTAGTGTCGGCCTTGTTCAAAACGATGCCCAAAAGCTTGTCCTGAATTTCCGGCGCGTTGCGCAAGTTATGCCGTACCACGTCAATCTTGGTCTTGCCCCATTCGACGACAAATACATAGGAATCGACAAAAGGTGATGTGACGCGGACGTCCACGACCGGCGCCATTGGCGGCATGTCAAGAACGACATAATCGTATTTCGAGCGTAGCAGCGCTACGAGGTCGCGCATCTGCTTAGAGGCGAGGATCTCGTTAGTATGCAGCAACTTCGAGGTGGTACCTGCGGGCAGGATCGCGAGTTGGGTTTGTGGATCGACCGTGATGACATCCTGGAGCTGCGCCTGTTGAGCGACGACATCGACAAGGCCTCTTTGCGTATCCGTCATCAGCAGGGCACGCGACAGCGAGGGATTGCGCAAATCGGCGTCGACCAGAATCACCCGGGCGCCGCCGTGGGCGATGAGCTGCGCCAGATTGGTTGAAAGCGTACTCTTTCCCTCGTTGGGCAGGGTCGAAGTCACTGCCAAGACCCGGTTCTCGCGCACGATCGAATTGAGATCGACCGCCACCTTCAGTGAACGCACCGCTTCTGAGAAGCGCGACAAGGGATTGTCCACCACGTAGCGTAACAGATCCGACTGAGGATTATTCTTCCTCCTGCCGAGCTTCCCTGGAAGCGTCGGACCTAGGCCTGGCCCGCGTAGAGTCGGCAGGATAGCCAGGCAATTGGCGCCGAGTTGCTCCTCGACTTGGACCGTGGTGCGAAAAACCTTGTCAATGAGCTCGCGCGCGATCGCGATTCCCAAGCTGAGCATCAAACCGCCGAGTAGCGCCGCAGCCAGGATCATCAAGCTTTTGGGAGAGCTCTTGATCAGCGGAGTGGTCGCCGCGCTGATCACACGCGCCTCGGTTATTGGGAACGACTGCTGCTGCACGCTTTCCATATAGCGCTGCAAGAAATTGTCATACATCGCCTGATAGGACTGCGCGTTGCTCTCGAGCTCGCGCAGCTGCACCTGGGCCTGATTGGTGAGCTGCGATTCCGAGACCACGTTGGCGAGGCTCGACTTGATCGCCTCTTCCCGAGTCATCGCGATGTCGTAGTCGCTCTTGTAGGATTCCTGGATGCGCCTAAGCTCATCCTGAATGTTCTTCCTGATCTCGGCCATTTGGGTGCGCAGATTGACCGCAGCTAGATGATCGCGACCATATTTGGTGGACCAGATCGATTCCTTCGAGGCCATATCAACATATTGCCCGCGCAGCTTGACGATAGTGTCGTTCTTCAGCGCGTCGGTTATGTTGGCATCCGGAATGTCTTGCTTGACGATCTCATTCATGCGATCGAGCCGAGCCTTCGCCTCGGCAGTGGCCGCATGCGCCAGGATGAGTTGGCTGTTGACCTCCGCAAGCTGCTGCTCATTCATCAGCCGCCCGCCGGCGTCGACGATATTGTTGGCGGCCTTGAAATCTACGACTGCCTTCTGCGCGGCGGAAGCCTGGGTGCGCAATTCCCTGATGCGATCTTGCAACCACACGCTGGCGCGGCGCGTCGCCTGGTATTTTGCCTCGAGCTGGTCGACAATATAGGCGTCGGCGATCGCGTTCGCGATCTTAGCAGCCTTCGCTGGATCCGGCGAAGTGTAGCCAATTTCCATCACATAGGTCAGCCCAACCCTTTTGATGATGCGACTCCTCTCAAGGTGCTGCAGCGCCTTGCGCGTCAATTCAAATTCGGAAGGCGCGTTGCCGGAAGAAAAGAAGCCGACAAACGTGCCCATGATCGCGCCAAACAGGCCGCCTCCGTTGGCGATGAATTCCGGATCTTCCGTGAGATGTAGGTCGCGGATCACCGCGAGGCTGATGTTCTCGGATTTCAGGATCTCGACCTGGGTTTCAACAGTGGCGGAATCGATCGCGATATCGCCGAGCACGGATTGCTGCTGGAATAGCTGCACCTTGCGGGTGTCGATCACCATCGAAGCGGTGGAGGTGAATTGCGGCGCGGCGGTGAAGAGATAGAGCAGCGCCAGGATCACGCAGCTCGAGACGATCGCGACCATGGTCGGGAACTGGCGGCGGACGATGTCGAGATAAGAGGTCAGCGTCTGCGACGGAGAGCCGTCGGCCTCGGCGAAATCACGGTTGATCTCCGAGGTCGGCTTGTTCACCTGCAACATCTAGGAATTCCTGAAAATGAATCGATTAGCTTAAAGATTGGAAGTCTACCAATAGGCCCGCGGCATCCGGAGGAACAAATCCGATCCGTAAAGCTCACCTACGTCCAAGACTAACACAATATCATCTGCAATTGAATGTCATTGATGCAGCGCAACCATCCCAACTCGCAACCAATTAATGTGAACCTTAACAAGCTAAAAGCAAAGCGGCGCCGACGGCGCCGCTGTTATGATGAAGGAAGCTCGTGCCTTTCGCTGATTACCGCGGGCTGACGCTGTTCGTTGTACTTCCAACCGAACCACTGGCGGTACCCGTGCCATTGTTTGCAGTCGTATTGCTGCCGAACGTAGAGCCACCGCCGCCATTGCCGCCGGTCGCAAATCCGCTCGTTCCCGTCGGGCCGCCCGCGCCAGTACCGCCGCCACCCGCGCCGCCTGTTGCAGCAGTCGCAACGTCGCCAGTCGCGGCCTGATAGGCGGCGATCACATCGGGATTTCCGGTGCCGGCGATCGCGGTCTGGATCTCATTGCCATAGGCCTGGTCCTGCTGCGCCGCCATGCGAGCCACCTGCGCGAGACCGGCCACGATCGCACGCATCTGGTCCTTGCTCGTCGCGGGATCCTTCAGAAGCGCGATCAGGCCCGGGAGCGTGGTCGGATCGGAGGCGCCGAGGTCGCGCACGCGCGAGATCAGCTGCGGGCCGCCGGTCGGATATTGCTGCAACAAGCTGTTGGGCGAGGCCTTGAACTCGGAAATGATTTGGGCCGGCAGTTGGCGCTGCGGCGGATAAACGGCGGCACTTGCGACTGAGGTGATCGTCGCGGTGAGGGCCGCGGCGGCAGCCATGCGAAGCGCAATCTTGATAACGCTCATAAATAGACCTCCAAAAAAATCAGCTGCCCCGCTTTGCTTCCTCGGCCCCGGGGCAAATGGCTGTGCAGCGCGGAACCTATCCGAAGAGAAATGAGCTGTCCATTTATTCTAAAGACTTCGTAAACAGCGCAACTGCTTCAAATCTAGATACTTTCATGAAGCTGAGGCATTCGCCGCGCGGTTGTGTCAGCGGTTGAGGTGCGGCCCTCGCCTCGCTCGCGGGTAGCGACGGCATCGCTTGCGGAGCGGCCCTCCCGGGTCGAGAAGGACTGCGCCAGGCCCGCGCCGAAAAGCGCAAAGAATGGAATGCTGTAGCCGGGCACCTGGAGCGTGAAGTCGAGGCACGAATGCAGCAGCGACAGCGTGGCGGTGGCCGCGGCCGCCAGCGGGATGATGGCGTCGCGCCGTCGCCCGAACACGCCCTTGGCCAGAACCAGCAGCATGATCCCCCAGGCGGCCGCAACCAGGAGCGCCATCGGAATGCCCACCTCGGAGGCAAGCTCCAGCGGCGTCGAATGCGCGGCATCCCAGATGCCGCGAATCGAGATGTTGGGACTGCGATAGGGCGGGAAGGCCCATTGGAAGGTGCCCATGCCGGTGCCGAACAGGGGATTATCGGCGATGATTCGAAGCGTCGATTTCCACGCCTCGATGCGGCCCTCGTCGACCAGGCCCTGGCTGTCGAACCGGCTCGAGACGCGGCCGCCCAGGAGCTGTAAGAGGCCGAGCGCGACGGCGAGGCCGGAGCCGAGCGAGATCCAGATGCCGGTGCGTCGCGGCAGATCCTTCCGGAGGAACAGCGTGAACGCGACGATCATCGCGAGCAGCGACAGGCCGACGCCGGCGCGCGATCCCGTCATGAACATCGCCATCAGGCAGATCAGGAGACATGTGAGCTGCGGCAGGATTTCTTTTGGAGGGATCGTGCGCAGATCGAGCGACAGGCGTCGCCATTCGATATGCCGCTCCGGCAGGCGGCGGCGGACATCTTCCAGGATCAGCAGCATCCAGATCACCGCGCAGGAGCCGAAATAGGCCGCCGCCGTGTTGCGGTTGATAAAGGTGCCGGTGACGCTGCCGAGATAGGCCGTCTTGTCCCGCCACAGGATCATGGTCGGCTCGATCAGGAACGAGAGCACGCCATAGAGCGCGTAAGCCGCGCCCGAGATCGCGATCACCCACAGCATGCAGCGCGCGCGCTCGCGATCGGCCCCGACGGTGATGCCGAGGACGATGGCGAGGATGTTGGCGAGCGGCGCGCCGAGCGCGAAGAACGCCTCGTTCTTCACGATGGAAGCGGACGGGGCGATCGGCACGCCGAGCAGATCCGACGCCTGCTTCCAGATCGGCTGGAATGGCGCGACCCAGGGATGATCGGATAGCTGCTCATGCAGCACGAACGCGTAGGCGGCAACGATCACGGCGATGCCGGCGAGCAGCCATAGATGCGGCCTTCGCAGCTCGCGCGTCGGCGCGAAGATCACCGCGATTCCCAAGCACAGGCACCAGAACGCGATCGACAGATCGTTGGTCGAGCCGAACGGAAACGGTGCGCTGGCGACCACGAAGAACAGGATGAAGGTCGCGGGCAGGCTCCACGACCAGCGAATCCTGGACCAGCTTATGTTGGGAGGCCAAATGCGCATCGTCGTTCTGGAGCGAGCTTTGCTTTAGCTTTTAGACGAAGCAATCAATCGGATAGATCTTCAGATCAACGTTGAGGCGGCTGTTCCGGGTCTGCGCCCGGAAGGCGTAGAATAGCCCAAGACTATCACTCCCCGGCTTGAGTTTTATTCCGGGGGTTAACTCATCCGGTGGGACCAAAAGGCCGATGTGCCGGTTGATGGCGGAAATCTCGATCCGCCCCTCCCCCTCGCCGAACCGACCCTCAAGCCGGGTGACGGTGACCTTGGGCAGGCCGCGGCGCTGATGACAGACATCCTCCTCCCAGAGCTTGGTCTGTTGGACCAGCGGCTTGCCCGAGCCATCGGGGACGACGATCTCCGGTAAAGACGGGCGCAGCATCCCGAAAAATCGGCTCTCTTTGGAGTTCGCCGACAGCCGGACTGTGAACGAGAGCTCGCCCTTTTCCCCGCGAAGACGCGACAAGATCGGCGCATCGGGTTCGGCGGAGACTATCACGTCGATGCGATGGCGAACGCCGAGCTCCCCTGCAGCAGCAAGGGCCTGCCCGAACGGTCCAAGTCCGACGGCAGCAGGGACGAGAGCCAGAAGACGCCAGAATGCTCGAAAGCGCATGAAGCCCCTTGCAACACTGCGGGATGACCGATGGCCGGCGCGACGTGCTCAGTGGCGCCTTGATCCAAATCCCGAAATCGTAGCCGCAGCAGAACCGCTTCGGTTGCTAAACGAAAATGGCACCGGGACAAAGCCCCGGTGCCATCGGTTTTGGTCGATCAAGTCGGCGTCTTACGGCGCCGTCTTGATGTTGTTGCGGAAGATCAGGACATCGTTGGAGAGGTTCACGGCATCGCTGCCGGTCGCCATGATCACGCGCAGGTAGTTCAGGAACTTGGCAACTTCGACGTTGCGCGAGTTCGAAACGTAGATGATGTCCTGGTTCTTCATCATGACCTTGGTGGCGAGGAAGAAGCCACCCGGATCGCGGAAATTGACCGCGAAGATGACCGGGATCGTCTCTGACGTGTACTTGCTCACGTCGATGCCGAGCTGGGCGGCAACCTCGCGCGGCTCGCGGCGGTAGAGATACACGGCAGCCGGATCGGCCTGGCCATCCAAGAGACCACCGGCCTTGCCGACGGCTTCGCCGAGGTTGATGCGCCAGGCATCGAAATTGAACTCGCCGCTCTGGCCGCTGGCGCCGAACGCCAGGAACTTCTGCTGCTCGCGATAGACATAGATGCTGTCGTCGGGGCGAACATAGATGTTGTTCTCGGGCGTCATCACGAGATTTTCGAACGGCACGGTTGCCCGCCGTCCGCCACGCTCCAGCATGACCCAGGTCTCGAAGCCCTGACCCTTGATACCGCCGGCGCGGGTGATCGCGTCGAGCACGCGATCCTTCGCACCCGCCGCGCTCGCCGGATAACGCGCCGGCGAGTTGACTTCGCCGAGCACGCTGATGAGCTGGGTTCGCTGCGAGGACATCGCAACCACAACCTGCGGCTCGATGGCGCGGTTGGATATCTTTTCAACGATGGCTCGCTGAATCTGAACCGCTGTGAGGCCCGCCGCCTTGACCTGACCGGCATAGGGCACGGTGATGAAGCCGTCATTGTCGACCGATTGATCCGGGATCGTCACGAAGTTACCCGGACGGACGCCGGCTTCCGCCGGGATGAACAGACCACCGGCGGCAGCTTCGAAGATAGTAACGCTGACGACGTCGCCGATGCCGAACACGATGCTGGCCGGCGGCCGCTTGTCCGTGAAGGCCCCCGCGAGCCCCTTGGGCTCGTGGGTGTGCAGGATCTTCACCGTAGCGGGGTTGATCGGCACCAGCTCGTAAGCAGGCGCGTTTTCTGTCTGGATCTTGTTGTTGACGTCATCTGTCAACGGACCCGAGCCGGGATTGGTCGAGCAGGCCCCGAGCGCTAAAGCGACCAGCAAGAACGCAGGCTTGAACACATAGGTCTTGGCAATAGATTGCATGAATCGCGCCCGAGAGGTCCCCAATTGATGTAAATTGGTACGGCCTAGGGGGCGGTGCGACAAGGGTTCCCGGTGGTTAATGGTGCGATCCGTCCGCCACTGTTGCGTGCGGGCCACTCTTTGGGGCGTAGTTTAACCCTTTGTGACCATTTGTTGTGTTTGGTGTGCCCGGTCGCCAAACAAATCGCCTAAGGCGAGGGCGTGGTGTGTCCAGGACAAGGCTCCTTCCCTCTTTATATTAAGATCAAGAATCCCCGTGTCTGGCCTCCTTCTAATCCCGCTGCTGGCAGGTTCCCTCCTTGGCGCCGCTGATCGCCCATTGGACGGTACAATACCTTGCGCTGACAGCGCCCGATCCACCTGCCACGACCCGGCTGTTGTTGAGGTCGCCACCTCCGCCTCCTCCTCCGTCTGGAAATTCAGCCGGACCCAAGGGACGAAGGACGGCGAGAGCTTCGCCGCGATCATGAAGACGGCGGACACCAGCCAATCCGATCCGGACTTCGCCGGCCTGATCGTCCGTTGCGCGCCGAAGGGCAAGATCGACGTGTTGGTGGCCTTGATCCGGCCTTTCCCACCGCGGAGCCATCCTAGGGTCACGATCGCTGCGGCCGGCGGCGGCACCTTGACCTTTTATGCCAGCATGGCGGCCGCGGGGGCCGCCGTGCTCTTGCCCGATGAGGTCTCGGCCTTTGCCGCCGGAAAGTGGCAGACGACCCCCTCACTGTCCGTTGCCGTCGAGGAAAGCGACAGCGAGATCAAAGGTACGGTGGCCCTAAACGGACTGCGGGAGGCCTATCATTCGCTGCTGGCAAATTGCAGCCAATAGGCCAAATTTAGCCATACAACTTAAGGGTCTTTTTAGCGGGGGAACCTAGGGTCCGGAGCACGGAGAGTGTTTCGGATGACCGCGTTTTTGATTTTCAGCTTTCTCGTAGGTGCCGTGCTGGGCCAACGCTTTCGCGTCCTGGTGCTCCTGCCGTTGACCTTCGTCATGGTGCTCGCCGCGATTCCGGTCGGCTTGATGGTCGATCTCACCGTGGTTGAGAGCCTGAAAGACGTGATGTTCGCCGCCATTGCCCTCCAGGGCGGCTATCTCTTTGGATCAGGGGCGCGCTTTGGCCTTGCTGCCGCGCGTGCCAGACGCGTGTTCGCCCGCCCAGTCAAGACGGCTCGCTGATTTACGCCGACTGACACTGCGATGGACCTTCGCGGGCGCGCGAAGGCTGAAGGTCAAGCTGTTGTCCTGATAGACGTCTGTTTGAAAACCCATCGCCCGCTTGTATGGTGACCTGACCGTTTCAGGATTCCCTTCGAGCGCGCCGTTTGTCCTTCGCTTATTTTGCCCTCATCGTTTCAATCGTCTCAGCTTCTGCTCTCGAAATTGCCGGCGCCAGGGTCGGTGCGCAGCTCGGGACGATGGCCGCAGCGCTGAGCTTGCTGGCGGCCGCTTCGGCCGCGCGGAAGGCCGACTACGACCATTATGTGCGCGCGGCCGCCTGGGGCCGGTGGATCCTGCTCGCCATTCCGCTGTGCATCGCGGCCCAACTCGTCCCTCTTCCGCTGAGCTGGGCGCATCCGATCTGGGCCAGCGCTCACGACGTCCTCGGTGGCCTGTCGCTCGGGCCGATCACGGCCGATACCGGCTTGACGGTGAACGCGCTGCTGCTGGCACTCGCGGCGATCTCATTGCTCGGCGTCACCATCCTGGTGGTCCGCAACCGCGGCCGTGCCGAGCTGGTTCTCTTCGTGCTCAGCGGAGTGACCGCGGTCTCCGCCTTGACCTTGGACTTGCATCGGCTGTCGCCGGCCGTTGCGGCAGCCGCGCCCTCTGACTTCACCACGACTTTGGCCGGCTTCGGCCTCATGCTCAATTTAGCGGTCATGCAGCTCGCTGCTGAACGGGCCGAAACGCATCACTCGGTCCTTCGCTCGATCGCGATCGGCCTTTGCGGCCTTGTCGGAGCCTCGGCCAGCGCAGCCGCGATCTTTGGGTTTTCCGGAACGAACAGCGCGATCGCAGCGGCCTTTGGTGTTATGCTGATCCTGCTGATCCTCGTCATCCGGAGGCTCGACCTCTCGCCGTTGGCCGCGGGCGCATTGTCGGCGGCAGCTCTGATCGGCGCGACCATCATCCTGACCTTCCTCTTCGAGAAGAGCTCTGGGCCGATCCTCATGCGGCTCGTCCCGGATGCGGGAGGCGAGACGAAGGCCGCCCTCGAGCGGATGTTGGCCGACACACGCTGGTTCGGCGCGGGGGCAGGAAGCTTTTCGGCCGTCGCGAAGATCTATCAGAGCGAGGCTGGCACGACTTTGGCTGCGCCCTCGGCGGCCATCGCCGTCTTTGCGGATACGGGATGGATCGGTTTGACCGCCATGATGGCAGTAAGCCTGATCGCTCTGGTGCGCCTGTTCTTCGGCGCGCTCCAGCGCGGACGCGACTCGTTCTTCCCAGCGGCGACCGCGGCCTGCGTTCTCTTTGCACTCGTCCAGAGCTTCGCCGGTCCGGGACTGCTGCGCCCGGCAGCAATCCTGTGTCTTTCGGTGATCGTGGGACTGGGGCTGTCGCAGAGCGTCAGCCAATCCTCATCACGATAGAACGCCGATCATCAGACGGCGCGATCGCCGAGTGACGCCCAGTAGTTCGGGTTCTTGGGTGACTGGATGCGGACCCAGCGATAGGGCTTCTTCGACCACGGTAGGATGTGACCGGAGAGATTGTCCAGCACGAGATCGCCGGAGAAGGTGCGCACCACGACCACGAGATGATGCTCGCCCCAGGTGGTCACGACCTCGCTGAGCAGCACCGAGCGCGCCGGAAAGCCCTTGGCGATCAAATCGTGGCGTTTTGTCACAGCGTAGTCGTTGCAGTCGCCGCTCGCCGGATGCAGCAGCCATTTCTCGCCGCGCAGCCCCTCCAGGTTGGCCTCGGGACGGATCGCGGTGTTGATCCTTTGGTTAACCTCTTGCATCTGCGCCAGCCGTTCGGCCGTAAGCTTCAGACGACCGCCCCTGAACACGATCTGCTGCGGCCGCGGCCTGCACTCGTCCTTGTACTTCAGGCAAAAGATGGTGAACGCCATCGGTGCCAGAGTCGGCTGATCGAACTTGATGTACTGGATGGCACCGCGCAACCCCAAGGGCGCGCCGACGAAGGCGGCTTCCGCTCTCTGCTGCACCCCCGCAGTAACGACGATTGCGGCCACGGCCGCCAGGAACTTTACAACTTTGCGCATGTCGCGCTCCCCTTCTTGTAGGAAAGGACGCTACGCGAGACCTCTTGAAATACGGCTCAAAGGCCACGCGATCCTTTAATCAAAATGCGGGCGCGTTGGTTGCAAACAATTAAGAATATCGATGTGTGACTGGTTCTGCTAAGAGCGGTCACGACGCTCGTGACGCTGGATGCGATTCGACCGACCTGATGGGCCTTTCCTCACGCTTTCGAAAGAAGACCAAGCCTCGGCTACCCGACGGCGTTCGCGTCTATGCGATCGGCGACGTGCATGGCCGCGCCGATTTGCTTCAATCGCTGTTAACCGTGATCGACGCCGATCTTGCCCGCTCGGCTCCCCAACGAGCCATCCAGGTGTTTCTCGGTGACTATGTCGACCGCGGCCCGGACTCGCGCGCCGTTCTTGATCTCTTGATCGCGCGCTCGAAATCACACGAGACGGTTTGTCTGAAGGGCAACCACGAAGTCTTCCTGCTCGAGGTCCTCAGGGACCCCGCCCGCTTGCAGGAGTGGCGCCACTATGGGGGCCTCCTGACGCTGGTCTCCTATGGCATCAGGCCGACCATGAATCCGTCCGCGGAGCAGCAGGTCGAGCTGATCGAGGAATTGAAGCGCGCGCTCCCGCCCGAGCATCTCGCCTTCCTCCAGCAACTGCCGTCCTCCTTCACGTGCGGCGATTTCTTTTTCGTTCACGCCGGCGTCAAGCCAGGCATCGCGCTCGATCGCCAAAAGGATGAGGATCTGCTCTGGATCCGCGAGGAATTCCTGGCCTCCGAGGAGCGCTTCGGCAAATATATCGTTCACGGTCACACGCCGGTCAGCGCGCCCGATATTCGACCAAACCGCATCAACATCGACACCGGCGCCTACGCGACCGGCAACTTGACGCTGTTGACGATCCAAGGCGATAGTCTGCTCGCAATTTGAGGGCTCTGGCTGAACCTCGGTCCCGTCGTCGGCTCGCGCTCACAGGCCTCGTCAATTCCACCATGAATCGCATGATCCCGCTTCGTGTCATCGGCATCTTGACCGCAATCGTGCTGGCGCTTCACACCGGCATGGCGTTCTACGGCGATCTCATACGGCCGAACTTTCGTGCGAGCGACTTGTTCTCGGGCGAGATTCCGCCCGACAAGGCCAAGCTGGCGGCAGCCGGTGGCCTTGCATCCTTTTCATGGGATGGCGAGTTGCTTGCGAATTACGCGGCAGCGATGGCCGCTGACTTCCTTCACCGCCCCTCCATCGACGCGGGCGGCAGGGCCAGCGAGAACAAGGCAGCTCAAGGTGCCGTCGTGGCCGCCTTGAAACTATCACCGATCAGGCCCGCGCTATGGCTCACGCTCGGCACGCTACAGGCTCAGGCCGGCGAGGCGGTAACGCCTGCGGTGAAGATGTCTTACTTGACCGGATCGGTGCCGATCGACGTTGCCTTCTCTCGCGTTCAGACCGTGACGTCGAGCGCGGCCGCGACCGATGAAGAGATCAAGCTCCTGGCGCAGTCCGACATCCGGTCGGCGCTGGCCAATCGCTCTCGTTACGAGCCCCTGCTGATCGCGGCCTACGTGCAGGCGACGCCGCAAGGCAAGTCGCTGCTGCTCGAGACCACGAAAGTGACCGACCCCAAATTCAACGAGATTATGCGGCGATACTGAACCCGTGCGAGCTTCGTTGCTATCGCTCCTGGGCTGCCGCGAATTCCTCAGCGCACCGATTTCGGGTTGACCGGCACAAAGTCGTGATCGCGGCGCGGTTGCTCGGATCGCCCCTGGTAGACGAACATGCCTTTCTTGGTCGCGACGATGTCGCCTCGTTGCAAGCTGTCGTCGTTGAGGAGACGTTCGGACGCGACAAGGTCCGGATCTTCCGGAATCGGCTTGTAGAGCTCTGGATGCTCGCGCCGCTCGCGTGAGACCTCCTTGGCGCGGCGCCGCGCGTCCTCGATCCGCTGCCGCCATTCGTCGCGCGTGATCTCCGGCTCGCTTGGCGGAAGATAGTCGTTGATCGAGGGCTCCGGTTCGGTCTGAGCGAGACACAAGGACGGACAGGCAAGACTAAGGCCGAGCAACCGGCAACGATGATGACCGCCTGAGGCAGCTTCCCAAACCGCTTTTCACAGTGGCCACGTCGACCCGTTCGCACGCTAATGACTCCAGGCAGAGCGACAAGGACTGCCATTGACCAATTTCCTCATCTCCAGTTTTTCAGTCTATACCTTTGCCGATTGCAAGAAAGCCAATTCGCGGGGCAACCTTTCCACTTAGCTCGCGGGGATTTCAGCACCTGGGGGCCTTCGGGGGCCGTCCTATCAAAAAATTGAAAAACAACCCCATGCACAGTAGCCGGCACCAGTCGGATCAATGGGTTACGCCTTTTCCGAAATTCGGATTGACTCGTCGGGCAAAACAGGGGCAGGATGGCATGATCCGGAAAGAGGCCGACGGATGATTGATGTATCTGAGATCCGCGTCATTTGATCGGCTTGAGGGCAAACGCTCTGTTCTAAGACCTCGTTAGGTCATTGCTGTTAACTTCGGCACGCGCTGGTGGAGTTGCCGAGAATGCGTGCAAGACCGTTATTGCTGTTAAGTATTGCCGTCGCGGCTTCCTTCATGTCTGGCCTGACGGCGCACGCCAGTCCCGTCTGCATCAAGGAGCGGACGCCGTTTGCCTTTTCGGAAGATTCAGTGAGATGGACCATGTCGATCGCGCCTGGGGCAGATTGCATCCAGGGACTGCGTTGGTCGTATATGCAGATTTTCAACGTGTCGGTCGTGAGCGGACCATCATGGGGACAATTGGCGGTGGTCGGGTCCGGCTTCCGCTATTCGGCAGGAAACGAAACGCCCGGCGCCGACAAGTTCACGCTGGTGATCTCGGGCAAGGGCCGTCATCATCGCGAGACATCGATCCTGGAGGTCGAGGTAAACCCGCAATAGCTGTCTCACGACGCCACCGAAAGGTGCAGGCAGGGCTAACGACGGCTCGACCCGCTGCCCCGGGTTCTGTTCCCGTGATAGGGGTGAGCGTGTCCGCCCCTCGTCACGGGAGGCTCGATTCGACTCGGAATATTTGGCGTCGCTGTGGACGGCGAGGGCTGCGACGGGTTGACGATGATCACGTTGCGATTGGGCGTCGACGGATCGTTGACGCCCTGGGCCCAGGCGCCGGCAGGCACGACAAGCGCGAGTGTGATCAAGACTAAGCGTTTCATGCGAGATCTCCCGAGCAAGAACGTCAGGGAGGCGAACACCGTTCCTTCACGGCTGCTTCACGGTTCCTTGCGTGACCTCACCGAGGCACGGCAATCAGCTTGCCATCCCGCCAGACGCCTTGGACCGCCCTTCCGGCAGGAAGGCTCCCCGTCACATTTCGGACGGCGGTCGGCCGCGACGCGGCCTGGATGGTCTGCGCCTTTTTCGTGGGCGTTGTGATGATGCTGGAGCTGGTGGTGTTGGCCTGATCCTTGACCCCTTGCGCCGAAGCGGGCTGAACCAGGAACGCCAAAAATGTGATTGCTGTCAAAATGCCGCGCATCGTCAAACACCGGAAAGAGGAGCTGGGCGAAATGTCACAGGTTTTTGCCCAAAAGCAAGCTCTTCGAGACATGTGCGCGCAGGATCGAGGGATCCGGGGATGAAAAAGCCTAGCGAAACAGCTGTATCCGGGGTAGTTGATCGGCCTTGATGACCGAGCCCGGCGACACTGCAGCCAACGCGGACGAGATCAAGGCTGGACTTGTCCGCCTGTTATCAGGGCGGATCCGCGAAATCTCCGACGACCCCGGGCAGATGCGGGACGTCGTTTACGAATTGGCCCGCATCAGGCTGCTGGAACAATTCAACCACGCCGATGCGCGGGAGGCGCGCGCGCTCCAGCAAGTGCTCGAACGCGCCATCCGGGAGGTCGAACGGTCCTTTGAGCGAAGCGAGCCGTCCTCACCGGCAAGGGCAGCCGCCACTGTCGTGGCGAATTCTCCGCCGGACAACGCCCCTGCTCCGCCGCCCATTCCGACGCCGCCGGCTATGGCTTCGCCAGCCCCTTCGAAGGCCGCGGAAACGCCACGCGGACCCGCGGCACCGTCAAGATCGCTGGACCAACTCAAACGGAGCGGCGTCTTCAAATCTCTCGTTCGATTGACCGCCATCCTCCTGGTCATTGCGGGTGTCGGGGCCGCGGCTGCCTATTGGTCGCGATTGAGGACACAACCGACCACATTGTCGCAGGTGGCGCTGCCGCTCGAGCGCGCACCCAAAGGCCCGGAATCTCAGCCGGCCGTCACTCCGACTCCCTCGGTGGGCGAAACCGTTGAACGGACCCCGAATAAGGAGCCGACGCAAGCTGCACAGCCGTCGATGCCTTTGCCGACGACGTTCGGCGTCTACGCCTTGAGCGAGGGCCAGCTCCATGAGCTCAAGCCGGTGCCCGGAAAGATTCCGGACCGGCGCGTCGCGATCTCGGCAGCCATCAACACGCCGAGCGCAACCACATTGATGGGCGGCGACGTCAGATTCATCGTGTTCAGGCCCGACGGGGGTGTCGATGCGAGCGGAACCGAAGTTCGGGTGGTCGCGAAAGTCTCCCGGGCGATGGGCGTCGATGCCACCGGGAAAGCCGCCATGGTCAGCGCCGGCGATTCCTGGGTCATCCGCAGCATGTCGTACCCCTACAAGGTAGGTCCGGTCGAAGACCAGTCGAGAATGCTGTTGCTCCAACCGGAGCAAGACGGCTTTACGCTCGCCCCCGGTCGCTACGTCGTGGTGGTCAAGGGCATGGGCTACGACTTCACGGTCGCCGGAACGGTCACTGATCCCAATCAATGCGTCGAACGCATCAATGCGGCGAACGGCGCGTTCTACTCGCCCTGTCCGCCGCCCCGACGCTAAAGCGCGATGAGATCAGGATGTATCGTCATCGCGCTTTAGGTTGTTGTTTGAGCATGATCTTTTCGGAAAATCGCGGCGCACTTTTCCGGATCATGCTTTAAAGCATGATCGGTTCTGATTGAATCAGAACCGAAGCTCTAGATTCTTGTTTTGACGCGTTTTCTTCACGCGAACCGGTATCCGCTTCGCTCGAAAACGCTCCGGCCGTAGCCACCCTGTTCTTATTTCGCCGGCTTGTTGTCCTTTGGCGCGTCCGCCGGCATGTCGTCGACCTTGCCATTGTTGGCAACGCATTTTTGGAAGTATTCGCGCTTATCCTTGGCCGTTCCCTTGGTGCTCCCGGCCGCGGGGTTGCCGATCTGTTTGGGCGGAAAGGCCTTGGCCATCGCCGCATCGCATGCGCGGGCCACTTCCGCCGTGATGGCCGAAGCCGTCGCCGGCGCGGCCAGCGTCAAAGCGCATGCCAATCCAACCAACGTCCTCAAATTCTTGACTGGCACCTCTTTCGCTCCTTCAATCCGTGAATGGCCGCCGAACCATATCAAAAAGGCTCGAAGCGCCCAACGGCAAAGCAGCGCCGAATTGTCACGCGGTCTGCCCTGCCTGCCGCAGGGCTATCGGAAATGACTCTTGGTGGCGGCCTGCGCGCACACGCCTCGTCCTTCGAGACGGCGCTTACGCGCCTCCTCAGGATGACGCTAATCGGCGTCAGCCCCGTTGAAACTGCTGCCGCGCATTCCGTCCTCATCCTGAGGAGCCCGCCTAGAGCGGGCGTCTCGAAGGATGGCCGCAGAGCGCGCAGCAAGATCCGCGATACTAGCTGTCGAGCTGCGGCGGCTTGAAATCCGGAAAGCGCGTGAGCATTGCGGTCTTGACGAACTTCAAGTGCGCGATGGTGCTTGCCAATTCCTTGAGCCGTCGCTGGCCATTCGAGATGTCGGCCGCAAAGAGATCCTGATGATAATTGTCGAGCGGCTCCCGCTCGAGATACTCATCGGTGCCGTTTCCGAAGGTGACGGATGCACGTGCGAGAGCATCGTCAACACGCCGGTTGAGGCCGGCCTGCTCCCTCTCCGCCTCCTGCAATGCTGTTTCGATCGCCGCCAGCACGGCACCGATCCGCGCGCGGTCGGTCTCTGCGTCACGCTCGACGGAGCGGGCTTTAAAACCTTTGTCCTCACGGCGGGAGCCGAGAAGATTGTGTGCGCGCGCTCTCAGGAACAGCTGAAACATTTGGGCCATCCCACATTCGAGATTTAGGCGGCTACCATCGGTCAGACATAGTTAACAAAGCTTAAATCCTGCGCCCGCTCCGCCTGGCTTTGTGCGATCCACGCCCGCCAAGCCCCTTCGTGCTTGGAATAGAGCTCAAGCCAGCGAACTTCGTCCGCCGCAACGGCTCCGTCGTTCACACAAATCTCGGACGCGAATTGCGCCGTCTCGTTCTGTGAAGGATCCAGCGCTTCGAACTCCGCCGTCTCTTCCAGCGAAAGGCCGATCAGGACGCGATGCCCTTGGGCGTCGACGAAATACCTGCGGGGTGCGTTGTGCCTTTGATCAATCATTCGAATGGCCCTCATTCATGATCCAAGGCCCCGGAAGATCTTTCAGTCGCCGATCAAAGGTACAAACAAAAGCGATCAAAATGAGGACGCAAGTCGCGCCCAGCAACGCAATCAAATACGCCATCTACGCCCACTCATGCGGGCCCCGAGAAAATCGAGGCGGCTAAACTCTTGCAATGAACCGATACGTTTTAGGTTGCCTTTCCGAAGCTCTCAAGGACCGCACCACGTTAACCTAACCGCACATGGTTATCCGACCTTGCCGCGAGGCAAGATCAACTTCCGACCGAAACATCGCGCCCATGGTTCTGCCATTACGATGGATGCTCGCTTTGTCTCACTCCCATCGATGCCGGCGTGTAGGGCGCATAGAGACGATATCGTTCTGATCGCTTGCGCGAGCGCCACGCTCGCACACCATAGCCACAGCCAAAGCCAGCTGCAAAAATCGAAATCAAAACCAGAATCGCAAGCATTTGGAATGTTCCCAATTTTCGGAACGCTCCTCCCGGTACATTTCAACGTGATGTTGCGACGACTTCAAGGTCATCGGCGCTGAAACTTTTGTCAGACGATCATGAAGTTTGTGCAACATGGTGCTTGAAGTTTGGTCGCGCGAAAACCTAGGGGCAGGAGAGGATGACGAAATCTCTCATTGTTCGAGAGCGATATCCAGCCGACGATGTTAACCCCTGTTCACCTCGGCAAGCAGCCGCAAGCTGCAAGCGCGCTGGTGGTCGAGCATGTCTGTAGTTTGCGTGATGAAGCTACCTCCGACACATTTTTCGCACGTGGCTGCTGGCGATTGCAGACAATTCCTACGAAACCTCCGTGGTTATACGGAGCGTCATACACCAACTTCATCGCGGTAAGGTTGAGCGGTTAGCTTAATCCGCAGTGTTTGTTGCGAAGTCTCGCGTTTCGCTTATCCATCTTCGCACCGGGCTCCCCCAAGTCCGGCCCCACCCAAGCAAAGCCGTCGAGCGAACATGGGTCGCTTGGCGGCTTTGTCCCTTGTGTCGACGAGAGGATCATTTCGGTTATGGCGCGCAAGCCCTGGTCGTTCAAGGAAGACCGCCGGCTCATGGAGCTGGCCAAGTCTTCGGCTTCGCTGGAAGAGGCGGCGAAAGTTCTCGGGCGCTCGACTGATGCGATCAAGCGCATGGCGTTGCGGCTTGGTCTTTCGTTGAAGCCGAAGACGAATAAGAAAGGCTAGCCTCGGAAAGAGAGAGTCGAGGACGGCAGCGCCATCATCGCGGCAAGGCTCCTCTTCGACCCAGCGGCAGCTTTTCGCCTTGGCAGGACGGAACCAAAGCAACCATTGGGTGTTTGATTCCAGACTTCACGGCGAGGTCTGGCAGTGCTCCACTTTGCCATTTCCGCGATATTGGTTTGGCTGGCGATCAACGTCGCTTTCGTGGTGCTTCGGCTGCGAGCCACCCGCCATCCCGCCACGCTCCACCGCGATAGGCCGAGCCGACCTTCTCCAGAGGTCATTTCCCTCCGCCATCGCGGCGGGCGGTGAGCGCCAATTGAGCCGCCTGCCTGCGGCGGTCCGTCCGGCCCGTTCACCGGCCAGTTGTACGTCTTCTTCTAGGCCCCTCTAAAGGTGGTTCCGTAGCTGGGGCATCTCCGTTCCTTCGGCCCGTTAAACGCTATCTTAGTCCCCGCAGGCTAGGATCAATTTTCAAGCCTGCCCTGAATTTCGCCCGGACCGGATGAGATTACAGCGACCCGACCTCCCGTTTGCGGAGCTCGTGCTTGCGAGCACGATGGCGTTCGCCCTGGCGGGCCATTTCGCCGCGGAGGCCGTCATTCGCCACCAGCAGGCGCATCAGCTGAGCGAGTTGACCGAGGTCGTTCTGCGCCGCTCCGAATTTGCGGTCGATTTTGCCGCGGCCAGCCTGGACGAGCTCGCAAAGCGCAATCTCGCCAGCTGCGAGCCCGCGGCATTGCAAGCCATCCGCCTCCACGTCTATCAGCGCTCGGCGATCAAGGACGTCCGCCTCGTCAACCCGGACGGCTCGGTGATCTGCTCGGCCTATTCCGAGACGCTCGAATTCGACAAGGGATGGGTGAATCGCCGCGATATGCTGCCTTCGCGCGACAAGGCGCTTTCGCTGTTCCGCGTGGAGCAGTTCGGCGGCGACGCCTTGGGCGTGCTCAGGGACATCAATGGCAGCTCCGCCCTCGTCGCCATTGTCGGCATCAACGCCAGCCTGTTCGACATCATGCCTGCCGAACTGCGGGCGCACAGCGAGGTGATCCTCGCCTTGAGCAGTGGCGAGAAGCTTGGCGAATTCCAGACCGACGCCGGCAAGTCCCTGCTGGAGCCGATCAGCTTCGACAGGACTTCCACGCGCTTCCCGCTTCATGCCACGATCGGGCTCGAGCATGCGGTGCTTTCGAGCTGGAATCAGGAGGCTTATTGGCCCGCGCTCGCAGTAGCCCTTGGACTTGGCGCAATCTTTGGCATCCTGCTGGCACGCAGCCGCCGAATGGAGGGGCCCGTCGCCGATCTCGACCGGGCGCTGGCGGCCGGCGAATTCAAGCCATACTACCAACCGATCTTCGATCTCAGGACAGGTCAGATCAAGGGCTGCGAGATTCTGGTTCGCTGGCTGCGCCGAGATGGCTCGGTCGTCCCGCCGATGAACTTCATTCCGCTCGCCGAATCCAGCGGACGCATCCAGGCGATGACCTGGCAGATCCTGGGATCGGCGCTCGCCGAGCTGAAGCCATTGCTGAGGGCAAACAAGAATTTCAAGATGTCCTTGAATGTCGTGCCCGGGCATCTCCTGAGTGCAGGCTTCGTTGAAACGCTGCGTCGCAAGGTTCTGACCGCAAGGGTCTCCGCGCGCCAGATCGTGGTCGAGATAACCGAGCGCGATGAGCTCGACGATCTCGCGCGCGCCGCGGCGGTTGTCGCCGAGCTGCGGGACCACGGCTTCCGCGTCGCCATCGACGACGTCGGCGTCGGCCATAGCGGACTGTCTCGACTGAAGGGCCTCGGCGCCGACATGATCAAGATCGACAAGTTCTTCGTGGACACGATCACGGTGGACGCGTCGACGACGACGATCGTGGAGATGCTGGTGGCGCTCGCGAGAGACCTCCATATGAGCGTGGTCGCCGAAGGCATCGAGACCGAGGAGCAGCTCCGCGCACTGCTCGCATCCGGCGTAGCGGAGGGCCAAGGTTATCTCGTTGCGCCGCCCCTGCCCTTCGCCAAGTTTAGTGAGCTCGTCGAGTCGCGCCGGGCGGCGCAGTCAGGCGCGGCGGTCTCGAACGATGCGGCTTTGGTGGCCTGACCGTCGAGGAAGAACTTCCGTTTCCCTAACGGGAGGGTGAGCCGCCAAACGGTATCACCGTGCTTGTGCCAGCGGAGCCTTTGACAGCGGCCAACGCCTTTAACGATATTTTCGTCTTTCGAACCGGACGGGCGCCCAACCTTGTATGTTGGCGCTATGGGCAGGAGCCACCTCATCGCAGCCGCGAGCATCTGTCTAGCGCTGATCGTCTATGCCACCCTGGCGAAGCTGGCGGGAAGACCCGCGCTCATGGGACATCACGAGGCCTATTGGATCGTCGTGATCGAGCGCTTCAGCGCCTATGGGCTGCTCGGCTTCCTGCTTTCCTTCCTGCTGCCGGGACGGCTCGGTTTGGCTTGCTCGCTCGTCGTGGCGGTCGCTATGGGGCTGGAGCTGATGCAGGCGTTCATACCCAACCGGGATCCGGGCTTTCTCGACGTGCTCCAGAAGGCGGCGGGGGGCACCGTGGGTGTCATGCTCGCCCAGATGATCCTGGCGTTCTTGCCGAGACCGCCGTCCTGAAGCGACCGGTATCGCTTGAGCGAGATGACCGGTGGCACGCGCAACCGGTCCTTACTTCATCATCTGGCCGCGCAACTCACCGCCCGGGTTCGCGGCCGTATGGATGTTCGCGTACCATTTTCCGGTCAGCAGATCTGCCGCCTGCGCGTCGGTGAGTGTGGCACTGCCCTGGATCGGGCTTTGCACCGTCTTGAACGGGAGGACGATGCCGGCGTTCTTGCCGGCTTCGCCGGGGCCATGGAAATGCGCCCCCATTGCCGGTCCAGTCAGCCCGGCATAGGTGACGGTGTAAGTCAGAACCTTCGTTACAGTGTCGTAGCTGGCTTCTGCCTTGCCCGATCCGGACGAGCTGTTCGGGGGCACTTCATTGCCTCCCTTGAGCTCGGCTTGCAGCTTCACGGCTTCCGCGTTTGCTATTCCGCTCGCTGCAATGACGCTTCCAACCAGCGCGATCGTCCCCAACAGTGCCACCGACGGCCGACACACGGCTTTGCTCATGCACTCCTCCTGCAGGCTTCGCTCCCCATCGCGATTTGAACACCGACGACAGCCGGAAATTCCGCTGCAGAGCTTATGCTGATTCGGGACAACGAGCGCGGGAATTAGCCTGCGGCGTAGGCCGGAACATGCGGAGGTTCAGGCCACCCCTCGCCTGCTGTGGAGCTGGGTGGGAGCCAGGAGCTCGGCCATCTGCCGGTGGGTGTTGTGCAGCGCCTCAATGGCGCAATCGAGTTCGAAATCAGCCTCACGAACGGATGCAAAGAACCTGGCCGTCAGTGCCAGATCGAGTTTGACCCGCGTCGTCCCGTCGCGACTTTTGCGACGATCGAGCGACAGATGGATGGCGCGGTCCCTGGCCTCCATTGCGCCGCAGCCGCAAAGCGCGCCGAGTTCGTCGTATGTCATCCAGATTTGAGGCATGTTCTTCCACCACGCTTGATCGGCCGCGAGACTAGCTCCCGCTTCTAAAGGCAGAGTTGCTGCAGCGCGGCCGCGGCGTGATTTCGAGACAACAGCGTCAATGCAACGCTAATCACGGTGCTGGGCGCGCGTGGAGCTACGCGAATTCACTTGGACGGGCCGGCCGTGAACGGATGCC
Source organism: Bradyrhizobium sp. C-145 (assembly GCF_023375135.1). Taxonomy (NCBI): domain Bacteria; kingdom Pseudomonadati; phylum Pseudomonadota; class Alphaproteobacteria; order Hyphomicrobiales; family Nitrobacteraceae; genus Bradyrhizobium; species Bradyrhizobium sp. C-145. Next base: position 1,930,343 of record NZ_CP088150.1, on the reverse strand, counting down.
GCGGCCGGTAACGGCTGTCGGGCCCCTTGGGCAGCTTATCTACGTTCAGCCTCACGACTGCGCTCCTGACGTCGGCAGGCGGCGCGTCTTCCTGGCTGTAGATCAGCGTCGCCTCGAACTTCACGTCAGGCGCTTGCTTCGCCGTCCCCGAGCAGGTCGCCATCGCACCGCTGAAGACGCCGGAGAGATAGACTTCGACCTCGTCACGTCCGAACACGGTTGGCGGGCCCTCCGCATGACGGCGCGTGGTCAGAACGGCAGTGAAACGCTGGTCGTCATCGAATTGATAGGAGCCGCCATAGGTGAAGAAGCTGTCGCTGCCCGAAATCCGGCCCTGGGACAGATGCACAATGCCGGTGCCTTGCGCTTGCGCGGTTCTAAACCATGCCGCGTATTTGCCCTCTTTCAGCATGGAAACATCCGTCGTGAATTCCATGCGTATTTGCAACGAACCGTGGGGCGCGACAATGACCCAAGCGGCGTGCATTCCGCCACGGTTAATGCCTCGCAAAGTCAACCTGTCAAATTGCTGAAGCCGGCAGTGACGTCAGAACAGTTCTATGCCGTCATCGGCAGTCTCGACCGCCTCGACCCGGCGCGTAGTGGCGATCGACGCCAGCCCGAGCGTTTGCAGGAATTGCCTGTGGACGTCCCGCTCGCGCTCCATCGTATAGCGCGCGAAGAGTTCGTCGAGCATGGCCTCGTCCTGCGGACGCGGTTTCTGCGCGCCGGCACCGGCCGTCTCGAGGCGCGCAGCGACCGCGGGCAAAGCCGCGGAGCCTTCGCCGAGCGTGCTCATCAGGCCTTGCGCCGAATTCATCAGCCCCTCGAACTCCGCGCCTTCAACCACGAGCCGATTCATCAGCTTGCCGAGCCGTTCATTGCCGGCCTCGACCTCGCGCAGCGCCTGAAGGATCTGCGGCTCGAGCTTGGCGAGCTGCGTGGGATCGCCCTGCACGCGGAGTTGCTTCAGTTCCCTGGCCGAGCGCTCGATGCCATCGAGCACCGGCCGCAAGCGTCCTGCCCCCGCCGAGACCTGGTCGGCGGTCGTCTTGAGCTCGTTGGCGATGACGACGAAGGCGCTGCCGCGGCTGCCGAGATGGCTTGCCTTGAGACCGGCATTCATCCCGATCAGCGTGATGTCGACGGTCGCCTCGGCAAGCCCGGCGATCGCCTGACGAAACTTCGTCAGCGTGTCCTCGACGATCGCAAGCGCTTCATCCACCGAGCGGCCAGCGCCCTCGCAGGTGGCAATCAGGGTCGAGGCGTGTGCCAGCGTCTCTTTGATGCGCGCCAGGAACGATGACGACCCGCCGTCCTCGCCGCCGAACAGCGTGCGGCCGTGGCCGACGACACTGCTCGCATCGTGCAGGATGGCGGTCAGCGCGCGAACGATCTGGCCGATGTCGCCGCCAAACTCGCGCTGGGCATCCCTGAGCTGGACCGCCTGCAACTGGCAAATCGCGCGCGCGCCGTCATTGCTCGCGACCGGTTCAGGAACGAGGCTCGGGGTCGATTCCGAGGCGAGTCCGAGACCGTAAGCGACATGCTCGAGGCGCTGGCGCGTGCTGTCGCCGGCCTGCAAGGAGATGATCGCGCTCCCCACCGCCTCGGCGATCTTCCTGGTGCTGGAACTCGCAAGGTCGGCGAGACGGCTGCTGTTGCGGCGCTGATCGTGCAATCCGGAATAGGCCGCACCAAGCTCGACGCTCTCCGCCGCCAGTTGATTCCGGTAGCGGCTCTCGAACTCCTTCTGCCGGCCGAGTGCGGTGGCGACCGCCTCGGACAGGCGCTGCTGATCGCGCGCGCAGCCCTCGATCGAGCCCTGCACGGCCCTGCCGAGATCATAGGCCTCCTGCGTGAAGGCGAGAAAGCCCTCGCGGTCGCCGTCGAGCGAGGCTGCCTCGATCCGCGCGCTGCGGGCGATGATGGTGATCATCTGGATGTGCTTGAACACCGGCTTGAGCAGCGAGGACGCCTCCGCCGTGCTCTTGCCGATCGTCTCCAGCAGGGCAGTCTCGGCCGGAAGCGCCTGCGCCAGCTCGCTGAGCTGTGCGGCGATCTCCTGCAACGCGGTCGCGGCGCCCTCGATCTCTGCGCCGGAGAGTTCCGAGGACAGCGTCGCGAGACCTTGGTTCAGCTCCTTGAAGATGAGGTGGCCGCGCCCGAGCTCCTGGCCGACGCGCGCGAACACGTCTTCGATGCGCGAGGAAACGTCCTCTACCGCGGTGATCGCCTCATTGAGCGTGTTGGCCGGAATGACGGACATTGCGATCAACCTGCCGCCGCGGCGTGGCCGGCCTGGTACCAGTGCATGATCTCGCGCGGGATATGATGCAGCGATACGACCTTCTCGACGCCGCCATGGGCGATGGCTTCCTTGGGCATGCCGAACACCACGCAGCTCTCTTCGTCCTGCGCCCGCGTCGAGGCGCCGAGCTTGCGCATCTCCAGCATTCCGCGCGCGCCGTCGTCGCCCATGCCGGTCATGATCACCCCGAGCGCGTTGGCGCCGGCATGCTGGGCCGCCGAGCGGAACAGCACGTCGACGGACGGACGATGGCGCGACACCGGCGGGCCATCCTTGATCGCGATCTGGTAGCGCAGGCCGATGCGCTGGAGCAGCATGTGACGGGCACCCGGCGCGATGTAGGCGCAGTCCGGCAGCACCGGCTCGCCGTCCTCGGCCTCCTTGACCCGGATCTGGCAGACGCCGTCGAGACGTTTGGCAAAGGCCGCGGTGAAGCCCGCCGGCATGTGCTGGACGATGACGATAGGCGGACAATGCGAGGGCAGCATCTCGAGGACGTCGTTGAGCGCCTCGGTGCCGCCCGTCGAGGCGCCGATGCACACGATGCGCTCGGTGGTCGGGCGGACCTTGCCCTGCACCGGCGGCGGGATGATCGCATCGGCCGTCAGCTTCTTCTCGACCACCCGACGCTGCGCACGCGGGCGCACCCGGGCGCGGGCGGCCGATTTCACGGCCTCGCGCAGCCGCGTGGAGCATTCGAGCAGCGCCTGCCGCGTGTCGATCTTCGGCTTCGGCACGATGTCGACCGCACCCGCCTCGAACGCCTCGAACATCACGTTCGAGCCCTCCTCGGTCAGCGAGGAGCAGATGATCACCGGGATCGGACGTTGCGCCATGATCTTGCGCAGGAACGTCATGCCGTCCATGCGCGGCATCTCGATGTCGAGGATGATGACGTCGGGAATTTCGTTCTGGAGGCGGCGCGCCGCCGCGAACGGATCCGAAGCCGTTGCCATCACCTCGATGTCGGGATCGTCGTTGAGGATCGTCTGCAGGATTTGGCGCACCGACGCCGAATCGTCCACGATCAGTACGCGAACTTTCTCCTTCGGCATTTTTGGCGGCGCTCCGATCAAACCTGGAAGATGGTGGGCTGGACCTGCTTCAGACCCGGCACGGCGCTGTGAATCATCGATTCCGAATGCCCGACCAGCAGATAACCGCCGGGCCGCAAATGGCTGCACAGCTGCTCGATCACCTTGCGCTGGGTCTCGCGCTCGAAATAGATCAGGACGTTGCGGCAGAAGATGATGTCGACGTCGCGATCGACGGGATAGGACGTATCCATGAGATTCATTCGCATGAAATGCGTCATGCGCCGCAATTCCGGTACCACCCGCACCTCGCCGCGCGACTTGTCCCGCGACAACAGGAAATATCGCTTCACGAAGTTTTCCGGCACCGGCGCAAGCACGTCGCGCGTGTAGATGGCGGTCTTGGCAAGGCGCAGCACTGCAGTCGAGATGTCGGTCCCGAGGATGCGGTATTGAAACCGCGAGCCGTTCCGCGTCATGTCGTCCAGCACCATCGCGGTCGTATAGGCTTCCATGCCGGTGGAGCTCGCCGAGCTCCAGATCTTCAGGTTCGCATTCTTGCGTCCATGCGATTTGAGCAGGGCGGGGATCGCGACATCCCGCAAGAAGGTGAAGTGCTGCGGCTCGCGGAAGAAGTCGGTCTTGTTGGTCGTCACCACATCGATGAGATGAGTGAGCTCGGTGTCGAAATGATCGGCCTCGAACAGGTTTTCGACGTACTCGTTCAGATCCGAATAGTTCAGCGCGCGCACGCGCTTGTGCAGCCGCCCTTCCAGCATCAGCCGCTTGCCCGGCGGCAGCTTGATGCCGACCTGGCCCTCGATCAATTGGGCGATGGTCCGGAAGTGGCGGTCCGACAGATGCACGGCCGTATCCTGCACGGCGGGCATCATGGCCGCCTGCCCCGGTCCGGGATGGCCGCCTGCAGTGAATGTCGGGCCGTCCTGGCCATCTTGAATCCTACGCGTTCACGTAACCGCTGAAAACGGACCGGTCCACCGTCATCGAGCGGGCCGGCCCGCAGGAGCCCTCGCGGGCCCTAGCGCTGGAAATCGGCGTCCCGGTCGTCCCCGCCGTCGTTCATGTCGAATGCGAAGCCGCCGCCATTGGCAGCCTTCAGGGCGCGCACCGGCTTGCCTTGCGGCTTCTTGGCCGGACGCTCAGTGGCCGCCATTGTCGCCGCCTTGGCCCGCAACTGATTGACCGCCCGATCGATCGGGGCAGCCGCGTGGCTCTTTCCGTCGTGCTCGATGCGGAAATAGGCGATCGTGGACTGCAGCTGTTCGGCCTGCGAGGCGAGCTCCTCGGAGGTCGAGGACACCTGCTCGGAGGCGCTGGCGTTCTGCTGGCCGACCTTGTCGAGCTGCTGGATCGCCTGATTGATCTGCGCCGAGCCAACGTCCTGCTCGCGGCAGGCCGCGGTGATCTCCTCGACGAGCTCGGCTGTCCTCTTGATGTCCGGAACGAGCTTGGAAAGCATGGCGCCGGCCTCCTGCGCCACCTTGACGGTGTCGGCCGAGAGCGTGCCGATCTCGGCGGCGGCGGCCTGGCTGCGCTCGGCGAGCTTGCGCACTTCGGACGCCACCACCGCAAAGCCCTTGCCGTGCTCGCCGGCGCGGGCGGCCTCGACCGCCGCGTTGAGCGCGAGCAGGTCGGTCTGGCGCGCGATCTCCTGCACGATCGTGATCTTCTCGGCGATGGTCTGCATCGCGTCGACGGCGCGGCCGACCGCGGCGCCGCTGGCCTCCGCGTCCTTGGCGGACTGCGCCGCGATCTTCTCGGTCTGGTTGGCGTTGTCGGCGTTCTGCTTCACGTTCGAGGCCATCTCCTCCATCGAGGAGGAGGCCTCCTCGGCGGACGAGGCCTGCTCGGTCGCGCCCTGCGAGAGCTGTTCGGCGCTGGCGGAGAGCTCCTGGCTGCCGGCCGAGACGTTCTGCGCCGCGGTGAGCGCCTCCGATACGATCTGCCGGAGCTTCTCCACCATGCGTTCGAGCGCGAGACCGAGCGTGTCCTTGTCCGACAGCGGCTTGGCTTCGACCATCAGATTGCCTTGTGAGATCTCATTGGCGACGGCCGCGGTCTTGTTGAGGTTGACCGTCATCGCGTTCAGGGACTTCACGAGATCGCCGATCTCGTCGTTGCTGGACGCATCGATCTTCTGGCTGAGATCGCCGATCGCCACAGCATCCGCCAGTCCGACGGCCTTGGCGAGGGACCGGCTGATATTGATCGAAATCCAGACTGCGCTGATCGCGGCAGCGATGAGCGAGACGACGATGAGAACGATGAGGATCAACTGGGCGCGACGGCTGTCTTCATTGGACTGCACGGCCTGCTCGGCCATCTGCCTCTTCGTGTTCGCGACATAGGCTCCCATCGCCTCCGTCGCGTCCGCGACCACCTTGCGCCCGTCACCCATCGAGCGCTCCGTTGCCTTGGTCTTGTCCGTCTTTGCCAGCCTGATCGTCTCTTCCTGGTAGACATTCATCCTGGCGTAGACACTCGCAAAATTGTCGAGCAGCTTCCTGCCACCTTCACTGGCGAGCGCATAGACCTCGTCCTTGATCTTCGTCGCCTCCTCGCGGAGCTTGGCCGCGTTCGCGGCGAATTCATCGACTTCGCTTGGTGTTCCCAGAATTGCGTTCTTTTCCGCCCTGACCTGCTGCCAAATGATCCTTTCGACTTCGGATGCTTTCTCCATCCGCTTGGCGCGAAGCACCATGGAATCTGCAGTCGCGGCCATGTCGGCCAATTTCGTGTAGCTCACAGCGCCTGCCACAATGAACAGAAGGATGACGACGCCGAAGGCGCTGGCAAGCTTAGCTTTGACGGTGAATCTCATGTTCGATCTCATTGGTTCAAATTGGGATTGCTACTCGGCAACGCTTTACGCTTCGCAATTCATGCGGCGCGAGATGCATCGGCATCACGCCCCTCCGGGATCTCGTCATGCGCCATCAGCTTGGCGAGATCGAAGATGACGACGAACTTTTCGCCCTTACGGCCGATTCCGGCGGCATAGTCGGATTGCCATTTCCCGCCGACTTCGGGGATGGGCTCGATCGCCTGCTCGTCGATATCGGTGACCTCAAAGACGCAGTCGGCAACGAAGCCGACGCCGACCAGGCGATCTTTCATCGGTACATCGAGGATGATGATCCGGGTTGCTTCAGTGGCAGCGACGCTCGGCAGGCCGAGCTTGGTCCGGAGATCGACGATCGGATAGCCGCTGCCGCGCACGTCGATCATGCCGAGCAGGAAATCCGGCGCATGCGGAAGCCGCGAGATCGGCCGCATGTCGAGAATTTCGCGGACGTTGCGGATGCTGATGCCGAACGTCTCGCCGGCGAGCCCGAGCGTCAGATATTGCGAGGTTGCGGCCATGATGCAGTCCAAGGGTCCGAAGGAGGGTCCGAAGGTTTGGAAATGAGCACGGTCCGGCTCGAGGCCGGACCAGTCAGTCAGCGTTGAAACTCGGCGTCGCGATCGTCCTCGCCGTCATGCATGTCGAAGGCGAAGCCGCCGCCGCTTGCGACCTTCATCGCACGCGCCGGCTTGCGGACGGGCGCGGGCTTCTTCGCGCCCCGGTCCGCCGCCGCCATGTGCGCAGCCTTGGCACGGAGCTGGGTCACGGCACGGTCGATCGGCGCGGGCGCGGCACTCTCGCCGCGGCCGGCATGCTCGATGCGGAAGAACGAGATGGTCGACTGGAGCTGCTCGGCCTGCGAGGCGAGCTCCTCCGAGGTCGAGGACACCTGCTCGGAGGCGCTGGCGTTCTGCTGGCCGACCTTGTCGAGCTGCTGGATGGCCTGGTTGATCTGGGCCGAGCCGACGTCCTGCTCGCGGCAGGCGGCGGTGATCTCCTGAACCAGCTCCGCGGTCTTCTTGATGTCGGGCACGAGCTTGGACAGCATCTGGCCCGCCTCCTGCGCCACCTTCACACTCTCGGTCGACAGCGTGCCGATATCTGCCGCAGCGGCCTGGCTGCGTTCGGCGAGCTTGCGGACCTCGGAAGCGACCACGGCAAAACCCTTGCCGTGCTCGCCGGCGCGTGCGGCCTCGACGGCCGCGTTGAGCGCGAGCAGGTCGGTCTGGCGGGCGATCTCCTGCACGATGGTGATCTTTTCGGCGATGGTCCGCATCGCCTCGACGGCGCGACCGACAGCGACACCGCTGGCTTCGGCATCCTTGGCCGATTGCGCAGCAATCTTCTCGGTCTGGTTGGCGTTGTCGGCGTTCTGCTTCACGTTCGAGGCCATCTCCTCCATCGAGGAGGAGGCTTCCTCCGCGGACGAGGCCTGCTCGGTCGCGCCTTGCGAGAGCTGCTCGGCGCTGGCCGACAGCTCCTGGCTGCCGGCGGAAACGTTCTGCGCCGCCGTGATCGCCTCGGCGACGATCTGCCGGAGCTTCTCGACCATGCCGTTCAGCGACTTGACGAGATCTCCGATCTCGTCGTTGCTCGCCGAAGGTATGGTCTGGCTGAGGTCACCCTCGGCGACCGCGCCTGCGAGGCCAACAGCCCTTCCGAGCGAACGACTGATCGAGATAGAGATCCAAAGCGCGGCCCCGATCGCAACTGCCAACGAGATGCCGATCAGCGTCATCAGCAAGAATTGCGCCTGGTGCCCCTCTGCCTTGGATTGGACGGCCTGCTCGGCCATCTGCTTCTTGGTGTTGACGACATAGGCGCCCATCGCCTCCATCGCGTCTGCGACGACCTTGCGGCCGTCGCCCATCGAGCGCTCCATGGCCTTCGTCTTGTCCATCTTCGCCAGCCGGATCGTCTCTTCCTGGTACGTATTCATCTTCGCGTATGCGGCTGCAAAGCTGTCGAGCAGCTTCCTGCCCGCCTCGCTCGCCAACGCGTAGACCTCATCCCTGGTCTTCGTCGCCTCCTCACGAAGCCTGGCTGCTTCCGCTGCAAATTGTTCGGCCTGGGCTTCCGTTCCGAGAACGGAGTTCTTTTCCGCGCGCAGTTGAAGCAGGATATCCTTTTCGATCTGCGTCGCCTTCTCCATCCGGCTTGCGCGCAGGACCATGCTGTCTGCGGTCGCCATCATGTCGCTGAGCTTCATGTAAGCCACACCGCCCGCAAGCGCGGACAGGATGATGATCAAGCCGAATGCAGTGGCAAGCTTTGCCTTGACGGTAAATCTCATTTCCAGCCCCTACCCCAGTCTCGCCTGAGACCCCGTTTCAATTCAGAATGCGTTCCATGTTGGGAACGATGACGAACTCTTCCCGCCATTTGGCGATGAAGCGAATGAATTCCGGCTTCCAGTGCATGCCGACGCGCGGCGTCTGCTGCACGTCCGTGTGCGAAATCTCCGTGACCTCGTAGACCTTGTCGGCGGTGACGCCGACCAGCACAGGCTCGCCGTCAAGCTCGAGCTCGATGACGACGATGCGCGTATCGGCCGAATTGTCGAGCTGCGGCATGCCGAAGCGGATACGGAGGTCGGCGAGCGGAATGACGTTGCCGCGCACATTGATCACGCTGGGAACGAAGGCGCGCGCACCCGCGACCTTGGTCACGGGAACGGGATCAATGATCTCGCGCACGAGGCCGGCGTCGAGCGCGAATTTCTCCTCGCCGAGCCCGATCATCACGACCTGCATCGCGTCAGCCTGGCGCTCGCCAGCCAAACCCTCGTTCATCACGCTGCCTCGCTGATGTGCTTCTCGACCTTCGACTGAGCCAGCGCGACGAGCTGCGCGACGTCGAGGATCAACGCCGCCGTGCCGTCACCGAGGATGGTCGCGCCGGAGAACATCGTGACATCGGAATGCAGCTTGGAGAGCGACTTGATCACGGTCTGGTGGTTGCCGATGATCTGATCGGCAACGAGGCCGACGCGGGTCTCGCCGGTCGAGATGATGATCGTTTTCTGGTGGCGGTCGGGCACGCCCGATGCGCTCATGATCTCGCGCAAGCGCAGGAACGGGACCAGATTGCCGCGCACGTTGAGGAAATTGCGGCCGCGCGAACGTTCGTCCTCGGCCGTGAGCTCGACGCATTCTTCCACCGCCGACAGCGGAATGATGTAGCGGCCTTCGCCGACGCGGATCAGGAGGCCCTCGATGATTGCGAGCGTCAGCGGCAGGCGCAGCGTCACGGTGGTGCCCTGGCCCGACCTGGTCGACAGGTCGATCGAGCCGCGCATGTTCTCGATGGTGCGCTTGACCACGTCCATGCCGACGCCGCGGCCTGATAGCGCCGAGATGGTCTGCGCGGTCGAGAAGCCCGGGTGGAACAGAAATTGGTGGATCTCGTGATCGGTGAGCACGGCCCCCGCCGCGATCAGCCCCTGCTCTTCCGCCTTGGCGCGGATGCGCGCGGTGTTGAGGCCGCCGCCATTGTCCTTCACGGTGACCAGCACCTGCGCGCCGGAATGGACGGCGGCGAGCTCGATCCGGCCCTGCTCGGTCTTGCCGCTGGCAGCGCGCGTCGCGGTGTCCTCGATGCCGTGGTCGATGGCGTTGCGGATCAGGTGCACCAGCGGATCGGCGAGGCACTCGATCATGGTCTTGTCGAGCTCGGTGTCCTCGCCCGAGGTGACGAATTCGACCGGCTTCGACAGGTCGCGCGACAGATCGTGCACCAGGCGGCGGAAGCGGCCGAACAGCGAGCCGATCGGCACCAGGCGCGCGCCCATCGTGGTGTCGCGCAAGGAGGACGCAAGGCGCTCGATCTCCTCGGCGATCATCTTGATCGAGAGGTCGGAGCCGGCGGCGGCGAGCTGGGTCAGCCGCGCTTGGGCGATGACGAGCTCGCCGACCCGATCCATGAGCTCGTCGAGGCGCTCGGCCTGGACGCGGACGGTGGCGATGCCGCGATCGTCGCGCTTGGCCTCGGCCTTCGGTTCCGGCTTTGATTCAGATTTCGGCTCCGCCTTTGCAACAGGCTGCTCGACCGGCGCGGCAGCAAGCTCAACCGCCGGCGCAGGCATCTCGGCCAGCGGGGCCGCCGGCTCCTCGTCGAGCAGCTGGAACAGCGGTACCGGGGCGGGCGCCTCAACATGCTCCAGCGGCGAGAGCGTCAGCTTCATCTCGTCCTGGACGAACATGAAGACGTCGTCGATCGCGTCCTTGTCGCAGGCCGCGTGCAGTTTGACATCCCACTTCAGATAGCAGTCTTCGGGCTCCATCTCGTCGAGGAACGGTATGCCGTCGGTGATCGGGACGACGAAGCAGGGGCCGAGCTTGCAGAGATCTTCCAGCAAGTCGAGCGGGTTCGAGCCGTTGCGCAGGACGTGGGATTCGAATTCGAGATTGAGGTGCCAGCCGGCCTGCTTGCGCGCGCCGGGGACCAGCGGCGGCGCCTCCTCGATCTCGGCGACGGGTGCGGCAGGCTGGTCGGACGAGACGAAGCGCCTGAGGTCGTCGAGGATGGCTTCGCCGATGATGTCGTCGGTGGACTGGGGATCCTCGATCAGGGCGCGGATGTAGTCCTTGGCGGCGAGCGCGACCGAGATCAGCTCCTGCGTCGGCTTGATCTCGCCTTTGCGGACGCGGTCGAAGGCGGTCTCGAATTCGTGCGTGAACGAGGCGACCTTGTCGAAGCCGAACATGGCGCCCGAGCCCTTGATCGTGTGCAGGGCGCGAAATGCGGAATCGACCAGCTCGCGGTCGTCGGGACGCTGGCCGAGATCGAGCAGAGCCCCTTCCAGAACTTCGAAGAGCTCGCTGGCTTCCTGACGAAAGACCTCGGTCGGGTCCATTGCGCTCATGCACGCACCAGCTTGCCGACGACGGCGAGCAACTGCTCGGGCTTGAACGGTTTGGTGATCCAGCCGGTGGCGCCGGCGCTCTTGGCTTCCTGCTTCACCGTGTCGTTGGATTCGGTAGTCAGGAACACGATGGGCATGCCGACCGCGCTCGGCAGCTTGCGCAGCGCCCGGATCAGCTCCAGCCCGTTCATGACGGGCATGTTGAGGTCGGTGATGACGAGGTCGAGCTTGCCGGCCTGAGCCTTGGCAAGCCCCTGCGCGCCATCGCCGGCCTCGATCACGTTGTGACCGGCCGGCTCGAGCACGACCTTGATCATTTGCCGAATGCTGGGGGAATCGTCGACGGTCAGAATCGTGGCCATCAGGTGCCATCTTTCTTTTGCGGGAAGTGCTGATCCATCATCGCTTCGCTGGCAAAGCCGGCGCGGCGAAGGGTGTTGCGCAGAGACTGAGAGAAGGAGGTCAGGACCACCGGGCGGCCTTGCGCCTCGCCCGTCTTGGCGGTCGACAGCAGAAGCTGGATCGAGGTGACGTCGGCCTTGTCGACGCTGGAGCAGTCGATCTCGAGCCGCTCCTGGCGGCCGAACGCCTCGCGAATGAGGTCATAGACGCTGCGAATGGCCGCAATGCTGCAATCGGCGGGCAACCGCAACGACCACTTCGGCTCCGTGGGATTGAGCGCCATCGCTGCCCCGCCTTTGCAAAATTCCGATACACGTTTAACGCGAATCGGATGAGCAAACCCCTAACGCGGGACTCCGTACAACTACGGGTCACACTCCCGCGTAATTCGCGCAAATGCATGCAAGCGTGCACAGCCTGCTGACATCTCGTGCGCGGGCGCGCATTTCCTTGAGCGCCATGGCCTCCGTACGGGCATTTGCTTCGCGTTAAATTCGCTCGGGTTATGCGTGGGGTTCGTGCCTTTGCCAGCGAAGAGAGCCCCGGCCGCCGATGCTGACCCAAGCGCTTCTGGTTGATGACAGCCGTTCCGTCCTCAACTTCCTCAAACGTCATATCGAGGCCGAAGGTCTGGTCGAAGCCACCACCTTCCTCGATCCCGTCGAAGCGCTGGCCTGCGCGCGCGAGCGCGTCTTCGACCTCGTGCTGGTCGACTACGAGATGCCGCATATGGACGGCATCAGCTTCATCCGTGTCTTCCGCACCCTGCCCGGCTGCGCCGACATCCCGATCGGGATGATCACCTCGCGACAGACCGATGACCTCAAGATGGAAGCGCTGCAGGCCGGTGCGACCGACTTCCTGCCCAAGCAGCCGCAAAGCGTCGAGATGACGGTACGTCTGCGCAACTTGATTCAGCTTGGTGCAGCCGTGCGCAAGCTCAGCGATCGTGCCGCGCATCTGGCCAGCGACGTCGCGGCAGCAACACGAAAGCTCGGCGAGCGCGAGGAGGAGATCATCCTGCGGCTCGCGCTCGCGGTCGAATACCGCGACAATGACACCGGCGAGCACACCCTGAGAGTCGCCCGCTATAGCCGCATCATCGCCGAACAGCTCGACCTGCCGGCCCGGCTCTGCCGCGACATTTATCTGGCCGCGCCCCTGCACGACGTCGGCAAAGTCGCCATTCCCGACAATATCCTGCTCAAGCCCGGCAAGCTCACCGAGGAGGAGATGGCAGTGATCAGGACGCATGCAACGATCGGCGAGCGGATCCTGGCGGATTCCAGCTGCGAGCTGATCCGGCTCGGAGCACAAATTGCCGCAGGCCATCACGAGCGCTGGGACGGCGCGGGCTATCCGAACGGCCTCAGGGCGGACGCGATTCCGGTCGCCGCGCGCGTAGTCGCGGTCGCCGATGTCTTCGACGCCCTGACGACCCGTCGGCCCTATAAGGAGCCGATGCCGCTCGAGGTGGCGCGCAATTACCTGGTCGAGAACAAGGGTCGACAGTTCGATCCGGCCTGCGTCGAGGCCTTCCTGTCGCGCTGGGACGAGGTGGTCGAGATCGCCGCCGGTCGGCTTGATACCCGATCGCCGATTTGAACCTGTTCCTGATAAGGTGCACCAATATCAAAGAGTGATTCTGGTCACACTTGCCTGGGCGCGCCGCTGCTAAGCATCGGACCGGGACGGGGACCGGCAAAGTATCGGTCGAACTGAATGAGAATACGCATGAGAAGCCTGATCGGCGCCCTTGTCGGCGCGTTCTGTGTTGCGGGCTCCGCCCTGGCGGAGACCCCGGCCGCAATCGTCGAGGATGTGCAAGGCAAGATCGACGGAGTCGAGTTCATGGACTATGTGGCGCCGGGCAAAATCATCAAGCTCGGGCCCAAGACCAGCATTACCCTCAGCTATCTCAAATCCTGCTTGCGCGAGACGATCAGCGAAGGCGTCGTCCTGGTCGGCACTGAACAGAGCACCGTGCAGCTCGGCGACGTGCAGCGCGCCAAGGTGCCCTGCGATACCAAGGCGGCGCAGCTCTCCGAACGCGAGGCGAACCAGAGTGCCGCGACCACGTTCCGGACCATGCGGTCCGATGCCAAGGGCGCTCCGTCCAAGCTGCCGACGATCTATGGCGTTGCGCCGCTGGTCCAGGCCAAGAGCGGCAGCACGCTGGTGATCGAGCGCACCGACGGCAAGGAGCCCACGATCAGCGTGCCGCTCAAGAACGACGTCATGATCCGCGGCAAGTTCTATGACTTTGCCAAGGCCGGAAAGTCACTGACCCCGGGCGGCAGCTATCTCGCCATTCTCGGCGCCAAGCGTTACGCCTTCCAGGTCGACGCCAGCGCCACCGCGTCGCCCACCCCGGTGATCGGCCGCTTGCTGCGGCTCGAATAGACGGCCTCGACAACACGATGCGGCGGATCGGCAGGCGGGACATCGTTGTGGCGATCCTGATCGCGCTCCTCGCGGGCGCGATCGTCACGTCTCCGCCACTCCAGATGCTGCAAGGTCTCTCGCTCGACATCCTCACGGCGATGCGCGGCAAGCTGGTCGGCGAGCGCCGCGAACCTGCGACGTCGCCAGTCGTCGTGGTGGCGATCGATGGAGAGACCTACGACACACCACCCTTCAAGGGATCGCCGACCCAGACCTGGACGCGCGAAATCGGCCGGGTGCTCGGCAGCATCACCGAGGGCGGCGCCAAGGTTATCGGCTTCGACGTGATCTTCAAGAACTCGATCGAACAGTCGGAGATTCCTTTCGGCGACATGTCGGTCGGCAGCCGCATGAAGGGATTTGATCGGGATTATCTGATCGCCCTGCGGCAAATCTCCGACAGCGGCAAACTCGTGCTCGGCGAAATCCTGAGCATCGATCATCCGGAAGTGCCCTATCGCGCACAGCAAGTGGCAGTGCGCAACACCATCCGCGCGCTCAATGTCTACACCGACCACGACGACGTGATCCGCCGAATGCCGTTGAGCTTTGCCATCGAGGGCAGGTCGGTCCCCGCGATGGCGGTCGAGCTCGCTGCGCGTGCGCTTGGCGCAAAGCCCGAAATTGCGTCGTCCGGCGCGACCGAATTGTCCGGCTATGCGATCCCGAGCGCGATGCCGAATACAATGACGCTCAACTTTCGCGGGCTGGGTCGCGACGTCCCGACCTTCTCCTTCGCCGACCTGCGCGCCTGCGTCGAGAAGGGCGATCGCGATTTCTTTCGCCGCGCCTTCGACGGCAAGGTCGTGCTGCTTGGCACGGTCCTGAATTTCGAGGACCGTAAGCTCACCTCGATGCGCCTGTCTGGCGGATATGACGGCACGCCGGCCGCGCGATGCGCCCTGCCCGCGCCGGAGCGTGGCGCGCAACGCCCGCGCAGCGATGTCGCCGGCGTGTTCGTGCACGCCACCGTCGTTCGCAACCTGATCGAACGCGATGCCGTGACCGAGCTCGGCTTTCCCGCACGGAGCATTCTCACGATCGCGTTCGCCCTCGTCATCGCTTGCGCCGCCGGCATGCTTGCGCCGAGCGGCGCGCTGATTGCCTGGCTCGGCCTCACCGCCGTTTACGCCGCAATGGCCGTCGGTGCGTTCGTTCACGCATTGGCGCTGCCGCTGACCGAGCCCGCGCTCGCAAGCCTTGCGGCGCTCGCGATGATGATCGGCTACCGCTTCGTGCTGGCCGATCGCGACGAGCGCTTCCTGCGCAAGAGCTTTGCCCTCTATCTCGCCCCTGAAGTGATTAACACCATGGTTGCGTCCGGCAAGATGCCGGCGCTCGGCGGCGAGATGCGCAATGTCACCATGTTCTTCTCCGATCTCAGCGGCTTCTCCTCGATCGCGGAGACGATGACACCTGGCGAGCTTGTGACCCTGATGAACGAGTATCTGTCCGCCATGACCGATATCATCGAGGGCCATGGCGGCTACGTCGACAAATATATCGGCGATTCCATCGTCGCCATGTTCGGTGCTCCGGCCGACGATCGCGCACATGCGCGCAATGCCGTCCATGCCGCGCTGGAGTGCCACCAGAAGCTGGCGGAGCTCAACGCCGACAATCCCGCTTTCGCCGGCCATGGCCTGTCGCACCGTATCGGCCTCAACAGCGGCGAAGCCGTGGTCGGCAATATCGGCTCGCGCCGCCGATTCAATTACACCGTGATGAGCGACACGGTGAACGTGGCCTCGCGGCTCGAGGGTGCCAACAAATATTACGGCACCGCGATCATGGCCTCCGAAACCACGATGGCGCAGACCGGCGACACCTTCGCCTGGCGCGAGCTCGATGCGATCAGGGTGATGGGACGCGGCGAAGCGATCAGGGTGTTCGAGCCGCTGGCGGAGAGGGGCGCAGAGAGCGCCGAGCAAACAAAGGTAGCCGCGGCGTATGCCGAAGGGCTGGCCTGCTGGCGGGCAAAGGATTTCGTCAAGGCGGCTGATGCGTTCGATGGCGTAGCGAAGATCGATCTACCGTCATCAATATTCGCGGAGCGCGCAAAAGCATTAACTGCTAATCCGCCACCGCCGGAGTGGACGCCGGTAAACACGTTGGAAGGGAAGTAGCGACGTCAACCGCGGGCGTACTTCCCCTCTCCCCTTGTGGGAGAGGGTGGCTCGCCGCGCAGCGGCGAGACGGGTGAGGAGTCTCTCTCCGCGCGCACTTCTCTCAATGAGTCCGTGGAGGGAGACCCCTCATCCGGCGCTTCGCGCCACCTTCTCCCACAAGGGGAGAAGGGAAGACGTCCGCGCTAGACGCGCCCCTGCCTAAAACGGCAGCCCCACATAATTCTCCGCGAGCAGGCGCTGCGCGGTCTCCGACGAGAGCAGATAGTCGAGCTCCGTCTGCTGAAGCCGATCCTCATATTCGAGCCGATCGGGGAAGCGGTGCAGCAGCATCGTCATCCACCACGAGAAGCGTTGCGCCTTCCATATCCGCGCCAGCGCCTTGGCGGAATAGCCCTTGAGGCCGGAATCGTCGCCGTGCTGATAGTGCGCGAGCATGGCGTGGTAGAGGTAGTAGATATCGGAGGCGGCGCTGTTCAGCCCGCGCGCGCCGGTCGGCGGCACGATGTGGGCGGCGTCTCCGGCGAGGAACAGGCGGCCATAGCTCATCGGCTCGGCCACGAAACTGCGCAAGGGCGCGATGCTCTTCTCGATCGACGGACCGGTGATCAGGCGGCCGGCGACCTCGACCGGCAGGCGGCGCTTCAGCTCGGCCCAGAACGCATCGTCGCTCCAGTCCTCCACCTTGTCGGTCAAGGGCACCTGGATGTAGTAGCGGCTCAGCACCTGCGAGCGCAGGGAACAGAGCGCGAAGCCGCGCTCATGCTTCACATAGATCAGCTCGGGCGACACCGGTTTCGTGCGCGACAGCACTCCTAACCAGCCGAACGGATAAACCTTCTCATATTCGCGCAGCACGTCTCTTGGGATCGACTTGCGGCTGACGCCGTGAAAGCCGTCGGCGCCGACGATGTAGTCGCAATCGATGCGAACGGTCTCGCCGTTCGAACGATAGGTCACGTAGGGACGGTCCGACGTCAGATCGCGCGGCGTCACGTCCTCGGCATTGTGCACGACCTTGCCGCCGAGCCGGTCGCGCGCTTCGTAGAGGTCGCGCGTCAGCTCGGTCTGGCCGTAGACCAGCACAGAATTGCCGCCGGAATGCTTGTGCAGGTCGATCTGGGAGAGCATGCCGTCATGGGCGATCTCGAACCCCCGATGGATCTCGCCCTCGCGGTCCATCCGCTCGCCGCATTGCGCCTCGCGCATCAGTTTTGCAAAACCGTGCTCGAGCACGCCGGCGCGGATGCGGGCCAGCACGTGGTCGCGGCCGTATTTCTCCAGCACGACGGTATCGATGCCCTTCAGATGCAGCAGCTGGGACAACAGCAGCCCGGACGGCCCGCCGCCGATGATACAGACCTGAACTTTCATTTTTGCGTCCTCCCGTCGGCGCTATTTTGCAGATTCAAAGCCGCAAACCGATGGAGGGTTTCGTCTTTGTCTTGTACTATTCGAACATGAGAAGCACAGCCCCTGCCCCGGCGATCCGGGTCTACAATCTCTTTGGCGAGTCCGGTGACCTGCCCGACGTCGTGCATTGCGAGACCATCGCGTCCCGCTCGGTGCTGCACGACTGGACACTGGCCGTGCACCGCCACGCCCGGTTGCACCAGGTGCTCCTGATCGAGCGCGGTGGCGGCGAGGCAACGCTGGACGGGCGCGTGGTATCCTTGAGACCGATGCAGATCGTCAACGTTCCGGTCGGACACGTCCACGGCTTCCGCTTCGTGCCCGATACCCAGGGCTGGGTGCTAACCATCGCCGCGGAGATCCTGGACGAGGCGCTGCTTGCGGCCGAAGGTCTGCGCGGAGCTCTGTCGCAATCGGGCGTGGTGCGCGGCACGCCGCAGATTCGCGCCACCATGAAGCAGATCTTCGCCGAACACGCCGCCCGCGATTTCGGCCGCGCGCATGTGCTGCGCGCGTTGTCGTCGGCCATGATCGGGCTCGTGGCGCGCGCGCTCACGAGCGAGAGCGGCGGCAACGGTTCAGCGGAAAGCGGATTGTTCCGCCGCTTCGAGGCGCTGCTGGAGCAGCATCATCTGGAGCGCTGGAGCGTCGCCGACTATGCCAATGCGCTGTCGGTGACGCCGACGCATCTCAACCGGATCACGCGGGCGGCGACCGGCGACACAGCCTCGCATCTGATTCTCAACCGGCTGATCCGCGAGGCGCGGCGCAACCTCGTTTACACCAACCTGCCGGTCTCGACGATTGCGTACGCGCTCGGCTTCGAGGATCCCGCCTATTTCAGCCGCGTCTACGCCGCGGCCACCGGGCTGTCGCCGCGCGCCTTCCGCGCGCAGCTCCATGGCAGCGAAAGCTGAGGCCCCGGATGCCAAACTTCCAAGCGTCGCATTCTACTCGCGTGCGCTTTCCCGCCTGCCATGGATCGGCTCTTCCTCGGGATGCCTCTTGTCGTAGTGGAGGAAGAGATCGAGCAGCGCCAGAAGCACAATGACGATACCGAAGCCGATGCTGAGGTGCATCGCGCGCGTGTGCGGGAAGCCAAGCAACCAGGGCGACACGATGAGCCAAATGCCCATCAGAACGTTGAGCCACTCCTCCCAATCCCGATAGGCGATGATGGCAGCCAGCGACAGGATGCCGATGATCGCGCTCGTTACCCAGAGGTCGATCTTGCCCTGGCTGATCGTCAGCTTGAACAGCCACGGGGATATGAAGAGTACAGCGGCGAGAAACAGATTGTAGACGTCAGGGACAGTTTCGCGCTCTTGCAACCTGCTCATGACACACCTCTCAACGAGGATATGTTGGAGGAAGCATTCGCCAGCGCTTTGGTTCCCGATCAACGCGCTTGGCACAATAGACTTTGGTCGCAGGCTGTGGTGTGAGCCGACCTGCTCAATCCGGCGTCTTCGCAGCCACTTACCTTCGTATATAGGCCCTTTACCTCAGTACAATTGAGTAGGGCATGCGCAGGCTTTAGCGTGGCTGCATTCGGCGCCCTGGCGCTGGTGGCATGGAACCTCCCTGACCTTGGCGCAAGACGGCTACCCCTGTCTGGTCGTCTGCGCCGCCTTTTTCAGCAAGCCATCGGCGCCTTCAGTGTTTTCCGGCTGGCAAGGCGTGCCCTGTCGGCTGGACCGGCTTTTTTGCGGAACTGGAGATTTGTGCACAATGTCTTCTCTCGAGAAGATCGCACTCTTTATCGATGGCTCCAATCTCTATGCCACCTCCAAGGCGCTCGGCTTCGACATCGATTTCAGGCGGTTGCTCGGCGAATTTCAAAGCCGAGGCTCACTGTTGCGCGCTTTTTACTACACGACCGTCATCGAGGATCAGGAGTTTTCGTCAATCCGCCCGTTGATCGATTGGCTCGACTATAACGGATACACCGTCGTCACGAAGCTCACCAAGGAGTACGTCGACGCCACCACCGGCCGCCGCAAGGTGAAGGGCAGCATGGATGTCGACCTCGCCGTAAGAGCGATGGAGCTCGCCGAGCACGTCGATCAGATCGTGTTGTTCTCGGGCGACGGGGATTTCCGTTCGTTGGTGGAAGCCCTGCAGCGCCGCGGTGTTCGCGTGACGGTCGTCTCCACGCTCTCCACTCAGCCGCCCATGATCGCGGACGACCTGCGCCGACAGACGGACGTATTCATTGATTTGGCAGAGCTGAAGCCAAAAGTGGGGCGTGATCCCGCCGACCGGCCGCGCGAGCTGCGGCAGCCACCGCAATTCCTCACGCGCGGATCGATCAATCGGGGCGACCGGGTGGAATGATCTCGGGACGGCCGCCGCCCGTCACACGTCGAAGAACACCGTCTCCTCCGGCCCCTGCAAATTGATCGTGAAGGCATACACGACCTTGCCGGCGCGTTCGCTGCGCGTGGCAACCAGCGTCTTGCGGCGCACCGGCGGCTCGACCAGGTTGAGCACGGGGTCGGCGGCATTGGCGGCCTCTTCATCCGAGAAGTAGAGCCGCGTGTTCAAGCCGATGTTGATCCCGCGTGCAACGATCCAGACATTGACATGCGGCGCGCATTTGCGGCCCGCCTTGTCGATGATGGCACCGGGCTTGATCGTTTCGAAGCTGACGAGGCCGCTGTCGAAGTCGGAGCCGGCGCGGCCCCAACCACGAAACTCCTGCTCCAGCGCACCCGCCGAGCGGTCGGCCGGATGGTTGTAGCGACCGGCCGCATTGGCCTGCCAGATCTCCAGCAGCACGTCGCGCAGCGGCGTACCGGTACCGTCGAGGACCCTGCCTTCCAGCGTGATGCGTTCGCCCTTGGTGTTTGGCGTCACCAGGACATTCGAAAAGTTCTTCTCGAAGATGTCGAAGCCGGCCATTGCCGGGATCAGACCGATATGAACGTAGGGACCGGCGGTTTGCGAAGCGGTTTCCTTGAGGTAGTTGAGCGGCTGCGGCATTGCTCAGTTTCCTTCGGAGCGATTTTCGAAATAGGTGGATCGCTGGCCGCGCAGCACGATGTCGAAGCGGTAGGTGAGCGAGTCGAAGGGTGTGGAGGCGTTGAGATCGAGCGGCGCGACGAGGCGGTCGAGCGCGTCCTTGTCCGGGATCGTCGTCAGGATCGGGCAGACCGGGATCAAGGGATCACCCTCGAAATACATCTGCGTGATCAGCCGCTGCGCAAAGCCGGAGCCGAACACCGAGAAGTGGATGTGGGCGGGGCGCCAGCTATTGACGTAGTTGCGCCAGGGATAGGGCCCGGGCTTCACGGTGCGGAAGTAGTAGTAGCCGGTGTCGTCGGTCAGCGCGCGGCCGCAGCCGCCGAAATTGGGATCGATCGGCGCCAGATAGGTGTCCTTCTTGTGCCGGTAGCGGCCTCCGGCATTGGCCTGCCAGAACTCGACCAGCGTGTTCGGCACGCCGCGGCCCGTCTCATCCAGCACACGGCCGTGGACGATGATGCGTTCGCCGACGGGATCGCCGTCCTTGGCGTAGTTGCGGATCAAATCATTGTCGAGCGGGCCGAGATCGTTGTGGCCGAACACCGGCCCCGTGATCTCCGAGACCGAGTTCTCTAGCGACAGCAATGCCTGGCGCGGCGAACGCAGCACCGAGGACTTGTAGCCCGGTGCGTGCGCCGGCGGATGGATCGAACGGTCGCGCTGGAAGAAGCCGCCATCGCGGGGCGTGAACGGCTCAGGGCGGTTGAGGCGGGGATCCTGCAAGGCTGCGAATGGAGCCTGGGCATTCATCGGCGTTGTCTCTCCCTTGGCGCCCCGGGGTCCGGGGGCGCGGCTTATCGGGAGATCATGAGCCGGTCTATTCCACAGATAAATAGATCGATTATAATATATTTCATGAAAGAAATCGATCATTTGGCCCTCGATGGCCACGCCCTCGAGCTGTTCCTGGCCGTGCTGGAAGAAGGCTCGGTGACGGCGGCCGCCACGCGGCTCGGCCTGACGCAATCCGCCGTCAGCCACGCCCTGAACAAGCTGCGGCGGATCGCGGGCGATCCGCTGTTCGCCAAATCCGGCCGCGGCATCGTCGCCACGGCCCATGCCCAGGCGCTGGCCGGAAAGGCACGCGCGCTGATCGACGAGATGCGCAGCTTCGCCGGCGGCGTCGCTTTCGCGCCGGCGCAGGCCCAGCTATCGCTAACGATCGCCGCCAATGACTTCCAGCGCGACCTGCTGCTGCCACGGTTCTTCGATCATGTCGCCGCGCAAGTGAAGAGCTTGAACCTGCGCGTGATCCCCTCGCAGTCGCCCTCGCCCGCGATGCTGCGCGAAAACCGCTGCGATCTGCTGATCACGCCGTTGCCGCCCGCCGGCGTCGACATCGTGCAGAAGCGGCTGCTGAGAGACCATTACGTCTGCTATTACGACGCCAAAGCGCGTGCCGCGCCAAGCGGCCGTAGCGCCTATCTTGCCGCGCGCCACATCACGGTCGTCTACACCGACAACGAGCGGCTCGACTTCGACCGTCGCTTGGCAGCCAATGGTTTCCACCGTGACATCGCCATCTCCGTGCCGAGCTTTTCGGGCGTGCCATCGTTCCTGCGCGGCTCGCAGATGCTGGCGAGCATGCCGAGCCTGCTGGCGCCTGGCGTCATGCTGGGCTTCGCCCACGTGCGAATTCCCCTGGCCTCGCGCACACAGACACTGGCCGAGCTGCCCATGTTCATGGTCTGGCACCAGCGCTACCAGAAGGATCCGGCCCATCGCTGGATCAGGAATCAACTCGAGACTGTCGCCGCGACGGCCGCCGCCTGAGCGACGGGCCGCGGCCTGCGAAAACCTGATTCCCGCCAAAGCCACTGGTTGCGCAGGGGGAGCCACGCTAAAATCCCTCTATGACCGTGACCGACATTGCGAGCCGAACCTACAATCACAGCTGGCGGCTGGATCCCATCATCCGCAGCCTGCTTGATACCGATTTCTACAAGCTGTTGATGTTGCAGATGATTCGGGAGGATTACCCGGATCAGCAGGTGACCTTCTCGGTCATCAACCGCTCGCGCCAGGTGCGCCTCGCCGAGATCATCGACGAGGGCGAGCTGCGCGCCCAGCTCGACCATGCCCGCACCATCCGTTTCTCCAAGAAGGAGCTGATCTGGCTTGCCGGTAACACCTTCTACGGCAAGACCCACATGTTCTCGGCGGACTTCATCCGCTGGCTGGCCGAATTCCGCTTGCCCGAATATGAGCTGCGCAAGGTCGAAGGCCAGTACGAGCTGCATTTCCACGGTCCCTGGACCCACACCACCATGTGGGAGATTCCGGCACTTGCGATCCTCAACGAGCTGCGCTCGCGCGCAGCAATGAAGGACCGCGGCCGCTTCGAGCTCGACGTGCTCTACGCCCGTGCCAAGGCCAAGTTGTGGACCAAGGTAGAGCGGCTGCGCAAGCTGGAGAATTTGCGGTTGTCCGACTTCGGCACCCGCCGCCGCCACGGCTTCCTCTGGCAGCGCTGGTGCGTGGAGGCGGTGAAGGAAGGCCTCGGCTCATCCTTCATCGGCACCTCCAACGTGCTGCTCGCGATGGACAACGATCTCGAAGCCATCGGCACCAACGCGCATGAGCTGCCGATGGTCGCGGCCGCGCTTGCCAGGGACGACGAGGAATTGCGCTGGGCGCCGTATCGCATCCTCGACCAGTGGCGCCAGACCTATGGCGGCAATCTCCTGATCGCACTGCCCGACGCCTTCGGCACGAAAGCGTTTCTGCGCGATGCGCCGGAATGGGTCGCCGACTGGACCGGCTTCCGCCCCGACAGCGCACCGCCGATCCAGGCCGGCGAGGAGATCGTCGCCTGGTGGAAGAAGAAGGGCCGCAATCCCAAGGACAAGCTGCTCGTCTTCTCCGACGCGATGGACGTCGGCTCGATCGAGGAGACCTATCACCACTTCGCCGGCCGTGTGCGGCTCTCGTTCGGCTGGGGCACCAACCTCACCAACGACTTCGTCGGCTGCGCGCCGGACGGCTCGTTCAATCTCGATCCCATCTCGCTGGTCTGCAAGGTGTCGTCGGTCGACGGCCAGCCGGCCGTCAAGCTCTCCGACAATCCGGAGAAAGCGACCGGCCTGCCCTCGGAGATCGAGCGTTACCTGCGCGTGTTCGGCGACGCCGGCCGCGTGCGCAAGCCGGTGCTGGTGTAAAGTGGAATCGCATTAGGTCGAATCCATTGCCGCGGGCTCGCTCACCTCTCCCGCTTGCGGGAGAGGCGTAGGCCGCCTTCGGCGGCCGTCATCTCAAGAGACGCCGAGGCAATGAACCTCCTCCGAATGAGTGGACATCTGTAGTAGGCTCATTGAGCCCGGAGGTGTCGAATGGAACGTCAACGTCGGTCATTTACCGAAGAGTACAAGCGCCAGGCCGTTGAGCTGGTGGTGTCGAGCGGTCGCTCGATCACGTCGGTAGGCAAGGAACTCGGGCTGCGCGACTCGGTGCTGCGGCGTTGGGTGGATAAGGCCGGGCAGCAGCCGGCATCGGCGGCGTGGCGCCCCACCACGCAGGCGACGCCGATGTCGGCGGACCAGGCTTCGGAGATCGCCCGGTTGCGCCAGGAGAACGAACGGCTGCGCATGGAGCGCGACATTTTAAAAAAGTCGATCGCGATCTTTGCCGGAACCCGGACATGAGCTTCCGCTTCATCGAGGACCATCGCGACGCCTATCCGGTACGATTGATGTGCGCCGTGCTCGAGGTCTCGCCGGCCGGCTATTACGCCTGGCGCGATCGCCCGGCGAGTCAGCGGACCAAATCCAATGCCACGCTGCTGGCTGCGATCCGGCAGGCCCATCACGACAGCAGCGGACGCTACGGCAGTCCCCGCGTCCATGCCGTGCTGCGGACGCAGGGCCGTGGCGCCAGCCGCGGCCGGATCGAGCGGATGATGCGCCGGCACGGTATCCGCGCCATCACGGCGCCGCCGCGCCGGGTGCGCACCACCGACAGCCGTCACGACCTGCCGATCGCCCCGAACCTGATCGCGCGCGACTTCACAGCGGAAGCCCCGAACCGCGTTTGGCTCGCCGATATCACCTACATCCCGACCGCGGAGGGCTGGCTGTATCTGGCGGCCGTCATGGATCTCTTCAGTCGAAAGATCGTCGGCTGGGCCATGCGGGATCACATGCAAGTCGAACTCGCATCCGCGGCGTTGACGATGGCCATCCAGCAGCAACGGCCGCAGGCCGGATTGATCCACCACTCCGATCGCGGCGTGCAGTATGCCTCACACGCCTATCGCGACGCTCTCACGGGCGCCGGCATCGTTGCATCGATGAGCCGCAAGGCCGATTGCTACGACAATGCCCCGATGGAGAGCTTCTTCCATACCCTGAAGACCGAGCTCGTTCACCATCGCGACTACCAGACCCGCGCCGAGGCCCAGCGCGATATCTTCGCCTTCATCGAGGGCTTCTACAACCGCACCCGGCTCCATTCCGCGATCGGATATATCGCCCCGATCGAGATGGAGCTAAAAGCCGCTTAAACCCCTCCACTTTTTCGGGGGAAGATCACAAAGCCTCGGCTATGGCGAAGCGCCGGGTGAGGGCTCTCTCCATTAGGGGATTGTCCCATCGCGGAAGCACCCTCTCCCAACCCTCTCCCGCTAGCGGGAGAGGGAGCCCACCTTCGCCTTTGCGGCTATCGAGCCTTATCTCATCATGCTCTAGCAGCGGACTGGACTCCTCTCGATCGGGTAAACGGCGCACGATGAATGCGAAGCATTGGTTCGCCGATGCCGCGCGAGTTCCGATTGACCGGTATTTGACGCGATCTGCGCGCATCCACTTCACAGCGCCTTCACCGTGCGGTGCAGTCGCTCGCGTTTTCAGGTCGAGTTAAGCAACATTCTGCTCTACTTCGCGTTGTAGGCCAACGCTCCGCTGGGATCGTTGATCGATTTGGGGAAAGCAGGGTGTTTCGCAGAACAGCGACGTCGACGAAGGGACACAGTTTCCTTCACGTGATCAAGCTCGTCTCGCCTTTCGTGATGGTCGTCCTGCTCCAGGCGGCGATCGCGGGATTCAGCCTCGAGGTGATGTCATCGGTCCGCGCCTATGTTGCAGGCGAAGCGTTGTGGTCGCGCTCGCAGAAGAACGCCGTCTATTTCCTCCATCGCTACCTGCATTCGGGCGAGGCAAGCCAGTTCGCGCAATACCGCGCCGCGCTCGCCGTTCCCATTGGCGACGAGTTCGCGCGCTGGGCGCTCGAGCGCGATCCGGTCGACGTCGAGGTCGCCCGCATCGGCTTCCTGCAAGGCGGCAACCATCCCGATGACGTGCCGGGACTGATCTGGCTGTTTCGCTACTTCAACCGCGTCAGCTTCCTCCAGGAAGCGATTCGCGAATGGGCTGCCACCGATCCCATGCTGCTGGAGCTCAGCGTGTTCGGCGAGGTGATCCGCTCCGAGCTGGAGAACGGCCCCATTCAAGACGACGACCGCCTGCAATTCCTGTCGTCGCGCCTCTCGGATCTCAACACCCAATTCACGGTGCATGCCAAGCGGTTCTCCACTGTCCTCGGTGAAGGCTCCCGTGCCATCAAGCTGACGCTGACTTGCATCAACATCGTCACCGCCGCGACGCTGATCCTGCTCCTGATCTGGCATACGCGGCGGTTGGTGCTGCAGCGACAGGCATTCGAGGATGCCTTGCACGCCGAGAAGGAGCGTCTGGCCTGGCAGGCGTCGCACGACTGGCTGACCGGTCTGTCCAACCGCCGCGCCTTCGAGGCGCGTCTGCAAAGCGAGCTAGACAATAGTGCGGCGGGCTCGCTGGGCCTGATCCTGCTCGATCTCGACCAGTTCAAGAGCGTCAACGACAGCTGCGGTCATCTCGCCGGCGACCGCCTGCTGTGCCAGGTGGCGCGCCTTCTGCAACAGGATCGGCATGCGCATGATCAGGTGGCCCGGCTCGGCGGCGACGAATTCGGCCTGATCCTGCCCTGGTGCCCGCCCGCGAAAGCTGTCGATATCGCCGAACGGCTGCGCCGATCGTTCGAACTGTTCAATTTCGCCTGGGACGACCGTTGCTTTGCGGTGACCGCCAGCATCGGCGTTGCCTGCATCGCCGACCGCAACACCACGCTCGAGGACGCGATGCGACGTGCGGATGCAGCCTGCTATCGCGCCAAGGAAAAGGGACGTAACCGGGTCCAGGTCGACGGCGGGAGACCGGACGTCGTCGTCGTGACAGCCCGGCCACGCGAAGCTGCGCGCGCTTGACCCGCGCGCCCCGTCACCGCCGAGGCAAAATGCCGAGGCCGGCGAGATGGGCGTCAACAAATTGTTCGATCTGCTGGCGCAGCATCTGCGGCGGCACGGCCACCATGCGCTCCTCGAGGCCGAGCGAGATGATTCCATGCACCGCGGAAAACAGCGTGCGCGACAACAGCGCGATCTTCACGTCATCCGCATCCGGCAATAGCCGCACCAGGGGTGGATGCATCAGCGCGAAGGCATCCATGACCATCTGAAGGATGTCGTCGGGATATGGACGGTCGTCCTCCATCCGATGCTCGAACAGCGAGCGCAACAGGTTGGCGTGCTCGGCAAAGAAGTCGAGATAGGTCGCGGCAAGTCCATAGAGCTGGCGAACGGGATCCTCGGCTGGAACTCCGCGCAGCCGCGCCGTGAGCGCCTGAACCGTCTCCCGGTTCACGGTCAGGATCACCCCATCGAAGTCGCCGAACTCGTTATAGACGCTGCCGACCGAGCAGCCGGCAGCCTCCGCGACATCCCGAACCTTCAATGATCTCAGCCCCTTAGCGGAAATGATGCCGCGGGCGATCTCCACGATCTGAAGTCGTCGCCGATTTTTTTTCTGCCCGCGCAACGATTCTTCTTGAACATTGTTCATCTTCAAGCTACTCATGTGAACATTGTTCAAATTAACCCGGAGACCTGCAAAATGCAAACCCTCGCTGTTGATATCGCCGCCACCTTCCTCGATGACGCCGCAGCTCTCGTGACCGGCTTTGGCCGGGCCCTGCTGCGGTTCGCCATGGCCCCGATCGATCGCATTGCAAATGCCTGCGACATCGCCGGCGTGCTCACCGAGCGGCGCGCGACCTTCCGGATGTGGCGGAAGAGCCGTGCCCGTGCGCGTCACGAGGGCCGCCGGTTCAGCCTGCTCGGCCGCCTCTCGCCCTTTCGCCACCTCGCCCATCTCACCTGAGACGGACGCAGCCGGCACGTTCCGATCGGTTCGAATGCAATATCCGGTTGCAACAAAGGACTCACCATGTCCCGACATTCGCAACCGACACCGCGGCGCTAGACAATGCGGTTCAGCTTTTCCTCACCGCTGGGCCGATATCCCGACAAGTCTTCTCCGGCCGAACCTGGCCGCGACCAGACATTTGCGAACCTAACGAGACCAGCTGGAGACCAACAGGATCGGAGGGATCGAGGGGACAAAGCAGGCCGGCAACCTCGTCACCCTGCAATCGTTCGTCCACACCCTTCCGGTCGTGACGCTTCACAGACAACGTAACGAATCTCAGGCTGCCTTTTTCAAAACAGGACTAGTCATGATCAGGGAATTGATGTCGTCACGCCGCTTCGCGCCGCTGTTCTGGGCGCAATTCTTCTCGGCGCTCAATGACAACGTGCTCAAGAACGCACTCGTCATCATCCTGCTTTACAGTGCCGCGACCGGCCATGGCGATGCGCTGGTGACGATCGCAGGCGCCGTCTTCATCTTTCCCTATTTCATCCTGTCCGGGCTCGGCGGCCAGCTCGCCGACAAATACGTCAAGTCCGTCGTCGCAAGGCGGCTCAAATTCGCCGAGATCTTCGCCGCTTGTTTTGCTGCCGCCGGCTTCTTCCTGCATTCGGTGCCGCTGCTGTTCGCAGCGCTCGCGCTGTTCGGCATCATCGCCGCCCTGTTCGGCCCAGTGAAATATTCCATGCTGCCGGACCAGCTCGAGCTCGGCGAGCTCGCGACCGGCAACGCGCTGGTCGAAGGCGCGACCTTCATGGCTATCCTGCTCGGCACCGTCGCCGGCGGCCAGTTCGTGGCCGGCTCGGCGCATATGGGCTGGGTCGCATCGGCCGTGGTCGTGCTGGCCCTGTTGTCCTGGGCCTTCGCCTCCCGCATTCCCGCGACCACGCCGTCTGCGCCCGAACTGCCCGTCACCGCCAATCCCTGGACCTCGACGCTCAGCCTCCTCAAAACGTTGCACGCCGATCACCGGCTGTGGGACGGCACCGTGATCGTCTCCTGGTTCTGGCTGGTCGGCGCCATCGTGCTGTCGCTGCTGCCGGCGCTGGTGAAGGACGTCGTGGGTGGCACCGAGGGCGTGGTGACGCTGTGTCTTGCGATCTTCGCGATCGGCATCGCCATCGGCTCGCTGTTCGCCGCCAGCCTCAGCCACGTTCGCCCGAACCTCGCTCTGGTGCCGATCGGCGCCATCATCATGGGATGTTCTGGCCTCGATCTCGCCTGGGCCATCGCCGTGACCACCAAGGGTCAGGACATCACCGCGGCCGGTTTCGCGACCTCGTTCGCGGGCCTGCGCATGATGATCGACTTCGTCGCCTTTGCATTCGGCGGAGGCTTATTTGTCGTTCCCTCCTTTGCTGCCGTCCAGGCCTGGTCGGCGCCGTCCGAGCGCGCCCGCATCATCGCCGCCGGCAATGTGCTGCAGGCCGCGTTCATGGTGGTCGGCTCGCTGTTCGTCGCGCTGTTGCAGGCGGGCGGATTGCATGTCGGCTGGATCTTCTTCGGCCTCGGCGTCGCGAGCTTCGGCGCGGTGTGGTTTGTCCTGACCAAGTGGGGCAAGGAAGGTGTGCGCGACTTCGGCGGACTGCTGTTCCGTGCACTGTTCCGCACCGAGGTGCGCGGCCTTGAGAACCTGCCTCCACCAGGCACCCGCATGCTGATCGCGCCCAACCATGTCAGCCTGATCGACGGCCCTCTGCTGCACGCCGTGCTGCCGATCGACGCCAGCTTCGCTGTCGATACCGGCATCTCGAAGGCCTGGTGGGCCAAGCCGTTCCTGCGCGTGGTCAAGCACTACACCATGGATCCGACCAAGCCGCTGGCCGCGCGCGACCTGATCAAGCTCGTCGCCGCCGGCGAGCCGGTGGTCATTTTTCCGGAAGGACGCATCACCGTCTCCGGCTCGCTGATGAAGGTCTATGACGGCACCGCGATGATCGCGGACAAGGCCGACGCCGTGGTCGTGCCGGTCCGCATCGAAGGCGCGCAGCGCTCCCATCTCAGCTATCTCAACAGCAGCCAGATCAAGCGCTCCTGGTTCCCGCGGGTGACGGTCACCATCCTGCCGCCGGTCAAGCTGCCGGTCGACCCATTGCTGAAGGGCAAGGCGCGCCGCAACGCCGCCGGCAGCGCGCTCCAGGACGTGATGATCGACGCCCTCGTCAAGAACGCCATGCTCGACCACACGCTGTTCGAAGCGCTCGGGCACGCCTACCGCGATCGCGACACCGGCAAGGTCATCATCGAGGACGCGCTCGGCACCAAGCTGACCTATCGCAAGCTGATCCTCGGCGCGCAGGTCCTTAGCCGCAAGCTCGAGAACGGCACCTCGGTCGGCGAGAATGTCGGCGTGCTGCTGCCGAACTCGGCGGGCGTCGCCGTCGTCTTCATGGCGCTGCAAAACATCGGCCGGGTGCCGGCGATGCTCAACTTCTCGGCGGGCCCGGTCAACGTCCTCGCCGCCATGAAGGCTGCGCAGGTGAAGACCGTGCTGACCTCGAAGGCCTTCATCGAGAAGGGCAAGCTGGACAAGCTGATGGCGGCGATCTCCGCGGAGGCTCGCGTCGTGTATCTCGAGGATGTCCGCGCCTCGATCAGTGCCGCCGACAAGATCAAGGGTCTGCTCGCCGGCACCGCGCCGCGCGTCACGCGCCAGGCGAATGATGCGGCCGTCGTGCTGTTCACGTCGGGCTCGGAAGGCACGCCCAAGGGCGTGGTGCTGTCTCATCGCAACATCCTCGCCAACGCGGCGCAGGCGCTGGCGCGGGTCGACGCCAATGCCAATGACAAGGTGTTCAACGTGCTGCCGGTGTTCCACTCCTTCGGGCTGACCGGCGGAATGATGATGCCGCTGCTGGCGGGCATTCCGATCTACATGTACCCCTCGCCGCTGCACTACCGGATCGTGCCCGAGCTGATCTACCAGACCGGTGCCACGATCTTGTTCGGCACCGACACGTTCCTCACCGGCTATGCACGCTCGGCACACGCCTACGACTTCCGCACCTTGCGCCTCGTGATCGCCGGTGCCGAAGCGGTCAAGGATCGGACGCGTCAGGTGTTCATGGAGCGCTACGGCATCCGCATCCTCGAAGGCTATGGCGTTACCGAGACCGCGCCGGTGCTGGCGATGAACACGCCGATGGCCAACCGTCCCGGCACCGTCGGCCGCCTGTCGCCGCTGATGGAAAGCCGGCTCGATCCGGTCCCCGGCATCGACGACGGCGGTCGCCTCTCGGTGCGCGGACCGAACGTGATGCTCGGATATTTGCGGGCCGAAAATCCCGGCGTGCTCGAGCCGCTCGCCGAGGGCTGGCACGACACCGGCGACATCGTGTCGATCGACGCAGCCGGCTTCATCACCATCAAGGGCCGCGCCAAGCGCTTTGCCAAGATCGCGGGCGAAATGGTCTCGCTGTCGGCGGTCGAGAGCATCGCGACGACGCTGTGGCCGCAGGCCGCATCGGTCGCCGTGTCGATCCCCGACCAGCGCAAGGGCGAGCGCATCGTGCTGCTGACGACAGAGAAGAACGCCGAGCGCAGCGCGATGCAGGGCCAGGCCAAGACGATCGGCGCGTCCGAGTTGACCGTTCCGGCAACGATCATGGTGGTCGACAAGGTGCCGCTGCTCGGCACCGGCAAGACCGACTATGTCACGGCAACGACGATGGCCCGCGAGCAAGCGTCGACACCGGAGCGCGAGGTGGCGTAACGAGAGATGCATGGGGCGCCCCAAACAGGCGAGGCGCGCTGCCCGGGAGTGGTTCTGCTTCATGGCATCGCGCGGACCTCTGCCTCCCTGAGCAAGCTGGAACGGGCGCTCCAGGCAAGCAGGTTCGCGACGCTCAACATCGACTATGCCAGCCGCAAGAAGCCAATCGCAGCGCTTGCGGACGATATCCACCCGGCAATCGCGCGCTTCGCCGAACGAAGCGCGCCGCTGCACTTCGTCGCGCATTCAATGGGCGGTCTCGTCGCGCGAGCCTACATCGCAAGATACCGGCCGCCCCGCCTTGGCGGCATCGTGATGCTGGGCACGCCGAATGGCGGCAGCGAGGTCGCCGATCTCTTGAGCGGATCTCGGCTCTACCGCGCATTCTATGGGCCCGCCGGGCTGGAGCTCACCACGCCGGCGACCCAGCCGGGCGTGCTGCCGCCCGTGGACTATCCCGTCGGCGTCATCGCGGGTAACCGCTTCATCGATCCCGTCGCCGGCCTCTTCGTCCTGCCGAAGCCGAATGACGGACGGGTGTCGGTGCAGAGCGCGATGCTGGCCGACATGGCGGACCATATCGTCGTGAAGGCGTCCCATACCGGATTGCCCCGCCACACTATTGCAATCGCACAGACGATCGCCTTCCTGCGCAAGGGCCGCTTTCAGCCGGGGTAGCGGTCACGCCGCCGTCCGCCGCTCCTGCGCATAACGCACCAGCGCCGCGAAGCGATAGATGCCGTGCACGAACTTGCCATAGGGCATGGTGATGAACAGCGCGAACACCGCGCCGAGATGCAGCGCCAGCAACGGCCCCATCGCAGCGGTCTCGCGCAGGAGCAAAAGAGCCATGCCTGTGATGCCGGTCAGGAACAGCATGGCGATGAAGCCGACATCCATGCCGTAGCGGCTCTCGTCGAGCAACGCCGGATCGCGCCGCATCCTGGCCCAGAACAGGCCGATCGGCCCGACGATCAAGCCGATGCCGCCGAGCGTACCGAGCACGACTGGCAGGTCCCACCACGGATACGGCGCCTCGCGGCCGAGCAGATAGTGATACAGCGTGGCGACCGAGGTCGCGGCAAAGCACAGTAGGAAGCCGTAGAAGGTCAGGTGGTGATAGAGCTTGCGCCGATCGGTCGGCTTGTCGTCTTCGTTATAGCAGCCGACGCCGCCGCCATGGAGATACCGCAGTTCGCCGGCATCGCGGATCGCCTGAAAGATCGAACCGCCATCGGCGCGGCCGCCAATCGGCGGACCGATGTCGCGCCAGAAGGCGCGCACGCTCAGGACGAGAGCAAGGATCGCATAAAGCAAGGCGGCGCTGAACAGCGCGGCCATCGCATTATGCGGCATAAGCTTGTAAAAGGCACCGGGGCCGGTGTGCACGCCGAACAGCACGCTGCGGTCGTTCCAGATGGCGAAGCCGAGGATGAAGGCGGCCATGCTCAGCGCGGCGATGATGCTGATGACGAGGCCGTTCCGCGCAAATGTGCCGGATAGCACCCGCGGCCAGGCATAGCCCGCGTAGGACTCGGCGCGCGCAATTGCCAGCGTCTTCGGAACGTTGACGTTGAATTCATGCGGCGGCGAGAACTGGCAGTCGACATAGCAGGCGCCACAGGCATGGCAGAGATTGGCGAGATAGTTGAGGTCGCCGTCGGAGAAGGCGCGGCGCATTTCCATAGCCGGAAACACCGCGCACAATCCCTCGCAATAGCGGCAGGAATTGCAGACCGTCATCAGACGGTCGGCTTCGTCCAAAATTCTGGTTCCGTGCATGGCTTTACTTCGTCAGGCCCTTTGCTTCGAGCCACTTCTGGATCAGGCCTGCGACCTCGAGGTTGTTCTTGTCCATCATCACCATATGCGAATTGCCCTTGATGCCCGCCTGCGGGAGGTCGACGACGTCGACGCTGCCGCCGGCCGCCTTGATGGCGTCCGCAAAGGCGATGCCGTTGGCACGGATCTTGGGCCAGCGCGAATCGCGCTCGATATAGTCGCCATAGATGATGAGTGTTGGAATGTTCTTCAGCACATCCGCCTTGGCGGGATCGCCGATGCCGGCCGGCTCGATCGCAATCAGCGCCTTGACCTTGTCAGGCCGGGCTTGCGCGACCTTGAAGCCGAAGCTGCCGGCCTGGCTGTGGAATAGGATCACCGAGGGACCGACGCGATCGATCTCGGCGATATAGGCGGCGATGGCCGCATCATCAGTCGTGGTCCAGCGCGGGACGTTCTGCTTGACGAAATTGTCGTAGCCCTCGACCGGAAACTGGTTGCCCGGCAACAGCTTTCGCTTGGCGGGATCGGGGTCGTAGGAGTTCGGACCATCGCCGATGCGGAAACGCTCGAACGGATTGGCCGTGGTGAGGAAGACCGGCTCGCCCTTGAAGATATCGGGGTATTGCGCCCAGCCTGCGCGCCCGCGCTCCACCGCGTCGGAATTATAGACCGCCCACCCCTTGCGCAGAAAATAATTCAGCCAGCCTTCGCGTCCGTCAGGCGTGGTCTCGTAGGTGACGCCGGTCAGCCCGCCGCCATGCCACATCAGCAGCGGATAGGCCCCCTTCTCGTTTGCCGGCAGGAAGTATTGCACATACATCTGCTCGACCTGATAGGTGCCGTTGGGATCGACCTTGGCCGGCACGCCGCCGGGTGTGAACACGACCTCCCTCACCGGCTTGCCGGAGATTTCGACGAGACGCCCACCGACATGGAACGAACCCATGTCGCGCAGGGTGATCGGCTCGGCGGCGCGAGCGTGGCCGACGATCAGCAAAGCCGTGATCAACGCGATGGCAAGGCGCGACATGGTGTCTCCTTAAGTCTTTTCTTCATTCTAGTTCTTCGCCTGGCGTGCCGCTTCCCGTCCTGCGATCCGTCCGAACACGCTGCCGATGGTCATGCCCATGCCGGCGGCATAGCCCTTGCCGAGCACGTTGCCGGCCATGATCTCGCCGGCTGCGAACATGTTGGCCGACGGCCTGCCGTCAGCCATCAGCATGCGCGCCTCCTTGTTCACGCGCGTGCCGAGATAGGTGAAGGTAATGCCGGGCCGCACCGGATAGGCGAGATAAGGCGGCGTCTCGATCCGCCGCGCCCAATGGGTCTTCGGCGGCGCGATGCCCTCGGTGCGACAGTCGTCCAGGATCGTGTGATCGAAGGTGCCGGGCCGCACCGCGGCGTTGAACTCGGTGATGGTCTTTTCTAGCGCCGCCGGATCGAGCTCCAGCTTGCCGGCAAGCTCCGCCACCGTCTGCCCGGCGATCGGCGGAAACAGCGTCGGCATAAAGCTCGTGACCACGGTCGAGTCGAAGATGATATAGGCGATCTGGTCCGGCTGCGCCGCGACCAGCCGGCCCCAGATCGCGTAGCGCTTCGGCCAGATGTCCTCGCCTTCGTCATAGAAGCGCTGCGCATGCTTGTTGACGACGATGCCGAACACGACGGAGTCGTGGCGGGTGATAATGCCGCCGTCGAATTTCGGCGCGCGGGCGTCGATCGCAACCGCATGGCACTGGGTGGGATCGCCGACCTCCTGCACGCCTTTGTCGAGCAGCATCTTCAGGATCGAGCCGCGATTATAGGGCGTACCGCGGATCAGGAAATTGTCGGCGGCCTCGCCCCAATATTGCTTGAGCCATTCGATGTTGGCCTCGAACCCGCCGGCCGCCGCGACCAGCGAGGTCGCGCGGATCTCGGTCTCGCCGTTGATCGGCCGCTTGAGGCGCGCGGCGAGGAACATGCCGTCCTCGATCACGAGATCGATGACTTCGGCATCGTATTCGACCTCGACACCCAGCTGCTCGGCCGTGAGATAAAGCGCATTCAGCATCGCGCGGCCGCCGCCGAGGAAGAACGAGTTGGTGCGGCCGAGGCTCAGCGTGCCGCCGAGCGACGGCTGCCAGCGCACGCCCTGCTCCACGATCCAGTTCAAAATGTCCTTGGACTCCCGGATCATGTGACGGGCGAGCACCTCGTCAGTCTGCCCGCCGGTGACGCGCAGCAGGTCCTCCCAGAACTCCTCCTCGGTATAGGGGCCGGTCAGGATTTCCGTGGCGGCGTCATGGGCGCAGCGCATGTTGCGGGTGTGGCGGGTGTTGCCGCCGCGATAGAACTTTGGCGCACCCTCGAGCACCAGCACCGACGCTCCAGCGCGCCGCGCCGCGATCGCCGCGCACAGCGCGGCATTGCCACCGCCGATCACCAGCACATCGTACTTGCTGCCCATACCGTCTGCCCGCTGGCACGCGAGATTAGAGACATTCTGTCCGTCAGCGACCATGCCCAACCAGGGCGCCGTTGCGTACCTTTGTATACAAATATATACATAGACGACGCAACCTGCATTTCCGCATGGGCGGATGCGCATCGAGGAACAATGGCCAGACGTCCGGCAAAGACAGGCGGAACGATCTCGCGCGGCGGCGGTATCGCGCTGGGCGAAGCCGTGTTCCGTTCGCTCTGCGAGGCACTCCAGGCCGGCAGCTACCGCGCCGGCGACCGCCTGCGCGAGGAAGAGGTCGCGCAGCGGCTGAAGGTCAGCCGCACCCCGGTTCGCGAAGCCCTCGGCCGGCTCGCGGCACGCGGCTTCGTCGAGCCGGCCGGCGGCCGCGGGCTGATCGTGCGCAGCCTCGACATCTCCGAGGTGCTCGAGCTCTACGCCATGCGCGAGATCATGGAAGGCGCCGCCGCGCGCCTCGCCGCCGCACACGCCTCCGCCACGGAGATCGACGCACTCCGCGATATCGAGCAAGCCCTTGTCGAGGTATCGGAGAGCGACGCGGCCGAGATGGCGAGGCTCAATCGCGCCTTCCATGAAGCTATCTGCCGCGCCGCGCGCAACCGCTATCTCGACAACGCTTCGCGGGAATTGCAGGACTGGATCGCCCTGCTCGGCCCGACCACCTTTACGGTGACCGGCCGTCCTTCAACCAGCCACGGCGAACATCGGGCCATCATCGACGCCATCGCCGCGCGCGACGGCGACAGGGCCGAGCAGCTTGCGCGTGCACACATCCGTGAGGCCCTGCGTTGCCGGCTGAAACTGCTGCAGAAGCAGTAGCGCCGATCACGCTTCGAAGACGCGCGTCAGCAACCAGTAGCCGCCGAGCAGGCTGATTGCCGCGGAGACAGCATAGACCAGCCTCGCAGCCCGCACTGGCTTTGACCGGTCGGCTGCAAACAGCCGATCGACCAGGCCAAGCAGCGGCAGCACGATCGAAACGATCGCGACCTGCCCGATCTCGACGCCAATGTTGAAGGCGGCGAGCGCCGGCACCACCGCGTTCGGCGGCAGGCCGATCTCCTGAAGCGCACCGGCGAAACCAAAGCCGTGGATCAGTCCGAACAGAAAGGTCACGCGCCAGCGCTTGTCGATGTCGCGCGAAAAGAAATTCTCCACGGCAACGAACAGGATCGAGGCGGCGATCGCCGGCTCCACGATCCGGCTCGGAATGGCGAGGACGTCCAGCGCGGCCAGGGACAGCGTGAGCGAATGGGCAATGGTGAAGGCGGTGACGATTTTGATGATGGGAATAAGCCGGCGTGCCCACAGCACGACGGCGATCAGGAAGGCGATGTGATCGTAGCCGAGAAAAATGTGCTCGATGCCGGTGAGGAGATAGCGCTGCATCGTCGACCACAGCAGCGGCGCGGGGGCGGACAGCGTGACCGTGGTATTGCCAGAATCGAGCAGCGCCTGCGCCTCGGTCCCATTCTGCGCGACCAGCACCACCTGACGCGCGGTGGGGTCCCTCTCGGTCAGCACGGTGGAGCGATAGACGATGTCACCGGCCACGGCGGCACAATCGAAACTGTTGCGATAGATGATGCCGTCGCCGTCCGCCAGGATCGCGGCAGTCCTGGCCGAGCACGCCGTGCCGCCGGCGCCGGTTACCGCGAGATGTGATCGTACATAGGTCAGGATCGAGGCCGCGGCCATTTCGACCGCGGCCGGATCGACCGCATCTTGCTTCGCGTCATAGACCTTCGTACCGACAAGCCGGTCGACGTCGCTACCCTTGAGTGCCACCTCGATGGTCACGGCGCGAGCGGCGGTCAGTGCCACACGTGCGGTCGACAGATTGACCTGGTGTGCCCATGCCGGCATGCCGATGCCGAGCAGAATCATGCCGAGCAGCGCCAGGCGCGCTCGCATCATGATCCCGCTCCGACCGCGCGCAGCAGCTCCGTCAAGCGGCGCATCTCGAACTCGGCCACCGTGACCACGGCGCCCTCGGGCGCGAGCCGCGCGTAACGATCGAGGCTGTCGGCGGAGGCGCCGAATTCGAGCCTTGCGAGCGGCGCCGACGCGTCGCGCGCGAAGACCAGAACGATCAGGCTCGGCAGATTGAGGCCGTAGCGCGCCAATTGCGACGGATCGGCAGCGCCAATCCGCGTCTCGACCGCAGCGGCATCGAACGCACGCAGCGCTGCATCGATAATGCGGGCCTGCTCGGAATCGGCGACATGGACAACATTACCGGCGGCATGGTTGTGCTGACCGAGATGGCGGAACCAATTGCCGCCGGCATCGCGCTCGAAACGGGTGAGCTTGCCGGCGAAGACGATCTCGAGCGCCCAGACCTGCGCCATCGATACCGGCAGCAACAGGCTCTTGCCACGGCTCGCCGCATCGGCGCCGGCCGGACCGCGCAGGCGGCGCGTCATGTCGAAGGTGACGCGCCACTCCTCGCCGACATGGCGCGGCATCAGGTATACGGCGGGGCGACCGCTGACCCGGACATAGTGCGACGTGTTCGCCGGATTGAGCGCGCCCACATTCACCGACGTCGCCGTACCGTCGACGGCCTCGATGACCGCGACGGTTGCGGGTGGGTCCAGACCGAAGCCCGCGAAGCTTGCCGGGCTGAGCTCGCCGGCTTGGATTTCGCGCGCCGGCTCGCTCACCGTGGCGAGCCGCAGCGCCGTCTCGAGATGCGTCCTGAGCTCAGCCGGCATGGTGCCATCCAGCCCCTCGATCGCCCATGCGCCTTCCCTGCGAAGCAAGA
Organism: Bradyrhizobium sp. C-145; assembly: GCF_023375135.1. Taxonomy (NCBI): domain Bacteria; kingdom Pseudomonadati; phylum Pseudomonadota; class Alphaproteobacteria; order Hyphomicrobiales; family Nitrobacteraceae; genus Bradyrhizobium; species Bradyrhizobium sp. C-145. The sequence continues at coordinate 1,891,892 of NZ_CP088150.1, read as the reverse complement.
CGACGCTGTCACCATCCGAACGGATCTCCACCCTCCGAATGTCGGCCGGCGTGAGGGCCAGGAGGCCCTTGGGTGCGAATGCGACCTTGCTGCGCAGCGCCGGCCACTCTCCACTGAGGACCAGCAGCCCGAGGAGCGCCACCAGCACCACAGCCAGGAGCAGCATCAGCCATCGGGGCGTCCCGCCTCCGGCCGCCCCGGCCCTCACCGCCGCCTCCACCACATCGCAACACCGAACAAGGCCGTGCTCAGCGGCAACAGCACTTCCAGCACAATGAAGGTGTCGCGCATCTGGCCGCTGGTCAACACGATCTCCGGCAGCTTGAAGGTCTGCGGTGCGACACTTGGCGAATTATCATCCTCGGCGAGCCAGCGTAGCGTGGCGAGCGACAGCTCGCCGTTGGAGACATAGGGGAAATATTCGTTGCTCGCGAACTTGCTGGTCCCGGCTATGACCATGCGGAAGCGCTTGTCTGGCGCGCCGCCCGGCCAGGTCCCCTCGAGAGCAACCGCGAGCGGCTGGGCATTGCGGGGCCGTGTTGCCGCCCCATCGCTCGCAGCGGCGCCATTCCTGGGCGAACGCAGGTAGCTGTCCTGGCTGCTGGCCGCGAGCACGATCGTGCTTACGCCGCTTGGCGGCTGCGTGACCGCGAGCGGCCGGACTTGCGGAAACACGGTCAACGCCAGGCGCCGGGTGATCGGATGCGGCGGATAATAGGGGACCGCGACCTTGTCGGCGTCGGTGCGGAAATGGTTGAGGGGATCGATCACGATCGCCGCCTCGGTCGACAAGCCGACAGGCCTCAGCAGCAGGCGCTCGAAATCGCCGTTGACCTCCGATAGCGGATCAATCAGCAGCAGAAGCCGGCCCCCTCCTCTGACATAGTCGCCAAGCAGCGCCGCCTCGTCAGCGGAAAAGGCGGTGCGTGGGCCGACATCGGCCACGACCGAGCAGTCTGACGGGATGCTGGAGGCAGTCGCCGTGACGAGCTCGCGCATTTCGAAACCGATCTGGTTCAACGCGAGCTGGAGACGGTCGAGCGCTTCCGGCGCCGCCTCCAGCACGTCGCCAGCGCCGGGCGTCTCGTGCCCCTTCAGCGTCTCGACATGGCTGAAATGGAAATGCGAAGGCAGCGGCCGAAACGTCTCGCCGTGACCGGTGACGAAGCACACAGTCTCCACCCGCTTGCGCAGCACCCGCAGCGCCGCATAGCCGATGCGAGCGGGATCAATGACGTTCTCGACCAGGACCTTGCGATCCTCGGCCTGGAGCACCGCCGTGTTGTAGGCGCGAACGCCGAGATCGCGGGCAAGGCCTGGCTCCTTGTCGAGATCGATGGCGCGGAACGCGAACAGCGCATGATTGCGCGCCGCGGTCTGAACCAGTTCCTTGACGTTGACTGCATTTGCATCGCCGGCATTGTAGAAATAGGTCAGGGACAGCGGGACGCGCAATTGCGCGATCACGTCGGTGAGCTGCTGCGGCGGCGTGTTGCGCCCTTCGCGGCTGACGTCGAAGTGCAAATCATGACGATAGAGCGCAACGTTGGCGCCGATCACGACGGCGATGGCGGCAAGGACGATCGACGTGTTCGCGAGCCAGGCCGAACCGCCGCTGCGCAACGGCAGCCTGATCGCGACGATGAAGAGTGCGAGCAAGGTGAGACCGCAGGCCATGAACAGCAAGGTGTTCGAGGCCGACTCGCCAAGTCCGGCAAAGCCGAGTGCGCCGCAGATGATCGCTCCGGCCGCCAGGACGAGCAGCGCGACGTTCGATCTGGCGGGGCCGGTCATTCGGTTGCCTCTCACCGCCGCGCCAGCGCGCGGACCGTCAACAGCAGCATCAGCAGCGTGACGCTGAGGAAGAAGCCCACGTCGGACAGGTAGATCGAGCCGACGGCAAAGGGACGGAAATGGACCGAGAGCGACAGGTTCACCACCAGCGTGTCGAACGGGCTCGGCAGCAGCCAGCCGAAATTGTCGATGATCCAGAGCAGGAGGAACACGCTGAGCGAGATCAGCGCCGCGATCACCTGGTTGGCCGTCAACGCCGAGGCCAACAGCCCCGCGCCGACCAGCGCCGAGCCGAACAGCAAGAGGCCGAAATAGCCGCTGTAGATCGGGCCGAAATCCGGATCGCCGAACCAGGCGAGCGCGGACGCATAGGCCCCCGACAGCACAAGCATGACCACGATCAGGCTCATCGCGGCGAGAAATTTCGCAAGCACGATGGCGACCTCGGAGACAGGCGCGGTCAGCAGCACCTCCAGCGTCTTGAGCTTCCGCTCCTCCGCGAACAGGCGCATGGTGATCAGCGGCGCGGTCAGCATGAACAGCACGAACATCTGGAAAAAGACGTGCACCATGCTCGGCTGATGGCTGAGGAACAGCGTCAGCGTGAAGCTATAGCCCATGACCAGCAGGAACACGGTCATCAGCACGTAGGCGATCGGCGAAGAGAACAGCGCTGTCGCTTCCTTGCCCAGCAGCACGGCAAAGCTTCTCATGCGGCCGCCTCCGGCTGGCGGGTGAGGTCGAGAAACACCCGCTCGAGGTCGGGCCGCAGCTCGGTCAGCTCACGCACCGCAATTTGCGCACCGACCAGCGCGGACAAGAGGTCGGCGGCAAGTGCGGGACGCCGATCCGCCGCAACGACAAAGCGCCCACCTCCATCGGCAGCGGCGACGATGTCGCGCACGCCGGCGACAGCATCAGCCGCAGCGCGAATGAATTCGAGCGACGCATCCGCCGACAAGCGAAGCCGGAGATCGGGCGCGGCATCCTTCAATGCATCGGATGTCAGCAGCACGCCATCGAGCAGGATCATCACCCGCGACGCAATCTTCTCGATCTCGGGCAGGATGTGCGAGGCCATGAGCACGGTGTGCCGTCCGGCCAGCGACTGGATCAGGTCGCGTACGGCGATCACCTGATGAGGATCGAGCCCGCTGGTCGGCTCGTCCAGCACCAGAACGTCTGGATTGCCCAAGAGTGCTTGCGCGATCGAGACACGCTGGCGGAAGCCGCGCGATAATTTGCCGGCTGTCAGCTTCATGACGCGCACAAGGTCGAGCCGCTCGGCCGCCTCGTCGACCGCGGCCCTTGCCTTCGCCCCGTGCAGGCCCTTGAGCCCCGCCATAAAATGCAGGAATTCGCCGACCCGCATGTGGTCGTAGAGCGGCGCATCTTCCGGCACGTAGCTGATGGCGCGGCGCACACCGATGGAATCCTCAACCACGTCGTGACCGGCGACCGCAATGCGCCCGCTCGTCGGAACCAGATAGCCCGTAAGCATGCGGAAGATCGTGCTCTTGCCGGATCCGTTCGGCCCGAGCAGTCCGACGATCTCGCCCGGCGCGATGGAAAACGAGACGTCGGCGACAGCGCGCCGCGGCCCGTACCATTTTGTCACGCGCTCGGCGACAACGACCGGAGAGACAGCCGGAAGCATGAAGACTTTAGACACCCCTCTGGCAGGTACTCCCTCGGAGCACCGAACGGAATCCCGGGCACAGGGACCCGGGATAACGACTTGCGCGAGATGACCCGATGTCGCGAACCGATCACTCGTAGAATTCGGGTGAGTGCTTGTGCGCCTTGAACACGTCGGGATCGTGGGCGTAGATGATGTCGGCGCCCTCGGTGTCGCGGACCCGCTTCACCCAGGCATAGGCATCGAGCATCCCGACCGGATCATAGACGCTGCCGATGCTCGGCAGGATGTTCTTATCCAGATTCTCCTGGAGATAGATGGCGTCGCTGGTCAGCACCACTGTTCCGGTCTTCGGCAACCGCACCACCAGGATCTGGCTTCCGGGCGTGTGCGACACGGTGCGATGGATGAAGACGCTGTTGTCCCCGAACAGATCGAGATCGCCGTCGAGCTCGATGGTCTTGTACTTGGCCGGCATGCCGCCGCCGACGCTGTTGCGCAGCATGGCGAAGTCGTCCGAGATGAAGAAGGTTGCATAGCCCGGCGCCGGCCAGAACGCGTTCCTGATCTCGTCACGCTGGAACACGAAGGTCGAGTCCAGGAATTTTCCGATGTTGCCGGCGTGATCGACGTGGAAATGGCCGAGCACGACATATTTGATATCGGAAGGCTTGACGTTGATCTTGGCAAGCTGTGCGTCGATGGCGATGTCGGGCGAACGGCCGGGGTCAAGCGCCTTCACGAACGGGCCCCAATAGTCGGGATCCTTGATGATGCGGTCGTTGTTGCCGCAGTCGAACAGCACGTCGCCCTTCGGATGCCGGATCAGAAAAAAGCCGACCGGGATCTGGACCTTGCCACTGCTGCCATTCTGAATGATCGACTTGTCGAGATTGAGCGCCCCCGACGAGAAGACGTAGAGCTTCATCTCCTTCGGCGGCTCCGCGGCCATCACGGCACCGGACATAAAAAAAAGTCCTGCGGCCAGCGAGCCAAGGACCTTCGACGCAATCCCCCGCATGTCGTCCTCCCTGTTTTCGACGCACTTTTTTTCAGCGGATGTCGTACCCTACCATAGTCTAATGACGCTGTGCAGGATCAATGCACGCGAGCATGCAATAAATTCAACCTGCAAGACGCTGCGTTTGTGCACCGCAACTGATGGCGCGTGCAACGCGCCGGCGTGGTCAGGCAATCACGTCGACCACGGCTGCCTTGAGGACCTCGCGCGCATCGTCCGGCTTGAGCCGCACCTGTAAGCCGCGCTGGCCCCCGTTGAGATACACCTGTTCCTGCGTCATGGCCCGCCGGTCGATCACAGTGCGCACCGGCTTGCGCTGCCCGAACGGGCTGATGCCGCCGACCTTGTACCCGGTGACGCGCTCGGCCTCGAGCGGCTTCATCATCTGCGCCGACTTGCCACCCGCGGCGACGGCGAGCTTCTTCATTGAGACTTCCTGGTCGGACGGCACAACCACGCAGACCGGCTTGCCGTCCACTAAGGCCATCAGCGTCTTCAACACCCGCGCCGGGTCTTCACCTAGCGCGGAGGCGGCCTGGAGCCCGATGCTCGCGGCATCGGGATCGTAGTCATAAGTGTGGACGGTGAAGGCAACTCCGGCGGCTTCAAGCGCGCGCGTGGCGGGGGTGACTTTGGACATGAGTCACGTTTACCACCGTCATTGCGAGGAGCGAAGCGACGAAGCAATCCAGAATCCCGCCGGAGAGACAGTCTGGATTGCTTCGCTGCGCTCGCAATGACGATGTGGGCACTCTTGCGCGCCAAACCCTCGGTGTCATCGCCCGGCTTGACCGGGCGATCCAGTATCCCAGACGCCGGCATTGGAGAACTCGCTCTTACCACATCCGCCGCGGCGTACTGGATGCCCCGGTCAAGCCGGGGCATGACAGCGGTTTCTGTGGCAAGCCTCGTGCGCGATGACGACAGCGGAGTTTTGGCGGCGCTACGCCGCCAAACTCCACAGGGAGGAGGTCGCCCCTACTCCGCCGCGTCGCGCATCTCCACGCGCTCCGCCCTGGCCGCGCAGAACTTGAACTCCGGGATCTTGCCGAAGGGATCGAGCGCCGGGTTGGTCAACAGGTTCGCGGCCGCCTCCGCATAGCAGAACGGCATGAACACCATGTTCTCGGGCACGTCGCGGTCGGAGCGCACCTTGACCTCGACGGCGCCGCGTCGGGTCTCCAGGCGAATGAAGTCGCCCGGCGCGAGGTTCTTCTTCCGCATGTCCTTCGGCGACATGAACGCGACCGCTTCCGGCTCGATCTGATCGAGCACCTGGGCGCGGCGTGTCATCGAGCCGGTGTGCCAATGCTCCAGCACGCGGCCGGTGGAGAGCACCATCGGGTATTCGGCGTCGGGCAGTTCGTCCGGCGGGATCACCTTGGCCGGCACGATCTTGCCGCGGCCGCTCGCGGTCGGGAAGCCCGTGGTGAAGATGATCTCGTTGCCGGGCTTGTCGGGAGCATCGGCCGGATAGGTGACCGCGCCTTCCCGCACCAGCCGCTCCCAGCTGATGTTCTTCAGCGACGGCATCAGCTCCGCCATCTCGGTGTAGACATCGCCGGGGCCGGAATAATTCCACGGCAACCCCATGCGCTTACCGATCTCCTGAATGATCCAGAGATCCTGCCGCGCATCGCCCGGCGGCTTGATCACCTGACGCGCGAGCTGCACCCGGCGGTCGGTGTTGGTGAAAGAGCCCTCCTTCTCCGCAAAGGCCGAGGCCGGCAGGATCACGTCGGCATGGAATGCGGTCTCGGTGACGAAGAGATCCTGCACCACGAGATGATCGAGCATGGCGAGCGCTTCGCGGGCATGCTGGAGATCGGGGTCGGACATCGCGGGGTTCTCGCCCTCGATATACATGCCCTTGATCTCGCCGGCATGGATCGCGTTCATGATCTCGACCACGGTCAGGCCGCGCACGGGATCGAGATCCTGCTGCCAGAGCTTTTCGAAAGCGCCGCGCAAGTCGTCGCGGCCGACCGGCTGGTAGTCCGGCAGGAACATCGGGATCAGGCCGGCGTCGGAGGCGCCCTGCACGTTGTTCTGACCGCGCAGCGGATGCAGGCCGGTGCCGGGACGGCCGACCTGGCCGGTGATCAGCGCCAGCGCAATCAGGCAGCGCGCATTGTCGGTGCCGTGGACGTGCTGGCTGATGCCCATGCCCCAGAAGATGATGGAGGATTTTGCGCGCGCATAGGTCCGCGCGACCTCGCGCAGGGTCTGCGCCGGGATGCCGCAGATCGGCTCCATCTTCTCCGGCGTGAATTCCTTGATCTTCTCCTTGAGCTCCTCGAAGCCTTCGGTGTAGCCGGCGATGTACTGGTCGTCGGTCAGGCCTTCGGTGATGATCGTGTTGATCATCGCGTTCAACATCGCAACGTCGGAGCCCGGCTTGAACTGCAGATGCTTGGTCGCGTGACGCGACAGGCTCTGTCGCCGCGGATCCATGACGAACAGCTTGGCGCCCTTCTTCGCCGCGTTCTTGATGTAGGTTGCCGCCACCGGGTGGTTCACGGTCGGGTTGGCACCGATCACCCAGATCACTTCGGCGTCCATCGCGGCCGCGAACGGCGCCGACACCGCGCCCGAGCTCAGGCCCTCGAACAGCGCCGCGACCGACGAGGCGTGGCACAAACGGGTGCAGTGATCGACATTGTTCGAGCCGAAGCCGGTGCGCACCAGCTTCTGGAACAGATAGGCCTCTTCGTTGGAGCCCTTGGCCGAGCCGAAGCCCGCCAGCGCCTTCACGCCTTTCTCGTCGCGGATCTTGACGAGACCCTTGGCGGCGATATCGAGCGCCTCTTCCCAGCTCGCTTCACGGAAATGGGTGAAGGGATTGGCCGGATCGACCTGGTCGTTGGCGTCCTTCTTCGCATTCGGCAGCCGCACCAGCGGCTTGGTCAGACGATGCGGATGGTGGATGTAGTCGAAGCCGAAGCGGCCCTTGACGCAGAGACGGTTGTGATTGGCGGGGCCGTCGCGGCCCTCCGCATAGATCACCTTCTCGTCCTTGACCTCGTAGGTCACCTGGCACCCGACGCCGCAGAACGGGCACAGGGAATCGACCTTCTTGTCGGCATAGATGACGCGGGTCTGCTTGTCGTCGAGCATCACGGCCGGCATCAACGCGCCGGTCGGGCAGGCCTGCACGCATTCGCCGCAGGCGACGCAGGTCGATTCGCCCATGGGATCGTCGAAGTCGAACACGATCTTGGCGCCGGCATTGCGGTAGGCCATGCCGATGACATCGTTGACCTGGACCTCGCGGCAGGCGCGCACGCACAGGCCGCACTGGATGCAGGCATCGAGATTGACGCGCATCGCCGGATGGCTGGCATCCGTCGCCCAGCGCTCGGCGGCGGGGAAGCGGCTCTCGGTGACACCGGTGGTCTCGGCCCAGTGCCAGAACTTCGAATCCGGATCATGCGAGGTCTCGCGCGCCGGCTGGTCGGCGACGAGCAGCTCCATCACCATTTTCTGCGCAGCAATCGCGCGGGCGCTCTCGGTCTTCACCTTCATGCCGACCGACGGCGTGCGCTTGCACGATGCCGCCAGCACGCGCTCGCCTTCGATCTCGACCATGCAGGCGCGGCAGTTGCCGTCAGGGCGATAATCGGGTGCGGGCGAATAGCAGAGGTGCGGGATCTCGCGGCCCTGGCGCTGGGCCACCTGCCAGATCGTCTCGCCGGGTTTGGCCTCGACCTGCTTGCCGTCAAGCTCGAACGTAATCTTGGTCATTCGGCCGCGTCCTTGAACTCGTCAGGGAAATATTTGATCACGGTGGTCAGCGGATTCGATGCCGCCTGTCCGAGCCCGCAGATCGAGGCATCGCGCATCGCTTGGCTCAATTCTTCCAGCAAGGCCCGATTCCAGACCGGCTTCTGCATCAGCAGCGCCGCTTTCTGGGTTCCGACGCGGCACGGTGTGCACTGACCGCAGCTCTCGTCCTCGAAGAACTTCATCAGGTTCAACGCCGCCGCGCGCACGCTGTCCTTCTGCGACAGGATCACGATCGCGGCGGAGCCGATGAAGCAGCCATATTTTTCCAGCGTGCCGAAATCGAGCGGGATGTCGTCCATCGATGCCGGCAAGATGCCGCCGGACGCGCCGCCCGGCAGGTAGGCATAAAACTGATGGCCGTCGGCCATGCCACCGCAATATTCGTCGATCAGCTCGCGCACGGTGATGCCCGCAGGCGCCAGCTTCATGCCGGGATTCTTGACGCGGCCCGAGACCGAGAAGCTGCGCAGGCCATGACGCTCATGGCGGCCATTGCCCTTCCACCAGTCGGCGCCCTTCTCGACGATGTCGCGCACCCACCACAGCGTCTCGATGTTGTTGATCAGCGTCGGCAGGCCGAACAGGCCGACCTGGAACGGGTAAGGCGGCTTGTGCCGGGGCAGGCCGCGCTTGCCCTCGATGCTCTCCAGCAGTGAAGATTCCTCGCCGCAGATATAGGCACCGGCGCCGCGGCGCATATGCAGCGTCGGACCGCCCGGCGGGAGCTTGGCGATCTCGCGTTCGAGGATCTCGCGTGAGGCCGGATATTCGTCGCGCAGATAGATGTAGACGTCGGAGGCCTGCACCACATGCGCGCCGATCAGCATGCCCTCGATGAAGCGATGCGGATCGGTTTCCAGATAATAGCGGTCCTTGAACGTGCCGGGCTCGCCCTCGTCGCCGTTGATCGCCATCAGCCGCGGTCCGGGCTCGCCGAGCACCGCGCGCCATTTGCGTCCCGTCGGGAAGCCTGCGCCGCCGAGACCGCGGAGCGAAGCGTCGTCGAGCGCCTTCAAGAGATCGTCCTTCGGCAGCTCGCCGGAGCGGAGGCGATTGAGCAGCTTGTAGCCACCGCCGGCGAGGTAGGCCTCGTAGCCGACATAGTTGGGCAGATGCGCGTGGGTGTCGCCGGCCTTCGCGGCCGCCATGACATTGGCGACGGTGGCGTGGTCGACGAAGTTGTGGCCGACCTCAGCAGCAGGCGCGGTATCGCAACGGCCAACGCAGGGCGCGCGCACGACGCGGATGCCAGGGCCCGAGGCGCTCTGCAAATCCTGCAGGAGCTTCTCACCGCCGAGCATCGCGCAGGTCAGCGAATCACAGACGCGGATCGTCAGCGGCGCGATGTCGGGCTCACCTTCCTTCACCACGTCGAAATGAGCGTAGAAGGTCGCGGTCTCGAACACCTCGGCAAAGGCGAGCTTCATCTCGTCGGCGAGCGCGGCGAGATGCGCGGCCGAAATCTGGTGGTACTTGTCCTGGATCAGGTGCAGATATTCGATCAGCAGATCGCGCCGCCGCGGCCTGTCGCCGAGCAACAGCTCGATCTCGTGCGCCGCCGTAGGGTCGACCTGGCGCCCCTTGGGCGTCGCCTTGGCTCGCTTCCGTCCCTCGCCCGGATGTTCGAACGAGCGGACCTGTTGCACGTCGTGGCTCATCGCTGCGTCTCGTAGCCCTTCTTTAGAACAAGTCCAATCCTAATCATTGGCATACCAGATGCCAAGAGAATTCGTGCGTTGCAATAAGTATTTAGGGGGCATGCGGCCAAAAAGCCGCATGCCCCGCTCGGATTGATCTGGCGCCGCCCTCATGCACCTTGGAGTGGAGATTCCCGCTGCGAGAGGGCCCTGCGCGATCAGAAGATCTTCACCGCGCTCTCGAGCGTCTTCAACACGCCCCATGCGATCGGAATAGCCACGAAGGCCCAGAACAGCGCGGCCGAGACATCGAGCCCACCCTTCCCGATACCGAAGGAGCCGTGCTGGATCACCGCTTCGCTCTTGGCGCTCGCTGCCTGCAACTTGGCGACCTCTTCCGCGCTCATGTTCCACTTCGGATTGACCGGCCTGATCAAATAGTTGCAGATCAGGCCTGCAATCAGCATCGCGCAGAGGATGTACATTGTGGTGTCATAGAGTTTGTCCCGCGGCACGCCGGCCGCAAGCTGGAACTCGCGGATATAGTTCACCACCACCGGGCCGATGATGCCCGCGGTCGACCACGCCGTCAGCAGCCGGCCGTGGATGGCGCCGACGAACTGAGTGCCGAACATGTCGGCGAGATAGGCCGGCACGGTCGCGAAGCCGCCGCCATACATCGACAGGATGATGCAGAAGGCGAGCACGAAGAACAGCTTCGAGCCCATCGCCGCGAAGGTCGGCGCCAGCGCGTAGAGCACGATGCCGAGTATGAAGAACGTGTAGTAGGTGTTCTTGCGACCCATGAGGTCCGACATCGACGCCCAGAAGAACCGGCCGCCGATGTTGAACAATGACAACAGGCCGGCGAAGCCGGCGGCGATCGCTGCGATCGCAGCTTTCTGTTCAACCGAAAGCTGGCCGAAGCTTAGCTCGGGATGCCCAATCAGCTTGCCGGCGAAGATCTCCTGGAGCATGGGCGAGGCCATGCCGATCACGCCGATACCCGCCGAGACGTTCAAGCAAAGCACCCACCAGATCAGCCAGAATTGCGGCGTCTTGTGTGCGTTATTGAGGTGCACATGGTGCTCGGTGATCATCGACTTCTTCTCGGTCGGCGCGGTCCAGCCCTCGGGCTGCCAGCCGGTCGGAATCACGCGATAGGCGAAGGCGCCGATCATCATGAAGACAAAATAGATCACGCCCATCAAGAGAAAGGTCTGCCAGACGCCGACGTCGGCGGCCGACTTGAACCCAGGAAAGAAACCAGGAGCGCCCAATTCAAAATGGAAGGAGCCAAGATCGAAGCTGAGGAATTTGCCGCCGTTCACCAGAATGTTTGCCAGAGGCGCTCCGATCATGGCGCCGCCGCCAAATCCCATGATGGCCATGCCGGTCGCCATGCCGCGGCGGTCCGGAAACCATTTGATCAGGGTCGACACCGGGGAAATGTAGCCGAGGCCGAGACCGACGCCGCCAATCACGCCGCAACCAAGCCACATGATCCAGAGCTGGTGGACGTAGACTCCGAAGGCACCAATCAGAAGACCGCCGCCCCAACAGCAGGCGGCGACGACGCCCGCCTTGCGCGGACCGGCGCGCTCGAGCCAGCCGCCCCAGATCGCAGCGGAGACGCCGAGCAAGACGAAGAACAGCGTGTACATCCACCCCAGGCTTGCGACCTTCCAGTCGCAAGTGGTGGTGAAGAGCTCTTGCCACAGCGACATATCCGGGCAGGCTTTCGGTGCGGTCAACCCGATCGCGCGCGACAGCGGCAGCCAGAACACCGAGAAGCCATAGGCCATGCCGATGCACAGATGGATGCACAGCGCTGCCGGCGGCACCAGCCAGCGATTGAACCCGGCGGTCGCGATCGTGCGTTCACGATCGAGGAAGCCGGAAGCACCAATTGGTGCAAGAACGGTATCGGCAGTCGTCATAAGCATTACCTCCAAAGCGTGGCCTTGCCGGCACATCGGTTTGAGACCGGTCGTGTGCGAGCTTGGCAGCCGCGCATGACAGGTCGGACTTCATGCCGAAGCGGAATCGTCTGGTGAGCATCGCCTCATGCGCGCCGAGCAAACGGCTGATCGCGGGTGACGTCCCTTCGCCTCGCGAGCAGCGTTGCAGTGACGGCAATCGCGCCCTCATCCCCCTCAACACCCTGTCTTGAGATGAGCAACGCGCGTGCCAGAAATAGCATCGTGACAATTCAACGACTTCCCGCAGCGCAATGTGCTGCGTCGGACAGAATGTCCCGAGATCCTCGGACAAAATGTCCAATCAGCTCGCTTCCGGCAGCCACACCGTGAATGTACTCCCGGAACCGACGCGGCTTTCGGCCGTGATCTGTCCGCCCTGGCGCTTGATCAGCGTCTGGCTGATCGAGAGGCCGAGCCCGGTGCCTTGCCGCCGTTTCGTGGTGTAGAAGGGGTCGAATATCTTTTCGATCACCTCGGTGCTCATGCCGATGCCAGTGTCGGCGACCTCGATGGCGACGCCTTGATGGCCGTCGCGCTCCGCATCGAAGGAGCGGAGCGTCAGGGTTCCGCCTTCCGGCATGGCGTGGATCGCGTTGACGATGAGATTGACCAGGACCTGCTGCAGCTCGTTGCGATTCATCAGCACGAGCCGGTTGGCGCGGTCGTCCCTGACCACGGCGATCTCGGTCTTGTTCAGAAGATGCTGCACCAGCGGCAGACAGTCGGAGATGACGCTCGCCAGCGCATGGCGCTCGACATAGCCGGCATACTCCTCCGGCCTTGCAAACTGCAACAGCTTGGTCACGATCTGGCTAATGCGGTGAATCTGCTCGTCGAGCAGGCGAAACTCGACCTTCGCCTTGTCGGCATCGGCCCCGAACACGCTGCGGATGACGTCGAGATTGCCCTGCATCACCGCGATCGGATTGTTGATCTCGTGCGCAACGCCGGCGGTGATCTCGCCGATCGCAGCCAGCTTCTCCGACATGATGAGCTGCTTGGTGGTCGCCTCAAGCTTGAAATTGGCGTGCTCGAGGTCGCGCGTGCGCTCCCGCACGCGAACGTTCAGCTCCTCATTCCATTCCCGGAGCTGTCGGTCGCGTTCCTGGATCTGGTCGAGCAGGCTGTCGAGATGAACCGCGACGCGGCCGATCTCGTCACCCAACACCGGCATCTTGGTGCGGGCGGAGAGGTTCCCGCGCTCCACCTCGGTGATCGTCGCCGTGACGCGCTCCAGCGGCATGAAGATGGAGCTCGCCCAGCGCAGGAAGATTGGTACGGTCGCTGCGGTGATCGCGATGAACGCTGCGATGATGATCATCAATGTCTGGTATTTGGCTTCACTGAACGGCTTCTCCAGAAAGCCGACATAGAGCATGCCGACCCGCTTGCCGTAACTGTCGACCAGCGGCTCGTAGGCGGAGATGTACCAGTCATTGACCACGAAAGCGCTGTCGAGCCAGGTCCGCCCCTCGCCCAGCACGGCCGAGCGCACCGCCGCCGACACGCGCGTGCCGAGCGCGCGCCGTCCCTCGAACAGACGGACGTTGGTCGATATCCGCACGTCGTCCAGGAACAGCGTCGCAGTGCCCTGGCTGCCCTCCGGCAGGCTCGCCGCGCGATAGACGAGATCGTTGATCGTGTCGATGAATTCGAGATTCTGGTTGAGCAGCGTGCCGCCGACCAGCGCAGCGGCGCCACCGTCAGGTAGCATCGCCCGGCTCGCCGCATGCACGACCATGCCGCGCGTCTCGGTGCTGCGGTCGGTCGGCACCGCGTTCGGGGTCGGCACGAGGTCCAATCGCGCGCGCTCAGCCAGGGCCGGCGAAATTGCGGCGAGCTCGTCATTGCCGAAAATGTCGACGCCCGTCGCAGGGACCTGTCCCGACAGCGCCGACCTGATGATTGGCCAGTCACTTCTCGGTCGATGCTGCAGCGGCGGCGATGAGGCCAGGACGTCGCCGCGATCGTTGGTCAGATACAGGAAATCGAGACCAATTTCCTTGCGGGTCTCGTCGAGCAGATCCTGCAGGGAGCCGCGCGCATCCGGCGCCAGCACCTCATGGAAGCGGGCCGACAGGCTGAGCGCCCGGAGCTGGACGCCGGTCTTTTCCAGGATGCGGGCGAGATATTGGTGGGCGATGGTGAGATCGCCGTTGACCTTGGAGATCAGGGTCGCGTCGAACTTCGCGTTCCAGCGATAGATCGCAACGCCGAGCAGGAGCGGCAGGATGACCAGCATCGGCAGCAGCGCGATGGCGAGCAGCCGGAAGCGGACGGAGCGTCCCCGCACGGGCTCGCCGCTGCGGCCGGCAGCATCAGACATCCCACAACGCGCATTTGCGGTCGATGGTCTTGCGCGAGATACCGAGGCGACGCGCCGCCTCCTCGCGATTGCCATTGACCTCCTTCAGCACGCCGAGAATGTGACGGCGCTCGAGCTCCGCGAGACTGTCGGCAGGCGCCGACTGACCGTTGTTGCGGGGACCGGCGAAATCGTCGGGGAAGGCGCCGAGGATCAGCGTGCGCTCGATCAAATTGCGCAGCTCGCGCACATTGCCTGGCCAGTCATAGCTTGCGAGCGCCGCCCGCACCGCGGCGTCGATCGGCACCGGCGGCATGCCGAGCTGAGCCGACAGCTTGCTCATGAAGATGGCGGCAAGCTCCTGCACGTCATCGCCGCGATCCTTCAGCAGCGGCAGGCGGATTTGCATCACGTTGAGCCGGTAGAACAGATCAGCTCGGAAACGGCCCTTCTCGACCTCCTTCTGAAGCTCGGCATTGGTTGCGAAGATGAAGCGAAGGTCGACCGGAACCTCACGCTCGGAGCCGACCGGACGGACGCGGCGGTCTTCGAGCACGCGGAGCAGCTTGCTCTGCATCGGCAGCGGCAGCTCCCCGATCTCGTCGAGGAACAGCGTGCCGCCATGCGCATACAGGAATAAGCCCTCGCGTCCCGAATCGGCGCCGGTGAACGCGCCCTTGATGTGTCCGAACAGCTCGGCCTCGATCATCTCGGGCGGGATCGCCGCGCAATTCACGGGCACGAAGGGTTTGTCGGCGCGGTCGGACAGCGAGTGGATCGAGCGCGCTGCCACTTCCTTGCCGGTGCCGGATTCGCCGGTGAGGAGAACCGAGGTCGGCAGGCGCGCGACGCGCGCGATGGTCTCCCGTACGCGCAGCGTCGCTGCCGACTGTCCGATCAGATTGTCGCGCAGAAAGGTGCGGTCGGACGAGGCACGCAGAGCATAGCGCAGGACATAGTTCTCGCGCTGGAGGCGGACACGGTCGAGGCATCGTGCCACCGCGTTGAGGATCTGGTTGGAGCGGAACGGCTTGAGCACGAAATCGGCCGCACCGGCGCGCAGGGCCTGGATCGCAGTGTCGAGGTCGGCGTAGGCGGTGATCAGGATGGCGTCGGCGAAAAAGCCGACGGCGCGCTGCTCGGCGAGCCAATCGACGCCATTCTTGCCTGGCATGATGTTATCGAGAATGACGACGTCGTAGCGGTTGGAATCGAGCTTGCGCGAAGCCTGGTCGGTATCGGCCGCCTCGTCCACCAGCTTGCAGCGCGGCGCAAGCGTGCGCACCAGGAAATTGCGCATGCCCGGCTCGTCGTCGACGATCAGGATGGAGGCCTGCGCCAGCGCGCCGAACTCCGGCCCTGCAGCCGTCTTGCCGAGCTTGACGGCAGGCTCGCGGCCCACCGCGGGACTTGCAGCTGCGCTTGCCCTCGAAGTTGAGAAAGTCATGCCCGATGTCTTAGGTTTGAGATCCATCCACCGCAATATTCGGCGCTTTCGCACTGCAGCGAAGCTTCCGGCCGCTTCCCCCGCGGGCGCAGCATAGTCAAACGTCACCGCCGTGAACATTCGCCTTTCTACGGGGCGTCGCTCTTTTCGACCAGGAATACGATGCGCGCGTCGTTGCGCTCGGTGATCTCGACCTTGTCGCCGGTCTCGCGAATCAGATTCGGAATGTCAATCACCGACAAGGGATCGGTGCAGTGCACTTCGAGTTGATCGCCAGGCTGCAACGGCTTTAGCGCCTTGCGCGTCTTCAGAGCAGGTAGCGGGCATTTCAGCCCGGTGAGATCGAGCGTCGTTCGGGTCATGGGCGCAACATGGCGGGATGAGGCGATGGCGTCAACGCAGCCGCATCAGAGCAGATCGGCGTAGGGTAGGAAACCTACGCTGTGCCCCGGCTCGACATTCGTGACGTCCTCGCCGAGTTCGACCAAGCCGTCGGTCTCGATCAGCGACGACAACAGCCCAGCGCCTTCCCGCGGGAACTTGATGACCTCCAGCGCGCCGTCCTCTCCGCGCCGCAAGGAGACGCGAACATATTCGCGCCGGCCCGCCTTCTTCTTGTAGGTGAACGCGGCGCGCACAGGGATCGGCGTCAGCGGCTCCGGCAGGCTGCCGGCGAGCGCCAGCACCGTCGGCCGCACCACATGGACGAAGGTGACGAAGCTCGCAACGGGATTGCCGGGCAATCCGATCAGCGGCGTGCCGTCGATGATGCCCATTGCGACCGGCCGGCCGGGCTTGATCGCCATCCGCCACAGCACCAGCGAGCCGATGCTCTCGACCGCCGCCTTGACGTGATCCTCTTCGCCGGTCGAAACGCCACCGGTGGTAAGGATAAGGTCGTGTTCACCGGCGACTTGCTTCAGGCCGTTCGCAAGCGACGTCCGTTCGTCCCGCAAGATGCCGAGATCGCTGACCTCGCAGCCGAGCCGGCGCAGCATCGCCATCAGCATGAAGCGGTTGGAATCGAACAGTTGCGAGGCTGCGCGCGGTTCGCCGGGCGAGGCCAGCTCGTCACCGGTCGAGAACACCGCGACGCGGATGCGCCTGACGACGTCGAGGCTGGTCAGGCCGAAGGCGGCGGCGAGGGCAACGTGCTGCGGCCGCAAGCGCTGGCCGGCGCGCAGCGCGACGTACCCTTCGGGAATGTCCTCGCCCGCAGGGCGAACATTGGCACCCGGCTTCAGTCCCGGCGGCAGCACGATCTTGCCGGAATCATCGATGCGGACATCTTCCTGCATGAAGACCGTCTCGGCATCCGGCGGCATCGGCGCACCCGTGAAGATGCGCGCGGTGTGGCCGGGCTTGATCGGCGTCTGTGCAAGGCCGCCGGCCTGGATGCGGCCGTCGAGCGGCAACGCCTGCTCCGTGCCTTGCGGAAGATCCGCGCTGCGGACGGCGTAACCATCGACGGCGGAGTTGGTGAAGGGCGGCAGCGGCAAAGGCGCGGCGATATCGTGCGCCAGCACGCGCCCATCCGCTTCGACGAGCGCCACGGTTTCGAGATCGGCGATCGCATTGACGCGCGTGGTGATCAGGCCAACGGCCTCGTCCACCGACATCATCGGGCCGCCGAAGGCAAAGCAATCGTCCGATAGTTGCGCCATGGTGCCTCGTCCGCGCATCGCGGCGCTTTTTGCCACCGCTTCCTCGACCGGCATCGCCGCGCGGAGCAACAATGCCGCCGCGGCCGGAATATCGTCGAGATGGACAGTCGGCAGCCGGGTGTCAACCGCGACGTCGGCGACAATACCGGCAATGCCGGGATCGTCTGGAAACAGCAGTGGCTTGCCATTGGCGCCGCGAAACACCTCGATCTTGCGATGTGGCTCGCGCTTGAAGCCCTCGACCACGACCAGATCGACCGCGGACAGCTTGCCCAAGAGTTCCGGCAGCCGCGGCTCCGCCGCGCCGCGCAATTCGTGCATCAAGGCCCAGCGGTTGGACGAAGCAACCAACACCTCGGCCGCGCCGGCCTCGCGATGGCGCCAGGAATCCTTGCCGGGCACGTCGACGTCGAACTGGTGATGCGCGTGCTTGATCACGGAAACGCGCAGGCCCTGCGCGTTGAAATGCGGGATCAGCCGCGTCAACAGCGTGGTCTTGCCCGCCCCACTCCAGCCTGCAAGGCCGATGACTTTCATAACCACCCGATCTCCGCCAACGGCTCGCCCGCCGATGGAACTTCCGGCCTCTCCCCGCCATGCTTATATCGGCTTGACCCGAATGTCATGCTAACCTCGCAACCATGATGAAGATCGACAAGACCCCGGTGCCCCTGATCGTCCCTGACACGGACGACCCGCGCCTGACCCAGAGCGTGACCGGGACCGACCAGACCGGCGCCAGGGTCGAGATCAAGGTGCCGATGGAGCGGCCGCTGACGCTCTACCTGAATTCGCAGGAGATCGTCACCATGATGACGATCGGCGACTATCCGGAATATCTGGCGCTCGGCTACCTGCTGAACCAGAACATGCTGAAATATAATGACGCGGTCACCGAGGTCGAATACGACGATGACCTCCAGGTGGTCGTGGTGCGCACCTCACACCACACCAATTTCGAGGCCAAGCTGAAGAAGCGCACGCAGACCTCGGGCTGCGCGCAGGGCACCGCCTTCGGCGACCTGCTGGAAGCGGTCGAGAGTGTCGCACTGCCGAAGGCGGAGCTGCGCACCTCCTGGCTCTACCAGATGACGCAGACCATCAACACCATGCCTTCGCTTTATCTGGAGGCCGGCGCGATCCATGGCTGCGTGCTGTGCAAGGAGGGCACCCCGCTTTGCTACACCGAGGACGTCGGCCGTCACAACGCCGTGGACAAGATCGCGGGCTGGATGTACCGCCACGGCGTCGAGCCTAGCGACAAGATCCTCTACACCACGGGACGCCTCACCTCGGAGATGGTGATCAAGACTGTGCGCATGGGCATTCCGATTCTGGTGTCGCGCTCCGGCTTCACCGCCTGGGGCGTCGATCTCGCAAGGCAGGTCGGGCTGACGCTGATCGGCCGCACCCGCGGCAAGCGCTTCATCGCACTCTCGGGCGAGGACCGCATCGTCTACGACCAGAACCTCGCTTACGTCGAGGAGGAATCGGCCAAGCACAAGCGCAAGGGTGAAGGTGGTGACGACTGAGATTCCCGCGACGAGTGTTCCGCCGACTCTTGGCGTTCTGCTCGCCGGCGGTCTCGCCCGCCGCATGGGCGGCGGCGACAAGCCGATGCGCAGCATCGGTGGCCGCACCATCCTAGAACGTGTGATCGCGCGCCTTTCATCCCAATGTAGCGGACTGATCCTCAATGCCAACGGCGATCCCGCGCGCTTCGCCGCGTTCGGCTTGCAGGTGGTCGCCGACGACGTGCCCGGCTTTCCCGGCCCGCTCGCCGGCATCCTCGCCGCGCTCGACTGGACCGCGACAAACCGACCGAACATCGAGTGGGTGCTCAGCGCCGCCGGCGACTGCCCGTTCCTGCCGCGCGATCTGGTCGCCCGCCTACATGAGGCGCGAGCGCGCGAGAACGCGCAACTCGCGGTCGCCGCATCGGGCGATCAGTCGCATCCGGTGATTGGGCTATGGCGCGTGGATCTGCGTGAGGAGCTACGCCACGCACTCGTCGTCGAAGACCTCCGCAAGATCGACCGCTGGACCGCGCGCTATCCGCTGGCAACGGTGACATGGCCGACCGAGCCGCTCGACCCGTTCTTCAATGCCAATACCGTCGAGGACATCGCCGAGGCCGAGCGGCTGGCGGCGCTGGATGACGCATCGTAAGGCGGTGTGCTCCGGTTAGCTTGGATCATTGAGAAGCGCCGCTTCGTCAATCTACGCGGGTCGGAACCCCGCCCGCTCCAGCGCGGCGCGCGCTTCATTCGAGCCGAGTGCATCGAGAAAGGCCTGCACTGCCGGCCGGTCTTTGCGCGCCGTCACCAACGCGAAGTCATAATGCTCCTCCGCGAGCGGAATGAAACCGAGGCCGACCGCATGGGCGACCGGCGCGATGGTCATGCCCCAGTCGGCGCGGTGCTGCGCCACGGCCGCCGCCACCGCATTGTGCGAGCGCGGCTGGTTCCAATAACCTTCCGGACGCGCCCCGCCGAGCAGCCGGTCGATCAGGATGCGCGTGCCGGCGCCCTGGTTGCGGTTGACCATGATGCAGGCGGGGTCGGCGAGCGCCGCTGCAACGGCGTCCTTCGCACCGAGGTCTTCGAAACGCTTGTCGCCCTTGCGGAAGACGATGCCCTGCATCCGCCGCCAGCCCGGAACGAGCTCGAGCCCCTCGACGAGATAGGGCGTGTTGTAGGTCTCGCTCTTGTCGTCGAACAGATGGATCGGCGCGAGATCGCACTCGCCGCGCTTCGCCGCGGCGAGCCCGCCGAGGCTGCCGACCGCGATCGAGCGTACGGTCAGGCCGGCATGCGCGAGCTGTGCGGTAACGAGATCGAGACCGGTGCAATGGCTGCCGACGATGACGAGATCGGGCACGCGCACATGCGGCGTGAACAGCGTCACCTCGGCCTGCGTGCCGGCCGGCATCTGATCGGCGAGCGCGTCGATGCGCAGAAAGCCATCGGCCTGCGCGAATGACGTGATCGCACCGGATCCTTTGCCGGAGGGATAGGCGATCAGGCCGTCCCGGCCCTCGACCAGCGAGACCATGACGAATTCGGTGCGGCCGAGTTCGGAGGCGATGCGCACCGGCACGGTCGCGCTGACCTTGGCCTCGGAGCGCGGCGGCAGCCCGGCCATCCTGCGCAGCACCGGCACGATCATGTCGTGGAAGGTGAACATCGCCGAGGTCGGAAAGCCCGGCAGGATCACCACCGGCTTGCCGTCGCAGACCGCAAGGCACAGCGGCTTGCCGGGCTTGAGCGCAACGCCATGCGCGATGATTCCGGGCTGGCCGAGCCGGTCGATGATGCGGTGGGACAGGTCGCCCGCGCCTTTCGACGTGCCGCCCGACAGCACCAGCATGTCGGCATCCGCCAGCGCGCGGCGCATGGCGGCTTCGAGCTTGGCTTCATCGTCGGGAATGGCGCCAAGGAAGACCGCCTTGCCGCCATTCTCGTCGATCGCAGCAGCGACGATCGCACCGTTGGTGTCGTAGATCTCGGCGGGCGCGAGCAGCTCTCCGGGCTGCACCAGTTCGTCGCCAGTGGAGACGACGGCCACAAGCGGCTTGCGCGCGATATTCACCTCGGCGATGCCGCAAGCGGCCAGCATGCCGATCTCGCGCGAGCCGATGATCGTCCCCGCACGCAGCAGCGCTTCGCCGCGCGCGATGTCGGATCCGGCATAGGAGACGAATTGCCCGGGAGACGTGGCGCGACGAACCTCGATCGCATCCGACCCGGCCGGCTGGGTGTGCTCGACCATGACGACAGCGTCGGCGCCGCGCGGCAGCGGACCGCCGGTGGCGATCGCTGTTGCGGATCCAGCCGCCACTTGCAGCGTCGGGGCTGTGCCGCAGTGGATGGTTTCAGCGTTCAGCGCGAGACGAACGGGTGCACCTTCCCCCGCCGCAACGACATCGGCTGAGCGGACCGCAAACCCGTCGACATTGGAGCGGTCGAACGGCGGAACGTCGATCGGTGCCGTGACGTCTTCGGCGAGCGCCGCACCGAGTGCATCAGCGAGTTTGCACACTGCACTCGGAATCGACCGCGGGAACAGCGCCGCCTCGAAGCGGGCCAGCGCTTCCTCCCGCGACAGGACCTTCAGGAACTGCTCCTGTTCCAGCGCGCTGCGCTCTTGCGACCGCGGAATCATCGTCATGCCGGAACCCATATCACTCCCGCATCAGATAAGCACCGACCGGCGTGCCCGCCGCAAATCCCTCGTGGCTGGCGGGGACGAGCAGCCATGCATCGGCACGGACGATGGCCTGGAGCGACCATTCGCCCACGGCAAGCGGCATCCACGCATGATGTTCCTCGGCCAAGAGGACGATTTCGGCGATGCCGACGCCGGATGCGATCTTGCGCGCGAGCGGCAAGCTCACCTGTCGGCGTGGCCGGCGCGCCGACAGGTGGTCAATGAGCGGCAGCACGAACGCGAGCCAGGCCGCGAGCGCATGATCGGGCGAGCCGGGCAAGGCGACAACGGGAATTCGCCCGAGCCGGCCGACCGCGGCGGTGCGTCCAGGCTGCAGCGCAAGGCCATGGGCAAGCACCTCGCCGCGCCGGGCCAGCGCCGCGACAGCTGCATCCCGGCGACCGACGCCACTGCCGCCCACCGTCAGCAGCAGATCGCAGGAGGAAGCATCGAGCGCCTCGGCAATCGATGCTTCATCGCGCGCGCCGGCCTCAAACGTCTTCACATCCAGTCCCGCTGCGCGCGCGATCCCGGCGATCGTCTCCGCTGTCGTTGTTGCGTCCGGCACATTGACGATGCGCAGCCGCGGCCGCCGCACGAAAAGCTTTGCCAAGCCCGCAACGCGTGCGATCAGCAGATCGGCCGCAGCGATGGGATATCCCTCGGCGCCGGCGGGCGTGCACGCGGCGACGTCGCTTCCGGCGCGCCTGACGCCCTGCCCTGGCACGGCCTCTGCCAGCACTAGGAAAAGCGGACCTGACACCTCGACCGCGCCGGCATCGAGCACGCAGTCACATCCCTCCGGCATCGCGTCACCGGCATCGACCCACGCAGGAGCCATCGCCAGCGGCAGCGGCGCGTATGCCGACGCACCGACGAGATCATTGGCCGAGAGCGCCCAGCCGTCTGCGGCGGCAATGTCGCGCGGAGGATAGACGGCAAGCAGCGGAGTGCCCACCGCAATGCAACCGATCGCTTCCGCCAGCGGCAACTCCGCTGGCGCAACAGCATCGACGTCTCGCAGCAATGCGGCGAGCGCAGTGTCGAGCGGCGTGAGCGAGGACGGCAGGCGTTGGGTCATGCGCCATGATGGACCATGCATCGCCCGGTTTGGCAACCGCCGGCAATGCGGCCTCAGCCGCCCGACCTGTCCGAATTGGGGAAGAACAGCTGCTGCCCGTCGACCTTATAGCCGGCGATCGCCGTCTGCCCCTCCGGCGAGGTCAGCCAGTCGATGAAGGTCTGTGCGAGATCCTTCTTCACGTTCGGAAACTTCTCGGGGTTCACCAGCATCACGCCGTACTGATTGAGCAGCCGCCTGTCGCCTTCGACGACGATGTCGAGATCGCCGCGATCCCTGAACGAGATCCAGCTGCCGCGGTCCGACAGCACATAGGCGTTCGTGGCGCGCGCGGCGTCGAGAGCCCTCGTCATGCCCGACCCGGCCTCGCGATACCAGGCGCCCTTGGCGCTCGCGATGTCGATGCCGGCGACGATCCAGAGTGCGAGCTCCGCGGCGTGGGTGCCCGAGCGGTCACCGCGCGTCACGAACGGCGCCCCCTTGGCCTCGATCGCCTTCAGCGCGGTCGCGATGTCCTTGCCCTTCACCGCGGCGGGATCGCTCTTCGGCCCGATCAGCACGTAGTCGTTGTACATCACGTCGAGGCGCTTCACGCCGAAACCATCGGCGACGAATTTCTCCTCCTGCGGCCGCGCATGCATCAGCACGACGTCGACCTCGCCCCTTCGCGCCCCGTCGAGCACTTCATCGGCGCGCCGCGCGATCACCGTCACGTCGATGCCGGTCTTCGCGCGGAAGATCGGCAGCAGATAATCGAGCAGGCCGGACTCCTGGGTCGCTGTCGTCGTGGCGAGGACGATGCCACGCTCCTCCGCGGCTGACGCCGCAACGCCCGCAGCAAGGCCGCAGAGAAGCGCGAATGCAACGGCGAGGCGGCGGACGGCCATGATAAGGGTTCCCATTGGCTGTGACGGGATCATGATGATGATCGATTGCGCCGCACTCGTGACGCCATCTGCTCCTCGCGCTCCCCACTCGGGAAATTTCGGCAAAGCGCGAGCGCTTTGGGATCGTTCACCAAAGCAGAAATCGCGCGCGCGGATGTGTTGCAAAGCAGCGAGATGATCGGGCATGGTTCCCGCGGACACGAATTGAAATGCAGAATTCCACCTGCGTCGAACGTCAAAAAGAAGCAAGAATTTGCATAGGAATGCAGGATGGAATTCCTGACGACCAGCGAAGCCGCCGACTATCTTCGGCTCGGCGAACGCAAGCTTTACGAACTCGTCACCACCGGTGCGATCCCTTGCACCAAGGTGACCGGGAAGTGGCTCTTCCCGCGGCACGAGCTCGATCTCTGGGTGCTGTCGGGACTGGCGCGCCCGGCCGGCATGCTGATCGCGGAGCCGCCGCCGGTCGTGGGCGGCAGCCAGGACGAGCTCTTGGCTTGGAGCCTGCGCGAATCCGGCTCTGGGCTCGGCTCGATGAGCGAGGGCAGCGCGCGCGGGCTCGAGCGCTTGCAGCGCAACGAGGTGATGGCCGCGGCGGTGCACTTCCATGCCTTGGACGCCGCCGACAATCTCGCCAGCGATGCCAGTGTCGAAGCGCTGCGGGCAGCTCCGGACCTGCACGATGCGGTGCTGGTCGCGTTCGTGCGCCGCGAGCAGGGTCTCGTGCTGCCGCACGGCAATCCCAAGCAGCTGCACGACCTGTCCGACGTGCTCGCACGCGGCGCCAGGATGGCGATGCGACCACAGGGCACGGGCGCGCAGATGCTGCTCGACGGGCTGCTCAAGCGCGCGGGCGCCTCGACGCGGGATTTGCGCCGCATCGAGACGCCGGCTCTGACCGGCCCGGACCTCGTCGATATCCTCCGCGCCGGCCAAGCCGATTGCGGGATCGCGACGCGCGCGGCGGCGCGCTCGGCCGGGCTGGATTTCGTGCCGCTGGTCTGGGAGAATTTTGACCTCGCAATGCGGCAACGCAGCTATTTCCGCCCCGCCATGCAGGCCCTGCTCCGGCTGCTCGGCGAAAGGCGGCTGCGACAGCGCGCCGAGGAGCTGACCGGCTACGACCCCTCGCCCGCGGGACAGATCCGCTTTGCGGCCTGACATTGACGCCCGCCCTCGAATAGTTGCAAAAGAAACCAATTCAGCCGGGCATACCCGGGCAACACCGGCCAACGAGCCGGATCAGGGGAGGAGAAGCATGAATCCAAACAGATTTGGACTGCCGGTCGCGGCCGCCTTGGCGGCGCTGCTGCCGGGTGTGGCGTCGGCGCAGGTGTCGGACAACGTCGTCAAGATCGGCGTGCTCACCGACATGAACGGCCCGGCCTCGGCACCGACCGGCCAGGGCTCGGTGACGGCGGCGCAGATGGCGATCGACGATTTCGGCGGCACCGTGCTCGGCAAGCCGATCAGTGTCGTGATCGGCGACCACCAGCTCAAGGCCGATGTCGGCGGCGCGATCGCGCGGCGGTGGTACGACGTCGACCAGGTCGATCTGATCGTGGACGTGCCAGTCTCCGCGGTCGGGCTCGCGGTGCAGAACATCGCCAACGAGAAGAAGCGGCTGTTCATCACCCACTCCACCGGCACCGCGGATTTCCACGGCAAATTCTGCTCGCCCTACGCGATCCAATGGGTGTTCGACACCCGCGCGCTCGCGGTCGGCACGGCGGATGCGGTGGTCAAGCGCGGCGGCGACAGCTGGTTCTTCATCACCGACGACTACGCCTTCGGCCATTCACTGGAGCGCGACGCCTCCGCCGTCGTCACCGCCAATGGCGGCAAGGTGCTGGGCTCGGTGCGGCCGCCGCTGGCAACGCCCGACCTCTCCTCCTTCGTGCTGCAGGCGCAGGCCTCCAAGGCCAAGATCATCGGCATTGCCGCCGGTCCGCCCAACAACATGAACGAGATCAAGACCGGCTCGGAGTTCGGCGTGTTCAAGGGCGGCCAGCAGATGGCGGCGCTGCTGGCGCTGATCACCGACATCCACGGTCTCGGCCTGCAGGCGGCCCAAGGCCTGCTCCTGACCACGTCGTTCTATTGGGACATGGACGACAAGACCCGCGAATGGTCGAAGCGCTATTTCGCCAAGATGAACAAGATGCCGTCGATGTGGCAGGCCGGCGTCTATTCCAGCGTGATGCACTATCTCAACGCCATCAAGGAGACCGGCACCGACGATCCGCTTAAAGTGGCCGCCAAGATGCGCGAGAAGCCGATCGAGGATTTCTTCGCCCGCAACGGCAGACTGCGCGAGGACAATCTGATGGTGCACGACCTCTGGCTGGTTCAGGTGAAGACGCCGGAGGAGAGCAAATATCCGTGGGACTATTACAAGATCCTCACGACGATCTCCGGCGACAAGGCGTTCGGGCCGCCGGACCCGGCATGTGCGCTGGTGAAGAAGTGACGGGCAACGCAAGCTAGCCGCAAAACGTCGTGGCCGGGCTTGTCCCGGGCATGACGAGCGTGGGTGTGGTTGCGACCGTCACTTCACAACTCCGATCTCGCGAAAATACTTCATCACGCCCGGATGGATCAGCTCCACCTTTGGCGCTGCCGCGACCGTGTTCGCGGCCGTCGTCTCGCAGGCCTGCGCCAGCTTCTTGCAGAACGTCACTTCTGCGCCGTGCAGCGTCTTCGCCAGCCGATAGGCGACGTCATCCGGCAAATCCTCGCGCGTCAGGACAAAACTCCACGATCCCAGCGAAGCGATCGGCTCCGTCTGCCTCGGATAGCTATTGGCCGGCACGGTGAGCGGCTTCAGGAACGCATGCCTGGCGCGGATACGCATGATCTCTTCTGCGCTGGGCGCAATGAAGCGTGCGCCTGACGCACTCGATGCGACCGCGGCAAAGCCGGGCCAGCCGATGCCGGCGCCCCACAGCGCGTCGACGCGGCCGTCTTCGACCATTGCGGGGCCGTCGCCGGCGCGGTCGAGATAGACCGCCTTGAAATCCTCGTCCTGCTTAAGGCCGAGGCCATCGAGCACGTAGCGCGCCAGGATCGGCAGGCCCGAGCCCTTGGCGCCAAACGCGACGGGCTGACCGACCAAATCGCGAATGGTCTTGTAGGGACTGTCCGCCCGCACCGCGAACATGCCAGGGTTGGAATAGATCGCGGTGAGAATTTTCAGCGCTACTTTCGCACGGCCGATGCCGGCAAAGGCTTCATAGGCCGGCTCGCCTGCGACCAACGCGAGATCGAGCTCGCCTTTCTCCAGCAGCGGGATGTTCTCGTTGCTGCCCTTGGTGTTGCGCGGGACGATGCTGATTTGCGGATCGGCCGCGTTTATCACCTCCGCGAAAGCGTTGCCGTAGAGCGGAAAGCCGCCGCCCGGCGTCGCAGTGCCGAGGCTGAGTGTCGTGGTCGGAATGGCGTTGCCTCCGGTTTGAGCCGCGGCGGAGCTGGCGAGCAGCGCCGCGGCGAGCAGAATAGTCGCGAATCTCATGGTCATTTCCGCCGAGCCTGCGTCAACACCGACTTGCGACGATGTAGGCAGCAGCCCGATTTTGTGAAAGCATGCCCCCAACGACAATAGAACAATGGGAGGCGTCATGTTGCGAATTTTGCGTAAGGGTGTTTTCGGGCTCGCAGTTCTTTTAGGTCTTTTCAGCGCCACACCTCCCGCCTCCGCCGCCTATCCCGACCGCCCCGTGCACTGGCTGATCGGCTTTTCCGCCGGCGGCCCGGTCGACATCGTGGCAAGGATCATGGCGCAGTGGCTGTCGGACCGTCTCGGCCAGCAATTCATCGTCGAGAACCGCACCGGCTCCGGCGGCAACATCGCGGCCGCCGCCGCGATCAACTCGCCGCCGGACGGCTACACGCTGCTGTTTGTCGCGCCCAACAACGCGATCTCGACCTCGCTCTACAAGAAGCTGCCGTTCGACTTCCTGCGCGACACCGTGCCGGTCGCCAGCATCATGCAGCTCACCAACATGCTGGTCGTCTCCAACGCGTTCCCGGCGAAGACGGTTCAGGAGTTCATCGACTACTGCAAGGCCAATCCCGGAAAAGTCTCCTTTGCCTCGTCCGGCAACGGCACCTCGGTGCACATGTCGGCCGAGCTGTTCAAGGTGATGACCAAATGCGACATGGTGCACGTGCCCTATCGCGGCTCCGCCATCGCGTTTCCCGACATCATCTCCAACAAGGTGCAGCTGATCTTCGACAACCTGCCCTCCGCGATGGAGCAGGCGAAGGGCGGCAATGTCCGCGCGATTGGGGTGACCTCGCCGCAGCGCTGGCCCAGCGTGCCCGACGTGCCCGCGATCGCCGAGACCGTGCCGGGCTTCGAGTCCGTCGGCTTCTACGGCATCTCCGCGCCGAAGGGCACGCCGCCCGAGGTGATCGAGATCCTCAACAAGGCCGTCGGCGAAGCCCTGAAGGACCCGAAGCTGGTCGCCCGCCTCGCGGAGACCGGCGGCATCCCCAAGCCGATGACCCCGGCCGAGTTCGGCAAGCTGGTCGCCGACGAAACCGAGAAATGGCGCAAGGTGGTGGAGTTCGCCGGGGTTTCGGTGGACTAGGAAGCGGCCCTGCGCCGGGGTGCGTCGCTCGCGGGCAAGAGGGCTGGAGGGGCCGACAGGCCCCTTCAAACCAAAACGTGCGAAAACAACCCCATGCACAGTAGAAGACGTGAGCAATCACAGGGGGTTAGAGAAACGCAAGAGCAGGAACCGGCCGGATGACCGCATGGCCATTTGACTCGTCGGGCAAAACACTGGCAAAATGCGATTATTCCGAATCCAGCAATCATCCGACCAGCAGTGCTTGCCGCGCAGCCCCGGATTTCCGTTGACCAGAGCCGGCATTGCACCCCCGCCTCAGGCCCTGTAAACGAACCGCGCACCGTTGCCGGCCGCGCAAAGCGGCCGCCTCGCGGCGGGGCCTGTAGCTCAATGGTTAGAGCCGGCCGCTCATAACGGTCTGGTTGCAGGTTCGAGTCCTGCCGGGCCCACCATTCCGCAGCATCATCGCCCTTGAAAAGTATTCGTTCCGCTGTCACACCCGGCCCACTAGGGTGTGACAACGGTTCGCGCGGTGTTCGCTGGCGCGTTTTGGAAACGTTCGCATGTCTCGATTAAGCCGTAGCCGGTACAGGCGTCGCCCGTGTCGGCTCACTCCGGGTTGTCCAACTTATCAATCTCGGCCCTTGCCAGCGCCGTGGCTTTCTCGGTGGCCTGCTCTTTCGTGAGGGTGCTGCTGCTCAATCGGCGTGCGACAAGGTTATCCCAATAGAACCGGATCGACTTCCATCCGTCCGCAAACCCCACCTCAAGGCTCTCGCAATCGTCGTCTACGCCACGGTGAGGGATGATGCGGATGGGTCGCCTTCGGCCATGGGGCTATTGCTAGCATTCCGGAAGGACGTGGACAACGACGGTCCCTGCGCACAGTCGTGGCGGACCGTGCATGCTATGATCAACGCATGATGCGTCGGCAGAGCCACCACGAAGTGCTAAATATACGGCGCGCAGGACGTTGCCGCAGCCCAACTATTTGACTTGGCTCCGCATCCGAGTGGGATTGATGCCCAAGGAAGACGGCTACAAAAATTGGCTCCGAGGTTTTCAACCGAAGCCTACGAGATGGCAAAGGTTTTTAGCTTTCTTCAATTCCAAAGCCGAGACGAAGTAGTCGAACGACATGTGCAATCTCTACAGCATCACGACGAACCAAGCGGCCATCATCGTCCTGTTCCGCGTGACGCTACGTCGGCAACCTGCCGCCGATGCCCAGCGCATTCTCCGACTACCCTGCCCCAGTGGTCCGCAACACCGAGGCCGGCCGCGAGTTGGCAATGATCCGCTGGGGCAATGCCGCCACCGCCGCGCACGGGCAGCCCGCCCGGCGCCGTGGGGGCGTGGGACGAGCGTAGGACAGTCCTGCCTCGATATGAGATGTCGGCTCGAAGAGGAGGACCGTCGCGCGAGGGGCCGGGGGAAGTTCCGGCGTCGGTCCCTCGGATTTTTTCTGCATTTGTCGAAGTCCTCATTAAGCTGCAGATTGAGATTGAGTCCAACTAAGGGGGCAGCCTGATGTCGGAGATCGACCCGCATACGCTGGAGGGCCATCTCTCGAAGCTAGTAGAGGACTGCGAGTCCTTGACGATTGTGTTCGGCGTGCAGAATGCATGCACCATGTACCCGCCCTACATCGTGGGGAGGGATTTCATCGCTGGGAGCGATCATACGGATCACGCAAAAGCTAGGCCTCTCGTGGCGCCGTTCAACAGCATCCAACAGATCATCTGTCACCCGACGAAGAGCTAGGACGCCGTCGGCGATGTCCGCTTCGCTCCGATGCCGACCGCATTTGTGCAACCGCAGCAAATGTCGCGATGGGCCGATCTCGAATTACGGTGACAGTGCACTCAAATGACCTCTTTCGCCTCGGCACACATCGTCGCTGGCATGAGGACGATTTCAGATATTGCAGTTAAATGCTTCGAGCCATGTATTTGGGCTCGGGAAGGGACTTCCGCCATGACCTCCCATATCCTGCAATTCGTCGAACTCTCGGACCAGGACCGCGCCGTCCTCGCCGAGGATCAGGAACTCAGCCCGAACGACGTGGCGGACATCTTAGGTATTTCTCGACCGCTGGTCGTGCACCGCATGGACATTGGCGATCTCCCCTTCCGATATGTCGGCAAGCACCGCCGCACGAAGCTAAAGGACGCATTGACGCTGAAGACGTACCCAGCGGAAAGCGCTGGAGGTCCTTCCGGCCGATGCGGAGGAATACGAGCGGGCCCGCTCCGCGAAGAAATTTGAGAAGAGCATCCGACGCTTTTCCAACCGCCGGTCCACGCCCAAGGATGTTGATCAACTCGTTCTTGGCACTACGAACGCTCCATACCGCCGGACAATCAATTCGACGGATCTCGTGGCTCGCCTCACGTCGAGAGATTGGCAGAACTGGATCGCGCATGTCGTCACATTCTTCACTGAGGTGCGACCTGAACTGGTTTTGCAGTTCGCTCGCCTTCACGCCATTCCCATCAAAGATTTGGCTGCCGCTTATCGATCGATGAAGTCGGCCACTGGCGAGACCAACCCCGCATTGGAGCGCGCATTTGAGCGGCTGGCGTAGCTTACTTGGTCGAACGCTCGATGGGCTTTCGGACCTGGAGCAACAGGGCCGGCCGGTGCCCGATTGGGTACTCGGTGGTGGCACGGCCTCCGCCGTATGGCGTCGTCCTGGTCGCCAGGAACACAAAGTTGCGAACACGATCACTTCAAGGCGAGTTCGAGTTGGCGATCGTTCTATCAAAGGAGAATTGCGCCGCTCATCGCAAACGCCTCCACCGACGCAAATGGACCCTGCATCTCATCGGTCATGGGGATGCTTCTATTCTTGAGCCAAGCTTGCGCTTCCTCGTCCGCGACAGCAATCTATCGTGCAAGTGGTTTGGTCCCGAGGCTCCAACGAGAGATAGGGCCTTTATCGCACACAGCGACTTTGTCCGAGTTCAAATCCAGCCTTTCGGAGAGCCTATCTTCGTCGTACCATGGCTTCCCCCGAAAAATCGGGTGAACGCGAGACGGCGCGAATTCCTCCGGGCGCAACGGCGGCCTGTTCGTCTCCACTGGTGCTGAGGCGAGGGATGGACCGCAAGTCGGCCAGATGTTCCTCCAGCGCACGCGTCGCCTCTTTAAATTAAAAGTCAGTCATAGTGAACGACCCAATTGCCTAGTCCAGGCGCGGACGATGTCCGATCGACGATCATTAGTTTCCGACATGGATTCATACCGCAGCGTCAGCTACGTCGGCGGTCTGGTCGTGATTGGAGTGATCTATTTCGCCTCGGCAAAGGGTGGCCTTGCCCTCGCCTCCATTCATCCCAGCGCAACGCCAATTTGGCCGCCGACAGGCGTTGCGCTGGCGGCGGTGCTGTTGCGGGGATATCGAACTTGGCCCGCAATTTTTGCGGCGGCGCTGATCGCCAATGCGACGACGGCAGGCTCCGTTGCCACTGCAACTGCGATTGCAACCGGTAACTCTCTTGAAGCGATTGCCGGCGCGTATCTCATCAATCAGTGGTCAGGCGGTTGCGAAACGTTTTCAACCCCAAATTCCGTCGCAAAGTTCACCCTGATCTGCGTCGTGATCGCGACACCGATCAGCGCCAGCATTGGACTGACCAGCCTGGCACTCTTCGGGTACATCGAGCCGGAGAATTTCGCGGACGCGTGGATCACCTGGTGGCTGGGCGACGTGACCGGCGCACTAGGCATTGCCCCCGTGATCGTGCTGTGGGCATCAAACCACCATCATGCCTTCAACCGGCACGAATTTGTGGAGACGGCAGGGGTCCTCGCGACAGCGGCGGCTGTTGGCCTCATTGCTTTCAGCCCCCTGATCGAGCAGACGCCCGGCCGAGATCCACTCGGCTTCCTGGTGATCCTGCCCATGTTATGGGCGGCGCTGCGTCGCGGTCCACGCGATACCGCAACGGTTGCCCTCGTGCTTGCGGGCATCACGATTTGGGGAACGCACACGGGCGGCGGCCCCTTCGCGACGCCAGATCCCAATGCGTCATTCCTTCTCGTGTTGATGTTCTTGATCAGCATTACCGTTCCAAGCTTGCTGTTGAGCGCGGATGTCGAGGTCCGCAAGATTGCTGAAGGAAGCCTGCGCCGCGCGCACCTCGAACTCGAGCAGAAGGTCGCAGAGCGCACGCAGGAGCTGCAGCTCGCCAACGCAGCGAAATCGCGCTTTCTCGCCATGGCAAGCCATGATTTGCGGCAACCGTTACATGCGTTGGGGTTGTTCGTCGCCCAGCTGCGCACGCCGCTCAACCCGGATGAAAGGACAAAGACGATCGAACGGATCGACGCCACCCGCAAGGAAATGGATGAAATGTTCAATTCGCTCCTGGACATGTCCAGGCTGGATGCCGGGATACTCACGCCCAAAATGACCGAGTTCCCGATCGGGCGCCTGTTGCAGAAAATCGAGACGGCGTTTGACCAGGCGACGCAAAAAAAGGGTCTGCGGCTACGCGTCAGGCCAAGTGATGTCTGGGTGCGAAGCGACGCGATGCTGCTCGAACGCATCATGCTGAATCTTGTATCAAATGCCGTGCGCTATACGTTGCAGGGCGGTGTCCTGGTCGGATGTCGTCGTCGCGGTGAAATGTTGCGTATCGAAGTATGCGATACCGGTCCTGGCATTCCCGACGATCAAAAGCACAATATCTTTGGCGAGTTTTTTCAAGTTCCCACCTCAGAACAGAACCGGTCGGGGGGACTGGGCCTCGGCCTCGCCATCGTCGACAAGCTTCGCCTGCTTCTCAACCATCAAATCGACCTGGCCTCGACTGTGGGCCGAGGTTCGCGATTTGCGATCCTGGTTCCGAAAGTCGATCAATGCGTCGGGTCCGCGGCGCCCGCCGATTTACCATACCCAGGCGCCTTCGCGGTCGACGGCAAGGCAATTCTCGTTATTGCCGATACTCCGATCGTGCAAGAGGGAACGGGCGAATTGCTCAGCAAATGGGGATACTCGGTTCTTGCCACCGGATCCGACGAAGCTGCACTCGTCCGACTTGCCGAGCGCGAACAGCGCCCAGATCTCATAATCTCGGACTATCATCTCGCAAGTGGGAAGACCGGAATCTGGGCAATTGAACAAATCAATGCGGCGTTTGGCTCGTCAATTCCCGCCATTCTCGTCAGCGGCGATACCGGAGCTGAACCTCTGCGGGACGCCAGGGACAGAGGTTACATCTTGCTGCACAAGCCCGTCGACCCGATGCGGCTCCGCGCTGTCATGCATGAGCTCCTTAGGGATCATGATGGTGGAAGCGGCACCGGGGCAGCTTCATGATTCAGATTTCGGCGGCCATTCCCAGCCCATTTTTCCGACCTTTATGACGGCCTCAGTGCGCGTCGCTACGCCGAGCGCCTTGAGAACGACCGTGATGTGATTCTTCACCGTCGGCACTGCCATATTGAGCGTCCTGGCAATGACCTTGTTGCTTTTTCCCTTCATCAGCAGCGCAAGTACGTCGATTTGACGATCGGTCAATCCGCGCCCCTTGAGCGAGTCGCGAGCTAATGGTTTATCTGCAAGCCGCGGACCCGCCGTTTCCTCCAGAATCTCCGAGGGAATGTAAACTCCGCCGGAGAACACCAACTCAATAGCGTTGAGCATCACGTCACGTTCCGTGGTTTTCGGGATGAAACCCAGCGCGCCAAGTTTGAAAGCGCGCCTGACCGTGTCCTGATCATCGGAGGACGAGAGAATGATGATAGCAATCGTCGCATAGCGATGGCGCAGTTCGCAAAGGACAGAGAAGCCGTCGCGGTCAGGCAAATTGATATCGAGCAAAATGAGGCTGATATCGGGATGCTGCTCGACGATGTGCATGGCCTCTCGACTGCTCGAAGCTTCGAATATCACGGCCTCTCGCTTCAATTGCTTCAGGACGCCGTGCAACGCCTCGCGGATCAATGTGTGATCGTCAACAACAAGAACCTTCATAAAAATGCTCTCCGTTCTCTGAGCGCCCGGAGATCAATGAAATCATACACCCACCTTCGAAACCGTCCACCTTCTATCTCTGGTCCAGTGGTTCCGCCGTCAGGCACTCAAAGTAGGAGTCGAGCGCTGCTGTGTGCAATGGTTGCAATCGGCACTCAATCGTAGTGAGCGCGGACGACGTGAAGCACGGTACTTGCTGGCCTCCGTCCACGCGAGCGATGAATTACCCATCACGTGTCTGAGGGTATCAAATAGATACCGCAGCCCGGACGGTACCTTGGTCATAGGACCTAGGCACCTCTCTGTACCGACCTGCGGCCGATTTACACACTGCGCCACTTGAACGATGATGTGGACAGTCCGCCTCTCCACCAGCGTTTTACTCGGCGCGGCCATATGATCATTGTCGCAATTGCTGTCGTGGCCAGGTCGATGTGAAGCAACCCTGAACTGCGGCGCTGTCACGACCCGCAGGGCCGCGCTTTTTTTCAAATTCGATCCGTCTCGATCGTTCCTCTTTAAGCGTGCGCGCACGCTGGACGAGGCAAGCCAATGCATGATCGAACCGCCACCCCGAAGCCATCCGCGGACGCGCTGCCGGAGCTGAAAGCCAACGGCCGCGACCCGCGCATTGACGCCTGCCGCGGCATCGCGCTCTGGTGCATCTTTCTTGATCATGTCCCCAATAACATTGGAAGTTGGCTGACGCTGCGAAACTACGGCTTCAGCGATGCCGCGGAAGTGTTCATGTTCGTCTCGGGCGTCACCTGCGCACTGGCCTACGGAAAGGTATGGAGGTGCGAGGGATGGACCAGCGTGATCCGCCGGACGCTGCGGCGAAGCCGGGACATTTATGTCGCATTTCTGCTGCTCACGCTCGCCTGCGCCCTCCTGGTCCACATCGCTGGCGTGGAACGTCTTGCTGACGAGAGCAATACGCGCATTCTGCTGGACCAGCCGGGCGCGACGCTCGCGCATGCGGCGATTCTGCAGTACCGCCCGGTCAATACCGACGTGTTGCCGATCTTCGTGCTTCTCCACCTCTTGTTCGCGCCGTTGCTGTGGTTGCTGCTCCGACTGCCGAACGTGACGCTTGGCGCCTCGCTGGCGCTTTATACGCTGGTGCATATGTTCGGCTGGTCCTTGCCGGCGTGGCCGAACGGCCACTGGGCTTTCAATCCGCTGGCCTGGCAGCTGCTAGTGGTGCTTGGCGCGTGGATGATAATCGAGGGCGAAAGAGTGCGCCCCTGGTTAACGTCACGCATGGCGCTTGCGCCTGCCGTTCTCTATCTGGTGTCCAGCCTCGTCATCGCATTGAGCTGGAGAATCAAGCCGCTGGAAGCGTTGATCCCGCTGGGGCTGACGAAGTTGGCTTACCCGATGGACAAATCGAATCTCGATCCGCTGCGTCTATTGCATTTCCTGGCTCTTGCAGTTGTAGCGGTATGGTTCGTGCCGCCCAATCGCCAAGCATTGACGACTGCGGTGATGCGCGGCGCCATCCTCTGTGGCAGGCACTCGTTGCCAATCTTCTGCCTCGGCGTTCTGCTTACGCTCGTCAGCCTCCTGGCGCTGCTCGACATATCTGAGGGGCTTGCGATGCAGATCACGCTCAGCGTTGGTGGCGTCCTAACGATGATCGTGGCGGCGACGCTGCTGAACTTGATCAAGATCAAACGCAGGCCGCAGCCGATCATTGCACGGCCGATGGGTGTGCGCGCCCCGCAGGACGCCTGGGGCACCGTTGGCTGGCGCACCCTGGAGGCGTTTCGCCGAGGACTGCGCGAGGTCGGATGGGCCGGCGGCCAGAAGCGCCTCATCGATTGTCGGTTCGCGGAGCGGCAATCCCACCAGGGTCCTTGCCTCGCAGGCGAATTGGCGCGGCTCAAGGCGGATGCCATCGCGGCCTCGTCATGCCCACCAAGTCAGTCCTCTTCCGTATCCGTCTGACCTGACTTCTATCACTCGAGCACAATGTCTGTGGCCTCCGCGACGGGCTCGGCGAAAAGGCCAGCATGATCGTCGCGGAGTCGAGGCGGCCGCGCGGATCAGATCTTGGGGATCTTAGCCCGCTCAACCACGCCCGACCACTTCGCGATTTCGGACTGGATCAGCTTCTGCATCTCGTCGGGAGAGCTGCCACGGACTTCGCCTCCGACGGCCGTTTCCAGCCGCTGCCTGATCTCGGGATTCTTGAGGATGTCGAGTGTCGCTGAGTTGAGTGCGGCGACGACGGCAGGCGGGGTGCCCTTGGGAGCGAGAAGGCCCGCCCAGGTCCGCACGTCATATCCCTTGACGCCGGCTTCTTCGACCGTCGGAACATCCGGCAACAGCGCGGTTCGCGTCGGCGAAGTGACTGCCAAGCCCCGAATGGCCCCACTCTGGATTTGCGGTGCAAGCAGGACGGGCGTGCCGACGATGACGGGCACTTCTCCGCCGAGAAGCGCGGTGACGGATTGGGAATCCCCGCGATAAGGTACATGCACCATGTCGATGCCGGCCATCGCGTCGAGCAGCTCTCCCGCAAGATGATGCGTGCTGCCGAAACCGACCGAGCCGAAGCTGAGCGCGCCGGGCTTCTGCTTTGCCGCCGCGATCAATTCGGCGAGCGATTTGGCCGGGTAGTCGTTACGCACCGCAATGACCAGCGCGTAGTAGACCAGCGTCGAGATCATGTCGAAACTCTCGGCCGGCTGGTAGCTCAGACTCTTGTAGGTCGCGGCCGATGTGGCGTGGGCACCCGTGACGAGTCCGATCGTATAGCCGTCGGGCTCAGCCTTGGCGATCGCGTCCGCCGCAATGTTGCCGCCGGCGCCGGGCTTGGCCTCGACGATGATCGGTTGCTCGAGCTTCTTGGACAGCCCGTCGGCGATGATGCGCGACAGCGTATCGGCCGCACCGCCGGCGGCAAAGCCGTGAATCAAGCGTATCGGGCGCGACGGATAGTTGTCCGCCGACTGGGCCGGGCCGGCCGCCACAAAGCTGCCAAGCAGAAATCCGGTCGCAGCAAGTCGCTTCATCCACCGCATGGATGCATCCTCCCCTTGACTGTTGTTTATGCTCTAACGGGCGAACTCGACGCATTCCGGTGATGGCGGCAGACCCCAGACGTCGCGCGGCAGTCCGACCCAAACCTTCGGGCGCTGCGGACGATCGCGATGCCAGGGACGCGGATCGAAATAGCCGAGCTCCTCATCGATCATGCGGTCGAGATCGTGGAACAGCTCGACCAGATGACCATCGGGATTGCGGTGATAGACCGCTGTGTTGTGGCCGGGACCGTGACGGACCGGCCCCCAAAGGATGGGGAGCTTGTGGCGGGCGAGATGATCGCAGGCCTGCTGCATATGGGACGGGCCGCGCAATTCGAATGCAAGATGATGCAGGCTGCGCACGGGAGCACGGGCGAAGTTCAGCGTGTGATGTTCGTAGCCGCTGCGCATGAAAACGAAGCGGTCCTCGACCCAGTCGGAAACCCGCAAACCCATGACGTTCGCATAGAACTCCGAGGTCGCAAACGGATCGGGCGTACGAAGCGCGACATGGCCGAGCTTGGTGACAGCGAGCGCGCCGATCCGCTCCTGTGCCGGCGTAGGCGTCCAACCCTGGATCAATTCGAACTGCGTTCCTTCGGGATCGATGAACGACAGCAGCCTGGAGACGCCGGGCAGAGGATCACTCCGCAGTTCAGGACGCAAATCCGCGCGTTTCAGGGCGGCGCTCAGCGCCTCGATCTCGACATTCGGAGAAATCTCGAAAGCGATGCTCTTCAACGCTGCCTCGCCGGGCTCGATCACCAGCGAAAGCTGCTCGGAATCGCTGGCGAGAAAAATGCGATGTCCATCGCGACCGACCAGGCCGAGGCCAATCACTCTGCGGTAATAGTCGAGCAGTCGCTCGCAATCCGGCGAGGCGAAAGTGGCGTGTCGCAGCCGTGTGAATCGAGCAATGGGCGCTTGAGTCGTCATTGTGTTGGTTCACCCTCTCATGGCGTCATGATGATCTTGCCGAGCGCGGAGCCCTGCTCGAGCAGTGTGTGAGCTTGCCTGACCTGGTCGAGCTTCAGTGTCGCCGAGATGGCCGGCTTGATCGCGTTGCGGCTCAGGGCCTCGATCACGTTGCGCATCAGCGCGCGACGGCCCTCGCGATCATGGTCATAGATGTGGAAGGAGAAGCAACGCACCGCCGGGCAGATGTCGAGATGATTGCGCATCGCCGCCATCAGATTCTCTTCCGGCAACCCGGCGAAGGCGTTGTATGACAGCAGCGTGCCCCATTTGCCGAGCGCGCCGAGATAGGAGGTGAACTCGGGTCCGCAGACGTGATCGAGCACGAGACCGACGCCCTCGCCGTTTGTCGCTTCGCGGGTCTGCGCCACCACATCCTCGCTTCGATAGAAGATGGTGTGATCGGCGCCGTTGCTTCGCGCGAACGCGGCCTTCTCCTCGGTCGAGACCGTGCCGATGACGGTCATCTGCGCCAGCTTGGCCAGTTGCACCAGCGCGGTGCCGACACCACCGGCCGCGCCAATCACCAGCACGCTTTTCGGCGCGCGCGGATGGCGGCACTCGTGCAGCAGTGCGTAGGCGACCTGGTAGTTCGACAGGCACACCGCTGCTTGCAGATCGACATTGTCGGGAAGTGCATGAACGGCGTCTGCCGGTGCGACGACGTATTCGGCGTAACAGCCGCCGCGCTGCGACAGATCACGCGCGCTCAGCAGGACCTTCTGGCCCACCTGCAAGCCTTCAACGCCCGACCCGAGCGCGGCAATACGGCCGGCAACATCATTGCCGGGATTGGCCGGCAGCGGCGGCATCCATTTGTAGACGCCGCGGCGGATCAGCACGTCGGGCTGCCCCACCCCGAACGCCTCAGCACGGATCTGAACTTGTCCGGCGGCGGGCGCTGGCACCGGCGCCTCGACCAGCTCGAGGGCATCCGGCCCGCCCGGCTGACGTACCAGAACCGCTCTCATGAGCTCATCTCCCCTCCCTTGAACCCGCATTTTCGAAAATACTAGCGGTTACGAAAATTATTGCAAGATGGTCGTTGGCGCGGCATCTTGGGCCATCGATTCATCGGCAGGACCATGTCTGACAGCGCCATTCGCCCCCGCAAGGAATTCGGCAAGACGATCGCCGCCGACATCACCCACCGGCTGCGCGAGGAGATCGTGACCTGCGCTCTGGGCCCCGGCGAGCCGCTGCGCTTCGACGTGTTGCGCGAGCGCTTCGGCGCGAGCTTCACCACTTTGCGCGAGGCGCTGACCGCCCTTGCCGCCGAGGGCCTGGTCGACGCCCAGGAGCAGCGCGGATTTCGCGTGGCACCGGTCAGCCGCCAGGATCTTGTCGAAGTCACCGATGCCCGGGTTCTGATCGAAGTGGAGTTGATCCGCCGCTCGATTGAGCGGGGCGACGACGACTGGGAAATCGCCGTCATCTCGACGCTGCACAGGCTGAAGCGCATCGAGCAGCGCGATCCCGAGCATCCGCTGCGCGATCCCGAATGGAAGATCGCCCACCGGCAATTCCACCAGGCGCTGGTCTCCGCCTGCGGCTCTGCGACCCTGCT
The DNA here is from genome assembly GCF_023375135.1 of Bradyrhizobium sp. C-145. Taxonomy (NCBI): domain Bacteria; kingdom Pseudomonadati; phylum Pseudomonadota; class Alphaproteobacteria; order Hyphomicrobiales; family Nitrobacteraceae; genus Bradyrhizobium; species Bradyrhizobium sp. C-145. The sequence continues at coordinate 1,852,306 of NZ_CP088150.1, read as the reverse complement.
CGCGATCCGGGCCGAGCTGTTCGATCGTGCTGAGCGTTACCGGCATCTGTCGGCCAATTTCCGGCCGCGCCCTCGCGACAAGGCCGGCGAGCACCAGGCGATCATGCAGGCGGCCATATCGCGCAATGCCGATCTCGCCGTGCAACTGATCGAGACCCATATCCGCACCACCGCGGACAACGTCGCGAAATACGCCGGACACCTGCTCGACGCCGAATAGGCGCTGCGGCCTTTTTGGGTCCCGCGGGCTTGCGTCTCGCATGATTTTCGAAAATAATACATATCATCGAAAAATGCCAACGCGCGGGTCGTAATCATGAAGCTGCTGTCGTTCTTGGATGGAAATCGGGAAAGTTGGGGCGCCGTTGTCGAAAACGGGGTCGTGGATCTGGGCCGCGCCCTGCCTCAGTATCCGACGCTCGCGGACTTCGTCGGCAGCGACGACTTCGCGCGGCGCGATGCCATCGTCGCCCAGCACAAGCCGACGATGGCGCTGAGTGCCATCAGATATCTGCCGGTGATCCCGCGCCCTGAGAAGATCGTCTGCGCCGTGCGCAATTATCTCGACCACCACAATGAAGCGGTCGCCTTCGGCATGAAGCGCGAGATCACCGAATTCCCGCCGATCTTCCTGCGGGTCTGGCGATCCCAGGTCGGCCACAACGCACCGGTGGTCCGGCCGAAGGTCTCGGACAATTTCGACTGGGAGGGCGAGCTCGCCGTCGTCATCGGCAAGGGCGGCCGTCACATCAGCCAGGCCGACGCCTGGAATCACGTCGCGGGCTATTCGATCTACAACGACGTCAGCGTGCGCGACTGGCAGCGTCATGCGCAGCAGATCGCCTCCGGCAAGAACTTCGTCGGCACGGGCCCGTTCGGACCGTGGCTGGTCACGCCGGACGAGATCGGTGATCCCGCCAAGCTGAAGCTCGAGACGCGCGTCAACGGCGCGACGGTGCAGTCCTCCGACACCTCAATGCTGATCTTCTCGATCCCGCGGCTGGTCGAATATTGCTCGACCATTTTCGACCTCGTCCCTGGCGATGTCATCGCCACTGGCACGCCGGCCGGTGTCGGCTTCACCCGCAAGCCGCCGATCTTCCTCAAGCCCGGCGACGTGGTCGAGGTCGAGATCGAGAACATCGGCGTGCTCAGTAATCCGGTCGTGGACGAGGCATAGCTTCGCATGTCGTCCTATGACATTCGCAAGACCGCACTCAGTGTCGAGACGGTCTGGCACGAGCGCGGCCCCCGGCTGGAAAAGCCGCTCCTGGTCGGGACGGCCGTTGCCGTCGTCGCCAATCCCTTCGCGGGCCGCTACGAGCCGAACCTGATGCCGTTTCAAGCGTCGTTGCGTGAGCTCGGGCGCGCGCTCGCGACCCGCCTGATCGCGCAACTTGGCGGCGCGCCGCATATCGAAGCCTATGGCAAGGGCATCATCGTCGGCGAGGACGGCGAGCTCGAGCACGGCGCCGTCTGGCATGAGGCTGGCGGCCAGGGCATGCGCGAAGTGCTTGGGCAACCCAAGGCGATCGTTCCGGCGGCGAAGACCATCGGCGGTCCCGGCACGCGCCTGATGGTCCCACTTGGATACATCCACGCGTGCTATGTGCGCAGTCATTTCGGGACGGCTGAGATGACGCTCTGGGATGCACCGAGACGTGACGAGATCGCCTTCGGCCTGGTGATGGCGACCGGTGGCAGGCCGCATGCGCGGATCGGTGGGCTCGCCGCATCGGATATCTCGGTGCACGAAGGGCAGCGCTGAGAGTCTCGGCATCGCTGCTCAGCGCTCCGGCGAAACCTGTAGCTCGGCGTGGACCGGTTTACCAACTCAAGCCTTTCTGGATTGCTTGGATTGTCGATGAGCGTTGTCTCGGGATCGCGAATGGCCCGCAGGATGAGCCTTGCCCTTATCAGCAGGCATCAGATGCCCGAGCGGCAATTGGGAGGTTTGCTTCAACCGATTGAGAACGATGGACGAGCGCACGTGCGCAACGCTGTCGTGCGGTAGGAATACGTCATTCAGCAGGCGTGACAGTGCCCTCAGGTCGGTGATCGTGGCCTTGATAAGGTAGTCGGCTTCGCCCGTAAGCGCATACGCCTCCTGCACTTCCTCCAGGCTCTCGATGAGCTTGAGGAAGCGTCTCGAATTGTCCGGCGAGTGCGTTGCGAGCGTCACCTGTACGAAGACGACGATGCCCAGCCCGAGCGATTCTCGATCGAGATGAGCATGGTAGCTTGCGATCGTGCCGGCATTTTCGAGCGCCGCGCGACGGCGCGAACATTGAGATGCCGACAAGCCGACAACATCGGCCAGTTCAAAATTCGACAAGCGTCCATCGGACTGGAGCGCTTGCAGCAATTTCACGTCAAACTGGTCCATGCGTGATCCTTGCACAGTAATGGCGATGTGCGCATGTTTCACGCATAATCTGATTTTGTCGAGCAGATTATGCGAAGATCGTGCAACGGAGCCGCGGTATTTTGATCTAAATCAAATACTATTCCAGGAGCGCGATATGGGTCCCTTCCCTCACGATGCCCCACCCGCCACGATTTCGGCAGCCAATCCGGCCGGCACCGACGGCTTCGAGTTCGTCGAGTTCGCCCATCCGGAGCCGCAGAAGCTCGCCAAGCTCTTCGAGCAAATGGGCTACACCGAGGTCGCCCGGCACAAGACCAAGGACATCTCTGTTTGGCGCCAGGGAAAGATCAATTACGTCCTGAACCGCGAGCCGAACTCCCATGCCGCCCGCTTTGTCGCACAACACGGACCTTGCGCGCCGGCGATGGCCTGGCGCGTCGTCGATGCCAAACACGCCCTAAAGCGCGTCCTCGAACTCGGCGGAACGGAATACACCGGCAACGACAAGTCACTCGACGTGCCCGCCGTCGTCGGCATCGGCGGATCGCTGCTGTATCTGGTCGAGACCTATGGCGCGAAGGGTTCGCCCTATGCAGCCGAATATGACTGGACCGGCGAAGTCGATCCGACACCGAAAGGCGTCGGGTTCTATTATCTCGATCACCTGACGCACAACGTCATGCGCGGCAACATGGACACCTGGTACAAGTTCTACAGCCAGACGTTCAATTTCCGCGAGATCCGCTACTTCGACATTTCCGGCAAACTGACCGGCCTGACCTCGCGCGCATTGACATCCCCCTGCGGCAAGATTCGGATCCCGATCAACGAAAGCGCCGACGACAAGAGCCAGATCGAGGAATATCTGCGCCAGTACAAGGGCGAGGGCATCCAGCACATCGCCGTCGGCACCGACGACATCTATGCGGCGACCGACGCTATCGCCGGTCGCGGGCTCGAATTCATGCCGGGGCCGCCCTCGATCTACTACGACAAGTCGTTTGACCGCGTGAAGGGCCACACCGAGCCGCTCGATCGCATGCGCAAGCACGGAATCCTCATCGACGGCGAAGGTGTCGTCAATGGCGGACTGACCCGCATTTTGCTTCAGATCTTCTCCAAGACCGTGATCGGCCCGATCTTCTTCGAGTTCATCCAGAGGAAGGGAGATGACGGCTTCGGCGAGGGCAACTTCAAGGCCCTGTTCGAGAGTATCGAGGCCGATCAGATTGAGCGCGGCGTCCTCAAGGCATCCTGATGGAGGCAGCCATACCTGACGCATGGAAGAGCTATCGCGGCGCGCCGGCCGAAGGAACCATCCTGTGCGACGCCCATGACGTTGGCGAAGGGAGCCTCAAGTCCATCAAGTTCGGTCCCGCAGATTTTCCGATCCTGATCGTCAGGTCGGCGGGCAATCTCGCAGCCTATGTCAATGCCTGTCCGCATCAGTACCTGCCCCTCGATCATCGCGGGGAGAACGTGCTGAGCGCGGACGGCAAGGTCCTTCGGTGCACCAACCACAGCGCCGGATTTCGCGTTCAGGATGGCACCGGCGTCGAGGGACTGGGCCTGAATTGCGCCCTCGATGCCATTCCGATCGTCGTGGATGACGACGGTCGGATTCGCGTGCATGCCGCATCAGCGGCTTGAGCAATCCAAAGTCCTCTGCCCGACCTTGGCAGTCGACAAGGATCATGCCTCATCTGCGATCGTGTTGCGCAGGATACCGATGCCCTCTGCTTCCACCTCGACGACGTCGCCGGGCTTCAGCCAGATGGGCGGCTCGAAGCGCGCGCCGGCACCCGTCGGCGTACCGGTCACGATGACATCGCCAGGAACCAGCGTCGTGAAGGTCGAGATATAGTTGATGATCTTGCGGAAGGAAAAGATCATCCGGCTCGTGCGGTCCTGCTGGCGGACCTCGCCGTTGACCCGGGTTTCCAGCTTCACGTCGCCAAGCTGGCTCTCATCGGTATAGGGATGAGCCAAGGCCCAATCGAACCGGTGCGATCGAAGTTTTTCCCCTGCGTCACATTGAATTTGGCGTGCCGCACCCAATCGCGGATCGTGCCTTCGTTGCACAGCGATATTGCGGCGATATGGTCGAGCGCTTCGCTCTGTGGAATCCGGCGACCGCCCTTGCCGATCACAATGACGATTTCGCCTTCATAGTCGAGCTGCGGGCTCTCCGGGGGACGCAGCAGAGCCTGTTCATGGCCCGTGAACGAGCGCGGAAAACGGATGAAGAGCGAGGGATTTGAGGGGGCTGCCTGCCCGTCCTTGTATTCCTCATTTCGGTCCGGAAAGTTCACGCCGACGCAGATGATTTTTTCCGGTGCCGGAATCGGAATCTCGTAGCGGATATCAGTGACCGGAAAATCCGCCGGCAACCCGGCGCTCTCCTCGGCCAGCGACAGCAGCGCGCCGGCTTCGATCACCTCACGCAACGTACGCCAACGCTTGCCATGGCGGCCGGACAGGTCGACGACGCCCTGATCGGCCAGGAGACCGTAGCCGGGTGTACCGTTGCGGGTGAAGCTGACGAACCTCGGACGAGACATGTGGTGCCTTTCCCTCGTTTCAGGCGATATGCGAATGCCCGGTCACGGGGCGATGATCGGCTGGGCGGCCAGATCGGCGTCGCGCGGTTCAGCTCCGGCAAAGAGGCTGCCATGCTCGAACCAGGATTTCGGCGCGGGCGCTCCCCAAAGCGTCTGACGTTGCGGATCCTTCAGGTCCCATTTGATCGGCTCGAGATCGGGATCGACCGTCTGGTAATCGGAGCAATAGATCTCGATCCGATGACCATCCGGATCAAGGATATAGAGGAAGAAGGCATTCGAGATGCCATGGCGGCCGGGACCGCGTTCGATGTTGGACACCCATCCGGTGGTGGCCATGAGGTCAAGCAGATCGATGATGTTGAGCGGGGTCGGCACCCAGAATGCGGTGTGGTGCAGGCGCGGGCCGCGGCCATTGGTGAAGGCCAGATCGTGAACGCCGCCCTTGCGGTGAGTCCAGGCCGCCCACAACCGCCCGGTCTCCTCATCCGCCGTGTACTCTGTCACGCGGAAGCCGATCTCGTTGTAGAAGGCGACGGATTCATCGACGTTCGGCGAGAAGCAATTGAAGTGATCGATGCGGAGCGGCTTCACGCCCTTGTAGAGCGCGTATTTCTGATGAATCGGCGGCAGCCGGTCCATCTTGGAATAGAACTCGAGGGGAATGCCATGGGGATCGCGGGTGCGGAACGTGCGGGACTGATAGGGACGCTCGACCCATTCAACCGGCAGATCCATGCTCTTGAAGAACTGGGCCGCCTTGTCGAGGTCCTCCTCGCTGAACACCTTGAAGCCGAGGTCACGGGCTTCGATCTTCTCGGACTTCCTCAGCACGATGCAATGATGGCCGCGCTCTTCCATCGCCCGAAGATAGATCGCCTCCGAGCTCTCGTCCGTCACCTGCAAACCAAGCGTGTCGACATAGAAGGCCCGTGACCTCGCAAGATCGCTCACGCCGAGTTCGACATGACTGAGACGCACGATGTTGAATGGTGGATAAAGATTGGGCTTGGGCAATGCCATGATTTCCTCCGTTGGTCTGCTGCGGACCGCTTAGCCGCCCAATTTTTGGATGTTGTGCGCGGTGGTGGCGAACGCGACGTTCTTTGTCTCCATATAGAAATCGAACGACCAATCTCCGCCGTCGCGTCCGATGCCAGAGTTCTTCACACCGCCAAAGGGCGTCGGCAGGTGACGAACATTCTCCGAATTGACCCAGATCATGCCGGCTTGCAGCCGGTCGGTGAAACGGAAGGCACGGGTGACGTCGGCAGTCCAGAGATATCCGGTGAGGCCATACTGAACGTCGTTGGCGAGCGCGAGGGCCTCGGCCTCATCCTTGAACGGGATCGCCGTCAGCACCGGCCCGAAGATCTCTTCCTGCGCGATGCGCATTTGGTTGTTGGCGCCGGTAAAGAGTGTCGGCGCAACGTAGCAACCGCCGCCGGGACCGTCGATCTTGCGGCCGCCGGTCGCAATCGTGGCGCCCTCCGTTCTACCAATCTCGACGTATTCGAGCACCTTCTTCTCGTGAACCGGATGGATCAACGGACCGATGACGGTCTCGGGATCGAGTGGATGCCCCACTTTGATCCGGCTGGCCTTCTCCGCAACCATCGCCGTGAATTTATCATAGATGCTCGCCTCGACGAGAAGACGCGAGGACGAGGTGCAGCGTTCACCGTTGAGAGAGTAGATCATGAACACGGCCGCGTCCGCGGCGCGCTCGAGGTCGGCATCCGCGAATACGATCACCGGATTCTTGCCGCCCAGTTCGAAATGAACACGCTTCAGCGTATCGGCGCCCTGTTTCATGATCATCGATCCGGTGCGGCTTTCGCCGACGAAGCCGATCGCCTTGATGAGCGGGTGCTCGGTCAGCGCCTTGCCGGCGTCCTCGCCAAAGCCGTTGACGAGATTCCAGACGCCCTTGGGCAGCCCGGCCTCCTCCGCAATCTCGATCAGCAGACGTGCAGTCAACGGCGAGAATTCGGCGGGCTTGTGGACGATGGTGCAGCCGGCCGCGAGCGCCGGCGCGATCTTCCACGTCGACAGCATGAAGGGCGTATTCCAGGGCGTGATGATGCCCACCGGACCGATCGGCACGCGGGTGGTCATGTTCACCTGACCGGCGGTGCGAAGCGACTTGCCGTCGCGCGCCTCGGGCGCGCGGTCGGCGAAGAAGCGGAAATTCTCCGCTCCCCGCAGCGCGGCCTTGGCCATGAACTTCAACGACTGTCCCGTATCCATGCACTCGACGAACGCAATCTCTTCAGCGCGGGCGACGATGGCGTCGGCGACCTTGTGCAACAGCTGCTTTCGCGCATCGCCGGATGTTTCGGCCCATTGCGGAAAGGCCGCTTGCGCCGCCCTCGCGGCGCGATCGATGTCCGCGGCCTTGCCATGCGATACCTTGGCGAGCGGCTTCAGGTCGACCGGAGAGATCGTTTCAAGAGTCGCATTGTCCGCAGCCGGGACATCTTCACCGCCGATGCGGTTGAGCACGCCCGTCTCTCTGAAGCGGGCAAGGTGGCGCTCGGCCTTGACGATATTTTCCTGCAGCTTGGACATGACGGTTCACTCCCTTTTGCAGCGCCGCACGCGGGCAGCGACCCTCCACCTGTTTTCGCGATTCCAGAGACGAATGGCATCGCCCTTCCGACGGCCTCAATCCCGGGTATCGGTGGATATACTTAACATGTTAAGTATTGTGTCAACTGTCAAGCGTTTTCGCACCTCCACTTCACGGCGAAACGCCCCGACCGGTTTGACACAGGGTACGAGACGCGAGCCCATGCCGGGAATATTCGCCTCGGCCAAGCCATGGTCGAATCCATGGTTCCATAGATCGCGTTGAAGAAATCGACGGCGCCGGCTTCCTTTCAGGATCAGCGCGTGCGCGTGCTCCAATGGCTGCCGTTGCAACCGGAGGCGCGAATTCGGAACTAAAATACCAGCAACAGTCCCGAAACCAGCAGGATGCTGAGAATAATCCGCCGGAACAGCGCGTCATTGACGCAGCGAAAAACATAAATACCGAGCGCCGTTCCTGCGAGGAGCGCCGGGATGCTGACTGCGAAGTCAACCAGGACCTTTGTCGAGAGATCTCTTCGGATCAGCATAAGAACAAGGGTGAATATCTGCATGGCGGCGATGAAGGGTTGAACCATTCCGCGCTGCTCGGTTTTTGGCACCCCGTGGATGTCACACCATATGGTCGGTATTGCACCCGGCATTGCCGTCAACCCGCCGATAAAGCCTCCGCCGAAACCGATTAATGCATTGCGTCCCGCATTCATCTGCAAGCGATGAGAAAGCACCGGCCGGAATAACGTGTAGGCCGCATAGCAGGCGACCGCGAGACCAAAGCTCTCCCTGAATATCCGCGCGTCTGCAGCTTGCAGCAACCACACAGCGATCGGGACGCCAAGCAACCCGCCAACGACGAGAACTGAGCTCTGCTTCCAGCGGATGCTTTTTCTCAAGGCCCAGAGACCCGTGGCCTGCACGGTGATGCTGCAGGCCATCATCAGCGGGACCGCCTCCAGTGGCGGGAGAACGTGAAGGAGAATAGCGCCGGCCACCGCCGAAAAGGCAAAGCCCGCGAGGCCCGAGACGAACGCGCCGCAAAACACTGCGATACTGAGCAGGCAAAACGACGCAATGTCGCCCATGAGCTAATCTTTCATCCTGGAGTGGCGACCTTGCGATTAGTCTTCCGACGACAGCCCGGGCGGCTCGGGCGCTGCTCCGGCATCGCTCCGGCGGGTCGAAGTCAACATCGTGGCTGCAAGGATGTGCAAAATGACAAAGCAGATGGCGATCGTTGCAAGCAGCGCATTCTCGCTCAATGCCGAAATCAGAAGCTTGCGTTCGAACGACTCGTCACTGGCCGACATTTTCACCTCCGCCAACATCTGACCGCGAGGCAAACTGGTGCCACGTATTGTCGATCAGACGACGATACTGTCGAAGGGTGCGCCCTGCCTGCAGCCGTCGCGAATGGTGGAGCGTTTGAAGGAGGCGCCCAAATCGGTGTTCTTTTCGGGAAGAACCCATGGAGGCGACGAACGAATTCGCCGAAAATGGCGCATCGCTTCTGGTTGAAGCTCTGCTGTTGAATAATGGTACGGAGGGTGCCGCGATCGACTGAAACATCTTGTGAAGCAACGCTCCATAGAACACGCGAGTGAGACGCGGCGCTCTTTCTTCCAAGCGCATGACACGAACACCTTGTGTAAGTGGCCAGATACGGCTGGAAGTATCGAACGGGACGCCGCGCCGCGCTTTAAGGCGAGCTTAATTTGTTCTTATCGTTTCCTTGATTTTGCAGGGTGTGCTTGATTTCGACCCCGTGTACCGGTTGAATATCCGCCTCGCGCGCACCTCCGAAGGCATTGTTTTGCTGTATCTATTTGACGAATTTGTTCTCGACACCGACCAGCGGGAATTGCGCCGTGACGGACGTGCGATTCCGTTGCAGCCTCAGGTTTTCGACCTCCTCGAATATCTGATCCGCCACCGCGCCCGGGTGGTGACCAAGGACGATCTGATCAGTGCAATTTGGGGCGGGCGCATCATCTCGGAGTCAGCGCTCACCACCCGCATCAACGCCGCTCGTACGGGAATAGGCGATTCCGGCGAGGCGCAACGGCTGATCAAGACTTTACCGCGCAAAGGCGTCCGCTTTATCGGCACGGTGCGGGAAGCACCGAGGGAGGTCGAGAGCGCAGTCGCACCTCTGAAGATCGAAACCTCCAACCTGGTGGTCGGCCGGGCAGGCCCCCTCGGGATGATCGACCAGATGACCCGGCACGTATTGTCCGGCAAACGGCAGATGGCTTTCGTCACGGGAGAAGCCGGAATTGGCAAGACGGCGTTCATCGCCAAATCCATCGAGCGGTTGACGGAACAGGGCTTCGATCTGCTTTATGGGCGCTGTACCGAACGGTTCGGAACAGATGAGGTCTTTCTGCCGCTCATCGATGCCCTGGTGAACAGGTATCGAACGAACGGTCCCGAACTGATTTCGGCCGTTCGCATCCACGCGCCCACGTGGCTTCTGCAATTGCCAGGCGCCATCGACGCATCGGAACGCGCGGCTTTCCAGAATGAAGTGTTCGGCGCGACGCGTGAGCGGATGCTGCGCGAGTTTTGCGATCTCCTCGAAGCGCTGAGCGTCGACCGCCCCTGGGTCATTGTTCTCGAAGACCTGCATTGGAGCGACTTCGCGACACTCGACGTGCTGTCTCGTTTCGCGCGCGGGAACGGTGAGGCACGCGTGCTGGTCCTCTGCTCCTATCGGCCGGCGGACAGCGCCATCGGTGGGCATCCGATCCGCCGCCTGCACCAGGATCTCCAGGTTCATGGGTGCTGCAGCGAATTGCACCTCGATCGATTGTCGCCCCAGGAGGTCGAGCACTACCTCGCATTGCGTTTCAATGACGCCGAATTGGCCTCGGCCCTGTCAAAGCCGGTATTCGAGCGAACGTTGGGGCACCCGCTGTTCGTTGCGTCACTGCTCAAGCATCTGATCGACCAGGAATGGATCGTCGAGCTGGACGGCAGATGGCGCCTGTCGTCACAAAACGCATTTGCTCGAGACGGCATTCCGGACAGCCTCTTGAAGATGATCGGCCATGAACTCGAACGCCTTACCGATAACGAACGGCGCCTGCTCGATGTCGCCAGCGTTGCCGGCGAAGAATTTTCTGCAGCTCTCGTTGCAGCCGGCCTATCCGATGACGCCATCGACGTTGAACGCGACATCGAAGCGTTGATCCGGAAGGATCATATCCTTGTTCGTTCAGGTGTTTCCGAATGGCCCGATGGAACTTATTCGGGTGCTTACGCCTTCCGTCACATTCTCTATCAGAACGTCATTTATCAGAATCTACCGCCTGGACATCGCGCGCAGACACACAAGCGCTTGGGCAAAAGGCTGCAGGAGGCCTATGCGGGCCGCACCGGCGAAATAGCGCCAGAGCTTGCCCTTCATTTCGAGCAGGGTCGCGATTTCCCGAGCGCGTTGCGCTACCTCGGAGAAGCGGCACAGAGCTCGATGAAGCGCCTCGGCCATGCCGAGGCCGCGAGCTATCTCACCCGCGCGCTTGGCATACTCGACCGCTTCGATGCTGCCGACAAACTCTCAACCCGCATCGCACTTCTGCGGCAACGAAGCTTGGCTCTCCGTTCGGGAGGCGACCTCGTCGGCTCGATCCGCGATCTCCAGGATGTGATTGCGTGCGCCGAACAGGTCGGTGAAATCAAGCAGCAGCTCAACAGTCTCATGGCCGTGAGCTCTTTATGGCTGCGGGTCGATCGCCACGCCTGCCTCGAGGCAGCCGACGATGTATTGGCGCGAAGCCAGGCGCTTGCGGACGACACATTCAAGGCCCTGGCCCAGGGCAGCAGCGCCAGCATCAACCTGTTCCTCAACGGCTGGAGGGATCAGGACGCCACGCTCTGCGACAGGGCGATCGAGTTGAGCGCCAGCGCGACCAACTATGGCATCCTCATCCGGCGTCATGGAATATCGGGGATCGTTGACTGCTGGAGATCGCGGTACCAGCAATGCCGCCGCGCCGGCACGGAGGGAAAGCGGCTGGCGCGCATGGTTGGCGACGTTTACACGTTCGTCCTGTTCAATGTCCTCGAGTCGATCGCGCTCATTCATCTTGGCGAGTGGCGCGAATTACAGCGCGAAATCACGGCCGGCCTCGAACTGGCGGTCAGGAACGCGAACGATCCCAGCAGCGCATTGTGCCGGCTGACGCTTGCGTGGTTGCATGTCGAAGCGATGGATTTCGAGGGAGCCCGGGAGCTCTGCGAAAGCGTCGACGACAGTCTGCTGGTGGGCGATCAGTCCACATACTTCCACAAGCGGGCCGTCCTTGCGAAGGCGTTTGTTGGCCTGAATGATCCGTTGGGAGCTCGCAAGCAATTCGATGATATTGAGCGCCGCAGGCGTGAAGAAGGCATCGACATCGAATTTACTGCCGCAACGCAGGTGTATCATTGTCTCGGCGAATATTGCCTGCTGATCGGCGACTTTACCCAGGCTCGGAGATGGGCACGCCAGCTGCACGACTATGTCGCATCGGCGCCCGATCTCAATCACCTGGCCAAGGCCCACGAGCTGCTCGCGCGCATTGCATTTGGCCTGGGCGATTCGGGGGACGCTCTACCGCACCTCTCCCGCGCGCTGGAGATCGTTGACGACGCCGATTTCCCGATTGCTTCGTGGCGGGTGTACGGCACTGCCGCCGAGATCTTCGCGAAGCACGGAGACGTCGACAGGGCGGCGACTTATCGCTTGCGATTTGTCGAGACCGTCCGAAGGCTCGCGCGAAATTTCGAACCCGAGGATCGGCTGCACAAGAGCTTGCTCGCTGGGTTAGCAACGCGAACAGCGCAACTGGAAGCGATGACCTCGCTGCCTCTGCGGCCCTCTTAGCCGACGGGCTTGCCGAACGCGTTTGAGAACTCACCCCTCCACCCGCCACAGCCGCCACCGCTCCGGCACGCCCTTCAGCTGATGCACGCCGTGATCCCTGAACCGGATCTCGGGCTGCGAAACCAGCTCCTTGACCGCACTCGACACCAAAACCTCCCCCGCCCGCGCCTTCGCGGCAACGCGGGTGCCGATGTGGAAGGCGAGACCGACCATTTCGCCGCCGCTGATCGTGTATTCGCCGGCGTGCAGGCCTACCCTGATCTCGAGCCCGAGCGTGCGCACGGCCTTCTGGATCGCGGTCGCGCAATTGATGCCGGCGGCGGGCTTCTTGAAGGTCGCCAGCACGCCGTCGCCGGTGGTCACGACTTCCTTGCCGCGCGAGCTCTTCAGCTCCTTGCGGACGGCTGCATACCCGAGCTTCGCAGCCTTCGCGATGGAGCCGACAATATCGACGATCAGGATGGTGGCGAGCGCCTGCTTGAGCTCGGTGCTGCGCATCGTGGATCTGCGCCGCAGCGCGATGGGTCCGGTCAGCGGCTCGTAGCGATGGTTGCGCCGCCGCGCGATCGCCGCCGTTGCGTAATCGATGGCACGTTGCGCCGTGCCGCAACGAACGGTCTTCTCCTGCGGCGATCGCGACCAATAGACTTTGCGCCCGTCGCCGGCGCCCTGCACTTCGACGGCCCCCCACTTCAGGAAGACCGCCGAGCCGACGCGCCTGACACACCACGCCTTCGACGTGTATCCGGAAACGTTGGACTGATGGACTCCGATGCGAAGGAATTTTGGCATGAACGGGCGGGCCAAAGACCGTTTGGGCGGACCTTCGGCAAAACGTAGCCCTACAATCCAACGTTGGCAACAGGACTCCCCTCCTCTCTCCTAGGCCCGCATCCTAGGCTCCGCTGCCGCCGCAGATCGCGGGGTCCGAATTTTCGTTCGATCTCGGAAACGCAACGATCAGGCAGGCGCGATCGCGGCCATGGCCGTTGCGGGCGCGGCCATTCAAGCCAGCTCGCCCCCGAAATGACGTGGACATCTATGACGACGACGTCACCGGTCTTCCGCGCGCCGTTACCCCTGATACGCAAACAGTTCGATGGGGTCGCTGAAGCCGCGCACCTCGTGTTGGCCGACATGCTCCAGCTCGAACTCCCGCTCCACCAGCTCGGCGAAGGCGCGCGACAGCAGCACCGTTCGTCCCAGCTGCTTGGTCAGAGCCTCGAGGCGGGAAGCCATGTTGACGGCGGGGCCGATGACGGTGAAGTCGAGCCGGCTGGTCGAGCCGATATTGCCGTACATGACGTCGCCGACATGGACGCCGATGCCGTAATTCAGCGGCGCGCGGCCGGTCCCGTTGTTGCGCTCGTTCAGCGCGGCCATGGCCTTGCGGGCTTCGGTCACGGCATGCAGCAGGTTGGCGCAGGCATCGGGCTGGCTGAGCGGGAAGATGGCGAGCAGGCCGTCGCCGATGAATTTGAGGATCTCGCCGCCATGCCGCGCGATCGGCTCGGACATCGCGTCGAAATAGTCGTTGAGCAGATCGATGACGTCGTCGCGCGGCCAGTTGTCGGAGATTTTTGTGAAATCCCTGAGATCGCAGATCATGATCGCGGCGCGCACCGTCGTGCCGGTGCCACGCCTGGTGGCGCCGGCCAGGATCAGCTCGCCGGCATGGGAGCCGACATAGGTTTCGAGCAGCGTGCGCGCCAGCCGGTTCTTGACGCGGATCTCGCTGACCAGCGCCAGCACCGGCAGCAGCTTCTTCAGGCCCGCGATGTGCGCATCGTCGAATCCGCCGGGCCGGTCGGTCGCGAAGGTGACGATATGGCGCTTGCCGAGCGTGTGGTAAAGCGGCCAGGCCACATAGTCGGTCAGGCCTCGCGCCCGCATCTCGTCATAGAGGGCGTGCTTGCGGCCGAGCGAGGAATCCTGCTCGAGCCGCTCGCGCACCTCGGCGGCGCCGTCATGGATTTCGTTGGCGGCGCTGCCGATATATTCGGATCGCTCACGCACGTCATAGTCGACGCGCGCAATCTCCGCTTCGCGCATCCCATCTGACCACATCATGCGGGCCCCCAGCCATTGTGGGTGATGGATCAGGATGTGAAGCGTCGATCGCTTGAGCGGGATGCCCGCCTGCTGGAGGCGGACGCACATCTGCGCGAAGATAATGTCGAGGAAGCGCTCGTCGCGCGTGCCGTTGGTCAGCCAGTCGACGACGCTGTCGGCTTGCGTGGGGGCGTGGTTGTCTGGCGGCGCGTCCATATCCTGCCCCTTTGAGCGGCGGTCTGCATCGAGCAGATATCGTGCTCCGACGCGGCGGCGTCAACCTGGCCAATTGCCCGGTTTGTGCGCAGCGGCTTGGCGGGACAGTCGCCGTCTAGCCGACGATCCGGATCGATCCCAGCACCGCCAGACCCGATGCGAGCGCAAGGCGCGATGGCTCGGTGAGCTCGATCTTCAGCGTGCCGCCGCCAGGAATGGCAAAATGCGCGTCGCCAAGACGGATGCTGCAATCGTCCCGAACCGCGTAAACCAGATGCGTGCCGGCAAACAACGCTCGATCGCCGGGCTCCCTGAGCGCTTCGAGCTCGATCTCCGCAGCACCCCGCCGCGCCATCAGGTTCACGACCTCGACGGGACCCGCCTCGAGCTCGGTGACGATCGCGAGCTCGCCGGCAAAACGCACCGTGGTGAACGGCTCGCGCTCGTCGAATTCCTGCGTGGGCGACTTCAGCACCAGCCCGCGCCCGCCTACGATCATCTGGAGCCGGTCGATGCCGGGCATATGGGAGAACGGACCCGGCGCCACAATCGGTGTGCTGGCGAAGCGCCAGAGCAGGCTGTCCCAATCCTTCACGGGCGCGCCAGCGCGATGGGCATCCGCGATATCGGTGAAAATGCCGCCGCCGTTCTTCCAGGGCGAGCGGGTGTAGTGTTCGGATTTGAGCAGCGTGGTTTTCATGTCCGCATCATGCCCGTGATGGGCCGACTTTGCCAACCGGTTTGGCAAATAACGCGCGCCGATTCCGAGCGCCTGCCATCAGACCTTCGCTTCGGAGCCCGCCGGTCAGCTCGTTGAGCAACGCGTTTGCTACTTCGTCGTCAACGCTGCGACCGGACGCCAGGAGTCATCGGGTGCAGCGGCGGACAATTTCCGACAGCGCTCGCGCATCAGCTCGGCTGGACCATCGCGGCCGCGCTCAGACAGCACGGCTTCGAAATCGGCGAGCGCGGCAGTAAACCGGCGTGCGCGGTAATGGGCAAGTCCCTGCGCGTAGTGACCGACCCAGGCGGGAGGTTCGTTCCCGATGCCATCCTCCCCGACGAGCCCGATCAGCTCATAGACCGAAAATCCCTCCTCGCGTCCGTACACGGCAATGCTGTCGATCTCGCGCGTGATGATGGCGCCGCGGGCCAGACGTTCGGTTGCCTCGCCGATCAGGATTTGCGTGCCGTAGGATTTGTTGGCGCCCTCGAGACGGCTGGCAACGTTCACGGCGTCGCCAATCACGGTGTAGTTCAGGCGCAGCTCCGAACCGATATTGCCGACCAGCATATGGCCGGAATTGATGCCGATCCGGATCTGGAGCGGCTGGCCGAGATCGTCGGCAAGGCCAGAGGCGTCGATTGCTCTCCGGCAGCCGAGTGCCGCGCGGCAGCATCGCAGCGCGTGGTCGGACTGCGGCTGCGGCGCGCCCCAGAATGCCATCACGGCATCGCCGATGAACTTGTCGATGGTGCCGCCGTTGGCGACGATGACCTCGGAGGCGAGGTCGAGGTAGCGCGACAACAGCGGCACCACGCGGTCGCCGAGCCGCTCCGACAATCCGGTGAAACCGGCGATATCGATGAACATCACACTGAGCACCTGAATGCTGCCGCCGGGTTTGGCCTCGACGCCTTGACGCAGCAGCGAACGGACGAGATCGGCCGGGATGAACTTACGGAACGCGGAGAGGCCGGCTGCCATTTCGGCGATCGCGCCCGACAGGCTCGCGATCTCCTTGAGACGCGACGGATGGCGGCGGACCTGCTCGAGCGCGAAAGCCTCGACGTGGCGGAGCTCGCCCACGACACGCGACAGCGGCGCGGCAATGACGGAGCGCGCCAACATTGCCGATGCCAGCGCCGCCAGCACGGCGCCGATTGCGAGGCCGAGGATCAGGCGACGCAGCGTCGCCTCGACCGGTCCGAGAAACTCGGCCTCCGGGATCACCGTGGCGAGCGACCAGCCGTGAAAAGGCAGCGGCGCGAGCGCGACTTCATAGGCCGCGCCAGCGGACGTCAGCCGGCTGCGCGAGGCCCGCTTGCGGCCCTCGTCGCCTGCCGCCGCGAGCGCCAGCCGCGCCAATGGGAGCAGCTTGGTATCGCCCTTGGCGGGATGCAGCTCGTCGGCGTCCTTATCCGGTGCGGCGACCAGCTCACCGCTATCATCGATGATGAAGGCCGTTCCCGTCCGCCCGACCTCGAGCTGCGACAGGAAGCGCGCGAGCCGCGTATATTCGATCATGATCGCGAGCACGCCCTGCCGCTCCTGATAGACGTCGATCGGTCCTGCGAAGGCAATCGACGGCCGCTCGCCGGTGGGATGGTCCATCACCCTGAACCATTGCGGCTCCTCGGCCGCGAGCCCAGCCTTGAACCAGGTGCGGTCGGCGACGCGAAACTCGGTCGGCTCGAAACGGCGATTGGCGAACTCGATATCGCCGGGCACCACGTCATACTCGTCAACGCGCCGCTGGCCCGCATGGTCGGTCAGCGATATCTCCATCATCTCCAGACGGCGATCGCCGAGCTTATGCGCGGAGAAGAAGGAGCCGTCCGGCCAGCCGAAGGCGACCCAGGAGATCGTCGCCTGCGACTGCAACTGCGAGAGGAACACGAATTCCCGCTTGTCGGCCTCGCGGGTGTCGAGCACGTTCTGGAGGAACAGGGTGCGGATTGCCGTGTGCGCGGCGCGCGCCTCGTCGACGATGGCCGAGACCTCCTTGCGGACCGCCGCGACGATCTGCTCGTTGATAGTCGAAGCAAGCTGCCGGCTGGTCGCCTCCGCCGTTCGCCACCACAACAGGCTCGACAGCGCCGCGGTCAGCAGGATCGCGGCCAGGACCAGGGCCGAGACGGCCAAGCGAATGCTGACCGTCAGCCTGGCGATCGCGCGAAGCTGCCGTCCAGGATCGACGTTCATGGTTGTTTCCGCCTTCGGCCGCGCACGGCTCCTATCATTGCTCTACGCAGGCTTCCGCCGTTCATTACCTCTGGCAGGCCCAATCGATCGCAGCCAATGCTCTCCCGCTAATGTCTCGATAGCGCCAAGGCATTGGATTTGAACGGCCGCATGCCCGCTAATCCTGACCCAAGCGCACCTGTGGTGCGCCAGATCCAAACGGTCTCACGGATTCGTGAGCAGCTTCGCGGTAACGCGGGCTGTGCGCGGAGCGAAGCAGACCATGCGCCTTCGCCTGCCCGGGCGATGCTATCTCGAACAGGAGAAACTCCGATGTCTGCCAAGCATGTCGTCACGTCGATCGTTCTCGCCGGCGCGGTATCAACCGCCCTCGCCACCCTTGCCGCCGCCGGCCCGCTGACCAAGGCGGAGGGCGATGCGGCCATCGCCGCCAAGAAGGAAAAATGCTTCGGCGTCGCGCTGAAGGGCCAGAACGATTGCGCGGCGGGGCCGGGCACGACTTGCCAGGGCACCTCGACCGTCGACTTCCAGGGCAACGCCTGGAAGTTCGTGCAGGGCGGCACCTGCTCCGGCATCGAGCTGCCGAACGGCAAGAAGGGTTCGCTCAAGCCGGTCTAACGCGCGGCGTCGCGCCCACGACAATATGGAAAAGCGGAGGAGACCATGACGACGGCAATCGTGCCCGACGTGTCGGCGGTGCCACTCCGCTACTCCGCTCCCATCGGCGGCGTTGCCGGGACGAGCTTCAAGCCCGAGCACCTCCAGGCCATCCTGAGCGCGGACCGGCAACGCGGATTCTTCGAGGTGCACGCCGAAAACTACATGGGCGCGGGCGGCGCGCCCCATCGCGCGCTGGAGGCGATCCGCCGCGACCATCCGCTGTCGCTGCACGGCGTGTGCATGTCGATCGGTGCACCCCAGCCGCTCGACAAGGCGCATCTGGCCCGCTTCCGAGGCTTGGTAGCTCGCTACCAGCCGGCGCTGGTCTCCGAGCATCTTGCCTGGTCGACGCATGACACCAGCTTCTTCAACGATCTTCTGCCACTGCCTTACACCGAAGCGACGCTGGCTTGCGTCTGCGACCACATCGACCAGGTGCAGAACGCGATCCGCCGTCCGCTGCTGCTGGAGAACCCGTCGACCTATGTCGCCTTTCGCGAATCGTCGATGAGCGAGACCGATTTCATCCGCGCCATTGCCGAACGCACCGGCTGCGGGCTGCTGCTCGACATCAACAACGTCTTCGTATCCGCGACCAATCACGGATTTTCCGCGCTTGAGTATCTCGCGGAGTTTCCGCTGTCGCGCGTCGGAGAGATCCACCTCGCCGGCCATGCTGAGCAGGCGGACGACGAAGGCGACCTGCTGCTGATCGACAGCCATGACGGCCCGGTCGCGGATGCCGTGTGGAAGCTCTACGAGATCGTCATCCGGCGCCGCGGCGGCGTGCCGACGCTGATCGAATGGGACAGCATGATTCCGGACTGGCCGGTCCTGCAGGCGGAAGCCACCGCAGCACAAGCGATTCTGGATCGTTACGGCCCGGCCGCGCTGGTGGGAGACCGTCATGCCGCCTGAGCAGGATCTATCCTTTGCCGCCGCCTTTGCGCGGGGCCTGCTGGACCCCGCGCGGTCGGCGCCTGCGATCGTGGCGGGTCCCAACGGCAAGGCCGCCGGCAAGCGCTACGCCGTCTACCGCAACAATGTCACGGTGAGCCTGATCAGCGCGCTCGCTGCGATTTATCCAGCGGTTCAGCGCATCACCGGTCCTGATTTCTTCCGTGCCATGGCGCGCTTCCACATCCGCAGCAGCCCGCCAACTTCGCCGCTGCTGTTCGAATATGGCCGCGAGTTTGCCGACTTCATCGCAAGATATGAGTACGCGCAGACAATGCCCTGGCTTGCCGATGTCGCCCGCATCGAGCGGGCTTGGCTCGATGCCTACCATGCGCAGGACGCCGCGCCGCTGTCGCCCGCCGGGCTCGCAGCCGTCGCCACGGAGCGACTGGCCGATCTCGTCTTCGTCCCGCATCCGGCGCTGCGGATCGTGCGCTCGTCATTCTCGGCGGTGACGGTCTTTGCCGCCAACCGCGACGACGCACCGCTTGAGCGCATCGACGCATCTACGCCGGAAGACGCACTGATCACCCGGCCCGAATTCGACGTCATGGTGCGGCGCCTTCCGCCCGGCGGCGCAGTGTTTGCCGAACGTCTGGCGTCGGGCGAACCACTCGGCGGGGCCGCTGCGTCGGCGCTGGATGCATGCCCCGATTTCGATCTCACTTTCAACATCACCGGCCTGATCGAGGCTGGCGCGTTCACTTCGCTTGTTCTCGGAGACGCACGATGATCACCGACCAACGCATGACCGCAGGAAGCGGCCTGCCGTCACTCGGGCTGCTGCTCGACAAGGCCAACGATCTGATACGGACGATTGCCGCGCCCTCGCTCGTTCAGCTCGTGCTGCGCGCGGCGCTTGCCGTTCCGTTCTGGCGCTCGGGCATCCTCAAGTGGGACGGCTTCCTCAGACTCAACGACACCGCGGTGGCGCTGTTCAGCGACGAGTTCATGCTGCATCTGCCCGGCGGGCCCTATCACTTTCCTGCGCCGGCGGTGCTGGCCTTTCTGTCGGGATGTGGCGAGATCATGTTTCCGATCCTGCTGGTGCTGGGTCTCGGCACACGGTTCGCCGCGCTCGGATTATTGTTCATGACCGTCATCGTCGAGCTCACCGTGCCCGACGGCTGGCCGCTTCACCTCACCTGGGCGGCCATGGCACTCGCTCTCATGGCTTACGGACCCGGGCATATCTCGCTCGACCATCTCATCTGTCGCGCGCGATCGCACGCGCGATAAGACGCTGCCGGCCTCACATCCCGCTCAGGCCGCTGTCGACCGCGAGCGTCTGCGCGGTGACGTAGACGCTTTCGTCCGACAGGAAGAACAGCACCGCATAGGCGATGCAGCAGCCGGCCCGGATCACGTCTTTGCTGGCGCGGCGACGTGGCGATCCGTGCTAGCTTGAATCCCGTGTCCAGACCTTCAGCGAGGCAAGCATGTCCGACACTGACAAGGTTTTCGCCGGCTCGGTCCCAAAGCTCTACGACGAATATCTCGTCCCGATGATCTTCGCCGAGTATGCCGACGACATCGCAAGTCGCGTCGCCGCACTTTCGCCCTCGGTCCTACTCGAGACCGCCGCAGGCACCGGCGCCGTCACGCGCGCGGTGACGGCAGCGCTGCCGCCCGGCATCCGCTACGTTGCAACCGATCTCAACGAGCCGATGCTGGCGATCGCAGCGCAGCGCCAGGGTGAGGATCCCCGCGTTTCATGGCGCCAGGCGGATGCAACCGCTCTTCCCTTCGGCGACGCCGAGTTCGACGTGGTCTGCTGCCAGTTCGGTGCCATGTTCTTTCCGGACCGCGTCAAGGGCTATTCAGAAGCAAGGCGCGTCTTGAAGCCGAGCGGCACGTTCCTCTTCAACGTCTGGGACCGCATCGAGGAGAACGTGTTCGCCCACGATGCAACGATGGCCCTCGGCAAGTTGTTTCCCGATGATCCGCCTCGTTTCATGGCCCGGACACCGCACGGCTATTTCGACCAGACGATCATCCGAGCCGATCTCGAACGCGCAGGTTTTGGCAACGTCTCGATCGAAACGCGGGCCAACATCAGCCGCGCGCCAACGGCGGACCACGTGGCGATCGCATACTGTCAGGGAACGCCGCTACGTGGCGAGATCGAAGCCCGGGATGCGAGCAGGCTTCAGGCTGCGACCGACGCCGTTGCCGAGGCGATCCGAATCCGCCACGGGTCAGGGCCGGTCGAAGCCAAGATCCAAGCGCTAGTGATCACGGCGCGCCGCATCTGATGACTTCGGCGTCCATCACGTACGGTCCCGGCGCGGTGGCGCGCCCGCTTACCACCAATTCCGCTGCATCGGCTGCGTCGATTGATAGTACTGGTACTGGCCACGCTGCCGGCGCGGATTGACCGGTTGCACATACGGGTCGCGCTGCTGGAAGAAGAAGAAGCCGTTGCCGCCATTGTCCCAGCCGTCATCGCTCGCGATCATGGCCGGCGCGGTCGGCTTGCGCGTGATGAAGCCGCCCTGCGGCTGGTTGCTCAGCACCGCGACGAATTCGGTGCGGTAATTGGTCTCGCTGCTCAGCGGTTCGTCCGAGATGATGATTGACGAGCGCGGCAACGCGGTCGGCGCGATGCGGTCGAGCACCTCCTGCGGGATGGTGATCCGGTCGAGCGCGTTCCTCGCCCCGTCGCCGTTTTCGATCGTGACCACGCTCCAACGCAGGCCCATATCGGTCTTCGCCATCGCCGTGAAGATGTGCGTGCCGAGCGGCAGGTCGGGATTGCGGATCGTGACGGGGACCTCGATGCTGGTGTCGAACACCTCGCCGCCGCCGTCGGGCGCCGGCTTGTGGGTATTTCGCCGCACATACAGCTTCTGCGTCGCGCGGCTGATGTAGACCGAGACCGGCTCGAGCGCGAGCTTTGCGTCGGTCGCCGCCTTCACGACGTCGGCCTTCCTGGTCGCCGCCGCCTTGGCGGCCTCCTTGGTGGCGGCGGCGGCGTCGCGCTTCGGCTGCGCGGCGGTCTTGGCAGCATCGAGCTGCGTCGCGGCATCCGCCGCCTTGGTGGCGGCCTTCTGCTTCAGCTCCTCGGCCTTGGCGCGGGCCTGATCGGTCTTTGCGTTCGCGAGCGACTTGTCGGCGAAGGCGAGCTCGGCGTCAGCGCGGGCCTTCTGCTGGTCCAGCTTGCGCAGCGCCGCCGGGAGCGAGGCGGCTTCTTTCGCCGCGGCCGATGCGGCCTTCTTGGCCTCGTCGGCGGCCCTCGTGGCCTCCTCGGCCTCGACGGAGAGCTTGTCGGCACGGCTCGGCGCCGCCGCCATGGCCTCCCGCTTCGGCATGAATAGCGAGGGGTGAGAGAACTCAGTCGGGACCGCATCGTCCGGCGAGATGATCACGCGCATCCCGATATACGTCTTTTCGAACAAATTCTCGGCAAAGCCGAACGGCATCCGCACGCAGCCATGCGAGGCGGCATAGCCGGGCAGCGGCCCGCCATGCAGCGCGATGCCATTCCAGGTGATGCGCTGCATGTTCGGCATCCAGGCATCGTCATACATGGTCGAATGATGGTCCTTGTCCTTCTCGATGACGGCGAAAACGCCGGCCGGCGTCTCGCGTCCCGTGGTGCCGGTCGACACCGGCGCGCGCAGGATCCAGCCGTCGGCGTCGTAGAAGGTGACCTGCTGGCTCTTGATCGACACGATCGCCATGATTGGCTCGCCGGCCACGCGCGGCGCCACCGCCTCGGCCGCCTGGCGGGGCTGCTTGGCCGCGGTCGCCGGGGCCACCGCTGCCAACGTGGCCACTGCCGCAAGCGCAATGATCCCGGCAGGCCCCCGACGCCGCATCGCCCTGGTGGATTGCGCCGTCGTCGATCGGTTTTTCATGCCATCCTCGGTCGAACTGCCAGTCTGCCGGTGTCGCTCAAATGTCAAATTGCGCTCTTTGACTTAAGAATTCGCAGCCGCCTTACGTTCCCTCTGTGGCGAGATTCGGCACGTTCCGGCGACAATCTCTCATATATGACGGTTCGCACAGGCGGAAGGCGGCCTCCGGCCGAAGCTGGCCCGAAGCTGGCCTCGATCGCTGCGGCAGAATGTCCGGATCGGGTGCCCGGGGCCGGCGTCTGGCGGCGACCGCGCCCACTGCGCAACTAGACGCCCAGCGCCTTCCGGTTGAACGTTCGCAGGAGGCGCAGTGACAACGTTCGCACGTTCGCAACGTTCATCAGCCACGCCGCGGCAGCGTAAGCGAGGCCACCGGCGAGGCTCACGACGATGAGCGACCCAGGACCGGTGCCTTCCGCCTGCGATCGCGCGATCAGGATCGCGGCCGCCATCGCCGCAGCGGAAGCGGCAACAGCGGCGAGGCGGTTGAGGTCGAACGGGACCGGGTGGGCGCGATGCATCAGGACGACGGCAACGAGGAAGCCGATCGCCTCGGTCGCGAAAGTCGCCAGTGCCGCACCGTAGAGCCCGTAGCCGGCGACCAGCGCGAACATCAGGATGACGCTGACGACCAGCGTGAGGAAGGACTGTGCCGCCAGCATGAAGGGCCGTTCGGCGAGCTGGAAGCTGATCTGGACATAGAACTGATTGGCAATGCCGAAGAAGCGCGCGAGCACCAGGGTCGGCAGCAGCGCGGACACACCGGCGCGGAAGTCGACGCCGACCAGCGTGCCGGCGACCTGGTCTGCCGCCAGCGCGAGCCAGACCGCGACCGGCGCGACGACGACGAGCAGCAGCTCGAGGCTCTCGGTCAGCCGCTCCCGCGTCACCGCATCGTTCTTCTCGGACAACGACCGAAACACCAGCGGCACGGTGGCCGCCGCGACGCTGGAAGCGATCATGACCATGAACTGGCGCGGGAGGTCCGCGGCGACGCCAAAAATGCCGGCGGCATCCTTGCCTAGCAAATAGGCGACGATGAGGCGGTCGCAGGCTGAGTAGACCGCAACGGAAAGCCCGGCCAGCGTCAATGGCAGGCCATAGCGTGCGAGCTGCATGAACTGGCTGCGCTGGAAGCGCGCGATCTTGGTGCGGTCACCAACCAGATTCAGGATGATGCCGGTGAGCGAGCCCAGGCCGAATGCCGCGAGCAGCCCCAATCCACCCCAGCCGAGCCAGATGCCGGCGAGGCCAAAGCCGACGCTCGACACGCTGCGCACGATCGAGATCGCCGCGAACCGGTAGGGCCGCAGCTTGGCGCGCTCGAATTCCTGGCCGACATCGACTGCATTGGCCATGATCGCGACGAACATGCTGGCGAGCAGCAACTCGACGCTGACGTCGCTGCGGAACAGGAAGACCAGCGGAGTGGTGGCGCAGAGAACCGCGGCGGTCAGCGCAAAGGCGACCATGACCGTACCGCGAAAATCCACCTCCGCAGACATCGCCTGATAGCGCGATACCGACAGCTTGATCCAGGCGAAGAAGATCGCGCCCAAGATTCCGGCAAGGCTGATGCCGACGACATAGACGCCGTACTCCGCCGGCGTCAGCAGCCGCGTGTAGGCCGTGACCGCGAAGAACCCCACCGCCGCCGGCAGGATGTAGGCGACGAGATAAATGGAGAAATGACGGTTCAGCATGCGGACTGGGACCGGTTGCGGCCGTGAGGATTAACGAAGCGTTAAGACACTTGGACTTTGCTGGAACAATCGAACTGCGCCGCTGGGCTTCGGCAAGATAGCCGCATAAGCCTGCAAATCGGACCGCGAATGAAGCGTTCGCGCGGTTATCGCGCGTTAGCGTTAAATTTGCCCTGTCCTTGAAGGGGCCGGCGGGATCACAGAAAAGAAGCAATGATAGCGAAACGTCGCCCGACTCCTCCGATGCGCTGATGTGACTGACATGGACGTTGCCGAACGAACACGGGCGAAGCCGACCTCTCGGCCGCATCGCGGCGCTGACGCGCCGCTGGTTCCGGCGACCCCAGGCATGACTGGCGGCGACAGGATGGTCCTCAACCTCTTCTTCGAGGAACGGGACGACCGCTGGTTTCCCGGTGACCGCCACCTCCGGCCGCTGCTGCGGCGCTTGCTGCTGGGCAAGTCCTACATCAGCGGCCAGCGGCGCGTGCTCCTCAATCTGTGCGCAGGCCTCGATCGGCTCGGCATCCGCTATCGCGTCAACGATTATCGCTACATCCAGAAGCATCCCGAAGAACTGGCCTGCATCATCGGCCGGCCGTTCGTGCTCGACTGGTTCAAGTGGAAGAACCCGCTGCTGCTCGGCGTCGCCATGTACGACCACCCGATCGATGCGCCGGAGAGTCTGAAGGACCTCGACGTAAAGCGCGTGCTGGTGCCATGCGCCTGGTACGCCGATATGTTCCGTCCGCACTGGCCCCACGTCGGCGCCTGGCCCGTCGGCATCGAGACCGATTTGTGGACACCAGCGCCAACCGAGAAGAGCGTCGACGTGCTGCTCTATGACAAGGTCCGCTGGGATTACGAGCGGTACGAGGCGGAGCTGATCGAGCCGGTCCGCAGGTATCTCGAAGCGAGCGGCCGCTCCGTCGAGGTGATCCGCTACGGCCACTACAAGGAAGACGACTACAAAGCGGCGCTAGCGCGTTGCCGCAGCATGGTCTTCCTCTGCGAGCACGAGAGCCAGGGCATCGCCTGCCAGCAGGCGCTGTCGAGCGGTGTCCCTGTCTTTGCCTGGGATCGCGGCGGGCCGTGGCAGGATCCGAAATATTTCCCGAACAAAGTGAGGTACCAGGGCGGCGTATCCTCGGTGCCTTATTTCGATGCGCGCTGTGGCATGACCTTCACCGATGCTGACGGCTTCAGATCCGGCTGGAACGGCTTCTGGTCGCAGGCTAGCGCCGGCGACTTCGCGCCGCGCGACTATGTGCTGGACAATCTGACGCTCGAGAAGGGCGCGCTTCAGTATTACGAGATCGCCGAAGCGGCAATGCAGAACCACGCGTGACGAGGCTCGACAGACGCGAATTCCTGCTCGGTAGCGCCGCAACGCTCGCAGCGGGCGCATCCGCGTCAGCAGTGCCGGCCTCGAAACGTGCCCAGCGCCGCCCGGGCTATGGCGCTGCGGCCACGCTGTGGGACCTGCAAGCCGATCCGCGGCTTGGGGACGCCATCAGCACCTATTGCACGCAGGTCGTGCCGGTGCTCGAGCTGAAATGGCCGATGCTGCGGCCGGACGCGCACACCTTCGCCTTCGAGCGCGCCGACGCGATCCTGGATTTCGCGCGAGACAACGATCTGACGATGCGCGGCCACGCGCTCGCCTGGTATCACGACATTCCGGACTGGACCAAGCAGATCAAGGACGGCAAGGACGTCGAGCGCGCCTTCGTCGATCACATCGGCACCGTCGTCTCCTATTACAAGGACAAGCTGACGTCTTGGGACGTCGTCAATGAGCCGATCCCGGACAATCCGAAGAAGATCACTGACCGGCGCGATACGTTCTGGACACAGCATCTCGGCGAGCGCTGGATTCCGCTGGCCTTCCGTACCGCCGCCGCGGCCGACCCCTTCGTCAAGCTCGCGATCAACGAATACGACATCGAATCGGCCAAGGACTCCTTCACCGCCAAGCGCGCAGCGTACCGTAACCTGATCATGGATTTGCTCGACCAGGGCGTTCCACTCCACGCCGTGGGCTTGCAATCGCATCTGCATGCCGAGCTCGAGATCGACACGCACGGGCTCGCCGAATTCGTCACCGAGCTGCGTTCCTGGGGGCTCGAGGTGCTCGTCACCGAGCTCGACGTCGACGACCAGAAGCTGACGGGAAGCCCGGCGGAGCGCGATGCCATCGTCGCCAAGCGCGTCGACGATCTGCTGACGGCCATTTCAACCAGCGGACCGGTGCGTTCGATCCTGACCTGGGGCATCTCGGATCGCTACAGCTGGATCAACGGCACCTTCGCCCGCAAGGACAAGCAGCCGAACCGTCCTCTGCCGCTGGACGGCGAGTTCAAGCCGAAGCCGTTCATGGACGTGATCAGCAAGTTCACGAAGGATGCTTGAGCGCGCTATTGTTTGAGCATGATCTTTCCGGAAAACCGCTGCACACTTTGCGCGAACGCGGCCCCTCGGGTCGGGATCATGCTCTAGCGCGTCTTCGGCACCTCGAATGCGGCCACCTCTCCCATATGATCGGGCGACAGGCTCGGCGCGCGCCGGTCGCGCGAATTCAACCGGAACACATCGCGGATGTCGTCGACCGAGGTCGACGAATAGGACTGGATGCAGAGCGCGACCTGTTCGGGCGAGGCGGCACGCATCATCGCTTCGATGGCCGGACGGTCGAGGCGCGTGTCGTCCCAGTGCGAGACCGCGATGCTGTCTTCCGTGACCTGGTGAGTGGCCAGGTGCGCGGGCGAGCTCGCGACGAAATGGCCATAGAGCAGGTACTCGGAAAATTTCTTCTTGCGGCACAGCGCCAGGGCCCAGTTTAGCCCCGTCGCCGCCTTGATGGCGCCGGTCATCGCGCGCGCGGTGTCTCTGTCCCACACCAGCGCGTTGCCGACATAGTCGTCCGCGGGGAAGGACCGGTCGTTCACGCCAAGGAGCTGATCGATCGTGCGCAGCCACAGGGCGTGCAGCGGCGCATCGGCAGCGATGGCCTTCGGCGTGACGAAGAGCGGCGTCTTCTCACCGCCGGCGTATTGGCCGACGTCGAATTCGCGGAAGAACAGATTGTCCGAGTCCAGGATGCAGACGCGCTGCTCCGGCGCGTTGAGGACGCCGGCGATCTTCAGGATCTGCTGGATGTGCCAGCCGTGCACCGGTGACGAGAGCAGCGAAAGCCAGACGCGCCGGCTGATGAACTGGAGGGCCGGCGGCAGCGCGAAGAGCCATTTCGGCAGGTAACGCGAGGCCGGGACGATGACGCGCTTGTCGGAACCGAACCGCTCGAACAGCGGCACGTCCTCATCGTTAACGAGAACATAATGCCGCGTGTATCCCGAGAGCCAGGTGTCGATGCTCTCGCTGAGCAGCGAAAAGCGCTCGATATCCTTGGCGTAGCTGGCGGTCAGCAGGGCAACGGAATGCATGGGCGCGCTCGAATGGCAGTCAGGCCGCAGTCATAGCCGCGTCAGGGCGCGTTGGATACGTCCATTCGCAATCAAGGTAAAATGAAACGAAGTATTAGCCATCCGCCGGCAGCCCCTGTTCGAGTCTGCGAAAGCGCAGTGGCGCCAGTGCGGAAGCGCGCTGCCACCAGTCGGCGACGCGGTCGTCGAGGGCGGACACGCCGCGGCCCTGACCGGGAAAGATCCGGATCTGCTGCACCGCCTCGGCCTCAAAACCCCTGCCCTTGCGCGTGATCTTGAGGGCGGCTCCTTCACGGTCCCGCTGCGTCAGCGGCACCAGGAGGCGGCCGCGCGGACGGAGCTGCTCGAGCCAGAGTGGGTGCGGGTGCGTGAAACCAGCGTGCACGATGATGACGTCGGCGGGTTCGCTGATCTTCTCACATCCATCGCCATGGACCACCTCGACATTGCGATAAGCGCGGAGGTGACCCGCAGCGCGCTTCGCAAACCGCTCGTCGCATTCGATTGCAAGCACCCTGCCCTTTGGGCCGACGATCTTCGACAGCACCGCGGAAAAATAGCCGAGCCCACAGCCGATCTGGACCACCCGGTCCTTCTCCCCGACCTCGAGCACGTCGATGAAGTGCGCCCACAGGCTCGGCAGCCCGGTATCAAGCCGGCGGCGCGCGTCGATCGCGACCAGCACATTGTCGTAGAGATGTACGGGATCGGCGTCCGGCGTCAGCCGATAGCTGCGCGACGTCGCGCTCTTGGTGCGCCAGGGTCCCCTTGGCAGAAAACCCTCGCGCGGGACGGTGGCGAGCGCTTCGAGCAAGCGCTGCGAGGCAATCCGCTCGCGCTTTGCGATTGTCTCCACGTAACGCGCACGCGCTGCGGCAAGATCGCTCATGTCAAGGGGCGGCCTGCTCGCGGACGAGCGCGTCCGCACCGAGCTCGTCGACCAGCTGCATCGCCTGCTTCAGGTCCGGCGTGTAGAAACCTTCGCTGAACTTGCCGACGATGGGCACGAGCAGGAGCCTTGCGTGCTCGCGCCTGCCGGCCTGGTGCGACAGCCGCGCGAGGCTGACGGCGGTACGAAGCTCCCAGGACAATGCGCCCTGCTTGCGCGCGGTCTCCAGCGACAGGGCGAACATATCCTCGGCCTCCCGCACTGATGCCGGGTCGCCGTCCGACAGCGTGATCTCGCCTTGCAGGCGATAGACTTCGGCGAGGTAGGAGTGATCGCCGGTTCGTCTTGCGGTCGCGAGCGCACCATCCAACGCGCGCAAGGCGGCATCTCGCATCCCGACTTTGGCATAGGCCTCCGCGAGCAGGCAGCGGAACCAGCAGCCGGCGAGCCAGGAATCCATCGCCTCATACTCGTCGAGGCCGAAGCGCATCTGGCTGAGGCCTTCGTCGGCTTCGCCGAGCTGAGCCACCGCCCAACCGCGCAGGATCGCCGCCTGCTGCTTCCAGTGCAGGAAATTGTGCTCGGTGGCGATGATCATAGCGCGGTTGGCGTGATCACGCGTGCCCTCGACGTCACGCAGATGTTGGCAAAGATAGGCGCCGAACATGAGCGCGAAGGCGAGGGTGAAGGGATGGCGGATCTTCTCGGCGTTCGCGATCGCCTGCTCGCTGTGCTGGCGCGCCGCGTCGGGACGGCCGAGGAACCAGAGGAGATAACCGAGATAGGAGAGCGAGACGACGCCGGGATCAATGCCGTGACGCTCCATCAGATCGGAGTGCAGATCGGGGCTGTAGAGGTTGATGCAGCGGTGCAGGTGATGCTGGGCGGCAGCAAAGCGGCCGCGATAGAGCATGGTCATCGCGATCGCGCGGTGCGCCTCGATCAGATAACCGGTTTGCTGCGACGGCTGCGCCCGCTGGTTCAGCCGCTCGCGCTTGGCGAATCTCAACAATTCGACGCTGAGATCGTGCGCGCGCGTGAGATCGGCGCGGATGAAATGGCACACCCAGAGCCCGCGCGTGGCGGCGAAGGTCTTTTCGTCGTCGTCGAGCTGCTGGCCGAGCTCGAGCGCGCGGATGTAGTTCTCCTCGACCTCCTGCACGGCATAGCCCTTGGCGGCGATCAGCGCGTTGCCAAGTGCGATCCGCAGCTCGAGCTCCATCTCGTCGGCGCCCTGCATGCGCGCATTGGCCTGCACGACGCTGAGGCCGCGCCGCAAATGACCGATCGCTTCCAGATTGGCGCCGCTCTTGGCCGCCTGCTTGCCGGCCTTGAGCCAGAAGCTCGCGGCGCCCTCGCTCTGGCCGGATTCGGTCAGGTGATGAGCGAGCAGCTCCGGTTCGCGCTCGGTCTTCTCCGGATACATCTCGGCGAGCACCTGGGCGATCCGGGAATGCAGCTTGCGGCGCTCGCTGTGCAGCAGGCTCGCATGCGCGGCGTTCTGGATCATCACGTGCTTGAAGGAGTAGAGCGCGTCCGGCGGATGGCCGCGGCGCATGATCAGGCCCGCCTGCTCCAGATGATTGAGCGCGGCTTCGATCTGCTCGGCGGGCGTGTTGGCGACCGCGTGCAGCGTCTCGTAGGAAAACTCGCGGCCGATCGTGGCGCCGATCTGTGCGATCCGCTTGAACGGTCCCATCCGGTCCAGACGCGCCATCAGCGAGTCCGTCAGGGTCGCCGGGATCGCGAGCTGCCGCCACGGGCCCGACAGCACGTAGCGCCCATGCCGCTCGGTCAGGAGGTTGGATTCCAGAACCGTCTTGGTCAGCTCTTCCAGGAACAGCGGCACGCCGTCGGTCTTGACGATGATCTCCTCGACGACTTCCTTAGGCAGCTCTCGTCCGGCGACGCGCTCGACCAGCGTCGTGCGCAGCTGCCGGCTCAGACGGTTCAGCACCAGGGTCGTGACATGCGAATGCGCGTTCCAGCTCGGCTGGAATTCGGATCGCGCGGTGATGATGACCAGCATGGGCCGGTTCTGCACCCGGTCGACCAGGAGGTCGATCACCTCGCGCGAGGTAGGGTCGATCCAATGCAGATCCTCGAACACAATCACCAGCGGCATCTCGCGCGCAAGGCCCAGGAAGTGATTGACCAGCGCCGCGACGGTCGCATCCTTCTGCTGCTGCGGCGAAAGGTCGAGCCGCGGATAGCGGTCGCCGGTCGGTATCGACAGCAGTGCAGCAAACAGCGGCGCGACCTGCTCGACGTCGCCATGCGCAGCGGAGATCGCGGTTTCCAGACTCGCCAGCGACTGCGCGGACGCATCCTCGCGGTCGAGACCGAGAGAGAATTTGAGCTGCTCGACGAACGGATGGAACGCCGTGGAGGTGTAGTAAGGCGAGCACTGAAGCGAGACTTGTCCATGGCGATCGCCGGATATCCGTTCGAAGATTTCCTGGATGATGCGCGACTTGCCGATGCCGGGCTCGCCGAACTTGACGACGACCTGGCCGTCGCCGTCCTTGACCTGCTGCCAGCGCCCCATCAATAGCGCGATCTCCTCCTCGCGGTTGACGAGCGGCGTCAGCCGCGTGCCCATGGCGGCGGCAAACCGGGTCTCCACCCGCGAGGCGCGCATCACGTGCCAGGCTTGCGTCTTCTCGGAGATGCCCTTCAAGTCATGGACGCCGAGATTGCGGTAGTCGAACTTCCCCTTCAGCAGCGCTTGGGTCGAGGCAGAGATCACGACGCCGTTGGGCGGCGCCAGGCCTTGCAGGCGCGCGGCGAGATTGACGGTTTCTCCGACCGCGGAATCGCGCTCCTCGGTGCCCTGCCCAACCAGATCGCCGACCACGACGAGACCGGTCGCGATCCCGATGCGGACGGCGGGCGAGTGGCTGAGCGCACCGCGTGGCTCGGTCGCGCGCGCGCTCGACAGCACTCGCACGATCTCGAGTCCGGCGCGCACCGCGCGCTCGGCGTCGTCCTCATGAGCGGTCGGATAACCGAAATAGACCAGGATACCGTCGCCGACGAAACGGGCGGCAAAGCCCTCGTAATGCTTGACCACGCGGACACAGGTTTCGCGGAAGCCCGCGATCATGTCGCGCACGTCTTCCGGATCGAACTGAACCGAGAGCGAGGTGGAATCCACCATGTCGCAGAACATGGTGGTGAGCTGACGCCGTTCCGCGCCAACCTCCGCCCGCGCTTGCGGAGGCGCCACTGCCGCCGACGGCTCCGCCGTTTCAGCCTGGAATAGCGCCGACATGGCTCGCTGAAGCCGCTTGCGATCACCGAGCGGCAATCCGAGCTCGACTAGATCCGACTCGGTCAGGTCCGCCACGACGTCGAGATCGAGACGGTGCTGCGCGAACAGATCAGTGTAGTGGCCGAGACCGATACCCTCGAGCCAGCGCTTCAGCCCGCCCTCCGTTCCCGTATCCGGCTCGTTCTCCAGCATGGTGATTTCTGCCCGACCATCACTCCGTCCTAGGGCTTTGGACCCCTCAACCACAGATTTTGGGGCCCGAACTTCACCTCAGACTGGACGCGTTCCCTAACTCCTGGAAAGAATAGCTCAATCAGATCAAAAGGGAATGGCGTTGTCGGACATTGCATCCGGAGCGAAACGGGAATCGGAAGGCGTAGGCGCCGAAATCAGGTCCTTTGCCGATATCGGCGGCGTCCTCGACTTCCATGCGCGGAAGATGCCGGCGGCACCCGCCCTCCTCGCCCCGGGCCGGCCGGCCCTCAGCTACGGCGCACTGGGCGAATTGATCCAGCAACTTGTCCGTACCTTACGTGGGCTCGGCATCGGTCCCGCAGACCGTATCGCCGTCGCGCTGCCGCGCGGCGCCGACAGCGCACTGGCATTGATCGCGGTCGCCTCGAGCGGTGCCTGCGTCCCCATCGATCCCGATCTGACCGCGGACGAGCTGCAGCGCTATTTCAGCGAACTGAAGCTGACGGCTCTCGTGACTCGAGCCGACATGAACTCGGCGAGCCGCGACGTCGCCAGGGCGCTCGACATCGCGGTGATCGATTTCGTGCCGGGGCCGGTGAACGATCTCGCCGGCTGCGCGTTCATCGGGCCGACGATCGGGCCGGCAAATGCCAGCGGCACCTCGCGCGGCGACGACGATGCATTCATCCTGCTGACGTCAGGTACGGCGGCGCGGCCGAAAATGGTGCCGCTGACGCATCGCAATGTGTGCCTATCCGCCCACAATGCCGGCCGCGTGCTGTCGCTCACGTCGCACGATCGTCTGCTCAATGTCCTGCCGCTGTTTCACGCCCATGGTCTGATCTCCGGCCTGCTGACAGCTCTGACCGCAGGCTCCAGCGTGATCTGCACCGACGGTTTCGACGCCTCGTCCTTCTTCAGTTGGATGCGGGAGCTGCAGCCAACCTGGTACACGGCGGTGCCGACCATTCATCGCGCGCTGCTGACGGCAGCGGAAGCTGATCCGGACCGCGTCCGGCCGTCGTCCTTGCGCGTGATCCGTTCGGCCTCCGCCTCGCTGGCGCCGGCGATCCTCGAAGGGCTGGAGGCGACGTTCGGCGTTCCCGTGCTCGAGACCTACGGCATGACCGAGGCGGCCTCGCAGATCGCGGCCAACCCGTTCGAGCTACGCAAGGTCGGATCGGTCGGCCGCGCGGCAGGCCCGGAGATCGCGATTATGGACGAGACGGGCCGCGCAGTCGCGAGCGGCACGCATGGCGAGATCATGCTGCGCGGCCCCAGCATGAGCCGCGGCTACTATAATGACGCGGCGGCGACAGAGGCCGCGTTCCGCAACGGCTGGTTCCGGACCGGAGATCTCGGCTATCTCGACGCCGACGGCTACCTCTTCATCGTTGGCCGCATCAAGGACGTCATCAACCGCGGCGGGCAGAAGATCTCGCCGCTGGAGGTGGAAGAGGTCCTGCTCAGCCATCCGGCGGTGCTGGAGGCGGGCGTGTTCGCTGTCCCGCACGAGAAGCTCGGTGAGAACGTTGCGGCCGTCGTGGTGCTGCGACCGAATTCCGAGGCGAGCTCGGAGCAGTTACGCCAGTTCGCGCGAAAGCGGCTCGCGCCCTACAAGGTGCCGAGCCTGATCCGCAGCGTCACCGCGCTGCCGAAAGGCGCCAGCGGCAAGGTCAAGCGCAATGCGCTGGTCGATCTGATCGCAACAGTAGAGGGCGGCGACGAGGCCCGGCTGCCGCGCAACGCGCTAGAGACCCAGCTCGCCGCGATCTGGGCCGGTCTATTGGAGCTGCCGCAGGTCGGCGCCGATCAGGACGTCTTCGCGCTCGGCGCGGATTCGCTCGCGGTGACGCAGATGCGCTCGCGCCTGCGCGAACGCTTCAACGTCGATTTCTCCTTCGAGGACATTTTCGACTGCGCCACGGTCACAGCTCTTGCGGCCCGGCTCGAGACCGCCGCAGGCCACCGCGAGGCGGCGCTGCCGGCATGGCGCAAGGCCATAGACGCGGACGCACCGCTGTCGTTCCAGCAGCAGCGGATGTATTTGCTCTCGCGGCTCGATCCGACCAACTACAATTACAACGTCGCCGAAGTCGCGCTTCTCAAGGGCCCGGTCGACGTCGCGGCGCTTTCTGCGGGCCTCGCGGCGATCTGCGTGCGCCACGAGGCGCTGCGCTCGGTTTTCATCGAACGGCAGGGCGAGCCGGCGCAGCTTGTGCTGCAATCGCCACTGCAGTTCGAGCGGATCAAGCTCAAGCCGTGCCCTGCGGACAAGCGGACCGCAGCGATCCGGCGCGAGGCGCTCAAGCTCGCGCAACATCCGTTCGATCTTTCGCACGAACCGCCGCTCAAGGTGACGCTGCTGTCATTCGACAAGACGAGCCACGCGCTGGTGGTCAACGTCCATCACCTCGTCACCGACGGCTGGTCGCAACGGCTGTTCTGGGAAGAGCTTGCCGCCCATTATGCGGCCGCGCACAAGAGGAGCGCCGCCGCGCTGCCGCCACCCGCCTTCCAATATCGCGACTTTGCGCTGTGGCAGCAGAGCTGGGCGCAGACGCCGGCGGCAAAGGAACAGCTCGACTATTGGCGAACCCAGCTCGACGGCGTCACCATGCTGCCACTGCGAACCGACCGACCGAGGCCGGAGATCTGGAGCGGCCACGGCGCCCGTCGCTATCTCGAATTCTCAAAGACTCTGTCGGCCGATCTGCGCACGCTGAGCCAGAACCAGGGCGTCACACCGTTCATGACGCTGCTCGCCGCGTTCCAATGCCTGCTGTTCCGCCACACCTCGCATGAGGATGTCGCGACGGGATCGCTGATCGCCAATCGCAACCAGATCGAAAGCGAGCGCCTGATCGGGCTGTTCGCCAACACTCTGATCCTGCGCAACGATTTCAGCGGCGATCCGAGCTTCGGCGAGATGCTGCGGCGGGTGCGGCAGGTCACATTGGACGCCTACCGCAACCAGGATCTTCCAATCGAGGAAGTGTTGCGCGCGCTCCAAGTCGCGCGCCGCAGCGACGGCAATCCGCTGTTCCGGGTCATGTTCATCCTCCAGAACGCCTCGATCGAGGCGGTGCGCTTCCCGGGCCTCTCGACGCGGCGGCTGGAAGTCGATCCCAAGGTGGCGCGCTTCGACATCACGCTCGAACTGGTCGAGGCCGACGGCCGTTTCACCGGCTTCTTCGAATACGCCACCGATCTGTTCGACGCGGCGACGATCGACGGCATGGCGGCCCAGTTCAAGACCCTGCTCAAGGCGGCCATCGCCAATCCGGAGCAGCGCATCTCGCGCCTGCCGCTGCTGACCGAAGCCGAACGCCGCCAATTGCTGGCGAAAGGCCGGGGCGTGCCGGCCAATTTCACCACGCGCGGCAATTTGAGCGAACGCTTCTACCGCCAGGTCAGGACGACACCGAACGCTATTGCGGTGTCGGACGGACGCACGTCCCTGAGCTATCGCGAGCTGGCGCGCCGCAGCCAGGCGGTCGCGCGCTGGCTGACCCGCGAGGGCGTTGGTGCCGAGAGCGTGGTCGCCTTGCTGGCGGAACGCGGGCCCGACCTGCTCGCCGCGATGATCGCGGTGCAGCGCGTGGGCGCGGCCTTCCTCAATCTCGATCCCGACCAGCCGACGGCACGGCTCGCGACCATCCTCGGATCGAGCTGCGCCCGCGTGCTGCTGACCGGGCGGGCCCAGTCCGCCATGGTCGAGACGCTGCTCGATCCGCTGGTCGAGCGCATCCATGTGGCCGAGGTCGAAGACGTGATCGCGTTAGAGGCGACCAAGCCGGCCCGCGCCGCACCGCGCGCCGCCGCGAGCCTCGCTTATCTCGTCTATACCTCCGGGTCCTCCGGCACGCCGAAGGGCGTCATGATCGAGCAGCGCGGCCTGTCGAACCATCTGGCCTCGCTCATCTCCGAGCTCGGGCTCACGGCCAGGGACGTGATCGCGCAGACCGCGCCACAGAGTTTCGTCATTTCAGTCTGGCAGTTCCTCGCCGGTCCCATGGTCGGCGCCCGCGTGCATATCTGCGGCAACGCGACCGTGCGGGACCCGATCCTGCTGGCGCAGGAGATCGCGCACGAAGGCATCACGGTGCTCGAGATCGTTCCCTCGCTGTTGCGGGTCGTCGTCGAACGGATGAACGAGGCGCAGGTCCAACGCGCCTTCTCCAAGTTGCGGCTGCTGATCTCGACCGGAGAGCCGCTGCCCGTCGATCTCTGCCGGGCCTGGTTCGCCCGCTGCCCGAAAGTGCCGCTGATCAACGCCTATGGCGCGTCGGAATGTTCTGACGACGTCTCCCTGCATCGCCTGACCAAGGCCCCGGCAATCGCGACCGGCAACGTTCCGGTCGGCGCGCCGCTGCCGAACACCCAGCTCTACGTACTCGACGCAAGCCTCCAGCCGCAGCCGGTCGGCGTGACCG
Organism: Bradyrhizobium sp. C-145; assembly: GCF_023375135.1. Lineage (NCBI taxonomy): Bacteria > Pseudomonadati > Pseudomonadota > Alphaproteobacteria > Hyphomicrobiales > Nitrobacteraceae > Bradyrhizobium > Bradyrhizobium sp. C-145. The sequence continues at coordinate 1,815,310 of NZ_CP088150.1, read as the reverse complement.
GCGAGCTCTTCATCGGCGGCGCCGGCGTCGGCCGCGGCTATATCAACGATCCCGCCCAGAGCCGGCTGCGTTTCATGCCCGATCCGTTCTCGCGCCGGGCGGGCGCGCGGCTTTACCGGACCGGCGACCTCGCCCGGCGCCGCGCTGATGGCACGATCGAATGCCTCGGCCGCGCCGACCATCAGGTCAAGATCCGTGGCTACCGGATCGAGCTCAAGGAGATCGAGAACGTACTTGCCGAGCATCCGAGTGTGCACGCCGGCATCGTCGAGCCGCGTCGCGAGGCGAGCGGCGATATCAGGCTGATCGCTCATATCGTCGCAAGGCCCGGCAGCACCAGCAGCGCCAGCGAGCTGCGCGAATTCCTGAAGAGCCGGCTGCCGGGCCATGCCATCCCGTCCGCATTCCTGTTCCTCGATCAGGTGCCGCTCAATGCCCACGGCAAGCTCGACCGGTCTGCGCTGCTGGCGCCGGCGCAGCAGGACGTGTCCGGACCGGATGCGGCCGTACCGGCGCGGCGCTTCACCGAAAAGGCGATCTCCGACATCTGGATCGACCTATTGAAGGTCGAGAGCATCAGTGTGACCGACAATTTCTTCGATCTCGGCGGCCATTCGCTGCTCGCGGGACAGGTGATGGCGCGCGTCGCACGTGCGCTCGGCGTGTCGCTGCCGATCAAGACCATCTTCGAGGCCGCGACGATCGAAGAGCTGGCCCGGCAGGTCGACGCGGCCGTAGCGGCGAAGCCGCGCAAGCCTGCCGCAAGCGGGATAAGGCAAACTGAAACGAGGCTGGCCGACCGCCGTCCTCCGACGCTCTCGATCGCGCAGGATCAGATGCTGCGGATCGAGCAGAACCTGCCGGGGCTGCCGCTGTTCAACCTGCCATTCGCCTTCCGCCTCAAGGGCCCACTCGATCGGGCCGCCCTGGCGCAGGCGATCGATGATATCGTCCGCCGGCACGAAGCGCTTCGAACCAGTTTCGACTGGAACGGCGAGGGGCCAGTCAGCCACATCGTCGCGCCCGGCACCCTCGGCCGCGTCCTGACCAATGAGGTCATCGGCGATGGTCTTCCCCACAACAACAAGCGACGCAGGGCCCTGGAGCTCAGGAAGATCGATCTCCTGATCGAGCAGGAAACCTATACTCCGATCGACACCACGCGCGCGCCGCTGTTGCGCGCCCGGTTGTTGCGACTCCACGACAACGATCACGTGCTGCTGCTGACGCTGCATCACGCCATCGTCGACGGCTGGTCGATCGGCGTGCTGTTCGAGGAATTGTCGAACCGCTATGCGGCGCTGGCCGGATATCCGTCGGTGCCGCTGCCGAAACGAGCGCCAGCCTTTTCGGACGTCGCGCGCTGGCAGCGCTGGTGGTGCGGCACCGACGCGGCCCGCCGCCAGCTCGCCGACTGGACCGAGAATTTGCGCGGCGCGGCCCCGCTCTTCGATGGCGAATCAAGACCGGGTGCATCCACCGGGCATCATCCGGTGAGCCTCGAGCGTGAGCTGATCGGCCGGCTCACGGCGTTCGCCGGCCGGCATAACGCTACGCTGTTCATGTGCCTTCTCACCGGCCTGAAGGCGCTGCTGCTGTCGCGGACGAGCCGCACCGACATCGTGGTCGCCACCGCCATGGCCAATCGCGTCCAGCCGGACACTGACCGAATCGTCGGCCCGTTCGAGAACACGGTGATCGTCCGCACCAAAATCACGCCGGAGCTGTCGTTCGTGCAAGCCTTGGCGCGGGTGCGCCAGAGCGTGCTGGACGCGCATGCCCGGCAGGAGCTGCCGTTCAACATCCTGGCCGACCATCTCGAGCAGGAAGGGGTAGATCCGGCCTCGCTGCTCCAGGTCTACTTCACCCTGCAAAATCCGCTGCGCCAGCCGCTCGATCTGCCTGATCTCGCGACAGAATCGATCGGCAACATCGCTCGCGAGGGCCAGCCGGTGCTGCCGATCGACCAGACCTGGCTGTCACTGATGCTCAAGGAACGCCCGACCGGAATCACTGGTTCATGCAATTACAAGCGGGAGCTGTTAGACGGCCGCATGGTCGGCGCCTGGATGGAGGATCTCGTCGCGTTGTTGGCGGCGGCGATCGCCGAGCCCAGCGCGCCTCTCGGCAAATTGCTCGACCGCAGAGCAGCCTGATTTCAAGCCGGAGGAAAACGCCGGCTCGTCGAAGCTGTGAATGATCCAGTTGCATCTTGATTATTTGGCGCCACCGCGCAAGATTGTTCGCGGGCTTTGATTTGCACGATTATTTTCAACCGGGGAAATGTTATGGGTTTCATCAAATTTACGAAGAAGACCTCGCTCAGCGAGGAGGACCGCAAGGCACTGCGAGAGCTGCTCAACTTCGAGAAAGACAAGCTCAAGGTCGCGCTGAAGGATGTCGACGATAGCCTTAAGGCTCTGCGCGGGGCCAAGAAGAAATCCAGGAAGAAGAAAAAGTAAGCGTCGGCCGGGGACGCCGCACGATTGTTTAAGAATCGACCGCTCACCTGTCGAGTTGGGGTCTCGCACAAGCTTGCGTCTGTAAACCGGCCAGCAATCGACAAGGATTCGCCCGAGTGGACCGCTAGAAGCGGTCTGCTCAATTGATTCTTGCGTCCAGCGCCGGGGGATTCCCTCCCGCCTGACGCCAAAGGCCTCATTGATGGCAGACGACGGAATTGAACTGTTTGTCGGACTGATCGAGACAATCGACACGCCAGGCGTCGTCGATGCGTGCTGGCGCCTGCTTTCGGCCGACGAGCGGATACGCGCCGACCGTTTCATGTTCGAGCGGCATCGCCGGCAATATATTTTCGCGCACGCCATGCTGCGCATGGCGCTGTCGCAGGTCGCCTCCAACGTTGCGCCCTCCGACTGGTCCTTTGCGGCCGGCCGCTATGGGCGGCCGTTTGTCGCAGCGCCCAAGACCTCGACCGCGCTGCATTTCAGCCTGTCGCATGCCGACGGCTGCGTCGCCTGCGTCGTGTCGCGGCATGAGGCCGTCGGCGTCGACGTCGAAACCGTATCCCGGCGCGTCGCGCCGTTATCCACCGCGCTTCGCTTCTTTGCCCCGGAGGAAGTCGAAGTCTTGCGCGGACTGCCCGAGCCCGACGCGATCGAGCGCTTCTTCGACTATTGGACGCTCAAGGAAGCCTACCTGAAGGCCAGGGGTTTTGGGCTCAATCTGCCGCTCGATGCATTCGCAATGCAGGTGTCACGCGCGGGCATCGAGATCAGCTTCAAGCCCGATATCGCCGACGATCCGCATGGATGGCGCTTCTCGCTGTGCTCGCCATCGCCCTCACATCGCCTCGCGATCGCCGACGGCTCCCGTGCGGACGGCGGCCTTCCCATCAGCCGCAATGCCTGGCCGCTCCAGGAAGCGGCTGAATGACGACCTCGCGGCTGCGCGTCCGTCGATGCAATGACGCGTTTTCCGGCCTCTGCCCGCATCCGCCTTCGCCAAGGCTTCTGGCAAGGGCGGCAAGAGGCGGAGATCACCGCGCCTCTTCGAACCCTGCCAGCACCGAGGTCAGGTTCGCGCCCAAAATATCCGAGAGGTAGCCGCCCTCCTGCACGAATACGGTTGGCAGGCCCATTTTCGCGATGGCCTGGCCGATGCGGCGGAAGCCCGGCGTGGTGACGGCCAGTCCCTTCAGCGGGTCGTGCTCGGAGGCATCGAGACCGAGCGCGATGACGAGGGCGCCAGGCGCAAAGGACTCGATCGCCTTGCGCGCGACGTCCAGCGCCTGGATGTAGCCGTCATCGCCGGTGCCGATGGCCAAGGGAATGTTGAGATTGGTGCCGAGGCCGGGGCCCTCGCCACGCTCATGAGCATAGCCCCACACGAACGGATAATACGCAATCGGATCGGCATGGATCGAGATCGTGTAGACGTCCGGTCGCGCGTAGAAGATGCCCTGCGTGCCGTTGCCGTGATGGACGTCGACGTCGAGGATCACGACTCGCTCGTGCTTCTGCCGCAGATGAGCCGCCGCGATCGCGCTGTTGTTGAGGAAGCAGAAGCCGCCCGCCATGTCGCGATAGGCGTGATGGCCCGGCGGACGGCAGAGCGCATAGGTCGCATCCTCGCCGTCCATCACCATCTGCGCCGCGGTGACTGCGACGTCGGTCGCGGCACAGGCGGCCGCCCACGTGCCTGGCCCGATCGGCGCGGCGGTGTCGGCGGTGTGCCAGCCGAGCTTGCCGACGATGTGGGTGGGATAGGTCGCGGCGTGGCGCACCGGATGGATGTTGCCGATCATCTCCGGGCCGGAATCGCCGAGCGCAGTCCAGGCATCCCAGGCTTCGCTCAGGAACGACAGATATTCCGGACTATGGATGCGCGCGCGGGGGCCCTGCCCGAATTTCGTCGGCTCGACCAGTTGATGCTTGCCATCCTTCAATCCCTTGAGCAGACGGTCGGCGCGCTCGGGCTGTTCGGTGGTGCGCTTGACGACACCGCGAACCAGGAAGAATTGCGGATCATGGCTGCGATGAAGTTCGGTATGAACGGCTTTCACTCAAACGCTCCGTGGGTCGCATGCTCTTTAATGTGCCGCAGAGTCTTGATCTCCGCGGCGGCCAGATGCAAGCAAGAAGAATGCCGCTCCTGTCGCGTTGCCCTGCGCTGAAGGCAGATCGCCCGTGATGCTCAGCAACGCCCGCGCTGAAGACAGTGCTCGCGGCCCTGCTGGTCGGTGCGGAAGGCCTCGATGAAGCCGCCCTGGCGCTGCGTGACGAAGACGGTCTTGCCGTCGCCACCGCCGAAGGCGAGGTTGGTCGGCTCCTTGGCCCTCAGCGCGATCTCGCGCTCGACCGCGCCGTTGGGCTTCATCAACGCGATCGTGCCCTTGAGAATGCGCGCCACATACAGCCGACCGGTGACATCGGTGCGCAGGCCGTCGATGGTGTCGGGCTGGAACGACTTGACGAGCCTTGCGTCGACGAGGTCGTTGCCCCGGATGCCATAGGACCAGATCTGGCCGCTGCTGGATTCGCCGACATAGAGCGTCTTGCCGTCAGGACTGAGATCGATGCCGTTGGTGGTGCCCATCGCGCGCGGCGCCGCCATGACCTGGCCCTGCACCGATCCGTCCGCGGCCTTCGCGATGCGCCAGATGTGCCCCTCGCGGCCCTTCCAGTTCGGGTCGCTCGCATAGATCGTGCCGTCGCGGGCGATCGTGATGTCGTTGGGCTGGTTCATCTCGTCGGAGTGAAACCAGAGGGACGGCTCCGTCGCTCCCTTCGGAATCGTGAAGACGTTGTGCTTCTTGTAGTCGGCAATGAACATGGTGCCATTCCGATCGAAGCGGATGGCATTGCCGACGCTGCCTTCGGGCAGCATCGTGAACGGCTCCGACGCCGCCCCGCCGGCTGGCAGCCTGCCGATGGTGCCGGGCTTGCCGAGATTGACCACGAAGAGGTTGCCGTCGAGGTCGGCGGCAGGCCCTTCGATGCCGAAGGTGTATTCGCCCGTGGGCGTCACCTGTGCGCTTTCAAACAGCTTGGTCTCGGCAGCGGCCGGCAGCGTCGCGACGAGCAAAATGCTACTGCACAGGCACCAGAAATTCCTGCCGGATGTAATAGCCATCGCCGTCGGTGCACTCGCCGTTCAGATAGGGATCGGCCGGCCGGAAGAATCGGCTGAAGCCGGGTTTGTCTACAGCGCTCCTTTGTGTCACGACCACGACCTTGGCGGCCGGTATTTCGCCGCATTCCTTGTTGGTCTTATCAAAGAACTTGCGCTGCGGCGGACCGGGCTTGATCCGCATCCGCGTACCCGGAACCATTTTCGCAACGAGCAGGTCCGCGATATCGAGCAGTCGCGTGTAACCCGGCTCGCTCTTCCGCAGGCCCTCACCGCCCGGCGGCATCAGCTTCTCCGCACCGAGGCCGCGCAGTCGCGTGCGCAGCTTGCCGGCGTCGGGATCGCCCGGATAGAGCCAGCCGTCCTGCGACAGCATGAAGCGGAGCACGGCTCCGTCCTTGTCCGCATCCGATTGTCCCGGCTTCAGGCCGAAATCCGAGTGGCATCCGACGCAATGCTTCTCGACGAGGCCCTTGCGCAGCGTCGTGAGCCGGACGCTGTTCTGTGCGTCTCTCACCACGAATGCCGCGAGCTGGTCGATCATCGCCTGGCTGCGGATGTCGCAGGGTAGCGGCGCCGGCGCGTCGCCTGTGGCGCGATCGATGCGGATCACGGTCTTGTTCTTGTCCTCGACCAGCCAGATCGCGCCGTCTTCCGCCACCGTCATGCCGACCGGGGCGCCGTGCGGCCGCGCGCCGTTGACGCGGTGCCAGCCTGAAATCAGCTCCTCGAACGGCGCGGCGGCGACTTCGCCGGCATCGGTCAGGAAGCTGAGGGTCGGGTCCGCGGCGCAACTGACGTGATAGTGCACCGGCGCCGGGACGGGCTTTGGGAAGCCGTGGTCGTCGACGTCATAGATGAGGACGCGGCTGCCGGTCGGGCGATAGCCGTGCAGACCGACCAGCAGCTTGCCCTCCAGCTCCGGGAATTTTGTGCCGTGATAATAGAGCATCGCGAGCGGCGCACCGTGCGGCGGCATCAGCGAGAGCGGCGGCTTGTAAAGCGCATTCGCGGTGCAGAGCGATTTGTAGACCCCGGACTGCAGGACGCCCCTGAATTCCGGGCTCGGCGTCGACACATCGTAACAATAGGGCCAGCCATAATGCCTGCCTTGCTCGATCGCGTTGATCTCCTCGTTCGGCTTGAAGATGTCTGGCAGGTCGCGGCCGTTCTCGCCTTGCAGGAAGGCGTAGCCGGAATCGGGAAAGTTCGGATGCAGCGCCAGCGCCATCGAATTGCGCAAGCCCCGCGCATAGACGGTGTGAGGCGGATCCGGATCGCTCGGCTGCAGCGCCGGGAAGACGCCACCCGCAGGCGGCGTGTACAGCCAGATCGATGCCATCGCGGACGCGCCCTCGGCGGCCGCGCAAGGCTTCGTGATCGGTGCCGGCGTGATGCAGTCGTCGCTATGTGAGCCGATATTGACGAACAGCCGCCCGCTCCTGTCAAAGACAAACTGCTTGAGCGGATGGGCGCTTTCGTCGAGCCTGGTGCCGTCGGGCAGACTGATCCGTCGGCCGGGCATGCGACGGATGATGGTCTCGACCGTGCCGCGCGGATTGTCCGCAAGCGGATCGAACCGGAAGATCGTCTCTGCGGTCGAGGCATAGAGCTTCCTGTCGGGGCCGATCACCAGACCGAACGGATACTCGACGCCGGTCAGCAATTCCCTCAACCGCTGGCCTTGGGGCGCGCGCGGGTCGAGCAGCAGCAGCCGTCCGTCAGTATGGCCCCAGCCGCCCATGTCGGCCACCACGAACAGGTCACGGCCCGGCACTTGGATGATCGCGCGCGGGAATTTCAGGCGGTCGTCCTCGCTGGCGACGAGGCCGGTGCAAAAGCCTGCCTTCATGTCGATCTGGATCCTGGGAAAAGCGAGATCGCCGCTGCCGCAGTTGTCCGTGCCGATCGCATAGCCGCCTCTCCTGGCGAACTCGGACGATGCCCCGGGGGCAAGACCAAGCAGGAGCGCGACGAAGGCGGCTGCACACACGCGCAGGCTCCGGCGCTCCACGCAGATTGTCAGATGTTTCACTGCCGCCTCCCCCGACTTTCGTCGGAGGTTGTTCCATGCCGCCGAAGCGCGGTCCAGCTGATCATCACCCGCCTGTGATTAAACCTGTAACGACCTCGGAGGCGACCAATCTCCGTAAATTCCCTTACCGGGTTCGACCCGAATGTTTCGCGAATGCCTCGGGTGGTATCAGTTTGCCATCCCAATCGCTCCCTACAGGAGGCGTATATGGTCCAGGTCTATTTTCACTGCTCCAATACCGAGGGCACACTGATCGATCGCTACGGCGCCGCCGTCTCCAATCTCACCGAGGCCCGCGACCGCGCCGCCCAGATCATGCGGTCGATGATCTTGACGCCGAGCAACGAGGATTGGCGCGACTGGGTGATCCATGTCAGCGACGACGATGGCGAGGAGATTTTCGATCTCCCCTTCACGGCCATGCTCGGCAAGCCGCATTGAGGTGATGCCATGCTGCTCGCTCCCTTGACCCTGCTCCGCCACCCCCTGAGCTTCGTCGCCACCAAATGGCAGACCTTGATGAGGGTCGCAGGCGATCCTTACCGCCCCGAGCTTCATTACATGCGCGGCCCTGGCCCGAAATGGCGCGCCAAATATCAGGCGAGCCGGCTGACCCGCCCACTCTGAGCGCTCCGGCTCGTCGCTTTCCCATTGATCTCCGTCGTCATGGCCGGGCCTGTCCCGGCCATCCACGTTTTTGGAGCACCCGCGGAAGATATGGATGCCCGGGACTAGCCTGGTCGCGACGAACCAGTATCCTCCCATCCCGCGCCTGTTTCACCAGCCATGTCGCGCCCGCTTTCGATGTTCTCGTTGGCGGCAATGTGCCATTGTCCGCGGGCTTCGCCAATTGCGGAGCCTCGACGTTAACGCAGCAAAGCCACGACAAACATCAAGACGACAACATGCCTCACCAGTTCAGCCGCGCCCAACAGATCCGCAAACCCGCAGTCAGAACCAAGGGCGGCATCGTCGCCGCGCAATCGCGCCGGGCCGCCGAGGTTGGCGCAGAGGTGCTGGCGGCGGGCGGTGACTGCGTCGACGCCATCGTCGCGACGACGTTTGCGCTGAACGTGCTGGAGCCCTGGATGAGCGGCATGGGCGGCGGCGGCGCGATGGTGCTCTACCGCGCCAAGGACAATCGCTACGAGGTGATCGACTACGGCATGTGCGCGCCGCAGAGCCTGCGCGTAACCGATTATCCGATCACGGGCGAAGGCGCGGCCTCCGACCTGTTCCCCTGGCCGCGGGTGAAGGATGATCGCAACATTCACGGGCCTGGCTCGATCGCGGTGCCCGGCGTCGTCGCCGGCATGGAGGAAGCGCATCGCCGCCACGCCAGGATGCCTTGGAAAGATCTGGTCGTGCCCGCAGCGACGATCGCCGGCGAAGGCCTGCTGGTCGATTGGTGGACGACGCTGATGATCGCGAGCACGGCCACCGATCTCCGGCGCTATCCCGCCAGCGCGGAGATATTCCTGAAGGACGGTCTGCCGCCGAATGCGCCCTGGGGCATCAAGGCCGAGACGCGGCTGCCGCAGGACAAGCTGAAGGCGACGCTGGCCCATCTCGCCGCGGCCGGCCCTCGTGACTTCTACCAGGGCGATCTCGCCAAGAGCATCGCTTCCGACATCAAGGCCGATGGCGGTTCGCTGTCGGTGGAGGATCTCGCCGCGTTCCGCAGCCACCTGCGCGAGCCGCTGGCGATCCCCTATCGCGGCGGCAAGGTGTTTGCGACGCCGGAGCTGACGGCAGGGCCGACGATGGCGCATGCGCTACGCCTGTTGCAGCAGAACCTGAAGCCGGGCACCGCGCCGGATGCGGCCGCTTACAGCGAATACGCGCTCGCTTTGCAATCGGCCTACCGGCAGCGGCTGGGCGACATGGGCGATGCCGACGGCAAGCGCTCGCTCGGGGCGGAATATCTGGCGCCGGCCTGCACCACGCATTTCTCTGTGGTCGACCGTCACGGCAACATGGCCGCGGTGACCCAGACGCTGCTCTCCACCTTCGGCTCGAAATACGTGACGCCGCACACCGGCATCCCCATGAACAACGGCATCATGTGGTTCGATCCGACGCCTGCTACCACCAACTCGCTCGCCCCTGGCAAGCGTTGTCTCACCAACTACACGCCCGTTATCGCCGAGACGAAGGACGGCAGGCGCCTCGCGGTCGGCGCCTCCGGCGGCCGCCGCATCCTGCCGGCGGTGATGCAGCTCGTGTCCTTTGCGATGGATTTCGGCATGGACCTCGATGCCGCCATCCACCAGCCGCGCATCGACGCCAGCGAAGGCGCGGTCGTGATCGGCGATGCCCGCCTGCCCGCGGACGCGCGCAAGACGCTGGCGGCGCGGTTCGACTATGAGGAGACGCAGGTGCAGGCACTGCCGATGAAGTTCGCCTGCCCGAGCGTGGTGATGCGCCAGGGCGACACGAATTCGGGCGCGGTCGAGATTTTCCAACCGTGGGCCGAAGCGGTGGTGGAAGGCTGAGCGCACGGATCGATGCGAGCTTGTGCCAGCGCTCGTTGAGCCGTCGCGCGATTGCGAATCTCCGCGAGCGTCATGACTCCTCCACATTCGCAGGGAACTTACCCACCCGCCGTTCGTTCAGTGAACGGACAAGTGCGCTCGCCCCAGTGGAGGACATGATGAAGAAACTTGCGCTCGCCGCGTCGCTGATGGTTGCGGCCGGTCTCACATTGACCAGCCCTGCACTGGCCAAGGGCGGGCATGGACATGGGCACGGCTACGGTCGTGGCCACGCGATGGGCTATCATTACCATGGCACGCCGCCGGGATGGTACCACGGGCGCAAGGTCGGCTGGCGCGGCATGGGCTGCCCGCCCGGCCTGTGGAAACAGGGCCGCTGCTGAACATTGCATCGAGCAAGGCGCTGCCTCGGCAGCGCCGTTTCTATATCCCTAACCGATCTCTCACCCGACCCGTGATCACCGCTGTAGTCACCCCGATCGGCCAGAACGCGTGCATCGGCATCGGCTTGATGCCCGTGATCGGCATATCGATTTCCACCTTCGGTCCGCCGATCAGCCGCCGCGCCAGCTGCGCCCCCATCGCGGTGGAGAGCGCAACGCCGCGCCCGTTGCAGCCGAGCGAGATCAGGATGTTCTCCGCGGGCTCATGCACATGCGGATAATGATCCGCGGTGATCGCGAGCCGGCTGTTCCAGCCATGCGTCCAGGCGACGCCCTTGAGCTGCGGCCATAGCCGCTCGGCGTAACGCATGAGGTAGGCGACGTCGTTGGGCGACTTGATCCAGCGCATCGGGCCGCGGCCGCCCATCAACAGGCGGTTCTGCTGATCGATGCGGTAATAGACCGTGATGTGGCCGCTCTCGTAGAGCACGGGACGCGTCGGCATGATCGCGCGCGCGATAGCGTCCGGGAGCGGCGCGGTGGCGGCGATCGAGGAAAACACCGGCACGATGGTGCGGCGAAGTGCGGGCCAGAGATCGTCGGTGAAGCCATTGGTGGCGAGCAGGACTTTTTCGGCATGCACGATCGCGTGCGGCGTCTCGATGCGCCAGCGCGTGCCATCGCGGCGCAGCGACAGCGCCGGCGTCTCGCCAAAAACCTTCGCACCGGCGGAGATCGCGGCGCGCGCGAGGCCGCGGGCATAGCTGAGCGGATGCAGATCGCCGCCACGCGTGTCCAGCATGGCACCGATATAGCGGTCGGTGCCGGTCATCTCGCGCAACTGCTCGCGGTTCAGGAATGACACCGGCATGCCGCGGCGGATGCATTGCTGCGCGGTGTTTTCGATCGCGGCGGCGCTGGCCTCGTTATAGGCCGCGCGCAGCGTGCCGTTCTGCCGCGCCTCGCAGGGAATCTGGTAACGGCGGATCAGTTCGTGGGTGAAGTTGGTGCTGCCGTAGGAGAACTCGATCATGCGGCCGCCGAGATCTGCGCCGAAATCGGCCTCGATCTGATCGGGATCGTGCTTCAGTCCGGGATTGGTGTGGCCACCATTGTTGCCGGACGCGCCCCAGCCGGGCTCCTGCGCCTCCAGCACCAGCGCCTCGACGCCCTGCTCGGCCAGGTGCAACGCCGTGGACAGGCCGGTGTAGCCGCCGCCGACGATCGCGACGGAGACGGTCTTGTCGACGTCGAGCGGCGGCGTGGCGACCGGCGCGACGGCGGTGTCGGCGTAGAGCGAGGGCGGCAGAGGCAGGCGCGTGGTCATGGCAAAGACCGATCAGAGCGGATGCAGCACACGGCGCAGAAAGTCCTGCGTGCGCGGATGCTGGGGTTGGTTGAGCAGCGCCTTGGCCGGCCCCTGCTCGACGATGACGCCGCCGTCGATGAACAGCACGCGATCGGCGACGTCGCGGGCAAAGCCCATCTCGTGGGTGACGACGACCATGGTCATGCCGTCGTCGGCGAGCTTGCGCATGACGCCGAGGACGTCGCCGACGAGCTCGGGGTCGAGCGCCGAGGTCGGCTCGTCGAACAGGATCGCCTTGGGCTGCATCGCAAGCGCACGCGCGATAGCAACGCGCTGCTGCTGGCCGCCCGAGAGTTGCGGCGGATGCGAGTCGGCTTTCTCGGCGAGCCCGACCTGGGCGAGCAGCGCGCGGCCGCGCTCCAGCGCCTGCGCACGCGGCTCCTTCTTCACATAGAGCGGTCCCTCGACCACGTTCTCGAGCGCCGTACGATGCGGGAACAGGTTGAAGCGCTGGAACACCATCGAGACCTGGGTGCGGATCGCCACGATCGACGGTGCATCGCGATCGACCTTCAGACCTTCGACGCTGATCTCGCCGCGGTCGTAGCTCTCCAGCCCGTTGATGCAGCGCAGGATTGTAGACTTGCCCGAGCCGGACGGGCCGATGATGCAAACCACCTCGCCTTTTTGCACCGACGCATTGATACCCTTGAGCACCTCGACCTTGCCAAAGCTCTTGTGGACGTCGTTCAGCTCGATCATCGCTTGCCAGCCCGCTTCTCGAAGTGACGGACCAGCAGGATCAGCGGGATGCTCATGGTGAGGTACATCAGTGCAACAAGGGTGAACACGCTGGTGTTCTTGAAGGTCGAGGACGCGATCAATTTGCCTTGCAGCGCGAGCTCGGCGACCGTGATGGTGGAGGCCTGCGACGAATCCTTCAACATCATGATCATGACGTTGCCGTAAGGAGGCAGCACGATGCGGACGGCCTGCGGCAGGACCACGCGGCGCATGGTGAGCCACCAGCCCATGCCGATCGTCTGCGCCGCCTCGATCTGGCCCTTGTCGATCGCCTCGATGCCGGCGCGGAAATTTTCCGCCTGATAGGCCGAATAGGCGATGCCGAGCCCGAGGATCGCCGCCTGCAACGCCGACAGCGTGACGCCGAGATCGGGCATCACGAAGTAGAGATAGAACAACAGCACGATGATCGGGATGCCGCGGATCACGTTGATCAGGCTGGCGCTGAGCATCGACAGCACCTTGATGCCGGAGACCCGCATCATCGCCCAGACGAGGCCGAGCATCGTCGAGAGCAGCAGCGAGCCGACCGTGACGATGATCGTCAGCGCAACGCCGTTCAGCAGGATCGGAAAGAACTCGACGGCGTCGCGCCAGAAGCCTTTCATCGGGCAGCCTTCGACCGGTCTCTATTGATCAGACTTTGACGATCAACCTTGCGCCTTCAGGCCCCATTTATCGAGGATCTTGGCGATGGTGCCATTGGCTTTGAGCTTCGCCAGCGAGGCGTTGATCTTGCCGAGCAGCGCGGTCTCGCCCTTGCGAACGCCGATGCCGACCGAGCCGACGGTGACGGGCTTGTAGCCGTCGACGAGGCGCACCTCGGGGAAGCCGCCCTGCTTCAGATTGTAGGCGAGGATCGGATAGTCGGCGTAGCCGGCCTTGAGGCGGCCGGTGTTCACGTCGCGCAATATGTCGGGGATGGTGTCGTAGGCCTTGACCTCGGCGAACAGGCCGGACTTCTTCAGCGCATCGACGAAGGCGGTGCCGACCTGGGCACCGACCGTCTCGCCCTTCAGGTCGTCCTGCGTGGCATAGGCCTTGGTGTCGCTCTTCGGCACGACGAGGCCTTCGCCGTAAGTGTAGATCGGGTCGGAAAAGTCGACGACTTCCTTCCGCGGCGGCGTGATGAACATCGCAGCGGCGATGATGTCGATCTTGCTCGAGGTCAGCGACGGGATCAGCGCCGAGAACTGCATCGGCTCGATCTGCACGTTGAAGCCGGCGTCCTTGCCGATCTCGGTGACGAGATCGACCATGATGCCCTGGATGGCGTTGGTCTTGGTGTCGAGGAAGGTGAAGGGAATGCCCGTCGGGGTCGAGCCGACTTTCAGCACCTGTTGCGCCGAAGCCGGCACCACGGCTGCAATTGCGAGTGCCGCGATCGCGGCCAGACCAAAACGCTTCATCGCATCCCCCTTTGGGTCTGGCCGATGGCGGCGCTGGCGCGTGTCATGGGATCAGACGTTGCGGGCCAGACCGTTTCGGCCTATTTTCACCAATATGAAAATTTGGTCACACTTTCGCGGATCGCGCAAGCGGTTTTCATGCACATGAAGGAAGCGATCTGACGTGAGCGGTGGCAAAAGAATGCGCAAACCGGCCGCGAGGCCGGCGAAGAAGCTGAAGGCCAAAGCCAGGACCAAGGCTGTCACCAGACCCGCAGAGCCCGCGATGGACGTCGCAGTCGGCCGCCGCATCAGGGACCTCCGGCGCGTCAGGCAGTTTTCGCTGGAAACGGTCGCGGCGCGTACCTCTCTGTCGATCGGGTTCCTCAGCCAGATCGAGCGCGGCCTGTCATCACCCTCGCTGCGTGTGCTGGCGACGCTGGCCGACGTGTTCGGCGTCGGCATCGCTGCGCTGTTCGGCGCGAGCCCGAGCGCTGACGGCGGATCCGACCAGGTCGTGACGCGTGGGCTTGAGCGCCCCGAGCTGAAGCTCTGGCGCACCGGCGTATCCAAGCAATTGCTGAGCCCGGCGAGCGCCGACAACAAGCTCAATCTATTCCTGGTGCATCTGGAGCCCGGCGGCTCCACCGGCGACGAGCTCTACACCCATGACGGCGAAGAGGCCGGCCTCGTGCTCGAAGGCGAGATGATGCTGACGGTGGACAGCGAGACATGGTCGCTGAAGACCGGCGACAGTTTTAGGTTTGCGAGCCGGCGGCCGCACCGGTTTTCCAATCCGGCGCAGGATGCCAAGACGGTGGTGCTGTGGGTGAACTGCGTGACGGGGGCGTAAGCTTCCCTCCTTCCACGCGCACATTCTCAGCTCCGTGCATCCTTCGAGGCTCGCTCAGCGGCGCTGTTGCGCCGCCGCGCTCATGCCTCAGGGTGACGGTGATAGATTAAGGGCGCGCTGCCTCCACGCCGTCATTGCGAGGAGCCCTTGCGACGAAGCAATCCAGACGGTTTCCGCGGACGGATACTGGATTGCTTCGCTGCGCTCGCAATGACGCGCGGAGAGACCGTCACCCAAACCGATGTTTGTACCGGTCCACCGCCAGCGCGCTCACGTCGATGTCGGGCTTCTTGCCCGACAGCATGTCCGCGAGCACGCGCGCTGAACCGCAGGACATGGTCCAGCCGAGCGTGCCGTGGCCGGTGTTGAGGTGGAGATTGGCGTATTGCGTCGGGCCGATCACGGGCGGACCGTCCGGCGTCATCGGACGCAGGCCGCTCCAGAACGTGGCCTTGGCGAGATCGCCGCCGCGCGGAAACAGGTCGGTCAGCGAATGGTCCAGCGTGGCACGGCGCGCATCGTAGAGCTTGTCCGAGTAGCCGGAGATTTCGGCGGTGCCGCCGACGCGGATACGATTGCCGAGGCGGGTGATCGCAACCTTGTAGCTCTCGTCCATCACGGTCGATTCCGGCGCGCCCGTGGCGTCCTTGATCGGCACCGTGATCGAATAGCCCTTCACCGGATAGACCGGCAGCGAGATGCCAAGCGGCGCAACGAGCCGTGAGGACCAGCTTCCGAGCGCGAGGACGTAAGCGTCTGCCTGTAACAGGCCGGCACTGGTCGCGACGCCGCTGACACGCGCGCCATCGGTGACGATGCGGTCGATGCCTGTGTTGAATATGAAGCGCACGCCGAGCGCCTGGGCATGCTTGGCCAGCGCCTGCGTGAACATGTGGCAGTCGCCGGTCTCATCCTGCGGTAAGCGAAGCCCGCCGACGAACTTCTCCTTCACGCCGCCGAGCGCCGGCTCGACCGCGATGCAGCCCTCGCGGCTCAGCACCTCGAAAGGCACGCCGTACTGCTTGAGCACGGCGATGTCCTCGGCCGTACCGTCGAGCTGCGCCTGGTAGCGGAACAGCTGGAGCGTTCCTTTCGAGCGCTCGTCATATTGAATGCCGATGTCCCGGCGCAGATCGCGCAAGGAATCGCGGCTGTATTCCGCGATCGGGATCATCCGGCTCTTGTTGACCGCGTAGCGCGCGCTGGTGCAGTTGCGCAGCATCTTCAGCAGCCAGACCCACATCACTGGATCGAGCTTCGGCCGGATCACCAGCGGGCCGTGCTTCATCAACAGCCATTTGATCGCCTTTACCGGCACGCCGGGGCCGGCCCAGGGCGAGGAATAGCCCGGCGACACCTCGCCGGCATTGGCAAACGAGGTTTCCAGCGCAGGCTCGGGCTGGCGGTCGATGACCGTCACCTCATGGCCGGCACGCGCGAGGTAGTAGGCAGAGGTGACACCGATGACACCGCTGCCGAGGATCAAGACTTTCACGCTTGGTCAAACTCCCGCGGCATCATGCGCCGCTGCAAGAAGAAACTCCGTGAACCGCGGGAGCAATTATCAGGCCACCTTCTTGATGGCGTCGCCGAGGATCGAGACCATCTGGTCGATATGGCTCTTCTCGACGATGAGCGGAGGCGACATCGCGAAGCTGTCGCCGCTCATGCGCAGGTAGAGGCCCGTGTTGAAGCAATCGACCATGACGTCGTAGCCGCGGGCACCGACCGCACCGCCGCGCGGCGCCAGCTCGACCGCGCCCATCAGGCCGCAATTGCGGATGTCGACGACGTTCGGCAGGCCCTTCAGCGAATGCAGCGCATCGCGCCAATATTCGGCGATCGACGCACCGCGCGTGAGCAGGCCTTCATCCTTGTAGATGTCGAGCGTCGCGATGCCCGCGGCGCAGGCGGTCGGATGCGCCGAATAGGTGTAGCCGTGGAACAGCTCCATCTGATTCTCGGGGCCGACCATCAGGCCGTCATGCACCTTGCGGCTCGCAAACACCGCGCCGCAGGGAATGGTGCCGTTGGTGATGCCCTTCGCCGTCGTCATCAGATCCGGCGTGACGCCGAAGAAGTTGGCGGCGAACGGCGTGCCGAGGCGGCCGAAACCGGTGATGACCTCGTCGAAGATGAGGAGGATGCCGTGCTTGTCGCAGATCTCGCGCAGGCGCTGCAGATAGCCCTTCGGCGGCGGCAGCACCGCGGTCGAGCCCGGCACCGGCTCGACGATGACGGCGGCGATGGTCTCGGCACCGTGCAGGGCCACCAGACGCTCGAGATCGTCGGCAAGCTCGACGCCGTGCTCAGGCTGGTCCTTGGCGAAGGCGTTGCGGGTGAGATCGTGGGTGTGGCGGATGTGGTCGACGCCCGGCAGCAGGGTCGCGAAGGCGCGGCGATTGGCGACCATGCCGCCGACCGAGGTGCCGCCGAAGCCGACGCCGTGATAGCCGCGCTCACGGCCGATCAGGCGGGTGCGGCTGGCCTGGCCGTTGGCGCGGTGATAGGCGAGCGCGATCTTCAGCGCGGTGTCGACCGATTCGGAGCCGGAGTTGGTGAAGAAGACGCGATCAAGGCCCTTCGGCGCGATCTCGGCGAGCCGCTCGGCGAAGTCGAACGCCAGCGGATGGCCCATCTGGAACGACGGTGCGAAGTCCAGCGTCATGAGCTGCCGCTCGACCGCAGCAGCAATCTGCTTGCGGCCGTGACCGGCATTGACGCACCACAGGCCCGCGGAGCCGTCGATCACCTTGCGGCCGTCGACGGTGGTGTAGTGCATCCCCTCGGCGGAGGAGAACAGGCGCGGCGCCTTCTTGAACTGCCGGTTGGCCGTGAACGGCATCCAGAACGAGTCGGTCTTGATAGTGTTCGGAATCTGATGAAGGGTCACGGCCGCGCTCCTTTGCTGACCTGCTACCAGAGCCACGGCTCATAAGGCGCAACAAGTCCTTTTCTGATCAGCTGCAAACCATTGATTTCACTAGGGCTGTCGGTCCATATTTGCGCGATCCGCAACACCTGCAACACGAGACCAAGGCATGAGCGTCGACATCGGTGGACGGCTGCGATTCATCCGGGCGCGCCACAAGCTGTCGCAGCGTGAGCTGGCAAAGCGAGCCGGCGTCACCAATTCGACGATCTCGCTGATCGAATCCAACCAGATGAACCCGTCTGTCGGCGCGCTCAAGCGCATTCTCGACGGCATCCCGATGGGGCTCGCCGAGTTCTTCGCGCTGGAGCCGGAGTCCAGGCGCAAGATCTTCTACCGCGCGGAGGAGCTGACCGAGGTCGGCAAGAAGCCGATCTCCTACCAACAAGTCGGCGACAATCTGTTCGGCCGCAGCCTGCAGATCCTGAAGGAGCGTTACGAGCCCGGCAGCGATACCGGGCGCGTCCACCTCGTCCATGACGGCGAGGAAGGCGGCATCGTGATTTCGGGCAAGCTCGAAGTGACAGTCGAGGACGAGCGGCGGATCCTCAATCCGGGCGATGCCTATTATTTCGAGAGCCGCCGCCCGCATCGCTTCCGCTGCGTCGGCGGCAAGCCGTGCGAAGTGATCTCGGCCTGCACGCCGCCGACGTTCTGAAGCGAGCCCGCGTCGGCCCGCCAGCCTTCTTGCACTAACTCAAGGAATTTGGTCCCGCTCGAATTCTCAGCGCGCTTGAGCCACCTCAATGTCCGCTGGCCGAACCTGGGCTAACTGTCATCACGTAGCCGAGCAGCCTCGCGCAAAAGGTGCTGAGGCTATGGCCCCGGACTCCTAGGCACTCCGGGGCCGCTTTGTTCCGGGACGGCAGCTAGAGCTGCGTCAACAACTCCTCGATCCTGATCGGAAAGCGGCGGACACGCACGCCGGTCGCATGCCAGACCGCGTTGGCGACCGCGCCGGCGCTGCCGGTGATGCCGATTTCGCCGACGCCTTTGATCCCGAGCGCATTGACGTGCGGATCGTGCTCCTCGACCGTGATCACGTCGAGCGGCGGCACGTCGGCATTCACGGGGATGTGGTACTCGCCGAGATTGGCGTTCATGATCCGGCCGCTGCGGCGGTCGGTGATGGCCTCCTCGTGCAGCGCGAAGGACAGACCCCAGATCATGCCGCCGAACAGCTGGCTCTGCACCATCCGCGGATTGACGATGCGTCCCGCCGCGAAGGCGCCGACCATGCGGGTGACCCGGACCTGGCCGAGCTCGGGATCGACCTTCACCTCCGCGAACACCGCGCCGTGGGCGTGCATCGCGTATTCCTCCATCGCCGCAGGGTTCGGCGCGCCGGTGCCGCGCGCCTCGACCTCGGAGACGCCAGCGCGTGCCAGGATCTCGACATAGCTCTCGCCGCGGCCCAGGTCGTCGCGCCGAAACAGCTTTCCGTCGCGCGCGACCACGCCGGCATTGCCGGCACCGTACAGCGGCGAGCGCTCGTCATTGGTTGCGAGATCGGCGAGCTTTGCGATCACGGCCGCGCCGGCGCTGTGGATCGCCGCGCCGGCGGTCGCGGTGTGCGCCGAGCCGCCGGCGATGCCGGCGTCGGGCAGGTCGGACGTGCCGGCCTTGAACGTGATGTGGTCCATATCGAGACCAACGGCATCGGCGGCAATCTGCGCCAATGCCGTCCAGGCGCCCTGCCCCATATCATGCGCGCCGATCTCCATCACGCCCGAGCCATCGCGACGGATCACCGCGCGGGCCTCGGCCTGGAACATCAGCGCCGGGAAGGTCGCGGTGCCCATGCCCCAGCCGACCAGCAGGCCGGCATCGTCGCGCATCTGCCGTGGCTGGAGCGAGCGCTTCGCCCAGCCGAAGCGCGCCGCGCCCTGCTCGTAGCAGGCGCGCAACGCTTTCGAGGAGAAGGGCTTGCCGGTGATCGGCTCCACCTCGGCGTAGTTCTTGAGGCGAAAGGCCAGCGGATCCATGCCGCAAGCCCAGGCCATCTCGTCGATCGCACTTTCGAGCGCGATCGATCCTGTCGCCTCGCCGGGCGCGCGCATGAACAACGGCGTGCCGGTGTTGACACGCACGGCGTCATGCGAGGTGCGGATTGCAGGGGCTGCATAGAGCGAGT
This sequence comes from Bradyrhizobium sp. C-145, assembly GCF_023375135.1. Classification (NCBI taxonomy): domain Bacteria; kingdom Pseudomonadati; phylum Pseudomonadota; class Alphaproteobacteria; order Hyphomicrobiales; family Nitrobacteraceae; genus Bradyrhizobium; species Bradyrhizobium sp. C-145. The sequence continues at coordinate 1,795,385 of NZ_CP088150.1, read as the reverse complement.
GCGAGGCGCCGGCCGCGGGCTCGTAGAAATCATCGAACGTGCTCGATACGGTCCTGGCGTGATGATCGAGCGCCGTCAGACGCCCCTCACCGTCGGCGCCGATGCGCAGCCGCTGGCGCGTCGGCGCGCGATGGCCGACCGGGCCGTACATCTGCTCACGGCGCAACACGAGCTTGACCGGCCTGCCGACCAGCTTGGCCGCCATGATACCGAGCGTCGGTGGACCGGCCATCAGCCCCTTGGAGCCGAAGCCGCCGCCGAGGAAAGGGCTGCGGATGTGGATCTTGTCGTGCGCGATGCCGAACAATTCGGCGATACGCGCCAGCGACATTGTCAAACCCTGGGTCGGCATGTCGACCGACAGTTTGTCGCCGTTCCAGCTGGCGACGATCGCATGCGGCTCCATCGCGTTGTGATATTGCGGCGGCGTCTCGTAAACCGCGTCGATCTGCTTCTCGGCTGAGGCCAGGCCCGCCTCGACATCGCCGTGGTGATGCGCCGCGGGATTGCCGACGCCGACGACCGGCGGCACGAAACTTTCGCCGGCATCGAGACCGATCAGCGCGGGCAGCGTCTCGTAACGCGGCGCCAGCAGCGCCGCGCCTTCCGTTGCGGCCTCCAGCGTCTCGGCGATCACGACGGCGATCGGCTGATTGGCGTAGCGGACCTCATTGCTCTGCAGCACTTCCATCCGGAACACGAATGGATTGGTCTTGATCTCCGGGTCGACCGCGAGCTGCGGCTTGTGGTCCGGCGTCATGACGTCGACGATGCCGGGATGGCGCTTGGCAGCGGCGACATCGAGCGAGATCACACGGCCGCGCGAAATGCTGGCGACGGCCATCACCGCAAACAGCATGCCGGGCGGATGATTGTCGGCGGCATAGATCGCCTGCCCCTTGACCTTGAGGATGCCGTCGCGGCGGGTCAGCGACTGGCCGATATTCGAGCCGTGGCGCAGATGGGCGGGCGCACTGGTCAGGTTGAGCTCAGGCATGGATGGCTCCGGAGGTCGAGGCAAAGGGAGAGGCCGGCAGCGCCGGCAGGCGCGCGGGCGTACCGGCTGCGGCCAGCGTCAACGCGCGCACGAGAATGCGGCGCGCGAGCTCGATCTTGAAGGCGTTGTCACCGGACGGCTTTGCATCGGTGAGCGCGCGGCTGGCGGCTTCCCGGAAGGCGTCGGCCGTGGGCGCGACGTTCCTGAGAACATCCTCCGCGGCGCGCGCACGCCAGGGCTTTGCCGCAACGCCGCCAAGCGCGAGCCGCGCCTCCACGATCTTGCCGCTCTCGATCCGCAATGCGGCCGCAGCCGATACCACGGCAAAGGCATAGGACGTACGTTCGCGAACCTTGAGGTAGCGCGCATGCGCGGCAAAGCCGCGCGCCGCAGGCGGCAGGCGCACCGCAGTGATGAGGTCGCCGGTTTCGAGCGCCGACTCGCGCTCCGGGGTATTGCCGGGCAGGCGGTGCAGCTCGTCGAGCGCGATCTCGCGCCGGCCGTTCCTGCCCTCGATCTCGACGACGGCGTCGAGTGCGACCAGCGGCACGCAGAAATCGGACGGATGCGTGGCGATGCAGTTCTCGCTCCAGCCGAGCACGGCATGGCTGCGGTTCTCGCCCTCACGCGCATCGCAACCGCTGCCGGCCTCGCGCTTGTTGCAGCGGCTCGCGGTGTCGTAGAAATAGGCGCAGCGCGTCCGTTGCAACAGATTGCCGCCGACCGTCGCGGCGTTGCGCAGTTGCGCGGATGCACCGGAGAGCAGCGCTTCGGCGACCGCGGGATACGATCTCGCGAACTCGGTGTCATGAGCGAGATCGGCGTTGCTCACGAGCGCGCCGATCCGCAACGCCCCGTCGGCGAGGCGCTCGATCCCGTCGAGCCCATTGAGATGCGTGACGTCGACGAGACGATCCGGACGGCTGACGCCCCCCTTCATCAGATCGAGCAGATTGGTGCCTGCGGCGAGATAGACGGCGCCCTGCTGGGCCGCGGCGGCAACGGCCTCGGCGACCGTGGCGGGCCTGACATAATCGAACGGTTTCATGCGGAGCGCCTCTGATTGGATTCGTCCATGCGTCCTTGCGCGTCGAGCACGGCATCGACGATGCCGGCATAGGCGCCGCAGCGGCACAGATTGCCGCTCATGCATTCGCGGATGCGCTCGGGATCGTTGCCGGCCTGCGCCTCGCTCATCATGCCGATGGCGCTCATGATCTGGCCGGGGGTGCAGAAGCCGCACTGAAAGCCGTCATGGGCGATAAAGGCGGCCTGCACCGGATGAAGCTGGTCGCCGCGCGCAATGCCTTCGATGGTGAGGATGTCGGCGCCGTCATGGCTGATGGCGAGTGCGAGGCAGGAGTTGATGCGCTTGCCGTCGACGAGAATGGTACAGGCGCCACACTGGCCGCGGTCGCATCCTTTCTTGGTTCCGGTCAGATGAAGGCGCTCACGCAGAAGATCGAGCAGCGTGACGCGCGGATCGTCGAGGACGAATTCGCGCCGCGCACCGTTCACGGTGAGGCTGATGGAGTGGTTCATACAAGGCTCCGATCAGATATGGACATGACTAGTCGTGCAGCGCGCCACCGCCGTGGCCGCCGTCAACGTGGCGTCGCCCGAACATGATCGAGCCAACACTTGAGCGAAGATACGGAGGCACCCTCCGCTTAACAAGAGGCACCCAAAATATTTTGGAATTCGTCAAAAGCCCATGCGCGTACAACGCGATGCAGCTCGCCAAGGGTTCAAGAAGTGTTCAATCTAACCAATTCGTGATCTACATTGCCTGATATGGACGACCACACCGACCAGACCCGAAAGCCCCGCGCCGATGCCGTGCGCAATCGCGAGCGCGTGCTCGAAGCGGCGAAGCTGGTGTTCAGCGCGGGCGGCCCCGAAGCGAGCCTGGAAGCGGTCGCCAAACGCGCGGGCGTCGGCATCGGCACGCTCTACCGCCATTTTCCCACGCGCGAGGATCTGTTCGAGGCGGTGTACCGGCGCGAGGTCGAGCAGCTCAGCGAACTCGCCGAACAGCTGAAGAACGCCAAGGACCCCGTCGATGCGCTCAGGCGCTGGCTGCGCTCAGGTGTCGAATTCGTCGCCACCAAGAAGGGGATGATGGCAGCCCTGGCGCTCGCGGTGCAGAGCGGGTCCGAGTTGCACGCCTTCTCGTTCGATCGGCTGACGAAGGCGACCGGCTCGCTGCTCGACCGCGCAGTCGCGGCCGGCGAGATGCGCGCCGACATCAGTGCCGAGGACTTGCTGCGCGCGTTCTTCGGCATGTGCTACATCCACGACCAGCCCGGCTGGCAGGCAACGGCGCTGCGGCTCCTCGACGTGTTCATCGACGGGCTGCGGGTGCAGCCCGTCACGAAAGCCAAGCCGCGTGCCGTTGCCAAACCTGCGAAGCCCGTCGCGAAGCGCAAGCGATAGCCGACGGCGACCAGAAGATCACCGGAGGCTCGCTGCTGAAAGCTGGACGGGAGGCCTAAGTCGCGAAGCCCGGGCCGGTCTTCGTCGCGTACATCCGCGAGCGGATCAGCAGCAATACGACGATGCCGATGTTCAGCGCGTTCCACGCCACGCCGTTGGCGAACGCCGCGGCATACGAGCCGGTGGCATCGAAGATGACGCCCGACACCCAGCCGCCGAAGGACATGCCGAACACGGACGCGAAGATCACGATGCCGACGCGCGTTGCGGCTTCGCTCGCCGGCATCGCCTCGCGCACGATGATGGCATAGCTCGGCACGATGCCGCCCTGGAACAGGCCGAACATCGCCGAGATCAGATAAAGCGAAGTGAGGCTATCGAAGAACAAATAGAACACCAGCGCAAAGCCCTGCGCCAGCGATCCCACCAGCAGCGTGCGGATGCCGCCGATCTTGTCGGCGAGATAGCCCGACCCGATCCGGCTGACGATGCCGCAGCCCATCATCAACGACAGCATCTCGGCGCCACGCGCGACGCCATAACCGAGATCGCCGCAATAGGCGACGATATGCACCTGCGGCATCGCCATGGCGACGCAGCAGGAGATGCTGGCGATCGAGAGCAGCACCGTCAGCATGTTGGTCGACAGCTTGAGATCGACCCGCGGCGGCGGTGCATTGGCATGGTCGCGGATATGGTCGTCGCCCATCTGCGCGCGCAGGACGAGGACCAGAAGTGCCATCGCGCTCGCGCAGACAAGGCCGATGCCGATATGGGTGTAGCGCCAGCCGGCGGTCTGCATGCCCCAGCTCACGATCGGCGGCCACATCGTGCCGGCGACATAATTGCCGCTGGCGACGATGGTCACGGCAAGTCCGCGATAGCGCTCGAACCAATGCGAGGCCTCCGCCATCAGCGGCGCGAAAGTCGCGGAGGTGCCGAGCCCGATCAGGAAATACGCCGCCACGAACTGCCAGAGCTGCGTCGACAGCCCCGCGAGCACGTTGGCGATGCCGAGAAAGGCGATGCTGATCGCCATCGCCGGCACGATGCCGAACCGGTCGGTGATCTTGCCGGCGATCACGCCGCCCAGCCCAAAACCGAACATCATCAGCGTGAAAGCCAGCGACACCGCGCCGCGTGTGGCACCGAATTCGGTCTGCACCACGGGAATCACGACCACGACGGCCCACATGCCGACGGCGCCGATCGAGCCGATCAGGAGCGCAATGACCAGGCGCATCCAGGCCTGACGCGAATCAGGGGTGAATGAAGCCGGGGTTTGTCCTGGATGATTTGGCGCGTGCACGGAACGGACCATGTTCGTTGATTGCCACATGGTCAAGCATCGTGGCGCGATATTGGGCATGCGCGGTGCACTGCGGTAAGAAGGAGCTTGGCGAACGCGGGTTTTGCCACTAGTTTGCAATCAGCGTGTGCAACATTGCCGCGCGGGGAACATGTCGGCGGAATGCTGTTGCGATTGACACGATCGATGCGGATCAGGGTGGGGCGCCTCGTTGCCCTCGCCTATCTGTTCTGCGTGCTCGCGCCCGCAGCAGCGCTCGCCTGGGGCAGCGGTCCGGCACCGTGTCTTGCGGACGAGGCCCCGCTCGCCGATCTCGCGCCGGCGCACCACCAGATGCAGGCAAGCCATCAGCATGGCGCTCCCTCGCATGACCACGCGGGAGCGCATGCGCATCACCAGACCGCTGCGCAGGACGCGCCCGCTCCGCATCATCATGGCGGCAAGGGCACGACCGGACCGTGCTGCGGGATGATGTGCGTGAGTGCGCTGCCGACCGATCTGCCCAGCGTCGCCAAGCCGCTTCAGCCCATCTCCGCCTGCGCGCCCGAGATCGTGGCCAGCCTGCACAGCGCGCCGCCGCCCCTGCACTACCGCCCTCCCATCGCCTGATCTGACGCGACGACGTCAGGCCGAGCGCGCGTCTGCGCGCGCGAACCTGTGGTCTTTACGGACAGATCAGGGATGAATCATGTTGACGCTTTCCGGGGCGAAGTCCGCCGCCGCATCCGCGGCGCGTGGACGACATTTTCTATTTAGTTGGTCGCTGCTGACCGTAATTGCGCTGGCGTTGGCCGGCTGCATGCCCGCAACGACACACATCGCCGCCGCGGATCCTGCCGATCCCGCGGCCAAGGTGGCGCCGACCATCTATCGTTCCACGATCGCGCCCTACAGCAGCCTGCGGCCGGCGACGCCGGCACCATGGCGCGAGCGCAACGAGAATGTCGCGCCGCAGCCGAAGCAAGACCGGTAGGAGCGCGCCATGGCACATCATTTCGCGCGAAGCCTGCTCGTTCTCGCTGCGCTCAGTCTGTCCGGCTGCGCCGCGTTCTCGCCCGACAGCGGCATGACGACAGTCTCGGAGCTGACGAGCCAGAGCATCAGCAAGGACGTCGCCTTCGTGCGAACAAGCGAGGGAGAGGGCGCAGTTGACGGGCGCATGCGCCAGCTGCTGTCGCGGACATTGACCGCAGACACTGCCGTGCAGATCGCGCTGCTCAACAACAAGGGGCTGCAAGCGGCCTACAATGAGCTGGCGCTGGCCGAGACCGATCTGGTCGAACAGAGCCTGCCGCCCAATCCTGTGTTCTCGATCTCGCGGATCTCAGGCAATGGCGCCAGCGAGATCGAGCGCCAGGTGGTGGGTGACATCCTCGCGCTCGCCACCCTGCCGTTCCGCTCCGACATCGCCCGCGACCGTTTTCGCCAGGCCCAATTGCGCGCGGCACTGGCAACATTGCGGCTCGCCGCCGACGTCCGCCGCGCTTATTGGCGCGCCGTTGCCGGCAACGAGATGGTGGTGCTGCTGACGGACGCGAAGGCGACGGCGGAATCGACCGCACAGCTCGCGGTCAAGCTCGGCGAAACCGGCTCGCTCAACAAGCTCGACCAGGCGCGCGAGCAGGTGTTTTACGCCGAGACCACCGCCGACCTCGCCACCGCACGGCAGACGGCAGCGAGCGCACGCGAAAGGCTCGCACGCCTGATGGGGCTGTGGGACGGCGGCCTCGACTTCCGCCTGCCGAACGCGTTGCCGCCGCTGCCGCGCCGAGCGCTGGCCTTACCCTCGATCGAAACCGACGCGGTGGCCCATCGCATTGACCTGCAGATCGCGCGGCTGGAGCTGACGGCGCTGGCGAAATCGCTGAATCTCACCGAGGCGACGCGCTTCGTCACCCTGCTCGATCTCGCCGGCATCTCCCGCCGCACCCAGGATCCGGAAGGTGCGCCGTTCCGCGAGCGCGGCTTCGACGTTCAGTTCCAGATCCCGATCTTCGACGGCGGCGAGGTCCGCGTGCGCCAGGCGGCGGAAACCTACAATCTCGCCTTCAACCGCCTGACCGAGCGCGCCGTCAACGTCCGTTCGGAAGCACGCGACGCTTATCGCAGCTATCGCTCCAGCTACGACATCGCCAGCCACTACCAGCGCGAGATCATCCCCTTGCGAAAGATCATCACAGAGGAGATGCAGCTGCGCTTCTCCAGCATGCAGGTCGACATTTTTGCGCTGCTCACCGAGGCACGGCAGCGCCTGGCGTCGCTGCGCGGCGCCATCGATGCAAAGCAAAGGTTCTTCCTCGCCCAATCCGACCTGCAGACCGTCGTCAACGGCGGCCGCTCGCCTGCGGCCGGCAGCGACAATCCAACCACCATCGCCGCGGCAGCGCCTGCCGATGGCGGCCACTGACATGGAGGCCGACATGTTTTCCCGCCGAGGATTTTTAGGCACAGCCGCGCTTGCCAGCGCCTCAGCCATCAGCGGCCGCGTCCAGGCCGCGTCGATTCCGGAGGCCCCGCACATGGACAAGGTGGTGATGCAGCCGCCGCTGCACCCGATCAGCGGTCCGGACTACCGCCCCGTGGTCACGCTGAACGGCTGGTCGCTGCCGTTCCGCATGAACGGCGACTGGAAGGAATTCCATCTCGTCGCCGAGCCCGTGGTGCGCGAGTTCGCCGAAGGCATGAAGGTGAATCTGTGGGGCTATAACGGCCAGTCGCCGGGCCCGACCATCGAGGCGGTGGAGGGCGACAAGGTCCGCATCTTCGTCACGAACAGACTGCCCGAATACACCACCGTGCACTGGCACGGCATGATCATTCCGAGCGGCATGGACGGCGTCGGCGGGCTGACCCAGCCGCACATCCAGCCGGGAAAGACCTTCGTCTACGAGTTCGAGATGAAGAAGAGCGGGACCTTCATGTACCACCCGCATTCCGACGAGATGGTGCAGATGGCGATGGGCATGATGGGCATGGTCGTCGTGCATCCGCGCAATCAAAACTTCCGGCCCGTCGACCGCGACTTCGTCTTCGTGATGAGCACTTATCGCGTCGATCCCGGCACCTATCTGCCGCTGGTCAATGAGATGACCGATTTCAATATGTGGACCTGGAACGCGCGGGTGTTTCCCGGCATCGATCCGCTGCCGGTCAGGCTCGGCGACAAGGTGCGCGTGCGCATCGGCAATCTCAGCATGACCAACCATCCCATCCACCTGCACGGCCACAGCTTTGCGGTGACCTGCACCGACGGCGGCTGGATTCCGGAGAGCGCGCAATATCCGGAGACGACGACCGACGTGCCGGTCGGCGCGGTGCGGGTGTTCGACGTGCTCGCCGACAATCCCGGCGACTGGGCCTTCCACTGCCACAAGTCGCACCACACCATGAATGCGATGGGACACGAGGTGCGCAATCTGATCGGCGTGTCGCGCAAGGATCTCGCCAAGGCCGTCGGCAAGCTCGCGCCTGACAGCATGGCGATGGGCTCGACCGGCATGGCGATGGGCAACATGGAGATGCCCGCGCCCGACAACACGCTGCCAATGATGACCGGCACCGGCCAGTTCGGGCCGATCGAGATGGGCGGCATGTTCACGGTTATGAAGATCCGCGAGGACCTCGCCCGCGACGATTACCGCGATCCCGGGCCCTACCAATTCCCGAAAGGCACCGTCGCCTACGAGGTCACGGCGCCAACCACAGAGCCGGCACGGCAAAAACCAGGCAGCCCCCCGATGAAGCACATGAAGATGTGAGCGTTTCGATGAACCACCCCCAACTGGAGACTACAATGAAGAAGACCGTCACATTCGTCCTCGCGCTGGCAGCGCTCTCGATCTCGTCCGCCGGTGCGCACGAAAATCACGGCCACACGTCCTTTTCAGCGGGCGAGCCCGGCGATCCCAAAAAGCCGGCGCGCACCATCGAGATCGCGCTGAGCGAGATGTCGTACGAGCCGTCGAACATCAACGTGAAGCGCGGCGAGCAGATCCGCTTCGTGCTGCGCAATGTCGGCAAGGAGGATCACGAGTTTCTGCTCGCCACACCCAAGGAGAATCTCGCGCATGCCGAGGTGATGAAGAAGCATCCGCACATGGAGCATGACGATCCGAACGGAGTGCGACTTGCCCCGAACAAGACGGCCGAGATCGTCTGGAAGTTCAGCAAGGCCGGCACGTTCGAATTTTCGTGCCTGATTCCCGACCACCGCGACTACGGCATGGTCGGCCACGTCACCGTGAAGTAAGCAATGGAGACCCCCATGAACATCATCATCCGTATCACTGCAGCGCTGGCGCTGACGTTAGGCGTTGCCACTGGAGCCCTGGCAGCCGGGGCTGCCTCGATCAGTGGCGAGGTCAAGAAGATCGACGAGGGCGCCGGCAAGATCACGCTCAAGCACGGGCCGGCCAAGAGCCTCGGCATGGAAGAACCCATGACCATGGTCTACCGCGTCAAGGACACAGCGATGCTCAAGCAGGTGAAGGTCGGCGACAAGGTGACCTTCGAGGCCGAGGAGGCGGCATCGGGGTACACGGTGACGAAGATGGAGAAGGCGAAATAGGCGACCGCTCCTCAGCCGTCATTCCGGGGCGCGCCTCTTGGCGCGAGCTATGATGCGCAATTGCGCATCAGAAAATTCCCCACAACACCTGCAGCACGATGGATTCCGGGTTCGCCCTTCGGGCGCCTCGGAATGACAACCCTTGGTGGCCCGAAACACCCGCCCCGCACTCCTGCCGCGCCCTCCGTTAACCCTTTGCTAACCATACACCGGGCAAAAATTGCCGGGTGAAGTCGAGTGTCGTCAGCCGGGTAGAACGGGAGATCCCCCGTGGACGCCAGTGCGGTGCCTCACTTTCGGAGCGGCGGCCCTTCGGCCGCCGCGCAGACGTTTGGGGCGCGCGGACGGCAGTCGCGCGGGGAGGCAGCTACCATGGTCGACGTCACCGCAGGACAGGGCGTAGGCGCAGCAAGGCCCTCGATTCCCTCCCTCAACGAGGTCGTCACGATCCTCAAGCGCGGCGACATCGCGCTGGCGCTCGGCATCCTCACCATCCTGGTGGTGCTGATCCTCCCCCTGCCTGCGATCGTGCTGGATCTGTTCCTGGCGATCTCGATCACACTCTCGATCCTGATCCTGATGACGTCGCTGTTCATTCAGGCGCCGCTGGAATTCTCCGCCTTCCCGACCATCCTCCTGATCTCGACCATGCTGCGCCTGTCGCTCAACATGGCCTCGACCCGGCTGATCCTGTCGCACGGGCACGAGGGCACGGCTGCCGCCGGTCACGTTATCGAAGCCTTCGGCAGCTTCGTGATGGGCGGCAATTTCGTCATCGGTATCATCGTCTTCGCCATCCTGATCATCGTCAACTTCGTCGTCATCACCAAGGGTTCGGGCCGTATCGCTGAAGTTGCCGCCCGCTTCCACCTCGACGCCATGCCCGGCAAGCAGATGGCGATCGACGCCGATCTCTCTGCCGGTCTGATCGACGAGAAGGTCGCCAAGGAGCGGCGCAAGGAACTCGAGGACGAGAGCGGCTTCTTCGGCGCCATGGACGGTGCTTCCAAGTTCGTCCGCGGCGATGCCATCGCCGGCCTGCTGATCGTCTTCATCAACGTCGTCGGCGGCATGATCATCGGCGTGGCGCAGCAGGGCATGTCCTTCGCCGACGCCGGCCGCAGCTACACGCTGCTGACCGTCGGTGACGGCCTCGTCACCCAGGTGCCGGCGCTGATCGTCTCGACCGCGGCCGGCCTGCTCGTCTCCAAGGCCGGCGTCTCCGGCGCCGCCGACAAGGCGCTGATGAAGCAGTTCTCCGGCTATCCGCAGGCCCTCGCCATGTCCTCGGCGGTGATGCTGGTGCTGGCGGCGCTGCCGGGCATTCCGACCATCCCCTTCCTCGCGCTCGGCGCCGGCGCTGGCGCGCTGGCCTGGCACGCCCGCAACCACAAGAAGACCGCCGTCAAGGCCGAGGAAGCCGCCAAGGCCGCGCCTGCTCCGGGCATGCCGGGTGCGCCGGGCGCGGCTGCGGCCGAAGAGCCAATCTCGGCGGCGCTCAAGATCGACGACCTCAAGATCGAGCTCGGCTATGCCCTGCTGCCGCTGGTCAACGGACCCGATGGCACCGACCGCCTCACAGAGCAGATCAAGGCGCTGCGCCGTTCGCTCGCAATCGAGATGGGATTCGTGATGCCGGCGGTGCGCATCCTCGACAACGTCCAGCTCGAGGCCAACACCTACATCATCAAAATCAAGGAGGTCGACGCCGGCTCCGGCAAGATCTGGCCGAACCAGTTCATGGTCATGGACCCCGGCGGCAGCCAGGTGCAGGTGCCCGGCATCCACACCACCGAGCCGACCTTCGGCCTGCCCGCGACCTGGGTCGACGCCAGCCTCAAGGAAGAGGCCTCGCTCAAGGGCTACACCGTGGTTGACGCCGCGACCGTGCTCTCGACCCACCTCACCGAGCTGCTCAAGGCCAACATGTCGGACCTGCTCTCCTATGGCGAGGTGCAGAAGCTGCTCAAGGAGCTGCCGAAGGAGCAGAGCGAGCTGGTCAAGGACATCGTGCCGGGACAGGTCACGGTCTCCGGCATCCAGCGCGTGCTGCAGCTCCTGCTCGCCGAGCGCATCTCGATCCGCGACCTCTCGACCATCCTCGAAGGCATCGCCGACTCGCTCGCCTTCTCGCGCAATCCCGCGACCATGGTCGAGCATGTCCGCGCCCGCCTAGCGCGCCAGATCTGCGCGCAGAACACCTCCTACAACGGCTATCTGCCGCTGATCGCGCTGTCGGCGCGCTGGGAACAGGCCTTTGCCGAATCCATCATCGGCCAAGGCGAGGAGCGCAGCCTCGCGATGCAACCCTCGAAACTGTCGGAGTTCATGACCGCCGTGCGCGAAGCCTTCGAGCGTGCCGCCCGCGAAGGCGAGGCGCCGGTGCTGGTCACCTCTGCCGCAATTCGTCCGTTCGTGCGTTCCCTGGTGGAACGGTTCCGAGCCCAGACCACCGTGCTGTCGCAGGCCGAAATCCACCCTAGGGCGAGGTTGAAAACGGTCGGAAGCATCTGATTTGCCTTAAGAAGCCGTGTGTTTTTCGGCCACAGGCAAATGGTTTTTCAGCTCCTGGCGCCTTGTGGACCAAGCATCGAAAAGGCAATCCGCGGGCACATTACATCTTTGAAATAATTATATAATCGAACGATCCAGGGGCGTTTTTGATCGCGACGTTTCACGTCCTTTCACGCCCTTGTGATGGCCTCTTGGGAACGAATCCTCCCAATACTAGGTTGTTGAGCACCGGAAGCATGAACCGGCCTGAAAGGGCTGGCGACTACTTCGGGTAGATGGCGGCAGGAGGCTTCCATGAACCACTCGATCTACAGCGCTGATCGCGCGACCCATTTGAAGATTGTGGTCGTCGCCCTCGTCGCAGGGATCGCGGTGGCGGGCCTCGGCATTACGGCACGCACGGGTTCGGATGAAGGTCTGACCCAGACCGCCCGCGTCATCAAGGCCGACAAGCCGGTCGTTATCACCAGTTCGAACGCGTCCCTCGTTCGCTAAGGAGATCTGACGAGTTTTGTGAATTCACGCGGCTCTTTACCAGCCCCCCAAAGTCGCCACGTGGATATGTAGACGACCCCAACCCCAAGTCGACTACAGAAAGCGCCCGCCCCCCACGGGCGCTTTCTCACGTCTGGGGTACCCGTCATTGCGAGCGCACGCTCGTCCAGCTCGTCATTGCGAGCGAAGCGAAGCAATCCAGATTCCCTCCACGGAGATACTCTGGATTGCTTCGTCGCAAGAGCTCCTCGCAATGACGGAAGCGTATGTCGTGCTCTCCCCGGGGAGCGATGCACTATTGCCCCCGTCGCCTTGCAGATGGCTGATGCACGTGCCCGGTTGGGCCGCCACATCACCACAAGACTTGGCGCACAGACCCCGGGCGCCAGGACGACACGATTTGGCCGTACGCCGATCACACCGGTCGTATGCGCGAGGCCTTTGCTCACGGTTACCCGCCCTGCAAAACCCTTCGCGCCGATGTGACCCACGTCCACCGCCGCCCGGCCCGCCTTCGTGACGATCGCGATACGCCCCTCTTCCTTGGGCCCGGGTTGCGGCGACACATACGCCGTTTCCGAATTTCGGTAAAGTGAAATATTTTAACTGGGCCCACTCGGGTTGGTCTCGATCAGTAGCCTCTGTGTCAAATTTCTGGAATTGGAATCCATAAGCAGAAGTGAACCCGATTACAGCGAGGCCAACGACCGGCGTGCCATCGAAAACAGGCCTATAGACCAGCAGACCGGGCATCCTCGAAAGGCCATTAATGATACTAGCCCCAGAATGACGGAACCTAGTACTGCAGGCCAACCTGCGTCTGTCCCGACCCACACCGCCGTCGAGAGAGCTCCAATTCCGACAAGACCTCGGATAAGGTGCTCGGTGAGTGAACTGCTGGCGAACATTTTGACTCCTCAGCGCATTATATATTCACGCACGAGCGCTCGACCGCGATGCAGTCGAGCCTTCACAGTTTCTCGGGTTAGCTCCAGCGATTGCGCTATTTCGCTGATCGTCATTTCGTCCACATCCCGCAAAATGAGCACCTGCCGGTAGTGGCTCGGCAGCGACTGGATCGCGGCAGCTATATCGATGCGAAGTTCTGATTCTGGCCTCTCCGAACGCTGCAGGTCATTTTCCAACGAAGAGACGTCATCGGGAAGGCCTATATGCTGCTTTGCCAATCTTAAGCAGGTTCGATGAACTATCTGAAAAAGCCAGAGGGAAAAGGCTCCGGCACGTTGGAGACGACCAATGCGACGATACACGATCCATAACGTTTCCTGAACCGCGTCTTCCACATCGCTTGTCGTGCGGCAGGTTCTTCGCGCGTACCGGCGTATGTCGGGCTGCGACGTTTTGAGCAGCGCCAGGATGGCGTCAGCGTCCCCGCCTATTGCCGCTTCCAACGTGCTCGGCGATGAAAAAGGTGTGCTCATGGTTCGGCGCGGAGCTTCCGACCTCTTACTGCGCATGCCGGGCAGTATCCGAAAACGCCTGTAAGCGCGGTCAGGACCCCGACACCGGCGATCAGGTATCCAACGGGCATACCTTTAAGGCCTAGTAGCCCACAAGCGATCATAATTGCCCCAGCCAAGAGCCGGACCCAACTTTCCGAGCCAGCCACGTTCTTTTTGTACAGCATAGCAACCTCCTGCCTTTGTAGCGTCGTCTCTGAGGCCCTGGAGACTTAGAGGCTTAAAAAATGAGAAACGGTTCGCGGCTCCGAAAAAATAGTCTAAGTTCGGCTGGCGTCAAAAGCCGGCGGTCGGCGGGCTGCGTGAAAAGGTCTGCTCCGGGTCACGAGCGTCGCCATCTGCAACACTCGGCTGTACGTCGACTTCCGCTATGCCCCGTTCGCGACCGAGGTCTGGTGGCGGTGCAAATGTCGCGAAGGGCCAACGGACTAAACCGCTCGCGCGGTAGGACCCCGGGGCTGGCGACACAGCCAAGACGATAGCGCGACGGGGCGTCCTGTCTTGAGATGAGGGGTTCGCAACCTTCATCCAAGACAGGAGCATCCCCATGACCGACGAGGCAATGAGCCCGTTGCGCCGGCGCATGATCGAGGACATGACGATCCGCAAGCTCGCGCCGAAGACCCAACATGACTACGTGCAAAGAATCAAGAACTTCGCCGCGTTTCTCGGGCGCTCGCCGGATACGGCGACCTTCGAGGACGTGCGCCGCTATCAGCTACATCTGACGGCAAGCGGCGTTGGCGTGCCGACCATCAACCAGACCGTCTCGACGCTGCGGTTCTTCTTTCGGGTCACGCTCAAGCGCCACGAGATCGTCGAACACACCCATGTCATTCACGAGCCGCGCAAGCTGCCGGTGGTGCTCAGCGTCGAGGAAGTGGCGCGGCTGCTCGATGCCGCGCCGGGGCTGAAGTACAAGGCGGCCTTGAGCGTGGCCTACGGCGCTGGCCTGCGCGCCACTGAAGTGGTCTCGCTCAAGGTCTCCGATATCGACAGCAAGCGCATGATCATCCGCGTCGAGCAGGGCAAGGGCGGCAAGGACCGTCACGTCATGCTATCGCCGAGCCTGCTGGACCTGCTGCGGGCCTGGTGGAAGGCGGCGCGTCCGCAGGGTTGGCTGTTCCCGGGACGCGATCCGGCGCAGCCGATGACCACGCGCCAGCTCAATCGCGCCTGTCACGCCGCTGCGCAAATGGCGGAGATCAACAAGCGCGTCTCGCTGCACACCTTGCGGCACAGCTTCGCTACCCACCTCCTGGAGCAGAACATCGATGTCCGCGTGATCCAGGTGCTGCTCGGTCATGCCAAGCTCGACACCACGGCGCTGTATACCCGCGTCGCGACCAAGACGATCAGCGAGGTCATGAGCCCGCTGGAGCACATCGCGCTCAAACTCAAGGAGATCCGGCCGCCCGGCTGACGCCAAAGCGGTGTCGCGCCCGGCTTTGGAGGTTGCGGATATCTTCCGCGACCATGGCCCGGCATGGCGCAAGGCCCATGCCGGCCATGTCAGCCTCCACCAGCTCAAGGTGATGTCGGCGATCGAGCGCTGCCGCACGGCAGCCCTCGGCGGCCATGTCGCGCGCTGTGAGGACTGCGCCTATACGACCATCGCCTACAACTCCTGCCGCAACCGGCACTGCCCGAAGTGCCAGGGCGCCGCCGCGAAGGAATGGCTTGCCGACCGCGCGGCCGAGCTGCTGCCGGTGCCGTACTATCATGTGGTGTTCACGCTGCCGGCGGCCATCGCCGACATCGCTTACCAGAACAAGACCGTCCTCTACGACCTCTTGTTCAAGGTCTCGGCCGAGACCATGCTGACGATCGCCGCCGATCCGAAGCATTTGGGGGCCAGGATCGGCATTACCTCCGTGCTGCACACCTGGGGCTCGGCGCTCACCCATCACCCGCATGTGCACATGATCGTGCCGGGCGGCGGCATCTCGCTGGACAATAAGCGCTGGATATCGTGCCGGCCGGGCTTCTTGCTGCCGGTGCGCGTACTCTCCCGCCTGTTCCGGCGCGTGTTCCTGGAGAAGCTCGTCGCTGCCCACCAAGCCGGCCGCCTCAGCTTCTTCGGCGATTACGCCCACCTCGCCGAGGCGCAATCCTTCGCAGCTTACCTCACCCCGCTGCGCAAGGCCGAGTGGGTCGTCTACGCCAAGCGGCCGTTCGGCGGTCCCGAGGCAGTGCTGGCCTATCTGTCGCGCTACACCCACCGTGTTGCCATCGCCAACAGCCGCCTGATTGCCTGCGACCAGCGTGGCGTCACCTTCAAGTGGAAGGACTATCGCATCGAGGGCCGTGATCGCTACAAGCAGATGACGCTCGGGACCTTCGAGTTCATCCGCCGCTTCCTCATCCACGTGCTGCCACGCGGCTTCCACCGCATCCGCCACTACGGCCTGTTCGCCAAAGGCGCTTGCGCCGATAACATCGCCCGCGCCCGTGAGCTGCTCGCCGTTGCAAAACCTCAAGATGAGCCCACCGCTGCCGCCATCGATCCCAGCAAGCCGAGCTGTCCGTGCTGCGGCGGTCGCATGATCGTCATCGAGGTCTTCGCGCGCGGTGCAACGTCACGGTACCAGCCAACAGGTCCTCAGAGCGTCATCAGGATCGACACCTCATGACCGCGTCAAAGTCCTACAAATCTGCTCGTTACACGCGCCGGCTCTCGACCGGCCACGGCAGAGTGCACTCAGATGTAAAGCTGTCGTCTAAAATCGCCCGACAATTTGCTGCGTTCGACGCAATCTGTCGCTCTTCCATCAGCCGCGGCATCGTCAGCCAGCTTGCTGCGTCGGCTCGATCCCAATCGCACGCTCCGCCCGCGGCGCTCAAATCCCCATAGCGCACGCCGCACCACCAACGTATCCCCTCCCGCGGTTTCCTCCCTTGGAGGCTTTCGGACGCCGACCCTCGGAGCCCGCGGCACCGTCAATCATTGGGCCGGCATCCGAAACCCTTCACAATAACCGACATCAGCCTGGGAGGGCATCCCGTCACGGCGCGCTTGGCATTGCCGCCTGGTCCGTCATACAGTGTGCTGTGGGTTGGATTGCGTGCCATGGCAGAAGAACGGCCGTTCCGGGTGGAGCGCAGGCTGTCGGCGATATTGGCCGCCGATGTGGCTGGCTATTCGCGGCTCATGCACCATGACGAAGAGGCTACGCATTCCAAACTGACAGCGCTGCTCGCGGACAGTGTCATGCCCGCGATCTCCGAACACGGCGGTCGCATCGTGAAGAATACGGGCGACGGGTTCTTGGCGGAGTTTCCAAGCGCGGTGGAAGCGGTCCGCGCTGCTGTGCAATTTCAGAACCGCATCAAGGAACTTACAGGCGCTGAGGTGGAGGATAGGCGTATTGCTTTCCGGGTCGGTGTCAACATTGGCGACGTAATCGTCGAGCCGAATGACATCTTTGGAGACGGCGTCAATATTGCAGCGAGGCTCGAGAGCATCGCAGAACCTGGCGGCATCTGCATCTCATCTTCTGCCTACGATCAGGTCCGAGGCAAGGTCGGGGTTGAGTTCGTCGATCTGGGCGAACAGAACCTCAAAAACATCGCTCGCCCGATCCGGACCTATGCCATGGTCCGGGATGAGCTTGGCCCGGCGATGAGGGGCGGCAGCATGCCGGCGGGCGCCCTTTCAGCACCGCGTCTGTCCATGGTGGTGCTACCGTTCGCGAACATCGGAGGCGATCCTGAGCAAGACTATTTCGTTGATGGCGTGACCGAGAGCCTGACCACGGATCTATCGCGCATCAGCAGTTCGTTCGTCATCGCCCGCAACACGGCCTTCACCTTCAAGGGCAAAGCCGTAGACGTCAAGAAAATCGGGCGCGAGTTGAACGTCCGCTACGTGCTCGAAGGCTCGGTGCAGCGTGGCGGCAACCGACTTCGAGTAAACGTGCAGCTGATCGACGCCGAAACAGGCAATCACCTTTGGGCCGAACGCTTCGACAAGCCTGTCGCCGACCTGTTCGATATGCAGGACGAAATCGTATCACGGCTCGCCAATACGCTGGATGCCCAGCTAGTCGCGGCCGAGGCGCGGCGCGCGGAACGTTCGCTGCATCCCGATGCGATGAACTTGTATTTCCAGGGCACCGCTTGCTTACATAAGGGGCTGTCCAACGAACACTTGGCGCGAGCGCGCGGCTTTTTCGAACGTGCCTTGGCGCTCGATCCAGGCAGTATCGAAGCACTGGTTGGCACGGCAATAGTTGACTTTAATCGGGGCGCTAACTTTTCTATTGACGATCGGGCCATGCCCCTCGCGGCGGCCGAGGTGACCTTGATCAAGGTTTTGTCTCTAGCTCCGCAATATGCGCCGGCCCACCTGTATCTGGGCGCGGTGTATATTTTTACGGGCCGCGCGGCCCAAGGTATTGCTGAATGCGAGCAGGCGCTGGCACTGGACAGAAATTTAGCTAACGCTCATGGTTGGATCGGTCTTGCCAAGCATATTCTTGATCGCCCCGGGGAGACCGAGGGCCACGTCCACGAAGCGCTGCGCCTCTCTCCCCGCGATGTCTTCGCCCACCGATGGATGATGTGGGCAGGCCTCGCGAGCGTTCATCTGAACGCCAACGCCGAGGCGGTCGCGTGGCTACGCCGGAGCATCGAGGCTAACCGCAATTTCCCACTCGCGCATTTCCATTTCGCTGCGGCGCTGGCACTGCTTGGGTCGCTGGACGAGGCACGGGCGGCTGCGCAGGCGGGGCTTGCACTCAATTCAGGGTTCACCATCCACCGGTTCCAACGCCAGACACCGAGCAACAATCCGACGTACCTCGTCAAACGCGAGCGCATCCTAGAGGGTATGCGCATGGCCGGGGTGCCAGAGGGGTGATGTCGGAGTTGGGTCACGAGCGGAGATTTGGGCCCGTGCCGATGACGTCGGGATCACCTCTGACAGCCGACATCGAGCAAGTTTCGTGGGCGGTCGAGAAGAGCCAGAAGCTGACATCGACCACCGCGTCTGCAGCGGTCAAAAGGATCGCTGATGCGAAGTCCGGACCGCCCTCAACGGCACGTTGCGTGATGTCCGTTGTTGCTCGAACGTAGCGCATCCCAACGCAGCTAGCGCCGGCCTCCTTTGCAACGCGGAACTTCCCAAACCCTTGGGATATTCCTGTTATGCAAGCACTCCTCACATATACCTTCGTTTGTATTGACAATCTCAAAAAAAGTTTGGGCGAGAGTCGCAAACCGAACCGACAGTCCCGTTTTCTCTTAGCACAAAGTCGTATGGGTCGGGGCTAACTCAAGGCTCATCCAAAATCTGATCGAACACAGAGCGTGAGCTCTCGTGACGCAAGCGAGCGTTGCGAGGAATGCTTTCGCTTGAGAAAGGGAATGTTGCGTGAGTGAAAGCGAAATGAAATTGACGCCGAACGGAACGAATGTTTTCGGGATGCCATGGTTGGATTTCTCGAAGGCCGCCTTGCCGGGCGTGGGGCGCGAGCTTGCCGAGCAAGGCCTCGCCCGCGCACGGGAAGGCTGCGAGAAGATCAAGGCCGCCTCGGAAGAGATGGCGGAGGCGCTGCGCGAGACCTATTCGAGCAATGCGAGATGCACGACCGACTACGGGCTCAAGGTGCTCGAAATCTCAAACGCCAATGCCGCTTCTGCGCTCGATTTCTTCGTCCATCTGTTCGGCAGCAAGTCAGCGACCGATGTCTATACCTTGTCGGCGGCGCAAGCGCGCAAGGCGTTCGACACCGCCTCCGACCAGAACAAGGAATTGTGGGCGCTTGCCCAGAAGCTCGCGACGGAAACGGGTGAGCCGATCAGGAAGCACTTCACCAGGGTTCTCCACCAAGGCGCCGGCTAAAAAAGCGCGCTCAATTTCACATCCAGATTCGTTTGAGGAGGGATCCGGCCGGTTGGAGCACGCCGAGCTGAGCGAGCACGCCCCCACTGCCCCATGCTCGATCAACAAGTTGCGCGATGCCCCCCTAGTACCGCGCACCGACAAGAGGCGCATTCCAACCGGCCGGCGCTTTTCTGCAAACTACAACAAAGACAAAGCGCAAGGGAAGGGCAACATGGGAATGGTCATGGTCAAATGTCCGCAAACCGGACACGCGATTCCCACCGGTATCCAGACTGATCGCGAGAACTTTGGGCGCCGCGCGGTGTTTTTCTCGCGCACCCGTTGTCCAATCTGCCGCACCGATCACGCGTGGTTTGCGCGGGAAGCCTGGGTCGACGAGCCGGGCATCCGGATCGCGCCGTCATAGCGGCGGCTCCCGAAAGTACCCCAACTGTTGACCTTGTCTCGGTCCCGGCGGTCTTCAGACGCAAGCTGCATGACCGGCTCATGGATTTCGGCCGGGACAAGGTGCGAGACATTCATGAACCCGCTATCGGCGAGCGACGTGTTCTTTACGGTCGCCATCATGAGCGTCACTTTCCTGGCCGAGGTTGGGCTCTTTATTTTGATTGGAATGCTTTGAAAGGAGCGCGCGATCTGGGCAGCGCGCCGCCGATGCGAGGCCTAGGACTCCGCAAGCTTCAACAGCGGGGGAAATGCAGACATCACCCGAGGTCTGAACCTCCTCCGAATGAGTGGACACCTGTAGTAGGCTCATTGAGCCCGGAGGTGTCGAATGGAACGTCAACGTCGGTCATTTACCGAAGAGTACAAGCGCCAGGCCGTTGAGCTGGTGGTGTCGAGCGGTCGCTCGATCACGTCGGTAGGCAAGGAACTCGGGCTGCGCGACTCGGTGCTGCGGCGCTGGTTGGATAAGGCCGGGCAGCAGCCGGCATCGGCGGCGTGGCGCCCCACCACGCAGGCGACGCCGATGTCGGCGGACTAGGCTTCGGAGATCGCCCGGTTGCGCCAGGAGAACGAACGGCTGCGCATGGAGCGCGACATTTTAAAAAAGTCGATCGCGATCTTTGCCGGAACCCGGACATGAGCTTCCGCTTCATCGAGGACCATCGCGACGCCTATCCGGTACGATTGATGTGCGCCGTGCTCGAGGTCTCGCCGGCCGGCTATTACGCCTGGCGCGATCGCCCGGCGAGTCAGCGGACCAAATCCAATGCCACGCTGCTGGCTGCGATCCGGCAGGCCCATCACGACAGCAGCGGACGCTACGGCAGTCCCCGCGTCCATGCCGTGCTGCGGACGCAGGGCCGTGGCGCCAGCCGCGGCCGGATCGAGCGGATGATGCGCCGGCACGGTATCCGCGCCATCACGGCGCCGCCGCGCCGGGTGCGCACCACCGACAGCCGTCACGACCTGCCGATCGCCCCGAACCTGATCGCGCGCGACTTCACAGCGGAAGCCCCGAACCGCGTTTGGCTCGCCGATATCACCTACATCCCGACCGCGGAGGGCTGGCTGTATCTGGCGGCCGTCATGGATCTCTTCAGTCGAAAGATCGTCGGCTGGGCCATGCGGGATCACATGCAAGTCGAACTCGCATCCGCGGCGTTGACGATGGCCATCCAGCAGCAACGGCCGCAGGCCGGATTGATCCACCACTCCGATCGCGGCGTGCAGTATGCCTCACACGCCTATCGCGACGCTCTCACGGGCGCCGGCATCGTTGCATCGATGAGCCGCAAGGCCGATTGCTACGACAATGCCCCGATGGAGAGCTTCTTCCATACCCTGAAGACCGAGCTCGTTCACCATCGCGACTACCAGACCCGCGCCGAGGCCCAGCGCGATATCTTCGCCTTCATCGAGGGCTTCTACAACCGCACCCGGCTCCATTCCGCGATCGGATATATCGCCCCGATCGAGATGGAGCTAAAAGCCGCTTAAACCCGTCCACTTTTTCGGGGGAAGATCAGTCGCAGAAGGGGCATCTTCGACCAGAATCAGCGGGTCTTATCTGCTAGTTAATGTCCGCTTAGTGCCCGAAAGCAGCCTAGCTAGGTGAAAGCGACAAGCGTAGGTGCGCTGAGTTAGCCAGAGCCGTTGGCTTAAGGATTGATCGCCTAGCGCGGGCGGCCATGCAGCCGGCTTTACCGCGGGCGCTACTCGCCGCGCTAGCAGTGATCTTGCGCCGGGCCGGCGGCGCCTAAGCTTTCAAAGGTACTTTGGGCCTGCCCTCGCGACGCGGGTACGCGGGACCGCGCGCCTTTTGCGTATTTCGGGACCCCGTTTTCGGGCTTTGGTTCCTCGAAAAATGCAAATCGATCGCCCGTTCGCTATGGCGCAGCCCTTCACCCAGCCACCGTTCGCGGCCGCAAGTGCTAGGATTGCGTGTGTCCTTCTTGCTCAGGCAGCGAAGATGAAGCGTGTACCCGTGTAGGAGCGCAGGAGCTTGCTCGGCATCTCGGCCTTTGCCATTTCGTAGAACGGCTCACCAGTGCAGTGCAGTGGAACGACGTAGTCGATGTCGATACCCTTCAGCGCTGTGATCGTGTCGCGCACATAGTCCTCTTTATAGGGCGCGAGGTGGAAGCCGCCGATCACCGCATGAACCTTGCTGATGCCCGACGCCGCTTGCGCTTGTTTGATCGCGTTGACTACCCCGCGATGGCTGCAAGAGGTTAACACGATCAACCCGCGGCCTTTTAGATTGAATGCGGTGGCGATCTCGTGCCGGAACTGGTCCGGGATGACAGCCTTCGTCCGTTCGTCCTCGGGAAGCTTGTCGGCATAGCATCCAATGCCGCCGTCCACGCCGATCTTCATGGCGCTGGGGGACAGCAGCTTCTCAAAGCTCGTCTGGCCGATGTGACCCGTGGTGAAGCCGTGATCGGCGACGAGTGCCGGTCCTGCTGCATAGGTCACCGCAACATCGGCGCCTTCCAGCGCCTTGCGATCCAGGGCCCCGAAATCGCCGCGCACCGGCGGAGCCGTCCATTCGCGGGAGCAGAATGCCTCCTCGCCACCGACGTAAATCGGTAGCTTGGCTTTGAGCTTGCCGTTGTTTTCCTTTAGGAAGCCGGCGAGACCGCCAAAATGATCGTAGTGACCATGGCTCAAGACAAGGGCGTCGAGCGCGGCCGGATCGATGCCGACGAGATTGGCGTTGTTGACCAGCGCGTCCGGTGTGAAGCCGAAGTCGACCAGGACATGTCGTGTTTCGGTGCCGCGCCGCGACTCAACGTGCATCGACAGGCCGAACTCACTGATCAGTGTCTTACCCGGCGGCTTGCCACCGCCGATGCCCCAGCCGAAGTGTTCAATCTCAATATCGGAAACCTTCCGGCTTGGCGCGACAGCGAATTGATAGCTGTCGATCACGACGCGCACTGCCACACGGTCGATCTCCGGAACCTTACCGGCGATAGTTTCTGCGCGTACCGGCTTCCCACTACCGATCAGCGTCGCCACAATGGCGCTGAACAGGGCCGCACCGCCGCCGCATACCACATCGCGTCGATGAATTGCGCTGCATTGGCAAGTCAACATGGTGAAATCCTCCCCTTGCGTGGCCTTTCCTGCCACAAGGCATCACGCGGAAACGCGCTCCAGGGCGGAGGCGCTCGGGTGCCAAGCACGCCAGCGTCTGGCAGCCCGCACATTGAGGATCAAAGGCATCCTATCCCGGGCTGGACCCAGTGGCGAGTGTCATTCGGCACGGGCGAGACGGAGCCAAGTGTCGACGGCAAGAGTGCGCTCGTCTCATCTGATCTACGATCGGAGTGCTCAATCTAGCTCCGGGCCATAAACCACCCTTCAGGCAGCAAATCATTGATGCACTGGCGAGCAAGCCGGCTGTGGAAACATGGCCGATTGAGCGTTTGCGGCCCTATGAGCGCAATTCGCGTCGGCATTCGGCCGAGCAGATCGAGCAAATCGCCGCGTCAATCCGGCAATGGGGCTGGACCATGCCAATCCTCGCGGCCGATGACGGCATGGTTCTCGCCGGCCATGGGCGCCTTGCCGCCGGCAAGCTGCTGGGATTTATCGAGGTCCCGGTCATCGTGGCGCGCGGATGGACCGATCAGCAAAAGCGCGCTTATGTCATCGCTGATAATCGGCTGCCCGATGCGAGCGATTGGGACGACGAGATGCTGCGGCTCGAATTGGCCGACCTCGTCGAGGGCGGTTTCGAGATCTCACTGACCGGCATTACCGAGGACGAGCTATCGCGGCTGTCCGTCGGCGTCGGCGAGCTTGAGCAAATGCCGGAATTGCCGGACGGTGATCGGTCGCCATTCCGCGACATGACGTTCGTTCTGTACGGCGATCAATTCGGGATCGTCGAGCGCGCGATAGCCAAGGCGACCAAGCCGCGCGATCCGGACAATCCCAATCGATCGCCGCAAGGCAATGCGCTCGCCACGATCTGCGCCGAATATCTAGGGCGCGTCTCATAAGTCGAGATTGATTGGTGCGGCTCGATGTCCGCTATGCCCCGATACCGACCAAAGACCGCAGCGCAGCGAAATGACGCCAAGAGCCGACAACTCGTCGGTGGCGGGTGGCATTGATGGAGTCAATTCCAGTCAACAAAATCTGAGACTTGGTACCCGCCGATTGCGGCCCGTCACGACCCAAAGCGGCCCTTTGCCGCAATGGGGCACGCGCCGGACAAGTTGCGTATCGGCTTTCGGGGGCGCAGACTTAGTAGCGTATGGTCGAGTTTGGGGATGGCGACCAGTCCACCAACCGGGGGAGGAACTCAAGAGGAGGCGGACTATGAAAGCGATCCTCGTGAGATTGGGGCTTGGCCTAGCTCTGTCCGCCGCGCCGCTCACAACGTGGGCGCAAGCTGATGATGCGCCGCCCGCTTGGGCGTATCCGGTAAACCCGCCGGATTTCAAAGTGCAGCCCGACGATGGGGCGCCGCGGCATGTTCCCGACAGCACTGCCGCGTTCACGCTCACGCAGGCACGAGATCTATTCTTCGCCCTCGATTGGCATCCTTCGGACCACCCGCCGCTGCCGGATATCGTCGCTCATGGCCGCAAGCCGGACGTAATGGCGTGCGGCGTGTGTCACCGGGCGGATGGGCCGGGCGGGCCGGAAAATAGCGGCATTGCCGGCCTTTCCGCACAGTACATCGTTCAGCAGATGGCCGACTTCAAAAGCGGCGCGCGGACGACCTCCGTCCCGCAACGAATCCCGCCGCAGCTGATGATCAAGACTGCAAGGGGCATTACCGATACGGAAATCGAACAGGCAGCGGCCTATTTCTCCGGGTTGAAGCCGCGGGCAGTGATCAAGGTGGTGGAGACCGCCACCGTACCGAAGACCCGTGTCGCCGGGTGGTTTCTCGCGGCCTTACCGGGCGGCGAGATGGAGCCGATCGCCGGTCGCATCATCGAGGTTCCGGAGGATCTGGAGCGCTTCGAGATGCGCGACGCGCGATCGCACTTCATCGCCTACGTGCCGCCTGGGAGCGTCGAACAGGGCCGACAACTCGCTACCACCGGCGGCAACGGAAAGAGCGCGCCATGCACGATCTGCCATGGGCCCGAACTGAGCGGAGTGGGACCGATCCCCGGCCTCGCTGGACGCTCGCCGAGCTACCTCGTGCGGCAACTCTACGATTTTCAGCACGGCACGCGGGCCGGTCCATGGAGCCCGCTGATGGCGGCCAATGTGAGCAAGCTGACGCTCGACGACATGGTGGCGCTAGCCGCCTACGCGGCGTCCCTTCAGCCCTGAGTCGACGGGCCGATGCCGGATTACCTGCGCGAAGTCGCCAAGGCGAAAGCCGAGCTGGCCGTGATCGACCTAAAGGGTGGCTCACCGCCCACGCGAGCCGACCTGTGAACCGGGTACCAAGTGCGAGATTGTGACCACTAGGGGCCATGCAGTTCGAGAAGAGAGCTGACCGCGCGGCAGTGCCGCACTCTCGCGTCGATCGCTGCGCCTCTGCGCGATGAGCGCGGATTGCAGAGCTTGTCGCCGGTAGGGGGGCGCTGCTCTCGACGAGAGCCGGCAGTGCCCAATGGGTGGCGCGATGAGTCATCAAATGGGGCTTCGGCGAGCGGTGGCACGAGCCCCATATCAGTTTCGCGGACAGCGCTCGTTACTCGTTCACGCACAACTCGCCGCGAGCGTGCGAATCAAATCCGCCGCCTTGGCGACCAATGCCTGTGAGTAAAATGAGCCGGCCGGTGGAGTTGCCGAAACGATCGGTTCCCTTGACGATCTTATCCAGTTGGCTGAAGGCCTGGGACTCGGTATCGTACATGCCGGCAGTGGTGGTCGTGAACGTTCCCCCTTTTGCCGTGACTACCACCGTTCCCGCGTAAGATTGCAGTGTCTTGGGCAACGAAGGCAGTCCTGCTGTCTCGGCCATTCCGTGCGCAGTGAAAAACCACATTGCGCCGCTTAGAGCGGGCTCGTTGCTCATGACTGTTCCGACGGTGCAAAGGTCGATCTGACTTAAGCAACCTTCTTTGGTCATCTGTAGCGCAATTGTCGCCTCAAAGCTTCGGCACTGCGCGGGCTGTTGTGCGAAGGTGGCGCTCGTCGAAAGTGCAAGGATCAGTGCTGAAAGAAAGGTGGTTTTCATCATGCCCTCCCTCTCTACTGGATGTGCACTCTACGCTCGATGGAAGGGGTAAACTAGAGTGTGCAAGCGCACCCGAATACCGAGTTAACGCTGGGAGGTCGAAAGTCCCTTATGGGGGTCAATTGCCGACCTCTCGGCAGCTAGCGGCAAGGTCGGCTTAGGGCCCCGGAGCGGACGAAGGCCGGCAGCCGCCGCGCTGGAGCTGTTCGCCCCAGGCGCTGCCGACTACAAGCTCCAACATGTCCGATGATGCTCTGGTTTGAACGCTTGCGCTCATCTACGCGAGGCTGTTGCAAAGCGGGTCTCTTCCGTGGTCGTGGCGATTTCGACCGTGCGAGTCCGTCGCCTACGTTTCGTTTCGACTGGCTGAAGGGCGCACGAGCAGCTCAACGACGCGGCGCCCCATAAGTCGGCGGCGGCGCCTGCACCGTCGGCGCGGCGGCAGCGAAGAGTTCGTCCTTGCTGCCTGTGAGCGGTGGATAGATTCGCCTGCGGTTGATCGTCTCCTTGGTTACCTTCGCAGCCGCGCCGGTGGCGCGCACCTCGCGATCCCAGCCTTCGGTATAGAGCGCGCCCCAGGCACCGAGATCGAGCACGGTCACGTACCAGTCGATCCGCAGCGGCAACATCGGCACGCCGGCGAGATCGGCGACCACGTTGTGGCCGGCGAAGCGACCCATGGGCCGCGCGAACTGACAGGACATCACGGTCGGATGCAGCCCGTCGATCACGCTCGAGGCAACGTCGCCGGCCGCGAACACGCCGCCGACATCCGCAACCCGCATGAAGGGATCGACCAGAATGCGTCCGAGGCGATCGCGCGCGTCCGGAAGGCTCGCCGTCAAGGGGCTTGCACGCATTCCGGCGCACCAGATCACCGTCTGCGCCGCAATGAACTCGCCCGAGCTCAGGTGCATGCCGGCGGCTTCGACCGAGACAACACGCACACCGAGCCGCATCTCGACGTCGAGCGACGACAATGCCGTCTCGATCACGGGACGCGCATGCGCACCGATGGTGGCGCCGACCGCCGGATTGGGATCGACCAGGATGATGCGGCGGCTGCCGCTGATGCCCGCACGCGTCAGCCTGGCGGGCATCTCGGCCGCGACCTCGATGCCGGTGAAGCCGGCGCCGACCACCACGACCGTCGCACGCCCCGGCGACGGGGCGCTGCGTCCGAGCGAGACGAGATGATCCTCGAGGCGAAGTGCCGCAGCATAGGTGTCGACGTCGAAGGCGTGCTCGGAAAGGCCTGGAATGTCGGGACGCATCACCTCGCTGCCGAGCGCCAGCACGAGGCGGTCATAGTGCAACGTCTCCTCGCCGCCGCTGGTGACCAGCGAGATTTCGCGATGTGCCGGATCGATGGCTTCAACCTCGCCGAGACCATGGCTGACGCCGATCGGATCGAGCAGTTGGGGCAGCGGTAGCGCAACCTCGCCGAGGTCGACCTCGTAATTGCGCACGCGGATGTTGTGATAGGGATTGCGGTCAATGAGGCGGATCTCGATGTCCCGCCCGCTCGCGCCGATCTCGTCGCGCTTGCGCGCAGCACCGATGGCCGCCCACAGGCCTGCAAACCCGGCGCCGAGCACGACGATGCGCGCCATGTCCGCCTACACTACTTTCCAAAGCAATCCCGCGGTCTGCCCGCGCAGGTAGATATAGCTCAACAGCCCGCATCCACCAACTACGGCAGCGCCGCACCGCTGCACAAAATCGCGACTTACGCCTCGCGCAGCTCCGACGGCGTCGCGCCAAAACGCTTGCGGAAGGCGCGATTGAAATAGGACAGATCGGCGAAGCCCGAGGCGTGCGCGATGTCGCTGATCTTGCGCGCCCTGGCGCGGGGATCGCCGAGCAGCTTGCGGGCCTGTAGCAGGCGCTGCTCCAACACGAATTCGGTGAAGGTCGTGCCGGCCTGCTCGAACAGGCGCTGCGCCTGCCGCGGGCTGAGGCCCGAGCGCGTCGCGATCTCGGACAGGCAGAGATCGTTGCGGCCGAGCGCGGCCATCACGTCGGCGCGCATGAGATCGAGACGAGCCGCGGCATGCCCGCGTCCGCGCGCAAGTCCGGCATGCTCGGCGTCGGTCCCGAGCAGGAGGCCGACGAGATCGACCATGTGTTGCGCGGTCAGACGCTGGCCGACGGCATCGAGATGCGGCGCCTGATTGGCGGCGAGCGCATGGTAGCGGAAGATGGTCTCGGCGACCGCGCCGTCGGCGAGCACCTGTGACAGCTTGTCCTCCGCGCGCGGATTGATGTCGAGCAGCGCGCGGCGCGGCATGCGGATGGTGGTAAAGCGCTCCTCGTCGGTGTGGCCGACGGTGCCGGTGATGCTCATGTCGACGAGCACCATCTGCGCCGGCGCGAGCTCGACGGTATGGCCGTTCTGCCCGACGCGGACGAGGCCCGCATGTGCTGCAATCAGCACAAGATCGTCGCTGCCGTCGGCAAGGTGGCTCTGCGTGCGTGAATATTGTGCGGAAGCGCCTTCGGGAATGGCGAGCGCAATGTTGTCGACGACGCTGACCTGGATCCGGCAGTCGATGCTCTCGCCCTGGCTCGGGCCGATATCGAGGCCGCAGGACCCGAAGGCCCGCTCGCGCCAATGCTCGAACGCCGCACCCTGCGGCAGGCCTGCATATTGGTGAACGAAGATGCCTGGCGTTCTCGCTGCATCCATCTGATTTCTAGCCCCTCTCCGGCACCATGATCGGCGGCGCCGACTGCAAATTCCGGGGATTTGACGCCGCCAAGTGCAGGCAGGTTCAAATCGCGGTCGGAATCGGCGGGACTTGTCGGAATGCGACGGCGGGGTGGACCGTGGCGACAATTTTTGCTCGTAGCCCGCATGGAGCAGAGCGGAATGCGGGACGGTGGACCCGGATTGCGCTGCGCTCCATCCGGGCTACGACACCTACTTCTTCGCCGGCGCCGGCGGCTGCGTGGGCGGCACGGTCTCGATCAGCTTGCCGGAAAACACCGGCGCCGAAGTCGGCTGTCCATTGGGCGAACCGCCGGCCTGCTCGACAGTGACGGCGTAGGTCGCGCCGTTGACGACGTCGGAATCATAGGAAGCGAGCAGCGGGCGCGCGGTGAAATCGCTCGCACCGATCACGCCGAGCGAACGCGGCCGCGGCAGCTTGTCGGAGATCAGCCAAAGCTCGAAGCTCTTGCCGGGCTCCGGGGTCGCGCCGACCTTCCGGACCGTGAAATTCCGCGTCGCACCGTCGACCGTGAGGATGAAGGCGGGGCCGCCACCCTGGCCCTGCAGCAGAGCAACATATTGCGCAGAGGCGGTGAGCGGGGCGGCCGGTGTCTTCACTTCCACCGTCTGGATGCGCGGCGCAGGACGCAAGGCGCCCGGCAGTGCATCAGGCAGGAATATCTGAAGCGACAGCGTCACGAGCAGCGCGGCCGCAAGCGCGCCGACGCCGGATGCGATGTTGCGCCAGCGCTTCACGCGCCCTTCGAGACGGATCACGTTGCCATCGTCGACGACCGGCGCCTGCGGCGCGCGGGCGACGTTGAGATCCGGGGCATGGACCTGCGGGATGAACTGCGGCGCGATGTCCGGGATGGCGTCGGGCTCGGGACGCGACGGCTCCGGCTGCTCCGCTTCGGGTTGCTGCGGCTCAGGGGACTGCACGCCCTCCGTCGCGGATTCCGGTGGCGCAGTTTCTGGCGAGGGCAATTCCGGTATGGGCGGAGGTGGCAGCGGCGAAGCCTCAGCAAGCGCAGGTGGCTCCTGCGCAAGGGCCGTGCGCGCGATCTCGGACCTGATGCTCTCCCACACGATCGGACGCGGCTCGACCGAGCCGACCATCTGGTTGAGGACGCCGAGCCGATGGGCCCAGGCCTGCACGATTTCGGCGAACGCCTCGTCCACCGCCATCATGGTCTCGACCTGCGCGCGCTCGTCGGCGTCGAGCGTACCGAGCGCATATTCCGCGGCGAGCGCGATATGGTCCTCAGTGTAGGCCATCACTGTCCTTCACCTCTCCCCAACGGGGAGAGGTGGAATGTCGTCGTTGCCGCGCTTGTTCCTGCCACTCTCATCATCTTCTAAAGTCCGAGGCACTCGCGGATATCCAGCATGCTGCGCCGGAGCCACGTCTTCACCGTGTTGACGGGCGCGGCGAATTTCTCCGCCAATTGCTCGCGGCTCCAGCCGTTGTAATAGGCGAGAAGCACGAGCCGCTGGCGGTCCGGCTCGAGCCGGCCGATACATTCCAGGAGCCGCTTCAACTCCTCGGTCATCTCCCTCCGCGCCAGCGGATCAGGACTGTCGGCCGCCACCTCCATCGCTTGAGGCTCTTCCTCGATTGAGACTTCGGACTTCTTGCGCACGATGTCGATCGCGCGGTTGCGCGCGATCGACGTCATCCACGTGATCGGCGAGGACATGGCCGGATTGAACTGGCCGGCGTTGTTCCAGATCTTGACGTAGGTCTCTTGAATGACCTCCTCTGCGAGATCCTGCCGGCGCAAGATGCGGAGCACGACGCCATAAAGTTTCGCGCGTGTGGCGACGTAGAGCCGCTCGAACGCGGCCTGATCGCCCTTCGCCACCGCCTCAATCAGCCCGACCAGCTCTGCTGGCGTCAGCATTCAGCCCCCCGACACGCGGCCCCGTTGCTCCTCTCCCTCTCCCCGCCTGCGGGGAGAGGGCCGGGGTGAGGGGGAGTCTCCACGAAGGAGGTAACAGACGGACTCGCGGAGAGTCCCCCTCACCCGGATCGCATCTGGCGATGCCGATCCGACCTCTCCCCGCAAGCGGGGCGAGGTGAACCGAGCCAGCGGACCGGCCCTAAACCTAAAATCATCCTCACCATAGCGCGCGACAAAGCCGACCACCAAGGGGCGCAGCGCCACACTGTGGACAGCACATACGAAAACCCGGACCTTGCGGGTCCGGGTTTTGCAGATTTCTCGGCGATCTGGCGGCTGGCGCCGTTAGGCGACGGCGCCGATGCGGGCGCGCATCAGGCCGATGCTGTCGAGGTCGGCTTGCTCGCGGGCGTTCTCTTCGGCGCGTTCGCGGGCCTGGTCGCGCTCGTCCAGCAGCTCGACCTTCTTCAGCTCCTCGAAGGCCTCGGCTAGCGCAGCCTTGGCTTCGTCGAGCTGGCCCTTGAGCTCGTCGGCCGAGCGGGTCAGGTTCTCGCGGCGCTGGATTGCGGCTTTGGCGTAGGTCGGGTAGGCGAAGTGCGAGGGATCGTTGATCCCGGCGCGCTCCTGCTCGGTCTGGATCTCGCGCTCGAGATCGACCGACATCCGCTGGAAGTCGGCGATCATGGTCTCGATCTGGGTGACCCGGCGGCGCTTCTCGTCGACCTGAAACTTCTTCAGGCGGATGAGGGTATCACGTGACTTCATCGACTCGTACTCCCCAGAAGTCCCCTCGCTGCACGTGGGACGGCACCGGTCTGCCCACAGGCCCGATTGCGGCCAAGACCGGCTCTGCTACTCTGTGGGATCGGATGATGAACCGACAAAGTTAGCGTTCCGTTTCCAAATCACCGAGGATTTGCGCCAACTGGCGATAGCCGTCCGCGAGTGATGCATTTTCGTCCTTGCGCTGGCGCAGGAAGGCCTCGAGCGGCTCATGCAGGCGGATCGCCTCGTCGACCTCGGGGCTGGAGCCGGCCCGGTAGGCGCCGAGCCGGATCAATTCCTCCATGTCGGCATAGGTCGCCATCACCTGCCGTGCCCGCTGGATGGTTGGCCAGAATTGCGGATCGGCCGATTTCGGCATGGTGCGGGAGACGGATTTGAGGATGTTGATGGCGGGGTAGCGGCCGCGCTCGGCGATCGAGCGCTGCATCACGATATGACCGTCGAGGATGCCACGGACGGCATCCGCGATCGGCTCGTTATGGTCATCGCCGTCGACCAGCACGGTGAAGATCGCGGTGATGGCGCCCTCCCCCAGGCCCGGTCCGGCGCGCTCCAAAAGCTTCGGCAGTTCGGTGAACACGGTCGGCGTATAGCCCTTGGCGGTCGGCGGCTCGCCGGCGGACAGGCCGATCTCGCGCTGGGCCATGGCAAAGCGCGTCACCGAGTCCATCAGGCACAGCACGTCCTTGTCCTCGTCGCGAAAATACTCGGCGACCGCGAGCGTCAGATACGCGGCCTGGCGGCGCATCAGCGCCGGCTCGTCCGAGGTGGCGACCACCACGACGGACCGGGCAAGGCCCTCCTCGCCGAGGTCGTCCTGCAAGAATTCCTGCACCTCGCGGCCGCGTTCGCCGATCAGCCCGATGACGCTGACCGCCGCATCGACGTTGCGCGCCAGCATCGACAGCAGCACCGACTTGCCGACGCCGGAGCCTGCGAAGATACCCATGCGCTGGCCGCGACAGCAGGTGAGAAAGGTGTTCATCGCGCGCACGCCGAGATCGAGCGGCGCGCCGACGCGCTTGCGCGAATGCGCGGGCGGCGGCGTATTGCGGAACGGCATCGGCGAGGCACCTTGCGGCAACGGCCCCTTGCCGTCGATCGGCTCGCCCAGCGCATTGACGACACGGCCGAGCCAGGCCGCTGACGGTCGCACTTGATTGGCAGCATTGGCGATGACCGCCTTGCAGCCGCGGCGCACGCCATCGAGACCGGCGAACGGCATCACGACTGCATTGTTGCCGGAGAAGCCGATCACCTCGCAGGGGATGGAGCGGTTGGCGCCGGTCTCGATCACCAGCCGCGCGCCGACCGACATGGCGTGAATGGGACCGGCCACCTCGACCATCAGGCCGCGCACGCCGACCACGCGGCCG
This sequence comes from Bradyrhizobium sp. C-145, assembly GCF_023375135.1. Lineage (NCBI taxonomy): Bacteria > Pseudomonadati > Pseudomonadota > Alphaproteobacteria > Hyphomicrobiales > Nitrobacteraceae > Bradyrhizobium > Bradyrhizobium sp. C-145. The sequence goes on along the minus strand of NZ_CP088150.1, from coordinate 1,762,352 downwards.
TAAATATTAATGCCGTCGATGTCGCCGATCTGTTCGGCCAAAGCCTTCATCGGTGGGCCTTCATAAGGTGCGCACCTTCGTCATCCGGGACTTCACGGTGAAACTCTTAAGTTTCGCCATATTTCTGAACGGCGCTTAACTTCGTGTTTACCCGCATCATTAATCATTGCGTCACTGTCTTTGAGACTGAGCGTGACTTCCCTTCAGAAGAAGGCTGAGTCGCGGGAGTCGGTTAGGCCCGTCTCTTAAAGTGGAGCTTGAACGGAATCGGGTGACGAAAGCTGCTTCGTGCGCAAGACCTTAGGGCGATTCGACAAAAATTGCACCGGGGGGACTTGCGTTCCAGAATCAGAGTTTGTTAACCATCTGTTGTCAGGATCCGAATCAGTTGTTCAAAGGCGTTTTGTTGAGTGCCGCGAATGCGGCCGACCTGACGCCCAGGAGCGGCGACTATGGGGAACTGGCATGCGCGTTTTGCTGATTGAAGATGACAGCGCCGTCGCGCAGTCGATCGAGCTGATGTTGAAGTCGGAAAGCTTCAACGTCTACACGACCGATTTGGGGGAAGAAGGCGTCGATCTCGGTAAACTATACGATTACGACATTATTCTTCTCGACCTCAACCTGCCCGACATGTCCGGCTACGACGTGCTCAAGCAGCTCCGGGTCTCCAAGATCAAGACACCTATCCTGATCCTCTCCGGCCTCGCCGGCATCGAGGACAAGGTCAAGGGTCTCGGCGTCGGCGCCGACGACTACATGACCAAGCCCTTCCACAAGGACGAGCTGGTGGCCCGCATCCACGCGATCGTGCGCCGCTCCAAGGGCCATGCCCAGTCGGTCATCCAGACCGGCGACCTCGTCGTCAACCTCGACACCAAGACGGTGGAAGTCGGCGGCCAGCGCGTGCATCTGACCGGCAAGGAATATCAGATGCTGGAGCTCCTCAGCTTGCGCAAAGGCACGACCCTCACCAAGGAAATGTTCCTCAACCATCTCTATGGCGGCATGGACGAGCCGGAGCTGAAGATCATCGACGTCTTCATCTGCAAGCTCCGCAAGAAGCTCGCCAACGCTTCCGAGGGCCGCAACTTCATCGAGACCGTATGGGGCCGCGGCTACGTGCTGCGCGAGCCGCATGAGGCCGACGAGCGCATCCCCGCCTGATCCTGGGTTTACGTCGCGAGCCCCTCGGGGCTCGCTCCTCCCAGCCTGGACCCCGCCGCAAATGGCGGGGTTTTGTTTTTGGGGCCGCCTCATACGAAGCTTAACGTTTGAACCGCTACCCTCCGCCAACCGACGAATGGTCGCTGCACGATGGGGGAACGATGATCCTGCAATCACTCGCCGGCCTGCCCGCTTTCCTGGTCTATTTCTGCACCGGGCTGATCGCGATCGTGGCCTATCTGTTCGTCTACACCCGCATCACGGCGCATAACGAATTTCAGCTGATCCGCGACAATGAGCCGGCCGCGGCGATCGCGCTCGGCCTCAGCCTGCTCGGCTTCGTCGCACCGCTGGTCAGCGCCATCGCGCATTCGGCCAACGTGCTCGACTGCCTGATCTGGGCGACGATCGCACTGATCGTGCAGGTGATCGTGTTCTTCCTCGTGAAGGTCCCGGTGCCGAACCTGTCGGCGCGGATCTCTGCCGGCGAGCTTGCCCCGTCGATCTGGCTCGGCCTGTCCTCGCTCGCCGCGGGCCTGCTGAACGCCGCCTGCATGATCTACTGACATGGCCGACAAATCCTCCAAAAAGGAGTTCGGCAAGCGCCGGCCAGTGACCGAGCCACCGCCTCCGCGGCCACCGATGAAGCGCTCCGGCCATGTTGCGCTGCTGGTGATGGGCACGCTCGCGGTCGGCAGCACCGCCTACACGATGATGCCGCGGCAGACCTGCGAGCCGCCTCCTGCCGGGGCGGCAGTTTCCGGAACGGAGACGCCGGTACAGGTGAGCACCGCGTGCAGCAGCAGAAGCAGCTCCTCCAGTGGCAGCAGCTCGCGCTGGTCGTCGCGATCGAGCTTCTTCAGCGGCGATTCCTCAAGCCATTCTTCGTCGGGAACGTCGTCCGACTCGGGCTCCCACAGCGTGACCCGCGGCGGCTTCGGCTCGTTCGGCCATGGCTTCTCGGGCGGCGGCTAGCGCATGATCCGGAAAAGTGGCCACCGGTTTTCCGGCAAGATCATGCGCAGGAAATAACATGCAACGCATCGTTTGTCTCGAGCGCGACGACTGGCGAGAGACCGCAGCGCAATGCGGCTTCGTCTTCCACACCATCGACGGCGAACGCTATTGGGACGAGCGCGCCTATTACGGCTTCACCCTCGACGAGATCGAGCGCGGCATCGAGACGCCGACCGGTGAGATCGACGCCATGTGCCTGGAGCTCGCCGGCCGCGTCATCGGCGATGAGCGCTACTTGCGCCGTTTGAAGATTCCGGAAGCATTCTGGAGCTTGATCGCCGAGAGCTGGAAGCGCAACGACCGCAGCCTCTATGGCCGGCTCGACCTGAAATTCGACGGCAATGGCCCGGCAAAACTGCTCGAATACAATGCGGACACGCCGACCTCGATCTTCGAGGCTGCGGTGTTTCAATGGACCTGGCTCGAACAGGCGATCGAACGCCGCATGATCCCGGCGCGTGCCGATCAGTTCAACTCGATCCATGAGCGGCTAATCGCAGCGTGGAAGCAGATTGCAGCAGGTCGCCACGTCCATCTCACCGGCATCACCGGCAACGAGGAAGACGCCGGCACGCTTGCTTATCTCGAAGACACCGCCCGCCAGGCGGGGCTTTCGACCAGGCTGCTCGACATCGAACAGGTCGGCTGGCGCGATGATGGTGGCGGGTTCGTCGATCTCGACGATTGTGACATCGCGCTCGCCTTCAAGCTCTATCCCTGGGAGTGGATGTCCCACGACACGTTCGGCGCAAAGCTCAAGGACGCACCGACACGCTGGATCGAGCCACCGTGGAAAGCCGTGCTCTCCAACAAGGGCATCCTGCCGTTGCTGTGGGAGATGTTTCCGAACCATCCCAATCTGCTGCCGGCCTTCTTCGAGGACGACCCGCGCGCAGCCGAGCTCGGCACGTCCTATGTGCGCAAGCCGCTGCTGTCGCGCGAAGGCGCCAACGTCACGCTGGTGTCGGACGGCATGCCGCTCGACGAGCAGGCGGGTCCGTACGGTGCCGAAGGTTTCGTGCGACAGGCTCTAGCACCGCTGCCGAATTTTTCAGGCTTCTATCCGGTGCTCGGAAGCTGGCTGGTGAACCATGAACCCTGCGGCCTGTCGATCCGCGAGGACGAGAGCCCGATCACGGGCAACCGCTCGCGCTTTCTGCCGCATGCGATTTTGTGAGACGTGGTTTTCTTTCTTCTCCCCTTGCGGGAAGGTGGCGCGAAGCGCCGGATGAGGGGTTCTATCCGCGCACCTCAATGCGAGAGATTCGCTTGCGGAGAGAACCCCTCACCCGGCTTCGCTATTGCGAAGCCACCCTCTCCCACAAGGGGAGAGGGAAGAAGCACCTCACCGCGCCGCGGCGATCTTCAGCGACGGCGGCATCAGCCCGCCCATCGGGCGGCCGGAGCGCGCGGGGTTGAGCTGGTAGAGACCGCGGCGCTCAGTGATGGGGCGGAACGCGTCGGTGATGCCGACGACGGATTCGGCGGCGCCAAGCAGCAGCGTGCCGTCGGCTTCCAGTCCTTTCGCCATCCGCTCGAAGATCACCGCCTTGGTGTCCTGGTCGAAATAGATGAGCACGTTGCGGCAGAAGATCACGTCGAACGTGCCGAGATGGGAGAAGTCCTGCAACAGATTGAGCTGGCGGAACTGCACCATCGCGCGAATGTCGGCATTGAGCTGCCAGACTTCACCGACTTGCGTGAAGTACTTCATCAAGTGCTGGATCGGCAAGCCGCGCTGCACCTCGAACTGGCTGTAGACGCCGGCCTTGGATTTCTCCAGCACCTCCTGCGACAGGTCGGTGGCGACAATCTCGATGCGCCAGCCCGCGAACGCCGCGCCCATCTCCTTCACGCACATCGCGATCGAATAGGGCTCCTGGCCCGTCGACGACGCGGCCGACCAGATGCGCAGCGATTTGCGCGCCGCGCGTGCCTGGATCAGGCCGGGCAGGATGGTGTCGCGCAGATGATCGAACGGGATCTTGTCGCGGTAGAAGAAGGTCTCGTTGGTGGTCATCGCTTCGACTACGTCGGTCGCGAGCCGGCCGTCGCCGTTCCTGATCTTCAGCACGAGATCGGGAATGCCAGATAGGCTCGCCTTGCGAGCGAGCGGCAGCAGCCGGCTCTCGACCAGATATTGCTTGTCGGCGGACAGGTCGAGACCGGAGCGCTCTTTCAGGAACTTGCGCAAATAGTCGTAGTCGACCGGCGTCACGAGCGGTCTCCCGCGAACAGGCGATTGACCTTGGCGCCGATCTGGTTGAGCGGCAGGATCGCCGCGCAGATACCGGCATTGGCGGCCGCGCCCGGCATGCCCCACACCACGCTGGAAGCTTCGTCCTGCGCGATGACACTGCCACCGGCAGCGACGATGTCCTTGCCGCCGCGCATGCCGTCGGAGCCCATGCCCGTCAGGATCACGGAGAGGATGCCGCCGTGCCAGATGTCGATGGCGGAGGTGAAGAGCGGATCGACTGCAGGCTTGCAGAAATTGACGGCGGGGCCGTCGTCGAGCGCGATCACGGTATCGGCGCCGCTGCGCACGACGCGCATGTGCTTGCCGCCGGGCGCCAGATAAATCCGTCCCGGCTTCACCGGCTCGCCATCGATCGCCTCGGCTGCCGGCTTGCGGCTCGAGCGCGCCAGATGCTCGGCAAGAATGGTGGTGAAGGTCGGCGGCATGTGCTGAGTGATCAGCACCGGGACGCGGTCGATCACCGGGCCGAGCTCGGTGACGAGTGCCATCAGCGCCTGGGGACCGCCGGTCGAGGAGCCGATCAGCAACACCTTCGGCGTCTGGGTCGAGAACGGGCGCATCGCCAGCGCTCCCAACGACGGCGCGGCCGGGACCGGCGCAGGCGCGGCGGACCGCGCGACGGCTGGTGCACGTACGGCCGGAGCGGGGCTCGCGGGCGCCAGCGGCGGGCTCGCAATCGCGGGCTTCCTGCGCAGACGCGCGCCGAGGTGACGGATCTTCTGCATCAAATCGTGGTGGAAGGTGTCCGCCGCGGAAGCCTCGCGCGTCGACTCCGGCTTCGGAATGTAGTCAGCCGCACCAAGCGACAGCGCCTTGAAGCTGATCTCCGCGTTACGGCGGGTCAGCGTCGAGGCCATGATGATGACGAGATCGCGCTTCTTCGCCAGCAGTTGCGGCAGCGCCGAGAGGCCGTCGAGTTCGGGCATTTCGATGTCGAGCACGGCGACATCGGGATTGATGCGTTCGATCTGGTTGACAGCCTCGAGCCCGGTGCGCAGCGAGGCCGCGACCTCCATGTCGTGCTCGGCGCCGATCCAGCGCGAGATCAGACCGCGGATGACGACGGAGTCGTCGACGATCATCACCCGCAGCGGCCCCGCTTCGCGCGACGAACCCGTGGTCGAACTACCTGCGAACGCAGTACTCATTACTCACCAACTCAGACTGAAACGGTTCAGTTGAAAACAAGCGCCGAAGGATCCGTTCAGCCTCCGGGCGATCGGTCAGATAAGGCCGACTTCCTGGAATTTCGCCGTCACGATGTCCTTGTCGAAGGGCTTCATGATGTACTCGTTGGCGCCGGCGTGCAGCGCGCGCGCGATGTGCGCGACGTCGTTCTCGGTGGTGCAGAACACCACCTTGGGCTGGTCGCCGCCGGGCATGCGCCTGAGATGGCCGAGGAACTCGTAGCCATCCATCACGGGCATGTTCCAGTCGAGCAGCACCGCGTCGGGCAAGCCGCGCTTGCAGGCCTCCAGCGCCTTCTCACCGTCTTCGGCTTCGAGGATCTGGAAGTCGAGGCCCTCCAGGATCCGGCGCGCAACCTTGCGGATGACGCTGGAATCATCAACGACGAGACAAGTTCGCATGTGAACCTCTGCTTCCTCCCCTTTGCCGGGGCACTTCCAGTTGCGGGCCCGATGATGGCGATGCCGCCGTATCAGGCCGCCATCATCTCGGGCGCGAGCTCGAGGACGCGATCGACGTCGAGGACGACCATGAGCTGGCCGTCGAGGCGGTGGACGCCGCCGGCGAGCTTGGCCATGCGCGGATCGAGGTTGACGGGGTTTTCCTCCTTGCCGTCCTCGGGCAGGCGCAGCACCTCGCCGATCTGATCGATCAAGAGGCCATAGGATTCACCGCGCAGGTCGACGCCGACCGCCATCGGCACCTTGCCGTCTTCGGCCTTGGGCAGGCCGAGCCGGGCGCGCATGTCGACCACGGTGACGATGCGGCCACGCAGGTTCAGGACGCCGGCGATCTCGCGCGAGGACAACGGCACGCGGGTGACGCGCTCGGGCATGAACACGTCCTGGACGCGGGAGATCGGCAGGCCGAACAGCTGGCCGCCGATCATCGCGGTGACGTATTCGACCATGGCGCCCTCGGTGGACTGGGTCTTGCGGCTCATCGATCTATCTCCTTGTCGCCCTCACGCCGCCGCCCGGCTCAGCTCGGAGGCGCCGGCGGCGCCCGCGGTCTGCTCCTTCAGCGCCGCGATCAGACCGGGACGGTCGAACTTGGCGACATAGTCGTGGAAGCCGGCCTGGCGGCCGCGCTCGATCGCCGCCGGCGACACCAGCGCGGAGAGGCCGATGATCGGCATCGACCCCAGATTGTTGTCGGAGCGGATCAGTTCGGCGAACTCGAACCCGTTCATGTCGGGCATCTCGATGTCGGTCAGGACCACGTCGAAGCTCTGCGCACGCAGCGCCGCCAGGCCCTCCTGCGCGGTCGGCGCGGTGCGGACGCGGTAGCCGGCCGCTTTCAGCACCGGCGCCAGCATGTTGCGGAAGAAGGCGCTGTCGTCGACCAGCAGCACCGACTGCGAGTGCAGCGACGGCTTCATCTCCTTGCGGGTGAACCAGTCGGCGAACGCCATCGGCAGGAAGTGGCCGACGTCGATCACCTCGGTGGCCTGGCCCTTGATCACGGCCGAGCCCAGAATGCCCGAACCGGAGCCGCCGACCTCGATGTTGAGCCGCTCCTCGACGATGTCGATGATCTCGTCGACGACGAGGCCCATGGAGCGGCCGTCGTCGGCGAACACCAGGATCGGCTGGGCGCCCTGGCTGGCGATGGTGACGCCCTCCATCGCGACCAGCGGCATCAGCTGCTCGCGGTACTGCACCATGTAGCGGCCGTTACTGAACTCGATCTTGTCGGCCGGCAGCTCCTCCAGGCGGGTGACGAGGCCGAGCGGGACCGCCTTGGGCTGGGACGAGCCGGCGCGGAACACCAGCAGCGAGGTGGTCTGCTCGCCGCTGCCGATGTGATGGCCTGCGTTCTCGTCGGCCATGTCATGGGCCGAGGAGCCGGCGGCGCCGAGCGCCTTGGCAATGCCGTTGGGGTCGATGATCATGATGACGGCGCCATCGCCCAAGATGGTGTTGCCGGAGAACATGTCGATGTGACGCAGCTTGGTCGACATCGGCTTGACCACGATCTCTTCGGTGTGGAACACGCCGTCGACGACGATGCCAAAGGTCTGGCTGCCGACCTGGGTCACCACGATGAAACCGTTCTCGGGATCGGACGCGGCGCCATCGTCGATCTTCAAGAGCTTCTTCAGATGGATCAGCGGCAGCAGCTTGTTGCGCAGGCGCAAGACCGCGGTGTCCTTGATGCGCTCGATGCGGTGCTCGCTGTTGGCGCGAGCGCGCACCAGCTCGACCACCGAGAGCTGCGGGATGGCAAAGCGGTCGCCGGCGGCTTCGACGATCAGGGCCGAGACGATCGCCAAGGTCAGCGGGATCTTGATGGTGACCGAGCTTCCCTCGCCGGCCACGCTCTTGATGTCGATGGTGCCGCCGATCTGGTCGATATTGGTGCGGACCACGTCCATGCCGACGCCGCGGCCCGAGACCGAGGTGATGGCGGCCGCGGTGGAGAAGCCCGGCGCGAAGATGAACTTGTGGATCTGCGCCTCGCTCATCTTCTCCAGCTCAGCCTCGGTGACCAACCCTGAGGAGATCGCCTTGGCCTTGATCTTCTCGGTGTTGAGGCCGCGGCCGTTGTCGGCGATGCAGATGATGATGTGGCCGCCCTCGTGATAGGCGGACAGCCGAATGGTGCCCTGCTCGCCCTTGCCGGCCGCTAAGCGCTCGGCGGGGGTCTCCAGGCCATGATCGGCGGAGTTGCGCACCATGTGGGTGAGCGGGTCCTTGATCAGGTCGAGCACCTGGCGGTCGAGCTCGGTGTCGGCGCCGTGCATCTCCAGCTCGATCTGCTTGCCGAGTTCGCTCGAGAGGTCGCGGACGATGCGGGGCAGCTTCTGCCAGGCGTTGCCGATCGGCTGCATGCGCGTCTTCATGACGCCCTCCTGCAGCTCGGCGGTGACGTTGGACAGCCGCTGCAGCGGCACCTTGAACTCGGTGTCCTCGTTGCGGCGGGAGATCTCCAACAGCTGGTTGCGGGTCAGCACCAGCTCGGAGACCATGGTCATCAGATGCTCCAGCGTATCCACGTTGACGCGGATCGACTGGTTGGCGATGCGGTCGCCTTCGCCGGCACTCTCGTCGGCCATCGACTTCTTCGGCGCGGGCTTTTGCTTGGCGGCTTCCTTCGCAGCCGGGGCTTCAGCCGCCGGGGCGGGCTCGGCCTTGGCTTCAGCCTTGGCAACGGGCGCAGCAGGCACCGGCGCTTCGATCGCGGTCTCGCGGAAGGCGCGCTCGAGCTCGTCGAGCGAGACTTCGCCGGGACGCAACGGGCGCTCCAGCGTCTGTTCGATCAGCGTGCCCGTGGTCATCTCCTTGGCGGGCGCAGCGGCGGGGGCTTCCGGCGCCAGCGGCGGCGCGTCGGCAACGGGAGCTGCGCCAGCCGCCATGGCGGCCATGCCCTGCTCGACCATCGCCTCCAGCTTGTCGATGAGGTCGCGGTCGTTGCCCTCCGGCTCAGCTTCGGTCGCCTCCAGGCCAGCCAAAATCTCCTTGATGCGGTCGATCGAGGACAGGATCACCGTCACCGCCTGTCCGGTCACCGGCATGCCGTCGCGGAATTTGCCCATCAAGGTCTCGCCGGCATGCGCCAGCGCTTCCAGCCGCGGCAGGCCGAGGAAGCCGCAGGTGCCCTTGATGGTGTGGACCAGGCGGAAGATGTTATCCAGGATCTTGGCGTTGTTCGGCTCCTGCTCGAACTTCACCAGCTGATTGTCGACGGTGTCCAGGCTCTCGCTGGTCTCCGTCAAAAACTCCCGCAACAGATCATCCATGAAAACAGGCCTTCATACAGGAAGGGCGCGCACGAGGCGTGATGCGCCATTTCGGAATGGGGCCAGCTTCACCGCAAAGCGTTTAATATTGGTTGAGTAAGTGCAAAAGAACGGAACCAACAAAGAGATAAGGCGCTCCGGACAAACCGAAGCGCCTCGTAAAGATTGGATTAAGACTTCGAGAGCGAAGGGCGAGTTTACGAAGCGGTAACGGTGATGGCTTCGCCTTCCGGTGCGAGCCTCACGGTGAGCCCGCAGGCCTGCGCCAACAGCCGCGTATAATAAGGCTGGATTGCATGCGCATCTGCGGCAGGCCCGCGCTCGCCGCTCAGGAGCTCGGAGATGTTCTGCGGCAGGCGCGCATTGTGTCCGGTCGCGGTGATGCGGAAGCTCATCGTCTCGCCCTCGCCGATCGGATCGATCGTCAGCATGCCGCCGCGCGGGATCGTGTGCTGGGCAACCACCAGCATGTTGAGCAGCAGCTTGACGCGATTCTTCGGCAGCAGGAGCCGCGGCAGATTCCAGGTGATCGAGCACTTGCCGTCCTCGATGTGGCCGCGCGCCATGGTCTGGGCATCGCCGAGATCGATCTGGGCGCCCGAGGAGCCGGCGGCGCCGAAAGCAAGGCGGCAGAACTGGAGCCGGGCCGAGGCCGTCTTGGCGCTCTTGCGGATGAGGTCGAGCGCGAACTCGCGGTCCTCGGGCTTGGGATCGTCGTCGAGCACTTCGAGCCCATTGACGATGGCGCCGACGGGGCTGATGAGATCGTGGCAGACCCGCGAGCACAAGAGCGCAGCGAGTTCGAGCATATCGGGAGCAGTAACGGTCGCGGGCGACGAGGCGTCAGACATATAATGGGGTCCTGGAGGGTTCCTGGAATTGCACGGCGCTGGACGCCGCGAATCACGCATGCTTGACGGATGCTGCGGGTTCTAACATTCGCAAGCCCGCGGCAGCTAGCTTGCGATCACTTCGAGGCGGCCATAAGCCCCCAATCGGATCAATCCTGGCGAATCAGTCGAGGAGGACGAAATTGCCGATGAATGAGGCATCCAAGTGAAGCGGATCATCGACGGCGCGGCCGCATCCGGTCTGATGGAGCCGCTCACCGCGCTGGTGGTCAAGGCGGGCGAAGCGATCCTTGCCGTCAACCGCTCGGCGATGCGGGTGGACGGCAAGCAGGACGGCTCGCCGGTGACCGAGGCGGATCTTGCCGCCGACCGCATCATCGCGGAGGGTCTCGCGCAGCTTGCGGCCGACGTGCCGACGCTGTCGGAAGAGCGGAGCCAGCTCGCCTCGCCGCCGTTTCGCGAAAGCTTCTTCCTGATCGATCCGCTCGACGGCACCAAGGAATTCGTTGCCGGCCGCGACGAGTTCACCGTCAACCTCGCCCTGGTGACTGAAGGCGTGCCGCTGCTCGGCATCGTCTCTGCGCCCGCGCTCGGGCTGCTCTGGCGCGGCATTGTCGGTCGCGGCGCCGAGCGCGTGAGGTTTGACGGCGCAACCATCGGCGCGGCCGAGCCGATCCATACCCGCAAGCTTCCGGCGCCGGGCGAGCCCTGGATCGCGGCGGTGAGCCGCTCTCACGGCGATCCCAAGAGCGAGGCGTTCATCGATGGCAGGCCCAATGCGGTCAGGCGGACGGTCGGCTCGGCCGTGAAATTCGGCCGGATCGCGGAAGGCAGCGCCGACATCTATCCCCGCTTCGGACCGACCTCGGAATGGGACGTCGGGGCCGGCTCTGCGGTCGTGACCGCGGCCGGCGGCAGGGTGACCGACGGCCAGGGCGGCGAGCTCCGCTTCGGCCAGCACAGCGGCAATGGTTTCATCATCCCGGAGTTCGTCGCCTGGGGCGACCCGCAGGCGGTCGACCGCTACTGACCGAGCTGGTCCTGGAGCGCCGGCCAGCGCTTGCCGACCTCATAGAGGAAGCGCTCCGGATTGGCGGCGAAGGCGTCGCGATTGGCTTCCCGGCTGAACAGATAGAGCCGCTGCGCCACGAGCGCGAAGAAGCGGGGATTGCCGGCGATGACGACGCCGCGGGCGATATCGGCGGGATCATAGCCGCCGAATTGCGGCCCGTAGATCTCGGGATGGGACAGGAAGGAGGCCCGGTTGCCCTCGTTGCGGAAGCGCCAGACCGCGCCCCAGAGGTTCGCCTCGAACTGCGCCTTCCCTCGCACGGCCGCGCCATCGACGAAATAGGCGACGGGATCGAAGCCCTCGATGGCGACGCCACTGAACCGGTTGACGACGATCCGCTCGGTGGTGGCAGCCCCTGCCGGCCAGCCCTGGCAGATGATCCAAATGCCCGCCAGCAGGCAGACGAGGCAAACGCGGCGGCCGATCAAGGCAATTCCGGGGCGCAAAGGGCTATCTTCCTGCCGTTGTGCCGTCATAGTTGCTGCGGATAACATCCGAGTCGAGGGGACATCCGGTGCAACCTAGAACCGTGCCTGTTGGCATCAGGTTAAGGAAGCGATCGGTTTCGATATCAGGGGTTCTTTTATGACTTTCGCATCACGCCTTGCTGCGCTCGCGCTCGCCGCGATGGTCGGCTGGATCGTGCCGGCCTCCGCCCAGCAGGCGCCGCCGCCCAACCTGCCGCCGCCGCAGCGGACCCCGACGCCCAACACCTATGGGCCGGACGAGCTCGTGACCGCCGGTCATCGCTTCTTCGGCAACGTCTCGCGCGGGCTCGCCTCGATCATCGAGAAGGCGGTCAGCCAATGGGGTCTGCCCAACGGCTATATCCTGGGTGAGGAAGGTTCCGGCGCCTTCGTCGCCGGTCTGCGCTATGGCGAGGGCACGCTCTACACCAAGAACGCCGGCGACCTGCGCGTCTATTGGCAGGGCCCCTCGCTCGGCTTCGACTGGGGCGGCGACGGCGCCCGCACCATGACGCTGGTCTATAACCTGCCCGCGACCAACGCGATCTACCAGCGCTTCGCCGGCCTCGACGGCTCGGCCTATATCATCGGCGGCTTCGGGATGACGGCGCTCACCGCCAACAACATCGTGCTGGTGCCGATTCGCTCCGGCCTCGGCCTGCGGCTGGGCGCCAATATCGGCTATCTCAAATACACGCCGCGTGCGACCTGGAACCCGTTCTAGGTCTCCTCTCCCAGCTGGGTACGGATCAAGGTTAACGACCGAGCGGGGCTGGCTTTTTGCCGGCCCGCCATGGCATTGTCCTTGGTAAATTTTTCCTTAGCTCTGGGAGTTTTGGCCCATGGTCGAACCGATCATGTACCTGGCGATCGGTTTCCTGCTCTCGATGCTGTGCGGGCTTGCCCTCGTGCCGCTGGTGCATAACCGCGCGGTGCGCCTGACCACGCGCCGGCTCGAGGCGGCCACCCCGCTGTCGATGGCCGAGATCCAGGCCGACAAGGACCAGCTTCGCGCCGAATTCGCCATGTCGGCGCGGCGGCTGGAGATGAGCGTCGAGCAGCTCAAGAACAAGACCACGAGCCAGCTCGCCGAGCTCGGCAAGAAGAGCGATGCCATCAACCGCATGAAGATCGAACTGGGCGAGAAGAACGCCACGATCTTCGCACTCGAGGCGCGCGAGAAAGCGGTGAAGGAGCAGCTCCGCGCAACCGAGGAGGAGTTCAACGCCAAGACCGAGGCGCTGCACGCCGCCGAGCTGGCGCTGAGCGACAAGCAGGCCGAGCTCGCCAAGATCAACTCCGAACTGTCCGACCGTTCGATCATGGCGGAGAGCCGCCAGGTCGAGCTCGTCGTCGTCCGCGCGCAGATCGAGGAATTGAAGAACCGCGTCGGCGATGCCGAGAAGGAGTTTGCCGCGACGCAAGCGCGCCTCGCGCAGGAGCGGACCGAATCCGAGACCGCGTCGCGCGAACTCGGCGAGGCGCGCGGCCGCGTCGAGAATTTGAGCCAGCGCGTCACCGAGCTGGATCGCCAGCTCATCGTGCAGGTGAAGGAGGCCGAGATGCTGTCGGGCCGCGTCGCCGACCTCGAAGGACGCCTCGCCACGCAGGGCAAGCTGCTCGCCGAGCGCGACTATGAGAACAACCAGCTCCGCCAGGCCAATGAAAGTGCCGAACGCACCGTCAAGGAGCTCCGCGTCGAGATCGCCGCCTTGAGCGGCGGCAAGTCGTCGGCCGCGTTCGAAGCGCTGCGCGCGGAGAAGACCGCGCTGGAAGAGCAGCTCCGTACCGCGCGCGACGAGCGCGCAAAGCTCCAGCGCGACATCAACGCGATCCAGCAGCAGGCGGAGAGCTCCTGGGCGACCGAGCGCATGGAGAACGCGCTGTTGCGCGAGCGCATCAACGACATCGCCGCCGAGGTCGCCAAGCTCGCGATGCAGCTCGAAGGCCCGAACTCGCCGATCGAGGCGCTGCTCGCGGCCGAGGCCGGCCAGCCGCCGAAGCCGGCGCCGCGCCCGGCCAACGATGCCGCGAGCAACGGCGCGGCCGGTAGCACCCTGCCCGAAGGCGGCGGAACGCTCGCCGAGCGCATCCGTGCGCTCCAGGCCCACGCCTCGCGTGCCCGCCAACAGGGCGCGTAATTGGGCCAAAAGCCGGCTTCCTACCGAATTGCCTAGCTTGCAGCAGGTTTTCCGGCCCCGCGGCGCCTGGAAACTTGACACCTTGGGCCCGCACTTCTAAATCGCGGGCTCCGATGTGCCGGCCGGCCGAAAGTCCGGCCGCCTGCATGATGGTCCCGGGCGCATAGCTCAGCGGGAGAGCGTTCCCTTCACACGGGAGAGGTCCAAGGTTCGATCCCTTGTGCGCCCACCATTTTTCTTCCTGAACCATCCAGTTTCGAGCGATCGCGGCCGCCTGACGGCCCACTCGCGGCTGTCCGGACCCGTCTCATCAAAAAAATGGAAAAACAACCCCATGCACAGTAGCGGACGCGAGCGGAAACAATGAGTTACGCATTTTCCGAATTTCGGTTGACACGTCGGGCAAAACACGGGCAGGATGGCATGATCCGGAGAGAGGCCTGCGTGCGGCTCTAATGAGCCATCAGGACAGGCAGATCCGCATGCTCCATGATATAGCTGGTCGCCCCGCCGAATATCATTTGCCGCAACCTGGTGCGGGTGAAGGCTCCCTTGATCAAGAGATCGCAGCCTTGAGCCCTGGCGGCATCGAGGACCGCCTCTCCGGTCTCGCGATTCTCCAGTTCAACCCTTGTCACCTGGGCTGCAATGTCATTGTACCGCAGTTGCTGGACGATCCGATCGGCAGATGGTCCTGGTACCCCTTGGCCGCCAATGACAGTTAGGACCGATACCCTTTCGGCCACACGGAGCAACGGCATGGCAAATGCGTTTGCCCGAGCTTGCTCGGTACTACCATTCCAGTGGATCATGATATTTGTCGCGATACTTCTTGGTGCATTCGATGGCGTCAGTAGGACGGGCCTGCCGCTCTCAAACAGCGCGGATTCAATCGCGCGACGGTGAGGGCTCGGAGCATCAATGTCAGACCGTGCCATCACGATCAGATCGAAAGCGCGCCCATAACTTCCGACAACGTCTTCGCCCTCCGGCGCGGTCTCCAGCCAGCCGAAGCATGGTCCACGCGATCCCGCAGTGGCTCGAGGAATATCGTGCTTCAACATGAATGCTTCGAAAAAGTTGCGCATGTCGTTCAGTTCGGCTTCGGTCTTAACTTGATACGAATCTAAAAGGACGCCGGTGGCCAATTCCGCGGCTACATATTGAGGCATGCCGAAGCGGAGTGGAAAGCCTTCGATATAGGCGCCGGAACGTTGCGCGAGGCCTACGACGACATCGAGCGTGGATGTCATCATCGAAATATTTCGAAGCGGGACCAAGAGCGTCTTCATTTTGAACCCCCGGTGTTTTCGGTGAACATTGACGCAGCATGCCTAATTTCACTTGGGACGGCGCCTAGGAGATTACACCTTGCGAGCCGTTCCGGTTTGTCATCGACCACGAGACTGATTGCGGTCATGCGGCTTGCTCGAGCCTTGTATCGATCTCCTGGCGCAGCGCCGCGAAGTCGATAGGTTTGGTCAACAAGTCGGCGGCGCCGTTCTCCAGCGCTTTGCGCTTGGTCTCGGCGTCACCGTAGGCTGTGATCATGATGACCGGAACATCGGGGCGGGCGGAGCGCACGATAGATAGCATCTCCAGCCCGCTCATTCCGGGCATGTTGATGTCAGACAGGATCAGGATCAGGGTGGCATCCTCAATCTCGGCTGCGCGCTGCAGGGCCGCCGGCGCCGACGGGGCAAACTCCATGAGAAAACGACCGGCGCGCAGATCACGTCGGAACTGCTGGCGGAATAGCGCCTCGACGTCGGGCTCGTCGTCGACGACCATGATATAAACGCTCAACTTCTGCCTCCGGTCTGCAATGGTGCCGCCAGCGTGCGCGGCAGCGTAATGATGAACTCTGTATAATCGCCAGCCTCGGTCTCGACCTCGATGCTGCCGCCGTGTTGCTTCACAATGATGTCGTGGCAGATTGAAAGGCCAAGCCCGGTACCTTCGCCTGCGGGCTTGGTGGTGAAGAATGGATTGAATATTTTCTCTCTCACGTCGGCCGGGATGCCCGCGCCATTGTCGCGAATCCGGATTTCGACGGCGCCGCCGAGATTTGTGGTCGTCGCGCGCAGCCTTGGCTCGAAGGCGCCACCGGCGGCGTCCTTTTGCTTGCTAGCCGCGTAGAATCCATTTGAAATGAGATTGAGGAACACCCGCGTGATTTCCTGCGGATACAGGTCGAGCGCCCCCGCACTGGGATCGAGATTCCTTTCAAGCTTGATGTTGAAACCTGCCTTTTCAGCGCGCGCGCCGTGATAGGCAAGGTTGAGACTTTCCTCAACGATCGCGTTGATATCGGCCGAACGGCGCTCGCCAGAACCCTCGCGCGAGTGCAGAAGCATATTCTTGACGATGGAATCAGCGCGCTTTCCGTGCTGCACGATCTTTTCCAGGTTGCCTTGTAGCATGCGTATCAGCGCGTCGATGTCCTGCCTTGCTGCCTCGCCGAGGGCGGCTAAGCGCAGCCCGTCGCCGAGCTCGTCAATCAGTTCGGAGGAAAGCGCAGCAAAATTATTGACGAAATTGAGCGGGTTCTTGATTTCATGTGCGATGCCGGCGGTGAGTTGCCCGAGCGAGGCAAGCTTCTCGGTCTGGATCAACCGATCCTGCGCGTTTCGCAATTCCTCGAGCGATTGCGACAACTCCATAGTTCGCTCGCGCAGTTCATTCAGCAGGCGTGCATTCTCGATCGCGATCACGCCCTGGTGCGCGAAATTGGACACGAGCTCGACCTGTTTGTCCGTGAAGGGCTTAACTTCCTGGCGGAAGATCGTGATGGTGCCGATCAGCTCGTCTTCCCTAAGCATGGGCACGATGACGAGGGTCCTTGCGCCAGCAAGGTCGGCAAGCGCGCGAACGTTCGGGTTGCCTTCGACGTAGGGCGGCTGAGTCCTGATGTCGTCGATATGAACCGTCTGATGAGTTTTCTCGACGGTGCCGAGCCCGCTTGCGGGATGTGGGCGAATGCTTTGGTGCAACCGGGTCTCAACATAAGCTGGCGGCGCGTTGTGCAATGCGACCGTACGAAAGCCGCCTTCCTCGTAGAGATTCATAGTGCCGAAGCCGGCGCCGCAGATCCGTGTCGCATTCTCCAGCATCTTGTGGAAGACCGGAGTCAATGCGCCTGATGAAGCGCTTATGATTTCCAGCACCTCCGACGTTGCAGTCTGCCGCTCCAGCGATTCGTTCAATTGCTCGAACAGACGCGCGTTGCCGATGGCGATAACAGCCTGATCTGCAAAAGTCTGGAGCAGGTTGATCTGCTTCTCGCCGAATGGACGAACCTCCGTGCGACGTAGCACGATCGCACCCATGCTCTCGCCTTCGCGCAACAGCGGCACGCTCAGAACGGTCCGAACGTTGGAGCGAAGCGCATATTCCCGTCCTGTCGGGAATTCGTCCCCTTCGGGCCCAAGCAGGTCGTGCACGTGAACGGTGCGGCGGTCGCTAATGGCCCGGCCGCTGGGCGATTGCACACTGATCGATCGTCGGCTCCACACCACGGGAACTTGTCCATGATGCGCCTGGACAACGATGTCGTCGCCGTCCCTCAGAACGACTAGCGCATCATATGCCTCGCAAAGCCCGCATGCGCTTTCCACAATCGCTTCGAGCGCCGGACCGACTTCAGTCGGCGAGGAAGCGATAACCCTCAGGATATTGGCGCTGCCGGTCTGGTACGTCAGCGCCTCGGACAGATCTCGCGTCCTGCTTTGCAATTGTTCGAAGAGCCGTACGTTCTCGATGGCGATCACGGCTTGGTCGGCAAACGTGGCGACCAGCTCGATCTGCTTTTCCGTGAAAGGCTGCACGCGCTTGCGAGCGATCACGATCGCGCCGATCGGCTCGTTCTCGCGCATGAGGGGAACACCGAGCGCCGTGCGCTGACCAGCCATGGTAGTCGACTCGCGCAGGCCGTATTCGGGATCGGCAGCGACGTCGAGGACCTGCACCGGACGGCGCTCGAGTACGGCCCGACCTGTGATCGTGCTCCGTCCGGGGATAATGGGGTGAGCTTGCAGAAACTCGCTGTATTCCTCGGAAAACCCGACCGCTGCTCCGGCGTGATATTCATCACCTTCGCGGCGCATGATGAACGCCATCTCCGCTTCGCACAGCCGTGCCGCCGAATCGACCAGCGTGTTGAGCACGGTTTGCAGGTCGAAGGTGGAGCGGCTGATCACCTTCAGCACATCGGCAGTCGCGGTTTGCTGCTGAAGCGATTCGGCGAGATCGCGCGTCTTCGCCTGGACCTCATCGAATAGCCGGACATTCTCAATCGCGATGACGGCCTGATCAGCGAAGGTCTGCAGAAGCTGCACATGATGTGGAGCGAAGGTGCCAGGGTCGACTCGCGTGACGCTGATCATGCCGATCACCACGCCGCCGGTCGTGAGCGGAACGAACAGCATGCTGCGAAAGCCGCGGGCGCGCGCGATAAATTTGATTTCGGTCGTCAGCGCTTCAGTGTCGGGGGTCGGTACCACCTTACCCGCCTGGGTTCTTGCGAAACTCTCAAAATCGGCAATCGGCCTCGGAAACATGTTCTGCAAAGCCGCATCGGCGGCAGGATTCGTCGGCGTGAATGCTGCCAGGTGGGCCATGCCGTCGATGAAACGGAATACGGTCGTCGAAAAGCCGCCGAGCAAGGCATTGGCCCGCCTTGCGATTGCATCGAATACCGGCTTCACCTCCGACGGCGAACTGGCAATGATCTTGAGAATGTCCGCGGTGGCGCTCTCGCGATCTTGTGCGGCGCGCAATTCGGCCAGCAGCCGCGCGTTCTCTTGCTGCAAATCCGCCACCACGTCCTGAGGAAGCGCGGCCATCATGAAAATCCACGTCGCCAGCCGGTTCGGGGTCGACGTCAAAATCTGATCAAGAAACCGTTGGGAATTATTCCACTGTCAGGTGCTTCCGACCAGACTTATCGCTAGTTGATTTTCAATCGACTACGCGCGTCAATTCGCCCCCGCGATCGACCGAACCGGCGAGTTCCACGAACTGCCGCTGCCGTCGACTTCCTTCGTCCGGCATGGTGGCAGGCCTTGACGAGCCGCTGGACCCAAGTGCTGCGCTAAGTGCGGCGCCCGCAAAGACCCCAGCAACCGGCATGCAATGATGACCGCACCGTCGCCGAGGCAATCACCGAGCTGGAGGGAAGGTCTGGCGCAAAGCGGCATCCTTCGGACGTGAAGTCCCGGGTCATGTCGTTCTACCTGCCGCGATATCGGAGCGCTTCCACGAGCAGCGAGAACGCCGGCGAAGGCTGGCGCCGACTGGGATAGTAGAGATGATATCCCGAGAACGGCGGGCACCAATCCGAGAGCACGCGGACCAGGCGGCCCTGGGACAGGTACGGCTGCACATGTCCCTCGGTGAGGTAGGCAAGGCCCAAGCCTTTCAACGCTCCGTCCAGCAGAAGGCCCGCGCTGTTGAACACGAGCTGGCCCTCCACCCGCACATTGAGCTCTCGCCCGTTCTTTTCGAATTCCCAGGCATAGAGGCTGCCGCCGTGCGTCGGCAGACGCAGATTGAGGCAATTGTGGTGAGTCAGGTCCTGCGGCGTCTTCGGTCGCTTGCGTTCGGCGAAGTATGAAGGAGACCCGACGACTGCCATCCGCAGGTCGGGGCTGACGCGCACGGCGATCATGTCCTTGGCGACGAGCTCGCCGGGGCGGATGCCCGCATCAACCTGCTGCGCCACGATGTTGGTGAGCCCGTAGTCGATGATCACCTCGACATGGATGTCCGGGTACTTGGGCAGGATTTTCCGGAGCGCCGGCAGCAGGATCTCGGCGGCGGCAAACTCCGTCGCCGTCAGCCGGATGGTTCCGGCAGGCTTCTCGCGCAATTCGCTGAGCGCAGCAAGATCGGCATCCATCTCGGTGAACTTCGGGCCGACGCTGAGGAACAGCCGTTCTCCGGCTTGAGTCGGCGTGACGCTCCGCGTCGTCCGGTTCAACAATCGCACGCCGAGCCGCTCCTCCAGATTCCGGATGATCTGACTGAGCGCGGATTGCGTCATGCCGAGCTTTGCCGCCGCGCGCGTGAAGCTGCGCTCCCTCGCGACTGCGAGGAAGGCGAGGAGATCGCTGGCATCCTCTCTGTTCATTCATAAGCCCCGCTAATGACCGCATTCGAAATCTATCACCTAATCGGACGAGCGCGGAAGTCTTAGGTTCGGACTAGCGATCGGACGCTCCAGAACGAAGGCAAGGACCTATGACAGAAGCAATCGAGCTCCCGAACGGCGTCAGCGCCCCGGAAGCCGCCGATCGCCTGCGCCGACGCAGCACGAGCTCTGAGCTCGCATGTCGGTAACAACCATTCGAGAGGCCGCTGCGCCGCGCGGCGTCGCCAACCTGATGCCGATCATGGCGGTGGTGTTCGTTGCCTTCCTGGTCATCGGCGTCGCGATGCCAATTCTTCCCCTTCACGTCCACGATGGGCTGGGCCTGGGTACCTTCGTGGTCGGCCTGGTCGCCGGCAGCCAGTTCGCCGCTTCGCTGATCTCGCGGCCCTGGGCTGGCCACTTCTCGGATCGACGCGGAGCGAAGCGCGGCGTGATCGTCGGCCTGCTCGCTGCCGCGGCCTCCGGACTGCTTTATCTGGCCTCTCTCGGCTTCGCCAAGGTCCCGCTGGCGTCAGTCTCTATACTGCTGCTCGGCCGTGGACTGCTCGGCGCGGCCGAGAGTTTCATCATCACCGCTGCGGTGAGCTGGGGACTTGCGCTCGCCGACGCCGGCAGCACCGGCAAGGTCATCGCGTGGGTCGGCTCGGCGATGTTCGCGGCTTTCGCGATCGGCGCGCCCGCGGGATCTGTGCTCTACGCTGCCTACGGTTTCGCTGCGATCGCGACCGCCACTGTCGTCGCGCCATTACTGACGCTCCTGCTCGTCGTCCGGCTCCCCGCGGTCCCTCCCCTCCACCAGCAGACCCGCACCTCCTTCGCCGAGGTGTTCGGTGCCGTCTGGCTCCCGGGCTTGGGCTCGGCACTCGGCAGCGTCGGCTTCGGCGCTGTCACCACATTCGCCGCGTTGTTGTTTGCGAACCGCGGATGGGCCAACGGATGGCTGGCCTATTCCGCTTACGCCATCGCCTTCATCCTGGCCCGGGTGTTCTTCAGTCATGTAGCCGACGTGCTCGGCGGGGCAAAGGTCGCGCTGGTCTGTGCGGGAATCGAAGCTGCCGGCCAGGCGCTGATCTGGCTTGCGGTCCGGCCCGAGATGGCGCTCGCCGGCGCCGCGCTCACCGGCTTCGGCTTCTCGCTGGTCTATCCGGGCTTCGGCGTCGAAGCCGTGCGCAGCGTGCCCATGCAGAGCCGCGGCCTCGCCATGGGCGCCTACACCGCGTTCCTGGATCTCGCGCAAGGGCTCGCGAGTCCGGCACTCGGATTGATCGCGACCGGCGCACGACTGAACAGCGTCTTTCTCGTCAGCGCCGTGACCGTGCTCTGCGCCGCGCTGGTGGCGCTGTGGCTGATGGCGCACCCGACAAGCTTGGAAGGAACCCCGTCATGAGGATGCTCGCGACCTTGCTTTCATTGTGTCTGTTCGCCGGCGCGGCCGCCGGACAGACGTCCATTGCAGGAGTAAATCCAATGCCAAAGCCGGAAGACGTCCGCGCCGTTGCTCCCGCCCTCGAAGGCTATGCGCAAAAATTCGTTCTCGGCGATCTCTGGAAACGACCGGGGCTGTCGCGGCGGGATCGCAGCATCGTCACGGTCGCCGCGCTGATCGCGCGCGATCAAACCGTCGAGCTGCCCTCCTATTTGGCACTCGCGCTCGATAATGGCGTGAAACCGTCGGAGATATCCGAGATCATCACGCATCTGGCCTTCTACACCGGCTGGGCGAACGCGATGGATGCGATCCCCGCGGCGAGGCAGGTGCTCAGGAGCCGCAACATCGGGGCCGATCAGCTGCCAGCGGCCTCGGGGCCGCAGCTGCCGCTCGATGAGGCCGCAGAGAAGCAGCGGGCGACGCGGGTTGCAGAGCAGTTCGGACAAATCACGCCAAGCCTGGTCCAATACACGACGGACGTGCTGTTCCGGGATCTCTGGCTCAGGCCGGCGCTGGCGCCGCGCGACCGCAGCCTGGTCACCGTGAGCGCTCTCATCGCAACCGGCCAGGTCGCGCAGATCACCTATCACCTGAACCGCGCGATGGACAATGGGTTGACGCAGGAGGAAGCCGGCGAAGTGCTCGGCCATCTCGCCTTCTACGCCGGCTGGCCCAACGCATTCTCCGCAGCGCCAGTGATCAAGGACGTCATCGAAAAGCGTCCGCGCTGACCGGAGAGATGCCGTGATCACACGACGGGACGTACTCATCGCCGGCAGCGCCGCCGCCACTCTCGGAATTCAGCGGGTGCAGGCGCGCGCGTCCGAAGCACAGAAGGAGGCTCAAATGGAAATCGACATCAAGAGAAACGGGTCTCGGCCCTCGCAGAAGGGCTCCCAAGACTGGTTCAGTGGGAGCGTCCGCATCGATCCGCTGTTTCAGGCGCAGGATCCGGCTCGCACTGGGGCCGGCCAAGTCACGTTCGAGCCCAGTGCCCGCACCGCCTGGCACACGCATCCACTCGGGCAGACGCTGATCATCACGGCCGGGCTCGGCTGGGTTCAGCGCGAGGGCGGCCCGATCGAGGAAGTCCGCCCCGGCGACGTCGTCTGGTTCCCGCCCGGACTGAAGCACTGGCATGGCGCTTCTCCGACGACGGCGATGACCCACATCGCAATCCAGGAGTACTCCGGCGGCAAGAACGTGGATTGGCTGGAGAAGGTGAGCGACGAGCAATATCGGAAGTGATGCGCAGGCGCTGTAGAGTGCATCCAGAAATCCGGAGAACAGCGCATGGCGATCGTATTCATCACGGGCAGCACGGACGGCCTCGGCCGGGCGGCAGCACAATCACTGCTTGATCAAGGCCACCGCGTGGTGCTGCATGCGCGATCATTCGATCGTGCCGCGGCGCTTGGCGAGCTCACGCCGCGTGGCGCCGGAATGGTGGTCGGCGATCTCAGAAGTGCCGCTGAGACGAGGAGCATCGCGGACCAGGTCAACGCGATCGGCCGCATGGATGCGATCATCCACAACGCCGGTGTCTACACACAGCGGAGCCGCGGCTCGACTCCGGAAGGCCATGCCAGCACGCTCGCGATCAACACTCTCGCGCCGTACATGCTGACGGCACTGATCGAGCGGCCCCGCCGCTTGATCTATCTCAGCAGCGGGCTGCACCGCGGCGGAGAGGGATCGCTGGATGACCTCGACTGGAACAGCCGTGCCTGGAATTCGGCAAAGGCCTACGCCGAGAGCAAGCTGCACGTGGTCGCCCTGGCGTTCGCGCTGGCCCGGCGCTGGCCCAACGTCCTCAGCAACGCCGTCGATCCCGGATGGGTGCGCACGAAGATGGGTGGCGCGAGCGCCCCGGTCGATCTCGACACCGGACAACGGACTCAGACCTGGCTGGCGGTGAGCGAGGATTCCGCGGCCCTGGTCAGCGGGCGCTACTGGCATCACCTGCGGCAGGAGGTGCCAGCCGATGAGGCGACGGACCCGGGATTTCAGGAGGACCTCATCGCAAAACTGGGCAAGCTGACGGGCGTTGAACTCCCACAGGTCTAGTCTTGGCCGTAGCCCAACAAACATTGCGCTCGCTACGCGATCGACAGGATCTCGATCTCCTGGTTGCCCGAACCGACGACGTCGCCCACCGCTTTCCCAATCAACGATCGCGCGACCGGCGAGACGAAGGAGATCGAGCCGGCCTTCGGATCGGCTTCGTCCTCGCCGACAATGCGATAGGTCTGCACGCGGCCATCGGCGCGGCTGAAGGTCACCGTGCTGCCGAAGGTGACTGTATCGGTCGAGGTCGGATCTGGAGCGACCTGCGCCGTGCGCAGCCGTTCCGTCAGATAGCGGGCATCGCGCAGGGGCACCGCCGATTGTCGGCGCTTCTCGTTGACATCCTCGATCGCTTGCGCGGCTTCATAGGCCTCGCGCGCCTCGGCAAGCTGAGCCTGCAATAACTGCAAGCCTTTTTCCGTCACAAGGTTTGGATGCGGGGAGATCGGGCGATCCGGCAACAGCGTCTCGGACGCGGTTTCGGCGCTCTCTTCCTTGGTAAAGGCGACGCTCAATTTCAAAATCCTGTCGAACTGTCACGGCTGTCGGCAGCGCGTTCCGCCGCCGGTGATTGACTCGGACTATATCTCAAGTTCTACGAAGCGGCGCAGCTTGAAGACGAGGTCCGGTAGAGCCTGGCGGAACCGGGTCGCGTTCCGGAACGTGGTCGAGAACGGCGCGAAGGTGATCATGGCGTTCCAGTGCCGGTAGCCGTAGACCGTGACCGAGACGCCGGTCGCCGGAAAATTCTCCAGCTTGCGCAATTCACCAAGCACGAGATCGGCAATCGCTTCCGCAGGCAGCAATTTCTTGCCGTCTCGTGTGGTGGCGATTTTCGGAGGTGGCGCGACCGGCTTGGTCTCGGCTGGTACGGCTTCGGGGGCCGGCTCAGACTCCGCCGGCTCCGCATCGGTGCTGGACGGCTCGACCGCCTCGAACCCGTTCGTCGGCGCTGTCGGAGGAGCCTCGGTGAGCGGCGGCGACGTCACGACGTCCGCGCGCTTGTTGCCTCCAAGGATGCTGGTGATCATGGCCACAAGGCCAGCATCCTTCCCGTCGTCACTCATTCCTTCCCCCGGACTTAAGCCTAATCTAGCACCGCGCGCCACAATGTATGTGGTTGGATCCCATGGCCAAGGCCATCCTGCAATGGGCAACGGCGACGCAGCCGCTGATCCGGTCGCGCCGCCATGCGATCCGCTACCGCTTATCGAACGGAATGTATTGCTGGTACTGTTTGGGCACCGAACTGCGGTAGCGCGCGGGAACGGTGCCGGTGTCGATCGAATGATCGATCTCCTGCTGCCGCGTCATCTTCTTCTTCGCCGGCTTCTTCGATGCGCTCTTCTTGGAATCGGTCGGCTGGCTGGAGGTGTCGGTGGTCGCAGCCGGTGCCGTCGTCGCGGCCGGCGCAGCGGTTGTCGCGGCCGGTGCAGCGGCTCCACCGGCGGCCGGCGCGCTCTGCGCCAGCGCGAGCGGCGTTTGCATCGTGAGCACCAGCGCTGCCGTCGCTGCCAGCAAATATGACTTCTGCATCAGAACCTCCAAAATGCCTGATCCGAATGAGGCAAGCCTAGTCCCACGGGATCGAGGCGTGCAAGGTCGTTGAGAATAGGTCGGGAACCTGTGCGCGAACTGTGGTGGAGATCACATTGTCCGGCGCCGGCTGCGTCACGATGTATCTCACCTCGAACGCATCCCGCGTCGCGGACACCAACACAGCATGACCGTGCGTCAGACAGGCCACGGGAACGCCAAGGCAAGGCCGTTCCACCACCCTCGAAGGAGATTTGAAATGCGTCGCACCATCCTCACGCTTGCATCGTTCGCAACCCTGATCGCAGCGTCATTGTCGGCGGCGCCGGCCCAGGCCGCAAACGACAGATACTGCCTGCAAGGCCGCCAGTGGGGCTATCCCGGCAATTGCCAGTTCGCGAGCTATCAGCAATGTGCCGCCACCGCCTCCGGCACGTCGGCCTATTGCGGCATCAACCCGCGCTACGCGTACTCGCAGCCGTACCATTACTGACGAGCTGGCGGCGTGCGTCACCGCGCACGTCGCGCTGCTCTATGCGCGAATTCCGAGGCCGGTCTCCTGAAGCCGCGTCGCGAACCAGCGCGACAGCGCCTCGTCGACGAGGCCGCTGACATAGACCTCCGACATCGTCACGTGCTGCCTGTCCAGCACCAGCAGCAAACCGATCCAATAGGGAAACCAGACATGCACGTCGGTCAGCGCCCTCAGCTTGTGCTGATCGTGCTCGAGCGGCGTGTGATTGCTGGCCTTGCGGATCTCGACAGTGAGCAGATTGTTCGGGATCTCGCGCTGGTGCACGGCGACATCAGGATAGATCGACTTGCCGAGATGGTCGTCGGTCGAGATGATGGTGCCGTGTGGCAGATGCAGCGTGCGCTCGCCGAGCCGATCGTAATTGCAGTCCACCGACCAGCCGGAGAACTGCTTCTCCAGGTGCACGGCGAAGCGGTGCGTGATCGCGCGCTCGCCGGCGTCCTTCTCGAACAGGAATGCTTCCTGCGCGTAGAAGTCCCGGAGCGCCGCGATCACCTTGTTCAGCTCGGTCTGCATCGTGCCTCCGGGCTCACGGCGCTCCGTCTGTTGATGCCTTACATCTGAACTTCGATCAGCCGCGGGCCGGGCTCGGCGACAGCTTCCGCCAGCGCCTTGTTGAACTCGTCGGCATTGGTGACGGCGCGGCCGGGCACGCCCATGCCCTTCGCCAGCGCGACGAAATCCAGCGTCGGGCGATCAAGCCGCAGCATGTCGTTGGCGCGCTGGCCGGGCTCGCCGGCGCCGACATTGTCGAACTCGCCGCGCAGGATCTGGTAGATGCGGTTGGCGAACACGATGGTGACGATGTTGAGGTTCTCGCGCGCCTGCGTCCACAGCGACTGGATCGTGTACATCGCGCTGCCGTCGCCGACCATGGTGATCACCTTGCGATCCGGACAGGCGATCGCCGCGCCGATCGACAGCGGCGTCGAGAAGCCGATCGAGCCGCCCATGTTCTGGAGCCAGTCGTGCGGGGCCGCCGCCGCAGTCGGCGGGAAGAAGCCGCGGCCGGTGGTGAGGGATTCGTCGACCATGATCGCATTCTCGGGGATCGCGCAGGCGATCGCCTGCGCGATCGAGGCGAAGGTGAGTGCGCCGGTCGGCTTGACCAGTTCCTGCAACGCCTGCGGCTTGACGTCCTTGGCGCTGGCCTTCACGGCGCCGGCAAGCGCTTCCAGCGCCGCGACCGAGTTCTCGCCCCAGGAGGTCATGCGATGGACCTCGCAGCCCTGGGGCTTGAGCATGCTCGGCTTGTTCGGATAGGCGAAGAACGCCACGGGATCGTCGGACTCGACCAGCACGATGTGACGGAATTTTGCCAGCATCGGCAGCGCGTTCTCGATGACGTAATGGATGCGGTCGATCGAGAAACGGCCGCGGCCGCGCGCCATCTTGGGACGGAAGGTCGGGCCCATCACCGTGCAGCCGGTCTTGCCGGCGATCCGTTCGGCCAGCGCCAGGCCCTGCGCGCTTAGCGCGCTGCCGGTCATCAGCAGCAGCGTACCCTCGCCGTCGCGATGCAGGATTTTTGCGGCCTGCTCGACCGCCTGCGGCGAATAGCTCGCCCGCTGCTGCTCAGCCGGAACCTCGGCGACGCCGTCGGCCTCATTCCAGGCGGTGTCGGCGGGCAGGATCAGGGTCGCGATCTGCGGCGGCGCGCTTTTGGCGGCGGCAATCGCCGCGGCGCCGTCGGCAGCGACCGATTTGGAATCCGGCGAGGTGCGGACCCAGGACGACATCGGCCGGGCCAGGCCCTCGATGTCGGAGGTCAGCGGCGCGTTGTAGCCGATGTGGTAGACCGCGTGCTGGCCGACGATGTTGACGATGCCGGAATTCGCCTTCTTGGCGTTGTGCAGATTGGCGAGGCCGTTGGCGAGACCGGGGCCGAGATGCAGCAGCGTCGAGGCCGGCGTGCCCTTCATGCGGAAATAGCCGTCGGCGGCGCCCGTCACCACGCCTTCGAACAGGCCGAGCACGCAACGCATGCCCGGCACGCGGTCGAGCGCTGCGACAAAATGCATCTCGGAAGTGCCGGGGTTGGTGAAGCAGACGTCCACCCCGCCCTTAACCATTGTCCGCACCAGGCTTTCCGCACCGTTCATTCCAAGGCTCCCACGACCGGCATTGTCCAGATATCGGTTCGATCAATCATTGTTCGCGCGTTCCGTCAAAGCAATAGCCGCCATCGCTGCCCTGCCCCGCGTGACGATGCGCCGGCTTGGCTAATTCTTTTCGGCAAATTGGCGTGGTTGCCGATTTGGTAACGCCAATCGTTAAGCATGGTGTTCCTCACGGGGCCGTGGCTTGCGGAATGCCCGCAAATATGGCCTGTGGCTGTCATTGAATCGATTTTTTGCTGGGGGAGACAATGATCCGGTTTTTTGCCGCGCCGATCGCCGCCATCGCACTGCTGTCGGCCATGGCGGGCGGCGTGCTCGCCGAAGAGTTCGACACGCGCGACATTATGGGTGGCGGCCCGAACTTCTTCCGTTCCGGCGCAAATCCCGTCCCCCGCACCACCGTCATCTATAACGGCAATTACGCGCCCGGCACGATCGTGGTGAACACCGGCGAGCGGCGGCTGTATCTGGTGCTCCAGAACGGCCAGGCGCTGCGCTACGGCATCGGCGTCGGCCGCGATGGCTTCCGCTGGGGCGGGGTGCACAAGATCACCGCCAAGAAGGAATGGCCGGCCTGGACGCCGCCGTCGCAGATGCTGGCCCGCCGGCCCGACCTGCCGCGTCACATGAAGGGCGGCCTCGACAATCCGCTCGGCGCCCGCGCGATGTATCTGGGCCCGACCCTCTATCGCATCCACGGCTCCAACGAGCCGGAGACGATCGGCCAGGCGGTGTCCTCGGGCTGCTTCCGCATGACCAATGAGGACGTCACCGACCTCTACAGCCGCGTCGCGGTCGGCACCACCGTAGTGGTGCTGAACAATTAGAGCCAGACCGGTGCTGCGCTCCCTCTCCCGCCCGCGGGAGAGGGTTGGGGAGAGGGTGTCTCCGCAGTGAGACACCCAATGAGGAGAGAGAGCCCTCACCCGGCGCGCGGGACGATGCTTCGCATCGCCCGGGCGCGCCGACCTCTCCCGCAAGCGGGAGAGGTCGAGCCCGCGGCCCGAGCTCGGCATTGCGAAGTTCGTACTCTTTGGCTGCAGACGAGCGGCGGGAACCCGCGACGCGCGTGAATTTGCGGGCTTGTGCGCGCGACGCGAATGCGGCAGCGTCGCACGACAATGAGCGCATTGAACCTGACCGCGCCCGCCTTCCGCATCGCCCTCTTGGCGCTCGCCACGCTCACATTGGTGCCTGACACCGCTACCACGGCCCGAGCGGGTGAACTGCCTGCCATCGTCTCGCGCCAGCGCTCCGAGAAGAAGAGCTTCACCGACGGCGAGATCGTCGAGGGCTTTCTCAAGACGGCGTTCGGCGCCGAGTACCACCTCGCCGGCCGCGTCGACCGCATCCGCAAGTTCGATGGGCCGGTGCGCGTCTACGCCGAGAGCGATCGCGCCGATCGCAAGACGCAGCTTGCGAAGGTCGTGAACGACATCGCCACGCGCGTGCAGCATCTCGACATCGCCATGACCATGACCAGCGAGGCGGCGAATGTGCGGGTCAAGCTCGTGCGCGACCGCGATCTCTACCGCACCCTCACCAGCTTTTACGGCGCCGAGAAGGCGCGCGAGATCCGCACCTCGCTCGATCCGCAATGCCTGTCCGGCTTCCGCAAGAACGACAATTTCGAGATCGAGCATTCCGACGTCATCCTCACCGTCGACAACGGCGATTTCGTCTTCCTCGACTGCGCCTATGAGGAGCTCTTGCAATCGCTCGGGCCGATCAACGACACCACCAGCGTGCCCTGGACCATGTTCAACGACAACGTCTCGATGGGCTATTTCGACGTCTACGACCAGTACATCCTCAATTTGCTCTACGATCCCCGCATCAAGGCGGGCATGACGGTGGCGGAGGTCAAGGCGGTGCTGCCCGCCGTGCTCAAAGATGTGCGCGCCTGGGTGAAGCGGGTGAATGATCTGAAAGAGTAGGTGATCCGTCATCCTGTGATGACGGTCATATGATTGCGCTCGTTGCTTCCGCCTTCGTCATTGCGAGCGCAGCGAAGCAATCCAGAATCGTTCCGCGGTGATAGTCTGGATTGCTTCGCTGCGCTCGCAATGACGGGGTAACAAGCGGGCCCTACTGCACGAGATCGGCAACGGTGGTTGCGGCCTTGAGGCCGGTGCCGGTGAGGACGGCGACCGTGGTTTCGTTTGCCTTGACCGCACCAGCGGCTGCGAGTTTGTCCAGCGCGGCGGCTGCGCTGGCGCTGGTCGGCTCGGCGAACAGGCCTTGCCGCGCGAGACGCCGCAGGGCGGCGACGATCTCATCCTCGCTGAGCGCGACGGTGCCGCCGCCGCTCTCGCGCAAGGCGCCGATGATTTCGCGCAGCCGCAACGGATTCTTGATGGCGGTGCCTTCGGCGATAGTTTTGTGCACCTCGCGCGCGACAGGCGTATCGACACCGGCCTGGAAGCTTGCATCGATCGGCGAGCAATTGAGCGGCTGCGCCGCGAACAGGCGCGGCAGTCTTGCGATCTGGCCGGCCCCCAGCAGCTCGCGGAAGCCGAAGGCGCAACCGAGCAGGCTGCTGCCGGCGCCGACCGGGACGATGACGTTGTCGGGCGCGCGGAAGCCGAGGTCTTCCCAGATCTCATAGGCGAGCGACTTGGTGCCTTCGAGGAAGAACGGCTGCCAATTGTGGCTGGCGTAAAACGTCTGATGCGACTGGCGAATGGCCTCGGCTTCCGACTCCTCGCGCGGACCCTCGACGAGTTGCACCGCGGCGCCATAGGCGCGGACCTGCGCGATCTTGGCCGGCGAGGTCGAGGCTGGCGCGAGGATCTTTACCCGCATGCCGCCGGCGGCACCGAGCCCGGCCATGGACGAGCCACCATTGCCGGAGGAGTCCTCCAGCACCGCATTGACGCCGATCTGGCGCAGGAAGGACAGCATCACGGAAGAGCCCCGGTCCTTGAAGCTGCCAGTCGGGTTGAACCATTCCAGCTTGAACAACGGCCGCAGCTCGCCCCACTCCTGCTGGACCAATGGCGTGCAGCCCTCGCCGAGCGTGATCGGCTTTGCGATCTCGACCGGCAGCGCCGCCCGGTAGCGCCAGAGCGATCGTGTGCGGCCATCGATGTCCTCGCGCGAGATACCGGCGCCCGGCGTCACCAGCAGCGGCGTGCGCTCGTCCGAGCACCAGCGCGGCTGATCCAACGGATAAAGCTGTCCGTTGCGGGGGTCGATATAGTTGGCGGGCATGGCAGTCTCCTGGACAAGGCGATTCGTACGATCGGGTTGATGTCACGTTTTGTCGAGAACCTGACGCCTGTCGCACGAAACGACGCAGCCCCCTTGAAAACATGAAAAATGGAAATATTTCAATCTCTTAAACTGGCCGCCGAGGCAGAGCGGCGAGGTCGGCCAACGCGCGCTCGGTGCTAAAGGGAGATCCTGCCGGCGCGGTGACCGACGGGAATTTGGCAACAAAGGGCCCTGCCCGCCCGGCACGATTAACTTGTCTGTCGTCGCCGGCCGCTACAATATGTTGGATTGAGCTCGCGTCGCCGGTGTCCTCGACTGGCAACGCGACCGAGCCAGGCCCGTCCGAACGGCGGGCCGTTGGCTTTTTGGGAGCCTGGACATGAGCCGCGCGAACCGTACCGACCACATCCGCCTGACCTCCCATCCGGAGCCAGGCCGGAAGGCCGCCTTTCCGATCCATTGGGGCGCCGCCGACGCGCGCGCACGAGGGCCGATCATCGGCACAGTGTCGCGCGCTGGGGATCGCAACGTGATCGGCAGCCATGGCGGATCCTACGCGATGTACCGGGCGCTCGCGGTGTCCGCCGGCGCGCTCGACCCGATCAGGCGTCCTGACCTCACCAACACGTTTCCGGCCGCGACCATCGGCCCGTTCCCGCAATGGAGTGATCCCACGAAAATCGTCGCGCTCGATCCCTGGGGGCATCTCGTCGCCGAGAATTTTCGCCAGGAGATCGCCGAAGGCGCCGACATCAGGCCGAGCATCGCGGTGACGCGAGCGCGGCTGGACCTGCCGGAAATCCGCGAGGCGCTGGCCGCAAAGCGGCTGCGCGCCGACGGCGAGGTCGTGCACGCCAATGGCAGCGTGTCGGTCGTCAAGATCGCGATCGATCCGGTCTGGCACCTGCCCGGCCTTGCGCAGCGCTTCGGCACCAGCGAGACCGAGCTGCGCCGCACGCTGTTCGAGCAGACCGCCGGCATGTTCCCCGAGCTGGTGACGCGACCGGACATGAAGGTGTTCCTGCCGCCGATCGGCGGCACCACCGTCTATATGTTCGGCGACGTCAGCAAGCTGCCGGACCATCGCACCAAGATCACCTGCCGCGTGCATGACGAGTGCAACGGCTCCGACGTGTTCGGCTCCGACATCTGCACCTGCCGGCCCTATCTGATCCACGGCATCGAGGAATCCGCGCGCGGCGCGCAGGAGGGCGGGCTCGGGCTGGTCGTCTACAACCGCAAGGAAGGCCGCGCGCTCGGCGAGGTCACAAAATTCCTGGTCTACAATGCGCGCAAGCGCCAGGAGGACGGCGACGCGGCCGCAGCCTATTTCGAGCGCACCGAATGCGTCGCCGGCGTCCAGGATGCGCGCTTCCAGCAATTGATGCCGGATACCATCCACTGGCTCGGCTTGACGCGCATCGACCGCTTCCTGTCGATGAGCGACATGAAATACGACGCGCTGACCTCGCAGGGCATCGACATCGTCGAGCGTGTGCCGATCCCGCCGGAGCTGATTCCCGCCGACGCCTATGTCGAGATCGCCGCGAAGAAGGCCGCCGGCTATTACTCGACCGACATCGCGCCGGAAAAGGACGTCAACGACGTGGTCGGGCGTTCGCTGGAAAAATACTGATCGCGCGATGGCGGACGCTTTGGAACGAGAGGCGCGCGCGCTGCTCACCGCAGCGGCGGTTCGCGCGCGGGCCGCGCAGATGCTCGAGCTCGGCCTGGCCGGCGGGCTGAGCCATTTCACGATCGATCTCGACCGCATGGACGGCGTTGCGGAGGCGGTGCTGGCGGTGACGCGAAAGGCCTATCCGACGCTCGACGTTCCCTTCCATGCGCGCTGGCGGCATTTTGTACTTGGCGGCGTCGACCGCTGGGCGGAGCTTGCGGACGCTGCATTGTGGCCGGACCGCGCGGCGCGGGCGCGCGCGGAGTTCGATCTTGCCATCATCAGCGTGCTGCTCGATGCCGGCGCGGGTGCGATGTGGCGATATCGCGACGCGGTGACAGGAGAAAGCATCGGCCGGTCCGAAGGGCTCGCGATCGCAAGCCTCGACATGTTCGCTGGCGGCCTCTTCTCGCGCGATGCCGGCACGCCGTTCAGGGCCGATGCGGAAGTGCTTGCGCAACTACCCCTCACCTCTCTCACATCCGCTTTTCAGGTAACCGACGCCAATCCGCTGCTCGGTCTCGACGGACGCACCGATTTGCTGCGGCGTCTCGGCAAGCTGATGGCGGAACGGGCTGAGGTTTTCGGCCTGCGCGATACGCCGCGGCCTGGCGGCCTGTTCGATCACATCGTGGCGCAAGCGAATGGCGGCGCCATTGCCGCACCTGCCATCTTGTCCGCCGTGCTGAACCAGCTCGGAGCGATTTGGCCGTCGCGGCTGGAACTCGCAGGCATTCCGCTCGGCGATTGCTGGCGTCACCCGGCCATCAAGGCGGACGACGCGACCGCCGGTCTCGTGCCGCTGCACAAGCTCTCGCAATGGCTGAGCTATTCGCTGATCGAGCCGCTCCAGCGTGCAGGCTTCGATGTGACAGACATCGACGGCCTGACGGGGCTGGCCGAATACCGCAATGGCGGCCTGTTCATCGATCATGAGGTGCTGCGCCTGCGCGATTCAGCGGACGCTGCGCGCGCGCATGCGGTGGATTCGCTGCTCGTCGTGGAATGGCGCGCGCTCACCGTGGCGTTGCTGGATCGGCTGGCGGAGCGCATCCGCGCCAAGCTCGGCCGCACACCAGAGACATTGCCGCTCGCCAGCATTTTGGAAGGCGGCACCTGGGCTGCGGGCCGCGCCATCGCCTTTGCGCGCCGGCCCGACGGTTCGCCGCCGCTCAAGGTGATCAGCGACGGCACGGTTTTTTGAGCATGGTGCAGTCGGGCGCGATGCATGCCACAAAGCAGGTGCGCTCCCTCCCCCGCTTGCGGAGGAGGGCTGGGGAGAGGGTGTCTCCGCAGTCGAGAATCCCCAAGAGGACAGAGCCCTCACCCGGCGCTTTGCGCCGACCTCTCCCGCACGCGGGAGAGGTTGACGAGCCTCGCGCACAGCCTTTGTGAACTCAGGAGCATCCCATCATGCAAGGCGTCACGATCGTCGATCACCCACTGGTGCAGCACAAGCTGACGCTGGTGCGGGACAAGTCCATCTCGACCAAGTCGTTTCGCGAGCTGATCAAGGAGATCGGCATGCTGCTCTGCTACGAGGTGACGCGCGATTTGCCGCTCACCGACGTCGTGGTCGACACGCCGCTGGCGCGGATGCACTCGGCCAAGATCGCCGGCAAGAAGCTGGTGTTCGTGCCGATGCTGCGCGCCGGCACCACCTTCGTCGACGGCATGATGGACCTGGTGCCGACCGCGCGCGTCGCCCATATCGGGCTCTACCGCGAGCCGCATAGCTTTGCCGCGGTCGAGTACTTCTTCAAATCGCCGTCCGATCTCGGCGAGCGCCTGGCGATCGTGGTGACGTCGGTGGTCGCCACCGCCAATACGGCCGTGGCCGCCATCGACCGGCTGAAGGAGCGCGGCGCCAAGGATATCCGCCTCGCCTGCCTGATCGCCGCGCCGGAAGGACTTGAGCGGCTGCGAGGTCTGCATCCGGACGTACCGATCTGGACCGCCGCGGTCGACGAAGGCCTCGACGAGAACGGCTTCATTCTGCCAGGCCTCGGCGACGCCGGCGACCGCGCTTACGGGACGCGATAAGCGGAGCTAGATCTTCCCGCCGCCGCAAATGCCCTTCAGCGACTGCCACTCCTTGTTCGTCAGCAGCGGCGGGCCGCTGGCGGGACGATCTTCCCTGGTCATGCGCGCGAGGCGGTCTTCGGTGAGCGGGTGGCTGGCGAGGATATTTGTCAGACCAGAGCCGCCTTCCTTGCCGGTGATGCGGAACATCAGCTCGGCCGCGGGTTTTGGCGAGCGGCCGAGCGCATGCATGATCTCGATGGCGAAAGTGTCGGCGCCGGTCTCGGCCTCTCGCGAATAGGACGCTTCGACCACACTGCGCGAGGCGAAGATCACCGCCGAAGAGCCCGTGACGTCGCCGAACAGCAGGCCGATCAGGAACGAGGTGCCGCCGTTGTAGATCAGGCCGCGCATGTTGTCGTGATGCTTGAGATGACCGAGCTCGTGCGCGAGGATGCCGGCGAGCTCGTCGGGGCTTTCAGCCTTGTCGAGCAGGCCCTTCAGCACGAACACCTTGCCGCCCGGCAGCGCGAACGCGTTCGGCACCGGGCTCGGCAGCACGCCCGCCGTCGTGGAATCGTCATCGAGGCTGGCGGCATCGCGCAGGCGGTTGACGAGCTTTGTGAATGCGACCTTGCCCGCGGGGTCCTCGCACACTCTGCGGCCGAAGATGGTCTTGACCTGGACCTCGGACGCATCGCCAATGCGTCGCTCGATCGGTTTCGGCACCAGCGGCGCGAGCCGGTCGGCGGCGAGCGGCACGCCGAACAGCACGACACAGACGATGGAGACGGCGGCGGCCACCGACCAGCCCACGATCTTTGCGACGCCGCGGCGCGAGGTCTGGTGCTCGTCGAGCCGCAAGCATCGCGCGGTGAGATCCGCTGCAAGCGCGGCATCACGGATCTCGAGCCGCGCGAGCGGCGGCGCTGACGTCGATGCCAAGCGCAAAACTCCGTCCGGGCCGTCGGCACGGCGGATATCGGCATAGGCCCAGCGAACCGGCGCTTCGCCGTCCTCGGCGATCTCGAGCACGTCACCGAGCGACAGCATCACCTGACGCCTGCGGCTCGAGACGCCGTCGAAGAAGATCGTCGGCTTGACGGACTGCGCCGGGGCCTCGGCAGACAACTCACTCACAGCTCAAAATCCTGCAACATCCAGTCCATCGGCAAAGCCTTCACCGAGCGCGCTGGCGAGCTTTCCGCTGCCGCGCACATCCGCCGCGGCCGCGATGTTGTGCACCTCGACGGTCTGCAGCACCTTGGCCCAGAGATCGCGCTGAAGATAGACCCGCATGACGATGTTGGCGGCAAGGGCGAGCGCGAAATAGCCGATCACCATCATCACAACCATCGGGATGCTCTTGGCAGCATTGCCAGCCCCGAACACCTCTTCGGCCGAAACGCCGGTCAGGGTGACGACGAGAAAGGCGCCGCCGCCCATGTAGGCCGCGAAGGCGGTCGTGAGCAGCATCCACCAGCCGATCACCTTCCAGTACAGGCCGTAGAAGGCGTCATGAGGCAGGCGCGAGGACAGGCTGACGCCGCCGATGCGGATGCCGTCGAGCCACCAGCGCCATTCGCGCGCCTTGAACTCGGCATAGAAGAACGGCGCGAGCGGGAAGATCAGCACCGCGATCGGGCTGAGCAGCCACAGCCACCAGCCGCGCTTGAAGAACGTCCAGCCGTCGCCTTCGAAATCGCCGGTGAGATCGCCGTAATGGGTGTGCTGCATCTTGTAGCGTTCGAGTGCAGCCTCGCGCCAGGGCAGCGCCAGGCCGAGCGTCAGGAACACCAGCACACCCCACAGCATGGCGCGGAGCGAATAGGCCCAGCCCGAGCCGTCCATCCAGAACCGCACGCCACGCCAGACCGTGCGCGTCAGGCGATAGCGCCGCGCGCGAAAAATCGCGAATTGGCCGAAGGCGTACAAGGCGATGAAGAGTGGCGTCGAGGCGAAGCCCTGCCAGCGCTCGAATTCGATGCCGACAAGAAAATACGCGAGATAGATCGGCATCAAGATCGCGAGCGCGAACAGGAAGCCGACCAAGAGCTCCTTAGCCCGTCCGGTGTATTCGGCGGCATCGCCGTCCACCGCGGTGTTCGTCCACAAATGACGGCGAATGTCGGTGACGAGCCAGAACCGGTAGAAGCCGAAGGTGACGAGTTCGAGCATGGCACCCTTGGTGACCAATTTGCGGAACTCGGAGCGGTTGCCGGTGAAATCGACTCGCGTGGGCGGCCGCGGCGGCGGGACGGGTTCGGAGCCGATGGGGGCCCATTGCATGTCGTTCACGGCGGCAACCTCGGGGTGCGGATCTGTTACGGCCAAACTATAGATCAGAGGTTAGTCGATCCCCAAGATGACCGGGTTCGATTTACCCCGATTCCAGTTGGTTTCTTGCACGATTCCGCCGTTAGAGGCGTGAGGGGGATCACGTCGCAAATCTGTCGTCCCGTAGCCTGGATGGAGCGCAGCGCAATCCGGGTCAGCGGTCGTGGCGGCCCGAACCCCGGATTACGCTTGCGCTCCATCCAGGCTACGCACCTCCCGCAAAGGTTGGATGTGGCAAACTCTCCCTTGCCCCGGCGCAGACAACCGGCTGTAATTGCAAATCAAATGCCGCAGCGCAGAATTCAACGACGCGCGGTTCACCACAGGGAGAGCGGTCATGCATGGGACCATCGAGAGCGCCGCCACGCTCGACGCACTTCGCGCACGCGCCACGTCGCTGCCGCTGGAGCAGTTCGATCCGGGCGATCCTGAATTGTTCAGGACCGATACGTTCTGGCCCTATTTCGACCGCCTGCGCCGGGAAGATCCGGTGCACTACTGCAAGAACTCGATGTTCGGGCCGTATTGGTCGGTGACGCGCTACAACGACATCATGGAGATCGAGACCAATCATTCGGTGTTCTCCTCGGCCTCCTCGCTCGGCGGCATCACCATCCGCGACATCGATCCGGACTTGCGTCGCGAGAGCTTCATCTCGATGGACCCGCCGCGGCATGCGGCGCAGCGCAAGACCGTGGCGCCGATGTTCACGCCGACTCATCTGGACAATCTCGCGCTGAACATCCGCAAGCGCTCGGCCGAGTGCCTGGACAACCTGCCGCGTGGCGAGGTGTTCGACTGGGTCGACCGCGTCTCGATCGAGCTCACCACGCAGATGCTGGCGGTGCTGTTCGACTTCCCCTGGGAGGACCGCCGCAAGCTGACGCGCTGGTCCGACATCGCCACCACCATTCCCGGTCCCGACGGCCTCGTTGCGAGCGAAGACGAACGGCAGGCCGAGCTGACGGAATGCGCGGCCTATTTCTCCCGCCTCTGGAAGGAGCGCATCGCGCAGCCGCCGAAGAGCGACCTGTTGTCGATGATGGCGCATGGCAGTGCTACGCGCGACATGGATGCGAAGAACTTCCTCGGCAATCTCATCCTTTTGATCGTCGGCGGCAACGACACCACCCGCAACACCATGTCGGGCTCGCTTCTCGCGTTGAGCCAGCATCCGGAGCAGTACCGCAAGCTGCGCCAAAACCCTGATCTGCTCGACAGCTTCGTGCCGGAGGTGATCCGCTGGCAGACGCCGCTCGCGCATATGCGGCGCACGGCGCTCTCCGATTTCGAGTTCCGCGGCAAGCAGATCAAGAAGGGTGACAAGGTCGTGATGTGGTACGTCTCTGGCAACCGCGACGAGGAGGCGATCGAAAAGCCCTACGATTTCATCATCGATCGCGCCCGCCCGCGCACGCACCTCTCCTTCGGCTTCGGCATCCACCGCTGCGTGGGCTTGCGGCTAGCCGAACTCCAGCTCAGGATTATTTGGGAAGAAATTCTCAAGCGCTTCGACCATATTGATGTGGTCGGCGAACCCAAGCGGGTCTATTCGAGTTTCGTGAAGGGTCTGGAAGAGCTCCCGGTGAAAATCGCGGCATAAATCTGCAGCAGATGAGCCCGAACGATATCCACGAGGAAGCTGCGCCCCCTCTCCCGCTTGCGGGAGAGGGTTGGGGAGAGGGTGTCTCCGCAACGGGACAATCCCCAAGAGGATAGAACCCTCACCCGGCGCTGCGCGCCGACCTCTCCCGCAAGCGGGAGAGGTTGAGCAGAAACAATGGAGCCACGACGATGAACATCCAAGCGCCGGTTAAAGTGTACAAGGTCGAACGCCTGCGCAGGGCGCGCGAGGAGGCCTATGCGACGCCGCTGGCACAATTCCACCCCGGCGCGCCCCGGCTGTTCCAGGACGACACGCTGTGGCCGTGGTTCGAACGGCTGCGCAAGGAAGAGCCGGTGCATTACTGCACCAACGCGCCGATCGAGCCGTACTGGTCGGTGGTGAAGTACAACGACATCATGCATGTCGACACCAATCACGGCATCTTCTCCTCGGACTCGACGCTCGGCGGCATCTCGATCCGCGACGTGCCGGAGGGCTACGACTGGCCGAGCTTCATCGCCATGGACCAGCCCCGGCATTCGGCGCAGCGCAAGACGGTGTCGCCGATGTTCACCCCTCAACACCTGGACGAGCTGGCAAAACTGATCCGGCAGCGCTCGCAGACGGTGCTGGACAATCTGCCGCGCAACGAGACCTTCAACTTCGTCGAGCGCGTCTCGATCGAGCTGACGACGCAGATGCTGGCGACCCTGTTCGACTTCCCCTGGGAGGAGCGGCGCAAGCTGACGCGCTGGTCCGACGTCTCCACCGCGCTGCCCAAGAGCGGCATCGTCGCCTCCGCCGAGGAGCGCCGCCGCGAGATGGACGAGTGCTATGCCTACATGTCGAAGCTGTGGAACGAGCGCGTCAATTCCGCGCCGCGCAATGACCTGTTGTCGCTGATGGCGCACAACGACGCCACGCGGTTCATGGATCCCGACAATCTCATGGGCAACATCATCCTGCTCATCGTCGGCGGCAACGACACCACGCGCAACACCATGACCGGCTCGGTGCTGGCGCTGAATGAGAACCCCGAGCAGTACGACAAGTTGCGGGCCAATCCGGCGCTGATCGATTCCATGGTGCCGGAGGTGATCCGCTGGCAGACTCCGCTGGCGCATATGCGGCGCACCGCGCTTGCCGACACCGAGATCGGCGGCAAGCCGATCCGCAAGGGTGACCGCGTCGTGATGTGGTACGTCTCCGGCAACCGCGACGAGGAGATGTTCGAGCGGCCGAACGACTTCATCATCGACCGCCCGCGGCCGCGCACCCACCTCTCCTTCGGCTTCGGCATCCACCGCTGCGTCGGCATGCGCCTTGCCGAGCTTCAGCTCCGCATCGTCTGGGAGGAGATGCTGAAGCGCTTCGACCGCATCGAGGTGGTCGGCGAGCCGAAGCGGATCTATTCGAGCTTCATCAAGGGGTATGAGTCGCTGCCGGTGCGGATTCCGGGGTGATGGCCCCATCCTCCGTCATTGCGAGGAGCTCTTGCGACGAAGCAATCCAGACTGTCACCGCAGAGGAATCCTGGATTGCTTCGCTGCGCTCGCAATGACGAGGCTTTGCACACTCGTAGCCGCAGCGCGTTGACGCCCGCCAGCTATAAAATTCCGGCATGACAGCTCGCTCAAGATGCGAAGGGCCGGCTGCGGGCTTGTGCCCTAAACCGCTGGCGCGGCAGCGTTCGGTGCGCTCCCTCGCCCCGAGGCGAAGATCAAGCGAGCCTGATGTCCCACACCCCTTCCTTGCGGCAGGCGGCGACTTCCTCGCGCAGAAGCGCGGTGATGGCGAGCGAGGCCGTCGAGGCCGGACGATCGATCGGAGAAGCGAAAATGAGCTCGCGCGTCATCGGCTTGGATACGGGCGCGGTCTCCAGCCGCCCGTCCGCGACCTCGCCGTGGACGGATGAGGGCGGCAGCAGCGCGAAACCAAGGCCCTCCTCGACCAGGCTCGTCAGCACGCGGAACGAATCCGCTTCTAACTGGACGTCGAGCTTGATCTTGCGCTGGGCGGCCGCGTGCTCGATCAGGGCGCGGAGGCCGTGGGAATGACTGGGCAGCACCAGGCGTTGTCGCAGCAGCCAGCCGATATCGACGCTCTTCCTGCGCGCGAGACCACAGCCGCGCGGGCCGACCGCGACGATGTTGTCGCGCCCCAAGCTCTGCACATTGAGATGCAGATCGGCCGAGCGTCCATAGAGGATGGCAAGATCCATCTCGCCGCGGTGCAGCCATTCGACGAGATGGCCGCTGTAGCTCTCGACGATGCGCAGCGAGATGCCGGGAAATTTCTCGACGCAGCGCCGCGCAAAACGCGCCGACAGCACGCAGCTCACGGTCGGAACCAGGCCGAGCACAACTTGGCCCGAGGGCGGTCCCTTGGCCGACTGGATGTCGTCGCGGATCTGGTCGATCTGCCGCACGATGCCGGAGGTGCGCGCCAGCAGCAGGCGGCCGGCGTCGGTCAGCACCATGCCGCGGCCGTTGCGCGTGAACAGCTCGGTGCGCAGCTCGTGTTCCAGGAGCTTGATCTGGCGGCTCAGCGCCGGCTGCGCCACACGCAACGTGTCGGAGGCCTTGGACAGGCTGCCGAGCTCCGCCACGCAACTGAAGGTCCTGAGCTGCCGGAAATCCATGCTTGCCAATCCTGGAAGGCTACTCCATACGCTATAACAAATGAGCATAGGGGGCTGGCGTTGTTTTCACAACGCCAGAGGATTGGCCGGCGTTATCTTAACTGCCGCTACTGATTGGAAACGCCATGAGTCAAGAACACCACACCGAAGATTACGCCGACATCCGCGAAGCCGTCGCAAAACTCTGCGCGCAGTTTCCCGGCGAATATTGGCGCAAGCTCGATCGCGAGATGGCTTACCCCAAGGCCTTCGTGGATGCGCTGACCGAGGCCGGCTATCTCTCGGTGCTGATCCCCGAGGAATATGGCGGCGCTGGCTTGAAGCTCTCCGCCGCGGCTGCGATCCTCGAAGAGATCCAGCGCGCGGGATGCAATGGCGGCGGCTGCCACGCCCAAATGTACACGATGGGCACGGTGCTGCGGCACGGCAATGCCGAGCAGAAGGCGAAGTATCTGCCGAAAATCGCGAGCGGCGAATTGCGCCTGCAGGCCTTCGGCGTCACCGAGCCGACCAGCGGCACCGACACCACCTCGCTGAAAACCTTCGCGCGCAAAGAAGGCAACGACAGTTACATCGTCAACGGCCAGAAGATCTGGACCAGCCGCGCCGAGCATTCCGACCTGATGATCCTGCTGGCGCGCACCACGCCGAAGGAGCAGGTCAAGAGGCGCACGGACGGGCTTTCGGTGTTCATCGTCGACATGCGCGAGGCCAAGAACCATGGCCTCGAGATCCGCCCGATCCGCACCATGATGAACCACGCCACCACGGAAGTGTTCTTCACCGACATGAAGGTGCCGGCCGAGAATCTGATCGGCGAGGAAGGCAAGGGCTTTCGCTACATCCTCTCCGGCATGAATGCCGAGCGCATTTTGATTGCGGCCGAATGCGTCGGCGACGCCAAATGGTTCATCGCCAAGGCCACCAATTACGCCAAGGAGCGCGCAGTCTTCGGCCGGCCGATCGGCCAAAATCAAGGCATCCAGTTCCCGATCGCCAAGGCCTATGCCTCGATGCGTGCGGCCGAGCTGATGGTGAAGGAAGCCACGCGCAAATACGAGGCCGGCCTCGACTGCGGCGCCGAGGCCAACATGGCGAAAATGCTCGCGGCGGATGCGTCCTGGGAGGCGGCCAATGCCTGCATCCAGACCCATGGCGGCTTCGGCTTCGCCGAGGAATACGACGTCGAGCGCAAATTCCGCGAGACGCGGCTCTATCAGGTGGCGCCGATCTCGACCAATCTCGTGCTGTCCTATGTCGCCGAGCACGTGCTCGGCATGCCTCGCTCGTATTGAGGTCGCGCCATGGGAGCACTGGACGGGATCAGGGTGATTGCGGTCGAGCAGGCGGTGGCAGCGCCGTTCTGCTCCTCGCGGCTGGCGGATGCCGGCGCCGAGGTGATCAAGATCGAACGGCCGGAAGGCGATTTCGCCCGCGGCTATGACGCGGCGGCCAAGGGCCAGAGCAGCTATTTCGTCTGGCTCAACCGCGGCAAGCAATCGGCGGTAGTCGATCTCGCCACGAAAGAAGGCTGCGCTGAGCTGGAGAAGCTGATCGCCAGCGCCGACGTGCTGATCCAGAACCTCAAGCCGGGCTCGATGGACAAGCTTGGCTTTTCGCGCGAGCGACTGCTCAAGGACTATCCCAAGCTGATCTCGTGCACCATCACCGGCTACGGCGATGAGGGCCCCTACGCGCATCGCAAGGCCTATGACCTTCTGATCCAGGCCGAGAGCGGCCTCGCCTCCATCACCGGCAACCCCGACGGCGCCTCGCGCGTCGGCATGTCGATCGTTGACGTCGCAACCGGCGCCACCGCACATGCGGCGATCCTGGAAGCGCTGATCGCACGCGGGCGCACCGGCAAGGGCGCCGACATCCGCATCTCCATGTTCGACGTGATGGCCGATTGGTGCACCGTGCCGCTGCTCAACTCGGAAGCCGGCAATCCGCCCAAGCGCATGGGCCTGCGCCATCCCTCGATCGCGCCCTACGGCGTGTTCACCTCGAAGGACGGCAAGGATATCCTGATCTCGATCCAGAGCGAGCGCGAGTGGAAGACGCTTTGCGCGAAGGTGCTGGACCAGCCGGATCTGCCGAGCGATCCGCGCGTCGCCAACATGGTCGAGCGCGTGCGCAACCGCGACTTCACCGACAAGACGGTCGCAGATATCTTCGGCAAGATGACGCGCGACGAGCTTCTCAAGCGGCTGTCGGACGCCGACATCGCGTTCGCCGAGGTCAACACCATGGCCGATCTCACCAACCATCCCCATCTGCGCCGCATTGAGGTCGACACGCCGAACGGCCGCGTCAGCTATCCCGCGCCGGCGCCGATCATCGTCGGCGAGACGCGCTCGTATGGCCCGGTGCCCGCCATCGGCGACCGTCCCCAATCCAGGAAATAACAAGAGCGAGGCGTCATGACCGAGAAGCTCGACATCGATCACTTGCGGCAATGGATCGGCCGCAGCACAGAGGCCACCGACATCGTCACCACGCAGCTCGTGAAGGGCCTGCGCGCGACGCTGTTCCAGGAGGTCGGCGAGCCCAGGGCGGGCGATGCCGCACCGTTCACGGTGCATTGGTGCCTGGCACAGCCGGTGTTTCCGATGTCGATGCTCGGCCCCGACGGTCACCCGACCCGCGGCGGCTTCCTGCCGCCGGTACCGCTGCCGCGCCGG
The DNA here is from genome assembly GCF_023375135.1 of Bradyrhizobium sp. C-145. Taxonomy (NCBI): domain Bacteria; kingdom Pseudomonadati; phylum Pseudomonadota; class Alphaproteobacteria; order Hyphomicrobiales; family Nitrobacteraceae; genus Bradyrhizobium; species Bradyrhizobium sp. C-145. The sequence continues at coordinate 1,718,425 of NZ_CP088150.1, read as the reverse complement.
ATGTGGGCCGGCGGCGAGATCGAGTTTTTGCAGCCGCTGCGCGTCGGCGACGAATCGACGCGGACGTCGCGTATTGCCGACGTTCAGGTGAAATCAGGCTCGACCGGCACGCTGTGCTTCGTCTCGGTCGAGCACAGCATCTCTTCGCCGCGCGGGCTCGCCATCCGCGAGCGGCAGGACATCGTCTATCGCGAGATGACGAGCAGCGCGCCGGCGCCCGCAAAGGCTCCGCCCCCGCCTCCGAAGGCACAGCACCGCGAGACCCATGTCTCCGATCCCGTGCTGCTGTTCCGCTACTCCGCGCTGACCTTCAACGGCCACCGCATCCATTACGACCGCGACTACGTCACCAAGGTCGAGGGTTATCCGGGCTTGATCTTCCACGGGCCGTTGCAGGCGGCTCTGATCATCGAAATGGCGGCGAAACTGCACGGCGGCAAGGCGCCGAAGAGGTTCACCTATCGTGGCGTGCAGCCGCTGTTCGAGGGCACGGAGTTCTCGATCAACGCGAATGACAGCGGCGAGAGCATGGAGCTGTGGACCGCGAACGCGGAAGGGCAGCCGACGATGAAGGGGACGGCGGTGTGGTAAGCCACCGCGGCCTCCTCGTCATTGCGAGCAGAGCGAAGCAATCCAGACTCTCTCCGCGGAGATAGTCTGGATTGCTTCGTCGCAAGGGCTCCTCGCAATGACGTTGGGGCTGATTGCGCGAGAACCAACAAGGGACGGAACCATGTCCAAGAACGGCAAGACCGGCAGCAAATCCGTCACAGTGAAGCAGGCGACGCTCGGCCTGCTGCGATCCTTCGGCATCGACAGGGTGTTCGGCAACCCCGGTTCGACCGAACTGCCGTTCCTGAGCGACTGGCCCGATGACATCGACTACGTCCTGGCGCTGCAGGAAGCCAGCGCGGTCGGCATGGCCGACGGCTATGCGCAGGCGACGCGCAATGCCGGCTTCGTCAATTTGCATTCGGCGGCCGGCGTCGGCAACGCGCTCGGCAATATCTATACCGCACATCGCAACCAGACACCGCTCGTGATCACCGCGGGCCAGCAGGCGCGTTCGATCCTGCCGCTGCAGGCGTTCCTCTACGCCGAGCGCGCCTCCGAATTTCCGCGGCCTTACGTCAAATACAGCGTCGAGCCGGCACGGCCCGAGGACGTGCCGGCCGCGATCGCGCGCGCCTATTACACCGCGATGCAGCCGCCCTGCGGGCCGACCTTCGTGTCGATTCCGATCGACGACTGGGCGCATGCGGCAGCTCCCATCGAGGCCCGCAAGGTCAGCCGCGAGATCGGACCCGAACCTGATGCGATGCAGGCGCTGGTTGCTGCGCTCGGTTCGGCCAAGCATCCCGCCCTCGTCGTCGGTCCCGGCGTCGACCGCGCCGGCGCGGTCGATCTGATGGTGCGCGTCGCCGAGAAGGCCAAGGCCAGCGTCTGGGTCAGCCCGTTCTCGGCGCGCTGCTCGTTTCCCGAGCGGCATCCGCAATTCGCGGGCTTCCTGCATGCGTCGCCCGCGCAGCTGTCCGATGCGCTACGCGAGCACGATCTGGTGATCGTGATCGGCGCACCGGTGTTTACCTTCCATGTCGAGGGCCATGCCGCGATCTTCGACGGCGGCGCGACGATCTTCCAGATCACGGATGATCCGGATGCGGCGGCGGTGACGCCGGTCGGCACCAGTATCATCGCCACCATCAAGCCGGCGCTGAGCCTGCTGCTCGACCTTTTGCCGGAGAGCAAGCGGTCGACGCCGAAAGGCCGCACGCTGCCGCCGCCGCCGCAAGCCGCCGATCCGCTGCCCGTCGACTTCCTGCTGCACTCGCTGTCGCAGGCGATGCCTGAGGGCGCGTCGCTGGTCGAGGAGGTGCCCTCGCACCGCCCGGCGATGCAGAAATTCATGCCGATGCGCGGCCAGGACAGTTTTTACACAATGGCGAGCGGCGGCCTCGGCTACTCCCTGCCCGCCGCGGTCGGCATGGCGCTCGGCAAGCCAAAGCAGCGCACGGTCTGCCTGATCGGCGACGGCTCGGCGATGTATTCGATGCAGGCGCTATGGACCGCCGTGCAGCGCAAGCTGCCGCTCACCGTCGTCGTCATCAACAATTCCGGCTACGGCGCCATGCGCTCGTTCAGCCAGGTGATGCAGGTGCGCAACGTGCCCGGGCTGGAGCTGCCGGGGATCGATTTCGTGCGGCTCGCCGAAGGCATGGGCTGCCATGCGGTGCGGGTGAGCAAGGCGGCGGAGCTGGGCGAGGCGCTGAAGCGCGGGATGGCACACGAGGGCACGAGCCTCGTCGAGGTGATCGTGGATGCGGCGGTGCCGGTGCTGTACGGGCAGAAGCATTAGGACGCAGGCCATATCTTCACCGTCGTCCTGGCTCGCATGCACCACTACGACGCCAAAAATCCCCCATCCGCCTCCCACGACATACGACGACGCGTCCGACGCCAGCCACACCACCGCCTCCCACTTCCTCCGGGCTCCCCATCCGCCGCAGCGGCAGGCCGGCGCTCACCGTTGCGACATCGCCGACGCCGGCGCGAAGCATCATGTCGGTGACGACGCGGCCGGGGGCGATGGCGTTGATGCGGATGCCTCGCGGGGCATTCTCCATCGCGGCCGAACGCGTCAGCGAAATCGCGGCAGCCTTGGAGGCCGAGTAGAGCGAGAAGCCGGGATTGGGATTGCGCACGCCGCTGACGGAGGCGTTGACGACAATGCTGCCGCGGCCCTTCGCGAGCATTGCCGGCAATTGGTGGCGCAGGCACAGGAACAGCGCGCGGACATTGGTGTCGAACACGCTGTCGTAGATATCAGTGCCCTGCTCCTCCAGCGGCGCGCGGCGCTCCTGGAATCCGGCATTGTTGAAGGCCACGTCGAGCCGGCCGCAGCGCTTCATGGCCGTGCTAACGAGGCGCGCGACGTCGTCCTCTCGCGTGATGTCGGTCTTGACCGGAATGGCCAAGGCACCGAGCTCGCCGCATGCCGCGGCGGTTGCTTCGATCTCGGCCTCGCGCCGGCCCGCGACAAAAATCGCTTCCGCGCCTTCGGACGCCATCCGCAGCGCGGTGGCACGGCCGATGCCGCTGCCGCCGCCCGTCACCAGGCAGACCTTGCCCCTCATCCGCATCCCCGCCGGCAAAGTTCCGCTCATGGCTCACTCCAAAACGCTTGCGCGCGCCGTTGCACGCATATAGTTGTATGATACAACTATAATCAGGAGTCAAGATGGCCGAGCTTTCGCTGATCGACGACATCCGCGCCGCCTCGCGCCTGATGGTGCGCGAGCTCGGCTTCATGGACGCGACGGTGGCGGCATCGGACTATCCGCCGTCGGCGGTGCACACCATCCTCGAAATCGGCATCCGCGGGCCCATGACCTCGGGACAGCTCGGCGATTTCCTGCGGTTGGAGAAATCCAGCGTCAGCCGCCTGGTGCGCAAGCTGATCGACTGCGGCGAGCTCAGGGAGACGCCGGATGAGCTTGATGCACGCAGCAAGCTGCTGTCGCTGACAGCGAAGGGACGGCGCACGCTGGAGGCGCTGCACGCGTTTGGGCGCCAGCAGGTGAGCGGAGCGCTGGCGGCGTTGACGGAGGCCGAGCAGCGCACTGTGCGCGAGGGGATGATGCTCTATGCGCGGGCGCTCAGGCAAAGCCGGATGGAGGAGGAGGGGCGGAGTGCGGCGTAGCCGTGTAGCTCGCCCCATCGTCGTCCTGGCGAAAGCCAGGACCCATTACCCCAAGGAGTAGTTTGGCGAAGACTTGCCGTTCGGTACTCCTATCGCGGCTAGATCGGTAGACCTCGCGGTATGGGTCCTGGCCTTCGCCAGGACGACACCGAAATTGCGGCACTCCCTCCCTACTTCCCGAACTCCTCCCGCATCTTCGCCTGGATCTTGGCCATGCCGCCGATCCAGCGGTCGTAATTCTCGGTCTTTTTGCGCATGTAGCCGAGCACCTGGGGGTGCGGCAGGATCAGGAACGTCTCCTGTTCGAGGCCGGCGAGCACGTCTTTCGCCACCTGCTCCGGCGTCAGGTCGCCGTCGCCGGATTGCGGGCCTTTCGGGATCGAGCGCAGCATGTTGGTGTCGACGCCCTGCGGGCAGAGGATCGAAACCTTGATGTTGTGGGCCTTGTGCGAGATCGCGAGATTTTCGGCAAAGCCGACCGCGGCGTGCTTTGTCGTCGAATAAGCCGGGCTGCCGACCTGCGACAACAGGCCCGCGGCCGAGATGGTGTTAAGGAAATAGCCGCCGCCGCGCGCCTTCATGCGCGGGATCAGATGCCGCGCGGCATAGACGTGGGCCATGACGTGGATCGCCCAGCTGCGCTGCCACGGCTCGTCGGAGGCGCCGCCGGCATTTTCCGACATCGGATCGAAGCCGCCGCCGATGCCGGCATTGGAGCAGAACAATTCGATCGGGCCGAACTGCCGCTCGGTCTCCTCGATGACGTGCGCAATGTCCTTTTCCTGCGCGACGTCGCATTTGAAGGCGGCCCCATCCACCATGGCCGCGACCGCCCTCGCATTGGCGGCATCCATGTCCGCGACGACGACCTTGGCTGCACCCGCCTCGTGAAAAGCCTCGCACAGCGCCTTACCGATGCCATTGGCGCCGCCCGTGACGACCACGACCTTGCCGGTCACCTGCATGCGACGTCTCCTCTTGTCTTGGACCGCGTCTCTTATACCGCTTCGCGGCTTGCTCAGCTCAACACGAGGTCGAGCACCGCGGTATAATGACACGCCGCGCCGGCCAAGACAAAGCCGTGCCAGATCGCATTCTGGAAGCGCAGCCGCCGCCAGGCGTGGAAGATCACGCCAAAGCTGTAGAGCAGGCCGCCTGCAAGGATGAAGCCCAGCACCAGCGCGGGCAACGCCCTGACGACGGCGTCGTAGATCATGAGGCCACTCCAGCCCATCGCGAGATAGATGCCGACCGAGACCCGGTCGAACCGGCCGGGATAGAGCAGCTTCAGCACGATGCCGAGGATCGCCACGCACCAGACGCCGGCAAGCAGCACCAGCGCGAACACGCTGTCCTTCACCTCCAGGATGAACGGCGTGTAGGTCGCCGCGATCAACAGATAGATCGCGGAATGGTCGAACCGCCGCAGCAGCCATTTGGCCGGCGACACCGGCCAGAGATTATAGGTCGCCGACAGCACCAGCATCGAGATCAAGCCGGCGACGTAGATCGAGACGCCGACGATGTCGGTGGCGTCGGAATAGACCGCGGCCAGCACCACCAGCACGGTCGCTGCGATGATGCCGAAGAGGACGCCGATCGCATGCACGACGCCGTCGGCGATCAGCTCGGCGCGATCGTAGTTCCAGCCCATCGCGTCGGCTGCGGCGTGGACGGAGCTGGATGCAAGCTGTTTCAGTTGGAAGACGGTCATGGCAATCCGCAAAGCGTGGCAATGCCCTCTTGTATGGGTCCTTCGAGATCGGCGCATCGTTCAAACGGCTGATTTGCCGACAAAGGCGGTGGAAGTATGAAGCTTGATTTTCCTCAGGCAGTTGCCACTTTTGTGAACGGTCGCACATTCCTCCCGCCCGAGATCCCCTAACGTTCATATGATATTCAGTTTCCAGGATATGGTCGAGGAGGCGCGGCTGTCGGCGAGGGCGCTGATCGACTATGGCGAGCATTTCTTCAATCCGACGGTGCGGCTTGGCGTCACCGGCCTGTCGCGGGCCGGTAAGACGGTATTCATCACGGCGCTGATTCACGGCCTCACCCGCGGCGGCCGGTTTCCGGTGTTCGAGGCCTATGCCTCGGGCCGGATCGCGCGGGCGCATCTGGCGCCGCAGCCCGATGATGCCGTGCCGCGCTTTGCCTATGAGAACCATCTGCGCGCACTGATCGAGGAGCGGCGCTGGCCGAGCTCGACCGTCGATATCAGCGAGCTCCGTCTCGTCATCGACTACCAGCGCCCGAATGGCGCCGACCGCACGCTCACGCTCGACATCGTCGACTATCCCGGCGAATGGCTGCTGGATCTGCCGCTGCTGCAGAAGAGTTTTGAGCAATGGTCGGCGGAAAGCCTGGCGCTGTCGCGTGAGGCGCCGCGTGCGCATCTGGCAACGGACTGGCACGCGCATCTCGCAACGCTCAAGCCCGACGCACGCGAGGATGAGCAGGCAACACTGACGGCCGCGAAACTCTTCACCGATTATCTGCGCGCGTGCCGCGACGAGCGCTTCGCGATGAGCCTCTTGCCCCCCGGCCGCTTCCTGATGCCCGGCAGTCTCGCCGACACGCCGGCGCTGACCTTTGCGCCGCTCGACGTGCCTGCCGGCGGGCGGGCGCCGGAGGGATCGCTATGGGCGATGATGGTGCGCCGCTATGACGCCTACAAGGACATGGTGGTGCGGCCGTTCTTCCGCGATCATTTTGCGCGGCTCGACCGCCAGATCGTGCTGGCCGATGCGCTCACCGCGTTCAACTCCGGACCCGAAGCGCTGCACGATCTCGAAGCCGCGCTTGCCGGCATTCTGGATTGCTTTAACATCGGTCGCAGCACTTTGCTCTCCAGCCTGTTCCGGCCACGCATCGACCGCATCCTGTTCGCGGCGACCAAGGCGGACCATCTGCATCATTCCAGCCACGACCGGCTCGAGGCCGTGCTGCGCCGTGCGGTCACCGGCGCGGTTACGCGCGCGGAAAATACCGGCGCGGAGATCGACGTGGTGGCGCTCGCCGCCATACGCGCCACGCGCGAGGCGCAGGTGGCGCGTGGCCGCGACAAATTGCCGTCGATCCTGGGAACGCCCGCCGCGGGCGAAAGTGCCGGCGGCGAATTCTTCGACGGCAACACTGAGGTTGCGACCTTTCCAGGCGATTTGCCGCTGGATCCCGAACCGCTGTTCAACGGTACGGACGCGTTCCGCGGGCTCTCGACGCAGGCCGCCGAGAAGAGTGATTTCCGCTTCCTGCGCTTCCGCCCGCCGAAGCTCGAGCACGAGGGCACGGAAGAGCCGGCCCTGCCACACATCCGCCTCGACCGTGCCTTGCAGTTCCTGATCGGAGACAAGCTCTCATGAACGAGCGATCCCAGCAGCGGCGGCCCGCGACGTTCCGGCTGGACGATCCCAGTGTCGTCGTCACCGAAGCCGACGAGACGGGACGGATCAGTCGCGGCACCATCCAGATCACGCCGGAGCCCGATCCACTGGCGCTGCCGGTGCCGGTTCAAACCACGCTTCCGGCGCGGCGCGGCTTTCCCTGGGGCACGATGTTCTGGTCCGGGCTCGCCGGGTTGACGCTGCTCGGTACCGGGCTCGGTGTCGTCCGTCTGATCGAGGATCTGTTTGCGCGCAGCGAAAGCCTCGGCATGGTCGGCCTCGCTTTCGCTTTCGTCACCGCGCTTGCGCTTGCCGTCGTGATCGGGCGCGAGGCGTTCGGGCTGGCACGGCTCGCGACCATCGAGAAACTGCATCAGCGCGCCGCGACGGTGCTTGCCAGTGACGATCGCAAGGAGAGCCGCGTCATCGTGCAGGACCTCCTGAACATCGCGCACCAGAATCCGCAGCTCGCACGCGCCCGCGCGACGCTGGAGAGCCATGCCGGCGAGATCATCGACGGCGCCGACATGATCCGGCTCGCCGAGCGCGAGTTGATGTCGCCGCTGGATGCGGAGGCGCGGCGGCTGGTGTCGTCGGCCGCGCAAAAGGTCTCGATCGTCACGGCAGTCTCGCCGCGCGCGGCGATCGACGTGCTGTTCGTGTTCGTCGCCGCGCTGCGCCTGATCCGCCAGCTCGCCTACCTCTATGGCGGCCGCCCCGGCGCGCTCGGCATGATCCGCCTGCTCCGCCACGTCATCGCCCATCTTGCCATCACCGGCGGCATGGCCGCGAGCGACAGCCTGGTGCAGCAGATGCTCGGCCACGGCATCGCCGCGAAGCTGTCGCAGCGGCTCGGCGAAGGCGTGCTCAACGGTCTGCTGACGGCACGGCTCGGCCTTGCCGCGATCGAAGTCACGCGGCCGCTGCCGTTCGCGGCCCTGCCGCAGCCGAAGCTGTCGGACCTCGCGACGGATCTGTTGCGGAAGAAAGACGAGGAGGAGTAGGGCTCTGCTCGTCCTTACCCTCCCCTGGAGGGGGAGGGTCGGCTCACATTGAGCGGAGCTAAATGTGAGACGGGGTGGGGTGACGGTCTCTCCCCATCGAACCCTGCCCGAGTGGAGAGATCACCCCACCCCGCTCGCGCTGTGCGCGATCGACCCTGCCCCTCGAGGGGAGGGTAAGAGAAACCGCGCGAGCCTCGCGCTGAATTCTCCCGCCAGCACGCGCCACTGAAACAGCGGCGAATCCTTCGGCGGCGAAAGCTCCGGCGTCCAGCCGGTGAGCTTTTCCAGCACATAGGTGTCCATCACGCGCCCACGCCAGCGGCGCTCGACCTGGCCAAGCGGCTCGCGTTTCGCCGGGATGCTCTCCCATAGCGATGATCGATTGTCCGGCTCCCGCCCGACATAGATGCCGGCGTGGCCCTGGATCCGATCCATGCCGGCATCGCGGAAATCCTGGAAGCGGCCGCGCTCGTTGATCTCGACGACGGGCACGCGGCCCCTGAACAGCCAGCGCATCATGGCGTAGGTGCGATAGTCCGTGGTGGCGATCCAGGTCGCGCCGGTCTCGTCCAGCGCGGCCTGCGCGCGCGCGGCGACCTGCTCGTAGCCGGCTTCCGCGCCGATCGGGTCGATCTTGCCCAGCAGATTCCAGGGCGCGGCGACGTAGTAGAGGAACACGATGACGACGAAGGCGATGCCCGTGGTGATGGATGTCCTGGCCCAGAACGCCGACGATCTGAGCATGCGCGCCGACCAGCCCTCCTTCGTCATCGTTGCGAGGTTCACAGCCGCCGCGGCGAAGCCGACCGGCCACATGAACATCGGCCAGGTGTCGCCGACCCGAAGCGTCATCGACTTGACCAAGAAATAGAGAAACGGCACCAGCACCGCGGTCGACAACAGGATCGCGACCGGCTCGCGCGTGCGATAGCCGCGCCATGCCGTCAGCACCAGGCCCGTCAGCACCACCGGCAGCATCACGAAGCCGACTAGGCCGAATTGCAGGCCGATGTAATCGCCGATGGTGCGCAGCGAGATGCCGTAACTGGCGGTGGCGCGCACGCCCTGGAAGCGGAACGAGGCCCAGTCATGCTGCGCATTCCAGATCAGCACCGGCGAGAACACGAGGATCGCGACCAGCACCGCGAGATAGGGATAGGGGCTGCGCAGCCAACGCCAGCGCCAATCCGGCACGAGCAGAAAGGCGGCAACGGACGGCGCGAACATGATCGCGGTGAATTTCGACAGCATCGACAGACCCGCGAACAGGCCGGCCGCGAGCCACCAGCGTCCATCGCCGCTTTGCGCGAGCCGCACGAAGGACCACATCATCGCCACCGCAAACGGGACCATGGCGACATCGGGCGCGACCTTGGCCATCAGCAGGCCGTAATAGAGCGCGGCCTCCGGCATCAGCACCGCGATCATGACCGCGCGCGCATCATGGGTGAGGCGGCGAACCATGTCGGCGAGCAGCAGCTGCGTCACCAGCATCGCGACGATGCCGCCGAAGCGGACGCCGAGCGCGGTGTCGCCGAAGATCGCAGTGCCGAAGCGAATGATCCAGGCGATGCCAGGCGGATGATCGAGGAAGCTGAGCGCTGCCTCCTTCGACCAGGTCCAATAATAGGCCTCGTCGGTGCGCAACTCGATCGCGGAGGCGTAGACGATGCGCAGCACGGTCATCGCGGCGATGATCGCTGCGGCCATCACGAAGGGCCGGCGCGCGGCGCCGCGGAGGGGCACGGTGATGTCAGGAGCTGTCGTCACGGCCGCGCTTTTCGCCAACCTGGGAGGGGGAGTCAATGCGGGCCGCCACCGTCGTCCCGGGCAAGCGAAGCGCAGACCCGGGACCCATAACCACAGGGTGGAGTTTGGCGAAGACTCGGAGTTACCAGCCCGTCGCACAACATCTTCCTGTGATTATGGGTCCCGGATCGGCGCGCGCTTGGGGCGCGTTTGTCCGGGACGACGGCGGAGCGGAAGGACGCGGAATGGTGGGCACGGCGCCAAGGCGCCTTTGCCCACCCTACGATTCCGTAACCTTGCCGCGGATGTGACCTCACAACCTGTCCAGCCCTGGAATTAAACGCTACGCTGGCTGTTCTCCTTCATGAACTGATACAACCGAATCATGGCCACCGCTCCCATACAGATGTCCGTCGTCCGTGCCACCAGCGTGCGGCAGGTGCGGCTTATCTGTGGAATCATCCTGTTCTCCTATGTGGTGAGCCATTTCCTCAACCATGCACTCGGCAACATCTCGGTCGATGCCATGGAGGCCGGGGTCTACTACCACACCCTATTCTGGCAGTTCCTCCCCGTCGCGATCGTGTTCTACACGGCCGCACTCACCCATATGGGGCTCGGCCTTTACGCGCTGTACCAGCGCCGGCAGTTCCGCTGGCGGACGATCGAGCCGCTCCAGCTGGTGCTGGGCTTGAGCATCCCCGCTTTGGTCATGGCGCATGTGATCGGGGTGCGGCTCGGCCAGACGCTGTACGGACACCAAAAGCTGTATCCGCAGGAACTCTATCTGTTCTTCGTCGCATCGCCCGGCCGGCTCTGGCAGATGACGATCCTGCTTCTGGTTGCCTGGGTGCACGGCTGCATCGGCATCTTCTTCTGGCTTCGCCTCAAGCTGTTCTTCACGCGCGCGGCACCCTATCTGCTCGCGGCGGCCGTGCTGATCCCGACGCTGTCGCTGCTCGGCATCTATCAGGGCGGCCGTAGCATCGCCGTCGAGAGCGACGATGGAGAATGGCGTACGCACAATCTCACCCGCCGCCAGGTCGGCACGGTCGCGGAAGGCAATACGCTCGACCACATCACCGGCGGCCTCACCGTCGGTTATTTCGGCCTGCTCGGACTGGCGCTGGCGGCGCGCGGCGTGCGCGCGTTGCGCGAACGGCGCGGCGGCATGATCGCGTTGTCCTACGGCAACGGCAAGACGGTGCGGGTCCCCAAAGGACTGTCGGTGCTGGAAGCGAGCCTGCGCCACAATGTACCTCATGCCAGCGTCTGCGGCGGCCGCGCCCGCTGCTCGACCTGCCGCATCCGCATCATCGGCGATCACGGCGCCCTGCCCGAGCCGTCGCAGCGCGAGGCCTTCGTGCTGACCCGCGTCGGCACCAGCGATCCCTCGATCAGGCTCGCCTGCCAGCTGCGGCCGACGTCGGACCTCTCCTTCTTTCAGCTTTTCACCCCGCACACACTCTCCGCGAATGCGCAGGCTTCGACGCCCGCCAGAATCGGCCAGGAGCGCTATCTCGTCAGCCTGTTCGTGGACATGCGCGGCTCGACGCAGCTTGCCGAGAAGCGGCTGCCGTTCGACACCGTCTTCATCGTCAACCGCTTCCTCGGCGCGGTGTCGCAGGCGGTGATCGAGAACGGAGGCCAGCCGAACCAGTTCGTCGGCGACGGCATGCTGGCGCTGTTCGGGCTGTCGGCCGATCCGCAAGAGGCCTGCCGGCAGGCCCTGAAAGCGGCCGCGGGGATCGCCACGCATATCGACGAGCTCAATGAGCTCCTGAGCCACGATCTGCGCCAGCCGATCCGTTTCGGCATCGGCATCCACGGCGGCGAGGTCATCATTGGCGACATCGGCTATCGCGATCACATCGTCTTCACCGCGCTCGGCGATGCTGTCAACGTCGCCGCCCGCCTCCAGGACATGACCAAGACGCTGGCTTGCGAAGCGATCATCTCGGAGGAAGTCGGCCGCACCGCCGGCCTTGTCGAGCATGCCCTGCCGCAGCAGGAGGTCGCGATCCGCGGCCGCGACGAGCCGATGGCAGTGCGCGTCATCGCGGATGCGAGGGAATTGACGGCGCTGGTCGACGGGAGCGTGCGCGTCGCGGCGTAGCGCGCAAGCCACACGGAAGGTGCGCTCCCTCCCCCGCCTGCGGGGGAGGGTTGGGGAGAGGGTGTCTCGACAACGGGACAATCCCCCAGAGGAGAGAGCCCTCACCCGGCGCTCCGCGCCGACCTCTCCCGCAAGCGGGAGAGGTCGAGCGCACCGTCGCTGCCGTTACAACTCTAGTCCCTCTCATCACCACGTAACACCGGCCTGCTGCAACGCAGCGGCATGGGCTTGCTGCGAAAGCACGAATTGACTTCGTCCAAATCGTTGCAACAGATGAGCGCAGGATCGCGGTGATGACCGTGATCCAACGAAAAGCTCCGGGAGGGGACCAGAATGTTTGATCGACGCGACCTGCTCAAGGGAGCGGGTCTTTCCGCACTTGCGGCCACACTGAGCTCAACCAAAGCGCTGGCGCTCGACACCGTCACCCTGCCCTTTGCCAACGGCGAACGGCCGCTGGTGAAGTATCCGCAGAAGCGGCCGATGATCAGCCTGACCAGCCGGCCGCCGCAGCTCGAGACGCCTTTTGCGATCTTCAACGACGGCCCGATCACGCCGAACAACGCGTTCTTCGTGCGCTATCATCTCTCCGACCTGCCCTACAATCTCGATCCCGACAAGTTCACGCTCGAGGTCAAGGGCAAGGTCGACAAGCCGCTGAAGCTGTCGCTCAAAGACATCAAGAAGATGAAGGCGACAGAGATCGTCGCCGTCAACCAGTGCTCGGGCAACAGCCGCGGCTTCTTCGAGCCACGTGTCGCTGGCGGCCAGCTCGCCAACGGCGCCATGGGCAATGCGCGCTGGCGCGGCGTGCCGCTCAAGGCGGTGCTGGAGATGGCGGGCGTGCAGGCCGGCGCCAAGCAGGTCACCTTCAACGGCATGGACGGCCCGGTCAACGACAAGACGCCCGATTTCATCAAGGCGCTCGATATCGATCACGCCACCGACGGCGAGGTGATGCTGGCCTATGGCATGAACGGCGAGGACCTGCCGTTCCTCAACGGCTTCCCGCTGCGCCTGATCGTGCCCGGCTATTACGGCACCTACTGGGTCAAGCACCTCAATGAGATCACGGTCATCGACAACGTCTATGACGGCTTCTGGATGAAGTCGGCCTATCGCATTCCCGATACGCCGAACAATGCGGTCGAGCCGGGCACGGCGCCGAAGGCGACCATCCCGATCAACCGCTTCACCATCCGCTCCTTCATCACCAGCGTCCCGGATGGCGCCAAGCTGAAGGCGGGAGCTGTGACCCTGCGCGGCATCGCCTTCGACGGCGGCAAGGGCATCAAGGAGGTCCAGGTCTCCACCGACGGCGGCAAGACCTGGACCAGCGCCAAGCTCGGCAAGGACCTCGGCAAATACTCGTTCCGCGAATGGAAGCTGCCGGTGAAGCTCGCCGCTGGCAGCCACGAGCTCAAGGTCCGCGCCACCGGCAATGGCGGCGAGACCCAGCCGGACACGCCGCGCTGGAACCCGGCGGGTTACTTACGCAACGTCGTCGAAACCGTCCGCGTCAGCGTGGCCTGAAGGAGAATGATCATGCAGCGCACCTTTCTCCTCGCCATCTCGCTCGCCCTCGTCGCCGTGATCGGTTCGGCACTCGCGGCGCCGGTCAATTACAAAACCCCAGAGGAGGTCGCCGCGTTCAAGCCCGGGCCCAATCTCGAGGTCGTGCAGAGCAATTGCGGCGCCTGCCACTCGTCCGACTACATCGCCACGCAGCCACCGATGAAGGACAAGAAGGCCTTCTGGCAGGCCGAGGTGACCAAGATGATCAAGGTCTATGGCGCACCGATCGACGATGCCGATGTCGGCAAGATCGTCGATTATCTGGCCGCGACTTATTGACGGATGGCGCGCCGCGTGCCGGCCATTTGACCGCGAAACGGGCAAAACCGGCAAAAACGCTGCGAAGTTGAGCGGAATTCGGCGAAATGCCGATGTGGTTTGAGCTACCAAGCCTGCCACATTCCGCGTATCTTGTTAGGACCGAACCGGCCGGTTGGCGGGGACTGGCGGTTCGAGATCTCGGAGGAAGACCCGCGGAGAAGTCGTGATGGCTAAAGGTACGGTCAAGTGGTTCAACCCGACGAAGGGTTATGGATTTATCCAGCCTGCGTCGGGTGGCAAGGATGTGTTCGTGCATATCTCGGCAGTGCAGAAGGCCGGTCTGTCCACCCTCAATGAGGGACAGACGGTGGAATACGAAGAGATCGCAAACCGGGGCAAGACCTCCGCAGAGAACCTCAAAGTATAAGCCCGCGCCAGCCATTGCTGCCTCCCGGATCTGTCCGGGAGCGGGGCCAAAAAATTTTCAGAAGACGGCCAGTGCATTCGACGACAGGCGTTGCGATTGCACAAGGATAGCTATTTTTTCCGTGAAGACTGCTCATTCAACGCCACAGCAATGACAATCGCGACAGCACTTCGCTAACCCACCGGCAACGGTGCGTCGCGCTTGATCTCCTCCATCACCGCATAGGTTCGCGTCTCGCGCACGCCCGGCATCGACAGCAGGGTCTCGCCGAGGAAGCGTCGATAGGCGGTCATGTCTGCCAGCCGTGCCTTGACAAGATAGTCGAAGCCGCCGGCAACCATGTGACACTCCAGCACCTCGGGCGCGAGCTTCACGGCACGCGCGAAACGCTCGAAATTGTCGGGCGTTGTCTTGTCGAGCAGCACCTCGACGAACACCAACAGACCGAGGCCAAGCCGGTGCGGATTGAGCCGGGCGCCGTAGCCCTCGACAAAGCCCTCGCGCTGCAAGCGCTTCAGCCGCTCGCCGATCGACGTCGGCGACAGCCCGATGCGCTCGGCGAGCTCGACATTGGCGATGCGCCCATCCTCCTGCAAAATCGAGAGGATTTTCCGGTCTGTTCGATCAAGTTCCATATTTTGCGCGGCTAAACGGGTAATGACCTTCATTTTCTAAGGCAATTCCGTTAAATTGTCTATCGAGCTACGGTCACGCGGGCCTTATCCTGGATTTCAGCCACAGGACACGCCATGCCGAACATTCCGTCACCCTTCTCCGCCCCTTACGCGCCCGATGATGGTGACATCGCCGCGCGCCTGTTGCCGGCGTCGCATCTGAGCCCGCCGCAGGAGGCGCGGATCGACCGCACCGCGACGCGGCTGATCGAGGCAATTCGCAAGCGCGACGACCGGCTCGGCGGGGTCGAGGACATGCTGCGGGAGTTTGCGCTCTCGACCAAGGAGGGGCTCGCGCTGATGGTGCTGGCCGAGGCGCTGCTGCGCGTGCCTGACGCACGCACCGCCGACCAGTTCATCGAGGACAAGCTCGGCGAGGGCGATTTCATCCATCACGAGACCAAATCCACCGCCTTCCTGGTCAATGCCTCGGCCTGGGCGCTCGGCATCTCGGCGCGGGTGATCCAACCCGGCGAGACGCCTGATGGCACCATCGGCCGGCTGGTGAAGCGGCTCGGTGCGCCGGCCGTGCGCACCGCCACGCGCCAGGCGATGCGGCTGATGGGCAATCATTTCGTGCTGGGTGAGACCATCGAGCAGGCGCTGGAGCGCGGCCGGCCGCGCTCCGGCCAGAAGCCGCGCTATTCCTTCGACATGCTCGGCGAAGCCGCGCGCACGGCAGCGGACGCCAAGCGCTATTTCGACGCCTATGCGAGCGCCATTGAGACGATCGGCAAGACTGCCGGCAACCATCCCCTCCCCGACCGGCCCGGCATCTCGGTCAAACTCTCAGCGCTGCATCCGCGCTTCGAGGCGATCAGCCGCGAGCGGGTGATGCGCGAACTTGTGCCACTGCTGCTGGACCTGGCGCAGCGCGCGAAGGCCCATGACCTCAACTTCACCGTCGATGCCGAGGAAGCCGACCGGCTGGAGCTGTCGCTCGACGTGATCGCGGCAACGCTCGCCGATCCCTCGCTTGCCGGCTGGGACGGATTTGGCCTGGCGATCCAGGCCTATCAGAAGCGCGCGAGCGCGGTGATCGACTATGTCGAAGCGCTGGCCCGCGCGCATGACCGCAAGCTGATGGTGCGGCTGGTCAAGGGCGCCTATTGGGACACCGAGATCAAGCGCGCGCAGGAGCGCGGGCTCGACGGCTATCCCGTGTTCACGCGCAAGGCGATGACGGACCTGAACTACGTCGCCTGCGCCTCGCAGCTTCTCGCCTTGCGGCCCCGCATCTTCCCGCAATTCGCCACCCACAACGCGCTGACAGTCGCGACCGTGCTCGAGCTTGCCGGGAAGAGCGGCGGCTTCGAATTCCAGCGCCTGCACGGCATGGGCGAAGCGCTGTACGAGCGGCTTGCCAAGGACCATGCTGACATCGCCTACCGCACCTACGCACCGGTCGGCAGCCACCGCGATCTGCTCGCTTACCTGGTGCGCCGGCTGCTGGAGAACGGCGCCAACTCCTCCTTCGTGGCCCAGGCGGCCGATTATCGCGTGCCGGTCCCGGCGCTGTTGCAGCGTCCGGCCGATGCCATCGAACGTCCGCAACAGGCGGCTCATTCCAAGATTCCGCTGCCCCGCGATCTCTTTGCGCCGGAGCGCCGCAATTCGCGCGGCGTCGAATTCGGTGAGCGTGCCGCACTCGACCGGCTGCTGGCCGACGTCAAGGCCGCAGCGGCCGATCTCAAGCCCATCACTGACGCGACGCCGGATCGGGCCAACGCAGCAGTGACTGCGGCGCGCGCCGGCTTTGCCGCCTGGAGCCGGACGCCGGCAGCTGCGCGCGCGGCGGCGCTGGAGCAGGCCGCGCATCTGCTGGAGAGCCGCAGCGCCCATTTCATCGCACTGCTGCAAGCCGAGGGCGGCAAGACGCTGGACGACGCGCTGTCCGAGCTGCGCGAGGCCGCCGACTTCTGCCGCTACTACGCCGCGCAGGGCCGCAAGCTGTTCGGCGTTGATGCCGCCATGCCGGGCCCGACCGGCGAGAGCAATGCGCTCGCCATGCGCGGTCGCGGCGTGTTCGTTGCGATCTCGCCGTGGAATTTTCCGCTCGCGATCTTCCTCGGCCAGGTCACCGCGGCGCTGATGGCCGGCAACAGCGTTGTGGCCAAACCCGCCGAGCAGACGCCGCGCATCGCGCGCGAGGCCGTGGCCCTGCTGCACGAAGCCGGCATCCCCAACAGCGCGCTGCATCTCGTCACCGGCGACGGCCGTATCGGCGCCGTGCTGACCGCGCATGCGGACATCGCCGGAATCGTCTTCACCGGCTCGACCGAGGTCGCGCGCGCCATCAACCGGACGCTCGCCGCCAAGGACGGGCCGATCGTGCCGCTGATCGCGGAGACCGGCGGCATCAACGCCATGATTGCGGATGCGACCGCGCTGCCCGAGCAGGTCGCCGACGACGTCGTGACCTCGGCGTTCCGTTCCGCCGGCCAGCGCTGCTCGGCGCTGCGGCTGCTGTTCGTGCAGGAGGACGTCGCCGACCGCATGATCGAAATGATCGCAGGCGCTGCGCGCGAGTTGAAGATCGGCGATCCCAGCGACGTTGCAACCCATGTCGGGCCGGTGATCGATCGCGAGGCCAAGCAGCGTCTCGATGCCCACATCGCGCGGATGAAGACGGAGGCGCGGCTGCACTTTGCAGGCCACGCACCGGAGGGCTGCTTCGTCGCGCCGCACATCTTCGAGCTCAAGGACACCGGCCAGCTCACCGAGGAGGTGTTTGGCCCGATCCTCCACGTCGTCCGTTATCGGCCCGAGACCCTCGAACGTGTCTTGCAAGCGATCGAGCGCACCGGCTACGGGCTCACGCTCGGCGTCCACTCCCGCATCGACGACACCATCGAGGCGATCATCGATCGCGTCCAGGTCGGCAACATCTACGTCAACCGCAACATGATCGGCGCCGTGGTCGGCGTGCAGCCGTTCGGCGGCAACGGCCTGTCCGGGACTGGCCCCAAGGCCGGCGGCCCGCACTACCTCGCGCGCTTTGCCACCGAGCAGACCGTGACCATCAACACCGCGGCAGCCGGTGGCAATGCTGCGTTGCTTGCGGGGGAGGAGTGAGGCCCTGCGCCAGGCGCCGTTGCATCCCGCGGAAACATCGGTCTAATGCTCCCATGATGGGCTCGCGCCAATTCCAGCGCGCGGGAAACGACAAGAGCGAGGGAGCAACGCCGCGATGGAAAAGGGCATTTTTGCGGGGCTGAAGGTTCTGGACTGCGCGAGCTTCATCGCAGCGCCCGCGGCCGCGACGGTGCTGTCGGATTTCGGCGCCGACGTCGTCAAGATCGAGCCGCCCGGCACCGGGGATCCCTACCGCAATCTGCCGAACCTTCCGGGCTATCCGACCGGCGAGCACAATTTCGCCTGGCTGCTGGAGGCCCGCAACAAGAAGAGCATCGCGCTCGACCTCTCCAAGCCGGAAGCGCAGGCCGTGCTCTACAAGCTGGTGGCGGAGGCCGACGTCTTCATCACCAACATGCCGCCGCCGGTGCGCGCCAAGCTCGGCATCACCTATGACCATCTCGCCCATCTCAATGACCGGCTGATCTACGCCTCCTTCACCGGCTATGGCGAGAAGGGCGAAGAGGCCAACAAGCCCGGCTTCGACAGCAACGCCTATTGGGCGCGCTCCGGCCTGATGGACCTCGTCCGCGCCGATACCGATACGACACCCGCCCGTTCGGTCGCCGGCATGGGCGACCATCCCTGCGCGATGGCGTTCTATGGCGCCATCGTCACCGCGCTCTATCAACGCGAGAAGACCGGCAAGGGCTCGCATGTCGCCTCCAACCTGATGGCGAACGGGGTATGGGCGGCGAGCGTGCTGGCGCAGGCGAAACTCTGCGGCTCCAAGTTCGGCGAGCGGCGCCCGCGCGAGCGCGCGTTGAACGCGGTCGCCAACCACTACCAGTGCAAGGACGGCCGCTGGCTGATCCTTTCCCTGCTCAACGAGGAGCGACAGTGGCCGACGCTGGCGCGCTGCCTCGGGCGCGAGGATCTGATCGACGATCCCCGCTTCGTCACCAAGGCCGACCGCCACGCCCGCTCCGTCGAGCTGATCAAGATTCTCGACGACACTTTCGCGACCAGGGATCTCGCCGAATGGCGCAATATCCTCGACGGCAATGGCCTCGTGTTCGGCGTCGTCGCCATTCTCGACGACATCCCGAACGACAAGCAGATGCTCGACAACGAGGTGCTGGTGCCGTTCGAGAACGACACCATGCTCACCATCAACAGCCCGATCTGGATCGATGGCGCCAGGAAGGTCCAGCCGCGCAAGCCGCCCGGCGTCGGCGAGCACAGTGACGAGATTTTGCGCGGCGCGGGATACGACGAGGCGGCGATCAGGCAGCTGCGGGCGAAGGGGGCGGTGGGGTAAGGCCGAGTCGCTCGCTCCGAACACCGTCATTGCGAGGAGCCCTTGCGACGAAGCAATCCAGACTGTATCCGCGGATGCATTGCTGGATTGCTTCGCTACGCTCGCAATGACGATGCCGTACTATCCCGATATAATTTCACGACCACACTCGTCACCGTGAGGTCCCATGCCCAGCTATCGCCTGCACTACTTCCCCGAATCCGGCAACAGCTACAAGCTGGCGCTGATGCTCACGCTTTGCGGCGAAACGTTCGAGCCGGTCTGGACCGATTTCGGCGGCGGCGTCACGCGCACGGCGGAATGGCGCAAGGCCGTCAACGAGATGGGCGAGATCCCCGTGCTCGAAATCGACGGCGTGAAGATGACGCAGACCGCGCCCCTCCTGCTCAAGCTTGCCGATCAGTACGGGCGTTTCGGCGCCGAGACGGACGAGGAAAAGTTCGAGCTGTTGCGCTGGCTGTTCTGGGACAACCACAAGCTCACCGGCTACATGGCGACCTATCGCTTCATGCGCGCCTTCACCGAGAAAAACGACCCGCAGGTGCTGAAGCATTTTCGCCGGCGGCTCGAGGATTTTCTCGGCATCCTCGACGGACACCTCCAGCACAATGAATTCGCGATCGGCGCAAGGCCGACGGTCGCCGACATCTCGATGATGGCCTATCTGCACTATCCGAGCGACGAGCACGGCTTCGATTTTGCCGCGAGCCATCCCGCCATCCACGCCTGGCTCGGCCGCATGGCCGCCCTGCCTGGCTGGAAGCCGGCCTATGAGCTGCTGCCGGGAAAACGGATGACGAATTACGCGAAGTGAGGACGCCGGCTACCGCAGCGCCAGCCAGCCGAGCGTGAACAGAATCCCACCGATGATAACCGCCATCGCGACCGCCCAGATACTGACGCGGATGCTGCCGGTGACCTGCTTGGCTTCCTCATTGCGCGCGATCTCGCGATTGCGCTCCTTGTTGGCCTCGCTCGTATCCGTCATGGGTCATCCAAATCGCTTGGCTGCTTTATCTTGCGCGTGATCCTTTGGAAAACCGCTAGACACTTTTTCGGATCACGCGCTAACGCGTCTTGATGAAGCACATGCCGATGCGGCGCGAGGCCGCGGCAGCCTGACAGGTGAGACCTCTAGCACAGCTCCATGACGTAAAACTCTTGTCCGCCGTTCCCGATCCCGCAGTTTGCAGGGAACAATGCGCGCCCCAGCCGTCCTGATATTCGGTGCCAGCGAGTTCGCGGCTGCCACGAGTCTGCGGCCGGCTGGCAAATCCGCGTGAGAAATCAGGGCGCTTGCCCGCGGCGAATGCGGTCAGGATTTCACGGCGGCGGGCCTGATCGCCGAAGAAATGCGGCGAGGCCGGCACGATGGCGGAATTGGACGGCTGGCCTGCAAGCCAATCCACGCCCGGGAAATGGAAGCCGCCGATGCCGCGAGTCTGGTGGCAGCCGGCGCAGGTGACGTCGTTGAGGCGGCGCTGAAAGCCCGCGACCGAGCGGACGTTCTGCAGATCGATGCCGCGCGCGGCAGCCTGCTTCAAAGCACCGACCACGTCGTCATCGCTGAAAACGGGATCGTCGCTGCCCTCCGCGCTTCCTTCTCCCTGCATCATGCCGAACTCCGGCTGCAAGGCGGAGGCATCGAGCCCGGCGGGTGTCGGCACCACCGCAGACATCGCCAGGAATTTTTCGGGGATCAGCACCGTGCCGCGATCGAACTCGCGCAGATTTTCGGGCGCGAGCAACCAATCCCTGAAGCCGCGCCGAAGCGCATCGTCGGCAAGGATCCGGTCGCGGTCGATCTGGTTCTCCAGCGTCGATTCCTCGAACTGCTTGGTGGCAGCGTCGTACTTGAACACCTTGAGCAGATAGTCGGAGCGGAAATCGTGCAGCGCCGATTTCGGCGCGACGGAGACCTGGATGTTGGTCTCGATACGATCGAGCATGGCGTCATTAGGGGAGAAGCGACTTCCGATCAGATCTTGCCAGTCGCCATTGTCGAGCCAGCGCCGCGCGATCTCGGCGCAGCTGATGGGATTGCCGTTCCCGTTCGTCTGGCGCGCATCGCGCGCCTTCATGACCAGATTGAGCGTCATCGGCAGGCGCGTCGCGGTCTTGCCGCCGTCCGGCCTGTTCTCGAAACGCGCGAGACGGTAGATCAGCCGGATCTCCCCACAGGACTCCTCCGAGACATAGGCGCGGTCCATGCGGTTGACGATGCCGGCGAGGACGAAACGCGTGTCGCGCGATCTCAGATTGGCGAGGTCGAACAACTGCGCGTCAAGACCCTCGCCAACGCCAATCGTCTCGGCCGGATATGTCGCCTTATACCTGGAGATGTAGCGGTCGAATTCCGCATCGATCGCCGGCGGAATCGCTTTGAGCTGCGGCAGCGACGAGAACAGCAGGTCGGTCGTGAGCGGAACGTCGGCGTTCCGCTCCGGCCATAGCAGGCGCGCGATCGTGAGCGCGTCACTCTGATCGAGCCGGCGCAACAGATCAGGATCGGTGATCGCCGTGCCGCGCGCCAGTTGCGCGTTCTCCCCAGCGGAAAGCGAAACGACGCCGCCCAACAATGCAGCGACAGCAACGAAAATTCGCAACGCGCGGCTCATGTCTCCAGTAACACCGCGCGGGGATGCCTATTCAAGCAAAAAGGCGCTTCACATGGTGGTGAAGCGCCTCTTCGAAGGTCGAATATCGGACGCTCAGCGCGCGATGATCAGGCCCTTGCTGGTGACGACCACCCAGCGGCCATCCTGGCGGCGGATCGCATCGACGCGGCCGATGCCGGGGATGGGATCGCCGGGATATACTTCGTAGAGGCCGTCGCGGCCCTCGATCAGCGCACCGCCATTGGCGGCGTTGCGCAGCCTCCAGCCTTCGATCGTCGGCAGGCGGCCGACCTCGGTCTTGGGCGCGGCGGGCGTCGGAGCCGGGGCGGTCGCGACCTGGGTCGGTGCGATCGAGCCGGTGGTCTCCTTGGCGGGCGCGGCGGCTGCGGCCGGCGCAGGGGCCGGCGGCGCGGCGCGGAGCTTGTCGACCGTCTCCGAGAGCTTGGCGATCTTGGCCATCGGCTCGGCCTGCGCCTTCTCGAGCTTGTCGAGACGGTCGTTGGCCCGGTTGAGCTGGCTGACGCCGGTTTTCGCGCTGTGCTCGACATTGGCCTTGAGCGCGACGAGATCGGCATCGATCCGCGCGACGGAAGCATCCAGCGCGCTGGTATCGGCGACATGAACCGGCGCCGGGGCCGGGGCAGCAAAGTGCATCATGCCGGCGGTCGCGAGCGCGCCGCTGATCGCGCCGACGCAAGCGGCAATCGCCACCACCGCGGCCATCGCCGACAGGCGACGCTTGCCGGCGGTCTCGCGCGGTTCCTCCGCCTTGATGTGGGGAGCAAAATCCTCGCGGTCCCAGGAGCGCTCCGAGGGCGCCATCACGATCAGCTTGCCGGGACTCGGCTCGACCTTGGGCTCGACCTTGGGTTCAGCCTTGGACTCGGCTTTGGGTTCAGCCTTGTGTTCAGCTTTGGCTTCGAACTTCGGCACCTCGATCCTTGGTGCCTCGATTTTTGGCGGCTCGATCTTGACCGGGTCGGGCTTGGGCGGTGCCTCGTGGTCGGGGGCGATCGAGGGGGCCTCGATCCCGGCAGCCTCGACGGCCTGCGGCGCTGTCGCTGCGGCTTCGACGGCGCCATGATCCAGGGCGGCCTGCTCGGGCATTGGTTCGCTCACGGCTCAAATACTCCAGTCTAGGTTGACCTTTTGGTAACTTTCATTGCTTGCGAAATCCTTACCTTAGGACCCGCTTACCGAAATTTTAGGAACTCGTCCGAGGCCGAATTTGGCCAGGAAAGTGGAACCGGCGTGGCGGCGTGCAACAAATTGTAATCGGGCAAGATGAACGGCGGCGCAACGGCCGGGCCGTCACCCTTCGAAGCTCGCTGCGCTCGCGCCTCCAGCGACAATGGCTTCGCCGTTGCGCGAGGGCGACGGTGAGAGAGTTGAGCAAGCTGCTTCAGCATCGTCATTGCGAGCGCAGCGAAGCAATCCAGAATCTCTCCGCGGGGACAGCCTGGATTGCTTCGCTGCGCTCGCAATGACGGAGTGCGGGTTATCGGCCCGCGCTTACATCAGCACCGGCGCATCCGGCAGCTCGTTCGAATGCGGGCCTTGCGGCGGAAAATGCCGCACCAGTTCGCACGACACGGCCTCGATGCCGGCGATCACGCCGCGTTCGAACTGGCCCGACCTGAACTCGGCCTCCATCGCCCGGCAGATCCTTTCCCAGCCTTCCGCGCCAACCTTCGCGTCGATGCCGCGGTCGGCCACGATCTCGACGTCGCGGTCGGCGAGCAGGAGATAGATGAGGACGCCGTTGTTGTGCTTAGTGTCCCAGATGCGCAGATGCGAGAACACATCGAGCGCTCGCGCCCGCGCCGGCTGGTTGCGGAACAACGGGCGGCCATCAAGCGCGCCTTCGACCACGAAGCGGACCTGGCCGGAATGGGTGGCTTCGCCCCGCTTGATCGCCTGCTCGATGCGGTCGAGCACGGCTTGCGGGAAAATCTGCTTTGCCCGCCAATGATGCTGCACGAGGTGTCTGGCAATGCGCTTCATGCTCATGACCTACCAGCTCCCCGAGGCGCCGCCGCCGCCAAAACTGCCCCCGCCGCCGCTGAAGCTGCCGCTGTCGCTGCCGCTCGATGAGCCGCCGCTCCAGCCGCCTCCCGATGAGCCGCTCGACCACGAACCGCCGCGCGAGGATCGCGTGCTTGGTCCCATCGCCGAAAATAGATCGGCGATGAATCCGATGATGAAGCCGAGAATGCCGAGACCAATCGCGAGCGCAAGAGAGCCGAGAATGAGCCAGGTCAGCGCTGCGATAATGCCTCCGGTCGTCAAGGATCCGAGCAGCCGCCCCAGCATGGCCCGGAAGAACCCGCCGACCCCGATCGAAGCAAACAGCGTCACGATGAAAAGCGGCGCGAGGTCGTCCAGATGGCCGAAGTTGACGGTCGGCGAGGGAACCGGCAGCGGCTCGCCGTCGACGACCCGGATCATGCGATCGACACCATCGCCGATGCCGCCGCTGAAATCGCCCGTCCTGAATTTCGGTGTGATGACTTCATCGATGATCCGCCGCGACGTGACGTCGGTGAGCGCGCCTTCGAGCCCGTAGCCGACCTCGATGCGCAAATGCCGGTCGTTCTTGGCGACGATGAGGATCGCGCCGTCATCGACCTTCCTGCGCCCGATCTTCCAGGCCTCGGCAACGCGGATCGAGAACTGCTCGATCGTCTCCGGCTGTGTCGTTGGCACGATCAGGACGGCGACCTGGCTGCCCTTGCGGTTCTCGAAGTCGCGCAGCTTTTGCGACAGCGCGGCTATGTCGCTGCTGGACAGCGTGCCGGTCTGGTCGACCACGCGGCCGGTGAGCTCCGGCACGGCGACGTCGGCTGAGGCTGCGAGCGCAAAGGCGAGACACAGCATGAGCAGGAGAACGCCGCGCTGTAAGAAGGCAGAGCGGGCGCGCCAAAACCTCGCTGTCATCGCCCGGCTTGACCGGGCGATCCAGTATTCCAGAGACGCCAGAGGACTACGGTGAAGCCGCGGCGTACTGGATTCCCCGCCTTCGCGGGGAATGACGGCGGTGGGTGGGGCTAAGGGCATTCGCGAAACGATGCGTGCTTACTTCGACGGCGCCGGCGCCGGGTTGAAGTCCACCTTCGGCGCAGTCGAGATTTCTTTCTCGTTCTCGACCGAGAAGTTCGGCTTCTCCTTGTAGCCGAACGCCATCGCGGTCAGGTTCGTCGGGAACGATCGGACGGTGACGTTGTACTCCTGTACCGCCTTGATGTAGCGGTTTCGCGCCACCGTGATGCGGTTCTCGGTGCCTTCGAGCTGCGACATCAGATCCTTGAACAGGGCATCCGATTTGAGCTGCGGATAGTTCTCAGTGACGACGAGGAGCCGCGACAGCGCGCTGGAGAGCTCGCTTTGGGCGGCCTGGAATTTCTGGAAGGCAGCGGGATCGTTCAATACCTCCGGCGTTGCCTGGATGCTGCCGACCTTGGCGCGGGCATTGGTGACGCCGAGCAGCACGTCCTTCTCCTGCTGGGCAAAACCCTTCACCGAGTTGACGAGATTGGGCACGAGATCGGCGCGGCGCTGATACTGGTTCACCACCTCGGACCAATTGGCCTTGATCTGCTGATCCTCGCTCTGGATCGCGTTGTAGCCGCAATTGGTCAGGCTCAGCGAGGCCAACGCCGCCAGCAAGGTGAGGATCTTGCGCATCAAATTTCTCCCGGTGGAATCTGGTGCAAACTACCAGATTAAGCGCCTGAGAAAAGCAGCCGACTGCCGCAAGCCTCTTGCCTATCGCTCGCCCACATAGTCAACTCGGGCAAAACAAGAACGGAAACGCCAGGGGAAAGCGATGAGCTCGTTCGAGACCATCCTCGTGGAGCGACCGGATCCGGCGATTGCCCGGATCGTGATGAACCGGCCCGAGGCGCGCAACGCGCAGAACCTGCAAATGACCTACGACCTCAACGCCGCCTTCGATGCGGCGGTGCAGGACGATGCAATCAAGGTCATCATCCTCGCCGGCAACGGTCCGCACTTTTCGTCCGGGCATGACCTGCGCCCCGGGGCTAAGAATGCCGCGGGAGTCGATTTTCCGCCGATTGGAAATTGGGGCGGTTTTGCCGAGCCCAGTGCCCATGGCCGCTTCGCGCGCGAGCAGGAAATTTATCTCCAGATCACGCGGCGCTGGCGCAACCTCGCCAAGCCTGTAATTGCCGAGGTGCATGGCAAATGCATCGCCGGCGGGCTGATGCTGGCCTGGGCCTGCGACCTCATCATCGCCAGCGACGATGCGCAGTTCTGCGACCCCGTCGTCACCATGGGCGTCTGCGGCGTCGAATGGTTCGTGCATCCCTGGGAGCTCGGCCCACGCAAGGCCAAGGAATTCCTGTTCACCGCCGACAGCTGGAGCGCCCAGGAGGCGCATCAGCTCGGCATGGTCAACCAGGTCGTGCCGCGCGCGGAGCTGTCGTCGCGCGTGCTGGCGCTAGCGCGGCGGATCGCAACAAAACCGTCCTTTGCGCTGAAGCTGACCAAGGAGGCGGTGAACCGCTCGGTGGACGTGATGGGCCAGCCCGCCGCGATCGATCAGGCCTTTGCGCTGCATCAGCTCTGCCACGCCCATAATCTCCAGGAGTTCGGCATGATCGTCGATCCCTCCGGCCTGCATCCCTCCGTGCGCAAGCCGCCAGTGGCGGAGTAGCCCCATGGACCTCAATCTCAGTGACGAGCAGCGCCTGCTGCGCGAGAGCGCGGAACGGTTCGTGGCCGAAAGCTACGATGCCGACCATCGCCGCAAGATGGCGAACGATCCGCTCGGCTTCAGCCCTTTGGTATGGAAACAGTTCGCCGAGCTCGGCTGGCTGGCGCTGCCGATCGCGGAGGAATTTGGTGGGCTCGGCGGCGGCGCGGTCGATGTCGGCATCCTGATGGAAGCTTTTGGCCGCGGGCTGGTGTCGGAGCCCTATGTCGCAACCGTGGTGCTGGGAGCCGCGCTGATCGCTAGATGCGGCACTACGGAGCAGAAGCAAGCGAGCCTGCCCAAGGTAGCGGACGGATCACTGAAGCTCGCATTGGCGCATTCCGAACGCGCGGCACGGTTCGATCTCGCCAAGGTCGCGATGGTCGCGGACAAAACGGCGCAGGGCTGGCGCCTTTCCGGCAGCAAGATCGCCGTCCTCGACGGCCATGCTGCGGACGAGATCATCGTCTCCGCGCATGTTCACGATCATCGGGGACCTTCGGGACGGATCGGCCTGTTCCTGGTGCCGGCGACGACGCCGAGCATTGCGATCAGCGACTATCAGCGCCTTGGCGGCGGACGCGCCTGCAACATCGAGCTGTGCGACGTGCATCTACCCGAAGACGCTCTGCTCGGCGACGGCAGCGATGCTCTGCCCGCCATCGAATGGGCGGTCGATCGCGCCATGGCCGCGCTCGGTGCGGAGGCTGTCGGCATCATGCAGACGCTGCTCGACACCACGCTGGAATACACCAAGATCCGAAAACAGTTCGGCCGATCGCTCTCGGCCAACCAGGTGATCCGCCACCGCCTCGCCGACATGGCGATGCAGGTCGACGAATCCCGCTCGATGGCGCTGCGCGCTGCGCTGAAAGCCGACGCCGATCCCGTTGAACGCGCGCGGGCCGCCTCGGGTGCGAAGGCGAAGATCGGCAAGTGTGCGCGCTTCGTCGGCGAGCAGTCGATCCAGCTTCACGGCGGCATGGGCGTCACCGAGGAGCTCGAGGTCGGCGCCTACTTCAAGCGGCTCGTGGCCTTCGACACGCTGTTCGGCGGCAGCGCGCACCACTATGCCCGCCACGCCGCGCTGGGCCGCACCAAAGCGCCGGCCTGACACTGGGAGAGCCTCATGGACCTGTCGTTCAATGCCGAGGAGCGCGCCTTCCACGACGAGGTGCGCGGCTTCATTGCGAAAAACCTCACCGAGGAGATGAAGCGCGCAACGGCGCTGACACCATCGGTGTTCTCCGATCCCGACATCGGCATGGCCTGGCAGCGTGCGCTGCACAAGCAGGGTTGGGGCGCGCCGGGCTGGCCAGTCGAATATGGCGGACCGGACTGGACACCGGCGCAGCGCTGGATTTTCGAGACCGAATGCGCGCGCGCCGGCGTGCCCAACGTCAACGTGATGGGCGTGAAGATGGTCGGGCCCGTCATCATCGGTTTCGGCAGCCCCGAGCAGAAGAATTTTTATCTGCCGCGGATTCTCTCCGGCGAGGACTATTGGTGTCAGGGCTATTCCGAGCCGGGCTCCGGCTCCGATCTATCGTCGTTGAAGACGCGCGCGGTGCGCGACGGCGACGACTACGTCATCAACGGCACCAAGATCTGGACCACACATGCCCACCACGCCAACCGCATGTTCGCGCTGGTGCGCACCAGCGACGGGCCGCGGCAGCAGGACGGTATCAGCTTCATCCTGATCGACATGAAGACGCCGGGCATCACCACGCGTCCGATCCTCACCATCGGCGGCGACCACGAGGTCAACCAGGTGTTCTTCGATGACGTGCGCGTGCCTGTCGCCAACCGCGTCGGCGAGGAAGGCAAGGGCTGGACCTATGGCAAATATCTGCTCGAGTTCGAGCGCGGCTCCGGCATCGCCTCAGCAAAGCTGCGCGAGGGCCTGAAGGCGATCGCGGACCTCGCCGAGTCCGACCTCACGGGCCGCGCGATCGACAGCCCCGATATCGCAGTCCGCATCTCGGAGGTCGAGATCGACATCGATGCGCTGGAGATGACCGAGCTGCGCGTGCTCTCGGCGCTGCAGACCGGGCAAAATCCCGGCGCGGTGTCGTCGATCCTGAAGCTGCGCAACAGCGAAATCCGGCAAGCCGTGACGCGGCTCGGGGCCGACGTGATCGGCCACGACGCGCTCGCCGTCGAGCCGATGCGCCCGCTCTACAAGCTCAACCACGAGCCGGCGATCCCGGAGGAGATGCTGACGGTGATGCCGGAATATCTCAACGGCCGCGCCTATACGATCTTCGGCGGCACCTCCGAGATCCAGCGCGACATCATCGCTAAGATGATGCTGGGGATTTGAGGCTCGAGCTAGCGCTGCATTCTCCGCTGTCGTCCCGGCGCAGGCCGGGACCCATACTCCGGGGAGAAGCTGTGGTGCGAAGCTGATAACCACCAGCATTCGCCAAATTTGACTCGGTGGTTATGGGTCCCGGCCTTCGCCGGGACGACGAGCTGAGTTTGGGGCAGCGACGGAGAACTCCTACCCCGCCCTTGCATCGCGGATCGCCTGCCAGATCTTCTGCGGCGTCAACGGCGTGTTCAGCTGGGTGATGCCGAGCTCGGCCAGCGCGTCCATCACGCCATTGGTGACGCAGGGCGGGCCGCCGATGGCGCCGGATTCGCCGCAGCCCTTGGCGCCGAGCGGATTGGTGCGGCAGGGCGCGGAATCATCCAGCGTCACCACGATCGGCGGCACGTCGTCGGCGCGCGGAATGCAGTAGTCCTGGTAGCTCGCGGTGAGGAGCTGGCCGTCGGCGTCATAGGCCACGCCCTCATACAGCGCCTGACCGATACCTTGCGCAACGCCGCCGTGAATCTGGCCCGTCACCAGCATCGGGTTGACGGCGATGCCGACGTCGTCGACGGTGGTGTAGCGCACGACGCGGGAGACGCCGGTCTCGGGATCGATCTCGACCTCGCAGATATGCGTGCCGTTCGGCCAGCTCGGACCATCCACCTCACCCTCGGAATCGACGCTGAGCTTGGCGCCGCTCTCCTTCTCGGCGAGATCGAACAGGCTGATGCGGCGATCGGTACCGACCACGGTGAGCATGCCGCCCTGATACTCGATGTCCTCGACCGAGGTCTCCAGCACGTTCGCCGCCTTCTCGCGCGCCTTCTGGATCAGATCGTTGGAGGAGACCGCAACGGCCGTGCCGCCGACGAACAGCGAGCGCGAGCCGACGCTGCCAAAGCCCATCGCCAGATCAGTGTCGCCCTGAACCACGTCGATCTTGTCCATGGAGACACCGAGCGTGTCGGAGATCATCTGGGTGTAGGTGGTCTGCAATCCCTGCCCCATCGCCATGGTGCCGGAATGCAGGACGACGCGGCCCTGCGAGGTCGCGTGCAGGCTGACCTTCTCGGTATGCGCCCGCCCGCCGGTCCATTCGATATAGGAGGTGAGACCGCGGCCGTAGAGCAGGCCCTTCTTCTTCGCGGCCTTCTTGCGCGCGGCAAAGCCATCCCAATCGGCGAGCTTCACGGCGCGATCGAGCATATGCGCGAAAGCGCCGGAATCATAAACCTGCCCTGCCGCGTTCGTGTAGGGCAGCTGCGCCGGCTTGATGTAGTTGGCTTTGCGGATCGCGCGCGGATCCATGCCGATCTTGCGCGCAGCCGCGTCGAACAGGCGCTCGACGATGAAAACGGCTTCGGGTCGGCCCGCGCCGCGATAGGCTCCGACCGGCGCGGTGTGGGTCATCACCGACTGCACCTCGAAATGCACCAGCGGCAGATCGTAGACGCCGGTCTGCACGAACGGCCCGAGCACCAGCGGGATGATGTTGGCCGCACCCGAGGAATAGGCGCCGGTACAGCCGATCGACTTGACGCGATAGGCCAGCACCTTGCCCTTCTCGTCCAGCGCGAAGGAGGCGGTGGAGGTGAGGTCGCGGCCGTGGGTGCCGCCGACGAACTCGTCGGTGCGATCGCCGCGCCAGCGGATCTTCCGGTTCAACTTGGTCGCGGCATAGGCGACGAGGCCATCTTCGGGATAGAGGTTGGTCTTCTGGCCAAAGCCGCCACCGATGTCGCCGACCAGCACGCGCACGCTGTCCTTGGGACGCTTCAGCACGGCTTCCGCCAGCACGTCGCGGGTCGAGGCCGGCGTTTGCGACTGCACATGCAGCAGCAGGCGGCCGGTCTTCTTGTCGATCTCGGCAATGGTCGAGCGCGGCTCCATCGCGGAAGGAACGAGGCGCTGGCTGACGAGATCGAGCTCGACGGTATGCGCGGCCTTGGCAAACGCCTCGTCCACCTTGGCCGCATCGCCGTAAGCCATCGCGCCGACGATGTTGTCGGGCGCCTCCGGCCACACCACGGGCGCGCCGGGCTTTACCGCCTCGACCGGATCGACCACCGCCGGCTGCACGTCATATTCGACCACGATCGCTTCGGCCGCGCTCTGCGCCTCAGTGCGCGAGGCGGCCACCACTGCAGCGACCGCTTCGCCGGCATAGCGCACGACTTCATAGGCGAGCAGCCGGCGCGGCGGCACCGTCATCGGCTTGCCGTCGGGACGCTTGAAGATGTTGAGCGTCGGAATGCCCCCGATGTCGTCCTTGACGAGGTCCGCGCCGGTATAGACCGCAGTGACGCCCGGCATCTCAGCCGCGGCGCTGGTGTCGATCGAGACGATCTTCGCGTGCGCATGCGGCGAGCGCAACACATGCAACCACAGCGCGCCGTCCTCCGGCTTGTCGTCGATGAATTGCCCCTTCCCGGTGAGCAGCCGCTGATCTTCCAAACGCTTGACGGGCTGGCCCGCTCCGAAACGCAAATTGCCGGGAAGAATGTTCATTCCGTTATGTCCTTGAAATCCGGAAAACGACCGCGGCGATTTTAGCCGATTTTGCAGTCGATACAACCGAGCCGCAGCACATCAGCATTGCGTGCCACGCCTCCTTTGGCCGCGCAGATTGCGAGGTCAGGAACGCTCGATGTCGATGATGCCCACATTCACGTCGCGGGTGTCCGAGCCGCGCTTGACAGTGAGGCGGACGGTCTTCCCGGCCCCCGCCTGCTCCAGCGCATCCGACAAGTCGGCGAGGCGCCGCACCGGCTTGCCTTCGACCGCGGTGATGATGTCTCCGACCGCTCCAGTCGATAAGTTGACACCGCGAATCCCTGCCCGTTCGGCAGGGCTGCCGGGGGCCGTCCGCACCACGATCACCCCTTCGACGCCAAGCCGCGTCGAAACATCCTCGCTGGCGGCGACGATGCCGATGCCGGGCGTTGGCACCCGGCCGTTGCGAATGAGCTCAGGGACAATCCGGTTCACGACATCGACCGGCACCGCGAACCCGATGCCGGCGTTCGAGCCGGACGGTGAGATGATCGCCGTCGTGACACCAATCAGGCGGCCTGCGGAATCCAGCAGCGGCCCGCCTGAATTGCCTGGATTGATCGCGGCATCAGTCTGGATCACATTGGCAATCTCCCGGCCGCCATGCGTCGGAAGCCTGCGCTTGAGGGCACTGATGATGCCGCTGGTCATCGATTGATCCAGCCCGAATGGATTGCCGATCGCGAAGGCGGATTGCCCGACCTTCAGGTCGCTCGAACTGCCGAGCGCCACCGGCGGAGGGAGTTCGCGCACGCTTCGGATTCGCAGGACCGCAAGATCGTAATTGGGGGCCGTGCCGATAAGGTCCACCTGGGCCACCTCTCCCGACGCAAAGCGCACGGCGATCTCGCCGCCATTGGCCACGACATGATTGTTCGTCACGAGGTGACCCTCGCGGTCCCAGACGAATCCGGTGCCGGAAGCGCCGCCCTGGCCTTCCTCACCCATGAGAGGATTGGCCGCCGATCTCGCCGCCACCTGAACAACCGAAGGAGACACGCGCTCGAAGATGTCGATCGTGGCCGTTTCGGCCTCGGACAGCGGCCCGCGCTGTTCGACGGCTCGCGCAGTGGGAGTGGTCCATGGCGCATGCTGGATTTTCGCAGCAGTAATTACGAGCAGCAGAGCGGCAAGAGCTGCCGCGGCAATTCCGTATCGACGATTCATGGCGATCACCGCGGTGTGTGCTGAAAGCAGTGTTCGGAATGCACATGCATGAGATGGCGGACCTCGCTCACGCAGCAACGTCGCAGGCGGCTGGAAGTTTCCTGACCAAGGCAGATAGGGAACGGCTTTGCTTTCGGCAGGGCGTCCGAGGACATATTGCCGCGTGACAATCGGCTATGCTAATTCCCGCAACGCCGCTTCCACGATCCCCCGCTGCTCGGCCGTCAGCGCGGTCTGCGGCGGGATGGGATCGCCGACGTCGTAGCCCTGGATCGAAAGCCCGGCCTTGATGCAGGCGGCGAGGTTGAAGCGGGCGAAGGCCTCGTTGATGCGCCACAGCCTGCGCTGCAGCGTCATCGCCTCGTCCCAGCGACCGGCCTTGCAGAGGTCGTAGAGCGCAACGCTCTGGCGCGGGATGATGCAGGCGGGCCCCGCCATCCAGCCGCGGCCGCCGATCAGCATCACCGCGGCCGGAATGTGGGCGGAGGCCGAGAACACGCGCAAGCCATCGCCGCAGCGGTTCATGATCGAGAGCAGCCGCCCGGTGTTGGTCGAGGCGTCCTTGATGTAGCCGATGCGCGGATGCGCGGCGAGGCGCGCGATGACATCGAGGGTGAGATCGGAGCGCTGAAATTGCGGATTGGTGTAGATGACGACGGGGATGTCCACGGCATCGGCGAT
This sequence comes from Bradyrhizobium sp. C-145, assembly GCF_023375135.1. Lineage (NCBI taxonomy): Bacteria > Pseudomonadati > Pseudomonadota > Alphaproteobacteria > Hyphomicrobiales > Nitrobacteraceae > Bradyrhizobium > Bradyrhizobium sp. C-145. The sequence goes on along the minus strand of NZ_CP088150.1, from coordinate 1,685,084 downwards.
GGCGCGGAAATAGGATTCGACCTGCGCATCGGCGAGCGGGAAGTAGGCCTCCAAAATCGCCAGGATGCCGTCTGCACCGAGCTTCTGGTACGCTTTCGCCTGCGCCACCGCATCCGCCGTCGAGGTGGAGGCGACACCCGCGACAACAGGCACGCGGCCGTTGGCCGCCTCGATCGTGGTCTGCACGATCGCCATGCGCTGAGCGGCGTTGAGATAGGCGAACTCGCCGGTCGAACCGAGCGGCGTCAACCCGTGCACGCCGGCGCCGATCAGATCGTCGCAGAGCTTTGCGAGCACGTTCGTCCGCACCGCGCCGTCGACATCAACGGGTGAGACCAGATAAGGGAAGACGCCGTGGAATTCGGACATGTCGGGGAAGCTCCGGAAGGCTGGCTGGCACCCGACGGGTATTACCAATGCCCGCCCCGGCGATCAAACCTTGAGCAAGCGCACGCGCGTGCCCCAGGGATCGATCGCCTCCAGGCCGTCGGCGAGCGTGGTGACCTTCACGCCGCCCTTGCGCAGGCGCTCTTCCTGCGCGGCAAGCAGCTCCTGCTTTTCCATGACCAGCGAAAACCAGGCGAGCCCCGTGGCCTGATCGTCGCGTTGGCCGGCGCCCTGGCTCTGCCAGACGTTCATCCCGAGGTGGTGGTGGTAGCGGCCCGACGACAGGAACGCAGCGCCATTGCGGCGGCGGGTCGGGTCGAGGCCGACGGTGCCGTGATAGAAGCTCTCGGCCCGCGCGAGATCGCCGACGCGCAGATGCATGTGACCGATACGCATTCCGTCCGGCGCACTGGCATAATCGGCCACGCGCGTGTTGGTCAGCGACAAGAGATCGGGGATGTTGAGCTCGTCGGTCGCCATCTTCACGCTGCCCTCGCTCCATTGCCATTGCGAGGGATCGCGGTCGGCATAGACCTCGATGCCGTTGCCTTCGGGGTCGTCGAGATAGACGGATTCGCTGACGAGGTGATCGGCAAAGCCCGTCAGCGGCACGCGATGCGCGGCGGCTGCTACCAGCCAGCGCGCCAAATCCTTCCGCGTCGGCATCAGGAAGGCGGTGTGGTAGAGGCCGGCGGCGTTGCGCGGCTCGATGGCTGCTTCGGGACGGGCTTCCAGGACCAGCAGTGTGATGCCGGCCGTGCCGAGCTTCGCGCCAGCCGCCGAGCGCTCCATCACGGTGAGCCCGATCACATCGCGGTAATAGTCAGCGACTTTGTCGAGGTTCTTGACCCGGAGCGTCACCATGCCGACCCGCATCGGCGTGCGGCTGGCATAGGTCGGCCCGCCGCCCTGTGCATTCCCCTCGGCGCGCGCCGCGGCTGCGGCCGCCATTGCGAGCGAGGTCGCGCCGGCAAGTTGAAGCAGGGTGCGGCGGGTGAGATCGAGGGTCATCAGTCAGGGCTCGCGGAAATGGTTGAGGCCGTACGGCGCAATGTCAGGCCGATTGCTACACGTTCCCGTGAGCGGCTCCCAATCACATGTTCGTCGGCCGGCGCTGCGGAGGCCCGGCCGTCCCATATGTCCTGGCCACCCGGCCAGTTTCGCAAATGCCTGTGACGTCCCAGATTGAAGACAGCTATAGGAGCCTGCCATGACCGACCCCACTCCTCTGTCTTCGCTATCGTCCGCGCTCGCGGACGTGGTGGCGCGCACCGCGCCGTCCGTCCTCTCCGTGCATTCGCATCGCTCCCGCGCGACCGGCTTTGTCTGGAAGCCTGGTCTGATCGTCACCGCCGACGAGGCGCTGGCCGACGAGGGCTCGGTCGAGATCGGCCTTCCCGACGGCAGCCGAGTGGCCGCCACGGTCGCCGGCCGCGACCATACGACAGACATCGCGCTACTGCGCACTGAGGCCGCCATTGCCCCGGTCAAGCTGACCACAGCGGTCCCTGCGCTAGGAACGCTGTCGATCGTCGTCGCAACCAACCGCGATACGCCGAGTGCGGCGCTCGGGATGGTATCGGCGTCGGGCAAGAGTTGGCGCAGCCTGCGCGGCGGCGACATCGATGCGCGGATCGAGCTCGACGTCCGCCTGCGCGGTAGCCAGCAGGGGGGCCTTGCCCTCGATGCATCGGGTGACGCCTTCGGCATGGCCGTGCTCGGACCGCGGCGGGTGCTGGTGATCCCGAGTGCGACGATCGAGCGCGTCGCGCCCCTGCTTGAGGCGCGCGGCCGCATCGCGCGCGGTTATCTCGGTCTCGGGCTCCAGCCGGTGCGGCTCGACGATGGGATCGGCGCGATGGTGATGAATGTCGACAAAGCCGGGCCCTCGGCCGCGGCTGGCATCCGCCAGGGCGACGTGATCGTGGCGGTGAACGACCAGAAACTGTCCGGCGTGCGCGCGCTGTCGCGGACGATGGGACCTTCGAGCGTCGGCACGGTGGTCGATATCGCGGCGCGCCGCGGTGGCGAACCGGTCAGCTTCAAGGTCACAATCGGCGAGAGGCCGGAGGCGTGAGCGAGGACAACGCGCCGGAGATCGTGCTCGCCCTGGAGATCGACGACCCAGCCCTCGCCGATCGCCTCGCCAAGCTGCTCGGCACCATCGCCGGACTTCGCCTCGCCGCGCTTGGCGAAGCCGCCGCGGCGACGGTTGTCGCCCGCGATCCGCGCATCATGCCCGGCGACATCGCGCTGACTCAGCGCGAGCTCGACGTGCTGGCGCTGATGGCCGAGGGATCCTCCAACAAGATGATCGCGCGCCAGCTCGGTATTTCCGTGCATACCGTGAAATTTCATGTCGGCTCGCTGCTCGACAAGCTGGATGCCACCGGCCGCACCGACGCGGTCGCGCATGCGGCTCGCCGCGGCGTGATCGAGCTCTGATGCCGTCCGATTCACGTCGCTGATGCCGCCTTGAAGCTGAGCCGGACGGTGAGGCCCGGCACATTGTCGTGCAGCGCGATCTCGGCGCTATGGAGGCGCGCGACCGCAGCGACGAGACTGAGGCCGAGGCCATTGCCCGGCGTATAGCGGCTCTGTTCGAGCCGGTAGAAGCGCTTGAACACGTGATCGCGCTCCTCGGTGGGAATGCCCGGACCGTCGTCCGCAACCGCGATCACCGCGCAGCCATCGGCGCTGCGGCAGGTGACGGTCACCTGCCCGCCCTTGCGGCCGTGCTTGATCGCGTTGTCGACGAGATTGGCGATGGCATCGAACAAGAGGTCGCGGTCGCCGGTCACCGGCACCTCGCGGTCGCTGGCGAGGCTTAGCTTTGTAGCAACCTGCTCGGCCGCGGCATCGTAGAGCTCGACGACCTCACCGGCGATCTCGGCGAGGTCGAGCGCGCGGAAGGCGCCGGTGCGGGCGCGGGTCTCGATCTCCGAGATCCGCGTAATGGAGGCGAACATGCCGAGCACGGCGTCGAGATCGGCGATGGTGTCGCCGATCAGCGCCGCGTCGGCCTCGCTGTTGCGCGGAGTGTGATAGGCCTTCTCCAGCCGGCCGCGCATGCGCGTCAGCGGCGTGCGCAGATCGTGGGCGACGTTGTCGCTGACCTGCTTGACCTCGCCCATCAGCGTCTCGATGCGGTCGAGCATCTGGTTGAGGTTTTCGGCGACGCGGTCCCATTCGTCGTTGCTGCCACGCAAGGGAATGCGCTGGTCGAGGCCGGCGAGCATGATGGCGCGGCTGGTGGCGTTGATCTGCTCGATCCGCCCGACCGTGCGCCGTGTCACCAGCACCGCCGCGAGCCCGGCGAGCACCAGAAGCAGCACGGCGACCGCGGCCATCGCGAGCTCGATCATGCCGGTGAAGCCGTCATGATCGCCGACGGTGCCGAGCCGGCTCTGCACATAGGCGAGCGTGCCGAAATAGACATACGCCATGATGGCCGCGACGATCAGCCCGAACGCCGCGATCGCGATCAGCGCCAGACGGAAGGTCGAGGAGCGGAGCGTCTTAGCCAGGAGCACGGAGGCAATATCCGATGCCGCGGATGGTGTGGATCAGCGGATAGTCCTGGGCATCGTCGACCTTGCGGCGGACCCGTCCGACATAGACGTCGATGATGTTGGTGGAGGGATCGAAATGCAGGTCCCAGACGTGCTGAAGCAGCATTGCGCGGGAGACGACGCGGCCTTCGTTACGGACGAGATATTCGAGCAGTTGAAACTCGCGCGGCAGCAGCGGGATCTTGCGGCCGCGGCGGCTGGCACTGCGCGCGATCAGATCGATGGCGAGATCGCCGACCCGAATCAGCGTTTCCTTGGCAATGGTCTCGCTGCGGCGGCCGAGAGCCTCCAGCCGTGCGAGCAGCTCGACGAACGAGAACGGCTTGACGAGATAATCGTCGCCGCCGGCGCGCAGGCCACGCACGCGGTCGTCCACCTCGCCGAGCGCTGAGATGATCAGGAACGGCGCGGCAATGCCGTCGTCGCGCAGCTGCCGCATCACGGTGATGCCGTCGATGTCGGGCAGCATGCGGTCGATCGTGATCACGGCATAATCGCGCGCGGCGCCATGGCTCAGGGCCTCGCGCCCGTTAGCTGCGAGATCGACCTCGTAACCGGAGGTCGTCAGTTCCTCGACGAGTTGGCCTGCGGTTTCCGGATCGTCCTCGACGACCAGGATGCGGCGGTGACCTCCGGTCATGCAAAACTCCGCGCGACGATCGCCACCAGACTATCCCGTCCCGGGGCTGAGCGGAACCGCCCGGTGGCGACCGCGACAATGGTGCGGTACGGCGATGCTAGTACCAATCGTACCCGCACACATTGACCCAGTGCCAGCCATAGGGCGTCCATCTCCTGCGCCAGCAGCCGTCGTCGTAATAGTTGGCATAGACGAACGGCGCGCCGATGAAGGCGAAGCGGTGGAAGCGATGATGCCGGAAGAAGAAGGCATGCCGGCCAATGAAGGGCCTGCCGTGGAATGCCGTGCCGGCAAACCGCGGGCCGAACGCGGCGCGGGTCGCGAATGGCGCACCGGCAAAGCGCGGCCCGATCGCCGCGTGAGCGGCCATCGGGGAACCGGCGAAGCGGGCGCCACCGAAATGAGCTCCGCCCATGCCGCCCACTCGCATGCCCCCGCCCATACCGCCGACATGCATGCCACCGCCCATGCCGCCGGCGTGCATGCCGCCACCACCGAAATGCCCGCCGCCAAAGCCGCCATGGCCGCCACCGCCAAAACCGCCGCGCGCGAGCGCGGGCGCCGCGGCCGCCAGCGTCGCAGCCACTGCCGCTGCGACTAGCCCTGTGAGAAGCCTGTTCTTCATCGGAAGATCCTCCTTGCAGTGCAGCGCTAGTCCCGCTGCACGAGGAGGATCAGGAGAAGCGAATGCGCTGTCCCCATCAACTTACAAATGCGCCAGATTCTGACGCGGGTGTCAGGGAGGCGGCGCTCTGTCACTCCCTCTCCCCGTTCTTACGGGGAGAGGGAGGGGTGAGGGGTGCTTCGGCAAATTCGATTTGAGTTATGAGCCGGATATCCGACGAGTCGGATGGATTCCCGTCTCGGCACCATAGTGCCCTGCCCCTCACCCGGATCGCTGACGCGATCCGACCTCTCCCCGCAAAGGGCGGGGAGAGGTTAAGGGGTCACACCCGCTTGCCGCCGCTCTTCTCGGCTGCACGCCGCAACGCCTCCGCAAGCGCGCCCCCGCCGGAGGATTCCTGCTTGCGCGGCGCCGACGAGGTCATGCGTGCGCTGTTGCGCGAATTGTTGTCGCGCTGCATGCCGGGCGCGTCCTTCTTGGCGCCGACCTCGTCATCCAGCCGCAGCGTCAGCGAGATGCGCTTGCGGGCGACCTCGAAGTCCAGCACCTTCACCTTGACGATGTCGCCGGGCTTCACCACCTCGCGCGGATCCTTGATGTAATTCTTCGACATCGCCGAGATGTGCACGAGGCCATCCTGGTGCACGCCGATGTCGACGAAGGCACCGAAGGCGGCGACGTTGGTCACGGTGCCCTCGAGGATCATGCCCTTCTTGAGATCCTTGATCTCCTCGACGCCTTCCTTGAACACCGCGGCCTTGAACGCCGGGCGCGGGTCGCGGCCGGGCTTTTCGAGCTCGCGCAGGATGTCGGTGACGGTCGGCAGACCGAAGGTCTCGTCGACGAAATCCTTCGGCTTGAGCGTGCGCACGATCTCGCTGCTGCCGATCAGCGCCTTGATGTCGCTCTTGGTTGCCGCGAGAATCCGGCGCACCACCGGATAGGCTTCCGGATGCACGCCGGAGGCGTCGAGCGGATCCTCGCCGCCGAGGATGCGCAGGAAGCCCGCGCACTGCTCGAATGCCTTCGGCCCGAGCCGCGGCACGTCCTTGAGCGCCTTGCGCGATTTGAACGGGCCGTTGGCGTCGCGGTGCGCCACGATGCTCTGCGCAAGGCCTGCGCCGACGCCCGACACGCGCGCCAGCAGCGGCGCGGAGGCGGTGTTGACGTCGACCCCGACCGCGTTCACGCAGTCTTCAACCACGGCATCGAGCGATTTGGCGAGCTTGGCCTGGCCGAGGTCGTGCTGATACTGGCCGACGCCGATCGCCTTGGGCTCGATCTTGACCAGCTCGGCAAGCGGATCCTGGAGCCGCCGCGCGATCGAGACCGCGCCGCGCAGGGTGACGTCGAGGCCCGGCAATTCCTCCGAGGCGAAAGCCGAGGCCGAATAGACCGAGGCGCCGGCTTCCGAGACCACGATCTTGGTCATCTTCAGTTCGGGAAGGCCCTTGACGAGATCGGCCGCGAGCTTGTCAGTCTCGCGCGAGGCGGTGCCGTTGCCGATCGCGATCAGCTCGACGCGATGCTTCAGCGCAAGCCTGCCAAGGGTCGCCAGCGACTCGTTCCACTGCCGCTGCGGCTCGTGCGGATAGATCGCGGTGGTATCGACCACCTTGCCGGTGGCATCGACGACAGCGACCTTGACGCCGGTGCGGTAGCCGGGATCGAGCCCCATGGTGACGCGGGTGCCGGCGGGCGCCGCCAGCAACAGGTCGCGCAGATTGGAGGCGAACACGCGCACGGCCTCCGTCTCGGCCGAGTTCCACAGCCGCATGCGCAGGTCGATGTTGAGATGGACCTGGATTTTTGTGCGCCAAGCCCAGCGCACGGTGTCGATCAGCCAGCGGTCGCCGAGGCGCTTGAGATCGGCAATGCCGAACCGCTTCATGATCTTCAGTTCGTAGGCACTGGGCACACCGGGCGGCGGCGCCTCGGCCTCGGCCTGAATTTGCAGGTCGAGGATCTCTTCCTTCTCGCCGCGGAACATCGCGAGGATACGGTGCGAGGGCAGCTTCGTCAGCGGCTCGGAGAAATCGAAATAGTCGGCGAACTTCTCGCCCTCGGTCTTCTTGCCGTCGCGCACCTTGGAGGCCATGCGCGCATTGGTCCACATCTCCTCGCGCAGCGCGCCGATCAGGTCGGCGTCCTCGTCGAAGCGCTCGACCAGGATGGCGCGGGCGCCGTCGAGAGCGGCAGCGGCATCGGCAACGCCCTTCTCGGCGTTGATGAAGGCTTCGGCTACGACCTTGGGATCATTGCCAGGCTCCGCCATCAGCTGATTGGCGAGCGGCTCGAGGCCGGCTTCCTTGGCGATCTCGGCCTTGGTGCGGCGCTTCGGCTTGAACGGCAGATAGATGTCTTCGAGGCGTGCCTTGCTGTCGGCGGCGAGAATGCTGGCTTCGAGAGCCGCGTCGAGCTTGCCCTGTTCGCGGACCGATTCGAGGATGGCCTTGCGGCGGTCTTCGAGCTCACGCAGGTAAACCAGGCGCTCCTCCAGGGTGCGCAATTGCGCGTCGTCGAGCGCACCGGTCGCTTCCTTGCGGTAGCGGGCGATGAAGGGAACCGTGGCGCCGCCGTCGAGCAGCGTCACCGCCGCCTCGACCTGCTCGGCGCGAACCCCAAGCTCCTGCGCAATTTTCTGGTTGATATTTGCCACGCGAGAATCCCTCTATGCAAGCACGCGACGCAGGGGCGAACCACCGGCCACGGGACGCCGCTTATGAACCAACCGAGGTTGATTCATCAAGGTGTGGCGGATGGCCGTCGACAGAGGATTTTTTGTTGAACCGATGCGATCTCGCCACAATCGTTGGGAGGACGACGTGTTCGTGCTGTGCTCTCGTGTCCCGGACGCGCTGCAGCGCGCAAGCGATGCGGCGATGCGTCCGGGGCACGAGAGCGGAGTGCGGCGCCCGCTCTCTCCGCGCCGTCATGGCGAACAGCTCGCGACAAAATTGCAGAGCAATTTTGCGCTGATGCGACGAAGCAATCCAGAATCCCACCGCGGGGAGACTCTGGATTGCTTCGCGGAGCCTGTCATCGGGCCGCGCTTCGCGCGGACCCGGTGGCTCGCAATGACGGAGCGAGGGACATGCTCCATTGAGCCCGCGGGCTACGGTGTCCGGCGGCGGGCCGGTTGCAGCGATCGCGCGACTGTCGGATTGATACAGCCGGCAGCTCTGCGTCCCCGACCTCTCCGCCCCACGCAACCCTGCCCCTCGCGCCAGCTCGGTTGATTCACGCGGTTCCTTGCGAAAGGAAGGTGACGCCGCATCAAGGGGATTTGACTACATGACTTTGCCGATGAGCTGGAGTGAATGGGCGCAGCACGACGGCGTGGCGCTGGCCGCCCGCGTCCGCAACGGCGAGCTGACCGCGAAGGAACTGGCGCGGCAGGCCGCGGCGGGCGTCGCCAAGGTCAATCCGGCGCTGTCGGGCGTGGTCGAGCTGTTCGATGACGTGATCGCCGATCCCGCCAAGGACGGCGCCAACCTCTCCGGCCCGTTCGCCGGCCTGCCCTTCCTGATGAAGGATCTGGGACCGACCATGAAGGGCCGGCTCCAGGAGATGGGCTCGCTCCTGATGCGCGGCAATCGCGCGGCCGCCGACACCTTCCTGACCGGCAAATTCCGCCAGGCTGGCCTCAACCTGATCGGACGCACCACGACGCCAGAATTCGGCGTGTGCAGCTCGGCCGATAATCCCGCCGTCTATGTCACGCGCAATCCCTGGAATACCGACTACACCACCTGCGGCTCGTCGGCCGGCAGCGCCGCGATGGTCGCGGCCGGCGTGGTGCCGATCGCGCATGCGACCGACGGCGGCGGTTCGATCCGCATTCCCGCCGGCGTCAACGGCAATATCGGGCTAAAGGTCTCGCGCGGCGTGTTCTCGCTCGCCCCGCACATGTCCGATCTCACCGGTCTTGTCTCGATCCAGGGCTGCCAGTCGCGCAGCGTGCGCGACACCGCGGCCTTCGTCGATCACGCAAGGGGGCCTGCGCCCGGCGAGTTTATGCCGTTCTGGACCACGGCGCAGCCCTATTGCGAGATGATCAAGCGCGATCCGACCAAGCTCCGGATCGCGCTGTCGCACACCTGGGGCGACTACACCGCGACGCCGCACATCGCAGCTGAACTGGAGAAGGCGGGCCGCTTCCTCGAAGGACTCGGCCATCACGTCGACTACGCCCTGCCCGGACTCGACTTCCGCGGCGCGTTCGCGGCGCAGACCACCTGCTACATCTCCAACTTTGCGGTAGTGATCTCCAACATGCTGGCCGCGCGCGGGCTAACGACGCCGCCGGAAGATCTGATCGAGCCCGTGAACATCCGCATCTGGGAAGCCGGGCGGCACACGAGCTTCGCCGAGCGCGCGAAGATGCAAGGCGTGTTCAACACGACCTCCCGCGGCTTCGGCGCCTTCTTCGAGCAGTGGGATGTGATCCTGACGCCGGTCACCGCGCTGCCGACGCCGAAGGTCGGCACCACGGAATATCTCACGATCTCCGACAATCCCGATGTGCTCGACTGGTTCGGCAATCTCTGGCGCAATTTCGCCTTCACGCCGCTCGCCAATCTCTGCGGCATGCCGGCGATCTCGCTGCCGATGGCGACCCACGAGCACGGCCTGCCGCTCGGCATCCAGGCGATTGCGAAGCAGGCCAATGACGGCCTCTTGCTGCAACTCGCCGCCCAGATCGAGCGCGCGCTCGACGGCAAGTGGAACGGCGGCAAGAAGCCGAAGGTGCATGTGGGCTAGGGATTGGCGATCGCATTGATGATGCGATCGCCTGGATTGCTGCTCGCCTAGCCAACGCCTCGCGCGATTGCCTTGTCGGCACGCCCACGCGAGACGCCATGCTCTGCAAGCAAGCGCGCCGCCGGGCTTCGTGTTTCCGCAAACAAGGCGACGAGCGCGTTGGCACCGGTCACCGCGGCATAGCCCACCTCTTGCGCGTAGAGCGCGGCGCGCTGATCGACGCGCTTGAACGCCGCCGTAGGCTCGGCGCTCTCGGTCTCGGTCACGGTGTGCTTGAGCTCGTTATCGAGATATTGCTCAAGGCCCTGTCTCAGTCCGCCAAGATCTGCATCACAGGCGCGCATCACAGCGGATGCTTCAGCATCTTCGATCAGAGCAAGCAGCAAATGCTCAAGCGTCGCGTATCGATGGCGTCGCCGATCGGCGTGATGGAGCGCCTGCCGTCTTGTGGCCGCGTAGTTCACTGAGATCGGGCGCTGCGACAGGTCAAGCAGCGCTTCGATCTGCTCGAGCCGCTTCACGGGATCGAGCGTCGCCAACAGCGTGTATTTGTCGCCGACGGGCAGCTTCATGCGCGTCGCGACGACATCGGCGATCTGTCCGGGATCACGGGTTTGATCGAAGAACAGCCAGATGTCTGGCACAAGAATTCCGTGAGCCGCCGTGTAATCTTGGAAGCGCTGATAGATGCTTCGGATCAGATCGCGGGCATCACGGGCCGCTGCTTCGGTGACGTCAACGACCTCAGCCCGATAGGCCGCCGCTTCAGCTGCAAAGCTGCGAAGCGCGACACGCCGAAGCCCTCGTGTCAGGACCCTAAACGTGCCATCGGCTAGCGGTTCGAGTTCGAGCAACTGGGCCAGGGTGGCAATCTCGTAGACATCGGAAAATCGGGGATTGTCGACGGCTGCCTCTCGCTGGATCGCCAGCACGACCTCCCGTCCGCTCTCAAACGCCTGGTTAAGGGCCTGGACGGTGCTCTCGCGACCCACGAACAGCGGGTACGTCGTATTCGGGAATGGAACGAGATCGCGCAGCGGAACGGCCGGATAGAACGCCGTTGTCATCTTGAGCTGTGCCGCCGGGACAGACGCGTCACGACGCTCGGCGTGAAGCATTGCCGACAACGTATTCCAGTCTGCAACGCCCAGCATCCTCGATACCAGTTCGAGGCTTTCGCTGTGACTGATGGTGACGGCCTTGGTGGTCAGGGATTCGCGCAGGGTCTGCGCCATAGCCTTGGCATCGCGAAAATCGCGCATCGGTTCGTCCTCTGCATGAGCGATCCAGATATATCAGGCGGTTGCATTGCTGACCCGGACGCTCGGGCAAAGGGGAGGCCAATGAAGGCTTGATACGTTCACCATTCCACAGAGGGTGCAACCGGCAGGTCGTATCAACCTGCACGGAAGGTGGCGCAAAGATAAATCGCTGTCAATTGCGATCTCAATTCTTCACCGCGGGGATCTCTTCCGTCGGTGGCTGCTGCTGCCCCTGCTTGTACATCGCCAGCGCCTTGTCGAGCGCTTCGCGCAGCGCCAGCGCTGCGGCCACGCTGCAACGCAGGTGCGCGGTCTGGACCACGTCGACCCTGACGGCGGCGCCGACCGGCATCAGCAGGTTTGCGGCGAGCTCGATCTGGATCGCGCCGTTGTGGTGGCCGAAGCAGGAGGCGCCGTCGAAATAGATGATCGGCGCCCGCTCCGAGCTGGAGGTCGAAATGGTGACGGGCCCCTGGGCGGTCGAGGGTGTTTCGGGGTCGGTCATGGGCGCTCCTTGCGGCTAGTCGAACGAACGAAGCACCCACCATCGTCGCTTCGGCCCGCCCTGTCGAGGCCAAACCGCCCGAGGCAGACCGGCGGCGCCTATTCGGGGTTTTGCGCGGCGCCCGGCACTGGTCTAGAACATCGTCATGTCCGCTATACCTACCACGCTCCCCTTCGAGGAACTCGCCGAGGCCATCAAGGGCCGCCGCTCCGACTACGGCCATATCAGCGGGCTCCAGCTTGACCGCTTCGCACCCGGCGAGGCCTGGTCCAGCCTGCCCTACCGTCCCGTCTTCGTCGGCGACACCGAGACCGGCGTTCTGCATGGCGGTGTCGTCACCGCGATGCTGGACGAGAGCTGCGGCATGGCGGTGCAGCTCGCGCTCGACGGCACGCGCGCGATCGCGACCCTGGACCTGCGCATCGACTATCAGAAGCCGGCGACGCCGGGCCTCGACATCAAGGCGCATTCGGTCTGCTATCGCACCACGCGCTCGATCGCCTTCGTTCGCTCTACCGCCTATCAGGAGTCCGAGGACGATCCGGTCGCGACCGCGACGGCCTGCTTCATGATCGGCGCCAACCGCACCAACATGCTCGCCGACCGCAGGATGGATGCGCGCAGCATCCCGACGCTGGAGGCGCCGGAGGATCCGGCTGGTCCGTTCGCAAATAGCCCGTTCGCGCGCTGCCTCGGCATTCGCGTCAACGACGACGGCACGCTGACGATGCCGTTCTCGCCGAAGATCATCGGCAATCCGATCCTGCCCGCGATCCATGGCGGCATGACCGGCGCCTTCCTGGAGACCACCGCGATCATCGGGGTGGCGCGCGAGCTCGGCACCGCCGCGCCGCCCAAACCGATCGGCCTCACCGTCAACTATCTGCGCTCCGGCCGTGCGCTCGACACCTTTGCCAACGTCTCGATCGTGAAGCAGGGCCGCCGCATCGTGGCCTTTGAGGCGCGGGCGTGGCAGGACGATGCGAACAAGCCGATCGCCACGGCCTTCGGTCATTTCATGTTGCGGCCGACGCCTGGAAGTGACGAGGAATAGGCGTATTTTACTTGACGGGCGGGGCGCAGGACACAACGATAGCGCGTTCCCGGCGAGAGGTATTGATTTGCGGCACCCGCTCGACATCATCGCCATGTTCGCCGCACTCTGGCTGCTGGCATCGATGGTGCTCGACGCGTTGACGCCGAAGGAACTGACGGCGGTGATGATCGCCATTGCGATCGGGCCCGCCATCGTCGTCACCGCTGTGTTCTACTACCTGCGCTGCCCGCGCACGGATTTTGCGGTGATGTTCGCGGCGCTCTGGCTGATCTCGGACATCGCGATCGCCTTCATCTCGCCGAAGGAGTTGCCGCATTTCCTGATCATGCTCGGCTTCGTGCCGGCGCTGCTGATCGGCATCGTGCTGCACTGGCAGCGCTTCCAGCGCCGCCACGAGCGGATGCCCGCGCCCTCGATGAAGCGGGGCTAGCGCGATTCCCACTCTTCCTTCGGGAGAGGTGAAGAGCCATCTCAGGCATATTCAGCGCGGCAACAGATTCGTCTTCGCGAGGTCGAGCACCTCGTCGCCGCGGCCGTTCATCACGGCGCGCAGCACCCACAGACTAAAGCCCTTGATCTGCTCGGGCGTGATGGTCGGCGGCATCGACAGCTCCTGCTTGGCGGTGACGACGTCGAGCAGCGCCGGCCCGTTATGGGCCAGCACCTCCTTCATCGCGCCCGAGAGTTCGCCGGGGTCCTCGACGCGCTTCGCAAAGACGCCCATCGCACGCGCCATCGCCGCGAAATCAGGGTTCTCCAGATCGACATTGGTATCGACGAAGCCCGCGGCCTTCATCTCCAGCGCAACGAAGCCGAGCACGCCGTTGTTGAACACGATCACCTTCACCGGCAGCTTCATCTGCGTCAGCGTGATCAGGTCGCCCATCAGCATGGTGAAGCCGCCGTCGCCCGACAGCGAGATCATCTGGCGGCCGGGCTGTGCAGCCTGCGCGCCGATCGCCTGCGGCATGGCGTTGGCCATCGAGCCGTGCACGAAGGAGCCGATCAGACGGCGGCGGCCGTTCATCTCGAGATAGCGCGCGGCCCACACCGTAGGCGTGCCGACGTCGGCGGTGAACACGGCGTCGTCGGTCGCATGGTCGCTGATGAGTTTTGCCAGATATTGCGGATGGATCGGCTTGGCTCCCGGCGTGCCCCTGGCGAGCTGGTCGAGCCCCTCGCGCGCCTTCTTGTAGTGCGCGATGGCATCGTCGAGATGCTTGCGCTGCGACTTGGTCTTGAGCAGCGGCAGCAGCTCTTCGATGGTGAGCTTGACGTCGCCGACGAGCCCGAGATCGATCTTGCAGCGCCGTCCCAGATTTTCCGGCCTAATGTCGATCTGTGCGATCTGGCAGTCGGTCGGGAAGAACTGCTTGTAGGGGAAATCTGTGCCGAGCATCACCAGCGCGTCGCAGGCGTGCATCGCCGCGTAACCAGAGGAGAAGCCGATGAAGCCGGTCATGCCGACGTCGTAGGGGTTGTCGTGTTCGACATGCTCCTTGCCGCCGAGGGCATGCACGATTGGGCTCTTCAGAGTCTCCGCAAGCTGCATCAGCGGCGCGTGCGCGCCGGCGCAGCCACGGCCGCAGAACAAGGTGATGCGTTCGGCACCATTCAGGCGATCCGCAAGCGCCTTCAGCTCATCGGCCTGCGGCACGACCTTCGGCGCTGCCAGCGCAAGCCCGCGCGTCGTCGACAGCGCGCGCTTCGGCGGGCTGCGGAAAGCGACATCGCCGGGCATGGCGACGACGGCGACACCGCGAAGGCCTACCGCCACACGGATCGCATTCTCCAGCACGTAAGGAAGCTGGCTCGGATCGGAGACCAACTCGCAATAATGGCTGCACTCGCGGAACAGGTTTTGCGGATGCGTTTCCTGGAAATAGCCGCCGCCGATCTCGGCTGAGGGGATCTGCGCCGCGATTGCCAGCACAGGAACGCGGCTGCGATGCGCGTCGAACAGGCCGTTGATCAGATGCAGATTGCCGGGGCCGCAGGAGCCGGCACACACCGCAAGGCTGCCCGTCATCTCGGCTTCGCCGGCGGCGGCGAAAGCCGCAACCTCTTCGTGCCGGACATGGATCCATTCGATCGTGCCGCGACGGCGCAGCGCCTCGGTAAATGCGTTCAGGCTGTCGCCGACGATGCCGTAGATGCGCTTGACGCCGGCCTGTTCGAGCGTTGCCACGAACAGATCGGCCACATTATTGATCGCCATGTCGGTCTCCTGCTTCAGCCAATCACATGCACATGATGTGCAGGCATCGATTGCGATGCCGTGAGGCACAATAAGCTATGACACGATTGCGGCGTATCTGTTCCGGCTCAATCTTTCACAATCGCCCGATCGTAGGCTGTGATCGTCGCGTTCGCGCGCGCGGCGACATCGGCGGCCGACATGCCGGGCTTGTACAGGCTGGAGCCGAGTCCGAACGCCGTCACGCCGCCCTTGATATACTCGGCAAAATTCTGATCGGAGACACCGCCGACGGCGGCGATCATCACGCCGGCCGGCAGCACGGCGCGGATCGCCGCAATGCCGGACGCGCCGAGCACGCTCGCCGGAAAGAACTTCAGGCTCGAGGCGCCGGAGCGCGCCGCCAGCAGTGCCTCGGTCGGCGAGAACACGCCCGGCATCGTCACCATGCCGTGCTGGTGCGCGCGCGCCAGCACCTCGGTGTCGACATTCGGCGAGACCATGAGCTTGCCGCCAACGTCGTTGAGACGATCGACATCCTGAGCCGTCAGCACCGTGCCGGCGCCGATCAGCACGCCGGCCGGCGCGAGCTTCACGGCGGTGCCGATCGAGCGGAACGGATCGGGCGAGTTCAGCGGGATCTCGATCGCGGTCATGCCGGCCTCGATCAGCACGCCGACGATCGCTTCGGCTTCCTCAGGCTTGACGCCGCGCAGGATCGCGACCAGCGGACGCTTCATCGGCGGAAAGGGAACGCTCATCTCAAGAGTCCTTTCTTCTATTTCGTCCAGATTGCCGCAGCCGCCATCGACAGGCCGCGGCGGACGGCTTCATCGGCATCGATCGGCTGCACGGCGACCGAAAGTGCGTCGAAAGCCAGCCGGTATAGCGTTGCAAGGCGACCCGATGCGAGCAACATGACGCCTGCTTTCGGCACGGTACCGGAGAGCCCTGCCGCCAGCTCGACGCCAATCAACGTGCCCGACAGCGCTTCGCGCGCTGCGGCCGGCGTGCCGCCGAACAAGAGCTGCCGCGACCGCGCGGTGAACAGAAGATTGGCGGCGAAGGCCGGCGTCTTGAACGCTGCAATTACTGCCGCCCTGAAGCTTGCGACATCCTCGGCGTCATCGGCGCCGGCGACCGCGAGCGACAGGATGGTCTCGCGCGACACCGCGCTGAAGAGCTCGCCGGTCATGAACGTCGAAAAGTGCTCGACAATGCCATCCTTCACGCGGACCCATTTCGAATGCGTGCCGGGCATGCAGACCAGGGCCTCGCCGGCGGCATCGAGGCCGAGCGCACCGAGCAATTGCGTCTCCTCGCCGCGCATGACGTCCGGCGCGTTTGCATCGCGCTGCGCGATGCCCGGCAGGATGCGGATATCGCGTGCCTCGCCCGGCACAAGCGCGGCCTGTTTCAAGATGGCAGCAAGTGGCGCCGGCGTGTCGACATAGCCGGCCTCGACCCAGCCCGTTTTGGCGCCGGCCATGCCGCAGACGAGAACCGGCAGATGATCCGGAGCTTCGACCGCCGCAAGATGCGAATGCAGTACGGCGGGAAAACCGGTCTTGGCCGCAGCCAGCATGCCCTCGCCGCTGCGGCGTTCCGCCAGCACCTGGCCGGCACGATCGATCAGCCAGAGCCGGAAGCTGCTGGTGCCCCAGTCCACTGCGACATAGGCGGGTTCGGTCATCTCAACGCGTATCCTCGTCTCACGGCCAAGACGCCGTCTCGCGACAATGAGACAGCGCCTTGCAAATTCGTCCCGGGATATCGGCTATTGCCGCCGTAAACCAGCCTTTTCTCGCAAGTCCACGGCGCCGCCCGCGCTGGCACACCGCTTGCTGAAGCGTCCCCACTCACGTCCGTGAACCGCGCGACAAGACGCGTCAACATCAGATGAGGAAACCATGGAGATCGGTTATTTCACGATGCCTTCGCATCCGCCGGAGTGCGGCCTGAAGGAAGGGAACGACTGGGACTTGCAGGTCATGCGCTGGCTCGACGAGCTCGGCTATCAGGAAGCCTGGGTCGGCGAGCACCACACCGCGCCCTGGGAACCCAACCCCACGCCGGACCTCCTGATCGCGCAGGCGCTGATGCAGACCAAGAAGCTTCGCATTGGACCCGGCGGCTTCCTCTTGCCCTATCACCACCCGGCCGAGCTCGCCAACCGCGTGGCGATGCTGGACCATCTCTCCGAGGGCCGGCTCAATTTCGGCGTCGCGGCAAGCGGCCTGCCGAGCGACTGGGCGATGTTCAACGTCGACGGCATGAGCGGGCAGAACCGCGACATGACTCGCGAAGCGCTGGAGATCATCCTGAAGCTGTGGACTGAACCTGCGCCCTTCACCCATAAGGGCAAGTTCTGGACGGTGACCAAGCCGGACACGATGTTCGACTTCCTCAAGCCCCACATCAAGCCGCTGCAGGCGCCGCATCCGCCGATCGGCGTCGCCGGGCTCTCCAAGAATTCGGACACCTTGAAGCTCGCCGGCGAGCGCGGCTTCATTCCGATGAGCCTCAACCTCAACCCGGCCTATGTCTCGAGCCATTGGGATTCGGTCGAGATCGGCGCCGCCAAGACCGGACGCAAACCGAACCGGCAGGACTGGCGGCTGGTGCGCGAGGTGTTCGTCGCCGACACCGATGAGGAGGCCTGGAAGCTCTCGACCGGCGACATGATGGGCCGGATGATGCACGAGTACTTCCTGCCGCTGCTCGGCCATTTCGGCTTCAAGGACTATCTCAAGCACGCGCCCGACGTGCCCGATAGCGACGTCACGGTCGAATATTGCGCCAAGCGGAACTGGATCGTCGGCTCGCCCGCGACTGTCGCCGAAAAAATCGAGAAGATCTACGACGAGGTCGGCGGCTTCGGCGTGCTGCTGGTGTTCGGCTTCGACTACAAGCACAAGGCGGAAGCCTGGCACCACTCGCTGTCACTGCTGAAGAACGAGGTGATGCCGCGCCTGGCGCATCTCGGCTCCGCGAAGAAGGCAGCTTGACCTGCAGCGGGTGCGGCGCGATCGTGCCGCACCCGCATCATTTCGGAGATTTCCGCGTGACGGTCGACGCCAAGGATTTCAAGCAGGCGATGCGCCAATGCGCCGGCGCGGTCGCGCTGGTGACTGTCGGCGCCGAGCACGGCAAGCGCACCGGACTGACCGTGACCTCGGCCTGCTCGCTCTCCGACAATCCGCCCTCGCTGATCGTCTGCGTCAACCACAACGCCAGCGCGCATGGGCGCATCCGCGAGGAAGGCGCTTTTGCGATCAACTTCCTGCACGAGGATCACGCCCTGCTGGCGCTGACCTTCAGCGGCCAGAAAGGCGTCAACGGCGACGACCGCTTCGCTTTCGGACAATGGACGCGCGGCGAGACCGGCGCGCCGGTGCTGACAGACGCGGTCGCGGCATTCGATTGCGTGCTGGCCCACGAGTTCGAAACCAAGACGCATTCGATCTTCGTCGGCGAGGTGCGCGGCGTGTCGCACGCAGCGACGGCTACGCCGCTGGTCTATTTGCGAAGCAGCTTTCATACACCCCACGAAATCCGCGAGACAGTTACAGTCGGCGACCTCGATTCGCGGCATCTGAGCTGGACGGATTTTTCGTAAGGGCGCTGCCCTCTTCCCTTTTCCACTTGTGGGAGAAGGTGGCGCGAAGCGCCGGATGAGGGGTATCTATCCGCGTATTGAAACGAGAATTGGACTCGCGGTGAGAGACCCCTCACCCGTCTCGCCGCTGCGCGGCGTGCCACCCTCTCCCACAAGGGGAGAGGGGAAGAAAGAGCGCCGCTTCGCAAACTGTTAGCTGCCTACTGCGCAGTCTCGATCTTCAGCTGCTTGATCTTGCGATACAGCGTGGCGCGGCTGAGCTTCAGCGCGCGTGCTGCCTCGGTGACGCGGCCGCCATGCTTGCGCAACGCGTCGACGATCGTGGCGCGCTCGGCCGCTTCGAGATTCGGCTCCGTCCTTCCGAACGGCGGCAAATCGAGATCGGCATCGGTGATGACACCGTCTTCCGCCGTGCAGCCGGCGAGCCGCAGCACGTGACGGAGCTGGCGCATGTTGCCGGGGAACGGATAGGCCACGAGATGTGACCAGGCGTCCTCCGCGAGGCGGCAGTTCGGCGCCTCCTCGCGCGCGATCTGGCGGATGACGTCGTCGCGGTCGGCGCGCTCGCGCAAGGCGGGCAATCGCACCTCCATGCCGCGCAGGCGGAAATAGAGATCGGCGCGGAAGCCTCCCTCCTCGGCCATGCGGCCGAGATCGCGATGCGTGGCGCTGATCAGGCGGATGTCGACGGCGACAGGCTTGAGCGCGCCGAGCGGCCAGACCTCGTGGTTTTCCAAAACGCGCAACAGCCGCGTCTGGAGGGCAATCGGCATATCGCCGATCTCGTCAAGGAACAGCGTGCCGCCATCGGCCTGCACGATCAGGCCCTTCGAGCCCTCGCGCCGCGCGCCGGTGAAGGCGCCGGCCTCGTAACCGAACAGCTCGGCGTCGATCAGGCTTTCCGGCATCGCCGCACAGTTCAGCGCGACATAGTTGTTGCGCGCGCGATTGCTCGCGGCGTGAATGGCGCGCGCGAACACGTCCTTGCCGACGCCGGTCTCACCATGCAGCAGCACCGGCAGATTGTGGTCGCCGATGCGCCTCAGCCGGTTCACGCTTCTGATCAGGCCGGGATCGCGGCCGGCGAGCCGGTGCAACGCGTCGAAGCGATCGACGGGCCTATCGCGGGGCGGGGCAAGCGGGCGCGTGGAAGACCTTGCGCGCAGCGGCGGCGCGACATGGCCCCGACCCAAGGCACGGCCGTCGGCACGGCGCAGCTCGACTACATCATCCGCGCCACGCGCGCCCTGACGGTCGACCTCGATGTAGCGCGACAGATCGATGCCGGATGCGATCAGACCGTCGGTCAGACCGAGCAGTGCGCGCGCCGTACGGCAGGCGCCGACGATGCGCCGATCGTCGTCATAGGCGATCAGCCCGCGACCGCCATCGCCCGGCACGCGCGCGACCCAGGCCTGGCGGAAATGATCGCGGAAGATCGCATCCTCGATGCGGCGCGTCGCCTCCATCGTGACGGCGAGTGCAAGCTGATGCGCGGTGCGGCTGAGATCGCTGCGGCACGAGGTGATGTTCACTGCACCCGCGATGCGGCCGGTGGAATCGAACAGCGGCGCCACCGCACAGGAGAAGATGCCCCATTGCTCGCGAAAATGTTCGTCGCGATGCACCAGGATCGGTTTCTCCTCCGCGAGCGCGGTGCCGAGCCCGTTGGTCCCCTCGAAGCTTTCCGAGAAATTCGAGCCGGTATAGACCCCCCAGTGCAGGAAGATGTCGGCATCGGCGGCGCCGGGCAGCCAGCTAAGCAGGGCTGTTGCGCTGGGGTCCGCCAGATTGACGCAATAGCCGGCCTCGCGCAGGACCCGCGCGAGGTCTTCGAGCTCCGGCGTCGCGAGCCGGATCAGCTGCTCCATCGGTTCGGCGGCATGCCGGATTTCGGCTTCGGTCAGCGTCTGGGGCGGTCCGCGGCGGGCGGGATCGAGCTTGTGATTGACCAGGCAGCGCCGCCAGGAATTGGCAATCCGCGAAGAGGCATCGACGTCGGCCACGTGATTGGCGACGGACAAGACACGGGCGACATGGTTCGAGGCCGAAAGGCTGGCCATCGCGGACGTCTCCACCCTGTATTATTGTGCAAAGTCTGGCACCGCAGGCGGGGAAGTCAATCGGGAACCGGGAACGCACGCGGCGCAGTCAAAATTGCTGCACTGCCCTCACCACGTATCGATGCACGGCCGCTTCTTGCCCGTTCGCGCCGGCGGCTTCGGCACCGCGCGCAAGCCCGCCATGATCCAGCGCCGCGTCTCGGCAGGGTCGATGACGTTGTCGATCTCGAACACCGAGGCGATCGAGACCGCCTTGCCGTTGGCATAGAGCTCGGCGACCTTGTTGCGGTAGTAGGTCTCGCGCTCCTCCGGATCGGCGATCGCCTCCATCTCCTTGCGGAAGCCGAGGCGAACATAGCCCTCCAGCCCCATGCCGCCGAACTCGCCGGTCGGCCAGGCCGCGGTGAAGAACGAGGCGTGGAAGCCGCCGCCGATCATCGACTGCGCCCCGAGCCCGTAGCCTTTGCGCAGCACGATGCCGAACAGCGGCACGGTGAGGCTCGCGCCCGTCACGAACATGCGTGAGACGTGACGCACGATCGCGGTCTTCTCCGCTTCCGGCCCGACCATGAAGCCAGGCGTGTCGCAGAGCGAGACGACGGGTAAGTCGAAGGCGTCGCAGAGCTGGAGAAAGCGCGCGGCCTTGTCGCCGGCGTCGGCATCGATCGCGCCACCGAGATGGCGCGGATTGTTGGCGATCAGGCCGAACGGCTTGCCCTCGATGCGGATCAGCGCGGTGATCATGCCGACACCGTAGTCGCGGCGCAGCTCCAGCACGGAGTCTTTGTCGGCGACGAGATCGATCACGCTGCGGATGTCGTAGACGCGAAGACGGTTCTCGGGAATCGCGCGGCGGAGCAGGCGCTGGTCGGCAGCCTTCCACTCCGACACCGCGCCCTGGAAATAAGACAGATATTTTTGCGCGACGCGCGTCGCCTCTTCCTCGTCCTCGACCAGGATGTCGATGACGCCGTTCGGCGACTGGAACGAGACCGGACCGACCTCGGCCGGATGATAGACGCCGAGCCCGCCGCCCTCGATCATCGCAGGGCCGCCCATGCCGATCGAGGCGTTCTTGGTGGCGATGATGACGTCGCAGCAGCCGAGCATCGCGGCATTGCCGGCGAAGCAATAGCCGGAAACGACGCCGACGACAGGCACGAGGCCAGACAGCCTTGCGAACTGCACGAAGGACGGGCCGTCGAGGCCGGTCATGCCGAGCCGGTCCGTATCGCCGGGCCGGCCCCCGCCGCCCTCGGCGTAAAACACCAAGGGCACACGCCAGTCTTCCGCCAGCGTCAGCATGCGGTCGATCTTCTTGTGGTTCATGTGGCCTTGCGTGCCCGCGAGCACGGTGTAGTCGTAGGCCACGACGATGCAGCGCCCGCCTTCGGCGCCGAACTTTTCGGCATTGACGGTCGCAACGCCCATGACGAGGCCGTCGGCCGGCGTGTTCTTGATGAGGTCGTCGAGCTTGCGCCGGCGGCGCTGCGCCGCGATCGCAAGACTGCCGTACTCCATGAACGAGCCTTCGTCGACGAGCTGCGCGACGTTCTCGCGCGCGGTCCGCTGGTTGGTGTTGCGGCGGCGCTCGACCGAAGCCGGCCGGTTCGCATCGAGCGTGTTGGCCTGGCGCGCGATCAGTTCGGCAAGATCGGGACGGATGTGATCGAGATCGATATCGGCTTCCGCCGCCGCGCTGTCAGCTGCGACGTCGAGCGGCTCGAGATATAGGATCGGCTCGCCATGCCCCAGCGTAACGCCGTCGCCGGCAACGAGCTTCATGACGCGGCCGCCCTGTTCGGCCATGACCAGATGCTCCATCTTCATGGACTCGATCACGGCAAGCTGCTGGCCGGGGCGGACGATCTCGCCCTCCTTCACCTGGATGGTGACGATGGTTCCCTGCAAGGGCGCCGCGATCATCACCGCACCTTCAGGCACGACTTGCGCGACATGCGCCTCGGTGCCGTGAGCGCTGCTTCGCTCGGTTGCAGCAAAATAGAGCGGCTTGGCGGCGCCATCAGCCGCTTCCACGAGCTTTTCGATGTTGCCATCGATGAAATCGGTCGCGATGCGGTTGGTCCTGAAATCGGGATGCGCCAGCACGGCCTGGAGGAAGGCGATGTTGGTGACGACGCCGTCGATCCGGAACTCGCGGAGGACGCGCGAAGCTTTTGCGACCACGTCGTGCCAGGCCGCGCTCGGCGTGTGCACAATGACCTTGGCTAGCAGCGAGTCGAACGCCGCGCTGGTCTTATAGCCGGCATAGCCAAAGCTATCGACGCGAACGCCGGGTCCTGACGGCGGCTCGAACACGGCGAGCACACCACCGGTCGGATGCGTCGCCCCCGTTTCGTCCAGCGTCTCCATGTTGACACGAAGCTGCATGGCATGGCCGCGCGGCTTCGGAACATCCCCCTGCGCAAAGCCGATCGAGGCGAGTGTCGCACCCGCGGCGACCGCGAGCTGGGCGCGAACAAGGTCGAGGCCGAGCACCGCTTCCGTGACGGTGTGCTCGACCTGGAGCCGCGGATTGGCCTCGATGAAGGCAAAGCTGTCGTCGGCGCTGCCATCAACCAGGAACTCGAACGTGCCGAGATTGTCGTAAGAGGCGGCCGCGGCGAGCTGCTTCGCCGCCTCGATGATGCGGCCGCGCAAGCCATCGCTCAGCGACGGGCTCGGCGCCACCTCGACCAGCTTCTGGTGCCGACGCTGGATGGTGCATTCGCGTTCCCAGAGATGGGAGATCGCGCCGTGGCGGTCGCCGATGATCTGCACCTCGATGTGGCGCGCCTGCCGGATCAGCCGCTCGGCATAGACGCCGTCGAAGCCGAATGCCGCCTTGGCCTCGGACTGGCAGCGCGCATAGGCTTCCGCGAGATCGGACGCGTTCTCCACCACGCGCATGCCGCGGCCGCCACCGCCGGCCATCGCCTTGATCACGATCGCCGCCTTACCGCCGAGCGAGGTGAAGAACGCGGCGATCTCCTCCAGCGAGGACGGCCCGCTGGTGCCGGCGATGATGGGGACGCCGCAGCGCTTTGCCAGTTGCCGCGCGGCGACCTTGTCGCCGAACAATTCCAGCGCCGCAGGTTTCGGCCCGACGAAAACGATACCGGCATCGCTGCAAGCCTTGGCGAATGCCGCGTTCTCGCTGAGGAAGCCGTAGCCGGGATGCACGGCATCGCAGCCGGCGGCTTTGGCCGCCTTCACCACGGCGTCGATGTCGAGATAGGCCCGCGCACCGCGGCCGGGAATTTCGACCGCCTCGTCGGCAACACGCACATGCAGCGCCAGCGCATCGTCGGCGGGATGGATCGCAACCGTCGCGATGCCGGCGTCGGCCGCCGCGCGCGCGATGCGGATGGCGATCTCGCCGCGATTGGCGATCAGGAGCTTCTTGAACGACATGCAACGCTCTCCATGCCCGCGAGGCCAGGCGCGGGTCGGCAGGTTCGATGATCCTGCTTCTTCACTTTAACCGCAGCCGTCAAGAGCGAGAAGACCGGTCGCGATGACCGCTCCCGCAGGCCGGAATTTCGATCCGCAACGCGCGCCGTGACGAGGCGAATAATCCACATCACGGCAGACAGATCGGCGACGATCAGGCCGCCCGCACGCCGGCAACGAAGGCGCCGACCTCGTCTTCGAGCGATTGCAGCTTCTGCGTCAGCCGGCCGCTCGATTGCAGCACGAGGCCGGCGGCCTGGCCGGTTTCGGCCGTGGCATCGGTGACGCCGGAGATGTTCTGCGAGACCTGATCCGTGCCGGAGGCCGCCTCCTGCACGTTGCGCGCGATCGCCTGGGTCGCGGCGCCCTGCTCCTCGACCGCGGCGGCGATCGACGAGGAGATCTCGTTGACCTCCATGATGGTGGCACGGATGCTCTCGATGTTGCCGACGACCTCGTTGGTCTCGGCCTGGATCGCGGTGATCTGCGCACCGATCTCGTCGGTCGCCTTCGCGGTCTGGCTCGCCAGCGATTTCACTTCGCTCGCGACCACCGCAAAGCCCTTGCCGGCTTCGCCGGCCCGCGCCGCCTCGATGGTGGCGTTGAGCGCGAGCAAATTGGTCTGCGAGGCGATCTGGTTGATGAGATCGATGACCTCGCCGATCTTGTGCGCTGCCGCGGCCAGCCCCTGCACGGTGTCGTTGGTGCGCTGACCGTCGGCGGCGGCCTTGTCCGCCACGCTGGCCGCCTGCGCCACGCGCTGGCTGATTTCGGTGATCGAGGACGACAGCTCGCCGGCGGCGGAGGCGACCGTCTGCACGTTGCTCGAGGCCTGCTGGCAGGCGGTGGCGACGAAGCTTGCGCGGTCGGTCGCCTTGTTCGCGGTCTCCGACATGCCCTGCGCGGCCTGCTGCATCGCGCGCGCCTCGTTGAAGACGTCGCGGACGACGGCCTGAACGCTTGCCTCGAACTTGCCGGCAAGATCCGCCATCGCCCTGCGCTTCTCGTCGTCGGCCTTCTGCTTCAGCTCCTGCTGCTCGGCATGCATCCGGCTGACCGCCGACGCATTGTCCTTGAACACCGCGAGCGCCTTGGCGAGCCCGCCAATCTCGTCGCGGCGATCGGTGTGGGGCACGTCGAACGCGCTATCGCCGGCGGCGAGGCGCTCGGTCAGCGCGGTGATCCTGGCCAGCGGCCGGGTGACGCTTCGCCCGATCAGGAAGGAGGCGCCGAGAACCAGGACCAGCACAGCGAGGCATATATAGCCGAACGTCATCGCATTCTGGCGGAAGACAGCGTCGACGTCGTCGAGATAGATGCCGGTGCCGATGATCCAGCCCCAGGGCGCAAAGCCCTTCACATAGGAGATTTTCCCGACCGGCTGGTCGAAACCGGGCTTCGGCCAGAGGTAGCCGTAGAAGCCCGCGCCCTGCTTGTTGACGACGTCAACGAAACCCATGAACAGCGCGTTGCCGGCGGGGTCCTTCATCCCGGAGAGGTCCTTGCCGTCGAGTTCGGGCTTGATCGGGTGCATGACCATTTTGGGGGCCATGTCGTTGATCCAGAAATACTCGACCTTGTCGTAGCGCAGGCTCTTGATTTCAGCCATTGCACCGGCCTGAGCCTGCGCGCGCGAGAGTTTTCCTTCGCTCTCGAGCTTCTGGTAGTGCGCCAGGATGCCGTAGCCGACGTCGACCATGTGCTGCGTCTTGGCCTGGCGGTCGGCGATCATCTGCGCGCGCAGGGTCGACAGCGCGATCGGCGCCAGCGCAACCATGCCGAGGAGGCTGATGCCGACAATCAGGACCAGCTTGAAACTGATGCGGGAGAAAACCATCGGTGCTCGCAAGAATTGGAAGGGCTGAGAAGGGCTGATATGCCTGTTTATCCCGTTCCCCTTAGCAAAGCTTTAAGCATTGGATTCCCAGCCCCGTAGAACTGCGTGAGGATGGGGCGCCATTCATCCGGCGGCCACCTGCGTCCTCGATCCCCGCCGTCATGGACGTCGCTGGAGAGGGTTGGAATGCGTCGGCGCTTCCCTGCATTGGAATAGTTCGAGACAAGGCCAGAGACAGGCTCTTTAGATCTAGAAGACCTCGATATCGCCCCTCCGAGCGTTGACTTGCAGAGGGCTCTGGCAGAACGATCGGCGCAGATCATCAACGCCAACCGTGGCGTGAGCGCAGCCGAAAGCCGGAGCCTCAATGCATCAATCGACATACACTGGATCCCTCGACCTTCCCGCGCTGAGCGCGGCGGAGCGGCTCTTCATCTGGGGATTTCGGGCCAAGGCACGTAGCGGCGCCGTCCCGACCGCGACCGATATCAAGCAGGTGTACGACCATTTTCGCGTGGGCGATGCCGTACCCTCGCTGGAATCCATCATCGAGATCTTCGCGTGCACGGCGCATACGGCGATCGAAGTGCACTGCCCCACCTGTCCGCGCATGTCCGACAGCGAGCACGGAATCCTGCGGGCGATTGCCGCGGCCCAGCAGGAACGCATCGACGTCGCACGCGAACAGTTCGAGTGCTGGCTGCCGCCGGTCGGGGCCGATTGGGCGCTGGCGCCGGTGTGCGGGCTTGCAACGATCTTCCGCATGGCGGGTCTCATTCTGCCCGACCGGCACGTCCGCTCATTCGAGCATGATCGGACGATGGCCATGAAAAGCTGGTTTGTGGGCAGTCCCACGCTGCACTGATGGGATCGTCGATGATGCAGGACGCGAGCGGCTCCGTGCCAGTCCCGAAGGCGGGCCAATCGCGGCTCTGTCCGCTCCAGGCCGTACTTTCGACGCCACCAAGCGTCGAGAGCTACGATCAGTTTTCGCGCGTCGCGCTGTCGTTGTTCCGCTTCATCGGGGCGGCCTATGCGACCGGCGCGTCCGATTGCTGGGAAGCGGCCTATCGCTTCGCCGACGAGACTCCTGACATTGCCGACAGCGCATTGCTGGTGGCGCGGGCCGCCGCGCTGGTCAGGATCCTGCGCAGCGGCCGGCCATGCGAGCTGTGCTTCATGCCGCCGTCCTGCCGGCGGCTGTCGAAGGACGAGACGGAGCTGATGCAGTTGCTGGCCGTCGCCCGCCGCAAGCAACCGGGCGAGCTCGAGTCCATCGTTTGCCAGTTCGTTGGCTCCGGCAAGGAGGATGCCGCGACACGCGCGGTCAACGCGCTTGCGCTGTGCTGACACTTTGACGGGTTCTAGTCGCATCCGCAGCAGCCTTGCGGTATCAACATCGCCGTGGAGGGGCGGAGCTCGACGCCTTCCATGAAACCTCCAGACGATCCCAGCACCATCACCGCTGGGATCGTCGTTTCTCGCATGTCCACCCAAAGCGCGATGAGATTAGGATGAATCGTCATCGCGCTTTAGGTTGTTGTTTGAGCATGATCTTTTCGGAAAACCGCTGCGCACTTTTCCGGATCATGCTTTAGCCGCCCTTCTTGCCCAGCACGAGGTCGATCGTGTGGGCGGCGATCTTGCGCAATTGCGGCTCGTCGCCGAACGCGCGTTCGAGCACGGCGAGTCCACGCGTCATCGTGACGATGTGTAGGGCTGCGGTGGCGGGGTTGCCACTGAACTCGCCACGTTCGGCGCCGGCCAACAACGTGTCCTGGACCAGAGCAGTGATGCGCGAGACAAGGCTCGCAAAAGCCTGACGCGCCTCTTCATCCAGCCCTTCGCCTTCGGCCGCGCCGAGCTCCATCAAGCCACGCGTGGTCGGACATCCCCGCGGCGGAGAGCCCGAGCGGAAATTGCTGATGGTCAGGTCGAAGAACGCGGTGAGGCTTTTGCGCAATGAGCCCGCGCCGAGCGCCTTTTGCAGGGCGACGAGATAATCGCCCGAATAGCGCTCATAGGCCTGGAGGAACAGCGCCTCCTTGCTGCCGAACGCATTGTAGAGGCTGCCGCGCTGGACGCCGGCGTCACGCGCGATGTCCGACAGCGACGTGCCGCGCACACCCTTGCGCCAGAACTGGTCGAACGCGATGCGCAGGACGTCGTCGTGGTTGAACTCGCGCGGTCTCAAATGGCGATCCTCCTGGACTGCCCGGTCCTGAATGA
This sequence comes from Bradyrhizobium sp. C-145, assembly GCF_023375135.1. Lineage (NCBI taxonomy): Bacteria > Pseudomonadati > Pseudomonadota > Alphaproteobacteria > Hyphomicrobiales > Nitrobacteraceae > Bradyrhizobium > Bradyrhizobium sp. C-145. The sequence continues at coordinate 1,656,874 of NZ_CP088150.1, read as the reverse complement.
ACCGGCAATATTTGACACGTCGTCAATAATGTGCTTTTTGACACTACGTCAAAAACAGATCGAGGTCGATTGCCAGCTTCGTCCCTGGACCGGCCCGCAAGCAGGTGGTCGCGCCGGAAAGCAAAAAGGAATCCCGATGCCTCTGCTCCACATCTCGATGCGCGCCGGCAAGCCGGAAGCCTACCGGCAGGCGATCCTCGACGGCCTTTACCGCGCCATGCGCGAGGCGCTGAACGTGCCCGAGGGCGACCAATTCATGACCATCAGTGAGCTCGAGCCCGCGAACTTCCGCTGCGGCAACGCCTACGGCGTCGAGCGCAGCGACGATGCCGTGCTGATCCAGATCACGGTGTTCGCCTCGCGCACCGCCGAGCAGAAGGCGGCACTGTATCGCCGGATCGCAGACGTGCTCGGCGGAAATCCCGGCATCCGCCCTGAGGACGTTTTCGTGAACGTGCTCGATGCGCCCAAGGAGAACTGGTCCGCCGGAAACGGAATCGCGCAGTTTGCGTGAGGCGGCTACAGCTTCAGCCCGCAACGCACGCCTCCATAATTTCATCGAGCTCCGCCTTGGAGAGCACGCCGAGCTCGGCGATGAAGACGATCCGCGTCCGCGCCGCGCCCGGCGCCGGCGCATCGGCCGGCGCCAGCGTGGCGCGGCCGGCGGCGAACTGAAACACCATCTGGCGGCCGGGCTGCTCGACGCTCTCGAATAGGCCCTTTGCGCGCGCGAGCTTTGGTGCGAGCTGGCCGATGGCCTGCTGCAAACGCGGCAGCGAGATGGGCTGGTCCGAGGTCCAGCTCAGCGTCTCGAAGCGCTCTTCCGCCGGCCGTCGCGGCGCCACCTCGCGCGGGGCGGGCGCGCGATCGACATTCGCGGGAAACAGCAACGCGGACGGAAGCTCGCCGTGGGTCGCATCGACCACCACGGCAGGGACGCGCTGGGCGCGGATCGCCTCGCGCATCCGTAGCCCCGCGCCCTCGTTCGCCAGATCCAGCTTGCTCAGCGCCACGATATCGGCGACCCGCAGCTGCGACCGCTGGAGCGCATCCTCCAGTGCCGCCGGCGGCGCCGTCGCATCCAGCACGCAGAGCACGGTTTCGAGCGGCGCTTCGCGCAGGATCACCGGGTCCATGAGATTGCGCACGATGTCGGCGGGATCGGCGACGCCGCTGGTTTCGATGACGATGTAGTCGGGCTTGGGATCACGCCGCAGCAGCGTCGAGAGCGTGCGCAAGAGATCGCCTTCGAGCGAGCAGCAGATGCAGCCATTGGCGAGGCTGACCACGCCGTCGCTGGCGCCCGCGATCAGCTCCGCATCGATATTGATCGCGCCGAAATCGTTGACCACGGCGGCGATGCGTCGCCCGTCCGCGTGCGCCAGCAGATGATTCACGACCGTGGTCTTGCCCGCCCCCAGAAAGCCCGTCACCAGGAGGATGGGGACCGGCATGATCAGCTCCCGACGACGGGCCGGCGCACGGGGCGGCCGGGCCGCGCCGCCACATCAAGCACGCCGTCACTGATCAGCACCTGGCCGCTGACGATTAGATGCCGCACGCCCTCGGAGGGACGGTTCATCGCCGTGAAGGTCGCGCGATCCGACAGCTTCTCATAGTCGAACACGACGATGTCGGCGTCCGCGTCCTTCGCGAGCCTGCCCTTGGCGCGCATCGCGGGCGTGCTCTGCGACAAGATCTCCGCGGGAATCAGCGCGCATTTGCGCACGCCTTCGAGCAGTGACACGGCCTTGCGCTCGCGCACCCATTCGCGGATGAACTTTGTGAAGCAGCCCGCCGAGCGCGGATGCGAGGTGGCGTCATTCGGCAACGGCCAGGCATCGCCGGTGTAGGTCGAGCCGTCGGGCAGCGTCCACGGCATCGCGTCGGACGCGATCGCACCGCCGGGATAGAGCACCGACATGTCGAGCAGGTCGCGGTGATGCGCGTTGTTCTCGGTGTCGAGGATGTGCCAGAGCACCAGCGAGGACGGCTCTTCGGCCTGCGCCTTGAGCAGCTCCTCGCGGTCGCGGAAGCGATGGCCGTCGGTCACCCGCTGCACCGAATCGTAGCCGGTGCCGTTGCGCTCGATGAATTCGGGATCGCTGAAGAAGGCGGCGGCCAGCACGGTCGAGCCCGTGCCGTAAGGATAAGCCTCGACCGTGATCGGCAGGCCCTGCGCCTGCGCCTTCTCGACCAGCACGCGGCAGCGCTCGATGTCGGTCTTGCTCGACGAATTGAAATGGCAGATGTGCATATGCGCGCCGGTGGCGCCGGCATAGCCGATCAGGCGGATATAGGCTTCCGCCGCGCTCTCAGGGTCGATGCGCGACATGAAGGCGACGTGGGTGAAGGTCGGCACGTCCTTTGCGGCGGCGAGCTGGCAGACCGCGGTGAGCTCCTGCACGCCGGCGCCCGGAGCGTAGGCGTTCAAAATGCCGATGCCGATGCCGCCTTCGTTGAGGCCACGCGAAAGGCGCTCGAGGATGCCGGCGACCTCCGCATCGGTCGCGACATTCTCGATCCAGCGGCGGTCGCGCATGGCATTGCCGAACGCTTCCAGCGAACTCTCCGCATTGGAGCCCGTCATCGCGCCGATGCGCGCAAACGCCCAGTTGGCGGCGGCGCCGTAGTTCAGCACCCGTCCCTTCCTGGCCTGGCGCTCATACCAGGATGCGACCGGCAGCACCCCGGCCTCGAGATCGAGCGTCGTCGTCACGCCGTCGAACGCCTGCATGCGGTCGGCCGGGAGCGACTGGCCATGCGCGTGCAGATCGATAAAGCCGGGCGCGACCACAAGGCCGGTGGCGTCGATCGCCCGCTCGGCGCCGCCGAGCGAGGAGCCGACTGCGGCGATCTTGCCGTCCACCACCGCCACATCGCCGATGGCGTCCATTCCGCTGGCGGGATCCACCACCCGGCCGCCAGAGATCACCAAGCCGCTCATATCAAAACTCCTCCGCGCTGATATCGCATCAAGGCAGATTCCGGGGGCAACGACCACCTCCACTGCGGCCGATGCATCATGCTCACACGGAAGATCATTTGGCAGGCAGACCGCAGACGCGCGTTCGCAGCCTCGCGGCATGTTTTGCCCGAGCTGTGCTCTTCTCTTCGCACCCTAAGAAAGGGCGCAGGGAAGGCCGGGCGCCGGCTGGCACCCATAAGACCCCTGCGCTGAACGAATGCACACGCAATGCACAGGGGAGACACAGGGCAGCCGAAACCCGGCCTTCCCTGCGCGATGGTTTGACGGCCTATGCCGCGCTCTCCCGGGAGCCGAGTTCCTTCTGGCCTCCCTCACCTCCGCGAAATGCACGGCAGCGCGCCGGTTGGCGCGATGACGCCTTCGCAAAGGCTTGACCGTAGCAACGACGGCCAGGACCACACGGTTTCGCCGTACGCAGGCCATCCGGCGCCGCCAAGAGGCTTCGCCGGACATGGGCGCCGTCCGTCTTCGCAGGAAGCGCCATGCTCACGAGGTTCATCTCGCCCTGCACGCAACAAGCCCGCCTTAACGCCGCCCGCGTCCACCGCAACCCAGCCCGCGTTCGTGACGACGTACGACCGCCCCTTTGGTGGGCTGGGATAGGCGACACATACGACAAATCCGAATTTCGGTAAAGTGGAATATTTTTGAGAGAAGGGATTGACAGTTTTTCTGCTGTTTGCCCAATCGTATTGCAAAATGCACTACAATCTCTATATTGATGGTCGTGGAGGTTCATCATGCCCCGACCCGTTGAGCGCAAGGAGCATCCGCTTTCGATGCGGCTGCCGGAAACTGACATTGCCATCATCGACCGGGCAGCGGCGCTGCGCGGACGTTCGCGCACGGACTTTGTGCGTGACGCGGCGGTGCGTGCGGCGGAGGACGTGCTGATGGAGACGGCGCCCATTCGCATGAGTGCGTCCGGCTTCAAGGCATTCATGGCAACATTGTCCGGACCGGCAACCTCGGTACCGGAAATGGTTGAGCTCTTCCAGCGCGCGGCGCCATGGGAGAGCAAGGCATTTTCGAGCGAAGCGGACTCCGGCTCGCGTGAAGACATCGCGCCAAAAAAAGAAAAAAACTCGGGCAAGAGGCGCTGAGGCTTGGCGATCTCCGCCCCCCAACCGCTGACGCCGGCTCATCATCTCGACCAGTTCTCCTGCGGCAAGCCATCCCTTGACCGATGGCTCAAAACGCGGGCGCTATCGAACCAGGAGAAAGGCTTTACCGCCGTCATGGTGGTCCACGAGATGAATCGGGTGGTCGGCTACTACGGCCTAGCGCCGACGGCAATCATCCCCTCGTCTCTGCCGCGGTCGATACGGACGGGGCAGCCGCCCGACCCCGTGCCCTGCCTGCTGCTGGGACAGCTTACGACCGATGAGAATTGGATCGGCAAGGGAATTGGCACCGGCCTGGTCAAGCATGCGCTCCAGCGATGCATCACGGCCGCAGGCCTGGTTGGAGGACGCGCGCTGATCGTCAACGCGGTCGATGCCGACGCTGCCGCGTTCTGGACACGGCGAGGATTCGTTGCCTCAAAGGACGATGCGCTCGTTCTCTTCAGATCCATCGCCGACATTGCGGCATCGCTTCGCTAGAAGAGGCCATCGCGCCGAGAACGGGGAAGTGCGGGTCAGTCAGCAGCGCAGAGGCAGAACTCGTTCGGACACCATGTCTACGCAACCGCGACGCTACTCCGCCGTCTTCTTGCCCCCATTGTCATTCAGGGAGCTAGGCGGGGCGGCGTTACGGTGGGCAAAGTTCCCAAAGGTTCCGTGTGATCGTCCGACGTCTTCTGCAACGCGACTCCGGTCGTTCTGTTTCGCGCCGCGCTCTCCTCGGCGGACTTGTATCGGCAGGGAGTGCCCTCGCGCTCGGCGGATGCGCCGGCTTGGGTGCGACCGGCGCGCGCTTCGACGCGTCGTCTCTTTCCGTTGACCCCACATTGCTCGTCACCACCACGCGCAAGCCCGTGAACGGCGGTCGCGCGAAACCTTGGTTCGGGCCGGAGCGCGCGACGAGCATGACGGTCGCGCGGGCGAAACTGGTGGCCCCGGACGAGAGCCGACTTTCTCTCGCCTCGGTTGGACTTGACGATTGGCGTCTTGATCGGATCGAGCCGGTGTCGGCCGACGCCGGCGATCTCGCTGCGCAGGCCGGCGCAGGGGACGTGTTGATCTATGTGCACGGCTTCAAGCAGACATTCGAGACGGCGGTGCTGGATGCCGCCCATCTCTCCGATGGGATCAAGTTTCGCGGCCGGACCATGGTGTTCTCCTGGCCTTCCAAGGCCGGACTGTTCGACTATGCCTATGACCGCGACAGCGCGATGTGGTCCCGCGACGCTTTCGAACGCGTGCTTTCCGCGCTCGTATCGAATCCAACCGGCGGCCGCGTGCACATCGTTGCGCACAGCATGGGAACCATGCTGACGCTCGAAAGCCTGCGTCAGCTCTATGCCCGTTATGGCGACACCGTCACGAGCAAGATCGGCGCGGTGGTGTTTGCCTCGCCTGATATCGACATGGACGTGTTCTCGTCGTCGATCCAGCGCATCGGTCCGCTGACCGGCAAGATCACCGTGATTGCCTCGACCAACGATCGCGCATTAGCGCTGTCGGGACAAATCGCAGGCGGAATGACCAGGGTCGGCGCCGCCGAGAAGGCTGCCATCGCGCAACTGGGCGTGCGCGTGGTCGATGCCTCCCAGGAAGGCTGGGGCATCATCAATCACGATCTGTTTCTGTCGAATGCGGAAGTGCAGCGGGTGATCCGCCGCTCCATCGACGGCACGACCGCGTAAGAGAGCGCCTGCCTGCGGCGAGCGAAGCGAAAGCTTGCTCCTGCGCACGCCCGTTGCGGCTCGGCGGGCGGCACAATCAATCGGGATCAGCGGAAGGTTGGCTTCGAGAAATGGCGCGCCACCCAGAACAAAATGCGAACCCCTACATAATTGAAATTGCTGTATAATCCAGACGTAACCGACGGACGGTCAAGGGCGCCGGCTCCTGATTGAAGACGACCTGAGACCGCTTGCTCAGCTTAAGGGGAGGAGTGAAGGGAGGTTCGCATCATGGTTGCCAAGGATTTGAAATTCGCGACCGAAGCGCGTGAACGGATGCTGCGGGGCATTGATACGCTTGCGAATGCCGTCAAGGTCACGCTCGGTCCCAAGGGGCGCAATGTGGTGATCGAAAGATCGTTCGGCGCGCCGCGTATCACCAAGGACGGTATCACCGTCGCCAAGGAGATCGAGCTTGAGGACAGGTTCGAGAACATGGGCGCCCAGATGGTGCGCGAGGTGGCGTCCAGGACCAGCGATGTCGCGGGCGACGGCACCACGACCGCAACCGTGCTCGCAGAAGCCATTGTCAAGGAAGGCGCCAAGTCGGTCGCCGCAGGCATGAATCCGATGGACCTCAAGCGCGGCATCGATCTTGCGGTGGACGCGATCGTGCATGACCTGAAGTCTCATGCCAGGAAGGTGACGGCTAACGAGGAGATCGCTCAGGTCGCCACCATCTCGGCGAATGGCGACGCCGAGATAGGCAAGTTCCTCGCCGACGCCATGAAGAAGGTCGGCAATGAGGGCGTCATTACGGTGGAAGAGGCAAAGAGCCTCAGCACCGAGCTCGAAATCGTCGAAGGCATGCAGTTCGACCGCGGCTACATCTCGCCCTATTTCGCCACCAATGCCGAAAAGATGCGCGTCGAGCTTGAGGACGTCTATCTGCTGATCCACGAGAAGAAGCTGTCTGTACTGCAGACCCTGCTTCCGCTCCTGGAGGCGGTGGCGCAATCGGGCAAGCCGCTTCTGATCGTCGCGGAGGATGTCGAAGGCGAAGCGCTCGCAACGCTCCTGGTCAACAAGCTGCGTGGCGGCTTGAAGGTCGCCGCGGTGAAGGCGCCGGGTTTTGGCGATCGCCGCAAGGCGATGCTGGAAGACATTGCGATCCTGACCGGCGGCACCGCGATCTCCGAAGATATCGGCATCAAGCTCGAGAATGTCACGCTCGACATGCTCGGACGCGCCAAGAAGGTCGTGGTCGATAAGGAGAGCACGACCATCGTCGACGGCGCCGGCGCGAAAAAGGACATTGAAGCGCGCACGACGCAGATCAAGGTGCAGATCGAGGAGACCACCTCTGACTACGACCGCGAGAAACTCCAGGAGCGTTTGGCGAAGCTTGCCGGCGGGGTCGCGGTGATCCGCGTCGGCGGCGCAACCGAGGTCGAGGTCAAGGAGCGCAAGGACCGCGTCGACGACGCGCATCATGCAACGCGCGCAGCGGTCGAGGAAGGCATCCTTCCCGGCGGCGGCGTCGCTCTGCTGCGAGCGCAGAAGGCGCTCAAGGGCATGAGGACGGCCAATGCGGATCAGAAGGCAGGCGTCGAGATCGTGCGTCGCGCGCTGCGGATGCCGGCATGCCAGATCGCGGAGAACGCGGGTGAAGAGGGCTCGCTGGTCGTCAACAAGGTGCTTGAGAACGACAACTACAATTGGGGGTTCAATGCTGCGACCGGCGAATATCAGGACATGGTGAAGGCCGGCGTGATCGACCCCGCCAAGGTCGTGCGTACCGCGTTGCAGGATGCCTCCTCCATCGCCGCGCTCCTGATCACGACGGAAGCGCTGGTCGCCGAAAAGCCGAAGAAGGCCGAGACGCATGCGCCGGGCATGCCGCCAATGGATTTCTGACGGCAACCAGCCGCTCCCTTCCGGGCGCGATCAAGCGTGCATCAGGCTTGCTCTTGCAATACTGCGGCACCGAGTTCGTCGAAACGAAACAACTGAAAGATCCGCTGGCCATTGAAATCGAGGACCCTCAAGTCGTCTGTTTCGTGCAAATCGCTCTCGACCGCGTGGAAATGTCCGCCATAGCGCTCCTTCGCGAGATCAAGCGGCACATCGAAGGCGACAAACTTGCCGATTCCCTTGGCTTTGAGCCTGCCCAGGAACTTCGGATCGTGCAGCGTTCCGTGGGACGTGAGGACCAGCAACGGACCACTGGCCGTCAGCAGCAGAAAGGACCTCATCGATCAACTCCTTGGTCGTTGGTTTCATCAGCACCTATGCCGCGAACAAGGCCGCGGCAACCGTCGTGCTGGTGCGTATCGATGGATACATAAGAGCGAGCTGGCTCGACTGCACGGTTGCGATTGTTCAGAGAAGGGGGCGGCATCGTCTTCGGCACGCTCAATCTGCGACCCGACCGCACCTGCGCTTCGGCGAACCGGACGGCAGCAGCCTATCGACAGTGTCGTCGAGAGCTGTACGCCGCGTGTCCTCATCCCAAGAGGGCGCCTTGTTTTCGAAGGCACGTCGGCGATGACCACCAGGCCTTTACCGGGCCTTTCGCGCTATCAGCCAGTCGAAGTTATTGCGGGGGGCATCAGGCTGGCTACGGTACCGCAACCTGGTCTTGCCAGCAGAACAAAGGCAATGGCGCGCCACTCAGAATAAAACTGCGAACTCCTATGTGATTGAAATACCGACGTAATCCTGCCGCGCGAATTCTCCTCGGGGAAGGGCCGTCGATGGCGCAGTTAATATCCGTGCCAGGATTCGCCGCGCGGTAATACGTTTCACTCCTGCCTTCTGCGCCGCGCCAACTGCGGCTTTGAGGACCGCTGCATTGCAATAAGCGTCACCTCACTGCGCGAGGAGAGAAGAAGCAAGCCTCGCCAAGTCGACTGAAAGGATTTAAACTTGCAATCAGTTCATAACGCCCCGGCGTGGCGTTTAGCCTGAATTGCGCTTCCGCCACGGTATGGGGGAGTGCGGGATGATTGAATTTCTTCAACATGCATTGTTGAGACGGCCTCGCGCTACGAGCGCCGCCAGCGCTCGTCGGCGCGAGAGAACCACGCGCCCCTGTAATTTGGAGGCTACGTGATAACTTCGGAGGCAGCGTATGTCACAAAGTACAGCGGAAGTGTCGGAAGCCGAGATAGCGGTCCACTGGCAGGAAGAAAACTATGTCAACCCGCCAGAGAGATTCGTGGCGCAGGCCAACCTGACAGACAAAACGGTCTTTGATCGGTTCAGTCTCGACAACGTCCCGGACTGCTTCAAGGAGTACGCCGATCTCCTTCACTGGTACCGCCCCTGGGACATCACGCTTGACACGAGCAATCCGCCGTTCTGGCGATGGTTTGTCGGGGGCACGATCAACGCCAGTTACAACTGCATCGATCGCCATCTCCCCAAACACAAGAACAAGACCGCGATCCACTTCGTTCCCGAGCCGGAGCACGAAGCCATCCAGCACGTGACCTATCAGGAGCTCTATGTGCGCGTGAACGAGGTCGCCGCATTGTTGCGAGATGGCTGCGGTCTCAAGAAGGGTGACCGAGTCACGCTGCACATGCCCATGGTGCCGGAGCTTCCGATTACGATGCTCGCATGCGCGAGGCTCGGGGTCATTCACTCTCAGGTCTTTAGTGGCTTCAGCGGGAAAGCCACGGCAGATCGCATCGTCGATTCCGAAAGCCGTGTGCTGATCACAATGGACGCCTATTGCCGTGGCGGCCAGCTCCTCGATCACAAGGAGAAAGCCGACGTCGCTGTCAGCGAGGCGGAAAAGGAAGGCGTCAAGGTCGAGAAGGTGCTCGTGTGGCAGAGATACCCGGGCCGATATTCAAGCGCGACGCCATTGGTCAAGGGCCGCGATTTCGTCATGAACGAGATGTTGTCGGCCTATCGGCGGCGTCGGGTCGACCCTGTGGAAATACCTGCGGAAGATCCTCTGTTCCTGATGTACACGAGCGGCACCACAGGGAGGCCGAAGGGATGTCAGCACTCCACCGGTGGATACCTATCCTACGTCGCAGGAACATCGAGATACATTCAAGACATTCATCCGGAGGATGTCTATTGGTGCATGGCCGACATTGGCTGGATCACGGGTCATTCCTACATCGTCTATGGGCCGCTGGCGCTTGCCGCATCGTCGGTGGTGTACGAGGGGCTTCCTACCTATCCCGACGCGGGGCGCCCTTGGCGCATCGCCGAAGAGCTCGACGTCAATATCTTCCACACCTCGCCGACAGCGATACGCGCGCTTCGGCGCGCCGGGCCAGACGAGCCGCTGAAGTACAATCACCACTTCAAACATATGACCACTGTGGGCGAGCCCATCGAACCTGCAGTATGGAAATGGTACTATGAGGTGGTCGGCAAGGGCGAGGCGGCTATTGTTGACACCTGGTGGCAAACGGAGAACGGCGGCTTCCTGTGCAGTACGGTACCGGCTCTCTACCCGATGAAGCCGGGAAGCGCGGGGCCGGGCGTGCCCGGCATTCACCCGATCATCTATGACGAGGGAGGCGCCGAGATTCCACCGCGCTCTGGCCGTGCCGGAAACATCTGCATCCAGAACCCCTGGCCGGGCTCATTTCAGACGATCTGGAAAGACCCCGATCGCTTCGTCCAACAATACTACGCGCGCTACTGCAAGGACCGATCGAGCCGCGACTGGCGCGATTGGCCGTACATGGCCGGCGATGGCGCTCTGCAGGCGGCCGATGGCTACTATCGCATCCTGGGTCGAATCGACGATGTCATCAACGTAGCCGGGCATAGGCTTGGGACCAAGGAGATCGAGTCCGCCAGCCTGCTTGTTGACGAGATCGCCGAGGCGGCCGTGGTTCCTGCCAGGGACGAAATCAAAGGCAAAGTCCCTGATCTCTACGTGTCACTGAAGCCTGGGCTTGCCCCCAGCGAAGACATCCGCAAGCGAGTGGAAGACTCCGTGGTTCGTGAGATAGGGGCAATCGCTCGTCCGCGCCGCGTCGTGATGGTGCCCGATATGCCAAAGACCCGTTCCGGAAAGATCATGCGCCGTGTGCTTGCGGCGATTTCGAACAACGAGGATGCCGGCGACATCTCGACGCTGGCTAATCCCGAGATCGTCGATGAAATTCGAAAGATGGAATCCTAGTCCGCGGTTTTCGCGGCTTGTCCCGCGAAACGCGTCTTACAAAACACGGAGGAGCCATGGGAACCAACGAAGTAGAGGACGAAATAGTGGAATGCATCCGGCCATTGCTGGCGAGGTTCTCCGAGGATGAAAAGGTCGTGCGTCGGCTGGTGGCGACGAACGGAACCTTCGACGCGCTTTGCCACCAATATCGCCGCGTCATTGATCTCCTTAAAGCTTACGAGGCGAAAGCTGATCAAGAGGCGGAAATTGAGTGGCTCAAGAGGCGCCGGGCTGGTCTGGAAGAAGAACTGCTGACGCGCATTGAGGGATATCAGCCGCAGTAGCGCCGATCCTGCGAGGCGTGGAGCGCGCAGCAGTTGCGGACCGAGAGCTGAGTGTCCGGCGGACGACCGGGCCGCTGGCGCGCTTCAGCGCAAGCCAATTGCGGCGCGACGGGACCTGATTGCGGTTGGCTTTGGCGCGCCATTCAGAATAAAACTGCGAACTCGTATGTCATTGACATAACACTATAATTTTCCAACGATCGCTGCCGACCGAGGGCTTTAAGAGTTCAAAGTCGGCAGTCTTCCCCGAAACCTGGCGTCGTGCGGCAAGGGACCCCAAGCTTCGTATTATGGCAATACCCTTGAGCTCCTACCTTTCGCGCAAACTCTCGTGTTGATATCGAACGAGCGGAGAAAGCAGATAGCTTATGACCGTGCGACTACCGGTCTTGATCTCGGTGGTCACGGCCATGCCAGGCGACAGGTCCACGGATTTATCTTCGACCTGCATCCGAGCGCGATCAAGCGAGATGCGCGCCGCATAAACCAGTTCCTGCCCGTGGAGCTCGCTGCTGCTTACCTCCGCGCCTTGCCCCTTGTCCCCATTTCGATTCTCCGGCCTATCACGCGTGATGGCATCATGAGAGACGGTCAAGACCTTGCCATGAAGCAGGCCATAGCGTGTGAAATTGAAGGTATCGACCTTGATCGCGGCGTTTTGGCCGACCTCGATGAACCCGATGTCGCGATTCGAGAGCATCGCCTCGATTTCGAGGTGGCTTTCGACCGGAACGATCATCATCAGTGCCTGGGCGGGCGTAACTACGCCACCAACCGTATGGATGGCCAGTTGCTGAACGACGCCATCCACCGGCGACGTCAGCTGCTGCAAGTTGGTTCGCTTCTCCGATTTAATCACATCTTGGGCAAGTCCAGCCGTCTTCTGCTCTGCCTTCGCGAGATCATCGAACAACCCCCGTTGATACTCCGCAACGGCCTTGCCTTTCGCTTGCATGAGGGTGGACACTGCTGCATCGGCCTCGCGAAGCTTGCTCTGCTGAACAAGTACGTCTTCCCGCTGTCCAACCAAGTCCTGGAGTTCGGTCAAATAGAGGAGTTTCGATCCCAGTTCCTTCTGGTAAAGCTGTTTGCGGACGTCGACCCGTTCGTTCAATATCGGGATTGTCGCCTCTAGCTTATGGATGGTGGACTCGATTGTAGCTCGCTCCGCCTGCTTCTGCGCAATCTGGCGATCAAGCTCTGCAAGTTTTGCGCTCTGCTCCGCCGTCTGAGTGACCAGAAAACGGCGCTGTAGCTCAACCAGTTCAGCGGGGGCGTCTTCCGGTGGCCTGAAGCTACCAAGCGGCTCATCTCCGCCCATTAGAGCCGCCCGCAAGCGGGCCGTCTCGAGCCGTGCGGCAAGCAGATCGTTCTGATAGTGCGCGAGCTCAGCCCCGCTCATGGTCGGGTCAAGTTCAATCAGCACGTCTCCGGCCTTGACGCTTTGACCGTCGTGCACATGAATGCCGCGCACGACACCTGTCTCAAAGGGCTGGATGACCTTCGTTCGCCCAGTCGGAATGATCTTGCCGGGTGCAGTCGCAACAATATCTATGGTACCGATGCACGCCCACGCGAGTGCAATTGCAAATGCTGCTGCAATCATAAGGACTATGGCACGCCCGATTGGCGACGGCGGCGTCTCCACAATTTCGAGCGCAGCCGGCAGGAAGGCGAGCTCATGCTTCTGCTCTCTCCGCTTATCCGGAAAGGCAACAACCCTAGCTGACTTCATGGAGCCCTCCCTGGAATCGGTAAAGGGCCGCGTATCGCCCGCCTGCCTTGAGCAGATCGTCGTGCGTGCCGTCGTCAACCAGGCGGCCGCGATCGATAGTCAGGATACGGTCGGCGTAGCGCACGGTCGAGAGCCGGTGCGCGATGATCAAGACCGTGCGTCCCTCGGCGATCTTCTCCATATTGCTCTGGATGATCCGCTCGCTCTCGTAATCGAGCGAGCTAGTTGCCTCATCGAGGATCAAAATGCGGGGGTCGCTAATCAACGCGCGGGCAATCGCGATCCGCTGGCGCTGGCCGCCCGACAGGCTGCTGCCGCGCTCGCCGATGATCGTGTCGTAGCCTTCCGGCAGTTCAAGAATGAACTCGTGTGCCCCGGCGAGCTTTGCCGCTGCGATCACGCGGTCCATGCTCATGCCGGGATCGGCCAGCGCGATGTTGTCGCGGATCGAGCGATTGAACAGGATGCTTTCCTGCAGCACGATGCCGGTTTGCCGACGGAGCCAGGTGGTGTCCACCATGGCCAGATCAACGCCGTCGATCAGCACGCGGCCGCTTTCCGGCACGTACAAGCGCTGCACCAGTTTGGCCAGCGTGCTTTTTCCCGATCCGGACGGGCCGACGATTCCCACAACCTGTCCGGCTGGAATAGCGATCGTCATGTCGTGCAGGACTTCTGGCCCGTCCGGCCGATAACGGAACGTCACGTGCTCGAAGGCGATGTCACCACGGATCGTTGGGAGCGCCGCGCGCCCGGCGCTGAAGGTCGGTTCGGCCGGCGTGTTGAGGATGTCGCCGAGGCGCGCAACGGAGAGGCGGGCCTGGTGGAAATCCTGCCAGATTTGGGCCAGCCGCAGCACTGGCGCGCTGACGCGCCCAGCGAGAATGTTGAAGGCGACCAGCTCGCCTACCGTCAGGGACCCGTCGATGACGAGCTTGGCACCGAAGAACAGGACGGTCGCTGTGACCAGCTTGCTCACCAACTGGACCGTCTGGCTTGCCACGTTGCCGAGGCTAAGGACGCGGAAGCTCGCCGCGACGTATCCCGCAAGCTGCTCTTCCCAGCGCAGCTGCATCTGTGGCTCGACGGCCATGGCCTTGAGCGTCTCAACCCCCGTCACGCTCTCGACCAGAAAGGCTTGGTTCTCGGCACCGCGCCTGAACTTCTCATCCAGCCGCTGGCGGAACAGAGGAGTCGCGGCGGCCGAGATCCCGATGTAGAACGGGAAGCCACCGAGCACGACGGCGGTCAACAGCGGCGAATAGAGGAACATCACTGCGAGAAACACGACTGTGAAGAACAAGTCGATGACCAGCGTCAGTGCCGAGCTGGTCAGGAAATTGCGGATGTTCTCGAGCTCCCGCACGCGGGCAACCGAATCACCGACCCGGCGCGCCTGAAAGTAGGCAACCGGAAGCGCGACGAGGTGTCGAAACAGCCGTGCCCCTAGCTCAACGTCGATCCGGTTGGTGGTGTGGGCGAAGAGATAGGTGCGCAGAATGCCGAGAATGGCCTCAAACACTGCGACCGCCACCAGGCCGATAACCAGGACGTGGAGCGTGCTGAGCGTCTGATGCACGAGCACCTTGTCGATCACCACTTGGAAGAACAGCGGCGAGATCAGGGCAAAGAGCTGGAGGAAGAACGAGGCCAGCAGCACCTCGCCAAGTAGCCGCCGATATTTGTGGATGGCGCCGAGGAACCAAGTGATATCGAATCGCTGTGACAGGTCGACCAGCCCGGCGCGCCGCGTCATGAGAATGATCCGGCCATCCCACGTCGCCTCGAACTCCTCCCGGCTCATCATCGTCGGCCGCGGCGAGGACGGTGACTGCACCAGGGCCTTACCTTCCCCGACCTTGCCCAGCAGCAGAAAGCCGCCATCGCGTAGTGCCGCGATCGCGGGAAGTGGGGTGCCGGCGAGCCGCGCCCAGTTCGTGGTGCGCGATCGGGCCTTGAGCCCGAGCTGCTTGGCGCAGCGGAGCATCTCGGGGACGCTGATCGCCTCCCCACCGAAACGATGGCGAATTTGCTCTGGGTCGGCGCCAATGCCGTGCAATCGCAACAGCATGACCAGAGCCCCGAGCCCCGAGTCGGGCGAATTCAATTTTCCGGTCATGTTAGATACGTCTCCCACTGGCGGAGATCGAAGAGGTTGCTAATTCCGACCGGACGATTCGGCAGTCGGCTTCAGAACGCCGGCCTGAATCATTCTGGCCGTCAGTTGCTGAATTTGGTTCATCAGCTCAACCGCAGCTCCCGGCGTCAGAACCAGGCGACAAGCCGGAAGTCGCTGCGCGACTACCGCGCCTGACTGTTGCGCTTGACCAAATCGCGTGACGGCGAAATTGATGCGCAGCGTCTGCCCGTCAAAGAATACGAAGCCAATACTGTCGGCGAACGTCTCTTGTAGGTCAGGCACGTCAACGCTCTGGATCGTCAGCGGCGGCTGCTCGGCGAGATTTCGGGTCGCATCATTCACGGTTAATCCTTTCCTCCAGAAAATCGAGATGGTGACCTACCTGCATAGGCGCTCCGAAGAATTGCCTATGCGGCGTGTGGTTGAGTGAGGAGCGTCGAGATGTCGGGAGGCGGATCTGTTATGAGTGTTCCCCCGTGTCCATCGTTCGACGTTGCGAAGCTGGACGCCAAGTATTGGCCAAACAGCGCGATGTTCGCCACATGGGTGCCATCGCTCACTGTGAGAATGCCCCCTGTGTTGTCCTCGTTCGCGGCGTATCCGACGGTTGTATTCGCTCCAAAGCTGACGTCGGAAAAGTCAAGGTAATTCCCCGCGGCGAGCCCAGTGACCGTGCCCGTGTAGTTTTGTGAGTCGTCCAACCGAAGGGTACCGGTCGAGCCGATCGCAAACGTCACGTTCTCGTTCGAAGCAGCCCCATATTCCAGTTGCGAGCTGCCAAAAATCTCCGCTACGCCGGTATCGTTGACCGCATTGTCGATCTTGATGCTTCCGCCATCGGCCTTCAGGGTGCCCGTATTGGTGAAGGCGGCGGTGAAGTCGAGCGTTCCGCCCAGCGTGTCAACGGTGCCGCTGTTGTTGAACGTCACCCCGATCGTGGTCGTGCCGCTGGAAAAGCTCGTCGCAAAGGTGCCGGCATTGGTGAAGACGTTGGTGCCAACGTTATTGATGATCGAGCCCGCGACCGCGTCGTTGAAGGTCGCGCCGGCCGCGTTGACGATGGACGATCCGCCAACCGTGGTGTCGAACGGGTAATAGCCCATATAGATCGTGCCACCCGTCCAGCTGAAGCTGCCGTCGTTCTGCAGCGTGCGGCCGCCATCGAGAGCCAGGTAGCCGCCATCCAACGTGCCGCCAGCCTTCAGCTCCGTCGTCCCGCTCCCGGTTTCGGCGACGAAGCCGCTGGAGAACGAGGCTGCCCCCGTCACCACGACCGTGCCCGTGCCGGTCAGCGTCCCGCCAGTTTGCGTGAACGTGGTCCCCAGCGTGATCGGATTCGATCCGGTGTCGAGCGTGCCACTGCTCAACGTCGTGTTGGTCGCGCTGTAGCTCCCGTTCAGGCCAATCGTGCCCCCCGAGACGATCACATTGGCCGTCGAAATGCTCGACGCGGCATCAAGAGTATAGCTGTTGCTGAACTGCAGCGTGCCGTCGCCGCTGAAGCTGCCGCCGTTCGACGTGCCGCCGGCGCTGAGATTAAGCGTGCCGCCTGCGCCGATCTGGACGGTGCCGCTGTTGTTGAACGTCACCCCGATCGTGGTCGTGCCGCTGGAAAAGCTCGTCGCAAAGGTGCCGGCATTGGTGAAGACGTTGGTGCCAACGTTATTGATGATCGAGCCCGCGACCGCGTCGTTGAAGGTCGCGCCGGCCGCGTTGACGATGGACGATCCGCCAACCGTGGTGTCGAACGGGTAATAGCCCATATAGATCGTGCCACCCGTCCAGCTGAAGCTGCCGTCGTTCTGCAGCGTGCGGCCGCCATCGAGAGCCAGGTAGCCGCCATCCAACGTGCCGCCAGCCTTCAGCTCCGTCGTCCCGCTCCCGGTTTCGGCGACGAAGCCGCTGGAGAACGAGGCTGCCCCCGTCACCACGACCGTGCCCGTGCCGGTCAGCGTCCCGCCAGTTTGCGTGAACGTGGTCCCCAGCGTGATCGGATTCGATCCGGTGTCGAGCGTGCCACTGCTCAACGTCGTGTTGGTCGCGCTGTAGCTCCCGTTCAGGCCAATCGTGCCCCCCGAGACGATCACATTGGCCGTCGAAATGCTCGACGCGGCATCAAGAGTATAGCTGTTGCTGAACTGCAGCGTGCCGTCGCCGCTGAAGCTGCCGCCGTTCGACGTGCCGCCGGCGCTGAGATTAAGCGTGCCGCCTGCGCCGATCTGGACGGTGCCGCTGTTGTTGAACGTCACCCCGATCGTGGTCGTGCCGCTGGAAAAGCTCGTCGCAAAGGTGCCGGCATTGGTGAAGACGTTGGTGCCAACGTTATTGATGATCGAGCCCGCGACCGCGTCGTTGAAGGTCGCGCCGGCCGCGTTGACGATGGACGATCCGCCAACCGTGGTGTCGAACGGGTAATAGCCCATATAGATCGTGCCACCCGTCCAGCTGAAGCTGCCGTCGTTCTGCAGCGTGCGGCCGCCATCGAGAGCCAGGTAGCCGCCATCCAACGTGCCGCCAGCCTTCAGCTCCGTCGTCCCGCTCCCGGTTTCGGCGACGAAGCCGCTGGAGAACGAGGCTGCCCCCGTCACCACGACCGTGCCCGTGCCGGTCAGCGTCCCGCCAGTTTGCGTGAACGTGGTCCCCAGCGTGATCGGATTCGATCCGGTGTCGAGCGTGCCACTGCTCAACGTCGTGTTGGTCGCGCTGTAGCTCCCGTTCAGGTCAATGGTGCCACCCGAGACAATCACATTGGCCGTCGAAATGCTCGACGCGGCACCAAGAGTATAGCTGCTGCTGAACTGCAGCGTGCCACCACCTGTGAAGCTGCCGCTATTCGATGAACCGCCGGCAGAGAGATTGAGCGTACCACCGGCGCCGATCTGGACGGCGCCGCTGTTGTTGAACGTCACCCCGATCGTGGTCGTGCCGCTGGCGAAGCTGGTCGCAAACGTGCCGGCATTGGTGAAGACGTTGGTGCCGACGATATTGACGATCGAGCCCGCGACCGCGTCCTTGAACGTCGCGCCGGCCGCGTTGACGATGCTCGAGCCGCCGACCGTCGTGTCGAATGGGTCGTAGCCCATGTAGATCGTGCCGCCCGTCCAGCTGAAGGTGCCGTCGTTCTGCACCGTGCGGCCACCATCGAGAGCCAGATAACCGCCGTCCAACGTGCCGCCGGACTGCAGATCCGTCGTCCCGCTGCCGGTTTCGGCGACGAAGCCGCTGGAGAACGAGGCTGCCCCCGTCACCACGACCGTGCCCGCGCCGGTCAGCGTCCCGCCAGTTTGCGTGAGACTCCCAAGGGCGGTCTGTCCATTCAGGGCGAGCGTTCCCGCACTAATAGCCAACGCGCCGGCCAAATTTGACGCACCGGCGATCGTCATTGTTCCGCCGGCAATCGCAAGCGTCGGTCCGACGGTTGTCGTCAACGTATTGACGGCCGTCGATCCGCTGTCGAACGTCACTGTGACGGGCAGATTGATCAGCACATCATCCTGCGAGCCAGGTACTGAGCCTGTGCTCCAGTTCGATCCAGTGTTCCAGTTGCCGCTGATTTGGTTGGTCCATTGGATCGTATATTGCTGGACGGCCTCCACGGTGATGGTGAAGGTCTCGCTGCTGGCATTACCGGCAGCATCCGTCACCTGCGCTGTAATCGTGTGCGCTCCGACACCGAACGTGTCGCCCGAGTGAACGACCGTGTTGCCTTCGGTGAAGACAACCGGATCTGTCCCGTCGACAGCGTCGGTTGCGGTTGCCGAGAATGTTGCCACAGCGCCAGAAGAAACTGTTGCTTGCAGCGTCTGATCGGCCACAGGCGTTAGGCTGGGAGCGCCGGTATCCAGCGTAAAGGTCAGAGACGCCGTGCCGGTATTGCCGGCCGCATCGGTCTCGCTCGCCACGATGGTGTGGCTGCCGTCGACAAGACCCGTCGGCGTGAAGCTCCAGTGCCCGCTGCCGTCGGCGGTCGCGGTGGCGGCGATCGGGGTGCCATCCACCGTGAAGTGCACCACCGCACTGGCATCGCCAGAGCCGGACAGCGCCGGGTCCGATGTGAACTTATCGGTTGCGGACGCGCCGGTGTCGTGGGTCAACACCTCGGTCACCACCGCTGCGGTGGTGTCCAGCGTAAAGGTCAGCGACGCCGTGCCGGTGTTGCCGGCCGCATCGGTCTCGCTCGCCACGATGGTGTGGCTGCCATCGGCAAGACCGGTCGGCGTGAAGCTCCAGTGCCCGCTGGCATCGACACTCGCGGTGGCGGCAATCGGAGTGCCGTCCACCGTGAAATGCACCACCGCATTGGCATCGCCGGAGCCGGACAGCGCCGGGTCCGACGTGATCTTGTCGCTCGATGAAGTGCCGGTGTCGGCGGCCAACGCCGCGGTCACCACCGGCGCGGTGGTGTCCAGCGTAAAGCTCAGCAAGGCGGTGCCGGTGTTGCCGGCCGCATCGGTCTCGCTCGCCACGATGGTGTGGCTGCCATCGGTCAGACCAGTCGGCGTGAAGCTCCAGTGCCCGCTGCCATCGGCGGTTGCGGAGGCGGCGATCGTGCTACCGTCAACCGTGAAGTGCACCACCGCATTGGGATCGCCCGAGCCGGACAGCGCCGGGTCCGAGGTGATCTTGTCGGTTGCAGACGTGCCGGTGTCGTGAGCCAGCGCCTCGGTTACCGCCGGCGCGGTGGTGTCGAGCGCAAAGGTCAGCGACGCCGTGCCGGTGTTGCCGGCCGCATCGGTCTCGCTCGCCACGATGGTGTGGCTGCCGTCGGCCAGGCCCGTGGGCGTGAAGCTCCACTGCCCGCTGCCATCGGCGGTCGCGATGGCCGCGATCGGGCTGCCGTCCACCGTGAAGTGCACGAGCGCATTCGGATCGCCCGAGCCGGCGAGCGCCGGATCCGAGCTGATCTTGTCGCTGGCGGACGTGCCGGTGTCGTCGGCCAGCGCCTCGGTCACCAGCGGTGCGGTGGTATCCAGCGTAAAGCTCAACGAAGCGGTGCCGGTGTTGCCGAAGCTATCGGTCTGGCTTGCCACGATGGTGTGCACACCATCCGCCAGCCCGCTCGGCGTGAACGACCAGGCCCCCTGCGCATCGGTTGTAAGAGTGGCCGCGATCAGGCTGCCGTCGATCGTAAATTGCACCACCGTGTTGGCAAGCCCGATGCCGCTTAGCGCCGGGTTCGAGGTGATGTGGTCGGTGGCCGAAGCGCCAGTATCGGAGACCAGGCTCTCGGTCACCGTCGGGGCTGAGGTGCTCAGCGTGTAGACCACCGCGCTGCTGGTTGCGGTGTTGCTGGCGAGATCGGTGACCCTCGCGGTCAGCGAGTTGCTGCCTTGGCTCAGCGTGACCGTGCTGCTCCAGCTGCCGTTGCTCTGCACGACCGCCGTGCCGATCGGCGTGGTGCCATCCAGGATCGTGACGGTGGCGCCGGCATCGGCCACGTCCACCGCCCCGGTGATGGTCTGGCTCGCCTGGTTGGTCGATCCGCCTGGGCTAGTGATCGCGACGCTGGGCGCCGTAGTGTCGAGCGTGAACGTCAGCGAGGCGGTGCCGATGTTGCCGGCCGCATCGGTCTCACTCGCCACGATGGTGTGGCTGCCATCGGCAAGACCGGTCGGCGTGAAGCTCCAGTGCCCGTTGGATTTGGCGGTCACGGTGGCGGCAATCGGGGTGCCGTCCACCGTGAAGTGCACCACCGCATTGGCATCGCCGGAGCCGGCGAGCGCCGGATCCGAGGTGATCTTGTCGCTCGATGAGGTGCCGGTGTCGTCGGCCAGCGCCGCGGTCACCACCGGTGCGGTGGTGTCCAGCGTAAAGCTCAGCGAGGCGGTGCCGGTGTTGCCGGCCGCATCGGTCTCGCTCGCCACGATGGTGTGGCTGCCGTCGGCCAGGCCCGTCGGCGTGAAGCTCCAGTGCCCGCTGCCGTCGGCGACCGCCGTGGCCGCAATCGGGCTGCCGTCCACCGTAAAATGCACAACCGCATTGGCATCGCCGGAGCCGGACAGAGACGAATCCGAGGTGATCTTGTCGCTCGAGGAGGCGCCGGTGTCGTCGGCCAGCGCCGCGGTCACCGTCGGTGCGGTGGTATCCAGCGTAAAGCTCAGCGACGCGGTGCCGATGTTGCCGGCCGCATCGGTCTCGCTCGCCACGATGCTGTGGCTGCCGTCGGCCAGGCCCGTCGGCGTGAAACTCCATTGCCCGCTGCCATCAGCGGTCGCGGTGGCCGCAATCGGGCTGCCGTCCACCGTAAAATGCACCACCGCATTGGCATCGCCGGAGCCGGCAAGCGCCGGATCCGAGGTTATCTTGTCCGTTACGGAGGCGCCGGTGTCGTAGGCCAACACCTCGGTCACTGCAGGTGCGGTGGTATCGAGCGTAAAGGTCAGCGACGCGGTGCCGGTGTTGCCGGCCGAATCGGTCTCGCTCGCCACGATGGTGTGGCTGCCGTCGACAAGACCCGTCGGCGTGAAGCTCCAGTACCCGCTGCCATCCGCGGTCGCGGTGGCCGCGGTCGGGCTGCCGTCCACGCTGTAGTGCACCACCGCATTGGCATCGCCCGAGCCGGACAGCGCCGGATCCGAGGTGATCTTGTCGGTGACGGACGCGCCAATGTCGTGGGCCAACACCTCGGTCACCACCGGTGCGGTGGTGTCCAGCGTAAAGCTCAGCGACGCTGTGCCGGTGTTGCCGGCCGCATCGGTCTCGCTCACCACGATGCTGTGGCTGCCGTCGGCAAGACCGGTCGGCGTGAAGCTCCAGTGCCCGCTGCCATCGGCGGTCGCGGTGGTCGCGATCGGGGTGCCGTCCACCGTGAAGTGCACCACCGCATTGGCATCGCCGGAGCCGGACAACGCCGGATCGGAGGTGATCTTGTCGGTTGCGGATACGCCGGTGTCGTGGACCAGCGCCTCGGTCACCACAGGCGCGGTGGTGTCCAGCGTAAACGTCAGCGACGCCGTGCCGGTGTTGCCGACCGCATCGGTCTCGCTCGCCACGATGGTGTGGCTGCCGTCGGCCAGACCGGTCGGCGTGAAGCTCCAGTGCCCGCTGGCATCGGCGGTCGCGGTGGCCGCAATCGGCGTGCCGTCCACCGTGAAGTGAACCACCGCGTTGACATCGCCGGAGCCAGACAGCGCGGGGTCCGAGGTGATCTTGTCAGTTGAAGATGCGCCGGTGTCATGGGCCAAATTGACCGTCACGACGGGTGCGGTGATGGTCCCATCCACTACGACTTCGGTGCCACCGAAACCGTCGAGCTGCATCGAAACGAACACGCCCTGCTGGAGGGGCGCGGCCAGGGTGTAGCTGGCGGTCTGGCCGCCGGCATATGTGACAGTGAGGTTGGTGCCGTTGACCACCGCGCCAGTCAGGGTGGCATGCGCGAAGTCGATGACATCACCGACCGTCAGGCCGGCAATCGTGCCGGTGAACAGGCCAGGGCCGTCGAGCTGCAGCGTGCCGGCCCCGGCGAAGTTCACCGTCTCCGACAGCGTGCCCGACTGAAGCTCCAGCGTGCCGCCTTGATTGATCACGAAGCTGCCGCTGCCGGACAAGGCGTAGGACGAGCCCGTACTGCCATTGAAGATCAGCCGGCCGCCAGAGCCTATCGAGATGGTGCCGTTGTTTTTATTGGTCGCGTAATAGGCGTAATCGCTAAGGGTCAGCGTCGCGCCATTGGCAACAGAGATCGTACCCTCGTTGTCGAAATGCCCGCTAACATAAATAGATCCAGTGCCGTTGGTGGTGATCGCCCCCGTGTTGCTGAAGCTGACGTCACCTTCGAGAGTCAGCTGATTGCCTGAGATCGTTCCGCTGTTGTTCAAGCTGTGAGGGCTATAGAGGTCCAACTGATTGCCCGAGATCGTCCCGCTATTGCTGACGTCGTAACCTCCAATCCTCAGGTATCCTGTAACATTGATCGTGGCCTGATTGACCACGCCGTCACCTGCAGCATAGCCGTTCTGGATCCCGCCATACGCACCATTGACGGTCAGATTCGGCCCCAGCGTCAGCACCGCAGGCGTCTGCGAGGCCGTGTCTGTGGTCAATGCTCCAAATTGATGAATGGGAGCCCACAGCCCTAGATTGATCGTGGCGTTGTCCAGCGTCTGCGAACCGCCACCAATCAGCAACGTCCCCTGCGTGAGATCGATCTCGTGCACCGCAGTGTTCACCAGCCCACCGTAGACCGCCAGCGTCGCGCCGTTGGTTACTGCCAGCGTGGCATTGGCATCATTCAGCGCCAACACGTTGACCGCCTGGTTGGCAGACACCGTCACCGTCTCGGTGCCGCTGCCGCCGATCATCGCATTGCCCTTGCCGTCCGGCACCACGCCGTCCGACCAGTTCGATCCCGTCCCCCACGTCCCAGTCGTCCCATCAATCCACGTGTGGGTGGGCGGCGGCGGAAGCGCCACATCGGTCACCACCACGTCGGTGCCGCCCGCACCATCAAATGTCGTCTGCACGAACACGCCCTGCTGGAGGGGCGCGGCCAGGGTGTAGCTGGCGGTCTGGCCGCCGGCATATGTGACAGTGAGGTTGGTGCCGTTGACCACCGCGCCAGTCAGGGTGGCATGCGCGAAGTCGATGACATCACCGACCGTCAGGCCGGCAATCGTGCCGGTGAACAGGCCAGGGCCGTCGAGCTGCAGCGTGCCGGCCCCGGCGAAGTTCACCGTCTCCGACAGCGTGCCCGACTGAAGCTCCAGCGTGCCGCCTTGATTGATCACGAAGCTGCCGCTGCCGGACAAGGCGTAGGACGAGCCCGTACTGCCATTGAAGATCAGCCGGCCGCCAGAGCCTATCGAGATGGTGCCGTTGTTTTTATTGGTCGCGTAATAGGCGTAATCGCTAAGGGTCAGCGTCGCGCCATTGGCAACAGAGATCGTACCCTCGTTGTCGAAATGCCCGCTAACATAAATAGATCCAGTGCCGTTGGTGGTGATCGCCCCCGTGTTGCTGAAGCTGACGTCACCTTCGAGAGTCAGCTGATTGCCTGAGATCGTTCCGCTGTTGTTCAAGCTGTGAGGGCTATAGAGGTCCAACTGATTGCCCGAGATCGTCCCGCTATTGCTGACGTCGTAACCTCCAATCCTCAGGTATCCTGTAACATTGATCGTGGCCTGATTGACCACGCCGTCACCTGCAGCATAGCCGTTCTGGATCCCGCCATACGCACCATTGACGGTCAGATTCGGCCCCAGCGTCAGCACCGCAGGCGTCTGCGAGGCCGTGTCTGTGGTCAATGCTCCAAATTGATGAATGGGAGCCCACAGCCCTAGATTGATCGTGGCGTTGTCCAGCGTCTGCGAACCGCCACCAATCAGCAACGTCCCCTGCGTGAGATCGATCTCGTGCACCGCAGTGTTCACCAGCCCACCGTAGACCGCCAGCGTCGCGCCGTTGGTTACTGCCAGCGTGGCATTGGCATCATTCAGCGCCAACACGTTGACCGCCTGGTTGGCAGACACCGTCACCGTCTCGGTGCCGCTGCCGCCGATCATCGCATTGCCCTTGCCGTCCGGCACCACGCCGTCCGACCAGTTCGATCCCGTCCCCCACGTCCCAGTCGTCCCATCAATCCACGTGTGGGTGGGCGGCGGCGGAAGCGCCACATCGGTCACCACCACGTCGGTGCCGCCCGCACCATCAAATGTCGTCTGCACGAACACGCCCTGCTGGAGGGGCGCGGCCAGGGTGTAGCTGGCGGTCTGGCCGCCGGCATATGTGACAGTGAGGTTGGTGCCGTTGACCACCGCGCCAGTCAGGGTGGCATGCGCGAAGTCGATGACATCACCGACCGTCAGGCCGGCAATCGTGCCGGTGAACAGGCCAGGGCCGTCGAGCTGCAGCGTGCCGGCCCCGGCGAAGTTCACCGTCTCCGACAGCGTGCCCGACTGAAGCTCCAGCGTGCCGCCTTGATTGATCACGAAGCTGCCGCTGCCGGACAAGGCGTAGGACGAGCCCGTACTGCCATTGAAGATCAGCCGGCCGCCAGAGCCTATCGAGATGGTGCCGTTGTTTTTATTGGTCGCGTAATAGGCGTAATCGCTAAGGGTCAGCGTCGCGCCATTGGCAACAGAGATCGTACCCTCGTTGTCGAAATGCCCGCTAACATAAATAGATCCAGTGCCGTTGGTGGTGATCGCCCCCGTGTTGCTGAAGCTGACGTCACCTTCGAGAGTCAGCTGATTGCCTGAGATCGTTCCGCTGTTGTTCAAGCTGTGAGGGCTATAGAGGTCCAACTGATTGCCCGAGATCGTCCCGCTATTGCTGACGTCGTAACCTCCAATCCTCAGGTATCCTGTAACATTGATCGTGGCCTGATTGACCACGCCGTCACCTGCAGCATAGCCGTTCTGGATCCCGCCATACGCACCATTGACGGTCAGATTCGGCCCCAGCGTCAGCACCGCAGGCGTCTGCGAGGCCGTGTCTGTGGTCAATGCTCCAAATTGATGAATGGGAGCCCACAGCCCTAGATTGATCGTGGCGTTGTCCAGCGTCTGCGAACCGCCACCAATCAGCAACGTCCCCTGCGTGAGATCGATCTCGTGCACCGCAGTGTTCACCAGCCCACCGTAGACCGCCAGCGTCGCGCCGTTGGTTACTGCCAGCGTGGCATTGGCATCATTCAGCGCCAACACGTTGACCGCCTGGTTGGCCGACACCGTCACCGTCTCGGTGCCGCTGCCGCCGATCATCGCATTGCCCTTGCCGTCCGGCACCACGCCGTCCGACCAGTTCGATCCCGTCCCCCACGTCCCAGTCGTCCCGTCAATCCACACATGGGTGGGCAAGGTGGAGGCCTGAACCGTGATGGTGAAGGTCTCGCTGCTTGTGTTGCCGGCCGCGTCGATTGCGCTTGCTGTAATGGTGTGGGTACCAACGCTGAACGTGTCGCCCGAGTGGACGACTGTGTTGCCTTCCGTGAAGACAACCGGATCTGTTCCGTCGACAGCGTCAGTCGCGGTCGCCGAGAAAGTCGCCACAGCGCCGGCGCTCGTCACTGCAAACACAGTTTCGTTTGGAATGGCGGCCAGAACCGGCGCCGTTCTATCCAGCGTAAACGTCAGCGACGCCGTGCCGGTGTTGCCGGCCGCATCGGTCTCGCTCGCCACAATGGTGTGACTGCCGTCGGCCAGACCCGTCGCCGTGAAGCTCCAGTGCCCGCTGGCATCGGCGGTCGCGGTGGCCGCAATCGGCGTACCGTCCACCGTGAAGTGCACCACCGCGTTGGCATCGCCCGAGCCGAAGAGCGCCGGATCCGAGGTGATCTTGTCACTCGAGGAGGCGCCGGTGTCGTCGGCGAGCGCCGCGGTCACCGCCGGCGCGGTGGTGTCCAGCGTAAACGTCAAGGACGCCGTGCCGATGTTACCGGCTGCATCCGTCTCGCTTGCCACGATGGTGTAACTGCCGTCGGTCAGGCCGGTTGGCGTGAAGCTCCACTGCCCGCTGCCATCGGCGGTCGCCGTGGCCGCATTCGGGGTGCCGTCCACCGTGAAGTGCACCACGGCGTTGGGATCGCCGGAGCCGGACAGCGCCGGGTCCGAGGTGATCTTGTCGGTGGCGGAGGCGCCGGTGTCGTCGGCCAGCGAGACGGTCACCGCGGGTGCGGTGGTGTCCAGCGTAAAGCTCAGCGAGGCCGTGCCGGGGTTGCCGGCGGCATCGGTCTCGCTCGCCACGATGGTGTGGCTGCCGTCGGCCAGGCCCGTCGGCGTGAAGCTCCAGTGCCCGCTGCCATCGGCGGTCGCGGTGGCCGCGATCGGGGTGCCGTCCACCGTGAAGTGCACCACGGCGTTGGGATCGCCGGAGCCGGACAGCGCCGAGTCCGAGGTCATCTTGTCGGTTGCGGAGGCGCCGGTGTCGTCGGCCAGCGAGGCGGTCGCCGCGGGTGCGGTGGTGTCCAGAGTAAAGCTCAGCGACGCCGTGCCGGTGTTGCCGGCTGCATCGGTCTCGCTCGCCACGATGCTGTGGCTGCCGTCGGCCAGACCGGTCGGCGTGAAGCTCCAGTTCCCGTTGCCATCGGCGGTCGCGGTGGCGGCGGTCGGGCTGCCGTCCACCGTGAAGTGCACCACCGCGTTGGCATCGCCGGAGCCGGACAGCGCCGGATCCGAGGTGATCTTGTCGCTCGAGGAGGAGCCTGTGTCATTGTAAAGAGCGATGCTAACTGCTGGCGGCGCCCTGTTGATAGTGTACGCGGGTCCTGTCATGACTACCGAGGTGCTGTCGAGCAAGACTGTCGCCTCGTTGGTGAAATAGTGCCCGATGACGACGTCCGGCAGTCCATCACCGTTGAGATCACCAACTGTAATGCGGTTGGCCGTTCCATTAGCATCAATGGCCTGACCAGGCGCAAACGTGCCATCGCCATTGTTGATCAGCACACCGATCTTGTCGGAATCCGAGCCAACAACGATGTCCATAAAACCGTCGCCGTTCACGTCAGCGAGGATGGGATTGATCGGACCTGCCGCGCCAGTAGAATACGAGTGCGCAGTCCCCAGACCACCCGTGCCGTCGCCGAGCAAGACGGTCACCGACCCGTCCAAATAGTTGGACACGATGACGTCCGGTATGCCGTCACCGTTTACGTCACCGGAAGTCATTTCTACGGAAGTTGAACCGGCGGGTAGCGTGTAGGACGTGCCAGGGCCGAATTGCCCATTGCCCAGATTGAGGAACTCAGTAACGGCGCTATTGCTGGCCTGTAGTAGATCGAGCCGGCCGTCGCCGTTGACGTCCGCCGAAGCAATCGTGCCCACCGTGGTGGTGACGGATTGTGCCGGGTTGAAGCTTCCGTTGCCGTTTCCGAGAAGCTCGACGACACCAGAAGCCGTAGATACCAACAAATCGGTGCTGCCGTTGCCGTCAAAATCCCCAAATACGGCTTCGATCGCATTCGACAACACGCTGTAAGCAGTACGCGGCGCAAAGGCTCCTGTGCCGTTGCCGAGCAAAACCGACACCGTGCCGTCGCTGTAGTTCGTCGTGACGATGTCGAGATTGCCGTCGCCATTGAGATCGCTCAAATAGGCGTGGCTCGACCCATACCCGCCGGTTGCGGAACTGTAGGTCGTGGGTGCCTGGAGCGTACCGTCCCCGTTGCCGAGATAGACGCCGACAGTGGCACCATAGTAGTTGGGCAGCACAAGGTCGGCCTTGCCGTCGCCATTGACGTCGCCGATCGCACCTATGGTCGGCGTCGAGCCGGTTTGATAAGACACACCAGCCAAGAACGACGCGGGTCCTCCGACCAACTCGTTACCGGCCAAATCCTGAATGGCGTTCTCTGCCTTCAGACCGAGAGCAATAGTCCCATCACCGGTGCCAGTACCGATCGATACCGTATATTGCGTCCCGTTGCTGCCGACGACAGGCGTCACGCTCGTGATCGAAGCGCCCGTCACGCCAGTGGTGATGAGCAAAAATTGGTTTGCATCTACGCCGCTCACAGGCTCCGAGAACGTAACGATATAGCCCACACTGTTCGCGCTAGTGAGATCGGCATCGGCCGCCACAATGCTGGTCAACCTTGGCGGCGCTCTGTCTAGCGCAAAGGTCAGCGACGCGGTGCCGGTGTTGCCGGCGGCATCGGTCTCGCTCGCCACGATGGTGTGGCTGCCGTCGGCAAGACCCGTCGGCGTGAAGGTCCAGCGCCCGCTGGGATCGGCGGTCGCGGTGGCCGCGGTCGGGCTGCCGTCCACGCTGAAGTGCACCACCGCATTGGCATCGCCGGAGCCCGAGAGCGCGGGATCCGAGCTGATCTTGTCGCTCGACGAGGCGCCGCTGTCGTCGGCCAGCGCCTCGGTCACTGCAGGCGCGGTGGTGTCAAGTGTAAAGGTCAGCGATGCCGACCCGGTGTTGCCGGCGGCATCGGTGTCGGTCGCGATCAGCGTGTGCTGGCCCTGGCCGGACAGCGTCACGTACGTTGACCAGGCGCCGTTGGCACCGACGGTGGCCGTGCCGATCTGGGTCGCGCCGTCAAAGATCTTCACCGTCGAGCCGGCGTCGGCGACATCGACGGTACCGACAATCGTCTGACTGGCCTGGTTGGTCAACCCGCCGCTCGAGGTGATCGTCACCGTAGGCGCAACCGTGTCCAGCGTGAACACGACCGCATTGCTGGTGCCGGTGTTGCCGGCGGCATCGGTGTCGGTCGCAGTCAGCGCGTGCTGGCCCTGGCCGGACAGCGTCACGTTCGTTGACCAGGCGCCGTTGGCACCGACGGTGGCCATGCCGATCTGGGTCGCGCCATCGAAGATCTTCACCGTCGAGCCGGCGTCGGCGACATCGACGGTACCGGCAATCGTCTGACTGGCCTGGTTGGTCAACCCGCCGCTCGAGGTGATCGCCACCGTGGGCGCAACCGTGTCCAGCGTGAACACGACCGCATTGCTGGTGCCGGTATTGCCAGCGGCATCGGTGTCGGTCGCAGTCAGCGCGTGCTGGCCCTGGCCGGACAGCGTCACGTTCGTTGACCAGGCGCCGTTGGCACCGACGGTGGCCATGCCGATTTGGGTCGCGCCGTCGAAGATCTTCACCGTCGAGCCGGCGTCGGCGACATCGACGGTACCGGCAATCGTCTGACTGGCCTGGTTGGTCAACCCGCCGCTCGAGGTGATCGCCACCGTGGGCGCAACCGTGTCCAGCGTGAACACGACCGCATTGCTGGTGCCGGTGTTGCCAGCGGCATCGGTGTCGGTCGCGGTCAGCGTGTGCTGGCCCTGGCCGGAGAGCGTGACGCTGGTCGACCAGGCGCCATTGGCGCCTACGGTGGCCGTGCCGATCTGGGTCGTGCCGTCGAAGATTTTCACCGTCGAGCCGGCGTCGGCGACATCGACGGTGCCGGCAATCGTCTGACTGGCCTGGTTGGTCAGGCCGCCGCTTGAGGTGATCGCGACCGTGGGGGCAGTTTTGTCCACAACAAAACTGTGCGACGATGTGTCCGTATTTCCCGCAACGTCCGTCACTGAAACAGATACTGAGTAGGTCCCCTCGGCCACCCCCCCAACGGTCGTCTGCGGCAAGTTTGCTGACCATGTGCCGTTGGCAGCGACCTGCGTCGATAAGGTCGCGACGGTGTGGTTGGCGCTGTCCAGCACCTTGATCGTGACTTTCTGACCAGCCTCAACGCCAAACGTAGTACCTGAAATGGCTACCGCGGCATGCGACTGCGCTGCGTTAATGCCCCAGTCGCCATCCACCGGAGAAATGCTGATGGATGCTGTCGTGTCGACGACGAGGGAACTAGTCGTCGAACTGACCGAGTTTGTGGGTGATACAGTCGTATCGAATAGCAACGCCTGGATTGTATAGGTGCCGTCGGCGAGCCTTTGCGCCGTCGCGGAATCGCTGACCGACCAGCTCAGGCTGCCGTTCTTGCTTGCGCGGAGATTGTAGACCCAGAGCGTGTCGACGACCACGCCACTTTGGTTTTTGACGAGGACCTCGACCGCGTAGGTATCGCTAGTGTTTGAAACCGTTGCGGCACCTGCAATGGCGAGCGGCGTGCTGTATTCTGCCGAATTAAGAATATTGTCGCCGTAAATCTTATTAATAAAAATCGACGAGGATGACTTTGCTGCCATGACTATGCCTCTAAGTATGCTCGCGCGTTAAAACATCTCCAAAGCCGCGACGTTGAATGGCTTCATTAACCGGGGCAGCAATCTGTGAAATATTTGGTCATTGCTCCGCCCCCCGCCAACCCGCTTTCCAGCGGACTGGCGCAGTTCAGTGCTTCGAGGCCGACGCTATCTGCAGTTCCCCCTGCCCATGCGCGGCAATACATCAAAATATTTGTAATCCTTGCACACGGATCGCTGGATATCAATCGTCTCCGCGGATTGTTGCTCTCCCTTCTTGACAAAGTAGCATGCCTTGGCGTTGCGCCTTCTCGTTAACTCCTCTCACGATCCTCGCAAGAACGATGGGAGCCTTCGAGATCAGCTCTGACAACGTTCGCGCAGTGCGCCACCGCACAATCGGCTTCGATCCGGCTAAAGCACACTCGCTCTTTCGCGGTCGCAATAATTGCGTCGGCGATTATATCCCGCGTTGACGTCACATATTCCATGTGTCTGCCCGCGCAGTAGCGGCGCATCTCAGGTCTCCCGCGGCGGTAGCGGAATAATCATCGATACGCGTTTGCGGTATTCGATGTAAGCCTGGCCGTGAAAGGTGATGAGGTCGCGCTCTTCCAGCAGGAGGCCAATGAAAATGTAGCCGGTCGTCGCAATTGCAAAGAGCAGGTGTCCTCCCGTCATGACCGGCGTGGCCCAGAAGGCCAATAGGAAGCCGAAATAAATGGGATGACGAACCACTCTGTAGAACAATGGTGTCCGGAAGCTTGGCGGCTCCGCCATTCTTCCTCGCCAATGGGCATACACCTGATGAAGACCAAACAGGTCAAAATGATTGATCATGAATGTGCTGAGCAGAACGATTCCCCATCCAAGCCAGAAGAGGGCGTTGAGAATGCCTGCGCCAATCGGGTTACTCACTGACCAGATGACGTCCGTCAGCGGCCGCCATTGCCAGTACAAGAGGATGAGTGCAAGGCTCGAAAGAAGCACGTATGTGCTGCGTTCCACCGATTTCGGGACAAGACCGGTCCACCAGCGCTTGAAGCCTTGTCGTGCCATGACACTGTGCTGGACTGCGAACAGCCCAAGCAGCACGACATCTACGAGTAGCGCTTCAATCGTGAGGGCCGAGGGGCCGCCGCCGTCAATCGACTTGGGAACAATGATGTTTCCGACAAACCCGATCGCATAGAGAAACGAAAACAGGAACAGAACGTAGCAAAACACTCCGTAAATAAGTGCGGTCATGGCTCGCTCCTAAAAAAATGCTTTCGCACCCCCGCTAGATCAGTTCCGATAACATGCGCGCTGCATCCGCCGCGCCGCTGCTTTCGACCGGCCTGAAGCATGCGCGATCGGTCAGCGCGCCGATCATTGCATCGGCAATCGTGTCCGGCGTAGACGTCGCGTATTCCATGCGCCTGCCTGCGCGATAACGATCGAGACGATGCGCAACATGAAAATTCTGCTCGAAATGGTTTTGAAGCGGAAAGTAGATGAACGGCGTTCCGGCCGCCGTCAGCTCCATGCACGTGGTGAGCCCACCCTGCACGATGGCCAGGTCGCAAGCCGCGAGATGGCGGTCGAGATCAGGCACGAATGCGCGCACTTCGACACCGGCTGGCGCCTTGATAGACATCGGCTCGATACGGGGACCGGCCACCACGATCATGCGAAGCTCCGGTATTCGAGACCGTGCCAGCGGATAGCTGTGCAGGATGCGTCTGATCAGGTGTGCGCCGACGCCGGATCCTCCGACCGTGACAATGCAGATTCGCTCGCCCCTCCGGTAGCCGAGACTTTCACGCAGATCGCTACGTGACCCAAAGGCCTGTGGGTGCTCGCCGATGATGTAGCCGGAGAAATCAAAATGCTTCGGTACCCAGTCCTGCATGTCCGGCAGGTCGTCGCCGAAGGAACGGGGAATGATGTCTTCGGGGCTTCCGACGAAGATCGCGCGATCACGAACGCCCGGATTGCGCTCCACATGCTCAATCATCTCGGCGTTGTAGTCGCGGGTCAGAAACGCCTCGCGATCACCGCCACTGGGCATCGGAAGAAAGCCGACAAAGTCCGTCAACCAGGCGAGCTTTGCTTTCTTCAGTTCCGGATGCTCATGCCAGAAATGATCGATGTCCCAGGCTTCGTCGGCGATAACCAATTCGTAGTCGCCGTCTTCGACCGCATCCTGGAACACCATGAAATTGGCGGCCAGCACTTCATCCATTCGGCGGATTGCCCGGAACGCGTTCAGATCGTGCTCGCCCGACTCGAGCTCGATATGGCGGGACTCGCTTGCAAGACGAGAGCTTAAGGGGTGAATGCGCTCGCCGCCTGCCGCAAGGAGCCGGGTGACCGGGTCTTGCGCCAGCCAGTCGATCTGCAAGTCCGGGTGAAGTTTGCGCAGTTCGCGGGCAATCGCGATGTCGCGCCGCCCGTGCCCCAGACCTATGGGAGAGGACAGATAGAGCGCGCGCTTTGTCGTGGGCGGCGAGCTGGACTTTTGCCTGGCCGGGCCACCACCGAGTTTCCGATCGAGAAATTCCGTGATTGCAGTATTGCATTTGGCCGGGTAGCGACCGAGCGGGTTGTGGCCGCCACCCGGAATCGTGACGAGTTCAGCGCCGGCAACCTCTGCGACGAGCTTCGCGCGAGAGAGTGGCTGGATCTGGTCGTCCTCACCGTGGATCATCAACGTCGGACATTGAATCCGCCGGTACATCGCTTCGCCGATGTCAACACTTGGCGGAATCATGCGCGCCTCGACCGTCTTGACGAGAATCGCACCCGTGGTGTCACCCGCCCACTCCAGCCCGTCCTCGATCTGCTTCGTCGAATGCGGTTCGGAGAAGATGTTGCTGATGAAATGCCTGGCAAAGTCCGAATAGTCCGAGAGCCAATGCTCCCTGTTGTATTTGTTCCAGCCCTCGAAGCTATCCTGCATCGTCATGAAATGCTGCGGTGTCATATACGGGTAGCCAGGTCCAATGATCGCCGCAGTCCCTGCCAGGATCGCAGCCTTGACCCGTTCGGGATGATAAGCCGCCAATGCGCACGCAAGTATCGTGGAAGCCGAGAGGCCTACGACGACCGCCTCCCCGGCATCGGTGGCGTCCATGACGGCAAGGGCGTCGGCGACCTGATTGTCGAGCGAGTACGCAGCCACATCCTCCGGCCGGTCCGACTTGCCGTTGCCACGGCCGTCATAGACGATGCAGCGGAAGCGCT
Organism: Bradyrhizobium sp. C-145; assembly: GCF_023375135.1. Lineage (NCBI taxonomy): Bacteria > Pseudomonadati > Pseudomonadota > Alphaproteobacteria > Hyphomicrobiales > Nitrobacteraceae > Bradyrhizobium > Bradyrhizobium sp. C-145. The sequence continues at coordinate 1,622,920 of NZ_CP088150.1, read as the reverse complement.
CGCTCAAGTACGGAAGCTGCGCCTTGTAGACGCGCGAATGGAGGAGCGACCAGGTCGGCAGAAACATCATCGTTTGCGGGCCGCTGCCATAGACCTCATAGGCGAGCTTCACGCCCTCACGTTCGACGAAGCCTTCCCTGTCAGGCAGTTTGGCGCGCATGGTGCCCCTTCATTTGGCCAATGAGCCGCGTTCCGCTAAACGAATAAGATCTCCGAAGCGCCGAAGCGCCCGACGCACCGGAACGCCCTGTTTCTCAAGACCAAGAAGGTAGAGGCTCTCGGCGCCCATGAACGCGTGGCCAACCAGGGTGGCGATATCCTCGGCTGTGAACGGGCCTAGGCCACCAAAACTCCGCTCTGCGCGCCGCGCCAGCTCGGCGAGGAGATCGATCCACCCCATGATGCCGGCCCGGATGACCTTGGCCACCGGAGCGTCAGCCCAGCTTGCAGCGATGAGTTCCTGGAGAACGCGCACATAGCCGGAGGCTATATCCTCGTCGAAATAATCGCAGGCCCGATCCCAACGCTCGGACAGCTTGAGCGAGGCATCATTGAACATGGCCTGCTGGCGATCGAGCAACTGGGCATTCAGATGCTCGAACAGGGCCAGTATCATCCCCTGCTTCGAGCCGAAGTGATAGTGGATCTGGCTGAGCGGCATGCCGGCAGCTTCTGCGACATCGCGCGTCGAGAGGCCGGCATATCCGCGTTGACGAAGCATCCTTTTCGCAGCCTCCATCAGCACTATTCTGGGATCGGCCCTTTTCGAAACCGCCTTTGCCGCCCGAACGCTCATGCGCATGAGTTATAATTCGGTCGACCGACCGAAGTCAATGTTATTCTGCTCGGCTTCTTGACCTGCGAGCGGCCGCGTGCACGCGAAGGCGATGCCGGTCGTCTTGCCCACGCCGGAGGAGCACGACGTGTGAATGCGGGGCGCCCTGGGACGAGGCCAAGGCGCTGCAGCGGCCGCTGCCGGATGGGTCTCTCAAGATCGTAGCGACCGGGGACGAGGAAGACCACGAGGCTGCGTTACTCCGGATAGGCCGTTGAATTGCGTCGGCCTCGCGGTCAAGTGAGCCGGGATCGACCCGGGGCACCCGACGAATGGACGTAGGCATATGGTTAAGAGGGCTGGGCCGTGAGGCGAACTTTCGCGAGAATGCGATCGAGTTCGATATTCTAAGTCTGTTCGAACTCGGCCGACTTGCGGAGGCGCGACGCGCGCTAGAGAAGGCCATGAGTTTGCTGACCACAGCCGCTCCAATTGACACCGCGAGGTCTTCTGGCGAAGCGCCGGTGATGATCTGGACTTGGCTCTCGTTCGTCCTTCTGTACCAAGCGACCAGGCGCGTTCGATGAACGAAATGGCCGTAAAAGAAGCCAAGCGATCGCGATCCGCGCACACGCAGGCATTCTCGATGGGGTTCGGCGTTGCGATTTCGAGCGAGACATTCGCGCCCGATCTCCTCGACCGCGCACAAGCGCTTCGATCGCTGGCGGAGGAGCAGGATCTTGACCTACATCGGGGCATAGGGTCGATGTTCGTTGGCCTCGCCCGCATGCGAGCAGGCGATGCCGATGCGGTCGGTGGCTTCCAAACTGCTCTGGGCAGATACTTGGAGACCGGTGTGGGCTTTGCCGCACTGGCTCGTCTTCCTCACTGCCGAACTGCCGGACCGGCATTCGGAAAGAGAGATGGCAATCGAAAGAGCATTCGCTGCCTTGGAATCCACCCAGGAGCGATGGTACGAAGCCGAGGTTCTGCGGCAGCAGGGCGAGCTTCGGAGAGCTCGAGGCGATACCGAAGGTGCCGAACGAAGCTACTTGGAGGCGATCCGCACCGCAGATGAGCAAGGCAGCATGCTGCACAAGCTGAAAGCTTCCCTCAGCCTGGCGAAGCTCTGGCGGGAACTGGCGCGCACTCAAGAAGCCCGGCAAATGCTGTCGCCTGTCGTCCGGTGGTTCGCGGGCCAACCGGATGCACCGGTGCTGCAGGACGCCAGAGAGGTCTTGACGTCGATCTAAGAGGCGCTCGGCTTCTTCCTCCACTGGGCACAACAGGGCGGCGGAACACGTGGAAAAGCGGCTGTCAGCACAATTCCGAATCCCTCTCCTGTGTTAGCAGGCCGGAACGAATTGACGGACGCAAGGATTCGCCCGACAGGGGCGTTCTCTATGCTAAAGACGATGAAGACGAGGCGACCGGCGATCCGGACGCTGCGCGGCTGGGTGATCTCCATCCTGCAGGAAGCCAGCGCCATCCGCGAGTGCGAGGCGCACGGCTGGATGCAGGACCGAGCCGACCCGGACGCCCGCGAGCATGCCTTGGTCATCGCCCGCCGCGATCCGCCGTCGGGCGTTTCTCCGGACGAGGCCGCCGCCGAGGTTCGCGATGTCATGAACTCGATCGGCGACACCTGTCCGGAATGCCCGCCGGAGCCTATGGCGACGTAGGATGACAGGCGGCGGCTGCTCCGTTCGACGCGGGCAATCACCCGAACTCCCGGCTGCACCGAGAGCTAACCGCTGGCCGCGAACAGGTCCCATTTCCCCGGCAGCCCCTTCAGCTCGTACGAACCGCGTTCGCTGAAACGCAGTCCCGCGCCCGCGACGAGGTCGGTCACCACGCGCGAAACCAGGACCTCGTCAGGCCCGGATTGCGACATGACGCGGGCCGCCGCGTGGACCGCGATGCCGCCGATGTCGCTGCCCCGCATCTCGATCTCGCCGGTATGCAGGCCGGCCCGCACAGGCAGGCCGATCTGGCGCGCAGCGCTGCTGAACGAGATGGCGCAGCGGATCGCGCGGCCCGGTCCGTCGAAGGTGGCAAGAACGCCGTCGCCGGTAGTCTTCACCAGATTGCCGCGATGCCGCTCGATGAACTGACGCGCGAGCGCGTCGTGCTGATCCAGGCGGCTCCGCCATCGCTGGTCGCCGATCGCGGCAGCCTGCCGCGTCGAGTCGACGATGTCCGTGAACATGACCGTGGCGAGTATCCGCTCCAGATCGGCGTCTCCCGCATCGCGATGGCCCGTCACGAACTCCTCGATGTCGCCGACCAACGTCTCGGTGTCGCCGGTCCAGAATGCGTGATCCCCCGACGGATATTCGATGTACTTCGCGCCGGGGATTTCCGCCGCCATCTTCCGCCCCAGCGCGACAGGCACTTGCGCATCGGTCGCCCGGTGCAACACCAGGGTCGGGGCGCGGACACACGGAAGAATGCCATTCACGTCAATCCGGCGATTCGAAATGATGTAGGACTTGATGGCGCCCGGACTGCTCGCCAACTTTTCGAACTTCGCAATGCGCGCGACCGCCTCCGCATTTGACGCCTCGCTCGCGAAGACGTTCGCCAGAAAGCTTCCACTGCCCCAACGTTTCACCAGGTTCGCCAGCCGCTCTTCGGCGGCGGCTGGTGTCAGGTTCGGCGGAAACAGATCCGCGATGCGAGCAAGGCCGCCGAAGAGGACTAGGTGGGATACGCGGTCAGGGTAGGTTGTTGCGAACAGAGCGCTCATGGAAGCGCCTTCGGAAAATCCGACCAGCGCGGCACGCCGGGATCCGATGGCGTCCATGACCGCGCGGACGTCGTCGATGCGCTCCTCGAGCGAAGGCACATCCGCCAGCCTGTCGGACAGGCCTTGCCCTCTCTTGTCGAAGGTAACGACCCTCGAGAACTTGGCCATCCGGCGGAGGAATTGCGTGTAGCCCGGCAGCTCATGCAGATAATCGATATGCGAGATGATGCCGGGGACCAGGATGATATCGATCGGGCCGCTGCCCATCACTTGGTAGGCGATGTTGAAATCGCCGCTCTGCGCATATTGCGTCTCAGGCAATGCTACTTCGACCATGGCCAGCCCCGCTACCTACCTGGGTTGGATGGAGTATTGGTCAAATGAGGAACGAGATCAACCTGGGGGAGACACGGGGGAGACAGACACCTGGGGTGAAACGGCCGAAACGACCCGACGAGATGAATTCGATTGCCGAGGCTAAGCCGACTTCCGCTGCGACTTGGCCGCCGGTTTCTTCGCTGCCGCCTCCTTCGCCGGCTTCTTGCCAGCGATCGGCATCAGCATCTCCTTCTGGCCGGCCGCAACCTTGCGCGGCTTCTTGGCGGGCTTCTGGTTGATGAGGTCGATCAGTGCGGTTTCGTAGTGGTCTTCGAACTTCTCCGGATCGAACTGGCCCGCCTTCTGGTTCACGATGTGCTTGGCGAGATCGAGCATGTCCTTGGTGACTTTGACGTCCTGGATCTCGTCGAAATACTCCTGCTCGCTGCGGACTTCGTAGGGGTAGCGCAGCAGCGTGCCGACGAGACCCTTGCCCATCGGCTCCAGCCCGATGATGTGTTCGCGGTTGGTCAGCACCACGCGGCCGATCGCCACCTTGTCCATCTCGCGGATGGTCTCGCGGATCACCGCGAAGGCGTCGTGGCCGACCTTGCCGTCCGGCCGGATGTAGTAGGGGCGGATCAGGTAGCGCGGGTCGATCTCGGCCTTGTCGACGAAATCGTCGATCTCGATGGTGCGCGTGGATTCTAGCGCGACGTTCTCAAGCTCCTCCTTCGACACTTCGATGAAGGTCTCCTTGTCGAGCGCGTACCCTTCACGATGTCCTCGTTGGACACTTCCTCGCCCGACGCCTCGCTCCAGAAGGGCAATTTGCTTTGGATTGAGCGGCGCGGACAGGCCGCCGAGTTCGCCCGTTCCCGCGACCCGCAAGACGGCCGGCCATGGGCGTGACATAGAAGCCCAGATCGACCGGGGCTGACCGGCCTCTTGATCGGACAGGTATCCATCGCGAATTCGATGTGGTAGCCGCGCTCCGGCCGGCGGCGAGGACAACAGTGTGCGCTTCGATCGTGCGATCGCGGCACATCAAACGGATTCATCCGCCGTCCTGCGGTTCCAGCCGATCGACGAAGGCATCCACCTTCTGGATCTAGCCAAATACCTTGATGCGACAGTCGAGGCCGCCAGAAAAGAAATGGCAGTCCTAACGACCTAGGTGGCGCACCGCCTCTCTTTTTTTGGTGCCTTCAGGCGAGTTGCTTGAAAGTCGCTGCGCCTTCGCCCAGGCGCAGGCTAAACCTCCGAGCAGAATAATCCCTGCAGAACGTTGCACGCGACACGGGCGCATATCACCTGTAGCCGCGCGCAGCTACGCCGCGCTACGCTGTAGCCGCACGACAGACGCCGGGGCACGACAACGCTTGCTCGTCGAGCTCCGAAGCAGCGACAGTACTACATTTGGTACGACATGATCGATTGAGGTGCGGCTTAAATGCTGATGCTACTTGGCTTTTTGAGATATCCCGGTCCTATCCATCATGGAACAGACTTTAGCCCCTAATTTGCTCAGGAGCGGCATGAAGCCTACCTACCTAAAATTCATTGACCGCACCAGTTTCGCACCAGAAACGACATGAACGAACCGGGACGAACGTGTCCAAATTCAAAGGAAAAGTAGCAAAACCAACGAAGCCGATCGATGGTCTACCGCTCATAACGGTCTGGTTGCAGCTTCGAGTCCTGCCGGGCCCACCAGCGGATCAATCACTTGACCCGATCGCAATGCTCGATCAGCAATTCCGTGAGGACTCGGATCTTCCGCGCGGGATGCTGGCCCGGCGGTCGGATGACATAGGCACCCGCAAAGCATGGCCGGGATGACGGGTCATGACTGAAACAAGCGCCCCCGATGCCAACAATTCATCAGTGAGGAAGTCGGGGAGGTAGGCAATCCCGAGCCCTGCTGCTGCGGCGGCCACCAGAGCTGTGCCGTTGTCGGCCTTGAAGCGACCCTGTGGACGAACCGTGATGATCTTGTCGCCATCCATGAGCTGCCAAGCTTCGGTGCCCTGCATCAGAGCTTGATGGGCGATGAGTTCCTCGGGTGTCTCAGGCGACCCGTGCTCTTTGACGTAGCCAGGACTCGCAACGAACTTGCCGTAGATCGGTCCGACGCGCTTGGCGATCAAATTTGAGTCTTGAAGATGGCCAATTCGAATCGCGCAGTCATAACCTTCTGCGATGAGATCAACGAATTGGTCGCTGTAGCAGGTGTGGATTTGGAGCTGGGGGTGTCGTCGCGCCATTTCCGCCATCATGGGGGCGAAGTAGTTCGAGCCGAAGGACAGCGGCACAGCAACTCGCAAGCGCCCACGAAGCTCGCCGGCAGGCAGGATCGTCTCTTTGGCCACGTCGATTTCGGTGCAGACCCTCGCAGCATAGTCTCTGAACGTCGCCCCAGCTTCCGTTAGAGCGGCGCCGCGGGTGGTTCGTGCAAGAAGCTGGACACCAAGTTCCGATTCAAGCCGCAAGAGCCGTCGACTGACGATTGACTTGGCAACGCCGAGCCGAAGCGCAGCAGGCGAAACTCCGCCAGCATCGGCAACTTCTACGAATGTCCGTAGCTCTTCGATGTCCACTTTGGCGTACCTCATTTCGCGACACAGCTTGCCACGAAACGGTACTACCGCATCCAACGCGGGAACGGCAATAAGCCCTGCAGGTGACGCCGCGTCTGGCGAGCGTCTCCTCAAAAACCGATGCCGCATTCAATGGCAACAAAGGATGTCATGATGAAACTTCGTAACGGCCTTGCTTCGCTTCTGCGTCCCGAAGACTCAGTGCTCGTTCTGATCGACCACCAGCCCTACCAGCTTGCGAACGTGAACAGCCACGAACCGCAGATGGTGATCAACAACACGGCAGCTCTCGCGAAAGCAGTAAAGGCTTTCGGTGTCCCCACGATCCTAACGAGCGTGATTGCCGAGCGTGGTGGCCTCCTCTTCCCCCAGATCACCGAAGTGTTCCCCGGACAGGAGGTAATCGACCGGACGTTCATCAACACCTGGCAGGACAAGAAGGTAGTGGACGCGGTCAAGGCCACGGGCCGCAAGCAGCTGATCATCGCCGGTCTGTGGACCGAGATATGCGTCGCGATGCCGACGATCCAGGCCCTCGGCGAAGGCTGGGACGTCACTGTGGTTACAGATGCGTCCGGTGCCGTCTCGGTCGAGGCCCACGAGGTCGCCATCCAGCGCATGATTACCGCCGGCGCCAACATGATGACTTGGTTGGCAGTGGCGGCCGAATGGCAACGCGACTGGGCCAGGGCCGACCAAGCCGTCAAGCTGACGGAGGTGATCCTGCAGCATGCCGGCGGGAGCGGCATCGCGTTCCTGTGGGAGCAGCAGTTGCTCAACACACCGGTACCGAAGAGCGCGGGCTGAGCTGAACGGGGTGATGAGGATCCTCGAACCGTTGCTGGGCAACGAACCCTGCCAAACGGAGCCCCGCGGAATCTGGTCCGCATGAACACCTTGATGAGGCACTCGCAAACATCGATCGCTGGAGATCCTGTCTGCACCACGCAAAAAGATGCCGTGCCCGAAGGACACGGCAAGTTTCAGGGAGGTTGAACCGGCAGCCTTCCGGTACATGGGTGAGACCCCGGCCAATCGTCGGCCGGGGCGCGATCTGAGAATCAGCCGCCGCCCGTCGCAGCGGTCACCATTTCAATGCGGCCGTGCGCACGGGATGATCCCAGAGCGCTGTGGTCTCGGTATCGAGGAGGCTCACTGTGAGCGAGCACCCGGCCATGTCCAGCGAGGTGACGAAGCTGCCGACCAAGGAGCGGGCGATGCGCAAGCCGCTCTTTTCCAGCACCCGGCGCGCTGCGTTGTACATCAGATAGAGCTCGATCGTCGGCGTCCCGCCGAAGCCGTTAACGAACAGGAGGGCCTCGGCCCCGTAGTGCGCGTCGAGATCCTGCACGATGGCAGTGGTCAACTCGTCCGCGATCGCGTCGGCACGCTCCAGCTTGACGCGCCGACGTCCCGGTTCGCCGTGAATACCGACCCCCATCTCCATCTCGTCCTCGCCAAGCGAAAAGGTCGGCGTGCCCGCGGCCGGGACCGTGCAACTCGTCAGCGCCACGCCCATCGAGCGGGTCCGCGCATTGACGCGCTCGCCGAGCGCGACGCAGCCTTCGAGGTTGAGGCCCTTCTCGGCGGCGGCGCCGACGATCTTCTCGACGATCAGCGTCCCGGCGACGCCGCGGCGCCCGATGCTGTGGGTGGAGTTCTCGACCGCGACGTCATCATCCGTCACGATGGTGGCGATGCGGCCCTCGGCGATCTCCGCCGCCATCTCGAAATTCATGCGGTCGCCCGCATAGTTCTTCACGATGAAGAGTATGCCGGCATCGCCTGCGACGGCCTGCGCGGCCTCGACGATCTGGTCCGGCGTCGGCGAGGTGAACACCTGGCCCGGACAGGCCGCATCCAGCATGCCGTAGCCGACGAAGCCGGCATGCAGCGGCTCGTGCCCGCTGCCGCCGCCCGACACCAGCGCGACCTTCCGCGCGTTCAGCTCGCGGCGCCGCACGAATTTCCGCTCCGCGCCGAGCGCGACGAGATCGGCATGCGCGGCCGCGAACCCATCGAGGCTTTCTGCGAGCACGCTATCGACCGAATTGATGAATTTTTTCATTGTCTCCTCCCCTCTCCGTCTCTTTGCGTCCCGCGGCTATTTTTCCCGCATGATCGCGACGAGGCGCCGTGCGAACTCCTGGAGCAGCGCGTCCAGCTCGGCATTCCGCTTCGCGCTGCCGAGATCGGGCAGATGCAGCGTCAAGGTCCGCTCATGCGAACCTTCGGTCAGCCGGCCGATCCGGCGCGGATGCGCGCGCGCATAGGCGCGCAGGAAGGCGGCCTTGGCCTGCGGCGGAAAGTGGCAGACGTCGAAGATCGTGTTGAGATGCTGCACGGGGATCGGCACCGGGTAGGCCGGATTGCTGATCTGGCTGACGAAGCTGCGGTTCTTGCCCATGGCGTGCGCGAGGCGAAGCCGCATGCCCGACGGGCGGCTCTCCAGCACCTCCTTGAAGATGCGCTTGTAGACCGCAACCGCGCCGGCTTCGGCTGGTTCGTCGGTTGCCGTATCAGCCAAGGTTGCCTCCGCTGCTCAGGCGGTTGATGGTCTGCTTGATCTGCGCCAGCGCCGACGTGGTCACGGACAACTCGCGCAGGCCGCAGTTCAACAGCGCGGGCAGGCAGCGCGGGTCGCTCGCTATGTCGCCGCACAGGCTGACGCTGATGCCGGCGCGCCGGCCGTGCTCCGCGGTCCGCGCGATCAGTTCGAGCACCGCCGGGTGCAGGGGATCCATCAAGGGGGCAAGAGCTCCATTGGAACGATCGCAGGCCAGGACATATTGCGCGAGATCGTTCGAGCCGATTGAGAAGAAGGCGGCCTTGAAGCTGTTGACCGCCAGAGCCGCCGCCGGGACCTCAACCATGATTCCCAGCTCGGGAAGCATCGCGGCAATGCCCTCGGCCTGCAAGCGCTGCACGGTGTCAGCGAACAGCTTCCGTCCCGCCTCGAGCTCGTCGGCCGACGTGACCATCGGAAACATGACCTTGAGGTTGCCACGCACGGCCGCACGCGCCAGCGCGTGGAGCTGGACGGTGAAAATCGCGGGCCTCGCCAGGCACAGACGCAAGCCGCGAACGCCGAGGAAGGGATTGGCTTCGCCGTCGATCGTAAATCCCGGCACCGGCTTGTCGCCGCCGGCATCGAAGGTCCGAATGGTGACCGGGCGCTGTCCGGCCCAACGCAACACCGCATCATAGGCTGCGAACTGGGCCTCCTCGTCGGGCAGGCCGCCCCGCCCGGTGAGCAGAAACTCGGTGCGCATCAGCCCGATGCCGTCGGCATATTGCGCGTCGGCATGCGCGAGATCGTCGACATGCTGGATATTGATGAGCAGCTTGATCCGCTCGCCACGCCACAACGCAGTCGGCCGTCGCAGGATCGCGCGGGCCGACGCCCTGCTCTTGCGATGGATATCGCGCCGCTTCTCGAACAGGCGGAGCTGCTCGGCATTCGGATCGAGTTCGAGCGTGGCGCCTTCGCCGTCGAGCAGCGCGGTGGCTCCGAGTTCAGGGACGGCGCCGAGTTGCACCACCATGGGAATGCCGCGTGCGCGCGCCAGCATCGCGACATGGCTGGTCGGACTGCCGCGCAGCAGCGCCAGACCGCCGCCGCCGGACCAGTCGATCTCCAGGAATCGCGACGGGGGCAGGTCGTCGGCACAGACCACGGCTCCGCTCGGGATCGCCAGAGCCTGAGCGCCACCGCCCCGCAGGATCGTCATCACACGATCGCGCAGATCGGCCAGATCGGAGGAGCGCGCCTTCAGATATTCGTCCTCGGCGGAATTGTAGTCCGCGATCTGCGTATCGAGCGTCGAACGCCACGCGACGTCGGCAGCGTCCCCCTCGCTGATCGCGGCAAGTATCTCTTCGATGAAATCCTCATCTTCGAGCAACGCGACCTGGAATTCGAGAATCTGCGCTGCCTCACCGCCAGCAATCGCGGCAAGCTCGGCAATCTGCCCGCTCGCCGTGTCGATCGCCTTGCGAAGCGCGAGCGCTTCCTCGACCAGCGAACCCGCAATCCGATCGCCGCTCGTCTCCGCATCAACACGGACGAACGGACCATGGGCAAAGCCGATCGAGGCGGTCCTGCCGCGGTAGGTCAGTGCTGCAGCGCCGCCCTGCATCTTACGACACCTCGTCGGGGAAATCGGTTTCGATCAGCTCGATCAGCGCCGCGACAGCAGCCTCTGCGTCACTGCCTGAGGCCTTGATCTCGATCGTGCTGCCGTGCGCCGCGCGCATCGCCATGATCTTGGCGACGCTCTTGGCATTGATCCACTCGGCGGCGCCTTCGACCCGGACGGAGATCTGGGCCTGAAACTTCTTGGCGAGCTTGGTCAGCTTGACCGCGGGGCGCGCATGCATGCCCACCGCGTGCACCAGCTGCACATTACCGCTGAAGATTTGTCCGTCCGCTTTGTCCAACATCGTCATATTCCATCATCGCTACGCCGACGTCTCAGTCGGCAGAGAGTTCCTCGGCCACGGCTTGCACCTGGGCCAACGTGCTGCCGCCTGCCGACTCGGTCGCGGCCATCACGGCGCCCTCGACGATGGGCGCGTTGCATACGACAACGTGATCCCGCCGCGCAGGCTCCAGCATTTCCACCGCCATCTCACTGTTCGTCTCGGCTCCGCCGAGATCGACCAGGATCGCAACGCCCTTGGCGGACCAGGCATCGTTGATGGCATCGATGATCGAGGGAACGCTGGTGCCGAGCCCGCCGTCGGGATTGCCGCCGCAGAAGGCGACCTTGACCTCGCTGCCGACCATCTGCCGCACCATGTCGGCAGTCCCCTTGGCGATGTCCCTCGAATGCGAGACGATGACAATTCCCACGGTTTCGCTCATTGCTTTCCCTCCAGGCTCGCGCAGATCGCCTGCACGAGAACGCAGCTCGAACGGGCGCCGGGATCGACATGCCCGACGCTGCGCGCGCCGAGGAACGAGGCCCGCCCCTTCGTAGCCTGCATCGGCGCGGTCCGCTCGACCGCTTCGGCTGCTGTGGTTCTGACTCGTTCGATCAGATCCGGCTGGCCGGCGGCAGCCTTGAGCGTCTCCAGCACCGGAACGAGTACGTCGAGCATGGTCTTCTCGCCAGTCTGCGAACGGCCGCGCGCACTGACTGCGTTGACGCCACTGCCGAAGACATCGGCGAGATCCTCGGGGAGATGCCTGTCGTGCGAGAGCGCTTCGCCGGCAGCCAGAAAGAAGCTGCCGTAGAGCGGCCCGGAGGCGCCGCCGACCGTCATCACCAGCGTCTTGCCGATCGTCTTGAACGCTTCGTCCAGCGGCTGCGCCGAGATCGCATCCAGTTTGCCCAGCACGGCCTCAAAGCCGCGCTTCATGTTGAATCCGTGGTCGCCGTCGCCGATCGCCTGATCGAGGCTCGTCAGCTCCGGCGCGCTGGCGATGACCTGCTCGGCGGCCACCTTGACCAGCGACTTGAATGTCTCGGCTTGCATCGACATCGCGAAAAATCCTCTCAATGGGCCGGCGCTGGAACGCGTTGCCCTGCGCGATCGAAGCAGAGCGGATGCATCAGCTGCAATTCGACCTCCTGACCGGCCTGCAGCGGCTGATGCGGATCCGCAAGCGTCACCAGTGTCTCACCCTTATAGTCCAGATGAACATGATTCTGCTCGCCGAGGTGCTCGACCCGGTGCACCCGGCCGACCATCGCCCCGCCATCGCGCGCACCGATCCGCAGGTGCTCGGTGCGGATTCCGACCGTCTCCGTTCCGGGCGGCACTGTGACATCGGGCAGCAGCCGGGCCGGCAGGAAATTGATCTGGGGCGTGCCGAGGCGCGAGGCGACATAGCGCGAGGACGGGTTTTCGTAAATCTCCCGTGGCGTCCCGCACTGAAGCAGCCGGCCATCCTTGATCACGCCGATCCGGGACGCCATGGTCATGGCCTCGACCTGGTCGTGGGTCACGTAGAGAATGGTGGCGCCGAGCACGAGCTGGATCCGCTTGAGCTCGAGACGAAGCTCGGAGCGGAGCTTGGCGTCCAGCGACGACAGCGGCTCGTCCATCAGATAGATCAAGGGATCGCGCACCAGCGCGCGGCCGATCGCGACCCGCTGCATCTCGCCGCCGGACAGGCGGGTCGCACGGTTGTTCAGCTTGCTCGCGATATGCAGCAGCTCCGCCGTCTGCTGGACGCGCTTGCGGATGACGGGCTCGGGCACGCGCCGCGCGGGCGAGCGCAGCGGGAAAGCCAGATTGTCGTAGACCGTCAGGTGCGGATACAACGAATATTGCTGGAAGACGAACGCGATGTCGCGCGAACCGGGCGGGTCACCGGTCACATCGCGCCCGTCGATCATGACTGAGCCGGCGTCCGGCGTCTCCAGCCCGGTGATCAGCCGCAATGTCGTGGTCTTGCCGGCGCCGCTCGGCCCGAGCAGGACCAGGAACTCGCCGTCATCAACCGTCAGCGAGAGCTCACGCACTGCCTCCACCGCGCCGAACCGCTTGGAGATGTTGCGTAGGGCGACGTCAGCCATGGCGCACGCTCCCCTCATTGGCGGTCGGTATCGCAAGGCCTGAGCCGACGTCGAACAGCACGAGCCTCTCCGAACGGAATTCGAGCCCCACCGTCTCGCCGATCCGCACCATGGCGCTGGACGGCAGCCGCGCGGCGACGCGGCCGTGCGCCGTATCGACGGTGACGATCTGCGTGGTGCCGAGATATTCCGCGCCGAACACCTCGCCGCGGACGGTGGCCCCGTCGGTGAAGCGGATATGCTCCGGACGGACCCCGAGCGCCAGCGGCGCGGGCGCGCAATCCCGGCGGATCTCCGGCACCGCGAGGCTCGCGTCATGGAAGACAATGGCCCGATCGCCGGTCCTCAGGCCGCCCTCGAAGCGAAGGAAGTTCATGGACGGCGAGCCGATGAAGTCGGCGACAAACATGCTCGCCGGCCGGTCATAGATTTGCTGGGGCGAGCCGATCTGCTCGACGCGTCCCTTGTTCATGACGGCGATCTGATCGGCCATCGACATCGCCTCGAGCTGGTCATGCGTCACGTAGATCGTGGTGGCGCCGATGCGGTCATGCAGGTCGCGAAGCTCGCTGCACATCAGATGGCGAAACTCCGCATCGAGCGCACCAAGCGGCTCGTCCATCAGAAAGGCCTTCGGCCGCCTCACCATGGCGCGCCCAAGCGCGACGCGCTGGCGGTCGCCGCCTGAAAGCTTCGACGTCTTGCTCGACAGCAGATGCTCGATCCGCAGCAGCCGCGCGGTCTCCTGCACCCGTTCGGATATCTCGCGCTTCGCCATGCCTTGGCACTTCAGGGGAAACGCGATGTTCTCCGCGACGTTCATATGCGGATAGAGCGCGAACAGCTGGAACACGAAAGCGATATCGCGGGCAGCGGCGCGGTGGAACGTCACGTCCTCGCCATCGAGCAAGATCTTGCCCTCGGTGGGCAGCTCGAGGCCCGCAATCATGCGCAGCGTAGTGGTCTTGCCGCAGCCGGAGGGGCCGAGCATCGCAAAGAAAGCGCCGTCATCGATCGTGAAGGTCGAGCCGTGCACGGCGGTGAACTGATCGAACGACTTGCGCAGGTTCTCGACGCGGATCTGTGCCATGTTGACCGCCCTACTCCGGGAAGTGGCTGACGATGACGTAGCCGACCGTGCCGGCGAGGATCGTCACGAAGGAATAGCTGTAGAGGTCCATCGACAGCGGCTGCACCAGCATGATGATGCCGCCCCCGATCAGGGTCATCGTGACCGCCTCCCAGGGTCCGCGACGGAACCAGCGGGACACTCCACTTTTTGCAACCGCAGAATCGCTCATTTGCGCACAGCTCCGAAGGTGATGCCGCGCAGCAGATGCTTGCGGAGCAGCACGGTGAACAGGACGATCGGCACGACGAACAGCGTGGTCGCGGCGGCAACCGCCGGCCAGTCCTGTCCGCCCTCGCCGATGATGAAGGGGATGAAGGGCGGCATGGTCTGCGCCTCGCCGCTCGTCAGGAGAACCGCGAAGGCATATTCATTCCACGAGAAGATCAGGCAGAAGATTGCCGTGGCCGCAATTCCCGTGACCGCCTGCGGCAACACCACCTTGCGCAGCGCCTGCAGCCGCGTGTAGCCGTCGACCAGCGCGGCCTCCTCGTATTCGCGCGGAATCTCGTCGATGAACCCCTTGAGCAGCCACACCGCGAGCGAGACGTTCACGGCGGTGTACAGCAGGATCATGCCGAGTCTGGTATCGGTGAGATTGAGCTGCCGGTACATCAGATAGATCGGGATCGCGACCGCAACCGGCGGCATCATGCGCGTCGAGAGGATGAAGAACAGCAGATCGTCGGCTAGGGGAATGCGGAAGCGCGAGAAGGCGTAGGCCGCAAGCGTGCCGAGGAAGACGGCAAGGAACGTCGAGCCGAAGCCGATGATCAGCGAGTTGACGAAGCGCGGTACGACCTTCGACGGTCCGGCAATCACCATGTCGCGCTGGCGCACCAGCTTGTCGTACCAGGTCTGCGGCGGCGGCAGCTTGGCGATGAAGTCCGGCGTCTGGCGCGTGCGCACCGTGAACAGGTTGACATAGCCCTCCAGCGTCGGCTCGAAGATCACCTTGGGCGGATAGGCGATGGCATCGCTCTGCGACTTGAACGCGGTGGCGACGATCCAGAGCAGCGGCAGGATCGTGATCACGGCGTAGAGGATGACGAGGCCGCTGGCCACGGCCTTCGAGCGGGGCGAGGCCTCGACGATGGAATGCGCGGTGGATGTGGCGACGGTCATCGTTGTTTCACCTTGTTGAGCGCTTTGACGTAGATGTTGGCGGCACCGAACACGGTGACGAACAGGATGATGGCGAGCGCGCTGGAATAGCCGGTGCGCCATTTCTCGAACGCCGCGCGCTTCAACGTGATCGACACCAGCTCGGTCGTCGACCCCGGTCCGCCTGACGTCAGGAGGTTGACCATGTCGAACATCTTGAAGTTCTCGATCGCGCGGAAAAGCACCGCCAGCATCAGGAACGGCACCGTCATTGGCAGCGTGATCGACCAGAACTGCCGCCAGGCCGAGGCGCGATCGACTTCGGCGGCCTCGTAGATGTAGTCGGGAATGGAGCGCAGCCCGGCGAGGCAGATCAGCATGACGTAGGGCGCCCACATCCAGGTGTCGACCAGCACGATGGTCCATGGTGCGAGCGACACCTGACCGGTCATGCTGAACGCGCTCGGCGGCACGCCCGTGAACAGGCTGATCAGAGAGTTGAACGGTCCGATCTGCGGCTGCAGCAGCAGGGTCCAGAAATTGCCGACCACCGCCGGCGACAGCATCATCGGCAACAGGATGATCGTGGTCCAGAAGCTGTGACCGCGGAACTGGCGATTGATCAGGAGCGCCAGGCCAAATCCGATGATCACCTGAAACGTGACCGACCAGATCACGAACTGCGCGGTGGTCTGCAGCCGGAACCAGACGTCCTCGTCGCCGAGGATATCGGTGAAATTGTCCAGGCCGACAAACCGCAGCGGCAGGTAGGACATGCTGAGATTGAGGCTGGTAAAGGACAGTCGGATCATCCACACCAGCGGAAATATGTTGATCGCCAGCAATAGCGCGATCGTCGGCGCGACGAACAGCCAGGCAATGGCCCGGTCCGATAGGCCGCGCACGCGTCGCGTGGTCTGCGACCTCGCGGGCTCGCTCCTACCGGCGACCGTGGCATCATCAGGTTGAGAGATCGTGGTCATCTTGTCCATCGGCTGGCTGGGACGGTTTCCCCGAGACGCGCCCGGGGAAACCAGTTCAGTTGAGCGCTGATCCTGATTTACTGCGAGGCGACCTGCTTGCCCTGCTCCTTGAAGACCTTGGTCCAGTCCTTGACCAGGAGATCGAGCGCCTGCTGCGCCGTGCCCTTGTCGGCCACGACGTAATCATGCACGCGCTTCTGCATGTCGAGTAGCAGCTGTGCGTAGGACGGCTCGGCCCAGAAGTCCTTGACGATGCCCATCGACTCCAGGAATTGCGGGGCGAACGCCGCGCTCTTCGGGAAGTCGGGCGCGTCGACCACCGCCTTCAAGGCCGAGTAGCCGCCAAGCTGCCACCAGCGCTGTTGCACGGCAGGCTGCGCGAACCACTTGATGTAGGCGAGCGCGTCATCCCTGTGCTCGGAGGTCGTGACGACAGAGATGCCCTGCCCGCCGAGCTGGGTGAAGTGCCCGTTCGGACCGGCCGGATTGACAAAGAAGCCGATCTTCTCGCCGCCGACATTTGGGTCCTTGTAGAGGCCGGGGAAGAAGGCGAACCAGTTCATCTGCATCGCGACTTGGCCGGACTTGAAGGCGTCCAGCCCCTCCTGCATGTAGGCGTTGGTCATGCCGGGCGCGGTGCAGCACTTGTAGAGTTCCTTGTAGAACTCGAGCCCCTTGGCCGCGTCGGCCGAGTTGACGACGCCCTGCATCTGGTACGGCTTCTTCGGATTGTCGTAGCTGAAGCCGTAATTGTAGAGGACATTGGTCACGCCCATGGTGATGCCTTCGGAGCCGCGCTCGGTGAAGATGTAGGCGCCGTAGACCTTTTTGCCGTCGATTTCGCGGCCCTGGAAGAACTCCGCGATCTGCTTCAACTCGTCATAGGTCTTCGGCGGCGCCAGGTCGCGGTCGTACTTGGCCTTGAACGCCGACTGGATGTCGGGCCGCGAAAACCAATCCTTGCGATAGGTCCAGCCCACCGCATCGGCCATCGCCGGCAGCGCCCAATAGTTCGTCGAGTTCTTCGGCCACTGCGAATAGCCGACGACCGTCGCCGGGACGAAGTCGTCCATCGAGATCTTCTCCTTGGCGAAGAAGTCGTTGAGCTTGACGTACCATTTGTTCTCGGCGGCGCCGCCGATCCACTGGCTGTCACCGATGATCAGATCGCAGAGCTTGCCGTGGGAATTGAGCTCGTTGAGGAAGCGATCCGCATAGCTCGTCCAAGGGACGAACTCGTATTTCATCTCGATGCCGGATTGCTTGGTGAAGTCCTTGCCGAGCTCGACCAGCGCGTTGGCCGGATCCCATGCCGCCCAGCACAATGTGAGCTGCTTACCCTGGGCTGCGGCTTCGCCGCTACCGAGACCCCCAAGCGCTGCAGCCGCAAGAACCACAGATGCCGCCGTACCGCGTAGCCATCTCATTCTTCGCATGTCCGTCTCCTCTCTATCGTTGAAGCACCTCACTCGCCGGCGTTCAGCCCTGCCGGGACGACGCCAAGACCCTGAAACCGAGTTGATGAGCGATGATGGAGAGCGAGACGGAGCGCTTCCGGAAACGGGTCCGGATGGCTTGGGCTCCTCCCACACATCGGCTCGATGCGCGATGTTTATCTTTTCTATAACACTAAACATACTGCTAAATTTTTGTCACCGTCAATCGGGTTTCTCCCGACCCTAGCGAAATATTTGCGACGCTCGCACGCGCAAGCGGGATCTTCGCAGTGCAGCACGCTACATAGCGATTGTTAGGGAGGACGATTGCCGAACTGGTCCCACGCAAGCAATTCGGCCCATCTGGATAACAGAAGGACCAGACGGTCAGCCGCGGCCGGCATGTTTAGCAACCGATTTTACTGAACGTTCAACAAATGATTGGGAGCGGGAGAAGCCTGCTCGTCGGCCCTTCTGCCGTTGCCGGGGACCGCACCAGTTTCGCACCAGGAACGATCTCGTCACAACGCAACGAACGCGTTCGAACACGAAAACGCAGCACAATCACCGAAGCTGATCGATATCCCGCCGCTCATAACGGTCTGGTTGCAGGTTCGAGTCCTGCCGGGCCCACCAGCGCACTATTTGCGCTTTGAGTTATCAACCTTTTTTCTCCGATTTGTCTCACCGTTCGATGCGGACCCGGAAAGTGAGACACTTTTCCGCTTCCGGTGCGCTCCAGCCCTTCCAAAGCCTCGAAGTACGCCTTCATAAACTCTGCCGTGACGTGGCCAGTTTCGTCCTCGAAGGCCTGATGAATCCGAATTTTCTTATGCCCGGGCTTGCGAACGTAGTAGCGCGGATTGCCGCGCCGGTCGGGATCGAACACGCAATATTTTAGCCGCGTCTTGATCATGCTGTGACACCGTCGAACGGATTCTTAATCGGAAGCTCACCATCGCGGAGCCGAGGCCATGCGTCGAACACTTCCTGGGTATCGTAAAGAACGACGCCATCAATCTTCCTGCCCTTTGGCATGCGACCGTCCGCCTCCCATTCCCTGAACTTCGTCGGGGACACGCCCACAGATGCCGCCGCCTCGTCGCAACGTAGGCGAACCGAGGAATTGAGATATCGCGGCGTGAGATCATGAGAGCCCCTTAGTTCGCCGAAGCCAGTGAGCGCACCTCGGACTCCATTCTCGACCGGACGGAGCGAACCACCTCGGACGATTGCGAACTCAGATTGCGCTTCGCTTCTCGCTCGAGCCACGCCTTCACATCAGAGGGGGGCGAACCAACAAGATCTTGACGATTTCTGACTCGTTCATTGCCTGAGACTCCACGATGGCCTGAAAGTAATATCGCCCTCAAATCAACCTGAGCGAACCTCCATAGGTTTGCGCCTCACAAGCAGAGCTCTCAACCCTTTTGGTACGAGTTACTAACAGTGCCCCGGTATTTCTTAGCGGCCAGATTCGGTACAATCCGAACCATTGACGATGGACGGCAAATAAGAACTAACGAAGCGTCTCGACTCGCTGCCCGCATCGCGAAGCCCCGCCGGCATTTGCGTCGGCAGGCTCGGCGCGATCGGATTAACTTAGCAGCATTTCAAGCGCTCGCGCCGTGGTCTGCCGCAGTTGGTAGTGCCAGCCGTCGCTGCCAATGGCGTCCGTGTCAGGCCATTCCTCGCCCTGGTCCTCGACCTCGTTGACGTAGCGAAGAAGGGCTGCGACGCCGGCAATGGAAGTCGGCATCGTGTTGGCAAGCGCCCATTCCAATTCGTAGCAAGAGTCGCAAAGCTTCTCGACTCGATCCTCGGCGGCGCGCAGGCCGATTTCTTCCTGTTTCGCCGAGATCTCAATCCTGTCGCGATCGAGCTCGGCGTGAAGGCGAGCCTTGATCTTGGGCGAATTTCGGTTGCCGGCGACAAGGCAATCATCGATCTCTTCGTGCGAATATAAATAGTTCGGCCTACCGGGCGCGCACATACCCCATTGGACGCGCCCCACTCGTCGGAATTCGTCCGGGAGGATTTCGTAAAGTTCATCCCGAGGCTTGAGCGCATCTCCGTAGGCTTGTTCCTCGACGCGGTGGCGGGCGATGAGGGCGAAGATAGGATCAGCACTGGGCGACACCGCGGCCATGGGTGCCGCTGCGCACTCCGTGGCTGCAACGGTAGCCAGTGTCAGGGCAGCACCAGTGGCGGCTGCGCCAGCGGCCTGGGATAGAAAGCTGCGCCGCGTCAAAACGGCTGGTGTGCTAGTCTCAGTCTTAGCCTGCTGTGTCATGGGTCGCTCCATGTTGTGGTGGGTCAGAGCCGGGGCGGTGTTGCAAGCGCCGTCTCGGCTCGCTATAAATGTAATGACGTTTACGAGTAAAGGTCAATACATTTATGGGCCGGCCTCCAGGGAAGATCCAAGATCGCCCCTTCCAAATGCGCGCCTCCGAAGACTTCCTTGAGGCCGTCGATAAATGGCGCCAAAAACAGGAAGACAAACCGTCGCGAGCAGAGGCAATTCGGCGCTTGGTCGCGACCGCGCTAAAGGCGAAGGGTGTGAAGTGATAACGGCCTAAAACACATCGGGGCTTGGAATGATCCTCGATATCCTTACGGTTCTGTTTTTAGTTTCAGGGTTTCTTCTTGTTTTGAGAATGTACGTAAAACGGCGTCGAGACGTACTTCGCGGTCCTTACGTGACTAAAGAACGGGACGCGGATTCTGAGTGAAGGGCGCTAAAGGACCTAATCAGCGGCGTCAGCGCGCGGATGAAGGTCGCTCTTCATCTCTCGCATTTTGGTAATTTCCCAAACTGTCCGTATGACCAACTCTTCGTCAAAATCTGAAAGCTGAAGGACGAGCTCTTTCAATCTTTCGATCTTCCTGTCAAAGATCGCGCAATTCTCGCACATGCTCTGCAATACCGGCTAATTATTAATGCGTTGAGGCTAGTGGTCGAACCTAAGCCTGTAAAGGAATAGCGCCCGCCAACGCGTCCGGTGGACCACCCGTAAATTTCCCATTGAAAAACCGGCCAAGCCTGGACTGCCGGCGGGCCCTTGAGCACTGGTCACCGCGTTCATGATCGCCCACGCAATTGCGTGAAGATTGGCACGATCTAGGAGATTCCCTAGCGGTACCGCTCGGCTTGAGCCGTGCTATTTCGGACGTTTTTTATGTCGCCGCTGGGTATGCAGACCTAAGAGAATCATGCATTCATTTGGACTAATTTTTCAATGACCCATTTCAAGCAAAGCGAAGGCCCCACATGGACAGGCCTGCGGTGGTTAAAACCCTGACCGTGACACTCTACGGTGTAGGGTATCACGGGACATACTTCGTCCAGAACTCGATCGTGTATGTTCAATCGAGGTTCGGAAGCAAGGCAACTCAGATGGGAACGTCGCCGCCGGAAATGGTCGCCAAGCTCCTACTTTCAGAGCTTGTGCGAGAAAGGGCACCGGCCAGCGACGGCTAGTGCTTGGAAGGGTGGGCACGCGATGATGGCGGATGAGCTTTCGCTCTCGGTCTTTACAATTGAGGTCGACCGCAAACCAGTCGTCGCCTTCGTTGCTCGCAAATATTCCGAAGCTGAGACGATCTGTGCTGACCGGAGAATCCGTGACAAGCTCAGTTCGGCTCGCTCGGGAGGCAAGCCTCTTTGCGACGAACTCGCAACCCTGCGCGTGCGACTATCCAATTCCGACGAAAAGAAGCGTTACCGAGAGCAGACCGCAGCGCGATCTGCTGATGCTGGCCTACCGGTATATTTGGTTGATTTAGATGGATAGCTAAACTGATGTCCGACCAAAAATCAGGCGCAACTACGACGCTAAAGCAGAAAGGGATTGTCAAACAGCTATTGTGGCGCGCGGCTAGGCGCACACGTCCCAGTCAGGCATTTTCCGTAGTTCCTCACGCCCGTCAAACAGATGCGAACCGCGAGTTTGCGCCAGATCGCGTTTCGGACGCCATTGTCTGGTTTCTTCTCGCACTCCCGATATTCATGATTGCCCATGCAATCTGCGTGAAGATTGGCGCTATTTCCTGAGTGAATCCGATGTAAGGAGCCCACATGGCCAACGTCGCAGACCTGTTCGAGGAGCGCTTCGATTCTGTCGAATCGGGAGATGAGGGTGTCAGCTTGATCTGCGCGGAATGTGGGGCGGCGTTCCGGATCCCATCACCCATGGATGCACTCGATCAAGGCGATCCGGATATGGAAAATGCCGACCAGATCATTGATCTCATCAAGCGCGTCCTCGAGCACCTAGAGAGCATGTTGTTTTTTGCCGGAATCGGGATTCCCTGCGGGGAGGATTTCTGATTCAAGCTCCATGCTGGAAAGCGGAGGCCAGCATGGATGACGCGACCGTTTTCGGAAGACATTCGCGAACGCGCTCTTGCGCGAGCTGACGCGGGCGAGACCGTTCGTTCGATCGCAGAAGCGCTTCAGATCGGCCCTTCCTGTGTGACGAAGTGGAAGAATCTGCGGCGGGAGACCGGAGGCGTTTCGCCCGGCAAGATCGGCGGTCACAAGAAGCCGGTTCTGTCCGGCACCAATGCCGACTGGCTGCGCAAACGCATTCACTCCGGCCCATTCACTTTGCGGAAGCTCCCTCCCGCCCGTCTTGACCAGGAGACCATTTCCAGCACACATAAATCCGTCAGTCGTGTTCGCCTCCGCAAGTGATCACCATCGTCTGGAATCCATGAGCACCATCGCCTGGAAACGCTGATCACCATCCCTGGAATGCGCACGGGATCAAGACAGACGTGCGGGCGGTGTGGACGTTCGTTCACGCCGAAGGGCTGAGCTTCAAAAAAACGGTCCTGCCGGCCGAACAAGATCGTCCCGATATCGCCCGTAAACGGGCGCGCTGGAAGACCCATCAGGGCAGGATCGACGCTTCGCGCCTGGTCTTTATCGACGAGACCTGGATGAAAACCAACATGGCGCCGCTGCGAGGCTGGGGGCCGAGCGGGCAACGTCTCCAGGCGTCTGCGCCTTTCGGCCATTGGAAGACCATGACCTTCATCGCGGCGCTGCGCCACGATCGGATCAGCCCAATCAATGGCGTATGGCGCGACAATCAGGATGAGAGCGGCGCGTCAATCAAGATGAGACAAGGCGGCCGAGTCAGGAGATAATTGACGCTGGCCGCCGGCTTGGCAAGCGTTGATTGACGCTGCGCGACAATCAAGCGGCGCTGCCAGCGTCAATCACCGCTTTGTCGAGCTCGTTTGGAGTGGCGTGAACGGGCGGCCGGGCTGGACCGCGCCTTCGATCGAGAGCAACTTTTCGGCGATAGCTCTCGACATTCATCTCGAGGATCGTGGCGTGGTGCACCAGGCGATCGACGGCCGCCAGCGTCATTGCCTGATCGGGGAAGATACGCCCCCACTCGCCGAACGGCTGATTGGCCGTGATCAGCAGCGAGCGTCGCTCATAGCGGGCGGCGATCAGCTCGAACAATACGCTGGTCTCCGCCTGATCCTTGCTCACATATGTGATGTCATCGAGGATCAGGAGGTCGTATCGATCGAGTTTGGCGATCGCGGACTCCAGCGCTAGCTCGCGCCGAGCCACCTGCAGCCGCTGCACCAGATCAGTAGTGCGTGCGAAGAGAACGCGCCAACCGTTCTCGACGAGAGCTAGGCCGATCGCTGCACCGAGATGGGTCTTGCCTCCGCCGGGTGGACCGAACAGCAGCAGATTGGCGCCCGTCTTCAACCAGACGTCGCCGGCGGCGAGCGCCATCGCCTGTGCCTTTGATAGCATCGGCACGCTCTCGAAGTCGAACGTGGCGAGCGTCTTGCCGGCAGGCAAACGCGCTTCCGCCATGTGTCGCTCGATGCGACGGCGGGTGCGATCCGCAGCCTCGTGCTCGGCAAGGGCCGCGAGGAAGCGGGCGGCAGGCCATCCTTCCTTGTCCGACTGTGCGGCGAGCTTTGGCCAGATCGCCTTGACGCCGGGCAGACGCAGCTCATTGAGTAGCAGCTCGACGCGGGCGGCATCGATTGAGGTCGCTATGCTGGTCATGCTGCTTCTCCCAGGTTCGAGGGGACCGACACGATACTGACGGAGGCCAGCTCATCGTAGACGTCGAGCGACGCCAGCTTGACGGCGACACTCGGGATCGAGGCTGCCTCGGGTCGGAAGCGGTCGCGCAGCGCGGCAAGATCGGGTAACCGTCCCGCATCGAGCTCCATCGCGATCACCTCGGCGAGCTCAGCTTCGCAGGCTCGCTCGTGGGCCAGCGCCAGAAGCTCGACCGTCACCTTACAGGCGCGCCGGTCATCACCATGTTCCCGCATGGTCTCGAACAGACGTTTGTAAGCCGTGCGCGGGAAGAGCTGGTTGCGATAGACGAGGCTGACGAGCGCCATCGGCTTGCGGCGCAGGGCATGGATGACGTGCCGGTAATCGACAACATGCCCGCCATGGCTCTCCGACATAGGCCGTCCACGCCGCAGCGTCACGACCGGCGTGACGCCGAGGAAGCATTCGAGCCGGTCGTCGAAGATGCGCACACGCAGGCGATGGCCAATCAATCTTGAAGGGACGGTGTAGAACACGCGCCGCAGAATGAAGCCGCCTGACGACGTCACCGGGATCACCTTCTCCTCGAAGTCGGTCGTGCGGCCTTTCGGCAGTGGCGCCAGTTGCTTCTCGAGCGCGATCCGCTTGGCGAGGGTGGCGTTGCGCCGGCCGACAATCTCGTCGACAAAAGCCCGGTAGGCATCGAGACTGGCGAAGTCGCGCGTGCCCCGTAGCAACAGCGCATCCTCCAGGGCTCGTTTGAGATGGCCGTGCGCACTCTCGATCGAGCCGTTCTCATGTGCGATGCCCGCATTGTTGCGCGAGGGTGCCATGCCGTAGTGGCCCATCAATGCGGCATAGCGCTGTGTCAGATCCTCCCGCGCGTCGGCCGCCAGATTGCGGAATGCTGCCGACAGGCTGTCGCTACGATGCTCCCGCGGCACGCCGCCGAGCGCCCACAGGGCGTTCTGCAAGCCCTCTGCCAGGGCGACGAAGCTTTCGCCGCCGAGCACGACATGGGCATGCTCGAAGCCGGAGAACGCCAGCCGGAAGTGATAGAGCCGGTGATCGAGCGCCTCACCCGCGATGACAATGCCGAGCGCGCTTGTATCGGTGAAGTCGGACAGACCCAAACGGCCGGGCTCGTGCTCTTGGCGGAAGATCACGTCCTGTTCAGGGCCGTTGAGCGCCCGCCAGGCATTGATGCGCCGCTCCAGCGTGCGTCGGATGTTGGGGTTAAGATCGGGATGCCGGCGGCGCAGCTCGTCCAGCACGCCGATCACGCGGATGCCGGGCGCAAGCCTTCAGAATCGGGACGATCTCGGCGTCCCAATAGGGCACGAGCGGATCTGACCGTCGCCGGCCCCTCGGCACCTTCTTCTGCGAGGGCAGGCGCAAATCGTCCTCGATCCGATACGCGCTCGCTTTCGAGAACCCCGCCTTGGCCGCAGCGGCCTCGGGGGACAATGTCAGTCGATAGTTCATGTACAGCCTCATCTGGTGGTCGGTGATGTGGAGGCCAGGCAAGGCGTCGATTCCCTCTTGTCGAGACGAATCAACAGCTTGCACCAGCCGCACCCGGCCGCCAGACGGGTCCGAAAAGCGCTGCGCCGATGGGGACGGTCCTTCGGTCGGGCTACGCCCTCCCTCCGGTCCGCCCCCATCGGCGCAGTCTCATCCTGATTGTCGCTAAGGTCTCACCTTGATCGCCGCCGCCCAATGGCGAGCTCTTCACACTTTATATCGAACAGGTACTGGCGCCGACCCTCGCAAAAGGTGAACTCGTCATCCTCGATAATCTCGGCAGTCACAAGGGCAAGGCGGCGCGCAACGCCATCCGCGCCACAGGAGCACATCTGCTCTTCCTGCCGCCCTACAGCCCCGACCTCAACCCGATCGAGCAGGTCTTCGCCAAGCTCAAACACCTGATGCGAGCCGCCCAGACACGTGATGTCGAAGCGACTTGGCGCAAGCTCGGCGAACTCCTCGACCTCTTCTCCAAGGAGGAGTGCGCCAACTATCTCAAAAATTCAGGGTATGTTTCCGTATAAAAACATCACGCTCTAGACCAGTGCCAACCAACGGCCAAAAAGTCGTAAGCGCCAAGCTGAGGCCGCTCAGGCTTTGAAGTGCCAGGGCGTGAGAGCTTCGATTTGAGAGATCGGCCAGCCCTGCGCGATCCGCTCGAGAGTTTGCGTGAGCCAGGAGTGCGGATCGACATCGTTCATCTTCGCGGTCTGCAGAAGCGTGGCGATGGTCGCCCAGGTCCGGCCGCCGCCATGGCTGCCCGCAAAGAGCGCATTTTTTCTTGTGATGGTTTGCGGCCGGATTGCCCGCTCGACGGTGTTGGAGATCTCCGAAGCGTTAGGTCGGCGCGCGCCTGCTTTCCCTAGCGCTTCCAGACAAACTCTTTCATCCGTGGATCCGCGCTAAAAGCGTCCTGATCGAAGGCGATCGATACGCGGGGTGCTTCGCAGACGGCGCGAACACCATTGGAATCTAGATAAAGTTTCCAGCTCTGCCGATCAACCGGTTCATGCCTTGCAAACACGCTCGGATTCAGGATTGCAAAGTTCGACCCTTTGTTGGGATCGCGGACCGAAGTGTATTTGATGACATGAATGGCAGCTTCACGCGCGCGGTCAGCAACTGCCTGCGCGAGCGTATAATCGACGAGATCGTAAAGCGGTGCATGGCCTGCAAACGGACTCGCGGTCAGATCCAGCATCCGCTCTGTGGCAACTTCAACTGCAAAGCCCGTGTATTCTCCCGGATTCTGCGGCCAAGATGTTCCAGGGGACTCCGCGAAGAAGAGCAAACGATAGAAAGCCATTTCAGCAATGGCAGTACTCGGATGTTCTGCGGCGTAAAACACACCATCTGACGCGTTCGGGCGCCGAAATCTGCTCCCATAAGGGTTCGTTGCGCTATAGCGAAATGGCGTCATTAAAAGGAAATGGAGCCCTTCGTAGCCCGACGGCACTGGAGGTTTTGTCGCCTCGATCAGACGTTCAAGAATCTCTTGCTCGGCCAGAGTATCCGTTACCTTCATTGTCGAGGCTTGATGTTGAGCCTCGACAATTCGCCATGATCTACTCGTCAGGATTACGGCCTTAGATGATAGCTCTTCTGGTGTCCAAGTATCGGATGACATCAACGAGGCCCTGCACCTTTTGGATCAGATCGACCGGCCGAGCCTTAAGCGCAAGGTTATCGTTTCTCAGCCATTCACCGGCCGTTTTATCATCGCCACTTACAATTGCATTCAGCGATCGATAAAGCCGAAGAAAAAGGACGGCCAGCTCGAACGGCTTGCCGCGCTCGAGCACGTACTCGCCGCTTCTCATACGGGAGACGACAGATTCGGAAAGGCCCAATACATTGGCCAAAACCCGCTGGGGAAGGCCAAGCCGAGCGGCCGCCATCATAGTCGCCTTGGTAAGAACCGCCCCCTCTTTTGAGGGCTCTCGCACAGCCTCCATCGCGGGTGACATATACACCACCTCCCTTTTCTACAGAGAGAATAAGCCTACGAACTTTCATTAGCAAGAGAATTGCTAACCGTCAGTTAAGTTCCACCCTGTCTGAGTGCCCTCAATGAGCCAAGGCTGCGCGGATCTATGACGCCTCGCTAGGAACCGCGGAGCAAGCCGCTGGCTCGCGACCGAGCCGGTCCCGGCCCGCCCCAAAAGCCCCCCTGCCGGGGCCGCTTCCTTGGCCGGGGCCGTCTCCCTTGAATGAATCCGATTCCCCTGCCGCTCTGAGGACTGCTCCTAGGAGGGCCGTCCGCCTGCACTTGGCGGCCTCTTGTCTGAGGTGCGCTGGCTCAGCGCGTTGGAGCTTGCCGAAGCGTTCTTAGCCGAGGGCCGCAGAGGTCGACATGCTCGGAACCGAGCGCGTAGCCCGAGATATCTCCAAAAGACACACGCCAGACCGTGTTCGGATAGCTTCCGGCGCACACCAAATGTGTCGTATCGGATGCATAGTTGACGCAGCGCTTTAGACACTGCCTCGCTAGCGCAGCTTGGCGATCGAGGCAGTTCAGGCCGGTTCTTTTGTCTTCGGCCCTCCCGAGGTCGTCTTCAAAAAAACAATCCCGCGACTGCGCGTTTCCGGTCAACAGGTTCACGCATTGAGCGGTCGCGTCGTCGATCTGCGCCTTGGTCGGCTTCACCAATGGGCACTCCGGGGGAATCTGAGCAGGGGCCAGGTAGGTACGCGCTGGCCGGCGGGCGAGCACGGCGGCTCGGTGCTTGCGCACCGCGGACGACGGCCCTCGAGAATTTTCGGCGCAGGCGATGGGAATGCATCTGGTCCACAGCGGACCTGTGCTCACGCACTGATTGGCGTCTGGCGCGCAGCCAGTGGGGCAACAGGTTTGCGCAGACGCGGGCGATATCACCGCATATGCAAAAACCAGGATTGGCACCTTGAGATGGCGCATGTTCCCCCCACCAGCAGCTAAGCGGCGCTCGACTTGTCCTTCAGATCCCCTGGGTCTCGAGTGCAACTGTTTAAATTAAATTAGCTTAAATAAATTTGAATCTGTTAATTAGTTCAATCACGAAAAGTTACGTTCTCGGCCCGCGATGCCGAGCCGCTAGATCCGGTTGGCGCTGAAGTATAGTGCGGCAACAACTCGGGGTTAGTCGCAAGCATGCTGTCTAGAATTTCGGTTGCCGTGGCGTGGGCTTCTCTTGCCTTCATCACCTACGCAAGTCTGTCTCCATTGCAGGACAGGCCTGAACTGAGCAGTTCGGCCAACATCGAACACATCGCGGCCTTTGCATTCCTAGGTTTCGCATTTTGTGCCGCGTACCGGGACCGGATGACGCTGGTATGCAGCGTCGTGCTTGGTAGCGCAGTGGTGCTGGAATTGTTGCAAAAGCTGACGCCAGATCGCCATGCTAGATTGCTGGATGCGTCCGAAAAGGTCGTTGGCGGGTTGCTCGGGATTTTGCTCGCCAGCATCGCTTTACGCCTGATCGAGCGCTGGACGGCTGCGTCTGATGTCTAACGGTTCTTGCGGGTTTGCCGGGTCCCATATGGAGCGAGGTGACAAAAGGACACATTTTTGCTTCGAGGACGCTGAAGACGGAAAAGGCTTTCGCGTCGATCTGCGAAAACCTCGTTATTTAATACATGGAGGCCTAGGGAGGCGATCACGACGGGAGGGTGAGGCGGCACGCTTCGGAACGGCTCGTAAGCCGGGGAGTGTTTGTTTTTGCGGTTCGCGGATTGCATCAGATCATCGAGTCTGGCTGCGGCTCGATCTATTTTGCGAAGGGCTTCGGACTGCTGGAGGCAGAAGCGCGTCATACTGAGGTCACGCCGCGCGGCCTGCACCTCGTGCAACGCACGATCGATTGCCTCGGTAACATTGTGACCAACCATATCGGCTGCCCCTCGCTCACACTCAGGCGCGTTGTGGCTGATCTTAAACGGCCGGTGGACGAGCTCTGCTTCTTCGCGCAGAGCAGATGAAGCCACTATCAATTCCGAAAGCGTCGATACCTTTGCGACGGCGATTCAACCTCCGACAAGTCGTCTTTACCCAGGATCGCAGGAACGAGTTCGTCGTTCACAACCTTTTCCATTACAAATCGCACAAGCTTGGAGCGAGAGATTCCACGTTCCTTTGCCGCTTTCTGTAGATACTCGACTTCCAAAGGAATGACGATGTTCTTGATGGCCACAATATGTCCCCGTGATGCTCCTCGTTTCTTGACCAGCAAAGTTGGTGAGAATTGGAAGGCACTGTGACAATAAACTAACGTATACACACCGAAGTTTTGCAGGATGCTCCATTGAAAACGCTATGAATTTACGTCAACACCAGCAAAGAATACCTTGGATCATTCGTGGCGCCCTTCGAGCGGCGCTAACGCATTCGCATGATCACTCTAACCCGCCCGTGATCATGTTGGAGAACATCAAGTGGCAAAGAAGACGAAGCGCAAGCGCAAAGAGTACACCAAAGACGACGTCAGGCTGCTCAAGGCACATTCTAAAAGCCCGTACCCCAGTGGCAAAGCTTGCGAAGCTGATAAAACGGTCCGAGGGCTCGTTGAGGCAGAAGGCGCGCAGCCTTGGAATCGGTTTAGGACACCAGCGCTAAGCTGGGAACCCTCCGACCACTAGTGTCCTAATTCCCCTCTGCGAGTGTCCAACAAAGCGGCCCCGCCGCCGCAGGGCCGTCGTCCCCCTTAGAGGACGCAAGTAGGGAGGAAATGCAAGTTGCTCGTTCTAGCCCGAAGATCTAGCAAAGCCGACCAGCACCACTGTCCTAGTTTCAAATTGCGGATTCCGCAGCACAGGGCCGAGAGGTCCGCTGCTCAGGGAGCCCCGAGGCGGACGACGCCATCATGCGCGACTCCGCCTGCTGTTGCACCAAGATAGGTGAAACAAAAGGCCCCACTCGGGGGGCGCTCATTCTGCCGCTCGCAAACCCTTCTCTGTAAGCTGATAACGCTCCCCCTGTTTCACCAGCCAGCCGCCTTGGACCATTCTCCCCGCCAAAGCCATCGAACATGCCGGCTGGTTGCCACCAGGGTGATACAGGCCGTCTCTGCGCTCGACCATAAAGCCGTAGACGCGCAGAAGACGAAGCGGTCTCAGCATGCTGGGAAGGACTACGGTCGTACTCGTCATTGCTCTCCAAGTGACGGTGCCGTCGAAGGTTCCAGAACGCCACTCGGCAACTCGAATTAGGACCACGGGACGCGAACCGGGAAACAAAGTGGCAATATCCCTGCGCCCTTTGGCGCTGTGGCCGCGCTGTTCATTTGCGCGGCAGTGTCCGCCATCTGGGTCTTTAGCGGTTAAGATCTTCCGCTTGCTCGTCGGTGCTGGGTTTTAGGCTGTAGACGTTGACGGTGCCTTCCCTCAGCCTAACACAAATTAAGGAAACTCGGATTTCCGCGGTTCCAGCGTGCGAAATGATTCGCGCCGCGCGCCAATTTAAATTAAATGTTTTTCACCGGGGCTGGCGGATATTTCACTTAAATCGTTTTTGCCCGGCTTATTTTGACCATGCGCGGGCCGCAGCGAAAACATCGCTGCGGCCTCGTGTGTGCTCTCAGAAACGATCTTCGCTCAAGTGCCGGTAGTGCCGCACGCCTCGGTCGCGCGTTGGAAAAATTGCCTGGCTGCAGTACTCGCGTAATTTTAAAGCCAATGGCGAATAGCTGCAGCTTGAACGAATGGCGCCATCGATCAGCCGCCAACAGGCCCGAATCACGATTGCAAATTCAGCGGGTCGGGGTTTCGATCGATTTCCAGCGCTGGTGCGAACGAAGCTCCGTCTCCCGCTCCATCGCTATTCAGCCCCCAGCCCCAGCGGTGGAGCGGGGCCTTCTCTTCGACCATGACACGTTTGGCTTAACCGCGCACCATCCCTGCCGCGGCGGACAGCGCGTGCCGCTGCACTTCCGGGACCAACAAGATTGCCAATTTTCGAAATCGTATTCACCACTGTGCTGCCGGATGGGGTTTGGCCTGCAGTCCGGAATCGGTCAGCAGTTGAGCGGCAGAAAGCTGAGCAATCTGCACACATCTTTGCATGAGCCCGCTACACACCATTGATCGCGTTCCACGATGAGAAGCCGGCACTGTTTGAGCAAACGACTCCAGCATTGAGCGTCGAGGAATCGCCGCCGGCAGCAATACGCCGTTGCTTAACCCCAAGCCGAGAAGCCAGAGGGCGGCTCGTTGGTAAACGCTCATGGTGTCATTGACTGCGCTTGTGCAAAACGCGGCGAATGCGGCGCTTGATGGGAACAAAGCCGAGATGTTGATCCCGCCGGTATTCGTCGCTGGGTTCGCGGTGCCGCTACCGTTCCAGTTTCCAGTCGCTTTCCTGAACCAACCGGTACTGTTGGTGAAATCGATGGCCATTCCAATAAGTGTACCGGACGAAATCGAACCTAGGCTCGATCCGGTGCTCGAGCCATTGAACCAAATGTTGCCGCTGGGAAAGACAAGGAAGCTGTTGGCGCCGGAAATACCCATCGACGAGAACACGGCACCGGCTGTCGCAATGCCGATTCCGGAATCTGAGCCTGTCCACGAAGCGCCGACCAGATATTCGATATACAACTTTCCAGCGTTGCGCGAAGTGGTTGAGCGAACGCCCTCACGAGACGACACCGTCGCCGACGCAGTCAGGTTGCCATTCGATAGGCTTATGCCCGAGCTTTGATCACTCGGATTCCAACTGCTGCCGCCCGCACCGCCTCTGTCCAATGCCGGTGAACGAATGAACCTAGTGACGAGAGGAACCTAAGAACATTTTGATGATTCTCCGGATTTGTAGGGAAATCGTTCACTGAGGCCAACCGGCCGTGTAGCCGGTTGGCACTACGCCACGAAAGGATGAGCCGCCGATGTTCGCGGTAATGACATTGTTCGCAACGCCGCCGCCGAAGAGACCGCTACCGAAAGTGACGAAGGGGACCTTCGTGCCGGCAGGGATCGGAATGCCGCCGTGCAATCCATCCGGCTGAGTTGGATCGTGGCCGACCATATTTTCCCAAAGACCAGAGTTGAGACGGAACCACACCCTTGAATTGGTAATATCGGCCGCGACGCCAATCACGTCACCGCTGACCAGTCCACGGCCGACGTTATAGCCGGTGTTGCCTCCGAGATCGGTCCAAAGGTTGCGGGAAACCGCGCAGCACATGTCGCCGTGCGCAGAACTCGTACCCATGCCGCTGAAGGCCGACGACGTCGTGCCGATACCTACGCCCACGCCAGAACCTCCAGCGAAGTGCGTCAACGCAAATTCGAAATAATACTTGCCTATCGTCTTGCCTGCAGACGAGACGACCATTGCGCCCTGATCCGTGCTCGTCGTTCCAGTATTGGTCGCAACCAGATTGCTACCTGATAGCGTCACATTGGCCGCAGTCGAAGGATCAAAATTCGTGAATGGTCCCCCAGGAGGAGTAACCGGCGGCGGCGTGGTCAGTGATGTCACCACGCACTGAAGAAGCGATTCTGCGATGATCTCAATGAGATAGTTTGTGCCGATCTGCGCGCTCATGGTGTCACCTCAGATACGAAGCCATTTTCGAGCGCTTCCGTGGCGGACCACTTGCGGTTCTCTTTCATCCAGCGCCGCGCGATATCGCCGGAAACGGTGAGGCGTGACGTCAGGAATGCTTCGGTAGCGTCGTCGCTGTCATTGAGCGACTCGTTGATCGCTGCTGGCACGTCTGAGACGAACTCCAAAAGAAGCGCTGGTTCTGCTCCCTCCGGCCGGCGCCGGATTAGGGAATTCCGGGAGCGCCTTCGGTTGCTTCCGCGGGTCTGCGTTGATCACGTAGATGGTCGTTTCGCACGCCATAGATTCCTCAATTGCGCAGGATGGCGTTGGATTGAGCGCCTTGGGGAGCCGTTCATCCGCGACATCGGCCGAGCGAGACCGAGCGGGATCATCCCGCCCGGTCTCACTGATCGGCGCTGGTGCATCCGCAGTCGCCAAGTTCATTGTGTCCGGCCCCTCATTGCGCCCAAGATTTCATTCCGGATTTCGAGCGCGGCCGGCCTGGTGAGATTCACCAACAGCTCCGGTGGCCCATATGGCGCATGTCCATCCAGATCGAGCCACAAAGGCGACGCATGCCATGGAGGAAGGGCAAGCGCGCGACGAAGCGCATACTCATCGCCAGCATCAAACGCGGCGAAAACCTCCGGTGTCAGCGTCATCGCGCGACGCTTCGAAACGCGACGCTTGATCGGCATCACTCAAGCCCTCCAGGAGAGCCAAATCTGTCAAGCGCCCAGCATGGCTCTGCCGCATCATGCCGGCGCAGATACTCGGCACCGAGGCGACGCCAAGCCTCCTTGGCCATCGGATGCCCCTCGCGTCGGCTGACGGGCAATCCGATGTCATCCAAGTCGTCGAAGAAGTCGAAGCCGCTACCAAACAGCACGGACCACGCCTGCAATTCGTCGGCGACCGATATTGCGCGTTGTTTCGCTATGCGTCGTTTCACTGGCATCAAAGGCCTCGCCTATTCGAGCGCAGGGCCGGCGGCGCAGTCCGGGCGCTGGACGAAGGCTCCGTATCGAGATCGAGCTCTCGGACGAGCCTCGCGAACGAAATTCGGCTATCGCGCTCGATAGCCACGGCGGGATGAGGACGGATACCGCCCTCGCGGCCCTCAACCACGAGGCCGTCACGCAACAGGATCTCCCGAGCCTGCTGAAGGCGATCCCAGCACTCCGCAGCAGCCTGTAAAATGCGCAAATGGTGGGGCTCGAGCGCATATTCTCGCACCACAAAGCGCCACCAAGCGCGCGTTTGCTCGGTAAGATGCGCGGGCGGTTTGGGCGTTTTCGGCTTCATTTCAGGGTTTCAGCTTCTCACGTTGGCGAGTTTTTCATCGGGGGCGGCGCGATTGCGCGTAAATGGGCCTGGCCGGTTCGGGGACCCCTTGCTCCAAACTTTTGACACCCCCCAGGCTCGGCAGGCTCACCCCCGGGCGGAAGGTTCGATGAAGGTAAGCGCGCTTAAGCAAAGCGATCTGAGCCTCATCAGGAAGGTCACGTATTTGGCTCGGCGACACACCTGAGTGCGCCACCAATTCCAAGAGCCGAGCAAATGGTCCTATCTGCATCATGACATTCACCCCCACTGAATTGATTCGGGTAATTCGGACCGATCCAGGAAGCCCACCTCGACCATGTTGCGAAGGATGACGGCCAGCTTCGAGTGCGGGTCACCCGGATATCCGAGGCTCAGCGGCTGAGCCGGTCCTAGGTGTGCCGATCCTCGACAAGATGATCCACGCCGAGATCATCAAGCGATCGGGCGCCGCCGGATCGGGCGAATACGAGGTGGTGAAAAAGCTGGCGGCGCAAAAGCCGGCGACAAAACTCAATGGCGAATCGCAAGGAGAAATGACGAATGCCCAATAGAATCGGCCACAACTCGGGGACGCTATGGCTGACCCGATCCTATAATTTCATCGACAAGGACCCGGAGATCGATCGCTTCCGGACGCTCTATCAAAGGGACCGGATCAAGGAGGCCGATCTCGCGGTGCTTGCTGGCCTATCAGGATCGACGGTCAACAACATGTTCGGCGGCAAGACGCGGCGGCCGCAGCACGCCACGTTCGCCAAGATGGCCGGCGCGCTTGGCTACAAATACGATTTGGTTCGCGATGACCGACCAGACTACGCGAGCGAAATCCCGAAGGCGCGCGAGGAACGAAAGGCCTATCGAGCCATGCTCGCGAAAAAGAAGGAGCGCGCCGCCAAACGCAACGGCCATGCAAACGGCCACGGCAAATCCGACGGAAGGAGCAAGTAAAACCAATGGGACGGGTTAAAAACAACAAAACGAAAGTGCGCAGCGCCGGCAGTGCCGATCGCTCGCTCGGCATCATGATCCGCACGCGCCGCAAGGAGGTCGGTCTGAGCCAGAGCGAGCTAGGCGAACGGCTCGGGGTCAGCTTCCAGCAAATCCAGAAATACGAGAAGGGCGTCAACCGCGTCAGTGTGGCGCGGCTCAGTAGATCGCCGCCGCACTCGATTGCGACATTTCGCTCTTTACTGGCGCCGCGAAAGGAGACGCGAAACTCACGCCGCACATGGAATTCGCTGCCTCCAAAGATGGCCACGACATCATCACAGCAATGATGCGGGTCGGCAATCCGGAATTGCGGCGCAGCGTCATTGCGCTTGCCCGCACTCTCGCGGAAGCATTCCCCGACTAACGAAATGATCGGCAGCCCCGGCCAGAGCGAAAGCACCGGCTGGCGGTGTTATCGGGTGGTGGAAGATCGGAGGGAAACGCAAATGAGCGATATCGGCTGCAATCGCACCAGATACCTGCCTCAGCACCGGCCAAGAGGCATCTGCTTCGCGGATGCGATTTTGGAGGTGCAGGCATATGGACAAGGCGAAGCTCAGTCAGACGATCTGGTCGCTTCCCATACCTGACCGGATAAAGCGGCTCCCGACATCGGAGACCGGCTTTCCGGTCCCTTGGTTCATCGCATGGCTCGATGGCAAGCCGGACTTCCGCGTCATCGGGCCCGATCGGCTCGTGATGGCGGTCAAGCGCTCGCTCTGTTGGGTTTGCGGTCAGCCGCTGGGCCAATACAAGGCCTTCCCGATCGGCCCCATGTGCGCGGTCAACCGGGCGATCGCCGAGCCGCCATCGCATCTCGAATGCGCCGAATACGCGGTGCGCGCCTGCCCCTTCCTTACCAACCCGCGCATGCGGCGCAACGAAAAGAACATGCCGGCGGGCCGCCAAGAGCCGGTCGGGATGATGATTAAGCGCAATCCTGGCGTCATCTGCATTTGGGTGACAAAGGAATTCCGCGTGATGCGCGATGGCAACGGCGCCCTCTTCCGTGTCGGCGATCCCACGTCGGTGACGTGGTGGGCCGAAGGCCGCCGCGCTACCCGCGCCGAGGTCGATCACTCGATCGAGGGCTTACCGCTGTTGCGCTCCGAGGCGGAAAAGGACGGTCCCGAGGCGCTCGCCATGCTGGACCGATATATCGCGCGCGCTCAACGGCTGTTGCTGCCATGATCGAAACCGACGACGCCATTGCCCGCGCCGCTCGGATCATCGATCAGCATGCGTTCCGGCAAGAGAACCCCAGCGTCGCGCTCGCAAGGCGGCAGCAAATCGCGATCCGCAAAGCCCGCGACGTGCTTTCCTTCGCGGCGGCCGAACGCGACGATCTAGTCGCCGCTCTCGCGCGGGCCCACGAGCAAATCGACGCCTTGTTCGCAATGTACGCGCTCAAGGACCACACCTTTCGCCTATCGGAGACAGAGCTATGGCCCGAAATCGTCCGCCGAAACGAAATCCTGCGTCGTTACGGGATCGAGCCGAAATGATCGGCGGGGAAATGCGAAAGGGGCTTCGGCAATTCGGACGCGCTCGTTGAGCAATGCGGCCGATCCTCGCGGGCCAAAACCCGCGACGATTCTGCGGCTTGGCCGGCCTAGCGCAACATATTGAGGTCTTGTACCGAGCTAGTTGGACTTTTTCTAGGGCCGGGGCGATCATCCCATGTTGCATACCCGCACCATGCGCAACGGAACATCGTTACCGTTCCAGCGCGGCGCGCATCGACCATCTCAGTTATCAGCACCTCGCTGCTTCCCAAGCACCGCTCACAATTGGGCAAAGAGGCTGCTGTCTTGTCAAAGTCGGGCATGAACACGCAGAGCTAGAGGTGAGCGGAACGGTAACATAGCTTTCCCGCGCGGGCATGCCCTCATTCGTCAAGCGATCAAGCGGCGATCTGGTCTCGCCTACTTCCCGAC
Source organism: Bradyrhizobium sp. C-145 (assembly GCF_023375135.1). Classification (NCBI taxonomy): domain Bacteria; kingdom Pseudomonadati; phylum Pseudomonadota; class Alphaproteobacteria; order Hyphomicrobiales; family Nitrobacteraceae; genus Bradyrhizobium; species Bradyrhizobium sp. C-145. The sequence goes on along the minus strand of NZ_CP088150.1, from coordinate 1,585,951 downwards.
GAGGGCAGATCGTGCCCAAAATCGATGTGCGGTCAGCAGTTGGACCTAGATTCGCAAGCGCCGCTTCGCTCGGCACCCGCCGTCCAGAGCGCGTCACGCCCGAACGGTGCGCAAGAAATTTGCGACTTCTTCGCTGAGTCGAGCCGAATCGCGCGACAACTGCCCAGCAGATGACAGGAGCTGAGCCGATGCGCTGCCCGTTTCGGCTGCGCCACGCTGCACATCGGCGACGCCGGCACTGACCTCGCCGGTGCCCTGGGCCGCCTGCTGGATGTTACGAGCGATCTCGTGCGTGGCCGCGCCCTGCTGCTCCACCGCAGCGGCGACTGCCGAGGCGATTTCGGACATTCTAGAAATGGTCCCACTGATATCCGTGATAGCCGCGACCGATTTTCCCGTCGCGTCCTGCATGCTCCCGACCTGCTGACTGATCTCTTCAGTCGCCTTGGCGGTCTGTTCGGCTAACGCCTTGACCTCGCTCGCCACCACGGCGAACCCGCGACCGGCATCACCCGCGCGTGCCGCCTCGATCGTCGCGTTGAGTGCCAGGAGATTGGTCTGGCCTGCGATGCTGTTGATGAGATCGACGACGTCGCCAATTCGTACGGCCGCCTGCGCGAGACGTCCGATCTGTTCATTCGTGATCGAGGCCTGTCGAACGGCCTCGTCTGCGATATGCGAGGATTCCTGCACTTGGCGGCCGACTTCTCCCACCGAGGCCGCCAATTCTTCGGAAGCCGACGCGACCGACTGGACATTGGTCGTCGCTTCCTCGGAAGCCGCGGCGACGCCGGTCGCCACCTCCTGCGTCCGCTCGGCCGTCGCCCTCAGCGTGCTGGCCGATGCTTCAAGCTGGCTTGAAGCCGAGGAGACCGTCTGAACGATTTCGCCCACCGCAGTCTCAAACGCGTCGGCAAGTCGATGCATCTCGCGCCGCTGGAGCTTGGCCTGTTGCCGCTCCTGCTCGGCTCTGGCTTCCTCTGCCTCCTTCTTGGCGATCAGTGCCTCCTTGAACACCTGCAACGCATCGGCCATTTGCCCGATCTCGGTGCGCTCCCCCCGATGCGTCACGGCTACCGAAAGGTCCCCTCCGCTGAGGGCTTGCATTGGCGAGACGATCGCGGCGATGCCTTGCGAGACGTTTCTTACCAAAAGGAAGGCAACGAGAGCGCCAACGACTCCGGCGATCGTCGCCATCGCCAATAGCATGCTGAAGGCACGGCTATAGGCGCCCGCGGCCTGCACTCCCGCCTCGCCAGCGCCTTTGTTGTTGAAGTCGATGGCACTAGCCAAGACCTTGTCGGCGTTCAGGCCGATGGGATTGACCGTCTTGCTGTTGAGCTCATTGGCCTCTTGCGGAAAACGGCCGGCCGCTGCGCGCGACATACGCAGCACCTCCTGCGCGCCCTTCATGTACTCGTTCCAGAGACCTCGCCATTCGTCGTAGAGCACACGCTCCTGCGGACTGGAGATGAGCTTCTCGTATTCCGCAATACTCTGCGCAATCCTCTCGGCGACCTGCTGGATCCGCTTATCAAAGTCTGCCTTGTCCTCGGCACGCTCCGTCAAGAGGTGCTGTCGTACCGCGTTGCGGTAAGTAATGGTGGTGGCGCGCAGCTCGCCGAGCACGCGGACGCTCGGAAGCCAATTGGTCTGAATGTCAATGACCGCGGCGTTGATCACCTGCATCTTCCAGATCGCAAACGCGCTGGTGGCGAGTAGTGCCAGCAAGAGGCCGACAACGACGGCGGTGATTTTGGTGCGGATAGGCGTCTTCGCAAACATGCATTGCTCCCCAAAAGGACTCAATTAGTGATCCCCTCCCGTCGCAATACATCTGACAGGTGGCGTCCCTCTCCCCTGGACCGGACCAATTGCCAACAGCCCGACGCTAGTAGAAGTTGTAACGGTCCCGCTTTAAGCAATTCTTACACTGGAGCTATTTGAGCGACCGCGAACAACTTGTACTATTCCCCCCAAAGGTCGGGGACCAAGTAGTCGTCCCTTCCGGAGTTCGGGGTCTTTTTCAAGATCAAACAGCGGGCATAACTCGGCTGCGCGCGCGGCGAAGTTGCTGTCGATGGTATAGTCGAGCGGTGTTTGATTCGAGACCGCGACTGATGCCGCACCATTCGCAACGCAAGCTGCCGCTCAATGCCGCCCGCCCCGCCTATCGCACGCTGCAGGGTTGGGCGCTCGGCACGCTGATCGAGCAAGGGATGGTGAGGGCGTGCCAGCACCATGGCCATAGCGTCGATCGTGCCGATCCCGAGGCCTGGAACCGCGCGCGCGGGGAAGCTTGGCGGAACCCCTTCCCTGGCGCCACTCCGGAGGCCTGCCTGGCCGCGCTGGAGGAAGCGATGTGCGGCATCGGCGATACCTGCCCTGAATGCGGCTAAACGCCGGGTTTGACTCCACTTTCCCCGGCCTCCGCCTATATTGACCCTAATCGGTACAGGTGGAGTGTTGCGTTCATGGCCCCGCGCGCGAATTGGAAGGGGTTTTTGAGGCTGTCGCTGGTGACGTGTCCGATCGCGCTATTTCCCGCGACCTCGGAATCCGAAAAGATTAGCTTCAACCAGATTAACAAGAAGACCGGGCACCGAATTCGATACCTCAAAGTCGACGCCGAGACCGGCGACGAAGTCTCCAACGAGGATATCGTCAAAGGCTATCAGGTCGATAAGGACCGCTACCTTGAGGTCACCAAGGACGAGATTGAGAACATCGCCCTGGAATCCACCCGCACCATCGAGATCGACGAGTTCGTCCCGCGGAGTGAGATCGACGACCTGTATCTCGTGCGCCCCTATTACATCGTCCCCGACGGCAAGGTCGGCCATGACGCCTTTGCCGTGATCCGCGAGACCATCCGCTCGCTCGACAAGGTCGCGCTTGCCCGTGTGGTGTTAACCAACCGCGAGCACGTCATTGCGCTCGAAGCCCGCGACAAAGGTCTTGTCGGCATGCTGCTGCGCTACCCCTATGAGGTGCGCGATGCGGCGGAATATTTTGATGACATCCAGGACGTCAAGGTCACCAAGGACATGCTCGACCTCGCCAAGCACATCGTCGAGCAGAAGAGCGGTCATTTCGAGCCTGAGAAATTCGAGGACCATTACGAGGCGGCGCTCGCCGAGCTACTCGCCAAGAAGCAGAAGGGACTGCCGATCGCGGCGGTGAAGAGGCCGGCCCCGGGCAACGTCGTCAATCTGATGGAGGCGCTGCGCGCGAGCCTGGCTTCGGATAAAGGCACACCGAAGACGGCCAAGGCGCCGCCAGCGAAAAAGCCGGCCGCAAAGAAGCGCAAGGCGGGCTGAGGTGCCCAACGGGTAAGCCCTGCCTCTTCAACGCCTGAGACGGGCCTCTGAGAGACTAGCGGAAAACTTAAGCAAGCACCTCCACATTCGTCACCGAGCTGTAGAAAATTGGAGTCCTTTTGGCCCTTTTGCGACATCGGGTGATGTCTGCATTTCCCCGCTGTTGAAGCTTGCGGAGTCCTAGACCTCGCATCGGCTGCGCGCTGCCCAGATCGCGCGCTCCTTTCAAAGCATTCCAATCAAAATACAGAGCCCGATCTCGGCCAGGAAAGTGACGCTCATGATCGCGACCGTAAGGAACACGTTGCTCGCCGAGAGAGGGTTCATGAATGTCTCGCACGTTGTCCCGGCCGAACTCCATGAGCCGGTCATGTAACTTGTGTCTGAAGACCGCCGGGACCGAGACAAGGTCAACAAAGCCGTTCGCCGTCGGGGTACTTTCGGGAGCCGCCGCTACGACGGCGCGATCCGGATGCCCGGGTCGTCGACCCAGGCTTCCCGCGCAAACCACGCGTGATCGGTACGGCAGATCGGACAACGGGTGCGCGAGAAAAACACCGCGCGGCGCCCAAAGCTCTCGCGATCAGTCTGGATACCGGTGGGAATCGCGTGTCCGGTTTGCGGACATTTGACCATAACCATTCCCATGTTGCCCTCCCTTGCGATTTGTCCTTGTTGTAGTTTGCAGAAAAGCGCCGGCCGATTGGAATGCGCTTCTTGTTGGTGCGGGGTTGGGGGGCATCGCGCACCTTGTTGATCGAGCATGGGGCAGTGGGGGGCGTGCTCGCTCAGCTCGGCTTGCTCCAACCGGCCGGATCCCTCCTCAAACGAATTCTGGATGTGAAATTGAGCGCGCTTTTTTAGCCGCCGCCTTGGTGGAGAACCCTGGTGAAGTGCTTCCTGATCGGCTCACCCGTTTCCGTCGCGAGCTTCTGGGCAAGCGTCCACAATTCCTTGTTCTGGTCGGAGGCGGTGTCGAACGCCTTGCGCGCTTGCGCCGCCGATAAGGTATAGACATCGGTCGCTGACTTGCTGCCGAACAGATGGACGAAGAAATCGAGCGCAGAAGCGGCATTGGCGTTTGAGATTTCGAACACCTTGAGCCCGTAGTCGGTCGCGCATCTCGCATTGCTCGAATAGGTCTCACGCAGCGCCTGCGTCATCTCTTCCGATGCGGCCTTGATCTTCTCGCAGCTTTCCCGTGCGCGGGCAAGGCCTTGCTCGGCAAGCTCGCGCCCCACGCCAGGCAACATGACCTTCGAGAAATCCAACCATGTCATCCCGAAAACGTTCGCTCCGTTCGCTTTCATTTCGCTTTCACTCACGCAACATTCCCTTTCTCAAGCGAAAGCATTCCTCGCAACGCTCGCTTGCTCACGAGAGCTCACGCTCTGTGTTCGATCAGATTTTGGATGAGCCTTGATCTAGCCCCGACCCGATACGACTTTGTTAAAGAGAAGCGGGAATGTCGGTTCGGTTTGCGACTCTCGCTCAAACTTTTTTTGAGATTGTCAATACAAACGAAGGTATGTCGGGGAGTGACTGTGCATAACAGTGATATCGCAAGGGGTGGGAAGTTCCTTCCTCAGCGTAAGAACGCCGAATCGAAAAAGGCGTTCGCCCCGATCTGCGAAAATCTGGCTAATTCGTACAGGGAAGCTGGGGTGTCAAAAGCCCGCCAGCGTGAGCCGGCGAGCCTGTCACAAATCTGTGGCATGGCCATTGCGCAGTGAAAATCAACTGGGATTTCAGTGCCCAGTTTGAGACAAGGCGGCTGCCGGGGGGACAGGGAATTTCGAGCCCGGCAGCGCTTTCTTCACGGTGCCCGCCAGCGTGAACCGGCGGACCCCATGGCACGAACCGTGGGCCCGGAATACGGAGCGACCCTAGGCGTATTCATCGCCGCTTTTTGCTCTGCCTCAAGCACTCGGCCTCGAAGACCTTCCAGCTCGGCAAGTTGGGAAATAAGCATTTCGAGACGCTGGCGAAGTACAACAGCAGCATCGTCCGCTCGACCGCAGGCACTCATTGCAGCCCCCTCGTTGTTGTTTCGAATTGGCCCTCCGTTGGGCGGTCGGAGCATTGCACTCGCCGCGTTGGCGCGCACTAACATGTGGCAAGATTGATCGCGGTGGCGATACGGCGCGCAGTGCGGGGTCAAAGACGGCCCCGGCCGAGGTTCTGGGGGCGTTGAGGCCGGGGCCGTTGGAGGTTCTTGGCGATAATGGCATCGCCAAGAACCACAAGCTACGAAAATTAGACCATCAGTTCTGTTCGCTTTCGCGACGGTGGCTATGCCATTCCCACGCGGCGCGATAGCAAAGAGTAAGACCGCCCGAGGTAGCCTCGAAAAAGAGACCGCCCGAAGGCGGTCTGACATTTCCTAGAGTCTTGAGGCTACGCCCTCTCGGACGCCAGTTCTTCGGTTTCAGGCTCCTCCTTGGAGGAATCGATGATCGCGGTCTGCGTCATTCTGCGCTTGACCTGTTCGCATGTCTTGCGGACGTCTTCCGTGAACAGCGCGCATTCTTCGATGCGTCGGAAGATCTTCCGGCCTTCTTCACGGTAACCTGCCGCCGTTTCGCGCATGAAAGCGATGGCATCATGCACCTGGGCTGTCAGGGCCTCGCATTTTCGCGCCGCGTCGATCAACTCGGTGCCCATCGCCTCGATCTCTTTTGCAGCGGACTCGTAATCGCGAAGGACCGCCTCTGCACTGAGAGCGCCGACGCGCGTGACCCCTTCCGTGTGCTCGACGTAGTCCGGCAATGCAATTGAAGCTAATGAACTCCCCGGGCGAACGGCTGCAATGTCCGCCTCGAGTTGAACCAAACTCACATCTTCTCTTCTTCGCAATTGTTCAACACCTGCCATGGATAGACTTCTCCAATACACACCCCGAGCGCCCAAGAGCAGTTAGTGTATTACGGGGATAAAGTGTATTCTAACTCCATATGCACTTGACAGCCTCAGCTTTGCCATAGTGCTGCAATCGCAGGCGCAACGCGCCATCCACCAATGTAGCGCGAGCTATGACCGTTTGAGCGCCGCCTTGAGGGATCAATTCTAGTCTAGCTCGCCGATCGACGTCCGGGCCCCACCCGTGCTCGTCTCGCCTCCGCTATCCCGGCCAGCCGCCTTCGACGAGATCATGGCGACCGCGGTCAAGCGCCAACACGAACCCCAGCGCATTGTCGGCGACCTGCTCAACGCCGAGATCAACGAGAAGCAGGCCCGGTCGATCAACTACCAGCTCACTATCGCCAAGCTACCGCTGGCCAAGGACCTCGAGGACTTCCAGTTCGACTGGCACGCCAATCAACCAGACGCTCGTCAATGACCTCGCCGGCGGCGGCTTCGTCGCCCAACAACGCAACGTCGTGCTGGTCGGCGGCGCCGGCACAGGCAAAACCCACCTGGCCATTGCCATCGCCAGAAGCTGCATCCGATCCGGCGCCCGCGGCCGCTTCTTCAACGTGGTCGACCTCGTCAATCGCCTCAAGACCGAGACCCGTAACGGACGGCAAGGACGGCTCGCCGAGCATCTGACCCGGATGAACTTTATCAGTGCTGGACGAACTCGGATATCTGCCCTTTGCACAGTCCGGCGGCCAGCTTCTGTTCCACCTCCTCAGCCGGCTCTATGAGCGCGCCTCCGTCATCGTGACCACCAATCTCGCCTTCGGCGAATGGCCGAGCGTGTTCGGCGAGCCGATGACTTCATGATGCGTCCTTCTTCGAACGCTTGGTGCGTCGTACCCGATTGCGAAGCTGACCGATTTGTTCGTCTGAGAGCTCGATCTGCCATGGCTGGCCTTTGGTTAACCGATAGACGACCTGCCAGCATTCCGCGCGCAAGATAATCGAAGATTGTTTGCGGGGTTACTCCAAGCTCAGCCGCTGCGCCCTGAATCGAGAAGCTGCCGTCGGGCCAGCGCATCGGATTCTTGTCCACGCCGTTGATTTTGACGGTGGGAATGCCCCAGCGGGTGCGCAACAGCCAGACGTTCTCGCCTTTGAAGGCGCAGCCTCGGGCCGCGACAAAGCTTTCCTGATTGAGTATTGCCGCGATCTCGCCATCCATTTTGTATTCAGCATTCAACTCGACGATCCGTCGCCGCAACCGATCAATGTCGATATAGTTGCGGTAGGTATGAACGCGCCGTTGTACGTGATGCTCGCTGGTTGCGCCGGTCTGCCAGACGATCCTGAGCCACACCTGACCTCGGGTCCGCTTCTGATCAAGAACGACTTCGCGGATGACAAATCGCAGAATGCGCTTGCGATCGGCTGCCGACGTGGTGGCCGCATTCCAAATCCGCGGCAGGTTCTCGCCGAGCGCTTGTAGCCCTGCGCGTTCCGCCGGGCCAATCAGAAGCGGCTCTTGCGCGCGCCAACGCGCATGCTGCTGCTCGACCGTCTCGACGACACGCAGCTTCTCTTCCCAAGCCCGCTCAAGTGAGCGCGCCACAAGACGGTTCTCGGGCTCGACGGCGTCATACTGACGCCGGGCGCGCTCGGCCTCGTAGCGGGCGCGCTCCACGCGAAGCACCCACTGACGCTCGAGCTGACGACTCTCTTGCTCCAGTTGGCCCGCCGCCGCGAGTGCGATCTCAATCTGATCCGGCACCAGGGCATCGAGGAGCATCCGTTCGACCAGCGCATCAACCGCCAAGGCCCGGACTTCCTGACATAGTGCACTGCCTTGCTGGTCCCGATCCGAGCGGCAGCAATAGACCGGATAGTCGGCATTCGGGCCCGTGTAGCGCATGCTCATGCGCCGTCCGCAACGGCCGCAGATCGCAATTCCTTGTAACAGGGCTGCCCCCTTGCGCGGTACGCCAGAGTGTCCTGCCTCATAGCGGAAGATGTTATCTGCCAGTCGCCCCTGGTTGGCCATGAACTCCTCCCAGCTGGATATAGCCTGGGTGAGCGGCGTGGAGGCAAACCGCCCAATCCCCGATCGCCACCTTGACCGTTCCCGTCAGCGATCCCGGCCGGCATCGGCTCGGATCCTTTTGCCGACGGCCATAAACATACGCCCCAGCATAGGCCGGATTTTGAAGGATACTAAGGACGCGTGCACTATCTGGCGCACGCCAGACGATCTCGTGTGGAGATGGTCCAAGCAGCGGTCGAACCGGCAAGGATAATCCGTTCCTCTCCAAGTACCGCATCACACGGCGAGCGCTTTGCAGTTCCCGGAATTTGGCAAACACGAGATGAAGACGGGCCTGCACCTCCTCATCGGGATTGAGAACAATTGTGCCGGCTCGATCATAGGCGAGCCCAGCCGGCAGGGGCAGCCGCAGTTCGCCCCGTGCCGCCTTCTGGCGTTCTCCTTGGTGAAGGCGCATCCGAAGCTGATGCAGCTCCGCCTCGCTCATGATGCCGGACAAGCCCAACAGCAGGCGGTCGTGGTAGGCGCGCGGATCGTAAAGCCGCTCGCCATCCGCAATGAGCACGCCGAACACCGAGCACAGCTCGAGAAGCTGATGCCAGTCCCGGTTATTGCGGGCCAAGCGAGAAGCGTCGAGGCTCACCACAAGGCCGGCGTTGCCAAGGCCGATCTCGGCAATGAGCTTCTGGAAACCATGACGATCCACAGCGCCAGCACCGGATTTGCCCAGATCCTCGTCAATGACCTGGACGCGCTCCGGCGGCCAGCCCAGACCGATGGCGCGATCGACGAGGCGGTACTGCAGCTCGGTGCTCTCCTGGTGCTGGCGCACCTGGTTCACGGATGACTGCCGCACGTAGACATAGGCCAACTTGGCTCGGTGCGCAGTCGTGAGCCGCTCGTCAGCGACGGTCGAGCTGATCAGCACGACCCAGTCCCCTTCCGGGCGTGCCGGCAACCGCTTGCATTCGCCGCAGCAGCGTGGCGAGGATTTGAGCGATCTGGGTCTGCGTCGCGGTCGATAGATTCGGCCACAGGCGCGGAATGTCGGCCGTCGGGCGGCCGGGTGGATTTGCCAACGTCGGCAGCGGTCGATACGCAACGCGACCTGGAAGCGGTCGGTGGGTCATCGCGAATCACCTTCTCGTCGAGAAGACCCAGACTCGCGCTCAAATGTTGCATCAATGGGATCAGCGTACGTGCACTGATGCGCGGCAGATCGGCGGCGTTCGGGTGGGGCGTGATCGGCGTCTCGGCAAGATCCGTCGACGCGATCCGAACCGCCCGCGGCCGGCCGTCCGGCAGCGCAACAACGACGTAGGCAGGACCGCGCCCCGACCGCTCCTTGAGCACCTCAAGCCGGTGCCCAAACAGAAAATGATGCGGGTCGGTGATCGTGACGTGAGACACGACCCACTCAAGAATAGGGGTACTCTGACGTGTTCGGCGACGCCAAGATGACCACCGCGTTGCTCGACCGGTTGACCCATCACTGTGACATCGTCGAGACCGGCAACGACAGTTGGCGATTCAAAAGCCGAGACGACGATCACGCCACCCGCGCTCGTCTCGCCTCCGCTATCCCGGCCAGCTCCGACGAGACGAGCGCTACCGCCAAACTCCGCCGCGCGAAGGGGTCAAAATTGGGCTCTGACTCACTTTTGATGCAGTTTGGGGGATGTCTGGCGCTTTGATTGGGGAGAATCAGCGAAGCACTCCACCGCTCCAGTCTGGTGCCGCGTGGGTTTGTTGTAGAGAGTGCGTACTACGAGGGTGATAAGGCCATTGTTGTGGTCCGGGCGTCCGGAAGCGTTGGTCTATGTCCATCGTGCGGAGCAGTATCCCGGCGTGTCCATAGCCGCTATCGAAGACGCGTGACCGATTTGCCGCTCTCGGGGCGGATCGTCCAGCTCCTGGTAATCGCCCGCCGCTTCCGCTGCGACGCCGTTCTGTGCGGGCGCCAAATCTTCACAGAGCGCTTCGCTGAAGGGGTACTGGCACCATCGGCGCGACGCACGGCGAGGCTGGACTCTATCATTCATCACCTCGGCTTGGCGCTTGGCGGTCGACCGGCAGCAGACTTCGCAAGGCGGCTGATGCTGCCGGTGAGTAAGGATACTCTGCTGCGCGTGGTCCGACGCCGTCACCGCCCCCCGGCTGACCCGCTCAAGGTTATCGGCATTGATGATTGGGCCTGGCGGCGCAATCACCGATACGCCAGCATCATCTGCAACCTGGAAAGGCGCCGGATCGTCACCCTGCTGCCAGATCGTGAGCCCGCGACAGCCCAAGCCTGGCTCGCCGCTCATCTCACGATCGCTATCGTCGCTCGCGATCGCGGCGGGGATATGGCGAAGCTGCGGCAAGGGCCCTCCCGCACGCGGTACAGGTCGCAGATCGTTGGCATTTGATGGAGAACGCCAGTCGGGCCTTCCTCGACGCCGTCCGCAAATCGATGCGCCAGATCCGCAGCGCAATCGGGGCGACAACCATCGATCCCAAACTGCTCAGCGCGGCCGAGCGCCTGCAGTATGAAGGATATCTTCGCCGCGAAGAGACCAATGCGACAATCTTGGCCCTGTCGAAAAGCGGAACGCCGATTAAGCAGATCGTGCGCCAGACTGGTCATAGCAGGAAGCTGGTTCGTCAGGTGATCCGTGGCGAACGCCACGATGTCTTCCGGACCCGGCAGAGTTCGCTCGATCAGCACCTGCCATGGCTCGACGACCAATGGGCCGCCGGCTGCCGAAACGGCGCTGAACTTTGGCGGCGCCTAAAGGCGCGCGGCTTCCGAGGCTCTCTTCGTGTCGTCGCAGAATGGGCAACACGCAGGCGGCGGGCCGAAAAGGCCGACGCACAAAACCTTCACCGGATCCCGTCGGCCGGAACGATCGCTCGTCTCATGACGATTGGACGTGATACGCTCTCGAAGGCAGAGACGGTCACTGTCGCGGCGATCGAAGCTGGCGTACCAACCCTGGTCGAGGCACGCGAGATCATCGCCGAATTCCATTTGATGATCCGGCGCAGAGCTGCCGCCGAGCTGTCACCGTGGATCGAGCGCGCTCGCGCCAGTCTCGTTGCCTCATTCGCCCGCGGCGTTACGAATGACGAAGCGGCGGTTCGGTCGGCGATCACCTTACCTTGGTCCAACGGACAGACGGAGGGGCAGATCACCCGCCTCAAACTCGTCAGGCGGCAAATGTACGGCCGCGGCAAAATCGATCTGCTCCAAGCCAGGCTAATCGGCGCAGAATAGAGTGGAGCTGCACCAAGATTGCGTCAGAGCCAATGTTAGAAGCCGATGGGGGTCAAAGTGCGGCGCTTATTTACAGCTTCGGGTGGTGAGCGTCGCGCAACACTGCTCGCACTCGGCAAGTCCGACCTAAGCAAATCGTACGCCGATCCGGCGCGCTTTGCGCCAAACAATTTGGCAAGGAACATGCGACCGATCGCCCGACACGCCCAACGTGAAGCTCTCGGGGATACCGGCCTGACTTTCGACCTCGATCGCCGCACCCGTGGGCGACAAATTACGGACGACGCAGTCGATTGCGCCGCCACCGAACTCGATTGAGCCTGCCTTCAACACTCGCTGAGGAGGTACGACGCACATCTGTCATGGTGCCAGTTCCGCGTCGCTTGAAAGGTGCGAAGATTGCGCATCTCCGATTAACGCCGCCTTACCCGGCCGTGCGGTAAGACTGCGGGGGTTGCGGGAGGGCCGGCCGTGTGCGCACGGAATCTTAAGGGCGACAGGGCACCATCGAGGGGCATTCTAGAGGTGAGTTGGATGTCATGAGGCGACTCTATCGTTGGCTGGCGAGATCGCCCGGCTCGCCGCTTGCGCTGCTTGGCATCCTGCTTTCCGTCGCGACGATCGTTCTGTTTCTTACCGATCTCAGGAGTCGGTATTGGGACCGCATCGCGGCAGCAAAGACCGACGCCCGCAGCTTTGCGAAAGTTCTCGCCGAACACACCGCTCTGACCTTCGAGGACATCGATCGGGTTCTGCTGGAGGCGGAGGCGATCCGAAGAAATAGCCTCTCGGGAAGGTATGCTGATACGGGCGCAGCGAACCTTGCATTGCGGCAGCTTCAGAAGAGCTCCTCCGTCATCGTCGCCATTGGCTGGACCAATGCGGCGGGTGATCTTCTCGCCAACTCCTACGGCCACACGCCTCCGCGCAAGAATATCGCCGACATGCCGCATTTCGTCGCCCAGCGCGACGATCCGGCCACCGGCCTCTTCATCGCGCCCCCCTACCGTTCGGCGGTCCGCGACAAGTGGTTCAGCGCCGCATCACGCCGGTTGAGCAATCCGGACGGCAGCTTTGCCGGCGTGGTTGCGGCTCCGCTGGATCAGTCGTACTTCACGAAGATCTATCGCTCCATCGACCTTGGCAAAGATGGCTCGGTCGCCCTGCTCCATCGCGAGGGCCGCATCCTTGCGCGGGAGCCGGAACAGCGGGAGGCGATCGGAAAATCCGTCGCGGACGGGCCCTTGTTCACCCAGTATCTGCCAGTGTCGGAGACCGGCTCCTACGAGTTGACGAGCCCCGTTGACGGCGCGGAACGCATCGCTGGCTACCACGTGGTTTCCGGGCTGCCGCTCGTAGTCCTCGTAACGTACGCTCGCGCCGAGATTCTGGCGCCGTGGTACCGGCATCTCTATACCTACGGTCTGGTGGTCATCGCGGTCGTCACTGTTATCCTGTTTGGCACGTTTGTCCTGGTGCGACAGAGCGACTCGATCGCCGCAAAGACGAAAGCCTTGGCCAAGACGAACTCTCGCTTTGACGCCGCGCTGAGCAACATGCCGCACGGCCTCAGCATGTTCGATGCCGACGGACGGTTGCTGGTTTCGAACAGCCGCTATCGCGCGATGTACGATCTGACCGAACAGCAGGTTAGGCCTGGAGCGCCTCTGAGCGATATTGTCAGCCATTACAACACGAGCGGAACGGATTTCAGCCTCAACGAATTCCTGGAAGGCGCAAGGGAGCGGACGGCGCACATCCTCACCCTGGCCGACGGGCGCGTCATCAAGATACTGCGGACCCCAATGAATGACGGCGGCTGGGTCGCCACCCATGAAGACATCACGGAGAAGCGGCGCGCCGAGGAACGGCTGGTCCAAAATGCTGAAGAACTGAAGCGCGCCAATGACCGGTTCGATGCTGCGATCAGCAATATGACCCAAGGACTGTGCCTGTTCGACGCCGGCAAGAACCTCGTCGTATCGAACCGGCGCTATCAGCAGATGTACAATCTTCCAGACGAGTTGGTGAGGCCAGGGACGCCGCTGCAGCGGATCCTGCAACACTATGCTGACCGTGGCGAGACCAGCACCCTGACGGTTGACCAGCACGTCCAGTTGATGCCGACGCAACGGCGCCAGGAGTACGAACTCAAGGACCGCCGGCAATTCCTGATCCAGCGCAAGCCGCTGCCCGATGGCGGTTGGGTTGCAACGCACGAAGACATCACCGAACAGAAGCGCGGTGAGCAGCTACTTGCCGAGAAGGCCGCCGAACTCGAGGCGATGAACATGCGCTTCGATGCCGCCCTCAACAACATGTCGCAGGGGCTCTGCATGTTCGATGCGGAGCAGCGGATTGTGGTGTCGAATGCGCGATATGGCGAGATCTATCATCTCAGCCCGGATAAGGTGAAACCGGGGACCTCGCTGGCGCAGATTCTCGAGTATCGGCGTCAAAAGGGCACGATTTTCGCCGACGTTGCGCCTGACGTTTACCGCAGTGTCAACGTCAAACAGGCCAAGGAAGTTCGCGAGCTCGTCGATGGCCGCGTGGTCTCGATCTCCCGACATGTGATGCCAGACGGCGGATGGCTTACCACACACGAGGACATCACCGATCGGGCCCAAAACGAGAAAAGGATCTCGTTCCTGGCGCAGCATGATTTGCTCACCGGTCTGGCTAACCGGGCGCTGTTTGCCGAAAAGCTTGACGATGCCGCAAAACGATCTCAGCGACACGGCATGAGCTTCACGGTGTTGATGCTCGACCTCGACAAGTTCAAGCACGTCAACGATACGCTGGGACATCCCGCCGGCGATCAGTTATTGGTTCAAGTCGCGCAGCGGCTGAAATCGTCCCTGCGTGAGGCTGACGTGCTGGCCCGTCTTGGCGGGGATGAGTTCGCGATCATTCAGGAAGGCGAAAAGAGCCAACGCGAGGGCGCCATTGCACTTGCTCTGAGAATCATTGGACTGGTCGAACAGCCGTTCGATCTCAGCGACAACAATACGGTTCGGGTCGGAACGAGCATAGGAATTGCGTTCGCGCCCGAACATGGTACGGATGCCGAAGGTCTGCTGCAAAAGGCGGATGTCGCTCTGTATGCCGCAAAGACGGGCGGGCGCAACGATTTTCGTATCTTCCAGTCGGAGCTGACGGAAGCCGCCGACCTGCAGAAGTCGATGGAAACTGAATTGCGGCAAGCGGTGGCCGGCAACGAGTTCGAGCTTCACTATCAACCGATGATCGATGCCAGAACGCGCGCAATTTGCGGCGCAGAGGCGTTTGTGCGCTGGCACCATCCGACGAAAGGTATGCTGCAGCCGGATCAGTTCCTCCCGCTCGCCGAGTCGATCGGACTGATGCTGCCCCTCGGCGAGTGGATCTTGCAGCAGGCCTGCCTGGATGCCGCCGCTTGGCCCTCGCCCATGAAGGTCGCCGTGAACATCTCCCTCGCCCAGTTCGCCAGGGGCAATCTGTTCGACGTTGTTCTGTGCGCCCTCGTGGATTCCGGCCTGCCGCCGAGCCGGCTCGAGCTCGAGATCGCAGACGCTGCGTTGCTGGAAGCCGGCCAGTCCTCACACCTGCTCACCCTGCGTCAATTGAAGAATCTGGGCGTTTCAATTGTGCTCGACAGCTGCCTGGTTGGCTATGCCGCAGCCACCGCCCTGGCTGGTTTTCCGCTCGACAAGATCAAGATCGACAAGCCGGTCGCCCAGGGCCTCGCGCACCGTCGAGATTGCGCGGCCGTCATCGCATCGATCCGTGCCCTGGCGCAGGGGCTTGAGGTTGCGACCGCGGCCAAGGGGATCGAGACCCGAGAGCAATTCGACGCCTTGGTTGCCGCTGGCGTCGATTTTGCTCAAGGCTATCTGTTCGGCAGGCCCGTTCCACTTTCAGAACTCGATTTTGATGCGATGATTCCGCTGACCAAGGCTCGTCTCAGCATCGTACATTCCTACCCGGACCGCCGGGCATGAACACGCCCGATAATCTGATAGGTCAGCTCGAAAGCATGCTGGCGACCAAGGATATCTCGAAGCGTGCCGAAGTCCTGCGGCGCGTCACCGACCTGTTCGTGTACGGTTCTGGCAAGTTCACCGACAAGCAGATCGATTTTTTCGATGATGTCATGGGCAAGCTCATTGAACATATCGAACTGGCCGCTCGGGCAGCATTTGGAAGCCGGCTCGCCAAGCTTCCTGATGCTCCGGGCAGGATCATGCGGTCGCTGGCGTTCGACGATGCCATTGAGGTCGCAGCACCGGTCCTGGCGCATTCCTTGCGGCTTGATGAGGCCGCGCTGGCGGAGAACGCGCGAACAAAAAGTCAAGACCATATGCTCGCGATCGCGGGCCGGAGCGTTCTGACCGAACCGGTGACAGACGTTCTGGTTCAGCGAGGGAACAATGAGGTTGCGGTTAAAACAGCCAAGAATCGGGGCGCGAAATTCTCTCATTCCGGCATGTCGCAGCTCGTCAAGCGAGCCCACGACAATGGCAACCTTGCACTGTGCGTCTGGTCACGCCCGGATATTCCCCGTGCAGAGCTTCTAAAGCTTTTCGTCAATGCTTCGGAGGTCGTAAGAGGCAAATTGGAGGCGGCGGATCCGCGGAGAACTACACTGATCCGGGCCGCAGTGGCGGAGGCGTCGGAGGAAGTCCAGACGACGGCACGCGTCGGCTCGAACGAGCATGCCGATGCTGCGGCCCATGTACGGTCGATTCACGCCATGGGCAAACTTGACGAGGCACGATTACTCTCTTTTGCCCGCAGCCGCTGCTTCGACAAAACGGCTGTCGCCCTTTCCCTGATGTGCGATTTGCCGATCGGGCCAGTGGAGCGCGCGTTGGTGCAGAGCGAGCCGGACCAACTTCTCATTCTCGCCAAAGCTATCGACCTTTCATGGGAAACAGCGAAGGCTCTCCTAGCCCTGCACCTTCGCCTCGAGCACGTTCCGAAAGAGCGGCTGGACCGGTGGTTTGCGAGCTTTTTCCGGCTGCAACCGAAAAGCGCTCGCGCTGCACTCCAGTTTTTTCGGCTGCAAGAGAAGGCGAAAATGGATTCGGTGCATTAGAGGCGTGTCCTAGCTCCGTCATACGCTGTTCCTGCAACTGACTGGATCCCGTCAGTGTTCGGGATCGTCACGCTACTTGCGGCAACACGCCGGACGCTCACGCCGCCTGCAGAGAACCCAGAAAACGCTCGACCTCGGACTTCAACTGTTCGGATTGGCACGACAGCCCATTCGCCGCCTCGAGCAGCCGTGTTGTTGCGCGGTTGTTTTCCTCAGACGCGCGATTGACGCTGACGATGCTCGTATTGACATCTTTGGTTCGGTCGTTGGCCTGTTGCAGGTTGCCGGCAATTTCCCGCGTCGCTGCACCTTGCTGATCGACCGCGACTGCGATCTCGCCGGAGATCTTGTCGATCTCGGCGATAGTGCCACCGATCGCGCCGATCGCGTTCACGGCGTCACCCGTTGCGGTTTGGATGTTCTGAATCTGTGAGGCAATTTCCTCGGTCGCCCTGGCGGTCTGATTGGCCAATGCTTTAACCTCGCTGGCGACGACCGCAAATCCCCGGCCATGTTCGCCGGCGCGTGCGGCCTCAATGGTCGCGTTCAAGGCCAAGAGATTGGTCTGCCCGGCAATGTTCTGGATCAGGGTGACCACTTCGCCGATCTTCTGTGCACCCGTTGAAAGGCCTTCCACGACGGCATTGGTGCGCCGTGCTTCCGCAGCCGCCTTGCCGGTGATTCGGGCGGCGTGCGCCACCCGTTCAGCGATGTTGTTGATCGAAGCTGTAAGCTGTTCGGTGGCTGAGGCAACGGTTTCCACGTTCATGGACGCCTGCGTCGATGCGGCGGCGGCGGCTGCGGCCTGTCGCGCGGTTTCCGCGTTGCCGTCATTCATCGACGCGGACAGTTCCTGCATCTGGTTCGCCGCCACGGCAACGGCCTCGACGACATCGCTGATCTTGCGCTCAAATCCAACGGAGAGTTCCCGTCGTTTTGCGTCCCGCTCCAGCTTGGCCCGTTCGATTTCCATGCGATCGGCATTGGCCCGCGCTTCAGCGGCGCTCGCGATTTCGGCCTCCGCAGTTTTCTGCGCCGCCGTTTCGAACAATTGCGACAGCGTATGGGCGAGCCAGATCAATATGCCGGCTTCGATAAGCAGGATTGTGGCGTGGAGAACGACGCGGCCGAGGTCCGCGCCGCCGGGATACACGGCCGCCGGCAAAATGTAGTTTAGCGTCAGATGATGCAGCGCGACCGCCACTGTGCCGGCAACTATCGGTCGGAAATCGCAATAGGCCACCAGGATTGCGAGCGCTGCAAAGAAGTACATGTGCATGTCGACTTGCCAATGATGACCCGCGAACTGAAAGACAAGCATTGACACGCCGGCCATCAAGGCCACGGCAAAGACCAAGCGGGTTGAAGTGCCATTCCCGCCGATACGCCACGACAGCGTCGCCGTCAGGGCCATCGCGACCATGAAGGAGCAAGGCATAAGCCAATTGGTACCGAGCCTCATACCAATGATCGCAGCAAGCGGCACATGCACCCAGAGTACGGCGAGCAAGATCGTGCTGGTGGACTGGCGCAAGCGTCCCAATTCATTGCCTTCGAAAGTCATTCTCTGTCCTCAACTCATTTGTCAAATCGTCTGCTTCAAATCATCTGCTCTGAGGCAGGCAGCGACCGCCTGCGGGTCAAGCATCAGCCAGGCGCCGGCTTGGCGCAGCCGTGTCAATCCATCATGATCGTCGGGCCGCACCACCAAGAGAACGGGTATGGCGGTGGTCCGGACAATGGCGGCATTGGCGGATGCCGCGGCCAGGAAAACTTGCTGGGCGCCCCACCATGGCGGGAAAGCCACTGCCACCAGCTCGGTACCCGGGCGCACCTGCAGCGACAAGGCCGCGATGACGATCCAACTCGCGATCAGCAGCGCCGCCGCATTCAGCCAGGTCGGCAACTGCGTTCTGCGAGTGATTTGACCGGATCCCATTTTAGAAGACTAACGCGACGAGCCTAATTGAGGGTAAACTTGCAGGTTGAAGGATCGTGTCGATGCTCGCATGGCATAGACCGAAAACATCGACGTGCGGTGGGAAGTGATCAGCGGTGGCGCTAGATTTTGGTGCCTACGTTGCAGCAGACCTACTCCGGCGAGGGTGCTTCCGGCCGCCTTACCAATTTCGCTTCACGAGTGTTTCAAGAAAGCCGAGGTCGGGCAATCAACAAAGCATGGCTCAACCCCGGTGCCCATCGTGGCATTCCGTTCAGCCCGCAGACCAATGCCCCCGGGACCGACCGTTCTGACCTTTATCTGCCACAGACTCTAACTGGCAAACACATTGCGCCAGCGATCTTTCTTAAGGCCTTTTCTCAATGCCAGGATTGTAGACGCAACTTGAGTAGCAGGCACCGGACGACTGATCAGGTAGCCTTGTGCCTCGTCGCAGCCTTCCGCCTGCATTTGGTTCAACTGCTCGATCGTCTCCACTCCCTCCGCTGTCGTGGTCATGCCGAGGCTTTTCCCAAGGCCAACGATGGACCTGACAATCAGCTTCGATCCAGTCATCGCCGCCGCATCGCGGACGAACGATTGGTCAATCTTGAGTTTGTCAAACGGAAAGCCGCGGAGATAGCTGAGTGAGGAATAACCGGTCCCAAAATCGTCCAAGGCGATTCGGAGGCCGTGGGCCTTCAGCTTATGGAGCGTTGCAATTGTCTCCGCGCTGTTCATGAGGAGAACGGATTCCGTGATTTCGAGTTCAAGCCGGTGCGGAAATAGCTTCGAATCCGCGAGTGCGTTGGCGATGATCTCGATGAGGCGTGGGTTTCGGAACTGGGCGGCCGAGACGTTGACCGCAAGCTTGAGCTCATCCGGCCACATGGCGGCCTGTTCACAGGCACGATTGAGCACCCACCGCCCGATCGGATTAATCAGGCCAGTTTCTTCTGCGATCGGAATGAACTGGTCGGGAGGTACCAGCCCCCTTTGGGGATGAGCCCAGCGTAGCAGGGCCTCGAAGCCGCTGAGCCGGTCGCGGCGCAGGTCATACAGCGGCTGATAGAACAGGACGAACTCCTCCTTGTCCATTGCCTCGCGCAGGTCGAGCTCCAGCGCCCGGCGCTGCTGCAAGCTCGCATCCATGGCGGGTTCGAAAAATCGCCAGGTTGCCCTGCCGTCGGCCTTGGCCCGGTACAGCGCGACGTCGGCATTCTTCAGAAGCTTCTCGCCCGTCGCACCGTCGGTGGGCGCCACCGAAATACCAATGCTGCACCCGACGACGACAGGATGTCCATTCAAGTCATAGGGTTCTCCGACCTGCTCGACGATGCGACGGGCGAGACGCTCGGTATCTCCCGCGTTCTGGATACTCGCCTGGATGATCGCGAACTCATCCCCGCCCAAGCGCGCAACGGTGTCGGCCTCCCGAACGCATGCGCTCAAGCGGTCGGCCACTGCGCAAAGCAGCGCGTCACCGACGGGGTGCCCCAAAGTGTCATTGACCTGCTTGAAATTATCGAGATCCAGACAGAGCACGGCAAAGGTCGAAAAAGAAATTAGTAGCGCGTCAACGATTTGGCAAAGGAGTTTCCTTCTCTAAGAACGCGAGCAAGGACGTCGTTGGGCTACGCTTGTCAGAGAGTCGTGCGCCTGTCCTAGGACCCTTCAAGTCGGCACCTGAAGAGTGAGGACAAGCAATTGTGGCATTAGATACGCGTTTGCGTGCAGCAGCATATAGAGTTTGGATGAAGACTAGCTAAGTGCTGCCCCTGCTTTGGGCGTGAAGGTTTTTGCCTACGTGCAGGGCCACTTAGCCCCGCGAATAGAGATCCGCTTTGATGAGGCCGGACCGATGATCGCGCCTCGAACAAACGCTGCTGAGACATCGGGAAAATTCTTACCATGCAGTCACCATCCACAGGTGCACAGGTGTGCCAAAAATTTGAGTGGTCTTCTGTGTGGCACTTTCTCTGGCCTTCGTGTGGTCATAGTGGCCCTACTGCGGACCTCGGTGGTCATGCGTGGCCCACCCGCCAGGTGGGTGGACCCGAGATCGGACGGGCTGCCTCATCGAGTAAGCGGAGACAGAGCAGCTTGGTACGACGGCTGGCGATCGTCTGCGGTCCAACTTAACGAGCCGTTGTCCCGACCCGGCTCTTTAAGCTGGACCCTCAACGCGACTCGCTTCTCCCCCTTGAGATGGCCGATTTCAGAAAAGCGTAGGTGGCGCCCTTCCGGTCCGCATTTGGTAGTCGCCGTTTGCGAGTTCGGAGCGCGCGATCATTCAACTTTGCACGATCCGGTTGGTGGTTAATTGGCCCTATCCTGGCTTACGTGTGGCCCCGCGTGTCCCCCGGGTGGCGCCGTTAACTTCCGCCACCTACGTAGCTGCATCATGGACATCGACCTGAAACGTCTGCGCGGCGACATGAAGCGGTTAAAAGCTGCTCGCGTCGCCTCGCCGATAGGCAAAATCAAGACAGGCGCGACCGAGATCATCCGGAGCAATTTCGACGAGCTTGAGCGCTTGCACCGTGAGGACGGTGCGACCTGGACCGAAATTGCCAGTGGTCTGGCGGCACAGGGTGTCACCCAAGGGAAAGGCCAACCGCTTACGGGCCGTCGGCTGACCGCGTTGATGCATAACATCAGAACTCGCGCAGAGAAGCTGAAGGGCAAGGCTATCGTGCGAGATCGGACGCAAATTCTGCCCGAACGCTCCCAAAAGGACGGCCGGACCGCCAGGAAGACGGTCTCGCTCAGCCCAGAGATGAATAGACCGCTCGGCGGCAGCGTGCCGGACCAGACCATCAGCGAAGACGAGATCCGACGCACCGAGCTTGCTAAGCACGCCCACCTTCTCGGCAAGCGCTGATCGGATAACGCAGGCATTTTCAATTCGTCTGCAACCCGGACCGGCCTTCTTCGCTAGACCTCCTGCTTCACCCACGTGGCAGACCGCCCAGATTGCGGTCGCCATTCAGTGCCTCAGGAGTAGTCCCCTTGCCACGCCTTTTGCTCGTTGCCCAAGAGACCGGCGGTGTCGGTAAGTCCACCCTCACCCGCGGGGTCGGGGAAGCTGTACCCGACGCGCCGATCATCGAGCTGGAGTCGACGCCGCGAATCCTAGAGTACGACCACGGAAAGACCAAGGGTGCGAAGCGGGTTTCGCATTTCCCGGTGCGTGCCGACCGGGCATCCATCGACCGTACCGGCGGCCAGGCCGCCCGTGCCGAGTTCGATGGGCCGATCAACGCCATGGTCGGCGCCGAGCTGCCGACCATCATCGATGTCGGCGCCAATACCGCTTCCTCGCTGCTTGCTTCGTTCGACGATGAGTTCGTCACGGGTATCGCCGACAGCGGGATCGAGCTGGCGCTGGTCGTGGTGGTCACCGCCGATGCCGCCGCGTTGACCGACGGCGCCAAGCTTTTGGCGGCGTCGAAGCGTTGGGCCAAGGCTCGCTTCGTGGTCGAGAACAAGCTGCGGGGCGATGTCGATCCCGCGATGCTGAAGCGGGTCGCCGACGGCGCGCAGGTCACGGTGCTGCCGAAGTTCGGGTTCGAACCGCGCACGCTCGGCTTCCTCCAGGCCACCGGGCTCTATGCCATCCCGCAGTTGAAGGCGTCCGACTTCCAGAAGGAGTACGGCTTCAACGAGGCACGGCGCATGGTGAGCGACCTCAAGGCGTTCCGCCTCGCGGTGATGGAAGCGGTTCGGCCCGCAGCGACGTGGCTCGCGTCATGAGCAATCGCTTGGAAACTTTGCGCAAGCGGTTCATCGACGCGAAGGCTGACGCCGACGCGTCGAAACGCGATGTGCGTCAGGCGAGCGCAGCCAAGCTCGCTGAACTTCGGGCATTGCAGGATCCTGCCGCGCAGCTGGCGGGCTTGAAGCATCCGGCGCTGCTTCCCTCCGATCGTCAGGTTCTGGAGCACGCGCTCGCGGACGTGTTGCCGCGCCGGCGCATCCGGTTTCCCCGAGCGATCGCGGCCAGCTTGCGGTCCGCGCTTCGGCACGCGCGCTATCACTGGCGGGGCTTGGTGGCGGTCACCGTGATGTCGATCCCCTTCGCGGCGATCGGCGCCTTCACCGTCCACAATACCGGTCATGCCCAGGTTCATTTCGACCGAGACCTCGACCTCATCTGGGCATTACCGGACGGGCATACCGAACTTCGTCGGCTGACGACCGGTACAGCAGTTGTCGTGATGGGCCGGACTGCGGCTGGAGACGTTCGGCTGCGGCTCTGGTCGCCCGCAGAGGGCCACCTCGAAGCCGTCATGTTGGCAGAAGCCTACGCCCGGCTTGCAATTCCCAAGGAGTAAATCAAATGTTCTGGAAGATCTTCGTGCCGCTCACCATCCTGGCCTTCCTGTTCGGCTTTCCCGTTGCGGAATTCATGGTGCATGGCTTTGACGCCTCGCTGTGGCCGAACACGATCCAGCCTCCATCCCTCTGGTTTACGGCGATGTGGGACAGTTGGGGATGGGATTCGCTGCTCGCCTACCGCGACATGGCATTCGGCCAGACCAAGGCCCTGGGCCCCTATGGCCGAACTGCTCTCGCCGGGATCCTGGCGGGCCCGCTGCTGGTCTTCGTCGCGTGCTTTGTGCCGAACTACGGACCGAGGCGCGACCCCGGCCGCACGTATGGCGACGCCCGGTGGGCGACCCGAAAGGAACGGGGCCGGATGCGGATTGGCCTTGAGCTTGGCCTTGATCCCGACACCCGCCGCCCGATCCGCGTCTCGACCGAAAGCCACCTCATCACCATCGCGCCGCCGCGTACGGGCAAGACATCGGGGCTGTTGATCCCCAATCTCGCCGTTCCCGACAGCAAGGGTTGGTGTGGGCCGGCCATTGTCATCGATCCGAAAGGCGAAGCTTATCGCGCCGTCGCCGCGCGGCGCCGGGCGCTCGGCCGCACGGTACGCTGCCTCGATCCCATCAACCTTGTCGGTGGCACGGACACCTGGAACCCGCTTGCGACGATGAACCCCGAGGACATCCTGCATCTCCAGCGCGTGGCCCGCGCCTTGCTGCCGGAGAAGCCCAATGGTGAGGCGGTGTACTTTCAGAACCGTGCCGTCGATGTCATCGTCGGCGCCTTCCTGGTGGCACACTCTGCCAATTGCGCAACGCCGGCGGATGCCGCGTGGCTACTATCGAACCTCGATACGTTCGCAGAGAGGCTCGCGCGATTGAAGGGAAACGCAGCGGCAGCCGCCAGAGCTGTGCTTGCCATGGACCCGAAAGGCCGAGACTCCATTGTGTCGACCGCAGCCCAAGCCTTCAGTTGGTGCTTGGATAAGCGGCTGCAGCGCCTTACGTACAAGAGCACCTTCTCGATGTCGGAGGTGACGACGGGCGACATGGACCTGTTCATCACGCTGCCGGCCGAGGATATGGAAACGCTGACGCCGCTGACGCGATGGTTGCTCTGCGAACTCTTCACCGCAGTGCGGCGCCGCCGCGCTCGCGAACCCATCGTGTGCTTTATTGACGAGGCGGCGACGCTTGGCCGCTTCAAGGAACTCTTGGTCGCTGCCGGCGAGCTGCCTGGACAAAATCTGCGGCTTTGGACGTTCTGGCAAAGCCGCAGCCAGATCATCGACATCTACGGCGCGGAGGGCGCACGTACGCTGCTCAACACGGCGGAGTTCACTACCTGCTCCGATCTGCCGCTCACCGATCCGGATGAACGCGACTTCCTCTCGCGGTCGATCGGCGACTTCACCTTGACGGACATGGTCGAGACCAGGGACGAAAACACCGGCAAGACGTCTCGGGCGTTTCAGCCCAAGGCGGTGCGCCTGATGACGGAAGATGCGATCGGCCAAGTCCCGCCAACTGACCTGATCGTGTTTCCCAACAGCAAGCGGTACTCGAAACGGCCGATGATCCTGCGCAAGACCGCCCACAACGATTCCCGATTGAGGAGGCATATCGTTGCCGAGCAGCGCTAAGGAATATCGTCGAGAAGGATTTGACTCAACTAAGGGGTGATCGCGGCAGCATCGCCAGATCGAAGCTTCGTGGCGATGATGCTCTTGTTCTTGAAACGAAAGCGCCTGCTAAGGGTCGGGCTGTTCTTCTTCGCGAGCCGGGCCGATAGGCCCGGCGAGCCGCACGCGCGGTCGTGGTCAACCGCCGATCCGTCGCCGGATCGGCGGCAAATTCCCAGCTCTTTCTGAGATGAAGCATAAGCCGTGCAACCAGGTGAGCGGCTGCACGGCTCCTTGCGATGCTTAGGCGGCGGCCTGCTCCAACAATCGCTTCGCCTTGCCCTCAAGCTCGAGCCGTGCATCCTGATGAGCTTTGCCGCGGGCAAGCGCGGTGATCCCCTGCACGAAATCAAGCACGCTCTCAGGTGGACGGCCTTCCTCGTTCAGCACGGTTTCAATGATCTTGGCAGCTTCCGTCTTGGAGAACCCGCGCTTGCGCAGGAAGCTGTCCCGGTCCTCTTCGTTCCGGGCAACGACCTGCTGGCGGGCGGCTTTTATTCCCGCGATGAACGGTGTTGCCGAGGAGTTGGCAAAGCTTGTCAGGGCGGGAGCCGCTTCGTGCGCAAAGCGTTCCGCCGCGAACTTGGAATGGCGGATGGTGATTTGCTCGAAATTCTCCACGCCCCACAGATTGCGATTCATGCAGACGGCTCGGAGATAAAACGAGGCGATGCCGAGCGTTTTTGATCCGACCTCGCTGTTCCAGCAATAAAATCCCCGGAAATACAAGTCCGGCGATCCGTCCGCCAAGCGCCCTGCTTCAATTGGGTTGGCATCGTCGACCAGAAACAGAAATACATCGCGGTCGCTTGCGTAAAGCGTGGTTGTTTCCTTTGTCACATCCACAAAGGGATTGTGGGTCATGGTCGTCCAATCCAGCACGCCCGGGACCTTCCATCTTGTGTCGCCGGTCCCATCGCCGGCGATCTTCATCACGGCGGCCGTCAGTTCGTGATCCCAAATACGCCCGTAGTCGGGTCCGGTCACTGCGCGAAGCTCGACCCGCCCGTCGTCGGCTTCCAGCGTTTTCAAGAGCTCTCCACGATGTGACAGCAAACCGTGTTGCAAATTGATCCCGGCGAGAGGTGCAGGAAGCTGCCGCATGTAAGATGTCGGCGCGCCGACAAGGCTGCATAGCTGACCAAAACTCCAATGTGTCGGCGCGACCGGCTCACTGCGGCCCGGCACTATTAAGGCCAGTCGTTCGGCGTTGTCGCGGCTTGCCTCCACGCGCACGGCCCGGCTTTCAATGGTCCGAGTTCGGGCAAAGTCAGCGCGGCGGCGAACTGTGTCATGAAGATCGGTCAGGCTGAGATAACGCTCGTCGTCGGGGCGGGAAAACCACTCCGAAGAAACTCGGCCGATGCGTTCACCGCGCGAAACATCCACGCGAAAGCCGCTGGAAACCGTTTGCTCGTTCCGGGTCAAGGTCACCACTGTCATGGGTGTTTCTCCTATGGGCTTGGGTTAAAGCGCAGCGCTGCGCTGCAACCCTGCCCGTCGGCGAGACCGGGGTAGCAAGCGCAAGGGCGGCAGGAAGCGGAGGGGGATCACCCGCCCGACGGGGCGCGCACTTGGCGCGCGTCTGCACGCGCCCTGACGACAAAGTCGTTAAGGATCTTCGTGGGCGCGGAAGACCGGGGATACCGCTCCAGCCGGCACCGGTTTCGGTGCTTTACCCTTGCGCGCGCGAGGGCGGAGCCCTTAGGGATCGTCCTGAAAGTGACAAGTATGGCCGAAGGTCATACCGAAGCCCCTCCACCTCTTCTTCTGCGCGTCGGGCTATGGGCACGACGAAGGCCCCGCCTCCGAGGAGGCGGGGCAGTTCGATCCCGCTGGATCAATCGCCGTTGCGGCGGGACCAGATCAGCATGTAGCTGTCGTCGCCTTCGCCCTTGACCAGTGAGCAGTAGATCGGAGCAGGGAAGCTCGGATCGTCCAGCTTGACCGAGAGATATTCGCGGTCGCTCTCCCGCGCGGTCTTCTTCCAGGCGGCACCGAACTCGGTCGCACCCGCCCGGATGCGATAGTCTGGAGCCTTGTCGTTGTCCTTTTCTGATGCGACGAAGCTCGCCTTGACGTTAAGCGTGAGCGTCTTGACCGAGCCCGTAAAGCCGTTGTTCAAGGCGGTGAAGGTGCCGATGGTAGCCATGGTGTTCTCTCTGTTCTGTTGTCGGGCCGCGACCATCGCAGCCTCGATGGCGGTCCTTGACCCGGGAGCGATCGGCCCGCAGCCGTCAGGCCCGCAGCAGCGCGTAGGACGGCGTTAGACGTTTTTTTGACTCGCGAGGAATGCCGCCACTTCGCGGCAGGGGAAAAAAGCCGGCGGAGCCGTTGCGGGAAGGCGATCGAGGCTCTTGCCGCCCCACGGGCCTGATCCGCCCATTCGAGGTTGCAGAGGACGCGGCTCGTGAACGAAGTGACGGAGACAACCATGGCGGCCGATACCGACGGAGCACGAGGACCACTTTCGGACCAAGCGGGTACACGCAGACGGCCGCGTGTTTTCTGCAAGCTAGACGCATCTCGGTAAAAGTCAGCACCCTCATCGCAGTCCCGCGTGCTACATCGAAGGCACGGCTAAGACGGAATGCTGGGAGGCGATCACGGAGTTTGGGTTCGTCACATGATCAAAGCGTGCGGCCTCTGCCCAATCACCTTTTTGGTCGAACTGGTGCGCTAGGATAATCGCTCGACCGCGGCAGATCATCCCCGTACGCGAGGAGGGGCTGGTGTAGGCCAGTCGCCGCATTGCGTCATCGGATCGGCCGCGCACCAATCAGGCGCGCGGCTGATTTTTTCGATGCGCCAGGGACCGTTCTGCGGCCCGGACACAAGAATTCTTTCGCTGGGAGAAATTGATGGCGCATCGTGTCGCGCTGAAGATCGTCAGCGCGGCTAAAGCGAGGAAAATAAGATAATGCGCAGGGGGGCTTTGCATAGGGCGGAACACGTGCAAAAGCACCTGCTTGGATGATTTGGCATCCCAACGGTGGAAAAGCCAATTGAATCAGGCGCATCGGTGGCGATATCCGTAAAACTTCTTCACCCTCTCCGCCCCCGATGCCACTATCGGATAGGAGAATCGCTTCCAGCCGCGGTTACTGGTCGCGGCGGCGGCGGAATACCAATTCGTACAACGCCGACCGGCCCTCGAAACTGTTTCGAGGCGCCGCTTAAGCCTCCCGCAGGACTGACCTCGTGATCTCCGGAAATCTCTTCACTCGCGACTACCTGCTGGACGGGGTCGATCGCACCGCTCAATGGATGGGCCTCACCGATAAATCGGTGGAAGCGTTTCGCAAGCGGTTGAAGTCCATCGCCGGCAAGTTCCTCAAGATCGCCAAGCCGAACGAGGCGGAGACCGAGAAGGACTTCATTTATCCGGTCATCGAGACGCTCGGCTGGTCTGACTACCAAGTTCAGCAAATCCTTTCGCAAAAGGGACGCAAGCAGGTCCCGGACGCGCTGCTCTTTGCCGACGACGCGGCCAAATCGCTTGCGGTTACCGAAGCTCAACAATGGAAGCGTTTCCAGCATGGGCTCGCCGTTCTCGAAGCCAAACGTTGGAATCGTGCCCTCGATCGCGCCGACAAGCGCGATCCAAGCGAAGAGGGTGTGCCTTCGACGCAGATGCTGCAGTATTTGAGCCGCGTCGATGTTCAGACGAACAACAAGGTCCGCCTTGGAATCCTGACGAATGGCAGCGTCTGGCGCCTCTATTTTCAGGGCGCGCTCTCCGTCTCCGAAGACTATCTGGAGATCGATCTTGCCCAAGCTCTGGAGCTACCGGGTCACCAGCTCAACCTTCTGGACCATGCCGACGAGCGTCTGACATCCGATCGGGTGTTACGCTTGTTCATTCTCTTTTTTGGCAAGGCGGCTTTCTTGCCGGTCGAGGGCCCGCGCACCTTCCACGATCTTTCGCGCGAAGCCGGCAAAACATGGGAAGAGCAGGTCACGAAGGACCTCTCGCGCCTGGTCTTCGGCGAGCTGTTCCCGAAGCTTGTCACTGCCCTCGCCAAGCACGACCCTGCCCGGCCCGCCGACGTGACCGATGCGTATCTCGACGACATCCGCCAAGCCGCGCTTATCTTGCTCTACCGGCTGTTGTTCGTTGTGTATGCCGAGGATCGCGATCTTCTGCCTGATCAACGCGAGCCGTATAAGTCCTATTCACTCACCACAATGCGCCTCGACATCGCTGAACGGATGGACCGCAAGCAGGTCTTCTCCTCGTCAGCCGCGACCTACTGGCCGAAGTTGCGCGCGGTATTCAAAGCCATCGCAGAGGGCGACGATGATCTTGGCATCCCCCCTTACAATGGCGGCTTGTTCGCGGTTGACAGCGCACGGTTGCTCACCCGCATTGAACTGCCTGACAGCATCGTCTCCGCGCTGATCTTTGGCCTCTCGCACCGCGAAGAAGAAGGACGCGCACGTTATATCAACTACCGCGACCTTTCGGTCCAACAGCTCGGCACCATCTACGAGCGCACGCTGGAATACGGCCTGACATATGAGGACGGCACGGTCACCGTCAGCGCTGACGATGCCGCAAGGCATGAGTCGGGAAGTTATTACACGCCCGACAGCCTGGTCTCGCTGATCATCGAAAAGGCGGTCGGTCCCTTCATCGAGGAGAGGCTCACAGCGTTCCGCGAGCGCTCTGCTACGCTGGCAAAGGACAAACGCCGCCCCGAGATCCGTCTCGCGGAACTGCAGGGGCTTGATCCCGCCAGCCACATTCTGGAGCTTCGCATCTGTGACCCAGCTATGGGCTCAGGACATTTTCTGGTGAGCCTCGTCGATTGGCTGGCCGATCATGCGCTCGCGGCTATTGCGGAAGCTGAGGCTGTTGTCGATTGGTCAGATGCACCCTACCGCTCACCTGTCCTCAACAACATCGAGGCAACACGCCAAGACATCATCAAACAGGCTACTCAGCACGGATGGCCCTTCACGATCGAGCATCTCGACGACCGCCATATTGTCCGCCGCACAATCCTTAAGCGCTGCATTTACGGCGTCGATCTCAACCCCATGGCCGTGGAGCTCGCCAAAGTCGCACTGTGGCTGCACACCTTCACGGTCGGCGCCCCGCTCTCGTTCCTCGACCATCACCTGCGCTGCGGCAATTCGCTGTTTGGGTCATGGATTTCCGATGCGATGGATAGACTGACAAAATGGGGCGGGCAGCTTCTAATCAACGAGCCGATGCAAAAGGCGATGGCGCAGGCCACTGCCATGCAGAAGCTCGAACGAGTCTCAGATGCGGATATTGCAGAGGTGGTCGAATCCAAGACCCTCTTTGACGGCATCGAGCAGGAGACAAGGCCGCTCAACACCTTCCTGAAGATTCTTTATGCCCTCGACTGGATCGATCTGAAGCGTGACGACGAAGCGGCCATTCGCGCTTGGTTGGATGGCCAGTTCGGCGAGCCTTTCGACATCGCGCGAGGCAAGCTGCTGCTCGGCCTTAGCGACGAGGGCTCGGGTCACCCCGAAGCCCGCGATATTTTCACGCGCATACCCGAAGATCTGCGGCCGGCTGCTTCCAAGTTCGCAGCGATTCTTAATCGAGCCCGAGCGTTCGACAAATCCACGCGTTTCCAAAATTGGCAGGTTTCGTTTCCAGGAGTGTGGAAACAATGGGAGAGCCGAGAGTTGCGCGGAGGGTTTCACGCTGTCATTGGCAATCCGCCCTATGTTCGGCATGAACTCCTTGGCGCGACCAAGCCAGCACTCAAGCGAGCCTTTTCGGCTTATGACGGCTATGCTGATCTCTACATTTACTTCTATGAGCAGGGACTCAAGCTTTTGGCGCCCGGAGGGCGTCTGTCTTACGTGGTTACGAATAAATGGCTCCGAGCCGGCTACGCCGAACAATTGCGAGAGTTGTTCGCCACCAAGGCATGGGTCGAGTTCGTCGCCGACTTCGGCCACGCGAAGAAGTTCTTCCCGGATGCCGATGTATTTCCATCGGTCATCGTAGTGCGCAAGCCCTCGCCCGCCGTCGCTGCGCCAGCGCAGACGACCGTCTGCGCCATCCCGCGCGATGACGTGCCGGAGAAGCACCTGGACGAGGCCGTTGCACACGCGAGTTATCCGCTGCCCCGCGGGCATTTCACAAAGGACAATTGGATCATCGAGCCGCCCCCGGTCGTCGCACTCTTCAACAAAATCAGAGCGACCGGCACCTCGCTGGCCGAGAAGGTCGGGACAGCTCCGATGTACGGCGTCAAGACTGGCTTCAACCAGGCCTTCTTGATCGACACGCCTACGCGGGACCGGCTAGTGGCCGAACACGCATCGGCCGATGAAATCATAAAGCCGTACCTGCGCGGTCAGGATGTCGCGCGCTGGCAATCCGCCGATAATGGACTGTGGATGATCTTCGCGCGCCGCGGCATCGACATCGATGCCTATCCGAGCGTCAAACGGCATCTTGAAGCCTATAGGAGGCGGCTTGAGCCGCGACCGGACGATTGGAAGCCGAGCCGTCCTGGCGAAAAGTGGTCCGGAAGAAAGAAAGGCACGTACGCCTGGTATGAGCTGCAAGACGCGGTTGATTATTGGCAGGAGTTCAGCAAGCCAAAAATCATCTACAAAGTCATCCAGTTCTATGCGTCCTACGCGTTCGATGCGGAGGGACGCCTCGGCAACGACAAGACGTTCATCATTCCGACTGACGATCTTTCATTGCTGGCGGTTCTTAACTCTCCACTCATGTGGTGGTTCAATTGGCGCCATCTCACCCATCTCAAGGACGAAGCGCTGTCTCCGATGGGCTACAAAATGGAGCGTTTGCCCATTGCCGAACTTGCTCCCCGTTCTAAGCAACAGGCAACAAGACTGGTCGAGCAATTGATCCAAGAAACGAGGACCATTAGCGCGGCCACCGGTTCTATCTCGGACTGGCTCAAGCATAGCTTTGCCATCGCAAAGCCGAGCCGAGCCCTACTCAACTTCGATGCGTTGACGCCTGACGCTTTTGTCACGGCAGTTCAAGCCGCAATCCCGCGCCGGCGCAAGTTGACTGCCGGCGACATCGCCGAGTTGAAGAGGGAGCACGGCGCGACCATCGAACCCGCTAGGGCCGCACGGCGGACAATGTTCACGCTCGAACAGCAGCTTTCCGATTTGGTCAACACGGCTTACGGCCTAACGGCCGAAGAAGTCGCCTTGATGTGGGAGACGGCTCCGCCGCGCATGCCTTTCACGCCGCTTGGGCTTGCTACGGAAGACGCAAGTCCTGATGCCGAGGAAGACGACGAATAGACCCATTTTCGCGCCGAAGGGCGCGCCCGAGCTCGCCAAGCTCAAGAAGACCGGTCTGGCGCTTCGGGCCGAAGGGTTGATCGCGAACTCGGGTTGGCAGCCGGAGGTGCTGGGCCTGGCCGTATACTACGCCGCTAAGCGGCTAAGCCCGCCTGCGGCCAACCGCAGCGGGGCTTTTGCGCATTCCGCGGGAATCTCGACTTTTCCCTGAATTTCGGTTCCAGGCTACCACATATTGGGGATATCTGTGATTTCCTGACTATTGCGTTCCCTCTATGTTCGATAGCGAGTAGGCTCGCCAAGATTTTTGGTTCGGCGCTTCCGGAAAATTCCGGGAGCTTTCGCTCATCTCATAGGGACGAGCCAGTGGCGCCGCCACTGACAGGTGATCGCCGCCGTTCGGCATTGGGAGGACATGGTCTTGCAGTCGTTTCGCTTCATTCACACCGGCGACATCCACCTCGACAGCCCCTTGAAGGGTCTTTCTGGGCAGCAAGGCGCGGCGGCCGAACGAATCCGCACCGCAACGCGCGTGGCGCTGGACAATCTCGTCAGCCAGGCGATCGAGGAGCAAGTGGACTTCATGGTCATCGCCGGCGACCTCTATGACGGCGATTGGCGCGACTATCAGACCGGCCTTTTCTTCGTGAAGCAGATGGGGCGGCTCGCCCAGGCTGGCATTCCGGCCTTCCTGCTCTACGGCAACCACGACGCGGAAAGCCAGATCACCCGCAGGCTGACCTTGCCGGCCAATGTGAGCGTGTTCTCCGCGCGCAAGCCCGAGACCTTCCGCCTGCAGCATCTTGGCGTAGCCCTTCACGGCCAAAGCTTCCGGCAGCGCGACGTGACGGACAATTTGGTCACGGCTTATCCCGCGCCGATCGCGGGCTGCTTCAATATCGGCGTCTTGCACACCGGCTTAGGCGGGATGCCGGGCCACGCAAATTATGCGCCGTGCGCCATCGAGGATCTGATCAACAAGGGCTACGACTATTGGGCGCTTGCGCATGTGCATCAAGCCGCGGTTCTCAACGAGCGGCCCCATGTCGTCTTCTGCGGCAATCTGCAAGGCCGCCACATCCGGGAAAGCGGGCCGAAAGGTGCATCGCTCGTCGCGGTCGAGGACGGCCAGGTCGAGACGATCTCGCCGCTTCATGTGGATTGCGTGCGCTGGATCCATTTGCCGGTGCCGGTGGGCTCTTGCAACGCATCGGCCGACGCCATCGATCGCGTGCGCGCGGCCATCGAGGGCGCAGTGGCGCGCGACGCGCACGGCCGCCTTTTGGCCTGCAGGATTGAGTTGACCGGGCAGACCAAGCTGCATGGCGAGTTGCTCGCATCGGCGGATCGCCTCCTTGCAGAGGCGCGTGCCGCCGCTTTGAGCTTGGGGGAAGAGACGGCCTGGATCGAGCGCCTCATTATCGCGACCGCAAGCCCTGACGCCTCAGCCTCCCGCAAGGACGCGCTCGGCGACTTGCAGCGGATGATCCAGGGCGCCGGAGGCGATGCCGACCTTCAGGTACGGCTCGCCGCAGAGCTTGGCGATCTTGTCCGCAAGCTGCCCCACGATATCCGGGCGGAGTCGAGTGACGCCGCGTTGAAGGCCGCCATCGATACCGACATCGCGGGCGTCATCACGCATGCCGGCGCGTATCTCAACGCACGCCTCGCAGCAGAGAAGGTGTAATCCGATGCGTATCCGAAAGCTCGATCTTCTCAAGTACGGCCATTTCACGAACGCCGTTATCGATCTTCCGGCTGGCAAGCCGGACTTCCAGATGCTGCTCGGCGAGAATGAGGCCGGCAAGTCCACGACCATGGGCGGTGTCGAAGATTTGCTCTTCGGCATCCCGGCCAATTCACCGCGCAACTTTCTGCACGAGTACAACGCCATGCGGGTGGGCGCGCTCCTGGAGAAGGGCGCCGAGACGCTCAAGGTGCGCCGCCGCAAGGGCAACAAGGATACATTGCTGGGCGATGACGACATGCCGCTCCCGTCGGGCGAGGGGGCGCTCGCCCCGTTTCTCGCGGGCGCGGATCGCCGCTTCTACACGCGGATGTTCAGCCTCGACCATCCACGCCTGCAACAGGGCGGCAAGGACATCTTGCAGGCCCAAGACGATGTCGGCCAAATGCTGTTCTCGGCAAGCGCCGGCATCACAGGCCTTCGCGAGACGCTTAAAACCATGGAAGCTGAAGCCGACGCGCTTTGGGCTTCGCGCCGGGCGTCGCACCGCAAGTATTTCC
This sequence comes from Bradyrhizobium sp. C-145, assembly GCF_023375135.1. NCBI lineage: Bacteria > Pseudomonadati > Pseudomonadota > Alphaproteobacteria > Hyphomicrobiales > Nitrobacteraceae > Bradyrhizobium > Bradyrhizobium sp. C-145. The sequence goes on along the minus strand of NZ_CP088150.1, from coordinate 1,551,909 downwards.
AGGCAGAAGAACGCCTGAAGGCCGCCGAAGCGGGCCTGCGCGAGAATGTCGTGACCACGAGCAAGTGGCAGTTGCTCAAGAGCGCCTTCGAGACCTCGAACGACGCTCACACCGCCATCGAGCAGGAAATCGAGATCAAATCGGCAGAGCTGCACAGGCTCAACCGCATTCGCCGCGTTTGCCGCGACGTGCGAAAGCGCGCGGAGACGCACAACGCCATTGAGGCGCTTGGGACCGTGATCGCGTTCGATGCCGATGCCGCCAATATCCTGGAGAGGGCGGCGGCCGATGAAGCCGCGGCCACCGCTCGCATCGCTGCGTTGAGTGAGCAGATCGCGGCCCTTGAGTCTGAACGGGCCGCGCTCAACTTCGATGATGGCTTGCTCGCACGTGCCGAAGACATCGCGCAGCTTCGTGATCGCCGCATCCAGGCCCGGGCTGGCAAAGCAGATCTTCCCAAGCGCCGCGCCGAACTGGCCGCGGCCGAAGCCGCGCTCCTTCGACACGCCGCCGAACTCGAATGGAGCGGTGATGTCGAGCAGGTGATCGCGCGGATTCCCGCTAAGGCCAAAGTGGCCGCGCTTCGCGGCTTGCTCAACCGGCGCGGCGCGCAATCCGGTGCGGTTGAGAATGCAAAAGGGGCCGTCACCGAAGCGCAAGAGAAGCTCACGGAGATCGAGGCCGATGTCGAGGCGCTCGGCGTGCTGACCGATGTTTCCAAGCTCGCAATGGCCATCAAGGCTGTCCGAGACCTTGGCGATCTGACTGGCCAGATCGCCAATTCCGAGCGCGCCGAGCAGGAGGCGCAGGTAGCGATCGAACGCGCCCTGAAAGCCTTGCGCCCGGCTGTCGTGGACTGCGCCGTACTTGAGTCCATGCCCGTTCCACCGCTCGCTACCGTTGAGGCCCACCGCGAGGCTTGCCGTGACCTCGAACAGCGGCAGCAGACCTGCCGCGAACGCATCCGCCATGCGCAGCAAGAAGGTGCCCGGCATCGCAAAGCCCACGAGCGCCTCATTGCCGACGAACAGCTTGTCGCGGCCGATGAACTTGGGCGCTTGCGCGGCCGGCGCGACGCAGGCTGGTCCATTATCCGGCGGCGCCATCTTGAGGGCGCTGCCGTCCCGGAAGATGAGGTGGCAGACTTTTCCCCGTCGGGTGCGCTGGCGGAAGACTTCGAGACCGCGATTCAGGTTGTGGATGCGGCGGCCGATCGCCGCTTCGAGCACGCTGGCGCGGCCGCGCAGCTCGCGGTGATTGGACGGCAGATCAGCGAACAGGACGATTTGCTGGAGTCCTTGGGCCTGGAAGAGAAAGCGCTAGAGGAAGAGTGCACGACGCTCGACGCCGTCTGGATCAAACTATGGGCTGGAGTCTTCGCCGCGCCCGGGACCCCCGACGTGATGATCGAGTGGCTGCGCGCGCGCTCCGAGATCCTGGAACGCATCGCCGCACGCGACGCGGCCGAGCGGGATACGAGCGCCTGCCAGCAGCGTGAGGCGCAGGCTAAGCACCTCGTCCTGGCCGAACTGAATACGCTAGGCGTCTCCACAGATGCGCTGGCCGGCCAATCGCTTCTTCGGGTCGTGGAAGCGGCCGCGGGAGTGGAACGCACGCATGAGACCGCCGCCAAAGCGCGGCACGATCTTGATGCTGCGCATCATAAGGCGGCAGGCGCTTTGACGCGCAAGCGCAAGGACCTCGAAAAAGCAGAGAGTGAATGGACAGCGTGGACAGCCGACTGGACCGCGGCTCTCAAGACGCTGCAATTCCCGCTGACGGCGGCACCCGAGACCGCGGAAGCGCAAATCAATGCCATCGACGATATGCGCGAAGCGTCCGTTCGCATCAATGATTTGAGGCATGAGCGGATCGAAAAGATCGAAAGAGATACGGCGGCATTCGAGGCCGACGTGGCCGCATTGGTGCAGGCCATCGCGCCGCACCTGCACGGCACGGATGCCGAGGAAGCCGTCTTGAATCTTGATCGGCTGGCAGCCGATGCCGCGCGCGTCCGCGATCTCAAAGCCGCCAAAGAGACAGACATCGGCGGCGTGCAGAAGAAGATCGAGGAATGCCGCGCATCAAGCGCCGAAGCCCGCGACATCATCGCGCGCTTGCAGCGGATGGCTTCGGTCTCAGTCATTGACGACCTGCGCACCGCCATCCGGCGTTCGGATGAAATGCGGGCGCTTGCTGGTGAATTGGATCGCCTCACCAAGTCGTTGATGCAGGACGGGGATGGCCTTTCGGTCGCGGATTTGGCCGTCGAGTGCGCTGGCATCGATCTCGACGCCACCGCCGCGAAGGAGCAGACGATCAACGACGAAGTGAAGGAATTGCGCAACAACCTGATGGAGGCGCGCGAAACGCGCAACGCCGCGCGCCAGAGCTTCGAGGCCATCGGCGGTGACGACAAGGCAGCGAGGGACGCAGCGGATCGCCAAGCGGCGCTTGCCGAGATGACCGAGATCGCCGAGCAATATGTCCGCTTGCGCTCGGCCATCGTGATGCTGCAATGGGCGATCGACCGCTACCGGCGCGAAAAGCAGGCGCCTTTGCTCAAGCGCGCGGGCGAGCTGTTCGCCATGCTCACCTGCGGCTCGTTCAAAACCCTTCAGCTCGAATTCGACGACCACGACAATGTGCAGCTCGCCGGCATCCGCAACGACGGCCGCCGGGTGGCCGTCGCCGGAATGAGTTCGGGCACCGCGGACCAGCTCTATCTCGCGCTGCGCATCGCCGCGGTCGAAGACTATCTCGACCACGCCGAGCCCATGCCGTTCATCGCGGACGATCTGTTCATCAACTTCGACGACAAGCGCGCGGCGGCCGGCTTCCGCGTGCTGGGGGAGCTGGCGAAGAAGACGCAAGTTCTATTCTTCACGCACCACGAACATCTGCTAGAGGTTGCACGAAAAGCCTTGGGTGTCCCGATTGCCGGCGTTACCCTGCCAGCGGCCGAGAGCACGCCGCCGCAGCAGTCGGAGGCCGCCTGAAGCCAAGTTATTTCCCGTAATTTCTGTTATCGCTCTGATGATTTTTCTTTTATTTCAATGACTTAACAGGCCAAAATCCACATTTGAAGAAATATTCGGACCCTGCTTCCGGAATTTTGGATGTGCGGTCGCTTCCTAGGTAGGGCCGCCCTTTCCCGGATCGCGAGGTTGAAACATGAAGCCAGGTGCCAAGACGTCCGAGGAACCGCCCTCGCCATCCGACCTGGAAGGCTGGAGGCGGGTTGCCGCCGCCAACGGCCTTCGACGCCTGCGGCCGGAAGACATCGTGGCCGCGATACAGCACATCGGCCCGAACGGCGACCAACGGCTCCTTGCCGACCTGGTCACCCACGTGTCGGACGAGCTGTTGCGCCGCATTAAGCGACTGGTCGGCAAGAACCACCGCAATGAGGGCGAGGACATTATCTGGCGCGCACACCACCAGTTGATCGTGGCCGTGCTCAAGCCGACCTCGAAGGACGGGCAGGCGCTCTGCAAGACCTTTAGGACATGCGTCGAATTCCGCGTCGCCGACGCGATCCGCGCGGAGCGCAAATACGCCTACCGCAACAAGCCCTTCAAGATGCAGCCCGGCGTCGCCGATGATGGCGAGGCCATCGTCGAAACCATCGAGCCGCCCGAGGAAGGCAGCGAGCAGGTGGCCGAGCTTCAACAATTGCTGAATAGGATTCCTGACCCGAGAAAGCGGGAGGCGTTCCGCCTGCACATGCACGGATGCCCCCTCGGACCCGGCATCGGCACGACGTCGATCGCGGAGCAGCTCGGAATCAGCGCCAAAACCGCAGGAGAGTGGATCGCCGAGACCAAAGCTCTCCTGAAGATTGAGATAGGAGCCGCCCATGATTGAACAAAACCGAAATCCCGAACGGGACGACGTGTTGTTCGCATTCCACCAGACTTGCGACAACCCGACCGCCGAGCAGGTGTCCGAATGGACGCGCCGGTATCCGCAATACGCCGACGATATCCGTGAGCATGCCGCCCTGCGCGCGCAGTGGGCTTCGGAGTCCGACGAGCAAGGCACCGAGCCCGACGAGAGCATGCTCGCTCGCGGGCGCAGCCATGCCCTGAATCTGCTCCATAGTGCGCGTCAGGAGGCCACCGCCCAGAACGTCTCTGAAAAGACGTGGCCCCAGGCCGTGTCCGCGGCCGGCTTCGATATTCCGCGGCTTGCGCGCTGTATCAACATCGATCGCATGGTTCTGGCTGAACTGAATGCCGGCCGCATGCGCTTGCCGTTGGGCCGGCGCTTGGCGGATGCGCTTAGCGATGTGCTGGGCATGAGTGTGGCTTGGCTTGAGCGGGCGGTATCCGATCTCCTAGCGGGGCCCCGGCGATTGGGCCACGCCAAGGCGGATGAAGCGCCCACCATCAATACACGATCCTATGCTGAGGTCATTCAGGCCAGCTCCATGTCGGAGGATGAAAAACACTATTGGCTTGGAGAGGACTAAGGCATGGACGCTTGGCGGGATATCCGGCTCAAGGCGCGCGAATGTCACCGCCAGGCCCTCTTGAAGTCCAAGGGCGTCCGTAAGGCACCTGCGCTGCTCGCGGCTGCGCTGGAAGACGAAGACCTTCAGCTCACACATTACGCGCCGGGCTCGGTCGTGAGCAAAGGTGTTTATGGATTTCTCGACCGCCCTTCGAAGATAATCAACGTCGCGAGCGGCCAGAGCCCGGAAAACGAAGCCGTGGTGACCGCGCATGAACTCGGTCACTACAAACTCCACCGCGATCCCCGCAACGAAGTGACCGCAATCGCGCCTGGCCTTGGCGGCGATCCGATCGATTCAGGCGCGGGCCGCGTGGAGGGCTATTCGCCGCGCGAGCGCAAGGAAGTCCAAGCCGATATTTTCGCTGGCGAGTTTCTCTGCCCGGCCGACTGGCTGCGCGAAGAACTCCTCGCGCATGGCCGCAAGCCTGCGGACATTGCCAAAGATATCGGCGCGCCGCCGGGCCTCGTCTTGAATCAAGCGATCCGCGCCCTGCTCCTGCCGGCCTTGGAAGCCCCCGCCCCGGCTGGCCCCAGCCTGAGCTACGCGCTCGATCCGGGCCAGCTTGAGGCCGCGACCTGGAGCGGCGGGCCGCTGCTCGTCGATGCGGGGCCGGGCACAGGAAAAACAAGAACGCTTGTCCACCGCATCCAGCACCTGCTCGACAACGGCGCCTCGCCCGCCTCGATTCTCGCCCTCACCTTCTCCATTAAGGCCGCCGAGGAAATGCGCGAGCGGCTGTCCGTCCGCAATGCCGACGCCGCGATTGAAATGTGGGTCGGCACGTTCCACGCGTTCGGGCTGGAGCTGATCACCAAGTATCATCAGCGCATCGGCCGCACGATCAACGTGCGCATTTTGGATGAAGCGGGCTCGCTCGCACTGCTTGAGGCCAACCTTATCCGCCTGCCGCTGCGGTATTTTCAAAACCTCTACGAGCCCGCTTATGAGCTCGTGCCTGTGCTGCGCGCGATCTCGCGCTGCAAGGACGAACTCATCACGCCGGAGGCGTACCGCGCTGCCGCCGAGGCCGCCCGCAGCGCGGCGATGAGCGAGGACGAGCGCGAAGCCGCCGGCAAGGCGCTGGAGGTCGCCGACATCTACGAGATTTATCAGGATGAACTGGCCAAAGCCGATGCGGTCGATTTCGGGGATCTGGTTCTGCTCGCGGCGCAAGCGCTCGAGCAGAACCCCGACTTGCGCGCCGAATACCAGGCGCGGTTCGAGCACATCCTCGTTGACGAATACCAAGATGTAAATCTGGCGAGTGCGCGGCTCTTGCGGGCGCTCGCGGCGCCCCAAGCGGATGTTTGGGTCGTTGCCGATGAGCGGCAGTCCATTTACCGCTTCCGCGGCGCGGCGCCCAGCAACGTGCAGCGTTTTGTAACCGAGTTTTCCGGAGCACGGCGCTCGCTCGGCATCAACTACCGCTCCGGCTCGCCGGTGGTGCAGGCGTTCCAAACCTTCGCCGCCAGCATGCAGGCCTCCCCCGGCGGGCGCTGGACGGCTCAGCGAGGAAGCGTGGGCGCAATCCGCCAGATTGTGGCGCCTTCGGTCGCGGCCGAGGCGGCTGCGATCCGCGACCACATCGAGCAAGCGCGCGCCAACGGCATCCCCTATAGCGAACAGGTCATCTTGGCGCGCAGTCATCTCACGCTCGCGCGCATCACCGGCGCGCTCGAACAACTTGGCGTGCCTCTTCTTTATCTTGGCGATCTGTTCGAGCGTGAGGAAATTCGCGATCTGCTCGCCCTGATCTCGATCGACGCCGAACCCGGCGGTATCGGCCTTGTCCGAGTCGCGCAGTTGCCGGAATACGGCGCGTCCAAAACCGACGCGCTCGCCGTCATCAAATGGGCCGAGGCCAATAATGTGCGCATCCTCGACGCGCTGCGCCGGCTCCCGGAAATTGCGGGCGTGACGCTGCAGGGCAGCGCCGGACTAGCACGTCTTGCAAGCCAGCTCGACGGCTTCGGAGGGGGCACTTCGCCCTGGACGCTTCTGACGAAATGGCTTTTCGAGCGCAGCGACTATCTCAAATCGCGGCTGGCAGCCAACGACGCCAAGGCTCAGCAGCAGCTCGTCGCCATCTATCAGCTCCTCAAGGTCTGCAGTGAAATGGCCGCTGACGGAGATTCCACCCGCAAACATATGCTGGCGCGGGTGCGCCGTATCGAGGCCCTGAATGACGATCGCATGTACCGGGCCGTGGCTTCAGAGGCATCCGACCTCAACGGCGTGCGGGTCCTGACCGTTCACGGCAGCAAAGGGCTTGAGTTCAAAGCGGTTCACCTGCCAGCGCTAGCGACGCGGTACATGCCGGCGAACCGGCAGGGCGTGCGCTGCCCGCCGCCGCCCAGCCTGCCGCATCTCGCCATCCGTCCCGCCGATCATGAAGCGGAAGAAGAATGCTTGTTCTTCGTGGCGCTCTCGCGCGCGCGGGACTTCCTGTACTTGAGCCGCGCCGAACGCTATAGCGCGAGCCAGTCCGCCAGCCCGTCCAAGTTCTTGTCACCCATCAACGGGCTTGCGCCGGCCGCACGGCGCAATGACTCTCCGCTTCCGGGACGGCTCGCGCGGACCCTCGCACCGCCCGGTGTGCGCACGCTTTATCAAGAGCGCGAGCTTTCTCTTTATATACAGTGCCCGCAACGTTATCAGTTTGAGGCCTTGGACGAGCTGCGCGCTATTCGCGACGACTCTCCCTATGTCCGATTCCATCGCTGCGTGTTCCGCACCATCGGCTGGCTTGAGACGCAGCGCGCCGCCGGCACCCCGTCGGATCTCCCCGCCGCGCTCGCGCAGCTCGGTCAAGAATGGGCGGGGCGCGGGCCGAAAGGTCACGGTTTCGAGGCGTATTACCGTGCCTCCGCCGAAACCATGATCACGTCGATGGTGGACGTAATCGCGGCGGAGACGGGAAGCTATGATCAGGGCGAATGGATCGTTGATGTCGGCGGCAAGCAAATCGCGGTGACACCCGATCGCGTCGTCATCGCTCCCGACGGCGGGGTGCATGTGCAGCGCATCCGGACCGGGCGAAAGACAAAGTCGGATCCCGCCAACCGCATTTATGCGCTGCTTCGCCGTGGCGCTGCGGCGCGCTATCCGGGGCGGCGTGTCGTGATCGAGGCCTATTACCTCGCGGCCCGGGAAGCGGTGCCCATTCCGCCCGGCAAGGACGACAAGTTGCTGGAGGAATATACCGGCACCATCGCCGACATCGAGCGCGGCGCATTCGCGCCCGTGCCGGAGGATGCGCGGCGCTGCCCGAATTGCCAGTGCTATTTCATCTGCGATTTCGTCCAGGGCGTCTCCTAGATCCACTTCCCGAAAATTCCGCCTGCCGTCGCTTTCTCCTTAGGGGCCCAATCAGGGGCCGCACACCAAGGGAATTTGCGATGAGCAAGACGATCATCTTCATCCAGGCCGAGGGCAAGCCCGGCGTCACTGACGCCGAGTTTACGATCCCGGCGACGGTGCACGACCTGCACGAGGTCTTCAAAACGCACGGTATCGATTTTGATAAGGAGTCCGAAGCCTTCGTCGACGAGGCGGACAATCCCGTGTCGCACGATGCCAAGGCCACGGTGGAGGGCCTCAAGCACGGCTCGCGCGTCCACCTGACCCGCTGCAAGAAGATCAAGGTCGCGGTCCACTACATGCACCGCACCATCGACCGCGCCTTCGCCCCCGGAACCCGCGTGCGCAGCGTCAAGCAGTGGGCCGTGCGCGAGCTCAAGCTCAACCCGACGGATGCCGGCGAGCATGTGCTGCAGCTCTGCAACAGCACGATCCAGCCGCCGACCGACGCCGCACTCGCGGAGCTGGTCAACGGCCGGAGCTGCGATGTCTGCTTCGATCTGGTTCCTGAAAAGCGCATCGAGGGCTGAGCCGATGACGGTGGTCGTGCCTCCCGACCAGTTGCTCCTCGCAGCGGATCTCGCCGCCCCGGAATTCCGGCGCTGCGAGATCGAGGGCAAGTGGCGTCACATCGAAACCGTCTGGCCGCATGCAACTATCGCGGTTGCCGCGGCGAAGCGCCCGCACGCGCCCGACGAATTCGGATTCCGCTTCGAGTGCAGCGGCTACCGCCACACGCCGGCAACGGCGCAGCCGTGGGACCCCGCCACGCGGCGGGCCCTGCCCGCGCCGCACTGGCCGGCGGGCCGCTCCCTCATTCCGTCCGTGTTCAGGCCGGATTGGAAAGGCGGCCAATGTCTTTATTTGCCATGCGACCGCATGTCGATCGAGGGGCACGGCGACTGGATTCACAATCACCCGAACCGGCTGTGGCAGCCGCAGCGGGGCATCCTCTGCTACCTGGAGCAGCTTTATGATCTCCTCAATCAAGACGATTATTCGGGCATTCGCGGCGCCTGAGCACCGCTTGAACTGCCCGACAGCGCTGTGGGCGCGCACCATGGCCGAGCTGCACCGGCGCACACAACAGCGGCACGAATCCGGCGCGTTCCTGCTCGGGCATGACCATGATGGCCGCCGCGCCGCCGTCGACGTCGTCTACTATGACGATCTCGACCCGGCCGCCTACGCGAGCGGCGTGTGCATTCTCCACGCCGGCGCTTTCGCCAAGCTCTGGGCGATCTGCCGCGCGCGCAAGCTCTCCGTCGTCGCGGACATCCATACGCATCCGGGCAAAGCCTTCCAGAGCGAAGCCGATCGCACCAACCCGATGGTCGCGCAGCCCGGCCACATCGCCGTCATCGTGCCCGACTTCGCCGCGCCCGCGGTCAGTTACGAGAATCTTTGCATCTACGAGTACCAGGGCGAGCACCGCTGGGCCGACCGCAGCCACCGCCATTGCCGCAAATTCGTCTACACCGGATTTTGGAGTTGATCCCATGACCGCTCTCATCGATCACACGCGCCTGCACCGCACGGCCAAATACTTCATGGATAGCGGCCGCGCGGCGACGCACGACGACGCGATGGGCATCCTGCGCGGCTTCGGTGCTTCGATCCGCGTCGGCCCAGAAGCCGCCGCCTCGATCCCGCATCAGATCGTGCTTCTGACTTTGGTCAATCTCGCGCGCCGGACCTTGCTTGGCGGCGTTGAAGTGCTCGGGGTGCCCGATGCGCCCCTGCTGGTTCCGCTCGCGCGCGCGCGCAGCCTTGCCGACGCCGTCGTCGAACTCGGCGGCACGCTCGCCACGACCGGCAATCCGCTTTGGCCCGTCGCGCAAATCGGCACGGTGCCGACGACGAGCGCCACGAGTTGGCAGCTCACCTGGCAGGGATGGCGGGGCGGGGTCGTACCGCGGCATGACGCGCGCCGCCTGTCCGAGAATGCGGCGAATCCGCTCGCCGCCGCCATGGCCGCCGCCGCCGCTGCCGCCGAACTGTTCGCCTGGCACGCGAAGGATCATCCCATGGCGGGACGGCGCACCGCAGGCCTCTCGCTCTGGAATCCTGGCGCCGATTGGCTCGCGCCGGACGAAAGCGAGCCCGCGCTTTCCTATTTGCCCGCTTCACTGTGGCTGATCGGCCTCGGCAACCTCGGACAGGCCTTCGCATGGTTGTTGGCCTGCCTGCCCTATGCCGATCGCAACAAGGTCGAACTCACGCTTCAAGACTACGATCTGATTGCGGACTCGAACGACAGCACCTCCTTGCTGTCATCCCTGGCTTTGGTTGGAGCGAAGAAAACCCGCACCGTCGCGAGCTGGCTGGAGGCGGCAGGGTTCACCACCACGCTTGAAGAGCGCCGCTTCGGACCGTGGACATTGCGTGGTCCGCACGATCCGGCTGTCGCGTTCTGCGGCGTCGATAATGCGCCGACGCGCGCCGATCTCGGCAGCGCGAAATTCGAACTCTTGGTAGAAGCCGGGCTAGGCGCCGGTCCCGGCGGCTTTCGGAATTTCTCGCTGCACACCTTTCCGTCGTCACGGCGGCCCGACCAAATTTGGCGCCGCGAAGATGCTGGAAGCGCCTTTGATGTCTCCGCGATGCCCGCGTACAGCGCGCTGCGAAAGTCCGGACTCGATACTTGCGGTCTGGCCCAGCTTGCGTCGCGCACGGTCGGCGTGCCGTTCGTCGGCTTGATCGCCGCCGCCCTCGCCGTCTCGGAACCCTTGCGCCGACTCCATGGCGGCGGCGGGGTCGAGATTGCCTCGGGGTCGGCCCTCAATCTCTGTGATGTGGAATGTGTCCGCCTCCCGTTTTCGCCCTACGCATTCGGTCACTTGCCGGCGTTGTAGTCGACCCTGGTCCCTTCAAAGAGATCGCGAGCTCTCGTTATCCCCTTGCTCTCGAAATGCTACCGGTCGGGATATGGCAATCGTGATGAAGGCCGCACGCCGAAAGGCGCGGCCGAAAATCCGACAACTGCCGACGAGAGGGCCGGGACCGCAACACGGTCCCGACCTTGCCGATCACTCGGCCGCGTTAGCGTACGCGTGCGCAGGACCATCCGTGGCAGCACCCGGCGCTGGTTGCATCGCGCCCCGCTGCGCCGCTTGCGGCGTCCGCATCAGTGCAGGCAGCCAACCCGTTGTAGCCAGCAACTGCTCGGCGGCCTCCGCCGTGCCCGGCTTCTTCATGTCGGCCATGCGGTCCGCTGCCTCAGAGCTCACGGCTTCTCGCACCGCGTCAAGGATACGCGCCTTGGTGACACGTCCGAGATAGGTTCGCACGGTCGGTCGCCAATAGCCGCTCATGTCGAGAGCGGCGACAGAACCGGCAACGCAGCGCCCCCGGCGGAGCGCGTCGGCGGCTCTGTCCCAAGGCGGAGATCGGAAATGATGGCAAATCGCGATGGTTGCATCACGGGGGAACCACAGCGCCAACGCCACTTGGAGTCGACCTCGAAGATATTTCGGAAAGGCAAGCATCGCTTCGCCGGTCGCCTCCAGCGACCAAGAAGACAGGGCGCCCCTTGGGCCGCCCTGTGGATGTCTAAGCCATCAAGGTGGGGACTACGCGACAGGCGGAAGCGACGGCATGATCCACTTCAAGCTCAGGCGCCAGAGCCTCAGCGGTCTCGGCAGCCCAGGCGTGTAGATGACGATGATGGCCGACCGGGTCTCGATCACTTGTTCGCAAAACGGGAACAAGCTTTCCGCAATCCCAATCCCGTCAGCGTCCCTGTCCACCTCAGGCAACCAGCGGTTCTTCGCCGTAAGGTAACCGCCGTCGGCCTCAGCGATGTCGCGGGCCTCGAGAATACAACGTGCGTCATCCACAGTCAGGACACGCCAGCCATGGTGCGCGATGGAAAGGATGATGTCCCTGCTCGTTGGAGGACGCAGCGCGCCATCGCCCTCGACCAAGGTCGCACCAAACTCTTCGAACTCGAGGATGTCAGCCCTACGTCGCCTGATCAGCTCAACGAATCCAGTCCTGGTCACCCGGACCAGGGGCACGTGATCGGTGGGCAGCGTCCTGTATTCGAGCAAGTTGACACGAGGGTAGCTCGCGAAATCCGTGTTGACGAGATAGCAATGCGGATAGCGCCGAAGCATCGCGCGCGCTACGGAGGTTGAGGAGCAGGAGCACCAGGCCCTCCGCACATTGCGGACGGCCTGGGCCCACGGCGTTTCCTTGATGGAGGCGGCGGCCTCGGCAAGGCGCGTCTGCGCGATGGTCCGGATCGCATCCCGGATTTGGTTCATGGTCATCGGCTGGTCTCCTTCTGCTTTCACGACAACGGCGTGTTGTCGTGCGAGCAGGGTGGCCGATGAGCCGGGGCGAAGTTGCAGACGAATTGAATTTCGGTGCGGCAGCCATCATCAATGGAGGCTGTTCACCATAACAGCGGGCGGAAGTGCCGCACGGAAAGCAACTCGCCCTTGGTCATTTGAGGGAACCTCTCGTAATCCACGGACAGGTTGATGCCTTGCTGGCCTTTTCCGACCCTGAATCGCGGATCGATTTTCGCATCCGGATCGTCCGGATGGGCTGCGTGCGGCGCCATAACGATATTGTAATACAGCGGAGCTGCTGCGATCGGCGTTCGCGTTGCAATGGCCCGCTGTGCTACGCCTCGGAGGCTCTCTTCTCCGACGAGAAGGTCGGCGAGATATCCGATTTCGCGGTAGATCTTTTCAAGGTGGTCAATATCAGCTTCGGCTACCGCAAACCTCGGCCTAGATGAAAGGCAATTGGCCAAGGTCACGGCGATCTCAGGCGGCAGCTCTTCATAGTCCCCTCGCGCGAAGCATCCGAACCAGGCGGCAAGATCGAAGAGGTCGGTCAAAGAGTCGAATTGGCTGTACAGGGTTGTCGCATTGATGCCTCCGTAAAGCGACAGGAGAAAGCAACCCCAAAGATTGAGATCAAACGCTTCGCCGTTAGCCAAGCGCGTCCTTGTACCAGGGCTCACCGGCTCGCCTTTTGCCACCTGATAACGCGCGGTTTCCCGCCCGATCCGATGCACCGTTAGCGCTCGCAATTGTGCGCGCCGCAAGATGCTGATAATTGGAAGTTCGCGATGGGCCACAGCTTCGTAGCTGAACGTTCCATAGATTTGTTCATAGCAAAGAATTTCGACGTAAGCTTGCGCTCGAATTTCGGTGGGAACCTGCTTGAACCAGCTCCTAACTGCGGATCGTCCAGCGGTGCGAATATGTTCGATTGTGACGTCGCGCTCGTGATCTCGCACTTCTGGAGCTCGATAATCATCACTGACCTCCCTGAACGTGGCCTCTACTTCCGCCAATTCCAGGTTCTCCAACTGGTCCCGAAATTCAAAGTCGAACCGCGTCCATGGATCGGCCTCGCGTTCCGAACGAAACTTTGCCATCTGAAGCACTCGGCTTGCTCGTACGCAATGAGCGTATAGTGCCGTCGTCAACGCACGACCGACGACTCCCTGACCAGAACTGCCCCTTGTGCCTTCATCGCTATGAGCCGGAACAATTGCGATCCAATCGCCCCGCGCGAAACCCTCCCTTTGTGCTCCGGTGAGCTTCACGCCGCGAGTACGCAGCTGAAATTCCGTTACCGCCTGAAAGTCCTTCGCGCGCCACTGAGCGAGGGGAGCGTCGTCAACAGGAAGCGGCGGGACTCCAAACCGAGCATTGTAGTAGACGATGGGGATCTGCTTGAGACTGAAGCGATCCCGAATGACGTGAATTGCAGCGTCTGGACGCTGTTCGTGCATTGTCGTTAGGTGATCTTCATCCAGATAAATACGAGCGCTGTCGCGATGCCCAAAAACGTCCGGCCTTCCAAATAGCATAACGCTTCCTCTGCAAATTAGAGTCGGGGCTGATTACGCGAGTGGCTCTTGAAAGACGGCGAAACGCGTTGCGGATCTTTGAGTAAAATTCGAACTTATTTGCCGCATCCTGCAGCGGTCCCGGCCTTCTTTCGGCCCTTCGCGCTCTTCCTCAATTGCTCTGCAACGTAACGCGGCCGACGCGACTACGGACGGCTTCCTTTGATGGAGGCTTACGTGGTTGCAACGATCGCGGCTGGGACAACGGCTCGGTATTACAGCAAGCAATCAGAGTATTATCTCGGCGGCGGCGAACCAGCGGGCCACTGGATCTCGTCGACCAACGATTTCGGCGTCAGGCACGGCGCCGAGGTCGACAATTCTCTGTTCGAACGACTTCACGCTTCCCTTGACGTGGACGGACAGCCCCTGCTGTCCAATAGCGGCGACACGGCGAAGCGCGTCGGTGGTATCGACCTCACGCTGTCGGCGCCGAAGTCGGTTTCTGTCGCATTTGCCCTTGCCGACGCCGAGACGCGCCGCGCGATTGAGACGGCTCAGCACGAAGCCTGTGAAGCAACGATCGCCTTTCTGGAAAGGAACGCGGCGTATTGCCGAAGAGGCAAGGACGGCCATCGTCTCGAACGCGCCACGCTCACCGTTGCGTCGTTTCAGCACGGGGAGGCGCGCCCGGTTGAGCACGATGACGGCAAGGTCTACGCTGACCCCAATCTGCATACACATGCAGTCTTATTAAACTTTTCGATGCGGCAGGATGGCACCGTTGGCGCTCTCGACGCGCGTCACCTGTTTGCGCACAAAATGGCGGCTGGCGCAGTCTATCATCTCGCACTTTCTTCAAATTTGCAGAAAATTGGTTTCGAGGTCGGGGGCGTTGGCAAGAACGGTATCTTCGAAATCGTCTTGCCGAATAGCAGCCAAGAACAGAGGGAACAAGCGCAGAAATTCCGCGAACTTCAGCGTCACTGGTCCGGTCGCCGGAAGGAAGTGGAGCAGGCGATTGGTGCGGAAGGGTTATCGACTGCGGAGGCGCCGGCCCTAGCGGCGGCGATCGCTCTTGGCACGCGGTCAACAAAGCAGGAGGCGCGCACCAGCGATCGTTTCGAGCTGTGGGCCGACGAAGCAAGGCCGTTTCTGGACGTCGAACGGCTTATGACGAACCTGCGCACGGAGCGGACATGGGACCACGCCGAACAAGAAAAGCTGATCGCCGCGCGCGTGGCAGCCGTGCCCACAGAGCTGACCGAGTACGAAAGCGTATTTGATCGTCGCCACCTGTTTGCGGCCGTCGCGACTGCTTTGGTGGGGACAGGCGCTGACGCGATGCGCGTCGAACAGGAGGTGGAGCGCTTGATCCACGCAGGCCGCATCGTCGAGCTTGGACGGGACGCTCTCCAACAGCCGGTGTATTCGACGCCGGAGCAGATCGCGATCGAGGACGAATTGGTCATGGTGGCCGAGCGCCTCGCTCGGGAGCAGCGCCCGGCACCTGATTCGGAGTATGTCCTGCAGCTTTGCCGCGCACGCGGACTTTCCGCAGAACAAACCCACGCCGCGCAGATGGCAACAACCTCGGCTGCCATCGTGGTGATCGAGGGCGCTGCCGGCTCTGGGAAGTCGACCACCTTGGCCGCGATCGTGGCGGCATATTCCGGCCGCGGGTCCGGGGGACTTTCACCGATTGGTGCTGCGCGGCGGGTCATCGGTACGAGTCAATCCTGGAAGGTAGCCAAGGAGTTGCAAAAGCTTGGGATCGAAGCCATGGCCACCGACGCCTGGCTTGCCCGAACCAAGGAGCCGTTTCTCGATGCAAACACGGTGCTGGTTGTGGACGAGGCCGGCCTTTTGTCGTCGCGCCAAATGTTGGCGATCACCAAGCGGGCTGCACAAGCTGGCGCGAAGGTGGTGGCTGTAGGCGATCGAGAGCAACTCCAGGCCCTGGGGGCGGGCCCGGGACTGTCTATTCTCGCCAGCGTCACAGGTACGACTCGCGTCGACACCATCGTGCGGCAGCGCAAAGCCTGGATGCGCACCGCCGTGACAGATTTCGCCAAGGGGCGCGCGAAGCAAGGTTTGACGGCATTCGACGATCGCGGCCTCTTGAGCTTTGGGAGCGGCGAGAAGGCCACGGTCACGCGCGTGGTAGATGGCTGGGAGCGCGCCCAACGCGCGGGGCCGAACGCCGCCGTCTTGTTGATCGCCAAGACCAATGCGCAGGTACGTGCCCTCAATGACGAGGTGCGCATCCGCCTAAGGCGCGACGGGCGGATCGTCGGCGAGGATATCGAGGTGGCTGCCGTGACGCCGTCGGGTCACGGCCAAGCGCTTCCCTTAGCAACCGGCGATCAAATTCGATTCCTGGTCCGGCATGATCGTCTGGCCGTCATCAACGGCACCACCGCGACCATCACCCGCATCGAGGACCGCGAGACACAGGATCCCATCCTCCATGTCGACATCGCGGGACGCCGGGCCAGTTTCCGCGTATCGGAGCTTGCTGATGAGCACGGCCGAACACGGCTCGGCCACGCCTATAGTACGACGATCTATGGCTCCCAGGGCCTGACAACTGATCGGGCCTTCGTCTGGGCCGGACCGTCAATGACAAGAAACGAGGCATATGTCGCATTCTCGCGTGCTCGTGATCATCTCGAGATCTTTGCCAACGTCCGCGAGATCGACGCCCAAATCCGGCTCGATTTGCCACTGTCGGAGCGGCTGCAGGCCCCGATCACGCCGGAGCGCCGGATCGAGTGGTTCTCCGGACGGTTGTCACGACGGCAGATCAAGACCTGCACGCTCGACCCCATGCTCGACCAAGCCGTGCGCATCAATGAGCGATTGCCGGAGCGAGGCCTGGCGACCGAGTACGAGCGTAGCTAGATTGATGCGCGGAGCCATCCCCTCGTAGAAGTGCCAAGTACGCGTTTCGTAGTCGCGAAGAGCGAACATCAACAGGCGGCTGGTCCGATGTCCTCAAAGAGAGACCAGACATGGGTACGTGGGGCAGCCTACATTTCCGATGTTGCGCCGAATTCTTGCGCGCGCGCCGAGAGCCTTACGTTATCTGCCGTTCGGTTTCCGGCTATGTCTGCCACATGTTTGCCATCGTTCGCCAGCCCCACCCCAAGGGAAAGCCTGCCTTCCACCTTGACGACGAGGCCCGCATCGAAATCCGGGTTCTCGCGCTTGCCGCCGGGCTCCGGATATCCGCGCGGGTTGCAGACGACTCGCGTGTCGCCGACGCGGTAGTCGCGGTTGCTGTGCACATGGCCATGCAGCCACAGCTCAGGCGCGGTGTCGCCGATCATCAGTCGCTCGAGATCGCTGGCGTAGCACCAGTTTAGGTCCGTGATCGTCGGCCAGTGGAGCAGCGACCGCGGCGACGGAGCCATGTGCGTGATGACGACCGCGTCTTGGCCCGCAGGGCGCTCGGCGAGAGCCTTCTCGATGTACGCGACTGAGGCCTTGTGGGCGTCGATCGTTTGGCGGGGGAGGAGCCGGTCCTTCGACCGGCCGGCGCCGGTCTTTATGGTACGGTAATCGTTCATCTGCTTCGTGGCCTCGCGTACCGCGTCGCCGAACATCACGTATGGCGGCCTGGTCATAAAATCCGTCCACAGCGTAGCGCCGACGAAGAGTACGCCGCCGATCTCGACGGCGGCATCATCGAGAAGGATAAGCCCGAGATCCTCCGCGACCTCTGGCATTCGCGCGCGCTGCTCTTCCCACGTGGTCTTAAGCTCGGCGTGGTGCTTGTCGTGAAAGGAATAGAAGTCGTGATTTCCGGGGATGTAGATGAGTGGCCGGTCGCGATCGGGATACAGCTCGCGGACACGCCGCAATGCCAGCGTGCCGGGCGCGGCGGCGTCGCCGGCGACTACGGTCACGTCTGCGTCGATGGGCGGCATACTGTCGAGCCCATTGCGCTCGATGTCGACGTGCAGGTCGGAAACTAGATTAATGCGGATCACGCCGTCACTCCATTGTTCTTGATATCGCCGGCCTCCGGATCCACGCGTGGCGGCAGTGTCGCCATGTAAGCCTTGATGGTAGCGAGACGCACCGGTGCGATGCCCATGACATCGACGCCAATGTCCGCGGACTGCTGGTTGCCTGGCATCTTGCCGTGGTGATGCCCATACAACATTAACGTGGTGGGCTTGCGGGACCCAGGCCAGCTCGCCCATCGGTAGTGACAGATAACGCATTTGGTGCTCTCGATCGTCTCGTACGCGACGTCGCTGCACCGATTGTGACGAGACGCTGAAGGCCGATTCGCAACAACATTTCTCCCTGCGAATCGAGCAGAATCGACGTTGCGCAAGTCCCTTTCAAGCTACATCTCGCCGAGCCGGCGCCCATCCAGGCCCTGTCAGATCACCCTCATAGAAATATGGCAGCCAGCGTACCAAGCGCACCGAGCATCAGCCCGATCAGCGAACCGGCTGTCGGCACATCTCTAAAGAGCAGAAGCGTGAGTATCGGTTCCAATACCAGAATAGCTCCCACCGATATCGCGACAATGATCCAGATATTCTTCAGATGCATGTAGCCCAGCGCGCATCCCAAAACGAGGAGGATGCCACCGAAGGATATCAGGAGAAACATCGGCAACAGCATTGCCAGATCACCGCCGGCCTTTCCAAATTGCCTTGAGGCAATCAACTCGGCGAATATCGAAAGCGCTTCTCCAAGGAAAATCGCTGCCACCGCTACAATCTTCAATATCAATTTCATCGGCCTCTACGGTTCCGGCTGTCCAAGACAACCCGGAGACGCGGCATCGGAGTTACCGTGACGGTTGCCTTCGGCGTCAGGCGCCTGCAAGTCGTGCGCGCTATACTATCGCTCCTCACGGGCACTTCATCATCATCTGCCCGGTTGACGACTAGACACCGACATGCAGCAATTGTTTCGCGTCGATCACACCATCTTCGCTGCTTGCAGAAACGAAGATGGTTCAGGACGAGCCCAACCCCACCGGGTGCCGGCTGCCAGACCGCAGCGATAAGGGCCTAGGCTGCAATCCGCACGGGGAGAGCGGAATAGCCGTGCACGAAGTTAGACGCAATCCGCTCGGGTTCGCCGACAATCTCGAACCACAATTCCGCAGACAAAATCTCTTCCCAGAGGACTCTCAACTGCAGTTCCGCAAGATGTCGACCAAGACAGCGATGGATGCCGAATCCAAACGAGAGATGCTGCCTCACATTCTTGCGATCGATCACGAAATTGTTGGCGTTCTCAATGATCTCTTCGTCCCTGTTACCGGAGATGTACCACATGACGACCTTGTCGCCCTTCCTGATCTGTTTTCCGCCTACGATGCTGTCGATCGCGGCGGTACGGCGCATATGTGCGATTGGCGTCTGGTACCGAATAATCTCGGACACGGCGCTTGAGATCAGCTTGGGATTGTCAATTAACTTTCGCAGTTCGGAGGGGTACTGATTCATGAACAGAAGGCCGCCGGTAATTGAGTTGCGCGTAGTGTCGTTTCCCCCAACGATCAGCAGAATCAGATTTCCGAGAAACTCGCTCGGCTCCATCTGCCGTGTGGCGGGCGAATGCGCCATCAGGGAAATCAGGTCGAGGCGCGGCTCGGCATTGATGCGTTCGTTCCAAAGCCGCGTGAAATAGTCCAGGCACTCGGACAAGATGGTGCTTCGCTTGTCCCAGCTGTCGATTGCATGGTCTGCTTTCGGAGCTGTAATCGCGACGTCTGACCAATAGGTCAGCAGTCGCCGATCCTCAAATGGAAAGTCGAACAGCGTGGCGAGCATTTGCGTCGTCAACTCTATGGAGACCATGTCCACCCAGTTGAAGGCCTCATTGCGTGGCAAGCCCGCGAGAATTGCCCTGACGCGAGACCGGATCAAGCTTTCGAGTTTCGTCAAGCTTTCCGGCCCGACGATCGGGCTGACGGTATTGCGCTGCTCGGCGTGCTTGGGAGGCCCCATCTTGATGAAACTCGGGGTCCAGTGCTCGCCAGGCACGTCGACAATAGTGACACCTTCTTCTGACGAGAACGCTTTGTGGTTTGTGTCTACGGCTACGATATCCCGGTATTTCGTTACGGACCAATATGGACCATGAGCGCTGTCTTGACAGTAGTGAACGGGATCTTCCTTTCGCAACCGCTCAAAGCAAGCCCACATGCTGTCGTCTTGAAAGCGCTTGCCCTCGCTTACATCCAGCTTGCTCAGCGGGATAACACACGACCCCTCAGCCCTATAATCTTCCGATCGCCTTGTCATGATCATCTCTGCAGATTCTGCTCTCGAGAGTTTACGGTGTGGCGCGATTCATCGCTTCGAGCTGCCGCAGCGCTTGGCTGCGACGGGCCGCTCGATCAGGCTACCTCATAGTGCAGCTAGCCTCGCCCTACCATGTCGGGCAGTAAGGATCGCATTGACTTTCCAAGTCGATCTACTCAATGGATCAGTGAGAGCTCTCAGCACTGGTTAGAGATGGCTATGCGCTGGAGGCAACATCAAGCCGAGTACACCTTCATAAGGTAACCCCTCGCCTTGGGATACGGCCGGAACGGATAGAAAGGTCATGGATGAATAATCGTCTGGCTAGGACTGTTCAGGCAGATCGATCCAGATATCCGAAGGACCCTTCATGAGAGTATCCTGATCTGGAACGTAGATATTATCGAAGATTCTGAGACCATGAGCCGTTGCTGCTCCAAAAATTATGAAAGGGAGCTTGACTTGCTCCAGGTCTTCGAAGTTGTCAGCGCCGACGATTCGAACAAAATCGAGTTTAAACTGTCGGAACTTGATCTGAGATATGGCCGACGCGACCAGATCCTTCACCCTAGATACCCCTTGGGCGATCTCTTTCCTCGAATGGTTGAGTGCCGTGAAAAGGCAAGACAGCTCATCAAGCTCGGAAAGGCTAAATCGCCTCAAACGCGACGAAATGGGCACTCCGTTCTTGTATCTCACGGTCGGCACAAACCTTATCTCGCAATCCAGAAGGAGGTCCGCGACGGCGCGCTTCACCAAGAGCGCCTGACCGATATCTTTCAGGCCGAAGTAGCTGCGAGTTGGCCTTGCATAGCAGATCCACCGGAGTGCCCCGGTAACGGCTTCCTTCAAATACGCCTCAGGCCCCCCTAAACGCAAATGACAGTCGCCTTGCGATACAAAGGTTCGATAGCCAGGCGGGAACATTTCGGTGTCGTTGGAGGAAATCACGGCAGTTGCTCCCGAACGCAATGCAAGTCCAATATCCTCGTCCAAATTGAAATCGTAGCTCCCACCTGGTCTAAGCTGGATCTTGTTCGGGTAGACTGTGACGATCGCGACGTCATTCTCCGATGCCGCCCTTCTGATCAGTTCTGCATGCCCAAGATGCAGGGCGCCTAGAGTGTGCACCGTCCCGATAGTCTGACCTGTTCTCGCCACCTCCCGGATGAACGCTTTGCCTGCGGAAAGACATGCCAGATGCATTTTCTTACTCCAGTTTCTTTGAATGCCAAAAGAGTGTCTGACCGGTCGGATCGCCGAAGGTCCGCTCTGCGTCTCGCTTTGGCCGCGCACGTCAACGAGCGCCAAAAGAGCTTTAACGCCCGCTCACAGCTCGGACCACCGCACCAACACGTTCTAAGCTCACGGACACTGTAGTCCCTTCCATTTTGCGGTTTCCAAAGCAGTCAGGTTGACCCTTCTCGACCACGTCTGATCACCGATGAGAATTCAGCCAGATAGCTTGATGGCTCGCATGGCTGATCACCCTTCAAAGCGGCCTGCAGTCCCGGACATCGGTCGGCAAAAAACGGTGGCTCGAATGTGGTTATCTTAGCGTCCGAAAAGTCGACCTTTACGAAGCTGGCCTGGAACGGCGATATCCCACTCAGGTTCGCGTCGCGCAAGGACGATTGATTCATGCGAACATAGGCGACGCGCGCTGCCTCCAGGTTGCTGTGGGTCATTCCCGCGGCGAGATATGACTGAACGAGATTGCATCCTTCGAGATTTGCGTGATCCAATGCCATGGACTGCGGGGGATCACCGGTAATCATCGACCTGTAGAGGTAAGCCTGGGACAAGTCTGCATGTTCAAGATCGCAGTCGCGCACAACGGCACAGCGGCCACGAAAGCCTGTGAATTTGGCGGCTCGCATTGTGCTCTCTGTTATCGAAATACTTTCGCCTGATACCCGAGACAGGTCCGCTCCATCGAGCTGACAGGAGTGAATAGATGCACCGTTCAACACAGCACCGACGAGGTTCGCGTCGGACAAGCTTACGGACAGAAGCCGCGCCTCGGTCAAATCTGCCTGCTCAAGCTGCGCTCTTGAAAGATTTGACAGGTGAAGATCAGCGAATGGAGCGCTCAGGCCTCTCGCCGTAACGCGGCCGCTCACCTTTGAGAGCCTCAGATACGGAAGATGAGCGCCTTCCAGGACAAGACCGTCGACCGAGGTGGGACGCACGATCGATAGACAGTCCCCCTTTGACTGGAAGAACGAGCAATCCGCCAGATGCGTCTTAGTGATCGTGACTTGGCTCAGCTTGGCAAAGCGGAAGGAAGCGGAAGGAAGGAAGCATTCATTGATGGTCGAGCCCTGTAATTCCGCGCCATCAAATACAGCATCACTCGCGTCGCACTGGTAAACGAGGAGCCCGCTTAGCATCGCGTCGTCAAAGCGTGTCCTTTTCATGCTGCAACCGTGAAACAGACTGCCGGTTGCATCAATTACACTGCGCAGACTTGCATCATCGAAATTGCAGATTTGCGCTGCAATCGCGTGCATATACGCAAAATCAAGCTTGGCCCCGCGGAAACTTGCCCTCTCTAGCCCCGGACAGATAAGGTTCGCCCCAGAAAGATCTGCCCGATCCAACTTTGCTCCGTAGAGCTGCGCACGATTGAGGGTACAGCGTCGCAACGGGAAATCTGACAGGTCGTGACCGTTAAAGTTCTCGGAGGATAGCTGCAAACCAATCCCAGTCCTTCTGATCGCCTCCTCGGTTCGCCTCCCGACAGCGGCCACCGCGCGCAGCCGATCGGCAGCTCGGCTCCAGTACCGAACAAACTCGCCATCTGATGAAAGTTTATTTTTCGACTCTGACCAGTGCTCTGCTCTTTCATTCGCAGTGCACTCGCTATCAGCGCCGATCGTTTGCGACATGTCGACTATTCCGTATTACCGGGATTACGAGGAACTTGTTATTGACCTCTTTCTGCTCGGCCTTGGAGGTACGCTATGCGACTTGTGGCGAACTCGTCGGCGAAATGGCGACACGATACGTCGATGAGGCACCTATTGTGTCGGCGGCCTCCGTAGCCGGCACGCTTGAGGAAGTCAGCCGAATTCTAGTCATGCGCCCCACTGCCGCTCGGTACGATTGTTCACGAAGCCCGGCAACGCTGAGAACCCTTTGACAGTGCCGATATGTCCAGAAGCTGCGAGTTGCCTCGTCGGCTCTCACGGGCAAATCCACATCGCTCTCCATCAAACCGAATTCGAAAAATTCAACGTCTTGCTTCTTTTCAGAATGGACCCACGGCTTGCGGGCGGAAAAGTGATCGTTCATCTAGTTGCTGCACTCAGCCCTTACTCGGCGTTACCTCATTTTCGATAGCAATGACCGTGCCAGCCGCGTCAGTCGCAATTAAGGGCTGAATAGGTGTCGTGAATTCGAAATTGACGCCGAATGTTTTGAACCTGACAAACACGGTCTCGTTGTCAGGGACCGCACCATAATCGCAAGGCTATCGTGAAAGCGGACATTCCGAGCTCGCTTGCAGGAGAGCAAGAGCCGGAAGTCCTTGCGGGCATGCAATCGATGCCTTGCAATTCGACACGCGGATCGCCGACCTCATGGTCAGCAAGTGTTCAAACTCGGCTAGCCCTGCTCCGCGCGCTGGCAGGTCCACCTAGTGGGAAACCGTGATCACAGACTGCCCTGGCCGAGCAATGAGCGAGCGCGCAATGGCGACCAAATCGGCGCGCAAAGGCGAATGCCCCGCGATCGGAATTAGACAATTTTAGAAGACAGTCGAATTCGAAGACATTCATGCGATGCCTTCTTCGAGGATCGTAGCTGATTGACCTATCTCTTGGTTGCGCACAAGACGCGGCATGGCGGCGATAAGGCTCTTGGTATATTCAGACTGTGGATTGCGAAATATCTCTTCAGTGGCGCCACTATCGACGATTCTCCCCCGGCGCATAACTATGATGCGATCGCTGATGTGACGAACAACACTGAGGTCATGCGAGATGAAGAGATAACTTACGCCGACGTGGTCCTTCAGATAGCCGAGCAGGTCCAAGACCTGGGCCTGGATCGAGACGTCGAGCGCCGAAACCGGCTCGTCGCAGACGATTACGGCAGGATTTGGTGCGATCGCGCGGGCGATTGCAACGCGCTGGCGCTGACCGCCCGAGAGCTCGAGCGGTCGTCGGTCCAGCAAAGCCTGGGATAGCCCGACCAGATCGAGCAGCTCGATAACGCGCTCCTGCCGCTTGCGCCGTGTCTCAACGTCGCTCGGAAAGCTGTCGGATATGATGCGTCCGACCGTCCAACGTGGATCAAACGAGCCAAGAGGATCCTGGTAAATGATCGATAGCGACCGCCGCCGAGCCCGCCGTTCGCGCTCGGCGAGCGTGGTCCAAGGCCGGCCTGCAAACTGAACGGTTCCCTCGTCAGGCTCCTCGAGCGCCAGGACCATGCGCGCCATCGTTGACTTTCCTGATCCGGACTCACCCACGATGCCCAAAGTCTCGCCGGACCGCAGTTCGAAGGAGACGCCATCCACAGCCGCCCGTAAAGTGCCATCCGGACCCTTGAAGCGCTTCACCAGACTTGTCGCTTCGAGCAGGATGGGACGAGAATTCGGCAGCGATTGCACGGGTGGCTGCGTTTGCCGGCCAGGCGAACGCACAATAGTCGATGGTGAGAGGCGTGAGCCGCGCGGCCGGCCTGATGGCACGGCGTCCAGCAGCTGACGAGTATAGGGATGTCGCGGATCTTTGAATATCTGGGCTGCGGTCCCACGTTCGACGACCTCGCCTCCTCGCATGACGAGGATCTCATCCGCCACGCGGGAGACCACTGCCAGATCGTGACTGATCAGGATCAGAGCCTTGCCCCTCGTTTTGGTCACCTCGAGCAGTGTCAGCACATGAGCTTGCGCCGTCACGTCGAGAGCGGTAGTCGGCTCGTCGGCGATAAGGATGCGTGGATCGAGCGCAAGTGCTGCAGCGATGAGAGCCCGTTGACGCTGGCCGCCGGATAATTGATGCGGCAGCTGCTGGGCTTTGGTCTCGGGCTCAGGGACACCGACGAGCTTAAGGAGAGCAATGACGCGCTGCGCGAGCTCCTCGCGAGATGATACCGCACCATGGAGAAGCAAGCCTTCACTAATCTCTTTGCCGATCCGGCGAAGCGGGTCAAGCGAGACGAGTGCATCTTGTGATACAAAGCCAATCTCGTTGCCGCGGATGCGCCGCCAGGCACGATCGTTCAGGCCGATCAGGTCCGTCCCATCGAAGCTCAGCTGGCGTGCATGGACATCGGCGTGGCGACCAGCGAGGCCTACGAGAGCCCGCGCAGTCACGCTCTTGCCTGAGCCGGATTCACCGACGATCGCAAGGCACCGTCCCGCTCGGAGGGAGAAGGACATACTGCGCACAACCGCTTTCTCGGCGATGTCGCGCCCGAAGGAAACACGCAGCGAATCGACCGTGAGGAGGTCTGCCTCCTGCGAGACAGGCTTGGGACGAACCTGCAACATTCACCTTTTTCCTTCCAGACGGTCCTGTAGATGGCGCCCGATGATGGTGACGCTGAGGGCAAACGCCGTCACCGCCAGACCGGGTATGATCTCTACCCACCAGGCGTAGATCACATAATTGCGCCCGGCATTGAGCAGCGCGCCCCATTCAGGGGCCGGGGGAGCGACGCCAAGACCTAGAAAGGCAAGACCGGAGGCCCAGATAATCGCCTGACCCACGCCGATCGTCATCATTGCTGTCAGCGGGTTCATGGCGTTGGGAAGAATATGCCTCCAGACGATACGGGGAAATGGATGGCCCAGCACCTTGGCGGCCTCCACATAGCCTGTCCCTTTGATGGAAAGCATCTGGCCTCTGATCATGCGCGCATAGCCTGGCGCTGTGCCGATTCCGACAGCTATGACTTCAGTCAATACCGACGGCCCAAAAACGGTCACGAACACAAGGGCGAGCAAGAGCGTGGGAATTGCGAAGAGCACGTCGACAATCCGGCTGAGGATGCTGTCGAATACGCCACCAGAAAGTGCGGCGGCAACGCCGAAAACGATCGCAATGGACATGCTCAGCGCCGTCGCGCCAAGTCCGATGGCCAGGGATTGGCCTGCCCCCTCGACTACTCGAGAGTAAAGATCTCGACCCAATTGATCAGTTCCCAACCAATGGGCGATCGACGGAGACTGCAATGACGATCTCAAATCAATAGCGAGCGGATCGTGCGTCTGCAGCACCTTTGGCGCGATAGCCGCGAGGGCAAAGAGGCCAATGATGATGAGACAGACGGCAACTCGGAAGGGAACATGGCGGACGATTGCCAGGAGTTCTCTGAGCGGCCGAGACACCGTGACTTCGGCGAACATGCTCATGTCAACTTGATCCTCGGATCGACCACCCGGTAAGTCAGATCGACAATCATACTGGCAACAACGAATAGGCCCGCAGAGATCAAAACAGCTCCCGAGACAATCGGAACGTCTCGCGATGACGTTGCAGCGACAAGGACTCCACCTAGGCCTTGACGGGCGAAAACCACCTCGATCAAAATCGCGCCCGAAAGAAGTTTGCCGAGC
Organism: Bradyrhizobium sp. C-145; assembly: GCF_023375135.1. Classification (NCBI taxonomy): domain Bacteria; kingdom Pseudomonadati; phylum Pseudomonadota; class Alphaproteobacteria; order Hyphomicrobiales; family Nitrobacteraceae; genus Bradyrhizobium; species Bradyrhizobium sp. C-145. The sequence goes on along the minus strand of NZ_CP088150.1, from coordinate 1,525,363 downwards.
GCCCAACCTGTTAAAGTAATGCCGGGCAATGCGGCGTGGCGGAGGACATGGCAAAGCCTGACGCCGAAATCACTCATACCTCGGGCCCGCGCGGACGTAACGAACGGCTGCTCGAGCACGCGCGTGAACTCATTCTGAACGACTTGTCCGAAAAAGCCCGACAGTTCAAGAGCCAACGCAAGTGTCGGCAGAACGAGCCCGATCGGCGAATTTCCACCGATCACCGGAAAAATGCGCAGCTTTACCGCAAAGACAACCAGCAGAATTGTGGCTAGCCAGTAAGGCGGCACGGTTGCCAAAAAGACTTGCGTGTCATTGAGCAGCTTCGACCATATGTTGTCTCTGCCGGCGATGAACAAGGTTGTCAGGATTGCGATAATCCATGCGATCAGCAGCGCGGCGATCGCCAGAATGATCGTGGGGCCAATCTGTTCCGCGATGATCCCTGCGACAGGCCGATGCTGCTGGTACGATTCGCCCAGGTCTCCATGCAAGATTCGCCATATGTATTTGCCGTATTGAACCGCGAGCGGTTGATCAAAGCCGTATTTCGCATTGATCGCTGCAAGCTCTGCCGACGACGCCGGCCCGACGTTGCCACTCGTCACATTGATGATGATCTGGGCGCGATCGCCAGGCAGCACACACTGAATTACGAACGCAAAAGTTGCGGCAGCCCACACCACGACTACGCCGGACAGTATCCGGCGCGCGAACCAAACAATGGGATGATGGACTACCATCTTCACGGCGTCATTTCTTGTCGTCGAAATGAGCGTCATAGAAGACAGGTTCGCCAACTGACCCGCGGTCCAGCCAAACGTCTTTCAAGTTCGGCTTGGTCGCCAAAGTTACGTCCAGCACCGTCAGGCCAATCACAGGAGCGTCGTCCACGATCTTCCGCTCCGCTTGCTGATAGAGGGCGGTTCGTTCAGCCCGATTGGATTCCTGCTCCGCCTTTTGGATCACCTCCCAAAGCGTCGGATCCTGGAACCGCGATGGATTGAAGCGATTGGGCTCGCCATTCTGGTCCGGCTTCCACGAAATTCGGAATATCTCAGCGCCGGGTGCAACCCAATAGAGAAGCACGACTTCATAATCATCGGGGCCGAGGTTTTTTCCGGCGAAGAAATCAGCCGGATTGGTGGGTTGAAGACGTACGTCAAAACCGGCCGCCCGTGCCTGCTGCTGGATAGCTTGCAAGGCTTGCTCGCCATCTGGCTTCAGAAAAGCGTTCGAATAGGAAATGCGCACGATGAGCGGATTGCCGTTCTTGACACGAACGCCGTTAGGATTACGCTCAGTCCAACCCGCCTGATCAAGCAGCTGATTGGTTTTCCGAATATCGTACGCATAGGAGTGCCCGAGCTCACGCAGGTATTCCGGCGAGCTCTGACTTAGCGCACCGTTGCCTTCAAATGGCAAAGAGCCAAGGAAGGATGTGTCGACCGCGGCCTTTCGGTCAGTAGAATAGGCAAAGGCCTTGCGGACGAGCACGTCGTCAAATGGGGGCCGGGCCGTATACAACGCCAGACGCAGAGGGGTGCCGCCGGTAAGGTGCCGCAATACTGGAAAGCGGGAATTGGCGTCCTTCCATGCGATAGCCGGGATATCGTATATGGCATCGGTCTCCCCCGTGATCAGCGAGCCGTATCGGACAGTCTGATCTGGCAGAAACTTCCAGCTGATCCCGTCAACGTAAGCCGGTCCTTGATGTTTCGCGGTGGCGGGCGCCGAATTGTAATCGGGGTTGCGGCGGAAGGTGACTTCCTGCCCATGGTGCCACTTGTCGACAATGAATGGACCTGAGCCGACAGGGTTCTCGCAATTCACCGCAAGTCCACGTTTGAGCGCGGATGGCGAGAGAATGCCTTGTGAGGATTGGGCGAACACGTTCAGCAAGGGTTGGAATGGCACCTTCAAGGTTACCTCCAACCTCAGAGGAGCGATTGCCCTTGCCGATTCGAAGCTATCGCTAAGATAAGGAGCGGCAGTCGGATTACGAAGATCGGGGTCGTTGCTGAGCCATCCGTTGATATTGTCAGCGATGGCCTGCGCATCGAGAGGAGTCCCATCCGTGAACTTCACATTCGGCTTTATCTCGAATGTGTATACCTTTTTGTCGTCGGAGATTGTCCATGACTCGGCCAGCCATGGCACAATCTTGCCATTCTCGCTGCGGGCAACCAGATTATCGCTGTACTGGCGTTGCAGATACCATTGCTGCACCCATCCTCCGAACAGGCACGCCGGCTCTTGAAAATGCCCGTAACGAATAACGCCTCCTCGCTTGTCGTTGCCGGCCGACGCCTCTTGGGCATGGCCGCTGTGCGCGAACTGTGACAGGCTTTGGAGGACGAACAGGCTAACCGCCACTTTTCTTCCGCGATGGGTCGACTGGCGGGTGAAACGCCTCGATGATTGCGCATCCGATACAGACATATCCAAGCTCCAGGGCAATGAATGCGGACGGGAGAATGCAGCGTCAGACCGCTGACGTACTCGCCGTGCTTGCCGGTTCGATGTGGAGGGAAACCCCCAAATGCTCGCGCAATGTCTCTCCCCGATATTCTGTGCGAAACAGACCGCGCTTCTGGAGGAGGGGCACGACATGGTCGACAAAGGCCGCGGTGCCGTCGGCCAGCACGTCCGGAATGATGTTGAAACCATCAACCGCGCCAACGCGGAACCAGGCCTCAATCGAATCAGCGATCTGCTCGGGCGCGCCCACGAGCAAGCGGTGGCCAAAAGCTTGAACGCTGCTGATGATCTCGCGAACCGTCCGGCCTTGACGCGCCAGAGTTTCGATCGTGCGATGGTGACCGACAGAAAACGGAACGTTATCTGCATCGGGCAAAATCTCTTCCGGGATGGGCCTATCGAGGCTGAGCTTCTCGATCGCCACGCCCATGCTTCGTGCAAGAGCGGCGACGGCGCGCTCTAGATCGAGCAACTCGTCGAGTTGCTCTTTGCGACGAGCCGCCTCTTCTTCGGTTCCGCCGATACAGGTGACGAGACCTGGGAGGATGAGCGGAGCCGCAGGGCGGCCGAATTGACGAGAGACAGCACGTAGGCGCTCGGCTTCCTGCAGCGCCGTTGTCAAGTCCCCGGCTGCCGCAAACACGACATCTGCACTGCGGGCACCAAGCCGTAATCCGGGATCCGAACCGCCCGCTTGAACGATGACTGGATGACCTTGAGGCGAAGCGGGATGTGTAAGCGGGCCTCGGATGCCAAAACTATTCGTATTAGGGTCGAGCAGCCGGAACTGACTCTGATCTGCGTAAACTCCCGCAGCCTGGTCGGCGATGATCATCTCGCCACTCCAGCTCAGCCAGAGAGCACGGACGGTTTCAACAAAGTCCTCAGCGCGTCGGTAGCGATCCGCTCGTGCGACCTCTTGACCGCCAAAGTTCGCCACCGTCGCGGGGCTCGACGTCGTGACCGCGTTCCACGCGACGCGGCCACCGCTGATGACATCGAGCGATTGGAAACGCCGGGCGAGATTGTATGGCTCATTGTAGGTTGTCGATGCGGTGGCGATCAGCCCAATCCGCTCCGTTTCGCGGGCGATCACAGTGAGAACCAGCGTAGGTTCGAGCCCATTGAGCGGCGGCTGGTGCGTAATGTCGGAATTTATCGCGGGGGTATCGGCGAGGAATACGGCATCCAGCAGACCGTGCTCCGCAAGCTTCGCAGCCCGGACGTAGTGCTCGATATCAAAAAACGCGCTTGGATTTGTGCCCGGCCAGCGCCACGCGGCAGAGTGACCGCCAGCACCATGGAGATTTAAGCCGATATGGAGCATAGGGTTGACCGAAGACATCACACCCCCGAATGCAGCGGCCTCTTAGCCGCTCGGTACGTCTTAATAATCGGACCTTTGCCAGCGGTCTCGGCGACCACCCTGCTCTTTCTCAAAGGTCCGCCCTGAATGCCCGCGAACAGCCATATTGAGGAGGCTAACAACAAGCCACTCATTGGTGTGAGAGGGATATCACCAAAGACGCCGTGGCTACCTCTTGGCACCTTCTCGCAGCGGACGAGGCGCAGAAGGCCTTCGACCGCGACGCATGCCCAATGGCGCCCAGGTGCGTCCAACTCAATTCCGACGCTGAGCTGTTTCAAAACGGGTGCCTTCATATTGGCTCTCCACAGCTCATCAGATGCCCCGCCACTTTCTCTGGAATGCGCTTTGGGCGCATCGTCGCGATCACAAACGCATGGACTCCGCTCCGACGCGAGCGCGCGTCACGAAAGGATGTGTAGAGGTTGAAAGCAGCCAAACGCAATAGTTGAGTATTCCATTCTACTCTCCTCACTTGGCATCCTCTTCTCTGGCGATGTCTCTATCCTCTTCGTTCGAGAGGGTGGTCGCCGATAGGCTCACGGATGACACCGATGCCTACGATCGCACCCGCTTCAATTTGCAGGACGGGCTCGAAACCGAGCGACATAAATTGATGCGTTCGAGAACACATCAGACATTCGGCGCGACAGTGTTGATCAGCAGCTTAGCTGCCGACTTTGGCAAATAAGCGCAGCCGGCAAGCTTACGCTCGGAAACTATCAAATAATGCGATGAAACACTCGAAATTCGCGATGCTCGCTGTAAGACAAAGCCTGGCTAAAAAGGGCTCGGCCAGCATTTGCCGGGCGACTATGTAGGTCGCAGAACGGAGGAGTTGCCCGGATCTCTGCGTGCACGTCAAGGAGCGCCAACTTCGAGGAGGTGGTGACGAGACTTCATCGTCAGGAACGGAAGCGGTAGTGACCGGGGGACCGCGGCGCCAGTGATACACCGATGAAAATCCGAAAGCGTGACTTGCCTCCAATACGGTCAGTGGATTGGTCTGCGCCTGCAAACGAGCACCGCTGGGCACGACGCATGTAGCCGTGGGCACCCCAATGTCCGCGATCGTGCCCCCCAGCCGCAAGGCAATCCGCGGCGCACCGAATGCTGCGCTCCCTCTCTAGCAATTACCTGCTCCGGCATGTGAAAGGACCAGACAGAATGACGGCATACGCGAGGGTTACAAGACTTACGCGCAGCCGATCCTGGCGGCCGGATATTGGAGATAACCACGACCGCAGGATGCATTGTCCGATGCTCTTATCCCCCAGGACAAATTCGCCGATCGAAGGATGCAGCGCGCTCGAAGAAGGCACTAGCCCCGCCCTAGTTCGTTCCTCGGGTCATGTCAGGTTTTGGAAAGCTAACGTTCGTAGCGACGGAACTAGAGAGCGATGTCAACGGACGGGACCATGGACCGACTCACCGAACTCAACCCAGCCGATAAAATTTCGCTGCATCCGATGCCACCGTGCAACAGCCGCAACAGCAGCAAGCGGAGTTTGAGCAGCATCTGGGAGAGGCGCGACAGGTCGGCCCGATATACCCCCATAGGGACCTTTATGATGTCACGGAGGAAGACGATCGCCTCATCCAAGCAGCGTCCGGTGCTGCCCTCGCGCGCGGGCAGCGGCCGAGTGCAACCAGCGTCAGTATTTATGATCGTCGACTTCGCAAATTGGCTGAGGCACTGAAGCAGTCTGGCCAGTCCATTGCTGGGCTCGATTGAGCATCGCCGGCCCTCAACGGTGCAACGAGCGAACTGATGCAAGTTCGTGCAGCCTGGCCATCCCCGACGAAAAAACGGCCAGAAACGATCTGGCCGTCGTCACTATCGAGACTATCGTGTGATGGCGTGCGATGCCGTCCACACCGCTAAAGGATCAAAGGCCAACGCGCATTCACGCCCGGCGCAATGCCTTTCGTCTACCAGATGAACCTTGCCCCATCAGGCAGTTCGCAGATGAATTCGCCCTGGTTCACGAGTTCGGTGGTGCCGACGACAAGCTTGGAGGCTCGCACGGTAAGCTTTCCTTCGCGGCTGAGGCTGTGGCGAATGTATTCGGTCACGGCATGTCCAGAGCTATCCACCGTTTGGTGCGCATTTGCAAAGCTGATGCCGTTCTGGGCGGATACCCTGAAGGCATTGATGACCAACCCGGCCTGCGTCGCAGGCCCGGGCTTGCCGCCCTCGGCGGTAGTACAGCGGTTCATATCCAGTATGAGTTTCACGCTCTTGCCCGTCTGCAGGGCATTGAGCACCTCGGCGTATTTCGGTGAGGTCTCATCGGCTCTGGCCACCGAGCTCACGGTTGTCGCAGAAAGCACGGACAATAGGATCAACAGGGCTCTGCCAGTTAAGTTCATATGCTCTTCTCCCTCCATAGGAACTACAGGTCGCGTAAGCGCAACGTCACAAGAGCGGTTGTCGCAAGCCGCTTGGCGGATCACAGACATCAAGCGTCGTCGCACTTCGAACAAGACAATCGGTCGCAATCAGACGCAAGTGGTTGTGACAGCTATTCCGACGTCACAACATCGTAGGTCAGGTTTGCTGAATTCGCCTCCTCGCGAGCATCATCGTGCGAAATGATTCATCGAGCAGAGCCATTAGAAACACAACAGAAACGGCACCGGTATCCGCCGCCTGAACGACAGGGCCGGACTAGGCTTGCACGAACCTCGCGCCGCGGTAACAGGTCCGTGCAGTCAAGGCAGCTGACCCTCATCTAAAACAAACAGCAGCATTTTCGCGCCCGTCAGCTTCTCGAAAGCTGTCTTTGCAAAGAAATGGTCACCGGCAACTACTTTGGGGAAAACGGATGAACATCGATCCACGGAATGCCGCAGAGGCTTCTGTTTACGGTCAAGATGCACTGCCGCAGCCGCACCAGGTAGATCGGCAAGCAGACGAACTGAGCGTACACGCCAGTTCACCGGTGCGGCTGCCGGCCGATCAAGCAGACTTTGAAGACCAGCTACATGGTCTGCATTTGGTTCACCAAACATCGGATCCCTCTGTCGGATCATCGAGTGCGCCGAATGAGCGGTGCCGCAAACCAATCACTATCCAGCCGCATCATTTGTCAGCGCGCGCGCCCAGCTTGCCGCAACGCTCACGGGCGCAACGCTTGAAGCGCTCAAAAACGAGATAGCCCTGGCCGAACAGCAATCAGCACGATGGGCGTCAGCAACCGCAGCGGGGGGCGACAGTGTCGACCGAGACCGCATTTTCGACAATGTAGCGGCATCGGCATATCTCAAGCTGCATCGTTCCCAGAACCAGGACAGCGATTGCAAACCGAGCGCGGAAGCCAGCACGTGTGCAATATCACATGTCCGTAACACGGCGCGGGATCATTCTTCCATTGGAGATCCTCTGGAGCGATATGCCATGGACCTGGCGCGCCAGGCTGGATGGCATATGCGCGGTAAGACAACAGCTTCTCCATTCGTGTCGTTGGTCGAAGACCCCTCAAAACTCACCGTTTCGCGTGACCACTGGGCGAGAGCGATCGCCAACAATGCGAACACGCTGCACACCTACGCCGTACCGAGGTCCGCGGTCTGGACGCCCGACGACGTACTGAGCAGTATTGGCCTTGGAATGAATGTGGAGGATCAGGACAACATCGATGCGGATGTGGATTTGATGTGCTCGCTGGGCAGAACGCCGACCCGTGAGACCGAGCGCTTGTTCCTGGGCGGCAATTTGGACAGCTACCGAACCGCCAGCGAAGCAAATCCCTACAAGCGGCAGACTGGAGACTAATGATTAAACAACTGGCGACCGCGCCATTCTCGCACGTTCCTTGATGTTCACCAAGACCACCACCCTAAGGAACGGTCGTCCCAGCGGCGCCGCTTCCCGAACGACGATAATGGCTTCGCGAATAATGTCCAGATCAACCCATCCATTGACCTGCTGCAAGGCACGAAGGCGCGCCCACATCCCAAGAGGTACCCGACGCTCTGGAGGAGACACTCGCACCATTATTTGCTCTTCCACGGCTCTCATTGGAGTGCTGCGGCCTCGCCCGCATCGATCCAATTGCCGCCGACACATTTGGCAGGAAGTTCGGATGACGTGAGCCACCAAGGCGGATCATCGATCCCTTCGGCAGCTCGACCTGCCATCGACCGCGCGATCAATCAAAAGAGCTCGGGTGCGATCGCATCAACGGATCAGGTCAATGGAGTATCGCTCAGCGGCAAGGCATGCGCGTCGCACAATGGCCTATTCGCTACCTGGATGCGTTCCATCAAAACAATCGATTTTGCCGAATCGCCTAAAAGCCCCATAGTCGATCGCGATCTATGGAGGCAGCATTCAAGAATGTCGTGTGGCAATCGATTCTTTTTTCAGTCCCTTGCCGGTCAAATCGGCTTGCGCGCTCGGGCGTCTGCATCACAGACGTTAGCTCCCGCGCGTCACATAGAAGCATCACGCCGCTCGCCACCGTCTTCTTGCTAAATTGGCACGTATGAGGTCGATCGGACGACCGTGACCGTCACGCCTTAAGGCCTAGCAAAGACGAGTGCCTTCACACACTGTCATCGGCTTTGGCTCAAGCTACGCCTTAATTGGACCGACGAAATGCTCATGACATTGGCGAGAGGGACGAGCGTTACGCACAGGTCGATCGTCTGGTCCGGACTGTGTCGTCATCGCCTCAGAATGCTTGCGAGTTCGAGAGCACTGCTACAACCAGCAGTCAAGGGCACTTGAATCTCACCTAGCGTCAGATTGTAGGATTTCCGACAGTCCCGCGACACAGAACCCGCTCGCGTGAACTCTTCCTGACAGGGAGCAAGAATTGCGAACGTCTCAAAAGCACAATGCTCCGCCGCTCCGCCTCGTCACGCTGCTGGACTGCTCCTCTCCAGGGCCAGCGTCCGACATCGCCTATGTGCAGATCGGAGGATGCAGCACCGATCCCCTCGCAAGTGAATCAAGATGCGGCGCGCGAGCAGAACGCTGGCGGTCGGTATCTCGCCCTTGCCGGGCACACGCCAACTCCAAACTCGAGAACCGATCATTCTGGCGCCGTGCACCCCGTGAGACGAAATGGTGCTGGTGTAGCCAGCTGGATCTATGCGCGATGGCAACACCGTGCAGCTCGATGCGGCGGTCAGCTTTCGCTGGGCTGCGGCGTACCAGGGAGCGACGGAACTTCAGGACGGTTGATGCCTTGCGCGCGAACAATTGGCTAGGGGGAGGGTGTTCTTCAAGCCGAGAGGGGCATTGATCGTTTCTGTCGTGCATCTCGGCCTGTGAAGCCATTGGCCAGATGCGTCGCGTGAAGTGTCTTCGAAAGCGGAAAGACTTGCATTGTCGTGACTGCACGACACGACGGGCTCAACAGGCCAGCAAGACCGACCGCGGACCAAGACGAATTGGGGAAGTTTCCAAATGTCGGTTTCGCTCATCTGTTCAGCCACAAATCCGATCGTCTCCCGCGCTTTGGTCTCGATTGCGCGGTTTGGCGCTGTTCGCACAGCAGGCGTCGGCTCAGTGCATGCAAGAACGGCTGTGATCGGCCCACAGACGCGTCAGCGGGCTGCCGCGGCCTTCAGCCTTTCAAATGAAAGCAGATCTCTTGCTGGCATGAGGGGCATGTTGAGCGGCGCCGACGGCGTAAGCAGTCCGCGGCGGTCCGAGGTCGATCCGATGACGATGGACTCGCAGATATTGATCGCCTGTCAAAATGTTCCGCCCTCTCCTTTCGGGCTGTTCAAATTCACACCAAGGCAACCGCCTCTCAGTTCCATCGAGCCCCATGGTCAATCGTGACGCGCTCAGGTCTTGGCGTGGGTGGACGAGAGGCGACGAAATGCGAATTCTCCTGGTTGATCATCATGCGGACTTTGCCCGCGACGTGAAGGAAGCGCTCTTAAGTTGCGGCTTCGCCGTCGACGTGACACGCACGCTGGACGAGGCGGCGGCCGCGCTCGATTGCGCGAACTACCACATGGTCCTGCTCGAATCGGCTTTGCCCGATGGAGACGGATTGGACTGGCTGAAGCAGTTGCGGCGCGAGGGACGGTCAATGCCGGCCATGATGATGAGCAGTCTCAATGATCTCAGTCGGCGGATTGCGATTTTCAATGCTGGCGCGGATGATTTTCTGCCCAAGCCGGTGTCTATCGACGAACTCATTGCTCGCATGCGAGCTATTTTGCGACGGTCAACGCAGATGACGGCACCGGTGGTGACATTCGGAAATCTGCATTTCGATCCGATCGCGAGACAAGTCTCGGTCGGTGGTCGAATCCTGAGAATTGCGCGCCGCGAAGTGTGCATTCTTGAACATCTGCTCAACCGCGCGGGCCGTACCGTGCCGCGCGCATCGCTCGAAGATAGCTTGTATGCATTTGACGACGAGGTCTCGACCAATGCGCTGGAAGTCGGGATTTATCGCTTACGCACGCATTTGAGCCAGGCGGGTGCAACCCTCAGGATCAAGACCGCGCGCGGTGTCGGTTACACCCTCGAACTCATTGGCGCAGCATCGGCTGCCTAGCCGATCGAACCTGAAAGCAACATTCCCTTGAACGTCGTTAACAATGACGCCGGCGCTGATGAGCCGTCGATGGTCGCCAGCGGCTCGTACTATGCCGCTTTTCCCCGCCTCTGCTATGTCCTGTGCGCAGTCGCTCTGCTATTTCCGCTTGCTGTCACAGCTCAGACAAAGCGGGATGGCAAAGGAGAATCGCCACGTGCGGCGCCTGGCAGCACCACCGGCACGCTCAATCTTACCTCCTCACAGGGCAAGACAGTTCATCTGACCGGGCCGGCTGCGAGCATTTTTATTGCCGACCCGGCGATTGCGGATTATCAGGCGCCGTCGAACACCACGATTTTCGTGTTTGGCAAAAAGTCCGGACGGACGAGCCTGTTCGCCCTGAACGACAACGGAGAGGCTCTCGCCGAGCTGCGTGTTGTCGTTACCCAACCGATCGAGGATCTGCGGGCCGCGCTGAAGGCCGAGGTCGGCGACTATCCGATTCAGGTCAGCTATACCCCGCGCGGCGCGATCCTTAGCGGTATGGCGCCCAATGCCGATGTCGTCGAGACCGCCAGGAAGCTCACTGAGCAGTTTCTTGGGGCGGGCGCGCTGGTTGTCAACAAGATCCAGGTCGCGGGCTCGTTGCAGGTGAATCTCAGCGTACGGGTGGCAGAAGTCTCCCGCAGCGCTGTCAAGGATCTCAATATCAACTTCACCGCCTCGAGCCCAAACGGCGCTTTCCTTATCACCGGCAAAGGGGGCGGGTCCGGCGCGGCGGGCGGCGGCGGCACGATCGGGATCGGGTTTAGCGCCGGCAATACCAACCTGAGCGCTGTTCTCGACGCTCTCGCGAGTGAGCACCTCGCATCAATCCTGGCTGAGCCGAATCTGACGGCGATGTCCGGCGAAGCCGCAAGCTTCCTCGCCGGCGGCGAATTTCCCATTCCGGTGATGCAGGATAACCGGCAGGTTTCGGTCCAATTTCGCCAGTTCGGCGTGAGCCTCGAGTTCGTTCCGACGGTTCTCAACAATAATCAGATCAATGTCCGTGTGAAGCCCGAAGTCAGCGAACTGTCGAGCGAAGGCGAAGTCAAAATCAATGGCATGGCGGTCCCTGCCCTCTCGACTCGGCGGGCGAGCACCGTGGTCGAGCTGGCCAGCGGTCAGAGCTTTGCAATCGGCGGCCTCATCAGGCGCAACTTCAACACTGATATCAGCGAGTTTCCCTGGCTCGGCGATGTGCCGATCCTGGGTGCGCTTTTTCGCTCCTCATCGTTTCAAAAACGTGAAACCGAGCTGGTCATTATTGTCACGCCCTACATCGTGCGGCCCGGATCGAACCCGAACAAGATGAGTGCGCCAAGCGATCGCATCTCACCGCCCTCAGACGCGGGGCGAATTTTGACGAACACGGTGGCCCGGCCGCCGCGAGACCGCGATGCGCCTCGCGCCAGCGCACCAGGATTGACCGGCAGCGCCGGCTTTATTATCGAATGAGGATCGCCAAATGACTTTGCGACAATTGTGCCATTTGATTGGTATTGCGGCAACATTAGGCGGATGCGCAAATACTGCTTCGGTCCATTACGGACCGGCTGAACAAGCGATCCAGGTGGAGCAGAAGAGCAGTGTCTTGTTATTACAAAGCCTTCGCCGCCCCGAAACGCATCGGCTGCGGAGTTTCATAGCGACTGCCAGTCACGGCCGGCGGGATGCACTCCATCTCGATGTCACCGGCTCGCCGCGCCTCATCGCACAGGTGGCCCACGAGGTCCGGGCCATGGGTGTTGCCCCCTATAACATCCGCCTGTCTGCTTCCCCTCGCGATCTGCCCACCCGTTCCGGGGTAAGGATCGAGGCAATCACCTTCGAAGCCCATCCTCCGCCCTGTCCGTCGCTTTCCGTCGTCGGTCCTACTGTGAACGACAATTCGTTCGACCCGACGCTTGGCTGCTCGACCAGAAACAATCTGGCAACCATGGTCAATGACCCGCTCGATTTGCTGGACAATCGATCAATCATGACGAGCAATGGCGATCGTGCCGCCAACCCTGTTGCCAGTTACGGAACCTTGGCGCCCCGCAATAAGGGCAATGGCGACGACGGTGCCGGTAAGGGGGCAACGCCGGAAGCTGCGGGCGCGACGGCGAAGGACGCGCAGCCTGCTCGATAGCGGTGGCTTTCGATCACGTCGCCACGAGGCTGATCTAGACCAGCCCGGCGGCGTAGAGTGCTTTTGCGACCGACTCGAAATACTGCGAAGGAACCGGGTTGCCGAGCTTTGCTTTGCCGAACAGCTGACGCGCCAGGACATCGTCATCCACAATCGTGAGGCGCAGCGCGCGCGCCTCACCAAGCAGCTGTGAAGCAGCTTCGCCCTCGCCACGGCAGACTAAGACCGGCACCCCGGTCTCGCCGCGAACATAGCGCAGCCCAATCAACACTGTCGGGCCCTTCAAGATCAACGTGGCGCGATGGACGCCAAGAGGAGCCTCGTTCGCGGACTCCTGTCGCAGACGCCGGTGCTCGCGTTTCACTTGCGGATTGCCTTGCTGCTCCTTGTTCTCGCGCTTGGCCTCGGTTTCCGTCATGCGCATATCCTGCATGAACAACCAGCGCTGGATTAGAAGGTCAGCCAATCCGCCGACCAGAAACGCTCCAGCGGCAATCCCGGTCAACAGTTTGATCTCGGTGAAGACGAAGCCAAAACAGCCCATGCCGCAGACCGGCAGGTAGACCAGCGCTTTCCAGCTTGCGATGACGGTGAGAAAGAAGGTTGCACCAAGCAAAGCCACTTTAACCAACGTCTTGCTAAGCTCGATGGCCGAACGTTTCGAGACGATGCGCTTTAAGCCTTTGATGGGATCCAGGTTCTCGAGCTTTGGCTTGAGCGGCTCCGAAGCAAACATGAAACCGCCATTGGCCAGGATATTGGCCAGAAGGGCTGCCATCACGGCGGCGGCGAGCAAGGGCGCAACAGTTGCAATCGAAAGTTCTAGCAAGCCGCTGAGCGCTTGTGGCACCGCGCTCGTGAACGGCTGTTCCTGCAATTTGTCGACCAGTCGCACCGTTTCCTGCCACTTGTCTTCAATCGCACCTGCTCGCCACCAAAGGCAGCCGAAACCCGCACAGGCGCTGACGCCGCTCACTAGATCGGAGCTGCGCGCGCTTTGTCCCTTCTTGCGCGCATCGCGCAGCTTCTTGGGCGTCGGAGGAAGCTTTTTCTCCTCGCTCGTGCCGCTCATTTCAAGAGCTTCTTCAGATAATCGAGCATGTTGTTTGAGCTCAAGATTTCAGCTCCGGCATATTCAAGCAGATAGACGGTGTAGCTGACCATGATGACGCCGAAAGCGACATTCTTGATCATCGGGGAGAGATCATTCATCTTGAGCTGAGATGCGAAACGGCCGAGCATCATGACCGAGATATCGACCAGCAGCAGCAGGGCCAGCACCGGTCCGGCGACCAGCAGCGTCGTCAGCATGATGTGATCGAGAAGGGCCAGACATTCCATTGCCCCTTGCGCCGTCACGGCAGGCAGGAACTGATAAACGGGCCAGACCAGATAGCTGCCATAAAGGCCCTTCACCATCGTTTGCAGGCCGCCGACCAGAACGAAGATCGTAACCGCCGTAATGCCGAGAAAAAGCCCGGTCCCGGACGCTTGGCTGTGCGTGGCGGGATCCTCCTCCGCAACTTGGCTTGAAATTCCTCTTTGGGTATCGATGATGTCGCCGACTGCCTGGATGCTCCATAGTGGAATACTGAGCAGGATGCCGAGCATAAGGCCGACGAACACCTCCTTCAGGCCAAGCATGGTAACGCTGACCAGGCGCGTGTTCGGGTCCAGGGCCTGCAAGCCGAGCTTCACCTGCGCGAGGCATGGCAGACCGATCGCAATCGTCAGGCTTCCCCGAATCAGGCCGCTGATACGCGGCCGGGTAAAGACGGGAAGCACCAGCATGATGCCCAGGGCGCGGGCCGCGCTCAGACCGGTTGCGGCGACGAGCTCGACCGCGCTCTGGACGACAGCTTGCGCATCTGTGGGTGACAGGCCAGCCATCCAAGCTCTGCTAATATCTTGCTGTGAGTGCAGGAAATTCGCTGAAGATGCGCTCGGCTTGTTCGATCAGTGGAGCGCTGAGCACAGGACAAAACCCGGCGAGCACGGCGACGACGACCAGAAGCTTGACCGTCAGCGGCAAGGTTTGATCCTGGAGCTGGGTTGCCGCCTGGATCAGGCCAATGATCAATCCTGAGATGAGAGCTGCGAGCAGCGGCGGCAGAACCCAGATCATGAAAAGGACAAGCGATTGGCTCAAGTGCGTGAGGATGCTGGCTTCGTTCATCGTCAACCTCCTGGCGTCGTGTAGCTTAACACCAGCCCGTGCATGAGACGTGACCAGCCGTCGATAGTGACGAACAGAAAAAGCTTGAACGGGACAGATATCACCGTCGGGGACACCATCGACATGCCCATGGCCATCAAAATCGTCGTGACGATCAGATCGATGGTGATAAAGGGAAGATAGAGAAGAAAGCCGATCTCGAAGCCACGCTTGAGCTCGGAAATCAGGAACGACGGCACAAGAATCACGAAATCATCTGCCGTTGCGCTGCCGCGCATCTCCTCCGACCAGACATGTTCGGTCGATGATAGGAAGAAGCGGCGCTGCTCTTCATTGGTGAACTTCTTCAGATGGGCGCGCAGCGGCTCCTGTCCCTCCTTGGCGGCTGTCACCCAGTCATCGAAGGTTTGGTAGCGGAGTTGCGGATCGGTAAGGCGGTTATAGGTCTGCTCGAAGACCGGAGCGCTGATGAAGACGGTCAGGATCAGTGCCGCTCCGTAAAGGATGATGTTCGGCGGTATCGATTGAGTCCCCAACGCGTTACGCACGAGGAAGAGAACAACCGAGACCTTGATAAAGGCGGTCATTGTGACGACGGCGAAGGCCAGCAGGCCAAGGCCGACGGTGATCGCAAGAAGCGCGAGGATGCTCGGTTGAATCTCAGTCATTGACCGCCAACCTGCCGCGTAACCTAACGGCCAGTTCCTCGCCGATCCGCACGATGTCGCCGCGGCCGATACGTTGACCGTTGGCAAGGATATCGACCGTCCCCTCCAGCGGCCGGCCAAGCTCGAACACATGGCCTTCGTTGATGGTTCGCAAGGTTCCCAGCGGCATCGGCCAGCGGCCGCATTCGAAGACAAGCGTGATCTCGAGACTGTCGATATCGGCCTCAGAGGGGAGCTGCTGCGCTTGGGGTGGTGTCGTCATATGTTCACTTTTCAGAGGGTGGGATTGCAGTCGGAACGGCCCGCGCAGGACCAATCGGTCGCCGGCAATCTCTGCAGGGGCCCACAATCGGTCCGCAGCGAGGATGACCTGGCCGCGAGCCAAAGGAATCGAGTCCGGCAGCAGTGCGTCGCCTTCTCGTGCCTGACGAACAAGGCCGATCGTGACCCGAAGCGAACCAATTTGGCCCGCAACGATGACCGGAAGCTCGGGAAGCTGCCTGGGCGCCTGTCGCGGCGATCGGCCAAGAAGCTCGCCGATAGCCCGGAAGGCCGGCGGAACCAGACCGTCAAGAGACGAGAATAGAAGCAAGCGAGCTTTGCTGGTAAGCGGACCATAGGCGACGTCGAATTCAAGATAAGGTCCCGCACCCAGCGCTTCACCGGCGCGAACAAGCTTCAGATTGCGCTGCATCAGTTGCTCAATTGGAGCAAGCAAGGGTTCAAGCGCAAGTTCCAGGATCAGCGAACGCGTCGGCTCCGAAGGTATGGCCAGGCCATTCTGCACGGTCTCAATCAGTGCTTCCGCAAGCGGACCGGGCAAGGACAGGATGAACGTTTCACCCGCCGTTTCAAAGACGCAGTCAAGCATCGACGTCGCAGCCGGCTCAGCCTGCCAGATGGTTCGGCTCACGCGCACCGATAGCGGCTTCTCGCCGAGGCGGCCTTGCAGAGGCGCACGCAACGCTGCGATCTCGTTGAGCCACGAGGCCACGGCGTGCGAGAGGGTCAGCGTCGGCATAAAGGCTGCGGGCTCAGCCGACCGATATGTCGCCGGTGCGGCTTCCGCGTCGCAGGCCCCTGGCTCGCGCGGAAGAGGATCTGCAATCATGTCGGCTCACCTCCCGTCTGCTCTGATGGGGTAGCGGAGCAAGACTTCATCATCGACTTCGATTTCGGCGGCGGCTTCGAAATGAGCATTCGTGATGCGCTGAACGTCGCCATCGATCTCACGCCATTTCTGGCTCGCCGCTGAACGCTTGGTCGAAACGGCCCGCGCCTCAAGAACCGCAGCCTCAGCTTGCTCTTGAGCAGCACGGGCCTTGTCAAGAACTCGCTGCGCCGCTGCGATCTCGTCTGCGAGCCGCCCGATGATAAGATGATACCGTCGCTGCAGTTCGCAGACGGATATCGCATCGGCGGCTAACATCTTCCGATAGAGTTCCGCCTCAACCTTTGCGCGGCGCCCTTCGGCATTTGCAAGATGCTCGCAAGCTTGTTGGACAGCTTGAATCGCGAGGTGGCGCTTGGCTTCCATGTTGGACAATTCACGAAGGGCGCTTCGCTCCCGCATGTCCTTGACGAGCCGCAGCTTCGAGGCGTGAACGGGATTTAGGCGGTCAGACGCGATATCCATGCGACCGTCTCCTCAAAGCTGCACGCCTCGTCCTGCCCCTGCCGCAAAAAGGCCCGCAGCTCCTCGATCGAGGCGATCGCCCGATCGGTCAGCGGATCAGAGCCTTGCTTGTATTCACCGACTTTGATCAAGAACTCGGCCTCAGCGTAGCGCGAGAGCAGATCACGGAAGAAGGATGCCGCCTTGCGATGCGGCACGGATACGATCGCATCCATGACGCGGCTGCGGCTCGACAGCACATCAATAGCGGGAAAATGCTCTCGCGAGGCCAGCGCGCGCGAGAGAATAATGTGGCCGTCAAGGATGCCGCGTGATTCTTCCGCTATTGGATCACCCGTGCCGTCACCTTCGACAAGCACGGTATAGAAGGCCGTAATGGAGCCATGCTCGCCCATGCCGGCACGCTCCAACAAGCCCGGCAACAGCGCAAAAACGGAGGGCGGAAAACCGCGCCGGGTCGGCGGCTCTCCTGCGGCAAGGCCGATTTCACGCATGGCGCGGCTAAAGCGCGTCAATGAATCCATCATCAGAACGACGCGAAGGCCCTGATCACGAAAATATTCGGCCAGCGCCGTCGCCATGTGGGCGCATTGGGCCCGCTCCATCGCCGAACGGTCGGAGGTCTCCACCACAACGACGGAACGGCGAAGGGCCTCGCCAAGATGACGTTCGATAAATTCACGCACCTCTCGACCACGTTCGCCGATCAGCGCAACGATCGTGACGTCGGCCGCCGCGCCTTTTACGATTTGCGACATCAGCGTCGACTTGCCGCAACCGGCATCACCATAGATTCCGATCCGCTGACCTTCTCCACATGTCAGAAGACCATCCAGGACACGGACGCCGAGCGGAAACGGCTGTTCAATCCCGCGCCGTTTCATCGGATTGGGTGCCCTGCCGCGCAGCGGGCGGGCTTCGCCAGCTTTTATCGGGCCCTTGTCATCGAGGGGACGGCCAAAACTGTCGATGACGCGGCCGAGCAAATTGGGGCCGACAGCCACTTCCTGCATTCGCCCGGTCGTCACCACCTCCGCACGATTGGACAGCCCCACCATGTCCCCGATCGGCGTGAGTAACACCCCGTCCGGCAACAGACCGATCACCTCGGCCTCGAGCGACCATCCGCTGCGAGGATCTTGCAACAGGCATAGTTCTCCGACCCGCGCCTCCGGCAAGACGGCGTGCAGCAGCGTGCCGACTGCCCGCGTGATCCGGCCGCGGACGGCGCGTGTATCGATGTGCTTGGCGGAAGATCTCAAGGATGAGAGTGCGGCCTTCACAGTTCCTTCTGCGGCCGCGGCATCATGGGTTGGTCGTTGCACGGTCACGATTCACCTTCCTGCGACAAACCAAACCCCAGACGCAGCGCTCGCAGCTGCGCCGCAAGTCCGAGATCGACATTGCCAAACTCGCTCCACAAGACACATTGGTCCGCGCTCAGCGCCGGATCCGCCTCAATCCTGACCTTCGGCCGGCCCTCCAGTCCGTCATAGTCCTTGAACTCACTGGCCAGCAGATCGGCTTTCAGTGGGGATACGTGAAGGCAAACTTCCGTGTTCTTGTATCTTTGCTCGATGGCATGACGAACGCCGCGGACCAGCATCTCGCCCGGATCAAACGCGCCAAGCAGATCGCGAACGATCTCAAATACCAGCTGCGGCAATTCCCGGTCCAGAACCGCCTTCCGCTGCGCCAGTTCACAAGTAGCCTGCGCAATCAGCCGCGCCATTTCCTCTGCGCCCGCCTTTGCACCCTCGGCGTGGCCCCGCGCCCGTTCCCGCTCATAAGCCTGGCGTGCCCAACCGCGAACCCGCTGCAGATGCCGCTCGGCAGCGGCGCGCGCCCGTACGGCATCGTGCCAGATCTCGAGCTGCGCAGCTGGGATCAGCGGTCCAAGAGGCCGAATCTGCGGGGCCACGGGCGGTGCTGGGGCATCGGCCGTCATGCCCTGGCAGCCTCTGTGCCCAAATGGGCCATGACTTGAGAAAGCAGCGGGCCTGCTGCGCTACGGTGTTCAGCAGTTGGATTCTCCGCGGCCGTCCCAATGGGCAAGCGTAGAAGCACGCGGACACGATCAAGCGATGAAGCCTCTTCGAGCCAGGCGCCGAGACAAGCATGTCCGTCATATTCGATCTGTCGCGACAATTGCTCTGGATCCACGATCGGGGTCGTTGCGACGGCACTGGATAAATGTCGGACTGCGAAAGCATGCGCTTCGGCCCCGATCATCTCGATCAATATTGAGAGATCGTGCCTGGAAACTAGCTTGAGGATGGAGCGTGCATGCCAGATGCTGCCCGCGAGCAGCGCAGCCCGGCGCGGATCATGCCCGAGGAGAGGATCCTCGTTCCAGTCGGCGCTGCCCACCTCCACCTCGCTGCCCAGCAGCAGTTCGGCCAGTCTTGGCTGCAGCCTGGCACTCTGCTGTAACCGAGCCAATGTGGAAGGCGAAAGCAGCGGGTCAAGACGCCCGGCAAAACGACTTGGATCGACCGAGGCAGCAAGCTTGCGCAGCCGATCGGCAGCGAGCGTGAACGAACGATTGGGTTCGGTGGATGACATCGATGCCGACATGAGCGTCCCGACTATGTCGCATCAGCAATCATCTTTTTGCCGGCCGCTTGCTCAGCAGGCACACTCGCGCTTATACTGAACATGCTCAGCTTGCGCGATGATTGTCCAAACTGACGCATACGCGGGCCCAGCAATACGTAAGATACGATGCCGAATACCGCTCCGGCGCCTCCCACAGCAAGCGCAAGTAACGGCGTTGAACCGTTTCTGGCTGACTGAGCCGTAGCGGCTGCCGGCGCGGCCGACTGCTCGAGCGGAGCGCGTTCGACCGGCACGAAGACGACCGCGACCTTGTCGTAAGACAGCCCTTCAATGCTGTTTGCGACGAGCATCTTGATCTGCGGCAACAGGGCCGAGAGTTTCGCATTGGAGCCATGGCGAATGAAAACAGAGGCCGAGGACGGGGTCGCATCTTGCCGCAACAAGTCGTTCTTCGGCAGAACGACGTGGACACGCGCTGAAAGGACGCCATCTATATCGCTGATCGTGCGCGACAATTCTTCGCTTAGAGCATAAACGTAACGCGCCCGCTCCTCTATCGGCGAGGCAACGAGGCCCGATCCTTTGAACACCTCGCCAAGATTCTTGAAGGATTGGCGCGGCAGCCCCTCAACATTTAGCAGGTCAATCGAAAAGGCGAGCTGCTTTTCCTCGACCTGGATTGTGCTGGTTCCGTCCTTGGCGACAACACGGACAGCATCAACGCCCTTGCCAAGGAGAAGCGCGAGCATCTCATTGGCCTCGCGCTCCTGAATTTTGGTGTAGAGATCAGCCTTACAGCCGATCAGCGGGAGGAGAAGGGGCAGAGCAAGACACATGCGAAGCCGGCGCCACGATTGACGGCCGCCGCAGCTACCCCTTTTCATCACGCCAGTCATCAACTCCCTCAGCCGGCCGACAGCAGCTTGTTTAGCGACGAGCTGACGGCGCTGGTGCCCTTGGAGACGAGGGAAACCTGAATGACGTCTCTGTATACGTCTCGCAGATTCGTCATCATCGAGTCGAAATCGGCTCCCACCGGTTTAACAGTCGCATGTGCACCGACGTTGTCCGCCTGCAAAAGCGGCTGCATAGCCGGTCCAGGCTGCACGCCAGTCATGGCAGCTGGCCCAATCGCCGGAGGAATGGCACGGCCGTGGTACATGCTCGAAAGGGTTTGGAGGATTCGGTCACCCGGCGGATTTGCCAGCACATTCGTGCGCTGGACCTCCAATATCGGCGGAGCCGCTGCGGGCCTGTCCGCGAGCGGGGAAGCAGATCCCTGATTGGAAGCTACTTGCGCCAGGGACTGCTCAAAGTGCGCCTGCTCGCCAAGAGCTGCCGGCGAGCAGGCATTGGAAAGACAGTCGGCTGAATTGGGAGAGATCGGCGTTGCGCCTAACAACATGGAATGAGTCATTGTGCTCGTGTGATGAAACCTAGGCGTTTTGACCGATGAACCGATCAAGTTCATAGGCTGGCGAGCTGACGAAAACCTGACGAAGATCGGGCTGACTGCGTCATCTAAAGATCACGTTTGGCTTCCAAGCTGGAATGAAAATTCCAACTTCATGATGAGCGGAAGGCGTCTGGGAATGCTCGCGCGATCCACGATGGTACAAATTTTGAAAAGGATTCTTTGTGTCGGCGTTTTCGTCTGTCTTGGAATGATGCGCTCGTTTGGCGCATCCCTTTCACTGCCGTCCGCCCCTTATAGCTACACCGTTCTCGATCAGGATCTTACTGCGGCGCTGCAGGAGTTCGGAAACAATCTCAATATCAGGGTCAATGTCAGCGCCGAGGTCAGGGGCCGGATTCGCGGACGAATGCCGGACCTGCCGCCACGAGAATTCCTTGACCGTTTGACCGCCCTCTACAATCTTCAGTGGTATTACGACGGGCTCGTCCTTTACATCTCCGCTGCCCACGAGGCGCAAAGCCGGTTGATTGTGTTGAACCCGATCAGCTTCGATGCTTTCAAGTCCGCGCTCGACGCGCTCAACATCTCTGATGAGCGCTATATCGTGAAACCGGCTCCGGGAGAGGGCCTCATCCTTGCTTCTGGCCCACCCCGATTTGTTGCGCTGGTGGACCAGACCCTTAAGGGCCTTGTGGCGGAGGCGCAGGCCCGGCGCAATCCCGTCGCGGCCGAAAAGCCACAGCGTGAGTCGGTTTTGATGTTGTTTCGCGGCTCCTCGAGCACGGTCTTTCGGGAAGGGCGGCCGGAAGGTTCTCCCGAAACGCACCAGGAGGGCATTTTGCGCGAAGCCGGTCCAGGCCAGAAGTGATGGTCGAAGATGCGAGACCGCTTCGAGCGAAGTCGGTCCATCCGGCGTCAGCCTATATTCATCCAACCGTCAGCTTCTCGAAAGCTAAGGTCCCCAGCATGAGCCTGCGAGGTCTGGACGGCTGCCTTGTTTGTGGCAGCCCCGGATGTATGGATCAGAGACCGGGTGCTCGAGGGAAAGGTGGGTAGCGCGATCTTTGAACGTGGCGCGAGGCATTAAAAAATCAATGCGAGCCTGCGAACACCTGCTTCGGAGCTAGCGCGGCCGAGCCTTCGCATAACTCGAGGCGCTCCATCAGTTAAAAGGAGGAACAGGGTGGATTTCAATGCAGTCGCGCCGGCGAATACGAGCCCGGAGCCCGAGACACCACGAACGGCTACGGATACAACCGAGTTCGAGCGGCAGCTCAGCGGCAAACAGGCTGGCGCTTCGCCGCATGGTGCCGCCCCTCCAGTGCTGCAGGGCGAGGCTTATTCACCATACCGGGACGCTGGCCATCCCTACTCTCCATACTTGGATGGTGGGCACCTCTATCCGCCATACCCAGATTTAGCGCATCCCTATTCGCCAGATTTGGGGTGGCAGGATGATCTGTATGCGCTCGGTGCGGCCGACGCCGAGCCAGCGCCGGAACACTCCCCGCAACACCTCTCGCAGCAGACCATCGCTCAGGCGATCGAGGAACATCCTGGCTTCGATGAAGATTTGATATGGCAGAATCAGGATGTCGGCCCGTCGCATGCCGAGCCACCATACGCTGGGCCATCACAAGCAGGGCCGTCGCATGCAGGACCATGGCGCACCGCCACTTTGCAGGGTGAGCCGTCGCACGCCGGCCCCTCCCATCCCCGGCCATTGCAAGCGGGACCGCCCCAAACTGGGTCTTCCGCAGCTGGACCGCCAGAACTTTCCGAGTTCCGTATGCGGGACGGACATCTCGCCAAGGACTACTGGGTGTTTACTGGTCAAACAGCCACAGGCGCTCAGATCGACATGCTGGAGCGCAGCGGAGTGAAACCGAGCAAGGACCACCCGACGACAGCTTTCACCATTCTCGGGGTGCCTCATACGGCCGAATGGAGAGAAGAGGGCTTCATTCGTCTCACACCGCCGCTAGACCCGACCCTTTGGCCTGAAGACCCGGAGAAAGACCAACCTGCAGACGCGGAAGATTCGCACATCCGCTAACGGCTGCAGCCGAGCCACGGCAGGGTGATCTCCGCGGGCCGACACCGACCTTGCCGATGGCACGAGCACCTGGTGAGAGGCGACCTTGTCGGCGGCTATTCTGCGGCCAAGCTTCTCGTTTCGGGCCACTTCATAAGTGCCCAGACCAGGTCGCGCGAGGGCAGCGTGCAAGGCAAAGGCCGCGCGAGTCGGGATAAAGCTGGATATACGAAATCGACGAGATCATTGTTCATATGGCCAGGATGCGCGGCGAAGAGCATTGCAATTTCACCGGCAAATCAGGTCTAGCGCGGCTTCCGGGCTTCCGCCGGGATTTTAAAGGATCGCGAGACGAACATGTCCTCGACGATGAAGGGCGTCTGCAGCAGGATAGGCGCGGTTTGACCGTCAGACTACTGCGCGGGTTCAACATCGAACTGCTTGCTCTGCCTGCCGTTTGTCCTCACCCTTGGCGGACGATTGATCATCCGCAAACATAATGACCCGAGCAACTGATGGTGATGGCCTGACTGATAACGGCGTCCGCGATCATAGTTTCAAACGGGCTAGATTTAAATGTCCATGTGATGTCGCTTGCCCCCACAAGCACAAGCGAACTTCTGCGAAGTCGAGGTGTACCGGGATCGAACGCAACAAAGCGCTGTTGCGATCGTCCTAGATGCGGCCGAAAGCCGCCCACACCCCTTCTTCGCCGTCCCAGCTGCCACGGCTCGCCCCCTTGGAGTACTCCGTAGCGCGCTGCTCGAAGAAATTTGCGTGCTCGACCCCATTCAGGATCTCGACCAGCCACGGCAAGGGGTGCGGCTTGAGCTGGTTAAACCCGCTCTCCCGGGCCTCGAAGAAGCCGAAGACCGGGGCAATCCCGAGCTGGGTCAGTCGCCAGTCGGCGACATAGCGGACATAGGCGTGGATCTGCTCGGCCCGCATGCCCTTGATTTCGCCGAGGCCGAAGGCGAGATCAACGAAGTTCTCCTCCAGCTTCACCATGGTCTCGGCAACATCGATGATGTCGTTACGGACGGAGCGCGTCACCGCGCCGGTTTCGCGGTGCCATTCGTGAAATAGCTTGATGATCCCCTCGCAGTGGAGACTCTCGTCACGTACTGACCAGCTTACGATCTGTCCCATGCCATTCATCTTGTTGTGACGTGGAAAGTTGAGCAGCATGGCGAAACTGGCGAACAACGCCATGCCTTCGGTGAAGGCGCCGAACATCGCGAGGGTGCGAGCGACGTCGCCCACGGTATGGACGCCGAACTCGTGCATGTAGTCCGCCTTGGCACGCATCTGCGAATAGCCGCGGAATGCCTCGAACTCTGTCTTCGGCATACCCAGCGTCTTGAGCAGCAGCGCATAGGCATCAATGTGGACGGTCTCCATATTGGTGAAGGCGGCCATCATCATCTGGACGGTAAGCGGTTGGAAGATCGGGATGTAGCGCTTAAGATAGTTGTCGCCGACCTCGATGTCCGACTGAGTGAAGAAACGGAATATCTGGGTGAGCAGCGCGCGCTCATTGGCGGTGACGCGGTCCGACGCCCAGTCCTTGAGGTCGGGGCCGAGCGGAACCTCCTCGCCCATCCAATGGGTCTGCTGCTGGCGCTTCCAGAACTCGTAAGCCCAGGCGTAGCGATCGACGTCATATGTTCCAGCCGAGTCGAGCAGGCCCACCCGTCCCTTGCCGATCAGCGTACGCGGATCGACGGACGAAAGTTCGATCACTGACATGCAAGGCACTCCTCATAATCGGTGCGCTGCGGCTGCGGCGCCGCCACCTTGTCGCCGTCGCTGATCTTGCCGGCGAACGCCGCGCGCGAGATCGATTTTGAGCGGCAGTAATAGAGGCTTTTCAATCCGCGCTGCCATGCCGTCCAGTGCAGCATGTGAAGGTCCCACTTATCGACATCGGCTGGCAGATAGAGGTTGATCGACTGGCTCTGGCAAATGAATGGGGCGCGGTCGGCGGCAAGCTCGACGATCCAGCGCTGGTCGATCTCGAAAGCGGTGCGAAAGATCGCTTTCTCGCGCTCCGACAAGATGTCGAGATGGGCGACTGATCCTTCGTGCGCTATGATCGACTGCCAGATCGCCGAGGTGTCGGCGCCTTTCGCCGCGAGCAGCTTGGCGAGATGCGGATTACGCACCGAGATGGCGCCGGACAATGTCTTATGGGTGTAGATGTTGGCGGGGATCGGCTCGACGCAGGCACTGGTGCCGCCGCAGATGATGCTGATCGAGGCGGTCGGCGCGATCGCGATCTTATGGCTGAAGCGGGCCATCACGCCGCGTTCCAGGGCATCCGGGCATGGGCCGCGCTCGCGAGCGAGCGCCACGGATGCCGCGTCTGCATCGCGACGGATTTTTCGAAACATGTTCAGATTGAACGACTTGGCTAGGACACTCTCCATCGGGATGCCCTTGGCCTGGAGGAACGAGTGGAATCCCATAACGCCCAGGCCGACGGAGCGCTCGCGCAGGGCGGCGTAGCGGGCACGCTTCATGCCGTCCGGTGCCACGGTGATGAAGATTGTGAGCACGTTGTCGAGGAAGCGCATGATATCCTCGATGAAGCCTTCCTCCTCATTCCACTGGTCCCAGGCCTCGAGATTGAGCGATGAGAGGCAGCACACCGCGGTGCGCTCCTCGTCGCGATGATCGATGCCAGTCGGCAGGGTAATCTCGCTGCACAAATTCGAGGTCGAGACCTTCAGGCCGAGCTCGCGCTGGTGCTTGGGCAGCGCGCGGTTCACGGTGTCGATGAACAAGAGATAAGGCTCGCCAGTCTGCAGCCGGTTCTCAAGGATGCGTTGCCACAGCTGGCGAGCGTCGATCTCGCGGACGGTCTCGTTAGTCTTTGGACTGCGGAGAGCGAAGGCGCTCCCGGCCCGCACGGCATGCATGAACTCGTCGGTCACGTTGATGCCGTGATGCAGGTTGAGGCTCTTGCGGTTGAAGTCGCCGGACGCTTTCCGGATCTCGAGGAACTCCTCTATCTCGGGATGTTGGATATCGAGATAGACCGCCGCTGAGCCGCGCCGCAATGAGCCCTGACTGATCGCCAGCGTCAGGCCGTCCATGACGTGGATAAACGGGATGATGCCCGAAGTGACACCGCCCTTCACCTTCTCGCCGATCGATCGAACATTCCCCCAGTAGGTGCCGATGCCGCCGCCGTTGGAGGCGAGCCAGACGTTCTCGTTCCAGGCGCCGACGATACCTTCGAGCGAGTCCGATACCGAGTTGAGGAAGCAGGAGATAGGCAGGCCGCGCGTGGTGCCGCCATTGGAGAGCACCGGTGTGGCCGGCATGAACCACAGCCGGGACATTGCATCATAAAGACGCTGCGCATGCGCAACATCGTCCGCAAACGCGCAGGACACCCGCGCAAACATGTCCTGGACGCCTTCGCCGGCGAGCAGATAACGGTCGCTCAACGTCAGCTTGCCGAACGAAGTCAGAAGGTCGTCGCGCGAGCGATCGAGCGTAAGGTCGGACGGTTTTGGCGATGGCGCGAGTGGCCGCGGCAGCGGAGCCAGCGATCGTCGCGGGGCAAGAGATAGCTCACGCGCGGAAGGCTTTGCCTGCGCTAGCCGCGGCCGCACCCTCGGCGGTGCAACGAGATGACCCCGCTGATCGAAATCGTAAGACGACGACATCGGCAACCCCGCGATGTTTGGCGCTGGGGCCCGCGGACGACTTGCGAGGAGACGGGCAAACGTCCCCGACTGCAAGCGCTCCACCGGGGCACCCCGCCCGAGGACGTTTCTTCTGTCGCGGCAGGTCTCCTGGCTCGCGGGTCGCTGCGGCTGTCGGCCTTCCCGGCGCTCGCGCGCGCCAGTGACCATGATGACAGCCGCTCGCCGCTTACAGTTGCGGGGGCAGCCCCGGAATAGCCGTTCGGCGCACCGGATTCCCTCTTAGCTTCTATCCGACAAGATATCGGAATGGAAGACCGTGACAGGCCCACATCTAGCCGCCACTCGCCGAGATTCGTCAAGTCTTGCGCTCGGGAAGATCAAGCTTCGGAAGGTAGAGAACACCGTCAACTTAACGGCCGAAGTCGGGTATATTTCCGGCGCTCCCGCTTTCCCGCTCGAAGTGGTCGGCTATGCGTTAGGCTGCATTTTCCGGTTCTCCCTTAAGCTTGCCCATGGTCGAGGCAAATGCTCGCCGCGTGAGCGTTGATGTCAGGGAACGTCAGTCAGAAACGAACGGCATCCGCTAGCACCTAGCGCTCGCCGCGATAATGACATCCGGATGAAGTCTTTATCCCGCGCTCAAATGACATTGGCTGCGGCCGCGCTGTCGACCAGACTGGCTTCGTTCTCGAGCCCTTGATCCAGCGCCGAACGGGCCGCCGCGCAGCGCAGCGGCTCCTGACCTGTTACGGCTCAAGCGCGACCTGCAAGCCCTCGGCGCCTTCAACATGAACGTAACGCGGCCCAATCGGCCGACCTCTGCCGCTGGCGACGGTGACAATGCTTTCCAGAGGAGTGGCGCGCGCGTCCGCCTCAGGCCGGGTCACGATCAGATCGGCGTGAAACAGCCCTTCTGATTCAAGACCGGTCGCATCAAGGCCAAGAGCCGCCAAGCTGGCCAAACACCCTTCAAACTCTTCAGCATCGCGAAAGCGACGCTGGATAAAGGTTGCGCCGGAAAGACGTTCTGTCACAAGGCCACGACTGGCGAACGTCGAGGCCAAAGACTCAAATGGAAACATGCGCAGCACGAAGGAGATGATCCATGGACATTTGTCTGTCGCATCGAGAATTTTGCTGAACGTCTTCTCCGTGATGTAGCCGATGCACCCCGTCGACATGATGACATCCGTAGAGCGGAGAATGTGCGCGCTGTCCGTTGATAGCGGTTCCTTTTCAAGGTCAGCGACAATGCCCTGCTCCAGCAGACCGACATTTGTTGCGTAGCTGATTGCCGGTGCCGAGACGTCGAGGCCGATAAACCGCGCCAAACCGACATCAGGCCAAGCTGCATAAAAATGTCGATCGAGACGCACCAGTGTCGCAGAACTGATCGCCCTCATTTCGCGCCGAGCGTAGCGATGACGCAAGCCCCCGAAGGTCAGGGGAAAGCGATGCACCGCCGCGTTGATGCCGTATGAACAGCCGACGTCAAGCACGACCGGCTTAAGGCCGGTTGCCGAAGCTTTCGCTGCTAGAATTTGCCGCACAACCGGCTCAGCCACGTCCGGGATCATATAATCCAAGCCTCCGAGGACAGAGAAGTATGCCCTCGGATCATCCAAAGCATAAATATCATCGAAGATAGCTTTAGACCGATTGATCCGCGAAAAATCTGTGCGCACCCCAATGTCTCCCATCTCATTTTGCTGCCCGGCCAAAGGCTGCTGCTTCCAAGTACTCGATGACCTATCTCAGAAGTTGGGCGAGGTGCACCTTCATCGTGCGTTTTTTTAGGCTCGTATCGTGAGACAGAGGCCCAAGCTCTCTATTTCATGTTAGCGAACGCAGATGCCCAGCCGATCCATTGGCTCTCAGGCGCGCCTGAGCCGGACCGATGCGGGCCGATGTTCGGCGGACACGCGGCTGCCGAATGATTCGAGTCAGCACAGTCCTTTGTGCATCAAAACTCCAAGACGCGGAACCAACCTACATCACTGAGCGCAGGCGCATCAAACGGGCCTCACTCTTCGTCAGCTTCTCGCAAGCTGTCCCTGCTAGCATGACGAGAATAGGTCATCTCGCGGCAACGCCGCTATCTGGGTGTTACGACATGGACGCAGGCGCAGCCGATATCGCAGCAAGGGCGCCAGAGGTTGGCGCAAACACCGATAACGCCGGGAACGGCGGCGACAACTCGCCTGCAGCCTTGTTGCAGCGAGCATTCGAAAGGGCGCTGATTTCCGTCGCCACCCAAGTCATAAGCGATTCCCAGTCTGATATGGATGACGCCATGAGCGAGCTAGATGATGGGTGAAGGCCCGGATTCTCGGACGCGCACAGGGAAGGATACGTCGGACGGACGGTCAAATCGAGAACGATTGGGCGAAGCAAGCCAGACTTGGCACATAACAGCAGCTAGACGCGTCTTAGGTGATCCTCCAGGCCGGCGGCGCGAGCGGGTCCGCAAATCCGATCGCACTCGGAGCTTTCGGAAGGCGCCGCAGCGACTTTCCCTTTGCCTTCCGCAGTGGCAAAGATGCACTGCAAATCGAAGGCTTAACGGTGGCCCAAGCTTAACGGCACCCCAAGTCCGCCGGCGTGCCCCATATTCTCCGATGCGGGTTCACGCGGAGCGCTCTTAAATGGACAGTTGAAGGCGAAACGGACCGCTCCCCTTGATGATCAATTGCGGTAGCTACGCTATCCTCGATTGGATCTGCAGCCGCCCGCGAACTCGTCCGCCAGAGAGATCTTCTAAGACTTTCCGTAACATCGGCAGCATTGGCTTCGGGGCGCACATACCTGCGCAACTCCTACATCGCTGGCACCAGCATCGAAAGATGTTGCAGGTACCTGGGCCTGAGGTCACGGCCTGTTTGTCGGTACGATTGGCGCCAAAGCTCAGACCGCCCCGATCGCGCGACCAGAGCGGCGATCCTGGATCGATACGCTGCCGCATCTAATATCTTCATCTCGCTTGCCGAACACGAAAAGCGGGCGCTAGCGCCCGCTTCAGTGACTTACCCGATAAGCTGGAACGCTGCCCCGTACCAGCCAGGCATGCGGCCAATTCAAGCATCCGACGGTGCGCCTGGGTTCTCATTGCTGTCGATGATCGCCTGGTTCATCTGGCGTCCAGACCGATCAACCCAGCCCGAGCCTGGTTGTTCATAAATCGTCTGCGCTCCATCCGATGTCAGCTGATCAAGCGTACGTCCCGCATTCGACTGCGTCACCGTCAGATTGTTCTTACCGTCGAAGCGGTCTGCGAGCCCTTCGACGACCATGGCATTGTCGCCGTTGGTAATGGTCAGCTTCGAGGCCATCGTTTTGCCCTTGCCGATATCAACGGTATCGACGGTAATCTTCGTGCCGTCGTCGAGCTGGAAAGTCATGTTCTTCTTGAAGTCAAAATCGATCTTGCCGTCACCATCGGCATCGACGTGGGGATCCCCTTTAATCGCTGTGACCTTGCCAGTTTGATTGTTACGAATGAGCACCGTTCCGTCATTTTCGGCGACCAAGATCGAATACTTATCACCAAGCTTGATCTCAGCCACGCCGTCCCTGACCTCATGCGACCACACTGGCGCCGGCTGAGACAACCGCTGAGATGACTGCGTGGGCGCCTGAGCGACCGCAACGGGCACCATCGCAAGAGGCGGCGGCGGAGGAACGAAGAAGACGGGGGCCGTAGAGGCAGGCGCTGCGCTCGCATACTGGTAGTTGCCCGGCCCGCGCCCTTGTTCGCCAGCATCGATACTCGCCTGATTCACCGTGCGTCCGGCGCCATCGACCCAGCCTTGGCCACTCTCATGGATCGTCTGGGCACCATCGGACGTCAGCTCGTCAAGGGTCATGTCAGCATTGGACTGTGTCACCCTCAGATTGTTTTTGCCATCCTTGTCGTCGCCGAGCCCCTCGACAACCATCGCGTTGTGGCCGTTCGTAATGGTAAGCTTTGAGGAGATGGCCTGACCATTGCCGTAGTCGACATTATTGACAGTAATTTTCGTGCCGTCGTCGAGTTGGAACGTCATATCCTTCTTGAAATCGAAGTCATCCTTGCCGTCTCCGTTCGCATCGACGTGGGGGTCGCCATGAATGACCGTGACATGGCCGGTCTGGTTGTTGCGAACTGTCCAGGTGCCATCCTTCTCATCGGCCGTAATCGTATACTTGTCGCCAAGGTTGATCGTGGCCTTGCCATCCTTGACCTCATGCGTCCACACCGGATCCACAGCAGGCTCAGAATTCTGATTCAGCTGGTTCATCAGCATGGTTGGAGGAGGAGGCGCCATCATGTACGCTTGGGTCGTAACGATGGCTGGCGCCACGGCGACGGGGACGACACCCGCAACGACCGAACTGACGAGGGCTGGCGAGGCTACCGGTAGGTACTGGTAGCTCGCTGGAGCATACTGCCCCAACAAGGCGTTGAAAGCGGGAGTGACAACCGCGCCTTCTGGCGCCACTCCGTTCATCGAATCGAGCGCGCCGACCACGGGGAGACCGGCCATGGGAAGATACGGCATTTAGTTCACTCCTGTTGCATAGAAGAAAGCTGTAAAACTGCGAGCGTTACGCGCATAGTCAACCAAGGCCCGCCGCTTCAGATCTGCATGAGAACGCACCAATTAGCCCATCCGAGCGAATGGCTGCTTCTCGTTGCCCCAGATCCAGCAGCCCTAATGAGATCCTTCCCCTTCATCCCACCGCAGTAACAGCACGAGCACATCGCGCGCATTCAACTCACAGGAACTCTAGCCCCAATACCTGTCGAAAAGCTGACGATGAGCGACCGAAGTCGCACCCCACTTTGACGTCAATCGGATGTCCGAGGCGCATCCTCTGCTGAACTGCTCACGATGCGTGACGCGACAGCTGCCGGTATCGGCCAATCATCCCATCGCACCACGCAATCAGCGCTCCCGCCGGTCCTGCACATTATCGGCGAGGAGCGATCGATCGCGTCCAGAGATGATTTATGAACGCGCGCGGCGACACGGTCAGTTTCCCCAGCATCAAGACTTCCCGAAACCAGACCTCCTTTCGCCAGCCGCCCATATCGAACAGACGAGTCAAGCGCAGACCGACAGCCGCACAAGTCGATGCCTTATCGCCCGCTTCCGCGCCCTACGCTGCAAGCAAGCCACATGCCTCCGCAGGCTCCGCCAGGTCAAATCATTGCCTGAACACGCAGGGAAGCACCGCTCAGCCCGAGTCGACGCCAAGCCGACCATACGCGCGGCTGGGAACGCCCTGGCGAGCCGATGATTGCGAGCAGATGCAAGGCTGCCGCAAAAGATCAGTCCAATCGCCTCAACGTGAGATTCGTCAGCTTCTCGAAAGGTAGCGCCCCTAGCATGACGCCGCTGAAATCTAGGCGAGCAGTCGTCTATTGATCGCAACAAGACGAGCATAGGAGAATGCGATGATCGGAGAAATGATCGGAAGCGCTGCCGGCGGATACCTTGGCGGCCCGGCCGGAGCGGCCATTGGTTCGGCACTGGGCGGGACCGTAGACAAGGTCTTTGACAAGGTGGTCCACACATTCGTGCCAGAGGGTGGCCACGATAAGGCCGCAGACCACAAAGACGCCGGCGAAAAGTGCGAGGTACAGCCCAAGCTGGACACTCTCGGCAAGAGCCCGGAGCTGAACCTTGGCCTCAGCACCCTCGGCGGTGCGCCGATGTTCCTTTCCATTCCTGCGATCGTTTCGCCGGCCCCCACCTCGTGACAACTCAGACCCAACGATATCCGAAAAGAAAGGCGAATAGACATGGCGGTTGACAATGTTGGCGGCAATGGCGGCCCTGCTGGTGCCCAGCAGACCGGCGATGCGGGCTTCCAGAATCAGATGGCTGAGTTCGAGCGTGTTAGCCAGAAGGTTCAGGCCCAGGCCGTGGCGATGCGCAGAATTACGACCGAACTCTCGTCCGAGAAGAAGGTCGCCGACGAGCGCGTCCAGTAGTTCTGCAAGACGGGTGGCTCACCGCGTTGCTACCGTCGCCGCGCTGTGAATGACGAAATCTGGATGAGCCGTACGGCACTGCCGTACGGCTTCTCTCGTTATTCAGGAGATTATCCGTGAACGAATCGATTTCCCTCGAGTTCGAGGTGCTTTCGGGGCTCTATACCGGGCTCAAGGGCAAGGCGGCGGGCGGGGAAAGTATTATCGGCAGCGGCCTCGATGCCGATCTGATCTTCGTTGAACAAGGGCTCGAACCGCATCACCTTCGCATCATCCCGCAGCGCGATTCGATCGAGGTCGAGGCACTCGCTGCCAATATCCGCATAGACGGTCACGAGAGCATCACTTCGGGCGAGCGCGTCAGTGTACCCGTTCCTGCGGTCGTTCATGTCGGCGCGATGTCCATCCGCTGGTCGATAGAGGATTTCCAGCCAGTTGCTTCGAGCAAGCGCTCGCGCAGCTCGATCGTGGCACTCAGCCTGGTCTTGCTCAGCTCTGTCGTGATCGGCACCCTCTCAACTATCTTCGCCCCCAGCGATAGCGCGGTGGCGCTAAGTACTGAGTCATCGCGCGTGGTCGAGATTGCCGCCAAACCAACTGTCGATCATTTTGATGCGAGGGCTGCTGATGGAATAGCCGACTCGCTGCGGCAACAGGTCGAACGAGCGGGCCTTCTTGATGTCAAGATAGGGGCGGGCCCCGGCGTTGTGACCGCGGAAGGCACAATTACGCCGAGCCTCGTCGCAAAATGGAAAGAAATCCAGCAATGGTTCGATCATCAAACCAACGGCACTCCTACCCTTGTGAATGCTGTCACGGTGAAAGAGGAGAGGATGCCCTCTTCGATTGCTGTCCAAGCCGTCTGGCGCGGAAGCGA
This sequence comes from Bradyrhizobium sp. C-145, assembly GCF_023375135.1. Classification (NCBI taxonomy): domain Bacteria; kingdom Pseudomonadati; phylum Pseudomonadota; class Alphaproteobacteria; order Hyphomicrobiales; family Nitrobacteraceae; genus Bradyrhizobium; species Bradyrhizobium sp. C-145. The sequence goes on along the minus strand of NZ_CP088150.1, from coordinate 1,491,824 downwards.
CCCTTATCTGCTAATTGCCGGCCAGAAGTATTTCGTCGGCGCGCTCTTGAGTAATGGATGGACCGTTGATCGAATTGAGGATGGACGAGTTCTGCTCAGTCGCAACGGCCGATCTGCCGCTTTGCCATATTAGGGTCTCTGCCCTGCAAGAAAGAAGGAGAAGGCGATGGCTAGGCTGCCCCAGTACGCCGTAGGACCCGGCACCTCATCGCAGGGATTAGATGCGGGCCGGCACGCACCAGTCATCGGCTCGCCTCCCTCGCAAGCTGATCAAATCGACGTCGGAGGCGCTCATGCGGATGGCGGCACGAAACGCGCGTCGTGGCGGGATGCGCCTTCGCATCATTTGCCAATTGATGGTGCGAGCGAAGCGGCGCTCGAGGTCAATTCCGTCGGTGCCATCTCGCGCGTTGCTTTGTTCGAAAGCGAGGCAGGGGCAAATGAGGCCGATCCACGCACGGTATTGGCTTCGCTCTATGGTCCCAATCTGTCACGCGGCCTACTCTCCTTCGTCGTTCCACGCCTCCGTCATCCGGACGTGCTGCGCGCCGACAAGCATAGTGTTCTTCTGGAGCGCTTGACCCGAACGTTGGAGGCGACGCCGGACGACAAGACGGCGCGTGAGTGTTTGGCGGTCCTGCAGCAGGAACTTCAGCGGTTATTGATGCTCCGGCAGAATCAAAACAGCTTAATCAAGGGCTAGCCATGGCCGATCCTGATGGATTGCGGCATGTCCCCGCACCCGTGGTTCCAGAAGTCCCCAAATCCGGTGATATTCTGTCGATCTCCGGGCCGGAGCGCGACCTGCTCTGCGCCCTCTCCTATGTCCACCTCGCGTGCGGGCAGAGCGCACAGAGTCTGGCTCTGTTGCGAATCGCAGCTCGCGAGCATTCCAACGACGTCGGTCTACTCCGCATTCTAGCCTACACGCTTATCTCCGAGCGCCTTGGCGACGAAGCGCTCGATGTGCTGGACCGGCTGGACGCACTTGATACGCACCCCTCTTCCCGCATACCGATGACGCTGTTGCGAAGTCACGCCCTGCGGCAAGCTGGCCGCATGGCCGAGGCTCGCGAGGTTTTTCAGCGCTATGTGTCATTGCGCGCGAGCACAGCCCTCATCAAACAGCAATAGGGATCTTTCATGGCCAACGTCTTGCGTAACTTCATCGTGCGCGCGCCGGCCCACCCGGATTTCATGGTCGCCTTGATGCTGCTTCTGGCGATCGGCATGATGATCATGCCGATCCCAATCATCGCGATCGACATGCTGATCGGCTTCAATCTTGGCTTTGCTATATTGCTGCTGATGGTCGCCCTCTATCTCAGCACACCGCTTGATTTTTCGTCCTTGCCAGGCGTCATCCTGATCTCCACGGTGTTTCGTCTGGCGCTGACGATCGCAACAACGCGGCTGATCCTTGCCGAGGGCGACGCCGGCAGCATCATCCACACCTTCGGCGACTTCGTCATTTCAGGGAATATTGCGGTCGGAATCGTCATATTCTTGATCGTGACCATGGTCCAATTCATGGTTCTTGCCAAGGGTGCCGAACGCGTCGCAGAGGTGTCGGCGCGCTTCACGCTTGACGCGCTGCCGGGCAAGCAGATGGCGATCGATGCGGAACTGCGCAACAGCCACATTGATCAACACGAAGCACGTCGCCGGCGTGCCGCGTTGGAGCAAGAGAGTCAACTTCATGGCGCGATGGATGGTGCCATGAAATTCGTTAAGGGCGACGCGATCGCCGGGCTGATCGTAATCTGCATCAATATGCTGGGCGGAATCAGCATCGGCCTGCTCTCCAAGGGTATGTCGCTCGATGAAGCGCTGCATCAATATACGCTTCTGACGATTGGTGATGCACTCATTTCGCAGATTCCGGCATTGCTACTGTCAATTACCGCCGCAACCATTGTCACGCGCGTCAACGGGCCCTCCAAGCTCAAACTCGGCGCCGATATCGTTCACCAACTTACCGCAAGCACGCAGGCACTTAGGCTAGCCGCCTGCGTCTTGGTATTTATGGGGCTCGTTCCCGGCTTTCCTTTGCCCCCGTTTGTCATCCTGGCCGTCCTGTTCGCTGCGGCAAGCTACGTCACGGTGGGCGCCAAAGGTGACAAGCCTGACGCCAGAACAGGAGCTGGCGGCGTTGCTTCGGCGCCGGCTCCCACAGCGGCTCAGAAGCAAACCGTACATGCGGAAGCACTCCCGATTGCGTTGTTCCTTGCACCGAACTTGACGGATTCGATCGCCAAAGACGAGCTGGAAGAGAGCATTGCACGTGTTTCAACGCTGGTGTCGGCGGACCTTGGCATCACCATCCCGCGCATCCCGGCCCAGATCGGCCAAAGCTTGTCCAGGTCGCAATTTAGGGTGGATGTCGACAGTGTGCCAGTTGAACGCGATGTGATCAATCCGGGGCACCTGGCGCTCAACGACGATGTGGCGAACATCGAATTGAGCGGCATTCCCTTTCGGCAAGACCCGGAGACGAATCGGGTCTTGATCGAAGAACGGCATGCAGCCGCTCTCAAAACCGCCGGAATCGGATATCATCGGCCGAGCGACGTTCTTGCCTTGCGCCTCCATTCCACATTGACACGCTATGCACAGCGCCTGGTGGGTATCCAAGAAACCCGCCAATTGCTCGCCCGGATGGAGCAGGAATATCCTGACCTGGTGAAGGAGGTGCTGCGTACGGCCACCGTCCCTCGGATCGCTGAGGTCCTGCGCCGCTTGCTCGATGAAGGCATTCCCATCCGCAACACCCGCTTACTCCTGGAGGCGCTGGCAGAGTGGAGCGAACGCGAGCAAAACGCCGTCCTGCTCACCGAATATGTTCGTGCTACTTTAAAGCGACAAATCTGCTTTCGGTATGCTAATGCCCATCGCGTTGTGGTTGCGTTTATCATCGAGCGCGAGAGCGAGGAAATCATCCGCGGCGCGGTACGTGAAACGGCCGTCGGCCCATACCTCGTCTTGGATGATTGGCAGAGCGAGAAGCTGCTTGCACAATTCCGTCAGATCCATGCGACCATCGCGCAAAGTAAGAGCCAGCCTGTCGTTCTCGGTTCGATGGATATCCGGCGTTTCGTACGCGGTTTTCTCACGCGCAACGGGATCGACCTGCCTGTTCTGTCCTATCAAGACCTCGCCGCGGACTTCACGGTCCAACCGATTGGATCCGTTAAGCTTCCCAAGGCGCCTTCCTCGGGAGGGCTCCTAACAGCTGCGAGCTAAGAGTGCGCAGCAGTTCCTCGTGAGTAGCCTATGAATTCAAATGAAATCAGGTGCCGGCGGTACTTGTGCTCCGCCAGTCCAGGCCCGCGGCCGGCTCTGCTTGCGATGCTCGCTGTTGTGCTGCTCGCCGGCTGCGCTAGCCCGGATAGGCATGGCCTTTCACCGCAGCCGTCCACATCAGATTTGGCAGATGCCAAAGAGGTCGACCCTGCCAAGCGCGAGCGCATTTCACAGGCGCTCGGTCGGGATGCTGACGAGGCGGCGCTGCGCGATGCATTGAAGGAACAACCGAACAACATCGATGCAGCGATCGCTCTTGCGCGAGCCCTGCTGAAGCGCAGGAGCCCGAATGACGCGCTTGAGGTGCTCGATACCGTTCTATTGGCCGCTCCCGGCGATCTGCGTGCATTAAATGCCAAAGCTGTTGTCCTTGATTACGAGGGTCGCCACCGGGAGGCCCAGGAGCTTTATAATCAAGCTCTCGCAGCTGAACCCGCAAATCCGATGTTGCGCAACAATCTCAAACTGTCGCTCGCCCTTGAAGGCAAGACGCAGACTGAGAACGCCAACCCAGCACCAGTGGCTGACGGCCGGAACGCCTTGGTCCGATCGAGATAGCGTGGCGAGCAAAGAGCGAATCGTAAATGCTCGCGGCACAGAAATCAGCTTGCCGACCGCCGATAATCACTATTAGCGCGGGATCTGGAAGGGCGGCCACTGCATTGACGCCCTCTATAGAGAAAAACGAACTGTCATGTTTCAGCTGATCAATGATTTATCACTGCCCAACGCGCTTCCGAGCTCGATGAAATGGGACAGCGGGCGAGCAATGGCCACGACCTTGATGACAGCCAACCTTTCTGGGATATATTGTCTAACGTGAATTCGGCGCCTTGCCGATCCTCGACGGCAACCGGGCCGTACTCCCTCATTTCCGAGCCGCCGGTGGTTGAGATCTCAAGGTCTCTATTCGAGAACAAGCTGGCGGAGTATTATGGCGACGACATAGAGCATATTGCTGCGAATCCGCAGAAGTACTCGCATCCGGTCTCCCAAAACGCTCAACACACAGCGAATGTTGCGTTTCGCTTCGGCACGAAGGCCGAAGGCTGCGCCAGCGCATACTCTTGGATATGCACGACCTTGATTGACGACGTCTGCATCCGCGTGGAAGAGAGGGATTGCGCTGCACAAATATGGCCTCCGCGCTTACCTTCCGTGCGCGACGTCGCAGCCGTTGGCTGGCAAGCGCGCCTCGACGTCCATCACGGATTTATCGGACGCAATCTGTGCCACCGCCGCTTAGTAGATCTGCTCGCGGCGGCTCTTCGCCGGTCGACTAGAGGGTTGAATATTGCGCTTCTCTGCCGAGAACCTTGTGAGCCACCGGTCCTGTTTGCCACTTCTGACGCATACGCCCCGCGAGCGATGCAACTGCGACCCTGGCATGGCCGGTCGCTGGTCCTGGTCACTATCGACCGCGCTGGAGGAGTTGCGCAGAACTGATCGCCATCCTGCGGTTGGGCGAGAGCCCAGGCCGCTCGATCGCCGGGCTGCTGCACATGACCGCTACGCTGCCCATGATTTCACGCGAGGGTTGGATTGCGCAACCTGGTCATTTTCTTGAACTGAAGTGGACCCTATGCTGAGGGCTACCGGGTCCGGTTTCTTAAGTGGAGCTGCTGCCGTTCGTTCTTCCCAATACTTTACGCTACTCTTGCTTGCTGCTGTTGTGGCTGTGGGGATCTGGGCAACGCGCAGCGTTGTCCAAGCTTCTCGCTTGCGAGAAGCGTCATATCCACAGCCTCCTCGCCGAATGCGCCGGTGACACCGGCCTGCCAGACCGCCATCGGCGCGCGGTTTTCCAGCGCCTGATGGGGCGCTGGAAATTGTAAACTCGATCCATCGGGCGATTCCGGCTTTGGCCTCGTGGCCATCCGAATAACCCTTGAGATAGATGTCCTCGTATTTGAGCGAGCGCCACAGCCGCTTGATGAACACGTTGTCCATTCAGCGGCCGCGATCGTCCATCGAGATCCTGACGCCGGGTGGGGGCCAGCGTGCCGGTGAAGGCGGCGCTGGTGAACTGGCTGCCCGGTCGGTATTGAAGATCTCAGGCCGGCCGAAGCGCGCCAAGGCCTCTTCGAGCGCAGACATACAGAACGATGTGTCCATCGTGTTCGACAGGCGCCAAGCCAGCACCGCACGGCTCGCCCAATCGATGATGGCCACCAGATATAGAAAGCCCTGGCCGATCGGCACATAGGTGATATCGGCCGCCACACTTGATTTGGCCGGTCGATCACCATATGGCGCAGGAGATACGGGAACATTTTTTGTCCCGGCGCCGGCTTTGTGGTTCTGGGCTTGGTCCCAGCGCGGCGATGCCCATCTTGCGCATCAACCGCTGCACGCGCTTGCGATTGATGCGACAGCCTTCGCCATTGAGCATCGCCGTCATCCGCCTCGAGCCCAGGAACGACAAGGCCGTGAACAGCTGGTCGATCCGTCGCATCAGCTCAAGATCGTTGTCATTGGCCGGCCGCGGCGGCCGATATACGCTCGATCGCGCAATGCTCAGCAGTTGGCATTGCCGGCGGACCGATAGACTCTCATGTCGCGCTGACGCAATCCTCGGCGATCCGGCGCGCTCATCTTCCGGACCTCCTGGCTAAGAACTCTCGCTCGATCGTCAATTGTCGATCTTGGCGTGGAGCTTCTCGACCTCCAGTTCGTGGCCCGCCTCGCCATCCCGACCAGCGCCCGCGTCGAACGCCTGAACCGCTTGATCCTGAAGCTGCTTCCTCCACGCTTAAGTCTGGTTCACATGCACCTGGTAGCGCTGTGCCAGATTCGTCAGGGTTGATTGTTCTCGCAGCGCCTCCAAGGCGATCTTTGCCTTCAGCGCTGCATCGATTTTCCGTCTCGTCTTCTTCATGGTCCGATCCGTTTATCAAAACGGAACGGCATCCGCACCACCTAAGCCGCCGGTCCAAAATCCGGGGTCCACTTCAAACTTCACCTATTGTTGGACGGTGGATCTGTGGATCGTCCGGTACCAGGCGAACAGTTAAAATGTCTTTCGAGCTCCGCGACCGCGCGCTCCTCCCACTCTACAGCTTGCGCCAGCAATGAGCTGCCTTGAATTGGCCGAAATGCGGCAGCCTGCCGGCACAGAGACGCTATCGCGCGATAGCGGCGCACGTTTTCCATAACGGCCAGTCCGGTCATGTGCGGATATTTCCCCTGCTCTCCTAGACGAGAACTTGCTGCATAACAGTTTTCGATCCGTTAGCGGCACGAGCGAACGGCGTGAATGGTTGGCAGAATCTTGCCGGCCTGACAGCCGACGAATGTTTTCCCAATAGGAGGCCTTCCATCAAACGCGGTCATGCCAGTTAAAAGGCGCTGCTGCTCCGCGTTTGCTGAAGTCTACGAATTCAGCCAGGGAAGAGCATAGATGAAGAACAGGAGTGAGCGCACGCCTCGGCTTGCCCATCAGTCAAATGACCTGGTGCTGCTTGGCTTCCAGCTTGATGTGACAAGCGGAGGCCAACACCTGTCAACCTCCTCGACGAGGCCAAGGTTTGGGATCTACTCGGACGCAGATCAACATCCCTTGGAGCCTAGCTTACGCCCGAACCTCGGTCCCATGCCACATGACATGGCCAATCCTGCGCGGTCCAGACTGACCGATCGGTAGCGCGAATCAGCGGCGTCGCTGGATCTGCTGACACTAAGCGCTCCTGTCAGTTCGCAGCCCCGCCGAGGCGGCGCTCTCGGCGTCAGGCGCGTCATCTTCGACCACCGGTTGAGAGTGGTGCTTTCGACTTGCGGCCCTCGGCCACAAGCACTGGCTGCCCCATTCCAGGTGACGCTTCAGTTCAGGTCGGAGATCTCTGGCCTAGAATCAACCCGCCAAAACGAATAGCTGACGGCCCGTGTTGCTTGCAGCAAACTGCTTTGCGAACGTTTGCTTAACAATGGCACGCTAGAGCGCTCGCACCGCGATTAGGGGCACTCAGATGACTACGCCCATTCGGCGGAACTGGAGTCCAAAAGAACTATTCAATTCTCTTACGCCAGCGATGTTCAACGCCGCGCCGTCGGATGTACGTGCACGTTGGGATAAATTGTGGCCTGATCTGTACACGGAATATGACGCCCGGCACCTGAAAAAAGAATTAGCCGACAGAAATCTCATCGTTAGCGATGAGGCTGCGGCATTCTTCAGCGCCTGGGCGATCGACGAAGAGCGCCACACCGATGGCTTCATCCGCATCATTGAACTCGTCGCTAATGGATCCGAAAAGGATCTTCGGGAGAGTTTGGACGCTCGATCGCATGATTTTGATCCGATCGTTGAACACCTGAAGGATGAATTCTCCCTAATGGTTATGATCGCATTTGATGAGATGTGCACTTGCCGCGCCTATGCAGCAGAAAAGCCATTTTATGACACCCTTGGGAACAACACGTTCCATCATTGGCTGCGGGAGGTAATTGCCGACGAGGCGGTCCACTCGACGAACGCCGTTAACGTTATCCGCGCGCGCTATGGCGACCGCATTGGCGAAGTTGGCACAATTCTCGATAACCTAATTCGCGCGGCCGATAATCTACGCTATTCTGGCACCTTCGTGCTGGACTACTTCGGCGCAGTGTACTCCAAGGATCTGCTCGCCGACTCCCGCCTCGCGACCATGAGAAATATTGCCAAGCCACTCATCGTGTAGAGCCAGATGAGTAACAGCGAGCCTGGCGAAAGTTGCATCGGCGTCACATCGCTGATCAATCCACCTTTTCTGCAAGTTTTCCATTCTGTCAGTTGACGCCGAGTTGTCCTGACGCGTTGTGCGCAATGTCGTGTTCACGACATGTCGACGGTTCACCTTTGGCCAGAATAGTACGAGACGGTTCTGTTCCGTGTCCAGTTTGCGTGCGTGCGGCCGTGAGTACGCCACTCCGACAATTGGTCCGGCCTTTGCTCTGCTGTTTGGCAAACGACGTGCGGCTCCCCGCTTTGTCGGATTTGTCCGCCATGAACGTGGATCAGTATGGAGCGAAAGGCGATGCCATGCACAACCGGATTTCGGTCACCGCCAAGGCGGGAGGTACCGCCGCTAAAGCCTCCGACTCGACGACGCGCACCGCGCCGACGTGTCGAGCACAGAATAGATGATCACACTGACGTATACCTGCCTGATGAGGATAGCGTCTTTGCCGACACGGTCAGATCAGATCGACCAGCTAGCTTCACGCTTCAGAACGGCTTGCAGGTGGTCGTGATCCCGGATCACCGCACACCCGTTGTGACTCAGATGATCTGGTATAAGGTCGGTTCCGCCGACGAGCCGCCTGGCAAATCGGGGCTTGCGCATTTCCTCGAACACCTGATGTTCAAGGGCACCTCCAAACATCCGGCGAATGAATTCTCCATGGCCGTGCAGCGCGCCGGCGGCAATCAGAACGCCTTCACCGGATTCGACTACACCAGCTACTTCCAGCACGTGCCGCCCGAGCACCTCGGCAAGATGATGGGACTTGAAGCCGACCGCATGACCGGTCTCATTCTCAAAGATGAGAACGTGCTGTCCGAGCGCGACGTCGTGCTGGAGGAGTTCAATAAGGGCATCGCCAACCATCCAGGTGAACGGCTCGCTGAGCAGATGATGGCGGCGCTTTACCTCAACCGCTCGCCCCATTATCGGGTGGCGCCATGAAATCGAAAAGCTTACCCGAGAGGACGCGCTTACCTTCTACAAGCGCTTCTATGCACCGAACAACGCGGTCCTGATTATCGCTGGAGACGTCGCCCCCAAGGAAATCCGCTCGATGGTGAAGGAGACGTTTGGTGGCATCCCCACGCAACCATCGATTCCCCTGGAACGTCTGCGGCCGCAGGAGCCAACGCCGGCGGCGGCGCGCACAGTGACGTTGGCCGATTCCCGCGTCGAGCAGCCAGCCCTGCACCGCTATTATCTCGTACCATCGGCTCGCACCGTAGCCGCCGGCGAGGGACCAGTGCTTGACGTGCTAGAGCAGTTGATGGGCGGCGGCGTCAACTCATATCTCTATCGCTCGCTGGTGGTCGAAAAGCAGCTCGCGGTCACTGCCAGAGCGAGCTACCACTCTGCCGCGCTCGATCCCTCGCTATTCGCGATCTCTGCCATACCAAAACCTGGCGTCACACTCAGCCAGATCGAGCGCTCCATCGACGAGGTAATCGCCGACCTTGCGCGTAATCCCGCGAGCGCCGAAGATCTCGAGCAGGTCAGAACGCGGCTGATCGCGCAGGTAACCTACGCCCAGGACAATCAGGAAATGCTCGCGCGCTGGTATGGCCGCGGCCTGACAACGGGACTATGCATAGACGATATTCGAGGCTGGCCGGACGGCATCCGCGCGGTCGGTGCACAGCAGGTGCGCGAGGCCGCGCGGAAATGGCTCGACAAGAAACGATCGGTGACCGGCTATCTCATCAAAGAGTCTACGCCAAAACACGGGGAGAAGCTCTAGTGGTCCATCCTTGCACACGACGTGGGATCCTCCTCGGGGGAGCCTCGCTCTCAATCGCGATGCTCGCTTCGCCAAATTCGCTTGCCGCCACCAGGACGCTTGCGGGGACCAGGATCGAGCGCCTGGTTTTGTCTTGCGGTATAGAAGCCTGGTTCGTGCAGGATTCCACTGTCCCGTTGATCGCGATGGAATTTGCCTTCACCGGCGGCGCGGCTCAGGCCCCCCTCAAAAACCTGGCGTAGGCCACATGGTTGCTGGCCTGCTCAAGGAAGGTTCCGGCGACCTTGACTTCAAGACCTTTCATGAGCGGCTCGACCGTTGTGCCATTGAGCTGGGTTTTCGCTCGACCCATGATCACTTCCGCGGTGCCTTGCGCACGCTCGAGGACAACGCGGACGAGGCCTTCGAACTTTTACGGATGGCGCTAACCTCGCCGCGTTTCGACGCGGCCGATGTCGAACGGATCCGTGCCACTGTGCTTGCGCGCCTTCGGCACGACTCGACCGATCCTTCGTCTCTGGCCCATCGCAAGTTCGTCGAAGTCGCCTTTAGCGATCATCCTTATGCTCGCCCAGCCGGAGGCTCGCTGGAAAGCGTGCCGAAGATCGAGGTCGCGGATCTCAAGGGCTATGTCCGACGCGTGATCGCAAAAGACACGCTCAAGATCGCGGTGGTCGGCGATGTCGATCCAGGGGTCCTCTGCAAACTGCTCGACAAGTCCTTTGGCAGCCTGCCGACCAAAGCGGAAGCGACGCCGGTTCCCGAAGTCGTCGCAGCAAAGCCGCCGCAGCGCGTCTTTATTCCGCTCGACGTACCGCAGACAGTGTGACTTTTGGCGGACCAGCCGTCCGTCACAGCAAGCCCGATTTCATGGCCGCCTATGTCGTCAACCACATACTCGGCGGCGCCGGCCTGACGTCGCGCCTGTTCCGGGAAGTCCGCGAGAAGCGCGGACTGGCCTATTTCGTCCGTGAGAACCTGGTCTCGTTGGATCATTCAGCCATGTTTCTCGGCAATAGCGGCACCTGCGCCGATCGTGCCGGCGAAACGGTCGAAGAAATCGAGAAGCAGGTCCGCCACATCGCCGAGGAAGGACCGACTCAGCAGGAACTCGATGATGCAAAGTCCTACCTGAAGGGCTCGCAAGTGCTGGCTCTCAACACATCATCAAAGCTTGCGCGAACGCTGCTGCAGCATCAGCTTGACAAGTTGCCCATCGACTATTTCGAAAAGCACAACGCCGTGGTCGATGGGGTGACGTTGGAGGACGCCAAGAGAGCAGCGCAGCGGCTGTGGGGCGAGGGTTTGCTCACAATTATCGTCGGCCGCTCCCCAAACGACGCAGCGCAGCCGACCACCATGCCATCGGGGACCACACCCCCGCCAGGCGCCCAGCAGCTAGACGCCGCCCCGACGGCGCCACCGAATTGACCTTGTAGCAGCCCAGGCGCGTAGCAAGCGCCTCCCTGTTACGCGCAGAGTGCGTCTTGCCATCCGCCTTTAGCTCGCGGAGATATTCGCTCGTTGGGCAGGTACCATGCGGCCGCTCGAGTGCCGCTTTTGCTCAATCGCGTTGCTAAACAAGGCGGCACAGTCCGGGTTGACGTGTTCAGGGTAGCGAAATGCAAAAATAGAGCTATCACCAAGAAAAACGGCCTCAGCGGGGGGATACGCTGAGGCAGAGCTTCCACTGTGGTCGTGCCATTGGGCGAATGGCACAGACCTGGAAGGAACGTTTACCAAATGCTTGTTCTTAATTCTTTCCATTTCCGGCCTACCCAGCGATCTCCGGATCGGAGCTCTTCGCGGCGGCCGGGGATCGCTACTTTCAGCGGCCTTCGGCGGCAGCTATGAGGTCGACACTTCCTGTTTTGCACGTCTCCCTCGATTGTTGCAGTAAGTATCCGCCTTAGTCGCATTCAGTTGTGCTCGATACTCTGGTCGGCTGGCGTTTGTACCGTGGCGCCAGCGGGATCGATGCCCCCTAGAGCGCAGCTCTAGGGGCGTGCGTCCCATGAAGGATATGAAGGTGAGCATGATGTCGCTTCACGCCGAGGCCGAATATGCAGACCAATTATCTAAAGCGCGACAGACCAGAAGAAACGAGAACTGGACGCGCACCTCGCACCCCATTTCAGGCGGGCTTGCCTAGCAAATCGAAAGGGTGGTCAGAGTGGGCGCTTTAAAACGGTAATGTACACCGTCTGCCGCACTCAAGGAAGCGGCCCAGCGAGAGCGCACACGCGCCAGGCCATCGTTCATTCCCTGCAGATTCTTCTCGACTCGCACCACGTAGCCTCATCGACGAAATCTGTGCCCAAGACAAAGATCGCCGGTCCCGGTCGCTCGACGCCGGCTTCTTCTGACGGAGCATCCTCGATATCGCTTCGCTACCGCCGTCGGCCGGCGCCCCCGCTCACCCTTCGATCTTCCATCACACGATAATCTCGCTTCGGCGCGAACAGATGCATGCTTGCTATTTGCGTCAGCAATCCGTTTTCAGCGCTCGCATATCTCGATATTCTTCAGCAGAGTGAGAGCTCGGTCGTTCAGGGTCATCTCCCAGTAATGGACCAGCCACTTCGCTGTCTGCCGAAAAGACGACGATCTGATCCAGCAGACCTTTGATGATCTGCCAAGCCATAGTCGGACCGCGTAGCACCGCCTCGATTGCGCTTCCACCGAGCTCGCAATCTGACGCTACGTAAGATTCGGCCGCTTCATGCCAGTCTAGATAGCGGCAGCGATAGATCACGCAATCGCAACGATCACCACGGGCAGACCGTTGATTCTTGCCGGCGCATTCCAGCCGCCCACAAACCTCACGCAGATCACCAGCACAAGTGATTTACTCCCCATTTTCGGCCTGCATCGTCGTTTCGATCCAAGGACGTCACTCGCTTGATGTTGAAAACGTTCATCGGTTGCGGAGCTCTCGCATCGAAGGTTCATTGCCCCTTCTTTCTGCCATGTTCGCACCCAAAGCAGAGACGCGCCGGTTGCGCACTTTGCGCGCCGCGATAGCGAGTGTCTCAGGAGATTTCCATGGTGAAGCCAGTTGTAATTGTGGTCGGTGCGGACAAGGGAGGAGTCGGCAAGACGACCGTATCACGAACGCTACTGGACTACTTCAGCGTCAACAACGTGCAAACACGCGCATTCGACACGGAGTCGCCTCGGGGAACGCTGAAGCGCTTTTATCCCGAGATCACCGAGATCGTCGACATGACGACGACGGCGGACCAGATGAAGATTTTCGATACCCTGAACTCAGGGCTGTCCGTCACTGTCATCGATGCTCGCGCAGGCTTACTGTCCTCTGCGCTGGCTTCCTTGCGCGACATCGGATTTCTGGACTCGGCGCGGTCTGGTCAGATAACATTTGCTGTGTTCCATATCCTGGGATCATCCATCGCTTCGCTAGACGAGATCGCGGAAACCGCGACCTTCATGAGCGGCGCAAAGTACTACCTAGTCAAGAACTTCATCAACGACACTCAATTCTTCCAGTGGGATCAAGCGACCTATAATTCCTATTTTCACCGCATCAAACATGCGACTGAGTTGGTCATACCGAAGCTTAACGAGATGGCCTATGAGCAGGTGGAAGTCGCATCCGTCCCATTCATAGACTTCGTCGCAAACAAGGGGCGGAACGATGAACCTGCGAACAACTCCTTCGTGCTGCGCGGCTATGTCCGGCACTGGCTGGCAAATGTCTGGAGCGAATTTGATCGCATCAACTTGACGGATTTGGCCGGGGCCAAGTCCGCCACCCGGGCCGGCGAGAAGTAGTCGCATATTCGGCGAGCTCAGGTCGGGCCCACGTACGAAACGAAATTGATCTGCCGGCTATGTTAGCGACCCCCATCTACATCATCTGCTCTCCTAGCCCGCAGGTCGGTAAAACTCTCATCGCTCGGGCCATGAGCGAGTTCCTGCTGCTGAAAAACGGCACAGTGCTGTCGTTTGATGTCAACTTGAAAGAGCCGTCATTGCTCGACTACCTCCCCAACATCACGGAGACCGCGGATGTGATCGACACTTACGGCAAGATGCAGCTGATGGATCCTCTTGTCATCCACGATCGGGTACCCAAGGTCATCGATCTGGGCTTTCACGCCTTCGACGAATTCTTCAAGATGTGCGAGGAGATCGGCTTCATGAAGGAGACGGCGCGCTGCTATGTCGCCCCTATCATCCTCTTCGTTGCGGGCGCTGACCGCATCTCCTTTCGCGGTTACGAAATGCTGCGGCGGCGAATTCCGCCGGCGTCGCTGGTCACCGTCCACAATGAATTCGTGCTGCGCGGCGGATTACCTGAAGCGATGGATGGCGAGCGGGTGCTTCGGATTCCCGCGCTTCCGCTGTTCCTGAAGAGATATATAGACCGACTTAGCTTTTCCTTCACTGGATATCTGCGCAACGAGAAGGACTGGTCGACCGAGCTGCATCAATGGATCCGACGGAATTATAGCATGTTTCGCGATCTGGATTCGAGTGTGATGCTGCGAAATTCCTATCGATCTCGAGGGACGGATATCGACAGCCTACGTTGCACAAGGGCTACTTGAGATTCCGATCTGCTCGCCATCTATTCGTCCGGCCTATGAGTAGTCTTCATTGGCGTTCTCAACGGGATGCGAACGCATGAATTGCGGTAGACGAATCTTCAGGTGGGTTGCGCATCTTTACCGTGGCGTCCGCACGACCACGCGACCGGCAATTGACGGCAGCTCATTCGCCGAATGGCTCATGCAGACACGCCGTCCTCGAAAGGATCGATGACCGTCTCCACCTTGTGAGCGGCTAGGCGGATCGACGGGCCCTTCCATCAGAGGAGGCTCATAGATCAAGGCCGAGTTTCCCGAGCACCTGGTGCATGACCGCGCTTTTGATCTCGCGGCCGATCTCGTTTCGGATCTGGGCTCCGAGCACCCGCTCGGCATCGGCATCGCCTGTCAAACCTTCCTCGGCCAGTTGGAGATTCAGACGGGTCTGAAACTCTTCGCCCATCGCGTCGACGAGCCGCTCCTGCATGGCAGCATAATCTTCGGGCGCGATGCGCCTCGTCACGCTTTCCCACGGTTGCTAGCGCGTTGCCACCATGATTTCAAGGCTAGCCACAGGGCTTCGGTACCCGCTGTCTACGCTTCACGAGCGACGTTGCCGTCACCCATGCAAGGCTCGCTTCCGGCTGGCGGGCTCCGCCTTTGCCGGGAGGGCGTCGAACCCTCTGGGTCACGATGAAAGGTTTCAGATCACATTCTTCCTCCTTTCCAGGACTTGTCCTGACGCAAGCTGGGCGCACGGCAGGCGCAAGTTCTTCGATCTCGCGCGGCTCAGCAAGGCGCCGATCGCCGCCGAGGCGCTCAAGCATAACGCTGAGTTCTATGCCATCGAGAAGGACATCCGTGGTCGGAGCGCCGAGGAGCGACGTCTCGATCGACAACAGAAAAGCCGGCCGCTCGCCGACGCATTCCAAAGATGGCTGCGAACGAAACTCGGTTTGATCAGCCAAAAGGGTAAGCTGGCCGATGCCATCCGCACGCTGGGAGGGCCTGACGCGCTTCATCGAAGATGGCCATATCGAGCTCGACAACAACACCGTCGAGCGCCCGATTCGCCCGATCACGCTCAATCGGAAAAACGCATTGTTCGCAGGTTCTGACGGCGGTGCCCAATACTGGGCCATCATCGCCTCCTTGATCGAAACCTGTAAGCTGAATCACATTGATCCGCTGGCCTACATCACCGATGTGCTCACCAGGATCGTCAGCGGTCACCCGAACCGCCAACTCGACAGTTTGTTGCCATGGGCCTACGGAAACGGATAGAATCAGGCCTGAGCGAAGAAAAACGACGAGCCAACATTTTTGAGGCGTGGCAGTGAGCGACAAGAACATCTTGTGGCAACAGGACGGGGTAGATCCCGGTTGGTTTACAGCCGATCACATCGGGTCGATCAGGAACAGCACGAGTTACCGTCCGGGCGGTTGGTGGTTCTTGCCTGCTTGGCTGCCCGACACGCAAGAACACGACGTTGGGCCCTTTAAGACCAAGACTGCGGCACTAGCTGAGGCGGAACGGCTGGCAGCCCTCCGCAAACCAAAAACATAGAGATCAGCTAACGTCTTGAACCCGTGTGTTCGGAGCAGCGCTTACGATCGACCAGCTACTGTCCTGGGCCTACCGCGCTCAAGCCCTCAAAGCCGTGGGCTGAACGACGCTTACAGCCAACCCAGGTGAAGCGTTGCTCGAGGATCGGAGTCTATCTCGGTGTCCTCTGCCAGATCTGCGCCCATCGAGTCGGGCCTGCCAGCGAGTAGCGACGTTCACGATAGGAGAGTTCGCTGTCGATAAGCTGACGGACCGCGGAGCGACGAAACTGGACAGCCCCCATCAGTTTCTCAACCTTAGGCTCAGCGCAACGCAGACGAATCACTTCGAGCTGGGCCGACTGGTGCCGGCACGCCGGCAGCGTGACGCTTAGGCCAGCAACTTTGCTGTCGCTTGCGGCGAGCTAACGCTTATGTAAATAGCTGAGCTAAAAAGCTTGCAGTCCATCGCGCCTAACGCCGCTCGGGCTTGGCTACGAGACGCGGCGCGCGCCCGATCTTAACAACACGGGCTAGCTAAATTTCTCCGATGATGAGTTCCCAGCCATTTTGATATCGACCACGAAGACCGGCCCTCCCCCCTTGGCTCACCCTCGCAGATCTCGACGGGCAAGCGCTGACGAGGCGGCACTTGACCGTACACGTTCGTCTGAATGATCGAACAGCTGCATCTGCACTGGTACGACACAGAGTTTCTGTATATCGAGCTCAATTTAGTCGATCCGCGCCGCGACCAATGAACTCGAGCATCGACTGCGCCTCGTTGATCTCGCGTGAAACACGTTTCAATATCCGTATTGCTATCTCCTCCGTCGCGATCAGTCCCGCTCTCTCGCAGGCTAACCAAAAATGGTGCATCACCTGCTCGTCCGAGGGCGCGATACGATTTTGCAACACGCTGGTCGTCAATGACGAGAGCATGTGCTCGACGACGTCATTCTCCGCCTGGCTCAAGCCCTAGTCCTTCTGATTTGATGTTCAGTTCTGTAATCTTTAGCCACCACATCGCGAGAGTGTCGCTGCGAAGGATAGTCGCCTTCGACATTGCAGTTTCATGCCCGTTGAACGCTGCTATCGAGAGATTTATTTGGTCGGTTACCTCACTGCTCGGACCGCTTCTCCTCAGCACAGGCGCACGGCTTCAGATAGCGTGAGTTGCACGATTTTGATAGCTCCACAGCGGCTTTCCGCTCTTTTGGGAGTGCCGACCGCATGATGGTGGAAATATGGAAAGGGCCCCTAATACCGACCTTCCCAATCAGAACGTCATCAAGTTGCGACACACGAGAAGCTATTCTCTCGCAAACGTCCTGCCGGCTTGACCTCCGGCCTTTCGGCTCAACGCGTGCATCTCGTGGCGTAGCCCCACGATCTTCCGGCGCGGATGCTTTCCTCGAAACTCGGCACAGAAATCTAGCCTGAAACTCAACCGCGGCCTTTTGCTGTGGCTCAAGTCAGGTCGCGCCCAGCGCCCGAACAGGCTACAAAGCCGCCAAACGCTTGCAAATTCCGCTGCCATCGACCATGTGGACATGCGTTGTGGGTTAATAGCTCCTGCTTGAGCCGTCTGTGTGTCGGACATGGATTAAACTGCTCTCCGGTTGTCGGCTTTTGTGCGCGCACCCATCAATCCTGCGGAGCGCAGGAATTGTGCAAGGCACACGATCGCGGCGCCGTGAAAGCGCGAGGATCTGCTGCGATTTCTCGTCACACGCGCGGCGCAGGGTGATATTGATGATAAGAGCTTCATACATCGAGCTGCTCGCCGAAAGAGCGGGCGGGAAGTCGCAAGTGCTCGGATGGAATTATTCGGCAGGAACGGAGCCAAGGAATGGCCGCTCGATGACGATCGCCATGCTTGATACTCCAGGGACGAAGTGAACTACATCTGTGATGACTTCAATTGATGATACGTTAAGTGAGATCAGGTGGCTGCGGAACGAAATCTGGCGCTGCCGCCGATTCCTTAAAAGGGACCTACCTGGCGCGGAGCGCAAGGCGGTTGAGAAGCGTCTGCTTGAGCAGCTTTCTGCCTTTGAACGGCTCTTGTCGACGGCGTTTCCTTTGACCTTGAGCCCCAAGTGCTCGGCCAAGAGCACCATGATCGGGCGAAGCGACTCCCCTCAAGCGCCCATCGAGAACGCCGCAATCCCATCAAGCGGGTCCTTCGGGAAGTCGATGGACGGCTGACAAGAGCGCGTAACATCTCGCATGGCTCTTCAAGGGCTGCAGTTCCTGAGAAGGCAAAGTGGCGTGGGCGCACTATCGTCGCTGATCGAGGCCCAGCAATTCACGGAGCTCAGTCCCCCTGATAGATGAACTGCGCTCGGCAGGCTGATCTTCCAGCCCGATCGACTTTCGGCCCCCAAGCTGGCCAAATTCCGGCACCCGTCAGTCCGAACACCTCACTGTCGCTCGATTTCTGCAACTGCCGCTCGGACGCCTCACTCTCAATGGAGGACGACCGGAAGCCTGTTGAGACGTCGTCTCGGTCCGTCGTTTCTCTCCGCCGCGATTGGCATCATGCGGCGGCATTCGCCGCGCAAGTTCTTGAAATTGTCCCTAAGACAAAACATGGCTACATCCACATCTCTACGCCCTGTAAAGCGGTCACAGAAGCGCATCACGTCTGGTCTGCACGACGTCAAGACTTCCTCGGCCCGCCGATCTCGCGCACGAGCCTGTCCTGTGCACCACGTGGCTGCGATCGCGATCACGATCGCAGCGAGGGCGGCTGCACAGCGATGCGCATTGCAAATCCAGCTCATTCGTCGCTCTTGATTCACCAAACCTGTCTTAAGCCGCATATCCTTCACTATTATTCTTCGCCCCGCGAGCGTAATCTGTTTACGATTGGGCGCCTCGGCAGCCACGGTCGCGCTGTTGCGGGCAGCCGCAATGATTACGGCCTCCCGAATCATCGTCCCGCCACGCGCAACACGCTCATTGCGAAGACCGAGATACAACAGAGATCGGCCGTTTAGCGCTTGTGTGGCGATGCTGGCTCCCAATATGACGTTCTGCTTCGCAATGCCTACAACCTGACGCTACGGTCGATTCAAGCACTTTGAGCGGCCGGCATGTGTGAACACGTTCTGAGAGGGGCATAATCACATTGGGGGCAGTAGGACGAACTCCCGACAACTGGACGCCTGACCGGCTGCCCCCGGGTAGGAACGTCACCGATGTTGGTGAATGACGCTTAGCCTAGTGTAGGGGTTGAAGGCGAAAAGGGCACGCATCGAGACGATCAGCGACAAGCTGCGTCGACGCAGCTCGCTTTGTTCGCGGTCCGAATCAGACCTTGACTTGCAGAGTCAAAGAGTTCGGCACGATGGCTTTCCGAGAAGCACAGAGGTTTGGACCGACAGGCCAGGATACCGTGGCTGGATGGTGATTGTCGCAACTGTCACGTCCTGTCGATTGATTTGATGAGCGCCGCCAAGCGGATTTTCAAGCCGATTCCCTCAATCGTTGTTTTTCGATCCGAGGCTATCGGCGAGCGGGATTATTAGCTGCAACATGTGTCATAACCTTGGGACGGGCGGGGTAGATGCCGGCCCAACGTCGATTGGTCATCGCTGGCAGCTGGGGTCACGTCGTGCGCCAACAGTCTATAACGCGGTCTTCAACGTGGCGCAGTTCTGGGATGGGCGCGCGCCGGATCCTAAGGTGCAGGCCGCAGGCCCTGCCCAGTCCAGCGTCGAAATGAATGCGACGCCGGATCGCGTGCTCAGCACATTGAATTCAATGACCGATTATGTGGTTATGTTCAGTAAGGCTTTTCCCAACGATGCGGCGCCCGTTACGTTTGAAAATTTCGCCAAGGCCATCGAGGCTTTCGAGGCGACCTTGACTACTCCTGCCGCCCCCTTCGATCAGTACCTCCATGGCGACGGATATGCTCTCACTGATCAGCAGAAAGCCGGGCTGAAGCTATTCATCGAAAAGGGATGCTCCTCTTGCCACAACGGAATCAACGTCGGTGGACGGGATTACTTCCCGTTCGGCACGATTGAAAGGCCAGCCGAAAGCCTGCTTCCGAGGGAGGACAAGGGTCGTTTTTCCGTCACCAAGGATCTCGGCGGCGAGTATGTTTTCCGCTCGGCGCCGTTGCGCAACGTCGCATTGCGTCCCCCCTACTTCCATTGTGGTCAGGTTTGGAGTCTTAAGCAAGCGGTTGGCGTGATGAGTGAGGTTCAGCTTGGCGCAAAGCTCAGCGATGAAGAAGCTGACGAGATTGTCGCCTTTCTGAATTCGCTCACCGGGCAGCTGCCAAAGATCGATTACCCGATACTGCCCACGCGGACCATTGCAACCCCAAAGCCCTCCTTAGATAAATAGGCCTTCACGATAGCGACACGCTGCGTTGTGATCAGCGAGGAAGATAGCGCTGCCGCAACGAAATCAGGCGATGTCCCGGTCCAAGCTGGAGCATTCAGCAGGCCCACATTGCGAGCCTCGAGCCCGAACCCGTTCGTCGCTGACGCAAGAATTCCTTAGGGGCCTGTCAAATTATCCATCTTTGGCAGCTCAATCCTGGGTCACCTCGTGTTGCAACAAAAGGCCCGCGCGCCCTGAACTGCGCCAGCAACCGGTGCGAGGAAGACGCTCTCCCGTAGCTCGAGGGCACAGCATATCACGTCACATCAGCCCTTTTTTCCAAGCGCCCGGCAGCCGACCTTCTCCTGCGCGCACATCGGAACCTTCGCCAAATCGGATTGCATGGACTTGTGCATCATTGACGAGTTTTACGGCGCGTGTTCGCCAAAGCACCATCTCCAATGCAAGAGGCGATGGATCATCCTCAGCTTCCATCTCCTAGCTCCTGCATGTGCGGTTGGTGACGCGAGCGTCCAAAGCCCTACAATAAGATGCGGCGATTTAAGACGTCCGGTGGAGACCGATACAAAGCCCCGTTGCCGCTAGACCCGCAGATATTCCTTGAAACGGCACGCGGATTGCTGGGTCGGGATCAACTAGTTGCCGCGAAGGAAGCGGTTGCGGCGGAGCCGGAGTTCCAATGAGGCTTATCCGATTCATCCTGATCGATCTGGCTTTGATGCTGCTCGCACCCGAGAATGCAGAGTCCATGACTATGGCGACCGGCGCAAACTTCAAATCGGCTACCAAAGCTGGGGGATCCTTGATGCGGATTTCCGGCTCCGAACCAGTATTCAGCGCTGGCGTGAGCCGACATCTTTACCGCCAAACCTCTCAAGCCGCGCCATTTGGACATTCAGCAGAAGCCCTCGGCTCGGCCAAGCAGGATGAGAACCTCGCGCTGCTGGAAAGGCGCTTTGCCTCTCATTGGCAAGCGCACCGGGCAGCGTGCGATTGTCACGATGCTCGCGACGCCGAGATGCTCAACAAGCCTCTGGTCTTAACACCGATCTGCAGTCCGCCGCCACACCTTATGCCCTCACGCGAGCAGAGACGCGGTGCTAGAGCCGCACAGACTGGACTGTCGGAAGCATGGCGATCATCTCCATTGCAGCAATTGTGCTCGTGACTTGGATGGGAAGATACAGCACAGGCGCAGGTTCATGAGAGAAGCAAAAAGGGGCTATATCGAGGTTGCCTTCAACGGCTCTCTCGCAAACATTCCGCTAGATGCGCAATTCAGCCTACCAGCCAAAGGCGTCACAGCGATTTTTGGTCCGCCCGGGTGCGGCAAGACCACACTCGCGCGCTGCATCGCTGGCGTGCAGCGTCTGCCGACCGGATTTTGTGCGGTCGATGGAGAGATTTGGCAGGATGAGACGACGTTTCGACCGCCTCATCTGCGTCCCATCGCATATGTATTCCAGCTACCAATTCTTCTTTCTCATTGGTCTGTACGGCGCACCCTTCTATACAAGGCGTCAAAATCGAGACCGACACTGATCGATTTTGATGGTGTGGTCGAATTGCTCGCCTTGGCGCCACTGCTCGAGCGTTCGCCATCACATCTTTCCGCGGCCGAGCGACAGCGACTTGCCCTTGGCAGCGCGCTGTTAGGCCAGCCTCGGCTACTTTTGCTGGACGATCCACTCATTGTGCTCGACCGCTCCGCCAAATGCGAATTCCTGCCATTTCTTGAGCGCATGCGGGAAAAGCTCCCATTGCCGATGATCTACATCAGCCATGACATCGCTGATATCGAGCGTTTTGCCGATCATCTTGTCGTGATGAAAGATGGCGTCGTGACTGCGGCCGGGCCGCTCAATGTCGTTCAGAGCGATCCGGCGTTTGCCAGGCGCGGCGAAGCGGCAGTCTGTCTTGATACCGTGGTCGGCGGCTATGACGGACGCTATGGGCTGATCATGCTCCGCCTCAAGGGGGCGCGCCTTCTGATACCTGGAGTGCCGCTTAGACCGGGCGCGCAGCTGCGGCTGCGCGTCGCAGCCGGCGACGTCAGCATTGCGTGCGAGCCCCCGCGTGCAAGCTCTATTCTCAACGTATTTCCGGCACGGATCAAAGCCTCTCTCCCGTTCGACGAGGCTGAGGTCACCTTAGTTCTGACTCTTGAAACTGGCCGCTCTGGCGTGCCGCTTTTGGCGCGCATCACGCGCCGCTCCTTTGATGCGCTACGGCTCAGCAATGGAGCGGACGTATTCGCGCAGGTCGGGCGCGCCGTTCCGCTCGCGACGGCCGAGCGGCTGCTTGCACGCCTGCCACATCCGCATGAGAACGTTCGACAGCTATGCCCCGATACGAGAAACACATCAACAGGATCTCGGCCGTGATCGATAATCTGGATGAGATAGATCCGAATAGTCTGGGGCCAATTCTCTACCGTCCAAAAGACGATGTCGATACGCTACTGGCCGATTTCGCTCAGGATATCGCGCAGCAAGGCGTACGCATCGGAGGCATCGTGCAGCGACACTCGAGGCGCGCAAATGGCACGCACGTCATGCTCGCAAACGACGTTGCGACGGGACAAGAGATCTCGATTTCCCAGCCACTCGGCAGCGGAGCTATGTCCTGTAATCTCGATACAAATGGGCTCGCCGAGGCCGCAGCTGTCGTTTCCCAGGCACTTCGCAAAAAGATCGATCTCCTCGTGATCAACAAATTCGCCAAACAAGAAGCAGCGGGCCGGGGCCTGCGCGCCGAATTCGTTGACGCGATCACCCGAGGCGACCAGTCCTGACAGCCGTTCCGAAGAAATGCCTTGCCGACTGGCGAACCTTCACTGCGGGCGTTGGCACGCTGCTGCCTTGTGATCGCCAATTCTTGGAGCAGTGGTGGTTCGATATCTCAACGCGCGTGGCGCGCAGCGGGGCCTTCAGCCCCAGCTGCGGTTATTTGGGGACGACGATACCGGACCGCTTGATGCGGACAGTGAGACTGTCGAGCACGTCGGCTCCGAAAGGCTCCATACCACTCTCCCTGGTTGACGTAACTCTTCATAGCTGCCCCAAAGTCACGCTCCGGTGCACCGACCACAGAGACTCCAGCTTCAAAAAGCTGGCCTACGAGATCAACACCTGAACAAAAGAGACCCCATCTCACGCCGCCCGAGCTCGTGCATTACTCACACCTGCCCAACCTTCCCTGCTGCAGCAGAGCGCGCGCTCCTGATTGGCCTCGCTAAAACTGAAAAGCAGTCCAAGAGAAACGAAAACCAAATACTTGCCTCATCCGAAGAGCAACGGCGTTCGCGTAGTACTCCGGGCAAGGGCGCATGCTGCACATCGGGATCGATTTGGGCTGATCCATTGCCGTTGGAAGACCTACCGGGATTTGATACTTGCAAGTGTAAGTTCTGCTTCGCATTCAATTCTTCACGCCAATGCCTTCACATCCGCGACAAACCGGGTAGTGCCTGCACAGCCACATACCCAATGCACCTAAGATCTTGAGACATTGAGGTCTCTCTCCTTGTGATCATGAAGCTTCAGAGGGATCGCCGCATGTATGATCCAAACTGTACAAACTGACGCTACGTAGAGTTCAACCCCCATCACGGCCGACGGCGAGCCTGGTTGGCTTTCAACGCGTTTCAGGATCCGTCAAATCCTCGAGCTTGGTGATCTACCGCCGCTTCAAGCGCCTCAATGCGCGAGGCGCCGCAGCCTATGATTACTCGCATCTTGTTTGGCAACGGCGAGCATCTGCGGCCTTATGAGCGCCATCTGTTGTCGCAGCGATACAGCCGCTCTTGTTCGCGCCAGATTCCACAGAACCTCGCGGCTTCGTCAGGTTCAGTATTTTCATTAGATCTCGGCAGACCGACAGTCGCGACTCATGCGGCACATTGCGAGATGAGGCAGTTTGCTCTCAAGGACGCAGAACGGGCTTTGACCAGACGCTTGCAGGCGAACATCTCAGGCGGTCGCGCAAAGCAAGGCTGTTCTCATGAGAACTGTATGCGCTGCCTACGACTGTCAACCACTTGAAGCCTTGGCAAGGAAGCGCTTGGCTACAGATTTTTAGAACTCAGCGCTGATCGACGCTCCAAACGCGCGCGCATGCCTGTACCAAAGCCGCTGGAATGTACTCCTGAGAACGTATGGCATATAGTTTGCTTCAACAGTGAAGTCACGATCTACACAAAAGCAAATTTGTGAGGACAGCATGCTCGGAATTGGAAGTCAGTTGCCGCCGTTCGAAATCACAGGCGTGAAGCCGGGTTTTCAAACGCAGGAAGAAGAAGGACAGAGTGCATTCGAGACGCTGACCGAAACGAGCTTTCCAGAAAAATGGAAGATCATCTTCTTCTACCCGAAGGATTTTACCTTCGTCTGCCCGACAGAGATCGCTGAGTTTTCCCGGCTTTCGAAGGATTTCGCCGACCGCGATGCGGTTGTACTGGGTGGTTCGACTGACAACGAGTTCTGCAAGCTCGCTTGGCGGCGCTCACATGCCGACCTGCACAATCTATCAATATGGCAGTTTGCCGACACAAAGGGAACGCTCGTCGATGGTCTTGGGGTGCGTTCACCCGAAGGGGTTGCCTATCGTTACACCTTTATTGTCGACCCCAAAAACACGATCCAGCACGTCTATGCGACCAATCTCAGTGTTGGGCGCAGTCCTAAGGACACGCTCCGCGTTCTGGACGCGCTGCAAACCGACGAGCTCTGTCCCTGCAACCGCGAAATCGGCGGCGAAACATTGAAAGTTGCTTGAGGCATGTCGTCGATCGAACAAATAAGCGACAGGATTCCCGATTTCGCGAAGGATGTCAGGCTTAACTTGACCTCCTTGGTGGCCGATGAGACGCTTTCGCCGCAACGAAAATACGGGCTGCTGCTGGCGAGCGCGATTGCCACCCGCAATGCAGCCCTCATTGCCGCGATCGAAGCGGCTGCGTCCGCCGTGATGACGTCTGTGGCGATCGCCGCAGCGAAAGCCGCTGCCTCCGTGATGGCAATGAACAACGTCTACTACCGCTTCGCTCACCTTGTTTCCAACCCGGAATACAAGACGATGCCGCCACGGCTGCGTATGAACGTGATCGGCAATCCCGGCGTGGACAAGTCCGATTTCGAGCTGTGGTCGCTTGCGGTCTCCGCCATAAACGGCTGTGGTGCCTGCATCGACGCCCATGAGAAGACACTGAGAGCCGCGGGCGTCGATTCCGCAGCGATCCAGACCGCCGTGCGCTTTGCCGCGATCATGCAGTCAGTGGCGACCGCAATCGAGGTCGCTGGGCCCAACCCCTCTCAGGCGAGGGGCTGATCCTTCCTCTGTCATCCGATCGACGGCGTTGTGGCGCCACTCAGTGACGCCACAACCAGTCCTTCGCGGCTTCCAAACGAGCGCGACATCTGCAAGTCATGTCTTGCGCAGCGTCCCCATGAAGAGTGTCTTGCTCGAACGCCAGGCGCCGTGCAAGCGGCGCGGAATGCGCCACAGACACGGTGAGATCCTGTCGCCTAACTCGGTCGCACCACTGCCCTTCGTCCCACCATCACCCAAACTTGAACAGCACTCCATATCCGCCGCGCGGATGGCTCCATTGGATGTCGCCGGTGGGCTCGGCGATCACGCGGCAGGTACCGCACTCGATGCAGCCGTCAACTGTTATCTCGACCTGGCCGTCGTCGTTGAGCTCGTAGCATCGCGCGGGGCAGGCTTTCAAAAGTGCAAGTAGCTGCGGCGATGGCGTCGTGTGGGCACGGACCTTGACGTGAGGGTGACCGACGTCGACAAGATAGCGGTTGTAATACAGCTTATCTTCGACGCGCAGTGGGGGTTCGACATTCATGCTTTGACCTTCCATTGTTGGACTTCACACTGTTGCGGTCAGCGCCAGGCCCGGGCAAAACGACAAGCATCGCCGAACAGACCTGTCCATGACCGCGCCTTGACAAAGGATTTCAAGGTCGCCTTCTCCTTCTCAGCCTTGGGCGTACCATCGACGCGCACAAAGTTTTGCATCGCCTTGGAGATGAGCTGCGGATAGGTGAGAAAGAAGTTTTGTGAGTGGGTATGCATCAGGGGCGGAAAATCCTTGTACTTCTTTAGATCTTTGATGACGAAGGAATCGTCCAGCATCTTCTTGTAGATCGACAGATTTGTTGCACTCATCGGCTCGCCGCGCGATTTCACCAGACCTATCGCTTCGGCGGCGATGCGGCCGGAAGTCATCGCGAGATTGGAGCCCTCACGATGAATGGCATTGTTGAGTTGGGCCGCATCGCCCACGACGACCCAGCCTTCCCCATAAAGCTGCGGGATCGACTTGTAACCGCCTTCAGGAATGAGATGCGCCGAATATTCCTTGACCTCGGACCCTGCTATCAGGGGCGCCACAGAGGGATGCCTCTTGAATTGATCGAGCAGGCCGTAGGGCGTCTGGCCCGTGCGCTGGAAGTCGGCGACGAGACAACCGATGCCGAGCGAGATGCACTCTTTGTTGGCATAGATGAAACCCATTCCGGTCATGCCGCGGGAAATGGTACCGGCCGCCTCGATCACGACGCCTTCATCGCCCTTGAGATTGAAGCGCGCCTCGATAGTCTCGCGAGGCAAGAAGTGCATTTCCTTCACCGCGAGCGCAACATTATCGGGTGTCGGGCGCGCGCGCAGGCCCGCGCGCGTCCCGAGCAGGCCATTGACCCCTTCGGCCAGCACGACGACATCGGCGTGTATTTCGCCGTCTCGGCGATCTGTACGAACACCGACGATCCTTTCACGCTCGTCCCGTGCGAGCTCGGTGACGGTCGTCTCGCACAGCACGGTCGCGCCAGCCTCCCGCACCTTGGAAGAGAACCATTTGTCAAATTGGGCGCGTATAATCGTGTAGCGGTTCGGCCGTTCCTCGTTGAAGTCCTCCGAGCGGTAATGCATGCCGACATGGGAGCGATCGTCCATCATCCAAAACCGCTGCTCGATCAGGTGACGTTCGAGCGGCGCCTCCTCTCGAAACTCGGGGACCAGCTTTTCCATCATGTCGGCGTAGAGGATGGCGCCCTGCACA
The DNA here is from genome assembly GCF_023375135.1 of Bradyrhizobium sp. C-145. Lineage (NCBI taxonomy): Bacteria > Pseudomonadati > Pseudomonadota > Alphaproteobacteria > Hyphomicrobiales > Nitrobacteraceae > Bradyrhizobium > Bradyrhizobium sp. C-145. The sequence goes on along the minus strand of NZ_CP088150.1, from coordinate 1,464,527 downwards.
TTCTTCGATCCGGGATATTCGCCGCGCTCGAGCTGCAGCACCTTCATGCCGCGTTTGGCCATGGTCAATGCCGCCGCGTTGCCGGCCATACCGGCTCCGACCACGATCGCATCGAATCTCTCTTCAATCATCATCATCTCCTCTAGACCGCGATACGGGCGCGCGAATTCGGCAAAAGCCGGGCGCGAAATGCGGCCGTCAGCGCCGGTAGCAATTGCATGGCGTCACTGACGATCGCGAGATGGGCGAAGTCGAAGATCGGAGCGTTCTTGTCAGTATTGACGGCGACGATCAGATCCGCGCCCTCCACGCCAACCCGGTGCTGGATCGCGCCGGAAATGCCGGCGGCAATATAGAGCTTCGGCCGGATGGTTTTGCCCGTCTGGCCGATTTGCCGGTCAGACGTAACCCACCCTTTTTGCACGAGAGGACGCGAGCAGCCATATTCAGCGCCAAGCAGAGTTGCGAGCTCGCGCACCAACCGAAAGTTCTCAGGCGATCCCAATCCTAGGCCGCCCGCAACCACGACATCGGCATAGGCCAGATTGGACGTTTCTGCATCGCGGTCGGGGAGGAACGACAATACTTTTGTGACAATATCGTCTTCGACCAGGCCGAGCGGATGGACGATGATACGAGCGGCATCGCGTACGACGCGCTCAGGCATCGGCATGACCCGCGGGCGGACGGTTGCCATCTGCGGACGATAATTCAAGGTATAGATCGTGCAGAGCAGCGAGCCACCAAAGGTCGGACGCGTCGCCGCAAGAGAACCATCGGCGTCGACCTCCAGCGCGGTGCAGTCGGCAGTGAGCCCCGTCGACAGGGTCGTCGCCACGGAACCTGCGAGATCGCGACCGAGCGTCGTCGCCCCCAACAGTAGGATCTCGGGCTTGTAGGTGTTGACGAGTTCGGTTAGCGCTTTGGTATAGGATTCGTTGCGGTAATCCGACAAAACATTGTCGCTCACGAGATAGGCCAGATCGGCGCCATAGCAAAAGGCGTCAAGCGCGGCGTTACGTGTATGCTGCCCCTCCGGACCGATAACGACAGCGGCAAGATTCACCTTTAGCCTGTCTGCAAGCCTGCGCCCCGCACCCATGAGCTCCCAGGAAACCGGATGAACCTGGCCACGCTCCAGCTCGACGAAGACCCAGACGTGCTTGTACGCCTTAAAGTGCTCCGGCAGTTCTTTTTTGGCTGCTGCGCGGCCGGCCGCCGCCGGCATGGCCGTTCTGGTGACATTGCTCATACTCTAAAGTCCCCTCAAGGATAGGCGCGCCCGCGCCACAGGTTGCTTTTTAGCTTCGTTAACTGAAGATCACTTTTGGTCAGCAAGTGGCCGGCTGCTCTGCCCCGTCTGCTTGGTCGGACCGGCCGCGCACCAAGACCGCCGTCGCGATAGACGTACCGGTCCGGCCGGATTTGGAGAGGCTTCCAGACTTAACCATTGCGCGCCGGGTTCGACGAGCGCCACCGCGGCGGCTAGGGCGCCGCGGTGATTCTGGCCGCTCGCTTCCATTCCTGAGTTGGCGAGTCCGTTCGCTGCGCAATACCTGCGCCTCACTTTCGGCCCAGCGGCTCCGCGGACTGTGAGACGAGGGCGATCCTGGCAGCGCACCTGTCACGCAATCCATGCCGAGCCTCCAGCGCGGACAGCCCGTATGGGCCGACGCTGGCCCTCTTCCTGCCGCATGTTGCTATCCGCGATGAGATGGATACAAATCTGAGCAGAACCGGGAGCCGGTTTGATGCGGACGACGCTGTGCATACTCTCTCCAGGCGTAGCGCGAACGGGTGACTTATCCATTGACCACCATCTCACCGTCCATACGGAGCCTCGATCGCGTCAAAGACCGTTTCGAACGGACCTGGCGCGATCGTAGGCCACGAGATGACGGCGCAGGGCGGCAGGCAACTAAAAGCAGCATCATGGGTCTTCCTTCAATCTCATCTCGGACGACTACCATCTGTCGGCGTCGATGATCGGATCGGCAGGACAACAGCAAGTGTCGTACCAGTTGCAAAAACCGTTGAAAGTCAGTCGAAAGTAATGGTTTGGCAGACCCTTGAAATATCCGCTGATACCGTGGACACCCGACCAGTCCAGACATGGGTCGGAAATACGACAGCCGCCGCTCGGGTGATGGCTGCAGAGAGTTGACCCGGATAAAGAAGGCCGCACATCGGGTTGCCCGCACCCCGTCGGGCACACCTTGCTTGCAGTGGAACGCTAGATCACTTCAGCTCGCTCAACGGGACAAAGGCCGCCGCCTTCTTAGGGTCCGCGACGGCATCCTTCAACACCTTGAACACTCGCTGGTCGATCGGTGACGATGCCACGAAATCGGCATAGGCCTGCTCCAGCATCGCCTTGCACCGAGCTCTGATTTCCGGCTCTGCGGCACCAGCAAATTGCTCTTTGGCAAAATATTGTCCCATGCGCTTTAAGATGTGAAGGCGCGCGACATTCACGATTTTAGGGTCGTAATCGACGCCAAGCAGCGAAAAAAACTCCTCTGCCGACGAGGCCTTGCTGAGCCGATCCAGGATACCGGCTGCCGGGGATGAGTTGATCATGGAAAATTCTCCTTCGGATTAGCTCTGAACGGTAAATGAGATGGGTGGCCCCTATTGACTGCTGCTGTCCCGCCTCGCACAGCTGGTGCGCATCGCCAAAGCCTGACTCCGGAAAGCGTGCCCTCAACTTCGCTGCCCAGATCAGCAGGTCCGCCGGTGACGACGTCAGTCCCGATGACGATTTGGGATCAATGGCCAAACCACGATCGAGGACGCTCGTCAGGCCGGTCGCTGGACCGGAAATCAGCCGCGCGAGAAGACGCCGATTGGCAGTCCGGGAACGGCTCGCCATTGGGTAGGAGATCACAGCATGTATGGTGGAACGGGAAGTAAGATCTGGAGGAGAGATCGCGTCAGGGGATCTGGCGTGCGAAAGCTGGACGCCGTTCGCGCCCATCAGCGACATCGGACGCCGTCCTTGCGGCGCGTCTGTTTGCGAATGGTCGACGCAAGCGCTGCTGGACACGGCGTTTCACGCGGGGTGGTTTGCCAGGCATCCGCACACGTCGCGCCAGATCGCGGCAACGGTTTCGCGCTCGACCGGCCGCTTGTGCTCGATGGCATATTTGCGGACTTGCGACAGAATCTGTCTGGCTTGATCGGCGCTGGCGACGAGCTGCAGTTCATCGAGTAACGCGGTGATCGCCCCAAGTCCGGAATGCTTGCCGATCACAAACCGGTTGCAGCGGCCAAGCAAAACGGGATCAAGCGATTGATAGGTGCGTTGATCCTTCAAAAGGCCATCGACATGAATGCCGGATTCGTGCGTAAATACATGCTCTCCGACGATGGCCTTGTTCATAGGAATCGCACGTGCGGCCGCCGCTGCTACCACCGCGGCGACGTTCTCGAGCTCCGGGAGTATGATGCCGGTCTCGCGCCCGTAGAGCTGCTTGAGTGCGACCGCGATTTCCTCGAGCGGGGCATTTCCGGCCCGCTCGCCAAGCCCGATGACGGTCACTGAGGCGTGGCTCACGCCAGCCTTGATAGCGGAGAGCGTGTTGGCGGTGGCGAGTCCGAGATCATCGTGACCGTGAAACTCGAGTTCGAGATCGGTGGTCGCACGCAAATTCCTGACCAGCGCGTAGGTTGCGTCGGGATCGAGCACACTGAGCGTATCTGCAATACGAAAGCGACGCGCGCCCGCGGCTTTTGCAGTTGCCATCAGTCCGATGAGAAAATCGATGTCGGCGCGGGAGGAGTCCTCACCACCGACGGCGACCTCAAGTCCGCGCGCACAGGCATAGCCTACCACTCGCTTCACCCGTTCCAACGCCAGGTCGCGATAACCACCTAGCTTGGCCGCGATCTGGACATCGGAGGTCGGGATCGACATATTGATCATGGACACCTTTGCTTCGATCGCCGCGTCGACATCCGATTCCCGCATCCGGCACCAGCCTATGGTGGTCAGCGGAAGATCTGCTTCGACAATGGCGCGAATGGCGGCGATCTCCTCGTTGCCCATCGCCGGCGTTCCCGCCTCGATCTCCGTGACTCCGGCCCGCGCCAGCGCCTGCGCGATCGCCAGCTTTTCCTCTGTGGTGAACGCAACGCCAGGTGCCTGCTCGCCGTCGCGTAATGTCGTGTCGTTGAGCACGGTGGGCTTGGCGCGCACCTGGTCGGACCAAGACGATTTGGCGGCGGTGCTGGCGGCAATCACGCGATAGCTCCTCATTGTTTGACCTACCTAAGCTTCAGCAACCAGCATGCCAGCCCGTCGTCCCAGGCAACCCACTGACGAAGCTAACGCTTCCGTCCTCGACCTTCTTCAGCAAATGGATTGTCGCAAATGCGACAGGCTCATGAAGCGGACGCCTTGCCTGGTGCCCCGCCGAGTTCGAACGTTAATGCAATTGCGGCGCGCAGGATGTGAGAATTGTCGCGGAGCTTGAGCCCGCCGCCGCCTTGGACACATGGTCACTCGCTCGAAACGCGTCAGCCGCGCCCTCAACCTTCCGCGCGGCTTACCAAATCCGGCGAGGCTTTCTCCGATGATCGTGCGATCGCGAACCCTCGTGGCAGTTCAGATGGCCAGTCGCCGGCAACGACTGGCCGAGCCGCCTGCAACAGCAAATCGCGCCGGCGCTCGGCCATCCGGCTCTCACCGCTTTCTTCGCCGAAGCAGAGGTTGAAGTCGACACATTGCGTGCACACGGGTGTTGTGCACATCACGAGGCCTTCATCCTCGCAAAGCATGCGGTAGAAGAAGCGCTTCCAGCGCATATTGTTGACATTGCGCACGGCGAGCGGCGCGAAATGGCGGCTCAGCAGCCGAGAGAGTTCGCCACGATTGCGCAAGCCGAGAGCTTCCCATAGATGGTCTGGCTCAATGGCGCGGCGCGCGATCATCGCAGCCAGCCAGCGGCCGATATCCCCTTCAGTCGAGCGTTGCTTGAGCAAGAAATCGCGCAGCATTGCGATCTCGTCGTCCTCTTCGCACTTGAAAGCCGAGAGCTGCTCCGCGAGCTTGATCTCAAGGGAGGGAAAGTACTGCTCCAGCAAGGCCGCCAGTTCAAGGCCGCACAGGCCGGCCTTCTCGGGAAGGGAGCCACCATCCAATGTGGCAGCCGCCAGGATAGACGCCAAGACATGGCGATCGAAATTGCTGTCAATGGCAATATCGGCATCTGCAGGAGGCACACCGGTGAGCAGGCTGTAGGTTGCAATTCCCCTGTGCATCTGGCTGTTGGCATCAACGGCACAAGCAGCCATCAACGGAAGGAAGTGCGCTTCGGACATAATTTTGCGGGTTTCCACAGTGGTCAGGTTTGCCCCGCCGCATCCTGGTTTTGGTCAGGGTCGATCGTCAGAATGCCGGCCTCCCCGGGATGGGCGGTGAGGGAGACCGGCATCCGTCGCGGCGCCTTCACAAGGCCGCGACTCTCGACCTTTACGAGGCCGCGAGTTCGGCGGCGGTCTTGCCGATGATGGATTCGTCCACGGGCTTCATAATGCCATGCTCCATCAGCATGTCCTCGAGCTCGTCCATGGAGATCGGAGTCGGGATGATGCCTTTGCCGCCATTGTTGTGAACCTTGGTCGCAAGATTGCGATAGTGATCGGCCTGCTTGGAATCGGGTGCATATTCGAGCACCGTCATGCGGCGTAACTCGGCATGCTGCACAACGTTGTCGCGCGGCACGAAGTAGATCAGTTGAGTGCCTAGCTTCTTGGCCAACGCCTCCGCCAGTTCCAGCTCCTTGTCGGTCTGCCGCTCGTTGCAGATCAGACCGCCCAGCCGCACGCCACCAGAGTTCGCGTATTTCAGGATACCCTTGGAAATGTTGTTTGCGGCATACATCGCCATCATTTCACCGGACATCACGATATAGATTTCCTGCGCCTTATTCTCGCGGATTGGCATCGCAAAGCCCCCGCAAACGACGTCGCCAAGCACGTCGTATGAGACATAGTCAATGTTCTCGTAGGCGCCGTTCTCCTCCAGGAAATTGATCGAGGTGATGACGCCGCGCCCGGCGCAGCCGACACCCGGCTCAGGACCACCGGACTCCACGCACCGAATGTCCTTGTAGCCGACCTTCATTACGTCCTCGAGTTCGAGGTCTTCCACGCTGCCAGCGCTCGCTGCAAGGCTCAAAATCGTGTCTTGCGCCTTGGCGTGCAGAATCAGGCGGGTCGAGTCCGCTTTCGGATCGCACCCTACAATCAGAATTTTCTGACCCATCTCGGCCAGCGCCGCCAGCGTGTTCTGCGAAGTGGTCGACTTGCCAATGCCGCCCTTCCCGTAGAACGCGATTTGTCTCAGTGAAGACATGTTGCTCTCCATCAACCGATTTCCCAAAAGTTGCGCGCTTCTTGCGCGCGAGCTTGTTTCTCTCTCAGAAACGGGGGCACACGGGATCAAGGGAAGGAGCGCATCGCTCGCCTTACGCGTCGGCGTGCACTCAGCCCTCACTCAGTGTTGCTGCCGGTTGTTAGCAACCGCCGTGCCAACGCTGACCGCACTCCTTAAGCTTCTGATTACGTTTCTAAAAACCAACCAGCCGGTGAGTGATCCTGGTTGTTTCGGATCTGACAGGATCTGCGCGGCTGTCAGAAAACGAACAACGACCACAACCATCAACGCGAAAAAGCCGATTTGGCGGGACCTGTTCCGATGCCTTTGTGGAACGGAACTTGCTGCTCTTCTCGCAAGTCGGGCGATTTGAGGAGAGTGAATATGCCGGTCGGGCTCAAAACCTGGCGGACCAGCGGCGAGCGTTGCAAATTCATTACAGCGCTTGGTGCGCTGACATTGGAGATGATCGGCAAGAAATTCGAACTGGCTCACGAAAGCAGCAGCGCCGTGCCAATCGTTCAGCTCAGCGCGCCTACATAGGTATGTCGTGGCGACAATCATCTTTTATCAGAAGCTCGGCTGCGCCACTAACGCGCGTCAGATTCAAGCGCTGAAGTCCGCCGGCCACGACGTGATCGCCCAAGACATCTTGAAGAAGCCATGGGATGCGGAGGAATTGCGCGGGTTCTTCGGCAACATGCCCGTCGAAGCCTGGTTCAACCGAGGTGCGCCCCGTATCAAGTCAGGCGAAGTCAATCCCGATACTATCGACGCGGCAAGCGCACTCGCATTGATGGTGGGCGATCCGCTCCTGATACGACGACCGCTGATCGACGTAGACGGGGCACGATGTGCCGGACTCGATCATGAGCCCGTGCTGTCGCTGCTTGGCCGCAACACGCAAGATAATCTCGAGGAATGCTTGCACGAAGCAAACCGCACGCGTTGTCCGCAGACGTGAGGAAACGGCGGAGCGTACCCCTAGGCCATCAAACGAGGCAAAGAATGACGTTTCCCACTTCCGGCTTCCTTCACGGGTAGTAACCGAGGGGATCTTCGCTGAGACGGCCGGCGCGAGTGGCTGCTCCGTAAGGCGGCACCGCCCATATTGCGCTCGCATGCTGCGCTTATCGCCTGCGCAAGCTGTGAGAGGCTGCCGCAGTTGCTGCCTTTATCACGCATGACCTCCGCGGCCTGGATTGGATCGAGCACCAAGCCGAGAGGCAGTTTCTTGAAGAATTCGGCTCTCTTGAATTGAATAACGATCAGAACAGACCACCACGCTTCGCGGCCCGTGATCCTTATGCAACTTAGCGGCATAATTGCGCTACGGCCGCTCCCATTTTGATCGGTATCAAATCCTTCGCCATTCCCCGTGTGTGACAGAGACCTCGCGCGGTTCTTCGCGCGGATTTTGGAATGGAGAATTCGATGAGAACAAGGACAGTTCTGACGACGGCATCGCTCCTCGCGCTCGCGACCTCGTTGGCCAGCATCTCGGTACAGGCTGCGGATCTGGGTCGGGCGCCGCTCTATTATAAAGCGCCTCCAATCGAACCCTTCAATCCATGGATGATCCGCCTGCGCGTTCTCGGCGTTTTGCCGGATACCGCAGGCAGCTCGGTCAACGTTGCCGGGACTCCCTCGCTGTCCTCACCAAGTTCTGGGCTTTCGATCAGCGATCAAGCCATACCCGAGCTCGACATCACCTATTTCTTCACGAAAAACGTTGCCGCTGAACTCATTCTCGGCGTGACCAGCCATCACATCAGCGGCAATGGCGCGCTCACTGGGCTCGATATCGGCAAAGCCTGGCTCTTGCCGCCAACACTGACCCTGCAATATCACTTCACCGATTTCGGCGCGCTCAAGCCCTATATCGGCGCGGGCATCAACTACACCGCGTTCTTCAATCAATCGGCAGCCAACACGTCGCTCGCCGGTCTTGCCGTGACGGATTTGCGCATCAGCAACCAATTCGGCGCGGCGGTCCAGTTCGGCTTCGATTACATGCTTGATCGTCACTGGGGTCTCAACTTTGACGTCAAGAAGCTGTGGCTGCGGCCGGAGTACTCCGCGACCGTAAACAATGCGATTGCCGTCACCGGGCGCGCCAACATCGACCCATGGCTTGTCAGCGGCGGCGTCACTTACAAGTTCTGACGCTAGAACAGGACCAGAAAGGCGTTTGATCAACCCGCACGCGGCGAGCTCATCGAGCGCGTCCCCTAACCTCACCGCAGTGCAAGCAGGGAGCGAGGTGACGCGTCAATGACGCGTCATCTCGCGAGACGCGGGAAGCCATTCGCAGCATTACTCTCGCTGTAAGCTATGGATCGCGCGGCATGGAGTGACGGTACACAAACAGATCGACCCAGCATATGATCATATTCTTGTTTCGTCGCGCATTGAAAGGCGCCATTTGCCTATTGGGCCGAAGAAAAACGGCGGCACGCCGCGCCAAGGTCAATGACCTGCTGTTCGCAGACCCGGAGCGTAAGGGCTCCGCTCAACCTCAGACGATCCGAGCTCCGAGCGGCCAGCTCATGGACGGACAAGCCGTCCATGCTTGCTAGCCCGGGCAAGTGGCCGCTAAGCGAAGCCTCTAGCTTCGCTTTAGCACCATCACAAGGCGGTCGACACGTTTGCCCTGCTTGAGGTGGGAGTTTACGATTTCGTCAACGTCCTCAGGCGTGGTCGCGCGATACCACACTCCATCGGGGTAGACGACCATCAAGGGACCAGAGTTACAAAAGCCAAGGCAGCCTGCCATCGTGAAGCCAATATCGTTGAGGCCTTGCGCTTCGATCGCCTTGCCCATTCGATCCCACAGGGCTTGCGCGCCGGAGGCGCCACAGCTGCCGTGCGGATGAGTCGGCGGACGCTGCGTGTTGCAGGCAAAGACATGATGCCTATAAAGTTGAGGAAGCTCGAATTCGGTTTCTGAGTTCATGCGCCTATCCTGTGATCAATGGGCTTCATCTGAAAAGAGATAAGGCGCGAGCACATCACCCCCCGCAATCTCTTACGACTGAACGCCGCATCGACCAATTGATGCTACTGTTTCCCACTCGCGCTTGCGAAAGCAGGCGAAATGAGCGGGCGCCATCGTGATTGTCGTCGCTGAAGATCAGCGATAGATACCTTCGCGTCCGGAGCCGCCTCCTTGATCAATTCCAACCTCTTCTGCCGTCATCGCGATCATTTTTACTCCCACGTCACTTGCTCACCATCCAACTTCTCCAAAGCAAGTTGTACACCAGATGCGTAACGTTCGTTTCTGCAACGATCCCCTGCTCTGCCCGACGCGAGTCACAATTAGTGTCGAGGTTGCGACAATCTCGCTTCTTTTCGGACACGACAAACCTCGCGTAGCATTTGACCTACCGCTTCAACCGTCTGCAGTTCGTACGCAGAATGGGCGAGACTCTCGGTTATTTAGCCCAGCTCTTGCGCTATCATGCCTTGGAACGATCAGCGATCTTCATGATCCTCCTGCCGCCTATCGAGGAGCCTCCATCCTCGACGATCGCGCGGTGAATTGCGCGCTCTGTTCTGCCATGGCGTGATCGGCTGGCCGCATCGTCCAGTGCGAGCCCACAGCATCTTTTTCGCCCGAAAGCTGAACGCTGCGTTCCGCCGCTGCCGATTATCGTTTGCCTCGACAGATAGCGCCTGTCACGAGAGCCCAACGAGGCAGGGATGATCGCCGAGCGTCTTTGAGGCTGCAGGCCAAGCCGGCCGCAATCCTGATTGGCAGCAACGGCAACCGGCAACACAGCGGTCCCAGATTGGGCCCACGCTTCGCACCTCAAAACGCGCTTGCCGCGGCGCATGCGGAACAACGAACACGTGCCTATTAATGCATCTGATCCTAACCGATCCTTCTGACGATGGTGGCGACAATCGCTAGGGCGTCGCGCGAGCGGAGGTTTGGCATTGCAGTTGCAGAGCAGGCAATAACGCCAGCTGCGCCGGCCGGCCAAACACTTCTGACACAGGATCGTCATTCCTCCCCAAACGGTCCTGTCAGTCTGGGTCCCTCCATTTCCCCAGCCCAGACGATGCCCTCGGCGAACTTCCAGCCGCCGGGGGCATTCCCGCTCGAACATATCGTCGGCAGTACGAAGGGTGTCCTGCCTGCCGGCTCGACGCAAACAAGAGCAGCTTCTTGGTGCGACGGAGATCGCGGGAGTGCAAGGGCGCAATCCGGCGGGCTGCCCGTTTTATCTCACAAGTCAAAGGCCGTGACGCGCATCTGCCAACGCTCAGAGTACGACCGGCCTCGTCCGGCGGCAAAGCGCCTGAGGTAGCTTGAGCAACAGCAAAGCGATGGGCCCGTTAGTCCGGGTGGATCGTGATATCCATGGTTTCGTCGCTGTCCCCGAACGGGTCGGCGAACCGATCGTCCTCCAGCAGCTTGACGCCGCACAGGCAGACGTCACCTTCGATCACGGCGAGCGCTAGCGGCTCAAGCGATTGTCCATCGCAGGGGCCGTCGATGCACATTCCAGTGTCGATCTCGAATCTTGCACCGTGTCGGCCGCATCTGAGAAAGGAGCCGTCAGCCGAGAAAAACGCACCGGAGCGGATGTTGAGCCAGACGCTTTCATGCGGACAACGATTGACGTAACCAAAATAGTCGTTGCCGAAGGTGCGCACCACAATAATTGGAAACGGCCGGCTCTCGCCCCTATCATCGATCCGCGACAGGCTAAAGCCCATGGCCCCGCTCCGCTCGATGGCATCAGCCGGACAGACGGCAAAAACCTCGATCTGATCGCTCATCAGCTTGCCAATTGTCGGTTCGGTCATCCCGGCCGCGCAGCTTCCTGCTTGTAGGCATCGAGCGCGGTCCGGCTCAGCCGAAAAATCCCACGGCCACGAGCGAGCGGCCGATAAGCCGAGCTGGCACGGGCGTTGAGGATATCAAACCATTGGTTCGATGTGAGCTTCGCCGGACGCTCGCTGATTTGGATCACCCTCCCGTTTGGACCGAAGCGGACGTGGATGATGACTTGTTGCGAGTTCATATCGATCCCCTGTTTTGGTAACTCTAAAGATCCCGAGCCGACACCGAGAATCTCTCGACCCTGATGTGCTTGGTTTCGGGCACCTTGGCGCGTGGGCCTCAAGCCGCGCCTTGGACGCGGCGCCTTTTCTACTATCGAGCAGGTCTTCTTTGCGCTCGCTCGGAGGATTTCTCTTCGTCAAGACGAGTGCATGCCTCCAGCGGCATCCGGCGCGCTCCCGCATTTGTTTGGATCACGATGTGCGCCCGGCAACGCGTATCCTCGGTCCCCTTGCTCATCACTCGCGATGACAAACACTGTGATCATCGCAATTCAATTCTCGTTCTTCCGTGCCGTGGATAACGAGCATCTCAGTAAATCGCTGCACCCGCTCCCACGTTGATCGACGCATCTTTCATGGTCTCGACGATAAACTCGATCTGCTCGTTCGTGAGATGGGTGTGAAACGGAAGCGCCAGAGCGCGATCGGCTATTTTTTCCGTAACCAGGAAATCGCCACGCCGATAGCCGAAATCAAAGTAGTGGCGTTGCAAGTGCAGGGGCTGGCTATAGGCGGCGCATTCAACCCGTGCGCCGCGCAGATCATCGATAATGGCGTCGCGCCCCGATCGCGTAAAGCGCGTCCCCAGATGAACGAGATAAAGCAACCAATTCACCTCGGTCACATGGGGTCCAATATAAGGAGGCTTGATGCCCTCAAATGATTGCGTATGCGCGTTGTAAAGCTGCTCGACCAACCGACGCCGCTCCAGGATTTCATCGAGACGCTTGAGCTGCGCCAGGCCCAAGGCAGCCGTGAGATCGCTCATGCCAGCTTGGTACGGTGCGGTGCTACCGACAACAACTGAGGAGCGCTCGTCCAGACGATGGAGGCGATGGCGACGCATGCCGACCGCGATGTCGATATCGTCGGTCACCACCATTGCGCCTTCGCCACAGGTCATGGCCGCCGGCTGGGCAAAGTCGAACACAGCGAGGTCACCAAATCGGCCGACGAGCTCACCCTTGTAGCTCGATCCGATCGCCTCGGTGGAGTCCTCCAAAAGCAGCAGCTGATGGCGCTGCGCGACCGCGCGCAGTTCCGACCATGGCGCGGGATGACCGTTGGGGTTGCCGGCGACAATCGCCCGCGTGTTGGCCGTGATGCGCTCTTCGACCTTCGCTGGGACTAATGCTCCCGACCAATAGTCGATATCGGCAAATACCGCTCGTGCGCCTGCGAGACTGATGGCATGCGCGGTCTCACGAAAGGAGTAGGGCGAGGCGATAACCTCCTGCCCCGGGCCGATGCCGAGCGCCTTCAGCGCAAGCAGGAGCCCGATGGCACCACTCGAGACCGCAACAGCATATTTGCGGCCCAGATAGGTGGCGAAAGCGTGCTCAAACGCCTCAGTGATCTGCCCGTTGGAGATTTGCGGCGAACACAGCAGCGTTTCCACGGCAGAGAGCTCGGCGCTGGTGATATCGGGATCGGACAGTGGAATGAATGATGTATTCTCTTCCAAAGTGTGCGCGCCATCAAGCCGATACTCTGCTAGTTCAGTGCTCACCGCCCACATTCCTTTTGGCCAATACGATTCCGGTCGCCCGCGTCGGATCGGCCGTAATCTGCACGCAGTGATCCGATCCATCGATCAGATGAAGGTCGAAACGAGGAAACTGCCGGAACGGACGATCCGCTACATCCGACGCATCACAGCGCACCCAGGCAAGCTGCGGAAAGCGGCGCCGTAGCTCGACAGACAGACCCATCTCGGCGCAATCGGCTGCAAGCAGCCGCTCGATTTCGATCAATTCCTGCGCGGTGAGCGCCATCGTGGCTCCTCTATGATTCCTCGACCGTGGTTCGTCATTGCCAGAACAGACGCTCCGGATCCGCATTCAATTCGTCGATTGCAGAAGTCAACCGATGGTAAAGGCTGTAAAATTCCCAGATGCCTCGCGCGTGGTTCTTGCGAAACAGCTTCCAGATCCCGCTCACGGCATCATAAAGAATCAGCGCGACATCGATGAGAGCGCCATCCTTGTCGATGTTGCGCGAGCAACAGGGGCTCTCAACGAGGTAGCCGCCCCTCACCTGCGTCACGTTCGGCGAGACGTAGAGATAGCGCTTGCGCGAGCTCAAGCCGCGCTCGATCCGTTTGCGATCGAGCTCGTTGGGGTGAGGCACCAGCCCGGCCTTTACCTTTCTCATCAGCGCGGCATTCATGGCGAAAGCCTCCATTCAAAGCACTGTGATTTCTTCTTCAAGACAGCCGATGAGTAGCTGCTCACCAAAATCGACAATATAGATCGGCACGTTCGCTTCGGTATGGATAGCGACGTTGATGATCTCGCCGGTCGCTCCGGCGGCGAGCAAGACTCCCTCGGGCTCCTTATTGGGAAATGAGCGGTCGTTGATGAGGTCGACTGCGGTTTTGACCCGCTGGCCGCGCCGATATTTCGGAAAGCCGGGCTGGGTCATGACTCCTCCGGCAATGGCAGATCATCGATCTCCTGGCAGGCGTCCACCGGCTCTAGTTCCTTGCGCTTCATGCCAACGCGGTAGCCGCTTTCCAGAAACTCGACGCCGTAGATGTAGAATTGCTGCAGGAACGTACCGATCGAGACGACGTAACCCACCTCTCCCTTCTTGACCAAGACGTCGCCAATCTCCTTGCCGCGATAGGTGCCATCATTGCGGATGGTGCGATTGGCTCGCAGTTTTTGGCCAAAGCTGAAGACAGGCGCCTCGCTGAGCTCGACGACGTCGCTGTCGCGAACAATGCTGTTCATGTACCGCTCCTCATGCGCATCGTTCCCTCGTAGAGATGCAGCGAGCCGCCTCGCCCATCGCAGGCGAGATCCTGCATCACTTCATGCTCGCGTGGCATCGTCAGTCACATCGGCGATGGCAGCTCCGCCTGAAAGACCGCTCTCGGCATCGCGAAGCGCCTTCGGACCGCCGCGCAGAATGAAATGCCCGCCAGGGCCGTGCTGCCGACCAGCAACAGCACTTTTGCAGGGCAATCCAGAGCAGTCGTCGTCCGTGATCGAGGACCGAAAGTCGGCGCCTGCGCCGCCGTCAGCACGCAGCACGAAGCTTGCGACGTTTTCAGCACCAGCTCTTGGCATGCCGTTCATGGGGGCTCACGCGTTAGGCTGGCGCCTGGTAGCGAGGCAAGGATGTGTCAACTACGCAGGTATTGTCGACCGGACAGGCGGCGACACATTGCGGCTCGTCGAAATAGCCAACACATTCGGTGCATTTCGCCGCTTCAATGACAAAGTTCCCCCCCTTCTCCGAGATGGCAACGTTCGGGCATAAGGGTTCGCAGGCTGAGCAGCTCGTACACTGCGAGGCGATGATCTTGAATGGCACACATTCCCCCTTACGCCGCAGAGATCAGAGATCCTTGCCGGATCGCGGCGTCGCCGCGCTGCGCGTGCTGGATCTCGCCGCGTTTCACCTTGTCCAGATAGGATCTGAACCAGGCGATCGCCGACTTCTCAATGAACTCATAGGCGTATTCATCGACCGGCTCGATCCCCGCCTTGATCAGATTGCTTTTCGGGCAGCCACCGATCTTGGCCACGAAGACCGCATGGCAGTCCTGGATGCCACGCATGATGGCGGAAAGCCTGTCCTCCTCGCCATAACCGCCCTGGCAGTAAACGTCCACGCGGCGGTGGCCGACGAATTTGGCGCCGGATGTAGAAAGTTCGTATACCTGGAATTCCTTTGCATGCCCAAAGTGCTCGTTGATCAACCCCGAGCCCTTGCTTGCGACGGCCACTAAAAGAGTGATCGCGCTCATCTCTCCGGCAAATTCCGCAAGCTCCTTTTGGCCGGCCGCGACTTTGGCGGCACGTTCATCCTCTACCCTGTCCTGATATGCCCTGCGCATCTCTAAGTCATATTGGACGTCCATTTTCATGACCTGATCGGTGGTGAACTCTGCGCTGCGATCCTCCCCGAGTAGACCGACCGCATCGGCGCGGCACTGGCGGCAATGCCGCATCATTTTTATCTCCCCTTCACAAGCATCTTGCAGCGCCTTCAATTCCTGCGCTGTCGGCCCGCGCTGACGGTTGAGGCCAAATACGGTGCCGTGCTCGGGCGCCGAGATCAGCGGCATGATATTGTGAAGAAAGGCACCGCGCGACTTCACCGCCTTGTTGACCTCGATCAGATGGTCGTCGTTGATGTTTGGGATCATTACCGAGTTGACCTTGCACAGGATACCGCGTTCGCTAAGCATCTCGAGGCCTTGCAGCTGGCGATCGGTGAGTATCCTGGCCGCGTCGATGCCGGTGTAGCGCTTGTGGTTGAAGAAGATCCAAGGATAGATCTTGGCGCCGATTTCGGGATCGACCATGTTGATGGTGATGGTGACGTGGTCAATTTTGCATCTGGCGATGGCATCAATATGGTCCGGCAGAGCCAATCCGTTGGTAGACAGACACAGCTTGATGTCGGGAGCCGCCTTGGCGACCAGCTCGAACGTCTTGAACGTCTTTGCTGGATTGGCCAGGGGATCGCCGGGACCAGCGATGCCAAGCACCGTCATCTGCGGAATGGTGGTCGCGACCGCGAGCACTTTTCTTACCGCCTGCTCAGGCGTGAGCTTCTCGCTTACCACACCCGGACGCGATTCATTGGCGCAGTCATATTTTCGGTTGCAGTAGTTGCACTGGATGTTGCAGGCAGGCGCGACCGCGACATGCATGCGCGCGTAATGATGATGCGCTTCGTCGCTGTAGCAGGGATGGTTCTTGACCTTTTCCCAGATTTCGGTCGGCAGATCGCCTTGGCCTGCCTGCGAGCCGCAGCTCGCCTGCCCGGTCTTGGCCGAAGCGCGGCAGCCCTTAGGCTTGTGGGCGGGCTTCATCTTGCCGCTATCCGCTGCAGCCTTGACATATTTTCCGCGTCCGACGACCGCGTTCATTTTCATTTTTCCCTGCAGGCATCATCGGCCTCCCAGGACCATCCGTGAGCGAGCCTCAAGAAGCTGGGTAGCAACTTGCATGCCATGGCGGAGACGATGAAATTACAACCATACGCCAACGAGTTAGCGGAAACGATCGGCGCTGGCGCGTGTAAGAACGGCAATGATGCGCTTGTTGACAATGCGACAGATACGTCGTCATTCTCACGCAGAGCTCCATGGCTTGCGCATTCATTCTCGCGCTAAGCCACAACCCGGCTCCACCTGAACGGGTTTTCTCGCGTTGCGGCTCTCGCAATATGCCGATACGAGCTGGGGGATCCGGGCTTCACAAGGCCACTAATGGGTCAGCAGTATCTCAACCGCCCAAGGGAGCCCAATCGCAAGCGGTGTCAGGCCTTGCTCGAGTAGGAAGCGGAGCTCGTTGCGAGAGAGCGCGTCCGGATCAACGATCGCATAGTGGGTGTCGGCCGAGCGCTTGATGATCTGCCGCGCATAACTACGCAACAGCTGGTCGTTGAAGCGACAGCCGATGAAGAGAAAGGTCTTTCCGGTTCGCCTTTCCTTGATGATGTCCGGAATTGGCGTCTGAATGTCGATTTCGGTCAACGCCTCAACATAGTCAGCGTCGGAGATAAGGAAGTTGTTGGCCGGCTGCACGCTGCCATGCGGCTTGTACAACACCGTCGCCCAGCTGCCGGCCACGGCACTGTCGACCTCTTGGCCAACTGAATCGTAAAAGCGATACCAGCGATTCTCGCCAATCCCGCCGCGGGTGATACCCTGTACTTCGCCCCATCCATCGCGCTTACCCAGCGCCGCGCGCATGGCGGCATCATACCAGGCGTCTACTATGACGGGCAGCGACAGGGACGCAAGATGATGGTGCAACCGCGTCGGCTCGACTGGCCGAGCGAAGGCCTGGGTCATCAATGCCGTCACGGCGGACCGATGTTTGCTGATCTCGATATGCTGCGCCGATGCCCACGCATTGCCCCTAGCCCGCCGCGGCAGCGCAATCTTGCTGGCGAAGAAGCCGGCCAACGCCTCTGGTGTGGTCGGCACATCGGATCTGCACAATTCGGCGAGGCCAGGACCAAGATAGGGAACAATGCTCGCGGCCCTCAGACGGGCAGCGAGGTCCACGAGCGTGGCCTTTGCATCGGCCGCATCGACAAAGTCGATCTGCGGGGGCGCCTTCATGGATCGTCCCCGTTCTCGCCCCGTTTTTTAGCGTTGATTGTGATCGGTAACCGTGTGTCGCTCGCCATCTCGGGCAAATCGAGCACCCAGCCATTAGCTACTTTTATCCAGCCGCCCCATAGCGTCTCGTACTCGGATTCCACGATTGGCTCTTCGAGATCCTTTTTTGGCACGTAGATCGACAGGCCCGCGTCCGGAGACCGGCGGATCATGATTTTCACGAGGTCTACTCCCTGACTGTGACGCGGGAGGTGGCGCGCAGGCGAGCCACGATGTCGGACACTGCGCAGACGACCTCATCGACCTCCGCGAAGGAGGTTTCACGCGACAGAGAAAAGCGCACCGCGCCGCGTATCCGCCACGCCGGCACCTGCATGGCATGCAGAACATGCGATGGCTGCATTGAGCCGGAGTTGCAGGCTGATCCGATCGACACGGCGATGCCCGCCCGATTGAGATGGTGAACGATGGTTTCGCCTTCGAGATGATCGAAGACAATGTTGGCCGTGTTCGCTAATCGATTGCTGATATCACCGAGCGCAACGCACTCGCCATTATGCAAGATTCCCTGCTCAAGGCGGTCGCGCAACGCGCCAATGCGAACGCGCTCCGGTTCGAGCCGCTCCGCCGAAAGCTCGGCAGCCTTTCCCAGGCCGACGATGCCGGGAATATTCTCAGTCCCGCCGCGACGCCCTCGTTCCTGTGATCCGCCGCAGATCAGCGGTCGGAATTTTGTCCCTTTGCGCAAATATAGCGCGCCGACCCCCTTGGGGCCGTGCAGTTTGTGCGCGGATAGCGACAGCATGTCGATCGCACTGTCCTTTAGGTTCACGCGCACCTTACCGATGGCCTGGACCGCATCGGTGTGAAACAGCGCGCCCGCCTCACGGGTCAACCCGGCCAGAAACTCCACAGGAAACATCGTTCCGGTCTCGTTGTTGGCCCACATAACCGAGGCAATCGCTGTGCGTGGCCCGAGCGCGCAGCGAAACGCCTCGACGTCGAGCCGGCCGCGGGAATCTACGGGTACGATGTGCGTCTTGACTCCTCTTGTCGCCAATTGCTCGGTTAGCGCAAGAATGGCGGAGTGCTCAACCGAGGTGGTGACGATCTCGTCGCGCTCTTCCTGCGTCGCAAGCGCAGAGAGGACCGCGGCATTATTGGCCTCGGTCCCTCCCGAGGTGAAAACGATTTCATGATCGTATGCGTTCCCTAGCAGGCCCCGCAAGCTACGCCGGGCCTGCCTCACAGCGACTGCGACCTCGCTGCCAAAGGCATGCGTGGACGAGGCATTGCCGAATTGCTCGGTGAAGAACGGCAACATGGCTTGCACGACGGATGGATCGGTCCGCGTCGTTGCATTATTATCGAGGTAAATCGGCACTCTATTTTTGCTCAATCCACGCCTCGCCTGCAGCAGCAACGGGGATCAGGCGAACCAATTCGCCGAGTTTATCGACCAGACGCGCCTGAATGCCTTCCAGCGTCACCCTCGAAAGCTTACACAACGTGCAGGCACTGGTCAGCCTGACCATGACCCTGCTGCCATCAATCCTGATCAGGTGACAGTCGCCACCGTCGCGTTGCAGATTGGGTCGGATCTCTTCGATTGCGCCGCGAATGCGACGCTCTCGGTCTGTCGCAGTGGACGACGATTGCCTTAGTTGTTCTGGTTCGGCCGGCATGCTTCGATGTCTGCTCCTCATCAGCTGAACGATTTTCCGCAGGAGCAGTTCGCGATGGCGTTCGGGTTATGAAAGGTAAAGCCAGAGCTCTCCAGTGCCATCACGAAATCGATGGTCGTACCGACCAGATGCTCACGGCTCTTGTTATCGACGAACACCTTCAGCCCGTCGCATTCGATCACGGTGTCGTCAGGCTTCGCTTCCTCGGCCAGACCCATCTTGTATTTGAATCCATTGCAGCCGCCTGCTTCGATCATGACGCGCAGACCGCCGGTCGGGTGCGTCGACGATGAAATCGCGCTCTTGATTGCATTCACTGCGCTATCCGTCAGGTTGATCACGGCTTTCCCTCATCAGCTTGGATCTAGCTACCAAGGGCAAGTCACGTGCCAGCGCGCAGACGCTTGATGATGCTCACTTTTTCGGATCGCGCCTGCTGGCTTTGGAACCGGTGTCGGGTTCCCGACAAGGCTCCTTGAGGCGACCGCAGCCACTGACGCGTTTTCTTTCTGACCTACGCCCGGAGACCGCTACGCATGCAACGGCAAGAAATTTGCATCGCATCTGGCACCGGCCAAGGCGTCGGTTAAGAGCTTAGATCGAGGAAGAATTTAATGACTGCAATCGAGAACACCGCACTCGGCAGACTTGAGAAGGAGGGCCGCCTGCTCAATGCCGTACTCAAAGGCGGGACTACCAAGCCGGGCCGGTTCGGCTTTCGCGGCGACGTCGCACTAAAATTCCAGACCCAAGTCGCGGACGAGAAACGGCCGCCGGATTATTCGATCGAACAGGTGTTGACGATCGCGCAGGACGGAGAACGCACTATTCCGGTGCTGGCCGGCTACCTGCATTCCCTCGCCTATCTTGCTGACGTCGCGACCGTCCTTGACGGTGCCTTAAGCCCAAACGGCAGCTACTTCATCTTCTGCAACAACATAGATTTGCTCGCGAAATATCGAATCAAGCTCGGTGATATTAACTTCCACGTCCTACCGTGCGATGAATCCACCGTTTGGAAGGAGATGATGGACCTGGTCGGGCTCAACAAGGACGACATCAAGAAGCTCGATCCGGGCGGCAAGCTTGATTACCTCCTCGATGCCGCAAAGGATCTCGATTTGTCCTATGAGGAGATCTCGTACCACGACGGGCTAAAAAGGATGGAGCCCGTGAAAAACCGCAACGAGAACCGGCCGGTCTGAGCGCGGTCTTCAGTTGTTGGGAGATGCATCGTCTTCGACAAGACGCACGCCGAGGACACAGATATCGCCATCCAGAACCGCCAACGCGATCGGTGTGAGCGCTCTACCCTGACATGGACCTTCGACGCACCGCCCGGTGCCGAGTTCGAAGGTCGAACCGTGCTTGCCGCACATCAGCCGGATACCGTATGGATCGAGGAATTCGTTCCGCTCCCAGTCCAAATTGACGCTGTTGTGCGGGCATTTATTGACATAGCCAAGCACCTTTTTGCCCCAGCGCACCACAATGATGGACCACGGCCGGTGATTGCCGTCATCTTCGGCCACCATAAGATGGAATCCCATAGCCTGGCGGCTCGGAATCTCGTTAAAGCCGCAAATCGCATAGATGGGATTTGGCTGCATTCATCGCTCGTTTATTGCAAGACGTTCTTCATTGTCGCTGTGCAATCACCCCTGCAAGAACCGTACAAGCGCCGGAACGGATCGTGTTTCTGGCAATCCAACGCGCAAGCTTCGCCATTGCGGCACACTTCATTGGCCCGGACGCATAATTCAGACCAATTCGCACGAGCATTGAGCCTTGCTGCCCTTTCCATGCTGGCTGCGCAGCTGCAGCTTTCGCGCTTCAACCTCTCTGGCCCATTTGGCCGGACAGCTAACGCGGTGGCTGGTAGCCGCCTTCGCTCACGCAGCTTCGGCTGCGCCTGAAACGTGGGTCTGGCAGTTGGTCGGGCAAACCCTGGCGCATGCACCACAGCCGATGCAAGCGCCCTGATCGTTCAGAATCATGACCTTCTTTTCGATTTCATCGTCGTCGTCATTGTCGAGGTCGACAAGTTCGCCCTCCTCGTTGATACCTTTCAAGGTCATGACATCTCGACCGCATACCTTGAAACAGCGGCCACAGCCGATGCACTTCTTGCTATTGATCGAGATCAGATATTCTGGCGTCCAGTGGCGTCCATCGCGCGTTGCAAATGACATCGGTCGGGCCCCCTTTAAGTATTTTCCAGCGCCTTCAAATCATGGCTCTTGCGCTCGAGTTCGGCATAGGCATTGTGTGCCTTCTGCGCCACCACCATGATCGAGGTCCAGTTGACGGGCAATTCTTCCGAAAGATCATGCAAATCCATCTTGGCTTGTGTCGCCTTGACAGACAGCTTCTTTAGTTCTGCCTTCAGTGTTTCACGATCGCTCATGAGTATCCCCAATAGTTCGCCACGTCCGGAAATTTCCGAATCAGGTCGATTCCGTCGCTGACATATTTGTCGCCCTCCTGCGCGAGCTTTACGAAATTAGGAAATCCAAAGCGATGCACATCGCGCAGCTGCTTGTTCACGGCGATCAGCCGGCCTGAGATGAGCACCATGCGGCCGAAGCCTTCATGATGCAGATCCAGGATCGGCTGGATCATCACGCCGGTTTCCCTCTCGATCGAGAGCGCGACCGCATCGAAGAACAGCTTAAGCCGCCACAGCGTATCGGGATCGGGATCACCGATAATCGGCAATGCGCGCCGTTTCTCCTTGTCCAGGATATAGGGTTCGAGCAGGTCAAGATCGCTCTTCGCCTCCCAGGCTCCGTTGGTATCCTGAGCGCGCCAAATCTTGATCAACTCCTTGAGAAACGGCGCGTCGACGGCGCTGCCCTGCTGCTCTATTTTTGCGGTCATATCACCTCATTCATCGAACTCGAACGTACGCCGTCGGTCCTTTGCCATGGCCTTGCGTAGCCAGGGAGGTGGCGTGCCCTTCAGTACGCGCTCGAGTTTTTCGAGCAACACCAGGATGCTTTCTGGCTTATTCACCTTGATAGGATGGATCTTGTTGGCCACCACTCGCGCAGCCCCGGCACCGCCGATGGCGGCGACGTAAAGGATTGCGCAATCCTTGATCGCCTCGATCTTCGGCGCCAACTTATCGTCGTTGCCGTCTTCCTTAAGATCGCCCTCAAACTCAATCGCTTTGAGAAAGACGTGCCCGCCAGGCGTGACATCGTAGATTGCGATATTCTTTGCCCAACCAAAATGGGCATCGACGCGTCTCAGGTCTTGAGTGGCAAACGCGACCTTCATGAAAACGACCTCTCAGCTGCGCCGGTGGGGCTGCGATACCCCGAATATCGTGACAGTCCGGCCGCAGTCCGCCATCTATCGGGCGTCGGCTGATCGTTCTCCTCGCGGTGCGCGATCACGAGATTGGCGATATCGAAGATCAGATTGCGGGTACCACGATAGCCCACGGATATTTGGTGTCCCGCGCCAAGTCGGTCGAACATCGGAAATCCCATACGATAGAGCGGGACTTTCAGCCGAGCCGCCGCTTGCCTGCCATGCGAATGCGTGATCAGCAGGTCGCAATGCTTTGTTTTGGCAAGCCCTTCCAGATCCTCGAGATCGCCAATGAGTACCTCCTTGGTCTTGATCCGCTCGATCACCCCCGACTGAGTTGTCGTCACGGCCGCGGTCACATGCGCGCCCATGTCGTGCAGCATGCCGGACAGATCGAACAGGAGGTCTGGCTCAGCGCCGATCGCAACTTTGCGACCACCAATATGGAAGTGCGCGTCCAGCATTGCATCGGCGAGCTGACTGCGCTGGCGCCGGTATTTCAATGGTATGGGGCGGCCGCTGATCTCGCTCAAAAACGTCATGAATTCGTCGTTCGGACCGAGACCACACAACCGCTCGAAGACACGAAAAGGCACGCCGGTCTTGACCTGCATGACCTCTGCCGCTCGCTGCATCTGCGCGCCGATTGCAATCGTCCACCCGGCGCGGCCCATGCTCGCAATTTCGTCGACGCCAATGCCGCCGATGGTCGTCGGCGTAAACTCATCGGGGATATGCCCGTCGAGCGATCCCGCGAGGTCAGGGAGGAAGGACGGGCACAACCCGAAATCCTCCAGTACGACACGGAGTTCATCAAGGTCGCCGGGCGTGAGGTGACATCCCGGCAGAACATTCACCTTCGATGGATCCCGCAGGCCATTGGCGTTGGGCCCTTCCACCAGCACCTCCACAATGCGCGCCACAGCCTTCTCCCAGCCGTCCTGGAATGCGCCCTTGAAATCAGGCGTCGAGACATACACCAGTGGCAACTTTGCAAGTTGCGGATGCTTGCTCCGGATTAGCTTGAGGTAGGCATCCACATCGTCGCCGTTGGTCTCGGTGACACCGGTCGAGCAGATTCCGATGATCTGTGGCTTGGCCCGGTTGTAGATGTTCAGTATTGCCTGCTCGAGATTCTCATAGCCGCCGAGTACGGTCGCGACCTCGCTCATCGCGGTGGTCTGCAGCGGTACTGCCTCTTTGAAATGCCGGACAAAGAGCGTGAGCCCGAAGGATGTGCACCCCTGGGAGCCGTGCAGAAGCGGCATCGCCCCGCGCAGCCCCATGAAGGCGAATGCGCCGCCGATCGGCTGGCTCATCTTCAGCGGGTTGACAGCGCAGGCCTTTGTCGGCGCTATGACGAGGGCCATGACGCCTCCCCTATTCTGCGGCCTGTCGCATGGCAGATGGCTCGGAAACCAAGATCCCTTCGATGCGCCTTTGGCAGCAGCCACCGACCGCATTGGTATGCTCTCTGACCGCTGCGACGCTCCTCAGGCCGTGCGCGTAGATTGCATCCTCAATCGTGCCCAGATCGACCGTGTTACACACGCAGATCTTCCGGGCGCGGCGCGCGGTTTCGGCGAGCGCCGGATCGCAGGCGATCGCCGCCACCGGCGATTGCATCTGCTCCATCGCCTTGGCTAATGCCTCCCATGGTGCCGGTCGACGTAGCTGCTCCCACATCGGACTGGAGAGCGACTTGTCGATCTCCTCCACCAGCTTGACCATTCCGACATAGCCCATATAGGCGTGGCAACGCTCCTGGTTGATATCGAGCCAGGGCATCGCCGCTTTCAGCGCGACGAACTGCGACTTGCCGCCCGATAGCATGATGTCCGCTTTTGCGTCCTTCAACATCTTGTACATTTCGCGCGGCGTCATGTCCTCGATCATGTGGGCATCCTGCCCCATGAGCTCCTTGATGCGCTCCTTGTCTTTCTTGGTTGATTTCTTGACGCTGGTTCCGACTAACTCAAACCCGGCTTCCTGGAGTGCCGCGACGACCGACCATGACTTGACGCCGCCCGTAATCAACAAGGCCTTCTTGCCCTCGAATCGTGGCTTGTACGGCTCGATCGCAGCCCAGGCCCACGCTTCCTCGCGCGCGATCACCGCTTCGGTGCGGTCGAGCAGATCTGCCGGCGCGCCGCGTTCAACTAACAAGCGGGCAAGCTGACGCAGCGATTCGCTCGAATCTTGAATACCGTAGAACGACCCCTCGAAGAACGGGATCCCGTAGCGTTGCTCCATCTTGCGTGCGACGTTGATCATGGACTTTGAGCACACCAACATCGCCGCCCGCGCGCGATGAGATGAAGCGACTTCGCGATATTTTCCATCGCCGGAGATGCAGGAGAGAATCCGTATTCCAAGCTCGTCTAGCAATGGCTTCACTTGCCAGAGCTCTCCCGAAAGGTTGTATTCCCCGATCAGGTTGATATCGTACGGCGTGGTGTAGTCCGGTTCTTGCGTCCCGATTACATAGTCGAGCAAAGCCTCGCCGGCGAGCTTGTTACCGAGGTTCTTCGAGCCGACGAAGCCCGGGGAATTGATCGGGATCACCGGCTTTGCGAACCTTTGAGATGCTGCCTTACAGACTGCGTTGATGTCGTCGCCGATCATCGCCGGGATGCAGGTTTGATAGACGAAGATGGCGGGCGGGTCGCACTTGTCGATGATCTCCTTGATCGCTTTGCAGAGCCGCTTCTCGCCTCCGAATACAATATCGGTTTCGCTCAAATCGGTTGTGAATGCGGTGCGCCACAGATTCGAGCCGGACGACGCCGCGCCGCGATTGTCCCAGGAATTACCTTCGCACGCGATCGGACCGTGCACCAAGTGAGCGACGTCGGTGAACGGCTGCAGCGCAACCTTGGCGCCATCGAAAGCACAGCCGCCGGCGGCGCTACCCGGCTGCAGCTGTTTGGTGCAGCCCTTCTTCCGTTCAGCCTCCGACTTACTGCCATTCTTGGCGCAGCCCGGCTCGTCGAAAATATTTTGGACCGTGGCCGCTAGTGAACTCATCCCTTTTTCCTCTCAGCGCAAACCAATTGCAAGGTCAACCGTCGTGTGCTTGTGCCATCGCCGAGTGCTTGGGCGATGGCACGCGCACGATCGCTCATCAACGAATGATGTCGAAGCTGTAGTCAGTTTTGCCAAGAACGTTTGTCTTCTTGTCGATCTCGTCGAAGATCTTGTCCAGCATCTTCACCAGCACATTCAGGCCGCCCTGATAGCCCCATAGGGGGGAGCGGTGATGGTGATGCCGATCAAAAACCGGAAAGCCGATGCGGATCAGTGGCGTTCCAGTATCACGTTCCAGGTACTTGCCATAGGTGTTGCCAATCAGAAAATCGACCGGCTCGGTGAACAGGAGTGAGCGCATGTGCCAGAGGTCTCTGCCCGGATAGGCTTGGCAGCCCTGCCCAAATGGCGAGCTTGCAAGCAGCGCCTGCATTTTTTCGTGCCACGCCTTGTTGCCGTTGGTGGACAGCACATGGGTCGGTTCGGCGCCGAGTTCGAGCAGAAACGCAGCTAACCCATAGCAAAGATCAGGATCACCATAGATCGCGAACTTCTTGCCATGGATATGCGCGCTGGAGTCAGCGATGGCGTCGACCAGACGGCCACGTTCTCGCGCGAGTTGCTCGGGAATCTCCTTGCCGCTGATGCGTGACAGCGCGACGATAAAGTCATCCGTTGCGGATAAGCCCACCGGGTAGTTGAAGGATACGATGTCCTGGCCATGCTCAGCCACGAATGGCAGCGTTTTTTCGGTGCACCACTGCTGCATGGAGATTGTCGCCTTGGCGTGAACCGCGTTGGCCGCATCTACCAGCGTCGTACCACCGTCATACATCCGGAATTCGCCGTCTGTCGGAGTATCGAAGACTTCAGAATTATCGGCGAGAATCGTGTGCTGGATGCCCATCAACGCCAAGATGCGCTTGATTTCGCGAAGGTTTCCGACGGTATAGCCATCGAACCCGCCAATGATGTTGATCGCCCCGTTCGGCTTGCGCTGCAGCTTCGGTGCTGTTCCCGCCTTGCCGTCCCAAAAATGCTCCAGAATGCCCTTGAGTGCATTGTCATAACCGGTGACGTGGCTGCCGACGAACGCCGGCGTGTGGGCGAACGGCACGTCGAAGTCCGCCGGAACCGAGCCTTTTTCTTTCGACGTCTTGATGAAGGCGTTGAGGTCATCGCCGATCACCTCGGCCATGCAGGTCGTGGAGACCGCAATCATCTTGGGTCTGTACATGTTGTAGCTGTTCGCGAGCCCGTCGATCATGTTGTTCAGGCCGCCGAATACGGCAGCGTCTTCTGTCATCGACGAAGAGACGCAGGAGCTAGGCTCCTTGAAGTGCCGCGACAGATGGCTGCGGTAATAGGCCACGCAGCCTTGCGAGCCGTGGACGAAGGGCAGCGTGCCCTCAAAGCCAACAGAGGCGAATACGGCGCCAAGCGGCTGGCAGGCCTTGGCCGGATTTACCGCTAGCGCCTCCCGCGCAAAGTTCTTTTCCCGATATTCGGCCGTTTTCGTCCATTCCTTGATACGTTCGACCTCGGCGGGATCGCGAGGATTCTCGAATATCTTCTTCTTGGCCAGCATCTGCTGGTATTCTGGACCGCGGAACAGTTCGAGATGATCGAGCACGTGTTCGGCACTCTGCGCCATTGTTGAAGTCCTTCACTATCGAGATTGGTATCGCCTCGGCTTTTCCAGAGAGCGAGATGAGTTGCTTTATTCTGCAGCCAGGAGCTTGGCCCTCGAAGCTTCCTTCCAGGGGGCCTTCGTTTTCTTCCAGACCGGCGAGTTGACGGCCATGTCCATGTCGCGCGCAAAGATCGCAAAGCCGTCATAGCCGTGATATGGACCCGAATAGTCCCAGGAGTGCATCTGCCGGAACGGCACACCCATCTTTTGGAAAACGTATTTTTCCTTGATGCCCGAGCCGACAAGATCAGGCTGGAGCTTTTCGACGAAGCGCTCGAACTCATAGCCATTGACGTCATCGTAGATGAGCGTGCTGTCCTTTACGTAGTGCTGAGCTGTGCGCTGATAGTCGTCGTTGTGACCGAACTCGTATCCGGTGCCAATGACTTCCATCCCGAGATCCTCGTATGCGCCAATCACGTGACGCGGACGGAGCCCGCCGACGTACAGCATCACCGTCTTGCTCTCCAGGCGCGGGCGATATTTCGCGATCACGGCATTCACCAGCGGCTGGTACTTTTCAATCACCCGCTCGGCACCTTCCTTAATCTTGTCGTCGAAATAACCCGCAATCTTGCGCAGCGACTCTGCGATCTTTGAAGGTCCGAAGAAGTTGTACTCGCACCACGGGATACCGAACTTCTCTTCCATGTGGCGTGAGATGTAGTTCATGGAACGGTAGCAATGCAGAATGTTGAGCTTTGCCTTCGGCGTTGCCTCGAGCTCAGCCAGTGAACCGTCGCCGGACCACTGCGCGATCACCCGCAGGCCCATCTCCTCCAGCAGAATTCGTGATGACCAGGCGTCGCCGCCGATATTGTAGTCTCCGATGATCGCAACATCGTACGGCGTCGGCTCGAACTTTGGTTTGCCGTCGGACTCGAGCTGGTCGAAAATCCAATCCCTCACCGCGTCGTTGGCAATGTGGTGGCCTAGTGACTGCGACACACCCCGAAAGCCCTCACAACGGACCGGCACGATGGTCTTGCCGCCATATTCCTTGGATTTCGCTCTTGACACGGCCTCGATGTCGTCACCGATCAGTCCGATCGGGCATTCCGATTGGATCGTGATGCCGTTGTTGAGTGGAAACAGCTCCTGGATTTCGTCTAGGATCTTCACCAGCTTTTTGTCGCCACCGAATACGATATCCTTTTCCTGGAAGTCGGAGGTGAACTGCAGGGTCACGAAGCTATCGATGCCCGTCGTGCCAACGTAATAGTTGCGTCGCGAGCCCCACGAATACTGACCGCAGCCGACCGGGCCATGGCTGATATGGACCATGTCCTTGATCGGTCCCCAGACCACCCCCTTTGACCCTGCATAGGCGCAGCCTCTGATCGTCATCACGCCAGGTATGGATTTGATGTTGGACTTCACCCCGCAGTCAGACTTGCCGGCTTGGTGAACGTTGAGGTGCTTGGCACGCCGTTTCGCGGTTTTCTCCGGATAGACCTTCAGCACCTCCTCGATCAGCTCTTTGTTGCGAGCCCTGATTTCTGCGATGCTCTGGGTCGTGGCGAGACTCATCTGATGTCCTTCAAAGGTTAGCTGTTGCGAGGGCGGCTTCTTGACCAAGACTTTTGCAACCAGCATGCCAGCGTCGCGTAAGCACAAAAAACACAGCAATCAAAATCGCTTAGCGCGCCTCGTGCGGTGACAGGGGGTGTTGTTGCGAACCCGACATCACGCTTTGCGCAGAGAACTCTTGGTTTGGCCCTGTTCGAAATGGAACAAGGGCTGGCTATGTGTGAAATTGCCCGCCCAATTCTCGCGTGTGTCCGCGATCGCAGTACTCTGCGATCGCGCTCGCCGGGCGGCCGTACAGGAAGGTTGGCCGACACAGGCTTGCCAATGCTATCTATGCTTGCTGAGACCTACAGGTTCTTATCTGCTGCGATGAGGATGAGGTGCTTGACCTCATCCTCCAGACCTCAATGCGAGCTGCCTCGCAACCT
Organism: Bradyrhizobium sp. C-145; assembly: GCF_023375135.1. Classification (NCBI taxonomy): domain Bacteria; kingdom Pseudomonadati; phylum Pseudomonadota; class Alphaproteobacteria; order Hyphomicrobiales; family Nitrobacteraceae; genus Bradyrhizobium; species Bradyrhizobium sp. C-145. The sequence continues at coordinate 1,435,300 of NZ_CP088150.1, read as the reverse complement.
GGACGTCGTAGGCTCGCCGAATCACGAGAACAGCTGCCGCGCCTTGATAAGCGCACGCACGAGCACATCAATCTCTTCACGTGTATTGTAAAGTCCGAGGGACGCACGGCATGTCGCCAGCACGCCGAAGCGCTTGAGTAGCGGCATCGCACAGTGGGCCCCCGCCCGCATCGCTACACCGGCGCGGTCGACGACGGTGGCAATATCATGCGCATGCGCACCCTTCATATCAAAGGAAATGATCGGCCCCTTCTCGGCCGGGGTCCCGATCATGCGCACGACGTTGATGTCCGCCAGCCTCTCCTGCGCGTAAGCGAGCAGTACGCTCTCGTGCCTGCGGATCTGCACCTTGCCTATTGAATTGATGTAATCGATAGCCGCGCCTAAACCGATGGCTTCGACGATCGGCGGCGTACCCGCTTCGAACCGGTGCGGCGGATCACCATAAATGACGCCGGAACGCGAGACCTCGCGGATCATCTCCCCGCCGCCATTGAAGGGCGGCATCGATGCCAGATGCTCAGACTTGCCGTAAAGCACACCGATCCCAGTCGGACCATAGAGTTTGTGGCCCGTCATGACGTAGAAATCGCAATCAATGTCGCAGACGTCGGCGCTCAGATGGACGCATCCTTGCGAGCCGTCGACCAGCACCGGGATACCACGAGCATGCGCGATCCTCACCACGTCTTTCACCGGCAACACCGTGCCGAGCACGTTCGACATTTGTGTGATTGCAACCATCTTGGTGCGCGGGGTCAGCAGTCGCTCAAAATCATCGAGCAAAAAGTTTCCGTCATCATCCACCGGCGCCCATTTGATCACTGCACCGAGTCGTTCCCTGAGAAGGTGCCATGGCACAATGTTGGAGTGGTGTTCCATAATCGAGAGAACGATCTCATCACCTGGGGTAATGCGTTCACGGCCAAAAGTCTGGGCCACCAGATTGATTGCCTCCGTGGCGCTGCGGGTGAAGATGATCTCTTCGTTTGAATGCGCGTTCACAAACCGGGCCACCTTGGTACGGGCGCCTTCATACGCCTCGGTCGCCGCGTTAGCGAGGTAGTGCAAGCCGCGATGAACGTTGGCGTATTCGCTGGAGTACACCTGCATCATACGGTCAAGCACCGCGTTGGGCTTTTGCGCGGATGCAGCGTTATCGAGGTAAACAAGCGGTTTGCCGTACACCGTCATGGCAAGCGCAGGAAAGTCCTTACGCAGATGGTTGACCTCGTAACTACCATTGCTCACGGCGGGATGTGCGCTCATCGCCCCGCCTGCAGCCAGAGTTCAGCTTGCGCTGCCACGAAATCGCGCAGATTCTCGGAAGTGATCTCCTCAATCGACTCGCCAAGGAACGCTTTAATCAGCAACATCTGCGCATCCTTCTCGGGTAGCCCCCGAGCGCGCAGATAGAATACGAGAGCGTCGTCGAGCGCACCCGATGTCGCTCCGTGGCCGCAGGTCACGTCGTCAGCCAAGATTTCAAGTTCGGGCTTATTATCGGCCTCGGCCTGGTCCGATAGGAGCAACGCTCGCGTCGTCAGGGTGGCGTCCGTCTTCCGGGCGGCGGGACGAACGACGATTCTGCCCTGAAACACCGAGCGGCCGCAATCGTCGACGACCGCGCGGAACTTCTCCCGACTGGTGCAATGTGGCACGGCGTGGTCGACCACGATCGTTGTGTCGGCGTGCAGCTTGTCCCTGATAAGATTAACCCCATTCGCCGAGAGCTTGGTTCCTTCGCCGGCCAGCGTGATGAATCCCTGATAGCGACTGATGGAGCCGCTGCAGGTCATGCTGAAGAGGTCGAGCTTAGCCTTGGCGCCGACTGCGATGATCGCCGAGGAGATGTTCACGGCGTCGGAGGCATCGGCTGCCACGCGGTTATGCGAAAGGCTCGCCTCGTCACCAACCAGGGCGATTATCGCATCGTTGGCTTGATAGCCGCTCGCGCCTTCAGCTGGGACGAAACTTTCCACGATGGCCGCATGCGCTCCTTTACCGAGCTGCAGATAGGAGCGTGTAAAGGTGGACACCGACAGTCCGGTTGCGACGTGAACGATTTGAATTGGACGCTTCACCGCATTGCCATCGGCGACCGTAATCACCAGGCCATCTGTCGCCATTGCGGCATTGAGCGAGATCGCCGGATCGCTCGTCGTCGACAGCACCAGACCGGCCATGGCCGCAGTGGCCGAATTCTCCAGAACCTCTTGCAGCGACCGCACAACGAGGTCATTTTCCAGCCTGCCGAGATCGGACAGCTCCGGCGCGAATATGCCATCCACCAAAACCAGTTTGACCGCCTGATCGGCAGCCACTTGCTTGGCCGACACCTTTGCGCGCACCAGCGCCTCCGCATCCGGTCGCGGAGCGAGTGGCAGCACCTCGCCGATCAGGGCGCGCAGATCAGTGTATTTCCAATCCTCCATGCGCCGATGCGGGAGGCCGGTACGCTCGTAGACCTCGAATGCCCTCGCCCGGATTTGGGGCACAGGGCCTGCACCAGGCAGCCGTCCACGCGCCGCAGCGAAAACATTGCCCATTGCGCGCTCGGCGTCGGCTTTGGCCAAAACCTGCTTCATCGGGGAATCCTAAAGCCCTCAGGCCGCGTCTTCAAATTGGGCGTAGCCACAAGCCTCGAGCTCCAGCGCGAGTTCCTTGCCGCCGCTCTTCATGATCCGCCCTTTCGACATCACGTGCACAATGTCCGGCACGATATGGTCGAGAAGCCGCCGATAGTGGGTGATCACGATCATCGCTCGTTCCGGCGAACGCAAGGCGTTGATGCCGCTGGCGACGATACGCAGCGCGTCGATATCGAGGCCGGAATCGATCTCGTCCAGGATGCACAGTCTCGGCTCGAACAACGCCATCTGCAAAATTTCATTGCGCTTCTTCTCGCCGCCGGAAAAGCCGACATTGACGCCACGCTTGAGCATGTCCTTGGGAATGTTGAGCGAACCGGCCACCTCGCGGACTGTTTTCAGAAATTCGGGCGTGGAGAATTCCTGTTGGTCGCGCGCCTTGCGATGGGCGTTCAGTGCCGCCCGCAGGAAGTTCATGGTGGTAACGCCGGGGATCTCGACCGGATATTGGAACGCCAGGAACACGCCCTTGGCGGCGCGTTCATTAGGCTCCATCCGCAAGAGGTTCTCGCCCCTGAAAAGGATTTGTCCGCCGGTGATCTCATAACCCGGCTTGCCGGCGATGACGTGCGAGAGCGTCGATTTGCCCGAGCCGTTCGGCCCCATGATCGCGTGCACATCACCTGCATTGACGTTAAGATCGAGGCCACGAATAATTTCGCGGTCTTCGACACGAACATGCAAATCTTGGATTTCGAGTAGCGCCATTCTGATCTGAGCCCTGAAATGCGTCATTCGAATGCGAGCCGCATTGGAGAGGGCTCGCGGGAGGTTCGGTTATCCGACAGATCCCTCGAGCGAGATCGAGATCAGATTCTGCGCTTCCACCGCGAACTCCATCGGCAGTTTTTGCAGAATGTCCTTCGCGAAGCCGTTCACGACGAGGCCGACGGCCTCTTCCTGCGAGAGGCCGCGCTGGATGCAGTAGAACAGCACGCCCTCGGAGATCTTCGACGTCGTCGCCTCGTGCTCGAAGGTCGCGGACGAGTTCTTCGCCTCGATGTACGGCACGGTGTGCGCGCCGCATTTGTCGCCGATCAACAAGGAGTCGCAGGCGGTGAAGTTGCGCGCGCCGGTCGCTTTGCGGTGCGCGGTGACGAGACCGCGATAGGTGTTCTGCGATTTGCCGGCGGCAATGCCCTTGGAGATGATTCGGCTCGACGTGTTCTTGCCGAGATGAATCATCTTGGTTCCCGAATCGACCTGCTGGAACCCGTTCGAGATCGCGATCGAGTAGAACTCGCCGCGGGAATTGTCGCCGCGCAGGATGCAGCTCGGATATTTCCAGGTGATCGCCGAACCGGTTTCGACCTGGGTCCAGGAGATCTTGGAATGGGCGCCGCGGCAGTCGCCACGCTTGGTGACGAAATTGTAGATGCCGCCCTTGCCTTCCGAATTGCCGGGATACCAGTTCTGCACCGTCGAATATTTGATCTCGGCATCGTCGAGCGCCACCAGCTCGACCACGGCCGCGTGCAGCTGGTTCTCGTCGCGTTGCGGCGCGGTACAGCCCTCGAGATAGGAGACGTAGGAGCCCTTGTCGGCGATGATCAGCGTGCGCTCGAACTGGCCGGTGTTGCGCTCGTTGATGCGGAAATAGGTCGACAGCTCCATCGGGCAGCGCACCCCCGGCGGCACGTAGACGAACGAGCCGTCGGAGAACACCGCCGAGTTCAGCGTCGCGTAGAAATTGTCCGAGGTCGGCACCACGGAGCCGAGATATTTCTGCACCAGTTCAGGGTGCTCGCGGATCGCCTCCGAGATCGGCATGAAGATCACGCCGGCCTTCTTCAGCTCCGCCTTGAACGTGGTCGCAACCGAGACCGAATCGAAGACCGCGTCGACCGCGATCTTGCGGCGGGCCGGGTCTTCCTCGCCCACCTTGGGCTCGACGCCTTCGAGCATGGCGACTTCCCGCAAGGGAATGCCGAGTTTCTCGTAGGTCTTCAGGATCTCCGGATCGATCTCGTCGAGCGAGGTGACCGTCTTCTTCGGCTTCGGCGCCGAGTAATAGTAGATGTCCTGGAAGTCGATCTTGGGATATTCGACGCGCGCCCAGGTCGGCTCGGTCATGGTCAGCCAGCGCCGATAGGCTTCCAGCCGCCACTGGAGCATCCAGGCGGGTTCATTCTTTTTCTGCGAGATGAACTTGACGATCTCTTCCGAGAGACCCTTGGGGGCCTTGTCGGACTCGATCAGCGTTTCAAACCCATATCGATACTGGTCGACGTCGATGCGCCGGACGCGCTCGACCGTCTCTTGTACAGCTACCATTGCCCGCTCCGCTCGCGCAACGACAACTCCCGACGCCGAGGATTGCGCCGCAATCTCTCCGAGCGGACCGCGCAAGTCACGGCCAACTCGGGGCCAGCGAGTGAGAGAAACAGGAGACGGATCCAAAAGGCGGCGGCTGTCGATAGCGTCTTCATCATGTTTCGTGCCGGAGCTCCTCTCATCGGCTACTCCACCTATGCCGGCACGCAGGTATCGGGCACCGGGCAAACGACGGCGCATTGCGGCGCGTCAAAATGCCCCTCACATTGGGTACACTGGGTCGGATTGATCACATATATGTCGTTCTTCAGGCTGATCGCGGCATTGGGACATTCGTACTCACACGCTCCGCAGACGGTGCACTGGGATGCGATTATCTTGTAGGCCATCACTGCGATTCCATGAGCAAAAGGTGCGGGACAGTTTCTTGCTTTTTTCTTGCTTTCAAGTCTTGTGCCAGACAGTTTAATCTTGATTTGTCTGGGCTATTTTCGATAACGCAACGCCGCCTCGACACGGTGTCGCAAATCCTACAACGGGCATGACAGCAGCTTGATCTCGATGCCGTGGTTTACGCATGGTCGATCTCACGGCAGTCAGCCGATCAGGTGAACCGGGTCAGCCAACCTCAGGGAACGATCTGCGATCCTTCCCAAGGCCGCCGTGCCGCGGCTACGATCGAAGCGCCGCGCGACTTCACAAAGTTCTCCGCCGGTGTGTCAGGTCGACCCCGAGCCGCATCTTGTTGGTTCCACTCACCGGGACAGCGGCGGCTTCGGCGACATCACCGCGATGAACAACCGGCGCAGTGATCACCGGTCCGGTCCGCGTCCCCACAGCCAGTCAGAAAAGGTCGCGGCGATCGCGCCAGATAAAGTCGCTGAGGCGATCGCGGGCGCCCTGGGGACCCGCGGGACGCAGTCTCAATTGCCTTGGATGACTTGGCAAAACCGGCATTCATATGCGCTGTAAGGGGCGAGAGTACATTGTCTCGCATTGTGCGGGCGACTGAAGCCAGGCCTTCGTCTGGTGATCCTCCGCTTCGCTCCGCGTGGCAAATAAATGCCGGCGCCGGTCAGCAGATTGATGGAGCCGAAAAAAAAGCCACCCCGAAGGGTGGCCTAAGTCAGGGAGGAAACGCCCATAATGGGCCTCTGGGATCAGGCCGCAGCCTGTTCGATCGGTGAGAAGGGCAGCCCGAGGCTTTCGGCCACCGCTTTGTAAGTTAGCCGGCCCCGATGGACGTTGAGGCCTGCGCGCAAATGCGGATTTTCGAGCACGGCGGAAAAACCCTTGTTGGCCAGAGCCAAACCAAACGGCAGCGTGGCGTTATTCAGTGCCTGGCTCGAGGTCAGCGGCACGGCGCCGGGCATATTGGCCACGCAATAATGAATGACGCCATCCACTTCGTAAGTTGGCTCAGCGTGAGTGGTTGGGTGCGATGTCTCAAAGCAGCCGCCCTGATCGATAGCGACGTCCACGAGCACCGCCCCCTTGCGCATCGAGCTCAGCATGCTCCGGCGGACCAGCTTCGGCGCGCTCGCACCTGGAACGAGCACCGCACCAATCACCACATCCGCCGCAAATACCTCTTCCTCCACGGAGTCGATGGTCGAAAACCTGGTGCGAACGCGTCCTTCGAATAGCTCGTCCAACTCGCGGAGCCGAAGTATCGAACGGTCGATTATGGTCACCTCTGCGCCCAGACCGACCGCCATGCGTGCCGCGTGCGTGCCAACGACGCCACCTCCGATCACCACGATTCGGGCCGGCTGAACACCGGGTACCCCACCGATCAACAGCCCTCGTCCGCCTGCACTCCGCTTCAGGGCGCTACCCGCCGCTTCGATCGCAAGCCTACCCGCGACCTCGCTCATCGGCGCCAGCAGTGGAAGACCAGCATGCGCATCGGTTACGGTCTCATAGGCGATCGCGGTGCATCCAGATTTCAGGAGGCCCTTGGCCTGATCCGGGTCGGGGGCCAGATGCAGATAAGTGAACAGGATCTGATTTTCCCGCAGCTGACACCATTCGGACGGCTGAGGCTCCTTAACCTTTACGATCATCTCGCTCGATGCGAATACCTCAACTGCGGAAGTTAGAATCGTTGCGCCAGCATTGCGATAATCGTCATCGGTTGCACCAATGCCAGCGCCGGCATTGGCCTCGATCATCACGCGGTGGCCCGCTGCCACGTATTCGCGGACAGCTCCAGGGGTAAGGCCCACGCGATATTCGTGCGCCTTGATTTCCTTGGGGACTCCGACCTTCATTTGAAAACTCCCTGCCTGAAGCGCCTTTCTAATCGGAAGCGCCCAGCGATATTGCGACCCAGCCGTCAAAATGGCGCAGGAATTCAGCGATATTTGACAAGCTTCGCAGGATTTCAAACCCACGGGTGCCGAGCGGATCGTGTGATCCATAGGTCGGCGAGCTTAAACGTCCAAACTGCGCGATGGCGGTGAATCATTTCGAGTCGCGTGCTCGGCTCGTGGAAAAGCTAACAATTGAAATCCAGCCTCGCTGAACTTCCTAAAGGAGCGAAGATCGCAGTCTGCCGGGTTCGGCAGGATTGCCGATTGAATGGATCGTTTCCAGAGCTGATGGCTGATGGCTGATGGCTAATGACCATTGATCATAAATTTGCTTCCAAAAACTGGACGTTGCGTAGCGCGTTCAACAGATCCGAGGCAATTGTTCGCCCCACAGCCAATCGACGATTCGTCGGCCGCCGAAACCGGTCGCCATCTGTACAAATTTCTGATCGTCAGCCACCGCCTCGCCAATATCAGCTGCATCGGACCCGAGCGGGTGCGCCTTCATGGCCGCAAGCACGGCATCGGCCAATTCAGGCGCGACGATCGCAACGAGCTTGCCCTCATTGGCGACATGGATCGGATCGAGTCCAAGGAGTTCGCAGGTAGCCGCAACCGCGGGCTTCACCGGAATAGTTGCTTCCTGCAGACGAAACCCGAGTTCGGATTGATGCGCAATCTCGTTGAGGGTCGCAGCGAGCCCACCGCGCGTGGGGTCGCGCATCACCCGGATGCCGCCACCGCCGGCGGCAACCATGACCTCTACGAGGTTATGCAACGCTGCGGAATCCGAGACGATCTCAGTTTGAAAAGCGACGTTCTGCCGTTTTGACATGATCGCCACCCCATGATCGCCGAGGCTACCGGACACCAGCACACGATCCCCGACCCTTGCCTTGTCGGCGGAGAGATCGAGTCCATCGGCCACAATCCCGATCCCGGTCGTAGAGATGAACAGACCATCCGCCTTGCCGCGCTCGACGACCTTGGTGTCCCCGGCAATGATGTAAACGCCGGCCCCGCGCGCTGCCGCGCCCATCGAATCCGCGATCGCCTTCAGATCCGAAAACCGGAAGCCCTCCTCGATGATAAAACTGGCCGACAGATAGAGGGGATGCGCGCCGGACATCGCGACATCATTGATCGTGCCGTGCACAGCCAGTGACCCGATATCGCCGCCCGGAAAGAACAGCGGCGAGACCACATAGCCGTCGGTCGTCATCACCATCCTGCCTGCCGCAACGTCAAACACCGACTGATCATTGCAGCGGGCGAGCCATTCATTACCAAAGGCTTGGTGAAAAAGGCCGGAGATCAGCTGTGCCATGGCACGGCCCCCAGATCCGTGAGAAAGATCAACGCGTCCGTTCACGACGTCGAGCTTGCGTTGATAGGCCTTTAAGCTCATGACGTCCGCCTCAACTGTTCATCGCGAACTCGGCCATAGGTCCAATACGCCGCACAAGCGCCTTCCGATGACACCATGCAGGACCCTATGGGAGTTTCCGGCGTGCAGACGGTTCCAAACAGCTTACAATCGACCGGCCGCTTGGCGCCACGCAGGATCGCGCAGCACTCGCACGCCGGATTGTCTGCGACACGCAGGTCGTGGATCGCAAAACGCGTCTCGGCGTCGAATTGCGTATAAGCCCGCTTCAGCTTCAGTCCGCTGTTGGGTACGAGTCCGAGCCCACGCCATTCAAACTGCTCACGCAGTTCGAATATCTGCGATACCTCCTCCTTGGCGCGCCGATTGCCTTCGCGTGTCACTGCACGGCTGTATTGATTCTCCACCTCGTAGCGGTCTTGGTTCACCTGCCGCACCAGCATCAGGATCGCCTGCATCACGTCGAGGGGTTCAAATCCCGCGATCACGATAGGCTTGCCGAATTGTTCCGCCAGTGGCTCATAGGGCTGCGTACCGATAATGGTGCTGACATGTGCAGGCCCGATGAAGCCGTCAATTGGGACCCCGCCAGTGTTGCGGATCTTCGGGTTCTCGAGAATGCTGTGCATCGCAGAGGGTGTAAGCACGTGGTTGCAGAACACGCTCAGGCCCTTCAGCCGCTTCTTCTCGGCAATTCGGATCATGACCGCCGTCGGGGGCGTCGTGGTCTCAAATCCGATGGCAAAGAAGACCACCTCGCGGCTCGGCGCCTGTTCGGCGAGCCGGATAGCGTCGAGCGTCGAGTAGACCATCCGAATGTCGGCGCCGAGCGCTTTAGCTCGCAACAGGGACTGTCCTTGCGACCCAGGCGCGCGCATCAGGTCGCCGTAGACGCACAGAGTGACCTCTGGTCGGTCGACGAGCCGGATCGCCATGTCGATTCGGCTGGCGGGCAGAACGCAGACGGGACAACCGGGCCCGTGGATCATGCGGACGTTCGCGGGCAGCAGATCTTCCAGGCCGTAGCGGGAGATCGCATGAGTGTGTCCGCCGCAAAATTCCATGAACCGATAGGCTCGTTGCGAACTGACCTCGGCGTCAATCGCACGCGCAAGTCCCTGCGCGATGGTCTTGTCGCGAAATTCGTCGGAATATTTCATGATCGGCGTTCCCCTTCGCTGCCTAGCTCCTGCAGGAGCTCCAGGGTGCGCTTGGCTTCCGTCGGATCGATCTTGGCCAGCGCATAGCCGACATGGACAAGGACGCAATCGCCGACCTCGAGCTCGTCGATGAGAGCAATCGATATCTCCAGGCTGATGCCATCGATGGACACGACGGCCATGTCATTGGGAAGAATTTTCGCAATCTTTGCCGGAACCGAAAGACACATATCAGGCTCTTCCTCCTCAGGCCGACGACCGTTGAGCAATCTGCAGAGCGGCAATCCAGGCCTGGCCAAGGCTCAAACCGCCATCATTGGGCGGCACCCGCCGTGGCACCAGCGGGGTAAGGCCGGCAGCGCTGCAACCGCGCGGGATTTCATCCGCCAGCACCGCGTTCAGGAAGCAGCCGCCGCTCAGAACGACGGTATTAACGCCGGTTGTCCGCGCAGAGCGCGTGACCCAGTCAACGCAGGCGGCGGCGAAGGTGCCATGAAACAGCCCGGCTCCGCCCGCGGCGTCAATGTCATCTGCAACCAACCGCGCAAACAGCGGACGAAGCGACAGCACGCCGCCATCGATCGTCCAGCCGACTTCGAGAATTGCAGTCCGCCGCACCAGCGCCTCGAGCTTCATCGCCGCTTCGCCCTCATAGCTCTGCAAACTCGCAATCCCCAGCAGCGCCGCTGCCGCGTCGAACAACCGGCCCGCACTGGTCGTGGTGGCCCCGCCCGGCTGATCGAGCAAGGCCGACATACATCCGGCCTGACGTTGCGCCGCAAAGCGCGGCCCGATTTCGTTACCCCGGCCGAGCCCGTGTAATACTGCGCTCGCCATGCGCCACGGCTCGCGGGCTGCACGATCTCCACCAGGCATTTGCAGGGGCGCTAAGTGCCCGATGCGTCGGCAGCTCGTCCCTTCGCACAATAATAGTTCGCCACCCCAGTTACCGCCCTCGGAGCCAAAGCCATGGCCATCGAGCACCAGGGCAAGCGCAGGTCCCGTATGGCCATGCTCGGCGATCACTGCGGCAGCGTGTGCGTGATGATGCTGGACAGCCACCAGCGCGCGGCCATTTGCTTCCGCAAACCGGGTGGAAGCCATATCGGGATGCAGATCATGGGCGATGACGACGGGCTCCACATCAAGGCTCGATGTGAGGTGTCGGATCGTGTCCTCGAACGTACGGATGCCTTCGGCCGTATCCAGATCGCCAATATGCTGGGAGACGAACGCTTGGTTATCCCGCGTGATGGTGACGGTCGATTTCAGTGCGCCGCCGACGGCGAGCACGGGCGGCACAGACTTCGTAAGCCGGATCGGTTCGGGAACATAGCCACGGGCACGACGAATGAATTGCGGCCGGCCAGCCACCACCGACACCACGGAGTCATCAGCACGCGTCAGGATATCGCGATCATGGGTCACGATAAGGTCGGCGATCCCCTTGAGCCGCCGCAGCGCCTGCGCGTTGTCGATCAGGAGCGGTTCGCCGCAAAGATTGGCACTGGTGGCGACGATGACCGGGCCGGCCCCCGCACATGCTCCTGCCGAGCGAAGCGCATGAAAGATGAGGTGATGCAGCGGCGCTACAGGCAGCATGACACCCACACGCGATAAGCCAGGAGCTATGGCGGGCGCCAGATTGTTGCGCGAAGGCAGAAGGACGATGGGACGTGCTACGGATTCGAGCAGCGCAAGCTCGGGCGCGTTCGCCTCCGCGATGTCGCTGACGCGCTCTATGGAATCGACCATAACAGCGAACGGCTTCTGAAGGCGATGCTTTCTCCTGCGCAAACGCTGCACGGCGTCCTGATTACGCGCATCGCAAAGAAGCTGGTATCCGCCCAGCCCCTTTATCGCCACGATTTGTCCCCCCACGATTGCCGCGACAATGGCGCTGATCCCATGGCTGAGCCGAGGACCGCACGTGGGACACGCGATCGCCTCCGCATGAAACCTGCGGCTCGCCGGATCGGCATAATCGGCCGCGCAGGCGGCGCACAGCCCAAAAGCCCTCATCACAGTGTTGCGGCGATCGTACGGAAGCCGTTCGGCGATAGTGTAGCGCGGGCCGCAATGGCAACAACTGATGAAGGGGTAAAGGTAATGCCGATTTTCTGGATCGAACAGCTCACTGAGGCATTGCTGGCAGGCCGCGGCATCAGCGACGATCTGCGTTGACAATTTTCCGCCTTCGCTCGTGCCGATCGAAAAGTCTTTCGCCGCGAGCGCCGCAGTCTCCCGAACGCAGATGTGGTCGATGCGTGCCAATGGAGGCGCCTCGAGCGGCAACGTGGCGACAAACTCCGACGCACGGTGGCCCTCGACCTCGATCGTAACGCCCTCGGGGCCATTGATGACAAACCCCGCCAATCCGTACCGCCTAGCGAGTCCATAGACGTAAGGACGAAACCCGACCCCTTGCACGGCCCCACTCACGCGCACGCGCAGCCGTGTTGGGTCGCAGGTGGTTGCGGCGGCGCTCATCGCCTTGTGTCCTCTACGGCGCGCCTCTGATGCCCCGCCTGTCTATCGATCCAGGCGTAGAGCGCGCCAAAGCCCTCGCCAGTACGCGCCGAAACTACAAGCACGTCGATCTTTGGATTGACGCGTCTGGCGTATTCGATGGTCTTGTCCAAATCGAACTCAAGCAGCGACGCCAGATCAATCTTGTTGATAACCATGAGCGAAGAAGCGGCAAAGATATCGGGATATTTGAGCGGCTTGTCTTCACCTTCGGTCATCGACAGCACTACGATCTTGCAGGCCTCGCCAAGATCGAAGGCTGCGGGACAGATCAGATTACCGACGTTCTCGATGAAGAGAATACCGCCAGTGAGCAGCGGCAAGCGCCGATAAGCCTCGCCAATCATTGCAGCATCGAGATGGCAACCCTTGCCGGTGTTGACTTGAATGGCTGGCACGCCGGCGGCCCGAATGCGTTCGGCATCGTTCGAGGTCTGTTGGTCGCCTTCGATGACCCCGACCGGGCGGCTACGCTTGAGCTCGGACACGGCGCGGACGAGCAGCGTCGTTTTACCTGCACCGGGACTGGACAAAAGATTAAATACAAGCAGGTCATCGGCTACAAAGAGCGCGCGGTTGTCCGCCGCAATCCCATTATTCTTGCCAAGAATATCGCGCTCGACCTGAATGACCCGCTCTCTGCTCATGCCCCCGACCTTCAAGCCAGCCGGCTCGGCGCCGCCGCTCAGAAGCGCCTGCACGCCATGAGCCTGGTGATGGGCAGATCGATGATTGCGACTATGACCATCGCCAGCATGGTTTGAACGCTGCGGGCCTTGGTCGCCATGCGGATGGGCACAATGGCGTTCGCAATCGTCCTGCACATGGGCATCGTATCGCTCATGGCTCTCCGCATCATGCGCCTTCGCGCGTTTGGTCAACGGCTTTCCTTCGGTGCAGCCGCAAACGGTGCACATCAATCGATCTCCAGCTCTTTCACGCGCATCTGTTCGCCCGCGGTTACCTGTAATTGATAGCTGCCGCAGCAAGGACAGCATTCACCGCGCCGTGCAATTTCGACGCTCTTCGAACAGCTCATGCACCAGGCAACGCCTGGCAGTTCGACGATATTAAGGGCCGCGCCCTCGGCAACTGTCCGCGTTGCAACGACAGCAAAGCAGAACCTGATCGCTTCAGGCGCGGCATGACTCAGCGCTCCCATCTCTAGACAGACGCTCCGCACCCGCGAAAACGATCGGTGACGTACCTCCTCCTCGACGATTTGAATGATGCCAAGACAAATCGTCATTTCATGCATCGCCAACTTCGCGAAAATTGAGGGTGAACCCGACGCACGGATCGAGCGATGCAATCACCGCATGGACTGCATCCCGACGTCGTCTAGCCGTCAGCACCGCGCCCTGCAGGTTCCGGACAAGCGGTCCGCGCCGGTGGAAATTCCACTCCGTCGGCGCAAGGAATTCGAAGCGGGATATCCGGCCCTGAGGATCAAGCTCAACCGCGTGGTAGAGACGCCCCCTGGCGCATTCGACCGCGGCCGCTGCACGGCCGGGCCCTAGCTTATATCTTTCGATAATCCCATGCTCCGCGGAGTCAATCTGAGCACCGGACTTGAGCCAAGCGCATAGCCGGAGGATTTCAGTAATTCTGGCCCTCAGCCGCTCGGCCGCTCCGACGGGACTCGGCGAGAGCCGATCACGCGTCATTTGGCGCGCCCATGGACCCGTCTCGGGCACATGACCGTCAAGATCGGGACAATAGCAAAATGTCGCGTCATCCACGAGCAGCCGTTTAATGATGTTGCGGTCGTCAGCAACGGACAGGAACGAGTGCTCCGCCGGAATTGACTTCAGGTCCACCTCATTAAGCGCTGCAATGCGAAGCGCCAATGGGCTACCGGACCTCAGCGCGCCACCCTCATTCGGCATGCCGAGTGCGGCCAGCGCAGCCGCAATCCGCGCTGTTTCTTCGCGTTGAGCTGAGCCCCAGGCCGGCTGTGCGCAGCCGACAAGCGCTGACATTCCCCGCATTAGGGAGCGAATTGCCGCCGCACTGGCGATGTCTTGCGTAAGATGTCCGACAAAGATGCCCCGTAGCAAATCCGCGATGCGCTCGGTAACGATAAGCGCGATACGATGCTGTTTTGTTGTGCGGGTGATCACTTCGTCGCGCGCCGTCTCGATCGCGGACAGTAGTGCGGTTTGCTGCGCAGCGGCACACAACGCGAAGAGCCGCGGCAGCACGTTGAGCAGGGACGAGGCCTGTTTGCCGGCGAACAGCCGCGTCAGTGGCGGCCGGACTCGCGGCACGATCTCAACCGCGGCGACTACGTCGGCAGCAAGCGATACGGTGACATCGATTTTGTTGCGGGCAGCTAGGCTCATGCGCACCGCTGCCCCATCATACCGCGCAAGATATGCCGGCGGTCGCCGTGCGCGCCCCGTCTGCGGGATCCCACCCGATTCCGAACGTTCTCCAAGCTCTTCATGTGAAGTACGCCTTGATAATTTCCTGCATGCGTTCGGCAGAGTCCTGGAAATCCTCGTCGGCAGCCAACGCAACAATCGGTACGCCGCCGACCTCCAGCGTATCAAGGATGATGTCGTCCGCAGAATTGAAGAACTGCACCGACCAGACATTCCTGATCCCGGTCGCCTGCACTCGGCAGGTGCCGTAGCCGCGGAAGATGAGTTGGACCGGGCCATTGCCCACGCTTTGCTGCAGGAACGCCAGGTCGACAACGCTCATTGGCAGCAATGTGAGATTGATGACATGCGCGCGCATGCCAATCCGCCACACGCGCGCCCGCTCGCGCATTTCTGCCAGCACCGGTTGCACGTTCATCGCGCCGTCGGGCGCCGCGCCGATCACAAGATCGGCGGACGTCAGGTCAGTTGCGGCGCGCCGGACAATCTGCGGGATCGCCCCGACCTCAACATATTCGTGCGCCGGCTCGGTCCCGATGCGCACGCGCCAGATTCCTGCAAGCACGGACTCCCGAATTTGCGCCAAAGAGCCATCTGGCAGCGCAACCACGCCGGCGACCTCACCTTCTCCGAGCACTTCGCCTATCAGCCTGCGCTCGGGATCGCTGAGATTCGCGAGTCCGTACAGTTGCGTCCGAGCGCCGCTTCTCTGGCTGCCAGCGGCAGCAGCGGCATTCGATAACAGCGCGGTGGCATTCGGATAGTTCCTTGCAAGCTCGCCGCCATCGCGCCAAGCGCGCTTGGCGAGCGCACTCGTCGATCCGCTGTGGAATACATCGAGACTTTCCGAGGCCGTGCCAAACTTGCACGTCACCCGCTCGGCGCCGTCGGATACAACGCGGATCGCTGTTTTCATGATGCGATGTTCCGTTTGGTGTATCGAGAGGCAATGCACCTGCCGACCGAAGTGCTGCCGGCGTGTGGCCGAACGATCGGTACCGAGATGCGACCGATCTTGACCAAACGGATCGGTCTCTTGCCAATCAGGCGGAGTGCATCGTGCCGATCGCACAGGCTCGGCGTCGACGGGCCACGCAGGCCGATCCGGCCGACCAGTTCGCCACCAACGCCGCCCGCAGGCACTGCGCCTTGCATGCGCTGCCGAAACGCCTTGACCATTTCAGGAACGAAGAATGCGAGCTGGATGATCCGGAGCAAATATAGGGGATCGCCCGCCGACAGCGGCATCACGGCCGCCCTCACGGGAGCGTGCGCGGCCAGGCGCGCATCGACGCTGACGCCCTCCACGTCGGACGGAGCGGGCCGCGCCAGACCATGCTGCGCCGGCTGCAACTTCATCACACGCCTTTCTGATAATGTTCGGTTCTGCTAGCAGGCTATTAGCAAGGCGCATGCCAATCATCGTCTGGCCGCGACTCCCGCTCGAACCAACGGCTCGAAGCGCCTGACATTTTTCCATGCAAAGGTTACGTGCGACTGAAATTCGATTTGTGAGCAAGCCTAGTCGGCGCAACCGGCGAGCGGAACTGCTAGCGTAGGTGCTCCGGCAATTGCGGCTCATGACCGATCAAGTCCGCAAAGAAGCGATCGCAGTCCTGGCCGTTGAGGCTGGCCTTAAGCCCGTCAAGTGCTTCCGAGATCAGCCTTGCTTCATTTTCGTCCAAAAGCCGCACCGCGCTATCGATATGAACGAGCACCTTGGCGCCGACCGACGCGTCGGAGAGCAGCATGACCGAGACGCGCCGCCGTTCATTGCCATACTCGCACAGCGCCGTGATGCCGTCGGTCTCGACAATCGTCATCGGCAAGCCAAGGCACATGGTCAGTCGCGGGCCGCTAGACCGGCTGCGCCCTCATCTCATAATTTGCATGGTCGATATTGTTCGCCAGCAGCCGTTCTGATGCAGGCAGCGGCGCGGTCCGCGGTTTTGCCGGCGAGTCCCACTGCGCCAGGAGTTTGCAAGCCAGTTCAATCGCAGGCGCAATCTGAAAGCGCACCGGAGCGGTCAGCGGACCGCCCCAATGCTCCAGGTCCAGCGGCTGACAGCCGATGAGAGCGAGCTCTCGCGGGCAGCGGCCAAGTAGGTCGGCCGCATTCAAGACGTCCTGAAAGCCGGTCTGATGCAGGCTCACCTTCTTGGCGGCGGTAAATTTTGGCACTTCGTCATCTCGCACAAGCTTCAACTGCCCGGGCAGCAATCCATAGTCGATGGCATCGAACACGATCAGGCAATCGGCCTGCTCAAGAAAACTGACGAGGTAGAGCCCCTGTGTGCCGCCATCGAGGACGGTGACGTTGTCATCGATAGCGTAGCGGCGATGAAACTCCTCGACCACCCGCACGCCGAATCCCTCATCGGCCCACAGGATATTGCCGATGCCGAGCACCAGGACTCGTTTTTTACTTTCCGGCTTCAGCATGCGCTTCCCAGTCAATCGCGAAACCCGCGCTCACCCGACATGATAGAAGAGATGCTGCGGCCCGACATGATGTCTTCCCGGATCACGGCGTAGACGTGGACCAGCGCGAAGATCACGATCACCCACAGGCCGAGATGATGACAGGTATGGACGTCCTGACTGTTCGGCCAGATTGAAAACACCCAGCCGAACAGCTTGTACTGCCAGCTGTCAGTACCGGCACCTTGCCCATAAAGTGCAAAGCCTGTGACGACCATGAACGTGGTCGTCTGCGTAAACATGAAGAACATTGCGAGCTGAGCAAGATGGTTGTGCCCGACGCGCCTCTCCGGCTCAACTGTAATGAACGCATACCAGCGAATCTCGTGGTACACCTCGCGCCAAAAGCACCTGCGCCAGAGCGGCACGCAAAAGATCTGGATGGCATGCGCGTTTCCCATTAAGGCCCAGTAGACGCGTAGAAAAAAGCCGACGCTGAGCACATATCCCGCCGAGAAATGAGCAAAGCGGAGATAGCCGAACAGGAAATTGCCGCTTGCCTCACCCCATATCGCCGGTGTCCCGGTTCCAATGAGATAGCCGGTTAAACTCAGCATCAGAATGGCCGCCGCATTGACCCAATGCCACAGTCGCACCGGTGCGTAGGCGACGCCACCGCCGATGCTGCGTTCAGTCGGGGCCGCATCGACGACGGCGAGGAGCTGCGGAGCGTTGTCCAGCATGTCCCTAACGAACTTTGACTGAAGCCATTTCTTGGCCGTCAGGACTCATCACGTGGGTCGAGCAAGCCAAGCACGGATCAAAGGAATGGATGGTGCGCAAGATCTCCAGGGGCCGCTGCGGATCGGCCATCGGGGTACCGATCAGGGAGGCTTCAAAAGCGCCAATATTGCCCTTGGGATCGCGAGGAGATCCATTCCACGTCGTCGGCACGACACATTGATAATTGTCAATCTTGGCGTCCTTGATCTTGATCCAGTGCCCGAGTGCACCGCGCGGCGCCTCAGTGAACCCGTAGCCCTTGGCCTCCTTGCGCCAGCTCTCCGGCTTCCACCTGCTGACATTGGCAGTTGCCGTATTGCCTGCCTTAATGTGGATTACCAGCTTATCCTGGAAATAACGCATCTGATGCGCCGCCCACTGGCATTCGAGCGCCCGCGCTGCAGTACGGCCAAGTGTCGAGAACAGCGCAGTCAGGGGAAGATTGAGCCCCTTGAGCAGTCTCTCGGCCGGCTCCTTGAACTCGGCTTTGCCTTGCGCATAACCGATGATGTATCGCGCCAACGGCCCGACCTCGACGGCGTGGCCACGCCAGCGCGGCGCTTTGATCCAGGAGTACTTGCCGCCTTCGTCGAGTTCCTTGATATCTGTCTTGCTGCCTTTGAGTTTTGGCCCAAGTTCAAAACTCGCCTCGGTGATACCGTCCCACGGATGCAGTCCACAGCAATCGCTGGGGTACTTATACCATGAATGCGCGACGAATTCCTGGATCTGCTCGGGATCACCATGGTCGATCGGCAGAACCTCCTTGAGATTGCCATCAAGAATGATCCCGCGCGGCAGCTTGAAGCTCTTCGCGGAACAGTCATTGGCGTTTTCGGGGATGTCGCCATAGGACATCACGCTTTTGCTCGAAAGTCCGCCGCCATGGAGCCAGTCCTTATAGAACGAGCAGATCGCGGCAATGTCGGGCAGGTAAACCTGCTCGACAAACTCGATCGAACGATCGATGACCGAGGACACGATGTTCAGTCGCTCCATATTGATCGCACCCACCGCACCAGTTCCGTCGATATTGATCGCGCAGGGCACGCCGCCGACCAGCCAGTTTGGATGCGGGTTCTTGCCACCATAGATAGCTTGGATCTTGACGATCTCCTTCTGGAAGTCGAGCGCTTCCAGATAATGCGCTACAGCCATCAGGTTCGCTTCCGGTGGCAGCTTGTAGGCCGGATGCCCCCAATAGCCATTCTTGAACGGACCGAGTTGCCCTGATCCGAAGAATTTGGTGAGCCGGATCTGCAAATCCTTAAAATAGCCAGGGGACGACAGCGGCCAAGGCGAGATAGACTGCGCCAGCGCGGAGGTCGACTTGGGATCGGCCTTGAGCGCGGAGACGACGTCGACCCAATCCAGCGCGTGCAGGTGATAGAAATGTACGAGGTGATCATGCACGAGCAGGCACAGCTGCATGATGTTGCGGATCGAATTTGCATTCTCCGGAATCGTAATTCCTAGTGCATTTTCAACCGCGCGCACGGAGGTGAGCGCATGGGTGCCGGTGCAGACCCCGCAAATCCGCTCGGTGAACGCCCAGGCGTCGCGCGGATCGCGCCCGCGCAGGATGACTTCGATGCCACGCCACATCGTCCCGCTTGAGACCGCATTGCGGATCACATTATCGGAATCGAGATTGGCTTCGACGCGCAGGTGGCCTTCCACCCGCGTCAGCGGATCGATGACGATTCGCCTGCCGGAACGATCGAGATTGAACCCATTCGGTGTCTGGACGGCCACCGTCGCCCCCTCCTCAACTCGGTTTGCTTTTTTGGGCTGCGCGATCCGGCTTGTGGGTCAACCGCTTCACGGCGGTGACCGCCGCATGGGCAGCGACGGTTAGCCCAACCACGCCGGCAGCGGCCATGCCGATTTGGTCGGCGTTCTCCTCGATGCCGAACTGCTTGATGGTCGTGAGTCGATCGTAAAATGACCCTTTATCCCAGAAGCCGTCTTCGGAGCAGCCGAAGCAGCCGTGGCCGGATTGAATCGGAAATGAAACGCCGCCGTTCCACCGAAGGGCCGAACAGGCATTGTAGGTGGTTGGCCCCTTGCAGCCCATCTTGTACAGGCAATAGCCCTTGCGTGCGTACTTATCGTCCCACTCTTCGACGAATTGGCCAGCGTCGAAATGGGAACGCCGATAGCACTTGTCGTGAATGCGCTCGGAATAAAACATACTTGGACGCCCTTGACGATCGAGCTCAGGAAGCTTTCCGAATGTGGTGATGAAAGTCACGAGGCCACTCATGACCTCTGCGATAGGCGGGCACCCGGGCACCTTGATGACCGGCTTGTTGGTGATCACCTTATCGATCGGCGCCGCGCCAGTCGGATTGGGCTTGGCCGCCTGCACGCATCCCCAGGACGCACACGTGCCCCAAGCGATGATCGCCATGGAATCTTCCGCCATCGACCTGAGCTTTTCAACGAACGGCTTGCCGCCGTCAATGCAGAACATGCCATCCTCCTTCAGCGGCGGATTGCCTTCGACGGCGAGCACATACCTGTCTTTGTACTTGGCACGAGTTTCCTCCAGGATGGCCTCGGCCTGATGTCCTGCCGCCGCCATGATCGTATCGTCATAGTCGAGCGAAATCATCGACAGCAGCACGTCCTTGATCAAGGGATGGGCAGACCGGATAAAGCTTTCCGAGCAGCACGTACACTCGAGCCCGTGCAGCCAGATGACGGGCAAACGCTCTTTGGTCTCCAGGGCATTGGCAATACTGCTTGCGGCGAGCGGACTAAGTCCCAAGCTCGCGGCCGTCAAACTGCAGAATTTGTGGAAACTACGACGCGTGATACCTTGACGTCTGATCACGCTGTAGAACGTCTCCGTTGCACCACCCATGAGGCCTTCCATGTCAGCTGTCGCCGGCCGTAACGAATTGCTGACGTACAGCAAGAAGCAGGCCACCGAAGCCAAACACTGACAGACACCAAGCTACCGCTTCGGGACTCGCGGATTATCGAACCCAGCCAGCGAGCCACAAGCAGCGCCATTGATCTGTCATGCTAATGGTGTCCGGTTTTGGACGTCGATGTGAGCACTTCAACAGAGCAGCACGATGGTTCACCACTGCACGGCGACTACGTCATACTAGCTCTTGCACGACCGCGACACTCACGTGTCATGCCGATTGTTGAATAAAATTGGTGCAGTTGACGGGCACCGCACTGCCCCCGGGTCTTAAAAAGACTTGCCGATTGCTGACCAATGAGGTGTTAAAGCCGCTCATAGTCGCAAGTGCGCAAGCAGTCCGTACCAAAGTGGCGGTCGAGCGACGAAGAGAAGCCGCAATGGATTGAGCCGCGATGCGCACGCTGCCTGCGCGTTTTAGGCTGATCGAATCCGACTGCCTTTGATTCAAAGCGGCTCGCCGCACGGCATCGCTGCGGGATCGTGGGCGAGAGTTTGGACGTTCAGAGCTATCACAGGAGCGTTCATCGCGCGAGCCGATCGATAGCAAGGCGCGATCGTCTTGGCGCATCGCAACACCACCCCCCCTTGCAAGAGCTTCTTCGATGACGGAGGCGATCTCGTTTTTGAAGCACTGGTGCGATCCGGCCGACGCGGATAGCAGTCGACGGCGCCGACTTTCAGTCGACATCGATGCGTAGCAGCAACACTGTCTGCCTGCTACCCCAAACGGTTCAGCGAGCCTTTCGACGGAAAGCGAATTATCGGATTATTGCAGCATAGACGATATACTGGACTTGTTCGCGGTAATACTTCCGGATTTCTCCGGGCGCTGCCGTTCCGACCACCACGACGAGACGCTCCTTTGGGTCGCAGAAAAATTGTGTTCCGTAGGCGCCGGTCCAGGTGAACTCACCTGGATTGCCCGGAACCGCCGAGAGACCCTCGTTTGTGCGTACAGCCACTCCGAGCCCGAAGCCGAAGCCGGCACGGTGCGCTTCCACATTGGCGACCTTATTTTTGATCTCTGGCCCGAGGTGGTTGGAGATCATGTGGCGCACCGTCTTCGGACCGAGAATGCGCTGCCCATCGAGCTCCCCGCCGTTGAGCAGCATTTGTCCAAAGCGCACGTAGTCACCGACTGTCGCAAATGCACAGGCTCCCCCGCAGTCAAACTTCGTTGGACTTTCGAGGAGCTCGATGTCTTGTGGCTTTCCCGTCAGCGGGTCGTCTGGAAATGGATGCGCGAGGCGCTCGCGTTGCGATTCCGACAAATGGAAAGTGGCATCCTGCATTTCGATGGGCCTCCACAGGTTGCTGGCAAGATAGTCGCCCAATCGCTGTTCGCTGACCTGTTCCACGACAGCTCCCAGCACATCGGTCGAGAAGCCGTATTCGAATTCCGTCCCCGGTTGGTGCGCTAGCGGCAGCTTGGTAATGGCTTCGATGAACGCCTGCTTATCGCCCCTTAGTGGCGGCGCGGCGAAATCAGGATAGAGACGCGCCACTTGGTCTGAGCTGTCGGGCGCCGCGCCATAGGTCAGCCCGGATGTGTGGCGATATAGATCGTGGATGTAGATCGGAGACCTCTGCGTTTGAAATTCTAATGAGCCGTCATGCTGTGGCACCTCCCACCTTCATGTTTGCGAATTCTGGGTAGTAATCCGTAAGCCTAGCCTGTAGAGGCAGGCGACCTTGCTCCATGAGGATAAGCCCCGCAACGGCCACCATCGGTTTGGTCATAGACGCAAGCGCGAACATCGCATCGAGCCGCATCGACCTTCCTTTTGCAGGATCGAGTTGCCCGTACGCCTTGTAGTGAATCAGCTTGCCGTCTTTGGCGATTGCAACCACCGCGCCAGGCACGCGTTTACTCTCGATCTCGCGAGCGAAGAACTCGTCTAGCTTGGCGAGGCGCTGCTGAGAAACGCCGACGTCATCGGCCGTCGCTTCGGGCAGAGGCGCGGAGTGCACTGAATTGAAGCCGATTCCAGCAGCCGCCGCGGCCATAACAAGCTTGTTCATTGTAGCCTCGCAAGGATGGATGATCGGCTTGCAATACTGCTGCTCGGTCGTGATCGGATATGTCTGGCCGGTAGGCCTAAGACGGTTCTATCCGGCTTGGTGCGCTTTCGTTCATGTGCCTCTCCTGGCACAGTGTCTGTCGATGAGGGCTAAGGTGAAGATTGCCGCAAAGGCGAACATCACCATACCGCCGGCAACCACACTCGCCTCGCGCCAGCGCGATGCTTGGACGTACTCTACGACGTAGGCTGACAACACTTTGGTGCGCCCAGGAATGTTGCCGCCGATCATCATCACGACGCCGAATGTGCCGATCGTATGAGAAAAGCCAACCACGGCCGCTTTAACAAACTCTAGTCGCGCCAGCGGCGCGCTGATGGTAATGAAGGCATGCAACGGCGAAACGGGCGGCGTAGTTTCCAACGGGCGATCGCCTATCGCGACAAAGGCGTTACGGATCGGCTGCACCACCAACGGCAGCGCCGAGAGGACCGATCCGACCACGATTCCTGCGAAGGTAAAAGCGAGCGAGCGCTCGCCCCAGAAAGAGGCGAGAACGCCACCCGGTCCGTTGGGGCCGAGCAACACGAGTACGCAAAAACCGAGAGCTGTCGGCGGTAGCACCAGCGGCAGGGCGATCATGGTCGCCACCGCCTCGCTCAAAAGAGTCTTTGAGCGCGCTAGCCACCAAGCGAGGGGCACACCAATCACGAGGAGGATCACGGTCGTCACGCTGGCGAGCTCGATCGTGAGCGCAACGGATTGCGAAATCTCTGCCGAAAAGACCTCCATGTGCGTCAGCCCAACAGTGAGAGCAGGTCGCCGTACCGGCACAGTGATCGCCGGCACGTCCGGCCCGCCCAGCGATGTGGCGCGGATCGCCCTTTGGTTGCGCGGCGCTTCGTGGCGGCCGCCACATTCACGCGCGTCGTTTCTGCTAGCAAGAGCAGCATCGCACGCCTCATCGGCAACTCCTGTGACAGGGCCGCTTCGATCCATCTGACGGCAGCCCCTCGTTAGTCATCAGCAATTCCTGTGCCGTGTGCGAACTGTGGCGCGCTCTATGCTCGACGTGAGAGAACTTCGCATATACGTCGACGTCACTATGGATTGGACCTAACGCTCTGTGTCAGATTCCTGGCATCTTTGTTTCCGAGCAGACAGCGACACGC
This sequence comes from Bradyrhizobium sp. C-145, assembly GCF_023375135.1. Lineage (NCBI taxonomy): Bacteria > Pseudomonadati > Pseudomonadota > Alphaproteobacteria > Hyphomicrobiales > Nitrobacteraceae > Bradyrhizobium > Bradyrhizobium sp. C-145. The sequence goes on along the minus strand of NZ_CP088150.1, from coordinate 1,411,258 downwards.
CGCGTAACGAAACGGAGAATTTGACGCCCCGAGAGATGCCTGTTTGGTTTGCCGACGGCTCAAACGCCGCATTCGCCGCGCCGGCAAGTGGAACGGATTGCAGGAAGCCTGCCGTTTGGCAGCAACGCGAACGATCTAGCTGAGAAATCATCGTCACGCTGCTTCTGCGACGCAACAAAAGGCGCGAGGGGCCGAGAGCGAAGGCCGCCTCTCGACCAACCTGCCTAATGCGCATCGTTAGCACAGGCCTGGAGACAAATGCCCCGTGCACGAACGAGCTTTGCCGCTAGCGACAATCATCCATCAAAGATTTTTTTCGCGCAATCGAGTTCCTAAACCAAGCTTCCATCGCGTGGATGCCGATAATCCAAACTATCAATTTTACTAATGTCACGTACTGTTGCATCCATCTCAGCAGTCGGCGCATATCGATCACGCTAGGGTTTCCAGGCCGAGACGTGACTCCGCTAATGCGCGCAGCCGATCAAGATACGAGTCACGCTGCAACTTATGTTCGACCTTGCGAACGTGGTCCGAGCACTCAAACCGATGACCCGGAGATGACGGCTTGTCCGCGACTGCTTAATCGACCGCAGTTTGGGCATCTGGTGCATATCTTGCTTAGCGAGAAAGATAACGTAACTGAACGCCTGCCTTTGGAACGACGCGTCGGCTCTCGGAACCGTCTTCAATCGGACACGGCTAAAATGATGATTCTCGTATGACGCTGCCGCCCCTCAATCACGCGGCGGCTCAAATTCGAGTATATTCGGGAAGGAAGCGTCATGACCACCATGGCAACTGCGGCGCCCGCGCGCGCGTCGCAAGCTTGGTATAAGATTCTCTACGTCCAGGTACTGATCGCGATCGTGATTGGCGCCGTGGTCGGCTGCCTATGGCCGTCCGTCGCGACCAGCGACTGGGTCAAGGCGCTCGGTGACGGGTTTATCAAGCTCATCAAAATGGTGATCGCGCCGATTATTTTCTGCACCGTCACATCTGGTATCGCGCATATTCAAGATGCGAAGAAAGTCGGGCGCGTCGGCATCAAGGCGCTGGTCTATTTCGAGATCGTCTCCAGTTTTGCCTTGCTGTTGGGCCTTGTTATGGGCAATCTGGTCCAAATCGGCCATGGCCTTGCGGTCAAGCCGGATGCTGCGGCGGTCGCCAATTACGTCAAGCAGGCGGAAGCCTCGAAGACCGTCGATTTCTTTCTCAACATCATTCCCGATACGGTGGTCGGCGCCTTCGCTCGCGGCGATGTCCTGCAGGTTCTCCTGTTCGCGATCCTATTCGGCTTTGCGCTGATGGCGCTGGGAAACCGTGGTGAGCGACTGCGCGGCATGATTGACGACGTGGCGCACGCGGTGTTCGGCGTAATCGCTATCATCATGAAAGCGGCCCCGATCGGCGCCTTCGGCGCCATGGCCTTCACGATCGGCAAGTTCGGGCCGGCAGCACTCGGCAATTTGATCGGTCTGATCGCGCTGTTTTACGCGACGGCGGCGTTATTTGTGGTGGTGGTGCTCGGTTTGATCGCGCGCCTCGTCGGCTTTTCAATCTTCAAGTTCATTGTCTATATCAAGGACGAGATTCTGATCGTGCTCGGCACTTCGTCCTCTGAAAGCGCGCTGCCGCAATTGATGGAGAAGCTCGAGCGGCTGGGCTGCTCCAAGCCCGTGGTCGGCCTCGTGGTGCCAACTGGCTACTCCTTCAACCTCGACGGCACCAATATCTATATGACACTTGCGACATTGTTCATTGCCCAGGCACTCGGGGTCGATCTCACCTTTGGCCAGCAGCTCACGATCCTGCTCGTGGCAATGCTAACGTCTAAGGGAGCAAGCGGCGTCACCGGCGCGGGCTTCATCACGCTCGCTGCAACGTTGTCGGTGGTCAACCCAGCGCTGGTACCGGGCATGGCAATCGTGTTTTCGATCGACAAGTTCATGAGCGAGGTGCGCGCCCTTACCAACATCACCGGCAATGGCATCGCCGCCGTGTTCGTATCCTGGTGGGAAGACGAGCTCGAGCACGCGACGCTACAGGCTCGGCTCAACCAGCCCACCGTCTCCACCAATATCGACACTACAAGCACAATGAGGTAGGTCCTTAACCACCGCCATTCGAAGACGCCTCGAATGCTAGCGCAGCCACATTTCTCGTAATTCGAATCGGCACCTCCGACTTGACACGAGCCGGAACTTTCTCGCGCGATCTCCAGTGCGCAGCGCCTTGCTCCGCGTTGCGCCCCGGCAGCCGCCCCTGACACGATGCCGCACGCGAGCAAAAGAGTAGGAGCTTTTTTACAGTCATTTTCAAGCGCGTCTTTCGCGGTCAAGGCTCCCGGCCATCTGAACGCTTGTGCAACATTTGCCGAGTCAGACAACAGGACTGCGACAGAACGTGTCCGGCCTGACGGACCTACCTGTTGGTCCACCTACAAATGCCCATGTGCGCGGTCACCGCATTTGCCTCGCCCGACCAACGAGGTGGTAGCGATCTTGCTGACGCAACTCGTGACCCGTTGTTAACGTGCGCGCAGCGCATCAGACCGTGATGGGTGTGATCAGCAGGATTAGATGGCACCTCGACGGAGCCGTGGCGGCTCGTACACGGATAGTGTCGGTTCGGCGTCACTGTGCGCGCTCGGTTCCGGCTAAACTCGAGACAAGTCCTCCGCACCTAGGCGTGATGGCCTGAACGCATAGATAGCAATCGCGTTACTTCGCCTTCGTGTCTCGGCACATGACCATTGCGCTTTCTTCCGCATGACCGATCGTGCCGGCGAGATGAGTGGTCCGGCAGCTTGTCCCTGTTCTTTCCGGGTTCGGCGAGGCGCGCGCCTGATTGTTTTGCCTCAACGTCTTGGCTGACCTGCAGCCGCTGTCCTCGTACCGCTGGCTTAAGGGCGTTGTCCTCGGCCGCAGCCTCGAGCGCCTGCCGGGAGGCTATCGGCAGCGGAGGAAAGCAGACATCTCAGCTTCGATTGCAGGCGTGTCAGCCTGCGCCATATTGGAAGGTTTAGGACAACTATACGTATGTCTGTAATGCGTTTTTTCTCGGCGCGTGCTCAGTTCAGCCGCAAGCAATCGATCTCGGAACCGCTCACCAGCGGGTCTTGTGGCCGAGGATTGCCCCATTTTTGCCTAAAATGTTATAGCTCTCCCGCCGGAGAACAGGCCGGACGGTATCACAATGCGTAGCCAGATCAGCAGTTTTAAACGTTCAGCCCCTCAGTTTACCTTCGGCAGCATGACGCTGGCCGTGGTAACATTGGCTTGCTTGCACCTTCAGGCGCATTTCGCCGCGACGGCGTTCGCCTATTTGTTGGTGGTATTGCTGTTTTCGTTGATGGGCAGCTTCATCGCGTCGTCCGCGCTTTGCATCCTAGCCATCGCTGTTCTCGCTTACTACTTTGCGCCGCCAGCGTTCAGCCTGCGAATCGATGACCCCCAAGATCTTCCGGTGGTTGTTGCATTCTTTATTGCCTCGATTGTGGGAACGCACCTGATCGGAAAGCTCCGCCAGGAAAGAGAGGCTGCGCGTGTGGCCGCGGCCAAGCTACAGCGGAGTACGGCCGATTTGGAGGATCGCGAAAAACGGTGGCGCGCAATCTTCGAGCACAATCCGGCCATGTATTTCATGGTCGACGAAGCCGGCACTGTCCTCAACGTCAATACGTTCGGCGCGACACAACTCGGCTATGCTCGTGCTGAACTGATTGGTCAACCCGTGCTGGGCGTATTTCTTGAGGAGGACCGCGCGTTCGTTCGCGAATGCTTTCGGACGTGCCTTGAGGATATCGGACAATCGCGCACGTGGGACGTCCAGAAGGTCAGGAAGGACGGCTCGGTCTTGTGGGTACGTGAAAACGCCAAAGCCATGCTCTGGGCCGATGATCAGCCAATTGTCCTTATAGCCTGCGAAGATATCACGGAACGAAAGCGGACCGAACTTGCCCTGCAGCGGAGCGAAGCACATTTGGCCCAGGCGCAGGAGTTGAGTCATACAGGCAGCTTCAGCTGGAACGCCACTACGGGCGAGGCCTTCTGGTCAAAGGAAACATTTCGGATTTTCCAATTAGATCCTGAGATTGCCCCGGGGCCGCAGCTCGTCGTTGAGCGCACTCATCCAGATGATAGGGCTTCGGTTAAAGAAATTATCGATCGAGCGATGCGAGACCTGAGCGATTTCGAGCACGAATACCGGTTGCTACTACCGGACGGCTCGGTGAAGCACATCCATGCGCAGGCACGAACCAGGAGAACTGCCTCTGGTGACATCGAGTTTGTTGGGGCAGCTACGGATATTACGGCGGCGAGGCGAGCAGAACAGCAGCTGCGCCGCAGCGAGGCCTATCTAGCCGAAGCCCAGCATCTCAGTCACACGGGCAGCTGGTCCTGGGACGTCTACGGTCTAGATTTCGTGTATCGCTCCGCCGAGGTCGATCGTCTGTTTGGCTTTAGCCCACAAGAACCGGTATCGATAGAGACCATTCGATCGCGCATCCATCCGGACGACTTGCCGCGGCTGCAGGAGGTGCAGCGCCAGGCGATTGAACAGAAGGAGGGACGGTTCGAATATGATTTCCGTATCCTTTTACCAGATGACGGGATAAGGCGCATACACTCCGTTGCGCACGTGGTGGTCGGCAGCGATGGTAACGTCAGCGAGCTGATCGGAACACATATGGATGTCACCGAGCAACACGCAGCTAGGGAACGCCTGGAAACCACACTTGCCGCGCTGCGCGAAAGCGAACAGCGGTTTCGCGACTACGCCGAAACAGCTTCCGACTGGCTCTGGGAGACTGGGCCAGATCATCAGGTCACTCACTTGTCCGAGCACACCAGCGCTGCGGGAATTTTGGCGACAGGATTGATGGGCCTGCTTCGCTGGGACATTGCGTGCGACGTCGAAGAGGAACCCGAGAAGTGGCGGCAGCATCGGGCGACGTTGGAGGCCCATCTTCCGTTTCGGGATCTCGTCTACCGCACCGTGAATCGGACAGGTTCTCCGATCTACGTCCGTACGAGTGGCAAGCCTTTTTTCGATGGAAACGGCAAATTTCTCGGCTACCGTGGGGTCAGCACTGACATCACCGCTACCATTCGCGCCGATCAAGCCGAACAAGAACTACGAAAAGCACAGGCGGAGCTTGCACATGTGACGCGTGTAACGACGTTAGGAGAACTGACAACTACCATCGCGCACGAAATAAACCAGCCACTCGCCGCTATTATCAGCAACGCCGATGCGTGCCTCGGTTGGATGGGTCGCGAAGCTCCTGATCTTTCCGCCGCGCGCTCTTCGGTGGAGTGGATCATCGAAGACGCAATCCGGGCAAGCGAGGTGATCCGTCGTGTTCGCGCACTCGCTAAGAAAGGCGAGATTGAGATGGTGCCGCTCGATATCAATGAGGTCGTTAAGGACGTCATTGCGCTGGTAACACGAGAGCTGGTGAGCCACCGAGTGACGTTACGAACCGAATTGACGGCAGCGCTGCCAGCAATCCTCGGCGACCGGATTCAGCTACAACAGGTGATCATCAATCTGGTGATGAACGGAATCGAAGCCATGGACGCTGTTACAGACCGGACGCGCGAACTGCTGATTCAATCATCAAAGGACGACATGGGGCAGGTGCAGCTTGCCGTGACCGATTGCGGCGTCGGGGTCGCCGAGGACGACGCGGACCGTGTCTTGGATCCCTTCTTCACCACCAAGTCGAGTGGCCTTGGAATGGGCCTTTCGATCTGCCGGTCGATCGTGGAAGCTCACGGAGGGCGGCTGTCAATGGTCCACAGACATGGGCCGGGCGCGACGTTCCAGTTTGCCCTACCATTGCATAAGGAGGTCGTCTCGTGACAGGACGCTTTGACTCGCCAAGTGAAGGCAGCAATGCCGAGGCCTCGACAAAGGCGATCGTCTTCGTCGTCGAGGATGACATCTCCATGCGTCGCTCGCTTACGAACCTTTTTAAATCGGTAGGGTTGGACGTCGTTGCATTCGGATCGGCCCGCGAAATGCTGCAGAGCACAATTGCGGACGTTGTTAGCTGTCTAGTTCTTGATGTTCGGCTGCCAGGCTTGAGCGGCCTTGAGTACCAGACCGAGCTGGCGAGATTGAACATACATATTCCGATCATTTTTATTACCGGCCATGGCGACATTCCCATGACCGTCAGGGCCATGAAGGAAGGAGCGGTCGATTTTCTCAGCAAACCGTTTCGCGATCAGGAACTGCTTGATGCCGTGGTTGCGGCGACCGAACGCGATCGCAAAAGACGGGAGGCTCAGCAGACCGTCGCGAACCTGCAGTCTCTATTTGAAACCTTAAGCCCGCGCGAGCAGGCGGTGATGAAACTGGTGGCTGCCGGCCTGATGAACAAGCAAGTAGCCGCCGAGCTTGGGCTCGCCGAAATTACGGTCAAGATCTACCGGGGACACGTCATGAAGAAGATGCGTGCCCGGTCGCTGGCCGACTTGATCAGAATGACTGAGACGCTGGGAATTCGCACCAATCGTCCTGAACAAACCCAAGTATGATTTTACAAATTCATGACTCGAGCCCACTTTCGCCGAAAGTGGCTAATGCTTTGGCAGCCACTATTCCCGCGCCAGGAGGGCTCGTCTTGTCCACGCCTTTGATTTCCGTCGTTGACGACGACGCCTCAGTCCGTGCGGCGACAGAGAACCTTCTGAAATCGCGTGGCTACATCGTCCGAATATTTGCGTCGGCCGAGGAACTCTTGCGGTCGCCGCAGTTGAATGAGACATCCTGTGTCATTACCGATGTGCAGATGTCGGCTATGAGCGGCTTGGAGCTGTTGGCAGAGATGCGGACGCGTGGTTACGACGCACCGTTCATTTTCATTACTGCTTTCTCCAACGACCGCGTGCGCGCGTCAGCGCTGGGCGCCGGAGCGATTGGCTTCCTTGCCAAACCCTTTGGCGGACAAGCGTTAATCGAGTACATCGACACCGCACTGAAGGCGTGTGGCGGTCGAGTCGGGATCTGACGCAATCAACCTGCAGCGCTTGAGTTCATGTCCGATCTAAACGCTCATGCGACGACGATCTCGCCACCGATCAACCTCTTCGCGGTCGGACACGCTACTTGCTCTAAAATCAGGCGAGCGAGAGGCCAATTGTTGCCTTGTGGATGCCTTACCGACTATCGCCAGGCGGCTACATTGGTGCAAAACAACTTGCCGCTGCGAGGGACGGAGGGCACGCCGGCTCGACTCATTCTGCAGGTCGACGTTCAACGTAATGTTCACCTAAAGCGATCGACGAGCCTAAGCACTTCTTAACTCCGTCTCGATCGAGGCTATATATTCCATTGCAGAGCCGAGCTGGCCGAGAGCGCTCGACAAAGCAAGAGATTGGCTGTGCGCAGCCCGACTGCAGTGACCATGCCAACGGAGCTTCGCCCAGGACAACCGCCTCACGTCTTGTGTTGAGGCTTTTCTGGTGAAAGAGCTCTGCACGATGCTCGTGCTCACGGCGTCGTTATGTCCGTTGACGCATGCCGGCCAGCCTTGTCCATAGGGACGCCGCTTCGCTGTGCATTTCCTTGCCCACCGATTCACGGCAGGCGCCCACGCCCTTACTACTTCGTAGGCGTCATCTGTAGAAGACTTCTGCCTCCAAGCAGTCCAAACTGCTCGGCGCAGCACGCCCGGCCCCTGGGGGCCGGGCGCACTTTGGCGGCACCCCATGCAGGTTCTCGCCGCAGCGAGCATTGTCGCAATTGCCTTGCGCCGTGAGCTCCTACTCCCAAGGCGCAAACAAATCAGCAACCGCTAAGCCAAGAAGCAGTCTGGGGGTAGTATTCTGAGCCGACTCAGAGGAACTCCTAGCCGAAACGGCAATAAACGCAGAGGAGCCCGGAGCAGGCTAGATAGGGCCTACTCCATGGGGCCATATCCCCTCCCATGGTCACATAAAATCATCCTCATAACCGTATGTTGAGGAGCTCGCTGGGATCTCGGTATCACTGCCTTCACTGTCGTCATCTTTGGAAAGATACCGCGCAGCAGTGCCTTTTCGCTGCCATTCGCCGTCGCTATTCCTTACCCATTTGTCTGACTTCTCTGGGTCGAGAACCATGTTGTCGTCGTCAACCTCGACGAACCCCATCTTTGCCGCACGGGCTCTTGCTTCCGGATTAGCCGGACGCAAATTGAGCAGCGGCCGTTTGCCTTCCATTCGAAGTTGATGCTCGAGCAGAATATCGCCAGCGTTCTCGACGAGCGGATGAACGACCTGAAGATCTACGGTAGACGTCGTCCCGGACCGCCCAGGAAACAGCTCCTTCCACCTTTTGACGTCGAACTTCGTCATGCTGTCGCCGCCCTCCATTCTTAGAAGTCCGACACTCTTGTTGCCCAATTGGTAGCTGAAGTATCGCGCATTCTCGGAATCTCGGGTTGTCCCGTAGTCTTTGGCAAGTTCTGCAGTTCGCTTTGCCTTGGCGGACACGAACTCGGAGTACTCGTGGGGGTTGTCGGCGATGTACTTGATTTCGTCGCCATGATAGGCCTCCGCGGCTTTTCGGAATGACTGACGATCGTTGAACTCCATTATGGGAGGGGTTGAAACGAGCGAATACGGTCTTGTTGCCGAAGATGAACCGCCACTCGAGCCAGATTCGGCTAAGCGCATATTGGCGAACGCATCCGCAAAGCTGTCCGCGTCCTTTTGCTCATCACTTTCGGCAAAGTGAGAGGATTGGAAGTAGGACGAGCCGTTGATCCGATTATACATGGCGATTGGTGCTCCCGTCGGACATACATTTCCGCATCTAGTTTAGGCTTGTTAGGCCCAGCGGCGCTGATAGGGAGCCTGGCTTACCAAAACCTGACGTGGTCCTGCTGGCCGCCCTCACGCTGGCTTGTCACAGGGCCTTCTTCTGAACGACACCGCGGCACGCTCGTCCCATTGCCATTCATCAGGTTTGATGAGAGGCCGCGAGCACGTCCGAGGATGCTGCTCCATTAGGAATTGGTCGATCGATGATTCATCTGCTGACGCCGATCGGATCGTACTCTTTTCGGAGTTCTACCCCGCCGCCTCATATCTGGGTCTTCTTTTCAACGTTCCAGTGGAGCTCGCGGACGAGCCGTCTTCGCCGATTTCCAGACTTTGACCAACGATATCGCCTGCGCCAGAAGCGTACTCTAACTTCGACTCGTGGAAGCGCGACCCGCGTTCGGCGTCAACGCTCATTTACCCAAATCCGCATTTCGCCTTCGCCGCGGTTAGCCCAGCTGAACCACGGAATGAATGTCAGCTGCTGTGGTTCTAGTTGTCCAGGCACTTTGTCGTACTGATGAAGCGCCGTTTCTTCAGAATGCGTGTGTTGCAACCGTGCCCCGTTGGCCTGCAGCAAAATCTTGCCCTTAAGGAGACCAGTTCCTTCGATAAGGGAAAACCGGCTGTCTGCATGAAGCCAAACGTTGTGTAACTCGGTCCCGTTGTCGACTTCCTCCAGACAATAAATTAACGGGCCACGCTGGATGGCCACCTTGCTGGCCAAATTGCGAAGTTGTGGATGGCCGTATACGCGACGAACTTGCATCGGCAGCGATAGTTTGACGCGATCTCCCTGCCGCCATGTTCGGCGAATGTGCAGATAGCCCTTGCGCGGCTCGCAATTCACAGGCTCGCCGTTCAGGCTCGCCTGCGGCGCGCTGCACCATTCCGGCAGGCGCAGGGCGAGCGTGTGGGCAATTGGCGGCGCAGATTCGACTGCGATTTCCACCTCGTCTCTCCAGGGATAGCTGCCGCTTATGAGCAACCGCAGCGTATGTCCCTCGACGGATATTGCCACCTTATTACCAATGTAGAGATTTACATAGAGCGCGTCGGTGCGAGGCGTGTAGATGTATTGACCAATCGATGTGAAAAGGCGTGCGATGTTCGGTGGACAGCACGCGCAGCCAAACCAGCGTCGTCGCACCGGCGAGATGTGATTGTAGATGCCATTAGATCTCAGCGTTTTGGGATGCACTTCGAGCGGGTTAACATAGAAATAGTGACGCCCGTCGAACGCGATACTGCCGAGAACGGTATTGTAGAGCGCGCGCTCCATCACGTCTGCATAGCGACCGTCCAGTTCCATCTCCAGCATACGGCGCGCGAACATCATTAGGCCAATCGACGCGCAACTTTCCGCGTACGCGGTATCATTCGGCAAATCGTAATCGCTGCTGAACGCTTCGCCGGCGCCTTGCGAGCCGATGCCTCCCGTAATATAGATCTGGCGCTGGACCATGTTTTGCCATAGCCGTTGGCAAGTTTGACGCTGCTGCTCGTTCTGGCGCAGACGCGCAAGATGAGCTACCGCGGTCATGAGGTATACAAAACGAACCGCATGACCGGTTGCAGTCTGCTGCTCCGAAAGTGGCAAGTGCGCTTGGCTATACGCTTTATTTTTTATCATCCAAGGCTTGCCGTCCGATTTGGGGACGCAGGATTGCTGGCGTTTCTCGTACTCCATATCGTAGAAGTGTGGCTCCGTGCCGCGTTGCTCCACGAAAAAATTGGCTAGCGTGAGATATCGCTGCTCCTCTGTCGCTTCGTAGAGGCGTGCCAACGCAAGTTCGATTTCCGGATGGCCATCGTAGCCGTGCAACTGATCGCGCTCCGGGCCGAAAACTGTGCCGAGGTGATCAGCAAGCCTGCAAACGATCTCCAGCAATCGCCGTTTGCCAGTCGCCTGAAAGAACGCGACACCCGCTTCAATCAAATGGCCCGCGCAATAAAGCTCGTGGCACTCCGCTAGGTTGGTCCAGCGCTCCTGAGGCGCGTTCAGTATGAAATAGGTGTTGAGATAGCCGTCGCCGCATTGGGCGGTCGCAATCAATTCAATCAGCTCATCGGCGGCTTTCTCCAGGTCTGGATTTGGTGCCTGGCATAGCGACCATGCAGCCGCCTCAAGCCATTTTGCGACGTCGCTGTCCTGGTAAACCGTGCCATGGAACTCCCCCCTCGCACGTCCGGCGGCAAGGCGGAAGTTCTCTACCGCGTGGCTCGGTATCGCATCGGGATCACGATCGTTCAGCACCTCCCATTGGTAGGGAATTGCCACTTCCCTGACCAGCTGCTGGCATTTCCCAATCAGCGGATCCGAGACCTGTAGGTTGTGAAGATCGACTTCGGCCACATTCCGATCATTCATCTCGTTCCTCCTTGGAGTGTGGCGAACGGACGCCTAGCACTACTTTGGCAGAATGTGTTTGCGCCACTGTTTTTCAAGGATTTGCTTTCGGCAATATGGGCACTGCTGAGACGGCGGCCGAAGGATGAGATCGACGATGGCGTGACGTACGGCGGGCATGGTTGGTTGAGGCGGAGGCCCGTTGATTCTTTTTTTTCCGCCCCGCGTATGCGAGGCGACGATGTTGCAGGAAGGCGTAGGCAATCATTGTCATCAGGGCGTGGCGATGAAGACCTTGCCATGATCGCCCTTCGAAGTGATCAAGTCCAAGCTCCTCCTTCAGCTGCTGATGCGCCTGCTCACAAATCCACCGTGCCTTGATGGTTGCGGCCAGCGTGCGCAGATCCGTCGCCGCCGGAAGATTGGCGAGATAGTATTTCTTCTCCCCGGAGGCACGTTGCTCGCCAATGAGCCAGGCTTCGTCGCCTGGGAGATGCTGCTGACCTTTATCCCATATCCGCTGCGGAGGGCCGTCGGCGGTCCGGACACGGAGAGCAGCAAATTGGGCTTTGAGCCGACCTTTCGTCCCGCTACGCCAACTCACGGTTTTCCATTTGGCGCTGGCCAGCATTTGTTCTGCCGCAATCGATAAGATATCTGGCACGTGGTGCTTTCGTGGTTTCCCGCGGACTTTGGTCATCGGCCAAATGAGCTTCACATCGACCGGATACACTTTCAGGTGCCGAGGGATGCCAACAGCCCAGGCCAGCCCGCGCCCTGTTAGCCCTTGTCGAAACGGTGCGCTGAGGCCGTATCCTGCATCCGCCAGCACACATCCAAAGCGCACGTTAGCTGCCATCGCGCGGTCAATCTCGGCCAAAGCAATCTCCGGCTTGGACCGTGGCGTTCGGTGTTCGACTGGCACGCGAGCGCGCTTCAAACGAGACACGTCGCTCGTCCAACTGTCAGGCAGAAAGAGACGTAACGCGACCATCACTGGCACTTCGCCCCGCGCAAGCGTTAAAGACACCAGCGTTTGGCAATTTGCTGTTTTGCCGAGAGCCGACGCGTATTGAGCCGCAACACCGACCGAGCGCTCACCCTTCTTCGGCAGTGAGGTGTCATCAATAACCAGCACCGCATCCCTGCCGCCGACAAGTCGGTCCGCCTGGTTGAGCAGCTCTGTCTCCAGCGACGTCGCGTCCCAGACACCATCCGCAATGAAATGGTGCAACTGGTCGTAGTTGCTCGTGGCAAGGCGTTCCGCCATCGGCTGAACGCTCTTGCGATCGCCAGGACCGATCAATCCCGCCACATACAGAGGACACATCCGCTGCCGGGTCTTATGACCCAGCCGGTCCAAGAACGGCATCAGCCAGCGTTCGAGTTCGTCTTCCCATCCCGGCATGGTCAGCCCTCCAAGAGCCGACCACCCATGAATCATTGAAAAATTGATTCGGGAATCCTATAAAACACGACAAAATCAACAATCTGTTCGCGGTAGGGACACCCATCACTGGGCGCCCCCCGCGCAGATCCCGGCGAGCCCAATTAAGGCACCGGGCTCCTACCTCGGGTGTTTGACGGCGAAGCGCAGCTTCGGCCATGGATGAAGGATGCGAGCCTTGGGGAGCCAGTCGTCGGTGATCTGCGTTATGCGATCCCAGGTCAGACAGTTCCGCTGACTGCGCCGCCGAAGCGTACGCCTCCAGAGGTCGGTCAGATAGAACCGAAACGCATTGAGCGCTCGGCCATTCGTCGGGACAGCAAAGTACGCAAAGTGGCCGGTCACGACCTGCCTGAGCCATCTCCCCTGTGCAGGGATCGGCCAGTGCATTCGGCGCCTCAGCTCCTCCTTGATCTCGCGGAGTTTGGTTCGCATGCGGTCGCTACGGGTCTTCCGTTGAAGCTGGAAGCGCCCTTGGCGTGATTTGCCGCAGATGAATGTGAACCCCATGAACGCAAAGGTTTCCGGCTTTCCGAGTCCGCGCTGCTTACGTTGAACCGCCGCATGGCGACCAAACTCGATCAGGCGGGTCTTGGCCGGATGGAGCGTCAGCTCGAACTCCTCCAGTCTCGCGCGCATCGCATCGAGGAAACGACGTGCGTCGTCCTCGCGCTCAAAGCCGACCACTACATCGTCCGCGTAACGCACGATGATCATGCCGCCGGAGGCCTCGCGTTGTCGCCAGCGCTTGGCCCACAGGTCGAGAGCGTAGTGCAGGTAGATGTTGCCGAGGAGCGGTGAAATCACCGAACCTTGACCCGTTCCCCTGTCATCAGCGGTTACGACGCCGTCTTCGAGAATACCTGCCTTCAGCCATTTCTGGATGAGGCGGATGATGCGCTTGTCGCCGATCCTATGTTCCAAGAAGCGCACCAGCCAAGATTGACTGACTGCGCCAAAGAAATTTTGGATGTCGGCGTCAACGATCCAGTTCACCTGCCGCGTCTCGATCGCTGTGCAGAGCGCGTCCAACGCATCATGTGGCCCTCTGCCGGGCCGAAACCCGTAGGAAAAGCCACAGAAGTCTCCTTCGTAGATGGCGTTGAGCACGATGACGGTGGCGCCCTGGACGATTTTGTCTTCGAGAGCCGCGATCGCTAACGGCCGCTGCTTGCCGTCTGCCTTTGGTATGTACGTCCGGCGAGACGGTTGCGGGCGGTACGTTCCTCGTTGGACCCGTTTGTGCAGATCGGCGAGCTGGGGCTCGAGATCTTCCTCGTAGTCCTGCCACGTCATGCCATCCACTCCGGGAGCGGCCCTGCGCCTGAGCGCAAAGAACGCCGCCCGCAGTGTATCGACATTGATGTGGTGAAGGAGCGCGGTGAACCGGTCCTTCTTCCTCAGCCTTGCGGCTGTCCGTACGCGGTCCAGCGACTGGGTCATGCGAGCCCGGCCCTGTGTCCGGTGTATGCGCTGCTGTTCCGCGTTTCCCTTGGTCCCCAGCCTTGGCTCCACCCACTCCGCCGCCGGTAATCCGGCTTTGTTCGTCGGCTTCTCAGCTACTATGCCAGAGTCAGACTTCTCCGTGTCGTGCATCAGCGGCTACGGCTCCTCGCCTTCCCGCTGCGGACCATATCCTCGGAGGAGGAAGGTGGCCGACCCGGAGATATCCCGGTTCCCGTACAAGGAGCTTCCATGCATGCCAGGGTCTACGACCACGCCGGGCTGGACGGGTGCTCGCGCTTGCGCACTCGCCCATGTTGCCTTCCGCTCTTTGGACAGCGTCGACGCCCGGGATAACACTGTTTCGCGGCTCAATGGCTGGCCTGCATGCTCCCCTACCGACGCTTCGCCGACCCCCTCGCGGAGGCCTGCGCACGGCTCGGGGCCGATGTAGTTCGCTACACCTTCATCGCAATGGACTTTCACCATCTACTCCTTGCCGGTCTCCCGGCGCACCCAAAGTAGTGCTAGCCTGGCAAGCCATCTCACCACGATTGCGTTGTTGGGTTGTGGCCCTGAGATTTGCGGCTGCACAATCGTATTCTCGGTGCGAGCGTTCAAACGATAGAAATGGAGAGGCTGCCCTAAGGCGCCGCACTCCAGACATGCGTTGACAGCAGTCGCGTTCGAGGAGCGGGACAGCAATTCCCGTGCCGAAAATGAGGAGCGGTTCTTCTTTCAACCCGATCTGCGGCTCCGCGGTATGAGCCCGATGCGATCGCTGGCCACCGACCGGATTTGCCAGTCGTGCTAAATCCCGCGTCGCCACAAGGATGGTCGATCCTCCTATACGAGCGGGTCGGTTGTCGCTGGGCCAGATAATGGCCAATAGTACTCGCCTGTCGCATATACGGCGGGCGCGCCGCGTCCTTCCGGTGCGGCGAACCATCTGCTATTGATTCTAGGCCCTGGAACTTGTGCGGGAATGTCCGGTTTCTAACAATCCTTTTGATGACAGGTAGCAGGTGGGAGGGCCGCGGTGGCGCGTGTGGCCCAACCGGATTGAATGAGCCGCTGCTACGCGCGATCTACGGAGGAAACTGGACTGCTAATCCTAGCAATCGTCCCGGGGTCGAAGTGCATGCTCAACTTGCCCGACATGGCGCGGATGCTGGCAATCGGGAAAAGTAAGTTGTCGCGCGTATGCGCTTCCAGTGAATAAGCCGCGACGGAGCGGCCCGAAGCTGTCTACACCGACTTGCTCGCCGGCTTCGGCAAGATGCGAGGATGAGTTAGAGATATCTTTTGTGCATCGAGCTTCAGGCTGATTTGGTCCTGCAAGGCAGATAGCAGGCTGGGTAACCAAGAGCCGACTTGGATCTCCCAATTGTCCGTAATTCGTCGTTCGTGAAGAACCGCTAAGCGATTGAGCTAGAATCGCATTTTGTCGTTGTGGACTGGTTTGCGAATGCAGGGTTTGGTGCACCGGGCATCGGAGCCTTGCAATTTCATTTTCGGGATTCCGTCGAATCGCCGGCCATGATTCCGTCGTCGCATCGGAGGTGGCGATGCGACCGAAGAAGCACAGGACGAAGGGATCGGGCGATCTGTTCCGGGCCAGGCTGAACCAGATCAACAATATGAAGCACGCGCTGCTTCAGCTCGCCGGCAAGGTCGATTAGGACAGGATCGACGGCGAGATCGCGCCGCTGTACAGCGAGAACGGCCGGCCCGGGATCGCGACCCGCTTTGTGATCGGGCTGCTGCTGCTCAAGCACATTTACGGCCTGTCCGATGAGGGAGTGTGCGAGCGCTGGCTTCACGATCCGTATTTCCAGTACTTCACCGGCGAAGAGTTCTTTCAGCACGCCTTCCCGCACGAGCGCTCGGACCTGATCCACTGGAGCAAGCGGCTTGGCGACAAGCTGGAGCTGTTATTGGCCGAGAGCCTGCGGGTGGCGCACGAGGTCGGCGCGTTACGCAATCAGGACCTCAAGCGGGTCACGGTCGACGCCATCGTGCAGCCGAAGGCCTCGACACCTCGCGGCCCCCCTATGGAATGCGTGGATTGGATCCAATTCGGCTACGCGTGCTCGCTGACTGGCGGCGAGCGGCCCAGCGCAGGTCGGTGCAGCACTCCGGGCGCGATCCCGCCGCCTAAGGCAAGCTCGTTTTGAAGTGGCGAGCCATTCCTGCAGCAACATACTCAATGAGCTCAGTAGTCACCAGGTCCGGCCTCGCCCACAGCGACTATTCGGCAGCCGACCCCGGGCCTAGATTAAGGCGTTCGAAGTACCAAGACGTGTCATCGCCGGACGACTCTGTCTCATCACTTGCTTCACTCGAAGCTCGCTCGATTCTTGCCTGAGCACCACTACTCTCGGCGGCGAGATATCCTTCAGGTTTGCCTACCCGTTGCCATTTACCTTCAGCGTTATGCGTCCACTTGTCGGGATGCTGGTGAGGATCAAGCACCCAGTGATTGTTATCACTCACAGGAACAAAGCCCATCTGAGCCAGACGGGGCTCGATGCCTGGCAACGCAGGTTTTGACATAATCAATGCTCGCTCGCCGTCCTCCCGAAGCTGATGCTCCAGTAGAATATCGCCAGCGTTCTCGACGAGCGGATGAGTAACCCGAAGATCTACTTGGGATGTGACTGCGTTTCGACCGGGAAACTGGGCGCTGAATCGCCTTCCTCCTACCCGAAGTCCGCCTTCTGTTCTCAGAAGCCCAACAGTTTTGTCACCCAATCGATAGGCGAAATATCGCGCCTCGTCCGTATCTTCGTCGGTGTGACCATGGGTTCTAGCAATGTTCGCTGCGCGCTCAGCTTTTGTGGATATGAAATCCGAGTATTCCAGTGGATTATCGGCAATGTGCTTGATGTCATCGCTATAGAAGGCCTTCACTTCTTCCCCGAAGGTATCCATGTCGATCTCTTCGATCGGAGGTCGGGAAACTACGGAGTACGGCCGTGTCGCTGCCTGGAACGAACTTGGGCCAGCATCGGGCGCCATGCCTGCAAGCCTTTCCGCAAAGCCCTCGTCATCTGAATGCCTCGATTCGTCAGCCTGGGTAGCGCTTGTGGATTGGCTGGATGAGCCAGCAATTCGGCCATACATCGGATCTCTCTCCTGTCGGTACGGTTGGGGGTGCTGAGCTCGCGCCGCTCGAGCTCTACCGACGATGGTAAGAGGTCTAGCTGACTATGAGCTGACGCGCCGAGGTTGAGCATCTGTCGCGCGCTCTTGTGAAGAGGAAGCTAACGCGTCGTCCGTGAAGAACGCCTAAGCGATTGAGCTAGAATCGCATTTTGTCGTTGTGGACTGGTTTGCGAATGCAGGGTTTGGTGCACCGGGCATCGGAGCCTTGCAATTTCATTTTCGGGATTCCGTCGAATCGCCAGCCATGATTCCGTCGTCGCATCGGAGGTGGCGATGCGACCGGAGAAGCACAGGACGACGGGATCGGGCGATCTGTTCTGGGCCAGGCTGGACCAGATCATCTATATGAAGCACGCGCTGCTTCAGCTCGCCGGCAAGGTCGATTGGGACTGATCGACGGCAAGATCGCGCCGCTGTACAGCGAGAACGGCCGGCCGGGATCGCGACCCGCTTTGTGATCGGGCTGCTGCTGCTCAAGCACATTTACGGCCTGTCCGATGAGCGAGTGTGCGAGCGCTGGCTCCACGACCCGTATTTCCAGTACTTCACCGGTCCGGCGATGCCGCCAACGTCATCCTCTCTGCCGTCGGCCATAACTTCCGCCGCATCCTCGCCTGGCTGAGGACTCTTTCGCGTCTCTTCCTGACCACCATCATCGCTGCCCTCAGCGACCAATCACCGCTGAAATCGGTTTCTTAACATTGGTGTCCTGACGTGATGACGTAAGCACGACGGAATCTAGCTCTTTAGCTGGATCGGTCTATGATTGACCTGTTGATGCCGGGATCGTTCTCCTTCTGAGCTCGCCCACGCCATAGTGACGTCGTCGTCTCGCCGCTCAGCTGAGCACGGCCTGAGTCGCGCAACCATACGGCAGCTACGAACAACTTCGGATACAGCAAGATCGAGAACTTGTCCGGTTCCGTCCCCACGAAATCGACGCGACCAAACGCAAGCCCAACGGCTCGACGCCGAGGCCTCAATGCTCCGATACTAACACTGCGGCCTCATTCGACGGTCACCGATTTTGCTAGATTACGCGGCTGGTCCACGTCCGCGCCCCTTACGAGGGCGGTATGGTAAGCCAGGAGCTGAACCGGAATGGCATAGACTATCGGCGTAAAGCTTGCGACCATCTCCGGCAGCACAATGGTCATGAGTGTGTCCACCGTCGCTTCCAAAGCACCCTTCGCATCGGTGATCAGAATGATCTTGCCGCCCCGGGCGGCAACTTCTTGCATATTCGAGACGGTCTTCTCGAAGACCTGGTCGTAAGGCGCGATCACCACCACAGGCACGGCCTCATCGATCAGTGCGATCGGTCCGTGCTTGAGCTCGCCGGCGGCATAACCTTCTGAGTGGATATAGGAAATTTCCTTCAGCTTGAGTGCGCCCTCCAACGCCAGGGGGGCCGATGTGCCACGACCGAGATAGAGCACGTCCCTCGAGTCGGCGATATAACGCGCGAGCTTCTCGATCTGCGGCTCGATCAACAGCGCCGCAGCAATCAATCGCGGCACTTCGATAAGCTCACGCACGAGCTTCGACTCATCGATCTCAGACAGCTTACCGCGCTCTTTGCCTGCTGAGACGGCAAGCGCCGCCAATACGATCAGCTGGCAGATGAATGCCTTTGTGGAGGCTACGCCGATTTCTGGCCCTGCCAGCGTCGGCAGAACGGATTCACTCTCGCGCGCAATTGTCGAGGTCGGGACGTTGACCACTGATATCGTGTGCACGCCCTGCCCCTTGGCGTATCGCAACGCGGCCAGTGTGTCAGCGGTTTCGCCCGACTGCGAGATGACGATGGCGAGATCGCCCCGGCGCAGAGGCGCCTCCCGGTAGCGGAACTCGGACGCTACATCGATCTCGACAGGCAAGCGCGCCAGCCGCTCGAACCAGTATTTGGCGATGTGCCCGGCATAGCTCGCCGTGCCGCACGCGGTAATTGAGATGCGCTGAATGGATTTAAAGTCGAACGGCAATGTGAGCGGCAGGGCGATACGCTTGGCCGCCATGTCGAGATAATGCGCTAATGTCTTGCCGGCCACGGTCGGCTGCTCGTGGATTTCCTTGGCCATGAAGTGGCGATAATTCGCTTTGTCCACAAGGAGTGACGATACGCCAGACTTTGTTGTTTCCCGCTGGACGACGGAGCCGTCTGCGCTATAAATCACGCACATCGTGCGCGTAAGCACGGCCCAGTCGCCGTCTTCAAGATAGGTAATCTTGTCGGTCAAAGGCGCGAGCGCGATCGCGTCCGATCCTAGATACACTTCGCCGTTACCATGTCCGATCGCAAGGGGCGACCCCTTGCGCGCGCCGATCAAAAGATCGTCGTGCGCCTTGAAAAGGAATGCCAGCGCGAAGGCACCGCGCAGCCGCGGCAGCGAAGCTTGTACCGCATCCTGCGGCGAGTAGCCGTTCTTGAGATACGATTCGACGAGATGTGCCACCACCTCGGTGTCCGTCTCTGAGTCAAAATGGGCTCCATTCCGCTCCAGCTCGGCTCGCAGCTCGCTGAAATTCTCAATAATCCCGTTATGAACGACCGCTACATTTTCCGTCGCATGCGGATGAGCATTGCTCTCGGTCGGCTTTCCATGAGTTGCCCAGCGGGTGTGACCAATACCGGTACGACCCGACGGCGGGTAATAGCGCAGCCGCTCCTCAAGGTTTCTTAGCTTACCTTCAGCGCGTCGCCGCTCGATGCGGAGACCTTCGAGAGTAGCGAGGCCTGCGGAGTCGTAGCCACGATATTCCAATCGCTTAAGCGACGCGACCAACTGCCCAACGACCGGGCCACGCCCCAAGATGCCGACAATTCCACACATATGGATCAATGCTGCCCAAGTTAAAGAAGCCCGACGTTCCCCCTTACAGGAACCCCGTTATGAAATTCGCTTGCCCGATGATAACAGACGTCAAGTTCGGGATTTGTCGCGGCCGGCGCTATCGCCGCCGCGTTCACAAGCGTGAGTTAGATCTCTTTCAGCCATCATCGCTTCGCCTGGCTGCATTCCGCTTTTGGCTGCCTATCGTGTACAAACTGCAATGCGGCCGCGAAAAGCGTGACCGCTTCGAAGAGAGCCAGATATGCAGGTGCGCTTGCAGCGTGGCGCGACATCCAATCCCGACACGAACAGAATCGCGCGGTTGCGACGATAGCTGTCGTCGTCGCCACAAGCCGATGCGAGGATACATCGCGCAAATAGTCTGGCTCCATAGATGAGGACATTCGAACCAGATCGGCAGGCCAATTATCCTACGATAAAACATCTTGTCTTGTTTGGCTCATCATCACTGATGAGCCATTTCACGAATGCAGCTCAAATTCCAGGAAAGTGAGCAGCGATACCGGCGAACCGAGCGGCAGTGGATGTGAGAGTAACTGAGTCCTTGCGTCTCACTGATAGACCTTTCGAGAGGTTCACGTTCCGTCTCGGCTGCGCTCCATTCGGGAGATATGGCTTCTACATAGTCTGGCGCCGATATATTTGCGCAGCCGCTCTAGCGTGAATTGTCCTGTGTCACTGGAAACATTTTGCCGGCGCGGGTTTAAGAGGCTCATCATACTCGGACCGAGGCACGTTACGTTCGTCGAGACTAAGCGATTGGCGTCGAAACTCTATTGTACAAACGTAAACTTTCGATATCGATACGTTCGAGGATCTATACCAACGTTTGCTACTCTTTCTCATTTGTCTTTCGTCGACCGTCCACTGCCTGCCGCGAGTTGGATATTGGCAACGTCTCTGATCACGGGTGATGAATCGACCCAAGACGGGGTGCTCTGTTCGCAAGTTAACGGTACGGGCGCTTTGTAGACTACGATGCGCAGGCTTGACTGCGTGCTGGCTTGCATCCCTTCACTCCGACAAATGCATTGACGACTGCGGCCTCAGCTCGTCGCTCTCCCAAGCCATGACGAGACCACGCGAGTGCGTACATGCGCCTGAGGATAGATAAGGAACACATACCGTCGGCTTCTATCTCATTGGAAATATCGCCCCGGGGATAAGCGCGCCCGTAACAGCATTTTCCATCCATCCCGCCTGCTTAGGGCCATCACGGATACCACGCAGGTTGCGAGGCTTAGCTGACTTTCATTTTCTAAGCTCAATCTGTTGGCGTCCTCCAGTCCAACTTAAATCAATGTATATAGTGTGCATTCCTACATGATGTGTATGACTGGAGCTAACGATCGCTTTCCTCTAATTGCGGGTGGAGCGCGCTTGCGCATCTAGATTTCTTGAGAATCGGCTTCGCAATAGCGTTTCACAGGGAGGCTTTCTTTCCGGCGCAACTAAGAGAGACCATGGCGGCTCAGGACTCAAAGCGGCGCGTTGCGCTGATCACCGGCGTCACCGGGCAGGACGGCGCATATCTCGCCGAGTATCTGCTCGGTCTCGGCTACGTCGTGCACGGCATCAAGCGGCGGTCGTCCTCCTTCAATACCGCTCGCGTCGACCATCTCTACCGGGACCCGCATGTCGGCGAGGTGCCGTTCCTGATGCACTATGGCGACATGACGGACTCGACCAACCTGATCCGGCTCATGCAGCAGATCAGGCCGACCGAGATCTACAACCTCGCCGCGCAGAGCCATGTCGGCGTCAGCTTCGAAAGCCCGGAATACACCGCCAACGCGGACGCGATCGGCGTGCTGCGGCTGCTTGAGGCGATCCGCATCCTCGGCATGGAGAATGAGACGCGCTTCTATCAGGCCTCCACCTCCGAGCTCTACGGCCTGGTGCAGGAAGTTCCGCAGAAGGAGACCACGCCGTTCTATCCGCGCTCGCCCTACGGCGTGGCGAAACTCTACGGCTACTGGATCACCGTGAACTACCGCGAAGCCTACGGCATGTTTGCCTCAAACGGCATCCTGTTCAATCACGAGAGCCCGATCCGCGGCGAGACCTTCGTCACCCGCAAGATCACCCGCGGCATCGCCCGCATCGAGGTCGGGATCGAGGACACGCTCTATCTCGGCAATCTCGACGCCAAGCGTGACTGGGGCCATGCCCGCGACTATGTCGAGGGCATGCACAGGATCCTGCAGGTCGACGAGCCCGGCGACTTCGTGCTCGCGACCGGCGAGACTCGGTCGGTCCGCGAGTTCGTCGAGCTGGCGTTTGCCGGGGTCGGGCGCAGCATCGAATGGCGCGGCAAGGGCGTCGAGGAGGTCGGCCTCGACAAGGCATCCGGCAAGACCCTGGTGCAGATCGATCCGACCTATTTCCGTCCGACCGAGGTTGATCTCCTGATCGGCGATGCCAGCAAGGCGCGCGCGAAACTGGGCTGGGCGCCGAGGACGCCGTTCTCGCAGTTGGTGAAGGAAATGCTCGCCAGCGATCTCGTCGAAGCCAGGCAGGACGCAGCCAATGGCAAGCACTGCGTTTGAACTGAAGGGCAAGACGGTTTTCGTCGCCGGCCACCGCGGCATGGTCGGCGCGGCGCTGATGCGCCGGCTGGCACGCGAACAGGCCAATCTCTTGACGGTGTCGCACAACGAGGTCGACCTGCGCGACCAGGCCGCGGTGAATGCCTGGTTTGCCGCGAAGCGGCCGCAGGCCGTGTTCCTCGCCGCCGCCAAGGTCGGCGGCATCGTCGCCAACAACACGCTGCGCGCCGAGTTTCTGCACGACAATCTGGCGATATCGAGCAACGTGATCCAAGCGGCCCATGCCAATGGATGCGAGAAGCTGATGTTCTTCGGCTCCTCCTGCATCTATCCGCGCCTGGCGCCGCAGCCGCTGCGAGAGGATTCGATGTTGACCGGCCCGCTGGAGCCGACCAACGAACCCTATGCCATCGCCAAGATCGCCGGCATCAAAATGGCCGAGGCCTATCGCAGCCAGTACGGCGCCGATTTCATCAGCGTGATGCCGACCAATCTCTACGGCCCCGGCGACAACTATCACCCCGAATACAGCCACGTCGTCGCCGCGCTGATCCGCCGCTTTCACGAGGCCAAGATATCGGGCGGCGGCAACGTCGTGGTGTGGGGCACCGGCACGCCGCGCCGCGAATTCCTCTATGTCGACGATCTCGCCGACGCCTGCATCCATCTGATGAAGACCTATTCCTCGCCGGAACTGGTCAATATCGGCACCGGCGAGGACATCAGCATCGCCGAGTTCGCACTCATGGTCGCGGCCGCCGTCGGTTTTCGCGGTGAGATCAGCTTCGACCCGTCGCGCCCGGACGGCACGCCCCGCAAGCTGCTCGACATCGGGCGGCTGTCCGCGCTCGGCTGGCGCGCCACGACGTCGCTCGAGGACGGCATTCAGCTGGCATACCGGGCGTATCGCGCCGATAGCGGACAGCACCAGAGTGATCTGCTTGTTCACGATAAGGGGCCGATCCTACGTATCAATCGGCGGTGAACCTCCAGCGTAGGTGACTCGCCGCTCAATAACGATAAATTTTGCTTCGCAGTCGACAAATGTTGAACGTCAACAACCGCGCTCAGATGGACGCCAAGAACCCGAGTGTGACGCGGTGTATCCTAGCTACGACGCAGCAACGACTGCAGCAAAAGGAGAATGGTAATGATCGATGTGCTGCCATCACATTGAGTCGCTCATCGGCTCTAGAGCATGTTGTTTTTTGCCGGAATCGGGATTCCCTGCGGGGAGGATTTCTGATTCAAGCTCCATGCTGGAAAGCGGAGGCCAGCATGGATGACGCGACCGTTTTCGGAAGACATTCGCGAACGCGCTCTTGCGCCAGCTGACGCGGGCGAGACCGTTCGTTCGATCGCAGAAGCGCTTCAGATCAGCCCTTCCTGTGTGACGAAGTGGAAGAATCTGCGGCGGGAGACCGGAGGCGTTTCTCCCGGCAAGATCGGCGGTCACAAGAAGCCGGTTCTGTCCGGCACCAATGCCGACTGGCTGCGCAAACGCATTCACTCCGGCCCATTCACTTTGCGGAAGCTGACGGAGGAACTGGCTGCGCGGGGACCAAGACAGACGTGCGGGCGGTGTGGACGTTCGTTCACGCCGAAGGGCTGAGCTTCAAAAAAAACGGTCCTGCCGGCCGAACAAGATCGTCCCGATATCGCCCGTAAACGGGCGCGCTGGAAGACGCATCAGGGCAGGATCGACGCTTCGCGCCTGGTCTTTATCGACGAGACCTGGATCAAAACCAACATGGCGCCGCTGCGAGGCTGGGGGCCGAGCGGGCAACGTCTCCAGGCGTCTGCGCCTTTCGGCCATTGGAAGACCATGACCTTCATCGCTGCGCTACGATCGGATCAGCGCGCCATGGGTCATCGACGGCCCAATCAATGGCGAGCTCTTCACCCTTTATATCGAACAGGTACTGGCGCCGACCCTCGCAAAAGGTGAACTCGTCATCCTCGATAATCTCGGCAGTCACAAGGGCAAGGCGGCGCGCAACGCCATCCGTGCCACAGGAGCACATCTGCTCTTCCTGCCGCCCTACAGCCCCGACCTCAACCCGATCGAGCAGGTCTTCGCCAAGCTCAAACACCTGATGCGAGCCGCCCAGACACGTGATGTCGAAGCGACTTGGCGCAAGGTCGGCGAACTCCTCGACCTCTTCTCCAAGGAGGAGTGCGCCAACTATCTCAAAAATTCAGGGTATGTTTCCGTATAAAAACATCACGCTCTAAGCCTCTACGCCGAGCGGTGGACGATCATTAACCGGAAGCGTGCTGGTGTCCCTTTCCTCTCGACCACCGGCTTAGCGGGGGTCTATCATCATGATCCTGGCCGACAATGTAACGATGGACATGAGCGCGCCTAACAACGCGAACGCCAAGGGCAAGCCTAACATGTGTGCGACGAGCCCGATGCCGGCGGGCCCGACGAGTATACCCGCGTAGCCGGCTGTCGTGATGACCGCGATCGCAACGCCTGCTGGCATCACTTTCTGTTTGCCGGCGCGCCGACACAGTACGGGTACAACATTTGAAATACCCAATCCAATAAGCAGGAACCCCGCCATAGCAATCAACGCAACGGGCGCGGCCACTACGGCCAAGAAGCCCGTCACGGTCGGCAGAGTCCCGAGCATCAATGTGGCACGGTCGCCGATTCGCGCCACCACGGCATCTCCGCTGAGACGCCCTGCTGTCATGGCGATTGAGAAGAGCATACAACCAATGCCCCCGTGCGCCTCAGCGAGGAGATCTCGTTCAACGAGAAGCAAAGCGCTCCAATCGAGCATTGCACCTTCAACAAGAAAGGTGATAGCCGCGAGCACAGCTATCAGCATTACACTGCGATGGGGCAAGACAAACAATGGCCCCTGCTGCCTCGAACCCGTCCCGAGCAAACCCAGCCAAGCCGACACAATCGCGATCGTCATTAACGCCGAACAGAGGAACGTCGAAAAAAGCGGGCCAAGCTGCAACGAGAGGAACGAGGTCACGGCGGCAGAGCCGGTGAATTCCCCAAGGCTGTACTGGGCGTGGAAGCCGGACATCAATGGACGGCCGGTGGCGCGCTCCAATTCAATCGCATGAATGTTCATGGCTACATCGATCGAGCCGAGTGAAACGCCGAAAGCAAACAGCGTGGCACCGAGGCTGAGAGGTGTGTCGGCAATTGCAAGCCACGGCAGGATGATCGCGAGTCCAAGTCCACCCGCGAGGATAATGGGCTTGCTGCCGTACCACGCATTCGACAGGCTGCTCAAAAGCATAGCGATGACGGATCCCGTGCCGAGACAGAGCAGCAGAAGACCAAGCATGTGGTCATCCACCGCAAGCCGCTCCTTCGCGAGGGGCACCAAAGGCGCCCAGGCCGCGAGGCCGAATCCGGCCACAAAGAATGCGAGCCGCGTCGCAAGCAGGCCGGCAGACCAATTGGCAGATGGTATCACGAGCGCTCCTGAGAGAACGGCCTCGTGAGCGCGGCGCCACTCATCCTGCGATGCGCCGCCTGCGAGCGGCCCGCGGCTCGACGATGATGGCCTCAAGTTGACATTCTTCAGCCTTGCAAATGCGATGCCGCTACAAAAACTCGACTACGTCACAGGGCGAGCGACAAATAGGCGTGATCGTCGAGCCCCTGGACCCGGTGTTTCGGCTGATCTTTGCCGGATGAGCTAGCTATGCGGGGGTTGGCAGTTGTTGCTGGTCTGCGACAGCTGGAGGCGCAACGCTCAATGGCTTGTGTTGCAAAGCCTACAAAGCCAACAGCGCCCGACGCCTCTGGTACTTGGCGCGAACACGGCCGTAGGATTTCCGATAGCTTTGCAGCCAATCGGAAGCTCTCATCACGAGCAACGTCGCTGAGACGCGAGATCACGACGAGCACCGCTATCACGCGCAAGCCGTCAACGTCGGCCTGACACTTTTGATACTCGATTATTCCCGGTTTCAGGCGGCCAGGTGGTCCCCCGCGCCGCATTTGATGTGTCGTGTCTCGAGTGATCCGTTTGTTCTGAACTAGCGTTCGCCGTCGGCGACCACAGCCACTTTGAATGGCATGGCGACAACATCAGCCTCCAAAAGTTCAAGGCTGTCCTGTGATCCCGAATTCCCGGCGACGGTGCGCTGGGCTGTCTTGGAGCAATCAACCTGATTTCCATGCCATCGTTGTTGCCGCCGAAGGGGCGGCATCGGTTAGGTCCAGGACGCCGGCGCACTCAATACCGAGGTGCCCGCCGGCATCGTTCAAGCGCTTATATCCGCAGTTTTCCGAGACCGTCGCTCTGACCAAATCGGATTGTGCGTGGTAAGGAACAAGTATAACAGGCAGAGATCGATCAGTATCGCCGCCGCCATCACGCTATAAGCCCAGGCGCTCTGCACTAGATCGAGCTCGATGAGCACTCGTGACAAACCGAAGCCCACGATCCAAGCATCAAAGCTCATGCAGATGCGTCGGAATATCTCCGGATCAAGCCGGCGAATGACGTAGGACCCCAGCGGGATGCCGACCATGACACTGGGTATAAAAACATAGAGCAAGCTACCGCTTTCGGAAATGAACAAGCCGAGCTGATAGTAGACGAAGGCGGTCACGCTCGATTCCGCCACGCGAACCAGGGCTAGGCCGGCGCGAAATTCGTGTTTGACCAGGCCCTGGTTGTTAAACAGCATCGCTAAGGGAGGGCCGGAGATAGTCGTCACCGAATAGAGGATGCCCAGCATCCACCCGAATGGCAGGCCGATCAGCCAGCTTGCTTCGATAGGGCGGCGCCAACCCGCAGCTTGCAGCAGGATCAGGGGCAGAATGATCGTGTAGGTGGCGAATTTGATCCAGCCCGGCTGGAGCGAGGTCAACGCATAGCCGCCGAGCGCAATGCCCGGCAAGAGTCCAAGCAAGATGGGAAGCACTCGTCTCCAAACCACCGGCACGCCCTTCAGATTGATGAGGAGGACGTAAACGTTAACGAAGACCTCGATGATGACAATGGCGGGGTTGAGAATGCGATTGGTGTAGAAAACCAGCGCAAGGGGTACAGTGAGCGACGAAAAGCCGTAGCCGATGGCTCCATTCACAAAGGCCGCAAAACACGTCGTTGCGGCCAGAAACCACATAGCAGCATCAAACTCAGGCATTTCCTTAACTTTCCCACTCCGGAGGGCATCGGGTCACGCGTCAGGAACCAGCGTGGCCATTGGACCGCGTATCGCCGATGTATTCTTCGCCGAGCACCTGATGGTCGCCAAGCTCGGCACCACGGGCGTGACAATCTCGATACGCGAGGGAGCGTGAAGCGGTCGCAGGCTCCTTCGCTCACACCACACTGAGCGAAACTGATCTTATCATCATTGCTTCGCCATCGAGGCATCAGCAGCGCCGGTGAGGTCGAGCTCGGCAGCGATCGTCGCCCGGCCGGAGCTCGCATCGGCACGGTGATCGGACGCGATCGCGACATAGACCGCCGGCAGCACGAAGAGCGTGAACAGCGTGCCGACAGACATGCCAGCGACGAGCACGAGCCCGATCGAAAAGCGGCTCGCAGCGCCAGCTCCCGTTGCGGTCAACAAGGGTATCAAGCCCGTGACCATCGCCGCCGTGGTCATCAAGATTGGACGCAGTCGGACGCGCGCCGCCATCTCTATAGCTGAGCGACGGTCAAGTCTCTCCTTGACCTGCAGCTCATTGGCGAACTCAACCATCAGGATGCCGTGCTTGGAAATCAACCCGACCAGTGTCAACAGTCCGATCTGGGTGTAGATGTTCATAGTCGCCCAGCCAAAGAATGGCGGGATCAAGGCGCCGACGATTGCCATCGGCACGCTAATCATGATGATGAGAGGATCGCGCAGACTTTCGAACTGCGCCGCAAGCACCAAGAATATGATGATGAGTGCAAATGCAAACGTAATCGCCAGTTGGTTACCCTCGTGCACATATTGGCGGGCGTCGGCGAGGAAGTCGTGGCTGAAGCCTGCGGGCAGTTTCTTTGCCTCAGCTTCCAGGAAGTCCACAGCCTGACCGATCGTGACGCCTGGCATCGGCACTGCCTGAAAGGTCGCGCAGTTGAGCTGGTTGTAGTGGGTGAGCGCGTTCGGATCAGTCGCAGTCTCGATGGAGACTACGGTGGACAGCGGGAGCATCGAGCCCGCCGCAGTCTTCACATAATAGTTCCCGATTGCTTGCGGCGCCAGGCGTTCCTCGCGTGGCACCTGCGGGATCACCTGGTAGGAGCGGCCCTGCAAATTGAAGCGGTTGACGTAGTTTCCGCCAAGCAAGGTGGCGAGCGCGTTACCGATGGTCTGCATGGTGATGCCAAGCTCGTTGGCCTTGGATCGATCAACCTTGATTCGTACAACCGGCTGGTTGAACTCGAGGTCGGAGTCGCTGACCATGAATAGACCGCTCTTCCGCGCGGCTTCCTTCAGCTTCGACATCTGCTCGTAGACGGATTGGAAGCCAAGCGTCGAATTGATCACCATCTGCACTGGTAGGCCATCCGAACCGCCCGGAAGCGGCGGCAAGCTAAAGGCAAACGCGTTGATGCCTTCGATTTTGGACAGCTCGGCCTGGACAAGGGACTTTAGCGCGATCGATGATCGCTTGCGCTCGTCCCATGGCTTGAGCAACATGCCGGCCATGCCACTTTGCTGGCCGTTAACGCCATTGAGCACGAAGCTCAAATCAGTCTCGGAAAATTTGTGGAACGCGTTTTCGAGCTTGGTACCGTAATAGTCGAGGTAGTCGACATTGGCGTATTTCGGCGCCTTGGTTAGAGCGAATACGATACCTTGATCCTCCTCGGGTGCGAGTTCCTTGGAAGTATGCATATAGAGAAAGCCGACGAGGCCCAGCATGGTCAGCGCAAACAGCCCGGTAATCGGACGATAGTCGAGCGAGCGGTCGAGCTTGCGGCCGTACCATCGTGTCATGGCGGCGAACCCGCGGTTCACAAATCTTGCAAACCGCCCCCCCTCAGCGCGCTTCAGGAAGAGTGAGCACATCATCGGCGACAGCGTCAAAGCGATCACGCCCGACACGATTACCGCTCCCGCTAGCGTAAACGCGAGCTCGCGGAACAGCGCACCGGTGAGGCCGCCGAGAAATCCGATTGGGGCATATACCGCAGCCAAGGTAATTGTCATGGAGACAACGGGGCCGACGATCTCGCGCGCGCCCCTCGTAGCAGCCTGTAGGGGCGGCGCACCCTCTTCTAAATGGCGATGAATGTTCTCCACCACCACGATCGCGTCATCGACGACGAGACCGATCGCGAGAACCATCGCAAGGAGGGTCAGGAGATTGAATGAAAACCCCAGCGCCAGCATCATGCTGCAGACACCAACGAGCGACAAGGGAATAGTAACCACAGGAATGATGACCGACCGCAGCGAGGCCAGGAATAGGAAGATTACCACCACCACGACCACGACGGCCTCGATGAGCGTCTTCTCCACTTCATCGATCGATGATTGAATGAATTTGGTGGAGTCGTAGGCCACTTTCAACTTCAGTGACGGCGGCAGGTTACGCTCCATTTCTGGAAACAGCGCCCGAACGCCTCGCACTATGTTCAATGGATTGCCCTGCGGGCTCGCCTGAACGCCGATAAAGACTGCGTGCTCGCCGTTCATTGCGACGCTGGTGTCTGTGGCTTGCGCGGCAAGCTCGACTACCGCAATGTCCTCCATGCGCACAAAGCCACCGTCATTGGCTTTGACGATCATGCGCTTGAAGTCATCGACACTTCGCAGATCCGTGTTTGACGTGACATCGGAGATAGTGAAATAGCCCTTGGTCTGGCCGGCCGCGGCCTGGAAGTTGTTAGCGGCGATTGCAGCCGAAGCTTCAGCCGGCGACACGCCGTGCCCTGCCATTTTCGCAGTATCGAGCCATAGCCGCATCGCAAAAGTCTGGCCGCCCAGGATGTTTGCGGCTGCGACGCCGTCGACGGTTGACATAACCGGTTGCACGACGCGCGAGAGGTAGTCGGAGATCGCGCTGGCCGCCAGTTCCTCGCTGGAGAAGGCGACATACATGACAGCGGTGGCCTGACCGGTCGACTTAGTGACGACCGAATCGTTTGATTCCTTCGGGATCAAGTATTTGACTGAGTTGACCCTGGAGAGCACCTCGGTGAGCGCTTCGTTGGGATCGAAATTGAGCTTGATGTAGACTTGGATCGTCGAGGTACCGAGCACCGATGCGGACCTGATGTAGTCAACGCCCTCGGCGGAAGCCACTGCCTGCTCCAGGGGAGTGGTGATGAACCCCTGGATCATGTCGGCGGAGGCGCCAGGATAGGAAGTCGTGATATTGACGACCGTACTAGTTAGCTTGGGATATTGCCGGATCGGCAGTACGGTGGCCGCGCGAAAGCCGATCAGCAGGATCAGCAAACTGACGACGATAGACAATACCGGACGTTTGATGAAAAGCTCGGTAAATGCCATCTCGACTCGCATTTCAAAGGGGATGCAAATTCGCCAGCAGCTTGCGCACAATGATCATCAATGCGGCAACTGCGCTAAAGCCCGTAGTATGAGGGAAGCGTTATCAGCTACTCTAAGGGCTCACACGTTCCTGAGCATAGCGCGCCCAATCCTCCGCTTCTCCATCTTCGTCGCTCGGATGAATGTTGGCTCCGCTATTCTGATCGCTGATCGCGATCTCGAATAGTCGGTACCGTCTCAAGATAAAGCCCCTGTTTTTTTTTGCGTGCAATCGGCCAAAGGTCCGACTCTAGATGTTCGTCTTCACACCCGATTGGAAGCATCGACTTCTAGCAAGATATCAGTTCAGGGTTCGCGCCCCCCGTCGATCGAATGATCCAGGTTCGACATCGAAAGTACAAACGACCTGACCGGTGCTCAACTCTACAAAGGTAAGTCGGTAATATAGCATGGGCTGCCAAACACTATACCAAGGTTTGCCGAAACGGTCGCTGGTCGCAGCCGCGCGAAACTGTGCGCTGCCAGACGCAAAGTTCTCGGCCCCACAATATTCCGCAACCACCCCTTATCGCATCGCTAACTCGCTGAACGTCGGCTCGGAGTTCGCCCTTTGCTACTAGGTCGACACGTCTGTCGGAAAAGTGGCCTTGAGCACTTCTTCCACCTCAATATGCTGCGTACGGTTTGGCTACGCATTGCGCTACGGAGTTGGCAACACCAGTATTACGTTGTCGATCAGCCGGGTCGAGCCGACGTAGGCTGCCGCACAAAGCGCCGCGGGCCGTCGCAGTGGATTGTCGGCGGCCTTGAGCGTGTCACCGTCGACAAGTTCAAGATACTGCAGCCGGTCAACTGCCTCTAAATGCCCCTTGGCGATCGCAATCAGCTTTTCTACGTTGCGCTCTCCTGAGCGAAATTCGTCGAGCGCGGCGGATAGTCCACGATTGATCGCAAGGGCCCGCTGACGTTCTTCCTTGCTGAGATACCGGTTGCGACTGCTCATCGCGAGCCCATCCTGTTCGCGAACGGTTGGTACGGTGACGATCTCGATCGGGAGATTTAGATCAACCGCCATGCGACGCACGACTGCGCATTGCTGAAAATCCTTCTGGCCAAAAAACACGACATCGGGCTGCACCATGTTGAACAACTTGCATACGACAGTCGCGACACCGCGAAAATGTCCAGGCCTGAAGGCTCCGCACAGAGGTTTCGCGAGGTCGCCCGGTTCAATGAAGGTCTCGAAATGGCTCGGATAGACTTCCTGTGCATCCGGCGCAAAGAGGATCGCAACACCGGCATCGCGGCACAGTCCCTCATCGCGCAAGAAGTCGCGCGGATAGGTGCTGAGATCCTCGTTTGGTCCGAACTGAGTGGGGTTGACGAAGATGCTGACGACGGTAACGTCGCATTGCGCCTGGCTCGCCGCGATCAGCGCCAGATGGCCATCGTGGAGATAGCCCATTGTCGGCACGAATCCGACCCGTAGATCGGCGCTGCGGGACTTTGCGAGAGTGCGGCGAAGCTCAGCGACCCTCGTGATTGTTTGCATGTCGAGCTCACATCAGGTTGGGTTGGACGGCGCCCAGTTGGTAATTGCCTCGCCGACCCCTTCAGGAAGTCGATAGGATTCTTGGGGTCCCGGGAATGCACCACTGCGGACATCCGCGGCCCAGCGCAAAAGCGCATCATGCAACTGCTGGAAGCCTTCCGCATAGGCGCGAACGAATTTGGGGCGATGACCCTCGGTCAGGCCCAGCACGTCATGAAACACGAGCACCTGCCCTGAACAGTCCGGGCCGGCGCCGATTCCGATCGTCGGTATTGTCAAGGAATCGGTTGCTCGAGCAGCAAGCTCGGCCGGAATCCCTTCCAACACCAAAGCGAAACAGCCGGCCTCCTGCAGACGGTGAGCATCATCGAGCAACCGTAGCGCTTCATCCGCTTTCCGGCCCTGCACCTTGAAGCCACCCATGACATTGACGCTCTGGGGCATAAGGCCCAGATGACCCATCACGGGAATCTCGCAATCGACGAGGGCACGTACCATCTCGATACGCTTGCCGCCGCCCTCGAGTTTCACCGCGGCTGCGCCTCGCTGCAGGAATCCGCCGGCATTGCGTATGGTTTCTTCGACGCTGAGGTGGAAGCTAAGAAACGGCATATCGGCGACGAGCAAAGCACGAGGCTTGGTGCGTACAACGGCTTCCAGATGATGGTTCATCATCGCGACGCTCACGGGCAGCGTGTTTTCAAATCCAAGGCAAACGTTGCCGACACTGTCACCGACGAGAATGATGTCGACGGAAGGATCCGCGATGCGCGCCGTAACCGCGTCGTAGGCAGTCGTCATGACGAGACGCCGGCTGTCCTGCTTCCAGCGCTGCAGCATGGGAATCGTGATGCGCTCGACCGGCTGCTGCGAAACGTGGCTCATTTGGACCCCATCGCGTCGACGACCTCAGTTCGATTCTGCGGTGCGAAGTGGCAAGGCTTTGATGTCACCCAACTCGCCGACTGTTTAGCAGAGCGTACTTTTCTCATTTGAAGTACCGTTGAGCCTTTGCGCACCTGGTACTTCCTAGGGAGCGTGGAAGAAAATTGTCAACCGGGGAAG
This sequence comes from Bradyrhizobium sp. C-145, assembly GCF_023375135.1. Lineage (NCBI taxonomy): Bacteria > Pseudomonadati > Pseudomonadota > Alphaproteobacteria > Hyphomicrobiales > Nitrobacteraceae > Bradyrhizobium > Bradyrhizobium sp. C-145. The sequence goes on along the minus strand of NZ_CP088150.1, from coordinate 1,377,559 downwards.
AAAAAAAGAAATCGTTGCCTCGAAAATGGCCCACGAACGGATGGAAATTCCTTTTGGTTGCGCGATCACCAGACGAAGACTTTCTCGACCGGTGTGTTGGGTCATGCGGGCGTGGCCAATGACTCCGGCAGATTCGCCGACAGGCTGTGGCGATCGGCAACCGATCCGGCCTGCTTCTAGACCAGCTCATCGGCTGCATCGTTAATTCCAGCATAGATTTCATCGAGGTCCGCCGACGTGACACAATACGGCGGCATGACATAGATCGTATTGCCAAGCGGGCGCAGCAGCAGATCTCGATCGCTAAAGAACGCCTGCAGCCTCGGCCCGATATTGGCGAGGTACCCCTCGTCGCACACCTTCAGCTCGAGTGCTGTGATAGTACCAGTTTGACGGACGTTCGCGAAGCGCGCGTCCGCGCGAAATGACTCGATTTTCTGTTTCTGCATTGCGGCGACGAAGGCCACACGCTCGTAAGTCTCATGGTTGCACCAGAGATCCAGGTTCGCCTTGGCAGCGGCACACGCCACCGGATTTGCCGTGTAAGAACTGGAGTGGAAGAAGGTGCGGGTTCGGTCTTTCGAATAGTGTGCGTCGAAAATCTCCGCGCAGCAGAGCGTCACCGCAAGCGGAAGAGAGCCACCCGTGAGGCCCTTGGAATAGCAGGCAATGTCGGGCGTGACACCAGCCTGCTCGCAAGCGAATAATGTTCCAGTGCGCCCCCAGCCTGTCATGACCTCGTCGGCAATGAACAGGACGCCTGAGGCCTGACAGATCCGTTGCATTTCATTTAGGACCCAAGCAGGATACATAAGCATCCCGCCAGCGCCCAGGATCAGGGGTTCGACGATGAAGGCAGCCGGATTTTCGTTGCGACACGCGGCCTCGAGCGCGTCGAGCGTCGGCTGTTCATGACCCAGCGCCGGGAACGGCACTGAGGTAACCTCGAACAGCAGAGGTTCGTAGGCCGCATTGAACACACCACGCGCGCCGACCGACATCGTCCCCACCGTGTCGCCATGATAGGAATGCTGCATCACGACGATGCGTGAGCGCGACTCGCCGATGTTGCGCCAATAGCCGAGCGCGAACTTCAGCGCGACCTCCACACTGGTCGAGCCGCTGTCGGAGAAGAAGACGTAGTCGAGGCCGCGGGGCGCAAGTTTCAAAAGCAGGGAGGCAACCTCTTCGGCGGGTTCATGAGTGTGGCCCGCGAAGATGATCTGGTTGAGCTTTTCCGCCTGCTTCTGAATGGCACTCACGATGTATGGATGGCAATGGCCATGGGTCACAACCCACCAGGACGCGATCGCATCGATGATGCGACGGTCATCCGCGGTGTAAAGATATGCACCCTCGCCGCGCAAAATCTTTGTCATCTCGCCTTGCAGCGCATGTTGGGTAAACGGATGCCAGATCCGCGACTTTGCTTTGCACATCATCAATCGAAATCGCCACCACGGAACGAGACCTTGAAGGCCGCGCGAAGCGCGTTGGCCGTGAGTGGAACAAGGCGCGGCAGCCGGCCCAGCTTCCGCACTTGTCCGATCCTGCAAATGGTGCTCTCGGTGTCGACGTTCTCTTCGCCGATGAACGCGATACCGAGAATTTCAATGTTGCGATTGTGCAAGGCCTCGAGCGAAAGCAGCGAATGATTGATGGTACCAAGGGCAGTGCGCGCGCAGAGAATGACTGGCAGCCGCCATTGTGCAAAGACGTCGATATAGAGTTCGTTGCGATTGAGCGGTACCATCAGCCCGCCTGCCCCCTCGATCACGAGCGGGCGATCCCCGGTGTCCGGTACATTGAGTGAGGTGGCGTCGATGTGAAGGCGATCGAGTTCTGCTGCGAGATGTGGTGACGCTGGCGTTTCAAGACGATACCGCTCTGGCACAATCCGATCGTCGGGAAGTTCAGCCAGTTGTTTAACGACTAAGGAATCGGTCTCCCCTCGAAGACCAGCCTGGACAGGTTTCCAATAATAGGCATCAAGAAAATCGACGACTCCTGCGGAAAAGATCGTCTTGCCGACCTCAGTGTCGGTGCCAGTGACTACGAATCGCCGAGCCATCTTGTCTCGCTTCCGGTTTCTTCCATCAAGGCATCGAGCAACGCACGCACATCATTCTCTCCGACATTCAGTGTCAGGGAGATTCGCAGCCGAGCTGTGCCCGCCGGCACAGTCGGTGGTCGGATTCCGCGAACGTCGAATCCGCGAGCCTGCAGCTTCGATGCCAGTTTCATGGCGCGCGCGTTGTCGCCGACAATGTAAGGGACAATCTGGGAAACGGAGGGACTCCGGCCCCCGCGCAAGCGGATCTCCCGATGTGTGAAGGCGACCAAGCTGGCCAGGCGTTGTTGCCGTTCGGGTTCCTCCTTCAAGATTGATAGCGCCTCCTGCACGGCAACAGCCAGCAGAGGCGACGGGGCGGTTGCAAAAATGAAGGGACGGCAACGGTTGACGATGAAGTCGCGCAGCACCCGGCTCGCAGTGACGAGGGCACCGGCGGCGCCCAACGCCTTGCCGCACGTATGAACGACGACCAGGTTCTCGCGCCCTTCATAGGGGGCGGTCAGCCCCCTTCCCTGCTCACCGTACACGCCAGTGGCATGAGCTTCATCTACCAAAAGAAATGCATCATGCCTGTCGGCGATTGCGACAAGCTCCTTGAGCGGCGCGAAATCGCCGTCCATGCTGTATAGACTTTCAGCCACGATCCAGACGCGGCCCGTCCCGCCTTTCGCGCGCCAGTTGCGGATTGTGTTTTCGACCGAGGTCGGGTCGTTGTGAGCGCTTTCGCGAAACTCGGCGCGTCCGGACCGTGCGCCTTCGTGAATGCTCGCGTGCACGAGCGAATCGAGTACCAGCAGATCGCCCCGTTGAGGCAGCGTCGTCAGGATGGCAAAATTCGCCACATATCCGCCGCTGAAAAACAGCGCCGTCTCGGCTCCGAAAAGGTGCGCGGCCTTCGCTTCGAGGAGTTCGTGCTCGTCGCAATTTCCGCGCAGGAGTCGTGACCCGCCGGCCCCGATTGGAGTGCCGGCTTCCAGCGCCGCCGCCAGAGCCTTCTTCATGCGCGGCGCACTCGCCAGCGCGAGATAGTCGTTCGATCCAAAGTCAATGCCGGAACGCGGCGCTAGGCGCCGCAGCCGGTCCTGCTCGTTCAGGGCCCGCAAGGCGGCGTGATAAGTGGCCATCTTGTCCGCGCATGTTGGAGTCATTAATCAATCCCGCGTGTAGAAGGTGTGCTTGCGCAAATCACTCAGGCAGCCGCTAATCACGAAGCCCCGCTTCTTCCTGACATTCTTCAAAACGTCTCTCGAGTTCGGCGGACGCGGTTTGGGCGTCAATCGCTGTGAACGCTATCGTTAGCCGGCGCAGATTGCGTGTTGACCGGCTGCGTCTGGTCGAGGCTGGACTTGATGCCGAGCCGCCCAAGCAACTCCACGTCGCGCTCGCGCTGCGGGTTGCGCGTGGTCAGGAGCGCGTCGCCGATAAAGATCGAGTTAGCGCCGGCGAGAAGGCACAGCGTCTGCAATTCGTCGGTCATGTATTGCCGTCCGGCGGACAGCCGCACCACGCTTTGTGGCATCAGGATGCGTGCGACCGCGACGAGACGCGCGACGGAGATTGGATCGGGCCGTTCCGCGGCTTCCATGATCGGCACGCCCTTGACCTCGTTCCAGAGATTGATCGGCACGCTCTCCGGATGGCTCGGCAGATTGGCGAGCAGCACCAGCATGCCTAGCCGGTCCACGACGCGCTCCCCCATGCCGATGATGCCGCCGCAGCAGACCTTCATGCCTGCCGCGCGCACCTCTGTGAGCGTGTCGATACGATCCTGCAAGATCCGCGTGGTGATGATCTGGCCATAGAATTCGGGCGAGGTATCGACGTTGTGGTTGTAGAAGTCGAGGCCGGCCTCACGCAAACGCTGCGCCTGAGGAGCGGTCAGCATTCCGAGCGTCACGCAGGTTTCCATTCCGAGACCCTTCACCGCGCTGACCATCTCGCAGACCTGGTCTAGGTCGCGGTCTTCGGACTGCGCCACGCCGCCGCCATGCAGAACCGCGTCGCGCCGGCCGCTTTCGCGCGCTCGGCCGCCGCGATCACATCCGCCTTGTCCATCAGCCGCGTCGCTTTCAACCCCGTGTCATAGTGGGCGCTCTGCGAGCAATAACCGCAATCCTCTGGGCAGCCGCCAGACTTGATGCTGAGAAGGCTCGCGGTCTCCAGATGATTGGGATCAAAGCGGCGGCGGTGAACGGCCTGGGCGCGGAACATCAGGTCGGAGAATGGCGCGTTGTAGAGCGCCTCGGCCTTCCCAAGGGTCCAGTCGTGGCGGACGGGTTCGATGTAGCCGTCGTCCGATTCTGTTTTCGCGCTTGGGACCATCCGAGCCACGAGGCCTCCTCTACAAACTATAGATAATCATTATGATTATCTATGATCTTCCATCTTGAGGTATGCTAACTGACGTCTGGCCGCCACGCACGATGTTTTCTGATAGATAATCTATGATGAGTTTGAGCGACAACACGACAACTGCGCAACGCATTGCGCATTCGATCGGGCACCGCATTATCAGCGGCGCGCTACAACCAGACGCACCGCTGCGGCAGGACCATATCGCGCGCGAATTCAACTCGAGCCACGTCCCCGTGCGGGAGGCTTTTCGGCAACTCGAGGCACAACATCTCGTTGTTGCCGCCCCCCGCCGCGGCGTGCGCGTTGCATCGCTCGACGCGAAGTCGGTGAAGGAGATCGCCGAGATGCGTGCCGCGCTGGAAGTGGTCGCGCTGCGGAATGCCGCGCCGAAACTCACGTCGGCTCATCTGGCGCGGATTGAGCTGGCTCTGATCGAAGCAGATAACGCGGAGACAATTCAGGAATTCGAGATCGCGAATCGCACATTTCACCACGCCCTTGTGGCGCCCTGCGCAATGCCTCGATTGCTCGCCTGCCTCGATGGACTGCAACTCGCAAACTCGCGACTGGTGTTCGCGATGGCGCGCAGTGCCGGATGGCGTCCGCGCTCCAATCAGGATCACCGCTTGATTCTGCAAGCATTACGATCGCGCAATATCGATCAAGCCTGCGATCTGCTTGCGCGTCACATTCAAACCATTGAGCGCCTCGCCATCCCAGCGTCATTATGAGGGACAACAATGCAATCGCAGAGCACCATGCGCGTCCGTCGCTGGCACGATATCAAGATAGTCCTGCGATCAGCCTTCATCTCACACAGTTAGCCAGCCACGATTCGCCACATCGTCCTATTTACAGCCAAGAACAAGACCACATCAGTCGAATCGCCGACGGACTCTCGGTTATTACCGCCACCCACATGCACGCCGGATCGAGATCGCGCGCAACCGCAAGGCCGATCAGCTCGGTAATGACATCGATTCGTTGTTTACGAATTCACTTCGGACCGCTCTGATGGTGAACATTGACGCACACCTCGACTGGCTGGAAACGGCCACAATGACGTGGCCCCATGGCGTTAGTCCGCGAATGATTCCTCCTCTCCAGGGTGCAAATGGAAAGCCCCGGCTCGAAGCCGGGGCTTTTGTTGAGCTATTCATCGCCGCGCAACTCTCACAAGCGCCACGGTGCCGTTGTTACCAGGCATCTCATCCGGTCGAAGCGGTCGGTTTCACTCCGCCCAAGACTCAACGTAAGCTGACGATGTCGACTTACGTTGCTCCGCCGCCTGCCGCAACATGAACGCTTACAGATCCGCGTTACATAAAGTCACCGTCCTCGTCGGAATCTGCTGCAGCTTCAGTATCACTGTCCGCTTTGGAGAGATAGCGCCGAGAACTAGTTGCACGCTGCCATTCACCATCGCTGTTTAGCTCCCACTTTCCGGACTGGGTGGGATCGAGCACCATGTCGTCCTCATCCACTTCAACGAATCCCATGGCTTGTGCGCGGGCTTTCGCTTCTGGATTAGCGGGACGCCAGTTCACCAACGGTCGTTCGCCGTCTTGCCGAAGTTGATGCTCGAGCAGAATATCGCCAGCATTCGTGACAAGCGGATGAGCCACCTGAAAATCGACAATTGAGGTGACTTCAGTGGACGGGAGGACGCCGACGGGTAGATCTCGTTCGATTGCGATAAGGGGCTGTCAACAGAAACTGGAAGATGGCTCGGGCAGCCATGTATTGCGCCCCGGACCGGCTGCGCTCACTTCCCGCCAACAGAAGATTTCCGCATTGATCTGAGACAGACCACCGCCAAGTGCGGCCGCGCCTGCTGATGGAGAATTCGAACAGGGCAAAATCGCCAGACGTCATGACGCGACTAGCCTCAAAAGCTTCTAGAACGGACAGCAAAAATGACAAATTTGACAGAACAACTTTCGTCTACAGCACGAGTTCCGAATCATGATCTCGAGCGCCTTGAGCCGACCCCATTTGGCGCACTCGGTGACTATCTGTATATAAAGCGTCCGCCTGTTCGCGCTCGGCGGATAAATCCTTACACGTTCAATCCTTCATTTAGCTTCTGCAAACGGCACAAATGCCCTCTCCTACCAACAAGATCGCGCTCTTCATCGACGGGGCCAATCTCTACGCGACGGCGAAAACTCTGGGCTTCGACATCGATTTCAAGCGCCTGCTGAAGGAGTTTCAGAGCCGCGGGACGCTGCTTCGGGCGTTCTACTATACCGCCATCATCGAGGATCAGGAATACTCCTCGATCCGTCCCCTGATCGACTGGCTGGACTACAACGGCTACACGGTCGTCACTAAGGCGACCAAGGAATTCATCGACGACTCCGGCCGCCGCAAAATCAAGGGCAACATGGACATCGAGCTTGCCGTCGACGCCATGGAGCTCGCCGGGCATATCGACCAGATGGTGCTGTTCTCGGGTGACGGCGAGTTCCGCTCCCTGGTCGAGGCCGTCCAGCGCCGCGGCGTGCGGGTCACCGTGGTCTCCACCATCGCCAGCCAGCCGCCGATGATCGCCGACGAGCTGCGCCGCCAGGCCGACGTCTTCACCGACCTCGTCGAGCTGCAATCCAAGCTCGGCCGCGACCCGTCCGAACGCCCCGCCCCGCGTGACCGCGAGCCGCGCGGCCGACTGCCGAAGTTGTTACAAGAGCCGAAAGGGAATGATCCACCGGAGTGAATCGGTGCCGCCGCGTCGGGTCACATGTGCGAAGGATTAGGACGGGCCTCTTGATTGCGAGATCCTCAACTGGGTTCTAGCTGGGATGAAGAAGGCGCACGCGCGAACTTCTTCCCTCCGAGCGACTAACGGGTAGGCGCCACCGGATGGGCCGGGGGAAGCTGTTGGCGATGCTCAGGGCGCGCTCCTCGTCCGTTTCGAGAGCTATTTTCTGGGCGAGCATGACGTCGCTCGCGACCAAGCCACCCAGCGGGACGAAGCACCACCCCGTTCCGAGCCGCCCATATTCGTCGATCTCGTTGACGTTACCGGACGATCCCTGCCTGGCGGTACCGCTTCCCGGTATGGCATCCTACGACATCGAAGTACCCCCTCGTATCGAACTCGACCCTTTGCTGCGGCGAAAGCCAAGAACGCAGCAGTCGCAGCGCACGACCCTGAATCGTTTTCTCGTCCTTAGCTGCTTGATAAAGCCCACCAACGGCCAGGCTTCGAAGGGTCCACGGGCGGACGCGACAAAACTTAGTCTTCACCTGGTGATCACCCGCCGACGAGCCGCGGGAAGAACAATGTCTCTTCGGCGGTCGGCTCGAACGCTGTGATTTTGGTTACCTCCCCCGGCCCCGTCCTCACCGCCGCGGTATATCCTTTGCCGATATATTCCAGAAAAAGCCTCTCCGCTTCCGCCAAGGCATCTGCACTGGAGTCGTCGAAGAAGTGCCGGCTGTCGCCGCTGTGATCCATCACGATTTGCGTTGCCATGCTGAGGCTCCCGATTGCACCTCAGAAGCAATGTGGAAGCCGAGACCTCGTTCCTAATTTCGCAAAAATGCCCGTGAGACTTCCACGCGCTGCATCATCGGCGCGGGTCGATGTATCCGCCTGATAGGACATGCCAGACGATTGTCTCAAGGCCTTGTCATTGCTCGATTGAAATCTCGATACGATCTCGCGGCAGGGTGGCGGAGTGGGTCTGGGCTCTCAAAGCGAACGGCTTGCGCCCCCGAAACATGATCAACCTGCCAGCTGCACTTGTCCGTTCTCTCCTCGCAAGCAGACCACGCACATCCGAATCTTGAAGTTGCAAAGTGCCATAACCGACTCATGCACCCCCGCAATTGTTGTCGCTATTCGATCACCTCGTCGGCGCGGATAAGCAACGAGGGCGGTACGGTGAGGCCGAGCGCCTTGGCGGACTTCATGTTGATCAGGCCGCTTTGCGACTGCGAGGCAATAAGCGGTCAGGACTGAGGTGCCCGGATGTCTGGTCGAGACTGCCTAGGAACAGAACCGGACCGGCCGAGTTCGAGCTGTCTAATCATATCATGGAGTTACAAGATGAGCCGCGGAATGCCGTCCATGACCGCACTTCTCGGACTGCTCGCCATTGCCGGGTATCAGAATCGAGACAAGCTGGCGGAGTTGCTCAGAGGCCCGGGCGCAGGCTCTCTCGAGCCGCCCAATTCTCAACAGCCGCTCGGCGGCCTGCTCCGCAATCTCCTGGGCCTGCTGAGCGGCGGGGGTGTCGGAGGACTGCTCCAGGGAGGAATTGGCGAGCTACTGGAGAAATTCAACCAAAACGGCCACGGAGATGAGGCTCGGTCTTGGGTCAGCTCGGGGCCAAACAAGGACATATCGCCCCCGCAGCTGCGGGAAGCAATCGGCCCCGACGTGTTGGACAGACTTGAGAAGGAAACCGGGCTTTCTCAGGAGGAGATACTCGCAAGATTATCGCGCGAGCTTCCCCAGGCAATCGACAAGTACACACCTGAGGGGCGTGTACCCGCCTCATAGCCCTCGAACTGTCGCCGTTATCTATTCAGGAGGAGCGGAGCATGAGCATTATCTGGACCATCATTATCGGCTTTATCGCGGGGGTGATCGCAAAATTCATCATGCCAGGTGATAACGAACCCTCCGGGTTCATCCTGACGACCATCCTCGGGATCGTCGGCGCCTTCGTTGCCACTTACCTTGGCCAAGCCCTTGGGTGGTACCGTCCGGGAGAGGGTGCCGGACTCATCGGTGCGGTGGTCGGCGCCATCATCGTGCTCTTTGTGTATGGTCTGTTCGCCGGACGACAACGGCGCGTGATTTGAAGGCGGAAGGTCGCGTTTTGTCCGCCGCGATCTGTGTGCAAAGCATCCTGTCTGATCAAGTTCAAGCAAAAAGGGCGCGCGCCATCGACGGCAAGCGCGCCCCCGCCTTTCTCGTGGCATCAAGGAGACTTCACTTCGGCACGGGCAGCTGCCGCGGCGTCCATGCCAGCCTGCTTAAGCCGGTCTACAGCTTCGGCGCTGGTGTCACTCATATCTGCGATCACCGTATCCGAGGCTTCACGCAGGGCCTGCGAGACCGCACCGGCGCGCCGATTCAGGTCGTCCTTCACATCGTCGCTGACTTTGCCGATGTACTGGTTCTCGATCTCAGACGCGCGAAACGCGCCTGCAACCGCTGCACCGATCGCGACGCCCACGACCCCAAGCACGAGGGGTTGCCGTTCAAGCATATCGGCGAGTGACGATTTCGCGCTGTTTATGGCTTCCTTGTCCGGAAACGCGTTGCCGTGCTTGCTGAATTTTTCCTGCGCGAAGGCGACGCCCTCGTCGAAACGATTCCGGACGTTGTCGCCAGCTCTCGAGACCGCATCGGAAGCGGCAGCGGTCGCGTCACGAAAACTTTCTCCGACGCCCAGCGACGTGTCGTCGTCCATTTCAGGTGCGGTCGGAGGCGCCACGGTCTGCTTGACGGCGGATGCCGCCGACCTGAGACCACTCGTCCCAATGTCGGCGACGGGTGCGACGGCGTCCGCAGCCGACCGCGCCGCAGTCTTCAGCTTCGGGTCGCCGGCCAACAGCCAGAGCGCTCCGCCTCCGATCAGCGCCGCAGCAAGCGGGTTTTCCCGGGCGGCGGTCACCAAATTGTCCATAAAGCTGGTTTTTGTGCTGCTCATCGCACCATTCCCTTCACGGTGTCCTTATCCTTTTCGAGCTGGCCGATCGTTTCCCGGGGCGCCAGATGACGCACATCAAGCCGGTTGAGGCCGATGGCGACGAGCACGGCGGCGATGGCCACGGCATCGCCGAGCAGCGTCGAGATCGCCCTGAAATCGCGCTCGATGCTCATGGTACTGTGCTGCCCTGTGTGGATGAGGTTTGTTGCGGATTAGGGCCACGCCGCACGGACTCCTCAGCCCAAGTTGGTTGTCCTGCCGAGAACGAAGTCCCGCCCGACTTCTGGCCGCTTCCCGACGACGATCTGTCCGTGGTGCGCTGCCCAGGGGATGACGACTGTCCGCCCGATGCCTTCAGGAAGCGGACGGCCGCGAAGCCTGCCAACACCGATATCCCGAGAAAGGCCGCAGGCTGACGTTTGGCGAAATCGGTTGCGCCTTCGACGAGATCTCGGAAGCTCCCCTCCCGGATCTTCTGCGCGGCGTCTTCGACATAGTCCGCGGCGGAATCGATGCCACGTGCGGCGAACGGTACGTCAATCTCAAAAGCTCTGCCGGCTTCGCGGATGTTGCCGGCCAGGCGCTGGACGAAATCGGCGCCGGACCGCTGCTGCTCGCGCGCTTGGCTCTGGATCTGGTCCGCGGTTCCTTCCGCGACCCCCTTTGCTGCTTCCGCGGCCTCACCAAACTTGTCTCGCGCAAGATCGGCCGATGCCTGAAAAGCATCACCGGCGCGCTGCTTCATCTCCCCTCCGGCATCACCAATCTGTTCTCTCAGATCCTTCCCGGTGCCTTTGTCCTGGTCCTTTGCGAACTGCGTCACGTTGTGCGGGTCCAAATCGCTCATGATGTTTATCCTTCAAGTGTTCGTTTGAGAGGGACTAAAGGCAGCTTTGACCACGTCGTCGGCGGCCTCTTTCAATGTGTCCGCCATGTTCTGCGTCATACGGCTGGCGTGGCTGGCGAGATCAGCCTCGGCGACCTTTTGCGCCGCAGCATCGGTTGCCGATGTGGTCGCGCCTTTGGCTGCCTCGAAGCCGGATTGCGCCGCAGCGGCCGCAGCCTGCTTCATTTCGTCGCTTGCCCGGCCCATCACCCTGGCTTCAGCCTTGGTCTCGGGGAGCGCCGCGGCAATGATGGCACCAATCGCGATGCCCAGGCCTCCGATCAGCGCTGCATTGTCGCCAATGGTCTGACGAGCCTGGTCAGGCACGCTCGCAGCGGCATCCTTGGTTGCATCCATGCCGCTCTTGAGCTTTTCGCTCGCGACGCTGGCCGTCCGCGCCGCGCTCCCGCGCAGATCAGCGGCCTTGTCCTGCGCGTCGCCAGCTATCCCGGCGGCTCGGCTTTGAGCCGAGGATAGCGTCTCCTTGGCATCGCCCTGCATGGCCAGGGCGCCTTCCCTCACCTCCTCAAGCATCCCTCCCGCTTTGTCGATGACCGGACCGGTGGCGTCTGCAGCGCGATCCCGCACTGTCTTCGACGTCAGGGCCAGCCCGGCACCGATCATGAGAAGTGGGAACGGCACACCTCGCGCCATTCGCAGCAGCGGAATTCCCACGGCGGCGCCCGCGGCCACTGCGCGCATGGGATTCTCCATGATCTGTTGCTTGAGCCCCTCGACCCAACTTTGGGTTTTGTGGCTGACGTATTCGGTGACCTCGGATTTGATGTGCTGCGGCGAGACTTTGTGGCGAATGTCGTCGGCGGTGTCCGATATCTGCTCCTTTAATCGTCCTACCGTAGCCGCCAGTTCTGCACGGCTGCGCTCGGACTCGCGTCTCAACTCCTCCACGGATCGTGTCATCACTTCACCCTCCTGATCTGTTGGCACGGGCAGGCACTGAGGCCGCCTGAATTTTAGCCGCCGGGAGCTCCTGAAGCTCAGCAAGATCTTTCTGGCCGTCAACCAGAGCGATTTCCGGTGGACTTGGCGGCGCGAGCCCCCGCCCGCTTTGCGGCAAGCTTGCGAATGAGCCGGCTTGTTGAAGCAACATGCCGAATCGGGTTCGCTGGCCGCCAGCTTTTCAAGCTGGACCGCGCGTTCGGTCAGCAACTTCATGCGATGTCACGAGCCTTTTTCGCCGCCATCTCCCCGAGTGCGGGCGGCGCTGCGCCTGGTGCGGCCAACCAGTCATTGATTTGCACAGCGGCCTCAGCCTGCCTGGCGCGCTTCATCAACAACTCTCGCTGAGTACCGGGCGGCAATTGTTCGGCGGCTTCCCGAAACTTGGCAGCCTCCTCCATGAGGCGCTGCGTGAACGACGTGGTGTGTTTAATGCGACGGCGAAGCTTACCCATGCGAGGTCTCCGGAAAGCAAGACACATAGCCCGTATCGCGAGCTCGACTCCGAAATAGTTCCGGGTGTCGGCGCGCTTAGATCAAAGCTGCAACACATTTAATCCAAGATCCGTATCATCTGATACACCGCTCCGGTTTTGTTTTGCGGAGGGTATCAATCAGCATGGAAGGCGCTCGGCTCACGTCCGGCCCTGGAAGCGCTATGGCCGACTAGGAACTAACGAGAGATGCATCTCGTTTTGATCGAGCCTTGCCTGGGTTACTGGAACCTCGGCCGTCCAGACAGCGGCTGGGACCTTTTGAGGCGCTATGACAATTGAGGCTGCCGGACTTCCCGAGCCTCATGTTCAAAGCCGCCTCGACCCAACTCCGCTGGACGGCGCTAAGGGCCCTTCCCTCGGGAACCGCATCGAGCACGCACTCGACAGCCTTGTCGCGCTCGTCGCTGCCAACCAAATCTGGCGTTCGCCGATGTCGGTAATGACCATGAGCCTGTAAGAAACCGGAAGGGCTCACGCCGCTAGTGTCTCGATCGGGTGGTTGCAGGTCTGGGCTCTATAAGACCCGGTACCGCACTTGCTTTGGGACGAGCTTGTACGGCGAGCTGATGTCATTTGCATCGAAGGGGTCGGTTCAGAGGAACACTTACATTTGTGCGAGATTGACAGTCGGTGGCTTACCGCGATCTCGCGGAGCGGCTCGGGCTCCAACCCTCTCTCCGAGGATGCAGGGACAGAATTGAGATTGCCTATGTCGCTATCGGCTGATTGCATCCTCCCATCGTGCCCACGTTGTGAAGCATGGCCAATGGCCATTTCAGGGATGGTGTCCTCCTATGGAAGGGCAGCCGAGTTTCGTTGCCCGCGTTGCTCCTATCGCGAAGTGTTCGACGCGCGCCCATCCGACGTCGTTCGTAAGCACTGGCCAGCAAGTTCTGGCCGGTTCCAGAACGCAGTCCGCATTCGTGTAACAACGTGAGTCTTTAGCTGCCAGTCAGGCAAAGACGCTGTCCGCGGCCGCGAAATCTTAAGCGTACGGCGGACGTTCACGAGGGTCCCCATCTCTCCTTTTATTGGCGGCAAGCATTGAGCGAATGAGGGCCCGTGCTTGGCTCGATCCTATCGCCCAAGCATTTCGAGCAGGGCGCGATACCGACAAACCAGTATCGGGGCCATCTCCAAAGATAGTCAAATCGAGTCGGCCGCACGCCGCGCCGGTGCCGACGACGTTTAACGGATGAGGTGCGCATGAAGCGCCGTCACCGAAAACGCATGCTTGGCGGTTCAAGCGCGCTCCCTGATACAATGCGTCACCACTACACCGAGGGTGAGCGGGCCGCCCTCTGCGTCGTGGCCGGCGAGGTAAAGCGGCAAGGAGTGTGCGACCTTTCCATCGATGACATTGCCGATCGCGCTGTGTGGGCAGGACCACGGTCCAGAATGCCATGCACGAGGGACGACGACTTGGCCACCTGCAAATCATCGAACGCCCGCAACGCCGCGCCAAAAATCTCACCAACCTTGTCAGGATCGCCTCAACCGAATGGCGCGCGTGGATCAGACGAGCGCCATCTGCAGCACGGCCGATAGGGTCCAAATTTCCAAGAATATCATCACGACAGAGATCATAGATTTAAGGAAGAAAGGAGCTTGGCAGAAAAATCGCGTCATCGCTATCGGCAAAGTTCGAAAAACATCAGTCGGAGCTGCCTCGGTCTGAGCACGCTCTACCCTTGGACGCCCGAGTAAAACCCGAAACGGCGATTAAAGCTGATGACTAATAAAGACCCTCAGCTGGCGCCTGTTTGCGGCGTGATCTGATGACGCCGATTCGTTAGGTTCGAGGAGACATCCGAACGCGCCGTGCTGTCCGATATTCCGGAGCTACGAAGAGCCACGAGTCTGCAAATGCAGCGATTGTTGAGAGTAGGCAGGGTATTATTTCCCTCGCGTTGAAGCCCGATCTCGCCCCATATCCTCGATATTAGAAGTTACGTTTGGATCTATGCCGGCACCGGCCTCGCCTTAGCGTTCCGACAACCGCAACCACCTGGCTGGGCAATTCAGCATTGTACTGCGCCACCGCCTTCTTAATCAGCGCTACTTTTTTCGCTATTCTCGCCCTGAATACAGACTGATCAACGTGCCATCCACACTGAAATGTTCGCCCGACAACCAGTCCCGGTCATTGGCGATCTCCACCACTTCGTTTAACAGCGCGATTACCGCATCGTGTTCGACCAATCGCCCGCGGTTCTTGCTGAACACCGTCGGCACCACACCGTCGTCCATCGAAAGACCGATGAACAAGCGATACAGCAGGTTCTTCTGCACCTACTCCATCAATTGCCGCTTCGAACAGACGCTGTAGAACACCTGCAACAACATGGCCCGCAGCAATTTCTCCGGCGCAATGCTCTGGCGACGGCATTAACCGGCGGGCAGATACGCCGAGGGCAACAAGCGCGCCTAACGCAACGCCACCGATGCAGAAGCAGGCGACGGCCAACTGGCGGATGACGATCTCGATATGGGCGACAACCGCCTCGGTGGACACAGTCGCCGCGCGCAGCACGCTGGCGGCCTGCCCGGCGATGTCCGCGCCCAGGCGGATGGCCTTGGCGCGATCGGCACGCCCACGCTGCGCGCGGCGCGAGCGATCTGCGCCAGGACGCCGCGCCAGTTGCGGTCGCCCTCCGGCTGTACCGCTTCCTGCAGCGGATTGAGATGGACGATGAGTCCATCGGCCCCAGCGCATCCACCGCCCGGCGCGCCAGGTCCGGGCCGTTGGCCTCGCGCAGTTGCGCGGCGCCGATATTGGCCAGCAAGGGAATGTCTGGGGCCAGGCGGCGCAGCGCGCGCGTCAGCCCCTGGGAGTTGCGGGATTGCAGGTTCACGCGCTGCGAACCGACGCACATGGCGATGCCCAAGGCTTGCGCGGCCTCGCTCAGATGCCGGTTGAAGGCCTCGGCGCGTGGCATGCCGCCGGTCATGGAGCTGATCAGCAGCGGCGCGCGCATGGTCTTGCCCAGCAGCGAGGCGCGCAGGTCGATCTGCGTCAGGTCCAACTCGGGCAATGCGCAGTGTTCGAAACGGATGTACTCTCAGCCGGCTGCGACCGTGGCCGGGGCCGCTCGCCGATCCAGCACGATGTCCAGATGGTCGTCCTTGCGCCGGCTCAGGGCGGTGTCGCTCATGCTCGCTCCATCCGTCGCATCGGGCGACGGCGTTGCATCGTCTCGGACCGCGGCAAGGCGCGCACGCCGCCGCCCCCCGCGCGTTCAGGCCGGCGCACGCTGGCCTCCCCCCGCAGAGTCGCTGCGGTACCGGCTGGCCGAGGTCTGGTAGTACTGCGCGCGGATGGCTGCCATGGCCTCGATCAACGGTCCCCACGGCGCCGGAAAGCGTTCTTCCGCCATCACCCGGTGCAGCATGCGCGTATGGCCGGCCAGCTCGTCGTTGAGGAACTCCACCACAGGCATAGCTGGATAGCGCTGCAGCAGCAGGATCGCCGCGTTGTCGGCCTCGCCGGCCGACCTGTCCTTGTCGCGTCCATGCAGATCGTTCTGCAGGCGCCCTATCGCGGAGATGAGCCGCAGGACCTGGCGAAACGCCGGACGCGCGCGCAAGGTCGCCATGTCCAGCCCCCACAGCAACGACAGGCAACAGAACACGTTCGCGTAGGCGATCGAATCGATGCCGTTGTGCAGGTACTCGGCGTAGGACCAGCGTTCCGCCCCTGCCGCCTGCGCGTGTCCGGCGCGCAGCGCCGCACAGTAGCACCGGGTATCGTCGAGAAGCTGAGCATAGTCGCGACGATCGTAGGCGAGCGCGGCCAGCGAAGCGCGCAGCACAGCGCAGCCCTCGAATCCGGGGAGCGCGCACGGCTCGCCCTGCCCCAGCGCCTGCTCCACCGCGGCGAGCTGCTCCGGCGCGATCAGGCCAAGGTCGTTGCAATCGTCAAGCCAGAACAGCAGCGCCAGTTCGCGATAGAACGCCACGGTCAGCGTTTCGTCCTGCGGATCGCGACCGGTGCGGGCGCTGGTATCGCGCAGGCTCGGGTGGATGCGCCGCAGGATGTACTGGCCGCCCCTGACCGCTTCCACGGCATGCTCGTCAGCGAAGCCGGTCAGGGAACGCCCCCACTCCAGCACCTGCTGGAGCGCGCGTTCGGGCTGGATCATGGCGCCGCTCCTGCTCCCTCGGCCAGGACGCGCCGCCTCCAACGAAGCGCCAGCCACAACCCGGCGAGTTCGGCCACGCGCACGACCCGAGTGGGGCAATACAGTTCCTTGCCGATCCACAGCGGCGTCTGCGGCAATGCATGCGCCGCATGGCGGGCGAGCATCCACTCCAGCGCACGCGCCACCCCCTGCGCGATGCGCCGGCGCCCTGTCGCCTCTTCGCTCCCGTCCATCACGTGTAACGCGAACAGCGCATAGGCGGTTTCCTCGAATGTGGACGCGCGACCGGCGCCCCAGCCACCGTCGTCGCGCTGCGCCTGCAGCAGCGCCGCCAGCGCGCGCTCGTCGCGCCACTGGGGCTTGCCTTGCGCCAGCGCAGCGACCGCATGCGCGGTGGGATACAGCCACGAAACGTGCCATTTTTCGTTGTCCCATAGACCGTGCGGGTTGCGATTGGCCTCGACGTAGGCGCTGGTGCCCGCGGCGGGCTTTCCCAACAGTCGCAACGCATGCAAGGCATGGATGTTGGTCGACACCGAGGCATTGCGCTCGCCGGGGAACGTGACGAACAGCTCGCCGATTTCGAAATGGCGCAACGCATCGACCGCCGGGGCGCGGCCTGCAAGGTGCAGGACGCACAACGCAACGGCGGTGTCGTCCGCATCAGCCGCGAAGTGCAAGGCCGGGCCCAGACCGCGCACGCCCAGGCGGGCATCGAGCTGCGCGACGATCACGCGGACCGCCTCGGCGAGCGCGGGATGCGCGAACAGCCCGGCCAGATGCAGGGTGTACAGCGACCAGCATGGCTCGAACACATTGATCGGCCAGACATTGGGAACGACACCTTCGATGCCGCTGCGCGTCGCCCGCGATGCCATCTGCAGATACGCATCGGCGCGCCCGACCTGCGGCGTGTTCCCCCGTGTCACGGCGTGCGCACGCCACGCGGCGGTGGCCGCCGGACTGATGCCGATGCTGCCGTCATCATCCGGGCATGCGCTGGTCGGCGAGGTCCCCCAGGCTTCCCAGGAGTGTAGCAACGGATGGCCGCTCGGCAACATTGCCACCGCCCCCAGCTTGACCAGGCACGCTTGCCGGAATGGCAACAGCGCTGGATGGCGCGGAAACGCTACGGCACCCAGCAAGGATGCGGCCTCACCGCAAAGCTGCGGCAGGATCAGCTCCGCGCCGATCGGCGCGTCTTCTGGCACCGCATGCGCGTAGGGATCGGGCTGGCGCTGGAGGAAGCGGGTTGCCGCCTGGACTGCGTCGGCAGCACCGGGAAGAGGATCGGCACGTTGCAATGCCAGTAACGCTGCCCAGGTAGGCGCATGCCGGAACAGCGGGAAGTCCGCGCTTCCCCATCCGCCGTCGGCCTGTTGCTGCGCGATGAGCCACGCGTATGCGTCCTGCCGATCAGTGACGTTGCCGTGGAAGCGCAGCGCCCGCGCCGTGTCGTAGACAGACGAACCGACGCTGCCGCCATCGCTCATTTCGCTCAGCAGGCCGCGCAATTCGGAAAGGATCTGTTCGGACAGCGCGTTCACGCTGGATGTTCCTTATGCAGACCGTTGAAAAGAACCGGGATCGGGCAGACGCCGCGCATGTCGCCGCAAGCTCGTCGCATAGGCAGCGCCGGACGGCCGCCCTGCTCCGGCGCGGCGAGGTCCCCGATGCTGGCGCCGGTCCGCCGCGTAGGCTTGCGCGCAGGGCGCCGCGTGGGTCGCGGGCAACCGCTGCGATCGGCACCGCGACTCGGACAAAGTGCAGCATGTACCTCTGTCGCCGGTCGATCGCTGCGGCACGGGGGCGTCTCCATGCTGGCGGGCGCGCTCATGCGCATGGCGCGTGCTTGAACAGATACGCGTTGGCGCGCTCTAGGAGTTGCGCCAACCGTTCAGCACGCGGCCCCAGCGGCGCGATGGCCTCCCCGGCATCGCGCAACAGATCCAGCGCGAACTGGCGTGCTGCCTGCAGGCCCATGATCGACGCGCAGGTCGGCTTCTGCGCCGCCGCGTCCTTGCCGGGGGTCTTGCCCAGCGTCGCGGTATCCGCTGTCACGTCGAGAATGTCGTCGACCACCTGCAACGCCAGGCCGAAACAGGCGCTGTAGTGATCGAGCGCACAGTACAGCGCAGCGTGCGCGGCATTCTCCGCGAAAGCGCATAGGGCGCCCATGCGAACGGACGCACGCACTAGCGCTCCGCTCTTCATCCGGTGCATCGCCACGATCCTGTCCAGCTCGACGTGCTTTCCCACCAGAGACAGATCCATGGCCTGTCCGCCAGCGGCACCCTCGGCTGACACCGCCCGCGCCAGTTCGCGCACGAGCGCGATACGGTTGTCGCCCGGCGCATCCAGGCTCGCCAGGGTCAGGAAGGCGTGCGCCTGCAGCGCATCGCCGACCAGGATCGCAGTAGCTTCGCCGAACTTGACGTGCACCGTCGGAAGGCCGCGGCGAAGCACGTCGTCGTCCATCGCGGGCAGATCGTCGTGGACCAGGGTGCAGGCGTGCATCATCTCGATGGCGGCGCCGACGTCATCGAGCATGTGCGCCGGCGCGTCGGCCAGTGTGCCGGCAGCCAGACAGAGCAAGGCGCGTGTGCGCTTCCCGCCATGCAAGGTGGCGTAGCGCATCGCCGCCATCAGCTCGGTCTCACCGTCATGTTCGGCGCAGAGAAGACGCCCCAGCACTTGTTCGACCCGGTTTGCGCCCTCATGCATCCAGATCTCAGGCAGCAGCCCGCCGGATGCGCCGCACGTCTGCGCGCCCAATCCGCCGAGCGCGGAATCACCAGTTCTGTCATCCTGTGGCGTAGAACCGGTCTGCATGTTGTTCATGTCCTTGTCCCTGACAGGCGAGCCGCCGCGGTGTTGTCTGCGTCGCACCGTGCGCGCGCCGAGTGCAGCAATGCCGCGCGTCGCCGGTGCCGCTGCCTCGCCACAGGGGCATGTGATGCCAGCTCATGAGAATCCGATGCGGACAGTCATGGACGGATGTGCGGTCGGGTAATAGCGCCGGCCTTTTTCGACGCCGTTCAGCAACCGCGGCCGCGCCCCGCCCTCGTGCATGGTCAGCGCCAAGGCGATGCAGAACTGCACCAGTTCCAGACATGCCAGGTGGTAGCCGATGCAGACGTGTGGGCCGGTACCGAACTGCAGCATGTCCACCGGCCGGATCGGCTCGGTGCGTTCCAGCCACCGCGCCAGGCGAAACTGATGAGGCGCCTCGTGCAGCAGCGCCGAGGTCGAGAAATGCAGCAGCGGGATGCACAGATCGGTGCCCGCGGGAATGCGCCGTTGGCCGAGTCGCAATTCACGCACTGCGCGACGCACCAGGAGCGGCGTCGGCGGATGCATGCGCAGCGTCTCGCGGAACAGCGCCTCGGCGACCGGACACTGCGCCAAGTCCGCGTGCCGCGTCGGCACCGCGCCCACGCGTTGCGCCTCCTCGACCAGAGCGTCCCATAGCCCAGGCTGCCGCGCCAGCTCGATCACCATCCAGGCCATCGTTGAGGCGGTGGTGTCGTGACCACCAAGCAGCAGCAAGCGGATATTGGCGACCAGGACCTCATCGGAGAGCGCATCGTCGCTGCGATCGAAGGCGCTCACCATGTCGTTGATCAACCCGGTGCGCGCGGCATGTTCGCGCGCACCGCGAACGAACTCGCGCAACCGCGCATCGATCCAGTCGCGGGCGGCGCGACCGCGCCGCAAGGGCAGTCCGGGCAGGTCGACCGGGGGCGCGACGATCAACTGCAGCAGTTGGCGGTACTTGCGACGCCATTCCGGCAGGTTCTGCGTGGGGATTCCCATGAGGCTGAAGATGAGCTTAAGCATCAGATCGCCGGTTTCGCGCAGGATGGTTACGTCGCCTCGGTCGCGCCACCTCTGCACGCGCGCCCGGATGACGGGCGCGAACAGCTCGCCGACGCCAGCCTGGGTCAGCCCCGTGGGCAGGAACGCCGCCTGGAGCGCACCGCGCGCCTGCCGGTGCGCGCCGCCGTCCTGGGCGACCAACGTTCCGCCAAACAATTCGGGCGCGATATCTTCGATCAGCGCCGAGGACACGTCCTTGTGCCGGAGCAGTGCTATCGCATCCGGATCCAGACACGTCACCATGTGTCCGGCAGGGCCGAAGTCCAGCCAGAAGTGGCTGCCCAGCGTCCGTTCCGCGTGCCGCAGCAGGCGCGGCAGGTCGCAGACGATGGCGGGAAGATGCCCGACCAAGGGGAAAGCGCCGGGCACGACCGGGATGTCGTGCCGCAGCCGATCTCGACCGTTCAGCGGGTTGAGCAGCATGTCCATTAGCAGCGCGGCGACGCAGCCGCTTCGGCGGTCTCGCGGGAAGGCCGCGCGGCGCGGCTGTTCCCACCGTCGGCGTACGTCGGCACATGCGCCAGCATGCCGCCGTCGATGCACACTACTTGGCCGGTGATGAACGCAGCATCGTCGGAGAGCAGGAAGGTCACCAGCGCGGCCACGTCCTCGGGGCGGCCGACGCGCGGCAGGAGCTGGTGCCGGCGCAGATGCCGTTGCATGCACTCGTCCAGCTTGGCCAGGAGACGCTCGGTCATAATGAGACCCGGCGCAACCGCGTTGCAGCGGATCTGCGCACGACCGTACTGGGTGGCGAGCGAGGCCGATAGCATGTTCATCGCCGCCTTAGATGCGGCGTAGGACGTCAGCGCGGTGTCAGCGCTGAGCCCCTGGCATGACGACATGTTGACGATCGCGCCACCGCCGCGGGCGATCATCCCTGGAATAGCCTGCCGGCAGCAGAGCAATGTGCCGCGCAGATTGGTTGCCATGGTCTCATCCCAGACCGCCAGGTCCAGGTCGAGGATCGCGCGATCGCGCGGAGTCAGATGCATGGCGCCCGCGTTGTTCACCAGAAGATCGACCGCACTGAAGTGCCGCTCCGCCGTATCGAACAGCGCTGCCACAGCCTGCGCCTCGGCGATGTCGATGGCCAGAGCCAGCGCCTGGCCCGCCTCGGCCGCGATTTGCGCGGCACACGCCGTGGCCGCCGAGCCATCGATGTCGGCTACCACCACTCTCCCGCCCTCGCGCGCGATGGCGAGGGCGCATGCCTTGCCGATCCCGGCGCCTGCGCCGGTCACCACGGCCACCTTGCCTTCAAACCGTCCCATGGTGTCCTCCTGGATTGCGTTGGTCTCTCGCGGCATGCCGCTTCGCCTCCGCGGGAGAAGGCGCACTGTCGGCGCTGGCGCGCTCGTCACCGCCAGCTTCGCTTCTGATGACCCGAATGGCGGCGACCGGGCACTGGCTGGCTGCGAGCCGCACGGCGGCGTGCAGCGCCTGCGGGATTGTCGCCCCGCACACTTCGGCCACGCCGTCCGATTTGCGCTGGCGAAAAGTACCCGGTAGCGTCAGCACGCACTGTCCGCTGGTTCCGCACAGATCCTGGTCGACCACGACGCGCATCTCAGCCCCCTCCGCAGGCAGCCGCACCGGCAGCGCGCGGAACGTCCTAAGGAACGCGGAGGGCTCCCGGGTCGGCAGCTCGGCCAATGCCAGCGTGGGGAAGCGCGCCTGAATCCGCGGCAAACTTTCGGCCAACTGCACCCGGGCCAGTTGCGCACCGAGGCAGAAGTGGATGCCGTGGCCGAAGCTCAGCATGATCTTCCCGTCGGTCGACATGCCGGGACTGGTGCCGTAGAACCGCGCGGGATCGAAGCGGTCGGGATCGGCGAAGGCGTCAGGATCGCGATTGCCAGACGCGATCAGCACGCGCACGTCCGCGTTCTTCGGGATCACCACGCCGCCTAATTCGATGTCGCGCTGGGCGATACGCGGAATGGAGCTGAACATGGCGGGCGCGTCGCAGCGAAGGACTTCTTCGACGAATGCCTTCACCCCCATGGCGTCTCCCTGCAGCCAGTGCCGCTGTTCGGGATAGGCCAGCATCGCCAGGACCGCATGGTCGATGGTCGCAGCAGTGGTGGCGAAGCCACCCAGCAGCATGCCCCACAACATGCTGATCAACTCCGCATCTGACAGCGTGTCGGGATCATCGTCGTGTGCGCCGACGAGCATCGACACGATGTCGTGGCAGGGATTGGTGCGCTTGCGCTGTATGAGACCGCCGAAGTAGGCCTTCACTCTGGCACTGGCCGCGTCCGCCGCGGCGAGTCGGGGATCGCTGGCGTGCGGGCTCAGGCCTTCCAGAATGGCGCCGATGCCGGCGGCGAGCCCGAACATGTCGTCCTGGGGCATGCCAAACAGTTCGGCGAAGACCAGTATGGGCAAGGCCAGCGCGAATTCCCGATGCAGGTCCACGGCCTCCCCGCGCTCCAGCGCGGGCGCCATGCCGTCCAGCCGCGCTTCGACGATGCGCGCGATGCTCGGCCGCAGGTTGTCGATCTGGCGCATGGTGAAATCGCGCGAGATCAGCCGGCGCAGACGCGTATGCGTCGGTGGGTCCTTCATCGCTAGCGTGGAGGCCAGCAGATTGAGCGACAGGCTGGTCGCCGCATGCGGAAAATAGCGCGCCAGTTCGCCCGGCGCCGGTCCCCGAAACGCATCGCCCGTGGCCTTGAGCGCCCAGTAGATGTCGGCGTGACGGCTCAACAGAAAGAGGCCCGACGCCGCGCGATGCACCGGGTCGTGCTCGCGCAACCACCGCATGAACGGATACGGGTCGCGGATCCACGCCGGCGACGCCAGTTCGGCGAAGGCGTCCCGGCATGCTGCCGTGGTTTCTTGCACGTCCATCTTCGTTACCTGTTGGCTGGCTGATCTGAGCGGTGCACGGCAGGTGCGCCGGCAAACCGCGGACACGATCGCGTCCCCAGCGGCGTCCGCACATCACCAGAAAACCGGGAACTCCTCGAACCCGCCAGTGATGATCTCCTTGCGCAACTTCAACTGTTCGGGCGCGACGGCCAGGCGCAGCGCGGGAAAGCGCTGGAAGATCGAACCGAACACCGCCTTGAGTTCCAGCCTGGCCAGCTCCCCGCCGATACAGGAGTGCGGCCCGTAGGAGAACGCCAGGTGCGGCTTTTCCTGGCGTCCGATGTCGAAGATTTCCGGCTCGTCGAAATGGCGCGGATCGAACGACGTTGCCGGCAGGCCGACCAGCACCTTGCTCTCGGCGGGAATATGCACGCCCGCGATGGTCACGTCGGTTTTCGGATAGCGCATGATGCCGTCCCAGCCCGCGCCCGGCGGGTACATGCGCAGGATTTCCTCCACCGCCTTGTCCACCAGGGATGGATCGCCGACCAGGCGTTCGCGCTGTTGCGGATGGCGGAACATGGCCAGCAGGCCGCATTCGATCTGCGCGACGGTGCTCTCGTGCCCCGCCACCAGCATGCCTGCCGCCAGGCCGATGGCTTCTTCCTCGGTCGCCTTTCCCTGGTCGACCGCCGCGAGCAGATCCGTCAGCAGGTTGTCGCCCGGATCCTGGCGCTTGTCCCGCATCTTGTCGCGAATGTAGGCGCGCAGTTCTTCCCAGGCCGAGCGCGACGCCCTGCGCGGGCCGCTTTCATGCTGGTGCGTCATCACCTCGTCGGACAGGCGAGCGAAAAAGGCGTGATCCTCGTAGAGCAGGCCCATCAGGGCGCTGATGACCATGGCCGGAGCGGAAACGAGAGGTGGCGCCGCAAATCGGCGGGCTGGCGCTGGGCCGCCAGGTTCTCGTACAACTCCGCAGCGATCGCCTCGACATGCGGCGCCAGCAGCTTCACCCTGCGGCTGCTGAAGGCCGGCGCGACGAGCGTGCGTAACCGGGCATGCTCGCCCCCCTCGTGCGAGACGAGCCACCCCGGCGAACCGAGAATCACCGAATCCGGGGTGAACGCCGTCGGCGGCATTCCCGCCGGCCGGAACGCCGCGTCGGACAGCGCCGCCTTGGCCTCGTCGTAGCCTGTCACCCACCAGCCTTCGTGCCCAGACGGGAAACGCACGCGGTGTATCGGACCGTTGGCGCGTAGCGCCAACATCTCGGGCGAGGGCTCAATGTGATCGACGCGCCACATCGGCAGCATCGGCAGGGGTTGTTCGGACACGGTGTCACTTCACTCTCTAAGCAATGGAAGGGCGCCCGCAGGCACTGCGGTCACCGGCTTTACGTGCGCTTGCGTTCACTTCTGTTCGTCGATGATGATCAGCGGGGAAGGTGACCGACTCTTAGAGCCTCAAGTTGGCTTTAGCCAGCTACTGAATCTTGTAGTAGCCCCCTAAGCTAAGCGCCTGGTGCCGCAAAAAATATGCGGAAACTCTGTCGCCACGCGATGCCATACGGAAACCTATTTCAGATGGGTATCCGCCTATGTTGGTTGGCCTCATGCGCGTCTCAGAACACGGACCAGCAGCGTGACGCGCTGCTCGGCTCGCCATCGTGACCTCGCTCAAGGACTATCGGGTGGCGTTCCGCTCGCTGACCGAGAACCTGCACACGGCGACGCCCTCGGGCGGTCCTGTTCCGGGTGCGGCGCGCTCGCGCAGTATGAGCGCGCTCTATCTAGGAGCGTGCGGCGTCGATCTTGCCAAGATCAGGGACTAGTTCGCCAAAGGCGACTCGGTGCGCGTCGAAGGACAGCTGCCGGATCGTTTCATACAGGCGACCCCGGGCGAGATTTCTAAAGGTCCATCAAGGCTTGGCTCACCCTACAGGAGAATAGCCACGGAAGCACCAACCCAACAGCAGCTCGATAGACTGAAGCGGCCGAGTGGAATCGCCCGCGTCCCAAATAACTCCGAAGCCGTCACGTCAAAAGAGGAAGCGGAGAAGCTCTACGGGAGCGACTGAAAGTTTTCTCGCATATTGACTTGCGTTTATCTCTAGGACCGCCAACGGAGAGCCTTCATGTTCGAGATGACGACATCGAGAACATTCAAGCGACAATCCGGTGCGCCCGATTGGACAACCTAGTCACAGCGACATCAGATGGGCCACTTGCGACGCCTCTTCCGCTCTTCCTCGATGAGAGCGAAGGCGAACACGGCGCGCTATACGGGCACCTAGCGAAGGGCAATCCGCATGGCGCACGGCTCCGATCGGAGAAGCTCTGGCGATCTTTACTGGCGCAGAGGCTTATGTGACGCCATCCTGGTATCCCAGCAAGCGACAAGCTGAACATGTGGTGCCGACATGGAATTACATCGCGGTCCACGCCCGTGGGCCGATTGAGTTCTTCGAGGATCCCACTCGCCTGCTTGAGGTTGTGACGCGTCTGACGAATATCCATGAGACATCACGTGCGACTCCCTGGGCCGTCAGCGATGCTCCCGCGGATTTCATCGCCGCCCTGTTGCGTGAAATCGTCGGCGTTCGCATCCCGATCACCATCGTCGAAGGCAAACGCAAGATGAGCCAAAACCGCCCCGCGCCTGATCGCATTGGTATCGCCACCGGCCTAGCGGCGAGCAAGATGGCACGGGAACAGGAAGTTGCAGCTCTTATCTTGGTTCAGGACTGAGACGATAATGTGCATGACCAGCAGCGCCGCAGCCATCTTACATCTACAGCTCTCACAGACTCCAGCGGTCGGGCCATCAATTACCTCGCGGAATTCACGAACGGAAACGTCAGCTCGGGCTTGCAGCACTGTGCAGACACCTGTCGGTATTCTGACAGAGGCACAATCTCGTGTCAGGTCCAGTACAACGCGCATAATAAGCGTTCAGACTCTCGAAAGCCGATTCGACTTTGCGGCTCCCCGCGCCGCCTGGGATGCCATTGCTTAAAACAACCTATCCAGAAACAGAGCCACAGAGGCAGCAATGCTCGCTCTCCAAACTCCCTCTCGCCCCGGAAGCAATTACATTGTTGAACCAATTCGCGCACAAGTGCAAAAACTTGGAATCGAGACTCACGTCAGCGACATTTTGACATTTGCGAGCCGCGCAACTCAGTTTAGGCGCATGAGCAAGCAAGAGCGGCTGCGCTTGTATATGCAGGCCAATGATTTGTCCCCAGAAAGAACCGTTATCGTCACAGTGAGCGATATGCCAGTTGAGACAGAACTTGCCCGCGATCTCGGTCTCGTCAACGTATCAATCGTGGGATGAATTGTTTCCGAGGCGCGCTTCCGCGCGGCAGGGCCGGACTACATGATTCATGACCACCATAAACTATTGCAAATTCTACCGAAGCATTGCTTTCTTCAACGCAGGTAGTGATTACAAAAGCATGACGGAAGATCTGCCGTTTGCTCGCTCCTGATGTGCGCTTCGCGATTCGACATTCGAAGGGGTGAGCTCGGTGAGCGATTCCTTTCGTTACTCGGCGCCCAACCACTGGCTCGGTTCGAGGACTCGCGCCAAATGCCACGATCCTTTCACTGCCCATTGTCGAGTACATGCTTGTGTTTCGCTTGGCACGACGCTTGCTGAAGATCATTTGTCCCAAGGGGCGAGGAAGAACTGCAAGGGCTTGGAAAAGCAAGATGAGCACAAACGCTTTGATCGGAGGCGTCATTCCGAGAACCGATGTTGTGAAACGTGCAGCGCGCATCGGTGCCGAAGTCAAAAATATCAAGCTATCAGGCGATCTACCGGATCACACGATCGCCGCGATCAACAGGTTATTGCTCGAGCACAAGGTGATCTTCTTCCGCAATCAAGGGCATCTCAATGACGCCGAGCATGAGCGCTTTGCCGCCCGTTTCGGAAAGCTAGTGCCACATCCGATGCTCGGTGCTACCAAGGGGATGGCGTCGCTCCTCGAACTGGACTCCACTCGCGGCGGCGGTCGCGCCGACGTTTGGCATGCGGATGGGACCTTCGCCGACGCCTATCCCAAGATTTTGGTCCTGCGGGCCGTTGTAATGCCAACGTTCGGAGGCGACACCGTGTGGTCGAACACAGCTGCCGCTTATCTTGGTTTGCCGCCGCCGCTACAGCGGCTTGCCGAGGGCCTATGGGCCGTTCACAGCAACGTCTTCGATTACGTCGGGATCGCGCGGGTCCGCGAGGTCGACAAGAAACATTTTGACGAGGTGTTCACTAGAACGGTTTTTGAGACCGAGCATCCCGTCGTACGCGTCCATCCCGAAACAGGCGAGCGGACGCTAGTGCTCGGCGCCTTGGTGAAGCACTTTGTTGGGGTCCCCAAATACGACGGACAAAAGCTGTTCGATCTGCTCCAGTCTCACATCACCGCGCCCGAAAACACTGTGCGCTGGAACTGGTTAGAGGGCGATATTGCGATATGGGATAATCGCGCAACGCAGCATTACGCGGTCAACGATTACGGGGACCAGCATCGCGTCGTACGTCGGGCCACGATCGAGGGTGACGTGCCTGTCAGCGTCGATGGCCGGAGCAGTGTAACGCGCCTGAAGGTGACCGAATAACTGCACTCGACGCCCAGCGCTCTCGCGTCTGAAAACGAGAAAACCTGGTAATCGGAGTTGTTGCAGGCAGACGCGGGAACACACTTTCCGACACGATATCTCAGCTCTTAGCGCCAACTCGGCAGCGCCTTGGTTGATGCAAGCAACTATTTAGCGTCGACCAACAGCTTCGAGGAAACCTTGAGCATCACTGTCCTTCGCCAGCGGCCGGTACGTGGCCTTCACGTTTCAGTTTAGAAAATCCTCGATCCGTGGCCATAAAGCGCGCCAACATGGGGGCGATGAGTTTAGTCGGATCGACCACTTGACCACCCTGACGCGTAAGCGCTTCTGCATATGCAATGAGATCACGATGCACGGCCGCAGGTAGCTCCGTACTCACTTTGACGGGCTTGTCGTCTGGAAGCTCTCCTATTTTGAGTTTTGGCATGTTGTCACCCTCTATACGGCGTAAGTATGAGGTCATGATTGACAAGAACACGAACCGGGAAGCCAGGTCGCACGGTCAGAGTAGGCTGGATGCTGAGACTGCGGCGAACGACCTGCTGCCCGGTCTGGTTTAGTGAGTCCGAGGCGCCGTGGCGCAATGCCTGGATGATTGCGCTGTTGTTGCTGTTGGTGTCCGAGCCGGCACCCAGTTCGCTCCCGATCGCCAGAAACGTTGATAGTGCCGCAGCCTTGAACAACTCGCCCCAGTGATTGTCGACCTGATCTTCGAGACCTGCATACCCGGCCGTGTCAGCGCCAGGCTGCCGCTCGAGAACGATAGAACGTCCATTCGGCATGATCAGCCGTGTCCAGACGAGCAGGACGCGAGACTGGCCGAAAGTGACCTGGCTATCGTAGATGCCGATCAGACGCGCCCCCTGAGGGACAAGCAGAAAGCGGCCGGTCGGGGTGTCATATACGCTCTCGGTCACTTGGGCCGTAATTTGGCCTGGCAGGTCCGACCTGATGCCCGTGATCAAGGCTCCCGGAATAACCGTCCCAGCCTGCACGATGTATGGTGAAGCCGGCCTGGTGACACGGTCAGTGCTGACCGTGCGACGGTCTACCGAGGCGCTCACGAAAGCAAGCTTTCGGTCCTGAGCGTTCTGCGCAGATCCGTCTTCGCCAGTGCTCGTTGCGTTCGGTGGCACGACGCGGTCGCTCCCAGCAGCCGCAGCGTCGGCCGGTCGCACTTCTCGCCCATTGGTCGCAGCGAACAAACGGCTGATGCGAGCGGCCTCGGTCTCTTGATCCTGGCGCTGCTGTTCCAGATTACCGGCGATGATCGGCGACTGTCCTTGGGCAGCAAGGATTGGTCGGCCGAGGTCACCAGGGAGCGGCGGGCCAAGCTGCGGGATTGGTTGGTGCGGAACGCCAGCGTAGTCCTTTGGCAGAGCCGTAACGCCATCGGCGACATTGCGATGGTCAGTGCTGTAGAGCTCATCGGCCGGCTGGCTTCGGGGACGATTGTTCTGCAGCGACCATAGGACCGCTCCACCGACCACAAGCAAGGCAGCCGCGCTCCCTGCCGCTAGGACTTTTCGGGACAACCGTGTCACGCGCTGATGCTCTGCTCTCAGGCGGAAGCTTTTGGACTGTTCCTCTTGTGTCTCCGGCGGAGCTGCTTGATCCTGATCGTTTCCATTCTGAGTGTTCATGACGACGGCCTCCCGTCGGTCCTGACAATCCTGACCTTCTGCTGGTGCTCACCACCGAGCCGCAGTTCGGCGGCTGCGAACAGCCGATCAACGATCAACACGTTACCGTAGGCACGATAGTTGACGAGTTCGGTCTTGCCGTCGGGGCCGATGACAAAGAGCGGTGGCATCTCACCTTGCACGATGCCTTGCGGGAATTCGACATAGACCTTGCGGCCATCGTCATATGCGGCGAGCGGCCGCCAGGGAGGACTGTCCCCCTCGATGGCGTAGCGGGCGATTCGCTGCGCCGGATCTGGAAGAACGGGTTTCAGGACGGCTGAACGCGACCGTTCGCGTGTCGTTTCGGGATAGTACCAGGCAACGGATGGCATGTAAGGCCGCTCGCGGGAGCGGAGCTCGATCAGATAGGTACGCCGGTCGGTATTGACGACCAGATTGGTCTCGATCGATGCCCGAGTTGGCTTGACCAGGATATGGACGCGCCGCGTGTCGCCGCTCCCGCTCTCGGTATCCCCCACGACCCAGCGGACGGTGTCTCCAGCCGCAATGGGCCCTGATCCCGTCAACTGCTCTCCTTCCTCGAGCGCGATATCCGTGATTTGTCCCGGTGCGGCGTAAATCTGATAGAGCGCCCCGGGACTGTAAGCGTAGATCTGCGCTGCGTTGAAATATCCCCGCTTGCGCGGCTCGACACGGGCGGCGCTGTTGGCGGTCTCAATCCGGTTCACGGGCTCGGGCTCTTCCTTCCCGGCCGACTCGCCGCCGAGAGCCGGCTTCCAGAGTGGCGGAACGTGAAGCGGCCGAGATCTGTCCTCCAGAGGCGATGGAGGCGCCGGCAGTGGCGGAACTTCCGCGTCATAGCTGATCTCCGGCGGTATGTAGGTCGCGCACCCACCGAGGGCCGACGAGCCAAGTAATAGCGCGGACAGAAATGTTCGCTTCCCGGCCAGGATCTCGAACAAAGTCGAACTGAACCTGCTGAGCGGGATGGAACGCTTCGAATGAACGTCAGACGGCGTCTTGGTCACTGACTCAACTCCTTCGACCAGTTGATGGCGCGGACGTAGACGCCAAGGGGATTCTTGCGCAGGCGCTCAGCGTCGCGCGGGGTCTCGATCACGATGGTGAGAATCGCGGTCCAGCGCTCGGTCGAGCTCATTGAGCCGTTATCGTAATTGCGTTCGGTCCATGCGACCCGAAAGCTCTCTGAAGACGCGCGAATGACGCTGGAGACCTCGACGGAGATTTGCGCCTTACCCAGCTTGGCAAAGGGGTCGTTGTTGCGCGCATAATCGTTGAGCGCCGCCGCTCCGCGATCGGTCGTAAAATCGTAGGCCCGGAGCCAGTTTTGGCGCAGAACGATGCTGTCGGCTGGTAGGCCTCTGACATCCTCGATAAAGCGCGCCAAGTGGTAAGCGATCTGCGCATCAGTGGGTTGATAGTCGATGTTGGCTGGCGCAACCCTTTGGGCCCGACCGAGCTGATCGACTTCGACCACCCATGGCGTGATCGATCCCTGGCTCGAATGCCAGACAAGACCTCCGGCGAGACCGGCGGACAGCATCAAGCAGCCGAACGCCATCAGGCGCCAGTTCCTGGCTTGCACGCGCGCCGATCCAATGCGTTCGTCCCAAACCTGCGCTGCCTTTTGATAAGGTGTGATCGGCTCGGGCATGCGCCCGTAGTGTAGGGAAGGTCGTTTGAACATCGATAGTTGCCCCTGAGATCAAGTGATCGGCTTCGAGTCGTGCGGTCTACGAGTTTGAGGCGCTGCTGCGTTGCCGTGGCGCAAGTGCAGTGGTGCGGGTCAGCGCTCTCCTTCGGACAAATCGACGGAGGAGCCGCTGCCACCGTGATCGCCCGAGCGAACCGCTTGGCCGGCTACTGAAGCACCATGCCGAATGGTCTGGGCGCGCTTCATGCGGCGCGCCCAATCGGGCTGCTCTTCGGTCGGGGTGCTCGCGGCCTGCGCGCCGGCTTCCCCGCCTCCGCCGAGGGCAGCCGCTGCGCGACGTAACGGGCTCATGGCAGTCGAGCTGCCCGCCTCCGCAACGCCAGCAAGGCCACCACTCCGATAAGCGGCGGCCGCTCCGCTCATGACAGCGCCGCCACCGCGCGCGGCACCTGCAATCGCACCACCAGCGAGACCGGCACCGCCAGCGGCGAGGCCCGCGCCCGCCGCAACAATGCCGCCGGCAGCAAGGCCTGCCCCGAGCGCGGCACCGGCGCCGAGCTGGGGTCCGCCAGAGACAAGCCCGTTTGCGATTCCGGGACCAAAGATACCGAGGCCCAGCAGGGAGAGCGCAGCAAGGACCAGCGTCATCGCGTCTTCGATGGTCGGCTGAGCGCCGCCGAAGCCAGCGGTGAACTGCGAGAACAAGGTCGATCCAATGCCAATGATAACGGCCAACACCAGAACCTTGATCCCTGAAGATATGACGTTGCCCAAGACCCTCTCTGCCGCGAATGCGGTCTTGCCGAACAGGCCAAAGGGAATGAGCACGAAGCCGGCCAGCGTCGTAAGCTTGAACTCGATCAGAGTGACGAAGAGCTGGATCGCCAGAATGAAAAAAGCGAGCAACACCACGACCCAGGCGAACAGGAGAACGACGATCTGGACGAAATTCTCGAAGAAGCTGATGTAGCCCATCAGATTGGAGATCGAATCGAGCAGCGGCCGGCCGGCGTCGAGTCCGACTTGAGCGATCTTTCCGGGTTTCAGGAAATCGGATGCGGACAAGCTTGCGCCTGATGCTTTCAACCCAACGCCGGCAAAGCTTTCGAAGACGATGCGCGCCAGGCTGTTCCAGTTGCCGATGAGATAGGCAAAGACACCTACAAAGAGCGTCTTCTTCACGAGACGCGCGATGATGTCTTCCTCCGGCCCCCAACTCCAGAACAACGCAGCAAGCGTGATGTCGATCGCGGCAAGGGTCGCTGCGAGATACCCGACTTCACTACCGAGCAGCCCGAAGCCATTGTCGATATAACCCGTGAATGTTTCCAGGAATTGGTCGATGATCCCCGTACCCGTCATGGCTCGCTCGCCTCGGGCGCCACCAGGTTCGGATATCCCTGCGGGATCCGGCTTTGATCCTTTGGAACTAGCGCGATGCCGGCGGCGGAATTGTCGTGGCCAGGAGCTGCGGCACCGTCTTTCTTGCCAAAGAAGCGACGGCGGTTTTCGGCCCAAACTTGTTTGCAATGCTGATAACCCGCTGCTTCCTCCGCAGTGACGCTGCGGCAGCGTGCGAGGTCAGAGCTGGTTGCATCTGTCGTCTGCTCCGTCTTCGGCAGCGCGGGCGGCTCGTCGCCACCGCGAAGCTGATTCGTGCAAGCAGTAACGACCAACACGCCGATTGTCGTAAGCAGCGACAACGCCTTGAATACCCTTATGTCAGTCATTAGTGGAACATCTGCACATTGGAGGATTGATAGCCCTGCCCCGGTGTCAGGAAGCGCCGAAGCTGTTCTCGTCCCTGATCCTGAGCCGAGGCGCGCTGAGCCGCATCAAGACTATGCGCCCTACCTTGCGCCGTCACGACAGCGGTAAGGTCGGCAAGCTGCTGCGCATTCAGCGCAAGAAGCTGATTGCCAGCCTGCGTTGCCTGTAGAGTGCCGCTCGCGCCTTGGCTGGACGTTACGAGTGCGGACGTCTGGACACGATTGGTGTCGAGATTGCCAACGATGCCGGCCTGGACGCGAAGCGCATCTTGTGTTGCCGCGTAAGTATTTTGCCACCGCGATTGAGCGTTGGTGACCAGCAACTGGCTGGATTGGTTGCCAGCGGCCGGGGCGTAGCTCGTCGAGAACGCGCGATCGATCTGCTGGACGTCGTAGGCGATCCGCTGGGCCTGGGCCAGCAATTGCTGGGTCCGCTGGATCGATGATTGCAGTTGCTGCAGCGATGAATACGGAAGGTTTGCCAGATTCTTCGCCTGATTGATGAGCATCTGCGCCTCGTTCTGCAACGAGGTGATCTGATTGTTGATCTGCTGGAGCTCCCGCGCCGCGGTCAGGACATTCTGAACGTAATTATTGGGATCGAAGACAATCAGAGCCCGCGCAGGTACGGTGGCGCCAAGCAGGAGCGCGATGCTGCTAGCAGCCGCCAATAAACCGAGACGCCTCATAATGATTTCTCCAGATTGACGAGATTGGGGATCAGATCGAGGGCCCAGGCGACGCCACGGTGCTGGAGCCAGGCCGGCACAAAGCCGTCGGGTCCATGCTCGGCGATGAGTTGCGCGATGACAGCCTGGTCTGTCTTGGAAGAGGCTGCGGTGAATGCGAGCGCGACCTCACCAAGGCCAAGTTCGAACATCCGGTTGCCGCGACGAGACTGGCAATAGTAATCGCGCTTTGGCGTTGCCCGGCTCAGAAGTTCGATCTGACGGTCATTGAGGCCGAAGCGGCGGTAGATGGCTGCGATCTGCGGCTCGATCGCCCGTTCGTTCGGCAGCAACAATCGCGTTGGGCAGCTTTCGATGATGGCTGGCGCGATCGCCGATCCATCGATGTCCGAAAGCGACTGGGTGGCGAAGATGACGGAGGCGTTCTTCTTCCGGAGCGTCTTCAGCCATTCCCGGAGTTGCCCCGCAAAATCTTCGTCTTCGAGGGCAAGCCACCCTTCATCGATAATCAGGAGTGTCGGCCGGCCGTCGAGACGATCACCAATTCGATGGAAGAGGTACGCCAGCACGGCCGGCGCCGCACTCGTTCCGATCAAACCTTCGGTCTCAAACGCCTGGACCGACGCCTCGCCGAGACGTTCGAATTCAGCATCGAGCAGGCGCCCGGAAGGTCCACCGAGGCAGTATGGTTGCAGGGCGCGTTTCAAAGAATTCGATTGGAGCAGGACAGACAGGCCCGTCAGGGTGCGCTCCTCCCTCGGCGCGGAAGCGAGTGACGTCAGCGCCGACCACAGGTGATCCTTGACCTCCGGAGTGATCTCGATCTTTTCCCGTGCGAGGATCGCGCCGATCCATTCCGTCGCCCACCCTCGCTCGGCGAGATGATCGATCCAGGCCAACGGTTGCAGGGCGACGGGGTTTTCGTCCCCGTCAGATAATGCACCGCCGAGATCATGCCAGTCGCCACCCATGGCGAGCGCGGCCGCCCGGATCGAACCACCGAAGTCGAACGCAAAGACCTGGGAGTGCGGATAACGCCTGAACTGTAGCGCCATCAGCGCAAGCAGGACTGACTTGCCTGCACCGGTCGGTCCCACCACGAGGGTATGGCCGACGTCGCCGACGTGCAGCGAAAACCGGAAGGGCGTCGATCCCTCAATCTTGCCAAACAGGAGTGGCGGCCCTTTGAAATGCAGATCCCTCGCCTCGCCGGCCCACACGGCCGACATCGGAATCATGTGGGCGAGGTTGAGGGTCGAAACCGGTGGTTGCCGCACGTTGGCATAGACATGTCCCGGCAGACTGCCGAGCCAGGCTTCGACGGCGTTCATCGTCTCGATCATGCAGGTGAAGTCGCGGCCCTGGATGACCTTCTCGACCAGCCTCAGCTTTTCGTCGGCTGCACTGGGATCGCTGTCCCACACCGTGATGGTGGCCGTGACAAAGGCTTGTCCGATCTGATCCGAACCCAGTTCCTGCAGCGCGGCGTCGGCATCAATCGCCTTGTTGTGGGCATCGGTATCGAGCAGCGTCGACGCCTCGTTCGTCATGACCTCCTTGAGAATGGCGCCGATGGACTTTCGCTTGGCGAACCACTGCCGCCGAATCTTGGTCAGCAGCTTGGTGGCGTCGGTCTTGTCGAGCATGATCGCCCGGGTCGACCAACGATAAGAGAATGGCAGGCGATTCAGGTCGTCTAGGATTCCCGGGGTCGTGGCGCCCGGAAAGCCGACAATCGTCAAGACCCGAAGATTGGCTAAGCCCAACATCGGCTCGAGCCCGCCGGTCAGCGGCTGGTCGGCCAAGAGGGCATCGATGTACATCGGAATTTCGGGCACGCGAACGCGATGACGCTTGGTCGAGATCGTCGAGTGCAGGTAAGTCAGCGTGGCCTGATCATCGAGCCAGGCGCATTCCGGCATGAACCCTTCAACAAGCTGCAGCACGCGGTTGGTTTGATCGACAAATCCGCGGAGCACCTCGCGCGCGTCGGTGCCGACGGTGCGACCGCGGCCCTCATAGAGCAAGCGCTCTGCCCTGGCGGCCCCCTCCTCTGGCGGCAGATAGAGGAACGTTAGGAAATAACTGGACTCATAGTGGGCCTCCGCCTCTTCGAACTGAGCTCTTCGCTCGGCATCGACCAGTGCGGATGCGACATCCGGAAAGGTGTTCAGCGGATAAGCACCCGCGAAATGGCGCTGCGCCTCGACGAATACGGCCCAGCCTGATCCCAGGCGACGCAAGGCGTTGTTCAAGCGACCCGCGACGGCGACGAGTTCAGCCGGCACTGCGCTATCGAGGTCCGGGCCCCGGAATTTTGCCGTCCGTTGGAACGAACCGTCCTTGTTCAAGATGATCCCCTCATCGACGAGGGCTGCCCAAGGCAGGAAGTCTGCGAGACGCGCGCTGGAATGGCGATATTCAGCGAGATTCATCATGATCGAGAGCTCAGAGGTTGAGATGACTGGGAATGCGCAGATGTCGGCGCACCACATCGACGAAGGCGGGATCGCGCTTGGCGGCCCAGACGGCGGCCGTGTGGCCGATGAACCAGAGGACAAGACCCGCGATCCAGAGCCGAAGTCCGAGCCCCAGGGCTGCCGCAAGCGTGCCGTTGACGATCGCGACCGACCGCGGCGCGCCGCCCATCAGGATGGGTTCGGTGAGTGCGCGGTGAACGGGCACGACAAAGCCTGTGACCGGTTCATCCATCAGATCACCACGCCGCCGCCAAAGGAGAAGAACGACAGGAAGAAGCTCGAGGCGGCGAATGCGATCGACAGCCCGAACACGATCTGGATCAACCTGCGGAAGCCGCCTGACGAATCCCCGAACGCGAGCGTGAGTCCGGTGACAACGATAATGATGACGGCAATGATCTTGGCAACCGGGCCCTCCACCGACTGCAAGATCTGATTGAGTGGCTGCTCCCAGGGCATGTTCGAGCCAGCCGCCCATGCCGGCGCCGCTGCCAAAAGCACTATGCCGAAAGCGGCCAACGATGCACCTCGAAGAAAGCGAATTTGCTGACGCATGTCAGTCTCCTGCTGATGAAAGGCTGTAGTCGCCGCTGGCGCTAAGCCCCGAGACGATGGCGAGCTCAGCGAGGCGACGGTCGGCGCCGCGGCCTGCAAGTACGGCGACGAGGTTGATGGTGTCGGCGATCATGGCACGCGGAACCGTGATGACGGCTTCCTGGATGAGTTGCTCAAGCCGCCGCAGCGCGCCGAGCGCGGTGCCCGCATGAATAGTGCCGATGCCGCCGGGATGGCCCGTACCCCAAGCCTTGAGTAGATCGAGTGCCTCGGCACCTCGGACTTCGCCAATCGGGATGCGATCAGGTCGTAGACGCAGGGAGGATCGAACGAGGTCGGAAAGTGTGGCCACGCCATCCTTCGTCCGCAGCGCTACAAGATTAGGCGCTTTGCACTGGAGTTCGCGGGTATCTTCGATCAGCACGATCCGATCGGAGGTCTTTGCCACCTCGGCCAGGAGCGCATTCGTCAATGTAGTCTTGCCGGTCGATGTCCCACCGGCGACGAGGATGTTCTTCCGTGCGGCGACCGCGCCCTTCAGAACCTTGGCCTGCTCCGAGGTCATGATCTCCTTGGCGACGTAGTCGTCGAGCGTAAACACGGCGACAGCGGGTTTGCGGATAGCAAAGGCCGGAGCCGCGACGACCGGAGGCAGGAGGCCTTCGAAGCGTTCGCTAGTACCAGGGAGTTCGGCCGAGACCCGTGGCGCGCCGGCATGCACTTCGGCGCCTACATGATGCGCCACCAGGCGAACAATGCGCTCGCCATCGGCTGCGGACAGCGTTTCGCCTGTGTCGACCAGTCCATTCGACAATCGGTCGATCCACAGCCGCCCATCTGGGTTGAGCATCACCTCGATGATCGCTTCGTCTTCGAGGTAGCCTGCAATCGCAGAGCCGAGCGCGCTGCGCAGCATCCGCGCACCGCGCGAACTCGCTTCCGATTGAATGGAATGGATTGCCACCGTTCGCTCCCACCGAATGAGGACGTCCAACGAGCGTCCTCATATGGGGATGATTAGAAAAGGCACCGATGGACTTGGCGCAACACGCGGTTTCCGTTGATCGTAATCTGGCGTAGAAAAAGAAAGACTGCGAACCGAGGTTTGGGATCTACTGTTGGCTGCGAGTCGTTGCTCACCACTCCGCATCATCATCCGCGGGGAGGATGATGACCGAATCCTCATACAACCCAATCGACTCGACAGCGTAGGAAACATCAGCCGGCTCGAAGAAGAGGATTGAACTGATCCACGCAGCGATGGATCGGCGCCAGGGCAGCGCGAACCAGACCAATGCCGCGATCTGCAGTGCTACGTTGAGACCGAACGCGACTTGATAGGCTGGGAGGGGCCTATGGCCATCGGTCGTGGGCCATTGCTCCAAGATTAGGCCTGTCGCGTATTGTGCCAGAAATGCCCAACCAAAGTGCAAGACGTTCAGGGCGCCATTGGCACGGCCGGCAAGCTCCGGCGGAAAATAATCTGCCATCACCGCGAAGCTGACTACAGTCGCCGTTCCGACGATTGCGACAACGGACCAGGGCAAGATGGACGGCAGAGGCGCTCGCAGGATCAAGGCCAACTCGGCTGCGATAAATAGTACTGCAACCATCGCCAATACTGTCTCCGCCCCGATTCCCCTTCGTTTGATGCAATGGACCGTGATACCGAACAGCCAGGCACCGCAGCTCAAGACGATCGACATTATGAAAAGCTGTCGGACGAGACTTGCGCGATCAAACCTCTCGACGTCGGTTAGCCACGGCGATGCCCACAATCCCTGCAGCGACCAGGACGATCCAATGCAAGTCGCCGACAATGGGGCCATTCGCCAAAAGCGCCGATCGCTGGAAACGGAGCTCAGGGTGGTGGACGCCGTTGATGGGGCAATGCCTCGTTCCGGTACTACGACGTAGATGAGAATGGCTATCGCACCAGTAGCGGCTGCCAGGATCTCAAAAAGCTGCCGCCAGCCCATCCAAGCAAGCAGGTGTTCGACGGGAGCAGTAGCGGTCATCGCTCCTAGTGAGCCCAGCATGACCATGTAGCCGTTCAGCAAGCCAACGCGCTCCCTGGGGAACCAAAGGATGATGGACTTCAGTCCCGCCGTGAGCGCCGCCGCTACACCAAGCCCGATCATTGCACGCGCGATCAAGAGTGACAGGAAGCCAGTCGATACGGCGAACAGTCCGGCGCCCACTGCTGCGAGCAAGAGCAGAGCACTCTGGACGCGACGCGGACCAATTCGGTCCAACAATATGCCGATGGGGATCTGAACCGCCGCGAACACCAAGAAATAGACTGACGTAAGCAACCCGAGGTCGGCAGTCCCAAGACCGGTATCCGAGCTGAGATGACTGGCGATCAAAGCGTTGATCGTTCGAAACAGATACGAAAGATAGTATCCAGCGGCAAAAGGAAGAAAAACGCGCGCAATTCGACACCATTCTGTTGAGATTTGCATGCCGGCCCTCTTGCTCTCAGCTCGTTCTAGCCGATAGCTCGTCGAGCTTTCTGAGGGCGCGGCTAAATTGCTGCGATCGTGGGCCGGCGTACAAAAGAAAAGTCTGGCGGGACAGCAACCTAGGGCATGTACTCGTAACCGGCTGATGATTGATTTCCGGTCACCCTACGACTTCCGCCGTTCAGCCTTGGGAAACAGCCATGAGAACTAGCGTCAGCGCCTGACTTGGCTTGGCTAAGGCGAGCCACATCTGCTTCGTTGGCACGGCTCCGTCGTCCGAGGTCACCTCAACGAGCGTTGACCTGCCCCTGCGTATTTCCTCCAGATGGAGTTAGAGTCCGGCCCGAAGAAGGACGGGCAGATGAAGCGAGCAAGGTTCACGGAAGAGCAGATTATCGCAGTGTTGAAGGAGCATGAGGTTGGGGCAAAGACGGCCGACCTGGCTCGCAAGCACGGGGTCTCGGAAGCAACGATCTACAATTGGAAGGCCAAATTCGGCGGCATGGACGTTTCAGAGGCGAAGCGGTTGAGGGCGCTGGAGGACGAGAACGCGAAGCTGAAGAAGCTTCTAGCCGAGCAGATGCTCGACGCCGCCGCCCTTCGCGAGCTTCTTTCAAAAAATGTATGGTCCGCCCCCGTCCGTGCAAGGGTTCGTAACAGCAAAAATGACGCTTCCAGTTGCATAAATGTATCCGGCCTCTCGCGAGTGGACTGCTGTTGCAGCCAGGCCATGATGAGATCCGCGCACGCCGTTCCCAATAAATGGTTCGGGCACGAAGCCCGCTTTTTTGCACAGGGCTTACGGCATGTTGATCCACTGTTTCGTCATCACTGTTCCCGAGCCTTGCAATCGAAGCCAGAAGCGTCAGGTGAAAGCAGGATCTCTGCGTTCGTAGAGAGCTCCAGGCTTGTTCAAGACCACCCAGACAATGCGGGCCATCTTGGCGGCTAGAGCGACAACGGCCTTGTTCGGATGCATCCGAGCCTGGAGTCCGTCGAGCCAGCTTCCTAGGCGATCGCGCGTCCGGTCCAAATGCCGAAAGCAGTATCGCGCGCCATGCACTAGAAGCTTTCTCACATAACGGTTGCTGCGTTTGCTGACGCCAAGCAACGTCTGTTTCCCGCCGGTCGAGTATTGCCTGGGCACTAACCCCAGCCAGGCAGCAAGATCGCGGGCCTTGCGAAACTGCAGCCCATCACCGATCGCGGCAAGTACAGCGGTCGCACCCAATGCGCCGATACCAGGGATTGTCATCAGCCGGCGTGTGACGTCCTCTCGATCGGCGACCGCTTCGATCTCCTGTGTCACTTCGCGGATCCGTTCTTCGAGGCGGCGGAGATCGGCGAAGAGATCGCCCACCAGGCGACGCATCACTGGTGACAAATCGTTTCCTTCGTCATTCAAAGCGCGCGGCAACTCGAGTTTGAATATTCCGGCACCCTGACGCAAAGTTACACCGTACTCGAGGCAGAAAGCCCGCATCTGATTGATCAGGCGTGTCCTCGAGCCGACCATCTGGTCACGGATTCGATGCAGCGCTTGAAGATCGACCTGGTCCTCCTCCTTTACGGCGACGAAGCGCATTGTCGGGCGCGTCGCGGCCTCAGCGATCGCCTCGGCGTCGATGATATCGTTCTTGTTTGACTTCACGTAGGGCTTCACGAATTGCGCGGGGATCAGGCGCACCTTGTGACCAAGTGCCTGTATCTTCCGGGCGAGCCATTGTGAACCGGCGCAGGATTCCATGCCAACTATGCTTGGTTGTGCGCGAGCAAAGAACTGAAGAAGCGTGTCCCGTCGAAAGCGAACTTTCTGAACAGGTGTGCCGTCGCAGCTCAGGCCAACGACGTGGAACAGGTTCTTGCCAATGTCGATTCCATAGACAGCCGCCGGTCGCGGCAAATTGCGATGGGCCATGATACTCTCCTCTTTTGATCCGACCTTCCTATGATGAGGCAGGAGGACGGGGCGGACCATCCCATTAATGGTAGGGCCCGCCGCCAAGCGCGCTGCGGTCGCGCATCTGCAGGCCGTCATGAGCCTGTCGGAGCGGCGGGCCTGTTCGATTGTCGGAGCGGATCGGAAGATGATCCGCTATCGCTCCAGCCGTCCTCCGGACGCGACTCTCCGTGGCCGGCTGCGTGACCTTGCCAACGAGCGGCGGCGTTTCGGCTACCGCCGGCTGTTCGTGCTGCTGCGGCGGGAGGGTGAGCCATGGGGGATCAACCGGATCTACCGGCTTTATCGGGAAGAAGGGCTCACCGTCCGCAAGCGGCGGGCTCGCCGCAAGGCCGTGGGGACCCGTGCCCCGATCCTAGTCGAGGCGATGCCCAACGCCCGCTGGTCGCTGGATTTCGTCCACGACCAGTTCGCCAACGGTCGGCGCTTCCGCATCCTCAACATCGTCGACGACGTCACGCGCCATTCCGGATACGTCGATCTCAGGACGACGCGTCGCTCGCGAACTGACGGCCGTCGTCGAGAGGCTCTAACCGCGGCCGGATGAAAGTTCGTGGCAGGTCAGTCCAGCCGGAACGGCCAATCGTCCGACACGCGTTAGGCAACGGGCCGGTTCTCGTAATCCTTGACTCTCTCAACTGCTGGTGTATGGTCCCAACCATCGATACTGGCCGAACAACTGTTCCGCTTTCGCCTCAGATCCTGCGGCGCGCACGTTTCAGAC
Organism: Bradyrhizobium sp. C-145; assembly: GCF_023375135.1. Classification (NCBI taxonomy): domain Bacteria; kingdom Pseudomonadati; phylum Pseudomonadota; class Alphaproteobacteria; order Hyphomicrobiales; family Nitrobacteraceae; genus Bradyrhizobium; species Bradyrhizobium sp. C-145. The sequence continues at coordinate 1,335,686 of NZ_CP088150.1, read as the reverse complement.
ATTCTCCAACATCGACTAATTGAACACTGGCCGCAGCTCCGCGCGCCGGATCCTGCGCGTATACGAAAGGAAACCCTGATGAACACGGGTACAGTGAAGTGGTTTAAGGCGTCGTGGCAGACCGTCGTACCGGCAAGTCCGCTGCCGAAAACCTTCGTGCTGCTTAGTTAGCCGCACGACAGACCTGTCGCTCCAGCCACGGATGTACTGGCAGAGCTTGTGGTCCTGCCCCGCGCCCGAGCCATCGGGAGCGGGGTTTTTGATTTAATCTGGCAAAGAATTCAACAGCCTCGTTTGTGGCTTCGCTTCGACAATTGGCCCTTATGTCGCTGAGTTACGATTAAGGCACAGGCTGAAAAGCTGAAACGAGCGCTGCCTCGAAGCTCATCGCGCGAATTGATTTCGCAGTGGCTTGTTTTGTCTTTCAGGCGCATAAATCGGTATGCTCGATTCTCATGACCGATCTTGTCGGTGCGGCGCGGTCTATCTATAGCCGAACCGAGGCGATGGCCCCTAGTCGGAAGATCGCCAGCTTCGAGTGCTCGGTTTGCGGCGCTACCATGGAATCGTGGAACACCGCCTGGGTGCCCATCTACAGGTTGATTGCCGGCCCCGTTCGACATTCCTCATCTGAAGGATGACTTCACCTCGCAGCAGTAGCTTGTGGCGGGAATTGCCGTTCATGGCAGAGTCAGTTGGCAACTCGTTTACTGTCGTTGACGTAACCGCGGACGATTTGTCGGCAGAGGGGCCCACAAAGCAGTCTTGGATTGCGTTTGCCAAGCCAAGTGAGGCGTTGACGCTGGTACTCGCAGCCCTTCCGGAAGGCTGGACGGCGGAACTCCTGATTCAACCCTGACGGAAGTGCAGCAAAGGCTTTTCGAGGAGTTAAACCTCAAGCCGGGCGATGTTTACAGGCTGCCCCGGTAAGACGGTTCAACGCTCTGCCGACCACGTCGGCATATTCACCAGGCGTGGGTGCATCCGGAACGTGGTATCGTTGGGACCAAGCAGGAGATTCAATGAGCATCGTAAAACGTCATCTGGCCGAGCAAGAAGAACGCCTGGTACTAATCGAGGAAATTTGCATCGATACGGGAGCGCTTGTCTTGGATACTGCCACGGACGAAGTCTACTTCTCTGCAGACGAAGGGGCCTACAAGAACGCCTACGTCCCCTGTTTCAAGCGTGGGCGAAGGGCACGATCAAGGGCACAGCGGAACAGATATTCGAGGCTACAAAATCCATTCTTGAGGACTAGAGATTCCGCCCTGGACACAAGGCGAGTCAGATAGAGTCGTGAGCGATGAGGAAAAATAATGCCATATGCCTACAAGCTGAATGAGGACGTTCGCCACCAAGCTCAAGGCCCGCAAGGACGCGCCGCAACTGAACCGCCGATGGTTTATACGATCGTACAGCACATGCCCATCGAGTCTGATGGACGAGTTAGGTACCGTATCAGGTGCAAGTCCGAGAAGATCGAGCGCGTCGTTACGGAAGATCAGCTTTCGCATTTTCAGTGATCTCTCGTATTCTTCCCGCAAGCGCCCATCGGCCTCCCACAGGGACAGGAGGCAGCAAGGAGGAAAAATGTCAGACCGGCGGGAGCTCTATCGGAGCCCAAACGGCGACGCATGGTTCATCGCACGCGAGCCGACAAACGGCTACGCGTTCATCATCCACCAGCCCAATGCGCCCTCTGGCGGCCGGCTATCTCACGTCGAATTGGGTGAGTTCTTGCGTGACGGGAAGGGACCCGAACAGCAAGCATTGTTGCGATTGATCGGAACGCTGGTCGAGGTACCGCCCTTTGCGTAGGATCCTTGCACCCATTTATCATGGCCGCATCGTGTTGTAACGCAATGGCCACTTCAACAGCTGCTACCAACTTGAAAGCGAGTTGAGAAAACTCTTCTTGGTAGAGCAACACGTGAGGCCTCCGGCCGCGAAAGTCCTCCACAGGCCCCAAGCGTTCATCAGCCTACTTGCCGCGAGAGAACCTCCGCCACCTGCGAGAATGGCGGCTTTGGTTGAGGGAAGCTGGAACAATAGAGGTGGTAGCCGGACCTTCGGCGCGAGCCAGAAGCGTCAGGCGGACATGACCGTTGCAGGAAGGCGTCATCAAATCACTTCGCGTAGCCCTGTGATCGGAGCCAGGCGATCCTACGCTCTCCATTCATCCAATCATCAATATCGGCTTTGCTCGTGAAGCCCGTGATTTCTCGGGGCTCTGCGCCTGGATACTCGGCGACGATAGTCCAATCGCCCTCAGATTTGCGAACCGGTTTGAAGCTCACTTTGATTTTTGCCATGCCGGACCATGCAGGAAAGCTCGCGGAAAAGGAACCTCGTCCTCCACAATGCAGGTAGTTACCCACCAACTGCCTCGCCCGTAATGGCTCTGGAGCCCACATTGCGGGCGAGCGGCAGGGAATTATTTGCACGCTTGAACAGAAGGAGTAATCGCTATCCTCCTGATACGGACATCTTCCGAGAGAAGCAGTCAGCCTGCCGAAAGGGGCATAGTGAAGGTGAACTTGGTTTCTTCACTCGTCGAACTGACCGTCAGTTCGCCGCCGTGAGCTTTTGCGATCTGGGAAGCGATGTAGAGACCCAGTCCGAGTCCCTGGCGGCTGGCGTGTGCGTTCCCGCGGAAGAAGGGCTCGAACAGCTTGTCCATCGCGGATTGTGGGATCGGCTGGCCGGCATTGGAGACCCAGAGCTCGAATACGTGCTCCCTTGTTTCCGCGTGAACGATGACCGGCTTACTTGAAGATCCATGCGTGAGGGCGTTTCCGACGAGATTGGACAGCATCTGCCCAAGCCGTTGGCCATCGCAGTTCACGGGCCGCTCGATCTTGAACTCGGCCTCTATGATCCGACCCGGCGAAGCCAGTCTCAGTTCGTCCACGACGCCCATGAGCACGGGCTCCAGCGAATTTCTGAGATCGAGGTTCAACCCAATTCCGCCGCCAAGCCGCCTACGCGCCAGATCAAGCACGTTGTCGATCAGTCCTGCCATTCGCATGACGGTGGTCTGCATCATGGCGATAACCTGCCGCTCTTTCTCGGTCTGCACTGTCCTTTCGAGGATACGTGCCCCGGCACTGATCGAAGCGAGCGGATTGCGCAGATCATGTCCGAGAACGGCGATGAACTGCTCTCGGAGCTCCGAGGCTTCGTGCTCTCGTTGCAAATTGACTTCGGCAGATCTTTCGCCTGTTCTTGCCGCCTCGCGGGCTCGAAGAAGCTCCTGTTCGTACCGGCGCCGATCAGTCGCTCTGATGAGCGCCAGGCGGATGGAGACAGGCTTGCCGTCAGCGTCCCGACGCTCGGTTGCGTTGGCGATCATCTGGAGCAACTGCCCGTCCGCCTTGATGACGTCGATGGCGAATTCCTCGAACGAACCCTGCATTCGCAATAGCGGCGCGACGTGAGTTTCATAGTAGATGCGCCCTGCGACCGTCAGAAAGTCGCTGAAGCGCTTGCCGATCATCTGGTCGGCGGCATGACCGCTCCAGCCGGCGATAGCGAAACGTAACCGCAAGGAGCGTCCTCGACCATGTCGGTGAAGTCGAGCGAGACCACGCTGGTCACACAAACGTTCGCATCGCGGACACCACTTCTTCCGGTGCGCTGAGGTTTGGACAATGACCGGTCGCCTTCAGAACGATCATCCGGCTGTTCGGGATGGTACGGTTAACAAAGTCGCCGACCTCCTGGCTGGCGATAATGTCCTCGCTGCACTGAAGGACGAGTGTTGGCACGGCTACACGGGCAAGATCCCTGCGATTGTCCGAAGTGAAGGTCACGCGAGCGAATGCTTTGGTTATTTCAGGATCGGTTCGGCAGAAACTGTTGGTCAGCTCCTGGCCCAGCTCGGGGCGGTCCGGATTGCCCATGATCATTGGCGCCATCCGCGCGGACCAGCCCATGTGGTTGGATTCCAGAAATTCCAGCAGTTCGTCGATCTGCTTTGCGCTGAAGCCGCCGGTGTATCCTTCGTCGTCAATATAGCGGGCCGATGGGCCGATCAGCACCAGCTTGCCAAACATTTCCGGCGCCTTTTCGGCCGCCATCACGCCGATCATGCTGCTCACGGAATGGCCGACAAAGACGGCGTCCGAAAAGTCCAGCTCGCGGCCGATCTCCACGACGTCGGTCGCGTAGCCCTCAAGGCTCGAATATTTGGCTCTGCCGTACGCGCTTAGATCCGAACCCCCGGCACCGACGTGGTCAAATAGGACTGTCCGGAAGTCCGCTTCGAACGACGGAGCCACGAAGCGCCACATGTTCTGGTCGCAGCCGAAGCCATGCGCAAACATCATCGCTTTTGCGCCGGCACCTTGAATATGCACGTTGTTTCGTTCAAGCACTTTCGACATGAACCACCTTGTATTCCCTTGCGCCGTTTAGCTGGCTTGCCCCACGGGTCCAGGCGATATCTACGCTATTCCCGACTTGAGAGCCGGATACCCGATGGAGTGATCAATCAGGTAATTCCGGTTCCCGCAGAACCTCGACGACTTGGGCGCTACGGTACGGCTTAGGCAGAAACTCAAATCGTTATCTTCGATGTGGACGTGACCGGAGGTCGCGAAGATCTTGATTCGTGGCCCACGGTCGCGGACGAACCGGGCGAGCTTCAACCCGTCCATCGAACCCGGCGTCTGAATATCGGTGAAGACAACATGGATGTCGGAGCGGGCTGAGAGAATGGCGATGGCTTCGTCGGCATTGACCGCCGGAATGACTTCAAAGCCGGCGTCTTCGAGCACCTCGACGGAATCCATCCGCGGTAGGAATTCGTCCACGACGATCAATATGACGGGGCTCGTACGCGCCATTCCGGTGCAATCCTCCACGCTGGCAAGCGCGCCATCAAGATATTGTTCCTAAAGATCAAGAACTTGCGTTTCGCCCGAAAATCCGTGAGCAGTCAGGAGCGAGGGAGTTGAATTGTGAACGTTGTGCCGGTCTTCTCGTCCGAACTAACGGCGATGTCGCCGCCATGGGCTTCGACGATCAGCCTCGCGATGTAGAGGCCGAGCCCCAGATGAGCGCAGTCACCCGAATCCTGCACTTGGCCGCGCATCCACGACTGGAAAATCGCCCTTTGACCTTCAGCGGGTATGGCAGGACCGAAATTATGAACGCTCACGATCAAAGTGCGGGGATCGTTGCCCGATACCATCACCGAAACCGGTTTCGTTCCACCATCAGGTTGGACAGCACCTGTCCCATTCTTGCCGGGTCCTAACGCCCGTTTGGATCACCTTTCTGAGTGACTGTGAGAGTGTGCTTCTCGTTGACGCTTTGCAGTTCGTCGGCGATTCCGTGACATACCGACGCCATGTCGGTTTGGGATTTTGCGATGGGGACGTCGATTCCGAAAGATGAGCGGGCGAGATCGAGCAGATCATCCAGAATTCGCGTCGCCCGGTCCGTTGTCCGGACGAGATCGGAAACGATTTTGGCCTGGAATCCATCGTCCCAGACCGCTCCTGCGCCAATCGGGTTCCGCAAGTCGTGACCAAGGATGCCCAGAAAGACATTCCGGGAGTTGTTGATTGTTTTGGTGTAGTGGGCGACGGATTCGGTCACAGCCTGATCGATCGCTTCGTTGAACCTGGTGAGATCCTCCAGATCAGTGCTTTCGAGGCTCCGGTGGTGTGCCACCCGTTGCTTCACTACGCTCGCCCGCAAGGCTCGATATTCCGAAACCTTTTGATCGATATCGAAGCCGTCCGCAAGGCGGAGGGCCGCGTGCACCTCTGTCGCCCTCTTGCGAAACGATTCGTCTCCGCCGTCCATGCCGCGCGACTTGTCGACCTGTTCGGCCGGCGTCTGAGGAGACTCCAGGTCCGTGGCGACGAATTTGAGAATCTCGACGATGTGGTCTTTGAGCGCGAGCTTCGACATCACCTCACTCGCCAGTGAACGCGTCCGCGCAAAATCGATCCATTCCTCGATGATAGCGGATTGGTTGTTGCGGATGAAATCCGCCAGGCGCTCATCGCGTTCGCCAGGGTCCGTATCGGCTGGATCGCTCAAAAGACCACCCTCACCTGCTCCGCTTCGATCAAGCCTAACTCAGTTCTTTCGAAATTACTGCGCCGAATGCTTTGGCAAGATAGTTATTTTGGCCCATGGAACTTCAATAGTGAGCGGGGAAGCCACGAGGAAAGGTATGCGAGACCGCATCTACCGGATCGTCGAAATCTTCTTGCACCGCACGGCCGGACCATACATTGGCTCACAAGCGGCCGATCTCGGCTGCGCTGGTCGGCTTCCGCTTTGACGTCGGTAACGGACCAAGAGACGTGAAGACCCCCTGCTAGATTTTGTCCAGCGATGCCTGATGGCGGATATCTTCTGGAATCTCGCGCAGAAAGCTCTGCCCCTTTTGCAAACGCCGCCCGAGCGCCTCGACAAATCCTTCGAAGCGTTCTCTGCCCTTTGCCTGCGCGGCCGCCTGCGCGTCGTTGGGCAACGGTGGCGTGATCGTCAGCCAGAAACGGATGAACAGGGCCACGGTCTCAGCCGTAAGGCCGACGTCACGCTCCAGCCTCTGCATCTGACGTGACAGCCGATCCAGGCGACGGGTAAACGCCGCCTCCCGCCTGTCCGCGCCGTCCGGTGACAGAAACGAAACGACAGCCGCTTCCACGATCGCAGACCGAGAAAGCTTCCTGCGATCGGCGAGCTCCGAGATCTGTTTCAGAAGCTCTGGCGGGAAGTAGACGTTCATCCGGTCGCGCATATTGCCTCAGAGCTCCATGCCGTCATTCGAGTCCATGGCGACTTGACGGGCGACGCCGCGCATCTGTTGACGCATGAGCCGGGACTGGCGGACCGCATCTTCGTCGTCGTCTAGCACGGCGGCAAATTCCTCTGCCGGTGTCGGTTCGGTCGTCTCCTTGGCGATCGCGACGTGATCGGGGAGCTCGGGCTCCCGACGAAGGCCGCTGTTCGCCATGTCTTCCCCGGCCTCGGCGGCCTTGTCAGTTGGACCTCCCGTCGGCTTCGGCGTTCCGAGCGCTGACCATCCGTCCGTTCGCGATGATCGGCCGGCGCTCGCCGGATTGGGCGGCGGCAGAACCCGCTCAGTGAACCGCCTGTCCTCGAAGTAGCGGACCTTCTTCGCCCGGATCGGCGCCGTCCCCGCCACCATGACGATCTCGTCCATTGGCGGAAGCTGCATGACCTCGCCTGCGGTCAGCAGTGGCCTTGCCGTCTCCTGCCGCGAGACCATCAGGTGCCCCAGCCATGGGTTCAACCTGTGCCCGGCGTAGTTCTTCATCGCACGCATCTCCGTCGCCGTACCCAGCGCATCGGATACCCGCTTGGCGGTCCGCTCGTCATTGGTCGCAAAGCTGACGCGGACGTGACAATTGTCGAGAATGGCGTTGTTGGGCCCGTAGGCCTTCTCGATCTGATTGAGTGACTGCGCGATCAAGAAGCTCTTGATGCCGTAGCCTGCCATGAAGGCGAGCGCGGACTCGAAAAAATCAAGACGGCCCAGTGCCGGAAACTCATCGAGCATCATCAGGACTCTGTGCCGGCGGTCGCGGGCGTGCAAGTCCTCGGTCAGGCGCCGGCCAATCTGGTTCAGCACCAAGCGGATCAACGGCTTAGTCCGCGAGATATCGGAGGGCGGCACCACCAGGTAAAGCGTCGTTGGACGGCTATCTGCGATCAGATCGGCGATCCGCCAGTCGCAGCGACAGGTCACCTGGGCCACAACAGGATCGCGGTAAAGGCCGAGGAACGACATCGCGGTGGACAGGACGCCTGAACGTTCATTCCCTGACTTGTTGAGGAGCTCGCGCGCCGTCGATGCGACAACGGGATGGGCGCCCTGCTCGCCAAGATGCGCGGTGGTCATCATCGCCTTCAGCGTTGCCTCGATCGGCCGCTTCGGATCGGAGAGAAAAGCAGCGACTCCGGCCAAGGTCTTGTCGGCCTCGGCATAGAGGACATGGAGGATGGCGCCGACCAGGAGCGAATGACTGGTCTTCTCCCAATGGTTCCGCTTGTCGAGCGAGCCTTCGGGGTCGACCAGGACGTCGGCGACGTTCTGGACGTCGCGAACCTCCCACTCCCCGCGTCGGACTTCGAGGAGCGGATTGTAGGCCGAGGACTTTGGGTTCGTGGGGTCGAACAACAGGACTCGGCCATGCCGTGAACGGAAACCTGCGGTCAGTTGCCAGTTCTCGCCTTTGATGTCGTGAACGATGGCCGAGCCGGGCCAGGCCAGCAGGGAGGGGACGACAAGACCGACGCCTTTGCCCGATCGAGTTGGTGCAAAACACAATACGTGCTCCGGTCCGTCATGGCGGAGGTAGTCGCGGTCGAGCTTGCCCAGCACCACGCCATCCGGACCGAGAAGTCCGGCCGCTCGAACCTCCTCCAGACCAGCCCAGCGCGCCGAACCATAGGTCTCGACATTCTTGGCTTCACGCGCCCGCCAGACAGACATGCCGATCGCCACTGCGATCGAAACGAAGGTCCCCGACGCCGCGATGATGGCCCCCTCGACAAAGATTTGAGGCGCATAGGCGTCGTAGACGAACCACCACCAGAAGAAGACTGGCGGGTAATAGATCTTGAAGCCCAACAGCTCGAACCAGGGCCGCCCAAGCTCCGGTTGCCAGGCGAGCCGCCAAGCCGTCCACTCAGTCGCTCCCCAGATTGCAAGCAAAACGATCAGGCCGACGACGATCACCTGTCCCCAGAGGATTTTGGTTCCAGACATCGCGAACGTCCTTCCGTAACTGGATTGAAGAGACTACTAGAGACCCAGGTCGCGCTTGCGACCAAAGCCCCACTCGATGCCACCGCCGTCCTTCACGACGCCCGTGACGTGTTGGCCGAGCCTCTTTTCGAGTTCGCGCGACCAGGGCACGAGCTGGAAGCCAAGCCCATTATCGATCATGGCAAAGCGTCCCGAGGTGAGCGTCAGCCGCTGACGATATGTGCCCGCCACGTGCTCCCCGGACGCGGCCTTCACGTGAGGCAGGCCAGTGTCGGCCGAGACCTTTGCTGCCACTTCGTCCAGTTCGCGCCGGCGCAACGTGTTCAGGAGGTCGCGCTGTAAGATGATGCGTTGGCCCTGCCGCTGCGCCAGGCCCTCCTGGATCAGATGCTCGGTCCGGGCTTCCATGGCGTCGCGGGCCTCACGACCGAATCCGCCCATGGCGAGTGGCATGGGATCGCGTTCGACCAGCCTGTGGTCGAGCCAGGTGGCCCCTCTTGCAGTGACCTGCCCACCGAGATCGAGATCGGAACGGGTTGCGAGCACCACGGTCGGCCGCAGATCGCCGGCTTGACCGATGCGTCGGACTTCGACGACGCCGCCGGTCGCCGGAGCATGTTCGAAGGCCTCGACGCCTCGGAAGCGCACGTGGTGAGCACGTCCGTCAGTTCCATCGATCAGGGCGTAGGCCTCGCCAGTCAGTTCGTCGTGCAATCCCCGGTCGACCAATCGTCCGATGATCTGGGACGTCGGCTGTCCACCTTCGATGACGTAGTCGGCAACGCCGCGCGTTTCCCCGCGCTCGGTAAAGGCGCGATGCATGGTCTTGATGATGTCGCCGCGCATGCCGAGGTCGCGCAAGCTACGCTCGGCCTCGAGCCCTACCATCCATTCCCCTGGTGCGGCGGATGCGGCAAGGCCCATCTTCTCTAGGTGTTGAAGGCGGCCGACCATCAGGCGCCTGATCTCGGGATCGGACTTGCCGGGATTCTCGGGACGAAGATCGATATAGCCGATCTCGTCGGCCGCCAGCCGGATCTCCCGATCGAGCCGCGTCCATCGTTCCGCCGTGACTTCCTTCTCCAGCGAATTGCGGATCTCGTGCTCCGGTTTTGGACCGAGTTCAATGGCGACCAGTTCCTCGGCGCGCGAGCGCAGGCCGTGGCCGATGTAGTCGCGGGAGATTACGAGATCCGTCCCTTCCTCATCGACTCCCCGAACGAGAAGATGGACGTGAGGGTTGTCGGTGTTCCAATGATCGACAGCCACCCAATCGAGCCGCGTGCCGAGATCGGTCTCCATCTGCTTGGCGAGATCGCGGGTGAAGGCCTTGAGGTCGGTCATGTCGCCGGCGTCCTCGGGTGAGACGATGAACCTGAAATGATGCCGGTCGTCCTGGCAGCGTTCAGCGAAAGCCGCGCTATCAGCACGGTCGCCGCCGGCATCGAACATCTCGGCCCGCTCAGCACTCCGGGTCACGCCGTCGCGCTTCAGATATGAGAGGTGGGCGGTCAGTGGTGCTGAACGGAAGGCTCGCCCTTTATGACGAACCACGCGCGCCTTCACCACAACGCGCCGCGCTGGGCTGAACAATCTTGCACGGCTAAACGACAGCCGGCCGCGGCCAAACGTGGAGCGCCCATAGGCCGCCGAACGCCTGCGGGCCACGGTCTGACCCGAGGTGTGCCCTGCTCTCTTCGCCGCCCGCAGCACCTGGTTGATGAAGCTCTTGGGCTTCGGTGCGCGGGTGCTGCGGATGCGCCCGGGCCGGATACGCAGGTCGCTATCGCCCACGCTCATGGCAGGACCTCCCAACGATCAAAAGCGGACACGGTGCCGAAAAGACCCCTGATTGCATTCGTCAAAATGCACCGCGCGGCACGCGCCCCGACCGACCGGCACGCCAGAACCCAAGCCATGCCAATGGCTTGCGGTTCGACCGGCGAGACCCTTTTATCTCGCCGTCCTGCTGTCGTGTTTCCCCGCTGCTCTCCCCATTCCGCCCATTGTTCTCCAGAGCACGCCAATGCATGCCAGCTTGCGTAAACAGTCATCGCTGGGGCCCCGCATCAGATCTCGGGACGAACAACCCTGTTGTCTGTGGCGCAATGGTCGAAATGTCGTGAACGGAGACGGCCATTGGAGCTCGATTCGTTGGTTGCCCAGGCTGCAGCCGGGCCGCGGTCGTTGAACTTTGAGACTGCACAACGAAGAGCGCTCCTCCCGATGGCCGCAGGCTTGCGACTGCACCGGAACCTACAATATCGCCACCGATGATCGGCACTAGCTTCTGCAGATAGATCTGGGTTTCAGCGGGCAATGGACGACCGGCGAGATGCTCTTCGTAGCGAGTAGGCCCTGCGTTGTAGGCCGCTAAAAAGCCTGGTGAACCGTACCGGTCGTGCAACTCGCGAAGGTACGCTGTCCCCGCAAGAATGTTGTCATGGGGATCGTAGGCATCATCGCCGAGGTCGTACCGCAGACGTAGCTCTGCCCACGTCTCTGGCATGATCTGCATCAGCCCCATGGCACCTTTCGGTGACCTGGCACGCACGTCTTGGGCGCTTTCGACGTCCAAGACTGCTCGTATCCAGCGCACCGGCACACCGAAGCGGCGCGAGGCCTTCTCGACAAACTGCGCAAACGGAACGGCAGCACGATGACTCGCTGAAGGCTCCGCAGGTCGCATCTCGGCTAGAGCAGCGGCGTTACTCACGGTCAGCACAATGAACAACGGTGCGACAGCGCGCAGGCTCCCCTCGAGCAAACGCAAAGGTGCCGCCGTGCTCGCGCCCTTCCAGGGTAAAACCGCTTCGCGCCCGCCGTTCGGCCACCCTGGGTCGCCGCTACGGGCGGAGGCTTTGCAAGCATTTGCCGGAACGGAAGAATGGGCTCGCAAACGATTGAATAAAGGAATGACAAGGCGCGGACAAAGAGGAAGCACTATCACTCCTCCCATGTCCACACGGGCAGCGCACGGCCAATAATGGCTGACGCCGGCAGTAATCCGAAGTATCGGCTGTCCAGCGAATCATTCGACTGCCAGTTCATGAGAAAGAGCTCGCCGTCACCGACGACGCGGCAGCCTTGCCATTTCGGCAGCGGCCGCCCGCGTCCATCGCGATCCTTTGCCTCGCCCATCGCAATGTTATCGACCGAAATCGTGAGCCCACTTCTGCAGACCGTCTGTCCGGGTAACGCCAAGACCCGCTTGAGCATCGGGACGCCGACCGGCAGATAGCCATTGAAGTCGAGAAAGGTCGCAAGCGGTTCGGGCGGCTGAACGGCGACCAGCTCGGTGACATGGAAGCTTTTTGCCGGTCGCAACCGATAGAGACCGATGGGCACGCTCGCCGATGCATTCCAAATGTAGATTGGAAGCGGCTCCAGGATGATTGTCGCGACGAGAGCAGCAGCAGCCCCAAACGTTGCGATGAGCATCTTCAGGCGGCCTGTCATCGCATCACCCTCTGCCGGTGAAGCCAAGCCTGGTGGCGGGCTTTCGTGTAGGGGCGCGGGTTTTCGTTGACGGACAGACGGTTGTGAACGTGATGCCAGTGATCAGGAGCGACGTCAGCCGGATCGATGCCGAGCGCCTCGACGGCGTCGATCATCTGCAGTACCCGTTCGACCTTCGGCCAACCGGACAGCCGCAGTAAAATCTCTCCACCGGGCTTCACATACGGCACGGTCGAGCAGCGCTGTCCCGGAGCGACCGCGCGCAAGATGTCGATCCGCGAGATGATCATGCCAAAGTCGTTGGACGTCCAACGGACGAAGGCAAAAGTGCTGCCCGGTGCAAATGACAGGACGCGCCTGTGACGATCAAGCTTGCGTTCGTTGACGATACGACCGAACCGAATGCGGTTTTCGATTCGCTTCTCGAGCCACAGCACCTCCACTTCGGTGAGATCGCTCATACCGCCGCCCCCTGAAGCTCGAACTGCAAGCCGTGCGCTTTGGGGGCGGTGAAGTGTGTGCGCCGATTGTGAAGGCAAGCAGGATTTGTGGCCTGCCGTTGGCAGTCGGCTCCATCGTCGCTTTCGGCCTGGTCCGTTAGAAGAAATCCGAAGGATTTCTGGTTAGTAAAGTTAGAGCGGCTGGAAAGCGTCGAGAAACAAGCTCTTAAGCTCGATTCCGGTCCCCGATAGCACGAGGATTGGGTCCCCGATAGCACGAGGGTTGCGGTAACCGATAGCACGAGCTGATTCACAGGTTGTCCTCCGAATTTGGAATGAGTCCGCGCCGGCGCGGGCGAGCCGTTAAGGGATCAACAGGTGCAGGCGCGAAGTTCAGTCGCTCGGTACCGTTGGGGTCGCGCGTGAGCACGAGCTGATAGCCAGGCAATGTCTGGCGCTGGACGATCTGCCGTACGTCGTAAGCGAAGTGCTTGAGCGGCGAGAGGATGCCGGACTTGGCATGGAGGGGCACAAGGTCAAAACTCCAGCCGCCCTCCTGCCGACCGCCGTGCTTGCGCACAAGCCGATAAAGCCAGCGCTCAAGCCCGCCCGTCAGATCGAAATAGGCGCGGTCGATCGTGAGCATGAGCGCGTCATCGATGACGCCCGCATAGAACCAATCCGGCAGGATCAATTCGAGCCCAAATGGGCGACCATTTGCATTGGCTGTCTCCTTCCACTCGTTGATCCAGGAGAAACGATGCCGTCGCCGTTCTGTCGGCTGGCGGATCGACGTCAGCACGGTCGTTGCCTGCAACCTGTCGAGCCCAGCCTTCAGCCGGTCATAGTCGCGCGCGCTGGTGCCGCGGCCGACAAACGTCAGAATCTCGTAAGGCGTTGCAGCCATCAGCCGCGACGTCTTCAAGCCGGCGTCACGTGCTTCGACGATCTGGGACGCAGCCCAGATCAGAATATCTGCATCCCAGATGGTCGCCATGCCGTGTTCCGGCACGGCTTCGACACGAATCGCGATCGCACCGGCACGGAAATCGATCGGCACAATCCGCTTGGTCTTTGCCAGTGAAAAGAATGGATAGGCCATCAGATCCTGCGCGTCGCGGGGCGCAAGCTCGCCGGGTAGCGCCCGAAATAGCTCAAGCTGGTCGCACTCGGAATGGTATTTGCGCCGCATGGTCACTGCTTTCACGCGGTGATCAGCGACGTTCCTGGCCCGCATAAGGGCGCAGCGTCGGGTGCTTCTTGGCCGGCAGCACTGTCCCCTTCCCGGGGTCGGACGTCGACGTCTTGGCGCCGAGGTCGGCCCATGCTTTCAGGTCATCGACGGCGTAGACAACACGTCCGCCAATCTTCCGATACGTCGGCCCGGTGCCGTACGTGCGGTGCTTCTCGAGCGTACGACCGGAGAGGCCAAGATAACGCGCGGCCTCCGGTGTACGCAGGAAGCGCGGGGGAAGACCGGCCATCGGATCGGGCATTTGAGAACTCCAAGAGGACAGCGCACTACGCCTGGCTAGGCCGGCGTGTGTGCGGTCATCATGGGGAAGCAGGATCTCGGAGGGGGATGCCGAATCTTAATGGTACGGTTTTCGGCACCCCTTGGGGACTGCGCTACTCGTTCCTGCGCCCGGGCCGCAGCAGTTTGCGATAGCCTCTGCGTACCAACGCGAGGCCGCCTTGCACCAGGCGGACGGTTCGATTGCGCAAATCGTGTGTCTTCCAGGCGCGATCGGGAATGCGCTTCTTGCCGAACAGCGCTTCGGCGATCATGCGATAACTGCCGCCGGCGCTATGCGCATCGAGCGCGCGGATCGCGGCGCTCAGCCGTTCGCGCCGCTGTTTAGATAAGTGATGAAATGCAGGACCTGGCGCGCGCCCATTGATCGCACGCCACAGCCGCCTGGCTGCATAGGCACGCGCTTCCAGATCGCCATCAAACGGCAGTTCGGCCGCATATGACGCGCCGAGCACTGGCGTGTCTCTGGACCAAATGCGGTGGTCCACTGAACCGATGCGCAGCACGGCATGCCAGCCGTCGACAGCGCGGCGCACCTGGCCAGCTGTAAGGTCGAGCAGTGGCTGAGACGGCGCCCCGTCGTCATCGGCCACCGCGACCTTGACCGGAACGACCGCCGCTAAAACCTCTGGCGCCCAAAAGATCGTCTGCTGGTCGAAGGACCTCTGCGGGTCATGGGCGAAAGCATAGGCCCCACCTCCTCCTGAATTCTGGTGTCACTTCGCCATCGGACTGTTGGCGATCATCGCCTCAAACTCGCGTCGATAGTCCGCGTTCCGGCGAAGACATTCCAGGCGATGTCGGTGACGTCGGCGTCTTGTAGACTCTTGTAGGAATCCGGCGACCGCCAGTCGAATTCAAGCATTGCTTCCGCCCCATTGCACGCAGCTAACAAGGAGGCAGGTCGAAGTACATACTATAGGAGATAAACCTCATAGTATGTAAAGACGCAATTTGCGCCGATGGACATGCGCAAGTTAGTCGGTCGGAATTTCGCAAGAGTGCGGAAGCAGAAGCGCGCCACGCAGGAGAAATTCGCGGAAGTGTCCGGATTCACTCAACAGTATATCAGTGACCTAGATGTGGAGCCTCAAGAGGTTGTTCTCGGTCAGACCGAGCCGGCTGATGGGCGTTTGAGATTTTATACCACCGTGGGGTCGGTGCCAGTTGTATTGGTGCAACCAGATCGGCAGCTCGTGGGCGCGCCGATCTGACGTTGGATAGGCTTTGGCATAGGCCCATTCGCGAAGCGCGGTCTGGATGAAGCGCTCGGCTTTGCCGTTTGTTCGCGGCGTGTAGGGCTTAGTGCGGATATGCTTGATGCCCAGGTCCCGGCACGCGTCGCGGAAGGCGAAAGACTGGTAGCAACTCCCGTTGTCGGTCATGACGCGAGTGACAGTGACCCCGAGGCTTTTGTAATAAGCCACAGCCGCCTTGAGGAAGGGAACGGCGCTGTCCGCCGTCTCGTCTGGTTTAATCTCCGAGAAGGCGACGCGAGAATAATGGTCGTCAATGCAGACGTGGACGAAATCCCAGCCGGCGCCGCGGCTCTTGTTCGGACCACTCGGATCGCCGGTGATGCGGTGGCCGACCCGCTCGAAACGCCCGAGCTTTTTGATGTCGATGTGGATGATCTCGCCTGGGGTCTGGCGTTCATAGCGCCGTTCCGGCTCGGCCGGCTCGAGATCGCGGATCCGGTTTAGTCCCAAGCGGCGCAGAATGCGGCTGACGGTGGCCGGTGACACAGCGACCTCGGCTGCGATCTGCTTGCCGGTATGACGCTGGCGGCGCAAGGCCTCTCGACAGCTGTGCACGTGGCTGGCGGGGTTTGGCTCGGCGATGAATGGGGCCTGGAGGAGCGGTCGCGCAACCCTTCTACGCCATCCTCGCGGAACCGCTTGACCCATTTGGCAACGGTCTTCGGCGTCGTGTTGAACTGGAAAGCCGCGTCGGCCTGGCTCAGCCCGCCCTCGACCACGCTTCGCACCATCGCCTCTCGACCTTTGGGCGTCAAAGGCGCATTCTTGTGGACGTTCATCTGGTCTCCCCTTGGAAAACTGAAGCTTCGCAACCTCAGCTTCCTTGGTTCAGACCAGATGGACAACCTCCTGAAAGACCACACCTAGAGCGTCGCCGTCGCAATCCAACTGTCGTCACTCTATTTGAGCTCGCCAGCACGTTGGGCGTTAGTCATGTCGATCTAGTCCTCCCAGATGAAGGGGCACGAGACGACCGGCCAAAACTTGGCAAGCGGCGGTGATTGAGCTGCAAATCGCACGCTATGTCCCTCCGGACCGGCCCCCTAGTACCCACTTTTCTTGGATCGCGTGATTCAAGATATGGATGATACCCGAAGCAAGAGAAGTCCACCTTTCGAGGAAAGATCGCAAGGTGCTTGAGGCGTGCTGTCGCTCACCGGTGACCTTGCAGCGCGATTTGAAGCGGGCTCGGATTGTTCTGTTGGCAGCGGACGGGCGCAGTACGCGCTCGATAGCCAAGGAAGTTGGGGTCCAGCCGCGGATTGTCAGCCTTTGGTGGCATCGCTATGCCGACCATGGCCTTGAAGGGCTGAAGGACAAGCCGCGGCCGGGCAAGCAGCCGATCTATACGAAGACGACCGACAAGCGGATTCTGAAGCTGCTGGACAAGCCGCCGCCGCAGGGGTTTGCGCGCTGGACCGGCCCCCTGCTGGCCGAGGCGCTGGGCGATGTCGATGTCCAATATGTTTGGCGGTTTCTGCGCAGCCACAAGATCGACCTTGTGGCTCGCAAGTCCTGGTGTGAGAGCAACGACCCGAACTTTACGGCCAAAGCCGCCGATATTGTTGGCCTTTACGTCGCCCCGCCGGCGAGGGCCATTGTGCTATGCGTGGACGAGAAGCCCTCGATCCAGGCTTTGGAACGAGCGCAGGGCTATCTGAAGTTGCCCAATGGCCGCGCCTTGACCGGCCAGAGCCACGACTACAAGCGGCATGGCACGACGACACTATTTGCAGCGCTCGAAGTCACCACCGGAAAGATCATCGCAACGCATTCAAAACGCCGTCGCCGCGTCGAATTTCTCGACTTCATGAACAGCGTCACCAAGGCTTATCCGGGCCGCCAGCTTCACGTCATCCTCGACAATCTCAACACTCATAAAAAGAACGAGGGCTGGCTCAAGGCCCATCCCAACGTGCAATTTCATTTCACGCCGACAAGTGCGTCATGGCTCAATCAGGTCGAAGTATGGTTTTCGATCTTACAGGGGCAGTCGCTCAGCGGCACTTCCTTCACGAGCCTCAAGCAGCTTCAGGAACACATCGATGCCTACGTCAACGCATACAACGACAGAGCCGAACCCTTCGTCTGGACCAAGAAAAAGGTCCGTCAACGCCGTTTCAAAGGTCGCCGTATCACTCAGCTCTGATTCCGGGTACTAGGGCGTTTGCGACGAGTACGAATGCAGTGTCGCGGCTGAAAACGCGACAAGCAAGCTAGGTAAGAGCTGCACGGCTCGATGCGCGAGCACGGACTGAGGGCGGGCTTTAGGAAGCCCCGCCCGATCTGTTCGGGCGGGGCGTGATTGAGCGAGCTTACTCGCCGTTCTTGCGCGGCCGCGACCACAAGAGCGTGTAGCCTTCGCCGCCTTCGTCGTCGAAGAGGTTCGCGTAGATCGGCGCGTTGAACGAAGGGTCGTCGAGCTTGAGCGAGAGGTAGTCGCGCCCCTCTTCGGAACGCTTCGACCACGCTGCGCCGATCTCGGCCCGGCCCACGTAGATACGGTGGCTGGGCGCGTTCTCGTTCGAGCGGTTGGTTTCGGCGACGATGCGGACGCCCTTAGCTTGCAGGCTCAGGGTGACGATCTCGCCCTGGAAATCGTTGCCGACCTTCTTGAAAGAACCGATGTTAGCCATGTCACTTCTCCTGTTGTGTTTCGAGCCCGCGACCACCGCGGCCTCGATGGCGATGGACAGGCCGAGGACGATCGGCGACGCACCCGCTCGCGGGCCGAAGCGCAGCGGAGGACGCCGTTGTTGCGACTTTCTTGCCTCGCGAGGAATGGGCGTAAGCCCAGGGGAAGAAAGTCGCATCAACGGCGTTGCGGCTTAGACGATCGAGGCGAAGCCGGTCTTCGGCCAGATCAAGCCATCAAAGAGGCCACGTGCGTCCGCGTGCTGAACCGCGATCTCGGGAGAAGACTTGCCGACTCGGTTGAACTGCACAAGAGGTCGAAACGTTTCGGAGGAGAAATAGAAACGATCTGCCGCAAAAGGCGGTATCGTCCCCGATAGAACGATCGAGGGGCTGCGCGCCGCACCACCGCATCTACGTGGGCCGGACTCAATTGGACCGACTTGGTCGAAGCGCAGCGAAGAGGGGCGCGACTACCTCTCGCTCTAATCACGCTGACCCCGCGTTCAACGCGCCGATCTACGTGAACCTGTTTGAAGGTGAGGAAGGCGAGGAAGGATCATCCCTCGTGCGTGGCGGCCGTGAGAACGGATTGAGACGGTTGCTTCACCAGCCCGGCCGGCTGAACAGGCGCGTCTCGGCAAAAACGGTCAAGCGCGTCAACGCCGTGCCGCCAATGCAAATCGCGCCCAGGCAGGCGAAGACCTCACGCCAAACCAGCGACGGCACCCCGATCTGCGATAGCGCGAACACCACATGATAGCCGGCGACGGCGGCGGGAACAGCGAATGATGTCGCGATCGCGACGCGCAAGGCCGAGGACCGTGTAACAGCAACGGCGACCTGGCCGAGGACGAGCGTCAGCGCACCGCCGGCCGTTGCGATAAGCAGCGCGCCAATGAGGCCGGCGCCGCTCTGAAACGCCGTCATCCCGATACTCAGTGCGACGAAAAACGGCAGGGCATACACAGCGAGCGAGAAGATCGCCCAGCAGAACAGGCCAATACCAAGTGTGTTGAGAACAAGCCCAAGGGGGAGCATGGTGGTGGCTCCATGTGCATAGATGTACCAGTCGCGCCTTCCACCACCACCGCGGCGCAGGCCTGGATATGAGACTGGAAAGAGGCGGAGTTGCGGCGTAGGCAATTCCGCCTCGAAGGCGTGGGATCGAGAGACGGTGCTCACGCGCCGGCGAACCTCCAGACGGGGATGCCGAGGCGCTTCGCCTTGTCGGCGAGGTTGTCCTGGATGCCGGTGCCCGGGAAGTGCATGACGCCGATCGGCAGGAGTTCGAGCATGGCATCGTTGCGCTTGAACGGTGCTGCCTTGGCATGTTTCGTCCAGTCGGGCTTGAAAGCGATCTGCGGCACCTTGCGGGTGACTGCCCATTTGGAGGCGATCAGTTCGGCACCTTTCGGTGAGCCGCCATGGAGCAGCACCATGTCGAGATGCTTGGCGTGAACCTTGTCAAGACGATCCCAGATGAGGTGGTGGTCATTGAAGTCGAGCCCTCCGGTGAGCGCGATCTTCGGCCCTGACGGCAGCATGACCTCGGTCTCGGCGCGGCGCTTGGCAGCGATGAAGTCGCGGGAGTCGATCATTGCTGCGGTCAGAGTGCGGTGGTTCACCAACGATCCCGATCGGGGGCGCCAGAATGAGCCGGTGTGGGTCTCAAAGCGCTCGATGGCCTGGTCGCGGAAGAGCTCCAGGCAGCTGCGGCGCTCGATCAGCGTGATGCCTTCTGCCGTCAGGCGCTCAAGTTCGACCGATCGCACTTCGGAGCCGTTCTGCTCGCGTTGGCTCTTCTGTTGTGCCTGTTCGTTGTCGTCGAGTTGGCGTTCGATGCGGTCGACGGCACGATGGAACAGATTGACGGTCGACCAGAGCAGATCGTCGAGTTCCAGTTCAATCCGGGTGTCGGTCAGTGTTGCGACCAGGGCGTCGAAGATATCGGCGACCGCGCCGGCGATCATCTTGCCCTCGGGGAGCGGTCTCGGATCGGGCTGGTCGTCGAAGGGGCGGTAGCCGAAGAGCTGCAGTTCGTTGAGAACCTGGTCGGTTGGAGATGCGGCGTGCAGCGGTTCGATGTCGTCATGGTCGGTCATGGGAGTAGGTCCTTTGCCGGATCGGCCGCGCCCATCGCGGCCTTCGTGGCGATCACTCAGGCGGCGGGCGGAACGGGCCAGAACCCGAAGCGGCTTGTCCGCCGAAGCCCGAAGGCGTAGGCGGAAGCGGAGGGCCGAAGCGGCAGCGGAGGATGGCGGAGGCCGGCTATTTTGCTTCGCGATGCAAAGCGCGCCGGTCAGTGGCTGATGTGTCTTCTCATCGCCGGGGCGCGGCGGAAAATAGCCGGACGTAGCCATTGCCGGCCCGAGCCGCCTGCCGTCCGATCGCCCTCTAGAAGGCCGTGGTCGCGTCCTCTTCCGGCAGTGGTCTCGCGATAGCCGACCGATGAACGTCGATCGAACACCGGAGCTACTCCGCAGCTACCGTCGACGAATGCAGGAAGCGAACGACGTCTTCTGGCACGAGTTGAACCCGCAACGCTGCTCGGAGGGGCTCAAGCCCGAAGATGTGCAGATCTTCGTTGAAGTCACCAAGCCGAGGCGACAATGCAATCGCTTCAACGCCGGCGTCTGCCGCGCGCTGGGTGAGAATAGCCTGTACGGCATCGCCAGCGGCGTCGGCATCGCGGGCGATATAGAGACGACGCAGGCCAGAGGGCAGCAACATTGCAGAGAGGTGATTGGCCGAGAGTGCAGCGGTCATGGGCAAAGTCGGCAGCACGTAGCGCAGCGACAGCATGGTCTCGATCCCCTCGCCGGCCGCAAGCACGTCGTCCACCACACCGAAGCGAACGGCGTTGCCGAGCAGGTCGCCCATGGCCCGCCGTGGCGTGTCGATAGGAGCCTTTCCGAACCGTATGCGATCAAAACCGTCTGGATCGAGCCAGGTGCGGTGCACACCAGTCATCCGTCCCTTGAGGTCCGTGACAGAGGCAATCATCGCCGGCCAGGTTTCGGTCGGTAGATGCTCGTCCGGCCGATAGTAGCAACGAGGATGGAAGCGGAGGCTGCCACCATGGTGGACGTTGGCTATTCCGCGACGCTGCAAGTACGTCTCGGCTACCGTCCCTTTAATCGGGCTGGACATCGCAAAGAGCCGACGAGCCGCTTCTCGTGATCCGGCCGGCACTTCTGAACGAACGGGTTTCGGAGCCTGCTGCGGCTCGGGACGAGGCTGCTTCAGAAACCGCCTCGCCTCCTCGGCGACCTCGCGAAAGTCTCGCAACGCCAGGCTTTCGCGAATGATGTCGAGGAGATCGCCGTGCTCGCCGGTCGCGGCATCGGTCCATTTGCCGGCGGGGCCCTTCGGCGATTCCTGCAGCCGCACGAACAGTGAGCGGCCCGGAGTGTTGTGGACGTCGCCGACCATCCAGTACCGCCCTGCCCGCTTGCCATTGGAGAGGTAGTGTCGGCACACCGCCTCGGCCTCGCGCGCGAGGCGGCCTGCCAGTTCGGAGGCATCGCGGGGCATCACGCGGCCTCCCGCCCACCAACGCGCGCGACCGGGTAGCTGTCGAGCACCTTCGACAAGATCTGAGCGCCGCTCCCGTCCGTGGGCACGAACATGCGCAGCTTCCAGGAGATGAGCTCCCCAAACAGACCATAAGCTCGCAGTCGATCACGCATCGTATCGTTGAATCCCGACAGCTCGATGCGATATGCACCCATCACCCGGACACGGCGAAGCTGGAGTCCCTCCGCCAGCTCAAGGACGGCCCGTCCTTCCACCAGAGCGGCAAAGGCGGCATCCGGCGCCAGCGAAGGCGCGTCCGCCGCAAGGACGTTTGCGACCCAGACTGCCGAGACCTTGCGGCCGATGATGCGCTCGCCCGCATGGGTCTGAAGCCTATAGACGCGGGTCGATTCGTTCGGCAGCCGCTTCCAGATGGGGAGCAGCAGGCCCGCCACGACGTGGATCGTGCTTTCCGCGAACTCGGGGACTTCGGCAAGCTCCGCCAACCAGGCCGCGGCGAAGCGTTCACGGTCCGCTTCGATCCAATGGCTCTCCGCCATCATGGTCAAGGGGACCCGGTGCTGCTCCATCGGACGGATCAGGCTGACGCGCCGCTCGATCTCGCCGTCGTCGAGCATGACGCTCGCCGCCGGGACCTGCACAGCGGCTCGTCCCGAGCGCTCGTTAATCAGCAGGACGGCATGACGCTCGGAGAGACGATCGAAAGCGTCGTCCAGACCCACAGGATGGTTGCGCTGGCGCTGGGTGATCGTGATCAGGCGGGTCTCGGCGCCAGTGCCCGGATGGACATGGATCGTCCGCCGGTCGGTGACGACAAAGCTCTCAGCGCGGAGCGTTTCCAGCCCCACGTCGAAGGTGCCCGACGCAACCGCCCCCTCGATCCGAGCGGTCAGGAGGTGCTCGAAAGCGGTGAACAAGATATTCTGCAGGTCGATGGTGAGCGCAAGCAACCTGTTCAGGAAGGTCGTGATCGGCGGCAGGTCGCCCCTGAGCCCATTGGAGTCTGTCAGCTTCAGGCCGGTCGATTCTTCGAACCTCTGAAGCGAGCAGCCGTCGACCTTGCCTCGCACGAGCAACGTGTAGAGTTGACGCAAGGCATCGCGCCCGTACTGGCTTTCCAGATTGTCCTCGCGCCGGAACAGGCCCTGCCCTCCGGTCTGGCGCTGGCCGCGTGTGATGGCCCCCAGTGTGTCGAGCCGGCGGGCAATGGTGCTGAGAAAGCGCTTTTCGGCCTTCACGTCGGTCGCGATGGGCCGGAACAGCGGCGGCTGCGCCTGGTTGGTCCGGTTGGTCCGGCCAAGCCCCTGGATCGCGGCGTCGGCCTTCCAGCCGGGCTCGAGCAGGTAATGGACCCGCAACCGGCGATTCCGGGCCGACAGTTCGGCGTGGTAGCTCCTTCCCGTGCCGCCGGCGTCGGAGAACACGAGGATGCGCTTGACGTCATCCATGAAGGCCGCGGTCTCCGCGAGGTTCGCCGAGCCAGCGCGATTTTCGACCACCAGCCGGTCGTCCTTGCGAACGATGCGGCGCGAGCGACCAGTTACTTCGGCGACGATGTCAGTGCCGAAACGCTGGATGACCTGATCCAATGCCCCTGGCACGGGCGGCAGCGAGGCGAGTTTTTCGATGAGGCGACCGCGGCGTACGACGGCTTCGCGGCTCTCGACCGGCTGGCCATCGCGATAGACGGGCCGGGAGCAGAGATTACCCTCCGAATCAGTCAAGGGCTCATAAAGCTGGACCGGGAAGGAATGGACGAGATAGTCGAGGACATATTCGCGCGGGGTGATGTCGACCTGGACGTCGCCCCATTCCTCAGTCGGGATTTCGGCGAGCCGGCGCTCCATCAGCGCTTCCCCCGTCGACACGATCTGGATCACGGCGGCATGACCAGCTTCGAGATCGCGGTCGATCGAGCGGATTAGCGAGGGCGTCTTCATTGAAGTCAGGAGATGGCCGAAGAAGCGCTGTTTTGCACTTTCGAAGGCGGATCGCGCCGCGGATTTTGCCTGCCCGTTCAGCGTTCCGGTTGCGCCCGTGATGTTGGCCGCCCGCATCGCGGCATCGAGATTGTTGTGAATGATGCCGAACGCATCTGCATAGGCGTCGTAGATGCGAACCTGCTCCGGCGTAAGCTGGTGCTCGACGAGCTCGTACGCGACGCCCTCGTAAGAAAGCGAGCGGGCCGCGTGGAGGCCGAGCGCCTTGAGGTCGCGCGCCAGCACCTCCATGGCCGCGACCCCACCCTCCTCGATCGCTTCGACGAACTCGGCACGCGTGGCGAACGGGAAGTCGGAGCCGCCCCAAAGACCGAGGCATTGTGCATAAGCGAGGTTGTGGACCGTGGTGGCGCCCGTCGCCGACACATAAACCACGCGAGCATTCGGCAAGGCGTGCTGGAGCCGAAGGCCCGCACGCCCCTGCTGTGAGGCCGCCTGATCGCCTCGCTCGCCCTTGCCGCCAACCGCGTTCTGCATGGCGTGGCTCTCGTCTAAGACGATCACTCCGTCGAAATCGGAGCCCAACCACTCAACGATCTGCCTGACACGCGAAAGCTTTTTGCCACGCTCGTCGGTGCGTAGCGTGGCATAGGTGGTAAATAGGACGCCTTCCGCGAGCCGAACCGGCGTGCCCTGGCGGAAATGAGATAGCGGCGTGACGAGAAGCCGCTCCATGCCGAGCGCGGACCAGTCGCGCTGCGCGTCCTCGATCAGCTTATCGGATTTGCTGACCCACACCGCCCGCCGGCGGTCCTTGAGCCAGTTGTCGATCAGGATACCGGCGACCTGCCGCCCCTTGCCCGCGCCGGTGCCATCGCCCAAGAACCAGCCGCGACGAAAGCGGACGGCGTTCTCGGCGTCGTCGCGCGCGGCAGCCACAACGTCGAAGGTCGCATCCACCGTCCAGGAGCCTGCGAGATATTCGGAATGCGCTTCGCCGGCACAGATGATGCTTTCGATCTGGGCGTCCGACAGAACTCCATCTGCCGCGATACGCGAAGGCAAATGGGGGCGATAGGACGGCCTCGGCGGCGCAACGGAAACCATCGCCGCGGACTGCACGAGCTTGGTCGGATGTGCGCACGTTCCGGGAATACAGATCGACTGCAATCCGTATTTCTCATAAAGCGCATCGGTCAGTCGAGCGCCTTCCGGCGGCGACCATTCGACCGTCTCGTAGATCAGTTCTACGCTGTCGGGCACTACCCCACTTGAAGCGGACGATGGACGTGGCCCAGAGGCGCCGGCCGATCGTGATATTGCAGGGCGCCTGATGGCGTCGACCGCGACCGGCGAAGCGACTGGCAACCTCGGAGGCACCTGCTGCGTCACCCAGTCAAGCAAGGTGGCGACATGGCCCGCCGTCCCCAGTGAGGCGGGAAAGATCTTCGGATCTGCGGCGGACACCTTGTCGATCACAAGCAGCCGCGTGTCGATCTGCGTTCCGTGCTTGGCGTAAACAGCGCCGTCGATGGCGGCGGAAAACACCACCCGCCCGCGTTCCTGGAGACGAACAAAGGCATCTCGCCATGCCGGGTTATCCGGCGCCAGGCTCGCGCCGACGATGGCGACGAGGCGCCCGCCGTCGCAAAGGCGTGCCAGGGCTGAAGCGATGTGGCGGAGAGCCGCGTCCGCCATCCGTCGATCGACATTCGCAAGCGCCGAGAACGGCGGGTTCATCAGGACGACGGTAGATCTGACACTCGCATCGAGGTGGTCATCGATTTGAGCGGCGTCGAACCGCTTGATCTCAACGTTGGCGAACAGTTGGTCGAGGAGCTCCGAGCGAGCCTCCGCCAGCTCGTTCAGCGTCAGAGCATCGCCGGCGAGTTCAGCAAAGATGGCGAGCAAACCGGTTCCTGCGCAGGGCTCGAGCACGAGATCGGCCGGCGTAATGGCGGCTGCGGTGCATGCGACCAGCCCGAGCGGGATCGGCGTCGAGAATTGCTGAAACGCCTGACTGTCCTCGGAGCGCCGCGTATGAGTCGGCAGAAGACTAGCCATTCGCGCGAGCATCGGCAGCATCGCGGCGGTCGAGCCAGCCTTGGCGCGCATAGCCGGGCCGAACTTGCGAAGGAACAGAACGGTTGCCGCCTCGCAGACGTCATAGGCAGTCTTCCAGTTCCAGGCACCGGCCGCGTCCGAGGCGCCGAAGGCAGCCTCCATGGCGCTACGCAGAACGGCGGCATCGATGCGACGGCCGCCTTCGAGATCGGCCAGGAGCTGTCGCGCGGCTTTGACGGCCGCAGTGGTTAGACTTGCAGCGGCACGCATCGAGAGCGGCGCGGCGGCGGCGCCGCCGGCGAGAGATTCGGTCATGGCTGGATTTCTCAGGAGAGCAGGAACGGGTCGAACCGCCGGGCGCTCTCCAAGACCACAGCGATTCAAACGCCTCCCGGCCCGTCTCTCCCTCTCAGCCATCGCAAATAAAAAGGGGACCGGCGCTGAGCACCGGTCCCCCAACGACTGCCGGACGGCCGCAGCCATCCCGCCCTGTCACGTCACTCAGCCGCGTCGAGCTGTTGCGGATCGGCCGTTGCAGAAAGCCGAGCAAGAAGTCCGCAGCCTTCGATACCGCGCTCGCCGCCCGCACAACGGCGCGGTTGTCCTCACGCAACACCTCCAGCCAGGAGCCGATATAATCGGCATGGCGCACGGTCGGCACGATTCCAAGTGAGGCGCAGACGAACGCACCCGCCATCTCGGCGACTTATCTGAACAGTCAAGTCGTCTCAGTGAGATTTTTCGGTAGCGTTTTCCTGAAAAACCGCGGGCTTCCGGGCGATCTCGGCGCGTGAGACAGACTTGCGAATTGCCGAGGCACCTTGGCGGTCGTTCAACCGGCACAGCAGGGCAGCTCGGCGACGTCCTCGCCGAACGAGAGAGCAGCGAGCTTCAGGTCCCCGACAGTTTCGCCCCCCGGGCTGGTGCTCGATCGGCCGAGCTGACGCAAGAGGTGACGGATGGCAGTGCGCGAGCGTTCACCACTCCTACCCGAATGACGCCTGAATCGCTTGTCATCCGGGCGATGCCGGCCCGCCGGTCACGGTCACATTCAGATCGGTGATGAGCCCGCTCGACAGCGAATAGACCCAGCCATGTACCGCCAATGGCTGGCCGCGCGCCCAAGCATCCTGAACGAAGACGTCGGACGCGACGTTCCTAACCTGGCGGATGACGTTGAGCTCGCAGAGCCGGTTTAGCCGCTCTCGGTCGTCGGTGTAGGCGGCGAGCTCGTCCTTGTGGTCGTGGGCGACTTCGCGGATCGGATGGAGCCAGTGGTCGACGAGGCCCCGGCGCTCGCCATCCACTGCAGCGGCTATGCCTCCGCAGCCATAGTGGCCGACGACCAGCACGTGCTTCACCTTGAGCACGTCGACGGCGAACTGCAGCACCGACAGATAATTCGCATCCTGGGGCGGGGCGAGGTTGGCGACGTTGCGGTGAACAAACATCTCGCCGGGGTCCAGCCCCACGATCTCGTTCGCGGGTACCCGGCTATCGGAGCAGCCGATCCACAGATATTCGGGCCTCTGCTGCCCCACCAGCCTCTTGAAGAAGCCGGGATCGACAGCGAGCTTGCCCTCGGCCCAAGCGCGGTTGTTTTGCTTCAGCTGATCGAGCATGAGATGGTCGACTCCTTGGTTACTGTTGATGCCGCGCTCGCTTCACCACTTTGGTCTCTTTAGACCGCTGTTGCATATGATCAGCGAGACGATCATAGCTCGCAGCAATGGCACGCATTTGCCGTTTGGCTTCTGTGTCATCCAGGAGTTTCGTGATGGAGCGAAGCTCCTCAGCTCGCTCGTGCCAATACTTGGGATCGTTGATGAAAGGATGGGTCAAAGTAATCACGCTAAGCGCCTATACCCTTCAGCTGCTTCCCACGGTTCACAGACTCTACGATATCGTTCACGATCCGCAAAATATCATGATCGAAGAGTACTTGTCAGGAGTGAACGGCCGGAGGCTTTGGCTCGGCCAAAGACGTTCACCGGCCTCGCGCACCCCGATGCGCGAGGCCCCCTACGGCCCGTGCCCGACTGCGAATGCTGACTGTGAACGATGCCAGGGGAATGACGAGACGATCCAGGAGCTCGTCCGTGATGCCCTGACGGAAGGCGGTTACCAGCCGGCAATGTGACATCCGCCCATGAGGCGGTGACCCTGCTTCAAAGTGGGCAGGCGGACTACCGGGCGCTTGTGATCGATATTTACCGGAGCGGCAGCATGAACAGTTGGGAAGCGGCTCGGAAGGCGAGGAGGATCGCCTCGGATTTGCCGGTCGTGTACATGACCGCAGGCGCTGGTAATGAATGGCCTTCGGAAGGTGTCCCGAGCAGCGTCCTTCTGCAGAAGCCATTTGCCTTGGCACAACTGGTGACTGCTGTCTCTCAGTTACTCATCACCGGGTCCACCTCACCGAGGACACCTTAGAGACACCGGCGGTGTTAATCCTCGTGCAGTCTGCGGGGGGTCTATTTGAGAATCGGCAAATGATGGCCGTGCATCTCACGTTATCCACGCGGGACTGAATAAGTTCGCCACGCCGTTTTACTGATCACTTTCATCCGTCGTCAGGAGGGAATTGATCGTTTCCCGTAGTTTAGGGATTGAGACTGGCTTCTCCAGCACTGGTCTTCTGCGGAACAAGGAGGGAAGATGCTGCTGCCCATAGCCCGTGATGAACAGAAAAGGGCGCCCTCGCCTTTCGATGGCCTCAGCAATGGGATCGCCCCCCGTGCTCAAAAAGCGCTTTCAGCCGTTTATCGTGTGGACTACGAAAGCTCATCGGCTGATGATGAGATATACCGTTCAGGCAGGTATACGCGAACAGGACTGGGTTTCACTTTCACAATCCTTATAAAATGGTTCTCCGCTGATTGGGGCAGGAGAAGCCGAATGATTTTTGAACTTGGTTGCGGGAGCTGAATTTGAACCAGCGACCTCAAGGTTATGAGCCTTGCGAGCGCAGGCGATCAATGAGTTTCACGCCCCCTACTAGGCCGCGAGGAGCTGCACCTGGTCGGCTTCTGTGAGCGCTTCGCCAACAGCCTCACTCAGGAAACGAGCCAAGGCAGCCTTCCTCGAATCGCGATCCAACGCATACGCGGTCTGCTTGAAATTTGATGCCATCTAAGAGCCCTTGAATGTAGCCTGAGATCGTATCTGCAGCCATGATGAGCGCCGTGTCGAGCGTGTGGATGTATTTGCTGGTGACTGACCCCTTCGCGTGTCCGACCAGCGCTGCGATCGTAACCTCAGTGAAGCCGAGATCGTTCGCGATACTAGCGAAGCTGTGACGCAGCACGTGTGGGGTGATATCCGGGAGCGGCGACTTTCTAAATAGTTGCTCCCAATGGTTTGGGAAACTGCCAAAGGCATTGTCGTCCCCGTACCCGGGAAAGACGTAGGACCCGACTTTCTCTCGGCTCCGGGCATCCATAAACTCGACCACGGCGAGTCCGATCGGCCGAATTGAAGCGCCCTCTTTGCTGTCCTCTAGATGCAGACAGCTCGCCTCGGTATCCACCTCAGACCACTTGAGGCCGATGATCTCGCTGCGACGGCAGCCGGTAAGAGCAGACCACGTCCCATTATCTCGTACTCCGACCCCAGAAGGTCGGAAATCACCCGGAAAATTCCGTATACGGACGTGGCCTACACCAAGGCTCAGCCACTGAGCGTGGACGATTCAAAAAAGCCCGCCGTAGCGGGGCTTTTAGGAAATACTGGCGGGGGCGCGTTTTTTACCAACTCTGCGAACCGTACCAGTCGTCGATGTCCTTACTGACTATCGACAACGATCGGTCGATTGCTTTCTTCATCGATCATGCTGTGCTTCGCGCGGCCGCGTGAAGAATACCGTCAATGCCTGTGGCGCAGACGATGACGCTCGCTATTTCCATCGCCGCCGGTAGCGACGATCGCGGCTACTTCGCGGTGCCGGTCGTGGCTCATTTCTACCCGCCTTCAGCTCGTTAGTGGGAGCGCGCCCGCCAATATGGCTCAAGGACTGTGCGCTTCAAGAAGGCCCCCGTTATCCCGCCTCCGGGATCCAGAACCGCACGGGATGGTCCCGCGTTGACGGTTAGGAGACCAAAATCCGTAGTTAATGCTCGTTCTGGCTGACGGTGCTACGGCCCGCTTATAAGAGCAGCTATCGATAACGGCCGCGTAAGAGACAAAGCAATTGGCGCGACCCGCAGCCGACCCACCTCGCAACCGATCATAACGCCTCGGAGACCCCGCACCCGGCCGCCCCAGTTGAAAACGCTCGCGGCCTAAAGCGCTGAACCAGCTGCTCATCCTGCATTGCATCGACAGGCGGAGCATATTGCTATATCTTGGTTAGCGGCGGCCCCGCTGACATGAACGGCGAACCGGCATGACAGAGAAAAAACCACCAGCAACACTGGGGGACGTGTTGTACGCGAAGTCCGAAGCTTCGGTGCCGGAGCAGGACTGGGTGACGCTCGTTCAATCGATTGCTGGCGGCGATCAATTCGCACTTCATGAGCTCTATGCGATGGCCCATCGCGTCGTTTTCACTTTGGCGATGCGTATCACTGCCAATCGGGAGACCGCCGAAGAACTTACCGTCGACGTATTCCACGATGTATGGCGGCGCGCGTCGGATTACGATGCCGAGAAAGGCACGGTGCTCGGTTGGATCATGAACCAGGCGCGCTCGCGCGCTATCGACCGCCTGCGCTTCGATAGCCGGAAGAAGCGTAGCGGGGATCCGCAGCCGCTGGCCGAGGTGGCTGCGGATCCGTGCGATGTCCTTGAGCTGCGCGAACAGGAGAAGTCCCTTCGCGCGGCATTGGCGATGCTCACGCCGGACGAGCGTTTGGCGATCGAAACGACTTTCTTCGCCGGCCTTACCCATGCAGAAGCCGCGGCACGGCTGAACCAGCCGCTCGGCACCATCAAGACGCGAATTCGCTCGGGACTCCACAAGCTGCGGCGCGCGTTGAACGCGGGAGGGGGCGAGCTATGAGTGCATCCGATCGCAAGCAATGCCCACAGAGCGAGATGACGTGTGCCTACGCACTGCAGGTCCTGCCTGCGAGCGAGATTGCCACGGCCGAAGCCCACATCGCCTCGTGCCCGGACTGCCAGCGGGAACTCGAGGCACTGCGTCCGGTGGTCGACCGTTTGGTCTCCTGGCCCACCGATGTGCTGCGTCCCTCCGCATCGCTGCAGGCGCGCCTGGCGCTTCGTATCGCCAAGGAGACCGGCAGGCAGCCCGTGTCACCGCCGCCGCGGCAGCGGTTCGAGCCGGATTGGGAGCAGGTCGCGCCAGGGATCGAATGCAAGCTGCTCGCCACAGATATCGAGAGACACCGGGTCAGCATGCTGGTGCGTCTCGCGCCTGGTGCGAGCTACCCGGCGCACACCCATGCTGGCGTGGAGGAGTTACATCTTCTCCACGGCGAGCTGTGGATCGACGAGCGCAAGCTCTCGCCGGGCGACTACAACTACGGCGCCCCGGGAGCGAGCGATCAACGCGTCTGGAGCGAGACGGGCTGCACCTGCGTTCTCGTCACCAGCACCAAGGATATGCTTCGCTGAGTTCTCTCGGGCGCGTGATGCGCTGATACGGCGATCGATTACTCGCGCTGGGCGCCGCCGAACCGCCCGCGCGAAACCCCCTCGCGTCTGCCTCCGGTCAGACGGAACTCTCCTATTTTTCTCGATCCGCCGGCATTCGGGCCAATCCAGAAGTTTGCGTCTGACGTATTGCGCATATGAGCCCGAGCCCGATCCGGTGCCGACAGAGCGAGAGGACGTGTGCCTACGCACTGCAGGCCCTGCCTGCGAGCGAGATTGCCACGGCCGAAGCCCACGTCGCCTCGTGCCCGGACTGCCAGCGGGAACTCGAGGCACTGCGTCCGGTGGTCGACCGTTTGGTCTCCTGGCCCACCGATGTGCTGCGTCCCTCCGCATCGCTGCAGGCGCGCCTGGCGCTTCGTATTGCCGAGGAGACCGGCAGGCCGCCCGTGCCGCCGTCGCCGCGGCAGCGGTCCGAGCCGCAATGGCAGCAGGTCGCACCAGGGATCGATTGCAAGCTGCTTGCGACAGACATTGAGAGACACCGGGTCAGCATGCTGGTGCGTCTCGCGCCTGGTGCGAGCTACCCAGCACATACCCATGCCGGCGCGGAAGAGTTGCATCTTCTCGACGGCGAACTGTGGATCGACGAACGCAAGCTCTCGCCGGGCGACTACAACTACGGTGCCCCAGGAGCGAGCGATCAACGCGTCTGGAGCGAAACCGGCTGCACCTGCGTTCTCGTCACCAGCACCAAGGACGTCCTGTGCTGAACATGCCGAACACCGCTGCTCGTCAGACTAACCTGGCCGGGCAAGCCTCTGCCTCCTCTCAAGAGAAGCAGACGCCTCCCGGCAATTGTAACGCTTGCATAAGCTGACACGGAGGAAGAGATGTCCACGCTTGATACGGCACGTTCGTTTAATTTTGTGAGCTCGCTACCCGATGAGCTCGACGATGGCGTTTTATTGGATAGTCTTCCTATTGGCGTATACGCTTGCGACGCTGCCGGCTTTATCCTTCGCTACAATCGTGCGGCCGCCGCTTTGTGGGGGCGCAAACCGCGGCTGGGCGAGCACGCCGAACGGTTCTGCGGTTCGTACCGCCTGCTAGACCTGGGCGGCACGCATATCCCGTCCGCGGAATGTCCCATGGCCATCGCCCTTGCGACCGGTCGAGGCTTCCGGGATGAACGTATCCAGATCGAACGTCCCGATGGCAGCCGCATTATGGCGCTGGTGAATGTCGAGGTACTGCGGAATGTCCGCGGCCGAGTGACGGGCGCGGTAAGCGTCTTCCGTGACTGCGGATTCCCAGGTCGGGACCGTGGACAAGCAGCCGATCATGTGGCGGATCTCGAGGCGATCCTGAAGTCTCTTCCGGCGGCGATCTACACGACCGACCAGGAAGGCAGGATCACCTTCTACAACGAAACCGCCGCCGAGCTATGGGGGGTGCGGCCCGAGCTACACCGCAGTGAGTTTTGCGGCTCGTGGAAGCTCTACTGGCCCGATGGAACGCTGCTTCCGCATGATCAATGTCCCATGGCGGTCGCCCTGAAGGAGCGAAGAGCAATCAATGGCCAAGAGGCAGCGGCGGAGCGACCCGATGGAACACGCATCCCGTTCCTCGCCTACCCGACGCCCCTGTTTGACGAAGTCGGCGAGCTGGTTGGCGCTGTAAACATGCTCGTGAACATTGGTGGGCGCAAATCGGCTGAGCTCGCCAGCCAGCGATTGGCTGCAATCGTTGAATCTTCCGACGATGCGATCATCTCCAAGGACACAAACGGCATCATCACCAGCTGGAATGGCGGCGCCCAACGCCTCTTCGGGTATTGTGAGCATGAAGTCATTGGCAAGCCCGTGACGATCCTCATCCCGTGCGATCGGCAGGACGAAGAGCCGGCAATTCTCAGTCGCATTCGGCGCGGCGAACGCATTGAGCACTACGAGACGATCCGCCGGAGGAAGGACGGCAGTCTCGTTGACATCTCGCTGTCAGTCTCACCCATACTGGATTCGAGCGGGAAGGTCGTTGGCGCTTCGAAGATTGCACGGGATATTTCGGACCGGCGGCGCGCCGAGGAGCAGAAGAATCTGTTGCTCGGGGAGATGAATCACCGCGTGAAAAACCTCTTCGCGTTGGCCGGAGGCCTAGTCAATCTGAGCGCTCGCGACGCCACGTCCGTTCCGGATCTGGTCTCTGACCTCCGGGGCAAGTTCTTGGCGCTTAGTCGAGCCCATTCGTTGACGCTATCAGGGGCAGAGACCGACGCTCCCCAGATTGCGACCCTTCATACGCTCATGGCCGAGGTGACAGAGCCTTATGATCATGAGGGGACGTCCGAACGCCGGATTGCCGTATCTGGCCCGGACATTCAACTCGGGCGTAGCGCCGTTACGAACCTTGCTTTGCTCCTTCATGAGTTCGCGACAAACGCGCTCAAATATGGAGCTCTGGTAGATCCATGCGGCCAAGTGCGGATCGAATGCTTTGAACGGGAGCATGACTTTTGCATTACCTGGCGTGAAGCTGGAGTGGTTTCGCCTGCGGGAGAATCGGCGCGTGAAGGTTTCGGCAGTTGCCTCGCACGGGCAGCAACCACCGCCCTTAACGGCAGTTTTTCTCGGGACTTCACGAGCAATGGACTGGAGATTCGGCTGACCGTGCCACGGGCCAAATTGCGCGAGTGATCGCCGAGCAGGACTGAAATGTCGCCGTTCACGAGCGAGATCAGTAATGGTTACGAGAAGTCAATCCTTCATTCGGAAGGACTCG
Organism: Bradyrhizobium sp. C-145; assembly: GCF_023375135.1. Lineage (NCBI taxonomy): Bacteria > Pseudomonadati > Pseudomonadota > Alphaproteobacteria > Hyphomicrobiales > Nitrobacteraceae > Bradyrhizobium > Bradyrhizobium sp. C-145. The sequence goes on along the minus strand of NZ_CP088150.1, from coordinate 1,301,721 downwards.
TATCCCTTAGTTAGGAGCGCTATGCGGTAGATTATACAGCATATCCGGGCTTGCCGTTTCCGACCGTCGGCGTCGAAGTGGCGATACTCCCGATGTATCCACGATCGGTTGGCGGAAGCCACATCTCCTGAGCGTTTCCGCGCGGCACTTGGGCCGGCGACGGTTAGTCGTGGCCGCCTTTCGATTCCGAGACCCGACTGGCGCCCTATTCCAAATGCAGGCTTTCGATCAGAAACGTCTTAGTGCTGGAAAGGAATCGGCCCGCTTGAACGACGAGTCAGGAACCTTTCTGTAGCAGCACGCTTGATAGATGAGCGACTCTCACAACAGCGTAAATCGCCGCGCACAAGGGAACATTCCATGACGAAAGAAAAGACACTGGAGGACCTCTTCCACGACACGCTCAAGGACCTACTACGCGGAAAGAAAGATCCTGAAAGCCCTTCCGAAGATGGCCCGCGCCGCTTCATCGCCTGAGCTGAAGGTGGCATTCGAAAAGCACAAGGACGAGACAGAAGGCCAGATCGACCGCCTGCAGCAGGTGTTCGAACTGATGGGCAAGCGGGCCCAAGGCAAGACCTGCGACGCAATCGAAGGAATCATCGCCGAGGGCGAGGAGATCATCGAAAGCTTCAAGGGTACGCCCGCGATCGACGCCGGACTGATTTCTTCCGCGCAGGCGGTCGAGCACTACGAGATCACGCGCTACGGCACGCTCAAGCGATGGGCGGAGGTTCTGCGCTTGAAAGACGCCGTCAAGCTGCTCGACGAGACGCTGGAGCAAGAATCCAACACGGACGAGGCGCTGACGGAGTTGGCGGACGCATCCGCCAACGAATTGGCGAAAGCTGCCTGAACTCGAAGCCACCCGGCAACGCCGGTGGCTTTCTCTTCAGCAAATATCATTCGAAAGGAGATCATCATGGGTCGTGGCATTCTGCTCTGGCTGTTGGGTGTTCCCATTCCGATCATCATCCTGCTCGCGCTGTTCATGCGGTAAGACGAAGCCATGGCAACAACCCAATCTGCAACAGACACTATGGCTTCAACCGAATCGTCGCCGTCGGCTGTCAGCTGGGGACCGATTGTTGCTGGCGCGTTTGCTGCGTCAACGCTCACGCTGATTCTGATGCTCCTGGGCTCCGGCCTTGGCCTGACGATGGTGTCCCCGTGGTCGAACGAGGGCGCGAGTGTCACGACCTTCGCCGTCTCCACCGCAATTTGGCTGATTGTCGTTCAATGGTTATCCTCGGGCGCGGGTCGCTATCTGTCCGGGCGCCTGCGCACCAAATGGGTCGGCATCCACGCGGATGAGACCTTCTTTCGGGATACCGCGCATGGCTTCTTGGTGTGGGCGCTCGCAACGCTGTTGGTGGCAGCGGTACTTGGCTCCGCCCTATCCGCTATGGTCGGCAGAGGCGTCCAGGCAGCACTCGACCGTCGCATCCGGTGCGGCCATGGGCGCTTCCGCCGGCACGACTGCGACCGGCAATACCGGGTCGGAAGGAGCGTCGAATGCGATGTCCTATTTCGTCGACGCGCTGCTCCGACCAACCGATCCCGCCCGTCTGTCGGCGCCGGGTGCTGAAGGCGACGCCGCTGCGGCCGCGCAGGCCTCTCGCATCTTGATCGCAAGCGCCGCGGCGAGTGAAGTGTCTGCCGACGACAAGGCTTATCTTGGGCGGCTTGTTGCGGCGCGCACAGGATTACCGCAGCCCGAAGCGACAGCCCGCGTCGATGCCGTGCTGGCGCAAGTGCAAGCCGCCAAGGTCAAGGCGCGGCAAGCGGCCGACGAGGCACGAAAGGCTAGCGCAACCTTCGCGCTGCTCGGAGCTCTATCCCTGATCATTGGAGCGTTCATCGCCAGTGTGGCCGCCGCGCTGGGTGGCAGACAGCGTGACGATGACGAAGCGACCTATCTCACGGCGCGTCGTTAAGAGCGGTCAAGCGGGCCGGCCCGCGAGGGCAGGCCAGGCTTATCGGCCGATCATCTTGCCTAGTTTGGCAGCGACGAAAGCCGACTCATACGGCGGGAATGGCGGAGGCACGGCCGCGGGCTGAGCCTGCCGAGGAGGATTTTGCGGCGAGATCGGGGCTGCGCCCGAGAGCTTGTCGCGCGCAGCCCACTCACCTCTGTGGCCGGGTATGCAGACAGCTTGGAACTAGTGAGCGTCACCACTTCTGCGAGCCGTACCATTCCTCGATATCGTGGCGAACTTGATCCTTCGCGACTCCATAACGCTCTTGGATCTTGCCCTCAAGTTGGTCCTGGCGACCCGCGATCTGATCGAGATCGTCGTCCGTGAGCTGACCCCACTTTTCTTTTACCTTACCCTTGACCTGCTTCCAATTTCCCTCAACTCGGTTCCAGTCCATCGCTCGCTCCTATGGTTCGGTTCGAAGGTTTATTGCCGATTGACAACGCGAGAGAGGCGCTTGCGTTCGATCGCTCGCTCCGCTTTTCGGCCAGGATGAACGTTGTGAGCGATTTGAATAGCTCGACAGAGCGCCCCGTAGACATGCAGCCTGACCGTCGAATAGCCTGGCAGCGGGTGGATGCGCTCGATCGGCCGTTTGCTGACGCCAGCTTCGATCCGGCCGCATCTACCACGGCAGTTCGCTCCGCGGATGCAGGGCCACTTCAATGAAATAGCGATCGAGATCGTCGTGCCTCAAAGAATCGCTTACCGGTACTTGTCAATGCAGCCGAGAGGCGCGGCGGGCGCGGCGGCCTGCGCTTCACCCGGATCACTGTTTTTAACGCCGTCGACCGGCGGCGCTATGAACCGGGAGTTGCTCGACGCCCGGCGCAAGGCCACCGCCGCGAGCGGCGCTCTTCGCGAACTGAACGCACCCGGAAGACCGAGTCGCGGAAGAAGTCGCGCAGGGCATGAAAACGAAGGAAGCGCTCTGGCAAGGTCGAAGATTGAAGTCGTGAGACAGCTTACCGGCGGTGTGGCACACGATTTCAAGAATCTGCTGACCGTCATCATGGGTGGCGTCGACACCATCGGCCGACAGCTCGCTCGTCCGCCAGAAGAGATGGACCTCGCGCGTATGCGCCGGGCGCGCGATATGGCGCATCATGGACCCAGCGCACCGCCGCGCTCACGTCGCGCCTCCTTGCGTTCTCGCGCCAGCGAACTCTGGTTCTGCCGATCTCCTGCAGCGAACACTAGAAGAAACGATAGCCTTCGAAACGGTCCGCCCGCGCGCTCTCCAATAGCGCCATAACGGCCGGGCGGCTTTGCGGTGGTCACCGGCAATTCGCCGGTAGGGCCGGGTTGCTGACACCAACCTGATTCGAGGAACCACCGATGCCGACGAGATGATGAACCTTCGCGCGCTCGTGGAGAAGGCCCTAGACGCCGACCTGCTACGATAGATGATCGGCTTTGCCGCCCAGTGACTGATGGAGCTGGAGGTCGCCGGGCTGACCGGAGCGTCCTACGGCGAGAAGAGCCAGGAGCGTCTGACGCAGCGCAACGGCTACCGTGACCGGACCTTCGGAGACCCACGCCGGCGCGGTCGAACTGCGGCGTCCAGGCTTCGCAAGGGTTCCTACTTCGCGGGTTTCCTGGAGCCGCCGCGGATGGCCGAGAAGGCGCTGACCGCCGTGATCGTCTCGACCCGCTCGGTCGACGATCCGGTGCAGGCGATGGAATGAGCCGGATCTGTAAGAGCCAAGTGGGCCGGCTCTGCGTTGCGATCGACGACAAGGTGAAGGCTTTCCTCGCCCGCCCGATCGAAGGCGACTGGCCGTATTTGTATTCTCAGCAACATTGCGCGAGAAGCTCCACTGGCCTCGCTCTTGGCAGGATGCCGCCTCGATCGCAGGGAAGCGTCACTGGTCGTTGCCACTATCGCACCAAGCGTAAGCTGTCGGATTTCTGAAGGCATACCCCGCCAGTTGGCTGCCCGGCGCGGAACTTGTCGATTCGATCGCTATCTTGCGGAACGCGCGTGGTCGAGTCGCATGTGAGGTCGACGATTTGTCGCCGACTCGCGGGACGAACAGCACAAGGGAACTTGCCGAGCCCGTCCACGTTTCGTGTGAGGCGGAGCAAAATGCTTAACTTGCCTACAGCCCCAACGTCTCGATCAGGTCGGGTTCGCGGATTGCCGGCCACGACTCGCGATCTGGATATTGTGAAAATTGCGGCCGCCTTGGTCACGGCCGCGATCCTCCTTGCTGGCCTGCATTACGGCCGAGATATACTCATTCCGCTCGCGATCGCCTTCCTGATCACTTTCGCGCTGAACCCGCCGGTTATCTGGTTTGTCCGGCGAGGCCTGCCCAGACTGCTCGCGACAAGCCTCGTCATGGTGACCGTTGTGTGCGCGCTGGTGGGACTAGGCGTCATTCTCGGCGCCCAGGTCCGTTCGATCGCGGTCGAATTGCCGGCCTATCAATCGACAATACTGACGAAGCTGTCGGATCTGCGTCAGAATCTCAAAGCACCGGGCTTGTTCGACGGCGTTTTGAAAACGTTTGAACGCGTCCAGAAGGAGGTCGAGGCAAAAGAAGATAGACCTGCGGATGGTCCCCTCCCACAGCGCGTCGAGATCGTTCCCACACCGCAAACGCCGTTCGAGCAGGTATTTTCCTGGCTTGTGCGTTCAGCGGAACCTCTGGCCACCGTCGGCATCATCTTGATCTTCGTCTTTCTAGCGCTGCTTGATATCGGTGATCTTCGCGACCGGTTTCTACGGCTTTTGGGAGGCAGCTTCCATCGCTCGACCGATACGATTCAGGAAGCTGGAGCACGTATCAGCCGATACCTTCTGATGCAGTTGCTCGTAAACGTCAGTTACGCAATACCGCTAGCTGCCGGCCTCTGGATCATCGGCGTACCCGGTGCCTTGCTATGGGGCGCCGTGGGCGCGGTCATGCGGTTCGTCCCCTATATCGGCCCACTGATTGCTGCGATCTTTCCAATCGCGCTCGCCTTTGCCGTCGATAGCGGCTGGAGCATGTTGCTTTGGACAGTTGCGCTGATTGTCGTCCTCGAATTGACAAGCAACAATATTGTCGAGCCGCTGCTCTATGGTTCCAGCACCGGCCTGTCGGCAATCGCGCTGATCGCCGCGGCAATATTGTGGACAGCGCTTTGGGGTCCCGTGGGGCTCATCCTCTCCACCCCTCTCACGGTTTGTCTGCTAGTCCTCGGGCGTAACCTGCCACAACTGCGCTTCCTCGAAACCATGCTAGGCTCGACGCCCGCACTGGATGTTCCGGCCCGCATCTATCAGCGGCTGATTGCAAATGATGCCGACGAAGCTGTCGAGATCGCGAGCACCGAGATCGAGAGGTCTTCGGTCGTATCATTCTACGATGCAATCGGCATCGAGGTCCTTGGTCTCGCAAGCGAGGAGTATCTCCAGAATGCCAGCGCCGAGCATCGCTTGCGCCTGGCAAGCGGAATGGATACGCTCCTCGACGATCTGAGAGATGAATACCCCTCTTCCCTCAGTCCGGAGGGAAAGCCAACGGTGCTGTGCATCGGAGGGAAATGGGAGATCGATGCCCTCGCCGGCGAGATGCTCGCCCATGCGCTCGCTTTCGAAGGGATCGCCGCAGCTTCCCAACCCGCTGCAAGCTTCAATGCCGATTATCTGGCCAAGCTCGACCTGAAGGGCGCGGACATTGTCTGCCTCAGTTACTTTACGCCGAATCCAGCCATCTCCGCTCGCCACGCCTGCCGGCGTCTGCGAAGACGATGGCCGAATTTGCGAATCGTCCTTGCGCTATGGAAGGCTCCGCCGGAGCTGTTGACCGACGAATCCCTTGCGGCGCTCAAAGCCGATGCTGTCGTGAGTTCGGTCAAGGAGGCGGTTCGTCGCATCCACCGCATCATCGACCCCGATGAAGCCAAGGCAGCTCAGCAAGCCCCTGTGCCGGACAACGACGCAGAGCGTGTCGACGCACTCAAGGCGACCGGGGTCCTGGAAGGTGATAAGCGTGAAGCGCTGGATGCACTCGCCAAACGTGCGGCCGACGTATTCAACACCAGCGTTGCCGTGATCACCACGATCGATAAGGACCACGAATACTTCGTCGGACAAAGCGGGAAATTGCCAGATGCCATCACCGACGATACAGGCACGCTGCTACCGATGGAGCGCGAACACGCGATTTGCAACTACGTAGTAGCCAACGACGAGACGCTGGTGGTTTCGGATATCGAGCGCGACCCGCGCTTTGCCGACAACAAAGCGATCGAGCAATGGAACGTACGCTTTTACGCCGGCGCTCCGCTACGTGCAGGCGACGGTCTGATAATTGGAGCGTTATGCGTTCTCGACTCCAAACCCCGCACGATGGAGGAAAACGAGGTTCAGTTGCTTGAGACAATGGCCGCCGATGTCGTAGCCACCATTACAACGAGTGATGCGGAGGACGAAGCGTCGGTGAAATCTGCGCCTGCTGCCTCATCGGCAACAGTCGGGTAGCCGGTGCCCCGTAGCCTACGCCAATCCAAAGGTGACATTTCCCGACGAGGCTACCCTGTCAAAACAGTGCGATGAACGTACCACCATTCCAGCGCAAGTGACTCCCAACAAACATTCGGTCGGTATCGGTTGAGTTCAGGAAAGGTTCTCGAGTTGCCAATCCGTTCTCACGGCGGCCGGTTGTGCGTATTGATCCTCCATGTCCTAGTTTAACGTCAGCGGTATCCTAACTCGCTATGTTCACTCTTGGACAATTGAAAACCGAACGTCTGTTTCTCCAGTTGAGGGCGTGTGATTCCATGCGCGTTGGAGGGAGCGTGAACGAGGTGCCTTTAATCCTCGTCGTCGAGGACGAGTATCTTCTGCGGCGCGAGGTGGAGGAGATACTGACCGGCGCCGGCTTTGCTGGCGACAGTTTCCCGTCAGGAGACACTGCGCTGGCCAGCTTTATGGACAACGCTAAAACTTACAAGGCGCTGATCACCGACGTGAACTTGGGTGACGGCTTGAACGGTTGGGAAGTCGCACGGCGCATCAGGGAAAAAGAAGCTGGCTTTCCGGTCATCTACATAACAGCCTATTCGGCCGCAGAATGGACCGCGCACGGCGTTCCTAATAGTATCCTCATCTCGAAGCCCTTTGCACCAACGCAGTTGGTCACCGCTCTGTCGAATCTCCTCAACGTCGGGTCGGCGCCGACAACGTAAGGCCGCCGCAGTTGGCGGCCTCTTTCATTCGAATGCCACCCGTTGGTTCGTCACGCCTACGCGGCGCCCCTGTCGTCGTCTTGATGGGCGTTGCCCTGCTGGGCGTGCATCCAATCGGCAATCTGCTGCGCTTTGCTCGCGGCCGTGAAGATGGCGCGCTTGTCGGAGCGCAGCACGTCGACCCAGGAGGCGATATAGCGGGCGTGATCCGGTCGCGGCTCGACGCTGAGATTGAGGTCGGCGCAGATCATGGCGCTGAGCAACTCGACGGTGCATTCCTCCATGGCATAGGCGGCCGAGCCGAACCGTCCGGTGAGATCGCGATCGAGGCGATGCTTGGCGCCGGAGGCGTGCCCGCACTCGTGGAGCAAGACGGCGTAGTAGGCGATGGCGTCGCGAAAGCTGGCGAACGCCGGCATCTCCACGATGTCCTTGGATGGCATGTAGCACGGCTGCGAGCCGCCGTGCCGAATATCGATGCCGAGGGCGGCACAGAAGCGCTCGGCGTGTGCGATGCGTTCGGTCTCCGGCAACACCGGCATATCAGGCGGCGTGTAGTTGTCAACCTGCGCGCAATTGAAGACCGTGTAGCCGCGGGCGAACATGCGCCGTGCCGGTTCGTCGCGATCCTCATCGCCGTCCTGACGATCAGTGTCGCGATCGGGCTGCTTCCAGAACACCACCAGTTGGCCGCGCTCGCCCTTGCGAACCTGAGCGCCAAGTTCGTGCCATTGGCGATACGTGCCCCAGGTGCCGCTGGGATAACCGCTCTCTTGCGCAGCAGCCCAGAGCGCGATGACGTTGACGCCGCGATAAGCCTTGCGTGAGGCGACATTGACGGGCGTCGTGATGGATGATCCGTCGTGGTGCCAGGGCATCCGGTACTCGCCGGCGCCGGCCTCGATGGCGGCGATGATCTGGTTGGTGACGCGCTCGTAGATATCCTTGCTGGCTTGGGTCGGGCGGTTGCGATCCGTGCTCATGGGTGTCTCCTGTGCTCGCCCTCTCCGTCGAGGGCGAGGCATCAGGGGCAGACGCGGCAGGCCGACCCGTCACACCCTGTTCTCGGTCGCTGGTGCGGAACAGGGTTGACGGGTCGGCAGCGTCTGCCACAAACCCGAGCCCCTGCCTCGACGGGCGAACACAGGAGACCGTGACCATGCGAGCGGCCACCGCAGGACAATGCTGCGATTTGCGCGGCTCTCAGCCTGCGCCGTCGCGAGGTAAGCGCCGCAACGGAATGACGTTGGCCTGAGGCGATTGGGCCAGTTCATCCTGCAAGCGCGTGATCTGCGCATCGCGTTCGGCGACCTGCAACGTCAGCATCTGGATGTGCTGGGCAAGCGTGCGGCTAAGTGAGCGCAGCTCGGCCATCTCGGCGCCGCGCACGGCTCTGAGCTCGGCCTCGAGGGTGCGGATGCGCTGCTTCAAGGCGTGGGGAGATGATCGCCGCTGGTGGGCTTCGGCGGCGCGAAACTCGGCGAGAAGATCGGCGGCACGGTTCGCGGTGGCCCGGCTGACACCTGCCTCACGCGCCAGGTTGGCGACGGTGAGTGCGCCGTCGGTGCGCTCGGGTCGACCGTCAAGCAATCGTGCCATCGCCGCCCGCAGCGCCGCCTCGCTCTTCGAACCAATCGGTGCGGTCATGCGCCACCATCCATAAGGGGTGCAATGAGCCGGCGCTTGCGTTCGTTGTCCTGCGTGATGGCTGCGCGTTGCAACGGCGACAAGCGACCGTCGCTGAGCAAAGCTTCCCCCTCGGCGATCGAGGCCCGCCATGGTTCGAGGTGGCGCGCGGTCAGGCAAGCGTTGGGGCAACGGTCTGGGCTGCATCGCGACAGGGCTGGCGCGGCCCGTTCAGAATCCGGCGCGGCTGCGAGGCACAGCGCGGTCGCAGCGTCGAACAGGCAGTCGTTGAGAAAGCCCACAAGCAAGGTTCGGCCGAGATGGGCTAGCATGGTGCGCAACCGCTTGCGGTCCACGATCCGGCCAGGCAGATCGCCAAATTCGTCCTGTACGCGGGCAAACTCGCGTCGCAGTCGCATGGCGCCCGCTCCGGCCGGACCGTCATCGCGACGGAAAGCTTCATAATGCGCGACGATATCGCCGAACTGGCCGAGCGCACGTTCACGCTCGACCGCCAGGCGAAAATCGCCATTGGGCGAGCCGGCATATCCCTCGAACATGGCGATCGAGGCATGCTTGTACTGGATCTTGCCTGCGATGGTGCCGAACGGCCGGTTGGCGATGTACCACGCGATCGTGCGGCGAAGCTGGCGGGTCGTGAACTTCCAGGGCTCGTCCGCGATTCGAGGAATGACTGGTTCGTCGCCACAGCGTGCATCGAGACCTTCGCGGAACAGGTTCAGTGTCGGCGTCGCGCCGATGCCGAGATGATCAGCGCTCCAGGGCCAGTCCTTTAGCGCCACCCATAGGGACGATAGTCCCTTCTCCCGACGATTGCGCGCCGAAAGGATCTCCATCACCGCAACGGCGCGGGCGACGGGTTCGATCGTGATCCAGTCGGCCGTCACGCCGCGCGCGCCGTGGCGCTTGTAGACCGTGCTGCGCACCCGGTAGCGCTCGATGAAGCCATCGGCGCTGCGCTCCGCTGACACACAGCCCGGCTGCATGGCCTGCACCTCGCTGTCGCGCATGCCAGTGAGATAGGCGCAGATGACGTAGCAGGCGCCCTGCAGCATGCGTTCCTCCCGGGCGAGGCTCAGGCCGTCAAAGCGTTGGCGCCACGGCAGACTGGTGTCCGGATCGATGGAGATCGGCGTATCGAGACCGCCGACCTCGGTCCCGAGCTCAGCCGCTGCCTGATCGATCAGCCGTGCCGTCGGTTCGGACTGGCTGATACGGCCGCTCTCGCGCGCACCGACATGGAGGCGTATCAGCTGAAGATTGTAAGGTGGTGTCTCGGCGCCAGTTTGGGGGTCGATGCGGCGGGCGACATTGGGCGCGCGCTCCCAGATCGGCACGCCTCGGCCGGCCATCCGGCGCGCCTCGAGCCATTTGATCGTGCGGGTGAGATAAGTCCCGGCAACTGCTCCCCCGGCCCGCGCATCCTGTGCCATCAGTTGCTCGCAACGGGCTTCAAGGGCATCGAGCTCCGCTCGTGCCGCGAGGATATCCGGCGCAAAGACATCGACATATTTGAGCGACCAGCGCAGCATGGCGCCGATGATCGGTTCGGGAATGCGCGGTGTGGCATTCTCCGCCCGTGCCGGCGGCCGCTTGGCAACATGGTGAGCCGCACGCCCACGCCACGGCAGAAAGCCAATGCCGCCTTCCGTCAGCCATGGCGACAGATGATGCAGATCGATAGGGACCTCGACGTACTTCACTGTCTCGTGCGGCGTTCGCCGGCCACCATCGCGGGCGTGTGCCAGATAGGCGTCAAGGACAGGCTGGTCGATCCGGCGCAGATTGACGGCGCCAACGTGCGCGGTGAGGAACGCCGCGAAATGCTGGATGTAGCGCAGCAGCCGGATCGCCCAAGCCACGCTACACGGCGCCCGGTATCCGGGCACATGGATGCGGAGCCGAGCGAGCACGTACTCCTTGGCGAGCCGCCGGGTCAGGGGGTCAGCGATGCGGGCGAAATTGAGCCGGTAATTGCTGTAGCGGGCGTTCACCCGGAAGATGGCGACTCCCAAATCCCAGTGGTCATCGCCAAAGCGTGGGAATTGCGCTCGATCCGCATCCTCCCTGACCGGAATGCCGGCAAGCACGGGCTCGTCGTCGCCATAGATGGCCGACGGAAGCGATGCGGGCTGTAACAAAGCGCTGTTAACGGGAGACATTATGGTGCTCCAGCTTCGGGCGGCAGGTAAATCAGCGTCGGGTCCGATGCCGCGAGCTGGCCTGCCTGTTCGATCTCGGCTACGCTGAACCGCGGCAAAATCTGATCGGCGATCCGCCCATGAACTCGGCCGAACTTGCTGATCCAGTCGGCTTCGTTGAGCGACTGCCGTTGCGCCCGGATAAAGTTCAGAAAGGACAGGAGCGCGGGCAGCTTGCGTGCGGTGATGACTGCGTTACTGCATTCGAGGCAGCCCCAGAATGGGGACGGACAAGCGTGCCCATCGGCGCCAAACGGGCTCTTGTAGAAACCGCCGCAACTAGCGAGCCAGACATCCTGTTCGCCGCTGAACAGCGCGTTGACGGCCGCATGCCCAGAAACCGGGAGACCGACGGCCTCGTCCGGATCGGCTCGAACGGCTGCCTCATCTCCCGATGAGAGGACGCACGGATGCAGGGCGGCGTCGAGCGCGTCCTCCATGGCATCAGCGATGGTGGCTTCGTGGATATGACGAAGCGCGGGGATATCGGCGTAGTGATTGGCTGCAACCGACACGCTGTGGCCGACCACAAAGCGGTCGAGCTGACCGCCGGTTCGCCGATACCATGCTGCTTTGTGCGTCTTGCGGAGGCGTGTCAGATTGAGCCGGAGAGGCTTGCCCTCCTCGTCGCGAATACCGTGTCGCTCGGTCCATGAGGCAACAAGTTCCTTCGTGGCGAGGACGCGCGGGGTCAACCGGCCCCAGGCGAAGTGAGCCAAAAGCGTGCCGGTGGCAAGCCGGCTTCGCGCGGGCACGGTCCACTGCAGCACCTTGCGGATCAGGCCGCCCGGCGTCGATGAGGCGCCATCGCGTACACGCAACCGCTTCCACTCGCCACCGCGCGACCGCCGCTTGCAATACTCGATCTCGACATAGCCGCCCGCAGAGTTCTTCAGGCAATCCGACCGCAAGTCCTTGATTGCTTCGATCTCCAGACCGGTATCGAGCGAGAGCAGGACCATCAGCGGCACGAGGTCGGCGGCGAGCAGATGCCGGCGGCCGTGCAGATCGTGGATCAGGCGATCGTTCGGCAAGCCACTCTCGCGGCGAAGTGTGTAGAGCCGCTTGAAGACGGGGTGCCGGTGACCGATGGCGCCTTCGGCGTCGATCACAGCCATCGCTCCTTCGTGCGCAACCTGCAGAGCTTTGGTCCGATCGGCATCCTCAAGCGTCGGAATGCAATCCGCCTCGGCAAAGCGACCGACAACCGTGGTGAGATCGGCGCGCGCAGCATTCCGCAGCGCCGTGGCGACATCATCGCCATAGGCATCGCGTGGCCGGTTGCGCACCCCGGGTCGGTCGCTCGTATACATCAGCCGCCGCGAGGCATCGGGCGGCAGACAACCCGGCTCGGCGGCCTCGGCGAGCCGGAACAGATTGAGCACCTTGCTCATCCGGTGAAGGCGATGATTGGGGTGCAGACCACTCTCCTCCATCCATGCATCGAATCCGTCGATGCAAGCTGCGCTTACATCTGACAGGCGGGTGACGCGGGGCTTGCTAGACTCGAGATACCGCCAGAAGAATTTGAGCGCGTTGGCATAAGCCGCCGCGGTCGAAATCGAGCCCGCCGGGCCGCCGACCTGACAGGCGCGCCAGAGCGCGCCCGCAAGCGGTTGGGCCAACACCTCGCGGCCAGACAGCATGGTCAGATCGATCGTGATACTGCGATCCGCGAGGGTGACGGTGAATCGGAGCGATGCGATGGCTGTGGCGGCTTCGCCCTCGGGATCAGGCAACGCCTCAGGAAACAGCGCGCGACGTCCCGGCCGCCGCACTGGCCCAGCTGTCAGATCGGTCATTGCGCATCACCGGCCGCATCTTCGGCCCAGCGATCGGCGGCCGCGTCGACCAGTTCCTGCGCCTCGGCCAGGCTGTCGAGATAGATGTAGGTGCTGGTCACGCTGGCGTGGCCCAGCAGGTGCTGGAGCTTCTGCAGCGGATCCCCGAGAATCCGGCGGTAGGCTGCGCCATGCCGATCCTGCGGATCGAACACGATTCCAATCTGCTCGCGGATCAGCATGGAAAGCATGTTGACGGCGAAGGTGTGCCGCAGCGTATGCGGCGTCACGTTGACGTCGATGCCGAAATGCCGGCAACGCGCGCAGGCGCGGCGGAAGGCCGCTTCCCAGGTTGCTGACGGGACGGGTTCGCCGCCTTCCGTCAGCCAAAGCAGCGCATGCTGCGCTTTGCCGCGTACTCCAATCAGCACACGGCCGCGCTCGTACGGCGTCAGCCGGTCGAGGCGGACCCGGCGGCCCATCGCATCGGCAACCTTCTCGCCATTCGGCGCCAACCAGAACGGATTGGACACCACGGGTTCTGACCGGGCTGCCGAGATCGCGCGCTCAAGATCGATGTAGTCGTTGATCAGCCTCAAGACGCGGCGAGGGATGCGAATGCGGCGCGGTCGTCCGCCCTTGGCCACTGCCCCGGGGAGGTCGAACGGGAGCGAGCGCATGCCGGAGTCGGACGTGCGCGGAAGATCGGAGAGCAGCAGGCTGCCACCCTCGGACAATCGCAGACCGGTCGTGACGAGAAGTTCGGCGAACAGCGCATTGCGCTCGCCATTGCGGCCACGCCAGGTCGGGTCTTCCGAACCATCCGGGAGCCTTCCGCGCAGGCCGACGTCGCGAAACAGCAAATAGCGACCAAGATCGATGAAACGCATATCATGACGCCGCGGGGCGCGTTCGCGCGAGCGGTTCGCCGTCACAGCGATCAACGCGGGCGCCCCCGCCGTCCTGCGAAGGGTCACGCCATAGCTGAAGGGCGAGGTCGTCATGATCCCTTCTTCGACGGCCCACCGATAGAATCTGTCGAGCGCCGCGATGCCTCGATTCCAGCTCGATGCCGAGATGCGGTAGGGAGCCGCCGACAGCCGCCGTGCCTGATGGAACGCCAGAACGTCATGGCGGTCAGCCTGCCAGACCGTCTTGCCGCCCCGCCGCTCGCAAAGAAAGCGAGCCCAGACCAGAATGTCCCGCGCGTACGAACGCCAGGTGTTCGGCGAGCGCGCGCCCATACCCGGGCAGGCGCGGAAGAACCGATTGAGATGGAGATCGTAGCTGCCGTCATCCATCAAAATGAACGGCATGCCGTCGATCAGCCCGGCGCGCTCGGCAACGTCGACCGCTCCGGGCACGATGCTCACTACAAGGCCATCGATGGAAGAAGGAAGCGGACGCGATAGCGCGTCAAGGTTCGTAAAGTACAGTTGCACGCACATACCCAAGCGGAGCGCCTTCGGCGCACTCTTTTTGTTTAGGATGCGAGGGGTTCCGCTCGCGCTCTCCCGCTCGCCGCGTGGCAAGGTTGCAGGACTTCGCCTGCACCCCTTTGAATAGCTTGTGGTGGCGCCGCCGTGTCAAGCGTTGTCCTCGCTACGCTGCGGGAACGCTTGACTCGGACGTCTGAAGAGCTCCACCGCAACACCGGTGACGCCGCTCCATGCCTGATTCTGAGACAGGATCACAGTGTTAGGATAACGCGACCAGTTCCTCGCGCGCGTAAGATTTGGAGCCGAACGAGCACGAGAGATCCCGACCAAGTCGGGAAGCAGCTCCACTCCAATGCGACAGTTCGTGGAACGCGGTTCGATGCCAGTTGATCGGCTCGAAATACGCCGCCGGCGGCGGGACCTGCACAAAATCGCCAGCCGTATTGTAGTAAGCGCGCGCCCCGCCAATCCGGAAGTCGGCACCGGTCGCGGCAATCAAGGCTTCAGCCTGCGGTTCGATCTGATCCGGTGGCGGCGGGACGACCGAGCCAGCAACGTCCTCGGGCAAGCCGTCACACTGGTCGGTGTTGAAGACGGTAAAGCGCTTGAGGAATGGGACCGTGCCCGGCTCATCTCCCATCTTTGCGGCGCGTCGACGCTCGTCCTCGGGGATGAAGCGATCGGCATAGACGACTGTCGTTCCTCGCTCTCCCTTCCTGACATGGCCGCCGAGCCCGAGCGCCTGACGAAAGGTCAGCCAGCTCTGACCAGAGAAGCCGCACTCAATAACGGCACCCCACAAAATCAGCACATTAATTCCGGAATAGCCGCGCAGCGTCGAAGCATTGCGCGGCATGGCGAGCGGCGCCTTGATCGCCGCCGTCCCCCATGGCTGCACCCAGGGGATGCGGCCGGCCTCCAGTTCGGCGATGATTTTATCGGTGATTTCAGTGTAAAGGCTCGCCCGGTCGTCGCCAACGCGAGCTCGTGTGTGCCTGGACATCGCGGCTCTCCGCGACGGGCGCCGGGAGCCTCTCTCCCGACCTTCGACGTCACGACGAACCCGGTCCGCACTCTCACTCTCAATCTCGATGACGGCGCACCGCGCCGGAAACGAGTTGCACGCGCGGTAGACTTCGAACCGAATGGCCCGTCTGGACACCCTGCGGCTCGAATGCCGAAGATTATGAATCGCGCCGCGCCCCTACCCGCCTGCGGGCCCACGGCGTCTCAGCGGGGAGGTGGTGGCGGGTGGGGTCAGGAAGCTTTGCGCGCGAGATGCACGTCTCCCGTCATAAATATAGAAGAGAAGCGTATGTCCGGAGCGAAAGCGGAGACCACTGCGGGTCGCGAGACCTGGCGAAAGAGGCACCCGCAGGAGGGTCAGCATAGCGCCGACGCGTAGCGGCGGGACCCGGGACCGAGTGCAGTCGCGAGACCGGTTAAGAAGGCACCCGACTCGAAGGGCAGTGATAGCGACGCCGGCATGCAATGACTGCGGGCCCGAGGGCGAGTGCGTCCGGCGAGCGACTCAATGCGGCTTCACGTCTGCTTGGTATCAATTTTGCTTTTGTGATAACGTCTCACTCGTGCGCATGTCGATGCACGGCGTGGGCATGTTCACTGAGAGCCAATTCTTACAGAGGACGACATGGCCAAGAAAGCGAAGAAGGCAAAGAAGACGACGAAATCAGCTACCAAGAAGGTGGCGAAGAAGACTTCAAAGAAAAAGAAGTAGTCGTATCGGCTACTGATCTATTGCCGCCTCCGGGTCGCAACCCGGATGAAAGCGATACCTTCCAAAGGATATGAAGCGTCCTTTGCAGCCGTTTGGTATCGCGGCACGCTAAGATAAGGCCGGACCTTTGTGCAGGTGGCTGCTGCATAAAGGTCCGGTTTTTCGTTTCTGCCCCGCGAGGGGCGTGGCCTGCTCGTGCGCGAGGGATCGAAGCCGCATGACCGAGACGCTGTGCGGCTCGGTTCACGAGAGCCAGGTGCGTCGACAGCCGCACGCGCAAAACGGACAAGGAGCAAGCACCTGAGCTCAGACGTCTGAAGTATCGGAAAAGCGGTTTCTTCAGCTCGTTCTTGCCCACCCTAGCACCTGGCCGGGCGGAAAATTCGGCCTTTGTGGGACCACGAGATCCCACGATCCGGAATCCCAGTCGTGTGTTAGCGATGGGGAACGTCTGCGGAACTAAACGATTCGTCTCAGCGTGGGAGAACCTTCAATGCTGATGACCAAGCAGAGACGGTCAGCGTTCCGCACCCTGCGCGGTTGGGCGATCAACGTGCTGAACGAAGCCGGCGCCATCCGCGAGTGCGAGGAGCACGGTTGGATGCAAGACCGTGCCGATCCGCATGCACGAGAGCGGGCCTTCGACATCGCCCGTCGAGATCCGCCAGCAGACGTATCCCGTCAAGCAGTGGAGGCCGCGGTTCGCGACGCGCTGGACTCGATTGGTGATACCTGCCCAGAATGCCCTCCTGACGAGGAGGACCGGCTCTAGGCCCCGACCCGACCCTTCTCCGCCTCAGCGGCCCAGCCGTTTCTCTACACGTTTGCGCGTGTTGCCGACCTTCTTGACGGCTTTTTTCACCGCGGGTGCCGACTTTCCTGTCTTCTTCGTCTCGTACTGCACTTCGTAGTCCTGCCCGCCGGCCACCCGCGCCCGATCCTGCTTTCGTCCGCGCGCCTTCTTGCTCTTCTTCGCTACCGCCATCGGTGCCTCCTGTTGTGACATCGAAGCAACGCGACAGGGATTCGCAGGTTCCGGAACGATTCGAACTGTGCCAATTTGAATCGGCTGTAGCGTGGAGTTCTTCAGTGGCGTTTCAGCGTAAAAAGCAGGCGGTTATCGGCGTCAAGGCGCCTTTCCCCGGCTTCATCGAACCGGCCCTGGCCACCTCGAGCGATAAGGTGCCGTCCCTGCATTACGCAACACGCACTGAAGGATTGGCCCTTGAATGAGCCGGACGTCGACCCTGCCCAAGCGCTTACAGCCAATGCTCGCTACGCTCACCGACGCGCCGTTCGACGACCCCGACTGGGTTTTCGAGGATAAGTACGATGGCTTCCGGATGATCGCGGAAATCCGGCGGGGCAAGGTTTCGCTCTACAGCCGCAACGGCAAGATCATCAGCCGCAGCTATATCGAGGTCGCCAAAGCGCTGGAAGGCGTGAAGGGCGACGCCGTGATCGATGGCGAACTCGTTGCGATCGGAAAGGACGGCGTCTCGCATTTCCAGCTACTTCAGAACGCACTGCGGCATGAAGCGAAGCTCCTGTATTGCGCCTTCGATCTCATGTTTCAGAACACAGTTGACTTGCGCAAACAGCCTCTTCTCGAGCGCAAGGAACGGCTGAAAGCGATCTTGCCGCGTCACCGGCTGATCACCTTCAGCCGTCACCGCAAAGCGAGCGGCACGAAATTCTTCGCCGATGCCGAGCGGAAGGGTCTGGAAGGCGTCATGGCGAAGCGCGCCGACAGCGCGTATGCGTCCGGAAGCCGGACGGCGGATTGGCTGAAGATCAAGACAGCAAAGCGGCAGGAAGTGGTGATCGCGGGCTTCACGGCGCCGAGGCGTACAAGACCATACTTCGGCGCCCTGGTCCTCGCCGTGCGGGAAGACGACACATGGCGCTATATCGGACATGTTGGCACTGGCTTCAGCCACAAGGTCCTGGAAGACCTCCACACCAAGCTCATGAAGCTGACGACCCCGAAATCACCCTTCCCTGCCAAAGTGAAGGACGAGGCTGCCACGACCTGGGTCAAGCCCTCGTTGGTTGCCGAGGTCAAATTTGCGGAGTGGACGAGTAAGGGCGAACTGCGCCAGCCCGTCTACCTCGGGCTCAGGTCCGACAAGCGGGCGAAGGACGTCGTGCGTGAGCGAGAACGTCCGCGCAAGTAGTGCTTCCCTTCGGCGAAAACCGGCAAAAAGGATTGACGCACCCTCCGCCGACACTCACTCGCTTCCAAGGTCGTGGATTTCCGGTCGCATGCCGTCAGGCGTGAGTTCGAGCGTCGCAAACGTGATCGGCAGCTTGAAACGGCGAGGTCCCGCGCTGCCGGGATTCAGGTAGAGAATGCCACCGACCGTGTCGATCTTCGGCACGTGGGAATGCCCGGAGATGATGACGTCGATGCCGGCGCCGGGATCGACCTTCAAAGCCGCTTCCCGGGCGGTGAGATGACCATAGTACGAGCCGTGGCCAGCATCACGATCCAGAAGCGTCGCTTCGACAACCGGCGCGTCGGTCTCTGCGTTGACCAAAGGCCCAATCGATTGCGATCGCAGCTGCGACTGAGGCCTCCACCGCCACCGCACGTCACAAGAATCCCGACCTCGTTCAGAGCTCAGCAGTGAAGCGATACTACATTTGGTACGACATGCCCGATCGCGTTTAGACTTAAGTGCTGATGCCACTTAGCTTTTCGAGAAGTCCCGGTCCAATCCATCATGGAACAGACTGTGTCGCCAACGGTGTGAAGTGCCTCCTGGAGCTCACTGACCGCACCAGTTTCGCACCAGAAACGACGTGAACAAACCACGACGAACGCGATCAACCTCAAACGAAAATGCAGCAAAATCAACGAAGCTGATCCATAGTCTGCCGCTCATAACGGTCTGGTTGCAGGTTCGAGTCCTGCCGGGCCCACCAACCAGAAAGAACAAACGAGCGAACGCGGATCTGGACTCGGCCCGTTGCCGCCATCACTGTCTCACCGAGGGCGCAATGGCATCGCGAAGCGCTTTTCCAAAGCCAAGAATGCCTAACCTCACATCAGTGCGATTGCCCTGGCTGTCGCTTGAATGCGTAGACTGGATTCATGCCACAATAGGCGTAGGTGCCGGATGCGGTGGCCATGCACTGATCGTAGGTCGAGAACTGACAATTGCCAGGGTATCCCCAGCTACGTCCCTGCAAGCAATAAACGTCTTGCCGAGCCGGCGGGATGTACGAACGCGCCCGCGAAGCGGCGATGGAAGGTGATCCAAAGCCGACGAGCATAGGAAGTGCAAACACGCCGATAATGACAAGGTTGCGCATGATCTAGCCTCCTCTTGAGTCCTGGGAGAATAGAGCATCTGAAATTGATGTTCGATTTCGGTCAATGGCCGTCCAGTTCGCTCTTCCAATCATTCATTGTTGCCCCCAAGCGGCACCGCCGTGGTGACCAGCCAATCCCAGCATACAGGCGAGCCCATCTCATCCGCTTATCCCTGAAATAGGCGCCGACGATATCGCCGGCGGCCTTCCGGGTTCAAAATGCCTATCGTGAAAAATGCAGTCCAGCCCCGACGACAGACATCCTAGACTTTAAGGCGGCTGCTTCCAACTGTTGCCGTTCAGAAACCTTAACCCCCAGGTGCGTACGGTGTTGCCTCGAGTCGATGAGCCATATCACCTGCGGCGACAAGCGGCATTTGTCCGCGTCAAGGCTTGGGCATGATCGAACACGTCGCGAGGCTTCAGGTCAACATTGCGTTTCCCAATACGACGAGGATTGGCGGCGACACCAAGGACGAACTTGCCGGAAATCTGCGTCATCGACGCGGGAACGGACACAGACCCAATGAAGCAGGGCAGAAGGCATTCGCCACCGATGTAGCGCGCCACTCGGCTAAATGCTTGTCAACCATCTATTCTTGGCCGAGTCGATGGATCGCCATTGGTGAACTGCTTGTGTGATTGTCGGCCCGGCCCGGTAGCGACCTTCATGGAGTGAGGACAAAGCAAGTCCCCGACACGCTTTTGCTTATTGCTGACGTGTCTAAATGCCAATTCTGAATCCTAATTCGGCGAAATTGATTCGCCTCCTCCCCAACACGCTTTTGCGCTTGCCCGCTGGCTTGAGAGCCACGTGTTGGCCGGGCGAGCAACTGTCCGTCTCCAGAATTGAAAGAGCGATGGCCCAAGCGGCACGAGCTGGCATGAGCACATCATGGATGCCGGCGGAGCGAGGAATCGAGCACCAAGCAATGGTGTGGTTCAGGTAAGCGGGCAAGGCGCGCGGCGGAACGTCAAGCAGAGGCCGGTGCCTTCCATCGCATGAAATGCCGCTCGATTGCCTGGAGGATGGCATTGAACGCAAGCCCAGCGACTGTAATCGCAAGTATGCCGAAATACATCTGCGGGATCAGGAAGCTGTACTGGCTGTTGATGATGAGATAGCCGAGCCCCGCCTTGGCGCCGACCATTTCGGAGGCGACCAGCACCAGCATGGCTGATGCGCTCGCAAGCCGAATACCAACGAAGATGGTCGGCAGCGCCGCCGGCAGGATCACCTTGCGGAACAATTGCTGCGGCGTGGCGCCCATCGTCCGGGCTGATTTGATCAGGAGCGGATCGACCTGCTTCACCCCGGCAATCGTGTTGAGCAGCAGCGGCCAAGCGCAGCTATAGATCACCATGGTGACCTTCGACAACTCGCCAATACCGAGCAGAAGGATGAACACCGGAAGCAGTGCCAACGGCGCGGTGTTGCGGCAGATCTCGATGAACTGGTTCAGGAGATTGCCGAGCCGGGCATACCAGCCGACGGCGAGGCCGAGCGGAACGATCAACGCAACCGAGATCGAAAACCCGCTCAGCGCGCGTAGCAGGCTAGCCGAGACATCGTCATAGAGCTCACCAGTCTGTGCGAGCTGCCAACCGGCGGCGATCACCTCCGAAAACGGCGGAAGGAACACGGGGTCGATGAATCCGAACCTGGGGGCCGCCTCCCAAACCGCCAGCAAAGCGATCAGCAACAGTGAGCGGTGCCCAAACGCAGTCAGCCCGCGCGCAGCCGCGCGAATCCCGGCCGTAATCGGCGAGGTTCGGCGCTCTCTGGATATGGATGGCGAGCGCCCATGCGCCAGCTCCAGCAAGGTCAGCGTCTCCAGGCTAGACATGGGCTACCTCCTTCACGTCACGGCTCACTTGGCGCGCGCTGACGCCGCCGCTGAATTGCCCCTGCTGCGCCTTCTGCACCTCCTCACGGAGAAGGCTCCAGACCTCGTGCCTGAGGTGGCCGAATTCCGGCAGCGAGCGCACGTCGTCGGCCTCGCTGCGCAGCGTCTCCGGAATGTTGATCACTTGCTTGATACGGCCCGGGCGCGAGGTCATCACTGCGACGCGCTGGCCCAGCACGAGTGCCTCGTCGATACCGTGGGTGATGAAGACGATGGTCTTGCCGGTGGCGCGCCAGATCCGCAGCAGTTCGCCCTGGAGCGTCTCGCGCGTCTGGGCGTCGAGGGCGGCAAACGGCTCGTCCATCAGCAGCACCTCGGGATCGTAGGCGAGGCTGCGCGCGATCGCGACGCGCTGCTTCATGCCGCCAGAGAGCTTGTGCGGATAGCGATTGGCAAAGCCGGACAGGCCAACCAGATCGAGGAAATGCCGCGCGATCTCGCGGCGTTGCGTCGCGCTAAGCCCGGCGATATCGAGGCCGAACTCGACATTCTCCGCGGCCGTGCGCCAGGGAAAAAGCGCATATTGCTGGAACACGATGCCGCGGTCGCGCCCGGGCCCCGTGATCGGCCGTCCGTCCAGGAGGATGCGGCCGCTGGTCGGCGTCGTCAGCCCGCCGAGCAGATCGAGCAGGGTGGATTTTCCACAGCCGCTCGGGCCGACCAGGGCCAGGAACTCGCCGGAGCGAACGTCCAGCGAAATGTCCTCCAGCGCGGTGAAACGGTCAGCCGGACCGCCGCCCTCGTCGCGCGTCATGAACTCCTTCCGGACGCGCTCGAAGCTGATCTTGACCTGGTTGACTTTTACTTGGGTCATTGCGCCTCCGCCGTCCTGCCGGGACGGAAATAGTTGAACGCGTTGGTGTAGGTGTCGGAGGCCTTGACCTGGCCCGGCTTGAACAGGCCGTCCTTCTCCAGCCAGTCGATCCACACCTGGATCTCGGCGTCCGAAATCACGCCGCCCATGGATGCGACACCTGTACTCTTCCAGTATCTGATGGGAGTGGCATCCTCGTTGCGCTTGCGCTCCGAGATGATGCGTTCGAAGCGCGCGCGGACCTCTTCCGGCGGTGTCGCCTGCGCCCATGCGATCGCGCGCGAGATGCCTTCGATCAGCTGGCGTGACGCCTCGGGATTGTCCTTGATGAACCTGTCCCGCAGCACATAGGCGCCGCCGGTGAACTGGCCGAACAGGTCGGTGTCGTTGAACAGCGAATGGATGCCGCCCCGCTCGAGCGCCTTGTCGCGCAGCACGCCGCTGAGCGTGCTCACCTCGACCTGGGCCTGTCGCAAGGCCTGCTCGCCGCTCACCGGCGGGATCGCCACCAGCGTCACCTGCTTGGCCTCACTCGCGGACAGGCCGTCGCGGGCGAGATATTCGCGCAGCACGAACTCCAGATGCGCGCCGAGCGTATTGACGGCGACTTTCTTGCCGATCAGGTCGCGCGCTGTCTTGATCGGGCTGTCGTCCTTCACGTAGTAGCCGTAATAGGTGTTGGCGTCGGAACCGTAATAGCCAACGACGGCCTTGATGGGCGCGCGTGCCGCGATCAGCTTGAGGATCGCACCGTAGAAAGCGCCGCCGATGTCGATATCGCCGGTCACCACCGTCTGGATGTCCTGCGGGCCGCTGATGGTGTTTCCGACCCATTTCAGCTTCAGCGGCGCGAGATAGCCGAGGTCGTCGGCGAGCTCGATGAACGTCACCTGTCCGGCCCATCCCTGGTAACGGATCTCGGTCTTGTCGAGCGGCGGCTCGGCGAAGGCGGGAGCGATCAGGCCGAACGTCAAGGCGCCGGCGAGCAGCAGCCGCGCCGTCTTGCGCGCGGCGAACTGCCGCGCGCGTAAAAATCGAAACAGCGAGTTCATTCTGGTCGATCCTGTGAGTGAAGCGGAATCAGGCGGCCTTGGCCGTCTCCGATTTCGACGCCTTGATCCGCGTCACGCTGCGGCGGCCATCGACGCTGAGCGGCACGTCGCCGTCGATGGTGGCGCGGCGGACGATGCGGTGCTGATCGCCATAGTCGTTGACGGCGTAATGCTGGGTCGCGCGGTTGTCCCAGATCGCGACGTCCCCGGCCTGCCAGGTCCAGCGCACGGTGTTTTTCGGCGCGGTGATGTGGGATTGGAACAAATCAAACAGCTTCTGGCCGTCATATTTCGGCAGGCCCACGAACCGCTGCACGAAATTGCCGAGCACCAGCGTGCGCTCGCCGGTCTCGGGATGGACCCGCACCACCGGATGCTCGGTCTCGTAGATGGTGCCGGTGAAGACTTCGTCGAAGTGCTTTCGGTCAGCTTCGCTCGCCCGCGTCCTCACGGCGTAGTCATAGTCGTTGCTGTGGACTGCCCAAAGCTCGTCGGCGAGCTTGCGCAGCGGCGCCGGCAGGTCGAGATAGGCTGCCGCCGTGTTCGACCAAACGGTGTCGCCGCCGAACGGCGGGATCACGACGCCGCGCAGCACAGAGATTTTTGGATAGGCGTCGACGAAGGTGACGTCCGTGTGCCACTGGTCGGCACGGCCACCGCCGCGCCCCGAATCCAGCTCCAGGATCGACGACGTGCCCTTGGTCGCCCCGACCGTCGGATGCGGCACCAGCTTTCCGAGGCGGACCGCAAAGCGTTCCTGCTCGGCATCGTCGAGATGCCCCTGCTCGCGGAAGAAGATCACCTTGTGCTCGAGCAGCACCTGGTTGATGGCGCGGACGACGTCGTCCGACAGATCGCCCGACAGCTTGACGTTTTTGATCTCGGCACCGAGCCGCGCCGCGCGCTTGACGATGTCGGCGCGGGGAATGGAATTATCGATGGTGGTCGTATTGCTCATGATGGTGGTCTTTCTTGTGTGATTGTTCTCGACAAGCTCCGCCAAGCGCCGGTAATTGCCGGCGGCGGCGCGTGATGGGGTGTTTCTGGTTGACGTCCTGCGGGACCGCGATGTGCGCCGGCGGCTAGATGATCGGCCGCACAGTCCCGCCTGTACAGCTCTCCGCCATCGCGCCGGCACAGCACGGCGCACACGCCCCCGGCATCAGCCGGGCTGCTTCGTGAACGACGAGTGGATCGGATTGCCGCATGGTGAACGACCTCGCTTGGACCTTGCAGATCGTAAAAGCGATCGCGATCCAGTCAATGAAACGAAACCAGCTTTGTTTTCTGCGACGCGCAATGATCGCTTCGTCGGCCGTCCGGACGCGGAAATATTTGCGATGATGACGGTCCGCCCCGCCGTTTCGCACGCGCCACAGCAGCGAAATCAGACCAGCCGGCACACGAGGCCGCTTGAATTGCCGTACTTGTTCGTGATGACGAACGCACTCGCCTCCGATCAACGACGCGCTCACATGCTTCATGCTTGCTTCGCCTGCAACAACGCAAATTCATTTCATCGACAGGTTTGCGATGCCCGGCATAGAGTCGAACGAGCACGCAAGCAGGACGCCAACATCCGAAATCGTTCAATATTCACGAGCCAAATCCATGAGCAAACGGCAACTTTCCCTGAACTTCTTCATCTATCCGGACGGTCATCACGAGGCGGCCTGGCGCCACAACGCCTCGACCACGGACCGCATTCTCGACGTCACCTACTACCAGGAGCTCGCGCAGCGCGCCGAAGCGCACAAGTTCGATGCGGTGTTCTTCGCGGACGGCCCGGCGCTCGCAGACAACGTCCGCTACGCGCAGCGCTTCCGGCTCGAGCCGATCACGCTGCTCACCGCGATCGCGACCGCTACCAAGCGCATCGGCCTGATCGCAACCGCGTCGACGACCTACACCGAGCCCTACAATCTGGCGCGGCTGTTCGCCTCGCTGGATCACATCAGCCGTGGCCGTGCGGGCTGGAACATCGTGACGACGAGCTCGCCGCAAGCCGCGCAGAATTTCGGGCTGCCCGAGCATCCGCCGCATCACGAACGCTATGAGCGCGCGCGGGAATATCTCGATGTCATCACCAAGCTGTGGGACAGTTGGGAAGATGACGCGCTGGTCAACAACCCCGTCTCCGGCATTTTCGCCGAGACCAGCAAGATCCATACGATCGACCACATCGGGAAGCATTTCCGCGTGCGCGGCCCGCTGAACGTTTCGCGACCGCCGCAGGGGCGGCCGGTCTATGTCCAGGCCGGCTCGTCCGAGGACGGACGGGCGTTTGCGGCGCGCTTTGCGGAAGCCATCTTCACCGCACATCAGACCCTGGCGAGTGCGCAGGAGTTCTACACGGACATCAAGCGTCAGGCGCGCGCGTTCGACCGCAGCCCCGACCAGATCAAAATCCTTCCCGGCATCTCTCCGTTCATCGCCAGCACGCAGGTCGAGGCCGACCGGCTCCAGGAGCAATTCAACGCGCTGATCCAGCCGGAATTCTCGCTGGCCCAGCTCCGCCAGATGACCGGGCTTGATCTTTCAGGGTTCGACCTCGATGGGCCTTTTCCGCGGCACCTGATCGACACCAATGGCGTGCACGGCGCCGCCAGCCGCTTCAAGCTCGTCGTCGACATCGTGGATCGCGAGAAACCGACTATCCGCCAGCTCGTGCAGCGGCTCGCCGGCGCGCGCGGCCATTGGGTGATCGCCGGACCGCCGGAAAAGATCGCCGACAACATCCAGACCTGGTTCGAAAACGGCGCCGCCGACGGCTTCAACGTCATGCCACCCTGGCTACCTGGCGGCTTCGACCTTTTCGCCGAGGAAGTCGTGCCGATCCTGCGCAAACGCGGCCTGTTCCGTCAGGACTATGCGGGCAGCACTCTTCGTGATCACTATGGTTTGAGCCGCCCGGCGAGCGTGTTCTCGCGCTCTCTTCAAGCGATCGCATGATTGCTAAAGCGGTCACGTCGCGGCCGGCCTATGCCTTGACTTCTCGCGGAAACGAGCCGTTCTGGCGTTCACATACTCAATATCGGCTTCGCAGCCATCTAGTCGAACCAATTCGCATCGGCGGAATGCCAACCCTGTTTTCGAGAGTAGCAGGAAGAAATGCCTCGATCGGAGCACGTCTGGCGATCCTTGATCAGAAGGCGCGCACCGGTTTCGGACGCCTCGCTGAGCACGCAACTGCGCCACCATCTTCCATCTGCATCCAGAAGAGCTACCCGGTATTCATGTTCAAAGCGGACGCGCCTTGTTCGCCATTTGCCTCGAAGCATAAAAAGTCAGCCGCTTGATGGCGCCTTCAATAAGGCCGTTTAAAGAGGAAGTGGATAGCTAGATTTTATTCCGGCCCATTCTCCGGGCCGCAAGGAGCAATGGAAACGCGAAACTCAAGCCTTGGACTATCTCTGGAGAAACGTGAAGCCGAACAGGCTTTCCCACAGGAGAACAGCCCCGCTGCGGTAAACCCAAGGAAGGTTCCTCAAATGGAATCATGCTTGCGCATGAGTCTCAGCTGCCTGCCGGCCTCGAATCAGGGCAGTTTTGGTTTTGGATTGAACGTGCTTTTCTTATCGTCTCTGGGCGCACAATTCCGGCCGTTGCGCGCACAAAATGCATCTTTAAGGCACGATGCGCGATTAGTGAGACGTAGTGCGGCACGAATCACTTTTAGTGCCAGTACATTATCTTTCCTCGGCCCGTTCGGTATGTCGCTCAAAAGGGTCGGGAGTACGGTCTCTGATTTTGTTTGTCATTTTGCAACGATTTGGCTCTGGGCGGACACCAACAAGAGTGTTTCGCGTTGCATTCAACCGGCAGAAGCAGGGAAGGTGTTGGCGACATGCTGATAATCTGGAGCACTTACGTCTTCACTCAGATTCGAAGAAGGATTCGGCGGCGAGGATCGAGAGAAGCCCACGACGAGCAGCACTGTGGAAAGCTTTGAAATAGGCACCGGTCTCCTGAACTCGAGACCACACGTCGTGCAGAGTGTCGCCAAAGCGCAAGCTGCAATGTTTCGGAGTCACGACCGTATTGCACGTCCATTTCCAAAAGTGCGAAGCCGTTGCCGTCGTTTAGCGGCCCGTCGATCTGCCTTGGCCGCAACTGAAAGAGCCGTGGCAGCGTTCACAGGCTCTTTGGCAGCTACGTTCGCCTCGGCAGCAGCGTTGGTCCCGGCAGCAGGTCCGTCCTCATCTATTCGCTTTTCTACGACGGACGATCTTGCTTCCATCACCTCAAGGACGGCCCGGCCCTTGTCCGTGATGCGCCAACCTCGATTGACGCGCTCAATCAATCCTTGGGAAAAGATGTCGAGCCCCGGCACACGCGCACCCATTCTCTTCGTGGGCGCTGCCCAATCCGGCCCGCTCGTAGCCAAAATCGCCATGTCTCGCTTGAGGTCGGGCATGGATGCGAATCCATCCGGGTAACTGATGAGAATCTTCAACACTGTGACCTGCAAATTCACTTCAGGACTGCCGAGACCTATCGCCACATCGTTGGCGCCGAGCGAAGTGCCTCTATGGCCACCTGTCTCAGCCGCTCCGCGGTAGTTTCACCGTTTCTGGCGGCGTCCAGCATCTTGGAGGCGACATGGGCGCGAAGGCCAGTCTCGCTGCGGGATACGCCCTCGCAGACCTCATCAAGGATAGTGCGTAGAAGGGCAGTCGTGGCTGGGTCCAACACTCTGCGACTCCGAAATGCGAAGAGATCAATAGCACGAGAACGCACTGAATACTTTTGAATGCGATCTTTCAGATGCAAAACCCAAACCGAGTATATCTCCGTGCGGCAGAGCGACTAGCGTCGGAGCCTGGCAAGGATTCAACCTCCTCTGCGGGGCACGACTTGCGTCGTCGTGACACGCAGAGACCGAGGCGAGTCGTATTACGTGAGCGTGTGACCGCGCTTCCGAGCCAGTCGGCTTGTCGGTTGGAGAATATCATCCGGGAGAATATCATCCGCTCGGGTCACCCGGGAAGTTGTGGGAGCTGCGATGCCGGCACGTTCGGGTCGCGGCTTCTCATCGCCCATGCTTGCCGGCTCTTCGGGTCTCGAGCGCTGGGATTCCAGTTGACACGGCGAATGTACCCTTGCCGAAATCGATCGGGCTTCCGAGCTGACTTTCTCGAAGTGGACCCACTTAAGCTTGATCATTAGACGTCACGCGACCATCAGCGAGAAGCTCTCTGAGCTGCTATCCTTCTCCCGCTAGGCTGGCGAGAAACTTGATCAGCAGCCACACAGAAAGGAAGACAATGCCAGCATGATTTCGGCGCGCGTCGGATCTTTACCGAGCGAGGCGGCGCGCAATCCTATTGTTGCGGGCCAGCTCTGTGGCCGGAGTCATCGGAGGGAGGCTAAGTTAGTATCACAATCAACCAAAGCCGGAGCGTGAGATGGTTTGGTTGTCATCTCTATAGAATGGATCAGCCGACCTGCGCTCATCACTTCAAGTCGACATCCCTCGCCGGGCCTTAGGCTTGCTACAATGTGGCGCGCTATATCAAGAGCAGCTTGCCAAGCCGCATTGTCGTCGAACAATTCTTCCCCGAGCGTGTCCTGAAATGGACGAATGCCGCCGACATTGAAGAAATAGCGTGTCATCGGCTCTCTCATTCCTTCTGTTCGAATAGTTACTTACAATCTATCCTTAAGGAAGGCCCCTGGAGTAGGGGCGCGGCCGCTCCTCTCCCCACTTCGTCGCCGAGAACAACGCGCCGCTGCGTAACGATTCCTTCCGCAGCAACGGCGAATTCGGAGCTTTTGTTCCGACAAGCACAGTACATAACGCACGAACCAACTGAGTGTGTCGTACGGGCTTCAGATTGGGCGGCCCTACAAAAAGTCCCCGCTAATTCACTTAGAACGTGCCGCTCTGCTGCTGGAGCCGACCCACAAGCAAATTCCGAGATCCGCCAAAGTGTTGCGGGCGCGGAAATGTGCTCTGCGGCAATCGTTTCCGCTGTAGTGACCGTAACCATCTTTCAATGTTGATTAATGCAAACTGCCGCCCCTGCATGTTGAAATCCTGCGTTCGGTCGTCTTCTTCGACAGATTTCAACGGCTCTGTTATTTAGGCGTGAAGAGCAGTCCGGCGCGCGCGTCTCCCACCTGATCGTAGATTCGCGGCTCTGCCGCGGCAAGCTGCGCGATGCGCTTTTGTCATCAACCGGCGGGCCAAATGCTCGACTAGCTTTCGCGAGTTTCCGCTCTATAGGGCCCAAGCACGAACTCCTGCTGCTTACTCGGACATTGTTACTATTGGTCCGGTGGAGCTGGTTTAGCAAACAACGCCTTGCTTCAGAGAGAGATTGACTTCGCGCCTCGTCACCTCTTACGGTGATACCGACGGTTCCCCACTCGGGGATCAAAAGGGAATGCGGTGCGGGGATTTTCCCTTAGGCCGCAGCTGCCCCCGCAACTGTAAGCGGCGAATCTTTCGTCATAGGCCACTGGGAAACTCGGTCCTGGGAAGGCGACGCAAGGTTAGGACCCGCGAGCCAGGAGACCTGCCGTCAGTCGTGGTCACACGCGAAAATGTCGGTCGGGGAGTACAGACATTGCTTTCACCTTGCGCAGGCGCATCTGCGCCATGGTGAGACCTCGTTCGCTGTGACGTGCCACTGACGTCATGCCGAGGTCTTCTCGTGTTTCCCATCGTGCCAAGGCGGCTGCGTGCCGGCCTGCTCGCTCACGCCCTCCTTCTTCCAGCTCTGCCGTTTGTGATTTGCGCTGCCAAGGCGCAACAAGCCCGTGCGGTCCAAACCTTGCCGCCGGTCACAGTCAGCCCGCCTGAAAAGCCGGCGGTGAGGGCCGTCCGCCCTGACGGCAAGCGTTCGGCCGCGGCCTCCCGGCCGCAGTCGAAGCCGGCGGCAACGCCTCGCGCGGCACCGGCGGCCGCAGCCTCCGACGGCTCGCCGTCGACGCTAAGGCTGACCGAGCGGAACACCAGCGGAAGCCGGCTTGGCCTCACGCCGCTGCAAACGCCTGCCAGCATCGAGACGATCACGGCGCAGACCATCGCGGGTCGCGGCCAGCACAACGTCACCGATGCCGTGGCCCAGAACGCAGCCGGCTTTACCGCGAGCCCAGCCCCCGGGAACGGCGGTCTTTCCTTCGCCACCCGCGGATTCGCCGGCAGCAATTCGGTGATGACGCTGTACGACGGCACGCGCCTTTATGTCGGTGCCGGCACGGTGACGTTTCCGTTCGATACCTGGTCGGCGGAGCGTATCGAGGTGATGCGCGGGCCGGCGTCGGTGCTCTACGGCGAAGGTGCCATCGGCGGCATCATCAACGTGACCCCGAAGAAGCCGATCGCAACGACCTACAACGATGCCGAAGTATCGCTCGACAGCAACGTGACGCGACGCCTTGCGGTAGACAGCGGCGGCGCCGTCAATCCCAATGTATCCTATCGCTTCACCGCCACCGGCAACATGTCGGATGGCTGGGTCGATCGTGACAAGACATCCAACCTGGCGATCTCCGCAGCGGTGCGGGTGCAGGCTGCGGACAATCTCGCTTTCACGCTGTCCGAGGACTACGGCAACAGAAACCCGTCGCACTACTTCGGGACCCCTCTGATCAATCGCACCATCGACGACACGCTGCGCTTCAAGAATTACAATGTGCTCGACAGCGCGATTCACTATGAGGACAACCGGACTCAGTTCAAGACTGAATGGAACGTCGCGGACGGCATCACGGTCCACGACACGCTCTACTACCTGACCAGCCATCGGCACTGGCGCGACGTCGAGAGCTACGCGTGGAATCCCGCGAACCAGCTCATCACGCGGACCAGCTACATCGAGATTTTCCATGACCAGGCGCAGGCCGGCAACCGGACGGATGCGACGTTCCGCGGCCACGTGCTCGGCCTCGCCAACGAGCTCGTTACAGGCTTCGACGTCAACAGGATCGACTTCACCCACACCAACAATTCGCCTTTTGGCGGGACAACCTCAGTCGGCGTCGATGCCGTCGGCCTGGGCTATTTTTCCGCAACGACGACGCCGGCCACGCCCGGTTACAATGCCATCGTCAACCAGTACGCACTGTTCGCCGAGGATCGGCTGTCGCTGACCGACAAGCTGTCCCTCGTGAGCGGCGTGCGGGTCGACCGCCCCGAGGTCGACCGCACCGACTACAAGACACCGGCCAATAGTTTTGGTACGTCGCTGTCGGGGACGAGCTGGCGCACCGGCGCGGTGTACACGCCGATCCCGAACCTGGCGTTCTATGGCCAGTACGCGACCGCCGTCGACCCAGTCACAAACTTGATCTCATTGGCTGCGACCCAGAAGACGTTTCAGCTCTCCACCGGCAAGCAGATCGAGGTTGGTGTGAAGCAATCGTTCTGGGGCGGCCGTGGCGAGTGGACGCTCGCCGGCTATCAGATCGTCAAGAACAACCTGCTGGTCCCCGATCCCGTCAATCCCGCCGGTCTGGCGTTGCAGGTCGGCCAACAATCGTCGCGCGGGGTTGAGGCCTCGATCGGTCTTGCCCTGAACGACGGCTGGCGGGTTGACGCCAATCTGGCGCTGCTGCAGGCGAGATACGACAAGTTCAGCCAGACGGTGGGCGGCAAGATCGTCAGCTACGCCGGCAACATCCCCAAGAATGTGCCGGAGCAGGTTTCGAACGTCTGGGTCACCTGGGACTTTGCTCCCGACTGGTCGGTCTATGGCGGCGTTCAGATCGTCGGCCGGACCTTTTCGGACGACGCCAATACGCTCCGCCGCCCCGGCTATGCAATCGTGAACGGCGGAATACGCTGGAAGCCGCACGCGCGGACCACCGTCGCCTTCCGCCTCTACAACCTGTTCGATACCGTCTATGCGATTTCGGCGCCGTATGCCGGGCAGTGGCTGCTGGGCATGCCGCGCACGGCGGAACTGTCCGTCAACGTGAAGTTCTGATCATGCGAGGCACGTTGATCCGCCGGGGACGGCGATGGTTGTTCGTCATCCATCGCTGGATCGGCATCGCGACCTGCCTGTTTTTCACGATGTGGTTCGTCTCGGGCATCGTCATGATGTATGTGGCGTTCCCGCAGCTCACCGACCGCGAGCGATGGTCAGCGCTGCCGGATATTGCCTGGGACCGGGTAGGCATCGCGCCCGACTGGGCCATGGCGATTGCCGGTGTCGATCACTATCCGCGCGACCTTCGTCTTCTCATGCTGGACGACACGCCCGTCTATCGGCTGCTGGATTGGGACGGCAGGCGCAGCACCGTAGCCGCAACGGACGGGCATCTGATCGAGGGCGTTGCGTCCGAGCAGGCGCAGGCAATCGCCAGCCATCATCCGAATGCGGTGCGTCCCGGCATCATCGGCACGATCGGTCGCGATCAATGGAGCGTGACGGCGCGCTATGATCCATTGCGGCCGTTATTCCTGGTCTCGCTTGGAGACGACAGCGGAACGGAGCTCTACATCTCAGCGAGGACGGGCGAGCTGGTGCTCGACACGACACGCCGCGAGAGGCTCTGGAATTGGCTCGGCTCGATTCCGCACTGGATCTATCCTACGGTTCTTCGCCGGGATGCCGCGCTCTGGCGGCAGGTGGTGCTCTGGATATCCGGCATCTGCCTCGTGGTGGGGGTAACCGGCTTCTGGATCGGCGTCCTGCGGTTGCGCTTGCGCCGGCGCTATGCCCGGGGCACTGTCACGCCCTATCGCGGCTGGATGGCCTGGCACCATATCGCCGGGCTGGTCGGTGGCGTCTTCGTGATGACATGGATATTCAGCGGCTGGCTGTCGCTCAATCCCGGAGAGTATTTCGCCGCTCGCACGCCGACCAGGGACATGGCCGCGCGCTATGCCGGACATGACGCGCCGGAGATCGCGGCGAACTTCCGGTCGATGCCGCCGCAGGGCGCGGTGGAAGCCCGCTTCGTCTGGATCGGCGGCCGTCCCCTGATGGTCCTCACCGATCGCGACGGTCGTCAGACCACCGCCGATCCGGCAAGTGGCGTCCCGTCGGGCCTGTCCGACAACCAGATTTTCGAAGCCGGCCGCCAATTGTTGCCGGCCGCCGCGATGACCCTTCACCTGCGCCTGACGCAGTTCGACAGCTATTGGTATCCGCACCACAACGAGCGCACCTTGCCGGCATTGCGCGTGGGCTTCGACGACGCGGCGAAGACCTGGTTCCACATTGCCCCGATCACGGGCGACATTCTCGGCCGCACTGACGAGAGCCGGCGATCGCATCGCTGGCTGTTCAATGCCCTGCACAGTCTCGATTTTAAGCTGCTGCTGGACTACCGCCCCGCATGGGACATCGTAGTCTGGCTGTTGTCGGTGATTGGAATGATTGTATCGACCAGTGGAATTGTCATGGGTTGGCGACGACTGCGCCGCCACGGGAGGATACGACAGCCTGTCCGTCCGGCACGTGTCTATCGGGAAATCCGGGTTTCTGACGAAGCCGCTGATTAACTGGCGAGTGATTTGTTTGTACCGGACCTCCAATTGGGTTCAGCCAATTGGCTCACGGCCGTCATCCGGACAAGCCGCCGGAAGAGCGACCCTGAAATCTCGGGAGAACCGGGCGCACCGAAGCCGATCAAGCAGAAAAGCGGCGAATAACGGCTATAAACGCCGCTGACCGCCAGGGTTGCAACGCTATTGTCTCGCCGTCAGAGGGCGTAAAGGAAACATCGTGGAGCATTTTCGCAATGCCGTCGCGGCACTCTCCTTCACAACGGTCGCCGGCAGCAACTTTTTGTGGAGTTTTATGGATGACTATCTAGGCTGCGTCCTCGCACTAGTGGCTCGTCACTGTGATTTTGACTCTTTGGGCGCATCTGGATAAGCGCGGCCCAATTTGTCGCGAGCTTTGTCTGTCGTGAACATCCAGTTGATGCGAGCGCGCGCTTTGTTTCGCTGCCGCTCCCATGCTGCGATCTCATTTCTGAGACGTTTTGGATCGTCGATTCGGCGGCTGAGACACTGCCCTTGGAGGACGCCGATCTCGATCTCAACCATGTTAAGCCAACTGGCATGTTTCGGGGTGTAGTGGAACTCGAGGCGACGCAAGATACGGCGGGCCTCAGCGGGCGCAAAGGCCTGGTAGAGGGCGCCGGGGGCATGGATCGACAGGTTGTCTTGCACGACACGGATGCAGGCGGCCTTGGGGTAATGGACGTCGACGAGTTCGCGCATGCAGTGAGCATAGTCCACGGCTGTGCGCCGTTCAGTGACCTTTCGAAGGTGACGAAGAGATTGACAGTGCCATTGCGACGGTACTCGTAATCGTAGCGTTCGCGCTGACCCGGCGCGGGTGGGATCGGCTGGCGCACCTCGCCGATGAGTTGGACGGGGGTCTCATCGAAGCAGACCAGCGGTCGCTCGGGATCGGGCGCTTCAGCGTAGAGATCGAGCACATCTTCCATGCGGGCGACGTATTCGCCATCGACATGGGGAATGCACCACATGTCCCTGCGCCACGGCTTGAGGTCATTCTCGGCCAGCCGGCGACGCACGGTCTCGCCCGATAGGCTATCGTGATCGGTGAGCTTGACCATCGCGTCGGCCAGCAGCGCCAGCGTCCAGCGCCTCCGCCCGGCAGGCGGTGGCGCATGCAGTCGCCACCAGCAGGGCCTCTTCCTTGCCGTTGAGCTTGCGCTGCGCGCCGGGACGTGGCTCCTCGCTCAAGGCCCGCTCCAGATTGCCTTCCACGAAGCGGCGCTTGGTCCGATAGACGGTAGAACCGCTCACGCGGACGGTGCGGGCAATCTCCTCGTCGTCGCCGCCGGCGTCGGCCGCCAGCAAAATCTGCGCCCGTTTGAGTTTGCGGGCGGCATGTTTGCCGCCGCTCAGCATCGCAATCAGTTCGTCGCGCTCGGCTTGGCTCAACTCGACCCGATAACGTACATTCATCGTCGCCTCCCTGTCGGAGGCCCGGGACGAATCGATCGATGAGTCAAAAATCAGGCGCCGCGCACTTTACTGAAAAACAGGGCCACTACTTGGCCTTCATCTATACCTACTCGTACATGTTCGGACGGCCGCCTGCCGAAACCGATATGCAGCGCCACTTCGGCGTCAGCCCGCCCTCAGTCCATCAGATGATCGTCACGCTCGAGCGTAACGGCCTTATTCGCCGTCAAGCCGGTGCCCCCAGAAGCATCGAAATCCTCGTGCCACCGGAAAACTTGCCTATCCTAGACTGGCTCGGTATCAAACCGTCAAAACCACTGTGACGAGCCACTAGTCGCTTCATTCATTGCCGCAAGCTGCATCGAGCGCGCCTTTGTCAGGAACGCCCATCGCGAAATGGCACGCATCTATGGCGCGGACTGGGGATATGCGGACAACGGCCAGCCGAGACCGCTGATTAAACTCCTCGCGTACGCGCTCGTCATCATCTTCATTGTCGGGGTCCTCTCATTCGATCAGAGAGACCTGCTTCGATGATCAAGCCTGCCTATCCTTTCCAGATCGCCCGCATGGAGCGCCTGCGGGAGCTGCTCGCGGTCAATTCCTCGAGGTCTGCGATCACCGCAGAGGTGACCCCAGCCGCCACGCCGACTGAAAACCAACGAGGCGCGACCATGCCACCCCCGCCTCCCGCAAGCGATCGAGCAAGGCATCGTTGAGGAGGCCAAGGCGCGGGCCATGCGCGGCGGCTCGCCGACCTTGGCCGAGCACGCGCTCGACCTCAAGGCGCGGTGCGCCAGCGAGAAGATCGCTGAGCAATCGGAAGATATCGAGGGACCGACCATGCAAACAATCAGACATCCGGACGGCAGCGAGAGCGTTCGCCGCGTTCGGCCCGACCCCCCTATTTGCGGCAATGACAGCGAGATATCCCTGGGGACAGAAGTCGAGGCGGTGCATTCATTGCGGGCAGGCTGGGCCGCGCGTTGTCGTCATCGGCGGCTACGCACATCGCCGCTGCATCTCAAAGCCGATTCAAGCGAGCCGAGGACGTGCGGTGCAATTCTCAGAGAAATCCCTGCCGCGCCACAGGGCTTGAGCCCCGAAAATATCCCGAATCTCGGGCGCTGCATGGCCGGAAATCCGCATATGACCGTCGGGAAGCGTACAAGGTATTCTTGAAAGAGTCGCGCTCAGATGCTCACCGAAATTGTAGGCTCGATCCGCCCCATATCAAACTCCATCCGAGGCAGCTCAACGCACGAAGAGTTCGTCCCCCGAGCCACTTTCAGTTTGGGTAAACCAGGGATCACATTCGAATTTGGGCCGCCCCAAGACTCTGATCCTTTCAGCGCGTCATCATAGCGCCGAGGTTGATTACGATCATTAGGATAAGAGGATCATGACTACGCTCTCGTCAGGGTGAGGTGCCTCTGCCCCTCCGCCAGAAGAGCGCTTTGGTGATGGAAATCGCAGCCTGGTCGCCTGGAGCGGGAGCATTCGAATATGATCGACAAGAAGAAGATCGCCCTCAAATCCGTCAGCTGAAGCCGCGTTTGGATCTTAAGTCAGAGGCGACGCTGACCTTGTCCCATACGGCACCGCAAATGGCCTGGAAGACTACGAGCAGTTCACGCGGCGCGTCTCCGCGGGTCGATGCGAAGGCATCTACGCGAAGCCCTTGAGCAAGGCGAGATCGCGCCAGATCTGTTCTGGGCGGCCTGCCGGATAAGGTCCAAGCGCCGGAACTAGGCCTACGAGGGCAGCCGGTGCGAACACTGGATTACGCTGGTGCACCCGGCGTTCAGACGCGTGGTAGGTCAGTTCTGAGTCGCTGCCAGCGCACCGCCGCCGCGGCCACTTGAGCGGGCTCAGAATACGCGGCATCTCATGCCGAAGAATGAGCTGCTGCCGAAAATTGCTCAATCGACATTTCCTGCATGACTATCTTCCGCCTACCAGATCTCTGCAGTGCGACGAGCTCGCTATAATCCGAAGGCGTTAACCTCCTCGTCGGAGAACTTCTCGGACTCAAGCTCCAGCTGGTTCTTCGCCCCTTCCAGCTCCCCGATTATGAGGACGTAGTCTCCAAACGTGCTCGACGGGCCGATGTGCGTCTCGATTAACTGCCGCAGCTCACCCGCGAACTGATGCTTCCTGACGGTCATTGGCTTGACCATGCTGCAATTCCCATCGCGCTCAAGCTCATCACAGACGCAACAATAAGCAATAGACCAAGGTAAAGCAGAAGTTGAAAGATCAAGTCACCATCACGGTCCAACATCAAATCACCCATCGGCATTACCTCATGTCCCGGCTGCGGCACGCTGACTTTGCCAATTCTGCGCCTTTGTTCCTCGAGGCATTGTACGTACGAACGAACAGTCGCGGTCCAATGAGAGGTGTTGCCTCGGCTTCACATTTGCATCGTTTGAGCTTCATACTGTAGCACTTTGGACACTCCATCAATGCGACACGTCCTGTTATTGCGCACAAATCCTGTTGGAGCTCCGGCTTCTTCGGTGGATTTCAGCGCCTTCTAGGATTGGCGACCTGTGGTCAGCACTGGTCCTGCTTCATGACCGTCCTGGGAGCGACCGCGGCTACGGACTTCACCTAGGCAAGCGAGCTTCCTTTCGGCCCTGGGATGACTAGCATCGCTGAGGAGGAGGAGCGCGAGTCAGAACTTGCAAAGCACACTTTCAAACCAGCGCATCGGCAGCATCGCTGATGCCAGCGTAGATTTCATCGAGATCTGCGGCGGTGACGCAATAGGGCGGCATCACGTAGATGGTATTGCCTAGCGGGCGCAGCAGCAGATTTCGGTCGTTAAAGAAGGCCTGGAGCTTCGGACCGATGTCCGCCAGATAACCGCCATCGCCCGTTTTCAGATCAAGCGCTGTGATGGTCCCGGAACGACGAACGTTTTCAAAGCGCGCGTCGGCGCGGAATGGCTCAAGTGCGCGCTCTTGCATGGCGGCAACCGAAGCGGCGCGCTCGCGGGAGTCCCGATGCCACCAAAGATCCAGGTTTGCTTTCGCAGCGGCACAGGCTACGGGATTCGCCGTATATGAACTCGAATGATAGAATGTACGCATACGATCTTTCGAATAATGCGCGTCGAAAATGTCCGCACGGCAGAGCGTAACCGCGAGTGGGAGCGCCCCTCCCGTGAGACCCTTAGAATAGCAAGCGATATCGGGCGTGACATTGGCCTGCTCGCAAGCAAATAGCGATCCGGTGCGGCCCCAGCCCGTCATGACTTCGTCGGCAATGAACAGCACGTCCGACGCCTCGCAGATCCGCTTCATCACAGTCAGCACCCAGGCTGGGTACATCAGCATCCCGCCCGCCCCCAATATCAGAGGCTCCACAATAAAGGCGGCTGGCATTTCGTTTCGACATGCCGACTCGAGCGCAGCGAGTGTCGCCTGCTCACGACCTCTCGCAGGGAATGGAATCGAGGTAACGTCGAACAGCAGCGGCCCGTACGCTGCGTTGAACACGCCTCGGGCACCAACGGACATGGCCCCAACCGTATCGCCGTGATAGGAGTGTTGCATCACGACGATGCGTTTTCGCTGCTGACCGATGTTATGCCAATACCCGAGCGCCATCTTCAAGGCGACTTCGACACTGGTGGAGCCACTGTCGGAGAAGAAGACATGGTCGAGACCGCGAGGTGCGAGTTTCAAGAGTTGTGCAGCAAGCTCCTCAGCCGGATCGTGAGTATAGCCGGCAAAGATGATCTGATTGAGCTTACCGGCTTGTTCCTGAATGGCGCCTACAATATGTGGATGGCAATGACCATGCGTTACGACCCACCAGGATGAGATTGCATCGATAATGCGCCGCCCATCCGCTGTGTGTAGATAAGCACCATCAGCACGCACAACCTTTGTCATTTCGCTTTGAAGCGCGTGTTGCGTGAATGGATGCCAGATCGGCGACTTGGTCTTCGGCATCACGGTTTGAAATCATCAGCACGGAATGAAGCTTTGAAGGCGGCCTGCAGCGTGTTTGCCGTGAGAGAGGAAAGCCACGGCAATCGCCCCAACCATCGCACCCGCCCGAGTTCGCGAACTGCCACCTGAGTCTCAGCATTTCTTTCGCCAATGAAGGCCATCCCAAGAATGCGGATCTCACGTTTTCGGAGAGCCTCTATCGACAGCAGCGAGTGATTGATGGTGCCCAGCGCTGTGCTTGCGCAAAGCACGACTGGGAGCCGCCATCGCTCGAAGACATCGATGTAGAGCGTGTCGCCGCTCAGCGGCACCATTAGCCCGCCCGCGCCCTCGATCACCAACGGCCGCTCCCCGGTATCGGGCACATCGAGCAAATCCGGCTCGATGCGAACTCCATCAAGCTCGGCAGAATAATGGGGCGAAGCGGGGGTCTGAAGGCGGTAGCGTTCCGGCAGGGTGCGATCGGCCGAGAGGCCACCAAGACGAGCAACGACCTCGGTATCGGTCTCTCCTTCGAGACCAGCCTGAATCGGCTTCCAATAGTCTGCTCCGAGGAGATTCGCGAGCCCCGCGGAAAACACCGTCTTTCCAATTCCGGTACCTGTGCCCGTTACGACGATCCTCGCACTCATCGAAGCTCGCCTTTCGTCTCCTCGATCAAGGCATTGAGCATTGCACGCACGTCATCCTCCCCCACGTTGAGCGTCAGCGAAATTCGCAAGCGCGCCGTGCACGCCGGTACGGTTGGCGGCCGGATTCCGCGGATATCGAACCCGCGAGCCTGCAATGCAGAGGCGAGGCGCATCGTGCGCGCATTGTCGCCTACGATGTATGGCACGATCTGCGAATCCGAGGGACTTTTCCAACCGCGTTCTCTCATCTGCCGATGCGCGAACGCGACCAGGTTGGTGAGACGCTGCTGCCGCTCGGGTTCCTGCTGCAGGATCAGAATCGCCTCCCTCACTGCGACAGCCATCAGCGGCGATGGCGCGGTCGCGAAGATGAATGGACGGCACCGATTGACCATAAAGTCTCGCAGCACGCCCGACGCAGTCACTAGCGCGCCGGCCGCGCCCAGCGCCTTGCCGCAGGTATGAACGACCAGCAGATTTTCGCGTCCCTCATAGGGCGCGGTGAGCCCTCGTCCCTGCTTGCCGTAAACGCCTGTTGCGTGGGCCTCATCCACCATCAGGAACGCATCATGGCGATCGGCGAGCGCCACCATGTCCTTGAGAGGCGCAAAGTCGCCGTCCATGCTGTACAGACTTTCGACCACGATCCAGATGCGGCCCATTCCGCCATCGGCCCGCCAGTCGCGAATCGTGCTTTCGATCGACTCCGGATCGTTATGCGCGCTTGTCCGAAAGTCGGCCCGGCCAGCTCGCGCGCCTTCATGAATACTCGCGTGCACTAGAGAGTCGATAACAAGCAAATCGCCCCGCTGCGGCAGCGTTGTCAGGACGGCGAAATTTGCGACATAGCCGCCGCCAAAGAAAAGCGCTGTGTCCGCCCCAAAGAAACTGGCAGCTTCTGCTTCGAGACGTTCGTGCTCCTCGCAATTGCCGCGCAAAAGCCGCGACCCACCGGCACCGATCGGTGTACCGGCCTCGAGCGCGTCCAAGACAGCCTTTTTCAGGCGCGGCGCACTCGCCAGCGCGAGATAGTCGTTAGACGCGAAATCGATCCCCGCGCGCGGCTTGAGGCCGCGCAGCCGGTCCTCTTCCTTGAGGACATGCAAGGCTGCGACATAATCGGCAACTTTGGTCGCATGGATTGGATACATTCTTCACTCGGACAGTAGCGATCGATGGTTCTGATGGCGGGGAAGAACGAAGCTTCAGCTTCGGGCTCTTGGCTTCAGCCTGGCAAGATGCGATTTTCTCGGTCGACCAGCACAACGTGCGGCTTGAAAGTTTTTGCTTCGGCCTCGTCAAAGGAGGCATATGCAACGATAATAACTTTGTCTCCTGGCATCGCGAGTCGCGCAGCCGCACCATTCAGCCCTATGATGCCTGACCCTGTGGGCGCTTCGATCACATAGGTGGCAAATCGCGCTCCAGTGTCGATGTTGTAGATTTCAACGCGTTCGTTGATCAAAAATCCAGCAGCATTCAGCAGCGCACGGTCAATCGAAATCGAACCTTCATAGTGCAGGTCGGCTTCGGTGACCGAGGCGCGATGGATTTTGCCTTTCATCAACGTAATCTGCATTTTTCACCCAAGCTGGATTTGCGCGCGGCGCGCGCGCTGGTCTGATTGATTCAGGCTAAGTTGGACGCGATGCCGAGCCGGTCCAGCAAGTTCGCGTCGCGATCGCGCTGCGGGTTCTTGGTGGTCAAGAGCGTGTCGCCGATGAAGATCGAATTCGCGCCGGCAAAAAAGCACAGCGCCTGCAGTTCATCGGTCATATACTGCCGTCCAGCGGACAACCGCACCACGCTCTTCGGCATCATGATCCGAGCGGTCGCCACCAGGCGGACCAGAGCAAAGGGTTCGGGACGCTCCGCGGTGTCATTGACCGGCACGCCCTCGACCTCGTTCCACATGTTGATTGGAACGCTCTCGGGATGGCTGGGCAGATTGGCGAGCAGCACGAGCATGCCAAGGCGATCTTCGACGCGCTCGCCCATGCCGATAATACCGCCGCTACATACCTTGATGCCGGCCTCTCGAACATGTGCGAGTGTGTCAATGCGATCCTGCAAAGTACGGGTGCTGATGATCTT
The DNA here is from genome assembly GCF_023375135.1 of Bradyrhizobium sp. C-145. Lineage (NCBI taxonomy): Bacteria > Pseudomonadati > Pseudomonadota > Alphaproteobacteria > Hyphomicrobiales > Nitrobacteraceae > Bradyrhizobium > Bradyrhizobium sp. C-145. The sequence continues at coordinate 1,260,068 of NZ_CP088150.1, read as the reverse complement.
GCCGTAGAACTCCGGCGAGGTGTCGACGTTGTGATTGTAGAAGTCGAGTCCAGCCTCAACGAGCCGTACAGCCTGGTTCGGGGTCAGCATGCCGACGGTGACGCAGGTTTCCATTCCAAGACCTTTGACTGCGCTGACCATGGAGCAGACCTGATCGAGATCGCGGTCTTTTGGACTGCGCCAGGCCGCGGCCATGCAGAAGCGGCTTGCGCCGGCGTCTTTGGCGCGCTGTGCGCTGGCGACCACATCGTCGCAATCCATCAGTCGGGTCGTTTTCAGACCGGTCTGGTAGTGCGCGCTCTGGGAGCAGTAGCCGCAGTCTTCCGGACACCCGCCCGTCTTGATGCTGAGCAGGCTAGCGGTCTCGACGTGGTTTGGATCGAAGTTGTCGCGATGAACGCTCTGCGCCTGAAACATCAGGTCAGCAAACGGCAGGCTATAGAGCGCTTCGGCCTCGGCGCGCTCCCAATTGCTGCGGACCTGTGCGCCGTTTCGACTGTCGTTCTGTTCTACTCTCGTAGCGGCAATCATTTAGACTTGCGTTCCCATCCATGATCGATCATAGATAATATTTGTGATTATCTATGATCGTGAGCCTGAGCTGATGCTAACGCACGTTGCCCGTGAACGCACGGGCTTTTCTAATAGATAATCTATGATCATCGACGACCAGAGCACGACCGTTGCCAGACGCATTGCCGAGACAATCGGAGAGCGCATAATCAGCGGCGCCATCCCGCCAGATGCCCGGCTGCGGCAGGATCATGTCGCGCGGGAGTTCAACTCTAGCCACGTCCCGGTACGCGAGGCTTTTCGGCAGCTGGAGGCGCAACATCTTGTCGTCGCTGCGCCCCGTCGCGGCGTGCGGGTTGCCCCGCTTGATACCAATTCAGTGAAGGAGATTGCCGAGATGCGCGCCGCGCTCGAAGTGGTCGCATTACGCAATGCGGCGCCAAAGTTCACATCGACCCATTTGGCACGGATTGAGCTTGCCCTGATTGAGGGAGACAATGCCCAGACGATTCAGGATTTTGAGATGGCCAACCGCGCTTTTCACCAGGCGCTGGTGGCGCCGTGCGCGATGCCGCGCCTGCTCGCCAGTCTCGACGGACTGCAGCTTGCAAATTCGCGATTGGTGTTCGCGATGGCGCGCAATTATGGGGGGCGACCGCGATCCAATCAGGATCACCGCCTGATTCTGCAAGCACTGCGAGCGCGGAACGTCGATCAAGCCTGCAACCTGCTCGCACGCCACATTCAAACGATTGAGCGCCTTGCCCTTCCCGCGTCCTGACCAAGCATGAGACCTGGCGAGTTCCGTTTCAGACCGCCGGCGATCGCAAGAGTATCAAGCCACTCTCTTTGCCGCACGAGGCGGCATGTGGCGCTGGCGTTGCAGCGGGCTCGATCCCAAGATAGTTATGCGAGCCACTCGCGATTTTAACCTATGGCCATCCATGATTCGTCACATTGTCTTGTTTACCGCCAAAGATAAGGCCCATATCGACCAAATGATCGAAGGCCTGTCGCTTCTCACCACGATCTCGCATGCCCGGCGGCTCGAGATTGCTCGCAACCGCAAGGCCGACCAGTTCGGCAACGATATTGACGTCGTGGTCTATGGTGAGTTCGACAACGAAGCGGAACTCGCAGCCTACAAGGCGCATGACCTTTACCAGGAATCGATCAGGCGAGCACGACCTCTCCGCGAGCTGCGCCTCGCGGCCGACTATGACGTATCAACAGATGCGCGTTTCGTCTCAGCGGCAGGCGCAATTCAACCTAGTCCGCGCATCGTATCCACCGACGGGGCCTAACCTGCCAGTCAGTCTCGAGAGCTTGCGGCGCTCCGACGAGCGTCGCTCTCGTTGTGGCGGGGATCACAACCGAAGCGCGCTCCACAGCACACCAGTCGTCGGTAGCTCATAGCCGATGCACGTCCGTGAACTACAGTGGATTGAGCCTATCACAGCGGTGCGACGTCTCGCGCATCGACCGCACCTCACGTTTCTCGATAGCGCTGCAAGGCATGAATTGCTTGGGCGTTACTCGTATCTGACCTGCGATCCATTCAGCACCTACATTGTCTCGGGTGGACGGGCGAGTTGCAATGGCGAAGATATCGATGGTGATCCATGGACAGTTCTTCGCACTCTTCTCGCAAGGTATCCGCAAGAGCATCGTCCCGATCTCCCGCCGTTTCAGGGAGGCGCGGCTGGCTTCTTTGCCTACGATTTGAACAGGACGCTGGAGCGATTGCCGGCGCCGGCAATTTCCGGTCGGCGTTTGCCCCAATCCATTCTGCATCTTTATGACGTGATCGTCAGCTACGACCACCGGGACAACAGGTGCTGGATCGTCTCGACCGGATGGCCGGAGCAGGATCCCGTACGTCGCGGCGAGCGCGCACGTCGTCGAGCCGATGAGTTTGCAGCACTGCTTGCCAACCCAAAGTCGCCGCGGATTGTGCTCCCTGCCACAGCGGGTGCATGGAATTCCAACTTCAGCCGAGAAGCATACATTGTGGCGGTACAGCGTGTCATCGACTTGATCCTGGCCGGAGACCTCTTCCAAGCCAACATTGCGCAACGCTTCACATCCAGGCTTTCGACTATATTCGATCCGCTCACCTTCTACCGCCAGCTGCGGTCATTGAACCCGGCACCCTTTGGGGCCCTCTTGCGGTACGGCAAGCTGACCATCGCATCGAGCTCGCCTGAGCGATTCCTGAAGCTCGACGGAACACAGGTCGAAACACGACCGATCAAGGGCACGATCGCGCGTTCCGCCGACTCCAACGAAGACCAGCGCCGCGCTAACACGCTCGCTGCGTCCGAAAAGGATCGTGCCGAGAACATTATGATCGTCGACCTCCTGCGTAACGATCTATCACGCGTTTGCACTCCACATTCAGTCGACGTTCCAGCCCTGTGCGAGCTCGAATCCTATGCCTCAGTGCATCACCTCGTCTCCATCGTTACGGGTACACTTGCGGGAGACGAAGATGCGGTCACCCTACTTCGAGCTTGCTTTCCTGGTGGCTCCATTACTGGGGCGCCAAAGGTGCGATCGATGCAGATAATTACGGAAATCGAGCGTGTGGCGCGAGAGGTCTATTGTGGGGCGATCGGTTTCATCGGCTTCAACGGGCAGATGGACACGAACGTTGCGATCCGCACTGTAACGATCGACGACGATATGGCTGTGTTCCACGCGGGTAGCGGTATAACGGCGATGTCGGACCCGGCGGCAGAATACGAGGAGACACTTGCCAAGGCGCAGCGAATCTTTGACGCATTTCGTGCTGAAACACCCGGTGCACTTTGATTGTCATCATCGACAACTACGATTCCTTCGTCTTCAACATCGCCCGCTATTTCCATAAGCTTGGTGAAGCAACGGAAGTGTTCCGGAACGACGTGGTCAGCGTCAGCGAGCTTGTTGACCTCAAGCCGCGCGCAGTGGTCATCTCCCCCGGTCCTTGCACTCCAAATGAGGCCGGAGTATCGACGGCCGTCGTCCGCGAACTTTCGGGTCGCGTCCCAATTCTCGGCATCTGCCTTGGACACCAGTGTATTGGGAGCGTATTCGGCGGACGCGTGGCGCGCGCACGTTGCCCTATGCACGGTCGGTCCTCATATGTAACACATGACGGCCGAGGGCTATTTAGGCAGCTACCGTCCCCACTTTGCGTTGGCCGCTACCATTCTCTTGTTGTTGAGCTCGATGAGTCATGCGCACCGCATCTTACGGTGAGCGCGCGTTCGGACGAGGGCGAGATCATGGCCCTCGCACATCGCTATCAACCAACTTTTGGTGTGCAGTTTCATCCGGAATCGATACTTACCCAAGACGGGCAGCTGGTGCTTAAAAACTTCCTGCGACTCGCAGAGTCCTACCGGGCGCAGCAGGCAAAGACAAAAACGTGACGTCGCCGGTTGGACTGGGCTGCTATCTCGCGAAACCAACTCTTACCCGGTTGGCGGCCGTCAGGGCAGGGCGCTCGCCTGCCCTTCGAAGGGAGACTCACGGGGTTAGCCTTCGTCCCTCTGCGCTATTTACGACGTTGCGCAAAACAATTTCAGACAGTTGCACAACCAACTGTTTGAGACGCGTAATTTCTTGCTTGCAGCGCTCAAGCTCGCACTGTTCGTCCGTCATGAGCGATATTTCTCGGCTATCTCTATTTGCTGTCACATGATTCATCTAGAACCTTTTTTTCGAAGAGGCTCAAAATCGAATTCTCTGACTTCCGCTTGTGTCCACTGTATTCACGAATGCACCGAGTTGACGCTGATCGTCGAGCATGCCTCAAGAGATCGTATGCATTTTTGCAATAAGTGGCGAGCTCGCGCTCAAATCCTGCGTTCGACTACCACCTTGCAGGGATTTCACCGCTCCATCAGGCCGGCGTGTCGGGGCAGAGCTCATAGCCAGCCGCGAGCAATATGTTGTCGATGAGGCGCGTCGAGCCGATGTAGGCTGCGGCGCACAAGGCGGCAGGCCGATGTAGCGTGCTCTCAGCTGGCTCGAGCGTATCGGCGTCGACAAGCTCGAGATATTGCAGCCGGTCAACCGTCTCCAAATGTTGTTTGGCGATAGCCAACAGCTCTTTCGCTTCGCGTTCTCCTGCCTGAAACTTAGCCACCGCCGCGAAGAGACCACGACTGATGGCAAGGGCGCGCCGACGTTCTTCCTCGCTGAGATAGCGGTTGCGACTACTCATTGCGAGTCCATCAGTTTCGCGGATCGTGGGGACTGTGACGATCTCAATCGGAAGATTGAGATCAATCACCATGCGACGCACGACCGCACATTGCTGAAAATCCTTCTGTCCAAAAACGGCCACGTCAGGCTGCACCATGTTGAACAGCTTGGACACCACAGTTGCTACACCACGAAAATGACCTGGCCTGAAGAAGCCGCACAGAGGTTTCGCGAGCTCGCCAGGATCGACAAAGGTGTGGAATCTCGGCGGATAGACCTCCTGCGCTTCCGGTGCGAAGAGGATCGTGACATCGGCATCGTGACACAGCTTCTCATCTCGCGGGAAGTCGCGCGGGTAGACGCTGAGGTCTTCATTTGGGCCGAACTGGGTGGGATTGACGAAAATGCTTACGACGGTGATATCGCATTGCATCTGGCTTGCTCGGACAAGCGCCAGATGGCCATCGTGCAGATAACCCATTGTTGGCACGAAACCGACGCGCTTTCCACCTGAGCGCGCCTCGTTGATGGCGCGGCGAAGCTCAGCGACTTTTGTGATCGTTTGCATCGTTGCTTCAGGCCTTTACGCTGGGCGGCGCCCAATTTGCGATTGGTTCGGCAAGGCCCTCGGGAAGACGGTAAGATTCCTCCGATCCCGGGAACGCTCCGCTGCGGACATCTGCAGCCCAATGCGAAAGTGCGTCCTGCAATAACTGAAACCCATCCGCATAGGCCCGAACAAATTTGGGACGACGCCCCTGGGTTAGACCCAGCACATCGTGGAATACGAGCACCTGGCCCGAACAGTCAGAGCCTGCGCCAATCCCTATCGTCGGTATTTCGAGGGTCTCGGTCGCTCGCGCGGCCAGCTCGGCGGGTATACCTTCCAGCACCACGGCGAAGCATCCGGCTTCCTGCAGACGGTAAGCATCGTCGAGCAGGCGCAAAGCGTCATCGGCTCTCCGTCCCTGCACCTTGAAGCCACCCATGACATTGACGCTTTGGGGGGTGAGGCCCAGATGTCCCATCACAGGGATTTCACAATCGACCAGCGCGCGCACCATTTCGATACGTTTGGCGCCGCCCTCGAGTTTGACCGCGGCCGCGCCACGTTGCAGGAATCCGCCGGCGTTACGTATTGTTTCCTCGATGCCGAGGTGAAAACTCAGAAATGGCATATCGGCGACCAGCAAAGAACGTGGCCTGGTGCGGACAACCGCCTCCAGGTGATGGTTCATCATCGCCACGCTGACCGGAAGCGTGTTGTCGAATCCAAGGCAAACGTTGCCGACGCTATCGCCGACCAGGATGATCTCGACAACGGAATCCGCTATGCGTGCTGTTATTGCATCATAGGCGGTCGTCATTACGAGGCGCCGCCCCTCCCGCTTCCACCGCTGCAGCATCGGAATCGTCACACGCTCAACTGGGGAATCGGAAACGTGGCTCATCTTTTCCTCTAATCCGTAAACTGCGTTAGTTCGATTCTACGGCGCGGAACGGTATGGCTTTGACATCGCCGAACTCGCCTCACAATGTCGATGCGGTAATGACCCGAAGGCTCTGGAGTGACCAAATCCGTCAGGCGATCGGTTGAGGTGGTTACCGCTATTAGAAGTGAGAATCGTTGGCCAGCTAAACTAATCGCATTTCGCCCAGGCATGTCGAACTACAGACGTTGGTTTGGACGTCGACTTGGCAGGTGCGCGCAGCGGCCGTTCAGGATATAGCAGCGCGAACCGCGTGGGCCAAAGATGGCACCGGTCGATAGCCGCGCTCCGAAAATATCCATGAACTCGATCGGCAGGATGCCAGTTTCCTGGCAGTGATCCGTGACTGAGCCTTGATAGTTTGGCTTCGGTCAGAGGGATGCCATGCAGCTTGGCAGTGAGCATTTTTCTCATTTGAGAACACCGTTGAGCTAGCACGCATCGGCAGGGAAAGAACGCTCCTTAAAAACCTGCGGAAAACACTGTCAACATCTGCGAGAAAAAAGAAACTTTCGTCTCCAAAGCGCCGCATCTGCGCGCCGAAACCTCCAATGATCGCGCCATCATCAAATCGAATTTCCTCAACCGCGCAGTTCATAATACGAGAGCCGAGCAGGCGGAGCCCAATTTTTCTGGCCTTGCCGGCGCGTCGGCCGTAGCAGTCGCGTGTGCGAAGTCCTCAACAGCAGCGACTGGTGTCCCGCGGTGTTCGGCAACACTTGCAAAATTTGAACGCCGGTTGACAGTAAATTCGGCTTTCAGCCGGCCGTGCACTTCAAGCGTGTAACCAGAGGCCGGCAATTCACGGTGGGCTGCAACCATTTGATTTCCATTGTGCAGTAAGGTGTGAGTCGCCCAAACCGCGCGGGAGCCACCTGCCCAACTGCGGTGATTGGCCAGCGCACGTTGTAGATTGACGCCTTGCGGGGATCGCATCAAGGATGGGCATTTGCATCGTCCGAACAGGCGGACGGCTTTCCACTTGCGCGGATGAATGCACGATAGAACCACGGCTCGACGTAGCCGCCCTTCCAAAGCCCCTGGCCGTTGCGTTCAGCCTCCCGCTGAGTTTCGTGATACCTGCCCTTCGAGTATTGAGGCCAATCCAACGCAAGGCCGTTGCGTACAAGCCATTCGCCGAGGTCCGCACCACCGACCGAGCAAGTCGCGACCGTGCGGTCATACCGGTCGAGGCTGAGCGGAACACAATTGACGGGACGGTGGGCAATGAAGGCGTCAAGGTCGTTCGCGGCCTGCGCCCCGCAACGATATTGCAAGCTGTCGTCGCCACGGCACAGCTGACTGCTCTCCGGTGCATCGATACCCCAAAGCCGGATGCGCGCTCCATGCATTTCCAACGTATCGCCGTCGATCACGCTGGCCTGTCCGACAAATTCGTCGGCCAAGGCCACGCTCGACAGAATGGTGAGAATCAATGCGACAGAGGTTCGACGCATGCCAGTGACCTTGTAGCTACCGCAAATCGCGCGGATTGGATTTCGGCTAGTTCTCGAGTGGCTTCAGCGTTCGGCAGGCGGGGATAGTGAAACTTATGCCGCGCAGCCAGTCGTCATGCGCGAGAGGGACAAGGAAGACAAGGTTGCTGCGGGGCTGGTTTTGCACAAGGGGCGGAACACGTGGAAAAGCATCTGCCCCGGCGATTTCGAATCCCTGCTCTGTGTTAGCAGCCGGAACAAATCGAGGGTGCAAGGATTCGTCCCGCGCGAAGGAGCGATCTTGATGCTGATGACCAAGGAGAGGCGGGCGGCGATCCGCTCGCTACAGGGGTGGGCGATAGCCGTGCTGCAGGAGGCAGGCGCGATCCGCGAGTGTGAGTACCACGGCTGGATGCAGGACCGCGCAGATCCACACGCCCGTCAGCGGGCGCTCGAAATCGCCCGCCAGGATCCGCCATCGGGTCTTCCGCCCGAGGCGGCTGCCTGCGCGGTGACCGAGGTCCTGGATTCGATCGGCGATACCTGCCCCGAATGCCCGCCCGAGGTCTAGGCAACCCGCTGGGCATCCGGCGAGTGCAAAGACCTAGCGCCCGAGACGGTTCTCGACGCGCTTCCGGCTGTTGCCGACCTTTTTGACAGCTTTCTTGACCGCTGGCGCCGACCGTCCTGTCTTTTTGGACTCGTACCCCCCACCTCATACTTTTGCCCGTCGGCCACCCGTGCCCGGTCCTGCTTGCGGCCACGTGCCGTCTTCGTCTTTTTCGCTACCGCCATCGATTCCTCCTGTTGCGACATCGGAGCAACGCGATTGGGATTCGCAGGTTCCGGAACGATTCGATCTGTGCCAATTTGAATCAGCTGTTGCGTGGAGTGCTCGAGTGGCGTTTCAGCGTCGAAATCCGGCGGCCATCGGCGTCAAAGCGCCCTTCCCCGGCTTCATCCAACCGGCCTTGGCCACCTCGATCGAGAGGGTGGCGTCCGGCAGGCGATGGATTCACGAAATCAAGTTCGACGGCTACCGCGTCCAGGTCCATCTCGCCAACGAGACGGCGAAGATCTTCACCCGCCGCGGCCACGACTGGACGCATCGCTTCAAGAAGGTCGCCCATGACGCCTGGCGGATCAAAGCAAGCTCCGCGGTCATCGACGGCGAGATCGTCGTCGCCGCCGCCGACGGCAGCACCGATTTCTCGGTGCTGCAGAACGAGCTCAAGGGCAAGTCGACCAAGATCGTGCTGGTGGCGTTCGATCTGCTCTATCTGAATGGCCGCGATCTGCGCAAGCTGCCTCTATTCCTGAGGAAGGCCGAGCTGAAGAAGATCGTCGATGGCACCGACGTCCAGTTCAGTGAAAGTTTCGAGATCGACGGTCAGGAGATGTTCGCGCACGCCTGCAAGCTCGGCCTGGAAGGCGTCGTCTCGAAGGTGCGAGACGGTCCCTATCCAAAGGGCCGCACAAGCGATTGGGTTAAGAAGACCTGCGCCCAGCGAGAGACGCTGACCATTGCCGGCTTTGCACTCGATGGAACGAAGTGGGACGGTATCTATGTCGGCCGCCGCAAGGGCGACGATCTCGTCTATGCGGGAAAAGTCGACCGCGGCTTTGACAAGACGTCCGCCGCTGACCTTCAGAAGAGACTGAAGCCGCTGATCCGGAAGACGCAGCCGTACACAAAGCGGATCGCCCATAAGGGCATCTGGGTCGAACCAAAGTTGCTCGCCGAGATCGAGTATCGCGCAAAGTCAGCCGAGGGAAAGGTCCGGCACCCGGTATTCCGGGGCCTGCGGGAGGATTTGTGATGGATGCATTCGATCGCTTCTGGCAGTGGGCCAACAAGCCCCTGGAAAGCCATCTGACGATTCCGGTCGAGCTATGTCAGGCCGTCATGGAGCTCGCTCCTGACGATCGACGGGACCGCGGCGCCGTGAACCAAGCCGCAGCACGCGTCCTAGATCAAGAACGATGAATGGTTGAAGGTGATCGCTGGCCTCCACGCGTTGGAGCCAACCACAGAAAACTAACCCCGCGCGCGCCGCAGCGCGGATTCTAATCGCTCCTTCTCCCTGTCCCAGCGGGCTTCTTCGGTTTGCGATCTCTTCTCAAGTGCCTCGGCCTCGGCCTTGATGGCGGCCGCCCGCTTCGCGTGCTCCTGCTGGGCCTTGTCCAACGCAGCCTGGGCCTTGTCGACCGCCTGCTGACGGCGTTCACGCTCCTTCTGCCTGGCGGCCTCCTCCTTCGCCCGTTCTAGCTCGCGGCGGCTCTGCTCCCGTTCGTAGGCGAGAGCGGCCTTCCGCTCCGCAGCCTTGTCGACGGGGCGAGAGGGCCGCTTGTTCGCCTTCGAGCCTTTCGGCTTGCGGCCGGCTTTCGCTGTTCCGCCGCCACCAAGATCGGTGGGCAGCTCGGCGTGTTCGCTGAAAGGTCGGTCGGTTCCCACCGGGCGCCTGAGAACGACGCCAGGCTTTGCCATAGCCGCGGCGATGACATCCCGGTCGTCACTTTCCTTCGCCGCGCCCTGATGAAATAGATTGCTGTCGGCGCCCCAGGCTTCCAGCGCCGCCTTCATCGAAGGAGCGGCGATCGCCAGATCGAAGAAGCCCAGCGAAGTCTGGTAGGTCTTCAGTTTTCTGGCCATCGGCCTGATCCGCCCTCCGCTATGGGTCGCTAACGTCACGCGCGTCACGGCCCCTGCGGAACATGGCGCGGCCTCGAAGCGTTCCCTAATCCTTGAACGACGTCCATGCATTTCGCAACGCGCTCCGAAGGATTGGCCTCGGATGACCCGGACGTCGACCCTGCCCAAGCGCCTGCAGCCCATGCTCGCTACGCTCACCGATGCTCCGTTCGACGACCCCGGCTGGGTTTTCGAGGACAAGTACGACGGCTTCCGGATGATTGCGGAAATCCGACGGGGCAAGGTTGCCCTCTACAGCCGCAACGGCAAGATCATCAGCCGCAGCTATATCGAGGTCGCCAAAGCGCTGGAGGGCGTGAGGGGCGACGCCGTGATCGACGGCGAGCTCGTCGCGATCGGAAAGGACGGCGTCTCACATTTCCAGCTGCTTCAAAACGCGCTGCGTCATGAAGCGAAGCTCCTGTATTGCGCCTTCGATCTCATGTTTCAGGACGCAACGGACTTGCGCAAACAGCCTCTTCTCGAACGTAAGGAGCGGCTGAAAGCGATTTTGCCGCGCCACCGGCTGATTGCCTTCAGCCGTCACCGCAAAGCGAACGGCACGAAATTCTTCGCCGAGGCCAAGCGGAAGGGTCTGGAAGGCGTCATAGCGAAGCGCGCCGACAGCGCGTACGCGTCCGGAAGCCGGACGGCGGATTGGCTGAAGATCAAGACGGCAAAGCGGCAGGAAGTGGTGATCGCCGGCTTCACGGCGCCTAGGCGCACCAGGCCATTCTTCGGCGCCTTGGTCCTTGCCGTCCGGAAAGACAACGCATGGTGCTACATCGGACATGTTGGCACTGGCTTCAGCCACAAGGTCCTGGAAGACCTGCATGCCAAGCTGGTGAAGCTGACGGTCCCTAAATCGCCCTTCCCTGCCAAAGTGAAGGACGAGGCCGCCACGACCTGGGTCAGGCCCTCGTTGGTTGCCGAGGTCAAATTCGCGGAGTGGACGAGCAAGGGCGAGCTGCGCCAGCCCGTCTACCTTGGGCTCAGGTCCGACAAGCGGGCGAAGGATGTCGTGCGCGAGCGAGAACGTCCTCGCAAATAACGCTCCCCTTCGGGCGTAACTGGCCAGCGAAACGAATTAACGCATTAACTCCTCCACAGTGAATTCCCTGCGGTGGTGCGCTCAGTCGCCTCCAAGGTTGTGGATTTCCGGTCGCATGCCCTCAGAAGTGACTTCGAGCGTCGCAAGCGTAATCGGCAGCTTGAAGCGCCGCGGTCCCGCGCTGCCGGGATTCAGGTAGAGAACGCCACCGACCGTGTCGATCTTCGGCACGTGGGAATGCCCGGAGACGATGACGTCGATGCCGGCGCCAAGATCGGCCTTCAGCGTCTTCAGGTCGTGCAAAACGTAGATCGACTTTCCCGCCAGGCGCACGAGCTTCGTGTCGGGATATTGGCGGGCCCACTCGCCGCTGTCTACGTTTCCGCGGATGGCCGTGACGGGCGCGATCCGGCGAAGCGCGTCGACGATCTCGGGGCGCCCGATGTCGCCGGCATGAATGATGTGATTGACACCCGCCAGGCCTCGTTCTGCCTCGGGCCTCAACAGGCCGTGCGTGTCGGAAATGATTCCAATCCTGAACGTCATTTCCCGGCGCTCTCAACCGCGATCGCCAAAAGACGATCGAGAAGCTCTACCTGGGCGGACAGCATCTTCGTCCGCGCGAACTCGATATCGAACCATTCCGCGCGGTCGACTTCGGGAAAGCTCTGCCGTTGACCGGTTCGTGGCGGCCATTCGATCTCGAAGGTATTGCTGACCAGCGCAGCGGGGTCAAAATGACCTTCTCCAGCGAATGCGATAACGCGCTTCCCTCTTTGCTGTCGGACCTCCCCGAGCGGTTGGAGTGGACCAATCGAAGCGCTCGCGCCGAGCTCCTCGGCAAACTCGCGCCGCGCGACCTGCTCCGGAGCATCCGCGGCATCGATTTCGCCCTTCGGAATGGACCAGGCGCCGTCATCCTTCTTGCGCCAGAACGGACCGCCGGGATGAACGAGCAGAACCTCGAGCCCACGAGCGCCCTTGCGGTAGGCGAGAATGCCCGCACTCAACGTCGATCTGCGGGAAGTTTTCTTCAGCGCCGCCATATCGCTCCCTGCCGCGGACACGAAGTAACGGCCGTCTGGCGTCACCGGATGCCGAACGACACGCTAGGCTGACTTCCGCTGCGGTCTGGCCGCCGGCTTCTTCGCGGCCTCCTTGGCCGGTTTCTTGCCGGCAATCGGCATCAGCATTTCCTTCTGGCCGGGCGCCGCCTTGCGTGCCTTCTTGGCTGGCTTCTTCGGCGCCTCTGTCGCTTCCGCCGCGCCTCCTCCGATGCTCTTGCGCAGCGCGTCCATCAGATCGACCACGTTCTCACCGCGCGGACGCGCTTTCGCGGTGATGGGTTTGCCGGCGCGCTTCTGGTTGATGAGATCGATGAGAGCGGTTTCGTACTGGTCTTCGAATTTATCCGGCTCGAAGTGGCCCGCCTTCTGGTTGACGATGTGCTTGGCGAGATCAAGCATGTCCTTAGTCACTTTGACGTCCTGGATATCATCGAAATACTCATCCGCGGAGCGGACTTCGTAGGGATAACGCAGCAGCGTCCCCATCAGCCCCTTGTCGAGCGGCTCCAGCGCGATGATGTGCTCGCGATTGGTCAGCACCACACGACCGATTGCGACCTTGTTCATCTCGCGGATGGTCTCGCGGATGACAGCGAAGGCGTCGTGCCCGACCTTGCCATCGGGACGCAGGTAGTAGGGGCGGATGAGATATCGCGGATCGATCTCGGCGCGGTCGACGAACTCGTCGATCTCGATAGTTCGCGTCGATTCCAGCGCCACGTTCTCGAGCTCCTCCTTTGTCACCTCGATGAAGGTATCGGTGTCGACCTTGTAGCCCTTGACGATGTCCTCGTTGTCGACCTCCTCGCCGGTATCGGCGTCGACCTTGGCGTACTTGATCCGGTGGCCGGTCTTCCGGTTGAGCTGGTTGAAGGAGACTTTTTCGGATTCCGATGTGGCCGGATAGAGCGCGACCGGACAGGTGACGAGGGAAAGACGCAGAAAGCCTTTCCAGTTAGCGCGCGGGGCCATGGCGGGCGGAACTCCAATACTGATCCCGGATTCAAGACGAACGGACGGGCTTGGTTCCGACATCGCGACCCGCCCAACAGGGTGATTTTTCTCGCCGCGGGCTTGAGCGGACTCGACTTTTGTTCTCTTTATGTTCTAATTCCGGCATGACCGATCGACCCGCGAGCTGGCGCATGCCGACCCCAAAGCAGATGGAAAAACTGGCCGCTGAGGCCGCTCGCAGGCCGGCTCCCCCCGCCGCGGCTCCAGATGCGCCCCTTCCGGCCGAATACTGGGAATCGGTCCTCAAAGACCCTCGCGCCGGCGCGACCGAGACCCAGATGCGGCAGCGACGTCTTTCGGAAATTCAGCGCCACGTCCTGCGCGTCTCCTGCCGCCGCTGCGAGAGAACAGTGGAAATTCAGACCGTCGATGCAGTCCGATTATATGGGGGCAACGCGGTCTGGAAGGACGTCGCGCAACGGTTGCTCGACAACACCTGCCAGCAGCGCACCGGCCGGCATGAAGAAGACGGCTGCTGGCCGGCGTTCGAGACGCCGTAACCCGCTTCCGTATCGCCGATCCGATCTATTGCGCCTGGATGTCCGGATGGCCCCGAAGTATCACCCTACGCCCCTGTCGGGCGGCGATCGCAAGGCTCTGGCGAAAGAGCTCGGCAAGGCGCGCGCGGTGGCCAATATCCTGGCCGCGCAGTCGGCCGAGATGCGGGCCAAGGGCGAGGCGATGATCCAGCAAGCTGACAAGCTGCTTTGCGAAAGCTGGAACGAACGCATGTGGTCAGACGGCGAGCCGATCGATCCATCGCCAACCATCGACCAGGCCGTGAATGGAGGCTTCCCCTGGTTGGAGATCAGGTGCGCGCGCTGCAAGACGCCGAGCGACGTCGACCTCGCGGCAATGAAGCACCCGCCGACCACCTTCGTACACGATCTCGCCAGCCGGCTGCACTGCCGCAAATGCGCGAAGGCGGGCCGGCGTCCATCCGCGACTCTGTTACAATTGGCCTCGCGGCCACGCCACCCTCGAACTGAACCCTGACCGATGTGTAACCTCTACTATGCCGCCCCTTGGATTATGCCGACCATTGGCTCAGAACAGGCTCGGGCGGCAGCGATCGATGCGTCGGAGTCGGCATAATCCGATTGATCTCACAGCGTATGGCCTCCTTCTTGCTAATTGAGGGGAGGCTTTCATGTCGATTGGTCTGTCACGAGTTGGAGTTTCGGGGCCGCTTTCGGCCCGATCTCGCCTTGTCCCACCGTTTTGCTTCGCGCCAACGGAGAAACCGACAATCGCTCTCAGCGGTCCGAGATGTACCAGCTCGATTGGATTATGCCGACATTCTAGCGGCCGTTACCGCCACGAAAGCTCGCTCTCCGACACTGATCGGCATAATCTGGAAGTCGGCATAATCTCTACTCGATCACGACCAACCAGGCCGCCATCAGCGCGCTGTTTCGTGTGGTGAACCGATACGTTGGCAATCTGGCGCCGATGCCGGGGGTGTTTCCGGATTACAAGGCGCCGATCGTTCGCAACGGAGCCGAAGGTCGCGAGCTCGTCACTGCGCGGTGGGGGATGCCGTCGTCATCAAAGGCGCTGATGGACGCCACCAAGAAACGTGCCGAAAAGCTGCAAGCCAAGGGCAAGACTATGGATTTCAAGGAACTGTTGCGGATGGAGCCGGACGGCGGCACGACCAACATCCGCAACGTGAAGAGCAAACACTGGACGCGATGGCTGGAAACGGCGAACCGCTGTGTGGTGCCCTTCAACTCCTTCAGCGAATTCAACAAGGCCGAGGGCGGCGACATCTGGTTCGCGCTCGAAGAGACCCGTCCCCTCGCCTGCTTCGCTGGCATCTGGACCAACTGGACGTCCGTCCGGAAGGTCAAGGAAGGCGAGACGACCAACGACCTCTACGCATTCCTGACGACGGAGCCGAACGCCGAAGTTGGCGCCATCCATCCCAAGGCGATGCCGGTCATCCTGACAACACCGGAAGAAGTCGAGACCTGGATGACGGCTCCTCCGGACGAAGTCTTGAACCTACAGCGGCCGCTTCCGGACGGATCGCTCAGGATCGTCGCCCGCGGCGTCAAGGAAGAGTCGGCCGGACCGACAACGTGACCGACGAGAACGACGATCAGGCAGAGCCCTCGCCCCGTCAGCGCAATGTCATCCACGTCGACATGGACGCCTTCGCGGTTGCACGCTGCTATTCTAGCATCCTCGAATCAAACGCCTCCTTCGGACCAGGCCAGTTGCTCAGCGATGTCACCAACAACCACTGCCTCCTCCACCCCATCATCCATCAAGCGCTCGTTTCGAGACCTGTCGGATATCGAGGTCGCGGATATCGAAAGAGCTTCAGCTCTCTCGCGCATGGGCTGGAGCGGTGGTTTTGGTTGGGACGAGCTGTTGCTCTCGCAACGCGTGGTCATGGTTTCCGAAGCTGGCGCGGGAAAGACTTACGAGTGCCAAACACAGCAGGCCAGGCTCTGGAAGGCTGGCGAACCAGCGTTCTTTCTGGAACTCGCGACGCTGGGCGGCAGTTCAGTTCGCGATATGCTGACCTATGACGAGGAGCAGCGCTTCGATGCGTGGCTACGCTCCCAATCCGAGATCGCGACCTTCTTCCTGGACTCCTACGACGAACTTAAGCTGACGCTTGGGAGCTTTGAGCAAGCGCTGAAACGTCTCAACAAGGCGCTGGCAGGCCAGCTCGGACGCGCGAGAATAATCGTCACAACGCGGCCGGTACCGATCGACCGCGAGCTTTTTGCGGAGCATTTGCCGATTCCAACTGCAAGAAAAGCGACTTCTACGGCCGAAGCGTTCGCCGATATGGTGATGGACCGGAACCAACAGAAGACCAAGGACGAAACCAGGCCAAAACCATGGCGCAATGTCAGTCTGATGCCGCTGTCGACGGAGCAAATGCGCGAATTTGCCGTTCTCCAGAGCGTAACCGATCCTGATAAATTGCTGGCCGACATTCGGGAGCGCGATGCGGAACAATTCGCGGAACGCCCCCAAGATTTGATCGAGTTGTGCTCGGATTGGCGCGAGCATCATCGCATTCGTTCCCATCGCGAACAGGTAGAGAGCAACATCGCCACCAAGCTGAAGCCTAGGAGGGACCCGAAGGAGAGAGTGGAGTTATCGCAAGAAGCGGCGATTGAAGGCTCCAGCCGCCTGGCTCTCGCTGCGTTGCTGACTCGAAAGCTTACCCTGCGCCACTCGGCAGATGCGGACAGCGTCCACGCAAGCGAGGCAGCACTGGACGTTTCCAAGATATTGCTGGACTGGGGCGACGTGGCACAATCGGTCCTCTTGGAGCGAGCGTTGTTTGGCTTCGCCAGCTACGGCCGCGTTCGATTCCACCACCGGTCTGTGCTCGAATTTCTTGCCGCGAAGCGACTCGACGCCTTGCTCTCCCGCGGTGTTTCGATCAAGTCCATCAAGCGGCTCTTGTTCGTAGAGACGGCGCAAGGGATTCGGACGGTCCGTCCCTCGATGCATCCGGTGTCGGCGTGGCTGGCTCTTTGGCACCACACTATCTTTGACGATATCGTTGAACTTGATCCGGCTGTCGTTTTGGATCACGGGGACCCGCAGTCGCTGAGCGCGCCCCAGCGGATCAGAGCGCTCGAAGCTTATGTCGAGCGTTACGGCCGCGGCGGCTGGCGTGGCCTCAGCACCCCGGAAATTCAGGTTCATCGGTTCGCCTCGCCCGAACTTGCGCCGAGTGTTAAGCGGCTGTGGAAATCCGGGATCGAAAATCCGGAAGTGCGCAGCCTTTTGCTCCGGATCGTCATTGCCGGAAAGCTAAAGGAGTGCGCGGACATCGTTTATGCGATTGCGATGGATGCTGCCGGCGATGATTATGAACGTAGCCTCGCAACTGAAGCCTTGGTGCAACTGAACGACGAGCATCTCGAAGCACTGGCAGACTCGCTCGAAAACGAGCCTGCTCGGTGGCCTGACGCGATGGCCCGCCGTGCGCTGATCACCTTATTCCCTACCCACCTTTCGGTAAGCCGATTGTCACGCATATTGAAGCGGGTAAAGCAGAATACCCGTAGCATCGGCGAACTAAATCACCGTCTGCCACACGAGATTGAGACCGCGGGCCTCTCGCCCGCGCATCTTGATGAATTGCGCCAAGCGCTGACGGATCTGATCCTTGATGGGATTACGTGGGCCTCTGATAAATACCCGCATGTGCGAACGAAACGCTACGAGCTGTTGCCGGCACTTATAGCAACATGCCGCCGGCAGGAGGCTGAAGGCGTCCGGACGGAGGGATGGATTTCGTCGAGCCTGCTCGCAATTCGGCTCTCAAGGGACGAGCATGGCACTGAGAAAGAGGCTCTAGCTGGATTGCGGCACGCGCTCGGCGAACTTTCTCCGCAAGCGCGAGAGACGGCCTTTTGGAAAGAAGATGCTTTTGTCGCGACGATTCATAAGGTTCAGGACGCCTGGCAGCGTATCTTCGACTTGTCCCACCATGGCGGCATCCAGCTCAGCGACAAGGATGCTGCGTGGGTTCGAAAACGCCTCGCCGACAGTCAAGAGCCGCTCGATCATCGCGAGATGATGCTGTGGGCCGAGATGGTCTTGCTCACGAGTAACGTGACCGATCATCGGGCGCTGCTTGAAAGCCTCAAGCCGCTTGTTTCGGACTCGTCCGCCCTCACCACGATCATCGATGGTCGCCTAAAGCCACAGGAGGGCTCAGCCGAATACCGCCGGATGGAGGCCGAGCGCGCAAAACAGGCAAAGCAGGCAGAACGCCGTACAGCCAAGGCACATGCGAGTTGGGTGATCTTCTGGCGTGAGATCGTGCAAAATCCGGACGCTGTCTTTGCTGCGGACCGCGCTGAAGGCACGGCTTGGGACTTATGGCGCGCGGTCGAGCGCTCCGGTGAAAAAAGTCGGGCCTCGGGATGGAACCGGCGCTTCATCCAAGAACAGTTTGGCGCAACCGTCGCTGACCGCCTTCGCGAAACCATGATGGCCGCCTGGCGCAAGGATCGGCCGACGCTGCGGAGCGAACGTGCCGAAGGACAGAAGAACACGTTCCTCGTTCGATGGCAGTTTGGTCTCGCCGGGATCGCAGCGGAGGCGGAAGACCCAAACTGGGCGAAGCGGCTGACGGAGAGCGAAGCTGGAGCTCGCCTGCCGTTACGCGCCGTTGGAGTTCAACAGCTTTCCGTCATGGCTCGAAACAGTTGCCGTCGAGTATCCGCAAGCCGTGGACCGTGTCCTTGGTCAAGAGCTCAGCCTGTCTCTGCGCGAGGTCGCGAGCACAAACGGCTATTCAATGTTCCTGCAGAATATCAGTCACGCACCGGCCATCATAGCCGCGCTCTTTGTTCCGCGTATCCGCGCTTGGTTGGCTGAGGTGGCGCAGAGTGAGACTCGCCCCAATGATCCGCAGTATGAGCAAAACCTCCGTCAGGCGATCGAAATCTTGGTCAAATCGGGTACCGATGATGATCGCCGTTTCATAGAGCTAGCCGGACAGCAACGTCTCGCTGGGGGACTCATCGTTCCTTTCGCAAAGGTGTGGTTGCCAGCGCTTCTAAATCTAAATCCGGGCGCAGGCATCGATGTCCTGGAGAAGGGACTCGCGAATATGCCGGCCGCCAAGCTGGGCTCGGGCGTTCAGTTATTTTCAGACCTTTTCGGCCATGAGTACGGCGGCCTTGGCTTCGATCTCCACGGGCCTGGATTTGGACCACAGCTTTTGCTTCGTCTTCTCCGCCTCGCCTATGCCCAAGTTCGGATAGGCGACGATACGCACCATGAAGGGTCCCATTCGCTTGACACCCGGGACCATGCCGAGCGGGGGCGGAGCGCAATCCTAAGCGCGCTGTTCGCTTCGACTGGCCCCGAAGGCTGGGCGGCAAAGATCGAAATGGCTGGCGATCCGTTGTTTGCGCATATCAAGGACCGCACCATGGCGCTCGCGCAGCAAAAAGCAGCGGAGGAAGCGGACAGCGTTGCGCTAACAGAGACCGAATTCTCAATTCTCGACAAGACCGGAGAGGCGCCGCCAAAGACCCGCGAAGCGATGTTCGCGCTCATGCAGGATCGTCTCGATGACATTGACGACCTGTTGCTTCAGGATGTTTCGCCTCGCGAGCTATGGGCCAGCATCAGAGACGAGCACGTGATGCGGCGAGCATTATCCGGCGTCCTCCGGGACGCCGCCAGGCAAAACTACACCATCGATCAGGAGGCGGTAACGGCGGATGAGAAGGAGACCGACATTCGATTTCGGTCGACTGCATCCGGACAGCAGGGAACGATTGAACTCAAACTCGGAGATGAGCGTTCCGGAACCGACCTGTTCAACACGATCCACGATCAACTTTTGACCAAGTACATGGCTGCCGACGAGTGCCGGGCAGGATGTCTCCTTGTGACCATCGCAAAGGTCCGCGAGTGGGAGCATCCCCAGACCCGCAAGCTCATCGGGTTCGAAGAACTGATATCCCTACTGAACGATGAAGCGGAACGAATATCGAGGGAACTCGGAGGGACAGCCAAGCTCATGGCAAGAGGATTGGACTTGAGACCTCGACTGTCTTCGGAAAAGAGCACGCGGGCAAGGCGCGGTAGAGAATAGGTCACCTTACGACCTCTCGCAGCGGCCTAACCTGCTTGACTTGTGTTCTGCACGACCGCTGACACTTCCATAAAGCTGACCAGCTTTGTATCGATGCCATGAAAGACGGCGGCGAAGTCCGGGACAAACGTGCCCCGCTTGCTGAGATTATGACGTGCCTGCCGGCCGATCGCGTGCATGATGAAATCGGCAACTTCGAGGCCGGGTTCGCCCTCTCGCTTGTGCATGAAATAGCACTCAACTGGCACCGGGTTGCCATTCTCCTCGATCGAGAAGTTCTGAAAGGCCTCCTCGATCAGGGGATCGGCGCGTTCCGACGATTCGAAGATCACCGCGACTGAACGGAAGCGGGTCCACCTCGCGATGTCGATGATGCGTTGTTTGAGCACCAAAGCGATGGTTGGCAGAGGGCCAAGATTGTCGGCAAACGCGGTATCGACAGACACGATAGTGCCAAACCGTGCAAAACGGCCCTGACGGAAGAACGCGGCAGCCGTGAGAATCTGCTCGCGGGTCGCGCTCCGACCAAAGTCGCTGGCATGAAGCGGGGTGTCGGGCGAACCGGTCGCTTGCCGCCTTACCTCGCGCCACGGCTTCCGGACGATAGCATCAAGATCTTGCGCGAGCACGGCGCAACCGCCAAGGCCATAGACTTGCTGGTCCGGGACAAGGGCTTCGTGACCAGTATCGTCTGCAAACACCGCCAGACAGTCGCTCGGCAGCTTCAGCTCCATCGGCGCAATCTTTCCGTGACTCCGTTCGCCACCGACTCTGCCGATGCGCACAGGACTTTGCAAGCTGTCCGCTGCGACAGCTTCGTTTGACGCATTCGCCGGTGCTGGCTGCTTGATCGTCATGTCAGCAGTCGTACTGATCCTCCGTCACTCCCGCATCGCACGTCCTTCTCCGGCCTTATCGCACCTCTCGTCCGCTCATGGATGCAAGTGCTGCGCACTCCTCCACTTAAGTTCCGGTCTGACGATGCATCCGCCTCCTCCGGCGCAGCGGCCTTTTCAAAGGTCGCGAATGACGCGGCCATGTGATGGAGGAACCAATGCTGCCGCTGACGATGGACGAACTGATGTATCTTGCGCGCGACGAACTTTGCGGACTAGCCACCGACCTGTCGCAGGCACTTGCCAGCCTGGAAGCCGGTACGGCGGCAAGGCTGCATGTCCTTGCCAGCCTCGAGAATATCCGTCGCATCATGGTCAGACGCTGTCTTCACTACTGATCGATCGTACAAAAAGCCCCTGCCGGTTGCGCGCCAGCAGGGGCCTTCCTTCTCTTTAGTAATGCAAACCTAACCCTGAAACGCTTCCATGCGGCGCGAGCCGTTGCGACCTCGTCCGGGCTTTTGGTAGGACGCTTCGGTGTCCTCACCAACTCGGCCTTGGCCTGGAGGAGTTCGGCGATCACCGTCTCCGGCGGGGTCACCAGAAGCTTGCTCTGATTGGCCCCCGCAAGATCTCGCCACTTGAGACGGGTCTTGTAGGGCTTGGTTGGATTGAAGTTCTCGGTCGGCTCGAAGGTCTCGACCCTGAACACGATCGACCGGCTCACCGCAACATTATCCTCGGTGAACAGATGCAGTTCGTGTTCACTCGCGAACGCCTCAGGGACCTGTTCGGTCAGGACGGTGTCGCGATCGAGCAGGACGATGCGTCCCCTGAAGTCCTTCTCCGGCTTGAACTCCGGATTGGCTGCGGGATCAAATGGCTCGACGAACGCAATCTGCTCAACCGAAACCAGTCTCTTTCCCACTATAGCCAGTCTCCCAGGCACTGTAACAACCTTCATGGCACTTTCCTTTCGCTTGGGTTGATCGAAGCACAACGCTTGCGAAGCGGCGCCATCAACTGGAGCGAAAGGTTTGGGAATCCCTGCGTAATGAAAGGGAATGATTGGTAACAGGCGACGCTCAGCCCGCGCCGGCTTGTCCACGGCGACGACGTTGCAGAGTATTCGTACCTGGAAGTGGATAGTATTCTTCTAACCACCTGATCCAGCCCCGCGGAATGGGTCTGTCAGCGCGCTGATTGTGCACGTAAACAAGATCGTGCCGCGCCACCGAGAACTTTCCGATATGGCTGCGTGACCAGATGACACCCGAGATGTCGCGATACTGGTCGCTATGGAACGCGGTGCGGTCGATGGGATCTTCGGGCTTCACGAGCCTCGGTATCGATTCGCTGAACGTGAAGTCCCTCGCGACCACCTTGAAGGTCTTTCGATCAACTGAGAACTGCTCGTCTCCAAATGGATATAGCGCGGACACGGTATATGGTAGGCCCAACGTGCCGGCCACGGATGCGAATTGCGCTCCGGTGATGGCAACAATGCAGGAATCCTTTTCGCCAATGATGCCGTCCTCGCGGTAGCGCCGGAACGCCTGAGCCTTCTTGGAAAGAGCTCCAGTAATGCGGAGTTCCACCTGTCTTCGAGGGGCAGCAAGGAGAGTGCGCTTTCCTTCGTTCAGTTCAGGAACCTTGTCAGGATGGTTCTCATCTCCCTTGGCTGGCGCAATCGCCTCAATCCAGATAACGCGCTTGCCCTTGCGTATGCCGATATCGGGTCCCTTGTCTCCGTTCTTACATCGCGCAATTTCTTTACGTGGCATCAATTTCTTGCGGGCACGAACGAGATGTGTGCTCAGATACATTTCCCAAAAGCGCGGGTCCGGGTGACGGGCAAATTCCTTGCGGAAGGCCTCATCAGCGGTCGGCTCATGGTAGATCCAAAGCTTTTCGAGATCGGCTTTGACTTCCGCCTCGATCGGATATTCCGCCGTTTTCAGATTCTGCCAGCTTATGGCAGCATCCGCGACATTCACTTCAAACAAGCTCATGGAAAACCTCGGAGCGCTAGAATGGATTTATCAAATAAGCTGACGAACTATCTCGGTGTGAGCTGACCAAGGGGGCCGCTTCAAGGCAGTGCCGCCTCTCCTGAAGTGGTGATGCGATCTTCCTTGTCGCTTCCTCGCGCAACAACCTTTAGCGCCTCATCAGGCAGAGGTCGCTGCAAGGCCTTTGCCTCGTCCCATGGAGCCCGCATCCAGACATCGCGCTCTTCGTCGGTTGTCAGCATCACAGGCATAGCCTTGGGATGGATCGGCTCAACAATCGCGTTCGGCGTGGTGGTCAGAAAGCCGTAAACGAGATGCGGTCCCGGAATCGGTTTCGACTTGGTGCCGCGATCGCCTTTGAACTCGGTCCAGATTCCGCCAAAGGCGAACAGGGGCGTTCGTCGTTCAGGGCGAACCACACGATGTCCTTTTTCCCGGTTTCAGGATTTGGTTCTGGCGCGTATTCGGCGAAGCTGTTGGCGGGCACGAGGCAGCGGTTCTCCGGTTTCAGCCAGCCGCGCCAGTGCGGTGACGCCGTGTTGCGGATGTTGGTCACGGGCGGGCCGCCTGTGCGTGGCGGCGGCGGCATGCCCCAGCGCATCATGATCATCTCGCGCTCGGTGCCGGCGTTGCGCAGGACCGGCGCCGGGTAGTCGGGAAATACGCCGGGCATCGGTGCAAGGTTGCCGACATAGCGATTCACGACGCGAAAGAGGGCGCGAATGGCCTCCTGGTTGGTCGTGATCGAATAGAGATTGCACATGATGGTCCTGCAAATCTGTCAGCGCGTATCCCGTGGGTCGAACTTCGGCCAGTTCTCGAGCGGTTTCAAGGACGGCAGATTGGCCGGCCGTTCGGGATAGTGAAACTCGGTGCCGCGCAGCCACCCCCCCTCGAAGCGATCCCAGAACAGGATCGCGTCCATCTGCCAGGTGAACTCATAGACCTCCATACGCCCTCGTACTGAATGGTCTCACCGGTTGCGTTGAAGGGCAGGCTGTTGAGCCGGCAGAGCGCATCGATCTCATTCCAGTGGGCGCGAATGTAGGCGTCCTGCAAGGCGACGTGATAGGGCCGATCGGCGCGCAGACGTGGCCCGCTTCCACGCGGATGGAAGCCCTGGCGCTGCATCATGAATTCGGGAATGCGGCTGATGGCCTTGCCGATCCGCCGTGCTTCCTCGGCGGTGAGTTTGCTGGCGCCAAAACTGTAAGTCTGCCGCTCGTCGCGGCAATAGAGCCATGCCACCGTCACACCGTTGGCGTCCCGAACGGTGTAGCACTCCGAATTCTCCCGGATCAGCGTCCAGGGCGGCTTGAAACGGCGGATTGACGGCTTGACCCATAAGAACAAAATAGGAACATATGAGCCAGCCAGTCAACCTGGAACAGCGTCATGTCCTCTCGTTCACAAGCGAACACACAGGACGATGACGGGTTGGAGGCCGCTATCGATCAAGCGATCGCGGCGTGCGATGGCGACATGCGATCCACGATCCGCGCGTTGATCGTCGCGAACGAATATTTGGCAGCTGAGGTGAGCGAACTGATGAAGGCCGTCTCTCATGCCTATGTGCGCGGGAGATTTCAAACCTATTCCGGCTAGGAGCGTGCCATGGCGGAAGTAACCTATTTCGTGGCGTTGCCCTTCGTCGCTGCCGACGATGGCATTGCGGCCGGTGAACCGATCGAATGCTTCAATCCCACGGCCGTTGTAATGAAAGCGGAGGCGCTGTCGCGCAAGGAAGGTCATATCGGCGCCGTGGCCTTTAGCCGAACGGGAGATCCCGCGACGGGCGACTTCGGAGATGCGAAGGTCATCAAAAAATTCGGCCAGGTGCCGGACGATTTGAGTGCGTTGTAGAGACCGTGGCGGCTGAGCGAAGTAGATACAGAACAATAATAAAACATGTTTTATATCAGGTGGATGACGTATAATTTGCATGATTTTTCAATAAGAAAACTTGCAAAATGATCAATTTTGGGCTATATTGGCGAGCATGACGAAGCTCGAACAACTCAAGAGGCATCTAAAGCCGGGGAATGTTTACCGGCGTGCTGATCTCGCGCGCTGGTCGACGTCTGTCGACCGGCATCTCAAGCAGCTGGTTGAGCAGGGCACGCTCAAGAAGCTCTCGGGCGGACTCTACGCCTATCCGAAAGAAACCGCTTTCGGTCCGGCTCCCGCCTCGGATAAGGAGGTCGTTGGCGCCTTTCTCAAGGACGATCAGTTTCTGCTGGCCTCTCCCAATGCCTATAACAGCTTGGGGGTCGGTACGACGCAGCTGTATGACAGGACCGTCGTCTACAATCACAAGCGCCACGGCGAATTTCAGCTTGGCAATCGAAAGTTTGCTTTCCGAGCAAAGCCGCGCTTTCCCAAGTCACTGACGAAGGAATTTCTGCTCGTTGATCTCGTCAATAACGTTGATCAGCTTGCCGAGGCCAAGGACGAGGTTCTCAAGCGCGTGGCGGAGCGTGCTGCTGAATCCGACCAGCAGCGTTTGCGTCGTGCAGTGCGCGAGTACGGAAGCGAGCGGGCGAAGAAGTTCTTTGAACGCGCGCTGAGAGGCAACGAATTGCATGCCGCGTGATTTCCTCCACAACCATCCGCAATTTGCGGATCTGATCCGGATTGTGGCGGACGAGAAGGGCATTGATCCGGCCTTGGTCGAAAAAGACTACTGGATCATGCACTGCCTTTATGGGCTTGATGAACTCGGCTTCACATTTCAGCTCAAAGGCGGCACGTCGCTTTCCAAGGGCCACAAGATCATCGGCCGGTTTTCGGAAGACATCGACATCCTGATCGAACCGTTCCCCGGCCAGGATGTGAAGGTCGGTAAGAATCAGAACAGCACAGCGCAGATCAAGACCCGAATAGACTTCTACGATTGGTTAACTGGCGAGATCAGGATTGACGGCGTCACTAAGGTCGAACGTGACACCGATTTCGACGATCTGCCGAACTATCGCAGCGCCGGCATCAAGCTGAATTACGCGACAGTCGTCGAGGCCATGGAAGGTCTCCGGGAGGGCGTCCTGCTGGAGGTCGGTTTCGACACCGTGGCTCCGAACGCACCAAAGGACATCAGCTCATGGCTCTACGACCGGGCTGTTGCAAGCAATGTGGACGTCATCGACAACCGCGCCATGGGGGTGCCTTGCTATGACGCCGGTTATACATTCGTTGAAAAGCTTCAGACCGTCTCAACGAAATTCCGCACGCAGCAGGCAGATGGCAGCGATCCGGTCGGGTTCATGCGCCACTACTACGATATCCATGAGTTGCTCAAGCAGCCTGAGGTTCAGAAGTTCATCGGCACGAACGCCTATAAGGCTCACAAGCAGGCACGCTTTCGCCAGGCCGACAACCAGAACATTGCGGAGAATGAGGCCTTCCTTCTGAGCGATCCCAAGACACGAACGACATTCGCGAATGCCTATGAGCGCAGCAGCGCGCTCTACTACGCGGGCAAGCCGACCTTCGAGCAGATGCTTGCCGAAATCGAAAAGTCGATCGATAGACTTTAGTTTTCGATTCTTCAGGCTCCAGGCGCGTTCAAGACGAACGCTTACACTACTAAGACCCGAATGGGCTATTATGGACCTAAGAATCGGCCGATCTCATTAGATTTCCGTGCTGATCGCGTCGCCATACGCGGAGGGGGCACTGGCGGACATTTTTCTCAAGTCAACGACCGAGAAAATGAGCAGGCATGTGGTGTTTATCCACGGCCTCAAGCGCGTTGGTCACGCTCCCTGGATGTCGTCCGGCATTCCGGAAGAGTTTTGGCCACTGTGGCTCTCAAAGGACATCGCCGAACTCGGAATCTGGAGCATAGAGTACGACGCCGCTCCTACTCTTTGGCGCGGACACTCCATGGCGCGCGCCGATCGCGCCAGCAATATACTCCCCTTGCTCCTCTCCGAGGAGCACCTGAAGGTCGGAGAGATAGCCTTCGTTACGCACAGCTTCGGCGGCCTGATCTTCGAGCAGATGTTGCGCATCGCAAACGAGCGAGCACGTACCGAACCAGCCATTGCGGATTTTCTAAGCCGTATCCATCGGGTCACTTTCCTGGGGACGCCTCATCGTGGTGCAGATCTCGCCAGTTGGGGAGCGCGTTTGGGATTGCTCGCTCGGCTCTCAAATGCAGCGCAGGGCCTCCTCCGCAATGATCCAGATCTTCGCGATCTAAATCAGTTTTATCGAGCATACGCTCATCAAACTTTAATTGACACCCAATGCCTTGTCGAAACGCGACCTGTCCGCTGGCTAGGGATGATCGTCAAGCCAGATAGCGGGGATGTGGGTCTGCCCTCGGCTCCCATTCCGATCGACGCCGATCATTTTCAGATCGCATCCCCGAAATCGCCCGCATCCGAAGTCTACCGCCATGTTCGCGATCAACTGAAGAAACCGCTTGAGCGCAAGACGCTCCTGGCCGATCCAGCTCTCTTGCAAGACATTGCCACTTCGACACGAAGCACGACCGCCGCTGTTGCGCGAATTGAGGAACGACTATTGTCAGCTCCTCAACCAATCTCATCCGCACCTGACTTGCCAAGCTCGCTCGTGGATGCCGAAACCACCCGACGCGTGCAACGCATTCGCCGCATGCGCTTTTTCGTTGATTCAACGCACTCGGAGGAAGCCCTTCAACTCTCCCAAGATCTGCTCAGCGGCCAACTAAGAGCGACTTCGACCGAACTTAAGGCTGACGCTCTTGCATGGTGCGCACGTCTCTTACTATCAAAACCAGACCGTGCGGAGGCCCTGCGAATCCTCGGTGAAGCCAAGCGGCTCGTTCGCACGGATGGTGTCTCGATCGCGGAAGCACTGGCCGATTCATACAACAACGAGGTTTCGACGGCCCTTCAGAAACTGTCAAGACTGGATTCTGCCGACGCACGCGCTGCCGCGTTCATCATTGTCGTGAATGCTAAGGACGGCCGTGATCCCTTGACCTGGTTGGCCGGAGCAGGTCTTTCGTCGGAATTGATGTCATCCGACGGAAAATTCTTTGTACTGAAGCAATATCTCGACAACGCTCGATGGAATGAAGCGCTCAACCTGGTTCGGACATTGACATCCAGCGATTACGAGCAAACTCCCGTACTTGCTTATCTCTCAGCCGGCGCGCATCTCGTTCAAGCTACACCATTGGAACTACGGCAAGCCATCTTCTGGCAACTGCCGTTTGACTCGGCGTCGATCCCGCTTGCCGACGATGCTCCGTCTTTGGATGAACGCCGAACGGCGATCGCCCTCTATGAACAGACCGCAATGCTCGCATCCGCACTTGGATGCACACGAGTAAGCAACGATGCGAACGACCGCGCGCTGTGGCTGCGTCTGCGTGATCCCGCCACGCTACCAGGAGCGCGCAGCGATCTGGAAGCGAGCATGCGAGATCCGGCTCACTCCCTACGGCGATTGCCGCTCGCTCTCCAGTTTGGATTGCGTCTCGATCTGCAAGCCGTGGAGCGGGAGATCGATCGTCAAGATACGTTGACGGACGGTAACTCGCTCGATGTGGCGCTCGCGCGGTTCAGTCTGGCGCTTACGAAGCAGTCGCCGCGGGAGACAGCCGACTACATTCAGAAGCACAAGCCTCAATTAGAGAGATATCTGAATCCATTCTATGTCGCGGCTGTCGAAATCGAAATGCTCGCGAACTCGGGACAAGCCGACTTGGCCGAGCAGCGTTTGCAGCAACTCCCACATCAGGCCGATCTCGTGGGCGAACGCGGTCGTCTTGAACGGCTTATAACGGAAGCAAGAGGGGCAAATCCCGTCGAGGCACGGGAGGAGGAATTTAAGAAGAGCAATTCGTTGGCCGACCTCGCGAACTTGGTCCACCGACTTGTCGAGCTACATGATTGGCCCCGATTGGTCACATATGGGGGTGAATTCTTCAACCGTACGCGCGGCCTAAGCGCGCTCCGAGCCTTCGGCGAAGCCCTGTTCGAGACGAAGGCTTACGACGACCTTATTACTACTCTCGCCCAACACCCTGATTTGGTCGCCCAATCGTCGTTTCTTGCGGCTCTACAGGCGTGGGCTTTGTTTCGGACCGGCGATCTACATGCAGCTCAAGAAGCGCTGGCGCGGCTTCGCGCCGTTCGCGACGATGCAAATGACCGCATTTTACAAGTAAACCTGGCCATAGCATCCGGCGATTGGACCACGCTTGGCGCTTTCGTCGAGCATGAGTGGGACCATCGCAATGATCGAACGGCAGGGGAGCTGCTTAGAGCCGGACAGCTCGCCCGTCAGCTCGGATCAGCACGCGCGCGTGAACTGATTATCGAGGCAGCCACGCATGCAGATGACGATCCTGACATCTATATTGGATGCTACGGAGCCGCCGTAAGCGCAGGATGGGAAGACGCGCAGACGGCAACATGGCTCGAAAGAGCCGCCATCTTGTCGGGCGACAACGGCCCCGTGAAGAGGATGTCGTTCAAAGACATCGTCGACCTCCACCCCGAATGGCAAACAAGAGAAACGCGCACGACGGAACAGCTGCTGGCCGGCGACCTCCCGATATTCGCGGCAGGGCATCTCCTTCATCGCACGCTGTTCGACTTATTTATGATGCCAGCAATCGCAAACCCTGAGATTGTGGATCCACGCAGGCGGACGGCGGTTTACGCGTATAGTGCAGCCCGGGGACTATTCAGATCGAACGCCAAGTCTGTAGCGCTCGACCCGACCGCGCTCATGACGCTAGGGCTTCTGAAGCTGACCGAGCAGGTTTTTGCTCGCTTTGAAAAGGTTATCATCCCGCATTCCACGCTGGGCTGGCTGTTTGAAGAACGTCAGCGCATTCAGTTTCACCAACCAAGCAGAATTGACGAGGCCCGTGAGATCAAAAGTCTCTTGGGGTCAAAGCATCTCACGAGGCTTGAGCGAACCGCACCAGTGGATGACGTGCTTGCATCCGAGGTCGGTTTTGACCTTGCTGCGCTACTGGCCGAGGCAACCCTCCCGCACGACAACGGACCTCAGAGGCTCGTGGTTAGATCAGCACCCGTCCATCGGATTGGGTCATTGATGGAAGAAGCTGCGGATCTGAGCAACTATGCGGATCATTTGTGTAGCTGCGCGGAGGTTGTGACGGCGCTGGTACAGCGCGGCCAACTTACGCAGGCAGAAGAGCAACGTGCTCGATCATATTTAAAGCTTCATGAGACACCGTGGCCGACCGCTGTTCCGGTTCGTCCGGGAGCACGATTGTATCTCGATGGCCTATCGGTGACCTATTTTCAGCACCTCGGTATTCTCCGAAAATTGCGCGACGCCGGCTTTGCTGCAATTGTACTGCCGACCGACATCGATCAGAGCGACAATTTTGTGAGATATGAAGATCTATCTCGCCGCGCGCTCTCGATTATCGATGACGTGCGGCAGTCTCTCGCGGTGGGTATTGCAAGTGGAAAGGTCGCTCTCGCACCGTCGGTAACGGAGCAAGGCAATCAGAGTGACCGCCTTCAAAGTCATCCAAGCTTCGAGATACTGAACGCCGCGAAAATCGCTGACGTATTGATAATTGACGACCGCCATTTCAATCAGCATGGCAACGTAACGGGGGATTTTGGCACGAAGCAGATATGGACAACTTACGACGCTCTATCGTTCCTATTCGAGCCGCCCGAATTCCGAGAACATGTCACAATGTTGCGACGTGCCGGCTATTGCTTCGTGCCGTTACGCGTGGACGAGCTTGCTGATCTATTGAGCGCCGCAAATGTCGTCGATGGCGCCATCATAGAAACGGCCGAACTTAAGGCGATACGCGAGAACCTTTTACTGGCACGGCTCACGGGGAGCCTGCAATGGCCGAAGGAAAGAGCATGGCTTGATAATCTCGCCTTCGTCTTTATTGAGGTCATCAGAGCGCAGTGGCGAGACGACATCGACGCTGAAGTCGCGTCTGCCAAGTCGAATTGGTTGTCAGCGCAATTCGACATCCGCGATTGGGCATCCCAATATGGAAAAGCGGAGAAGCCAGGATCGGCTAACGATCGGTTTCGTGGGTTTGTGCTGGCCCTAAGCCTACTAAACAAAAATGTGCAGCCGAAAACCAGACAGCGATATTGGGACTGGCACGCGAAAGCTATGCTGGAGCCTCTGAAAGAGCAGCAGCCGATCGTTTACACCGAGCTCGTCGAACAGGTCAGATCAGTCATTATCGCCGGGTCAAAGGGCAGCAACAATGGGGTCGGTGATGACGACAATTGATACGAGAGAAGCTGCCGTCGCTGGCCTCGCGCTCTTTCCGCCGTCGCTTCGGATATCTGCCCTGGAAAGCAAGAACTTCCGTGACGAAGTCGGGCTCAGCGTCGATGCTGTTATCCAGTTAGATGAAATTGGTGTCGCGTTTCGGAGATCGACTCTTTTTAAGAACATTCGTGCACTTCTGTCGGAGAATGTAGCGAGCGCTGAGATAATCGACCGAAACAATCAGAGCTGGAACATCGCGCTCGACAAAGAGAAGCATGGAATTCGGATTACCGCCGCCGAGCGAACATACTTGATACCTGATTTCAGCTGTTTGCATCCTAATGTAGATAATCGGCTTGCCTGGTTTGACGCTGAAACGAAGAGGCACGGCGTAAGCGACGAGGATTTGCGGGCGTGGCGACGGATACTTGCGGATCGGGAGATTGACGACGAGGAGGTTGATGGACTGCTCAAGCAATTTCGCTTGACGCCGAGATATGTTTCTGCGGCGATTGAGAAATCTTTACGCCGCAAGAATATCCGCATAGATGCGCTCATTCCGGACGAGGTGACGTACTTCGATCGTCTTGTCGGAAAGCCGGCACCGGAGCACGATCTCAAGCAGTTCTTTGAGCATACCACGAAAGAACGACCGGGGCTCGATCTCCCAGCGGCATTTCTATTATCGAGCCACTCTTTCGGTCCTCAGAGCATCGCGCTGGAGGCGGTTGACCCCGCTAAGGTTCTCGAGTTCTTCGACTGGGCCGAACATGCCGGTGATCGTTTCACTCAGGTCGGCGTAGTCGAATGTGGACTTAGGCATCTGCATAAAATGCCTCAACTGGCTCCCCACCTTCGGAACATCATACAGACCATTCGATCGGACGACCTTACGAGTGAGACCGGCCGACTGGAACTTCTTTGCGCACTCATCATGCTTGTCGATGGGGAACTCGCACGCACCGGTATCTGTCGGGAGCGCCAGCCGTTTTGGCGCCGACTTGCCGCCATTGCGCACGCGTCTGTTATCGAGCGCGCAATTGTGGCGGTGAATATGCTTCCCGACGACTTCATCGCATGGTGTCGACAAAGCCGCGGATTGCATTTTTATCTGCAAACCTTCGTCGATATGCGACGAGAGCCGCGCTGGAGTCCCGATCTCTTATCGGCATCACAGTTGAAAGCAGAATTTATCGGGAGAATTGTCGCTGCTGCCCCCGAGAATGCTGGCACCATGTTGGGAGACGGTTCTCTGGAATTGTTTGATCGCGCGTCGAGCAGCAGTCTTGTCGCCCAGGTCTCGTTTCCTTTCTCGTTCCTGCCCGGACCATTGGAGGGAGGCCAACCATCGATCGCCACGATGCCTCAAGAGATCGAGGATAATCTCAACGAGATGCTCCGAAGCGAAACGCTCACGGCAAAGTCATTTGTCACGCTCGTAAATAGCGCTTTGCTCTATCCACTCGATGGGGAGTTTGCACGGCTTGCGGCTGAAGGTCTCGCGCGGGCGAAATACGAACTACCGAATATCAAGTCTTCAGACGAAGCATTTCACTTACTCGTCGGGCTTGCGATCGTCGCCTCGGTAACTCGAAGCGCGAAATTGGCTAACGAGGTCAAAATCCTCATGCGCGCGGTGAGGCGAAAGCCGGATATTGAGATCAGTCAAGAAAACGCCTTCCGCATTTGCCTGCTTGCCGCCCCAGCGTCCGCCGGGCTTTCGGACTGGGGAAAGTATATTGGCGACTGCGCAACCGAACTTTCGTTTGAAGACATGTCGCGTGACAGTATCACCACCCTCTGGAATTTTATCGAGGTGCTTCGGCAGCTCGAGCCCACGCTTTTGCAAACAACGTCGCGCGCCGATGCGGCACTACAGGCTGCTTTCGCCTGCTGCCCACCGGAGGTGAAAACAGCTGAAGCCAGCTAAGGACGTCACTGGCTCGAGCCAGAAGTCGAGGCGCAAAGCGATCTCATGCTGCATGGAGCCACCGTGAGGCTCGAAGGACTCCCTCGTCGGAACTGGCTCAAAACTCACATTATTCAGAATGACGCGGAGCGGAAGGATTCGAATCTGCGTCTGGTACAATGCCCATTAGCTCGTCGCAAAAACATGAGTTGTTATAACGTGTTCGGGGAGCGGAGGCGGCACGGCGACCTCGGTTTGCCAGGTCTCCGTTGTAGGATCGAAGAACAAGCCCGCTTGGCCGACTTTGCAATCGAGGAAATCATCCCCGAGTAGCTGCCCCAGCGGTTGAGCTGCACCCGCTTGGTCGATCAACTTTCTATTGGCGTGACTATGCACCACGTCTTGTGCGAGGCATGCGGCATACTGATTGGGCCGATAGTCGATTACGATCCCCCCACCCGTAGTCTCGATCATGTTCTGCGCTTGCGTCAGCAACTTCCCGTCTGTCGATCGCCATTGCTTCTTAGACTGGAATGGAAGTCCTTTTCGCCACTCCCCATTTTCGTCGCGGACCTCAATTTGAAAGATGCCGTCCGCGCCGAGAGACTTTTCTGGCGCGCCGCGACCTCTGCCTCTAATCTTTTGGTACGAGATCTGGAACTCATACCGGCGCATCCCATCACTAAAAACTAAAGGCTGCGCCATCGAGAGGTTGTTGCCGAGGGCACCCGACAGCGAATCTTCGTCGGCAGAGCTAAACCGGTATTTTGCTTCTGCATCAGCTATCCCGGCCAGGTATCGATCGCGAATAATGCTCTTGAGCCCGGGTGGCAATTGCAGGTCCATTTGAAAGCTCACAAAAAGCGCAATATATGAACTCAATCAGAACGAGCATTCTCATCGAATCTGCGCAAGCTTGTCAAAGTCTATTCCCGAAGATCGTTAGCTATTGGGTGGCGATTATGAACGAAGGAATTTCCGACCCGATACCAGCGGACTTTGATCAGCGACGGAGGCTTTGGATATACGCCTCTCTTTGGCTGAACAGCACTGAATGTCCTTACGCAAGTCTCAGCGTTCAGACGCTTGGATATGCGGAACGCTTGATCTTGGATATGGAGAGTAGGCTCGCCGCGCTCATCAAGGACCACGCCGGCAAAAAGGCGCGCGACTGGCTCTTGTCGGAGTGTTCGGCCCATTCCGTCTTGTGGGTGTTTGGCCTCTATGAAGTCCTGCGGACGGTCCGCGCATCGCGAGCACCAGAATTTTCGAGACTGCTGCCGGTGTTCCAGAAGTTGGAGGCGCTGCGAATGCCGTTGGCAAAACATGAAGCGAAGAGCCATCACGGCGCCGCACCGTCCCACTATCCGACAAGCTGCTGGGATGTAGATAGCGGGCAGGTTGGGTGGAGCTTCTATGACCCCCGGCTGGGTACAATGCGGACCTTAACTCGTACGTCTCTTAGCGATGAATTCTTGCAGATCGCTGCGGTAAAGCCCGAGCATCTTCCCCCATTCCCGATTGGGGACCCTTGGGTGATTTCGAGGCATGAGTTTCTAGAAACTGCAATCAGGCTCACCACTTTACGGATCGGGCCGTTAGACGATGTTGTTCTTGGAGATACTCGCTTCGTGTTCTCGGACCAACGCCTGGAAGGCCAAGAATGCCTCCGTACCAAGCTGATATTGTTCATCCAAGAGCCCGGCGACAAAGTCTAGGCCAAGGGCCGGCATGCCACCAAATGTATAGCGAATGGATTTTGCTTCCGCATCGACTTCGCGTGTGACGATTTGTGTGATCCCGATGACGAAGCGCGACGAGAGCCGGTGGTTATATGCGTTTCGAAAATCACGCGTTGCGCTCTGATATTGCTTATTGCCAAATTTCTCTACACATCGTTTGAATGCAGAGTACGCTTCCCATGGCGCTCCGAATTTGTCCGCCGCCTTAAAATACACCTCTCCATCCAGAGGAAAATCGTCTCGCCACGATGCACCCTCACGTGATCGGCTTGCCTGATGAGACAAATGCGCAGCCGCAAATATGAACCGCGATCGGATCACATAAGGCAAGTTCAGTCCAATAGTCGCAATTGGGTCTATAAACTCATGGACGGTATCGAGCTTCTCCTTGTCGTCCATAGGAGCGATCACAGCATTCCAGGCCCTCAGACGAAGACTGTAGTCATTCAATGTATTGAGGCTGTTTGCGATTTCGCGTGAGAATTCATTGAACATCTCGCTGTAGGGCAGCCATACCCCGTTCAGGGGATTCGGCAATTTGCCCCAGTCATACTCGACGGGCTGGGCTCCGTGAACGGTGGCGTCCAGCGCTTCGCGATATAGGCGATACAGTTCAACGAGCACCGTGATAAACTCCTTCCGCGCGGTTCTAATTGTCGCCGACAACGACGGAGAGCATGCAACAAACCGCGCTAATTGTATCGCGAGGATGCGGATTGTCGGAGCCGCGTTATCGACGTCACACGAATCAGACCGAGTTGCAGGACAGCATGGATAAAGGACCACGGATAGGCGACGCTGTTCTGGGCGGGCGCTATTCGTTGCTAGCGCAGGTGAAGGGATCGATCGGTGGAGGTACTGTGTTCCTCGGAACAGCAGGGCGATGCCGCTATTGCGGCCAAACAGATCGCGCTCGTTTCCGAACAGTGGTCCACGCGTTCCCAGAAGCTCTCGGCAACAAGTGGATTATTTCACGGGACGAATGCGATGCCTGCAATCAGATATTCTCAAAATACGACGACGCTATAACGAGAGCGGTCAGCCCATTCCTGACACTTGGTGGAGTGAAGGGAAAATCCAACAAGGTCCGGCAAACGGGACGCTCGGAGGGTGACGCGGTAATATCGCGGCGTGGCGGAGCTGACGGGCAGGGAATAAATATGTTTGCAACCAATGCAGATCCCGCTCAGCACCTTTCGGTGACCGCGGATGGTCTTCTCCGCATGAATATGCCGGTCGCGGACGCGCCATTTAGACCGCGCCGGGCTTACAAGGCGCTCGTAAAGATGGGCATCGCGCTGCTGCCCGAGGAGGAGCTGGATCACTATACCAAGCTTCGCGCCTGGCTGCTCGATGCCGACGACATGGTCGATTTTCCCAATCTCGACGTAGGCATGTCATTCGCTTCCGTTGGGAAGGCGCCACCCATTGCCGTCGGAGCTTTGCTTCGTCGAACAAACCCTACTGACGTTGTTCCGCATATACTTTTCATTTTCAGTGCGGGTTCAATTTGCCTGCAAATAGACCTCATGTCTGATCATCTGGAAGATCATCTCCCGCCTGTGCCCACTGACTCGATCAACATCGAATGGTCTAACATCATATTTGATCCGGACGGCCCTGCGACCATTGCATTTCGCTACGGAAAGCCGGTTCATCTCAATTGGTCATCGCTTGAAAACGAACCGCAGCCGGTCGAAGCCGTGATTTTGAGTTTCAACCCGCAGACTTGCGCTGGTTCGCTGACGCCTATCTTTAGGTAAGTCGCAGATGGTGCGGAATCTGTTCCGTTCGGCACACGCATCCCGCCATCGTCGATTCCGCTTATCGGGGGAACTCTTCGGGCGCGCTACTCACCCGGCTGCGACCGCTCGACTTGCGCATCTGACGCCTGAAAAGGCTCGCCTTCGGCCGGCTTTATTAAATAGGCATGCACGTGATTGAGGAGCAATCGCTCGACAACACCTGATTTTCCGGCGAGCGGACCGTTCTTCACGACTAGGGGGTCTCCGACACGAAAACGCAATTTTGCCAGCGCCGCCTCGCGGCGCACGTGCTCCCATTCGCCCTTGATCTGTAATGTCTCTTGATGCTCGACGCCGAGCATTCGATCGGAAAAGACGTAGGCCCTCCGCAGGGGTTCAACCGCATCGTTGGGTTGATTGTTGGAAAGAAGTTCGCGTCCTTTCTGGAGTTGCTCAAGCCTGATCCGTTCCAGCGTGGAATCGTCGAAGGGATAGGTAAACTTGACCCACTCAGAAGCTTGGCCTTCGGGGTTGCGAACTTGAAATTCGTAGCCTCGCCACGACAAAGGACTTTCGACGGGATCGTCATGAGACGAGACTTCAAGGTAGTTGCCCCAATAGATATTCGGCAAACGCCAAGATTGCGCATGACTGGACTCGCTTTCAACGCCGCTACGCCGCGTCGTCCACGTAATCCCAGGTACAAAATTCATGCCCCGAAAGACGATCCCTGCGCGGTATCCACGGTGAAGGCCATTTTCAACGTACGATAGCGTCTCCCATGTCACGCTGGACAAAGTAGGCTTAACGAGCTGCCCACCGGCGGCTGCGTGATAGCCCCGCAAGGCAACCTCTGCCGAATGGTGGAAGGGCACCCGGCTCGGCTGGGGTGGCATCATCGTCCGGCGAATATGGTCCAACCAGACGGCATCCTTTGCAGCCGAATGGGCAACAAGGTTTCGGGTAGCCGTCGCCTGCTGCATCACTTCCGAGAGCCGTCGCTCAGCTGCGCCTTTCTGCTGTTCCAAGCTTTCGATCCTCTCGCGCGAGGCGCCCGCGACGCGTTCGAGATCGGCGTCGATTTCGGCGACCCTCGCCTGCAAAGCATCGCGCTCAAGAACGAGATCTTCGTTGAGAGCTTCCGCGATCCGCTTGCGGGTCGCGGGCGGCGCATCCTCTAACTTGACTAGAAGATATTGCGAGAGGTCCGTTCGTTCTTTCTCTCGCTCACGCAGATAGTGGTACAGTTGATTGATAATCTCGCCGTTGAGGGACGAGAGAAGTGTCGCGGCGTTGCTGAAATGATTGATCCAAGGCGCGGGATTGCGCCTCTTCAACTCGTGAAACATCTCCAACGTACGGATGTCCAACCCCGTAGGTAGCGACGAAGCAAATGCGGTCGGATTTTTGCGCCAGACTTCGTAAAATGTCCATGTATCGTCGTGGACATAAAGAAGAACCCTCTTGCCCATGTCTAGCGCATGCCGCAATTCGGCGTGCGTAGGAGCGAGCCCCGCATAGCGCGGATACGGCCCCCAATCGTCGAACGGGTGGCCGTAATATCGGTCGATGACGCCGATGACGAGTGGACATTCTTCGAGGGTCGGAAGGCAGGCGGCGTAGGGCGGCATCCCATCCGCATGTGGGAAGTCGCCGGCCTCGCTTAGGATCGGATTGAAGCCCCGGTCGCTTAACCACTGGCGAACGGTGGCGCGAAGATCCCGCAGTTCGTAGCACGACGAGCTCAGAAATACGTTCGGTGAAAAGCCCATTGGCGAATTGTTACCTAGTTCGACAAAACTGCAAAAGCTCGCGTCAGGCGACGACTATAAGGAAATTTCATGCGAGTCGAATAGCTGTGACTTTTCCCAGATCATGCTGCGTCCATGCTGCGTGGAGTCTCCGTCACAGCTGGTGGAATCAAAATCCGCTCCCGTGTATGTCGATTTTGGCCAGCTCAACAGCGACCCTGCCTACCTTCAACGGTGGTCACCGAGACCTGGATGCTTGCCACTAGACTTGCGGCATTCTTCAAATCGCCCGCGAAGCGCTGCGGATTGCCGGGGTAGTAGCAATTACTGCGGTCAAGCGGAAACCTCAGGGATTCAACGTTCGCACCGATTGCTGATTTCAGATCGATAACCACCGTCTGTGAGCCACCCTGCGTTCCCCCACTGCCTGACCATGACCATTCAGCCACGTACGTGTCGGCTTTCTTTCCCTTATTGTCGACGACCGAAACTTTTATTTGGCTAATGGTGCCGGACTTCAAGCGGCTACCATCAAGCGTGTCGAAGGTGTCGAAAAGAAACTGCTTTGTTGCTGGTGCATCGCTGGTTGGGGGCGCAGCAGTTGGCGACGGACTAAGCACAGGCGGCCTCGGGGAAGGCGCCGGACAAGGAACGATGCTGCAATAGACATCAGTCGCCGCTTTGCGAACTGGCGGTATCGCGGCCAGTAAGATTGTGACCGCAACTAGCAGAGCGGTCAACGCGGTTGTTCGACTCGTCAGGCGTTCGATGAAAGCTTTCTTGGTCGACGCGCTCTTAGACTGGTCTGGTTGAGAACTTTCGGCCGTCTGCTGCACAGGAGAATTGACGGCCGTTCCGATGTTGGCGGTGTTGTTTACAATGTTGTACGTGACCGCTGGAAAGGATCGAGCCGGTTGGTCTGGATGCTGCTCGGCTTCTTCGATGGCATCAATTCCGTGAGCGTTAATGCGAGCCGTGTGCGGAACGCTAAACGTCTGAATCAACCCCTTATCTTTCAGGTAGCTCCAAGCATAATGAGCTTCCTGCTCCGTCAAACCGGCGCCGCTTGCTAGGTGTTC
Organism: Bradyrhizobium sp. C-145; assembly: GCF_023375135.1. Classification (NCBI taxonomy): domain Bacteria; kingdom Pseudomonadati; phylum Pseudomonadota; class Alphaproteobacteria; order Hyphomicrobiales; family Nitrobacteraceae; genus Bradyrhizobium; species Bradyrhizobium sp. C-145. The sequence continues at coordinate 1,220,707 of NZ_CP088150.1, read as the reverse complement.
TACAAAAGCGGGATCGGATGATGTTTTGCTGTGATCATAGAGCGCTTTAAGGAGGCGCATCGCCCGTGCCTGACTGCTTCGCGGTTCGGTCACTATCGTGGCTCCTTTGACGACAGCTGAATCTAGCAATGAAGTGCAACCGGAGCGCGCCTATTTGGACCGTCGGCCACGCTCAAATTCACACAAGGATTTTGTGCCGTTTTGTGCCAGTTTTGTGCCGTGGAGTTTTTGGGAGAGCTTGGAAATCCTCATCGGAATTTCGCTAACCCATTGGGAAGAAATGGTTTTCGCTCGAACAGAATACGAATGATTTGTAAGGCATGAAAAAGCCCGCCAGAGGCGGGCTAATTCATTGATACTGCTATCAAATCTTGGTTGCGGGGATAGGATTTGAACCTATGACCTTCAGGTTATGAGCCCGACGATTGCCGAAGGCCTATTCAACACGCTGGCCCGCGCGCCAGCCCATCTCCCAGAAGCCTGCCTCGAGCCGGGTGGCTTCCTTGAAGATCGCGATCAGCTCTGCCTCGCGGGCCGGCGTGGCGTAGAGATCGGCGAGATGCTCCAGGTGCGCCCGCGCTTTTGCTGCGATCTCCTGGTATGGCCCGCCGGCGTACTCGGCGATCCAAACGCGATAGGGGTTCGTCGCAGCGTCCGCATCGGGGCGCGAGGCGAGCCGCGTGGCGATCTCCGCGTACCCGATCACGCAGGGGGCAAGCGCCACCTTGAGTGCCAGCAGATCGCCGCGCATTCCAGCGTCGAGCACGTAGCGTGTGTAGGCCAGCATTTCGACCGCCGGAGAGGTTTGTTCAAGGTCGCTCAGGGATAGCCCCCAACCCGCACAAAGCTTCACATGCAGGTTCATTTCGACATCAAGGATGGCCGAAAGGCCGGCCGCTGCTTCACGCATGTCGGCAAGTTTAGGCGACTTGTAGACTGAGAGCGCGTAGGCGCGAGCAAACTCGATGAGGAACAAGTAGTCCTGAACAAGGTAGTGACGAAACGCCGCTTCGGGGAGCGAGCCGTCTGCCAATCCGTTCGTGAGCGGATGCTCAGTGTAGGCCCGCCACTCAGCGGATGCTTCTGTCTTTAGACGCTCGAAGAAACTCACGATGCTTTTCGCCTGGCTTGCTTTTCCATGAACGTCTTTTGGCCCGCTACCGATAGCGCATTGCGAGCCGGGTGGACGCTGACCTTGACAGCCGCCGCCAGTTCGACGGCGCTTGCCGTCGGTCGCCGGGACTGACTTGCGTTCCCACGTTATTACACCGCGAGTCCCGCAAGGACTGGGGAGAAATTTCGTCAGGTCGGGTGGCGTCGCAAACGGTACTCGAACCTATGACCTCGTTATTACGAATGACTGTTTTTAGAACCACACCGTGTTTCGATCGCCGTGGTAGCTATATGGTAGCTAGGGGTCGTCCACTTCGCGTGAAGAGTTGAGCAAGTTATTGATTTCGCTGGTACAGTTGGGTGGGCTCGAACCACCGACCTCCTGTTCCACAGACAGGCGCTCTAACCAACTGAGCTACAACTGCATCCTGGCGAGCCGCTCCAAGGCGGGCCTGAAAAGGCCGGCGACCTAAGGGGGCTGGACGGGGCGGAAACTAGGTGCAACGGGCGTTTTTGGCAAGGCCGCAAACGGACGAAAAACCAGCGGAAATCACCCTCGGCGCGATGAAATTGGGCTTGATGGCGACGATAAGGGGGCTGCGCTGCCTATCTCCATCTGCTGGGAGACTCCCCGTGGGGAGAGAACCCTCACCCGGCGCGCGGGACGATGCTTCGCATCGCCCGGACGCGCCGACCTCTCCCGCAAGCGGGAGAGGTGAAAAAAAACCCGGGCCGTTAAGGCCCGGGTTTCTCAACTCAAACCGGCCTCGCCGCTCAGGCGGCGGGCGGGTAGTACTTCGAGGCGGAGGCCTTGATCGGCTCGGCGGTCTCGGCGGCGACGCGCTGGCTGAGCTCGACCAGTTCCTTGGCCTGGGACTGGAAGGTCTCGAGCTGCTTGCGGGCGTGGCCGGTCCACAGCTCCAGCGCTTCCGACGGCGACTTGGCGCCGAACAGCTGCTGGGCGAAGTCCAGCTGGGCGCTGCTATTGGCCTTCATGAACTCCACCAGCTTGGCGGTGTACTCGCTCGCGCCCTTGCTGGCGGAGGTGAAGACGGCCTCGACGGTGCCATTGTGGGTCTCGGCGGCGTCCTTGAACTTGGCGTAGTTCTCGCGGGCCTGCGACACGCCCTTTTCGGCGAACGCACGCATCTGCTCGGGAACCTCGAACGGGATGATCGAGGCAGAAAACGGATCAGTCGCACCTGTCATGGTTGTCCTCACGCAAATTGAAAAAATGGAGTGAGCCTTCTGGCGCGCCCGCCGGCCCCGATTGTGGACCCTCGCATTAAGCGGGTACGAAAGACTGGAAACGCGAAACAAACGAGATGGCTCGCCCAGTGCCGCCATTATTGCCGCGCATCATGTCAAGATTGTGCATCGCAATGCGATCCGCCAGTCGTCGTGAAAATTTAATCTCGGAGAGGGTGAGGTTCCTGGGATGGGGAACCGGTGGTTGAGGGGTTACCGATTCTCGGGCGCGCACTCCACCCTCCCCTGGAAGGGGGAGGGTCGATCGCGCGCAGCGCGAGCGGGGTGGGGTGATCTCTCCACTCGGGCACTGTCGGACGCGGAGACACCGTCACCCCACCCCGTCTCACATTCCGCTGCGCTCCATGTGAGCCGACCCTCCCCCTCCAGGGGAGGGTGACACCGGTGATGCCGCGTGCGCACGTCACCTGGCATACGGCCTGACGACAGGCTTTGCCCGCGAATCCCTTGGATGCAACCGGGCGGCGGCTTGCAGGTTCGGGACCATTAAGGTTATCGCGGCTTTAGGACGGCTGTGAGAGACCGTGGCCGTGGACCTGCCCGCGCCTGCGGGCGATACTAACCCTTTCTTAAGGCTGCCATTCCCGGCAGCCGCCCCACGCTGACAAGCGAGACTTAAAGCCGGTCGGATGAAGAGTTCGGATTTCCAGTTGCGAGGCGTGGGCGATCCCCGGCTGGCCGTGCACGCGACCTCTGCGCTGCCCGCCTGGCTGTGGTCGATCGACGGCACGCGCGTGCTCTGGGCCAATCCGGTCGGCGCAAAACTGTTCGGCGCGGCGCATGCCGCCGCGCTTGCGGACAGGATCTTCGGCCCGGCGGACAGCCACCGCCGCCAGGTCGCCCGGCTCGCCCGCAGCCTGCCGGCGAACGGGACCGTGCGGCTCGAGCGGCTGCGCGGCTTCGGCGCCCGGCTCGGCATGCTGATGACCTGCGCCTGCGCGCGGCTCGACTTTGCCGATGGCGGCCATGGCGTGCTCGTCGCCGCGATGGACCCGACGCTACGCCCGATGCCGCTGGTCGAGCGGCTGCATCGTCTCGTCGCTGGCGCCAAGGTGCCGATGGCGGCGTTCGCGCCCGACGGGATGTTCGTCGGCGCCAGCGAAGCCGCCCGTTCCCTGCTCGGCTTTCGCGATCTCTTTGAGGCCGGCCTCGACCGGGCCCGCAGCGAAGCGCTGACCTGCGGCCGCGCCGCGACGCCGATCGGCATCGGCCAGATGGTGCTGCAACGGGTCGGTGTCGGCGCCGATATCGGCCTCGTCGCGCTGATCGAGCCCGCGCAGGAGGCGCGCGCAGCGTCGGCTCCTAAAAGCATGCCGGGCGACCCGCCATCGCAGAATGCGCCGGTCGGGATCGCATTGTTCGACGCCTTCGCAGAGCCGGCCGACGCAAGCGAAACAGCCGAGACGCTGACGCCCGCGCCTGAACCTGCCGTGAGCGAAGCGCTCGTGGAGGCCTTCCAAGAACCGGTGCCCGACCAGACCACCAAGACTCCGGTTGAAAACTGCGCCCAGGCCATTGTGTCGCCGCAGGCCGCGCCGATCACGTCAGCCATGTTCGAGCTGCCGTCGGGCCACACAGAGACGCCCGCACCGCATCAGCATCCGCTGCGCTTCCTGTGGCAGATGGATGCCGGGGGACGCTTTGCGCTGCTCTCCGACGAATTCATCCGCCTGATGGGCCCGCACACCGCCGCCGGCTTCGGCCGCCCCTGGCGCGAGATCGCAGCGGAGTTTTCGCTCGATCCCGAGGGGCGCGTTGCGCAGGCGCTGGCAAGCCACGACACCTGGGCCGGTATCACCGTGAACTGGCCCGCCGATGGCGGCGAGCATCTGCCGGTCGAGCTCGCGGGGCTCCCGATCTACGATCGCGAGCGCAATTTCGCCGGCTTCAAAGGCTTTGGCGTCTGCCGCGATCTCGACGGCCTCAACCGGCTCGAAGCGCTCCGGCGCTTCGAGCGACTGGCCGAGGTGCCGGCGCAGCGCGGCCTGTCTGCCGATGTCGTCGAGCCGGACTCCGAGCCGGAGGCCGAGGCCGCGACGCCGCCTCCGCCCATCGCGCCGCCTGCAGGCGAGCCTGAGCCTGAAGCTGAACTGCCCGAACCCGCAACTGATGTGACTTCACACCCAACCGAGCCCGAGACGTCCGTGGAAACGCCAGTGGAAACGCCTCCCAATGTCGTGCCATTCCGCCCGCATGGCGATGCGCGCTCGCCGACGCTGACGCCGGTCGAGAACAGCGCGTTCAACGAGCTCGCCCGGCAATTGTCCGAGCGCCTCGAACGCGAGCGCGAGTCGATCGCGGCTGATACATCCGAACAACCGGCGGCAGAGATCACGCCCGAACCGCCTGCGCCGGAGCTTGAAGCGCCGCAAACCGCAGCCGAATGGCTGAGCGAGCCCGCGCCGCCCGCACGCGGCGCGCCGGCGCGCGACCGCGCGCTGCTCGACCTGTTGCCGACGGGCATCCTGATCTATCGCCTCGATCGCCTGCTCTACGCCAACCCCGCCTTCCTCGCGCGCATGGGCTACGCCAACCTCGGCGCACTGGAGCATGCCGGGGGGCTCGACGCGCTCTATGTCGAGCCGGGCGTGTCCACGGCCAGCAGCACGTCGCAAGGCGGCACGCCGGTGACGATCAGCGCGGCGATCGCGAACGGCGAAGCGCCGCTTGCGACCACCGAGGCGCATCTGCACACGATCGACTGGGACGGCGAGAGCGCGCATGCGCTGATCTGCGCGCTGTCGCAGGCGGCGCCAATGGTCGCCGCGCCCGTCATCGCGGAGACCATTGTCCCCGAATCCTTCCCCTACGCGCCCGACCTCGAGCCCGCGGCCGGCGATGCCGACGCCGAGGATCTCGCCGCGATCCTGGACACCACGGCCGAGGGCATTGTGATGTTCGATGCCGAAGGCAACATCCACGCCTGCAACCGCAGCGCCGAGGCGCTGTTCGGCTATGACGGCGATGCGCTGCTCGAGCAGAATCTGGCGACGCTGTTCGCGCCGGAGAGCCAGCAGATCGTCGCCGATTATCTCGAAAGCCTGAAGAGCCAGGACATTGCCAGCCTGCTCGACCACGGCCGCGAGGTGCTGGGCCGCGAGAAGAAAGGCGGCGTGATTCCGCTGGCGATGATCATGGGCCGCACACGGCCGGACGGGCCGAACTTCTTCGCCGTATTCCGCGATCTCTCGCAGAGCAAGAAGGGCGAGAGCGAGCTGACCCAGGCCCGCCGTCGCGCCGACGGCGCAGCGACGGCCAAGGCCGACATGCTGGCGCGTATCAGCCACGAGATCCGTACTCCGCTCAACGCCATCATCGGCTTTGCCGAGGTGATGATCTCCGAGCGCTTCGGCGCGCTCGGCAACGAGCGCTACGGCGAATACATGAAGGACATCCGCGCCTCCGGAGAGCGCGTCATCGCCATCATCGACGATCTCTTGGAGCTGTCACGGATCGAGACCGGCAAGCTTGATCTCAACTTCGCCAACCTCAATCTCAACGACCTCGTCGAAGCCTGCGTTACGGTGATGCAACCGCAGGCCAATCGCGAGCGCATCATCATCCGCACCTCGCTGGCGCACGCGCTGCCGCAGGTGACAGTGGATGCGCGCGCGATGCGGCAGATCACCGTGAACCTGATCTCGAACTCGATCCGGCTCGCGAGCGCCGGCGGCCAGGTCATCGTCTCGACCGCGCTGACCGATCGCGGCGAAATCGCGCTTCGCATCCGTGACACCGGCCATGGCCTCAGCGAACGCGAAGTCGCCGCCGCGATGGAGCCGTTCCGCACCCCGCCGCCGGGCGATGCCGCGGACAGCGCCGCGCTCAGCCTGTCGCTGACCAAGGCACTGGTCGAAGCCAACCGCGCCCAGTTCAACATCAAGAGCGCGGGCAATTCCGGCACGCTGATCGAAGTGGTGTTCGCGCCGGCGCTGGCGAAGGCGTAAAGCGGCGTCGGGGGGCCCACCTCTCCCTACGGGAGAGATGATCAACATCCTGGGCGCGCACCGATCCAACCGATAGCCCTGCCCTTGCGTAGCCCTCGCGAACTCGGCTGGGCCGTCCCGGATCGTCGACATCATAGACGATCGGGCCCTTCGCAGGACTGTCCGTCATCCTATCGTCGAAAAAGACGAGCCCGGATTTGGGTCAGCTCGACGACAAACCACCCTCGACCTCGGCGCTCAGAAGAGTGGACATGATTTTCTGTCCCACGGACGAGGCGAGGCTGCCGGCGGACAGAACGACGACGCCATTGCCCGACGGAGCGTTTGCGCCGTTCTGAACCCAGCTCTCAAACCCCATCCACGAGCTGAAGCCCGGTACGCTGCCATCTTTCGACAGGACACGTCCCGCAGCGCCGGCGATTTTCGGAAAGAACCATCCAATTGCGACCGTGGGGCCCTGCGTCTGCACCTGGCAGGTGCCCGTCGTACCGCATTTGCCGCGGGCCGGGCTGGCCTGCTGCTGCATCTGCAGGATGGCGAATTCCGTTGGTGAAGGCTGCAATTGACCCATGTTGTAGAGCAGCCATTGAAGCATGTCCGAGGCGCAGCTGACGATCGCTCCGGCGCCGAACTCCATCGTTGGGCCCGGCTTATAGCTCTGACCCACCTCGAAAGGCTGCGTCCCGTTATACCCACACACCATGCTGGGCACTTGGCTCGTACTGAACAACGCGGTGTTGCCCATGCCCAGATCCGCGCACAGCACCGCGAGTTGCGCGTTGTACTCATCATAGACGTCGACGTAGGGGTTCTGCGGGTTGAGACCGACGATGGCCAGGAGCGACCAGGCAAGGTTTGAATAGGTGTAGCAGTGGCCCGCGGGGCAGATCCAGGACGAGTGCTGTCCGCTGTTGAACCAATCGACGAGGTCGGCGAGGTTCTGCAAGTTGCTGGGCGGGCAGAACTGTCCCCGCGGATCGGGGGGCTCGTCATTGTCCTGCGGAAACCCAGAAGCATAAGTGACGATATCGGCAACCGGAATCCCGCTGATCGCTACCGGCAGGGAAATCGAGGGCATGCAGGACCCAACCGTATTCCCGTCATATGTGCCTTGAAGACTGTAAAAAATCCTGGACGTGAAAACTTTTGAAATGGACCCGATTTCGAACAGAGTATTTGGCAGCTTCGCAGCGCTCACGACATCATGGTTTGAGTCCCAGACTTCAGTCTTAGAGGGAGAGAAGAACTTTGCGGAGGGGGTGCCGGAGCTGTCAAAATCCGTGAAGACGTAGACTGCCATCCCCATGTAATCGCTGACGGCCGCGTCTATGATGTTTTGGATCGCCAAGCTCGGGTCCGAAAAGGCCATTTGCGCCCCTCCCCATTGCAAGCTGCATCGCAAGCAAGCTTTAGCACCTTTCGCTGCGGTTGTCTTTATTAGAATAGCACCGTAGAGGTTGATCGCGTGATTTGCCCGAGTTCCCGCGTAGGCGCTCAAAGAACTCAAATAGAAAGGCACGGCGCTTGCGGCGCCGTGCCCTTTCGCGTTCCTGCGGCCTGGATCAGCTGTAGATTTCGAACAGGCCGGCGCCACCCTGGCCGCCGCCGATGCACATGGTGACGACGCCCCACTTGGCCTTGCGGCGCGCGCCTTCCTGCAGCAAATGGCCGGTGAGCCGCGCGCCGGTCATGCCGAAGGGATGGCCGATCGCGATCGAGCCGCCGTTGACGTTGTACTTGGCGGGATCGATCTCGAGCTTGTCGCGGCAATACAGGCACTGGCTGGCGAAGGCTTCGTTGAGCTCCCACAGATCGATGTCGTCGATCTTGAGGCCGGTGCGCTTCAGTAGCTTCGGAATCGCGAACACCGGGCCGATGCCCATCTCGTCGGGCTCGCAGCCGGCGGTCGCCCAGGCGACGAAGCGGCCGAGCGGCTTGAGGCCGCGCTTCTCGGCGTCCTTGGCTTCCATGAGCACCACGGCGGCGGCGCCGTCGGAGAGCTGGCTGGCATTGCCGGCGGTGACGAACTTACCGGGACCCTTGACCGGCTCGAGCTTGGCAAGGCCTTCCATCGTGGTGTCGGGCCGGTTGCACTCGTCGCGATCGACGACGTAGTCGACGATGCTCTCGGCCTTGGTCTGCTTGTCGACGACCTTCATCTTGGTCTTCATCGGGACGATCTCGTCCTTGAACTTGCCGGCCTGCTGCGCCGCGGCCATGCGACGCTGCGATTCCAGCGAGAACTCGTCCTGATATTCGCGGCTGAGCTTGTAGCGCTCGGCGACGATGTCGGCGGTGTCGATCATCGCCATGAAGATGTCAGGCGCGACCTTGAGCAGTTCCGGATCGATCGACTCCTTCGGCGAGCCGCCGCCCGGAATCGAGATGCTCTCGACGCCGCCGGCGACGATGCAGTCGGCGCCGTCGGAGCGGATCGAGTTGGCGGCCATCGCGATGGTCTGCAGCCCCGAGGAGCAGAAGCGGTTCACCGAGACGCCGGCGGTGGTCTTCGGGAGCCCTGCGAGCAGCGCGGCCTGGCGGCCGATGTTCGGCGCGCCATGGGCGCAATTGCCGAGATAGCAGTCCTCGACATAGTCCTTGTCGACGCCGGCGCGCTTCACCGCGTGCTGGATGGCGTGGGCCGCGAGCGACATCGGCGGCGTGATGTTGAACCCGCCGCGGCCGGATTTCGCAAGGCCCGTGCGCGCATAGGAAACGATGACGGCTTCACGCATTGTGTTCTCCCTTTTCGAACGATTTTGAACGGAGCGTCCTTATCGCCATTGGTACACAAAGTTTGGCGAGCGCGGGAAAATAAAACGCCGCCTCCAGGTATTGGAGGCGGCGTTGTTCCGCGCGTCGGAATATCGATAGGAGCGTGACTCTATCCGCGCGTCATGCTCGGGCTTGTCCCGGGCATCCACGTTCTTCGTGCCGAGTGCCAAGACGTAGATGGCCGGGACAAGCCCGGCCCATGACGACGGTGAGAGCGCGATCAGAACGTCAGCGCCTTGGCCTGCTTGACCTGCGGCAGCGCCTGCACCTTGGCGAGCAGGTCCGTCGGCACCGCACCGTCGACCTCGACGAGGGCAATGGCATCGCTGCCGGGCGCGACGCGGCCGAGATGGAAGGTGGCGATGTTGATCTTGGCGTCGCCGAGCAGGCTGGCGAACCTGCCTATGAAGCCGGGCTTGTCCTCGTTGGTGACGTAGATCATCGACTTGCCGAACTCCGCATCGACGCGGATACCCTTGATGTCGACGAGGCGCGGCTTGCCGTCGGCATAGACGGTGCCGGAGACCGACCGCTCCTGCCGCTCGGTGGTGACGGTGACGGTGATCAGGCTCTCATAGTCGCTCTGGGCGGCGCGCACGATCTCGTCCACCACCATGCCGCGCTCCTTGGCGACGACGGGGGCGGACACCACGTTGACCTCGCCCAGCATCGGCCGCAGCAGGCCGGACAGCACGGCGGAGGTGATCGCCTTGATCTTCATCTCGGCGACGTGGCCCTCATAGGTGATCTCGACCTTGAGGATGCCGCTTTCGGTGAGCTGGCCAGCGAACGAGCCGAGCTTCTCGGCGAGCGCGATGAACGGCTTCAGCTTCGGCGCTTCTTCCGCGGTGATCGAGGGGAAGTTGACCGCGTTCGAGATCGCGCCGGTGAGCAGATAGTCCGACATCTGCTCGGCGACCTGGAGCGCGACGTTCTCCTGCGCTTCCGTGGTGGAGGCGCCGAGATGCGGCGTGCAGATCACGTTGGGATGGCCGAACAGCACGTTGGACGTCGCGGGCTCCTCGATGAAGACGTCGAAGGCGGCGCCGGCGATATGCTTGGAATTGAGCGCATCGACCACGGCCTGCTCGTCGACGAGGCCGCCGCGGGCGCAGTTGATCAGGCGCACGCCCTTCTTCATCTTGGCGATCGCGGCCGCATCGATGATGTTCCTGGTCTTCTCGGTGAGCGGCGTATGCAGCGTGATGAAGTCGGCGCGCTTGAGGAGATCGTCGAGATCGACCTTCTCGACGCCGATGTCCTTGGCGCGCTCCGGTGACAGGAACGGATCGAACGCGATCACCTTCATGCGCAGGCCGAGCGCGCGGTCGGCGACGATCGAGCCGATATTGCCGCAGCCGACGACGCCCAGCACCTTGCCGGTGATCTCGACGCCCATGAAACGGTTCTTCTCCCATTTGCCGGCCTGGGTCGAGGCGTCGGCCTGCGGGATCTCGCGGGCGAGCGCGAGCATCAGGGTGATGGCGTGCTCGGCGGTCGTGATCGAATTGCCGAATGGCGTGTTCATCACGATGATGCCCTTGGCCGTGGCGGCGGGAATCTCGACATTGTCGACGCCGATGCCGGCGCGGCCGATCACCTTCAGCTTCGTGGCCTTGTCGATAATCTTGGCCGTCGCTTTCGTCGCGGAGCGGATCGCGAGGCCGTCATAATTGCCGATGATCTCGGCGAGCTTGTCCTTGTCCTTGCCGAGATTGGGCTGGAAGTCGACCTCGACGCCGCGGTCCTTGAAGATCTGCACGGCTGCGGGCGAGAGCGCGTCGGAAATGAGAACTTTGGGTTTGGTCATGGGGATGATCCTTCGCCTTCCCTAAAGGGAGGATCGGCCTGCGATGGCCGAATTGAATGAAGAGGCTTTGTCTTCCCCCTCTCCCCGTTCTTACGGGGAGAGGGTTGGGGTGAGGGGCAGCCACAGGCGAAGGTGCAAGCGGAGAGAGCCCCTCACCCGGATTGCTGCGCAATCCGGCCTCTCCCCCGTAAGAACGGGGAGAGGCGAAAAAGAAACTCACGCTGCCTTGGCCAGCTGCGCCTTGGTCTCGGCAAAGGCCCAATCGATCCACTGCGTCAAGAGCTCGACGTCCTTGGCCTCGACGGTGGCGCCGCACCAGATGCGCAGGCCGGCCGGCGCATCGCGGTAATAGGCGAAGTCGAAGCCGGCGCCTTCCTTCTCGACCAGCGCGACCAGCTTCTTGGAGAAGTCGGCCTGCGCGTCCTCGGAGAGCGAGGTGATCGCGGGATCGGTGAACTTCAGGCACACCGAGGTGTTGGAGCGGATCGAAGGATCCTTCGCCAGGAAGTCGATCCACGGCGTCTTCGCCTTCCAGTCGGCGAGCACCTTGGTGTTGGCGTCGGCACGCGCGATCAGCGCCTTGAGGCCGCCGATCGACTTGGCCCAGTTCAGCGCATCGAGATAATCCTCGACGCAGAGCATCGAGGGCGTGTTGATGGTCTCGCCGACGAAGATGCCTTCGTTGATCTTGCCGCCCTTGGTCATGCGGAAGATTTTTGGCAGCGGCCAGGCCGGCTTGTAGGTCTCGAGCCGCTCCACCGCGCGGGGCGAGAGGATCAGCATGCCGTGCGCGGCCTCGCCGCCGAGCGCCTTCTGCCAGGAGAAGGTGACGACGTCGAGTTTTGCGAAATCGAGCGGCTGCGCGAAAGCGGCCGAGGTCGCGTCGCAGATCGTGAGCCCTTCGCGGGTGGCGCTGATCCAGTCCGCGTTCGGCACGCGCACGCCTGAGGTGGTGCCGTTCCAGGTGAAGACGACGTCGCTCTTGGGATCCACCTTGGAGAGGTCGGGGATCTCACCATAGGCTGCGTTCAGCTTGGTGACGTCCTTGAGCTTCAATTCCTTGACGATGTCGCTGACCCAGCCTTCGCCGAAGGATTCCCAGGCGATCGTGGTGACGGGCCGCGCACCGAGCAGCGACCACAGCGCCATCTCGACCGCGCCGGTATCGGAGGCCGGCACGATGCCGATGCGGTAATCGGCGGGGACCTCGAGCACTTCGCGCGTCAGATCGATCGCGAGCTTGAGCTTGGTCTTGCCGATCTTCGCGCGATGCGAGCGACCGAGGGCTGCGTCCTTGAGATTTTGGGCGTTCCAGCCGGGGCGCTTGGCGCAGGGGCCGGAGGAGAAGTGCGGCACGTTCGGCCGCGAAGCGGGCTTCGCTACAGTCATCATCTACCCTTCCAGATAGTAAGCCTCCCGTTGGGGGGAGGTGTCCCGCCGCGGCTGATACGGGAATCGGGAGGGGCAGTCAAGGAAGTTCCGGCGTCTCACGGGGGAGTGAAGGCGCCTCTGGCGCGATACCAGGGGATTCGACGGCAGCGAGCGCATTCAGCAAGTCCGTGGCCTCGCTGATCAATTGCGCGGCTTTGCGGCGACTGCCGACCTTCAAAATGCATTTGTCATTGGCCTGCACGACGTAGTCGTTGCCGACCTTGATCATCGAATAGCTTGTCATCGAAATCCCCGAACCGACCGAGCTCGGTGTCTGACGCTGCCGTAGCACCGTTCGTTCTTGTACAAACATGAACGACGGTCAGGTAGTTTATCAGCTCTTAAGATGAACGAATGCGCGATCCGGATGTGCTGATCGCGCAAGGCCCGCGACGAGCTGCCTCAAAAGCGGACAGTCATGCCCACATGACTCGCAGCGAATCCGAGCCGCGTATAGAAGCGCTGCGCATCGACGCGCGTCTGATGCGTCAGCAGCTCGACCAGATTGCAGCCGCGCGCTTTCGCTTCCGCGATCGCCCATTGCACCAATCGCTCGCCGATGCCGCGGCTGCGACAATCGGAAGCAACGCGGACGTCTTCGAGCAGGCCGCGCACGCCGCCTTGCGAGCTGATGCCGGGCAGGATCGCGAGTTGCAGGCAGCCGACCACCCTGCCCTCGCTCTCGGCGACCACAAGCGTCAGATTCGGATCGCGCTCGACCCGCGCGAATGCCTCGTCATAGGCGGCGGGCAGTGGATCCTCGACGCGCTCACGCCCGCGCCCGAGATGATCATCGGCGAGCATCGCCACGATCGCGGCGACATCGTCGCGGCGCGCGCGGCGAATGGAAACGGCCTCAGTGTTCATGCGCGATACTCCAGGCTCAGCGCGCCGACGCAAGGCCGAGAAAGGCCTCGGCCTCGCCGATCCAGCGACGGACGGCCGCATGGCGAGCGAGATCGAAGCCGCCCTCATGCGCAACGCGGGTATAGGCGAGCAGCGAGACATCCGCGAGCGAAACCGCCTCACCAGTGAAGAAGCGGCTGACCGAAAGATGCTGCTCCATGCGGTCGAGCGCCGCATAGCCGCGCTTGACCTTCTCAGGGTCGAGCTCGGATGCCTTCTTGCCGAGATAGACCAGGAGGAAGCGGCACACCGCGATATAGGGCTCGTGGCTGTACTGCTCCCAGAACAGCCATTCGTCCATCTTGGCGGCAACGAAGGCGTCGCGCGGAACGAGCGCGCTGTCGCGGGCGAGATAGCGGATGATGGCATTGGATTGCGCCAGCGTGCGGCCGTCGTCGAACGCGACGGTCGGCACCTGACCGGCGCCGTTCATCTTCAGGAATTGCGGCGTGCGGGTCTCGCCCTTGCGTGTGTCGATTTCAATCCACTGGTAGGGCAGCGCGAGCTTGTCGCAGACCCACTTCACCTTCAGACAATTGCCGGAATTGCTATCGCCGTAGATCTGCATCGCCGCCGCCCTGCTTTTGAGCGACAGAGCATCAGGACGGACGGGAGCTGTCAACCGCGGCGTGCGCGGCCGCGTCAGAACTTGTAGCCGAGGCCGGCGCGGACGGTGTTGATGCTGGTGTCGACCTGGGAGGTGAAGCGGATGTATTCGTACTCCGCACGCATGAACAATCCGCCGACCAGGTTGACGTCGACGCCGAGACCGGCGGTGTAGCCGTAGATCAGGTGATTGTGCTGGGCATCGGTCGAGCTCAACGGCGCGAGCGGCGTGTAGGTCCCCAACTGGGTCGCGCTGACGCGATCCTGCACGTAGGCAGTGCGCACAATGTCCGCATTACCGAGCGCGAGACCGGCAAACATGTAGGGCAGGAAGCATCCCCATGCGTAAGCGGCGCGGCCGCGGAACGTTCCGATGTCGCTGATGCTGATCGAAGATGTGGACGTCGCCGTGACATCATGGAAATTGCCGTCCGCCAGTGCAGTGGCGCTGACGCGCCTTTCGCTGGCCGACGACATTCCTCCGAACTTGCCGTGCAGCCAGCTCACTTCGAGCCCCATCACGACGTCGTCCCACTGCGCGTTGTAGCCGACGAAGGCGCCGTAACCGGTCGTGCGCTGCGAGGCCTTGCCCAGTCCAAGATTCCACTGGGACACGCCCATCGAGCTCTCGATCAACGTATCCGCCAACAATGCAGCCATCATGTTGCTGGTCGAGCCGTTGAAGTTCTCGTCGGACGAGCCATAACCGGCCTGCGCTCCGATATACGAGCCTTGCCAGTTGACTGTGGAGGTGCTCAGACCGTCGGTGAAGCCGCCGCGCAGGATCGGCAGGTCCGGCATGTCGGCCGCGTGCGCGGCAGACACCGTCCCCAACATCGCCGCCGCCACCATCAGCCTACGCATCGCAACGCTCCATCGGACTCGAACTGTTGCGATGATCATCGCCTGTTAACCTTAACCAATGGTTGCGTTCACCACGTTCGTCGCTGCCGCGCCATGAAAAATCCGCAAAGCAAAACGGCGCGAGATGATCCCGCGCCGTTAAAAGACCTTAAGCGATGAGGCTCGATCAGCCCTTGGTAACGAGCGGCGGCGCGTAGACCGGCGGGCTGCTGAGATCCCAGCGCACGCCGAACTTCAGGTCATGCGAGGTGATGTCCTTGAACTGCATGGTGCGGCCGCGGTTGACGCCGTCGAAGGAGGTGAGCGTACCAGTGACCGCGTCTCCGAGGTCCACGTAGCGATAGGCCAGTTCGAGCGTGAGGCTCGGATTGACCTTGTAGGCGAGACCGGCATGCGCCGCCCACGCGAAGTTCCATTGCGAGGCGTTGGACGCAAACGCAGCACCCCCGAGCGGCGTGTTGATGTCCTGGAAGTTCGAAATGGTGTTGCGCGAAGCACCAACGCCGGCACCGATGAACGGTGTCACACACCACCAGGTACCGAGATCGACGTAGGCGTTGGCGAGGATCAGCCACTCTGACTTGCTGCCATGATATTCGTCGGTAAAGGCCGGAACGCCGTTGAAATTGATGACCTGGAGACCGTGCAGGTTTGCGCTGCTGCGATATTCACCGGTCACGTCGGCACGGAACCAGTTGTTGAACTTGTAGCCGGCACCGAGGCCGAAGATGCCGGCCGAGTCGAAGCCGAGCCCCTGCGTCGAGGCAATGCTGATGCCGGGATCGATGAAGCTCGGGTTGAGCTGCTTCACCTTCTGATTGCTGATGCCGATGTCGCCGCGCAGATACCAGCCACCAAAATCGGCGGGCGGAGCCGGCGGCGCGTACATCGGAGGCGGAGCCGCGATCGGCATATCAGCGGCGAACGCCATCGACGAGATCAGGGTTGCCGCACCCGCGGCAAGGAGAGACTTAACGCTACGCATTTGGCTTCGTCCTTATGGCCGGTGAGGCAAAAATGCAGACGCCCCACGTTCTGGAAACTCACGACCCGGACGATGGCAGCAAATGTTTAAGCGCCACTTAACCCTAATTTTTAAGGTTGATTTTTTCTCACCATACACGCGCGCGCCGCGCCAGCGTTGCAAGAACGCCGCGCCAGATGCGACGACCTCGCCGCAATTCCTAACGATGTGTGAAACCGCAACACGGCGAGAGAGGATGCGTTAACGCGCGTGCCGCGGCAGCCTGGGCAGGAATCGCGATCTTGCGGCCAAATCGGTCGCCCAAGGGACCACCGAGAAACGCACCGACGGCGTTGGCCGCGAGCAAGATGAAGAGATAGATCTGCGCAGCTTGTCTTACCCGCTCCGCGAGTCCGGAATCGTAGGGTGGGCAAAGGCGCACTTGCGCCGTGCCCACCATCAATCCAACACTGCAAATGAAACGGTGGGCACGCTTCCGCCTTCGCTCTTCGAGCTACGGCGGACAAGTCGCTTTGCCCACCCTACGTCACTGCGGGAGAAGGAAGACCTTACGCCGCCGCTTGGCCGAGCGCGGAGACGATGGTGTCGACGACGTCCTCGACCAGAATACGGTCCTCGCCCTCGCCCATGACGCGGATCACCGGTTCGGTGCCGGAGGAGCGGATCAGGAGGCGGCCGCAGCCGTTGAGGCGTTTCTCGCCGTCGGAGATCGCCGACTTGACGTCGGAATCGTCGAGCGGCTTGCCGCCCTTGTGACGGACGTTCTTCAGGATCTGCGGCAGCGGATCGAAGCGGTGGCAGACTTCGGACACCGGACGGCGCAGCTTCTGCACCACCGCCAGCACCTGCAAGGCAGCAACGAAGCCGTCGCCGGTGGTGGCGTAGTCGGACAGGATGATGTGGCCGGATTGCTCGCCGCCGAGATTGTAGCCGCCGTTCAGCATCTGCTCGAGCACGTAGCGGTCGCCGACGGGCGTGCGGACGAGGTCGAGCCCCTGCCCGTTCAGGAAGCGCTCGAGGCCGAGATTGGACATCACGGTCGCGACGATGCCCGGCCGCGACAGCCGGCCGTCTTCCTTCCAGCTCTGCGCGATCACCGCGAGCAGCTGGTCGCCGTCAACGAGATGACCGCGCTCGTCGACCAGGATGACGCGATCGGCGTCACCGTCGAGCGCGATGCCGATATCGGCGCGCATCTCGCGCACCTTCTTCGACAGCGCTTCCGGCGAGGTCGAGCCGCATTCCTTGTTGATGTTGAAGCCGTCGGGCTCGACGCCGATCGGAACGACGTCGGCACCCAATTCCCACAGCGCTTCCGGTACCACCTTGTAGGCAGCGCCGTTGGCGCAATCGATCACGACGCGCAAACCATCCAGCGACAGATCGCGCGGCAGCGTGCGCTTGGCGAATTCGATGTAGCGGTCGTGCACGCCGTCGATGCGGCGGGCGCGGCCCAAGCTCGCGCTCTGCGCGAGCCTCTTGTCGAGGGATTCGTCGAGCAGCTGCTCGATCTGCCGCTCGACGTCGTCGGAGAGCTTGAAGCCCTGCGGGCCGAACAGCTTGATGCCGTTGTCCTCGAACAGATTGTGCGAAGCCGAGATCATCACGCCGAGATCGGCGCGCATCGACTTGGTCAGCATCGCGACCGCCGGTGTCGGCATCGGGCCGACCAGCAGCACGTCCATGCCGACCGAGGTGAAGCCAGCGACCATCGCATATTCGATCATGTAGCCGGACAGGCGGGTGTCCTTACCGATCACAACCCGATGGCGGTGGTCGCCGCGCTGAAACGCAAGGCCCGCGGCCTGGCCGACCTTGAGCGCGAGCTCCGGCGTGATCAGTCCGTTGGCGCGGCCCCGAATCCCGTCCGTCCCGAAATATTTGCGGCTCATATCGTCCCCCAGGCAACAATCAGGGGTCCCCTCGACAACCACGGGCTGCCCGAAAAGGCCCCGCATCCCTGATTTGCTGAGCTCTTATAAAACCATCGCGGCTAACTTGGCTTCAAAAAATATGATGAATCATTACGGAACCGGGCCCGCCGCGTGCCCGATAACATATTGTTAACACTATATTTCCCTGCAGGGAAGCCGGAACGGGATGGAACCCGGCCCTAGCCGGTGCGCTTCACATGGCCGTCGCCGCGGCTCGGCGGTGGCTGGGTGACATTGACAGGATCGGAGGCCGGAAAGGTCTCTTCCAGGCCCTCTTCCAGCGCTTCCTCGAGGTCGCGCTTCTCCTTGATCTCTTCCGGCGAAGGTGCGGCGTGCGGCCTCGTCATGGCGCCCTCCTCTCAAACGATTTGGCTGTGCATCTAACCATGCTAGATGACCCCGAAATCATCCGATGCAAGACGGGCCGGGGAAACGATCATGAAGCACATCACCTGTATCGACGATCTTCGCGCGCTGCATAAGCGCCGCGTGCCGAAGGCGTTCTTCGACTATTGCGACCGCGGCTCCTATGCCGAGGAGACGCTGCGCGCCAACCGCGAGGACATGCAGGCGATCAAGTTCCGCCAGCGCATCCTGGTCGACGTCTCCAAGCGCGACACCTCGACCACGATCCTCGGCGAGCCCTCGACCATGCCGCTGATCCTGGCGCCTGTCGGCTTGCTCGGCATGCAGCATGGCGACGGCGAGATCCATGCCTGCCGCGCCGCGCAGGCCGCCGGTATCCCGTTCACGCAATCGACTATGTCGATCTGCTCGATCGAGGACATCGCCGCGAGTGTCGAGAAGCCGTTCTGGTTCCAGCTCTACGTCATGAAGGACCGCGGCTTCATCAAGGATCTGATCCAGCGCGCCATCGCGGCCAAGTGCAGCGCGCTGGTGCTCACCGTCGACCTGCAGGTGATCGGCCAACGCCACGCCGACATCAAGAACGGCATGACGGTGCCGCCGGAATGGTCGCTGTCGAAACTGCTGGATTTCGCCAGCAAGCCGGCCTGGGTCTCCGGCGTGCTGCAAGGCAAGCGCCGCACCTTCGGCAACATCGCCGGCCACGTGAAGAACACCGAGGATCTCAACCGCCTCGCCGAATGGACCGCATCGCAGTTCGACACCTCCTTGAACTGGAAGGACGTCGAGTGGGTCCGCAGCATCTGGCCGGGCAAGCTCGTCATCAAGGGCATCCTCGACGTCGAGGACGCCGAGGAAGCCGCCAAGACCGGCGCGCAGGCCCTCGTCGTCTCCAACCATGGCGGCCGGCAGCTCGACGGCGCGCCGTCCTCGATCGAGGTGCTGCCCGAGATCGCGGACGCGGTCGGCGACAAGATGGAGATCATGTTCGACGGCGGCATCCGCTCCGGCCAGGACGTGATGCGCGCGCTCGCGCTCGGCGCAAAATCCTGCATGATCGGCCGCGCCTACGCCTATGGCTTAGGGGCCGGCGGCCAGGCCGGCGTCGCCAAGGCGATCGACATCATCCAGAAGGAGCTGCTCACCACCATGGGCCTGTGCGGCGTCAACAGGATCGACGAGATCGACGATCACGTCATTGCGGTGTGAGGCGAAACCGTCGCGTCAAACATAGCCGTCGTCCCGGACAAGCGCGCCCTAAGCGCGCGCCGATCCGGGACCCATAGCCACAGGCGGACGTGGCTACGGAGACTCGGAGTTACCTCCTTCGCGCAACAACTTGACCCTGTGGTTATGAGTCCCGGATCTGCGCTGACGCTTGTCCGGGACAACAGCGGTGTCTGTGGCGGTGGTTGCGCAAATATATCCCGCGGCTCACATCGGCGGCGTGACGCCGTCGCGGCCGACGCCGACGCGGTTGGTCTCGAAAGAGCCGTCCGGCAATTGCTTCGTGAAGGCGATGATCTTGGCGCCGGCTTTGAGCTCGGACTTCTCGCCCGGCACATAAGTGACCACCGGGGTGTTGTCGGCGACGAACACCTTCTTCTCGCCGTCCTTGTACTTGACCAGCAGCGTGTGGCCGTCATTGCCGACCACGCTCTCGGCGACCGTCGCATTGGTCATGCTGGAATTGGGCTTGAGATCCCAGGGCCGCGAGCCCTCCCCGGTGCCGCGCATGCTCTCCGGAAAGACGTGGACCTCGACTGCATTCTGGCCGCCGTCCGGCCCAGGCACGGTGGTCGCGCCGATGAACGAACCCGGCTTGATGTCGGCGAGTGAAATCTTGGTGATGCCTGCGACGTTCACGTCAGAGGCGATGTGAAGCTTGACGTCTTCGCCGCTGCGCGACTTGACCTGCATGGTATCGCCATTGACGCTCTCGATCGTGCCGCGCACGCGCGTCGGCACCGGCGCTTTCTGGGCGAAGGCGCAGTAGGTCGAGAGGGCCACCATTGCGACGGCGAGAAGTGGACGTGTGAAAGTTGCACGTTGAACAGACATGACGGTCTCCGGTTATCCCCACGGAGGGAGAACTCCGGAACAGCCGCGCTATTCTCTCAAGTCTTTGTGAGATCGGCCTCGACCAGCGCGCGCAGCTCGGCGGTGACCTCAGGCCGCTGGCCGAACCACAGCTCGAAGCCGCGCACCGCCTGGTGCAGCAGCATGCCGAGCCCGTCGGCGGTCTTCAGGCCGCGCGCTTTTGCTGCCGCAAGCAGCGGCGTCACCAGCGGGACATAAACGAGATCGGCGACCACGGCGGCCTGCGGCAGGCGCGCAACATCGACATCGAGTGAAGGCTGGCCATGCATGCCGAGCGAGGTCGTGTTCACGAGAAGTTTTGCACGCGGCAGAACGTCGTTGATCGCATCCCATGCAACGGGGTGCACGTTCGGCCCGAACTGTTTCGCCAGCGTCTCCGCCCGCGCGATGGTGCGATTGGCGAGATGGATGCGCTTGATGCCCCGCTCGCGCAGCCCGAACACGACGGCGCGCGAAGAGCCGCCGGCCCCGAGCACCAGCGCCTCCTCAGCCGTATCCCAGCCGGGCGCGCTGGCGTCGAGATTGCCGATGAAGCCTTCGACGTCGGTGTTGGTCGCGTGCAGCTCGCCGTCTTCGAACCATAGCGTATTGGCCGCGCCGACGGCCGTTGCGCGCGCATCGGGTTTCGACAGCGCCAGCACACCCTCCTTGTGCGGGATGGTGACGTTGGCACCGACGAAGCCGCGCAGCGACAGCCGCAGCACGAAGTCGCGCAGATCCTCAGGCGGAACCGCCTCGATCACGTAGCCCCCTTCGATCCCGAGCGTGCGCAGCCAGTAATGATGAATCAGCGGCGAGCGCGAATGCGCCGCCGGCCATCCGATCAGACAAGCGGCGGGAGCCCTGGTCACGTCATCCTTCCCTCGAGCGATGTGGAAGGCGATCCATTTCGCGTCCCGAAGGCTCTGTCAAGCGCACGAGCGCCGCATCGCCACGGCGCCGTCAGCTCGCGGCAACCTCATCGGCCTCGGGCTGCGTTGCGCGGCCCTTGATATCGGCAATCGCGCGCTCGAGGCTCTGGCGATAGCGCGCGCGCGGCGGCGTCACGCCATGGGTGAGCAGCGC
Source organism: Bradyrhizobium sp. C-145 (assembly GCF_023375135.1). NCBI lineage: Bacteria > Pseudomonadati > Pseudomonadota > Alphaproteobacteria > Hyphomicrobiales > Nitrobacteraceae > Bradyrhizobium > Bradyrhizobium sp. C-145. The sequence goes on along the minus strand of NZ_CP088150.1, from coordinate 1,199,536 downwards.
GCGGCGAACCGCCGGCGATGCCCCCGTGATGAACAGCCTGATGCCCTGGCGATGGGCCTTGGCGGCGACGCGCCCAAGCACGTTCGCCGCCGTGGAGTCCAGGAACGGCACCGCGGCGAAATCGACCACGAAGGCCTTGCGCTGGTCGGCGACGCCGTCGAGCACGCCTCCAATCGCAGAGGCGGCGCCGAAGAAGAACGCACCGGTGATGCGATAGACCAGCACGTCGCGGTCGACCGCCAGCGCGGAATCGTAGGGAACGCGCGCACCGTTGCTGTCATCGGGACGATCGGGGACCACCAGCGGCGTGCGCTCCTCGATGCCCGTCATCTCCGCCATGCGATGGATGAACAGCACCGCGCCGAGCGCGAAGCCGACCAGAATGCCTTCGGTCAGATCGCGGAAGATCGTGAGCAGGAAGGTTGCGAGCAGCACGACGGCATCGCCCCATGACGAGCGCAGGAGCGTCGCGAATTCCTGCTTCTCCGCCATGGTCCAGGCCACCACGACGAGCACGGAGGCGAGCGCTGCGAGCGGAATGTAGCTTGCGAGCGGCGCCGCGATCAGCATGAACAGCAGCAGGAAGACCGAATGCAGCATGCCCGCGAGCGGGCCGCGCGCGCCCGCGCGGATGTTGGTCGCGGTGCGCGCAATCAGGCCGGTAACGCAGATGCCGCCGAACAGCGCCGAGCCGATATTGGCGACGCCTTGCGCCACCAGCTCGCAATTGGAGCGATGACGGCGTCCGGTCATGCCGTCGGCCACCACGGCCGACAACAACGATTCGATGGCCGCCAGCAGCGCAAACGCAATCGCGTCCGGCAGCACGGCCTTTGCCTTCTCCAGCGAGAACGCGGGCAGCGCCGGCGAGGGCAGCTCGCGCGGAATGCCGCCGAAGCGCGAGCCGATGGTCTCGACCGGCAGCGACAGCACGGCGCTGGCGACCGCCGCGAGCGCAACCGCGATCAGGATGCCGGGCCAGGACGGCCGCCAGCGCCGCAAGGCGGCGATGATGACGATGCTGCCGATCGCGACCACGACGGCCGATGGATTGATGGTGTTGAGGCCTCCGGCGAGCGCAACGAGCTTGGGAACGAATTCGCTGGGCTCTTTCCCGGCCAGCGTGATCCCGCCGAGATCGCGGAGCTGGCTCGCAAAAATGATGACGGCGATGCCGGCGGTGAAGCCGACGGTGACGGGATAGGGAATGAACTTGATGTAGGTGCCGACCCGCAACAGGCCTGCGGCGACCAGGAACAGCCCCGCCATCATGGTGGCGAGGATCACGCCGTCGACGCCGTGCCGCTCGGCCGTCACCGCAACCAGGACGATAAAGGCGCCCGCGGGTCCGCCGATCTGGAAACGGCTGCCGCCGAGCAGGGACACGATGAAGCCGCCGACGACGGCGGTGTAGAGGCCGCGGTCCGGTGTCACGCCCGAGGCGATCGCGATCGCCATCGACAGCGGCAGTGCCACGATCGCGACGGTGAGGCCGGCGAAGACGTCGGCGCGAAAGTCCGCGACGCCGTACCCCTCACGCCAAATGGTGACGAGCTTTGGCAAATACAATTCGACAAAGGTCGGCCGGCGAAGCTGATGCAGTTGGCCCGCTTGATCGCTTGTGATGCTCATGCCCACGATGCTCCGAAGCATCGTGCGTCCCGTGTTGCCGAGGTGCGACGATGCGCTATCCCATTCCTGATCCCGAGCATGATCAACGCCCGATCATGCCCCCACCCGCCGCGGCGGCCCCGGCTCCTTGAGGCGAACGCCGCGCCCGCCAATGTCGCTGCGCGCCTGCTCGCCGATCAGCTCGACGCCGGCCCGATCGAACGCCTCGACCACCTTGATCAGGGTCTCGACCACGCCGCGAACATTGCCGGTGCTGGCTTCCATCCGCTGGATGGTCGGCAGCGAAACGCCGGCGAGCTCGGCCAGGGTTTTCTGGTCAATGCCGAGCAGCGCCCGCGCTGCCCGCATCTGGAACGACGTGATCACCGTGGCCTCACGTATCAGAGCGTATAAATGATATCTAGGACATATACAATGATATAAAATACATCATTGATGGCCGGGCGCAAGGCCTGTATCGGCTGCCCCACCTGCCTCCGGCGTCATTGCGAGAAGCTCTTGCGACGAAGCAATCCAGACCGCCTCCTCGGAGACAGTCTGGATTGCTTCCGCCTTCGCCAAAGGCTTCGGCGGACAAGTCGCTGCGCTCGCAATGACGGAGGTTGGGCGCGGGTTCGGCTCAATGAAATGCCGCATCCGCGGAGGCAGCCCCTCACCCCACCCTCTCCCCGTGAAGAACGGGGAGAGGGTGTGAGAGGCCGGTTGCCTCACTTACAGATCACGCCGCGTGCTGGTGGGCGGCGATGATCTGGTCGGCGGCGCGGCCGGTCACTTCGGCCATGTGGTCGAACTGGCGGGTGAAGCTGCCGGCGCCGGCGGTGGCCGAGCGCAGCTCGACGATGAGCTCGCCGATCTCGGCTTCCGGCATCATGGCGCGGACGCAGTCCCAGCCGCTCCAGCCGTCACGCGTGTCAAAGCCGAGGATCTGGCCACGCCGCGCCGACAGGATCGCGTTGATCTTGGCGGTGGCGTCGGTCGGGCAGACGATCTCGACCATGTGGATCGGCTCGAGCAACACCGGCTGGCATTGCGGCAGGCCCTCATTGAGTCCGACCCGCGCCGCCGTGCGGAAGGCGAGGTCCGACGAGTCGACGCTGTGATAGGAGCCGTCGGTCAGCGTCACCTCCACGTCGGTGACGGGGAAACCGAGCGGGCCGCGCGCCAGCCCATCGACGACGCCTTCCTCCACCGCCGGGATGTAGTTGCGGGGCACCGCGCCGCCGACCACCTTCTCGGCGAACTTGAAGCCGTCGCCGCGCGGCAGCGGCCTGATGTCGAGCACAACATCGCCGAACTGGCCGTGACCGCCGGACTGCTTCTTGTGACGCCCGCGCTGGGTGATCGGCTTGCGGATGGTCTCCTGATAGCCGATCGCGGGCGGATGCGAGGTGATCTTGACGCCGAAGCGGTCGCGCAGCCGCTCGCCGGCGACGCGCAGATGCATCTCGCCCTGGCCCCACAGCACGGTGTCATGGGTCTGGGCGTTCTGCACCACGACCAGCGAGGGATCCTCCTCGTGCAGCCGGGCCATCGCCTGGCCGAGCTTCACGTCGTCCTTGCGATCTGTGGCCGCGATCGAGATCGCGAGCACAGGCGGCGTCGGCTCCACGGCGACGAGCACAGCCGGCGGGGTCTTGCCGCTCGAGACGGTGTCGCCGGTCTTTACGGGATCGAGCTTGGCGAGCGCCACGGTGTCGCCGGCTTCGGCCGAGGCACGCTTGGTGTCGTAGGCGCCGTTGACGGCGAGGATACCGGAGATGCGCCCCGTGCCACCGGCTGAGGATTGCAGCGTCGCACCATCGTCGAGATGGCCGGCGAGCAGCCGCGTCAGCGACAGCTTGCCGCCGTGCTGCGAATGCAGCGTCTTGAAGACGTAGCCGAGCGCATCCTTGGTCTCGGGAACGCCGAGACGTTTTGCGGTCTCCACAACGCCGGGCGCCTCGTGGCGCAGCGCTTTCATCAGACGCAGCACGCCGTTTTCGCGCGCGGCGGCGCCCAGCAGCACCGGACAGATCAGTCCTTCGCGTAATTCGCGGGCAAGATCGTCGAACACGGCATCGCGCGGCGGCTGGATGTCTTCGAGCAGCTGCTCCATCAGCGCATCGTCGTGATCGGCGAGCTTCTCCAGCATCGAGAAGCGAGCCTCCTTCTCGCGGTCGAGATTGCCGCCTTCGAGCGCGATCACCTCGGAGGCCTTGTGCTCGCGATAGATGAAGGCGCGCTCCAGCGCGAGATCGACGAAGCCCTCGATCAGCTCGCCGTTCCAGATCGGAATCTGGCGCAGCACCAGCGGCACGCACGAGGCGGGCTGCAGCATTGCGAGCGTCTCGCGGATCCGCTCGCTGGCGCGGTCGATCTTGTTGAGGAACAGGAAACGCGGGATCTTCAGCTCCTCCAACTCGCGCAGGATGATCTGAAGCTGCGGCAGCTTCTTCTCGTCAGCCTCGCAGACCACGACCGCGGCATCGACCGCGGGCAACACGGCGCGCATGTCGTGGGCGAATTCGACGGAACCGGGACAGTCGAGGAAGGTGTAGCTGTCGCCCATGAAACTCGTGGTGGCGGCAGTCAGCCCGACGGTCATCTTGTGATCACGGGCCTCTGGCGTGGCGTCGCCGACGGAAGTTCCGGCATCGACGCTGCCGGCGCGCGGGATCGCACCCGTTCGCGCCAGGATTGCTTCGAGAAGTGTGGTTTTACCGCTTTGGAATGGGCCCACCAGCGCGATGCACCGTGGACCTCGGGGACTTCTGACGTCTTGTCCCATTCGCCGCCTCCTTCTTGTGGAGCTCGGCCCATGATTGGGTCGGCAAACGCAGATGCTCTGCCCGTCCCCAAGATTTGGCAAGCATCAAACGTCGCTGCGGTGCGTCGTCGGTACTCACCTCTCCCGGAGGGAGAGGTGAGTACCGTAGCTGGCTCAGTCAATTAGAATTGACGACGGCTCAACGCCCCGGACGAAGTTCCAGGCTCTCCAGACCCGCGGCGACGTTGAGGCCGACCTGGCCCTGCACGCTGAGCGGCTGGAGCGCGATCGAATTGTTGGAGCCGCCGACCAGCACATTGCCCCCTAAGCCGACGCCGACCGAGGCGCTGCCCTGCGCACCCGCGTAATTGCCGGAGAGATCACCGGGGCCGAGCCGGTCGACCGGCGCGAACACGCCCCAGGCGAGCGCAGTCTCCTGGGTGATGCCGATGTCGAGGCCCACTTTACGGATCGTCGCGACGTAGCGGTCGTCGGGCAGGCCGTCGGCGCGCAGCACGCAGCCGAGATGGGTCACCGATCCCACGATGAAGCCGACGCTGGCGCCGCCGCGACATTCGAGCACGCCGATCCGCGTCATCCGTTGCTGCGCGCTGGCATCAGCGACGGAGACAACGAGGCTTGCGGCGGTGAGCCCGGCGAGGAGGAACGAACGGCGCATGAAACGTCTCCGGCGATGAATGGGATGCGAGCAGGAAGGACGCGGCACACGCCGCGCGATCGTCTATGCCACAAGAGTCTTGGCGGTGCCAGATCGGACATATCTGAAATCGAATTCGCAGAGAGAGGCCTCTCACCCCACCCTCTCCCCGTAAGAACGGGGCGAGGGAGTGTGCGAGCCTGCGCTCCTCACGATGCGAGAAGAATTAGAGTGCGCAATCGGACGCGACTTAACCTCTCCCCGCTTCTGCGGGGAGAGGTCGGATCGCGCAGCGATCCGGGCGAGGGGCATGGCAAGATGCCGACCAGAACAAAGGACCGTCCGACTCCGCTTATCGAAACACAACAAAAAAGGCCCGCACGAAGCGGGCCTTTTCAATTTGCACTGTCGCGACAGGCTTACCGCAGATTGCCGCAGAAGCGCTGGATGCGCTTGCAGGCGTCTTCGAGGTCGGAGGTCTTGGTCGCATAGGAGATGCGGAACGCAGGTCCGAGGCCGAAGGCCGAGCCCTGCACCACGGCGACGCCTTCGGTCTCCAGGAGCTCGGTGACGAACGTCTCGTCATTGTCGATCACCTTGCCCGACGGCGCGGTCTTGCCGATCGTGCCGGCGCAGGACGGATAGACGTAGAACGCGCCTTCGGGTCGCGGGCACTCGATGCCCTTGGCCTGGTTGAGCATGGAGACGACGAGATCGCGGCGCTCCTTGAACACCTTGTTGTTGGCGGGGATGAAGTCCTGCGGACCGTTCAGCGCTTCGACCGCCGCCCATTGCGCAATCGACGACGGGTTCGAGGTCGACTGCGACTGGATGGTCGACATCGCCTTGATCAGCTGCGCCGGGCCACCGGCATAGCCGATGCGCCAGCCGGTCATGCAATAGGCCTTCGACACGCCGTTCACGGTGAGCGTGCGGTCGTAGAGTTTCGGCTCGACCTGCGCGACGGTGGTGAACTGGAAGTCGTCATAGACGAGATGCTCGTACATATCGTCGGTCATCACCCAGACATGGGGATGCCTGAGTAGCACGTCGGTGAGCGCCTTCAGTTCGGACTTGGTGTAGGCAGCTCCCGTCGGATTCGACGGCGAGCACAGGATCACCCATTTGGTCTTCGGCGTGATCGCGCGCTCCAGCGCCTCGGCCTGGAGCTTGAAGCCGGTCGCGGCGGTGCAGACCACCGGCACCGGCTCGCCGCCGGCAAGCGCCACCATTTCAGGATAGCTGACCCAATAGGGCGCGGGAATGATCACCTCGTCGCCCGGATTGATGGTCGCCATCAGCGCGTTGTAGAGCACCTGCTTGCCGCCGGTGCCGACGATGATCTGGTTCGGCTTGTAGGCGACGCCGTTCTCGCGCTGAAACTTGCCGATGATGGCTTCCTTCAGCTCGGGGATGCCGTCGACCGCGGTGTACTTGGTCTTGCCGGCCTCGATGGCGCGGATCGCCGCCAGCTTGATGTTGGCGGGCGTGTCGAAGTCGGGCTCGCCGGCACCTAAGCCGATGACGTTGCGGCCCGCCGCTTTCAGCGCGCGTGCTTTATCCGTGACCGCGATGGTCGCGGACGGCTTCACACGGTCGAGCGCAGCGGCAAGGAAGGACATCGTCATCTCCTGACAAGCGTCGTGAAGCCCTCGGCCTCACGACTCTGATTGTGGGAATGAGCCACCCTAAAACGTGAGCCGCTGCACCGCAAGAAACTTCGGCCCGATCCGGCAAAAGTTTGCGGATTTCCCGCGTTTCGAGGCGCGATTGACCGCAATGTTCCGCAACTTTGCCGGCCAAATTCCTCATATCCGGCAAGGCTTGTCCTCGGAGCAATTGATAGCCGGGTCCCGGGCATCCACGTTCTTCGAACCGCTTGACGCGGCGTGGATGGCCGGGACCTAGCCGAGCGGAAGCGATGGCGTCCTTCGGTCGGCTATGCCCGGCCATGACAACGCGGAAGCACCAGCGCCCTAAACCCGATGCATACGGTCGTCCGCGGACTTCACGATTGCGCGGAGCAACGCATTGGTGTGCTGACGCAAGCGTGATCTCGGTTGCACGGTCGCGCGGAAATGATCTTCCGTGGCGTTGCAGTGCGGTAGGGTTTTCGAGTTTTTCTATGGGCCGGCTCTTGCGGCGGATTCGCATCGGCATCATTGTCTAGCCGCGCTGCAGGGCAGTCAGCTCCGCACCTTCCCATCCTCGGAAACGAACTCCCAGAATGTACAAGCTCTATTCGATGCAGCGCTCCGGCAACAGCTACAAGGTCCGCCTTGCGCTGGCGCTGCTCAACGTGCCCTATGAGGCCATCGAGATCGACATTCTGCGCGGCGAGAGCCGCACGCCAGACTTTCTGTCGAAGAACCCGTCCGGCCAGGTGCCGCTGCTCGAGGTCGGGAACGACCGCTATCTCGCCGAGTCCAACGCCATCCTCTGGTACGTTGCCGTCGGCACGCCGCTCGCGCCGGAGAACCGCATCGACCGCGCCGAGGCGCTGCAGTGGATGTTCTTCGAGCAGCACGCGCTCGAACCCAACATCGGCGCGGCCTATTTCTGGCTGTCGCTGGTCAAGGGCGGCCGCGATCTGCAGACCCATTCGCTGGAGGATTGGATGGAGCGCGGCTATGGCGCGCTCCAGGTGATGGAGAACCACCTCAAGACCAACGCCTATTTCGCCGCCCGCCAGCTCACGGTCGCCGATATCGCGCTCTATGGCTACACCCATCTCGCCGACCGCTGCGACTTCGATCTTTCGACCTTCCCAGCGGTCCGGGACTGGCTGAAGCGCGTGGAAGCTGCGCCCGGCTTCGTGACGATGGACTGGCGCCCGGCCGACATCGACGACCCCGCCAGCATTGCTGCGGGCGCCTGACAGGCCTGCCCCCCGCTCCGGCAAATAGTGGGCATAAGGGTCGCCCTTGCCGCAATGTCGCCGCTTTCGGCGCGACAGCCGCCGCAATATTGCCGGTTGAAACTGGGAAATTGTGGAAAGTCGCGGGTGATTCGCTCGCGTGTTGAGGGATTTAGACCCATGATTCGGGCGTCCGGCACGGCAGGCTTTCAGGGCCAATCCGCCACCGTCGCGTCTTCCCGGCTGACCAACGCGGTCGCGGCCTCGCTCGCCGTCGCCGCACTCTCGCTGTGCCTGATCGTCACTCTGACGGTGATGTCGACCAAGGCGACCATGGCGATGGGCCTGCCGATCTGATTCCCGTTTCATCCTGGACCAGCCTTCAAGGCGCCGTGCGGCCCGCGCCGACCGGCATTGCGACAGGACGTCGATGAAGTCACCTGTGGTAGTCGTTGCGATCACCCTGACTGCGGCCATCCTGGTCGCGGCATCGCTGTTGATTTTCACCGGCATGCGCAAGAGCTCGGGCAGCTCGACGCTGAATGCGCCCGCGCTGCAACAGCGCCTCAGGCACGCGCACTTGGTCTAAAATCATCCGAAAGATTTGCGCTCCGCCGCAAGCGCCCATTAAGCGCATCGCGCGAAATCGCATCGCGTCGGCGCAACTATCCGCCAGTGTTGCGGTCTTACCTCGTGGGGGAGGAGCGAGACTGGCCCATGCGGTTCGGATGGCGCGCGATCTCCGGTCCGGTGCTGACGGCAGCGACCCTGCTGCTGGCGATGCTCTTCGATCGCGTCGTCCCCACTCCCTCGCCTGCGCCGCTGCTGGTCTGCCTCGTGGCGCTTGCCGGCGCGCTGTCGGGCCTCGCCTCGGCCATGACCAGTGCAGCCGTCGCGGTGATCGGCGCGGGACTGCTCTTCCTCAACCATCACGGCGTCTCCGGCTATGGCAACGCGGATCTGGTCCGGCTCGGCCTCCTGGCAATCACGGTTGCCGGCACCGCTGGCATCACCGGCCTGATGCGCGCGCGGATGCTCGGCACGTTCGCGGCCGAGCGCCAGAGCCACGCCACCGCCGCACGCCTGTCGGCCGCGCTCGACCAGATCGATATCGGCGTCGTGCTGCTCGATGCTGAGACGCGGGCCGAATTCATCAACCGCGCGTTCCGCGAATATTTTGCGGTGCCGGACCAGATCGCCGACGGCAAGCCGCCCTTCATCGCGCTGATGTATCACGGCCGCGACACCGGCGCGTTCGAGCTGCCCGAGGACGAGCTCGGCACCTTCATCGCCCAGCGCATGGAGATGGTGCGGATCGGCGATGCCACGCCGATCAACATTGCCTTGCGCAACGGCGAGGTGCTGCGTTTCGTCTGCACCGCGCTGCCCGACGGCGGCCGCATGCTGAGCTACACGCCGGTGACCGACCTCGTGCGCCACACCGATGCGCCGGCGAGCGCCGACTACTATCGCTCGCTGCGCGATCCCGCGAACCGAAGGCTGATGAGCTATCTCCGCGTTGCGGAGTAGGCGCGGCAACGTGCGCGCATCGTACGCCGGCGCTCGCGGATACAGCCCCTCACCCCACCGTCTCCCCGTAAGAACGGGGCGAGGGAGCGAGAAGCCGGTGCGCACCTCACTTTCGACTGTGCCGATATCTCTACCTCTCCCCGCCCTTCTGCGGGGAGAGGTCGGATCGCGCAAGCGATCCGGGTGAGGGGCAAGGCAAGCTGTCGCCACGACTGAATGTCCATCCGACTCGCGAGACAAATTGATCAGCAAGCCCGTCATGGGTATGAAGTATCCTTCATCGATCGCGGAAATTCACATGTCCCTCATCATTCGCTCCGTCACCAAGCAGGACTACGAACAATGGCTGCCGCTGTGGGACGGCTACAATGCCTTCTATGGCCGTTCGGGCCCGACCGCGCTCGCGCCCGAGATCACGCGCATGACGTGGCAGCGTTTCTTCGACGCCTATGAGCCGATGCACGCGCTGGTCGCCGAGAGCGATGGCCAATTGCTTGGACTGACGCACTATCTTTTCCATCGCAGCACCACGGCGATCGAACCGTCCTGCTATTTGCAGGATTTGTTCACGCGCGAGGTTGTGCGCGGCAAGGGCGTCGGCTCCGCGCTGATCCATGGTGTGTATGAACGGGCGAAACTGGCGGGGTCGCCGCGCGTCTACTGGCAGACGCACGAGACCAATCTCACGGCGCAGCGCCTGTACGACAAGGTCGCCGAGCGCTCCGGATTCATCGTCTACCGCAAGCTGTTCTGATTCTCTCCACATCCTGTGGATAAGTCCCACTGTCACCCTCGCGTAACATAGCAGGGCTACGCTCGCGCCTGCGTCTGATCAGGCCCCCCCGTCACCGATCAAGCGCCCCAAGCGGTCCCCGTCAGTCGCCGCGTCTGACAGGGGCCGCATTTTTTTGTCCGCCTCATGGGCATGGCAGCAGCGCGGCGAGCGGCTTGCTGCTGGGGGGCGCCGTGGTCAGAATGCGCCGCGGCTCATCTGACAGGATCTCCCATGGACATTCGCAATCTCGGCGCCTCCGGCCTGCGCGTCTCTGCGGTCGGGCTCGGCTGCAACAATTTCGGCCAGCGCGCAGATCTGGAGACCTCGCGCAAGGTGATCCATCGCGCGCTCGATCTCGGCATCACGCTGTTCGACACTGCCGACATCTATTCGAACATGGGCGGCTCGGAGACGGTGCTCGGCACCGTGCTGGGCGACCGCCGCAAGGATATCGTGCTGGCGACGAAATATTCGAAGCCGATGGCGGAGGACGGCACCAAGCAGGGTGCCTCGCGCCGTTACATCATGAACGCGGTCGAGGCGAGCCTGAGACGGCTCAAGACCGACTACATCGACCTCTACCAGCAGCACGATTACGATCCGCTGACGCCGATCGAGGAGAGCCTGCGCGCCCTCGACGATCTCGTCCGGCAGGGCAAGGTTCGCTACATCGGCAATTCGAACTTTCCGGCCTGGCGCGTCGCAGAGGCGGAGTACGTCGCACGCGCGATGAATGTCAGCCGCTTCGTCTCCTGCCAGGACGAATATTCCCTCCTCGTGCGCGACATCGAGAAGGATCTGTTGCCGGCGGCAACGGAATACAAGCTCGGACTATTGCCGTTCTTCCCGCTCGCAAGCGGACTTCTGACCGGCAAATACCGAAGGGGCGAGGCCGCGCCTGATGACACCCGCTTCGGCAAAGTCCCCCGGCTGCGCGACCGCTACGTCACGCCGCGCAACGAGGACATCGTCGAGAAGCTCACGGCCTTCGCCAAAACACGCGGGCACAGCATGCTCGAGCTCGCCTTCTCCTGGCTCGCCGCGCGACCGCAAGTGTCGAGCGTGATCGCCGGCGCCACCCGCGTCGAGCAGGTCGAGGAGAATGTCAAGGCGATCGCGTGGAAGCTCAGCGCGGAGGAGATGGTGGAGATCGACAAGATCACTCTGAGCTAAACTCTGCGGCGCGCTACTTTGCGCCGCGCCCCACATTCTGCATCACCTCAAAACCTTCGAATTGGGGATGACCGAGATAGAGCGGCTTGTTATCGCCGGCCCGGTGGTGCGCCGCGCGAAACGCCTCCGACTTGGTCCACGCCTCGAACGCCGCATAATTCGCCCAGACCGTGTGCGAGGCATACAGCGTGTGGTCCTCGAGCTCGGGGCCCTTCAACAGATGGAATTCGACGAAGCCCGGCACCTTGTCCAGATGCGTGTCGCGCGTCAGCCAAACCTGCTCGAACGCGGACTCGGAGCCCTTGGCGACGCGGAAGCGGTTCATGGCGATGTACATGGCGGCGGTTCTCCTGATGCTCGGCTCATCATGTCGTCATTCCGGGACGCGCTGCAAGGCGCGGGCCCGGAATCCATTTTGCGACAGAACCGGTGGAGGAATGGATTCTTAGATGCGCAATTGCGCATCATAGCTCGCGCCACGCGCACCCCGGAATGACGACGGCAGTTGTTAAGCCACCAATCCCTTCATCGGCCGTGCTGCCGCGCTATCCGGGAACACCGCCTCCGCCAGCACGCGATCCGAGAGCCCAAATTGCCCCTGCAGCACGCCCTTGATCACGGAGCGCAGATCCGTGGTGGGCTTGAGGTCGCGCCCTTCATGGAGGTTGGCGAGTTTGAGGCCCGGCCAGTCCGAGATGACGCGGCCGCCCTTCACGGCGCCGCCGGCGAGCAGCGCTATCGTTCCCGTGCCGTGATCGGTGCCGTCGGTGCCGTTGATGCGCGCGGTGCGGCCGAACTCGGTGGCGACGACGACCACAGCGTCGCGCCAGCGCGCCCCGAGCCCGCTTTCGAATTCGGCGAGCGCGCCGTCGAGCCCGCCGAGCAGGAAGGCGAGACGCCCCACCGGGCCGCCTTCATTGGCGTGTGTGTCCCAGCCGTCGAAGGCGAGCGCGGCGATGCGCGGACCGTCGTCGGCGGCCATCAGCTTTGCCGCGCCACGCGCCACCTGCCGCATCTGCGCGACTGCATTGCCGCGTTTCGGCTTCATGTCGGCGCCGCTTGCAGCCTTGTCGAGCTGGAGGCCTTGCGACAAAGCCGTCGCCAGCACGGGATCGCGATGGCGGTAGAGCTCGACGAGGCGCATCGCGGTGTCGTCGTCGGCCTGCGGCAGCGCGACCGGTGCCCAGCCGACGGTCGGTGCATTGCCGCGCAGTACCAGCGGCGTGGTCGGGCCGACAGCAAGCCCGCTCGACACGCGCTCGCCGCGCGGCAGCGCTTCCAGCGCGCGATTGAGCCAGCCGGACTGCATCCGGCCCGGGCCGGCATAGCCGCTTTCGAGCACGTCCTGGCCGTCGAAATGCGAACGATCGCGATACGGTGTTGCGACCGCGTGGATCACCGCGGCATGCATCTCGCGATACATGCGCGCAAATTCCGGCATCGCCGGATGCAGCGCGAAGAACGAGTCGAGCATGATCGCGGGATGCGTACCATCAGCCGTGAGCGCGATCGAGCCGTGCAGGCCGGCGTAATCGGGGTCGCCGATCGGGGCGACGGTCGAAAGCCCGTCAAGCGCGCCGCGCAGGATCACCACGACCAGGCGCGGATCGCGCCCGTCGGCAGCGCGGGCGAATTTGGGCAAGTAAGCCCAGGCCGCGAAAAAGGCGCCGCTGAGCAGGAGTCCTCGGCGCGAGGTGAGGAGCCGGTTCTCGACGCAGTCAATCATCGTCATCTCCGCTGCATTTCCGGCGACATCAACAGCAGCGCCAGCGCCTGCTGCCGCGACTCCGCGCGCTCGATGGTTCGCCGTGTCTCGATGGAGGCCGCGTCCGCAGCCGCGAATTCCAGGAGGTCGAGCGGATCGATGTTGTTGCCGAGCCGCGCCCCCATCTGCGCCGCGATGTCGAGCCGCAGCTTCATGCCTTCGGGCGCGCCCCAGGCGGCGCTGGTGTCAGGGAAACCGTTCGGTCCCGCCGGCGACCACAGAGGTTGGCCGAGCAAGTTCAGATTGTTCAGATAGGTGCCGGGATCCTCCGGCACGCGCGCGAGCAGCCGGCCGCTGGCAACCAGGAAATCGTACGGCGAGCGCATCTTGGTCAGCGGCGCTTTCCACGCTTCATCGGAATCGACCAGCGCCATGGCAAGCGCCTTCAGGTCGCCGTCGGTCTTGACGAAGATGTCGCGCAACCGCGCAACGAGAGCAGGCGGCGGATCATCGGCGACGAAGTGACGGACCAATTTGGTGGCGATGAAATTCGCGGTCGAGGCATGGCGCGCGATGTCGGCGAGCGCGGCCTCACCCTGCGCGAGGCCCGCCTGAGCGTAGGTCTTGCCGAGCAGGATCTGCGACCCGGGCTGATGCGCATTGACATTGAACACGAAGGAGCCAGGCGCTCCTAATTGTCCCTGCCGTCCGGCAAAGGTCCAGCCGGTGATGATGCGCGCGAGCGAGGTGACGTCGTCCTGCGTGTAGCCGCCGCCGACGCCGAGCGTATGCAGCTCCATGATCTCGCGCGCCAGATTTTCGTTCAGCCCGCGCTTGCGGTTTTGCCCGGCGCGCGAATCCGGTCCGAGCGATTGCTGGTTGTCGAGGAAGAACAGCATCGCCGGATGCTGCTCGGCCGCCCTCAGCATATCGGCGAAGCGCCCGAGCACATGCGGCCTGATCGCCTCGCGCTCGAACGCGCCGGCCCAGATCCGCGCCAGCTCCCCCTTGCTGGCGGAGATGCAGAAATGGTTTGACCAGAACACGACGAGACGCTCGGTGAAGCCGCACTCGGCGAGGGTGGCGCGCTGCAACCGGGCCAGCGCCTCGGCGCGAAACGTCTTCTGGATGACGTTGAGCGGTTGCAGCGCGGGCTTTGCGGCAGGCGGCGCGGCGGCGTTGGGCTGCATGGCCTCCGGCTTCGCCGCATGATCGGCCGGTCTTGCATCCGCCATCTGGCCGGCGACCTCCGCCGCCGCTGCGTTCAGCGAGAGATTGCGGCGCAGGGCGGGCTTCTGATCGGCAGGCGCTTGTGTCGACGGTGCTTCAGCGGCCGCCTTCGCGGCCTCGCGCGCCTGCTTGACCTGGTCCTGATAGGCGAACACTGCCTGCCCCAGCTGCGGCGTCGATTGCAGGCCCGGCGCTTCCAGCAGCACGCCATGGGAGCGCGCGAGCTCTGCCTTCACGAAACCGCGCGGATCGGAGGCGGCGTTGATGAGATCGCCGGACGCGCCGCCGCGGGCGCCGAAGCCGAAGCGGTTGAGCGCAACAAGCGCGGCTTGCGAATCGCGGGCCATCGATCTGTCCTTCGCGCGTTGGGGGCCGCTTTCGGAGTCCGTGCGCAACGCGTAATATACCGCAGCGACAGATGAACCCGACATGAAAATGACGGCGAAGCTTCGACGTAGATCATGACAAATCCGCAAGAATCCTCATTGCAGGAACCGCGCCGCCTCACCTGCTCCCGCTGCGGCACCGAGTTCGGCTGCGACCTCTCAGGCAATTGCTGGTGCGCGGAGGAGACGGCAAAACTGCCGATTCCAATCGAGGGCGAGGATTGTTTGTGCCGGGAGTGTTTGCGCAAGGCGGCGGCAGAGGCGCGTAGCCCGGATGGAATGCAAGCGTAATCCGGGAATCATTCCGCGAACGCAAATCCCGGATTGCGCTTCGCTCCATCCGGGCTACGGCAGTATCGTAGGGTGGGCAAAGCGAAGCGTGCCCACCATTTCATTGCGTGTGTGGGAGATGGTGGGCACGGCGCTTTGCGCCTTTGCCCACCCTACGAAGCTTATACCTCATGCCCCGGCGACTTCCGCGCCATGCCGTCGAACGCATCGAGCAGTTTCTCGCGCCAGACGTAGACCGGGTCGTCCGCCTCGAGCAGCTTGAACGGGCTCACCACCCGCGCCCATTGAAAACCGCCGAACACAATGTAGTCGGCATAGTTCGGCGCAGCGCCGCCGATGAAGGGTTGCTTCTTCAACGTCTGCCGCATCACCTCCAGCGACCTGCGGAACGCGACCACGCCGGTGTCGCGGTTGGCCATGACCTCTTCCAGCGACTTGCCGCCGAAGCGCGCCTCGCGCGACTGGCGGAAATAGGCGGCATCGACTTCGGCGAGGTTATTCGGAATGTCGGCGACGATCAGCGGAAAGATGCCGCCGACGATGGCGATATCGCCGAAGGCATTGATCATGCGCGCCATGGCGCGACCGCCCTCGCCGCCAAACAACGACGGACGATCCGCAAAATTGTCTTCGAGATAGTTCGCGATGATCCAGGAATCGACCACGGGCTTGTCGTGATGCAGCAGCACCGGGACTTTCTCCGAGCCGTGCGGCGCGATCGCGCTCTTCTCGGTGAAGCGCCAGGGCAGCGATTGTGCCGTCAGGCCCTTATGCGCGAGCGCCATCCGCGTGCGCCAGCAATACGGGCTGAATGGGCGCGCGGCGTCGGTGCCGACGAGTTCGAACAGTTTGAGTGACATGAAAGGCAACTCCATCCGCTCCGTCATTGCGAGGAGCTCTTGCGACGAAGCAATCCAGACCGCCGCCGCAGGGACATTCTGGATTGCTTCGCTTGCGCTCGCAATGACGATGTGGAGAGATCACCGCCCGTTCGCGCGCAACAGCCGCTCGCCGCCTTCCGTCACCGCGATGATCAGCCCGATTCCGGGCACCGTCTCGCGCGCGACATAGCCACGCTCAGTGGCGTCTTCCCAGATGGTGAGGCGCGGGCACGAGGTCTTCCAGGTCGCGATCACCTCGGCATAGGCGCGCGGCTCGCGTGCGACCCATTCGACGAAATCCAGCACCAGCGGATCGGTGGCCTCGCTCATTGCAAACCTCCCTTGTCGAAGGCCGCCAGCACCGGTGTACGAACCAGGAGCCAGCCGCCATAGGCCATGTAGTAGCAGGCGATGGTGGTGATCAGCTTGTTCGACCAGGCCACGAATTGCTGGTCGGTCATCGCTTCCAGGATGCGCCGCGCCAGCGTGGTGCCGAACATGGAGGCCGCAATCGCGACGCCGGCGAGCACGGGATCGAGGCTCGCGGCCTGGTCGATGATGCCGCCGAAATAGACCAGCTTGGTGAAATGGCTGACGAGCTGGCACATTGCCTTGGTCGCCACCTTCTCGCGCCGGCCGAAATCGCCGCCGAGGAAGAAGGTGTCGAGCAGCGGGCCGGAGACGCCGGTCATCAGCATCAATCCCATGCAAATCGTGCCGTAGACCGTGCCCTGCCAGAGCCTATCAGGGTCCGGCTTGATGTTCGCGGGCAGCAGGCGCGCCATGAACGGGGTGATGCCGAGCAGCAGCAGCGCCATCGGCTTGTCCGGCACGTAGCGGGTGAGCGACCAGGCCGCGAGTGCGATGGCAGCGCCGACCATGTAGTTCGCGACCGGCCGCCAGCGGATATGCGCCCGCCAGAGCAATGCGCGCCAGCCGTTCGAGGCCATCTGCGTGATCGCATGCAGCACCATCGCGGTCGGCAGCGGCATCAAGGCCAAGAGCACGCCGATCAGGATCAGCCCGCCCGCCATGCCGAACAGCCCGGATAGGAACGCTGTGGCGACCATCAGCAATCCGAGGGCAGCGATCATGATGGACGTCACGAAGGGAGTCTCCTGTCGGCTGGTAAGGGACGCAGGCTGCTTGCGCCGCGCTTCGGACGATGCTTCGCATCGCTCGGCGCGCGTCGGCCTCTCCCCGCACGCGGGGAGAGGCAGAGGCGAAGAGAACGTGCCTTGCTTGCCCTTCCTTCGCAAACTGAGTTATCTTGGCCTGGCATCAGCTTTCCTGAGGGTCGGGCATTTGCGGCGGCTGCTGTTTCTCAACGGCATCAAGGCATTCGAGGCGGCGGCGCGGACCGGCAGCTTTGCCGCGGCCGGCGTCGAGCTCAACGTCTCGGCGGCCGCCGTCAGCCGCATGGTGCATCTGCTGGAACAGCGGCTCGGCCTCGCGCTGTTCGAGCGCAAGGCCAACAAGCTCGTGCTGACGCAGGCCGGCCGCGCCTATCAGAGCGGTCTGACGCCGATCTTCGATGCGCTGGCGAGCCTCACCGCGCAGGTGACCGCGCCCTCCAGCATGCGCGTGCTCACCATCGGCGTCGGCCACACCTTTGCGATGCGCTGGCTGATCCCACGCCTGTCGGAGTTTCGCAGCGAGGAGCCTGACATCGAGGTGCGCTTCACCACCGGCGGCGCCTCGGTGCCATTTGGCGAGGACTGGAGCTGCGGCATCAAGCTCGGCACCGGCGACTGGCCCGGCCTCGTCGCCGAGCCGCTGTTCGCCGGCGATCTCACGCCGGTCTGCGTGCCGCGCCTTGCGAGCGGCCTGAAGCGGCCGGCCGATCTGAGGGGGCCGAGCCTGATCCGCGTCGCGCATTCGCCGGAGGACTGGCCGCTCTGGCTCAAGGCCGCGAACCTGGCGCGCATCAACGCGCGCGGGCCAGAGTTCCAGTTCTACGGCCAGGCGCTGCAGGCCGCCGCCGACGGGCTCGGCATCGCCATGGGCATCCGGCCCTATATCGACGACGACCTCGCCGCCGGACGGCTGGTGGCGCCGTTCGATCTCTCAGTGCCCAAGGGCATGCGCTGGTACCTGCTCTATCGCAGTTTCCAGACCGAGCAACGCGACTTCGCCGCGTTTCGCCGCTGGATCATGCGCACGGCGTCGGAACCGGCGGCGCGTCCGGTGCGGCGGATCGGCCGTGCTGCGGCGCGGAACTGAGCGTCAGCTGCCCGTATGCACTTTGGTCAATTGGTGCCACGGACTCCCGCCTCTCCCGCTTGCGGGAGAGGCCGACGCGCCTCGGGCGATGCGAAGCATCGTCCCGCGCGCGGCGGGTGAGGGCTCTCTCCACACTGGGAATCTCTCTGCGGAAACACCCTCTCCCCAACCCTCCCCCGCAAGCGGGGGAGGGAGCGCACCAACTGTACGGAACCGGGCGTCTTTTATGCGTCAGGCAAAAAAGCCCCGCGGCTTGTGAACGGCTTCACATCCTGAAATTCGCAAATGTGGTCCCTTGACCCTCCGAAAAGAAAAGTGGGACCTACAAGAATGACGACCCTTTACGACGGCTTTGACATCGAATCCTTCGAAGCTGGCAAGGGACTGTGGCACGCCCGCATCCGGCGCGCCGATTTCAGCCCGGTTGCCATCGACGGCGTGCTGTTTCCGGCCATGGAAGTCGGCTTCGCCTGGCCTGATCGCGACGCCGCGATTGCCGATGCCAAGCACCACATCGATCGCTTCCGCCGGCGGGCCCGATAGCGACGACGAATAGACGAGCGGGTCTGCAACGGACCAGCGACAGGGCGGCGTGGGAACCGGTTCATGTCAATCATCGAAGCCGACGGACGGCCGCGGATCTATGCCCGCGCCGTGCTGTCCAACTGCCCGGAATGCGACGGCGATCTCATGGTGCTGCGTGTGATCGGCGGCCGCGCCGGATGCGAGTACTGGACCATGCGCTGCCCCGATTGCGGCGGCATCCATCTCGACATCCTGACGCCGCATCAGGCGGGCGAGGACGACGAGGACGACGAGGGGCCGCGGCCGGCGGCGTGAGCCTCGAGGCTGCTGCCAACCTGCTGTCAGCAGGCTGCATGACGATGGGCATTCGCCCTTTATCGCGGGGCGGACTCGTCCCATATTCGCCCCATGGCGAAGAAACCTGCATCCTCCGAAAAATCCGGCAAATCCCCGAAGACCAAGGCCCCGAACTCGAAGGCGCATCGCCCCGATGTGCAGCCGATCGGGCCGGCGCTGGCCGAGCTGCTCAATCCCGCGATCAATCGCGGCGATGCGGGCCTGGGATCGGGCACCGGCCTGCAGCCGCCGCCGGACAATTCGCGCGATCGCCGCGCCGGGGGCGAAGCCGCCGCGCATCGCGCGCGCGCCTCGACGCCGAAGGAGTTTCCGCAGGATACGGCCAAGCCCACTGTAAAGCCGATGCCGCCGGGGGCGTCCACCGAAGGCTTCGACGAAGCGCCGCAGGCCAATTACGGAACCTCGGCCACGATCCCCAAACTCGATCCCGAATTGGCCCGTCAGCTCGGTCTTCCCACTGAAGAGGACGATGCCGAGGCGCTGGCGCGGCCACCGCGCTCCAAGATGGAGGCACTGGGCGTCAAGGCCACCGCGGATGCGCTGGAGGCGCTGATCCGCGAGGGCCGCCCGGAATTCCGCAAGGACGATGGCTCGATGCGGGTCTGGACGCCGCACCGGCCGCCGCGCCCGGAAAAATCCGAAGGCGGCGTGCGCTTCGAGATCAAGTCTGAATATGAGCCCAAGGGCGACCAGCCGACCGCGATTGCTGAGCTCGTCGAGGGCGTCAATCGCCACGACCGTTCGCAGGTGCTGCTCGGCGTCACCGGCTCGGGCAAGACCTACACCATGGCCAAGGTGATCGAGGCGACGCAGCGCCCTGCCCTGATCCTGGCGCCGAACAAGACGCTCGCGGCCCAGCTCTATGGCGAGTTCAAGAATTTCTTCCCGGACAACGCGGTCGAGTATTTCGTCTCCTACTACGACTATTACCAGCCGGAAGCCTACGTCCCGCGCACCGACACCTATATCGAGAAGGATTCCTCGATCAACGAGCAGATCGACCGCATGCGCCATTCGGCGACGCGCGCGCTGCTCGAGCGCGACGACGTTATCATCGTCGCCTCGGTGTCCTGCATCTACGGTATCGGCTCGGTCGAAACCTACACCGCGATGACGTTCGCGCTGAAGAAGGGCGAGCGCATCGACCAGCGCCAGCTCATCGCCGACCTCGTCGCGCTCCAGTACAAGCGCACCCAGGCGGATTTCACCCGCGGCACGTTTCGCGTCCGCGGCGACGTCATCGACATCTTCCCCGCGCACTATGAGGACCGCGCCTGGCGCGTGAACCTGTTCGGCGACACCATCGAGAATATCGAGGAGTTCGATCCGCTCACCGGCCACAAGCAGGACGAGCTCGAGTTCATCAAGATGTACGCCAACTCGCACTATGTGACGCCGCGCCCGACGCTGGTGCAGGCGATCAAGTCGATCAAGTTCGAATTGAAGCAGCGGCTCGATCAGCTCCACGACCAGGGGCGTCTTCTGGAGGCGCAGCGGCTGGAGCAACGCACCACCTTCGACCTCGAGATGATGGAAGCGACCGGAAGCTGCGCCGGCATCGAGAACTATTCGCGCTACCTCACCGGACGCCGCCCCGGCGAGCCGCCGCCGACGCTGTTCGAATACGTGCCCGACAACGCCCTGATCTTCGCCGACGAGAGCCACGTCACCATCCCGCAGATCGGCGCCATGTTCCGCGGCGACTTCCGCCGCAAGGCGACGCTGGCCGAATACGGTTTCCGCCTGCCCTCCTGCATGGACAACCGCCCCTTGCGCTTCGAGGAGTGGGACATGATGCGGCCGCAGACCATCGCGGTGTCGGCGACGCCGAGCGGCTGGGAGCTGAACGAGAGCGGCGGCGTATTCGTCGAGCAGGTGATCCGTCCCACCGGGCTGATTGATCCGCCCGTCGATATCCGCCCCGCCCGCACCCAGGTCGACGATCTCGTCGGCGAGGTCCGCGCCACTGCGCAGGCCGGCTATCGTTCGCTGATCACCGTGCTGACCAAGCGCATGGCGGAGGACCTCACCGAATATCTGCACGAGCAGGGCATTCGCGTCCGCTACATGCACTCCGACATCGACACCATCGAACGCATCGAGATCATCAGGGATCTCCGCCTCGGCGCCTTCGACGCGCTGGTCGGCATCAACCTCTTGCGCGAAGGCCTCGACATTCCCGAATGCGCGCTGGTCGCCATTCTCGACGCCGACAAGGAAGGCTTTCTGCGCAGCGAGACCTCGCTGATCCAGACCATCGGTCGCGCCGCGCGCAACGTCGACGGCAAGGTGATCCTCTACGCCGACCAGATGACCGGCTCGATGGAGCGCGCCATCGCCGAGACCAACCGCCGCCGCGAGAAGCAGGTCGAGTACAACACCGCCAACGGCATCACGCCGGAGAGCGTGAAGAAGCAGATCGGCGACATCCTCAACTCGGTCTACGAGCGCGATCACGTGCTGGTCGAGGTCGGCGGCCACGACATGACCGACGACGTCATCTCGATCGGCCACAATTTCGAGGCGGTGCTCGCCGATCTCGAGACCCGCATGCGCGAGGCCGCCGCCGATCTGAACTTCGAGGAAGCCGCCCGCCTGCGCGACGAAGTCAAGCGCCTGCGCGCCACCGAGCTCGCGGTGGTCGACGACCCCACCGCGAAACAACGCACCGTGCAGGGCAAGGCCGGCGCCTATGCGGGCGCGAAGAAATACGGCGACGCCGCCAACCTCCCGGTCAGCGCGATGAAGAACAAGAGCGCCGCAACAGCGCTCAAGGCCGGCGGCGGCAAGGGCTCACGCGTGCACAAGCCGCATCTCGACGAGATGCACGGCCCGGAATCGCTGCCCTACCGCGCGAGCCCGACACTGCCGTCAAAGCCGTTCGGCAGCACCAGCCGGATCATCCAGCCGACGGACTCGCGGCAGTCGGGTCCGGAGTTCGGGCCGGCGCCGAAGTCGACGGGCGGCGCGCCGGGACGGCGAGGTGGGTGGAAGAAGAGGTAGGCGCATCCGCGCGAGTGGTGGCTATGGATTGCGGGCTCGCCGCTTTGCGGCGCCCCGGAATGACGAGGAGAGATTACCCCACGCTCGCCGTCACCACGGCCATCACCGACAGCAGCAGCATGATGGTCACGAGCTGGAGCGAGGCGACGGGCTGGGTGCGCCAGGCGGTGATCTTGTCGGACAGCGACAGATGGGCCTCGAAGAATTTTGGCTCGTAGACGGTCTTGAAGAAGGCCGGGAAGCTTGGGCCAAGGGTCAGCGCGAGCAGCGCGTGGGCGAGCGAGGCGATGGCGACGAAGATGGCGACGCCGGGGTCGCCGACGAGGTCGTGATTGCCGGCGAGCTTGAGCAGGAAGGCGGCGGCGGCGAAGGTCGGGAAACTCTGGAGGGTCGCGGTCAGCGCGAGGCCTTCGAGCGCGTTATGCAGGCGGGACTTTCTGGCGGCGGCGATGGTGGCCATGGCACGTCTCCCTGATGACATGGGGATGACGTTAGCTGCGGTGTCAAAGTGGTGATGTGAGATGGGTCACGCGGCGCGGCGGGCCCTTTGCCTCGCCCCGCTTGCGGGGCATGGCTATCGCATGTGATCTCTTGGAGCCGCCTGAGCAAGCGCCTCGTCCTTCGAGACGACCGCTCCGCGGTCTCCTCAGGATGAGGGCTAATTGGCATCGGGGCCGTTGAAACTGCTGCCGCACACTCCGCCCTCATCCTGAGGAGCCCGCCAAAGCGGGCGTCTCGCGCGGGCGCACGGGATGTAAGGGGGCGGCGGTCTCCCGCTGCCCACCATCTCCATAGCGTCGTCCTGGCGAAGGCCAGGACCCATTACCCGGACTGCCGGTGTGCCGGCGCGCGGTCAACCACCAGCCTGCGCATTGCGGAGGCCGATGGATATGGGTCCTGGCCTGCGCCAGGACGACACCGGGGGTGAATGCGGGCCTTCGGTTCCATAAGGCCTGCCCTCAGAACCGGAAAATGCGGGACTCTGTTGTAAATCTCACAAATCGCGTTCAATGGTGCATTGCGAAAACGTGAATTGCGTTTTGACCGAAATCCCGTAGTTATTCGTACACGAACGAGTTGAGCCTCGGCACCTTTACTGTGCATGGGGTTGTTTTCCGTTTTTTGCAAGCCAGCTTTCAGGACTGCCCCAAATGACAGAGCACAGCCTCTGGCGTTTCTCGCGCGCGTTGCACCGCGCGATCAACGACCGGCATTTCAGCGACCTCGAGGCCCTGATCGACGAGGATATCGCGTGGGCGCTGTACGGTCCGATCGACATGTTTCCGTTCCTCGGCGCACGGCAAGGCAAGGACGCCGTGCTCGACGTCATCCGCCAGCTCGCCGACAATTTCCATGTTCGCCGCTTCGATCGCGAGAGCATCATGCTCGGCGTCGATTCCGCCGCCTCGATGCTGCGCTACTCGCTGACGGCGCTCGATTCCAATAAGCCGATCAGCTTGCGCGTCGCGCAGTTCGCCCAGTTCAGGGCGGGCAAGCTCGTCAGCATGCGGGTGCTGATCGACACATTCGACCTGGTCGAGCAGGCACTCGGCCGCGCCATTCATCTGCCGAAGATGAGCCGCGCCGGCTGAGGGGGACGCCAACGGGTCCCGCTATTCGGGACCGATGACGACACGCACATGACGCCCTGGCCTCCAGCCCCGCCGGATGCGGCCGTGTCAGAAGCTCGTCGTCGGGCGCGCGCTTTTCGCGCGGCCCGTTGGTTCGCCATTCGAGGCGAGGCGTCACAATTTCGCGACGATGGATCAGCATGTTTCGCGCGGAATTGGCGTATGGCCGAAGGCCGATATATATTATCGAAAAGCATGCGCTGGGGTTCGCGGGCAGGACGATGGAATTCTCGACAGGGTTTGGCTGGACCAGGCTGCCGTTGCTGGCGGCCGCCTTCATCTTGGGCTCGGTGTTAACGGTCTCGGCACAGATCATTCCGCCCACAGCGGCCGCGCCTGACGACGAGGCTGAGACTGCGGCGACGAAGGCCCCCGACGTCAACGACCCCGATGTGCTCAAGGGCATCGACGTCGACAAGCTCGACTGGAGCCAGCTCGCGGTCGATGCCGGCACCGGCATTGACCCCATGGCCGCCAAGAAGCGCGCCCAGGCCGCGGCCAAGGATGGCCTGGACTGGTCGTCGAACCCCAATGCAAACGGCTCCTCGGCCGTGACCGTGAAGCAATCCGTGTTCTCGTTCTGGGATACGCGGATCGGCGCCGACATGACGGTGACGCGCGAGCCGCGGACGATGTCCGAGTTGCTGGCGCAGAAGGCCACCAATGGCGGCAGCCTGCCGCAATCCTCCGGCAGCGCCTGGGCCGCCGCGACCGCGCCGGGCGCGGGCTCGATCTGGGACAAGACCGCGGTGGAGGCCCGGGTCGATCCCGGCACCGAACAGAGCAAGATCGGGGCGTCGCTGACCAAGTCGGTGCCGCTGTCGGGCGACACGTCGCTGACGCTCCAGAACGGCTACAGCGTCAACCAGCAGGGCACGACGGCTGTCCCCGGCATCGGCGGCCACATCACGCGAAATTACGAGACCGACCAGTCGGCCAAGATCACCCTCACTGACACCGGAACCAGCATCACCGCCGGCCAGACGCTGTCGACCACCGACGACAAATGGCTGCGCAAGTTCGGCGCCGAGCAGAAGCTGTTCGACAACGTCACCGTCTCCGGCTCGGTCGGCGAGACCTCGCAAGGCGCGCTCAACAAGAGCCTGACGGCCGGGTTCAAGAAGAGCTGGTAGCTCTTTCGCCTCTCCCCGCAAGAGCGGGACGAGGGAGTCGACGACTGCTCGAACCGCAGCCATTCACACTCTCCTAACCATACGCCACGGCAAAACCCCCGAATGGTCCGCCCTTGCCGCATCTCGGCCCATTTGCGGTCAAAATCGGGCGTCCTAGTCGCCCAAACAGACGTCGTCGTGCGGGGACACTCGCGCCGCGCTCAAACGCGAAAAGGGGAATAACGATGAACGCCATCCGTCCGGAAAAGACCGAAACCACCGAGACCGAGACCGTCGACAACAACCTCGCCGCCGTGACCGAGGTCGAGGCCGGCATCCGTGATTTCGTCCGCAACGACATCGCCTATCTGCGCCGGCCGGCGGCCACGACCGACGCGCCGCCGCTCGACGCGAGCGCGGAAGCCACCGTCAACAACGTCAACTCGCTGATCCAGCGCGTGGCCGGAACCTCGCTGGCCGAGATCGAGAATTTGATCTCCGAGCTCGAGAGCCTGCGCGACCTGCTCCATGCCGAAGGCCAGCGCGTCCAGCGCGAGATCTCCGGCTATGCCCAGCTCAGCCAGGCCGCGATGAAGTCGACCCGCATGATCGCCGACAACGTCGCGCAGTGGAAGCGCGCCGCCGACGGCCTGCGCAACAGCTGATCGCAAGCACAAGCATCACCGGCCGCCGCGTTCCCGAAAGGGAGCGCGGCGGTTTTGATTTAAGGGATGCATGCGGGTGCTCACACGTTCCCCAATGAAGGTGTCATCGCCCGACTTGATCGGTCGATCCGGTATTCCAGAGGCCGTGAGGCAAGAGCCGAGAGGCCGCGGCGTACTGGATGCCCCGCCTTCGCGCGGCATGACAGCGGAGCATGTGGCAGCACGGGGCATGACAGGCGAGAGGCTTTGAACCCTCCACCCCTCCCCAGCGACGAATGCCAAGCGCCCGCAGCCTTTCGTCCGGGCCGGGGGGACATGTGATGGAAAGCATTCGGCCCGACAACACGGACCCTATATCACTGCGGCCCGCGCCCAATCAGCTCGGCACGATCATGCTGCGCTTTGTCGGATTGCTGGCGGTTGCGATCGCGGTGCTGGCGTTCGTCTACAGCCGCTGACACGGGGCCTGACGCGGCCCCGACAATTCTACGAACCCTTACCGGGCGGCTTCCACGGTCGAGGCTTCCAGGGTGTAGCCACCATCGGCATAACCCTTCACCACCATGCCGGCGACCAGCATCACGGCCAGCGTCGCAGTCGCGAAGATGAATCCGACAAATTTGAGTGCGCCGCGATCTGCCATGGTCCTCGTCCCCTGTCTCTGCCCAATTCGTTTCAAATAGACAGCGACAGGTTCATAATTAGTTAGCAACTCGATGGTTCCGCCAAACTGCTTCGCGGTAACCATGTTGCGCAGGCTTATGGCAGCCGCCTGGAATCGCGTCCATAGCGCGCGGGCAACACTCGCGCACTCAATTGGACCGTTCATCTTGGAACAGGTCTAACCACCCTTCCGCATCGGCACGAAGGCGGTGGCGGTGATCGAGTAAACCTCCTCGCCGCGCTGGTTGGTGCCGGTGGTGCGGGCCGTCAAAATGCCCCAGCCGGGGCGCGAGGCGGAGCTGCGCTTGTCGATGACGATGCTGACGTAACTGACGGTGTCGCCGGCGAGCACCGGCCTGATCCAGCGCAGGTCGCGAAAGCCCGGCGACGGGCCCCAGACCGCAACCTCCTCGCCGCGCGAGGTGGCCTCACGCGCCAGGCGCTGGCCGTCGGCGACAAGCAGGCTCATGCAGGCGGAGCCGACATGCCAACCGGAGGCGGCGAGCCCGCCGAATAGCGAGTTCTTGCCTTCCTCTTCGTCGAGGTGAAAGCGCTGCGGGTCGAACTTCGCGGCGAAGGTCTTGATGGAGTCCGCCGTGAACGTATAGGTGCCGATCTCGCGGCGCTGGCCGATCTCGATGTCCTCGAAGAACCGCATCAGAGCGCTCCCTCGCGCCGCTTGATCAGGATCGGCGAGGTCATCTCGGCGAGGGCCTGCCCCGCCGCGTTGCGCGCGGTGCATTTGAACTTGACGATGCCGAGCTCCGGGCGGCTCTTCGACGTGCGCGCCTCCACGACATCGACGTCGAGCATGAGATCGTCGCCGGGCCGGAGCGGAGACAACCAGCGCACCTCGTCGACGCCGGGCGAGCCGAGCGAAGCGGCGCGCGTGATAAAACCGTCGGCCATCATCCGCATCATCAGCGAACAGAGGTGCCAGCCCGAGCCGGACAGGCCGCGCAGCATGCTTCTCGCCGCCGCCTCTTCATCGAGGTGCATCGGCTGCGGATCGAACTCGGCGGCAAAGGCCAAAATCTCGTCGCGTGTGACATGGCGCGGGCCGAACGTTCCGAACCGCCCGGGCGGGAAATCTTCGAAGGTCAGGGTCATCTTGGGATTGGTTCGTGGAAATGACAGATTGTGGCCGCACTTTACGGCAATCTCAACCCGCGGGCCCGCATGGCTCGTGCTACATTCGGCGCAGCGGGGTTGGTCTTGAGTCGGATCAACCGGGGGTCAGGATCATTGAGCAAGGCCCAATTTGGCAAGGCCGCTTTGCCCTGGGGAGAGCGATGTTTTCATTCAGCGACCTGTTTCAATGGGACCGCTTCATCACACCGACGATCATCAAGACCTTCTACTGGCTGGTGATCGCGCTGATCTGCCTGTTCGGCCTCTCCGGCATCTTCTCCGGCTTGGCTGCGATGGCGATCAGTCCGTTCGGCGGCTTCCTGGTGCTGCTGTCGTCGATTGCGAGCGTCGTCGTCGGCGTGGTGTTCTCGCGCATCCTCGCCGAGCTGATCCTGATTGTCTTCCGCATCAACGAGCATCTCGGCGCGATCAGGGACCAGGGCAGCGGGACGCGGTGAGGACGGCGCAGGTGCCGTAGCCGCAAGTCTCCATGTCGTCCTGGCGAAAGCCAGGACCCATTACCCCAGGGAGAAGTTGTGGCACAGATTGGTAACCCGTGTCTTCGCCAAACCACGCCTTGGGGTAATGGATCCTGGATCGGCGCTCACTACGTTCGCTTGTCCAGGACGACGTCGGAAAAACCGCGCTCTTCGCGGCTTACGTATTAAACCTGAAATGCATCACGTCGCCGTCGGCGACGACGTATTCCTTGCCTTCGAGCCGCAGCTTGCCGGCGTCTCGGGCGCCGGCTTCGCCGCCGAGGGCGACGTAGTCCTCATACGCGATGGTCTCGGCGCGAATGAAACCCTTCTCGAAGTCGGTGTGGATCACACCGGCCGCCGCCGGCGCCTTGGTGCCGCGATGGATGGTCCAGGCGCGCGCTTCCTTCGGTCCTACTGTGAAATAGGTGATGAGGTCGAGCAGCGTGTAGCCGGCGCGGATCAGGCGATCGAGACCGGCTTCTTCGAGACCCAGCGTCTCCAGGAAGTCAGCGCGTTCTTCACGCGAGATGGTCGCGATCTCCGACTCGATCTTGGCGGAGATGACGACGGCGACGGCGCCTTCCTTGGCGGCCTGCTCCTGCACGGCCTTGGAGAACGAATTGCCTGTTGCGGCCGAGCCTTCCTCGACGTTGCAGACGTAGAGCACGGGCTTTGATGAGAGCAGCCCCAGCATGGAGAAGGCGCGCTCCTCCTCCGCCTTGCGCTCGACGAGGCGGGCGGGCTTGCCTTCGCGCAGCAGCACCAAGGTGCGGTTGACGAGGTCGAGCTGCTCCTTGGCGTCCTTGTCGTTGCCTTTGGCTTTCTTGGAGAGGTTGTCGACGCGTTTCTCGAGGCTGTCGAGGTCGGCGAGCATCAGCTCGGTCTCGATGGTCTCGATGTCGGCGAGCGGCGCGATCTTGCCCTCGACATGGGTAACGTCGGAATCCTCAAAGCAGCGCACGACATGCGCGATCGCGTCGACCTCGCGGATGTTGGCCAGGAACTGGTTGCCGAGGCCTTCGCCCTTGGAGGCGCCGCGCACGAGGCCGGCGATGTCGACGAAGGTCAATCGCGTCGGGATGATCTGCCCCGACTTGGCGATGGCCGCGAGCTTCTCCTGCCGCGGATCGGGCACGGCGACTTCGCCGACATTCGGCTCGATGGTGCAGAACGGATAGTTCGCGGCCTGCGCCGCGGCCGTCTCGGTCAGCGCATTGAACAAGGTCGATTTGCCGACATTGGGCAACCCGACAATCCCGCATTTGAATCCCACGAGCGTTATTCCTTGCCGTTCTCGTCCTTGGTCAAAAATCCCTTCGCCTGCATGGCGAGATGCACCCTGTTGGCGAAGGTCGCGTCCGTGCCCTTGGCGATCAGCGCCGCGTGCTCGGCAACCGCGTCGCACAGCGTCGCCACCCATTCGTTGTCGGCCTTGGCGAAGTCCGACAGCACGTGGCCATGCACCAGGTCCTTGATGCCGGGATGACCGATGCCGAGCCGCACCCGGCGATAGTCGTTGCCGATGTGGGCTGAGATCGACCGCAGGCCGTTGTGCCCGGCGATGCCGCCGCCGACCTTCACCCGCACCTTGCCCGGCGGCAGCTCGAGCTCGTCATGGAACACGGTGACGTCGCCCAGAGCGATCTTGAAGAAGCTCGCCGCCTCCTGCACGGCGCGGCCGGACTCGTTCATGTAGGTCATGGGCTTGAGCAGGATGACGCGCTCTGTGCCGAGCGCACCTTCCGAGGTCTCGCCCTGAAAGCGGCGGCGCCACGGCGCAAAGCCATGACGTCGCGCGATCTCGTCGACGGCCATGAAGCCGATATTGTGCCGGTTACGTGCGTATTTCGCGCCGGGATTGCCGAGCCCAACAAAGAGTCGCATGACGCGGCGCGCCCCTCGCTCGGCGCGCGATCAAGGACCGCGCGCCAGCTTTGAGAGATTACTTCTTCTTGTCGCCGCCGGCCGGAGCCTTGGCAGCCGCAGCCGGAGCAGCAGCGCCCGCAGCCGGAGCAGCCGCCGGAGCAGCAGCACCCGCGGCCGGAGCCGCACCACCCGCCGCAGCCGCAGCCGCCGCCTTCTGCTCTTCGGCGTAGCCCGACGGCGGGACGATGGTGACGAGGGTCGCGTCCTCGCGGGTCATCGCCTTCACACCGGCCGGCAGCTTGATGTCCGACAGATGCAGGGAGTGACCGATTTCGAGCGAGCCGACATCGGCCTCGATGTATTGCGGAATGCTCTCGACACCGCATTCGAGGTCGATCGCGTGGGCGACGATGTTGACGGTGCCGCCGCGCTTCACGCCGGGCGAGCCTTCCGCCTTCACCACGTGCAAGGGCACGCTGATGCGGATGGTGGCGCCTTCGCCGAGCCGCATGAAGTCGACATGGATCGGGAAGTCCCTGACCGGATCGAGGTGATAGTCGCGCGGAATCACGCGGTGCTTCTTGCCCTCGAGGTCGATGTCGACCAGCGTGGTCAGGAACCGGCCGGCGAGGATGCGCTGGCGCAAGTCGCGATCTTCGATCGAGATCGTCACCGGGGGCTGGTTGTTGCCGTAGATCACTCCGGGCACTCTGCCGGCGCGACGCTCAGCCCGGGCGGCCCCCTTGCCGCTCTTCGGACGTGCGGTCGCCTTCAATTCCTTGACGGTCGTCGCCATGTCGTTAAGTCCTTGTTTTTGCAAAAGTTAATGGGCCGCAGCGCGGCCCATGGCATAGTCCGCAGCAAGCCTCCAGGGGTGCGGGGGCCGCAGACGTGGCGGGCTTTTACCCGGAAGATGCGGAAATGACAAGGAGAATGGGCTGCCGGCCCGAGTTCCCACCCTCCCCTGGAGGGCCCTGGAGGGGGGAGGGTAAAAAAGAGTGCCTTACGTCGGCGTGCCGCCGAGCTTGGCCTCCAGCGCGGCGATCCTTGCCTTCAGCGCCTCGTTCTCCTCGCGGGCGAGGCGGGCCATGTCCTTGACCGCCTCGAACTCCTCGCGCTTGACCAGATCCATGTCGCGCAGGAATTTTTCCGCCTGCGTCCGCATCACCGTGTCGAACTCGCGCTTGACGCCCTGGGCGGCACCGGCGGCGTCATTCATCAGGCGGCCGATCTCGTCGAAAAACCGGTTGCTGGTCTGGGTCATGGCTGCCTCCGATAAACTTTGCGCGAACTCTCCGAAACACAATGGCAATCCGAAGGGAACGGTTCAAGGGCCGAGCGGGGGTATCCTTGTCATGCTCCGGTTTCCTTGCAATCGTACTCAACGTCCCTGCATAAGAAGAATCACAAGGCGCCAGAGATGATCGACCGGCAGATCGAGCAGCGGCTGCTAGGGCTCTATCGCCGCAATCTCGTGTAAGCAGAATGGATCAGTCTATACGCGATCTCACTTCACCTCCCCCGCTTGCGGGGGAGGTCGCATCGCATCGACAGATGCGAGGCGGGAGAGGGCTCTCTCCTCTTGGGGAGTCTTCGTCGCGGAAACACCCTCACCCCAACCCTCTCCCGCAAGCGGGAGAGGGGGCGCAGCTCCGTCGGAGCCGCGGCTTGCCCATCAGTCCCTAGAAGCAAGGCGCGATGCCCTTCCTGCTCATCGACTTCCCCGCCTTCAAGCCGATCGCGATCGAGATCGGTCCGTTCGCGATCCGCTGGTACGCGCTGGCCTATATCTGCGGCATCGTGTTCGGCTGGCTCTATGCGCGCTCGCTCCTGAAGAACCGGCGTCTGTGGGGCGGACCCGCACCGATCTCGCTGCTCCAGATCGACGACTTCATCCTCTGGGTCACGCTCGGCATCATCCTCGGCGGCCGCACCGGCTACGTCCTGTTCTACAATCTGCCTTTCTTCATCGAGCATCCTGCTGCGATCTTCAAATTGTGGGAGGGCGGGATGTCCTTCCATGGCGGCTTCCTCGGCTGCGTCGTTGCGGTGATGTGGTTTGCCTATCGAGGCGGCATCTCGATCCTGTCGCTCGGCGACATCACCACCGCGGTCGCCCCGGTCGGGCTGCTGCTCGGACGCATCGCCAATTTCATCAATGGCGAATTGTGGGGCCGCGCCACCGATGCGAGCCTGCCTTGGGCGATGATCTTCCCGAACGATCCCACACAGCTGCCGCGCCATCCGAGCCAGCTCTATGAGGCCGGCATGGAGGGCATCCTGCTGTTCACGGTGCTCGCGATCATGATCCGCTTCGGTGCCCTGAAGCGGCCCGGCATGATCCTCGGCGCCTTCATCCTGATCTATGGTCTGACCCGGATCGCCGGCGAACACTTCCGCGAACCGGACGCACAGCTCGGCTTCCTCTGGGGTGGATTAACCATGGGCATGCTGTTGTCGATCCCGATGCTTATCGTCGGCGCCATACTTATTGTATGGGCTATCCGGCGCGGCGCGCCGAAGCCTATCGAGGCCATTCGTTAATTCATTTCGAGAACATGGATCGTGACCGACTCGCCGCTACTCAACGAGATCAAGGCGCTGATCAAATCCTCAGGGCCGATGCCGGTCTGGCGCTACATGGAACTGTGCCTGATGCACCCGCGCTATGGCTATTACGTCTCGCGCGATCCGCTCGGGCGGGAGGGCGACTTCACCACCGCGCCCGAGGTCAGCCAGATGTTCGGCGAGCTCTTGGGACTGTGGGCCGCCTCGGTGTGGAAGCAGATGGGCTCGCCGCAATTCTTGCGGTTGATCGAGCTCGGCCCCGGCCGCGGCACCATGATGGCGGACGCGCTGCGCGCATTGCGCGTGCTGCCGCCGCTCTACCAGGCGCTCTATATCCACATGGTCGAGGTCAATCCGGTGCTGCGCGACCGGCAGAGCGCGACGCTGTCCGCCGTGCGCAACATCGCCTGGCACGACAGCATCGACGAGGTGCCGGAAGGCCCGAGCATCATCCTCGCCAATGAATATTTCGACGTTCTGCCGATCCATCAGATGGTCCGGCACGAGAACGGCTGGCACGAGCGCGTGATCGAGATCGATCCCAACGGCAAGCTTCAATTCGGCGCGGCGCCCGAGCCGACGCCGCGCTTCGACGTGCTGCTGCCGCCCTTGGTGCGTGCCGCGCCCATCGGCGCCGTGTTCGAATGGCGGCCCGATGGCGAGATCATGAAGCTTGCGACGCGCGTGCGCGACCAGGATGGCGCGGCGCTGATCATCGACTACGGCCATTTGCGCAGCGATGCCGGCGATACGTTTCAGGCCATTGCGCGTCACAGCTTCACCGATCCCTTGAAGGCGCCGGGCCAGGCCGACGTCACCGCCCATGTCGACTTCCAGGCGCTGGCGCGTGCGGCCGAGGACGTCGGCGCGCGCGTGCACGGGCCGGTGACGCAAGGTGACTTCCTCAAGCGCGTCGGCATCGACACCCGCGCGGCGGCGCTGATGCAGAAGGCGACGCCCGAAGTCGTCACCGACATTTCAGTGGCGCTCAAGCGCCTGACCGATACCGGGCGCAGCGGCATGGGCTCGATGTTCAAGGTGCTCGGCATCTCCGAGCCGCGGCTATCCGGCCTTGCCGGCCTCAGCGATCTCGAACAGGCTGGAGAGGCCTCATGACACTTGCTTCGTCGCTGCTGTCGGCCGTGCCCGGCCTGCGCCATGCCTTCTTCACCCGCGAAGGCGGCGTCTCCAGCGGCATCTATTCGGCACTGAACGGCGGGCTCGGCTCCAACGACGATCAGACCCTCGTCGCGGAGAACCGCCGCCGCATGGCCGAGCATGTCGGCGTCGCGCCGGAACGCTTCCTCAGCCTGCACCAGATCCATTCGCCCGACGTGCTCATTGCCGAAATGCCGTGGCCGAGCAGACCGCGCCCGAAGGGTGACGCACTCGTCACCAAGACGCCCGGCATCGCGCTCGGCGTCTCCACCGCCGATTGCGGGCCAGTCCTGTTCGTCGATCCCAATGCACGCGTGATCGGCGGCGCCCATGCCGGCTGGAAGGGCGCGTTATCAGGCGTGCTGGAAGCAACGATCTCGGCGATGGAGAATCTCGGCGCCACGCGCGGCGGCATCATCGCCGCGATCGGCCCCTTGATCCGGCAGGAAAGTTACGAGGTCGGCAACGAGTTCGTGGCGCGCTTCATCGAAGCCGACGCGGAGAACGCCATGTTCTTCATCCCGTCGGCGCGCGAGGGCCACGCGATGTTCGATCTCCCCGGCTTCATCCGCAAGCGGCTCGAATCTGCCGGCATCCTGATGATCGACGATCTCGGCCTCGACACCTATGCCGACGAACGCTTCTTCAGCTACCGCCGCTCGGTGCATCGCAAGGAGCCGGACTACGGCCGGCACATTCACGCGATCGCGCTCGAAGCGTGAACACACCGGCAACATTAACGATCGTCATTCCGGGGCTCGCGAAGCGAGAACCCGGAATCCATCGTGCGGCAGATCACGCGGCGAAATGGATTCCGGGCTCGCGCCAGGTGGCGCGCCCCGGAATGACAGTGTGTTTGTGGCTCGCCCGCCCTAGACCTTAATCGATTTTAACGATATCGCTGCCCTCCATAATGAGGGAAGCGTCATCCATCCTGCGCCGCGCGGGCTCGCGCGTGCTGGCGGTCATGCTGCTGGCGGCTGCGACCATGCTTGCCGGCTGCGCCGGCGGCAACGCGCCGAGCAATTCCTATGCGATGGCGCCGAGCGGCGGCAGCGGCGCAACGGTCGCCTTCGAATCGATCGACGGGCCACCGCCGCAGGTGTTCGACCGCATGGTCGGCGTGCTCGACAGCGAATCCAAGCTGCGCAGCCTGTCCGTGGTCTCCCGCGAGGGCACGGCCGCCTATCGCGTGCGCAGCTACCTCTCCGCCCAGGTCGTGCGCGGCAAGACCGTGATCGCCTGGGTCTGGGATGTCTACGACGCCAACCAGCAGCGGGCGCTGCGCCTCTCCGGCGAGGAACCGACCTCGGCGAAGGGTGGCCGCGATGCTGCCCGTGATCCTTGGGCGGCTGCCGACGATCTCGTGCTGCGCAAGATCGCCCAGGCCGGATTCAGCGGACTTTCCAACATGATCAACGGAACGCCGGATGCTCCGAACCTGCGAGGACCGGCGGTGGCAGGCGTGATCCGGGAGGCGCCGGCGGCGGAGATGCCGGTCACGGCGCTCGGCTATGCCGAGCAATAACCCCCGCTAAACCACGGGCCCAAGTTACGGCCAAACCGTTGGCCCGACTCGGGATTTTCGAAGGGAAAACGTAGCATCCCGGGTTGCCATTTGAGCCTCCGGCCTGATATTTCCTCGCCCGTCGTAAACCGTGCTTCCAGTGGGTATTCGTAGGATGTTGAACGTCGTATCCAGCAAAGCGCGGGAGGAAGCGTCCATGTCGGCCAAAAACGGCTCCATCAAGCTCGTCGCCGGCAACTCCAATCCGGCTCTCGCCCAGGCCATTGCGCAAGGCCTCGACCTGCCGCTGACCAAGGCGGTGGTGCGGCGCTTCGCCGACATGGAGATCTTCGTCGAGATTCAGGAGAACGTCCGCGGCTCGGATGCGTTCATCATCCAGTCGACCTCGTTCCCGGCGAACGACCATCTGATGGAATTGCTGATCATCACCGACGCGCTGCGCCGCTCCTCGGCGCGCCGGATCACCGCGGTGCTGCCCTATTTCGGCTATGCCCGGCAGGACCGCAAATCGGGTTCGCGCACGCCGATCTCGGCCAAGCTCGTCGCCAATCTGATCACGCAGGCCGGCGTCGACCGCGTCATGACGCTCGACCTGCATGCCGGCCAGATCCAGGGCTTCTTCGACATCCCGACCGACAATCTCTACGCGGCCCCGCTGATGGTGCGCGACATCAAGGAGAAGTTCGACCTCTCCAAGGTGATGGTGATCTCGCCCGACGTCGGCGGCGTGGCCCGTGCGCGCGGCCTTGCCAAACGCATCAACACTCCGCTCGCCATCGTCGACAAGCGCCGCGAGCGTCCGGGCGAGTCCGAGGTCATGAACGTGATCGGTGACGTCGCCGGCCACACCTGTATCCTCGTCGACGACATCGTCGATTCCGGCGGCACGCTGGTGAACGCAGCCGACGCGCTGATCGCCAAGGGTGCCAAGGATGTCTACGCCTACATCACCCACGGCGTGCTCTCCGGCGGCGCCGCCGCCCGCATCTCCGGCTCGAAGCTGAAGGAGCTGGTGATCACCGACTCGATCCTGCCGACCGATGCGGTGACCAAGGCGCCGAACATCCGCATGCTGCCGATCGCCAGCCTGATCTCGGATGCGATCGCGCGCACGGCGGCCGAAGAGTCGGTGTCGAGCCTGTTCGACTGATCTTTCCTTTTCGCCTCTCCCCGCGTGCGGGGAGAGGCCGGATTGCATCGCAGATGCAATCCGGGTGGGGACTCTCCGCGAGTCCAACTCTCACCGTCCCCGCGGAGACTCCCCCTCACCCCACCCTCTCCCCGCAAGCGGGGCGAGGGAGTGCGCGGTCCTTCCGCCCCTTACTACCCCGCGATCCCTGCCGCGACCTGGCCGCGCAGGCGTTCGAGGCCGAGCAATGTCTCCGCGCAGGCGGCCGCCACCTCCACGCCCTTGATCGCAAAATGCTTGCGGAAGAAGTCGTAGTGCACCTCGGTCTCGTGGAATTGCTGCGGCGTCAGCACCGCCGAGAACACCGGCACCTCGGTGCGGAGCTGCACGTCCATCAGCGCCTTGATCACGGTGTCGGCGACGAACTCATGGCGGTAGATGCCGCCATCGACGACGAGGCCGGCCGCGACGATCGCGGTGTAGCGCCGCGTCTTGGCGAGGACCTGTGCGTGCAGCGGGATCTCGAACGAGCCAGGCACCTCGAACACGTCGACATGGGTAAGGTGCCGCGCTTCTGCTTCCTTCAGGAAGGCGATGCGGGCCTCCTCGACCACATCGCGATGCCAGCGGGCCTGCACGAAGGCCACCCGCTGCGGCTTTGCGAAGCGCGGGTGTTCGGGCGCCGGATCCTGCGGAACCGGCGGTCGGGCGACTTCAGTTTCGACTTTGGAGGTTTGGACTTGGGGATCTTGCAACATCTGATTCATGGCTTTCCTCGGTTTAAGGACCAGAATCAGGGCACACGGAACGACAAACAGCCGCATCTTGCGATGCGTCTGCCACCGACCGTTCTCTTTCATCCGGACTTTGACCGTCGGCTTCGGAGTTGCACCGAATCTGCTGACCCTTCCCTTCAGTGAAATCCTTTTCAGGACAGAACCTGGGGGAAGGCGCTCGCGGGCTTGGGCCTTTCGGCCGTTACCGCCGGTGGGGACTTTCACCCCGCCCTGAGAACATCGGCCGTTCGGGATGAACGGCCTGAGGCGAAATATGCCGCCGGGGAGCCGTCGCGGCAAGCGCGTTCCGCATGGGCAAATCGCATGGTCCCATGCCGTCGCGGTGGGAGCGGCCCTCGCGGGACGGAATTAGCGATTGAAGGCCGCCGCCCGAATCCGATTCCGGTTTGTTCTGCTTCGTCCGGTTTTGCCTCGCCCCGTTAAGAATTGTGGCGGAGATGAGCTGTGGACGAAGGAGTCCTGGCTTGTGGACGGACTCGGGACCCCGTTGCGCAGATTCCGCAAATCACATCACTTGATCCGCGACAGGCCCGCGTTGATCCGAGGGGATCGCGAGAGCGACCCCCAGGGATCGCCGTAGCGACGTGAAGGGAGCGCGCGCCGGGCCAACCGCGTGCGTATCAAAGACAACAAGAAGGCAAGAGGTCGAGACGGCATGTCCCTGCTCGAAGGCACTATCGATTCCAAGAACCATCCGCTCGCGGTGGTCGAGGATATCGCTGCCAGCAACAACTGGCCGTTCGAACGCTCCGGCGAAGACGAACTCACGATTGTCTCGAAGGGACAATGGACCGACTACCAGCTCTCCTTCACCTGGATGGGCGAGATCGAGGCGCTGCATCTGGCCTGCGCCTTCGACATGAAGATTCCGCCCGCACGGCGCGGCGAGGTGCAGCGGCTCGTCGCCGCGGTCAACGAGCAATTGTGGGTCGGCCATTTCGACCTCTGGACCAACACCGGCATGATCATGCACCGCCAGGCGCTGGTGCTGCCGGGCGGCCTCACCGCCTCGACCGCGCAGTGCGAAGCCATGCTCGCCGGCGCCATCCACGCCTGCGAGCGCTACTTCCCGGCATTCCAGTTCGTGGTGTGGGCCGGCAAGACCACCGCGCAAGCCATGGACGCGGCGATGTTCGACACGGTGGGAGAGGCGTAAGTACGTCTGCCTCCACCAGGCGTGAGGGAGCCAGAGCTCTCCCCTCATCGTCGTCCTGGACCAGCGACGCCGGCGCGAAGCGCTGTCGTCGCGCCGATCCAGGACCCATACCGCGAGGTCTTTCCGTAGCTCGCGATGCTTGTTGCCCTGCCCTCCATCCACTAGAACCACTTGGGGTAATGGGTCCTGGCTTTCGCCAGGACGACGGATTTTGTGGCAACAGCGATGGCGAACAACACCCTCCAAAACATCACCGGCACCATCCTCCTCGCCGGCGCCGGCAAGATGGGCGGCGCAATGCTGACCGGATGGCTGGCGGGCGGGCTCGATCCGCGCCGCGTCGCGGTGATCGATCCGCAGGTCTCGCCCGAGATCGCCGCGCTTGCGGCCAAGGGCGTTGCACTCAATCCCGACGTGACGACCGCCGGCAGGATCGAAACGTTGGTCGTCGCGGTGAAACCGCAGATGTTCCGCGAGGCGGGCGCCAAGCTGAAACCATTCGTTTCGGACAAGACGTCGGTGGTCTCGATCATGGCGGGCACCACGATCGCCTCGCTTCAGGACGTCTGCGGCGGCGCCGTGGTGCGCGCGATGCCGAACACGCCGGCTGCGATCGGCCGCGGCATCACCGTCGCCGTCGCCGCACCAGACGTCAGCTCGTCTCAGCGCGCGGTGGCCGATGCACTGCTGCGCGCCACCGGCTCGGTGGAATGGGTCGACGATGAGAGCCTGATGGACGCGGTGACTGCCGTCTCCGGCTCGGGCCCGGCCTACGTGTTCCTGCTCGCCGAGGAACTCGCCCGCGCCGGCGTCGAGGCCGGATTGCCCGAGGCGCTGGCGACCAGGCTCGCACGCGAGACCGTCGCCGGCTCCGGCGAGCTGCTGCACCAATCCGAGCTTGCATCCAGCACGCTGCGCCAGAACGTCACCTCGCCCGGCGGCACGACCGCTGCGGCCCTCGGCGTGCTGATGGGCGAGCCCGGCCTGCGGGACCTCATGATCCGCGCGATCGCGGCAGCGACGCAGCGGTCGAGGGAATTGGCGAAGTAAGCAGGTGTCGTAGGGTGGGCAAAGCGACAGCGTGCCCACCGACTTCATCGCGGTCCCGGAAAGATGGTGGGCACGGCGCTTCGCGCCTTTGCCCACCCTACGGCGTCGAGCCAGCCGCCAGCCGCTTGTTGAACATCTCGACATTGACGAGCCCGCGCGCGTGGCGGCCCTCGCCGAGCTTGCGGGCACCCTCGAACGCCTCGACCTCGAAGCGGATGACGCGGCGCTCGACCGCGACCACTTTTGCGGTGGTCCGCACAGTGGCACCGACGAGAGCGGCGGCGAGATGGCGGATGTCGACCTCGGTGCCGACGGTGACCCAGCCCGGCTGGAGCACGCTGCGGATCGCATCGCCCGATGTCATCTCCATCTCCAGGATCATCATCGGCGTCGCGTAAACAAAAGGCATGCCGGGCACGAAATGCCCGACCGTGCGCTCCACCGGGACCACCAGCGTGCGCTCGGCGCTCATGCCGATTGTGATGAAGTCGCGTGCGTCCATCCTGCCTCAAACTCCGCTGTCGTCCCGGACAAGCGAAGCTCTCGACAACGCGCAGCGTTGTCTAGAGCGGAGCGCTGATCCGGGACCCATAACCACAGGACGTTGTTTGGCGAAGACTCGGAGTTACCAGCTCGCGCCGCAACTTCTCCCTGGGAGTATGGGTCCCGGCCTTCGCCGGGACGACGGTTGTGATTGTAGCTGCGGCTGCACTACGAGCCCCAGCGTCGGCTACTTCTTCGCAGCCGCCGCGCGCTCCACGAAGGTCTTGCCGCCCTTCATCTTATGGCGAAGCGGGGCTTCGTTGATCTGGATGACGACGGCATCGGCATCGACGCCGAGATTTTTCACCAGCGCCTGGGTGATGTCGCGCATCATGCCGGCCTTCTGCTCGTCGGTGCGGCCTTCGGCCATGCTGATGGTGATCTCAGGCATTTTTCTCTCCCTTGCGGCCGAACACCGGCCATTGACGGCCGCCATCAAACAAGACGTGGATGCCTGGGACAAGCCCAGGCATGACGGCGTCAGCGAATGGCTAGCCCCAGCTCACGTCATGGCGCGCCAGGACCTCGCGCACCTTGGCGACGAGATCGGCCTCGCTGCACGAGAACTGCGCCGGCCGGCTCTCGCGCCATTCCTGGTTGGAGGCGATCGCGGCGGCGGCCTTGGCACCTTCGATCAGATCCTTGATCTGCACCTCGCCGCGCGCCTTTTCATCCGAGCCCTGGATGATGACGCAAGGCGCGTTGCGGCGATCGGCATATTTGAGCTGATTGCCCATGTTCTTGGGATTGCCGAGATAGAGCTCGGCGCGGATGCCGGCGGTGCGCAAGGATGCGACCATCTTCTGATAGTCGGCGACGCGATCGCGGTCGAACACGGTGACGACGACGGGGCCGAACTCCGGCCGCGTGTCGAGCTTGCCGAGCAACGTCAGCGCGGCCTGCAAGCGAGAGACGCCGATCGAGAAACCGGTCGCCGGCACCGGCTCACCGCGGAAGCGCGAGACGAGCCCGTCATAACGTCCGCCGCCACCGACCGAGCCAAAGCGCACCGGGCGGCCCTTTTCATCCTTGGTGTCGAGCAGGAGTTCGACCTCATAGACCGGGCCGGTGTAATATTCGAGGCCGCGCACGACGGAGGGATCGATCTTGATGCGATCCGCGCCGTAACCCGAGGCCGAGACCAGCTTGGCAATCTCTTCCAGTTCGCTCACGCCGGCCTGACCGACTTCGCTCTTGGCGAGGTAGGTTTCTGCCGCGGCAATTGCCTCTTTCCAATCGTCGCGCGGCTTGGTGATGGCGAGAACAACGTCAGCCTCCGCCGCGCTCAGGTTGGCGCCTTTCGTGAAGTCGCCCTTGCCTTCTTCGCCGCCGTCCCACCGTCCGGGACCAAGCAGCTTGCGCACTTCGTCGGCGGAAAACTTGTCGAGCTTGTCGATCGCGCGCAGCACGGTCAGCCTGCGTGCCGCGTTCTCATCACCACCGAGCCCAATTTCTTCCAGAACCCCATCCAGCACCTTGCGGTTGTTCACTTTCACGACATAGGCGCCGCGGGCAATGCCCAGCGCCTCCATCGTGTCCGCCGCCATCATGCAGATCTCGGCATCCGCCGCCGGCGTCGCGGAGCCGACCGTGTCGGCATCGAACTGCATGAACTGGCGGAAGCGTCCGGGGCCGGGCTTCTCGTTGCGAAACACGTAGCCGGCGCGGTAGCTGCGATAGGGTTTTGGCAGCGTGTCGAAATTTTCCGCGACATAACGGGCGAGCGGCGCGGTCAAATCGTAACGCAGGCTGATCCACTGCTCGTCGTCGTCCTGGAACGAGAACACGCCCTCGTTCGGGCGGTCCTGGTCGGGCAGGAATTTGCCGAGCGCGTCGGTGAATTCCATCGCCGGCGTCTCCACCGGTTCGAAGCCATAGAGCTCATAGACGGCGCGGATCTTCTCGACCATCTCGCGCGTCGCCCGGATCGCGGCGGGATCGCGATCCTCGAGCCCGCGCGGCAGGCGCGCCTTCAGTTTCTGGGGTTTTTTGGGTTTCTCGGCCATCCGCGGCGTTTACCAGCCGACGCGCGGTGCGGCAACCGCTGGCTTTTCCCCTCTCCCCTTGCGGGAGAGGGTGGCTCGCCGCGCTAGCGGCGAGACGGGTGAGGGGTTCTATCCGCGGAAGCAGACCCCTCATCCGGCGCGGTTCGCGCGCCACCTTCTCCCACAAGGGGAGAAGGAAGAGCGCAGCCGAGTACTCCGCCTCAAAACACCTTGC
The DNA here is from genome assembly GCF_023375135.1 of Bradyrhizobium sp. C-145. Classification (NCBI taxonomy): domain Bacteria; kingdom Pseudomonadati; phylum Pseudomonadota; class Alphaproteobacteria; order Hyphomicrobiales; family Nitrobacteraceae; genus Bradyrhizobium; species Bradyrhizobium sp. C-145. Next base: position 1,157,865 of record NZ_CP088150.1, on the reverse strand, counting down.
GGATCCAATTGTGCGGATCGTTGGTGCGGCCGTACTGGATGTCGACGAGCTGCTTGCGCAGACCCATGGCGACGGGGCCGGCCGCGCCGCCGCTGATGTCGAAATCGCCGCTGACCGAGCGCACCTTGCCGATCGGCGAGATCACGGCCGCGGTGCCGCAGGCAAAGGCTTCTTTCAACCTGCCGCTTGCGGCGTCCTTGCGCCACTGGTCGAGCGAGTAGGGCTCCTCGCGCACCGTCTTTCCGGCATCGCGGGCGAGCGTGATGATGGAGTCGCGGGTGATGCCGGGCAGAATGGTGCCGAGCGGCGGCGTCGACAGCGAGCCGTCGTCGAACACGAAGAACACGTTCATGCCGCCGAGCTCCTCGATGTAGCGCCGCTCGACCGCGTCGAGGAACACCACCTGATCGCAACCATGCTGGATCGCTTCGGCCTGGGCGCGCAGGCTCGCGGCATAATTGCCGCCGCACTTCACCGCGCCGGTGCCGCCGATGGCTGCGCGCGTGTAGTTCTCCGAAACCCAGATCGACACCGGCGCAGGTCCGCCCTTGAAATAGGAGCCGACCGGCGAGGCGATGACCGCGAAGATGTATTCGGAGGACGGCTTGACGCCGAGGAAGGTCTCGCTCGCGATCATGAAGGGCCGCAAGTAAAGACTGCCCTCGCCGCCCGGCATCCAGGCGCGGTCGATGCGCACGACCTGCTCGACCGCCTCGATGAAGACGTCCTCGGGCAATTGCGCCATCGCCATGCGATCGGCCGAGTCCTTGAAGCGCCGCGCATTGGCATCGGGGCGGAACAGGTTCACGCCGCCGTCGTCGCGCTTGTAGGCCTTGAGGCCCTCGAAAATTTCCTGGGCGTAGTGAAGGACCGCGCCGGCCGGATCGAGCTGGAAGTTGGCGCGCGCCTCGATTCTGGCCTCGTACCAGCCGCCCTTGGCCTGGTTGTAGCGGACGATCGCCATGTGATCGGTGAAGACCCGCCCGAACCCGGGGTCCACCAGCTTGGCGATGCGGTCCTTCTCGGGAGTCGGATTGGATGCGGGCTGGATGTCGAATGTCATACTCATGTCCTTGGCTCCCGCTGCCGGTATCGGCGCTGTTCTGGCACCGCCTGCCCCTGTTCGGGGCCGGCTGGCTTCATTAGGTGTCTGTCTGGACCACCGCCAGCCTTGTTACGGCCGGTTTCCCGTGGCCAGCATGTCGCCGAGGACATGCTTTTGCCGAAGGCGGAAGTCCAGTATGTTTTGCCGAAATGCCGCTCGACAATCGCACGGTAGATCTGATCGCCCGTCGTCGCCTGTCCGGCTCTTTCCGCCGTCCCTGCTTCGACGCTGCCCGTCGCGAAACGATCTAAAATTTCGTGCGGGTCGATCGTTTTGTAACATTGAACCCAAGATACGTCAATATGCCTGACATAAATTTCGTAAGTCCTTCTCAAGATGCCGCCGAGCCTCGGCCGGCCGCAGGGGATGGAGGCAATTTGCGCTGGGATATCATCGAGCTGCTGTTCTTCGCCTATCGCGATTTCGTCGGCGATCCCGACCAGGAGCTGGAAGCCTTCGGCTTCGGCCGAGCCCATCACCGGGTCATGCACTTCGTCTATCGCTACCCCGGCCTCAAGGTCGCCGACCTCCTCGACGTCCTGCGCATCACAAAACAGTCGCTCGGTCGCGTGCTCAAGCAGCTTCTCGACGAGGGCTACATCGTGCAGAAGACCGGCGACAATGACCGTCGCCAGCGCCTGCTCTACGCGACGCCGAAGGGCGAAGCGCTGGTGCAGAAGCTTGCCGGGCTCCAGACCACGCGGATCACCAAGGCGCTCGCCGAGATGGGTCCGCAGGATGCCGAGACCGTCAAGCGCTTCCTGCGCGCGATGATCGACCGCGATGATCCGGACAAGGTGCTCGAGACGATCTTCGCTTCCGTCAACCAAGACGCCAAGGAGTGACCGTGCCGCTCGCTGCCACGCTCGCCCGCCCGCCGGTGCAACCCGCCGACGATGCCCCGCATCTGCTGCTGGTCGATGACGACCGCCGCATCCGCGATCTGCTCTCGCGCTTCCTCGCCAGCGAAGGCTACCGCGTTTCGACCGCCGCTAGTGCCAGCGATGCGCGCGCCAAGCTCATCGGTCTGCATTTTGATCTGTTGATCCTCGATGTCATGATGCCCGGCGAGACCGGCTTCGAGCTCGCCCGTTTCATCCGCACCTCGTCCTCGGTGCCGATCGTGATGCTGACGGCGCGGCACGAGGCAGAAGCGCGCATCGAGGGCCTGCAAATCGGCGCCGATGACTATGTCGCCAAACCGTTCGAGCCGCGCGAGCTCGCGCTGCGCATCAACAACATCCTCAAGCGTGCCGCGCCGCCGCCGCAGGCCGCGGCGGTGGAGAAGATCGCCTTCGGCCCCTACGTCTACCATCTTGATCGCGGCGAGCTGCGCCAGGGCGATGAGATCATCCATCTCACCGACCGCGAGCGCGAGATGCTGCGCATCCTCTCAGAGACGCCGGGCGAGACCGTGCCGCGCAGCGCGCTCACCGGCAATGGCAGCGTCAACGAGCGCGCCGTCGACGTGCAGATCAATCGCCTCAGGCGCAAGATCGAGACCGATCCCGCCAATCCACTGTTCCTCCAGGCGGTACGCGGCATCGGCTACCGGCTGGTGGCCTCGCCTTAAGCCGCAGTGAAGCGCGACCGATGAGCACGATCGATACCGGCCTGACGCTTCTGAAGAGCGCCGCCGGCCGCGTCTCCGCCGCCAATGGCTGGATGGGCAACGCGTTCAAGGGCTGGATGCCGACCGGCCTCTATGCGCGCGCGCTGCTGATCATGATCGTGCCGATGGTGATTCTGCAATCGGTCGTCGCCTTCGTATTCATGGAGCGGCACTGGAACACGGTGACGCGCCGCCTGTCGGCCGCGGTGGTGCAGGACATCGCCGCGCTGATCGACGTCTACAAGGGCTATCCGCAGGACAAGGATCGCGACCAGATCCGCCGCATCGCCCAGCAGCGGCTCGGCCTCGTCGTCGATTTCCTGCCCGCCGGCGACATGCCGCCGCCGGGACCGAAGCCATTCTTCTCGCTGCTCGACCAGACGCTGTCGGTGCAGCTCGGCCGCCAGATCGGGCGTTCGTTCTGGATCGACACCGTCGGCCGCTCCAACCTCGTCGAGATCCGCATCCAGCTCGACGATGCCGTGATGCGCGTGTTCGCGCAGCGCAGCGCCGCCTATGCTTCGAACTCGGAGATCTTCCTGTTCTGGATGGTCGGCACGTCCTCGATCCTGCTGATCGTCGCCGTGCTGTTCCTGCGCAACCAGATCAAGCCGATCCTTCGGCTCGCCGACGCCGCCGAAAGTTTTGGCAAGGGCCGCGAGGCGCCGAACTTCAGACCGCGCGGCGCGCGCGAGGTGCGGCGCGCCTCCGTCGCCTTCCTCGAGATGAAATCGCGCATCGAGCGCACGATGGAGCAGCGCACCGCGATGCTCGCCGGCGTCAGCCACGACCTGCGCACCATCCTGACCCGCTTCAAGCTCGAGTTGGCGCTGATCGGCGACAGTCCCGAGCTCGAGGGCATGCGCAAGGACGTCGACGAGATGTCGATGATGCTGGAGGATTACCTGGCCTTTGCCCGCGGCGATTCCGGCGAGCAGTCACAGCCGACCGACATGGCCCAGGCCCTGGAAGAATTGCGCAGCGACGCCGAACGGCACGGCCATACCGCGACCGTCGCATTCCACGGCCTGCCGGTAGTGACGGTGAAGCCGGCCTCGTTCAAGCGCTGCCTCGCCAACCTCGTCACCAACGCCGCGCGCTACGGCAAGGCCATCGCCATCACCGGCCAGCGCGATCACCGTTATCTCACCGTCACGGTCGACGACGACGGCCCGGGCATTCCCGCTCACTTGCGCGAAGAGGTGTTCAAGCCGTTCCTGCGGCTGGACAACGCCCGCAACCAGGACGAAGGCGGCACCGGCCTCGGCCTCGCCATCGCCCGCGACATCGCCCGCTCCCACGGCGGCGACATCACGCTCGGTGACAGCCCGATGGGAGGATTGAGGGCGAGCGTGAGGATTCCGGTGTGAGAATCGTAGCCCGGATGGAGCGGAGCGCAATCCGGGACTCCTTACGCGACGGAGACAGTCCCCCGGATTTCGCTACGCTCCATCCGGGCTACGATCTCTGATCTTGCGGAGTTGAAGAAGGCATGAATGACAAGAATGGATTCATAGCCAAATTCGCTTCACCATTCGATCGAAGTGCAGTCATCATCGAAGATGACGCCAGGGTTGGATATGCCTACATGCAGGGGGAAGACGGGCGGATTTTAAGCGACGTGTGGCTCTACAACCGTTGCCCGGCGCCAATTGAGCCTGAGTGGCATAACCCGGCGAACCTGCCGTTCGCCAATCCCGCCTCATTCGTCGACGAAAGTCCTCGCTTCTCGCCTCCCGGCTCGGCCCGAGATTTCATCGTGGAGTGGAACGAAGTGGGCGCACTCCTCGTCGCCGAAATTTTTCTGCTTGATAGGTATTTCGCGAGATTGGAAGCCGGGAGTAAGCCGGGCTGGTCAGCCTTGGCGGCCAAGGACGGTCCGTTGGCACAGGTGTTGAAATAACACCCGCCTACTTCGGCAGCAGCGCCTTCAGCTTATCGACATCGCGCACGTTCATCTTGAAGCCACCGGGCATCACGATATCGCCAGGCTTCTGGTCCGCCTTGCAGGCCCCTAACCATTTGGCTTGCAGCGTCATGGTGCTATCGCGACCGGCCGCACCGGCGACGCCGCCTTGCGCGTGCGAGGAGGTCTTCACGGTGTAGGCCGAATTGAAGTCGCCTGTGATCTCGGCATGCGAGGTCGTGCTGACGCCGGCGACGCTGCATTCGGAATCGCTGACATAGCCGGTCGCCGTTTTCTTAATCTCCTGCTTGGCGCAGATCTGCTTTGCCATCGGGGAGACGTTGTTGCTCATCTCCTTATCGACGGTCTCGTCAGTGCAGTGTTGCATGGTCATCTCGGGCACGGGCGAACCGGTCGTGACAAGCTTCATTTCCCATAGCCCGGCCTTGCGCATCGGCAGCTCGTCGGCGCCGGCTGCGCCTGCCGACAGCACGAGACAAGCGACCGAGCCGAGCAAAGCGAGTTTGCGCGTCATGTGGAAGACTCCCGGCTTGAGAGTTTGGGCGTTACGACAACGCCTCAGTACAGCGTACGGATCGGCTGCTCGGCAGCGCCATAGGGCACCCAGCGGCAGGAGAACGAGATGTAGCCGCCCTCATAGGCCTGCACCGCGAGGAATTTGACGACCTTGCCGTAGCGCGCGCAGTGATCGACCGCGACCTGTCGCGCATCGGCCTGGGTCGCCATCGAATAGGCGATGATGCCGCCGGTGTCGTTGCCCTTGAACGGCGGCACCGGAAGGATATCGGCGCGCGCCGACTGGCTCGCCATCATACCCAAGGCAAGAAGGCCCGCGGCCGCAATGATTCGCATTCCCGTCACTCCAATTGGCTGCCCCAGTTTACGGTGCCGGACTGGAAGTGAAAAGAACGGAAGCCCTGTCGGCTGCGACGATATGGTCAACTCCTGGCGAAGTGTTGCCGCGGTGCACTTGACCTCCCCCGGCCTTCGCGGCACCGTCCGACCTTCGCAAGACCAGCTGTCCGGATTGACCATGCGCGCCCCCTCCCTGAAATCGCTCCGCTTTGCCGCCGTGCTCGGCCTCATGTTCGGGGCGCTGTCGCTCGGTGAGGCCAGGGCCGCCAATCCGCTGGAGCTGAATTTCTGGCTGAGCGGACCGCGCTACGACGGCGCCGTCGCCGATTGCGACAAGGCGCTGCCGACGATTGCCGCCCAGTTCTGGGAAAAAGAAAGCGAGTTCTGGAATTCCTCGCTGAAAATCACCGGCTTCTCCGCCGTTCGCGAGACCGCGTTCCGTCCCTGGCAGTCCGACAACATTCCGCGCCGCTATTGCACCGGCGATGCCCTGCTCAATGACGGCAAGGTGCGCAAGGTGCATTTCTCGATCATCGAGGATGGCGGCTTCGCCGGCTACGGCAATGGCGTCGAATGGTGCGTCGTCGGCGTCGACCGCAACTGGGCCTATAATCCGGCCTGCCGCGCCGCAAAGCCCTGATTCGGGTCGAACTGGCGGTTGAATGGCGGTCGCCTGAATTTTGTTCTTGAAATGTTCTTATCGCCTGCTAGGCTTCCTTGCACAGTCTAGTTGAGGGGCGTCGCCATGTTTCATTCCAGATTGCATTCGTTCTCCCGCCTGGTGATCTCGCTGACCCTTTCCCTGATCCTTGCCGCGGGGCTGGCCTCGTTCGCCGGTGACGCAAAGGCCCAGGACAAGCGGCAGAACGCGCCGGGCGAGTTCGATTTCTATGTGCTGTCGCTGTCATGGTCGCCCTCCTTCTGCGAGGAAGCGGCCGAGCGCGGCGGCCGCTCACAGATGCAGTGCAGCGGACGCCCCTACGCCTTCGTGGTGCATGGGCTGTGGCCGCAATATGAAAGCGGCTTCCCCGAATATTGCCAGCGGCCGGCACCGCGGCTGAACCGCAGCATCGTCTCTTCGATGCTCGACCTGATGCCGGCGCCGGGCCTGATCTTCAACGAATGGGACAAGCACGGCACCTGCTCCGGGCTCGAGGGCCGCAGTTATTTCGAGACGATCCGCAAGGCGCGCGCCGCGATCAAGATCCCGGCCGAATATCTCGATCTGTCGCAGGCCAAGACCGTGGCGCCGGCGGAGATCGAGGACGCCTTCATCAAGGCCAATCCCGGCCTCAGCGATGCCGCCATCTCGGTCACCTGCAACCGGACCCGGCTCTCCGAGGTCCGCATCTGCCTCAGTAAGGACCTGCAATTCCGCGCCTGCGACGAGATCGAACGCCGCGCCTGCCGCCGCGACCAGGTGACAATGCCGCCGATCAGGGGTGGATAGTTCCGGTCATTGCGAGGAGCCCGCGACAAAATTGCGAAGCAATTTTGCGCTGGCGACGAAGCAATTCAGACTGCCTCCGGAGTTAGATTCTGGATTGCTTCGCTGCGCTCGCAATGACAAGGGGTTGGGATCGCGCGAGACAACATAGTCCGATCCCATGAACTACCGCCACGCCTTCCACGCCGGCAACTTCGCCGATGTCATCAAGCACATCGTGCTGGCGCGCATCCTCACTTATTTGCAGGACAAGCCGGCGGCGTTCCGCGTCATCGACACCCATGCCGGCGCCGGTCTCTACGACCTCGACAGCGACGAGGCACGCCGCGGCGGCGAGTGGCTGACCGGCATTGCACGGCTGATGCAGGCGCGCCTGTCGAACGAGACCGCGGCGCTGACCAAGCCCTATCTCGACATCGTCCGCGCCTTCAATCCGAAGGGGGAGCTCAAGGCCTATCCGGGCTCGCCGCTGATCGCGCGCGGCCTGCTCAGGCCGCAGGACCGCCTCATCGCCTGCGAGCTCGAGCCGAAGGCACGCAAGGCGCTGATCGACGTGCTGCGCCGCGACGAACAGGCGCGGGTGGTCGATCTCGACGGCTGGATGGCACTGCCGGCCTTCGTGCCACCGAAGGAGCGGCGCGGCCTCGTGCTGGTCGACCCGCCCTTCGAGGCCAAGGACGAGTTCGAGCGGCTCGGCGAGGCCTTCGCGACGGCTTTCGCGAAATGGCCGACCGGTATCTACGTAATCTGGTATCCGGCCAAGAACCGGCGCGCCACCGATACGCTGGCGCAAATGGTGGCGCGGCTCGCAGCCGCAGCAAAGCCGCCCGGAAAATGCCTGCGTCTCGAATTCAGTGTGGCGCCGCAGCTCGATGGTGCGGCCCTCACCTCCGCCGGTCTTCTGATCGTCAACCCGCCCTACACGCTGCACGGCGAGCTCAAGACGATCCTGCCGGAGCTCGAAATGCCGCTCGGCCAGGGCGGCGCTGCCAGATTCCGATTGGAGGTGCCGAGGCCGTAACACTCCGGCATTCTTGGGAAAAATATGCAGGAGCGGTAGTCAATCTGCGAAGAACCGTATTATGCTGTTGCCGTGACTGGCTTTACGTTCCGCTTCCGCGAATGGTTGCGGCGGAGTGAAGGCCTAAGAAAGATCCGGCCGGACCGATGAGGTCCGCCCAAGGATGGCCAGCTCCCGGGCTTCGTAAGGTCCGGTCATGTCGTGACGTGAGTCTGCGTCGCGGCGGAGGAGCAATGAGGGGGAGTTTCCCGATGGCCATGACGGGAACGGTCAAGTTCTTCAACGGTGAGCGCGGCTACGGCTTCATCAAGCCCGACGACGGCGGCCGCGACGTCTTCGTTCACATCACCGCCGTGGAGCGGGCGGGACTGAAGGACCTTGCCGAAGGACAGCGTATTACGTTCGAAGTCGAACCGGACAAGAAGGGGAAGGGACCGAAGGCGGTCAATTTGGTCATCCTCTCCTAGCGAGCCTGGCTTTAAAAAAATCCCGGCCGCGAGCGGCCGGGAGGTTGGTCCGGTATTTTCTTCTTCAGCTATCAGAAGTGATAGTTCACGCCTGCGCGGACAACGCTGGCGCTATAGCCGTTTGACACGCCCGTAATTGCGAACTGACTCGTCGACAGGTCGATGTAGAGATATTCGAGCTTGGCGCTCCAATTCGGCGCAAGGCCGACTTCCGCGCCGGCACCGATGGTCCAGCCGGCGGTGGTGTGCGACTCCGTCCAGCCGAAGGTCTGCGCGCGCAGCTCGCCGAAGGCGAGGCCGGCGGTGCCGTAGAACAGCACGTTGCTGAAGGCATAGCCGGCGCGGCCGCGCAGGGTGCCGAACCACGGATTGGAGAACTTCCAAGGCGCGAAGGTATCGTCGGCACCGGCGGCCTGGATGTCGCCCTCCACGCCGAACACCCAAGGGCCGTTCTGGAAATTATAGCCGGCCTGCACGCCGCCGACGAAGCCGGAGGGCTTTGAGGGATTGTTGTCGACCGAGCCCCATTCGTAGCCGATGTTGCCGCCCAGATAAGGACCAGCCCAGCTATACGCATTGAGCGGCTGATTGACTGTATAGGGCGCGCGCTGCCCGTAATTGAGATCGGCGGCCCCTGCCGAAGCTGTCCAGCCGGCTGCAACCAACGCGGCTGCGCCCACAACGAGCCCCTTCATCACACACTCCAACGCAACTGCCGCCACCGCGATGCCCGCGCTGCCGCGCAAGGCCAGACCGCATGGTTACGGAACCACCACTTTTTCGCGTAAGATTTATCGAGAGTTCTAAGTTAAAGGGCTGTTAAGCCGGGTTACCGCGCTGTTAACAGGCTTAAGCAAGCGTTACCGGGAACTGCGCCCGCCATCCCTGTGCGGGCGCCACGGCCGGAACTTCAAATCGGCAACCCCAGCACCTAAATTCGTACCATGGTTCACGATTCCCCCGACAACCCGGACGAGGCACGCGCGCGCAAACCGGTGCGCGTCACCGCGCCGGACGCCTCGCCCCGGGACACGGAAATGACGCCACCGGACCTCGATCCCGCGACCGCGAGCGGCGACGACGAGGACGAGGCGCGGCTGCCGGATATCCTGGAAGAGAGCGGCGCGGTCGGCGAGGGCCCGCTGGCGACCGGTCATGAGGCGATCGAGCGCGCGGTCCGGCTCGCCCCCACCTCGGCCGGCGTCTATCGCATGCTCAATGCGAACGCGGACGTGCTCTATGTCGGCAAGGCCAAGAACGTCAAAAAGCGCCTGTCCAATTATGCGCGCCAGAGTGCGCCGCAGCCGGCGCGCATCCTGCGCATGATCGCCGCCACGGTGACCGTGGAGATCGTCTCGACCAACACCGAGACGGAAGCACTGCTGCTGGAGGCCAACCTCATCAAGCAGCTGCGGCCGCGCTTCAACGTGCAGCTGCGCGACGACAAGTCGTTTCCCTACATCCTGATCACCGGCGACCATTGGGCGCCCCAGATCCTGAAGCACCGCGGCGCGCAGACGCGGCCCGGCCGCTATTTCGGCCCGTTCGCCTCGGCGGGCGCCGTGAACCGCACCATCACCGCACTTCAGCGCGCGTTCCTAATCCGCTCCTGCACCGATTCCTTCTTCGAGAGCCGCACCCGGCCCTGCCTGCTCTACCAGATCCGCCGCTGCGCCGGCCCGTGCACCCGAGAGATCGACTTTCCCGGCTATACGACGCTGGTGCGCGAGGCGACCGACTTCCTCTCCGGCAAGAGCCATGCGGTGAAGCAGGAGCTCGCCGGCGAGATGGAGAAGGCCTCCGGCGAGCTCGAATTCGAGCGCGCGGCGCTCTACCGCGACCGCCTCGCCGCGCTCTCGGCGATCCAGTCGCAGCAGGGCATCAATCCGCGCACGGTCGAGGAAGCCGACGTGTTCGCCATCCACCAGGAGGGCGGCTTCTCCTGCGTCGAGGTGTTCTTCTTCCGCACCGGACAGAATTGGGGCAACCGCGCTTATTTTCCGCGTGCGGAAAAGACATTTACCCCGGAGGAAGTGCTCGGTTCCTTCCTCGCCCAGTTCTACGACGACAAGCCGCCGCCAAAGAACATCCTGCTCTCGCACGAGATCGAGGAGAGCGAGCTGCTCGCCAACGCGCTGTCGATCAAGGCCGGCCACAAGGTCGAGGTCACCGCGCCCAAGCGCGGCGAGAAGAAGGAGCTCGTCACCCACGCGCTGACCAATGCGCGCGAGGCGCTCGGCCGCAAGCTCGCGGACACCGCGACGCAGAGCCGCCTGCTCGAGGCCATGGCCGCGACGCTGAGCCTGCCGCACGTGCCCAAGCGCATCGAGGTCTACGACAACAGCCACATCCAGGGCACCAACGCGGTCGGCGCCATGATCGTCGCCGGCCAGGATGGTTTCGTGAAGAACCAGTACCGCAAGTTCAACATCAAGTCGGAAGGGCTGACGCCCGGCGACGACTACGCCATGATGCGCGAGGTGCTGGAGCGACGCTTCAAGCGCCTGATCAATCCGCCTGAGGAGGGCGTGACCAAGGCGAAGGACGACGATTTCCCGCAATGGCCCGACCTCGTCATCATCGACGGCGGCCGCGGCCAGCTCAACGCCGTCCGCGAGATCTTTGCAAATCTCGGCCTGACCGAGGTGTCGCTGATGTCGGTCGCCAAGGGGCCGGACCGGGATGCGGGCCGCGAGACCCTGTTCATGCCGGAGCGCGAGGCAATCAAGCTGGAGCCGCGCGATCCCGTGCTCTATTTCATCCAGCGCCTGCGCGACGAGGCCCACCGCTTCGTCATCGGCTCGCACCGCAAGCTGCGCAAGAAGGACATCCGCGAGGCCGGTTTGCAGGAGATCCCGGGCATCGGCCCGTCACGCAAACGTGCCTTGCTGCATCATTTCGGAACCCTGAAGGAGATCGAACGTGCCTCGATCGCCGATCTCGGCAAGGTTCCGGGGGTAAGCGCCGAGAGCGCCCGCAGGATTTTCGAGTATTTCCATCCCCAGCCGGGATGAACTAAAGGGGGACCGCGGTCATATGATCGTTGCGTCCGCGCCTCATTTGGGGAGCGGAACGGTTGACGTTCAGGCACCAGCGGTATTGGTAGGACGGATGAACATCGCAACGACACGAGGGGCAACCAGGCGCTCGATGTCCCTTCCCAACATCCTGACCTACGGCCGGATCGCCGCGATCCCGGTCGTGGTCGGATGCATTTACGCGCAGTCGATCGTGGATGGGCCGCTGTGGCTGCGCTGGGTGGCGGTGGCCATCTTCATCGGCGCCGCGGTGACGGATTACCTCGATGGCTATTATGCACGAATCTGGAATCAGCAATCGGCGTTCGGCCGGATGCTCGATCCGATCGCCGACAAGCTGCTGGTCGCCTCGTGCCTGCTGATGCTGGCCGCCGATGGTATCATCCATGGCTGGTCGCTGTGGGCTGCCATCGTGATCCTGTGCCGCGAGATCCTGGTCTCGGGCCTGCGCGAATATCTCGCCGCGCTGCGCGTCAGCGTGCCCGTGACCAAGCTCGCCAAATGGAAGACCACGGTTCAGCTCGTCGCCATCGGCTTCCTGCTCGCTGGCCCGGCCGGCGATGAGGTGGTGCCGGTGGTGTCGATGATCGGACTGGCGTTGCTGTGGGCCTCGGCGATCCTCACCATGTACACCGGTTACGACTATTTCCGTGCCGGCATCCATCACCTCATCAAGGAGGACGAGGGATGAAGGTGAAGTATTTCGCCTGGGTGCGCGAGCGCGTCGGCAAGGCCGAGGAGATGATCGAGCCGCCCGCGACGGTGCGCACCATCGAGGAGCTGATCGCCTGGCTGTCCGGCCGGAGCGAGGCCTACGCCTACGCCTTCGAGAAGCCGAAGGTGATCCGCGCCGCGATCGATCATGCCCATGTCAAGCAGGACACCGCGATCGCGGGCGCCCGCGAGATCGCGTTCTTCCCGCCGATGACCGGCGGCTAGGCCATGACCTCCGCTGTCACCACCTGCCCCGTCACCATCCGCATCCAGGAGGATGATTTCGACATTGGGCGCGAGATCGCGATCCTGACCAAGAGCCGTTCCGACATCGGCGCGGTCGTGAGCTTCTCCGGCATCTGCCGCGCCGACGAGGACAGCGCGAAGTTCGCAGCGCTCACGCTCGAACATTATCCGGGCATGGCGGAAGAAGAGATCAAGCGTCACGTCGACGAGGCGATTTCGCGCTGGCCGCTGATCGGCGTCACGGTGATCCACCGTGTCGGCCGCTTCATGCCCGGCCAGAACATCGTGCTGGTGCTGACTGCCTCGCAACACCGCCAGGCCGCGTTCCAGGCGGCCGAGTTCCTGATGGATTATCTCAAGACGAGCGCGCCGTTCTGGAAGAAGGAAGAGAGCGAAGCCGGCGCCGGCTGGGTCGAGGCCCAGGCCCGTGACGACGAAGCCGCCGCGCGCTGGACACGATCCTGATGGCAAGAGCAACCAAAAAGACCGCGCGCGGCCGAGCCGCGCCAAGACTTGCGAAGGTCGGTCCGGGTGAGCTTCTCACGCTGCTCGATTTCGTCCGCTATGCGGTGAGCCGCTTTGTCGAAGCCGAGCTCGCCTTTGCTCACGGCACGACCGATCCGGTTGCCGAGGCAGCCTTCCTGGTCAGCGAGGCGCTGCATCTCAATCCCGAACAGTTCGAGATTTTTGCCAATGCGCGCGTCACGGTCGCCGAGGGCAAGACCATCCTCGATCTCATCCATCGGCGCGTCACCACGCGCAAACCGGCCGCCTATCTCGTCAACAAGATCTACATGCGCGGCCTTCCTTTCTATGTCGACGAGCGCGTCATCGTTCCGCGCTCCTTCATCGGCGAGCTGCTGGATTCGCATTTCGGCAGCGACGGCGCTGCCGGATCGCTGATCGATGATCCCACCGCCGTCGAGCGCGTGCTCGATCTCTGCACCGGATCGGGATGCCTCGCCATCCTCGCCGCGCATCATTTTCCGAATGCTGCGGTCGATGCCGTCGACATCTCCAAGGGCGCGATCGAGGTCGCCACGCGGAATGTCGGCGAATATGGGTTGGAGGACCGGATCAGCCTGTATCACGGCGACCTGTTCGCCCCGCTCGGCGATGCACGCTACGACCTGATCATCACCAATCCGCCCTACGTCGATGCCGAAGGCATGGCCGCGCTGCCGCCGGAGTGCCGGGCCGAACCAAAACTCGCGTTCGACGGCGGCGACGACGGCCTCGACGTGGTGCGCCGCATCCTGCGCGAGGCACCCGATCACCTGACGCCGGATGGCGGGTTGATCTGCGAGATCGGGCGCGGCCGCGAGCTGGTCGACGAGGCCTTTCCGGAACTGCCGTTGCTCTGGCTGGACACCGAAGACTCCGAGGCCGAAGTGTTCTGGATCGCAGCCGCCGATCTCGGCTGATCCTCTACGGCGGGCCCGCTCCCCTCGGAACAAGTCAAATTCCGCCACGTTCATCCCTCGACGAATTTCGTGGCTCTCGGAGGATGTCCGCATGCTCGCGCCATCGGGCGAATTGCTGCGCGCCGGCGTGGCGCTCAAGCTCAACCATCTCAAGCGAGCCACGCAATCGTACTTGCGCGACCGCACCAGCCAGGCCACCGGACGCGCGACGTCCTACGCGGTTGCAGCCGGCCTGTTTGCGGTGGCCGGGCTGTTCGTCATCGCGGCCTTCTTTGTCGGTCTGGCCGCCCTGTATCGCTGGGTTGAGATCACCTACGGGCAATTCTGGGGTTTCGGTGCTGTCGGTGCAGTGCTGCTGGTGCTGGCGGCGGTCTGCGCCGGCATCGCCATGACGATGATGAAGCGGCCGGCCAAGCCGGTCGTGCCGCTTGCCAGCCGCGTGCGCGTTGCGATCACCACCCCGCGGATTCCTCGTGGAACGGTCAAGGAGGCCGTGAAGGAGGTCGCAACGACGATCCCCCTCGTGCCGCTTGCGCCCGGCGAACGCGGTCATGGCAGCAAAGCCTGGCCGAACCGCGCCAACCGTCCCGTGCAACTGGGCCTGATGCTCGCAGCCGTCGGCCTGGTCGGGCTTACGGCCGCACGTCGGCGGCGCCATAGGCACAGTCTGGAGGCGTGAGTGGTGGTACGGCGCTCCGAGCAGATGGACAGCTGGTTGCTCGTGGCGGCCACGGCTGTCTTCGTGCTCACCGCCGAGCGCTACTTCCAGGACTCCGCCCTGGTCCGCTCGGGGCCCCCGCAGGACCACCGCAAAGGAGAGGCGAATTCACCGGAAACCGACCCGGCGCGCGCAGCCGTACAGTCCGGCCATGGCCGCCGCGCGAAGAGCCCCTTCACGATCCCCTGGGCTGGCTGGAAGGATATCTTCTGGCGCACCTATCAGCGCATCGACGAGGATCGCCTGCTCGCCACAGCGGGCGGCGTCGTGTTCTTCGGGCTGCTCGCGATCTTTCCGGCCGTGACCGCGCTGGTCTCGTCCTACGGGCTGTTCGCCGATCCCTCCACGATCAGCGATAACCTCCAGAAGCTGGCGATGATGCTTCCCGAAGGTACCTTCCAGATCGTCGAGGAGCAGGTCGGGCGTGTGGTGTCGAAGGGCAATACGGCGCTGGGTGCCACCTTCCTGTTCGGCCTTGTGCTTGCGATTTGGAGCGCCAATGCCGGCGTCAAGGCGATCTTCGACGCCCTCAACGTCGCCTATGAGGAGCGCGAGAAGCGCAGCTTCATCCGGCTGAACATGGTGTCGCTGGCCTTCACGGTCGGCGGCATCATGGCGCTGTTGCTGATGGTGGCTGCCGTCGTCGCCCTCCCGCTCGCGCTCAATCACCTCGGCCTGGCGCCTGAAAGCAAATTGATCGTGGCGCTGGCACGATGGCCGCTGCTGTTCCTGATCCTGCTCGTGGCGCTCGCCATCCTCTACCGCTTCGCGCCCAGCCGCGATGCACCGCGCTGGCAATGGCTGAGCCTCGGCGCGGTGGCGGCCGCCATCCTCTGGATCGCCGGCTCGGCACTGCTGTCCTGGTATCTCTCGGAATTCGCCAATTACAACGCGACCTACGGCTCGCTCGGTGCGGCGATCGGCCTGATGATGTGGATGTGGGTGTCTGCGATCGTCATCATGTTCGGAGCCGAGCTGAACTCGGAGATCGAACGGCAGACCCTGCGCGACACGACCACCGGGCGGCCGAAGCCGCTCGGCAGCCGCGAAGCCGTCTCGGCCGATACGGTCGGCGCCGCCGCGCCGGCCTGAGGCCATGACGGTCCTGAACGCGCGTGCTGGAGGCTGCTATCCCCTCGAATCAACAATGATGTTAAGGTCATGCTGCTTGGGGGAGCATGAGGCGTGACGGGTCGGACGGCGGCCCGTGTTTTCCCGGGTAAGACAGTCAGCTCTTGAGAAGTAACGCGCGGCATGATTCGCATTTCGACGATCTTTATCGCCATCTGCATGGTTCTGGTCGCGGCCTCGCTCGGGCTGATGCTCTATTCGGTCGCCGGCATCAGCGGAACCGAATCCGCGATCGTGGCGCTGACCGCGCTGACCTTCCTGATCCTCTACAACGCGGTGTCGATGCGGCTGCGCGACCGCAGCGACGTCGGCGGCCAGATCGCCGACCTCTCGCGCGGCACCGCCGACCTCGCCCGTCAGGTGGCCGAGTTCGGCCGCCGACTCGCGGCGGTCGAGGGACGCATCGCCTCATCCAATTCGACCAACTCCGACCGCATCCAGTCGGTGGTCGGCGAGATCAACGAGCTCGGCGGACTGGTCAGGCAGCTCGCGACCACCGTCTCGGCGCATGAGGACCTGCTGGCTGGCGGCGCTCCGGTATCAGCCGCAAGCCCGGTCGAGAAGCAGGATCCGGTGGCGCCGCTCGATCTGATCGCGACGATCGACGAGCGGCCGGCTGCCCCGTCACCGTTGCCCGTGCCGCCCCCGCCTCCCGCAGCGCAGCCGCGGCCCGCACAGGCGGTCCCGACCCAGGTCGCCAACGGCCGCAACCAGACCCAATTGCTGGCGACGCTGCGCAATGCGATCGACGAGAACCGCATCGACATCTTCCTCCAGCCGATGGTGACGCTGCCGCAGCGCAAGGTACGGTTTTACGAGGCCGTGACGCGCCTGCGCGATGAGCGTGACCAGCTGATCGCCGCCGAGGAGTTCATCAGTATCGCGGAAGCCTCCGGGCTGATCGGGCGCATCGACAACATGGTGATGCTGCGCTGTGTGCAGGTGCTGCGGCGCCTGATGGTGCGCAACAAGGATGTCGGCGTGTTCTGCAATGTCGCGGCCTCCACGCTCGGCAATTCCACCACCTTCGCGCAATGCCTCGACTTCCTCGAAGCCAACCGGGCGCTGGCACCCTCGCTGGTGCTGGAGTTCAAGCAGTCGACCTTCCGCAACCTCGGCCCGTCCGAGACCGAGAATCTCGCCGCGCTCGCCCAGCGCGGCTACCGCTTCTCGATCGACCATGTCACGGATTTGCGTATCGAGCCGCGCGAGCTCGCCGACCGCGGCGTGCGCTTCATCAAGGTGCCGGCCACGCTGCTGCTCGATCCGAAGCAGGCCTCGACCTCGGACATCCATCCGTCCGATCTCTCCGACCTGCTCGGCCGCTTCGGTATCGACCTGATCGCCGAGCGGATCGAGGGCGAGCGCGCGGTGGTCGACCTGCTCGATTATGACGTGCGGTTCGGCCAGGGCTTTCTGTTCGCACCGCCCCGGCCATTGCGGCCGGAAGGGGCATCTGCTACCGGCGGGGCCTCGCCGAACCAGGCGCAGGACATCCAGGGATCCAATGGCTCCGGCACACCCAGCTCAGGCGCAACGTCTTCAGCGCCACCGCCACAACGCATCACCGGCAACGCGGCGCTCGCGCGCCGGATCTGATCGGCCGCGCGCATCATGACCACGTTGCATTTTGCCGAAAGCCTGCGCGAGCTCGTGGCTGGCGTTGACGTCGTGCTCAGCGACATCTGGGGCGTGGTCCATAACGGTCTCGAATCCTTCCCCGAGGCCTGCGAGGCGCTGCATACCTATCGCAGCCGCGGCGGCACGGTGATCCTGATCACCAACGCACCGCGCCCGGCCGACTCCGTGCAGCGCCAATTGCGCAAGCTCGGTGTCGCGGACGAGACCTATGACGCGATCGTCTCGTCGGGCGACCTGACGCGGCTCTATGTCGCCGAGCATCCCGGCCGCAAGATGTTCTGGCTCGGCCCCGAGCGCGACAACTCGATCTACCGTGGCCTCGATGCGACGACCGCGCCGCTGGAGGAAGCCGATTACATCGTCTGCACCGGCCTCTATGACGACGAGACCGAGACGGCGGAAGACTATCGCGGCATGATGCTGAAGGCGCGCGAACGCAAGCTGACGCTGGTCTGCGCCAACCCCGACATCGTGGTCGAACGCGGCGACCGGCTGATCTATTGCGCCGGCGCGATCGCCGAGCTCTACCGCGAGCTCGGGGGCGAGGTGATCTTCTACGGCAAGCCGCACCGGCCGATCTATGAGCGCGCGATGGCGCTCGCCGGCGAACGCCAGGGCCACCAAATTGATCGCAAAAAGGTCTTGGCGATCGGCGATTCCGTCCGCACCGATCTCACCGGCGCGCGCGAGTTCGGCATCGACTGCCTGTTCGTCACCCGCGGCATCCATGCCGAGGAGTTCGAGGGTCTCGACCAGCTCGACCCGGCATCCGTGATGGAATTGTTCGGCCATCCGCCGAAGGCGCTGATGCGCGAATTGAAGTGGTGATGGCGTACTACGACACGACGCGAGCTTGGACGAATTGCAGGGCTCCAGACCTCGTCATGGCCGGGATTGACCCGGCCATCCACGCCGTCCTTCGCATGTCCAAGAACGTGGATGCCCGGGACAAGCCCGGGCATGACGATCTCAATGGATGACTGTTTTCAGGTCAGGTGCCCTTACGCGCTCGCCATATCCGGGAAGACCGCCTCGATCTTGGTCTTCAGCGTCGCCGCGTTGAACGGCTTGACGATGTAGTTGTTCACGCCGGCCTTCTTGGCCGCGATCACGTTCTCGGTCTTGGACTCGGCCGTGATCATGATGAAGGGCGTGGTGGCAAGGTTCGGATCCGCGCGCACTTCACGCAGGAGGTCGTAACCCGTCATCGGCTCCATGTTCCAGTCGGAGATCACGAGCCCGTACTTCTTGCCGCGCATCTTGTTCAGCGCCGCCGAACCGTCGCTGGCATCATCGATGTTCTCGAAGCCAAGCTGCTTCAGCAGATTCCTGATGATACGGATCATGGTGCTGTAGTCGTCCACCACCAGAACCGGCATCGACAAATCAACCGCCATCTCGACTCCCCCAAACGCAAACCCAGGAATATTACGATCGGACCTGCCAGGCCCGAAGCCCGGCAGTTCCACGCTCAAGGACTAGCATCAAGGCGTTAAACAGCGCGTTAACTGCGGACGCCTCCAAAGGACTGAAATCGTGTTCAATCTCCCGGCTCCCCCCGCTTGACTTCGTCAGGCCGGTCGAGCCACGGTCCCGACCGGTCCTGCCGCTTCGAGAATTCCCCTGATGGCTCCGCATTTTACCGTCATCCGCGACACCACGCCGGACTCTGCGATTCCGAGGGGCGCCGTGGTCGCCATGGGCAATTTCGACGGCGTTCATCTCGGTCACCGCGCCGTGATTGCGGCCGCCCTGGAAATGGGCCGGGCGCACGGCCGCCCTGCGCTAGCATTGACCTTCGAACCGCATCCGCGACGGTTTTTCAGCCCCAACACCCCGCAATTCCGCTTGACGGACGAGCCGGCCAAGCTGCGGCTTTTGGCCGGCACCGGGCTTGCCGGCGCCGTGGTCATGACTTTCGACAAGGCGCGCGCCGGAACCAGCGCGCAAGACTTCATTCACCATGACCTAATCGGACGCCTCGGCGTCAGCGGCATCGCCGTCGGTTACGACTTCCATTTCGGCAAAGGTCGCGTCGGCTCGCCAAGCCTGCTGGTCAACGAGGCGCCCCGGCTCGGCATCGAGGTCGACGTGCAGCCCCATGTCGATATCGACGAGCGGCCGGTCTCCTCCAGCGCGATCCGGATCGCCCTCGCCGAGGGCCAGCTGGACGAAGCCACCAGCATGCTGGGCGCCCCCTGGTTCATCACCGGCGAGGTGATCCACGGCGAGAAGCGCGGCCGCGACCTTGGCTATCCCACCGCCAACATCCGTTTGGACGCCAATTGCGGCCTGAAGCACGGCATCTACGCCGTGCGGGTCGGCCGCGGCGCCGAGCGCCTCGACGGCGTGGCAAGCTTCGGTCGCCGCCCGACTTTCGACAATGGCGCGCCGCTGCTGGAAATCTTCCTGTTCGACTTCAAGGGCGATCTCTACGGGCAGGCGCTCGACTGCGCCTTCGTCGGCTTCATTCGCGAAGAGCTGAAATTCGACAGCCTGGAGGCCCTGATCCGCCAGATGGACGACGATTCCGCCCGCGCCCGCGCCATGCTGGCCGCCGCCCCGGACGCGTTTCCGAAGCTTGGCGCGATCGATTGAGCCGGAAACCGGGCCACCCGAACCTTTGCGCTTCCCCCGCCCGGCTGCTATGGAGAGCCCATGTTTGCGCGGCGCATCATAGCGATTAGCGGCCCGGCTTCCGCCTGAGCCTTCGGCTCGGCGCAAGACCGGGATGTTGTCGTTTCACCCCCGCGATTCCTTATCGCTATCCGTTTTCCCGCGCCCCTTCCGAGCCAGTCAGCCTCATGTCCGAAAAGCCGCAGAAGTCCCAAAAGTCTGAAGTCAAAGACTATTCGAAAACCCTGTTCCTGCCGCAGACCGAATTCCCGATGCGCGCCGGCCTGCCGCAGCGCGAGCCGGAGATCCTCAAGCGCTGGTACGAGATCGGCCTCTACGACAAGCTGCGCGAGAGCGCCAAGGGTCGCGCCAAATTCGTCCTGCATGACGGCCCGCCCTATGCCAACGGCAACATCCATATCGGCACGGCGCTGAACAAGATCCTGAAGGATCTCGTCACCAAGAGCCAGCAGATGCTCGGCTTCGATTCCAACTACGTGCCGGGCTGGGACTGCCACGGCCTGCCGATCGAGTGGAAGGTCGAGGAAGAGCACTATCGCAAGAAGGGCAAGCAGAAGCCCGACTTCCGCGACAGTGCCGCGATGATCGATTTCCGCAAGGAATGTCGCGCCTATGCAATGCACTGGCTCGGCGTGCAGCGCGAGGAGTTCAAGCGCCTTGGCGTGATCGGCGACTGGGACCATCCGTACGCCACCATGAGCTTTCCGGCCGAAGCCCAGATCGCGCGCGAGCTGATGAAGTTCGCCGCCAACGGCACGCTCTATCGCGGCTCCAAGCCGGTGATGTGGAGCGTGGTCGAGAAGACCGCGCTGGCCGAAGCCGAGGTCGAATACGAGGACTACACCTCCGATACGGTGTGGGTGAAATTCCCGGTGACCTCGCCCGCGCACGGCGCGCTTGCCTCCGCAAGCGTGGTGATCTGGACCACCACGCCCTGGACTCTGCCCGGCAACCGCGCCATCTCGTTCTCGCCGAAGATCGCCTACGGCCTGTACAAGGTGACCGAGGCGCCCGCCGACAATTGGGCCAAGACCGGCGATCTCCTCATCCTCGCTGACGCGCTCGCTGAAGAAGTCTTCAAGCAGGCGCGCGTGACGGCCTATGAGAAGGTCCGCGAGGTCCCCAGCGACACTATGGACGCGATCGAATGTGCCCATCCGCTGAAGGGCCTAGCCGGCGGCTACGACTTCATCGTCCCGCTACTGCCCGGTGATCATGTCACGGACGACACCGGCACCGGCTTCGTGCACACGGCGCCCGGCCATGGCCGCGAGGACTTTGACGCGTGGATGGCGCAGGCGCGCGATCTCGATGCGCGCGGCATCAACACGGCGATCCCCTATACCGTCGATGAGAACGGCGCCTACACCGATCATGCGCCGGGCTTTGCCGGCAAGCGGGTCATCAACGACAAGGGCGAGAAGGGCGACGCCAACGAGGCCGTGATCAAGGCGCTCGTCGAAAGAGGCATGCTGCTCGCGCGCGGTCGGCTGAAGCATCAATATCCGCACTCCTGGCGCTCCAAGAAGCCGGTGATCTTCCGCAACACGCCGCAATGGTTCATCGCGATGGACAAGGACGTTGCCGCTGACGGCAAGACCAAGTCCGGCGACACGCTCCGCGCGCGCGCGCTGCACGCGATCTCGGTGACGCAATGGGTGCCGCCGTCGGGCGAGAACCGCATCAACGGCATGATCGAGGCCCGGCCGGACTGGGTGATCTCGCGCCAACGCGCCTGGGGCGTGCCGATTGCCGTGTTCGTGCGCGAGAAGGGCGACGGCTCCGCCGAGATCCTCCAGGACGAGGCCGTCAATACGCGCATTGGGGAAGCTTTCGAGCAGGAAGGCGCGGACGCCTGGTATGCGAAGGGAGCGCGCGAGCGCTTTCTCGGCCCGCGCGCGAGCGAGGACTGGCAGAAGGTCGACGACATCCTCGACGTCTGGTTCGATTCAGGCTCGACGCACGCCTTCGTGCTGGAAGACCCCGTGCATTTCCCGGGCCTCGCCGGCATCAAGCGTAAGGTCGACGGCGGCACCGACACGGTGATGTATCTCGAAGGCTCGGACCAGCATCGTGGCTGGTTCCACTCCTCGCTGCTGGAGAGCTGCGGCACGCGCGGTCGGGCTCCTTACGACATCGTGCTGACCCACGGCTTCACCCAGGCCGAGGACGGCCGCAAGATGTCGAAGTCGCTCGGCAACACCATCGAGCCGCAGGCCGTCATCAAGGAATCCGGCGCCGACATCCTGAGACTTTGGGTTGCGTCCTGCGACTACACCGACGACCAGCGCATCGGCCCCGAGATCCTGAAGAATACCGTCGAGACCTATCGCAAGCTGCGCAACACCGTGCGCTGGATGCTGGGTACGCTGCATCACTATAACCCGGCCGACGCGATCGCCTCTGCCGACATGCCCGAGCTTGAGCGGCTGATGCTGCACGAGCTCGCGATCCGCGCTGCCGCCATCGACAAGGCTTATCGGGAGTTCGACTTCAAGAGCGTGGTGGCTATTCTGTCCGCCTTCCTCAACAGCGAGCTGTCAGCCTTCTACTTCGACATCCGCAAGGACACGCTGTATTGCGATCCGCCCTCTTCGCTGACGCGCAAGGCGGCGCTGACCACCATCGACCTGTTGTGCGCCTCGATCCTGAAATGGCTGGCCCCGATCCTCAGCTTCACCGCGGAGGAAGGCTGGCGCATGTACCGGCCCGACGCCGAGCCCTCGGTGCATCTGACGCTGTTCCCGCACGATCTCGAAAGCTTGCGCGACGACAAGCTCGCGGCGAAGTGGGAGACGATCCGCAACGTGCGCCGCGTCGTCACCGGCGCGCTCGAGCTCGAACGCGCCGCCAAGAATATCGGCTCGTCGCTGGAGGCCTCGCCGGTGATCTATGTCGCCGACCGGGCCATGCTGGCGACGCTGTTCGACGTCGATCTCGCCGAAGTCTGCATCACCTCGAACTACGAGGTGCGTGAGGGCGAGGCGCCGGCTTCCGCGTTCCGTCTCGATGCCGTGCCCGGCGTCGCAGTCGTCGTCGAGAAGGCGGTCGGCACCAAATGCGCCCGCTCCTGGAAGATCTCACCGATGGTGGGCGAAGACCCCGAATACCCCGACGTCACCCCGCGCGACGCTCAGGCGCTGCGCGAATGGAAGGCGCTGGGGGTCAGCGTTTAAGCTTGAACCGTCGTCCTGGCCTAGTGCGCAATTGCGCACGGGGCCATTACCACCGCGGCTAATTGCAGCGAAGGCTGATGACTACGAGTCTTTCAAACAATCACCGCCTGGGGTTATGGGTCCTGGCCTTCGCCAGGACGACGACGGCAGAGACTGCGGCGGCTGTCTGCCCATGACCCCGCTCCGCGCCGGCATCACCTCCGCCCTGGTCACACTCGTCCTCGACCAGGCCTCCAAACTTTGGTTGCTGAACGTGTTCGACCTCGCTCATCGCGACGTGGTGCGGGTGACACCGTTCTTCGATCTGGTGCTGGCGTGGAACATCGGCATCAGCTTCGGCTGGCTCCAGAACGACGGCCAGGCGGCGCAGTTCGCGCTGATGGCCGTCAAAGCTATCGCGGTAGTCGCGCTGGCGATCTGGATGGCCCGCTCCCACACCCTCCTTGCCACGATCGCGCTAGGCTTGATCATCGGGGGCGCCATCGGCAATGGCATCGACCGCCTGGCCTATGGCGCGGTGGTGGATTTCGCCCTGTTTCACATCGAAATCGGCGGACATACCTATAATTGGTACGTGTTTAACCTCGCCGACGTGGCCATCGTTGCTGGGGTGGCGGCGCTATTGTATGATTCCTTCCTGGGGGTACCCGCCGCAAAAGCGCCCTGATCCCGGCCGATACGACCGGCAGGTGGAACCCGCTTTTGCAAGGGTCAAGCCGCGTGCGAGCGGCAAACTGCCACAATTTGGAACAGGTATGGTGATGCGCAGCTCGAAGACCAGCGGTTCAATGGTTCGAGACCCCAAATTGGGGTTCTGGCGGGCATTGAAATTGTCCGCTGTCGCGCTCGGCATCGGTCTCGTCATGTCGACCGGCGCCGCCCGCGCCGGTGACGACGACGAGGAAGACGACATGACCTTCGAAGAGAAGCTCATCGACAATCTGATGTCCGGCCTCGGCGCCAAGAGCATGGAGAAGCCCGGCATCGAGTACCGCGAGCGTTCGCCGCTGGTCGTGCCGCCCAAGCTCGACCTGCCGCCGCCGGCCGCTACCCAGGCCACGAATGCGCCGAACTGGCCGAAGGACCCCGACGAGAAGCGCCGCAAGGAAGCGATTGCCGCGCGCAAGAAAGCCACCAAGGCGACGGAGAACTGGCAGGCCGCCCGGCCCCTGACCCCTGCTGAGATGAAGGCGGGTGAGGTCGCCGCGGCCCCCCGCACCAGCAATGATCCCATACAGCCGGGAGCCAACGGCAACCCGTCGCTCAGCCCCGCCGAACTCGGATACACTGGTGGTCTGTGGAACATGATGAAGGGCGGCAACAGCTCCGAAGAAAAGAAATTCGTTAGCGAGCCGCCGCGCCAATCGCTGGTCGAGCCCCCGCCTGGCTATCAGACGCCGTCGCCGAACTACGCCTATGGCGCCGGGCCGGACAAGTCGCGGCGGACCTATTTCGACATCATGTCCGGCAAGGAGAAGGAACAATAGCGTTCCTGTCGCGCCGCGACATCCTGACAGAACCGCACCCTGCACCGGCGGCTCGTGCACGCCGGACGCGGTTCCAAAATTGCTTATCAGTAACTTGCCTCCGCGTTGAGTTCTCTGCTTCGTGACGCGAAGCCTCAGCCGCACGGTGTACCATGCCGTGCTTCCGAGCCGGACATCCGGATCTCGGCCTTTCACTAGGGATCATGATGTCCTCTTACCGATCGGCTGCCTGCCTCCTTGCCGCGCTGCTTTCGACGAGTGTCCTGACGGCCGGCGCGTCCCTCGCCCAGACCACGGTAACATCGGCCCCGCCCGTCAGCTTCACGCTCAGCAACGGCATGCAGGTCGTGGTGATCCCGGATCACCGCACGCCCGTGATCACGGAGATGATCTGGTACAAGGTCGGCTCGGCCGACGAGACTCCGGGCAAATCCGGCCTCGCGCATTTCCTCGAGCACCTGATGTTCAAGGGCACCTCGAAGCATCCCGTCGGCGAATTCTCGCAGACCGTGCTCCGCGTCGGCGGCAACGAGAACGCCTCGACCTCGGTCGACTACACCAACTACTACCAGCGCGTTCCGCGCGAGCAGTTGCCGACCATGATGGAGTTCGAGGCCGATCGCATGACCGGCCTCATCCTCAAGGACGAGAACGTACTGCCCGAGCGCGACGTCGTGCTCGAAGAGTACAACATGCGCGTCGCCAACAATCCGGACGCGCGGCTGAACGAGCAGATCATGGCCGCGCTCTATCTCAACCACCCGTACGGCCGGCCGGTGATCGGCTGGCACCAGGAGATCGAGAAACTCGATCGCGAGGATGCGCTCGCCTTCTACCGCCGCTTCTACGCGCCGAACAACGCGATCCTGGTGATCGCCGGCGACGTCGACGCCGCTGAAATCCGCCCGCTGGTCGAGCGCAATTTCGCCGCCATCCCGGCGCAGCCCGCCATCCCGGCACGGCGCATTCGTCCGCAGGAGCCGGAGCCGGCCGCCCCGCGCACCGTCACGCTGGCCGACCCGCGGGTCGAGCAGCCGAACATGCGGCGCTATTATCTCGTGCCCTCGGCGACCACGGCCGCGGCCGGCGAGAGCGCGGCCCTCGACGTGCTCGCGCAGCTGATGGGCAGCGGCAGCAATTCCTATCTCTACCGCGCCCTTGTCGTCGACAAGCCGCTCGCGGTCTCCGCCAATGCCAGCTATTCGAGCATCTCGCTCGACCCGACCCAGTTCGCGATCTCGGCCGCACCGAAACCCGGCGTCAGCTTCGCAGAGGTCGAGCAGGCGGTCGATGGCGTCATCGCCAATGTCGCGCAGAACCCGATCCGCGCCGAGGATCTGGAGCGGGTCAAGACCCAGCTCATTGCGGAAGCGATCTACGCCCAGGACAATCAGGCGGTGCTGGCGCGTTGGTATGGCGGCGCGCTGACCACGGGCCTATCGATCGAGGACATCAGGAGCTGGCCCGACCGCATCCGCGCAGTCACTGCCGAGCAGGTTCGCGCCGTTGCGCAGAAATGGCTCGAAAAGAAGCGCTCGGTGACGGGCTATCTGATCAAGGACACCGCCACCGCCAAGCGCGAGGAGAAGCGTTCGTGACCTATCCCTTCCTTCGCGCGCATCATTTCGCGCTGTCCTTCGTTACCGGCGCGGCCCTCGTACTGGCCGCGGTCTCGCCGTCGCATGCAGCCGCAAAGATCCAGCATTTGACCTCTCCGGGCGGCATCGAAGCCTGGTTCGTGCAGGACGCAACCGTGCCGCTGATCGCCATGGAGTATTCCTTCGCCGGGGGCTCGGCCCAGGATCCCAAGGACAAGTCGGGCGTCGCCAATCTCGTCGGCGACCTCCTCGACGAAGGCTCCGGCGATCTCGACTCCAAGACCTTCCATGAACGGCTCGACCGCCGCGCCATCGAGCTCTCCTTCAACGCCACCCGCGACGCCTTCCGCGGCAGCCTGCGCATGTTGCGCGACAACAAGGACGAGGCCTTCGACCTGCTACGGATGGCTTTGACCTCGCCGCATTTCGACACCGCCGATGTCGAGCGCATCCGCTCGCAGGTCATCTCGGGACTGCGCCGCGAGACCACCAATCCGACCTCGCTGGCGAGCCGCAAGTTCCTCGAGGTCGCCTTCGGCGATCACCCCTACGGCCGGCAGACCAACGGCAACCTCAACAGCGTGCCGACCATCACGGTCGCCGACTTGAAGGATTATGTCGGCCGCGTGCTCGCCAAGGATGGGCTGAAGATCGCGGTCGTCGGCGACGTCGATCCGGCCACGCTCGGCAAGCTGCTCGACCACACCTTTGGTAGCCTCCCTGCCAAGGCCAACCTCACGCCGGTCCCCGACGTCGATGCCGCAAAGCCGCCGCAGCGCGCCTTCGTGACGCTCGACGTGCCGCAGACCGTGATCACCTTCGGTGGCCCCGGCGTGAAGCGCAGCGATCCCAACTTCATGGCCGCCTACGTCGTCAACCACATCCTCGGCGGCGGCGGATTGTCCTCCCGGCTCTATCGCGAGGTCCGCGAGAAGCGCGGGCTGGCCTATTCCGTGTACGAATCGCTGCTCTGGATGGAGCACTCGGCGCTGTTCACCGGCAATACCGGCACGCGCGCCGACCGCGCCGGCGACACCATCGACGCCATCGAGAAGGAGGTCCGCCGCATCGCCGAGGAGGGCCCGACACAGAAGGAGCTCGATGAGGCCAAGTCCTACCTCAAGGGCTCGCAGATGCTGGCGCTCGACACCTCCTCCAAGCTGGCGCAGGCGCTGTTGCAGTATCAGCAGGACAAGCTGCCGATCGACTATATCGAGAAGCGCAATGCCATCGTCGATGCGGTGACGCTGGACGACGCCAAGGCTGCCGCGAAGCGCCTGTGGGGCGAGGGCCTCCTCACCGTCGTCGTCGGCCGCGCCCCCCAGGCCGCTGCGCAGCCGGTGGCGGTACCGGCGACGAAGTCGAACTGACGATCTGATAAACGTCTCCTGAGATGGCAGGGCTCGCCGTCTCCGCCTGCGGCTTCGCCGGCCCAGCACTCAAAGCCCGGCGAAGCCATGGCGGAGCCGGGTCCCGGCCATTTGCGTTTCCACGATGCACCATTGCCGAACGTAGATGTTCGCGATATGTCCGGACATCACGAATGGTGCCATCATGCTGCGGATATCCCGCGATCTCGTCATCGACGAGGACGACATCGAGATCGGCTTTGTCCGCGCCTCCGGGCCTGGCGGACAAAACGTCAACAAGGTCGCGACTTCAGCGCAACTGCGCTTCGACACGCGCAAGCTGACCCTGCCGGAGGATGCCGCCATCCGGCTTGCCCGCATCGCCGGACAGCGCATGACCAAGGACGGCGTGATCGTGATCCACGCCCAGCGCTTCCGCACCCAGGAGCGCAATCGGCAGGATGCCATCGACCGGCTGGTCGAAATGTTGCGCGAGGCGATGGTACGCCCGATCCCACGACGCGCGACACGGCCGACCTTCGCGTCCAAGCAGCGCCGGCTCGAAGGCAAGAAGCGGCGTAGCGACATCAAGGCCGGACGCGGCGGCCGCTTCGACGATTGATCAAGCAAAAACCTTCGGTCGCAGAGCGACCGAAGGTTTGCCGGTTCGTAAGCTGGCGTCAGTAGCGCTTGCCGGTCGCAGCACCGCCCGTCGCCGCATCGTCGGCCGTGCCCTTACGTGTCGCGCTGCCGGTGGTTCCGGCGGTACCTTTACCCTTGGTCGACTTCACGCCGACCTTCTCGCCGGCAGCCCCCTGCTGCGCGCCGACATCATCATCCTCGCTGCCCACCGTGCCGCCCTGCATGGGTTTGCTTTGCACGGTGCCTCCGGGCTTGACGCCAGATGACGTACCTTGCGCGAGAACAGGCGTCGCAATGAGGGCCGAGACAGCGCATGCGATTGCAGAGGTCTTCACCAACTTCATCCATTTCTCCTGGATTTTTTCGCGATGAACGGCACGGCAACATCCCTGCGCCGCTCGCCTGCACCGGACCAGTTCATCGCAAAGAGAGTTTGAACGGCGCGGTTGTGATGCAACCTGCGTCGTGTGGTCATCGTTTAGGGATTTCTGGGCGGTTTCGCGGAATTGTGCTCCTCATATGCGGCAGCGCGGAACACACGCCACGCGCGAGCCCCCGCTTGCAGCGAAACAGCCCGCTACTACCACTGCATCTTTGGCGCCGCCTAGAGTTTGCGCACGCTGACTTCGAAGTGGATGGGGCGAGCTCTTGGCGATGCGCGCAGTCGTGCTCGGATTGTGCACCGCGATGGTGCTGATGATGCGGGTTGCCGACGCGCAGATGCCCTTGCCGGCGGCAAGATCGCTGGATGGCGCGACACTCTTCAAACAGCAATGCGCGGTGTGCCACACCACCAACCTGTCGGAGCCGATGCGGCAGGGTCCGCCTCTGGTCAAGATCGTGGGCCGGCCCGCCGGCAAGCTCGATGGCTTTCGCTACTCGGAGAATCTCGCGAAGGCTGACTTCGCCTGGGACGAGGCAAAGCTCGACGCCTGGCTGGCCAATCCTCAAGCGGTCGTTCCCGGCGTGGTCATGGCTTACCGGCAGGCGAAGCCGGAGACGCGCGCCGCCATCATCACCTATCTCAAGGAGCAGAATTGAATGGCAAAGCCCGTCCATTCCATGATCCGCGTGCGCGACGACGCGCGATCGCTCGACTTCTACAGACGCGCCTTCGGCTTAGAGGTCGCCGACCATCTGAAATTCGCGGATTTCGCCCTGATCTATCTGCGTCATCCCTCCTCACCTTTCGAGCTCGAGCTGACGGTGAATTTCGACCGCCAGGAGCCGTACCAGCTCGGCGACGGCTACGGCCATCTCGCCGTCGTGGTCGAAGACCTCGACGCCGAACATGCCCGCTTCGAGCGCGAGCAGCTCGCGCCGGGCCCCTTACGCGACTTCAAGCACGACGGCAGGACGCTGGCGCGCTTCTTCTTCGTCAACGATCCCGATGGCTACAAGATCGAGGTGATCCAGCGGGGCGGCCGTTTCAATTGACCAAATCACGATAATCCAAATCACAAGAATCGAAGGAGGACATGTCATGAGAGAAGTCGACCGTCGAAGCAAGCACAGCCGCCGCGTCTTTCTCAAGGGCGCGGCAACCGCCGTACCGGTTGCGGCGGTCGCGACCAGCGTCGGTGTCAGTATCGACAATGCCTGGGCAGATGAAGCGAGCGCGCTGTCGCCCGCGACAATGAAGACACTGCTGAAGGTCGCGCGCGACATCTATCCGCACGATGTGCTCGGCGACAGCTACTACATCACCGCGATCAAGCCGTGGGATGGCAAGGCGGCCAAGGATCCCGCCGTCAAATCGCTGATCAGCGACGGCATCACGCGGCTCGATCAGAACGCGCGCGATCGCCACAAGGTGGCTTACGCCGAGGTGCCCTGGGAAGCCGACCGCGTGGTGCTGCTGAAGGAGATCGAGCAGAGCGAGTTCTTCCAGAAGGTGCGCGGCGACCTCGTCGTCTCGCTCTATAACCAGAAAGAGGTCTGGCCGCGGTTCGGCTACGAGGGCTCCTCGGCCGAGCATGGCGGCTACATCAACCGCGGCTTTGCCGACATCGACTGGCTGCCGAAGGCTTAACGTCACCCAACGGTTCAGGAGAACGCATATGGCAAAATTCGATCTGAACGACTCCAGTGTTGTGGTGATCGTCGGCTCCGGCGCCGGCGGCGGCACGCTGGGCAACGAGCTCGCGCAGAAAGGCGTCAAGGTCGTCATTCTCGAGGCAGGTCCCCGCATCGAGAACCACGACTTCATCAACGACGAATGGGAGAGCTTCTCGCAGCTCGCCTGGACCGATGCGCGCACCACGTCAGGCACATGGCGCGTCGCCAAGGATTTTTCGGGTCTCCCCGCCTGGATCGTCAAGGCGGTCGGCGGCTCCACCGTGCATTGGGCCGGCGCCTCGCTGCGTTTCGACGAGCACGAGTTCAAGGTGAAGAGCACCTACGGCAACATTCCCGGTGCGAATCTGCTGGACTGGCCGGTCACGCTCGCGGAGATGGAGCCGTGGTACGCCAAGGCCGAGAACAAGATGGGCGTGACCCGCACCAACGGCATTCCCGGGCTTCCCGGCAATAATAACTTCAAGGTGCTGGAGGCCGGCGCGAAAAAGCTCGGCTACAAGACCGTGCACACCGGCAACATGGCGATCAACAGCCAGCCGCGCGACGGGCGCGGCTCCTGCCAGCAGATCGGATTCTGCTTCCAGGGCTGCAAATCCGGCGCGAAATGGTCGACGCTCTACACCGAGATCCCGAAGGGCGAGGCGACCGGCAATCTCGAAGTCCGCCCCGGCAGCATGGTGGTCAAGATCGAGCACGATGCGAGCGGCAAGGTGACCGGCGTCGTCTACGCCGACGAAAACGGCGCAATGCAGCGCCAGAAGGCGCGCATCGTCGCGGTGGCCGGCAATTCGATCGAAAGCCCGCGGCTGCTGCTCAACAGCGCCTCGACCACGTTCCCCGATGGTCTCGCCAATTCGAGCGGCCAAGTCGGCCGCAACTACATGCGTCACATGACCGGCAGCGTCTACGCCGTGTTCGAAAAGTCGGTGCACATGTATCGCGGCACCACCATGGCCGGTATCATCCGTGATGAAGCCGCCAACGATCCGAAGCGCGGATTCGTCGGCGGCTACGAGATGGAGACGCTGTCGATCGGCCTGCCCTTCATGGCGGCGTTCCTCAATCCCGGCGCCTGGGGCCGTCCGTTCACCTCAGCACTCGACGGTTATCCCAGGATGGCCGGCATGTGGCTGGTCGGCGAAGACATGCCGCAGGAAACCAATCGCATCACGCTCGACCCTGTCGTGAAGGACAAGTTCGGACAGCCGGTCGCAAGCGTGCATTTCGACGATCATCCCAACGACGTCGCGATGCGCGCCCATGCCTACAAGCAGGGCGCTGCGGT
Source organism: Bradyrhizobium sp. C-145 (assembly GCF_023375135.1). Lineage (NCBI taxonomy): Bacteria > Pseudomonadati > Pseudomonadota > Alphaproteobacteria > Hyphomicrobiales > Nitrobacteraceae > Bradyrhizobium > Bradyrhizobium sp. C-145. Next base: position 1,126,266 of record NZ_CP088150.1, on the reverse strand, counting down.
CTACGACGCCGTCGGCGCCACCGTGACCTATCCGACGCCGCCCTATCCAAGCACGCACAATCTTGGCACCAACCGGATGAGCGACAAACCGCGGGACGGCGTGGTCAATAAGTTCGGTCAGAGCCACGACATCAAGAACCTGTTCGTCTCCGACGGCAGCCAGTTCACCAGCGGCGCGGCCTGCAACCCGACGCTGACCATCGTCGCGCTGGCCATCCGGCAGGCCGACTACATCGCCGGCGCGATGCAGAAGAAGGAGATTTGAGGCCGGGCATCCTCCCCGTCATTGCGAGCGCAGCGAAGCAATCCAGAATCTCTCCGCAGCGACAGTCTGGATTGCTTCGTCGCAAGAGCTCTCCTCGCAATGACGCCGGAGGGGTATCGTAGTCCCGTAGCCCGGATGGAGCGCAGCGCAATCCGGGGCCGCTTTCACCTGCGGCTCGAATCCCGGATTGCGCTGCACTCCGTCCGGGCTACGGACTTTTGTTGGAACGTCTATTCCGCCGCGTCGAGAATAGGCGCCACTGTGGCCTTGAATTCCTGCACCGGCACCGAGCTCCGGGAGCGGTAGATCAAACACGAGCACCGCAGCAGCGAGGCGAAATTGTTGACCTCGCCATGATGATCAAGCACCTCGTTGTAGAGTGTCGTCAGGAACTTGCCGAGGCTCATGCTCTCCTTGGCCGCGATCTCCTCGAGCGTGTCCCAGAACGCCATTTCCAGCCGGATCGAGGTGCAGTGCCCGCCGATCCTTAACGAACGGGTTTGGGATTCGTAGTCGCGTTGGGGCTGGTGCGCGAAGAGATGGCACATGGCGTCCTCCCGTCCTGTTGCCATTTTTTCACGATGCTACACCGCTCCCCGGCACCTCACAATCACGACGGTGGCCGGAGACGCGTCCATCCCGGTTGCGGAATCTTCTCGAACGCCCAATGTCTTCAATGTGATAGAGAGCCCTCTTCCCCAGCCCGCCACTCCGGTGTTGCCCAGCCCATGCTTTTGACGCAACACGGCCTAGAATAGCGTCGTCTGCGAATCCCCGTTCGAGCCCCAAGATCGAGTTCATGCCCGTCCGCCAGCTTCCAGAGCAAGTCGTCAACCGCATCGCCGCCGGCGAGGTGGTCGAACGTCCGGCGAGCGTGGTCAAGGAGCTCGTCGAGAACGCGATCGATGCCGGCGCGAGCCGCATCGACGTCTTCACCGACGGTGGCGGGCGCCGGCGGATCGGCATCACCGATGACGGCGGCGGCATGACTGCAAAGGATCTCGCGCTCGCAGTCGAGCGCCACGCCACCTCCAAGCTCGACGATGAGGACCTGCTCCAGATCCGCACCCTCGGATTCCGCGGCGAGGCGCTGCCGTCGATCGGGGCAGTCGCGCGCCTCTCCATCACGACGCGGCACGCCAGCGAGCCGCACGCCTGGGCGTTGACTGTCGAGGGCGGCGAGAAGTCCGAGATCATGCCGGCGGCGCTGGCGCATGGCACGCGGGTCGAGGTCAACGATCTCTTCTACGCGACACCCGCGCGGCTGAAGTTTCTGAAGACCGACCGCACCGAGGCGGAAGCCATTCGCGAAGTGGTCCGGCGCCTCGCGATGGCGCGGCCCGATATCGCCTTCACGCTCGCGGGCGAGGAGCGCGCGCCGGTGACCTGGACCGCGGCGCTGCCCGGCGCCGCGGGGCGCCTGACGCGGCTCGGCGATATCCTGGGCGCGGAGTTTCGCAGCCACGCCATCGAGGTCCATGCCGAGCGCGAGGGCGTCGTGGTCGCCGGCTATGCCGCCGCACCTGCGCTGACCAAAGCCAACGCGCTCGGGCAATATCTCTTCGTCAACGGCCGTCCGGTGCGCGACAAGCTGATCCTCGGCGCGGTGCGCGCGGCCTATTCCGACTATCTGCCGCGCGACCGCCATCCCGTGGTGGCGCTGTTCGTCACGCTCGATCCACGCGAGGTCGACGCCAACGTGCATCCGGCCAAGACCGAGGTGCGCTTCCGTAACGCGGGGCTCGTGCGCGCGCTGATCGTGCATGGATTGAAGGAAGGGCTCGCGCGGGAGGGCCGGCGTACGGCGGCCAACAGCGGCGGTGCCGCCTTGTCCTCGTTCCGCCCTGCCTTCACGCCGCAACGGTCTGCCAGTTGGGACTGGCGCCAATCGCCATCCGTCCCGGTTGGGACGCTGCCGTCGTTCGAAGGTTCAGCAGCGCCCGCCTTCGCCGAGCGCGCCCAGGCCGCATTCGATGTCGGTGCGCCCAGTGCGGATGTGCGAATCGAGACGCAGCCCGCCGGCGACCTCGTCGACCGCCCGCTCGGCGCGGCACGCACCCAGATCCACGAGACCTATATCGTCTCGCAAACTCGCGACGGGTTGATCATCGTCGACCAGCATGCCGCGCATGAACGGATCGTCTATGAGCGGCTGAAGGCCTCGCTGGCGGCGAACGGCGTGCAGCGGCAGATCCTGCTGATCCCCGAGATCGTCGAGATGGACGAATCTACTGTGGAGCGCTTGCTCGATCGCAGCGAGGAGCTGGCATCGTTCGGTCTCGCCATCGAGTCCTTCGGCCCCGGCGCGGTCGCGGTGCGCGAGACGCCGTCGCTGCTGGGCAAGCCCAATGCAGGCGGGCTACTCCGCGATCTCGCCGAGCACATGGCCGAGTGGGACGAGGCCTTGCCGCTGGAGCGCCGCCTGATGCATGTCGCCGCCACCATGGCCTGCCACGGCTCGGTCCGCGCCGGCCGCCGGCTGCGGCCGGAGGAGATGAACGCCCTGCTCCGCGAGATGGAGGACACCCCGAACTCCGGCCAGTGCAATCACGGCCGCCCGACCTATGTCGAGCTGAAGCTGACCGATGTGGAGAAGCTGTTCGGGCGGAGGTGACGGTGCCGTAGGGTGGGCAAAGGCGCAAAGCGCCGTGTGCCCACGATCTTTCCACAAGAGCAATAGAAACGGTGGGCACGGCGCGCGAAGAGCGCGCCTTTTGCCCACCCTACGGCAGCGAGACTACGGCTTCCTCAGAAACACGAACTCCGTGTCGTCATAAGCCCGCCGCTCCAATTCTTCGAAACCTTCCGGCGTCACGAACTGCGCGGCCTTCGCCTCTTCCACCACCAGCAGTGCGCCCGACGTGAGCCAACCGCCGTCGCGCAAGCTCGCCAGCGCCTTCTCAGCAAAGCCCTTGCCATAGGGCGGATCGAGGAACACCAGCGAGAACGGCTCGACGGGATGCGCGGGGCCTAGATCGGTCGCATCGCGGCGATAGACCTTGGTCACACCGCCGAGGCCGAGCGACTCGACATTGTTGCGCAGCAATGCTCGCGCTTCGGCCCCATTGTCGACGAACAACGTGAACTTCGCCCCGCGCGACGACGCCTCGATGCCGAGGGCGCCGGTGCCAGCGAAGAGATCGAGCACGCGCGCGTCCTCGATCGGATCGTCATAGGCGTGCACGAGGATGTTGAACACGGACTCGCGCAGGCGGTCCGCCGTCGGGCGGATGTCGCGCGAAGACGGTGAGGCAAGATTGCGCCCCTTCAGACGACCGCCGACGACGCGCAAATTAATCCTCCCGCGGCGTCAGGTCGCGCTTGCCGTGATAGCCGCGCTTGGGACGGCGTGGCGGGCCATAGCCGCTCGCTTCCAGCTCGTTGCGCTCGCGCGCCTCCTCGCTGCCGGTACGCTGCACCAGCACGCGGCGGCCTTTGCGATCGTTGATGACAGCGCGCTTCATCGGCTTCTTCGGCGCATCGCCCTCGCGCGCGGCGGATTTCGCGGGCACGTCGAACTCGGCGCCCGACTTCTCGATCACCTTATCGCCGAGCTGCTCGCGCAGCACGCGCGACTTGATCTCCTCGACCTGGCCTTCCGGGATCTCGCCGAGCTGGAACGGGCCATAGGAGACGCGGATCAGCCGGTTCACTTCGAGCCCGAGATGGGCGCAGACATTGCGCACCTCGCGGTTCTTGCCCTCGCGGATCGCGAACACCAGCCAGACATTGGCGCCCTGGTCTCGCTCCAGCGTCGCCTCGATCGGACCGTATTTGACGCCTTCGACCTCGATGCCACCCTTGAGCTCGTCGAGCTGCGCCTGGGTGACGTCGCCATGGGCGCGGACGCGGTAGCGGCGCAGCCAGCCGGTGTCCGGCAGCTCGAGCGTGCGGGCGAGGCCGCCGTCATTGGTGAGCAGCAACAAGCCTTCGGTGTTGAAGTCGAGCCGGCCGACGCTGATCAGGCGCGGCAGACCTTCGGGCAGATTGTCGAACACGGTCGGACGCCCCTCGGGGTCGTCATGTGTCGTCATCAACCCGCGCGGCTTGTGATAGAGGAACAGCCGCGTGCGCTCGCGCGGCGGCAACGGCTTGCCGTCGACGGCGACGACGTCGTTCTGGGTGACGTCGAGCGCCGGCGAATTGATCACCCGGCCGTTGACGGTGACGCGGCCCTGCGTGACCAATTCCTCGGCATCGCGCCGCGAAGCGAGGCCCGCTCGGGCCAGCACTTTTGCGATGCGCTCGCCGGCCTTCTTCGGCTTCGGCGCGTCTTCACGGCGCGGCCGCCCCTCGAAATCGCGATCGCGCTCGCGATAGGCGCCGCGGCCGCCGAAGGCGGGGCGCTTCTCGAAAATCCTGCTGTCGTCCTCGTTGTCGCGGCGCGGCCGGTCGCGGAAGCGACCCTCGCTGCGGGGATGCTCCTGCCAGTCCATGCGGCCTTCCGGCCGCCTTTCGCGCGAGCGATTGAAGCGCGGACGATCGTCACCGGACCGCTCCTCGCGCGGGCGCGAGAAACGCGGGCGATCATCGCCCTCGTCGCGGCGCCGGGAGAAACGCGGACGGTCGTCGCCACGGCCACCTTCACGGCGGTCGTCGCGCTGACGCCAGGGCTTTTCATCGCCGCGATCACGGCCGCCGAAATCCTTGTCGAAGCTCTTGCGCGGCCGGTCACCGCGTGGACGATCGTCGCGCCTCTGCCACGGCTTTGAATCGCTTCGCTCGCCACGATCCCTCGGACGGTCGCAAAAGCTGCGCTTGCTATCCCGGAAGTCACGGTCGCGGCCAAAATCCTTGCGCGGCCGATCGGAGTCGCCGCGCGAAAACTTGCGGTCCTCGAACCGCCGCTCCGAACGCTCACCGCGCGGCGCGCGCTCATCACGATCGAACTTCGGACGGTCGCCGCGCGGCTTGAACGGCCGATCACCCCGCGGCTTGAAGCTGCGCTCGCCGCGGCCCTCTCCGCCGCGGTCGTCGCGCTTGAAGCGCGGACGGTCGCTGAAATCACGGCGCGGCGCATCGCCCTCCTCGCGGCGGCGGAACGGGCGGCCCTCACGACCCTCGCGGGGCGGGCGGCTGTCGCGATCGCCCTTGCCCTCGAGGCCGCGCTTGGCGAATTTCTTGTCCGGTCCCCGGGGCTTGCCGGTACGGCCCTTGGACGGGCCACGATCACGCCGGCCGCGGGAATCGTTGTCTTTGTCGCTGTCGCGGGGCATGAATAATCTCACTTAGGGGTGGCGCGATGAGCATTGTGCGCGCTCGTTCCGAGCCGCATGCTCAGGCAAAATCGGTATCCACTCTTGCTGAAGGCGGAGCTAGTAGCAGGTTTCTGGCGATGATACGAGGCATGAAAGCCCCTTCTTTCATGGATTTGGCGCTTAAGACGGCCGAAAATGCCGGAAAATCGGGCGAAGTTCCGATCGGGTGCGTCGTGGTCCGCAATTACGAGGTCATCGCCACCGCGGCGAACCGGACGCTGACCGACTACGACCCGACGGCCCATGCCGAGATCATCGCGCTGCGCGAGGCGGCGAAGAAGATCGGCAGCGAGCGCCTCGTCGACTGCGACCTCTACGTGACGCTCGAGCCCTGCACCATGTGTGCGGGCGCCATCTCCTTTGCAAGGGTGAGGCGGCTCTATTACGGCGCCGCCGACCCCAAGGGTGGCGCGGTCGAGTCCGGCGTGCGGTTCTTTGCTTCCCCGACCTGCCATCACGCGCCGGAGGTCTATTCCGGGGTCGGCGAGAGCGAGGCGGCGCGGCTGCTGCGGGAGTTCTTTCGCGAACGGCGGTAGATCCCTCCTCGTCATTGCGAGCGCAGCGAAGCAATCCAGAGTCTTTCCGCGGAGACAGACTGGATTGCTTCGTCGCAAGAGCTCCTCGCAATGACGATGAGGATCAAGCCGTAAAAAACTCGCGCAACGCGCTCGCGGTAACGTCCGGGTTCTCCTCGGTGAGGAAGTGGCCGGAATCCACCGGCATGCCCACGACATTCGTGGCCCATTCCTTCCAGGTGTCGAGCGGGGTGGCGGCGGCCTGGGCGATGCCAGCATTGCCCCACAACGCCAGCATGGGAACGGCGATCTTCTTGCCGGCCTCGAAATCGGCCTTGTCGAGGTCGTAGTCGAAATAGGCGCCGGCGCGATAGTCCTCGCACATCGCATGCACCCGGGCGGGATCGCGGAACGGGGCGAGATAGTGCTCGAGCGCGCGCTCGTCGATCGCGTCCAACGTCTTCGACTTGGTCTGGCTCGCCATCTTGAAGCGCAGGAAGAACTCGCCATTGCTCGCGATAAGGGTCTCGGGCAACGGATAAGGCTGCGCCAGGAAGGTCCAGTGATAGATCTTCAGCGCGTAGGCGCGGTTCATCCGCTCCCAGTAATTGTAGGTCGGCAGGATATCGAGCACGGCGAGGCGCGACAGCCGGCCGGGATGGTCGAGCGCGAGGCGGTAGGAGACGCGGCCGCCGCGGTCGTGGCCGGCGAGCGCGAAATGCACGTGGCCGAGGCGCTCCATCGCCTCGACCATGGCCTTGGCCATGGCGCGCTTGCTGTAGGGGATATGCAGCGCATCGCTCGCGGGCATGTCGGACCAGCCATAGCCCGGCAGGTCGGCAATGATCAGCGTGAACCTATCGGCCAGCTGCGGCGCCACCTGGTGCCACATCACATGGGTCTCGGAGAAGCCATGCAGCAGGAGCAGCGGCGGCCCGCTGCCGCCGACGCGGGCGAAGATGCGGCCGAAGGAGGTGTCGATCCATTCCGCGGCAAAGCCCGGATAGAGGTCGGCGAGATCGGACATCTTTCTGCATCCTTATTGGTCAGTCCCGGAGCCGGCCCCCGACAAACAAAAATGTCGAAAACAACCCCATGCACAGTAGCGGTATTATCGGCGGGGCTGCTAACCCCAACAGCCGATTGCACATTCTGGAATATCGATGTGGCGGCGCGGTGACACCAAGCCTCGAGATTTTCGGACTGGTGCGCTTTGCGCACCGTCCGGGATCGCAAGCTGGTTCGCGTTAATTCCTGGCCTTCTCCGCTTCCACCGCCTGCCAGCCGATGTCGCGGCGGCAGAAGCCTTCCGGCCAGTCGATGCGGTCGACGGCCTGATAGGCACGGCCTTGCGCCTCGGTCACGGTCTTGCCGAGCGCGCAGACATTGAGCACGCGGCCGCCATTGGCGAGGATGGCGCCATCCTTTGCCACGGTGCCGGCGTGGAAGATCTCGACGGTATCGACCTTGGCGGCGTCATCGAGCCCGCCGATGCGCGTGCCCTTCTGGTAGTCGCCGGGATAGCCCTTCGCCGCCATCACCACGGTGAGCGCGGATTCCGGATGCCAGCGCAGATCGAAATGCTTCAACTCTCCGTCACAGGCTGCAAGGAAGGCCGGCACGATGTCCGACATCATGCGCAGCATCAGGACCTGGCACTCGGGATCGCCGAAGCGCACGTTGAACTCGAACAGTTTCGGGCCCTGCGTCGTCAGCATGATGCCGGCATAGAGCACGCCGCGGAACGGCGTGCCGCGCTGCTTCATGCCGGCCACCGTTGGCAGGATGATCTTCGCCATGATCGCATCGTGGATCGCCGGCGTGACCAGGGGCGTCGGCGAATAGGCGCCCATGCCGCCGGTGTTCGGGCCGACGTCGTGGTCGAACACGCGCTTGTGGTCCTGGGCCGAGGCCAGCGGAATGGCGGTCTCGCCGTCGCACAGCGCGAAGAAGCTGATCTCGCGGCCGGGCAGAAATTCCTCGATCACGACTTCAGCGCCGGCCTCGCCGAAGGCGCCCTCGAACATCATGGCGATGGCGTCCTCGGCCTCGCGCAAGGTCTTGGCGACGACGACGCCCTTGCCGGCGGCAAGACCGTCGGCCTTGATCACGATCGGCGCGCCCTGGCTCTGCACATAGGCGCGCGCGTCCTGTGCGTTGGTGAAGCGCTTGTAGGCGCCGGTCGGAATGCCGAACTCGGTGCACAGCGCCTTGGTGAACCCCTTGGAGCTTTCGAGCTGGGCGGCCACCTTGCTCGGCCCGAACGCCTTGATGCCGGCGGCCGAGAGATCATCGACGATGCCGGCCGCGAGCGGCGTCTCCGGGCCGACCACCACGAGTTCGACCGCATTCTTCCTGCAGAAGTCGATCACGGCGGCATGGTCGGCGACATCGAGCGCCACGCATTCCGCCTCCTTCGCGATGCCGGCATTGCCGGGCGCGCACCAGAATTTGGTCACCAGGGGAGAGGCTGCGATCTTCCACGCCAGGGCATGTTCGCGGCCGCCGGAACCGAGCAGGAGAATGTGCATCGAGGGCTCAGGAATGAGGGGTTTGCTGGCCGCGGAGGTCGCACGAATCGCGGCGGGTCTCAAGGGGGGCGGCGCAACCTTCCCGTCGTCATTCCGGGACGCGCGTGCAGGCGTCGGACCGGGCATAGAGGCCTCCTTTCAGGCCCCATGGCCGACACAGGCTAGCACGGTTTGGCCTCTTCGCATGTTGCCCTGCGCTGCGACGCCGAGACTCGCCGTGCCGGATCACTGAGCTACAACTCTTAATTGATTGCCCTGAATGACGCCCCTTAATCTCGAATTTTCAAGATGGTTTCAATTCCCCTGCCCTTCTCGCCCTGAACAAGCAATCTTCGATGATCCCGCGGCCCTGAAAGACTTCGACGCCACTGCGAGTTGCGCAAGTACAGCGTGAAGGCTGGGAGGTGGGCGAATTCACTTGGGAAAAGGATGCGGCGATGGACGCCGCAACCGCCAACATGCCACAAGCGCGACCTATTGATGCGTTGGAGTCATTGATCAAGCAGGCCGGAAAGCAACCAAAGATCGGTCGCAACGAAAAATGCCCTTGCGGTAGCGTCAAGAAATATAAAAGGTGCCATTTGCTCAAGGTGGATGGCCTTAAACGGCGTGCGGCAAATGGGCTCGCAGATCGTGCGAAGGCACGAGCGAGCACGCAAGGTGGCGGAGCGTCGCGCCGAGAAGCTCGCTCCGCTGCGAGAGGCGTTCGCCAAGGGTATCGGCAGGCAGCGAGGCTAAAGAAAATAGCAACGGCAGAATCATGGGCGCGACCGGATCAATCGACCAGAGAAATCAAAAGGAGCCAACAAACCAGGCAACGGCTGGAGATCGATTTTGGGTGTGGTTCGCGGATGAGCCTTCGGCGTTTGAAGTTCATCTAGCTGACACCCTGACCGGCTTTCCAAAATCAGAACCTAATCAGGATGATAATGGAGTATTTCACGTAAGAGCCTACTCATGGCGTGGTCGCCCGGATTTTACGCAGGAGTTTGTGCAAGCGCATCTCCCTCGCTCCGTCGAACTACCCGTTGATGGCATGATTAAGTTCGTAACAATCGACGATAAGCTAGAGTTCTCAATTCCGGTCGAGACGCTATCTTTTTCACACAGTGCGGAAGCTGGTTCGATCCACGTCACTGCGCGCAAGTTCATTCTAAGCGATCAGACGTTGATGATATTGGCATCTCGTCAATCTGATCATGATCGTGAGGCACCCGCTCTCACAGGATCGTTTGATGCGCTTGGGCTAATCTCGCTACTGTCCGGGAATGTCTTGCTTGGTCGTTGCCTGTTCTCCTCCTACTTCTGCACTACTCGCAAGAAGTTCCTCAGCGGAGCGCTCGGCGTTGTTGGTTCGTCCCTTGTCGATTGGGCACCAATAAAGTTCGCCGATGACAATCCAGACACTCGATTTGATGCGCGGAATGATCGGACCCATGCCGCGCTCTGGTTCGCTGGGTCAGCGTTCTCGGCAAACGACAACGCCTCCAAAGTAGTTTCTTATGTCACGGCACTCGAAATTCTGACGGGAAAGAACATAAAGAACTATCTTAGTCGCCTATATCGGAAAGATTCAGAGTTACGTCAGATCGCGTTAGAGAACGTACTCGCCTTGATGGACCTCCGCGGAGACCTTGTGCACAAAGGACGGCGGGTCGTCCTGTCGCCTGAACTTGAGAGATACGCTCAGGCATTTATCCTCGACGCGATCCGCGAGAACAACAGGATCGCATCCGCGAGGTTCGCGGTGCAGAGTGTGATTGAGGCTACGCGGCGCTGAAGTCCCGTGCATCACCGCGCGCGAAGCTTCCGCAGCGCGTAGGATGGGTTGAGCCCTTGCGAGACCCATCACGCGTGTTTCTCGAAGCGTCCGTAAAGCTAACCGACGGGCGCTATCCGCGCTTCGTCGTCACTTGCAATCGGATGACAGCCGCAATGACCGAGAGCCGGAAGAGGAAAGCGATGGCTTTCGCGAAGGCTCAACCCATCCTACGAACTGTCATTCCGGGGCGCGCGCAGCGCGAACTCGGAATCCATTGAGCGGCAGCGTCGGCGGTGGAATGGATTCCGGGTTCGCGCCCAAGAGGGCGCGCCCCGGAATGAGGGCGGAGCCTAACCCTGCTTCCCCGCGATGATCTCCTGCAGCGTCGCCACATGCCGCGCGAAGGCGCCGCGGCCGGCGGCGGTGGCGGTCACCGTGGTCTGCGGCTTCTTGCCGACGAAGGCTTTCTCCACGGAGACATAACCCGCCTTGGCCAGGGTCTCTATATGGGCACCGAGATTGCCGTCGGTGGCGCCGGTGAGCTTCTTCAGGCGGGCGAATTCGAGACCGGTGCCCGACGGCAGCGCGTTCAGTGCCGCCATGATCTTCAGCCGCAATGGCTGATGGATGATGTCGTCGAGCTCGGCCATCAGATCCGTCGCATCCAGAGGCCGCCGAGGATCAGGCCGCCGCCATTGACGAAGGCCATCCAGAGCGGGAATGGCTCGCCGATGGTGAAGAAACCGATCAGCGTCAGCGCACTGATGACGAGACCGATCGCGACGAAGGCATAGCCGAACCAGAGACCGGCGAGGGTGTAGAAGAGCATGAAGTAGATCGGCCAGAATGCGCCGAGCTCGCGCGGACCGAAATGACCGAGCACGTTGGTGCAGATATAGCCGAACGCGAAGAACAGCGCGAAGACCAGCACGAGCCTGATGTCGAACGCCGGGGCCTGGGCTTGCGAGGGCGCGAGCAATCGGATCGCAACCAGGCCGCCGACCCCCAGAATATCGACGGCGGGCCACGCATAGACTGCGTAGAACGGCCAGAGCCAGGTCACGAGGTTGCCCGCGAAGACCAAGGCGCCCCACCAGAGGGCACCCAGGCTCGCCAGCTCGTAGAGCTGCGACTGCCGCAGGCGCTGGACGATGTCGTCGATATCGGCAAGTGCTTCAGCCGCCTGCTTGCTGTCGATCATGACTGGCCTGCCCCTCTGGTTGCCACGTCCTCGGCGATCACATTGACCGCCTTCGGATTGGTGACGATGCCCATGTGGTTGACGCCGTCGATCACCTTGACGCCCACCGACGGCTTTATCGCCTGCACGGCCTCGGCATATTTGTCCGAGATCATCATCTCGTCCTCGGCGGCGCCGAAGATCGTGATCGGACGTGTCGTCGCCGGAAGATCGATGCGATAGCCGCGCGTCGCGAAATTGCGCATCAGGCGGTCGGAATAGGTGGAGACCAGGTACTTCGCGGAGGCCGGCGGCACCGCCAGGGCGAGCACCGGCAGCTGCGCGCAGCAATCGATGCCGAGCTTGCGCAGCGCGGCAAGCGCGAATAAGCGCGGCATATCGGCATTGGCCCAGCCCCCGGAATGCGGCTTGTTGGTCGGCGCGTCATAGCCGAGATAGGGCGCGAGCAGCACGGTGCGGACAAACATGTCCTGCATGATCGGTGTCGCGGCGACGCGCAGTGAGAAACCGGCGCCGGCGGAATGGCCGATCAGGGTCAGCGGCAGATCGGGCGCGTTCCTGCGGACATGGGCGACGAAGTCGACGAGGTCGTCCTCGAGCTGGCCGACATAGCCGATGTCGCCGCGCGTGCCGGAGCCGCCATGGCCGCGGATGTCCAGCGCCCAGGTCTCCACCCCGCGCGCGGCGATCGCATGGGTCAGCGCGTGATTGACGGTGCCGCTGGAGCCGGAGGAGCCATGGATGAAGATCGCGCCGCGGCCCGTCTCCGGGCCTTTCGGCGCATAATGGCGATAGCCGATCCAGGTGCCATCGCGGGCCTGAAAGCGTTCGAGCGGTGGCAACGTGGACCAGTCGATGCCCTTGGCTGAATCCGAGACCGATCGCATCTCAGGCGGCCGCTCCAGCGGCGTTGCGATCATGGCGCCGAGGATCAGCGCCACGCCGCCGAGCGCACACAAGGCCCATTTCAGGCCGGTCAAAACGCCGCGCAGCAGCCCGATCGCCATGGCTCATCCCCCTAAACTCACCAACCAATCGAGAACTCTATATTACAGAGTACTCTTCCAATCAATCCCGGGATTGGCGCCGCGGCGCGAAAATCCTTAACGTCGGGTCTGACCCCAAAATGCCGAATCGTTTGCCGATGCCGCCTGCGGAACAACTGCTCAACGCGCCCGAATTCACAGTCTCCGAGCTCTCGCTGTCCCTGAAGCGGACGGTCGAGGACGCCTTTGGCCATGTCCGGGTCCGCGGCGAGATCTCCGGCTTCCGCGGACCGCACTCCTCCGGTCATTGCTATTTCGCGCTCAAGGACGACAGCGCCAAGATCGAGGCGGTGATCTGGAAGGGCGTGCATAGCCGCATGCGCTTCAAGCCCCAGGAGGGGCTCGAGGTGATCGCCACCGGCAAGCTCACCACCTATCCAGGCTCCTCGAAATACCAGATCGTGATCGAGGCGCTGGAGCCGGCCGGCATTGGCGCGCTGATGGCGCTGATGGAGGAGCGCAAGAAGAAGCTTGCCGCCGAAGGCCTGTTCGACCAGGCGCGCAAGCAGCTCTTGCCCTGGCTGCCGGAGGTGATCGGCGTCGTCACCTCGCCGACCGGCGCGGTCATCCGCGACATCCTGCACCGGCTCGAGGACCGCTTTCCCCGCCGCGTGCTGGTGTGGCCGGTCAAGGTGCAGGGCGAAGGCTCGGCCGAGCAGGTCGCGGCCGCGATCCGCGGCTTCAACGCGCTGCCAGAGGGCGGCAAGATTCCGCGGCCCGATGTGTTGATCGTCGCGCGCGGGGGCGGCTCGCTGGAGGATCTCTGGTCGTTCAACGAGGAGATCGTGGTGCGCGCAGCTAGCGACAGCATGATCCCGCTGATCTCGGCGGTCGGGCACGAGACCGACATCACGCTGATCGATTTCGTCGCCGATAAGCGCGCGCCGACGCCGACGGCGGCGGCCGAGATGGCGGTGCCGGTGCGCAGCGACCTCTTCGTCGAGGTCGCCGATCTCGGACGGCGCACCCGCGCCTGCTGGCAGCGCGGCCATGAAAGCCGGCGCAACGAGTTGCGCGCGGCCGCGCGTGCGCTGCCGGCGGCCGGCGACCTGCTGGCGATCCCGCGGCAGCGGCTGGATTCGGCGGGCGCATCCCTGCCCCGCTGCCTCAAGGCCAACACGCATGCGCATTTCCGCCGGTTTACGGCGGCCAGTGCCAAGCTGACGCTACGGGTGCTGCACGGCCAGATCGCGCAGGCCGATCACCGCCTCACCGTGTGCGGCGAGCGGCTCGGCCTCTCCGCGCGCTCGCTGCTGCGGCGGCGGCGCGACCACTTTGCCGGGCTCGAGGTTCGCTTGCGCGCCTCCAAGCTTTCCAACGCACAGGCGCAGCGCAACGCGATTCTCCGCCAGCGCGAGCACACGCATCGGCTCGCCGAGCGCGCGCAACGCGCGCTTGTCACGCTGCTGCAACGGCTCGATGCGCGTGTCGAGAACAGCGGCAAGCTGCTCTCCGCGCTGTCCTATCGCAGCGTGCTCGCGCGCGGCTTTGCTTTGGTGCGCGATGAAGCCGGCCACCCCTTGCATGCGGCCGACAGCGTCGGGCCGAATGCACGGCTCGAGATCGAGTTTGCCGACGGTCGTGTGGCCGCGACTGCGGATGCGGACCGCCCGGCGCCTGCGACGAAGCGCGCGCCCTCACAGCCAAAGCCGGCCGCGCAAGACGCAAAGCCCGCGCCGAAGCGCGTGGCCAAGCCGGTGGATCAGGGCAGCTTGTTCTGAGGCGCGAGGGCAGCACTCCGCCCGGTGTCATTCCCCGCGAATGCGGGGAATCCAGTACGCCGAGGCTTCTCGGTGAATCACTGACGTCTCGGCGTACTGGATCGCCCGGTCAAGCCGGGCGATGACAGCGCGTGTGTGGAGGCGAGTGTAGCCACAACCTCGTCATTGCGAGGAGCCCTTGCGACGAAGCAATCCAGAATCTTTCCGCAGAGGGACTCTGAATTGCTTCCATCTTGTTAAAGCTTCGGCGGACAAGTCGCTGCGCTCGCAATGACGGTGTGGCGGCAAGGCGGAGCCCATTCAGCCCGTCATCCTGAGGTGCGAGGCTTGCGATGCAGGCGCATCGCAAGATGAGCCTCGAAGGATGTACGGCCGAGATGCAGCCGGGCCGTCGTCCTTCGAGGCTCGCCGAAGAGGCGAGCACCTCCAGCGACAACGGCTTCGCCGTTGCGCTGGGATGACGGCGATGGATTGGTGTACTTCAGCGGCACGACAATCCCGCGTCGATCGTGGTCCAGAAGCCGCAATGTTCCGGCGCGAACTGTGGCGCGCCGGCGTGGGCTTCAAACAGGAAGATCGCGACGGTGAAGACGATCACGGCGGAGGAGAGCAGGACGATACGACTGCGCATATGAAATGCGTTTAATCGACATCGTGGTCGAATGATGGCGTCGTGACATGCTGAAACCGGCGCCACGCGCGATCCGTAGATTCCCGGTCGGCCATCATGGTCCGTGCAGGGCGGTGGTCGATGCGGGGCTGTCCGCCTGACGTTGTTCCTCGGGCGGCCCCGCTTCCGCCTTCGCTCTACCGAGCTACGGCGGGACAAGTCCGGGTTACGAACTACGGCACCATCCTCACCGCGCCAGCCATTCCGCGACGTCCTTCTGCGACTCCGCACGCGCCTGCGCATCGGTGCCGAGATGGCCATGCTCGGGCGCGGCCACGTCGGTACCGCCGGCAGCTGCGTGCAGCGGCGTGTTGGCGCGGTCGAAATCATGATAGGCGCCGGGATAGACCACGATGCGCGCGAGCGCGCTGCGGCCGCGCGCGCCGTCCACCATCTGGCGGCAGGCCGGCGGCGACGACACGTCGTCATCGGCGCCGATCAGCACCAGGGTCGGCACCCGCGTACTCCAGCCCAGGCCGGCGGAGATCCGGCAATCGGGATAGAAGGCGACCGCGGCGCGAAAATCCGGGCCCAAATCGCGCGCCGCGCTCTGCGGCCGCACGGCCCACAGCAGCGCGCTGGCGCCGTTGGCCCAGCCGATCAGGCTGACGCGGTCGCGCGCCACCCAGCTCTGCTTCATCAGCCAGGCGCGTGACGCTGCGATGTCGGTGACGCGTTCGCGCCGCGCCTTGACGTGCATCTCCTTGACGCGACATTGCGGCCCGAGCTCGCGCGAGCCGTAGCTGTCAGGCAGCAGCACGGCGTTGCCGGCCCTAAGCAGCCGCTCGGCCCAATCGCGATAGCGCGGCAGGACGGAATCGGAATGGCCACTGAGCCCGCCGCAGCCATGCAGCGCGATCACGGCCGGAAATGGCCCCTCGCCCTCGGGCTTGTAGAGCTGCGCATGCAGGACGCCCGACGACAGCGGGATGTCGACCTGCTGCGGCACAGGCGCAGCGTGCGCGGCCGACATCAGGAGCGTCAGGAACAAGGCGGTCAGTCGAAGGCGCATCGGACTCGGCGTCAAGACCCTTCGTCCAAGCACTACCACGCGGAAACGGCGCCAAAACATCACAAACCAGTGGGTTTACCGGGCGGACAAGCCACCCTATCTATGCTACATCCAGCCTGACACATCGTGCCCTCCAAGGAATTTCCACGGAGAGGCCTTCCACGGAGACTTTCGACCGTGCTGAACAAGTTTGGCCCCTCGGGCCATGGCGAAGCGCAGGTGCAATATCTCGACGGCGATTTCCGGGTGATCTCGCCGGGGACCTATGTGCGCTGCGCGATCACCGACACGCGTATCCCGCTCGACGAATTGAAATACTGGAGCGTGGATCTGCAGGAAGCCTACGCCACGCCCGTCGCCGTGCTCCAGCGGCATTTCCCCGGCGCGCCGAAGCCGCAGGGATAAGGCCGCGCGCCTGCGGCTATTGTTGCTCGGTGCCATCCGCGCCCACGCAGGTCTTGATGAAAGTCTTGCGGGCCTC
This sequence comes from Bradyrhizobium sp. C-145, assembly GCF_023375135.1. Lineage (NCBI taxonomy): Bacteria > Pseudomonadati > Pseudomonadota > Alphaproteobacteria > Hyphomicrobiales > Nitrobacteraceae > Bradyrhizobium > Bradyrhizobium sp. C-145. The sequence continues at coordinate 1,109,804 of NZ_CP088150.1, read as the reverse complement.
GCCGACGATCTTCTGATCGATCGCCTGCTTGAGGCAGTCGAGCCGCGCCTGCGCCATGCAGAGCTGCAGCTGGTCGCGTTTATCCTGTCCCTTCAGGTTTTGCGTCGTGGCGAGGCACGTGACGCGCTTGGTCGCGGGAACCGGCACCGCACCTGTCGGATTTGCCGGAGCGGCCGCAGGCGACGGCGAGGAGGTCTGAGCAAGGGCGGGCAAAACCGGCAGACAGGTGAGGCTGACGACAATGATCGCGGACCGCAGTTTCATCGAATTCTCCTGATCGGAGATATATCGATAGAAGCGCGGCCATGAATGCCGGCTGAATGTCAGCTGATGTTTAAAATTGTCTCGTTTCCGTTGGGCCCGGTTTAAGTCGGTCTGCAGCACATTGCCACGGGAAAAAGTGGCAAGCGGGCAGGACGCACATGGACCCCCGGAGACTTTGCAGCCATTCGTTCGATGCACCATTGAGCCCAGAGCGACATGCTCGTCGGCGCGAGCGGGCGGTTAGCCTGCTTGAACGATTCGCCCGAGATCAGTCGGGCAGCTATGTGATCATTTCGGCGCTGCTGATGCCGGTCCTGGTCGGCACAGCAGGGCTCGGCACGGAAGTGGGCTGGTGGTACTACAAACATAAGAACATGCAGAGCGCGGCTGACTCTGGCGCGGTCAGCGCTGCGACAGCGGCGAGTGCAGGGACCGACCCCTCGTCCGAAGCCAAAGCGGTTACGGCAAACTATGGTTACGCGAACGGGGCAAACAACGTCACGGTCACGGTGAACCAGCCGCCGAAGACAGGCAATCACACATCCAATTCGCAGGCAATCGAAGTCATCGTGAGTCAACCGCAACAGCGGCTGCTATCAGCCCTGTTCGGCTCGGATCCTGTCCTCATAACCGCACGCTCTGTCGCCCTGCCCAATTCCGGGACAGGCTGCGTACTTGCGCTCAACTCGAGCGCAAGTCCCGCTGTCAACGTCAGCGGCGGCAACCAGCTCAACTTGATCAAGTGCAACCTTTACAGCAACTCGAGTGCAAGCCCCTCACTCAACGTTGCCGGCAGCGCCTCGGTCGCTGCAAATCAGGTCGGAGTGGTTGGCGACGTCTCAGGCGCGAGCAGCATCACGGCGACCAACGGTGTCAAGACGCACATATCGCCCGTCGCCGACCCCTACGCCAATGTCTCTCCCCCCGCGAGGCCGAGTTGCACCAACGGCAAGATAGTGGTCAACTCCAATGGAAAAACAACCTCGCTCGACCCCGGCTGCTACACGGGCAGCATTACGGTCAATGCCGGCGCAGTCCTGAACCTCAATCCAGGCATCTATTATCTGGACGGGGCAAGCTTGAGCGTCGCTGGAAACGCCACCATCACGGGCAGCGGCGTAACCCTGGTGTTTACCGGCTCGGGAAGCAACTGGGGCACCGCTTCAATCGGCAGCAACGCGACCGTCGACCTGACGGCGCCGACCAGCGGCGCCACGAAAGGCATCGTCATGTACGGCGATCGCAATATGCCGGCCGGGACTGCTTTCAATCTCACCGGCGGCAGCACACAGAACTTCGGCGGTGCCATCTACCTGCCAAAGGCCAACCTCAGCTTCAGTGGCGGCAACGGCACGAGCACATCCTGCACCAAAATCATCGCGGATACGCTGACGTTCAGCGGCACGTCGAACCTCCAGGTCAATTGTACCGCGCTCGGCACCGCGACGATAGGTTCGCAAACCGCGCAGCTCATCGAATGAGGTTTGGACCAATGCAAATCCAGAACTTCTCATCCAAGCACTGCCGTCGATTGCTTCATTCTCTGATGGGGCACGTGCGCGCCGCTATCGGCGACAAACGCGGCGTCGCGGCCGCCGAATTCGGCATCTTGATCCCGATACTGTCTCTGATGGTCGTGTCGGTGACAGACATCGGGCTCGCACTCTATCGCAAGATGCAGGTCGAAAATGCCGCACAAGCGGGAGCGCAATACGCAATTGCGCGCGGCTTTGACGTGAGCGGCATTTCGAACGCCGTGACAAATGCCACCAATGCCACGGACATCACTGCTTCGCCTCCGCCGGTCCAATTTTGCGGATGTCCAACGAGTGCGGGAGTTAGCACTGTCACTTGCGGGACGACCTGCACCGGCGGCACGCAGGCTGGAACATATACGACGGTCTCGGCGCGAGCCACGTACTATACGCTCATCGATTACCAGATCGTGGCAGCCACATATACTTATAGCGCGCAATCCACTGCGAGGCTGCAGTGAGACTGGCGGCATTATGGCACGACGATCGGGGCGCGTCGGCGCTGGAATTTGCGCTGACCGCTCCTGCGTTCTTCCTGTTCATATTTGGGATCATCGAATGCGGGCTGCTGTTCTGGACTCAGCTGGGGATCCAGCATGGGAGCGAAATGGCGGCGCGTTGCGCAACCGTCAACAGCACGCTCTGCCCAAGCAGCAGCGCCATAACGAGCTACGCTGCCCAGCAGGCATTCGGCCTCACGCTCCCTGCGGACACATTCACCTTTTCCACGTCAGCATGCGGCAACGAGGTAAGCGCGAGTTATGCATTTACGTTTCCGGAGATTCTCAATCTCTCCCCGGTGACACTGACCGCCCGGGCATGCTTTCCGAGTTGAGGCCGTGGGTGGGCCGCCTTGCCGCTACGGAATCATCGTGCGCTGAACCGCCGTTCGCGCGCCTTGTACGCGGATCGCCCTCCCGCAATCGTTCCGATCCGACGTTGCATCGAACAGTGCCTACACTCCGTAGTTTGTCATTTCGCGCTGTAGTTGGATTCTTTGTTGCAGATCAGCGCTCTTAAGTTGTTTGACGAAGTCTTGGTGAAACAAAGGGCTGCTATATTGCGTGTTAGGTAATTAGCCCTGCTCTTTTATCGCGCAGACAATCAAGTCAGCCAAACGGCGATCGAGCTTTGGAATTGGCGCAGTCTGTGAACGGGCTCATATCGAAGAGCCATCTGGCGGGCTACGATCACCTCGAAAATTCGCGGTGGAATATCTGTAAATCAGGGTCAAGCGATGGGGGTGAATCATGCCCACCATATTCGACATGCTCTATCGTGAATATTGCCGCGCCCGCCTCGCTGAAATGCGGAAACAGCTTCTGATCTCAGCCCAACGCGCTGAAGCTCACGAAGCGCACTATCCGCCTGCGGATCAGGGTGGCGATGAGAGGACGGACGCGCAGCGCAAGACCGATTGCGGCATGCCGAATTGAAGCGGCCCCAAGACCACGATCTCTCCCGCGTAGCGATGACCAAGCAAATTGCAGCTTGGGAGGCAGCGATGAATACACCCGAATGCTATACTGTGATGGTCGCCTGCGCCTCATGCCTGACCATTATTGGATTGATCGCCATCGGGGCGTGGTGAGCATGACTGAATGCTGCACCGCGATCCAGGCCGTTGCCGAGGCCGCTGGCAAACAAGTTCGGTCGGCGTATGGGCTACGGCAGAGACGCTTGCCTAAAGCGCGATGAGATTAGGATGAATCGTCATCGCGCTTTAGGTTGTTGTTTGAGCATGATCTTTTCGGAAAACCGCTGCGCACTTTCCGGATCATGCTTTAACGCGCGAGATCAACGCGTGCTGAACCGCCGCTCGCGCGCCTTGTACAGATGATCGCTGATCAACTGTCGCAGCTTTGCCGGATCGTCGAACTCGAGCTGGACGGCGAACGGCACAATGTTATCAGGCACGCCCGCACGGCCGCGCAAACGCGCGAGATCCTTCTCCGTGGTCACCAGCGTGAGCTGTTCGCGCTGGGCCTCCACCGCGAGCGCGGCGAGCTCGTCATCCGAGAACATGTGGTGATCGGCGAAGGAACGCATGCGCGCGACATCGACGCCGCTGGCGTGCAAGCTGCGGAAGAAGCGCTCGGGATCGCCGATGCCGGCGAAGGCGAAAACCCGCTTGCCAAGGAGCTGCGCGAGCGAGGCGGCATCCGCCTTCAGCCGCGCGCGCAGCTCCGGCTTGTCGCGCTTGGCAAGCTCGGCCGCGACATCGTTCGCGGCACGCCCGTCGCCGATCAGGACCAGCGCATCGGTGCGCGCGAGCTGTGCTTGCAGTGGCGCGCGAAGAGGACCGGCGGGAAACACCATGCCGTTGCCGAGGCCGCGCTCGCTGTCGATCACGATCAGCGAGGCGTCCTTGCGCAGACTCGGATTCTGGAAGCCGTCGTCCATCAGGATCACGGTGGCGCCTTGCGACTTCGCCAGCGCGACGCCGTCGAGGCGATCGCGCGCGACCGCGACGGGGACCTCGCGCGCCATCATCAGCGGCTCGTCGCCGACGTCGGAAGCGGTGTGGCGCATCCGGTCGACCATCACCGGCCCCTTCAGGCTTCCGCCATAGCCGCGGCTGAGCACCAGCGGGGTCTCACCGAGCTCGCGCAGGAGCTTGGTCAGCGCCAGCACGGTCGGCGTCTTGCCGGCACCGCCGACATGGTAGTTGCCGACGCAGATTACGGGAATGCCGGCGTCAAAGCCCTGGCGCGCCATGCGGCGCGCCGTGATCGCGCCGTAGAGCGCGCCCAGAGGACTAAGGACATACGACTGCGGGGAACGTGGCCGGTACCAGAAGGCCGGCTCACGCATTGGCGGCCCCCATCTCGATCCGCAGTTGCAACAGATAGGGCTCGAGCGCGGTCATGGTGCGATCGAGCGCGCCGCCGAGTTGCTCGACCACGCCCGAGCCTGCGCGTTGCATCTTGTCGCGCATGGTCGGATCGGCCAGCAATTGGCCGAGCTGCTTGACCAGCGCCTCCTGCGTGTCGGCCTGGCGCGCCCCGCCGCTGGTGTCGAGCGCCTCGTAGACGTCAGTGAAGTTGAAGACGTGCGGACCGTGGACGATGGCGGCGCCGAGCTTGATCGCCTCGATCGGATTCTGGCCGCCGTGATGGATCAGCGATCCGCCCATGAAGACGATCGGCGAAAGGCGATAGAACAGGCCGAGCTCGCCCATGGTGTCGGCAACATAGACGTCGGTCGTCGCCGTCGGCAGTTCCTCGCGCGAGCGCAATGCCGGCTTCAGGCCCGAGGCCGTGATCAGGCCCGCGATCGAGGGGCCGCGATCCGGATGGCGCGGCACGATCACGGTCAAGAGCTGCGGGAAGAAACCGGCGAGGCTGCGATGCGCCGCGATCAGCATCTCGTCCTCGCCCGGATGGGTCGAGGCCGCGACGATGATGGGACGCCCGCGCGTCATGGCCATCAGCCGCTCAAGCCTGGCGGGATCGGCCGGCGGCGCCGGCACGTCGAGCTTGAGATTGCCCGTCGTGAGGACGTCGCGGCCGCCGAGCGCGGCAAAACGCTCAGCATCCGTCTGCGATTGTGCAAGACAAATATCGAAGCGCGACAGCAGCGCCGAGATGGTGCCATGCATGCGCCGCCAGCGCGGGAAGGAGCGCGGCGACATCCGCCCGTTGATCAGCACCATCGGCACGCGGCGCGCCGCGCCGGCGAGGATCAGGTTCGGCCACAGGTCGGATTCGATGAACAGCGCCAGCGACGGCTTCCAATGGTCGAGGAAGCGCGCGACATAGCGCGGGGAATCATACGGCACGTATTGATGGATGACGTCGGGCGGGAAGCGCTTCGCGACCACGGCCGCCGAGGTGACGGTGCCGGAAGTGAGCAGGATGCGCAGATTGAGATCGCGCAGCCGTTCGACCAGCGCCGCCGCGGCCAGAACCTCGCCGACGCTGGCGCCGTGGATCCAGACCAGCGGGCCATGTGGCCGCACGTCCCGCGACAGGCCCCGCCGCTCGCCGACGCGCGCGGGATCCTCCTTGCCCTGTTTCAATCGCCGCTTGATCAGCGCGGGCGCGAGCGGCACCAGGCCGGAGGCCAGCCGGCGATACATTCGCAGCGTCATCGGCAGCGGGTCAGACATCTTCCGGTCCCGGGCGGCCGAGTTGCGCATAGGCGCGGCGGGTCGCCTCGTTCAACGTCTCCTCCAACTCCAGCCGCAGCGCTTCCATAGTGGCTGCGTCGGCATCCGGCGGAACGTGGATCTCCTTGATTCCGACCAATGCGCCGCGCCCGAATGGCAAATTGATGGTGGTGCGGTCCCAGTTCTTGAGCCTGATGAAGCGGCTGGTCGCCATTGCGAAAGGCATGATCGGCCGCCCCGATTCCCGTGCCAGCATGATGATGCCGAGCCCGGCCACGCGCGAGCGTTTGGGGACATCGGCGGTCAGCGCGACATTACAACCGTCCTGGAGCGTCCGCACCATTTCCTTGAAGGCGCCGACCCCGCCCTTGCGGTGGAAGGCGCCGCCATGGTCGCCGGAACCGCGGATGGTGCCGATGCCGAGCCGTTCGGCGGCGATGGCATTGAACTCGCCGTCGCGATGACGGGAGATCAGCACCTTGGCCTGGTACCAGTCCTTGTTCTTGATGAAGGGGGTGAGAAAATGCTGGCCATGCCAGAAGGCGAAGATCGCCGGAATCTGCGGCTCGACGAGGTCATAGACGTCAGCCGGATCGAACGTGAACTTGTTGGTCCACCAGACCAGACGCAGATATTCGGCCGCCAGGACCCCGACGGCACGCTGAAACCAGCTGCTTCGCAGCGTATTGCGAAGCAGTTTTTTCAACGCGCCGGTTCTTGATTGGGATCGAGCAGCCGGTGGAGATGGACGATGAAATAGCGCATTTGCGCGTTGTCGACCGTGCTCTGCGCCTTGGCCCGCCAAGCCGCGTGCGCGGTGGCATAGTTCGGATAGATGCCGACGATGTCGACGTCGTCGAGGTTCTTGAAGGTATTGTGCTCGAGATCGACGAGCTCGCCACCGATGACGAGGTGAAGCAGTTGTTGCGGGGCACTATCTGGCATGGGTTCTCTTCCTAACGGTCTGCCCGGCAAAGCAGTGTTCGACAAGCACGACGAAAGCGCTTTAGGCTAAGGGGCGGTTTCGAAAATGCGCGACAATGCCCGCATGACGATCGCGTCCCGCTGCCACCAGCACCCCGTGCGCCACTTCCCGGCGGTTATAGAGGATGGGTTCTCCGGAGAGGTCACTTATCTTACCATCCGCTTCCTGCACGATCAAATCGGCCGCCGCAAGATCCCAATCATGGCTGTTGCCGCCCGCAAAAGCCGCATCCAGCGCGCCGTGGGCGACCCGGCACAGACGCAGCGCGAGCGAGCCGATTCGCGGATGCAGCTTGATTTCGCCAAGCGAGGGCTTCAGCCGCTCGACCAGCGGCTTCGGGCCGGCGACGCGTGCGAAGTCGAGCTCGGACCCGGACGTCGTCTGTACCGGCTCGCCGTTGAGCGTCGTGCCCTCACCGCGGACCGCGAAGAAGAACTCATCGCGCGACGGCGCGAACACTGCGGCAAGCACCGGCGAGGCGTCCTCGACCAGCGCGACGCTGACGCACCAATCGTCATGGCCGCCCAGATAATTGCGCGTGCCGTCGATGGGATCGACGATCCAGGTCAGCCGCCGCGACAGCCGTGCCGCATCGTCGGCGCTCTCCTCGGACAGCCAGCCATAATCGGGCCTCGCAGCACGCAAGCGCGCTTCGAGCAGATCGTTGACCGCGATATCGGCTTCGGACACCGGCGAGGATACGCCCTTGATCCACTTCTTCAGCTCGGTGCGGAACATCGATTGCGCCAGCGCGCCTGCGTCCCGCACCGCGTCCTTCAGCAGCGCCGCATCGCGCGTCAGGATGGTCGCGTCCAGGGATTGCGCGTCAACGTCCGCCAAGCGTCAAACCCTCGATGCGCACCGTCGGCGCATTGATGCCGTAGCGGAACTCGAGATTGTTCGCCGGCTGCATCGACTTGAAGATCTCGAACAGATGGCCGGCGATCGTCACCTCGCTGACGGGATAGGTGATCTCGCCGTTCTCGATCCAGAAGCCGGAGGCGCCGCGGCTGTAATCGCCGGTGACGCCGTTGACGCCGGAGCCGATCAGGTCGGTGACGTAGAAGCCTTGGCTGATGTCGGCGATCAGCTCGGCCGGTGTCGGCGTTCCGGCTTCGAGATGCAGGTTGTACGGCCCGGGCGAGGGCGAGGAGGAGACGCCGCGATGGGCGTGGCCCGTGGTGGTGAGGCCGAGCTCGCGCGCGGTGGCGCAGTCGAGCAGCCAGGTCGTCAGCACGCCCTCGTCGACGAGCGCGGTCTTCTTCACCGCGACGCCTTCGGCATCAAACGTCTGCGAGCGCAGACCGCGCTTGCGCAAGGGATCGTCGACAATGCGGATGTTCTTCGCGAATAGCTGCTGGCCGAGCTTGTCCTTCAAAAAGCTGGTCTTGCGCGCGATCGAGGCGCCGTTGATGGCGCCGACGAGATGGCCGACCAGGGAGCCCGCAATGCGCGGATCGAACACGACGGGCACCTTGCAGGTCTCGACCTTGCGCGGATTGTGGCGCGCCACGGTGCGCTCGCCGGCGGAACGGCCGACGGTTTCCGGCGACAGCAGATCGGCGCCGTGCGGCGCCGAAGTGAAGTCGTAGTCGCGCTCCATGCTGGTGCCTTCGCCCGATATGGCGGTGGCGGAAATGCCCTGGCTGGAGCGCAAGTAAGAGCCGTGGAAGCCGGTAGAGGTGACGAGCACCATGCCGCCGATGCCGGCGGAAGCCGAGGCGCCGCCGGATTTGGTCACGCCCTTGACGCCGAGCGCGGCAGCTTCGGCCGCAAGCGCGCGGCGCTCGAGCTCTGAGGTCGTGGGCACGTCGGAATCGAGCAGGTCGAGATCGGGGAAGTCGCGCGCGAGCAGCGCGGGATCGGCGAGGCCGACATATTTGTCGTCGGGCGCAACACGCGCCATCGCCACCGCGCGTTCGGCCAGCTTGGTCACGGCATCGCCACTGACGTCGTTGGTCGAGACCACCGCCTGGCGCTGGCCGACCAGAACGCGCAGGCCGACATCGTCGCCCTCGGACCGCTCGGATTCCTCGACGCGGCCGTCGCGCACCTCGACGCCCTGCGAGACGCCGCGCACTGCGACCGCATCGGCCGCATCGGCGCCGGCGCGCTTGGCCGCCTCGACCAGTCGCTGCGCGAGATCGGAGAGCGCGGACTGATCGAACAGGTCGCGATTGGCTGAGGTCGAAAGCGTCGAGCTTGCGGATGGTGAAGAGTTCACGAACGAAATCCTGTTGGGCGGGGGTTCGGGACTGGAACCCACAGATGTGCCCTGATAGCGCGGACTTCAAGCATTTTCAGCCCGCCAAAAGCTCAGATTCGCGACTTCGGCGCAACGTCTCGTCAATCATGCGCGCCAAGGTCTTGTCAATCATGAGCAGCAGTGACGGTGGGTTAACCAGCCTTTTTAAGCGGTTTGGGAAAGGCGCGCGCTAAGGTCCTCGCATCGACCGGGAACATAATCCTGGCGGGGAGAACTAAAGCCGTGAGGCGTCAAACAGCAACAAGCGGGGTCACTCCCGCCGGGTCGAGCCGCTCCTTGCGGCTCGACCCCCTTTCCCTACCGGTCCGCTTCGATGCGCATGATCCGCGCGCCGACGGACATGTCAGGCAGATCGAGCTTCATCGCGAGCGAGTGGTGCTGCGCCGTGCCGTTCGCGGCATGCAAATGGCGATCAACGTCCGCGTGAGCGACTTCACCGGCGTCGCGCTCCGCGGCAACGACGATGCGCAGGCCCTTATCCTCGTGCATCGCGATCCCTCACTCTCCGTTCCGCTGCTGGTCGGCGCCGATGGCGACGAGCTCACTGAAGCCTGGGCGATCTGGAGCGAGATCTTTGCGCTGCCGCAGCTCGACGAAGACGCACGCAAACCCGCACCGCGTCGCCGCCGCACCAACGCGATCCGCGCCCGCCGCCCGAAATTTTTGATGCGCCGGCGCACCGGTATCGCACGCGAGCTTTCCGTCCATCGCGGCGAACGCGAGATCATCGCAAGGAATTAGAGGTGCCGTAGAGTGGGCAAAGCGAAAGCGTGCCCACCTCTTCTATCCCAGTCTCGGGAAACATGGTGGGCACGGCGCAAGGGCGCCTTTGCCCACCCTACGAGAGCTACGCAGCCCGCATCACCGCGTCCGCGAGCAATCCCGCAAACAGCAGCAAGCCTGCATCGCGGTTCGACTTGAACAGGCGGAGGCAGAGCTCGGGATCGTTGATCCTTAATCGCACGATCTGCCACGCCAGATGCACGGCGAAGGCCGCAAGCCCGAGCCAGGCCGGCCAGCGCGCATCGCCGGAGGCCAGCGCGACGCCGATCAGCATCACCGCGAGCCCGTAGAACAGGATCAGCGCCTGATGCGTGTGCGCGCCGAACAGGCGCGCGGTGGACTTGATGCCGATCAGCGCGTCGTCCTCGGCGTCCTGATGCGCGTAGATCGTGTCATAGCCGATCACCCAGGAGATCGCGCCGGCATAGAGCACGAGCGCGGTGACGTCGATGCGTCCGAAGGTGACGGCAAATCCCATCAGGGCGCCCCAGGAGAAGGCCAGCCCGAGCACGATCTGCGGCCACCAGGTGATGCGCTTCATGAAGGGATAAATCGCGACGATCAACAGCGAGGCGATGCCGGTCAGGACCGCGAAGCGGTTGAACTGCAACAGCACGAGGAGACCGATCAGCGCCTGTGCGATCATGAAGACCAGCGCCTGCTTCGTGGTCACCTGCCCTGATGGCAGCGGCCGCGAGCGGGTGCGCTCGACCTTGTCATCGAGGTCGCGGTCGGTGATGTCGTTCCAGGTGCAACCGGCCCCACGCATCACGAAGGCGCCGATGAAGAACAGGATGATGGTGAGCGGCAGGCCGCGGAGCTCGTGCGCGATGCCGGCAGCGAGCGCCGCCGACCACCAGCACGGCATCAACAGCAGCCAGGAGCCGATCGGACGGTCGAAGCGGGACAAGCGCAAATAAGGCCGCGCCCATTGCGGCGCGAGCGTATCGACCCAGTTGCCAGTGGAATCGGCAACGCGGGCGGATGTATCGCTCATCGGGTCAGGACGTTGCCGTTGAGCGTATCGAAGGTGCTGCCGCCCTTCTTGCCGGCATTGGCTTCAGGCGCCGAGCCCGAACCCAGCACCTCGCTCAGCGATGGGCCGGCCGGGCGCGCCTGCTGCTGCTGCATCTGCTGCGCGACCGTGCAGACCTTCTTCTGCATGGTCTCGGTGTTCTTGTGGCCGGTCTTCATCTGCTCGCCGATCTGCGGCGGGATTCCGCATTTGGCGGCGTGGGACTCGATGTATTTGATCATCTTCAGCTCAGCCTGGCTGAAGTTGCCGATCAGCTTGCAGGCCTCGTCCGGCGGCGCATGACGGTCGCTCGCGGCCTTGATCAGCTTGCCGCGCTTCTCGGCTTCCTCGCGGAGCGGAATGAACGCTTTCATACAGTCCTCGCCGGGACCGCCTTGCGTCGGCGGGGCCGCACTGAAGGCGCCGGCGCCGCCGATCGGTGCAGCGCCGTTCACGGGAAAGGACGATTGCGGCGCGGTGCCGACGGACGCGACGGGCGCCGAACCGTTCACGGGCGGAAACGCGGAACTGGTCGCGGCCTGATTGGGCAGCGGCGCCGGGAACGCGCTTTGCGCATCAGCGCCCGCGGCGCCCATCGTGACCATGGCGGCAGTGATCGGAACCATCAAATGACGGATCATCAAGATAGTCTCTCCGGCAGGAGCTTACGGTTTCGGCGCCTTCCCAATTGGAAGCGCAACCAGCGTGTTCGCGTTTCTACGATTCCCACCGGCGCTTAACAACCCGTGGAATAGGGCAAGAGCGCGGCGCTGGGACGCACCAGTTTGGCAATATTTACCCCCGAAATGGCGGCTTTCGGTTAAGAACGGCGATAAATCGGACCTTCGAACGATGCCTTCCCACGATTTTCGCGCCCCTCGCCTGTTCGTCGACGCTCCCTTGGCCCAGGACGCCAGGGTCCTGCTCGACCGCGACCAGAGCAACTATCTCGGCAATGTGCTGCGGCTTGCCGCCGGGGCCGAGGTTTTGGCTTTCAACGGCAGCGACGGCGAGTGGCAAGCTGCCATCGAAGGCCGCAAGCGGCCGGACGGCCTCGTCATCCTCCAGCAGACCCGGCCCCAGGACCGACTGCCCGACCTCGCCTACATTTTCGCCCCGCTCAAACATGCCCGGCTCGACTACATGGTGCAGAAGGCCATCGAGATGGGCGCCGCCACGCTTCAGCCGGTCCTGACCCGGTTCACCCAGGCCTCCCGGGTCAACACCGAGCGGATGCGCGCCAACGTCGTCGAAGCGGCCGAGCAATGCGGCATCCTCAGCATCGCCGCGGTGGCCGAGCCGGTGCCGCTGGAGCGGTACCTCAGCCAGCGCGCCGCGGGCCGCCTGCTGATCTTCTGCGATGAGGCGGCGGAGGTCGAAAGCCCCATTCAGAGCCTACAGAACGCGCGCGAGGCCGACCAAGGCATCGACGTGCTGATCGGCCCCGAAGGCGGCTTTGCCGCGGAGGAACGGGCGCTGCTGCTGCGGCAGCCGAAGATCCTGCGGCTGGCGCTCGGCCCCCGGATCATGCGGGCCGACACTGCCGCGGTGGCGGCCCTGGCGCTGGTGCAGGCGGTGTTGGGCGATTGGGGCGGCAAGACTGGCTAGCTTCCGTCGGCCTGACGATGAAACGATGAATTGCCCGGCCGTTAAGCGATTGATCCTTTGGAGGTCGAAACCGCTTTCCGGCCATGCTAAGGGCTGCGCCAATTCCCTTGCCTCCCCTTGCCTGCCCGGTTCCACCGGGTCAATGGACCCCTGTTATGACCGCGACTGCCACCTCAAATGCTGCCGGCTCCGCCGCCTGGGCGGACACGCTGCTCTTGTCGTTCGCGCAGGCGGGCTATGTCAGGGCCGAGCCCGCCATCCTGCAGCCGGCCGAGCCGTTCCTGGACCTCTCGGGCGAAGACATCCGCAAGAGCCTCTACCTGACCACGGACCTCACAGGCGAGGAGCTCTGCCTGCGCCCGGACCTGACCATTCCAGTGGCGCGCGATTACCTCGCCTCTGCCCGTGCCGGCCAGGCGGCCGGGTTCAGCTATCTCGGCCCGGTGTTCCGCTACCGCAGCGGCCGGGCCAGCGAATTCCTGCAAGCCGGCATCGAATCCTTCGGCCGCCAGGACCGCGCCGCGGCGGATGCCGAGATGCTGGCGCTGGCGCTGGAGGCGACCGCCGCCTTCGGAGTCGGCGACGTCGAGATCCGCACCGGCGACGTCACGTTGTTCAACGCCCTGCTCGATGCGCTCGATCTCTATCCAGTCTGGCGCCGCCGGCTGGTCAAGGATTTCAACCGCAAGATCAGCCTGGAGCAGGACCTGGAGCGGCTGGCGGCCGCGGCCACCGCGACCCGCAGCGAATATGAGGGCGTGCTCGCCGCGCTGGCCGGCTCCGATCGCAAGGCAGCGCTCGCCTTCGTCACCGATTTGATGTCGATCGCCGGCACCACCAATGTCGGCGGCCGCACCACGGCCGAGATCGCCGACCGCTTCCTCGAGCAATCGACGCTGAAGGGTGGCGCGCTGCCGCGCGAGGCGATCACCGTGCTCAAACGCTTCCTGTCGATCGCAGGCAATCCCGACGATGCGATCGCAGAGCTGCGCGCACTGACCACCGATGCCAAGCTCGATCTCACGGCTGCGATCGACCAGCTCGAGAGCCGGGTCGGCTTCATGGCGGCGCGCGGCATCGACGTGAAGCTGACGCGCTTCTCGACCGCGTTCGGACGCGGGCTCGACTATTACACCGGCTTCGAGTTCGAATTGCATCACAGGGGTAATGGCGCCGAGCCGCTGGTCGCCGGCGGCCGCTATGACGGGCTGATGACCCAGCTCGGCTCAGCGCAGCCGATCCCTGCGGTCGGCTTCTCGGTCTGGGTGGACGCGCTGACCAAGATCGGCCGCAAGGTGGGAGCTTAAGTCATGAGCGCGCCATTCGTTCTGGCCGTTCCCTCCAAGGGCCGCCTGCAGGAAAACACCGAAGCCTTCTTCGCCCGCGCCGGGCTCAAGCTGTCGAAGGCCGGCGGTGCCCGCGACTATCGCGGCACCATCGCGGGCCTCGACAATGTCGAGGTCGCCTATCTCTCGGCGAGCGAGATCGCCTCGCAACTGTCCCGCGGTTTCGCGCATCTCGGCGTCACCGGCGAAGACCTGGTGCGCGAGAACATCGCTGATGCCGACAAGCGCGTGTCGCTGATCGAGGGGCTCGGCTTCGGCTATGCCGATGTCGTCGTCGCGGTGCCGCAGGCATGGATCGACGTCCGCACCATGGCCGACCTCGACGACGTCACCACCGGCTTTCGCGAGCAGCATCACATGCGGATGCGGGTCGCGACCAAGTTCATCAATCTGACCCGCGCCTTCTTCCAGAGCCACGGCATCACCGACTACCGCACCGTCGAAAGCGCCGGCGCGACCGAAGGCGCGCCCGCGGCCGGCAGCGCCGAGCTGATCGTCGACATCACCACGACCGGTGCAACGCTCGCCGCCAATGGCTTGCGGGTGCTCGACGACGGCGTGATCCTGCGCAGCCAGGCCAATCTGGTCGCCTCGAAGGAGGCCGACTGGTCGCCGCAGGCGCGCGAGACCGCGCGCGTCATCCTCGATCACATTGCGGCGCGGGCGCGGGCCAACAAATACCGCGAGGTCCGCACCCGCTTCCGGCAGTGCGACGCCGCCCTGCTCGGCGAGGCCCACAGCCGGTTCGGCGTGGAGGCCCCATTTGGCGGACCGACCTCGTCAGGCATGCTGACGCTGCACTGCCCCCCGGGGCAGCTCTATGCGCTGGCGAGTTTCCTGCGCGAGCATGGCGCCGAGACCGTCTCGGTGGTTTCGCTCGACTACGTGTTCGACCGGGAGAACCCGCTGTTCGCCAAGCTCGAAGCGTTCCTGGGGCGGTGAGCCCTAGCTTTGTTCAGCGTAGCGACAGCAAACGGCTGCTACCATATGCGGTTGAGAAGACCTAAACGCCTCTGGAACCTTGATCGATGACGCTGGGCTCTGACGTTTCCGGCATGACGACCACAGCGGCCAGCGCCGCCGCGAAGGGGCTGTCGATTGTCGTCCCCGTCTACAACGAGGCGGCGGGCCTCGCCGCCCTGCATCAGAGGATTTGCGAGCTCGCGAAGACCTTGCGGCAGCGCTATCGCCTTGCTTGCGAGGTCGTCTATGTGGACGACGGCAGCGCGGATGCGACGCTGTCGATCGCCCGCAGCCTGCCGGCCGACGCGATCGGCGTCCAGGTGGTCTCGCTGTCGCGCAATTTCGGCAAGGAGGCGGCGCTGATGGCCGGCCTCGACCATGCCCGGCTCGGCGCCGTCATGTTCATGGACGGCGACGGCCAGCATCCGCCGGCCCTGGTCGAGCAGCTGGTGCAGCACTGGATCGAAGACGGCTACGACGTCGTCTATACCGCCAAGGCGCATCGCGACAACGAGCCCTTCCTGCGGCGGCTCGCCGTGCACGGCTTCTACGCGCTGATCAATTGGGGCGCGCGGCAGAAGATTCCCGAGGACGCCGGTGACTTCCGCCTGCTCTCACCGCGCGCGGTCGCAGCGCTGAGGCAGCTGCCGGAGCGCAACCGCTTCTTCAAGGGACTGGCCAGCTGGATCGGCTTCCGCCAGATCCGTGTCGACTACGAACCGGCGCCGCGCGCCCATGGCGTCACCACCTTCAACGCCGCTCGCCTGCTCGGCCTGTCGATCGAGGGCCTGACCTCGTTCTCGGTGGCACCGCTGCGCTTCGCCAGCCTGCTCGGCGCGGCTCTTGCCGGTATCGCCTTCCTGTTCGGCCTCTCCATCCTCTGGGAGGTCTTCACGACCGGCAAGCAGGTGCCCGGCTATCCCTCGCTCGTGGTCGGCCTGATGACCATCGGCGGCGTGCAGCTCATCATGATCGGCATCGTCGGCGAATATATCGGCAAGATCCTCTCCGAGCTGAAGGCGCGCCCGATCTACTTCGTCGCCGAGCACAGCGAGAAGCATTTTGAGGCCGACAACGCCGACGACGCTTCGAAAAGGACGGCCGCCGAATGAGTGCTGCCGCGGGCCTGCGGCGGATTTGGCTTTGCGCCGACGATTACGGCATCAGCCCGGGCGTCAACCGCGCCATCCGCGACCTGATCGAACGCGGCCGCCTCAACGCCACGTCGGTGATGATGGTGGGTCCGGCGATCCAGCGCAGCGAGATCGAAGCGCTGGACGCGGCAGCCAAATCGAGCCCGCGCTGCGCGATCGGCTTGCACGTGACGCTGTCGGCACCGTTCCGGCCGCTCACCATGCATTTCCGCCCTCTCGACGGCGACATGTTCCTGGCCTTTCCGAAGCTGCTGCGCGCCGGACTGATGCGGCGGCTCGACCGCGAATTCTTTCGCAATGAGGTGAAGGCGCAGCTCGCAGCGTTCACCGAAGCATTCGGGCGTGCGCCCGACTTCGTCGACGGCCACCAGCATGTGCAGCTCTATCCGCAGGTGCGCGACGGCTTTGTCGATGCCGTGAGCGAGACAGCACCGAACGCCTGGGTACGCCAGTGCGGACGCAACCTGCCGCTGGCGCAGCGGCTGGCCTCACTAAAGGCCATGGTGCTCGATATCCTCAGCGCGCAATTCCGCCGCCGCGCCGGCGCTGCCGGTCTCAGCTTCAATCCCGGCTTCGCCGGGGCTTACGACTTCACGCGGGCGGCCGATTTCGGCGCATTGATGCGGCAGTTCCTGGAAGGCCTCCCCGAGGGCGGTCTCGTGATGTGCCATCCCGGTTTCGTCGATGACGTTCTTGTCGGTCTCGACCCGATGACGGATGTGCGCGAACGCGAGCACGCTTATTTCGCCGGCGACGCGTTCCCACGTCTGCTGGCGGACAGCGGCGTCACGCTGGGATGAAGTCGCCGAAAACCGCCTTGCGGGGCAGCTTGTCGCATACCGAAATTTAATCCGGCCGGCACTGTTGGGGCCATAATGGAACCCTACATCTCCTGCGCGCTTGGTTTCGCGCGAAGGAGATTGATCATGACGCCGCAGGAACGCCAGCTCGTCGACGAGCTTTTCGACCGGCTTACCAAACTGGAAAATGCACCGCGCGATCCGGACGCAACCGCCGCGATCTCCGACGGCTTGCGCAAGGCACCCGGTGCGATCTACGCGCTGGTGCAGACCGTGCTGTTGCAGGACGAAGCGCTGAAGCGCGCCCACGCCCGTATCCAGGAGCTGGAAGCGGGGCAGGCGCCCGAGCAGGCGCAGTCCGGCGGCTTCCTGGATTCCATGCGCGAGACGTTGTTCGGCGGAAGTCCGTCACGGGGTTCGGTTCCGAACGTGCCGCCGCGTGACTCGCGGCCGGTCTGGAATAGCGGCCAGGCCATGCAGCAGACCCAGCCGGGCTACGGCCAGCCGCCTTACGGTCAGGCCTACGGCCAGGGTCCGGGTCAGGGTTATGGCGCGCCGCCGATCGGCGGTGGTGGCGGCTCGTTCCTCGGCACGGCGGCGGCGGCCGCGGCCGGCGTCGTCGGCGGCTCGCTGCTGCTCTCCAGCATCCGCGGCATGATGGGCGGACCGCATCAGCAGGCCTTTGGCGACACCAACGCCCTGGGCGACCGCAGCGCTGGTGGAAGTCCTTGGGGCGGCAGTGACCAGTCCGGCGGCTCGCTCGCGCGCGATGCGGGCCTCGACGATATCGGCTCGAACCGCCGCGACGACTCGCGCCAAGGCTTCTTCGATCAGGCGTCGAACGATCGGGACAACAACGACCAGAATTACAGCGACGATCGCGACGACAACATGGACACCGGCGACGACAGCGATTTCGGCGGCGGCGACGATGGCGGCAGCGATTACGCGTGAGCAATTCACCCGGTAGATACGAAACGGCCGCCTCTCGGCGGCCGTTTTCTTTTAGGGCGTAGCTCAAGCGCCTCTTGTGCCACCGCGCGCAGAGAAGCCGTTCGATATAGTATGACTAATGCGCACGGTTGCTGGCTTACACTGAGCTGAACGTTGCCGGACGCGCCCGAGTTCACCATGAAAAACGAAATCACTTTCTGACGCGCGCGGCCGTAGACTCCCGGATTTCCAAATTCGGACATGGGTGTTCAACTGGAAGAACACGTTGCTCATGCCACACACGATGTGGCTGCCGCTCTTGGCAACAGTCGGGGTTTTAAAATGAGTTCACTTCAGCAGCGCATTGCAACCTTATCCGACGTGACGACACATCTCATCACCGAATTGTACGAGTTGGAGGGACTGCACGAGCGGATCAGGAAGGCAGAGCTGTCGGCGCGGCGGCTGAACCGCTCCGCTCGCGCACCGCACTCCCATTCATCAACTCGTCGTCGCTGCTCCGTTGCCGGGTCGACGCGGCACCGTCAGCGAGCATAGCTGGAAGGCGTTCGCCGGCGGCACGCAACGCCTTCGATGCCGCGCATCGCGAGCCGGCGCGGGTTGACGGCTCGTTTCAAGCGCACAACGCCTCACATCACCACGACTTTGGTGCCGACATTGACACGGCCGTAGAGGTCGATGACGTCCTCGTTGCGCATGCGGATGCAGCCGGAGGAGACGTTGGTGCCGATGGTCCAGGGCTCGTTGGAGCCATGGATGCGGTAAAGCGTGGAGCCCAGATACATCGCGCGGGCGCCCAGCGGATTTTCCGGGCCACCTTCCATGTGCCGGGGCAGATCGGGACGGCGTGCGAGCATTTCCGCCGGCGGCGTCCAGTCCGGCCATTCGCGCTTGGCGGTGATCGACTTCACGCCGGACCAGGTGAAGCCGGGACGGCCTACACCGATGCCGTAGCGCATCGCCCTGCCGTTGCCCTCGACGAGATAGAGGAACTTGTTCGGCGTATCGACCACGATCGTGCCGGGGCTTTCCTTGCCGCCATAGTCAACGAGCTGCTTCTCGAATTTCGGATCGAACGGACGCTGCCGCGGATCGACCGCATCCTGCTGGAGCGCGCCTTGCTGAACTCCGCCTTGCATCTGCGGCTCGCCCATCGGCGGCAGACGGCGCTGATCGTAATAGGCCGGCTGCTGCTGATACACCGGATGCTGCGGCGCATAGGCCGGACCGCGGCCGGGACCGTCACCGAACAGGAATTCGATGAAGCCGCCGCCCATGTTCGAGTTGGAGGCGACGCGCACCGGCGCCGGCGGCACCTGCGGCGCATAGAGCACCGCGGGCGGATCGTTCGGCACGGTGTTGTCGAAGGCGCTGGCGCTGTTTGCGCCGGCAATGAAGGTGCAAGCGCTGCCGAGCAGCGCGACAGACATTTTCTTGAACATCGACGTACTCTGTACTGTTTCGTCTAGATCACATGCGTCGAGGAAGGCGCCTGGCTGATCGGCCGCCGCGACGTGGTCAATAAAAAGCAAAAGCCGTTTTGTTTGGTAAACGTATCAGGCGTTTGGATTCACCACGTCGTCAAGCGCGGGCCAATTTGGCGATCAGCGTTTATTTTCGATGAACGCAGCGCAGCCATGGTTAATCGCTTCTTTGCGCGCCGTCGCGCGACGCCGCACGACAGTTCCGGCTGTGAACTTCGTGTTAAATCGCTTCTGCCTACAAAGACGCGTGAATGAGGTGGGGGGAGTATCCTGATGGCTGTTCACCGCAAGCGTTTTCGCGTCGAAGATATCGCCGGTGGCGAGATGCCGATTCTTGACGTAACCGAAGAAGCAATCCCGATGCATAGCGAGATCATGGCCGAGCTGCGTGCGATCCGCGCACAGATGGCGAAGGGCACTATGCCCCTGTCCGGCAGCGCAGCCATGGCGGCGATCGACGCCTCCACCGCCCACGAGCTATCGGAAGCTCGTACCATGCTCGAGACCTACCGGGCGCAGATCGAGCAGTGCGAGAAGCTGAAGGTCGAGCTCGACCTCATCCACGACGCCATCGACCGCACCAAGCGCGAGATCGCGACGCTGCACGGCAAGAGCTTCGACGGCGGCGAAATGGCCAAGGTCAATGGCGAGCTCGGCGCGGTCGTCGGCGGCACCGAGCAGGCGACGCAGCAAATCCTCGAAGCCGCCGAGTCGATCGACCAGGCGGCCAGCGCGATGTCCAAGGTGCAATCGGCCGATCAGCAGAAGCGGCTCGCCGACGACATCCAGGAACGCGTCATCTCAATTTTCGAAGCCTGCAACTTCCAGGATCTGACCGGCCAGCGCATCAGCAAGGTCATGACCACGATGAAGTTCATCGAGCAGCACATCAATGCGATGATGGAGATCTGGGGCGGCGTCGACGCGATCAAGGCCCATGTGCCGGCGCCTGTCGACAACCGCAGCGATGACGAAAAGCTCCTCAACGGCCCGAAACTCGCCGGCGACGTCGGCCATGCCTCGCAGGACGATATCGACGCGCTGTTCGACTGAGCGGACTTGTCATTCTGAAAAACAAAACGCCGGCGCAAGCCGGCGTTTTTTGTTTGCTGTCATTGCGAGCGTAGCGAAGCAATCCAGACCGTCACCGTGGAAAGACTGGATTGCTTCGCTACCGCTCGCAATGACGCGTGGTTAGGCCGGAATCCCGGTCACGCCCTCGGCGCGCAGCGGACGTAGACCATGTTGCCGTAGCGGGTGGCGGCGTCCTTGTCGATGAAGCGGGTGATCAGCACGCGGCCATCGAAGGAGATGATCTCGCGGTCCTGCTCGCCCGGCGTCGGGCCGGCGGGGCCGATGTAGTTCTTGCCGCTCGGCGAGCCCTTCAGCCGCAGCTCCTGCGGGGTCGCCTGGTCGGCCAGATGCATGATCACGCCGCCGGAGGAGCCGGCAGTGATCACATAGGGATTTTTGCACTGCGCCCGGGCGGCAGCCTCGGTGCGGGCGCGGTCGGCCGGGTTCTGGAACGAGGCGAGGCCCCAGCGGCCGACGATCTCGTCGGAGCGGATCGTCGCGGGCATTTCCGGGCCGGTGCCGGGCTCAGCCTCGGGCGGCGGCGAAGACGACGAGAAGGACGGCAGGCTCATGCCGCCGCCGCAGGCGCCCAGCGATAGCGCCAGACAAGACGCGGCGGCCAGATTGGCAACCGTGCGCGCGCGAGCTGAACTGATCATGGCATTCCCCCGAACAAGACCATGGCCGCACCCCTCCCGCAGCCAAGCGCAAAACCGCCGCTGGAGCAATGCCGTCGTTTGATACGCCGGCGCCCCGAACGAGTTTCCAATGCCACCATCCTATATCCGCCTCACCAATCGCTTAACCACCTTTGCTTGACAGGATCGCGGCCAAGCCATATTTCCGGGCGCACTATTAGCACTCGGAAAGCCCGATTGCTAAGCGTGCCGTTCGATCCTCGGGAAGAGGGTGGACCGAAGCGCCGCCCCAACCCACTTCCACTACTTCCGAAGCGAGCCTCCAAAGGGAAACGTCATGGCTAAATCCAAATTTCGTCCGCTGCATGACCGTGTCGTGGTCAAACGTATCGACGCCGAGGAAAAGTCCAAGGGCGGCATCATCATTCCCGACACTGCCAAGGAAAAGCCCTCCCAGGGCGAAATCGTCGCCGTCGGCCCGGGCGGCCGCGACGAGACCGGCAAGCTGATCCCGATCGACCTCAAGGTCGGCGACCGCGTGCTGTTCGGCAAATGGTCGGGCACCGAGGTCAAGATCGAGAACGAAGAGCTCCTGATCATGAAGGAGTCGGACATCATGGGCGTGCTGGCCTAAGGCCATCCGTCTGAACGGCCGCTGAATGTCATGCCCGGATCGCGCGATCCGGGCATCCATCATTCCGCCGGGTTCGACTTGCGGACCCGGGATTGGTGCAACACAAGCGGCAGATACATCACGAAACACGAGGGATTGCAGAAATGGCTGCCAAAGACGTCAAGTTTTCCGGAGACGCGCGCGATCGCATGCTGCGCGGCGTCGACGTTCTCGCCAACGCCGTCAAGGTGACGCTCGGCCCGAAGGGCCGCAACGTCGTCATCGAGAAGAGCTTTGGCGCACCCCGCATCACCAAGGACGGCGTCACCGTCGCCAAGGAGATCGAGCTCGAGGACAAGTTCGAGAACATGGGCGCCCAGATGGTGCGTGAGGTCGCCTCCAAGACCAACGACCTCGCCGGCGACGGCACCACCACCGCGACCGTGCTGGCCCAGGCCATCGTGCGCGAAGGCGCCAAGGCGGTTGCCGCCGGCATGAACCCGATGGACCTCAAGCGCGGCATCGATTCCGCGGTTGCGGCCGTGGTCAAGGATATCGAGAAGCGCGCCAAGCCGGTCGCCGCCTCCTCCGAAGTCGCCCAGGTCGGCACCATCTCGGCCAACGGCGATGCCGCCATCGGCAAGATGATCGCCCAGGCGATGCAGAAGGTCGGCAACGAGGGCGTCATCACCGTCGAGGAGAACAAGTCGCTCGACACCGAGGTCGACATCGTCGAGGGCATGAAGTTCGATCGCGGCTATCTCAGCCCCTACTTCGTCACCAATGCCGAGAAGATGACCGCCGAGCTCGAGGACGCCTACATCCTCCTGCACGAGAAGAAGCTCTCGGGCCTGCAGGCCATGCTGCCGGTGCTCGAAGCCGTGGTGCAGTCGGGCAAGCCGCTCGTCATCGTCGCCGAGGACGTCGAGGGTGAGGCGCTCGCCACCCTGGTGGTCAACCGCCTGCGGGGCGGCCTCAAGGTCGCCGCCGTCAAGGCGCCTGGCTTCGGTGACCGCCGCAAGGCCATGCTCGAGGACATCGCGATTCTCACTGGTGGCCAGCTCATCTCCGAAGAGCTCGGCATCAAGCTCGAGAACGTCACGGTGAAGATGCTCGGTCGCGCCAAGAAGGTGGTGATCGACAAGGAGAACACCACGATCGTCAATGGTGCCGGCAAGAAGCCCGACATCGAGGCCCGCGTCGGCCAGATCAAGGCGCAGATCGAGGAGACGACCTCGGACTACGACCGTGAGAAGCTCCAGGAGCGCCTCGCCAAGCTCGCCGGCGGCGTCGCGGTGATCCGCGTCGGCGGTGCGACCGAGATCGAGGTCAAGGAGAAGAAGGACCGCGTCGAGGACGCGCTCAACGCCACCCGCGCCGCGGTGCAGGAAGGCATCGTGCCCGGCGGCGGCGTCGCGCTGCTGCGCGCCAAGAAGGCGGTCGGCCGCCTGTCCAACGACAATGCCGACGTCCAGGCCGGCATCAACATCGTGCTGAAGGCGCTGGAAGCCCCGATCCGCCAGATCTCCGAGAACGCCGGCGTGGAAGGCTCGATCGTCGTCGGCAAGATCCTGGAGAACAAGTCCGAGACCTTCGGCTTCGACGCCCAGAACGAGGACTATGTCGACATGGTCGAGAAGGGCATCATCGATCCCGCCAAGGTGGTGCGCACCGCGCTCCAGGACGCCTCCTCCGTCGCCGGCCTCTTGGTGACCACCGAAGCCATGGTCGCCGAAATGCCGAAGAAGGAAGCCCCGCCCGCCATGCCGGCCGGCGGCGGCATGGGCGGCTTCTAAGGCCCATCCTCACCTTCCAGTGTTACGAAGGCCGCCTCCGGGCGGCCTTCTTTTTTGCCGACCCTGCCCCTCCGCTTTCCGATTCAACCGGCGGCCAAAACCCACTACGGTGGCCCCGATTCTGATTGCTCGAGGATTTCGTCGATGCGCGCGCTTCCGGTTTGTTCGACAGCCCTTTTGGTGGCCTTACTCGCCGCCTCGCCCGAGGTCGCTTCCGCCCAGATGAAGCTGTCGCCGAAGGCCACGACGCCCGGCGGCGTCGAGACGCGCTATTTCACCTCGATCGACGGGCTGATGGACGGCAATGCCGACGTGATCCTGAAGGAGACGCGCCAGGGCAAGACGGTTACGGCGGCCGTGCTCGACGTCTGCTATCCCGTCGCGAAGAATTCCGACCGGAAGGACCGCTTCGTCGTCAATCTCCAGGTCGCAGGCCAGAACCTGACGGGCACGACGCAGAGCTTCGGCGCGAAGGCGCCGGTCAGCGTCAAGCTGCTGCGCAAGCAGGCCGGGGACATGTTCGAGTTCCGCGGCCAGATCACGATCGGCCAGACCGTGACCGAGGTCACCTCGCCCGACAATTCCGATCTCAGCGAGAAGGAATTTCTCGACAACCAGACCTCCGATGACGGCATCACGCCGCAGCCGAAGGATTTCACCGACGTCTCGCCGGAGGCGATCGCGGTCAAGGTCAAGCTCGATGCCGCGACCGACTTCCTGAAGAGCCTGAAGGGCCAGGAGGTTGAGGTGACGCTGGCCAGCCTCAATGTCGGCTGCGACGCGCTGCGCGCCGGTGAGCAGACCATCAACATGTCGGTCGATCCGGAGCGCGCGGGAGCGCTGCTGGCAAAGTTCAAGGCGATGCCCGGCGTCACCGCCGCGGGCTGGACCGCAGGCATGACCGAGATGGACCGCACCATCCGCTTCCCCGCCGCCGACTGGCGCGATGGCGACAAGATCAACCGCGACAAGCTCGCGACCGCGGTTGCGGGCGTGCTGAGCAGGACGCTCGCGGCAAAGCCGGTGTCGCAAAGCTTCAACCCGGCGACCGGCAAGCTCAAGCTGGTGTTCAAGCGGCCGAACCAGGATCATCCGGCGCTCGAGCTCACCGACACGATCGAGGTCGCAGGGCTCGTCTCGCCCGACAAGCCCGGCACCACGGACAAGCTGATGCTGTGGATCGGCAGCCCCGCGACCACGACAGCTGATGAAAGCAGCGGCGCCAAGCTTAACCTCTCGGACGACGCTTCGGCCGACGAGGAAGGCGATCTGCCCGACGACAACGGCTCGGTCGAGGCGCTCGCCAAGGAACTGAAGGGCCAGCGCTGGGACGCCGACAAGTCGGTGTGGAAGTAGGCGCCGCTATCGTGCCCCGGACGCAGCGCTGTAGCGCTGCAGAGCCGGGGCCCAGAGGCCACGAGTTCGATAACCGGTAGAATCTGGGTCCCGGCTCTGCGGCGCCTCGCCTTGTCCGGGACACGAGAGCAGATCTAATTCCCGTTCACGCGAAAGCGCAGCGGCTTGGGGCCGATCAGCGTCAGCACGTCGCCCTGGCGTTTCCAAGTCTCGACGCTGCCGAGCGCTCCGACCAGCTCATCGTCGGCCTGGGCCTTGGCCTGCGGACAGGAACGATCCTGGATCTGCCCGGGAACGAAGATCACGGTGTTGCCGGCGACCGAGAACTGCCCCTTGCCGCCCTTGCACCAGAGCTCCAGCACGACCTCGCCATTGTCGCCGATCTCGATGTTCGGTATCCGCTTCGAGCCGGGCTGTGGCAGCGCTTCCAGCGTCATTTCGGTGCCGAAGGGGAACCCGTCCTCAGCACGCGCGAGCGTGGACATCGCGAGCATGGCAACTGCCACACACACCAACCGCTTGAGCAAAACCATAAGACCTCTCGACCGACCTGACTTGCCACACCTTCTATAAGACAGCAGCGTTCTTGAGAAGGTTCGCCCATGGCGGATGTCGATGCAAAAATCCCCGCGAGGCGAGCCTCGCGGGGATTGGCATCGCAGCCTGGCGTCGACCGCTACTTCAGCACCAGCGCCGTAAACGGCCAGACATAGGCCTGCAACGTCACGAGCACGCCGACGAGGCAGGCCAGCACGATCGAGTGCCGGAACACGAAGCGCAGGATGGTGCCCTCGTGGCCGTACCAATTGGTGGCGGTGGAGGCGACGACGATCGATTGCGCGTCGATCATCTTGCCCATCACGCCGCCGGAGGAGTTCGCCGCAGCCATCAGGACCGGCGACAGGCCGAGCTGCTCGGAGGTGATCTTCTGCAGGTTTCCGAACAGCACGTTTGAGGCGGTGTCCGATCCCGTCAGCGCGACACCCAGCCAGCCAAGCAGCGTGCCGAAGAAGGGATAGAGCACGCCGGTGGCCGCGAAGGCGAGGCCCAGCGTCGCGTCGACGCCGGACAAGCGCGTCAAGGTGCCGATCGCGAGCATCGCGGAGATCGTGATCAGCGAGATCGCGCACAGCCGGATGGTGCGGCCGTACTCGGTCACGAGTTTGACGGGACCGACGCCCATCAGGAAGCCGGAGATGATCGCCGCGATCAGCATGCCCGTGCCAGTGAAGGACAGGTAGGTGAAGCTGAACACCGCGCCTTCCGGCGTCGGTTTCGCCGCCACCGGCGGCATCTTGTTGATCATCTTGTCGAGCTCGGGAACCGCGTAGTTGAAGGTGAAGATCGAGTTCGCCCAGGTCTTGAACCAGCCGCTGCCCCACAGCAGCATCACGACGCAGACGATGATCCACGGCAAGAGCGCGCTCCAGAGCTCCGCTTGCGTGAGCGGAGTTTTGTCGAGCGGCTTCGCCGGCGCCATGGTCGCATGCGACTCGTCGTGTCCACGCAGCTCCGGCGACAGCCAGAGCTGCCTCGGCTGCCACACCTTCAGGAACAGGATGAGGGCGCCCATCGAGATCAGCGATGCCCCGATGTCGACGATCCAGGGATTGATGTGATTCGAGATCACATATTGCGGTATTGCAAACGACACGCCCGTGACGAGGATCGCCGGCCAGACGTCCTTCATGCCCCTCCAGCCCGCGAACGCCCACACCACCCAGAACGGCACGATCAGCGAGAAGAACGGCAATTGCCGGCCGACCATCGCACCCAAGATATACGGGTCGAGCCCGGTGACCGAGGCAAGGCCCTGGATCGGCGTGCCCAGCGCGCCATAGGCGACCGGCGCGGTGTTGGCGATCAGCGACAGGCCGGAGGCTGCGAGCGGCGAGAAGCCGAGCCCGATCAACACCGCGCCGGTGATCGCGACCGGCGTGCCGAAGCCCGAGGCACCCTCGAAGAAGGCACCGAACGAGAACGCCACCAGCAACAGTTGCAAACGCCGGTCCTCGGTGACGCCGCCGATCGCGCGCTTCAGCAGTTCGAATTTTCCGCACCCTACCGTCACCTGATAGAGGAAGATGACGTTGAGGACGATCCAGCCGATGGGGAAGAACCCGGTGACGATGCCCAGCACCGAGGCGCGGATCGACATGTTCGCGGGCATGGTGAAGACGAAGATCGTGATCAGGTTGGTCACGATCACTGCGATGACGGCTGCGATATGGGCCTGGACGCGGCCACTCGCGATCAGGACCAGCAGCGTGACGACGGGCACTGCCGCCGCGATCGTCGACAGCACCGGGCTGTGCAGCGGGTCATAGATTTGATTCCACATGGTCTTCCTCCCCACGCATGTTTGTGGCAGGCGACCCGCGTGGAGAGCCGGTCCTGCTTGACGCTGAAAGCGATAACCCCCGAGTCGGACGCGAATTCCTCGCGAATGCGGCGGTTCCCGTCCGCTCACAAGCTCGCGAAATCCCGAAGCACCCCGCCCCGCGCCGTCGAGCCCCATGCTAGGGTTGCAAGCTGCGACAAGCCAACGCAAATTGCAGACCTTGCGACTTTAGTCTAAGCGCGCCCATTTTCGCCATTACCTCAGCCATATGGCTCTGGGCCGTTATGCACATCCCCTGAGGAGACCCAGCTCTGTGAAGAACATCCGCGCCACGCTCGCGATCGTCTGGCGAATCGCCGCCCCCTATTTCCGATCGGAGGACAAATGGGCTGGCCGCGGCCTGCTCGCCGCCGTCATTGCCATGGAGCTGGCGCTGGTGGCGATCAATGTTCTGGTCAGTCAGTGGCAGAACCGATTCTTCAGTGCGATCCAGGGATATGAACTGGACCGGTTCGTCAGAGAGATTTGGATCTTTCTTGGCCTTGCCTTCAGCTTCGTCGCATTGGCGGTCTACAAGCTCTACCTGAACCAGTGGCTCCAGATTCGTTGGCGGCGCTGGCTGACGCAACATTATCTCGGCGAATGGCTCAACGGCTCGACGCATTACCGCATGCAGCTCAAGGGCGACGCCGCCGACAATCCGGATCAGCGTATCACCGAGGACGTCAAGAATTTCGTCGAGCAGACCCTGACCATCGGCCTCGGCCTGCTGTCGTCGATCGTGACGCTGGCCTCGTTCGTCGTCATTCTCTGGGGCCTGTCGGACAAGGCGCCGCTGCACATTTACGGTACCGATATCGTCATCCCTGGTTTTCTGGTCTGGTGTGCGCTGGTCTACGCAATCCTGGGTACGGCGCTGACGCACTGGATCGGTGCCCCGCTCATCAACCTCAATTTCGAGCAGCAGCGCTTCGAGGCCGACTTCCGCTTCAACCTGATCCGCGTGCGCGAAAATTCCGAGCAGATCGCCCTTTTGAAAGGTGAGAGCGCGGAGCGAGGGAATCTGCTGCAGCGCTTTGGTTTCGTCATAGGCAACTGGTACGCGATTATGAGCAGGACCAAGCGCCTGACCGCTTTCACGGCAAGCTACAGTCAGGCTGCAGTGATCTTCCCCTATGTGGTGGTGGCTCCGGCTTACTTCGCCAAGAGAATCCAGCTCGGCGACTTGATGCAGACCGGCTCGGCGTTCGGCAGCGTGCAGGATGCGCTGTCGTTCTTCGTCACGGCGTATCGCTCGCTCGCGGAATGGCGCTCGGTGATTGCTCGTCTCGATGGCTTCGAGATGTCGGTCAGCTCAGCAGCCACCGTCGCGGCGCACGAGCCGGCCATCAGCGTTGCGCCAGGCAGCGCCAAGGCAATCACGCTCAAGCAATTGCTGGTGAACCTGCCAAACGGCGAGCCACTGGTCAGCGCCGATGCCTTCATCGTCCGGCCGGCAGAGCGGGTGCTGGTGACCGGACCGTCCGGTTCCGGCAAGTCGACGTTGTTCCGGGCCATTGCCGGCATCTGGCCTTTCGGCGACGGAACGATCGCCATTCCTGAGAAGGCGAAGCTGATGATGGTGCCGCAGCGGCCGTATTTCCCGATCGGTCCGCTCGGGGATGCCGTGATCTACCCCTCCGATCATGGCACAATCGCGCCCGAAAAGATCGCGGAAGCGCTGACAGCAGTAGGCATGCCGCGTCTGGCAAAGCGGCTTGCCGAGGACGGTCACTGGAACCGGATGCTGTCGCTCGGCGAGCAGCAGCGCCTCGGGCTCGCCCGCGCGCTGTTGCATGCGCCGGACTATCTGTTCCTGGACGAGGCCACGGCGTCGCTGGACGAGCCGTCCGAGGCCCGGCTGTACCGGCTGTTGGCGGAGAAGCTGCCGCAGGCGACCATTGTCTCGATCGGCCACCGCTCGACGCTCGACGCCTTCCACACCCGCAAGATGACAATGGTGAAGGACGGCGAGATCCACGTCCTCGGCGGCGAACCGGCTGTAGCGGAGCCGAGCGCGGCGCGTTGAGGACGAGCGGACGCCGCGTAGGCCCTGCGTTGCGGTCCATCCTTCGAGACGCCCGCCTGTGGCGGGCCCTCAGGATGAGGTCCGCTGTCGCGGCGACAACCCAGATTCTCATGGTGAGGAGCCCCCACAAGCGGGCGTCCCGAACCATGAAGCCAGCTGTTGGTGCTCCCGCAACCCAAAGCAAAAGGGCGGCAGATTGCTCCGCCGCCCTCATCAAGTCGTTTCGGGAAGATACTTACTTCAGGTTGGTCATCGCCGTCAGATCGAAGGAGAGCTTGGCGATGCCGGCGGCGCCGCACCAATTGGAGCCGACGCCAGTCGGATTGATGTTGCTGAAGCTGCCGTTGAAGCCTGCCGTGTAGTCGCTGGTGAACGCGTTGCAGTTCGCTTTCGAAAGGTCGGTGTCGGAGTAACGCAGGTCGAGCGTGAACACCTTGTAGGTGAAGCCGATGCCGATATTCCAGGTGTTGTAGTCGGCGTACTTGATGCCGTTCGGGAACGGACCGGCGAAGCCCGGCGCGGCGAAGCCAGTGCCGTAGAACGAGTCGGAGGTGCCCAGGAATTGGCGGCCGAACTCACCCGAGACGTACATGCCGACGCCGCTGGAGCCGAAAATGGTGCTCGGCGCGGTGTATTTGGCGGTGATCGACACATAGTCGCCCCACGCGCCGGAGTTCAGGAAGCTCGGCGTGTAGTACTCGTTCAGGCCGACGGTCCAGCTGTCGTTGATGGTGTAAGCCACCTTGCCGTAGACTTCGAAGAAGCTGACATCCTTCTTCATCACGTTGCCATTGAGCAGGGCGTTCGCGGCGCACTGCGCGCTGAGCGGGTTGCCGGCGGTGTCAGTCGGCGCGCCGTAAAAGCAGGTGCCACCCGGATACAGATAACCCCAGACACCGATGTCGAAGGCGAACGCACCGAAGGTCGGGCGGATACCGCCGTAGACGTCGATCTCGGCCGCGGCGCGGTTCGGGAAGGAGATGCTCTCACCGGCCAAGCCGACATAGAGCTGGAGGTCCTTGGTGACGTTGTAGCGCGGCTCAAAATAGGCGGCGACAGACGGCTTGTGGTTCGACTGGGTGATACCGCGGAAGATGTAGTCGCTCATGATGGCGCCGCCGAAGGCGATATCCCAGGGATCGAAGGCCGGCGGCGGCGGGGCTTTCAATGCCTTGACCGGCATGTCTGCCGCGAAAGCCGAACCCGCCACCATTGCCAGCGCCGTTGCCAACAAAGCCACTTTTTTCATTTCGATCCCCATCGCCAGTTCTTAGACCCAGTCAGATCCCGTTAGCCCCCCGGGGCGCTCGATCTGATTGCAAATTTCCTAACTGCGGCAATGTGAATTGAGGGGTGCGAACGGTGAAGCAAAAAGCGCGGGCATCTGCCGACTTTTTAGGCGTTTTGACCATTCCACGAAAGGTTGTCAGCCTGTGTGTCTTCTCGAACACATCAATTGCGTCGCAAACTGCAAAGGATGGTCCGTGCAAGTACGGGGAAGCCAGGAAGCGTGGCCCCCAGGTTACGAATCAGACAGGCGCGAGAAAGGGCGGCCCCTGTAGGTGCTTGTGGCGATGCAAAAAGGCCGCAGCGTCACCGCAGCGGCCTTTCTGTTGTCGATCGCGTCGCTGGACCTACCCCTGTCCCTCGGCCGGCGCCGATTCCGCAGAAGACGAAGGCATCGCCCAGCTTGTCTCGGCGGCAGGCTCGGGAGCCGGAGCTTCCACCGGTGCTGATGGCTTCGGAGCAGGAGCTGCCTTCGCTTTCTTCGGTGCCGCTTTCCTCGCGGCCTTCTTGGGTGCGGCCTTCTTGGCCGACTTCGTCGCAGCCTTCTTGGCGGCTTTCTTCGGGGCTGCCTTCTTGGCAGATTTCGCAGCTTTCTTTGCAGACTTTTTCGCGGACTTCTTGGCTGCCTTCTTCGCGGTCTTCTTCTTCGCCGCTACTACCTTCTTAGCCTTTTTGGCCTTCTTGCTTTTTTTCTTCTTCGCTTTCGCCATCGTGGTCCTCCTGTTGCCGCCGAACAATGGTCGATCGGGCGTCTTTCTGCCGTCACCTGCGGACGAAAGCTCAGCTTTTGAAAGCTCAAACTTGCGCGTTCAATGCCGGCCGCGACCCGCCCGTAGCCCAATCGAGAAGCTCAATCGTGTGTACGACCGGAATTGATGTGCCACTGGCAATCTGCACCATGCAGCCGATATTGCCCGCAGCAATCATGTCCGGCTTGACGCTCGCGATGTTGGCGACCTTGCGATCGCGCAACCGGTCCGCAAGCTCGGGCTGGAGAATGTTGTAGGTGCCCGCCGAACCGCAACACAAATGGCTCTCCGGCACATCTTTCACCACGAATCCATTCTTGGAAAGCAATTCTTTCGGAAGGCCCGTGATTTTCTGCCCATGCTGCAACGAGCACGCGGAGTGATAGGCGACCACGATGTTGTCCTGTGGCGCGGTGGCCGAAAGTCCGAGGCCGGCGACGTATTCGGTGATGTCCTTGGCAAGCGCGGACACCTTCGCCGCATCGGCTGCGAACGCCACATCCTCGCGCAGCAGATAGCCGTAGTCCTTGATCACGGTGCCGCAGCCGGACGCCGTCACCAGGATGGCGTCGAGCCCCTCGCCGGCCGCCTCCCGGCACCACGCAGCGATATTGGCGCGCGCCCGCGCCAATGCGTCGTGGTCGTTGCCGAGGTGATGGGTCAGCGCGCCACAGCACTGCTCGTCCCGGACCAGGACAACCTCGATGCCGTGGCGGGTGAGAAGGCTGATGGCGGCCTGGTTGATGCGCGGCGCCAGCACCTGCTGGGCGCAGCCCTGCAGCAGAGCGACCCGGCCGCGTCTCTTGCCGAGCGCGGCGAACACGCTGCCGGCGGCGGGCCCCGGCAATGGCAGTCGGTTCGGCGCCAGCGCCAGCATCGCCTTGATGCGCTGGATCAGTCCGGGCGTGGCCGAGGGCCTGGGCGTCGGCAGGAAGACGGCAAGCGGGCGGGCCAGCCGCGCCAGCCACATGCTCGCGCGGAAACGCTGCGGGTCCGGCAGCACGAAGGCCAGCACCTGACGCAACAACCGCTCAGTCAGCGGCCGCTGATAGCGCTGCTCGATCCGGACCCGGGCCTGGTCGACGAGGTGCATGTAGTTCACCCCTGACGGGCAGGTCGTCATGCAGGCGAGGCACGAAAGGCAGCGGTCGATATGCTTGACCACCTCGGCGGTCGGCGCCAGGTCCTTCTCCAGCATCTCCTTGATCAAGTAGATGCGGCCGCGCGGGCTATCGAGCTCGTCGCCGAGCAGTACATAGGTCGGACAGGTTGCGGTGCAGAAGCCGCAATGGACGCAGGCGCGAAGGATCTTGTCGGCTTCGGCGATGTCGGGGTCGGCGAGCTGCGCCAGTGAGAATTCGGTCTTCATGCCGCAGCGCCCCGCCTCAGGCGTCCCCGGTTGAGAATAGTCTTCGGATCGAAACTGGCGCGCACCCGCTCGCTCAGTGCCGCGATGCCAGGCGCTTGCGGATGGAATACATCGACATCACGCCTGACGTCCTCGGCCGCCCGGATCAGTGTAGCATGTCCTCCGAACGCGTTGGTGAGCTGGCGCACGGCCGGGGCATGCGCGTCCGGCTTCGGCGGCACCGCCGCCCAGATCAGTCCGCCGCCCCAATCGTAGATCAGGTCGCCGCCGGTCTCGCGTGCCAATTGGGTGCCGAGCGCCGCGCCCGACGCCGGCGGACAGACGATCCGCCAGACCGGCCAGGCGCCCACCGCGCCGCTTGCCGCGAACGGCAGGACGTCGCGGATCGTGGCCCACAGCGCGGCCGATGCGCCGTCTTCGATCAGGGTCGCGGTTCCGAACGGCGCCAGCAATTCCCGCAAGGAGCCGGCGCGGTGCGCGGCGGAGGCCGTGATGCCCTCGAGCCGCAGCACGGTCAGTGCCTCGTCCTGGCCCGCGATGTCGCCGAGCCCGTTGGCCTTGGCGCGAAAGGCCGATTTCGGCAGATGCGCGGCTCCGGAAACGTCGAAGGGCGAGCCGAGCGCCGCCGTCATCGCCTTGTTGGCGCGGGCATCGTCGAGCCCGCCGAGCAGCAGCGTCCGCTCGGCCTCGGGCTTGGGCATCACCTTGAGCGTGACCTCGGTCATCACCGCCAGCGTACCCCAGGACCCCGCGAGAAGCTTGCACAGGTCGTAGCCGGTGACGTTCTTCACCACCTTGCCGCCGGTCTTGAAGCTGTCACCGAAGCCGGAGACGGCGTGCGCCCCGAGCAGGTGATCGCGCGCCCCGCCCGCCCTGATCCGCCGGGGACCGGCGAGCCCGGCGGCGATCATGCCGCCGATGGTTCCGAGCGCCGGCGTGCCGAGCAGCGGCGCCGTGTTCATCGGCTCGAAGGCGAATTGCTGGTTTTTGGCATCGATCAGCGACAGCACGTCGGCCAGCGGCGCGCCGGCCTGGAGCGTGACGATCAACTCGTTGGGCTCGTAGGAGGTGACCGCATTGAGCGCGGAGACGTCGAGCACGGCATTGGTCGCCATCGCATGGCCGATACCGCGCTTGGAGCCATGACCGATGATCTCGAGCGGCTGCTCGTTGGCGATCGCCGCGCGCACCACCTCTTCGACGTCTTTGCCGTCTCTGACCTTGAGCGTATCCACGAGAGGAGGCCGTAACGAAATTCGCGCCGGAAATCAAATCTGTCAGACACTGCGCTTCGCCCAGGCCGGCAATCTCTGGTGCAACGCGAAAGAGCGGTGGCCGGGCGCTCGCTTTGCTGGGCATGCCTTCCGCTGCTTGTCGTCAACTGGCGCATCTTACCGAAGCAGCCCAGCCGGACGAAGCGAGCAAGAACGGTAAGGCGACGCAATCTCTCGGCGCTCGCAACCAGACTTCGCGCTCTGCATCAATCGTCGGGATCACCGGTACTGCTTCGGCGGATCGGCGCGACGCGCACATCGGGCATTTGGTGGACCCTCGATAATAGATTGATGAACAGGCGTTCATGGAACGGCGCAGTTTCCAACCCGTTGATCACGGTGCTTCCTTCAGAAGGAGGAATGAAGATGAAGAGAATAATTGTTGCACTTTCTGCCATCGCCCTCATCGGCACTGCGCCGGCCGTCTTTGCCCAAGGCGTATCAAGCAAGACGCCGGGCCAAGAGATGCAGACCAAGGGCTCCAAGGCAGGCCATCCGGGAGCATCCGGCTACACTCCGGGACATAAGAAGCACGCCATGGGTTCTAAGAAAGGTCACCCCGGCGCTTCTGGCTACGCTCCCGGCCAAACCACTGGCGCGAGCACGAAGTCTGGTGGCGCGAGCACGAAGTCTGGCTACTGACGGTCGCCTCGCAATTGCCAATAGGCCAATGACAAGAGCCGCCGCGGTCTCAACCCGGCGGCTCTTCGTGTGAGTGATCCCGGTCGCTCAGAACCGGGGAATATCCGGAAACGCCAGCTTACCTGCATGCACATGCATACGGCCGAGCTCGGCGCAGCGGTGCAGGGTCGGAAACACCTTTCCGGGATTGAGCAGGCCCTGCGCGTCGAAGGCACATTTCAACCGCTGCTGCTGGTTGAGGTCGATCTCACTGAACATATCCGGCATGAGGTCGCGCTTCTCGATGCCGACGCCGTGCTCGCCGGTGAGCACGCCGCCGAATTCGACGCAGGCGCGCAGGATGTCGGCGCCAAAAGCCTCCGCGCGCTCGATCTCGCCGGGCTTGTTGGCGTCGTAGAGGATCAGCGGGTGTAGATTGCCATCGCCGGCGTGGAACACGTTGGCGCAGCCGAGCTGGTATTTTTCGCTGAGTTCGCGGATGCGCGCCAGCGCCTTCGGCAGCGCGCCGCGGGGAATCGTGCCATCCATGCAGAGATAATCGGGCGAGATGCGGCCCACGGCGGGGAATGCGGCTTTGCGGCCCGCCCAGAACAGATTGCGCTCGGCCTCTGAGGTCGAGATTTGGCAGGTGGTCGAACCGCAGCCATTCGCGATCGCCTCGACGCGCGTGATCAGTTCGTCGACCTCGATCTTGGGACCGTCGAGCTCGATGATCAGCAGCGCCTCGACATCGAGCGGATAGCCGGCATGGACGAAGGCCTCGGCGGCGTGGATCGCGGGCCTGTCCATCATCTCCATGCCCCCAGGGATGATGCCGGCCCCGATGATGCGCGCCACGCATTCGCCGGCGGCCTCGACCTCCGCGAAGCCGACCATCAGCGCACGCGCCGTCTCCGGCTTTTGCAGGATGCGCACCGTGATCTCGGTGATGACCCCGAGCAGGCCTTCGGAACCGGTGATGACGCCCATCAGATCGTAGCCAGGGTTCTCCGCCGACTTGCCGCCGATGCGCAGGATCTCGCCGCTCATCAGCACGATCTCACAACCGAGCACGTTGTTGGTTGTCATGCCGTATTTCAGGCAATGCACGCCGCCGGAATTTTCCGCGACATTGCCGCCGATCGAGCAGGCGATCTGCGAGGACGGGTCGGGCGCGTAGTAAAAGCCGGCATGCGCGACCGCCTGACTGATGGCGAGGTTGGTGACGCCGGGCTCGGTGACGACGACGCGGTTGTCGAAATCGATCTCGCGGATGCGCTTGAACTTGCCGAGCCCGAGCAGCACGCCGTCCTCGAGCGGCAGCGCGCCCCCGGACAGCGAGGTACCGGACCCGCGGGGCACGACCTTGATACCCTGCTCTGCACAATATTTCAGGACCAGCGAGACCTGCTCGGTGGTGTCAGGCAGCACCACGACCATCGGCGGCTGCCGATAGGCCGTCAATCCGTCGGATTCATAGGCTCGCATCTCGGCGGCGCTGTCGATCACGCCTTCGCCGGGGACGATTGCGCGCAGTGCGGCAACGACGTCCGCGCGGCGCGCGAGCACGGCCTGGTCGCTCGCAGGCATCATGATGGCCATATCAAATCCTTCATGGCATATCCTTCCGGCTCACGCCGGGCGGTCCAATTTGTCGCGGTAAATCAACCACGTCCGGGAGTGTTTGGGTAGGCCATCCGAAAGTCGGACCCGCAATCGCCAGCGAGTTCGCTCTGGGACAAGTAGGAAATCGTGAAACCTGTCATGGTCTGGCGGCTTGTCCAAGCCGGGCAGGCCTGCCAAAACCGGCAGGTCCGACGATTGCCGCTCAGGCAAGAGACTGACTAGACCCACCAGGGAAGAGACGAAGAGCACCCGATGACAAAACTGACTTTTGGCGCACTGACGATCCTCACCGTGATTGCCACCGCACCCGCCGCGATGGCGCAGGATGTCGCGGCCGGCAAGACATCGTTTAACAAATGCCTGGCCTGCCACGCAATCGGCGAAGGCGCCAAGAACAAGGTCGGCCCCGAGCTCAACGGCCTCAACGGCCGCAAGTCGGGCACCGCTCCGGACTACAACTACTCGGATGCGAACAAGAATTCCGGCATCACCTGGGACGAGCCGACCTTCAAGGAATACATCAAGGATCCCAAAGCCAAGATCCCCGGCACCAAGATGGCATTCGCCGGCATCAAGAACGAGACCGAGATCAACAATCTCTGGGCCTATGTCTCGCAGTTCGACAAGGACGGGAAGATCAAGCAGTAGGTGCGGAAAAGGCGGCCGCTAGAGCTTCGATTCTGATTGAATCAGAACCGAAGCTCTAGCTTCTTGTTTTGACGCGTTTGCTTCACGCGAACCGGTATCCACTTCGCTCGAAAACGCTTTAATCGGCGGCCGCCTGCGCCGAGACGATTTTCCCGATCATCGTCTCGATCTCCGCCTTCACGACATCCGGTACGGCGTTCTGCACCATGTGGCCGAGATCGGGCAGCACGATCAGCTTCGCATTCGGCACGATCGCGGCAAAGGGGCGTGCGTGGATGCCGGTCGATACGGTCTTGTCGGGCTCACCTGCGATGATCGTGACCGGCGCCGATATCTCGCCATAACGCGCGACTTGCGCAGCAACCGCTTCCTTCAGCGTCACCAGATCATAGGCATTGGCGATGAACTCGCGCGGACGCAGCAGCAGCGGCGTCGCGGAGTCCTTGACGAAGCCGTCCGGCATGACTTGCGGCAAGAAGACGTTGCGCGCACCGGATTCAGTAAGAACATAGCCGAGCGGCAGCGTGATCGTGTAGGCGAGCAGCGGACCGATCACAGGCGTTGCGATGATCTCGTTGTAGCGGCCGACGCCGCCGCGCCAGGGATGAGTGACGGGCGCGAGCATCACGAGGCCGGCGACGCGGTGCGGGTGATCGAGCGCGATCCGCGCGCCCAGGGCGCCGCTCCAGGAATGCACCACGAAGACCGCGCGGTCGATCCCGAGCTCCTGAAGCGCATCATCGATCATCCGCGCCTGGATCTGCGGCGTCGAATCCTGCCGCCGCACGCGCGTGCTCCAGCCATGGCCGGGACGGTCGATCAGAATGACGCGATGATCGCTGGCGAGGAGATCACCGAGCGGCCGCCGCATTGCTTCGAGATTGGAGCTTGCGCCGTGCAGCATCACGATCGGCAGGCCAGCATTGCGCGGGCCGAGATCGACGACGTGAAGCACCGCGCCGTCGACCTCGATCATCCGGCCCTGCGGCGGAAAGGCGCGCTGCACGACGAGGATTCCGGCCTGCGTGGCCAGCGCCAGCAGAACCAGCGCCGTCACGACTGACATCACGATCATTGAGCGAATCCGGGCGGTCCTGGGCACAAGGCAGTTACGGGTCTTGGCACACGGCAGTTTCGCTCAGTCGGCTTCAGGGCTTCCACCGGAAACAGCGGGGCTGTGGATATGTGCACAATTAGGGAACGTAAAAACCCAACGGAATCAACAATAATCCTTGGCGACACGCAAGCCTCGGACCAGCTTCATGCAGTCGTCATCGCGGCTTCCATATAATCGCCATGGTCGGTTCGGCCATCTAGGCGCGGGTGGGCGCCGATCCTCCTCGCAGCCTCGGGGATGCGGGAAAGACCGGCAGGATTTTTTCCTGGTTTGAACCGGAGGATTTTCGATGAGCTTCAGATCGAACGACACTGCGATCGACGAGATCGTCGCGAGCTGCAGCGGCGACCTGCGCGGTGCGGTGCGGGCGCTGCTCCTGATCAACGAGCATCTCGAAGCGGAGCTTGCAAAGGCTTACGCCGCGGTCGCCGATCGCGGTCTCACCGAGCGCGGCGGCAGCGTCCTGCACTAGGTGCAAGCGACTTAGTTCGACCCGTCCTCGTCCTTCTCCTCGTCGGGCGTTGCCGCGGGACAGGCGCGGATCGTCGAACGGGCGAGCTTGGCGTCGGCCTTGGATTTGTAGGGGCCGTCACCGAACCAGATATCGCCGATGATCACGGGATTGCTGGTCACGATATCGCATTTGCCGGTGGCGCGGTTGCCGACCACCCAGAACAATCCATCGGCGAGGCTCACCGTCCCGGACGCGAGCAGCAAGCTACCTGCAAAGATCAAACGCTTCATGGCTTTTGCTCCTGCCATGCAGGTAGGCCTGCGGCAGCCCCGGCAATAGCCCTCGCGACGCGACGCCTGCGATCGTGGTTAATCCGCGCCGGCCGCGATCGCTCAAGAAATGATCGAGTTATAGGCTAGATGTCGCGGCCTTCGACCTTCTCGGTCAGCGCCTTGACCTGGTCGGGGATCTTCTCGAGGTGCGGATTGACGGCGAGCGCCTTGCGGTAGGCTTCCAGCGCGCGCTTCTCGTTGCCGACCTCCTGCATGATCATGCCGAGCCCTGCGAGCGCACCGAAATGGCGCGGCTCCCGGATCAGCACTTGCTGGATGTCGGCGAGTGAGCGGCCATAATCGTTCTGCATGTAATAGAGCGTGGCGCGCCGGTTCCAGGCCTCGATATAGTCGGGCCTGAGCTTGATGATCGAATCCAGCAGCTTGATTGCGACATCGATCTTCTGCGCCTCGACCGCGGTCTTGGCGCGCGACATCAACAGTGCCGCGGTGTCGCTCGGGGTCTGGAGCCAGATCGCCCAGATCCGCGCCTCGACATGCTTGGCGCTGGTCTCGTCGGGCGCTGCC
The DNA here is from genome assembly GCF_023375135.1 of Bradyrhizobium sp. C-145. Taxonomy (NCBI): domain Bacteria; kingdom Pseudomonadati; phylum Pseudomonadota; class Alphaproteobacteria; order Hyphomicrobiales; family Nitrobacteraceae; genus Bradyrhizobium; species Bradyrhizobium sp. C-145. Next base: position 1,070,645 of record NZ_CP088150.1, on the reverse strand, counting down.
TTCAGCGCGCCGAACAGGAAATCGAGATTCTTGGTGCGGTCGACCTTGGGCAGCTTGGCCGGCGCTTCCGGCAGCTTCTTCTGCTGGCCGGGCGGAGGCGGCGGCTCAATCTGCTGCGCCAGCACCGGGGCGAAGCCGGCGGTCCCCAGGACGAGGGCCAGACACAGGGTGGGCGCGCAGAGGAATCTCAGTGCCATGGGCAAAGTCTAAACGCGCAAAGCCGCCCTTGCAAAGCAGGGCGGCGTCAAACTCGTGTGAGACCGTGGTGTTGCGGAGCGCGAAGGCGTCCGGCAGGGCGAGATCAGCCCTGACGCGCCTTGAAGCGACGCTGCACCTTGTTGATCACATAGACCCGGCCCTTGCGGCGGACCAGGCGGTTGGCGCGATGGCGACCGCGCAACGATTTCAGCGAGTTACGGACCTTCATGGCAGAATCCTGAACGTTCGAAAGGCCGTGTTCGGCACTACCGTTTCGGCACGCGCGAATGTGGCAAAATGAGATTTTTCCCGCTGGCGGATGACCGCCCGGGACGGGGCGGTTCTTAAGGCATCGCGGGAGGTGATGTCAATGTTAACTGCCCGGTTCCGAACCAGCAAAATTCGCGAAAACAAACCCCATGCACAGTAGAAACGGCCGAATCGGCCCGATCCGCCAAGCCGAGAACCTACGGCAGCGCCTTGCCAAATTCGTTATATGATATAATCAATTTGGCAACCCGTCGGGAGGAAACCAATGCCGAAACTGAAGCTGCCCAACATCGACGATGTCGTTGCCATCGACATCCACACCCATGCCGAGGAGCCCTGCGGCTGCCATGCCGACGACGGCTATGACGATTTCCAGGCGCAGATGGCGGAGTATTTCAAGTCACCCAACAAGCATCCGCCAACGGTGCCGGAGACCGCGGCGTACTATCGCTCCAAGAACATCGCCGCCGTGATCTTCCCGGTCGACGCCGAGCGCGAGACCGGCTTCCGACGCTATAACAATTACGAGATGCTGGAGGTCGCCTCCGACCATCTCGACGTCCTCATCCCCTTCGTCTCGATCGATCCGCACAAGGGCAAGCTCGGCGCCCGCGAGGCGCGCAAGCTGATCGAGGAGTATGGCGTGCGCGGCTTCAAATTCCACCCGACCATGCAGGGCTTCTACGCCAACGACCGCATGGCCTATCCGCTCTACGAAGAGATCAACAATGGCGGCGCGATCGCGCTGTTCCACACCGGCCAGACCGGCGTCGGCTCGGGCATGCCCGGCGGCATGGGGATGCGGCTGAAATATTCCAACCCGATGTACATGGACGACGTCGCGGCCGATTTCCCCGACCTCAAGATCATCCTCGCTCACCCCTCCTTCCCCTGGCAGGAGGAGGCGCTGTCGGTCGCGACCCACAAGCCGAACGTCTATATCGACCTCTCCGGCTGGTCGCCGAAGTATTTCCCGCCGATCCTGGTGCGCTACATCAACTCGATTCTTCAGGACAAGATGCTGTTCGGCTCGGATTGGCCGGTGATCACGCCGGACCGCTGGCTGTCGGATTTTGCCAAGATCGACATCCGCGACGAGATCCGGCCGAAGGTGCTCAAGGCCAACGCGCGCAAGCTGTTGGGAATCTAGGCGCTCACCCATCGCCCGTAGCGAATCGAGGGCTTCGATCCCGGTGACCGAAGCCCTCACGCTCGGACGCTCGAGGCCTCAGCCGGGTCTTCGCCGAGCGGGAGGCTCGGAATATAGAACGACGATAGCTGGCCGTTCCGATATAGTCCGTGCGCCTGCAACGATCCAAGGGAGGGGTCAATGAGCATCAAAGCCGTCGTCTTCGACGCCTACGGCACGCTCTACGACATCCAGTCGGTCGCAGAGATCACCGAGGATGCGTTTCCGGGCTATGGCGAGATCATCACGCAGGTCTGGCGTATCAAGCAGCTCGAATACACCTGGTTGCGCTCGCTGATGCGGCGCTACGAAGATTTTGCCACTGTCACGCGCCACTCGCTTGCCTATACGCTGCGCGTGCTTGGGATCGCTTACGAGAACGACACATTCGAGCGTGTGATCGAGAAGTATCTGCACCTCGACCTCTATCCGGATGCGACAGCAGCGCTTGCGGCTCTGAGACCGCGAAAGCTTGCCATCCTCTCCAACGGCAGTCCGGACATGCTCAATGCGCTCGTGCGCAATTCCGGCCTCGACGCCCTGCTCGATGCCACCATCAGCGTCGACGCGAAGAAAATCTTCAAGCCGAGCCCGGACGTCTATGAGCTGATCGGCGAGGTGCTCGGCACCAAGCCGAACGAGGTTCTGTTCGTCTCCTCCAATCCCTGGGACGCCGCCGGCGCGAAATCGTTCGGATTGAAGGTCGCCTGGATCGAACGGGTGACGCCCGAAGCCATGGCGCTGGCTTGCGTCGAGAACGAACTCGTGGCACCGCTGACGATGTTCAAGGCGATCCGCACCCAGATGGACGAGCTCGGCTTCGCGCCGGATCACCGCATCCGCGCGCTCTCCGAGCTACCAGGAATCGCTTAAGGAATCGCCTAATCTAGGGATCGCCGCCCGCCCATGTGCTTGGAATGAGCTGTTTGGAATGAGCCTTCAATCCGTTCGCGATTTTTTCGCCGAGAAAGCCCCCGATATTACCGTCATCGAATCCCCGATCAGCTCTGCCACGGTGACGCTGGCGGCGGAAGCCTATGGCGTCGAGCCGGGGCGCATCGCCAAGACGCTGTCGTTGCGCGTCGGCGAACGCGTGATCCTGATCGTCGCTGCCGGCACATCGCGCATGGACAACAAGAAGGTGAAGGCGCAGTTCGGGGGCAAGCCGAAAATGCTGGGACCGGAGGAGGTCGCCGAGATCACCGGGCACGAAGTCGGAGGCGTCTGTCCGTTCGGCCTGAAGGCGCCGCTGCCGATCTATTGCGACGTCTCGCTGAAAGCGTTCGACGTCGTGGTGCCGGCCGCAGGCTCGACCCACAGCGCCGTGCGCATCACGCCGGAGCGGATGGCTGAGCTCGTCGCGGCCGAATGGGTCGATGTCTGCGAACACCGATCCTAAGCGAGGCTAATCATCCTCGTCATAATAGGGCCGCGGCGGAGGGGGCGGCGCGGTGTTGTAGCGCGGCGGGGGCGCGGCGCGGTTGCGCGGCACCGGCTGCTGCGGCTGGGCCTGGTTGTTCGACTGGAACACTGCGCGGCAGCCGCTCGAGAGCTGCGGCGTGTTCTGCTGCAAGCAGGCAACGATACGGTTCACGTCGGGAATCTGATCGCTGCACAGACGCCACACATCAGGCGTGCAGGCCATCTGTTGTTCCATCGTGCCGCGATATTCCTGGGCGAATGCTGCGTTCTGCGCGACGATGCCGCCGATCGCGAGCGCCACACCCAGCGCAATCCGCTCTGTTCGCATGTCCCGATCCTTCCCGAATCCCATCAAAACCTCCTCAATCAATGAGGCGGGGGAAGGTTCTGGACCAACAACAAAATGTGAAAGAGCGCCTGGAACCTACTCCACCTTGCCGATCTTCTTCACCGCCGCGATCAGCCGCGCGCTGTCGGCCGCGACGAATTGCGCGAAGGCCGGCGCATCCTGATAGGCCACGAGACTGCCCGAGGCCTCGAACGATTTGAGCACGTCCGGACTGGTCATGACCTGCGCCATCGCCTCGCGCAGACGGGTCGCGATCGGGGCCGGCAGCGCGCTTTGCGCGAACAGGCCGGCCCAGATGTACATCTCGACATCCCTGTAGCCGAGCTCCTGGAAGGTCGGCACGTCGGGGAAGCTCGCGATGCGCTGCGCGCCGCAATTGCCGAGCACGCGCAGCTTGCCGCCGTCGACCTGCGGCTTCAGCGTTCCGGGTGCGGCGGCGATCGCCTGCACGGTACCACCCAGGATCGCCGTCAGTGCCGGACCTGCCCCGCGGAACGGCACGTGCAGCAGCTTGATGCCGGCGCTGCTTGCGAACATCTCCATCGCCACGTGCAGCGTGCCGTAGGGCCCGGACGAGCCATAGGTGATCTGGCCTGGCCGCTTCTTCGCGTCCTCCACGAAATCCTGCGCCGTCTTCCACGGCGCCGAGGCCGGCACCGCGAGCAGCGTGGGATCGGCGAGCACGCGCGCGATCGGCATGAACTGCGAGACCTCGTAGGCAACGGGACGCTCGAACAGCCGATCGGCCTCGGGGAGCACCGCGAGCGAGGACAGCGTCATCAGCAGCGTGTAGCCATCGGGCTCGGCGCGCGCCGCGGCGGCATTGCCGACCGATCCGCCGCCACCGCCGGCTCTGTTGTCGACGATCACGGGCTTGCCGAGGACCCGCTCCAGCGCCTGTGCCACCGGACGCGCGGCGAGATCGGCCTGTCCGCCGGCGGGAAACGGCACGATCATGGTGATGTTGCGGGCGGGATAGGTTTGAGCGAAGGCTTTGTCAGGTAACGCAGCGCGCAACAACGGCAGTGTAGCAGCGGCGCGAAGGACGTCGCGTCGATCCATGGCAGGTCCCTCCCCTCATTTTCTTTGTTTCGCCAGCCAGCCTAACGTCGCGATCGGCAAGAACAAGATGTTTACGAAGCATTAGCCATGTTCGACCGAGCCCGGAACGCATGCCTGAGCCCTCCGTTGCCCTTCCAGGAGTGTGCCATGGGAAAACTCGCGGCCATCGACATCGCCTTGGACGAGATGCTGGTGAATCTCGCCGCGATCGTCTTGCGACTTTCAACGCCCGAAATGACGCGAACGCCGGAAGCGCGGCGCGCACTGGCGCAATCCGTCCATCAATATGCGGTTTGCGCGAGACGCTCGAGCGACCCGCGTGTTCACGAGCTGAAGTCGCAACTGGAAGACACGCTGAAGCCAAGCTTGCGCATTGTCGCGATCGACGGCGTGAAGGTGTCGTAGTCGAATACCGTCATTGCGAGGAGCTCTTGCGACGAAGCAATCCTCCGCGGAGACACTCTGGATTGCTTCGCTGCGCTCGCAATGACGAAGTTGTTGAAGCCGGTCGCTACGACGTCGTTGCTTTCCCACGTGGCCGCCGCTTGCACGTGCCCGGCAGCTTCGCGGCCAGGAAATCGCCGAGCGCCTCGACGCGTGCGGGGCGCGGGCCGCCGGGCGGCGTCACCAGGTGCACGGCGCCTTCGGCCTGCTTCCAATCCTTCAGGATCACCTCGACCTGGCCTGAGGAGATCGCCTCACCGACGATGAACTCGGGAAGCTCGGCGATGCCGAGGCCTGCGATCAGCGCCGGCATCACCGCCTCACCATTGTTGACGCGGAGCTGGCCGCCCGGGCGCACACTGGCCTGCTCGCCGGCCGAATTGGTGTAGTGCCAGACGTTGGGCGTGGAGAGATAGGCGTAGCTGAAGCATTTGTGCTCGGCCAGATGCATTGGATGCGTCGGCCGGCCGTGCTGTTTGAGATAGGACGGCGCGGCCACGGTATAGCGCGGCATGGTGAAGAGCTGCCGTGCGATCAGCGAGGAATCCGGCAGCCGCGCGATCCGCACCGCCATGTCAAATCCTTCTCCGATCAGGTCGACGGTCGCATCGCTCAGATGCAGGTCGACCGAGACTTCCGGGTAGGCCTGGAAGAATTCCGGCAGCAGCGGCGCGACCGCCTTGATGCCGAATGTCATGGGCACGGCGAGCCGGACCAGGCCGCGCGGTGCCACCGATTGCGCCAGCGCTTCGTTCTCCGCCGCTTCGCCATCGGCCAGCAGGCGCGTCGCGCGTTCGGCGAGCTTGTGGCCGGCATCGGTCAACGCGAGCCGGCGCGAGGTGCGGTTGAACAGGCGGGCGCCGAGCCGCTCCTCCAGCCGCGTGACCGCCTTGGAGACCGTCGCCTTGGACATCGCGAGCTCGCTTGCGGCCCCCGCAAACGACCGTAATTCCACGACTTTTGCGAAAACCGCGAGCGCCTCGAAATCGGGGAGTTTTGCCATGGGCTTTGGTCCAATCGGGGTATTTAGAGAAACAATGCGTTTCAACAGTTTCTATTTCTATACCACAGGCGGAGGCTTATCCAAGGGGCCATCAGACATTCAGGAACTGGAGAAATCCAATGACCAAGAAGCTCTCAGGCAAGGTTGCCCTCGTCACCGGCGGCTCGCGCGGCATCGGCGCGGCTTCGGCCCGCGCACTCGCCGATGAAGGCGCTGATGTCGCCATCAGCTATGTCGCTTCGCCCGACAAGGCGGAGGCCGTCGTCGCCGAGCTGAAGGCCCATGGCGTCAAGGCCCGCGCCTACAAGGCCGATCAGGCCTCGGCCAAGGAGGTCGATCAACTGGTCAGGAGCGTCGCCAGTGATTTCGGCCGGCTAGATATCCTCGTCAACAACGCCGGCGTCGCCGTCGGCGGATTGATCGACGATGCCGCGACCGACACCGCCGCGCTCGCCCGCCAGGAAGACATCAACGTGCACGGCGTGATCGCCGCGATCCGCGCGGCCTCGAAGCTGATGGGCGAAGGCGGCCGCATCGTCACGATCGGTTCCGGTATTGCCACACGCGCCTCGTTCCCTGGCCTCGCCGATTACGCTGCGACCAAGGCTGCGATCGTCGGTTACTCCAAGGGCGCTTCGCGCGACCTCGGGCCGCGCGGCATCACGGTCAACGTGCTGCAGCCGGGCTCAATCAACACGGACATGAACCCCGACGACGATCGTGAATTCGCCGACGCGCAGCGCAAGCAGCACGCACTGCAACGCTTCGGGACCGCGGAAGAAATCGCCGCCGGCGTCGTCTTCCTCGCAAGCCCGGAGGCCTCCTTCGTCACCGGCACCGTGCTCAATGTCGACGGCGGGTTCGGCGCCTGATCCGAACCGCCCCCCTTCAAGTTAAGGAATTACGCAAATGATCGAACTCAGACCTTTCGCAAAGCTCGGCGGCGCCGATCACGGCTGGCTCAAGGCCAAGCATCATTTCTCCTTCGCCAGCCACTACGACCCGAACAACATGGGTCACGGCGCGCTGCGGGTGTGGAACGACGACGAGATCGCGCCGAACACCGGCTTTCCCGCCCATCCCCACGCCAACATGGAGATCATCACCTATGTGCGCGAGGGCGCGATCACCCACCAGGACAGCCTCGGCAACGAGGGGCGGACCGAAGCCGGCGACGTGCAGGTGATGAGCGCCGGCAGCGGCATCCGCCACTCCGAGTACAATCTCGAGCCGACCAGGACGCGGATCTTCCAGATCTGGATCGAGCCGACCTCACGCGGCGGTCAGCCGACCTGGGGCTCGAAACCGTTCCCCAAGGCGGACCGTTCCGGCAAGCTCGTCACCATCGCGAGCGGCTTCGAAGACGATGCGGACGCGCTGCCGATCCGCGCCGATGCGCGGGTGCTCGCCACCACGCTGATGGCCGGCGAGAGCGCGGAATACGCGCCGCAGAAGTCGCGGCACCTCTATCTCGTGCCCGCGGCAGGTTCAGTCGAGATCAACGGCGTGCGCGTCAACGCCCGCGACGGCGCCGCGATCCGCGACGAGGACAGCTTGAAGGTCACCGCTCTGGAAGATTCGGAGCTCGTGCTCGTCGACGCGGCGTAAAGGCCGCCCCCACACAGCAACTCGTCATGCCCGGCCTACGCCACGCCGAAGAGGCTTCGGCGTCGCAGGCGGGGCAAGCCCGGAAACGAACAAACACTCACCTCGTCATCCAACGGAGACCACCCATGACCAAAGTTCTCGTCCTCTATTATTCCGCCTACGGCCACATCGAAGCGATGGCCAATGCCGTCGCCGAAGGCGCGCGCGAAGCCGGCGCTACTGTCGACATCAAGCGCGTTCCGGAGCTGGTGCCGGCCGAGGTCGCAAAAGCCTCCCATTACAAGCTCGATCAGGCTGCCCCCATCGCCAAGATCGAAGACCTCACCAATTACGACGCGATCATTGTCGGCACCGGCACCCGCTTTGGCCGCATTGCCTCGCAGATGGCCAACTTCCTCGACCAGGCGGGCGGGCTCTGGGCCAAGGGCGCGCTGCACGGCAAGGTCGGCGGCGCGTTCACCTCAAGCGCGACCCAGCATGGCGGCCAGGAGACGACGCTGTTCTCGATCATCACCAACCTGCTGCATTTCGGCATGGTCGTCGTCGGCATGAACTACGGCTTCGCCGGCCAGATGAAGCTCGACGAGGTCACCGGCGGCGCGCCCTATGGCGCCACCACGATCACCGGCGGCGACGGCAGCCGTCAGCCCAGCGCCAACGAGCTCGCCGGCGCACGCTATCAAGGGCGCCAGATCGCGGAGACCGCAAAAAAGCTGCATGGCTGATGCGATCGCGGGCGGCATTCTCGTTCGAGAATGCCGCTTCAGCGTGTCCCCTTGCCCATCGCCCGTGCCGCAAAGGCGGCGAGCCTGGGGTGGCGGCGCAGGCCCTGCGCGGCATGGTCACGCCATGCATACGGCAAGCCGCGCCAGGACAGCGCGACGCTGACATCGGTCAGCGGGACCTTCTGAGCGCCGAAGCGGCGCTTGTAGTCCTGGTTGCCGATGCTGAGATCGAAACGGCGCACGCCCCGTGCATGCAGCGCCGCCATGGTGCGCTCGGTGACGAGCAGCCCCGGCGAGCAGCTCGACCATGATTCGCCGGCGTGACTGATGCGCAGCAGGTAGTAAGTCGCGCCTTGCCTGACGCCGAGCGAGGTGGCGATGACGCCCTCGTCGCAGACCAGCGCCGAGACGACGGCATAGCCTTCCGCGACGCCTTGGCGGGCGACCTCGCGATAGAATCGCGCATGGGTCTCGTCGTTGAGGACAAATGGCGAGCCGAGCTTTCGCATGCGCGCCTGCTGCTGCACATCCATCACGTCCAGCAGTTCATACGCGCGGGCGACGTCCGTGGCGATTTCGAACCGCGCGCCGGCATGACGGCTGAAGACGCGCCAGCAGCGCGGCAGCTGCATGCGCTTGATCGAGGCCTGGTAATCTTCATAGTTCTCGCCCATCAGCACGAGATTGCCGTTGAGCGAGGAGGATCCGATCCGGCCGAGCGACACCAGCGGGTTCGGCTTGCCGCCGATTTGGGCCGGCATCTTCCTCAGGCGCAGCAGATCGAAGCCGTCGGGCACGGCGCGCAACGCCTCGATCAACGCCTTGCCGATGGCATCGGTCGCATCCGCGTCAAGCGACAGGATCGGCGCGTTGTTGTCGGAGACGCCGAGATCGGCAAATTCGACCACGCGGATGCCGCGCCTGAGATGGCTGATCATCGGCACAAGTGCGATGTCCTTGCCGGTCGCGGCATCGGAAATCACGGCGATCAGCGGTGCGAGGTCGTGAAACGCCTCATACCAGGCGCCGAGCCAGTAGACATGCTGGAACGCGGTGCGATGGCCTGCGCTCAGGCGCAGAGCAGCCCGCCACCAGTCACGCATGAAATCGACCACGATTCCCGACGTGCTGGACACCCGACCTGCTGATTGCTCGACGCTGAGGAACGTCATCCGCGGGACATACGGTTACTGAGTCTTTCCAGATAGATTATGTTTCGTCGCAACCACAAGTAACCTCGCTGCTTATCGTTAAGCGATGCCACCCGAGCCGCTCCGCTGCGACAAGGCGTCAGTGCTCAGGTCCCACCTGCCCGACGCACTGGAACCTGGCCAGGAAGTGCAGGCCGGCCGCCGCGAGGACGAACATGAACCAGATCGGGCTCTGTCGTTCGAGCAGGAAGGTCTCGGTGACTCCGTAATACAGACCGAACAGCCATACGGTGAGGAACAGCTTTGCCAGCGCGCTACTACGGTTGTGCGCCTGGGCCGACTGAAAATTGCCGAGCGGCGCGAGCACGAAGACGAGGATCACGAGCAGCAGCCCCGGCAGGCCGATGGTGACCGCGAGATCGAGATAGCTGTTGTGGCTGTGTGCCGCAGTCGTCGCCCATTCGGCGCCTTGGGCGGTCTGCCGCTCGGTCACGTCGTCCCAGAAGGCCGCATAGCCGTGGCCGATGATGGGCTTCTCGGCGACGGCTGCGAGCGCAAATTCCCAGATCGCGGAGCGGCCGGTGAAGGTCGGATCGAGCGGAAGCAGCCGCGTCATGGCGCCAAGCGCCGGACTCAAGACGCTGCCGACCGTCAGCAGGTTCATCACGATCAGCGGCACGAAGCAGATGATCCGCTTCAGCCACAGGCTGCGCGTGACGCAGATCAGCGACGCCAGCGCATAGATCGCGAGGCACAGCACCGAGGATGTCTTGCCGCCGGTGAAGATCAGGAAGATGCCCGCCAGCGCGGCGATCGCCGGTCCCATCACGAACGAGCCGACCGCGCAAAGGTAGATGCCGACATAGACCAGGATGGTCATCACGGGCGAGGCGACGTTCTTGTGACCAAAGCTGCCGCGCCAGTCGCCGGCAAGCTGCGGCTCGGTGATGTCGAGCGCGGTGTGGATCGAATATTGCGGCGCGAGGAAGACGCCGAGATAGCACAGTGCGAGCAGCGCGAGCGCGGCACCGCCGAGGCACAGGTTGAAGCTGCGCTGCGTCGGCGGCAATAGCGGCAGGAGCACGGCGAGCGACGTCACGCTCGCCGCGAGCACGAAGCGCTGGAGCGAAACGCCGCGGCTCTCGGAGAAGGCGATGTTGATCAGCAGCCAACCAATGAGACAAAGATGCAGCGGGGTCACAAGGGTCTTCAGCGAGAGACCGTCGGTGACAGCGGCGAGCAGCACCGCGACAGCAGCCAAGAGGCCGAAGGAGACGTAGGTCAGCGCCATTCGTCCGCCAACGGCAGTGGCGGCATCGGGGCTGCGCAGGTCCGGGAAGGGATCGAGCGTGACCAGCACCAGAAGCAGCGCCGCCACGGCCACGAGGCAGCGCGCCGCCTGCACGGCGTTCAGCCCCGCGAGCCCATCGCGCAGGACGTGGCCGAACGATCGGCGCTCGACGTCAGTCATGTCAGCGGCGCTGCGATCCAAGCTGCGATTCATGGCTCAAGGCAGGTGACGAAGCCGGAGGAAGGTCAAAGCGACATTCAAGGGAAGCTCGAGACCTTAACCAATCCCCGTTAACCGCCCGTCAACCAGCATGCAGGCGATGGCAGGCATCTTCTGCAACGGGGCAGCCCTGTCGCACTCCTTGCGAATTGCCACAAGCTCAATGCCGGCGGCTTAACGCTAATCCACGAAACCGGCACCACCCAGGCCTTCCGCGCAATGATTTGACCGTAATGCGGGTATCATCCGCATTGGCCGAGGTTGCGATCGTTGGCGTTGCCAGCTCGGCGGATGCGCCTGGTTAACGGATCATTAAAGACGAGCCGCAGCTTGATCACCGCCGACGACGTTCTCGAATTGCCGGCTGCCTCACGCGTCATGCCGGCGGCGCGCCCGCCGCTGCCGGTGCACCCGGGCGCGTCGGTCTCCGTCGTGATTCCCGCCAAAAATGCCGCGGCCTATGTCCGTGAAACCATCGCGAGCGCGCTCGCGCAAGGCGATGTCACCGAAGTGATTGTCGTGGACGACGGCTCGATCGACGGCACCATGGCGATCGTCCGCGCCATGCGTGATCCACGGCTGCGTCTGATACACAACGACTCCGCCGGCGTGTCGGCGGCGCGCAATCTCGGCGCGCGGCAGGCGATCGGGGATTGGCTGCTCTTCCTCGATGCCGATGACCGCTTGCGTCCCGATGCAGTGGCGGCGCTGCTGGCGGCAGCGCGCGGCGCTCCGCGCGCAGTTCTCGTCTATGGCGACTACAACACGATCGATAGCGAGGGACGTCAAATCGGCCGGCGCGATCTGCTGAAGGCACGCCGCAAGCCGTCCGGCGATGTGCTGACGCGGCTCGCGGCCGGCAACTTCATCGTCAATGGCGGCATCGTGCTCACCCGTGCGGAGGCCTTCCGCGCCATCGGCGGCTTCGACGTCTCCCTCAGATATTGCGAGGATTGGCATTGCTGGTGCCGCCTTGCCGCGATCGGCGAGTTCGAGTTCGCACCAAAGCTCCTGCTCGACTATCGCCTGCACACGGCCAACACGATGAACGCGGCGGTGCGGACGCCGCAGGACTTCTTTCCGGCGGTCGCGCGCGTCTTCGACGACGGGCTGATCCTGGCGCGACTGCCCGAAGGCGCGGCCGGCGCGCTGCGGCGGGCCGCCGAGATTCATCTCGTCACCTATTCGGCGATGCAGGCGGTGCGCTTCGGCAGATATCGCGAAGCCTTCGCCTATCTTGGGATGGTCGGCCAGCGGTCGCTCAAATCGCTGCCGCGCTCCGCGCTCCGGGTCGCCCTCGCCCGTTTCGGCATCTAACCCGCGACCAGGGCGTCAGGACACGATCTTCGAGGCTTCATAGGGCTTCGGCTCGATGCCGAAAGCCGCGAGCACGGAGCCGAGCGCGACCATCACGGGATGCATCGCGACAACGGTCTTCGACGACGTCAGCAGACTGGCCGCGCGCACCAGCGACAACGGCAACCGTCCAACCATCTGCGCAAACACCAGCATCCGCGCCGCCGCGCTCCGCGCAGCCTTGGACTGCACACGATAATTGATCGCGCCGATGCGCAGGCCTCGTTTTGCGATCCAACCGAGACTTGTGCGGCTCTGCGGCACGGTCTCGGTGATGACTGCCTCCGCGGTCCAGTGGAATGTCATGCCGGCATCGCGACACCGCACGAAGAAATCGCAGTCGCCGCCGCCGAGGAAATTGAAGCGCAGATCGAAGGCCGGTCGATCGAACCGCTCGAACACCGCGCGCGTGATCAGACAATTGCCGCAGCCATAGATCAGCGGCACCGCGCCGCTGTAATCATAGGCAGGACAGAAGGCGGGATGACGCGACAGCCAGGGCTGGCTGTCGTCGTCGAAGACCGGCACCACCGGCCCGCCGACCACGTCGGCGCCGGTCGCCTCCGCGGTACGAACCATCAGCTCGAGCCAATCGGGCGAGGCGATCTCGTCGTCGTCGATCATCAAGAAGCGGGTCGCGGCGGGAAACAGCGCCTGCGCCGTCTCGAACGCGGCGTTGATCGCCTGGCAATTACCCTGCCGCTTCTCGACGAGGCAGACGCCCTGGAGCCTGCCGCCGGCGAGATACTCCGCGGCGACCGGCGCGCTCTCGCGCCGCGCAGCATCGTTCTCGACCATGACGACGGCAAAGGAGCGGGGGGTACGCTGGCTCACCAGCGAGTCCAGCGTCAGCCGCAGATGTTGCGGGCGGCGGAAGCAGGGAATGCAGACGACGATGCCGACCGACAGGTCGATGACGCGGGAGCTCGCCACGATCTCCCGGTTGGGATCGCGCACGACGTCCGGGATGCGCGTGGCGGACAGGTCTGTCGGGATCAATGTCATGACGTCCTAGATGTCCGAGATATATTGAAAAAGCCCTGCTTCGATCGCGCGGATCGCCCCCGTCCCGCGACGGCACATCGCCGCGGCACAGATGCGTCCCAAAATGAACGACGGCCGCAGGACGCATGCCGGCGGCCTCCAACCATCTCGGCACAACACCATGCACTTAACCGCCTTCGCGTGTTTCTGCTGCGAAACGTCGCACGCGTGATAGTGCAATTCGCGGTCCACTGCGCCGACAACGCCGCAACATGAACAATGCCGTAGTTAACGCGTATGTGCATTAACCCGACCGTAAGCACTGCGACCAGTCAGGTGGCGCGGCATCAGTTTTGCTCTTCGGGCGAGCGAGTTTTTTCCTGTAAATTTGAATAGAACAAGCGCAGTCAGAAAATCATGGACAAGCCAGCCACGATCGATTTCGCGACAGCCACGGCAATCACTGTCTCCGCGGCCACTCCACCCACCCAGGCGCTGCACGATCTGATCCCTGGCGAAGCCCGCGACAGCCTGCTCGCTGTTCATGACATGCTACGCCGCGAACTGCCGCAGGGCCGGCTCGCCATCTATGAAGCTGGCGGCGGCTCGTGCAGCGTTCTGCCGCCGGAATTACCGAGCCGCAGCCACGTCACCGTCGTCGACATCGACGAAGATCAGGTCCGCAACAATACCTACGCGGACGAGGCGATCCTCGGTGACGTCCAGACCTACCGTTTCGGGCGGGAGAGCTTCGATCTCGTGATCTGCTACAACGTGATCGAACACCTTCCCGACGTCGAATCCGCACTGTTGAATTTCCGCGACGCGCTCAGGCGCGGCGGAATGATCCTGATCGGCGCGCCCAATCCGCGCTCGCTGTCGGGCGTGATTACCAAATATTCGCCGCACTGGTTTCACGTCTGGTTCTACCGGAACATCCGCGGCATCAAGGATGCCGGCCTGCCCGGCGAGCCGCCGTTCCCGACATTCTTCCATCCGCTGGTGACACTGCCGAGGCTCGAAGCATTCGCTTCCGCCAACGGTCTCGAGATGATCTATCGTCGCGAAGTCGAGAGCCCGCGCTATCCCGAGATGCGCCGGCGCAAGCCGCTGTTTGCGGCCCTGGTCGACGCCGGCGCCGCGGTGCTGAACGCGGTGCTGCCGCGCGGCACCGACGTCCGTCGCGGCGACTATCACGTCATCCTGCGGAAGAGCTAACTGTCATGCGCGCGCAGCGGATCGCACAACAGGCGAAGCTTCGCGGCCACGCTGCGCGCGGTAACGAACCGTTAATCTCTGCGGGACCTCAGCGTCGCGGCGACGCGCCGAGGAGCGGCATGCGCTTAAACGCTTTGTTTGCCATTTCGGTGAATAGTCCCTCAATGAGTATGGTTAATTTTCCCTGTTGCGTTGATTGGGCGCCCATATCCCGGGTGCGTGGCGTAAAGCGAAGAGTAACCCCTCAGCCCGCGGCAGTTGGAATGAAAGCTGGGGATCATGCTTGACTATAACCAGCCGATTGATCGGGCCAGACCGGAGGCCCCGCAACGGAAGCCTGAGGCCGGCTTCAGCGTGCTGGAGCTCGCCAATCTGCTCTGGCGGCGAAAGGTCGCGATTGCCGCGGCCGCCCTGCTCGGCGCGACGCTTGCGGTCACCATCGGCAAGAGCCTGACGCCGCGCTACACCGCCACCGCCCAGCTCTATGTCGACCCGCGCGAGCTTCAACTCGTCGATCGCGAGCTCACGCCGCGCGCGCAGGACGTCTCCGGCATGTCCATGGTGGTGGAGAGCCAGGCGCGCCTGATCACCTCCAATAGCGTGCTGCTTCAGGTCATCGAGCAGGCCGGTCTCGACAAGGATCCGGAATTCGGCGGCGGCGAGGGCGCGAGCCTGATGTCGTCGCTGCTCGGCCTGATCGGCCTTCAGCCCCGCGCGCCCTCGGCCGCAGAGAGGAAGGAAGTGCAGCTCGCAGCGCTCGACGCGCTGAACAAGCACATCACGATCCGCAAGACCGAGAAGAGCTTCATCGTCGACATCGAGGTCTGGTCGACGGATCCCGCGAAAGCGGCGATGCTCGCCAACACGCTGACCAATGCCTACCTCGCGGAGTCCCGCAACTCACAGGCCTCGGCCGCACGGCGCGCCACCAGTGATCTCTCCGGCCGGCTGAAGGAGCTGCGCGAGCGGCTGCGCAACGCCGAGACTGCGCTTGCCACCTACAAGGCCCAGAACAATTTCGTCGGCACCCAGGACACGCTGATCAGCGACCAGCAGCTCTCCGCCAGCAACCAGCGGCTGGCCGCGGCCCGCGCGGCGACGATGGATGCGCAGGCGCGGCTCGACCAGATCGAGGCGAGCCGGCGCACGGCCGCGGATGCGGGCGCGATCCCCGAGGCGCTGCAATCGCCGACGATTGCGAACCTGCGCGCGCAATATGCCGACGCCCGCAAGAAATATGCGGAGCAGGCCGGCGAGCTCGGCCCGCGCCACCCGGCGCTGCGCCAGACCGAGAAGCAGGTCGAGGATCTCAAGCGCACCATCAACGAGGAAATCGACCGCTTCGCCCAGTCCGCCAAGAACGATTTGACGCGTGCCCGCGACTTCGAAGCTTCGCTCAACCGGGCGCTGGAAGCGCAGAAGCGGCAGAGCGTCCAGCTCAGCCAGGCCGCAGTCCGCCTGCGCGAGCTCGAGCGCGAGGCCGACGCCAGCCGCGACGTCTATCAATCATTCCTCAAGCGTTCGCGCGAGACCGAGGAGCAGGAGAGCCTGAACACGTCCGCAGCCCGCGTCATCGGCGAAGCGACGGTGCCGCAGCGACGCTCGTTCCCGCCGGCGATGAGCCTGTTTGCCATGATTGGCTTCATCTTCGGCGCGGTCGCAGCGTCAAGCTGGTTCGCTGCGGCCGAGCTCCTGTTCGCCGGTGCGACCGCGCCAGCGCCGACGCCTGCTCGTCCACAGCGCACGCCTGCGCCGGATGCAACGCGAGCTCCGCAGCGCGCGCGGGCTGCAGAGGCCTCGGAGGCCTCGCCGCCCCAGCAGGTCTCGCGAGCTCCGGAAGTTGCGCAAGCTCCGCCGGAACTTGCCGCACCTCCGTTACAGCCTTCGATGGACGAGAAGCCCCTGATCGAAAAGCCGCTGATCGCACGCCTCCAGGAGGCCGACGTCATTCACACGCTCGGCGCCATTCTCGCCACGGGCGGCGGCGTCGATCTCACCCGGCTGGGCTGGCCGACCCTGCGTCCCGGCTTCCCCCTGACCACGCTGCTCAATGCCTGGCGCGACATGCGCACTGCTGTGGCCCGGCGCGCCGATGGCAAGGCGATGCCGGTCATCGCGCTCGTCGGCACCGGCGAGACCACCGATCGCAGCGTGACCGCGCTGAATTTCGCGCTGGCGGCCGCGCGCGACGGCGCCCGCGTGCTGATGATCGATGCCGATCATCAGGCATGCTCGCTCTCGAACAAGCTCAACCGGCGCGGCAAGAGCGAACCGAGCCGGCTCGGCTGGCTCTCGATCGGCAGCAAGGACGCCCGCGAGATCAAGACGGTCAACGGCATCTCGGTGCTGCCGGCCGCTGGGGGCGATGCCGGCAAGGCGACTGATGCCATTCGCAAAGCGATTGCACAGGCGCGAGCCGCGGGCGGATATAATCTCGTGATTCTCGACGGCCCCGCGGTGCCGCTCTCGGCCGGCGGCCGCAAGCTGCTGGACGACACGGACGCGCTGGTGGCGGTGCTGCCGACCAGCCTCGACATCAACGACAGCCTGGAAGAGATCTTGACCGCGCTCGGCCGCGCCGAGCGCAAGCTCGTCGGCGTCGTTCTCGACGAGCTCACTCCCGCAGCCCAAACGCGCCAGCGAGGCAGACAATATGCTTGAGCGCCGCGTCAACCTCGATGGACGGGCGGCAACTGCCGAGGTGCCGCGGATCACCGTCGGCGGCCTTCGCATGGCCGCGATCGACCTGGAAGAAACCGCCGATTTCATGATCGAGGCGACCGATCCTGACAATCGCATCGGCCGTCCGCTGTTCCTGACCTCGGCCAATGGCGAGGTGCTGGCGCGCTGCTCGACGGAACCGCAGACCGAACGCCTGTTCCGCGCCGCCGACCTGATCAACGCCGACGGCCAGCCGCTGGTCGCGGCTTCGAAGCTGCAATCCTGGTTTCCGCTGCCGGAGCGCGTTGCGACCACGGACCTGTTCCACGTCGTCGCGCGCAAGGCGGAAGCGGTTGGCCGCACCTTCTACATGTTCGGCGCCAGCGAGGCGGAAAACATCGCTGCGGTCGAGAACGTTCAGAAGATGTATCCGAACCTCAAGATCGTCGGGCGCAGCCACGGTTATCTGCGCGGCGAGGCGCTGCGCGCGAAGGTCGAGGAAATCAACGCGCTTGCGCCGGATTATCTGTGGATCGCGCTCGGCGTGCCCAACGAGCAGGCATTCGTGGAGGAATTCACCCCGCATCTCACCAATGTTGGCGTTATCAAGACATCCGGCGGTCTGTTCAACTTTTTGTCGGGCAGCCGTTCCCGCGCGCCGCAATGGATGCAGAAGATCGGACTCGAATGGGCCTGGCGCACCTGGCTCGAACCGCGCCGCCTGCTCTGGCGCTATTTGACCACCAACCCCCGCGCGCTCTATCTTCTCTTCAGCCGCCACCGATCCCTCCGCTAAGAGAAGAGCAGAAGACGACATGACCGACCGACCGACCGTCCTCGTCACCGGGGGCGCAGGCTATATTGGCTCGCATGCGTGCCGCGCACTGACCGCCGCCGGCTATCAGCCCGTCGTTTATGACAATCTCTCGACAGGTCATCGCAGTTTCGTTACCGGCCCACTGGTGACGGGCGATCTGCTCGACGGCACGGCGCTGGCGCGCGCCTTCGCCGATTACAACATTACGGCGGTGATGCATTTTGCGGCGGCGAGCCTGGTCGGGGAGTCGATGACCGACCCGCAGAAATATTACATCAACAACGTGCAGGGCACGCTGTCGCTGTTGCAGGCCATGCGCAACGCGAACTGCCGTCGCATCGTGTTCTCCTCGACCGGCGCCGTCTACGGCAACGCCGATTCCAAGGAACTGCCGGAAGACTTTCCCTGCGCGCCGATCAACCCCTACGGCGCCTCGAAGTGGATGATCGAGCGCATGCTCGCCGATTACCGCACGGCCTATGGCTTCGGCGCATTCTGCCTGCGCTATTTCAACGCCAGCGGCGCCGACCCGGCCGGCGGTATCGGCGAATTGCGCGACAACGAAACCCATCTCATTCCGCGCGCGATGATGGCACTTCAGGGCCATGTCGAGTTCGCCGTATTCGGCGATGACTACGACACGCCCGACGGCACCGCGATCCGCGATTACATCCACGTCACCGACCTCGCCGCGGCGCATGTCGCGGCACTGAAGCTTCTGGAGCAGGGGCATGCCGGCAGCAGCTTCAATCTCGGCACCGGCTCCGGCTTCTCCGTGCGCGAGATCCTCAACGCCATCAGGCAGGAGACCGGACGCGAGGTGCCGCACACCATCAAGCCGCGCCGCGCCGGCGATCCCACCTATCTGGTCGCGGATCCCTCTGCTGCGAAGAAGGTGCTCAACTTCGTGCCCTGTCACTCCGACCTGCCGACGATCATCCGCACCGCCTGGGCCTGGCACCAGAAGGCGCATCCGTTCAGATCGCGTTAGGCAATCGCGGCACCCGCAGCTTGCCTGCCGTGCCTCGAAACGGCTAGAATGGATATTCGCTGCCGCCGTTGGCGCATCGCTGACGGCCGCACGTTTTCGCATTGCCGACGATGATGTCGGCTTGCATGGCTCGGCCCATTTGCGCGAGCTGATTTTTCCGAACGAAGGCCACGATCAAATCCGCCTGCCGGCCTATCATCGGGCGTGGATCGAGGGAGTATCGACCGCATGCATCAGGCTGCACGCCTGGAGTTCGAGCGCGTGATGGAAGAGTTCGCCCGCTGGCAGGTCGTGCCCGAGGGCGAGCGTTCCCCCGCGCCGGCTTGGTGGTGGGGGCCTGCGATGGCGGTGCTCGACGACAACGAGCCGATGGGTTGCGCGTGGTGCGCCGAGCTCGGCTTGAACGAGGGGTCGAGCTTCGCCGAGGGCGCGCGCAGTATTCTCGCCCTGTTCGTCGAGCAGACGTCGCTGACTGGACCGCAGCAGTTTCCGAACAAGGCCGAGGGCGGAGAACACGCCGTCCGCGAGCTGCACCCGCAGCCGTCAGACGACAGCGCGTTTCAGCCGTAACGCTGCGGCCTCCTCGGCGGCCGGATCCCGCTCGGGCTGGAGCGGTGGCGCCACGGGCAGAACCATCGGCCGCAGCAGTTCGGCCATCTGTCGCGGCGGCAGCGGCTCGGCGATCAGATAGCCCTGCATCTCGTCGCAGCCATGGGTGCGCAGGAACGCCTCCTGCTCGGCATTCTCGACGCCTTCGGCGACGACGGTCATGCCGAGCGCCTTGCCCATGCTGATGATCGCCTGCGCGATCGCCTGATCTTCCGAGTCCTGCGGCAGGTCGCGCACGAAGGAGCGGTCGATCTTGATGGTGTCGATCGGGAAGTGCTTCATCAGCGACATCGACGAATAGCCGGTACCGAAATCGTCGATGGCAAGGCGAATCCCGCGGCTCTGGATGGCGTCGAGCACCTTGAGCGCACGCCCGACATTGCGCATCATCATGCTCTCGGTGACCTCCAGCTGGAGCAGCACCGGCGACATGCCGCTGGCGGCGAGCGCCTCGTCGACGTCCTGCAACAGATGCTCGTCGGCGAACTGGCGCGGCGACAGGTTGACCGCCATCGACAGCGGCAGCAGGCCGCGGCGCTGCCAGGCCATGGCTTGCGCGCAGGCCTCATTCAGCACCCAGCGGCCGATCGGCACGATCAACCCGGTCTCCTCCGCAAGCGGAATGAATTGCGCCGGCGAGACATTGCCGAGATCGGGATGCGTCCAGCGCAGCAGCGCTTCCACGCCGGTAATCTGGCCGGTCTCCATATCCACCTTGGGCTGGTAGTTCAGCGAAAACTGCTCGCGCTCCAGCGCCCGGCGCAGCGCGCTCTCCAGCGACAGACGTTCGATCGACTGCGTCTTCACTTCCTTGGAGAAGAAGCGATAGCCGTTCTTGCCGTCTTCCTTGGCGAGATACATCGCCATGTCGGCATTCTTTGTCAGCGTCTGCGCGTCGGAGCCGTTGGCCGGATACATCGCGATGCCGATCGAGGCCGTGGTGTGGCACTCGTGGCCGGCCAGCTCCGTGGGCTCGGCAAGCGCGGCGAGTAGTCCGCTGGCGATGCGCTGGACGTCGTCGATCTCGCCGCACTGGTCGAGGATCACCACGAACTCATCGCCGCCGAGCCGCGCCACCACGTCGCTTGCCCGCAGCGCGCCGCGCAAGCGATTCGCCACTTCGAGCAGGAGCAGGTCGCCAGCCTCGTGACCCAGCGAATCGTTGATGACCTTGAAGCGGTCGAGATCGATGAACAGCACCGCAAAACGGTGATCGTGGCGCTGCGCCACCTCGATCGCCTCGCGCAGCAATCCGTTGAACGTCTCGCGGTTCGGCAGGTCCGTCAGGCTGTCATGCGAGGCGAGGTATTCGATCCGCTCATCCGCCTTGTTCTTCTCGTCGGCGCGATCGAAATTCTCCATCGCGAAAGCGACATTGTCGGCGAGGCGCTGCAACAGCTCGACGAACTCGGCCGTGAACGTGTCCTTTTCGGTCGACATGTAGATCATGACGCCGACAGCCAGGTCGTGAACGACGAGCGGGATCGCTGCGCCCGAGCGCGCACCGTCGCCACGCACGATGGCGTGGAAGGCGCTCACGCGCTGGTCGTTGAGATAGTCGTTGCTGATGCAGGGCTGCCGGGTTCGGAACGCTGTGCCGGCCATGCCCCGGCCTTCGGGGCGCTCGGGATCGACCGAGAGGCGGACATTGCGCGTGGTGTCGGACGACGGTCCGGCGCTGGCGACGATCTTGAGCTGGTCGCTGTCGGCGCTGGCGAGCGCAATCGTCGTCGAGGTGAACTTCGCGCCATTCGATGCGGCAAGGCACACGAGATCGAATAATTCGGCGCGCGATTTCGCCCGCATGATCGCCTCGTTGGTCGCGCTCAGCGCCGCGAACATGCGGGTCAGACGCTCCTTCTGCGCCTCGGTGCGGGCCTTTTCCTCGACGCGATCGAAGTTGTCGAGCGCGAAGGAGACGTTTTCGGCAAGGCGAGCCAGCAGCTCGACCAGATCGGGCGTGAATGTATCCTCCTCAGGAGCAAGGAACAGCAGAATGCCGATCGGCTCCTGACCGGCGCGCAGAAGCGGGAAGCTGGCAGCGGCGCGGGTCCCGTCCTCGACTGCCCTGGAGTGCCAATGTGCCGAGCGCGGGTCGTTCATATAGTCGTTGATGACACTGGGCCGGCACGTCCGCAGCGAGGTTCCGATGATCCCCTGGCCCTCGGGATGATCTGGGGAAATCGCGCAGGTGCGCCCGACCATTCGCTCCTGAAGCCGCCCCTTCACGGCGACGACTCGGATCAGCTCACGTGTCTCGTCGATGATTCCAATCGTCGCCGAGGCGAACATACCGCCCAGCACGGCCGCCTGACATGCGACCTCGAACAGCTCCTCGCGGGTCTCGGCGCGCACGATGGCTTCGTTGGTAGCGCTCAACGCCGCGAACATGCCGCTCAGCCGGTCTCGCTGCTTGTCGGCCTTCGCCTTCTCCTCGGCGCGATCGAGATTTGCGATCGCAAATGACACATTGCGGGCGAGCCGTTCCAGCAGTTCGACCAATTCCGGCGTGAACGTGCCGATCTCGAGGGAATTGAACAGGAACACACCCTCGGCGCGTTCGCCATTGAGCAATGGCAGCGCCGCGGAGGACTTGACGCCGGTGCGGCGGGCACTGTCGTGCCAGGGCTTGAGGCGCTCGTCGGCGAACAGGTCGTTGGTGAGGCACGGCTGCCCGGTGCGGAAGCACGTGCCGGTCAGGCCTCTTCCCTCCGGCACATTGTCGGTCGTCGCGAATTTGAGCCTGCGTACTTCATCGGAGTTCGGCCCTGCAGAGGCGACGACCCGCAGCAGCTCGGAGGCAGGCTCGGCGAGCGCGATCGTCGCCGAGCCGAACTTGCCGCCCTGTACCGAAGCTTCGCATACGAGATCGAATAGCTCGGCGCGCGATGTGGCCCGGATGATCGCTTCATTGGTGGCGCTCAGCGCGGCGTACATGCGCGCGAGCCGTTCCTCTTCGCGCGCGATCTTCGCCTTCTCCTCGTCACGATCGAAGTTCTCGAGCGCAAAGCACACGTTCTCGGTCATGCGCAGCAACAGCGCGACGATACCCTCGTCCTTCGCCCAGGACTTGCTGACGAAGAAGAACATCACGCCGACGCTGGTTCCGCGCTTGATCAGTGGCGCGGCGACGCAGGCGACCGCGCCGGCATTGACGTTGGCTCGCTCCCAGGTCGTTCCCTTGGTGCGACCGACGAGGTCGTCTTCGACCATCGCCTTCTGCGTCCGGAAGACCTGGCCGGAGATGCCCCGACCGTGAGGATTGTCGGGATCGACCGAGTAGCGCGCCTGCCTGATCAGGTCGAGATTTTGTCCGGTTGCGGCCACCGGCATCAGCCAGTGCGAGTTCTCCTCGCGCAGCAGCACGAAAGTCGCCAGCGATTTGCCGCCATGAACTGCTGCGTCGCAGACCCGCTGATACAAGTCCAATTCGGTGCTGGCTTTGAGGATTGCTTCGTTCGTCGCGCTCAGCGCCCCAAACATGCGATTGAGCCGCCGCATCGCCGCCTCGCTGTCCCGGCGCGCTCCTTCTCGCTCGAAATTCTCGATCGCATAGGAGATATTGGCCGACATGCGCTCGAACAGCGACACCATCTGCTCGTTCAGCGAGCCGGCTTCGCGGCGGGTCACGTAGAGCACGCCGACGCTGTTGCCATTGCAGAGTAGCGGCAGCGCCGCGGCCGCGCCGATATGGGCCTTGGCCGCTCCCTCGCGCCACGCCAGCGAACGCGGGTCGTTCAGATAGTCGTTGCTGATGCACAGCTTCTGATCGCGAAACGCCTCACCGCCGACGCCGGATCCTTCGGGCGTGCCTGCTTGCGTCGTGATCATGATCGAGCGCAGCCGCGCAACGTCGTCGCCGCAACCGGCCGCAAAATGCAGCCGCCCGCAATCCGGTCCCACCAGGAATACGGCGACGGCCAAGAAGTCCCCACTCGAAAACCCGGCGTCGCAGACCTTCTGGTACAGCTCGTCCGGCGATTTCGCGTAGAGGATCGCTTCGTTGATGGCGCTCAACGCCGCAAAGGTGCGCGCGAGTGTCGTCGGCACGATCTCAGCTCCCGGGCATTTCTGCCCATTTCTCCCGGGTGACTTTATGAATGCCGATCGCCTAAGTGGTCGTTATTGCGCGCTGCAAACCGTCGATCAAAGTGAATGAGCTGCGAACGACTGGCGCCAAACTATCAAAAATACCGCCGCACGGGATGAAGTTTCGACCAAAGGCGCGCTCTCTTTACGAATTTGCAGCCCTGTATTGGTTTACGGGAGATTGATATCGCAGCGGCGCTTTGAGACGATGGCACCCAACGAGCAGCCTGTTAAGGGCACCAAGCCGAGGGAACGCCATGCCGATCGTCAGGGCCGATCGCCTCACGCGCATCAGCGCCGCGCTGCTCCGTGCCGCCGGAGCGTCCGAGGAAGAGGCCGACGCAGTCGCCACCGGCTGCGTCAACGCCAATCTCGCCGGCCATGACTCGCACGGCGTGATCGCCGTTCCCACCTATGTCGACCGCATCAAGGCCGGACACATCGTGCCCGGCGCCAAATGGACCATCGTCCAGGAATCGCCGACCACGACCGTGATCGACGGCCATTGGGGATTCGGCTTCCACGTCAACGCAAAGGCGATGGCACTGACCATCGCGAAGGCGAGGACGGCGAACGTCGCCGCTTGCACCGTGTTCCGGCAAAGCCATGTCGGCCGCCTCGCCGCCTATCCGTTGATGGCGATGCGCGAAGGCATGATCGGGATTGCGACCGCGGATTCCGGGCGCTCGCCGAAGCACGTCGCCCCGTTCGGCGGCAAGGAAGCGCGGCTCGGCACCAACCCGATCTCGATCGCGGTGCCGTCCGACCTCGATGCGCCGTTCTATCTGGACATGGCGACCTCGGCGGTGGCGGCCGGCAAGGTCCAGCTCGCCGTCGCCCGCGGCGAAGAAATTCCGACGGGATGGATCATCGATGCCGAGGGGCGGCACACCACCGATCCGACCCAATACCGCAAGGGCGGCGCGCTGCTGCCGCTCGGCGGCACCGAAGGCTACAAGGGCAGCGGCCTTGCCGCCATGGTCGAGGTGCTATGCGGCCTACTCACCGGTCTCGGCTTCGGCGTCGAGCCGACCGGGCGACACAATGACGGATGCTTCATGGCGGTGTTCAACGTCGCGGCCTTCCGTCCGCTGCAGGAGTTCAAGCGTGAAGTCGCCGAGTTTGCGCGCTACCTCAAATCGACGCCGCCGTCCGAAGGCAGCAAGGGCGTGTTCTATCCCGGCGAGATCGAGGGCCTGCGCGAGCAGCAACGCCTGCGCGACGGCATCGAGATCGAGGATGCCACCTGGGAGAAGCTGCGCGCGCTGGCGCGCGAGTACAGGCTCGACACCGTCCTCGATCTGGCCTGACGGCATCAGGAGAACAGCAGCATGACGCGGCAGATGGTACTGGTCGGCTTCCTTCAGGCGCAGAACTGCACGAACTTGCCGAGTTCCTGGCGGCATCCGGACTCGCGCAACGATTCCATGTCGGCGGATTATTATCAGGAGATCGCCAGGATCCTCGAAGCGGGCAAGTTCCACATGGCGTTCTTCGACGACCGCCTGGCGATGCCGGACCGCTACGGCAACGATCACGCCCACACCGTCGAATACGGCATCCGCTGCGTGAAGATGGACCCGCTGATCGTGCTGACCACGATGGGCATGGTCACCGAGAAGCTCGGCCTTGGCGCAACCTGCTCGACCACTTATTACGAACCGTTCGACGTCGCGCGCCGCTTTGCAACGCTCGACCTGATGTCCGGTGGGCGCGCGGGCTGGAACGTTGTCACCTCGCTCAACGACGGCGAGGCGCTCAACATGGGGCGCGACTCCCACCCGGAACATGACTCCCGCTACGACCGCGCCGACGAGTTCATGGAGGTCGTGCTCGGCCATTGGGACACCTGGGAAGACGGCGCGCTCATCATGGACAAGCAAAGCGGTCGCTTTGCCGATCCAGCCAAGGTCAAGCGGCTCGATCACAAGGGGCCGGCCTTCAAGTCGCGCGGACCGTTCACCGTGCCGCGCTCGGACCAGGGCCATCCCGTGATCATCCAGGCCGGCGCGTCGGGCCGCGGCCAGCGCTTTGCGGGGCGATGGGGCGAAGTGATCTTCACCGCCGCGCGCAACCTCGCCGCCGCCAAGGACGGCTATGCTTCCGTGCGCAACGAAGCCGCCAAGGCTGGCCGCGATCCCGACCAGATGTTCCTCTGCAACTTGACGACGCCGGTCTGCGCGGCGACCAGGGCGGAGGCCGAAGACAAGATGGCGCTGATCAACAAACTTCCGCTCGAGATCGATGCGCTGTCACTGCTGGCCGAAGCGCTCAACTATGACTTCGCCTCCAAGGATCTCGACGAGCCGCTGACGACGGACGAGCTGAAGAGCATGCAGGGCATCTTGGGCATTCGCGACGGCGTGCTGAAGAATTCGGGCAAGAGCCACCCGAGCGCGCGTGACTTCGTCACCTTCTCCGGCCGCGGCCAGGTCCAGGACGCAATGGTCGGTGGGCCCAAGGAGATCGCGGACAAGCTGGAGGAGATGTTCGTCGAGCACGGCTGCGACGGTTTTGTCATCGCCGCGACTTACGTGCCCGGCTCCTACGCGGACTTCGTGCAACACGTCGTGCCGGAATTGCAGCGGCGCGGGCTATTCCAGAAGGAGTACCGCGGCAAGACGTTGCGGGACAATCTCGGACTGAAGCGGCCGGCCGCCGGCGCCTGGAAGACGCGGCCCCACGATGCCGCGGAATAATGACGAGGACCGGACATGCGCTGGCTGAAATTCACCGCCTCGAACAAGACATCCTGGGGGATCGTCGAGGGTGACCAGGTGATCGCCGTCGACGGCGATCCCTTCAGTGAATGGCAGCGGACCTCGCGCACGCATTCGCTGGCACAGGTCAAGATCGAGCTGCCACTGATCCCGCGCACCTTCTATTGCGTCGGCCTGAACTATCTGAAGCACCTGAAGGAGGCCGCCGACAAACGCGGTGAGGTACCGGCGGTGCCCGACCGGCCCGAAATCGGCTATCGCGCGCAGAACGCGCTGATCGCGCACGATGAGGAGGTCGTGATCCCGTCCTTTGCGACGGACAAGATCCACTATGAAGGCGAGCTCGTCGTCGTCATCGGCAAGAAGGTGAAACATCTCACCGAAGCGAACGCGATGGATTGCGTGTTCGGCTACACCATCGGCAACGACGTCAGCGAGCGCAGCTGGCAGAAAGCGGATCGCAGCCTGTGGCGTTCCAAGAACGCCGACACGTTCAAGCCGATGGGCCCGTGGATCGAGACCGAGGCCGATCTCGAAAAGATGGAGACCATCGTCCGGGTCAACGGCAAGGAGACCAATCGCTTCCATACCAACGACATGATCTTCGGCGTGGTGCCGTTCCTGGTCGAGCTGACCAGATATTTCACGCTCTGGCCCGGTGATGTGATCTGGATGGGCACCGACGGTGCCTCGCCTGACATCAAGCACGGCGATGTCGTCGAGATCGAGATCACCGGCATCGGCACGTTGCGGAACGGGTTCGTGCGGGAGGGGCAATAGCTCAGCGCGCGGCCCGGGATCGGCCCTTCACATGATCGATGAAGGCTCGAAGCTTCGGCATGATTTGTCGATGGCTGGGATAGTAGAGAAACACCCCCGGCGTCATCGGCGCGAATTTCTCCAGCACGGCAACGAGTTTTCCCGTTCTGACGGCGTCGGTCGCCAGCGGCCCTGGCACTTGCGCAAGGCCGACGCCTTCGACGGCGGCACCTAACATCGTCGGGAAGTCGTTGGCGATGAAGGGTCCCGCAACGGCAATCTCGATCGAACGACCGCCGTCGTTGAGCGACCAAGGTGCGAGCGCACCGTTTGATCGCCGCAATCTCAGGCATGCGTGCTCGCGCAGATCGTCCGGCCGCCGGGGCCGGCCGCGACGTTCGAGGTAGGCCGGGCTGCCGACGATCAGGAAAGGCAACGGCTTCGTCAGGCGGACCGCAATCATGTCCGGGGAGATGAACTGCCCCATCCTGATGCCGGCATCGAAACCTCCAGCGGCGAGGTCGACCAGCTCTTCGCTTGCAGCAAGCTCCACCTCGATCTCCGGAAAGGCCTGACAGAACGAGGCGACCAGGGGCTCCAGCAGAATCGGCACGACCGAGCGCGGCACCGTGAGACGCAAGAGCCCGGCCGGTCGCTGTCCGAGGTCGCGCGCGGCCCCGCTTGCCGCGACGAGCTCCTCGAAGGCAGGCCGTGCGCGCGCAAAGAACCGTTCGCCGGCCTCGGTCAGACTGACGCTGCGAGTCGTGCGCAGGAACAGCACGGCGCCGACGCGTGCTTCGAGTGCGCGCACCGCCTGGCTGATCGCCGACGGCGTTACACCGAGCTCAGCAGCCGCCCGGCGGAAACTGCGGTGCTGGGCGACGCTCAGGAACGCCTCCACACCGTCGAGCGCGCCCTGCCGGACTGTGAAGTTCTGCTTCATGGCCTATCAATATTATCGCGAATAGTCGCTCTCGCAAAGACGGCCTTACATCAGGATCGCAAATGCGCCGCGCCGCTGGTGCGCCTGACATTTGCGACATCGCGGCAATGGCCGTGATCAGAGAGATGAAACCGATGAAGGCAATCCGCAACATCGTCCTGGCGCTCACCCTCACAATGACAGGTGTTACCTCCATGGCAGAGCCATCCCTTGCCCAAGCACAAACCACGTCACCGACAACCGGCGTGATGGTCATTCTGACTGTCAGGCCCGGCATCACACGCGAACAGGTCATGGCGGTGATGCCCGATGAAATCAGGCAAACCACCCAGCTCTATCTCAACGGGATGGTTCGCGAATGGTATTCGCGGTCCGATGGGCGCGGTGCCGTCTTCCTGCTGAACGTCAAGGATGTCGCCGAAGGGCACGCCATCATGGAAGGCCTGCCGCTGGCGAAGCAGAACCTCATCGACCACGAGTACATCGCGGTCGGTCCGCTCATGCCGCTCCGTCTGCTCATGGCCAAACCCTGAGCGTCGCCACGTCGAGCCGGATTGATAGGCATCCCGGCTCGACAGCATGGTCAACCATAGGGAATCCGAACGTGCCGAACTTCAATCTTCCATTCGTTCTCAGCGTCGCCGGCGCTTTCCTGACCAGCTCGGTGGTCGCTGCCATCTATGTTTGGCCGGCGATCCGCGTGATGCCGCGCTATGACGCCCTGAGACTCATCGCAGCTTTCCATGCGTTCAGGTTCTTGGGAATGAACTTCATGGTGACCGGGTTCGTCTCTGCGGAGTTGAGTTCGCGCTTTGCCGCCGAGGTGGGATGGGGTGATCTTATCGCTGCTGTCCTCGCGCTTCTGTCGATGGCGGCTCTCTCGTGGCGATGGTCGATCGCCATCCCGGTGGTCTGGATCTTCAACGTCTGGGGGACGCTTGACCTCCTGAACGCGTACTACATGGGCGCGACAAAGGTCCCGGATCCCGGCCTGTTCGGCGCCGGCATTTATATCCCCACACTCTACGTACCACTGCTGCTCGTCGGCCACGCCCTTGCCTTCATGATTCTGCTCAGGGCCGGAACAGAGAAAAAAGTCCGTGACCTCGGACAGGATCGCGATCGGTCGGATGCCGGCCGCGATGCTGCCCTTGCACACGCCCGCAACCACGGCGTTCCAAATGGAGTGAGCACATGAGCACCGATGCTGTTTCCGCCACCATGACTGCCCAGCGTCCCCTCTGGCTCAGCTTGACCTGGACCGTGCCGTTCGCCCTGCTGTGGACCTGGTTGATCATCGCGCTACCCGCACTTCCGGAGAGCGGTTTTCCTGCGCTTGGCGTTCGGTTGATGACCCATGGACTCATTGCGCTCGGCTTGTGGCTCTGCCTCGAAAACACGGAATTGGCGCCGGCTCAGCGCCGGGCAACCTGGTTGGCCTTGATGGTCCCCTTCACGCTCTGGGCAGCCGTCACCTGGACCGCAGCCATCAACGGCGCATTCGGCGCCGGTGCTTCGCCCTTGCCGCTGCTTCCAGCGGCGATCCTGCTGCCCGTAATCGTCGGTGCGCCGGTGTTGCTGTCGTCGAAGCGGATCGGACAATTGCTCGATGCAATGCCGACGACCTGGATCATAGCCCTTCAACTCTACCGCATCTTCGGCAGCCAATGGCTGGCTTACTGGCTGCGCGGGCTGCTGCCGGGATTGTGGGCGCTACCGGCAGGAACCGGCGATGTGCTGACTGGCCTGCTTGCCGTGCCGGCGGCCATGGCTTTGGCAACCGGGACAGCTGACGGGCGGAAGGCAGGCATCTTCTGGAACGTCTTCGGCCTGGCGGACTTGGCTGTCGCGATCACCTTGGGGATGATCATGTCGCCGGGCCCGCTCCAGCTGATCATTCCGGACGGCCCGAGCATGGCGCTGGATCGTTTTCCGAACGTGCTGACCCCTGCCTTCGTCGTGCCATGCTCGATCCTGTTGCATCTCCTCTCGTTGCGCCAACTGCGCCGACGGTCGGAGACGGTGTGAGCCACGGATCCCTGGCGACATTGCTTCAAAACGGCAGCGCCACGCCGGTCTTGATCTCCTTCAGCACCACGTTGCTGCGGACGTAGCGGATGCCGGGAATGCGGAACATGAACTCGTCCAAGAATCTGTTGTAGGCGGCCATGTCCTGCACGACGACGCGCAAGTGATAATCGGCATCGCCCGTGGTCGCAAAGCACTCCAGCACCTCGCGGCGCTTGGTGACCCGAGACACAAACTCGTCGACGAACTTCGCGTCATGCCGCTCCAGCGAGACGTGGAGGATGGCGGACATCGCGAAGCCCGCCCGCTCGCGATCGATCAGCGCGGCGTAGCCACGGATGACGCGGCTTTCCTCCAGCGCGCGCACCCGCCGCCAGCAGGCCGAGGTGGACATGCCGACCTCATCGGCAAGTTGCTGGTTGGTGGCGCGGCCGTCCTTCTGGAGGTGCGCAAGAATCCGCGTGTCCTGCTCTTCGATCATGAAATCCCGCCAAACTGGATAATTTCACCGAATAATAGGTCAAATCGGACATATCTACCAGAACTACCCGTCTATCGGGAAAGATAGGTAAGACCTACCAGCCGGCCGGGCCTAACCTCTGCTGATCCGGCAGGGAATGCCGCGGGAGGTCCGCATGGACGCCATTCCGACCCTCGACACCTACGAACTCTCCGACCGCTACGACCGTGAGGAAGGCCGTGTCTTCCTGACCGGCACACAGGCGATCGTCCGTGTCGCACTCGACCAGGTCAGGCGCGATCGCGCGCGCGGCCTCAACACCGCCGGCTTCATTTCCGGCTATCGCGGCTCGCCGCTCGGCGGCATCGATCTCGAGCTCTGGCGCATCCCGGAACGGCTCAAGCGTGACCGCATCGAATTCCTCCCCGCCGTGAACGAAGACCTCGCGGCGACCGCCGTGCTCGGCTCGCAGCAGGTCGAGACGCAAGCCGACCGCGAGGTCGATGGCGTGTTCGGGCTCTGGTACGGCAAGGGCCCTGGCGTCGACCGCTCCGGCGATGCGCTCAAGCACGGCAACGCCTATGGCTCCTCGCCGCATGGCGGCGTGCTGGTGGTTGCAGGCGACGACCATGGCTGCGTTTCGTCCTCGATGCCGCACCAGTCCGACGTCGCCTTCATGAGCTGGTTCATGCCGACCCTGCATCCCGCAAGCGTCAGCGAATATCTCGCATTCGGCGAATATGGCTACGCGCTGAGCCGCTTCTCCGGCATGTGGGTCGGCTTCAAGGCGATTTCGGAGATCGTGGAGTCGGGCGCCTCCGTGGCGCTAAGCCCGCCCCGCGACTTCCGCGCGCCCGACTTCACCCCGCCACCGGGCGGCCTGCACTATCGCTGGCCCGACCTGCCGGGACCGCAGATCGAGGAGCGGCTGGAAGCGAAGAAGCACGCCGTCTACGCCTTTGCGAAGGCCAATCCGATCGACAGGCACATCTACGACATTCCGAACGCGACCTACGGCATCGTCACCACGGGCAAGGCGCATCTCGACCTGATGGAAGCGCTGCGGCTGTTGGGCCTCGATGAAGCGGCCTGCCGCAGCATCGGCATCGACGTCTACAAGGTCGGCATGGTCTGGCCGCTGGCGCTGCATGACGCGATGGAATTCGTGAAGGGCAAGCGCGAGATCCTCGTGGTCGAGGAGAAGCGCGGCATCATCGAGAGCCAGTTCAAGGAATATTTCTACGACTATCCGGGCACGAAGCCCGAGCGCATGGTCGGCAAGCACGACGAGCAAGGAGCGCGGCTGATCTCCTGGATCGGCGAATTGTCGCCGCGCGCGCTGACTGCCGTGCTGGCGCGGCGGCTCGACCCGATGTTTCCGGGCCTCAATCTCGCCGCGCGGGCGGCTGCGTTGATGCCGGAGGCGGCACGCACGATCAACGTCCCAGGCGCAACGCGCACACCCTATTTCTGCTCGGGATGTCCGCACAATACGTCGACCAAGGTGCCGGAGGGCTCCAAGGCACTCGCCGGCATCGGCTGCCATTTCATGGCGAGCTGGATGGACCGCGAGACCTCCTCGTTGATCCAGATGGGCGGCGAGGGCGTGAACTGGGCGGCTTCATCGAAATTCACCGGTCACAAGCACGTGTTTCAGAATCTCGGTGAAGGCACCTATTATCACTCGGGCTCAATGGCGATCCGGCAGGCGATCGCCGCCAAGGCCAACATCACCTACAAGATCCTGTTCAACGACGCCGTCGCAATGACCGGCGGCCAGCCGGTCGACGGGCCCATCAGCGTGCATGCCATCGCTCACAGCGTCCGCGCCGAAGGTGTTGAGCGCATCGCGCTGGTATCGGACCATCCCGCGCAATTTTCTCCGCCCGATCTGCCAACCGGCGTCACAATCCATCCACGCGAGGAGATGGACGCCGTGCAGCGCGAACTGCGCGGCGTGCCCGGCGTCTCCGTGCTGATCTACCAGCAGACCTGCGCCACGGAGAAGCGGCGGCGGCGCAAGCGCGGCCAGATGGACGACCCGAAGCGCTTTGCCTACATCAATGATCTCGTCTGCGAAGGCTGCGGCGATTGCTCGGTCGAATCCAACTGTCTCAGCGTCGAGCCGAAGGAAACGCCGTTCGGCCGCAAGCGCCAGATCAATCTGTCGGCCTGCAACAAGGACTTTTCCTGCCTCAACGGCTTCTGTCCCAGCTTTGTTACCGTCGAGGGCGCGACGCGCCGGAAGAAGACCGCGAGCCAGATCGACGCGATCGGCCGCGCCGCGACGCTTCCCCTGCCCGCCTTCGCGACGCTCGACCGGCCCTACGACCTGCTGGTGACCGGCGTCGGCGGCACCGGCGTGATCACGGTCGGTGCGCTGATCGGTATGGCCGCGCATCTCGAGCGAAGCGGCGTCTCGGTGCTGGATTTTACCGGCTTTGCGCAAAAATTCGGGCCCGTGCTGAGCTACATCCGGCTTGCCGCTTCCCCCGAGGCGCTGCATCAGGTGCGCATCGACCAGGGCGCGGCCGACGCGTTGATCGGCTGCGACCTCGTCGTGAGCTCCTCGCCGAAGGCCTCCGGCACCTACCGCCGCGGCACGCGCGCCGCGATCAATACCGCGGAGATGCCAACCGGCGACGTCGTCCGCTTCCGCGATGCCGACCTCGCCTCGCCTGCCCGCCTGCGCGCGATCAGCCGCGTGATCGGCGACGGCAATCTCGGCACGCTCAACGCGAATGCGCTGGCCGAACGGCTGCTCGGCGATGCCGTCTATGCCAACATCATCATGCTGGGCTTTGCCTGGCAGCACGGACTGGTGCCGGTCTCGCTGCAAGCGCTGCTGCGCGCGATCGAGCTCAACGGCGTCGCCATCGAGCGCAACAAGCAGGCTTTCGCCTGGGGCCGCATCGCCGCTGCCGATCCGGAATTTCTGCCGAAGACGGACGATATGCCAACGGTCGAGACACTCGACCAGCTCATTGAACGCCGCGCCGATTTCCTCACCGCCTATCAGGATGAGGCCTATGCAGCGCGCTATCGGGCGATCGTCGCGAAGGTCCGCCGCGCCGAGGCTGTCCTGAGCAGCGAGGCCCTGACCGATGCGGTGGCCCGCGCCCTGTTCAAGCTGATGGCCTACAAGGACGAATACGAGGTGGCGCGGCTGCACATGCAGAGCGGCTTCATCGACGAATTGAAGCGCGAGTTCGAGGACGGCTTCAGCATCCACTATCACCTTGCCCCGCCATTCCTGCCATCAAGGCGCGACGCACGTGGACGTCCGCGCAAGCGCGCCTTCGGGCAGTGGATCCAGATGCCGCTCGCCATGCTGGCGCGATTGAAGGGGCTGCGCGGAACACCGTTCGATCCATTCGGCTACACCGCCGAACGGCGCGCCGAGCGCGAGTTGATCGCCTGGTACGAGGACCTGATCGACCGAATGCTCGGCGGGCTCGACGCGGCACGCCTGGCAGATCTCATCGTCGTGGCCAAGGCCCCCATGAACATCCGCGGCTATGGGCCCGTGAAAGAGGCTGCGATCGCCTCGGTCAAGTCAGAGGTCGAATCCCTGCTGGCCCAGCCGATAACGGCGCGAGCGGCCTGACCGCCGCTCATGAATAGGGATTGATCAGCTTCTGCTGCTCGGCGCTGTGATGCACGAGCATGTCGATGAAGGTCCTGACCTTCGCCGACAGATGGTGGCGGTGCGGATAGACCGCGTTCATCGACATCTCGACCGGGCGATATTCGGGTAGGAGCCGAACGAGGTGGCCTGCTTCAAGATCGTCCTGAACCAGAAACCCGGCCATGAGGCAGACAGCCGCCCCGTCCAGCGCGACTTTCCGCAGCGCTTCCCCGCTATTGGTGACGAAGCGGCCGGAGATGCGTACCGAGGCCGGAGCACCCTTGCGGTCGAAGAAGCGCCACTCGTCGCCAAAAGGATAGTTCAAGTGACGGGCGCAATGGTGCGCGGCGAGTTCGTCGAGCTTCTGAACACGACCATGCCTCTCGAGATAATCGTGCGAACAGCACAGCACGTGCCGCCAGGTGGCGAGACTACGCACGATCAGGCTCGAATCCGGCGGCGCGGTCATGCGCAGGGCAACGTCATAGCCTTCCTCGATGAGGTCGACGTCGGCCTCGCCCATCCGTAGGTCGATCTTGAGCTCCGGATAAGTCGACAGGAGCTGCGCCACCACCGGCGCGACGAACGGCACCATGTGCGTGGCGACGTGGATGCGCAGCGTACCGCGGGGCACCGACTGCAATTCGCTCGCGATGTCGTCGGCCTGCTCGAGATCGGCGAGGATCTGCGTGGCGCGGTCGTAATAGGCCTTGCCGATCTCGGTGAGGCTGACCTTGCGCGTGGTGCGATTGAGCAGCCGGACGCCGAGCCGGTCCTCCAGCGCCTGGACGTGGTTGCTCACCATGCTGGTCGACATGTTGAGCTTGCGGGCTGCTGCGGAAAAGCCGCCGGTCTCGACCACCCGGCTGAAGACTTCGAGGCTGGTCAATCTGTCCATGCCGCCTGATTATCCGCTCTTGATCGATAATCGCAAGGAATTCGCCGGGATTATCTAACAGATCACCCCAGGCGGTCTCGTCCGCCTACAGGTTCGCGCGGCGTGGGCCTCGTTAGCAGCAATTGCGCGACAGGTGCGGCAATCGCTCTGGGGCAGTGGCACATCCGGTTCGGTAGACCTCAGACATCAAGGTGATATCCCCCGGACTATCCACCTTTAATGGATAATCCTTCCGGTATTTCGCTGATTATCACCGGAGCTGGAAAGACAGATAGTCTCGGCACGCCGATAGGAGACCGCCATGTCCGAAATGCCGCGCACCGAAAACTTCCAGCAAGCAACTGAAATCATTCATGATTACTCCAAGACGCCGTCGCGTCTGCCGGCCCGGCAGTTGGTCCGGCGCGCGGCGCTGGTGCTCGCGCTCCTCGCAGGCACGGCTACGGTTGCCTATTTCGGACACGACTATTGGACCACCGGCCGCTACCTCGAATCCACCGACGACGCCTATGTGAAGGCCGATTCCACGATCATCGCGCCAAAGGTCTCCGGCTACATCGCGAAGGTGCTGGTCGGCGACAACGAGAAGGTCAAAGCGGGCCAGGCGCTGGCCAAGATCGACGATCGCGACTTCAAGGCAGCACTCGACCAGGCCCGTGCCGATGTCGCCGCCGGCGAAGCCTCGGTGCGCAACATCGATGCCCAGCTCGAATTGCAGCAGCCGATCATCGCGCAGAGCACCGCCGACGTCACTGCTGCGGACGCCAATCTGAAATTCGCCCAGGAGGAACGCGCCCGCTACGACGACCTGATGAAGTCGGGCTCCGGCACGATCCAGCGCGCGCAGCAGACCGATGCGGCGCTGCGCGCCAGCACCGCGCAATTGCAGCACGCCAAATCCGGCCTCTTGGCGGCGCAGCGCAAGGTCGACGTGCTCACCACCCAGCGCGCCCAGGCGACGGCCCAGCTCGAGCGCGCCCGCGCGGTGGCGCAGCAGGCGGCACTGAACCTGTCCTACACCGAGATCGCAGCGCCGGTCGACGGCACGGTTGGCGCACGTTCGCTGCGCGTCGGCCAGTACGTGCAGGCCGGCACACAGCTGATGGCCGTGGTGCCACTCGATGCGGTCTATGTCGTTGCGAACTTCAAGGAGACTCAGCTCACACATATGCGTCCCGGCCAGCCGGTCGAGCTGCGCGTCGACAGCTTCCGCAGCCAGCCCCTGCGCGGCCATATCGACAGTCTGTCGCCGGCGAGCGGGCTCGAATTCGCCCTCCTGCCGCCGGACAACGCCACCGGCAATTTCACCAAGATCGTGCAGCGCGTGCCGGTGAAGATCGTGCTCGACGATCATCACCTCACCGGCCTGCTGCGCCCCGGCATGTCCGCGGTGCCGACCGTCGACACCAAGCAGGCGGTGCTGGCCGAACGCGAGACGACCAGACATCTCGCCGACAACACATCCCGCCCAAACGGCGGCTGAAGCTGACGAGGCTTCCATGAGCACGCTCCAACCCACCCTCGACGCCGCAGCCGACCTCCCCGCCCCTGCTGCGCCCACCACGCCGGCGGTTTCCGCAAGAACATGGATCGCCGTGATCGGCGCGACGCTGGGCGCCTTCATGGCGGTGCTGAACATCCAGATCGTCAACGCCTCGCTGGCCGACATCCAGGGTGCGATCGGTGCCGGCATCGACGACGGCGGCTGGATCTCGACCTCCTATCTGATCGCCGAGATCGTGGTGATCCCGCTCTCCGGTTGGCTTGCGCAGGTGTTCTCGATCCGCATTTATCTCCTCACCAACGCGATCCTGTTTTTGGCGCTGTCCGCGGCCTGCGCGCTGGCGCAGGATCTGTCGCAGATGATCGTGCTGCGCGCGGTGCAAGGCTTCACCGGCGGCGTGCTGAT
This sequence comes from Bradyrhizobium sp. C-145, assembly GCF_023375135.1. Taxonomy (NCBI): domain Bacteria; kingdom Pseudomonadati; phylum Pseudomonadota; class Alphaproteobacteria; order Hyphomicrobiales; family Nitrobacteraceae; genus Bradyrhizobium; species Bradyrhizobium sp. C-145. The sequence continues at coordinate 1,033,644 of NZ_CP088150.1, read as the reverse complement.
TCCAATGGCGTTCACGCTGATCATCACGTTGCTGCCGCGCGGAAAACAGCCGGTGGGCCTTGCCCTGTTCGCGCTGTCGGCGACCTTCGCGCCCGCGATCGGCCCGACTATCGGCGGCTATCTCACCGAGAATTTCGGCTGGCAATACATCTTCTACGTCAACCTCGTTCCCGGCGCGATCATGGTCGGCATGCTCTGGTACGCGCTCGACGCAAAGCCCATGAAGCTGTCGTTACTGCGCGAGGGCGACTGGGCCGGCATCATCACCATGGCAATCGGCCTGTCCGCGCTCCAGACCGTGCTGGAGGAAGGCAACAAGGACGACTGGTTCGGCTCCCCCTTCATCGTGAAACTGTCGGTGATCGCCGTCGTTGCGCTGACTGCGTTCCTGATCATCGAGCTCACGGTCAAGAAGCCGCTCCTGAACCTTCGCCTGCTCGTGCGCCGCAATTTCGGCTTCGGCATGCTCGCGAACTTCCTGCTCGGCGTCGCGCTCTACGGCTCGGTCTTCATCCTGCCGCAATATCTGGCTCGCATCCAGGGCTACAACGCCGAGCAGATCGGCTTGGTGCTGGCATGGACCGGCTTGCCGCAGCTCATGCTGATTCCGCTGGTGCCGCGGCTGATGCAGAAGTTCGACGCGAGGATCATCATCGGTGTCGGTTTCGTCCTGTTCGCGGCCTCCAACTTCATGAATATCTATATGACCAGCAACTATGCCGCCGATCAGTTGCTCTGGCCCAATGTGGTTCGGGCGATCGGCCAGGCGCTGGTGATGGCGCCGCTGTCCGCGGTGGCGACATCAGGCATCGAACCGGAAAACGCGGGCTCGGCGTCCGGCCTGTTCAACATGATGCGCAATCTCGGCGGCGCCGTCGGCATCGCGCTGCTGCAGACCGTGCTGACCAAGCGCGAGCAGTATCACTCCAACGTGCTGATGCAGTCGGTCTCGGTATTCGAGCAGGCGACGCGCACGCGGCTGGAGCAGCTCACGCAATATTTCATCAATCACGGCATCCTGGACCATGCGGATGCGTCGCATCGTGCCTATGTCGCGATCGGCCGCATCGTGCAGAAGCAGGCCTATATCCTCGCCTTCAGCGACACCTTCTATCTGCTCGGCGCGGCGCTGATCGTTGCCCTGATCGCGGCTCTGTTCCTGAAGAAGCCCGGCCAGACTTCCGCCGGCGGAGCCCACTGACCTCACCCCACGAAAGGAGAACGACCATGAAGCCTCGCATGAACTACTACCAGGCCGCGCCCGACACGATCAAAGCACTGATGGCGCTGGAGACGCAGATCCAGTCGACGGGCCTGGAGAAATCACTGATCGAGCTCGTCAAGATCAGGGCCTCGCAGATCAACGGCTGCGCCTATTGCATCAACATGCACACCGAGGACGCCCGCAAGCGCGGCGAGACCGAGCAGCGCATCTATCTGCTCAACGCCTGGCGCGAATCCCCGCTCTATTCCGACCGCGAGCGCGCCGCGCTGGCCTGGACCGAGGCGGTGACGCTGATCTCGCAGACTTATGCGCCGGACGACGTCTACGAGCAGGTCCGGGCACATTTCTCCGAGGAGGAGACCGTGAACCTGACCATGCTGATCGGCGCCATCAACGCCTGGAACAGGATTGCGATCTCGTTCCGCGCGGTTCACCCGGTGAAGGTGAAGGCGTCCGTGGCGTAAGGGTTGGTCGCTGTCACAACTCACGCCGCCGTCATGCCCCGCGAAGGCGGGGCATCCAGTACGCCGCGGCCTCTCGATCCAATTACGACCGCCGCGGCGTACTGGATCGCCCGGTCAAGTGTTCAGCCCGGGGACATGACCGACGGGTGTTCGGGGACATAGCCGACACATCATAGTGCAGGGATTTGGCGGTAAAGGAGGCCAAGTCCATGCCCTGGCGAGAGGTGTCGGTGATGGATCAGCGGCGGGAGTTCGTGCGGCTTGCGATGCAGGAGGGAGCGAACCGGCGGGAGCTCTGCCGGCGGTTCAATATCCATCCCGACACGGGCTACAAGTGGCTTGCACGATGGCAAGCGGATCAGAATGTCAACGACCGCTCGCGCCGACCGCATGCGAGCCCGGGACAGACCGATTGCGAGCTCGAGGCACGTATTCTCGCGGTGCGCGATGCCCATCCGGCATGGGGAGCTCGCAAGATAGCTCACTGCCTGGAGCGCAATGGTTTGCGTTCGCCAGCAGTCTCAACAGTTCATCAGATCTTGCGTCGGTCTGGCCGCATCAAGCCTCCGATCGGCGGCCCGATGGCAAGCCAGCGTTTCGAGATGCCGGCCCCCAATCTGTTGTGGCAGATGGACTTCAAAGGCTGGGTTCGGCTCGGCAATGATACCCAGTGCCATCCTCTGACGGTGGTGGATGACCACTCCCGCTATGATCTGTGTCTGCAGGCCTGTGCCGATCAACGCACAGATACCGTGCGCAGCCGCCTGGAGAAGACCTTTCGCCACTACGGGCTCCCGGAGGCCTTCTTCGTCGACAATGGTTCGCCCTGGGGTGATCCTTCCGGCGAGCGATGGACACGGTTCTCGGTGTGGCTGCTCAAGCTTGGCGTCGCCGTCATCCGCAGCCGCCCATATCACCCGCAAAGCCGCGGCAAGAATGAACGATTCCACCGCACCCTCGCGGCTGAGGTGTTCGCACTGCGACAGTTCCGCGATCTCGCAGAGACGCAGCGTGCCTTCGACGCCTGGCGGGAAGTCTACAACTTCGAACGGCCACACGAGGCGCTCGGACAACAGGTCCCGGCCAGTCGATATCGGCCCAGCCAGCGACCAATGCCCGATCGATTGCCACAGGTCGAATACGACAGCCATGAGATCGTGCGCCGCGTCTCCACGACCAAGGCCTATGTCAGCTTCAAGGGACGTCTGTGGAAAGTGCCACAGGCCTTCCGTGGCGAGCGCCTCGCCATCCGCCCCTCGGCAAACGATGCGCAATACGGGATCTTCTTTGCCGCCCACCAAATCGCTATCATCGACTTGGCGAGCGGAGAAAGTGTCGGCTATGTCCCCGAACACCCGTCGGTCATGTCCCCGGGCTGAACATCAAGCCGGGCGATGACGCCTGGATGCGCCGCCTAAACCGCCGTCGCCTTGGCGAACTCCACGTAGATCTCGCGCAGCCGCGTTGCCATCGGGCCGGGCTTGCCGTTGCCGATCTTCTTGCCGTCGATCGCGACCACCGGCTGGACGAACAGCGAGGCCGACGTCGCAAAAGCCTCCTTGGCGGCGAGCGCCTCGGCCACGGTGAAAGAACGCTCCTCGACGCGGAGCTGGCGCTCTTCGGCGAGCGCCACCACGGCCTTGCGAGTGCAGCCCGGCAGAATCGCGTTGGAGTTCTTGCGGGTCACGATGACGTCGTCCTGTGTCAGGATGAATGCCGAGGACGAGCCGCCTTCGGTGACATAGCCGTCTTCCAGCATCCAGGCTTCGCCGGCGCCGGCTTCGGCCGCGGCCTGCTTCGCCAGCACCTGCGCCAGCAGCGCCACGCTCTTGATGTCGCGCCGCTCCCAGCGGATGTCCGGCACGGTGATCACGTTGATGCCCGTCTTCGCCGACGCCGCGTTGATGATGTCCTTCTCGGAGGTGAACATCACCAGGCTCGACTTGACGTCGCCCTTGGGAAACGCGAAGTCGCGGCCCTTGTCGGCGCCGCGCGTCACCTGGAGGTAGACGAGACCGCTCTCGACCTTGTTGCGCGCGATCAGCTCTTTCTGGAGCTCGGTGATGCGCTCGACCGTCTCGGGCAACTTCAGCTTGATCTCGCCGACCGAGCGCTCCAGCCGCGCCAGATGTGAGGCGTTGTCGACCAGCTTGCCGTCGAGCACGGCCGAGACCTCGTAGATGCCGTCGGCAAACAGGAAGCCGCGATCGAGGATCGAGACTTTCGCGTCCGAGAGCGGGACGAATGAGCCGTTGACGTAGGCGATCGAGTCCAAGGCAGGTCTCCTGGCGGGGAATGGGATTTGACGCGCTTATACGCGAAACGGCGGTCGCGATCACCCCTCTATTCGTCATTCCGGGGCGGCGCGAAGCGACGAGCTATGATGCGCATCCGAGAATCCATTTCACCTCGCGTCCTGCCGCTCGATGGATTCCGGGCCCGCGCCAAGAGGCGCGTCCCGGAATGACGACAGGAATTAATGCGACAGGATCTTCGACAAGAACTTCTGCGCGCGGTCGCTGCGGGGCTTACCGAAGAAATCGTCCTTCGCTGCGTCCTCGACGATCTCGCCGCGGTCCATGAAGATGACGCGGTTGGCGACCTTGCGGGCAAAGCCCATCTCGTGGGTCACCACCATCATGGTCATGCCTTCGCGGGCGAGGTCGACCATGACGTCGAGCACCTCGCTGATCATCTCCGGATCGAGCGCCGAGGTTGGCTCGTCGAACAGCATGGCGATGGGGTCCATGGCGAGCGCGCGTGCGATGGCGACGCGCTGCTGCTGACCACCGGAGAGCTGCGCCGGGAATTTCTGCGCCTGCTCTTTCAATCCGACGCGCTCCAAAAGCTGCGTGCCCTTGGTCAGCGCCTTGTCGTGCGACCGCCCCAGCACCTTCTCCTGCGCGAGACAGAGATTGTCGATGATCTTGAGGTGCGGAAACAGCTCGAAGTGCTGGAACACCATGCCGACGCGCGAACGCAGCTTCGGCAGATCGGTCTTGGGATCGTTGACCTTGGTGCCGTCAACCAGGATGTCGCCGCTCTGGAATGGCTCCAGCGCATTGACGCATTTGATCAGCGTCGACTTGCCCGAGCCCGAGGGGCCGCAGACCACGACCACCTCGCCCTTGGTGACGCTGGTGGTGCAATCCGTCAGCACCTGGAAACTCGGAGTGTACCATTTGTTGACGTGGCTGATTTCGATCATGACCGACACGCTCTAGCGAATGATGGCGATGCGCGCCTGGAGCCGGCGGACGCCGAACGACGCGATACAGGAAATGGTGAAGTAGACGACAGCTGCGAACAGATACATTTCGACCAGGCGCCCGTCGCGCTGCGCCACCTTGCTGGCGGCGCCGAGGAAGTCGGTGATCGACAGCACGTAGACCAGCGAGGTGTCCTGGAACAGCACGATGGTCTGCGTGATCAGAACCGGCAGCATGTTGCGGAAGGCCTGCGGCAGCACGACGTAGCGCATGGTCTGGGCGTAAGTCAGCCCCAGCGCGCTGGCCGCAGCAGGCTGCCCGCGCGAGATCGACTGGATGCCGGCGCGCATGATCTCGGAGAAATACGCCGCCTCGAACATGATGAAGGTGATGAGCGAGGATGCGAACGCGCCGACGCTGATCGGGCGCGAGGCGCCGGTCAGCCACTGCCCGATATAGGGCACCAGGAAGTAGAACCAGAAGATGACCAGCACCAGCGGCAGCGAGCGCATGAAGTCGACATAGACGCCGGCGATGCGGCCAAGGATCTTGAAGCCGGACAGCCGCATCAGGGCGAGCGCCGTGCCGAAGATGAGACCGCCGAGAGCCGCGAGCCCCGTTAGCGTCAGCGTGAAGGTCATGCCCTCGTAGAACAGGTAGGGCAGCGCGCGGCGGATGACGTCGAAATCGAAATTGCCGAGCATCGCTTATTTCCCCGTGATGTAGCCGGGGATCGCAACCCAGCGCTCGAGGAAGCGCATCGCGGTCACGACGACGGCGTTGACGAGGAGGTAGAGGATGGTCGCGGCGGTAAAGGCCTCGAACACCTGGAACGAGAATTCCTGCATGGAGCGCGCCTGTCCGGTCAGCTCGAGCAGACCGATGGTGATCGCGACCGCTGTGTTCTTGATGGTGTTGAGGAACTCGGACGTCAGCGGCGGCAGGATGATGCGGAACGCCATCGGCAGCAGCACGTAGCGATAGCCCTGCACCGTGGTCAGACCCAGCGCAGTTGCCGCCATCTTCTGCCCACGCGGCAGCGACAAGATGCCGGCCTGGAGCTGCACGGCCACGCGCGCCGACATGAAGAAGCCGACGCCGATCGCGGCCGTCCAGAACGGCGCGTTCGGCAGCTGCTTCAACCAGAGGCCTGCGGCCTTCGGCAGGATTTCCGGCAGCACGAAGAACCACAGGAACAGCTGCACCAGAAGCGGCATGTTGCGGAAGAATTCGACATAGGCGAAGCCGAACCAGGTGGCGCCCTTCGACGGCAGCGTCCGCATCACGCCGACGATCGAGCCGGTGATCAGCGCGATGACCCAGGCCAGCGCCGCCGTCTTGAGGGTCAGCACCAGGCCCGCCAGCAGCATATCGAGATAGGTGCCGGTCCCCATCGGGTTCGGCTGGAAAAAGATTCCCCAGTTCCAGTTATAGTTCACGTGTCCCCCGCGCGAACGCGCCAGTCGTGGATGTCCCGGCGCCTATGCAAATGTCCGGCCACCCTGGTGTCAAGAGTGGCCGGACATGATTCCGATCGAAAGATCGAGGTCTATATTACTTATAGTCGTCCGGGTTCGGCGAGTCTGTCGGCTTGGCGAACTCGTTCTTCAACTCGGCCGAGATCGGCGTGTTGAGGTTCAGTCCCTTCGGCGGGATTTTCTGGGTGAACCATTTGTCGTAGATCTTCTGGGCTTCGCCGGACGTGTAGAGGGCCGCCGTCGCCGCATCGACCACCTTCTTGAAGGGGGCATCGTCCTTGCGCAGCATGATGCCATAGGGCTCGGGCTTGGAGAACGCGTCCTTGGAGATGGCATAGTCGTTCGGCGACTTCGAGCCGGCAACGAGGCTCGCCAGCAAGATGTCGTCCATCACGAAGGCGACGGCGCGGTCGGTCTCGACCATCAGGAAGGCTTCGGCGTGGTCCTTGGCCGGAATGATGTTGGCGCCGAGGCCCTTCGCGACGTTGGCTTCGGTGAGCTGCTTGATGTTGGTGGTGCCGGCGGTCGAGACCACCGCCTTGCCCTTGAGATCGTCGATCGACTTCAGGCCGCTCGACTTCTTGAACACGTAGCGGCTGGCCGTCAGGAAGTGGGTGTTGGTGAAGGCGACCTGCTTCTGGCGCTCGGCGTTGTTGGTCGTCGAGCCGCATTCGAGATCAATCGTGCCGTTCGCCATCAAGGGGATGCGGGTTGCCGAGGTCACCGGGTTGAGCTTGACCTCGAGCTTGTCGAGCTTGAGCTCCTTCTTCACGGCGTCGACGATCTTGTAGCAGATGTCCATCGCGAACCCGACGGGCTTCTGGTTGTCGTCGAGATAGGAGAACGGGATCGAGGAGTCGCGGAAGCCCAGCGTGATCGCGCCGGTGTCCTTGATGTTCTTCAGCGTGCCGGTCAGCCCCTGGGCCCCGGCCTGGCTGACGACGAAGGTCGCGGCCAGCGCGAGCCCGATGTGACGGAAATGTTTCACTTTTTCTTCCCCTTTCAGATGATGCGGCCCGGATGCAAGCACAAATCGAGCCGGATTAGAATGTAACTTTCGGCTGGATCAAAGGCTCAGGTTAACGGCGCCGGCAACTCGCCGAGATCCCAGAACAGCCCGGCCATCACCGTCAAGGCCTCTTCGGTCAATGGCAGCAGGATGTGCTCATTGGGCGCATGCTGGGAGCAGCCGGGATAGGAGTGCGGCACCCAGATCGTCGGCAGGCCCAGGATCTCGGAGAACACGTCATTGGGCAGCGAGCCGCCGAAATTCGGCAGCACGGCCGGCGCCTTGCCGGTGGTCTCCTGTACCGAATCCGCCGCCCATTTGATCCAGGGGCTGTCGAAGTCTGTGCGCGATGCAGCAAAACTCTGGGCCGCCCGCACCTCGACCATCGGAAAACCCCTCGCGACCAGATGCGCGCGGATGGCATCGATCAGGCCCTCGATCTTGGTCCCGACCACGAAACGCAGTTGCAGCACGGCATTGGCATGGCCGGGAATGGCGTTCGCCGGCTTCTCGATATTGCCCGAGGACATCGCCAGCACTTCCAGCGTGTTCCAGGCGTAGAGCCGTTCGGCCGCCGATAGTCCGTCCTCACCCCAATTCTCAGCCAGCGCCGGCTCGTCCGCGGTCGGCACCACCTGCACGTCGGCGAGATAGCTGCGGATCTGGTTGGTGAGCCGCGGCGGCTTCAGTGGGTCGAGCTGGAGGCGGCCGTGGCCGTCGACCAGTGTGGAAATTGCGTTGACCAGGATGGTCGCGGGGTTGGCGAGCACGCCACCCCAATTGCCGGAATGGTGGCCGCCATCACGCAGGTTCACGTCGAGATGGATGCGGATGCCACCTCGGCAGCCCAGAAACAACGTCGGACGGTCGGCGGACAGGCGCGGCCCGTCGGAGGCCATGAACAAATCGGCCTTGAGCGCGTCGCGATTGAGATCGCAGACCTTGCCGAGATCGGGCGAGCCGATTTCCTCGCCCATCTCGACGATGAATTTGGCGTTGAAGCCGAGCTTGCCGCCTCGCGCCTCGCGCACGGCGCGCAGCGCCGCCATGTTGATGCTGTGCTGGCCCTTGTTATCGGCGGTGCCGCGGCCATAGAGGCGCGTGCCCGCAACCGTCGTGCGCCAGGGATCGCGGCCATCGCGCCACTCGCCTTCCATGCCGTCGACGACATCGCCATGACCGTAGATCAGCACGGTCGGCACTGAATCGTTCTCGTGGTGCTCGGCGAACAGGAACGGCGCCTTGCCGCTTGGGGATTCGACGATGCGGCTGGTGAAATCAAGCGCAGCAAAGGCCGGCTGCATTTCCTGTTCCAGATAGGCGCGCAGCTCAGTGCCGCGCGACGGATTCTGGCTCTCGGTCCGATAAGCGACGCGGCGGTCGAGCTCGGTGAGAAACGCACCGGATTTGAAATCCTCACGGGCGCGGGCGATGGCGTCGGCTCTGGTCATGACTTGCTTTTCGAGGTTTTGAGACGAAGGACATTACCCGAGACGGGCGGGACTTCGAAAGTGGCGGGGACGTCGATAGTTCTTGGAGTTCTCTTGGGATTTCGTTCTTGCTCTCTTGAGATCGGCTTGCCAAGCGCGGCAGCGCTACGGACTTTGGCCTTGCCAAGGCCGAGACATCCAAGTCTAGGATATGCAAGAACTTCGCCAATTCGGGCGCACGTCTACCATTCGAAGAGCGCTCAGTACAGAGTGCCGAGGGACATCATGGCCAAGCAGATCAGGCTCAACGCCTTTGCGATGAATTGCGTCGCACACCAGTCACCGGGCCTGTGGACTCATCCGCGCGACCGCACTGCCGACTATAACCGCCTGCCCTACTGGATCGATCTCGCCAAGACGCTGGAGCGCGGCCGCTTCGACGGGCTGTTCCTGGCCGACGTGCTCGGGGTCTATGACGTCTACGGCAATAGCCCTGACGCAGCCTTGCGCAATGCGGCGCAGACGCCGTCGAACGAGCCGCTGCTGCTGCTTTCGGCGATGGCCGCGGTGACGCAAAATCTCGGTTTCGGCGTCACCAGCAATCTGTCCTTCGAGCCGCCCTACCCGTTCGCACGGCGGATGTCGACGCTCGATCACCTCACCGAGGGGCGGATCGGCTGGAACGTGGTCACCGGCTATCTCGACAGCGCCGCGCGCGGCGCCGGCAAGGACAAGCAGACCGGGCATGACGACCGCTACGACATCGCGGACGAATATATGGAGGTCGTCTACAAGCTCTGGGAAGGAAGCTGGGAGGACGATGCGGTGCTGCGGGATCGCAAGCGCGGCATTTTCACCGATCCCACGAAAGTGCATCGCGTCAATCATGACGGCGCGAACTACCGCATCAACAACACCATTCATCTCAGCGAGCCGTCGCCGCAGCGCACGCCCGTGCTCTATCAGGCCGGCATCTCGCCGCGCGGCCGGCAGTTCGCGGCACAGCATGCCGAATGCGTGTTCATGTCGGGACCGTCGGCCAAGGTGATCGCGCCGCGCGTGTCAGCAATCCGGCAAGAGGCCGCCGCGCTTGGCCGCAACCCGGCCGAGATCCTGATGTTCTCGATGATGACGATCATCCTGGGACGGACGGAAGCCGAGGCGAAAGAGAAATACGCCGACTATCGCCGCCACATCAGCCCGGAAGGCGCGCTGGCGCTGATGTCGGGGTGGACCGGCGTCGATTTCTCCGGCTACGACCTCGACCAGCAGGTCCGGCACGTCCAGAATGACGCCGGCCGCAGCGCGATGGACAACGTCACCCGCGCCGATCCCGACCGGGTCTGGACCGTGCGCGACGTCATCGAGCATGTCGGCATCGGCGGCGCCGGCCCGGTCGTGGTCGGCACGCCGGAGATGGTTGCCGACAAGATCGAGCAATGGTTCGAGGCGACCGACGTCGACGGCCTCAACGTCGCCTTTGCCATCTCGCCCGGCGATTTCGAGGACATCGCCGATATGCTGGTGCCGGAGCTGACGCGGCGCGGACGGTACAAGGCGGACTATGCCAAGGGTACGCTACGGGAGAAGCTGTTCGGTGAGGGTCGCGCAAGGCTCGATGCGCCGCACCCGGCGGCGGGATATCGGGTAGGGAAGAGGGGGTAGACGCTGCCACACCCTCAGGCGTCGTCCCGGCGAAGGCCGGGACCCATACCGCGTGATCCCTCGATTGTGATTGGTCGTAGTCCCGGACGACGAGTCTTCGCCAAACCCCTCCCTATGGTTATGGGTCCCGGCTTTCGCCGGGACGACGATGAGGAGGGATCGCGCCCGCCATTATCAGAGTGCCTACACTTTCCAATCCACCATCACCTCGATCAGCTTCGTGCCCGGTCGGCCGAACGCTGACGCCAGCGTTGCCTTCAGCTCCCGCGGATCGCTCACCCTGATCGCCTCGCAGCCCAGCGCCTTGGCGATGCCGGCGAAATCCACCGGCGGATCGACGAAATCCATGCCGACGTAATTGTCATCGCCATGGAAGGCAAGCAGGCGCTGCTTGATGATGCGGTAACCGCCATTGTTGGCGATAACGACGTTAAGCGGCAGCTTGTGATGCGCCGCCGTCCACAGCGCCTGGATCGAATACATCGCGCTGCCATCGCCGGAGAAACACACGACGGGACGATCCGGATTGGCGATGCTGACGCCGACCGAGGCCGGCAGGCCCCAGCCGATGCCGCCGGAGGCGAGGCCGTGATAGCCGTAGCGATCGCGATGCGGACGCAGCGCCGTGATCTGGCGGCTGGAGGTGAGCCCTTCGTCGACGAGAATGGCATGGTCGGGCATGGCTTCGACCATTTGCAGCACCAGAAAGTCCGGATCGATCGGCGTGCGGCCGGCGCTCTTGCTGATCTGCTCGATCAGCGCGGCGCGGCGCGCAGTCCAATTCTTCGGCGCAAGCTCGGCAAGACGTTGCCTGGCGCGGCTTGCGAGTGTCGTGCCGCCCAGCTCCTTCAGCACCGGGATCAGCGCGCGCAACGTTTCCTTTAATTCCGCCTTCAGCGCGATCTCGGCGCCGTAGTTCTTGGCGATCTCCCAATCCGCGAGACCAACCTGCACGATGCCGAGACCATCCGGCAGCGCATCAACCTCGCTATGGACCGACATGCGCAGGGGATCGCCGCCAAGCGCGATCAGGAGATCGTAAGGCGCGAGCGTATCGCGCGCCGCCTTCTGAACCCGCGCCAGCGTGCCGACGAAGCTCGGGCTCTCCGAGAGGAAGTGCGAACCATAGGGCGTCGAGGACTGATACGCGGCGGCGCCGAGCAGCTCGGCCAATTCAGCCGCCTCCTTCAAAGCATCACTCTTGACCACTTCGTCCATGGTGACGATCACAGGACGCCCGGCTTTCAGCAGCCGCGCAGCAAAGGCCTTGAGCGCGTCATCCGATGGTTTGGTACGTGCGTCGATGCGGGTGGAACGGCCGAGATCGATGCCGGCCTCGCTGTTCAGGATGTCGCCAGGCAGCGAGATGAACACGGGGCCGGTCGGCGGCGTGGTCGCGACCTTGGCCGCGCGGCGCACGACGCGCGGCAGATCCTCGAGCCGGGTCACCTCAACCGCCCATTTCACCAGCGGCTCGGCCATGCGCACCAAGGGACCGTACAGCACCGGCTCCATCAGGCCGTGGCCCTGCTCCTGCTGGCCGGCGGTGAGGATCATCGGCGTGCCCGTGAACTGCGCGTTGTAGAGCGAGCCCATCGCGTTGCCGAGGCCTGGCGCGACATGGACGTTGCAGGCGACGAGCTTTCCGGAGGCGCGGCTGTAACCATCGGCAATCGCCACCACCAGGCTCTCCTGCATCGCCATCACATAGGTGAGATCAGGATGGTCCTTCAGCGCGTGCATGATCGGCAGCTCGGTGGTGCCGGGATTGCCGAACAGATGCGTGATGCCCTCGTCCTTGAGCAACGCGAGAAAGGCGGAGCGGCCGGTGATCTTGTTCTTCATGTTTCCTCCAGGAGCGGACGTTGCCGCAAGGACGGGAGCATGATGACCGAAGTCGGTGGAGGCGCGCAAGGAAGTGCGGTCATGGCTGCGTTGCGCGAGCGCCCCGATCTCTTCTCTCGTGTCCCGGACGCGGCGCAACGTGTAACGTTGCGACGCAGAGCCGGGACCCAGAATTCGCACGACGATGGCTGGTGCATGGGCCCCGGCTCAGCAGCGCACCGCCGAAGAGGCGCTGCGCTGCGTCCGGGGCACGAGAGCAGCGCGGTGCGCTTACATCTCCTCGCGCCCAAGCTCAAACGGGTCCTCGCCCCTCGCCCGCTTCTTCTTTTTCGAGCGTTGCCAGACCACGCCCGGAAAGCCTTTGAGCGGCACTAGCGGCTCGCCGGTATAGGCCCATTCCTGCAGCTCTTCGATCGCGATGTGATAGAGTGGCTGGCGGCCGGTGCGCTCGTTGAACAGCGCGCGGGGGATGTTGACCATGTGCGGGCCGCGCGGGCGCTCATAGGCGATCGGCGTGCCGCAATGCGAGCAGAAGCTGCGGGTTGTCTTGGTGGCCTTGTCTTCATAACGCGTGAGCGCGACCTTGCCCGCGGTGATGCGAAAGCGCTTCTTCCAGCTCCCGATATAGGTGGCGTAGGCCGCGCCATGGGCGCGGCGGCTGGCGGCGGAATGATCGTGCCAGGCCCAGCGCGCGGGCACGTCAATCTCGAAGCTGACCTTGCCGCACAGGCATTGGCCGGTGGCGATTCCTGCGGCGGCTGCGGCTTTGGCCATGGGGATTTCTCTCCGTCGTCATTGCGAGCGCAGCGAAGCAATCCAGAATCTTTCCGCGGAGGCAGTCTGGATTGCTTCGCTGCGCTCGCAATGACGGAATATGTGGTGCGGTCGGAGCCACGCAACAACTCCGTAGCCCGGATGGAGCGCAGCGCAATCCGGAAATCTCGACGCTGGCACGAATCCCGGATTTCGCTGCGCTCCATCCGGGCTACGAAAGTCCCTACGCCGGCGTCAGCTCGTCATACACCGGATAATCCGTATAGCCCTTTTCTTCGCCGCCATAGAACGTCGCGCGGTTGTACGGCGTGATCGGGTAATCGCGCGCCAGCCGGCGCGGCAGATCGGGGTTGGAGATGAAGATGCGACCGAAGGCGATGATGTCGGCGTGCCCCTCGGCGATCGCCGCATTCGCGGTCTCGCCGGTGAAGCCGCCGGCGGTCATCAGCACGCCACTGTAGAGCGGGCGGAACAGCACCATCGCGGACGGCACGTTCTGCCAGTTGACGTCGGCACGCCCCGCGCCACTGGAGCGCGGCTCGATGAAGTGCAGATAGGCGAGACCCAGCTTGTCCAGCGCCTTCACCACGTGCGTGTAGAGCGGCATCGGATCGCGTTCGCCGGAATCATTGGCGATGCCGTGTGGCGACAGCCGCGCGGCGACGCGGTTCGCACCCCAGACCTCGATCGCGGCTTGGGTCACTTCGAGCAGCAGCCGCGCGCGGTTCTCGATTCCGCCGCCATACTGATCGGTGCGCTGGTTGCTGCGCGATTGCAGGAACTGCTCGAGCAGATAGCCATTGGCGCCGTGGATCTCGACGCCGTCGAAGCCGGCGGCGAGCGCGTTCTTGGCACCTTGGCGGAACGCCTCGACGATGTCCTTGACCTCCTCGGTCTCGAGCGCGCGCGGCGTCTCGTAATCGGCAATCTTGCCGTCGGCGGTCATCGCCTTCATGCCCTCGGCCTTGATCGGGATCGCCGAGGCCGACACCGGCAGCGCGCCGCCGTGGAAAGAAGAATGCGAGACGCGGCCGACATGCCAGAGCTGGAGGAAGATGATGCCGCCCTTGGCGTGCACGGCATCGACCACCTTGCGCCAGCCCGCGATCTGCGTCTCCGAATAGATGCCGGGGGTCGCCGGATTGCCACGGCCGTGCGAGAGCACCGGGGACGCTTCGGCGATGATCAGGCCGCCTTGCGTCGCGCGCTGGCCGTAATATTCCGCGTTGAGCGGCCGCGGCGAAAAGCTCTCGCGTTCGGCCCGCATCCGCGTCAGCGGCGCCATCGCGACGCGATGCGCAAGCCTGTATGGACCGACTTGCAACGGTTTGAACAACGCCGGAAATTTCATGCTGGCCCCGAATGTTTATGGAAGGATGCGGATCTTATAAGGGAGGGTGGCAGCCTGAAAAGACGCTGTCTCCTCTCCCTCTTCCCGTTCTTCACGGGGAGAGGGTGGGGTGAGGGGCTGCCTCGGCAATCACGGTGCGGGAATTCGCGGAGAGTCCCCCTCACCCGGAATCCGCGCTGCGCGCGGATTCCGGCCTCTCCCCGCATGCGGGGAGAGGCGAAGAGGCACTTACGCCGTCTTGACCCAGACGGCCTTCACGTTGAGATATTCCTCGACGTGCTGCTTGCCGGACTCGCGGCCGTAGCCGCTCATCTTGTAGCCGCCGAACGGCACGGCCGGGTCCATCGTCTGGTAGCAATTCACCCACACCGAGCCGGCGCGCAGGCCCCTCGCCACCGCATGCGCCTTGCTGACATCGCGAGTCCACAGGCCGGAGCCGAGGCCGAACGTGGTGGCGTTGGCGCGCTTGACCAGCTCGTCCATGTCCTTGAAGGCGATCGCGGAGATGACGGGCCCGAAAATCTCCTCTTGCGCGATGCGCATATTGTCCTGGACGCCCGCAAACACCGTCGGCGAGACGAAGAAGCCTTTCGACAGCGCGCCTTCGGTGACACGGGCGCCACCGGCAAGCGCCTTGGCGCCTTCCTTCTGGCCGATATCGAGATAGCCGGTGACGCGCTCGAGCTGCTGCTCGGACACCAGCGGGCCGATCTGCACGTTGGGATCGAGACCGTTGCCGACTTGCAGGTTCTTGCCGAACTCGGCGACGCGGCCGACGAATTCTTCGTAGATCGACTGCTCGACGAACAGACGCGTACCCGCGCTGCAGATCTGCCCCGAATTGGCGAACACCGCCATCGCAGCACCCGGCACCGCGGCATCGAGATCGGCGTCCGCGAACACGATGTCCGGCGACTTGCCGCCGAGCTCGAGCGAGACGCGTTTGAGGTTGCCGGCCGACGCACGGATGATCGACTGGCCCGTGACATGCGAGCCGGTGAAGGCGACCTTGTCGACGTCGTGATGCGAGGCGAGCGCCGCGCCTGCGGTCTCGCCATAGCCGGGAACGACGTTGATGACGCCGGGCGGCACGCCCGCTTCCATCGCGAGCTCGGCGATGCGCAGCGAGGTCAGCGGCGCCTCTTCGGCGGGCTTGAGCACCACGGTGCAACCAGTCGCGAGCGCCGGGCCGATCTTCCAGATCGTCGCCGTCAGCGGCCCGTTCCAGGGGATGATGGCGCCGACGACACCGACCGGCTCCTTCAGCGTGTACGAGAAGATCTCGCCGGGCAGCGAGTTCTCGATGGTCTCGCCATGGATCGCGGTGGTCTGGCCGGCGTAGTAACGCAGCATGCCGATCGCGCGCAGGCGATAGGCGCGGGTGCGGCTGACGGGAGCCCCCATGTCGAGCGTGTCGAGTTGCGACAATTCATCGAAATTCTTCTCGACGAGATCGGCGAGCTTCAAGAGGAGGTTTTGCCGCTCGAACGGCTTGACCTTGCTCCACGGACCCTCGAACGCACGACGTGCGGCGGCGACCGCGCGGTCGATGTCTTCCTTGTCGCCTTCGGCAACGGTTGCGAGCAGTTCGCCGGTGGCGGGATTGCGGGTTTCGAAGCGCTTGCCTGAGGCAGCATCAACCCACTTCCCGTCGATCAGCATCTGCTTGTAGGACCCGTTCGCGAATGGATGGCGCGTGATCGGAATAGCCTGCGACACAGCCATGGCTGCACTCCCTGTCAGGTGATTGATTGGTTCGATCTGCGCGGGATCGTTCGTCGCATAAAATATAGCCGCGCCGGAGAGGCGTAAAGGCGGCGCTGAGCGAAGACCTCCCATGCCGACTTGTGCAGGGTCGCAAGAGGCACGTGCTATAACGCGATGGAGCGCAATGTAGCTTCGCCGAGACCCCGCCATGTCACATCCCGCCATCGTCAAAGACAACGTTGCCGTGATCACGGGAGGCGCGTCCGGCATCGGATTTGCCGCCGCCGCGGCGTTTGCGCGCACCGGCATGAAGCTGTGCATCGCCGATGTCGATCAGCCGCGGCTGGCTGAGGCCGCAACTAAACTGTCATCCGTCGCAGGTGCCGGGAATGTGATGACGTCTGCCGTAGATGTCAGCAAGGTCGAGAGCGTGATGGAACTGGAACGCGCCGTGTGCGCCCGCTTCGGCGGCACCGATATCCTGATGAACAATGCCGGCATCCAGCCCGGCAGCACATTGTTCACCGGGCCTGACAATTGGCAGCGCATCATCGGCGTCAACATGTGGGGCATCATCAACGGCTCGCGCATCTTCGCGCCCGGCATGATCGCGCGCGGCAAACCCGGCCTCATCATCAACACCGGCTCGAAGCAAGGCATCACCACCCCGCCCGGCGATCCCGCCTACAATGTCTCCAAGGCCGGCGTGAAGGCTTTTACGGAAGCCCTCCAGCACGAGCTGCGCAATACCAGGGACTGCCGCGTCACTGCGCATCTGCTCATTCCAGGCTTCGTCTTCACCGGCCTCACCGCCAAGGGCCGCACCGAGAAGCCCGCAGGCGCCTGGACGCCGGAGCAGACCGTGGATTTCATGCTGAGGCGGCTCGAGGTCGGCGACTTCTACATCCTGTGCCCGGACAATGACGTGCCCCGCTCACTCGACGAGAAGCGCATGCTGTGGGCCGCCGGCGATATCATCGAGAACCGCCCGCCGCTGTCGCGCTGGCATCCGGATTACGCGGATGCATTCGCGAAATTCGTGAAGGGAGAGTAACTAGCAGACCCTCATGGTGAGGAGCGCGCCCTTGCACGCGTCTCGAACCATGCAGGCCTCGCTGCAGCAGCTCGGCCTCTATCCTTCGAGACGCCCGCTCAGCGGGCTCCTCAGGATGAGGGTTAGAGTCTTCGCGCACGGCAAGTTCGGGCGAACGACCCTACAGCGTCTCTTGCTTATGCCCGCAATTCTTGCAGGCGAACTTGACGCGGGTCTGACCCTTTTCCGCCTGCACCCGGTTCGGCGCGCCGCACTTGCCGCAGACGGCCTCGATGCGGGTGGTGCCCTGCTTGACGACGATGGTCTTCTTTTCCATCGATTCGCGGATCAGGCGCTCGGCCTCCTCACGCAGGGATTGTTTCGACAAAGCTCGTCTCCGCCTCTGGAAAGCGCGAGAGCCATATCGCACCTGCGTTCAAATCACAATCGGCAAAGCCTGCTCTGACCTCGACAATCACGTGCCAGTCCTCGGCATGCACGAGAAGACTCTCGGCAACATATGGGCGCAACGCCGTGCCATGATGGCTCGACTGCATTTCGCAGACGATGGCGCGATTGTGGCAAATGACCGGAAATACAGCGGGCGGCGGATGCTCGGCATCAGCCGCCCTGCGCAGAGCGCTCCTATCCCGCGCTGGTCTCCTCAAGCCGCCTTCGACACCTCCATCAGCAGACGCTCGGCCTTGGCGTCCTCGATGCGGTTCACGAGGCGGCTGCTCTCGTGATTGTCGCGCACGGTCTTGGTCAGCGTGATGCAGGTCTGGATCAGCATGACGATGCCCATGGTGAGATAGCCCTTCATCCAGAGGTCGATCGGCAGGAAGAAGATGCCGATGGCGACGAGGAAGGCGGAGGCTGCGAAGGACGCGTAAGTGAAGCTCACCCAGGCGCTGCTGTGGGGCTGGCCGTTCTGGTTCATGATGGGTCTCCTGTTGGTTCGAATGATGATTGGGTTCGAGGGATTGGATGTGAGATCAGGCAGTCGGCATGCGCTTGGACTTCAACCGCGCCAGCACATCGTCCGCTGTCGTCTTGAGCCGGGGGCCAAAGCCCTGTTCGGCTAGCCTCTCGGCGGTGGCGAGCGGACCGGTGGCCGCGTCGAGCTCGACCAGGGCATCGTCGGCGGCCTGGGCCTCCATCTGCCGCTCGCGCAGACGCCTCAACGTGCCCTCCGCCTCCGGCAGTGTGGATTCGTAGGGACGTGCAGCCTCGATGCTGCCGCGACGAAGCGAGCGCACCGCTTCCGAGGCACGGGCAATACGGCGGCCGCGGTCGAGCTCGGTGATGCGGGCCTGCGCGCTGGTGACGTGGTGCTTCAGCCGCGCGATCTCGGTCGCGAACAGCGCGCGCGCCGTCATTGCCGCATCGCGATCGGCCTCTAAGCCGGCGATGGCATCGGCGGCATCCTTGGCGAGATCCTCGCGGCCGCCGTCGAGCGCCGCAACGGCACGGGTCTCGAGGTCGGCGATGCGGGCATTCGTCGCTTCGAGCTTGCGGCCCTCCTGCTGGTCCTGCGCGATCGCCAGCGCCAGCGTGCGCTTGCTGCGCTCGACGGCCGCGGCCGCATCACGCATCTGCTGATCGAGGATCAGAAGAGCGGTCCGGTCTTCCAGCTCCTCGCCCGCAGCGGCCACGCTGCCGCGGAAAAGCGTCACTACGGTCTTGAACATTTGTTTCTCCCTGTTATGAGCATTGCTCACGGATGCTTTGTAGCACATCTTGAGCAATGCTCAAGATGTTTTTGAACGATGTTCACGAATCTGGTAAATAGATGTCTAAGACCATGGAACGTCGAGAGAAACTTCGAGCCGACCTGATCCTGGCAGCGGAGCGGATGATCGCTGAACGAGGATTGGCGGGCCTGAAGACCCGCGATCTTGCCCGCGAGATCGGCTGCGCCAATGGCGCGGTCTATAATCTCGTGGCCGACGTCGACGAATTGATCCTGCGTGTCGGCTCGCGCACGCTGCTTCGGCTCGACGAGGCGCTCAGCGCGGCGGAGAGCGCTGGCGAGCCCTCGCCACAAGAAGCCTTGGTTCGCATCGCCATCGCCTATTGCGATTTCGCCGCCGAAAATCTCCAGCTCTGGCGCGCGTTGTTCGAGCATCGTATGGAGGCCGACAAGATTGTCCCCGACTGGTCGATCCACGACCAGATGCAGCTGTTCCGCCACATCTACCAGCCGCTGGCCGCGCTACTTCCCAAGCGCGGTCCGGAGGAGTTGAGCATCACCGCGCGCAGCCTGTTCTCGGCGGTTCATGGCATGGTGGCGCTGGGGTTGGAACAGAAGTTGGTCGCCGTGCCGCTGCCGGCGCTGCGCAAGGAGATCGCAGGCCTCGTGCGCGCAATGCTGGATGGGCTGGTCGCCCACGCAAAGTAGAGACAGCGCGGCGAAACCATCGGCGGAGGCTGACTAAAATTTCGCCTGTCGCATCGCTGTCGCCGCGCCTAGCCTTCGCAGCAAGACGTCCCCTCACCTCTTCCGGAGCGCTCCATGCCCCTCCTCATCCGCGGCGGCACCGTCGTCAATCACGATCATCCGCGCCGCGCGGACGTGCTGATCGACGGCGAGATCATCGTCGCGATCGGGGCCTCGCTCGATGCGCCCACCGGCACTGAAGTGATCGACGCGGGCGGCGCCTATGTCATCCCTGGTGGCATCGACCCGCATACCCATCTCGAAATGCCGTTCATGGGCACCGTCACCGCCGATGATTTCGAATCGGGAACCAAGGCGGCGCTCGCCGGCGGCACCACCATGGTGGTGGATTTCTGCCTGCCCGATCCCGGTCAGTCGATGCTCGCCGCCTATCAGAATTGGCGCCGCAAATCCGAGAAGGCGGCCTCCGACTACGGTTTCCACATGGCCGTGACGTCGTGGTCGAAGCAGATCCATGACGAGATGGAGACCGTGGTCAAAACCTACGGCATCAACACATTCAAGCATTTCATGGCCTACAAGGGCGCGCTGATGGTGAACGACGACGAGCTCTACAACTCGTTCGCCCGTTGCGCTCATTTGGGCGCCATGCCCGTGGTCCATGCCGAGAATGGTGACGTCGTCGCCCTGATGCAGGAGGCGCTGATGGCGCGCGGCGTCACCGGCCCCGAAGGCCACGCCTATTCGCGGCCGCCGGAGGTCGAGGGCGAAGCCACCAACCGCGCCATCATGATCGCGGACATGACCGGCACGCCGGTCTACATCGTGCACACCAGCTGCCGCGAGGCACATGAGGCGATCGCGCGGGCACGCGCGGCCGGAAAGCGCGTCTATGGCGAACCACTGATCCAGCACCTATTGCTCGACGCGGATGAATATCAGAACAAGGACTGGGATCATTCCGCGCAGCGCGTGATGTCACCGCCGTTCCGCGACAGATCGCATCAGGACAGCCTGTGGGCCGGCCTGCAAGCCGGCTCGCTCCAGGTGGTCGCGACCGACCATTGCGCCTTCACCACCGCGCAGAAACGGTTCGGCCTCGGCGACTTCAGAAAGATCCCGAACGGCACCGGCGGCCTCGAAGACCGCCTCGCGCTGCTATGGACCGCAGGCGTCGCCACCGGGCGGCTGACCACGGAAGAATTCGTCGCGGTGACCTCGGCGAACATCGCCCGCATCCTCAACATCTACCCGCGGAAAGGTGCTGTCGCCGTCGGTTCGGATGCCGATATCGTGGTGTGGGATCCCAAGGCGACCAGGACCATCAGCGCCAAGCGGCAGATGAGCCGGATCGATTACAACGTGTTCGAGGGCTTTTCCTGCATCGGCGGGCCGGCGGTGACGCTGTCGCGCGGCCGCATCGCGTGGAAGGATGGAAGCTTGCGCGCCGAGGCCGGCGACGGCCGTTATGTCGAGCGGCCGCCATTTTCGCCGGTACATCTGGCCAATTCGACCTGGAAAAAGCTGACGGCCCCGCACGCGGTCGAACGCGGCGCGGTGACGCCGTAACACTTCTCGCCGCGCGAAGAGCTCAGCCATCTCGGTTGCCTGGCGCGGATGCACGCCGCGTTCAGCCGCCCCTGGCCATCGCGCGTGGGGCGGCACGCGCTATCTCAAGTGTACTTCTGGTGAGTAAGGCGGCTCGCGCCTGCTCGGTCGGGAAGCCTCTTTCCAACCGCGCCGCGCTCGCGCGCAGCATCGCCGCGTCGAGCTTGCCCCGACGCGATCCGTTCAGCGCGCAGGCGAAGACGCGGTAGAACTGCGCACCGTCATAGGCAACCAGCAGCAGATCGACGCCGGCATTGATCGCCTCGACCGCGGCCTTGCAGACGTCGTGCTGGTAGATCGCGCCCATGACGAGATCGTCAGTCATCACCACGCCCTGGTAGTTCCAGGTGTCGCGGATGATCCCTTCGACGACGCGTTTCGAATGCGAGGCGGCGCGATCGGGATCGACGGCGGTGAGCGTGACATGACCGACCATGAGCGCGCTGCGCGAATGCGACAGCACCTCGCGGAACGGGAGCCAATCCGTTGCTTCCAGCTCCTTCACCGGCGCATCGAGGTTGGCGCTGAAGTGATGGGTGTCAGTGCGCACGCGGCCGATGCCGGGAAAATGCTTCAGCGTGGCGCCGACGCCTGACTCTTCCAGCCCGCGCACATAGGCGCTCGCGATCGTGCTGACGACAGCGGGATCGGTCGCAATCGCGCGTTGGCCGATCAGCGTGTGGAAATCGAGGCGGTTGCGCCTCGTCGGCGGCTTCAGGTCGAGCACCGGCGCGAGATTGAGATTGACGCCGAGGCCCGCGAGCTCGCGGCCATGGATGCGGCCGAACTCTTGGGCTTTGGCCTGCTGGTCGTCGGGCGCGAGCCCGCTGAGCGTCGCCAGCGCAGGCACCTTCGTCAGCGGCGGCGCGAGGTGCCCGACGATGCCGCCCTCCTGGTCCGCGGCGACGACCAGCGGCGGCAGGCCGGCGGCGCGCCTGATATCCTGGAGCGCTGCGAGCTCGGCACGCAGCGCCTCGACCGTCCGTCCCCGGATGTTGTGCCGGGTGACATAGACGCCGCCGATCAGGCCCTCCTCGGCCAAGCGCGCAACCTCAGGATAGGAGGGATAGCCGACCATGAAGTGAGGCCCGAGTTGTCGCGCCTCAGCGGGGCTCGCGGCGAGGACATCATGCTTGCGCAGCTCGAACTTCAGATGCGCTGCAGACATAAGAACCGGCGGCAGGCACCAGAGCATGACGAGCAGCTTGCCCGCCGTGCTGCGCCAATGCTTTCTGCGCAGCAGGACGGTGACGATCATGATGCTTGCGACGGCAAGCGCGATGTTTCCGGCGCCGCGCAGTGGCAGCAGATAAGGATCGTTCTTGTTCGCTGCCGCGAACGCGACGACAGGCGCGGCAAGCCAGAGCAGGACGAGACCGATGCGGCGGAGCAATTGCATGATGCATCACGTGCGAGGAGTGGCGAATGCTCCGCACCTATCAAGGCGATTTGCGCTACGCGAGCGGCAAAAGCGCGCCTGCACGAAAACTGCAAAAGACTCCTGAAACCGTGCGGACGATGATCGCGGCTTCTGCACAAGCACCGTTCAGACTTCGTGATGCCACATATCACGAAAGGACTCTTAGACATGACGAGCCTGGCTTCGACGATCGCAGCGGATATCCAACCGATCAGGCATTCCTCGATTGCGGCCAAGCTTGGCTGCACGCTGGCACTGGCTGCGTTGGCGGACTGGCTGTTCTACGGCGAACGGATCGGGCTGTCGCTGACACTGTTTGCAATTGCGACGGTCTGCGTGTCGGTGCCCTTCAATCATGACTCGCTTGATTCGCGGCGCGCGACGATCGGCGCCGCCATTCTCGTCGCCGGCCTCGTGCCGGCCATCGAGGAGCTCAACACGCTGTCGTTCCTGATCCTCGTTGCGGCGCTGCTCATGGCTCTGCTGCTCGCGACCAATCCGGAAACGACCGAGTTCGCCGAGCGGACCCGCGCGCTACGCAACTTCGTCCTGCTCGGTCCCTTCAGGTTCTTCCTCGATGCGCCCCAGGTGTTCAACATGTCGGCGTTCACCCGCGGCGTCGCGCTGTGGCTGCTGCCGGCAGCGCTCGGCACCGTCTTCGTCGCGCTGTTCGCAGCAGCCAATCCGGTCATCGAGCAGTGGGTGTCCCTGCTCAATCCAAAGCTCATCCTCGAATATGTCAGCATCCCGCGCGTGCTGTTCTGGGCCTTGATGCTGGCGCTGGTCTGGCCGTTCATTCATGTGCGCTGGCGGCGCAAGACGATTGTCACCACGACCGTTGCCGATGGTCCCGTGCCGCCGCCGCTCCCGTCCCAAGTCTCGGCGGAATTTCTCGGTCCCTCCACCATCCTGCGCTCGCTGATCCTGTTCAACCTGCTGTTCGCGGCACAGTCCATTCTCGACGGCATCTATCTCTGGGGCCATGTGGCGCTGCCCGACAATTTGACCTATGCGTGGTACGCCCATCGCGGCGCATATCCGCTGATCATAACCGCGCTGCTCGCCGCCGCCTTCGTGCTGGTGGCGATGCGCCCGGGCGGGCCGGCCGAGAAATCGAAGGTGATCCGGCCGCTGGTCTATCTCTGGGTGGGCCAGAACGTGCTGCTCGTCGCCTCCTCCATCCTGCGCCTCGAGCTCTACGTGGACGTCTACACGCTGACTTACTGGCGCATCGCTGCCTTCATCTGGATGGGGCTGGTCGCGCTGGGACTGGTCCTGATCGTGACCCGCATCGCCCTCAACCGGTCCAACCAATGGCTCGTAGGCGTCAATCTGATCGCGCTCGCGATCGTGCTCTATGGTTGCTCGCTCGTGAACTTCGACGCCTTCATTGCCGACTACAATGTCACCCACAGCCGGGAAGCATCGGGCAAGGGCGTGCAGATCGACATCAACTATCTCCTGACGCTCGGGCCGCAGGCGCTGCCCGCCATCGACAAGGCCATCTTGCTGCGGTCTGGCACCCCCGAGAGCTGCCTTGTGTCGCGCCGCGACCGCCTTGTAGAACAGCAGCGCCGGGATCTGGCCTGGCGAAGCTGGGGCTTTCGCAACTGGAGGCTCCAGCGCAGGCTGGACGCCCAGGCGACGAATCAGCCGTCGGGTTGACGAGGCAGCGGAGAGGTTCTTGGCGCATCGCATTCTCATCGTCGACGACGAGGGTCATATCCGCGAGGTCATCCGTGTCGCCCTCAAGAAGGCCGGCATGGACGTGATCGAGGCGCGCGACGGCAAGGAGGCGCTCGCCCGCTTCGCCGCCGACAGGCCCGATCTGATCGTGCTCGACATCGGCATGCCGGAGTTCGACGGCCTCGACGTCTGCCGCGAGGTGCGCAAAAGCTCCGACGTGCCGATCCTGTTCCTGTCGGCGCGTGACGAGGAGATCGACCGCATCCTTGGTCTCGAGATCGGCGGCGACGACTACGTGACGAAGCCGTTCAGCCCGCGCGAGCTGGTGGCGCGGGTCAACGTCATCCTGCGCCGTCTCGGCCCGCGCAACGGTGAGATCAAGGCCGGTCCCACCGCGCTGGCGCAAGGCAATCTTCTGATCGATCCCGAGCAGCACCGGGCGTCCTTCGCCGGCACGCCGCTGAAACTGACGGCAATCGAGTTCGGCATTTTGCGCGCCTTCCTGACCCGCCCGACCTCCGTCTTCAACCGCGAGCAGCTGATGCGCGCCGCTTATCAGCTCAACATCCAGGTCTCCGACCGCACCATCGACAGCCACATCCGCAACATCCGCGCCAAGCTGGCGGCGCTGAATTGCGAGAACGTCATCGAGACCATCCACGGCGTCGGCTTTAAGCTCGGCCGCTGCGAGAAAGAGGCATGAGCGCGGCGCCCGACAAATGGCGGCCGTCGCTTGGGCTCGTCATCTTTACGGTGCTGACGACCGTCGCCGTGCTGCCGCTGGTTGGCCTGTTCTTCTTCCGCCTCTATGACAACCAGCTCATCCGCCAGACCCAGGCCGAGTTGATCGCGCAGAGCCGCGTGCTCGCGACGATCTATGCTCAGGAAGTCATTGCAAGGCTCGACAGCGGCCTGACGCTCGGCGCCGAGGTGCCGCCAGGCGTGCTGCCCGATCCCGGCGACCAGTTCACGCCGATCCGCCCCGCGCTCGACCTCACCGCCAATGATTTGTTGCGGCGCAGGCCGGATGCGCAGGCCGCAGCCCGGCCGGCAGAGCAGGCCTATGTCGAGATCGGCGCAAAACTGACGCCGATCATCCGCGAGACCCAGAAGGTGACGCTGGCGGGCTTTCGCATCCTCGATCCGCAGGGCGTGGTGATCGCCGGCCGACAGGAGGTCGGGCAGTCGCTCGCCCATATCGAGGAGGTCGCGGACGCGCTGCACGGGCAATACCGCGCCACCTTGCGTAACCGCGTGCCGGACAAGCCGCCGCCGCCGATCTATTCCTTCAGCCGCGGTCTCGGCGTGCACGTGTTCTCGGCGATGCCGGTCATCGTCAACAACCGCGTCGCCGGGGTGATCTACACCACGCGGACGCCGAGCAACATTTTTGACCATCTCAACCAGGAGCGGGCGAAGTTCGTGCTGGCGGGGCTCGCCGTGGTCCTCGGCACGATCGCGATCGGCCTCGTTTTCTCGCGCACCATCACGTTGCCGATGCGCGAGCTGATCGACCGCGCCGCCAGGATTGGCCGCGGCGACCGCGAGGCGTTCCGGCCGCTCCGGCATTACGGCACGCGCGAGTTCGCCCAGCTCTCGCACAGCTTCCTCGGCATGGCCGAGCAACTGGCGCGTCGCTCGGACTATATCGCAACGTTCTCGGCGCACCTCACCCATGAGCTGAAATCGCCCCTCACTTCCATCAAGGGTGCGGCCGAGCTCTTGCAGGATTCACTTCAGGGCAAATCAGGCAGTCTGACGCCGGCCGAGCAGACGACGTTCATCACCAACATCCTGTCCGACACCCAGCGGCTGGAGGCAATGGCGCAGCGGCTGCGTGAGCTCGCCCGCGCCGAAAGCCTGCCGCAGAACGAACGAACCGAGCTTGCTCCCGTGATTGCCGATCTCAAGAACCGGTTTCCGGAAAGCGCGATCTCGGCCAGTGGCAGCCTCGACCGCGCGATCGGCATGTCCGGCGAGAAGGCGCTGATCGTGCTGTCGCATCTTGCCGACAATGCGGTGCGGCACAGGGCGAGGACGATCAGGCTGGAGGCGACCTTCGAGCGCACGACCCTGCTGCTGACGGTGAGCAATGACGGCGAGCCGATCTCGGCGCCCAACCGCGACAGGATTTTTGACGCCTTCTTCACCACCCGCCGCGACCAGGGCGGCACCGGGATGGGGCTGGCGATCGCACGCGCGGTGATGGCGAGCCATGGCGGCTCAATCAGGCTCAAGCCGACCGACGAGGGCGCGGCCTTCGAACTCCAGTTTCCAGCTGCCTAGATGGCGAACACCCAGGCGGCGACGATGGCGGCGATGGTGACGAGACCGGCGATGGTCCAGCCGGCGGCATATTCCAGCTCAGGATGACCGGTCGCCCGCATGATCTCTGCCGGATCGGCGGTATGCTTCTCTGCCATGACAGCCTCGCACGTTACTTCCCGCGTCATATGTAAGTCGCACCAGTCGCCATTAGGTTCCATCACGGACGTGCGAGGAAATCTTATCGATGCCGCGGTCGAGCAGGGCTTGATCGGCCGCATCGCAGCATTGCCGCTTCAGCGCTTCCAGTTCGGCGCCTTTGAGGGCAATCGCCGAGCTGCCACCGGGCGGCGTCCGGCACGTGCTGTGCCGGCCGTCCAAAACAAAAACTGCGAAAACAACCCCATGCACAGTAGAAAGCCGTTTCCGGCGCGAGGCTGGATGGCGCCGGGCAACGCCTTGACGGATCGAGATAAAAAAGCCGCGCTGCGCAATCGTCCGGCCGGCTGCGAACTTGCGTTGCAAAAGCGGCCACGTGCCGACCAAAGGTGCCGTGAATTCGCCTCAAGGCCAGCTGACTAATGAGGCGAATTGAAAAGACAGGCCAAACCGGCGAGCCAATATGAGTCCCGCAAGGCCGGCATCACCATGAAGAATTATCTGGCATTTTTCTTAACTCTGACCATGACCACGGCCTCCGCGCACGGACCTTTGCCGGCCAGGCTGTCCCCGCCATCCGATCTCGTGCAAGTGGGCCTCACCGATTCCGACACGACCGCCGGCGGCACCGCGCGGCTGTGCGAGCAGGTCACCTTCTCGCGTGGCCTGCGCTACGGCGAGAGCGAAGCCAATGTGCTCGACGTCGCGACCAGCGCGACCAAGGCGGATACGCCGCGGCCGGTGCTGCTGTTCGTGGCCGGCGACACCTTCACCGGCGACCGCGCGGCGCCGGAGCTGGCCCGGCAGATCCAGGACCAGGCGATGTGCTTTGCCGCGCGCAACGACATGATCGGGGTGCGCGTGAACTATCGCCTGGCACCTTTGGCGCCCTGGCCCGCCGGCGCGAGCGACGTGGCGGCGGCCCTGTCCTGGGTTAACGGCAATATCGACCTGTTCAACGGCGATGCCCGCGAGATCGTCGCGGTCGGCTACGGCGCCGGCGCCTTCCATGTCGCGTCCCTGCTGGCGCATCCCGAGCTTCAGGCCGACCGCGCCGATGTCGCCGCCGTCGTCCTGGTG
Source organism: Bradyrhizobium sp. C-145 (assembly GCF_023375135.1). Classification (NCBI taxonomy): domain Bacteria; kingdom Pseudomonadati; phylum Pseudomonadota; class Alphaproteobacteria; order Hyphomicrobiales; family Nitrobacteraceae; genus Bradyrhizobium; species Bradyrhizobium sp. C-145. Next base: position 1,005,835 of record NZ_CP088150.1, on the reverse strand, counting down.
TCCGGCATCTACCGCGCGGGCAAGGACGCGAGCGACAGCGAGAAGGCCTATCTCGGCAGCGACGCCAGCCAATATAACAAGCGATCGGTCTTCCCCGGCATCCTCAATGTCGACGTGCCGATCCTGCTGGCCTGGGCCGCGGACGATTCCGCCGGCGTCGTCGCGCAAGGCGAGACCCTGAAGAAGACGCTCTGCGGCGCCGGCCATTGTCCGCGCAGCACGCTGCTGCGCAGCCGCGACGGCATCGCGAGCGCCTTTGGCCTGGACGGCTCCGGCGACAGCCTCGCCGAGCCGACCCTGCTGCTGGTGCATCAGCTCGAGGCGCGGGGGCTGCCGTAGGGGGGCTATAGAGCCGGGATCTCCTCACCTCTCCCGCTTGCGGGAGAGGTCGCGCCGAAGGCGCGGGTGAGGGCTTCCTCCTCGTTGGGAGTCTCTCTGTGGAGACACCCTCTCCCGCAAGCGGAAGAGGGGGCAGACCTTCCTCGCGGTCACAATGGGGCTCAATCCGGCAAGCCTGATCGGCCTCACGCCGGCTTGAGCGATGCCAGCGCGCTTTCCAGCAGCGAAAGGATTCGAGGCGCGTCAACACACCTGCCGTTTTGGCTCAATGCTCTGCAACATCAAACCCGGCGATCAAGCCATACGATCGCCAAACGCTTGACCTACATCAACCAGCCTTGGTGGGGATTGAGCCGGACCTTTTCGGGGGCCAACATCAAGGTGTCGAGCATGCGCGTCACCGGCAGGCTGCTGTTCGTTTTGATCGTCGCTTTGGCTTCGCTTGGGGCGATGTCCCTGCAACACGCGGAGCAAGCCACGACCGACAAGGAAATCCGCATCGGCAATGTCATGCCGTATTCGGGACCGCTCTCGGAGTTCGGCGCCATCGGCCAGGCGGAGGCCGCCTATTTCGACATGATCAACGCGCGTGGCGGCATCAACGGCCGCAAGGTCCGCTTCATCACGCGCGACGACAATTCCGATCCGGCGACTGCGCTGGAGCTGACGCGCAATCTGGTCGAGACCGAGGACGTGCACCTGATGTTCGGGTCGTTCGGCACGCCCGGCAATCTCGCCACGCGCTGGTATCTGAACGAGAAGAAGATCCCGCAGCTGTTCGTCGCCTCCGGCGACGAGGAGCTGAGCCAGCCAAGCGCGTTTCCCTGGACCATGGGCTGGCAGCCGCCGTTCCGGTCGGAGGGGCGCATCTACGCCAACTACATCCAGGCCTATTATCCCCGGAAGAAGATCGTGGTGCTCTGGCAGAATGACCAGTTCGGCCGCATGCTCTACAAGGGCATCCAGGAAGGCCTTGGCGACCTCAACCGTCATGTCCTCGTCGACATCGCCTTCGACATCGCCGACGAACATCTCGACGGACACGTCTCGATCCTCAAGCGCGCGGGCGCCGACATCTTCGTCTTTCTCGGCGTGCCGTCGACGGCATCCAAGGTGATCAAGCTGGCGGCCTCACTCAATTGGCATCCGGTCTTCATCGTGAACGATGCCTCCGCCTCGATCGCCAATGCGATGGCGCCCGCGGGCCTCGAGAACTCCGCCGGCGTGATCTCCGCGGCCTTTCTGAAGGATCCGAGCGATCCCGCATGGAAGGACGATGCCGCCATGAAGGACTGGTTCGCCTTCATGGACAAATACCATCAGGCCGAAAGCACCAACAGCAGCGCCGCGCTCTACGGTTACGCCGCGGCCGAAGCGCTGGCGCAGGTGCTGAAGCAATGCGGCGACGACTTCTCGCGTGACAACATCATGCGTCAGGCGGCTTCGCTTAAGGGTTATCACCCCTCCGTCGCGCTGCCCAACATCAGGATGAATACCTCGCCCAGCAACTATCTGCCGATCAAGCAGATGCGGCTCGTCCAGTTCGACGGCCGTTCCTGGCAGCCTTTTGGCGAGGTGATCGAGACCGCCTTCACCGAAGGCGCGGCGCGGTGAGACGCCTCAGAGCGCGTGTGAGCGCCGCGCGGGGTCACCTCTCCCGCTTGCTTGCGGGAGAGGTCAGCGCGAAGCGCCGGGTGAGGGCTCTTTCCGCTTGGGGATCGTCCCGTTGAGGAGGAGACACCCTCTCCTCAGCCCTCTCCCGCAAGCGGGAGAGGGAGCAGACCTTTCTCGCAACCACAACGAGGCTCAATCAGGCAACGCTGATCGACCTCACGCCGGCTTGAGCGATGCCAGCGCGCTTCCAGCAGCGAGCGGACTCGCGCTGGATTGCCGGACTTCACCCGCGGGGCGCAACCCCATTTCATGGTGGTCGCAACAGACGCCTTTTCGTTTGATCACGGATGCTTAAGATCGACGCCGACCTGCATCCGCTCCGCCGGGAGAGACCCATGACCGAGACCATCCGCATCAAGCGCTTCCGGGCGCGGCCCGTGATCGTGCCGATGAACCTGCCGCTCCAGACCTCGACCGGGGCGGTCGCCAAGGCGCCGCTGGTGCTGATCGACTGCGAGACCGACCAGGGCGTTCGCGGGCACGCCTATCTGTTCTCGATCACGCCGTCTGCCTTGAAGCCGCTGACCGCGATGGTCACCGAAATGTCGGAGCTCGTCGCCGGTGACGAGTTGCTGCCGTTCGAGATCGAGCGCAAGCTGGCCCAGCGTTTCACGCTGCTGGGCCTCGCCGGACTGCAACGGCTGGCGCAATCCGGCATCGACATGGCGGCATGGGACGCACTCGCTCGTGCACGCGGCCTGCCGCTGGCGCGCCTGCTCGGCGGCGCGCCAAAGCCGGTCAGGGCCTACAATTCGAAGGGGCTCGGCATCATGCCCGCGGGCGCCGCAGTCGAGGAAGCGCACAAGCTGCTGGCCGAGGGTTTTCGGGCGGCAAAGATCCGCGTCGGCCGACCCGATGCGCGGGAGGATCTCGCCGTCGTGCGCGCGGTGCGCAAGGCCGTCGGCGATCAGGTGACGCTGATGTGCGACTACAATCAGGCGCTGACGGTCGCGGAAGCCATCCGCCGCGGCGAGATGCTCGACGACGAGGGCCTCACCTGGATCGAGGAGCCGATCCGCCACGACGATTATGAGGGCAGCGCCCGTATTGCGGACGCGCTGCACACGCCGGTGCAGATCGGCGAGAATTTCGACAGCGCATTCTCGATGCAGGCGGCACTCTCCGCGGAAGCCTGCGACTACGTGATGCCTGATGTCCAGCGCATCGGCGGCGTCACCGGCTGGCTGCGTGCCGCGGCGCTGGCGCATGCCGCCGGCATCGAGATGTCGACGCACCTGTTCTCTGAAGTGAGCGCGCATCTGCTCTGCGTGACGCCGACCGCGCATTGGCTGGAATATGTCGACTGGGCCGACGCGGTGCTGTCGACGCGGCTAAAGATCAAGGATGGCTTTGCGCTGCCGAGCGAGGAGCCCGGCAACGGGATTGCGTGGGACGAGGCGGCGGTCGCCAAATATCTGGTCAGCTAATGGCGCCGACCGCCAGCGCCGCCGTCGTCCTGGCGAAGGCCAGGACCCATTACCCCGGGAAGTAGTTTGGCGAAGACCGGCTGCTCGGTACTGCGAGCGCTCACAATCGAGGGATCACGCGGTATGGGTCCTGGCCTTCGCCAGGACGACCCGGGGGAGATGATGTGCGCGCAACTATTCATCGTCGTCATTGCGAGGAGCACGCGAAGGAAAAGCCGGGCTTGCCGCGAAGAAAGCCGTTGGCAAAGGCGACGCCCGGGTAAAGATCGGACAAGCGGCGGCTTGCGCTTTCGGCTGAGTTGCGTCCGTCGAGCACATCGCGAAAGGTTCTGGCAACACCCACCATGTCGCAATCCTGCGGCGACAGGCGCAGCGAGCCGATCCCAGCCTCGCGCAATGCAGCAACGTCTCCAACGAGATTGGTGCAGGCATGCGACAGGGTCTGGACGCCGTTGATCGTGAGGAACTCCTGCTGGTCCAGCGTCTTCAACGCGAGCCCGTCCGGGTCCTTTTCGCAGACGAAGCGGCAATTGTCCTTGGACAGCTTGTGAAGCCGCGCATGGTAACAACGGGCGGAGATCGCCAGCGGCACCCGGCCGAAGGCAAAAATCTCGATCACGGCCTGGGGCACTGCTGCGGCAATCACCGCCGCTGACGAGATCGGCAATTCCGGCGGCAGGCAGATGCGCGCTGCGCCTTGCCGGACGTGAAAGGCCGCGCTGGTCTCGTTGTAGATGTTGACGTAGGGACCGATCGCATGCGGCCGGCCCTTGATCGAGCGGAGGCAGGTCAGATCGTTCACCTCGACCAATGCGCTGTCAGCCGCACAGAGCTCCTCGGTCTGACGCCGTTCGCGCCGCAGCGACACCAGGATCAGCGAACCCAGCAGGACCTGCTTGCCGGCACGCTGGAGCCGTTCGATCACGTCAGGCAGGTGCTCCGCGAAGAACGGCGAGCGTTTCGAGCAGACGACCTCGCCTACGGACACGACATCGACCGGCGCCTCGTCGGCAATCCGGAAGTAGAAATCGCGCCAGCGGTCCGGCGCCCAATTGTAGAGGACGGGGCCGAGACTCAACTGCATCGGGGCTTCTCTCATTGATGGCCAGCCGCCATCGGTTGCAATCATCGCCATTAATCATCGCCATGTCTTGCGATAGGCGCCGAGCGTAGAGGCCTGGCCTTCAGTGAAGGGCCGCAGGCTCACGATGTCCGCTTCGCGCCCCTGCTCGATTGTATCGAGTGCGCGGCGGAAATGACGGACCACGCTCTCGATATAGGCCCGTCCGCGCTGACGCCCCTCGATCTTCAGGGCGGCAACGCCGGCGCTTCGCAGTCCCCCGAGCAGCGTCGTGGCATCGAGGCTGACCGGGTCCTCGAAGACGTAGCCGTCGCCATGCGCGGTGGAAAACCGCCCCTTGCAGAGGGTCGGATAGCCCGCGGCCTCCTGCGGGGCGAAGCGGTTGATGGTGAAGCCGCCAAGCCGGGACGTCGTTCCCAGCGCGGTCTCCTCATAGGCCACGTGGCTCGCCGGCGAGCAGACGCCCTGCATGTTCGGCGATTTGCCGGTCGCATAGGACGACAGCGAGCAGCGCCCCTCGGCCATCACGCAAAGGCCGCCGAACACGAATACTTCGGTCTCGCACGTCGTCTCGCGGGTGATTTCGGCGATCTCCGCAACGCTGAGCACGCGTGGCAACACGACGCGGCGCGCCCCGAACATCTCGACAAGGCGCTGACCCGGATGACGCTTGGCGACGTAGTCCATGAGCCCGATATCGGCGACGATCAGCGCGTCGGCTCCGGCATCGACGGCATCGTCCACGGCGCGCTGCCAGAGCGTCACGGACGACGCCCGCGGAAAGGTATTGATGGCGACGAGGATGCGCGCGCCGCGTCCATGGGCGAACGCGATTCCGTTGCGCAGCTCGTCGCGGCTGAAGTTCAGCCCCGGAAAATTGCGCGCATTGGTCTCGTCGTTGAAGCCACAATAGACGGCGTCCGCGCCGGCATCGATGGCGCTGCGCAGCGCGGCCGGCGTGCCGGCGGGACAGATCAGCTCCATCACCTCTGCTCCTGCGGCGGGCCGGTCAGCCTGTCCCGCGCGGCCTCGAACGAGCGCCTCACCGGCTCGCCCAACGGACCGAACAGGGAAGCCAGCTCCGCGGCGAGATCGAGCCGCGCATCGTCGATCGCATTGCGCAAGGACAGCACAGCCTCCATGTCGCCTTCGATTCCGAGCTGACGCGAAAACATCAGCGCGTCGCCATCGACCCTGCCCTCGACCAGGGCAAGCAGGTTTGCGAGCGAGGCGGAGACATAGGCTTCCAGGTTTTGCGGCAGCTCGCGCACCACCGACAGAAGCGGCGGCGCGGCCTCGACGATGAAGGCGAACGGCAGATCGACCGGCTTGATCCCGAACCGTGCGCGGCGATGTGGTCCGAGCCGGTCGAGCAGTCCGGGATTGCGCCTCAATATCCGCGACAGGAAACCACCAAGCGCGAATTGCAGCGGCAGCAGCGGCAAGGGACGTATTGCCAGAGCGAGAAGCGGCGGGATTGTCGGCAACGAACCGGACGCGACGGACGAATGACTCATTCCGTCATCTGAGCCGATTGCGCGCAAATGTATTTGAGCGGGAACAATGAAGATCGAAATCACGCCGGCTAGCTTCTGCTTTTTCAGGAGACCGTTCGCTTGCAACGTGACGTTCCGCGCTTCGGCGAACTAGCCGACTTCCTGCACTTCCTCGAAAGCAAGGGACAGCTGCGACGCATTCGCGAACCGGTTTCCGTGGTCCATGAGATCACCGAGATCCACCGGCGCGTGATCGGCGAACACGGTCCTGCACTATTGTTCGAACGCCCGGTCAGGGCCGACGGCCTTCCCTCCGAGATGCCGCTGCTGACCAATCTGTTCGGCACGGTGGAGCGAACCGCGTGGGGCATGGGCATCACGCCGGACCGGCTGGAAGAGCTCGGCGTCTTGCTGGCCGAGTTGCGCGCACCGCGTCCTCCGCACGGCGTCCGGGATGCCTGGCGCAAGCTGCCGCTGGCGCGCGCCGCGCTTGCCACGCGGCCACGATCGCGCCCTGCGGCGGCGGTGCAGGATCGCGTGGCGATGGGCGAGGACATCGATCTAACAAAACTGCCGGCGCAGATCTGCTGGCCGGGCGAGCCCGCACCCTTGATCACCTGGCCGCTGGTCATCACCGCGCCGCCGGAGTCGCCCGTCGCGGACCAGGAAGAGAATGTCGGCGTCTACCGCATGCAGATCCTCGGTCGCGACCGCTCGATCATCCGCTGGCTCGCTCATCGCGGCGGCGCCCGGCATCACCAGCAATGGAAGGCACGCGGGCGCGACATGCCGGTCGCGATCGTCATTGGAGCCGACCCCGCGACGATCCTCGCCGCCGTGCTGCCGCTGCCGGAGACGATGTCCGAGCTGCGCTTCGCAGGTCTCCTGCGCGGCGAGCGGCCCGAGCTGACGCCGTGCCTGACGATTCCTCTCGCGGTCCCCTCCGCGGCCGAGATCGTCATCGAGGGCCTCGTCTCGGCAACCGAGACGGCCGCCGAGGGCCCCTATGGCGATCACACCGGCTACTACAATTCGGTCGAGGCCTTTCCCGTGCTTCGGGTCACCGCCATCACGTCGCGCCGACAGCCGATCTATCTCTCGACCTTCACCGGCCGCCCGCCGGACGAGCCGTCCCGGATCGGCGAAGCATTGAACCGGCTGTTCGTGCCGCTGATCCGGCAGCAATTCCCCGAGGTGACCGACTGCTGGCTGCCGCCCGAGGCCTGCTCCTACCGGGTCGCGATCGCTTCCATCAGGAAGCGCTATCCCGGCCAAGCGCGACGGCTGATGCTCGGCTTGTGGTCGATGCTGCCGCAGTTCAGCTACACCAAGCTGTTGATCGTGGTCGACGACGATATCGACATCCGCGACTGGCGCGCCGTGATGTGGGCGGTCGCGACCCGCAGCGACAGCTCGCGCGACCTCGTCACGCTCTCGGATACGCCGATCGACTATCTCGACTTCGCCTCGCCGAAATCCGGCCTCGGCGGCAAGCTCGGAATCGATGCCACCACCAAGATTCCGCCCGAGACGGAGCGGGCCTGGGGCGAGCCCCTGATGATGGATCCAGCCGTGATCGCCAGGGTCGACAGGATGTGGCCGGCGCTCGGCCTCGGCGCAATGGCTGGACCTAAACAGCGCGAGACCGCATGAGCGCGCGGCATGGCGTGGTCGTCGGCGTCAGCGGCGCCTCGGGCGCGGCCATCGGCATGCGCATCGTCGAGCGGCTGGCGGAGAATCCGCTTTGCGCGGTGCATCTCGTAATCTCACCGGCGGCCGAGCGCACGCTCACCGAGGAAGCCGGTGCCGGCGCGCTGCCCCGGCTGCGCGCCCTCGCCTTCCGCGACCATGATCCTGCCGACATCGGCGCCAGCATCGCCAGCGGCTCGTTTCCGGTCAGCGGCATGATCGTGGCGCCGTGCTCGATCCGCACGCTGTCGGCCATCGCCTGGGGACATCTAGACAATCTCCTCGTGCGTGCGGCCGACGTGCAGCTCAAGGAGCGGCGGCGTCTGGTGCTCCTGGTCCGAGAAAGCCCGCTGCATCTCGGACATCTCCGCGCGATGCTCCAAGCGACCGAGATCGGCGCAATCATTGCGCCACCGCTGCCCGCCTTCTACCTGAAGCCGCAGTCGGTGGCCGACATCGTCGACCAGATCGCCTGCCGCGCGATCAACCTGCTGGGCCTGCCCGACGTCTCGGCGCCGGCGTTGAGATGGCACGGCCGTGACGCCGACGATTCATAGGCATCAGCGCGCGGCCGCGTTCAGATCCATCGTCTCCAGCAGGCTGTTCTGCCGCCAGTCGATGAAGGCGTCCTTCAGACGGCTGATGATTCCGGCGTGCTCCGGCATGCCGAAGAGATTGTGCCGTTCGAGCGGATCGGTCGCGAGATCGAACAGCTGCCCGTCCTCGGCGCCGTGAATGAACACGACCTTCCACCTGTCGTCACGCACCATGGTGATCAGCCTTGCGCCGGTCATGGCGACGTCGCCGGCCTGCTCGCTGAACACGAAGCCACGGCCGGCCCATTTTTCGCCCTTCAGGGCTGGAAGCAGGCTGCGGGCCTGGAACGGCTTCGGATGCTGTGCGCCGGCGAGATCCAGAATGGTCGGGGCGAGATCGAACAGCTGGCACTTCCCGGCAATGCGGCGCCCGCCGGTGAACCGTCCCGGTGACCAGACCAGCAGCGGGATGCGGGTGACGGGCTCGTACATCGACCATTTCTGACTGAGGCCGTGCTCGCCGAGATTGTCGCCGTGGTCCGACATGAAGATGACGACGCAATTGTCGAGATAGCCCCTGTCTTCCAGCGTTTGCAGGAGACGGCCGATCTGCTCGTCGATCATGGTGACGTTGGCATAATAATGCGCGCGCAGGCGCCGCATCTGGTCGTGCGTCGGCGCGAGCTTCCATGACACCGCGTCATGATCGACTTCGGTATCGTGGCGGCGCTTCTCCTTCAGATAGGCCGGCAGCCCCTCGATCTCGGCCTCGGTCGGCTGCGGCACCGGAAGGTCGTTGCGCGCGAGGTAATGTTCCAGATAGTCCGGCAGCGGATCATAGGGCGGGTGCGGTCCGGGCAGGCCGATCTGCATGAACAGCGCCTCGGGCTTGGGTCGGGTCTCGAGCCACCACATCGCGGTCTCCGCGACGAAGATATCCGGATGCAGCGATTTCGGCATCTCCCAGGTGAAAGCGCCCATGCGGTCGCCATAGTCCGGCAGGCTGCGGTAGCCGGCGCGCGACGGCTTTGTCAGCTTGTGGGCGGCAAAGGCCTTGTCGAGTTCGTCGGCGAACCAACGGCCCTCGAAGAAGCGATCCTTGTTCTCGACGACGAAACGCTCGTGGAAGCCGGCCTTCGCATCGTAGGGGATCGTGTGCATCTTGCCGACATTGACGCAGTGATAGCCAGCCTCCGCCAGATTGGTGACCCACGTCTTCTGCCAGTGCTGCCCGTTCTTCAGCACGCCCGAGGCGTGCGGATAGAGGCCGGAGAACAGCGCCGCGCGCGAGGGAACGCAGCTCGGCGCGTTGATGAAGCAATTGTCGAAATAGACGCCCTCACGCACCAGCCGATCGAGATTCGGCGTCTTCATATAGGGATGGCCTGTCGCCGCGATCGTGTCGAAGCGTTGCTGATCGGTCATGACCAGGACGATGTGGGGCTTTGTCACGATGGTTTTGTCCTGCGCGGCATTGATCTGGGAGGAGATATGTCTGACATAATAATTCTTGTCAAACCTGCCGCCATGAGATTATCTTGCGTGTGACGGCCGGAATTCTTCCGCCGCGTCGTCAGCATCTGCAATAAATCAGACATTTGACTTCACGGAACCGGGTTCACCGTGGCCAAGACCGACAGCAGCGATAATCCGCAGGCGAGCGCCCAGGTGGCCCGCGAGGTGGCACGACTGATCCTGACCGGGGTGTGGCGCGAGGGCACGATCTTGCCGCGCGAGGTCGAACTGGCCTCGCGCTTCCGCGTCAGCCGCGCCTCGATCCGCGAATCGCTATCGCTGTTGAAGGCGAAGGGATTGATCGCCTCGAAACAGAAGGCCGGCACGCATGTCCGCGCGCGCTTCGACTGGAACATGCTCGACGAGGAGCTGCTGAACTGGACGCTGTCGGCGCTGCCGACGCAGGAGTTCGCCAAGCAGATCATGGAGGTCCGCCGCATCATCGAGCCCGAGGCCTGCGCGATCTGCGCGATGCGCGGCACGGACGAGGATTTTGCCCGGATCGAACGCGCCTATCGCGGCATGGACGCGGCCGGCATGGACCGGCTCGCCTATGCCGAGCCCGACTTGCAGTTTCACCGCGGCATCCTGATCGCCACGGGCAACGACTTTCTGATCGCCTTCGGCGCGACGGTCGCGGCAGCCTTGCGGATGTCGTTCAACCTGTCGACGACGAATCCGGGCGCACCGCGGAAAAGCCTGCCCTATCATCGCGCGGTGCTTGACGAGATCTGGGCGCGCAATCCGGACGGCGCGCGCGAGGCCATGCACAAGCTCATGGATCTCACCGAACAGAACATCGTCTCGGCCCTGTCGCGCCAGCGAAAGAAGGACGCCGAGGACGAGAACGCCCGCACCAGACGGGCGCGTTGAATCCGGCAAACAATAATTGGGAGGACATGATGAAGAACGCATCGCGCGGAAGTTCGCTCACCCGCCGTAAACTCTTGCAGGCCAGCGCCGCGACCGCGGCGCTTACGGCATTTCCCGCGCCGCTGATCGCGCAGACGAAACCGTTTGCCGGCGTCACGCTGCACGGCGCCTCGTTCCAGCACCGCTTCTTCACGCTGCTGCAGAAATACATCCCCGAGTTCGAGGACAGAACAGGGATGAAGGTCGATCTCCAGCTCTCGGCCTTCCCGGTCTACAATCAACAGGCCAATCTCGAACTGTCCTCCGGCGGCTCGGCCTATGATTTCGTCAACGTCACCTTCATCCTGGCCGCACGCTGGGTCGCGGCGGGATTGCTGGCCAATCTCGACGAGTTCACCGGCGATGCCAATCTGACCCCGGCCGAATGGAATCCCAAGGACTTCGTCGAAGGCGCGCAGGTGCCCTACCGCGACGCCAAGGGCGCGACCTACGGTTATTCCTGGGAAGGCGGCGCGATGCTGATGGGGCTGTCGCGCATGGATCTGATGGAGAAGAAGGGGCTGAAGATCCCGAAGACGTTCGCCGAGCTCCAGCAGGTCTGCGCCGAAATCAACGGCACCGACGGTGTCAGCGGCATCACCTCGTTCCAGCTGCATCACTGGAATCTGCCGCCCTACATCCAGGGCTTCGGCGGCAACATCTTCCGCAAGCCGCCCTCCGACATCATGCCGGCGTTGAACACGCCCGAGACCATCCAGGGCATCGAGTTCTATGCGAGCCTCCTGAAGAGCGCGCCGAAGGGCGTGCTGACCTACACCGAAGACCAGGCGCGGCAGTCGGTGCTCACGGGACGCGCCAACATCTTCATCCATTCCAGCGCCTGGGTGACGCCGATCCTGCTGTCCGAGGAGAGCAAGGTGAAGGAGACAGCGCGCGTGGTGCGGATGCCCGCGGGACCCGTGCATGACCACCCCGCCTCCAACAGCCAGGGGCTCGGCATTCCCAAGAACGCCAAGAACAAGAAGGCGGCGTGGGAATTCATCAAATGGGCGCTCTCCCCCGACATCTCGATGCGGCTCGTCAAGGAGCACGGCCATTCCTCGGTCTGCCGGCGCTCCATCATCACCAGCGAAGCTTATCGCAAGCTCAACACCGTCAACGGCCAGGATCTCGGCGCGCTCTATCTGGAAGTGCTGGAGCTGCCGGCCAAGGGCGAGAACTACATGGCCTATCGTACCGTCAAAGAGTTCCCGATCGTCGGCGACGTGCTCAACAAGGCGTTCGAGCAGGTCGCAACCGGCCAGCTGCCCGCGAAGGACGCGATGAACGCCGCGCAGGACCAGGCGATCGCCGCGCTCCGCCGTGCCGGGACGCAGCTTTGAGCGAGAGTGGAATTGACGCGGAGCGCCGCAGCTTCATCGCCTGCGCGCTCACGCCGAGCCTGATCGTGCTGTTTGCGGTCGCCGTGCTTCCGGCGATCTATCTCGTCGTGACCAGCCTGACGCCGTTCCAGTTGACGGCGCCGGGCTCAGCGACGGATTTCAGCGTGCCGCTGCGCAATTACGGCCTGCTGCCCGGCGATCCCCGCTTCGTCAATTCACTCTGGGTGCAGGCAAAACTGTCGTGCTGGGGTGTGCTGTTCCAGGTCCTGCTCGGCATGCTGCTCGCGCTGCTCCTCAACGTGCCGTCGCGCTTCGTCGAGTTTGCCCGCACCTTCTTCCTGATCCCGATGGTGCTGCCGCCGATCGTCGTCGCGGTGATCTGGAAGCTGATCTACACGCCCGACATCAGCCCGCTTTATTACGCCGCGCAGCTCCTCAATTTCACCATGCCGGCGCTGACCTCCAGCGTCGATTTCGCGCTGACCGCCATCATCATCGCCGACACCTGGGAATGGCTGCCCTTCACCTTCCTGATGGTGCTGGCGGCGCTCCAGACCATTCCCGACGAATATTCGGAGGCCGCCCTGGTCGACGGCGCCAGCAAGCTTCAGATCTTCTGGTACGTCACCCTGCCCTTCATCACGCCGATCCTCGTCATCTCCGGCATGTTCCGCCTGATCGACAGCGTGAAGGCGTTTCCGTTGATCTTCCTGCTGACCAGCGGCGGTCCGGGCACGGTCACGGAAGTCACGAACTACTATGCGTATCTCCTTGCCTTCGACACCAACGAGATCGGCTATTCCAGCGCGGTCACGGTCGTGATGCTGCTGCTCGTCGCGGGCATCAGCCTTGCCCTGGTCTGGATGGGGCGCCGGCGGGAGGCGATGGCATGAGCCACCATTCCGGACGCCGCGCGACGCCTGGGCGGCTGGTCGCGATCACCATGACGCTGCTCGTCCTGCTCTCACCGTTTCTGTGGCTGCTGCAGATGAGCTTCAAGTCCAACGACCAGATCCTGCAATTCCCGCCGCCGCTGATCTTCACGCCGACGCTGGAAAACTACATCTCGCTCTGGCACAGCGCGTTCTCGGCCTCCTTCGTCAACAGCCTCTTGAGCGCCTCGCTCTCGACCGCGCTCGCACTGCTGTTCGGCGTGCCTGCGGCCTACGCGCTGTCGCGCTGGACCGGGCGCGGCAAGCATGCGCTCTCCTTTGCGATCCTGGTGACGCGCATGGCGCCGCCGATCGCTTTCACGATCCCGTTCTTCCTGTTCTACCGCTGGATCGGGCTGCTCGACACCGTCACCGGCCTGGTGCTGGTCTACACCAGCTTCAACCTCCCGCTGGTGATCTGGATGATGCAGCCGTTCTTCGACACCATACCGGTTTCGCTGGAGGAAGCCGCCCTCGTCGATGGCGCGCGGACGCGCACGGTGTTCACAAAAATCGTGCTGCCGATGGTGACGCCCGGCATCGCCGCGACCGCGATCCTCTGCTTCCTCTACGCCTGGAACGATTTCTTCTTCGCCCTGATCCTCACCCGGACCAATGCACGCACCGCGCCGGTCGCCGTCGTCAATTTCATGAACTACGAGGGCTGGGAATGGGGCAAGATCGCCGCCGGCGGCTCGCTGGTGATGGCGCCGGTGCTGATCTTCTCGCTCGCGGTGCGCCGTTATCTCGTCTCCGGGCTGACCGCCGGCGCGGTCAAGGGATGATGCCATGAAGCTTCCGACCGGCGCCTCGCGCGTCGTCTTCATCTTCGCCCATCCCGCCGGCCATGTCGGTGCGCCCAGATACTACACGCCTTATTTCGAGGAGCAGGGCCTCGACTGGCACATGGTGCCGATGGATGTGCACCCGGACGATCTCGCCAGGACAATCCGCACGCTGGCGAAATCGCCGAGCACCGCCGGCTTCAACCTGACCATGCCGCACAAGCCGGCGGCGTTCGAACTCTGCGACCATGTGGGACCTGCCGCGACATTCGAGGGTGTGGTCAACACGATCCGGATCGAAGCGGACGGAAAGCTGGTCGGGGAGTCCTTTGATGGCGGCGGCTTTCTGAACGCCGCACGCGAGGCCAACATTTTCGATCCCGCGCGCCGCACTGTCGTGATCGGCGCGGGCGGCGCCGGCCGCGCGATCTGCCACGCACTCGCCGCAGCGGGCTTGAAGCGCCTGCGCATCCTCAACGAGATGCCCGCTCCGGCCGAGTTGCTCGCAGCAAAGCTGCGCGGGCAATTCCCCGATCTCGATATCAGCCTCGAGGAGCGCTTCGACGACGCCGGCCTCTGCGTCAACGCCACGTCGCTCGGGCTGCGCGCGAGCGACGCGCTGCCGATGGATCCGTCCAATCTGCCGGGGGATTGCGCGGTATTCGACATCATCGCCGCCCGCCGCACCGAATTCATGGAAGCCTGTGCGAGCCGCGGCCTGAAGGTCGTCGACGGCGTCACGATGATCAAGCATCAGCTCCCGCTGCAGACGGCGTTCTGGCGGCTTGGACGGTAAGTCAGCTGCGGATCCCGACGCGACCGAGGCCTGAAGCGGCAAACGCTCTCATGATGATCCGCCCGGATCGCGCCGGTAGCGGAAATCGCAATGAGGTGCGCCTTGCATGATGGTTTGCGTGCGCGTGAGCCTGATGTCGCGGCCGAACCCTTCCGCGGTGGCAAAGTCGGCGGTGCAGACCAGGAGGAAGCCGAGCTCGGGCTCGCCCAGCGCCTTGTAGAACTCGGCATAAGCGCATCGCTTCACGTCGAATGCGAAGACGTCCTTCGACTGCTCGATGACGTCATAGGCGAGCGCGTCGTCGCGGGCATAGGTCTTGAAGGCGGACGCGACCGCCTGGCCGAGGTCTGCCTCGTTCTCGTTCAGGTTCTTGGCTTTCCAGAATTCCTCGCCGAAGCCGCGATAGAGATCGCCGAGCGCCTTGCGCACCAGCGCGTTGGCGCGCGCCTCGCCGAGCTCAGCCTGCAGCGCCTTAACCAGCGGCACCAGCACCTGCGCCTGAATTTTTGCCTGTTCGATGACGGATATGCTCATGGCAAACTCACGTCGCGGATCACGCGGATCAAGGGGAGCGTAGATCCTATGGGTGACGGGCGGCGACCACCAACTCACCCAGAGGATCTACGGACTGCGGCAAGCATAGCCGCAACAGCGACGATTGGCTAACTTTGCGCAGGATAAACCAAGCGGCCGTCAGCCATGACGCGCGCCGCCGGATTCATCTCGGCCTGTTTGATCTGCCCTAATCCCAGAATGTGAAACACGGTCTCGCCGGCGGCGAGCAGATAATCGGTGATGATGCGGCGGTGACATCGCCACCACAATGTTTCCGCGCACATGATGGCGCAGCGCTGCGTCTGCCCGAGATCGCGCAAATGAGCGAGACCTTCGTGAAAGGCCGCGCTCATCGCGTGGTCGGCATAATTGTGGAAGCTGCCATTCTGCCAGAATGCATTGGTCTCGCGCGGCACCTCGCGCTTGCGGCTGCGCAGGCCGCCGAGCGAGGCGATATGCTCGTAGCCGATCGAAACGACCGCGAGCGCCTGCGGCAGCGTATCGCGATTATACTGCGGGTTGGTGCGCGAGCGGGGCACGGTGCGAACGTCGGCCAGATATGTGATCGAGCTGCCCTGCAACAACTCGATGAATTCTTCGATCGAACGCGTGGCATGGCCGATGGTGAAGAAGGGATGAGCCATGGGATGCCTTGCTCACCTCATGTTCAACTCCGCAACAATCGCAACGCCTTTCCCTTATGCAGGGCGACGTGGTCGGTCTTGTCGCTCTTGATCTCGTATTGCGGGTCGTCCGGCGTGGCGTGGTGGACGTAGCCCTTGTAGTCGACGTCCTCGGTGTGCACGCGCAGGATATGGCCGCGCACCCGGCCGGCCTCGGAATTCCAGCTGACGTGGTCGCCGCGCTTGAAGATTTTTGGCATGGCGGAACAATGCCGGAGCCGGCGGGGTGTTCCCGAAGACCGAGCAAGCCGTGCCAGTCCCGTCTACGCTCTGCGAGCTACGCCGGACATGTTTCGCGTTGCTTTAATCGTGGGTTGCCGAGCCGTAGCTCGCGGCGGCAGCCCGCCTGCGCCCGTTGGGCTTCGGCGCGGCATCCTTCTCTCGCTTCGCGAGCGAAGGATGGTGGGCACGACAGGGATCGAACCTGTGACCCCTACCATGTCAAGGAAGGTGTCGCCGGCGTATCTCGTTGATTTCAAAGCGTTTCCGTTTGGCCCTGTGCTACCTCGTTCAGGGCCGTTTTCCGGCGTTTTGGGCCCAACGTGGAAAGTTCGTGGAAGGCGCCCGGCGTCCCTGGAGGTGCTCGCATGAGCAGGGTGCCCTCCCGTCCGACTGGACGCCTGCTTGACCGGCTGCCTCCTGAACCCCGCCAGCGCTTGCTGCAGCTCGGCAGTGAGGGGCGCGGGGTGTTCGGAGTGGCCTGCTTCCAGAGCATTTTCGAGGCCCATTTCAGCCTGTTCGAGTACCTCGCGACAGCCGGAGCCACCGCGGTCATGATCGGGCAGCTGCTGGCGGAGGCCGGCATCACCCGCGAGGACGGCACGCCGCTGCCCGCCGGCACCGTGTCCAGCGCGCTCAGCCGAGCCCGCGAACGCGCCGCCCGTGCGCCCGCCATACGGCAGCCCCCGGCCGGCGGCAGGTTTCACCCCGTAGGCTCCAGGAGCGGGTCGCCTATCTCGTGCGTCGGCGGCAGTTGATCAGAGTCGAAGCAGCGACCTTCGCGCTCGATTTCTACCGTCGTCACCGCCGGCTTCCGCCGGGATACGTGACGGTCCTCCTGTCCATGGCGACCGTCCGACGTATCCGGGTCCAAGGTCCAAGGCGAACTCGAACACCTCCTCGGACTTCCGGCTCTCAACAAGTTTTCCCGGGTCTTGTGGACCCGGGTCATTGACCGTTGCCGGGGCACGAAAGACGTTGGATCGCATGGCGTTGGTCCCTAAGGCAATCAATCGAGCCAGTGCTATACCAATGATCGATCTCGACACCTGCAGCGACTACATGCTGCTCTCGACGCTGGACGTGGCGGAGGCCCTCAAGATCAGCCCCGGCGCTGTCAGAAAGGCAGCCAAGGAGGGGCGGCTCCGCGCGATCGCTGGATTCCGCGTCTTGTATTTCCCCGCGATTGCGGTGCGGGCCTTCGCGCGCGGCAATGCCGACGCGCCCGCGAGCAACAACCTCAAGCAGCCCGACGCCAATGCAGAGGCCTGCGGCGAGGTCGGGACCGAGGCATAGCTCCGCATGGCGTACGTTCAGTTGACCAAAATCGGGGAATTCGGCGTGGTTCAAGACAAGGGCACGCCGAACCTCTACGTGTCCGCGTATGTCCGCGAGAAGGGGATCACAGCAAATGGCGCTCGACCTTCTTTCCGTTCAGATACGGCCGATAGATCGCTACGTACGTTCACCCACTCACCCTAAATCCACCACGCACTCGGCAGCATCGATAACGTACGCCGCGTGACGAAAATCCCTGATGGTGGCGAGCTTGTCGTCGGACCACTTCAGCAGCATGAAATATTTCGGCCGCCCGTTCGGCTCATTCGGATCGAACACCAGGATTGCGGGACGTCCGTCGACCTGCCCCGTCACCAGGTGCCAGTCGCTGATCTTCGAATAGTTGCCGAAATAGTGCGTCACCTCGGCCTTGCCTTTCAGCCTGGTGCGGTTGACGAGCTCAAGCCTGACGTCATCGGCGATCATGGCGCGGATGGCGTCGAAGTCGCGGGCATTGAAATGGCCGACATAGGCGTTGAGCCTCGTGCGATCGGCTTCCGAGAGGCCCGGCTGCGGCACATCGTCCGGCTCCTCGGCGAACTCACGCAGCTGCGTGCGCCCTCGATGCAGCGCGGCCTTCACCGCCGGCAGGCTGAAATCCATGATGTCGCAGACCTCGGCAAGCGAGCAGCCGAGCACGTCCATCAGGATCACGCTGGACCGCTGCGCCACTGGCAGCCGCATGAAGGTACGCAGGCTGGTCGCAGCGATCTGGCGGCTTTCCACATCATCGAGCTGGTCGGCAATCATCTCCACCTCCTCAGCCGAATGCAGCGCCTCCTGCCGGTTGCGGCGGCGCAGGAAATCCAGCGCGGTGTTGTGCGCGATGCGGAACAGCCAGCCCTCCGGATTGACGACTGGCGTGACCGATTGCAGCGCTTCCATCGCCTTGATCAGCGCATCCTGCAGCACATCCTCACCGTCGATGACCGAGCCGACCATGCGCGCGCAGTAGCGATGCAGCTTCGGTCGCATCGCTGCCAGCAGGGCCTCGATATCGATGGTGGCCAGTGGGGCTGGCGCCATTGCTCCTCCGCCTCGCCTGTTCAGGACTCGTCCAGCATACGGTAGTTGCCGACGATGCTCACATCACGAACCAGCGGCGGCTCGGCGCAGCGGTCGCGGATGCCGTCCTGGAACGCCTGAAACGCCTTGAGCTTCGGAATTGGGCTCGAGCCGTCCTCGGCCGCGGTCTCGACGAAATGGATGAAGGTGTCGTCCTCCAGCCGTAGCGTCAGATAGCGTACGCCGTCCGGCCTGGCCGCCTTCAATTCCGCAAACACCGCCGAAACCAGCTCGGCGTTCCTGTCGGCCAGCTCCGGCTTGGCCTTGTACCTGATCAAGGTCCTTCTCATCGCGCGCTCCTTGTTCATGTCGCGACCTAGGCCGCGTTGCAACGCTCCATCTTGCTATTTCCCGAAAGATCGGTGCCCCACTCTTCCGGATCAAGCTTCGAGTAGATGGCCGCGTCAGCCCCTAGGACGTTTGCCGGCCGCCGAAGGATGCGGCCCGCAATAAATTATTTCCGGGGGCGCATCCTTTGTCCCTCCGGCGTCGTCTAGCCCGCAGAACGCGCCGCGACAGAGGCGGCGCGACACACGGAGAGAGGGCGATGCAGACCCCGACCAATCGCGCCGAGCAGAACTGGGTGCTTGGCGTCACTGCGCTGGCATCCTTCATGATGGCGCTGGACGCCATGATCATTACGACGGCATTCGCGGCCATCCGCTCCGAATTCGGCAGCCCGGTCGAGACGCTGCAATGGACCGTCAACGCCTTTAACCTGACGTTCGCTCTGCTGCTCCTGACCGGCGCCGCGCTCGGTGACCGCTTCGGGCGCCGCCGCATGTTCGCAGCCGGGATCGCCCTGTTCGTCGTTGCATCGGCGGCCTGCGCGCTCGCAGGCAACGCCACCGCACTGATCGCCGCCCGCGCGCTGCAGGGCGCCGGCGCCGCGCTGGTGATGCCGCTCGCGATGGCGATCCTGAGCGGCACGTTCGGCCGAGAGGAGCGCGCCCGCGCGCTCGGCATTTTCAGCAGCCTCACCGGATGCGCGCTGATCATAGGCCCCGCCATCGGCGGCTTTATCACCGAACACCTCGGCTGGCGCTGGGTCTTCTGGATCAACCTGCCGATCGGCCTGATCGCGATCGGGCTGGTGCTGGTGCGGTTGCGCGAAAGCTTCGGACCGGCCGCCGCATTGGACATCCCCGGACTGTCGCTCGTCGCCCTCGCGGCGCTGGCGCTGGTCTGGAGCCTGTTGCGCGGCAACGCTGTGGGGTGGGCGAGCGCCGAGGTAACGGGCGCGCTGATGTCGGGCCTGGTGTTCGCAGCCGGCTTCGTATTCTGGGAATTGCGCGCGGCCGCGCCGATGGTGCCGATGCGGCTGTTTGCATCGCGCGCCCTCGCCTCCGGCATGTCCGCAAGCGTCCTGTTTTACGCCGCGATGTATGGCGTATTGTTCCTGCTGCCGCAGTTCCTGCAGATCACGCTGGGCTTCGACGCCTTCGGCGCCGGACTTCGCCTGCTGCCCTGGACCGCGACGCTGTTCGTCACCGCCCCGGTGGCCGGCGCGGTCGTCAACAGATTCGGCGAGCGGCCGCTGGTGGTGACGGGATTGCTGATGCAGGCGATCGGCCTTGGCTGGATCGCTGAGATCGTGAATCCCGCGGTTCCCTACTCTGCTCTGGTCGCGCCGCTGGTGCTGGCCGGCGTTGGCGTCTCGATGGCGATGCCAGCAGCGCAAAACGCCATCCTGAGCTCGGTCGCGGTGGCCGAAATGGGCAAGGCGTCCGGCGTCTTCAACATGGGCCGCTTCCTCGGCGGCATGTTCGGCATCGCCGCGCTGGTGGCGACTTTCTCGGCCAACGGTGCGGTCAATTCGGCCGCGCATTTCGAGAGCGGATTTGCTGCGGCGATGAGCCTCGCCGCAACGCTGTCGTTGGCCGGCGCGATTGCGGGGTTTTTCCTGCCGGCACGGCGACGCATCGCCGGCGCAGCCGCGCCGCAAGATGCGTGACGCTCACAACGATAGAGTTTCGCCATCGCTACACCGCTAGACCCACTATTTCTGAAGCCCTGTTTTCTTACCGGAGAGCAGCCTAACTCGGAACGTCGTATCTCGATAGTCCGCCCAATCCTTCGCCAAAGAATGTTGGAGGGTAGGTTCAAATCGAGGAGGCGCAACCACCGATACCGACATTCAGTTCAGGTCGCGATCTAACCGAGGGCTTTTCGTCCCCTTCGCGTCCGAGGTCGAGCGGCTTCAGCTTCGCGCGCAACGTCTTTGGTGCGAAATCCTTCTCCGGGAGCCCACGTTCTAATGCCCCGCGTTGCCTGGCGACTAGGTGAAACATCACGGAACTGGCTGCAACAGCCGCTGTCGGGCGATTCATTGGTTCATTGCCACAGCGAACAGCCAGACACAGTGGAGAGGCAGTGCGGCGGAGAGAGTGTCAGTCAATCCATATTGAGAGATAAGGAATTTTCGACATCTATAGACCGAAACCCATTGTTGGAGCTACGGTGCGAAATGGGATTTCGCCGCGGCAGAAGCCTGTTCGGCCAATGGTCCGCCCTCGACGGCAATGATATCAAGCGGCTGGCGAAGGTGGAGGGTCGTCGCGCACGGCAAACACCGATTTCATCCATGAGCGCACGCTCACGGCCCATCGATCAGCCGGTCTAACGTACACAGTCGCGTCGGATGAGGTCGGATTTGCCATGGAGCGATGCCAAAATCCGTGATGCGGAATCTGCCCACTACGGGCATCCCGCCCGCTGACGCGAGCCAGTGTCCAAGCAACTTCGCTCAGATTGAGTTTGGCGGGCTGGTAGGAGAGGAACTGAATTCTCCGCAAATTGTTGGCCACACGAATCCGGCGGCAACTCTTGCATCTGCAACCGGCTGCGATTCAAGAGGCGGGAGCAAGCGCTTGAGAGCCAAAAACTGCGGCAATCCGCAGAGCAACGGAGTTTTTTTGATGTGTGACTACAGTCTGCATGCGGTCCGATCGCGTCCCGCACGGGCGGGAGATATGCTAATCACCAGCGAATTTCCGGATACCGCGACGCGCGGGTTCTCAGCGGTCGGTGAGCCGGGAACGGCCGTGTGCCTCTTGCCAGGCACCGAGCTCGCCTTTAGCGAGGATGCTGCCTGCAATCATCCGTTTGCGAAACTATTTCCGGGGATGCGGTTCGGTAGCGTCGGGGCGCGACTGGCGCGTTTTCGAAAGATCAATCGGCAGGTGACGGACACGCACCACGACGCACTCGAGTTTGCGAACGGCAAGGTCGTGCCGCTTACTAAGCTGCGCGTCGGCCAAAAGGCGGTAGTGCTGCAGCTTCCTGCGAAGGACGGCGCCGGTCGAAAGGCGTTAGAGGTGGAGCAGGACCCGGCACTCTGAGGCGCGGCGCGGCGAATTACCTGCGGCGCGGCGCGGCGAATTACTTGCCCGGTGATATCAGCCACCCTGCTACGTCGGATGCAACTTCGTTCCGTCGAGCCTTCCTAAGCAGGCTGTTGCGTTTGTGACCAGGTGGGTAGGACTCGGCTTCATCGCGCAACTGCCGGGCTTCTACGGCAAGCTGAGCCCTCAGCGAGGACTTCCGTTTGAACCGGAGGCGCTTCATGATCAATTTCCATTCGTGACCCTGCCTCACCGATAGAAACTCGCAACGGCGGACAAAGGTTCGAAGGAAAACCCCCCACCGACTGCACGATCGGCTGTCCGCAGCAAAGAAAGCCCAAGCCGGGGCCAGCGTTGCGGCTAGGGACGCGCCCGACGACTAGGCGCGTCCCAAGTCGCCTCAAGCTCACGTATTCGTTTGTCCGATCCTACGATACTGGATCACACTCCCGATTTGAGAGCGCATTCTCTCGATGACAACCATCGAAACGGCGGTTAGGTGGCCTAGCTGAAAGAGTTCCCCGTTCGCCCAACTATCTGCTAACCTATTGATCCGCCGGATCTCACGGGGAAGACCATGCCCTTCACTGCATCGCAGCGAGAAGCCGGGATCGTCCGCGTTCTGCGGCGCTTGCATCACGAGCCAACTGCCGCATACGGCGCCTCGATAATGGCGGTCGGGGTGGCCACATTGGCCCGCGTTGCGCTTGAGGGCCATGTCGTAGCGGGCGTGGCATTCATCACGTTCTATCCAGCGATCATTCTGGCGACCTTCCTGTGTGGGCTTGGCCCCGGTCTTCTGGCAATCGTTCTGTCAGCCGTGGCGGCGTGGTCACTATTCCTGCCGCCTGATCACGCGATCACAGGAACAGCCGCAGTTTCACTGGTGGTCTTCCTTGTCGTCAGCGGGTTCATGGTTGCGCTCATCGTCTTCCTGAACGACGCCCTCGAACGTGTCCTGGCCCGTGAGGAAGAAGTCCGCACCCTGATCGAGGCATCTCCAAATGGCGTCATAGTGGTTGACGATCAAGGAAAGATCAGACTGCTGAATGCGAGTGCCGAGAAGCTGTTTGGGTACCAGCGAAACGAACTCCTTGGGCAAAGCGTGGAGGTACTTGTTCCCGATCGCCTCGCCAGTGCGCACAAGGCACTCCGTAGTGTCTACATGAAGACGCCCGAGGCACGTCCGATGGGTGCCAACCTCGACCTCAACGCCCGGCGCAAGGATGGCACCGAGGTTCCGGTTGAGGTCGGGCTGAGCCCGCTCCGCAGAGACGGAAAGCGGGTCGTGATCGCTTCCCTGGCGGACCTGTCGGAACGGAAGAAGGCCGCTGAGGAGCAGCGCGTTCTCATGAGCGAGATGCGGCACCGAACACAGAACTTGTTCTCCGTCATCTCGGCCATCGTGAGGAACAGCCTCAGTGCGAATCGGCCCACGACTGAAGTGCGGGACCTCCTACTTAGTCGCCTGCAGTCGTTGGCGCGTGCTCATTCGATGCTCGCTGATGCAGCGTGGCAAGGCGCTCCCCTGAATGAGATCGTTCGCCGCGAGCTAAAGCCCTTCACCGACCGTGCCGAGATCAAAGGCTGTGACATCGCAGTTGGATCATCGGCCGCCCAGAACTTCGCACTGATCGTCCACGAGCTCGCCACCAATGCGACAAAGCACGGGGCGCTGAGCGTCCCAGGTGGGCGCGTCGCCATCGAAGGGAAGATTGAGCGATCGGACCTCGAAGAGGATGTGTTTTCGTTTCGATGGCGGGAGAGCGGCGGGCCACCCGTTGCGATGCCGGCGCGCCACGGGTTCGGCAGCACCGTCCTGCTGGAGGTAGCGAAAGGGCTCGGGAAGCCCGCTCTCGACTACAAACCCGAGGGCTTGAGTTACGAGCTGCTCGTTTCCCTCAGCGCCATTCGGGGGACCACCCCAGCCTCACAAGCAGACCCATCCTGTCCTGAAGACAGGATGTGAGATGGTGCGCATGAACGTCCAGCCGTTCCCTAATTAACGGACCCCACGGCTATCGGGTTCAACCGCAATCTGCGCGACCTGAACCAACGGCCTCTGCTGCAAAGTCCACCAGGAGCCTGAGCGGCTCAGCTACAGCGGCTCAACCAGGACCGATTTGATATTGCAGAACTCGCGAATTCCGAAGTCGGAAAGTTCTCGCCCGTAGTCGCTGTCCTTGACCCCGCCGAACGCCAACCGTGGGTCCGAACGGACATTCTCGTTCACAAACGCGGCGCCCGCGTCGAGCTCTTCTGCCGCGATTCGTTCTCCTCGAGCGGTGTCGCCGGTAATCACCGCCGCTCCGAGGCCAAAGTGACTGGCGTTGACGATACGGATCGCGTCCCCCTCGTCCTTGGCCGAAATGACAGCGGCGACCGGCCCGAATACCTCATCATCATGCGCGGGCTGCCCGGGTAGCACATTTGACAGAACCGTGGCCGGATACCATGCCCCCGGTTGCTTCGGCACTTCGCCACCCAGAAGAATTTTGGCGCCCTTCTTCACGCTCTGGCTAACCTGGCGCACGATCTGATCGCGCGAGTGCACGCTTTCCATCGGTCCCAGTCTGGTCTTCGGATCGTTCGGATCTCCCATCACGTACTGTCGCATCTCTTCGATCAGCGCGCGCTCAAACGCTTCCCGTATGCGCTCGACCACGACGAACCGCTTGGCCGCAATGCAGCTCTGGCCGCCATTGACCATCCTTCCCCGCGCACAGATCTTGGCGGCGGCAACGGGATCGGCGTCTTCCAGAACGATGTAGCCGTCCGATCCCCCAAGCTCGAACACGCCCTTCTTCATGACAGCGCCCGCGGTTGCAGCGACAGACTTGCCGGCCGCGACGCTGCCCGTCAACGTGACGGCGGCAATATGCGGATCTTCAATCAACGGCTTGAGGTCCTTGGATGACAGAAGCACTGTTCGAAAGATATTGGTCGGAAATCCCGCCTCTTGGAAGATCTCCTCAACTGCGAGTGCACAGCCCGGCACATTGGAAGCATGCTTGAGAACGCCGGCATTGCCAGCCATCAGATGGGGCGCAGCAAATCGCATCACCTGCCAGAACGGAAAATTCCAGGGCATCACCGCTAGGATGACGCCGAGCGGATTGAATGTCACGAAAGCGCGAGGCGGAGGCTTCGGCCCGGCATGGTTGGCGCTCATTTCCTGAGGGATCGGCCTCAGAAATTCTTCGGCATGTTCCGCAAAGAATTGGCAACACCAGGCGCACTTCTCAAGCTCGGCCAAACCATCGGTAACGGTCTTGCCCATCTCGTCGGTCATCAATCTGGCATAACGTTCGCGATTGTTTCGGATGGATCGCGCCGCGTTCTTCATCAGATCCGAACGAACACTGAAGGGGGTCCGCCGCCAATCACGTTGTTTCCGATGCACGTCCGCCGCGATCGATATGGCTTGATCCACCGTGTGTCCCTGATAGGCACGGCCGTTTTCGCCAGTCGCCGGATTGATGGTCTGAAATGAATGAGCTGCTGCCAGCGTCTTGGTCTTGGCCATGTCACGCTCCTATCTCTTTGCACTACCTCGATTAGCCGGCGTCTACCTCATGCAAATCTCGTTCAAGGCTGCGGATAGCGCGATGCAGATCGGTACGTTGCCGGAGGACCGGCCGCAGCAGGTCACCCTTTGCTTTCAGTCGTCTGAAGATTGTCTTGATCGTAAATCGTTGCGGGCGCAGACCTCTCTTCACTTCGCTCCACTCGAGTGGCGTCGAAACCGTTGCACCCAGCGACGGCCGCAGCGAATAAGGTGCTGCGGCGGTCTGGCCGATCGCGTTGCGCATATAGTCGAGATAGATCTTTCCCCGGCGTTTTCCGATCCGATGCTGCGTCGTAGCCAAAGCGGGCACGTCGGCGGCGACGCGCTCTGCCAAGAGCTTCCCGAAGAGCCGGACTTGGTCAAAAGTGTATTTGCCGCCGAGCGGAACCAGCACATGGATTCCGGTCTTGCCGGAGGTCTTGCAGTAGCTCTTCACGCGCAAGCCATCCAGAACGTGGTGCGTCGCCCGAGCAACATCAACGACACTATCGAAATCGTCGCTTTTGCTCGGATCGAGATCGAGCGTCATGAAATCCGGCTTGTCCGGATGACCAATGCGCGAAGACCAGGGATTGATTTCGATGCAGCCGAGATTGGCGAGATAGAGAAGCGTATCCTTGTTGTTGCACACCACGTAGTCGACGGTCTTTCCTGCACTCCTGGCGCGCAGGGACACATGCTTGACGAATCGAGGCAGTTGCTCGGGATCGACGTCCTTCTGGTAAAAGTGCTTGCCGTTGATCCCGTTGGGGAAGCGGTTGAGGACTTCGGCCCGGTTCTTGAGGTAGGGAAGCAGGTAAGGCGCGATCTTCTCATAGTAGGCGATCACGTCACCCTTGGTGTATCGCTCCTTCGGCCAGAATGTCTTGTCGAGGTGGGTAAGCTTCACGGTCATGCGCGCTCCCGTCTGACTTGCCGCGCGGGCTTGTCGCTGCGCATGCCGAGAAACACCGGATGGCGCATCTCCCCCTCGCGGGTCCATTCGGTGAACTTGACCTGGCACACGAGCCGCGGCCTGATCCACGTGGTCTGGTCCTCGTGCGGAACGTC
The DNA here is from genome assembly GCF_023375135.1 of Bradyrhizobium sp. C-145. Taxonomy (NCBI): domain Bacteria; kingdom Pseudomonadati; phylum Pseudomonadota; class Alphaproteobacteria; order Hyphomicrobiales; family Nitrobacteraceae; genus Bradyrhizobium; species Bradyrhizobium sp. C-145. The sequence goes on along the minus strand of NZ_CP088150.1, from coordinate 979,488 downwards.
CGAAAACGGCTTCTTGTCTGCCCTCAACTTCATCATGCGCGCGTGCAGCGTCGCGAGCGTCTCTCGGGAGAATCCCCCACCGCTGTGACCAACATAGACAGGCTTGCCCTTGTCGTACACGCCAAGCACCAGCGAGCCAAAGTGCTGGCGGCTCCCGCGCGGCTCGGTGAAGCCGACGACAACGGCTTCCTGTTCTTGGTCGGCCTTGATCTTGAGCCAATCTTTCGTGCGCCTGCCCGAGTGGTAGAGACTTGCGGCACGCTTCGCGATGATGCCCTCCTCCCCCGCTCGTCGCGCTTTGTTGAACGCCGCCTTGCCATGCCGCTTTCTGTGTCCGCTGTAGTGGACGAGTGGGTGCCGGGTAAGGATGGCGTGCAAACGGCCCTTGCGCTCAAGCAACGGCTTGCCACGCAAGTCGCGGCCATCGAGGAAGAGCAGATCGAACACATAATAGCGGAGACGCGCCTTGCCTTTCAGCGCATTCTGCAGCAGTTGGAATCGGGATCGACCCTCCGCGTCGAGCGCCACTAGCTCGCCGTCAATCACGGCATTGCGCTTGATGATATCGAGCGCTTCGGCGACTGGGGCATAACGCTTGGTCACGTCGTTGCCATTGCGCGAGTAGAGGGAGCCATTTCTGCCTCCGGTTTTTGCGACAAGCCGGAAGCCGTCCCATTTCGTCTCGAAGATCCACTCCTTGTCATCGAATGGCGCGTCGACGAGGGTCGCCAGCATTGGCCTGAGGTCACTTTTTCGCATGCGTCTTGATCAACAGCCATTGCGTCGGGCTCTTCAGGCGCACGAGCGAATATGCCCCGCGAAACTTGCTTCCCTTGAGAACGAAGCTCATGCGTCCTCGCCGCAAGCCTGCTCGCATGGTTCGCTCGCTCTCTGCTGCGCTGGTCGCGCCCTCGGCTTCGTAAGTGCCGCCGTCCCATTTTTCAACGAGCCCTGCGCGTCGAAAACTCGCGTCAGTGCCGTCGGTTCCAAGGCGAATCGGCGGCCGGTCTTGGCGCTGTTGGAAATCAGCGGCGCGACGGCAGTTGATAGAGCCAGGGCATTTGCATTGTCAGGCTTGGCACCGGAACCGATGGCCAAGACACGCGTCGCCAACGCACATCTCGATCACCGTCGTGTCGCGCCTGAAGGCCCGTTCCGACGACCGCGGCTCTACGTGGTTGGCGAGGCACCCGGCGCAGAGGAAGCTGCGCAGGGCAGGCCTTTTGTCGGTCCGGCCGGCAGGGCGTTGCGCGAGATGCTGGATGAAGCTGGGATCGATCCCCAACAGGTGCGTTTGGCAAACGCCATTCCTTTCCGGCCAATCGCGCATTCCAAAGATCGGAAGCCACGTAATCGCAGCCCAACAATCGAGGAAGTCGATCGCTTTGGCGCAGCAGTGCTGATCGACATTCGGCGTTCCAGGCCAGGCGTGATCGTTGCTCTTGGCAGCACAGCGGCTCGCCTGTTCGGCGAGTCGCAATCGATCCGCGTGACGCGCAAGGCAAAGCTCCAATTTGAAGGCCACCCGCTCCGCATCACTTTCCACCCAGCTTACGTCCGCCGCTTCGGCGGACGGAACGGCGACGCTTGGCGTCACGCGGTCGCCGATCTACGCCGGGCCTGGAACGACTCGGCGGTTCATTTGGATCCAAATCGTGGTTGAGGATCTTGACGAGGGTACCGTCGACGAGTCGAGCCCTCGGCCGATCGCGACGTCACCTCAACCTTATCTTCCTCCTCCCTTTGGTTTCCGGAGTCTTGGCTGAAAAAACGGCTCGGTTCAGTTCACGTTCGTGAACACATGCGGCATGCCGGCGATGGAAGCAAAACGCGCGTCGGCCAACTGCTCGTGCGAGCCCACCACCAGAAATCCATTCGGGACAAGCCGCTCGGCGAACGCTGTTAGAACCTTCTGCTGCAGCGACGATGCGAAATACGTGAATGCGAGATACCGACAGAGAATGAGGTCGAATGGGCCGCGCGGCGCTTCCGACCGCAGATCCTGTTTCAGGAAGATCACGCCGTCGCGATGCTGCTTCTGGATGCAGAACCGTGATCCGGCGTGCTCGAATGCACGCGCAATCAGCTCCGGCGGGACCTCACGCAAGCTGGTGCGACCGTAGCAGCCCTTACGAGCACGCGCGAGAAGCGCGTCGTCGATATCGGTTGCAACGATCGACATTTCCGTGTTGGGACCCGCGCGGCTCAATCCGATATCCCAGAGCATCCTGATCGAATATGGCTCCTCGCCAGAGGCGCAGCCAGCCGACCAGCAACGTGCAGGACGCCGTTCCGACTGCGCGCGATCGGCAACGGTCGGCAGTATGCTGGTCCGCAAGCAGTCGAAAACGCCCCGATCCCGGAAAAATCGCGACATCGTAATGTGGCAGAACTGGTCGAGGACTTGCCATTCCTGCGAGTCACGCTCCAGGCGTTCGCGGTATGCGGCGAATCCACTCAGGCCGAGGGCGGTGATGCGGTGTCTCACTCTCTTGCAGACCTGATGCCGAACCTTCCGGAAGCCCGCCCAACGCATGTCGAGCTGCGGCAAGGCCCATTGCAGAAATGCAGTACAATCAGCATCGCCCATGAGCGGGATTGACACTCCCAAACCCTCGTGCTGCGCCCGCGCAACGAACGTTGCGGCCATCCAGAACCAATCGGAGGCCGTCGCGAGCAACACGCGCCTCGACGCCGCGCTCAACCCCCAATCGACGGACGACTTGACCGATCCGCCGTGGATCACCGTTCACGATCCCGCTGCCGCAGTGGGTGAAGAAGGAGATTCCAACCCGCTCGGCCTTGCACCAGTCGAGCTGAATTCGGATTGAGGTGTGCCCGATCGCGGCTTGGCCACGCCGTCGGATGATGGGTCGGTTGATCGCGGCGCCGTCGCCCACGTACAGATTCAGGCCCTCCAGCGCCCGACGCCTGTTGCGGATTGCGACCACGTCGGGAACATAGAACAACCTGCTGCGGCCGACAGAAATGCGATAACCAACGGCTGGGGCGCGCAGGGAGTGCGCAACTGGAAAGGCTTCAAAGGTGATGCCGCCGATCGCGATCGGCTTTCGCAGGGGCATCACGCGTCGGTCGCAAAGCGGCCAGGCTGACAACAATCTCCAGGTCGTTCTCGTAGCATAGATCGGACAGGGCGCGCCGCCAGTGAGCCCGGCAGCGTGGTCGGGATGGGCATGAGTCAAGAGTATCGCAGTGGGTGAAAGACGCATCAGATGGCCCAACCAGTCTGCTCCACAATCGATCATGACCCGGGCGCCACCGCGCTCGATCATCACGGAGCTGTGCCGCAGGTGCTGGCGTGAGCGAGCATCAATCTCGCCGCGCGTGCCCAGGAAGATGATTGCGAGTTGCTGCGTAGCACTCATGTCTCGCCCATCCTGAACGACCTTTCGTGCTGTCAATCCGACAGATTCTGAATTCGACCCCAGGTGCTCTTGGTGCCCCAGATGCCCGCGCGCAGCGCCTCAAGTTGCACGATCTGACTGTGGTCAACGAACAGATTGACCTCGTTTCCATAGTTCTTGACATACCATTCGAAGACCTGCGGGTCGGCGCCTTCGAACATGACCTTTTCGAGCCCGAGCTGATTGATGATGCGGGCGACCACATCGGTGCGCCAAGTGCTGACGTTTTCGGTGATGCCTTCGCTTTCGATCATGATGATGTCGGCCCCGGCATCGAGCGCACGCTCAGCTTGCGCGATGAGCCAGCCGACATCCTTGGTGCCCTCGGCGGCGAGCTCCTCGGTCGACGTGCTGCCGCCGGCTCCGAACTGAATTCCGAGTTCGGGCTTTGCCTTTAGCCCCGCTTTTTTCACCTTCTGCACCAGCCGCAGCAGGCTATCAGTCGGCAAGCTGATGAAGCCCGTGGAAATCTCGATCACATCAAAGCCAAGCGCCTTCGTCTCCTCAATGTAGCGATCGACCGCCTCCGCGCCGAAGCGCACAACGTTTTCGATCCAGCCGCCGGTCGAGACGTAGACATCATGATCGTGCGCCAGCTTGTTGATTGACCTGACCGCCTCGGCCGGCATCAGCGCAAACGAGCCGCCGGCATATTTGATACCGTCGACCCAGGTGCCGACCGTTTCCAGGATATCGGCAAGATGGCGGACGCCATAGGCGCTGTAATAGGGACCTCGGATCTCGGTGATTCCGATCCGGCGCGGCTTGGCGGAACGCGCCGCCCGAGGAATGAAGGAAAACGTGGTTTCTGTCATGGCTTCGTCCTCCTCAGAAATTCGTTCGAACCTCCATCAGCGGGATTGAGATGTCGCCGAGCAGCGACGTGAGGGCGGTAACCGGGCGCTCCTCCAACGTTGCAATCACCTCGGCGAGCGCGTCGCGTTCGGAAGGGCTTGTGAAGGCGGACGTGACGCGATCGAACTTGCGGCGCGCCGTGGCCCAATCGAACGGCCTGGTATGGAAGCCGTGGTAATCGTCGCGCCGCGCGCGAAACACAGTCCCGTCCTTCTGTTCGATTTCGAGATCGGCAGGGAGCCGCTGTGGGAACTGCGCCGACAAGCCGGGATCAGGCGTGACCGTCACCTTCCGCAGCAACATCTGGACATCTTCGGCCGAAATTCGTTCGGGTGCGTATTGCTCCGGCTGCACCTCACCGTCGATCGACGCGACCGCCAGCATATAGGGCAGGCTGTGGTCGGCCTCCTCCTTGGTTCGCACAATTCGCTTGTCACCCTCCTCCCCGCCGCCAATGATCCGATGGGCTACCGCAAACGTCTTGAGCCGTATTGCCGAGACGGCGGCCGCCTCGAAGCCCGGGCGAGCGCGAATGTCCAGCGCCGCGTCGAGTGCCGATTGGGCGTGGATCTCGGCATTGTGCCGCTTCACGATCGTTCGGCGCACGCCTTCTAGATCCTCTTGTCGCCAGTCAATTTCGAAGGGGCCGCTGATTACCTCTTTGAATCCCTTGATGCCCTCGAACACAGCTTCAGGCCCGGTGATGCCGTGGCTCGCGAGCAGCGCGGCGTGGGTCGCCGACATCGCCGTATTTGGAAAGGCGAGTCCCTTCCAGTGAGACAGCGCGCCCGTGCGGGTGACACGCAGCGCATTGTTGGCAGTGCCGCTGATGGCGATCGCATGTGCGATCTGAGCGGACGGCAAAGCAAGCGCCTTGGCGGCACCCGCAGCGGCCGCGTATGCTCCTTGTGTGGTGTGATCAAAACCCCTGTCGCGGACCGGAGCGACATCGCTTAATCGGGTGTGGACCTGATAGGCGACAGCGAGCGCGGTGAGCAGATCGGCCCCGCTCGCCTCCCGCATCTCGGCTGTCGCCAGGACTGCGCCGAGATTGTCGGATGGATGGCACGTCTCACCGGCAGCGATGTAGCTGTCCATGAAATCGAGGTACCGGCTGAGAGCGCCATTGTAGAACGCAGCGCGGTCCGGCGCGGTGCGGCCACCGCCGATGAGCGTGGAGCACGGACGACCGCCAAGTTCGGTAACGAGGCCGCGGATCGCTGCGACAGGCGGCGCATTCAGCGCCGCTATGGCTACGCCGATCGTGTCCAGCACGCGAATTTTCAGCTGGTCCAGCGCCCGCTCGCTCAAGTCTTCCATCCGGGCACGTTCCACAAACTTCGCGAGTTCCTGTACCTCTGTCATGACCGCGGGCTCCTCGTCTCGATCCGCCCCCTGGTCCGCTCCTCGCAATCGTCGGCGGCGCAGGCTGATTCCGGCGCCGGTTAGTCAGCGCGTCGCAAATGGGTATTCGCCACGCGATCGATCGAAATGATGTCTCGGTCGGCGAAGCGCGTGGCTTCAGCTTGCCTGCCTGCGGTGCAGGGTCAACGCAACAGCATTAAGACGGTTGCAACGTGGTAACGGGGACGGCTACTCAGCGCGCTCAATGCAGACGATATCCTGCGGTGCGAAGTCCTCGCAGCAACCAACTCATGGAGCCAGCGTTTCCGAAAGAGCCTTCCTATCCGGACGCCGGCATTGGATGGACTCAAGGCGATGCCTGTCCACAATACCAAGATCGCCAGAATGTTTGATCGCATCGCGGCTTTGCTGATCCAGGGCGATAGTGCGCGCTTATTGGAGGGCCGCGCGGGTGCGATCGTCGTGTTAGCCGTCTAGGCCGCTTGCGTGTGCTGGCCGCCGGGCCGCGAAATTTGCTGCAATGAGGCCGCGGTTGCGTCGCTTTCGTGGCTTCGCGCGATATCCCCCAAGGAAAGGATGCCCACCAGCCGCAGGCGATCCCCAACTGCGGGATGATTGAAACTGCTTGAACGCACGAAGGTGTCGATGAAAGATCAAGACACCCCTGACCAGGGGTGATTGATGAGAGCGCCGATAGGCGCTCTTTTCGTTTCGGGGCGGTTCAATAGCTGCTTTTCTGGCCTATGCCAGCGCCCAACGCGTGCAACGGAGCGCCATCCAGCTCGCTCATTGCCTCTTTGGCAGTGTCAACCAACCTCGCGCTCGTTGATGCTCTCTATCTCTACGCCTCCGGTCCGAACAGAATAACGCGCTGCCGCATCTCTGGCCGCATCGCCCCTATCAATTTCCCGACGTCCTCCTGCCAGATCGAGGCGAAGACGAGGACCAAATCATAAAGGGCTGTACCGGCGAGGATGTTGCGCAAGAACTCCCTTCGCTTCCTCGTGAACGACGCAGCCGTCCCGCCGAGCGATCGATCGTCCATAGCGACGATGCGCCGGTCCTGCGAAAGAAGGATAACCACAACGGGATTCGTCTGGGAATCGAAGTACGGCCAATGCTCCATATCCTGAAACGTGGCAAGCACCGCATGGGACCGCTTGAGAACCCCTCGCGCCTCAAGCACCGCCAACGCCCGCTTCTCCAGCGGTTCTTCTGGATTTGAAATGCGCTGGCGCTTACCAGCAGCCCTGATGCTCTTCTTGAGAAGCTCCCTGAGTTCAACGATGGTAAGCCTGCCCTCGGCAACATCCTTGAGCAGTTGCTGCCGTTTCTCGGGTTGGCGGGCCGCGATGCGAGCGACGCGCTCGACGGCAGCCACAGGCATCCGAGCTTCAGACGGCAGCTCAGTGATGCCCTCGGCCTCCAGGTACTGGGCAGCCGAGATAAAACGCCGCAGCGTGTTGTCGCTCAGCTTCACCCGCTTCGACAGCTTGGCGATGTAGTCGCGGCGATCGCCCCGGCCCAGCGCCTCGTAGGGTCGGACGTGGGGCCGAATGTAAGCGAGCCACTCGCTGGCTATTCTTCCTGGAGAGGGGGACATGCGCTGAGGAGCCGAATCGAGAGGCGAAGGGCCCATCAGTCTAGGCCAGTGCACTGGCTTAAACACGAGAAACGCGCTGTTGACGAAAGAGGCGCTTCGCGTGGCACTGTTCAGGCGCGCTGTCTCCAGTCGATACGATCCAGCGCGCTCGATGCGAGATTGAGAAGTGATGGCTACGGCCGAAGCGATGATCGAGATAGAGCACGCAGCCTTCTGCGTTACCTTCGGAGTAACGTGGGGGAAGCGAGGCTATGCTTCGGCATCCCTCTCCAGGGGTCTGGAAACCGAGCGCCCGCATTTGGGCAGCCGGCCTCATCTGGACGGGACAGCCCGCGCCGAAATGGGCCTTCGTGGAAATTTCGTGGAAACCACCCCTTCAGGCCTCAGGCGCGGGGCGCCTAAGTCATTGAAGAAGATGGTGGGCACGACAGGGATCGAACCTGTGACCCCTACCATGTCAAGGTAGTGCTCTCCCGCTGAGCTACGTGCCCTAGAGGTCGTCTAGATCGGGTGGGGTCCCTATAACGGCTCAGGGGAGCCGGCGCAAGGACGGAAGGGGGCCGATTCAGGCCGCCAGCATCTTGTTCACTTCGCTGACCAATTCGCGCAGATGGACGGGCTTGGACAGCACCTTGGCGTTCTTGGGGGCGTCCGAATCCGAGTTCAGGGCCACCGCGGCGAAGCCGGTGATGAACATGATCTTGATGTCGGGGTCGAGTTCCGAGGCGCGGCGGGCGAGCTCGATACCGTCCATCTCCGGCATCACGATGTCGGTCAGCAGCATCTCGAACGGCTCTTCCCGCAACCGCTGATAGGCGGCCATGCCGTTGTCATGGGACGAGACCTGAAAACCGGCGTTTTCCAGCGCCTTGACCAGGAAGCGGCGCATGTCGTTGTCGTCTTCGGCGAGCAGGATCTTTGGCATGGCAGGAAACGTCGAATCCCCAGAGGATATCAGCAGAGGTCACTAAGCCCGACAGAGGGTAAATTTGGGGTGAAAATCTTAACCCTGAGACGGCTGCTGCTGCCGGCCCTTTGTGAACCTGAATGCAGCTCGAATCAATCGAGCCGCGCGCGGAGATCCCCACCCCGCGGCCCGCAGGGTTAAGACGTGTTCCAGTGCCCATCACATCTTTTCGCTTGGCAGAATGGTTGCGATTCCGGACAATGACGTCACATAAGAGCCGCTCGATCGGCCGAATCAATGCGATCTGGACCATGCCAGATCCCGGCGCGAAGGGACGAAGCCTGAGAAGATGACCCGGTTTGACGGCGAAACGTCGCCAGCCTTCGAGATCGTGGAGCCCGCGCAATGGCGTGCCCCGGTCATCTTCAACTCGCCCCATTCCGGCTCGACCTATCCGGACGAATTCCTCATCGCATCCAGGATCGACCTGCCGACGCTGCGGCGGTCCGAAGATTCGTTCATGGACGAGCTGATCGGCCATTTGAGCGATCGCGGCTTTCCGACTGTGCGGGTCAACTTTCCCCGCTCCTATGTCGACGTCAACCGCGAGCCCTATGAGCTCGATCCCCGCATGTTCACCGGCCGCCTGCCGAGCTTTGCCAATACCCGCTCGATGCGGGTCGCCGGCGGTCTCGGCACCATTCCGCGCGTGGTCGGTGACGGACAGGAAATCTACCGCGACCGCATCCTGGTCGACGACGCGCTGGGACGGATCGAGACGCTGTACAAGCCCTACCACCGCGCGCTGCGTCGGCTGATCAACAAGGTGCACCAGTTGTTCGGCACCGTGGTGCTGGTCGACTGCCACTCGATGCCCTCGGTCGGCGTCAGCAGAGACGAGCCGCGCCGGCCCGATATCGTCATCGGCGATCGCTACGGCACGAGCTGCACGCCGCTGCTTCCCGACCGCGTCGAGGAAACCATGACGGGCCTCGGCTATTCGATCGGCCGCAACAAGCCCTATGCCGGCGGCTTCATCACCGAGCATTACGGCAATCCCGCGAGCGGCCTACACGCTGTGCAGCTCGAGCTCAATCGCGCGATCTATATGGACGAACGGCGGCGCGAGCGCAGTCCGCGCTTTGCGCAAGTCGCAAGCGACTTCGGCATCCTCGCCGACGTGCTGGCGACCACGATCCCGTTCGGCGATCTCGGCTCGTTCCAGGCCGCAGCGGAATAGTCGCCTCTTACTCTCGGACGAGAGTGCCGCGAGCCAACGGCGCGAACGCGTTTTCGCTTCGCAAGTTTGCGCGCTCTGAAATGAAAACAGAGGCCCAAAGAAAAAAGGGCCGCTTCTGATGAAGAAGCGGCCCAAGTCTAGGGAGGAAACGCCCAAGGAGGGCAGCGGTAACGCCAAGCGCTACCGCACCGCAACAATATGCGACCGCGCCGCACAAAGTGCAAGGGCTTTTCAGTCGTTTCCCATGCAATAGGACATGGCTCAGTTGCTTCCATGGAAACCCAGATTCAGTTTCTTTGATAAGGAAATTCAATGGGTTGATAAGTGTTTGCATACAAACGAGGCATGGTCGGAACTAAGTTTTCAACACTGTGATCGATATTTGGCCAGGAGATGACTGAGATGAGGCAGCCAGTTGCGGCATTCAAAATACCAGGGAGCAAATCAAGACAGCGCTGCAAGATTCTGCGGATTTGAGCTAGGCAGAAGCGAGCTTCATCCGACTTTCGCTTTTGAGGACACGCCGTGACGGTGATCGACTTCTCCGCCTTCATCGGTCGGCTCGCCACCGCCTCCGGCGAAACCATCCTGCCATTCTTCCGCACCTCGCTGTCGGTCGACGACAAGAGCAAGACCAAGGATTTCGATCCCGTGACGGAGGCCGACCGCGCCGCGGAGGCCGTGATGCGGCGGCTGATCAAGGCCAGCTTCCCCCAGCACGGCATCGTCGGCGAGGAGTTCGGCAATGAGCGCGACGACGCTGACTATGTCTGGGTGCTTGATCCCATCGACGGCACGAAATCCTTCATCGGCGGGTTTCCGATCTGGGGCACGCTGATCGCGCTGCTGCACAAAGGCGCGCCGGTGTTCGGCATGATGCACCAGCCCTTCATCGGCGAACGCTTCTCCGGCGACAACGGCTCGGCCAATTACAAGGGCCCCTCCGGCGAACGCCGGCTCCAGGTCCGGCGCTGCGCCTCGCTGTCGGAAGCCACGACCTACACCACCAGCCCGCTGTTGATGAACGAGAGCGACCGCGCCATCTTCGGTCGCATCGAGCAGGGCGCGCGGCTGTCGCGCTATGGCGGCGACTGCTACTCCTATTGCATGCTCGCCGCCGGCCATGTCGACCTCGTGGTCGAGACCGAGCTGAAACCCTACGATATCGCGGCGCTGATCCCGATCGTGACCGGCGCTGGCGGCGTCGTCACCACCTGGGAAGGCAAGCCGGCCCAGGGGGGCGGCCGCATCATCGCGGCCGGCGACCCCAGGGTCCACGAAGAAGCACTCAAGCTTTTGAACCAATAACAACGCGAGCGGAGGGCTTGCATGACCGTCTCACGCAGGCTGCTCGTTGAATTGTTCTTGGGATTGTTCCTGCTGCTGCCGTCATTGGCATCGGCGCAGAATTTCCCGGCCAAGCCGATCAAGATGATCGTACCGTTCCCGGCCGGCGGGCCCAACGACATCATCGCGCGGGTGATCGGCCAGCGCATGTCCGAGCTGTCAGGACAGCCGGTGGTGATCGACAATCGCGGCGGCCAGGGCGGCGTGCTCGGCACGGATGCCGTCTCCAAGGCCGCGCCCGACGGCTACACCATCGCGATCTCCTCAGCCGGCGCGCTCGCGATCAGCCCGAGCATGGAGAAGGTAGCCTATGACACACTGACCGACCTCACGCCGGTGACGCTGGTTGCGACCGTGCCGGAAATGCTCGTGGTCGCGACCAATGTCCCCGTCAAGGACATCGGCGAGCTGATTGCGCTCGCCAAGGCGCAGCCGGGAAATCTCAACTTCGCCTCCTCCGGCCCCGGCAGCCTGCCGCATCTCGCCGGCGAATTGTTCAAGCTGACGGCGAAGATCGACATCGTGCACGTGCCCTATCGCGGTGCTGCGCCCGCGGTGAATGATCTGTTGGGCCAGCAGGTCCAGATGACGTTCCTCGATCTGCCGGTGCTGCTGCCGCAGGTCAAGGCCGGCGCGTTGCGGCCGATCGCGGTCGGCTCGGCCGAGCGTGCACCGACCGCGCCGGAGGTGCCGACCACGGCGGAAGCGGGGTTTCCGCAGCTGCGCATCGAGAACTGGTACGGCATGGTCGCGCCGAAGGGCACGCCGAAGGAGATCATCGCCGCGCTGCATGGCCTGGCAACGAAGGCGATAGCAGATCCGGCGGTGAAGGAGAAGCTCGCCGCCCAAGGCGCGACGCTGATCGGCGATGAGCCCGAACATTTTCGCAGCTTCATCGCCGACGAGACCAAGAAGTGGGCGAAGGTGATCAAAGACGCCGGGATCGAGACGGCGAAGTAGCGCCGGTTTCTACCTCTCCCGCTTGCGGGAGAGGTCGGCGCGAAGCGCCGGGTGAGGGCTCTCTCCTCTCGGGGAATCTCCCTGGCGGAGACACCCTCTCCCCACCCCTCTCCCGCAAGCGGGAGAGGGAGCGCACCATCGCTGCGGAGCACCTTAAGTGCCCCTTCACACCGCCGCCGCCCTTAAATGTTCCACGAGCATCTTGGCCGGCCTTGGCAGCGTCTTGAAGCTGCGCGCGCAGATCACGAGCTTCCGGTTGGCGAAAGCATCGCGCAGGCGGACCATGGCGAGCGGCATGGTCTTGGCGCAGCGGCGGGCGGCGGCTTCGGGCACGAGCGCCACGCCGACATCGGCGGCGACCATCTGGCAGATCGCGTCGAAATCGCGCAGGCGCGCGCGGAAATGTGGGCGCATGCCGAGCCGCGCCGCATGTTTCGAGATGTGCATTTGAAGCGCGGTGGCGCTGGTCAGGCCGACGAAGTCGCAGGCCCCCGCCTCCTGGAAGTCGATCTGGCGACGGCCGGCGAACGGGCCGCGGCGCGACGTCACCAGCGTCAACCGATCCTCGCTAAAGCGGAAGCGCTCGATATGCTCGGGCAGCGCGTGCTCGGCGGCAAAGCCGAGATCGGCAGCGCCCGCGGTGATCGCCGCCGCGATGTCGGTGCTCTCGCGCTCCTCAATGTCGATGGCGACGTCGCGATGCTCGCGCAGAAAGCCGGCCAGTGCCTTCGGCAGGTGTTCCGAGAGCCCTGAGGTGTTGGCGAGGAAATGCACGCTGGCGCGCACGCCGCTGGCGAAGCCGGCGAGATCGCCGCGCATGGCGTCGATCTGGTGGATGACGAGGCGCGCGTGATCGAGCAGGCTCTCGCCGGCCGCGGTCAACTCGACGCCGCGGCGGCCGCGCTTGAGCAGTGCGACACCAAGCGCGTCCTCAAGCCCCTTGATGCGCGCGCTGGCCGAGGCCAGCGCTAGGTGCGAGCGCTCCGCGCCGCGGGTGATGCTGCGCTGGTCGGCGACCGCGATGAAGAGCTGGAGGTCGACGAGATCGAAGCGCATGACGGGTTTCTCTCAACCTTATTGTTTGAGCATGATCTTGTCGGAAAACCGCTGCGCACTTTGCGCTAACGCGGCCTCCGGGTCCGGATCGCTCTAGCCTTCGTTCAAAACGAAGGCTGTCTCCGTAACCTCCAGATTGTGCCGGCTCGCGGCTTCGGTCAATGTGCAGATATGATCGACCCGCTCCTCATTGTCATCGCCGTCGTCTTCCTAGTCGCCGGGTTCGTCAAGGGCGTGGTCGGGCTCGGCCTGCCGACCGTGTCCATCGGCCTGCTCGCGGTGAGCATGGCGCCCAGCCGCGCGATCGCCATCGTGATCGTGCCCGCCATCGTCACCAACATCTGGCAGACCTTCGTCGGCCCTCACTTGCGCGACATCCTGAGGCGGCTGTGGCCGCTGATGATCGGCACCGTGATCGGATGCTGGCTCAATGCCGGCGCGCTGACCGGCCCTCATGCGCGCTACGGCACGATCGTGCTCGGCGCACTGCTTGTCATCTACGCCGTGATCGGCCTGAACAAATTCCACTTCCGCGTCGCGCCTGAAAACGAGAAATGGGTCGGCGGCGTGGTCGGTGTCGTCACCGGCGTGATCTCGGCCTCGACAGGCGTGCAGGTGATCCCCTCGATGCCCTTCATGCAGGCGATCGGCATGGAGAAGGACGAGCTGGTGCAGGCGCTCGGCGTGTTCTTCACGACGGCGACGCTGGCGCTCGCCTTCAACCTGACCGCCGGCGGATTGCTGACGCCGGCCAATGCCGTGCCGGGCGCCGTCGGCCTCGCCATGGCCTTTGCCGGCATGTTCATCGGCCAGTCGGTGCGGGCGCGGATGCCGGCAGAAGCGTTTCGCCGCTGGTTCCTGATCGCGATGATTTTGCTCGGTCTTTATCTGGCCGGCAGCGCGCTGCTGAAGGAATTCGCCTGAGAGCGAACGAAATCGATATAGGCTGTGACGCTCGTGCACCTCTCCCGTAGGGAGAGGTGCGCTCACCGCGTCTCCAGCATGGCGACGCGGATGCCGAGATAGATGAAGAGGCCGCCGAGCGCGCGGTTGACCCAGGCGATCACGCCCTCGGAGCGCCGCAAGCGATGGGCGGCCCTGGCCGCGAACGCGGCCAGCACCAGGCACCACAGCGTGCCCGTGCAGATGAAGATCAGGCCGAGCGTCAGGAAGGCGAGCGGCTTGTGGGCTGAATCGGCTGCGACGAATTGCGGCAGGAAGGCCAGGAAGAACAGGGCGACCTTGGGATTGAGCGCATTGGTGAAGACGCCCTGGAGGAAGACCCTCCGCAGCGAGCTCCGCACGGGTTCGTCGATGGCCGAGGCCAGCGCCGGGCGCGACCACAGCATCTGAAGTCCTGTGACGACGAGATAGGCCGCGCCGACCAGCTTCAGGATCGAAAACGCGGTCGATGAGGCCATCAGCAGGGCCGAAAGGCCGATCGCCGCGGCCGTGACGTGGAAAAAGCAGCCGCAACTGATGCCGAGCGCAGCGGCGGCCCCGCCCCGCCAGCCCATCTGCATGCTGCGTCCGATCACATAGACGGTATCAGGGCCCGGCGTGATGTTGAGCAGCACGCCCGACAGGATGAAAAGCCAGATTTCGTGAATGCCCAGCATGTGAGGTCCCCGCGTCGGCCTTGAGGCGGCATATTCGGTTCGCCCTTCCCCGTCCACTGCCGCAAATGCGTGGGATTTACCTCGAATTTGCAATGCGGATCATACTTTCGCGCCGCCTTATCTGCTCTATAAAGGCAGGGTTCTTGAAACGCGGGATTCGAGGCGACGGCCACGCCGTGGCCGGTCGCAGATCCGTTGGAGCTCCTGGGATATGGAAAGACGTCTGGCTGCCATCGTCTGCGCCGATGTCGCCGGCTATTCGCGCATGATGGGCAGCGACGAGGCCGGCACCCATGCCGCCTTCAAGGCCCATCGCAGCGCGATCCACCCCATCATCCTCAATCACGGCGGCCGCGTCGTGAAGAACACCGGCGACGGCTTCCTGCTCGAGTTTGCCTCGATCGTCGGCGCCACCGAAGCCGCGATGGCGATGCAGACGCTGATGGCGGAGCGCAACCGGCATCTGCCGGCGGACCGCGCCATGCAGTTCCGGCTCGGCATCCACATGGGCGACGTCATCGCCGACGAGGACGAAGTGTTCGGTGACGATGTCAACATCGCCGTGCGCCTGGAATCGGTGGCGAGCCCCGGCGGCTTCGCCATCTCGGCGAAGGCCTATCGCGAGGCGAGCAAGCATCTCACCGTGCCGCTCACCGATGCCGGCAACCATCGCTTCAAGAACATCAAGGACGCGGTCGGGGTCTGGACCTGGACGCCCGAGGGCGCGCCGGCGCTTGCGCCCGAGCTGAGAGAGGCGTCCGCCCTCTCGCAGCAGTACCGCACCGCGATCGTCGGCGTGCTGCCCTTCGCCAATCTCAGCGATGCCCAGGACGAATATTTCTCCGACGGCCTCACCGAGGATTTGATCCACGCGCTGTCGCTGCAATCCTTCTATCGCGTGCTGAGCCGCAACTCGACCTTCGCTTTCAAGGGCAGGAACATCAGCACGCGGCTGATCGCGCGCGAGATCGACGCCACCTATCTGATCCAGGGCTCGGTGCGGCGCGCCGGCGCCAAGATCCGCGTCACCGCCGAGCTGATCGCGCCGGAGACCGGCGAGCAGCTCTGGACCGGCCGCTACGACCGCGACATCGGCGACCTGTTCGCGATGCAGGACGAGATCACCACCAACCTGTCCGCCGCCATTGCCACCGAGATCGTACGGGCCGAGGCCTCAGCGCCGGCGCGGCTCTCGACCGACGTGAGCGCCTGGGACCGCTTCCTCAAGGGACTGTCGCACTACTACCGGCAGACCAAGGAGGATTTGGCCACCGCCGTCGACCTGTTCCGCGAGGCCATCCGGCTCGATCCCAAGCTGTCGATCGCGCACGCCTATCTCGCCACGATCCAGATCCAGAGCATTCAGTTCGGCTGGGTCAAGGGCACGCGGGAGATGTGGGCCGAGGCGATGAACCTCGCCGAGACCAGCGTCAGGCTCGACCCGCGTTCCTCCTTCGCGTTCTCGATCCTGTCCTGGGCCCATGCGATGGAAGGGCATTACGAGGCCGCGATGGACGCCGCCAAGCGTGCAGTCGCGCTCAACCCCTATGACAACGGCGCACGCGGCGTGCTCGGCATCTGCCATTTCGTCATCGGCGAGCACCGCGAGGCGATCGAGCTGTTCTCGATGGCGGCGCAGCGCGACAACAGCGACCCGCGTTACCAATGGGCGGCGCTGAACGCCTTCAGTCACTACCTGTTGCGCCAATATGACGCGACCCTGTCATGGGCGCGCGAGCAGCTCTACATCAACCCGAACCACATGCAGGCGCTGGCGATCCGCGCGGCGGCATTGGCCCAAATGGGACGGAGCGGCGAGGCGAGCGAAGCCGCCAGCGTGCTGATGGGAAACTATCCAACTCTGAATGTCGACAGGCACTTGCGCAACTTCCATTGGAAGCGGCCCGAGGACATCGCCCATTACCGCGAGGGTCTGCTGAAGGCCGGCGTGCCGCTCGGCAAGCTGACCCTGGTGCAGAGCGACGTCAAACGCGCCGCCGAGTCCTGACGGGCCTGCCGCGGTCCCGCCCTTCGCGAAAAGCTGCTCGCGCCCGCTGTTGTTGACAGGACAGTGAAATCAGCCACACTTCATCACACGCTGAAGTAGTATGGTCTGCTGTCGGTTTGTTAGGACTTTCCGCGCTTGATCGGCGCGTCTTTTTTTGCGATTCGCTGCTTTCAGGATTTGGGCCATGCATGACCGCGCTTCGAAGCCGCCCTTCGACCCCTCGATTCAGGTCTCGCCGAACAATCCCTGTCCATTCCTGCGCGGCCTCGTCGGCGAAGGCTTCGTCGATGGCGGGACCGTCCCGCTCCGGACGCTGTCACAGACCATCGCGAATGCAAGCGGCGAGACGGGGGTGAAGAAGATTTCGGCCCGCATCCAGGTCCGCGGCGTCGCGCTGATCGCCAACGGCGCCTGTCACATCCTGCAAAGCATCTTTTGGGGCGCGCAGCTCAATATGTTGCGCGGCGGCCCGCTCGACAAGCTCGGTGCCGGCTCGCGCATCCTCGGCGTCGACGGTCGCGTCAACGAGGACGAGATCGCGCGGCTCGCCAGTTTCGGCGGCACCTATACCGATCCCGATGGCGGCGGCACCGAGACCGGGCTCAACGCCTCGCAAATCCACACCTTCATGAAGGACAACCTCAAGCGCGCCGTCAATCAATCGCGCTGGTACTACCCGATCCTGATGAAGTTCGAATGGCCGATCCTGCT
This sequence comes from Bradyrhizobium sp. C-145, assembly GCF_023375135.1. NCBI lineage: Bacteria > Pseudomonadati > Pseudomonadota > Alphaproteobacteria > Hyphomicrobiales > Nitrobacteraceae > Bradyrhizobium > Bradyrhizobium sp. C-145. Next base: position 962,392 of record NZ_CP088150.1, on the reverse strand, counting down.
CAAGATCATGGGCAAGGGTCAGGGTGACGACCGCTATCTCAGCGTGGCCGAGGTGAGGACATTGTTCAACGAGCGCAAATTCCCTGACAGGATCACCCAGCGAGTTGTCAGCCAGCCCGTCACGCCGCCCTCGCTGATCTTGCGCGCTGCCGGCGGACTCGTCGCCGCGCTTCTCGTCTTTGGCATCGTGGCGCTGCGCTTTCCGGATCAATTCCAGCCCATGCTGCCTGGCATTCTCGGGGACCTGGTGGCGCCGCCATTGCCCGAGCACGTCGAACCGCGGGCCGCGTACTGGCTCGAGCAGAACTGGGCGCTGGAGGACCGGCACTGGTTTCATCACGCCAGCCAGGGCACCGCGACCTTCCCGGTGCCCTACCGCTGGTTCATGGCGCTCGAGCAGCCGCGGCTTCATTTCTTCGCAAAGCCCGGCATGCTGCATGACAGCGACCATCTGCAGCGCTTCGGCTTCATCCCGAGCCCGCAGACGATCAACACCGACGACGCCACGCTGCGCCAATTCGGCTATGCCAATGTCTACGACAAGACGAAGCCCGTGCCGGCGCGGCTCTGGGATCCGCCGGTGAACTGGGGTGCCCAGGCCGAAAACGTCGACGGCCTGCCCGTCGGCTTCGCACGCATGACCGGCGTCCCCGATCCTGCGACCGGGCAGATCGGCGAGGACCGGATCGGCCTGACCTGCGCTGCCTGCCACACCGGCCAGATCCGCTACAAGGGCATCGACATCCGTTTCGACGGCGGCCCCGCGATGACCGACCTGAGAAGGCTCGAGGTCACGACCGGCCTGTCGATCGCCTATACGCTGTTCGTGCCAGGCCGCTTTACGCGCTTCGCCGACCGTGTGCTCGGCGCCTCCGCCAGCGATGCGGACCGCGATGCGCTGAAACAGAAGCTGCGTGCGATCAGCACATTCCTGATCGACTGGGAGAAGACCTACGCGAAGACCATCGACGGCAAGACGAGGTTCAACGAGAAGACGAAGCGGCAAGAGCCACAGCAGGACACCGAGGAAGGATACGGCCGCCTCGACGCGCTCAACCGCATCGGCAATCAGGTGTTCGCCCAGGACATGACGCTCAGCGGCCTCAGCGGCTTCGAGAAGAATCTGCATGCCAAGGATGCGCCGGTCAGCTTCCCGCCGATCTGGACCGTGCCCTGGCTCAAATTCGCGCAATATGATGCGTCCATCGAGCAGCCGCTGATCCGCAACGCCGGCGAAGCGCTGGGCGTGACCGCGCTGCTGAATCTGTCCGACACTACGCCCAAAGACAGGCTGTTCCGCTCGTCGATGGACATCAAGAATCTGAACTGGATCGAGGATCTGCTGAAGGGGTCGGCGCCCTATCCGAAAAAGCAGCTCTCCGGACTGACATCACCGAAATGGCCGTCGGACATCTTCGGCGATGATGCCTGGAGGATCGATGGCGACCGCGTCAAACGTGGCCGCAAGCTCTACGCGGAGATCTGCGTCGAATGCCATCTCGGGCCGGTCAACGATCCCGTGTTCGACACCGAATTTCCGGCCCAGAGCATCTGGTCCTCGTCGCGGTGGGAAACCATCGGCGATGACAAATTCCTGAACGAGGTTCAGAAGAGCGCCAAAGGCATGGGGACCGACACGGCTCAGGCCAGCGTGCTGGCGACGCGCACGGTTCAGGTGCCGGGTTTCCTACAGCTCGACCCCACTCAGAAGCTCAATGCCTGGTGGAGCTGCAATCTGCCGGATATTTCTCCGACCGACATGCCATACTCGCTCGGCCTGATGGTGCTCGTGGACATCGTCGCCCGCAAGGCGATGGATGATGCCAAGATCGAGCCGAAGGTTCAGCAAGCCTGGTGGGGTAAGCGCAAGAACTGCCCCAATCCCGGTCCGCAGCCGCCCGATAAAGAGGAGCGGGGGCCCTGGTATCGCGCGCGCCCGCTCAACGGCGTCTGGGCCACCGCGCCTTACCTGCACAACGGATCGGTGCCCTCGCTCTACTGGATGCTGAGCCCCGCGGCCGAGCGCCCGAAATCGTTCTGCATGGGTGGTGGTCGCGACTACGATCCGAAGCAGGTCGGCTTCGCGGTCGCCGACGGCGAGAGCTGCAAGACCGGGCAGTCGCGCTTCTCGACGCGGGCGTCTGACGGCACCGAGTTGTTCGGCAACAGCAATGCCGGCCACTCGTTCGACGGCACGCCAGGGCCGGGCAAGGACGGCACCATCGGCCGCGTGCTCAAGGAGCAAGAGCGCTACGATTTGATCGAGTATTTGAAGACGCTGTGAGCACCGTCATTGCGAGCGAAGCGAAGCAATCCAGACTGTCTCCGCGCAGGCAGCCTGGATTGCTTCGTCGCATCAGCGCAAAATTGCTACGCAATTTTGTCGCGAGCTCCTCGCAATGACGGAGAATGAAGAACTCTCCGCGAACTCAACTCTCATCATCCTTGCGGAGACTCCCCCTCACCCCAACCCTCCCCCCGCAAGCGGGGCGAGGGGGTGCTTACTTGAACAGCGGCGTGCCCGGCACGAAGGCGTCGAAGGCGGCCCAGAACTGGGAGCGGTAGCGGTCCTGCTCTTGAAGTATCTCATGCTTCGAGCCCGCGATGACGAGATGCGAGCCGGCGCGCAAATGATAGGCGAACTCCTCGATCGCAGCGGTCGAGACCACGGTGTCGCTGGAGGCCGCCAGCATCAGGATCGGCTGGCGGATCTCTGACGGATATTTCAGGCGCTTGAAGGTTTGCATCGCGCTGAAGGCAGCGTCGGCCCAGGCCACCGTCGGTGACGCCAGCCCCAGCGTCGGATCCTCCTCCAGGATCGCGGCGTTGCGCGCATAGCGCACGGGATCGCTGGTGAGGGGATTGTTGATGAAGGGGTCGAGCCCGGTGATGCGGCTGCTGCCGCCGGGGACATAACGGCCGCCCTGCCCGAACAGGCGCATCGTCTTGAGCAGCGCGCGGGCCGGAAACGACGTGGTGCGGCCAGGCAGGTCGATCATCGGCGCCGACAGCACCATGCGGTCGAACCAGCGCTTGCCCGCATGCGCGACTCGCAGCAGCACCGTGCCGCCCATCGAATGGGCGAGCGCGAAGAACGGCGGCGGACAATCCGGCAGCACCACCTGCTGCACGAAGGTCTCGACGTCGATCTCGAAATCGGCGAAGTCGCGCACATAGCCCTTGCGCGGATCGCGCAGGCGACGCGAGGAATGGCCCTGCCCGCGCCAATCGATCATCGCCACCGCAAAGCCGCGGTCGCGCAGGTCGCGCACGGTCTCGAAATATTTCTCGATCTGCTCGCTGCGCCCGGTGAAGACGCAGACCGTACCCTTGCGGCCCGCCGGCGGCGCCCAGCGCGCAAAGCGCAGCTCAGCGCCATCGGGGGTCTTGATGGTGCCGCTGACGACGTTTTCGGGGACGGGATTGGACGGGATCGAGACCAGCGTCATAGGCGGCAAGTACTGCAAATCAAGGGGCTAAAGCGCCGAAAAGGCGCAAATGCCGCCCTCTTGAACGCCGTCTCGTTCCACCCATATCATTTTCGTGCAGGCCGCTACCAGTGTTTCGGAACCGGAACATCAGGCTGCACACAGACGAAAGCCCGGCCCGATTGGCGGGCGGGTTACCCAAACAGTCGCTCAATGGAGGACTTGACCATGCGTAGCTATGATCTCACCCCGTTCTATCGTTCCACCGTCGGCTTCGACCGCCTCTTCAGCCTGCTCGACCAGGCCGGCTCGGACGGCAGCCCCGGTTATCCCCCCTACAACATCGAGCGCACCGGCGAGAATGCCTACCGCATCACCGTTGCGGTCTCCGGCTTCGCCAAGGACGAGCTCTCCATCGTCGCGAAGGAAAACACGCTGACGATCAAGGGCGAGAAAGTCGCCAACGAGAACTCGAAGTCCGAAGTGCTCTATCGCGGCATCGCCGCGCGCGCCTTCGAGCGTGCCTTCCAGCTTGCCGATTTCGTGCAGGTGAAGGACGCTTCGCTCGAGAACGGCCTGCTTCACGTCGACCTCGTACGCGAGATTCCCGAGGCCAAGAAGCCGCGCCAGATCGCGATCAACACCAGCGCCCCGAAGGCGCAGGTGATCGAGAACTCGGCGCAAGCCGCCTAACGCACACACGCCACTTCCGAGTTGCGAAAACGCCCCGGTGCCCCGGGGCGTTTTTTTCGTTTTGCTAAACTCTCCGATGTCGTCCCGGCGCAGGCCGGTATGGGTCCCGGCCTTCGCCGGGACGACACCGGGAGTTGAGGAGCCTAGTCCAAACCCTGCGCCGCCGGCATCTCCTGCGTCGGCAGGATCGTTGCCGCCGGCTTGGCCTGGACGGTTGAAGCAGTAGCTTCGGCGGGCTTGGCCTGGATGGCCGCGGTTTGCTGCGCGGGCTGCGGCTGTGCCTGCGGCGCCTGAGCCTGCTGCGGCGCGGGTTCGGCCGGCTTCGCCGCTGCCATCGGCACAGCCCCGCGCGGCGGGGCGGCCTTGGGCAGCGGCACGGTGCGGCTTGCCACATGCGGGATCGAAGCCGGCGGGCGCGGCGGACCGCTGCGAATCACGGTCGGCGGCGGCAGCGCGCTTTGCGGGCCGTAAGGCGCGACCGCGCGCTCGTCATAGGCGGGATAGGCGGGCGCCATGCCGTAGGCGTCAGCGGCGGGCATGAAGCGGATGATCCGCCCGTCGCGGGCGTCGATCACCAGCCGGCCATCGTCGCCACGATGGTCGATCACCGCGATGGTGTAGACGGTGCCGCGCAGGCGCGGGATGCCGAGCGGCGAGAAGCCGTTTTCGCGCAGCACCGCGTAGACCTCGGTCGACGGCAGCAGCCCCGGGGCCGCACCGCGCTCCTCGTAGCCATAGCCGTAACGCGGCGGCGGGAGCGGCGCGGCCTCCGGCGGCGCGTAGGGCCCGTCGAAATCCGACACTGCGATAACGGCCCCTCTCGCGATACCGTTCGCGGGAACCTGCGCGTGCGCCGCGCTTGCGGCCAGCGCCAGCGCGGCGGCGGCCACACATCCTGTGAAAAACTTCATGGTCGAGACGCTCCTGTCAGGCCCCCCGATGGCCGCCCTCTTTCGCTTCTCGCGGCGTGGCGCGCCTTCCGAAGGGTTGATCCGAAGCTTCATTGGGGATTTCGGCGCCCGCGGGGCCGGATCAGGGCGCGTTTGCTTCAAAACCGGGGCTGCGCAACTTTTGGAAAGCGATTGATTGACAGATCGGGAATCGGGACTTCCGCGCGCTTGTGTGCTAGACAAAAATTTGGCAAGGTGATGGTTAGGACAGGAAGACTGTCTCAATTTTGCTTGCGGTTCCGGCACAGGGATTGCAGCGAGAACTGGTGCTCTCGAGCGCCGGGAAGGTACCAGGCAAAGCCGTTCTCGGGGACGAAGAACGCCTAGGCCTGAATTTAAGAAAATGCGGCTCGCAGCGGACGAGCGGTGACCCAGAGGCGGGTGCCGCGGAACGCCCAAGGTGCGCCGAAGATGGCGGTGAGGCACCTTGCCGCATGGAGAGGACAGGACAATGAACGGGTCGCAATTCGAGCGCGCAAACATCGTGGCAGAACAGCTGTCGGCGACGGTCGCCTCGAAAACGACCGATCCGATTCAGGAGCACAATTCGCGCCCCAAAGCCGAAGGCCTTTACGATCCCGCCCTCGAGAAGGATTCCTGCGGCGTCGGCTTCATCGCCAACATCAAAGGCAAGAAGTCGCGCGAGATCGTCTCGGACGCGCTCAGCATCCTCTGCAATCTCGAGCATCGCGGTGCGGTCGGCGCCGACCCGCGCGCTGGTGACGGTGCCGGCATCTTGGTGCAGATCCCGCACGCCTTCTTCAGCCGCAAGGCCGGCGAGCTCGGCTTCAAGCTGCCGGCGCCCGGCGAATACGCCGTCGGCGCGCTGTTCATGCCGCGCGACACCGCCTGGCGCAACGTCATCAAGAGCATCATCGCCGACCAGATCAAGGAAGAGGGCCTGACCCTGCTGGGCTGGCGCGACGTGCCGACCGACAACTCCTCTCTCGGCGTCACCGTGAAGCCGACCGAGCCCGCCTGCATGCAGGTGTTCATCGGCCGCAACGGCACCGCCAAGACCGAGGACGAGTTCGAGCGCCGGCTCTACATCCTGCGCAAGTCAATCTCGCAGGCGATCTACCTGCGCCGCGACCGCGGCCTTGCGGGCTACTATCCGTGCTCGATGTCCTGCCGCACCGTGATCTACAAGGGCATGTTCCTGGCCGACCAGCTCGGCAAGTACTATCCGGACCTGCACGAAAAGGACTTTGAGAGCGCGCTCGCACTCGTTCACCAGCGCTTCTCGACCAACACCTTCCCGGCCTGGTCGCTGGCGCATCCCTATCGCATGATCGCGCATAACGGCGAGATCAACACGCTGCGCGGTAACACCAACTGGATGGCGGCGCGCCAGGCTTCGGTGAGCTCCGAGCTCTACGGCAAGGACATCAACCGGCTCTGGCCGATCTCCTACGAGGGACAGTCGGACACCGCCTGCTTCGACAACGCGCTCGAATTTCTGGTGCAGGGCGGCTACTCGCTGCCGCACGCCGTCATGATGATGATTCCGGAGGCGTGGGCCGGCAATCCCTTGATGGACGAGAAGCGCCGCGCCTTCTACGAGTATCATGCCGCGCTGATGGAGCCGTGGGACGGTCCCGCCGCGATCGCCTTTACCGACGGCCGTCAGATTGGCGCCACGCTCGACCGCAATGGCCTGCGGCCCGCGCGCTATCTCGTCACCAAGGACGACCGCATCGTGATGGCGTCCGAGATGGGCGTGCTGACGATCCCTGAGGACCAGATCATCACCAAGTGGCGCTTGCAGCCCGGCAAGATGCTGCTGGTCGATCTCGAGCAGGGCCGCCTGATCCCGGACGACGAGATCAAGGCCGAGCTCGCCAAGAGCCATCCCTACAAGGAATGGCTGGAGCGGACCCAGATCGTGCTGGAAGAGCTGCCGAAGGTGCCGACCACCGGCGTGCGCTCCAACCTGTCCCTGCTCGATCGCCAGCAGGCGTTCGGCTACAGCCAGGAAGACATCACCATCCTGATGACGCCGATGGCGGCCACGGGCGAGGAAGCCGCGGGCTCGATGGGCAACGACACGCCGATCTCGGCGCTGTCGCACAAGGCCAAGCCGCTGTTCACCTACTTCAAGCAGAACTTCGCGCAGGTCACCAACCCGCCGATCGATCCGATCCGCGAGGAGCTGGTGATGAGCCTGGTCTCGATCATCGGGCCGCGACCGAACCTGTTCGATCTGCAAGGAATGGCCACGACCAAGCGCCTCGAAGTGCGCCAGCCGATCCTGACGGACGCGGATCTGGAAAAGATCCGCTCGATCTCGGAGGTGGCCGACACGCACTTTAAATCGCGCACGCTCGACACCACCTTCCACGCCGGTCTCGGCGCGGCCGGCATGGACCAGGTGCTCGACGAACTCTGCGCGCGCGCCGAAAGCGCAGTGCGCGAGGGCGTCAACATCATCATCCTGTCTGACCGCATGGTCGGCACCGACCGGGTGCCGATCCCGTCGCTGCTGGCCTGCGCCGCCGTGCATCATCACCTGATCCGCACCGGCCTGCGCACCTCGGTCGGCCTCGTCGTCGAATCCGGCGAGCCGCGCGAAGTGCATCACTTCGCCTGCCTTGCCGGCTACGGTGCTGAAGCGATCAATCCCTACCTCGCGTTCGAGACCATCATCGCGATGAAGGACCGGCTGCCCGGCTCGCTCGACGATTACGAGATCGTCAAGCGCTACATCAAGTCGATCGGCAAGGGCCTGCTCAAGGTGATGTCCAAGATGGGCATCTCGACCTACCAATCCTATTGCGGCGCGCAGATCTTTGACGCGGTCGGCCTCAAAGCGGATTTCGTCGCAAAGTTCTTCGCCGGCACGCACACCCGCGTCGAGGGCGTCGGTCTTGCCGAGATCGCGGAAGAGGCGGTACGCCGTCATGCCGACGCATTCGGCGAGGCTCAGGTCTACAAGAGCGCGCTCGACGTCGGCGGCGAATATGCCTATCGCAGCCGCGGCGAGGACCATGCCTGGACCGCCGAGTCGGTGTCGCTGCTCCAGCACGCCGCGCGCGGCAATTCGCAGGAGCGCTACCGCGCCTTCGCAAAAATCCTCAACGAGCAGTCGGAGCGCCTGCTGACGCTGCGCGGCCTGTTCCGGATCAAGAACGCGGAGGAGGAGAAGCGCAAGCCGATCCCGCTCGACCAGGTCGAGCCGGCCAAGGAGATCGTCAAGCGCTTCGCCACAGGTGCGATGAGCTTCGGCTCGATCTCGCGCGAGGCGCACACCACGCTCGCGATCGCCATGAACCGGATCGGCGGCAAGTCGAATACCGGCGAAGGCGGCGAGGAAGCCGACCGCTTCAAGCCGATGCCGAGCGGCGATTCCATGCGCTCGGCGATCAAGCAGGTCGCCTCGGGCCGCTTCGGCGTCACCACGGAGTATCTCGTCAACTCCGACATGATGCAGATCAAGATGGCGCAGGGCGCCAAGCCCGGCGAAGGCGGCCAGCTGCCCGGCCACAAGGTCGACGCGACCATCGCAAAGGTCCGGCACTCGACGCCGGGCGTCGGCCTGATCTCGCCGCCGCCGCACCACGACATCTACTCGATCGAGGATCTGGCGCAGCTCATCTACGACCTCAAGAACGTCAACCCGACGGGCGACGTCTCGGTCAAGCTCGTCTCCGAGATCGGCGTCGGCACCGTGGCTGCGGGCGTCGCCAAGGCGCGCGCCGACCATGTCACCATCGCGGGCTTCGAGGGCGGCACCGGCGCTTCGCCGCTGACCTCGATCAAGCATGCCGGTTCACCCTGGGAGATCGGCCTCGCCGAGACTCACCAGACCTTGGTGCGCGAGCGGCTGCGCAGCCGCATCGTGGTCCAGGTCGACGGCGGCTTCCGCACCGGCCGTGACGTCGTGATCGGCGCGCTGCTGGGTGCCGACGAGTTCGGCTTCGCCACCGCGCCCTTGATCGCGGCCGGCTGCATCATGATGCGCAAGTGCCATCTCAACACCTGCCCGGTCGGCGTCGCGACGCAGGATCCGGTGCTGCGCAAGCGCTTCACCGGCCAGCCCGAGCACGTGATCAACTACTTCTTCTTCGTCGCGGAGGAAGTCCGCGAGATCATGGCTTCGCTCGGCTTCCGCACCTTCAACGACATGGTCGGCCAGGTGCAGCTGCTCGACCAAACCAGGCTGGTCGCGCATTGGAAGGCCAAGGGCCTCGACTTCTCAAAGCTGTTCGTCAAGCAGAAGGAAGAGAAGGGCCAGAAGATCTATCACTCCGAGCGTCAGAACCATCATCTGGAGGCGGTACTCGACCGCACGCTGATCGAGAAGGCGACGCCTGCGCTCGACCGCGGCGCGCCGGTCAAAATCGAAGCTGCGATCAACAGCACCAACCGTTCCGCCGGCGCCATGCTGTCGGGTGCGGTCGCCAAGATCTACGGCCATGCCGGTCTGCCGCACGACACCATCCATGTCAGCCTCAAGGGCACCGCCGGCCAGGCGTTCGGCGCCTGGCTCGCCCACGGCGTCACCTTCGAGCTCGAGGGTGAAGGCAACGACTATGTCGGCAAGGGCCTCTCGGGTGGCAAGATCATCGTCAAGCCGCCGAAGAACTCTGCGATCGTGCCGGAGGAAAGCATCATCGTCGGCAACACCGTGATGTACGGTGCGATCGAGGGCGAGTGCTACTTCCGCGGCATCGCCGGCGAGCGCTTCGCCGTGCGTAACTCGGGAGCCGTGGCGGTGGTCGAGGGCGCGGGTGATCATTGCTGCGAATACATGACCGGCGGCATCGTGGTCGTGCTCGGCAAGACCGGGCGCAACTTCGCGGCCGGCATGTCCGGCGGCATCGCCTATGTGCTGGACGAGGCCGGCGATTTCGACCGGCTGTGCAACCTGTCGATGGTCGAGCTCGAGCCGGTGTTGTCGGAAGAGATGATCGCCCAGAGCGCCTACAACCAGTTCGGTGACCTCGAGGCGCACGGCCGGGTCGACGTGTTCAAGAACCTGCTCGCCTCCGACGTCGAGCGGCTGCACGTGCTGATCTCGCGCCATGCCAAGGCGACCGGCTCCAAGCGCGCCGCCGACATCCTGGCCAATTGGAAGGACTGGCTGCCCAAATTCCGCAAGGTGATGCCGGTCGAGTACCGGCGCGCGCTGCGCGAAATGGCCGCCAACGCGGACGCCGAGCCGAAGATCGCGATCGGGGCGTAAGGCATCACACCCCGTCATTGCGAGCGAAGCGAAGCAATCCAGACTTTCTTCCTTGATGCAGACTGGATTGCTTCGTCGCTTCGCTCCTCGCAATGACGGTTGAGGAAACAACAGACGAATTAGCCGGCAGGGACTACGGGTTTAATGGGCAAGATCACGGGTTTTCTCGAAATCGAACGGCATGACCGCAAGTACACCCCGGTCGCCGAGCGCGTGAAGCATTACAAGGAGTTCGTCGTTCCCCTTTCCGAGAGGGAGGTGCGCGACCAGGCCGCGCGCTGCATGAACTGCGGCATTCCCTATTGCCACGGTACCGGCTCGGTCGCGCCCGGCACGCCCGGCTGCCCGGTCAACAACCAGATCCCGGACTGGAACGATCTCGTCTATCAGGACAACTGGCAAGAAGCCTCGCGCAACCTGCACTCGACCAACAATTTCCCGGAGTTCACGGGACGCATCTGCCCGGCGCCGTGCGAAGCGTCCTGCACGCTCAACATCGACGACAACCCCGTCACCATCAAGACCATCGAATGCGCGATCGTCGACCGCGCCTGGGACAATGGCTGGCTGAAGCCGGAAGTGCCGACTGAAAAGACCGGCAAGAAGGTCGCCGTGATCGGCTCGGGTCCGGCCGGCATGGCCTGCGCGCAGCAGCTCGCGCGCGCCGGCCACGACGTGCATTTGTTCGAGAAGTACGCCAAGGCCGGTGGCCTGCTGCGCTACGGCATCCCCGACTTCAAGATGGAGAAGGGCATCATCGATCGCCGCGTCAAGCAGATGGAAGCCGAGGGCGTCACCTTCCACTACAACAGCCATGTCGGCGCTGACGGCAATGTCGATCCGCGCGAGATGCTGAACGAGTACGACGCCGTCGCCCTGACCGGCGGCGCGGAAGCTCCGCGCGACCTGCCGATCCCCGGCCGCGACCTCCAAGGCATTCACTACGCCATGGATTTCCTGCCGCAGCAGAACCGCCGCGTCTCCGAGGAGCCGCTCGGCGGCGTGCAGGAGATCTTGGCCGGCGGCAAGCATGTCGTCGTCATCGGCGGCGGCGACACCGGATCTGACTGCATCGGCACCTCGCTGCGCCAGGGCGCGCTGTCGGTGACCCAGCTCGAGATCATGCCCGCCCCGCCCGAGCGCGAGAACAAGGGCCTGACCTGGCCGAACTGGCCGCTCAAGATGCGGACGTCCTCCAGCCAGGCCGAAGGCGCGATCCGCGAATACGCCGTGCTGACGCAGAAATTTTCCGGCGAGAACGGCAAGGTCAAGAAGCTGCACTGCGTGCGCGTCGACGACAAGTTCAAGCCGATTGCCGGCACCGAGTTCGAGCTCGGCGCCGAGCTCGTCCTGCTCGCCATGGGCTTCGTCCACCCCGTGCACGAAGGCCTCTTGAAGATGCTCGCGGTCGACCTCGACCCGCGCGGCAACGTCAAGGCCAACACGCTCGATTACCAGACCTCGCGCCCGAACGTGTTCTCCGCCGGCGACATGCGCCGCGGCCAGTCGCTGGTGGTGTGGGCCATCCGCGAGGGGCGGCTGTGCGCGCGGTCGATCGATACGTTCTTGATGGGGAAGACGGATTTGCCGCGGTAGCAGCTGTCGTCCTGGCGAAAGCCAGGACCCATACCGCGGAATCTATCCAGGGCAGACGGTACTCATCCCGAACGACCAGTCGTCGCCAAACCACTCCTTGGGGTAATGGGTCCTGGCTTTCGCCAGGACGACGACTGAGAGCTTGGCAGCGCCGATGACCCACCGGGCCACGCGCAGCTAATTCTGCAACCTCACCCCCAGCATCACCACCGTCCCCGACGAGCTCGCCCCCGCGACGTTCGAATCCAGGATGTCGTGGCGCAGCGTGCCCTTGATCCAGATGTTGCGGTTGAGCTTGTAGATCAGATTGCTCTCGAGCGAGTAGGTCTTGTCGTTGCGATTCTGGTTCTGGTAGTCGAGCGTGCCGTAGGTGAACTTGCCGACGGCGGTGAGCCAGCGGCGGAAGTCGTGGTCGACTTCGGCCGAATAGGTGCGCACCAGAACGCCGGAAGAACCGGGAATCGTGGTCTCGGCGATCTGCGTGTCGGTGAAGAACTTCACCGTGGTGAGGCCGCTCGCATTCCAGATCAGCGAGCCCGTGGTGAGGAAGCCAGAGAGCTGGCTGAGACGCGGGTCGACATAATTGCGCGCGGAATAGCCGACCGAGATTTCGCCGGTGAGGATGCGCGAGAACTCGAAGGACGAGCCGACCTTGGCATAGCCGCCGTTTGAATCGCGGAAGTAGCCGTTGCGGTCGGCGGCCTGGTCGTGCACGCGGGTGTCGCCCTGGATTTCCACGAACGGCTTGAGGCCCGGCTTCAGGTCGTAGGAGAACCGCCCCACGCCGCCATACTGATTGAAGTCGCGATCGGTATTGGCAGAGGTCGAGCCGTCGGTGAGCTTTGAATCGGTGTAGGCGGTGCGATCGACGGTGGCGCCGGCCGCGACCTGGAAGCGATTGAAAGTCTGGTCGAAGCCGACGGTGGCGCCGTAGGCGGCGTAGACAGGGTATTTCTGCAGGCCGGCCTGCACGTTCGGGCTGCCGGGATTGTCGGTGGCGAGCCGCAGGCGGAGTTGCGAGGTCAGCTTGAAATCGCGGGTGACGTCAACGCGGCCGTCGACATGGCCGGTGAAATCGGGGCGGTCGACCTCGACCGGCGACGGCGAAGGGAAGCCGTTGATCGTCGCCGGCATGTTATTGGTGTAGCCCGAGAACGAGCCGCGCAGATCAGCAACCAGCGCGTGGCGCTCCCAGTCGGACACCACGAGGAGATCAGGCGCGACCACATAGGCCGGCGACCCGACCGGCTTGTTCAGGCGTGCTGGATTGGTGTCGTAGCCGGTCGAGAGCTCGAGTCCGCCCTTGATCAGGAAGCTGCCGGCATAGTCGCCGACCGCGCCGAACGGATCCTCATCCAGCTTGAGGCGGCGGCGCAGTGGCTGGCCGGGCACGTTGCCCGCCATCGCGGGCGGCACCGGCGTCCTGTGCGCGGTCTCGGACGGCGGCGGCGCGATGCGCGGGGGGGCGAGCGTCCGCTCCGGCGTTGCCGGCGCTACCTTTGAGCCGGGGCCGACCGGGCGCTTCGGCTTCGGCTGTCCGGGATAGAGCTTCGGCTGCTGCCGTTTGCGGTTGAGCGAGTCGTAGCCGGAGCCGCTCGCGCCGTTGGCGGCGGGCAGGCCGTAGGTCGGGACCGGATTGGTCGAGCCTTGGCCGGCGCGCGGAGCTGCCGGCGGCTGCTGGCGCCTGCGCGGATCGTTGGGATCGGGCAGCGTCGGCAGCGCATCCGACGGCGCCTGCGGCACGCCGGCGGTGCGGCGCGTCGGCAGCGTCTCGGGCGAGGCGAAGCCGCCGCGGTTGGGATTGAACAGGTCAGGCGTGAGGCTCTGGGCGCCCACCGGCGCGCTCTCGAAGGCCGTCAGCATGAGGCACGGCAAAGCGGCGCGCAGGAAATGCGCGCGTTTGCTCCGGCCGATGCCTGGAGACGACCCCACGATGGAAGAACTCCAACGAAATCAAACACTTTCACGACGGCCTCCCATCGGTTGGCGGGAACCATCGTTAATGGAGTTAAAACAATTATGGTTAATGACCCGTTGAGGGGGTTCGGGGGCCGCGTCGCCTCCACGGCCGCGGCGTGCTAAGCAGGCGCCAACGGGCGAACGCCCCTCCTCCCTGGATCTGAACATGCCGAGTTCGAAACCGCTGATGACCACATCATCCGGCACCATCCCTGATAGCGTCGAATCCGCGCTCCGCACGCTGGAGACGGAGAGCGGCGGCATCAACGCGCTTGCCGCCGCCCTGCGCGGCCCGCTGGGTGCGGCATTTGCTAGAGCGGTCGACCTGATCCGCAACGCCAAGGGCCGCGTCATCGTCACCGGGCTCGGCAAGTCAGGCCATATGGGCCGCAAGATCGCGGCGACGCTGGCCTCGACCGGCACGCCCGCCTTCTTCGTGCACACGGCCGAAGCCGGCCATGGCGATCTCGGCATGATCACGCCCGACGATGTCATCATGGCGCTGTCCTGGTCCGGCGAGCAGCCGGAGATGAAGAACCTCGTGAATTATTCGGCGCGGTTCGCGATTCCCATGATCGCGGTGACCTCGAACGCGGCGTCCTCGCTGGGACAAGCCGCCGATCTCGTGATCGAGCTGCCGAAGGCGCGCGAAGCCTGCCCGCACAATCTGGCGCCCACCACCTCGACGCTGATGCAGGCCGCGATCGGCGACGCCATCGCGATCGCGCTGCTCGAAGGCCGCGGCTTCACTGCGCTGGAGTTCGCGCATTTCCATCCCGGCGGCAAGCTCGGGGCGATGCTGAAATTCGTCCGCGACTACATGCGCACGGGCGCGGAAATTCCGGTCAAGCCGCTCGGCACCAAGATGTCGGACGCCGTGGTCGAGATGTCGGCCAAGGGGCTGGGCTGCGTCTGCATCATCGACGACGCCGGCGCCATCGCAGGCATCATCACCGACGGCGACCTGCGCCGCCACATGCGCCCCGACCTGCTGACCGCGACGGTCGACGAGATCATGACGAGGGAGCCGAAGACGGTGCCGCCCTCGATGCTCGCGACCGAGATGATCGAGGTGCTGAACACCCGCAAGATCACCACGCTGGTCGTCACCGAGGCCGACAAGGTGGTCGGCATCGTGCATCTGCACGATCTGTTGCGGGCGGGCGTGGCGTAGGGCCGCTGCCTCCACATCGTCATTCCGGGGCGCGCCCGCTTGGGCGCGAGCCCGGAATCCATTCCACTCCGAGTCGCTGCCCAATGGATTCCGGGCTCGCGACTACGTCGCGCCCCGGAATGACAGTGAGAGTGTCGTGCTCCTCTCTCTCCTCCGTCATTGCGAGCGCAGCGAAGCAATCCAGACTGCCACTGCGGAAAGACTCTGGATTGCTTCGCTGCGCTCGCAATGACGGCGGTTAGAGCGGTGCCGGAAACCGCGCCGCGCTCTCCTCCAACGGCAGCCTCAAGCCGTTCGCCAGATACGACACCGTGCGGTAGAAGCCGCACAACAGCATGATCTCCAGGATCTGCGCCTCATCGTAATGCGCGGACAGCGCGGCAAACTCGGCGTCACTCAACATCGCACGGTGATGCAGCGCGTCGACGGCCGCGATCAGCGCCTGCTCGGCCACCGACCAGCACGGCGACGTCGCATCGCCGAACACGGTCGCGCGTAATTCATCCTCGGTGAGCTTTGCCGGCCCCGCAAAGATCGCAACATGCACGCCCCATTCGTACTCGCATTGGTTCAGCGCGCAGGTGCGGTCGATGACGATCTCGCGTTGGCGCAGCGAGAGCGGGCCGGGATCGAGCAGGCCGCCGGCGCGAAACTTGTCCCAGGCGCGAGCGCAGCCCGCCATCACCCGGAACAGCAGCAGCGGGGGCGCGCCGCGCATGATGCGATCGAACTGCGCCTGGATCTCCGGGGGATAAGGCGGATCGAGCGGCGCGATACGCGGCATCGGCTGGGACATGGGCCGTCTCCTTTGCTACAATTATTGTAGCGATAAGCTACATTATCTGTAGCATGACGCAAGAGGCGACGATGTCGAAGCAGGCCACTACCAGATCGCGCAGCGTGCGCGGCTCGCGCACCGGGCGGCCGATCATGGCGCTGCTCGACCTCCTGGGGCGGCGCTGGAGCCTGCGGATCCTGTGGGAGTTGCGCGGCGAGCCCCTCACCTCCCGCGGCTTGCGCTCCGCCTGCGACGAAGCTTCGCCGACGGTGCTGCAGGCGCGGCTAACGGAGCTGCGCGAGGCAGGATTCGTGGAGCTGGGCGAGGCCGGAGGCTACGGGCTGACGCCGCTAGGGCGAGAATTGTGCGAGACGTTCATGCCGCTGCACCGGTTTGCGGAGAGGTGGAAAGGCTCTTCTCCCTCTCCCCGCTTGCGGGGAGAGGGTCGGGGTGAGGGGGAGCCTCCGCGCGGACGGAAGCAGTGAAGACTCGCGGAGGCTCCCCCTCACCCGGATTGCATCTGCGATGCAATCCGGCCTCTCCCCGCAAGCGGGGAGAGGCGAAGAATCTCACGCCGCTGCCACCGTCAAATTCGCGCCGTCCACCTGCACCACCTTCACCCTTGTCCCCGCCGGTGTATCCGGGCCGGCAACACGCCACACCGTGTCACCGATACGCACGGTGCCGCTGCCGTCGATGATCGGCTTCTCCAGCGTGAACTCGCGCCCTAACAGCGCCTCGGTGCGCTTGTTCAGGAACGGGCTCGTGCTTGCGTCCGGCTTCGGCCGGGCGAGGCGGCGCCACAACGGTACGGCGGCGACAGCGAAGACCGCGAACATCACGAGCTGGATCTGCCAGGACACGGCGACAGCGAATGAGATCAGGCCGACCAGCAGCGCGGCGAGGCCAAGCCAAAACAGAAACACGCCGGGCGCCAGCACCTCCAGTGCCATCAGGATGAAGCCGAAGATCAGCCAATTCCAGGTGCCGAGCGATGCGAACATGTTGGTCATGACACGACCTCTTTATTTTGGCGCATGCCCTTGTCGGAAAACCGGTGTCCACTTTTCCGAGGCATGCGCTTTACCCCTGCCGCGGGGGCACCGCCGGCGGCGTGCCGCCGGTCGGCGGCACTGAGCCGGGACGGCGAGCGGCGGCGGCGGACGCGGCACTCTCGCCGAACGTCGCCTTGGCGATCTCGCCGATGCCGGCGAGCGAGCCCAGCATGCTGGTGGCTTCCACCGGCAGCATGATGATCTTCTGGTTCGGCGCCTCCGCGAACTGGCCGAACGCCTTGATATATTTGTCGGCGATGAAATAGTTCAACGCGGCAACGTCGCCCTTGGAGATGGCTTCCGACACCGCCTGCGTCGCCTTGGCCTCGGCTTCGGCCAGACGCTCGCGCGCCTCGGCATCGCGGAAGGCGGCCTCGCGCCGGCCTTCGGCCTGCAGGATCTGGCCCTGCTTGGCACCCTCGGCGCGCAGGATTTCCGATTGGCGCTGGCCTTCGGCGGCGAGGATGTCAGCGCGCTTGACGCGCTCGGCCTTCATCTGCCGGCCCATGGCTTCGACGAGATCGGCCGGCGGCACGATGTCCTTGATCTCGATGCGGTTGACCTTGACGCCCCAGGGCGAGACCGCGGCGTCGACGACGCGGAGCAGGCGCTCGTTGATCTCGTCGCGATGCGATAGCACCTGGTCGAGATCCATCGAGCCCATCACCGAGCGGATGTTGGTCATGGTCAGGACCGTGATCGCCTGGTTGAGGTTGGCGACTTCGTAGCTCGCCTTGGCGGCATCGAACACCTGGTAGAAGGCGACGCCGTCCACCGTCACGGTGGCGTTGTCCTTGGTGATCACCTCCTGCTCGGGAATGTCGATCACCTGCTCCATCATGTTGATCTTGCGCCCGACGCGGTCGAAATAGGGCACGATCAGATTGAGCCCGGGGCTCAAGGTCTGGGTGTATTTGCCGAACCGCTCGATGGTCCAGTCATAGCCCTGCGGCACCGTCTTCACGCCGGCCACCAGCGTGACGATGACGAGCAAAACCAGAACAATCGCGAAAATGTCGAAACCGCTCATATGTCCTCCAAGGCAGGAAAAAGTCCTTTCCCGCGCTGTCATTGGTCGGGATCAAGACCCTAGCGGTTCAGCGGTCGCAAGTAACGTCGGCATCAGCGCGATTCTGCACAAGACACGCGGAGAGGGAATGCTCACGATATGTATTTGCGGAAGGCTCTTGAAAGCGAGCGGCGCAGACCTACCGACAAATATTAACACATCCGGCCATGCCATCCGCCGCGGACGGCTTCACTCGATGACGTCGTCCGCGATTGCGAGCAGGCCGGCCGGAAGCGTGACGCCAAGCGCTTTGGCAGTCTTCAGATTGATCGTCAGCTCGAACTTGGTGGGATTCTGGACCGGCAGATCGGCCGCCGGCGCTCCCTTGAGGATACGATCGATATAGGAAGCCGCGCGGCGCAGCTGCTCGGCGCTGTCGGTGCTGTAGGACATCAGCCCGCCCTCCTCGACGAAGGTGCGGCTCCAGAACACCGCGGGCACGCGCGCCTCCGCGATCGCCGCAAGCAGATCTGCGCGGTTGGCCATGGTGAAGAAGTCCGGCAGGACCAAGAGGCCGCCGTCCTTCCGCGAGGCCAGTGCGGCGATCGAGCCGGCGTCGTTCACCGGCGCGGGCTCGATGGTCACGTGAAGCGTCCGCGCCGCCTCTTCGATGGTGCGCAGCATCAGGGGCGCGAACGGCGCGGTGGCGGGATTGTAGACGACGAAGACGCGGCGGACGGGCGGCGTGACCTGCGTCAGCATCTCCAGCCATTTGCCGGCGAGCGGGCCGTCATAATCGGTGAAGCCGGTGACGTTGCCGCCGGGATGCGCGAGGTTTTTGACAAAACCCTGACTGACGGGATCGGTGACGACGGCGAACACGATCGGGATCGTCGCGGTGCGCTGGCGCAGCTCCTCCACCGAGGGCGTGCCGACCGCGAGCAGGATGTCGGGCTTGAGTGCGACCAGTTCGTCCGCAAGGCGCGCAATCCGCGCCCGGTCGCCGCCGCCGCTGCGCCAGTCGATCCGCAGATTATCGCGCTCCTTCCAGCCATGGCCGGCGAGTGCCTCGACCAGGATGGTGCTGCGCGCCTGCCCGATCGCATCCTCGGCGGCGGTGACCGAGAGCACGCCGAGCCGGCGCGTCGCATCCGGCTGCTGCGCCTGCACTGAGGCCGGCAGTGCCGCGATCATCCCAAGAAGCGCCAGACATTCGCGGCGATTCATGGGGCACACCATCAAATCCAGCCCTGAAGCTCGCGCAGCACGAGAGCGCGGATCACGTCCATGCCAGGCTCGCTATCGTTGAGGCAGGGGATCGCGGAAAACTGCTCACCGCCATTGTGCTTGAAGATCTCGGCGTTCTCCTGCGCGATCTCCTCCAGCGTCTCCAGGCAGTCGGCGGAAAAGCCCGGCGTCACCACCGCGATGCGGCGCACGCCGTCTTTCGCCAGACGCTCCATCGTCTTATCGGTATACGGCTGGAGCCACTCGTCATTGCCGAAACGCGACTGGAAGGTCAGCAGCAGCTTTGTCTCGTCCATGCCGAGCCGGCGGCGCAGCGCCTCCGTCGTGGCGATACAGTGCTGCTGATAGGGATCGCCCTTGTCGACATAGGATTTCGGCATGCCGTGGAAGGAGGCGACGATCAACTCCGGCTTGAACGGCAGGCTCGCCAGATGCGTCTCGATCGAGGTCGCGAGCGCCTCGATATAGGTCGCATCCTCGTAATAAGGCGGCGTCACCCGCAAAGTCGGCTGGTTGCGTAGGCGGGCGAGCACGCGGAACACCTCGTCGCAGACGGTCGCCGAGGTCGAGGCGGAATATTGCGGATAGAGCGGCACGGCGAGGATGCGCTCGCAGCCCTTCGCGATCAGCGCATCGATGCCCGCTTTGATCGAGGGATTGCCGTAGCGCATCGCCCAGTCCACGACCACATGACCGCGATCCGACAGCGCGACCGCGAGCTTGTCGGCTTGCGAGCGCGTGATGGTCTTCAGCGGCGACTCGTTGCGCTCATTGTTCCAGATCTTGCGGTAGTCCAGCGCCTTGGTGCGGGGACGGCTGCGCAGGATGATCCCGTTCAGCACCAGCTTCCAGACCAGGCCCTGGTCCTCGATGACGCGGGCATCCGAGAGGAACTCCTTCAGATAGACCCGCACGCCGGGCGCATCGGCCGTGTCGGGCGTGCCGAGATTGATCAGGAGTACGCCGACGCGCGGCAGGGCGGATTGGGCGGCCGGTTTCGCGCTTTCGACGGGGACGACGCTGGTCATGGCTCTGTGCCTCGCGCGTTGGTCTGAACTTGTCAAGATGAGGCCGGTTTCGCTAGGGTCGCTACCCACGGGAGGGAAGATGACACTCGCGGAATGGTGCGTCCTGGGAGCGCTGCTGCTTTATCTCTCGACGATCGCCTCGATCAAATTGATCAGGTTTCGCACGTTCGACAATTCCCGGCCGCGCGACCCCGCCTTCTATGCGGATGCCATCGCGCAGCGTGCGCTCGGTGCGCACCAGAACGGCATCGAGACCTTTCCGTTCTTCGCCTTCGCGGTGCTGCTCGCCGAATACAGGGACTCGCCGCAGCGGCTGATCGATGAGCTCGCGGCGCTGTTCCTGATCGTGCGGATCGCCTATGTGCTGACCTATCTCGGCAACCGGCCGACGCTGCGCTCGATCCTCTGGAGCATCGGCTTTGCGATCAATCTCGGGATCTTCTTCATGCCGGTCTTGAAGCGGTTTCTGCCGATGTGACTTTCTTCCTTCTCCCCTTGCGGGAGAAGGTGGCGCGAAGCGCCGGATGAGGGGTTCTATCCCATTCGCAAGACTGCTCGTGAGGAGACAGCCCCCTCACCCGTCTCGCCGCTACGCGGCGAGCCACCCTCTCCCGCAAGGGGAGAGGGGGAAAAAGCTCAAAAGCACGTCGTCCGTTCGGCGGCGATGTAGCCGAACAGCAGGCCGACACCGAACAGCAATACCAGGCCGGCGGCGCCGAATTCGATGCCGCGCATGAACAGCGCGCCACTGCCGTCGCGCGCTCCGCTCAGGCGGGCGGCGATGTCCTTGGCGGAGACGGCAACGATTGCGATCGCGGCGACCGTGATCGCGGTGCCCAATCCCATCAGGAAGGTCGCGGCGATGCCGGCCCAGAACAGGCCCTGCGCCAGCGCGAACACCAGCACCAGGATCGCTCCCGAGCAGGGGCGGATGCCGACGGTCAGGATCGCGGCGAACCCGCGCCGCCAGCCGCCGGGGCCGGCGAGCTCGCTCGGGGTGGGACCATGGGAATGGCCGCAATGCTCGTCATGGACGTGGTCGTGCCCATGGTGATGGGCGTGACCGTGATCGTGGTGGTGATGAGCGTGGCCATGATGGTCGTGGGCATCATGATGATGGTGATGATCGTGATCATGGTGGTCGTGCGGCATGCCGGCGATCGCTGGCACCGGGTGGGCGGCCTGGAGCGCGCGGATGAACGCACCGCCCTTGACCCAGACCAGCCTCAGCCCGAACAGTCCAATCAGGCCATAGCTCGCGATCTCGATCGCGCCTTCCGCCTTGCACATGGTCTTGGCCGTCGCATTCAGCAGCCAGGCCGACACGCCGACGATCAGGATCGCCACCAGCGACTGCATCAGCGCCGAAGCGAACGACAGCACAATGCCGCGCCGCGCGGTTTCGCGGTTGGCAACGAGATAGGAGGCGATCACCGCCTTGCCATGGCCGGGGCCAGCGGCGTGGAAGATGCCATAGGCAAAGGAGATGAACAGCAGCGTCCACACCGCCGATCCGTCCGACTTGGCGGCGCGGATGGTCGCCGACATCTGGCGATAGAATTCCGACTGTTTACTCAGCAGCCAGCCGATGAGGCCGCTGGCCTCCGGTTCGGCGGCCTGCGCCGGCCGCGGCGCGCCGAACGGGTTTTGCGCGAGAAGATCGTGGAGCGCGGCGTCGGCCACGGACACGACCAGCAGAGCGGCAACGCAGGTGAGAAGCCCGCGCGCGAACCGGGAGAGTTGCGGTTTCAAGGGCAATCCACCGTGATCTTGTTGGCGAACATCATGCCGAAATTCGAATTTTCGCCATTCAGGAAGGTCTGCTCATTGAGCTTCTGCGCGCTCGCGGTGCCGTCGTTCGGCCGCTCGAGCTTCATCTGGCAGCCCGCGGGAGCGCCGACCAGCTTCACCGGATTGTCCTTGGCCATCTGGAAGTCGATGAAGAAGGAGCGGTCGAACACTTCGAGCACCAGCTGCTTGGGCTTGACCGGGGCCTTCAGCGGCAGCGTGAAGTGGAGGGTCAGCACCGTATCCTTGTAATCAAGGAAGTAGTCGACCGGCTCCTGGAAACGCTCCTTCTTGCCGTCGGCCCGCGCAAAGGTGAAGTAGGCGTATTCCCTAAGCGACTCGACATTGGTCTGCGCTAGCGACCCGAGCTCCTCGCGCGTATAGGCGCCCTTGGTCTTGCTCTCGAGCCCCTGCACCGCATAGGCCGAGAACATGTCGTCGAACGTCCAGGCGTGGCGCACGCCGGTGATGCTGCCGTCGGCGGCATAGAGCAGCTCGCTGGTCGCGGTGATCCAGACATGCGGATGCGCGCTCGCCGCGCCCGCCACGAGCGTCATCGCGGCGGCGAGCAGGAAGCCGAACAGCCCGCGCATGCTCATCAGGCCGCCTTGGCGTCGTCGAGCAGGCCGCGGCGGCGCAGCAGCGCGTCGGGCTCCGGCGGGCGGCCGCGGAAGGCCTCATAGGCGGCCTCCGGATCGACCGATCCGCCCGAGGCGTAGATGTCGTCGTGCAGGCGCTTGGCGACCGCAGGATCGAAGATGTCGCCGGCCTCCTCGAACGCGCCGAAGGCGTCGGCGTCCATCACCTCCGACCACATGTAGCTGTAGTAGCCGGCAGCATAATGATCGCCGGTGAAGATGTGGCCGAATTGCGTGGGACGGTGACGTAGCGAGATTTCCTCGGGCATGCCGATCTTCTCCAGCTCTTGTCTCTCGAAGGCGCGCACGTCCTGCGCGGCGGAAGCCGGCTGGGTGTGGAATTCGAGATCGACCAGCGCCGAGGAGACGAACTCGACCGTGGCAAAACCCTGGTTGAATTTTCGCGCGGCAAGGAAGCGCTGCAGGAGGTCGTCCGGCAGCGGCTCGCCGGTCTGGTAGTGGCGGGCGAACTTTTGCAGCACCTCGGGCCGCTCCTGCCAGTGCTCGTAGAGCTGGGACGGCAGCTCGACGAAGTCGGTGAACACGGACGTGCCCGACAGCGAGGGATAGGTGACGTCGGAGAGCATGCCGTGCAGGCCGTGGCCGAACTCGTGGAACAGGGTGCGGGCGTCGTCGGGCGACAGCAGCGAAGGCTCGCCCCCGGCTCCCTTGGCAAAATTGCAGATATTGAGAACCAGCGGCGCGACGTCGCCGTCGAGCTTCTGCTGGTCGCGCAGCGAGGTCATCCAGGCGCCGGAGCGCTTCGAGGGCCGGGCGAAGTAGTCGCCATAGAACAGCGCCTTGTGCTTGCCGTCCCCGCCCTTCACCTCCCAGACCCGGACGTCCGGGTGCCAGACCGGAACGTCCTTGCGCTCCTCGAAAGTGATGCCGAACAGGCGCGTGGCGCAGTCGAAGGCGGCGGCGATCATGTGGTCGAGCGAAAGATACGGCTTGATCGCCGCGTCGTCGAAATTGGCGCGCTGAAGGCGCAGCTTCTCGGCGTAGAAGCGCCAATCCCATGGGGCGAGCTTGAAATTGCCGCCCTCTTCCGCGATCAGCGCCTGCATGTCGTCGCGGTCGGCGAGCGCGCGCGCCCTCGCCGGCTTCCAGACCCGTTCCAGAAGGCCACGCACCGCTTCCGGCGTCTTGGCCATGGAATCTTCGAGCCGGTAGGCGGCGAAGGTCGGGTAGCCCAGGAGCTTGGCGCTTTCCTCCCGCAGCTTCAAGATCTCGACGATGGTTGCGTTGTTGTCATTGGCGTTGCCGTTGTCGCCCCGCGCGGTGAAGGCCTTGTAGACCTTCTCGCGCAGGTCGCGCCGCGCCGAGCTCTTCAGGAACTGTTCGACCGAGGAGCGCGACAGCGTGACGATGGCCTTACCTTCCATGCCGCGCTCTTCTGCCGCAGCCTTGGCACCGGCGACGAAGCTCTCCGGCAGGCCCTGGCGGTCGGCCTCCCCGAGCTCCAGGACCCAGTCCTGCTCGTCGCCGAGCAGGTGATGGCTGAAGCTGGTGCCGAGTTGGGCGAGCCTCTCGTTGATCTCTGCCATCCGCGTCTTGGCCTCGTCGGAGAGGCCGGCACCGGAACGGTGGAAGCGGGTGTAGGTGCGCTCCAACAGGCGCAGCTGCTCGGGCGTGAGACCGAGATTGGCGCGGTTCTCGTGCAGCTGGGCGATGCGGCCAAACAGCAGGGCGTTCATCATGATCGGATTCCAGTGCCGTGCCATCCGCAAGGAGACCTCCTTGTCGATCTCCAGGATGGCCGGGTTGGAATGCGCCGAGACGAGGTCGTAGAAGACCGCCGCGACCTTGCTCAAGAGCTTGCCCGAGCGCTCCAGCGCCGTGATGGTGTTGGCGAAGTCGGGCGCGGCCGGATCGTTGGTGATCGCCGCGATCTCGGCGGAGTGATCGGCGAAGGCCTGCTCGTAGGCCGGGAGGAAGTGCTCCGGCTTGATCTCGTCGAAAGGCGGGGTCGCGAACGGCGTCACCCAGGCCCTCAGCAGCGGGTTGGTCTCGGCGTCCGTAGTTTGGCGCAGTTCTGACATCACAAGTCCCGATTTTTGAGCCGATTTGTTGCAGCCAGCTATAGCACGCGATGGGGCTTTTTTGGGCCGTTTGCCCTTGCTCCCGGCCGCCTTTTCGGGGAGATTGCGGCCCTCGAAGACACGGGATCCCTGAGCTCATGAACGCGCCTGCCTCCTCTTCCCGCCAGATCGCCTGGCCGAGCGTCATCACCGTCATCAGCGCCGCCATCCTGATTGGCGCCGAGGTGTTCGGCGCGGCGTTTGCCGGCGGCTGGGCGCTCGCGATCCTGTTCGGGCTCGGCGATCAGGGCGCGCACATCCTTCAGGCCGTGCTGTTCACACTCGGCGTGCTGGTGATGACCGCGTTCATCCGCGGAGCTCAGCGCGTCGAGCCGTTCACGAAGCGCCGCTGACGCGTCGTCGCGCGCGAGACACGCGCGCTGCGCAGAAAACTTAACGCGCGTTCATCTTCCGCGTCGCTCGCGCAACACTGCGCAAGCAGGTGTTAGGCAATTCTGTTCTCAGCCTAAAAAAATTCTTGCGAAGCAGAGTCAAAACGCTTATGTGCGGATTTGCCCAATTTCGCACGTGCCTGTGGTCGTGTGTCAGTCGGTAGGTATCCGGACAAGAGGCCGGACAGCCGCCAAGGGGTGAAGAAGCCGAGGGGCTCTTCGGAAGAGCGGAAGTCAAAGGACCGAAGGTCGCAAGACCTGAGGGTCCGAAGATGAAGCAAACCCGGAGCGTCCAGCATCTCTCTCAAGAGATGCCATGTCGAAGGTGACTTCACTTTTTGCAACCGTGACTGGCAGCCGGAGGCGAACCGGCGCACCCCGCTCTCAACGGGGGACGCGACTTAAAGCAACGACGGATCGGGCTTTTTTGGTCTCTACCGGCAGTCCAACGCCGGCGCGGGCTACTGAAAAGGCTTGTCCTTCATTGCCAGGTGATCGGGCGGGAATCTCTCCCAACCAATCCACGGCAGCACAGTCTGGTTTGAGTCGTTTGGCCTCAACGCGCCTCCATCGCGCGATGTGGCCGAAGCACTCTCATCAGACGTCACGTTGATACGGCTCCCGTCGCTGGGACCGTTGGAGAGTGCTATGACCGAACGTATCCAGGAATTCCTGCGCAATCGCCGCAAGGATGGCCTCGACACCGAGCCGTGCCTCGTCGTCGACCTCGAGGTCGTGCGCGACAATTACCAGAGCTTTGCCAAGGCACTGCCCGACAGCCGCGTGTTCTACGCCGTCAAGGCGAACCCGGCGCCGGAAGTGCTGGCCCTGCTCGCCTCCATGGGCTCCTGCTTCGACACCGCGACCGTCGCCGAGATCGAGATGGCGCTGGCCGCGGGTGCGACGCCGGATCGCATCTCCTTCGGCAACACGATCAAGAAGGAGCGCGACATCGCGCGCGCCTTCGCGCTCGGCATTCGGCTGTTCGCGGTTGATTGCGCCGCCGAGGTCGAGAAGGTCGCCCGTGCCGCCCCCGGCGCAAAGGTGTTTTGCCGCATCCTCTATGACTGCGCCGGCGCCGAATGGCCGCTGTCGCGCAAGTTCGGCTGCGATCCGGAGATGGCGGTCGAGGTGCTCGACCTCGCCAAGCGCCTTCGCTTGGAGCCGTACGGCATCTCCTTCCATGTCGGCTCGCAGCAGCGCAAGGTGAAGGCGTGGGACCGTGCGCTGGCGATGGCCTCGCAGGTGTTCCGCGACTGCGCTGAGCGCGGCATCAACCTGTCCATGGTCAACATGGGCGGCGGCTTCCCGACCAAGTACCTGAAGGACGTGCCGCCGGTCGTCACCTACGGCCGGTCGATCTTCCGCGCGCTGCGCAAGCACTTCGGCAACCAGATCCCGGAGACCATCATCGAGCCGGGCCGCGGCATGGTGGGCAACGCCGGCATCATCGAATCCGAGGTCGTGCTCATCTCGAAGAAGAGCGACGAGGACGAAGTGCGCTGGGTATACCTGGACATCGGCAAGTTCGGCGGCCTCGCCGAGACCATGGACGAGTCGATCCGGTACGCCATCCGCACCTGTCACGACGGCGCGGACATGACGCCGTGCGTGCTTGCAGGGCCGACCTGCGACAGCGCCGACGTGCTGTACGAGAAGACCCCGTATCCGCTCCCCGTCACGCTCGAGATCGGCGACAAGGTGCTGATCGAGGGCACTGGGGCCTATACGTCGACCTACTCGTCGGTGGCGTTCAACGGCATCCCGCCGCTGAAGACCTACCACATCTGATCCGCCTCTCTTTCGAGGCCTGACGAACCCGGGAGCCGGCCCTGCCGGCTCCTCCCTCACATTCCGATTTCTGACGACGTCTTGGACCGGCGTGCTCGCTCACGTCGGTTCAAGCGGGGACTGACGCGCCATGACTGCTCCTCGGAAGCCACTGATCGCCCTCACCTCGAAAGCCGCTCCGTTTGCGATCCGCAGCGAGCGCGCTGGCGACGTCGCGATGCGTGAAGCGCTGCTCGATGCCTGCTTTGGCGAGAACCGCCATGGCCGGACCTGCCAGCGCCTGCGCGACGGACGCGCGCCTGCCGCAGGCCTTGCCCTGTCGGCCGTGCGCGAGGGACAGCTCGTGGGAACCGTGCGGCTGTGGCACGTCAGCGCCGGAGGCAGGCCCGCTCTGGTCCTCGGACCGCTGGCGGTCGACCCTGCCTGCCGCGAGCTCGGGATCGGCGCCGCGCTGATGCATCAAGCGCTGGCCGCCGCCCGGGCGCGCGGGCATGCTGCGGTGATCCTGCTCGGCGATGCCCCCTATTACGCCCGCTTCGGCTTCTCGGCCGACAAGACCGGTGCGCTGTCGCTGCCCGGCCCATTCGAGCGCGACCGGCTGCTGGCGATCGAGTTCGCGGAAGGCGCGCTCGACGGCGCCGAAGGGATGATCGTTCCGACTGGAGCGGCCCAGCCCAAACGGAGGGCGGTTCGCGCTCTCCAGGCGCACGCGGCCTAAGGGATTGCCATGATGGCAACGACCGAAGCCGCATCCAGCGGCCATACCCGGCTGCGCCTGACTTGATGCCTGTTCCTTTGGGGTTGCGCGAGCCCGAGAAACCCCCTTTAACCCCGCAAAACATCCCCCTTCAGTCGAGGTCCGAGAGCATGTCCCGTCGCCTGATTTCCACCGGCTCCCCGTTCGAGAAGACCGCCGGCTACAGCCGCGCCGTGATCGACGGCGAGTTCGCCTTCGTCGCGGGAACCACGGGCTATGACTACACCACCATGACAATGCCGGCCGATGTCACGAGCCAGTCACGCAACTGCTTCAAGACCATCGAAGCCGCCCTGAAGGAGGGCGGCTTCGAGATGGCCGACATCGTCCGCGTGACCTACTACCTCACCGACGTCAAAGATGCCGACGCGCATTTCGCTGTCTGCGGCGAAGTCCTCGGCGACATCCGCCCGGCTGCAACGCTTCTCGTCGTCTCGGCGCTCTACAAGCCCGAGATGAAGGTCGAGATCGAAGTCACCGCCAAGCGGCGTAGCGTCTGATCCACCCCTCACCCATTGTCTGCCAGCACGTTCCGGAGAAACCATCCCATGAGTCCCGCCTCGCAGATCTACGCGAAGATCACCGGTCCCATCGTCATGGTCGGCTTCGGCTCCATCGGCAAAGGCACGTTGCCGCTGATCGAGCGGCATCTCGATTACGACAAGTCGCGCGTCACCGTGATCGATCCCAAGGATGAGGGCCGCAAGGCGCATTGCGAGAAGCACAATGTCCGCTTCATCCAGAAGGGCGTGACCAAGGACAATTATCGGGACTTGCTGACCCCGCTGCTCACCGAAGGCGGCGGCCAGGGCTTTTGCGTCAATCTCTCGGTCGATACCGGCTCCACCGACATCATGGAGCTCTGCAGCGAACTTGGCGCGCTCTACATCGACACCGTCAACGAGCCCTGGCTCGGCTTTTATTTCGACGCTTCGAAGGGCCCGGAAGCGCGCTCCAACTACGCCCTTCGCGAAGTGACGCTGGCCGCCAAGAAAGCGCGGCCTAAGGGCTCGACGACGGCCGTCTCCTGCTGTGGCGCCAATCCCGGCATGGTCTCCTTTTTCGTCAAGCAGGCGCTGCTCAATGTCGCCGCTGATCTGAAGCTCAATGCCCCCAAGCCGAAGACCAGAGCCGAATGGGCGGACCTGATGCGGCAGGCCGGCGTCAAGGGCATCCACATCGCCGAACGCGACACCCAGCGCTCCAGGAAGCCGAAAGAGCCTGACGTCTTCGTCAACACCTGGTCGGTGGAAGGCTTCCTGTCGGAAGGCGTGCAGCCCTCAGAACTCGGTTGGGGCACCCATGAAAAGTGGATGCCCGAGAATGCGCGGACCCACGAAGCCGGCTGCGGCGCCGCCATCTATCTGATGCAGCCCGGCGCCAACACGCGCGTGCGCACCTGGTGCCCGACCCGCGGCGCGCAATATGGCTTCCTCGTTACCCACAACGAGTCGATCTCGATTGCCGATTACTTCACGGTGCGTGACGCATCGGGCACGGCGATCTACCGGCCGACCTGCCATTATGCCTATCACCCGGCCGACGATGCTGTGCTGTCGCTGCATGAAATGTTCGGCCGCGCGGCGAAGATGCAGGACAAGCACCACATCCTCGATGAGAACGAAATCGTCGATGGCATCGACGAGCTCGGCGTGCTGCTGTTCGGCCACGACAACAATGCCTACTGGTACGGCTCGCAGCTCTCCATCGAAGAGACCCGCAAGCTCGCGCCCTACCAGAACGCCACCGGCCTGCAAGTGACCTCCGCCGTGCTCGGCGGCATGGTGTGGGCGCTGGAGAATCCGAACGAAGGCATCGTCGAAGCCGACGAGATGGATTTCGATCGTCTCTTGGAAATCCAGCTGCCCTATCTCGGCCCGGTGAAGGGTTTCTACACCGACTGGACGCCGCTGACGGATCGCCCGGGACTGTTCCCGGAAGATATCGATACGAGCGATCCCTGGCAGTTCCGGAATATTCTGGTGCGGTGAGGGCGGTTCGCCCTGAGTACACTGTCATGCCCCGGCTTGGCCGGGGCATCCAGTACGCCGCGGCCTCTCCGTATCCACGCTCCGTCTCTGGAACACTGGATCCCCCGCCTTCGCGGGGGATGACACCGAGTATGTGACGGTCAGCACGGCCGCACAGCTACTTCTTCTCAATCGGCGGCGCGACCTTCTCGGCTGGAGCGGGCGGCAGCGTGGGCTTGGTCGCCGCGCCCTGTGTCTGGGAATCGGGCCGTGCGGGCTCGGGGGCCGGCGTAGTCGGGCGATCACCGCCGGGCTTGGACTCCGCGGGCGTCTTGCTCTGATCGTCGGACGGGGTGCCCTGGAGCGGTGGCGTTGCCTGTGCCATCTGCATCCGGCTCTCGGCGCGAATCTGCGCCAGCGACAGGCCCGATACCACGACGCCCGCTGCGAACAGCGAAGAGGCGATTATCAGGTCGAGTTTCAGTCGGCGCTTGTCATAGCCTGTCATGTCGATCACCGCATTTGTCCGCGGAATCAACGAAATGGCCGCGCGCGGGTTCCGAGCTTGGCAAGGTGGGAACCGCACGCCGGCGCGCCAGAACGCCGCGCTCAATCCGTGGTGCTGACTTCCCAGGTGGCGTGGCGCACGCCTGGAAGATGCTGGAGATCCGTCGCCACCGCGTTCAGCTCGTTCGGATCGACCGCGGTCGCAACCAGCTTTGCGACGATCTCCAGGATGTCGTCGCCGATCTCGGCCACATCGATATCAGCGACCGAATATTTCGCGGCTTCCAACCTCTCGACGAGGCGGTCGCGCATGTCAGGCAGAGCGTCGGCCGCGACCGCCAGCTTGAAATAGTAGGTCGCCTCCAGTGCACGCTCATTCAGCGGAATGCGGTTGATGGCATTGACCAGCGGGCGCAGCAGCGTGTTGCCGGCAATGACGAACACGGTCAGCGCCGCCGCCTGCGCGACCATGTCGGCGCCGGCACAGGAGCCGACCGCGGCCGAGGCCCATAGCGTCGCGGCCGTATTGAGCCCGCGCACGTCCATGCCCTGCTTCATGATGACACCGGCGCCGAGGAAGCCGATGCCGGAGACGACGTAGGAGATCACCCGCACCGCGCCGTCGGCGCCGGTTAGATGCATGGCGAGATCGACAAAGGCGGCGGCGCCGACCGCGACCAGCACGTTGGTGCGCAGGCCCGCCGTGCGCTGGCGATACTGTCGCTCGGCGCCGATCAGCGTCCCCAGCACGAAGGCCGTCAACAGGCTGATCAGCGTGTCCGCAAAGTCGGCAAGCTGAAAGGTCGTCAGAAACCGCATGGCCCCCTATACGGCGGGAACCATGACAGATTAAAGCTCCAGCAGGCCGCCGTCCCCATTTTCATCCGCGAACGCCAGCAGCGTGCCCTTGGCGTTCCAGGCGAGTCCGGCGACCGGCGGGGTGCCGTTGCGGCGGACCAGGATCTCCGCGCCGTCCTCCAGCCGCACCATCAGCACGGTGCCGTCGCTGTAGCCGGCGGCGAGGATGTCGTTCTTGGGGTGGCAGGCCACCACCGCGACGCGCGCTTGCAGCGGCGCGAGCATCGCGGGCTCCTTGCCCATCGGACCGTCCTTGCCGGCGAACGGCCACAGGATCACAGTGTCGGCGCCCGAGGTCGCCAGCGCCTTGCCGCCGGCGCTCCAGGACATCGAGCGGACGCGGCCAGGATAACCGGTCATGCGCATGTGCCTGTTGTCGGCGAGCCGCCAGCCATGCAGCGCCGCCTCGTGCATCGCAGTGACCAGGAACTTGTTGTCCGGGCTGAAAGTGACGCCGAGATGCGAGCCGGCCCAGGGCAGGAATTCGGCTGTGGCAGCCATGTTGGGAAACCACAGCGTCGCGCCGTTGTAATGCGCGATCGCGAGCCGGAGGCCTTTCGGCGCGAAGGCAAGGCCGCCGACGGTCGAGGGCACCTCGATCGACTTCTCCTCGGTCTTGCCGCTCTTGACGGTCGCCGTCTTGCCGGCCGACCAGGCGAAGGCGCCATCTGGATGCAGCGCCACCGCGTCGATCCAGCGCCGCTTCGGATCGGTGGCGAGCAGGGTCACCTCGCCCTTGGCATCGAGCGACACGACCTTGCCGTCGTCGCCGCCCATGACGAGGCGCTTGCCGTCGGAGGCGGTCGAGAGGATGCCGCCGCTGTGCACGGCGACCTTGCTGATCTCGCCCTTGGCATCGACCAACGCGACATTCTCCTCGCCGCCGACGAAGGCGGCCCGATCGGCGAGGAAATGCACTGACGTCACGGCCATGCCGAGCGCGACCGGCTTGACGCGGTCGGTGACGGAGACGATCGAGGCGGAGTCGGGAGCCGGCGTAAACTCTTTCATCACGAGACGATGCAGCTCTCAAAACCCTTGCGGATGGCTTCTTCCGGCAGTTCGCGGCCGATGAAGATGAGGCGGCTCTCGCGCGGCTCGCCCTCCTTCCACTTCCGCTGGTGGTCGCCCTCCAGCATCATGTGGACGCCCTGGAAGACGTAGCGGTCGTCATCGTCGTGGAAGGCGAGGATGCCCTTGGAGCGCAGGATCTTGCCGCCCTCGATCTGCACCAGGTTCTGGAGCCAGGGCATGAACACGTTGGGATCGAGCGGCTTGTCGGTCTTGAGCGCTAGCGATTGCATGTCCTCGTCGTGATAGTGCTTCAGGCCATGGCCGTGATCATGGTGGTTGTGATGGTCGTGGCCATGGTGATGATGATCATGGTCGTGGTCATGATCGTCGGCCTCAAGGAAATCAGGCTCGATGTCGAGGATGCGGTCGAGGTCGAACGCGCCGCGATCGAGCACGTCGGCCAGCGCCACCGAGCAGCGCTCGGTGCGATGCAGCTTCGCATAGGGGTTGATGCCGCGGATGCGGGCCTCGACCTCGGCGAGCTCGCCCTTGTTGACGAGGTCGGTCTTGTTCAGCACGATCACGTCGGCAAAGGCGATCTGGTTCTTGGCCTCGGGCGCGTCCTTGAGCCGGTCGGACAACCACTTTGCGTCCGCCACAGTTACAACCGCATCGAGCCGCGCGTTCTTCTGCACGTCCTCGTCGACGAAGAAGGTCTGGGCGACCGGCGCCGGATCGGCAAGGCCGGTGGTCTCGACGATGATGGCGTCGAACTTGCCCTTGCGCTTCATCAAGCCGTCCATGATGCGCACGAGGTCGCCGCGCACGGTGCAGCAGATGCAGCCGTTGTTCATCTCGAACACTTCCTCATCGGCGCCGATGATGAGGTCGTTGTCGATGCCGATTTCGCCGAATTCGTTGACGATGACGGCGTATTTCTTGCCGTGGTTCTCCGACAGGATGCGGTTCAAAAGCGTGGTCTTGCCGGCGCCGAGATAGCCGGTCAGTACGGTCACGGGAATTTTTGGGGCAGTCGCTTCAGACATAACAACTCCGGACTTTAAGGCTTTTCGCGCGACGCGAGGCGGGGTGGCCCCTGCCCTAGTGGTCAAGCGCGCTGGTCAGGGCCTTTATATTGTGCCTGACCATGTCAATGTAAGTGGGTGCAGGCCCCTTTTCGCCGGTCAAACCGTCGGAAATCAAGGTCCCGCCGACCTTTGCCCCGGTCTCGGCCGCGATCCGCCGGATCAGCCGGTCGTCGCTGATATTTTCCAGGAACACGGCCGGGATTTTCTGGGCCTTGATCTGGCCGATGATCGCGGCGATGTCGCGCGCGCTGGGTTCGGTCTCCGTGGAGACACCCAAGGGGGCGATGAACTGGATACCGTATTCGGCGGAAAAATAGCCGAAGGCGTCGTGGGTGGAGATCACCTTGCGCCGCTCCAGTGGGATCTTGGCCACGGCCTCGCGGACCTCGCGGTCCAGGGTTTCGAGCTTTTCCAAATAGGCTTTGGCCTGGGCGCGGAAGAACTCCGCGTCATCCGGGGCGGCCGCGGCGAGTGCATTGGCGATGTCGGTGACATAGACCTTGGCGTTGGGGATGGACTGCCAGGCGTGGGGATCGGCGGCCGAACCCAATTTCAGGGGCGCGATACCGGTGCTCGCAGTCACGACCGTCGCCTTGCTGCCCGAGGACTGCACGAGCCGCGGCAGCCACCCCTCGAGGCCGAGCCCGTTGACGATGACGAGATTTGCATCCGCGATTCGCTTCGCATCGCTCGGTGCAGGCGTGTAGACGTGGACATCGCTGTCGGCGCCGACCAGCGTGGTCAGATTGATCCTGCTACCACCGACATTGCGGACGAAATCGGCGAGGATCGAGAAGCTCGCGACCACGTTGAGTCGCTCTGTGGCGTGCAGCGGCGGGGCGATCAGCAACAGCGCACAAAGCAGGATGAGCCGCATCGTCACGCTTCCAGATGCCGGCCGGGAAACAATTGCCGGACGATACCGCCGACGCGGCCGAACAGGACGGAGACCACATAGAGCGCCGTCGCCACGAGAATGATCGCAGGGCCCGACGGCACGCGGGTCTGGAACGACAGCACGAGGCCGGCATAGCCCGAGACGGCGGCAGCGACGACCGCGATGCAGATCATGGCGGTGAGATCGCGTGACCAGAACCGCGCAATGCCGGCCGGCAGGATCATGAGGCCGACCGCAAGCAGCGTGCCGAGTGCCTGAAAGCCGTTGACGAGGTTGATCACGACGAGCGCGAGGAAAGCGAGATGCGCAGGCCCCCCGGCGCGGCTCACCGTGCGCAGGAACAAGGGATCGACGCTCTCGACCACCAGCGGGCGGTAGATCACGGCGAGCACGAGCAGCGTCACCGTGGCGTTGAAGGCCACCACCAGCAGCGTCTGGTCGTCCATCGCGAGGATGTTGCCGAACAGCACATGCAAGAGATCGATATTGGTGCCCTTGATCGAAACGATGGTGACGCCGAGCGCGAGCGAGGCCAGATAGAAGGTGGCCAGCGAAGCGTCCTCCTTCAGCCCGGTCGAGCGTGCGACCACACCGGCGAGGATCGCGACCGCAAAGCCGGCGATCAGGCCGCCGGCGGTCATCGCGAACAGGTTGAGCCCGGAGAGCAGGAAGCCGACGGCGGCGCCCGGCAGGATCGCATGCGCCATGGCATCGCCGACGAGACTCATCCGCCGCAGCATCAGGAACACGCCGATCGGCGCGCCCGCCAGCGACAGCGCGATCACGGCGGCGAGTGCCCGCCGCATGAACTCGAATTCGGTGAACGGACCGATCAGCGCATCATAGGCCATTTGCGATCACGCCGCCTGCGAACGCCCGTCGTCGGCCGCGCAGGCCGCCGCACTGTCGTCGAAGGCCTCGCACATCCGCATCGCGACCATCAAATTCTCCGGCGTCAGCACCTCGGCCGTCGGTCCCCACGCCACGGGGCCGCGCGCCAGCACCAGCGTCTCGCTGAAATGGGTGCGCACCATCTCCATGTCATGCAACGCGGCCAGCACGGTGCGGCCCTCGGTGTGCCACTCCTTCACCAGCGCGAGCAGATCGGCCGTGGTCTTGCTGTCGATGGCGTTGAAGGGCTCGTCGAGCACGATCAAGGTCGCGTCCTGGAGCAGCACCCGCGCGAACAGCACGCGCTGCATCTGGCCGCCGGAGAGCGTGCCGATTGGGCGGTTCTCGAACCCGTTGAGACCAACGGCGGCGATCGCGCGCAGGATTTTTTGCCGCGCAGCCTTGCCGATGCCGCCGAACAGGCCCGTCCCGCGCCACAGCCCGGTGCCGACGAAATCGAACACCGAGATCGGAAAGCTGCGGTCGATCTCCGCGCTCTGCGGCAGGTAGGCGATGTCCCTGCTGTCGCGGCCTCCGAGATGGAT
Source organism: Bradyrhizobium sp. C-145 (assembly GCF_023375135.1). Lineage (NCBI taxonomy): Bacteria > Pseudomonadati > Pseudomonadota > Alphaproteobacteria > Hyphomicrobiales > Nitrobacteraceae > Bradyrhizobium > Bradyrhizobium sp. C-145. The sequence continues at coordinate 927,071 of NZ_CP088150.1, read as the reverse complement.
GCTGCCGTCGAGCGGCTTGAGGATGCCGACGATGCCGCGCAGCAACGTCGATTTGCCGGCGCCGTTCGGGCCGATCACGGCGACCAGCGCACCGGGTGCGACCTCGCCGTTGAGATGGTGCACGGCCGGATGCCGGTCATAGCCGAGCGTGACGTTGTGGAAGGCTAGCTGTGCCATGGTCACCTCATCGCCAGGAAGACCATGCCCCAGAGCACGGCGCAGACGGTAAGCGCGGCCGCGAGGCGCCCCGCCATGGTCATGCGCAGGATCGACCACGGCGCCGCTTGAGCCGGATGCGGCGAAGCCGCGTCATGGACATGGGCATGGGTGTGGTCGTGCCCGTGCGAATGGGCGTGGTCGTGGGAATGGTCGTGATGATGGGCGTGAGAGGCGGCGGGAACCATCCCAAGACGTTATATTATAACATTGCGCCTGTCCACGCCGGGCTCAGGGCCGGTCGATCAGCATGGCGATGGCGGCCGCTACGAACGGGAACGGCACCGACACCGCGCAACGAAACCAGACGAACCGGGCCGGCATGAACGGGATCTCCCACAGGATCACCCGCTGGAAGGCGAACAGGGCCCAGGCAACGACATAAGCAACCACCTGAGGCACCCCGCCGCCGGACTTCAATGCCACCGTGCCGATAGAGAAGCCGATCACAGGCCCGCCCGGCGTGGCGGCGCCGGCGACCACGGCAGACGCGACCCCAAGCCAGCCACTGTCCGGCCCGAGCCAGCCGGTGATCACCTCTTGCGGGATGATGGCGGCGATGTAGCCGGAGCCGATCACCCCCAGCGCGATCCGCGGCACGATGTTGATGAAGTCCATCGAGCCTTCGCGCAGAGAAGCCTTGAACACGGCAGGGCTGCGGCGGAAGGCGATCAGGCCGACGCCGAACACCGAGCCCCACAACAGGATGTCGATCAGGAGCGCGGCGCTCACGTCTCGTCGCCCTTCGGGATTGGCTTCGGATAGAGCCGGACATAGACGAAGCGGCCGAGCGCGCCGGCGAGCACCGGCAGCGGCAGCGAGATCACGATCCGCCACAGCGTGAAATCGGTGCCCATGATCGGGATTTCCCAGGCCACCGCCCGGCCGTAGCCGATCAGGGTCCAGCTCACGACCATGGCGATGGTGGCGCCGAAATCGGCACCGACCGCGAGCAGCGCGCTCGCCACCGGATAGGCGGTGAAGGGACCGCCGGGCAGGATCGCGCCGAAGGCGGTGCCGATCAGAAGCCCCATCAGGCCGGATTTCGGCCCGAGCGAGCGCGAGACTTTTTCGTGCGGCAGGATTTCCGAGATGAACGCACCAAGCAGGCAACCGGCGAGCACGCGCGGCAGGATGCCGCCGAACAGCGAGAGGTCGTGGGTGAGAATGTCGAGAACACCATCGGTGCCGTCACGCCGCCAGACCAGACCCGCGCTCACCGCCACCAGGGCCGCGATGATGATGGTCGACCAGCCGATCGGCTTGCGCGCACGCCCCGGCCGCGGCTCGGAGTCCGCGTCCTCGGCAGACGCCGGGTCTTTCGGGGAAGGTTCTGACAACGGGCTCGGTCGGATCGAGGGTGATGCCCATCCTGCTTAAGGGGGCTGCCCATGCGATGCAAACGGAACGATCACAGGCCGATACGCGCACCGCGCAGGGCAATTCCGCACAGCAAAAAGGCGGCCGCGCATGCGACCGCCCTTCTCTACTCTGTCATTCCGGGGCGCGTCAGCGCCGAACCCGGAATCCATCGGGCGTCATCCCGAGTGGACAAATGGATTCCGGGTCGGCACTGGCGCGCCCCGGAATGACTCCAAATGCCTACGCCTTCTCGAACAGCGACTCGACGTATTCCCAGTTCACGAGGTTCTCGACGAACGCCTTGAGATAGTCCGGACGGCGGTTGCGATAGTCGATGTAGTAGGAGTGCTCCCAGACGTCGCAGCCGAGGATCGGGGTGGCGCCGTGCACCAGCGGATTCTCGCCGTTCGGGGTCTTGGAGATCTCGAGCTTGCCGTTCTTGACCTGGAGCCAGCACCAGCCGGAGCCGAACTGGCCGACGCCGGCCGCCTGGAAGTCGGTCTTGAATTTATCGAAGCCGCCGAGGTCCTCGTTGATCTTCTTCTCGAGCTTGCCGGGCAGCTTGGTGCCGCCGCCATTGGGCTTCATCCAGCTCCAGAAGTGGATGTGGTTGTAGTGCTGGCCGGCATTGTTGAACACCGCGGGGTTCTTGCCGAACGAGCCCTTGACGATCTCTTCAAGGGATTTGCCTTCCCATTCGGTCCCCTTGAGCGCGTTGTTGCCGTTGGTGACGTAGGCCTGATGATGCTTGTCGTGATGATATTCCAGCGTCTCCTTCGACATATACTGGCCGAGGGCGTCATAGGCGTAAGGGAGAGGGGGCAGCGTAAAGGTCATGGCTTCTTGTCCGCAACTGGTGGGGAACGAGTTCTAACGGTCACCCCTTATAGAAGGTTCCTGCGTCGTTAAATACCGCCAATTTGCGAAAATGCGTGATGCGAACGCTTGGCACGATTGCATAAAATCGTCGCAGCACGCGGACATTCGCGCGGCCTTGGTGGCGTGATGCAAAATATCATTGCCTTTGAGGCGCTTATGGCAGAACGAATGCACCACGGACCGACCTTGCGAAAGACAGAGCCATGAGCATCGAGATCGACATTTTGAACGGCGACGCCTCGTGGCCGATCGCAGAGCCGCTGCACCAGGCAATCTGGGGCCCACACATGGTTGCGGATAAGCCTTGGGCTCACGTCAAATGGGATAACGCTCATCTTCGCGTGCTGCTCGACACGCCCGACGACGGCCTCGTCTGCCATGTCGGCGTCTACTTCCGGACCGTCACCTGGAACGGACAGAAGGTCCATGTCGGCGGCATCGGAGGCGTCTGTACCCGCGAGGACCGGCGCGGTCGCGGCTATGCAACCATGGCGATCGACGCGGCGGTGCACACTATGCGCGCCAACGAGGCGGTGCGCTTCGCGCTGTTGTTCTGCGAGCCGCACAATTTCGCGTTCTACGAGGCGCGCCGATGGCAGCCCTTCAAGGGCGAGGTCTATTGCGAGCAGCCGGAGGGACGAATCCGCTTCGACTACATGGCACCCTACGTCTTCGACATCGTCCGGGCGCCGACGCTAGGCACCATCGACCTATGCGGCCTGCCCTGGTGAGCCCTGCGTGAGCGGAGGGCTGCGCCGGCCGCCTCACACCCTATAATATGTCGACCATCATTTAATATTCCGCCCGGTGAACATGACGATCGACGCCCCTGCAGACGCCGTCCCGCCGCTTGCGCCGGTCGCCTCCCCCATCGCCAACCTGCTGACGGCGCCGATCCTGCCGACATTGCTGCGGCTCGCGATCCCAAACATGATCGCGATGGTCGGCAGCACGCTGGTTGCGATCGCAGAGACTTCCTATATCGGCCGGCTCGGCACCATCCCGCTCGCCGCGATCGCGCTGGTGTTTCCGTTCGCGATGCTGACGCAGATGATGAGCGCGGGCGCGATGGGCGGCGGCGTCTCCTCCGCGATCAGCCGCGCGCTCGGCGCAGGAGATCGCGACCGCGCCGCGACGCTGGCGCTGCATGCCGCCATCATCGGCCTCTGCGGCGGCCTGTTCTTCACGGTGATGATGCTCATCTTCGGCCGCTCGTTCTTCGCGCTGCTCGGCGGCCGCGAGCGCGTGCTGGAGGAGGCCAGCGGCTACTCGCAGGTGCTGTTCTCCGGCGCGGTTGCGATCTGGCTCGTCAATACGCTGGCCTCGGTGATCCGCGGCACCGGCGACATGCGTCTGCCTTCGATGACGTTGATCGGGGCGAGCCTGCTCCAGGTCGCACTCGGCGGCACGCTGGGGCTTGGCCTGTTCGGCGTGAAGCAATTCGGCATGCCCGGCGTCGCGAGCGGCCAGCTGATCGCGTTCAGCTGTGCCGCGATCTTCTTGCTCTGGTACCTCTTGTCCGGCCGCAGCAGGCTGCCGCTCGACTTCCGCGCCTTCCATTTCGAGCGCGCGATGTTCGTGGACATTCTCAATGTGGGCGCGGTGGCCTGCCTGTCGCCACTCCAGACCGTGCTCACCATTCTGATCTTCACAAAAATCCTCGCGACCTTCGGCACCGAGATGCTGGCCGGCTACGGCATCGGCTCGCGGCTGGAATTCTTGCTGATCCCGATCACCTTCGCCTTCGGCATCGCATCGGTACCGATGGTCGGCATGGCGATCGGCGCCGGACATCTGAAGCGCGCGCGGCGCGTGGCCTGGACCGCGGCCGCCGCCTCTGGACTCACGGTCGGCCTGATCGGCCTCGGGATCGCGCTCGATCCGTCGCTGTGGGTCGCGCTGTTCACGCGGGATCCGGGCGTTACCGCCGCCGCCCACAGCTATTTCCACTGGGCAGGTCCGGCCTTCGTGTTCTTCGGCATGGGCGTGTCGTTGTACTTCTCCTCACAAGGCGCGGCGCGCGTCGGCGGGCCCGTGCTCGCCTCCACAGCGCGGCTCCTGATCGTCGCGATCGGCGGCGTCGGCCTCATGACGTTGCAGGCGCCGGCCTGGACCTTGTTCGCTCTGGTCGGCTGCGCGATGGTCGTGTTCGGGCTCTCGACCGCCGTCTCGGTCGCCTTCGTGCACTGGGGCAAATGAGCGCAGGCGAATAAGCACAGACAGTAAGCGCAGGAATGTGATTCCATCCAGCGTTGCACTATTCTGCCGGACTGCTATGGAGGCGCCGTCATTTTCGGGGGCTCTCTCCATGTTCAGCAGATTCGCGATTCCCTTCGTCGTCCTGGCTGCGCTGCTTGGCGCGACGAGCGCCCATGCGCAGAGCGCCGACGGGACCTGGCTCACCCAGGCGGGTGATGCGCGCGTGAAGATCAGCAAATGCGGCGGCGGCATCTGCGGCCACATCGTCTGGCTGCGCGAACCCATGGACACCGCGACCGGCCAGCCCGCGACCGACAATAAGAATCCCAATCCCGCGCTCGCCAGGCGTCCGATGATCGGCCTGCCATTGTTCAGCGGCATGCAGCCGTCAGCTCCGAACAAATGGTCGGGCCAGATCTACAATGCCGACGACGGCAGCACCTATGCGAGCAGTATCAGCGTGATGGGCGCGGATTCGCTGCGCGTCGAGGGCTGCGTCGGCGCGCTCTGCGGCGGCGAGACCTGGACGCGCGCGGGGCGATAGCCGCCGCTCACGTCGTCATTGCCTTCAACGCCGTCGCAGCCGAGGCATAGCCGCCCCGCGCGCCGTCGATGAAATGGACGTGGTCGCTGCGCAGCGCCGAGGGCGTGAAGCAGGTCATCATCGCAGCGTCCTGCTGATAGAGGCCGTAGCGCACGATGCCCTCGCGCGCGGCTGCAGCGAGACGATCGCTCAGCGCGCGCTCGAGCTCGTTCGTACAGTCGAGGATCATGCGCAATCCGTCGTCATATTTCCTGAAGTCCGAGTTCTCGACCACCTGACGCTTGTAGACGTCTGGCACGAAGCCGCCGACTTTGATGTCGAAGCGCATGATCAGATAGGCGAACAACGTGTAGGCCAGGACGGCGGCCCGGCGCGCAAGCAGCGGGCCGCCGCGCCTGCTGCGGGCTTCATAATCCAGCCCCTGCGGCGGCCATTTCAGCGGCGGCCCCTGCGCCGGCACCGGGCGGCCGCCATCCGGACTGCGCTCGACGAGATGGATGATGTCCTCGATCACTTTGCGGAAAGCCAGCGGGTCAGCGCCACGCGCTGGCATCACCAGCACCGACAGGATCAATCCGCGTGACGCCGGCATCACCTCGAAGCGGCAGGACAGGCCGGAGAGATCGGGCTGCGTGCCGTCCGGCGCCTCGGTCACTGCGAACTCGCCGCGCTTCATCGCGGCGTCGGCCCAGGCGAGGCCGCCGCCGGAGAACATCGCATAGGACAGGTTCGCCGACGGACCGAAGCGTGCGACGCGTACGTCGAGGCCTTGCGCACGGATGGCGCTGACCGGCACCAGGGCGACGCGCATCTTCAGATCAAGATCCTCACGCACCCAGGTCGCGGTCGCCGCCAGCGCGTCGCGGGCCAGTTCGAGATCGTGAGGCGCGACCGCAAAGCTGGCACCGTCGCCGCCGAACACGAAGGGGAATTCGCGCCCCTCCAACGCGTTGGTCACCGCCGCGATCACGGCGGCGCCGGCCATGTTCACCGCCTTGTAGCGCTGCGCCGCGATAGCCTTGGTCGAATCGACGATGTCGGCAACGCCGACGCTCCAGTCGTCCGGCAGCGGCGCATACAGCACCGGGTCCATCAGGCTGGTGAAACCACGGAAGACCGGAATGCCGCTGTAGAAGGATTCGCCTGATGTCATCGGGTGATGCCGGACGGTTGGGATGGCGCGTTGCGAAAAGTAGATACGTGGCAGGATCGATCCGGGTTCGCCGGCCGGCCTCTCCGCGACGTCCCGATCATTGGCCGAAATGGAGCCGGACAACAAGCTCGCACCGCGATGCAGTGCTGCAGTTTGTCATTGATCGACATCAAACGACACACCGCAAAAGTCGTTTACTCTTGATTTATCGAAAATGAATGCCCGGGATCATCGAAGTGTCCGACATCGGCAACAAGGACTCGACCTCACCCGTACGCCGGCGCACGGGCCTCGACGCAATCAGCGCGGTGAAGATGCCGGAACGGCTGACCGCCGCCGTCGATGCCTGGGCTGAAGCCCATCAGCTGACCCGCTCGGATGCAATCTGCAAGCTCGTCGAACTGGCGCTGAAGATCGCGCCTGCCGAACCGGCATCAGCGCACGCGATCACATCGGACGCCACGCAGATTGAATACATCGCCGTGCACGAGATCGACGCACTGCTTGATCCCGCATTGCCGGCAGACGAACGCGAGCGCCGCATCGCCGCCTCACCGAGGGGCCGCCGGAGTTCTCACATGAACGAATTGACTTGCCGAAGCATCAGAGGTGAGTGGCTAGTGCAGCTTCTCGTCCTGACGCTTGCGCACCGTTGACGCGGGGACATCGTGACAGCCGACCAGCCGCACGAATTGCTGCGGATACATTTCGTGGCCGTGATCACCGGAATTCTGATGCGACATCGGCTGGCAATGGACATCGTCCGGCCTCGAGCAAGACTGCTCTGCTGACGCGCGGCCCAGGTTCGAAGCGGTCATGGACTGCTCCCTGTCGATTAGGGCAGATCGATTGACGTAACCCAACCGATTGCGGGGCATCATACGACCAAATCCGGTGAATTCAAATTGAGCCGGATCAAATCTATTGCGGCGACAGAGTTCCGCTACGCCGTATTCCCCGCGTCGATCGTGAACACGGTGCCGGTGACGTTGCGGCCGCCCTCACCGAGCAGATATTCCACCATGCGCGCGACGTCCTCTGTCTCCGGCAGGCGGCGCAGTGCGCTGCGGCCGGCGATGCGTTTGCGTCCCTCGTCGGAGAGATTGTGCGTCAGCTCGGTGTCGATGAATCCCGGCGCGATCGCATTCACGGTGATGCCGAGCTTGCCGACCTCGCGCGCCAGCGAGCGGGTGAAGCCGGTCGCGGCCGCCTTGGTGGCGCCGTAGACGGAGAGGCCATTATAGCCGGTGGTCGCGATGATCGAGGAGATGTTGATGATGCGGCCGGCGCCATCGGCCATCATCTGCCGCGCGACATATTTGGTGAGGATGATCGGCGACAGCACGTTGAGCTCCACCAGCGCCTCGATCTCGGAATTGTGCATGGTGGCGAGCAGGCCTTCGGTGCCGAGGCCGGCATTGTTGACGAGGCCGTAGATCGGGCCGAATTCGTCGCGGACGAGCTTTGCGAAAGCGGGGATCGCGTCGATCACGGCGAGATCGCAGGCGCGGAAATGCAGGCATTGCTCGGACGCGGCGATTGCGGCCTTGAGCTCCTCGCTCTCGCGCCGTGCGGCGGCAATCACGTTGAAGCCAGCGCCGGCGAGGCGCCTTGCGATCGCAAGGCCAATGCCGCGGCTGCCGCCGGTGACGAGAACATTATGCATCGGTGCGCGCCAGTTTGCCGGCCGGAGTGACGTCGAGCGCCTCGACGAAGCGGATCACCGCCGGCACCTTGTGCGAGGCGAGCTGGGCGCGGCACTGGTCAAGGATCTGGTCGCGGATCTCATTCGCGCGGGCGGGATCGGAGCCGTCGGCGACGAGGATCACGTCGGCGACGACGATGCCGCCGGTGATCGGGCTGCGGCGGGATTTGGCCCGCGACATCCGCACGTCGGGATGGCGGTTGATCGCTGCCTCGATCTCCTCGGGGTGAACCTTCAGCCCGCCGATATTGATGATGCCGCCGCGGCGGCCGACGAAATAATAGCGATCGCCGCGCAGCTCGACGATGTCGCCGCTATCGACAAAGCCGTCCGCATCGGTGAGCGCGGCAGCGTTGCGGCCAATGTAAGCGTGCGCGGTGCGCGTCGAGCGGATGCGCAGCGAGCCGTCGACCACCTTCATCTCGACACCATTGCGGTTACCGAGATAGTCGGCCGGAAAACCCTCCAGCCCGTCATTGACAGCGAAGCCTACGCCGGCCTCGGTCGAGGCATAGGCATGACCGACGGAGGCATTGGGGAATGCCGCTTTCAAGCCGTCCAGCACCGCCTGATCGGCGATCTCGCCGGAGAGACGTACGTAACCCGGCGCGAACTGTGCCGCCGAGCCGCTCATCAGGAGCTTGCGCCAGTGCGAGGGCGTGCCGGAGATATGCGAGACGCCGCGCACATTCAGCCGCGCGACGTGATCGGCCAACGCCTCATGCGGGTTCGACAGCACCATCGAGCCGCCGGAAAGGATGGCGCGGAGGAAGATTTGCAGCCCGCCATAGCGGCGGATGTCGTAGAACGTCGCCCACACCGGCGCAGGTCCGCGCGCGGGGCCTTCGGCGACGATTGCGCCGGTGAGTGCTTCCAGCGTGTGCCCGGCGATCTTGGGCACGCCCGACGTACCCGAAGTCAGCATCAGCCATTCCGTGGCACGTTCGGTCTTCGCCGGCGCGGCCGCTTCGAGCGGCAGGTCTGCAGTGACAATGAGCGCGACGCCGGTGTTGGCCCAGCGATCCGGCTCGTCAGTCACGACGGCATCGATCCCGGCATCCGCGATCAACGCATCGAGATGCGCCGGGTTGAGATCGGGCGGGCACAGCAGCATGCGACGCGCGATGCCGTCGAGCTCGATCATGGCAAGGCCCGACCGGAGCTGGTCGGACAGCCTGAGCAGCACACAGCGGCCGGACAATTCGCGCAGGCGGCCGCCGAGGACCGTCTGCGACAGGATGTCCGTCAGCGACACGCTCGTCTGCGCATCTGACAGCGTGCGGCCCTTCAGCTCCGCGCCGAGATGGTCGCGAAGCGCAAAGATCTCACGCGGGGACATTTTCGTAGGCCCGCACGAAATCGCCCACGGTGGCGGGGAACGCTGCGTCCTCGGAAATGGTGAAGGGGTCGACGCCGGTCTCGTCCTCAAGACGCGCGACCAGGATCGCGAAGGCGAGCGAGTCGAAGCCCGTCTCGTGCAGGGACAGATCGTCCGAGAGTGCAGGAAGCGTGACGTGCTGTTCCTTGGCGATCTGCTGGATCGCTTCAATGACCTTAGACCTTACCGACATGGCTGGCTCGCTTGTTGTTATCGATCGTTCGCGTTGCGGCGGCTCTTGCTGACCGCCTCCCCATGGCCGCCTGTTTACCCGACAGAAGTAAATGGCTTCTTGGACAATTCAGATAAAATTGGACCTATCTGCGGATTTTTCGCAGCGTTACAACCTGATCGCGCCGTCCACGATCTGCGCATAGGCCTCAGCATCAAGCGCGACATAGGCGCCGGATTTCGGGTCAGCCATGAACAGCGCATCCGTTATCGCCTCTGGATCGAAGCCTTCGCGCGCGAGGTCGCCCTTCTTCTGCTTGAAGGTCTCGGTCGCATCGATCTCGCAAGAGATGCGAATGAAAACGGGACGGGCATAGGCCGGCAGGCGCTGTGCCAGATGCGCAGGCAGTGCGGCGATCTCAAAGCCCTCATTCACAACAAGCGCGCTCATGCCGGCGCGGCCGTCGGTACCGGGGATGCTGACGCCGTAGGTGGTGGCATCGATCACGCCGGTGAAATCCCGCACGGCATCGTTCACTTCCGACGTCGCGACGTTCTCGCCCTTCCAGCGGAAGGTGTCGCCGATGCGGTCGACGAAATGGAAGAAGCCCTTGTCGTCGACCCGCATCAGGTCGCCGGTGCGGAACCAGGCATCGCCGCTGGCGAAGACGTCGCGCAGGATCTTCTTCTCGGTCTCGCCCGCGTCGGTATAGCCCTCGAAACGGCCGCCGCCCTGGTCCGCGGTGCCGATGCGGCCGATCGCTTCCCCGGCCTCGCCACGGACGCAGGCGATGCAAAAGCCCTCTTCGTTGCGCAGCGGCGCGCCGGTATCGGGATCGAGCTTGACAAGGCTTGCGGGAAAGCGATGCGCGAGCAGCGGCGGGATGCGGCCGATCGCGCCCGGCTGGCCATCGACGTTGAACAGCGAGAAATTACCCTCGGTTGCAGCATAGAACTCGAGGATGCCCGGAATGGAAAAGCGCGCCTGAAAGTCTTCCCAGATGTCGCCACGCAGGCCGTTGCCGCAGACGAGCCGCAGGCGATGCCGGTTCTCATATTCCGACGGCGGCGCCTTGAGCAGATAACGGCAGAGCTCGCCGATATACTGGAACAGCGTGCAATCATGCCGGACGATGTCGGACCAGAAATGCGAGGCCGAAAACTTCTCCGCAATCACTACCGAGCCGCCGGCAGCCAGCATGCTGCAGGGCGCGACGATGCCGCCGACCGAGTGGAACAGCGGCAGGCAATCGTAGAGCCGGTCCTGCGGCGTCGCGCCGGTGAGGCCGGCGAACCAAAAGCCCCAATTGAGGATGCGGCGGTGACTGATGCTGGCGGCCTTGGGCAAGCCCGTGGTGCCCGAGGTATAGATCAGCAGCGCGCGGTCATCGATGGTGATGTTGCCGTGTTCGTCCGGCGAGAGCGCTCCATCGTCGAGCGCGGCCAGCGCCACGTCGATCGCGCGTTCGCTGCGGGCATCGCCATGGGTCCAGACTTTTGCGTCCGTCTTCAGGTACGGCGCCGCGCTGTCCCACATCTCCATCAGCTCATGCGCAACGATGACATGCGACGGCTTTGCGACGTCGACGCAATGTGCGAGCGATTGCCCAATGAGCTTGGTGTTGATCAGCGCAGCCACGCCGCCGATACGGCTGATGCCGAGCCAGGCCGCGACATAGTCGATGCCATTCGGCATGATCAGAGCAACGGTGTCGCCCTTGGCAACGCCAGCCGACCGAGCCCAGCGCGCATAGCGGTTGATCCTTTTCGACAGACCTTCGTAATCGAGAGTGGCATCGTCGGTCACCAGCGCTGCGCGATCGGGCTGGCGCTGCGCCCAATCGTCGACGACGTCCGCAAACAGACGTCCCGGCAGCGTCTCGATCCGCGCGGTGAGCTCGATCGCCTTCAGCCAGATTTTCGAAGCCGAGGGGGCGCGCGCGGCTTTCGGTTGCTCGAGGACACCGGTGGTCATGCCGTTCATTCTTTCGGGACGTGTCTGCTGATCCGGCAGCTTAGACCTGCGAGCCTGCCCAGATGTTAAGAGACAGGCTAAAACCCGGTTAGTGCGGGATTAACGCTAGCGATCCTTTACCAAGCGGGCGAGTTCGGCGGCATGCTGCCGGCCGAGACGATCGCTGGCGCAAGGTGGAGTTGTCGGGGATCAGGAAGGGGTAGGCCCCAGGCGAGACCGCGCGGCAATCCGCCCGGTGCTAACCATTTCGCCTATAACGCGGGCGCGATGCCGGGACGTTGACGGCAAAGTACGGATTGAGATCGCAAGTTGCGGCGCGGCCCGACGCAGTGGCGCGGCACTGCGGTACCGAGACAAAGGAGCACTCGTACCAGTCCCCGCCGCCGCCGTTTGAGCCGGAATAGACGTGCATGCAGACGGGGTAGCGCGGATCAAAGGTCTGCGCATGTGAGGGCGCGGCTACCAGTAAGGCACCGAAAGTCGCGATCAGGCCGAATGAGTGGCGCATGAAAACGGTCCTCGGAAGTCGCATCGCGGAAGCGCTAATATACCTTCTTGTAGCGCCGGCGCGGCGGCGGCGGTTCATCGAAAGCGTAATAGGGATTGACGTCGCAGCTCGCGGAGCGGCCTGACGCCGTGGCACGGCATTGCGGCAGCGAAGTGAAGGAGCAGTCGTAATAATCGCCGCCGCCACCGGCGAAGCCGCCGGGCGTGTAGACATGCATGCACACCGGGTAGCGCGGATCGTAGGTCTGGGCGCTGGCATCTGCCGCCACGAACAGCGTGGCAATGGCGGTGAGGGTCAGGATCGGCAGGCGCATCGGGCAGTCCTCGAATCGTGGCAACGGCACGCGTTATTTCATTTCGATATGGCACAACAACGCGGAAGAAGCGATTGTTCCTGTTCATACCTCTCCCGCTTGTGACACGCACCGAAACGGATGAGACACGGCGCTGCAACGACGCAAAAGCGGAAAAGAGCTCCGTTTCGGGCCTGCACAGGACGCATATCTCACGACAGCATTCCTTCGACAAAGGTCGCAAGCATCCGGAGCAGGAATCCGTTCGCAGGCTGCAGCGAACGGACTACTCTTTCGGTTACAACACTGGCCCCGGACCAACGACGTTCCAGGGCAATCAATAGACATAGGGGCTGAAGGAAACGCACATTCGCGCTCGGGGCTCTCGAGCGCGGCTCCGCCCTGCGCGGGGAAAGATGCGCCGGCCGGTCTGCAGGCTCAGGGCATGCAAGAGAGCTTTTCGTCTCCGTTCATCCGCTATCCGATCGGCACCTCGCTGCTGATGGCGGGCATCCTGTTCGTAGGCCTCTTGGCCTATCCTCTGCTGCCGGTTGCACCGCTGCCCCAGGTCGACTTTCCGACCATCCAGGTTTCCGCGTCACTTCCGGGCGGCAGCCCCGAAACCATGGCCTCCTCGGTGGCACAGCCGCTCGAACGCCAGCTCGCGCAGATCCCCGGCATCACGCAGATGACCTCGACGAGCTCGCTGGGCTCGGCGTCGATCACCATCCAGTTCGATCTCAACCGCCTGATCGACGCCGCCGCCAATGACGTGCAGGCCGCGATCAACGCGGCGAGCGGACAATTGCCGAAGAATCTGCCCTCGCCGCCGACCTATCGCAAGGTCAACCCAGCGGACTCGCCGATCATGATCCTGTCGGCGACCTCCGACACGCTGCCGCTGACCACGGTCAGCGACCGCACCGACGCCCAGCTCGCCCAGCAGATCAGCCAGATCCCCGGCGTGGCGCAGGTATTCGTCGGCGGACAGCAAAAACCCTCGGTGCGTATCCAGATCGATCCGACCAAGCTCGTCGCCAAGGGATTGTCGCTCGAGGACATTCGCAGCCAGATCGCGACCGCCACCGCGGACAGCCCGAAGGGCAACATCGACGGCACGCGCCGTTCCTATACCATCTACGCCAACGACCAGCTGCTCGAGGCCTCGCACTGGAAGGACGTGATCGTCGCCTACCGCAACGGCGCGCCCTTACGGATCCGCGACATCGGCGAGGCCGTGTCCGGGCCGGAGGACATGAAGACCGCGGCCTGGGCCGACGGCAAGCGCGGCGTGTTCCTGGTCATCTTCAAGCAACCCGGCGCTAACGTCATCGAGACCGTCGACCGCATCAAGGAGAAACTGCCGCGGCTGATCGCGGCGATCCCGCCCGCGATCAAGATCAAGATCATCAGCGACCGCACCATCACCATCCGCGCGGCGGTCGACGACGTGCAGATCACGCTCATGATCACCATCGCGCTCGTGGTGATGGTGATCTTCATTTTCCTGCGCAGCTTCTGGGCCACGATCATCCCGAGCATCACGGTTCCGCTGGCTCTGCTCGGCGCCTGCTCGCTGATGTGGGTGTTCGGCTATTCGCTGGACAATCTCTCGCTGATGGCGCTGACCATTGCGGTCGGCTTCGTGGTCGACGATGCCATCGTGATGCTGGAGAACATCACGCGCTATGTCGAGCGGGGCGAGAGCCCACTCGCCGCGGCGTACAAGGGCGCCGCCGAGATCGGCTTCACCATCGTTTCCATCAGCGTCTCGCTGGTCGCCGTGCTGATCCCGCTGCTGCTGATGGGTGGCATCATCGGCCGGCTGTTCCGCGAATTCGCGGTGACGCTATCGATGGCGATCTTCGTCTCGCTCGTGGTGTCGCTGACCCTGACGCCGATGATGGCCTCGCGCTTCCTGCGCGCCGACCACGAGGCGCGGCGCGGCCGCTTCTACCAGTGGAGCGAGCGGATGTTCGAGCGCCTGCTCGGCGCTTACGAGCGCGGGCTGGACCTCGCGCTGCGGCACAGCTTCGTCACGCTTCTCATCTTCTTCGGCACCGTCGCGCTCTCGGCACTGCTGTTCATCGTGATCCCGAAGGGCTTCTTCCCGCAGCAGGATAACGGCTTCCTCACCGCGGTGTCCGAGATGCCCCAGGACATCTCCTTTGCCGAGATGAAGCGCCGGCAGGAGGAGCTCAACGCCATCGTGCAGGCCGACCCTGCCGTCGATTCCATTGCGATGTTCATCGGCGGCGGCGGCACGGCGCTGAATTCGGGGCGCATGTATGTCACTCTGAAGCCGATCGGTGAGCGCGATGCCAGCGCACAGCAAATTATCGCGAGGCTGCGGCCAAAACTCGCCGAAGTCGAGGGCGCACGCCTCTATATGCAGGCCTCGCAGGACGTGCGGCTCGGAGGGCGCGCCACCCGCACCCAGTTCGAGTTCACGCTCCAGGACGCCAATCTCGCCGAGCTGAACGAATGGGCGCCAAAGATCCTGGCCGGCATGAGGGGCCTGCCGCAGCTGCGCGACGTCGCCACCGACCAGCAGACGGAGGGCACGACGCTGCAGCTTAGGATCAATCGCGACACCGCCGCACGCTACGGCATCCAGCCGCAATTGATCGACGACACGCTCTACGACGCCTTCGGCCAGCGCCAGGTCGCGCAGTATTTCACCCAGACCAACAGCTATCACGTCGTGCTCGAGATCACGCCGGCGCTGCAGGGGCAGCTCGATACGCTCGAGAAGCTCTACATCAAATCGCCGCTCACCGGCGAGCAGGTGCCGCTCTCGGTGATCTGCAACTGGACCAACGTGCCGGTGCGGCCGCTCGCGATCGCGCATCAGGGCCAGTTTCCAGCGGTCACGATCAGCTTCAACCTTGCCGAAGGCGTGGCCTTGGGACAGGCGACCGATGCCGTGCTGCGCGCGGTCAGCGCGATGGGCGCGCCGCCGACGCTATCGACGAGCTTCCAGGGCACCGCGCAGGCGTTCCAGCAATCGCTCGGCACCGTGCCGATGCTGATCCTCGCGGCGCTCGTCGTGGTGTATCTCGTGCTGGGCGTGCTCTACGAGAGCTACATCCACCCGCTGACCATCCTGTCCACGCTGCCGTCGGCCGGCGTCGGCGCGATCGCGATCCTGATGATCTTCGGCTTCGACTTCAGCCTCATCGCCCTGATCGGGGTCATTCTGCTGATCGGCATCGTCAAAAAGAACGGGATCATGATGGTGGACTTTGCCATCGTCGCCGAGCGCGAGCAGCATTTGACGCCTGAGCAGTCGATCCGCCAGGCCGCGCTGCTGCGCTTCCGTCCGATCATGATGACGACAATGGCGGCCCTGCTCGGCGGCGTGCCGCTGATGCTCGGCCACGGCACCGGCGCCGAGATCCGCCAGCCGCTCGGCTACGCCATGGTCGGCGGCCTTCTGGTGAGCCAGGCCCTGACGCTGTTCACGACCCCCATCGTCTATCTCTACCTCGACCGATTCTCCAACCTGCTTTCGCGCTGGATGGAGGGGAAGCCAGATGCGGAGGCAGCTAGGGACAAGCAGAAGGATGCGGCGGAGTGAGCCGAACCACGACCTCCGTCATTGCGAGCGCAGCGAAGCAATCCAGAGTCTTTCCGCGGAGAGATTCTGGATTGCTTCGTCGCGAGGGCTCCTCGCAATGACGGAGTATGAGGCAACAGCTTCGCTCTTGCAGGTATCGTAGGGTGGGCAAAGGCGCAAAGCGCCGTGCCCACCATTCCGGTCACGCTGCGCATGTGGAGGGCACGCTTCCGCCGTCGCTCTTCGAGCTATGGCGGACAAGTCGCTTTGCCCACCCTACCGAGGTCTGCGTGCGTGGCGAGCTGCTTCCCCATCGCAACGACGTTGGGCGAGCGTCAGCCCAGTCCCTGCAACACCAGCCGGTTCAACCTCGCCGCAAACGCCGCCGGATCTTCCGGCAATTCGCCGTCCAGGATCTGCGCCTGTTCGAGCAGCAGCAGGCTGAGATCGTCGACGTCCTTGGAGCCGGCCTGCGCCTTGGTGATCGCGCTCACCAGCGGATGGCGCAGATTGATCTCGAGGATCGGCTTGGTCTTCATGCCCCGGTTCTGCTGCGCCAGAATGCGCTCCAGCTCGCGGCTCGGCCCCTGGCTGTCGGCAACCAGGCAGGAGGCCGAGCTGGTGAGGCGCGTCGAGGCCTTGACATCGCTGACGCGCTCGCCGAGCGCGGCCTTGATCACCGCGATGGTGGCGGCTTCATCCGCCTCAGGCTCATCCTTCTTCGCCTCGTCCTTGTCGTCGAGGCGCGGGATCAGGTCGAGGTTGAGATCGCCCTGGCTCAGCGATTTCAGCGGCTTGCCGTCGAACTCCGAGGGCATCGAGGTCCAGAAGGCGTCGACCGGATCGGACAGCAGCAGCACCTCGATGCCGCGCGCAGTCGCGGCCTCGAGCCGCGGATTGGACTTCAGCCGCTCGATGCTGTCGCCGACGAGATAATAGATCTCGGTCTGGTTAGGCTTGAAATCGGCGATAACCTGCTTCAGCGACCGCTTTTCACCCGACGTCGTGGTGAAGCGCGACAGCGCCAGCAGCTTTTCGCGACGCTCGAAATCCTCGTAGATGCCTTCCTTCAGCACTGCGCCGAAGGCGTCCCAGATCTTGGCAAAATTCTCCGCATCCTTCTCGGCGAGGCTTTCGAGCTCAGATACGACGCGGGTCGCCACGGCTTTACGGATCTGCGCGAGCTGCGGATTGTTCTGGAGCATCTCGCGAGAGATATTGAGCGGGAGATCCTCGCTGTCGATGACGCCACGGATGAAGCGGAGGTAGCCCGGCAGCAGATCGGCATCATCGGTGATGAAGACCCGGCGGACATAGAGCTTGACGCGGCCCTTGCGGTTCGGCTCGAACAGATCGAACGGCTTCGTCGACGGTGCGAACAGCAGCACTGCGTAGGAATAGCGGCCCTCGGCGCGGTAGTGCAGCGTCATCGCGGGATCGTCGAAGGCGGAGGCGATCTGCTGATAGGCTTTCTTGTAGTCGTCTGCCGTCAGCTCGGATTTCGAGCGTTGCCACAGCGCGCTTGCCGAATTGATCTGGCGCGGCTCGCCTTCGCCAGGCACGAGCTCGATGGGAAACAGGATGTTGTCGGAATAGGCACCGACGATGCGCTCGATCTCGTAGGTCTCGAGATATTTCTTGGCGTCGTCCTTCAGGTGCAGGACGATCTCGGTGCCGCGCGTCACGCGCGCCGCGTCCTCGTCGCTGGCGCGGGCGATCTCGAATCCGGAGCCGCCGGAGGACGTCCAGGTCCAGACGTCACTCTCACCGGCGCGGCGGCTGACCACGTCGATCTTCTCGGCGACCATGAAGGCGGAATAGAAGCCGACGCCGAACTGGCCGATCAGGCCGAGGCCGTCCTTGGCTTCCTTCAGCTTCGATACGAACGCCTTGGTGCCGGAGCGGGCGATGGTGCCGAGATGATCGATCAGCTCCTGCCGCTCCATGCCGATGCCGTTGTCGGCGATCGTGAGCGTTCCGGCCGACTTGTTCGGGATGATGCGGATCCTGAGCGCGTCGCCCTCACCGAGCAGGTCCGGACTGGCGATCGCCTCGTAGCGCAGCTTGTCGCAGGCATCGGAGGCATTGGAGATGAGCTCGCGGAGGAAGATGTCGGTTTCCGAATAAACGGAGTGCACCATGAGGTGCAGCAGTTCGGAAACTTCGGCCTGGAAAGGCTGCGTGTGCACAGCCGTATCTGACGTCGTCATGCGCTTACCCGGTCAAATCAAAGGGGAGGAACCCGGATATAGCGCGATGAAACGGCGGATCAAGAGGATGTGAAGGCTCGGCCGCAAGTCGCGACAGAGCAGCCTTGGTCGGACCAATGGCGCGGATCAGGTCACACAGCGGCCGGGCTGGAGCAGCTTGGCGATCTCGGTCAGGGAGCTGACCATCGGCTCGCAGGCGATCGTCGGCTTGCTGCGGCCCTGCTTCTGGTTCTTCTGGTTCTGGAGCAGCACCGGCGGCTTGGCATTGCCGGTTTCGATCACCGCGGGGACCCGCAACAACACCGACGTGTCGGCGAGGTCGTTGAGCCGCATCGACACGGTGCGGGTGGCGACCGGTGCCGGCTTGATCTCGCCGAGCCGGTCGGCCTTGCCGGCACGATTGACGTTGTGGCTCGGGGCGAAGTTTGAGCTCTGGCTGGAGATGTCGGCGACCGCCTGCCAGCGGTCGGCCAAATCATGGCCGGAGGCCAGTTGCACGGCACCCAGCGTGGCGGCAATCGCGACGGCGCCCAAAAATACCTTTTGAATCTGTAACATGGCTATTGATCCCTCGCCCCATGGCGATCGCGGGAACAACGCGGGCGGAGGATCGGGGGTTCTTGGCCGTTACGATCACTTAACCGTGTGCGAAAAATGCCAGAGGCCCGCAAAATATTTCGCAAGGCCTGGAACGACTTTTGCGGACGGGAGTCGTCTCAGCAGCCGGCTATTCCCCCCTGCCCCATAAGCCGGCGACGTAGGGCGCGACTGTGGTGATGCCAGTCGCGCCTTACTTTTGTCTGGGGCTCACTTTTGCGTTGCGTTATTTGGCGGTCCCGCCAGCCAGTCCCGCCCCTCGCCATAGAGCTTCTCGACCTCGGGCCCGATCAGGCCCGGCATGTCGCGCTTGACCTTGTAGCCGATCAGCTCCTGCATGTAGGCGAGATGGCGATAGCCCTCGGGGAGCGCGGCGAGCGCTTTCTGGTCGAGCTGAAGCGGCGCAGCGGGATCGACCGGGTCGATCCGGTCCTTCTCGTAGATCGGCTGGCGGCGAACGATGCCCCACCGGGCCTGCCGCTTCTCCAGGAAATCGTAGAAGCGGCCGGTACAGACGACGTCGCAGAGCACGTCGTGCACCAAAGCCCGCTGCGAGATCGTCATCTTGGTCTGTGCGATGGCCCGCTCACCGCTGAGGTCGATGCTGGTGCCGCCGAGGAAATGCAGGATGCGCACGCCCTTGGCGAAGCCCTCCTGGCTGACGCGCATGAAATCCCGCGCCGGCCCCTGAAACCAGGTGGCGGACATCCAGCCTTCTTCATGCCAGACCGTCGCAAAGCGCTCCCAGTCCCCGGCGTCGCGCCACACCGCCCAGTTCTCGACGAGGTCGCGGATGGCGAGGCGATCGAGCAGCTGCGGGTCCATGAGCACATCTCCGATTGGGTCGATGCACGAGGTTTGAGCGGCGAATGCGATGCCGTCAAGCGCCGCAAGCGGACACGAAAAATCCGGCGCGCCTTGCAGCACGCCGGATCAAATGCGTTGCGAACGTTCAGACTACGAGCGCACCGTTACGCTGCCGGCGCCTTGGGCGTGCGGTTGCGCGAGTTGCGCTGGAAGAACAGCGCCTGACTCGCCACCGCCGACACCATCGCGGGCTGGAACGGTTTTGAGATCAGGAATGCCGGCTCGGGGCGCTCGCCGGTGAGGAAGCGCTCGGGGTACGCGGTGATGAACACCACCGGCACCTCGAAGGTGCGGAGCAGCTCGTTGACGGCATCCAGGCCCGACGAGCCGTCGGCGAGCTGGATGTCGGCGAGGATCAGGCCGGGCCGCCTGTTCTTGGCCAGCGCCACCGCATCGGCATGGGTGCGCGCGACGCCGACGACGTTGTGGCCGAGATTCTTCACCAGGCTCTCGAGGTCCATGGCAATGAAAGTCTCGTCCTCGATGATCAGCACGTCGGTGGCTATCTCAGCCGCCATCTCGCGACCGGCAGCGTCTGCGAGCCGCCGCGTCTCGCCCACGTCGGTGCCGAGGATGAAGGCGACTTCCTCTTCCGAAAAGCCCTCGAGCGAGAGCAGCAGGAAGGCCTGCCGCGGCAGTGGCGTGATATTCGACAACCGCCTCTCAGGCGGCATCGGCAAGGTCGTCACCTCGGCATCGTCGTTGACGGAGACGGAATTCCAGATCTGGGTGAACAGCCGGAACAGGCCGGCGCGCGGCCCATGGCTCTCGTCGAGCACTGATGGATCGCCAAGCATGGCTTCCAACATGGCCGCGACATAGGCGTCACCGGAGGCCTGGCTGCCCGTCAGGGCGCGTGCGTACCGGCGCAACAACGGCAAGTGTTCAGCAACAAGCTGTGAACGGGACATCCCCACTCCATTCATCTTCGGGCCAGACTTGAGGTTACCCTGAGGTCAGCGTTACGCGGGGGCCCGGTTCCCCTGCTCGGCTGATTACGCATCAGCCTGAGAAAAGTTCCGTATTGGGCGGAACTTTTTCGCGCAACTCGCATTGTGCCTATCCAGGGAACGGCTCCCGGTTGAGAAAAATTCTCGATTTTACAGTCACTTAACTCGGGGAAACGTGGAACAGGCCATGAAAGATCTCAAGTCTCAAGCCAGCAAAAGCACGACCCCCGGCAAGGGAGGGCTCACTCCGGAGATCCAATCCCGGATCGGCCATCAGCTGCGCGCCATGTACGACGACGTGGTGCGGCAAGGGGTTCCGGATCGGTTCGCTGAACTGATCAAGAAGCTTGATGCACCGGGAGCGGCCCACCAAGTGGAAAATGAGGGTGGATCCAACGACAACAACAATGGGAGGGATTAATGCCTCTCACGGACTCCCTGCGTAATGACATCCTGGCGGCCGTGCCGAGCTTACGCGCGTTCGCCATCTCGCTCAGCGGCAATGCGGACCGCGCCGACGATTTGGTGCAGGAGACGTTGCTCCGCGCGCTGGCCAACATCGACTCGTTCCAGCCTGGCTCGAACCTGCCGGCGTGGCTGTTCACGATCCTGCGCAACCTGTTCCGCTCCGACTATCGCAAGCGGCGGCGGGAGGTCGAGGACGCCGAAGGCAACTACGCCAAGACACTGAAGACCCAGCCGTCGCAAAATGCGCATCTCGAATTCGAGGAGTTTCGTACGGCGCTCGACAAGCTTCCACAGGACCAGCGTGAAGCGCTGATCCTGGTCGGCGCCTCCGGCTTCTCCTACGAGGACGCGGCCTCGATCTGCGGCTGCGCGGTCGGCACGATCAAGAGCCGCGTCAACCGCGCCCGCTCGAAGCTCGCCGCGCTGCTCTATGTCGAGGGCGCCGAGGACTTTGGGCCCGACGAGACCGTACGGGCCGTGATCGGCGGCAGCGGCGGCTGACGGCAGGCATCATCAGGATCGAGACGGCATGAAGACGGCCGCTTGCGCGGCCGCCTTTGCGTGCGTGCGAAAAACGTGATCGCGCCAAGCTTGCAGCGCCGATCACTCGTCCACGAAAGTCACGGTGTCCGCGACATTGGCCCGCGAGGTGCGGTAGCTGTTGACCTTGTGCGCGTGGTCGGCATAGCCGAACGAGATGCCGCAGACGACACGGCGATCGTCCGGCAGGTTGAAGTGACGGCGGATCAAGCCGGAATGGCGCGCGAGCGCCGCCTGCGGAATGGTGCCGAGCCCGAGCGCCTGCGCGGCCAGCAGGAAATTGGAGACATAGGCGCCGCAATCGATCGCACCATAGATGCCGAGCGGCTCATTGGTGTGAATGATCGCCACATGCGGCGCGCCGAAGAAATTGTAGTTCTCCAGCGCCTGCCTGGCATAGGCCGCCTTGTCGCCGCGGACGATGCCAAGCGTGTTGTAGAGCTGAAAGCCGCTCTCGCGCCGGCGCTCGAGATAGACCCCGACATATTCTCGCGGCGGGGTGAAATCGTAGTCGTCGCCGAGACCGCCCGAGGCCTCCTTGTAGATCGCCTGGCGAAAGCGCTCCTTGGCCGCGCCGCTGGCGATGATCACCTGCCAGGGCTGGCTGTTGCACCAGGACGCGGTGCGCTGCGCGGTGGTCAGCACATGCTCGATGGTGGCACGGTCAACTTCCTTCGGGAGAAAGGCACGCACGGAGTAGCGCTCGTTGAGGAGCTCTTCGAGCACGCCGATGCGGTCTTGTGTCTGGCTCACTTTTGCATCCATGTTTAGCTCGCGCTCTTGGTAGGGTGGGCAAAGGCGCATAGCGCCGGGCCCACCGACAGACTTACCCCGGAGCATCTGCATATGGTGGGCACGCTTCGCTTTGCCCACTCTACAAGATACAGCGAGAGGTGAGATCAACGTCCCTTGGTCGGGATCTTGTTGTACGGCACGTCCTTGTCGACGCGGATGTCACCTGGCAGACCCAGTACCCGCTCGGCGATGATGTTG
This sequence comes from Bradyrhizobium sp. C-145, assembly GCF_023375135.1. Taxonomy (NCBI): domain Bacteria; kingdom Pseudomonadati; phylum Pseudomonadota; class Alphaproteobacteria; order Hyphomicrobiales; family Nitrobacteraceae; genus Bradyrhizobium; species Bradyrhizobium sp. C-145. The sequence continues at coordinate 904,505 of NZ_CP088150.1, read as the reverse complement.
CGTAAAATTTCGTCAGTGCCGCCGGCGATGCGCATCGAAGGCGAGGACAGCAGCATCTGCTGGAACTGGCCCTGCACCGTCTCCTCGTCGCTGCCGGTGAGAACGCCGGCTGCGCCCTGCAGGTCCATGGCATAAGTGGCGATGTCCTGGAGCATCATGCCCGACACCAGCTTGCCGATCGAATTCTCCGGGCCCGGCCGCTCGCCCTTCGACAGCGCCGAGATCGCGCGGTAGCTGGTGTATTTCAGCCCGCTCGACTTCACCGCCCAGCTCGCAAGCTTCGAGCGCACCGCCGGATCATCGATCGCAAGCCCATCCTCCAGCATCAGATTGGAGCAGAACTCGAACATCTCAGGCACGCCGGTCGCGAGCCGCGCGCCGATCGACATGCGCTCGTTCATCAGCGTGGTCAGCGACACGCTCCAGCCCTCGCCGACGGCGCCGAGGCGCTGGCTGTCGGGGATCACGACGTCGGTGAAATAAACCTCGTTGAACTCCTGCATGCCGTTGGCCTGCTTGATCGGACGCACCTCGACGCCCGGGCTCTTCATGTCCAGGAAGAACATGGTGAGGCCCTTGTGCTTTGGGACATCAGGATCGGTGCGCGCAATCAAGAGGCCGTAGTCCGAGTAATGTGCGCCGGAGGTCCAGATCTTCTGGCCGTTGACGATCCAGTTGTCGCCTTTCTTCTCCGCGCGGGTGCGCAGACCCGCGACGTCGGAGCCGGCCGACGGTTCGGAGAACAGCTGGCACCAGATCTCCTCGCCCGAGGCGAGCTTCGGCAGATACCGGCGCTTGGCATCCTCGCTGCCGAAAGCCATCACAGTCGGGCCGCACATGCCCTCGCCGATCTGGAACGGCTGCGTCAGCTTGCCGTAGACGCCCTCCTCCTGCTGCCAGATCACGCGCTCGATCGGCGTCGCGCCGCGGCCGCCATATTCCTTCGGCCAGTGCAGGCAGGCCCAGCCCGCTTCGAACTTCTTCTTCTGCCAGGCCTTGCCGACATCGACGATGTCCTGCTTGGCAAGCCGGATGCGGCCGAGCGAGGATTTTGACAGCTCGGCATGCAGCTCCTTCGGCGCGTTAGCCTCGACCCATTTGCGCGCGGTCTCGCGGAATCCGGCTTCTTGCGGCGTATCGTCGAAATTCATGGCGGACCTCTAACCTCTTCCCTTCGTCGGGATCTTGTTGAACGGCACGTCCTTGTCGACACGGATATCGCCCGGCAGGCCCAGCACCCGCTCGGCGATGATGTTGCGCATGATCTCGTCGGTGCCGCCTTCGACGCGCGTACCCGGTGCCCGCAGCAGCATCGCCTGGAAGCGGCCAGCCACTTCGGCGTCTTCGGGGCCGCTGACGACGCCAGCCGCGCCTTGCAGATCCAGCGCGTAGGTCGCGACGTCCTGGATCATGGAGCCCGCCACCAGCTTGCCGATGGAATTCTCCGGACCCGGCCGCTCGCCCTTCGACAGCGCCGAGATCGCGCGCATGCTGGTGTAGCGCAGGCCGCTCGCCTTCACCGCCCAGTTCGCGAGCTTCGCGCGCACCGCGCGATCCTCGATCGCAGGTCCATCGTCGAGCATCAGGCTGGAGCAATACTCGAACAGCTCCGGAAAGCCGGTCGAGACGCCGGCGCCGATCGACATGCGCTCGTTCATCAGCGTGGTCAGCGAGACGTTCCAGCCGTCGCCGACTTCGCCGAGGCGCTGGTGGTCAGGGATGCGGACATTGGTGAAATAGACTTCGTTGAAATCGGAGGCGCCACTGGCCTGCTTGATCGGCCTGACCTCGACGCCCGGGCTCTTCATGTCCAAAAAGAACATGGTGAGGCCCTTGTGCTTGGGCACGGTCGGATCTGTGCGGGTCAAGAGGATGCCGTAGTCCGAATAATGCGCGCCCGATGTCCAGATCTTCTGGCCGTTGATGACCCACTCGTCACCGTCTTTCTCGGCCCGCGTGCGCAGGCCCGCGACGTCAGAGCCGCCGGCCGGCTCGGAGAACAGCTGGCACCAGACCTTCTCGCCGGAGGCAAGCGGCGGCAGATAGGCCCGCTTATGCTCCTCGCGCGCGAATGCCATCATGGTCGGCCCGCACATGCCGTGGCCGATGATGAACATGTGGGAGAGCTTTCCGAACGGACCCTCCTCCTGCTGCCAGATCACGCGCTCGATCGGCGACGACCCGCGGCCGCCATATTCCTTCGGCCAATGCAAGCAGGCCCAGCCGGCATCGGCCTTCTTCTTCTGCCAGGCCTTTGCGACCTCGAGAATGTTGGCGTTCTTGAGCTGCGTGCGGCCGAGCGAGGATTTGCGCAGCTCGTCCTCGTATTGCTTGGGCGCGTTCGCATCAATCCATGCGCGGGCGGTTGCGCGGAATTCGGCTTCCTGCGGGGTGTCGTCGAAGTTCATAACGTTGCCCCTCGCTTACGCCGCGTTCTTCTTCCGCATGCGGTCGATCAACTGGTCTTCCCAATAGGTGAGGCTGCCGAGCCCGAGCGCCATGGCGTTGGCGCGGCGGTAGTACATGTGGCAGTCGAACTCCCAGGTAAAACCCATGCCGCCGTGAACCTGGATGTTGTTCTTGGCACAGTGCTGGAAGGCCTGCGTCGCGCTGATCCGCGCGGCGGCCGCGGCCTCCGGCAATTCAGCTGCGTTGGTCGAGAGCGCCCAGGCACCGTAATAGCTGTTCGAGCGCGCCAGCGTCGCCGAGACATACATGTCGGCGAGCATGTGCTTGATGGCCTGGAACGAACCGATCTGACGGCCGAAGGCGATGCGGTCGAGCGCGTAGTCTCGGCCCATCTCCAGGGCGCGGTCAGCGCCGCCGACCTGCTCGAACGCGCACAACACCGCGGCGCGGTCGAGCACCTGGGTGAGGATGCTCCAGCCGTCGCCGGCAGCACCTAGCGGCTCGGCCTTGCAGTCTTTGAAGGAGATCTCGGCCTGCCCACGGGTAGGGTCGAGATTGGTGAGACTTTTCACCTCAACACCCGCGCCTTTGAGATCGACCAGGAACAGCGAGATATCATTCTCACGTCCACTCGATCCCGTGCGCGCGGCAACCACGGCGAAGTCGGCGATGGCGCCATCGGCCACCGGCTTCTTGACGCCGTTGAGCACGCCATTCGCAGCAGTCAGCTTGACATTCTTCGGCGACGGATTGCCCTTGCCCTCGAACAGCGCCAGCGTGCCGATCGCTTCGCCCGAAGCAATCGCGGGCAGCCACTTCTTCTTTTGCGCGTCGCTGCCGGCAATCAGCAGCGCTTCGGCGGCAAGATACACGGTCGAGGAGAACGGCACCGGCGCATTGGCCCGGCCCATCTCCTCCGCGATCACGCAGAGCTCGAGATGACCGGCACCCGCACCGCCGAATTCTTCCGGGATCGCGACGCCGAGAAATCCCATTTCGGCGAGACCCTTCCAAAGCGCCTTGTCATAGGGCGCCTTGCCGTCGAGCACGATGCGCACCGCCTTGGGCGAGCACTTCTCGGTGAGGAATTTGCGCGCCTGGTCGCGGAGCTGCTTCTGGTCGTCGGAGAAATCGAAGTTCATGGCGGGCTACCTTTTTATTCGTTGTCATTCATTGATGCCGTCATTCTGGGGCGCAACGACGTCGCGAGCCCGGAATCCATTCCACCGCGTCAATGCGGCCCGATGGATTCGCTGATGCGCAATTGCGCATCAAAGTTCGCGCTGCGCGCCCCCGGGGAATGACGAGGTGAGAGAGTTGTGCATTCATCGCAGCACGATCACATCTTCATCCGGCTTGTCCGCATAAAGCCGCTCCACCAGCGCTGCGCGGCGCTCTAAGCCGGCGCGCTGGTTGATATAACCCTTGTCGGTGAGCTCGTTGCCGTCGATCGAAGGCGGTTCGACCATCAACATGGCGCGCGCGATGACGCGACTGCTGGCGCCTTCGCACTCCCGGTTGTGCGTCTCCAGCCCGCGCCTGAAGCAGGCCATGACCTCAGGGTGCTTCACCGCATCCGCAAAGCTCAGGTCAGGATTGCCGACGAGCTGGCGGCAGGCATGCAGGTTTGGCCAGGCAAGCAGGCCTATGAAGGCGCGATCCTGTCCCGCGACCAGCGCGTCATGCACGACGGGCGTCGTCGCCGCGATCGCATCGGTACGGAGCGAGCCGACATGCACGAAGGTGCCCGTGGTGAGCTTGAAATCCTCCACCACGCGCCCGGCAAAGATGATGCCCTGCACCGGATCGGCATCGTCGACGAAAATGCCGGCATCGCCGATACAGTAGAAGCCTTCCTCGTCGAACATCTTCTTCGTCAGCTCCGGCTGGCCGAAATAGCCTGATGTGACGTTGACACCGCGCAGGCGCAGCTCGTATTTCGAGCCGCACGGCACCATCTTCAGTTCGACTCCGGGGAACGGCAGGCCGATCAGGCCGACGCGCTCGGTGTCCCAATAGGTGCCGGTCGAGGTCGGCGCGGTCTCGGTCGAGCCCCAGCCGGTGTAGAACACGATGCGCTCGCCGGTCGTCTTCACCGCCAGCGCCTGCATGCGGTCGTAGAGATCGTCCGGCAGCCGCGCACCGCCATAAGCCATGATCGAGAGGTTCTTGAAGAAGGAGCGACACAGCGCGTCGTCCTTCTCCATCGCCGCCGCGAGCGCGGCATAGCCGGCCGGCACGTTGGCGTAATAGGTCGGCGAGATCTCGTGCAAATTGCGCAACGTCTCCTCGAACTGGCCCGGCACCGGCCGGCCGTCGTCGATATGGAGCGTACCGCCTTCGACCAGCACGGGGTGGAATGCCGCATTGCCGCCCATGGTGTGATTCCAGGGCATCCAGTCGAGCACGGTCGGCAGCGGGCCGCCCGGCGTACGCGGCCGCACCTGCATCATCATGGCCGCATTGGCGCACATCATCTCCTGGGTGTTTATGACGGCTTTGGGCATGCCGGTCGAACCGGAGGTGAAGAGCAGCTTGCCGATGGTCTGCGGCGTGATCTTCGCGATCGACGCCTCGACATCCCTCGTGACCGGCGTCGCCGCGAGCTCGGCAAAGCTGACGCTCTTGATGCCGTCGCAGGGTCGCACGACATGAACGACGGTGACGCCGGTGAGATCGATCGCCCTGAGCGCCTTCTCGAAGGTCGGGCCGTCCTGCACCATCACGACGGCCGGCTTGATCAGGTCGAACAGGTATTTCAGCTTGACGTGATCGTGGCTCATCAAAGAGTAGGCCGGCGATACCGGTGCCGCCGGCGCGCGCGCCTCCATCGCGGCCTGCGTCATCAGCGCATGCTCGATCGAATTGCCGGAGAGGATCGCAACGGGGCGACCGTCAAGCCCGAGATTGAGCAAGCCTTGCGTCAGTGCATCGGCGGTCCGCTTGGCTTCGCTGTAGGAGACTTTTCTCCATTCGCGGTTCGGGCCGCCACGCTGCGCAAGCCAGATGCGCTCGGGCGCTTCCTTCGCCCACTTCGCCAGCGACGCCGGGATATGCTTCTCGTAAGCTTGCAGCGGAATGCGCGACTTCAGCACCAGCGTGCCGTCGCCACGGCGCTCGACCTCGATGTCGCGCGCGAGCCACTGGACCTTGCGAAAGGCGGGCTTCGTCATCACTGCCGCCGCGCTTCCACTCATTTTGCGTCTCCCGGAATTAATGTCCTTTGCGGATCATTCTCGTTCAGCGCTTGATATAGACAGGCTTTCGCTTCTCAAGGAAGGCCCTGATGCCTTCCGAAAACTCCTCGGAACGACTGCACAGGACTTGGTTGCGGTCCTCCATCGCAATCGCAGCTTCCAGCGAACCGGCATCGACGCTCATGTTGAGACATTCCTTGGACAGACGCAGCCCCACGGGCGAGGCCGTCATCATCGCGTCGATATAAGGCGCGGCCGCGTCGTCGAGCTTGTCCTCGTCGACGACCTCCGAGACGAGCCCGACCGCCAGCGCGCGCTCGGCGCCGATGAAGCGCCCGGTCAGGATCAATTCCGATGCCACGGACACGCCGACGAGGCGCGGCAGGAAATAGCTGGTGCCGATGTCGCAGCCGCCGAGGCCGAGCTTGATGAAAGCGCAGTTCATCCGCGCCGATGTCGTCGCAATGCGGATGTCGGACGCCAGCGCCAGCGCGAAGCCGCCACCGGCCGCGGCGCCCTGCACCAGCGCGAGAATTGGCTGCGGGCAACGCCGCATCAGCATCACGATGTCGGCGATGCGCCGCTGCGAATCGAGAGACTCGGTCACACCAGGCGGCTCCTGCTGACCCGTGCGGCGAGCCATCGCGGCCTTGAGATCGAGGCCCGCGCAGAAATTCTTGCCGGCGCCGCGCAACACCACCACGCGCGTGTCGCGGTTGCGCTGCAGGCTTTGGAAATAGACGTTGAGAGCATCGATCAGCGCGGGATCGAGCGCGTTGAGGCTGTCAGGACGATTGAGCGTCACCCGGTCGACGCCGTCGTCATGCTCGATCAGCAGCGGTTGGGACATGGGACCTCGCACATCGGTCACGGGCCGGACTGCTACCCTCCCCTGGAGGGGGAGGGTCGGCTCACATTGCGCGGAGCGAAATGTGAGACGGGGTGGGGTGACAGTCTCTCCTCACCGAATAGTGCCCGAGTGGAGAGATCACCCCACCCCGGCGCTTCGCGCCGACCCTCCCCCTCCAGGGGAGGGTAAGAAGCGCCGCTTACCGCGGCGCCATGCGAATGGCGCCGTCGAGGCGGATGGTCTCGCCGTTGAGCATCGGGTTCTCGACGATGTGGACCGCCAGCATGCCGTATTCGGCGGCATCGCCGAGACGCGAGGGATGCGGCACCTGCGCGCCGAGGCTCTTGCGGGCCTCTTCGTTGAGGCCCATCAGCAGCGGTGTGAAGAACAAGCCGGGCGCGATAGTGTTGACGCGGATTTTCTGGCTGGCGAGGTCGCGCGCCGCCGGCAGCGTCAGGCCAACGACGCCGCCCTTCGACGCCGAATAGGCGATCTGGCCGATCTGACCTTCGTAAGCGGCGACCGAGGCGGTGTTGATGATGACGCCGCGCTCCTCACCGACCGGCTCGATCGTGACGAGACGTTCTGCGAACAGCCGCAGGCAGTTGAAGGTGCCGATCAAATTGACGTTGATGATGCGCGCGAACTTTTCCAGCGGGTAGACGCCGTCGCGACCGACGATGCGCTGCGAGCCGCCGATGCCGGCGCAGTTCATCAGCACGCGCGCGACGCCATGCGCGGCTTCCGCCTTGGCGATCGCCGCCTTGATCTGCTCCTCGCTGGTGACGTCGGCATGGAGCGCGACGCCCTTCACCTCGGCGGCGACCTTCTCGGCGTTTTCCTTGCTCTGGTCGATCACGCCGATCTTGGCGCCCTTGGCGGCCATGGCCCGAGCGGTCGCGGCACCCAGGCCCGAACCGCCGCCGGTGATGAGAACGGCCACGTCTTTCAACTGCATCGCTTGTACCTTTCCTTGGGCGTTTCTTCTCTGGACTTGAAGGTTCGGCCGGATCATCCGGCCGCGGCAGCTTCCTCGGCTTGCGTGAGGATGCCGCCGCAAATCAGCGTTTCCATGTGCTTGATGTATTGCCGGCAGACTTCGTCGGTGACCGGGCCGACGCCGGTCGCGCGAGACATTGCGTGCCGGCCGAAGAACAGGTGATCGCAAGCGCCGATCAGGCTGGTGTAGAACAGCACAGGATCGGTGGCGCGGAACTCGCCGCGGCTGACGCCGTCGGCGAGCAGGCGGCGGTGGAAGTCCAGCAGCGGCGCGACGAAGAATTTCGACACCTCATCTGCGCATTCCGGCTTGGTCTCATGCAGGAGATAGTGGATCAGCCGGTTCATATACGGGAACCGGTAATAGGCGCGGATGATACCGCCGATGTGCAGCTTTAGCTTCGCGGTCGGCGTGATCGGCTGCGCCAGCAGATATTCGAGATTGGACAGTTCGGTCGCAGCGTTGCGCTCCAGCAGCGCCAGCAGCAGGCCGTCCTTGTTACCGAAATGGTATTTGACCAGCGCGGCATTGGCGCCGGACTTCTGGGCGATGTCGGAGAGCGAGATCTCGATCGAGGAGCGTTCGATCATTAGCTCGCTCGCGGCCACGAGCAATTTCTCTGCCGTGGAATTCTTCCCGCTGGGGAGCTTGGTCGGTACGCTGGTAGCCACAGAGATCCCTGAACATGCCTCGTGAGGCGCGCAGATAAGCCCAAGCAGCGCCCTATCACAAGAGTTAATTGATCGATTGACTAAACGATCTCGCGTCCCTTAAATCCGTCCCCGACAACCAACCCAATCAAGAATTCAGGGAGAAACCGACATGGCCGAGGCTTACATCGTCGCCGCTGCGCGCACCGCCGGCGGGCGCAAGGGGGGCCGCCTCGCCGGCTGGCATCCGGCCGATCTCGCCGCCAAGGTGCTGGACGAGCTGGTCGACCGCACCAAGGTCGATCCAGCCCTGGTCGAGGACGTGATCATGGGCTGCGTGATGCAGGTCGGCGAGCAGTCCAACAACATCGCACGCAACGCGGTGATGGCGTCAAAACTGCCGGAGAGCGTGCCGGGCACCTCGATCGACCGCCAGTGCGGCTCCTCGCAGCAGGCGCTGCACTTCGCCGCGCAAGCCGTGATGTCCGGCGCGATGGACGTGGTGATCGCCGCCGGCGTGGAATCGATGACGCGGGTGCCAATGGGCCTGTCGTCACAGCTCCCGGCCAAGAACGGTTTTGGCAATTACAAGAGCCCGGGCATCGAGAAGAAGTATCCGAACATCATGTTCAGCCAGTTCACCGGCGCGGAGATGATGGCCGAGAAGTACGGCCTCTCCAAGGATGAGCTCGACGAATACTCCTTTGGCAGCCATCAGCGCGCGATCGCGGCGACGCAAGCGGGTCACTTCAAGAAGGAGATCGTGCCGCTCGAGATCACCCGTGCCGACGGCAGCAAGGACGCCCATCACATCGACGAAGGCATCCGTTTCGATGCAACGATCGAAGGCATCAGGGGTGTCAAGCTGATCGCCGAGAACGGCAAGCTCACCGCGGCCAGCGCCAGCCAGATCTGCGACGGCGCCTCCGGCGTCATGGTGGTCAACGAGCGCGGCCTGAAGCAGCTCGGCGTCAAGCCGCTCGCGCGCATCCACCACATGACCATGACCGGCGGCGATCCCGTCATCATGCTCGACGCTCCGCTGCACGCGACCAAGCGCGCACTGGAGAAGGCCGGCATGAAGATCGGCGACATCGATCTGTTTGAGGTCAACGAGGCCTTTGCCTCGGTGCCGACCGCCTGGCTCAAGACCACCGGCGCCGATCCGGAGCGTCTCAACGTCAACGGCGGTGCGATCGCGCTCGGCCACCCCCTCGGCGGCTCCGGCACCAAGCTGATGACCACGCTGGTCCACGCCCTGCATCAGCGCGGTAAGCGCTACGGCCTCCAGACCATGTGCGAGGGCGGCGGCATGGCCAACGTCACGATCGTGGAGCGGATGTAAGCGCCGTTGCAGTTGCCACACTAAAGGTGTCGTCCCGGCGAAAGCCGGGACCCATAACCACAAGAGTCTGTGGTAGGGGCGAGCTGGGGCGACATCGCATTTCAACGATCTGTTTCGGTGGTTATGGATCCCGGGCTTTCGCCGGGATGACACCTTTGTTGTTGCGAGACCAACTTTCATGACTCATCCGTCCGTCTACGCGAAGACAACGCCGAGCAAGATCGCCTATCAGATGGCCGGCACCGGCAAGGCGATCACCTATCGCGAGCTCGACGAGCTCTCGAACCAGGGCGCGCATCTCTTCCGCTCGCTTGGTCTCAAGGCCGGCGACCACATCGCGCTGTTGATGGAGAACCGGCTCGCCTTCATGGAGATCTGCTGGGCGGCACAGCGCAGCGGGCTCTATTACACCGCGATCAGCCGCTATCTGAAGCAGGACGAGATCGACTACATCGTCAAGGATTGCGGCGCCAAGGTCGTGATCACGACGCCGAAATGCGCCGACCAGATCAAGGGCCTGATCAAGGGCGCTGCCGGCGAGCCGATCTTCTACATGATGGACGAGCCGCTACCGGGCTTCCGCTCCTACGACAAGGAAGCAGGCGCGCAGCCGACGACGCCGATCGCGGACGAGGTCGCCGGCTACGACATGCTGTATTCGTCCGGCACCACGGGCCGCCCCAAAGGCGTCAAGAAGGCGTTCGAGGGCAAGCCGATCGACGAGCCGAACGCATTCCTGCGCGTGCTCTGCGCCAACATGTGCGGCATGAACGCCGACACAATCTACCTTTCTCCGGCGCCGCTCTATCACGCGGCCCCATTGCGCTTCAACATGATGGCAGTCGTGCTCGGCGGCACCTCCATCATCATGGAGCATTTTGATGCCGAGGAATTTTTGAAGCTCGTCGAGAAATACAAGGTCACGCAGTCGCAGCTGGTGCCGACCATGTTCGTGCGGATGCTGAAGCTGCCGGACGAGGTGCGCGCCAAATACAATGTCTCCACGCTGAAGGGCGCGATCCACGCCGCCGCACCCTGCCCCGTCGACGTCAAAGCCAAGATGATCGAATGGTGGGGACCGATCCTGATCGAGTATTATGCCGGCTCGGAAGGCAACGGCGTCACCGTCTGCAGCTCGAAAGATTGGCTGGCGCACCGCGGCAGCGTCGGCCGCGCCGTGGTTGGCAAGGTCAAGATTCTGGACGAGAACGACGAGGAGCAGCCGGTGGGCGAGATCGGCACCGTCTACTTCGCCGACGCGCCGGCCTTCACCTATCACAACGACCCTGAAAAGACGAAGAAGGCCTACAACGCAAAGGGCTGGTCGACGCTCGGCGATGTCGGTTATCTCGACAAGGACGGCTTCCTCTATCTCACCGATCGCAAGTCCTACATGATCATCTCCGGCGGGGTGAACATCTACCCGCAGGAGACCGAGGACGTGCTCATCACCCATCCTGACGTCGCCGACGTCGCCGTGTTCGGCGTGCCGAACGAGGAGATGGGCGAAGAGGTGAAGGCGGTGGTGCAGCCGCACGACATGAGCCGTGCCGGCAAGGCGCTCGAGGCCGAGTTGATCGCCTATTGCAAGGGCCGCCTCTCCGCCATCAAGTGTCCGCGCTCGATTGATTTCGAGGCCGAGCTGCCGCGCACGCCCACGGGCAAGCTGGTGAAACGCCATCTGCGCGACAAGTATTGGCCGAAGACGGCGGCGAAGATTTAGCGGGGGTTCGTAGGGTGGGTTAGCGTAGCGTAACCCTTGTCTCCATGGAGGCGAAAGAGGTGGGTTACGCCTTCGGCTAACCCACCCTACGCGTCCCGCAACCTCAATCAAACAGGCTCGGCGTGTGGTTCACCAGCGCGCCTTCGATCTCGAGCATCTTCAGCTTCGTCACCACGCCGCCATTCGCCGAGAAGCCGCCGGGCTTGTTGCCGGCCGCCAGCACGCGATGGCAGGGCACGACGATCGGGCACGGGTTACGGCCGAGCGCCTGGCCGACGTCGCGCGACAGTTCGACGCCGCCGAGTTGCTTCGCGATGTCGCCATAGGTCATGGTCTTGCCGGGCGGGATGGTGCGGGCGATGTCGTAGACGCCGCGATTGAACTCGGGCACGCCGTCGAGATCGAGCGGGATGTCGGTGAGATCATCCGGCTCGCCCGCGAGCAGCTTGACGATGCGGTCGATCGCCCGCTGCACCTCGGCGGTCGGCTCGGCTTCGGTCGCCTCGGCATGGCGCTGATGGATACGGGTGCGGATCTTCTGCTCGCCGCCCATCGGCAATTGCGTGCCGTTGATGCCGCGCGGGCCCCAGGCGATGGCGCACAGGCCGATCCTGGTGTCGAACAGGGCAAAATGCTGGTCGGTCATGGCTTGGTTCCTGGCTTGCTTCTCGTCGCAGGCCCCCCTCTTTGATCTCCTGCGAAATCTAGGCTTGGAAATAGTTGCGATCCACCCGGTTTCCGGGAATCTTGCACAGGAGTTCCTGTTCCTTCGCGCGAGCCCAGAATGCAAAGCCTCCACGTCAACGGATACGAGATGCCCTACCTCGACGTGGGCGAAGCCAAAGGCGGCCCGCCGCTGGTCTGCGTGCACGGCTCGCTCTCGGACTTCCGCATCTGGGGTTGCGTGCTCGGACCGCTGACGCAGCGACACCGGGTGATCGCTGTCAGCTTGAGGCACTTCTTCCCGGCGCAATGGGACGGCCTCGGTGACACCTATTCGATTGCCCAGCATGTCGACGACGTCATCGCCTTCATCGAAAAGCTCGACCTCGGGCCGGTCGACCTGATGGGACATTCCCGCGGCGGGCACATCTGCTTCCGCGTTGCGCAGGCGCGGCCGGACCTGCTCCGGCGGCTGATCCTGGCCGAGCCCGGCGGCGAGCTCGATGCAAGCCTCGATCCCGATCATGTCGGCGGCCCCTCGCCGCTGCTGGCGCGGTTCTCGGCCTCGGCCGAGAAGATCGCAGCTGGCGACGTCGACGGCGGCCTTGCCGTCTTCGTCGACACGCTGGAGGGCCCCGGCACCTGGCCGCGACTACCGGCGATGGTGAAGCAAAATCTGCGCGACAATGCCATGACGCTGATCGGCCAGGTCCGCGACAAACGCCCGCCGTTCTCGAAGGCGGACGCGGAGTCCATCAAAATGCCGACGCTGTTCATCCTGGGCGCGCGGACCAAGGGCCTGCTGCCGAAGGTGCTGCACGCGCTCGCGGCGCATGTGCCTTATTCAAAGACGGCGGTCATCCCGAACGCGACGCACCCGATGTTCGAGCAGGCACCGCAAAAATACTCCGAAGTGGTGCTGGATTTTCTGGCGAGCTGACCCATGCGGACATTTCGTGTCAACGGTTACGACATGGCCTATCTCGAAGTCGGAGACGGCCCACCGCTGGTCTGCGTGCACGGCACGTTAGGCGACTTCCGCACCTGGTATTCGGTGCTCGGCCCGCTGTCGAAGAACCATCGGGTGATCTCGGTCAGCCTGCGGCACTTCTTTCCGGAGCATTGGGATGCCGTCGGCGACGACTACAAGATGGCCCAGCATGTCGCCGATACGATCGCCTTCATCGAGCAGGTCCAGCCCGGACCGGTCGATCTGATGGGACATTCGCGCGGCGGCCACATCGCCTTCCGCGTGGCGCAGGCCCGGCCGGATCTGTTGCGAAAACTGGTGCTGGCCGAACCGGGCGGCGATCTCGATGCCAGCTTGCCGGTTCCCGCAGGCACACCGACGCATCCGCCGCTCGCCGCACGCACCGCCCGCTCGGTCGAGATGATCCGCGCCGGCGACATCGAGAGCGCGCTGCAGAATTTTTACGAAGGCATCGAGGGCGACGGCTCCTGGCGCCGCGTGCCGGCGGCGGCCAAGCAGCAACTCCGCGATAACGCACTGACCTTCCTCGGCCAGATCAACGAGCAGCGCAGGCCCTACACACTCGCTGATGCGCAGGCGATCAGGACGCCGACGCTGCTGATCGGCGGCGGCGCGACGACGGGAAGCCTGTCGGTGATGTGGCGCGTGCTGGCCGAGCACATCGAAGGCAGCAAGACAGCGGTGATCCCGAACGCCGGCCACTGGATGTTCGAACAGGCGCCGCTGGAGTTCGGCGAGGCAGTGAACAGGTTCTTGGCGGAGTAGGCGCTCTCGTTGCCTCTTCCCACGTGCGGGGCGAGGGAGTGCACGGTCAGTGCCTCCCTCACACGTGCTCACACCTTCCAAACGCCGACCGGCATCTTGATCGTCGCGTTCAGCCGGTTCCAGACGTTGATCGTTGCGATCGAGAGGATCAGCGTGGCGAGCTCGCGCTCGTCAAAATGCTTGGCGGCCGCGTTCCAGATCGCATCCGGCACGGGATCCTCGCGATCGGCAAGACGCGTGACCGCCTCGGTCAGCGCCAGCGCCGCGCGTTCGGCTTCGGTGAAATAGGGCGCCTCGCGCCAGGCGGACACGGCGAACAGGCGTTCATCGGTCTCACCGAGCTTGCGCGCGACCTTCGGATGCATGTCGACGCAGACGCTGCAGCCATTGATCTGGCTGGCGCGCAGGTGCACCAGTTCCAGGAGCTTTTCCGGCAGGACCTGTTTGGTCAAATTGCCGAGGGACTGAAGGACATTCATCGCCTCCGGCAGGACCATGACCGGATGGTTCATTCGTGCGTGCATCATCTTGCGTCTCCGTTCGAGAATTTCGAAGGTTCCGGTCACATCGACCGGATTGGCTTCGTCATGGGCATGACGGATCGCGATGAGGGAATGTGACCGATGACTGAAGAAAATCTTCTCACCCGCCAGTTCGAGGCCAGCCGGGACCATCTGCGCGCGGTCGCCTACCGGATGCTGGGCTCCCGCGCTGAGGTCGAGGATGCCGTGCAGGAGGCCTGGCTGCGGGTCAGCCGCTACGACATGTCCGATGTGGCGAACCTGCGCGGCTGGCTGACCACCGTGGTGGCGCGGATCTGCCTCGACATGCTGCGCGCACGGAAGTCGCGCAAGGAAGAGCCGATGGGTCCGGACGTGCCCGAGCCGGTCGACGAGACGCGGGAGCGCGAGGCGGAGATGGCCGATTCCGTCGGCGCGGCGCTGCTGGTCGTGCTGGAGACATTGCAGCCGGCGGAACGGCTTGCCTTCGTCCTGCACGACATGTTCGCCGTTCCCTTCGAGGAGATCGCGCCGATCGTCGGCCGCTCCGTTGACGCCTCGCGGCAGCTGGCGAGTCGTGCGCGGCGGCGCGTGCAGGGCGCGCCGGTGCCGGAGACGGATCTGTCGCGCCAGCGCGGAATCGTCGATGCCTTCCTCAAAGCTTCGCGCGAGGGCGATTTCGAGGGCCTGCTGGCCGTGCTCGATCCCGACGTCGTATTCCGCGCCGACCAGGCCGCGGTGCGGCTCGGCTCGCTGCCCGAGATCCGCGGCGCCGACGCGGTGGCGCAGACCTTCAAGGGCCGTGCTCAGGCGGCACAGGCCGCGCTGGTCGATGGCGAAATGGGCGTCGCCGTCGTTCTCGGCGGCCAGCTGCGCATCGCGCTGCGCGTCAGCTTCAGGGACGGCCGGATCGCCGGGATCGATGCGACGGCCGATGCCGAGCGAATTGCGACGCTCGATGTGGAGGTGCTCGAGCGCTAGATGGCATCGACCCAGGCCAGATCATTTTTCTCGAAAAACAACCCCATGCACAGTAGACAGCGGTAGCAATATCAATTGCTTAGCCGCTCCGAAACGAAGGTCGGGGCCACCCTCCGGTACCGCTTGACGCGGTCGATCCCGCGGCGTAGCTTCGAATACGGAATTCCGTATTCCTTCTTTACGTCTCCGGAGCTGCCGGCGTGATCCCTCTCGACCCGCTCCCGAACCTGATCGACCAGGTCTACGCCCGGATCCTGGAGGCGATCTCCGACCGGACCCTTCAGCCCGGACAGCGCATCCGGCAGAACGAGCTCGCCGACAAGCTCGGCGTCTCGCGCCAGCCGGTGTCGCACGCACTGCATCTGTTGCACCGGCAGGGCCTCGTCGCCGAGAGCGGCAAGCGCGGCTTTGAGGTGACCCAGCTCGACCCCTCACGCATCCGCCAGCTCTACGAGGTGCGCGGCGCCATCGATGCGCTGGCCGCCCGGCTTGCCGCCGAGCGCGCAGGCACTGACGCCGCGGCTCGCGCGCGGCTGGAGGCGGCGCTTGCGGCCGGACGCCGCATCGATCGCAACACGACGCTCGCTGAGCTCATCGTGCTCGACGTCGATTTTCACCGCGCGATCTATCAGCTCGCCGGCAATCCCGTGATCGAGGAAACGATGGCGCCGCAATGGCCGCACATGCGCCGCTCGATGGCGACGGTGCTCGCCGAGCTCGACTATCGCGGCAGCGCCTGGGCGGAGCATGCCGATATCGCCAAACACATTCTCGCGGGCGATGCGAACGCCGCCGAACGCGCGGCGCTGGCGCATGCGCAGACGGCGGGACGGATGACCGAGGAGAGATTGAGGGCGACGGAAGAGGTGGCGGCGTAGTCATTTGCACCTGCGCCGTCATGGCCGGGCTTGACCCGGCCATCCACGCCTTTGCTCGACGAAGAACGTGGATGCCCGGGACAAGCCCGGGCATGACGAGAGAGAAAACAAATAAACAAAACCAAGGAGGACGCCCCATGAAACTGTCTCAGGAGCAATTGGAGTTCTTCCACCGCGAGGGCTGGCTGTTCCTGCCCGAATTGTTCAGTCCGGAGGAGGTCGATCTGCTCGCGCGCGAGGCGGTCGGCATCTACGACGCCAACCGACCGGAGGTCTGGCGCGAGAAGAGCGGCGCGCCGCGCACCGCCTTTGCCGCGCATCTCTACAACGAGGCGTTCGGCATCCTGGGCGCGCATCCGCGCATGATCGAGCCGGTCGAGCAGGTGTTCGGGGAGCCGGTCTACATGCACCAGTTCAAGATCAACGCGAAATCGGCCTTCACCGGCGACGTCTGGCAATGGCACCAGGATTACGGCACCTGGAAGCGCGACGACGGCATGCCGGAGCCGCGCGCGATGAACATTGCGATCTTCCTCGACGAAGTGATGCCGATCAACGGCCCCCTGATGCTGGTGCCACGCAGCCAGAACGCGGGCGATCTCGAAGCCTCACATGACCTCGCCACCACCTCCTATCCGCTGTGGACGCTGGACGAGGACACCGTGACGCGGCTCGTCAAGCAGGGCGGCATCGTGGCGCCCACGGGCAAGCCCGGTGGCATGCTGATGTTCCACGGCAATCTCGTGCATGGCTCGAGCGGCAACATCACGCCCTATCCACGCAAGATCGTGTATCTGACGCTGAACGCGGTCTCGAACTACATCCGCACCCCGACGCGGCCGGACTACATCGCGCATCGCGATTTCGCGCCGATCAAGACGGTGGATGACGACGCGCTGCTACGGCTCGCACGTGCGCCGCGACAGGCGGCGGAGTAACCTGTCATTCCGGGGCGCGACGAAGTCGCGAGCCCGGAATCCATTTATCCGCAGTTTCTGCGGCCCGATGGATTCCGGGCTTCGACGCTGACGCGTCGCTCCGGAATGACGAACGTTGATACTTCGCACTTCGCGTCGCGCAACAGACAACGCACTCTCGGACACCCACATGAACCTCTTCCGCCTCCTGCAAGCTCGCGCGTCCGCCGGCAAGCCCGTTCGCGTCGCGCTGATCGGCGCCGGGAAATTCGGCTCGATGTTTTTGTCGCAGGTGCCGCACACGGCGGGACTGGAGGTGCCTGTCATCGTCGACATCGACCGCGACCGGGCACGCGAGGCCTGCCGCACTGTCGGCTGGGATACAGACCGCATCGCCGCGACCACGTTCACCGATGACGGTGCGCGCGCCATCGCCGGCGGCGCGATAGACGTGGTGGTGGAAGCGACCGGCAATCCCGCCGTCGGCATCAAGCATGCGCGCGCTGCGATTGCGGCCGGCAAGCATATCGTGATGGTCAATGTCGAGGCCGACGTGCTGGCGGGCCCCCTGCTCGCCGAGGAAGCGCGAAAAGCGGGCGTGGTCTATTCGCTCGCCTATGGCGATCAGCCGGCGCTGACGGCGGAGATGGTGGATTGGGCGCGCGCGACAGGATTCCACGTCGTCGCTGCCGGCAAGGGCACAAAATATCTGCCGGCCTATCACGACGTGACGCCTGATGGCGTCTGGCAGCATTACGGCCTCACCGCGAGCGAAGCGCAGTCGGCCGGGATGAATCCGCAGATGTTCAACTCCTTCCTCGACGGCACCAAATCGGCGATCGAGATGGCCGCGATCGCCAATGCCTGCACCCTCGACGTGCCCGCCGACGGCTTGCTGTTTCCGCCCTGCGGCGTCGACGATCTGCCGCACATCATGCGGCCTCGCTCGCGCGGCGGCGTGCTGGAGCGATCGGGCGTGGTGGAAGTGGTCTCTTCACTCGAGCGCGACGGCCGGCCGGTGTTTCGCGACCTGCGTTGGGGCGTCTATGTCGTGCTGGAGGCACCGAACGATTATGCTGCCGACTGCTTCAGGCAATACGGCCTGAAGACCGACGCCAGCGGGCGTTTCGCGGCGATGTACAAGCCCTATCATCTGATCGGGCTCGAACTGAACATCTCGGTGCTGTCGGCGGCGCTGCGGGGTGAGCCGACCGGACAAGCTAACGGCTTCCGCGGCGATGTCGCGGCTGTGGCAAAACGCAATTTGCACGCCGGCGAGATGCTGGATGGCGAAGGCGGCTACACCGTGTGGGGCAAGCTGGTACCGGCGGCCGCGAGCCTGAAGACCGGCGCGCTGCCGATCGGCCTCGCGCATGGCGTGAAGCTGAGGCATGACGTCGCGCATGGCGCGGTGGTGCGCTGGAGCGACGTCGAGTTCGATGCGGGAAACGAGACGGTGAAAGCACGCAAGGCCATGGAGGCCGCGTTCGCAGCGCAGCATTGAGGGCGTCGCCGGCAGCGCAACCAAATGTGCGCTTGCTTTGCTGCCGCCCTTTCGCCATCCTGAGCGCGATCCGGGACATTTGAATTTCGGACACCAAGAAACGTCGGCCAGCGACGAAGACAAAGCGGCGCCAAGATCGCGATCCCCTCGTCGAGGACTCGACATCACAGGAGGGAATGCATGGAACGTCGTAAATTCCTGACGGCAGGCGGGCTGGGCCTTGCCGCAAGCGCAGTTGCTGCACCGGCTATCGCGCAATCGATGCCCGAGGTGAAATGGCGCCTAGCGGCGAGCTGGCCGAAATCTCTGGATACGCTCTATGGCGGCTGCGAATATTTCTGCAAGCGCGTCGCCGAGATCACCGACAATAAGTTCCAGATCCAGCCCTTCGCCGCCGGCGAAATCGTCCCGGGATTGCAGGTGCTCGACGCGGTCTCGAACGGCACCGTGGAGATCGGCAATACCGCGCTCTATTATTATTGGGGCAAGAATCCCGCCTTCACTTTCGGCACATCGCTGCCGTTCGGGCTCAACACGCGCCAGCACATTTCCTGGCTGATCTGGGGCGGTGGTCAGGACATGCTGAACGAGCTCCTGAAGGAGCATAACGCGATCGGCGTGCCCACAGGCTCGACCGGCGCCCAGATGGGCGGCTGGTTCCGCAAGGAGATCAAGACCGTCGATGATCTCAAGGGGCTGAAATTCCGCGTCGGCGGCTTCGCGGGCACCATCATCTCGAAGCTCGGTGGCGTGCCGCAGCAGATCGCGGCCGGCGACATCTACCCAGCGCTGGAGAAGGGCACGATCGACGCGGCCGAATGGGTGGGGCCGTATGACGACGAGAAGCTCGGCTTCGTGAAGGTGGCGAAATACTATTATTATCCGGGCTGGTGGGAAGGCACCGGCCAGGGCCACAACCTCATGAACCTCGAAAAGTGGAATGCGCTGCCGAAGCACTATCAGGCCGCAATCAGCGCGGCATCGCTGGACACCTTCACCTGGGTGACAGGCAAGTACGATTCGGTCAATCCGCCGGCGCTGAAGCGTCTGCTGGCTGCCGGTGCGATCCTCAAGCCGTTCCCGCAGGAGGTGCTCGAAGCCTGCTACGGCGCGGCCAACGGGGTCTACGCCGATCTCGCCAAGAGCAACCCGCATTTTGCCAAGATGTATGCGAGCCTCACCGCCTATCGCAGCGAGTCGCTGGCCTGGATGCAGGTCGCGGAGCTGAGCTTCGACAGCTTCATGATGCGGATGCGGACGCGGACGTAGCTGCCTCGCGCGGCAATCGGCGAAACGACGAAAGCCCCGGAGATGTCTCCGGGGCTTTTGCGTTGAGCGCGGCTATGATTGCACAGTTTGGCGAGAGATGGAGCTACCCGAAAGGTGTCATCGCCCGGCTTGATGTTCAGCCCGGGGACATGACCGACGGGTGTTCGGGGACATAGCCGACACATCATAGTGCAGGGATTTGGCGGTAAAGGAGGCCAAGTCCATGCCCTGGCGAGAGGTGTCGGTGATGGATCAGCGGCGGGAGTTCGTGCGGCTTGCGATGCAGGAGGGAGCGAACCGGCGGGAGCTCTGCCGGCGGTTCAATATCCATCCCGACACGGGCTACAAGTGGCTTGCACGATGGCAAGCGGATCAGAATGTCAACGACCGCTCGCGCCGACTGCGCGGCGGCGATCAGGGTGAGACTCCAGCGACAATCAAGGTGAGACTGCGCCGATGGGGACGGACCGAAGGGAGGGCGTAGCCCGACCGGAGGACCGTCCCCATCGGCGTCGCGCGTTTTTGGACCCGTCTGGCGGCTGGGCGGGGCTGGTGCAAGCTTTTGATTCGTCTCGACAAGAGGGAATCGATGCCTTGCCTGGCCTTCACATCACCGACCATCAGATGAGGCTGTACATGACCTACCGACTGACATTGTCCCCCGAAGCGGCCGCGGCCAAGGCGGGGTTCTCGAAAGCGAGTGCGTATCGGATTGAGGGCGATGCGCGCCCGCCATCGCAGAAGAAGGCGCCGAGGGGCCGGCGACGATCCGATCCACTCGCGCCCTATTGGGACGCCGAGATCGTTCCGATCCTGAAGGCTGCTCCCGGCATCCGCGTGATCGGTGTGCTGGACGAACTGCGCCGGCGGCATCGCGACCTCAACCCCAACATCCGACGCACGCTGGAGCGGCGCATCAATGCGTGGCGGGCGCTCAACGGCCCCGAACAGGACGTGATCTTCCGCCAAGAGCACGAGCCCGGGCGGCTGGGTCTGTCCGACTTCACCGACGTGAGCGCGCTCGGCATTACCATCGTAGGTGAGCCACTCGATCACCGGCTCTATCACTTCCGGTTGGCGTTCTCCGGCTTCGAGCATGCCCATGTCGTGCTCGGGGGCGAAAGCTTCGTCGCCCTGGCGGAGGGCTTGCAGAACGCCCTGTGGGCGCTTGGCGGCGTTCCACGGGAGCATCGCAGCGACAGCCTATCGGCGGCGTTCCGCAATCTGGCGGCTGACGCGCGTGAGGATCTGACACAGCGCTACGCTGCGCTGATGGGCCACTATGGCATGGCACCAACACGCAACAATGCGGGCATTGCACACGAGAACGGCTCGATCGAGAGTGCGCACGGCCATCTCAAGCGCGCACTGGAAGATGCGCTGTTGCTGCGGGGGACGCGCGACTTCGCCAGTCTCGATGCCTACCGGGCTTTTGTCGACGAGATTGTCGGCCGGCGCAACGCCAATCTCGCCAAGCCGATCGCGCTCGAGAAGGAGGCATTGGCGCCGCTGCCGAAAGGCCGCACGACCGACTTCGACGAGAAAGTGATCCCGGTGACGTCGTCAGGCGGCTTCATCCTGCGGCGCGTGTTCTACACCGTTCCTTCAAGGCTGATTGGCCATCGCCTGCGTGTGCGCATCTTCGACGACCGGCTCGAATGCTTCCTCGGCGTCACGCCGGTTGTGACGTTGCGGCGCGGTCGGCCTGTGTCGGAGAGCCAGGGCGGGCATGTCGTCGATTATCGGCACGTCATCCATGCCCTGCGGCGCAAGCCGATGGCGCTCCTCAACCTCGTCTATCGCGACCAGCTCTTCCCGCGCGCCGCTTACAGACGCCTGTTCGAGACCTTGCGGGAGCACGGTGACGATCGGCGCGCCTGCAAGGTGACGGTCGAACTTCTAGCGCTGGCCCACGAGCGAGCCTGCGAAGCCGAGCTCGCCAAGGCGATCGCGATGGATCTGGACGCCGGACAGTTACCCGATCTTGCCGCGCTGCGCGACCGCTTCCGACCCGAGGCGGCCTCGATCCCGCGCGTCGCCGTCAAGCTGGCGCCGCTCGACGTCTACGATGAACTCGCCTCCGTCAGCGTCATGTCGGGCCGCTCGAATCTGGGAGAGGCAGCATGACCAGCATCGCCACCTCCGTCGATGCTGCTCGTGTCGAGTTGCTTCTCAATGAGCTCCGCCTGCCGGGCGTCAAGGCGATCTGGCCGAAGCTCGCCGCACAGTCGGACAAGGAAGGGTGGCCTGCCGCCCGCTTCCTCGCCGCCCTTGCCGAGCACGAGGCATCCGATCGTACCCGCCGTCGGATCGAGCGACACATGGTGGAAGCGCGTTTGCCCGCCGGCAAGACGCTCGCCACCTTCGACTTCGAGAGCGTGCCGATGCTATCAAAGGCACAGGCGATGGCGCTCGCTGCCGGCGACGCCTGGTTGAAGGCCGGCGCCAATTTGCTCTTGTTCGGTCCACCGGGCGGCGGCAAGACCCATCTCGGCGCGGCGATCGGCCTGGCTCTCGTCGAGAACGGTTGGCGCGTTCTCTTCGCGCGCACCACTGATCTGGTGCAACGGCTGCAGGTCGCGCGGCGCGAGCTGGCGCTGGAGTCCGCGATCGGCAAACTCGATCGCTATGACCTCCTGATCCTCGACGACATCACATATGTGAGCAAGGATCAGGCGGAAACCAGTGTGCTGTTCGAGTTGATCGCCGCCCGCTACGAACGACGCTCGCTGCTGATCACGGCCAATCAGCCATTTGGCGAATGGGGGCGTATCTTCCCGGACCAAGCAATGACGTTGGCTGCCATCGATCGTTTGGTCCACCACGCCACGATCCTCGAGATGAACGTCGAAAGTTACCGTCGAAAAGTTGCCCTCGATCGCAAGCGCGGTCCAGGCCGGCCGCCTGTTCACACTACCCCCAACGAACTCGACAAGACTGCGATTGACGCTGGCAGCGCCGCTTGATTGTCGCGCAGCGTCAATCAACGCTTGCCAAGCCGGCGGCCAGCGTCAATTATCTCCTGACTCGGCCGCCTCGTCTCATCTTGATTGACGCGCCGCTCTCATCCTGATTGTCGCGCTATACGCCGACCGCATGCGAGCCCGGGACAGACCGATTGCGAGCTCGAGGCACGTATTCTCGCGGTGCGCGATGCCCATCCGGCATGGGGAGCTCGCAAGATAGCTCACTGCCTGGAGCGCAATGGTTTGCGTTCGCCAGCAGTCTCAACAGTTCATCAGATCTTGCGTCGGTCTGGCCGCATCAAGCCTCCGATCGGCGGCCCGATGGCAAGCCAGCGTTTCGAGATGCCGGCCCCCAATCTGTTGTGGCAGATGGACTTCAAAGGCTGGGTTCGGCTCGGCAATGATACCCAGTGCCATCCTCTGACGGTGGTGGATGACCACTCCCGCTATGATCTGTGTCTGCAGGCCTGTGCCGATCAACGCACAGATACCGTGCGCAGCCGCCTGGAGAAGACCTTTCGCCACTACGGGCTCCCGGAGGCCTTCTTCGTCGACAATGGTTCGCCCTGGGGTGATCCTTCCGGCGAGCGATGGACACGGTTCTCGGTGTGGCTGCTCAAGCTTGGCGTCGCCGTCATCCGCAGCCGCCCATATCACCCGCAAAGCCGCGGCAAGAATGAACGATTCCACCGCACCCTCGCGGCTGAGGTGTTCGCACTGCGACAGTTCCGCGATCTCGCAGAGACGCAGCGTGCCTTCGACGCCTGGCGGGAAGTCTACAACTTCGAACGGCCACACGAGGCGCTCGGACAACAGGTCCCGGCCAGTCGATATCGGCCCAGCCAGCGACCAATGCCCGATCGATTGCCACAGGTCGAATACGACAGCCATGAGATCGTGCGCCGCGTCTCCACGACCAAGGCCTATGTCAGCTTCAAGGGACGTCTGTGGAAAGTGCCACAGGCCTTCCGTGGCGAGCGCCTCGCCATCCGCCCCTCGGCAAACGATGCGCAATACGGGATCTTCTTTGCCGCCCACCAAATCGCTATCATCGACTTGGCGAGCGGAGAAAGTGTCGGCTATGTCCCCGAACACCCGTCGGTCATGTCCCCGGGCTGAACACTTGACCGGGCGATCCAGTATCCAGAGGCCGGCGTTAGAGAGCTCGCTCTCACCACATCCGCCGCGGCGTACTGGATGCCCCGGTTAAGCCGGGGCATGACAGCGGAGAGGTGCGGTGCATAAAGAGCGCGCCGCCAACTCTCTCAATTCTCGTCGTCGCCGAGCGCGGCGACCAGCTTGTCGTAGTACTTGCCGACGAGATCGATGTTGCCTTTGTTCTCGATCTGCGGCGCCGGCGTCTTCAGCGCTTCGTTGAGCTCGTCGACCGCTTCCTTCTTCTCCTTGGCCGGCATCTTCTTGTCGGCCTGCACCTGCGCGATCTGCGCCTTGATCACGGCTTCGGGGCCGACATATTTCTTGGTCGCGGGATCGAAGCCGCCGAGCACGAGGCTGATGTTGTCGACCACGTTGTTGTAGTCGTCGTAGCTGACAAAGCCGTGCTTCTTGGCGACCTCCTCGAGCCGCGCGATCACCTTCTGGTCGGGCGCGGTGTTCTCCGGCAGCTTCTCCGTGATCGCGTCCATGTCCTTCTGCGCGGCGAGCACGCCATCGAGCTGCTTGTCGGTCAGTGCGATCTGCTTCAGCGCTGGAGCTTGCTGCTGCTGGGCCGGCGCCGCCTGCTGGGCGGGTGCCGGCTGCTGCTTGGCCTGCGCGAATGCTGCGTCGGAGGAGACGAGGGATACTGCGGACAGAAGGCACGCAGCGCTCAGCACAGTGAGGGTGGGACGAAGCAATGCGGGCATGGAAGTCTCCTCAGATCTTTTGATGGCGAGGT